>CANNFT010000001.1 GCA_947503895.1 uncultured Saccharospirillaceae bacterium
AAGAGTGAAAGAGTGAAAGAGTGAAAGAGTGAAAGAGTGAAAGAGTGAAAGAGTGAAAGAGTGAAAGAGTGAAAGAGTGAAAGAGAGCTACTGATACGCAATAGAATGGAAATATGCTGGATGATTTAGATCGCGAGATGAATAAATGCCCCGCTGGCGGTTGGGTGGTCAGCGGGATTTCATGCTTGCTAGATTTTTGCCGTCTGTGCAGGACCTTTTCCTTTTTGTCTTTCTAAGGGGCTTTTGGCAGGCAGCAATCTGATCAGGACACCTACCATAGGGTGATCGAGATAGTGTACTTCTTTACTGCGCATTCTTCGGCTTTGAGTGAGGCTGACTAGCTCCTCAGGCGTCTCTGCCGTTTCTGGCCAGTAATTGATATTGAAAGTAGAGTGCAGATAACGAGCGACATTTAGATGAATGAGTCCACGAATTTGCGGCAATCCTAAATGACCAGTTGAACCTTCGAAATACAAAGGGACGCTGTGGTCTTTATGATAAATCGGTTGTAGCCACTGCATATTGTAAAGAATGGGCTGAGATGCTGGATCTAAGTGCGAAAGGACATCGCCCCAATCTTTGTCAATGTTTTGGTGCAGATAAGGAGCATGGTGATTAACGGCTTCCTGTGTCAGTGCTAAAGGCGCGTTAAATGCTGAATTTGCTACCCCCTTTTTTGGGGCTGCCTTCAACTGAATCAGGTCTGCTTCGGCGAGCTCGATGGGTTGTGTGCTAAATGTTTCATTTGTAGCGTGGCTATTTTTCTGTTTAAAAACAGTGATATTGACTTGGTACCAGCGAGCCTTGGCAGGGGTGTCGTCTGCGAAAACGGTCTGGCCAGTAAATAATAAGCCACTTGCTATTATTGAGGTTATTATTTTTTTTATCATTTTTATGCGGGCCTTCCCAACAAATTAATTACGTCTTCAACGGTTTTAAATCGAGCTTCAGCATCCGGCATTTCGAATATAAATTTAAGTGCATTAGCACCATCTAATTTATAACTCAAAGGTTTGGTTTGCACCAGTCGAACCATTGTGTAGGGGTCAATACTGGTCTCTGCCCCAAATTCAATGCGCCCTTGACTATCCCCTGCATCCAATTTAACGATGCCCATTTTACTCAATTTGAGTTTAAGTTCAGTGACGCGGAACAAATATTTCACTTGATTTGGCAATAAACCAAATCGATCTATCAGTTCAATCTGCAGTTCGCGTAGTTCATCGCTGGTTTTAGCGCTGGCAATGCGCTTATACAAGATGAGTCGATTGTGGACGTCTGGGAGGTAATCTTCAGGGATGATGGCTGGTATACGAAGGTTGACTTCTGTGTCCGCACCTAGCGGTGAATCTAGGCTCAGAACTTTACCTGCCTTCATGGCTTCAACTGCTTTGTCGAGAAGCTCCATATAAAGGCTAAAGCCCACGCTTTGAATGTGTCCACTTTGCTCGGCGCCCAGTAATTCACCTGCGCCACGAATCTCCAAATCGTGTGTGGCGAGCATAAAGCCGGCGCCTAAATCCTGTGCGGAGGCGATGGCATCCAACCTTTTTTCTGCGTCCTTAGTGACTTTTTTCTCCACAGGCGTCAGTAGATACGCGTAAGCTTGGTGGTGGCTTCGACCAACACGACCGCGTAATTGATGCAATTGAGCAAGCCCAAATTTATCCGCTCGCTCAATGATAATGGTGTTGGCGGAAGGTACATCAATGCCTGTTTCAATGATGGTGGTACACATCAATACATTAAAGCGTTTGTGGTAAAAATCCCCCATAACGGACTCAAGTTGTCGTTCATTCATCTGGCCGTGCGCTACACCGACTCGAGCATCTGGAATTAATTTGCTTAAATCTTCAGCTGCTTTCTCAATGGTTTTGACTTCATTGTGTAAGAAGTAAACTTGTCCGCCACGAAGGATTTCACGCAGCACAGCTTCCTTCACAAGTCGTTCTTCCCACTGGCTCACAAATGTCTTCACGGCGAGTCGTCGGGCAGGCGGTGTGGCAATGATGGATAAATCGCGTACACCTGACATTGCCATGTTAAGCGTTCTTGGAATAGGGGTGGCAGTCATAGTGAGAATGTCGACATTCGCACGTAACGCTTTAATGCGCTCTTTTTGTTGAACACCGAACCGATGTTCTTCATCAATGATAAGCAGCCCTAAGTTTTTAAACTTTACGTCACTCTGAAGTAATTTGTGCGTACCGACCACGATGTCGACGCTGCCATCTTCGAGCGCTTGAATCGCCTTCGTTTTGCTTTGGCCGGTTTTGAATCGAGAAAGACTTTCTAAGCGTATGGGCCAGTCAGCAAATCGATCTCGAAAAGTTTCAAAGTGCTGTTGGGCGAGCAGTGTTGTTGGCACTAATATGGCGACTTGCTTGCCATTTTGAACGGCCATGAATGCTGCACGCAGCGCCACTTCTGTTTTGCCAAAGCCGACATCACCGCACACCAGGCGGTCCATGGGGCGAGGTTTCATCATGTCAGTGATCACAGCATTGATGGCGGTCTGTTGATCGGGTGTTTCTTCAAACGGGAAGTCAGAAGCAAAGATTTCGTAGTCGTCTCTAGGGTACTCAAATGCGAGACCCGATTTGGCTTCACGCTTCGCATAAATTTCCAGAAGCTCGGCGGCGGTATCTCTGATTTTCTCCAGCGCCTTACGCTTTTGCCCAGACCATTTATCTGTACCCAGTTTATGCAGCGGAGCAATGTCGGTGTCAGCGCCACTGTAGCGACTGATCAAATGCAGTGATGACACGGGTACGTAAAGTTTGGCTTGGTCAGCGTATTCCAGCGTCACAAACTCGGTTTTATCGCCATCGATTTCTAACGTTTGCATGCCGCGGTATCTGCCGACACCATGGTCGAGATGCACGACAGCCGCCCCTTCGCTGAGCTCTGTTAGGTTGCGAATAACATTTTCAGACTGCTCTTTTTCTTTCTCCCGTCGTCTTCGCTGAATAACTCTTTGACCGAACAGGCTGTTCTCGCTAATGATCCAGCGTCCATTGGAGTAACAGTAAAAGCTGTCCTCAAGAGGGGCTGTGATCACGCCATACTCATTTTGACTATTTAGTGCACTTTTCCAGTTGTCGAAGGGTTTCGGTTTGACGCCGATTTTTTCCAGCAACTCTGTCAGCGCCTCTCGGCGACCAGCGCTCTCCACGCTGAACAAAATCGCGTCATGATTCTCGATTAAAAATGATTCTAGCTTTTTAAGGGGCATGTCGAGTTTGTGGTCGACTTGAATATCGGGTAGCGCTCGTTGTTCAAAGTTAAAGCGTCCTGCTTTTTCTTCTTGTGTCTGTGCTGAGGTTTGAATTCGGCCGTATTGTTTTAGGTCACTAAACACTTGGTTGGTTGGCAAGTAGAGTTCGCTGGGTTTTAAAACAGGATGACGAACATCGTGCCGGCGATCTTCGTAGCGGTGTTCAATGTCACGCCAGTTGTGATTAAGAGACTCTTCTAGGTTGTCTGAAAAAATGAGTTGAGAGTGTTCAGGTAAGTAGTCAAAAAGGGTGGCGGTTTCTTCAAAAAATAGCGGTAAATAATACTCGATACCGCCAGGCGCGATTTGTTTCAATACATCGGTATACAGCGGTGAATCTTTAGGGTTGGTGTCAAAAAAATCAAACCATCGTTGCTTGAAGCATCGAATGCCGTTGCTGTCTAATGGAACCTCCTTCGCTGGCAGTAACTCTATTTTGTCTGTGGGCTCTGTCGATCTTTGGGTTTCAGGATTAAACCAGCGAATGGATTCAATTTCGTCATCAAATAATTCGATACGAAAAGGGTTGTCGGCCCCCATTGGATAGATATCAAGAATCGCTCCACGACTGCAGAATTCACCGTGCTCATAGACCGTGTCACTGGCACGATAACCTGCGCTAATAAGGCGAGATTTGAGCGCTTCAGGGTTGAGAGATTCACCGGTTTTTAATGTGAAGCTATGACCAAGAATGTAATTCAGTGGCGGCAATCTCAGCTGAAGCGTGATGGCAGGTACAACTAGTATGCTTTTGTTGGCTTGCGGTAGATTTGCTAGTGTCGTTAATCGCTCAGAAATAATGTCCTGGTGAGGCGAGAAATAATCGTACGGTAATGTCTCCCAGTCCGGTAAATTGAAAAGTGTTTCGCCGTAAAAGTAGCGAACTTCTTCAGATAGCCTTTGTGCCTGACTACTGCTAGATGTAACGACGACGGTTAGACCAGAGTATTGTTCGGCAGCCTCTGAAATGGCGTGTGCAAGCTGTGAACCGGATATTTGACCCCAGAATTTCAAATCACCGGATTTTGTGGGAAGGGGGGCTTTAGCCGTCATAGCGTCCTTGTATCGAATTCTTCAAAGCCCGCTAGTCTACATTAAGTATTACTCAGTGCTAAGCGCCTAGATCGAGGTTGTTTCACTCTAGGTAATCGGCCTTAAAAGTAGCATTAACAACAATCCCATTGAGATTAAAGGTTAAAACGGGCATAATATCGCCCAAATTTTTAGCCTGCTTAAACTTTAAAAAAGGTATCGTCCGTGAGTCAAGACGTTCATGAAGTAAGCTTGTCCGAATGGAAAGCGCGTGAAGAAGTCGCCGAATCCATGATCCCACTTGTGGGTGGATTGTATCGTAAGAACAACGTTGTTCTTTCAGTCTATGGCCGCCCCATCATCAATCGTTCTGTTATCGACCTGATCAAAGCGCACCGCTTTGTGCGTCAGGTAGAAAAAGAAGAGCTGTCTGTTCACGACACTTATCCTGTTTTGCAAGCTTTGACGCAATTAGATGTCTCTAATTGCCATATTGATCTTGGAAAAATGGCGGTGAAATATCGCGAGCAAGGTAATGGCGCATTAGATGAGTTTGTCTCAAAAGAACTCGAGAATGTCATTGGCCAGCAAGAAGCTGCTAGCCAAGAAGGCAGTGACGTTGTTTTATACGGCTTTGGTCGTATCGGGCGTTTATTGGCTCGTATTTTGGTTGAGAAAGCCGGTGGTGGTCAGGGCATGCGTTTACGTGCAATTGTTGTGCGTAAGGGTAAAGGTAATGACCTGCTCAAGCGTGCGAGTTTGCTGCGCCGTGATTCTATTCATGGTTCGTTCAAAGGCACGATTCAAATTGACGAAGAGAATAGCGTACTGATTGTTAACGGTACTTATATTCAAATTATCTATGCTAACAGCCCATCAGAAGTTGATTACACGCAGTACGGTATTAATAACGCGCTCGTTATTGATAATACGGGTGTATGGCGCGATGCAGAAGGTCTAGGTCAGCATGCTGCTTGCCCGGGAGCTTCAAGAGTGTTGCTCACGGCGCCAGGTAAGGGTGACCTTAAAAATATCGTTTACGGTGTAAACCACCAAGACATTCAAGACAGCGACACGATTATCTCCGCTGCGTCTTGTACTACTAATGCCATCACGCCAGTGCTAAAAGCGTTGGACGATGAGTACGGTGTGGTCAATGGACATGTTGAAACGGTCCACTCTTACACTAACGACCAAAACTTAATCGATAATTATCACAAAGGTGATCGTCGTGGTCGTGCAGCTGCTTTGAACATGGTTATCACTGAAACTGGTGCAGCCAGTGCGGTGGCTAAAGCCTTGCCTCAGTTAAAAGGCAAGTTAACCGGCAATGCGATTCGCGTTCCAACGCCTAATGTTTCATTGGCCATTTTAAGTCTGACACTTAACAAAGATGTTGAAAAAGAAGACTTGAATGCATTCTTGCGTGAAGCTTCCCTGCATTCTTCCTTGCAAAAGCAAATCGATTACGTGCATAGTCCTGAGGTGGTTTCAAGTGACTTTGTGGGTAACCGTTGTGCTGGCATCGTAGATGGTGAGGCGACGATTACCAGTGGTAACCGCGTTAATATTTATGTTTGGTACGATAATGAGTACGGTTACAGCCGTCAGGTAGTGCGTATAGCTCAACAGCTCTGCGGTGTTTACTACCCAACTTACCCTTGGCGTGGATGATTAACGCCAAATATCTAAGCCGCTGACCTTCAGCGGCTTTTTTTATGCGAGCGACAAATATAAAAAAGACCAATGTGTATCATTGGAGGCATCTTCGCTCGCTAGAGTAAGCAGTCACGAAATGTGTGTTTATACTGGATATTATTGAGACTGTTTGAAAAATAAGCATGATTTGCGCCTATAGCTATACTTCATTCCTATTACTTATGGGAAGTGGCTTAGTTATGGCTGGCCTCATATAGACTGTATGATTATACTACCGCTCGTTTTTTATAAGGCTTGTTGAATAGTTGTATAACTGATTGAAAAATAAGCAAAAAATGAGCTGCTGTGTGTGGCGTTTAAAAGATTTTTTATGAAACTGTGATTAGGCAAGGCATATGATCAATATCAAGAAGGGTCTTGACCTGCCAATTGCCGGGGGGCCGGAACAGAGCATTACCGAGGGTAATGCGGTTTCCCGTGTAGCATTGGTCGGTTTTGATTATGTGGGTATGAAGCCCACTATGCATGTGCAGGAAGGGGATAAGGTCAAAAAGGGGCAAGTGCTCTTTGCTGACAAAAAGATAGAAGGTGTAATGTACACCTCCCCTGGTGCAGGCGTTGTTAAGGAAATCAATCGTGGCCATCGCCGCGTATTGCAATCTGTTGTCATTGAGTTGCAAGGTGAAGAAGAGGAAACGTTTACCTCTTACGACGCCACCAAACTAAACTCATTAACGCCAGAGCAAGTGCAAGAGCAGTTGGTTCAGTCGGGTATGTGGACAGCTTTTAGAACGCGTCCATTCTCTCGTGTTCCAGCGCTGGGCACAAAACCAAGCTCTATATTCGTATCTGCTGTGGATACGAACCCGCTGGCGGCTGATCCTGCTGTTGTAATTGCTGAGCAAAGTGAAGCGTTTACAAATGGTTTGGCTGTTATCTCTCGCTTGGCAGAAAAAGTATTTGTATGTAAAGCGCAGAATGCCACAGTCGCGGTGACTGCCGGTGTTCAAAGTGTTGATGTGACTGGCCCACACCCTGCCGGCTTGGTAGGTACGCATATTCATCACCTAGATCCTGTAAGTTCGACCAAAACGGTATGGCACATCGGCTATCAAGATGTGATTGCATACGGACAGTTATTCACGGAAGGTAAAATCAATACTGACCGTGTTGTCGCATTGGCCGGACCACAAGTGGAGCGTCCTCGTTTAGTTCGCACTCGATTAGGCGCTAGCCTTGATGATTTGACGAAAGGTGAGCTGAAAGCCGGTGAGAATCGATTAATTTCAGGTTCTGTCCTCGGTGGCCGCACAGCGCAGGCTGAGCAGGCGTATCTTGGTCGCTTTGCCACTCAAGTGTCTGTTATTTTAGAAGGCAGAGACCGCCCGATGTTGCACTACCTCACGCCAGGTGCAAATCGTCACTCGGTTATGCCCATCTACTTGTCTAAATTCATGCCCTCAAAGCTTTTCAATTTCACGTCTTCGACCAATGGTAGTGAGCGTGCAATGGTGCCAGTAGGTGCTTACGAAAAGATCATGCCATTAGACATCCTTCCAACTCAGTTACTTCGTGCGTTAATTGTTGAAGATATGGAAGTGGCCATAAATTTGGGTGCTTTAGAGTTGGACGAAGAAGATTTGGCGCTGTGCACTTATGTTTGCCCTGGCAAATATGAATACGGCCCGATTCTGCGTACAAACCTTGATCGAATTGAGAAAGAGGCATAAGCATGGGTTTAAGATCTTTATTGGACAGCCTCGAACCCCATTTTACGAAAGGGGGAAAGTTCGAGAAGTTTTATCCATTGTACGAAGCCATTGATACAGGCTTGTACTCTCCGCCGAATGTCACTAATAACTCAGCTCATGTGCGCGATGGTATCGACCTTAAGCGCATTATGATCACAGTTTGGGTGTGCTGTTTTCCCGCCATGTTCTTTGGCATGTGGAATATCGGCTACCAGGCCAATACTGCAATGGCAGGTTTGGGCTTAACTGAAATTGAAGGCTGGCGTGGTGCGCTGATTTCAATTTTCGCCGGTCATGACGCTGCCAGTTGGTGGGATAACCTTGTATATGGTGCCATGTACTTCCTGCCTATTTACGCTGTGACGTTTGTGGTGGGTGGTTTTTGGGAAGTGTTATTTGCCACTATCCGTAAGCACGAAGTGAATGAAGGTTTCTTTGTAACTTCCATTTTATTCGCGCTGATTTGCCCACCAAACATTCCATTGTGGCAGGTGGCTTTAGGTATTAGCTTCGGTGTCGTGATTGGTAAAGAAATCTTTGGTGGAACAGGCAAAAACTTCCTAAATCCAGCGCTAACCGGCCGAGCATTTTTGTTCTTCGCTTATCCCGCGCAAATTTCAGGTGATGCGGTTTGGACAGCTGTTGATGGATTTTCCGGCGCAACACCGCTGAGTTTAGCGGCAGCGGGTGGCGTATCCGAAATACTTAACCAAGGTATTACTTGGTTCGATGCCTTCTCCGGCACGATTCAAGGTTCCATTGGTGAAACCAGTACGATTGCCATATTGCTAGGCGGTGCAGTGCTGATGTTAATGGGTATTGCTTCTTGGAGAATCGTCGCGGGCGTCATGATTGGCATGGTTGCCATGTCACTATTGTTTAATGGCATCGGTTCAGATACCAACCCAATGTTTGGATTACCTTGGTACTGGCATATGGTCGTGGGCGGCTTCGCGTTTGGCATGATCTTTATGGCAACCGATCCAGTTTCAGCTTCCATGACAAACAAAGGTAAATGGTTCTTTGGTGCATTGATTGGTGTGATGGTTATGTTAATTCGAGTCATCAACCCTGCATTCCCAGAAGGTATGATGCTGGCCATTTTGTTCGCCAACTTATTCGCACCATTGATCGACCACTTCGTGG
Organism: uncultured Saccharospirillaceae bacterium; assembly: GCA_947503895.1. Classification (GTDB taxonomy): domain Bacteria; phylum Pseudomonadota; class Gammaproteobacteria; order Pseudomonadales; family Oceanobacteraceae; genus Bermanella. The sequence goes on from CANNFT010000001.1 coordinate 8,866, forward strand.
TTCAAGCTAACATCAAGCGGAGGATGGCTCGCAATGTCGGCTAATAATGATTCAATTCAAAAAACCATATTGGTTGCGGTGCTGCTGTGTCTGGTGTGCTCCGTAATCGTTTCGGGTGCAGCGGTTTCTTTGAAACCGATTCAGGTAGAAAACAAACTACTCGATAAACGTAAAAATGTACTGGCGGCTGCAGGTTTGTTGGAAGAAGGCAAATCAGTTGAAGAGCTTTTCAAGAAAGTACAAACACGCATCGTGAACATGGAATCCGGCGAGTACGCCACGGACGCAGAAATTGCGGAGTTGGAAAAATCGGGTTACATGGTGTCTAACTTTGATCAGAAAAGACTGGCCAAGGACAGTGATTTTTCTGAGAAATTGTCAGGCGATCAAGATCTTGCGCAAATTAAGCGTTTAGAAAAATTTGCAGCGGTTTTCTTAGTTGAAAAAGACGGCAATATTGATCGCATCATCTTACCTGTTCACGGCTACGGCTTGTGGTCCACTATGTATGGTTTCGTAGCCCTAGAGGGTGATGCTGAAACGATTGCAGGTTTAGGTTTTTATGCTCACGGTGAAACACCGGGATTGGGCGGGGAAATTGATAACCCAAGCTGGAAGGCGATGTGGGCAGGCAAAAAGTTATATAACGATGAAGGGAATCTAGCCATTGATGTGATCAAAGGCAAGGTTGATAACTCACTACCAAGCGCAGCGAATCAAGTTGACGGGCTATCTGGTGCGACACTGACTAGCCGTGGCGTAGGTAACCTGATGCAATTCTGGATGGGCGAGCACGGTTTTGCTTCCTACCTAAACAAACTGAAAGAGCAGGGGGTTTAAGATGTCGACTTCTGTAAAAGAAATCCTTACGGCCCCATTGCTGGCCAACAACCCGATCGCCGTTCAGATTCTGGGTGTATGTTCTGCTTTGGCAGTCACCACCAGTTTGAATGTTACTCTGGTAATGTGTATTGCTTTAACGTCGGTTACTGCGTTTTCTAACTTAGCGGTTTCTCTGATTCGTAACCACATTCCAGGCAACATCCGTATTATTGTACAGATGACCATCATTGCATCTCTGGTAATCGTCGTTGACCAAGTATTGAAAGCTTATGCTTACGACATCAGTAAGCAGCTTTCGGTATTCGTTGGTTTGATTATTACAAACTGTATCGTTATGGGGCGTGCCGAAGCTTTCGCGATGAAGAACCCACCCGGACTCAGCTTCTTGGATGGCATTGGTAACGGCTTAGGTTACTCTGTCGTGCTGATTACAGTTGCTGTGGTGCGTGAGCTATTCGGTGCTGGTTCTCTGATGGGCTTCGAAATTCTGCCATTGGTGACAGAGGGCGGCTGGTACTACAGCAACGGTCTTCTATTGTTGCCACCAAGCGCATTCTTCATTATCGGTCTGTTCATCTGGGCGTCTCGTACTTTCTTGCCAGAGCAGCAAGAAGCACCTGACTTCAAGATTCAGCCAAACACTGAAACCTCGGGAGCCCACTAATGGAACATTTCATTTCACTTTTCGTGAAAGCTGTGTTCGTTGAGAACATGGCGTTGGCCTTCTTCCTAGGTATGTGTACCTTTTTGGCCATTTCTAAAAAAATCCAAACCTCTTTAGGTTTGGGTATTGCGGTTATCGTTGTATTGGCCATCACCGTGCCGGTTAACAATCTAATTTACACCTACCTGTTAAAAGAAGGTGCATTAGCATGGGCTGGCCTGCCTAACGTTGACCTGAGCTTCTTAGGTTTGTTGAGCTACATCGGTGTAATCGCCGCCATGGTACAGATCCTAGAAATGTTCTTGGATAAATATGTACCTTCGCTTTACAACAGCTTGGGCGTGTTCCTGCCATTGATTACAGTAAACTGCGCCATCATGGGTGCATCTCTGTTCATGGTTGAGCGTGACTACCAATTAGGTGAGTCTGTCGTTTACGGTCTAGGTGCAGGTGTCGGCTGGGCTTTGGCTATCACTGCATTAGCGGGTATCCGCGAAAAACTAAAATACAGTGATGTACCTGCTGGCCTTCAAGGTCTGGGTATCACCTTTATGACGGTTGGCCTGATGTCTCTTGGCTTCATGTCGTTCTCTGGCGTATCTCTATAAGGACGTTGACCAATGGGTGAATATACAGAAATTATTTTAGGCGTGGTGATGTTTACCGCTGTGGTTCTGGCCTTAGTAGCGGTAATCTTGGGTGCGCGTTCCAAGCTGGTGAGTACCGGCAAGGTTAAGATCGAAATCAATCACGACCCGGAAAAAACCATTGAGGTGGAAGCGGGTGGTAAATTGCTTCAAACACTATCTGATCAAGGTATCTTCTTGTCATCAGCTTGTGGTGGTGGCGGTACGTGTGCGCAGTGTAAGTGTCAGGTTTTTGAAGGTGGTGGCTCAATGCTGCCAACAGAAGAATCCCACTTTACTAAGCGTGATGCACGTGACGGCTGGCGTTTATCGTGCCAAGTGCCTGTAAAACAAGACATGAGCATCGAAGTAGAAGATGAAGTGTTTGGTGTTAAAAAATGGGAGTGCACGGTTGAATCTAATCCAAACGTGGCGACTTTCATTAAAGAGCTAACACTGAAGCTGCCAGAAGGTGAAAATGTAGACTTCCGAGCAGGTGGTTATGTTCAATTAGAGTGCCCTCCTTATGAAATCAACTTCTCTGATTTTGATATTCAAGAAGAGTACCGTGGAGACTGGGAACACTTTAAGTTCTTTGACTTAAAGGCAGTGAACAAAGAAACCACAATCCGTGCATACTCCATGGCAAACTACCCTGAAGAAAAAGGCGTGGTTAAGTTTAATATCCGTATTGCAACGCCGCCGCCGAGAACGGAAGGTATCAACCCGGGCATTATGTCGTCTTATGTGTTCAATATGAAACCAGGCGACAAAGTCACTGTGTATGGACCGTTCGGTGAATTCTTCGCTAAAGACACAGACGCGGAGATGGTCTTCATTGGTGGTGGTGCAGGTATGGCACCTATGCGTTCACACATCTTTGATCAACTTAAGCGATTGAACTCTAAGCGTAAAATTAGCTTCTGGTATGGCGCGCGTTCATTACGAGAGCTTTTCTATCAAGATGAGTACGATGCATTAGCAGCTGAGTTTGATAATTTTGATTGGCATGTTGCCATGTCTGATCCGCAGCCAGAAGATAACTGGGAAGGTCTAACAGGTTTTATTCATAACGTATTGTTTGAAAACTACCTGAAAGAACACCCAGCACCTGAAGATTGCGAATTCTACATGTGTGGACCACCAATTATGAACCAGTCCGTCATCAATATGTTATTGGATTTGGGTGTTGAGCCTGAAAACATTATGTTGGATGATTTTGGTGGCTAAATTGGTGAGCTATCCATAATACGATAGAAACACCGTTAAAACCCCGCTTTACTCAGTAATGCGGGGTTTTTTGTGTTCATTGAAAGCGATCGCTCATAATTCTCTTGATGCGTTTCTTGGTGATACTTACAGATCGCGTTTCAAAGAAAAGTAATCAACATGTGGATAACTAGATGGGTTAGAAATGAGGATTTGTAGCAACGCCATTCATGCAATGGTAGCTTGAGAACTTGACCTATTTCAAAAAACCGAATTAAAGGCACCCACTAAAAATGTTTCCGGTTAGTTACGTAAAAACACACCTCGTTTCCTATTTTTCCCGTATTAGCTAGACGTTTTTAACGGTGTGGAGCGTGCAAAAGATATTAATAAGATCAATCTGAGATATACTGTGCAGCATCCATATTCTTCAAGCCTAAAAAACAAACAGCCCTCACGATAAATGAAAACCCTTTTTCTGTTAATTCGACTAATACCTGCAATATCACTCAGTGCATGTGCCACGACAGGCGCTGTTTGCTCGGATGGTTGGAAAGTTACCGGTTACTACTCACCAGTTGAGGCAGAGTACCCTGACCTTAAAAACCAAACCGTCATCGTCACGAAAGAGGGGGTTGTTCGTTTTAATCGCCAGTTTCTTAGAGATGTCAAAATGGAAGGCTGGGGTAGAACGAGATTTGGATGGTACCTTGGCTTCTACTCTAATCAATGGCACAAAAGCCAAAATCCACTGGATGCTCGAGGCAATCCGCTTCAGATAGGTGCAATAGCGGTTGACCGAAAAATTGTAAAGCAGGGCTCGGTGCTAAATATCTCTGGGCTGGAGCCTGTGCTAGGCATATCTTCCTTTATCGCAACAGATACGGGCGGTGCTATCAAGCAGAAGCATGTCGACATCTACACTGGTGAGGGAAAACAAGCGCAAAAGCACACATGGGCAGTATCGGGTCAGCAGCGAGTCTGCGTCGCATCACTGTAATGTTGATCTAACGCATTCAATCATCATTAAAAGCTAATATTCAAATTTAGGATACATAATGCCTCGTAGTTTGTATCAGTACTGTGTCGGCGCCGTTTGTGCGAGTCTAATCGTGGCGGTTGCTATTCTTGCTCCAATTGAAGCCAATGCCAGTCATTCTTTGAACTTCTCAGAGATTATCGAGTTTCAGCAAAAAACAGTTTTTCTCTTATCCTATTCAACAACGAATGAAGCGGCTAAAAATCAAAATATTAATATAGCAAGAAGTTTCTACTATCAGAAAATGCAGTTGCTGGAAGCCGCGTTAGAAAAAATTGATGAATCTGAAAATCACAGTAGAGATATCGCCAAGCAGTTATTAAAGTTTACAAAAAACTCTGATATCCGGCCGGCAGATCAATTGGCGTTTATTGATGTGGTAGACAGTATTCTAAGTCGCCATGCTCAAAAACCTTTTCTCTCTAAAAAATTACTTTCAAATTTAAAAAATCTGGAACAGCAGATTCAAGCCATTCAATCCACCTATGAGCGTGATATCAGTGATTTGTATGAAAAAATGCTGACACGCGGAACACCATTAGAAACTTGGGCTTCCTATGTTGAGTACCTAAACCAAAAATATGATATTGAAAGTATTTATCAGGTGTTTAATCAGAATGGCTATGATCTACACCAGCATCACTCTAGAGGTAGTGCAACAGAAAAAGACAGCTCGTTGATTTGGGGGTATAAAATTCCCAAGAAATCGGTCGTATTGACCTTTGACGATGGCCCACACCATAAAAATACTGCCGCTATTCTTGATGTTTTAAAACAGTATGATGCAAAGGCTTATTTTTTTGCTGTAGGTAAAAATATAGGAAAAGTTAAAGGAGACGATATAAAGCTATTTAAAAAATCAAAGCAGCTTCAGCGAGCACTTAAAGAAGGTCATGTTTTAGCCAATCATAGTTTTTCGCACAGTGTATTAACCAAGTTTGACAAGTCAAAACAGGCTGAAGAGCTTTCCAGCACCAATAAGTTACTAACAGCAATAACGGGTGAAAAAACCCAAGACTTCAGGCCGCCATACGGCGCGAAGAATAAACAACTTATACAAGTGTCTAAAGATGAAGGTATGCGCTCTGTTATGTGGAATATAGATTCCATGGATTGGGGTGACCCAATACCAGCTTCAATCGTAAAGCGAACAATGGCTGAACTAAAAAAACAGCAGCGTGGCATCTTACTGTTTCATGATATTCACAAACAAACGGTACAAGCTTTACCACTTTTGTTGGCTGAACTTAAAAAAGAAGGTTATAAAATAGTGACGCTGGAAGGCCAGTCTTTTAAACCCGATAATGCCCCGGCGCAGCCTCAAGAATTGACGAAATCAACAAAAAGTACGTTATATGGTAATAGTTGGGCTCTCGTGATCGGAATAAACCAATACAAGAATTGGCCTCAACTAAGCTATGCAGTTAATGATGCAAAAGGTGTTAGGCAGGTTTTAATGGAGCAGTTTGGTTTTGAAGAGGATAAAGTTTTTACATTACTAGATGCCGAAGCTACTAGGGAAAATATTGTCTCTCATTTGGCTGAAACGCTTTCTGATCCAAATAAAATTAAAGAGAATGATCGAGTATTTGTGTTTTACGCCGGACACGGAATGACCCGAGTATTACCTTCGGGGCGCAATTTAGGGTATATCGTACCCGTTGATGCGGCGCTTAATCAGTTTCACAGTAAGTCCATTAGCATGACCCACTTACAAGACTTTTCTGACATGATTCCGGCAAAGCACCTCTATTTTGTTATGGATTCCTGCTATAGCGGCATAGCATTAACGAGAGGGGCTGGATCGCTGGTTCAATCCAAGTATTTGGATGAGGTATCCTCTCGGTTTGCACGCCAAATTCTGACAGCGGGAGGCGCTGATCAAGAAGTGGCGGATGGTGGTCCAAATGGACATTCAATATTTACGTGGTCATTCCTACAGGGTTTAAAAGGTGCCGCTGATTTAGATAAAAATCATATTATTACCGCAACGGAACTAGGCGCTTATGTTTCACCTAAAGTCTCAGACAATTCAAATCAGACACCAGCATTTGGCAACTTGGTAGGGAGCCAAGGTGGAGAGTTTATTTTTGAGTTACCATCACTCTATTCCAAGAAGGAGCCTGAAGAGCATTCTGAAACCGTTGAGGTGAAGTTAGCAGCGTTAAAGCTAGAAAACACTCGCCTCAGGAAGGAAATTGAAAGGCTTAATCGACAGATTGGACGAGGGCAAGCAATCTTGCCTAAATCATTGACGCTGCAGGAGCGTCGCTTGCAGGCCAATAAACTACATGAAGAAGGATTGGAATACTATCGTAATAACGACTATGGCAATGCGCTTAAATCCTTAGAGTCTGCCTTATCGTTTACACCTGACAATGCAGTAATGGTAAACGATTATGGCTTTATTCTATTCAGGTCAGAAGATTTTGAAAAAGCATTAAAGTATTTAGTAAAAGCAATCGAGCTTGACCCCGAACGCCGTCCTGTTTATCTGAATATTGCAGACACACTTGTTAAATTAAATCGTAAAGAGGAAGCCATTTCCTATTTTAAATATTATTTAACGCTATACCCCAATTCGCCCCTGAAAGAACGTGTTGACCAGTTTTTGTCAGAGAATGGACAAGAGTGAATCCAGCACCTCTTGATATTGCCGTAGTGTGGTTATATCTATGATTTATTTTTTAAGAGTTTGTTGTGTTGTTCTAATTTCCTTCAGTTCAATGGCTGTACATTGTGATTTAAAAGAGAAAGTGTATTTAGATGATTTAAAATATGATTTTTTGTGAGGGTTATATCGACTGTCTATATAATTCTAAGGTCAATGTGATAATTGATTTAGATCATCAAAATAAAATGATTAAAGCTATCTATCTCGAAGGTGAGAGGTGTTTCGTAGTAAATGTGAACAGCGGAGCAATGAATTTGGATGTGCTATTTAACTTTTCTATTAATGGCGAAAAGTCAATAGTAGTGTTCTGGAATAGTGGTGAAGCTTACGGTGAACCAGAAGTGGTTGTACTAGAGAAAATGGGGTTGAATTTCGTAAAGTCTATTATTTAAATAAAACTAATTGGAAAGAAAATGCTCCGCAGCATGAATATATTAAATTTAATTGGATGCCTCAGGCATTTTCCTGGATTTCTAATTCATCGGGTTCGTTGACATTATATTTTCAAGAAAACCATAGAGTTAAGGGTGTAAATTCAAAAGTTTGATATGTCTTTAAATAACGATTGGAAATTGGTTGAATTGTAGTAGATCAGACTTGATCTGACACTTCTACTGTAAGATATATTTCTCAAGTATATCAATAGTTTATTTGTTACTGGATGGGCACTAACTAGAATTACTTTTATTTTCTCCATTCGTTCCGCCCTTGTGAAGGCTTTTATCTGCTGATTTGCATCACTCATAAAATCACTGGCATTGATCGTTTGATCATTGAGCAGAAACTTACACGATGTTGAGATAATATCTAATTTGACGAACTTCGTTCATTGCTTTGCGCAATTCCTGAAGGTTGTCTTGTATTACATCAACGAACATGACTGCATTTTTCAGAAGGCTCTGGCGAGGCTGGTCAGGGCTTCCATATTCAGAATGGATATTTCTTTTCCGTCAGAAGCGATGAATCCATTATTATGAAAACGTGTAAAAATTCGACTGATGGTTTCGACTGCCAGCCTATCAAAATTGGACACCACAATACTTAAAACAGCACTACGGCGAGAGAGAAATCGAAGTACAAATGGGGCGTGAATAAGATCCTTTCTATGAACACCATGCGGGGCAATACAAAACCGGCATGAGCATGAAATCGTTTATAGGCAAAGTTGAAACGGAAATATCAAATGACTTCTACATGACAGCCAACAACGCCAGTGGCAGTTATGACAATTTGCAAGACCTGTTTCAAGACATCGGGTTATTTGCAGAAGGCTACAGAGATAAAGAAACCGAACATAGCCGAAATTTTTATACATTGGACCAAAAGGCGTAATTACACCGTTCCACCATGATTTAACCAACAACATGCTAGTGTAACTCTATGGCAGAAAGAAGGTCACGCTTGTACCTGCTGTTTTGGGGTGGAAAATCGATTTTCTAAAGGATTTCCTAGGACTTCAATGTAAAGACAAATATCTATGTGTTTTTCGTTGCAGTCTTAAAATGAATACAAAAAATAAAAGCTAACCAAAAAGGAGAACAAAAACATGAGGTTAAAACAAGCTATAGCGGCTATGGTATTTGGAGGTATTAGCACAGTTGGAGCGGCAGAAGTATATATCGATGAGTCCAATCCATATCTAGAGCTTTGCAAGGAGTTTAAAGCCTATCTTGAGCGTCATGCTGATAAACAATTGTATTGTGAGCTGGTTCCTGATCCAGAGTTTAAGGAATTTAAATTGCCAAAACTTGAGCCCGCACCAAAAGGATTGGGTGAAAGAATATTTATTCAATCGATAGCAGTGCAACCAAAAAGCGCACGTTTAAGTGATCCGCACGATATAGATGATTATCAAAAGGCTGTCGATGAACTAAAGTTTAGACATGAATATGGGTATGAGTACCAAATTGGTAAGATGGATGTAAATCATGATGGTAATCAGGAAAGTGTAATATTCTCTACGGCAATAAATTACTGTAAAACGGAGAAGCTCAATAGTTCCTTTATTATGCCTTACGGTGAAAACCACAATATTGATTCAGCTTGGATAGGAGCTGATGGTTATGCAGGTAATAGCGGGATTCCATTTTTTTATAAGGGTCGGATTTATTTAGTTCGTGGGGACAGAGTAAATGTCAGTGTGTACGAACCTAAAAAAGTCAGAAGAAGACCTTTTTATTCTGGGCGCGGAATCTGTAGGTATAGATCACTTATAAAATAAAAGTTAATGTGTTCAATTAGGATAAATATTAAGGAATAAAGGTAATTAAGATGAGTATTCAAACTACGTCTCTAGGCAGTCAAGAAAACTACGAAAATTTACGCTACGAATTTATAAAAATTAAAGAATAGGTTGTAGGCTTTCATTCTGAGATCGCTATCAATTAAAAGTCACTAAGCAATGGAGGGGATGAGGGGTATGTAATCCGTTGAGCGCTTGGTGTGATTATGGCTTTCTCGCCGTGCGTGCCACTAGAGCTGCATTGGAAATAAAAATGGGGTACGTGCTGTTTGCCCAGAATTGAAATTTAACAGATTAGGAAAAAATGTATGATGGTGCAAATGATGGTTGCATGGCGAGAAAGGCATATGTAATTGAAGTGGCTTAGCTAGGAATAGTGCTCACGAGAGCAAAAAAATGCGTGAATGATATGTATTTTAAAATGAAACGATTTGGTCGGTTTTTAATGGTTTGAATGCTGGAATAAAATTAACGATAGAGTGAAATGTGTTGGTGTGGCGGAATTACAAACAGTGTGAGAAGAATACTGGATTTCATGCAGCGGTGTACGTGTATGATGAGAATTTAAATATAGACTCAGATTGGATTGGGGATGGGGGGTATGCAAGACAAACCGGAGTACCATTTTTTATAAAGGGCGGTTTTATTTGATGAATGGTAGTCGTTCGCAAATGGAAGTTGCCGAGCCCTTTGAGCTTCATGCCAATAGACGGTTTGAGAAGGGAGGGTCTATCTGTATGTATATCAGGAGAAGGGATGTAAGTAAAACTTGACGAATATTTTTATTGCATGCTGATGATTAATGTGGTTTTTAATCTAGGATAATATGCTATTGAGAAAGGAATATAGTGTGAATAGGCCATTTAAGAAAAAATACGCGCTAGTACTCATTTTAATGATTGTAGCTGCTGTTATGTGGGATGGAAATAGACGCTACTTATCTGACGGGCAGATAATTTATTATCTTGAAAAAAAAATCGGTGTAGAGTTTTTAAGTGGAAGTATTGTTGAAATTAATAGGGTGGATGATTCTAAAGATACGCAAGTATTTGAAATAGTCTTGGTAGACGAAAGGTTGAATTCATTTATAGCTGAAATTAAAGAAAGTCAAGAGTGGATTCCAGATCCCCAGACGCACTTTAGAAAGGGATTGAGGTGGGAGAAAATTGTATATTTGAAACGGCAAGATTTAATGATGCTATTTGAGGTTAGAGAAAGAATCGGTAGTGGTTCGACAATCAATGTTTATCTATGGCCATTTTAAAAACTAAAGTTCGTTATTTGCTGTTTATTCTAAAAAACTAAAGCTTGGATTCAAATTCGAAGTGCATCACTTGATTGGGTAGAAGAAAGGGTCAGATGAACGTAAAATTTGTCCCTTTTTCTCCGGCAAGAGATGAAATAATGACAAAGATATACGTTCAACTGACTTACCCGCAAAGATGCCAGATTTCGGTCCTATTGAAAAGGGGGCTGTCTCAAAGAGAGGTAGCTAAGACCATTGGTGTTAATCAGTCCACCATTAGCCGTGAGCTAGCTCGGAATACAGGGGGAAAAGGGTATCGTCACAAGCAGGCTCAGGCTAAATCAGAGCAGCGGCGCAAAGAAGCAGCGACGGCTCATAAGATGACGCCAGAATTCTTAAAGACTATTAACGCTAAATTGCGTTTGAAATGGAGTCCAGAGCAAATATCGGGCAGGCTATTGGAGGAGCACGAGATATTAATCAGCTACGAAAGCATATACCTTTACGTATGGGCAAATAAGCAGGCAGGCGGAGAACTACACACCCACCTTCGCCGTCAAGGTAAAAAATACGACAAGCGCCGAAACGGAAAATCCACACGTGGTCAAATAAAGAATCGAGTAAGCATAGATGAGCGCCCTAGTATCGTTGATGATAAATCACGCATCGGAAACTGGGAGATAGATACGGCCATATGCAAAGGCCACAGTGGCGCATTAGTGACCATTGTTGAACGAAAGACGAACTACACAGTATCGATGCAGGTTAATAGCAAGAGCGCGGAGGATGTCATGAACGCGACCATCTCTTTACTGAAGCCACTTGAAGACGTTGTCCATACAATAACAGCAGATAATGGCAAAGAGTTTGCCTATCACGAAAAGATTAGTAAAGCCTTATCAGCAGACGTTTATTTTACCCATCCTTACAGTTCCTGGGAAAGAGGGCTAAATGAAAATACAAACGGATTACTTCGTCAGTATTTTCCGAAGAGTACGGATTTTAAGAAAGTCGCTCAGTCAGAAGTACAACACGCTGTGGATCAGTTAAACTTTCGACCAAGAAAGTATTTAGACTATCAATTCCCAGAGTATTTAATGAATACTCATAGAGCTTCATTGGGACTTAGGGGCTGATGCAATTCAGGTTTGAATCCGCGATAGTATTTATTTGAGTTTGAAGTATTAAATGATGTGGGTGTATCGTCATGAACGTTTGGTTATAAACTTGAGTGAGAGCGGAAATTAAATGAGAGAGATGCTGTGTCCGAAAGTTGTGTATTGGGGTTTTGTTTTTAGTTGGATTTTATGTGTTTTAGCTTGCTCTGACCAAAAGCCTTCTTCAAATACGATCGAGTATCGTGTTGCCCATGGATTGTCTTCTGAACGGGAGAATAAAATACTAATAGGAGGACATACTTTTATTATTCCAGTGGATGAAAAATTTGATGTGTATACACAGGGTGATATTCAAGAAGGAAAGGCAGACGTTTTAACTGTGTATATGAATTCTATGAAAAATGCTGGAGAAACAAGTGCAAGACAAGTTAGGGTGGAATACCGTTATTTTAAGCCAATCGAAAATGTTTCCGAATCCAATTATAATCAACCGATGTTCAAGAGCACAAATAGACAATTTTACAAGCGATCTCATTATGAAAGTATAGGGATACCATTGGATAATGGTTTGATGGAGTATAGATCAAATAAGATAGAAAGAGGCTGGGGTAAGGTGGCCTATACCGTCGCTAGATCTCACCCAAATAATCATCTTCAGCAGGATCTTGACTTCAAGTGTAACTCAAGTGCGGATTTTAAAAATTATACCTGTGAAACGGGTCTTGAATTTAAAAATACGCTTAGACTTTGGATATTTATTCCAGGTGAATTAATGGGTGATTGGGATTTATATGTTAATAAAGCCATGCAGAAAGCTATAAAACTTACTAAGAATAAATAAATGTCAACAAATGATTACTTAACACAAGATCAAATTAAAGTGATTGAAGGTTATTATAAACGCGGCCCTAATTTAGACGGAAACTATTCCGATGCATATGCTGAGATTGCTAGCATGTTACCGGATGGCAACGTCAAATTATGGTTTGAGGGCGCGGCTCAAGCAAATGCAGATGCTGGTACATTCTCTGAAATAATTAGTCGGGCCTGAAAATATCATGTAGACGCCATGTTTCAAGGAATTGGCCGGTTTAATCCGTAGTCATTTCGACCAGAATTCAGTATTTTAAGCTCAATAACTGGTCGAAATGATTTTCAATTTTATGCTCACCACAACGGATTCTCAGCATCAAACTAACCTGTTTGGTACAGACATACTCAATCAACTTGATCCGTCAGACCCATTGATTGCCTTAGCACACAAAATACCCTGGCATCATTTTGATGATCAATTTTCTCTACACTATTCAAAATCTAAAGGGCGACCAGCACATCCCATTCGGAAAATGGTGGGTCTTTTAATACTCAAATACCTCGAAAATCTGAGTGACGAATCCCTTGTCGTTCAGTGGAAACGAAATCCCTATTACCAATACTTCTGTGGATTGAAACATTTCCAATGCCAAAATGCCTGTCATCCAACAGAGCTGGTTAAATTTCGAAATCGAATTGGATCAAAAGGCGTAGAGGAGATCTTCAAGGTGTCCGCGAGCATACACGGATCGAATATTGAGGATGAAGTTGTCAATATTGACACAACGGTTCAAGAAAAGAATATAACGTATCCGACCGATGGAAAACTCGCAATCAAAATCATAAACCGACTTAATAAGCTAGCAAAAGATTGTGGTATTCAGCAGCGGCGTACCTATGTAAAGGAAGTGAAAGAGATGCGTTTGAAGCTGAGATTTTTTCGCCATGTAAAGAAGCGTGCCAGCGCTAAAAAAGCGATAAAAAGACTTAGAACCATAGCAGGCATTCTCATTCGAGAACTGAGAAGAAAACTATCAAAGGATCAACTTAATCAGTACGAAGATGATTTTATTTTATATGAAAAAGTCATCTTCCAGAAAAAGAACGACCGAAATAAAATATACAGCTTGCACGAACCGAACGTTCAGTGTATTGCTAAAGGAAAAGACCATAAGCCCTACGAGTTTGGAGCTAAAGCTTCCATTGTTGCAACAGCGAAAGAAGGCATCATATTGAGTGCGGTCAGTCACACTGAAAATATTCATGACAGTAAAACATTGGATGAAGTGATTGCAAAAGCAAATGAAGTGAGAAAAGTACCCATCCAAGAAGCCGTTTGCGACAGAGGATATCGAGGCAAAAAAGAAGCGGTCGGCGCTAAAATTATTTTACCGGGTAAAGGCTTAAAAAAAGTCAACCGCTATCAGCGCGATAAAAAGCGAAAGAAGTGTCGACGTAGAGCAGCAATAGAGCCATTAATAGGCCATTTAAAAAGCGATTTCAGGCTATCACGAAACTTTCTGTCAGGAACAGTTGGCGATGAGATCAATCTAATGATGGCTGCGTGCGCTTGGAATTTAAGAAAATGGGTGATCATCGCCCTGACGGGGATTTTTTGTCCCTTAAATTTAGCAAAAAAGTGGATTGGTATAAGGGATTTCGTAAAAAAATCCATAACATGGTTGAAATACGAGGGCTGAAGATAGTGAATCAATCTTCAGCCCCCGTCAGCTATACCTTTCTGGGCTTTCAAGGGTTTTTTTCAGGGTCGACTAATTAACAGTGCTAGATAATATTGTTTAGCGTGTTGTAATGTTCGTATAGATTGTTGAATGTACATCCATGAATTATTTTGATTGTTTAATGGCTGTTTGAAACTTTTAAGTTTAGATTTTATAGAGGAAAGAAAAGATGGCTGTGAATGATGTGGCGCTGATAGCTCTTAAATATTATGAAGGAGTTTATTGTGAACTTAATGAGTAGAATCATCGTTTATATTTGTTTATGGCTCTGCTCGAATTTAGCAGTGTCTGATGTGAATAGAAAAGTATTTGATTCAGCTAATGCCGTTTACGATCTTAAAAAACTGAAGGGGTTGAAATTATGTCAAGAATTTAAAGATTACCTTGAACGTAAGCCGCCATATTATTACCACACTGATCTCCAGTTAGATCCCGAATTTGAAGGATTTAAATTACCAAGGTTGACGGAGGTGGACAAGAAAGAATGGTTTGAACGGTTTAAGACGGCATTTTGGGGTTCGAAGAAAAAAGCCATAAAAAAATATCCAGAACTCAAGGAAAGATTTGAGAGGCATTGGATAGAGTCGGAGAAGCGATATTGGAAAGCTAACTTTAAGGTGTTTACCGCAAAAATTGATGTTAACCATGATGGGGAGACTGACAGTCTTCTAATTACGAAGCTAGAGAATCACAAAACTAAATATAGTCCCCTATCGACTGGCTACACTTTTAATCTAGTAAATGATGCAGGTGAGTATGATATCAAAAAAGATGCTAGGAGTGGAGGTCAGTTCTTCCTATATGAAGGACGGTTCTATATAGCAAATTTATCAGAATACTACACCGTAAGTATTTATGAACCTAAGAAGCCACATGCCAGAGAGAATAAATTTTATTGGCGTGGCCCTTCAATATGTGAACTTGAAATAGTTAAGGAAAAATAAGGCGTGAATTATTCAGAGCTAGACAATGCAGCTTATAACAAAGAAATATTTGAGTTAATTAAAGCAACAGAAGGTGCCTACTGTAGCAAAAAAGTGGATTGGTGTAAGGGATTTCGTAAAAAAATCCACAACATGGTTGAAATACGAGGGCTGAAGATAGTGAATCAATCTTCAGCCCCCGTCAGCTATACCTTTCTGGGTTTTCAATGGTTTTTCAGGGTCGACTACGTAAATTAGATAGAGTGTTTTTTTACACTAAAGTGAAAACAAATCACAGGATCACTCGATCCTAAAAATTGTCATTTAAAATTCGATTGAATTCGAAATAGTATATTGTTGTGAGGAATGCTAAGTGGTGTGGGTAGTTGTTAATCGCTTGTGAAGTTAACAGGGAGCTATAAGGATCAATGTGTCTTTACGCATGCTTGAGTTTAAGACAATTGATCTGAAATTGATTACAGCGATGCACCGCCTTCAATCATGTATGAGAACCATACCAAAAATAGGAAAATAATGGTTATACCTAGAAATAACTTAATTTTCTTGATTCGTTCCGCTCTTGTGAAGGCTTTTATCTGCTGATTTGCATCACTCATAAATTCGCTGGGTGTGATCGTCTGATCATTGAGCAGTAACTTACACGATGTGGAGATAATATCTAATTTGACAACCTCGTTCATTGCTTTGCGCAATTCCTGAAGGTTGTCTTGTCCTAAATCAACCAACATGACTGCATTTTTCAGAAGGCTCTGGCGCGTCTGCGAGGCTGGTCAGGGCTTCCATATTCAGAATGGATATTTCTTTTCCGTCAGTAGCGATGAATCCATTCTTTTGAAAACGTGTAAAAATCCGACTGATGGTTTCGACTGCCAGCCCTAAATAGTTGGCAATGTCGACACGTGACATGGTGAGGCGAAAGGCTTTTGCAGAAAAACCACGACGTTCAAATCGATTCGATAAATCCATAAGGAAATAGGCCAATCTTTCATCAGCGCTTTTTTTGGATAACTGAAGCATCATTTGTTGGTCTTGCCTAATTTCGCCACTCATCGTGCGCATAATTTGTTTTCTTAGGCTGGGCATTTGGTCGCAAAGTGATTCAAGTTTTTCTAACGGGAGTTCGCACACGGTCGTGGTTTCTAATGCTTTCGCTGTGACGGGATGGATGGCCTCAGCGTAACCTGAGAGACCAACCAATTCGCTGGCTAAGTTAAAGCTGGTGATTTGCTCTTCGCCACTGGGTGCTACGGTGTAAGTCTTTAAGGCTCCGGTGCGAATCGCATAAGCTGATTTAAACTCATCACCTTGTTTAAACAAAAGTTCGCCTTTTTGTATTGGGCGTCCTCGTTTTATGACGCGATCTAAAGCATCTAGGTCTTTAGCATCCAGTGCAATGGGCAGACAAAGCGCATTTAAACTACAGGTCTTACAGTGGGCTTGGGTGCCTGAGGATGCAATAAAATCGATAACTGGCTTTTTGCCGGCTAGACCTTGCTTTGATTCTGACATGCAATTTTGCTCCCAATTCCTTGCTGAGTGGCGAATATTTTCGAAACCCCTGCACAATTGTTCGTTGGCGAATGCAGGGTGTCAGTATTGGTTCTGATTGAATCTTATTCGAGTGAATGACGAACATTCATTCGCGTTGGCTGTAAATGGCTATAAACATAGTGAATAGTCGTCAATGGTACGGCCGGTGTCAACCGGTATTCAAGGGTGGTTTAGGAAGTGTGCTGGTAAGAGCGGTATCAGTATTCATTGTGCTCATCATAATCGGGCCAGCCAATGTCCAGATTCCAAAGAGGATAATCAATGCGCCCAAACTCAGCCTGACTAGGGGCTGCTTTTTAAGTTTTGTAAGGGTTTGTGCAAATAGCCCGAAACTTAGCAGGGCGGGAAGGTTGCCTAGTCCAAACATTATCATCATGGAGGCGGATTGAACTGGATCGGCTGCGACTAATGACCAAGTGAGCGTACTGTATACCAGTCCGCAAGGCAGCAGTCCCCATACCATTCCCAGTCCCATGGCTTGCGGAAGGTTGCGCACCGGTAAGAATGTTTTGCTGATTGGCTGAATATGCTTCCAAGCAACGCTGCCGCCTTTTTCGAGCCAATTTAGCGCCTGCGTTGCACCAGAGACATAAAGTCCCATCAGTATCAACATTCCCCCTGAAATGACGCGCATCGTGTTGGCGAGGCTATGATGCAGGTCGGCCAACCAGAACCCAAGAAACCCCACTGTGAGCCCTAGTAATCCGTATGTAGAGATACGGCCGGCGTGATAGGCTAGCTGAGTAAAAACAGGGTGCTTTGACTGATTATTGAGCGTCAGGGCGCCTACAATCCCGCCGCACATTCCCATGCAATGAATACTGCCTATAAACCCAAGCAACCAAGCCGTCAGTAGTGAGAGCGGTTCATTCATTACAATGAAGCGTCCCCATTGGGTTTAGGCTCTTCTTTATTGGCAGTTGGTGGCGTGGTTTTTATCGGAGGAGTGGCGTCAGACGACGCTTCGCAAGGTTGTTCGTCAGGTGACAACGATTCCGATTCATTTTTGGCCGCTGAGGCAGGGCCATCATCGTCGTCAAATAAAATGCGGTGTGCTGGACCTTCCATATCGTCATATTGACCACTTTTACTGGCCCAAAAAAAGATAAGCGTGCCGAGTGTGATCAAAACCAGCGTGACGGGAATCGTGATGTAAATAATTTCCAAGGTGTTTTCTCTATCTGATCTGGCGTTTCACATAAACGGTGGATAGTTTTGGATTACAAGCTTTGGACTCGATTCAGCCGCAACGCATTGCCTACCACCACCAGTGAGCTTAATGACATACCAATAGCCGCAGCGTATGGGGGGACATAGCCCAGCGCCGCTAACGGTAGTGCTGTTAAATTATAAATTAAAGCCCAGGTAATGTTTTGCTTAATAATTAGGTTGGTCTTGCGTGCATGCATGAGCATTTCAGGAATAGGTTTTAAAGTATTGCTCATAAGAATGACATCTGCATGGGTCTTCGCTAAATCGGATGCCCCGCCGATGGCAATGGAAACCGGTGCTTGAGCCAGTACGGGCACATCGTTAATGCCATCGCCCACCATGATGCTGGTATCCGATGGTGGAAGTTTCTGTAAATGGCTAACTTTCCCTTCAGGCGATACGCTGCCTGTCGCATGATCTAAGGACAACTGTGAAGCGACGATAGCGACTTGATCCGAGCGATCGCCGCTGAGTAATTCCGTTTGAAGCCCTTGCTTTTTAAGAAGGTGAATCGCCTCGCCTGCATCCGCTCTTAGCTGATCATTTAGCTTCAACCATGCGAGTGGATGGCGATCTTTAGATAGCACTATCCAGTGGCCTGTTTGAGTTTCTAGAGGCGAGGGGGTCGTCAATTCATTGGATTCGGTGGCGAAACCAATGGTTCCAATGCGGAACTCGGCGTCGCCGATCCAGCCCTCTACGCCTTTTCCGGTATGGATTTTAATATTGTCGTATGGTGTGCCCGTCAATTGTTCAAATGCATGGGCAATCGGGTGCTGACTATGCTGCTCAAGGCCTGCGGCCAATTCGAGGGCCATTGATTGAGTAAATCCCTTTTGCGATGAAAAGGTGGCATCGGCTTCGGAATCCATTAAACAGCTTTCAATGGTTAACTTGCCTGTTGTCAGTGTACCTGTTTTATCAAAGACAATTCTTTTACTGATGGATAGTGCTTCTAAAACATGGCCCCTTGTGATGAGAGCGCCTTTGCGTCGCAGACCACCAGTGGCGGCGGTGAGTGCGGTGGGTGTCGCTAAAGACAGAGCACATGGGCAGGTGACAACCAGTACAGAAAGGGTGATCCAAAATGCCTTGCTGGGGTCAATGGCGTACCAAACCCCAAACACCAAAACGGAGAAAAATAGCACGGCCGCCACAAAGTATTGGGCAACGTTATCCGCGATGGCTGCAATGGCTGGCTTGTCTTCCTGGGCTCGATCCAGTAATCGCATGACAGTCGATACCTGCATGGCTTGACCAACGGCTGTGACTTCGATCTCCAGTGGGGACTCTACATTGAGCGTTCCACCGATGACGGTGCTGCCCACGGCTTTATTAATCGGCGTGAATTCTCCTGTAAAAGCCGATTCATCGACGCCACTTTCACCCTTCAATACAGTGCCATCGACCGGAATGGTAGTGCCGGGGCGCACACGTATTCGATCACCTACTTTGATTTTTTTCAGTGGGACAACGCATTCGTTATGTTCTTCAGTCGCCGGGTTTTCGATTGGCTGAATGTGTTCATTCTCAACTGGCATGGCAGATAATCGAATGGCAGAAGCGGGCAGCAAACTGGCCAAATTGTTCCCTGCCTCTCCAGTGCGTAGCCTGGCTCGCATTTCAAGAAAGCGCCCAAGCAACAAGAAAAACGTAAACATACAAACGCTTTCAAAATAGACGGTTGGACCTTGTGTAAATACCGACCATACGCTCGCAATATAAGCGCCACCGATGGCAATTGAAACGGGCACATCCATCGTTAAATGGCGACTTTTGAGATCTCGAATGAATGCACTAAAGAAAGGTCGGGCGCTGTAGAATACAACGGGTGTTGTAATGACGAGGCTAGCGTAGCGTAAGAACACCTCAAATTGAGAGAGCATGCCTGACCACTCCCCTACATAAAGTGGTATGGCAAACATCATGGCCTGCATGCTTGCTAGGCCTGCCAATACCATTCGACGACTGGCCAGTTTTTGCTCTTGCTCTAAATTCTGTTGGGCGGCATCGGGCGAATAAGGGTGGGCTTTAAACCCCAAGCTGTAAATGGTCTCGATGATGTCTGCGAGTGGGGTAGATTCTTGTCGCCAGTTTATGACCAGCCGGTGCTGGCTGAGGTTTAAACTGACCGAGTCAACGCCGCTGAGTTTGCTCAGTTGCTTTTCAATCAACCAACTGCAAGCTGCGCACGTGATGCCTTCAATAACCAGTGTAATGTTTCGAATATTCTGATTAGGCTCAATAAGGTTGCTGATGTCATCCAGTACAGACGGATCATTGTAGAGGCTGAGCTCATCTCGAATAGGCGCAGGAAGGGTTTCTAGTGTAAATTCGGGCGTTTCATTTACGTCAGTTCTAAACTTGTAGTATTGCTCATTACCACTTTTTACAATGGCATCCGCTACGGCTTCGCATCCGACGCAACACATGTCTTGTGCTGCGCCCAATACCATCACAGAAATATTGAGTGACGCAGGTACAGCGGACCCGCAATGAAAACACTGTCGGCTCATGGCAGCGAAAGCGTTTTGCCAGTTTCGATGAAGATGTCGGTGCGAATACGCCATTGCTGTTCTGGGCTTTCAATCCGCATATAGAAGCGACCTTTCGCGGTTGAATTGGTTAGCCCTTTATAAAGACGCGAATTAGGAATTTTTTGTAACATGAGCTCCTGATCAAACTCTTCAAGCGTTGGATGACTCAAATAAACCTTCAAGAAACTCGGTAACACCAGTCGAATATTGGTCACTTCGAACGTGGCTTCGTCACTGCTGAACGTCATATTACCTTTAATATCATTGGTTTTAGCTTTTTTGTCCCACGCGAGTTCTTGGTTGATCGCCAGTCCATCCTTGTAATAATTGTCGTTGACCAGAGAATCTTTTGTCGTCACGGCTTGCGAAATAAAAATGATGCCGGCTATGACGGTACTGGCTGGAAACGCAATCAGCATCCATACATAGGGTTCTTTATACCAAGGGCGTGCTGCTTCGTTATCGCTGTGGGATTTGTTTGAATTGGGCGGTGTTGGTGATTGCATGATGATCCAGTTTGTTGGACTAGAGTGAATGAGCTGGATACGTTTTGTATCGCCTATCAAATGTAGCCAAATTGTTCGACTCTATATTCGACCTTGAAATTGAGGTCGTTAAGGGACTGACTATCAGTATTTTTGCAGTCCGTTAGAGTATTTGCCACCTGAGAGATTCAATCGGCTAACGATGCGTAATATTTGTGCTGATCATACTTGATCAAACGCGTCGTATTCATCCGCTGGTTGCCGTCGCTGAATAAAGCGCCTCAAGTGAAACGAGAACCATTAAATGACCTACTTTGTCTCATTTCCTTGGGCGGCAGTGTATCTTTCTGGCTATCTTTGGACAAGACGGAAACTTCACTGCAGTAGAAAAATTTCCGTTTAACCTTAGTGTGGCAAGGGGTATTAGCGTCCCGCCGGGCCTATGAAGCGGCTTTCTTCCGTGAGCGTCAGACCATCGTCCCGTGTGACAGAAAATTGCAGGTCAGTACGAGACTTTTTTAATTCCCATGGTGTGGCGAGAAGGCTCATGGTCAACGTGCCAATCTCACCGTTTTTTAGCTGAACATTGGTCTTACCCTTGAGTTCGCTGTTATCCAAGCCGCTGACTGTCACGGTGAAGTGATGAGGCTCTTGAGCCATATTCATTATCTTAATGGTGTAATTATTTTGCACGCGCCCATCGGATGAATTCGTATACAGCGAGCCTCTGTCGCGAATGATGTCTAGCTCCATTGGGGTGCGGTCGACCAGAGTATAGCCAAACGCTCCGATCATTAAGATGAGTACCAGCGCGTATCCCACTAATTTGGGTCTGAGAATGTGTACTTCTTTGCCTTTAAGCGCATGCTCATTGGTATAACGAATCAAGCCGCGATCATAGTCCATTTTATCCATGATGCTGTCACAAGCATCAATGCACAGTGCACACCCGATACACTCATATTGCAATCCATCTCGAATGTCGATGCCCGTTGGGCAAACTTGTACGCATAGGTTGCAGTCTATGCAATCACCGATTTCGGCTTCGACTGGGTCTACGCCTTTTTTACGGGCTCCTCTGCCAGATCCGCGCTCACCACGTGCTTCATCGTATGAAACAATCAAAGTATCTTGGTCAAACATAACCGCTTGGAAGCGCGCGTAGGGGCACATATAAATACACACTTGCTCCCTCATCCAGCCAGCATTGCCGTAGGTAGCCAGTGTGAAGAAACCTAGCCAGAAAATCGCCCAGCCGCTGCTGACTTCGAACTGCGCCATATCGGGAAGCAGCTCTCTAATGGGGTAAAAGTAGCCAACAAATGCGACTGCAGTGGCAAATGCAATGAATATCCAGATGACGTGTTTGGCTGCTTTTTTGGTGACTTTGTTGGCACTGGATGGCGCTTTATCTAATTTAATGCGCTGATTTCGGTTGCCTTCAATTTTCTCTTCAACCCACATAAATAAGAACGTCCACGCGGTTTGTGGGCAGGTATAGCCGCACCAAACACGCCCAGCCAATGTCGTGATGGTGAATAAGCCAAATGCACAAATAATGAGAAGCCAAGACAATAGCATGAAGTCTTGTGGCCAGAATGTGGTACCAAAAATATGAAATTGGCGAGTAGGGAGGTCGAACCAAACAGCTTGATGGCCATTCCAATTGATAAATGGCAACGCGAAGTAGCCTATCATTAATCCCCATAGAGAGATGGTGCGCAGTTTTTGGAAAAAGCCAGTAATTGCACGCACGTAAATTTTTGAATTGGGCTGATATTGATCGACGGTTGGTTTTTTCTTAGGGGTGACGTCTTTAACCGGGATCTGGTTCATCCATTTTTACCTTTTCGATAATCACAGCCGTCATAGCATTCAACTTGAATCATGTAGGCTGAACTCGCACCACAGCAGTATAGGAGGCAGGGCGAAAGCCTAGGGGTGCTGCCTTTATTCAGTATAGGCCGCAGTGTAAAGGATTAGACATTTTGTACAAAACAAAAAAGCGGCTATAAGCCGCTTTTTTGTTTTTGTATTGAGCTAGCTCAAGATTATCTTGAGAGTTACTCCGCTTCTTTATTTTTACTTAAAGAGTAAACGTAAGCAGACAAAACGTGGATTTTGTCTTCGCCTAGGAATTCTTTCCATGGAGGCATCACACCTGCACGGCCATGCTTGATGGTGAATTCAATTTGCTTCTGGCTGCCACCGTATAACCAGATATTATCCGTAAGATTCGGCGCACCGACTGCGATATTACCTTTTGCATCGGCACCATGACAGGCCGCACAGGCTTGAGCATACAGCGCACTGCCTTTTTCTGCGTCACCATTGCCTTTATCTGTGCGGTTTGGCGTTAATGAAATAACGTATGTGGCGAGGTCGGCTCTGTCCTGATCTGTCATGTCAGGCTTTAGACCATTCGCTGGCATCGCTCCATTACGACCATTCAGCAGTGTTTCACGGATTTGCTCCGGCTTGCCGCCATATAGCCAATCCTGATCCGTTAGATTTGGGAAACCTAATGAACCAGAAGCGGTTGAACCATGGCAGACTGAGCAGTTGCTAGCGAATAAACGACCGCCAGTAGACATTGCACTTTTGCGTAGATCAAAATTAGCTTTAAGTGCTTTTTTGGCATCACCTTCTTCCATGCCATCTATTTGTTGCCTTAATTCTGCGTGCTGTGTGTTACTCAGAGCCAATTCTTCGATCGGCATGGCAGTGAGTTTTGCAAAATAAGGCGCCACTTTTTCTTCCGTTGCATCGACTTCTTTTTGCCACTGGCCTCGTGAGCTCCAGTCACTGAAACCTGTCCAGTCACCAATGCCGTAAATGCCGATGTAGACAAAGCCAAATACGATGGTTGCCCAGAACATGCCCAACCACCACTTTGGCAGTGGGTTATCCAGCTCTTCAATGCCGTCAAAAGCATGGCCGGTTGTCTGGTCTGTTTCTTGATCGTGTTTTTGTCCCCGTTTGGTTAGAGACAATAGTATGCCACAGGCAATCATTGAGCCGATGACGATGGCACATACCCAAAGGTGCCAAAATGTTGTTAACTCACTCATCTTCTTTTTTCTCCGCTTGAGCTGAACGATGCGCGATATCGTCGTCTTCAAAAATCAAATTGCCGTCGTCTTCAAACCTTCTCTTACGGCTCGCGCTGTAAGCCCAGGCAATGATTCCTAGGAAAGCAATGAGGGCGAAAATAGTGCCCAGTCCGCGCACGTCATTAATGTCCATAACCTTACCGTTTATTTTTTAGTACGGTGCCTAACTGTTGTAGGTAGGCAACCAAAGCATCAATTTCACGAACACCGTCAGCATCAGCTTTAGCGGTTTCGATTTGCTCGTCAGTGTAAGGCACACCCACAGCTCTTAATGCAGCCATTTTTTTAGGTGTATCACGGCCATCAATGGTTTGTTCAAATAACCAAGGGAATGAAGGCATATTTGACTCAGGAACAACGTCACGAGGGTTATACAGATGTGCACGGTGCCAATCATCGGAATAACGTTCACCTACGCGCGCCAAATCAGGCCCTGTACGCTTTGAACCCCAAAGGAATGGGTGCTCGTAAACGTGTTCGCCAGCTAATGAGTAGTGTCCATAGCGCTCAGTTTCTGCGCGGAATGGGCGAATCATTTGCGTGTGACAAACGTGGCAGCCTTCGCGGATATAAATATCACGGCCTTCCAGCTCGACGGCCTCCAAAGGCATTAAGCCTTCGATAGGCTCCTTCGTTTCTTTCAAAAAGAAGAGAGGAACGATTTCAACTAAGGCACCCCAGCTGATGGCGACAATAATCAGCACCATCATCAAAGGGAGGTTCTTTTCAACTATATCGTGTTTCATGTTTTAAATGCTCCCCTTAGGCTTTGGCTAGCGCAGCAGCTTGTTCTTCTGCTTTTGCGCTACGAACAGTCATAAATACGTTATAGGCCATCACTAGCATACCGCTGAGGAATACAGCGCCGCCGATAGCACGTACTAGATAGCCGTTGTATGAGGCTTCAAGTGATTCAACGAAGCTGTAGGCTAAGGTGCCGTCTTCGTTCACTGCGCGCCACATCATGCCTTGAGTGATGCCGTTAACCCACATCGCAACGATGTACAACACGGTACCAATGGTGGCCAACCAGAAGTGAATGTTAATTAAATTAGTTGAGTACATGTCGCCTTGTTTTTTACCCAGTGTGACAGGCAACAAGTTATAAATGGCACCAATCGATACCATCGCTACCCAGCCGAGCGCCCCTGAGTGAACGTGGCCAACGGTCCAGTCTGTGTTATGAGACAGCGCGTTAACAGTCTTAATGGACATCATTGGGCCTTCGAATGTCGACATGCCGTAGAATGAAAGAGAAACCACCAAGAAACGTAAGATTGGGTCAGTACGTAGTTTGTGCCATGCGCCAGAGAGCGTCATCATACCGTTGATCATGCCGCCCCAGGATGGCGCTAATAGAATCAAAGACATCACCATGCCAGCAGACTGAGCCCAGTCAGGCAGTGCTGAATAGTGTAGGTGGTGAGCACCGGCCCAAACGTAAATTGAAATCAATGACCAGAAGTGAACGATTGACAAACGGTAAGAGTAAACAGGGCGTTCAGCTTGCTTAGGAACGAAGTAGTACATGATGCCCAAGAAACCAGCGGTTAAGAAGAAACCAACTGCGTTGTGGCCATACCACCACTGCACCATCGCATCGACGGTGCCGGCGTAAACAGAGTAAGACTTAAATGCGGTGACGGGAATCGCCATGCTGTTAAAAATGTGAAGAATCGCGATGGTTAAGATAAACGCGCCAAAGAACCAGTTTGCAACGTAGATGTGCTTTTGCGAACGTTTGGCAATCGTACCGAAGAAAACGATGGCATAGCAGATCCAAACAATGGTAATCGCGATATCAATGGGCCATTCTAGCTCAGCGTATTCTTTAGAAGACGTTAAGCCTAATGGTAGAGTGATTGCTGCTGCAACGATGACGGCTTGCCAACCCCAGAAGGTAAACATGGCCAAGGAGTCTGAGATCAAGCGCGCCTGACAGGTACGTTGAACAACATAGTAGGATGATGCAAATAAAGCACATCCACCAAATGCAAAGATAACCGCATTGGTATGAAGAGGGCGTAAACGGGAGAACGTAAGATACGGCGTATCAAAGTTCAGCTCAGGCCAATATAATTGTGAGGCGATGAGTACGCCGACGGCCATACCCACAATGCCCCAAACCACGGTCATGATGGCAAAGTATTTCACCACCTTGTAGTTGTAGGTTGGATGCTCTATAGCATTGCTCATGATTAAGTTCCATTCGCAGCGAGTTAAAAAATCGGCGCAATTATCAGGAAAGGACTGCCTAAATGCAATGAATAGGCGTGATTGAAGTCAACCTTTCCCCAGACTAAACAACAGCTTAGCTGTAATTGCTTGCAAAAAATGTCTGCATTCTGGTGCATTGTCTGGCCCTAAGTTTAGCAGGCGACTTCAATTCCAATCGTTTCATTTCCAACTTATTGCGATAAATATTTTCATTGTTTCAATGTTGTAAATGGCCTGAAGCCCCCGTCATACTTGGACAGACGGTATTAGTCTTTCCCCGCAACTGACCTTAATCGACCTTGTCATGTAGGGTGTTCATAACCTCGGTTATAGGCGAACTCTTTACCCGCAGACGCATAAAAGTCAATTTAGAATCATCCAAGAAGTTATGCGCTAGGATTCAAATAAATATTCAGTCTCTGATTGGGAAAAATTTAAAACAAAGACCGATCTGTATAAATGTTAGTCAATTTGTGCGATGGCCACACCAGCATGAGGTTTGTTTTATCTCCGTTGTCGAAGATAAAGCAGACCAATATACCCTCCAATATTGGTAAAGTGAGTCTAGGTGAAGCTTGGATTGCGCAGCATAGGTTGTATCGTAGAGGATAAATATTTGGCGTTGTTGATCTAAAGCAATAGAATGCCGCGTCACTGAGGTCTATATCGGGTTTAGGCGTTGGCTCGCGCTCAGCTCTGGCTCTCATTTGATCAACGTTGAATGATCGGTGTAGCGAGCAAAGTGCTCGTAACTAAGAATCTATAGGTTTATCGATGATTGAAAACCCTGCTGCCCCCAATATTGAACATCGCGATGTGCCGACATTGTTGCTGGCGCATGGGGCGGGTGCGGGTATGGATAGCCCGTTTATGAATGATGTTGCTGAGTTACTGGCTGGGCGGGGAGTTCGTGTTTTGCGATTTGAATTTCCTTATATGCAGCAGCGTAGGATCGCTGGGTCGAAAAGACCGCCAGATCGCATGCCGCTTCTTTTAGAGGCTTATAAAAAAGCCATCGCCAATGTGAAGGGGCCATTGTTCATTGGTGGTAAATCAATGGGCGGTCGAGTTGCAACGATGCTGGCTGCCGATCTCGACTCTGACCTTCAAGACAAGGTGCAGGGTGTAGTGGCCTTCGGTTACCCTTTTCACCCTGCGGGTAAAGAAGAAAAGCTGCGCATAGAGCACTTACCTCAAATTAAGCTGCCTACCTGCATTATGCAGGGAGAGCGTGACAAACTTGGTAATCGAGTATTGGTCGAGCACTTAAATGCCCTACATCAGTGGCCAGAGAGTATCTCTATTCATTGGCTCGAGGATGGTGATCATGATCTGAAGCCTCGAAAAGCCAGTGGTTATACTCACGAACATCACATTCAACAGGCAGCAAAACTGGCTGCACAGTTCATTAGCCAAGTAGTATCTCAGTAAGTGTTCTTTTAATTGGCCACAGCATTGTCGTGAACGTGGCTGTCCTTTTTAAAAATGATGATTAAGGTTTTTTGAATGTCCATTACGCAGCTTGTTATATTGTGCCGTCCCGGTTTTGAAGCTGAGACGGCAGCTGAAATTCAGGCTGTTGCCTCAGGAGCCGGTTGTTTTGGGTACTGTAAAACGCAGTCGGAGCAAGGCTGGGTTTCATTTGTGGCGGATGAGCTGATGCTCAAGCAATTAATTGAGCAAGTTCAATTCAGGCACTTAATTTTTGCCCGTCAGTGGTTTTTATCTGGCGAGGTAATTGAGCTTTCGAGTTCAGATAGGGTGGGTGACTTTGCGAGAAATTTAGACGGTATTCCCGTGTGTGGAGAAGTAGAATTAATTCACACCGATACAAATGATGGTAAGGAGCTTAGTCGTCTATGTAAAAGCTTAACTCCGCCATTGGCCGCTGAATTGAGAAAAACGAATCACCTTACTCAGAAGCGATCGCAGCAAAAACCTAGGTTAATGATTATGCTCTTGAACGGTAAGCAGGCATTGCTTGGTTATCATTTGCCTCTCAATGCTGCGCCATGGCCAGATGGTATTTGTCATTTAAAATTCCCAAAGGCTGCCCCCAGTCGTTCTACATTGAAATTAGAAGAGGCATGGCATTGGTTTATTCCTAAGCATGAATGGAAAGACCGATTACGCGCCAGCATGACGGCAGTTGACTTGGGTGCAGCACCGGGCGGGTGGACGTGGCAACTCGTTAAGCAGCATATGATGGTCAGTGCTATTGATAATGGCCCGATGAAAGGCGATTTAATGGAAAGCGGACAAGTGACGCATTTGTTGGAAGATGGCTTTCGTTATCATCCGTCCAAGCCTGTGCATTGGATGGTCTGTGATATGGCAGAAAGCCCTATAAAAGTAGCGGATCGAATGGCTGACTGGATCATTAATAAATGGTGTAAAGAGGCGATTTTTAACCTCAAATTGCCGATGAAAAAGCGCTATCACGAAGTGACTCAATGCATCGAACTCATGCAATCAAAATTCGACGCAGCCGGTATTGAAGTTGAAATGAATTTTAAACACTTGTATCACGACCGCGAAGAAATTACAGGGCATGCTCGAAGGGTCTAAGGGGCTCAATCTTGAGGTGTGGGTGTCACACCTTTTGAATAGAGCACTCTAAGCATTTCTTTGGTTAGCCATTATATGAAGGATGTGATGTGCAGAAACAAAAAAAGCCAGTGCGATTATCTCGGACTGGCTTTTAAATTAAAGGCTGGACTAGCGATTTAGCAGAGGCTCGTACCCACCGTCTAGACCTTTTGTGGCAATAGCCACTGCATCGTGTGCGTGCAGGCTTTCTAAGTGCTCGATGCGAACCCAGAAGTCATTGAACATGGCTTCACTTTGATTGAGTGCATTTTTTAAGCGGCGTGCAGCATCTTCACAAAACATGAGGTTGTGCCCATTTAATCGGGCGAACTCTTGCTCGTCTTCTCGCTTAACGGCCGTTTGAACGGGGGTTTGAAGTGCATCTTCAACCGCTGAAATCAGATCCGTTAACGGGAACTCATCTAGGTTTTCATTTAGTTTGACCCAGATTTTGGCGACGCTACGCTGGCTGTGTGGCGTTGCATAGGTGCCTTTCTCCGAGCGAAGCCAGCTTTCCACTTCATCGCGACTAATGTGTTCTTTGTCTGCGAAGTCTTCATGGAAAGCTTCTTGGATTAACTGCCGTGCAAGCGCGGCCGAACAAGGACAAGTTGACGAGTAGGGGACTTGTACGCCCAGCTCTAGACTGACTTTGCCGTCTTTCAGTGTGGCTTTTATCGAGGTGGGATAATCTTTCCACCCAGAAAACTGACTCTTTAGGGCTTTACGTTTAATAACGTAGTCAAAGTCAAAGTTAAGGCTGGCTTGATCGCTGATGTCGTGATGACTATCAAGCATGTGCCCCAAAAACTCGCGCAAGTTAGCGGCGCTGAGTGTCTGCTTTTCTGAAAAGTCACTCAGCAATAGGTACAAGCGAGACATGTGTATGCCTTTCACTTGCGGGTTGCTGAGGTTCACATAGGTTTGAACGTAGGCATTAACATGGGATTCACCCAAGTCGCTGTCACGAACCATTAATGGCAAGGCAATACGATTCATGCCAACCCAGTTTAGGGTGCCATTGTGTTGTGGAGCTTGACTGGCTGCCACATCTGGCATTTCGGTAAGACGCTTATCGTTCATAGAGTAATCAGGTTCTTACTGCTTTAAAGGGCCGTGACCCGCGAATAAATAAGGGGCGCTATGTTAGCTTATGGTGCAGTTCGAAACAATCAATCCTGAGTAAATTGCTCAGGTGAGGTTGGGAATTAATTGTTTCAGCACTTTTTTTGAATTAATTCAATAGCATAGCCGTCAGGGTCTTTCACAAAAGCGATTTCAGTTGTTCCGCCTTTCACCGGCCCAGGTGGGCGGGATATAGAGCCACCAGCTGACTCAATGGCTTTGCAGGTGTCATAAATATCCTCACATTCAATGGCGATATGTCCGTAGCCATTGCCGAGGTCGTATGAGTCTGTGTCCCAATTGTAGGTTAGTTCAATAACCGCCGACTCAGATTCTTTACCGTAGCCCAAAAATGCCAGTGTGTAACGATATTGTTCGTTATCGTGTTGACGAATTAGGTGCATGCCCATGACATTGGTATAAAACTCAATGGAGTGCTTCAAGTCTCCGACTCGTAACATAGTATGTAATATACGCACGATTGATTTTCCTAATCCGCTGTTTTCTGTTTGAATTCGCACAAATCTTCGATGATGCAGCTTCCACATTTAGGTTTGCGCGCCACGCATGTGTAGCGACCATGTAGAATAAGCCAGTGATGTGCGTCCATTAAAAATTCTTTCGGGGTTAGCCGAACTAATCGTTTTTCCACCTCCAGTACATCTTTACCCGGGGCGATTTTAGTGCGATTGGATACACGGAAAATATGCGTATCGACGGCCATAACGGGCTGGCGAAACGCGGTATTTAACACAACGTTTGCTGTTTTTCTACCGACCCCTGGAAGCGCTTCCAATGCGTCACGGGACTGTGGAACTTCACTATTGTGAAGCTCGATCAACATTTTACACGCCGCAACGACATTTTTGGCTTTGCTGTTATACAGGCCAATGGTTTTTATGTATTGCTTTAAGCCTTCTTCACCCAGTTTGTAAATGGCTTCAGGTGTATTGGCAACAGGAAACAGTTTACGCGTGGCTTTGTTTACACTGACGTCTGTGGCTTGCGCCGATAGCGTCACTGCTACGAGTAGCTCGAAAGGGCTATCGTATTCGAGTTCAGTTTCAGGGTTGGGATTCGCATTTCTTAATCGAGAGAAAATCTCTGTGCGAATATCTTTGTTCATTAAGTTATCTTCCCCGTCACACGAACGCGTTTCGAGCCCGCCACGATTCCATCTTTTTTGCCGTCTTCAATTTCTTTGATTTTCGAATCAATGCTGTTTTTAATGGCGATTAATAAGCCCATTCCAACAAAGGCACCCGGTGGCAAAATTGCAAACAAGAAATCGGGATAGTTTACAAATATATCAAGCTGCCAATCTTTTGCGGTTTCACCAAATAATAAATCCATATTAGAAAATAATGTGCCCTGACCGATGAGCTCCCGCATGGCACCCAGTAATAGCAAAACAATAGTGAATCCCAGTCCCATCATGAACCCGTCAATGGCGGAAGGCAGCAGTGGATTTTTGGCTGCAAAGGCATCAGCACGACCTAGAATCGCGCAATTCGTAACGATAAGCGGAATAAAAATGCCTAATACGGTATACAGCTCATAGGTGTAGGCTTGCATCAGTAGTTCGGTGCACGTGACGTAAGAGGCAATGATCATGACAAAGGCAGGCAGTCTAACGGCGGGCGGCACCACGTTACGTACGATGGAGACGGCTATGTTTGAGCCAATTAATACGAGCATGGTGGCTAACCCCAGTCCCAATGCGTTCACCACGGTACCAGTGACCGCTAATAAGGGACATAAGCCTAATAGTTGGACTAACGCTGGGTTATTGGTCCAGAGTCCGTCTTTCGAAATTTGTTGAAGCGATTTTGTGCTCATGAGGCAGGCTCCTCTGATGCAGTAGATTGCGTAGAAGCGGCATCGCTGGAAACGGTTGAAGTGTTTTCGGCAGCTTGCTGTAGCAATGCAGTTTGGTGTGCGTGATAAAATTCCAATGTTTGTCGAACGGCGTTGACCACTGCACGAGGTGTGATGGTGGCGCCGGTGAATTGATCGAATTCACCGCCGTCTTTTTTCACGCTCCATTGATCTTGCTCCGGATTGCCAAAATACTTACCAGTGAAGTCTAGAATCCAGTTCGATTTTTTAAGCTCAACTTTATCACCTAATCCCGGTGTTTCTTTGTGATCAACGACTCGAACACCAGCGATGGAGCCATCAACTCGAATGCCCACGAGCATTTTGATATGCGTGGTGTAGCCGTCTGGGGCGACAACTGGGAAAATAAATGTGTGCAACTTTCCATTCTTTCGCGCGAAATGTACTTCAGCCTCATCGTCTATTGGGCCTAATAAACTTACCTTGAAGTTTTGCTTAGCCTCATCGGAAGCGAGATGAAATGTATCAGAGAGAAGGTCATTGTCTACCGATGTCTTGGGTGTGATTTCGTACAAGGCTTTTGCCTGCGCTTCTGCAACATTGTGCGCAATCGTGTCCGCCGTGTTGTATTGCACGATGCCAATAACACCGGCCGTGATAAAAGCGAAAACCGAAAGGCCAATGGCATTTCGCACAACTGACTTCAGTAAGGATTCAGATGGTTCTGCAGTCATATCTTATTCCTTTCCCGGTAGGCCGCGTTTGGCCTTTGCATGCCCGTAGGTGCGCGGTTGTGTGTACTGATCGATAAACGGCGCGGCAAAGTTCATCAGGAGGACCGCAAATGCAATGGCGTCAGGGTAGGTCCCCCATGCGCGAATTACGTAAATAAATAGACCGATTCCCGCACCGTAAATCAATTTCCCTAACGGCGTAGTCGAGGCCGTCACTGGATCGGTTGCGATAAAAAATGCACCTAACATGGTAGCGCCCGCTAGGATATGTAAGCTTGTGGGCACGAAGCGATCGCTGTCCCAACCGAATAAAATGGAGCAGGCTGTCAGTGCAGCGAGATAGCTCACTGGAATATGCCAAGTAAAAATCTTACGCCATAAAAGGTATAGCCCGCCGATTAAAAAAGCGATGTTTACCCATTCCCAACCAAGCGCAATACCACTGCCAAATATTGGATCTAGCGTAATTTCATCTGCAGTGGCGACGGCTACTTTATGCTTGTACAAATCAAGCGGTGTGGCCATGGTGTAAGCGTCGATCGTTTCTCTTTGCGAAAATATGAGGGTGACTGCATCCGAAAAACCGATCGCGTTTTCCAATATTGGTGTAGGTGCCGTCCATGATGTGGTCATCGGCACAGGGAATGAAATCAATACCAATGCAAAGCCAATCATTGCAGGATTAAACGGGTTTTGGCCTAAGCCTCCGTATAGATGTTTGGCCACGACAATGGCAAATAGGGTGGCGACGATCGTTATCCACCACGGTGTGAGCGGCGGTAATGCAAGAGCCAGTAAAACTGCGGTCACCACTGCACTGTAATCTTTCAAGAAAAAACCAATCGGCTTTTTGCGGATATACAGCACAGCAGCCTCTGCACCGACGGCGACGATGACGGCCAGAGCAATTTGAATGATATGACCCATGCCGAAAAAATACGTCAGTGCGGCAATGCCGGGGAGCATGGCCAACAGCACTTGCTGCATGACGCCACCAGTGGTGCCGGGGCGAGTAGCGTGAGGCGAGCTTATATTGAGTAACTTCATGATTGTGCTTCCTCAAGCTGTTTCTTGGCGTCAGCAAGTTTGCTCTTTTGTTTGTCGAGGCCTAACTGTAAAGCATCAATGGTATCCATGCCTTGAGCTTTCGCCATTTCTAAGCGCTCGCTGGCTTTATCGACGCGTGTTTGGGCGGCTCTCACTTTTTGCTCGAGTTGTTCGATGTTGGGTGACGGCTTTGCGACGGACGCCGTCTCGTTAATGGGTGGAGTGTTTGAATTCGCCAACACAGAATTTAGTGCATCCTTTGCAGCTTGAACGCGTTCTTTCTGCGCATTAACTGCGGTCATGTAGGCGTCTACTTTGTCGCTGTTTTCGGCCTGTGCAGCAGCGAGTCGCTCTTCAGCAGTGGTCAGTCTCGATTCCGCTAATTCGAGTTTATTTTTTAATCGCTCCGGAGTATTAGGGTCGCCTTTTTCATTTGCATGGCTGCTGCTTGTATTCTCCGAAGCTTTCATTTGTTTTCTGGCATCGGCGATCGCCTTGGCAGCATCCTTCATTTTTTGTTGCGATTTCTCAACCGCATTTTTGAACAGTTCTGCTTTATCGCTGCCTTCGGCTTCAGCAGCTGCGAGTTTTTCTTTCGACTTTTCAACTGCGGTTTTAGCAGCATCTAGTTTCTTTTGAAGCAGCGCCATATCAGGGAGTGGTGCTTCGGTAGAGCTTGTAGTGGATGAGCTGTCAGTATTGGTTGAGGCTCCACTGGCTTCTGCAGCTGCTTTTTTCTCGGCCTGCTTTTTAGCGGCGGCTTCCGCACGTGCTTTGCGTTTTGCTTCTTTTTCTGCTGCTTCTCTTTCTTGTCTCGCCAGTCGCGTTTCGAAGCGTTCCTTGGCGCGATCGGATTTAATTTTGTCAGCGTTCGCTTGCCGAATTTCACCTTTCGCAAATCGATAGTATTGCACCAATGGGATATTACTGGGGCAGACATAAGAACAAGCGCCGCACTCGATGCAGTCAGCGATGTTGTGCGCTTCTACTTGCTCAAGGTTGCTGCTTTTTGCAAACCAATATAATTGTTGTGGTAGCAGTTGGGCAGGGCAGGCTTCGGTGCACATGCCACAACGAATGCATGGTTGTGCTAATTCTGGGTTCGGCAATTCTTCGTGGTTAGCGGCTAGAATGCAGTTTGTGGTTTTAATAATGGGGATGTCTTCGCTCTGAAGCGTAAAGCCCATCATGGGGCCGCCCATGATTAAACGATTCATTTGGTTGTGATCTACCCCTGCCAGTTTCAAAAGGTGCGAAATAGGGGTGCCCAGAAGCGTTTGATAGTTCCTTGGTTGTGCGCACGCTTTACCCGTCACGGTGGTGATGCGTGAGACAAGTGGTTGACCGAGCACCACGGCATTGTGGATGGCGTGTGCTGTTCCGATGTTTTGACACACCACACCAATATCGGCTGGGATGCCGCCTGCAGGTACTTCTTTGCCAGTGAGTATTTGAATGAGTTGTTTTTCCCCACCAGAGGGATATTTTGTGGGCACAGGAACGACATGAATTTTATGAGTATCGTCGCGCGTGGTGCCCATGGCCTTATTTAAAGCGTTGATGGCTTCTGGTTTGTTATCTTCGACACCGATAAGGCAGCGGTCAGGGTTGAGAATATGCACGAGAATCTCAATGCCCTTAATGACTTGATCAGCATGCTCGCGCATCAACATATCATCGGCCGTAATGTAAGGCTCACATTCAGCAGCATTAATGATCAGAGTGGTAATTTTCTCTGCTGGAGCATTGAGCTTAATATGGCTAGGAAAGCCTGCCCCGCCTAGTCCGGCTACGCCTGAGTGTTGAATGATGTTGACCAGCTCTGCTGGGGCGGTGTCCAAGTAGTCTTTAACACCGTGATGCTCAATCCAAGTATCTTCTCCATCCGGTGTGATCTCGATGCAAAGATCACTCATACCCGATGCATGGGGAATCGGGCGAGGCTCAATGGCTGAGATGGTGCCTGACGTGGGGGCGTGGAGTGCAGTGCTGACAAACCCTTGCGGCTCCGCAATGATCTGCCCCTTTAATACCTTGTCGCCTATTTTTACGACGGGAGAAGAAGGAGCACCAATATGCTGGCCGATGGGTAATACGATAACACTGGGAATACCCGCTGAGGCAATCGGCAGCTCAGTTGATTGGTGTTTATGTTCTTCTGGGTGAATGCCACCGCGAAAGTCGTGAAGTTCAAAGTGCAACAGGCTCATGCAGCTTGTCCTCGGTCGGTCGCAATAATCTGGTGGTTTGTTGCTGGGTCAAATGCTTTCGGCGCTTCCCAGTGCCAGCTTTGAAGTGTGGTCGCCACGGGAACCATATCGATGCAATCTACCGGGCAGGGGTCTAAGCAAAGATCGCAGCCTGTGCATTCATCTTCAATAACCGTATGCATTTGTTTTGCGGCGCCCAATATTGCATCGACCGGACAGGCTTGAATACACTTGGTACAGCCAATGCACTCGTCTTCACGGATCACGGCCACCATTTTGCTTTCTTTTTCTTCGCCATGCTCGGCATCGAGCGGTTCCGGCTCAACGCCTAATAAATCTGCAATCGCGTGAATGGTGCTTTCGCCCCCAGGAGGGCATTTGTTGATTTTTTCTTCGCCGTTGGCAATGGCCTCAGCATAAGGACGGCAGCCGGGATAGCTGCATTGTCCGCACTGTGTTTGAGGTAACAGCGCGTCGATTTGTTCGACGACGGGGTTTCCCTCAACTTTAAAGCGAATAGCAGCAAAACCCAGTATGCCGCCAAATACGATGGATAAACCCACAAGCGCCAGCACGGCTATTAAAACGGGTGTCATCTAAGCCTCCAATAAATAGATCAAGTAGCTCATGCTGATTTAAATTGAAACCAAACCAGTGAAGCCCATAAATGCTAACGACATCAGGCCTGCTGTGACCATGGCGATAGCTGAGCCTTGAAATGACCGTGGCACATCCGCCACGGCAATGCGTTCTCGCATGGCGGAGAACAGTATTAGTACGAGAGAAAAGCCCACTGCTGCACCAAAGCCATACAGAATGGACTCAACAAACGAGTTCTCTCTTTTTATATTGAGAAGTGCGACGCCAAGCACTGCGCAGTTGGTCGTGATGAGGGGCAGGAATATGCCTAAAACCCGATACAGTAATGGACTGGATTTACGGATGGCCATTTCGGTAAAACCAACCACTACGGCTATGACCATAATAAAACTGATGGTTTTTAAATATTCGATCTCGAAAGGTACGAGCAAATATTCATAAACGAGGTACGAACTGAGTGAGGCCAGCGTCAAAACAAAGGTTGTCGCGACGGACATACCTATTGCAGTCTCCAGTTTATTAGAGACCCCCATGAACGGGCACAAACCCAAAAATTGAACCAGTACAAAATTGTTCACCAGAATGGTACTGACCAAAATCAGAAGGTAGTCGGCCATCATGAAACCCCTGTGTGTCGATGAGGAGAAGCATTCCACTTGATGATGCAACGGTGGTGAATTGCTTGAAATTTATACATGTGCACACTGTCGCGGCAGTCCACACTTTAAGCCTAGAGTAAAACGTTAGATCTAGGGATTTACACCATAAGTCACTGAACGATTAGGAAAAGTCCACCGAAAAATGGCGGCATATTATCTGATATGCGGTTATTTCATACAACCGGGTAGAAGCAGGCTTTTCAGTCATTTAGGTTATATGCTTAATCCAAAAACTCGATAAAGAGCGCTATTGCTATTGATTTGCTGGATACATGCTCTGAGAGCGGAGCGAGAATGTCGATTAGCTGATCAAATCAGCGGCTGACTTCCTTGTTGTGCGCTGATATGTGGAATCTGGTGTCTCACGCAGCGAAAAAGTGCGTCATCGAAGGCATCCTTCTGTTGCTGGCGACGTTAAGTGGATCAGCGGGAAGCGGAGAAGCGGTTATAAAATCTAAAACTGTGCTGCCCTAGACGGAAATCGTCAATCCTTAAATTAAGCGGCGTATGCTGGCCAGATATCATGGCAACTAGTTGATACTTGCCATGAACGGCGTAATGTACGGGTCAACCCACTGCCGATTGGGCGTGATAAAAACAATAAATTTCCCATCATTACAGGTAGAACAATATGGCTCTGCATTTCATGGTTAAGCGTGCTGCAATTAGTGCGATTGCGCAGTCACTCAGCTCGCTACGAAATCATATGAACCACTTCGGGGGCGCTTCATTTTGCGCTTCAACGAAAACAACGCTAAAGGCTGCACTGATAGCATCCCTAGCGATGGCCTCTGTGTCTCAGGCTGCGGATAAGCGCTCATACATTCTGGCGACCGCCTCGACGGGTGGAACCTATTACCCAGTCGGTGTCGCATTAGCCACATTAGTGAAAGTAAAGTTGGAGCCTACGGAAAAGATCTCCATGTCGGCCATAAACTCCGCTGGCTCAGGAGAAAATATTAAGTTACTCAAAGAAAACGAAGCACAGTTTGCGATTCTTCAAGGGTTGTATGGTGCTTGGGCATGGAACGGAGAAGGCAAATTAGCCTCATCAGGACCCGAAAAATCATTACGGTCGGTGACGATGCTTTGGCAGAACGTTGAGCAGTTTGTGGTGAGGAGTGAATACGCTCAATCTGGGAATATCTCAGATTTGAAAAAGCTCAAGGATGAAAAATTTTCCATCGGTAAAAAAAACTCAGGCACTGAAGGTTCAGGGAGAACCATTCTTGCTAACTTAGGTGTATCAGCAGACCGGTTTAATCTTGCACACATGGGTTATGGCGCATCTGCTGACGCACTTCAAAACGGCACCATACAAGGGATGAATATCCCGTCTGGCGTGCCCACTTCTGCGGTCACACGAGCCTTTGCGGCGTTAGGTAGCAAAATAAAGGTACTGAATTTTAGTGATGCCGATATTTTAAAAGCCAATGGTCGATACAAGCTCTGGACTCGATACGTGATTCCTGCCAATACCTACCCTAATCAAAATCAGCCGATCAACACGATGGCGCAACCTAATTTCTTAGCGGTGCGCCAAAATATATCTGAGAGTGATGTTTATCTGTTAACCAAAACTGTTTACGAGAACCTTCCTTTCTTAAATGGGATTCACAAAGCCACAAAAGCAATGGCACTGGAAAAAGCCATTGCCGGATTGCCTGTCCCGTTACACGCTGGTGCCGCCAAATTTTACCAAGAAAAAGGCATAAATATACCGGCACATCTATTAGTGAAGTAGGGTTTTCTGTTTTAAAACAGCAGTATGCGGCGATTGGTTGAGTTATTCACCAAGCGCCGCTTGTGCTGCTTATGATTGAGGTTTTCGGTCGTAAATGAACAAAACTAAACGTGTACTGGTGAAGTGAAATGTCAGAGAAGCCATCCATTGGCACCGACGCAGCTGAAAGAGTCGGCATTGAGATAAGCGATTTGGAATCGAAGTTGCAAAGCTTAGATTTAACACGAAGACCGGAAAACTCCGCAACGGGACGAATGGTTTATTGGGCGGGTGTGTTGTTTGCGTTAGTGCATATCTATTTCAATACCTTGGGTACTTGGTCTGAGCTGTATGTGGCTGCCATACATTTTGGCGGGTTTGCTTGCTTGTGCGCGTTAATGGTGCCGGCATTTCAATCTACCTCTGCAACAAATCAACGTTTGGCCTTAGCCTTGGACGTCTTACTTTGTGTTGCTGCACTTATTTGCACGTTTTACTTAATTGGATTTGAAGATGCGCTATACGATCGCGGTGTGAAATTTATATTGACGGATTGGATATTTTCAATAAGCGCTATTTTTATTGCACTTGAAATGGCGCGGCGTACAACGGGCTGGTTCATACCCTGTTTAATTTTGGTAGCGCTGACTTATGTATTCTGGTGGGGAAAATACATTGACGGAATGTTTGGTTTTGCGGGCCTTAGTTTAGAAACATTACTGTATCGAAGCTATTTTTCATCGGAAGGAATGTTCGGGCAAATTGCTCGCATTTCGTGGACGTACGTCTTTATGTTTATTTTATTCGGTGCATTTTTAGTTAAGTCGGGTGCCGGCGATTTTATCATTGAGCTTTCTCGATGCGTAGCGGGGCGCTTTGTCGGTGGTCCAGGTTTCGTGGCGGTGTTGGGTTCAGGATTGATGGGTTCCGTCTCTGGGTCGTCCGTTGCCAATACCGTGAGCACAGGTGTCATCACCATACCCTTAATGCAGCGTGCAGGATTTCCAGCGAAATTCTCTGCGGGTGTCGAAGCTGCGGCTTCAACGGGCGGACAGCTGATGCCACCTGTTATGGGTGCGGGTGCCTTTATCATGGCATCTTATACGCAAATACCATATGTCGATATTATCGCCGTAGCGGCATTACCGGCCCTGATGTACTTTATGTCTGTCGGATTTTTTGTGCGCGTGGAAGCCCAGCGCAGTCATGCACATGCAGTCGAATCTGAAACAGAATCTGTAAAAGCGGTGCTAAAAAAGGGCTGGCACTTTTTGCTGCCGTTAGCGGTACTGGTGGCATTGTTGATATATGGTTTTACACCAACCTATGCTGCGGGATTATCCATTATTGCGGTGGTTGTATCATCATGGTTATCTAAAACGCCCATGAAGCTCCCTGAAATTTTCGATGCACTCGCACAAGGCAGTAAAAATATGGCCACCACAGCCATGCTTTTGATCGCGGTAGGATTGATTGTCAATGTCGTGTCCATGACGGGGATCGGTAATACCTTTTCATTGATGGTTTCTGAGTGGGCCGGTGGTAGCTTGTTTATCATGATGGTCTTGATTGCGCTGGCGTCTCTTGTGTTGGGCATGGGATTGCCAGTAACAGCAGCCTATATTGTATTGGCGACTCTCTCAGCGCCCGCGCTTTATAATTTAATTGCTGAGGCTAGGCTGTTGGAGCTCATGATAAGCGGAACGTTACCCGAAACCGCTAAAAGCATTTTTATGCTGGTGGATGCAAACAGTGTCAGTTTGTTAGCCGGTTCTTTAGATGAGGCAACTGCACTGGGGCTATTAAGCGGCGTGCCAGTTGACTTCCGATCTCAATTGTTTGAAATGGCACTGAGTCCCGATATTTTAGCGATGGCATTGCTTTCTGCTCACTTGGTGATTTTTTGGTTATCGCAAGATTCAAATGTGACCCCTCCTGTTTGCTTAACGGCCTTTGCTGCGGCTGCCATTGCGAAGACACCGCCTATGGCGACCGGCTTTAGTGCATGGAAGATAGCGAAAGGGCTTTATATCGTTCCTTTATTGTTAGCATATACACCACTCATTGGAGGAACGGGTTTGCAAATGTTGACCGTTTTCGCATTTGGGCTCATTGGATTGTATGCTTTTGTTGGCTTTATGGAGGGGTATTTGGAAGGGCCGTTAACCATGCTGCAAAGAGCTGCGTGTGGCTTGGCGGCGTTGTCACTATTGTGGCCGCACCATTGGATTTTATTGAACATTTTAGGTGCGTTGGTGTTCTTAATACTGTTTTGGCTAAGCCGTCGTAAGATGGCAAACGCTTCAACGTGAGCGGTGAGTTTTTATCAACTCGGAATTCAATTAGAGAGTATGGAAAAATGATAACAAGTAAAAAAGGCGAGACTGGTATCGAATGTTGCTGTTTTATCGTTAAGCGAGCCATATCCATCTGTTTCGCTCTCATGCTCTTCAATATCCATCATGTTCAAGCATCGGAACCGCGCGTTCAAAATAATTCAGCGTCACATTCACTATCAGAGGCTTTTATTAAGGCATGTGGACAATATGACACACTTTCAAAAATTAAAGGGCATTTTGAAGGCGGGAATTGGAACGATGCTGTTGATAAATGGGGTGGGGCGAAGCATATGGCGCTGCAAGCTATTATGACTGAGATGGAGCGCTTAGCCACGCTGAGCAGTGCGGACACCATTATAAATGCGTGTACAAAAAACGTGCATCATAAAACGAATGCCGACAAGCACTATGCGAATGTCGTGCGTGCCACGGAGTGGTTTTGGGGGCGTCAACAGGTCACTCATCCATCGACGGATCCATTTGCGATTCAGGTCTATCCTTGGCGTGGAGAAAGAGATTTTATGGTCGTCGCGGTGCAAAACAATAAAATCATCGCGGCCGGTTGGGCATTAGCGGGCGAATAGTCGTCCTCTATCTGTTTTTTGGTTTATCAGTGAAACAGTACATTGATCGTGTTCGACTCAATTAGAATTTGAGTTTTAGAGGGTCAACTAAATTTAAGGGCATCTCTATTAAGTCAATTCGAGATGTCCCTAAGAACGCTATTCTGCAAAAACCTTAACACTTAGACTGCGTATCCATGGTTACTCGATTACCTTCATAAAATATACTCATCATTTTTGATGCAGCGGCGCGTCACTTGAGTTTTAAATTGGCAGCGGAAGAATTTCGTTTAACGCCTTCCGCCGTTAGCCACCAAATACGCAACCTTGAACAGCAACTGAATGTTGCACTTTTTGTAAGGTTAAATCGCCAAATTCAATTGATTGAAGCCGGCAGTCAATACCATCAGCAAGTACGACTCGGTATTGCAACTATTCAGCAAGCGACGAATGAGCTGTAGAAGCGACGACAGAGCAAACACTCACGCTGAGTTGCATACCTTTTATCGTGAATCGCTGGTGACCGGTGAGGTTGATGTTGCCAAAAATTTTCCTTGAAACTTTGATTCAGGAACGCTTGCGTATTGCATTTGATGCGACAGCGTTAAAGAAAAATCAATTGAAACGCATTGTGGTGGACACCACAGTCCAATCCAAAGCCGTTGCGTTCCCAACCGATCCACTGCTCATGTATAAAGCGCTGAGTGCATTGGTCCAATTAAATCTGAACAAAAACGCGGTGTAACAGGAACCATCAAAAAAGAATTAAAACGTCGAAGTGTTGTAGAGCCGATAGTCGGCCATTTAAAATCAGATCCTCATTGAGGACGAAACTATCTGAAAGGAACTAAGGACGACAAATTAAATGCACTGTTGAGTGGTGCAGGTTACAACTTCCGTCTTCTGCTGAAGTGGTTCAAGCTTCTTTTGGTCTTCATTTTAATCGGTGAATTGCAGGGGAAAGTGAAAGGTTTGTAGCGGATTAATAAGCTCTGGCCGCTAACCTCGAGACTAGCGGCTTAAAATTGGGGTTTTTAACGGAGGACTATTTATATGGCTTGTTGAACCGATTTTAAAACTTTGATCCTTCTATTATTTCTTCATTTAGAATCAGTGTATTTATGCCGTCAACACAACCTAAATTAACTCGATAATGCCCAGGCTTCCTCATTGTTTGATGGAAGGTGTAGATGCCACAATGGTTACAGAAAAAGTGTTTAGCTACGTTCGTACCAAATTCGTAAACGGAAAGTGAGTCGTTCTTTGTTTCAATGGTTATTGAATCGGGGCTGAGTAGGAAGTTCGACATCATCGCACCTTTGCGTTTGCATAAGCTGCAATCACAGTGCACACCTGCGGTGATTTCTTCCGAGTGCTCAAATGAGAATTGAATGTTTTGGCAGTGACAGCTTCCATTGTATTTCATGTGCTTTCCTTTTTTAGTGTTGTCCATTTGCAGGGAGGTTCAATTTTCGCTGCATTGTTTGATGAGTAAAGTGGCTGTGGAAAATTGATAGCGGGCGACCCAGCTTTATGTTGTTATCTACAGTGTTTTCACTTCTGTATTAACTTTGTGTGCTGGGTCTAAGTTTTAAGATCTATTGCTTAATGAACAGTTAGGCTTTTCTTAAGGCGCTCACGGTACTTTTAGAATCATCGAAAACATTTTGTTCCATGGTGTCGCTTGGTCTTTCGCAACAGGGTTTACCCACCATTTTAGCCGGTACACCCACGACCGTTGTGTGCGCTTGAACATGAGCCAAAACCACGCTGCCTGCGCCAACTTTTGCGCCTTCACCAATTTCAATGTTACCCAAAATTTTTGCGCCCGCGCCAATCATGACACCTTCACGCACTTTTGGGTGCCGATCACCGGCTTCATTGCCGGTGCCACCCAGTGTGACGGACTGCATGATAGACACATTGTTTTCAATTACAGCGGTCTCACCAATTACAATGCCGGTAGCATGATCGAACATGAGCCCATGCCCTAAAACCGCAGCGGGATGGATGTCGACAGAGAAGACTTCTGAGTTTCGGCTTTGTATTAGAAGTGCAAGATCTCGTCGGTTCGC
This sequence comes from uncultured Saccharospirillaceae bacterium, assembly GCA_947503895.1. Classification (GTDB taxonomy): domain Bacteria; phylum Pseudomonadota; class Gammaproteobacteria; order Pseudomonadales; family Oceanobacteraceae; genus Bermanella. Next base: position 52,644 of record CANNFT010000001.1, read on the forward strand.
TTTCCAAAGGTGGTGTGCCAGTCGATGTGTTTGAATGGCTAGGTAGCCTTTAAAGTTGGTGAGAACTGTAAGCATGGAATGAACGGCTGCATCACGTTTTACAACCGCGCGGATATCCTGCATGGCATCTTGAATCATGCTGGGGTCGAGTAGATAAGCTTTATCTAATATTTCTCGAATGCTGAGCGCCGATAGGATTTCGTTTGAAATCTTATTGGCGAGAATGAAGCTCAATGCAGAAGAAAAGTCTTCATGATTCAAGATACAGGAATGCAAATAACTCGCGAGCAAGGGTTCTGAACGAATCGCCTCATGGGCTTCGTTGTGAAATGCCTGCCAGAAGTTTTGCGCTTCCATGATGTATCCTTTAACAGCTTGTTTAGCATTACTCAGTGACAACGTGTCTACTGATGAATTGAGTGAAGAGGATAGACCTCAAATAAAAAAATGGCGATCACTGATCGCCATTTTTTTTGGAACGGTGTGTGCCTCAATATGAACTATCTATTATGACACCCGATACCTTTGAACACAGGCATCAAAGCACGCGCATACCGGGTTGAGCGCCCTCGTGCGGTTCTAAAATCCAAAGATCTTTACCACCGGGTCCGGCGGCTAGTACCATGCCTTCAGACAGTCCAAACTTCATTTTTCTTGGCTTGAGATTGGCGACCATGACCGTGAGCTTACCGGTTAGCTGCTCTGGCTCGTATGCCGCTTTAATGCCTGAAAAGACATTCCGAGTTTCGCTCTCTCCAATGTCCAGCGTGAGCTGTAACAGTTTGCCTGCGCCTTTGACGTAGTCAGCTTTTACAATTTTTGCAATGCGCAAGTCGACTTTGGCAAAGTCGTCAAACTCAATTTCATCGGCGATGGGTTCACTCAATGATGAATCCGATTCTGCCGCAGGTGCGCTGTTCGCCTCGGCCTTAGCATCCGCCAGCTCTTTTGAAATGATGGCATCAATTTTGTCTTTTTCGATGCGATTCATGAGAGGCTTAAATTTATTGATTTTGTGATCAGTTAAAGCCGCTGTGCGCGAATCCCAATTCAGGTCGTCAACATTTAAAAATGCAGCGACTTGGTTGCTCATGGATGGCACAACAGGTGCTAAGTAGGTAACGAGCTGTCTAAATAAATTAATGCCCAGTGAACAAATGCCCAGTACTTCTGCTTCTTTGCCTTCTTGCTTAGCTAACGCCCAAGGTTCTTGCTCGTGAATATATTCGTTCGCGAGGTCTGCTAGTGCAATGATTTCTCGGATGGCTTTGCTAAATTCGCGATCTTCATAGTGTTGCGCAATGACATCGCCTTTTTCGACAAATTCATTCAGTAGCGCTTCATTGGGTAGTTCAGAGGCTAAATGTCCACCCGCTTTTTTCACAAAACCAGCGCAACGACTGGCAATGTTTATCACTTTGCCAACGAGATCAGAATTTACGCGCTGCGCGAAGTCATCTAGATTCAAGTCAAAATCGTCCACACGACTGTTTAACTTAGCGGCGTAGTAGTAGCGTAAATACTCTGGATCTAAGTTATCTAAATAAGTTCGGGCTTTAATAAATGTGCCGCGCGACTTTGACATTTTTTCGCCATTTACCATCACGTAACCGTGAGCCCAAACTGCGCTGGGTGTGCGGAACCCTGCACTGTGCAGCATTGAAGGCCAGAATAGCGCGTGGAAATTGATGATGTCTTTACCGATAAAGTGATACACCTCGGTATCGCTACCGGCTTTCCAGTAGTCATCAAAATTTAGGTGTTCACTGCGATCACACAATTGTTTAAAGCTCGCCATGTAGCCAATCGGAGCATCTAGCCAAACATAAAAATACTTACCCGGTGCGTCTGGAATTTCGAAACCAAAGTAGGGTGCATCACGGCTGATGTCCCATTCTTGTAATCCGCTGTCTAACCACTCGGCAAGCTTGTTTGCCACTTCAGTTTGCAAGGTGCCTGAGCGGGTCCACTCTTTTAGGAAGCCTTGAAATTCTGGTAATTTGAAAAAGTAATGCTCAGACTCTTTTTCAATAGGTGTCGCGCCGGACATCACTGACTTAGGGTTTTTCAATTCTGAAGCATTGTAGGTGGCGCCGCATTTCTCGCAGTTATCACCGTATTGATCTAGTGCTGCGCATTTTGGGCATTCGCCTTTAACGTAACGATCGGCCAAAAACATTTCTTTTTCTGGGTCGAACAGCTGACGAATACCGCGAACGGCAATATGTTCATTGTCGCGCAATTTTGTGTAGATCATGGCAGACAGCTCTCGGTTTTCTTCGGAGTGCGTCGAGCCAAAATTGTCGAACTTGATTAAGAAGTCACTGAAGTCTTTTTCGTGGTCAGCCTGTACGCGGGCAATTTGCTCTTCTGGTGTGAGGCCTTCCTTTTGAGCGCGCAGCATAATGGCTGTGCCGTGAGCATCGTCTGCGCAAACATAAGTGCACATGTTGCCACGAGATTGCTGAAAACGAACCCAGATGTCCGTTTGGATGTACTCAAGCATATGGCCCAAGTGGATGGGGCCGTTGGCGTATGGAAGTGCGCTGGTAACGAGTATGCGACGCATGGAAGCTCTCAATCTAAGTTAAATCGGGTGCAGAAAAGCGGGATAATATAGCCTCATTTGGGCAGAAACGCGAGATCTGGCGAGCCCTGAGAGCGTGTGTGTGCGAATTTTGTATCGCATTTGCTCTGTGCTTCGAGTGATTTGAGTGGCGTGATAGGTGTTATATCAATGACAAGCCTACAGACTAGCGCTAAAATCCGACTAAATTTGTCAGGCATTTACTAAGGAATTCACTGTGCATGCATTACATGAGGCCGTCGAATCGGCTTTGCGCGCTTATAACGATCCTTATTTGGAAACGGATTTAGTATCCGCAGGCGCTGTACGCAGCATCGATTTTGATGGAGAGAACGTCAAGGTGGCGATTCATCTTAATTACCCCAGCGAATATCTGAAGGACGGTATTGCGCAGATGCTTCAGATCGGTATCGAGAATGTTGAAGGTGTTGAATCTGCCTGTGTCACGGTGAGCTGGAACGTCGAATCGCATAAAGCGCATGACAACCTGCAAAGTATTCGCAATGTTAAGAATATTATCGCGGTGGCGTCGGGTAAAGGCGGTGTGGGTAAATCAACCACGGCCGTCAACCTTGCACTATCACTGGCAGCAGATGGCGCAAATGTTGGTATTCTGGATGCGGATATTTACGGCCCATCCCTGGGCATGATGTTGGGAGTCGATGAAGGGCAACGTCCTGAGACGGTCGATGACAAGTTTTTTAAGCCCGTCATTGCTCAAGGGGTACAGTCCATGTCGATGGCTTACCTCGTAACGGACAAAACGCCGATGGTTTGGCGTGGTCCGATGGTCAGTGGTGCGTTACAGCAGTTGATTACTCAGACCCTTTGGGAGGACCTGGATTACCTTGTCATCGATATGCCACCAGGAACGGGGGATATTCAACTGACGCTTTCTCAAAAAGTACCGGTATCTGCTTCTGTGATTGTCACAACACCGCAAGATATTGCGCTGCTTGATGCGAAAAAGGGCATTGAGATGTTCAGCAAAGTGAATATACCGGTGTTGGGTATCGTCGAAAATATGTCCATGCACATCTGTGGAAATTGTGGCCATGCAGAGCATATATTTGGCGAAGGCGGAGCTGACAAAATTGCGGAAGAATTTAATACTCAGTTATTAGGTTCACTGCCTTTGTCAAAATACATTCGTGAACAAGCCGATGCTGGCTTACCTGTAGTGGTGGCTGATCCTGATTCTGAAGTAGCTATGATGTATCGCCACACGGCGAGAAAAATGGCAGCGGAGCTGAGTAAAATGGCAGGCCAAGCGGTGATGCCCGAAATACAAATTTCTGATGACTAATATTTTGTCAGATTAATGCGCGTTGCACGTGTTAAAGCGATGAGTGCTTCAGTGCTCATCGCTTTTTTTATGAGCTAATTTAACTGTAAAAAAATGACCCTTGTGGATGTCCTCTGATTAGAGGTGTCCCCAACGTATTTGCTCGATCAATCTTCGTTGAGCCATTCCAATATACTCTTTTTTATACCGTTATCTGCCTTTTTCAGCGTTTTGGCTCTTTCGAAAGTGGAAAGGCCTGTTTTCAGGAGGAGTGTTTTGGCGGTATCCCAGCAGCCGTGGTGCTCTACCACGCTGAGTAATATTTTTTTCTCTTCGATCATTAAATTGGCGGAGCTGAGTGCCTCATCCGAGGATCGAGCATTAACCTCAACATTGGATAACGATGCATCATCAACCTGTGAAGGGTGAGATGTATGCAAATTTTGCATATTAGTTTGGTCGTTCAACAGGTTATCGGCTGGGTTACCGGCCCAGTTCCCATAAGGGCTCGGGGCGATGTCAGATGTGAGTCTGCGAAATAATGTTGATGCGGTTGCTTGTAAGGCAATGGCGTCGTGTCTCAAGCCTTTAATCACCAGCGCCGAATAGGTCCCACTGGCATGGTCTTGCTTGCTGCCTTGGCGGATCGTGACAAATCCATTCTTTGACCAAAAGCCCAGTACATCTGGCGTGGCTGCGAAACTGGAACCTAAGGCATCGTAGTGTTGGTCTCGGTGCCACTCATCTACGTGCTTCAACAGTTTGCTCCCAAGTCCGCTGCGTTGATCGTTCGGTTGGCTTGCGATGCGAATAATTCGCGCCATCTTCATGTGTAGGGCTTGCTCCAGCCCCATGTAAAACGCCATGGCTTGTGGGATTAAATGACCTGTGGGTCGACGATAACCATTTAAAATAGCTTCGTGCAGCGTTTCGGGGAGAGGGCCTTCATCCGTGGTGATGCATGCACAGAGAACTTGAGAGTCGTTGAATGGCTGATCATTTAGGCTCGATTGAAGTAAGGCAGGGCGCTCCAAAATAAATAGATGAAGGCCCGGTGCATCTAATAAATCCCTTAAGTCACTGGGTTTTGTTTGGTAGTGTGCCTGAATCAATAAGCCAAATACGGACGACAGCAACACGGGGTTGGTTATTAATTCGGACTGCTCAACCTTGCGGAACGTTACTTCGTCCAAATTCGCGGGAATGCGTTTGCAGTGGTCATCGTTATCAGAATAATTGGGACCGTCAGCATTTAAGCAAAGCGCATCAAACAACCACGATTCTAATGGATCGTTATAGGCATACCGAATGGGTGTGTGCAGCTTGTATAGACGCCAATTTTTTATGTTCTGGTTGAGATATTTAAAGAAGCGAAGTTGAAAGCCTTTACCTGTTCCTTCGTAACCGTGCGTGGTGGTGGCCATTACACTGTGAGCACTTTTTTCAGCCCATTTTATGAGTAAGGGAATGGGAATCGATGCGGCCTCGTCAACCAGTAAAATGTCTTCAGCACGAACAACGTTAAGAACATCTTCAGGTGGAATGAAGGTCATGCCATCTTGACTGGGATTTTGTGCGGTAGGCTCACTAGCGCTAAGTTTCAGCTTTTGAGCCTGTGCAAAATTGAACCCTTCGTAAACGGAAGTCGTGGCGCGTTTGTGAGGCGCTGTCAAATAAACAGTACGACCCATCTGAACAAAAGCGTAAGCCATCATACCTAATAAAAACGATTTTCCGCGGCCTCTATCTGCGGTTAGCACGTGGCAGGTTTCAATTGGGTGGTGGATGATGGCATCAAACACCGTGCGTTGTTCATCTGAAAAACCTGTTGTTGGGTCAATCACCTTTGATGTAAATGCTGACGTTGGCGCTTGCGGTTCTACGAATGAAGGATGGGTCGAGTTAGAGGCGTATTCGGATGAGAATTGAGTGCGTGATATACCCCCGTCTTTTCCGGCAACAGAATAAAAGTGAATTCCGAAATGTGATTGTCCACTGTGCAGCAACTTATGGAGTAGTTTTGGGCTGCCTTGGTTGTGCATATTGAATGGCGTGCGCTGCTTGGAATAATCGTCGAGGAAATGCGGCCATTCATCAATAGGAGGCGATAAGATAATGAGTAATCCGCCACCGCGCACTGTTCCGCTTAATGCTGCTAATGTATCTGGATATAACCCTGTATGTGCATTGTGTATGGCAACTTTGCATTGTTGGCCCAGTACATGATCAGGTCGGCGAATATTACGATGAACGCCAAACGCCATTTCATCTGGCAGATTGCCAGTGATCAAAACTTCTGGCGGGATATTTTTTGATGATGTTAGACAGCGAACCCAAGGTTGCAGGCTGGCCCATAGGTCCATTTCAGCGCCAGATAAAAAGAGAACTTGGCGACAAAATAGTCGATCGCTGCGCTCAAGGAGTTGATCAATAATGGAATGCAGCTGATTCAACATAATTAACTTAGTACCCATGCCCTGAGGTCTGCTAGAATCCGCACAGTTTAACGAAATTGGAAGCGATTGCATCATGCGTTTAAGTGACGGCGACATAGAAGAAGCATTGGAATCAGGCCGTATCAAACTCCACCCAGAGCCTCCGCTTTCGGCGATTTCTGGAATCAGTGTTGATTTGCGCTTGGCCGATAGCTTTCGGGTGTTTAGTAATAATTCTGCCCCGTACTTAGATTTATCCGGTGACCGAGATGAATTAGGTCGTAATATTGATCGCATTATGAGCAAGGAAATCCAGATAGCAGAAGGGGACTCCTTGTTTATCCACCCAGGTGAGTTGGTATTAGGCTCTACGCTTGAAGCAGTGGATATCCCCGACGACCTAGTGGGTTGGTTAGATGGTCGTTCAAGTTTGGCACGCCTAGGATTGATGGTTCACGTCACAGCAGGGCGGATTGATCCGGGTTGGCAGGGGCAAGTGGTACTTGAATTCTATAACAATGGCAAAATGCCATTGGCATTGCGCCCAGGTATGATTATTTGTGCTTTAAGTTTTGAAATGTTGAGCAGCCCTGCTAAGCGCCCGTATCGTTTGCGTGAAGACGCTAAATATCGGAATCAAACGGGCCCAACGTCATCAAGGATCGAAAAAGACTAAGCCGATTTTGTCATGGCGGCCGTATTTACTATGAGTGGTTATCACTCAGTAGACGTCTACGTATGATGTGCACATCCGCATTTAATGTATTTGGTGATCAAATCAAAATGCGAGCATGTGCGCGGTATCTCTCTTCCTAGACTTTGTTGTTTTGCCAGCGTTGAGTTCTGAATGAACGCAAATCCTCTTTCCTTGTTTTTATGTACCGCTGCTGCGCTCATTGCGTTTGCTGGAAACTCTATACTCTGCCGTTATGCACTGGGCGAGCAATCGATAGACGCTGCAAGTTTCACTGGCGTTCGATTGCTGTCTGGAATGGGTGCTTTGTGGCTAATGATTTGGGTACGAAAAACGGTCAAAGGTGCATCAGGAACTCATTTTTCAGATATGCACGTCAGCACCTTAAAGAACGAATCGCTGTCCGTATTTCCCGTGAGACTGAGCGAGTGGTGGCCAGCCGTTAATCTATTTATCTACGCAGCTGCTTTTTCATACGCCTACGTATCCCTTGATACCGGTGTGGGTGCGTTAATTTTATTCACTTCGGTGCAGCTTACGATGGTCGTGGTGAGTCTGATTAAAGGATATCGTCTGCAATTTACAGAATGGATTGGATTGGCAATTGCCTTTTCAGGTTTTGTGTATCTTGTGCTCCCCGAATTAACCACACCTTCTTTAACGGGATTTATTTTAATGTTTTTCTCGGGCACGGCGTGGGGGTTTTATACGTTGGCCGGTCGAACATCGGTGGATGCATTGAAGTACACCGCTTTAAATTTTCAACGAACCTTGCCATTTATTCTAATGTTGTTTGGCAGCATGTTTGGTTTAGGATATTGGAATCAAATAGAGTTATCGGTTGAAGGCATCCTTTTCGCGGTCATATCAGGTTCGCTCGCATCGGGTGCGGGATATGCGATCTGGTACGGGGTGTTGCAGCATATTACGAGCATGGCGGCTGCCGTTTTACAATTATTGGTGCCGGTATTAGCAACCTTGGGTGGGATCGTTTTTTCAGGTGAAACGCTCACTTTTCGATTGGTGGTGGCGTCTATGTTGATTTTAGGCGGAATATTGTTGGTGGTGCTAAGCAAGCGTTCTAGCCCGGCAGAGTAGGGCATTAAAAAAGCCCGACGAATGCGGGCTGATTATTAGAGCTACCCTTTAGGGTATTTAGCGGTCAATCTCTTCATCAGAGTCCGAATCCGATTCTGCCTGATCTTTTTTGCATTCTTCTATATAGGCGGCTAGTTCACTGGCCTCAATACCATCTTCTTTAGCCCATTTTTTACACTGTATTTCCAATAGTGCTTCATTCGCATGGATATTGATCGCGAATAGAGTAAACAGGAGTAGCAGGTATTTCATAGGTACACTCTTGGTGTGGGTCGATAGACACAGGTTAATGTGGTGCCAAAATTGGGCGCTCATACTAGCAAAGATTTGATGGAACACGTAGTGCAATCGGCGACCAAATATCACTTAATACGACATTATATGTAGTAAATTCAGTCTTTATGTATGCAATGTAAGGGCATGTAATTTTTTGTATATTTGAGTGAGTCATTCTTTGTTTTATGACGAGATTTATACGTTTTTTTCGCTTTGGGTATTTGCTGGATGCTCGTTTAATCTGTAAAAGCTTTTAAGGTTTTTCCACCGACCTTTGCTTCGTAAAGCGTAATGGTTTGGCCGCCACCTTTTGGTCGTTTTTGACTGATTTTAACTAAAATATAGCCGTAGTCGACAGCGAACCAAATGCGGGTATTTAAATCATTATATTTATTGATGCGTTGTTTAACTTCGATGGTTTTTATTTTTCCATTAGGCGTTTCAAGCTGAGTTTCGCCAATAATTTCAAATTCGTAGGTTTTCAGTTTGTGCTTGTAGATCACAGGATAGCTCAGCTCAGTTTTGTTGTTGATTAGATCAAGTCGTAATTGTTCTTGATAACTTAAACTGTCTTGAGCTCCCACCGGAAGTTCGTAGTCCCAAAATTTCTTTTCGTGCCCGCCCCATACTTTCTTTTTGTCCCAGTGAAACACCTGTTCCCTTTTTTCTTTGGATAATAAACCCGATGTTTTGTACACATAGTTTTGAGGTACAAGCTGGTTGTCTATAAGTTCAAGAGAGGAATGCTCACGTAAATCTGCGAGAGACGAATTCACTTCAAAATTGAGTTGCCAGCGACCATCGCTGTCAGGTTTGAGGCTTCGTTTCGCCTCCACCGTGATGGGGAACCAGCCACGATCCCATTCTGCTTGGAATTTAGCTTCATAAGGGATGGGGCCTTGGCTTGCAGTGGCCGATAGAGTGAAAAGAGTGAGGCTTAGGTAGCCGAGAAAAGTATTGAATAAACGCAAAAGTAGAGTGCTCCGAGCATACGTTTGGTATGGGAGCAGTATAAACAGGAATAGTTCCTCTTACCTAGATTTAGTCAGCAAACAGGCTGGAGAACAGTCTGTTTGCTGGTTTTTATCGAAATAAGCGGTTATGCGTCAGAATTGAGGCGAATGCCTGATTCTGGCAGTAGCTTGTCGTCGAAATATACATCGCCTTTAGACAGTTGCAATCGACCCTCAATGAACCACTTTACGCCAATCGGGTAGATGATGTGCTCTTGTGCTTGAATGCGTAGACGGAGTGCCTCAGCGTCGTCACTTTCATGAACAGGCACCACGGCTTGCAAGATATTAGGGCCGCCATCTAAATCTTCGGTGACAAAGTGCACGGTGACACCGTGCTCTTTATCGCCTGCATCAATGGCACGCTGGTGCGTGCTCAGGCCTTTATACTTTGGCAGTAAAGAAGGGTGAATATTGAGTAGTTTTCCTTTGTAGCGTCGTACAAAGTCAGGCGTAAGAATGCGCATGAACCCAGCTAATACAACCGCATCAGGTGTGTATTCGTCGATGGCACGCATTAAGTGAGCATCGAATTCTTCACGTGTACCATAGTCTTTATGGTCGACGACTTGGGTGACGATACCCGCTTCTTTTGCTTTATCTAAGCCTTGAGCGTCCGGCTTGTTACTAATGACGGCAAGAATCTCGCCGTCAATGTCTTGCTTTGCACAGGCTTCTGCAATAGCGAGCATGTTCGAGCCAGAACCCGAAATGAGTACAACAATGCGGGCAGGTTCAACTGGATCAGCTTTCACAGATTATTCCTCATCCACGCCTTTCACGATCACTTGCTCCGCATCAGCGACGGCTTGTTTGATAGAACCCACCAACGTCGCGGTTTCGCCTTCGCTGTTCAGTAGGTCAATGGCCTTTTGCGCCTGCTCTTGAGGTACCACGATGACCATGCCCAGTCCGCAGTTAAACGTACGGTGCATTTCATGCCAGTCAACATTGCCTTTTTCTTGTAGCCAATCAAAGACTGCTGGTCGATCCCATGCAGCGCCATCTATGTAGGCTTGCGTGTTCTCTGGTAAGACGCGCGGGATGTTTTCATATAGACCGCCGCCGGTGATGTGGCAGATGGAATGCACTTCGACATTTTCAATTAATTTGAGGAGTGGCTTAACGTATATGCGAGTCGGTGCAAGTAGGGCATCGCCCAGCTTCTCGTCACCAAGTATCTCGTCTAAATCGGCATTAGAGACTTCGATAATTTTACGAACTAAGGAATAACCATTGGAATGGGGGCCTGACGAGCGTAGGCCAATAATAGCGTCGCCAACTTGCACTTTTGAACCGTCAATGATGTCTTCTTTCTCGACAACGCCCACACAGAAGCCGGCCAAATCGTAGTCTTCACCCTCGTACATGCCTGGCATTTCTGCCGTTTCACCACCCACCAATGAGCAGCCTGACATCTCACAGCCTTTACCAATACCGGTTACAACATCGGTAGCTACATCCACATTGAGCTTGCCTGTGGCGTAGTAATCCAAGAAGAATAGGGGCTCTGCGCCACATACCACTAAATCGTTCACACACATGGATACCAAATCTATGCCGATGGTGTCATGCTTGCCCAAATCCATAGCAAGGCGTAATTTGGTGCCGACACCATCAGTACCACTGACGAGTATGGGTTCTTTGTATTTTGTTGGGAGGCTGCACAAAGCGCCGAAGCCTCCTAAGCCACCCATCACTTCAGGACGACGAGTTTTCTTAACAACGCCTTTAATGCGGTCAACAAGTGCGTTACCTGCATCAATGTCGACACCAGCGTCTTTGTAGCTAAGTGACTTTTTTTGCTCGGTCATAAGGGGGAGCTCTATGTCTGGAATGAGAAGGATGTGTAAAATTGGTGCGAGATTTTATCACTTGCGACAGCACATTAGAATTCTATCTGGCGCACATAATCGATTGAAAGGGCTGTATTTTTTCTAAAATTTGTCAGAATACGGGTAATTAATTTCCACATAAAGAAAAGCTGTCCATGAAGTTAAACTTTGGGTTCCATATTAGCGCTGTCTTATTGATGTTATGCAGCCTCTCCGGCTGGGCAAAAACTGTCGAAGGTTTGTACGACGCCAAGGTACTTGTGACCAGTCAGTCAACAAATGTGCGCAAGCAGGCAGCCAGGCAAGCTCTGTCTGATGTTTTGGTGCGAGTTTCTGGGCAAGGCTGGGAATCGCCGAATCAGCAAATAGATCGCGCCCTTCAAATTGCTGATCAGTATTTATATCAATACAGCTACAGTCATTTGGAGCCCAGTGAGCGTGGTCAGAAAACACCTGCTGGTGCCACGTGGTTGAATATGAAGTTTGAAAGCAAAGCCGTTCAGCGCGTGATCAAACAAGCGGGGTTGCCGTTATGGGGAGCAAATCGCCCAACCGTGCTAATGTGGTTGGCCGTCGACCATGGTGCGGGCAAGCGAGAGGTGGTGCGAGAGGGCAGTCAGCAGTCAGTTGTTCAATATATTAAAAATGCAGCTAACAAACGTGGTATTCCAGTCATTTTGCCGGTTTATGATCTTGAAGATGCGATGCAATTGCCAGTAGAAAGCTTGTGGGGGCAATTCAGCGATGCTATTCAAGAAGCCAGCGCTCGATACGGAGCAGAATCTGTACTGGTCGGTAGAGCATATCGCGGCGCTGGCAATAAGTGGTTTGCCAACTGGAAATTTTATTTTAAAGGTCAAGAGTTCCGCTTTGTTGATCATGCAGACACGTTATCGGGCCACATGCTGCAAGGCATATCAAAATCAGCGGAGATATTGGCGAATGCTTTCGCCATTAAACCGGGTAATGCTGCGCAAGGTACGGTAGAGCTGAGCATAGAAGGTGTGAATAATCTTCAACAATATGCGGCAGTGACCCGTTATTTAGAAAAAATGTCCGTCGTGCGAACATTGAAAGTCGATGGCTTAGAAAATAATGTATTAAATTTAAGCTTGGTTTTAGCTGCACAATACAACAAGTTTGAACAAGCGATAAAGCTTGATAAAAAATTACTGCCGTTACCGCCACTCGCATTACCTGTGGTTAATTTACAGGCGAGTACTCATGACGATTCTGATCCGGAGGTGACGCCTGTCAGTGTTGGCGGCGACAAAGCCCAGAGTGAAGACGTGATTGCGGAGCAACCAGCGCGGAAGCGTTTTAGGTGGCGTCCTTAAACCTAATCAATGTTTAAAGATCAACCACTGTTGTTCATGTGTATTTACATCCGGTTAAATGTGGTGATTGTTTAATCATCACAGGGGCTATTATCTATTTTTGTCTTAATTCAATGGCATTGACGATATTTTCAATGTGATGGTTTTAGGGCGTTCAAATGAGTGGTGTTGACCATCAAGCCCACTTAATTGACGTGTCAGTTTTCTTTTCTGTTCAAATTTCCCATCGAATTTGAACGTCACTAAACCATAGGAGTGGTGCTTTTCATGCAGGATCAATCAACCAGCTGGTTTTCTAAGCCCGCTTTCTGGCTGGTAATTTTAGCCAGTGTTGGATTCTTGCTTTATTTGCTCGAGCCAATTTTAGCGCCGTTTTTGATGGGCATGTTGCTCGCTTATTTAGGTGACCCCATAGCCGATAAGCTTGAAACTTATGGCATGAGCAGAACCGCGGCAGTGAGTGTGTGTTTTAGTTTCCTCATTCTTGTGCTGATAGGGCTCACATTGATACTGACACCGTTGCTGATACATCAGATTAAAGTGGCCTATGCTCACGCGCCCAGTGTTTTACAGTGGGTGCAACACGATGCCGTGCCTAAGGTGATCAATGTATTAAATTTAGATCCTGATGCTTTTAAAGTCGATCGTCTAAAAGATGAATTAATGGGCGAATGGAATTTAGCCCAGAATGTGTTGACCGATGTACTGAAAAAAGCCACAACGTCCACAACTGCGATTCTAGGGTTGTTGGCCAACCTAGCATTGGTGCCGGTCGTGACGTTTTATTTGTTGCGCGACTGGGACGTCATGATGGCGAAGATTTCGCAACTACTCCCTGTTCGCTATCAAAATGCTGTAACGGGTCTAGCGAAAGAAGGTAACGAAGTAGTGGGCGCATTTTTGAGAGGGCAGCTTTGGGTGATGGCTGCCTTGGCTGTGATTTATTCTCTCGGATTGTGGGCGGTTGGCTTGAAGCTCGCGTTATTGGTAGGTTTAATTGCAGGATTGGCGAGTATCGTTCCTTATTTAGGCTTTGCAGTGGGCATAGTCGTCGCAACGGTTGCATCTGTTGTGCAATTTGGTTTCGATTGGCATATATTGGCGGTTGCTGTGGTGTTTGGAATCGGGCAGGCTATTGAAGGCATGGTGTTGACGCCTTTATTGGTTGGTGATCGCATCGGATTACACCCTGTCGCTGTTATTTTCGCCATTATGGCAGGTGGACAGTTATTTGGTTTCACGGGTGTATTATTGGCACTGCCCGTTGCGGCCGTTATTATGGTACTCTTGCGTCACGTACATGATTTGTATAAAGATACGCATTTTTATTCGGAACAATAGAGAAGGCTATGGCCCAGCAGGTTATTGAGCAGTTACCGCTGAGTGTGCAACTTAGGGACGACGCCACCTTCCAAAACTACTACGCTGAAGACAACGCTGAAGCCGTTGCTCAACTTGAAAGAGCCAGTAGTGGAGATGGTGAGCAAAGCATATTTATTTGGGGCCCCGCAGGCGTGGGGTGTAGCCATCTATTGCAGGCTGCTTGTCACCAAGCTGAAAGCGCTGGATTGAATAGCGTATACCTCCCCCTTGAAGAATTAATCGATTACTCCCCCGCCATTTTTGAAAGCCTTGAGCATCTGCCACTGGTTTCGCTTGATAATATTCAAGTCATCGCGGGTAATAGTCATTGGGAAGAAGCCCTTTTTCATTTATTCAATCGAGTGCGTGATGCAGGGGGACGTTTGATACTGGGCGCTGAGAAGCCACCTGAAACGTTGGGTATTTCTTTACCAGACTTGCGATCTCGGTTGCAGTGGGGGTTGGTTTACCCGCTTCGCCCACTCGATGAGCAAGGCAAAGTATTTGCGTTGCAGCGTCGAGCGAAAAATCGAGGATTGGAGTTGAGCGACGACGTTGCACGTTATGTGTTCAATCATGGGCCAGAGGACGTACATGAATTATTCAAGGTACTCGGTACTTTAGATAGCGCTTCACTGAGCGCACAACGCAAACTTACTCGACCATTTGTGAAATCTGTGATGGGTTGGTAAGGTCCCATTTCGTTTTGTGATTAGTCGATTGGTTTAAGTTTTTCATTTGGCACAATATTTTTAATGACCTCTCTTAATGGTGTTTTAAAAACGGGCAAGCACTTATTGCCGACAGAGAGTTGCTTGCATATCTCTTCAGCAGGCATAGTTGACATTGAACATGCTAATTATCAATGTTCATTTTCTAAACTCATCATTTCCCCTCGTATTCGATCCACCACACGCTTCATCACTTTTCCAAATGGCTCAATGTTTGAAACGTTGCAAAACGATGAGATTGACCAATTGATTGAGCGTTTTGGTCAGAGTTCTCATAAGCAGCGCTCATGGCGCAAATCTATTATTCAATTAATGTTGCTAGTATTGGTGTTGGCCGTGACATGGTTGACTGTGCATTATGGAACGCCAAATTTAAGCCGAACAGTGGCGGACACGATTCCCGTTGAAGTCATCATTGAAGAGGGACAACGAGCGTACACATCGATGGAAAGCGTGCATTTTGTCAATAGTCAGCTCGATGAAGACATTATCAAGCAATACCAAGATCGCTTTAAAGTTATCGCACCAGAACATGTTAATGGGTTTGAGTACAAGCTACATATTAAGCACAGTGAGACATTGGGTGCTAATGCCTTTGCCTTTCCCTCTGGCGATATAGTGGTGACGGACGAGCTTATCCAATTGGCTGAGCACGAAGATGAAGTCGTACAAGTTTTGTTGCACGAAATTGGTCATGTAGAAGAGCGGCATGCTGTGAGAAGTTTGGTGCAAGCATCAACGTTATTATTGATTGCCGTTGCTGTGAGTGGGGATATGGGGAGCGCTTCCACATTTTTAATTGGGATTCCAGCGTTAATGCTCAATTCTAATTATTCGCGTCGAATGGAATCGGAAGCGGACGAGTATGCGTTAAAAGAAATAGAACGACTTCAGCTTGATCCGATGCACTTTGCGAATATTTTGCAGAAACTCGAAGCCAGTAAACAGGAAGAAGAGGGAGGGGAGCGCGTTGGGAAGGGTTATTTTGCCAGTCATCCCCATACCAAACACCGTATCGAGCGATTTAAAGTGTTATCTTCTCCCACTCGTTAACCCATTGAATGTTGTCGCGAGTAAGGTTATTCAGAATTTGACTGGGGCGTTTGTTTTAGAATCTCATCCAGAATCTCTAAGCTCACTTGATTATTATGATGCTTCACAATTACCTGAGAGCGCATCAATTCGTAAAGCTCAAAAATAACAATTCCTAGTATCAGTGTTACGCCTACCTCGACGTTATTTAAATAAAGAAAAATGGCCCCTAATGTAAAAATGGTAATGTTTAATAAGCCGAAGCCCCACTTTCCAATGTAAAAATGATGCAGGCCTGCGATTACAATGTAGTTTAATGTCGCGTAGGAATCAGGGTCCTTAATCTTACCTGCGCTCACATTATAAAACTGTTGGCGTTGCTCATCGGTTAACGCTCTTACTTGTCTTCGGATTTGCTCTTCTTGTTCGTCTACAATGGCGGTCTTTAACATCTAAGTATCCTTGGCTAAAACCCTGAGGTGCCTATGTCACGAAGCGCTAGGCTCAAACATAGGCTTGTTTTGGTCTTACTAGCGTCCGAGCGTGATGACAACCGATTCGCGCTTCCAGAACAGTAAAAAACGCTTCTGTTCAATCACTTGGAAGACTAATTGCCAGCCACTGGCTGCTTCTTGGTTTAAAGTGACTTCCATTTTTTTCATTGGAATGCCGGATGCGCCAAGAAAGATCGTGCCTAGACCCCCTTCAACAACATTAATTACTTTGTATTCTTTATAAGTCACTATGTGATCCTCTTGATGGTGTAGCAGTAAACAATTTATCCGTACTGGAACGGTGTAATCGTCCGCCGATAAAGTCAATCGAATATACCAAAGCTACAGGTCAGTTCAAACGAGAGGTTAAGTCGTTTCAAAATACCTATGCATAAAATGTAAACTGCATGCTTGCATTGCTATTATGCTGGCGTTCTCGATTCAGTAGGCTGATGAACCAATCGCTAGTGTTCAGGGATTAAGCCAGCCGCATTCAAGCGTGCGTACAGTTCAAGAAGCGTACGAACGCGCTCCTCTGAGACCTTTAGGTCTAAGAGCAGGTTGTGAGATAGAATCTCGAGTTCTTCCTCTAATGACTCTTTGTCCATATTGAATAGGTCGGAGAGGGGGTAAATATCAAAAGGAACATCCGCGCCGTAAGCAGCAAACAGGGTGGTGAGCCACTTTTCGTATAAGAAGGGTTCTGATACGTACACAGGTTGTTTGTCGACGTCATCTGACAGTTCACGGATGATATCCAGAACAGATTCGCCTACCATTTCAATTTGATTACGAGTGATACCATGAGAATCTTCATTTGAAGCATCCCATGTCTGCCATTCGTCTTCAGGACGGATTAGAATAGCTTTTAGTTGGCCGTCGGCGATAGACCAAGATGCTGCGATTGGATAAGCATCTTCTTCGTAGCTGCTGGCTTCCAACACTAGAAAGCGGGGGTATTCCATAACTATTCCTGCGGTTAATTTTTAAATGAGGCAACTTTGTGGACAAGCAAAAACGCGATTTTTACCAGCGTGACGAAGAAGAGCAAGCATCTTTTTTAGAGCAAACCTGGTGTAATAACTGCCAAGAGGTCGATCTTGGTATGACAGAGCCGCAAGAATATGAATCTGATGGCATTGTTATTATCGAAGGTAAGTGCAAAAAGTGCGGCGAGACCGTTGTCACAGAGATCGCACCGGAAGGTGACGAAGACTGGGAAGACTAGCCATTACGTCGCTCGCGCATTTTAATTAAGGTTGCAGCGTTCTTCAATAAAACGCGACTCTCGTAGTCGCGTTTTTTGTATTCTATTCGCCGCTCGCTTAATGAGCAGTTGGAAGCTGTTTTCGCCAGCGGGTATGCAGAGCCGCTGCAATAAACTGGATGATCGTGACGACAACACCGCATGAAGCCACTGACGAATCATTGACCGAAAATGCTCCAAGTGTCCAAATAATAAAGTACAGCAAGCAAACATAGCTCATCCACGCCATAATGCGCGCATTTCTCATCAGTAGACCGGGTACCAACACTAACCAAGGGATGCCTTTGATGGCCACCAGCACGATGCCCGACACGATCGTCCCTGTCTCAACACCCTCGGGTCGTTGGAATGTACTTATGCCCAGCAAGACAAACTGCAAGCAATAGCAGCCAAGCGCTAGGTAATAACTCATCTGTATTTTATTCATTCAATCGCAATTCTATTGTTAAAGTGGGTCTTCTCAGCAGAGCACGCCTGGTTGTTCAATGACGGTTAAATGCCCAGAAGTGCCTTCGCTAATGTTGCGGTTCGCTTACCTTGCGCCTGGCACAGATTCACTTCATCGCGACTTAGGGTGCTGTCATTCTCTGGGCCGGCAACATGGGTCACGCCATACGGAGTACCACCCGTTTGCGTCGTCATTAAACCTGGTTCACTGTAAGGCAAACCACTGACCACCATGCCATGATGCATTAATGGGAGCATCATACTCAGCAGTGTACTTTCCTGACCGCCATGCAAGCTAGAAGAGCTGGTGAATGCCGAAGCTGGTTTATTGACCAAGTCACCGGTGAGCCAAAGATTACTGGTGCTATCTAAGAAGTACTTCATAGCGGCAGCCATGTTTCCGAATCGAACAGGGCTCCCCAATATTAAGCCGGCGCAGTGGCGCAGATCATCCTGAGTGCAATAGAGCGCTCCTTTTTCTGGAATCTCGTCCGATTTTTCTGTGATCTCTGTGGTAACAGCAGGGACAGTTCGAACTCTAGCTTCCATGCCTGCGACTTGTTCTACGCCACGTGCAATCTGCTCTGCCATCGCTTCCAGTGAGCCATGGGTGCTGTAGAAGAGTACCAGTACGTAAGGTGTTGTTACGTTGCTCATCTCATAGAATCTCCAGAACAAGCTCCGGTGGTCGGCCTAGGCGAGCTTGGCTGTCTTTGAGGACAATCGGGCGCTGAATGAGCTTTGGATGAGCCACCATTGCCTCGATGATTTGGTCATCCGACAGTGTGGTGTCTTTTAGGTTATTAGCCTTGTAAGCCTCTTCAGAGCTACGCAACAACGCTCTAGGCTCAATAGCTAACTTTGTTAAAACGGCTTTTATATCAGCAGAGGTCGGCTGTTCGTCTAGGTACAAATATATTTCTGGCTGAATACCTTTGTCTTCTAATAGCTTTAGCGTTTCGCGGGATTTAGAACAGCGTGGATTGTGCCAAATTTGAACAGTCATAATTCACTCGCCTGAAAAAATGGCGCTATTGTAATCAGATGCCAAGCTAAGTGCGAGGGTTGGTGTATTTTCGATGAGATTCAGCAGAAATTCCATTAAGAACCGAATTGCACTGCAGCCCCAGCGAATGACCTAGTGCTAGAATGGCGAGAATTTAAGTTTCGGATCTAAGGCATCTTCCTTTATGGGCGTTAGCGCAAACATCACCGTTAGATTGAAGGAGATCAGGATCTTTCTGGTCTACTTGCTGAAACGATTTGAAAAAAATGAGAATCGCAAGAGTGCATCGGCGCTGACATTCATGACGTTATTCGCCATGGTGCCGCTCATGACCGTGGGTTACGGTGTGTTACGTATGTTCCCTCAGTTTTCTCAGGTGACAGAGAATTTCTACGATTTTGTTTTTAAGCATTTTATTCCAACTTCTGGCAGTACCATTCAAGAGTATTTGCAAGGGTTTAGCCAGCAGGCTTCGGAGCTGACGGCGATTGGTAGTGTGCTGTTATTGGTCAGTGCGGTGAGTTTAATGCTCATGATTGAAGAGGCACTAAACAAGGTTTGGCGCGTCAAGCAGTCTCGTTCTGGGAAGGTTAGATTTTTGATTTATTGGGCTGTTCTTAGCTTAGGGCCAATTCTCATGGGGATGGCTATTTTACTCAGTTCTTATTTGCTCAGTTTACCCTTTGTTTCCGATGTTGATTCTCTACTCGGTGGTGTCATTTCGATCATAAAGCTGCTGCCTTTTTTATTGAGTGTGATGGCTTTAACCTTAGTATATAAGGTGGTGCCGGGGTGCTACGTGGACTTACGGTACGCTCTGGCAGGTGCCTTAGTCGCAGGTGTGATCATTGAGGTAGGCAAGAACTTGTTTGTGTTGGTCGTGAAGTCATTTCCTTCATATCAATTCATTTATGGCGCATTTTCCATCGTGCCGTTGTTTTTATTATGGGTCAATATTGCTTGGTGTATAGTTTTATTGGGCGCTGAATTTGTACGCGCCTTGACCTTTGCAAGAAAACATCGAAAAGGAATTGTTGCATCAGATTTGGATTGGGCGTTGGAATTACTGCGTATTATTCAAGCGGGTCAACTGGAAAAAAACTTTGTATCTCGCAACGATATCGCTGGGTTATTGCCTATGGCAAATGCGGATGATTGGGAAGCCATTTTAGCGATTCTGGTTGATGAGGGCTGGATTGTTGAAACCAAAAAAGAAGCATACATGACTGGCCCAATGGTCACCAATGCGAGCTTGTATGAGCTAGGAGAGGTCATTGCGGCGAACCACTTCACGTCCACGGGCATACAGTGGAAAAACAGTCAGTGGTACGAAAAACTGAACCCGCTCTTTAAAGACTTGCAAAATCAGCAAAAGGCAGCGTTAGCGCTGCCTGTTTGTGATTTGATAAATGAACTGAATGAAAAACCCGTTTCGTCAGACAAAACATAGAGAAGCTCAAATGAAGCTTATCTAATGTACCCAAGTGGCTCCGTGTAGCGCTTTAGTGAATTCTGCAAACGTCCGAGCGCCAGGGCTGGGATCAAAGAAGATATGCAGTGCTTTGGCTATATTGCGTGCAGAAAAAACGCCCCGAATCGCCGGTGTGCCGTTATCCATCATGGATACCAATACAAACTCACTGCCAATTTCATCGAGAGTTTTTAATACGTCACCGATTCGAGACTCAAGTACGTCGTGAATGGTGAGTGATGGGATAGAATTCACTGGGGTCATGAGGTGGCGCACTTTTATATCGTCACGTTTCTTGCCTGATTGCTGGGTGTATTGAACGGGCTTTTCGCCTGAAAGATCCGTTGCTGTGATCAAGCCCTCGACGGTGCCGTCGGCATCTGTCACGAGCAACATATTCGTATTCTCTTTCGCCATTTGTCGCATCGCACGATTGATGCTTTTGTCTCCTAAGCATCGATGCGCCTTTTCAATTCGATGATCAGTCATAACGGATAATGCAGGGTCGTCTAGGTCTAATTCTTTGTGTCCGCGATCGGGTTCCACACAAGCCACGCGCTCAGGGAGAGGGGCAAACGTGACGGATTTAAATTTTTCCAACATGGCGAGTATCTCCGTTGTTCATTCTTTCAGTGTAGAGCCATTGTTCGGATTAGGTGTAGCATCAATGTTAATCCAGTTAGCGCGTTTGTTTCTAAGTGCTTGAGTTCGTCGAAAAATGGTTAATAAGCACGAATATCGGTTAAGGTTGCGCGACAAAAAAGCTGCATTTACTTATTAAGAACATCGTTTTTAGTGGATGCGGCGATAGTCATGACCTCTTGCACTAAATCGCTTGGGACGTTCAATTGCACGAGTGTTTGCTGTAAATGGCCGGCCACTTTGTCAAAGTGCTTTTCGTTGAGTCCTTGCTTCACAGGTCGCTGATGTGCTTTTCTCATGCCGTTTCCGGAGTAGTTATTTGGTCCGCCAAAGGCTACGGTCAAAAACTTTTGCTGCATTTTCTTCTGTCGGGCCATATCAATCCCATCAAAAAACGGTACCAAATCAGGATCAGATTGAACTTTGCTGTAAAAAATATCGACAGCGGCTTCTACCGCTTTTTCGCCGCCAATTTTTTCGTAGAGTGATGGCATGATAGAACCTCCGTGGTCGTACTATTAGGCATAGTTGATTCTTGATGTGGATGCCAGTCTAGGAGGAGGGGGAGTGCGGGAATTCAGATGGCTCTGAGTGGGATCAACGTCTTCGGGTTGAGTATAGAGCGAGAGTGGGTTCTAAAAACGTTGAGTATTATGCCGACAGGCGAAACCCCCTTAAATATTTTGTACAAACCAACGTTTTTGCCAAGCGCCGAGCACTTTCTGAGGATACCAGGTTTTACCCAGACTGCCGTTATAGCGCGCGAGACCTCTTATCCAATCACCTTTTTCTTTTTTCAAGTAAAAAGCAAGAATGGTACAGCCGTAACGAAGATTCGTTTTGAAATCCATTAGGTTGTCGTCTGGGCGGCCAATTTCATTACGCCAAAAAGGCATGATTTGCATATAACCTTGTGCGCCTACGGAAGAGATGGCGTAGGGTTTAAATGCGCTCTCGATTTGAATGAGTGCGAGTACCATCTCAGGAGGGAGGCCGTGAGCAGTGGCTTCCTTATGCAGCATACGCAGAAATCGGACTCGGAAGCTTTTGTCTTTGATGTAGCGTGAAAGCCTGGATGACATATCTACCATCCAGACTTCAGCGTCGAATCGATCCTCGAAACTATCGGCCGCATTGATTTCAGTTTTAAGGTAGGCCCTGAGTTCTGGGTCAACCTGAGTATTTGTCCACCCGTGAACAGAAGACAGCAACAAACTAAAAAGGAATAACAGCCTCGTCATAGTAATCGATTAAATGCCTAGCTTTTCGGAAATAAGCGCTAGAATATCATCCGCAGCGATTTCCTGTGCGTCAGACTTCTCATCTGTGCGAGCTTTATACTCAACGACGCCATTTTTTAGGCCTCGTGAGCTGATGACCACACGATGTGGGATGCCGAGGAGTTCCGAATCAGCGAACTTCACACCTGGGCTCGTCTTCTTGTCTCGATCATCCAGCATGACCTCAATGCCAGTGGCACTCAATGCATCGTACAACGCGACACTTCGTTGGCTCACTTCTTCGGACTTATGGGCATCAATCTCAACAATAGACACTCTAAATGGCGCTAGCGCTTCTGGCCAGATGATGCCGCGATCGTCGTAGTTTTGTTCGATGGCCGCTGCCACCACTCGGCTGATGCCAATACCGTAGCACCCCATGAGCATAGTGCGGTCCTTACCATTCTCATCAAGCACTGTGGCGTTTAGGGCTTCACTGTATTTGGTACCGAGTTGGAAAATATGACCGACTTCGATGCCTCGTTTGATCTCAATCGTGCCTTCACCATCGGGGCTAGCATCGCCTTCTACGACATTACGTATATCTTCTATGCGCGAAATAGGTGCGTCGCGTTCCCAGTTCACGCCCGTCAAGTGCTGCCCGTCTTGATTGGCGCCGCACACGAAATCCGCAACGACCGCTGCACTTCGATCGACAATGACAGGGATATTCAGCTCGCAAGGCCCAATAGAGCCAGGCTTGCAGTTGAGTACTTGTTCGATTGCAGATTCGCTTGCGAACGCTAAAGGATTAGCGACACCTTCGAGTTTTTCTGCCTTTATGTCGTTCAGCTCGTGATCACCACGAAGCACCAATGCAACCAGTGGCACCGCTTTGCCTGCGTCTTTGTCTTCCTCTGACTGCTCACCTTCTACGATGAGCGTCTTGATGACCTGGGCGGGCTCCACGGACAAGAATGCGCTGACTTCCTCAATGGTGTGCTGGTTCGGTGTATCAACACGGGCAAGCTCCGCTGAAGGCGCAGGACGCTCAATTGAAGGGGATACGGCCTCAGCTAGTTCCACATTGGCGGCATAGTCAGACTGCGTGCTAAATGCGATATCGTCTTCGCCCGAATCCGCTAAGACGTGAAATTCATGAGAGACCGCTCCGCCTATGGAACCGGTATCGGCGGCTACGGGTCTGAAGTTCAATCCTAAGCGAGTAAAAATGTTGGTGTAGGCCTTGTGCATGCGCTCGTAAGTTTCCTGCAAGCTTTCCGCGCTCGCATGGAAGGAGTAAGCGTCCTTCATAATAAATTCGCGAGAGCGCATGACACCAAAACGTGGCCGCGTCTCATCGCGGAATTTCGTTTGCACTTGATAGAAGTTGATCGGCAATTGACGATAACTGTTGAGTTCATTGCGTGCTAAATCTGTAATGACCTCTTCATGTGTTGGGCCAACACAAAAATCACGGTTGTGGCGATCCTTCAGGCGCAATAATTCACCACCATACTGGAACCAGCGGCCTGTTTCTTCCCAAAGCTCAGCTGGTTGAACAGCTGGCATGAGTACTTCCTGCGCGCCTGCAGCATTCATTTCTTCCCTGACAACGCGCTCTACTTTGCGAAGTGTGCGTAAACCGAGCGGCAGCCATGTGTATAAGCCTGAAGCCAGTTTGCGGATCATGCCTGCTCGAAGCATCAGTTGATGGCTAACGACAACAGCATCAGAAGGGGATTCTTTCAGCGTGGCGATAAGAAGTTGGCTTGCGCGCATTGAGTGTAATTCCAGCTATTCGGTGGTTGAGCAGTACGTCAGGTGCTGTGATGATCGACGAATACTTCGTCTTTACAGATTAGCTTGCTGACGCTTTCACATTTAAAGCGCAGATTGTATGCTGCGCAGCTTCTTCAGACAATTTTAAATATGAAAGCATTTATAGAATACAAAGCGATTCGTGGTGGCAAAGTCGTATTGGGCAGCCATCAGGCAGAATTAGAATTACTCGGTGTTTCGTCGCCGTCTATTGGCCGGTTTGATGTTAAAGGCGTTGGTCCAGCACCTTCAGTTGACGAACTCCTGTATTTGCCGGTCAAAGGCGCTAAAAAAGTCGCTCTGAAATTGAAGGTTCTCAATGTTGAGTCATTAATCCAGCCAAGCAATGCTTGGCAAGCTGCCTGCCTTGGACCTGAGTTTCGCGAGTTTACGTTAAGGCATATGAATATTAACTGCGACGCCTGTCATCAAGACTTCGCATTGGAATTCGTCCATTACAGTGCTGCTGCAGAAGATGACGCTATCGAGGCCATGCAAGCGCAGGGCTGGCAGGCGTCGAAACAGATGCAGATGTGTCCAGATTGCCTTTCAAGAAAATCAAAGTGATATGCCATCAGCGTGATTAGAGTGCTGTTCTGCATCTTGATTGGCCGAGCATTAGATTGAGTGTTTGATTAATCAAGCAAACGCTCGCATCGCTGACGCGCGCGTTTGCTGTTTAAGACTATAAGGATAATGGGTGCGTCACTTACATCGTTTTTCTATTTTGGCGGCACTGTATATCGCACAGGGACTGCCATTTGGTTTTTTCTCGCAAGCTTTACCGACGCTTATGCGTGAACAAGGCGTCGACTTACAAACGATCGGCATGGTGTCTTTGTTGGCCTTACCCTGGGCATTGAAGTTTCTTTGGGCGCCGTGGTTAGACAAAGTCAGCTTAATCTCCGGAGGGCACCGGAGAGGATGGATTTTATTAGCCAATCTACTCGCCTCAGTGATGCTGGTGATTCTGTCATTTGGAGATCTTAGCTGGTGGCTGGGTACTGGCATAACAGCGTTATTCATAACGGTATTTCTGTTGAACTTATTTGCAGCGAGTCAGGATATTTCGACGGATGCTTTGGCCGTTGAAAATATTCCTCCGGCGAGTCGAGGCTGGGCAAATGGCATTCAGGTCGGTGGCTATCGAATCGGCATGGTGCTCGGCGGCGGGCTCATTCTTGGTTGGCTGCATATTCTAGAGTGGCAAGGTGCGATGTTGTGTATGGCGGCGCTTTTGGTATTGAGTGCTCTGCCTGTTCTCCTTTGGGAGCGAGAAGTGGCGCCGGTCGATAAGGGTGATTACATCCACGCGTACAAAGGGCTGTTCCAGCAACATGGGATCTGGTTATGGCTCGGTCTACTGGTCATCTACAAAATGGGAGATGCGTTCGGCACGGCTATGCTAAGGCCAATGCTGGTCGATTTAGGCGCAACGAAGTTAGATATAGCGTGGATGCTGGGCACGTGGGGAGTGGTGGCAGGTCTGACGGGGGCGATTTTAGGCGGTGCGTTGATGAGTGTATTAGGCAGGGTGCATGCGCTTGCCATTTTTGCACTGCTTCAGGCGTTGAGTATCGGTGCATATGCCTTTCTGCCAAGTTTGGATATTCATGCCAATTCTGTATTCATTATCTGCATGATTGAACATGTGACGGGAGGGATGGCAACCGCTGCAATCTTTACAGTGATGATGGACTATTGTCGACCCACTCACAGTGGGCTTGACTACAGTTTGCAGTCTTGTGTCATTATCATTAGTGGTATCGTATTGGGAATGTTAAGTGGCGTGTCTGCTTCTGTACTTGGGTATGAGGGGCATTATGCCGTCGCATTTGGAGTTGGCTTAATTGCAGTTGCCTTAATCATTCTGCAACGTAAGCCCATTCATCGTCGATCATTACAGCCGGCCACTTCGCCAGTCACACTCTAAAAACAGGGTCTACAACCCCATAGAATTGATGAATCACTATGTCTGAAGAAATACTATTTGAACACGAATTGGACGCTCAAGGGTTAATGTGCCCCGAGCCTGTGATGATGTTACATGGAAAGGTCAAAGAGATGGCTCAAGGCGAGGTGTTGAAAGTAGTCGCAACTGACCCATCTACCACCCGTGACATCCCTAAGTTTTGTCAGTTTTTAGGACACGAATTGGTTGATCAGAAGCAGGTTGATAAGCTTTATTTGTATTACATTCGACGGGGATAAGCACTGCTATTGTCGAGCGTGGCGCGCATCAAAGCTGACTTAGCCTTATTAAAAGGTTAAAAGGATAGATGGTTAGCGCCATTTGTTCTTTACGCCAGACGGGCGATGAGCGCTAAACTTGTGTCACATCTCTCATGCTTTGCTAGGAGGCAGTCGATGACCATTTTATACGCTAATCGCAAAGCGCTTCAGCGGCAGATGTCAAAAGGACGTGCCACTGCTAATGAGCTCGACATCATCGTTTCGATGACCCTGCAACTGAACCAGGCGAAGCATTCGGCCACGAAGAAACTAAGAAAAGCTCTGCGCAGTATTGAGCGGAAATTAAGGGCTGAGGGCTAGCCCGCTCAGTGTTTCTAGGCGGATACTGGCGTTGGCTGATGGGTTTTCGGACATATCGGCTAATGCAGCTTCACCAACCTTCAATCTACTGTATTTAAAAACAGTGTTTTAGAGTACAATACGCACTTTCGCCCAATCGTAAGCGGTAGAGGAAGGGTTAGATTGTGTCTCCGGTAACCATTCAATATATGAGTAAGGACGAGCTTGAACGACTCTTGTTCTCATTGTCCGCCCAGCCAGATAACGAGCAAGCCATGGTGTTTGAAGCCGTCGCCCGAAGGCTTCTGGAACTATTGGAACAGGCTGAGCGTTGATTAGAGGTGCCCTTTATTAGAAGTACGCCGACTTTATAGAGTGAATATCAGTAGAAGGTGTCTTCTGCAGGGTCTTGGACCTCTCCCCGAAACGCATTTAGCTCATACTTATTCCGACCGCTATTTTTCGCGGAATAAAGTGCTTCATCAGCTGCTTCTATCAATGATTTGGGCATGTTGTGTTGCACCCAATTTGATCGTGTCTCAAGCAATGTGGCCCCTGCACTGATGGTAAGGTATGGGTAAACGCCCGATTTCTTATGCTCTACCTTTAAGCGCCTTATACTTTGCAGCATATTTTCTAGAAATCCGTTTAACTCCTCGATACTCATGCCTTGAATAATGAAAGCAAACTCCTCGCCGCCGTACCGCGCCACAAACTCTGATGCTCGGCGACAGCGAGATCGAAGGCACAGCGCCACGGCTTGTAATGCCTCGTCCCCTTGCTGGTGGCCATACTCGTCGTTAAAGCGTTTAAAATAATCGATATCGACAATTGCGACAGCGATAGGGACTTGTGTTCGAGCACAAAAATTCCAAGCTTCTTTTAGCTGTTCATCGAATGCCCTTCGATTGGGAATGCCCGTTAGCCCGTCCGTTAAACTTTCTCTAATGAGTTGCTCTTGATGATGATTGATGCGGGATACTAGCTGATTGAATGCACGTTTGAATTCGTCCAACTCGTATATGTACAAATGAAGATTTAACTCAACTGGGTCAACACCACCACTCATTTGTTGTAGCTTTCTGATCATAGTGACGACAGGCACCACAAATAAAAAGTGAACAAACAGCGTGATTATTAGCGGTAACACAATCAGACTGAGTGTGCCGATTATCGTTTGTGTGTCCCACAGTCTTGGTAGCGGAATAGAGTGTTTAAGTTGCAGTTGGGCGGCGATGTCGCCTTTTGGATTAAGCAAGTAATGAGTAAACAAATCGTCGTGGCTGGCGGTGTCTGTTTGCTCATTGACACTATAGGCACCGACATCTGGAAACTTCACCAGTCTTAGCTGCCCATTCACAGACTTTTTTAAGCTGCTGAGCCAAGACGTATCTAAATTAACAATGACCATTGCGAAGTGGTCGCTGTTATGAATCTTTCTTATGGCGAACGCCATCGGGCCGCGGCTGCCTTCTAAGTAGCCTGTATTGACTTTAAATGGCCACTCTCCTTGGGTTTTCAAATCTCGCTCCAATTGATCGGGTTGGCTGAACCAAAGCGAGCTTGATGTCATCGTTTCAATTTTTGGACCGTCTGAAATCACAAGGAAAGCTAAAAGTTTATGGCGAATCAGCGCCTCATTGCTCCATTTGGTTTGTTCGAGGTTGTTATCAATGATGTCATCCAGTGAGGCTCTTAGATTAATGAGCTTCTCTTTCAGTGCGAGTTTGAGGGCGCTTTCGTTGCTCCGATACAGGGTCGTGCTTGACTGCAGCTCGTTTGGGTACGCAAACCAGTAGCGAAAAGCCGCGATACTGCCCCCGATGACCAGCATATAAAGAAAAGACGCTAATAGTACAAGGTATTTGAGCTTCAGCATCCACTAAGCATAGACTCTTCTTAGTAGGCGCTAAGCTTGAAGCAGTATCGATTCTGACCATTCATGAGCGGGAGACGCCTCCCGCAGACGATTAGCGACAATAGGCTAGGATGATGAAAGACGGTTCAAATTGCGTGACGCCCACCAGTCATTAGCCTGCTGAATGGCCTCGGCGGCAGTTTGGGCTTTAGCCATGAGGCGTGCAACAAATGCTAAAGTGCCGATCACTGCACCGACGCTGTATTCGTCCGTGCTTTCGCCTTGCCATACGGCTTTTAACTGGTCTAGATCTAGTGCATCGGGTTTTACATGGCGTTTTGAAAACAAAGCAGGCCATTCCTCTTCTATTGCTTCACCTTCAAAGCAATGATGCATTTTAAAAATAGCATCTGGGTTGCACTCAATTTCACCCCCTTCGCCTTTTAGGATCGATAATCGGTGATAGCCTAATAAATCGGCGGAAGCTTGATGTGACGGGCCATAACCAGGATGAAACACCCCTTGGGCAACGTATGGAGCGTCCAGCGGATTGAGTAGTCTAGAGAAACTGTGTACGGGTGATCTCAAGCCAAATGTGTTGCGCAAATCGATGATCGATTGAAGTTTGGGGCAAAGGGTGGACATAGGCATATACGCAAAATTTGTTGTGCTCAATTGTGCTTCCGCCATTGCCCAGTTTTCTGCTTCAGGAACGCCTAGGTGCTTTAATGCTTGATCGGTGTAAAGTCTGTTAGCGGTGTGGCCATTAGCGCCATGCATAAAGGTTCGAATCCCCGAATCTGCTAGCGCAAACGTCGCCAGTAAATACCACGGTAGGTGCCTGCGCTTTCCCGCGTAGCTGGACCAATCCAGGTCAATCTTTAAATGTGTTGGCAGGGTAGGCTGGATAAATTGACGTGCTGCTGCTGCAAAGCCCGCTAATTCTTCGCCACTTTCCTCCTTGACTCTCAATAGCATTAGGAAGGCACCGAGCTGCACATCTTCACATTCGCCACGCAGTATCATTCCCATTGCCAGACACGCTTCTTCGTATGTCAATGAGCGTGAGCCACGACGTCCTTTTCCTAAGATTCGCACGTACATTGCAAAAGGGTGTTCTATTGACATGGAATTAAAATTCTCATCGTTAATTGAAAGATATGTTTATGACGGAGGTAAACCCGACTAAAAGCAATTCGCGGGTTTAGGCAGTCCAGCAATTTTAGCTGCCAGCTTCGCCGGGCTTTCAGGAAAGAGTGACATGAGATAGATGCTGTTGCCTTTTTCCTCACCAAACGCCAATTTAACCGCTTTTACGAAAGGGCGGTTAGCTGGTGACACTTCATATTGCTTATAAAATTCACGCAACATAAATAGGATTTCAAAATGCGCGGGAGTGAGAGTCAATCCCTCCTGTTGTGCGATCGCGCAAGCGACTTCTTCGGACCAATCATCTAAGTTCTTCAGAAAACCGTGTTTATCTAGCTGGAGATTAGAAGTATTCATATCAATACCAGCTAATAACATGTTTGTGTTGCGCGCACTGCTCAACAAACTCGGCCATTGAAATGTTCAGTATTGGTGTGTGATTGAATGCCTCAAGCCCTCGTGCATTCACATCGTCAATCAAGGCGTAGATTGAAGTGGGTTTAGCCTGAGCGGCTGGCGTCAGAATATCTTGTAGCAGAGGGTGTTGAATAGAGTATACACCGTCTTCCATTAACAAAATGCTATCTTCTGGCATGAGGGTCTTCAAGCAATTTGATAAAGCTTGATGTGTAAATGGGCTTCTTTGAATTAAGTGTAGCGTCATGGTTTAAAATCCGATGACTGAGTCTTGGGTATTCATTATTTGATGAAATTCGTCTTTTTCAATGATTTCCACGCCCGGAATGAGGTCATTTAAACTCAGCTGCCGATCCTCTAGGTCGTCTGATAAGACGTATAGCGATTCAATATCATACATGGGCAAAACCTCTAGTGAGGCGCTGTGAGTTTTGGCGTAAATCGATTTACCATTTTGTTGTTTTAAGAGCTGCCAAACTCCGTCGCCTAAAAATAGGATTGTAATATCCTGGTCGTACGCTGCGCTGGTTAAAATATAATCCAGACCGTCTCTCGCCAAACTACTGCCGTACGGTGCTTGTCTCATTAATACGAGAATTTTCTTTTTCATGATTAGGCGAACGTAATTAGTCGATCTGATTGTAGTTGAGCGTCGAGTAGTTGACCCAAGCCAGACAGTTCAAATGGCGCATCTGTATTAAACGCAGCCTGATCATAGCGATCGGCTTCTTCTTTATTTAATACACCGCGTTTGAGAGCGGCTGCAATGCACACGACCAAATCAAGATCATGGTTTTCTGCTAGAGATTGCCATTCCTTATGCAGATTCAATTCGTCTTGTGCGGGCGTTTGCAGTTGAGAGGCATTTTGAACCCCATCTTGATAGAAAAAAATGCGATACAAGGTATGGCCGTTATCAATGCAGCTTTTAGCAAACCGTAAAGCGCTCTCGCTAGCTTGCCGGCTGTAGGGGCTTGATAACACCAGAAGGGAAAATTTCATAGTTAGGAAGAGGGCAATTAGCGGAGGTTAAGAGAAATAGCAAAGGAGGGCAGAAGCCCTCCTTTAAAACGAATTAATCGTTACTCGTTACGCCTAAAATGTGCAGTAGGCTTGTGAACAAGTTGTAGATGTTCAAATACAGGCTAACGGTCGCCATAATGTAATTGGTCTCACCGCCGTTAATGATGCGGCTTGTATCAAACAAGATCAGGCCAGACATGATGAATACGATGGCACCTGAAATGGCTAATTGAAATCCAGGGATATGAATGCCGAAGCCCCAAGACGCCAGCGCGTAACCAATACTGGCAACAATGACGACCATTAGGCCTACGAATAGGAATCCGCCCATGAAAGAGAAGTCTTTCTTAGTCGTTAAGACGTAAGCAGACAGTGCAAAGAAGATTAATGCTGTGCCACCGAGTGCCTGCATGACTAAATCAGCACCGTTTGGTAGGGCTAGGTAGCGATTAAGCATTGGCCCTAAGGCAGCGCCTAGTAGACCAGTGAAAAGGAAGACGACAGGCAGGCCCGCCGCAGTGTTAGCTGTTCTAGGCAGTACAAACCAAACGATAGCAAGTGCGGCAATTGACATGATCAATGCAGCGCCAGAGCCCAACCCAACAGCCATCGAAATGCCAGCTGTTACAGCACTGAACAATAGTGTCATGCCAAGCAGCATATAGGTATTACGCAAGACTTTATGAGTCTCTGCGCCTAACGCAGGGTTTCCAGCGTTATAAGAGCCTGTTTCCATTTTTTACTCCTAGTACGATTCTAAGGTTTTATGATTAAAGCCTTTGTTATACGCGAATAATAGGGACAACAGTAGGAAATTCAAGCCCAAAGAGTGTAAGGAGATAAGTCTGGCCTAATTCTGCCACTGACAAACGTATAATGAGTATTAAAAGCGGTAATCATATGATTTTTTTGAAGTTTTCGGTTGACTCACTGCTCTGAATCCGTATTATACGCCTCGCAACACAGCGGAGGGGTGGCTGAGTGGCCGAAAGCACCGGTCTTGAAAACCGGCGAGGGTTAATAGCCCTCCGAGAGTTCGAATCTCTCCTCCTCCGCCATTTAAACTTTATCTATCATTGTTTAAATGAATCCATCCTAAGTTTTCTTTCTCTTATATCTATTCTACCTTCCCTTAACACCAAAAATTATCCTTTCTAGTTCGCCTGTAAAGCCTATTGTTTAATTAATTGCTACTGTAATTGAGTTATTAGATTCATTTGTTCTGATCAAGGCTTACCAAGCTGGCCTCAGTTAGGGCTTTGCGTTTTGAAGCGGGTCAGGGGATTTCTATTTGTTATCGCGGTACTTTTGCTATATTTTTATATGGTGATGCTTGTATGAATGCGTATAAATTAAGTGATTTCAGGCCGAAATCAAAAGGATGCACGTATGGGACTGTTCAAGATATTGCGAGACGCGTTAAAATTTGAAGCTCATGATCACGTGACTGTTTCTGGAAATGGCGCTATCGGTACTGAAGCGAAGCACGTAATTCACGCTGAAGGTGCAAAAAAGACGGTCGAAGCCGTGCGTGCACTTAGAAAAATAAAAAATGGAATTTGATATCACTTGAGCTTAGCTTTTTTACTTCTCTTACCTGTTCTTCTATCTGGTTATTTATTTTCCCAAAATTGTTGCTTAACACGCTTTCGAGTCGTAAGGCTTGAGGGTTATCACCTTTATTTTCGTTGTGCTTTATCCGGTTCGATATTTTTTCTATTGGCTATGGCGTTGTTCTGGGTGATGGTTGCATATCTTCCTGAATCAATTTTATCCGTGGGGCATGATGTAAAGCGAAGCTTTGATCGAGTATTTTCAACATCCGGTAGTGCCGTTTTTGGCGCCACGGTGATTTCCCTTTTAAGTATTCTAATTGCGTATGTGTTATTGCACATCGTGAACCGCATCGTGCCAAAGGAGTATGCAGCTTTTTTGGCCATTCAATATGATGACCTAGAGTTGCTCATATATCGAGCCGTCACCCAGCTCAAAGCTGTTTCAATTACCGTCGAGAATGGGAAGGTTTATGTCGGCTGGATTCTATTTGGTTTTGAAGCGAACGATGAGCGAAAGTTTATTCGAATGTTGCCGATCATGAGCGGCTATCGCGATGAGGTGACTAAAAAAGTTTCATTTACGACCTTTTATGAGCCAATCATTGAGGCGATCACGCAGTCGACCGATTTAGAGGATTCGGATTTCGAAGTGATTTTACCGGTGTCGGACTTGAAGTCGGCTAATCTATTTGATGCAGAAACTTACCTTAAATTTCAAGCAGCGTATTATGAGCAAGCGAAAGACTCAGGCCGCGATCAGAATTTTGTACCAGATGAGACAAGCGAGTTTGCAAGCTGAGTGTGACTCGCTTGTTATTTCAGCCAATCATTTATAAGCTGGTTTTTCTATTAGTTGCGACCTTTCACTAAAGCTTGCATTGTGTCGACTAGTCTTTGCAAAATTCGGTAGACGACTGTCACCGAAAATCCACTCAGCATTGCGAGCGAAGGTTTGCCAAAATCTTTCATTGCACCTTCTTGAAACAATGCTTCAGGCAATAACTCGACAATAATAATGCCGGCTATCATGCCAAGAATGATTCGAGACCAATAGCTTGAATCAAACCTAGGGTCATAGGTTGCATTGGCAATAAATGTATTCACTTGAAACAATGCTGAAAAAGACGACCCTAAGCCCGAGCAGCAAATAAGAAAAAGTTGATTGATCGCTAAGGTATCACCATGTGAACTTAGCAATCCAGCGTTCAAATTTTCAGTATTTACCAGTCCACTCATCGACACGCTCATAAGTCCCAGTAGAAATATAATGGCGGTTACGGTGAGGCGGCGTACGAGTGGTACAGGCCCAAGCAATAAGGCGAACTTTCCTGAGTGTGCGTGGCGGTGCATAAGGGTGATTGCAACGGGTGTAGCGGGCGAGACGACGGCCACTAAGGTTTGATGTACGTCTGTGAGTTTTTCGCCTTGCACATCATTAGGATAGTCGTCGTGATGGGTTGAAATAGTTTGCAGCTTTTGAATGGTGGCGGGTTTTACATCGAGCCCATGGGACAAGGCATACCTTGCCATTGCATAGCATTCGTCTAGGAGTTGCTTGGTGAGGGCGGAAGAAGGCTGATCTCCCTGCATTGCTTGAAGATATTGGCTTGCTTCGGGCGCAGGTAGTTCATTGTGATGAGCCGTCATGTACGTTCCTCGCGTGAAACTGGATTTCCATATTGCGCTTACATGATGTGGTGAGAGGGTGCGCTTAAAGTGTAGTTCATTTTGGTAATATCGTGATGTTTAATGCTCAAAGAGCGCGGTTTTTGTGTATGAGTGCGTACCTTAGTCTTTAAAGTCGTTGCGCTCTGACCCCCAAGCTGGGCAGCAATGAGTGAGTGTCGAGCGATTAAGGTGTCGACTGAAATTCAACCAAAATCCAATATATTTGTATTTATTTTGAGCCAATATTAGGAGTGTCTCATTTTCTTTTGCAAATTACGTCTGAAATTATTGACTGTCACGTAATAATCCGTATTATGCGCCACGCAAGTCAGCGGAGGGGTGGCTGAGTGGCCGAAAGCACCGGTCTTGAAAACCGGCGTAGGCTAATACCCTACCGAGAGTTCGAATCTCTCCCCCTCCGCCATTTGCTTTCATCTGATATCTGCCGTCATTTCAATTCCTGTCTTACCTCCAAATTGTTTAATTATCTCAAGCTAATTAATGTATGTTTGATACCCGTATTGTCTCGTTTCATTTAAAAAAATAAAGCTCAGTGCGCAGTCGAATCTATATGTGTCAGTCAATTAAACTCATGCCTTATGGTTGGATAAATTGACGCTAACTGCCAAGAAAAGTCGCCGCATCGAAATAGTTGGAACTAGATATCGGTATCAAATATCAACGACGCAGGTTGATGAAAAGTCGAACTTTCAATTAAATTTAACCGTTCAATGCGAAATGGGTGCGGGAAGCGTTCTTCAAGCTAAAGGTCTAGTTACACGGAATTTCTGGCTCGACTTTTCTGAAGTTAATTCTGGCTGGAGTAAGAGCGACTACCCAGTTATTTTACCGAAACATGTTGCGAGATTCGTGAAGCAGGCTCTTTCTAATGGCTGGAAACCTTCTGTGAAGGGGAGACCATTTATATTGTGCGTTAACAATGAGTGGTTTCTTGAATGAAGAAAAATAGCAAATAATCAATGGGATTGAGGTCTTGGTACTAAGGCAGCCCAAAAGAAAGGAGGCGTTACTTAAGCCTGTATGGGGGCGATTCATATATTACGCAGATATTGGCAAATAATCGGGTTCAGGTGTTTATCTTGAAGTAGTAGAGAAAGCCGCATTAATCAAATGGGGGAATAAACTAACACCGTTTGAAAAGAAAGAACTTGAACTATTAGAATCTGATGGCCACCGAATAGAACGTGTCAAGCGGGGATATAATATCCATACCACATCAGAGGCAGTTAGAAATACCCAGTTGTTTCGAACATTACCTCATGAGGTGGGTCATGCCGTAGATTATCTTACAAGCTCAATAAGATCTTCTGTCGAGGAGTCAACGGAATCTGAGTCAGATTATATAAGTGATGTTTTTAGGTCAAAGCCATTACTTGATAAAGAAGAGTTTGCAAATCGCTATGCACGTGAATTTTATGAATACCATCAAAAAGTGGTTTGTTACCCTTTGATAGAAAATTTGATGTGAAAGAGCTTGAGCGTACGGGGCTCAATCCAGAATGGATCAACTACTAAAGCGAAAAGTCAACCAGTCAAAGTATGTGCTTGAGTAACTGTCGGGTATTCTGTGGGCAGTAAAAATACCTCAGTTTCATGTCTGTGGGTGTTTCATGCATAGAGGCTTAAAAAAAGCGCGCAAGAAAACTTGCGCGCTTTTTTGTTACTTGGCTTCGCCTTGAATGCTGAGATTGCTGAAACTGCTATAGGCGTAAACGCCTACATGCCATGTGCCAGTAGATGGGTTGTTAATACTGCAGGTCTCGTTACTGGTTGAGCTGTATGAGCGACATTCAAAATTACTGGTGGTGGGATTACTTCCTTTGCGGATATACAAATCGGCGTCACCATTGCTGCCTGTCATCGTAACATCTATGGATGACATGCCGCTGGTGACTTCAAGGGTGTAATACTTCCATTGCTTATTGCCGAGGGAGACGCCACTGTCCTCAAAGGATGAAGTGCCTCCGGTTGAGGTTTCGAACTTTGCTACGAGTTGATAGTTGGAAATCGCTGCGTACGCTCTGAGCATGACGTAGTAACGACCTGCTTCAGGTGATGCAAACGTGCAGTTTTCAGTTCCGCTTCCGGAGAATGGTCGGCAGTCATAATCGTTTTGCGTTGGCTCACTGCCAAAGCGAACATATAAGTCGAGGTCGCCACTGCCACCGCTCGTGTCAAAGGTAAGGTTTTTAGCGCCTACTGGAATGTCGATAAAGTACTGGAATTCTGTGTTTTTGCTACCAGAAATACCGGTAATTGGAATACCAGACTGCATGCCTCCGCCTGTCTCAGTCGTGATAAACACCGTGGCCGATGTGGATGAGGAGGCACCTTCATTATCCGTCACGGTCAGTTGGGCTGTGTATTGACCAGCAGCACTATAGGTGTGAGAAGGGTTTGCATTAATGCTGGTATTACCGTCACCAAAATTCCAAGCGAAGCTGGCGATGGTGCCATCTGAATCAGATGACCCCGTGCTGCTGAATTGAATCGCATCTCCTAGCTGTGCGCTGTAAGGTCCATTCGCGTTAGCGCTCGGGCGCTGGTTTCCTGTACCGCCACCATTAGCGTTCATGCCATCCAATGTGGTTGCACCGGTATTCAGTGGATCAAGCCAGTTGCTCAAACGAGTGCTGTTGGTGTTGCCGCCGGACCAAGACACGTTTAACCAGCCGTACCAATCGGAAGAATCGTTCCCGCAGGCTGCATAGCCGCCGTGCAGCTGGCCGACGATGCGCTTATTTTGATCAAACAGAGGAGAGCCTGATGAGCCGCCTTCTGTCGTGCCCAGATCCCAGTCTGCTACGCGTAAATGGGTGCCGTTGCCTGGCGAGCTATTGTTGAGGTAAGAGGTGACGGTGACTGGAGCATTTTCAAAGCTGATTCTTTTCTCTTCCACAGCGGGGTGGTGAATGGCAACAGCGCTGGTAGCCAGCGTAGTGCTGGCATTCCAGCCAGCTAGGTAAACATTATGAGCTGGATCAAAGGGGTCATCTAGCTCAAGTAAGGTCATGTCTGAAGCGCTGTAGCTCGCCCTAAAAATTGCGCCCGAATTGAATTGAGATAAGGTCCCATCACCCGCGCTACCGCTCGATGAGCTTCCTGGTGTGCGGCAAGTACTGTTTTCATAATTCCAATAAGTTACAAGTGATGCTGCATTTCCGCTCGTGATGCCACAGTGGTCTGCGGTTAAGAAGTAAGGCGTGCCATCGTTTGCTGTGTTGTTGATAGCGCTACCGGTGCACAGCATGGTGCCGCTTCGGCTCATGGCCGCAACAGAACGAATCTGGTCGCGCCATCCGTCGCCATTGGGGCAGGCAACATCAACGTTGCAGGAACCCGACATGGCTTCGAATGTACGCATAACGTCCCCCATATTTTCTCCCATATAACCGTGGTTGACGGAGGCCACTTCAAGTTTCAGTTCGCTTAATCTATCGCTGGGAATGTTTACTTCTAATATGATTTCGTCACCTTTGACCATAGGTGTCCAAAGCTGTCCGTGTGCATCGTTATCTGCTGCTGTGAATGCACGAATACGCTCAAGTCTATCCGATGAATAGATGTGGAGTGCACCGCCTTCTGGCATATGGAATTGGCTAAAGCCTAAGTTTAGAGATAGTGCGCCCTCTGATACGATGCGCGTTCGCCAAATCAGTATGTCAGTGGATGTGTTATTCAAACTTTGGGTGACGGACTCCCACTGGTTGGTAGGTTTAATGGATGTCAGTTGCGCTTCTGCGAATTGAAACAATGGCGCATCAAGATGGCTAGAGCTTAGCGATTGCATTCGCAATGTGGCGTCTCTGCGTCTCAATGCATCATTGTCTAAAAAGTCCATTTTATGTTCAGAGATTTGAGCGGACACGTTATCTGAAGTAAATGACAAGGGGGTATTTAAATTGTTTGCAAGCGCGCTTGCGCTACTAAGTCCCAGCAATAGGACTGCAGCAGATTTATAGTTAAAGCGTTTCATTGGTGCCTCGAGTACTGATTATTATTGTTAGCGGTGTAGTACTAGCTCCGATTTTTTTCACGCTCTGAAAAAATAGGCGGAATACCTTCAGCGGGCGCATAAAACAAAAAATCTGTTTGGTCTCTACGATTAAGTGCATATGTCAAGATGATTGACCTCGACACACCTCTATCTAATCCATAACTTCCCTATTAATTGCAATTAAATGACGGAAAGAAAAAAGTTGATCTGTTTCGAGGAAATGGCACTCATTAGCAGGTCTGAGTCGATATAAGTTAATTCATAAATGCAAAATTATTAGACGAATAGGAGTCAAGATGGCATTCGGTTAGTCATGAATTTCATATGTCGCACTGTAAAGCTGCATATGTGTAAATTATTAGCTACATAATTTTCGACATGTATGAGCATTGAGATTTTAATAAATGGGTCGACTTTCGACACAATACTAGAAACAACTAAAAGAATATGAAAAAAGGGCGGTGTGAGCGGCAAGGTGCGCCGACTTGAACGGGGAGAAAGTTATATGAAACGTAATATGTTCAAGTCGTGCATAAGTGAATTATTTTAATGTTAGATCTAGCGAGCGTCACATTTTGATCGCCAGAAATCCAAGCCTTGCGCATTTAATAGTGCATCTGTATCAAGAATCTTTCGTTGTTCCGTTGCTGGCAGTCGACAGCCATGCTCTTTGAGTTTGATTAAGAGTGAGTCTAGAATTTTCTGATGCAACTCTTCAATTCGTGATTGGCCTGGCAAGCTTTCGCTGGCCATTGTCAACTCCACAAGTTGATCAATTTGTTGCTCTAGTTTTCCTGCAAGGACTTCTGCATTGGTGACGACGCCAAAGTGCGTGAGGTACATTTTCTTTGGCTGGTGTTGTATCAACTTTTTGAGTGATTGCTTCAGGGCAACAGGATCAAATTGAACAGGGGTTGTCGTGGGCATGATAAACGGGCCTTTGTCTGTCGTCAGTTCTTCGTAGGCCAGCCCGAAGGTGTCGCCGGTAAAAAAACCATTACTCATAGAGTCGTGAATGCAAAAATGGTGTCGGGCATGTCCGGGGGTATCGAGAAACAATAATTTTCGTGCGCCCAGCGTCAGGCACTCTCCGTCGTTAGGCGAAATCATGCGCTCTTGAGGTATGGGAATCAGGTCACCGTAAGTTTTCTTGAACTCTTCTTCCCCGTACACGGCAGTAGCACCTGCTTGCAATTTATCTGGGCTAGCCATGTGTCGAGCGCCAAGGGCATGCACGACCAGCGTTGCGTTGGGTAAATTCTGCATGAGCGCGCCTGCACCACCAGCATGATCAAGGTGGACGTGTGTAACAATCACGTATTTTACGTGCTCTGGGGCGATGCCTTTCGCATCGAGTAATTGGAGAATCGGGTCGACAGTGTCTTTGGTGCCGGTTTCGATGATCGCCACTTCGTGATGATCTTCAATGAGATAGCAGGCGGCCATACACGGGCGCTGAAAACCTGTATCGAGTAAAGTAATGCCGTTATCGAGACTTCTTGATGTATTCATTGCGTTGGGTGGAGTCATTTTGGTTTTGAGTCTTATTTTTATGTTGGAGTGAAATATATCGAACTGTAGGCTTGCTGCCCATGGCGACAAACGTGCCGAGACCTCTATTCATCACAATTATGTCTATGATAACCCATAGCGGCGTTCGTCATGGTAATTTCCTGATACAATCGCCCCATATGGTCGGCCAACAGCGCCACCTCACAAAACGAATTGATTGATATTGGTAGCACGTACATGAATGTTCCTGAGCAGTATAAAGACTCTGTAGATTCACTGAAAAATGGTGGGTTTGAAATTGGCAGCACTTGGTATCACGGTACAACATCTGGTCTGTTGCCCAATATTCAGTCTAAAGGCTTGGTCGGATCTGGTGATGTTGACTTTAATGCAGCAACGGCGAAAGCGATGAAAACGATC
Organism: uncultured Saccharospirillaceae bacterium; assembly: GCA_947503895.1. GTDB lineage: Bacteria > Pseudomonadota > Gammaproteobacteria > Pseudomonadales > Oceanobacteraceae > Bermanella. The sequence goes on from CANNFT010000001.1 coordinate 92,850, forward strand.
GGAGCCGAATTTACTGAGAGTAAAGATCCCATTTTTCTAACCCCTTCAAAAGAGATGGCGTATTTCTGGGCGCAGGAGAAAACGAATGTTCGTAATCAGCGCTTTGGTGGTGACGAAAAACCGGTTGTACTAGAAGTATCCTTGCCAGAAACACTACAAGCCAGTGTTCATCCTGATGTGGGGGCGGCAGCCATGTTCATGACGGGTGAGCATCAGTATTTGACGCAATTAGATGCCTATTATGTTGCGCGAGGTGTGACATTGAAAGATTCATCAGGTAGTGGCTGGAACAGGGAGAGTTATCTCACCCAATTTGGATTGGCCTACCTTGATCACACCATTCCCCCGGAGAGTGTTAAGGCCATTTAATGTTGAATTGGATGGTTTTACTTAATGCTTGATGTGTGCACATCAAGCATTATAAGACGGGGGAGAGCGCCGAATGATGTGGCTGCGGACCTTGGCTGACGATAAATACTTGGCTTGCAGAGTGAGCTTGATGGGCATGAGTTGAATCATTCTTGCCAATGAGATTTATACTTGCAGCGGCTACATATGAAGCCATGAGGCCTGCTGCAATCGCTAGAAAGATCTCTGCGCTGGTGAGCCAGCTGTTGGTGCTCCACTGAGCAATTTCCTTTCCCATGTATTGTGACTCTCTCACTCACCTATAATGCCGTAGTGTGTGTTCAACTACGTCTTATCTCTATCTGAATTAAGTAGCGCATTGTATCCATTATGTATTGGTATGTAGCGAATCGTTTCTGATCGGTCTGTCGAATTGGGCAGGTAAGGAAGATTGTGTGAGATTCGTGCAATTGAGTGAGCGGGTAGTGGGTAGGCGAATTTCGTTATCGAATTGGTCGTCACCAGTCCTAAAGATTCAAGGCGCTGTTTTAGCGTGATCAGCTCACGTTCATTTGCTGAATTCTTCGTAGCTTGTTACGTTTCCAGCAGTCCTTGTATGTGTATGTGAGCAGAATCGGCTAGGCCCTCAAGGTCGTAGCCACCTTCCAATATTGAAACGACTCGATGTTGTGTATATTGCCGCGCTAAATCTGTCACCATTTGCGTCAGCCAATAAAAGTCGCTGGTTTCCAGATTCAATCCTCCCAGTGGGTCGTTCTTATGTCCATCGAACCCAGCCGACAGCAGTATAAGCTCGGGCTTAAAATTTGCCGTGGCTTTCAAGACTGCCTCTTCGACCAGTTTTCGATATTGAATGCTGTTTGATTCCGCAGGGATGGGTAAATTCACGATATTGTCGAAATCGCTTTGCCAGTGGCTAAACGGGTAGAAAGGGTGTTGGAAGCTACTGATGACCAAAACATCGTCACGCCCCTGAAATGCTTCTATGGTTCCATTACCTTGATGGACATCAAAATCAAAGATCAAAACTCGATTGAGACCATGAGCCGTTAAAGCGTGCTCTGCTGCGAGGGCAATATTGTTAATAAAGCAAAAGCCCATGGTTTTTCTGGGCTCTGCATGATGGCCGGGCGGTCTGACAGAACAAAAGGCACGCGTATATTGCCCACCCATGACGGCATCAACTGCTTGTAAGCTGGCACCAGCGGCTTCCTCAATGGCGATAAGTGAATCATGAGAAAGCGTGGTGTCCACATCGGCATATATCAGCCCTTTCGCAGGCGTCATCTGGTAGAGTTGATCAATGTAGCCTGGTGTGTGCACAGACGAAAAAAGGGCCTTGTTACCTCTTTGTGTAAACGCATGATCAATGTCTAACCACAAACCTGTTTGCCGCATGCGTGTCTCAATCGCCAAAACGCGAAGTGGGCTCTCGGGATGATTGGCAGGGACGGAATGCTGATCGTAATGTGGATGTTGGATATATAAGGTAGATGACATTCATTAATAACTTGAGCACAAAGCTAGAAGTCTATATAACTCAAATCATGCATTTAAGACACCTTTTTATTAGAGATTTATGGGTACTCGTTGGTTAGAACATTTTTTTGAGCCCACCAAAGTTGCGGTGATCGGCGCTTCTGAGCGCACGAATAGTATGGGTGGTGCTGTCATCAAGAACTTAAAGTCATCGGGCTTTAAGGGCAAAATTTATGCGGTAAACGTCAAGCGTTACCGTGAGGTGCACGGCGTCCCCTGTATTTCGCGAATTGGCCGGCTTCCACAGGATGTGAACTTGGCGATTATTTGCACGCCTGCTTATACCATTGAAAAAATCATTAAGCAGCTTGGCCGACGTGGAATCAAAGCGGTGTTAATTCTAACCGGTGGTATTTCGCGTAAACGTGCAGAGCAATTTAGGCCAGCCAATCATCCACTCAAGAAACTTGCACGAGAACACGGCGTTCGCATTATGGGGCCAGATTGCCTCGGTGTGCTGGTGCCCGATCTCAATCTAAATGCCAGTTATAGCCATATCAACGCACTTTCCGGCAAGGTTGCCTATATCGGTCAGTCCGGTACATTAGCGTCGGCATTGCTCGACTGGGCTCATGCGCGAGGCATTGGCTTTTCTCACTTCTTAACCTTAGGTAATAGCGCAGACGTCAGTATTCCAGACTGCGTTGATTATTTAAGCAGTCAACGACAAGTGAAAGCGATCATGCTGCACCTAGAGCACATCAATGATGCTCCGACTTTTGTCCGTGCCGTTAGAAATGCGTCGCGCGGCAAATTGGTGCTCGCTATTAAAAGTAGCCGCTTTCCGGCATCTCAAGAGATACCAGAGGCTGTGCCCCCAGGGTTACGCCATAAAGACATGGTGTATGAGTCCATACTGTTACGGGCAGGTGTATTGCGTGTAGACAGTACAGAGGAAATGTTTGAGTCGGTTGAGTCATTGACCCGCATGAAACCATTGCGAGGCGAGCGCTTGGCAATCGTCGCGAATGGAATGGGGGCAGCTATATTGGCGGTAGATCGACTCATGCATGAAGGCGGGCGACTCGCCCAACTGAGTAATGAAGGCATCTACAAACTGTCGAAGATATTGCCAAGCTATTGGTCGCGAGCAAACCCCATTGATTTACCGCCAGAGGCCAGTCCGGCAATATTCAAGCAGGTACTTGAGGTGCTCGAAAGTGAAACGTCAGTCGACGCCATACTCGTTTTGCACTCGCCTAGCCCGGTTGTGCCCGGCCAAGATGTTGCAAATGTTGTGATCAATCACGCACGTTTTCATCAGAAAAACCTACTCACAAGTTGGATGGGCGGGGAGGGCGTGGACCGAGCGAGACATTTGTTTGACGATGCAGGCATTCCAACTTATGACACCCCAGACAGAGCCATTAAAGCGTTTATGCATATGGTTCGTCATCAGCGAAATCAAGAGTTGCTGAGAGAAACGCCGTCTTCCTTGATGGATGATTTCTCCATCGACAAAGTCGCGGGTGATCACATCTTAAAAAGGGTCATCAAAGATGCGCGTGATTATCTAACGGCTGAAGAAATTCATCAGCTTCTCACTCATTACGGGTTCAATTGTGTTCACACGCAATTTATTCGCTCTGAAAAAGATGTCTCTAAGCTTGATACGGCATTCCCTGCAGCCATTAAGATCATCCACCAGCATTACTGCCATCCATTTGCCTACGGCGATAATCCAAGGGATCGTTGGAGGGGTGTGGTGACGGGTATTCAAGATAAACAACAGCTAAAGCAGGCGATGCTTGAACTAAACACGCAGATCAAGAAGCGTTTTGCGAATACGAAGGTCCATGGCTATAGCATACAGCCCATGAGAAAAAGCATAGATGCCACTCAGTTTTCCATGGGTATCACCCGAGATGATGTATTTGGGCCGCTGATATTATTTGGTGGGGGCGGGGCTACTGCCAATATCATTGCAGATAGACATATAGAGTTTCCGCCCTTGAATGACGTGTTAGCTCGTCAGCTGATGGAGAAAACTCATATCTTTCGTGTCTTGAAAGAACGGAGTCGCCACTTGGAGAAAGATGTGGCTGAGCTCAGTCAGATGCTCATACGCTTATCTCAGCTGGCGGTTGATCAACCAAGAATCAAAGGTGTGGAGTTGAATGTGCTGCTTCATCCAACAGATGGGGCTACCGTACTGGGTATGGCTGCGGATGTTGCTCGTCCGCATGTTTTATGTATCCGGCCTTACCCTGCCGAACTGGCTTCTATTCGTGCGCTTCGCAGTGGTCGCAAAGTCGTGCTGCGCCCAATACGAGGAGAGGATGAACCGGAGCTTAAAACATTCCATGAACAGTTAAGCCCTGAATCGCTGCGGTATCGCTTTTTCACCGCTCGACGACACTTCCGGCACCGTGAGTTAGCACAATTTGCACAGATTGATTACTGGCAAGAGATGGCTTTTGTCGCCATTGATGAGGCTGATACCACAAACGGCATTCACGGCGTGGTTCGAACGTGGACCGATGCCGATAAAGTGCAAGCTGAGTTTTCTGTCATTATCAGCGATGCCATGCAGGGTGAAGGATTGGGGTATACACTCATGCAGAAGATGGTGGATTATTGTCGTGCTCAGGGTGTGCTTGAAATGATGGGGACCGTCTTGGCAGATAACCGGCCCATGCTAAAATTGGCAGAAAAGTTAGGGTTTACAGTGACAAGATACGTTTCTGCTGAAGTTGTTGAAATTGTCTTGCCATTAAATGACCCGCAAGAGGACTGGCAAAGATCGCGACTCAGTCGGCTTCATGAAGTGACTTCTGCTTATTGAGTCATGAGGCTTAAGTGTTTTTCCTACAGGCTAGGCGCAGAAGTACGGCAATGTAACGAAATGTAAAAATATTACTGGTCTATTGACGCTGCTTTGATAGCATAGGCGCCCACATTTTAGATGGCTAAGGGTTGGCTATGAATCTGTTAAATAGCATACTCTCTGCCAGCCAAATATTTTCGACACTGGGGTAAATAAGTTTTGATTCGAGTGCTTGTTGTAGATGATCACGATCTCGTACGCATGGGGATTGTGCGTCTGTTGTCTGACAACAAGGGAATTGATGTCATTGGCGAAGCCAATAGTGGCGAAGACGCTATCAAGATGGCGAATGATATGGAGCCAGATGTTGTGCTCATGGACATTCGCATGCCGGGTATGGGTGGACTAGAGGCCACGCGTAAACTCCTGCGGCAACATGAAGACATGAAAGTCATTGCTGTCACCGCTTGCGGCGAGGACCCTTACGCGACTCGCTTATTGCAGGCGGGGGCCGCTGGCTACATGACCAAAGGTGCGACGGCAGATGAAATGGTTATGGCCATTTTGAAAGTAAAATCTGGACAGCGATACATTAGTCCAGAAATTGCTCAGCGAATGGCATTGAAACCGTTTGAAAGCCAAGATGCTGCATGTCCATTTGATCTGTTATCGGATCGTGAGATGCAAATAGCGATGATGATCGTTAATTGTGAAAAAGTTCAGGACATCTCAGACAAGCTATTCCTAAGCCCTAAAACGGTGAATACTTACCGGTACCGAATTTTTGAAAAACTGGATATTTCCAGCGATGTAGAGCTGACGCGCTTGGCCATCCGCCATGGTATGATAGACGCCGAGATGGCCTCTTGACGAAATAAGTTGTAAATACGCTTATCAATCCGTGTAAAAGTTAAGGCTAGGGTAGATTAACCTCAGCCCTAGCGAGCATTTTGCGCATGAGGTTTAATATTCGCAAAATTGCTGATAGGTTTTAGAATTTCTATGAGCTTTGATTCAAAAGCTTTTCTTAATACACTTTCCACGAAGCCGGGCGTCTACAAAATGTACGACGCCGAAGGTGTATTGCTATACGTAGGCAAAGCAAAAAACCTTAAAAATAGAGTCTCGAGTTATTTCACCAGTAAAGGCTTAAATGCGAAAACCGTTGCCTTGGTCAGTCGTATTGACTCAATCGAAACCCTCATTACGTCTAGCGAAACAGAAGCGCTTTTATTAGAACATAATTTAATCAAAGCGGAGCGTCCCCCTTATAATATTCTATTGAAGGATGATAAATCCTATCCGTATATATTCTTATCTGGCCATGAATTCCCACTGCTGACTTTACGAAGAGGGAAGAAAGACAAGCAGGGTAAGTACTACGGGCCCTATCCAAGCTCCAGTGCGGTTAGGGAAAGTATCAGCTTTCTTCAACGATTATTTAAACTCAGAAACTGTGAAGACAGTTACTTTAACAATCGCAGTCGGCCCTGTTTGCAGTATCAAATTGGTCGATGCAGTGGCCCTTGTGTGGGTCTGATTTCAGAGCAAGACTATGCAACAGATCTATCGCACGCTGAGATGTTTCTGCAAGGTAAAAACAGAGTGCTCATTTCAGATTTACAATCTGAGATGGATCGTCATGCGGCGAATCTAGAATACGAGCAAGCCGCCAAAGTTCGAGATCAGATTCAACATCTTCGCAAGGTGCAAGAACAACAAGATATCGATTCAGAGCAAGGTAATGTCGATGTCGTGGCTGTTCATATTGAACAGGCTATTTGCGCAATTCATTTGTCAGTGGTTCGACACGGACGCATGCTGGGGAGTAAATCCTACTTTCCAAAATTTAATATGGAAGAATCAGAGGCAGAATCCATCTCTGCGTTTATCGGTCAGTTCTATTTAAGCCTAAACCATGAAATTCCCGATGAAGTCATCCTAAGTCATGAAGTGGCTGATGCATCATTATTAGCCGCTGCGCTCGGTGAGAAAAGAAATAAAAAAGTCCGGGTATCTCATCAGGTGCGGTCGGGTCGATTGGGTTGGTTGAGGCTGGCGCAAAATAATGCAGCGGAAGCCGTAAGAATCCGAATGCAAGATCGTATGCAGCTAGCGGATCGGTATTTGGCCTTAAAGGCAGACCTTGGGTTGTCATTTGTTCCGATGCGCATGGAATGTTTCGATATTAGTCATAGTCATGGCGAGGCTACTGTCGCGTCTTGTGTTGTGTTTGATCAGAACGGCCCATTAAAAAGTGACTACCGACGGTTTAATATTAAAGGTGAAATTGCATCTGATGATTATGGTGCGATGCGTCAGGCGCTAACTCGACGCTACAAGAAAATAGCAGAAGGCGCTAAGAAGCCTGATCTGTTGCTCATAGATGGTGGCAAAGGTCAGGTGGGGGTGGCAGAGGCTGTACTTAAGGAACTGAATATACAAGATGTTCCCATTTTGGGCGTCTCGAAGGGTGTTACACGAAAGCCTGGCTTGGAAACCTTGATTATGGATGGCGTGAGCTTTCAACTCGAAGCTGACTCACCTGGCTTGCATCTCATTCAACACATACGCGACGAAGCGCATAGATTTGCGATCACAAGCAACCGTTATCAAGTGAGTAAAGCGCGACGTAAGTCGAGTTTAGAGGGCATACCGGGTGTTGGCCCGAAGCGCAGACGCGAATTGATTCGTTTCTTTGGCGATGCAGTCCAAGTACAATCGGCCAGCGCAATCGAAATAGCCAAAGTTCCGGGCATAAGCAAGCACCTCGCTCAGGAAATTTATAACGCTCTACACGAGCAATAACTAAAAAAGAGAAGTACCGATGCTGATTAACTTGCCAAATATCCTCACCATGATCCGAGTATTGCTAATCCCAATTCTCGTTATGGTAGCTTATTTGCCTTTTAGCTGGTCGTGGTTTGCAGCGGCAGTCGTATTTTGGTTTGCCTGTATTACAGACTATTGGGATGGTTATCTAGCCCGAAAAATGAACTTAATGACGCCATTTGGGGCTTTTTTGGACCCAGTAGCGGATAAGCTAATCGTGGCTGTTTCTCTGCTGATACTCGTAGAGCGTGACGCCTCAGTTTGGTTGACGCTACCTGCTGTTATCATCGTTGGGCGTGAAATCGTCATATCAGCACTAAGAGAGTGGATGGCAGAACTGGGTAAGCGCGCTAGCGTTGCTGTCAGTTACGTGGGTAAAGTGAAGACACTTCTACAAATGGTCGCTATCACTGGTTTGCTGGGAATCCATCCAGAAAGTCAAACTGGGCTGATTGTTTCAGATGGCTGGTATATCGCGTCACTTATCGCTTTATATGTCTCCGCTGGATTAACCCTTTGGTCTATGTTGGTTTATCTTCATGCGGCTTGGCCGGTTTTGAAAGGAAGCGCCGCTAAGTGATTGCGAAATAAGGAATTTTTTTCTTGACTCTCTCCGCTGAATCATTAGAATGCACAGCCGTTGTCGAGATGAACCGACAACATGAATCTAAACGATTCAGTAGAGAGTGCGGGAATAGCTCAGTTGGTAGAGCACAACCTTGCCAAGGTTGGGGTCGCGAGTTCGAGTCTCGTTTCCCGCTCCAAAGTTTCAATCTTAGATTGAAACGCTAGATATCAAGAAGTTGCTTTTGACTTAGGTCGATCTTGATAAATAGCTGAAGGCGCGATGGTAGAGTGGTTATGCAGCGGACTGCAACTCCGTGTACGCCGGTTCGATTCCGGCTCGCGCCTCCACTTTTTAAATTAGCTACGCAAGTAGTTAGCTACCCTGCCCGGGTGGTGAAATTGGTAGACACACAAGACTTAAAATCTTGCGACTTAACGGTCGTGCCGGTTCGATTCCGGCCCCGGGCACCATCTTTACTTTCTCCCTAAAATTGCATCTCTTTTTAAATCTCTCTAAATCAGCTAAGTGCCAGTGCCTATAAGGCTTACAGCATCTATCGTTGATTATTCCCGTATACAAGTCTCTTGATAAAAACCTATACTTATCCTCACTTACTACGCCAAAATCACGCCAAGGGGACAATATGGCGACATTTAGAAAGCGGCGTCTATCCTGGCGTGCTGAAATTAACAAGAAAGGGTGTTCGTTAGGCCGCAACTTTCGATACCAAAATACAGGCTAGGAAGTGTCCAGATTTGTTTATGAGGAAGAATTTAAGCATATCCGTCGTTTTAAAATGCCGCAAATAAAAAGCCCTGTAATGAATCTACATAACAGGGCTTTTTATTTTATGCTCCTGAATATTGCCTTGATGTATTATTAATTGACTTTCTACGTAACGATTAAGCTTGCAAAAAATTGCTCTATTTCCGTTAAATCTTGAGCGAGATACTGCAAAGTGTGAGGTTGTTGAAAATGGATCTTGTAATCCTCTTCGCTATTGAAGCGCTCCCAAAGCAATAATCGAGTTGGTTCGCTCTTACACTGATGTAAAGAAAATAATGTGCAACCTGGCTCTTCAATTGTTTTCTGACACAAGAGAGTGAGTTGAGATTTAGTGTGCTCTACGTTTTCTGGATTTTTCACCCTGAGTTCTGCTGTGATGAAATAACCTTGTTCAAGCATGTTGAATACCTCCGTTTATGTGGAGGTGTAGGATAAAAGCTAGAGTTTACTCTAGCTCAAGCATTTTTTTTGAATACTCAGAAACTTTGTAATCTACGATGGAGAGTTCTTGTTGTAGCCGTTCAATTTCAGTTTTGAGTTTTTCGCCGTGCTCACTTAGCATATTTTGGCGTTGCTTTAATGTACAGTCGCCTTGCGTACGATATTTCGCAAAGGCCTTCATATCGGCAAGCGGCATACCTGTAGATTTCAGTCGCTTAATCCAGACAAGCCACTCCAGGTCAGAAGTAGAGTAAATCCTTCTGCCTGATATATTTCGTTTGACGGTATTGAGCAGTCCAATTTTTTCGTAATAGCGGAGAGTATGAATGGATACACCCGACTTTTCGGCAATTTCAGAAATCAGCATATTTCGATCCATGATTATAATTTATACGAGAAAGGAGCCAGCAGGCTCCTTTTGAATAACGCTTAATGCGGTTTAGCCAAGATTATTCATTTCGGCATGCGGTGCTTTAATAAATCCAGTTGCCCATTATTCCATGCTCTCTTTGTATTTCTAGTTTTAGGCGTATTCTTGTATTGCTTTTTTTGCTACGAATGGTGAATGATTAGATATGAGAAAGAAGAATAGAGGTATTCCCCTGTTCTTTTATATTTAATCGAGCCCCGAATAATTAGGATCAGAAGCTTTTTTCATCATTGGGCCGGTTGGCCCGTCATTTAATACACATTCACCGCTGACACTTTCTGCAATGCCGCATCCGCTTTTAAAGTTGCCCCAGCGTCCGTTAAAATTTAACCATTGGTTTCCTCCTTCGTATTGACCCATTGGTTTCCACTGAATGACCTTTAAGTTTTGCCAAGTATCCCATTGAGGGCCGTGGTTTGTGTCATCCGCTAAAAAGTCACCATTAGGTAGGTTTTTATAAATATGGCGTCTGGCATCGGGGTAAAGTCCGTGCGAGCCTTTAGCAGAAAATACCAATGGGTGCGTGCCATCGTACGCTAAAGATGAATCTCCCCAGTTAAAGGTCTGCCCATTAGCGTGCTGGCTCAGAAAGACTTGTGAAGCTTGTCCGTTCACCAGTCGCACTGTCATGTGCTCCCAGTCCCCAACATGGTTGCCGAATGTAGAATAGCCGCCAACGCAGCCCCAAGGTGAATACCAACCGATACAAACACGTTTTCCGTTGTTGTATGGGTAAAACATCCAATAAACGATGTCGGTTATTTGATTTCCCTTAGGGACAATCATTGCGTATGTGGGGGCGACTTCATGGTTGGGATGCTTGCCATCGAGAAATACGGGTTCGGTACAAGAATCACAGCCCAATGCTTGATCCGTCACATAACGGCCGCCTTGAATGTGTGTATGTTGTTGAAACCACTCCACGGACGATGGGAAGTAGAATTCATCGCTGTGCAGAAAAACACGTGGTGCATAACGTAGGGCCAGTTCAGCTGGGTCAGCGGGTAGGCCCATGCCAGGTTCGTTGATTCGATCTTTATTCAATACCCAAAACCGATCCCCGCCAGTGTTGTGATAGTGGCGGCTCCCCTTGAAGGTACCGGTTGCCAGCCCTTTGGTATTTTGTGCGGTGCTGTTCCAAAGCCCTAAGTTCCAGTTTGCGCCGGAACCAGAGTCGTCCCACACTTTTGATGCAGAGCCTCTCAAAACATATTCGCTTTTAATGCATCGCATGGCATCGGTCGAAGGTTTAGAATAATTTCGTTGAACGATCATACCTAAACATGTGTACCCAGTAGGCGGAATGGGGTCCCAAAATGAGCCATCGTGGTCGCCACCACTTCCAGAATCTTTCCAAATTAAGTGGTAATCGGTAGGGCGTGCTAGAACGTCTAAACTGCCTTTCACAACAATAGCGCTACCGGGCTGATGGCGACCCTTAATCGCAAGGTCTCCCAATGAATAGTAGCCATTAAGGCCACTTAAATTAGGGCGGAATATTGTTAAGTCTTGGTCAGATCCTGTTCCACTGTCATCGTAAATCCAATGAAATTGACTAACTGACTGTATATTAATGCGATCCCTGAATACGACCGTGCCTTCAGAGATCTTTAAATTAAATTCGCCAGTTTGGTTGGCTTGTGAAGTTGCGGCGATTACTCGGTAGTCACCGGCACTTAAGTCGAGGTTTAACTGAGCATTTGTACCGTGTCCACCGTTGTCGTCGGAAAACAATAAATTTCCGTGTTGATCTAATAAATAGAGAACATTATCCACGGAAGAATTTAGCTCTACACTAACGGTTGAATGGGTTGGTAAGTTAAATAAGATGCTGGGATTGCCAGCACTATTTGTACTTTGGCCTCCTGACGCACTCCAATATCCTTGTATGTCTTGTTTGTAAAGCGGGTTGGCAAGCACGGCAGTACTGACTGCTAAAGATGCCGTTATTGCCGTTTGAATTACGAGGTTTGTTTTCATAGTCATCTCAGTAGCGAAGCGTATTATTTTTATATTCGCGCTCCTTGTTATTGCTGAGGAGCGGCATAGATACTGAACCATCTGCGCTGCAGTTTAGGTGCTGCGCAATTTGATGTTACTCATAAATGACGAGATGGCCAACAGAGCGGTAATGAATGAATTGTAAATGACAGCAGCTGTGCAAAATTGGCTTGTAAAGGCTCAGTGTTGACAAGATTATCGATTTAAATTAAACCCACCTAGAATGTCGAATCAGGTGCCTGAACATTAAAAGTAGTCATTGAGGATGTGTATTCAGTTCTGAATATTAATCGGATAAACCCAGCCCCATAATGAATAAACGGCTATTGATGAAGATATCGGTACACCGTTACGCGGTAACAAGTAAGTGCCGCAAATTTTACTGGCGTAAGTGAGGCAGATTGTTTTTGGCCTATTTCAGTGTGACCACGAAAATAAGTTTATCCGTATAAGGCTGAGCAAAAAATGTGTGTGAATAAAATTGTGCAATAAATGCTGAAACGATAGCGTGAGAGCATTTCATGCCTGTCAATCACTACACTTTAAATTTAGACATATGAGATTCTAGGTGCTGCGTGACTTGCCCCATATTACGGGCAGCCACAGCACTTTTATTGATTTCTAATTGGCTGGTTTTAGTGAGGTCAGCAATTTGAATAACATTTTGATTTATTTCTTCTGACACGCTGCTTTGTTCTTCTGTGGCCACGGCCACTTGATGATTCATGTCATTAATCATTTCTATACTGGCGATGATATTACTTAAAGACTCACCGGCTTTTGCCGCAGCATCCACGCCTTTGCTCGTGGTTTTTTGGCCTTGGCTCATGCTGGAAACGGTTTTATGAGCGCCTTGTTGTAATCGCTCGATCATTTTTTGAATTTCTTCCGTAGACTCTTGCGTTTTTTGCGCTAAAGTCCGAACTTCATCTGCGACAACGGCGAAGCCTCGCCCTTGTTCTCCAGCCCTTGCGGCTTCAATCGCAGCATTTAAGGCTAGTAAATTTGTTTGTTCCGAAATGCCTTTAATGACATCCAGTACGGTGTTAATACTTGTGACATCTTGTGCAAGTGTATCAACGGCTGTGGCTGACTCACTCATGGCTTCTGCCATTAGATTAATGTTGGCAATGGTCTCATTGAGAACTTGCCGACTGGTTTCTGATTCGGATTTTGCATCGGTTGCTGAGTTGGCCGCTTGATTCGCGTTGTGGGCAATTTCATGAATGGTACTGCCCATTTCATTAATGGCGGTGGCAACCATATCTGTTTTGAGTTGTTGCTCTTCAGAAAACGTCACGGTTTTCTTAACGACAGCATCTACTTCCGAATTGGATGATTTGAGTTCGTTGGTTAAACGAATAATGTCTTTAATCATTTCGTGTAATTGAGCGATAAATTTATTAAAGCCCGATGCCAATTCCGCTAATTCATCCTTGCCTTTGCTTTCGAGTCTTCTGGTTAAGTCGCCACCATGCTCTCCAATTTCATTGAGTGCCTTGGCAACTGTTGAAATAGGGTTAACCAGTTGCTTGGCCAAAATCATGGACATCCCGATGAACCCAAGTGCAATGATGAAGGCAAAAATGCTGGTCTTTGTAGTGATGGCCCATAACTCAGCGTATAGCTCCGACATCGGAACTTGCGCGATGATTCGGCTGTTAACACTTTTTAGTGGGATGGCTGCCGATAAAAAATGTTGTTCGTTGATGACGACTTCGCTCGAGCGATATTTATCTGTCGAAATAAAATCATTACCTACTGACGTGTACCCCGTCAGTTCAGTGAGAGACTTATTGGCGTTTTCTTTACTCGGATGAAGTTGAATTTTACCTTTGTCATCCACCATGAAGACAATGCCAGATTCACCAATTCGATAGCTGTTTATAAGCTCTGTCATGCTATCAAGACTTTGGCCGACACCTGCAATGCCGACCACCTTGCCATTTATTTTCACCAAATAATTGATGAATACCGTTGGTTTGCCGGTGCTTTCGCTGACATCCAAAGAAAGAGAATAGGGGGCGGAATCTTTGAGTGATGAATAAAACCATTGGTCGCGATCAGCTGTTGGGGACAGGGTTTTCAAAAGACCTGTGTCGTTATAGTAATTCCCTGTTATGCCCGACACTAAGTACGCAGTGGCGGCGTTATTTTGGTTCTTGATCGCTTGCAGGTATTTAATGGCATTGGATTGTTCGAATTCCGGTTCACCGGCCGACATCCAGTCAGTGATATAGGTGTTCTCTGCTATGGATTTTGATGTGGTGATGGGGTGGGCCAATGTGCCTTCAATATCGTTTCGAATTTCACGCAACACCGTAGGCAGTTCCCGGTCATTAAGACGCGTGTTCAGCATGCCTTGAAGCAACCAATTACTGAGCGCCGTAGATAACCCAATGGACAAGACTAAAGCGATAGCGATGCTCAAGACGAGCTTATGAAAAATCTTTAGGTTGCTGAACATACTGAAAGTCCTAACAAAGTACTCTACTAGCTCAGCATAGCAGAGGATTTTATGAGTACATTGTAGGAGCCCATGATGCATGATAATTGGTATGAGAGACTGAGCATCTGGTCATTAATACTCAGTCTCTCATGGTGGGCTGTTTGTCACGTTGCCTTGATGTTTGCAGAGAGCTGCTCGAGTAACCATGCCTTAAACAGGAGTGATTCCGTTTGCTTAGCGGGCTTCTCCATAGGGGTGAGTACATAGTGATCTTGCTCTACGGCGAGTGCTATTTTTACCGGCTCGACTAATGTACCGGTTTCCAAATAACGCTGCGCAAACCGTTGCGAAACCAGTGTCGCGCCCATGCCTGTGGCGGCTAGTTCCAGTGCGGTAAGGGAGTTATCGGTGATGATGCTGGTATGGATGGGGTGGTCAGCCGAGCAGTTGGCGCGCATGAGCTGAGTCCACAGTCCTTCGCAGCCCATAATTTGTATCACGCCGTTCTTGGCTTGTTCAATGAGATAATCTGAGTTGGACTGGCCTTTGGGCTTTGGCTGGTGACTCACAATAATAGAGGGGTCGCGAGTCAATCTTTCTGCAAACCAACCGTCCCATTTCCCGTCTCCATACCGAATTTCGATGTCGGCGTCGTCATTTTCTGGGCTGTCAGCCCATATGGCTGTGTAGAGGCGAACATCAATATGCGGGTATTGCCGTTTAAAGTCCGGAAGCAGCGGCGCTAAACACAACGCTGCGAATGACGTGGATACTCGAACGGTCAAAACGCGGGTTGCGTCTGACCCAAACAATCCTATGGTCGAAATGGCGATGTCATCAAAGGCCTTGCGCAGCACAGGCAGGTAGGCCTTACCGACGCTGGTCAGTTGCAGTCCCCGTGGCAGACGCTCAAACATCTTAAAGCCTAATTGTGCCTCTAGAGATCTAACTTGATGGCTAATAGCGGCAGGGGTCAGATGAATTTCTTTGGCGGCAGCCGCAAAACTGCTGTGGCGGGCAGCCGCTTCGAAGGCTCTTAGCCAAGGTAATGGAGGGATTTTGTTTGTCATGAGGCACAAATATATTATGGTCTTAAGTCGATATTACTTTGTTAGGTTTTTCGCGACAACCATGGAATACTGACTCACACTAATCATGTGTTTGGTTTGAGTCTCCCAAATCGTTCAAGGGACGTTGCTCAAATCTTGTAAGAGAGAACAACGTGCTTTCGATGAATGAGTTTGATTACATTGTAGTGGGTGCGGGGTCTGCGGGTTGCGTGTTGGCGGACAAGTTGAGCGCCAATGGTCAGTTCACAGTATTGGTGCTAGAAGCCGGCGGACAAGACATTAGTCCTTGGACAAAGCTGCCGATTGGGTACGGCCGATTGTTCTATGACGGGCGAGTGAATTGGAAGTACGAAACGGAGCCTGACCCGCAGACCCACCACCGTATTTCTTATTGGCCCCGTGGGAAAGTGGTCGGCGGTTCAAGCTCCATCAATGCACTGGTGTATTGCCGTGGGTTACCAGAAGATTTTAATGATTGGGAAAGGTCTGGTGCTAAGGGGTGGGGATGGGACAATGTGAAACCTCACTTTGACGCCTTGGAGCTGCGGATTGACGCGGCAGGTCGGTCAATCGGAACGGGCCAGCTTGCCGTCAGCGATGTTTCAAAAAGTGCGCATTCAATGAATCAATATTTTCTGAATGCCGCGAAAGAGGCGGGGTATGCTGTAACGGAGGATTTTAATGGCCCGCAACCAGAAGGCGTCGGTTACTACGCCATTAATACTAAAAATGGTTTGCGATGTTCTTCCGCTGACGCGTTTCTAAAGCCAGCGTTAAAAAGAAAAAATTTAACGTTAGTCACTCAAGCTCATGCTGACCGAATTCTATTTGCTAAATCGAGTGGTTGCCCGAAAGCCACGGGCGTTCGTTATCGAAAGGGGGGACGCATTTATACGGTGTTAGCCAAGCGTGAGGTAATTCTCTCTGGAGGGGCGGTTAATTCACCTAAAACGCTACAACTGTCGGGCATCGGTTCCGCGACGCTATTAGCGAGTTTAGGCATTGATGTGGTGAAGGAAAATAACGCGGTGGGGCAAAACCTTCAAGATCATATTGCCGTCAGTTATTTTTATCGTGCAACTCAGCCTACGCTAAACAATGAGCTAGCACCTTTGGTCGGAAAAATAAAAGCCGCTATAAAATACATCGTAACGCGTAAAGGGCCTCTGGGCTTGAGCGTGAATCAATGCGGCGGATTTCTGCGTACCAGTCCGGAATTACAGCAGCCAAATATGCAGCTTTATTTTAATCCTGTCACTTACACAACCGTGCCTTCTGGTAAGCGTACTGTTATCAACCCTGATGCATTCCCCGGATTTATCATTTCGTTTCAACCCTCTCGCCCGACCAGTCGAGGCAGTATTCAAATCCGTAGTGATAACCCTGACGATGCACCATTTATTGTGCCGGCGTATCTTTCAACCGAAAAAGATAAGCAAGACATTCTGCTGGGCGCTGCATTATTAAAAAAAATCATTCAACAAAAGAGTTTTCAGGTGTTAATCGATGAGCCCTTTCCCGTTGATTTAATGAAGATGACGGATGATGAAATTATCGAAGATTTTCGAGCACGAAGCTCGAGTGTTTTTCATCCGGTATCGACGTGTCGTATGGGGGATGATCCCAGCAAAAATGTTGTTGATTCTGAATTACGAGTACACGGTGTAGACGGGCTTCGTGTTGTAGATGCGTCGGTTTTTCCAAATATTACATCGGGCAACACCAATGCGCCCACGATTATGCTGGCACATCGTGCGGCTGATCTGATTTTAAATTCTCACGGGTAAAGAATGGCATGAAAATTAAGCGGTTAGAAACATTTTGCAATGAGTATGTTGGTTTCGTGAGAGTGACAACAGAAGATGGCGCGCAAGGCTGGGGGCAGCTTTCAAACTATCATTCTGATATCACCGCGCATATTTTTCATCGGCAGGTGGCTCCATGGGCATTGGGGCAGACAACGGATGACCTTGAAACGTTGATTCAGCGAATTCCTGAGCGAGAGCATAAATTTCCTGGTTCCTATTTATGTCGAGCATTATCTGGGTTAGATACCGCAATTTGGGATTGGCGAGGTAAGCAGGCAGATGTTCCGGTCACTGTTTTGCTAGGGGGCGTGACGGGTTCCATTAGAGCCTATGCATCCAGTATGCGACGGGATATAACACCTGAGGATGAGGCGGTTCGCTTAGCGTCATTGCAGCAACAATATGGGTTTGATGCCTTTAAATTTCGAATTGCAAAAGAGTGTGGACATGACGTGGATGAATGGCCTGGCAGAACCGAATCCATCGTACCGCTAATGCGTCAAGCTCTGGGGCAGGATGCCGCCTTATTGGTGGATGCGAATTCGGGTTACAGCGCTTCAAAAGCGATTGAGGTTGGCAAAATGTTGGAACAACATGGCATTGAGCATTTTGAAGAGCCGTGCCCCTATTGGGAATTGGAACAGACTCAAGCTGTCACGGCTGCGCTTAATCTTGATGTGACGGGCGGCGAGCAAGATTGCGATATGCAAACCTGGAAGCGCATTATACGAGACAACGTGGTCGACATCGTTCAGCCCGATATTTTGTATCTGGGCGGTATTTCGAGAACCCTTCAGGTGGCCGGTTGGGCGAATGATGCAGGAATCCCCTGTACACCACATTGTGCAAATTTATCGATGGTTACACTCTTTACCATGCATTTATTAAAAGCGATCCCCAATGCCGGCAAGTATTTAGAGTTTTCGATTGAAGGCGAAGATTACTACCCTTGGCAACAAAAACTCTTCGTGGAAAGCCCATACTCCGTGCAAGACGGTCAAGTGAGTGTTTCAGAAGCACCAGGATGGGGTGTTGAAATTTCACCTGAGTGGTTAGCGCAATCTAAATATCAGATCAGTGAGGTGCAATGATCATGGCCATAGACAGTTTAATTAATGAATATTTCCTAACGGGTGCTGTGGCTGGGCTGCCTGATCGACATTTTATCGGCGGCGAGTTCGTTGAAAGTCTTGGGCAGCAAAGGCTCACCAGCGTTGACCCAGGCAGTGAGAATGTTTTAGGTGAGTTTTCTGGCGGCGATCATCGCGATATTGAAGTAGCAGTGGCGTCCTCTGCGGACGCCTTAAAATCTTGGAAGCGAGTATCTCCCGCTAAACGCGGTGAAATTTTATACCGCACAGCCCAATTAATGAAAGCAAACAGCGCGTGGCTATCATTCGTAGAGTGCTTAGATTCTGGGAAAACGTTAGCTGAAGCAGAAGGGGATGTGGCTGGGTCCATTCGTCTACTTGAGTACTACGCAGGCGCGGCTGATAAATTGGACGGTCGATCTGTCCCCCTAGCAGGTAACTACATGGGGTGGACTATCAGAGAGCCGGTCGGTGTAACGGCGCATATTATTCCTTGGAATTATCCGACATCGACCTTTATTCGGGGCGTTGCCCCCGCGCTGGCGGCGGGCTGTACGGCCATTGCTAAACCTGCTGAAACCACACCTTATACAGCGTTGCTATTAGCCGAAATGTTTACCGAAGCGGGTCTTCCCGACGGTGTATTGAATGTCGTCACTGGGTTTGGAGTCGATGCAGGTGCACCTTTGGTCGCGCACCGAGCGGTGAATCATGTGACCTTTACGGGTTCGGTGAATACTGGCGTGAATGTTATGCAGTCGGTGGCGCCGAATATGACACGGCTCACTTTGGAGTTGGGAGGCAAATCGCCGCTGATTGCATTGGATGACTGTGATATCGATGCCGCAGTGGAAGGCGCTCGATGGGCAATTTTCTCTCATTCTGGCCAAATTTGCTCGGCGGGGTCCCGTCTCATTGTCCATGAGAGTGTACATGAAGCTTTGCTTGAGCGATTGGTCGAGGTCACGAATCGTATAAAAATCGGTCACCCTTTGAAGAATCCCGATATGGGGGCCATCAACTCAAAAAGTCATTTGGACGTCATTTCTGGGCATGTTCGTCGTGCAATTGAACGCGGTTCTGACATTTTGACAGGAGGCGGTATAATGGCAGACCCAGAATCCGGTAAAGGTTGGTTTTTCGCCCCGACCATCATCGATAATCTTGCGCAGAACGACCCTGTTGTTCAGCAAGAAATCTTTGGGCCGGTACTGGCTGTGCAGGTCGTGCGCTCCGATGAGGAGGCGATAGAAGCAGCCAATAGTACTGAGTTTGGGCTTGTGAGTGGTGTGTATACCCGCGATATAAGCAGAGCGTTAAATTTGGCAAGGGAAATTGATGCAGGCCAAATTACTATTAATGATTACTGGGCCGGAGGCGTTGAACTGCCTTTCGGTGGAACCCGCAAGTCTGGTTTCGGAAAGGAGAAAGGCTGGGAGGGGATTGAAGCGTATACAAAAGTTAAAAGTATTACGGCAAAGATTTAATCCCAGCAAAGAAGAATAAGTATATAAGCCATTCTTAATTGCCCGGGGGGCGTATGAGTATTAAACAATTAGAAGAATCCCTAAAAAGTGGACTCATTGATCGACGTACGTTCATAGGCGGAGCGCTCGCAATGGGCGTGACACTTTCAAGTGCATCCATGATGGCTTCCGCTGCGACAAACGCCACACCTAACTCAGGTGGTTTATTAAAAGTAGGCTTCACCCAAGGTAGCTCATCCGACTCTCTCGATCCGGCTACCTATTCGAATGATTTCATGTTTGCACTTGGTTATGCTGTGTTCAACAACCTGACTGAAATCGCGCCAAACGGTAGCGCCCAGCCAGAGTTAGCGGAAGAATATGAAGCCACCCCAGACGCAAAAACATGGACCTTCAAATTGCGTAAAGGCATCTTGTTCTCTAATGGTAAGACACTGGATGCAACTGATGTGCTGGTATCCATTTCCCATCATATGGGCGAAAGCTCAAAGTCAGCGATTAAGCCTCTGTTAAGCCAAATCGAAAAAATGTATGCAAAAGACCCTTTAACAGTGGTCTTCGAACTTAAAGTCGGTAATGCAGATTTTCCATTTGTTTTCACAGATTACCACCTTGGCATTCGCCCAGCGGTTGACGGCAAAATAGATCCTATGACCAAGGTGGGCACCGGTGGTTATCAGCTCGCGGAATTTGAGCCAGGTGTTCGAGCAGTGTTTAAGCGTCGTAAAGACTACTGGAAACAAGGTCGTGCGCATCTCAATACGGTTGAGATGAGTGTAATAGCAGACCCTGCTGCACGTATGAGTGCATTGATGACCGGTGAAGTCGACTTGATTGACCGGCCTGATCTTAAAACCATTCATTTGTTGAAGCGACGCCCAGGTATCAAAGTGCATACCGCGAATGGCACGCTTCACTACACCATGCCCATGATCACTCAATCGGAACAATTTAAGGATGTGAATGTTCGGTTGGCCATGAAGTACGCCATCGACCGTGAAGAGCTCGTTGCAAAAGTTCTAAAAGGCTATGGTGTTCCAGGTAACGATCATCCGATCGCGTCCTCCATGCCTTACTTTGCTAAAGGGCTTGAACAGCGTTCTTATGACCCTGATAAGGCTAAGTTCTATCTCAAGAAAGCGGGCATGAGCAAGTTTAAAACCTCCATACACACATCTGATGCGGCTTTCTCCGGCGCAGTAGATGCCTGTCTTCTATACTCAGAGTCGGCTCGTAAAGCCAATATTGACCTAAAAGTAGTCAGAGAGCCTAACGACGGTTATTGGTCGAATGTTTGGCTTAAAAAGCCTTTCTGCACCAGCTACTGGGGCGGTCGCCCCACTCCTGACTTAATGTTCTCAGCGGGCTACGCAGCCGATGCGGCTTGGAATGCAACCCACTGGAAGAACCCTGAGTTCAATAAGTTGCTGCTGAGTGCGCGTGCCGAATTGGATCAAGCCAAACGTACAGAAATGTATGCTGATATGCAGTCTCTTTGCCGCGATGATGGCGGAGCACTCATTCCCATGTTTGGGCAATACGTATCAGCAATGAATGAACGGGTTAAAATGCCCAGCCAAATTTCTGAAATGTGGGATTTAGACTGTCAGCGCTTCATTGAGCGTTGGTGGGTAGCTTAATACTCGTCTTCGAAACTTTGTCTTTAAAGCAGCTCAATATTTTTTGAGCTGCTTTGTCTTATGTGCAGAACCCATTAAGCTTTTAGGATGGCTGCACGCTGATTTCCATTACGAGAGAAGCAACTGAGCTGAATATTGCTCATTGCTGTTTAAGATATGAATAACCTTACAAAACAGATTGGACAGAGGCTGGCGTTAGGCGTTGGGACTTTGTTCGTCGTTTCAATTTTGATCTTCATTGGCATAGAGTTGCTGCCCGGCGACTTAGCGCAAGAAATTTTAGGGCAATCCGCTACACCGGAAACGGTCGCAGCATTCCGGCAGGAACTCGGATTGGATAAATCCCCGTTTGTCCGTTATATCGACTGGCTGGGGGCAGCGCTCCAAGGAGATTTCGGACGTTCATTGGCTAATGGTCGAGAGCTGTCAGAATTATTGTCCGGTCGATTACTAAACACCCTGTTTTTAGCAGGCTTTGCAGCCATTATTTCCGTCCCTTTAGCGATATTGCTGGGGCTGTTATGTGCCATGTACCGTAATAGCTGGTTCGACCGCACGATTAACACTGCGGCTTTGACCTCGATTTCCCTGCCTGAATTCTTTGTCGCCTACCTGCTCATTCTTTTTCTTGCGGTACAGAATAATGTGTTTCCCGCGTTGGCTCAGGTCGAGTCGGCGACCTCATTTGGTGATGCACTGTACCGAACGTTCCTCCCTGCATTGACGCTGATATTGGTGGTCGTGGCCCACATGATGAGGATGACAAGAGCCTCCATCATTAACGTCTTATCGCGCCCTTATATTGAAATGGCAAACTTGAAAGGCCTGAGTCGCTGGCGGGTCATTTTCAAGCATGCGCTTCCGAATGCTTTAGGCCCAATTATAAATGTGGTGGCCTTAAATCTCGCCTATTTGATCGTCGGCGTGGTCGTCGTTGAGGTTGTATTCGTTTACCCCGGACTGGGTCAGTTATTAGTGGATTCGGTTGTGAAGCGCGATATTCCGATTGTTCAGGCGGTGGGTTTATTTTTTGCCAGTACTTACATCGTGTTGAATTTATTGGCAGATATTCTGTCGATTTTGACCAACCCAAGATTACGTCACGCCAAGTAAGGAGGCTGAAAATATGTTAGTTAATCAGCTAAAAATGATTCCGTTGTCTGCTTGGTTTGGGCTAGTTGTCATCTTTTTAACCGCTTTTATAGCACTATTTGCACCCGCGCTTGCACCGTATGGCGAAACGGCCATTGTCGGAGCGCAATATGAACCTTGGAGTGATCAATACTGGCTAGGTACGGATAATTTAGGCAGAGACATGCTCTCTAGGCTTATATTTGGCGCACGTAATACAGTCGGTTTAGCGTTATTTACAACGACTATTGCGTTCTCGCTCGGTGCCTTTTTAGGCATATTAGCGGCGCTCAAAGCCGGATGGCTGGATATGCTGCTTTCACGCTTGATTGATGTATTGCTATCGGTTCCGCCATTAATTCTCGCCTTGATGTTATTGGCCATATTGGGGCCTTCGATTCCAAATATGGTCGGTGTTATTGCCGTTATATACATCGCACCTGTATTTCGTTTGGCGAGAGCCGCAGCGCAAAATATTGTGGTTTTGGAGTATGTTCAAGCGGCCCAATTAAGAGGTGAAGGCACCTTTTGGATTATTCGAAAAGAAGTCTTACCCAATATCATGTCAACGTTGATCGCAGAATTCGGTCTTCGATTTTGTTTTGTGTTTCTGTTTATTGCTGCGTTGTCATTTCTAGGTTTGGGGATTCAACCACCTACCGCCGATTGGGGTTCGATGGTTAAAGAGAATGCCACATTGATAACGTTTGGTGATTACACGCCGTTATTGCCAGCAGGTGCCATCGCCTTGCTAGCAGTATCAATAAACTTTGTCGTCGATTGGATGTTGCATAAATCCAGTGGACTTAAGGATTAGGAGAGGCGTATGACTGATAACACTAAACAACTGCTACGCATTCGCAACTTACGAATGGCTGCTAACACAGCCAATGGTCCGTTAGAGATTATCAAAGGAATTGATTTAGATCTGCAGCCGGGCGAAGTACTGGGATTGGTGGGTGAGTCCGGTGCAGGTAAATCAACACTGGGCCTTGCCTCTATGGGCTATTCCCGTGATGGTTGTCAATTTACGGATGGCGTAGTCGAGTTTAAAGGTCGTGACATATTAGGTATTAGTTCGAAAGAAAGAAGAGCATTGCGTGGATGCCAAATTGCTTACGTTGCGCAATCGGCGGCGGCATCGTTTAACCCAGCGTACAAATTGATAGACCAATATGCCGAAGGGCCGCTGTTTCACGGTGAGGGAAATCGAGAGGCAGCTGAAACTGATGCTGTGGACTTGTACAAACAAATGCGATTGCCCAATCCCGAGGAGATTGGATTTCGTTACCCGCATCAAATCTCGGGTGGCCAACTGCAGCGAGCCATGACCGCCATGGCAATGTCTTGTCGACCCGACCTAATCGTGTTTGATGAGCCCACCACAGCACTGGACGTGACCACTCAAATTGAAGTGTTAACCGCCATTCGGAATATCGTCGAAGAGTTTAACACTGCTGCGATTTACATCACCCATGACCTAGCGGTGGTCGCGCAAATGGCTGACCGAATTATGGTTTTGAAAGATGGCCAGCTAGTGGAGGAGGCGGATACGCAAGCTATGCTGTCTGACCCACAAGAGAGCTACACCAAAACACTTTGGTCAGTACGATCCATTGAGAAGCGTAAAAAACCTTTGCCAGATGCTGCTGAAAAGCCATTGCTAAGTGTGAAGCATGTCGATGCTTGTTATGGCGACACTCAAGTATTGCATGATATTTCGTTTGATATTTATCGAGGTCGCACGGTTGCGGTGGTCGGTGAATCGGGGTCTGGTAAATCAACCACTGCAAAAGTGATATGTGGTTTATTAAACGCCGACAAGGGCGCAATAGAATTTGAGGGGAATCAACTTCCAAACTGTTTTAAAGATCGCACAAAGGAAGATCTGAGACACATTCAGTTTATCTATCAAATGCCCGATACGGCCCTCAACCCAAAGCAAAAAATAAAAGATATTATCGGTCGTCCGGTGAAATTTTACTTAGGGTTAACAGGCGCAGCGTTAGAAAAGCGTGTGCGAGCGCTAATGGAAATGATTGAGCTAGACCCTGAGATATTTATGAATCGTTATCCTGACGAGTTATCTGGCGGGCAAAAACAACGAGTTGGTATAGCGCGTGCGTTAGCAGCGGAGCCAGATTTTATCATCTGTGATGAAGTGACATCGGCATTAGATCAATTGGTGGCTGAAGGCATTTTAAAGCTGCTTATGCGATTACAAGATGAGCTCAATTTGTCGTATATGTTTATTACACACGACCTAGCAACAGTGCGAGCGATAGCAGATGATGTCATTGTCATGCAAAAGGGTAAGGTGATCGAGCAGGGCGAAACGGAAAAGATGTTCAAACCGCCGCATCATGAATACACCGAACTACTGCTTTCCTCGGTTCCAGAGATGGACCCAGACTGGCTGAGTAATCTACAAAAACAGCGTGAAACAGAGGTAACTTAAGCAAATAAAATAGCAAGTTTTTAGAAATATATAAAAAGGGTGCAAATTGCACCCTTTTTATTAATGAAATTGAGCTTTGTTCGCTCCTCATAAACAACTTATAACGGATTCAAATTAGAACGGGTTAGAAGTGCCTCGTTTCCGTAGGGCATAAAGAGTGCGCCGCCAGCTTTAAGAGCTTGGCTTTTCCTCAATAGCACCAGCAAAGTATTCTTTGTGCGATTACCGAAGTTTAACCGGCCACGCGATTGAATATGTGCTTAACGCAAAGTGAATAGCATAAAAAAGGCCACCGAAGTGACCTTTTTCTTAAACAACTTATAACGGGTTCAAATTAGAACGGGTTAGAAGTGACTCGTTTCCGTAGGGCATAAAGAGTGCGCCGCCAGCTTTAAGAGCCTGGCTTTTCCTCAATAGCACCAGCAAAGTATCCTTTGTGTGATTACCGAAGTTTAACCTGTTGCGCGATTGATTATGTGCTTAACGCAAAGTGAGTAGCATAAAAAAAGGCCACCGAAGTGACCTTTTTCTTAAACAACTTGTAACGGGTTCAGATTAGAACGGGTTAGAAGTGCCTCGTTTCCGCAGGGCATAAAGAGTGCGCCGCCAGCTTTAAGAGCCTGGCTTTTCCTCAATAGCACCAGCAAAGTATTCTTTGTGCGATTACCGAAGTTTAACCTTTTGCACGATTGATTATGTGTTAACGCAAAGTGAATAGCATAAAAAAAGGCCACCGAAGTGACCTTTTTCTTAAACAACTTATAACGGGTTCAGATTAGAACTGGTTAGAAGTGTTTTTCGCGCCGCCAGCTTTAAGAGCGTTTTCACCAGCAAAGTATTCTTTGTGGTCGTCACCCATATCAGAACCAGCCATGTTTTGGTGCTTAACGCACGCAATACCTTGACGGATTTCTTTACGCTGAACGCCTTCAACATAACCCAGCATACCTTGCTCACCGAAGTACTCTTTCGCTAGGTTGTCAACAGACAACGCAGTCGTGTGGTAAGTCGGTAGAGTGATTAGGTGGTGGAATACGTTCGCTTCACGAGCTGTATCAGCTTGGAAAGTCTTGATGCGAGCATCAGCAGCAGCAGAAAGCTCAGAATCATCGTATTCAGCAGACATTAGGTTAGAACGGTCATAAGCAGACACGTCTTTACCTTCTTTCTCCCAAGCATCAAAAGTTTGCTGACGGAAGTTTAGAGTCCAGTTGAAAGATGGAGAGTTGTTGTAAACCAATTTCGCATCTGGGTGTACTTTACGTACGTCGTCCATCATGCCTGCGATCTCGTGTACTGTAGGAACAGCAGTCTCGATCCAAAGAAGGTCAGCACCAGCATTGATAGCACCGATACAATCGAATACACAACGCTCATGGCCAGTACCTTGACGGAACTGGTATAGACCTGAAGGTAGACGCTTAGGACGAACTAGTTTGCCGTCACGGTTAAATACAACATCACCTTCAGCCATGTCAGCTACGTCGATTTCTTCAACGTCTAGGTAAGAGTTATAGATGTCGCCTGCATCGCCTTTTTCTTTAACAACAGCGATTTCTTTCGTTAGGCCAGCACCTTCAGAGTCAGTACGTGCAACGATAACACCGTTGTCTACGCCTAGCTCAAGGAATGCGTAACGAAGTGCGCGAAGCTTGTTGTGGAAGTCAGCGTGAGGAACGGTCACTTTACCGTCCTGGTGACCACATTGCTTTTCGTCAGCTACTTGGTTTTCGATTTGAAGTGCACATGCACCCGCTTCGATCATTTGCTTAGCCATTAGGTAAGTCGCTTCAGCGTTACCGAAACCAGCATCGATGTCTGCAATGATAGGTACTACGTGAGTTTCATGGTTGTCGATTTGCTCTTGGATTTGAGCAGCTTTCGCTTCGTCACCCGCTTCACGAGCTTTGTCTAGTTCACGGAAAAGACCGCCTAGTTCACGAGCGTCAGCTTGACGAAGGAAGGTGTACAACTCTTCAACAAGGCTAGCAACAGCTGTTTTTTCGTGCATTGATTGGTCAGGAAGAGGACCAAAATCAGAACGTAGTGCAGCTACCATCCAGCCAGAAAGGTAAAGGTAACGACGTTCAGTTGAACCGAAGTGCTTTTTGATGGAGATCAGTTTTTGCTGACCTACAAAACCGTGCCAGCAGCCTAGAGACTGAGTGTACTTAGTCTTGTCAGCATCGAAAGCTTCCATGTCTGCACGCATAACGTTTGCAGTGTACTTAGCGATGTCTAGGCCAGTTTTGAATTTGTTTTGAGCGCGCATGCGAGCAACAGATTCTGGGTTGATTGCATCCCAAGGGCTACCAGCTTGCTCACGAAGAGCCGCTACTGCTTTGATGTCGTCTTGATAAGCTGACATGAGTCAATCCTTCAAAATAATTTGGTTAGTTGTCGTCGTGTCACCGCTGAAACTGGGACACTCGATAGGAGATTCCTCCTAAAAGACGTGTGAATGATAGGACTTTTATGATAATTTACCTAATTTATAGACCTTATATTGGGTATTCACTGAATGAATGTAGATCGTTTTGATCTTAACTTATTGATCTATCTAGATGTCCTGTTACGTGAACGCAGCGTTACGAAAGCAGCCCAGCAGCTAGGTATCACACAGCCCGCCATGAGTAATGGTCTTAAGCGCCTTCGAGATCTATTTGATGACCCCATTCTGGTGCGCACGAGCGATGGTATGAGTGCGACTGAAAGGGCACAGTATCTCCAGCCTTTAGTACGGAACATATTGGCAAATGTTGATTCTGCTGTGCAGCCAACGGGCAAGTTTTCGCCCAGTGACAGCGCCAAGGTATTTCGTATCATGGTTAGTGATTACGCTGAAGCGACACTGGTTCCGGCTATTGTTAAGCGATTACGCCGTGATGCGCCGGGCATTATACTCGATTTTATGACCCCCAGTGACGTTACGTATAAAGATGTAGAGCAGGGTAAAGTCGATATGGCCATCAACCGTTTCGATGAATTGCCTCAGTCGTTCCATCAAAAAACGATATGGGTTGATGGCTTCTCGTGTCTATTAAATCCTAGTAATCCCGCTGCTGAAAACTTCGACCTAGATGCCTATCTGCAGGCATCCCATATTTGGGTCAGTAAAACAGGAATGGGGGTGGGCACTGGTGTGAACCCTACCAAGGATAAAGCGGTCAAACTTGGCTGGGTGGATGAGGCGTTAGACGATATAGGTCACAAGCGAAACATCAGTGTTTTTACTCGGCACTATCAGATGCCGGCCTTATTGGCGATGAACAATGATTTGGTGGCTACGTTACCCACCCGCGTGGCTCGCATGCAAGCAGAGGGCTCAGCGCTCATGCTTTTGCCACCACCTTTTGATATCTCGCCATTTGAATTGAAGATGGCTTGGAGCCCATTATTGCATCATAATCCGGCTCATCAATGGATGAGAGCGTTAATTGCAGAAGAGTCAGCCATCTTGGTGGGTGAATAAAGCAATTGTGAAACCTTGAGTACAATTAGAATAATAAGATTTAGATGGATGTGTAACATGAGTTCTTTTTCGCTATACCGGTGCTTACTGACCCTGACACTGGTAATACTGGTCACCGCCTGCAACAGTCAATCTGATAGCAATGAGCCTGTCGGTAACGTAAGTGTGAGTGGCATCGCGCTGGACGGCAATATTGATAAGGCTTTGGTGACCATTGTTGGTATTGATTCGAACGGGCAGCCAAACACAGAAAATGGCGAGTATCTCGGAGCCAGTTCACTGACGGATAATCGTGGGTATTTCCAAACAGACTTTTATGGCGGAAATACCAGCTCGGTTTTAGTCATTTTGAAAGCTTATTCAGGGTCCGAGGGCAAGACGCGGATTCGTTGTGTGTGGTTTGACGGGTGTCAGTCCACCGCGTCTACCACCGTCAATTACGGTGACTGGTATGATGCTCCGGAAGACTTTGAACTTTGGGCTTTGTCTTCGACGCTGTCGGACGGCGATAGCATTTATGTCACGTATCTCACGCACCTTGCTGCGAAATTGGCCCACACTGATTTCATTTCCGATGGTACACAATGCACAGACAATAGCTGTGTAGGTAGTTTACCTGTCGATGGCATGATCACCCCCACCAGTGCGATTCGATCAAATGACCAAGTGGCAAAAATTTTTGAATTGAACGCGTTTCCTACACAAATCGAACCTTGGTCGCCATTTATTAGTAGCGAGCAACGCAACTCTGCCCAATATGTATATCAGGGAATGCACGGCTTACTGTCTCAAGCGATTGCTCAAACGGTTGAAAGCCGATTAGCAGATCAAAGCAGTTGGAAAGCTGCTTTAGAGGAAGTGGTTAATCAAGAGTTTCTAGCGCTTCAAGGTCAAGTTTATCAAAACCATGCTACCGCCATGAGTTTGGAAAGTTTAATTGTGTTATCCGAATCTCAGGTCAGCGGTGCGAATGATAAAGGTATATCAAGCGCCAAAGTCAGTCAGGCTAACTCTGCGCTGCAAGCGCGGCAGAGTGAGCTGGTTTTGGGTGAAACCACCACCGCGGTGGGCACGGCTGCATCAACTGCTTTATCAGAACAAATCGCAAACGCGCGTGATTTTATTCAACGAACTCAGTCATGGTTTACGGGTTGTTTTGTAGA
This sequence comes from uncultured Saccharospirillaceae bacterium, assembly GCA_947503895.1. Taxonomy (GTDB): domain Bacteria; phylum Pseudomonadota; class Gammaproteobacteria; order Pseudomonadales; family Oceanobacteraceae; genus Bermanella. Next base: position 122,352 of record CANNFT010000001.1, read on the forward strand.
TGCAAACGGTAGCTGCACGGATACAGGGGGCACATTCTCACCAGGGTTAGAGCAAGGTGATACCACGGTATTTTTAGGGGCTGATTTAACGGCTGAAGTGAATGATGTTAAATCAAAGTGGCAGCATTTTGAGCAAAAACTAGCACCTGAAATGGGCATGCTATTTCAGCCTATAGCTTTGTTTTCGGAATATATTTTATCCTGTGTTAGAGCGGGGATGACCACTAATAACTGTGATGCCTCGCACCCTTATCATGCTTTCATGAGCTACAGCGCTTCCACAAATAAGTTAACGTTAAATGGTTCGGTAACGGGCCCGCATGGCGGCACCGTGCAAGCGAAAATCGTGGCAATCATCGACCAGCCAGCAGCCGATTCCGAAGATATTAACGGCAATCTTGTTTATAGAATTAGCTTTGAAGGAAGCACGATTATTGAAAGTGGCAGCGGTAAAGTGACCGTAACAGCATCGGATGGACTACAGGCTGCGGTAGCCTTGGTGCTAAGAAAAGAGTTGGTCGCGAATAGTCATATTGATATCGACACTTTACAGTTAGTCGCCCCCAAGCTTCGCGTTCAATCAAAAAACGCTACAGGGGGTTTTGATGATTTTGAATATGAAGCTTTACAAGCTATTTTAAGCGCTGAAAGTACTTACGATGCGCTCGTTGACAGTCATTCATTTGATAGTGTTGTTGGTGAGTGGGTGTCACTGGATGGGTCGGAAACCTGTAGTGAAAGTGTCACCACCGATTGTCTTTCGCCTCGCCGGTTTAATCTGACCTCCGTATCGTTACCGGGTAAGTTGAAAGATGGTTTGTTATCCAGTTCAGATGTGATCGAAATTGGATTGGATATCCGCAGTAAAAACGCTTCGGTTTACTACCCAGAATCTACTTGGCCTAACTTAAATACTAATTTAGATATGGATGCGTTAAAAAACTTCGGTTTATTGAACGGTTCTGAAGTTGATAGTTCGGACTTGGCAGGTTGGTTAAAAGATCGAGATGATCTGACTATCGGTTCAAATTTAGAGGGGTTCGATGAGCCGGTTCGTTATGTCGAATTTACAGAATATTCGAAAATTGATGGCGAGTTGCGAGAAGAAATACTCAAGCTGGATGAAGTGGCGGATGTTCAATATGGAGCACTGAGTTATCCCGGTGGTGTTACGGCTATTGTGCTGTACAAAGAAAAAAGTAGTGACACAACTAAGTTTGCTCGTGAGTGCAGAAAAGTGGAAGGCACATGGGGTTGTTTTGGTGCGCAAGGCGCTACATCGTTGGGGTGTCAAGTTGGCCAAACATTAGGTAATGAAGGGTTGAACATTAGTAATTTAAGCATCACTCAGGTCTTCACGTATTTACGTAATCAAGGTTGCTTTCCTCGCGTCCAAATAGATGGCGCAGGTACATTCCAAATTATTTATGACGATGAAAGTGCGCCTGATGGATTGAAACCTTTTACGAATGGGGTGGGCTTTCCAGCTAAGTTGATTCAGAAATCCACGTTAGGCATTGAGGCAATGAATTTACGCGTGATCAGTCGCTTTAAAGAAAATAACGAAGATCAGGAAGTATTGTTTATCAATGTGCTCGGTGCCGCACCGGATAAAGACAATGTTACGCTGGGGGTTTCCTTAACGCGTGATTATAGGGGCTATGGATCACTGGAAGGTCTGGGATTAGCAGAAGTGGTTCCTGTCGGTGCGAAAACTATTTGGGTGGCAGTCGGTGAGATGAGTACTTTAAGCAGTGTAGATTTATCTGCGGTAACGGACACGGCATCGATCTACTATTTGCAAGAAGATAAAATCACACTGGCGATAAAAGCATTTGATAATAACAAAGACGCCGATAACTCCATAGCAGGGTATATCCGCTATGCTGGACTGCTCGTTGGCACCGTACACAAAGAGGGTAACGTATTTGTTGTAAGGTACATTGACGGTACTTGGCAATTATTATAAATGTCCTTGCTTTCTATTCGAGTGGCTGTGCTTTGCAGTGTGGCCACTTTGTCTCAATTGAGTCACGCCAATGGGCGTTTTTCTGAGCGAAGCCAGGACACAAGCCCTGTCTCTTCCGCCGTTTATATCGACACATACCTTTATGCGTTTAGCGAACCTGTCCCGAACCAACAAATGATTGATGGGTGGGACGAGTCGGGTGTGGGAGAATACGCGCAAGCAAAAGCACGACTTAGCCTAGGCGCAATCGTTCACCCGAACTGGTCCGTTGGTGTGCAAAAACGGTGGGATTATCACTTCCTCTTTACTCGCGACACCGCACGCTTCTACAGCTTGCTGGAGAATCAAGACTTGACTGTTGGAACCTATCCGCTCGATTTATCGGTTAATGGACTAGAAAGTCGCGCTCTATTTCTTCAGTATTTTATACCGTTATCCTCATCAGTTGACGTAACCATTACGCCTTACGTCATCAAGCCCGATAGGGTTCAGTGGGGGCGATTGAAAGGTGAAGGTGAAGTTCTCCCAAATGGCCAGTACAGTTTTGAGTATGATCTAGACTACCAGTATTCAAGGGACGCTTTATTAGAGCGAAATGCTAAAAACGTCGAGGGTTGGGGGCACGCACTCGATGTGGCGCTGGATGTTCAGGTATCTGAGCAGGTTTCAGCGCATATTTGGATGAAAGACGCTTTTTACAGTATTTACTGGCAAGCATTGGATCGGAGTGAAGGCTGTCTTTTTCGGAGTCGCTCACAACTTGAGGTATGCGATCAAAATTTTGTGCGTGATAGCGTTGATTCTGGCGTGCAAACCCTACCCATGGAGGCTGGGCTCAAGGTAAAATGGGCGGTTCTCCCAAGGCTGCATTTAGACACTGCTTATTGGGAGTGGGGGAAAGACTCTACTTGGGAGGTGGGAGTGAACTGGCGAGTGATGCGACTTTACTCTGACTTCCTACACGATAGCGTAGGCATAGGTTATCAGTCAGATAGAGTTCAGTTTTCAATTGGGCTGGATGATACCAGCATAGATAACGCCAGATACTGGCAATGGGCACTGGGATTAACTTGGCCTCTTCAATGATTTACGAACAGTTTTTTGAGCTAACACAGCGTCCCTTTTCTATCGCGCCGAATCCGCAATTCCTATACGAAAATGGTCAGTATCGAGAGGCATTAGGTGTTCTCGAATATGGATTGTGTCATCGTGGTGGCTTTGTGCTGCTCACAGGCGAAGTGGGAACGGGTAAAACAACGCTGTGTCGTCAACTTCTCAACCACATCCCTTCCAACACAGAAGTCGCGTTGATTCTTCACCCTCAGCTAGATCGCTTAGAGTTTCTGCATGCGATCTGTAATGAATTTGGTATCGAATGGGAAGAAAGCGATCAAGAATTCAGGTTAACCACGCGAATTTACCAGTATTTATTAAAAGTCTTCTCACAAGGCGGAAACGCCGTCCTCATTGTTGATGAGGCTCAGCATTTGGATGCCAGCGTTCTTGAGCAGGTCAGACTACTGACGAACTTAGAAACGAACGACGAAAAGCTGCTGCAAATCATATTACTGGGTCAGCCTGAATTGAAGGAACGTTTAGCTCGTTACGAATTGAGGCAATTAAACCAACGAATCACCGTTCGCTTTCATCTCAATCCGCTTAGTCGTAAAGAGATATCTGAGTACATTCGCCACCGATTGGGTGTGGCTGGGACAAAGCAAAAAATATTTAGCGGGTTTAGTGTTCGTCGGTTGCATAAATTGACACGAGGTATTCCTCGCTTAATAAATGTGGTGGCCGATCGAGCACTTATGGGGGCCTACGCTGACAACCAAAAAGTGGTCTCTGCGAAAATAGTATCAAAAGCGGCAATTGAAGTGTTGCCAGAAGAGTTTCTTACTAAGTCCAAGCTGTCCTACGTCTTCGCCGCAGCAGCGGCCATAGCCATCATTTTTGTGGGTTGGTATGGCGTGAATTTTTACTTCAAGCCAGACATTATGCCAGATCCCACATTGGCTCAATCGAATGCTTCCCCAGCAGTATCGCAAACTCAACCACGACCTCGACAACCTGAAGTCGAGCAAAGCGGCGCGAGTAATTTAATCGAAGATCTACTTTCGAGCGCTATGGATGCTTCATTGGATGATTTGGCTGCGTACTGGGGTGTGACACCGCGTGAGGCATGCTTGGCACCTCGACAATGCTGGAGAGGCGAACTTCCGACGAGTCTGATGCAGCAGGCAAACGTGCCTTCCCTCATTGAAATCAATGATCGTTGGTATCGCTACAAAGCTGAAAGACCAGAATTTAGAAAACTCGCAGAGTTTAAGATTATTTGGCAGCCGCCTTATGAATTTAATAAAGCGCTTAAAGTAGGCGATGTACACGACCTAGTATCGTGGGTAAGAAATATTATTCAGACGGGTGGCGCGCAGCAAACTACCGATGATGGTTGGGAGGTTATTCAGCCAGAAGGCGGAACGACTATCTATACTCCGGGGTTAGAAGAATACGATTGGTTGCTTGAGCAGCAGGTACGACAATTCCAAGCGAAACACGGTCTTAAAACCGATGGCCTTATCGGCTCTCAAACTCTGATTGCGTTATGGCTGAAGTCTCGTCAGCAGGAGTCTTTATAATGTCATATTTAATGAAGGCGCTTGAGAAGGCTGAACAGGAACGCGCAAAACAACAGGAAAAAGAAGCCGGCTTAAAAAGTGGCCAGCAGGCTGCTCAAGCGAGCCTGCCAATGGGGCTTGTAGCCATGGTCGTTGGGGTATTGGTCGTCGCTATAGGCTCAACTATTTGGATGGGGCGAGATAGCACATCTGACGAAGACGAAAATATTGCATTGGATGTTCCAGCTTATTCAGAAGATAAAGCGCAAGAGTCAAATGAAGCTGATGCGGACCAATCGAGCTCATTGAATAATCGTAGTGCATCAGAAGCCGTATCCTCTTCGGACGTATCACAGAATGAAGCTGCAGTTGTTCAGAGTATCGATGAAGCACCACAGAGCGAGCCCGTCGTGATCGAAGCAAAGCCTGCGCGAGTTTATGATTTAGTGGAACTGGATGTCGCCACCATCAATCGTTTGCCCACCATTCGATTCCAAGGCCATATCTACTCGTCTGCTGCCGAATACAGAACGGTTCAAATCAATGATCGGACATTATCAGAGGGTTCCCTCATTGCAGCCGGTGTTCAATTAGTCGAAATAACAACGGAAGGCATCGTTATTTCAGTAGGAAATAAACGGGTCTCTTTACCGAAAGGCCAAGATTGGATTGCCCCTCAATAATGTTAAGTGCCGAAGCTAAACACGCTATTCAAGATGCCTACAGTCAATTCCTCAAAGCAAAAAAATTAAAACCTAGGCGGGGCCAAAAACAAATGGTCGCCGCCATCGCACGCACACTTGGCGGTATTTCCTACGATGATGAAGGGGTTAGAACGTCCAATTTGCCTGTCTGTGTTGTTGAGGCCGGTACTGGCACAGGTAAGACACTTGCGTACTTAATTTCGACCATTCCTTTTGCCGAAGACTTGGGAAAAAAAATAGTCGTTTCTACCGCTACAGTGGCGCTTCAAGAACAATTAATTGTTAAAGACATTCCAGACGTTGCTAAACACAGTGGCCTCGAATTCCGTTATGCGTTAGCAAAAGGGCGAGGTCGCTATTTGTGTGTTCATAAGCTCGACCTTGAGCTGCAAGATCAAAGAATGTTCGAAGCAACACTTGATATGTTTGGTGGAGGCGAAAGCTCACAGGACCAAAAAGACTTATTTAACCAAATGCTGGATCAATTCCTTTCTGGTAAGTGGGATGGCGATCGAGATAATTGGCCTGAGCAAGTGGAGCAAGAAGATTGGTCTCGTTTAACGGCGACACATCGTGAATGCAGTAATCGACGATGCCCGCACTTTAATGCTTGCCCATTTTTTACCGCTCGTAAATCTTTAGAAGATGCAGACCTGATTATCGCCAATCACGATCTTGTTATGGCCGATATTAGTTTAGGCGGCGGTGCAGTATTACCAGACCCAGCTCAAACCATTTACGTTTTCGACGAAGGGCATCACTTGCCGGATAAGGCGATTAATCACTTTGCCGGTCAGGTAAAGCTTCATCAAGAAGAAAACCTCTTGAAGCAAATTGGTAAGTCGGTTGATGGTCTTGGCAAGCAAAGTGGTACACCCATGGGGTTGCTTCAAGTGGTGCAAGCGATTCCTGCAGCTATTGATGCGATCTCAGGTCAGCTAAAACTGGTGCGGCATATGGTGATGTCTTTCATGGGGGAGCAGGCAGAGCAGGAGGGGTATCACCAGCATCGTTTCCGCATGGGATTAGTGCCAGACGAATTGATTGAAACGTCTGTAGAATTAAATAAAAGCCATAATACCCTTTATGGTCAGGTCGATAAAATTGTTGACGCTCTCAAGAGTTCTTTAAACAAAGAAGACGGTGAGTATCGACAGCAGGACGCAGAGCGATGGTTTCCAATTTTTGGTTTGTTGCTCGCAAGACTGGAAGCGGCTGGAATGCTGTGGCTAAGTTTTGGACAACGAGATCTGGAAGGTAATCCACCGACGTCTCGTTGGCTGGAGAGGGTGTACACTGAATCCGAAGACGATATTGGCTTGTACAGCAGTCCGATCTTAGCAGCAGAGTTGTTGGCTAAGAACTTATGGAGCCGCTGTTTTGGAGCCGTCGTCACGTCTGCTACTTTAACGGCGCTTGGTCGATTTGATCGCTTCAGAATGAAAGCGGGGGTTGCACGAGATAACCATTCAGAGATTATCGAAAGCCCGTTCAATTATCCTGCTCTGGGTGAGATTGTCGTTCCCTCCGGTGCTAAAGAGGCAGGCACAGGACCGGAATACAATGAGCATATCGTTAAACTGTTGGATGAAAACCTTACGTTAGATGAAAGTGCGCTTGTGTTGTTTACTAATCGTCGAATGATGAATGATGTCAAAGGGGGTTTACCCTTCGAATTGAAGCAGCACGTCATGACTCAGGATGAGTTTTCTAAACAAGAAGTGATTCGTCAGCACAGAGAAAAAATAGAATCCAAAAAGCCCAGTATTTTATTTGGCTTGGCCAGTTTTGCTGAAGGTATCGATTTGCCCGGTGACTTATTACAACATGTTGTTATTGTGCGACTGCCGTTTTCCGTTCCAGATGACCCTGTCGATGCTACCTTAGCAGAGTGGCTAGAATCTCAGGGGCGAAATCCATTTATGGAAATTTCTGTCCCCGATGCATCCGTTAGACTAATCCAAGCATGTGGAAGATTAATTCGAACGGAAACCGATACCGGTAAAATAACGATTCTGGATAAGCGAGTATTGACTAAACGATATGGTCGTTTATTGATTGATGCGCTCCCGCCATTTGAAAAAAAATCTTGCGTACCGTTAATGCAAAGCAGGTCTTTTAACGTCATTTAATCAGCTTGTTGAAATCAATCGTAAATTTGGTTTATATACCTCAAGCTAATGGCAATAGTAGGCCTTTCTGTGGCGATCACTCTTTAAGGGCCCCTCTATCACTCAGCAAGTTTTCTGTAGTTTTATAGGGATGTCCTTAAATATGAACTTTGATGTCGTAGGCCGATTAGATCATCATAATCCGCGGTGAGTGCTCCCAATTTATGAAGACCGATTCACAGGAATCCTCCTTAGTGCAGTACTTGCACCCGAAATACGCTGCAACTTGGTGCGGCTTAGCCATTCTCTTTATCGTTTCTAAACTCCCTTTCACATGGTTGCAGTCTATTTCGACCTGCTTAGGATATGTTGCTTATCGATTTGGTCGCACTCGTCGAGAGGTGGCCAGTGCAAATATCCGTGAATGTTTCCCACACCTCAGCAGACAGGAACAAGATGAATTGGTTAAAAATGCGTTTGTCGCGAACATGAAAGGAATTTTTGAGTCCGCCGTGGCGTGGTGGGGAAACCCTGAAAAGATATTACAAAAACTTGATGTGTATGGGCTTGAGTATATCAGGGAGGCTGAATCAAGAGGGAAGGGTGTGTTGTTGCTGGGTGGTCACTTTAGTCTATTGGATTTTGCGGCGCCCATGATCTCCAATGTGATTGATTTTAACTATATGTATCGCCCAAACGATAATAAGCTCTTTAACGCAGTGATTGAGCGCGGCCGGAAAAAATTCTCAAATAAAAAATTTACGAAATTTGAGACTTTGGAAATGCTTAAGTACTTAAAGGATGGGAATACAGTTTGGTATGGATACGATCAAGACTTCGGTGCAAAGCGATCTGTTTTCGCTCCCTTCTTTAATGTGCCGGCTGCTACGCTAAAAATGCCACGAAGTATCGCGCGTAAAACAGGCGCGACAGTTTTGATGTTGGCACAATTGAGGGAGCCAAATGGTCGCTACAGTTTAAGGTTTTCACCGATATTTGAAGATTTCTCGGCACTAGATGATACTGCGGCTGCTACGCAAATAAATGCGCAGTTAGAAGCATTTGTAAAACTTTATCCGGAACAGTATTTGTGGATGCATCGTCGATTTAGAACTCGACCAATAGGTTTACCTCCCATTTATGTCAAAGAATAGATGGCCCCAATTTGAGGGTGTAAAAACCATGTAGTTATGAGCATGGCGCTACGGTTATATACACCTTCCAATTGGAAAGTTGAATTGTGCTAATGAAAAGCGGTTCTACCTATATGAATAAAAATTCTACACGGGGGATCGAAATCCATTCTTTTGTACGCAATTTTAGGTCGTTTTCGACTGTTGCACGCTTTTAATAGTGGTAAGTGTTCTATGAATTGCCAGCAGGTTTCTCGAAACTACATCGTGCCGTAAGATAAATTCCGGTCACTTCAATTTCTGCATAGTTGTCTTTTGATTAAATCCGTTAGATCTTCATAAGCACGCCTTGCCCTTAAACATACACTCGGCCAGAGCCTAAAGTGACCTTATAGCAATGCCCCGAAGTCATTTGAACTATACAATCGGCTGCCACTTGATCTTCGCCTGCGATCAATAATTAACTTGTCATCTATTGAATGCCCGTCTTACCCCATGAAAATAAAATTGTGCCAATGCATAACGGTATTTTCGCTACCGGTTTATTTTGCAAATAGTCATATTAGTTCCCGAGTGTTTGCTGGTTTTGGCCCTGAACCTGGATACGAATTAGCCGGTCTGATAAAGGGTGTGGTTCTCCACTTTATGCGTGCGTAATTAAGTGGTGACTGCGCGAATTGAACGTCTTCGTTCAATCAAGCGTCATCAAGTGATGGCTCATTAAAATTAGAGTAGAGGACTGAATATGAAAACGTTTATAACCGTTCTACTAATGCCTGCTGGTGGTTTACTGGCCTTTAACCTATATGCTGCTGAGCCTATGCCGCAGCACGATAGCGTAAGCTCTGTTGAATGCGCTGAGTTGGATTCAAATATCAATCGTTCGCGAATGAGAAGGGATGATGTTGACATTCAAAATTTGAAATCAAAATGTCAGTCAGGTCACTCTGACAGAATCATGGACATTAATACTTCGGTTGCCATTGATGACGAAGATTACACAGATCGTTAATTGGGCGATTATAAAATGGATTGATGAGGGCCGAATGCTTATTTAGACGTTAACTAGCCATAAAGAGACTCTTGATATTGTAGAGTTTCTTTGTGGCACATTTGCTCAGCTGTGCCTCTTTACCCTTCACTCCTTTCCCCGCGGTTCAATCGCTTTAACGTACGCTATGGCGTTCGCGATTGGGTATGACAGAGTCATGCAACGAAAGTTAATGAGAATCATTCGTAGAAATTATCTGGCTGGCGTTGCAAAAAGCTGAGTTCTATACCTAGCAAAGATGATCTAAATCAGTATTAGGCATGCTGTGCAAGCCTACACTGAATCTTGCACATTGGATTGATATGAGAAGCAAGAATATGGAACCAGCCAGCAAGAAAGACGAACTGCTCCTATTTCTAATGATCACCATCCTGCTTTTTCCGGTGCTTTCAGTCGTACTCGTAGGCGGATACGGTTTTGCAGTTTGGATCAGTCAGATGTTTTTTGGCCCGCCGGGCATTTAAGCTGACTAATATTTTTGCCAGCAAGGTGGGAGCATATCAGCAAGGCGATACGCTGAATGAAAACAGTTAAATTGTAGGCGGAACGGAATATGGCATCTACATCAGTCAATCGCAGTCGCCGGCAATGGCTGCTTGGTCGCGCTCACAAAAATATTGAAGCACATAGATTACCGTGGCTAGTAAACAATGATTCCTTTGTGGACGATTGTACGCTTTGCGGTAAATGTATTCAGGCTTGCCCCGAAAACATTATTGTAAAAGGGGATGGCGGATTTCCCGAGATTGATTTCCATAGGGGGGATTGCCAATTCTGCTATGAATGCGCATCTGTCTGTGTAGATGTTAATTTTTATCCTCGCAGCAAAGCACCTTGGACCCTAAAGGCTGTTATCTCTAACGAAGTTCATACACATCAAAATACCTGTCTCGTTAACCAATCTGTTATGTGTCAAACCTGTAAGGACTTCTGTGAGTTTGATGCTATCACTCTCGTCCAAAGTGTCGGCCATGTTGCTCGGCCAAAAGTGGATACAGCGCTTTGCTCAGGTTGTGGAGCGTGTGTGAGCGCTTGTCCTTCGCAAGCTATTTCCATGGCCAGTGAAGGCATCTAAACAAAAAAATGTCGTCTGCATAAAAAGCGGCCGACATGATGAGGAGAGTGTAATGCAAGCCGAAAGCGAATATCACGTATCGAGTTTGGTCGTTCAGTTTAAGCCAGAGCTTCAAGAGTCCATTGCTCAAGCTTTGAATGTTTTAGATCACGTTGAGTTACACGGTATTGATCCTGTTGGAAAGGCCGTAGTCGTGGTGGATGGAGATGACGAACGTTCCTTAGCAGACAGCATTGAAGAAATTAGGAATGTGCCGGGGGTGATCACCGCTTCCGTTGTATTTCATCGAATTGGCTGAGTAAAGAGTGGAATGTGTTTTCAGCATTCTACTGCGAGCGTCGGTAAACAATTAAGAGCACTTAAGCGTTAATGTATGAGTGAGAGGTACCAGTATGAATATCACCCGCAGAAGCTATCTCAAAGCACAGGCGGCTGCCGCTGCTTCTGCTGTAGCTGGAATGAGTCTCAGTACGCAAGCCAGCAATATCATTACATCTTCTAAAGAAACAGAGTTAACGTGGTCCAAAGCACCTTGTCGATTTTGTGGTACTGGTTGCGGTATTCATGTTGCGACTAAAAATAATAAAATCGTGGCGACTCATGGAGATATTCATTGTGAGGTGAATAAGGGTTTAAGCTGTGTCAAAGGCTATTTTTTATCCAAAATTTTATATGGTAAAGACCGATTAACCCAACCCTTGCTGCGTAAGAAAGATGGGGTATTCCATAAAAATGGTGATTTCGAACCCGTAAGCTGGAATGAAGCGTTCGATATCATGGAAGAGAAGTTTAAAAAAACGTTAAAAGAAAAAGGCCCAACGGGCATCGGTATGTTTGGGTCTGGCCAATGGACCGTTTGGGAGGGCTATGCTGCATCCAAATTAATGAAGGCGGGTTTTCTATCAAATAATATTGATCCTAATGCACGTCATTGCATGGCTTCTGCTGTCGGCGGTTTCATGCGGACATTTGGTATCGATGAACCGATGGGGTGTTATGATGATATTGAAGCCGCAGATGCATTTGTTTTATGGGGTTCAAACATGGCAGAGATGCACCCTATATTATGGACTCGTGTAACGGATCGCCGATTAAGTAATCCGCATGTGAAAGTAGCAGTGCTATCAACCTATGAGCATCGTAGTTTTGATTTAGCGGATGTTCCCGTCATATTTCACCCTCAATCTGACTTAGCCATATTAAATTATATTGCAAACTACATTATTCAAAATAATGCGGTAAACGAATCATTTGTAAAAAAACATACTAATTTCAGATTTGGTAACACGGATATTGGTTATGGGTTGCGTGATGAGCATCCTTTACAAATGAAAGCCAAAAATGCAGATAAAGCCGGTGGTTCTACGCCGATATCTTTTGAGCAATTTAAAGAATTTGTTGCTGAGTACACCGTTGAGAAAGCCAGTAAAATTTCTGGTGTGCCAGAATCACAGTTGGTGACGCTGGCAAAGATGTACGCAGACCCTGATATGAAAGTAACGTCTTTTTGGACAATGGGTGTAAATCAACATACGCGAGGCGTGTGGGTAAACAATTTACTTTATAACATTCACTTATTAACTGGGAAAATTGCCACACCGGGCAATAGCCCATTCTCATTGACTGGGCAGCCTTCCGCTTGTGGAACAGCTCGTGAAGTAGGTACATTTTCACACCGTCTACCTGCAGACATGGTCGTTAATAACCCTAAACACCGGGCTCTAGCAGAAAAAATATGGCAACTTCCCGACGGAATAATCCCTCCTAAGCCGGGCTATCATGCTGTAGAACAAAGCCGCATGTTAAAAGATGGGAAGATCAATGCATATTGGATTCAGGTAAATAATAACCTCCAAGCTGCACCGAATTTTAATGAGGAAACGCTACCAGGGTACCGTAATCCAGATAATTTCATTGTTGTCTCCGATGCGTATCCTACCGTTACTGCGCAAGCAGCAGACCTAATTTTGCCAGCAGCAATGTGGGTTGAAAAAGAAGGTGCATACGGAAATGCTGAGCGCCGTACGCAATTTTGGCATCAGTTGGTTAATCCGCCTGGCGAGGCGAAGTCTGATTTATGGCAGCTTATTGAATTCTCTAAACGATTCACGACGGATGAAGTGTGGCCGTCCGAGATTCTTACTAAAAACCCTCAATACAAAGGTAAAACGCTATTTGAGGTGCTCTATAAAAATGGAAAAGTAGATCGCTATCCGGCTGTGCCGATAAAGGTGGCTGCGACCGAAACCGGGGGAAAATCAGTTGAATATGAAAACTTAGAAGCCAAAGCTTTTGGCTTTTATATTCAGAAAGGTTTATTTGAAGAGTATGCCGAATTCGGGCGAGATCATGGCCACGATTTAGCGCCGTTCGATACTTATCATAAAGTGCGCGGAATGCGTTGGCCGGTCGTAAATGGGCAAGAAACTCGCTGGCGTTTTAAAGAGGGCTCAGACCCATATGTTAAAAAGGGAAGGGATTATCAGTTTTACGGTAAGCCTGACGATAAAGCCGTCATCTTTGCTTTACCGTACGAACCGGCACCCGAAATGCCAGATAAGGAGTTCGATATGTGGCTGTGTACGGGGCGTGTTCTAGAGCATTGGCATTCTGGATCCATGACGCAACGTGTTCCAGAGCTTTACAAGGCTTTCCCAAATGCAGTGTGTTTTATGCACCCTGAAGACGCTAGGAGTCGGGGCTTGAGAAGAGGTGATGAAGTAAAGGTTATATCTCGAAGAGGGCACATTAAAACACGTGTCGAAACACGAGGCCGCAACAAACCGCCAAAAGGGTTGGTGTTCGTGCCTTGGTTTGACGCCAGTCAGTTGATTAATAAAGTAACACTGGATGCGACTGATCCTATATCAAAGCAAACAGATTTCAAAAAGTGCGCCATCAAAATTGAGAAAGTATAGGGGACGATAATGAAGATATTAATGTTCACTCTCGTACTGTTGGGTCAGTGTTGGATGCTATCTGCATGGGCAGGGCAGGAATATGTGGCGACCTTAAGGGGAGAAGTTCCGCTGAATGAGGAAGAGACTCCGCCTGTGATGCCGAATGTAGAAAATAGAGATATCAAGCGTCAGCGAGCATATCCTATGCAGCCACCGACGATTCCACATAAAATTGATCAATACCAAGTTGATTACAAGGCTAACAAGTGTATGTCTTGCCATGCGCGTACACGTACGGAAGAATCTCAGGCGCCTATGGTCAGCGTCACGCATTATATGAATCGTGATGGCAACTTTTTAGCAGAGGTTTCACCAAGACGATATTTTTGTACCCAGTGTCATGTGACACAAGTGGATGCAAAGCCCTTGGTTGAAAATATTTTTCAAGATGTTGAAACCTTGTTAAAAGCTCCGAAATAGGTGAGCGATATGAATAAATTAAAACGATATTGGAAATTAGTAAATCGACCCAGTGTCCATTTCAGTTTGGGGTTTTTAACGCTGGGTGGCTTTATTGCGGGGATCATGTTTTGGGGGGCGTTTAATACCGCGTTGGAGGTAACTAATACAGAGGCGTTTTGCACGGGATGTCATGAGATGCGAAACAATGTATACCAAGAGTTGCAATCGACGATTCACTTTTCAAATCGCTCAGGTGTGAGAGCAAAATGCTCTGACTGTCATGTGCCACATAATTGGACAGATAAAATTGCACGTAAAATGCAAGCATCAAAAGAGGTATGGGGCAAAATATTTGGCACCATTTCGACTCGTGAAAAATTTGAAGCCAAACGGAGAGAGCTGGCTGAGCATGAGTGGGCGCGATTAAAAGCGAATGACTCCTTAGAGTGTCGCAACTGCCACAACTTTGATTATATGGACTTCACCCGTCAAAGCTTGCGAGCCAGTGAAATGCACTCAACCGCATTAGCATCCGGTGAAAAAACCTGTATCGATTGCCATAAAGGCATCGCGCATGAATTACCCGATATGAGCGGCGTTGAAGGCTGGGATTAAACTCGGCATCAGTAATAAAAATAAAAGTAGCAGTTGTACCAAAATAGCAGCGAAACCAAAACAACCAAAAATGGTTGTTTTGGTTTAGTGCACCTCAAAAGACAGTACTATGCTTTGATCAATCAATCACATTTCGGACGATTTCATTAGTGTTGATATTCTGCAATGTGAGACAAAAGAAAAATGGTTGCCACAGACGAATAAAAGCTCTGAACACCTTTTGATCCTGAGCGGAAGGAAAGTCAGCGAAAACTGTCTGGAGTATTGTTATCAATCAATAGTTGATAAACTGATCGCTTTGTAAGCAGAGGGTAAGATATATGAGCATTATTGGGCATTTGATAGCCTTAATAGGCTTGTACTGCTGTTTTCGTGGCGAAATTTTGATTGGGAGTGTCATTTTTGCAGTCGGCGGTTTTTTAGCCAGAAAACTGCATATTGGTCCTCGCAGCGCTGGCGTTGTCCTTTTTGTAGCTTCCATAGCTTACGGTTATAACAATGCTTACAGCGCAAGTGTGTTCTGTGTCATTGTGGTCGCATTTGCCATCGCTTGCTTACCTGGGTTTGGTTTGTCTGACAGTGATGATGAAGGCTGGGGGTTTAGTAGGGATCTATTCTCGTCAGGTTCTGATGGCGAATCAGGGGGGGATGGTGGTGGGGATTGAAGTTACAACTACATTCAGAATTTTTGGTGCCTAACTCTTACTACTTTTCAATTGCCATTCGCACTCTGTTGGGAGTGCGAATTTACGCATGAAAACTTGGCCTTTAGCCTTCGGTTTTCTTTCGCGGCTTAAATGGCGTCGAGCCATCTGAGATTACGGTATTTCTATCTTTTTGCGGACGTTTTTTATTGGGTGCCTTATTCCCTTTAGCGTCTTTCTTCGCTGCTTTATTTTTAAGTTTGGTCTTCTTTAGGCCGGCAGCTTTACCGTTGTTTTTGACTTTCTTTGGCCCTTTGTAAAGGCCTTTCAAGCTTTGAATGGCGCGAGATTCCATTTTCACTGCCAAGTATTTTTCAGTGGATGCTTTCAGATTCCATTCTGTACTATCAATCATTGAAATGGCTAGACCTGATTGACCAGCACGACCTGTGCGGCCGATACGATGAACGTACTCGTCGCCTGTCCAAGGCATATCGAAATTGATCACCAGATCAATCTCTTTTACATCAAGACCGCGTGCAGCGACATCTGTCGCTACCATGACCTTAAAATGATTCTGACGCATTCTTTGCATAACATGGTTACGTTCATCTTGCGAGATTTCGCCGTGGATCATGCCTGCATTGATTTTGTGATAAGCAAGAAAGTGGTACAGCTCTTCTGTTTTTACACGTGTATTCGTAAATATAATGCACTGACGGTAGGTTTCGTTGGATAGCAGCCAAGTGAGTAAACGTTGCTTGTGTTTGTCATCATCGGCCAGTAAATACTGCTGTCGAATACTGCTGTGTTCCCCGCGTATTGAGTCAACGGTAATGGATAGCGGATCTTGGGTGGTTTGCTTGATGACATGCGCAAGTCCCCGTTGCTGTAGTGTTGCTGAAAACAGCATGGTTTGTCTGTTTGTTGGGCAATGACTGGTGATGCTCAGTACATCCTCTGAAAACCCCATGTCGAGCATCCTATCAGCCTCGTCCAATATTAGGACTTCGACATCCTGCATAAGATCATTCTTTTTTGTCAGATGCTCCAACAAGCGCCCAGGTGTAGCGATGATGATCTCGGGGTTTTTTCTAAATATCACGGACTGATATTTAAACTCCTTGCCGCCGGTGATGACATCGGAGCTGATCGATGTGTGCTTGGTCAATGCTTCACATTGCTTTTGGATTTGTCTGGCCAACTCTCTGGTGGGTGTGAGGATAAGGGCCCTCGTGCCACCTGTGGCGGTTGGGTGGTCTAGTAAGCGTTGAATGGTAGGTATTAAGAAGGCGGCTGTTTTACCGCTACCAGTTTCCGCGCAGACCATTAGATCTTGGTTTTCAAGTGCTTTGGGTATGGCTTGCTCTTGGACAGGCGTTGCTTTGGAAAATTGTTGGGACTCGAGAGCCTTTAGTAATTGAGGGTGTAGCTTAAATTCAGTGAACAATTGAGTCTCTCGGTTCTGGCGATAAATATCCGCTTATTCTAGCAGAAGCCATCCCCGCGGCCTATTTCTATGGCGATCAAGGTAAAAATAGTCTCAGGTGACGGCTTGTGCATCTTTATAAATCACCAAAGAGGCCAAGTTGCGACTTTGGCTTGTCTCTCTATGGTGCCTTGCCTCAAGTCGAATACGGACCGAACACCTTTTTGCAATTCTCAAGCGGCTCTAAAGTTGATCGTCAATGATTGGCTGACAAGTGCAAAAGACCTGATCGTCGATTGGGCTAATTTTGATTAGGTGTGATCGGTCACTGGGGGCGTTGTTTCAGGTTTAGAGTGGCCAAGTATGAGGGTACGGAGGGGTGCAAAAGATGGAAACTTTAACGTCAGACCCAAAAAGTCGTACTTGCCCCCCCTCGAATCGGCCAGTACTTATAAGAGAATTCGGGTATTGAATTTAAGAAACCCTGCCCTTTGAAGATCAATGCTTCCGAAATTTCAAATCCATTCATGTTAATACTGCCCACTAGGGCAGGATGTAGGAATAATTGCTTGTGGAATACTGCGCCTGCTTTTGAAGAACTAAGGAGTTGCTATGAGACACGCGCTATTAAGAACACGGTCATTGGAACAGCAGTGCGCAAATTACATCGAGCGCTATGGCCATCAACTAAGTGTGAATGGATTTACCATTAAAACAGTCGCTGAGGCGAGGGACAGAATTGAACTGTTAAAACTAAGGGCAACAGTCTACGACAGAGAAATGGGTTGGGTAAAGGCTCAAGAAAACGGTCTAGAGGTTGATCCGTATGATATTTATTCATCACACTTCTCCATTACCAACCCTAAAGGCACCACAATAGCCACCATGAGGACCACCGAATCTGAACATCCTTGGATGGCAACGGATTGCTATAATGGCTTGTTTGAAGAGGAGGCTCTGCAGTTAAAGTCGGTAGGTGCAGTTGAATTATCCCGATTTTGCATAGATGAGGCCTATCGGAGTATAAAAATCTGCGAAGGGACGAATTTAATTGAATTTATGGCGATATGGGCTTTCATTCAGTCTCTGAGCCAAGGGATAGGAAAATCTTATTTCGTAACCCATAGCTTTATTGGAATGGTCTTAAAGCGCTGCGGGTTTTATGTGACTGATTTGTCGGACCAAATTTCTATGGAAGACGGGTGTGTTATTCAGTCGTTTGAAATGGATAATGAGCGCTCGCTTGAGGCTGCTATCAATAATCGCTCATTTTTACAGTCGCTATTCTAAGGTTGTCTGATAAAGTCAATTTAGAGTTGGTCATTAAAATGCAATAATTTGGATGTAGAAATGAACAATACTCACAGAGTTATTTCACACGATCATTTTGATGAAATTGAGTGTGAATCGAGGCCTTCATCATATCAGTGGCCTGTCTATCAGCCGCTTTTTTCGAAAAGAATATACAAGCAGTTGTTGAGTTATCGCTCAATGCGCAAGATAGCGTTAAACGAGATTGAGCACGTTATCGGCAGTATATACAACCAGTCGAAAGAGATTACGATGTGCGTTGTGTTGGAGTGTGAAGTTTACTCAGACAACCGTCTAAATTTCGCAGATATTAAAAGCTTTGAGTTTTTAGATGAGCCTATAAGTGCTTCGGCCTCGGTTGGCTCGGATGTTGTTAAGGTTATGAAGCATTATAGTGGTCGCGGAGTGTTCTATCTTGTCGCTCATGTTAACGGGTACTTTTGGGTAAAAAAATCGGTTGAAAAGGTCATTGATCGAGAGTGCAAAATAGTCACGTTGACTAAGAGAGTAGACTAATCTCTGTGGATTCTGGACTATTGGTACGGAAGAACGGCTTTTTTGCGCTCCGTCTGTTGTTTAAAGATACTGAATTCTTTACATTTAGTGCTGGATTGGAATGTTAGAGTGGCGTGACGTAGGTTACATGCTCGGCAAATTTAGGGGTTAAGAATTGATACTTTCTCGTAGTGATTTGCTGGTGACATTGGAAGTCATAAATCAGTGTCTTAAAACCAATGGTCAGGAAGATCTACTGGGATTAATTGATTTAATAAAAAGAAACTTCGATATCAAGGGAACGCTGTTTGCCTACCAAGAGAAGTTTAATCTGAATGACTTTAGTACGGCTGAAGTGAGTGCTGTTGATATTGATCAGGAGTGGCTTCAGCTCTATAAGAATAAAGAATTCGCTTTGGTTGACCCAATATTGCAATACTCATTTAAAGTGGATAGTGCAATTCTATGGTCAAATACATATAGCCAATACTCAAACTCGGGAGGTTTTCGAGATTTAGCAAGCGAGTTTGACTTGGTTGAGGGTATGACGTACTCCACGACTGCAAACAGCCGCAATGGTGCTGCCACTGTCATATCCATTTGCTACGGAAGTCCTAGTATATCGCTGAACGAGCAAATTATGCTTCAGCAAATATTGCCCCACCTACATGAGGCACTTAATAAACCCGCACTCTGGTCAAAGCCTAAGCTGACGGCAAAAGAACGCGAGGTGATCTCATGGGCGAAGGATGGTAAAAGTTACTGGGAAACTGGACAAATCATGGGCGTTTCTGAGCGAACCATTAAATTCCACCTTCAAAACATATATCGAAAGCTTGATGTCACAAATCGCTCGCAAGCAGTCGCAAAGGCGATGCGTATTGGCTTAATTGAGCACTAACCCAGCAGTAGCTTTTGATCTCTGTCCTGTCGCTGGCGACCGTTTGTGTTCATTGATTCAACGCCATGCTCGGCCTCATTTGTGATCTGGTTCGCAAATAAGGCTGGGGATTGCCGTTTCATTGTAAGCACACCCTTCAATATTATTCAGTCTGTTACGAATTTTTGTGACTCTGTTACATAACCTGTCTTCGATTAGGTCATGAATTTGACAATCCATCAATCGAGTGTGATCTCTTCCAACTTAATTAATCTTATTCATTTTAAACTGGTCAGTATCAAATGATTGAGTGCTCATCCATTTGATGAAAATTCCGCGAATTGAATGACGGACTTGAGTTCGGAGGTTGAATCATGAGCATGTTGGGAGCGTCTATGGCCGCTAATAAGAATTTTTTCGCCGGCACTGTCTCTTCTGATGAGTTGGTTAATGAAAATGAGAAACTGGTGAAGCCAATCATTCGAGGGACATTTGCAATTGACCCCACGAAGATTGAAAAGACCGCATCTCTTCACGACGATGTTGATGAAGCCGCCGCTATCGGTCGTCCAAGCCGTTATACTGGAGAGGTTCCAGTATTATATGTGACGCTTAAACCCGGAGCGCTTGTTCAAGATGCTGGAAACAGAGTGCATGCCTTTTTAAACGAGTCATTGACGGATAGATTTTCGATTCCAGTGGAGGTTCGAGTGCTGCCAAAGTTGCCGAAAACCACCACTGGACACATATTTAAACCTTACTTAGCGGTCAAGGAAGCTGAGGAGATGATTCAGCCAGTGGTCGAGCGCTACCTTATGAAGAAAGAATACAAGCTGAGTTTAAATCTTAGTAAAGATATGCAGGTTAAGGCGCAAGTCGTGATTGCTGAAGGAATTGATTACGATTTAAACGAACTTGAAACAGACATCGATGCGCTGCCGATTAATTGTGAGGTTCGCTACTCCTAGATTTCCAGTGTGATTCAAAACCGGCAGGCTGTTGAAGGGTCATTTTCACAGCCTTGCTAGGCTCTTCCAGCTTCTCTCCGTATAATTCGCTTTCGTTTCCAGTAGATTGAAGCCATGCCTCACTTAATTTTTAGATTAAACGGTGTCCCCGACGACGAGTCTGCGGATGTTCGCCAGTTGTTAGACGATGCAGATATCTCGTACTACGAAACAACATCTGGGCGGTGGGGGGTATCGGTAGCTGCTCTATGGGTTCGAACAGATGATGAATATCGTCAAGCTAGAGAATTGATCGGACAATATCAGCTGGAGCGTACGGGTAGGGTAAGAGAAGAGTATGCGAATAGTAAAATGTCGTTTTTATCTGCTCTGCTCAACAATCCCGTTGAAAGCATTATGATCGTTCTTGCGGTGGTGTTTATATTGGGGCTGTCAATTTATCCTTTTGTCAGTTGGTGACAATCAGAGGTCGCACACTCTTTCACTAGCCCCCCTCTAATAAGGGGGTGACCCTGACTTCGATGTCTAGCGCCTTACGTTTGGTTGAGTAGTTCTTTGAACCACTTTTAATGCTTGGCGACACCTTTTGCCACTGTCTATGCTGAATGCTCCATGCGCCTTTTATCTCTTCAGTATCTCCAGTTTTGCTCTTGCCTAGAAGTTGTAGGTGCAAAGTGCTGCTGTTTTCGGTTTTGAGTTTGAGTGTCATTAAGGCTTTGCTATTCACGATGAGAGTTGCTTCATCGAAAAAGGGGTAGAGTATTTCTTTAGTGCTGAGTATTTCGGTAGGTGTGTCTTCAATAAGTCGCAAGCTGTCAGTGATGAATGGATGTTGCTCTGTGGAGAAGCGTTTTCCTGATGATGGTTGAGATGATCTAAACTCTACTAAAAACTCTTTTGGTGGAGCATCAAGTTTTTCAAGTGTTCTGACAATATTGCTTAAATCTCCATCTGAATAAAACACGATATTCTTGCCGCTAATACGATATTCAATCGAAGGTGTCAGCAATGGTTCGATGGCTGTTATTAGTTCGGCGGGCTCGCGATTTTTCAATGCAACAATCGTTGCATTGGGAGGAGGGGAGTTTCCACAGGCAATTAGCAAGCATAAAAAGCCAGTTAAAAGAACTTTTGCTGGAATTCGGGCGTTAAATTGAAAGTATGCGTGATTCGGTTTCAATTTTACTTTTGCTCCACCAATCATTAAAACGCTCCATAAATAATCGAACTCGGCTTCGATCGTTGAAGCAAGACCTGCAATTTCCGCCCTCGTAATCAAACCAAGCGACACCATCGAAAATCCACTGGTTAGGCACAGATTCTTCTGTGACTCGAATTTCCAAAAAAGAAGGTAATCTGTTTTTGAGTTTGATCAATGGGTGGTCGTTATATTGTGGGTGATAACCAGACAATAAAATAAGTACTTTGAAATGACGGTTTCGCTTTGCGAGTTGCGTTATTTTTTCAAGTAGGTGTGTGTGGCGTGTAAGTGAGTGGGACAAATCACGTATGGATAAAATGATCGAGGACTGGGTTTGGGAGAGAATCAAGTCTAGGTAGCCCGTGACTTCTATCGGCGTGTTTCCATTATGGAAGTCCGAGTCTTTCCCTTTTAGAAATAAGTGCGCTTCAGTACCTTGTGATTCTGTCGGTTTTTCCTGAATATCACGACGCATGTCGATGTGGGGAATATTGGCATCATCATAAGGGGTTGAGAAAGCCGAGTAGCCGGCTGAAAAATAAAATTGAGATGCTTGGCATTGAGCGCTCAACTCTAAGGCTTTGGTGCCTTTTGATTGAGCGTGTTCCTTAATGAATTCGAGCAGTTTTAATCCTAAGCCGTAACCTCGATATTGAGGAAGTATGGCCATTCGGCCAATTTTGTTTTCGTGCACTAGGCGGGCACAGCCAGCGGGCACGTCGTCTACAAAAGCTAAGAAATGAGAGGACGCTTCGTCTTTGTCATCCCATTCCAATGTTTGTGGGACATTTTGTTCGATCACAAAAACGGCATGGCGAATCGCCTGAAGCTCAGATTTGTCATTGGTCCAGTTCGCTTTTGTGATTCGAACGTCACTCATATTTACCTCAGTTACTCATCCGTTTCCAGTTCATCTAAGTAAACATGATTTCCATTGATTAAGTCTAGTAACAAGTTCTGGCAGGCAGGCTCTTCAAGCAAGGGAAGAAGCACTTCCATATCAATATGACGGTTATTTGCGATTAATTTTGCTAAGTATGTAGTGGACGGGTGATAGCTTAGCCCGATGACCAATCCGGCACCAAATAACTTTATACCGTTATCTTCTTCAGTGTACGCTAAACGAGACATCTCATTTTTCGTCAGGTGAGTCGCTTCTGATAGCGCAGGCGCAAGTTCATCCCAATCCAGAGGCTCTTCGAGTGGTTGGTGCAAATCCGGGTATTTGCTTTCTGTCATATGGCACCCGATCCAGCTCGAAATGATGGCTGCATCACTCACAGCATTATTGAGTATCGATTTAAAGCGTTCTATCGAGTCTTGATCAATCAGGGCGGGCTGATCTGAGCTATCTCGGACGTCAGGGTCGCTATATCGTGTTTCTTCTGAAGCCTCTACGGACAAAAAATCCGTAAAGCTTTGCAAGATTTCATTTTCGCTTGGTGCTCTAAATCCCACGGAAAATGTTAAGCAATCATTTTCTGCCACACCATTGTGTGCATACATTGGAGGGACATAAAGTACATCACCAGGCTCGACAATCCACTCTTCCGTAACCTCCATTTCCTGCAGAATACGAAGGGGCGTATTCTCAACAGTCGGTGACTGTGCGTTGCATTTTGGGCCAACTTGCCATTTACGCTGACCGGATGCTTGAAGCAGGAAGACATCATAATGGTCATAGTGTGGACCTACGCTGCCGCCCTTAGGGGCAAAGCTCACCATAATGTCATCGCGGCGCCAGCTGGGTAAAAAACAGAAGTCGTCTAGTAAGTCGGCCACTTCTGGGATCCATTGATCAACACCCTGTACCAGCAGCGTCCATTTTTCTTTGGGAAGTTGTGAGAAAGACGCCTCTGTAAATGGGCCATTTTTAAGCTCCCACGCATGGTTCTCACCATTCTCAAAAATCATGCGGGACTCAACGTCTTCTTCGAGTGAAAGACCAGCAATTTCATCAGGGTCGATCGGACATTCAAAGTCAGGGTAAACATTTTTTAAGAGTACAGGCTTTTTTTGCCAGTAATCCCTTAGGAATTCTTCGACGGAGAGTTGACCAATTTTATTCATATTAAGCTCTGTAAAGTGTCCACATACCAATGACCATAAACCCGATACCCGCTAAGTAGTTTAAATGGCGCTCATTAATATAGTTTGATAGTACGGTACCCGCGACAACACCGATGGCTGAAGCGAGGATGAGTGCGAGCGATGCGCCCAAGAAAACGGTCCACTTGCTGGTTGTGCTGTCAGCTGCGAACAACATGGTAGCCAATTGAGTTTTATCGCCAAGCTCAGCAAGGAATACGGTGATGAAGACCGTGAGGAGGATTTTTAAATCCATGTAATGGTAATCTCAAAAAGGAGGTGGCCACACTGCAAAGAGTGGAGTGTGGCCAAGAGTGTCGTGTATTGCTCGTTTAGGGTTTAGATAGCCTTAGCTTGCTTGTCTGCGTTACCAATATAAGTAGCTGGCGTCAGAGCTTTTAGCGCATCTTTTTCTGCTTGAGGGAGCGCCAGACCATCCACAAACTCAATCATCATTTCTTCAGTGATGGCTTTGCCACGAGTAAACTCTTTAAGTTTTTCGTAGGGCTGCTCGATGCCGAAACGACGCATCACCGTTTGTATTGGTTCTGCTAAAACCTCGAAAGCGTTATCAAGGTCTTCGGCTAGGCGAATTTCATTGACTTGAAGCTTGCTAATGCCTTTTAGTGCGGCCTGATAGGCAATTAAGCTGTAGCCTAATCCAACACCCATGTTACGCAAAACAGTGGAATCGGTTAAATCTCTCTGCCAGCGTGAAATGGGTAGCTTCTGTGCTAGGTGGGTCAATACTGCGTTGGCTAAGCCAAGGTTGCCCTCTGAATTTTCAAAGTCAATTGGATTGACTTTGTGAGGCATGGTGGAAGATCCGACCTCACCTGCAATGGTTTTCTGTTTGAAGTATCCGTTAGAGATATAAGCCCAAATGTCGCGATCAAAATCGATTAATATTGTATTAAAGCGCGCCACGGCATCGAAAAGTTCAGCAATGTAATCATGTGGTTCGATTTGAGTGGTGTAGGGATTGAAGTTTAAACCCAGCCCTTCAATAAATGTCTGTGCGTTCCCTTCCCAATCAATCTCTGGATAGGCCGAAATGTGGGCGTTGTAGTTGCCAACTGCGCCGTTCATTTTGCCCAATAGCTCGACGGCTTTGACTTGCTTAATTTGACGACGCATGCGAGCCACGACATTTGCCATTTCTTTGCCGAGCGTCGTAGGAGAAGCAGTTTGGCCGTGTGTGCGTGACAGCATTGGCAAATTCGCATGCTCATGCGCTAACGCTGCAATGGCCGTAGATATTTGTTCCATATAGGGAACGATAACATCATCACGACCGGCTTTGAGCATCAAGGCGTGGGAAAGGTTGTTGATGTCCTCTGAGGTGCAAGCAAAGTGAACGAACTCACCTACTTTTTTCAGTTCTTCGTTACCTTCAATCTTTTCTTTAATAAAGTACTCAACGGCTTTTACATCATGATTGGTCGTGGACTCTATTTCTTTGATGCGTGCAGCGTCTGATTCGCTAAACTCACTGACAAGTTTATCTAAAAACTGGTTTGTCGCTTCGCTAAATGCGGGGACTTCTGAGATAGCTGAATGCTCAGAGAGTCTTTGTAACCAGCGAATCTCGACTTCTACGCGGCAACGAATTAATCCATATTCACTGAATATTGTGCGTAAAGCTTTGGTTTTGCTGCCATAGCGGCCATCAATTGGGGATACGGCGGAGATTGCAGAAAGATCCATGGGTGGACTCACTCAGTCAAATCAGATCAGAATTTGGCGCGCATAATACACCATATCGCCGCTGAAGGCACGGAGCTAAGCCGCCGTCAGCGGCTTAGCGAAGTATTGAATATTCCGCTTGAATCCTGACGACTTGAATGGATTTTACCTGCCATCGCGATCATTATTGGATGGCAGGTGGGCATATGCATTCAGATCATTGATCTATTTAGATGCGTGACTATCGATTGAATAATGCCATGAGGCTGGTGCTTTTTCCGGGGAAAATGCTGAAAGAAATGTCATACGTGGGATGTTCGGCTTGATTCTCTTGCCAGTAATATCCTGCTTGCATGGCAGCCGTCCCCTGAGAAAAGGTTAAACTTTTTGCGATGCTCACACGGTTTAATTTCTGGTTTTCGTACAGGCCGTGACCGTAGGCCACTTGAATATCTTCTTTAATGAAGTACGAAAGCGAAGCGGTACCAGTGGTCGCATAGGTATTGGCCTGTTCTTCGACACCTTTTTGATGATTCTTGCTTCTGCTGAATTCAGAGCTTATCCCAAAGCTATTCAGCAGTATGTCACCACCCACTGTACCGGAATGTGTGGATTGCATATCTTTTAAGTTGGACTCATCAAACAGAATGCACCACTCCGATCGGCTGTAGCTGTACCCCGAGCGCAGGCTAAGAAATTGTAAGGGCCGATAGACTGCTGCAACGGCTAAGTTATTACTACTTGTCGCGCATTTTTCAGTGTTTTCTTCTTGATTTAATTCCATTTGTGTTCGATTAGCGGCCACATGCAGGTAAATGAAATCTCTTGGTGAGTAAGAGCTTTTCACGGTGATACCGACTGCTTTGGCTTGTAGGGTGTCGTGATCAGAGTGAGAGGATGTTGCGGTGGCGTTTAACAAAGTGTCACGATCAGTCGCGTGCGCAGATGAGCACATTAAAACGAGTGTTAGACTTCCAATTCTTTTCATTAGGTTCCAATTGTGTTTCGAAGCGAGTGTTATTAATTTAGTGTGTTTCAATAAAGTCAATTCGACTCTACAGAGCTTGGTGGTCATTCTAATTTCTGTGTTGTGTTTTCTCGATTTAAATCGTTAGACCTTCAAAAACACGCCTTGAGCATAGAATGATCTGTCGACCAGAGCTTAAAGTGAGTGACTGGAGTTGCCCTTAAGTGTGCTGATTATCAAAACAAAACCCGGCATTCGCCGGGTTTTGTTTTTCAGGCAATCAAGACCTAATTAATGCCTTTGATCTCTTTGAACTTCAAGCGGTAAGCATGAAGTAGAGGCTCGGTGTAACCGCTAGGTTGCTCTTTACCTTTGAAGATAAGGTCAGAAGCAGCTTGGAAAGCGATGGTGTTGAAGTTAGGCGCCATTGGAATGTAGTGAGGGTCGTTTGCGTTTTGACCATCTACAACCGCTGCCATGCGCTTCAAGCTTTCTTCAACTTGTTCTTTGGTGCAAATGCCATGCTCTAACCAGTTGGCAACGTGCTGAGAAGAGATACGTAATGTTGCGCGGTCTTCCATTAGGCCAACGTTGTTGATGTCAGGTACTTTAGAACAACCCACGCCTTGGTCTACCCAGCGAACAACGTAACCTAGGATGCCTTGGTTGTTGTTATCTAGTTCGTTTTGAATGAACTCAGGGGTTAGGGCATCGATTTGCTCTTGAGTCATTAACGGAATCGTTAAGATGTCATCAACGTTTGCGTGTTGGCGAGTCTTGAGGCCGTTTTGTACTTCAAATACGTCAACCATGTGGTAGTGGATAGCGTGCAATGTTGCAGCTGTTGGAGATGGTGTCCAAGCAGTGTTTGCACCGGCTTTTGGATGACCAATTTTTTGCTCCATCATCTGACCCATTTCGTCAGGGATAGGCCACATGCCTTTACCGATTTGCGCGCGACCTTGTAGGCCAGTCTCAAGACCGGTATCTACGTTCCAGTCTTCGTATGCGCCAATCCAAGTTTGTTGCTTCATTTGAGTTTTTGCAACAAAAGGACCCGCCAGCATAGACGTGTGTAGCTCGTCACCTGTGCGGTCTAGGAAGCCAGTGTTGATAAATACAACACGCTCAGAGGCAGCACGGATACATTCTTTAAGGTTAACCGTGGTGCGACGCTCTTCATCCATGATACCCACTTTCATGGTGTTACGTGGTAAGCCTAGCGCGTCTTCTACGCGACCAAATAGTTCAGTGGTGAATGCCACTTCTTCTGGGCCGTGCATTTTAGGTTTAACGATGTTGATCGAACCCGTTGTAGAGTTTTTGAACGGGCTGTTACCTTTAAGGTCGTGAATGGCGATCATAGCCGTCACCATGCCGTCCATAATACCTTCAGGGATTTCAGAGCCGTCTTCAAGTAGGATCGCAGGGTTCGTCATCAAGTGACCAACGTTACGAACGAACAACATAGAGCGGCCTTTCAAAGAGAAAGTGTTGCCGTCTAGGCCGTTGAATTCACGGTCAGCGTTCATTTTACGAGTGAATGTTTTGCCGCCTTTCGATACTTCTTCAGCAAGGTCACCTTTCATTAGGCCTAACCAGTTGCCGTAAGTCACAACTTTATCTGCTGCATCCACACAGGCCACAGAGTCTTCACAGTCCATGATGGTGGTTAGGGCGCTTTCTAGTACTAAATCTTTTACGCCTGCTGCGTCAGTTGAACCCACAGGGCTAGTGGGGTCGATGACGATTTCTAGGTGAAGGCCGTTGTTTTTAAGCAAGATAGAGGTTGGGTTGGCGATGTCACCAGTAAAACCAACCAGTTTGCCTTCGTCTTTAAGGCCAGTTTTAGAGCCGTCAGCAAGGGTTACAGCCAACTTGCCATCTTCAATTGCGTAACCAGTTGTACCAACGTGAGAGCCAGTAGCCAGTGGGGCAGCTGTGTTTAATACTTCACGGGCGTAGGCGATAACCTTGTCGCCACGGACTTTATTGTAACCCGTGCCTTTTTCAGCGCCGTCTTCTTCAGAGATGACTTTGGTGCCGTAAGCCGCGTCGTATAAAGAACCCCAGCGAGCGTTAGAGGCGTTAAGTGCGAAACGGGCGTTCATTACGGGTACGACAAGCTGAGGGCCAGCCATTTCAGCAATTTCTGGTTCAACGTTTTGAGTGGTGGCTGAGAAATCAGGGCCTTGTGGCACTAGGTAGCCGATTTCTTCTAGGAAAGCTTTGTATTCAGCAAAGTTAAGAGACTGACCCTTGCGTTCAGTGTGGTAAGCGTCGATTTTAGCTTGAAGGTCATCACGCTTAGCTAAAAGGGCTCTGTTTTTAGGTGCGAGTTCGTTAGCAATGGTGCTGAACTCTGACCAGAACTTATCTTGATCAATACCCGTACCAGGAATAGCTTTTTCGTTAACGAAATCAAAAAGCTCTTTAGCAACTTGCAAGCCGCCAACTTGAATGCGATCAGTCATATATGCCTCGAATGTTTGCTGAACTTGTCACCAGCGGTGGTTTTGTTCTGCTTCTTCATAGCCGACAGCGCTTAGCCTATAAATAAAATGCTAAAGGGCTTTAGCAAAAATTATTATGTAAGTCAGCTAAACCTGTCTGGCAACACGTAAAGTGGGCCGAATTCTACACGAAACTAACGTCCAGTTCCTAGCAATGGAGAGTATTCATGAAATCTATGGGCTATAAACCATTGATTTTTATTGCAAATAATTTTGGGGCTCGTTGGTTTTTTGTTCAATTTTGCGTGGTTGGACGAGACTGGTAGCTTTTTGAAATCCCACCTTTCGAGGCCAAAAATGAATCAATTAATGCCCCGCAAGGGTGGTGCTAAGGGGCATAATGGGGGAGGTGAATTCAGTCAGAGTAGGCTGAAATTGCCGCTGTTTTTGCCAATTCCCCTAAGCTAGACTGGTTTAATGCAACAGATCGAATTATTCCCGATTCCAAATCCGTGTGTTGGGGTGTGCCAGAGCAATGCAAAAGGCTATTGCATGGGCTGCCTACGCAGTCGCCACGAGCGGCAGCGGTGGAACGACATGATGCCCGCTGAAAAAATGAGGGTGATCGACTTATGTAAGCTGCGCCGCCAAAAGTTGGATGCCATCATTGCAAAGAAGCGTGAGGCAGCGCCGCCAAAATAGGTCACGTTGTGGGGCTAGTTTGATATATCCATCGCCTTCAGTCGCGCTCTAAATGCCTCAACTCGCCTTCCGTTCACGCCCAGATCCCATAAGCCCAACATCGAGGCTGACCTTATCTGCAAACTCTTTTGGTCTTCGCTGATCAGCACTTCAAGGAAGTCAGGAAAATGAAAGACGGCTGAATAGCAGGTGATATCTATATAGCCATATCGATCTTCATCGATCACCGCACCATCCAATTCGCTGGCAGCCATTTTAATCTTCTGCCAGCTGTCCGGTGTGAGGGGCTTTTTGAGTGGTATGGGTGGGATTTGATAGAGGGAGCAACTGGACTCAGTCGACACGCAGTTCATTAAGGGTGGGCAGCCTGCTAAATTAAAGCTCGTGCCTTTATCTGGGATAAACAAAGTGGATGTACAGCCACTCATTAAGAAAAAGCAGATAATGCTGGCGGCCTGAATTACAGCCCGGTAGTGGAGGTCATTCATTGCAGGGTTTCTCAGCTTATTAGCCTTTAAAAGTTACGCTCGTGAGCATCATCAATCGGATGGCTCAGTGCTCAGTCGTTGTAGTTCGTCACTCTCAATAACAGCAGGCTTGTCTGTGTTGGCTTCGGGACGTTTAGCGATGACATGAATGGCTTTAGCCACGCTGTCCATGGAAATACTGCGATAGCGTTTCAATTTACCCGCAAGGAGAGGTTTCATCATGGCCAAAGCCCAGCTACCGATGACTTCTCCTAATCTTAACTCTTGTCTATCCCCCGTGAGTAATGAAGGACGAATGATACTGACTTGATCGAAACCTAATGACGAAATAGCGCTTTCCATTTCGCCCTTTGTTTTCAAATAAAAACTTCCCGCTTCTGTCGAGGCTCCGAGAGAACTCATGACGATAAGATGCTTTGCTCCAGACTGCTTTGCAGCTTTAGCAAAATGAATCACCAGGTCGCGATCAACGGCCAAGAAATTCTCTTTTGAGCCTGCTTTTTTGATGGTGGTGCCTAGTGAGCAAATGGCCACTATTTTTATTGGGTCATTTTTAACATCGAGTGAATATTCACTTTGCGAAAGTGAGTGCTCAGTTAATTTTTTATTGGCTAAATTAAGTGATCGCCTACCCACCGAATGAATTTCTTTAATAGCGGGATCGTCTAAAAACCGTGTGATTAATCGCTGACCGACCTCGCCTGAACCGCCAGCCAGCAAAACCTTTATGCTCATGTCATCAATTCTCGAATGGCGCTGGGCTTAGTTCATCGCCTTGTGTTTACATTGAATGAACTCACTGTGACGCAGATGCAGCAAATCAGCGACCTTACGAATGACGTGCTCTTCGTATTTGTCGATATGTTGGTCGGCGTAGGCGACTCGCCAAAGCGTTGTTAAAAGATCTAATTTCTCTTCTAGGGTGAAAGTTTCATTTAAATGCCGTGTAAATTCATGAATGGCTACGGCGCTTTCGACGTCTTCATGCGCTATCTCGAGTAAGTCCATTGCTTCTTGCGTTGTGAGTTGAGTATGTTGTCGCAGTAGGGCAGGAAGGCTGGCTTTTTCTTCATCGGAAAATTCATCGTCCGCCAGTGCCACTTCGAGTAAAAGTGCTGCAGCTGCGCGTTCGGTGGTATTGCGATTAGTTTGGGGTTGGTCTTCAGCTTTGAACCAAGCCATTAGGCGCTCAATCATTATGAATTCGCTTAGTCAATGAGAGTGGAGGGAAGTTTATGTTGCTCTAATTAAGTCACTACTAAAACAGTAAATACAAGCAGTTGCAAATAGTCATGTTCCGTGAGATTCAATTCAGGCTTAACATTTGAAATCCGTTTCAATATTTGACTCAGTGGCTAGAAATCATCGTCAATTTGATCCAAGCCACCTAATGATATCGATTAATTTTTAGAGGCGTTCTCGGATCAATGCTTCAAGCTTAACTTGATCGGCGGCGAAGTTTCGAATGCCCTCCGCGAGTTTTTCCGTAGCCATTGCATCTTGGTTCATGTGCCAGCGAAACGTGGATTCAGCTAGGGGGTCCCACTTAGCATCGTCACTTGAAGTGTTCGGCTGAAGGCAGCGAGTAAGTGTGCTTGAGTCTGAACCGAGTGCCTTGAGTAAATCTGGGCTAATCGTTAATTTGTCGCAGCCAGCCAACGCTTCGATTTCACCTGTATTTCGGAAGCTCGCGCCCATCACAATGGTCTTATATTGATGTGCTTTGTAGTATTGATAAATACGTGTGACGGATTTAACGCCTGGGTCCTCGAGCGGAGGATATTGATCTACCCCTTCTGATTTTTTATACCAGTCTAATATTCGACCGACAAACGGAGAGATCAGTGTCACGTTCGCTTGAGCGCAAGCAACCGCCTGCGCAAAGCCAAATAGCAATGTCAGGTTGCAGCTGATGCCTTCTTCTTCCAGCACGCGTGCAGCTTGGATGCCTTCCCATGTGGCGGCGATTTTTATCAGAATTCGGTTTCGACTAACGCCTTCCTCTTCATAGAGACGAATCAACTCTCTCGCCTTTTCAACGGTTTTAATTGTGTCAAAAGAGAGTCTTGCATCGACCTCAGTTGAGACGTAGCCAGGCACCGTTTTTAAGATTTCACAGCCAAAGTTAACCGACAGCTTGTCGAGCGTGGCGCTCATTCTAAGGTTTTCATCGCTGTTAGATTGGGCCCACTCAATGGCTTTTGCTATGAGTGGTTGATACTCATCCATTTGAGCGGCTTTATAGATTAGGGAAGGGTTCGTAGTGGCGTCTTCGGGTTGGTATTGTGCAATTGATTGAATGTCGCCGGTGTCCGCCACGACAGATGTCATGGTTTTTAAGGTGTCTAACTTACTCATGGCTACTTCTTAATTCCGCAGTATTTGTTCTTATTTCGTTACTTTGGCTTATGAGGGCGCGCTCGTCAATTTTTGATGGTGCTCTAGAGCAGAATGAAGGGCGGAAGCCGCGATAGGCTGAAAGTGCGAGTCTAAGGTAGGTGAGTCACAGGAAAGTGAGGCTTGGCGGCCGGTGCCAAGCCTCACTTGTAAATAAGAGTAGGCAAGATTAAGGAGTGATCGGGTCTTCAGAAGGTATCATCGGCATGAGAGCCAGTGCATCTTCGATCGTCTGAAGGTCGGCCGTCGGCTTGTACGCCTGTTCACTCAGGTGTCTACGGAACTTACGTGCGCCGGGTAAGCCATTAAATAGCCCTAATATATGGCGAGTAATATAGGCTAACTTCCCACCGGATATGAGGTGCTGCTCTATATATGGATACATTTCTCGTATGATGCCCTTGAGATCGGTCGATGATTGCGCGCATCCGTAAAGATGATGGTCGACACCGAGCAGTAATGCAGGGTTGTGATAAGCCTCTCTTCCGACCATTACACCATCTACAGCCTTCAGTTGGTCTGAGATGGACGGCATATCAGCCAGTCCACCATTAATAATGATTTCAAGTTCTGGGAAATCCCGTTTTATTTGATGAACGACGTCATATTTTAACGGTGGAATTTCGCGATTCTCTTTGGGGGATAAGCCCTGCAGAATGGCCTTGCGTGCGTGAATGATAAACGTTTTGCAGCCCGTAGCGGCAACGGTATCAACGAATGCCGCTAACTGCTCATAGCTATCTTGGTCGTCGATGCCAATACGGTGCTTGATGGTGACTGGTAAGCTAGTAGCGTCTTGCATAGCCTTAATGCAGTCGGCTACCAAGTTTGGGTGGCCCATTAAGCAAGCGCCAATCATATTATTTTGCACGCGGTCAGAAGGGCAGCCCACGTTCAGATTGACCTCGTCGTACCCGAAGTCCTCAGCAATTTTGCTGCATTGAGCCAGCTCAGCAGGTTTGCTGCCGCCTAGTTGAAGGGCGACAGGGTGCTCCTCTTCATTGAAGGCTAGGAAGCGCTTTGGGCCACCGTCGCCATGGATAATAGCGCCGGTTGTGACCATCTCAGTGTACAAAAATGCTTGTTTGCTCAGTAGTCGCCAAAAGTATCGACAATGTCGATCTGACCACTCCATCATGGGTGCAGTACAGAATCTCCTTGGGCTTAATTTCCCAGCCTTTTCAGTATTTATGCGGGTTTCAGGGGATTCGATGGTCATTCTATTTCTGTCCAAATGGGTCAATTAAGCGCTGTTTTAAATGAGTCGGGGTGACAAAAAAGGTGACAAAAACACAGTATTTTCTCATCGCCCTGAGATTGTTACATCGGTTGTAAATCTGGGCGGCGATTATAGCACATGGCCACCATAAGGAAGCGCAAAAAGTCCGATGGATCGGTTTCGTATACCGCGTATATAAGGGTGCGAGAAAAAGGGGTGGTGCTTCACACTGAGCCCAAAACATTTTCAAAGGAAGCCTTAGCCAAAAGCTGGTCGAAGAAGCGGGAAGTCGAGTTGGAGCAGCCAGGCGCTCTGAGAACAGTGATTGACCGTAAAGTGGGCGTTGAGCCAGCGAAGACAGTAGGCGAGCTGATTGCTGATTATATTCGGGTCGTCCGTCCTATGAAGCCTTGGGCTGATACCAAACAAAATGTTATTCAAGCACTACAGCGTCACCCAATTTCAGAAAAGCCTGCTGGCGACCTCATTGCAAAAGATATCGTCGATCACTGCGTGGCCTGAGCACACGAAAGCTCACCGGCGACAGCAAACGGCGATTATATGTATCTTCGTCAAGTGCTCTCCGTTGCAGAGGATCTTTTAGGCTGCCCGGTTAACTATGGAGAAGTCGACAAAGCACAGCGATCACTAAAGAAGAACGGGGCTATTTCAAAGACTGCTCAAAGGGATAGAAGGTCGGGTGTGCAGGTGCTATCCGATATTGTTGAGCTTGCGTGGAGAAGAAGGCATTCAAATTACCATCGCAAAGGATACATTGAACTTGATAAAGTCATTGTGTTTGCCATGTTCAGTAGTCGCCGTCTCAGTGAAATTTGCCGGATTACCCGTAGTGATACGGATTTTGAACGGCAGGAAGTATTGATTCGAGACATGAAGCACCGAGGTCAAAAGAAGGGGAATGACATTTGGTGCTATGTGCCAGATGAAGCTTGGAAAATTATGCTGTCAATGGAGCAGTAGGGTGATGATGATCCTGACAATCCCAATCTACGGTTTCACGACCTTCGCCATGAGTGTGCAAGCTGGTTATTTGAAAAAAGCGGCCTTCCAGATGAAACCTGGCATGTTCCCAGAGTTGCACTTGTTACAGGTCACCAAGACTGGAATTCGCTCAAGCGATACGTCAACATGCGTCACGTTAAGCCAATTGATAAATGGAGCGAGTGGGAACGGAAAGAAAAAGTGCTTGTGTAGTTTAATGTCCCTTGGAATGTGTAGACCGTGTCGGCTCTAAGTTAAAAAATTCGGAGTATGGGTGTTCTGGTTTTAGCCTATAACCCTTAAGTTTTTTTAACCAAAGGGCTTTAGAGTTTTTCGACATAATTTTGGTTGTTTAACTTGCGTATTTTTTCGTTCTGGAATAAATCATGGCTATGAATGAAATTTCTGATACTCATCATTTGCCGCCTTTCTTCTAGTGTCAACTAAATCTGCAAGGTCTTGAATGTGACAGATCCATGGGCATTTTTGGCTTTGTTTTGCTCTAAAAAAAAGCGATAGGCAATTTATTAGATGCTGCGTCACGTTTGTATTGGCCTGGATCGTTCAGTCCAAAATACTTCGGCGCCACATCAGCAAAATTGGGTGTAGCGGTTTCAAACTCGGCCAATAGTAAGAAAACGGTGTTCATGAATTGCTCTCCTTGGAATAAGAGGTAAATTGAGGTTCGCAGCCTTGCGAATCCAAATGTTAAACGAGTACTTGCGTGTTCCGTCAGATTGCATTCCCGAAACTATGCCTCTAACTTCCATTTGTTTAACGATGCGTGCAGCACGGTTATAGCCAATCTGTAGTGCTCTTTGAACAGAAGATATGGAGCATTTTTAGTGGCAGCTACGGGTGTACAGTTCAGAAGTGTAAGCCGTTGACTGGGGCGATTAAGAAGGCGAAAAAGGATGCGAAGTTGTTTAATCGGTATACAAGGTGGGAGCAGCGGAGCAATGAAGATCAAAGGGATGCGGGGTTGTTGGCTGTGTTTGGGTGTAAAAAAGATGTTCGGTTGGGTGTGTAGTTTCGTTAAGCCACAACATGATTAGAGTTTTGGGCGATAAGTGAAAAGGCAAGGTGGTACTATATGCCAATGTTATGTGTGAGAGATAATTAATTGCAAACTCTGTCTCAAATTCTTGTAGTTGTTGGAGCAATAATAGGGTTCATTAATTGGCCAATTTCTATTATGCGTCTACGCAATAAGACTGGGCCAAGTGGTATTCCTATAGTCGGTGCAGTTTTAATGATTCTGGGTCTCTTATTAATGCCAGGGAAACCCTATGTACAGTATATTTGGCTGCCCCTGATGATAGATTTTACTTGCTTGCCATTATTGTGCGTAATTCAAAAGGGGAGCTTTAAATGAATGGATACGTAGAAACACATAACAAAAGCATTTTGCATCAACCACTGCGTGGCTTGGACGGTTTCTCCGCTCATGTCTCGCTACAAAACAGCCGCAAATACGGGCGTTAACCTAAGAAATGAACTATGTCCTTTGATACATTAGAGATTTTTAATTCCGATTCGGAAGAATTTAGCAGCGTAGACTATAAAGCCGGCGCATATATCCTTTCGAAGCATTTTAATATTGAAAAGTTTCTTGCTTCGTTGACGGCTGATAGTTCCTATGTGAAGCAATTGCTATTGAAAAAAGATTCTGATTTTGAATCTGGTCGTGCACCTTTGTATGTATGTAATTGCTGTGCGGATCTGGGTTGCGGGGCATTGACTGTAAGAGTTGAGAAAATTGAAGGCGGCTATCGATGGAGTGATTTCGGTTACGAAGGTATTGATAGCAAAGAGATATCACAAGATGATTATATGAGGCGTACCGGGCCATTCGAATTTGATGAAATTCAATATAAGTCAGCTCTATTGCCCTACGCGTGAAAGGTTAACAAGACGATGCACCAGTCCTATACCGCGGGCCTTTTTATTATGCATTCGCTTCGCTCATTGTTGCATAATAAAAAGTCCCACAGCACAGATTGGTGATCTGGGCGTTAACTGCATTAATTTATGAAAATTAATCGGCTTCAGAATGATCAAGGTGAGTTTCGCTGTTTTGAGATAGACAATGCTATTATTTCTCGCAATGGCATAGATAAGGTAGTCGCACAAGTAATTGACGTTAAAATTACGCACTTCCCTAAATTCTATGATGACGAAGTGTTCTGTGGGTTTGAATTAAATGGTCATAAATTTGAGATAAGTGAACCGTATGGAGATAGTCCTATAAAAGGTGGTGATGTCGGACAAAGATTATTCTTCTTTATGAACTGGGTCATAGGTACTGCTATTTGGATTGGAATCGGATCTGCAGCTTTTTGGGGTTATAACTGTGCATTCAGCTAACAAAGCCAGCCAGTATCGTCAGCAAGCTGGCTGGACTCGTAAACTCGCACCTGTTGGCGGGCGTTAAAATAATGAAGCAACTTCCTCATGATCACGAAAATATTGCTCCGACTGTCTTATATATAGATGAGGCAATTGAATACCTAAAGGAGCTTATTTCTCTGGCTAAAACTGGAGAATATGACGCTTATGAGATATGCGAAGCCTTTTGCGAATTAATTCAAGTAAGACTGGGTTTGTATAGCTTTTACACGCTCGAAGAAAAGTATTTTTTGGATGTGTTTGAGTTACTAACTAGTGCCCATCCAGAAAGCTATAACCGATTGATTTTATTGAAAAATATTTCTTAAAAGCATAAAAAATCCTTTTGAATTTGATAACGTTTAATCACCACAAAAAAACAACATCAAAAACAAAAGGATTCCACATGCGAGAAGCTCGACATGCTCAGTACAGTCTAACTGAATCGTTCTCTGAACACGAGACTGGGCAGCAACTTAAACAACTTTCTGATCTTATTGATCAATACCCCGAACTGGTGGATCTAGTCCATAAAGACCTGACTCTGTCCAAACCAAGACAGACAGGGTGTAAAGGACTTACCTTAGACACCGTGCTACGCTGTTTACTTATCAAACAACTCTTCCAGTTCAGTTATGAAAAAATGGCATTCCATCTATCGGACTCAGCCAGTTATCGCGCTTTTGCTCGACTGCCCATGGGAGTCTCACCCAGTCGATCAAGCTTACAAAAATGCATTCGAACGATTCAGCCCAACACTCTTCAGCTATTAAATACCAAAATGATAAAGCACTGGCTGGACGACGGCATGATTGATATCGAACATCTTCGTATCGACAGTACCGTCGTCAGGAGTCATATTGCTCCACCCAGCGACAGCCTGTTGTTGAATGATGGCATTCGTGTTCTCAGTCGAATGTTGGCTAAAGCGAAAGACGTAACGGGTATCCGGTTTTCTTTTAGAGACCAGCGGAAAAAGGCGAAATCATTGGCCTTTCGAATCTTCAACGCAGGAGAAGACCTTAAAAATCACTTGTATCCAGAATTGCTGCATCTTGCTGATTTGGTCATGAAACAAGTGGCGCGGGCATTGGATAAAATCACCTCGGCAGACCATTGGCGTGCAAACTTGATTCACTACCGTGACTTGCTGGCCAAAGTGATCGATCAAACAACACGACGAGTCATTAACGGCGAGAAAGTGCCTTCATCTGACAAAATTGTGAGCGTCTTTGAGTCACATACCGATATTATCGTAAAAGGCTTTAGAGACATTCAGTACGGCCACAAAATTAATTTATCGTCCGATGCTTCAGGTTTTTTCACGCATTGCAGTATTGAAAAGGGAAATACCAGTGATAAAGCACTTTATATGCCTGTGTTGCATGCCCATCAAAACGATTATCAATGTCTACCGAAGCGAACGATAGCCGATGGAGGCTATGCGAGCCAAAAGAACGTAACCGAAGGACTCGCCTTGGGTGTTAAAGCTGCTGCCTTCCAAAAACGAGTTGGACTGACGTTAAGTGAAATGGGATTAAAGCAAAAAACGTTTAAGAAATTGGCTGCCTTTAGAGCGGGAATTGAAGGGAATATATCGGAGCTAAAGCGTCGGTTTGGCTGCTCTGTGGCCCAATGGAAAGGAAAAGAGGGTTTTGATGCTTTTGTCTGGTCTTCAATATTGAGCTACAACTTGATTCGCCTTGTAAGATTACAGCGATGAACGGATAAAACAAGTTTGATCAACATTTTCAAAAGTAAGCGCATCATTAGAATGCGTCTTTGGTGTGCGTAAAAATAGCATGATAGTACGTTATTAAGTCTAAAATTAAGCATTCAGTGTAGGATGGCTTGTCATTCGACTGTGAAAAAAACGGCCATAGCGATCCGTTGTTTGGAAAACTAAAATATGACCGTTTCTGGATGGGCACTAGATAGATTTGATTTAGTCCGTTCATTGTCTTTTCTAGTATTATTATTGTGATACTTCTAATTATGGCTAGTCGTAGGTTAAGTCGTTTGCCGCTTGCTTGTGGACTATGTGCCTACCGACGTGTAAACCTATGTAAAAGGATTGTTTGTCTTTAATTAGATAATGATCAGAAGTCACCTCCTGCCATGGAATCGTTCGAAGTCCACAAGTTGTTTCGATCCTTAATCCATCTTCAGCAATACCTATAATTCTGACTGCATTTTCCATTTTTAATTCCGTTCTCGTAGCTTCAGTGCCATCGGATATGGCAACCTCAGGCTATCCAAGTAAGCAAAATTTTCATATGCAGTGAATTGCGTTTCTTTCTTCGTCTCAGAGTATTTATCTGTAGTTGAGTAAAAGCTGTCGTTAGTGGCAGGGAAATTTAAGCTGTTAGTTTCAAATTGAGGAGCGTTATGCGTACTTGGATTTCCTCAACGCTAGAGTGAGGGCAAGGAGGGCTCAGCTGCCAGAAGATGATAATGGAAGGTACTTAATATAAGTTCAGTCCATAATTTAAAAGCTAAAATGGATAACCAAAGTTGGTGAGTTTCTGATGGAGGTTTAGAAGTCTTCGTCAGTTTAGCTGGGAATGGAATTTGATCAATTATCAGTAGAACCAAATCAGTATTGATGAAACTGAGTATTGAATGGTCGCCATTTATGGCTGTCTAGCATTATTCGTGGAGCTGAAAGTAGTGTGGCTGAGTTTGAGATTGCATTGTAGATTCTTGTGTGGACAATAGCAGCCTTCTATTTTTGAAGGCCACGTTACATGGATGCATACAAATCCCCACAAACTGAAGTAGCTACGGGTGCACAAGAGAGATTCAGCCCGATAAAGGGGGTGATACTTGGAAGTATATTTACGTGCGTAGTTTGGTTTGTTGTTTTAATGGGAGCTTTAACTACCCAATTAACGCTTAAAAAAGCAGCTGGCGATTTGAACTATGATTCCATTGTCTTTAGTGATATTCAATCTTTATCATTCTTTTCTATCTCTATGCTTATTGGTGGTTGGGTTGTTGCCAAATTTACACCTGGAAAGGAAATTAAGTACTCCCTGATATTGTTGGTGATAACTCTGGCTTATATGGAGCTTCTGTGGGAGGGGCTGTACCAAAGTGTATCAGTGATAATGATCGTACTTTATTACATGGCTTTTAGTTTAATACCCATTGGTGCATTTATAAAAATGAAACAGCGAGTTAAGGTAGCTTTAGACAAATAGGGCTTCACAACAATTAAAAAGGGATTTTTAATGATACGTTTCTTTAAGCCTTCAACTTCTAAGAAGCGCGATTTCATCAAAGCTATTATCGCTGTTGCATTCATTGGAATGGTCTGGCTATACGGTGTTGCTGTTCCAAAAGATGCATTGCTCCTTCATTCGGTGACTACCATCACTGAGGGAAAAGAAAACAGCGATTTTGATTTCACTGTGCCATTCCTACCTAAGCCAATCTCAAAGTTTGCGTTTGATCCGCGTAATGATGGTTGCTACGGCAAAGATTTACTTGATGGTGAAAGCTACGTTTCCACACTGGTAACGTTTGTTTTTACGGATGGACTTTACGGTATTTATTAAGTGGACAGCGAACTCGCAAGAGAAGCCGTTATTGAATTAGCCGAGCGCGGTGGCTTGATTGAGGATGCTGAAATAAAAACCGCGTTGGACTGGCTTAAAGAATCCTTAGAAAGCGCAAGAGGTGAACACAAGGAAGTTATTTCAAAGCTTTTGGCTGATCAAGGCGTAACCTCAACGCTCCAAAACTGAGATAGTCCTCTTGACCTGATGGACTTACAAAATACACTGTATGCATAAACAGTATTATTAATATAGGCAAAATCATCGTTTACACGCCATTCAATGCTGGCTCCAATCGACAAGACTTATTACCAGAAAGCATGCCTGTAGATGTGTTGTTGAGAGATGGCGAATACAGGCGGGTTGCCTGGGCAGGTTTCATCCCGGCTGAATGGGCAAGGGGCCTGGACGGGCAATACCGGTAAAGTTCCGCGCGTTTCTATTTGATATTGGAGCCGATACAACTTATTTGAAGCGAGATAAGGAATTTTTGCAGGGGTGTTATTACAAAGAACATTTGTGGTGTGTGTTGGTGGATGGGAAGCCGAGGGTGCTGAAGTAATGAATCATATATGTAATAACATATTCCGGCTCCATTCGTATTAACCAATGTGATATGAATAGTTGAATTCGTCCACTCACCTGGACGAAAAGTTCCAGTGCCAAAAAAGTACCATCGTGAATAGACCATGAATCAAAAAGGGGAGGGTGATATTAGTTGGAACGTCTATTGCTATAGTTGTATGAAAAACTAAAGGATTTCCAATGTACTCCCAGCCTCTAGCCTGTTTGAATTATATTGAATCAATGCCCGTTAATATCAAGACTAAAAAACAAACTCATGGGAATTTGGAATTTAGGGGGGGGCAAAACCGTAAAATTAATACATGTCTGACTTATATAAATAATGAATTAGTTCCCGAGAGTGGGTATAGCGCCGATAATGGGGAATTAACAAACCTAATCATTAATTTAGTGTTGTGCCCAGCACATTTACTTGCCTTGAATCCTCACTGTAGTGATCAATTCTCAGTATTAAAGTCATATGAAAAGGCTTTAGAGAATGCGAATGAAGGAGGTGAGATCGTTTTATATCGTAAGGATTTTTACGAGCCTTGTGTTTGGGATTATACGATACCGCCTTATCTTTACAGTACTCGAAAAGTACAATTGGTAACGTTTGTTCCTAAAAAAAGCTCTAAAGAAACCCTGGATATGAAAGATGACATAGAGAAATATCAGTTCGAACAGCAAGATTGGAAGGTGGGATGTATAAGAGTAAATACAACTACAGCTGATTTGGGGGGATTTACTCCTGTAGTGATACCAAGGCCAAACTCGTCTACGGGTAGTGGAGGGAAAAGTCTTGTTCAGATAAATCAACAGTTTTGTATAAATAGAAAAAACTGGTATGAATCCATCATAGGTTTAGGTTATTTTGAAAATGTAAAAATTTCAAACTTAATTCCCTATAAAAGAGATGTAATTATTAGCAGAATACGTTCTAGTTTGTATGAAAGAGATAAACTAAGAGAGACAATTGATTACATGAGTAAATCTGAAATTCAATTTGAATATATAGAAAAAGTACTGGAAAAAGATGCAAAGTCTTCTGTAGATATTCATGTAATTGAAGTAATGCTGATTAGTCTTGGTTTATCCGAGTTTGAGAAGGAGGTTTTACTCGCTCACCTATTGGAAGCTAAAGATATTTTTAGTAAAGCTAGCGATTTTTTACAGGATGTTGAGAAAAAAGATATTACTAA
Source organism: uncultured Saccharospirillaceae bacterium (assembly GCA_947503895.1). Taxonomy (GTDB): domain Bacteria; phylum Pseudomonadota; class Gammaproteobacteria; order Pseudomonadales; family Oceanobacteraceae; genus Bermanella. The sequence continues at coordinate 164,634 of CANNFT010000001.1, forward strand.
TGATACTAGTAATCAGTTTTTGACCCGTTCAATTCATGAGTTATATCAAAAAACTGAAAATTATGTCTCAGTTTCCTTTCTTGATGAGTCATATAGAACTCGTAGAACGAATAGAATGTACACAATATCCAATAATCGCGTGATTAGTTCAGCTAAGTCATATCTAAAGAGTCTAGATAATCTTTCAGATAAACTATCAAAAATAGTAAAAAATACTACAGAAAATGAAGTTTTAAACACTCAACTTGATAAGCTCAGAGAATGTAAGAAATATGCTGAAGCTTATGTTGCTCATTATAAGAAGAATAGGAAACAATTGGAAGAATGGTTTGGAGTTGAAAAATCTAAGGATGAAAATGAAAGGTGTAAGACAATACTTAATTCAATAAATTACGATATAAGTAGAATTGAAGAAGAGGTAGGCCGGATCTATGTGGATAAAATTGATAAAACTCTAAAAGGTTTGGAATCTGGGATAGCCTATTATCAAGCATCGATGGCAAAATATATTAATTACTTATCGATATTTGAGAAGTCAATATTTAATCAAAATATCTATTCTCCTGCAGGTAACCGAAATTTTGTATTTCAGCAATTTAATAGAATGATTGAATTTTCGCTCAGCAAATTCGAACTGGTGAATCAATCTATTTCAGGTTATCCAACTAATAAAGAGATAGAAGAGCTCGATTCGGTGAAAAAGAATGACTCCCCTAAATGGAAAAAAGAGGTTTCCTCAAAGATAGATGTTCTGGGAAAGGCCATTGATAAACTGAAAACTGACATTACAAGTAAAATATATAAAAATGAAGAAGATATGAGAAGAGACTATAAGATACTTGAAGACAAGACTATAGAATGGCGTGAACTAAGGCGAATTGAGACGCGAGAAAACTATTGTGATTATATTAGGGAAGGATTTACTACTAAACTAAGTAAGATAGAAAATAGTCTAAGAGAAAACACGCCGAAGAGTGTATTTAAAAAGGTTGATGATATTTTTAACGAAGAATATCTAGTAATTTCTATAATAGATCCAGTAGTAATCAACTCCAGATATTCAGAGAGAGATTCCTTTATTGGGGTTTAATATCTAACCAGAGGGTGGTAATAGGGGAGACTATAAATAATTCTGTGTAACTGCACTGATTAAATATAGTCTCTTAACTGCTCTTCAAATTCAATGATGAAATGATTCAATGCTGGTTTCCAGTTGCGGATTGGCATTGTCCACTTTTTGGAAGCCACTAAGATCGTAAGGTAAATCACCTTTCTGGCCGACTCTTCTGTCGGGAACAATTTCCGTTTTTTAATCGCTTTCCGAATGACACTGTTGAGTGATTCGTAAACGCCAATCCAAGCACAATCTTCAAATAGCTAAGCCAACTTTTTAATCTGTAGCCTCCTTTATTCAGGAGGCACCATGCCTAAAATCAAATACAACTGGCCCAAACTTATGGCGGACTTTGAAAGTTCATGCCAAACTCAAACAGCATTTTGTTCCGAACATGACATCAACCCTAAATATTTTAATCGCAAACTCGCTGAACGCCGTGCAAAGTCTTTGGATTCCTCTGGATTTTCTAAGGTTGCGGTCCAGCCTCAGCATTGTGTAATGTCATCAACAGGGCTGGTCATTGAATAGGGTCAATGCAAAATTCATTGCCCAGAATCCATGTCCATTGAGTCCTTTGCCTTATTGGTGCGTACACTGGCATGATTCAGTGGGTGAAAACAGCATCGGTTTATCTGCATCGCGATCCGGTGGATTTCCGAAAAGCCATCAATGGGCTGGCGGTGATCGTCAGTGAACACATGGAACTGTCTTTGCTCGATTCAGCCATTTTTGTCTTTTGCAATAAACGCCGCGATCAACTCAAAGTCCTTTATTGGGATCAAACAGGTTTTACTCTGTGGCAAAAGCGTCTGGAAAAAGACAAATTCAAATGGCCCCGAAAACACAGCGCTGCCACCATTACGCTTACCCATGAACAATGGCTTCGGTTGTTACGCGGTTTTGATATCACAAAGTTAAATCCTCACAACACTATAAGGTTTAGCGATGTGAGTTAAATGGCGGTATAATCGCTGCCATGAATGATTTAGCTGCCTTACAAAAAGAAAACGAACGGTTGCGTGCGCAATTGGCGGCGGAAAAGGAAAGGTCACAACGTCAAGAAAATATTGATCAACTTTTAAAAATGGAACAGGAAAAAAGTTGAAGAGCGCGATCAGCAAATCTCGATTTTAAAAGAACAGATTCAAACCCTGATACAAAAGCGTTTCGGTTCTTCCAGCGAAAAATCGGCACCCGATCAGCTAGGCTTATTCAACGAAGCAGAATCCATCCAGAAGGATGAAGATGTGACGGCTGACGAAAATAACGCGGCAGTATCCAGACCAGACAGGCAGAAGCCGACCAAACCCCGAATCAGCATTGCCGACCACCATCCGCGAGAAGAGATCGAATATGACCTGCCGGAAGAGCAAAAGCACTGCCCTCACGACGGCGCATCGCTCAAACTAATCGGCAGTGAAGACCATGAACAGGTGGACATCATTCCCGCTCAAGTCAAAGTGATTCGCCACAAACGTTTAAAATACAGTTGCCCCTGCTGCAAGCAGTTTGTGATCACGGCCAACAAGCCCAAACAACCTATCGAGAAAAGCATCGCCAGCCCCAGTTTGTTGGCGTTTGTCACGATACAAAAATACGCCGATGCGTTGCCACTGTATCGCCAAAGTGAGATGTTTAATCGAATAGGCATCAACCTGGATGGTGAAGTGCGGTGAGTTGGTTCAACCCATGATCAATTTACTTGCTGACCACCTACGCAGTCAGTCATGTCTTCACCTAGATGAAACCACATTGAAGATGGACTCTATCCCATCGACAACAATGCAGCGGAGCGAGTGATTCGCCCGTTCACCATTGGTCGAAAGAATTGGATGTTCAGCAAAAGCCAAGCAGGTGCCAAGGCCAGTGCAAACTTATACAGTCTGATTGAAACCGCAAAAGCCAATAATCTGAATGTATACGAATACCTGAAGCACATTTTTAAAGAACTACCTAATACCAAGACCGTTGAAGATGTAGAAGCATTATTGCCTTGGAATATGAAGCTCGGCTAGGACGTGGTTGGATTGGCGTTTACGATAAATCTGTTTTAAATCCGCTGTGACGGCCTTGTAGTCTTTCCACGGTACAAATTTCAGTGAATTTCTAACCATGTGCACGATGCAGAGCTGGATCTGTGCTTCAGGAAAGGCTGCTGCAATCGCATCAGGAAAGCCTTTTAAACCATCCACGCAGGCGATAAGGATGTGTGCTACTCCTCTGTTTTTGAGTTCAGTCAGAACGCTAAGCCAGAACTTGGCACCTTCAGTTTCTGAAATCCACATGCCTAATAGTTCTTTGTGGCCTTCCATATTGACGCCCAAAGCCAGATAAACGGCTTGGTTAATGACCTGTTTACCACGGCGGATTTTAACTACGATGCAATCGAGGTAAACGATTGGGAAAACGGCTTCCAGAGGCCGGGATTGCCATTCAACAACTTGATCGATAATGGCGTCAGTTACTTTGGAAATCAGGCTTGGAGAGACATCGGCGTCGTACATTTCTTTGAAGGTAGCTACGATATCACGTGTACTTAAACCTTTAGCATATAAGCTAAGAATACGGTCATCCATTGATGTGAAGCGTGTTTGTTGCTTCTTCACCAGAGTAGGTGAGAATGAACCATCCCGATCACCGGGTGTTTCAATATTCACTTCACCGTGATCTGTCATCACCGTCTTGCGTGATCGGCCATTGCGGCTGTTTGGGTTCTCATTGGGCTGGTGCTTTGTATAGCCCAGATGATCATCTAACTCGGCGTTCAGCGCTGCTTCTACGGTGATTTTAGTGAGTATTTTTTGGAAGTCAGCGAGATCTTCTTGGGTTTTGATGCCTTTTGCAGCTTCCAGAGCAAAGGCTTCGAGGTCTTTTTTATTCATAACTGCTTATCCTTATGATGAGGAGATGATAAGCAGTTACACAATTTTATCTACAGTCTCAATCAGCGCGCTGCGCGCAAAAAACAATTAGCCCTTTAATATGGGCGTTATGGGGAAAGGAGAAGAAAATTAAAGAAATATTTCCAATTTTGCTTGGGGTTTTGTTTGTTACTGTATTTGTATGGTTCTTTCTGTGCTACAAGCTCTTCAAAATCTTAGAAACAAAGCACCCTGAAAATTATGAATCTATGGGAAGACCAAGCCTTATTAATGAATAACACGTTATCGACATATATCCCGTTCATGAAGTTTCTCTTTAAACGAGAGTGGTGCGATTTAAATGATTCAGGCTTGGAGCTGTTAGGTAAAACGATGCTGGTATTTTTCCGCATTAAATTGATCGCTATTTGTGCGTTCTTTTTGTTGTCATTGGTATCGTTCTGCTAATTGCTCTTGTGTAACCCCCTTTTTTTCTATGTTTTTTTGTCTCAGCGATGTCTAGATAGATTTGATTTAGTCCGTTCATTGTCTTTTCCAGTATTATTATTGTGATATTTCTAATTATGGCTAGTCGTAGGTTAAGTCGTTTTGCCGCTTGCTTGTGGGCTATGTGCCTACCGACGTGTAAGCCTATGTGAAAGGATTGCTTGTCTTTAATTAGATAATGATCAGAAATCACCTCCTGCCATGGAATCGTTCGAAATCCACAAGTTGTTTCGATCCTTAATCCATCTTCAGCAATACCTATAATTCTGACTGCATTTTCCATTTTTAATTCCGTTCTCGTAGCTTCAGTGCCATCGGATATGGCAACCTCAGGCTATCCAAGTAAGCAAAATTTTCATATGCAGTGAATTGCGTTTCTTTCTTCGTCTCAGAGTATTTATCTGTAGTAGAGTAAAAGCTGTCGTTAGTGGCAGGGAAATTCAAGCTGCTAGTTTCAAATTGGTGCAAGTTGACACTAGGGAGGGTGGTGCAGCAGCGAAAACATATTACAAGATAGGAAATAGATTATGATCAACTTTGCACTATTAGAGTGCCGTGGTTTTGGTGATCGTTTAAGAAAAGCTAGGGTAAAGAACAACCTTTCTGCTGTGCAGCGTGTTAAAGCGGTCAATTCAATCATAGTGAGTAAGTATGGGCTAAAGCCGATCAATATAAATACATACTACGCTTGGGAAAAGATTGGAATAGAAGGCGAGGTTAGAAATGGGAAGTCTATGCCGCATCCGCGAGTATTGGCTTACTTATCACAAAGATTGAAAATCTCATTGAGCTGGATTTTTTATAGTTGTGAATCGCAAGACCTAGGATTTGATGCTCATAATAGTGGAAAAGTGAAAGAAGATAGCTCCGATCTCTATAGTAAATTGGTGACTGAGCTCACTCTGCTGATTAGTTTGCAATCAGAAGAAGAGTGATTTGCCTACTTGGACTTCTTGAAGGCGAGAGTGAAGGCAAGAAAAGACCAGTCTAGTTAATAAATTAGAAGTGGGTGCTTGTGTCGAGGATAATTAGTTTGTTTAGAATTACAAAAGGCTAAAAACGTCCATTTTGACAGGCTTGGAGGAGAAGATATATCGTCAAGTTGAGCTACTCTAATGTCAATAACATTATTTAAGCAATCATGGAGTGATTAGTGAAATTTGTTGCCATTGGAATAGCTTTCTTTACTCTAATAGCATTGAGTTTTAATGCCTACAATGCGGAAATAGTAAAGTCAATAATTTTTCCAGTACCAGAATCATTGTCACTAGAAGATGCTAAGGAGCAGGCGATCGAGCTAATGAAGGTAGAAGTTTTACAAGAAAAGGGTGTTTTTATTGAGTCAATTTATGAAAGAAATATGTCTACTGAGATTGACGAGGTAACAGTAAAAACATCTAGCTATAGTGGAGGAATTATTAGAGTTCAAATCTTATAACAGCAGTATGATGGAACTAAACTGGAGTTAGAAGCGTTATTTGAAATAGATGAAACTTCGGTTCAAAACTATATTAGAGATCAAAAAGAAAATTCAAAAGCCTTACTAAATCTAGAAAAGATTGAGAAGTCAAATAAAAAACTAATTAGAAAAATAAATCTTTGAAATCTAGGTTGTCAGCAATAAAAGAAGAGTTAAAATACCTTGGTGAGTTAAAAAAGGAAAGTTTAGAATTAAAATTTGAAAGAGATAAATTATCAGAAAGAGTGTCAGAGCTTGAAAGTATTATGAGGAAGTCTGGAGGACTATTGGAGAAAAACCGAAAGGAATTGATCGATGTTGAAACCGGGCTTGATGATATTAGAAATAAAGTATTAAGGCGAGTGCGAAAGAGGGTCGAAAAAGAAAGTGAGATTGAAAGAAAGAATAGAGTATTCTATGAGACTAATAAAAAAAGTTTCAAAGCAAGAGTCTCAATTTTAGAAAGCTTGATAATGACTAATATAAATTTTGATGACGTAAAAAGTACGCTCTCACTCGAGCCGCCTAAGGAATATGCACCCTCCTATTTTCTAGATTCTAGTAAAATATATGTTGAAGATATACATGTTCAATGGGGGGCGAAGAAAGGTACTTTAAATAATATTGATGTTTATTTCATGAATGTAATAAATGCAGGGGTGTATTATAGAGAGGAATTTGGAAAGGGTGGGATTAGGCAGGGGTATTTTATAAAAGATTATAATAATTTTTTGTACTTTTTGGATCTTGATGGAAGAGGTTTACCTGTCATTGTTTTATACTTTGATACTGCAACTGGAATTTTGAAGGATTATGACTTAGCATTTGTTCGATACGCTTTGCAGCCTAAAACATATGACGAATCAAATGATAGGGCTGATGAAGAAGTAGCGCATAAAAAAGAATGTGAGAAAAGTAAGGGCGTTAGCCCAATAAATTTTGAATGTGTGAAATTGGATGCCTCAGATTTTGAAACTTTAACAAGAGTCAGCGATGGATTTAGAATTTTACCTCGGTATCTTTTTTATGATTTAGAAGTAGAAGTGATTACAAGTAATAATTCGATTGATCCGGATGTTTATGCAGAGGAGTTGGGTTTAAACTTAAACTCTGCTTTGATACACGAGCAGTATGGTGTACTGAAAAGTTACGTTAATGTAGCTAATAAATGTCAAGAAAAGGGATGCACATGTGGATGGAGAAAATATTTTTACTTTTTTAAAACTTTTCAGTGTATGTCAGGCATTATTGATTCAAACGGTTTCATCGATAGGAAGTATTCTTATAGAAGTCGCTTGATCATGCATTGAACCTTTAGTTGGAAATAAATGTAATTTAGATGTGCTACTTTGGTTATGTTTGATTATATTTTATTCGCATAAGTTTTTTAAATACAGAAAGGCGAGCACTATGGACATTGTGCAACCTAAGGTGGTCAGCGAACGCTTGGTGATCAAAGCGGCGCTGCCAATTTACAGGTCGTTCTAGAGGCACTATATAGGTGAAGCACCATGATGTGCTCCAGTGATGAAATTTGTGTCGCTTATAGTGTGGACCTGATCTGACACTTCTACTTGAAAAGAAGAGAGTTTCCCGTTTTGATATTGGTGTCGAATCAATATCAAACACGAAGGAAACTCTCTATGCTATTAACGAGCATCCGGCCAGTAAAATAGAAGAACTGACGCCGAGGCTGTGGAAGGAAAAGTTTGCGCATAATTCAATGAAATCGGAGATTCATCCTATAGACAGTAACGTATTAGAATGAACGATTACCCTTCTACGTGGGTAATATGAAAGGCGTTGGCCGCATAAATCAGCAGACCTTCGTCGATACCTACAGCAAGGTGGCTTTTGCCAAGCTCTATACGACGAAAACCCCGATTGCAGCAGCTGATATGTTGAACGATAAGGTATTGCCTTTCTTCGCCGCTCAGGAGTTGCCTATGTTGCGTGTTTTAACGGACAGAGGCACAGAATACTGTGGTAGACCTGAACAACATGATTATCAACTTTACTTAGCCATCAATGACATCGACCATACCAAGACAAAAGTAAAACCACCACAGACGAATGGAATCTGTGAGCGCTTCCATAAAACGATTTTACAGGAGTTTTATCAGGTGACATTCCGGAAAAAGTTGTATGAATCATTGAATGAGTTACAAAAAGATCTGGACGAATGGATTAATTATTACAACAATGAACTTTACTCATCAGGGTAAAGTGTGTTGGGGCGGATGCCCCCTTCAGTTTAATTCACAGATCATAGCTTCTCAAACGTAAATGTAGACTGAGTGATCGTGCTTTCTGAATTGTCAGGGTCAGCTACATACCAAGTCAACGTATATTCTCCAGCAGGAAACCAGCTAGGAATAGTTTAGCGCGGGCGTGTATATTCTCTTGTTCCACCTGGGGCAATAACAACTGTATTTGACTTATGAATGCTGTAATCAATTTCCCCCGGCATAGTTAATACAGACCACTGAATTAACGAGTTCTCGTTTACATCATCCAAATTATTGATCACAGCATAATATTGAACGGTACCGCCATCAGCTGATACTGGACTTTGACCATCGTCAATTTGAATGGAAACGCTATGCAGTTCAGTTGGATTTTGTGGGGCGAGCTTGACCAGAATTTCAGTTCCAGGTGCGCCGGTATCCACTCTAGTCATTGGCGGTTGGCAGCCTCCATTAGAATCAAAGTATAGATCTATCTCAGGAAGGGATTCACCAGGGAAGGCAGAACCACAGCCAATTCTAGCGGCGATAGCGAATTGACCAGGTGTATAACTCCATTTTGCAGCAGCAAAGCCCCAGAACATGTCTGAACTACTTAATTCGTGCTCGTTATTTGGGTCGGTTTCGTTATTTAAAAGAATTCGACCATTTAGGGTGTCGTAACTAAAGTAAAAGGTCGTTCAATGGTTGTAAATCTGGGTGGCGATTATAGCACATAGACATTGGATGGTGGCGTATAAAGACCGATGGGTCGGTTTCGTATGCCACCTGTGCAGGATATAAAGTCAGGGTATTCCATCATAAAATCACTTCGATGTTTTATGCTTGGCATGTTGGCTGGTCGTTATCAAACCAGTTGCATGCTGAAGTCTATTGATGGTATTGAGCGAGGGGTGACTCTTGTGTGACTACTGACGAACACCAACAGCGCTAGGCTTGTTGAATATACTTGGGTGGCACATGTTCGACTAGCCAAACATTGTTTGCGGATCTGTAGAATTTGAAGCCATCTGTATACATCTTGGATGTTAAGACTTTGAGCAAGATGGGTTTGCCATATCGACCACCGACACTTTTTGCTACGGCTTCTGATTCGGATAAATGAACGTGATGTCGATTCATTTTCTTGAGCCCTTCTGAAAGAATGGCCTCAAGAAAGCGATCTGCGGTGCCGTGGATTAGAAACTCTGGCGGCTCAATGGGTTCTAGATCAAGTTCTATCGAGATTGAATGACCTTGGTTTGCTCGAATCATTTCGCCGTTCGTGCTGATAGAGAAGCGCTGCTTATCATTGGTTTCAACAACAATCTCAATCAAATCGTTGGTCAGCTTATGATCGGTCGATTTTTCAATGAGTTCATTGATCGAAGCCCAGCCACTTTCGTCAAGCTTTAGGCCAATGGATTCTGGTTTATGTCTCAGTAAGAAGCTGAGGTATTTGGAAATATGGGTTAGATCTTTATTCATTTTTTATCTTCTAAAATATTGAGTTTGTGGGCATCGATCACGGGATATGCGATTGTGTTTTTATCGTATACACACCCAAAATTGCTTCGAAAAATATCTGCCTAGGTTCTATTTTACTCAGAGAACGGGAGAGTGTCATTTTCGCACTTCCCCTGAAGTGCATGGTAACATGTTGATGTTTGATTGAGAAAATCCAATGAATGGCGCGAAATATAGCGGCTGTTTGTTTGCGGGAAATCTATAAAAATAAAAATCAATTGAAGTCGCTTTGAAGTTACATTTTAGGGAAAACAATGAATATTCTGTTAAAAGTGCTTGGGGTTTTTGGCGTTGTTCTGTTTGGTGTTTTACTGGGGGTCACCTATCTATCTCCTAAGGCGGTCGAGGACTCAGCCAAGAATTTTATTAAAGGACAGATAGAAAAAGAAGTGCGCACTATGCAGGCAGCATTGACCGAATCCACGGCTGTGCAAGGAGCGTTGTCTATCGCTCATAAATTGGGTATTGAAAGAAAGCAGATTCAATCCAATTTAGACGATCATTTACCGCAGAAGATTGCGAATATCATAGCATCAATGTGTGATTTTGACTGTGAAAAGAAGAAAAATTTGGTACGTTCCATAACGTCCAGCTATTTAGAGCAAATTAAAAGCATCCAAATAGCCGATAGCACTCTCAGTAAAATTGTGAAAGGCAAGTATCTTGAAATAGTGAGCAGCTTGAGGCCGACCTGCGGATCTTTCTTGGCTCAAATCTATTTCTGTTTTTCACGCTTTTAGCAATTTTATTGGCTAAGCCTAAGGCGGTGGTGCACCTATATCTACCTGGAACTTTATTAGTAATAGCCGTCGGTCTAGCTTCGTTCATTTATATTTTTGGTCAAAACTGGTTTTACACCATTATTTATAACGATTATATGGGGTTTGGGTACTTACTTTATGTAACGGCTATTTTTGGCATACTGCTGGATATCGCGATTAATCAAGCGAGGATCACATCCGCTGCCATCAACGGTTTAGCTAATGCAGCGGGTTCCGCATTTTCGGTCATTCCATGTTAGTAGTCGGTTGAATGGCCTCACCATTACTACTTTAATATTAGATGCATGAAACTTGAGGTGACATAGAGTAAATTAAGTGTATCTTTGGCAAGGCTTTACCAATCTAGTCGGCATCTACCTTCGTATTACGTTTCATGCACAATTTGTGCTGTGAAATTTAATCTGGAGATAGAAAATGAAAAAAACAGTAAACCATTCCATTATATGTGGGCTTGCGATTGTACTGGCTCTTTTTGCTATATCTGCGAAGGCTGATTTAGAAACAGTCGACTATGTTGACGTGTATGAGTATCAGGGTCGGTGGTATGAAATCGCAAGGCTTCCGCAGATCTTTCAACCCGCTTGCACGGCTGTAACAGCAGATTACACTTTGAACGATGACGGCAGCATTGGGGTGTTCAATTTTTGTCGAATACTTCACCCTAAATATGGTTTCCCAATTAGTGTCCAGGGAACTGCAACGGCAGTGGATGCAACCAATAGTAAGCTTAAAGTTTCTTTCTTTAATGGCAAGACTGAGGGTGATTATTGGGTTCTTGAATTGGACTCACAATATCAGTGGTCTTTGGTCGGTGATCCAGATCGTAAAACACTTTATATATTAAGCAGAACGCCGCAATTATCTAGCGATGTGGTTGAGGAACTATTAAGACTGGCGGTAGAAAAACATGGGTACAATATTGACAGGTTAATTTATACAAAACAGCCTCATTAGTCGCTTCGTAAAATAAGACGTTCGCATGTTAGTAGTCAGTGAGTGCGGTGATTCCGTTTTGAATTGTCGCACGACCTGCTGTGTGATTACACAGCCACTTATCTGACCAGTAATTCTTCAAAGGCACTTAGCGGCTGAGGTTTGCTGAAGAAATATCCTTGATAGTAATCGCACTTTAGTTGGGTCAAAATGTTGACGATAGCTTCATTTTCCACTCCCTCGGCTACGGCCTCTAAATTTAATTCGTGTGCTATATTGATCGTGGTTCTGACTAGGCTTAAGTTTTTGGGATTGTCTGCAAGATTGATAATAAAAGAGCGATCTATCTTTAATTTGCATGCGGGCAATCGGCTTAAATATGCAAGTGATGAATGACCGGTTCCAAAATCGTCAATCGCGATTTTCACTCCTAGTTCGTGCAATTTCCATATATTCTTAAGCGCAATTTCGACATCTTGCATCATTTGCGTTTCGGTTATCTCAAATGTCAATGACTGCGAGATAATGGGTGAATCTTGCAAATGTTCTTCAACGAGAGCTACAAAGTCACTATCACGTAAATTTAGGGTGCTTATATTAATGGTTATCGGGCAATGAATATTCAGTTCTTGCCATCTGGCGACTTGTTTTATTGCCTGTTGCAAAACCCAGGGTGTTAGCTGCTTTATGACACCGAATCGTTCTGCGATATCAATAAACTCGCCGGGCATAATTAAGCCGTACTTTGGGTGAGGCCAGCGAACCAAGGCTTCTGCTGCGCAGATGTTTTGTGCAGGAAGTGTCAATATTGGTTGGTAGTATAATTCGAGTTGATCGCTCGCGATGGCTTTTTTGAGATCGGATAGCAATGCAAGTCTTCGGTGATTGTATGTATCCATTCTGGAATCGTAGCGCTGAATAGGAAGAGACCGAGTAATCGATGATTCGAGAGCGATATTGCTTTGACGTATGAGTGTGGAAGCACTGTCGGCAAATTCAGGAAAGTCACTAAAACCAATGTGAACAATCGGGTGAATATCTATATCGTCAATATGGATGGTGTCATCGAGCGCTTCCAAAAGCTTATCAAGAATATGCAGTGTTTCCTTTGTGTTGGTGATGGCCATCGCAAATTCGCCGATATTCGTATTTGCAACATAAAACCCTTCTGTCGATTCAATGTTTAATACTTCGTCATACTGGCTGGCAAACATATTCAGTCGAGTGGCGAACACTTCAGATACATTGCCTGCCATTTCGTGTCCTAATGTTTTGACGATTTCGTCCATTCTCGAAATAAGAACAAGTGCGACCCTTATTTCTTTTTGAGTTTTCTTTTTGATGATATTGTCCAGCCAGCTTTCGAATAACGCCTGATTCGGAAGTCCTGTTATTGAATTGTGTGTGGCTCGGTTTAGAAGCTGCTTTTGAAAGTTGGCACTTTTTGCTTCAGCCTTTTTTAGTGATGCTTGGGCGAGGTAGCGTTGCTCTTGGTCTCTATTGATCCGCCGAGCTAATGCAATTGCAAAGATAATGAGCTCGATGAGCGAGCTAATTTGAATAAATCGATTGCTTAGCTCATTAAACGGTAGGTATCCGAGCTTGGACAAGATAAAGGCAATTGTTCCAATTAATAGCGTGCTCCAAGCTAATAGAAAAACGCTAGACTGCTCTTTGAGTGTTTTATCTCCTATTTTATGTGAGATAACACCCATTATGAAACATGCGATTAACGTTACGGTGGAAGCTAATATGGCTGCTTTAAGGGCGTATGCGTAACCAATAAGAGGGCTTAGTACCAAAACTATTAATGGGATTAATATTAAATACCTCAATATTTTTCCGCGGTGACTCGCGCTGGGGATACTTAAAAAGAGCAGGCAAAATGATGCCGCAAGCGCTGTAGTGGTACATGATAAAAATAATTGAAGCCAGTTGTGGCTTTGTGGCGAATCCGGAATGATGTATTGAAATAGTAATGCTTGTTGCGATGCGATGGTTAATGAAAGTGATAAAGCGTATAAACCATAAATAATATGCAGCCGACTGCCAGTGAAGTATGCGATGGAGAGAGCAATGAAAGCTGCGCATAATATGAAACCATAATACATAAAATCCAAAATGAGCAGCTGACGATAATGCTGCTCGAATGCGATCGGCTCCCACAGCAGCAGTTCAGTTTGTATCGGTGCGTTGCTCTTGACCTCGATGTAAAATATTTGATTGGTTTTTTCTTTTAGTTCGATTGGAAGGGCAAAATTCCGGTAGGGGAGCACTCTGTGATCGAATGGTCTGGCGTCACCAGAGGAGAGCAAGGTTCGGAGTCTAAGCTGTTCTTTTTTGTAGATGGTGACGTAATCTAGAAGCGGATAAGTGATATCAAGTAAAGCTGAGCTGGCTTGATCTTGAGTGTTTGCCAATTCAAAACGAATCCAAGCCGTTGCCGATGTGTAGCCGAGATTTAGCTGGCCATTGTTGAATTTACGCCAAGCTGGCCCGGCAACCGATTGAATGGACTGTGCTGAATGGTGATTCAGCTCATCTAGATAGACGTGAAAGGTCTTTATCGGATGTTTGTTTTGCACTAATGCGACATCAGATAAGGCAACACCCGCTAATGCATTAGCTGAAGTGATCAGTAGGACTAAGGTGGCTAGATAATATTTCAAGCTTCGCCTACCAAATATGTAAATGATAATCGACCTTTGCCATCCCTCTAAGCCTAGCAGGCTGGGCCGACTCAATAGGTAGGCGAGCGATAAATGTTGTTGAATATATGCTTATGGCAATCATGTTGATGAGGCCGTGTCGATTAGCGCCCTCGTTTTTTGGTAGATATTGTTTGAGCGGGCTGGCGCCCGTATTTGAGCTTGATTAAGTTGTGCACAGATCGGCTGATGTTTGTAATAGGCAGCGCTTAATTTAGTGTTGGTAATTGGCTCCAGCCGCTATAAAACCTATAATCGCGCCAATTTACAAATGTGACTTGGAATATTGTATGACAGTGCGTACGCGCGTAGCGCCTTCTCCAACTGGTGATCCACATGTAGGAACGGCTTTTATTGCGCTGTTCAACCTCGCCTTTGCTAGGCAGCACGGCGGACAATTTTTACTGCGTATTGAAGATACGGACCAGGCGCGAAGCACACCCGAATCAGAGCAAGCCATCTACGACAGTCTTAAGTGGCTAGGTCTGGAGTGGGATGAAGGTCCAGATGTTGGTGGTGAACATGGGCCATATCGCCAGAGCGAGCGTAGTGAGGTCTATAGACAGCATGTGGAAATGCTGCTTCAAAGTGGCCATGCATTTCGCTGTTATCGCACACCAGAAGAATTGGAAGCTTTAAGGGCGCAGAAAAGTGAACAAGGTGGATTCTCAGCGTTAAAGTTTTCTGACCTCGAATTACCAGATGACGAGATTCGTCAGCGAGCAGAGCAAGGTTTGCCCTATGTCGTGCGAATGCATGTACCTGAAGAAGGCGTATGTGTTTTTGATGATATGTTACGTGGTCCGATTGAAATGGAATGGGCAATGATTGATTGCCAGATTCTTATGAAATCGGATGGAATGCCGACTTATCACTTGGCGAACGTTGTAGACGACCATTTGATGGCAATCACCCATGTGATACGTGGTGAAGAGTGGCTAAGCTCTGCTCCGAAGCACCAATTGCTGTATAAATATTTTGGGTGGGATATGCCCAAGTTATGCCATATGCCGCTGCTTCGTAACCCAGATAAGTCAAAGCTTAGTAAGCGCAAAAACCCAACCAGTATCTTGTATTACAAGAAGATGGGCTTCATGCCGGAAGCGTTGTTGAACTATCTTGGCCGTATGGGATGGTCAATGCCAGATGAGCGTGAGCAATTCAGTCGTAATGAAATGTTTGAGAATTTCGATATTCAGCGAGTCTCTCTTGGCGGGCCAATTTTTGACCAAGAGAAGTTGAGTTGGTTAAACAGTCAATGGCTAAGAGGCTTGTCAACTGAGGCCTTCATTGAGCGTTTCATAGATTGGGGGTTAAACAAGCAAAGCCTTGAGCCGGCCATTGCTCATATTCAACCTCGTATTGAGCGGTTCTCTGATGTTGTTCCTTTAGCAGGCTTCCTATTGTCGGGCATGCCGGAAGTAGCGGAGTCTGATTTTGAGCACAAGAACATTGATGCGGAAAGCATGGTCAAGTTGTTGCAAATGGGACTTTGGCAGCTTGAAGCCATACGCCACTGGGAGAAGAGTGAAATCCAAGGCCGATTGTTTGCGCTAGCAAAAGTGATGGATATTAAGCCTAAAGACTTTTTGTTTGGTTTTTTTGTATCCATTGCAGGGACTGCGAATTCATTTTCTGTACTGGATAGCATGGAGATGATTGGTCCCGATATGAGTCGAGCGCGTGTTAGGCATGCGATTAATGTGCTCGGCGGTGTCTCGAAAAAAGGCATGAAAAAGCTAGAGAAAGAGTATCGATCGGTAGCCGAGAGCATCGAGCAGTCACTTAACGTTTAGATCGGCAGTACTTGACAGGGGAGGGGCGTGTCATTAGGATACGCGCCTCTTGATTTGGGGCCATAGCTCAGATGGGAGAGCGCAACACTGGCAGTGTTGAGGTCGGCGGTTCGATCCCGCCTGGCTCCACCAAGTCATAGAAGTTCCTTGTGTCCCGTTCGTCTAGAGGCCTAGGACACCGCCCTTTCACGGCGGTAACAGGGGTTCGACTCCCCTACGGGATACCATTTCTTCTTTCACGCTTTTAGGTCATTTAAGTGTGGTCTTCTTGAGCATTTTGACGTCATTTAAGCGTGAAAGTGCAGCGCAAACACCGCACCGTCCAGTTAGCACGACGCTATCAGAGGTCAGTGCTCCTACGAGATACCATTTCTCCTTTTACTTCGAAATTTATAAGGAAGTGAAAGTGCGGCGCAGACACCGCGACGTCCAGTTAGCACGGCATTACCAGAGATAGACCCTTCTTACGCAGTTCCATTTCCCTTTAAGCACTTTGAAGTCATTTAAGGGTGAAAGTGCGGTGCAGACACCGCGCCATCCAATTAGCACGGCATTACCAGAGACTCTTCTTACGCAGTACCATTTCCTCTTTCGCACTTTGAAGTCATTTAAGCGTTAAAGTGCGCCGCAGATACCGCGCCATCCAGTTAGCACTGCACTATCAGAGGTTGACCCTTCTACGGATATCACCTTCACTTTCGCACTGCGGTCTATTCGGGGCGAGCACTTAGGTGTTAGTGACAGCGTAGGGATGGGCACTTTGGCTAGGCGGACCCCCAGGCGTTATTTGCGATTAAATCTATCCATTTTGGGGTGTGAATCCAGAAATTTTACATGCGTGAGCCAATGGCTGCTGGCTGGCACCGGTTTTCTGCATCGTGTAAAGTGCGCAGCAATCTCAT
This sequence comes from uncultured Saccharospirillaceae bacterium, assembly GCA_947503895.1. Lineage (GTDB taxonomy): Bacteria > Pseudomonadota > Gammaproteobacteria > Pseudomonadales > Oceanobacteraceae > Bermanella. The sequence continues at coordinate 181,451 of CANNFT010000001.1, forward strand.
GTATAAATGGAAACAACTATGAAGATCGTTCCCGTGGTGATGTCGGGCGGTGTGGGCTCTCGCTTATGGCCACTTTCGAGAGAGCTTTACCCTAAGCAGTTATTGTCTTTGGTTAACACCGGCTCAACGCTGCTGCAAGATACGTTATCAAGAGTGGAAAACCTCCAAGGTGAAGCGCCTTTAATCATCTGTAATACCGATCACCGATTTTTAGTAGCAGACCAAGGTAAGCATTTTGGTGTCGCTCCCGATCGCATATTGCTTGAACCTGTGGGCCGCAATACTGCTCCTGCTATCGCGGCAGCCGCACTAGAATTTCGTAAGCGAGGTGAAGATCCTTTAATGCTTGTGCTTGCAGCAGATCACGCCATCAAAGATCAAGAAGCTTTCGAGGCGGCTGTTTTAAGAGGTGTGCCTTCCGCAGAATCAGGACGCTTAGTGACGTTTGGAATTGAGCCGACACAGCCAGAAACAGGCTATGGCTACATCAAATCGGGAAAGGATTTTGGTGATGACAGCTTTGCCGTGGATGCCTTTGTCGAAAAGCCCGATGCGGCTACCGCGCAGCAGTATTTAGATTCGGGTGATTATTACTGGAACAGCGGTATGTTTCTATTCAAGGCATCCGTTTTTCTATCTGAGTTACAAGCTCATGCGCCAGATATTTTTAAGACAGTGCGGGCCGCAGTCGACGATGCGGAGCGTGTGTATGGATACGTGCAGTTATCTGAACGCTCCTTTTCTGCTTGCCCAGAAGATTCCATCGATTATGCCGTCATGGAGAAAACTCAGTTAGCCGCTGTCGTTCCGATGTCTGCCGGTTGGAACGATGTGGGATCATGGAGTGCGCTTTGGGAGATCGGCGATAAAGATCAGGACGATAACGTAGTCATTGGTGACGTTATGCTGGAAGGGGCCTCCGGAAATTTCATCAAAGGTGAAAAGCGACTGATTGCTGCGCTAGGCGTTGAAGATTTGGTCATAGTGGATACGAAGGATGCCGTCTTAGTTGCCCATAAAAACAGCGCCCAGCAAGTTAAGAAAATCGTTAGTCGACTAAAATCTCAAGCAAGACCCGAAGTGGAGCTGCATGCGCGCGCATTCCGCCCTTGGGGCTCTTATGAAACTGTGGATGAAGATGATCGCTTTAAGGTTAAGCGAATTGTCGTCAACCCCGGCGCACAGTTGTCTTTGCAAAAGCACCATCATCGAGCTGAACATTGGATTGTTGTGAAAGGTACAGCGCGAGTCACACGTGGTGAAAATGTTTTTCTAATGAGTGAAAACGAATCAACTTTTATTCCTCTAGGTGAAACCCATCGTCTTGAGAACCCAGGAAAAATCCCATTGGAGATGATAGAAGTACAATCGGGTGCGTATTTAGGTGAAGACGATATTGTTCGGTTTAGTGATCAATATGGTCGAGAAGGGAAAGGGGATGACTCATGAGCAGCTCAGCTTTGAATGCGCAAAAAGAAAAAATCAAACTGGTAGTTTTTGATGTGGACGGCGTATTGACCGACGGAACACTGTCGTATTCAGCGAGTGGGGAGGCCGTAAAACATTTTAACGTTAAGGATGGTGTTGGCATTAAACTGCTCCAAACCTATGGTGTGGATGTAGCAGTAATATCGGCCAAGACTTCTGAGCCTCTAACCAAACGCATGTCAGACCTTGGTGTTAAGCACTTTTTCCCCGCCACAACAGACAAGCTAAAAGTCTTGTTAGAGTTAATGTCCGTGCTTGGAATTCAATTAGATGAAGTTGCCTATGCGGGCGATGATGTTATTGATTTAAAAGTAATGCAAAAAGTGGGCGTATCATTTGCGCCTTCAGACGCTTTTTGGATGGTAAAAAAGTACGCCACATTAGAGCTTGAGTCTGCGGGCGGGAAGGGTGTTGCTCGCGAAGTTTGCGATCATATTTTATCTGCAAAGATGGACTTAGAAGAGGCATATATAAAAGCTATGCTGCCAGAATTCGAATCCAAAGACTTTGCAAAACTCGTTTAAGTATTCATTTAGATAACTATTGAAAACACGCACATGTCAAAAAATTTCAAAATCGTTATTCCGGCTCGATATGGTTCGAGCCGATTGCCGGGTAAGCCACTTATTGAGTTATCTGGGAAGCCCATGATTGAGCACGTCTACCATCGCGCACTGGAAAGTGGCGCGCATGAAATTGTCATTGCGACTGACGATGAGCGAATTCAAAAAGTGGCGACATCCTTCGGCGCGACCGTTGTAATGACCGATCCCAATCATGAAAACGGCACTGAAAGAATCGCGGAGGTTGTCGAGAAATTGGATTGGAATGATGATGACGTCATTGTGAACCTGCAAGGCGACGAACCTCTCATACCAAAATCTCTGATCGAACAAACTGCTCTGAGTTTGATTGAGCATCCTGACGCTGGCATGTCGTCGCTTTGCACGCCCATTGACTGTGCAGAAGATGCATTTGACCCGAATGTCGTCAAAGTGGTGCTGCAGAATGAAGGTTATGCGATGTACTTTAGTCGAGCGCCCATTCCTTGGGATCGTGACCTCTATCGTTCCGGCCAAGATAATATGACAAAGCTCGCCCCCGTCTATCGGCACATCGGAATGTACGGTTATCGCGTATCGTTTTTAAAGGATTATTTGAAGATGAAATCTACAGCGCTGGAGCAAGCGGAGTGCTTAGAGCAACTCCGCGCACTTTGCTACGGAGTGAAAATTCATATGGGTGTTATTGATGAAGCACCTGGGCACGGAATTGATACACCGAGCGATGTTGCAAGGGTTGAAGCAATCTTATCTGCGACCAACTAAGCAATTGATTCATAGCCAGTTAATCTTGTGTTGCGTGTGCGCTAAGCGTGTATGAATGCAATTTTTGACGGTCGAGTGTGTTTGCTGGTTGCGGGCGAGTCATTCCAAATGATCTGAACGCCCTTTGCAAGGCCAGCTTTATCAATGGCGCTTGCATCGGACTTTGAGAATAAACTGAGGGGAGCGGTGATTGACTCATGTAATTGGGAGTTTATGGCCATCATAATGGCTCCCTTGGCACCACGCTGGGTTTTGGCGTGTAAAAGAAGCACTCTATCTTGTGTCTCTTTTGGCCATGTCTTAAGTGCTTTTTGCTGGTTTGCGGAAGGGCACACCCAAAGGCGCCAGTATTTTTCAGTTTGAAATTTGTGATTTGTCGTGGCTAGCATGTTGCACTCATTGATATGTTTTTATATACAGTACTGTATGGTTGAACAGTATTCAATGGTCGATATTGGCCTAATTTTGTATAAAATAAGCACTTCCATCAGGATTACACGTGTGTAAGTTACCTATTTGGTTGAAAAAGGCTTGATTCGCCGGATACACATCAATAGAGTGTTGTCCCCTGAAAATCCACTAGCTTCTGTATGTGTGTGAGAGGCATTAATGCAAGTTTCCGTTGAAACAACATCTGGCTTGGAACGCAAGCTGATTATCGATATCCCTGCTGCTAACGTAGAGCAGGAAATCAGCAAGCGTTTACAACAAGTATCACGTAACGCCCGAATTGACGGGTTTCGCTCTGGCAAAGTGCCAATGCGAATCGTTAAACAGCGCTATGGTAAAGGCGTTCGCGAAGAAGTCTTAGGCGAGCAAATGCAGCGCGGCTTCATCGAGGCGATTACTCAAGAGAAATTAAACCCTGCAGGCGCGCCTCAAGTTGAGCCGACTGTAGATGAAGAAGGCAAAGACTTTCAATTTACTGCCACCTTCGAGATATACCCGGTTGTTGAGTTGCAAGGCCTTGATGCCATCGAAGTCGAGCAACTGACTGCTGACGTGACAGATGCAGACATGGATAACATGTTAGATATCTTGCGTAAGCAACAAGCTGAGTACTCAGAAACCGCTGAAGCGGCCAAAGATGGCGATCGAGTTAAGATCGACTTTGATGGTTACGTAGATGGCGAAGCTTTTGAAGGCGGCAAGGCAGAAGGTTACTCCTTGGTATTGGGCTCTAAGAGCATGATTCCAGGCTTTGAAGATCAATTGATTGGTTCGAAGGCGGGTGAAGAGAAAACCATTAAGGTGACTTTCCCTGAAGACTATCAATCTGAAGACCTTCAAGGTAAAGAAGCTGAATTTAAGATTATTGTTCATGCGGTTGAGGTAGCTGAGCTACCAGAGCTAAATGAAGAGTTTTTCACTAAGTTTGGTGTCGAGGCCGACTCTGAAGCAGCTTTCCGAGAAGAAGTTAGCAAGAACATGGCTCGCGAACTAAAACAAGCGATTCAGCGTCATACTAAGAATCAAGTAATGGATGGCTTAGTACTTCAAAATGCTATCGATGTTCCTTCTGCACTAGTCGCTCAAGAAATTCAGCGTCTGAAGCAGCAGGCTATTCAGCAGTTTGGTGGCGGTCAACAGTTTGATGCAAGCGCATTGCCTGATGAGTTGTTCACAGCTCAAGCTGAGCGTCGTGTTAAGCTTGGATTGCTGATCAATGCAGCGATTGAAAAGTTCGAACTAAAAGCTGATTCTGCTCGCGTAGATGCTTTAATTGAAGATATGGCCTCTACCTTCCAAGATCCTGAGCAGGTTAAGCAATACTACAAGTCCAACAAAGAGCAACTTGCTCAGTTGGAAGCTTTGGCACTTGAAGAACAAGTTGTAGACACTCTGCTGGATCAAGCCAAGGTGACTCAGAAGGCTAGCAACTACGAAGATGCGATTAAAGCGGCAAACCCAGCCCAATAATCAATTTTTCAGCTACTCTTTAGTGCCAAATGGCATAAAAAAAGTCTACACTCCATAAAACAGCTGTTACTGATCGCAGTGACAGCTGTTTTTTTCAAAGTGTCGTTGATGGAGATAACGAATGAAAGATCTATTGGCCGCTCAAGACTCCTCTATCACAATGTCTGGCCTAGTCCCTATGGTGGTTGAACAAACTGCGCGCGGGGAGCGATCCTATGATATTTACTCTCGTTTATTGAAAGAGCGTGTCATCTTTCTTGTTGGCCAGGTAGAAGACCACATGGCCAATCTTGTGGTTGCTCAGTTGTTGTTTCTTGAGGCTGAAAACCCAGAAAAAGACATCCACCTGTATATCAATTCTCCTGGTGGATCTGTGACTGCAGGTATGTCGATCTATGACACCATGCAGTTCATCAAGCCTGATGTGAACACGATTTGCATCGGCCAAGCATGCAGCATGGGTGCATTTTTGTTGGCATCTGGTGCGAAAGACAAGCGTTTCTGCTTGCCAAACAGTCGAGTTATGATTCACCAGCCAAGTGGCGGTGCGCAAGGACAGGCAACAGATATCCTTATTCATGCAGAGAATATTAAAGAGACGAAAAACCGTCTAAATAAAATATTGGCACAGCATACTGGTAACAGTGTTGAGAAAGTAGCGGCAGATACTGAGCGTGATAACTTCATGGATGCGCCAGAAGCTTTAGAATATGGCTTGGTTGACCAAATCCTAGAAAAGCGTCAGGGTTAAGGCAGCTGCCTTTTGGATTTTTTTGGTATAGCTACTTGAAAATCACTGTATTTAGCGACATCTTTGTCAGATGCGACCGAGTTAATGAGGGGGTCGAATGACCGACGAATCAAACGGTAAAGGCGAAGATAAGGGTAAACTGCTCTACTGCTCTTTTTGCGGCAAAAGCCAGCATGAAGTGCGTAAGTTAATAGCGGGCCCTTCGGTCTTTATCTGTGATGAATGTGTTGACCTATGCAACGACATCATCAGAGAGGAAGTGCAAGAAAATCAGGGGGATGCACCTTCTGATCGATTGCCTACACCAAAAGAAATTAAAGAAACGCTTGATGAGTACGTGATAGGCCAGGATCGGGCAAAAGTTGTCCTATCGGTGGCTGTCTATAATCACTACAAACGCCTGCGTCATGGCGAAGGCAAAAAAGGCGTCACAGAATTGGCCAAGAGTAATATTTTGCTCATCGGTCCGACGGGTAGTGGTAAAACGCTGCTTGCTGAAACTCTGGCACGCTTGCTAAATGTTCCATTCACCATTGCAGATGCGACAACTCTGACTGAAGCAGGTTACGTTGGTGAAGACGTTGAGAACATTATCCAGAAGTTGTTACAAAAATGTGACTACGACGTAGATAAGGCGCAGCGTGGAATCGTTTATATCGATGAGATTGATAAAATCTCTCGTAAATCTGACAACCCGTCCATCACACGAGATGTAAGTGGCGAAGGTGTTCAGCAGGCGTTACTTAAGCTGATTGAAGGTACAGTTGCCTCTGTTCCTCCTCAGGGCGGTCGTAAGCACCCACAGCAAGAATTTTTGCAAGTGGACACTGCAAATATATTGTTTGTTTGTGGTGGAGCGTTTGCCGGACTTGATCAGGTTATACGAGATCGAACTGAGAAAAGCAGTATTGGTTTTAATGCAATTGTTAAGGCCAAGGATGACACGAAAGAAGTTGGTTCTTTACTTAAAAATGTGGAACCGATGGACTTAGTGAAATACGGTTTGATTCCGGAATTCATTGGGCGTCTTCCGGTTGTTGCTACACTGGATGAGCTAGATGAAGCAGCTTTGATTCAGATTTTGGTAGAACCTAAAAATGCATTAATTAAGCAATATCAGGCACTGTTTGAAATGGAGGATGTTGAACTTGAGTTTCGTGATTCAGCACTCTCTGCCGTTGCTCAAAAAGCGATGGAGCGTAAAACAGGTGCTCGAGGATTGCGTTCCATAATGGAAGGTGTCCTACTGGATACAATGTATAAGATTCCATCCGAAGACGATGTCACCAAGGTGGTGATTGAGGACTCAGTCATTAATGGTGAATCAGAACCATTAATGATTTACGAATCAGTCGAAACCCAAAAAGCAGCACCGGATGACATCTAAATAAAAAAGGGCCGAAAGGCCCTTTTTGCGTTATAAGGGGCTTGTTTTCTTAATGCCTTACCCCCATCTTGTCAAAATTGGTATCTATTCTATTTAAACTTTGGGTGTTATATGAAAGTTGAAAAGTTGCCGCTATTACCATTGAGGGATGTCGTAGTATATCCGCACATGGTTATTCCATTGTTTGTCGGCCGTGAAAAATCAATTCAAGCGCTCGAAGCTGCAATGGCAGGCGAAAAAAGAATCCTATTGGTTGCGCAAAAAAATGCGGCGACAGATGAGCCCGAGCGCGGCGATGTTTATGATGTGGGCACAGTTGCCACTGTGTTGCAGTTATTAAAGCTACCCGATGGAACAGTAAAGGTCCTTGTTGAGGGCCTATGTCGAGCAGAGCTAACAGGTTACGACACGTCAGAGTCATACTTTCAAGCTGAAGCATCGCCTCTTGAAATTGAATCATTATCTGATCGCGAGCAGGAAGTTCTGATAAAGGCCGTCACGCAGCAGTTTGACCAGTTTGTTCAAATGAGCAAAAAGGTGCCTAGTGAGGTATTGTCTTCTATCTCAAATATTGAAGAACCCGGCAGATTGGCTGACACCATTTCTGCGCATCTTTCTTTGAAGTTGGATGAAAAGCAAGTAATGCTTGAGATGGTGTCTGAGCGAGAGCGCCTAGAACATTTGATGGCGTTAATTGAATCCGAAATTGATTTGCTTGAAATTGAAAAGCGCATTCGCGGACGCGTTAAAAAGCAAATGGAAAAAAGCCAGCGCGAATATTACTTAAATGAGCAAATGAAGGCGATTCAAAAAGAATTGGGCGATCTCGATGATGTCCCCAATGAAATTGAAGGGCTACACAAAAAAATCGAAGAAACTGGTATGCCAAAAGAAGCGAAAGAGAAATCTTTGGCTGAACTCAATAAGTTAAAAATGATGTCTCCTATGTCGGCTGAAGCATCGGTCGTGAGAGGTTATTTAGATTGGATGATTGGCATTCCATGGAAAAGTAAAAGCAAAGTACGCAGTGATATTACGGTCGCACAGAACGTATTGGATTCCGATCACTATGGCTTGGATGAAGTGAAAGAACGAATCCTAGAGTACTTGGCGGTACAAAAGCGTGTCAAAAAGTCTACGGGCAATATTTTGTGTTTGGTTGGTCCTCCTGGTGTTGGTAAGACTTCACTTGGGCGCTCGATTGCCAAAGCAACAAATCGTAAATATATTCGAATGGCTTTGGGTGGTGTGCGTGATGAGGCGGAGATTCGCGGTCACCGTCGAACATACATTGGCTCCATGCCGGGCAAGCTGATTCAAAAAATGTCTAAAGTCGGCGTTAAAAACCCACTTTTCTTGTTTGATGAAATAGACAAAATGGGTATGGATCATAGAGGTGATCCGGCATCTGCATTACTTGAGGTGCTCGACCCAGAACAAAATAGCGCATTTAGCGACCATTACTTGGAAGTGGACTTTGACTTATCAGAAGTGATGTTTATATGTACTGCTAATAGTATGAATATTCCTGCGCCGCTATTAGACCGGATGGAAATCATCCGAATCCCAGGTTATACCGAGGATGAAAAAGTGAATATCGCAGAACGGTATTTACTGCCTAAGCAAATGAAAAGTAACGGCGTGAAAGAAAAGGAGCTTGATGTTCCCGAATCGACCATGCGAGACGTGATTAGATATTATACAAAAGAGGCCGGTGTGCGTGGCCTTGAGCGTGAAATGGCTAAGCTGTGTCGTAAAATAGTGAAAGAAAATATTGTTTCAGATGGCGAGGCCGAATCTGACATTCGACCAGAGAAATTAGAAGATTACTTGGGTGTTAAAAAATTCAGGTACGGTTTGGCCGAAGCAGAAGATCAGGTTGGGCAGGTGACTGGGTTGGCTTGGACCTCTGTTGGAGGTGAGATTTTAACCATCGAATCTGTGATTTCCAGTGGCAAAGGCCGTATTGTGAAGACGGGTTCATTGGGCGATGTCATGCAAGAGTCAATTCAGGCAGCGCTTACAGTAGTTAAGGGTCGTGCGCAGTCATTTGGTCTACCCTATGACTTTTTCGAAACCCATGATCTGCATATCCATGTCCCTGAAGGTGCAACCCCAAAAGATGGCCCTAGCGCGGGCGTAGGCATGGTTACAGCGTTAATGTCGGTTATCACCAATACACCTGTAAGGGCTGATGTTGCAATGACAGGTGAGGTGACGCTGAGAGGGAAGGTCTTGGCGATTGGTGGTCTAAAAGAAAAGCTATTGGCTGCACATCGTGGTGGCATTAAAACGGTACTCATTCCGGAAGAAAACGAACGTGATTTGAAAGAAATTCCGGACAATATCAAACAAGAACTTGAAATCATTCCGGTTAAGTGGGTGGATGAGGTTTTGGATGTTGCGCTAGTTGGTAATCTAGAAAAAAATGTCGCTTCTGTTATTGAAAAGGAAGCTGCAAGCCAGCAGAATCAACAAAGCCGAATGAATACTCACTAATTAAACATAGCGCTAGGCGGCTTGACAGCTGGGTTCCGGCTGGTATAACTTTCAGCTCCTAATGATTCCTGTGAGCATCGCCTTCAGCGCTTAGCTAAACCGGTTTACATCTATAATAACCATTCTTGGTAAGGGGATAAGTGTGAATAAATCTGAACTAATTGATGCGATTGCAGCTTCTGCTGACATTCCAAAAGCAGCAGCGGGTCGTGCATTGGACGCCACCATCGATGCGATCACCGGCGCATTGAAAGAAGGCGACCAAGTAGTTTTGGTTGGTTTTGGTACATTTGCGGTTAAAGAACGTGCTGCTCGTACAGGTCGCAACCCTCAAACGGGTGAACCAATTGAAATTGCAGCTGCTAAAGTACCTGGCTTTAAACCTGGTAAAGCACTGAAAGACGCGGTTAATTAATGTGAGTTGGACCGGTAGTTCAGCTGGTTAGAATACCGGCCTGTCACGCCGGGGGTCGCGGGTTCGAGTCCCGTCCGGTCCGCCATTAAATTGAAGCGCATCTGAGATGATGCGCTTTTTTAATATCTAGGAAGAAGAAATCTAATAAGGTTGGATAGTTCATGCTTCAAAACATCCGGGATAAATCCCAAGGTACAGCCGCCAAAGTTATTGTTGGCTTAATCATTTGTACTTTTGCGCTATTTGGAATTGAAAGCATTGTGTCGTTGGGCGGAGGAGAAGATGCTCCGGCTACGGTTAATGGCGAGGACATATCTGAAGGGCAAATCGTTCAGATGGTTGAGATGCAAATGAATCGCTTTAAAGCGCAATTTGGTGAAAATTTTGACCCATCCTTTTTAGATGAAAACATGTTGCGTGATTCTGCTACAGAAAGTTTGATTCAAGAAAAAGTACTAAAGCAAGCGGCTGAAGAAGCCGGTGTTAGAGTATCAGATCAAGCGATCGATCAAATGATTGTGAGCACACCGCAGTTCCAAGAGAATGGTGTTTTCGATCGCAATCGTTTCGATATGATTATACGTAACGCAGGCTTCACTCGTTTTACCTATCGTGAAATGTTACGTGACAATGTTGCTGCCAATCAAAACCGTTTGGCTTGGCAACTAACCGCGTTTGCCACGGATAGCGAAGCAAAACGCAGCGCAGAACTCGAAGTACAAAAACGCAATTTTGCTTATGTTGAGTTCGCATTAGAAGATGCTAAAAAAGAAGTTGTAGTCACAGATGAAGAATTAAACACCTACTACGAAGCCAATAAAGATCAATATAAGTCGCAGGAAAAAGTTCGTGTTGAATATATTGAATTGGATCGAGCTAACCTTGCTGATGAAGTCATTGTAGAAGAAGAAGAGATCGAATCTTTATATTCTGATCGTGAGGCAGAAGCTGAATCTAATAAAGAGTACCGTGCAGCACACATATTACTCATTGGCTCAGATGAAGAAGCTCAGACTAAGATGAAAGAAATTCAGAGCAAGCTCAATGCAGGAGAAGCATTCGAGACATTGGCTGAAGCATATTCCGAAGATGATTCTTCTAAAATGGCAGGTGGCGACTTGGGCTTCTCAACATCAGAAGTCTACGAAGATGAATTCGCAGCCGCACTGGAAGGTTTAGAAGAAAATGGTGTTTCAAATATTGTAGAAACACGTGACGGTCTACACTTAATTAAACTATTAGAAACTCGTAAGCCAGAATTACCTGCATTCGCAGATATCAAAAGTGAGCTTGAGTCTGAGGTTAAACTCAGTAAAGCCGGCAAGCTCTATGTTGAGCGTCTTGAGATTTTAAAGGATGAGTCTTACTCTGCTGATAACCTTTCTGCCCCAGCCGCTTCACTTAGCTTAGAAGTTAAAACCACACCATTCTTTACAAGACAGGGTGGAGTAGGGATTGCCAAGAACCCTAAAGTTATCGAAGCTGCGTTCTCTGAAGATGTGCTTTACGATAATATCAATAGTGCAGTGATAGAGTTGGCAGATGGTAAAGCCGTTGTAGTACGCGTTAAAGACCATGAGGAGGAAGCGGTCAAACCATTTGAATCGGTTAAGTCTCAAGTTGAAGTGGCTCTAGTGAATCAAAAGGCAAAGAAAGCACTGGAAGAAAAAGCTGAATCACAATTGGCGCTTGCAAAAGAAGGTCAGGCGGTCGATGGCTGGGTTGTGTTTGAAGGTAAAACCCGTAAAGCGGAAGGTGTTGAATCTGCAGTATTGGAAGAAGCGTTTAAAATGGGGTTAGCGGACAGTGGCTCTAGCTACAAGCGCATATCAATCAAAGGGTCAAACCAAGCAATTATCAGGCTTGATGCAATTGAGCAGGGTGAAGTTGCAGAAGTCAAAGAAGAAGATAAAGACGAAATTGCTGCGACCAAGTCCCAGGCTGAGTTTAATGCTTATAAAACACTCAAAATGGATGTTGCTGATATCGTAAGAAGTTAACACAACGCTAAACGATTTAAGTAGAAACCTATAAAAAATGCCAGTCAGTTCAGCTGACTGGCTTTTTTTTGATTGGGGCTTTTGATGGAGCGTCAGTGAAGGGGATTTAACAAAGAGAATAGGGCTCGTCTATTAATATGCTTGTTTTGTACGGAATGCTGAGCGTTTCAGTTGCGACTGTCATTTGGGTTGATTGTGTTCGGAAATAGTCGAGGCGTGTTTTGTGTGTGTCGTTCGGTGTGCAATCGTTTTTACGAGTCAAAAAATCCGATGCAATCAGGATTGCATCGGACTCTTCAATTCTCATGCTCAATAGGTATTATTCTTGGCTACTGATCATCAAAGTCATCGATCGACATGGCACATGTATTAAATCCTGCGTCGACGTACATCACTTCTCCAGTGATGCCGCTGGCCAAATCGGATGCAAGAAAGGCTGCGCTATTGCCCACTTCCTCGATCGTGACATTTCGCCTTAACGGCGCCCGCTGTTCAGATTGTTTCAGCATTTTTCTGAAGCTCTTGATGCCGCTGGCTGCCAACGTACGGATTGGTCCAGCAGAAATGGCGTTTACCCTCACACCCTGTGGGCCAAGGCTAGCTGCTAGATACCGAACACCCGCTTCTAGGCTGGCTTTGGCCATTCCCATAACATTGTAGTTTGGCAGTGTTTGTGTGGAGCCATGGTAGGTCAGCGTAAGAATACTCGCTGAATCGCTTAGCATCGGTTTGGCGGCTTTAGTAAGGGCCAAGAAGCTGTAGCTGCTAATATCATGGGCCATGCTAAACCCGCCTCTCGTTGAAACCTCGCTAATGTCACCTTCTAGCTCATGTGCAGGTGCGTAACCAACAGAGTGGACGAGTATGTCGAGTTTATCCCAACTTTTTCCGAGATCTATAAATACAGATTCTATTTCAGAGTCAGATGTTACATCTAATGGCAGAACGATTGATGATTCGAAATCAGCAGCAAATTCTTCAACTCTGCTTTTTAATTTCTCATTCTGATAAGTAAAAGCCAGCTCTGCACCTTGTCGATGAAAACTTTGAGCAATACCATATGCAATGGATTTCTTGCTGGCAACACCAACAATTAACGCGCGTTTTCCTTGGAGGAAGCCCATATTTTATCCCATTGGTTGAGTGATTCTTCGATAAAGTGGCATGCCGCCAAATGATCGTTGGACGATTGATTAACTAACTTGGGTTGCTCTTCTTTACATTTTTTCTGCGCTAAAGGGCAACGAGTGTGAAAATGACAACCTGCTGGTGGTGCAATAGGTGAGGGCAATTCACCGGTTAGACGCATTCTTTTTTTAGATTGTCTTGGGTCGGGTTTCGGAATCGCGTCAATTAAAAACTGTGAATAGGGGTGGTGAGGTTGCTTGTATAGCGCTTGGCCTTCGGAAGTTTCCACTATTTTCCCCAAGTACATGACGCTTACTCTGTCTGATATATGTTTCACAACAGAGAGGTCATGCGCAATGAATAGTAATGCCAGCCCCATTTCTTTTTGTAGGGCCAATAATAAATTGACTATTTGAGACTGCACGGAAACATCGAGTGCCGACACTGGCTCATCGCATATCACTAAATCTGGATTGAGAGCAATGGCTCTGGCAATACCAATACGTTGCCTTTGCCCGCCAGAAAACTCATGTGGATACTTATTCAGGCAGTTGGTAGGTAGCCCCACCTTTGTTAGCAATTCACACACTTTTTCCGCTCGTTCGTTAGCGGATAGCTGTGTATGTATGACAAACGGTTCTTCAAGAATGGCACTCACAGTATGTCTTGGGTTTAAAGATTCATACGGATCTTGAAAAACGTATTGAATTTTTGGTCTTATCGCCCTTAGCGCTTTAGAATTTAACGCCCCGATATCTTGGCCTTTAAACACTATTTTTCCAGAGGATGGCTCATAAAGTCTCGCGATGGTTTTGGCTAGCGTGCTTTTCCCGCAGCCAGATTCGCCGACAATTCCGAGCGTTTCCCCCGGATATACTTTCAAACTGACACCATCTACGGCTTTCAAAACAGATTTATTTTTGAACAGTGCACTACCAGATACTGGAAAATGTTTTGTTAAGTCAGTGACTTCTAGAATGGGCTGACTAGTCATGCTTCACTAACTCCCAATTGCAACAGTTTACCGATTGGCCGCTAGGGAGGCGGGTCATTGGATATGACATTTGCTCGCACTCATGGCTTTTGTAGTCACATCTATTTTGGAAGCGACAACCTTTAGGCATGGTGGTTAGCGACGGTACTTGGCCCTCAATTGTGTTCAGGAGCGTTTTGGGAGATGCGTCGAGTCGAGGGATGGAATTTAATAATCCGAGTGTATAGGGGTGACGTGGATGATCAAATAGTTCGAATACGGATCCTTTCTCCACAATGCGCCCTGCATACATCACCGCGACTTCATCGCAAACTTCTGCTATTACACCAAGGTCATGGGTGATAAACAAAATGGCCATACCATTTTCATTTTGTAGATCTTTCATTAAATCGAGTATTTGAGCCTGAATGGTGACATCCAGTGCAGTTGTGGGCTCGTCGGCAATTAATAAGTCTGGCTTACAGGCTAACGCCATGGCAATCATGACTCTTTGTCGCATGCCTCCGGATAACTGGTGGGGATAGGCTGGAAGGCGCTCCGCCGGCTCCGGGATGCCCACTTTTTTCAGCAACTCCAGTGTGCTTGTTAACTTTTCCTTTTGCGAAAGAGTTTCTTGATGCAAGTTAAAAACTTCGAGAATTTGCTGGCCAATAGTTTGCACGGGGTTGAGGGCGGTCATGGGCTCCTGAAAGATCATTGCCACCCGGTTCCCACGAATCTTTCTTAAGTTTTCAGGCTCGAGTTGCACGAGGTCGCGATGCTCAAATAATATACTACCTTTACGAATATGGCCTATTGGTTGAGGGAGTAGGCGCATGATCGCCATGGAGGTCACACTCTTCCCGCACCCTGATTCGCCTACTAGCCCGAGCGTTTTTCCCGGCGCAATGTCAAATGAGACATGGTCTAGTACATTTATTTGTCCTTGATCTGTGTGAAAATCAACACACAGATCGTTCACGCTAAGTATATTGGCCATCGCTATTGTGTAACTTTAAATTGTTCGTAGACATTGTTTACCGGTGTATAGCGAGTGCTGCTCTTACGAGCGGCCATTGTGTCAATTTTCATTTTGCTATCTATCCAAAACACGCCACCATTTCCAAAAGGCGAGTACAAAGTTGCAGATGTCTTGGTGCCAGGGACTTTCGGAAATTTCAACCAGCGCCAATGAGCGCCTCGTGTGTAGCTGACTTTGAAGCTTGGGATAAAAGCTGCTGAATCATGAATCATTTGTTCTAGTTTTTGCGACAGAGCAATCCGCTTCGAGGTATCTGTTTCAAACCGGTACTCCATAATTAAGTCGTCTATTTGTTTGTCATCGAAGTTCGTAACGTTATTGGTTTGGGGCTTGTGAGCATTATCTGAATGAAAGTGCTGCCAAAATGCCGGTTTGAAACCTGTGCTCCAACCCATAGCGGCGATATCATGTTGCTTTTGCATCACTGTTTTATACTGCGCGGTAGCGTCTTGTAATTTCAATTCGAGATTGATGCCAGCCTTCTTTGCATCCTGTTTGATGATCGTCCATCTATCCGTATGCTCTTTTCTAGCATAACTAATTTCTAAAGACAGCTCTTTGCCGTTTTTAATGCGAATGCCTGAGCCGTTATATTCGGTCCATCCAGCCTTGGTTAAATAGTGATTGGCCTTTTCGAGATCAAACGGTCGAGCTTTCACATTCTTGTTGCTGTAATCACCATAACCTTCGTGGAAGGCGTTTAGGCGCTCGTAATCGTCCCTTAACACTGTTTTGATCACTTTCTCGAAGTTCAATGCATAGGCGATCCCAATGCGTGTGTCATTATCACTGAGAATGGGCTTGTCCATATTAAGAAAAAAGCCAGAAGCGCTGCGCGGCATATCGTTGTAAAAAAGTACCTTGTGAATATACCCATTGTCGAACAATTTACCTTTGGCTTTGTTATGCCAATAATCCGGATGTACTAGGTCGAAACTATCAATATCACCTTTCTCAAAATGCCTGAATGCGATGTTGTCATCGCGAATCACTTTGATTACAACTTTATTGACGTTGTAGCGGCCTTTGTTGTATCGGTAATCTTTTGCCCACCAATTTTCTTTTAAAGAGAACTCAACCGACTTCCCTTTTTTGATCTTGGATATCTGATATGGACCAGTATTCGGGACAATTTTCCAGTTGTGCTTTTTTACCCAGTCGCCATCGAGTTCACCATAAAAATGTTCTGGAGTCGGGCCAAGGCCATAGTAGTAGTGCAATTCTTCCTTAGAACGAGCGACCGCACCCGTAATAGATATTGTGTGGTCATCATACTTACTCACATCTTCAAATTGTTCTGTGTAGTGGTTGTTATACCAAGGGGCATTGATATGCGGTGAACGCATAAACTTTATTGTGTAGAGGAAGTCGTCCGCCGTGACAGATTTTCCGTCAGACCATTTTGCTGCGGGGTCCAATTTATAATATACGGTTTTTTTATCGGCTCCATACGCCCAATGTGTAGCGATTTCAGGGATGATTTCCCAAGTGGTCGGGTGGAAGGATACAAGCCCCATTTTGTTGGCATTAATAAAGGAGCGGAACGAATTATTAGAGTCTGGTCCAATTGTTCTTAACGTGGGAGGAAAGGAAATAATATAGTCATTAAAAACGCCACCTTTGGTGGCATTGGGGTCAGCCCATGTGTCGGCAGAGTTGTTCGTTTCCCACTGCAAATCTTTCGGAAGGGTTTTACTTTGTGCCAATAAAGGCATGATTAATACGGCAATAAAAAACAGATATCTCATCATGTTTCCTTACTCATAGAATGTATATTTTTTGGGATCAAATGCTTCACGTATGGCTTCGCCAACAAATGTGACCAATGTGAGTACGACACTCAATGCACCTACCGCGGAAGCCCAAATCCATTGAAATTCTAAATTAGTTGTACCTTGTTGCAGTAATTCGCCCCAGCTAGGGGTAGGGGGGGGTAAGCCAAACCCTAAATAATCCAGTGACGTTAATGCTGTGATACCTCCGACCACAGAAAAAGGAAAGAATGTTACGAGAATAGAAATGGAATTTGGCAGAATGTGCAAAAACATAATTCGACTATGACCAGCACCCAGCGCCCTTGCCGCTTGTACATATTCTCGCGCATTCTCACGATAAGTTTCGGTTCGCATATACCACGTCATACCCATCCAGCTAAAACCGGCAAGTAAAAGAGCGAGTGTCCAAAAATTAGGGGTAATAATTGATGCGACGATCATGATGATGTACAAAATTGGTACATTGGAGAGGATTTCTATAATGCGCTGAAAAAATAAATCAAATGCGCCCCCGAAATAACCCATTGCGGCACCTACGGCAATGCCAATGATATAGGTGACGCTGAGTAAAAATATTGAAAAAACGATTGCGATACGAAACCCATAAATAATTCGGGCAAAGATATCCCGACCGGACATATCTGTACCTAAATAATGCCCACTGGCTAGGCTCGGTTCGTAGGGCGGGTATTCCCCTTCAATAAAGTCATTTTCATTGGGGCTAAAGGGTATGAGTGGCATAAGTACCCAATTTTCGCTATTGGGTTCGGATTTAAATTGACGCTTTAGTGCTCGGTAATTCGTTTCCCATTTATAATCTAAATCAAACGTTTCACCCGGAAGTATGTCGCCATACGTTGGGAAGTAGTAGGCTCCTTCATATTTAACCATTAACGCTCGGTTATTAATCCATAGTTCAGCCAGTAGACTTAAAACTATCAGAATGCTAATGGCAATTGCAGAATAATAGCCACGTTTAATGCTTTTGAACCGCTGCCAGCGCCGTAAGGCTTGAGGTGAGAAACTTGACATTAGCGCTTTTCCCCAAAACGAATTCTCGGGTCTGCCCACGCGACACAAAAATCAGATAATATATTACCAATTAGATAAAGCATTGAAGAAATGACCAATATCCCCATCACGATGGGATAATCTCTTTCTATGAGTGCCTCGTATCCTAGCAGGCCAATCCCATCAATATTAAAAATTTTCTCGATTAAAAAAGAGCCACCTAAGATGACGGATATATTTTGCCCAAAATGTGTCGCTAGAGGAATGAGGCTATTGCGTAAAGCGTGCTTCCGAATGGCTTGAGAAAAGCTAAGCCCTTTAGCGGTAGCGGTACGGACATAATCTGCAGCAAGGTTTTCCATTAGGGCATTTTTCATCATGAATGTCATGACCGCGAATGATCCAGCCATGTAAGCCGCTAATGGCAAAACAGAATGCTTGATAAGATCGACCACTTTGTCAGTGAAAGACATGTATTCGAATTCATCACTGACAAATCCACCTAGTGGAAACCATTCTAGGCGAGCGGCAAAGTATGCAACACAAGCAATGCCAATAACGTAACCGGGTATGGCATAACCAATGAAAACAACCGCTGAACTCATATGATCAAATGGAGCGCCGTGTTTAAGTGCTTTTAGAATGCCCAGTGGAATGCAAATCAAATACGTAAGAATCATGGTGATCACACCATAATAAATGGATACTGGGAGTCGGTCAGTAATGGTGTCCCAAACTGGATCGCCATAACGTGACGATTCGCCTAAATCGAGCTGAAGAACTTTCCACAACCACTCAAAGTAACTTTGCAAAATGGGCTTATCGAACCCGTAGTACGCCTTCAATTGGGCAATTTGGTCTTCATCTAGACTTTGAGAACCAAATGAATCCGTACTGGGGGCGGCTGACTCGCTGGCTAGCTGCGCTTCAGCCAGCATGCGCTCAACGGGGCCGCCAGGAACTAATCGGGTTAGGCCAAAAACCAATACGGTGATGCCCAAAAAGGTAGGAATAATGAGTAAAAATCGACGAGCGAAATAGCTCTTCATGGGTGCTTCTTATTGTTGTTAAGTGTAATACGTTAGCATGAGGGGCAGTCAATTCAAAGCCTGCCCCCTAGCTCGCCTGCTCATTCGCAGCGGTTCGTTTTTATTGCAAGCCTGACCGGCGTCAGCGCTCAGTGTCTAATTTAACCTGCTCGTGTGACATCTACATACAAGATGAGTTCGTCACCAGGCTGCAGATATTTTTTCCGTCCTTTACTGCGATTCCATTTTTTTATGTCTGTGACAGAAACGTTAAATTTGTCCGCAATTCTATGCAGCGAATCACCATTGCGTACTCGATAGTGGATCTTGCGAATGACTTCACGCGTATTATTGAGTGAACTTTGCTTACTGGTGTCTTTCGACCAAATAACGAGCTTTTGTCCAGGCTTTAATGGGTCGCGGGGTGCCATACCATTCCACTTGGCAATGCTCTTCACTGATACATTGTGCTGCTTTGATAGCTCCCAAAAAGAGTCCCCTGCTTGCACAGTATGACTGATTCGTTTTGAGCCAGACGGCGCTTTGACGTTGGCTTGCTTGCTTTTTAACCGGTTACTAGAACTGTGAGAATATTCATGAAGGTTGTTTAATGCTGTTGGAATCAAGAGCATGTCACCCGTGCGAATTAAATTCTTTCTAATAGGGTTAACTTGTTTGAGTGCGTCAGGCGTCGTGTGAAACTTGCGCGCTATGGTAATCAGTGAGTCGCCACTTTGAACTCGGTAACGCTGCCACTTAATTCTTTGCGCCTCAGGAAGCTTTGCTAGCTTCTCCATGAACGTGTCGTATTTTTCGTAAGGGATGAGGAGTTCATGTGGACCATTGGGGCTTGTGGCCCATTGGTTGTATGACGGGTTAAGCTTGTAAATTTCCTCAATATCAATTTCTGCTAGTTCTGCAGCTTGACTTAAATCCATTTGAGAACCGGTTTTGACAACCGTGAAATGGGGCTTATTAGGAATAGGCTTGATGGAGATTCCGTGTGCGCCAGGATTTAGCATTAACTTGGAGAGTGCGTAAAGCTTCGGGACGTAGGCCCGTGTTTCACGGGGTAACGATAGCGACCAAAAGTCAGTTGGTTTTCCTGCTCTTCTGTTTTTACGTATTGCTTTACGGACGGTGCCTGATCCTGAGTTGTAAGCCGCAAGTGCCAACATCCAATCGCCCTTGAACTCGCGATGCAGTCCCTCAAGGTATCTCAGCGCACCAATGGTGGATAATCGGATATCTCGGCGGCCGTCAAACCACCAGTTTTGCTTCATACCGTACATGCGGCCCGTTGATGGAATGAACTGCCATACACCGGAAGCTCGACCGTGGCTGTAGGCAAAAGGATCAAAAGCACTTTCAACAATCGGCAGCAAAGCCAGCTCACCAGGCAAGCCTCGCACTTCAATTTGCTCAATGATGAAATATAGGTAGCGACTGGCACGGTCAGATACGCGATTTAGATAAGCTGGGTGCTTGGCATACCAAGCGAGTTGGGAGGCGATTCGAGGGTCTTCGACACTCAGGTCGAGTTTAAAGTTACTTCTGGTCCGTTCCCAAAGGTCATCTGAAGCTTGCTGTGTTTCAGTGACGGAGGGTTGCTCGTTCTGATCGTGTGTAGCTTGAGCTTCAGTGGACTCATCAATCATTAAGTCCGGTATGGGCTCATTTGCTTGTGTACTGTCTAGTGTGGATTCAGCCATGGGCGGTTGAATCATATTACAGGCCGTTAAAAATAAAGATGAGACGGCCAATGTAGCAATGTGAAACTTAAACATAAATAAACCAGATAGAGCGTGGGTCACGCAGTGTAAGAATAGCCTTAGTCGGGGTCAAGTTCAGGAATGTTCTTCTATGGGAAGATAGAACACAATGCTATAAGCTGAGAATTAGCTAACAAAGAAGATGGGAGGTAACGCTTGGAATGGATCCTGAGTAAAAAAGGGGCGGGGGTGCTGGAAGTTGAGCGCGAAGCTGTTGCAGAGCTTATGCCGCCCATTCATGGCTACCATTTTCTGCAACTGAGTGCTTTGGATGTTCAATTTTTTGAAAGCACTCAACTGCAGCACAATTTCTTCTGCGCACAGCATGCTTCCATCATTCAAACTGCGCCGGAAGATCAGCAACCTCAAGCGGTTGTCGATTACAGGCATTTACCTTTTCGCGATAACACCATTGATAGCATTTTGTTGCACCATGTTTTGGATTTCACGGACAACCCTCATCAATGCCTCAGAGAAGCCGCACGCGTGCTGGTGCCTAATGGGTATCTTATCTTGGTTGGGTTTAATCCGTGGAGTTTAATGGGAGGGTGGCGTCGCGTTAGACGTTCGAAACAACCTCCTTGGGGTGGTAATCACATCAGTCCGGGCCGTCTGCATGATTGGCTCGCGTTACTAGGGTTTCGATCAGAAAGAGAGTGGCATGGGTTATTCACGCAGCCACTACTACCGCCTGATTACCACGGGTTGGTAGGTGGGTTTGATCGGTTGCTCAGGTGGACAGGTCTGCCTTTTGGCGGGGTCTATATAATGGTGGCGAGAAAACTGGTTGCTGGAATGACACCAATTCGGCCAAAATGGCGCCCCTTCCCAGTGGGTGGAATCCCTGTTGTGAGTCCGACAACTCGAGGTATGCGTGTCACAAATCGTTGAAATATTTACAGATGGCGCCTGTAAGGGCAATCCTGGTCCGGGTGGATGGGGGGCTCTGCTACGTTACGGCAGTCAAGAAAAAGAAATATTCGGCGGGGAATTAAACACGACGAATAACAGAATGGAGTTAATGGCGGCGATAAAGGCCCTAGAGGCCATTACAAGACCTTCTAAAATTCATATGACAACCGACTCTGAATATGTGCGTAAAGGTGTATTAGAGTGGATGGCGGGCTGGAAGAAGCGAGGGTGGAAAACCGCAGCAAAGCAGCCTGTTAAGAATCAAGATTTATGGCAGAGGCTCGATCAGGCCATACAGCAGCATGAGATAAATTGGTTTTGGGTAAAAGGGCATAGCGGCCATATAGAAAATGAGCGCGCGGATGACTTAGCGAACCGCGGGGTAGACTTGGCTCTGAACGCCAAGCAGTGAGAATGAAATGAGACAAATTGTATTAGATACGGAAACAACAGGCATTGGTGATGGGCACCGCATCATAGAAATTGGGTGTGTTGAACTGGTCAATCGTAAATTGACCGGCAATCACTATCACCAATACGTGAACCCGGAACGGCTTGTCGACCCAGAGGCAATGGCTGTTCATGGTATTACGGATGAGTTTTTGCAGGATAAACCTGTATTTGCCTCGATTGCCAAAGACTTTATCGACTTTATTCGTGGTGGGCAGTTAGTCATACATAACGCGCCGTTTGACGTGGGTTTTATGGACATGGAATTTGGTAAGCTGCACGGCGCGCCCATGACGCGTGACATTTGCACCGTCCTCGATACACTCACAATGGCGCGGCAAAAGCACCCGGGCCAACGAAACAGTCTTGATGCTCTTTGTAAGCGATACGGCATAGACAACTCGCACCGAGATCTGCACGGGGCTTTACTAGACTCTGAAATACTGGCTGACGTCTACCTCTTCATGACCGGTGGGCAGACGAATTTAACGTTGGATTCAGATGCTAACGAGAAGTCCTCAACGCAGCTGAATACGGCCGCTGATACCGAAAAGCACCGCATTGATGCCGTCCTGTCTAGCCAACTGGGGTCATTTGGTGTTAGCGTTGCCGAGAAAGAGGCTCATGATGCCTTCCTTGAATTAATAGAGACAAAATCAGAATCCGTGATATGGCGCGATTAAAACCATTCGTTCTAATAGAATGCATTGTTATAATCGTGAAGCAAATCAACGATTTACATAAACATCTTTTAGTAGGATCTACGCATTTGCTGAAAACTCTACATAATAAAAAGATCATGGCCAGGTTTAATCAGTTTTAACATGATTCAGTCATCCACAAATATAAGTCTGTCTATTAGCTTGGTTCGCAAGGAGCTAGAGGCGACATTACAAAAGGCTGAAGGCTACTTTACTCAGTACGCTGAGGAGCGTGGCGAGCCACAATTACGTCTGTTTGCTGATGAGCTAAACCTAGCGCGCGGCACATTTAAATTACTTGAATTGAAAGGCGCGGAAGCTATCTGTACAGAGATGCTGTCGCTAATTGGGGAAACTTCACCTAAGTTTGAGGTTAAGTTAGATGCGCTTGGACAGGCTCTTATCAGCCTAAATCGGTATATTTCTTTAATACTGGACCAAGATCGCGGCCAACCTATTTTGCTGGTGCCGGCTATTAATCTGGTGCGTAAGGCTGGTGGCCACAAACCCATCTCTGAAGCTCATTTCTTTACGGTTAACTTACGACCTCGTTTACCTGTGCTAGAAAAATCAGGCACAGATATTCGCCATCATCTGAGTCGATTAAGGCTCATGTATCAAGTGGGTCTTCTGCGCATTTTGAAGGTCGACGAACCTTCTCTCGGACTCAAACTGATCTACCGTGCAGTCTCACGCCTAGAGCGTGGTATGCGTGGAACCTCCGCTTGGGGTTTCTGGTGGGTGAGTCAGGCAGCCATTCATGCCATGACCGAAGAGGATTACGAATTTACGCTAGCTCGACGGATGTTGTTTGGTCGAATAGACCTTATGATGCGTACCATGATCAAGAAAGGTTTATCTGTATTCACAGAAGATCATGCGAACGAACTCTTGAAAGACTTGCTGCAAATCATTGCATTATCTGAGTCTAAGCACGCGCTCATTTTCAAAGTTCGTCAACTGTATAAACTCCCGTCGGATACGACCGAAGCCATGCTCAAGTCCGAGCGTGATTCCATGCGTGGACCGGATATAGGCGCGTTTGATTCACTGACACGCGCTTTCGGAGAGGAAATTGGACGAGTCAAAGAATCACTCGATCTTGCAGCACGTGGCGGCCTGAGACCAGATGGATACGACCGATTGCAAAATCAGTTAAGCCGGTTGGCTGATGTGTTGGGTGTGATCAATCAAGACACGCTTTCGAAACGACTGAAGCATCAAAAAGAACAGGTAGCTGGCCTAGCAAACTTAAATGATGACGAGCGGGCAGACGGTCTGGCAGAAATTGCGGACTCTTTACTTCAGGTCGAACTGGCAACGAAGAATATCTCTGAACCCAATCAACCCGTTGAACCGAAGCACGAACCCATTGGTGAAGGACATTTCAGTGAAGCAAGAATTATCTTGTTTGATGAAATCGAGTCTGGTTTAGCGTTAGCCAAACGAGCGATCGCTTCTTTTGCAGATTCGAATGATAAATTGCATTTAGCCAATGTGAAGCAATCTTTAGATGGACTCAGAGGTGCGCTTATATTCTTGGATCAACCGCAAGCTTGTGGCGTGATTGAAGGGTCAATCAAATACCTTGAAAAACGCGTATTAAGCTCAGAGTTACCCGTGGATGAGGCCAAGCTGGAGGCTCTTGCTGACGCTTTAGCGAGTGTAGAGTATTACATTGAGACCTTGTCGAAGTCGGATAAGGTCAGCAAAGATATTCTTAATCTGGCTATCCAGAGCGTTGGGCAGCTGGGCTATAAGGTTGCCTGATGCTTGTAAAACTACTGGCAGCGTTGCTTTGCGCATTAGTAGCAGTCATGTTGGTGATCTGCGCTAAGGCTCTAATATCAACTGGCTGGTTCTTCAAGTGGTTGCGTGGCACGGTTGGCTTTATTTTTCTGACGGGCGCTTTTCTAGGCGCCATTGTCGCTGCCGATTTATTTACGTATTTTATCGTGGATGAAGGGAAGGTGATCGCCACACTTAGCTTTTCCAAAAAAAGTCCCCAGCTATACGATGCAGAATTGGTTGATGCAGATGGCCATCGACACCACTTTGAAATTGCGGGTGATCAGTGGCAGCTGGATGCCAAGTTAATGGATGTTTCCATCGTGCTTGAAAACGCATTGCCAGCCTATAAATTGGATCGCCTGAGTGGTCGTTATTTGTCGCTTGAGCAGGAGCAAACCGATATTCGATCCGTACACGGACTGTCGGAAAGCCGACTGCCTGATACTTGGAATTGGTTTAACGAGACGAACCTATTTCCATTTATCTCCGCGAAATACGGGTCAGCGGCCTTTATGCCAATGGTCGATGGTGGCATTTTTCAAGTCTTATTGGTGCAAGATGGGCTTAAAGCTGAGCCCACTAACTCCAAGGCGCGTCTGGCAGTGGAATCTTGGTGAGCTTAGATAGGGCGGCTGTCATTCGAAGAGTGATTATTGTTGCTTAGCCGTTAGGTTTAGAGAAATAGAACCAATAAAAAAGGGAGCAATTGCTCCCTTTTTTATTGGTGTTTAGCGATATTACTGAGGGAAAAGCTCACCCAGTTTAGTCGCTAGCATCATGTCGCCTTCAGCGCGCAATTGACCGGCCATGAAAGCTTGCATGCCGTCAGTTTCGCCAGTCATCACGCCTACCAAAGTTTCAGTGTTCATGATAAGCGTTACAGATGGGTCATCGTGCTGACCTTGACCTAGATCTAGATCACCGTCTTTGATAGCGATGTAGAAGTTGTCGCCGTCTTCGATGTCGAACTGGAAAACGTTTTCCATTCCAGCAGCGGCATCAGCGTTAAATTTGCCTTTCATTTGAGAAATGATGTCAGCAACAGAAGTCATATTGATATCCTTCTTATTGTATAGCTAAAAGCTGTATGTGGTGCACTTACACGGATGTACAAAAAACAAACAAGTGCACTGTGAATATCTGCAATGCAGACGGCAAGAGACTAAGAGAGCTGCCATACGGAGTCAATAGTAAATCATACGATTGTTTGAATTATATCGAAACTGTCTATCCAGTGGCGGCGTTGTACGCATTTGATGGGTGGCAATTCGGCTCTGCTCGGCAAGTCCTTGGCGCCGTTCTAGCCCCACATCCTTAGGCCATGTACACTACGCGCTTTAAAATAATCTGAGGGATACCTGTGGAATTTTTATCTGAATACGGCATGTTCTTGGCCAAGTCTGCCACTGTCGTGGTTGTCGTAATGATGATTGTTGGAATTGTGGTGGGTGCGGGGCAGAAAGTGAAACCTGCCGCACTCAAGGTGACGCGTCTGAATGACAAATATAAAAAACTTAAAAACCAGATTTCAGAAGTGGTGCTTGATAAAAAAGCGCTTAAGTCACTGAAAAAGGAAGAAAAGGCACTGGATAAAAAAGATGACAAAGAAGAAGCTAAGAAACGGGTGTATGTTCTGGATTTCAATGGTGACATCAAGGCCAGTCAAGCTGAGCAAATGAGAGATGAAATCAGCGCATTGTTGACTATGGCCACGCCTGAAGATGAAGTCGTCATTAAAGTTGAAAGCGGCGGTGGTATGGTGCATCAATATGGTTTAGCCGCTTCTCAATTGGATCGAATAAAAGCGAAAAATATCCCATTAACGGTATGTGTTGATCGGGTGGCCGCCAGTGGCGGTTATATGATGGCAGTGGTCGCAGATAAAATTGTGGCGGCACCGTTTGCCATCTTAGGTTCAATCGGAGTGGTTGCGCAGCTTCCAAATTTCAATCGATTGCTAAAGAAAAATGATATTGACTTTGAAGTTCACACAGCCGGTGAATATAAGCGCACATTAACGTTGTTTGGTGAAAATACCGATAAAGCTCGTGAAAAATTTCAGGATGACCTAAAAGAAGTCCATGTGCTTTTCAAAGATTTTGTTTCTGGCCATCGCAGTTCTGTCGATGTTGATAAAGTCGCCAATGGTGATATTTGGTATGGACAGAAAGCTTTAGAAATGAATCTGGCAGATGAAATTAAGACCAGCGATCAATATCTTCAAGAAAAATGTGAAGTCGCGGATGTCTACATGATTACATCTCCTAAAAAGAAATCATTAGTAGAAAAGTTAAGTAAGGGAACTGAGTCGACATTAACCAAAGCACTTGAGAATGTTTTGACAAAGTCTATGTTTCAAAAGTGGTTTGTCTAGACCTTACTGGAGACAAGCTCAGTCCAATTTAAAAGTTAAGTTTACCGATCGTCAAGCTGGTGAGCAGGACTTCGGATATTGATTTTTGTTAGGCAACTAAGAGATCTATTTACTTGGTTGTAACGGTAACTGTGACGGCGGTTTGAGTAGTGTCTTAATCCGCTTCTGGTCAGTGATAAAATAAAAAACGGGAGGGCTGTATGGATTATTTAGCTTATGTTGTTGATGAGGTAGAAGGTCAATATCAAGGACGTGTTAAAACACTGAATACCGTGGACTTACCTGATAATGATGTTCTGATAAAAGTCCAATACAGCTCTTTAAATTTTAAAGATGCGTTGTCTTCTAGTGGCAATAAAGGTGTGACTCGACAGTTTCCGCATACTCCGGGAATTGATGTGGCTGGCCAGATCATTTCCGATAAGACGGGTCAGTTTAGCGAAGGGCAGTCAGTTCTGGTGATTGGCTATGATTTGGGTATGAATACGGCAGGTGGATTTGGTCAGTTCATCAAAGTCCCCGCTAATTGGATTCTCACTATGCCTGAAGGCATGAGCGCGAAAGAAGCCATGGCTTGGGGGACGGCAGGTTTTACCGCAGCCCTTTGTGTTGAAAAATTATTGATGGCAGGCACGGAGCCTGAACAAGGTTCGGTTCTCGTTACTGGCGCGACAGGTGGTGTGGGGATAACATCTGTTAAGTTGCTGACTAAGCTTGGTTTTTCGGTTGCAGCATTAACAGGCAAGCCTGAGTCAGGAAATATACTCAAGCAAGCAGGTGCAGTGGAAGTGCTTGACCGCAAAGCCTTCGTTGATGAATCTCGCAAGCCAATGCTGAAGCCTCAATATTCAGCCGCCATTGACGTCGCAGGCGGTGCCACTCTCGCGACCATCCTAAAGGTTTTAAATTATGGGGGCAGTGTGGCAACCTGTGGGTTGGTTGACTCTATTGATGTCACAACAACAGTCATTCCATTTATTCTGCGAGGCATAAACTGGCTTGGCGTTGATTCAGTTGAGCTACCGCTAAGACATAAGCAGTCTACTTGGGACAAGATGGGGCGTGAGTGGGCTATGCCTGACTTAGCTGAATTATGTAAGGAAATTTCCGTACATGAATTGGATGTTGCATTAAAAGAAATATTGGCTGGCCGTGTAACAGGCCGATATATTCTGAAGCACGACTAATGCAATTTGGTTGACACAAAAAAGGCTACTTAAACAGTGGCCTTTTTTGTGTCATGTCATTTAATCCCGTCGCAATCGTGATGACGGCGCAATGGGATTTGGGTAATTGAAGATCACGATGTACGTTGAAATCACAAATGTCAGTACTGCTGTGGCTTGTATGACGTGCGCAGCCTCGTTTCCGATGATATTGCTTGCCAATGCTAAATAAGCAATTAACAGTGAAAACTCACTGATTTGCCCAAGCCTAAATCCGATATCCCAAGCCAAGACCTTTTTCTCGGAAAACTGCCCCAATAAAAATCGAAATACCACCGGCTTAATAGCAACAACCGCCAGCGTGAGTATCAATGCGTATGCCCAAATATCCGCCAAAATTTCTAGCTTGAAGCTGGCGCCCAGTGCAAAGAAGAAAAGCACCAAGAAAAAATCTCGAATGGGCTTGAGCTTTTCGGTCATAAACTGGGCCACAGGATGCGTGGCCAGTGTCACGCCGGCAATGAATGCCCCCATTTCTTTTGAAAGACCCAATACATGAGCTGCTTCCGCCAGGCCAAGACACCAGCCGATGGCGACGAGAAAGATATACTCATGAAACAAATCGAATTTGCTGAGCAGCGGTAAAATAATGTATTTAACGCTCATAAAGGCTGCCACGCACAAAATGGGTAAAGCAGATGCCGTTATCCAGATGCTGGGGGCTTCAACTTCGTGAGTGCCTGTTTGAACGCTACCCAGCACCAATAAAACGATAATGGCGATCACGTCTTGTAATAGCAGTAGTCCAACCATCATTTCACCCATGTGTTTGTGATGGAGAACCGTTGTAGGTAAGAGCTTTATGCCAATAATTGTACTGGAGAACATCAATGCTGCACCCAACACCAAACTTTCAGCGTGTGTGAATCCAAAGGCTGTTCCGCAGACAAAACCTATTAAAAAGAAAATGCCGGAGCTGAGCAGTGCAATCCAAGTCGCTTTTCTAAGAACGTGCAGCAGACTATTGGGCTGCATGTCTAGGCCCAATAAAAACAATAGAAAAATTATGCCAATGTGTGCGATTTCATTGAGTAACTTTGGGTCGGACACCCACTCAAAGCCTGATGGTCCTGCAATGAGACCCAGTGCAACGTAGGCCACTATGATGGGTTGCCGCGTGTACAATGACAAAGTGGCGAGTATGGCGGCACCTGAAAAAATAATGAAAAAAGATGAAAATAGGCTAGACGGTTCCATCAAGCACTCCGTGGAGGAAGTTCGAATCAATTCGCGTCATTCAAATTGGATACACGTAAGACTGATACAAGATCCCCCTTGAGTAAAGCACTGCGCGACGATTGCAATGATTAATGCTTTTCTTATGGAAGACTAATGAGAGAGGAGGGTTGTGGATTGGCGTCATGTGGCGACGAGAAAGGGTGCATCGGAAAGATAAAGGCGCTTAGAGAAGGACTAAGCGCCGTTATACCGCTAGGCTTTGCGTCTAAACAGAGGGTCTTTTTTATCGTAAGCCATTTGATAAGGGTCTTGGAAGGTTTGAAAATAGTTCAGCGCTTTTTCTGCTGAGAGTCCATCTTTCAGTGCGTAAGTATCAAATCCGCAACGCTTCATAAAGAAAAGTTGATCAATCAATACATCGCCAATAGCGCGAATTTCACCTTCAAATTGATAACGTTCTTTCAGTAGGCGCGCCAAGCTATAACCACGGCCATCCGCAAAGGCTGGAAACTCGATGGCGACTAACGGCACGGCGGAAAGGAGTGCTTTATAATCTTCAAGTTGTGCGTCTGGTGTTAATAGAATGCCGCACTTAGCTGCCATAACCGCTTCGGCGTTATTCAGTGCAAAATCACCGGACACAATTGCATTGACCAAGCTTGATGCTTCATCAGCCGAGTCGAGCAAATGCCACTCATCATTCAAAATAGCGTTTTGATTAATTAGATTTTGCATAAACACGCTCCTTAAATGGGGTGTGACCTACACGACGATACGTATCAATGAAGCGTTCTCCCTCGATTCGGCTTTCGACGTAAACCGCTAGAATTTTTTCGATAACATTCGGCATATCAACTCGCGCAAAAGAAGGCCCCAAGATTTTACCGACAGATGCATCAGTGCTCGAGCTGCCACCCAGTGAAACCTGATAGAACTCTTCACCTTTCTTGTCTACACCCAAAATGCCAATGTGACCGATATGGTGGTGACCGCAGGCATTCATACAACCTGAAATATTCAAGTCGATTTCACCCAGATCATGCAGGTAATCCAAGTCATCAAATTTTTCTTGAAGCGCTTCTGCAACAGGGATGGATTTCGCATTAGCAAGTGCACAAAAATCGCCGCCTGGGCAGCAAATCATGTCCGTTAACAAGCCGAGGTTCGGTGTTGCAAAACCGTTGGCTTTTGCTTTTTGCCAAACATCAAAAAGATCACTGAGCTTAACATCAGCGAGAACCAGGTTTTGTTCGTGAGTTGAGCGAATTTCACCAAAGCTATATTGATCGGCTAGATCAGCTGCAACATCAAGCTGTTTATCCGTCAAATCCCCTGGAGGAGTGCCTAGTTTTTTAAGCGTGAGCGTGACAATGGCATAGCCCGGTTGCTTATGCTTAACCACATTTCGCCCATACCAATTGGCGAATGCTTTGTTCTCCGCTAGGTGCGCTATGAGTTCAGCGTTTTCTGATTCGAGTTTCTCGTATGTCGGTGGGGTAAAGTGCCCTTTAATACGATTAATCTCTTCATCGGTTAGCGTGCCAGGACCATCAACGAGGTGCTGCCATTCTTCATCGACTTTAGCGGCGAATGCTTCAACACCCATTGCTTTCACTAGGATTTTGATTCTAGCTTTGTACTTATTATCTCGACGGCCATTAAGGTTATAAACGCGCAATATGGCATCGAGATAGGTCAGTAGGTGTTTCTCTGGTAAGAACGGCTTTACTAAAGAAGCCACTATTGGCGTACGCCCAAGCCCACCACCGACGTAGACGGCATAGCCTAGTTCGCCCGCTTTGTTACGGACGATTTTGATACCGACGTCATGTAGTAGCGTTGCAGCTCGGTCATCATCTTCATGACTGTTCACAGCAATTTTAAATTTGCGAGGTAAGAACGCGAATTCTGGGTGGAAGGTGGACCACTGGCGAATAATTTCGCAGTAAGGTCTAGGGTCCACCAGTTCCCCGTCAACCACACCGGCGTATTGGTCAGTAGTGGTATTTCGAATGCAGTTTCCGCTGGTTTGAATAGCGTGCATTTGTACGCTAGCCAACTCTTCTAGAATATCGGGTACACGTGCAAGCTCTGGCCAATTGAATTGAACATTGGTACGTGTACTAATGTGTGCGTAACCCTTGTCGTAGGTACGAGCAATGTGCGCCAATTTGCGCACCTGGTCACTGGACATCAGTCCATAGGGTACAGCCACGCGTAGCATGGGTGCATAGCGTTGTACATATAACCCATTTTGAAGGCGAAGAGGTAAAAATTGCTCTTCTGTTAACTCACCAGCAAGGTAGCGTTCCGTTTGCTCTCGGAACTGCGCAACTCGCTCATCAACGATGCGCTGGTCGTAATTATCATACTTATACATAGTTCTACCTGGTCTAAGCCCAGCGTGAGGCGCTGGTTGGACTAATCCACGATGGCGCGCACCATATCAAAACTTACTTATACAGAAAACGAATATTTTTCTATAAACAAATAGCATTCAGGAATATAAATCGCGCCGACTATGTCCAAATGAACGTTTCCTAATCACTGACCCGTGATCATTCTCTCAGGATAGTCGCAAAAGACCGAGTCTACGCCCATTTCGTAAAGTTCTTGGGCTCGGCTGGGGTTGTTCACGGTGAAGCACATGACTTTATAGCCCGCGCGCTTGAGGGCTTCAATTTTAGCGGGGTCAGCAAACGGTTCGTAAAAGTGTAGACTGCCTGCGTCAATCTCAGACAGACGTTCGAGCCAGTTTGTGGGAATGACATCAATATTCAGGCCCCGCGGAAACTGTGGTAGGTGAATCCGTGCTTCTTCTAATATCTCAGGTAAAAAACTAGAGATAATGAGTGGCTTATCAGAGGGCCACTTTTCATTGAGTACACGAGCGACGGCCGCTACTGTCTCGGGTTCCCAGCCTAAGTGGCTTTTAATCTCTAAGTTCAGATTAACGTCGAGCGCGATGATTTCATGAATCACCTGCTCAAGTGTCAGAATCTTTTCCCCGCTATACTCAGGTGAGAACCAACCGCCGGCGTCCAACTCGAGAATAGTCGACGAGTGGCTTTTCAGCATCAGGCCTTCGCCATTGGTGCATCGATTCAGTGTGTCATCATGAAATATAACCGGCAGGCCGTCTGAGGTCAGGCAGACGTCGATTTCTACCCAAGTACATCCCAGTGACTTGGCTTTTCTAAGAGAGGAGGTCGTATTTTCTGGACAATGACCACACGCACCTCGGTGGCCAATAACATGGGATAAATGGTCGTAGTAACGATGCATGAGTGCTCCTTTGCGAAGCAGTGTATGTAACGCATATTGGGGTATTGTGACAAGTCACTCGTTCGGTTTATTACATGATTTGGCTTGGTTATTAACAACTATGAGTCTAAGAGTAATACCTGAGTAATCAACTAGGGATTTTAATTGTTGGTAATAATCAGTAAAATTGCGCAAAACCTTAAGAGAATGCGAAATGTTAACCATAACCGATACCGCAAGAGATTACCTGATAGAGCTGCTGTCTAAGCAAAGCACGCCCGGTATGGCGGTTCGCGTTTTCATTACACAGCCCGGCACACCCTATGCGGAGACCTGTTTAGCATACTGTCGTCCGGACGAAGTAAACGAAAATGATGAAATTCAACAATATGATGAGCTTAGAGCGTATCTCGATAAACAAAGCGTCCCTTATTTAGAAGATGCAAAGATTGACTTTGCAAAAGACAAAATGGGTGGGCAGCTCACGATTAAAGCGCCTAATGCTAAAATGCCAAAGGTCAATAAAGACAGCCCTATTGAAGATCAAATAACCTACATCCTCTACAACGAAGTGAACCCGGGTCTAGCCTCTCATGGCGGCGAAGTGAAGCTAGTTGAGGTGACAGAGCAAGGTGTCGCTGTTTTGGAGTTTGGTGGTGGGTGCCAAGGGTGCAGTGCAGTAGACGTGACATTGAAAGAAGGTATTGAAAAAACATTGATGTCTAAATTGCCCTCGTTAACCGGTGTCCGTGACGTGACGGATCATACTCAGGCTGATAACGCCTATATGTAATAGAACCGTTTGATTTCGCCGATTTAAAAATAAAAAAGCCCACATAGTGGGCTTTTTTATTTTGCGGATGTTACATGGGCGTTCAGTGCACTAAGCGCCACACTCCGAAATAAAATCCTCGAATTTGTGAATGTGCTGTTCTAATTCGCTTTGGCTATCCGCCACGATATTAATATGACCCAGCTTTCGATTTAAGCGCTCTGTTTTTCCATATAAATGCAGATGTGCTGAAGGCTCGGCCATCACTAAAGCCCGATCGCCCGTTTTGCCGATGATGTTTACCATGGCGGCGTGCGAGTGTCGACAGGCCGTGCTACCCAGTGGGAAGCCACAGATCGCGCGAACATGATTCTCAAATTGGCTGGTTTCAGCCCCTTCAATTGTCCAATGTCCGGAGTTGTGAACTCTGGGCGCCATTTCATTCGCGACCAAGCCACTGTCCGTATCAAATAGTTCAAGCGTTAACACACCTACGTGCCCTAGGTGATCCAGTAGATGGGTGATGTAGGTTTCAGCTTGCTGTTGCTTTGCCATGTCCAGATTGGGTGCTGGAACCTTAGATACTCGCAGGATGCCTTCATGATGATCGTTTTCAGCAATCGGGTAGACAACGGTGTTGCCGTTTGTGTCGCGAGCAGCGATCACAGACAACTCCCGCGTAAAATTGACGAAAGCCTCCGCAATCAGCTCATTGCCTTGCAGCTTTTCCCAGGCCGCGTCAATGTCGTCTATTGATTTGACGACCGCTTGTCCTTTGCCATCGTACCCCATCGTCGTTGTTTTTAGCACGACCGGTGTGCCCAGTGCATTCACTGCGCTGATGAGTTCAACTTTACTGGTAACTCGTTTGAAGTCAGGTGTGGCAATGCCTAAATCACGGAAGGTGTTTTTCTCTGTCAATCGATGTTGGCTTTGACGAAGTGAATGACTGCTTGGAAAGACCGGTGTGGATTGCGCAATGCGTTCGACTAGATTTGCGTCGATATTTTCACTTTCATAGGTTACGACGTCGACAGAATCGATAAATCGAGTTAAAGCGCCATCTTCGTTAGGGTCAATGACTTCCCCAAGTCGAGCAGATGGAGAATTCTTGGCTTGGTCAAAGAATACGAACTCAACATCAAGTGGAGTTCCCGCTAGCGCCATCATTCGGCCTAGCTGGCCTGCGCCGAGTACACCGATACGTTTTGCTGGCATTATAAATCCCTTGGGTCAGGTATCGATAAAACTTTGTCTGTTTGGTTTTGGCGAAATGCTTTTAATTTTTGAGTGACGTCAGCATCGTTCAAACCAATTATTTGGGCTGCCATGATACCAGCATTGGCTGCGCCTGCCGGTCCAATAGCCAATGTTCCAACTGCAATGCCAGCGGGCATCTGTGCAATAGAAAGCAGCGAGTCAATACCGTTAAGTGCTTTACTTTTGACGGGAACGCCGAGAACCGGCAAATGGGTTTTAGCGGCTACCATACCAGGCAAATGTGCTGCACCGCCTGCACCCGCGATAATCACTTTAATGCCTCGTTGTTCGGCAGATTCAGCGTATTCAAACAGAAGATCGGGAGTTCTGTGAGCAGAGACGACTTTAACTTCATAGCTAACGCCCATGGCGATCAGCATTTCTTCGGCTTTGCTCATGGTATCCCAGTCTGAGGTGGATCCCATGATGATGCCCACTTGAGGTTGACTCATTCTAAAGTCCTCATTTTTGCGAGCGCGGCATTCTAGCATAATTATAGTTTGGTTAAAGACGCCAAAGGCCAGTATTACTGGCCTTTGGTAACTTTTTACCTGATCGAATAATCAGCTTTTAAAGCAAGTCTTTCCATTCTTTAGTGGTCAAGATCGATTATCGGTTGGGTAAAACATCTTTTAACTTAGCTCTCATACTTCTAACCGCATCTTCGGTTTGTTCCCAAGAAATGCAGCCATCCGTAACAGACATGCCGTACTCCATGTCCTCTAAATTCTCGGTGATATCCTGACGACCAAACTTAATATGTGATTCCACCATTAGCCCGACGATGGATTGATTACCCTCTAAAATTTGATTAGCAACATTATCCATGACCAGTGGCTGTAGGGCAGGGTCTTTACTTGAGTTAGCGTGACTGCAGTCCACCATAATATTGTTGGGAATGCCCGACTTCTCTATTTCTTGTTCGCAGAGCGCAATACTGACGCTGTCATAATTTGGCTTACCGCCACCACCACGCAGTACGACATGGCCGTATGGGTTTCCCTTGGTTTCAATCACACTGACTTGGCCTTCACCGTTGATGCCTAAGAATCGGTGTGGTTTGGCGACTGACTGAAGGGCATTAATTGCGACCGTTAGGCTCCCGTCGGTGCCATTCTTAAATCCAACGGATGAAGAAAGACCGCTCGCCATCTCTCTGTGGGTTTGACTCTCTGTCGTGCGGGCACCGATAGCTGACCAGCCAATTAGATCCTGTAGATATTGTGGAGAGATAGGATCCAGTGCTTCGGTTGACAGTGGTAATCCCATTTCTGCTAGATCAATCAACAGCTTACGAGAGATTTTTAAACCATCTTCTATCTTAAACGTGTCATTTAGGTAAGGATCATTAATCAGGCCTTTCCAGCCAACAGTCGTACGAGGCTTTTCGAAATACACACGCATCACCAGCAGGATAGTGTCACTTACTTCCTCTGAAAGGGCTTTCAGTCGCTTTGCGTAGTCGTGAGCGGCATTCACATCATGGATAGAGCAGGGGCCGATCACCATAAATAGGCGATGGTCTTTACGATCTAGGATATTGCGTACAGCTTCTCGTCCTTTTTCGACGCTGCTCATGGCAGTTTCGGAAATTGGCAGCTCAGCTTTTAGCTGTTCTGGAGTGATGAGAGGCGTGGCGCTTTCAATGTTTAGATCTTCTACGCGTTTATTAGACATATATTTATTCCGCGAGCTTAATGTTCTGTTCAAGAAGCGGCTATGATAGTCCACTTTCGTTGACATCTTAAACCCTATATTGGGGAAATTGGCTTAGGACAAGTACATTAATCCATTATGGCTTTATATATTGGATGCCCAATGTGGCAGCATAAAGACTGGACTTTTCAAAAAAGGGTGGCCGATTCACCGCTGACTTCCTATGCGCGGTTTTTCAATTCGGTCGAAGGCAACACCACCTTCTATGCCGTTCCTCCTGTATCAACATGGCAAAAGTGGCGTGATTCTGTACCGCAGGGATTTAAATTTAGTTTTAAGCTCCCGAAGCCTGTTACGCACTTGGGTAACTGGCAAAACTGCACGGAATATGACCAATTTTTTGAGGGTCTAAGCGTTCTTCAGCAGGTCGGCCCGATTCAAATTCAATTGCCGGCACGTTTCGGCCCCAATTCGATGGATAGACTGCATCAATTTATCGACCAGTTACCCAAAGATTATGACTATTCCGTAGAAGTTCGGCACACAGACTTTTTCTTGAAAGATGCTCAAGAAAAGGCATTTAACCAGCTACTCCTAAGCTATGAAGTAAATAGAACTCTATTTGATACTCGGCCGCTCTTTAATATGAAGCAGGATACGTTGTCGATTTTGGATGCCAAAGGAAAAAAGCCTCGGGTGCCTTGTCACGTCATTTCAACCGGATCAGCGCCTGTCATTCGCTATATTGGTTACTCGAACCTAGCCGATAATCAGGTCTGGCTTGAGCCTTGGGTGAGTAAAATCCGGCATTGGCTAAAGATGGGGAAAGACGTGCACTTCTTTCTTCACACTCCAGATAACATTAGAAGCCCTTGGTTGGCCCTTGACGTGGCAAAATGGATAGAAGATGCGTCAGTGACGTCTGCGAGTGCGTTCTTAAGCGGTTCTCGTGTACTCGATACGCACTCGCAGTCCGATTTGTTTGGTTGACATTACTTGTGTAATTGATCATGTATCTGCTTGTATTTTAAAACGTCTGTTTCAGGGAACTTAACGTCGTTCCCTTGCTTTTCGCTCTTCAGTAGGTGCTCTCGGGCCCAACGTTTAACCGTCGTTTCGCTGACATCAAACATTTGGGATACTTCTTTTAGGGTCAATAACTTATCCGCCATTTCTTCACTCCTTCGTAGGACTTCACTTTTCTACACGCTTACAGTTTAGCCCATCAATTTTGATGGTGGGTGCTATGCTTAGTTAAGCATCGTTGTTGGCATTTTGTTGTAGCCATATGATCAAACGTATTTTGTACGCCGCCGATTTGGGTCTCTATGGCCCATACCTCATGAAGAAAATTGGTGAGCTGGCTTTCAGCTCCCAAGCCAAAGTGGATGTATTGCATGTCGTTGAACCCATGGGGGTTTTTGCTGAATCCATTATCAATACTTATATTTCAGAGAAAGAGCGTGATTACTTGCGCAATCAAGGTGTTGAAGAGGTGTTGAGCAGAATTCGAGCGCAGGTGATCGATGCTTTGGACGCGGACTACTCGCTGGGCAATGAAAATGTATCTTTAGGCGAAGTATTGGTTGAGCTTGGTGATCCTGCAGAAACCATCATTCAGCAAGCTATTACAAGAAAAGCGGATCTTATAGCAATCGGCAGCCACGGTGAACAAGCGTATCGCGGTCGAATAATCGGCTCAGTGGTCGCCAAAGTACTGCAAGTTTCCACTGTGCCGGTTTATATGATCCCGATGGTGAGTCTGAATGACCTCGGACGCTCTCAGTGATTACATTGAATAGCCAAGTATGATTTAAGAGAAGAAGGCATACTTTGCACCAATAACCATCAATAGACTGGCTAAGGCTGGGCGTAGTAGCTTTTCTGGTAGCCGACTCCCCAATTTGGTCCCGATGTGAATAGCAGGCAGAGAGCCGATCAGCAGTGCACCGAGCAGCGCGTAGTTCACATTGCCAAGGGAAAGGTGCACAAGCCCGCCCACCAGTGTGAGAGGGACTGCATGCGCTAGGTCTGTACCGACGACATTAGTCGACCGCAGCATTGGGTAGAGAATTAATAAGATGGCTGTGCCAATGGCACCTGCGCCAACCGATGAAAGGGTAACAAAAACACCCAGTAATATTCCCATGCAAACTGTCAATCCTGATTTATGCTTTTGAAGGAAGGAATGCTTTTTAGGGTTGGCGGATCGCGTCGCGAACTCTTGCAATTTATTTCGAAACAACAATAAGACTGCTGTCAGGATCAACATGACACCGAGACTGGTCGTAATGATGTGCGTGTATTGCTGGTAGTCGGAAAAATAAAATTTGAGGGCAAGTCCGGTGGCAAGGGCTGCTGGCAGGCTTCCAAGCGCCATGAGTCCTGCAATCGGCCAGTTTATGTTTTTATGTTTATGGTGAGAAACAACGCCGCTGGCTTTGGTGATCGCTGCATACAGAAGGTCTGTCCCGACCGCTACATGTGGAGGGATTTGAAAAAGCAGCAGCAGAGGGGTCATTAATGAGCCGCCGCCAATACCGGTTAAGCCAACGATAAGGCCAACAAATGCACCTGCCGCTGCATATAACAGAAATTCCATGAATATAGTCTAAACTCTGAATATACGATCTAAGGGGGAACTGGCTGGTAAATTTATTCTTTTCCATCTATTCTGGAAAAGAATATTTACTTATATTTTTATAACTGATTGTTGATTTAATCGAAAGTTTGTTTAGATAACTCAGTGTAAAGTTTGAGTTTTGAGCAATGATAGGTCGATGTAAGCATCGATCGACTAAGTTTTGGGGGTATTTACGAATGCTCAGGTTAGGGTGGGTTTCAAGTCTGGAGGGCTTATGAAGCTACAACAATTGCGCTACATCTGGGAAGTAGCGCATCACGACCTTAATGTTTCGGCCACTGCACAGGTGTTGTATACCTCTCAGCCCGGCATCAGTAAACAAATTAGGTTGTTAGAAGACGAGTTGGGTGTTGAGATCTTTGCACGTAGCGGTAAACATTTGACGCGCGTAACGCCAGCAGGCGAGGCGATATTAAAGGTGTCTGGGGAGATACTGCGCAAAGTAGAAAGCATAAAACAAGTTGCTCAAGAATTTAGCAATGAGAATAAAGGCAGTTTGTCCATTGCGACAACCCATACACAGGCACGATATGCGCTTCCGCCTATTATCCAAGATTTTATTCAGCAGTATCCAGATGTGTCTCTGCACATGCACCAAGGCACGCCGATGCAAATCGCGGAGATGGCTGCAGACGGGACGGTTGATTTCGCGATAGCCACTGAGGCACTAGATCATTTCAATGACCTTATCATGATGCCTTGCTATCGCTGGAATCGCAGTATTCTTGTTCCACGTACACATCCATTGGCTCAACGGCCGCAACCAACACTCGAAGAAGTGGCTACCTTTCCTTTGGTCACCTACGTATTTGGCTTTACGGGGCGCTCAAAATTAGATGAAGCGTTCAAGAACAAGGGCTTAACGCCAAAAGTGGTTTTCACGGCAGCGGATGCTGATGTGATTAAAACCTATGTTCGCTTGGGATTGGGGGTCGGTATCGTCGCAACGATGTCGATTGATCCCGAAAAAGACAGTGATTTAGTGGCTATTGACGCTAATCATTTGTTCCAGAGCAGCATAACCAAAATAGGCTTTCGTAAAGGCACCTTTTTACGCGGCTTTATGTATGACTTTATCCAAAGATTTGCACCTCATTTGGACAAAAATACCGTCGATAAGGCATCGCAATGCCACAGCAAGGCTGAACTGGAAGAAATATTTGCAGGGCAGGAATTACCAAGCCGGTAGCGGCGGATTTGGGCGGAAAGGTTGTCTTAAAAAGCAGTCGGTCAATAAACCGACTGCTTTTTTCTTTATTGCTTAGTGATAATGTTGGTGGCGTGTAGTCCGCACTCTTTACCGCCTTCATTTTCCCACCACCAGCGGCCTTCACGCTCATGTTGGTTCGGAAGGACTGGCCGCGTGCAAGGTTGGCAACCGATGCTGACGAAACCATTCTCATGTAGCTTGTTGTATGGCACATCGAACATCTTGATGTAATTCCAGACATCTTCCGATGACCAGTTTGCTAAAGGGTTAAACTTGTACAGTTTCTCATTTGCACCTTTGAACCCACTGTCTTCCTGAAATACGGGAATGCTGTTTCTTGTACCAGGGCTTTGATCTTTACGCTGGCCAGTTATCCAAGCATCCAGTGTTTTTAATTGACGACGAAGTGGATTGATTTTACGAACTGCGCAGCACTCGTTATGCCCGTCTTCATAGAAACTGAATAGGCCTTTTTCTTTTACGAATGGCTCCAACTCAGCAGGGTCTGGGCTAACTACCTCTATTTGTATGCCATAGTGTTTTCTGACCGTTTCCATAAACTCATAAGTTTCAGGGTGTAAACGTCCAGTATCTAGGCTAAAAACTTTAACGTTCTTGTTGAACTTTAACGCTAAATCGATGAGTACAACGTCTTCGGCTCCGCTAAAGGATACGGCAATGTTGTCAAAGCTTTCTAATGCCTGTTTTACAATTTGCTTGGGCTGTAGGGCGGTTAAATATTCATCAAATGCGTCTACATCTTGGTAGTTGGGGGCGCTCATGGCTCATCTCTCATTTATTATTGGGCTAACGGTATCAAAGCTGGCTTATTCTAAAAAATAATTATTGGATATAATTTAATTCTCTAAACATATATAAAAGCATGGTTCAGTGAGGTTGCCCTGTATGCAACAACACCATCGCTGATCAGCTTATGAATCTATAGAACGAATTAATTTTGGCACAATTGATCGGTTTTGCTTATCAGGATAGAGTACGCAGCTTCATTATTATATGCAGTGTGCGATTTGGGGGTGTGGGATGGAATTGGCTTGTCTTGACTTGGAAGGTGTATTGATTCCAGAAATATGGATTGAGTTTGCCAACAAAACAGGGATCGAGGCATTAAAAGCCACCACAAGAGACATCCCAGATTATGATGTGCTCATGAAGCAGCGCTTGAAAATATTGGCAGATAACCAACTCACGTTGCCGGATATACAAGAAGTGATCGCGACTTTGTCTCCACTGGAAGGAGCTAAAGAGTTCATTGATTGGCTTCGGGAGCGATTCCAAGTCGTTATTCTTTCCGATACCTTTTATGAATTTGCTCAGCCGTTAATGCGACAGTTGGGCTTCCCAACATTGTTGTGTCATAAGCTAGAAGTTGACGAGAAAGGTATGATTGTTGACTATAAGCTTCGCCAAAAAGACCCGAAACGACAGTCAATTAAAGCATTTCACTCATTGAACTATCGCTGTATCGCTGCAGGCGATTCATATAATGACACGACGATGCTAGCCGAAGCTGACGCTGGGATTTTATTTAAATCACCGGACAATGTCATCGCAGAATTTCCGCAATTCCCCGCGGTACATGAGTATGAAGATTTAAAACGTCAGTTTTTAAAAGCCAGTAACAGAACGTTGTCGTTAACGTAGAGTTGCATAAAGGCTGGCGGCTGATATTTAGTCAGCCTCTAGCCACTGCATAAGTTTGCCCACCTTATCCAAACTTTCTTGATATTCCGCCGCACATTCGCTGTCGGCTACAATTCCGCCCCCCCCCCAGCAATGTACTTTTTGGTCATCAAACATAAAGCTTCTAATCAGGATATTGGAATCAAAACGCTGGTTGGCTGACCAGTAAAACGTGCTACCACAATAATGCTCCCTCGCCGTAAACTCCAACTCATCAATGATTTCCATCGCACGTTTTTTAGGCGTGCCGGTAATCGATCCGCCAGGAAATGCTTCTAGTAATAGCTGGAGTGGTGTGGTGTTCGGTCTAAGTTCGCCTTCAATCGTGCTCACTAAGTGCAATACGGTTGGAAACCACTCAACCTCAAAAAGTGCTGGTACGGTGACTTTGTCGCAGTTTTTACTCAGATCATTGCGTAAAAGGTCAACAATCATTAAGTTTTCCGCATTATCTTTTGGATGTTGCTTCAAATCGAGTGCATTTTGTTCATCTATGCTGGCGTTGAATGTTCTAGGGCGCGTACCTTTAATCGGTCGCGTTTGAACCTTGTTTCCGTTCACTGAAATGAATCTTTCCGGTGATGCGCTGGCCCAAGTGAGAAACTGAGATTTCCAATAAGTAGCAAATGGTACTTCCGCTCTATTGAATAAATTGACAAAAGCACTGGCTGCAGCCCCGTCATACTTGGCAGAAAAATGCTGTGTTAAATTGATTTGGTATGCGTCTCCAGCATAGATGTACGCTTTAATGCGATCAAACTTCTCTTTGTAATCTTCCTCTTGCCAACTGGGTTGAAATGGAGATTTTAAAGTAAATGGTTTGGGGGATTGATGTGATGCTAACGAATCATTAAACAGCTTTGTTAGCACATCTGACCCGACCGAAGATAATTCCGGCCAATGCACTAGATAACATTTCAACTCAACATGATTCCATAGATAAGCCCAACTGCAAAAAATGATATCGAGAGCTGGTAACTTATGCTGATGCGCAGACTTTATTTTCAGTAAATTAACGCCAAAATCATAGGATAAATGCCCTAAGATTCCGCCTATAAATGGAAGGTCGTCATAATCACTCGTCGATGACTGGGTCGGAATGTTTGCCATCCAGTCTTGGCATGTTTGGTATAAGGTCTCGGGTGAATAGTCTCCCGTTTGACCGTTTAAAACAGAATCTTGTGAAGCGCTTAATATTGACCATGCGCCATCTTGATGTTGAGGGGATGAACTACCGAAGTAAGCGACCTGCCCATACTGCTCCAATGCGGACAGAAGAGTGGCGTTACAGGCTAAGTACGGTAATTCAACAACAGACAGACCCATGGGTGATTCTCTTGGGGGACGCTTAAATTTGATGGGGGTCGTATTCTACAGATCTCAACTTAAATGTAGAAATCTCATTTTCTTGTCCGAAATTTAAACAGAAACTTGTACATTAGTATGAAAAAGTGAATGATTTTTCAGCCTTTAGCAAGATATGCTTAAAATCCAACGACTTAGCTGTTCTACAAACTGGCGTGAAGTGGTAATAAGTGTAACAATGCGTAACCGTTGCGCAAACAGACGCAGCAAGTCATAAAACAATAAAAATAAGATCGGATTCAACGACGTTATGTTCGTTTTACTACTGGGTTCAATAATTGGGTACGTTATGATGACGGAAATGGTTGAGATTGAGCCTCAACCAAAAGGCGTCGTGCATTACGAAACCGGCCAAGCACAAAATATCTATCGACACCAAGACAACATCGAACCTCTCTCTGAGTACAAATTCAACAATGTTGTACGCCAAGCCTACGATTACAGCTGCGGATCTGCAGCACTCACCACCTTATTAGATTTTTATCTAGGGCGTAACTTCCAAGAACGTCAAGTGATGGAAGGCCTGCTGCAATTTGGCGACACCGAAAAAATTGTCGAACGTCGAGGCTTTTCGTTGCTCGATATGAAGCGCCTCGTCACAGCCCTCGGACACCCCAGTGGCGGATTTAGGGCAGAGCAGGAAGATTTAGAAAAACTCGATCACCCCGCAATTGCACCGATTGAGTATGCTGGTTTTAAACATTTTATCGTGATTCGAGGTGTGAAAGACGGACATGTATACGTGGCGGACCCGTCTTTAGGAAACATTAGTTTTAGTATCAGTCGCTTCATGGAGATCTGGGATAGAAACGTTTTATTTATTGTTTTTCCGAATGGGCATAAGCCAGTCGGGGGGCTCGAAGTGAGAGACGAAGACCTACGTGTCATCGACGAGCGAACGTTTACTCAACTGGCTTATCGAGACTTTAAAGATGTCTTCCCCATTGACCAAATGCCTGAGCCAGCAGAGTTGTACAACGGTATTGCGAGAGCACGCAACGACGGATATTGGATTTATGGCGATGACGACGACAGTGAAAATGATGATGTATTTGTAACATCTTCTGGGGCCAGTCAAGTGCCGTTTGATCCGGAAAAAGCTAATACCATTAGTGGCCAACAGCCGGTAGAAAAAATCATACGCTTTAGACGGAAATAATAATTATAAGGAACGCCATCATGAGGTTGTCATCTATTTATATACTATTGGGGATTGTTGCGACCTCGAATGCGTGGAGTGATAAATCTAGCGAAATATCCACCGCACGTGATGCTCTTGCTCAAAAAGAAGAAGACACCACACAAGAAAAAAGTCTTGAAGAAGTGTTTGAAGCAACAGAAAACAAGTATTCATTGATGGCTGAAGGAAAAGTAGCCATGAATTACAGCTTAAATTATAGCTATGTTGCAGACCAAAGATTAACCATTGAATATGCAAACAACCAAATTCGCGCATTTGATGTTAACCCCAGCGCGAGCCATGGTATTACCAATAATCTTTCCTTTGATTACGGATTAAAAAACAATCTAACACTCGGAACCACCGTTCCCTTAGTGGCGAAATATGACTCTGCTGATAATATAGGCGCGACCGGTTTAGGAGATGTTTCGTTTAACGCGCGTTGGCAACCTTACGCTTATATCCCCGGCGAAATGACCAAGACTGTTAACGGGTCATTTAAAACAAAAACAGGCGACAGTCCATTTGAGACTGTTTCGGGTAAAAAACTGCCTACAGGCAGTGGTTACTACTCATTATCCAGTGGTTTGTCCGTTTCTAAAGTTGTAGACCCTGTTATGTTGTTTGGGTCAACCAGTCTTACGTACGCCATTCCTGAAAAAGATATTAATCAAGTTCGTCCGTCTACCGATG
Source organism: uncultured Saccharospirillaceae bacterium (assembly GCA_947503895.1). Lineage (GTDB taxonomy): Bacteria > Pseudomonadota > Gammaproteobacteria > Pseudomonadales > Oceanobacteraceae > Bermanella. The sequence goes on from CANNFT010000001.1 coordinate 226,346, forward strand.
GAACATTATTAATGGAAGTTCACCCAGGAGCAGGAATTGGTTTTTCTGGGGGGTTTGCCTATTCGCTTTCTTACGATGTTTCCTACAGCATGTCTTTTCAAGGCTCCTATAACCACGAAACAAAATACGTTTTTCAAAGCGCCTCAGGGTCGAAGACCCGAATTGAAAGCAGTGCCAGCATGTCGGGTGTACTCAACTTTAGTTTGGGTATCCGTGTCTCTCCCAAAACCATTACCAATGTTGGTGTGGGATTTGGTATGACAGAAGATTCTCCTGACATATTGTTATCGCTTTCTATGCCGGTTGATATCAACGGTCTTAAAGCAAAATTTCAGCCTGCTAGTTCGTAGCCTAGGATGAGCGTTGGTTATGAATAGTAAGATTTTTGCCGCAATTTTCTTCGCTTTTATGGCGACTCAATTTGCCCAAGCGCAGCTAGGTCAATCTTTATTGATTGACCCAAAAGCCTTGTCGTTAGGCAATGCTGTTACAGCTGATCCACCGGGTATTAATTCCATACACTACAATCCTGCTGGCTTGACTAAATTAGATGGGCGACAGCTTAGTGTCAGCATGCTGAATGTCATGCTGCATTCAGAAGCTGAATATTCTTTACCAGATTGTCCAGAAGGCGAGCCGGACTGTCACAGTAAAGATCTTTTGGATGTTTCAGAAGATCCTGTGATTGGTAAGCACAGCGAATCTCATGCCGCAGCTTACATTCCGGGCGTTGGGATCACACCACTACACTTGCCTGTACTTGCGCTCCCATCCGGCGGTTTTTCGATTAATCCACCGGGCTCAAAGTTTACGTTCGCGAACGCTGTTTATGCACCGTTAAATGCTGGCTTTGCGAAAGGTAATGATGATCCTGGGCGATACCAGGGTAAGCAGGTCGTGATTCAGCGGTTCACATATTTGTCGCCTTCATTTGGCTATAAAGTGAGTGAAGAATTTTCCGTTGGCCTAGCCGTACTGTTGTCGCACCAAGCGTTCGCAATCAGCCAGGATGTCCGCGCACCGAATTTATTAGTGGCTGCGGGTGATTTATTGCAAGAAGCATTTGGGTGTGAAGAAGGCGGAGGGGGTAACGATCCACTGGTGCCATTCATTTCCCTATGTGGCGGGCGAATCGGCCCATATCGAGACATTGGCAATCTCACGATGGAGTTAGAGGAAACGCTATCGCCATCTTATAACTTAGGCATGTTGTGGGAACCAAACGAATGGTTTGCGTGGGGTGCAGCCTATCAAAGTGAAGCGAAAAGCCAATTGGTAGGTGAGTTTGAGTTTGATTATACGGATGACTTTGCTGGATTTTTCCGTGGGTTCAGAAGTTCTATCTTTGGCGCCATTATTGGCGCGATGTTTCAATTGCCCTCGGGGGTCAGTAAAGAAACCGGTTACGTCACGAGTGAGTTTGTATACCCACAGCACTTTCAAACAGGTATAAAACTACGCCTATTCGATAAACTTCAATTTAATGTTGATGCGGGCTGGACAGACTACGATGAGTGGGATGCATTTGAATTTGAATTTGATCGTCAGTTAGATTTTTTAAATGCCGCCAAAATTATTGCGCCGTCAGAAGTGACGGGGAGTAGCCTAAAGCAAAACCTAAACTACAAAAGTGTTTGGAGTTATGGTTTCGGCGTGCAATATGACCTCAGCTCTCGTCTTAGCGCCAGAATAGGGTACGAACCTCGGCAAACCTCCATTCCAAAAGATCGCCGGAATGTTATGGCGCCTTTGGGATATGCAGAGTTGTTTGGCGTTGGTTTTGGTTATCGTTGGGATTTAGATACAGACATTGATTTGTCCTTAAGCTTCATGGAAAGCTATGAAGAAATTGAGGCAGATGAGCCAAGTGGCTCGGTGAATACAAATTGCTTAACTTGTACGGCGTCTAACCCTTATCCCGGCTTGGACATCAAAACAAAGCTTACGATTGCCGCCGCCGGCATCACCTTTAGGACCAAGTTTTAGATGAAGAGCGTTTGGTGGTGTGTGATGGTCTTGTCTTTATGCAGTTGCGCAACGAGCCCAAAGGATGGATCTGGTGACTTTTACACTTGGATAGATGATAGAGGCCAGTTGCAAACCCTGAAACGCGATCAAAATAAATCTGAGGCGCGTGCATCCAATACCCGCCCAACGGAAGGCAAGAACAACGTCAGTGCAGTGACCCCTAATGGTGTTGCGCAGAATTTTAACCCTGATGACTTTACGTCGTCAGAACAAATAGATGAAAAGCTGAAAGAAACTCGATTATTTGCTTGGCAAGATGATTCCGGTCAGCGGATTGAAGAAGTGGATAAAGCGGATTTAATGTCCACCGAAGATCTAGGGGAAAAAGTTGATGCGCCACAATCCTTTAAGATGCAGACCATTCTACCAGAGAATTGCTGCTTGAAATTTGCTGAATTTCAGCGACATAAATGGTCTGATATCAAAGATAAAGAAATGTCGCTGGAAGATTTATATATACACATCGATGAATATGAGCAGGATGTCATCGTGATTGAACTCGATGAACCGATCGAACACTCGATTCGAATTCTTTCATTTATTCGCTCAGGAAAAATAGCACTACCGGATGTAGCCATATTAGGCGAACGCTACAATGTGTTGAACTCAATATCTTCCCCTTATTCTCATTATGTTGAAGAGTCTTGGGCCAGTTACGGGTATTTGCAAGGGCGATTAGAGGCAGCGATCTTCAAGGGTGGGTATTATTTAGTGCTGACGCCAAGCCCGCAACTCGGAATTTTGGAGTTTGAGCAAAAGCGCATTAAGATATCCAACTTTGGCTCTATAATGGTTCGTCTTGATGCGTCAGTCCCCTGATATTGAACATGGTTTTATTCGCCTTCAAAATCTTCATATAGCCTTTCGAAAATACCGATTTCCCGCCTCTGATCTCACCTCCCCAGCGGATGCACCGCCACGAAAACTCCTCTGCCTGCACGGTGCCGGTGTAGCAGGTGACTACACATATGGTTATATCGCGCCATTTCTCAAGCAATGGTCAGAGGTGTTGGTGCCAGATCTACGTGGCATGGGAGAAACGGTTTTCCTCGATGAGTGCGAGCATGCTTTCGACGTGGAAGATATGGTCGATGATGTAGAGCAGCTACTAAGCAGTCAGAATTGGGATGAGTTTGATGTGATTGGGTATTCCTTGGGTGGGCTGGTATCTATGATGTTGAAGCAACGCCTGAAAGATAGAGTCAAACAAACTTGCCTCGTCGAACCAGCATTGCTTGATAACTTTAGCCTTGATGAGACACGGAATTTCAGACGCCAATATCGAACATTGGCAAAAGGGCTTAAGGATGGCATGGGCGTGAGAGAATCGGTGATTGCATTTTTAGACTTGGTGTCACCAAATCGTTCACGACAAGAGCGCTCAGAAAATATCGTGATTGGGCGCCTTTCTCATCGTCCATTAGGGTTTGCAAACGCACTTGAGGCGGTATCTCTTGCTGCGGAAAGATTAGATCGTGATGCATTGATACAGGATCAAGAAAATGTGATCAGTTTAGTGGGTGGGAATAGCTATGAAGCGATGAAGCTTTTTCATAGCCATATTGCAAGTACGCGTCCTGATTGGCGTTATTTAGAAGTACCGGGAGCGGATCACTCGCTCCCGTTTCAAAAACCCAAGCGATTAATATCGTTGTTGAATGCATTGCCCAAAATTTGAGTAACGCTTTTCAGCACGTATTAACCTTTCAGGAGAGGCGATGCATTAACCCAATCGCCTTTCTAATCCAGTATCCATCATGATACGCGTAGAAATCTCTTCCACGGATAAATCCGTAGTGCTCAAAAATGGAATTTGCTCTTGCCGATAGAGCATCTCAACCTCTTCAACCTCGTAGTAGCATTGATTCAGTGACGAATAACGGCTATTTGCGCGACGTTCGTGGCGGATGGCGGCAAGTCGCTCAGGATCAATCGTTAAACCAAAAATTTTATGTTTATGTGGCTGTAACGATTCCGGCAAGCTCATGGTGCCTAAATCTTCCTCCGTTAAAGGATAGTTAGCAGCTTTAATACCAAATTGCATCGCCATATAAAGGCATGTGGGGGTTTTTCCTGAACGCGAAACACCCACAAGAATAACGTCGGCACCGTCGTAGTAGCGAGTTCGCGCGCCATCATCATTGTCTAGAGCGTAATTAACAGCGTCGATTCTCGCCATGTAAGACTTGTTACTGCCACCAGCGTGAGATTTGCCCACGGTATAAGAAGAGTGAACCTCTAATTCTTGTTCTAGCGGTGATAAAAACGTCGCGAATATGTCGACCTTGAAGGATTGTGCTCGACCGATGATATCTCTGATCGATTGGTCGACAATTGTGTCAAAAACGATGGGTTTGCTGCCGGTATCTTGTTCAATTTTATTAATGCGCTCGACCACTTGATGTGCTTTCTCAATTGAGTCGATATATGGCAAAGTAATCTGTTCAAAATTTATACTTTCAAACTGTGCTAATAAGCTGTGCCCTAAGGCCTCAGCGGTAATGCCTGTGCCATCAGATATAAAGAAAGCGACTCGATTCATTGAAACTAACAACCTTGTGAATACAAACTCGAATTAGAGTACTATAACGGCCATAACATCACTAGTTGGAAAGCAGGAGAGCCGCCTTGAGCGCTTACGTTATTTGGTATGACCAGTTATCGATGACCGATGTTGAAAAAGTAGGCGGAAAAAATGCGTCGCTGGGTGAAATGATAAGCCATTTGAGTAACGCGGGAGTGAGCGTACCAAATGGGTTCGCCACGACCGCAGATGCTTACCGCGAATTCATGGCATTCGATGGATTAGATGACCGAATTCATGCCATTTTAGACACATTAAATGTTAATGATGTCAAAGCTCTGAGCGAGGCAGGTCATAAGATTCGCAGTTGGATTCTAGAGTCAGAATTACCAGCGGGTTTGGTCTCTGAGGTTTCAACAGCTCTCAAAAAGCTTCAAGGTGAATATCCAGATATGCCATTAGCGGTTAGATCATCTGCGACAGCAGAAGATCTCCCTGATGCATCGTTTGCAGGTCAACAGGAGACCCACCTAAATATAATTGGTGAAGAGAATGTTCTGCACGCAATGAAAGATGTTTTTGCATCGCTATTTAATGATCGCGCCATTTCGTACAGAGTTCACCAAGGGTTTGATCATAAGAATGTTGCCCTATCGGTTGGTGTTCAAAGGATGGTTCGAAGTGAAACGGGCTCTGCAGGTGTAATGTTCACACTGGATACCGAATCTGGCTTCGATCAAGTTGTGTTTATCACCAGCTCATACGGTCTAGGTGAAACAGTCGTTCAAGGCGCTGTCAATCCAGATGAATTTTACGTTCACAAGCCCACGCTGGCGGCAGGCAGGCCGAGTATCTTACGTCGCAACTTGGGCGCCAAAGCGTTAAAAATGGTCTACAGCGAAACAGCGGAGGCGGGTAAGTCCGTGGATACTGTCAGAGTGGACCGAGAAGAAAGACTTAAATTTAGTATTACCGATGAAGACATTGTCGAGTTAGCCAAGCAGGCAGTGATTATTGAGCAGCATTATGGCCGCCCAATGGACATCGAATGGGCAAAAGATGGCGATTCCGATGAAATATTTATCGTCCAAGCGAGACCAGAGACCGTGCAAAGTCGTGGCAGTAAAAATGTCATGGAGCGGTATCTGCTCAAGGAAACCGGTACAGTTTTGGCTGAAGGCCGCTCAATTGGTCATCGAATAGGCAAAGGGAAAGTCAAGGTTGTCGACAGCATTAAAGAAATGGACCGAGTCCAAGACGGTGATGTTCTTGTCGCGGATATGACAGATCCCGATTGGGAGCCGGTCATGAAACGCGCATCTGCCATTGTCACCAATAGAGGTGGGCGTACTTGCCATGCAGCGATCATTGCTCGTGAGTTAGGAATTCCGGCGGTGGTTGGGTGCAGCGATGCAACGGATATTTTAAAAGAGGGTGCACAGGTTACGGTATCTTGCGCCGAAGGTGATACTGGCTTTATCTATGATGGTTCGCTGGACTTTGAACTGAAGACCAATAGCGTTGAATCGATGCCTGACCTCCCGTTTAAAATCATGATGAACGTTGGTAATCCCGATCGTGCATTTGATTTCCAAGGGCTCCCCAATGAAGGAGTAGGTTTAGCCCGTTTAGAGTTTATTATTAACCGAATGATTGGCGTGCACCCCAAAGCATTGCTGAATTTCGAGTCATTGCCATCTGAAGTGAAAACCACGGTTGAGCGTCGAATAGCTGGTTATGCTGGCCCTGTAGATTTCTATGTTGAGAAGTTAGTAGAAGGTATTTCAACCTTGGCAGCGGCCTTCTGGCCAAAGAAAGTAATCGTTAGGCTGTCTGATTTTAAATCAAACGAATATGCAAATTTGATAGGCGGCCGACTCTACGAGCCTGAAGAAGAAAACCCAATGCTGGGGTTCCGTGGTGCTTCCAGATACATCAGCAAAAACTTCAGAGATTGTTTTGAGTTGGAATGTCGTGCTATGCAAAAAGTACGCAATGAAATGGGGCTCACCAATGTTGAAATTATGGTGCCATTCGTGAGAACAGTCGGTGAAGCCAAACAGGTTGTAGATATGCTGGCTGAAAATAATCTCAAGCGCGGCGAAAATGGATTACGGTTGATCATGATGTGTGAGCTTCCCGCCAACGCATTACTTGCCGAACAGTTCTTAGAATATTTTGATGGTTTCTCAATCGGCTCAAATGACTTAACGCAATTAACGCTGGGTCTTGATCGTGACTCAGGCATCATTGCGCATTTGTTTGACGAGCGAAATGATGCGATTCGACAGCTCATGCACTCTGCGATAAAAGCTTGTAAAGACGCAAACAAGTACATTGGTATTTGCGGCCAAGGGCCATCGGATCACCCAGATTTTGCAAAATGGTTAATGGAAGAAGGGATTGATAGCGTGTCGCTTAACCCGGATTCAGTGATGGATACTTGGTTCTATTTGGCAGACAAGCCTGAGCTTTAGCCTAATTGCTGCACTTATAAAGCCGGTCGACCTGCCTACATTTTACTGGTTCTTGTAGGCAGAGCGGCGCTTTTACGGTCGCAGTGTGAATATAAAAATTCTCCCTATTATTATTTTTAAATGACTAAAATATTGCCTACATTGCTGGGCACTATTGGGTTTTCATTATGAAGTTTTCGGTCTTAACTTACCGTAGTCATTTCTTTTATTAAGAGCCTAAATGAAAAGTAGCAGTGAACTGTTTCCCGTAGCATTGGTTCGGGCAGAAACAGTCGGTGAAAACTTAATTGAAGATACTTATCTTCTTAAACCGAATAATAGTCCTGACTTGTCCGTTGAGATTGCGGTTACTCGAGTTGGAATTTATGAGAAAGCGGCGACAGGTCGACCAATTGTTTTCCTGCATGGCAGCTTTTCAAACCGGGGTTTTTGGTTGTCATCCAAAGGCATTGGATTAGCGAGTGAATTGGCTCTCGCGGGTTATGATCCATGGATGATTGACATGAGAGGGCATGGCCACTCACCGGTTAACCAAACGTATAGCAAGAACAATGTCGAAAGCTATGCCCGCTACGACCTACCTGCAGTACAAGCATTTATTCATGAACAAACTGGACAAAAGGCCGTTTGGGTTGGGCATTCCTTAGGTGGTGTGTCAATCGTAACCGCATTAGCCGGTGAGCATCTAAATCAAGCGCTGATGAGTGGGTTGGTGCTCTTTGGTACTCAGACACGCCGATATCCTGTTGCCTTGCGCTTGCCGTTTCTTCGACTGGCCGCCCGTATTGCTTTGCAGTTCAAGTCTCACTTACCAGGCAAAAATATCGGGCCAGAGAATGAGCCCATTGGCATCGCCAAAGAGTTTGTGAGGTGGGCTGGACTCCTTCATGGCTGGCGGCCAAAAAAAGGTGCACCTTACTGGCGAAATTTGAACAGCATTCAAATTCCTGCACTGGGTTTCGGTGCCAAGATTGATAAGGGTGATCCTGCAAAATATTGCCAAGCAATGATTGCTGCTTTTGCGGGTGAAAAACAGTACCACTATCTTGCGCAGTCAGAAGGTTTCCAAATCGATTATAACCACGTCAGTATGGTGGTGAGCAAAAATGCTCGTGAGGAGGTGTGGCCAATCGTCTCCAAGTGGGTTTCCGGATTAGATTAGCGTTTTTTTTATGCGCAGTAGACCCAACACAGGTCGACTGTTTGTATATTGTTCTACTTTTAATGAACTAAATAGGAGTGTTTGAATGTCAGAATTTATTACCCCAGATCTTTGCGATGCTTACCCTGAGGTCGAAGTATTGGAGCCTATGTTCAACAACTATGGTGGCAAAGAGTCTTTTGGTGGTGAAGTTGTGACCATTAAATGCCATGAAGACAATTCTTTGGTGAAAGAAAATGTTGATAAACCAGGGCATGGAAAAGTCATGGTTGTGGATGGCGGTGGATCCTTGCGGAATGCCTTGTTGGGCGACATGTTAGCCGAGAAAGCGGCTAAAAATGGGTGGGAAGGTCTCGTTATAAACGGCTGTATTCGAGACGTTGATGTCATCATGGAAACGCCACTAGGCGTTCAAGCGCTCGCAACGAACCCAAGAAAAACAGAAAAAAAAGGCATAGGCGAAATGAATGTCCCAGTCAAATTTGCTGGTGTGCACATTGCGCCAGGAATGTTTATCTATGCGGATAATAATGGAATCATCGTATCCGAAAAAGCGCTCACTATGCCCGAATAATCAGTGAATGCAGTATGTTCTCCAACAAAAAAAGGCCAGCAATTATCGCTGGCCTTTTTTGTTGATAGCAGTAACAGAGATGCTATTGAAGGTAGTTAACCCAAATACTGATACCCGCTAGTTGGGGTTTGATACCTGCTAAGAATGTAGCGGACTCTTCAGCTTTCGCATTGAGTGCATTGAGTTCGGGTGCAAAACTACCCGGATGTATTTCCAAAGATTCATATCGTGCAACCTCTGTTCTGGTGTCATCCAGCATGGACTCAACTGACGCTTCAATCGCTTTTGAGTTGTGATGCATAGCCAGTTTTTCAGCGAGTAAAACGGCATTCTTGATTTGCGGCCATTTCATCTGGATGACCTCTCGAGCCATTTCTTTACTCAATCTTTGCTCTGAATCACGCAAGACATCTGGTGTTAGCGTGCTGGCTAGACTTTTTAAATCTTCACTGATCACATATTGATTGAGTGCAGGTTTAAAATAACGCGTCAACTCCAGTCGGCCAGGGCCTTGAGCCTTCGTGACAAAAAATGCTTCGACAAAGACTTTGCCATTCGCATGTTCAGGATGACTAAACAACGAACAGGATGTAAATGCACTGCCAGCAGCTTCTAGGTCGTCCATGAGGCCTTTAACCCATGGATGATCCCAAGAGATAAATTCTAAATCCTCTCTTAGCGCAGCTTGTTGGCGGTCATATGTGAGTGTCGCTTTCTCATCACGCATAGAATTGACAAATGAGAACGGCGTATTCTCGCTAGGCGAAATAATCGTATTTCCGTTTTCAGTGTATTCCGTATCAACATGCCCAACATCAAATGCCGACTCCATCACCACTGCCAATTGGTGCTGTTGTTGATCGAGAGATTCAATAGCCGATAGTAAAGGAGATATACGCTCCTGAGAGAACGAGTGCTGTTCCAGTAATTTATCACGACCTTGTTCAATTTCAATAAGCAGCTGATTGCTGGCTTCTTGGCATTGCAAAATAACGGATTCTGCATTTGTGCCTTCCGCTACCATCTCAATAATGTCGTCAAGATAGGCTTCGAAGATGGGCGCGGCAGCCGGATTAGGCTGTGCGAACATATCAAAACCATGATGGAACAGAGCTGTTAGTCTCGCTTGCGGGCTGCCAGAACGAACCGGTATGTGAATATAAATATTGTCGCCTTGCCCGATGCGATCCAGTCGACCAATTCGCTGATCAACAAGATCTGGGTGATCTGGCATATCAAACAATACTAAATGCTGAGCATGCTGAAAATTGCGGCCTTCCCCCCCAATTTCTGAACATGCCAGTAGTTGAATACCGTCTTCTTCTACAAATTGAGCGGCAATTTGGTCCCTCTCAATCAGAGAGTAGCCTTCGTGGAAGGCACCGGCTTCAACGTCTGCATGAGAATTGACGGCATCTACAACCTTTTGGGCTGTTTCTGCTGAATGGCATATGAGCAGTACTTTTTTGTCATCCAGTTCAGGTAGCCATTCGAGCAGCCATTCCAAGTTGGACAATTCTTTTTGATGGTAAAACTCGGTATGACGAACAGGGAACCCTTGAATGGTTCGACGAGTATTTCGATAGACCATTCTGCCGGTGCCGTATCGATCAACCATCCATTCAATAAATTTCTGTTCCAATTCCGGATCGCCAACAGCTTCAGCAGCCCGATCAATCAATTTAGCGTCGTTTAATTGTTCAATATCGGGCAATGCATCAGCGAGGCTGCCCAATTCAACAATATCTACGATATTACTGATTCGACCATATTGCTGTTCTTCGTCTAAGAATTGCTCGAGATCAGGGAAGCGATTCGGATCGAGGAGATGTAAGCGTGCGAAGTGGCTCTCTACGCCCAATTGCTCAGGCGTGGCCGTTAACAGCAGAACACCACTACTGGCTTGCGACAGTGTTAGGGCAGATTGATAGGCTTTACTTTGCCATTGCAAGCGATGGGATTCGTCAATGACGAGCATATCCCAGCCGGCTTCGATGGCCTGTGGTAAATATTCGCTATGTTGTAGCCAGTCAAAATTACATAGTGCGAGCTGGACTTGAGCAAATGGGTTAATTCCCTGTTGCTCGGCACAAAATTCATCGTCGACCAGTGTACAGTCAAGATTGAACTTACGCTTCATCTCGACAAGCCATTGATTGATCAAAGAGGCGGGGACACATATTAATATGCGTTCGGCGCGTCCACCCACCAAAAGCTGGTGAATGACAAGGCCAGCTTCAATCGTTTTACCCAATCCGACTTCATCTGCCAGCAACGCTCGTGGTAGAGGCATATTCAATACTTGCTGAGCAACATCGTATTGATGTGGTATCAAATTTATTTTAGGGCCCACAAAACCGTGGGCCAAGTTGCCCTGATGTTTTACGTGGCCAGCTAGCACGTCGTGATACAGATCACGAAGTCTTAAGCTTCCAAGCTGTCCAGCTTCTAAACGATCAAGCGGTGAGATTTTGCCTTGATTCGCCGCCACTTCGCTTTCTGAAACCCAGCGATCATCGCTTACCTTGTATTCAAAGCGCTGCCCCTTTTCTTGGCGGTCGAGAATTCGATAGGAGATTCCATCTTTAAATAGCACCAAGTCTCCGGGCTGAAAGTATCCCCGAATGAGCGGTGTGTTATCAGCCGAATAAAGTCTAGTATCTTCAATTAGTGGAAAATAAACTTGGACACGTCTGTGTGCAGAATCTTTTATCACTCCCAAGCCTAATTCTGGCTCGGCTAAACTGATCCAGCGTTGACCAATTTGAAACGCTTGCATTCATACCCCCTAGCTAAGGCGGGGGATTTTAACACCCATCGTGCTTACCCTCAGTACTTAATTTCGGCTAAATTCTTTTTTATGTTGTTATCGAAGCGTCGAAACATGCCTTCGGTGATCTTTAAGTAGTCAAAACACGCTTCTTTGATAATTTCCCATTCGAAGTCCTGTGGGCATTTTGCCAAATATCCAGGGAGCCTGCCGATATGCTCGGATATTTTGAGTACGACGAGTAGGTCACTCACGTCATTCTTTTTACCCAGTTGGTGAATAATTTGATCGGGTGAGTGATGAAGGCGAATGGCTTGTGCGATTGGTAAGCTAAGCCCCCATAATTGTGCGAGCTCTCCACTCAATTGAGCATGGCTCATCCCAAGCGCCATTATTTCGGTTTGGGAAATATGATTATCTTCTTCAAAATAACTCTGTTTGACCAATGACCAGTAATCAGGCGTATGAGAGGCCAAAATAGCCATGCCGACATTTTGAAAAGCTGCCATCGCGTAGGCTTCGTCAGTGGAGCCAAGATCCTGCTCTTTGCTCACGAGCACCGCAATCACTGCGATTTTTGAACTCGTTTTCCATAGTTCCAACTGCTGACGATCCTTGTCTGAAAACACGGTAGTTCGCAGTAGTCTTCCTGTAGTGAGGTTGAATATGCGTGTCATGCCAAGCATACGAACCGCTTCTTCGACACTTTTTATTTCTCGAACGAGCGCAAAAAAGGGCGCATTAATGGTATCGAGCACTTCTTTTGCCAGCTCTTTATGATGGGATATAACGCCGCCAATGGCGTTGATATCATTCTTCGCGGCCTTAATTTCCTCTAGAACCGGCGGGGGATTGGGCAGGGCGATGTTAATGTGTTGAGCAGCCGGTTCCGCCATTTAAAACTCCTATGAATGACAAATACACTCAAAAACTGAGTCAATCTCTATAGCAAAGTATAGGACGTTTGCCGAAAATCGCCGGAACGTGAGAAAATGAAAGCTAATTACTGATTTGAAGACATTATGCTGAATTACATCGAACCGGTTTTTCGTCCTCCAAGTGAGGGACGCTCACTCATTCTGCAAGTCACCAATGGGTGTTCTTGGAATAACTGCACTTTTTGTGAAATGTATACCCAGGAGCAGAAGAAATTCCGAGCCCGTAAGGAAGAGGAGATCAGCGCAGATATTGAGCAAGCATCTAAATCTGTCATTCCATTTGAAAAAGTGTTTCTAGCGGATGGGGATGCCATGGTTCTGCCCATGCGCAGACTGGTTGATATTTTGACTCAAATTAAAGACAAGATGCCATGGGTGAAGCGAGTTTCATCTTATTGCTTGCCAAGAAACTTGCGTAAGAAATCCGTGGAAGATTTAGCTTTATTAAATTCGCTGGGGCTAGATATTTTATATGTGGGCTGTGAGTCAGGTGATGACGAGGTGTTGTCCCTCGTCAATAAAGGCGAAACCTATGCCTCGCAAAAGGATGCTTTGATGAAGTTGAAAGCCGCAGGGCTAAGAACTTCCGTCATGATTCTTAACGGCTTGGGTGGAACAAAATTATCCGAGCAACATGCCAAGCAGTCAGCGAAACTGATGAACGAGTGTCAACCCGACTATCTTTCAACACTTGTGGTGAGCTTTCCATTAGGTGAAGATCGATTTAGAAATGGCTTTAATAATGACTGGCAACCCCTTGATCAAGCGGGACTTTTTTTAGAGTTAAGGTACTTCATTAGCCAACTAGAATTGACCAATACGGTTTACAGAAGTGATCATGCGTCTAACTACCTGCCACTCAAAGGTGATCTGGGTATCGATAAAGATAAGATGATTGCTCAGCTGGATATGGCTTTGTATCAGCCAGATAAAGTCCGTTTAAGGGAAGAGTGGCAGCGAGGTCTGTAATGAAAAAAAATGACATTTTGTCCTTGGCAGCGCAGCTGGGTAAATTTGAGGGAATGTCTACTCAACTCCCGCCTGTCCAGGACTGGAATCCGGAGTTGTCTGGCGTTATGGATATGACCATTCGCTCAAACGGCACATGGTGGCATGAGGGAACCGAGATTCACCGCGAAAAGTTAGTGCGCTTGTTCAGTACCATTTTGAAGCGGGAAGGGGATCGCTATTTTCTAGTCACGCCCATAGAGAAGTGGGAGATTGAAGTTGAAGACGTACCATTTCTAGCAATATTGAGTGAAGTTGCCGACTCCGAAAATGGTACTCGTGTTATCAGTATTATTACCAGTGTGGGCGATGAGGTCGCATTGAATGAACAGCATCCGTTGATATTAGATGGCGGCGATGCGCCATTGGTTGAAATCCGAAATGGTTTACATGCACGACTTAACCGCAACCTCTATTACGAGTTTGCGAGCCTAGCCGAAGAGCGAGATGGTCAATACATTCTGGAAAGTGGCGGTATTAAGCACGTGCTGTCAGCGTAAATGTGAGTCGCCGCTGTAAGTTCATTCAGGTAGAGCGGGCGCACTCAGTGTTGATCAAATTATGTTCCACGGGGAACAAATATTGAACAGTTTGGATGATTTGGATTTATATAACCAAATGCGACGCAATCAGCCTGTGAATATATTAGCTTAATCGTATCCGACAATAAAAAAGAGCCTGAAAGGCTCTTTTTTATTGTGCTCCATAATCTTAATGTCGTTATCCCAATTACTTTAAAGGGCAACGGCAAATACTCAGATTACATATTTGGATAGTTAGGACCACCAGCCCCTTCTGGTGTCACCCAAGTGATATTTTGGGCAGGGTCTTTAATGTCACAAGTCTTACAGTGAACGCAGTTTTGTGAATTGATCTGGAAGCGTTTGCCTGCTTCATCTTCAACGATTTCGTAAACGCCAGCAGGGCAGTAGCGCTGCGCGGGCTCATCGAACATCGGAAGATTCTTCTCAAGTGGGATCGATGCATCTTTTAGCTTCAAGTGGCAAGGCTGGTCTTCAGCGTGGTTAACGTTACCGATAAACACGGAATCCAGTTTCGCAAAGCTCAATTTGCCGTCCGGTTTAGGATAATTGATCTTCTTGCTTTCAGATGCAGGCTTTAATGTCGCATGATCGGGTGTTGTGTCGTGCAGCGTGCCAGGAATTGGGAACAGATTGTGATGCACAAAGTTGTATGCGCCACCTAAGTACATCCCAAATTTATGCATAGCCGGCCCGAAGTTACGGCTGCTGTGCAGTTCTTCATAAGCCCATGAGTTTTCAAATGCGGCTGTAAACTCAGTGATTTCATCATTAGTTCGCCCCGCATCCACGGCTTTCATGATTTCTTCTGCGGCAACCATCCCGCTCTTCATAGCCGTGTGGGTGCCTTTGATCTTCGAGTAATTCAGCGTTCCTGCGTCACAACCTACAATCAGACCACCTGGGAACGTCATTTTAGGCAGAGAATTTAAGCCGCCTTTTGCGATCGCACGTGCTCCGTATGAGACACGCTTTCCACCTTCAAGATGCTGAGCCAATACAGGGTGGTGTTTCATTCTTTGGAATTCATCGAATGGGCTAACGTGAGGGTTTGAGTAAGCCAAGTCAGTAATCAGCCCCACTACCACTTGGTTATTTTCAGTGTGGTAAAGGAAGAATCCACCCGTTGAGTTGGACTCGCTCAAAGGCCAGCCTGCACCATGGACGACGAGTCCCTCTTGGTGTTTAGCGGGGTCGATGTCCCATAATTCTTTGATGCCAATGCCGTAGTGCTGAGGATCTTTGCCTTCATCTAGCTTGAATTCAGAAATCAACTGCTTGCCGAGGTGACCACGACAACCTTCTGCAAATACAGTGTATTTACCGCGTAATTCCATGCCCGGCATATAGTTTTCGGTTTGTTCGCCGGACTCACTCACGCCCATGTCGCCGGTGATAATGCCTTTTACAACGCCATCTTCGACGATGTATTCCGCAGCTGAGAAGCCAGGGTAAATTTCAACACCAATGGCTTCTGCCTGCTCACCCAACCAGCGGCACACATTTCCTAGGCTGACAATGTAGTTACCGTCATTGTGCATAGGCTTAGGAATCGTCCAGTTCGGAGACTTGACGCTTTTTTCTGCACTTCGTAAAAAATAGACTTCGTCCGTTTTAACTGGTGTATTTAAAGGGGCGCCTAGTTCTTTCCAGTTTGGGAAGAGCTCACTAAGAGCGCGATCTTCAATAACGGCACCTGACAGAATATGAGCACCCACTTCAGAGCCTTTCTCAACTAAGCAGACACTCAGTTCTTGGCCTTTTTCTTCTGCGAGCTGCTTCAAGCGGATCGCTGTTGATAAGCCTGATGGACCGCCGCCAACTATGACGACATCATATTCCATTGCTTCGCGTTCCATTGAACTCTCCTCATCTCAAACTATGTTCAGCTTCACCCTATTTTAATCATGGGTGTGTAAGCTGTGTATCAAATTAAGCCACATCGGACCAAAAGTGCGCGTAGTATACTGGCTACACTTAGTTAGTCCAATTCGTATTGTAGGGGACTTTTCTAGCTATAAAGCCTATCTGGAGCTTAAATCCAAAATTAGCGCGCCTATTAGACTAGCATTCAAACGCGCGTTTGAATAGAATCGAGAGTACAGTTGTTTAACGAAGTAGATTGATTGGAAAATCGCCAAGTTTGGCGCAAATGGTTACATTTATTGACCTTGGTTACATTTGAGTTCAACATGTTGCGCCGTTAAACCCAGACTTAAGCCGATTTTTTCTTTCTTCTGTAACGAGTCTGCTTACTATCATCCACTCAAGTTGACGGGGAATCTATGAAGGTTCTTGTTGCTGTAAAGCGTGTCATTGACTACAACGTAAAAGTGCGCGTTAAAGCCGATAACTCTGATGTTGATCTGACCAACGTCAAGATGGCTATGAATCCATTCTGTGAAATTGCGGTTGAAGAAGCTGTACGCCTTAAAGAAAAAGGTGTTGCTAGCGAGATTGTCGTCGTTTCCATAGGTCCTAAAGTTGCCCAAGAGCAAATTCGTACAGCTCTAGCGCTAGGCGCCGATCGCGGTATCTTAGTTGAAACTGACGAAAAGTTAGAATCTCTAACGGTTGCTAAAACTCTTAAAGCGATTGTTGAAAAAGAAGAGCCTCAGTTGGTAATTCTTGGTAAACAATCAATTGATAATGACAACAACCAAACTGGCCAAATGCTGGGCGCTTTGACGGGTATGCCACAAGGCACATTCGCATCAGAAGTGACTGTAGATGGCGATAAGGTTAACGTTACTCGTGAGATCGACGGTGGTTTACGTACAGTCGGCCTTAAGCTGCCTGCAATTGCCACAACGGATCTTCGTTTGAACGAGCCGCGTTATGCTTCTCTTCCAAACATCATGAAAGCTAAGCGTAAGCCGCTAGATGTGGTTTCTCCTGCTGACCTTGGTGTTGAGATTAAATCTTCTCAAACATTGGTCAAAGTTGAGCCGCCTGCTGAGCGTTCTGCAGGCATCAAAGTGGGCAGCGTAGATGAGCTGATCGAGAAACTGAAAAACGAAGCGAAGGTACTGTAATGGGTATTCTAGTTGTTGCGGAACACGATAACGCTTCCCTAAAGGGAGCGACTTTGAACACCATCGCTGCAGCTAAAGCGATCGGTGGTGACATCGATTTGTTGGTTGCTGGTGAAGGCTGTGCAGCCGTTGCTGAAGCCGCTGCAAAAGTTGAAGGCGTCTCTAAAGTATTGGTGGCAGATGATGCTGCTTATAAATATCAGCTAGCTGAAGCAATGGGTGACCTAGTGGCTGAACTTGGTAAAGGCTATAGCCACATTCTGGCAGCCGCTACCACCACAGGTAAAGATTTCTTGCCTCGCGCAGCCGCTTTGCTAGACGTAAACATGATCTCTGAAATCGTAAAAGTAGATTCAGCAGACACGTTTGCTCGTCCAATTTACGCTGGTAACGCGATTGCGACTGTGCAGTCTAGCGATGCGATAAAAGTGATTACCGTTCGTGCTACTGGTTTTGATCCTGTGGCTTCTGAAGGCGGTTCAGCTTCTGTCGAATCAGTATCAGCCGTTGCAGATAAAGGCATTTCTTCATTCGTAGGTGAAGAATTAGCCAAGTCTGATCGCCCTGAGCTGACTGCTGCAAATATTGTTATTTCAGGTGGTCGCGGCATGCAAAATGGCGACAACTTTGAAATGCTATACAAAGTTGCAGACAAGCTAGGTGCTGCTGTTGGCGCGTCACGTGCCGCAGTCGATGCTGGATTTGTACCTAACGACATGCAAGTCGGTCAAACGGGTAAAATCGTTGCTCCTGACTTATATGTTGCAGTGGGCATCTCTGGTGCTATTCAGCACTTAGCAGGTATGAAGGACTCTAAAGTCATTGTTGCTATCAACAAAGACGAAGAAGCGCCTATCTTCCAGGTGGCTGACTACGGCCTAGTGGCTGACCTGTTTGACGCTGTACCTGAATTGGATGGTAAGCTATAAGCTTTACTGGCCAATTATAAAAATAAAGCCTGGCACTTGTGCTGGGCTTTTTTTATGCAAAGCTGTCAGTGAGTCCGCGAAAACTGGGCTTTGTAGCCTCAAGAGTCACAATTTAGAGATTTTTTTGGTGTAAACCGCCCGTTTTTCCGGATCTGGGTTTCAAAATCATGAAACTACTAGGTAAACTTGGCGTCCTATCATCAATAATTACAACAGAATCAGTACCCTCTCATGGAAGCAGCTTTGACAGAAGTAATATCAGAAGAGACCGTAGAAGTCTCAGAAGCGCAGATCCAAGAGCGCCTGCCATACAGTTTCGCTAAGCGTCATGGTGTTGTTGTAGAAACACAGCAGGACGGTTCAACCACTGCGTGGATCAAAGATTCTGCGTCAGCCGCTGTGTTATCTGAAGTCGGTCGTAAGATAAAGTCAGCCATTCGCTATCAGCCAGTAAATGATGATGATTTTAATGCCCACTTGTCGCGCATCTATCAAGAAGGCAGTGACAGTCGTGAGGCTATGGAAGAACTGGGTGACGATATGGATCTCGCCAGTCTTGCCAACATGGTGCCTGAAACAGAAGATCTTCTGGAGCAAGAAGATGATGCACCGATCATTCGACTCATAAATGGCATCCTTACCGATGCTGTTAAACGAAATGCCTCTGATATTCATATTGAAACCTTTGAAAAACGCCTAGTGGTGCGTTCACGAGTCGATGGTGTGCTCCATGAAGTACTGGAGCCTAAGCGGGCTTTGGCGCCACTTCTGGTCAGCCGTATCAAGGTTATGTCAAAACTGGATATCGCTGAAAAACGCGTTCCTCAAGATGGGCGTATCGCCTTAAGAATCGCCGGTCGAGAAGTGGACGTTCGAGTTTCAACCATGCCATCTAGCCACGGCGAACGTGTGGTCATGCGTTTATTGGATAAGCAGGCTGGGCGTCTTAATTTGACCCAGTTGGGCATGCAAGGTGAGAACCTTCGCCGCTTGAAGAATATAATCTTTAAGCCACACGGCATAATTTTGGTAACCGGGCCAACCGGTTCTGGCAAAACCACTAGTCTTTATGCGTCATTGAGTGAGTTAAATGATACCTCACGTAATATCCTAACCGTTGAGGATCCAATCGAATACAGCTTGGCAGGCATTGGCCAGACTCAAGTGAATACTAAAGTAGATATGACGTTCGCAAGAGGGTTGCGCGCAATTCTTCGTCAAGACCCTGACGTCGTTATGATCGGTGAAATTCGAGATTTAGAAACAGTCGAGATTGCGGTTCAGGCATCACTGACAGGTCATATGGTTCTGTCAACATTGCACACAAACACAGCAGTGGGTGCCGTTACTCGTCTACAGGACATGGGAGTTGAGCCATTCTTACTTGCATCAAGTTTAGTGGGAGTGGTGGCTCAGCGATTGATCAGAACATTGTGTCCAGTCTGTAAAGAGCCTTACCAAGCAGATGATGCCGAGAAATCCTTGTTTAACCTTGCTCCTTCGCAAGACCTGACGTTATACCATGCCGTGGGCTGTACTGAGTGTGGTGGAAGTGGGTATAAGGGGCGTCGCGGTATTTATGAAATCATCGAAGTCGATGACCAATTAAAGTCTTTGATTCACCACAATGCAGGTGAATTGGAACTTGAGAAGTATGCCCGGACTCAATGCAAGAGTATTCAGATGGACGGCCTAACCAAAGCCCAGTCTGGTGAAACCACATTGGAAGAAGTTTTACGAGTTACCAAGGCATAATTCATGGCAGCATTTGAGTTTGTTGCGCTGGACCATAAAGGTAAACAGCGTAAAGGTGTATTAGAAGCCGATAGTGCTCGGCAGGTTCGCCAGCAGTTACGGGATAAATCATGGATGCCATTGTCGGTTGAAGTGACAGAAGCCAAATCGGCTAACAATCCCATGGGTAAAATGTTCAAACGCAGCATTGCGACAAAGGACCTCGCTTTGCTGACTCGTCAAATGGCCACCCTAATTGGTTCGGGCCTTCCTATCGAAGAAGCGTTAAAAGCCACAGCGGACCAAAACGAAAAGAAACGCATCAAATCAATGATGCTGGATATTCGCGCACGTGTCTTAGAAGGACATAGCCTGGCCGCTGCACTGAATGAATTTGATTATGCCTTCCCTAAGCTCTATCGCTCGACAGTCGCTGCTGGAGAGCACGCCGGTCATTTAGATACCGTACTAAATCGCCTTGCTGATTACACGGAAAGCAGCCAAGAAGCACAGGCAAAAATCAAAATGGCAGCGACGTATCCTGTGATATTGCTATTTGTCGCGATAGGCATTGTCGTGGGTCTACTAACCTACGTTGTCCCCGATATTGTCGACGTCTTCGTAAAAAATGGCCAAGAGCTACCTGGCCTAACCAAGTTCATGATTGGTGCGAGCGAGTTTTTGCAAAACTACGGTTTTGCCATGTTGATTGTCTTGGTCATCGCTGCTTTTGCATTTATGCGGGCAATGAAAAAACCTGCCTTCCAAAGAAAAGTACATCACCTCCTGCTCAATTTGCCCTTCTTTGGCAAAATGGTGAAAGGTTTCAGTACAGCGCGATATGCCAGCACACTTGCCATATTGAACTCTAGTGGGGTGCCACTGGTCGAATCGATGCGAATTGCAGGGAAAGTCATCAATAACGTGGTGATTAAAGAGCGGTTAGAGATCTCATCTCAACAAGTGAGTGAAGGTGGAAGCCTTTATCAGTCACTCGACCAAACGAAAGTATTTCCTCCAATGATGCTTCATATGATTGCCAGCGGTGAGGTAAGTGGCGAATTGGATCAAATGTTAGAGCGAACAGCTGCGAACCAAGAGCGGGACTTGCAAAACACCGTCACCACCATAGTTGGATTATTCGAACCTGTGATGCTGTTGAGCATGGCGGCTATCGTTATATTGATTATCGCTGCCATCATGTTGCCAATTGTACAAATGAGCAAAATGCTCGGTTAATTATTTTTTAATAGGAGATCAAATAATGAAAAAACAAAGCGGATTTACATTAATCGAGATTATGGTGGTTATTGCCATTATTGCCGGTTTGGTAGCAATGGTTGCTCCTAACGTCATAGAGTCAGCAGACAAAGCGCGTGTCGATACAGCCAAGGCCGATATCTCAACATTATCGCAAGCAATGGATATGTATAAGTTAGATAACTTCAAATACCCAACCACCGATGAAGGGATTGAAGCGTTAACCACCAAACCAAGCAGTGCAAAAAATTGGAAACAGGGTGGGTATCTTAAAAAGTCACCTCAAGACCCTTGGGGCAATGAATACCAGTACATTGCTGAAAGCGGTAGCTTTGAAATTTGGTCGTACGGTGCAGACGGTCAAGAAGGCGGTGAAGGATACGATTCTGACATTAGCAGCCAAGATTAAAGCATGAAGCAGTCTGGGTTTACGTTACTTGAAATCATTGTCGTCGTTTTTATCATCGCGATAATGACTTCAGCCGCATTTTTAAATACGGGCTCAGACCCACGAGATAAACATGTCATGCAGGAAGGCAAAAGGCTTCAATTCTTCCTGCAAATGGCGTCTGATGATGCCGTTTTTCGTAATGCCGACCTAGGTTTTTTTCTAACCCGTAATCAGATTCACCCATATAAATGGGTGCTGTTAAAAGCAGCGGATGAAAATGATCCTGAGTCAGTTGATGACTACGACTGGGAGCCCTATGAGTCAAGACTGGTGAAAACATTTGAACTTCCAGAAGATTATTTCTTTGAACTGAATATTGAAGGGCAAGATTTAATCTTGCCTTATGATGTACCTGAAAAAGAAATACTCCCGCAATTTATTATCTACTCCACCGGTGAACAACCCATTTCTGAATTCACCATAAATATTGAAGAATTCAACAAAGCAAGCATGGTTTCAGGTTCTGGTGTTGGCCGATTTGATACCGATATGGTGACGTT
The DNA here is from genome assembly GCA_947503895.1 of uncultured Saccharospirillaceae bacterium. GTDB lineage: Bacteria > Pseudomonadota > Gammaproteobacteria > Pseudomonadales > Oceanobacteraceae > Bermanella. Next base: position 248,278 of record CANNFT010000001.1, read on the forward strand.
TGATGGGATTTAATCACAACCAAAATCAATCTGGGTTTACTCTGCTTGAAGTAATGGTCGCGATGATCGTTTTCACTTTGCTCGCCGTGACTATTACGCAAGTTTCCTCCACTAACATTAATAACCATCTGCATATTGAACAAAAGCTCATTGCGTCTTGGATTGCTGAAAATAAACAAATCGAATTAAGAAGCGTCGGTTGGGATGAAATCGTGAATGGCAAGGACGAAGTCGAAATGGCCAACCAAGAATGGGTTGTCACTCGCAAGGTGAAACCGGTGAAAACATTTCCTGGTTTACCCAAGATAGTTGTGCTGGACGCAAAAGAGGTTGAAATATCTGTTGCTTTGGCCTCAGCTCCAGATTCTCCATTAATCAATTATACCTCTTATATGGCGAATGAAGATGCAATCTAATCAGCAATCAGGGTTTACGTTGCTTGAGGTAGTGTTAGCTATTGGTATCACTGCAATGATAGGTGTTGCAGCGACACAATTATTAGGTAACGTGACCGATGCTCGGAATGCTACCGATGAACGAGCTAATTTATTGAAAGAACTACAACGCGCAGACATGTGGTTAAAGCGTGATTTTTGGCAGTTAACAGGGCGAAAGGTTCGTGATCAATATGGAGATCACACACCAATCATCACTACACACAATGATTACGATCTTGAGTTTACTCGAAGTGGTGTTCGCGCTATGGCTATTCAGCAGGAAGAGGGCGCTGAACCTATCCGCAAGTCTAATTTACAGCGCGTGGCATATGCGTTGCGTACACATGACAGTGACTATTGCGAAAAAGCGAAAAAGCGAATTGAAAATAAGCAACAAGAGGCTGATGGGAATTGTCTTATACGATTTGTCTGGCCAGTGTTAGATTTGGTTTCAGAAAGCGAGCCGTTGGTTCAAATACTAATAGATGACATAGAGAGTGTGAAATTTTATTTTAAAGGTTTAGCAGTCAATCCTAATGACTTAGAAAATAAACTAGTTTTTGAAAACTGGGAAGAAGAATGGCCACCTGCCACGGTCACCCCCGACATGGTAGATGATTTAATTCAATTAAAAATTGAGTATGAAGTACCTGTGATGGGCCTCATTGAGCGATGGTATGAGGTGCCTCGATATGCAATGCATTAATACAATTTCCCAAAACCATTGCGTAGCTCCGATTAGTCGTCAACGAGGCCTGGCGCTCATTACGGTATTGTTTATTTTTGCCGTGACATCATTACTCGCAATGGGGATGCAGAATCGCCAAAAAATGGACATTGCGCAGGCCGCTTCGACATTTGCAAACGGACAGGCACAGTTGATCGCCATCAGCGCAGAAGATTTCATAAAAGCCGCATTGGTTTTCGATTACAACATGGATGGTGATAAAAAAATGGACACCAGCTCTGGACTTTGGAATATGCCATTTAAAACTACAATGGCAGGCGACATGGCGGAGGTAGAGATCCTCATTCGAGACCTGCAAGGGCTTTTTAATCTTAATAGTTTGGCCAAGGAAAACCCTAATCGAGTTAAAGCCAAAGATCGACTGGCTAGGCTATTAAACAAGCATACTCAAGTTAATGGCAGTACGGTTGCTCAAAATGTTATGGATTGGATGGACGCTCAAAGTATGGCGAGCTATCAATACCAGGCATTTGACCCACCATATTCCGCAGGTGGGGTACCATTTACACACCCGAGTGAATTACGCTTAATTGAAGGAATGACCGAGCAAGCCTACGATGATGTAAAGTCGTTTATCACAGCGCTACCATTTGATACCGCGTTAAATGTGAATACAACCACGGTAGATATATTATCTTCATGGCAGGATGGCGTAACGACCTATGCCAAAATGTTAGAAAAAGCAGAAGTGAAAGAATGCGGTAAAGAAGCTGGCTTTGAGGAAGTAAAAGAGTTCTGGGATCAGCAAGAGTTGCAGGATATCGTTAATCCCAAAAACAAGGGGTCAGATCCTAACGCTAAAGCAAATGATAATTGGTCACAAGATGATTTTTCAGTCAACAGTCAGTACTTTAGTGCTCTAATCTCAGTAAAGATTGACGAACAAGTGACCGTTCTTGAGTCGATTATAAAACGAGATTTTGACAACCCAAAAGGCAAATTTATGGGTGTGGTATATCGAGATTTCTCCAAGTCGCCAATCGATTTTGGAGGGTATAAGTTGGTGGGGTGTCAGGCAAAAATATGATTAAAATATTATTCTTCAATGACCTCACATCCGGTTTATGGAAAGCCGAAGATGTTGTAGGCAACATGCTCGAACAGGGTGAATTCCATTCTCTCGAAGAGCTATCTGAATTAATGGAAGAGCATCCACAAGCCCGTGCTTATCTTAGCGGCGAGCAAGTGTTATTGCTGGATGTTGACTTACCCACCAAGCAAGCTCGGCAAATTGCAAAAGCATTGCCATTTGCACTTGAAGAGCAACTGGCAACCGATGTAGATCGAAACCATATATTATACCTTGGCCGTGACAATGGACGTGCCTGCGCCGCTGTCGTAGAACATGCGCTGATGGAAAAAGTATCTGAAGCCATGCCGCTTGAGTGCTTGGTTCCTGTGCCAATGGCGTTACCACTTAAAAAAGACGAATGGACACTCTACTTAACCGAAGACAGGGCTTACTTGCGTACAGGGCCTTATTCAGGTCTAACATGCCCATCTCCTGCTGTTAGTTTATTTGTTGATCGTCAACTTCCAGAAGACCCCAGCACGGTCAATTTAACCGTATACACAGAAGATTTAGATAGCCATCAATTAGTAATCGCGCAATTAGAAAATCACGGCATCAATGTCAGTTCATCAGAAATTGATCAGGTTTGGACATTATTAGAGGACACGACACCAAAGCATGTCGCCAACTTGCTAGTAGATTCCTACAAACCGGTCACCCCCAAAAAAGAACGCAAAGCCTCTTTCTTAGCGCCGATTGCCGGCCTAGCAGCAGCTGCCTTTGTGTTGGGTGTTTCGATTAATGTCTGGCAAGGCAAAATGAATAGCCATTTGGCTAGCGAAGTAAAATCGGCATCCATTGGATTTTATAAGCAGCTATTTCCAAATGAGCGTATTCGGAATATGAAGCGTCAATTCCAGTCGAAACTTAAAGGCTCTGAAGGCTCGGTGGATACAAGCGGCTTCACGGCATCTCTTGGGCTAATTGGTGATGCGCTTAAAAGTAACAAGGATTTTGCATCCATAGAGTTTGCCAACATCCGTTTTAATGAGAAGAAGGGCGGGCTGGATATTGATTTAACGGCATCGTCTATCGCGCAGCTTGAGTCCTATAAAAAAATGCTGACAAATAAAGGATTCGCAGTTGAAATCACGTCTGCAACGAACGAGAACAGTAAGATTAAAGGGCATATAAAGGTGGTTCAAAATGGCTAATGCTCTTGAAACGGCAAAACTACAACTCCAGGCACAACTTTATCAATCGACGGCTTGGAAACAGTATCAAACTTGGTACTCCGCACTCCCGGCTCGTGATCAGAGCATTGTAAAAGCGATCGCTTGGTTTGTGCTGTTTGCATTAATTTATTTGTGGGTTTGGGTGCCAGCTGAAAACTTTAATACCAAAGCAACTAAAGCATTAAAATCTGAAATCGAAATTCATACTATGATGAAGGATAATGCTTATAAAGTGAGTTCTAATGCATCGGGTGGACAACAGGCGTCAACGAGCGGGCAATCCGTACTTGCCATTGTTAACAGCACATCTAAGCGTAAAGGTATTGAGCTGAAGCGATTTGAACCTGAAGGTGAAAGCGGCATTCGAATTTGGCTCGATCAGGTGAAATTTAATGACGTGATAGGCTGGATTGATTCGCTCGAAAATAAACATGGGATTCGAGTATCGCAGATCAACATTGATAAAGTTGAATCTGGAATAGTGAATCTCAGGGCTGTTTTAAAACGTTAATTGCTTCTTAATGTCCGAACGGTCACGATAAACCAAAAAGTGGCCGTCTCTCCTAAAATTGAGCTACTTTTCTAGATAATTTAAATTGGGAGTGCTCATGTCTCAGTACGATTTTGACTTATTTGTAATAGGCGCAGGTTCGGCCGGAGTGCGTGCAGCACGAATGGCGGCGGGGCAAGGCAAAAAAGTGGCCGTCGCTGAAAATCTCTATTTAGGTGGAACCTGTGTAAACGTCGGCTGTGTGCCCAAAAAACTGTTTGTTTATGCCTCAGAATACCCTCATATCGCAAAAGAAGCGAAAGGCTACGGGCTGGACTTCTCTTTAAATGCGTTCGACTGGCCGACGTTGAGAGATAACAAAACAGCTGAAATAGAGCGATTAAACAAAATTTACCAGTCTCTATTAGATAACTCTGGTGCCAAAACAATATGGGGTAAAGGAAAGGTCACTGGCGCGCATACCGTGGCAGTAGGCGAAGATGAATATTCCGCTGAGAAAATACTGTTGGCTACAGGTGGCTGGCCGATCATTCCTGATATCCCAGGAAAAGAATATTTTATAACCACAAATGAAGTGTTTTACCTTGATACTTTTCCTAAAGAAGTATTAGTCGTAGGTTCTGGCTACATTGCAGTTGAATTTGCCGGGATTTTTAATGGCTTGGGTGCTAAGACAACTATTGCCTCTCGGTCTGGTAAATTACTGCGTGGTTTCGATGAAGATACGCGTGTATTTGCTGAACAAGAAATTTTGAAAAAGGGGCCTAAGCTCGTCCCTGAACAACCGAAGAGCATTGAACAGTTAAGTAATGGCCGATTGAGAGTCTCATTTGAGCAACACGATTCTTTAGAGGTCGATACTGTTCTGTGTGCAACTGGGCGTAAGCCCAATGTTGAAAATCTAGGATTGGAGCAAAATGGTATTGAGTTAACCCAGAATGGAACCGTTAAGGTCGATAAATATTATGCCACCAGTGCTCCATCCATTTTTGCCATGGGCGATTTAATTGATGGTCCTCAGTTAACCCCTGTAGCCTTGGCGGAGGCAATGGCATTTTTACGTCAGCAGTATGGCAATTCAAAAGCACCTTTAAATTACGATAACATTCCAACTGCAGTATTTAGTCAGCCTAATTTAGCAACGGTAGGGCTAAGTGAAGAAGCTGCGATAAAGAAAGGGCACGACATTGTCATCTTTCAGTCTGATTTTAAAGCTATGAAACATACGCTGACCGATTCGCAAGAAAGAACTTTTATGAAGTTAGTCGTTGATAAAAACAGTGACCAAGTTCTGGGCGCTCATATGGTAGGAGATCACGCAGGAGAGATGATGCAAGGTATTGCCGTTGCATTAAAAGCAGGAGCGACTAAAGCCAATTTTGATGAAACCATCGGTATCCATCCTACATCTGCGGAGGAGTTCGTCACAATGAGATCACCAGTTAAAAAGTAGGGGAGAATACTCGAAAAAGCCAATGCCCCTTCATTTGGTATTGGCTTATTAACGTTAGGTCTTATGCGAATTACTAACCAAAACGCGCCCAGTCCAATAGTACACACGGAGCATTGCCTTCATCATTCTCTAAATACCCAGCAATGAAAGAGAGTTTCTCTAAGCATTTATTGTTATCAACTTCATCTTGTGGCGTGAAGTCTGAGCACTGATAAGTGACGATGTCACTAATGGCATTTAAACGTACCGCGATCATTTTCTTTTCTGTATCGATGTAGAGCAGAATCGGACGAGTAATATTCTCCAAGCGATCTCTCGCAGCGTTAAACAAGCCAATCAATTTTCCTAATGAACGAGTTCTCTCCAGCTCCAGTTGTTTAATCGCCTTATCCTTATTTCCAGCCTCAGCCATAGTGAGTAGTGTATTAGCCAGACTGTGAATATTTCGGTGGGGTACTTCGAAGTCCTTCACGATATCCGCTAAAATTTCATCTGTTGCATGAAAATTTGAATACCACTGGCCAAACTCACAATCGCCAGCCTCACGAGCAAGTGAGAATTCTGAACCGGTGCGAAGGCTGTTTTCCAAAGCGTTCATCCATTCCTTATGGTCTTTTTCTTGTTGCTTTAGGGTTTTCATCAATCGAAGATTGACGATGTATTCAGCTTCGCAGCCCATTAAGCTAGCAAAGTCATAGATGGGGACTGGTTTGCCTTGGTAGGTGGTCACCTCAGCGCCCAGCTTGGCGTCTACCTCGATACGAGTGGTTTTACGTTTATCCTGTTCTATATACCTAACTTCACTAACGGGAGTAGCATACTGAGTGTCTGAAACATAAAACGTGATGACTTCTAGGTAGTCATTATTGAGTAAACGGTCGATGGTCGATTCTGGGTTATTTTGGGCAGTTGCCGTATCCATGGGAAACTCACTCAACAAATAGGATCTCTACATGGATTAGCATAGGACGATCTAGGTCGAATGCAATTTCCGATAATATTATTTATCGGAATATCTGTTTTAGCGTTTAATCGCCCATAATTTGATTACAAGCACTTAGCGTTATTTAGCCAGGAAGTTTCTGCCAAAATCAGTCAAACATCCTGTACTTTAGTGCTGATATACAACCCTGCCATCTTTAATCGTCGTAGATATTTTGGCTAGATCTTCAGTTGCCGTTAACACGTCACTATTTAGTAGCACCAAATCAGCTCTAGAACCTACTTTTATACGTGACCCTTTATTCTCTGTATTCTCTGTCAGTTTATCTGATGGATTCACGGTCAAGGAGGCCAATATAGTTTGCCAAGAGAGACCGGCTTTTGCTAGGAGCTGTATCTCACGCTTGAATTTCGAATCTTTTAAAAATCCATGGTCAGTGCCAAATAAAATGACACCTCCAGACGCGGCATGATTTCGTATTTGACTTATTGTTGACTCAAGAATATGCGACCTACCACTTCGGTAGGACACTTCTTCCATTAACGACAAGGTGGGAATTATTGATATTGTGGATAAGCGATCAAGTTGGGATTGCGACAATCCAGATACGTATGGCACCGAATGAGCTAGAACATCAACCCCCCCTGCAATAGCAGATATTAGCCCTTTTTCATCATGAGCATGCGCAAATACCGGTGCACCCTGTTTATGCGCATAATCCACAATTGTAGAAATTGTTTCCGTTTCCGGTGGCATAACTACTATTTTATTATCACCAACATCCGAACTGCTATAAATCTTTACTCCATCAAACTTCTCCAATACTTTAGCAATTGAGGAGCCATCAATAGACTGTGAGCTAACTTCATCAAGCTTAATCGGCCATAAATAATGCGGTGTACCTCCCGCACTTGTGTAGCCCCCGTTAGTGCGATAGATATTAGGGGATTCCAAACCGCTATTCTTAGTTTCGGATAGAATATAATCTAAATTTGCTGGATTCGATCCTGTATCGTAAACACTCGTTATTCCATATTGAAAGAAATCTTCTACAAAGTACGATTTCAGCGTAGAGTTAGAGCGAAACCTTGTGTGCCACCATTTAATTCCTGTGAAATGAACATGGGAGTTCCAATATCCTGCGACTAAGCTCTTTCCTTTTCCATCGATTACCAATGCACCGAGAAGAGCGATTACTTTGCTACTAATAGCTACAATTAGGCCATCCTTAATTAAAACATGATGATTAGTCAGCGGTTTTGAATAAGGGTCGGTATAAATATTAACATGGCTAATTATAAGGGCATTATCGTTTGTTTCATGTATAGAATGGGCAATTGCCGGTGACAGGATGAGAATAAGATAAGTGAGAAAGAGAGATATTTTCATAAAATGTAATGGCCTATTTGAATAGGCCAAAATGTCGTTATATGCTTGAAATTTGTGGATAGAGAGAACAATCAGCGTAAGCCCACTGCTCTATTATCTTGCCCTTTTTGAAATTTTTTTTGGTCTCACTAATACCTTTCCCACATAAGAGCTTTTTGCTTTCTCAGTACAAGCGATAGAAAATCAACAAATCTATGAGGTCGGTACTAGTGAGCGCCAAGTTACGATGAACAGCTGTAATGTGAAACTCCGCCACTATAAAAAAATTCTTTTGGCCTTAGTTGATAGTACTTTTCTTCTACTTCTTTTGTTTGCTCATCGTAGGGGCGATTTAACACTGCTTGAAGCTCTCTAATCAAGGTGTAATTTCCCTTTTCGGCTTCTCTGTAAGCCGGAACTATGAACCACTCTCGCCATGTGTATTTGGGGTTTGTTTGTTTCATCTTTTCGGATATTGCAGTTAACTCCAATTCATTACTAAGTGCGCTGCGCCACAGATCTAACCAAGCCTCCCATTTTTCTTGCAGCTCTTTGGGCGGCGTTACATAAAAACATTTATTCAATACTTTCATGTTTTCCGGTATATGGGATAACTCTCGAAAGAAAATTGTGTAATCTATTTCCGATGATGTCATTAATACTATCAATTCTTTGACTAGCTCTGAGCTATACTCCGTCAAGCCTAGTTTAGCTGCCCACATATTTTGAATTTGAACCTGCATCTCTGCGGAAAAGCCACGACGAACGTCATCAAACAGTTCTAAGCTATCACTGTCTTTTTCAATAAGCGGACGAAGGGCCGTCCAAAACATATGATAGTTTGCTTCTGCTGCGACTGGCTGATTGAAGAAAGAAAAGTGTTTGCCGCCTCCCGTCCAAGGTTGGTACTCAGGATCAAAGACTTCACAAAATCCAAATGGGCCATAGTCTAAGGTGAATCCACCTGCTGCACAGTTATCGCTATTAAAATTACCTTGACAATATCCAACACGAATCCAATTAACGACTAGTGAAATAAGCCGTTGGCGAAATGCTTTAGCTAGTACAACTAGTTGTTCGGAGAATGATAGACTTTGATCAATCTCGTTTTTGTATTCCCTTTCAATTAGATGAGCCGCTATTTTCTGCAATTCTTCAAATGTTTGAGGGTCATTGCTATTACGAGCCCTTCGGGCAAATAACTCTAGCTGGCCCACGCGTAGAAATGATGGCGCGACTCGCGTGGTTATTGCTACTGGATTATCTACCAAGATATCCGGATTTGTAGAATGAGAGTTTTGGGAGTACCAAGGTCGGGTGACCGTCTCAGATTTGGATGTATAAAGCGTAAGCGATCGTGTTGTGGGTACTCTTAAGGCATGCATATGTTCTTGAGCTAGAAATTCGCGCACACTCGATCGCAATACAGCTCGGCCGTCTGCTCCGCGACAATAAGGCGTTCGCCCTCCTCCTTTTAATTGCATTTCCCAGCGCTGACCATTTACCAACCCTTCAAATACGGATATTGCGCGACCATCGCCGTACCCATTACCCGTGCCAAACGGGCATTGTTGAGTGTACTCTGTACCGTAAATGGATAGCGCGTAACCCGTCGCCCAGCCAACTTGGCGCATCGGAGGACGCGCAGCAGTGATATCACCAGAGAAAATCCGGCTGAATTCTTGGTTTTGTACCAAATCATCATGAAAACCAAGGTCTTTAAAGAAGGTAGTGCTGTGAGTTACGTATTCAGGGTCTGGTAGAGGAGTCGGTGTTACTGGTACATAGTGACCAGAGTAGACTTCACGTGGGCTATGATCATTGCCCTCACCTCTTGCATCGGGGTCACAGTTTAGCTTCTCCAGCAAAGAATAGTCCGCTAATTGAACGAATTCATCGAAATTGTTGATGATGGTCTTGACCGGCGATTTAGGTGTAAGTGACATGGTTGGCGGAACCTATTAGCTCAATACTCTTGGGCAATAAAATCTCTTAAATCGTCATTTTACTGCTATCTCTATGCTCTGATGATACTACAAAACCTGTCAAGTACCCTCAGAATTACGTAAAACCTATTGACAGATGATGATTGATAGATGAGTGAGTCTCAAAGTTGCTTAGTGGTTTAGAAGATTGTCTTGATGAGTAAAATTAATGATTTTATGAAGTGTTTTTTGTAGGTACTGGAATTGACAAAGTCTTTAAATAACTTACCGTATAGATCGTCGAAATTCTCAGGGATACTAAAGCATTCTCTTCCTTTATTATGTTTGTGATCGCGTGCTAAATTGATAAACGCATTCAAGTACTCGATTCCGGCATCGCTATCGCGGGTTCCTATGTAAGGTACGAATTTGTATTTCATTTCGTCGAAAACACAGTCATATACTTGATGAGAACTTCACTGCGACATAAAACAAGTAAATTACCAGTGGCGGCCATTAAAAAGCCGGTTCCCAGATTCATGCTCCAACTCATTTCACCTGTTATTAGGCTAATACAAACCGCTACCACTCCCTGCCTCGCATGGACCGTCATTCGTAAGGGGTAATGACCTTGATATTCTGTTGGTTGGCGACTTTGAGAGCACGCTTTACATTCGTGTGAGCAGGCAGCATCTTAAAACCTGCCTTTTTAATTTCCTCGCTCCCCTTTTCTTTTGATACCTAAACTCTTTTTATCTAATACATCGAATAAACCGAGCCTTCGGTGAATATTATTCGACTTTTATTGCCCTTCTATATCCTTAATCTTTGTCTACATCAGTCAACAACGTTAAGGCGTTGTGTGGACTTTACGAGCGGCAAATATCGCTTTCTATATCAATATTTACATTTGAATGTGCCTCTTATACGGCTCAGTTAGTTGGAGTTAGGATATGAACCACCCACAGCAGCCAGTGGCAGTGCATCCGGAGCGAAAGTCTAAAGAATGGATGAAGTACGGCGTACTGTTCTCAATACTGTGGGGCGTGCTGACACAAGGTAATCCAAGTTCTTGGATGATCGGCGCTTTTGTTGTTCCGTTAGCCACTTGGGCAGCTATACGTTTATTTCCCGTTGTTCGAAAAAATGATGATCTGGCGCTACCTCGCGTTCAATTCACTGCTTTATTCAGGTTTGTTCCCTTTTTTATTGTTCAATCTTTGAAAGGCGGTTGGGACAGCGCACTGTTTGCAATATTACCTTCCAGATGCGTCCGCCCTGCTTTTATTTCTTATGCCACTCAGTTGCCGAATGGTTCTCCTCAAGTGTTGTTTATCAATACGATTAGTTTGCTACCGGGCACGCTGGGTGCCGCTTCTCGTGGTGATGATTTATTAATCCATGTATTGGATTCTCAAGCAAATAACCTCAGTGCGGTTCAACAATGTGAAGAAGAAATCGCCCTATTATTTGGTATTCAATTACAAAATAAATCTCGTGATTTATGTAAAGAGGTTAATCAATGAACACTTATTTAACTCTGCTGGCCGTTATGATGCTGCTGGTTTTATTGTTCGGTTTAATCCGTGTAATTCGTGGCCCAGGAAGTACCGATAGGCTGCTGGGTTCACAACTTTTTGGCTCAGTTGGCGTTGCAATACTGTTGTTATTGGCCGTTGCACAACAACAGACTGCTTTACTGAATGTGGCACTGGTTTTAGCGCTGTTAGCACCACTGACGTTAATCACATTTGTTAATTTGTCGAGTAAGCAGTCATGAATATTGGGGATGTTTTTACCGTTATAACGAGCTTGGTAGGGCTTTTTTTCTTTATCGCTGGAACAGTGGGGTTGTTGCGATTTCCAGATTCTTTCAGTCGACTACATGCTTTAACGAAAGCCGACAACCTTGGTTTGGGTCTCATTGCAGTGAGTTTACTGCCACAGGTCAATACGGTGTTTGATGGACTTCAACTCATCATCATATGGTTGTTTGTCATTTTATCGGGTGCTGTCGTCAGCTTTATTATTGCTGATTATGGATTGAAGCAAACAATAAATCGCTCTTCAACATCGGCTAATCAGCACTATGGTGATCATCGTGTCGATTGAATTGTGGATGGATGTTCTTCTGGCAGTGAGTACCGTTTTATTAGCGGGGTTGACACTAGCGGCTCGCAATGTGTTTACAGCCATCGTGCTTTATGTGTGTCTTGGTTTACTGGTGACCATTATTTGGGTTCGATTGAACGCTTGGGATGTCGCTATTGCTGAGGCGGCCATAGGTGCAGGTTTAACAGGGGCACTGCTGTTAATGGCGTGGCGACGTTTAAATCATCCGGTCATCGTTCCATCTAAGGATGCAAAAGATGTTTCGTAAATTGATATTAAGCGAAAGCCTTTCCTCACAGAACGAAATGACGCTATTGACTCGCTGTGCCCTAGCTTTGGTCATTTCAATTCTCACAATAGGATTGTCGGCGGCACTGATTCTCTCGCCTAAAGCGGAGCCTGTATTAGCAATAGAAGCACTGGACAAGCTTGCTTTGAGTGGTGTTGAAAATCCAGTCACCGCTGTTCTGCTGAACTTTCGTAGTTATGACACTCTTTTGGAAATAGCCGTTCTGTTAATTGTAGCGGTTACGATGTCGACGCCCTCCAATAAGCAAATGAATCAATCCGCCGCTGATACATCTCGATGGCTATCAGTTAATGACGCACAATTTGTTCACCCTATTCTGACGGCACTCCTTCGGTGGTTGATTCCGCTTGGGATATTGTTATCTGGTTATTTATTGTGGACAGGTGCTTATTTACCGGGTGGTGCATTCCAAGCAGGCGCGGTGTTAACAGGGGTTGGAGTCGCACTGGCGGTCGCCGGACGTCATCACTTTACGTGGCACCTATTCATCGCTCGTTTCGTATTAACGGTGGGGCTAATTGCGTTTGTGGCAATGGCTGCGGGTAATGCTTTAGCAACCGGTATCGTGCTTCAGTATCCGATTGAACATGCTGGTTTGATTATTCTTCTTGTGGAGCTAGCCGCAACGATTTCCATTGCAGCCATTTTACTGATGCTTTTTACACAAATTACAGCGTTGCCTAACACGTCAGAGAGGCTTAAGCCATGACACATGATTTATTGTTCAGCATCACAGGTGTGGTGCTTATTGGAATAGGTTTGTTTGGATCAGTTGCGTCGACACATATTATTAAAAAATTGATCGCTATAAACATTATGGGATTGGGTATTTTTATGATTTTTTTATCCACCGCTCGCCACGGCATGATCACCGACCCCATTCCTCATGCAGTCGTGTTAACTGGAATTGTCGTTGCAATCGCAGGTACATCTTTATGCCTCTGGCTTGCATTGAAAATCCATTTATTGGGTGAAGATACCACCGAAGAGGTAAACGCTAATGATGTCTGATCTGCTGACACCATTGCTCTTGCCACTCATGGTGGCGACACCGCTCATCGCTGCATTGGTGAGTATACTTGTTGGTTCAAAACGCTTACGCGTGGGCATCAGTTTACTCTTTGCCATTTTGCAAGTCTTGATTGCACTGGGTTTGGTGTTATTTTTGAGCACATATCAGTCTGCCATTCGATATGAATTAGGGGGTTGGGGGGCCCCGCTGGGGATTGATTTAACCGTTGATGGTTTATCCGCCTTGATGCTTATGCTCTCTTCAGTATTGGTATTGGTGCTAAGCCTGTACAGTTCCCAATATTTTTCTCATCAAGATAGCGTTCGATTTTGGCCACTTTGGTGGCTTCTCATTGCTGGCTTAAACGCGGTTTTCCTCGCAGCAGATGCGTTTAATATCTTTGTAGCGCTGGAAATCATGGGTTTATCTGCCGTTGCTTTGGTCAGCTTAGGAGGTTCTCGAGCAGCGCTGATGTCGGCCTTGCGTTATGCATTAGTCGGTTTACTCGGCTCACTACTTTACCTGCTAGGTGTCGCTCTGCTTTACCGAGCCTACGGTACGCTAGATTTATTAATGTTGTCGACGGTTGCCGATCATAACCCTCTCACTTGGGTGAGCTTATCTTTGATTAGCTTGGGACTACTGTTAAAAACGGCGTTATTACCTCTGCACTTTTGGTTGCCCGCTGCTCACTCTAGTGCACCAGCCCCCGTCAGTGCTGTTTTGTCTGCCTTGGTGGTCAAAGCATCCTTTTATTTGCTAATGCGATTTTGGTTCGATGTCCTTTCGCCTGCCACCAATGAAATAGGCATGACCGCATTGGGCGTTTTGGGTGCGGTTGCGATTATTTGGGGGTGTGTGGCAGCTTTGCGAGCACAACGCTTAAAGCTGTTGATTGCCTATTCCACCGTTGCACAAATCGGTTACCTTTTCTTGTTGTTTCCTCTGGCCACAGCCAGTGGTTCATCAATGATCAATGCGGGCACAATCGCGGCGGTCGTCTATTTTATTTTGGCGCATGCGTTGGCCAAAGCAGCAATGTTTTTAGCCGCTGGTGATATCCAATCATATTATGGGCACGACAACATAAATAAACTCAAAGGTTTAGTTTTAACTTTGCCCATGGCTGTAGCGACGTTTGCGATTGCGGGTGTGAGCTTAATCGGACTTCCCCCAAGTGGTGGCTTTATCGCCAAATGGCTGTTACTTGAAAGCGCGATTAGCAGTGGCAAGTGGTGGTGGGCCGTCATCATGTTAATGGGCGGTTTACTCGCAGCACTTTATATCGGCAAGGTACTCAGTATTGCTTTTAATCAAGATATCGACAGACCTACGGTCCATCGTCCAGCACAAAATCGAAGTGCATTTTATGGATTCACACTCGCCATTCTGGCCGTGTTTTGTGGGTTTAATACGGAATGGGTTCTAAATTTACTCGAGGTTCAATTTGAGCGTCCTTTGATGACGAGTGGAGGCGTTCAATGACGTTCAGTAATTCATTGCCGATACTGATTATTCTGTCTGCTTTGTTGCCAGGCTTAGTGACATTTTTTATTCATGAACGGCAAGTGATTCTTAGACGCGCCTTAAATTTGGGTGGGAATGTTACATGTTTAGTGCTCATTGGTTTACTCATCAATGGTGTCTACAGCGGGGAGGTGTTTGAGACGCGTCTGCCGCTCCTTCCGGCAATGGATTTAGTACTGCATGCGGACGCTTTATCACTACTGTTTGTTTCGTTATCGGGCTTACTTTGGTTTCTGACCAGTATTTATGCCATTGGGTATCTTGATGGAACGCAAAATCGAAGCCGATTTTTTGGTTTCTTTAGCCTGTGTGTAGCGGCAACATTGGGCATTGCGTTAGCCGGAAACCTCATCACATTTCTTATTTTTTATGAGTTGCTCACACTGACAACGTATCCTTTAGTGGTTCATAAAGGTAACGCCGCTTCGCTTAGAGCAGGCCGAATTTATTTGGCTTACACCATGATCGGCGGAGCATTATTGTTAGCTGGAGTGGTATGGCTGAAAACATTGGCCGGTTCTTTAGAATTCACGGCAACGGGCGTGCTTTCAGGGTTGCCGCACCTTGACCCAGACCACCTCAAAATTATTTTCGTTATGTTATTAACCGGCCTAGGTGTCAAAGCGGCGTTGGTGCCATTGCATGGGTGGTTGCCCATTGCAATGGCAGCGCCTGCACCGGTCAGCGCTCTTTTGCATGCAGTTGCAGTTGTGAAAGCGGGTGCGTTCGGAATTATTCGCGTTGTTTACGATGTATATGGCATAGAGTTCACGAGAGACCTCGGGTTGACCGTCATTTTGGGAGCGGTGGCTGCATTCACGATTGTGTACGGTTCTATATTGGCCATTTATCAAGATGACCTTAAAAAACGTCTCGCTTATTCAACCGTCAGCCAAGTTTCCTACATCGCTTTAGGTACAGCGATTGCTGGCCCAATCGCCACAATCGGCGGGATGATACACCTTGTTCATCAAGGCTTGATGAAAATCACACTGTTCTTCTGTGCTGGTAATTTAGCCGAAACACTTAAAGTACATAAAGTTAGTGAACTGAATGGTGTCGGACGACGCATGCCGTTAACGATGACCGCGTTCACGATAGCTGCTTTGGGCATGATTGGTTTGCCACCCATTGCTGGGTTTGTGTCGAAATGGTATCTGGGTGCTGGTGCGTTAGAAGTTGACGCATATTGGGTACTCGTGATTTTAGCGATCAGCAGTCTGCTTAACGCCCTTTATTTCTTACCGATCTTACATGCAGCTTGGTTTAAAACATCGGACACCAAGTGGGCCGTTCAAAAGACCAAACTCGAAACCCATTGGATGCTATTGCTACCGCCTGTGTTAACAGCAGCGTTAGCAGTTGCAGCGGGTATCTTTGCAAGTTCGGCAATCAGTCCGCTCTCATGGTCTGAATTAATCGCGGCTCGTGAGTATGGCCAAAGTATCTTTCCAAATGATCCATCTGCTGCCTTTTTGTCCTCACCTTGGGGGCTCGGGTGGGTGGTGCTCGCACCCTTGGTTGTAGCAGTTGGTGTATTAATACCGCTGACGCGCCAATGGTCGATTAGACTGTCCGCCTTTGCTGCACTACCTGCGTTGTTCGTTGCATTACTGGCCTCACCTACAACGACTGTACTGCCGACTTTATTTTTTGGCAGCGTACTGACTTTAGATGATGTGTCGAGAGTCATTTTATTGTTAGCGGCAACCTTGTGGCTATTGGCGGGTATCTATGCAAAAGGCTACTTAGCGAATGACGCACATCTCACACGTTACACGCTGTTCTTCTTGCTGTGTATGGCTGGCAGTTTTGGTTTATCCCTATCTCAAGATTTGTTTGGGTTTTTGACGTTCTTTACGCTTATGAGCTTGTCTGCCTACGGGGTTGTTGTGCACACAGGCACCGAAGAGGCTTTTCGAGCGGGTAAAACATACATGCAATGGGTCGTGATTGGTGAATTATTGCTATTTGCTGCTTTGGCAGGGTTATCAAGCGCGGGGAACAGTGTTCAACCTTTGTGGGTCAGCAGTCTTCTATTGATTGGATTTGGTATAAAGGCTGGATTGTTGTCCACTCATTTTTGGCTACCTCGTGCGCATCCTGTGGCACCCGTGCCGGCCAGCGCAGTGTTGAGTGGATTGATGGTCAAAGCTGGATTAATCGGATGGTGGCGTTTTTTACCCTTAGGTGATGAGGTGCTATTACAGCCGGGCATGCTGCTAATAATCTTAGGTTTCGCCGGTGCATTTTGGGCCGCAATTGCCGGTTGGATGCAGCGAGACCCGAAGACTTTATTGGCTTACTCAACCATCAGCCAAATGGGCGTAATGGCAGCGGGCGTGGGCATTGGGTTGATGTATCCTCACCTTTGGTCAGCGTTATCCGCAGCTTTATTGCTATATGTGCTGCATCATGGTTTTGCTAAGGCAGCTTTATTTTTCAGTGTCGGAATTGCCCCGATAGCTAATCGTGGTTCGCACTTAAAATGGTGGCTATGGTTTATGTTCTTGGTGCCGGTTATCACCATGATCGGATTACCATTCACTTCTGGGTCCATAGCAAAAGCGACCTTAAAAATATCAGTTGACGGAATCGCATGGTTCGAATGGCTGTTGTCATTGTCAGCGGTCGGCACCACCTTATTAATGTTACGGTTCATCGAACTACTAAAACAGTTGCCTGTATCCTCGCGCCCTACTTCCCAATTCACACCGCAGATCATCGCAACCTGTTTAACGGTTCTGATCATCTTAACATTAGGGCTTGGTGTGCCGGTCATGACGGGTATCCAGATCATAGCCCCCACATCTATCTCTATGTTTGATGCCATATGGCCACCTTTTATTGGATTGTTATTGTTCATTGGCTTGTACCATTT
Source organism: uncultured Saccharospirillaceae bacterium (assembly GCA_947503895.1). Taxonomy (GTDB): domain Bacteria; phylum Pseudomonadota; class Gammaproteobacteria; order Pseudomonadales; family Oceanobacteraceae; genus Bermanella. The sequence continues at coordinate 265,752 of CANNFT010000001.1, forward strand.
TCGTTTACGCATTCATCCCGTGCGTAAGCCAATGATCCAATCTAAGCCTGAGATTTTGGAGAATGCTTGGAAGACAATCAGCGATGGCCGAACCTCGAAACTCTCATTCGAAGTTCCACTGATTTCACGCATAAAACGCAATATCCCGTCAGCGGTGGAGGCGATCATTGTTCGAATCTCACAAATAAGTATCCACCCCGGTGTTGTACTGGTTAGCTTACTTTTATGTTTCGCTTTGATGTTCGCCGTTGGTCAGGCGCCCATTGAGTGAGATGTCTACGATTAACAACAAATGGAGCAATATAATGAAGCGTTTTAAAAACATACTGGTTGTCGTGAATGATGATGGTGAGCTCAAGCAGAACCCTGCCGTATTAAGAGGCATTGCGCTTGCTCAACAAAACCATGCTCGTCTAACGTTAATGGATGTCGTGAGTCCACCTGACGGTGCGATCACCGAATACAAAGGCATTATTTCGGCCGAAGAGTTGACCGAAAATATAATCACTAATCGTATGAAGCGACTTGAAAAAATCAATGAACTCACTGAGGGCAACTTTGACGTAAATATCAAAGTCAGTATCGGTCGTGATTTCATCGAAATTGTGCGGCAAGTCGTACTTGAAAAACACGATCTATTGTTAAAAGTTGCGAACGATCAACCGATTAGCTTTGACAGCAGTGACTTTCACTTGATGCGGAAGTGCCCTCAACCTGTTTGGTTATTTAAACGTCAAGAGCAAAACACGTCGCCGAAAATTTTAGCCGCCATTGATTTGAGTTTAGAAAGTTATGACGAAGGTAAAGCTTTAAATGCCTTTATCATGGATCTAGCGACGTCTCTCGCCAAATGGGAAAACCGTGAACTGCATGTATTATCTTGTTGGTCATTGTACGGAGAAAATGCCATGCGTCACAGTGGCTTTTTGAAGGTTTCAAATGAAAAATTTGAAGAGCTACTAAAAGAAGAAGAGCAAGCCAATCGCACGCGAATGAATGCCTTAATTGCCCAGTATCCGAACCAAAAAATCGAAACGCACCTTATCAAAGGCAAGCCCGTTGATATTATTCCTGCATTTAGTCAGGACAATGATATAGAGGTGATGGTGATGGGAACGGTTGCTCGCAGCGGTATTCCTGGTTTACTCATTGGCAATACAGCAGAAACCATATTGCGCTTAATCAATTCTTCAGTCATTACGCTGAAGCCTAAGGGCTTTGAATCCCCTGTTAAATAAAGTCATGAATACGAATAGCATCAAAATATTAAAAAGGAACCTCTCGATGAGTAATCATTAGAGGTTCCTTTTATTTAGAAAACCAAGACTGTCTGTCAAACCCCCTTCCGCTTAAATTCCTGCGAAATAGTTGACCCAAGAATGGTACATCGGTATGCCAACAGTGACGTTAAATGGGAAGGTAATACCCAGTGACAACAACATGGCGAGGCCAATGTTGGCGTCTGGTATGGCGCTTCGAATGGCAGCCGGCGCAGCAATGTAGGAAGCACTCGCGAGCAGCGTTGCCAAAATTAAGGTGGAGCCTTCTGGAAGATTCATCGCACTGCCTGACATTACGCCAATCATGGCAAACACTAGAGGTGTGATGATTGCAAACGCAAGAGCTTTCCACTGACGCCAAGGAAATGGTCGTAATGTTTCAGCTGCGGTCAATCCCATTTCTAGTAGAAACAAAGCGAGTACACCTTTAAAAGCACCAGTGAGTAACTGTGTGACTTGAGCACCTTCGAGCGGGCCATACATCCAACCAATAAGCACACCCCCCGCTAATAAAATGACTCCTCGGTTGGTCAGTGTTTCATGCCAAATGGCGGCATTTCCGGCGTTGGTTGTTACCGTGTCGGAATCGGCTTTAAACTTCCTATACAAAGCTAGCGCGACAATAATGGCAGGCAGTTCAAGCATGACTAAATAAAGTGTGGTTTGCGCACCAAATACAAGTTGATGGCTTTCAACGTAAGTCAAAACAACAGCAAATGTGCCAGCACTGACAGAACCATAGTGTGCTGCAATGCTTGCTGAATCTGCCCAAGTTAGCTTGACTATGTGACGTAGAACAGGCAACACCAGTAGAGGTAACAGTCCTCCTAACAACGCAATGAGGGCTAATTCACCGACTAGCGACCAGCTAATAGCGCCATGCAGTGCCATACCGCCTTTCAATCCGATGGTCAGCATTAACAGTAAACTCAGGGTATCGTATGCGGCTTTGGGGATGGTGAGATCAGATTTGAGTAGGCCAGCGAACAGGCCCAGTAGAAAAAACATGACAACGATATCGGGCATCTTTGCTCCCTAAAACTAAGGGCTTTTAAACTCCGCCCTTAGAATAATGGATAGTGTGAAGTGAGCGAATCTTCGGTGTACCGTAACACAGAGGATTCGCTTGCATTATCAATTTAGGCGGTACCGAAGCGAGCATACGTGATTTCGTCTTTGGACGCACACGCAGCGTGTTCAGGGTCTTGAAAAATGTGGTATGCCTCTGGTGCAAAATTGTCGACAGCAGAAGACACATGCGTCAATCGATCTTGAACAGGCTCGCCAGAACGAACCACTCTAAATATCGCTTCGTTGTCCGGCACTTCCACCGACAACGTTTGTTCGACCCAAATACAAATGGCTTTGTCTACCTGAACGTATTCAGAATGTATAATTTTGAAACCTGTTTTAAGATTGAGCTTCGTTTCGGTTCCGTCATTGGCGAGTCGGAATTTATGTATCACTTTCATGTAAAGTCTCCATTTAAATTCTTAAGGCAGGTAAAGTCTCGCAAGTGGCACCATTCGAAAAAAGCAATTTTATCCGACCCAACCATACGAGAAAACTTGATGATCAAATTCGAACGTTTCTTCTCATTCAGCTATTAGCACCATAAAGAAAGCGGTGGATTGGTTGTGACGGCACGCAACACATCGGTTCGCGAAACAATGCCGACTAGTCTCTCTGACGCCTCAACAATGGGAACCGCATCCAGTTTATGCTCCACGAGTGCTGTTGCAATTCTTCGAACATCTGTAACAGGGTCCGCTGAAATCACACTCTCCTCGTCATTAATAAGCGAGCTAACCGGTGTGGAATGATTGTCTTGCGTACGCATACCGTTGGAGAGTAATTCGTGGTAAAGCCTGCGTCTTGAAAGCAGTGCTATCAGCCCTCTTCGATTATTTAATATGGGAATCGCCTGATACGGATAGTTTTCAAATAACTCAAACGCATCTTGCAGAGATTGATCCTGCTGAATAGACACGACTTGCTCGCTCATGATCTGGCAAGCGTGGTAAACCGCTTCTCTAGCGGAGTTTTCCCTTAACAACGATTGATACTCAGCAACCGCTTTGTCGGAGACCTCGTAATGGTGTTTCCCTTCATTGGCTGAGATCACGCCGTCTTCAGTGCGGTCCTCTTTATGCAACTCCATACTGGCTGCTGAGTTAGACTTTTCAACTTTTCTAAGCCGCTCCATGGGGCCTGAAAATACTCGCCCATGAGGTGAGTAGATATAAAACATATTGGCTGGCCTCTGCATTCAAGCTTTCGATGCTTGATTCTTACGATTTACAGTCAACGGAAAAAGCAGATTTAACCTTGTCGAAAGATCGAGAATATCGAGCCGGATCAGCCAGCAGGTCATCAGAAGTGATCGGTATATTCGATGTATAGTTAATGTATATTCGAATATACCTTAGTATTATGTCGATCTAAACTCAGAGTTCAGCCAATGACGGAAGGCATCTAATGAGACATCTAAACTACAACCATCTGCTGTATTTCTGGACGGTGAGCAAAGAAGGCAGTGTTGCGAAGGCGGCGGAATCCCTCCATCTCACCCCACAAACCATCAGTGGTCAGTTAAAGATGCTTGAGGACTCCATTGGCGAGCCGCTTTTTCAACGCGTTGGACGAGGCCTCGTGATGACCGAAATGGGTCGCGTCGTTGAGCAGTATGCAGATGAGATATTTAACCTTGGTGCAGAACTGACACAACGCGTGAAAAGTAAACAACCTGGTGTGCCGGTAACATTTAATGTCGGTATTGTTAATTCCATCCCCAAATTGATTGCTTATAAGATTCTTGAGCCCGCTTTGCAGCTTAGCGAGCCTATCAATGTCGTGTGCTTGGAAAGTGATTTAGACAGCTTGTTAGGCGATTTGGCGATTCACAAGCTTGATTTAGTTTTATCGGATCGCTGTATCCCACCCGGCCTAAATGTCAAAGCGTACAGCCATGAGCTGGGTTCCAGTAGTCTTTCGTTCTTTGGAACAGAATCGCTCATCAGTCAGTTTCCAGGAGCATTCCCCAATATGCTAGATGCCGCTCCTATTCTGTTACCCGTAAAAGATCACGCACTCCGCAGAAACATGGATGACTGGCTTGATACGAAAAGGGTTTCACCAAAAATTGTGGCGGAATTTGATGATAGTGCGTTATTGAAAGTTTTTGGTCAGGGTGGAAAGGGATTTTTTCCTGCTCCAACAGCCATGAAACGACAAGTTGAGCGCATGTATAATGTTAAAGCAATTGGCGATATAGACGGCGTCAATGAGCAATTCTTCGTCATTTCACCTGAACGCAAGCTTAAGCATCCAGCAGTGATTGAAATTACCCAAGCCGCTCGATCCAGTTTATCTTCAATCAGCCAAGTTGCTTAAGCGGCAGGGTTAAAGAAAACCCCCGCGCTCTACGTAATAAAATACGCTTGGCCTTGGCGAAAGCGTTTTGAATGCCACTTGAGCAATCAGCGCTACCAAATTGAATATGGATACTCGGACCGGACACGGGCACCACGTTCAAGTCATAAAAATAAATCGTTTGATGGTTATTTGGTTCCTGCTCTTCAGTTATGTGTAATGTCACGGACTTTAGGGAATCCTGAAACCGCGCTAATTGTAGCGCATAGTATAGATCGATTGTCCCAGCCCATTCTTTCATGATCTGTTCATTAACATTTAAATACAGCATATCTTTCCCCAATGAATATGCATGTATGCTACATAAGAACAGAACACAGCCACTATAAGATTTTTACAGTGGTTTGCTTCGAATACAACGATGTATGAGGCCTTTGGAAGCTGCTTTTAGGAACTGCTGCAACAACCTTGCCCTCTCGACCAAATTGGCGTAATCCTCTACTTCAACGGCTCTTATCATTTGTACGCAGTGGCGGTTTTTTGATATTGGGAGCTGCTGGAATGACCTAATCCCATCTATAGTAATGAGAGCATTACTCGTTATAGGCGATACCATGAATTGGCTGAAAGTTATTACGGTCTCTTTTTTAATTACTGTAGCGTATTTAAAACCCGCTGCCAGCGAGGAAATTCGCATCGCTGTCGGAGATTGGCCACCTTATTTATCGGAGAAACTCAAGCACAGTGGAATTATTGGTCACTTACTCACCGATATATTTACGGATGAGGGGTTTGAAGTCTCCATTCGATTTTTTCCTTGGGCCAGAGCATACGATGCCGCTAAAGTAGGAAAGCTCGATATGACGGGAGTATGGATGCATAAACCGGAACGGGAGAAAGACTTTTACTACAGCGATCCTGTTCTAAATGAAAAATTTGTGTTCTTTCATTTAAAATCATCCAGCTTTGACTGGAATTCGTTAGATGACTTGAAAGGGCTGAGCATTGGTGGCGGTAATGATTACAGCTATGGTGCCGATTTCGATAAGGCAATTGAGTCAGGTGACATTTCTATTCAGCGTGTACCGAATAAGCTTCAAAATTGGCGGAAGCTTTTCCTCGGGCGAATTTTAATCTATCCAGAAGAAATCAATGTCGGCTATTCTTCACTCAATCAGTTATTTCATGTGAGTAAGGCATCGCATGTTACCCATCACCCCAAGCCACTTCTGAATAACCTCAGTTATTTACTGTTACCCAAAAGCTCTGACAGAAGTCAGGCGCTTATGAAAAAATTCAATGCGCGACTCAAGGCATTCCGTGAAGATGGCCGCTATGATCGCTATTTTAAATTATTTCAGGAAGGATACTACGATCAAAAATAGTAGGATTCGCGCACGCTAATCGTGCTTAGAAGGCCTGCACCGGAACAACTTAGGTCGGATATCTGCAATATGGCTGAATGGCATCACACTTTAAAGTGATTCACTTTGCGCTTGAGATCTTCAGCCAGTTCATGCAATTGATGACTGGTCGCTTCGGTTTCTTTTGTGCCCTTATCCGTATCTTCTGCAGACTGCGCAATGGATTGAATACTTCGACTGATATCTTCAGTGACTGCGGTTTGCTGTTCAGATGCGGCGGCAATTTGAGTATTCATCTCACTGATTGTTGAGATGGACGCTATGATTTTGTTTAAGGAATCACCCGCGGATAATGCTTTCTCTGTTGCGGCATTACCATTGCTTTTACTTTGCTCCATCGTGGTGACGGCTTTTTGTGAGCCATCTTGCAAACGGGTGATCATACCCTGAATTTCTTCTGTGCTTTCTTGGGTTTTACTGGCGAGCGCTCTGACTTCATCGGCAACAACGGCAAACCCTCGACCAGCCTCCCCTGCGCGCGCCGCTTCAATCGCGGCATTCAATGCCAGTAAATTCGTTTGCTCTGCAATGCCTCTTATCACTGTTAATACAGATACAATATTGCCCACATCGCCCTGTAGATCATTGATGACTCCAGAAGCATTTCCGATATGACTAGCAAGGCCTTCAATAGATTTGACGGCATCGCCCACCACTTGACTGACTTGCAAACTTTCACTGTCAGCTTCTTTTGCTGCATCTGCTGCTTGCGAAGCGTTTATTGCAATTTCCCGCGCCGCAGCGGACGTCTCATTCACAGAAGTAGCCACGGTTTCGGTTTCTCTTCGCTGGTCTGCCACCGCACCACTGGTGCGTGAAGCAGACACTCTTAACTCCTCTACCACTTTGCTCATGGTTTGAATGGATTGAAATATACCCGCCACCAAATCTTGAACTTTGGCCGCAAAGCCGTTGAACCCTGACGCCAAATCAGCAAACTCATCGTTACCAGAAGCATTTAAGCGCTGAGTGAGATCGCCGTCCCCCATGGCTATCTCCTTCATTGCAGATGACAAACCTTGCACGGGTTTCATTAAGTGGTTAAGTAAAAGTGTCAGTAACCCGAACACAGCAAATACGCCAATCACAGAAAACAGCAGTGCAGAATTAATAAAACTCGATAAAGGCGCGTAGGCTTGTTTTTTGTCGACGAGAATCGCAATTCTCCAGTCGATCGAAGGAACACCCTGCACCGGAATGAAACTCGTGAGCACGGTTTTTCCTTCGTACGTTGCTTCAGACATTTCGACATTGATCGGTGGGACGGTTCCGTCAAACAGCTCAGCGAGTGGTTTGCCAAAGAATTTAGGATCACTGTGTGTCAGTATCTCACCGCTTGCGGTGATTAAAAATGCTTGCCCCATTCCGTAAAAATCAATGGCACTCACCATTTTTGTTAACACATCTAAAAACAAGTCACCGCCTGCAACCCCTGTGGTTGCACCAGAGAATGGGCTAGCAGCAGTGATCACCAATGTACCTGCACTGGCATCCGCATAAGGTGCGCTAAAGATGGCTTGCCCTTTTTTTAGGGCTTCTTGATACCATGGACGCGCCCTAGGGTCGTACCCTTCGGGCAACTGAAAATCTGGCGTGCTGATAATAAAACGGCCATCCGATGTCCCCATATAGGTATCCGGCATGGCTTTAAATGCCGCACCCTGCTTGGCCACTTCATGTAACGCTTGATCATCTGTTTGCAGGGCTGCTGCTTTACCTAAGGAGACGACTGTATCGAGTTTGTCATTCAGCCAATTTCGCATGTTATTGGCTACGGCGTTGCCGACTTCTTCAAGGCTAGCTTGAAGTTGAACATCTAGGGTTCTTTTTAGAAATATGTAGTTATTCAGCGTATAAGCAGCGATGGACAGTAAGAGAATGACGGAGCTGAGTAAGATGATCTTTTGTCGAAACTGTAACCTCATAACCACCTCTTTCTCAACTCGACTCAAATAGATTCATCATAGAGTTTAGTGGGTTATAGAAAAAAGTAATTCAAGAATGGGGTTTAGTAGAAAAATCATTTATAAATGGCTGCCACTAAGAACCATTTCGCAGGTAAGCCCTCTTGTAAGCCTCATAGATACTCACTTTATCCATTGATGCATGGACATCGCCGAAGACAAGTGGTCGATGAATATTGACGGTGACGAGCAAAGGATTCAGCCGCTTTAAGTTGTGGATATAGACACCGCTGGGCCAACCGATAGACGTCTATATGCGCAACGTTTGAGGAAAAACTTCATCGCATCAGCCTCATCGTGAACCAGTGTTCATAGGCCAATAAATTGCTTAACGGCCGAATTATGATTATGGTTTCTTTCATGATGAAAGCGTTCGGCACAATCTTCGTTTTATTACTCGCGACAGCCGTCGGGCTAACGTTGTATCTCCCAAAATACGAATCCACTGACAGCGTGATCGAGCCTTTTCAAGTCAACAAAGCCAGCTTAGCGAACGCCGTGGATGCACGCCAAGTTTTACCTTCATATGCGCTGTCGGTGGATTCGGACGACAGCACACTTCAATATGCATTGCAGCTGGGGTTGTTTGGGACACTCGAAACGGCAAAGTCTACCGCCCGACAACTCAACACAAAAAACATAGATTTTCCCAAGTCACCCACCATCGTGAAACTCATTGATGACAAGCGTCACTGGTACATGTTGAGCGTTGGACCATTTGCTTCCAAAGACGAGTCTGAGTCCTTTCGGCAAGCCTTATTGATGGAGGGCGTCACGGCACAATCTCGTCTTTGGTCGGCTGAACTGGATGCACAATAATGCGATTTGCTGCTCAAACCTTCGGTGAAGAGTGTCGTTTCTGACTAAACTTATGAATATTCAGCTTCATTGAACAAACAGACAGGTTGAATGAGAGCCGAGGGCAAAATGAACGAGTGTTGTATACGAGCATGAAAACGCCCCCTCCTCTGAGACATTATCAACAAATGGTGAGAGTGGTCCGTGAGCAGGAGCGCTCAAAGTATCGCTCGACGACTCCGTATAAATTGGCCACTGCCTATAGTACAGAGTCCGATACGCCGACGATGACGCGTGAGCGTTCATTAGATGAAATCGGCATCAATAGTCGTACAACGCGCCAGCCGGAATCAGAATCGTTTAATGGTTGCTTATCCAATCGGGAAAACACCGTGCTGTATCATCAGTTGGCAGCATCGCAGCAGCAGTATTTCACCGGTAGGCATTCCGACACGCAGCCTTTTCGCCAAGACAATCTCGCTGGCACCAAGTCTAGGGCCTTTTTATCTGCGGATGACCACACTTTTCCGGCTCATTCACGTGTTCAATGTCAGGCAGTGTCCGACCCATTGAAACCAGCAGGTTATTCGGTATCCGCATTGAGTAATGTGGTTCGGCAGACGGCTCTGCCATCAAGTTCAGTGGGTCATCAATCCGCTCTGACCACGGCTTCTGAACCTAATTTTGTATCGTCTGGGTATTCAAATTCGGAGTTGCGCATTTTGGGAACAATAGCTGAGAAGCAAACACGACTCCCCATTGTTGGCTCTCTGTCTTTGGAAGGCATTCGAGGAAACAGCCTGCAATTCTCACTGACATTTTAACGGCGTTAACGCTTGAGGGTGCTCTTGAGTGATTAGCATAAGATCATCACTTTGACTTGTGATGGAGACAGCGTCATGCCTACGGCATTCGGAGATGCGCCATTTTGCCCAGTGGTGCACAACATCATGGTGGCGGGCGCGCCCGATTTGAACACTTTCGTACTCCCTAAGAGATGACTGACTGGGCCAATGATCAGTCCCGATGCCACACCCAAAGAAACACCCGCTTCATCGCCGCTGGAAATTGGCACCTCGGTTAGAAGGTTGTGATCCGGCATGGCCTGAATATACATATTGTAAATAGTGGGAATGGCAGTGGAGGTCATGGCGATATTGGGATACGGCGTGGGCACGACTGCCGTACCGACCGGTGTATTGCAAACATCTGGCATCGCCATATGCATTGCGGAAGCTTGTGTGTTTGCAAACATGCTTTACCCCATATTGATCCGTTTGCCATCAATGCGAACGTCTTCGTCAGCGGTGATGATTTGTTGCTTTCCATTTAGCTTTAATAGGCCCCGAGCATTAAGCGCAAGTTGCCCTACGGTTTGAATCATATGTTCTGCGGATACAATGAGCGTACATGCCATGGATAATGCGCCGTGTTGGCAGATGAGGCTTAAACGATTCAGTGACAAGCATTCCAATAAATCTTTTGCGTGAATCTTAATAACCGGCGCGCTCATTAAGATTGGTTTTGTGGAGATAAGATTGAGCGTATCAACAGCGGATTGCTGCAATATTTGAATAATAAAATAACGATCGTTTCTTTGGATAAAACTCACGATATCACCGACATTTGGCTTGACTAAAAAACTGTCTGCACAATGCGCTTGAATGCGGTGATCTATCGTCCAAGTATGGGAATCTAAGTCAATGGCTGTGATGCTACCGCTGTATAGAGTGTGCGCCTCTAACGTGGGCATTGGTTTAACGGTTTTCGGTTGTATTTTGACACATGCATTCATGGTGCAACTCCGTACTGTGCAAGTTGTGCATCAATGTCTTTGTGGTCATCTGATGCAAAGGTTTGGGTCAAATCACAACCTGTCCAAGAACAGTTTGTGTCCTGCATGCCATCTATTTGGGTATGTAGCAAGGTGCTGCCGGAGAAATCACAATCCGCCAGCGTGCTGTAACTTAAATTAGAATAAGAAAGATCCGTAAAAGAAAAATCAACGTTTTCAGCCTTCAATTGTTTCAGCCAACTTTCAGACAAACAACACCCTTTGAAATGGCTCTCTTGAATATGGGCTTGTTGGAAGTTCGAATTTTTCAACATCGCGTTTTCAAAATTGCACTCGGCAATGTTGCTCTCGATAAACAAACACTGTGCTAATTCTGCACCGGAAAAATCCGCTTTGCTGAACAAACACTTGGAAAAGCTGGAACCGGCTAATTTTGCCTTTGCCAGTTTGGTTCGCACAAAGATACTTTCATTGCAGGTGCATTGAATGAGTGGAATCGCCCTTAAATCCGTGTCAGTGAAGTCGCAGCTCAAGAGCAGGGCCTGAGTAAAGTTCACCTCTTGCATACTTATCTGACCAAATTGCGTTTTCACCCATGCAATATTTTCGAAATCGCACTTTTCTATGGTTAAGTTCTCTGTACTGAGTTCAGAAAGATTGGCTGTTTCGAAAACGATATTGGACCAGCCTGATTCATTAAACTGGCATTGATGCAGCGTAGAATGCTTGATCGTACCGTTAAACCAGTTGGATTGAGTCAGATTGCATTCAGCTAATGTCAATGTGTCACAAGCGCCTACCCATCGGCTTTTTCGAAGGTCAGATTTCAAAAAGCTGGTCTGCTCGTACAAGTTATTCGAAAATTTACAATCGGAAAAATTGCATTGTATGAAACTTGATCGACTAAGGTCGCACTCGGTAATTTGACACTGTGAAAAATTGCAGTTTATAAACGTCGCATCCGTTAGGACGGTTGTATGAAGCGTTTGCTGAGAGAAATCCATAGCTAAAATGCTCTGCCCAATCAATCGCTGATCGTTTGTAGATTCGATGCTGGCCATTAATGAATCCTCCTGTTTCTTACAAGCTTATCTGTGATGGTTTTGAATCTGTGGTCGTTGAACATATCCACGGGTGTCACAATGATCGAATGTCATCTCCGTCGTATTACAGTGCAATATTTGTGCATGCTCTAAAACCGACTGGCAAAAATGGGCTTTTCTAAGGTTTGATTTCAGAAATACACTTTGCCCGCAGTGAGACGCCTTAAAGTGCGCCAACATGAGAATACAGCCTCGGAACAAGGCTGCGTCCAGACGTGCTCCATCAAAAGTGGTCTCGCCAAAATCGCAATCAATAAACACAGATTGGGTTGCACTGCACCCTGATAAGTCGAGTTGTCGAAAGCCACAGCCTTCCCAGCGGCTCGTGTTCAAGATAGCGGATTGAAAATTGGCATGGCTGCTAAATTGAACCTTGTTGGCCTGTACATGCTCGAAGTTCGCGCCCGTGGCTTCAATATCCACCATAATGCATCGGCTTAATTGTGCTGCTTGCCAGCAAGAGTCCGTCATTCTGCATTGCAGAAATGTGTTATTGATCAAGCTCGCGTTATCCCATTGTGTATTCGCCAATATTGTTTGTATAAACTGAGTTTGCTCGCATCGAGCGGCTGAGAAGCGACACCTTGCCAAGTCTGAATCCATGACGGATGCTTTGGAAAAAATCGAATCAGTGAATGAACAATCATGTAGTGTGCTGCCAATCAACTGCGCAGCGTGAAATGTTGCAGATTCAAAATCAATGTTTTGAGCCTTCACAGCGGATAAGTTTGCCGACGATAGGTTTGCCTGTTTGAAAGACGTATTATCGAGAGAAGCTTCAGCAAATACAGCTCCCTCCAAGTTGCTCTGATTGAAACGACTGCCTGTCAGGTCCGCGCGTTCAAACATCACATCTCTCAAATCCCGTTTGCTAAAATCCATATTGCTCAAATCTAAATCCGATAAATCGCATCCCGCTAAATCCAAGCCTGAATCCAAACGATTGATCACCCAATCTCGCATGGTGTGTTTGGTTTGAGGTGTTAAAGCCATGTATCCAAGCGTACATTGAGGCGAAGTCTGCCGTGATTGACGTGCGGCAACGGCAGACACGTCTCTGGCCGTTTTAAGCTGATCTCTTTGCTCCGGCGATAAATATTGCAAGGTTGAATCAACGGAATCAGGCCTCTCATCCGTTTGCGCGGCCAAATCAATTGCAAATACATACACGGGTTTGTCGATTCGCGCGCGTAAAGCGCTTATGTCGACTGTGGTTTGCGGGGCATTTTGATCGAAAGACTTCGGTTGTGAACCAGCATTTTGAAGCGCGGATAACGATTGTATGATGCGTTCTGCTTCTTGATTGGAACGGTCAGACAATGCATTGGCTTGCGCTAAATATTGGGACAAGTCCACATCCCCAGATGCCACTAACGCTTTAGGAATCGCAGGCATTTCCTCACATGACGTTTTGTCGGATTGAGCATCGCCGGCTGCTGTATGGGGCTCCGCTTCACTTGACGCCGCTAAATGTGGATTATCCTTCGCCAGAACGTTGAGCATATCTTGTTTACGAGTTTGCTGTTCGGCTTGTGCTTGTTGCCACAGTTTGTCGATGCGCTTTTGATCCTCTGCGGTGTGCCTTGGTTTTAGGGGCAACTCGTTCGAAATATGTTCGGCGGCCGTTTTAGGGTCAGCACGCTGCACAAGCGACTGTTGATAATGTTCCAAGGAACGAGGCTCATCCGTTTTTCGTTCATAGGCTAATAAAAGATGAGAGATATCCAGTCCGTCAGAATCTTGTACCGCTAACACCCCCCTATGCAGAACCACGCCCATGTCTAGATCAGGAAAAAACCAGATGGTCTCAATCTTCGTCGTGATTTCCAAAAACGTTGATCCGGCTTTTAACGCGTTAATATTTTCAATGGGCTTGGATGTGTAACGTGGCGCATCCTCTTTTTTTGCAACAAATGCACGTACAACAAACGGGGGTAGCCGCCCTTCAATGGTTGGTTGTGAGGGATGCAAGCCTTTGAGTTGATAGGCGGTATTCACTGAGAAGGGTTTCACTTGTTGCTGATCAGTGGACGCAGAATTGAAGAGTTGCGATTGAGTATCGTGCGGAAACCCAGGATGTACAGTCTTTAACCATGTTTGATCATAGGTGCCTTGATACCGGTTGCGCTGTGGCCACATGATATCCAATGGTTCAAAGCAGGGGCTGGCTGGCGCGCTACCACGCTCTGAATTTTTTACCCGATTGAGTGGTGGCCACCCATTTGTTGGCCAAGTTTTTTGAGGTAGGGATAAATTAGGTAAATCGTATCGCTGGTCATCATTTGGAGAAAAGCCTTTGCCCAACGGGTTTTGCTCATATCCAGCCCCACCATAAGTTTGTTGATGGGATATCGGCATGGTCGTGAACGGGATTGGCTGAGTCGTTGAAGAAGGTGATCGCCCATCCCATTGACGATCACCCACTACATCAATCTGTTTGTGCAGCTCTCCCACCTGAGCGGATATCGACATAGATTCTATCGGTTTTTGCTGAGGACTGTACGCGTTACCCACTAACAAGAATTCAGATCGAGGTTTGGCATACCCCATGTCCAGCGGCGTGCCTGACTTAAAAAATGGACCAAGACGCCGCCAACATTCATTTTCAACAAGGTAAGCTCGATCACAACCCAGTTTGAAAAATCCCAGCGCGCCGACCGAAAAGTAATGTTCACCCAGCGTATAAGTGCGACTGATCAACCCTAATGAACGTGGTTTAAATATTTGCATGGTTACATGATGATGATCATGCTGACGACGATTTGTGTTTCCATCTCAGCGGTTTTCGTTTTTATGCGCAGGTCACTGACATTGGCAACTGACCCCGTCAGCGTTTCATTGCTAATGGACAAATTGTTACTGGTTGAGTTTTTTAATCCCATAAACGTATCCGTGGAATTGCTAATGCCCATGGTGGTATTCGTTGAATTGGTCGCCGCCAGTTGGGTGACGGTTGAATTTTTCGCTCCGATAAACGATTCGGTAGAGTTCGTAGCACCAATGCTGGTCGACGTATTGTTACTGGTGGCTAGCTGAGTAGACGTTGTGTTCTTAACACCTAGATACGTATCGGTCGTTGTACTTGCACCGAGCGTCGTTGAGATATTGCTCGATGCTGACAGTTGCGTCGAGATATTGCTTCGCGCACCAATAAAAGTATCTATGTTGCTGGTGGCGCCAATTTGAGTTGAGAGATTACTTCTCACACCTGTAAACGTATCGACGCCGCTGGTGGCACCTAGCTGCGTCGAGACATTACTTTTTGCACCGACGAACGTATCAACATTACTGGTCGCGCCAATGGTAGTATTGTTTGTGCTGCTGTTGCCCGTGGTTTTGCTGGTGGATTGACTGTTTCCCGTGACCGTTGAGGTATTTGAGTGATTACCGTTTGTGGTCGAAACACTCGATTGATTGCCTGTTACCGTCTGGAAGTTCTCCGTATTGCCAATGGTTGCCGACTTGTTCACCACCTTGCCAACGGTTTTGCTGTTGGAATACACGGTCGCGGAAGTGTCGTCATAACTGGGAGGAGTCACGCCTGATCCACTCAAGTTAATGGATTTCCCTTTCGTATGATTTTCACTGTAGCTGTCGCCCATGCTCAAGCTATCAGCAATATCCACGATGGATTGTTCAGGTAAAAAACCATCAATAAAACTGGGTTGCTCTTGATTGATGTCTGCTTCGTATTCACCGGTGACAGATCGGCTGACGCTTTTACCGGTCTTGGAAAAACTTTGGCTTGTACCGGTATGGCTGATGCCATAACTCACATACGTATGGCTTTCATTGTAGCTACTGCCCTGAGAAATTGACGCGCTTAAAACGCCTTGATCAGGATGTTCACTGTTATCACTTAATGACATGCTCCAATTTCCACCGCGCGAATAACTGCAATTGCCATAGAGAGAATCGGCAACACCGGTTTGGTCATACGCTCCCTCCACAAAACGAATGGCTGTTTTTAAGTCATCTGCACTGGTTGGTGATTGGTGGCTGTAGTGAATGCTAATAGCATCACCATAACTGGTGGAATAATTGCTTCCCCAACTGGTATTGGCTTGCCACGATGCACGCCGACGCCCAGGTGGTTGTATTGATTTGGAACCATGAGATGCCAATACTTGTTGTAATTCCGGCTGCTCGCTGGCATTGCTGCCACGCCCTATGGTGACCATTGCGCCGACTTCAGGCACGGTTTGAGTGGGGCGAGAAAGGGAAACCCAGTGCTCTTGCCCTGTCACTAATCGCACCATGCAACCCGTTTCGGTATAGCTTTCACGACTGGATGACACGCCAAATTCAGATTGATTCTTCGCCGACTGAAAATTTTCTTTGCTACGATACCGCCAACCTTCGGGTCGGTTGTGCTCAATAACATGTGCAAGCACGCTGCCTTGCTGAGTGTGTTGCATTGAAAATGGCGACAGTAACGTTTGCTCTGACTCAGCGGCGTCACTGCTCACAGAAGTGGCTTCTACTTCGCCGGTGTAAGTACCACTGCTGCTCATACTGTGCTTTATTTTTGTGACGACAAAAATTTGATCTTCAAACTCCGGTCTAACCTCCCCTTCAAACCCTTTATCATTACTAAAGACCAATGCCCCATTTTCGTCGCGGCTCAGCCCCACGGTTAATTGAAATGTATACCCTGGACTTAATGATGCTGAAGCAACGGTTCCTGTCAGCGTACCGGCACTGGTTTGAATTTGTTGGCAAATCCGCGTGAGTTGTTGCTGCGCCTCTGTTTGGTTAACGCCATAATCATAGTAAAGGTGATGCTGATAACCCGGCGTACTGATGTCTTCTGACGGGTCTTGTGACAACCTCTGAAACTGCGCTGCTGCATTTGACTTCTTGCTGGCCGCATCAAATGACGTAAACGTCGCAACATTCGAGCTTTCCCACTCAGCTTCCGTGCGTGTTAGCATTGAGCGCACAAACCCCGGTACAATTTTCACGCTGTACCTAAGATCACCAAACACATCAATTTGACTTAAGCTCAGTGCTTCTAACGACGTATAGGCATATCTCAATGGCAAGGGGTAATCACTGGCCGGTACGTCGTGTTGATACGCACCGGCCGCACCGTTTCGCGCGACTGGACGATCCGTAAACACGAGCGTTAAGCAATCTTTGTCATGAACAAAGAAATAATAAATGGCGGTCTTCCCTAAGACACGTTGCAAAAAATCCATGTCGGATTCGCCCGTTTGAATCCAATCTTGTTTGCGAGTCAAGGTCTCATCGTTGGAGAGGTCAAAATCCAAGGACAGCTTAAATCGATTATCCAATAAATCATGCTGAAACAATGTTTGCAGTAAATCTGAAATATTACTGTGACTGTAAATAAAGTAACGATTCCGACTATTAAATAACTGCAAGGGAGAGCTGAGTGTCAGTGTATAATTGCCTGGTGCCCCCATATTGAGTTCTGTGATCATGCCACGGAAAAATCGCTCTTCATAAGCTTGAGCGCTAGATGGGGACGTGATTTGTTTCGAATTCCTCGGCTGCTTTATGCGTATGCGCACCCATTTTCCAATGGCAGTGCTGTCCAATGTTTTAAGACGACGTCCGCTCGCAGATGTGTCATCCGAGCGACATTCAATGGTGAAATGAAACGGTTGCGAAACCGACTCTTCTGCCTGAAATGAATCAGCCCGAATGTAAGCGTCATCCATTTCGTCTGCATTAGATGCCTGATCCGATTCGATACAAATAGACAGGCTAGGCTCGTCACGCTGAATGGGTTCGATGGCGAGCGGATTTTTGGTCATACCCACATCCAAGTTTTTGCTTTGTCACGTCAGCAATGTTTTTCGATTACAAGACCTAAAGCAGTATTGGTGCCAATGGTTTCGTTTGTTGATAGGCAGTGGGACATCGGGAGGTGGTTTGCTCGTTCATAAAAATCTTGTGATTTTTATGAACGAGCGGGTAAAAATTGAAACACACTGGGTGCATTTTAACCCGGTATGACGAATGAAGCCTTCGATAGCATTGCTTTTTTAACCACTATCATCCTCAAAACCGATGACAACCAGGCCCAGGCTTACAGATAACATTTTCGAAACCAAAAAATACAATCAGTATGATGTAGATAACCGTTAAAATCGGCACTAAGAACACAATCAGGACTAAGAACCATCCATATAACATTTCTGGCATCTCTTTGATGCTGAATTTGGTTTTCAGCAAAGGATGCGAAGTCGTGTTGTGTTTAATTTTGGGTGGTCTTAAATCTGTAACACAGAATTCTGGTCGCTTTTCTGTGTTCATTTAATACGAACACCATTTTGATAAACGTAAGTATCAGTTTTATCTCCTGGTGAAAACCAATGACCATCTGAAACCCCTGCTAAGGGCGCATCGAATTGGCCATGATAAACTCCATCCTTGAATTCAGCACGCCAATGTAAACTAGCGCACCAAATTCCGCACTCCCCACCACAAACTGTTGAGTAAGCAATACCATTATATGGCTTTGAATCTCCTTTGAGGTACGCGACACCATCTACATAACTAAGCTCATTCGAGTCAACTCCCTTAAGGTACCACTTACAATAACTGATTTGGTAAATCATATAGCCAGCTAAAATTAATAAGATGGCTACAGATACTAACGATATTTTTTTAATCACTCGGATGCCTTAGCGATAAACATTACGCTCAAAGCAGCGATTTATATGCTGCCTTTGTTTGTTATAAGTCGCTTCTCTAGTTTATTGGTGGCCTTTAAGACCAGTCCCCTATTCTTTGAAGTCTTCAACCACTTAGGGAGTCTTGTAAAGTAAGACCACTTTGTACCTTCACCTTCCCTTAACTGAGCTGAAATATAAAGTTTTAACTGCTCCAAGTGAGTCGAACCCTAAGCCCAAACCGTACCATGACGAGTATCTTCTATTAGCGCCAACTCCAAGCCGAAAAACGGGTCAATTGCATGGTCAGCTGGTTTTGCGCGAGGGTACTTCATTCTCTGATTGACACTGCGAACATTTAGATTTGACTGAATCTCTTTTTATCTTTGTGGTATCTTCAAAAAATTTCTCAACATAAACCCATTTATAGCCACACGTACCACATGGGCGGCTCCCCATACCCAGAACCGGCCCATGCCAATCATCACGTTTTGTTTCTAGTGAATGAGAACAATGGTAACACGAAAAGGTAGCACGCCAATCTTTCCAATATGGGTTTCCACTGACGACTCCTACACCATTGCACTTCGGACAAACAGCTTCTATTTCTGTTGCAAAATGCAAAAGAGGAAATCCTTCATCTAAATATCTAGTACCCATACGACCTATGACTTATAACGCCCACCAGCAGGAGCGCAGAATGTTAGCTTTTTAGTTACAATCCGAATAGAACTTATTTTTTTCGCAGCCTCTGCACTTAAATTTATAAACTGCAAGACTTCCGCTTTGCCTATAATTATTTAGAATTTCCGGCCACATTTCTTCTTTAATATATTCTTCAGAAAGAAACTTACTTAATTCTTCACCAGAAAGAGCCTCAAGATCTGATTTTTCAGCATCTCCATGAAATTCACATGCATCGCCACAATGAGAAAGCCAACGCTCTTGCTGCCAAGAAATGAAACTCGGAGTTCTTTCGCACACCTCTTCGACGATATTTTTATCAATTCCATCCGATAATAAAGGATGAGAATCGGAAAATTCGCCATCGAATTTCGATGCAGCAGAACCATCAGAAATGCACCAAGGGCATATTGTTTCCACTTCTTCTATTGCATAAATTGTGGAAACGGCCCTATACCCTCTTTGTTTTCCACAGCATTCGCACTCTTCTTCTGTCTTCTCGATTGCACCCGTTTTAATTGGGTCAGGATGATATTTAAATTTGGGTAAATCCATTAGCTCTCTGAGAAGACAACAATTTAGTTATTCGATGGATCTTGATAATCATCTGTATATTGGCAAGGAGAATAACATTTTTCCATTGTCATCAGTGATATTAACCAGTCCATATTCAATGGTGTCAAATATGGGTCCATTTGGATGATTCACGATAATCATTTTAGTTAAGTGGCTGGCAATGGTAAAAACTGACGCTCACTATGAGGCTCCCATTGGTTGCTCCACCTGTATTTGTTTCGGCATAACTCATACTTCGTAGATTGAGTACTCCGTGATCTCGGCGGTCTGCTGAAGCGGATGCGTTCCTGGTTATGTAATAGTCACCATCGGTTTCCTCTACCGTGATTTCTCCATCGTAGCACTCCCCGTCTGATTGCCAACAGTGAGTACTTTGACTTCGGTCTAGATCGAGCATGATGCTCAATGTTCCTTCCAATCCTACTTCAATCTGGCAGCCCTCTTTGTAAAGGGGGACGTCTTTGTTCACACAGACAATTTGGTGAGTTGGGGTGCAAAAAACCTTTCGCCTAGTGTTATCTTCGGCATTAGCAGTACAACCCACGCTTAAACTCACAATTGAATGGTCAAGGTAAACGTATATCGGTAAACGCTTCATTCTTTCCCCTGTGCTCGAATTGCACTTCATTGACGCCTAACAATTTGGTTTACCGGATGAATCTCGATAATAGAGACAGATGACCCACTCCTGTAACAGTGCATCATCTGTCAAACCCCAATGTTTTGGGGCCAATCCCCCTATTCTATGGATAAACGTTATTCTTTTGGTGGACGTGGTGGTGGCCTTGGCACGGCACGTTTAGGTGCGGTTGTGGGTGAATGTCGTGGCGGCGGCGTTGCGGGAGGCGGTGGTATAAATTCCGGATTGCTGACGGGTTTCGGGGCTGGCAATGGAATATCCGAAGCATCGTGGTGAGCAATGGGCCTTGCACCCGACAGTAGTCCTTGCGCCCAATCTTGCTGAGCATGAACAGATGCTTGATTAAACTGACTGGACGCTGGCGTAGGCAAATGCGTCGTGCTGTCGGTAATGGGTGAAGCTCCATGGACACCCTTCTTTAAAGCACGAGTGGCTTTTTTCACTTTGTCAAAGTCGGCAAGATCACTGCCTTGCTCAGCAAATTCCACTAGCCCCCCACTTCTGTGTGGGTTTCCTTTACGCACACCACCAGGAAACGCTTCTTCGTGTGCATCACCAAATGCCGCAGCGGGAGAGGCCATCCCATCCAATATTTCCATTCTTAATGCATCTTGAGCATCAATATCTTCACGGGCAATGGTGGCTTTGACGTTCGCATGCACCGCCCTAATTTGTTGCTTGTCAGAGGCAAATGCATGGACTGCTGATTTTTGTTTGGTGACGGTTGGCCCGCCTCCGTGTTCTTGGCGTGCTCGACGACTATCGCCTAATTGCCCGCCTTTCGTTTCAACATAGTATGCAGAAGGTGCCCTGCCTTTAGCATGGTCATGAGTGACAAAAGCAGTGGGCTTCCTCGGCGGAGTCGGACTGGCTGGGGGCGGTGAGCTGCTGGAATCAGATGGTACTGGTTTGCTCGGCGGTGTTTCTGGCATAACGATCTCCTTGTGCGATCGGCCTGTGAATATCACACTTCATCTAAACGTCTAAAAACGTGGCTAATCAGTTCGGGCATGAGCAGGTAATACATGAACGGTGCCATCGCGAGTTCGATGCGTCATTGCTCCTCTGTCTTCCCCATGCATGTGATTGCTACTAATGCTGTGTGCTCGATTTCTACCGCGACCTGAAACATAATGCCGGTCCCTGCCTCGTACACCACGACGTTGCCAAGTGGTTTCATAGGTGGCATCTCGTGCTGAACGCGTTCCATTACGTGTGCGCAGTCGGGTCATTTCTTCGGCGGAGACGATGTTACGACCTTGATTGTCGAGTGGCATATTTGCTTTCCTTGCAATCACCATGATACGTCTAAGATTGTTGGTTAATCTCTAAACCCATCATTTCAAAAATGTTTAATTGCCCACCTTTATTTAAGAACAAGTCTTTATATAAATCGGGCGCGGATTGTTCCCCCCATTCACAAGCGGTATACACCATGTAGGGAACAGGGCTATGGGGATCGTCGCGCATTAGAAACTCTGCCGCTTCACGCAGTCGGGCGAAGGCATCTGCGCGGCTGTTTAGTTGTCCGTCGGACGAATTATCCGCCCCCCCGTGACCACCATTTCCCCCGCCACTTTGATGATTTTCAGATGAGTCACCGGAAGCATCTGATGGTGTTCCATCAGAATCCGTCGTCGACAATTTAATTCCACGACGGCTGAGTTCATCACTGATGAGATGCTTAACAGCCTGCATAAGATGTGTTAACTCACTCAAGCTTGGGCTGTCATCACCACACTGTTGATCAAACCAATCAATCAACAGTTGTGCCGCCGTGCAACCATCCTCGATTTGTTCACATAACTGAATGAAAAAATCTTTTGGCGTGGCTGCAAGTCTTTGTTTAAACGCTTCGGTTGTGGGGCCATCATATTGAATGTCCGCATCTCGTTGCTGTTGCTTAATTCGTTCGATGCGTTGAGCTTGATCCCAGTCGTCCCAACTGAGCTCTGCTCCATCAAGGTTCGCATCTGTAATAGGAATAAGCCGCAACTGAAGTGTTAACTTTTCGTTAATCCAGTTGATCGGGTTAGTACGAAACTCAATGTCGCCGTCTTCCATTTGAGGATGGAGGTTATCCCAGTACTGCTGACAAAGTGATTGAATGATGACAGCAGCGGGGGCTATGCCAGAAAACCCGTGACGATGTATGCTGGACTCCATTAACCACACACCCAGTTGCAAATCTTTGCTGGTGTGACTCAGTGCTTCTAGAGCTGTTTTTTCTACGACATCCCAGTCTGCCGCTTTTAAGTCATGGGTCCATACGCCTTGCGGTAATGTGGAATCATCGGAACGTCGTGCTTCTTTGATCTTAAAATACACCCCGTTGTGGCGAACAGAATCGCCCACTTCGTTTTCGCCGATGGGGGCGACCAATTCTTCTAGCGAATATCCGTAGTACTGCGCAATATAGGCATTCATTTCTGCCGAAGGATTAAGTAATTGCACCGCTTTACCGGATTCGTGATCGGCCTTATGGATGGGTAGTCGCATAACTGGCCTCCTTCGTATCTTTTGGTGCTTGCGTCGGTGTTTGATTTGGATTGGGTGATTGATTGGGCATGAGCATGGCAGCATCCGGCGCTAAACTGGGCAATGAAGGAATGGCGATGCGTTCAACACGACCAGAGCGAGAAGCAATGACTGCGCTCATCCACATATTCACTCGACTCACGTATGCCACTGCGCTGGATGGGTTCGTGTTGGTTTTTGTCAATTTGCCCTTGGTCGATACAGGTACATCAAATGCCAGCAAGCTACGTTGATTCATTTGTGAATGGGTTAAATTTTGCGGCATAGAAGCAAACCGCTTATGCCACTCGAACAATCCCCAGCGCCCTTTTGAAGTAAACAACGCCCGATGATTAACCGCGTCAATTTGCACGGGCGTGGTCAGATTTCGAACCGGTGTGAAGTCAGACCCTCTGGCCCAGCGTAAACTGAGTAATAAGGCATTCCCTGGTTGCCAAGAAAATTGCGTGCCTCCATTTGGGTAAATCAAACTGCTGCTCGCACTGTGTAATTGCCATTCGATTATTTGACGCATCCCAACGGATTGTTCTGGTAACGCTGCAAACTCGACTTCGAGTGGAATATTAAACTGTCCTTCTTTTGTTTGGCCTTTTTGCCAAAACGCGACGAAGTCATCGAGCTGCTGCACAAATTCATACCACTGTTCTAAGCCTAGCTCTGGTCTGGTGTTGATTACATTTTTTAACTGAATCAATAGACTGTCGTCCGGCTTGTCCTTTGAAGCTGGGCCCCATCGCCGTAGGTACTCTGAAACAAAAACATCGACTCGGATATTGTCTAAATCATTTGAGCCGGCTTGTGTTATGCCTGCAAACGGGAACCGTCCTGCCAGTTCGCTGTTAAAGGCTTTTGCCAATGCCAAGTAAGATTCCATTACTGTATTTTTACTGAACCCTTCGCAGTATCGGTTGATCTGTTGGCTGATCTTTTGATAGTGATGACCAAAAATACTCGCTTGATGTGTTTGGCTGACAGCAGAAGCCGATTTCCACTGGGTACAATCTTGTGTACTGAGTGACGTTAGTTTTTGTGCAATGAGATTCTCAATTTGAGCAACATTACTGTTGGGGTCTTGGCGTTGATATCGCCGAATATCCATAATGGTGTCGTACCAATAACGGGCATTGCTTTCATATTGTCCAATGCCATCATTGTCCAGTAAGTAGTTCACCATAGGTCGTGCATACTGTTGTGCCAAGAAGTTGACCCGCTGCCGCTGGCTGAGTAAGTAGTCATCAATTTTGGCCGGAGAATCATAGCTGAATAGTGCAGCGGTAAAATTTTCACTGCTCCACTGAGGAGAGTTTAACGGTTGATAGAGGCGATTCTCTTTGGCCAATGTTGTCAGTGATTTCAGTTGGTCACGAACAAACTGCGTACTATTATTTTTGAGTTCAACAGCATTTTTTAAATCCCCTTCTTGATTTAATAAGGTGGTGAGCTGTCGAATGAGGCTTTCTACACGGGAAAAGCTGTTTACTTTTTGTGCCAGCAATGACTCCGTGTCATGAGCCACGCTCATAGCGGTTGGTTTTTGTACCAAAGTAGACTGTTGCGCTTTTAGAATAAGCCCTTGAATCACTTGTTGTAATCGTTGCCTCAAAGCAGGTGCATAAAATGGCTCACCTTTTTGATGATTTGAGGACAGCCACCATTGTTGGCGGAAAGATTGAAAACCCAGCATGAGTTCGACCGCCTCATTGAGCGGTTCACCTTTCCACTCCACCACAGTGCCGACCAGTGCTTTGTTCAATGTGCTGATATCAATATCGCTATAGTCTCTTGCGACCAAGTTAAGTGTCGATAACGATGCAAACTCTTTTTGCCAAAATCGAAGATTGTCGGTAAACGTCAGACTACCAGACGAGGTACGCTCGAAGAGTTTGCCCAGCGGCGCAACATTCAGCATTTCGAGGCGCTGAATAATAGGACGATCACAATGGTCACGATCAAAATGGGAAACCGCTTGATTAAGCTGTGCTTTAGGGTAGCCCGCTTTATCCAATACAAACTGCATTTGCTGCAAATGATCAAACACGCGACTACAAGGGCTGTCCCCCACTTTGGCCATGAGCCATTGTTGCTCAATGTAATTGCTCCAATCACGAAACGCTAATAAGGCCGCTTGCATTTTATTGCTGTCATGAGAAACGTAATGGCTCGGATTTAACGAAACAAAAAACGCGTCCTGAATGGCATTCATGGGAGGCTGTGACAAATGAGACTCTATCTTTTCCCTCAGTCTTTTGGTCATTTTGTTAAGGTAGCTTAGTTGACGCTCGTGATTGACCAATTCATTTTCGCTCCATTCAATGTCATAAGCACTGTCCACTATTGCACCGCTGACCAGCGGGCTTGCGAAGTCAACCGTGGCAGGAATGGAACCATCAAATAAATAATCGGCAAGTGCTTTAAATCGAATCGACACGTCAGTGTTACTCGACAAGGGGCCAGCTAGGTATACGAAGCTATCCTGTGCGACTTGATAGGCTAATATTTCGTTCGCGAAACGTTTGAGTGATGATTCCAGTTGGTCTAAATCGGTGATGGAGGCCACTCGGTCATTAACACTCATCTCCAGGCTTTTAGCTCGAACTTTGAGTCGGCATTCTAAAGCCGGGAATATCACATTTGGAAACAGCAGGGTCGCGGCGCGCTTACGAATTTCAGGAATCTGGCCATTATTCCAAGAAGCCGGTAGGGACACTGTAAATGGCTGCTCAGACAATTTACTTAAACTACTTAATAGCCACCACAATTGGGCACCGCTATTGCTGCAGTAATCTTCATCGCTTTTTTGTACGGTCATATGAGACCAACTTTTTTCGGCTTCCCGCGTATAGTGAATCAATCGAGTGCTGTCGATCACCAGCGTGAGCATTAGCAACCCTGCAATGACCAACGCACAATATTGAAAGCGTCTTAACGTGCGGTTAATCGAAAAATGACGTTGCTCAATTGGATAGGCTAAATGGGTTTCTGGCCAAACTTTGTAAGCGAGAAGGTCTTCATTCAATGCCATTTTGTCTTGGACTTTCCCGCTAAACCATATACCGCGTAGCGGCGGCGCGTCGTAAAAACTGCTATGCGAAAAAACAGACTCTAACACCCGACCCAATGGCTTTTCTAATTGCTGAAATTCTCGATCGAACAGCATGAATTCGTCATTTAGTGACCCTTGTTCGCCTGCTGCCAATTGAAGTTGGGCAGATTTAATATTTTCAACGATTTGCACAAATGCCTCGTGCACCCACGCATTCGTATAGGCCGTGTCCAATCGCGCCGGATTCGACCAGCCGAACATTTGACCGAGCTGATCTTCCGGTTGCGCTTGCCAAAACGGCTCGAACCCTTCAATGACTTCACAATCCGAAATGAGAAAGTAGACAGGCACCACAAAACCAGTCTGTTTTTGTAGCGTCCAGAGTTGCTTATAAAGTCTTTCGCCTAAATTTTTGAGCAAACTTTGATCGGCGCTGGATTGCAAACTGTTCAGTAGTGTTCGCGCAGAAACCGACAACAGAATGCCATCAACCGGCCTTTCTGGGCGGTAGCGGATCAACAAACGCACAATATCGTCAAAGTGCGTTTCGGGTGTATCCACAATGATGCCTTGATCAAAAAAGTGCCAACCGCTACCGTCCGCGGGTAGTTGTTTTTCTTTTAACGATAACTGCACCCGCCTTCCACGTTTAATGCTACTTAGCCAACCTTGACGACTGTCATCACTGCCCGACATCAAGTACCAAGCGCTTTGATATCGCCAACTGCGTCGGGTGGTTAAATACCGAATCGCATCTAACGTTTTACGTACGTTGATGCGATTGACCCAATGCGGGCTAGATTTAAATTTTTCAAAGGTGGCTTGGTTATCTTCTGCGTGTTTTTTGAATCGACTAAGGACCCAGTCTTTAAAGGCAATCAATGGTGAGACCAGCATGCTGTATAACAAACTTAAAATAGCAATGATGGTTTCTTTGCCTTTTTGAAAGCACCAAAGCAAACTAAAAAAGCACACCACCACCAAGAAAATCAGTGCCACCAATTGCCAAAGTGGATCACTCCAAATTGGACGTAAGTTTTCGATCATCGGCCCTAAGCGCTCAGTCAACTGAAGCTCCAGCTGCAGCCAAAATGCTAAGATGCTGGGCCAAACGCGCTGAAAGAATGATTCGAACATTAACTCCCCCAGTGACCGGACAAACTAAACCAAACACCCCAACTCAATAGCGCGTATCCCATTGCGCACAATACGATGTTTCGATACCAGGTCGTCAGCGGTGCTAAGCGTTGCTCCTCACGTGCGGCCTTTAGCTGTTGGTAAGCTTGTGTGCAGACTTTCACATCCTGATCGAGCGGAGCGCCGATGCGCTTATAGAGTTGTTCACGAAGATAATTTAGTCGGGGTGCTTCTTCTCGGTAACGACCCGCAAAGCCCAATCTCAAAGCAAATAAATACACCGCCACTAACTTTTGGTGTTGAGGGTCCAAGGTTCGTTTATTTAATATTGTTTTTATGCGGTTAAAAATGGTCTCGCCGGCAAACGATGTTCCGTATAATTTTTGCTCTAGAAGCACCTGTTCCCAGTGTTCGTTTCCTACCCACTCTATTTCAATAATAAATAGCTCATCGGCCAACGCAGCCATTGCGTACAAAGCTTGATCAATGCATTCATACTCACGGTCGGTCAATACTTTCTTGGCCTGTACACGAATGTGCTCCATCCAGTTTTGCAATCTCAGGCTAATGGCTTCAGCCACTTCCTCTTTTGTGGGATCGCGTCCTAATTTTAATTGCATGGAAACTTGATGAATGAGTGTTCCTTTTTCGATGCACCGCTTCACCTCCACAATTTGTTTGTAGAATACGCTCATCAGCTGAATGGGATCAGCGTAGTTGATGGCCACGGCAGATGACATTTCGTCTTGGGTGCTCATGGCATTAAACGTGATTGAGTTTCATAGCGGCGAACCTTATTCCCTTCTTGGTTATTCGTGCGGCATATGCAATAAAATACCCATTGGGCACGCCTTGCTCAGGCCGCTGTTTGTAGAGGTAATCACCAGTTTTGTACCGGGTTGGATAAAGGCCTTGTTTGCCTGAATTCTAAACAAGACATTTCCTGGCCCAGCAACTATGCCTGTATGCGCATCGCTTTCTATCCTTTCCGCTTTGGCGCCCAGTGTTCGTTGCTTCTGAAGTGTTCGATGAAGCTTAGCGGAGGCAATTCGACACGACTCAAACCAGTCAATTAAATCTTGGCGCGTACAAGATTTAGTGGCTTTCAATTCCACTAACAGATCTTTGCCTTGCCACTCTTTATCGTAATTTAAGGTGAAAATGCCTTCACGATCTTCTTCAAAATTCAAAGTGGTGTAGGTTAAATTGACTTGTTCAATTTGTTTGTGCAGGTAAGCCAATGCTTGCCTGAATCCCGGCCATGAATGGTCGTGGTTATAAGCGGGAAAACGAGGGGGAATACTATTTGGATCTAATTCACTCACGGGCCCTGCCATGCGCACTAAGCCCTGATATAAGTCAGCCGGTAACGTGTTGCCATCATCGGATAATTGTTCAAAGGCTACTAAGTCTTGCACCATGGCACGTATCCACCGATGGTGTCGCTGGGTAATATTTTGCCCTAAGTTTTCGCTTTCGTCGGACAACCCCGCCAACAGCCTTGCTTTGTGTCGAATCGTCAATGCAAGCATTTGGCATCGCTGTTGAAGTGATTTGCTCGCCATTTCGTCGTCGTTTCTAAAGTTGTCTGCACTGATGGTCAACAAGGGTGGACAGTAATTTGGATCAAGTTGATAACCACTGTCAGCGCCTTTTAATACGCGCAGTATTGGTAGGCTGACGTAACGGCTGCTCACTCTATCGGCTGCTTGCAATGAGAGCTTGGCATGTAACCTAGGCATGACAATCTCATTCTCGCCGGTATTTTCATCGATTCTCGGGCTGTCTTCTCGACTACTGTAGCGTTGAATTTCTGTGCGTTCGCTGGCACTGCCGGGGACCTGAATAGGCACAGTGAGCTGAATGGTGACGGCTTGATCCACTTCTTCTAGCTCAAGCTCTAGGGGGGCATCTTTATTATTATCATAGTCGATCAGCAGTCCATCAGGCATCACGGCGCGAAGTCGAAGCACCCTGACACAGCCTTCCAACAATGAAATGCAATCCAGTTTTAAATACCCTATGCCCCAGTAGTGAGACGTTAAGGAGGCAACCATATGCCTTAATTGTGCTTCCCAATATTGCTGATTCTGTTGAAAATGTTGAGGCGACAACAACATGCCTTCATGCCAGCAAATCGGGTTTGGCAAACTCACATTCGACAGCGGTTCATGATGCGCGGATGATTGTATGAGCACAGGCTGATTCATTTGCATTCCCCTATTCATTCAGTTCGAGTAGTTGATAGCGTTCTTTTTCAAAACGGATTTTAAGTTTTTTATAACCGCTAAGGTCTGCAACAAACTGCCCGTCGCTGCCGAGATAATTTGCAAACAAAAGAATGAAATCCGCTTTTTTATGGTCCTTCGGTAATGACAGTTCCGGCAATGCAGAGAGCGGGACAATTTCAAAACTGGCCAAGGATATTTTCTGTTTATACCGCATCATTAACTCTTGTTTACGCTCAAACCATTGTGGCCCGCTTAATTCGGTTAATAATTTGGCGAGCCCTTCGTCTTCCATGAAAAGAATATCCATGGCGACAGGCATGTTTCGATTACAATCAGGCGTGGCTTCCACAGAGATATTTGCCAGTTGATTATTGGAGCATGCCGTGAGTAATATCAGGCTCAATAACGAAATCACTGACACTTTCAGCGTCCGCTTTAGCGGCTTTCTAAAATCAATGCTCATAGTGCAGTTTTCATCGTAAAGCCAATGTTAAGCCATTCTGTGTGTTCAGGTTTTGAGCGCTCCGTGCTGGCAGGGTTTCGATAGACAGTCGTTGGAGAACGCTTTAACACAGACGTTAAGCCCAGCGAAAAGGTTGTTGAAGGTTCGGCCGCGCTGGATAATCGAGACAGCGGAATTTCCTTCACTGGACAAACGAAGGTGACTTTTGTATCGCACTTCCCGTCCGTAATTCGCTTTAGCACGGTGAATAATTCGTCGTGACGACTTCCGCCCGGCACCCACTCACAAACCTCTTTCCAATTCACGGGCCCCATCTTGAGTTCAATACTTTTTTGTTGGTCCCAAATACGTTTACCCAATGTTGCGTTTTGCCCTAATACGCCTGTTGCTCTGGACTGAGGACATGGCGCGGGTTTTAGGGTGGACTGTTTGGGGGAGCCATGAGACAAGTGCGTGTGGTCTTGTGAATCAACCCTGAGCCAACCACCCTTTAATGCTCGCATTTCGATGAGCGGTAACCCCAATGTGCAGGATAGGAGTTGGCGAATAACCGGCAGCGAGCGCCGTGTATTTGACAATAAGCCCGCTAATTCTAAGTGGAGGTCGTGTGTGCCCGTCCCCATGTCATGGGCATCTGGTGAAAATCCCATCAACGCTTTCATGAGTTGTACGGGTTTACTATTGTTACAGACTCCAGACGTTAAACTTGGGCGAACCGTACTTCCGATTAAATATCTCAGCGCCACAAAACGATTCGTGAACAAATTAAAAAAATCAGCCATGGCGGAGTCGCCCTGACTTTCGAGTTGGCGAATCCAACTCACGAACGATTCTGGCAATGGGCCGTCTTGCGTTTCTAGCGCGCCATTCGATAGTGTGACTTCACGCGGCGCATTGGAAGATTTTGCATGAATTTGGCGTACGGTCGCGGGAGCAAAATCGGAGGCTAATGATGCACGAAATGAAATGTTTCGATTGATCTTTTCTAATAAGTCTAATCCGTATCTTGCATGGGATTCACTGGTACTCGACTGCGACCCTCGTGCAGACAGCAAGTGTTTGTCTTCTGAATGGTTGTCTTCTGACTGTTGCACAGCCAAAAGAACACGTATCAGTTGAAAAAAATCCCAACCAACATCAGGTTGCTGAATTAACGTGGCTACACTATGACCTGTTCGCCAATGCGCGGATGCCATTGTTTCCATACTCCTTCACGTTGTGAACTGATTAATTGCACCTGAACAAAGTGATTTAACGTTGTATACAGGCCAAAGAAATGGCTGAGCACTTCGGCAAATAAAAAAGGATTGGCCCCATTAAAAAATTTTTCGTCGATGACCAGTTCCAGTCGTGTTCCACGAAAATGTCCTCTCCATGCTTCTGCTCCCATGCGTCTGACAGACGGAAAGGTGTGAATGTGCGTAATGCCGTCAATTTGTCGTTGCTGTGACGGAGACATGGGATCGCTGTATAAGGTCAAAATTTGTTGCAATCGTTGCAATGGATTTTGCCCATTTTCGTTATCAAGCAGCGACACATGATTAAGATGCAGCTGAGCCAAAAGCTGTAGTGTCGATTCGCCATTTAGATGAGCCCCTTTAAATCTCGTGGGCTTGGAAGTAACCGTGGCATCTAATAATGCCCCAGACCCGACCAGCTTCAACTTATTACCAATGCGCAATGATTCAGGTAGATTTCGATTATTGCAGAGACCTTTTACACTCATGGTTTGATCCACTGGCGTATCCGGCAAAAGCTGAGCGTTTTGCAATGCAATCATGGTGTCACAGCCAGGCGTAGCCGGTGACAACGCTCTCACAAGACGTGTAATGTAGGACACGCTATCCGCCCCAGATAATGTAGCACCATGCTCATGACGCAAACCCAGCCACGGTTCGACTTGTTTGACATGCCCATTTCCGGATAACAGCCGAACATCCTCAACGGAATGAACTTCACATTGTCCGTATTGACTTTCATCTGCGAGCAAGCGGTATTCATATTGGCTGTAATCCAATTGAATGGGCTTAAAAGTAGCTGGAAATAGATTAATAACGGGGAAGCTGTTGAGCGTTAAGCTGTTTTTGCTCAACGTTAAAGAAGCGTCCGATTGGTTTAACAGTATGAGTAGCTCGAATTGATCTGTAATGCCGTTGAATGCGAGATTCTGTAGTTCAAAAAAATAGAATTTCTCTGGAAATAAAAAGTACTCTTGCAAAAGGCGATAGGCACTGTGACAGTCTTTTGATTGCGGTAGCACATTCTCTCGTTCACCAAAACCTAACCAACTGAGGTTTGCGCTGTCCAGTTCAATGATTGTGTCACCGCTTCTAATGGCACACCCACAAAAACTATCGTTCATCAACTGCTGTAGATGCGGTCGCAACTCCGGTTCAGCAACAAAAAAGCGTAAGCAAGAAAGCGGATATTCGTATACGGGATCAGCCCCTTGACTGGCCATTTCAATGGAAACGACCGACTTTACGTCAGGCCGAGTATCTAAAAAAGGGAATATATTTTTAGGTTTAACGCGAATATCTTCGATCCTAAACGGCCATAATGGCGTGTCATAACAGCACTGCATTTGGCATTTAACTGTATGATTACCTGAGCTTGGGCCGGTATTGCGAACAGCGGTTTCTGCCATAAACAAGCGATTTTTTTCCAATGTGTATCCATTGACGAAGTTTGCTCCGTCAGTCAATACGTTAGCCTGTAACACCGACATGCATGGACGTGAGCGCAATAAATTAGGGTACAAACTGAGCAACAAATGATTCGGAATCTCGTGACGCTGTTGCTCCATATCTTGCCGCAAGTTGGCGGTTAACCAGGCAAACGACTGCAGTAACTGTTCGACATGTGGGTCGGCCGACAAGCCAGCACTGAGCCGTAGCTCCGTGGCAACACTCGGATAAGTTTCGCTGTATGCCTCAACAGCACTTCGCATGGCGGCAAGTTCCTGCTGAAACTGTTGTATATCAACACTCATGGTTCACATAGCTCACCGAATACAGCGATTAATTCTGAAAATAGAATTGCTCTACATTCGATTCATTTTTCGTGGTTAAAAGTAGTTGGCATGTCGCCATTCCTGATTGCCCGTTTAGCTCGATCACTTCAACATCTAACAGTCGCGGCTCCAAGGTCATGATTTGTTCACGTATCACTTGACGATAGTGGGCAAGTTCATCGCCACTACCGGAATATTGATCAACGATTTCAGGCACACCGAATCGATCAATATAGGCTCCGTCTCTTTGTCTGCTTAAATTTGGCTCACCGCTATAGCTGCGTGTGGAGATGATGCGCTGCACCTGCTGACAAATAGACTCTTTCAGTGATATGCCTTCACAGGAAGCATCCAGCTTTTCAAACAATGTTCGGGCTTGGCTCATGGCTCTAAACTCTTTGGAATATGAGTACAATTTGCACTACATCGTATAGGCACCCGGCGCAATAGGACGATTACGTGCAATGCTCCAGCCAGAGGCAACATGACCTTTATTAACGAGTCCCGGTCCTTGTAAACAGTGAACCCAAGATATTTCTGTGAAATTTAATTTGAATTGTTCCGTGGCCATATCATTAGGGTGTGACTGAAAATCAATTTCACTGATTAATACTTGAGTCAGCTCAAATTGCATCAACAGGTTGAGGCGATCCCCTGAGTTTCTGAGAACATGAATTCTGCACGGGCCGCCATCACCATCGAGTGTTTTTGCACGCAGGCAGTACTCATAGAGTTTGGGAGAGGTGACATCCACGTACTTAACACAGGTAAAGTCCGACAGCATGGGACGCCCCGATGTGCGCGCACTGTTACTGACGTCAGTCGTCACCTGCTGCTTAATACCTTGGTTAATGGATACCAGCTCGACACATTTTGTGGCGTCAAATCCCAAGTTGCCTGGGTTATCGGTCACGGCACCCCAGTCCCCTTCTGCAGCGCCATCTATTAACGAGCCACCGGCACCGGCATCCGCTCCTTTTGCGGATGTTAAGGCAGCGTCACCTAACTCCAATAAAATTAAATCCATAACATTCTCCAAAAAAGCTCGTACTGCATCATTAGTGGTGTGTTTATTAACCCGGAATATCAGCAACCAGACGAATGGATGTCGATAACTCCTCTAATTGATAGTGTGGTTTTAAAAATACGGTGGCTTTGTAGGAGCCCGGTTTACCCGGCACGTCTGTGACGTTAATTTTGGCCTCACGAAGTGGGTAGCGAGCCTTTATTTCGTTTGCCGCACCGTCATCAATTAATACGTATGCTGAAATCCAAGTATTGAGATAGTCCGAAACATTATCTCGGGTTAAAAATGAGCCTATCTTGTCGCGCATGATGACTTTGATGTAGTGAGCAAATCGCGATGCATTCAATACATACGGCAACATTGAAGACGTGCGAGCGTTTGCGTTGGCCTCATCAGTGTTGTATTTCTTCGGTTGGTTGGTGGTTTGTCCACCAAAAAAGGCCGCTTTATCAGTACCTTTGCAATGTAGAATCGCCATAAACCCAAGATCATTCAGTTCTTTTTCTCGGCGATCGGTGATCGCGACTTGCGTCGGACAAGTCAGCTTAATGTCACCTGCAATGGTTTTGAACGTATGAGTGGGTAGCCCCTCCACGAGACCGCCGCCTTCAACACCCCGTATGGCAGCGAGCCATCCGTATTTAGAATAAGCATTCGTGATTCGCTGGCAAAGGACATACGCGGGATTACCCCAAAGATATTTTGATGCGTCGGTGCCATCGACTTCTTCCAAGAAATCAAAACCTTCAACCACGACCGTATCTGGGCCGTATGGCAAGCGCAGAAGCACTTTGGGTAAGGTTAAGCTAACATATCGCGAGTCTTCGCTGTCGCGGAAACTGCGCCATTTAATGAGTTCAGCACTTTCAAATATTTTCGATAAATCTCGCGGTTGCGCTAGGCGATAAAAGTCTTGTAAATCGAACATTTTGGCATAGGCAGCGGAGATAAAGGGTGCGTGAGCTGCGGCAGCGACTCCGGAGATCTTCTCCAATAATTCGATATCTTCAGGATGTCGACCAAACTCATAATCGCCCACGAGTAAAGTAAACGGATCGCCACCATAGGTTCCAAATTCATCTTCATACACTTTTTTAAACAGTGAGCTTTGATCAAATTCAGACGCTTTTTGCAAATCTTTCAATAAATCCTTTTTAGAGACATTCAGTGTTCTCAGTTTAAGGCGTGTACTGGTTTCTGTATTCATGACGAGAAAGTGCAAACCGCGCCAAGTGGCTTCTATGGTTTGAAATGCAGGGTCATGCATCACTAAATTGATTTGTTGGGTGAGCCGATTATCAATTTCCGCTATGCGGTTGTTCATTCGATCGGCAGCATCCCCAGTGGCTTCTTTGTTTTCTACAGCCAATATGTCGCGGGTAAATTGGCCGATTAACGAGAGTGCATAGGGTTTTTGAGATTCATCTAAAGCCATGCCGCCTTCTGTGAGCATTTTGTTCATATGATCACTGGGTGTCACTGCGGACATGTCTTCAGCGCCTTCATAAGCGTCCGTCAGCTCTTTGCTCAAGGCTTCATCTTCGAGTACTTGTGTAAGCAATTCATCAAGCTCGTCGTTTCCGTCTAGCTTAGAAAGAAAATCTCTTAAATGAATGCGAGCTTGATATAGCGCCTGTGTTGCGGGGATCATCTCGACTAGGCGAAGTGGTGTAAAATCTTCAATGGTGTTGAATAAAAGCTCAATATTGGTTTTTTTACCCCCTTTTTCTGCTAATACATCATCGACTTTAAGCGTCACTCTGGGTGTATAACCTTCAAGCACTTCGTTGAAGTTATCCCGATCAATCTCAACAAATTGTCGCTCTTTTAGTACCGGCAATGGATTAATAGGATTACCTGAAAAGTCAGATAAAATACCGACGATCAGTGGCAACTCACGTTGCTCAATGGCTCCGCCCAGTTCGACATCATAAGTGATATGAACTCGGGGTGAGCGCACTCTAGACAGTTTTTTCTGTGTACTTTCCAAACCTTATCTCCTCATCAAGCGTCTATGTAACATTGCAAGTCATATTGCATAGACTCCATCTCCGTTACTTGGCCGTACATTTGTAATATTCGTTTCGGGTTTTTTCGACAACACCGCGGTCAATGAGAATTCTCAGTGCGCAGCTGACAGAATGAACAGATTCACTCAACTTTTGTTGTGTGACCCACCAGTTTCGAATACCTTCAAAACTGTCCATCGCATCAGGATGATTGTTTAAGTACTCTTCAATTAGGTCTGCCACATATTGATCTCGATCAAATGTCATCTCTTTTTGCACGCTAACACCACTATTTGTCGGTTAAATATTTTTGGGGTAGTGAGATTATCCAATTGAATTAATAGCAATGAGGGTGCCACTGCGCATACAAATGAAAATGATTTTATAAGTGCATGGTTTAACAGTATTTTTTCTGCGATCCGCTTGGTTGCTCTCTAAATGAAATATCGAATGGGAGATTTGATACGCTAAAACAAGGTGGGTAAATGACCCAGTGGGCAATTAATACCCCAGTGAAATGACGGGTGTTACGACAAACAGCTTTATCCCAGCTTAAATGATTCCGATGAGGCAAAGAGTAGCTGACTAAACCCGCTCCGACTCATTGTGGTATAGACAATTTTAATTAGAAAAGGCTTGACCAGCATGCGTGATGAATGAGCGACTAACTGAAATCAATCTCGACACATTTTTTTATATTGTATTTTTTGACCAACTTACCAAACGCTCTGCGCTCTTTACCACATAGGTTAGCCGCTTTCGTCACGTTACCATCTGCAACGGACAGCACCTTTTTGACGTATTGACTCTCAAAAGCTTCAAGTGCTTTTCGTTTATCATTTGAGAAATCAAATACTGAATTCGATGACTCTTCGTCTTGAAAGCTCGCTTCATCTGCTGTTGTCGCGTCTTCGACAT
The DNA here is from genome assembly GCA_947503895.1 of uncultured Saccharospirillaceae bacterium. GTDB lineage: Bacteria > Pseudomonadota > Gammaproteobacteria > Pseudomonadales > Oceanobacteraceae > Bermanella. The sequence goes on from CANNFT010000001.1 coordinate 302,411, forward strand.
GAGCAGGATGGTTTTGAAGATGATTAACCCGATTCCCCAATGCTGAACCGGTTAAAATGCCATCGATACCCATGTCCGTTTCCTGCGTCAGTAGGTAAAGACGGTGTAGTAAATTTTCCAACTCACGGACATTGCCAGGCCAGTCATGACGGTGCAGGTAGTGATGTAGTTCTGGCAAAACAGACTTAACACCCATTTTGTAGTGGTTATTGAACTGCCGTAAAAAGTGCTCTGTTAGCAGCTCTATGTCTTCCTTTCTATCGCGAAGAGCGGGCATGTGGATATGGAAAATATAGAGACGATAGTAGAGATCACGGCGGAAAACCCCCTGTTCTATTTTTGATTCAAGATCACAGTTGGCTGAGGCGATGAGCCGAACATCAGCGTGGAGCACCTCTTCGGAACCAACGGCACGATACTCGGATTCCTGCAGGAATCGCAATAACGCTGCTTGCGAACCCAGTGAAAGGCTATCTATTTCATCTAAAAATAATGTTCCACCATTTGCTGTGGCTAAAAGTCCTTTTTTATCTTTTTTTGCATCTGTAAAGGCACCGCGTTTATGGCCGAATAGCTCACTGGCGAACAATTCAGCCGTGAGCGTTGCGCAATTAATCGCCACAAATGGCTTAGATTTTCTGATCCCGCCGTAATGAAGACCACGAGCGGCTAATTCTTTCCCTGTCCCGGTTTCCCCTGTCACCAATACGGGTGCGTCAAATTTTCCGAAAACAGATATGTTGTGCAATATGCTTTTAACCGAGTCGGATTGCCCCAGAATGTTGAAATTTTCAATGGCGATGGATGGGTTATCAAACGAATTCACGGGGTTTGAAGCGGAATCATTCCAAGTTGCAGAATAAGTTTCGTTAGCATTGCTGCTGCCAATATGTTGAGCACTGTCGTCCATGGCGGAGCCCTTCGTATTGCATACATTTATGTGCGGACTTCTGTAAAAGCAATCAACATGCCACGAGTTTTTTGACAATGCGGTCGTTTCAGCCCGCCTACCCCATCCAATTGACCCATTGATAACATAAAATAAGCCGTATTCATTGAGTGGTTCAGAATTGGGTTGATTTATACCCGATAATTTTTACCCACTGAAACTGCCAGTGAATAGTAGATTATGGAGTGTGTCGTCAGATTTTTACATGTGCACAAAATGGTCAGAGTTAGTCATGATACGGTTCTAACGAAAGTGCTTTTTTATAGGAATTGGGCGCTTAAATGATTATTCCTCGCGCAATCGCTCATGTGAGCTAGAATCCAAGTTGATTGATTTTCTGAGGATGTAATCATGTTGTATGCAGCCTCTCCTCCTTGCAAGCGTATCGTGCGACGCTGGTGGTATCCGTCACTAATATTTGCCGTTCTGAATCTACCTATGGCACTGGCTTCATCCAACGAGTCAGATGCGAAGACCGTTAAAATATGCTCACCGGTTTACGCAAGCTTTACGAATGAAGACGGGACAGGGTTCTATTGGGATATTTTAAACGTCATTTTTAAGACGCATGATTATACATTCTTACACGTCATCAGCCCTTTCAAACGCTGCCTCTTAAGTGTGCAAAACCATCAAATGGATGGCGCAGCAGCGGCCTTCAAAACAAAGGCGAGAGAGGAAATTTACACCTATCCAGCATCGAGAATTCATTTTACTCACTATGGACTGATCTACTTAAATGACTACGTTTACTCTGGGCTTGATCAATTGAGTGGCGCCATTGGAAAAGTGAGAGGATACGATTTTTCAACTTGGCTGCCCGAAAATCTAGAGTTTGTATTGCTCTCTAGTACTCAGCAAGCGATTAAAATGCTGTCAAAAGGTCGGATAAAAGTGTATGCCGAAGACATTCAAGATTTTCAAATGACGTTAAAAGCCATGCAAGACCGTTCAATGGACGACTATCACTATACTGTGTTGCACACGAATGACGTCTATTCATTTTTTGGTCAATCGGAAAAGGGGCAGCGGCTCGCTCAAATATTTGATCAGGGTCTGCAAGAATTGATTGAGAGCGGGCAATTAACCCAAATAGCGAATAAATACGGAATCCGTGAACACATCGGGAATTAAACTTATTAAGCGACGCATATCGAGTTGATTATGCATCCTCGCTGTTTGTTTTCTGAACACAGCGAGCGCCATAACCACCCACTAGGATATTCCCCTGCCGCCAATCTTCTACCATGGGCGCAATTGACTCGGCTATAAACAGTTGAGCCCTACTAGACAGTCTATATACAAAATACAGAGGGAATATTGGTCACTAGATCAATAATACATCTTGAGACACCTCTAATCATTGAAAGCTAGTTGAATCAACTCGTATTAAGATTAAAATCAGAGTCTTCTCAATCAGCGCTGATCGAAATTCAATCATCGTGTGAGCCATTTGATACTAATATTGGGGATTCATAATGAAGATCGAACGATGGCACGCATGGATCATGTGTTTTGCCTTGTTGCTGTGCTCCGGTACCTTACTCGCACACGGCGTTGACGACGGAACCCGTGCTTTTCTAGAGCAGTCAGAAGGTGCTCAAATCATCCCCTTTCTCTATATTGGTGCGAAACACATGATCACGGGTTATGACCACCTACTGTTCCTTTTTGGTGTCATATTCTTCTTATACCGCCGACGGGAAATACTGCTTTATGTGACGGCGTTTACGGTTGGTCATAGCATCACGCTTCTCTTCGGTGTTTTAAATAATACTGGCGTTAATCCCTATATCATTGATGCCATCATTGGGTTCTCTGTGCTTTACAAAGGATTCGATAACCTCGGTGGATTCAAGCGAATTTTCGGTTTTCAGCCCAACACGTTAATCGCCGTCTTAATCTTTGGGCTTTTCCACGGCTTTGGGTTAGCCACAAAACTTCAGGACTTTCAGCTACCTCAAGAAGGATTATTGAGCAACCTGATTGCATTTAACGTCGGTGTTGAAGTAGGACAATTTTCCGCTCTGGCGATCATCCTACTGTTCGTTAATTATTGGCGTAACCACCGCTCATATCATCAGTTTTCCAAGGTGAGTAACACCGTGCTCATGAGTTTTGGATTCATGCTCATTGGCTATCAATTGGTTGGATATTCACTTAGCGCAGCTTAGAGGTCGTCATGCAAAATACTGAAACCCCATCACTTAACATGTTATTGAAGGCCACTATTACTGCTTTGCTGTTCGCAGCACTGGCATTGGTGCTCATAATATTGCCTGCGGAATATAACATTGACCCCACAGGTATCGGGCAAAAGCTCGGCTTAACAACATTATCACAAGCTGCATTGTCATCACCGTCTGAACCAAAGAACGTTTCATTTACGACATCCGATGGTGAAAACGGCACGCGTGAGGAAATGATCGAGATTTCAATTCCTGCAAAGAAAGGTCTCGAATACAAATTGATAATGAAGCAGTTCGATAAGGTAAAGTATGAGTGGCTCACGGGGGGCCAACCATTATTTTTTGATCTGCATGGCGAGCCAGAGAGTGATGACTCTGGATATTTTGAAAGCTATGCCGTCGCTACGCTACCCGAAATGAAGGGCAGCTTTACGGCCCCATTTGATGGGACACATGGGTGGTACTGGGAAAACCCCACCGAGAAACCGGTAAAGGTATTATTAATGGTAGAAGGGACATTTGACTTGATAGCGGAATGACTCTAACCAGACTTCGGAACTTTCAGGATATTCGAATCCGTTAGCGGGATTAAGCAAACATTGCCAGAATGTCGGACCAAGGGGCTCGGTAAGATACCCATTCTAAGAAAAGCCGTTATTCGAAAACAATTCTCGGATGCAGTAGCTGTCGTCGTTCAGATCAGGTCCGAACTACGACATCTAAACGACGACACATTAACCCTATTCCAAATAGGTTATTTCTGGCTTTCCAATCGCAATCATTTAGATTCTTCGCTCTTCTTCGAGCTAAATCATGACGTTGTTAGATTGAGCGCAGAGTTGCTGATAGCGCCCTTCTAAAATGGATTTTTCTTCCTGCAATGAATGATTCTTTGCAGTTAAGAGCTGCATGGTTTTCAACGATTCATCCAGTTGCTGCTTCGTACTGACTAGGTTCGAATCTACTTGAGAGAGCTTCATTGTTAACTCAACCACTTGATGTTTAGAATCCTGTAAACCTCGCTGGGCATCGCCATTCTCGGTCTCAATAGTCTGCAGTTTTTCAGACAAGCTTTCTGAAAGACTTTTGAAATGCTGACCTTCCAATTGGGCTTTTTCGTTTTGTATTTGTAGATATTGATTCTCTCGCTGCAGAGTTTCTTGCTTTTGCTTTTGACTCTCACATTCACCCTGGAGCGCTTCGTACTGCATGCGCTGCTCGCTTATCTCGCCACGCAACCCTTGAATTTGAATATCCAATGTCTGCAACGATTGCATTTGTTGTTCCCTTTCCCTTTCGCGTTCTTCGGCTATGGATGCCTGATAATGTTCGAAGTGTGATCGAATATCGCGACGCTCTTGATTCGACTCTTGTAGTGCTGTCTTCAAGTCTTGGCATTTCGCTAAAGATTCATCACGCTGTGCTGCCGATTTAACCAGCTCCAATCGGGTGTGCTCTAGTTGTTGCTGGGTGTTTGCAAGTTGGCTCTGAGATTCACTCAGCAACTGGGCCAGTTCTTCGGCGTGCTTTTTAGACTGAAGAAGCTCCTGCTTGATCGCTTCACTCTCCTGCTGGCGAGTTTTATCGGTTTCTTCAAGCTTCACTGTGATCTGCTCAATCTGTTCTTGAGCATTGCTTTGCAGTTGTAAGTGTAATGTGCGTACCGCTTCCACCAATACCTCTGGTAGGCCAGAAGCATCTTCTACTGCTCGCTGCCCTGCCTTCCACTTCTTCAACAACGGCCCGATCGTGCTCTTACTGCCTGTGCCCAAATGCTCCCTCACCCTATCAACAGTGGGTTCAAGCTGTAAATCTTGCAAGGCTCTTGCTGCTAGCTCTACATCCTGAAAAGTCACGCCTAACCTAGCCATGCGTTCTTATCCTTGTTTTATTCGATTTGTACTGTATTACGTTATACGTAATATTACATAATATATAAATAATTCCTAATATTAATAATTTTGAATATAACCTTCGATAATGTTTGTTATCAAAGGTTATTAACATAAGAAGCAGCCACTTAAACGTGCCGTTAGTACACTTGGGTCTAGCGCACACTACGCCCAAAAGAACACAGGCAAAGCACAGGCTTCTAACGAGCTATAAATGAAAGCGAGGGATACACGGCTAGGGAAGATCAGTCATTCCAACACCCTCATTGGCAGCAACTGGCACTGCTTGGGATATGCACTATAGAGTGCTAGAAGGGAATGAGAAGCACAGAAAGAAAGCCTACATGCTGTGGTGGCAGACACATCCCACCGCTCTGATGCGGAAGTGCGTCAACCTTCAATGTGACTGATGTTTTAAACAACATAGCTTGCTGGGGGTTGTTTGTATCAATTATTCTTACAGTATGAACAGTATCGATACCGTAAAAGCCATGCTGGTGTATGCCCAAGTTGTTCAACACGGGAGCTTTGCAGAAGCTGCTCGAAGAATGGGGCTGACGCGAGCCGTTGTGAGCTATCACGTTAAACGCCTCGAAACTCAACTTGATGTGCAATTGCTTAACCGAAACACTCGAAACCTAAGCATGACCCCAGCAGGTGAACGCTTATACGAGCGCTCCCAGCGCATTGCCCATGAAGCACAAACCGCTACAGATGAAATGACCTCTCTATCTGCCCAGCCCATAGGTCGAATTCGCATGACCTGCTCTGTCAATTGGGGTCAAAAGCGAATTGTCCCGTTAATGGTTGCCTTTAGGGAGCAGTATCCAGCAATAGAAGTTGAGCTTATTTTAACGGATGAAGTCGTCAATCTTGTTGAGGCAGGCGTCGATATCGCTATCCGCGGTGCACCCCTTAAAGACTCAGACCTCATATCTCAAAAACTCGCGATAGAATCATCGGCATTGGTGGCGGCGCCAAGGCTATGGGAAGGCAAGTCACAACCAGAAACGCCCAGCGAATTGTCCGCGCTAGATTGGGTGGTATACACCCCAGCAGCTTCAACCTTTACGTTGCAATTGGACGGGACACCCTATCGCATTTCAATGAAAGGCCCCGTTCATACCAATAATGCACTTGCACGTTTGTCCTTTGTATTAGCTGGGCAAGGGGTTGCAAAATTCCCGCTATCGACTGTTGAGCCCTATATTAAAACCGGTGAACTGGTTCAACTGTTGCCCACCAGTGAAATGGCCGACATTGATATTTTCGCTGTCTACCCCCGTAAAAGTCATCTCACGCGGCTATTGGTAGACCACTTGAAGCAGTCTCTCGACGCATAATCCACACCAGATCCACAGCATTGTCAAAATATTTGATCCAAAGTGTATCGTTTACTGCTAATTGTCCAAATTTATTTGATGTATAGAATGCTCATCATGCCCTAACGGGCCGACTTAATCAGATGAGGAAAGAATCGTGAGCTTGAAAAAAATCGTTGCTAGCGCACTTGTTGCGTTGACCGTTTCCATCCCGAGTTTCGCTGGCAATATATTGATTGTTATGTCAGACAAGCAAGATTTGGAATTAAAAGAGGGCAAATCTTATCGAACAGGGTTTTACTTTAACGAGTTAATGGAGCCGGTAAAGCAGTTCTTAGACGCTGGTCATACGTTAACTTTCACCACCCCAAGCGGTGTGGCTCCCGCCATGGACCCCAACTCAGACAGCCTGCAATTATTTAAAGGTGATCAAGATTACTATGATGCTCACAAAGCCTTGCTAGATGAGCTTAAAATCATGGACCACAAAGAGAGCCCCGTCATCAGCTTTAATCGAGTGGAGCAAATTGGTGTGAATGAATTTGACGCATTCTTTGCACCTGGTGGTCACGCACCCATGGAAGACCTACTGTTAGATGATCAACTTGGCCGGATATTAACTGCTTTCCATAAAGGGAATAAGCCAACCGGATTGGTGTGCCACGGCCCGATCGCCCTACTGAGCACCTTACCAAATAACGATGAATTTGTAGCTCAGCTTGAAAAAGGCGAAAAAGCTCAACCAGATAGTGCATGGATCTATAGCGGCTACAAAATGACCGTATTCAGTAATACAGAAGAAGATACCGCTACCAAATACTACCTAAACGGTGGCCAAATGAAGTTTTACCCAGAAACAGCATTGGATTTAGCGGGTGGTAAGTATCAGCGTAGCGAAGCAGATTGGCAGCCAAAAGTGGTCGTTGATCGTGAATTGATTACCGGTCAAAACCCGGCCTCCGCTGAGGGTGTAGCAAAAGAAATACTCAAACGCCTGTAGATCTGCAAGATCAATCAGATGCTGGAAGCCGCTCATATGAGCGGCTTTTTTGTTCCATTCAAGAATAAACAGATAACATTCCTTACATGCAATCACAATGAGACCACACTTTATTTCATATTCTGTCCAAGTGATCAGGTATTGTGTGACCAATCAAGCAATTCACACTTTTTACTATAAAATTCACTTAAACTGGCACGCAAGAAATGAAACTAATAACCACACTTGTTTTACTGACGACCACACACCTGGCAATGGCCAAAAACCTTGTCATTGGGGTTGAAAATACCCAGTACATGCCTTTCTTCAGCTCAGAAAAAGGAGAGTTCAAAGGATACGCTCGTGAACTTTTCGATGACTTCGGAAAAAACTACGGATACAGCATTCAGTACAAAGCACTTCCCGTGATTCGCCTGAATCAATATTTATTAGAAGAAAGAATTGATGCGAAATTCCCTGACAACCCCAAGTGGAACCAAGCTGCAAAAGCAAATCACAACGTACAATACAGTGAAGATGCCAACCAATTTACCGATGGTGTTTTAACTCCTGCTAGCAAAAAAGGCCAAGAAATAAACCGCGTGGCGACAATTCGTGGATTTATACCTTGGCCCCTAATGGACCTGGTCTCTGCTGGAAAGCTGCAACTCAAAGAAGACAACAGCTTAGAAGTCATTCTAAAACGCATCTCAATGGGTAGGACATCCGCAGCATACTTAAACGTTGACGTAGCAAAATACTACGCTCAGAACTCGAATATTTACAACGCAGAGACACTGGTATTAGATGAGAGCAAGCCATATGCAAGGGGCGGTTACAAACTCTCTAGCATATCTCGCCAAGATGCGATTACAGACTTCAATGACTACTTGAAAAATCATGCGAACACTGTGAATGCGCTAAAAGCGAAGTATTCGATTCAGTAATTTTGAAAAACCACTTCGTAAGCGGGTTTGACCAATCTCACATGCATATAGGAAAGTCGGCTAATCGCCGGCTTTTCTATTTTAAGTGGGCGGAAAATTGAAATCGAGCAGAGAGGATACTCAGTACGCGCAAGCGAAACTGACGCACATCACCGTAAAAAGATCGCGCTCGTTTCCACTTACGCCCTTTCCGGTACAGACCTATTGCTATGATGACTATCCCGATAGATCCTTCACTGCCCTTGGAATTCAATTTTCCACTCAAATTTCCATACTTTGACCTTCCCCTTAATGATTAACCTGAATAACAATTTTTTCATTTATTGCATTTTCAATTAGTGATTCAACTTTCTTTATATTTTCACCATCTAAATTTGCTTTCCACTCATCAAGAAGAATAACCTTTGATTTAGATTTAATTGCTTCAACAATATGTTGTAGAGCAACCTCACCTGTCGATCCTGATCTATCCTCAGTGCTTATTAAGTTGGAGCTTGATGGAATTAACACAGCATCATCCCCAAACATTGACTTTATACTGATCAACAAGCTGCTCTTGCCAACACCATTCCCTCCCTCAACATCTACTACACCAGAATGATGATTTTTCAACAATGTATGTAGGTTATTAACGCCATCTGAAAAATATTCAGATGCAACTCTTTCTCCATTCAACCTAATTATTATTTCATCCTTCTTTATACGATCAGCAGGATTATTATTATCATCCTTGACTACTATCTTTTCGAGAAGATCATCAAATTCTTTATTAACTTGAAATATCATATAAATCAATTCGTTTAGTTCGGACATATGTACAATCATAATCACTTGCCTTGGAACTGTAACAATCAATGCAACCAGGTAGTTCTTATCCCAACCGTTTAATGACATCAATAATAAAATCGATCCGAGAAGATATATAATTGATAGAGTTGTACTTATACTTGGCAGCACCGAAGAAAGTAATGACATTTTCAACTGACTCTTTCTATCTCGACTTAGCTTAGTTTCATACTGGCCCAACCAGTTTTTAAGGTGGACAGAATTATCAAGTATTACATTATCCCAATATTTACTCATCAACCCACTAAGATTTGATCTCGTTTCCTGCTTTGAAACGGCGGCCTCTTGTATTCTTTTAATCGAGAATATGTATATAGGTACAAATATCAAAGCACATGAGAGGTAAATAATTAGAATCATCCAATCAATAAAAAATGATATTGCAAGAACGGATAAAGTCACATTAAGAAATAGAGTAAAGGCATCCAAGTATAAATATGCGATATCCTCACTAACTTGAAAAATATGCAGACTAAAATATGATCCGACGTCCTTTTTATTATCAGAATTGCCCCACAAGTGAGATTTCTTCTTATTATTTTTTAATGAATAACTAATCAGCGCCTTTACTATGTCTAACTCCCATACCTTAGCAATTGGTTTAATAATTGCGCCCATCAAAATTGGTATGAAAACAAGAAGACAAACAGCAATACCGATCGTCATAAAGTCGAGGCTATTCGATACCTTTACAACCAATTCCGATATAGCCGGTGTAGACAATGCAACAAGAAGTTGCTGTATCAGCACCAATAAAACTAATGTTAGAGTGGTTTTTGTTACTATCAGTCCAAATTTACTCATAGATCGCAGATCTTATTAGTTCATGAAATCAGCTATTGTACTTTCCAGGCTGCATTGTCGGAAGAATCAAAGAGGACACACACTCTAATATTTCCTTAGCGCACTGGGTGCCCATGTAGCAAAATTGACTTCACTGGATTTTTAATTGATTAAATGCACCTACAAAAGTATATTCGAAGATGCTGATTCATAATATTAAGAATTGAATCTGTGCGCATAAACCATGCGCTCTTTCTAAGGAAATAATGAATAGGGATTATCATGTTGAAACTATATTATCAGCCGTTTTCATGTTCATTTGCAGTTCACACTGCATTGGAAAAAATAGGGGTTCCCTTTGAGCTTATAAAGGTTGATCTAACCAAAAATGAGCAGCTTAGTAATGAGCATTTAGCCATCAACCCGAATGGGCAGGTTCCGGTATTAAAAGACGGCGAAAAAGTTATGACTCAAGTTGGTGCTATATTATTACGCCTTTCAGAGGAATTCGAAGAATCTGAGCTTATGCCTAAGGTTGGGAGCAATAAAAGAGGTGAAGCAATTCAGTCATTATTCTTCTTGTCTAGCACTTTGCATGCAGCATTTTCCATTTTATTTTACCCAAAGAGGGTTTCAGAAGAATCGTCTAAAGAGGTGAAAGAAAAGGCTTTGGCGAAGGTGAAAAAATTACTCAGCGGGCTTGATAGTAAAATAGCCGAGTCAGAGTTTAGTTTAAATGGAAAGGCTTATGCACCAGATTACTATTTATTTGCGATGCTAAATTGGTTGAGAATGTTCAATATCAGTTTAAGTGAATATGAAAACCTAAAAAGCTACTATAAAAATCTCAAACTACTACCAGAAATTCAGAGAACCATGCTAGCCGAATCAAATAGTTTGGCTGCTTAATATGATGCACGCCTCACCTCATTCTACTGTTGATTGGTTGAGGGGTGCCGTTCGCGGCAACCTGTTCAGCTCTCATTTAATATTTAATGCTTAAAGCATTGGCGCGACTTTACTTTTCATGGGTCGTGCCGTGGATACAGTGAAATATTAAAACACTGATAAGGCCAAATACAATGCACGCGAATATATTGCTTATTTTAGTATTAACTATTGATACAATTAATCTAACAAGACAACCAATTATGACTCCCGTTTTAAAAATTGATTTCTTTCAGTGCCTTTTATTCCAGCGTAAATCAAAATAATCTGGTTGACATGAAACGTTTTGCGAAATTTTACAAGGAATATTCCGGAAATTTTATCCAATTCACTCTATTACATGGCCACGGAATATTTTTTAATAAAGTCTTGATGGCTGATATTCAGGTATTTTTTGTAAATCGCATCAATGCTGCCATCTTCATACATCGCATTAAGAGCCGATTCAAATCGCTTATGCTCATTAACCAAAGAATTATGGAAAACTAAAGTAAGCCATTGCATATTAATGACAGGAGTAAGGGGTCTGACTGGTAAACTGTGTATTTTCGCCAAGTTAGCACCGCTGACCATGTCACCCAAAAAAGCATCTGCGGTACGCTTCGCTAAAACCTCAAGGGCCTGCAAGTCGGTTGCAGTATTCGTTGCTCTAAATCCCTTATAGTTTAGAAATTCATCTGGATACCCATAACCTCGGACATAGAGTACGGATTTTCCGTCGAACTGAGAATAACTTTGAAATTCCTGGTACGGGCTACTTTCTTTAACCCAGAATGCCATTACCCATGGCACAGGGCGCCTTTCAGCGGACAGGGAATTTTCTAACTCCGCACCTCCGTCCACCGCTGCATCTACTCTTCCAGATTCAAGATCTTGTTTGCAGCGCTTCCAAGGTCGATGCACAAATTGAACATTCAGACCCGCCCTTTCAGTCACCGCCTTATATATGTCGATTGAAAAGCCCTTCGCCTGCCCATTTTCAAGGTAACTAAATGGTGCCCAGTCCGTGAAACAGGCAGTGATTGATGACTTATTGCCATGACTAATCAGCGCAATAGTCATAAAACATATAAACAGTGCACCCTTCATAGTTCTTCCCGTGTAATTATGTTCAACGTAACAGTCTGAAGTGTAGTTTAGGCCATAAAAAATGCACGGCGAACACAATGTTTCTCAATTTCATTCGCCATCGTCATCCAATTGTTGATACTGATTCTAAAACAGGTGGATTTGATTTTTGTATGGCTCCACGCTTGTCTTTTCGAATGATACGGCCCGTCCAATCTATGAGTACAAGGTGGATAACGAGAAGGAACTAATTGATTTAAATAAAAGCTTCAAAAAGTCTCAGAGCAAAAATATAGCCTGCTTGAACTCAGGGTCGCTCACCACTATGCCAAAGTGTATTCTTCAATACGCGATTGATCTAAGCTTGACCTATCCCGTTTTAGACCTGCGAATCAGATTGCTCACTTAATATTCAAAAGACCTCTTTCCCCCATTTTTTCTAGTCCGCGAGTCTGTTCGGCTGCAACCCGAGGCAGAGCATCAATAGTCATACACTGCGAACGGTACTCTTAAACCTACGCTGACTTGGGCTTACCTTGTGAAAATTGGTATGATGGCATTCAAATAACTTGAGTCTCTATACTCTCGTGGAGACACATTGGACGACGATGATCACTAAGATTCGGTGCAAAAAACGATGACTAAAAAGGCGGTAAAGGCATCCACACATCGTGAGTCGAATGCTGGAAGTCTGGATGCCACGCTGCACTCTAACACACCTGTTTCCATCAATGATGTGCATCTTAAGCAGTATCTCGATGCTGCTACTTCCGAAAACACTCGTCGAGCGTATCGCTCAGCCATTCGTCAGTTTGAGAAATGGGGTGGGCGTTTGCCTTCTCATCGCGATGAAGTTGTACGATATTTGTTAGATCGCGCTGAATCTGTTAATACGCGTACTTTGGATTTACATCTAACGGCGCTGAGCCAATGGCATCAATACCAAAGTATTGCCGATCCCTGCCGAAATCCACTCATTCGTAAAACGATGGAGGGAATTCGCCGAGTTCACGGTCAACCCAAGCGAAAAGCAAAAGCTTTACAACTATCAGAATTGGCTAAAATGCTAGATTGGTTGAAGCAACAACCCGCTAGTCTAAAGCACACGCGCGATATTTCGATTTTATTGCTGGGCTTTTTTGGTGCTTTTCGCCGTAGTGAGTTGGTAAACATCCAAGTTTCTGATCTGTGCTGGGAGCCAGAAGGTTTAATCATTCAGCTACCCAAATCCAAAACCGATCAAACTGGGCAAGGGTCTATGCGTGCTATTCCTTTTGCAGATAAAAGTATCTGTGCTGCACAAGCCGTTAAAACTTGGTTGGATGCCGCTGGTCTTGCTGATGGGTTTGTATTTCGCCCTATTAATCGCTGGGGAACCCTTCAAAATAAAGCCTTAAATCCAAATGCGATTAATGACTTATTGAAGAAAATGGGTGAGCGCTGTGAGTTTGACTTCACACCCGACTTAAGCAGCCACAGCTTTCGCCGTGGACTTTCTACTTCGGCCGCAAGGGCGCAAGTTCCCTTTGAGCAAATCAAAAAACAAGGTGGTTGGAAAAGTGATTCAACCGTATGGCAGTATATCGATGAGGGTCAACAATTTACCGACAATGCGGCATCAACATTATTAGATAAAATGGCTGAGTTAGTGAAAGCAAAATATTAGCGTCACACGGTATGAGACATCTTAACGCCGAACGACCTCGATACCGTTACAATGTTCGTCGAGCACCTATTCTACCCTCACTTTAATCTTCGATTCCTTTAGCCTTTAGACCCTCATATTTTAAGCCCTTGACTACTGTCATTGACCTTCTACGCTAGGAGGGCATGAATGCAAAAACAAGGGGAATAATATGGCCGATGAGACAACCGCAACGGGCGTTAATCCACAAATTACGGATGCTGTATCGACTGCCGTTACGGCGGTGATTGCACAATCTCCTGCAATGGCGATGGGGTCATTGTATCAATCCATCAGCAATTCGATGGCAATGGCAGCGATGAATGCTGTGTTTGCGCAACAGCAAGCCTATATAAACTATATGTCTGCAACGACGCTGGCTGTGACAGAGATGTTGCAGCCCAAGAAAGAGAGTTGATCAGACACGCGCCAGTCTAGTTAGCTCGGTATGGCTGCGCAGCTTAGAGCTGTCGATGATGTTTAATATCCTTGATGTTTAAAACACATCAACTGTCAAAAAAAACAGCGATTATGAATTTCATAATCGCTGTTTTTACGTTTAGCATAGGGCCATCGAATAATTATCAGAGTGCTTTATTCGTATTCACTCATAGACGGACACGAGCAGACTAGGTTTTTATCACCATATACATTGTCGATACGACCAACCGGTGGCCAGTACTTGTTGTCTCTTAACGCAGTCTTTGGGTAGGCAGCGCGTTCTCGACTATAACTGTGAGTCCACTCATCCGCGAGTAAAGTCTCTGCTGTATGCGGTGCATTGACTAAAGGATTGTCGACTGCGGAATACTGCCCCGATACCACTGCGTCAATTTCTTCTCGAATACTCAACATGGCATCACAAAACCGGTCTAATTCATCAATGGATTCACTTTCCGTGGGCTCAACCATGAGAGTGCCCACCACTGGAAATGACATCGTGGGTGCATGAAAACCAAAATCAATCAGTCGTTTTGTAATATCATCAACAGTGATGCCGGACTTTTCCTTTAATGGTCGAATATCAATGATGCATTCATGTGCGACGTGTCCGTGGGTACCGGTGTAGAGAATGGGAAAATGCGCTTCAAGGCGTTTAGCCATGTAGTTTGCATTAAGTATCGCCACTTCTGTTGCCTGCTTTAAGCCTTCTGCTCCCATCATTTTTATGTACATCCAAGTAATCGGTAATATGCTGGCACTGCCCCAAGGCGCTGCGGACACAGCGGTTTCTGGTATCGTGTTTTCCAAAGTGTGATGACCTGGTAAGAAAGGAGCGAGGTGTGCTCGCACAGCAGTGGGGCCAACTCCCGGACCGCCACCGCCGTGTGGAATGCAAAACGTTTTGTGTAAGTTAAGGTGCGAAACATCCCCTCCAAATTTACCCGGCTGGCATAGCCCCACCATGGCATTTAAGTTAGCACCGTCTATATAGACTTGACCTCCATGCTGGTGAACAATGTCGGATACTTCCACTATGGATTCTTCAAACACACCATGGGTAGACGGATACGTCACCATGATCACCGCTAGGTTTTCGCTAACGTCTTCCGCTTTTAATTTTAAGTCCTCAAGGCAAATATTACCGGCATCATCACACTTAACGGGCACCACGCGCATGCCACACATTTGCGCCGACGCAGGGTTCGTACCATGGGCTGACGTTGGGATTAAGCACACGTTTCTATGCCCTTCTCCTCGACTTTCGTGGTACGCCTTGACCGCCAATAAGCCAGCGTATTCTCCTTGTGACCCAGCATTAGGTTGCAGTGAGACGCTGTCATATCCCGTCACACTGCACAGCATACTTTCTACTTCGCGAATCATTTGAAGGTAGCCTTCTGCTTGATCCAGCGGAACATAAGGGTGCACGTTCGAAAATTCTGGCCAAGTAACTGGCATCATCTCGGAGGTGGCATTCAATTTCATGGTGCAACTACCGAGGGGGATCATTGAACGGTCGAGTGCAATATCCTTATCTGAAAGTTGACGCAAATATCGCAGCATTTTTGTTTCGGAATGATGTTGCTGAAAAACAGGATGCGGCAAAATAGTGGTATCTCGTAATTGCTTACCGGAGAGTATTTCCGTCACATTAGCTTCTTCATCGGAAAAATTCAGTTCGTCAGTTGGAAGCGCCATGGCCGTTGCAACAATATTCCATATACATTCAACGTCAGTGGGCTCCGTTAGCTCATCCAGCGAAATACCAACGGTTGAATCATTAATGACTCTGAGGTTTATTTCTTGAGCGTGTGCGTGCGCAATCACTGCTTGAGTGTGTTGGCCCGTTTGAATGGTTAAAGTATCAAACCAGTTTTTGTTTTGAATCGACACGCCCAATTTTTGCAGACCGCTCGCCAGTATGGTGGTGAGTAGATGAATACGCTCTGCAATGCGCTTTAAGCCTTCTGGCCCGTGATACACGGCATACATGCTGGCGATGACCGCTAATAATACCTGCGCCGTGCAAATGTTTGACGTCGCTTTTTCTCGACGAATATGTTGCTCCCTTGTTTGTAAGGCTAACCGATAAGCAGGTTTGCCATTGCAATCGACCGATGTGCCGACCAATCTGCCGGGCAACGAACGCTTGAACGCCTCTCTCGTCGCCATGTACCCAGCATGCGGGCCGCCAAAACCTAGGGGGACACCTAATCGCTGGGTTGAGCCGATGGCCACATCTGCGCCTAATGCTCCGGGAGATTTCAATAGCACCAAGCTAAGAATGTCTGCGGCCATTGCCACGAGGGCTTTTTGTTCATGTAGGTCATCAATGACTGGAGAAAAGTCGCGCACTTCACCGCTTGCTCCCGGATACTGCAACAACGCGCCGAATACGGTGTGCTGCGAAATATCTTTCAGTGGGTCTCCCACCACAACATCAATACCCATTGCGTTGGCACGAGTATGAATAATATCGATGGTTTGTGGCATGCAGTCTTGGTCAACAAAGAAACACTGTGACTTAGATTTAGACATCCGTTTACATAATGTCATGGCCTCAGCTGCAGCAGTACTTTCATCTAACATGGAGGCATTGGCGATATCCATACCGGTTAAATCTGAAATCATGGTTTGAAAGTTCAACAGCGCTTCCAATCGGCCTTGCGAAATTTCAGGTTGGTAGGGCGTATAGGCGGTGTACCAAGCAGGGTTTTCTAGTACATTTCTTAATATCACTGAAGGGGTTTTGGTGCCGTAATACCCTTGGCCAATGTAGGTTTTAAACAGCTTGTTTTTTTGTGCGATGGTCTTGAGTTCACTTAAGGCATGAGCTTCTGTGATGGCAGGTTCTAGCGCCAGTGCTTTATTGGAACGTATCGATTGAGGAATCACTTTATCGATGAATTGCTCCATACTGTCATAGCCCAGTTGATGCAACATATGATGTTGATCAGCATAACTCGGGCCAATATGGCGCGCAATAAATTCAGAAGGGTTTTGTAAATCCGATACGGTTCGCTTCGCTTGTAACACGGGGCGCTCCTTAAATATTTAGTGTAAATGTGTAGAAATTGAACACCACAATCAACAGAGTAGCGGTTATCGAACCGCCACTCTGATGCAGACAACGGGCTATTCTTCAGCGATCAGTGCTTTGTAGGCGGTTTCATCTAAATACTTGGATGCATCTAATTCCGCCGCTATTTTCACTTTGAAAAACCAACCTCCTGACATAGGCTCTCGGTTGACTAACTCAGGGTCATCACTTAACGCTTCGTTCACTGCTACAATTTCGCCAGACACTGGAATTTCGATTTCGCCAGCTGCTTTTACAGACTCAATCACCGCCCCTTCGTCCCCCTCTTCGTATGTTTCTCCCACTTCGGGAAGTTCAATGAAGACGACATCACCCAGTTGGGATTGCGCAAAATCGGTGACCCCTACGGTGACGATATCTCCTTCTATGTTTAACCACTCATGCTCTTTTGTGAATTTGATGTTGCTCATAAATTGCTCTTCAAATATTTAGAAATAGGAATCGTTTTTGCTCGTCGTTTTGCTCGTAAACAGGGTTGTATAAGCACGGCAAAGTCGGTATCACGTTAACCACGAAAGTATCGTTGTGGAACAAACGGCATTTTGCATACAGTAATGGGTCTGGCTTTACCCCGGACCATTGCGCTCAATTTTGTCCCGACTGTCGCAAATGCCTTTGGAACATAACCCATGGCCACGGGCTGGTTTAGCGTCGGTCCAAAACCACCACTGGTGATTTTGCCGATCACTGCACCCGTCTCGTTTACAATTTCAGCGCCCTCTCGAATCGGGGCGCGGCCTTCAATTTCGAAACCTACTCGCTTGGTTGAGACACCATCATTTATCTGTTGGAAGATGCGCTCTGCGCCTAAAAATCCTCCTGCCTTTGCCCCCTCTGGTCGACGCGATTGACTGATACTCCACAAAAGACTGGCTTCAATTGGTGTCGTTTTTGTATCCATGTCATGACCATACAAACACAATCCGGCCTCCAAACGCAGCGAGTCACGCGCGCCTAAGCCGATTGGTTCAACAGCGTCGAAAGACAACAAGGTTTTTGCTAAAGCCTCAGCATCATGGCCATCAACGCTGATTTCAAAACCGTCTTCGCCGGTATAACCAGAACGGGTGACATAGCAACGCTTGCCTGATATCTGTGTATGGCAGCCATTCATAAACGTCAGTTTATTTGCTTCAGGTGAAAGCTGTTCCATGACATGGGTTGCCGCTGGCCCTTGCAGTGCCATTAATCCCTGCCCGTTCAGATATTCGAATTCAAACCCATGCAAATGCGTCAGCAGGTGCGATAAATCTTGTTCCTTGCATGCCGCATTGACGACCAGAAAGAACGTATCTTCAGCCCAACGGGTAACGATTAAATCGTCTAAAATTCCACCATCTTTATTGGTCAGCACGGCATAGGTTTGTTGATTAATATTGAGTGATTCGAGGTCTACCGGAATTAATTTTTCTAGGGCTTGAGCAAGGCCCGCACCTTTAATCACCACTTGTCCCATGTGCGAGACGTCAAAAAGGCCCGCCTGCTCGCGGGTATGTAGGTGTTCTTTTAAAATACCGTCTGGGTATTGAACTGGCATGTGGTAGCCAGCAAAGGGCACCATTTTTCCGCCTAATGCTTGATGCAATGCAAACAACGGTGTGGTTTGAATGGCATCCGATTGTTTAGCGGCGTTCGCGTGATCATTCATATTGTCTTCATCTGGATGGGGGCGGGTCGATGTTGTTTGAGTCATAAGTTTGCTACTCCAAAAGTGATGAGGCGCTCAGGATTAGCTGTGCTTGTTAATGTACACAGGAAAATCTGCACATAAATTCAGCACTTTTTGTTTTACTGCTGCCATCACAGATTCGTTTTCGACGTCATCCAATACATCGCAGATCCACCCCACCAACAACGTCATTTCTTTTTCCTTCATGTTTCGACTGGTCACTGACGGTGTACCAATTCGAATGCCACTGGTGACAAAAGGCGATTGAGGATCATTCGGAACAGTATTTTTATTGACGGTGATATTGGCTCTTCCGAGAGCAGCATCTGCTGCTTTACCGGTTATGCCTTTATCAATTAAATCGATGAGTAAAAGATGGTTTTCAGTTCCACCAGAGACAATTTTGTAACCGCGAGATTGAAATGCGGTTGCCATGGCTTTTGCATTATTAACGACTTGTTGTTGGTATTGCTTAAATTCCGGTTGCAATGCTTCTTTTAATGCAATGGCTTTAGCAGCAATGACATGCATCAACGGGCCACCTTGAATGCCTGGGAAAATTAAAGAATTAAATTTCTTCTCAAGCACTTCATTACGCTTACAAAGAATGAGTCCACCTCGTGGACCACGAAGTGTTTTATGTGTGGTGGTTGTCACCACGTCTGCAAAAGGAACGGGGTTCGGATATAAGCCCGCAGCCACTAAGCCTGCTACATGCGCCATGTCCACAAACAAAAATGCACCGACCTTGTCGGCGATATCCCGAAAGCGCTGCCAATCCATGATTAAAGAGTACGCAGAGAAACCAGCCACAATCATCTTGGGTTTGTGTTCCAAAGCCAGCGCTTCTACTTGATCGTAATCGACCTCTCCGGTTTCTGGATTCAATCCATACTGAACGGCGTTATAAATTTTACCGGAGAAATTAGGTTTGGCACCGTGCGTCAGATGACCACCGTGATCGAGCGATAAACCGAGAAATGTATCGCCGGGTTCCAATAAGGCCATGTAAACCGCGGCGTTAGCCTGTGAGCCAGAATGTGGTTGAACGTTGGCATAGTCAGCTTGAAAGAGTAATTTCGCTCGGTCGATAGCGAGCTGTTCAACGATATCGACATGCTCGCAACCACCGTAATAGCGCTTAGTAGGGTAGCCTTCGGCATATTTATTGGTGAGCTGGGTGCCCTGCGCTTCCATCACCATCGTGCTGGTGTAATTCTCTGAGGCAATCAGCTCGATATGCTCTTCTTGACGCTGGTCTTCCCCTTGAATTGCGGCCCAAAGTTCAGGGTCAAAGCCAGCAATTTTATTATTGTAATCGAACATTGCATGAATCCTCGTTAAGGTGCCCAACGGCTGTCGGGTGAGAAATGGGAGTGCTAAAAGCCCGTATAAAAAGCGATGTTAATGCTCGGCCAGATATTTGTTAAATTAATAGTTGAAATGAATGTATTAGTATTTTAAATAGTGCTATATCACATAATCGATCTTATGGGGCAGATAGCAACGTGAAGCACCTTCCAATGGATGTACTCAGAGCATTCGTCACCATTTCCGAAGTCGGCAGCTTTACTCAAGCCGGCGATTTGCTTGGTCGCTCACAGCCTGCCATCAGTCTTCAGATCAAACGGCTTGAAGAGTTGATAGGCAGTTCACTGTTTCGCCGCAAAGGTCAATTGATTGAGTTGACAGAATCGGGGCACAATTTATTCAGTTACGCAAAGCGCATTCTGGTGCTCAATGACGAAGCGCTATCAAGCTTTCATCACGCCAGTGTCAGCGGGCAGCTCAAACTGGGCATTCCCAGTGAATTTGCCACGATACTACTGCCTAAAATATTGAGTCGGTTTGCACAAACCTACCCCAATGTAAACTTGGAAATCACCAGTGATCTCAGCCGAAATTTATTATCAGAAGCGCCTCAGAAGAAATTTGATTTAGTGTTAGCACTGCATGATGACCCGAAGAAAGCATCGAGCAAACTGGTAAAAGAAGAGGAATTAGTTTGGGTGACCAGTGCACAACATCATGTACACAAATTGGATGTGATTCCGCTGATTACGGCACCGGAAGGCTGCATCTACCGAAATCGTGCGACTTCTATTTTAAACAAAGCAGAGCAACCCTGGCGTATTACTTATATCAACCCAGATCTTACGGGCATTCAAACAGCCATAGAAGAAGGGTTAGGCGTGACGGTATTGGCTAAGGGCACCGTACCGGACACGTTAAAAATCGTTAGAACGTCGGACCGATTCCCGAAGTTAGGAAAAATCGGAATCAGCTTGATTGCGAAAAAAGGAAAACAAACGGAAGCCGTTGAATTATTGATGGACTATCTAAAAGCCAGCCTTGCCTAATGGTGCATCCCGTTACAGATTGGGCTATCAAATATAAACGCATACTTATACATCTGGTTCGATTGCGGAGCATGATTGAATTGCTTCATACTCCGACTGGACCGAGCCATTAACCTGTACGTCTTTAGGTGATCAGTCACGATAGATTGACTCAAGTCGATCACCGAATTTATTTTTCAAAATTTTCCTAAGACGAAATACCCTACTTTTAACCGTTTGAACGCTGATGTTATCGGCATCGGCAATATCCTGATAAGGTAACCCGTCTACTACCACGGCCATTACGATGTCTTTAATAGCATCTGGCTGTTGTTCAAGGCAAGCCATTACCTCTTCGAGAAACTCATTGACTATGGCTTCTTTTTCACAGTCCTCTTCACTTTCAACCTGACTCAATTGTGTTTCATCTACAAAATCGTAACGATATTGATGAGAACGATTACAATGGTTACGTACAACATTTAAGGCTATGCCCATAACCCAGGTTGAAAATTTAGATTCCATTCGAAAGCGAGAAATATTCAACATCGCTTGCAGAAAGGTATCTTGTAGCAAGTCATCCACTTCAGATTGATTAAAGCATTTTTTAGATATGAAGCCTCTAACCGGCCCTTCGTATAACGCAAACAATTTTGCGAGTGAGTCTTGGCATCCGTTGACTGCAAATTGTACCAACGGGATGTCGTGGTGTTTTACTTGGTGAGAGGTGTATATATTTTGCACTTGTTAGTCCAGTCCGTTTTCATTATGAGATATTTTAAAAATGTTCAATAGGCATTTTTAAAACGATAAAGGTAATTGAATTACCCTACTCCCAACACATCCATAATTTACTTATTGCAATTCCATTTGCTGCACATCGTTCTCTTAATGAGTTTATTATTTTATGTGCGTGTTAAATTGACCCTACGAACAATTTGAATTTTTATTTTATGTGCTTCACTAATTTTATTGGAAATTACGTAAGTCACTATTCTTATTGTTCGTTGCGTCTTTGCATTTCATTGCAAATCAACATGAGCTTAATTTAATGCATTCCTTTTATTTTTACATCGCATGAGGGTGTGCTTCCTCAGTTCTTTCATATTTAGACAAATAAGGAAGAAGTGGGCACGTCCAGAACGGTAGGCTGTAAAGTCGAGTTTTCAGAAAAATTTATTCGATAAGACAAAGGCTAGAGCGAAGAAAAACCAAAATTGCTCAATTAACAATCCGGCAAACGGTTTTGGAAATCTACAGATCATCCAAAGTGAGCAATATGTGACCAGAAATGTGTTTCACAATTGATTCAACTCGGCTCTTTATTTGACCGCTTGGTCAGATAAAGAGCCGGTATTTGCATTGGTGTGTTTAAAATATGCACAGTATAAACTGCGACTAAAAGCTTCCTAGACGACCTAATGATTGAATATTGATGTCCCTGGCCAGTTCTTGGAAAGAGATAACGGAAAGATCGTAGACTTCTAGCTCCAATAACTTGCGAACGTATCGACGAATATCCATCGAGACGATCATGACTGGCTTATGTTGAATGCGCTGAATATCACCTACGCTGGTTTTAATGTGTTCCACTAGCTCACTCGTAAAACTCGGGTCTAGCGCTAAATAAGAGCCGGAAGACGTTTGACGAATCCCTCCGCGGATTTTTTCCTCCAAATCTTGCTCTAACAAATAGGCAGGTAGGATGTTTTGTCCATTACTGTATTTATAGCTGATTTGGCGATTCAGGTTATTTCGCACGTATTCTGTTAGCAATATCGTGTCTTTTTCCTTTTGTCCCCACTCCACTAAGGCCTCAAAAATTGAACGAAGATTACGAATGCTGATGTCTTCGGACACCAATCTTTGGAGAATTTCGGCTATCTTTTGCAGCGGTAACAATCGCTGAGTTTCTTTGACCAGTTCTCCGTACTCTCCCTCCATCTTAGTGACGATCTCTCGACACTCTTGAATGCCCAAAAACTCTTCTGCATAACGTTTCAAAACGTAGGATAAGTGATAGCAAAGCGCTTTGGTGCCATCCATGTAATCTATTTCATTTTCTTGCAGTAAGCTTCGATGTTCACAAGGCACCCAGAGTGGATTTCCGGGAATTGACGAAGCCCGATTCTCGTATTCGATGGCTTGCATCATTAATTGATCCTCTTCTTCCAATACAAGTAGATGATCAGTGGCGAGTATGCCTTCTGCGACCGGAACTTCATTTAGTAAAAATTTGTACTGTTCGCCTTGCAAATTTTCATTGAATCTTAAGTGAATGCCAGGAAACGGTACACCTAAGTCCATATACAAAGCGCGTCTAACATTTTTGAGCTGTTTATTCAGATCCTTCAGGTCCACGCCCTCACGCGCACTGGCAGCGACATCTAAAATAAGCGGTGCGGTAATCGAAAAGTCGTCATGGTCAATCGCGTCCTCACTCCTTTCGTTATGATGGCTTAGTACACTGGTTGGAATATCATCTTCTTGATTCGATGGCTTGGGTGCCGCCATTTTTTTATTCAAATAATAACCGGCTCCACCAATAACAGCGGAAAGCATGATGAATATCATGGAAGGGAAACCGGGTATCAAAGCAAAACCAAACAGCAGGCAACCCCCAATCATCAAAGCTTTGGGGTGATGCGTCACCTGACTGCCAATATCATTCCCCAAATTCGATGACTTCTCGGAGGTCACGCGGGTCACGATAAAACCCGCGGTGATGGATATGAACAGTGCAGGAATTTGGGCAACCAATCCGTCACCGATGGTGAGAATAGAGTAAACCCCTAATGCATCCCCTGCGCTCATCCCTTTCTGGGTGATGCCAATGGTTATCCCACCTAGTATGTTTACAAACGTGATGATTAAACCCGCAATGGCATCGCCCTTCACAAACTTCATGGCCCCATCCATAGAACCATAAAGCTGGCTTTCTTTTTCAACAATCGAACGTCTCTGGGTGGCTTCATTTTGATCAATCACCCCTGCTCGCATATCACCATCTATGCTCATTTGCTTGCCGGGCATGGAGTCTAATGAAAAACGCGCGCTGACTTCAGCAACCCGCTCAGAACCTTTTGTGATGACCAAGAATTGCACAATAGTGAGAATTAAGAAGATTACGCCCCCGACCACTAAGTTTCCGCCTACGACAAAATTACCGAAGGTGTAAACGATATCGCCTGCATCGGCTTCCAAAAGAATTAAGCGTGTGGTGGTGATGGATAACGCCAATCGAAAAAGCGTTGTCGCCAAAAGGATTGCAGGAAAAGCGGAAAGCTCAAGCGGTGTTTTAATATAGACGGCCAGCATCAATAAGATAACGGCAATGGACATATTCACAGCAATGAGCGTATCCACCAGTATTGTTGGTAAGGGCAAAATCATCATAAAGATAATCGCCACTAAGAAAACAGCCAGCAATATGTCATTTCTGCCTTGGATGACTTGAATGAAGCGATTAAAGGCCGTCATACGATATCTCCAGTCAGTGTTTTCTCGCTGCTCTTAGGCATTGAGAAGTGTTTGGATTGAGTAAAGGCGGCATTGGCTTTATCCCGTTCATCGAGTTGCCAAAGCGCTTGCCCTTTCATTTGTGTCAGAAAATACTTATCCGTTTTGCTAATCGGCGACTTTAAAAGCCCGTCAATGAGTCTCAGACAACAACTGGGCCTCTGCCCTTTCAAGTATGAAAAAGCTAACGCTTTAACCACCTCGAAGTGCTTTGGTTTAAGTTCCATTGAGGCTTCAAGTAACACGATAGCGGGCTGAAATTGCCGTTGCTGTATGTGAACGTGCGCCATCAATGATAACCATTGGATTTGCAACTTCTTAAACATGAGAGTGATGTGCCTAATTTACAAAATAGAACCCCGTTCTTGTTAGCCTAAAGATTGCTTAACCTCTCAAGACAAACAAAGAGTCGATGCAGAACGAGTATGGAAGTGATCAACTTGCCGGACACTTTTTAACAGGCAGCTAGATCTTTAATAATGAGTAACGGTAATTTTCAAGGAGTTGCTGATCTTCCTCATTGGCTTGTAAATATTCGTAGGCCAGCTGCATTTTGATGGACTGTTTCTCGTCTGCGTGTTGTTTTAATCCTGTTAATAAGCTTTTTCTCACGCGTTTAAAGCGCATTGGCACCAATAGCGTCCATGAAATGGCATTGGGTTTTACATAATCTTCTAACTTTTGTACGTTGGGTTTGTTGACAAAGACTTGCTCCAAAAAACAAACGGGACGGCCAAGTGGCACCTGCCAATCTTTGGAATGTAAGCGAGTTTCTGAATCCGTGGTGACTTGTTGGGTGATACGGTCAATACCCGTGGTCGGTAATACAGTGCTCATATCGCCTCCTCAAGCAGGTTGAGCTTATTTCTCAATGTCTCAAATAAGTGCAGTAGCTCATGAGTTTGAAACTGTTCGCTACTGATCACACAAGTAAAACAAAACGTTTCATTCGCGGCTATGCAGGGGCGAATACAATATCCTTGGACGCTGTTTGGGACTGTCATCAGTAAACTTTTTAGGGGTAATTGACGACTGTTTATTGAGTGCATCCTCCTGCCAACTGAAAGCTGTAAGCTATCTTCAATGGGCGTTATCAGTAACAAAGTTTGATCTTCAAACTGAATCGTGACCTCGCCGTCCGCACTCTCATTCAATCCATCCAAACCAAACTGCACGGCCAATTCGTTATAAATGTCCATGTATTTCATCATTAATGGGCCTCTGCTTCTTTAAGGATGGCAATATCAATGGCTTCCTGGGCTGCCATAATCAGTTTGGACTTAAGTGCAGTGTCATTGTCGTAAGCCTTGAGCGGAATCAACCTCAAAAAACGCTTTACCTCTTGGAGGCAATAAATAATTAAGTCATCTCTTACAATATTCATATTCTTGGTCAGTTTTAAGAAATCTTTAGCCTTTGGTAGCGTGTTATTTTTCAGGTCAAGCATCAGCTTCATCAGCATCTCGGTATTGCCAATGTCAGTGGCTTGATAATGTATCTTTAGGGTTTCAATCAGCTCGGACACTTGCTCCCTCACACCGCCGAGTAGTTTGATGATGTAAATATCTTCCATAATGGCTCGCAATCGACTCGGCTCTAGCGACGATGAACGTGCCGATATATCAGCACCCAGCCCTTTCAGTAAGAAATTGAGTGAATCTTTAAATTGAGCAGCGCCGTATTTCTCCATGATCTTTTGATAAGTCAGCGAAATATTGCCGTAATCCAGAACCGAATCTCGATAAAAACTTCTTAGATCACTGACTCCGCCCAGCAATGCATGGTTAGATTCGTCAATTACACCGGAGATATTCAGCGCGGCGTCGATCTCAGCCCCACTCTCAGCCGTTAGTTCATCAATTGCATCACTCAACGCCGCCACTGCAGACGTTGACGAGCCCTTTTTGATCAACGCTTCTCTCGCTTTTACTAAAGCGGCAAATTGATGGGCAGGATCATCAAAAGTCGCCTTTGCAAACTGCTTCCATTGACGGGCCGTTTCGAATGGCGATTTTGCGGATTGACTAACAAACCGATCTAGTGCTTTGCGATTGATGTCAGGAATGCGTTTGATGTAATCATCCGCTTTTTCAAGTAGGTGGCTGCGAATCCGCGTCTCTTTGCTAAATTTCTTTTTACTTAAACCGCTGCCCATTTGGTCAGCAACGGCAAAGGACATTTCTTCCTGTGCCGATTCAAACAACGATTCCTGACTCGGCGGCAATGCGACAACCGTCTCCATTTTGTATTGGCCACGAAAAACTTGTGACGCTTCCGTTGCGACGGTCATTTGTGTGACCTGAACGGCTTTTGCAATTTGACTAACTTGATCTGTCACGAAGATAACCTAATTAAATGAAACCTTTTCACGTTGTGTATCACTCAGCTTAAAAAGGTTTCAAGGTTACAGACATGAACAATAATCCCTTTCAAACACTAGAAAGGTCACTGGACATTGCACAAGACTTATCTCTCATCAATGTCAGAGGCAAAGTGACGCAGGTACTGGGCACCATCATTAAAGCAAGAGTGCCGAATGTCGCTACAGGCGAGCTATGTCACATACAAAATCCGAATCAAGCGCAACCCATATTGGCAGAGGTGGTGGGGTTCCAGAAACAAGATGCCTTGCTGACGCCCATGGGAGACATCAACGGTATTTCGAACTTATCTGAGGTCATGCCAACCGGACAGCAACACAGCGTTGGCGTCGGGCCGGGTTTGCTAGGACGCGTGTTGGATGGCATGGGCCGCCCCCTCGATGAATCTACCAAAGGCCCTCTCGTCACCACGGAACATTACCCTGTATATGCCGATGCTCCTGACCCGCTGACGCGTAAACTCATCGATCGCCCATTAAGCCTAGGTGTACGAGCCTTAGACGGCTTATTAACCTGCGGCGAGGGGCAACGCATGGGCATTTTTGCTGCTGCCGGTGGTGGTAAAAGCACCTTATTGTCGATGCTGGTCAAAGGTGCGGATGTTGATGTGACCGTGGTGGCCCTCATAGGTGAACGAGGCAGAGAAGTGCGTGAATTTGTCGAGCATGACTTAGGTGAAGAAGGCTTAAAAAAGTCTGTTTTGGTCATCGCCACTTCCGACCGGCCTTCAATGGAGCGAGCCAAAGCAGCCTATATCGCCACCGCAATTGCTGAGTACTATCGAGATCAAGGCAAAAAAGTATTGTTACTAATGGATTCTGTCACAAGGTTCGCGAGGGCGCAGCGGGAGATCGGGTTAGCAGCAGGAGAACCACCCACGCGTCGAGGTTTCCCGCCTTCTGTTTTTGCCACGTTACCAAGGTTAATGGAACGAGCAGGTTGCAACGATAAAGGGTCAATAACGGGTCTCTATACTGTGTTGGTCGAAGGCGATGACATGACGGAACCCGTTGCGGACGAAACACGCTCTATTCTCGATGGCCATATAATATTGTCCCGCAAGTTGGCCGCGGCAAATCATTACCCTGCTATTGATGTACTGAGAAGCGTTTCTCGAGTCATGAACAATATTGTTGAAAAGGATCATCTTCAACAGGCGGGTAACGTTCGAAAGCTCATGGCCAAATACGAAGAAATTGAGCTGCTACTTAAGATAGGCGAATATCAAAAAGGCAGTGATGCATTGGCGGATCAGGCTATCGAGTGCATGGATGATATTAACCGTTTTCTTCAACAACCCACTGACGAGTTAGATGCATTAGAAGATACGCTAGAACGTTTAAGTGACGTGGTTTAATCGCGATTCCTGAGTGGCGATGCCGCACGATTTTTTGTGTCTCATGCTGAGTCAATAAAGCGAAACCAAGATAAATTCGTACCCGAATGGGCGGTCATCGCCGCCCGTCTGAACCCCCAAGTTTCGTGCTGAGTGACATGCTTTAGAACATCAGCGATGTTACAAATGGCTTTACCCCATTAAATCTAAACCCCATTAAACCTAAGCCAGCCCAATCAAACATAATCCCATTTCCTAATTAACGGCCTAGGCCGTATCCCATCTTGGTTGTTAACAAGACAAGACAGCATTTCCGCCTACACTTCATTTAAAGACGATGTGAACCAGAGATTGAACGAGGACTACATCGATGAGTGGCAATCTGAACCATCATAAAAGACGGTTGAGCATCGTCTGTCTATCTCTCTTGATCAGCGCGTGCTCAACTTCACTGAAGGTAGATACGCATCACCTTGAGAAGTCAGATCCTACGCCTTCTATCAAGAACACTTCTTTCGTCACGAACAGCCCAAACCTAATCATTCATACACTGCCGGTCGGAGCGGGAAACTGTCAAATTATGTCCTGCCCAAACGAAGATAAAATCGTGGTGTTTGATTGCGGGTCAACCGGATCGGCAGAGCAATCGTGGAATGTTTCGAAGATTCAAGAGTATCTAAGGGATATCGGCGTACAAACTTCAACGCGCATAACCGTCTCAATTAGTCATCCAGATGCAGACCATTACAATTTTATTCCTGACCTATTTACGCAACCCGTCTCGTCCATCTACGCGAGTGGCGATACCCATGAATACAGTCAAGCCATGAGAAATTGGTTTACAACACAGTCTCAAAATGGTGTCCGTATTCAACGTTTTACAGAACCACAACATTCAACCGAAAACGTGCCAGATCTTGGATGCAAAAATAATGTGTGGAGTCGGATATTGGCCGTTGCCGTTGGAAGCAGTAAAAACGCTCGTAGCATGGTCGTTGCTATTGGTTTTAATCATGCGTTTCAAGCGATCTTCACGGGCGATATGACCGATGAAACAGAGCAGTATATTGCAGACAATTTATCAAGCACGGGGGTTATCATTAGTAAGACAAATTTTATCACCGGCGCGCACCACGGAGCGTCTACTCACGGTAGCAACAGCGCTCAATGGGTGAAAGACAATCATGCTGATGTCGCTGTCTTTAGTTCAGGCACACGTCACAATCATCCTAGGTGTTTAGCCACCGAAAAGTATGAAGTGACGTCGATGAAAACCGTGAATCATACCTACACATGTGGGAACGCCAATGCACCAAGGTCCACCATCCAAACAGATAGAGCTGTTTTCGGTACGCTGGACAATGGCCTACTACTAATAGAAGCCAGCCCTACTGGTGGATTCAAATTCCACCCGCAGCGTTAAGGGCAGCTCTGCAATCGAAGAACACCGTGAATCTATTCACAGCGTTCTAGATGCCTGAATAGGTATGGTCAGATGATCAAAATGGAATCAAACCAGCAGATCATTCAACTGTTTCAATACCCATTATTTACCCAGCTGCTAACTCTTCAATCATATCCTTGGTCATGTCGCCTATTGGGTCAAATGTCTTATCCACGATACTTTTGACAATATAGTCCTTTAATTCTAAATCTGAATATTCACTGTCGGTGTTGGCTTGAAGCATGAGATTTTCAAAATCGGATACGGCACTGGCTGAAGCCGTTTGATGGGTAGAATCACCGTAAACATTTTGTGAAGTTGCGCTGCTACCGATTGCAGGGATTGTCTCAATGGTCATGTATTATCTCCTAATGGCTTTCAATGGTTATCTTCGTGCAATGAAACGGTGTTTTTTAAGGTCTTCTCAATCATTTCAAACTGATCATGCAATGTTAAGTCCAGCACGGAGACTGATGTTTCAATTCTACAATCGCCTGGCAAAATGGAGGAGCTGACTCTTTGTTCTATGACGAGATCGGGATCAGAATTACGCCATGCCGCTAGTTGAGCGGTTACAACATCCACATCCTGCTCACAAATTGAAAGGACAATCGCCTCTTCCGATTTAAAACGTTCCATGGCTAACTTGGTTCTGCTGACGGTTAAATCATCTAATGGGATATTGCCCACTATACTGCGTAAGGTCGTCGTGATCAGGCGAATAAATTTCTGTTCAAGATTCTGAAGGTTCGAGGATTTTCTTAATTCAAATTCAACTAACTTTTCAGCATACTCTTTTTTTGCTTGCTTTAAACCCTGTTTGTACCCTTCTTCTTTTTCTTTGGCCTGTATTTCCGCTGCTTCACGAATCATAGATTGCTGTTGATGTTTCGCAGCTTCTAAAATATTTTCACCCATTAAAATGTCTTGAAAATCGGAATGTTTGAGAACATCCACGCCTGTGTCGATAAGCATCTGTTGATCTATCAGTGTTAGATTAGGCAGCATATTTACTCTCTTTTACGTTCATCCATTCTTGATAGGCTTTAGTCGTCATTTGCTTAGCCCACCGATAGTTATCCGGGTCTGTTCCAGCTTGCCAACTAGCGGAGACTTGACTCTGATACTCGTATGGGAATTTCCATGCCATTCGCTGCATCATTGATGTGCCCTGATTACTTTTAAGCTTCAGACTTCCATTTTCAGTTAGAAACAGCCCTGACAGCGTACAACACAACACCGCAGCGCCATTGACCATAAAATATTCGTCAAGAGCTGACTGTGGACATTTCGTCAGTTTAACTTTGAGTTTTTCAGGTATGGCGTTGTCAACAAATGATTTTTTCCCTTTATTATAAAATGGCGCTTGCTGCATAATTTTTTGATAACGATCAGCGGGAAACAGCTGACGAATTTCGCTCAGTTTTCGTCCATTCAGCACTTTTTTGACTTCGTGATAACAGACCATTAAACCGGCAATTTTGCATAAATCCTGAAGCTGCTCCACGTCTAGAAAGTACAAGTCTACTAATTTACCCTCTAAGTCGATCAAGCAAGGGGCAGCAACCTTCCAGTGCTGTTTCCACCACTGATTCACCCCTATTTTGACTTCGTTATTTTTACTTTCGTTGAGTGCCTGAATCGTTTCGCCATAAGGACAGGCTTCGATCCAAGAGTAATGTAAGCCATCCAATGGAAAGCCATTAAACTGCATGAACGCTTGCATTAACGGTAGATTGTTGTGCATTGATCTGACCACCCGTTAAGCAGCTTCTATTGAACGTTGAACCGTATACTGTCGGTACAACCAATATCCAAGAAATACGAATGATAATATTGAAATACTAATGAAAGTGATGGCCAATGCGAGAAACCAGCCCACATCACCTTCTTCCACCATGACAAACCCTAGGTGGTTAATCGCCGGTTGATCAGCTTGTGTACGAATAGCCGTATTGAATAACGACACTGAAACCTGTTCATAGCTTAATTTCTCGATGCTGTTTGAGACGAGTGACTTTACCTTAGGCACAATGTTTTCAATGGATAGTTTATCTGTATGTTTGATAAATACCGAAGCCGAGGCGTTTACAGCCTGATCGCCGTAACTGTCATTTTTGGGCAGGACAACATGAACACGGGCAGATACCACACCATCTATCATGCTAATCGTGGATGATAACTCTTGAGATAAAGCGAAATTGAGTCTGGCTGCTTCTTCTTGTGGTGACGAGATCATGCCATCTTTAAAGAAAATATCGCCCATGGTTTTAAATTGCTGCTTGGGGTATCCCTTACGTTTTAGTAGCTGAACAGACTGAGAGATATCTTTTTCATCGACGAGTATATTGTGCAACCCATCTTTATTGACATTCTTTTCACTTGAAATGCCTGAATCAATGAGGATTGATAACATTTCATTGGCCTCAACCTCCGAAAGACTCGTATAAAGTTCCGTTTTACAACCGGCTAACAATAGCACTGCCATGAGTATACTTATTTGACGCAGGCGTAGTTGTGTCGTCTTGTTCAGCATGATTTTTTCCTATTGTGCTTTGAGTAAATTATCTACACTGCGGTCAATACCACCGGCGGATTTCGCGAGTAAGTCCTGCTTGAGAGACCATAGGTTCATATCAAACGTCACCTTCATTAAGTCTGAAGAACTTAGATTTGGGTCACTCAGTGACACCATAATATCTTCCATATGCTG
The DNA here is from genome assembly GCA_947503895.1 of uncultured Saccharospirillaceae bacterium. Taxonomy (GTDB): domain Bacteria; phylum Pseudomonadota; class Gammaproteobacteria; order Pseudomonadales; family Oceanobacteraceae; genus Bermanella. The sequence goes on from CANNFT010000001.1 coordinate 334,963, forward strand.
TTTCGATTCTGTTCTTAAGCGTTCGACACCGTCTAAAACGCGATCACCTAAGCGATTATTCTCTGTCTCTATGGGCTGCATCTTTATCGCATCGGTCGATTCGACACGATTGATGTGTATATCCGATGTATTCCCTGCCTCCATGGCCCGATCGAATTGATGAATATCTTCAGCTTTGACCGGCTTGAGTGCTTCAGTGGGTGCGACTTTCTCTACCGCTGGTACGTTTGTGACATTCGTTGCTACCGCTTCAATCATGATTTAACTCATTAATGAATGTGAAAGTGCCAGCTCAGGACTTTGACCTAGAGCCTCCAAATTCGAGACACAATCTTTTGCGACTCGGCTATTTCCCATTTTCATGCTCACCAGTGTTTTTAGCATTAATACCGTTTCATTATTGGGCTCAACGCCTAATCCTTTATCCAGTAATTGTTCTGCGCTATGCCAATCGCTGTTATTCATTTCGCAGAGGGCATGAATAACGTATCCAATAGCGTGTTCACTTCTCAGTTGAGTTAAACCTTTAGCAATAGCAATTGCGTTTTGGTGGTCTGCATGACTCGCAGCAATAAATCCTAATTCGGCCATGACCTTGATTTGTTGAGTGCCAAACATCGTTAACGCCTTTTAGTAAATATGAGTTAGGTCGTATCGTATTTGTGGTGAATGGTAGAGTCTGAATGAAATTCAACGCTACTCACAAATTTATATATTATTTGATGAGTAGCGCGAATAATCCACGCCCTAAATTATGGGAGTTTTTGTACCATTTGCTTAAATGTATCAACCATGGACTTAACCATTGAGCTTGATAGACCCACAGCAAAGCTCCATTCATTCATTTTTTGCTGCAATTCAAGAACGGCGGTTGAATTATCTAATCCATCTTGCTCCGCCGTCGCAAATGCGGTTCGTAGATCGGCTTCTTTTGAGCTCGACAAATTTCTGATCGTCGTAGCCACATCTGATATATTGACGCCTAAATCTGTTGCCGTACCGGTTCCAATAAAACTAGCCATGGTTTTCTTCCTTCTGTCTTGTGATTTATAGTGGTTTTATGACAGCAATAGATGCTTCTATCGCTTGGAGTAATATTTCTGCTTCTTTATATTTTTCAGGTGTTAAGCCCGATTGCAGTGATCTTGATAGCGAACGTTCATTGTCTTGAAAGTCGTTTATTAACTGACGTTTTGTAGCATCAGATCCTGCCTGTTTGAGTTGTTCTTCCAGTGACATCCGATTTTCTGTAGTATTCATTTTAGCTTCCAAATCCACTTTATTTACTAATGTGTAACCCAGTACGAACGGAGGTTTCCACTTTTTCATAAGAAGTGATCGAATCGCCTAAAATACCAACTCAACTTTTACTCGCTCTGAGTTTTTTCCGATGATGACATGTCGTAAATCTATATCTTTTATCGAAAAGCCATTTCCTATTTGATTACCAATAAATAAACGCTCACCTGTGCGAGTCAATAAAAACGGCGTATTACCAAGATTGACACTGCTGATTTCTAAAGGTGGGATATCATAATGTTTTTGAATGGTGACATTGTTCTGCCAATTCGTGACCAAGGGGAGATCTTTCTGCATAGATGCCAACACTTTCTTCCATTGAGACTCGTTTGGCCATTGGCCAGACAATTCAAGCGTCCCTGGTTCAGCCCCATTTTTTACAACAACAGTATCTATCTTATAAGCGGCCAGCGTCATTTCAGCCGCTGTCTTGAGTTGGTTTAAGTCTGTGAGCTGTAAGTCATATTGGCCACCGCGTGGCAGCGCTGAGAGAATATTTTCACGATCAAGCGAATGATTAATAAAGCCTTTGACAATCGAGCCGTGAGTCGACGGTATAACGGTCAACGTTTCGTATCCCGCATCTCTCAATAGCTGATTTAGCGCATCTTGATGGACGTCCGCGCGATTGATGACGGCCGAATCATTGACAGTTATTGGAGTGGACGAGCTAGAACCTGAAACTGAAGCATCCTTACTCACGACCATCATGGCAGATGCTGTCACCACCACAATGCCGCAGCCTAACGCTAGCAGCGCTGACTTCATCAATCTTCGCAATGGTAAACGTTCGGTTTGATGAGCCGTTTCAGGAGCACTTTTATATTCGCTGACGGTCTGGCGAGTCGCTGATTGTTGAGTCTCGTTCTCCGTAGCCTGCTCCGCATTCAATTTGCTGGCAACCGCGTTTTCAGGAGGTGTACTCGGTATCGCGATGTCATTCAGTGCTTGATCTTCACTGGCCAATACAAAATGAAAGTCTGCCAGACTGATAATAGAAATCGGCTCAAGATCAATGGTGTTTGAGGCGATAGGCTTACCATTCAAGTACGTTTCTTTATACTGAGGCATGCCCTCTTCTAGAATTTCTAACTGCGCAACTTGGTCGTTTAATTGAAGCTTGAAGTGCTGTGATTGCACAGCCACGTTATCGAGTACTAAGTCGGCATCGTCATGATTGCCGATAATGTATTCCCCTGCTTCTAACTCAATTTCAGCGTCTTTATTCGGCCCGGATAATATGCGTAGAACCCAATCCATAACTAACCCTCCACCTCGGCATTATTTAACGTGAGCACTCTTGGGCGAATCAAAAACATCCTTGACATAGATACTGTTTGCGTACTTCTTTGCTTAAATAGATTTCCGATAAGAGGGATTCTGTGCAAGTAAGGAACCCGACTCTCACTTTCTATGACGGAGTCATAGTAATAACCGCCTATAAGCAAACTTTCACCCTGTGGAACAGACGCTTGTGTAACGATATTCGTGCTGCTGACCGTGGGTATACCGTCTACCTGATCTTCATTCTGCTGCCCATCGGTGATATTAATATCCATTTCAATTCGGGTGCCCGATTCATCTCGAACAATGTGCGGCGTCACATCAAGCACTGCACCAATGGATACTGGGTATAAGTCCACTTCTTCCTCGCCTGCTACTCGGACATAAAACGTCGTACTGTTATCTAGCAATGCGGATAAATGATTTGTGGTCACAACAATGGGACGGGATGTAATTTGTAAATCTCCTGTACTTTCCAGTGCTTCTATTCTTGCTAGCAATACATTACTGGCTGCGCCCAGTAATCCACCACTGGCTTGGAATGCTATTTGATCACTGGAAGCAATTGCACTGGTCACCCCGTTGTACCCCCCTTCAAAATCGCTTCCCGTGAATTGCCAACCTAAGCCGATGTTGCGCAATTTCTCAGTACTGATATTCATGATGCTGACTTCAATTTCCACCTGCTCCACTGGCTGGTCTAAAAGAGAAATTAGCTGGTCGTACATAGGCAAACGTTCTTTTTTGTCGTAGACGACTACTGTATTGGTTCGTGAATCCGCTTCTATAGAGGCCATATTTCCCGCTGTGGGTATCCAAGTGGAAGACGTGGTGGTTTCTAACTCGGCTGACAAGCCAGTACCTTTTAAACTTTTTATTTCATTTTTTCGTTCAGGCTCTGTTGTGACTTCTTCAGTATTTTGCATAAAAGAGCCGCCCATTAGGCGACGCAGTGTACTCGCTACGCCATAAACAACGTTGGCAGAGTTGCCTGCGGTGTACGTTTTATCGGCGGCCTTGGCGTACTTGAGCGTGAATATTTTGAGCCCATAATCATCGACCGAACGATCAACATCCAAGCTACTGGCTGTTTGGGATACCAACTCGATTAAGCGCTGGGGTCCTGAGATATACACCACCCCGTCGCCCGTGGATTGCTTCCAGTGAAATCGGTCGTCCCAAATTTTCATACTTCTGATCTTACGTTTTAACGTTCTAGGCGTGATGGAATTTAAATTAATTACAGCATTTTTCATTTCACTGACATCATAGAAGTAAATAGCAGCACCATCGTAATACCAAACGAACGGAGCATGCTTATTGAGCGCTTTCATAAATTGGCTGGGTGCCATCGAATCTATGCTCAGATTGACCTTGCGATCATAGAGTTTTTCACTGACAACCGGTATTAAGTCATAATTTGTAGCAAAATTATTTAACAGACTACCCAAACTGTCACCATTAGATGCAGCAGAATAACTGGAGTCCGGCCACTTTAATGATTCGCTGTTGCTTTCAGAAATAAACATTCCGCAGACTACAATGGATACCAGTATTTGTATGACCATTGATTTTCTATTGACGCAAACTCTTTCATTCGCTTTCTGTAGGGTTTGGCTGTTCATACAGCAATATATCCTTTTTAATTTTCAAATAAATAAGCGGTATAATCGGAGCGCTATGATTTCGGTGTCGATCGCATTTTTTAATCACCCAGAACATTTTTTGAATTGTGGGCTTTAGTGCTTTAATAGCTCAGCCCATTACAATCTATCAGTCTCTGAGCTTGAATTTTCTATACTGACGATTTGAATCATGCGCTGTTCAAAAGTCATCACACTCACAACACGTGCTCTCAATACAAGCTTTCAACATATGCTCTCAATACAAATAAGGCTGATATTCTGTCGATATCGAATGCATGCCATTTATAACCTTAAGAAATGATGCGCTATTGGTTCTTCATGCACCGCCTGTAATTCAGTACTTTGACTTTTGAGTAGAGCTGAAATATTTGAAAGGAGCACGATACGCTCTTCGAATTCATTTAATGGCGCTGCAGCCATATCAAGATCGGAATAAACGATAAGCATTGAGGATTTTTCGTTGATCGTCAGGCCAATCGATTTGGGCACTTTAAATCCAGCAGAAAGCGTTAGTATTTTTTCCAATTGGCGATCTTTCGGTTGCTTCCCTTGGGCGATTTGAAAACTTTCAATTTGCATTGTGATGGTTTTGTTTTCACAACCAATATTGAGATTACTATCATCTAACATCATGGAATATGAACCATCTTCGCTAGGCGTTAACCTTGGCCATTCGTACCGATCACACAATGCGTTCATGAGTTGGGTCAAGGGAATTGATAATGGGGTCATGACATCATCCTCGTAAGTCATCTACCCATCTGTAACCAACACACCTGTTAGGTTGCTCACCAATCAAAATCCATCCGCGTACTACTGCTGGAAAAGTGGCTTGATAACTGACGATCAAAGCCAGAAAGCGCTTGGTGGCTATAGGCGAAGGTGTATAGGGTGGCATTCCATAATGGAATCCATCACTGAGGAACGTAATCAGTTAGAATGAACACGCGTTAAACGGAGCCGCTGACTGCGATGGAAATCTCATTCAAGACTGGGAAAAAGCAAAAAATGCGGCGATGACGGTCATCCGTCAGCAGGTATTAGGTTGGGTCTGTGAAGTAGAAAGGTAAATAACTAGGCTTTGTGATACGCCTCAATGATGTCAGGAATTTGCGCAGTGGCCATATCAATTTCCAATATGGAGCCATTAAAGTTTAAATAGGCGATACCTCGGGTCTCTTGCGTGGTGTGGTGTATTAAAAAGCCAGTGAGCGCTTCTTCAGATTCAAACGTTAATGGTGATGCCTCACACCCCAAGGATGCCCATTCTGAGTTCTCTTGAACCTTCGCCTGACTGAGGTCTAAAGCCGCTCGTCCCCGCTGCAACAGTGCTTTTAACTCACTGTTCTGAGTACGCTTATTTGTGGCCGATTGAGGTGTTCGGCTCTTACTATCTGTGCCCATATGATGGTGGTTCCTGCATGGTATCGAAAATACTGGATCTATCTGAATGTACTGAAAATGGACAAGGCTCATTTCCACTCTAATGCACCGTATAGGGTGGGGTTAGTCGTAAGATGATCAATCTGCCCTTTAGGTGTGTTTATTAACGCTCCATTTGATAGTTCAGTCAACTAGTACAATTAGTGACAAAGCGTTCATTCATTAAAAATTGAAGCGGCCACATAATACGGAAAAATTCTATGAATCAGCAGCTATTCAATAGACCTTCCATATTGTTTCCACATTTGAGAAATTGAGTATCAATTATGCAATGAATAATGGACTGGTAAAGTGGTATCGCTCTTTGCCATACGCTTTGAGTATGCTTAAAGCCTACTCCCCATTTTTTAACCCTACATTCAGAATAAAAGCCCGATGCATCCTGTTTGATGCTCGGGCTAATTCTAATATTTCACGAAAACACGCTCTAGGCCACTCTGCTTCGATGAAACATCGAACAAAAAGCCTTCTTGTTCTAACCACCTGACCCCTTTCGATAGAATCACCGCTTTATGCCACGGTTATTCAGAGACCATAAGGGGTTGATTATTACATGATTTTATTGCGTGCTTCATGAGCATAGTTCATCGCAGACTGTAAGTTATTGAGTGCGCCATCGTTTAATTTATCAGCAGAGGCACTGGATGAACGCAAGGATTGATTAAAATTATCCAAGACCTTCATATCTTTATCTGCATTGATTCGGGACTTCTCAGCCTCCGTTTTAAGCTCCAAATTCATGTATGACGCTGCAATTTGACCTAGGCTTTGACCGAGAGACCCGAGTGTTTTACCCAACATGGCCCACCGTTCGCCTGTAATTTCTTCAAGTTTGGCCTCTAAGTCCATGATTTTAGCCTGATGCTCCTTATCAACGGCTTTCGAATCACTGGACTTTTTCTTAGTCTTCGAATCGGTTTCCTGCAGTGTCTCTACTTGCTCATTGCTCTTTTGGATCTGCGCTTCAGAACGCTGGCGCGTCTCGATATTACTGGTTTCAATATCTGTTGAGCCGGTCGTTTTGGTCGAGGTTTGGCTATCCGTATCGCCCTTTTCACTTTTCTTTGTCCCGTTTGTTTCAACATCCACGTCAACATCCATACCTGTGTTGGGTTCGCCCGTGGATTGCTTGCCATACTGTACATCGGCGGCTTCAATACGTGTTTTTGTAGCATTGCTGGTATGGTTTAAGCCATACGCCTGTATGCCAAGGGACACACCCTGCATAAACGCATTTACGCCAAATGACGTCCATGCGGAAGCCACTTCGGCTTTAGCAATGTCAGTGATCGCCTCTTTTTGCTTCGTCGCCATAGTGCCTATAAGTTCAATACCTGCAGCTAATCCGAGATCAGCCGTCTCTCGCAGCTTGTTTGCAATATCGACCAACATGGATAGAGCCGCAAACAACCCTGAAAACTCATCAATTCTAGAAGATGACTGGCCGGTCGTTTGAATGTCGCTCGTGCCCTCTTTATTTTCAAGTTTGCTCATTAGTCCATCAAGTATTTTCAGATCTTTCAGACCTTCCTTAACCTGTGATTGTGTCAGTTCGTCTTGATGTTTGGGGTCAATGGCGACTTCGTCTAGGAATTTTAGATTGTCTTGAATGACCTTTGATTTGTACTCAGATTTTTCAGTCGGCGTCATTTCAGAAAAAGATTCATGCTTAACCGACGTGTATTTTGGGATGTTATTTTCAATAGTGGGCATTGTTTCTCTCCTTAAAGTATTTTGTTTAGCATAAGGTCTGATTCACCTTCTAGTGCTTGACTGATCATCTTCATAATGGCGTTTTCTAATGCAAAGTGTGGTGCAAATGCGCTCATTGCATCTTGTAATCGTTCTTCATCCATTTTGAGCTGACCTTCACTGCCGACCTTATCTTTTTCGGCACCCGAGACTTCTTTAATAGATTTGGTCGTTTCGACGGTGACGGCCGTTGATGCACTTAAATTGATCGCTACATCGAGCGCATCGATTGCAAATGCAGCCGTTGCTCTACTCATTGTGGCTTTCGCTGATTCTTGGGCTGCAACTTTGGTTGATTCTTTAAGGCTTGCTTTTAAGGCTTCTTCAGCAGTCGTTTCAATTGCCTCCTTTGTTGCTTCTTTGATCACCACTTCCGTGGCTTCTTTCGCCGTTTCTTGGGCGATTTGCTGGGCCACCATCGGAGTAATCGCGCTGACCACGGCTTTACAAGCTGCCTGTGCCGCCATACCTGCACCTGCGGTCAATATCGTCGCAGCGATGACACAAACTGCCATCGTCACCGTGGCCAGTATTTGAGCGGCAACTGGGTCCATTCCCGCGTCCACCATTGCATCCGTCAGCCCATTTTGTGCGCGATCCATCAGCGACTCTTTACCGGATGCTTGTGCAACGCAAGCGTCAATACAAATGGCAGTGGCAACCACTGCACCCGCAATCGTTAAGGGATTTGGACAAACTACCGCTGCGGCAATGGCCAACACTGCTCCAACAACTGCAATTGCGCACATCAATCCACCAAAGAAGTCCTTTTTCTTTTCGGCCTTCTCCATTTTTTTGATGAAGTTTTCGATGTTGTCCAAGTGTTCTTTAATATCATTCTGCTGTTGATTCTTGGCAGCTTCGATATTGTATTCTTTGTTGTCTTTCAGCGTTTGGGCTAAATCTTTCAGAATTTCTTGCACCAAGCGCATCATTTCATGCGTATTAAACTCGCTGCTATTGGACTTTTCTGAAACGCTGGAGGCATCACCATTAACGACACTTTCGCCATTCTTAGATGAAATCTTTAAGTCGTTCTTTAAAAACATCCTTGCTTTATCAAAGCGTTCATCTCGAAGTGGATTCTGCAGCGGGTTTTGCTGTTGACTGGAGCCTTCTATTAACCGTGTAAACGATTTATTAGCGTCTTCAATCGCTTTTAAAATTAAAGCATTGGTAGAAGTTGCAAACGCTTGTACCTCTGCGCTTTCTCCTCTTTTTTCGTTCACCGAGCTAACCGTTTCTGTGCCGTCAGCGGCCGTACTGGTATAAGTGACAATGCCATCCTTAATACTGGTCGACTCCTTTCGACCATCATAATAACTAATGGATGTGGTGTTCCCACTCGTCGTCTCAACAGGATACTGAGTAGATTCTTGGAGTTTCCCTTTTTTGTTAAACGTTTCAACTAAAACATCATCGTCACCACTATCGGTGACAACTTTGCTAGACCCATCTTCATTTTTATAGGTCGTAATACTGACGCCAGGCGTGCTGTTATCTGTCGATACAATGGGGTATACGACTTCATTAGTTTGAACATCTTTTGTGGAAGTAGCTTGAATTGAGGACATTATTTTTCCTTATTAATTAATTGTGTAATACGTTCATCTAGCCGTTGCGCGGCCTGATAATGAGCGTGTTCACCCGCCATATATTTGAGCGCAGAAGAAATTGCCATTGCAGCCTCTGAGTAGTTTTTGCTAATAAAATAGCACTGAGCGATATCGAACCAGTGATGGCCATCTGTGGGATCAAGCATACTGGCAACGGAGAACGCATCGGCGGCCAGGGTATATTTTTTTTGCTGACGCCTAACCTTGCCCAAACCCGACCAAAACCTTGCTTGCTCAGATCCAAACAGCGTTAACTTAAAAAACACTTCCTCCGCATATTCGTAGTTTCCTTTAGAAACCAGTGACTGGGCTAAAGCATATATATTTTCAAGTTGCTCATGGGTTAACCCTTGGTACTGGTTATAAACTTCAAAAAATGATTGCAAGGCTTCAAAGTGATCCACAAGAACTTCTACTTGCTTGGATAATTTCTCATCACTCTCAGTGGGTAACGTACGGTAATTTGATTCTTCTTGGTTAGAATCTGTTTGTTCGACTAACATAGCGTCCTACCTATTCAATATTCGTAGTATTTAAATGTGTCTTATGCATTAGAAATTGCTGGTGATTTTGTTCCAAAGACGATCAAAACTGTCTATTTTTCCGCCCCACCACCCCAAACCTTCGTTCATTCGTGTAAGGTATTGATTGACTTCAATGGATTGCTTACTTTGTTCAGCTTCAAGCGACTTAATAAACGTATCGATTTGAGCCTTAAGCCCTTGAACTTCCGCTTTGGAGAGTGTGGAATCTTTCTTGCCTTTATCGGTTTGAGACATAATATAATCAAGGTCGACGCTGTCATCGAAATATCGATTAAAATCCACCTCTTTCTCGGCTTCCATCCATTCAAGCATTGATTGAAATGTCGCCTTTTGATCCGTATCGAGATTTTTACCTTTGATCTTATCGTCTTGCGCTGCAAGATCGACCATCAACGCGAAATAGTCATTGGCTTCATTTAATTTATTGTTAATAGATGAAAGCTCGCTTAGTGCATCATCAAACAGATCTTTTTTTGCTTCGACATAGTTTGAAAACATATTGTTGCTAAGGTCGTATATCGAGCTGGTATCAGAATCAATAGTGATTAATACGTCTGAAGATATGCCATTGTTCTTGTCTTTCAGTTCATTGAGTAATGTTTTAATCCAAGAGTAATTACTATCGGTAATCACCCATTTATCACCACCCAGTGCTGTATAATACTCACCTAATTTATCATCGAGATCAGACGTAATCGCGTCAGAAGCATCCAGTTCCAAGCCATCACCAAATTCATCTTGTATATATAACTGCACAAAGCGAAGGTATCCCGAGTAACTTATCAATTCGGTGATATGTTGATCCGAACCATTAATGTTGTATTTGATGCTTTCATCCGCAGACATTTCCTCTACGGCTTTGGTAATGACATCTTCCATGCTGTCAGACAGTATATTTATGGAAGTCATATGCTTTCCTTTAATTGATTAAATTCGAACGTTAGTCAAACCTGACATCATAGTGATACTGATTTTTTTGTTAGGCGCCACCTCATACACGTCTGATTTCGAAGTATTTGAAGTTAAGTGATTCAATTCTTTTAGTGTCGTAAGGGCGACCTGTTTTGTAGCGAGGTTTAAGGAATATTCAAGCAACTGTAACGTTTCACGTTTTTTATGTGCAGGTAATCGAGCCAACAGGCTGTCCATTCTGTTACCAAAACCAAGTATTTGATCTTTAAGTTGGTTTGCGCCCACCTGCCATTGCTTGAACTGCTCTTGATAATTTTCGAAATCGGCGGCTCGTTTTTTTGAGTCTGGGCTTGCTCTAGTGCTCATATTCGCTTCCAATTCTGGTTGTTTGTAATCTAGACAGATCTATAGATCACTATCTTTGAGTCAGTAACCGATCAATGAAATTGGTTTCGATTAAGGGCACCCCTATTCATTGAATTTGACTCTCGGCTCTGGCTTCCTGCTTCGCTCTACCTCCTGCATCCATGCAGTCGTGCAAGAGTTTAAAGTGAATGAATAGACATGCCCTTAACATATACTTTGAGCGTCATTGCGGTGGGGCACGCTCAATTTCGACAGGGGATTGAGCGCAAAAAGAAAGGGATTGATGAATACAGCTAATTATGGCCGGATTTAAAATTTCTATGTCTATTGACTGGTTTGATTTTTACTTAACCCTTCCACCCACTTGAGCACTTCCACGATCGGCTGAATAAAATCTGAGGGAATAAAACGATCTACTTCAGCATTTGCGAGCAATCCTCTCGCAAGCGGAATATTTTCCATGATGGGAATGCCTTCCTCGCGAGCTATTTTCTTGATCATTTTAGCTTTGGCATCTGTTTCCATCAGTGTTATGACAGGTAAATCCACTATGCCTTTTTCATAATAGATTCCCACTGCAACATGAGTCGGATTGACGACGATGGCCGTAGAGGATTTAACTCGCGGCTTGATTTCTTCATTCAGCATTTCTTGGTGTATCTGTTTGCGCTTACCTTTAATTTGGGGATCGCCCTCAGTTTCCTTGTATTCTCGAATGACTTCATCCTTGCTCATCATCAATTGTTTCGTATGCTGAGCCTTCTGAAATATAAAATCTACGACCGCTATAATTGAAAAGGTGACGGTAGCACTGAGAATCAGTTTAAACATTATGCTGCCAATAAAGGGCAAGAAGCACCCAATTCCACACGCTGGAACCTGCATAAAGTCATTAATGTGACTGGTTATCAAATAGAAAATGATGCCTCCAAGCAATAGAATCTTGATGATCGATTTTAATACTTCAAACAGACTTTTCTTAGAAAATAGCTTCTTTGCACCCTCAACAGGATTGATCTTTTTTATATCTGGCTTTACCGACTCAAAAGACAAGAGCGGCCCTACTTGGCTAATATTTGAAATGATCGCGATAAAAAATACCAATATAACGATAGGCGCAACCATTTTTACACTCAACCAGAAGACACCTTGCAGCATATTTTCCATGGCTGAACGAAATTCTACACCCCAAATACTGTTGATCAATTCGACCAATGCTTGGAAATTAGATAGGTAAAAATCACTCATCGCCCAGAAAAACAGAAATATAGCTGCCAATAAACTCGCGGATACAATTTCTTTACTTTGAGCCACCTGACCTTTCTGTCGAGCATCTCTAATTTTTTTCGGGGTCGGTTTTTCTGTTTTTTCACTCATTTTGATTATTCTTCTTTAGTCTGGCCATTTCATGTCATTAATTTAATCCCTCAGCCAGTCTTGAAAAGACTTCTGGCATGAGGGTAAGCTCCTGACTAAAAAAGTGCACAAGAAATCCAACGTACACAATGAGCATTGCCATGGCGACAGCGCTTTTCACAGGCATTGCAAGAAAGAAAACGTCCATTTGAGGTGCAAATCGACCAATTAGTGCCAGTCCGAACTCAGCTAAAAACATGGCAATAATGACTGGCCCCGCAAATAGCATCATGTAGTACATCAATAAATCCATCATGCTGAGAAAGAGCGTCACCATTGACGCATCGAAGGTGGGGTAAAATGAGAAAACGGGCCACGCTGTATAGCTTTTGTAAACCATCCCTAGAAAGACAAGGATACCGCCAGTGGAAAAAAACACGGTGTTAACCGCTTGAACCAACAAAATACCAAAAGGTGAAGCTTGAGACCCACTCAATGGATTAAGCGAACTGGCCATCGTCGCACCGCGTTGGTTGTCTATAAAAAAACCCACCGCTTCAATGCCCCAAAAAATAATGGAAACCGAAAACCCGAGCACAATGCCAATAAAGATCTCCTTTAAAATGATACCAATCAACATCACACTGGTAATATCTTGTTGCTCGTACCCATGCTGGACAACAGGAAAAATAAACAACGACATACTCAATGCCACACCGTTTTTTAACATTCGGCCACCCATCACCTGCGCCCCAAGTAGGGGCATCATAGTAAATGCAGCGATTAGCCGAGTCAGTGTAATGAGCATGAGCATTAAGGTGGTTTCGATTAGTTCATGGTTAAACACAACTCACCCCAGAGTAGCTATAGCATCAAAAATATTGGCCGCATAATTGTACAGTTCGATACCAATCCAACGAGATGTTAGAACCAAAGTAAACGAAACAGCCAGTAACTTGATTGCAAATGACAAGGTTTGCTCTTGTATTTGGGTTAATGCTTGAAACAAGCTCACTAAAATTCCACTCAATGCCGCTACAATGATCGGTGGCATCGACAGCATTAACACCAATGTTAGAACCTGTATTGTAGAATGAATAATCTCTGATTCGCTCATTGATATGTCAACACCAATCCATGAATGAGTTTCGCCCAACCGTCTAGCAACACAAATAGCAAAAGCTTAAATGGTAAAGATATCGTCATAGGTGAGACCATCATCATCCCCATCGCTAATAAAATATTCGAAATGATGATATCGATCGCGATAAAGGGTAAATATAGAAGAAACCCTATCTCAAATGCCGACGTCAGCTCGCTCACGGTAAACGCAGGTATGAGTATGAGTAAACTATCTTCGGATATTTCACTGCTGTACTTTTCCGGCCATAGTTTCTTAGCACTTTGAATAAAGAAACCACGCTCCCGTTCTTTGGAATGTTTCATCAAGAACGCTTTGAACGGAACAGCACCTTTTTCGAATACGGGTTTTATTTCACTGACGCTTTCGAATGAAATATTTTCTGCTTCAATAACGTCCCCCACTTCATAAATAACCGGTGCCATTACATAGATACTTAAAATAATCGCCAATCCATGTATGGCCATGTTTGGGGGTATTTGCTGTACACCTAGAGCATTTCTAAGCAAGCTAAACACAACCGCCAATTTCACAAACGACGTGGTCATGATGGCTAGAAATGGTACGAGGGCTAAAATAGAAAGCCCTATGATAAGCAGAACAGGATCAAAATTACCGTTCACGATTCACGCCTCTACTTAGCTTGTGGGTCCGACTTCGCATTTAAGCGTGTGACTCGAGCACCTAAACGCCCCGCCACCTTCACCATTTCGCACTCTCCAATCACACTGCCATTGGCTTTCATCAGTATTGGACTTGAGATATCGAGCCCTAATTCAAAACAGTAACCATCTGCAAGCGCTTGAACATCTCGAAAGGGTAACGTTTTTTGAGCCAGTTCAAAGGTTAGCTTGACGGGTAGTTGCTCGATGTTGAGGGGAACAGAAACGCCTGACGACGATTCGACCTCCGGTAAATTTGTCGCTGCATCGTTACTGACTGGGGCATGCTCGTCGGTCATAAGTCCATCCCGTTTACTTAGAATCTTGATAAGGTTATTTTCAATACATGCTTCATATTGAGCCGCATCAGGGATACTGATAATGAAAGAGTCTGGGTAGCGAGATTCTTTAACCATCACAACATCTCCGATGCCTATATTCATCAGTACCGAATGGCGCAAAGAGGTTGCACCTAGAATGAATCGCGCTGGGCATGGGATGGCGACAGCAGCTTGAAATGGTGAACGGATTAAGCTCTCGTCGGGTGGCGAAAAGTACTGGGTTGCTGACTCTGGCATCATAAATTGTGCAAGCGCCGTCGTATTTTCTTGCTGGCTGTCTCTAACCGTTAAGCCTAAAAAATGGTCAAACGAAACTTTAGATGGAGCCTTTAAATGCGCTGACACCCACTCTAAGGTATCGTATTGCCCAATCACTTTGAGCAAAAAAGGCGTGAGAGCATGCTGCAAAACGAGTACTAAAAGTTCGTTCGGTAAATCTAAGCATTCAGCTCGATTCAATTGACACAAAGACAGAAACGGCTTATTAAGCGCAAATATAATTTCCTCACCATTTATTTGAAGTGTGATCCAGACTTGTGGTTGCACAGGTGCGCTATACGTATCAATTTGAATCCACCCCTTATGCTTGACGGGGGTGCTGCGCGGCGTTAACTGCGCCGTATAAGACGTTCCATTGATACTCACCGATAAATCTTGACCGCTGTGCAACCATTGGTTGTGCCAGTGCATTTGCGTTTGAGTAATATTTTCTAGCGCTAAATCCATCATTCATCCTCGTCTTCTTCAGGTTCCTGCATTGAAGAGGGTGATCGTTGCTGCTGCTTTTCCCCTTCTTCATTTTCGATAACATTTGTCGTACTGGACTGATCATCATTAGCCTGCCCTTCGCGTATGAAGCGCTCATCCACCTCATATCGAATTTGTATATTCACGTCGTTTGCGAGACCGCTGCTCAGTAGCCCGGTATGTAGGTCCAATCGAGCGCCTTCTAAAGCCTGATAGGTTTTTTCATGAGAGGTATGGACGTGAATCGCTAGACTTTGCCCTTCTCGCTGGATCGAAATCCGTGTCCCAGGCAAAAGAGATTCTTCTAGCTTTATTTCTAGTTCGTTGTACACCATGGAATGAACGATTGACTCTATGCTCTGAAGGAGTCGATTAGCTTGATGATTCAGTGTGGGGACATTCATTTCCTTCATGCGTTTCAATTCAGCATTCAGAGCACCATTTGACTGCGCAACAAATTGCGTTAGGAGTTGATCACCATAAGGCTCATCCGATTTATCTTCTGGTTGAATGGGTACACCGGCAGAGTCGCGGTTTTCATGGTGCTTCTGATTCACACCTGCATGGCCCTGAATCATCTCATCTTGCAGCGCTTTACTTTGAATAGCCGTTGCCTGTCGTTCTACTGAGATGTTCTGATGGAATGACGGTTCTTTGATTGACTCAGCATGTGGAGTCTTGGCAAAGTTCTCTGGTATCTCCGGCTTTGGCATTCCAGAATATTGAGGAGGCATGCGCTCCTTTTCTAACCCTCTATCTACTGGTTCAATGGGCGCGTGACGTACTGTCTCTGTAACATTGGTTGAAGGCCGTTCAAGAAGATTAGATTGAAACCGTTTTTTATCGCTTGACTCCGCTCCAACATATTTCAGCGTATGGCTTTCAGCATGAGCAACACTTTCACGTTTCCAATCTTGCTCAGGGAATGGAATTGGCTCAACCGTCTTTTGTGAATTCAGTGCAACACCGTGATTCTGTATTAAAGTGATGCTTTCGTCGGGCCGTTCTGTTGCTTCTCTCTTCACTCCCATGGCCGACTGATCTAATGTTTCATAACTGATCGACTTGGCTATAGGGTGACGAGCAGGTGAACTGAACGACGCCGTTTGGTTACTTAAACTACCGGCATGAATAAGGTCTTCAGAGCTTGAGTCGTCAAATTGCGGTTTGACGGCTTCGGAATGCTGACGCTCAACAAAATTAGAGCCACCTTCAACATTTTTTACCCTCGCAGGATGTGGATCTACAGCTTCATCTGTCTTGCTTGCCCGATGCTGTTTAGCGCTTTTCTCTTGTACATTACTTTCAGAGTGATTAGAAATGGATTTCTCGAGATGGCGATCACTCATCAAACCCTGAAAGCTGTCTATATGACTGGCATGAAGTTCGTTTGTCTGAAGTCGAGTTTTTAAAAATGGCCCAACGACGAAATCGGAAACCCTATTAGAAATGCCCGATGAACCATTTAAATCAGGTAACGGACTGTTTGGGCATAAACTCTTCAAGCTCAGACTCCTCTTTTAAACTGGATAACCGATCGCGTTCAGCTTGCTCTTCATCGCACCACACTTCATATTTCTGCACGTCTAGCTGTGCTTGCTTATACGTTTTCTCTGCGTGTCTATACGCTTCTTCTGCATCAATGAGTGCTTTTTTAGACAGCTCAATATCTTCTAACAGCAAGGCATCCTTGTTTCTTAACACGGACATTTCTAGCTTAAGTCGCTGGAATGCTCGCTCAGTAATTGATCGACCTTCGATGGCACTGTATCGCCGAGTTTCTTCTCTTAATCGCCAAATGACATAATCATCAAATTTTTTAATTGCAGCTTCCTTGGCGGCCTCAGATTCGATCAGTTGTTTCTTAGCAGCTAATTTATTGGCTTGTGCCCGTGATTCCTTTGTACGTTTGAGGTTTAAAATGGATAACAGCATTAGGATGTGAGCGCGCGAATTAAGTTAGCATCGCTGCTTAATTGCCTAACAAACTCAGAAAACACTCGACTTAAATCTCGCTCAATATAACGACGATCTTTACCAAAGTCGGTATTACCTCGCTGCAGTACGGTAAACCGCTTGTGGTAGCCTGAAGACGTAACGGAAAATTCAGCGAGAATATTAATTTCGCCGCCCCAGAATTCATCGGTTGCTTCATAGCGTAAACGTGTCAATTGAATGTTGATTCGCTTAATGGGAGAAGGCGCGATTGCTTGACATTTCGCAATGAGGCTGGCCTCTTGTGCGTCTCGCTTTTCTTTAGCGAGCACTTCATCGTCTATTTCAATTTCAGGTAATTGACGACGCTCATATTTTTCACAAGGTTGTGAGTCATACACTTGGAAACTTCGTTGCCGGAAGCTATCTTCCGCCGTTTTCTTTATTTTTAGTAAAGCGCTTTGCTCTAAATAAATACCACCGCCGTCACCGACCCAAGCCACTTTTTGCATCATATCTTTAAGAAATCGCTTGTCTTCGATGTTGATCGCTAAATCAATATTTTTCCCTTCTATGCTGAAGTATCGTTGTGACGTTGGGTAAACCATCACCGTCTCAGAAATATAGCTACACCCCGTCGATAGAACGATAAGGACAGAAAAACATAAATATGCAAGTAGTTTACGAGTGTTCATAACGCTTCTTATGCTGGTTTGTTTGGAGGTACTAGGTAGGTAACACCAGCGCCCAATAGGTTTCGTTTGGTGTCGGGACAGGTGAGAACTTAGCGCTCCTTAAGATAGGCATATTCACGTGAAACCTGCTCCACGCCCTCGTTACTCAGGTCAAGTATCCAGATGGATAGCGCAACACCATTGCTCACTCAATATTGGCAGGGGCAATTTAGATACAAGTAGCAGTAATTGAAGGGCATCAGATGACAATCAGCAAAGCATTAACATCTGCGTATAACGTATTGTTAGATTTTGATCACTCAACATCGAGCAGCTACATCTCCGACAACCAGATTCCAGACGGCAAGAATGATCACTCTTCAACCAAAGTGGAGAACGTACGAGATCAATTCAATGCCATTACAGATACCTACGAGCAAGCAGAATTTGTCGTTAATTTAGCGCTTCACTCCGATAAAACGCTGTGTAAACTGGGTATTGAGCTGCTAAAGCAGCAAATAGATTTAGGTTCTGTGGATACGCTCCCCATCTGGCAGCAAGCGGCGAGCATCGCGCTCACGGGGTGGGAAAATAAGACGGGGAATTTGTGTTCATTAAGTGATCAAGGTCATGTGGAGGCCATCGTTCCTCTTTGGGCATTGGCTAGACCCTTTGATCGCTCACGTGAACCGGGTCAGTATCAGATTAAAAACCATCAAGTGAATGGTCTGCTCAGTCATTCTATCAATAAATTAGAACCCTCCATCACAGAGTATGATGCTCACCAAGCATTACAACCGGGCAACTTCATCTCGTACAATTTGTTGCTGAAAGGATTGAATGATATTAGTAACAAGCAACCGAATACCCAGTCACTGACCACTGCGGTGTATGTGACGCATGTACCCAATGAGAGTCAATTGAAAAACAGTCATGAAGTTAACATGCCAACACTGAATCATATTGACGTTGCCAGCCATGCCATGAAGAATTTATCAGAAGGTGAAAAGCTTCTAATACCGATTCATTACCATCATCATTTTGGTTCTTTAGAGCTAACCAAAACGAACACTGGGTTCGATGTCACCGTTTTTGACAGTAAAAACACAGACAAAGATATCTATCTGCATATTTTGAATGCCCTTAAAATATCGGATGAGATAGAAAATACTCACTGGTGTACTGGTAACTTTCAATCACAAAATGACTGCGCGATACATGTCTATGAATTTTATAAATTTTGTGCATTGAATGCTCAGCGAACGCCTCCGAGCAATTTTGAGGACTACAAATCTATCATCATGCTTCAAAATACAAATGAGAATGGCATTGATGAAAGTCAGTGTGCAAGCGCGCTTCGGCGTCAAAACTTTGTTATGGATCTCTGCTGCCCATAACCTCGTTTGCATACTGTTAAAGATCAAACATCAGGATGTGTGAATATTAACGTTCAAATGCATATTCGCGTTTTATCTCGACGACTTGCACGGTATACGATTGATACCAAGCCTCTTGTCCTTTGCGTTGTGCCAGTGTGTGCTCAGGATCGTTTTTCCACTCGCGAATAGCCTCCATATTGTCCCAATAGGAAATTGCGATTTCTTGCTCACCCTCCGTTACGGCGATAAAGTCTAAGCAACCGTATTTTTCAAATGCCAGTTCGCGCATAATGCCAACCGTTTTTAAGTACTCATCATTTTGCTGGCCAACTTTCGCTTTGAAGATAACTGCGTACATTTCAGCTCCCTACATCTGTCAATTGCATACTAAAACAGAGATTTCTGTATCAGGCTGTGCCCTGCTCATTGATGCAGCAACCCCAATTTGACGCAAAATATTGCCATTGAAAGGGGCAAGCATGGCACAGGCAGTGATACATCATATTGCTTTGAATTTCGGCATTATATTGCCAATACTAGAATCATGCGAGCCGAATTAACCGTGAAATAAGAGCTGCAGCTACCACTACTTAGAAACTCAATAGACCGAACGTAAGCTCGGTCTATTGGGCAAAACTAAATTAACGTTGTGGATTATTTAACCACATCATATCTGCGATTTTATTTTGTCCTTGGACACTCGGATGAAAACAATCCCCCCCATTGATGTCTTTCGCACCAAATGGTGTGGTTCCGGTAGAAGGTGTATGCTCGTCAACATAATCGGATATTACTTCAACACCTCTCGTATTTTTGCCATTGGCATTCGTTGAATAGGCAACAGCTTCTTCTGCTAAAATTTCATTGTATCTGCGCTGTCGTTCAGCGATTGCACTTAGGCGCTGCTCGATGGACTCTCCATTTAAATCTGATTTTTGTGTTGCAATATTGCAAATCTCAAATGTTTTCCAAATGCTCTGACAGTTAACACGTGCTTTATCTTTTTGTTTTTTCTTGCCTGCTGAGTAGAGGTCTTGAATACGAGGTACGCCTCCTAAAAAAACCGTGGCCCCCCGTGGCAGCCCTGACACCAATACATCTAAACCCTCTTGGACCCCTTTTCTCCATTGTGAATCGGTAAACAATGGGTCATCACAATTGTTGGGATCTGAACAATCTCGATTACAAATATCATTACCGCCGAGTAACACTTCGACATGATCCGGCTGATGAGATTGAGCAACAATATTGGCCGCTTGAATAGGAAAGTCATTTTTGCCTCCTCGCATTTTCGAACCAGAAGCGGCGGCTTTCTTATTGGCTAAAATGGACGAGTCAATATCCTTATAACGTTTATGAATACTGTTTACATCTCGATCAGCACCATCAAACCAAGACAGCTCATGACGTTCACCCGCCAAAAAACACGTAAGGTCCCAAGGGAAAACGTTGCCTTTACAATCAGCGGCAAACGCCATGGTAATACTGTCGCCAGCCACAGTAATTTTTTGGGGCAATTCAGCCTTTGCCGCAATAGGCACCAAGGTCGCCAGAATAAGCGAGATGGAAAGTAAACGCATGGGGTAGTCTCCGAATTATTGTTATAGGTGACCCAAAGGATTTTCACTCGCATACGTGAGAAAGAGTCCATCAGGTGCATAGGATATTAGTAGTAACTAATTTACCGATGTGGTCATTGTTGGTCCCCATTGAGCCTATTCGCGACTATATTCTGGGGATGCAAGGGCAACACGAAATTATTTGATATGTACGGCCACCGACGGCACAAAGTCATAAGCCTTGTATCTCATCATCAATACTCTGCTGGCCACCTGATATTGCGGTGCTTTCAGCCTTATTGATGCGAAAATCCGCCCACTTGAGAACCATAAAGTGATTCTGTCTGGAACGTTACGGTTTGTAAGCGTAAGCCGGTGATTGGTCTATCATTATTGGGATGAATATAGGTGTGTCCGTTGGCTGCCTCTAAGCGTTCAATTGAGTTAAGCCATTCGTTTTAAGCCAATATTCGCCGAGTTCACGGTAGGTCGGGACAAGGTTCTATCCCCCTTTTGGCAGGCATTCAAAGGACAGAGCATGTTGCGTAGGCTAGTCATCTTCCTCGTCAATATTGCAATGGTGATTTCGTTCACCTCACCACTACGCGTTCTTGTCGCTGCTGAGATCAAAATGGGAGTGGAAGAAATCGATTACCCGCCCTTCTATCACGTACAAAACGGACAATACAATGGATTTGCAAGGGTGCTTTTTGATGACTTTGCTCAAAGGCATGGTCATAAAATCATCTACCGACCACTCCCCATCAAACGCCTTTACGAAGAGCTGATCAAAGGAAAAATTGATCTAAAGTTTCCTGACAATCCTGCTTGGGCAAAAGATGTTAAAAATGGAGCCGCCATTGTCTACTCATCCGCTGTCGTGGGCTTCACAGATGGCGTGCTTGTCCCCAGCAACAAACTACAAATGACTTTGGAGCAAATTGAAACCATCGGCTATGTGAGAGGATTCAACCCGTGGACGCTAATGGGCTACATTTCGCGTAATGAAATACAGTCTAGGGAAGTCAATTCGTTGGACAGCCTCATTCGGCTTACACAAAGTGAACGAATTAGCTGCGCCTATTTTAATATTGATGTTGCGAAACATCATATGAAGACAAAATATGGAAAAAAATCTCCGCTGATATTTTCACCACGGTTGCCGCATGACAAGAGTAACTACGTGCTTTCAACCATTAAGCCCCTGCCATATATGGTGCAACTTAACGATTATTTAAAGTCGAGCCATGCTGATGCTATTCGCACTCAATTTAGCCTACGTTTACATCACGATGCGAATAGTAAAGGCATCAATCCATGAGCAATCAATTTCCGTCAACTCATCAAATAAAAAACCAGCTTCCAAAACAACTAATTCAGCGAATTTTTAGTTTTTACTTGGTGTTAGCCATCGCGCTGACCGTCATACAGATCATTATTGAGGTACAAACAGAAAAAATAAACCTAGAACATCAATTGGATACCTTAGCAGGCACTTTCCAATACTCGGCAGCAGAAGCTATCTGGAACTACGATGAAGATCAAATCTATGCGACATTGCAAGGCCTAAATCGAAATGCTGAGATTGTAGGGGCATCCATCATCAATATGGACTCAGTCCAATATGAATTGGGAGGAATCCCGGAACACCAAGGAGGCGTTACGCATCACTTACCTGCTGATCAGAAAGAAGCCTTACTAGAGAAAGCTCATCCTGAGATTCACTCGACACACCCGCAAAAAAAGAATCTATTAACGAATCGCTATGATTTATTTTCACCAACCGCCGACAATGAGCCTGTGGGGTTTCTTGATCTGCATTACAGCTTGAGTACCATTGTTGAAAGAGTTTACACCACCGTCATATCAATTTTGATTACGGCAGCGTTAAAAACGCTTGGACTGGGCATTATTATTTTTTGGGTCGTCACCTACCTTGTCACTCGACCATTAAAAACAGTCAACAACCAAATCATTCAATTCAATCCCGATGATGATCATTACAAACACCACGACTCTCCCTCAAAACCACTAGACAATGAAATTGATTATCTCAGGCAATGCTTTGACATATTAGCCATTGAACTATCAAAAAAAAATCGTGCCGCAAAAGAACAAGCTCAAAATTTAAAATCACTGGTCGCCTCAGCGACATTTGAATTAAAAAAAGAAAAAGACGCTGCTGAAGAAAAAGCAGAAGCTGAATCTCGTTTTTTAGCACATATGAGTCATGAAATTCGAACCCCCATGAATGCCATTATAGGTTTCTCCGGACTCGCACTTAAAACCAAACTCACAAACACACAATTTAACTACATCGACAAATTAAACCGAAGCGCATTATCGCTGCTCGGTATCATTGATGAAATATTAGATTATTCTAAAGTCAAGGCTGGCAAGATAAGACTAGAAAATATTGAGTTTGACATTCAAGCATCGCTGCGAAGCATAGTGGACATTAACAGTTTAAAGGCTGCAGAAAAGCAACTGGAGATCCTCATTAATATTGACCCGAATGTTCCCACTCATATAAGTGGAGATCCTCTCAGGCTAGGTCAGATCCTGACTAATTTGGTAAGTAATGCGATAAAATTTACTGATAAAGGCGGCATTATTATTGAGGTTGAAAATAGAACAGATTCAGAAGACACAACAGGTGGGATGACGGATCAATCGAACGTTTGCCTGCACTTTTCTGTCTCTGATACAGGCATTGGCATGACGGATGAACAGCTCAGTCGCTTATTTAAAGCATTTGAGCAAGCCGATACCTCCACGTCAAGAAACTTCGGTGGAACAGGGTTAGGGCTAGTCATCAGTCAGAGATTAGTACACCTAATGGGTGGCGAATTAAACGTTAGGAGCAAAATGGGGCAAGGTAGTTGCTTTTATTTCTCTGCCCAATTTAAAAAGGCACATAATGAACAAAAAATATTCACCCAGCACTTAAATGGTGAGCAAGTATTGGTAGTTGACGACAATAAACATGCACGAGAAATTCTAACCGCCATGTTGACTTCATTTAACCTAGAAGTGGTTTCGGTTGATTCTGGTCGTGCTGCGCTGGATGAATTAATGAAACGAGAGTCTGATCCATCAGGCAAACCCATTGAACTAGTTCTATTAGACTGGCAAATGCCGCATATGGACGGCATTGAAACGGCTCGTAGAATAAAAGCGCTAACACTTAAAGCAATACCTCCTATCATAATGGTAACTGCATTTAACAATAATGCCCTTATGGAAAGTGAGGAAACATTAGGTTTCAATTCTGTATTATGCAAACCTGTCACACCCTCGCTTCTGTTAACTTCGATCAATGAAGCCTTAAATCATTCAGATCTTCAGAAAAGTCAATACAATGATGAACCTAGTGGGCCAACCACTCAAAGCATGCCGCTAAAAGGGTTAAAAGCGCTGGTTATTGATGATAATGAAATTAATCGAATTGTTGCTGAGGAATTATTAATAGATCAAGGCGTCATTGTAGACTTGGCGGATGGTGGCGCGACGGCCATTGAGTACCTTAACCGTAATATGCCGCACGAACAATATGATGTTATTTTAATGGACATTCAGATGCCACTGATGGATGGATACCAAACAACTCAAGCAATATTCGAGCAATACCCTAATTTTTCTACGCCCATTATTGCGCTCAGTGCAAATGTTTTGGAATCCGAAATTGATCGGTGCAAAGCCGCCGGCATGAAAGATTTCATTAACAAACCCATTATTCCGAAAAAATGTTTAACTGTATATTTGAACATACACACCAACTCGAAAAAGCCTGAATAAAGATAAGCGCTACTAGGTGGTTACATGCGAATGAATGATGACACATTAGATGCTTCACAAAATGGCGACATTAATGATGTTGAGGAGGCCACGTCTTCCTTACCTGCTGGCTTACATTGGTATCACTGGCTTGTCGTATTCGGCTCTATCATTCTCACATTAAGTGCGTGGTATGTTTCATCACAGCAAACCATTCAAAAAAGAGACTTACATTTCGATATTATAAGCCAACAATATGTGAAGCTGGTTAAAGAAAGAATGCAAAAGTACGAGGATGCACTTTGGGGCGGGATAGCTGCCATTCATGCGCTTCCTTCAAGATTGTCAGCCGATCAATGGAAAATCTATAGTGAAACCCTATCCCTAGAAGAAAAATACCCCGGCATAAATGGCATTGGCGTTATTTATTACTTGCCCCCAAGCGAAAGACAAGAATTCTTAACTCGGGAGCGTAAAGATCGCCCCTATTTTAATATCCACCCACCACATACCATAAAGGAGTTTTGGCCTATTACCTTCATTGAGCCAGAGGATATCAATCGGAAAGCGGTCGGATTGGATATGGCACATGAAGTAAATCGGTATACAGCTGCCAAGAAAGCAAGAGACGAAGCCATCGCTCAAATCACTGCTCCCATCATACTCGTACAAGATTCTCAAAAGACACCAGGATTTCTATTTTATGCACCATTCTATGAAACGGTAAAACCACCCGAACTCTTATTAGAACGAAAAAAGAAATTTGAAGGCATTGTTTATGCGCCCTTTATTATGAAAAATTTAATGGATGGCACACTCACCAATACAAATCGCCTAGTGAATTTTTCCATCCAAGATGGCGATAATATTTTATATGATGAGTTTTCTAACGAGTCTATAGATTTTGACCCTAAGCCATTGCTATCAAAAACCATCGAAGCCAATTTATATGGTAGACCATGGACATTTAACATAAAAACGACCAAGCTGTTTAGAGAGCAGCACAGCAGTGCACAACCAACCATGATTTTAGCGGGCGGAATTGTCATTGATATCATGCTCTTTTCATTATTTGTCGTATTGGGAGGCTCACACAAACGTGCCCTGAAGTACGCCGACCGTTTAACGCAAGACTTACAAATCAACAAGTCAAAATTAGAAACAACCTACAACCGCTTAACCAGTGCCTTAAATACCATGGTCGATGGGTTATTGATCATATCGGAAAGAGGCACAATTGAAGATGCAAACAAAGCCGCTTTAGAAATATTCAAATACTCTCGTAATGAGCTCATTCACAGAAATGTTCGTGTTCTGCTTGCCAATTCAAGAAATCAAGCCGATGTTGGCGTGATGTCATCCATATCAAATTGGGTGGGTGAGATTCAGTCTTTACAAGCCGTTAAGTCTGACGGGGTTATTTTTACTGCTCAAGTATTAGTGACGCAAGGAAATACGGAAAACGGAGTCTTTTACACTTGCATTATTCGCGATATCACCTTGCAGATTGAGAAAGACAATCAACTAGCAAAACAATCAGCATTATTAGATGCGAGCATGGGCAGTGCCCCCACACAATTCATCATCATCAATCATGTCGGAAAAATAATTGATGTAAATCAAACCACCTGCGACTCTCTGGGGTATTCACGTGAACAATTACTGACTTTAACTTTATCTGACATTTCAAATGAAGATTCAGAACTGTCGCTAGCCAAATTATTGGTTGACCTATTTTCCGAGAGTGCAGATACCATACGGCAAGAACGTGAGTTCATATGCAGGGATGGTCAGCGTTACTGGGGCTTATTGACGGCCAATAAAATACAGTCCGGTTCTGAGGGTATGCATGGCGTGCTGAATATTATCGACATTCAGCAAGAAAAAAGCCTGAGTCTGGAACTCACTGAAAGAAATGCAGCGTTGGAATTTTCGAATGAGGAACTAAACCAGTTTGCATTTATCACATCGCATGATTTAAAAGAACCGATGCGCACCCTTCGAGTATTTTTAGGATACTTGCTAAAAGATCTGCATTCTGGCGACCTAAATAAGGTCAATGAAGATGTTCAGTTTTTGGAAGGCGCTGCTGAAAGAATGACGCACCTAATTGATGATCTATTACTGCTGAGCCGAACCAGCAGTGATGAACTGATGAAAGAACCTGTCAATATAGAATCTCTCGTGCATTCAACTCTCAATAATTTAAAGACACTGATAGAAGAAACTGGCTCAGTGTTTCATTTGGATTTTCAAATCTCCGAGGTGCAAGGAGACAGAGTGTTACTAGGGCAGTCAATTCAAAATTTAATCGAAAACGCCATCAAATTTCACAAACAAGATGAACATCCTATTATCAAAGTAGTGATGAAGTTAAGCGAAGATCAGTCCTCCACAATACTGGAGATAGCAGATAATGGTGTAGGCATTCCCGAAGCACACTTGGGTAACATATTTTTGGCCTTTAAAAAGTTACACAGTGTTGAGGATTACTCTGGCACGGGAATTGGGCTATCAATCGTTAAAAAGACACTTGATCGTCACAATGCAACGATCGAGGTTTCATCAACAGTCGACGTTGGAACGACCTTCAGGCTGACGTTTCCGAACTTATTAGATTTCGAAAAGAGCGCGTCACCCGCCCATAATCAAGCACCACCGGAGGCACATCATGGCTAAAGATCCAAGTAGCGGTGAAGATCGAGCCTTGCTCATTGTCGAAGACAGCCCTGCTGATCGACTTATCATCGAGCGCGCGATTGAAGAAGCTCAATTAAAATGTGAATTCAGGATGGTGAATGATGGTCAGCAGGCCCTCAATTACTTAAATGGACTAGGTGATTACGCGGATCGCGATGCCTACCCACTCCCTACCCTACTCTTTCTGGATATCAACATGCCCGTGATGAATGGTAAGGAAACCTTAAAAGCCATCAGAGCCCATGAGCGCTTTTTTGGTCTGCCCGTCATTATGCTGAGCACCTCTGATCATGATAATGACATCAATGTTTGCTACAAACTGGGCGCAAATGCCTTTATCACTAAGCCTGTTTCATTGGATAGCTTTATCAGAACACTCATAAAAGTTGACGAGTTTTGGCTTAAGCTAGCCACTCTTCCACCCAGAATGAAGCAATGACTGTTGGTTTTTAAGACTAAACCACTCCCCTGGGCAGGAGAGATATGGAGTGCGACTCATGATTCAAGAACCAATGATCCTTCTCGGCGCTATAGCACTGAGTACTAATATTGTTCAAAAATCTTACTCTATATCCGAAAAGGGAGATGTTTGTCCCTTTTATGAAACACTAAATCCTAAGAATAAGTGCTGCAATGCATGTAATGTCGAACTATTATTGTGCGCAATCTAAACTCGGGACAAAACCATGAACTCAATACGAATACTATCCAAGTATCTCATCCCCTCTCTACTGATCATTTCTGCACTTACCTTGTCCCTCTCGGCTAAAGCAGAAGGGGCACCTCAAGGCATGCCTGCTGAGGTCATCAAAGCCAAACCTGAAACACTGGTATCCAATCTTGAAGCCATTGGTTCTTTACGGGCAAACCACTCTATTGTGCTCACCACCGAAACAGCCGGGCGAATTGATTCAATCAATTTTAAAGACGGGGCGGAAGTGAAGGCATCACAAACGCTATTTCGGTTAGACAGTGCGACTCAAAATGCTCAATATCAAGAAGCAGCCGCCAGAGTCGAACTCAGCAAGGTTGAATACAAACGAGTGAATAAACTGTTTAAGCAAAAAGTTTCAAGTGAGACTGATCTCGACTCCGCGAATGCGTCGTTGAAAATCAATCAAGCTCAAGCGTCTTATGCAAAAGCGCAACTTGAAAAGCTAACGCTAAGAGCGCCATTTAGCGGCGTCATCGGCATTCATGACATCAGCGTCGGCGAATATGTCAACGCTGGACAGCCACTCGTTGAGCTAGTGGACATTTCCACGCTGAAGTTTGATTTTCAGTTGCCCGAAATTTACTTGAGCAAAGTCAAGGTTGGGCAAAAAATCACCATCGAAGCACCTGCTTTTCCTGGTAAGACGTATACGGGCCAAGTCACTGCGATCGCACCGAAAATTGAAGAAAAAGGTCGCAGCCTAAAAGTTCGCGCCGTGATCAACAACACTGAGCAAGAGTTACGCCCTGGTCTATTCGCCAAGGTGTTACTCGAGATCAGTAAAAACGACCAAGCGATTTTAATTCCTGAACAAGCTTTGATTCCTCAGGGAAAACAGTACTTCGTCATGACGGTTGTGGATGGCAAAGTGGCGCAAGTGCCCGTGGTCATTGGCCAACGTAAGCGCGCCAATGTTGAAATTGTATCCGGTGTTAAAGCTGATGATGTGGTCATTATTGCTGGTCAGCTAAAATTGCGTCCAGGTTCAGCGGTCACACCTCTCTTCCCTGAAATGCTTCAAGCAAGCAATCAATAATAGAATTTATAGGGACACAGATTAATGAATATATCTGATATCAGCATAAAGCGGCCGGTCTTCGCGACGGTGCTGAATGTTCTGGTAATACTATTGGGCCTCATAGCCTACGATCAATTAACGGTGCGAGAGTATCCTAATATTGACGTTCCTGTGGTGACGGTCGAAACATATTATCCTGGTGCAAACGCACGGATTATGGAATCACAAATCACTCAGATTTTAGAGGATTCACTCTCAGGTGTAGAAGGCATTGATTATATGTCTTCCAAAAGCAGCGCTGAGAAATCACAGATTACAGTCAACTTTCGATTGGACCGTGACGCTGACGCAGCAGCAAGTGATGTACGTGATCGAGTTGGCCGAGTACGAGGTCAATTACCGAGCGACATTGAAGAACCCATCGTCGCAAAAGTTGAAGCCGATGCTCAACCCATTATCTGGCTAGCGTTTTCAAGTGATAGACACACTGCTCTTGAAGTCACGAGCTTTGCAGAACGTCGAGTGAAAGACCCGCTGCAAACGATTAAAGGTGTGGCCAGCGTTCAAGTGGTCGGTCAACGAGAATACGCGATGCGTATATGGTTAGATCGAAACAAAATGGCCGCACACAGCATCACACCGCAAGATATTGAATCTGCCCTGCGACAGCAAAACCTTGAAGTTCCAGCAGGTCGCGTAGAAAGTGCACAACGAGAGTTCACCGTTTTAGCTGAGACCGACCTGAAGACCCCTGAGCAATTTGGCAACATTATATTGCGCAAAGAACAAGGTTATTTAGTGCGTCTTAAAGACGTAGCAAAGATCGCGATTGGTGCTAAAAGCGAACGGGTTATCTCACGCTTCAATGGCGAAAGTGCGGTTGCACTGGGTGTCGTGAAACAGTCTACCGCTAACCCACTGGATGTTAGCGCGGGCGTACAAGCGATGTTGCCAGAGATTCGTAATAATTTACCAGAAGGCATGGCAGTGGGAATCGCCTACGACTCATCCGTCTTTATTTCTCGCTCCATTGATTCCGTTTACACGACGATACTAGAAGCCGTTGCACTGGTTGTCATTGTGATTTTCTTATTCTTAAGAAATTTCCGCGCCACTATTATTCCCTTGGTGACTATCCCAGTGTCATTAATTGGTGCTTTCGCCATGATGGCGCTCTTCAATTTCAGTATCAATACCCTCACCTTGCTCGCCATGGTGCTCGCCATTGGCTTGGTAGTAGACGATGCTATCGTGGTGTTAGAAAACATCTACCGATATATCGAAGAAGGCATGAAGCCGCTGGCCGCAGCCTTTAAAGGTATGCGCGAAATTGCATTTGCCGTCATCGCTATGACGTTCACTCTGGCCGCTGTATTTGCACCGGTTGCTTTCACACCGGGCCGTACCGGTAAACTTTTTTCTGAGTTTGCATTAACACTCGCAGGCGCGGTCATCGTTTCTGGCTTTGTCGCCCTCACGCTTGCACCTATGCTGTCTTCCAAACTGCTGCGCCACGACCCAAATCCTGGGCAGTTTTATCTGAAAGGCGAGGCATTTTTAAATGCATTAACGAATGGCTACCGTAAACTGTTGAGCGCAGCATTAAACGTAAAGTATGTGATCATTGCATTAGGTTTATTGACGATTGTCGGGACAGGGGTAGCTTACAAAATGTTGCCTTCTGAATTATCACCTGTTGAAGACCGTGGGTTTGTTATTGGTTTTTCAATTGCACCTGAAGGCGCAACGACAGAATATGTCGACCGTTATGCCAAGCAAATTGAAGGTCTATACAGCCAACTTCCTGAGCAAGAAAAATACTTTATGATTGTCGGCTACCCTGCCTCTACGAACAGCATATCGTTCTTAGGTGTGAAGGACTGGGCTGAGCGTGAGCGCAGCGTGCAGGAAATCGCTGGCGGATTGATGGGGCCAATGTTTGGTGGCATTACTGGCACGATGTCGTTTCCAATGATGCCTCCTTCATTGGGACAAAGCATCGTTAGCCGCCCTGTTGAGTTTGTCGTGCAAACCACAGATTCCTACGAGAAACTCAATCAGTTGACGCAAGCCTTGATGATGAAGGTGTATACCAATCCAATGTTCACGCAGCCGGATGCCGATTTAAAACTCAACAAGCCAGAACTAAACATTCAGGTTCAACGTGACAAAGCAGCAGACATTGGCGTGCCAGTCGAGTCCATTGGTCGCACGTTAGAAACAATGATGGCCAGTAGAGACGTGACTCGCTTCAAAAAAGATGGCGAACAGTATGATGTGGTGGTTCAAGTTGAGGATGTCGATCGCGCTTCACCGCAGGATATTACGCAAGTTTATGTGAGAAGTGATCAAGGCCAAATGGTTCAACTAGCCAACCTCGTCACCGTAGAAGAAACCGTCGCACCGAAAGAACTTAATCACTTCAATAAATTGAAAGCTGCGACCATTCAAGCTGGTCTCGCTCCTGGTGTTGCACTAGAAGACGCTTTGGCCTTCCTAAATAGCGCAGTCAAAGAGCTGGCTAAAGAAATGAACGTGCAAGTACAAGTTGATTACGGCGGTCAATCACGAGAGTTTAAAGAGTCCAGTGAAGGGTTAATGATGACGTTTATTCTTGCGCTCGCATTTATCTACTTGGTGTTAGCCGCTCAGTTCGAAAGTTTTAAAAGCCCGTTCATCATTATGCTTTCCGTTCCTCCTGCGCTTCTCGGTGCATTGTTAACGTTAATGCTTGTGGGTGGCACACTGAATGTTTATAGCCAAATCGGGCTGTTAACGTTGGTCGGCCTAATCACGAAGCACGGAATATTAATTGTAGAGTTTGCTAACCAGCTTCAAACAGCCGGTAAGAGCAAGCTAGAGGCGGTCATTGAATCTGCTTCTCTTCGGTTACGCCCTATTCTCATGACAACAGCAGCCATGGTACTGGGCGCCATACCATTGGCATTAGCCACAGGAGCGGGTGCAGAAAGTCGTGAACAAATCGGCTGGGTCATCGTCGGCGGCATGACCTTCGGTACTTTGCTCACCATTTTTGTTGTTCCTGCATTTTACTTGCTGATAGCAGGTAAGCCTAAGGTCATTGTCGATCCAAATGCGGAGCAGCAAACTGCCTAGCTCGGCACTTAATCCAACCTAAGCAGAAACCCGGCATTCGCCGGGTTTTTTATGCATGAGGCACGCTTTTCCTGAGCGATGCTGCCTACGTTTAACCAATGCCATTCAATCGAATACTCATTTGCAAAAAATACTCGGTTATAGTCAATAATTAGAGCAGCCTTCTGTATAATCTCGGCCACTTTTACGATGACCAGTATCGGGCCGTTGAATAACAACCCGTATCTACACAGTATTGAGGCAAATCATGACTGATCAAATTACCATCACTCGCCCAGATGATTGGCACTTGCACGTCAGAGATGGTGAAATTTTAGCCCACACTGTACCGGCTACCGCCCGCGTCATGGGACGCGCCATCATCATGCCCAATCTTCAGCCACCGGTCATGAACGCAGAGCAAGCGCAAGCCTATCGAACTCGCATACTTCAACATACTCCGAAAGGCGCTCAGTTTGATCCGCTCATGGTGCTTTACCTAACCGACCAAACCACACCAGAAATGATTGCTGCTGCGAAGGCCACAGGCCAAGTTGTGGCGGTCAAGCTTTACCCTGCTGGAGCGACCACAAATTCCGATTCTGGTGTCACAGACTTATCACGTTTAGATGATATCTGTGCCGCACTCATCGAGCACGACATGCCACTGCTCGTGCACGGTGAAGTCACGGCCGATCATGTAGATATTTTTGATCGTGAAAAAAGCTTTTTGGACACCATATTGGACCCACTGGTCAACCGAAATCCCGATTTGCGCATGGTGGTAGAACACATCACCACAAAAGACGCGGCAGATTTTGTCACATCTCATGGCCAGAACGTTGCCGCTACGATTACCGTTCAGCATCTTGCCTATAATCGTAATCACATGCTGGTAGGCGGCATTAAACCTCACTTTTATTGCTTACCGATTCTTAAGCGCAACACCCATCAACAAGCTCTGCAAGATGCCGTTGTCAGTGGTAGTTCACAATTTTTCTTAGGTACGGACTCCGCGCCACACGCGAAAGGCGCAAAGGAAAGCGCTTGTGGATGTGCAGGTTGCTTCACAGCGTATGGCGCGATCGAATTGTATGCTGAAATTTTTGAAGACTTAGGCGTACTCGACAAACTGGAAGGGTTTGCCAGTTTTCATGGGCCAGATTTTTATAAAATGCCACGCAACACGGACAGTATTACATTGATAAAATCACCATGGACTGTGCCTGCAGAGATGCCTTTCGCAAACGATGTGATCGTACCACTGCGTGCAGGTGATACCTTACGCTGGAAATTGGCCGAATAACCGTAAGCGGAAGTTTTAAAAAAACATGACGTTAACCAACATTAAACCGACGCCAATCTTTGATAATTTGGATTACATTCCAAATCCATATCAGTTACAGGTGATGGATGCCTCTACTTGGCAAGCAACAGAAGCAGCAAATCAAGACCTTCTGTTAACGTCTCGTTTTCTATACAGCTACCGCGGGAGCACGGCCACCTACAATGCGTATCGCCGAGAAGTCGAACGTTTATTACAGTGGACCTGGGTCGTGCACCAATCGAATTTGAAAGACTTACGTCGCGAACACATTGAAGAATTTATCGACTTTGTCATTCAACCCCCTCTCAACTGGATCGGCACCAAAAATGTTGCCCGCTTTAAAAATCAGAGTGGAAATCGAATCGCAAACACAGAATGGCGCCCATTCGTTGCTAGCGTATCCAAGGTGGATCACCGATCTGCAAAGTCCGCAAACCCAAAAACCTACACACCATCCCAAAAGGCGATTCAGTCTACATTTGCTATTTTGTCTTCTTTTTTTAATTACCTAATGCAAGAGGAATACCTTGCTGGCAATCCTGTTGCACTGATTCGGCAAAAAAGTAAGTACATTCAGAAGACCCAATATAAAGAACGAGTCCGACGCATCAGTAATTACCAATGGGATGAAGTGATGCGCGTGATTGAAACATTGGCTGAACAAAATCCGCAGCAACATGAGCGAACATTGTTCATCGTACATTGTTTGCTGGGAATGTACCTGCGGGTATCTGAACTCGTAGCGGATGAGCGTTCAACCCCCGTCATGGGCGATTTTCGAGTTGATCAAGACCGAAACTGGTGGTTCCACGTCGTCGGTAAAGGCAATAAAAGCCGAATGGTCACCGTTTCTAACGATATGCTCAGCGCGCTCAAGCGTTATCGTGTACACCTAGGACTCCCACCTCTGCCCTACCCAGGCGAACAAACACCTTTGATTCCCAAAGTCCACGGTCATGGAGCCGTGACCAGTACACGACAAATTCGGTACTTGATTCAACAATGTTTCGACTTAGCGTATGAATCACTCGTAGAACGTGGGCAGGATTTAGACGCTACAGAATTACGTGCTGCTACGGTTCACTGGCTAAGACACACCGGTATTTCAGAAGACGTAAAAATCAGACCAAGAGAGCATGTAAAAGAAGATGCGGGCCATGCCAGCATGGCAACTACGGACAAGTATATTGATTCAGAACTGCGTGAGCGTCATGCCAGTGCGGTTAATAAACGCACCCGACGTGATGCGGAAGACGCTTAAATTAAAAATTTCGACATCTATCACTCATCTTTTAACCGAAATAGTTTCAGGTTTTTGATGAGCGAGCGAGCGAGTGTGTTTGATTGATTAATCGCCGATAAAAATGATGCCATAACCCTCTACATCCGATTGTTTTAGAATACCGATCAATGATCTGTAAATCTCACTGCCATTAGCTGAAGACTCAAGAGCTTCGATAAGCGGAATCACGGTAGAGCTTAATTTTAGATCGCTATACTGATCAATTAACAATCCAGTATTAGCACTGTAGGTTTCTATTGCAGGCAATAGATCCTGATACTCTGATTCGTTAATTGTTAGCAGGAGGTCTTCTGGCCGACCATTTTTCAATCTATGAATATCTATGCCCATCGGTCTGCACCTTTATCGATCTATTCATGTATTTTCTTCACTGTGTCGTGCCAACTCTACCGCATACCACCTTAAACAAGGGTTTCAAGGTAACTAAGCACATTTAACCTCAATCTCCTATTACCGGATAAAATCAATGTATATTGATTACTTTTTATTCGGAATACTAACACCCAATATTTCTTCTGTAAGCTTTAGGTTATCACGCCCTAAAAAAGGCACTAACTCAACCATCAGGGTTCTTGTGTCTATAATAGTGTAGCTTGACTCGGAACACCCCGTACCACCACATCGAGCATTGATAAGCGCTTTGTATTCCCCTCTCTGATTCTTAACACATATAAATCTGGTGTAATCAATACTGTGTTTCCATAATGATGTCTTTCGTCCATGGCTTGTTGCCTGTATATAAAGCCTCGAGCTTTCATACTTGCCAATTTCCTCGATGTTGAAAACTGCATCCCCGCAACTGTATTCTTCAGATAAAGCAGAAAATGATAATAATGCCAAATATATTAAACTGAATAGTTTATTCATGAACTTCTGGTCCGGATTATTAAAACTGTATTTTCTCTTATAACATTTAATTATGCACCCTCTCATTTTTCACTTCCTCCCGCCGCCTATATTACAACCGATCCAATTAAACTTAATTTTCTTTATCTGCAACGTATGCACGGACAACACTATTAGTTTACCGCTGAAAACTTGAGCGCATCACGCCGTTAGATTGGAGCGGAAAACCAAGATGTGCAAGCTTAAATTACATCATGAACTCCGACAATTACTCAAACTCATTTTCGACAAAGCATTCAACGATTCACAAGCTGAAAAAATTCAATGCTCTCCCGCTCTATTTACTGACCTATGATACTGTCATCTTAATTCTCGTCGCTGTCTTTATTAATTTCCTTACTTTCACTAAATATTGATTCAAAGCTAAACCAATAATGCCCAGTAAGATTTTTTGAAAGAAGCGCTGAAACAATAAGAGCCGGCATTCCAGCTCCCCACTGATTCGTTAATATCAAATAGAATGATCCTATAAACAAACTAACAATTATTAAATTCTTGACCACCAGCGACTCCTTATTTTAAATCCTTGCGATATAACATTTTCATTGTGTCGAATTCTCCCTCTTAACAATTGCATTGCATCAAATTGATTAGCAATCTGAGATACCAAATGGATAGCGCTTTGCTACCAAGAAGTCTTCGAAGCGGACAAGCTATATGGAGCAGATTGAATGCCGAAGGCACCCATCGGCTGAGCGGCCAGACACTGTTCATAAATGACGCCGCCTTTCAAAGGAGACTGACGCCGAAGTAATATGCTACAGAACTTCCCTAAGGGGGCTGGTGGTCATTCCAATTTCTATGTGTTGCTTTTATTGATTTAACCCATTTGGTTTCAATAGTTCGCCTTGCGATTGAAAAGACCACTCGGCCAGAGCCTAAAGTGACGTGATAGAGATACTCTTGAAACAATAGTTCAAGACCTCACCACACGTTTCTTTCGACCCATACCTCTTTCGGACAGCCCCAAAATTAGGCACGCCATTCAATCGCTGAGCAGTAGAATGCATGCTGATTTATTGAATACGTATCTCAGTGAATACTTTAATAAAACGCTTCTATCCTGATGCTGGAACGGGTCAAGTTGACAACCTAATCATAACTCCAATCCCATAAATTGGCTCACTGTAAATAATTAATGCCTAATGAGTGTGTTTAATACGTCAATATTATTCGAAAGAAAATGAATTTTTTTGAATGCTACTGTTAATTTTGTCAGTAGAATAATTATTTCCGCTCGATCTCTAGAATCTAATTATCAGACCTAAAAGACTAAAATATACTACCCCTCCATGAAGCTTCTACAGAAATTCAGTTCTTCCGTACTTTTATCTGACTTTACTGCCATAAATTTAAGAACAAAGGATCAGCCCATATTAAATTATCTAATCCAAACCAATTTAAGGCTCTCAATTTCATTAGGGATATAGCATGAGTCCATTCGATCAAAAACAACAAATACACTGTCATTTATGCCAGTATCGCGGGCAGGTGAAAGCAATTTTTCACCCATAAAACTCGTGCTGAAGATTTTTTCTAATGCTATATTAGTATTTCCATTCCGAATATCTCATCTAAAATCCCGCCTGACTTATTAGCCAAAAGAGGAAGTCAAACACTAAAAAAGCTTGCTATAGAAAATCTAAAACACCGATTCACGATTTTCTCAAGTCATTCAGAAAATTTAAATTGGGGTAGCTGTGTAAGGCACACTTGCTCCTAATGAATTCACCTGATGACGGATAACAAGCGAGTAGCCAGTAGGACGAAGTGAGTTGTATCCAGTATTTATTCGATTGGAAAATCGTTAGATAAATCGAAAGCACTCATGCTTTTCGACTTAGACAAATGATAATAAACAAGGGATATTTAATGAGAACGAACTTAAAAAACTGGCTAGCGGCTTGCCTTTCTACCGCTTGCTTGGTGACGACCAGCATGGCGACCGCCCATGAAAGTGTACAAGGTGATGGGATATTGCCGGAGAACAATTTACACCTTCGTGATATTCACAGTAACAGCGATGTGACCGAGCAAGTCTTCAATGACATTCTCGATCAAATTGAAAACATTTATGCGCCCATTGTGTCTTACCACGGTGCGACGCTGAGTGTGGTTCGACGCTGGAGTGACAACACAGTCAATGCTTATGCCAGTCGCAGTGGCAATACTTGGAAGATTGAAATGTTTGGTGGTCTTGCAAGAGCACCAGAAGTCACGCCGGATGGCTTTGCTTTAGTCGCCTGCCATGAAATGGGACACCACTTAGGCGGCTTCCCGTTTAAAAGCGGACGCTGGGCTTCTTCTGAAGGTCAGTCAGACTATTTCGCTACTCAAGCCTGTGCTCGCCAATTGTGGGAACTTGAAGATAACAGCAGCGCTGGTCAATCCATCCCAATCTATGCGCGCATCCAGTGCAACAACGCATGGACTGACCAAGATGATCGCGAGCTCTGTTACCGTACCGCGCTCGCAGGTAAATCTCTTGCGCAACTGCTAGCTGCGTCATCGGGCTCCAATGTTGACTTTAATACGCCGGATACCAGCGTCGTATCTGAAACCAACACCAATCACCCTGCTGCGCAATGTCGCCTCGATACCTATTTCCAAGGTTCTCTATGCGACGTTAAATTTGACAACTGGTTTATCCCAGGCTTGAACGCAGATCTGGGGTCGGCATCTCTGTACGCAGAAATGGAAGCAGGCTACACATCTTGTAGTGCAGCCAACTACTGGCTCGGCTTCCCTGATGCAAACACCGCTTATCGCCCTAAGTGCTGGTATAAAAACCGGTTTACGGATGGCAGTAATTTCCCATTTAACTATTAAAACCACGTTTAATAAGGATTATTAACATGCGTCACTTAATTAAATTCATTACTGCAAATCTTGCCTTGGTCTTTTTGGTTTTAGCCAGCACCAATGCTACGGCGAATCGCTTAACAGACCCTAACAATAACCGTTGCGGTTCCAATCAGCTCCCCGTTTCTGAGTGTGCACAATACCAGGATCTAGCCTACAGCAATGGTGCCGGCTGCATTACCGCCACCGAGTATAACTATGCAAAAGCCAACCTGATTGCACCTATGTGCAGTCCGTTTGACGCTACCCAATTCATTGGGTTTTGCCGCTGTGGTTGCTTCCAAGAAGGCACCCGAATCTACTCTTACAACCCTGCTACCGGAGGCTCGGACTGGATTAAAATCGAGTCCATGCTCGATAAGGGCTTCGATCAAGAGCTGTTCACAGTTGCCCAACACGCAACTCTCAGTGACATGATGCTGGATTCAGCGGGCATCAGAGCCATGACCGTTGGACCAGAAGAAAAACCCCTCATTGTGATTGAAACTGTGACCGGTAAAGTCGTGGGATTAACAGAAACCCACGGTGTGCTACTGGCCAACGGGACAATGACCACTGCTGGTAAGTTGACCGCCGATGATGTATTGGTCAATGCTGATGGTGAAGCAGAAGCCATTGCGAGCTTGACGCTTCGTAGCACGAACTCCGATGTATATAACGTGCTAACGGATGCTTCATTTGACGACAAGAATGGCCACCTAGTCGTGGCAGAGGGCCTGATTTTAGGCGATCTGTACTGGCAAAACATTCTAGAGTCAGAAATGAAGCAGTTTGAAATTAGGCAGTAATTTGGTTTACCCCATAGCAGGTTAGCTCGCCGCAGCCTGCATTGGGCAGGCGCCTCATTCGTCCATGTAATGAGGTGCCTTTTTATACACTCATTCTTGCTTAACCAGTCATATTTCGGAGTATTACCAATGGAACGCTGGAAGATTTTAACGGGATTATCCGCCGCCACCGGGCTATCTATCCTATTACTTGTACCCACTCAAGATGTTCTCGACTTAAACAAAGAATCATCTGAGCCACAACAGCCAGCCTTAACGGTGACTGATCAGCCGATGGAGCATGATTCACCTTCGTCGCAACGATCATCCGATCAGACCACCTCAAAACTCATTTCTCAAAAACTGACCTCTCTTAAAAATGCATCCGACGGCACAATCAACGGATTGAGTGATGCTGAAAATTCAAAGCAAGAGAGAATTCAACAATACAGCCTCCAGTTTGAAAAATTCTTTGCGCAGAGCCACCAATTGAATCGTGACGAAATTCGCAATGAAATATTGGATGGTTTACTAAGAGACCCCGCAAATATTTCACTGGCCAGCAACACACTCACCAACCTTCAGTACGCGAATGAAATATTTAAGGATTTTCAAGCGCAAGCCAGAGTAGGCGCTATTGAGCTGCTTCGATATGCGGCCAAACAAGGTGATACAGCCCCCTTAAAAGCAACACTCAAAGATTTGGGCAATGTCATGAATACCCAGCAAGCATGGGAAAAAGGCATTCAGCATGATTACGTTGCATTGATCGCCACCTACGTTAACACCATCGAAGTAGAGGATTTTTTAAATTACCCAGACGAACATTTAGCGACAATTGGACTGACTCAAAAAACCAGCGTCGAAGTTCAAAAAGGGTTGATCGATTCTAAATTGAGAGCTGTAGAACCCAGCATATTGAAAGAGAAATTAGGGCACTACTTCCAGTTTGGGGAATCATAAC
The DNA here is from genome assembly GCA_947503895.1 of uncultured Saccharospirillaceae bacterium. Lineage (GTDB taxonomy): Bacteria > Pseudomonadota > Gammaproteobacteria > Pseudomonadales > Oceanobacteraceae > Bermanella. The sequence continues at coordinate 375,055 of CANNFT010000001.1, forward strand.
GATGTCTGCGATCGCCAGCGCACAACCTCATTTAAACAACAGTTTCAAATACCGTAAATCAGTTCGATCAATGCAATCCTCTATCAAGTTAGTGAGTTTTGCCGTGTCGATATGCCTAGCACTAACGGGATGCGGTGGCGACCCTTTACCGGACGGCCAATCCCCTAATCCTCGACCACCGAGTGATGATACGCCCTCTGCAGAATTGGAGGAAATCAAAACGACCATCGTTAATCAAATTGACAATGCGAGCCTTTGCAAAAAAGTTACCGACGAGTGTGATTGGTCCATGCTAACGTTCTCGCCGACAGACGCTACATCCGCTAGCCTTGGTAAACGCGTTTTAATTCTAGATGAAGGCATGATCGCACCCAGTGTTACTCGGTATCAAACTCGTGTGCTGGCCCAATACGATTTTAATGCGGAAGGACACCTACAAGTCGCCGCACCTGAGGTCAATCTTCCGACTGAGCTGATTCCGGTTTTTGAAACCATTTGGGAGCACGCTGATTTCATTTCTGCCGGCGCATTACAGGACATTCAATCTAAATATCTGGAAAAATTTTCGATTCTCGGAATGCCCGGCCATGGCGAGTCTATCTTTACCTACATCGCCGAAACCTCGCCTGAATCTCAATTCGTTTTGGTTGATTATAAATACGACAAAGCTTTAAAGTTGACACCCTCGTGGTGCGAGCAATTAACGGGAGAAGCTTCTGCGAAAGAATCTGCATTCGGTTATCTGGAAAGTCAATACGATCAACTCTTACAAGATATTTCTCAACTGGTTCAAGTTCATCATATTAGCTTTATCAACGCCTCTCTCGGCTTTGCACCAGGCGTCGCGCGTACATTAATAGAATATTATTGTACGCCGGAAGATTACGGCCCTATATCCGATGACATCATCAATGATGTGGTCAGCATTGAACACACTTTTCTGAGAGGCTTGAGTGAATTGACCAATCAATCTTCGGGACTCGGGATTCGGGACGATGTGATATTGGTTCAAGCTGGCATCGCATCACCTGTGCCGTTAGTAGAAGGTGATCCGCAGTATCCCGTTGACTGTGATAGCAGCATGACACAGCGCCTGCGGGTCGCTGATTATGATAATTTTAAAGCAGATGTACCACCAGAAGGGTCACAGGAGATGGATATATTATCGACGTCAGAACGTAACTCGCTCGCTTGCACCGATTTATATCTAACACTCGGGTTTGGCACATTACCTTATCCCATGCGCGAGGAACGTGAGCGAAGCTTTAAAGGTACATTGTTAGGTATCGGTTGGGCGCCTCATCCTTTTCCCCCCACGCCTTCTTTTGCAGCACCTGTTGCATTATCTCGCTTGATACATTTAGAGCAGCAACAAGCTGAGCTTTTATCAGCAGAAGCATTAATATCTTTGCTAACCCATCAAGGCAGGGTGAAGATTCAGGACCCCATCCAACATGAGCAATTTGAGCTTTTTAGATTACAGGACGCCTCTATAAAGTCACAATAGTGCTATATCGGGGAATCGCTAATACGAGTGATCCATGTGATGACTCGTATTAGCGTCTTGACTCAGAAAAACCGCTAACCTTTCATCTGCCCATTCACTTCACGAAGCTTTTAACTGATCACCAATCGGTAATTGACGAATTCGTTTCCCACACGCCGCAAAAATTGCATTGCATAATGCTGGCGCATAAACGGGTGTAGCGGGCTCCCCTACACCGGCTGGGGCTTCTTCGCTTTGAATGATACTCACTTCAACTTCGAGCGGAGAGTCGGACATTCGAGCCACTCGGTAGTCGTGAAAATTACTCTGCTCTACCCGCCCGTTTTTAAATGTATTGCCATGGCTAATGGCGTTGGTGATGCCGTAGATGGAACCACCTTGAGTTTGATTAATGACAGAGTCCGTATTTACAACGGTTCCAGCATCAATGGACACCCAAGATTTGATGATATCCAACTCGCCACTTTCACTGACTTCAACTTCAACGACGGTGGCAATGTACGTAAGAAAACTACGATGGGCTGCGATGCCTAATCCACGGCCCTTTTTCAATTTTCGCCCCCACTTACTTATTTTCACCACTTCTTCTATTGCCCGACGCAGTCGCCCCGTATCAAGTGGGTAAACGGATTTATCGCTCCAATAATTAAGATACTCTGCTTTTTGCTGTGTCACATCAATGACACGATCAGGCCCGATGGCTGACAGCAGAAAGTCTTTAGGGTCTTGACCTGCCTTATGTGCTAGCTCATCAATAAAGGATTGCACGGCAAATGCGTGGAAGTTATTCGAGACCGACCGCATCCAGCCAATACGTGCCATAGCCTTCGCCTCACCTCGCTCTAATTTCATGTTCGGCGTGTTGATCGGATTGTCGGTAAAACCTAAATCCATTTCAAAACTAAATGGCGCAGTGGCACCTGCTGAGAAAATTGACGCTATGGGCGTAAATGCGGTGCGATGGAGATAAGCTTCAATGTTCCCTTTGTTGTCCAATGCAGCTTCTATATGTTGAGCCGATGCTGCATGGTAATAACCGTGCTGCAAATCATCTTCGCGAGTCCATTGCACGCGAATCGGTTTACCCGTTTTTTTGGAAATATACGCGGCCTCTGCACTAAAATCCGGTTTAGATTTTCTGCCAAAAGCGCCGCCTAACAGGGTGACATGGACATTAATTTTTGATTTATCTAGGCCGAGCATCGCGCCCACAGTTTCCATATCTGCCTGTGGGTTCTGCGTCGCGGCCCAAACATCAACGCGATCACCATGATACATCGCGGTGGCGCAAGGAGGTTCCATCGGCGCTTGGCTTAAGTGGGGCATATAGTAATCTGCAGAGTGTCGATTTTTCTTACTCGCAGCGGACAAAACCTTAGCGGCATCGCCGATTTCGCGCACATGCGCTTGCGGGGAATTGACTGTTTTTAGTAGTGACGCTTTGAATGAGTCAGATTCATAGGCAGCATTTGGGCCGTCGTCCCATACGATTTTTAATGCTTTTCGTCCTTGCATAGCGGCCCAGGTAGACTCAGCTACTACCGCTACCCCGCCCTTTGGGAGAAACATCGGTGCGCCTTCCGGCGTCGGAATGGTGACAACATCAATCACACCTTTAACTTTTCTAGCGGCCTTATCATCAAGCGTTTTAACTTTGCCCCCTAAGACAGGTGGTCGTTCAATTACGGCGACTTTCGCATTGGGAATACGAACATCAGCGGCATAATGCGCCTTTCCTTGCACAATGTCTTTAGAATCAATATGAGTCATGCCCGTATTAATATAACGCCACTCTTTTCGCGATTTGAGCGTTAATTTCGAAGCTTCGGGCGGCTTTATTTTTAGCGCCTCGTTGACCAAGTCGCCATAAGCCAACTTTTTACCCGAGGTATGCTTAACGACATGTAACTCCGCACGACAGCTCGATACAGCAACCCCCCACTTTTTAGCCGCTGCGCTCTCTAACATGAACCGGACACTGGCCCCCATTTCTCTCAATCTTTGTAGATTAAAACGAATACTACGTGAGCCATCTGTGTTTTGATCCCCGTACGCTGGGTCACCCTTGGCTTGAATGACATGCACTTGATCCCAAGCAGCCTCCATTTCATCTGCCACAATCTGAGCAATAGCCGTACGCACGTGCTGACCCATCTCCGATCGATGACAAGTGATTTCAACACTCCCATCGGTGCGCAACGCCACGAACAAATTGGCCGCCATTGCATCCGAAGCCGGCTTGTCTAACACACCCGCAACCACTCTTGATGCAACCCCCATAAAGCTGGTTCCTACGACTAAAGCCGTGGTGGTCATCGCACTGTTTTTCAAAAATTTGCGGCGGTTCATATCAAAATAATGATTCATGCAACGCTCCCGCTATTATTTTTTTTAGGGTCAAACATATTAACGCTCGCCATGTTTTTTGCCGCGGATTTTATAGCCTTATAGATTCTTGGATACGTACCACAACGGCAAATGTTACCCGACATGGCAGAGACAATATCGTTATCCGTCGGAGACGGGTTACGCTTTAAAAAACTTGCGGCTTGCATGATTTGCCCTCCCTGACAAAAGCCACATTGCGGCACGTTATGGTCTAGCCAAGCTTTTTGAACGGGATGCTCGCCATCAGAACTTAACCCTTCAATCGTCGTAATGTTGGAGCCCGCAGCGGCAGACATGGGTAATACACATGATCGCTGAGCATTGCCATTCAAATGTATTGTGCAGGCTCCGCACTGCGCCATACCACACCCGTATTTGGTGCCTGTAAGATTAAGTTCATCCCGCAGATACCACAGGACAGGCGTTGATTTATCTCCGTCAAATTCACGGGCTTTGCCATTCACGGTGAGCTTTATCATTTATCAACCTCAAAACATTTAAGAAGTAAGACATTTTTATGGATAAGAAAAATTGCTTAAGACGTCTTTTCGTTAGGTGTTGTTATTATGAGACGGGCAATTATCAGTTGAATGAACCAACAGACTTGACGACGAGTCATCACTCAATGCGAAATTATAGTCAAAATATCAGACTTCCTTGGTGTATTTGTATGCCTCAAGGCGACAAGATTTCATTTTCTACGATCACTTTTATTAATCGTAATCATTAAAATTAGTGAGTACACTCATCCTGCTTTTTCCATAGAATACGCCGCTTTCTGCTTACACTTAATGGCGACGACCCACCTTATGATAACTGCTGAAGATACTGTTGCTCAGGCCCTTTCTACCTATGAACGGGTAGAAGATGACATCGCGAACTTCGGCATCAGCGTTATTCCTAACGCCATACCCAGTGCGATGCTCACGGCATTACTACATCGCGTGACCTCAATGCCGAAGCACGCACTCAACCCCGCAGGTATAGGCCGACAGGTCGGCCACCAAATCAATCCATTTGTCCGCAGGGACCACATTCACTGGTTAGATGGGGACAGCCCTGTGGAATCCACTTGGCTAAATTGGATGAACGGCCTGAAAGATCATCTTAATCGTTCACTCATGCTGGGATTATTTAGCTATGAATGTCACTTTGCGCAATATCGGCCAGGCGGATTTTACAAAAAGCATCGAGATGCATTTAAAGGTCAAGCGAATCGCAGGCTTAGTACTGTGTTGTACTTAAATCCGAACTGGCAACCCAGCTCTGGTGGCGAGTTGGTGGTCTTTGACCCAGCTAATGATGAGGTTGAATTACGTCGTGTATCGCCAAGTTTTGGCACACTAGTCGTCTTTCTGAGCGAAGATTTTCCGCACGAAGTACTGCCTGCAAATCATATGCGGTACAGCATTGCAGGCTGGTACCGCATAAATAACAGTATCTTAAATCGCATTGATCCGCCCAAATAATTCAACAGATGAAACCACTGATATTCAAAGTTTAAACCGCTCAATCGAATGATTCATTTTGTCAGACGCTTGCGACAGAGTTGAAATAATATTCACGAGATTGTCCGTATCCTCAACCAATCGGCCAGAATGATCGGCTGCATTGCTGAGATTACGTGCAATCTCAGAACTCACACTGCTTTGCTCTTCCGTCGAGGAGGCAATTGAAGTAGATAATTCAGAAATTTGTGACATGGAATGCAGGATATCCATGAATGATTGATCCACCCCACTCACCATATTAACGGTTTCCTGTAGTCCTGTTGATCCATGTTCAATCGCTGTAACGGCTTCACTGGATTTTTTTTGCAGCTGAGCAATCATACTCTCAATTTCTAAGGTCGATGACTGGGTTCGCTGCGCGAGGGACCGGACTTCATCTGCTACGACTGCAAACCCTCTCCCTTGTTCACCAGCCCGTGCGGCTTCAATGGCTGCATTTAATGCAAGCAAATTCGTTTGCTCTGCAATAGTCTTAATAACATCCAAAACGGCACCCACTTTATCGCTTTCTTGGGCGAGATCGTTCATAACGGTGCTGGTTGTGCCAAATTCAACAGACAAATTACCCACCTGATCAACGGCTTTCTTGATAACAGCATTACCCTGATTCGCATTTGACTGCGCCGTTTTAGCCGCCTCATCGGCCTGCATGGTGTGACTCGCGACATCGGTCAACGCAGTTGTCATTTCTTCTACCGCAGCTGCGGCTTGATCCAATTCTTGTTTTTGACTGTTTGAGATCTTTTTCGTGCTGTTAACGGTGCCATGAATGCTTTTGGAAATTGAATTAATGGTTTTAGTCACCTCCACAACATCCAAAATAGCAGCTCGGAAATTATCAACTAACTTATTCACTTGTTTAGCGATGACACCCAATTCATCGTCCGAGTTTTGATTAATTTTTTGTGTTAGGTCAACATTTTCACCTATGTCAGTGAGTGCTTTGGAAATTCGTTGAATCGGCTTACTGATTTTTGTTCTCGCGATTAAGAATCCCCCCACAGAAAGCAAAACTAAAACCACGAGTAACACCGTGATCACGCTGACTAAAAAGCTTACCTGACTGCTCGAATCTGCCGCGATACGATCGGTTCTAGCCCGTAAGTCAGAGATAAACTGAGAGATAGGTTTCATGATTTTTGCTTTTTCTTGGTGGTACAGTGGCGAATGTAAAAGCTCTCTCGCTAATTTAAAATCTGGCTCCCCTTTTACTGTGTATTCACCACTGCTATTGGCAAAATTACCTTTCACTGCGTTCATTGCACGAACTTCGAGCCCGACTAACGCGTCCGAATTATTTTGTGCTTGGGTCAATAAATTAAATTCGTCCTTGGTAAAATTCAATTCTTCCATTAGGGTTTTTAGTGGTTTCGTCAGGGTGTCGGGTCTAGGTTTTTGACCGTATTCCGTTACGAGGTCCCAGTAAATATTGTAATAACTTTCTGGCCTAGGCTTTTTCCCATTACGGATATCCAGAATATCGAAATACATTTTTTCATACTTTTCATCACCGGTAAGTACGTATGTTCGCCCTAGACGGGTTAAATCATCAGAACTTTGACGGAGCTCGTCCGCTAATAAATAGGAGTTAAGTCGATTTTCAGCGGCTTGATTAGAATCAGTCACCTGACCTTGAAGTCCAAACACCATTGCGGTTGTCAATACGACGATCAAGATATTAAAGCCAAAGACGAGTGTGAGAAGTCGTTTCAAAGACATTGTAGCCACCTATTTTTAACCCAGCTTGATCTAAGTTTAGCCATAAATGGTGCGTTTATTACTCAAATCCATATAACGATTCGCTCTTATCCCACTCAATAAACACACGCAATTTTGTGATTGTCGTCATCTCCAGGCCCCTAAATACACGCTGTACAAGCTCTATTTGACAATACCCTCCCAACAATATGGTACTTTCGTACACTTAAAATAGTTTCATATTGAAACTTATTGAAATAGTATTAAGTTCCAATATGAAACTAATACGAGAGTTGAATCATGACCGTATCAACCATCGAAGACATTAACGAAATCGAGCAGATCCTAGCGAAGGGCCAAAACGGGACGGATAAACGAGCGATTGATATCGCACAACTTGATGCGGCTTTTTCAGGTAGCACCTTTGACGCACTGTTACACGCCTGCCAGCGTCATGGGGATAAAACGGCACTCTCATTTTTACTGTCAGGCGATCACTATCAAAATCCGGTTAAAATCTCTTATCGAAAACTGGCAGAGCGTTTAATCCAAACAGCGAATATGTTCACTCAAGCCGGACTATCAGAGAAGGATGTCATTGCTTATGTTCTGCCCAATTTACCTGAGACTCATTACACATTGTGGGGAGGTGAAGGGGTTGCGAAAGTATTAGCGATCAATCCTTTGCTTGAAGAAAACCAAATGAAAGAGCTGTTGCTTCATAGCCAAGCAAAAGCCGTCGTCACCTTAGCGCCCTTTCCAGATACGGATATTTGGGAAAAAGTAGAGCGAATTTTGCCCGACCTACCCAACACCCAGAAAGTGTTCATGGTGGATGTCGCACATCATGTCACTGGTATTAAAGGTCAGGTTGCAAAACTTTTGCAATGGAATGCCACTCGCAAAATAGAAAGAACACCCGGTAAGGAATACATCCATTTTCAATCGTCATTAGATCAACAATCAGCTCACCACTTACTCAGCCATAGAGTGATATTGGAACAAGATACAGCCTCTCTTTTTTGCACAGGCGGTACGACAGGGCTGCCAAAAATTGCACAGCATTCTCATGCCAATGAACTGGCGAATGCTAAAAGCATCGCACTGGTTGCGGGCGATATTATGAAGGAGGGGTCTGTCATTCTTTGTGGTTTACCGCTTTTTCACGTCAATGCCGCTATCGTGACGGGACTCACAGCCTTCATTAACGGTTGTGAAGTCGTGCTAATGACTCCGCAGGGGTTTCGAGGCAAACATGTTTTTCAGAACTTTTGGAAAATCATAGAGCATTTTGGCGTCAATACATTTAGTGCTGTGCCCACCGTATATTCAACACTATTACAGCAACCTGTTGGTGGCTCAGGCATTAAATCGTTGAAAATGGCACTTTGCGGCGCAGCACCCATGCCTGTGGAAGTCTTTAAAGCGTTCGAGCGGGTGACTGGCGTCGAAATTGTAGAAGGTTACGGATTAACCGAGGGCACATGCGCCAGCAGCATTACGCCGCCCAATGGCAAAAAGAAAGTCGGGTCGATCGGCTTACGCCTTCCCACCCAACAGATGCGCAACGCAATCCTAGATGAAGAAGGCCAATTTATACGTTTTTGTGGCGTTGATGAAGTGGGTGTACTGATGATTCGCGGCAAAAACGTCTTTAAGGGTTATTTAAATGATGAGCACAACCAAGGTATTTGGGTGACGGATAACCAGCAGAATATTTGGTTAAATACTGGCGACTTAGCTCGACAGGATACAGATCAATACTTTTGGCTGGCTGGCAGAAAGAAGGAGTTAATTGTTCGCGGAGGGCATAATATCGAGCCGAAGCTCATTGAAGAAGCGATAGTGCAACACCCAATTGTTTCGTTAGCAGCCGCAATTGGCAGCCCAGACGCTCATGCTGGGGAGGTGCCCGTTGTTTACATACAGTTAAAAGAAGAATTACACACTCAATACGAATTTGATAACAGGGGTGAGGCCTTTCTATCACCTAAAAGCCAAACCGTGATTTCTGAACTCGAGCGCTATATTAACGCAAACATCCACGAACGAGCCGCCATTCCAAAGAGGATTATTCTTTGTAAGCAGCTTCCCCTCACTGCCGTTGGTAAGATATTTAAGCCAGAGTTGGAGATGCGTGAAATCGCGAACGTGATCGTGGGTAACATTAAGGGACTAGCGGAAAATGTAAACCATGAAGCGGCGACTAAAATGGTGAATGTGACACAGCATAAATCATTAGGAATAGTGGCAGATCTTGATGTAAAAGATGCTGAATTGAAAACAGCGTTAAAATCTAAGTTGGCGCCTTACACCTTTAAGCATCAATTTGTCGGTGATAGTTCTTCGCAGTAGCCAATTCAATATTCGAAGATTGTTAAGGGCACCTCTCATAGAGCGTAAAGTACGTTTACAGCGATGCCCTTTAATGACCACACTGGCGATTCTGTTTCGTATGGTCATTAAATCTTCTGAGTATGAGCGGTAATGCATAATTTACGACCCTTCAATTAAATCCACCCATTGCTCACTGCACGTCAATATCTAATGCAGACCACTAATAAAGCAATCGCTAATACATGTGCTGGCCTCCGTTTGCTGAGATATTGCTTCCGGTTATAAAACCTGAATTTTCATCTGCAAGGAAATTCACAATTCTAGCGACTTCCTCTGGCTCACCAAATCGCCCTACGGGTATGCCCTCGCGAATGGATTCGCGTACCGGCTCCGGTACATCCATGATCATGCTGGTGGCAATGTACCCCGGAGAAATCGTGTTTACCGTGATGCCTTTCCGAGCCACTTCTTGGGCCAATGCCTTCGTGAAGCCATGAATACCCGCTTTAGCCGCGCTGTAATTGGTCTGACCAAATTGCCCTTTTTCGGCATTGATGGAGGAAATATTGATCACCCTTCCCCACCCTTTTTCCAGCATGCCATCAATCACCAGCCGCGTAACATTGAACATAGAGTTGAGGTTCGTGTTAATGACTTCAATCCACTGAGAGGGTGTCATTCTTTTGAAAGTGGTATCACGCGTAATACCAGCGTTGTTTACCAGAACATCGATCGACCCGAATTCTCGCTGGATGCCTTCGATACACTCCTTAGTACTTTCGTAATCCGTGATATTCCCGTAGGCGATGGCCATATCCAGGCCTGCTTTTGCCTGTGCCTGCTGCCATTTCTGGGCTTTTTCATGGCTGCCGCCACTATAGTAACCAGCGATGACTTGATAACCATTGGCCGCCAAGTCTCGGCAGATGGCTGAGCCGATACCACCCGTACCACCTGTGACCAATGCAACACGCTGTTTATTTTCCATGAGTATCTCCTTGAGGAATGCTATTCACTGGTTCCTGCCTGATGAATAGCGGGACTGCGACCAAAACGGCCGTTAAGAAGTGTTGTTTTGTTATACTTAGGTATGAATTCTTTTGAGGTGCGGTATAATTCGCGCCTTTTTTTCGAATAGCGGGCCGGGCAATGAAGTTCGTCATAAAACTCTTCCCTGAAATCACCATTAAGTCAAAACCTGTCCGTAAGCGATTTGTGGTACAGCTGAGGCGAAATATCAAAGATGTCCTTCAGGCTGCCAGCATCAAATGCAATGTACAAGGGCTCTGGGACGCCATTGAAGTCATCATCACTGATGATGACCGAGAGGAACATGCCATCTCGTGTTTGACGAGAATTCCGGGTATTGCAAAAGTCCTGACGGTTAAGGAACACAGCTTCGAGACTTTTGACGATATTCTGGAAATTACGAAAGATATTTTTATTCCTCAAATCGAAGGTAAGTCATTTTGTGTTCGTGTAAAGCGTACCGGTGATCATTCATTTAAATCTGTCGATGTTGAACGCTATATTGGCGGCGGACTCTTAAAATATTCTCAAAATGCACGCGTTGACTTGTACAATCCCGAATACACTGTCCGAATGGAAATTCGAAAACAGCGTTTGCACACTATTAGTGCTATTCATGACGGTTTAGGTGGTTATCCATTGGGATGCCAGGATTCCGTATTGTCATTAATCTCTGGCGGATTTGACTCAAATGTCGCCAGTTATTTAATGAACCGTCGTGGATTAAGAACGCATTTTCTATTCTTTAATTTGGGTGGCACTGCACACGAAGTCGGCGTAAAGCAAGTTTCACATTATTTATGGAGTACATTTGGCTCTTCTCACAGTGTAAAATTTGTCACGATTCCCTTTGAGGATGTTGTCGCAGAAATATTACAAAATGTTGATAATTCCCAAATGGGTGTCATTTTAAAAAGAATGATGCTGCGTGCCGCGAGCCAGATTGCCGAAGAGCTTAATATAGAAGCACTCGTCACAGGTGAAAGCATTGCTCAAGTGTCTAGTCAGACATTGCGAAACTTAACCGTCATTGACTCTGTTACAGACACATTGGTATTGCGCCCATTGGTCACAATGGACAAACCCGAAATCGTCGATATATCCCGCAAAATAGGCACTTATGAGTATGCAGCTACTATGCCGGAATTTTGTGGGGTTATTTCTGTTAAACCTACGACACGTGCAAAAATCGAAAAAGTTGAACACGAAGAGTCTAAATTTGATTTTTCTGTATTAGACAAAGCCATTGAAAATAGAGTGATCGAAAAAATTCAAAATGTTTTGTCGTCAACTCAAAGTGTCATGGATGTGGAGCTTGTGTCTATTCCTGCGGCGAGCGATGTCATAATTGATATTCGACCACCGCTAGAAGAAGAGCGAAAACCCCTTCTATTAACAAACAATGTTGTAAAGAAGATTCCGTTTTTCGAACTAGGCAAAGCCAAAACGGATTTCGAAAGTGGTCAAAATTACTTGTTGTATTGTGAGAAAGGCACAATGAGCCAAATGCATGCTCAGCAATTGAATCAGGAAGGCATGGTCAATATTAAGGTGTTCAAGCCCGACGCGTAATCAATCCTTGAAACCGTCATTTTGTGACCGATCAATATAAAAAAGGCTGACAGGTTTTAATTGTCAGCCTTTTTTTTGTCTATTTTAGGCGAATATTTGAATGCCGTGCATTTACTAGTCGAGTAGTGTAAATCGCTGGTATGACTTAATTTAGTCTTTAAACCCACGCTTAATGTTCATCTGACGACTATATCAGGGATAAATGGCGATTCTTTCCTCATTCTTGCCTGATACCCAGAGTATGCGATCAGGCTCGATGCACGATATCAAGCGCTTGTTAGCTGGCCAGTGCAGGCAGTATTAGCCCCCAACCGAAATACACAGCTCCTTCTAAAACGGGACGGCCGGTTTCAAAAGCCCCCTTTTTTGGCAACACGATACGTGTACAAAGGTCTGACAACGCCATATAAGCCAGCAGAAAAACAACAGAACTGACTAACCAAGCAAGCACTGCCAACTCAAATTGAAACTCCATTGAGGCTGCAAAATGCGCGCTACCGCTGATGGCCAGTGCCGCTCCCATATGTTGAGCCGCTGCTTTGATGACATACGGCATCTCCATATTCTTCACGGCTTCTAAAAGATGGCCTTTCCCCCATAAAACTTTTAAACGAGTTTCCAAAGCCAATAAGCATTGGGAAATGGCAAAGCCAAAAAACATGGCAATCAACCCTAAGTTGGCATCTTGTGAGGCCCACTGCATGGCGGATCGAATGACAATTGCCGTGCCCAATAAATGTGCACCCAGCAAGATGGCCGCACAAACATTGCCCTCTTGAATGGCGGCTTTTAAATTAAATGAAGGCAAAATTACCTTATCTTGAGTCCAAGCGCCTATTTGAAGTAACAGCATGGCTAATAACCCATAACTGATCACCAGTAACCATTCATCAAGTAGTGAGACACTAAAGGCACCAGAGGTGACACCGGTCAATGCCACGATCAGCGCCAATACGGCTGCGGCAGTTTCAACATTCGTCGCATCAGAGCGCACGCTGGTGGGCTTAACGATTAGGCGGCTCACCCAGCGCATGGCTGCGACCAATATAAAAATCGCAAATAGATCAACCAATAAAAATGCGAGGTAGGTGGGGTCTGCCGAGAACATATTGGACATGAACTTACCTAATTCCTTTGACTAACGACGTAAATGCATTCAAAGGGGTATAATGCCGACTTTTGAACCGCAATCACAGGATTATAGCGCAATGAAAGTGGTCTCGTTTAATGTCAATGGTATTCGTGCACGATTACACCAGATGGAAGCGTTAATTCAGTCACAGAACCCAGATATTATCGGCATACAAGAAGTGAAAGCGCTGGAAGAACAATTCCCATTTCAAGACATTAATAACATGGGAATGAACGCGGAAGTGCATTCCCAAAAAGCGCACTACGGCGTGGCTACTCTGTCCAAATTACCCGTCGTGAGTTGTCAAAAAGGCTATCCATCCGATGACGATGAGTCCCAACGCCGATTTATTCACACTCAACATGCGTTAAACAATGGTGAGACACTGCATGTATTAAACGGATATTTTCCGCAGGGCGAAAATCGCGCACACGAAACTAAATTTCCTGCCAAACAAAAATACTATGCTGATTTATTGCACTATCTCGAAAGCGAATTTAAGCCGACCGATAACGTTATCGTAATGGGTGACATAAATGTTGCACCGCAAGATTCCGACATTGGCATCGGTCCACAAAATGCAAAGCGTTGGCTCAAGACCGGAAAATGTGCATTCTTGCCTGAAGAACGCGAGTGGGTGCAAAAAATTATGGATTGGGGTTTAAAAGATAGTTACCGCGTATTAAACCCCGATGTTACTGATCGGTTTAGTTGGTTCGACTATCGCAGTAAAGGGTTTGAAGACGAACCGAAGCGTGGACTACGAATTGATTTGATTATGATCACTCAACCATTAGTTGGCGCTTTAATTAACGCCGGCATCGACTACGGTATTCGTGGACTTGAAAAACCCTCGGATCACGCGCCTATCTTTATAGAACTGGATTTACCGTAGTCACAGAAACGTCTTATTTAGTTTCACTGTACAGTGGGTCTCGTTAATCGGCTCAAACCTTTTCGAGAAATTACGTTTTTCAAATGCCGCTCTCTGAATAAAAGTTGAGCGGCATATTGAGATAAAATCACGGTCATCGTCATGTTTGTCGCAGCCATCATGTACTGATATTGACACGGCACGAATAAAAACTTATGCCATCGTTCTTGATAACAACCCATCATCAATACAACCGATTTGGGAAGTCTGACCTTATAAAATCTAAATAGCACTTTAATGCCTTCGATTGTTTTTTTCGGTCGGGGTAGAGCATATAGTAATCGTTATCAGGGGCTTTCAAGCCAGTCAACACGGTTAACTCCCCTGCTTCAATTTGAGTGCGGCATACAAACGTGGGCAACATAGCCAAGCCTCGACCTGCCATACATGCCTCCCTCAACGCCATTAAAGAATTACAATTAAATTTTACAGGCACTTCGATTTTCTCAACTCGCGATTGATTCAACAGTGGCCAGTGAGTCAGACTAAAATGCCCAAGGCATTCATAATCCCTTAATGTATTCACTGTCGGCTCAGGTAAATCAACTAAATATTGAGGGCTCGCCACGACACAACGATCAATTTTACTCAACTTGCGACACACCATTGTCGAATCAGGCAATGGCCCTGTTCGAAATGCCACATCAATGCCTTGTTTAATCACATCAAGCTTGTCATCGGTTACCAATAATTCCACCTCTATGCTGGGGTAGCGCTGCTGAAAGCGCGCTAGAAGTGGGCCATGTATGATAATTCCAGACGCTTCAGGCGCTGTAATTCTGAGCTTGCCCGTCGGATGATCTCGCCAATCATTCAGCGCAAAATTAGCGTCTTCCGCCGCTATCAACATCCGATTACAGTGCTTGTAATATACCTCGCCAGCCGTCGTTAAGCTGAGGCTGCGTGTACTGCGCAACAACAATTTAACATCCAGTTGTTCCTCTAGCGCAGATACCTGCTGCGAAACAGTTGATCGGGGTACACCAAGCGCTTTAGCCGCTCCGGTAAAACTCTTGTGTTTCACAACGAGTGCAAAGCTGGCCATGCGTGTTAACGGTAAGCTCATACTGCAGTCCTGTTCAGAATGTATTCAATGCCCCGCGCCACAATCGGTATGCCTAACCCGTCGATAATCACAACTTAGGTGCTCATATGACGGCCAATCAAAGGCTCTAAGCGCGCAGAGGCTAAAGCAAAGGGCGTGTTCATGCCCCTACTTAGGTTCATTAAATCGACCCACTGCCTGTTTAGCGCTAGCCGATCATTGTTCAATTTTTTGAACAGTGATGAGGATATTTAGAGTCTAATACTGACCTATAGATCCGTCTATACTGTGCTCACTCTGATAAGAAGTCCTCAGCCCATAACGTCAGGCTGCCACCCATTTCACACTTAAGGTTTAACAATATGAAAGCAATAGCCGCTGTTAAAACGGATTCACAACAACCAATCGCGCAGCTTGAATCCATTGAAGTAGATACACCGGTAGCCTCTGGATACGACATTCTTGTGAAAGTTGCCGCCGTATCTGTCAATCCGGTCGATTATAAAGTTCGTCAAGGTGCTGGCGAAGAACCCGTTATTCTCGGCTACGACGCCAGTGGCGAGGTCATGTCAGTAGGTGAGAGCGTGACCAACATTAAAAAAGGTGACTGGGTATATTACGCAGGAGATGTCACAAGAAGTGGGAGCAATGCAGAATATCAATTGGTCGATGCTCGCATAGCTGCAGTCAAACCTACATCCATTTCGGCAGCCGAAAGCGCAGCGTTGCCACTCACTGCGTTGACTGCGTGGGAGGCCATCTTCGACCGTTTGAACATTACGAAAGACGAAAAAAGCACACTTCTCATTATTGGTGGAGCAGGTGGCGTTGGTTCAATTGCGATCCAACTTTTAAAGGCTCTAACATCTGTGACCGTCATTGCAACCGCATCCCGACCGGAAAGTCAGGCTCAGTGCAAAGCACTGGGGGCTGATTACGTCATTGATTGGAAAGACATTCCATCTGAAATCGAGAAATTAGGACTGAAAAACGTAGACTATATCTTTAATTGCAATGATATGGATCAGCACTGGCAAGCCATGGGCGAGGTACTAATACCCCAAGGGAAAATTTGCTCAATTGTCGAAAACGCCCACCCTCTTCCGATGGGTATGCTAAAGCGTAAGAGCGCCGTTCTCGTGTGGGAATTTATGTTTACTCGCTCCATGTTTACGACCGATGATATTGAAGTTCAAGGGCAGATACTGCAAGAAATTGCACGACTCATCGATGATGGAAACATTAAGGCAACAGCCTCGACCACACTTAAAGGGCTGACCGTCGCAAATATACATGAGGCACACGAGCAAATAAAAAGCGGCAAAACCATCGGTAAGTGGGTTATTGAGTATTAATTTTATTAGACACGGTACTCAGTACCCTCTAATCACACAGAACCGTATCCGATTTTTGGAGATTAAAGATGAACGATACTTTAACCATCGTCGCGACCATCGTGGCTAAGCCTGCACACAGAGAATCAGTCAAAGCGTCATTGTTAAAACTGATCCCTGTTACATTGAAAGAGCGTGGCTGTATTCAATACGACTTACATGAGGATTTGGAGGACGAAAATCGATTCTTATTTTTCGAAAACTGGGAATCCAAATCACTTTGGGAGGAACACATGCAAACACCTCATATCAAAGCTTACATGGAAGAAACCGAAGGTATGGTGGAAACATTTACACTTTATCAAATGAATAAGTCCGCTTTGACGTAATTCATACTTTCGATAAAAAAATCCCCCAACGATCACTCTCATTGGGGGATTTTTTTATCGTCATTCCCATCTTACATTGATGGATCGTTTAGCCATTCACCCAAAAATGTACTGCAATGCTCGCCGCATACCCCAAGGCAATCACCGGCGTCCATTTTAGGTGTGAGAGGAAAGTATACTGACCTCGCGCCTGACCCATCAAAGCAACACCCGCAGCCGAACCAATTGACAGCATACTGCCGCCCACACCTGCCGTGAGTGTCACCAACAGCCATTGGTGATGAGACATTTCAGGCTGCATCGACAAAACCGCAAACATCACTGGAATGTTGTCGACAATGGCAGAGAGGACACCCACCAAAATATTCGCATTCGTTGGGCCCAGCTCGCCGTACATAAAGGCAGATGTCGCACTCAAATAGCCAATAAACCCAAGACCACCAACAGACAATATAACGCCATAAAAGAAGAACAATGTATCCCATTCTGCATCTGCAATTTTGGCAAAGACATCAAATTCATAAGGGTTATCCGATGAACCCGGAGGGCTTTCAGAACTGCGATCCCAAGCTTTGGATTTGCTTTTTAAATAGAAACCGTAAAACTTTAAATATGCCAACCCCGCCATCATGCCAAAGACCGGTGGTATGTGCAGAAAGTTATGGAAACAAACGGCAGTGACAATCGTCAGTAAAAACAAAATGACAATGGTAGGGCCGCCAGGCTTCATCACGGTAAAGTACTGCTTCGAGAATTCCGGTGTCCCCTTGGGTAGTGCAAACTGCATAATGGCTGCGGGAATCAAAAAGTTTGCTGCTGAAGGAAGGAACAGTGCAAAGAATTCCTTAAATTCAACAATGCCTTTCTGCCAAACCATGAGTGTGGTGATATCTCCGAAAGGACTGAAAGCTCCTCCCGCATTAGCTGCGACCACAATATTAATACAAGATATTGAAACAAAACCGACATTGCCGTTTGCCACCGCCATGATCACAGCACATAAAATAAGCGCTGTCGTGAGATTGTCAGCTACGGGGGAAATAAAGAACGCGAGAATGCCAGTGATCCAAAAGAGCTGTCGATAGGTAAACCCTTTCGTGACTAGCCAATCCCTCAAACTCTCAAATACACCTCGCTCGACCATAGCATTGATGTAGGTCATCGCTACCAATAAGAAGAAAAATAACTCGCCGTATTCAAGAAAGTTATGGCGAATGGCAGGCGCAATTTCATGAGATAGGCCCACCGAGTTGTATTGAATAGCCACTAATACCCAGATGATGGCAGCGGCCAATAAAACGGGTTTCGATTTTCTTAAATGAATTTTCTCTTCGAGAATAACAAGAGAATAGGCAAGTGCAAACACAATCAAAGCTGCATAACCCACCCATGAGGCGGTTAAATCCATTGCTTGTACTGCTTCTCCTTCACTGGCGAAACCCAATACGGGAAAACACAGAAGCAACCAAAATATGTACTGCATAGACAAGAGGCTCATATTTTTTACCCCTACAGAGTGCAGGGGTTTTTATTTTGGTGAAGAGAATATTACATTTTATAGGCCAATTTCAATGTGCGTTCTATTGTTGATGATGCGCACACGCTAGTAGAATCAGCACGAAAAGAATATAAGTATTCTTTTCGTGCACCCATGCATAAATTTACATAGGCGTTGTAGCGTTCACGTAATTTACCCACATTTTCGCTTGTGCCTGTACAGCAGGGTATGCCGTTGCCTTTCCAAGTGTTGCCAAAGCCTTACGAATATTTCCATCGCGATAATACGCAATTCCGTAAAACAATAGGATTTTACCCTCCTGCTCCTTTGTAGCCTCAATAGAACTAAGCGCCTTTGCCGTCAACAATGCGTCTGCCCACTGCTCTGCATCAATTTGAAAACGTAAGAGGTTTAATCCATCATCAGCGGTTCGCGTCATCGTAAATAAAGACTGTAAAACAGCTTTAGCTTTCTCAATCTCCTTTGATTGCAACCATGCCTGATGTAATAACCGAAGATTTTTTTCGCTGCGCTTCACTTGTTCAGACTGTAGTGCTGACTCTAAAATTTGGGCCGCTTTATAAGGTATATCAACACTCGCCAACAACTGCACCAAAGAAATGATATCGCTTTCCTGAGTTAAATATCCTCGCTTATAAGCTAATTCTTTCACGTTTGCAGCTTGCTGATATTTTTCTTGCATCTGCAATACACCCGATTTTTGGTTCCAGTATTGCGCGACTTCAGGAAAATTCAGAATCAGCATATCCAAGTATGACAGCGCCCGATCGAGTTTTTTAAGCTGGTAATTACCCGAAAAGGCCATTTGAAGCCATGGCTGTTTCGCGTCCTTAGATAAGGTTATAGCCCATTCAATATAAGGCAATCCAACAGCCATATTCTCTGTTGAATAATACGCTGCTGCCAACATCGCATAAGCAGACGCCGGTAAAGTTTTATCCATTGATTTCAGCCACGGCTCTAATACAGAAATAGCACCCAAATAATCCGCTTGAGAAAATTGCATTTGCGCTAAGAATATTTTCATCTGGTTGGCTGTGGCAGCATCTAAATCTTCGATTGCAACGGCTTTTTTCAGCAGTCTAATGGCATCGTTTGGTCTTTCTAGTTTCACCATTAACTGCGCATGAGTTTGCAAGGTCAACGCTAACCCAAGCGAACTTCCGGAAAGGTCTTCCGCCATTTCTTTAAGTTCTTGGTCCAATTCCTTAACAGTTTCATTCGTTAATGTTTCATCAATCTTCGATTGAATTTCCATCAAACTATTGTAAGTGCGGGGTGATAGCGATGGTGCAGACATCACTGAATAACTGAATAATGTACAGAGTAGACATAGAAAATAAGCATGGATTTTTTTCATTACGTTACTTCTCCATCTTAAATTCGTATTTCATGGTGGCCACTTGGGATACCGCCTGACCATCTACCTGCTTTGGCGAAAACTTACAACGCCATGCTGCTCTTATGGCTTCTCGTTCGAATACCCCTCTTGGTTCAGATTCGATCACTTCAACATCATCTACGCTTCCTGTTTCATCAATGACTAAGCGAACTCGAACATACCCTTCTAGTTTTCTGGCTTTTGCCTGTTGGGGATAACGAGGCTCTGCGCGCACAAGCGGAACAATGTCAGAGTCGCCAACACCATACCCATTTAACATGCTACCCAAGGCATCACCTTTAAAACTGCTGAGTGTCGAATCGATTTTAGGCAAATCTAAATTCGGTGCTTTAGGCGTATTTTTTTTCTCCGATAGCTGAGGCATTTGTGGCGTAGGCGGAGTTTTAGGCTTAGGCGGTTCTTTCTTTTCGCGTTCCTTTTTCTGGGTTTCTGTATCTTTCAATGTGCGAATGAAATCGACCATAGCAATGTCTTCACTGCTGACTCGTGTTTGTGCCGAGGGCGAAATCATCCATTGCATTCCCCAAAAAACAGATAATGCAGCAAGTATTCCGATGGGAATGGCTAGTAATAACCGCATGATTATTGTCCTGGGTCAGCGGCAATAGAGATGTTTCCAACACCAGCTAACCGAATTTGGTCCATAACTTGTACAGCTAGTCCCATACGGGCATCTGTATCCGCTTGTATGACCACCCCGCTTTCAGGATTTTCTGCCTTCAACTTTTCAATGTTCGCCCGAACAGAGCGAACATCAACCGCCCTTTTATCTATCCATATTTCTCCATTGGGTCGAATGGCCACCATTATATTCCCTTTCTTATCGGTCTCAGCAGTGGATGCAGAAGGTCGGCTCACCGTCACTCCGCTTTCCTTAACGAAAGACGTGGTGACAATGAAAAAGATCAGCATGATGAATACAATATCGAGCATTGGAGTCATGTCGATAGCATCATCTTGGCTATCTAAACTCACATGTTGACGTCTCATAGTGCTCCCTCCCTATTGACGTTTTTAACGAGCCTATCTTGGAAAATCTCCAATTGTTTTTTGGCCATGCCGTCAAATCGGGTTTTAAAATATATACCAATGAGTGAAACAACCATGCCCGCCATAGTGGGAATGGTTGCTTGCGAAATACCAGAGGCCATAGCCCGCGCATTTCCGGTTCCAGTGATCGCCATAACATCAAAAACTTGAATCATGCCGGTGACCGTGCCCAATAGGCCCAGTAAAGGACATAGCATGATTGTCAGTTTAATCACTGGTAGGTGCTGTTCGAATCGCATTGCCACATCCGAAATCATGGCTTCACGTATCTTTTGTGCATGCCAGCCATGTCGATTTTTTCGCAATTTCCAACGCTGCGCGTGTTGTTGGCAAATTCGCATGGCATCACGCTTAAAAAACCAATAGCGCTCGGCAATTAATGAACACAGCACCACTGAAACGACGAGGATACCGAATAATACTGGACCGCCTGCTTCTAAGAATGATTGCAGATCATTCATTCTTTTTTCTCAGCCAACTCTGCAATTAGACCTGCGGATTGCTGATCCAATATCTGAATAAGGTGGCGACTTCGCGAACTCACCAGGTTGTGCAAGAACAAAAGAGGGATGGCCGCTACCAATCCTAATACGGTTGTCATGAGGGCTTGTGATATACCGTCAGACATAAGTTTCGCATCACCCGTACCGAATAGCGTGATTGATTGAAAAGTCGCAATCATCCCCGTTACGGTTCCCAGCAACCCCAAAAGCGGTGCGACACTGGCCAACAATTTGATTAACGTTTGCCCTCTTTCTAGACTGGGCACTTCTTTTAACACGGCTTCGTCTAATTTCATTTCAACGATATCCATGTCAGCATCCGTGTCTTGCTTATAGACTGTGAGAACACGCCCTAATGGATTATTGGTATTGGGGGATTCAGGGTTTTTCAATTGAGCCGATACCTTCGAATTAATGGATATCATTTGCACCAATCGAATCAAGGCAAACAAAATACCCACTATCGCCAAAGTAATGATCACATAACCAATCACACCACCTTGTTCAATGCGCTCCATGATGTCTGGGCTTTGAGTCGTTAAACCCAACATGGCACCGCGTGTCGGATCAAACCCGAGAGTTGCAAATGGTGCATTGGATTGAAGGTAATCTACGATGTGTAAGGCTTCGGGAGGCTGCCTGCTAAGCTGAATAAGTTGTTGTGATTCGGCATCATATTGCAGATAACCTTGACTATGAAATGCGATGAACGGGCCAACACGGGTAATGTCACCGGTTTGAGAAACACCACTTTCATCAATATATTTCTGTTGCATTTGCTCTATCTGAGCTTGAGCGGTCATTTGTGTTTGAATATCAACCCATAGCGATTCTAGCTCTGGGATACTGGGTAATGCTCGGCTATTTGACAGCTTATCCAATACTTCGGATTTCGCACCCAGCTCCATTGCCAAAATCGAGTTTGCTCGAATGGATGCAACATCCTGAGAAACCTGACGCACGACGCCAAACATTTCACCTAGGTTGCCCATTCTTAAACGCAAAGATTCTTCGTATTTGGCGATATCCAATTCATTTTTATCGAACGCTTTTTTTAACAGTTCGGTTTCTTTTTTAGTCGAGACCAGAAGCGACTTGGCGTCTTTCAATAATTGCGCTTGCTGATTTTTATCCTTTAAAAACTCCGCTTCGCGAACTTTGTGTTCTTGGGTTTCTTTTAAGCCGTCAGCCTTTACCTTATTTAGCAAGCTCTGCAAACTTTGCTGTGCTTGATTCGCTTCAGGTGATGTTTCGGAAAGAACATTAAAACTGGTGAGTAAACCACACGCTATCAGCAGAAAATTGCGAATCATCATGAGCGTGTCTCCAGTGTTGGCAGCGGTAACTCTAATAAACTCGGAGCCGCTTGTTGGCGAGCAATGCTCAGCCCTTTACGTAATGATCGTGTGTAAGCATCATCTAATTTCACCCATTGCTGACTTTTTTTATCCCAAATAGAAGCAGACTGACCATCAAGTGAAAGATGGTAAAGTGCCACCCGCCCAATTCGTAAGTAATCGACCATAGTATTTTCAGAAAGGTTTGCACGGTAGGCTTCTATTGTTCGTCCGTACTCCAATTCAATTTGATAAGCCTCAAGTACCCGTCGAAATTTCTCAGAAACGGTGGTATCACCCGCCACCAGTAGTGCTCGCAATACAGAGATTCGGTCCTGCCTTTCCTCTAGCAGAAATGGCAAATCTAGCTGAACAAATTGCTCAAGGCCCATTAACATACGCTCCATTAGGGGCATAATACCTTGTTGTGTTTGCTCTACTTGATCAATTTGTTGCTGTAACGACGTCAGTTCTTCATTTTGACTGCGTACAATTTCGCGCATTTGGCGATTGTATACTTTAAGCTGTTCTATCTCGTTTGTTATGGTCCGATATTCAGCCAAATCTGAGCGTGTACTATCGTATAGTCCATCTACCTTTTTTTGAGATAGCTGAGCGTTCTTGTTATTTTTCTGTGCTTGCGACTCACTCGCTTCTAGCAAATTCTCTGCGCTCACGAATGCACTGATGCTTAGCATAAGCAGCAGTACGCCCCCAATTTTAAACATGCGTTAAATCCTATAATTTTAATGGTTTTTGATTCCACCAGCATTCAATCGCTGATGTTGCAATCAATACAGTTTATTCTCATGACACTGCGTTGTAATGATGCGATGCAGTCTCCGGCGGAGTTGAATTGATTGTTTTTTTTGTCTCATAAGCTCAACGGTGTTTTGGCTTTATACTTTTTTTGTACCATTTCTGTCGTCAATCCGACTACCAGAGCAGCCCTTGCTGCTCTGGTAGTCGACTATTCCACTCGGTTTACACTTCTTTCACTTCAAAGCCTAATGCCTTGGCCTCTTCTATTCTCGACTGAGGAATCAAGGCGCCACTGCTGGCTAATTCTGGCTTTAAGTAGGTATTCGCGAGTTTGGCCAAATCATCAACAGTCGTGCCTAAAACACGCTGTCTAAATGCATTGCGCCACTCGGCGGTTCTGCCAATGCGCTCGTTATGATAAGCCTGCTTAGCCTCACCCGCTGGAGAATTAGGTTTATCAATACTGCCCATGACACCTAAAATAGCTTGTTCAAGAGGCTCATAACCGTGGTTCTCTTGCAATAACCAATCGATAGAACGGTCGAAATCATTTAGCGTTGCTTCAAAACGAGGATCACGATATGAATAAAATTTAAATGCACCTATAGAACTGTCTTGGCTTGCCCCTCCGCCATATGCCCCACCTTGTTCACGAATAGCCGTGTGTAAAAATCCATTTCTCAAGTAAGCACCTAAAACAGCCAGCTTCGCAGCGTCTGGGTGGTCAGGACTTACGGTCTTATAGGCTTTTGCACAAAAACTAACTTGTGTCGGTACGGACCAAACGGTTTTAACTTGTTCATCAACCGGGTCTAAGTGATAGTGTGACGAACTCTTAGCCCCAAAATCTGACCATTGGGTCACCAGAGATTGTTTTAAATCAGGCAAACTTTGTTGATCGCTGATTAATACGTGCTCTTGTTCACCACATGTGACTTTTTGATATAAGTCCGCGAGCTGCTGGCACAAGGCATTCATATTGGCTTCATCGTTCAAATCAGATTGAAGCTTTCGAACACGTAATAATCCTGGTAGCCCACCGATATCAAAGGCTAGCTTTGCAGATGGCGACATACCACTGCTCACTAAGCTCATGGCCAATCCATGACCATTACCTGTAATGCCTTGCTCGCGTCTCATTCGCGACTGAGCAATTAAATCTCTAATTCGACCCTTTTCACTAAAATGCGCTTTTGTCAGGGTTTCTTGCATTAAATTGAAAAAATCAGCACCATTTCGACTCAATGCTTTACCGGAAAGCGTCCAGTAACCTTGTACTTTTTGTACATCTTCTATTGTCGATCTCACACTGCTGTAAGTGCTGATTCCCCCGACCACTAATGATTGCTTATGCTGAGTCGTTAGATAGTCGTCTTGACCTAGACCTACTTCCGTTACCAACTGAGTTAATAGCGGTAGCAGAATCCGTTCTTCTGCATTGAGCTCGGGTAATGGGATATTGACTTGGTGGTACACCAAGCCATTGGTGCCTTGCTCATACGCGAACAATTTGCCATTGCCACTCAGGCTTTCTATTTCTGCGTTTGGCACCAGTAACGTTGGCGCAACATCTTCTAATGTCACTTTTGGCAGTAGCGACTCGTCATCTTTCGCGAGCTGTCGTTCTTTAAGGTTGACGCCTCGCTCTACGATTTGATTAATATCCGATTCGGTTAATTCAGATTGAATTTTTGCCAATGCATCGGCCTCGGCTTGTTTCTTTCGATCATCCAACTGATCGTCCGGTGTCAGCGTTAATGTCACACGATGCGGATTATTCAGTAGGTGCTTTTCGATGAGCTGCTTAACAAAATCAGGCTGCTGAGCATTTTCACGTAAACGCTCAAGTGCAGGGTCTAAATTGAGAAGACCAACCGGATCACCGTAATGGGTAGCCGCGCCCAACGCAGACAAAATAAGTTGCAGCCCAAATGGGTATGAATCACCACCGATTTCCCTTTGGCTCAACTCAAGCTGGTGCAAAACAGATTCGATTTGTTCATCACTTACACCTTCGTTGGCTACTTTTTCTAAGGTTTCCGTGATTAATTTTTCTACCGCTGCGGTATGCTCTGGGTCGCTGCCTTCAACGCCGCACAGGAAGCACATTTCCTTATTTGAGTCTTCAAGGCCACAGAGCGGTGAAGGGGCACTGCCTAAGTCGGTGGTTTCCAATGCGTGCCTTAATGGAGAGCTGCTGTTCTCAAGCAATAAATTGGAGAGGAAATGCGCTTCTAATTGTTCATCCAAATCTATGCTCTGCCCCATCAACCATCCAACAACATGATGTGTATGGCCATCTAACCCGTCTTCAGATTGATATCCGTAGGATTCACGTACTTGGATGGGAGCAAAGTACCGCTTCTCGTCATTGACGGAGATATGTTCAGGACTTTTTTCGAATCGACCGAGATATTCTGCAAATTTTTTGTGGTGCTCATCGGCGGGGATATCACCGTAGGTCATGAAAACAGCATTGGATGGGTGATAATGCTCTTTATAGAAAGATTTTAAATCATCGTAACTTAAGTCCAATATGGACTCAGGTTCACCACCGCTGTTGAAGTGGTATGTGGAGGTAGGGTAAAGGTATTTTGTCATGGTCTGCCATAACTGACTGACTGGACTACTCATGGCACCCTTCATTTCATTAAACACCACTCCCTTAAACTGCAAGGGGCTTTTGGCATCAGCAGGGTCTTCAAATTCCAGACGATGACCTTCCTGTGCAAAATCCATTTCATCCAACTTGGCAAAAAAGACGGCGTCCAAGTATACAGAGAGCAAATTATTGAAGTCTTTTTTGTTTTTTGATGCAAAGGGATATGCTGTCCAATCGCTACTGGTGAAAGCATTCATGAATGTGTTCAATGAACGACGAATCATCATGAAGAATGGATCACGAACAGGATATTTTTCACTGCCACATAACGCCGTATGCTCGAGGATATGGGCGACACCTGTTGAGTCGGTGGGCATGGTGCGCAAGGCAACGAGGAAAACGTTTTCATCATTATCTGCATTAAGGTGGTAATGCATGGCCCCAGTGGCGTTGTGCAAATACTCTTCAACTTCGATCCCAAGAGATTCGATGGTTTGAGTTCGGATCCTGCTAAAATCCGGATGAACTTGCGCGGGAGCCGATTTTAAACCTGACATTGAGATTCCTTACAATTTAGTAACGCTTGGTGTTAGATTCTATCAACTTTGCTTTGAAAATAAGAGTTAATGAGATGAATTTTCAACAAGAATTCCCTCAAGAAACGAATTTAGTTTACTTAAACCATGCAGCTGTTGGGCCATGGCCCCATCGAACACGCATTGCCCTGAATGACTTCGCATTGGAAAACACCGTTTTGGGTGCGACACAGTACCCAAATTGGATGACCAAAGAAGCAGAATTGAGGGAACAATTAAGACAACTCGTCAACGCTGCAAGCGTCGATGAGATTGCATTGCTCAAAAATACTTCTGAAGCACTCTCCGTCGTGGCATATGGTCTGACATGGTCTGAAGGCGATGAGATCTTAATCAGCGATGAAGAGTTTCCATCTAATCGAATCGTCTGGGAGTCGCTACAAGAAAAGTTTGGCGTAAAAGTTCTCACCGCTTCCGTATCAAACACAGACTCACCAGAGCAAAACCTCATTGATGCGATCACCGCTAACACTAAGCTAGTTTCCATCAGCTCAACTCAATACGCCTCCGGTATCAGTTTAGATCTTAAAATGATTGGCCAACACTGCCGCCGCCACAATATTTTATTTTGCGTGGACGCCATTCAATCCATAGGCGCACGTCCATTTGATGTACAAGAAATATACGCTGATTTTGCCATGGCAGATGGTCATAAGTGGATGCTCGGTCCTGAAGGCATGGCTGTCTTTTACTGTCGCCATGCGCTGCTGGAATCGCTAGAAGTTCAACAATATGGCTGGCATATGATTGACAACCCGGGTGACTACTCCAAGCAGACTTGGAGCATTGCAAAAAATGCAAAGCGATTTGAGTGCGGGTCACCTAACATGCTGGGGGCTTTTGCGCTTTCTGCCAGCCTCAGTTTATTACTTGAAGTCGGCATGGATACCATTCACCAACAAATATTGAAAAATGTCGCCTATCTGGAAGACGCAATTACATCTATAAAAGGCGTAAAGATTCTCAGTACACCAGTTCCACGATTAAAGTCGGGCATCTTGACGTTTGAAGTGGAAGGCGTTGATTCGAATCAACTTTACCAAGCACTGATGAAAGAGCGAGTAATCTGTGCAAACCGAGGCGGAGGTGTACGATTTAGTCCGCATTTCTACCACGAGCAGTCTTCACTCGACCGAGGTGTCGACGTGTTGCAACGATTAAAACAATCGATGTGAGTACTGGGCGCAGTTAAGCATGCCATTGATTATCGTGCGCCCACTGCCATTTTACCGACTCGGTGAGCCTGCGGGTTAAACGCGGAATTGAGATGAAACTTTACGCAGGTTTTTCGAAATTTTAATCAATGAAACACTGGCTTTGTCGATGTCCTGTCCATTTTTAACAGCGGCTTCAGCGTTACTGCGTATCCCCTCAACATTGTGTTTGATGTTATCACTGACCGTTTCCTGCTCACCCGTAGCCGCTGCGATTTCGGTATTCATTCGTGTAATTGACCCCACCTTGTCTGTAATGATGGCTAAGGTTTCATCGGTTTTGGCGGCATTTTCAACACTTAGCTGAGCCTGCTTCTGACTATTGCTCATTACTTCACCGGCAGACCGAGAAGCACTTTGAAGCTCTTCAATCACGCGCTGAATTTCTTGTGTGGAGTCTTGGGTTCTCGATGCTAACGTCCTCACTTCATCCGCCACGACGGCAAACCCCCGTCCCTGCTCGCCTGCTCTTGCAGCTTCGATAGCAGCATTCAAGGCCAATAGATTAGTTTGCTCTGCAATTCCCTTGATGACATCGAGAATGCTGCCAACATTTTCGGTGTCAGATTCAAGCTTAGTGATGACTTGAGCGGCACGCTCGACTTCACTGGCTAAATCATTAATGGATTCTACGGATTTCGTCACAACGGCTCTGCCGGCCTTGGCCTCTGAATCTGCCTCTCTGGCCGCCTCTGCAGCACTCGATGCATTCGCGGCGACAGCCTGAACACTGGTAAACATTTCATCCACGAGGCGGGTGACTTCATCTGTCGCATGACTTTGATGGTCGGTCATTGCAGATGTCTGCTTTGTCATATGGCCTAAATCATTTGAGACTTTTGTTAGGGGCAACAGCGAGCGAACCACATCAGTTATGCTTTCTTGAAGCTTATCCATAAATTGGTTGAACCAATGTACGACCATGCCGATTTCATCATTGCTGTTTTGCCTTAGTCGCTTGGTGAGATCCCCTTGCCCGCTGGCAATATCTTTCAATGACAACAGTATTTGATTGAGGTTTCGAGTGATCACCATAACAATACTCAGGCTAAACAGGATAATGACCCCAATGGAAATCGCACTGACGGTTAAGGTTGTCGCCAGCGCGTTCGCCGTTGCTTTATTCGACACCTGAACGGTATTCTTAAAGGCTTGCAGCGCCGATTCATTAAAGGCTGCGAGTGAGTCTTTGAGCTTTTTGAGGGTTTCATTCATCGTCTGCACTAAGGAGGGAATAGAGGCTGGGTCCAAACTCCCATTCACCATGCCTTCCGACAGTTTGAGCGCCACTTTAAAGTACTCATCCGCGACCTGCTCCGTCTGCTTCAAGAATTGAGTTTGCTCACTCCAAAGTAATTCCTGTTCCTGTATTTTGCTTTTTAAGTCATTAAACGTGCTTTTTGCTGACGCCACCATATCCGCTTCACCGATACTCACAGCAGTATTCAGTAGCTCTTCAATGCGATTAATCCGTACGATGTTTTCGCGTGAGGATTGAACCACCGGAAAGTAAAGATTTTGTATGTTTTCTAGTCGATTAGAGTTGGCGCTGTTTATAACGGTGTTCACAAACAAGTTCACAAGAAAGCCAATCACAGCAATGCTCGGTATCATCAATATTTTGACTTTAATTGACCAATTGCTAAAAAAGTTCATACCTACCCTCGACGCAACCAGTAGCGCACTTTTAGATAAGCATAGACAATGATGGGGCAAGGTCGAACGCTAGACGCGCCTAGCGTTCGGTAGAATTAGCCAAATAAAGGAGACGGTTTGACACCGCACAAGGAAAGGACTCTCGCGGTTTGTTAGCTGTGCGCCTCAGGATCAAACCATTTTAACTTATCATGTAGCGACACCACCTCTCCCACGATAATTAGAGTGGGGGCTGAAACGGGTTGCGCTTGAATATCAGCGGGCATTTGCTCCAATGTACTAATGACCACTTTATGGTCCTTTGTCGTGCCTTTTTGCACCAAAGCAATTGGGGTCTCTGGGTTCATTCCATGCTGTTGCAGCTCACGACAAATGATACTCAGCCCCATCAAACCCATATAGAAGACAATCGTTTGATTGGGATGTACCAGCTCTGCCCAAGGCAAATTAGCTGAATTGTCCTTTAGATGCCCTGTCACAAAGCGCACCGATTGGGCGTAGTCTCGGTGTGTCAGAGGAATACCGGAGTAGGCAGCACAACCTGAAGCTGCGGTAATACCGGGCACCACTTGAAACGGCACACCTTCATCAGCAAGCAAGTCGATTTCTTCGCCACCACGCCCGAATATAAAAGGATCACCGCCTTTCAATCTCAAAACTCGACGGCCTTCTTTGGCCAGCTTAACAAGAAGTTGGTTGATTTCGTCCTGAGGAACAGCATGCTGCGACCGTGATTTACCAACATAAATACGATCAGCGTCTCGGCGACACATATCGACAATAGGCTGTGATACGAGCCGGTCATAGAGCACAACATCGGCCTGCTGCATTAATCTTAGGGCTTTAAAGGTAAGTAAGTCAGGGTCACCAGGGCCGGCACCCACCAAGTAAACCTCACCTTTTTCACGAATCTTTGTTTGTTTAGCATCAAGCTCAGAAATCAGTAGGGATTCGGCTTCTTTATCTTTACCGGCAAACACCATGTCGGCGACTTGCCCTTGCAATACGGACTCCCAAAATCCACGGCGCTGATTGATCGTAGTAAAGGTGCCTTTTACTTTCTCTCGATACCGTTCAGCCAATGTTGCGAGCTTTCCATACGTCGCAGGCAATACCGTTTCCAACTTAGCTCTGAGCAAACGTGCCAATACTGGGGAAGAACCGCCCGAAGACACCGCCGCAATGATCGGCGAACGATCCACGATTGCAGGAAAAATAAATGTGCACAGTTCAGGGTGATCAACAACATTGATAGGAATAGAGCGACTCTGCGCATCTTGAGATATTTGAACGTTAACTTGAGGGTCATTCGTCGCTGCGACCACGAGAATTTTAGAGACTAAGAATGTATCGCAGTAGCGCTCTTTATGTACGTGCCCGCCTTGTGTATGAACGAGGGATTCTAATTCAGCCTTAACATCTGGTGCCAACAGAGTGACGACAGCGCCTGCCTTCATCAGCAATGTGCACTTCCGCTGAGCGACCTCTCCACCACCGACGACGAGTACTGATTTACCTTTCAGATCGAAAAATAAAGGAAGGAATTTCATGGGGTTCTCACATTTACAAGCCGGAGGCTAAGCGTAATAGTCATTCAAATGACCGAGTAAACATAGCCGCTTACTCGGTCATTATTTAAACGCCTGCACAGTGTCCCAGACCAACCATCCATCTGAACAACACTGGTTTATTAATTTAAAAACAGTGCGTTAGGTGGATTGTTTAACCCATTACTTCAAGGTTGCCCATGTAAGGTCTTAGGGCTGCCGGGATTGTTACGGTGCCATCAGCTTGCTGGTAGTTCTCTAGAATGGCCACCAGCGTGCGCCCGACTGCTAGACCAGAACCGTTCAATGTATGCAGCAATTCAGGCTTACCCGTTTCAGGGTTACGCCATCTTGCCTGCATGCGACGAGCTTGATAATCCATGCAATTACTGCAAGAAGATATCTCACGATATTTGCCCTGACCCGGTAACCACACTTCGAGGTCATAAGTCATTGAAGCAGAGAACCCTAAGTCTCCACCGCACAATTTCACTTTACGATATGGCAATTCGAGTCGTTGAAGAATGGTTTCCGCGTGACCAGTCAATGCTTCAAGAGCCGCTTCACTTTCCTCGGGCTTAACCATATGAACCAGCTCTACTTTTTCGAACTGATGCTGGCGGATCATGCCACGCGTGTCACGACCATAACTCCCTGCTTCACTTCGGAAACAAGGTGTATGCGCGGTAAACTGCATAGGTAAATCTTTAGCCTCAACGATTGAATCGCGAACAACGTTCGTCACAGGCACTTCCGCAGTGGGGATCAAATAAAATTGGCTGTCACCAAATGGAATTTTAAACAGGTCTTCTTCAAATTTTGGAAGCTGCCCCGTGCCTTTCAATGAATCAGCATTAACGAGGTAAGGAACATAGATTTCTGTGTATCCGTGTTCTTGTGTGTGTGTGTCCAGCATGAACTGGATCAAAGCACGATGCAGGCGCGCCATTTGGCCTTGCATCATGGCGAAACGACTGCCCGTCACCTTGGTGGCCGTTTCGAAGTCTAAACCACCGACTTCACTGCCCACATCCACGTGATCTTTCGGTTCAAAGTCAAAGGTACGCGGTGTGCCCCACTTTAGAATTTCTTCATTTTCCTCTTCATCTTTCCCAACTGGTACAGAATCATCCGGTAAGTTGGGCGTGGCCATCAACATGGCATTTAGAGCTTCTTGGGCCTCTTTTGCTTTTTTAACGGCTTCATCTAATTCGCTGTCAATTTTCTTCAGTATTTCTGCCACTT
This sequence comes from uncultured Saccharospirillaceae bacterium, assembly GCA_947503895.1. Classification (GTDB taxonomy): domain Bacteria; phylum Pseudomonadota; class Gammaproteobacteria; order Pseudomonadales; family Oceanobacteraceae; genus Bermanella. The sequence goes on from CANNFT010000001.1 coordinate 407,364, forward strand.
GAGCTTTGGCTTCATCAATACTCATGCCCTGCTGCTTCAACTCACCAATTTTCTTAGAGGCTTGTTTACGCTCAGCTTGTAAATTCTGTGACTGAATATCCGCTTCTTTACGGGCTGCATCCCATGAAGTAAATGAGGCTACATCGAAGTCAAAATATTTTTTCTTAAGTTGTTCGGCGATGCCTTGAGGGTTTTCTCTAACCTTGCGGATATCCAACATGTCTGTATTTCCAAATACCTAAATAAGCCATTTTGCAAATGCCCAGCCACAATAGCAGGCAAGCACACACCCAGTTAAACTGGTGAGCATATACAACAGAGCCATATGCCATTGCCCGTGCTGTAACATTGATAGACTTTCCAACGAAAACGTTGAAAAGGTTGTAAATGCACCTAAAAATCCGACCATGATGAGTTCTCGCCAATGGCTCGGCATCTTTAGTTGTTCAACAATGATGACAAAACAAAGGCCCATTAAAAATGAGCCCACTACGTTGACAAGAAGTGTACCAAAGGGAAAGGTGGCACCCAATGCTTTTGCGACTTGAGCACTGATAAAAGCTCGACTGACGGCTCCAAATGCCCCGCCTAGCGCAATTATTAACCATTGCATACGGAATCAGTCCGCCAATTTGTAGGTTTAGTTCGTATTTTTATATCGCTTCAATGCACTTTGCTTGTCTAATGTACGCAAATGCTGAAGCTTTTGATTTATCTTAGATTCAAGCCCACGATCGACTGGCTCGTAAAACTGAAGGTGCTGAATCTCTTCAGGTAAGTAACACTCACCTGCCGCATAAGCCTCTGGCTCGTCGTGAGCGTAGCGATACTCACCTCCATAACCTTCATCTTTCATAAGGTTGGTGGGGGCATTGCGCAAATGCATGGGCACATCAAAACTGGGGGAAGTGCGAACCTGCTCCCGAATCCGATTATAAGCACTGTACACGGCATTACTCTTAGGGGCAGCTGCCAAATAGGCTATGGCCTGCGCGATGGTCAACTCACCTTCTGGACTGCCCAATCGCTCGTATGTATCCCAAGCATTCAACGCTAACTGGAGCGCCCTAGGGTCAGCATTACCAATGTCTTCGGAGGCCATTCTCACCACTCTACGTGCGACATAGAGAGGATCGCAGCCGCCGTCAATCATACGAACAAACCAATAGAGTGCACCATCGACAGATGAACCCCTCACTGATTTATGCAGTGCTGAGATTTGCTCGTAAAAAAGATCGCCCCCTTTATCGAATCGCCGCAACGAGTCTTGCCCGATCTCGGCAACGGTTTTCTCAGAGATGCAAGTTTGTGCATCCGACATGGACAAATCCGCGGCCATTTCCAATAAGTTTAATGCGCGTCGGGCATCACCATCCGCTGCTATGGCCAATTGACGTGCAGCCAACGGCTCTATGGTTAGGTTCTCACGTTGATAGCCATTGGGGGAAACAACAGCATCTTCGACTAGGTTTTGTAGGCTTTCCGAAGTAAGTGCTCTTAACTTATAGACACGAGCTCTGGATAACAGAGCGCCGTTTAGCTCAAAAGAAGGGTTTTCGGTGGTAGCACCAATAAATATCACGGTGCCATCTTCCACAAACGGTAAGAAGCCATCCTGCTGCGCTTTATTGAATCGATGTACTTCGTCCACAAACAATAGAGTTTTGCGACCACTTGCCCTGTACTGTTGCGCCTCCGCAACGGCAGCTCGAATTTCTTTAACACCATCCATGACAGCAGAAATGGAGATAAATGCAGCATCCGCATACGAGGCGAGTATTTTAGCCAGTGTCGTTTTGCCTACGCCGGGAGGCCCCCAAAAAATCATAGAGTGAAGAACACCACTCTCGATCACCTTGCGGAGCGGCTTATCTGCACCCAGCAAGTGTTCTTGGCCACGATACTCCTCTAGGCGGGTAGGCCTAAGCCGAGATGCGAGTGGTTCGTAGCCACTGGATTCTTGGAACAGACCCGATTGCATAATTCGAGTGGACCCTTATTCCGCGTTCTTAATGACATCTACACCTTTCGGCGCGATAAATGTAAATAGACTATCTGGCAATGTGGCGCTGACCTTTACATCACGGAAAGAGAGTACGGTTTTTTGGCCTACCTCATCTTTTATGGTCATGCGCGACAACATTTGCTGGCTATCAAACTCTAATCTGAGACGATCAAATAAAACATCTTGGCTGCGAGGGATCAGTACAAAGTGCCACTCGTCTTGCATTTGCTCACCATAAACCTCATACGCCTCATCAATTTGGTTCAATTCGCCACTCAGGATCAATGCGGGAGTCGCGATCACGCGCTTGTCCAATGGCTGTTCGGTTACCTGCTCCAAATCTTGGTCATACAACCAAAGGGTCTCACCATCGGTGACCAACAATTGCTGAAAAGGATCGGCGGTTTCCCACCGAAACTTACCTGGTGTTTTAGCTTTCAACACCCCTTTCATGGTTTGCAGGATGCTACCTTTGCCATCAAAATTATGCTGAACAAAAGTCGCTTCAACATTAGCCAGTGGCTTTAGAAGAGCATGTAAACGCTCGATCGCCATTTCATCCGCCCAAGCACTGTTGACCATACTGCTCAAGGCGATGGTTAATACAATTGCACACCATGATTTGATTTCAAATTTCACAAAATTTTCCATGTACTGTTAACAAGTTAATTCGATTGATTAGGATTGAACCGGAGGCGCGGCCAATACTTCTCGGCTCCCGTTGGAAGCGGGCGTAGATACAACCCCCGCCTGCTCCATAGTTTCCACGAGTCTGGCGGCTCGGTTGTATCCGATTCTTAATTTGCGCTGCACGCTCGAAATCGAAACCTTGCGGGTTTCCGTTACAAAGGCGACCGCCTCATCAAAAAGTGCATCAGCTTCGCCATCATCAGACTCCGACGGCATACCGGGTATGATGGTTCCATCACTACCATCGGTAATAGACTCAATAAATTCGGGCTCACCTCGGGATTTCCAATCTGCCACCACCGCATGCACCTCATCGTCATCAATGAAAGCGCCGTGCACTCGAATCGGCACAGATGTACCGGGAGGCAAGTAAAGCATATCACCATGACCCAATAACTGCTCTGCCCCACCTTGATCCAAAATGGTTCTTGAGTCGATGCGAGAGGACACTTGGAACGCGATACGAGTGGGTACATTTGCCTTTATCAAGCCGGTAATGATGTCGACGGAAGGTCTTTGAGTCGCCAATATTAGATGTATGCCTGCAGCTCGAGCCTTTTGAGCAATTCGAGCAATCAGTTCTTCCACTTTTTTACCAACAATCATCATCATGTCGGCAAATTCATCAATCACCACCACAATGTAGGGCAATTTCTGCAACTCGGGAGCAGTCGGCTCAAAACTCTCTTCGGGTTTCCATAAGGGGTCCAAGATGGGCTCACCAGCCTTACGTGCATCGAGCACTTTCTTGTTGTAACCGGAAATATTTCTGACGCCAAGTGCAGCCATTAGCTTATACCGGCGCTCCATTTCACCTACACACCAGCGCAGTCCGTTAGCGGCTTCTTTCATGTCTGTAATAACGGGGGTTAAGAGATGTGGAATGCCATCATAAACGGAAAGCTCAAGCATCTTAGGATCGACCATGATCATGCGCACATCATCAGGCGATGACTTATACAACATACTGATAAGCATGGAGTTTACGCCGACAGATTTACCAGAACCCGTGGTGCCCGCCACCAATAAGTGTGGCATTTTGGCAAGATCTGCGGTCACTGGGTCACCTGCAATATCGTGCCCGAGCGCCAAGCTTAACGGCGACTTGGAGGCTTGGTATTCGGAGGATGCGAGCACATCGCCCAAATAAACCATGGCGCGATTTTCATTAGGTATCTCTAACCCCATCACCGATTTTCCGGGGATCACTTCAACGACCCTGACGCTCACCATGGCCAGTGAGCGCGCAATGTCCTTTGCGAGATTGGTTATTTTACTGGCCTTGACACCCGGCGCAGGCTGAATTTCAAATCGCGTAATCACCGGGCCGGGATTCACCGCAACCACTTCAATTTTCACACCGAAATCAGCAAGCTTTTGTTCCAATAAACGGGACATGGACTCCAGCTTTTCAGGCGAGTAACCTGATTCAGTCACGCCTTCCTGCCTTACGAGCAGGTCAATTGACGGCAGCTCATCGCCGGAGAACATTTTTCCTTGGATAGTCGACACACCCTTGGATTTTTTCTCGAAAGGCTGAATTTTGATTTTTTTACCATCGACTGATGTCTCTGCCGATGTGTTCGTCGTTTTTTTCGCCTTGCCTACCGCACCTTGTGGCTCAGGCTCGCGACCTACATCACGGCCATCCGCTGATTGCTCAGTGTGAGCGCTTCGAATGGAGTGAATTAAACGAGGAGCTGACTTTACCTCCTCTTCCGACAAGCGTGTGCTTGCTTCCAATAAGTCAAAATCAGGGTCTATTTTTAGCTTACGCTTTACTTCAGGTTTGCCATCTAAAACTTTGTTTTCTCTACGGTTAGTAAACGCTCCAGAGAATCGACGCCCCAGATATCGCGATATCTTTAGAACGAGACCACCTAACCGATCTAAAGTCGCCAGCCAGCTAATATCACCAAACACCGTGAGCCCAAACAGAAACGCGCCCCAAGCGCCCATGCAAGCACCAATGTGCCCAAAGTGCGTAGAAAGGTATTCGGCAATCGCTTCGCCCACAATGCCCCCTACACCGAACGGCAGTGCGTCACCTGATTCGTATAGATGCGTAATTGCCGCGCCCGAAAACAACAATAAAAGCAGCCCAAAGAAGCGCCAAGATATGCCTAACCAGCTGTGCATGATCACTGGGCCAATCATTCGACGGATCAGTTGGATAATCGGAATGGCCGCTAACAGAAATGCCATATATCCAACGAAGCTAAATAGCACGTCAGCAAGCAACGCCCCCATTTCGCCTCCGAGGTTTTGTATACTCATGGCAAAACCTGAGTGTCTCCAGCCTGGATCATCTGGCACATAGGAAATGAGAGAAAGGATAAGAAATACTGAGGCCAAGCTGCCTAAGATGAGGGCACCTTCGCGGCTGGCAGAAGCCAGTTGTTGCTTCCAGTCTACTTCAACTTTTTGTTTATTTTTAAGCACTTAGACAGTAGCCTAGCGAAAATCCATTAAGTAACCGATTGTATCGTTTTATGTGGATTTATCCAGTAAATAGCACTTTTACCCACGACTTACGTCTCAATTTCTGCTTAGGCTTGCGCTTATGAGCATCAGTTTGCATTGGCTAGATGAAGACCCTGCGTGGTTTCCACCCGTCTCCACCGCACTAAATGAACCACAAGGGTTGTTAGCGGCGGGGGGCGATTTAACTCAAACCCGCTTATTAAATGCCTATGCTCAGGGCATTTTCCCGTGGTTTAGCGAAGGTGAGCCCATTCTCTGGTGGTCCCCTGACCCGAGATCCATCGTCCACCCTGATGAAGTCCACTGCTCGCGAAGCTTGGCAAAATTCATGCGGAAAAACCTTTACCGAGTCACTTTTGACCAAGCGTTTGAGCGGGTAATTGACGGTTGCGCCTCACCCAGAGCGACTGAATCAGGCACTTGGATTACCGCCGAAATGCGTCATGCATACATTAACCTTCACAAAGCTGGCTTTGCACACTCGGTGGACGTGTGGCATGGAGACGACCTCGTGGGAGGATTGTATGGCCTTTCAATGGGTGGTGCCTTTTTTGGAGAGTCCATGTTTAGCCTAGCGACAAACGCATCAAAAGTTGCGTTTATATCCTTAAGCCAGCAGCTTTCCCGCTGGGGATTTGTGCTCATTGATTGCCAAGTTCAAAACCCTTATTTGGCATCCATGGGAGCTCATGAAGTGCCAAGACGACAATTTTTGTCTATCTTAGATAATGCACTTGCGATATCAGGCCCTGAGGAATGGCGATTTGACAGGCAATAATCATCAATTAGACCCTCAACCACTCAAGCTACTAACACTTGTGGAGCCCCATAAGTGCAGTTATCTAGCCAACGAGAAAGCCAACTCGGTATTTGTTGACCCCAACAACTCCCCCAGCTGGAGTCAGTACTGTCACCTAAGCCGTGCAGGATTTCGCCGGTCGGGCAACCATTTTTATCGACCTAATTGCCCCAGTTGCAATGCATGTAAACCAAGCCGCGTCATGGTTAATGATTTTAGATGGAGCAAGCGATTTAAGCGCATTCTCAGTCAAAACAAAGATCTTACCTTAGAGGTCTCTCAGCCATCGCTGACCGAGGATCATTATCGAATCTACGAGCGATATATCAATATTCGACACATGGACGGAGACATGTACCCACCCTCTATTCGACAATACGCCGATTTCCTGGCAACAAACACGGGGTACACGCAGTTCATTGAGATAAGACTAGAAGAGGCGCTGATTGGCTGCTCCGTGGTTGACATCATGGATGATGGCATCAGTGCGATTTATACGTACTTTGAACCCGAAGAAAGCAAACGGAGCCTTGGAACTTTGGCGGTACTCTGGCAAATCAAATACGCTCAAAAACTGAAGCTTCCATACGTATATCTGGGGTACTGGATTAAAGAAAGCCGAAAAATGATGTATAAGAATCAATATCAGCCGCTTGAGATTTTTGAGGCCGATGTCTGGCAACCCGCCCCTCAAATACCGCCTAGCTAAAATTGTCGTCAATAAAATAGGGCTAATTTCGTCACAATCGCTCACTGGCATTGACTGTTTGCGATTTTAAGCACATAAACGCATCTCTGCGCCTGACATAGGCGTTGTAGACTTGTGTAAGCTGCCCGCCACACCAGACAGTACCACCTTTTATTCAAGCGTGACCGACTGTCTGCTGGATTCTTATTGTGAATTCAGGCAGAATGCGCAGCAATTTTTCAATGTACCCTTGGTGAATGAATGTCTAGAGAAGATCATATTGAGATGGAAGGCGAGGTAGTGGATACCTTACCGAACACCATGTTCCGCGTTAAATTAGAAAATGGACATGTTGTAACGGCTCATATTTCAGGAAAAATGCGTAAAAACTACATCCGCATCCTGACTGGCGATAAAGTTAAAGTCGAACTAACACCTTACGATTTGAGTAAAGGTCGCATTACTTATCGTGCTCGCTAAGGCTCTGCCTTAGGTCAAAGTCTTCAAATAAAAAAGGCTCCATAAAATGGAGCCTTTTTTATTGAGAAATCCTACGAGTCTGCAGCCAACTCAGATGCAAAATGACTGAGTCAGCCTTAAGGCCGCTACTATGCGACCATAAGACCTTGGCAAGCCGACCACCCTCTAAACAGTAGCAATCTCCTCCTCTTCGATACTCAACACAATTTCGTCCCCTTCAACATCAATCTTGACTGTGCCGCCTTTCTCAGCCAGCGAGCCAAACAGAATGTGCTCAGCCAATGGCTTCTTCACTTGCTCCTGAATAAGCCTAGACATGGGGCGCGCCCCCATTGCTGGGTCATACCCTTTCTTAGCCAACCAGCTGCGTGCAGCATCCGTGGCATAGATAACAACTTTCTTGTCGTCCAGCTGCGCTTGAAGCTCGGTTAAGAATTTATCCACCACATGCCCAATAACCTGCTCATTCAGTGCATCAAATTGAATAATAGTATCCAGACGATTTCTGAATTCAGGAGTGAATGTCTTACGGATGACTTCCATCGCATCCGTTGAATGATTTTGCTCATTGAAACCAATCGAACGACGACTACCCGATTCAGCCCCTGCGTTTGTTGTCATAATCAACACGACGTGCCTGAAATCGGTTTTGCGACCGTTGTTGTCGGTGAGCGTTCCGTGGTCCATCACCTGCAACAGCAGATTGAAAACGTCTGGATGCGCTTTTTCGATTTCGTCCAGCAATAAAATGCAGTGAGGCGTTTTATTAACCGCTTCGGTTAACAGTCCACCTTGGTCATAGCCTACATAGCCTGGGGGCGCTCCTATCAGCCTTGATACGGTGTGGCGCTCCATATACTCAGACATATCAAAGCGAACCAATTCCATGCCTAGGACATGCGCCAATTGACGACTCACTTCGGTTTTACCCACGCCTGTCGGACCAGCAAACAAAAACGAACCTATGGGTTTTTCTGCCGCTTTTAGACCAGCCCTCGAAAGTTTAATCGCATTCGCCAATGAGCTAATCGCATCATCCTGACCAAATACCATCATCTTCATGTTTTTATCGAGGTCTTTCAGGGTTTTCTTGTCATCAACCGTAACGGATCGAGACGGAATGCGGGCAATCTTAGCGACCACCTTCTCCACGTCAGCAACATTAATCACCTTTTTGCGCTTGCTCGGGGCAACAAGACGCTGACTGGCACCCACTTCATCAATCACATCAATGGCTTTATCTGGCATGTGACGATCACGAATGTATCGCTCGCTCAATTCAGCAGCCGCTCGTAATGCCTTGTCGGTGTATTTCAAGTCATGGTGTGATTCAAATCGGCTTTTTAAACCTTTGAGAATACGGTAAGTATCTTCAATTCCCGGCTCAACCACATCAATTTTTTGGAATCGACGAGTCAAAGCACTGTCTTTTTCGAATATGCCTCTGAACTCATTAAATGTCGTCGAGCCCATACACCGTATCTCACCACTGCTTAACAATGGCTTCAGTAAGTTGGACGCATCCATAACGCCACCAGACGCTGCACCGGCACCGATAATGGTATGAATTTCGTCAATAAATAATATGGAATGTTTTTGACGCTTTAACTCTGCTAACAGAGCTTTGAAGCGCTTCTCAAAATCACCTCGATATTTTGTGCCCGCCAGTAGCGCACCCATATCTAAGCTATACACCACAGCGTCTTGCATGATCTCCGGGACTTGTTGGTCGACGATGCGTTTAGCAAGACCTTCTGCAATGGCCGTTTTACCCACACCGGATTCACCCACTAGAAGTGGATTATTTTTTCTACGTCGCGCCAGAATTTGTATCACGCGCAGTAACTCTTCATCACGCCCGACAAGTGGGTCAATCTTGCCCTCTCTGGCCAAGCGATTTAAATTTACTGCGTAATTTTCTAATGCACTCTGCCCGCCAGATTCTCCACCAGAATCCTCATCCATAACTTCGGCATCGGACTCTTCTGATTGATTCGTTAATTTAGAAATTCCATGGGAAATAAAATTCACAACATCAATACGAGCAATATTCTGTTGTTTCAAAAAGTACACTGCCTGACTTTCTTGCTCACTAAAAATAGCGACCAACACGTTTGCGCCCGTGACCTCAGATTTCCCTGAACTTTGAACATGGAACACCGCGCGCTGAAGTACACGCTGAAACCCTAGTGTAGGCTGAGTTTCTCTCTCTTCGTCGTCGACGGGTAAGAGTGGTGTGGTTGAATCTACAAAATCCAATAAGTCTTTGTGCAGTCGATCAATATCCGAGCCACACGCGGTTAATACTTCCCTAGCCGAATCATTTTGCAGCAACGCGAGCAACAAGTGCTCAACCGTCATAAATTCATGGCGCTTGGATCTAGCCTCTTTGAAAGCCGAGTTTAACGTCGCCTCCAGATCTTTGTTCAGCATTGCGACCTCCCGCTGCCTTAGCTCACTTTCTCAACATCACACATCAAAGGATGCTGATGATCTCTTGCATATTGGACTACAACTGCGGCTTTTGTTTCCGCAATATCTTTACTGAAGATTCCACACACTGCGCTACCCTGGGTATGAACTGCCAACATGACCTGTGTCGCTTTTTCCATATCCATGCCAAAAAACTTCTTCAGCACCTCAATTACGAAGTCCATAGGGGTGTAATCATCATTTAACATTAACACACGATATTTTGATGGCTTCTGGAGTTCTGGCTTTACTGGTGCAACTGCTAGGCCACCTTCGCCGTCCGTCTGCTCATCCCCATTTGATAATTTTAGATTATTTTCAGACATTGTCTGTGATCCTAATTACAAGCTATTACTAGGACTAATTTCCTATTTATTAGGGTGCATAAAAAACAGCCGAGACCACCCTTGACAAAGAGTATCGATTACCACAATGTAACTTCCACACACGCGGGAACCATGACTAACAGCAACCATTCTGATGCTATATGGTTCCAATAATAAGAATTACAAGTCTGGTTATGGAGTACAAATGATGCAAACAGGGAAAGTAAAATGGTTTAACAATGCCAAGGGTTATGGATTTATCCTTTCTGATGACGGCGGCGAAGACTTGTTTGCCCACTATTCATCAATTCAGATAGAAGGTTATAAAACTCTAAAGGCAGGACAGTCTGTAGAGTTTGATACCAAGCCAAGCGATAAAGGCACTCACGCCATTAATATCGTTCCCACTGACATGCTTTCCCCTGCCCAATCCGACAGCCAAGATGAAAACGCCAAAAAAGTACTTGGTGAAACCACTGAGGAATCAACCAACTAGCGTCATGATCGGCGTCACCCTCCTGATCACTCCAAAACCTAAAAAGGCCCATTACGGGCCTTTTTAGGTTTTCACACTCTGACTTTAAATGTCCTTCAGGTAGACCCAAAGGACATTTAAACACTAACCGATAGCATCAATAATACTATTTAATGCTTGGCTAGGTCTCATTACAGCAGCCACCTTTTCTGGGCTAGGGTGATAATACCCACCCAAATCCACCGCTACACCCTGAGAAGCCGTCAAATCTTTTACGATTTGCGGGCGAGCTTCGTTCAGCTGATCCGCCACCTTTGAAAACACTGCTTTCAATTCAGCATCTTCGTCTTGCTCAGCCAACATTTGCGCCCAATACAACGCCAAATAATAATGACTACCGCGGTTGTCCAACTCACCGACATTGCGTTGTGGTGACTTGTCGTGGTCAAGGAATTTACCCGTTGCATTGTTCAATGCTTTAGCCAGCACAAGCGCTTTACTGTTTTGGGTTTTTTCACCCAGATCTTCAAGTGAAACAGACAGCGCCAAAAACTCACCCAGTGAATCCCAACGAAGGTGTGACTCTTCAGCCATTTGCTCTGCATGTTTCGGAGCAGAACCACCGGCACCGGTTTCATACAGTCCACCACCGGCCAATAGCGGCACGATCGAAAGCATTTTGGCACTGGTGCCTAATTCGAGAATCGGAAATAAATCCGTCAAGTAGTCACGTAATACATTGCCAGTTACGGAGATTGTATCTTGGCCATTTTTTACTCTCTCGAGGGTGGCTTTGACAGCATTAACTGGAGACAAGATCTGAATGTCGAGACCAGATGTATCGTGATCTTTCAAATAACGGTTTACGATTTTAATAAGATTCGCATCATGCGCACGATTTTCATCTAACCAAAAAATGGCAAGGTTACCGGTCGCTTTAGCACGATTTACGGCAAGCTTAACCCAATCTTGAATCGGCGCATCTTTCGTTTGGCACATACGCCAAATGTCGCCACGCTCCACCGCATGCTCAATCAATACCTGCCCAGAAGAATCAATGACTCGAACCGTACCTGCTTCTTCGATAATAAAGGTCTTATCGTGAGAACCGTATTCTTCTGCTTTTTGAGCCATCAGGCCGACATTCGATACATTACCCATTGTTTTAACGTCAAACGCACCATGCTGCTTACAGAAATCAATCGTTTCTTGGAAAACATCGGCATAACAACGATCAGGGATAAGTGCTTTTGTATCATGTAATTTTCCATCGGCACCCCACATGCGGCCTGAAGCACGGATTGCCGCCGGCATAGAAGCATCAACAATCACATCGCTTGGTACGTGCAGGTTTGTAATACCTTTGTCGCTATCTACCATCGCAAGACGAGGACGATTTGCGTAAGCATCATTTAAGTCTTGCTCAATGGCTTTTCTTTCGGCTTCGGGTAGCTTGGTGATTTTTGCGTACACATCACCCAAACCATTGCGAGGATCAACACCAATCTTAGAAAATGTCTCAGCGTGTTTTTCAAATACTTCTTTAAAATAGACCGTCACTGCATGACCAAACATAACCGGGTCAGATACTTTCATCATGGTCGCTTTCAGGTGCAATGAAAGCATCACATCATTCGCTTTAGCGTCTGATATTTCTTTTTCAAAGAATGCACGCAATGCACTGCAGCTCATCACAGCCGCGTCAATTACTTCGTCTTTCTGTAGGGCCGTTTTTTCTTTTAAAACTTTGCTTGCGCCAGCAGACGATGTGAATTCTATTTTCACATTATCTTCTTTTGACATAACAACCGATTTTTCACTTCCGTAAAAATCCCCTTCAGACATATGCGCAACATGCGATTTCGAATCTGCACTCCATGCACCCATAGAGTGTGGGTTTTTCTTAGCATATTCTTTAACAGGCGCTGCCACACGACGATCAGAGTTACCCTCTCGAAGTACAGGGTTAACCGCACTGCCCAGCACTTTAGCGTACTGAGATTGAATGGCTTTATCTTCTGCTGAGGTAGCTTCCTGCGGGTAGCTCGGGATATCAAAACCTTGAGACTGCAACTCTTCGATCGCCTCAATGAGCTGCGGAATAGATGCACTAATATTGGGAAGTTTTATAATATTTGCCGAAGGCGTTTTGGCCAGCTCACCCAATTCTGCCAAGTCATCAGACTGCTTCTGTGCTTCTGTTAACTTTTCTGGGAAGTGCGCCAATATACGACCGGCTAAAGATATGTCGCGCGTTTCCATTTCTACACCAGCCGTTTTTGTAAAGGCCTTTACAATGGGGAGCAATGAATACGTCGCTAAGGCTGGAGCCTCATCCGTCAGGGTATAAATAATTTTGGGAGTTTGTTTGGTCATTATTCATCCTAAAGTTCTTTGGCTGTGCGCCTGAAACTTACTGAAGACGACTTGTGATCGCCCTCTGTACCTATTAGCCTGAAGTGGCTTACTTTTGAACAACTTTTGGTCGCCCAGTAGAACTAAAACTGTCAGATGTCCTGTGTACCAACTAGGAAATTGAACGATCTGGATAACAGCGGGCCCGGATTATATCATGGACCGCTATAACCAACAGTTATTTTGTAGTATTTTTACAAGACTGCATTAAATGCCAAGCTAATTAAGCATTTTAGGTAGATTTACTACAAAAACCCAAAAGTATCCCATGGCCACACTTATACTGTTAAACAAACCTTTCCAAGTGCTCTCGCAATTCTCCAAATCGGATTCGAGCGATAAAGCAACGTTGGCTGATCATATCGACATTCCGAATGTCTATCCTGCCGGTCGCCTTGATTATGACTCCGAAGGTCTCATGCTATTAACAGATAATGGTGCACTACAAAACAGAATAGCCCACCCTGACCACAAAACATTTAAATCCTATTGGGTTCAGGTTGAAGGTATACCGAATGTGGCGTCTTTGGAGAAGTTGCAGACTGGCCTCATGCTGAAAGATGGACTCACGAAGCCAGCAAAGGCCAGCATCATTGATGAACCCAATATCTGGCCAAGAACGCCACCCATCCGTGAACGCAAAGAGATACCCACCACATGGCTTGAAATTGAGATTTCGGAGGGCCGCAATCGGCAGGTTCGCAGAATGACGGCCGCTATTGGCCACCCAACGTTACGCCTTATTCGGCATCGAATTGGAGAATGGACACTAGACCACCTTCAGCCAGGCCAATTCAAAATCATTGATGTGCCCACACCCACCTCGCCACAACGGACTCGCAAACCGATGCGAACATCGAATGATTCTGCACGGACAAAGCGGAATGCACCGTCTCGGGCATTTAACGACAACCGCAAATCCGGTAACATATCGCCCCGAAAACGGAGGTAAGTGTATGCGTTGGCGCCCCAACTCCACTGTCGCGACGGTCATTGAACGAAACGGCCGATTTTTGCTGGTTGAAGAGCAATCAAATGGTGATACGGTCATCAATCAACCCGCTGGACACTTGGAGAGCGGAGAGACACTCGCGCAGGCCGCTGTACGCGAAGTCATGGAAGAAACGGGGTGGGATGTTGAGTTAGAAGCCTATTTGGGTCTCTATATTTACGTGGCCCCTAACAATCAGACCACTTACCACCGCCACTGCTTTATTGGAAAAGCGATCAAGCAACATAATGACGCAACATTGGACGATGGAATAATTGGGCCCGTCTGGTTAACGCTCGAAGAGCTGATCAATACCGGAATGGCAAGAAGCCCGCTTGTCGTCCAATGCATAACAGACTATTTAGACAACCAACGCTATCCTTTGGATATCATCCATGAGCACACTGTGAATGACTGACAATAGCAACATTAAAGTCATCGTCGGAATGTCCGGCGGTGTCGACTCTTCTGTGTCCGCCTACCTGCTACTTGAGCAGGGGTATCAGGTCGAAGGCCTGTTTATGAAGAATTGGGAAGAAGACGATGGCACCGAATACTGCACGGCAATGGAAGATCTTGCCGATGCACAAGCAGTATCGGACAAACTTGGCATTACACTTCACAAAGCAAACTTTGCTGCCGAATACTGGGATAATGTCTTCGAGCACTTTTTAGAAGAATACAAAGCAGGTCGTACTCCCAACCCTGACATCTTGTGCAATCGTGAAATCAAATTTAAGGCTTTCCTAGACTACGCAAAACGTCTCGGGGCGGATGCGATTGCAACTGGACACTATGTTCGCCGTGGTGAAAACAACGGCCAAGCTTTGCTACTACGCGGCTTGGACAACAACAAAGATCAAAGTTACTTCCTACATGCTGTTGGCAAGGATGAGATTGCACAAACCCTGTTTCCAGTCGGTGAATTAGAAAAACCAGAAGTCCGTAAGATTGCGGAAGCACAAGACCTTGCCACTGCTCGCAAAAAGGACAGCACGGGAATTTGTTTCATCGGTGAACGTCGATTTAAAGATTTTCTACAACAATATTTACCTGCACAACCGGGAAAAATTGAAACTGCCGAGGGCGAGGAGATTGGTGAGCATCAGGGATTAATGTACTACACCCTAGGTCAACGCCAAGGCATTGGAATTGGTGGTACGAAAAACCACGGCGAATCGCCTTGGTATGTGGTGCATAAAGATCTAGATCGAAACGTACTCATTGTCGGCCAAGGTAAGGATCATCCATTGTTATTCAGTGCGTCGCTCACGGCGAATGACATCTACTGGGTAGCATTGGCTCCCCCTGCTCTGCCGTTGCGCTGTACAGCAAAGGTTCGTTATCGACAAGAGGATCAGGCCTGCACAATTGAATCTATTAACGGTGGCTACAAGGTAGTATTTGACGACCCACAAAGAGCCGTTACGCCCGGACAATCCGTCGTGTTTTACTTGGACGATGTCTGCTTAGGCGGCGGAGTCATCGAAACAACGCAGCACGCCGACATGAAGATTTCAGCATGAACAAGAAAGTGCGAATAAAGAATCAAACGATGGCACTTGCCGGTCTTTTCCAAGCCACTCACCTCGTTGAACAGCTTGCTAAAACTGGCCAAGTCAACGAAGACAGCTATCGAACCTGTATCGAAAGCCTACTCGAAACCGACCCCGACAGCGTCGAAGCCATTTATGGTGGAAATATCAACAACCTAAGGCTAGGCATGCAAGAGGTGAGATTTATCACTGACGGCCAAACCAGAACCGGCAGCAGTCCAGACGTGATTCGCTACGCGCTCAGTATCCTGCATTTAGAAAGTAAACTTCGAAAAAATAAACGCATGCTTAACGATATAAGCAAAGGCATCATCAGCGCTAAACGCCAAGCTGAACACTTTCATACGACACATGAAAATCTCATAGCCAATTTGTCTGGACTGTACCAAGAAACGTTAAGTACATTTCGCTTTCGAATTCATGTCACAGGCAGCGCCCAACACCTACAAAACACCACTACCGCCCATAAGATTCGAGCACTCCTTCTGTGTGGTGTCAGATCAGCCATATTGTGGCGTCAAATGGGGGGAAGGCGTTGGCAACTGTTGTTTAATCGAAGAAAACTCAATGTCATAGCCAGTCAGTCACTAAAAGACTTGTAACCACTCGGGGAGGCTTCATTGCCTCCTCTCTCATATGCTGCCTCTATTTACTCCCACAGTTCCACACAGGAGTCATAGCTATAGACTATCACCTTAAGAGCAATAATTGATTTTAGCTATATAAATAAAAGCACTATTCTGACCTCATCTTCACACTCAGTGAACCACTAGCCTTCGAGCATTGACGAGGTAAACCATCATGGCCAAAACGGGATCATTCGCAGTACTTCATTTCAGTGTTGCATTTAGCGTCGCATACTTATTGACTGGAGATTGGCTGGTCGGCGGAATGATGGCGTTGATCGAACCGATGATCAACACTGTTGCATTTTACTTTCATGAGCAAGCTTGGAGCCGTCAAGCCGCTTAATGGATTGGGTATCAATCCCCATAATGGTCAGACTGTAAAGCTGGCCATCCATTTCAGCGACATCCGGTAGCTTGCCCCACTCGTGGAATCCGAAACCCGCAAAAAGTTTTATACTGGGAGTATTGTGAGAGAAAATGAGCGCGACCAGTTTGGTTAGCTTTAGTTTTAGACTGATGTCCAGCGCATGCTTTAGGAATCGCTTAGCCAAACCCTTGCCTTGCCAATTCGGCGCAATATAAATACTCAGCTCAGCGGTTGCCGCGTACGCTGGTCGACTATGAAACGACTCGAAGCTTAACCATCCAACAATCTGCTGCAAGCCTTTGTCGTCGGTTTGTTCGATGACATAAATGGGGTGTCGATCGGGAGATCGATATTGGAACCACGGGCGACGCGATTCAACCGATACAGGTTCGGTATCCGCTGTCGCTTGCCGCCCTTTGATAGAGGCATTGTAAATTTCAACTATTTGAGGAAGATCACTCTCTATCGCGAGTCGCACGCCCATTCCTTACAATTTAATTAACTTGTTTTTTTTGATTTAACTCGTTAGATCTTCAAAAGCACACCTTGAGCTTGAAAAGCCCACTCGGCCAAAGCTTAAAGTGACTTTGTGGAGCTGCTTTCTATCGGTATGCTGCCTTAGCAAATACATTTTGAATCGAGACTTGTAATGCATCCACATCGACGGGCTTAGGCAAGTAGAAGCAACCATGATATTCAATATCTTTGATGGTTGCAGGGTTTATCTCACCGGTTATGACAATCGCGGAGACAGGAGCATCAAAGTATTCCTCTATGATCTCTAACGCCTCCAATCCGGTATCCTCCTCAGACAAACGATAATCCGTTAAGACTAAATCGGGTGGAGCGTCCATATCTGTCAATAATGCATGCACTTCTTTTAAAGATCCTGCCACTTGCACTGCAAAACCCCACTGAGAGGTGGTTGCATTAAGCGCGGTGACAATGCTGGCTTCATCATCAATTATAATGATGTTTTTACCTTTAAATGGCTGTTCATCTTTTTCTATTCGTACAACATCTACTTTCAATCCTGCTTTCACTTTCGGCACCAGTAATTTAAACACGGAACCTTTATGAGGTTGAGATCGTACCGTTAAACGATGATCCAAACCATCCACTAATCGTTTAACAATGGACAGTCCTAAGCCAAACCCAACGGATGGATCACTCTGGGCGTCCCGAATTTGATTGTAAGGCTGAAAAATTGATTCGACATTTTCGGGGCTCATTCCGATTCCCGTGTCCCACACTTCAATGGAAATTTGTTCGCCGCGAGCACGGACTGCGAGCAATATGCCACCTTGATTGGTATATCGAATCGCATTTGCCAATAGGTTACGAATGATTCGGCTTAACATCATCGGATCTGAAACCACGAGCACATCGTCAATTGCGCTTCGCAAATGAAGATTTTTATCACTGGCCAATACTTCGAATTCTTTAACGATGCTTTCCAGTAAAGGCTTCAGCGCTACCTCCTGTTTGTGGATATTGTGCATAATGTTTTCGAGTTTGGATATGTCGAGCAACTCGTCAAATAAATTATTGAGATTACAGGCAGACTCCGACAGTTTTTCTAAGAATGCTTGACGCTTTATAGCATCTGTTTCATTCATTAAAACATTTGCAAATAAATTAATCGCAGACAGGGGCTGCTTTAAATCATGACTCACACCTAGAAAGAATTCCTTTATAGCTGTGGAGCGCTCTTCAGCACCTTCGGCTTTATTGTCGCTTTCCTTTTTTTGCTCACGTAATTCCTCTGCGGTGTTAAACAATCGCATATTGGTTTCTTGGATAACATGGAGCATTGAGTTGAAGTCTTGCACCAATAAACCGATTTCATCCTGACTGTGCGCTTTGGCCCGAAGCGAATAATCTTGAGACTCAGAAATTTTCCGAGTCAACGATTGAAGCTGAGTAATGGGCCGCGTGATAAATCGTTGCACCCTTAATGCAAATAGATAGGCAAAGGCAATAGAAATCAAGAATATCACGCTACTGGCCAATAACTGTTTGATTAAACGAGCCTGAAGCTCCGCTAAACTGGCAGCCACCGCAATATGCCCCAATACGCCGCCTCTAAACTCGATAGGTTTAGTGATGACCAATTGATCGTCATCAAACACAAAATCTGAACCACGCCCGAGCGCAGCATGTTTAGGGCACGCTTTCGTGCCCGTATTTTCCGCAATATAGCGAGCGAACTCGGTGTGCTTCAAATCGAAAATACAGGCAGACTGGATGGCTTTTTGAATGGATAATGAATTTAAATTTGTTCGCGCAGCTTCTGAGTCACCAAACAACAGAGCTGCTGAAGATCGTTTTGCTAAGACGTCTGACAATATGGAAATTTCTTGGAGGAAGTTTTCTTTATATGTGTGGCGATCATAAACAATAAATAAAGTGATGGCCGTCACCAACGACAGAAAAACGGAAGCAACGACAACCAGTAGAATCTTTCTCTGAACATTCAGTCGGCTTTGAAACGGTGGGCTCTTCGAGAATGGCATTAGGTCGCGCTATTCATCACGATTAAGACGCTTTATATTTCGCGCCAAACTCAACAGGTCTGAGCTAATGAATAATCCCTGCCGCTTCGCGCGATCCAATTCAATATCAAAGCTAATGCGTTCAACTTGATCAATGATATGAACAATGCCACCTCGCTCTATAAAATCAGGCTGTTCAGAAATACTTAAGATATACAGATATTTTTTAGAAGGCTTAAACCCTTTTTCTTGAGGTCCAATGAACAGCATATGACATTGACCAGAGAAATCTTTTTCAGATGTTTCTTGGCTTACACGCAGTTCACGTTTGCCAATTAAGGCCCCTGACATCGGCATTAAATAGGGAACAAATGGCACTTCACCCAACAAACAAACCTGCAATGGGCTGTTTTTGTGTTTGAATGCACGATTTGGCCACTGAACAAAATTAGCAAAGTTGTACACAAACATTGCTCGAATCTGCTTCTCTCCTTCAGAAGATGCAGTCGATTGAAGCGATATTATGGCGCACATGATGAGCGCAAAAAACCTTAAAAATGTGGGCTTACAAACATACAGCCGTCTCATTATTCTGCCTTTTTCATGGCACCGCCAATTAAAAATCGGCCCAAAAACTCGCCGATCTCTGCCTTTACCTTGCAGCGTTTTTCATGAGCATTGCTTGCGTCACACCCAGAAATTGCACCGCTGATGGCCAAGTTTACATTAGGTTCCGAGTCTTTGCTTTCCACAATATCGGATTGCGCATCTCGTAGCGCGTGATTGTCATCCCGATGATGCTCATCTGATTCTACAGCTCCAATGATATCAATGATGCGCGTTCCCGTTCCCTGACCTTCGCTCGTCGGTAAGTCAACATCAGGAGGCAAGACAACATCACGATTAAACACCAAATTTCTCCCATCGCCGGTTTGTACCTGACCCGCCAAAGTGATGTAAGGATCAACCACTGCATCACTGACTGCATCTCCACTTTGATTAGCTATACGGATGGTCGTTGGCGACAAAATAGACACAGCGCCGGCGTTATTAATATTGCCGCTTCCATTTGTAATGTCGATCACCATATCCCCACCCAACACTTCTATCAGGGTGGAACCGCCTCCAAATGTGAGCGCGTTGGTGTTGCTGACTGTTCCAATCTGCTGAACAGCAAATTGCGCATTATCAAAGCCTATATCCTGAGAAAAACCGGCTTCTTGACTGCCATCAACTCGAATATTCAGAGCGCCTCCACCACCAAATATTGCCTGTTGCCGGTAACCTAGATACATCCATCCTCCTTCAACATTATCTTGGTTCTGGTCCTGTACACGAATTTGATCTAGCAGATTGATCGATCCGTTAAACGTCAGGTGTGCATAACCATCATGCACATTCAAACTCATTCCATCAGCGTTCAAATCTCGTATTTCGTGAGCAGTATTATGACCAATCACTCGCAAGTGGCTGCGACTACCGCTTAGCGTCATATCGATGGCATCCGCATCGGTTGCGAGTTCCGTTGTCATATCTGATACTCCGGACTCAAATACCACTTGATCCGCAAAAATTCTGAGCTGATGATCTTGGTCGCGAATGTCAGCGCCCTTCAATGAAATATTGCCCGCAAGATCTAAGTGATCGGCAATGATGATGTCA
The DNA here is from genome assembly GCA_947503895.1 of uncultured Saccharospirillaceae bacterium. Lineage (GTDB taxonomy): Bacteria > Pseudomonadota > Gammaproteobacteria > Pseudomonadales > Oceanobacteraceae > Bermanella. The sequence goes on from CANNFT010000001.1 coordinate 427,898, forward strand.
CTCGTGGGAGTATCTACGTTCAGCGAAATTTGATCGTTATTGCCGACAGTATCTTTAATGGATTTTCTAATGCGAATATCGGTTCCCGAATCGGCCGTTATTCCAATCACTGAGCCGTTTCCATTATTGATATCAATGGTATTCAGCGCGAGTTGATTACCTTTGCCATGCAGGTGAATTTGCTGATTATTTTGTTGCAAGCTGAGTGTGATTTCAGCATCGTCCACCTCAATCGCTGAAGTCGAGCTGACACCACCAATATTACCTGCAACATTAAACGTTAATTGACCACCTCCCAGTAATAAATCGGTATGAGCATCTCCTCCGTCGGTAACATTGCCGCTGGTGTTAATTGATACATCACCACCATTAGAGTCGATATGACTTATCTGCACGTCTGAGTTTGCAGTGAGTTGAATATCACCACCACCGCTTCGTATTTGGACGCCATTGGATTGAACTATGCCACCGCCCGCATTAAGAATGAGATGTGTTTGATCAGCCGTTGCGGAATCGCCATCCAATATATCGTTTTGAATAAGAATGTCGCCCGCCGCTTGGAGGGTAAGTGTGTTGTTATTTGTGTCATCTAAATTTATGGCTTCTTCAACTGTAATGTCGCCATTTTCCGCCCCTGCGCCTGTCGTGAGGACGATAACGCTGCCATTTTTTAAATTACTCTCGAGCTGCGATGCAAGAATATTGGCGGAAGTAGAGGTCGTTTGAAAAGTGCTACCCGTCGTTGTATTTTGGCTCGGTCGATTTGAGATGGTGACATTAAATGGGTCAATCAGGAATGTGCCATTTTCTGTCCCGCCCGCTGTATTGACACTGCCATATACCTCTATATGTTGATGCCCAGAGACATCAACAAATCCCCCGCTGCCCGACGCTGTTCCTCCTTTAGCCTCAATCTCAGCGCCCTCTCGAAATAAAACCGTCTGAGGCGAGAAAAAGACGATACTGCCACCGTCCCCGTTGAGCGTGCCTGCATTAGCCTGAGTCATACTCCCAGCAGACAAAGACGCTACTTCACTGGCTAAAACGCTTATTTTTCCACCATTATTAAAGTCGGTGCCGTTTGCTGAAAGTGAACCCTGTTGCGCGATGCGATTCGCTTCTATCGAAATGGAGCCCGCAGATTGAGGCACTGAAGGCACATGGGTAGAACGGCTGGCATCTCGGGACACATCTATTTCACCGTTATTAATTACATCTCCGTTTGTGGCTTGAATAACGATATTGCCATTTTCTTCAAATACAGCATTCGCTTGTATGACGCCATCATTGTTCACAGCGGTTTGATACAGTCGCTCCCTAAAATTCGCGCCAATATTAATTTGACCACCATCGCTTTTGATGAGTCCTTGGTTATGTATCACACCACGGTCAACAGCATCTGTTTTTTCAATAGCAAATTTGTCTCCCGCCACCTGTACCCATGCAGCATTGGCTATTTGTACCGAGAGTTGACCACCAGCACTTTCAATGACGCCTTTATTCAAAATCTCAGGTGCAATAAGTAATAACGTTCCGTGAGATGCGGCCTGAATAAGACCTTCATTCCGAAGCGAATTGTTAGACGCTCCAAATTGAACGCGTTGACCATCCACTGAGTCTATGGGCATGGTTGTGAGCAGTAAGCTGGATGCATCCACACTTCCATGCTCCCCAATTAACAGACCGCCCGGGCTAGATATAATCATTTTGGCATCTGCTGACACCTTGCCATAAATTTGACTCGGATCAGCCGACTGCACTTCGTTGACAACAAGCCACTGGTGATGAGGTTGTATAAAGTGCACCGACTCGTCTTGACCCACATTAAATGTGTCGTGCTGGAGATGCAGAAACTCAGTGTCTTGCTGGACCTGCATTTGATGACCGTCCTGCACAATATCCGCCGAACCTGAGATAACCTCACTTCCCGAGGGCAATGCCAAGGTTGGCGAAGCGCATACAGAAAACAACGCCATAAGACACCCGCTAACCCTACCCGTCATGACAGATTGAGCACTGATATATTGCCGCATGGAATTGATCATATATTTACCTAAATTTAATGTGCTCATGATCAACCATCAAATTGATAACGAATATTAGCCAGCATTGTCGTCTCTCGATCTAACGATAAGTCTCCCACTGAATTTTCATGGCCCGTGGAAACCGTCATGCTCACCATCCAAGGTCGCGCGCCTTTTGCATCGAGTCCGAAACCGTATCCAGAAAGCTGAGTCTCCGTATAGGCCGCGCCGGTTTTTCGTTGCCCCCACCCATAGTCATATAATACGTAAGGTTTCCATCGCACATTAAAACCCGTGAAGGGGAGATTCAATTGTAATTGCGTAACGATGCCTTGGTCGGCTCCAAATACACCGGCCTCATATGCCCGCACCCGGCCATGACCAGTGAGTGACATTTTATCCGCACTTGGCAACGCTAAATCGCTGTATTGAAGAGACACTTGTGCACTGAGACGTATTAATTTACCCGTATTAAACCGAAACAAAGACAAGCCTGCGCTCAGATCAGCGGCCAGCTTGGGATACCAATCTATCTCATCATCACTCCCGCCTTCAGAGCTGGGCGTGGAATCGTTTACGTTTTCGTCCAGTTTACGACTCGCTTGAATGGACCAGACCTGATTAAAGTAATGCCGCGATATTTCATGGTATCGAGCAGCCGCCCATTGATAGCCCAGCGAAATGGATTTCTCTTTTTGATCAAATACACCTTGAAACTCATCCGATGAAAGTTCGGATTGCCGTCCTTCTAAAAACACTTCATGACTCATACTGCCTTCAGAGTTTCTACCCAATTTGTGTCGATACCCCATTCGAGCGCTCTCATATTGGCCATTCAAATCGAGAAACGACAGCTCTTCCCCCATCTGATATTGATTCTGGAAGTAACCCAGCGTGATCACACCTCTCGCCCCCATATATTTCTCATAATTAATGGCACCAAAACGATTACTCTCGTGTTCGACGGATTGGACGAAACTGACATGAAGCGCATCATTCCACCCTATCGGATTCCTAGCCGTGGCCCGAATCGATAACCTATCTGACCCCACGGATGCGGAGCCATAGTTATCTAATTGTAATGCGAGAGAATACGGTGACGTTTCTTGAACGTTCAGATTTAGGCGCGTTTCCCCTGGCTGAACACCTCGTGAGAAATAAGCAAATATGTCTCGATTTGGGTGATCATTGAGTAACAGAATGGTTTCTTCCAACTTTGGCTTGAACACGGGTTCGCCTAGCTGCGATACCAGTTCTGCTCGTATGTCTTTTTCACTGCTTGGCGTAGCATTACGTACTTGAATGTCGGCTAGCCGATCCTCTCTAATTTGAATCGTGACTACTTTATTTCTAATCGTCTGTTTTGGGACAATGGCCGAGACGAAGGTGAAACCATTTTCTTGGTAATGGCGAGATAGCCTATAAGCAATATCTTGGACATCCTGCAAAGATAGCCTAGGTGTCGGGAAGCGCTCAGCTCGGTAGTCATTCGCCAGCCGATTAATGGATTCTTGAGAAATATTGCGAGATGGTCGCGCATTAACGCCCGTGACTTCGATACGTTCCACGGTGAAAGACTGGATGCGTGTCTTAGCCGAAAGTGCTTCGCTAGAACCTAAAAGTAGAGAGATCTTGATCACGAAAAATAAAGTTGTACGCAATATTAAAACTGAGATATTCAATAAATTACACCTATTTTCCGCAACCCAAGCTATGGATACAGCGAATTTAGCAACCCTTCAAGCAACCTAAAATTACCACTGATTTAAAACCTGACACAGCACACACATTCCTGAAGTCTACGTTATTTTCAACGTATTCGATCACGCATTGTGGGTGTTAAATAATAAGACCCAGTTGGCGCGCGGCGTTTATGGCTTGCGTTCTATTGGTAGCAGAAAGCTCATCAAAGATAGCCGTAATGTGTGTTTTCACCGTGCCAACCGAAATATGTAGATTCTCAGCAATTTGCTTATTGGCATGCCCTTCTGCCATGGCACGCAGTACATCTAACTGACGGGGTGTGAGCTTTGAGATGTGCTTATCTAGACGCTGCTGACTGATCAGTTCTGCAGGGAAATATTGACCACCAGCGAGCAAAATCTGTACAGCACTGGTGACGACTTCCGTGGCACTGGATTTTGGAATGTAACCTTTCGCGCCTTTGTCCATCAGCGCACCAACAACAGCAGGGTCTTCATTCGCCGAAATAACACAGACTTTGACTTTAGGATATTGCTCTAACACCGTGAAGACAAAACTCAGCCCTTCATTACCCGGCATATTCAGATCCAATAGCGCTAATTCAATATCTTTGTTTCTCTGCAATTGAGTGAGCGCCTGAGGCGTTGAATCGGCTTCGAGAATGGTGAGGTGGTCCAACTTCTGTTCTAGGATCGCTCTCAACCCCAAACGAAATAAACCGTGATCATCTGCAATCAATATCTTCATGAATACTTTTTCTATGTGAGCTCGTCAGCCAAACGGTCTTCTTAAGAAGAGCGATCTCCCCCTCCTTCCCATGGATAGCTGTTTGAGCATTATCTTGTGGGCACAAGTGTTTACCCCTTGCGCACCATCATTATCACTCACATTAGATGATATTTCATGGTCATAGGTATAGAACCCAAAGGATGATTAAACTACGACTTTAGTCATAGATTCTGATCTACCAGAAGTTAGATGAATTGGATGAGGAAAGGCTGTACTTAAATGTGTACCAGCCACTCACTCCAGATAAGCAAGCAGCTTGGTTCAAACTCTGAAGGATAGAAACTTAGCTAATCAGCAGCGCTAATAAGGCAATGGCAGCAGGCAGCCCCTGTATCAGCCAAATCCTTTTATTTGCGGTCAGTCCACCGTAAAAGGCGGCCACAACAACACAGCCGACAAAGAACAATTGAATTTGATGTCCAAATTCACCATTCGGGTGTAATAGGCCCCAAGCCAACCCTGCGGCTAAAAATCCGTTGTATAGGCCTTGATTCGCCGCCAACACCTTGGTTGCTTCCGCCTCCTCTTCAGTGGTACCAAAGGCCTTCCGACCACGAGGCTTGGTCCAAAGGAACATTTCTAACACCAGTATGTACACATGTTCTAATGCAACTAACGCTACTAAGACACTCGCAATCATCATATTTCCCCATCAATTCAGTTTTCATAGGCACGCTTAAAATGCGTGCCATTAATTGGGCCACCCTAGCAGCCCGATTATTGTTTAATTAATTCCTGCCCACTTTTAATCACCTGGTCTGCATCCGGCCTTGCGGGCACTTGAATACCTCGATAACAGGCTGGTCGGGCATGCATTCTGTCGATCCAACGTTTGAGGTTATCGAGACCATCAATATTGATGCCACTCCATTCATAGGTACGAGCCCAACACCAGTTTGCGATGTCCGCAATAGAAAACTCATCACACAGGTATTCACGTCCTTTTAATTGACCGTCTAGCACGCTTAATAACCGGCGGCCTTCATTTTGATAACGATCAATCACTGCGGGTATTTTTTCAGGAAAGTAACGATTGAAGACATTCGCTTGCCCCATCATCGGCCCCACCCCGCCCATTTGAAACATCAGCCATTGCAATACTTCATAGCGCTTATGGCCAGATAAAGGCATGAGCTTCTGAGTCATCTCTGCTAAATAAATCAAAATCGCGCCGGATTCAAAGATCACTTCGCCGGTTTCTGTATTGCGAATAACAGGTATGCGGCCATTTGGATTTAACGCTAAAAAATCAGGCTTTTTTTGATCATTCACCATCAAGTTAACAAGCTTAATATCGTATTCCAGCGCTAGCTCTTCCAGCATGCAGGAAATTTTCCAACCGTTCGGCGTGGGTGCCGTGTGCAACTCTATCATGAAGCCCGTCCTCTCATTTAAAGGGCAAAACCAAAGACTATGCTCGAACGCAATCTCTCAGTGAAATCTGATCGTACCAACGCTTTAAATGAGTCTGTTCGTCTTTCATCCTTAACTTTATAACGCGCGCAAAATCCACCGTCACGTAAGCAGTTATGTCCGCGATGCTAAACGTGTCACCCGCCACATATTCAAAATCTGATAGCTGTTGGTTTAGAACACCCATAAATTTTTCAGCCCCCTTCCCACATTCAACCCCCCATTCTGGTATCGGGTTCATACGATCAGAAAAATAGCCTGTTGTGTGCTGAAAACTCATGCCCACGAGATGCATGAAATATATTTCACACCGGCGCTGCCACATTTCAATGGTAGCTTGCTCAAGGGGCGATGTTCCCATTAGGGGTTTATCAGGGTACGAAGCTTCAAAATACCGGCAGATAGCGACGGACTCAGATAAAAAAGTACCATCATCCAGCTCAAGCACTGGCACCTTCATCAATGGATTTTTGCGCTGAAAGTCACTCGACCGATTCTCGCCCTTCTGAATATCCATCTGGACCATTTCGACGGTCTGCACACCTTTCTCAGCCAAGAACATGCGTACACGACGCGCATTGGGCGCTGTGCTGGTTTCATAGAGTTTCATATTTAATAGACTTCCAATGTATGGGTGATCTACCCGTTTAAATAAAATCCAATGAAGAATGTTTTGAATAGCTGGCTTACCGCTGGCGAAACGTTATTCATCAGACGTTACTAAACGATCATTCTGAAACCTTACTCGTATCTAAACAATCGGTCAACTATGATTTATAATGCGACTTAACACCCGCATTAGGATTCACCAAGATGCCTCGAGCACTTTCATTTGACCCAGTAGAAAAATTACAAAAAGCCATGCTTTTGTTTTGGCAGAATGGGTACGAAGGCACCAGTATTGGAGATTTAATTAACAAACTGGAAATCAATCGTTTTAGTCTGTATCAGCAATTCGGAGACAAGCACCAGCTCTTTCGTGCTGCACTCGACCATTACAATCGCATTGTCTTTCAGCCTTTGCTCATGCCGCTACGAGCAGATGATCAAGGTAAAGCAGCTCTGGATGCTTACATAGCGCTGTTTACCGAAAAGGTCTCAGGCCCCCGAACGGAGCACGGTTGCTTTATCAGTAACACCTTGGCCGCTGGAGATAAAGTTCAGGATGAGTTTGGTCAACAAGCTCGAGAAATGATGCATGATTTGCAAAGCTTACTTCTTATGAATTTCGAAGCAGCGGAGGCGGCAGGCGAACTTGGTCAACCCGCCAGTGCTTGCGCGACCTTTTCATTAATGACGATTCAAGCATTACTGATGGCGCGCAAAACACAAGGCAAGACGCTTTTTCTTAAAAATGCCCAGTTTTTTCGTGAAATGGTGAAAACATGGTAAGGCAAATATGCATACGACCGTTAATTGGCCACAGATAAAACACCATACAGGCCGTCATATACTCGATAAAAACTGCTTATAGCGACTATTCCTACCGAGACAGCCCGTTAATTTTTGACTAACTATCCCAGTAATCCAATTCCTGAACACTTTCCGGTTCAGGTATCCATTCATTCATAACGCAACATGCGGTTAAATCGCCAGTGACGTTTAAGGAGGTTCTGCACATATCAAGAATTCGATCGACTCCCAATATCAATGCTATTCCTGCAGCGGGCACTCCAACGGATTCTAAAAGTGTTGCAAGAATAACAATACCCACCCCGGGCGTGCTGGGCGCACCGATGGAAGCACCCACCGTCGTTACCATTAACAAGATTAATCCACTGGTTGAAATATCTACACCGAAAGCTTGTATCAAGAATATAGCCGCTATCGTTTGGTACAGAGCTGTGCCATCCATGTTTATGGTGGCCCCTAATGGAATCACAAATTGCCCAACCGATGGTTTTACATTTAAAGCTTTTTCGGACGTTTTTAAAGATAAAGGCATGACAGCTGCGGAGCTTGAAGTGGAAAACGCGAGCAATTGGACTGACCGAATTGATGATAAAAATTCAGCGGGTGATCGACGCGCAAGCCATTTAACGATCAAGAGATAAAACAGTAGCAATATTGCCAAGCCTGCCAGTACGGTCACCATATAAACAGACATACCCCACAAGGCATCAACCCCAATTTTAATTGTGATATCACACAACAAACCAAAAACAGCGTAAGGCGCCAATAGCATTGCCCAACTAACGACTTTCATTGCAATCGATTGAATACTATCCAGTACTTGCAGCATCAAGCGCGATTTTTTGGCTGGTAGCGTCACGAGTGCCACACCCATAATAATGGAGTAAACAACAATCTGAAGCATGCTTTGTTCAACTGATGCTTGCGCCATACTTTTAGGGATAAGGGAAACCAGTCGATCGGGGACAGACGTGTCCAGTGACTGATGGGAAACCGCGACTTGGGTATCAATTCCAGACAGCATCTGGCTACTGATGTACTGTCCTGGTTCAATCCATAACGCTAAGCCTGCGCCAATACACACGGCCACACAGGTCGTTAATACAAAATATGGGAATATTCTTAATCCGATTTTTTGCAAATAGGCAGGATCTCCAGCCGTGCCAATGCCCAGCATAATCGAACTCATGACAAGCGGGATCACGACCATCTGGATGATGGCTAAGAACAGGCTTCCGGGTAACTTGACCCATTCAGCGACTACTTCTGCTGTGTCCGCTTCTATTAACGCCCCACCCTGTGGCGACAAAGATAATCCCACTACCACGCCTAATATTAACGCAACAACGATTTGCGCCCAAAGCTGGCTAGATATGAGTACACTGATATGTTTGATGCCACTATCAAAGGGCTCATACCAATTAGAATTCGCAGACATTCGCTTTCAGCTCTATAAGGTGAATGAAATTCTCAATATTCTGGCTTATTTTAAAAGCGTTGCATGGATGTACATCAAGACAGGTTTAAAAATTAATCTGGACCGTTTCCATTGGCATGAAATTGATATTTGAAGGGTGACCGACATCGATTAAGAGGTGCTGAATTATGAAACAAAACAGTACGCCCTATTTGTAGCAGCATCACTAGGGCTAGCTCAATGTCATGCCTATGCAAGTGAGTTGAAGAACGGGGTGCGACCATCCACCCCGCCTTGACCACCAAATTACGGAATGAATTAGACTCCGAAGGATGCCTTCAAACCAGCGATGATATTCGTGGTCGCGACCGAACTTAAAATAAGCCCCATCACACGACTAATGACACTGGCTCCTCCCTTTCCAATCAAGCTGTTTATCCAGCCTGCGATCAGCATCAGCAGGTAAACGACCACCAGCACGACTAGCATTACGCCAGCGGTCTGAGCTTGCTCCCATATATTGAAACGGGCATTTTCAGTTAACAGTACCGCCGCGAGCATGGCACCAGGGCTTGCAATGGATGGAACCGCAAGCGGGAAAATAGCCGTTTGATGGTGATCGTCTAACAACTTTACTTCTTCCTCGGGCTTGCTTTCACCAAAGATCATATTCAAAGCAAAAATAAATAAAACTATACCCCCTGAGATTTGGAAGGCCGGTAAAGGAATCGCTAAAGCGGTGAGTATGATTTCTCCCGCGACCATGAAAAATAAGAGTACGCCCGCTGAAACCAGCGTTGCGATCAACGCTATTCGGCGTTTGACCTTTGCCTCATAACTACTGGTCACAGCAATAAACACCGGAATGGTGCCGATGGGATCTATAACCGCAAAAAAGACAATAAATGTCGCAATGTAATCAATCATATCTTGGCCAAAAATACCTAAAACTTAAAGAAGTATAACACCGAACAGTGCATTGATAACGAACCCTTCATTTTCAAAGCGGCGTTCCTGATCCAAAACTTAGGAAGCTGACCATACTCGCCAATCATGTTTCCAGCATTCACTTGGCTGGCGGCTTATTACTCATCAAATGCTTCGTATTAAGAGTTCATATAGCCTTTCGAATATTCAGCATCTAATTAAGAGCACCACTAATCATTCAGTTTAAGTTCTGACCGAAAGATCATACTAACCTCAAGGCGTATTTTTGACGGCCTCACGGGTTAAATCATGCTGACAATTGCGAACTCACAAGAAATATTAATCCGCTTCAAACGACACCATAGTTTAAATTTAATGACCAGATTTAGATTAACCAGCACTCACGTATTAAATATAAAATCAACGAACAGTTTAATGAATCGGACAAATTCATTAGCACATTGATAGATGCGCATTATCTACTAAGCAATAAGTCTTAGTGCCTGTTTTGCATCCAAAACTATTTGTGATTCAATGCCTCTCTTATCACATAGCGATCGGCATTCTGTAGACTAAATACAATTATTACCCAATCACGGCTACAACTAAACGCAGCCAAAGAGAGTAATACTAAACAGTTTATTTAGGCCAATTTTCCAAACGCTATACATGCACCTTCATAAAAAAACAACTAAATGGGTTTCGTCGTGAGCTGGTTAACTGTACTCCCCCCTTTAATCGCTATTGCTTTTGTGTTGTGGCGAAAAGAAGTCATTGGCGCTCTGTTGATCGCTTTATTTTGCTCAGAATTTTTAATATTAGCCCTAGGCGATGGCGTCAGTCTCATCTCGCCACTTTTGCATACTGGTGATCGTTTGGTCAGTGTTTTTCAATCTGAAGGCAATACTAGGATTCTCATATTTTCGCTGTTAATTGGCGCATTGCTCGCCTATGTTCGTCAGTCAGGTGGTGTATCAGCCACCGTTGAGTTACTGGTTAATAAAAATGTCATCAACAGCCCGAGGAAAGCAGGGCTCATGCCGATGCTAACGGGAACGATTATATTTGTAGAATCTAACCTGAGTATTCTAACGTCAGGCATAATATCTCGCGGAGTATTTGATCGCTTTAAAATGAGCCGTGCTCGACTTGCTTACATCATCGATAGTACGAGCGCTCCCATTTGTATTCTGATCTTGCTAAACGGCTGGGGGGCTTATGTTTTAGCCTTACTAGAGGGCTATGAACTTGGCCAATCATCTGTATCTATTTTATGGGGATCAACACTTTTCAATTTTTATGCGTTAGTAACATTAGCCATTGTGGTGTACACCGTATTGTCGAATCGCGTACATGGGCCGCTTAAAACATTGGAACAAAACGCTACGCAGAACATTCAACAAGACAACCCTCTCGAAACCATTACCCCCGCATCTAAGGCAAGGTTTATGATTTTGCCGATCGCGACCATGGTTTTAGGCATGATTGCTTTTATGTTTATCACTGGTAACGGTAACTTGGCGGAGGGTAGTGGCTCTAAATCGGTGTTATATGGCACCATCTGTGCTGTGCTTGTCGCGTACTTCATGATGCTGCTCAGCGGTCGTTTTCAACATAAAGATCTAGTAAATATTGGCTTTAATGGTATGTCGGATCTATTACCACTGGTTTCTATTGTATTACTATCATTAGCACTCGGTAGCAGTTTGAAACTATTGGGAACCGGCCAATTTATTGCTGGTGTCGTGAGTGATCATATACCGGCCATCTTAATTGCACCGCTGCTTTTTATTACCGGTGCCATTATTTCATTTACAACCGGTACATCTTGGGGAACATTCGCAATATTGATACCGTTAGGCATGCCGTTAGCAGGTCCTCTGCAGTTGGATCCGTCCTTAGTTTTAGGCGCAATCTTGGGAGGTGGGATTTTTGGTGATCATTGCTCTCCTATTTCTGATACAACCGCTGTATCCGCATTGGCCTCAGGGTCCGGTATTTTAGAGCATGTTGAAACACAATTACCTTATGCATTAACCGCAGGCGGTATTGCAATTGGTTTATATTTTGTAGCGGGGTTCATCTAACCACGTAATGATGGTTCTTTGTTACAGAATCTTTTAAAAGTGGCGAACAATAAAAAGATGGCAGCACTCCTCTTATTTATTGTTCGTTATCGATTTTGCAGAGTAGCTTCACACATCAAAAACGCCATGCTACGAATCGACTCATTTTGTTACCTTGCGCCATTTCAACCACTTGAACGTCTGCAGCCTTTGCAGATACCAATGCTTTCTTGATAGGAGGAAGAGACTCCTTTTTAGAGACAAGCGATGTGAACCAGCCAACTTGAGTTTGAATTAGAGCGCTTTCTTTTATCATGGTCTGAATGAATTGAACCTCCCCACCATCACACCACAATTCATTGCCTTGACCCCCGAAATTCAATGCATCTCGCGAACTATTCGTATAATTTTTTGGCTTGAATCCTTTCGATGATTGGTTTCGTTTAAGATTTTTCCATTTTTTTTGCGTTCCCTGTGACGCTGCTTCTGCAGACGAGTGAAACGGTGGGTTACACATTGTAAAATCGAAGTACTCTCCGTCTTTAACAACATTCTTAAAAATGTTTTCTTTTTTAGGTTGCTGACGAATACGAACATGAGACTTCAGGTTTGAATTAAGACTCGCGATAGCATTTGCAGCATGATAGGCAACGTCGTCAATTTCGCTTCCTACAAATTGCCACCCAAACAATTGACTGCCGACAATCGGATAAATAAGGTTAGCACCTGTTCCGATATCTAATCCTCTGACCGCCTTACCTTTTGGAATCTCACCCCCCGCGTCCTTTAAAAGCAAGTCCGCTATATGACAAATATAATCGACTCTGCCGGGCACCGGAGGACATAAATATCCCGGTGGTAATGACCAATACTCCACTCCGTAATATTCTTTCAGTAATGCTTTATTTAACAGTGTAACCGTATCAGGTTGAGAAAAATCGAGTGTTAATTCCCCATCCACACGTTTTACGAGACAATCTTTTAACTCAGGTACAGTTTGACACAAGGTAGTTAAGTCGTAACGTCCTTGGTGAGGGTTTAAAGGGTGTAATTCAACGGCTATTTTTGGATGATTGCGGTGATCTTTACTCGACAACATAGACTCCGATTTTATTGTTCATATATATTTAACCAATCGCACTATTCGAATCGGACGCGTCCGACAAAGACGCATGTTTTTTAGCTTCTTCTCGACACAGCTGATCTGCTCGCTTTAACAGGGTTGGAATACGAAATTGGCCATGCATTCCCTTAATGTAAGCTTTTGAATCTGTTAATTTACTTGAAGCTGTAATAAATAATGGTTTCTCGCTGTCTCCACGGAAAACCTCATATTCAGAGCTAATGCCTGAAAATGATCTTTTGGCAACACCGATGATTTCGGACGATTGATCAACAGCATCAAATAGATGCTTACCTAAACCGGGTTGAGATGAGCCATCTAAATAAACATATCCATCAATCACGATTATGTCTGGCTGAAGCCTGTGCTCATTGAGCAGCTTTAAAATACAAGGCAGCTCTCGCTTATAAAAATATCCAGGCTCATATTCACCTACATTTTCCACGTGACTGATATACTCATGTTTAGGGACTGCGTCAGCCCAATTGTCGAACACGACGCCTCCAACAAAGGCGTGATTGCCCATATATTGAACATCTATCGCTACTATCAAAACCGCAGACCTCACAAACACATACTTTTATCGTTCCACCATCCAGCGTCACCATTTTAACTGGGTTTTCGTCTCGCAGGCAGCAAAATACACTTTTTAATCACTCTGCTGTACGGAAGCCGGTGCAAGTAGATCAAGTACTGACTGCGAGCCTCCATCGAGAATAGGAGTTGTCATGCTTATGGTATAAAAAAGGCGTGCAAGCAGATTTGATAATTGAGTAAAAGTTAATATAGTCATTCACAAATTATTTCAATGTTCCTACGAACAAGCTGAGTCGATGTCATTCCCCCTGCTCTTTTTAGTCAATAATAAGATGGCATGCCAAATGCCATCTTGAAGAAACCCGTTCAAACTCATGAATGACCACTTTGATATAGCTTTATACTGCCCTCATCACCCCGCCAAAAAAATGAAAAGTCTAACGGTAGGAAATATTCCAGCTAGCATGAGGAATCGAGTATCTATACTGAAGGGACAACGACACTTTCAGAAGGACACAGCATGGGCGCAATATCTGACAAGGTCTTAAATGAATCTGAACACGGCTTCAACATTCCCTCTAAGCCCGCTACTCTTACTAAGCTTCAGGTTATTATGTCTCAGGAAGACCCTAGTATATTTGAAATGGCTAGCGTGATTTCGAAAGACGTTGGTTTGTCGGCGGCTATCATCAAGACGATAAACTCTCCGATATACGGCATGTCCAATCGAATATCTGATGTTAAGCAAGCTGCAATGCTTCTAGGGCTGAGCTACCTCAGCGCAATTGTAGTGGGGATTCTGTTAAGACAAAGTATCTCAGGAAAAGCGTGTATTTCACTGGACGACTTTTGGGATATGGCGTCCGATGTTGCGTTATCCATGAATCACATTGGCGACAAATTAAGTCACGTAAAATGCCAAGGTCCAATTGAGGAGCTATACACTGTCGGCTTATTCCATGACTGCGGCATTCCTGCATTCGCGCTCAAATACCCCGATTATATTCATACCCTAACCAATGCAACGGAGAATCAACTTTCGCTGCCTCAATTGGAGCAAGAGCAATATCGTTCTGATCATGCAGTGATCGGATATTATATCGCCAAAGCCTGGGGGCTACCGAGCGCATTATGCGATGTCATTCGAGAACACCACAACGTTAATTTTCTTAAGAATAGGCATGAGTGGCCTCAAACCATTTATGCTGTGCTTCACCTTTCGTTAAAAATTGTACACACCATAAAAGAAGACCCTATTCCTTATGAATGGCAGCTCATCGAAGGTGATGTTATGGACCATTTAGGTTTGATTCAATCTGACGAGCAAGACTTCACCGATGAAATCAGGGACCTGATTCAAAACGAAGGAAGGTAATAAAGTGGCACACTCAAATATCTTTTTTTTGTAAAAAACAATACCACTGTATTCACTTGCTCGCCGAGTAGAGACGGAAAATACGCATCAGGGCTAGCGCTTGACGACTAACCCACCTAAATACAGCTGCATTTATTATCGAGTATCAGATTCTCAAAAAATACTAAAATGAAGATAACGGTATAAAGTTACTCAAAAAACTTAACTACACAAAAGCGCTCAATCTCAACCACCTTTACGAAGAAGGATCTGTGCATCCTTCTTCGCTGGTTGCAAATTGAGCGTCAGAGCGATCCATCTCCCCCTATGGACACCTAGCACGCTACCACTACAGCCACTGACTGATTTGCTATACTGGGCCACTCACAAAATACTTGGATCATATTCTTGCAGCACACATCTCGCCCCATTTTATATAGCTTTAGACGATGCCCATATGCCATGCGGAGTCGGCTCGCACTGGCCTACGCACTCCCAGCACAGACCATTGAACTTCGTGAGGTGATACTAAAAGATAAACCTGACGCATTATTGCAAGTATCGTCGAAGGCAACGGTTCCCGTTTTAGTGGTCGATAAAGAACTCATCATTGATGAGAGCCTGGATATTATGATTTGGGCCCTGAACCAACATGATCCAGATCATTGGATGGACGACCAACTTCAAAGCGATATGTATGCGCTTATTGAGAGAAATGATGGTGAATTCAAATGGGCACTTGATCGCTATAAGTACGCAGACCGATACGATCATCCGGCTTCATTTTATAGGGAGAAAGGAGAAGTGTTTTTAGCGGTTCTGAATGCGAAATTGAGCAATCACGCGTATTTATACGGCGAAAAACCGTCCATTGCCGATGCAGCCATATTTCCATTTGTTCGACAATTTGCTCATTGTGATAGGGCTTGGTTTGAGCAGTGTGATTACGCTTTATTAAGATCTTGGCTCAATCGCTGGTTAGAGTCGGATTTATTTTTATCCGTCATGAATAAATACCCAAAGTGGCAACCATCAGCAGAAGGAATCACCCTCTTCCCGAGCACGATATAAATGAGATTGCTTTTTCAACCAATAAACAGGCATCTACAAACAAAACAAGGCGCATAAAAGCGCCTTGTTTTGTTTGTACGCATAGATTAAATCAATGCTACTTTTTCTTTTTTGATTCTTTCTCTACCCACTTCCCTTCTTCGTAAAATGCACTCCAGCCAGAAGCTTTGCCCTCTTCATTTTCAGAAGCGACATATTGCTGCTGAGTCTTACGGCTAAACCGCACTGTTGCAGGATTGCCATCGCCATCTTGCTCAGGCGCCGTTAACAAGAAATGATATTTCTCTGGCAATGCATCTTTATGCGGCTTTAGCTCGGATACTCTTGGTGCACGGGTTTCACGATTCTTAGGGAACTGGCTTGCAGCCAAAAATAAACCAGAGGCACCGTCACGCAATACATAGGTGTCTTCAACCTTAACACATTGCAATTCAGGCATTGGAATCGGGTCCATTTTCGGCGGTGCCGGCTGCCCACTCTTCAATAACTTCCGAGTGTTTTTACACGATTCATTCATACAACCAAAGTACTTGCCAAAGCGGCCGTTTTTGAGCTGCATCTCATCGCCGCATTTATCGCACTCTAAGGTTGGTCCATCATAACCTTTGATTTTGAATTCTCCGGTTTCGATTTCAAAACCTTCGCAATCAGGGTTATTACCGCAGATATGCAGTTTTCGCTTTTCATCTAACAGGTAACTTTCCATAGCTGCGCTGCAAATGGTGCAGCGTCGCTTGTCTATCAGACGACGGCTTTCTGCCTCTTCATCGTCATCAGCGCTGATGGCCTCATCACCCGGTGTTAAATTCATGGTCTTCGTGCAGCGTTCTTTTGGCGGGAGCGCGTAGCCTTCACACCCTAGAAATACGCCTGTTGAGCCCGTTCGAATTAACATTTTCCGACTGCACTCCGGGCAATCTATGTCTGTCTTCACCGTCGAATTAGGGCGCATGCCGCCTTCTTCGTTACTGGCTTTGTCCAGCTTGATGGAGAAGTCATCATAAAAGCTATTCAGAACGCGCTTCCATTTATCGCGGCCTTCTGCGATATCGTCCAACTGCTCTTCCATGTTGGCGGTGAAGCTGTAGTTCATCAGATCAGTGAAGTTCTCACTGAGGCGATTGGTGACGATTTCGCCCATTTTTTCCGCATAGAATCGACGCCCTTCAAGGCGGACATACCCACGATCTTGAATCGTTGAAATAATCGAGGCGTAAGTTGAGGGTCTTCCAATGCCACGCTTTTCGAGTTCACGTACTAAGCTGGCTTCATTAAACCGAGGTGCTGGTTTCGTGAAGTGCTGCTTAGGCTCAACTTCTACGAGCTTAAGCTCCTCACCTTTTTTCAAGTCTGGAAGCAGTTTGTCATCTTCACCCTTGCCTTGAGCCGTTAGTGCACGCATGTGACCATCAAAGCGAATCACTCGGCCTTTCGCCTTCAACTCAAAGTCGCCTGCTGCCACGCTCAATGTACTACTGGTGAATTCTGCATCCGCCATTTGACAAGCCATGAAACGTCTACGTATCAAGTCATAGAGCTTCTCTGCGTCGGGCTCCATACCTTTAAGATCTCCAGCGGACATTCTGACGTCTGAAGGGCGAATCGCTTCGTGAGCTTCTTGTGCGCCGTCTTTGCTGCTGTAGACTCTCGGTTCTTTTGGCAAATACTTTTCGCCGTAAAGATCCATAATGTATTCACGTGCGGATTCAACAGCATCTTTACTCAAGTTTGTCGAATCAGTACGCATGTACGTGATGTAGCCGCCTTCATACAAGCGCTGCGCCATCATCATGGTTTTCTTGACACTAAAACCTAACCGAGTACTGGCGGCTTGCTGAAGCGTCGACGTGATAAAAGGGGCCGCAGGCTTTGAGCGAGTAGGCTTGTCTTCACGATTGGAAACCACATACTTAGCAGCTTGCAGCTTCTGAACGGATGCCATTGCCTGCTCTTCATTCACAGGCTTATATTCAGCACCCTTCTCCTTCAATACCTGAAAGCGAACAGCGTCGCCCTTCTCAGGCTGCAATTGGCTGAAGGTTTCCCAGTATTCTTCTGGGATAAAAGCACGGATTTCAGCCTCACGCTCAACCACCAACTTTACAGCAACAGATTGAACGCGACCCGCTGACAACCCACGAGCGATTTTTGCCCATAGCAGCGGCGACAACATGAAACCCACCACTCGATCTAGAAAGCGGCGTGCTTGCTGAGCGTTTACTCGATTGATATCCAGCTCGGAGGGCTCTTCAAACGCCTGCTTGATGGCTGTTTTAGTGATCTCATTGAACACAACGCGCTTATACGGCGCACCTGTGTCTCCGATGACCTCTTTCAAATGCCACGCTATAGCCTCACCTTCTCTATCCAAATCCGTTGCGAGGTAGATCGTATCAGCATCTTTAGCTAATTTTTGTAACTCGCTGACCACCTTCTCCTTACCAGGAAGGATCTCATAATTGGCAGCCCAATCAGATTCCGGATCCACACCCATTTTTTCAATGAGTTTGGTTTTTTCCTTCTTCTTTTTATGAACAATCTTGTCTTCGGGTGACAATTTGCGAGTGATCGCAGCTTGTCTGGCCCGCTCTTTAGCATCCACCGGTTTTTTATTTGCACCAGTGGGCAAATCTCTCACGTGACCAACAGAAGACTTAACAATGAAATCTTTACCCAAATACTTGTTTATCGTTTTGGCTTTTGCTGGTGACTCTACAATTACTAGCGACTTTCCCATTACCGGATATACCTATTAAATTCCTTCGTCACGCATGTGTCTGGCTGGCGACATATATAAGGGCCACTATGGCCAGGGTCAAGTAAAAACGGAACAATCTGCGTACTAATACCCTTAGTGTTCAGAATTTATACATCATCACACCGCTCAAGCCGGTGCTACACTTAGAACAAGACTTAGCTGCTTTAAGAAAAAATGCAACCAATATGACCTATATCATCATCGTTCTTTTAGTATTGGCAGGATTGGGCGCACTGATATTTGCACATAAAGTGGCGCAAAAGGACAAGCAAAACCGAAAACTAAAAAAACAAGCCAAGCAACTCACGACCCGAGCAAATGATGTTTGGGATCTAACTGATCAAATTTCAAACTACATTAAAGCGGCAGACATTACATCCAGCTTAATAGACTATTACATTCATCTATTACGAGTAAGAGAAGAACTCTTCGTCCATGAAGACTTGGAGGATCGTATCAACGAGGCAGAACAATTTAAAGCAACCTGCCAACAGAAGGCCGTTGTCACCCAGTTAGAAAATGACCAAGAAATTAATCAAGCTAAGCGTGTATTTGCAAAATCGAGCAAAATGTTAAGAGCTGCACTCAATAAAAAAGTTATTTCTGGACAAGCTTGTGTCAGTATGCGTCAAGCCATGCGTCTTAGAATGCTTCACCTTGAAGTAGATGCATACGAACGTTTTGGCGATAAAGCAGGTGACAATAATGACCCTGCTATGGCTACAAACTATTACAAATTTGCGAAAAAGCTACTTATCGAAAGTGATTTGAAATTTGATGGAAAAAACCAACGGGTTCGAGATATTACAGATAAAAACCAACGACTTTTTGGCAATGTCATTGAGGATCGATTAACGAAACAAGTCGATGAAGAAGCTGATGCTGTAGATGAATTCGGCATACCTAAAAGCGCAAAGTCAGCTGATTCACAAAAGAAAAAAATATGAGCTGGCTATTTTCCAGCTAGTCTAAATACAGTACAACCTTCGCGCATAATTTAATCAGTCGAGTTTAATCGGCTCAAAACGCAATACCTGCTCACCATCTACCGAAACCGTTTCCTTGAACATTGCCATCGGCCTGACCCAAAAACCATATTCACCATACAATGCCTGATAGTACACAAGCCATTCCTCAGTTTCTGAGTGCTGAGCACAACCAATCACTTTGTAAAGTGGGCCTTTGTAATGTTGATAGATACCGGGTTGAACTTTCATAATATTCAATATTTTAATTTTTATTCATGACAGTAAGAACGCGACGGGTTACTCAACCCTTCATTTTCAATAGAAGATCTTTGCAGTCATAGCGCACTACCTGCGTCGCATTGAACGATTCTATGCATACACAAAATAAAAAAGGCTAGGCAAAAGCCTAGCCTTTTTTTGAAACGTCTAATACCCGATAGGGTTTATAGGCGTTCCCATACGGTCGCAATACCTTGACCCATACCGATACACATAGTGGAAACACCTAACTTAGCGTTTTTCTGTTCCATAACGTTAATCAGTGTGGTCGAGATACGAGCACCAGAACAACCCAGTGGGTGTCCTAATGCTATAGCACCACCGTGAATATTGATTTTTTCGTCTGCTACATCTTTAAGACCAAGATCTTTAACACATGGTAGAGACTGAGCAGCAAACGCTTCGTTTAGCTCCCAGAAATCAATATCCTGAGCTGTCAAGCCAGCACGCTTAAGTGCTTTCTTAGTCGCTGGTACAGGACCGTAACCCATGATGGCTGCATCACAACCAGCAACGGCCATTGCTTTGATACGAGCACGTGGCTCTAAACCAAGCTCTTTAGCTTTCTTACCACTCATCAACAACATGGCTGCGCCACCGTCAGTGATTTGTGAAGAAGTTGCAGCTGTAACGGTGCCTGCTTTAGGGTCGAATGCTGGACGAAGCTTAGACAGGCTTTCAACTGTGGTTTCAGGACGAATCGTTTCGTCTTGAGTCACAAGAATTTGCTTGCCATCTTTGTCGTGACCGTACATAGGAACGATCTCATTTTTGAAATCACCTTCGTCAGTCGCTTTTTGTGCTAGACGGTGTGAACGCTCAGCGAACTCATCCATTTGCTGGCGAGTGATACCGTGCATTTTACCTAGCATCTCTGCAGTCAAACCCATCATGTTAGACGCTTTAGCAGCGTACTTAGATGATTCAGGGTTATGGTCGAAACCATGCTGCATGTTTACGTGGCCCATGTGCTCAACACCACCCACCACGAACACGTCACCGTTGCCCGTTTGGATTGCTTGTGCAGCTGTATGGATCGCAGACATGGCAGAACCACATAGACGGTTTACAGTTTGCGCACCGGCTTCTTTAGGCACTTTAGTCATCAAAGAAATTTGACGCGCAACGTTAAAACCTTGCTCTAGTGTTTGGTTTACACAACCCCAAATCACATCTTCAACTGCAGCAGGGTTTACGCCTGGGTTGCGATCAAACAAAGCATTGATCAAATTTGCAGAAATGGTTTCTGCACGCACATTGCGAAATACGCCGCCTTTTGAACGACCCATCGGCGAACGTACTGCATCAATTACAACTACATCGTTATCTTCGTAGCTCATTTAAATTCTCCTATTCGTTACTGGTCGCCAGTTAGCCGTGGTACTTTTCACCTTTGGCTGCCATTTCACGCATCTTGTCAGTTACGTGATACAGAGGACCAAGGTCTTTGTACTTGTCAGCCAGTTCTACGAATTTATCTACACCTACTGTGTCGATATAGCGAAGTGCACCACCACGGAATGGAGGGAAACCTACGCCGAATACCAATGCCATATCTGCTTCGGCAGCTGTATCAACGATGCCTTCTTCAAGACAACGAACTACTTCGTTACACATTGGGATCATGCAGCGAGCAATAATTTCTTCAGCGTCGAAGTCTTTTGCTTCACCCAGTACAGGTGCAAGCATTTCAAGAATGGCTTCATCGAAAACTTTTTTCGGCTTGCCTTTCTTGTCTTCTTCGTATTTGTAGAAGCCTTTTTTGTTCTTCTGACCGTAGTATTCATTTTCGAATAACACGTCCATTGCAGACTTAAAGTCAGCACGCATGCGCTCAGGGAAACCATCAGCCATTACTTCGTTGGCGTGCTTACCTGTATCGATACCCACAACGTCTAGCAAGTATGCAGGACCCATTGGGAAACCGAATTTCTCCATTACTTTATCCACTTGACGGAAATCAGCACCGTCACGTAGAAGTGCAGCAAAACCACCGAAGTATGGGAATAGTACGCGGTTAACAAGGAAACCTGGGCAATCGTTTACAACGATTGGGGTTTTACCCATTTGCTTAGCATAAGCAACTGTCGTCGCCACTGCTTCTTCAGATGTTTTTGCACCACGAATAACTTCAACCAATGGCATCATGTGCACTGGGTTGAAGAAGTGCATACCAAGGAAGTTTTCTGGACGCTTCAAGTCTTCGGCTAACAAATCAATTGAGATTGTCGAGGTGTTAGAAGTAACGATGCAATCTTCGCTAACTTTGTCTTCCACTTCAGCAAGAACGATTTTCTTAACTTTAGGGTTTTCAACAACCGCTTCAACCACTAAGTCAACGTCGCCGAATTCAGCATAGCTAAGCGTAGGACGAATGCGGTTTAGTGCTTCACCCATTGCAAGCGGCTTCATTTTCTTGCGCTCTACACGCTTAGAAAGAAGTTTGTTCGCCTCAGCCAGACCCAACTCGATACCCGCTTCTGCGATATCTTTCATTAGGATTGGCGTGCCTTTTAGCGCCGATTGAAAAGCGATACCGCCACCCATGATACCAGCACCTAATACAGCTGCTTTTTTGGTTGGCTTGGCTTTCTTATCGTATTCTTTTGCTTTTTTCTTCAAGAACTGATCGTTGTTAAACAATCCGATCAATGCTTGTGATTCAGTAGTCTTAGCCAATTTAGCGAAGCCTTTAGCTTCCACTTCTAGCGCTTTATCACGACCGAAGTTTGCAGCCTTCTGCATGCTCTTGATCGCTTCGATTGGCGCTGGGTATTGGCCTTTGGTTTGACCGGCTACGAAACCTTTTGCAGTTTCGAATACCATCATTTGTTCCATTGGGTTTAGCTTAAGCTTTGAAGTTTTCTCTTCACGCTTCGCTTCCCAGTTTAGGTTACCGGCAATGGCGTCTTTCAGCATTGCAACCGTTTCTTCTTTTAGCTTATCAGCTGAAACAACGGCATCAACGGCACCAAACTTCAGTGCTTTTTCAGGCTTGTTCTCAGCGCCCATGCAGATCCATTCGATCGCATTGTCTGCACCGATAACGCGAGGAAGACGGACTGTACCGCCGAAGCCAGGGTAAATCCCTAATTTAACTTCTGGTAGGCCCACTTTTGCCGCTTCAGACATAACACGATAGTCAGTCGATAGGCACATTTCGA
Organism: uncultured Saccharospirillaceae bacterium; assembly: GCA_947503895.1. GTDB lineage: Bacteria > Pseudomonadota > Gammaproteobacteria > Pseudomonadales > Oceanobacteraceae > Bermanella. The sequence continues at coordinate 450,905 of CANNFT010000001.1, forward strand.
AACCACCACCTAATGCGATACCATTGATGGCTGTCGCAGTTGGGAATGGTAGGTCTTCAACAGCATTGAAGATCTTATTGGCTTCTAAAATCCACTCAATGATTACTTCTGGCTCTTGAGCAAACGTGTCACCAAATTCTGTGATGTCTGCGCCTACGATGAAGCAATCTTTACCAGAGGTAACGACTAAGCCTTTAACATCGCTGTTGCCTTTTAATGCTTCAGTGGAGGCCTTTAGGTCTTCCAAAGTAACACGATTGAACTTATTTACGGATTCGCCTTGCAGATCGAAGTTTAATTCGGCAATGCCGTCTTCGAGCATCTTAACCGTGATGGCTTTACCTTCGTAAATCATCAACAAATCTCCACGCTATCTATAGCTGAGTTAAACGCAGAACAGCCAGCCGACTATCGTTTTAAACCTAAGTTAGGATCGAATGTCGCTGAGACTGCCCTGCCCTGACGAGCGTTTGACTAAAAAACCATCTTTTAGCCATATTCATACGCCCGTTTGAAATTGGTGGGCAAACCTTCGTTAAATTCGAGATAAATGTCAACAAATAATCGAATGAGCAGTGAATATTGGATGCATTTCATACACTCTATATATCTTTTCCTGCTGACTAGAGTGGTTTTTATACGCCACCACTCGAAATATCGAAAATCCTTGTGATTTTGTCATGATGCGCCAATTGCATGTGATTTGACATTAGTTAGTCTTTATAAGCTTTGCCAAGTTTCGGAACGGATATCTTACAGACGCCACTGTTACTGTCCGTGTTTTAGTCAATTAGAGTGATTTATTAGTATTTTTGGTAATATGACGCCAGTATTGCTTTATATTGGCTCATAATTTTCCGTACACTCGCTGTACAACAAGATGACATGATTCAGGGCCACACAATGATAAAAATAGACCTGAAGCAAACCTTCCTCATACTCACCGTATGTGGTTTGCTGGCTATATCGCCATTTGCAAGTGCAGACTCAGGCGACTCCCTTAAAAAAATTCACGACATGCGACTGCTCGCTTACGGCATGCTTGGCGACTATTACATGTTTAGTGGCTTAGAGGGTGATTCACGCTACAGTCGAGAAATAGACGCTGGCATTAAAGCATTTGAAGGCCACCTTGCCACCATTACTGCAAATGATAAGAGTGCCGCCAAACTGGCTTCTCTGACACAATCCATTGATCTTTGGCTGAAGTTTAAGGAGCTGCTTAATGTGAACCGATCCGACTTCATGCAACAGGGGTTCGCCAACGCCAGACTGGTTACCGATCTCAGCAACATCGCCATGAGCTTATCCAAAAGTCTTGAAGAAACCTATTCTGATTTGCAGCGTTCGACAGAATATCGAGTGAACCAATGGACCAGCGTGTGCCGAGAAATGGCGCTCATTATTCAGCGCCTAACAGCAGAGTACACCGCTCGTGGCACGTCCAGTTTGGGTCAAGTCATGCTGGTAAACATTAATGAAGGCGGTATGGATAAACAATCAGAACGCTTTGCCAGTATGCTAAAAGAACTTAACGCCGCGCCAGACCAGTCTAAAGCGGTCGCCAAACTGCTGGATCAAGTCGGTGTAAAATGGGAGTTTATCGCTAAGTCGATAAAAAACTATAACGAAAACGCCGTACCATTCATTGTGAATACGTACGGCGATCGAATTGCTAAAAACTTAGAAACAGTTGGGGCGCATTACCAAACTCAAATTTAGGCGAACGCCCGATGATTTGAGCTGATAGATTTCATACAACACGTTCAGGCAATGTTCTGAACGTGTTGTAAAAAAGATTTCAATGCTTGTACATCAAATTCTTTGCCATTTTCCTGCCACACGATCCGACTCATATAAGGCGTTCTTTCAAGCCCGATAATTGTACAGGGCGAGCGGGTGATCGCATCTGCTATTTTTGCCTTGAGAACAGCATTGGCTTCCTGCTTGTACCAGCACCACCCTTCCGGTAAGTCATCTTTCAACCAACCATCTTCACTGCTAACCACCGCCCAAGACGTCGTATCTTTTTTGTCCGGTGACATATTAAAAAGTTGGTAACTTGCACCGGTTAGGTCATCCCTTATCCCACTCTCTTTTGGCTCTGCCCGAAACCCTTCCAGCTTGACTTTTAGACCAGCCACCAGCGCATCTCTGCGCCAATTGGCCAATTTTTTATCTCTCGGACTGGGACGAATCCAAACAATGCTTCCAATAATGACGAGCGCGACGAGTCCAAGTGCCATTAATAAATTCACTAACCCTCCTCCTGCATCGCTTCAAGCTCTAACCATCTTTCCATGACTTCTTCTAGTTTTCCTTGAGTCGTTTCCAGTTTGGTTAGCGTGTCGGTAACGGTTACATTGTCTTGAGCATAAAAATCAGGCTTAGCAATCTCTGCTTCCAATGATTCCACTTCCCCTTCTAGCTTTTCTATACTCGCTGGCAATTCCTCTAATTCGCGTTGCAGCTTATAGCTTAACTTTTTAACCTTTTTTTCCACTACCGGCATTTTCGGCTTCGCCTTGGCCGTAGGTTTACTTTCTACTTTTATGGCGTCAGGGTCTTTCAGTCGAAAGCCTCGACCAAACCAGTCGCTGTATCCACCTACGTGATCGGTTACCACGCCTTCATTTTCAAAAACGAGAAGAGATGTTACAACGTTATCTAGAAATGCTCGATCGTGGCTCACCACCAGTAAAGTTCCGGGATATTCCGTTAACCGCCCCTCTAGTAATTCAAGTGTTTCGACATCTAGGTCATTGGTAGGCTCATCGAGGATAAGCATATTGCTCGGCTTACTGAATAATTTAGCCAGCATCACTCGACTCGTTTCACCCCCTGATAAAGCTTTAACCGGCGTGCGTGCACGTTGAGGCGTAAACAAAAAGTCACCTAAGTAACCTAAGATATGTTTGTTTTCTCCACCAATTTCAATGTACTCACGGCCTTCAGAAATATTGTCTATGACGTTCTTTTCTAAATCTAAGTTACCGCGCAATTGATCAAAATAAGCAATTTCTAGCTTGGTGCCCTGCTTGATGGAGCCAGACTGAGGTTCAAGTTGCTTGAGCAACAGTCGAAGTAATGTACTTTTGCCACATCCGTTTACACCTAATAAACCAATGCGATCGCCTCGCTGAATAATGGTCGAAAAGTCTTCGACGATGGGCTTATTTTCAAATCCGTACTGAATGTTTTTCGCTTCAATCACAATCTTTCCAGATTTATCCGCAGCATCCATGGAAAAATCTGCTTTACCTTGACGATCTCTGCGCTCGCTACGTTCCTGACGCATGGCTTTTAGAGCACGAACTCGTCCTTCATTCCTTGTGCGACGGGCTTTGATGCCCTGACGAATCCATTTTTCTTCTTCTGCTAAACGCTTATCGAATAGAGCATTTTCTTTTTCTTCATCTTCTGCCCTTTTTTCACGCCAAGCAATCAGCCCATCATAGTCTGAGCCGTTATAGGTATATAGATGACCGCGGTCTAACTCTACGACCTGTCGGGCGACCTTCTCCATAAAGGCCCTATCGTGGGTGATAAATAATATGGCACCGGGATAATCCGCCAGCTGTTCTTCTAACCACTCGATCGCGGGGATATCCAAATGGTTGGTGGGTTCGTCCAGCAGTAAAACATCCGGTTCACTGAGTAGCGCACGCCCCAGCATCACTCGACGACGCCACCCACCCGATAACTCCGCCATGGTTTTCTCAATGGGCAGGTTAAGTTTTTTGACAACGACATCGGCTTTTTGCTGTAAACGCCATCCATCGTTCGATTCAATCGTATGCTGTAGTCGCTCGAGTTTCTTTAAATCTTGTTCCGTCGCAGCCGTTTTGGATAAGGCGTCATAATCTTTCAATGCTTGACCTAATGTTTCTAGTCCACTTAACACCACATCCATGACGTTTCGCTCATCCGCCGCAGGGAGATTTTGCGGCAGTTCCCCGACTCTAATGCCATCGGGAATTCGCACGTAACCACCATCGGCTTGCTGTTGTCCCAGCAATACGCGGAACAATGATGACTTACCCGCCCCATTGCGACCCACGAGACAGATGCGGTCTTTCTCGTTAATGGTGAGCGACGCTTTATCCAGCAGCACCTGTTCGCCGTAATGCATACTTAATTCTTCTAAAACCACGACAGGCATAACTGCTCCACTCTCATAACCTGAATAATAATGCCGCGCATTGTAGCGCTATTTAGGCATAAACGAGAGTATTCTGTTGATGTGAGAAGAATAGAACAATAATGCGACAGACTGGCCGCAGTAATAGTGGTTCATTTGTAGAACAATCTTTTACTTTACTTAGCGCACGATCAATATAGGCTTCTTACTCTATGCGCCTGTAGCCATGTCCTCTCGATCAGATTTACAGCTAAAGTTAAGTGACGACCGGTTGGGTATCAGTGCTGCCTGTAATGACTTAAATAGAAAAGCATCCATATTGATTAGGTTAATAGCCTAGGAACCGTATCTTAATGAAGCTCAATAAAAGCCACTACTTTGCCATTGGCCTCGCAGGACTCCTATCTCTCTGGATGGTGAGCGGTGTCGCCACAAAAGATCCTCAGCCGCAGCCCACTGCACCAGCGCTCTCCGCCACTGAATCAGCCTTTCCCGTTCAAGTTCAACGCTTTCAAAACAAAGAGGTTTCGCCTGAGCTAATATTGCACGGGGCAACCCAAGCCAGCCGAACCGTTCACTTATCCTCTGAGATCTCAGGTGCAGTGAAGCGCATACTCAAACGCGAGGGCGAATTTGTAAAAGCTGGCGAGACAGTGGTAGAACTGGATGCACAAGACAAACCCCAGCAAGTTGAACAAGCAAAAGCATTACTCAAGCAGCGTAAGCTTGAACATGCCGCTAGCCAAAACCTCTACAATAAAGGATTACAGAACGACACCGCACTAGCTCAGTCAGAGGTACTACTAGCACAAGCCAACGCGCAACTTAAACAACTTCAAATTCAACTTGATGCCACTCGTATAAAAGCACCTTTTAGCGGGGTACTTGAAAACCGCAAAATCGAGCTAGGTACGTATGTTCAAAGAGGTGACCCCGTTTTTTCCGTTCTAGACTACGATCCGTTTATCATTTCTGCTCATGTTTCTGAAAAGGACGTTGCAAGCGTTAACCTGAACAGCAAAGCGCAGGGTAGGCTCATTACAGGGGAAATCGTCGAAGGCCGAATTCGTTATGTTTCCTCTATCGCCGCGAAGACGACCCGCACATTCACCGTTGAGCTTGAAGTGCCTAACCCAAACCAACGAATGGCTGATGGCTTAACGGCCGATATTTTACTGCCGCTTTCGAATACTCAAGGCATACTCGTTTCCCCTGCGTTACTCTCGCTCGACGAGCAAGGTTCGCTTGGCATTAAGTATGTCGATTTAGATAATCGAGTGGTTTTCGGAAAGGTGCAGCTTATTAAAGCACAAGCGAACGGCGTATGGATCTCTGGCTTACCGAGTAACGTAGACGTCATTACCATCGGCCAAAGCTTTGTCTCTTCCGGCGATGCCGTTAGACCCGTATCTCCTCAACCCTCAATCAACACCCCTGAAGTAGCGACTAAAGACGAGCTTGTTCAACCATGAATATGATTATAGAAGCGGCCCTGTCTCGAATTCGCACGGTTGTGTTGTTGTTTTTATTAGCCATGATTATGGGCATGGTGGCGCTCAATAGTATTCCGAAAGAAAGCACTCCAGACATCAGCGTTCCCTTTGCGTATATATCTATTAACCATGAGGGCATTTCACCAGAAGACGCTGACCGAATTCTCTATAAGCCCATGTACAAAGAACTGAAAGGGCTTTCTGGCTTAAAAGAAATCATTGCTACCGCTAGCCAAGGTCATTTATCAATCCAACTTGAGTTCGAAGTGGATGTAGACATTGATGAAGCATTAGTGGATGTAAGAGAAGCCGTCGATACCGCAAAAGGCCAACTCCCCAGCTCAACAGATGAGCCTACTGTAAAAGAAATAAACCTTTCGTTATTTCCTGTCATGGTGGTTGGGTTATCCGGCAATGTCGATGAAAAGCTCCTATTTACCATGGCGAAAGACTTACAAGAAAAAATTGAAGCATTGCCTGGAGTGTTAGAAGCAAAGATACAGGGCGATCGAGAAGAAGTAGCAGAGATCATTATCGACCCCGCTAAACTAGATAGCTACAACATTGATCACGGACAGCTCTTCAGTCTCATCAGCAATAATAACCAACTCGTCGCCGCAGGAAACTTAGACACGGGTGCAGGACGGTTCTCAGTCAAAGTTCCGGGTCTAATCGAATCTACAAACGATATTTTGACCATGCCGGTAAAGGTAGATGGTGATCAAATCGTTCGTTTTGCCGATATCGCATTTGGTCATCGAACCTATAAAGACGCTGACAGCAATGCGCGCATCAACGGCAAGCCTGCACTAGCAATCGAAGTCAGCAAGCGATTGGGTAGCAACATTATAGAAACGCTGGATGAAGTAAAAAAAGTAGTTCGTGAAGAGACACAGCAATGGAACAATGGAATTGAAGTGACGTTCAGTCAAGATCAATCCATTCAAATTATTCAAACGCTGGATGACTTATTTAATAACGTTCTGTTTGCCACGTTATTAGTCATGGTCATTATCATTGCATCGCTCGGACCTAGATCTTCCGTTCTCGTCGGCGTCGCCATACCGGGCTCATTTTTAATCGGCATATTGGTGCTGAGTACGCTGGGTTACACGCTAAACATGGTCGTGTTATTTGCTTTAATTCTAAGTGTTGGCATGTTGGTGGATGGTGCGATTGTCGTCACTGAGTATGCAGACCGCCGAATGGCAGAAGGCGCTGCTAAACGCCACGCGTTTGCCGAAGCAGCCAAGAGAATGTCATGGCCCATCATCGCATCCACTGCTACAACTCTCGCCGTGTTTATTCCATTGGTTTTTTGGCCTGGGGTCATGGGAGAGTTCATGAAATTCCTCCCGATCACAGTACTTATCACGCTAAGCGCTTCATTGCTCATGGCCTTAATCGTAGTCCCCTCGCTGGGTGCATGGTTTGGCGGAGCGAGTACCGAGCACAATAATACGTTAGATGCGATCAAGGCCGCTGAAAATGGCGAGTTTGAAAATTTACGCGGCTTCTCTGGTCGATATATCCAATTGCTGGAAAAACTACTTCACCACCCTTTAAAGGTATTAGGCGGCACGCTGCTCGTCGTTGTATTCATCATGTTCATGTACGGGCAATTCGGTAAAGGCGTCGAATTCTTTCCGGATGTCGATGCCGAAGTTGTCATGGTCGACATTCGAGCGCGAGGTAACTTGTCATTAGAGGAAAAAGATCAAATAGTAAAGGTAGTTGAAAAACGCCTATACGATATGGCCGAAATAAAAACGATTTACTCGAAGTCGTTTAATTCTTCAAGCAGTGGCACCAAAGACCTCATCGGTCAGCTGCAATTGGAGTTACAAGATTGGCAAATCAGACGACAAGCCAATGTCATCATGCAAGATATTCGCGACCGCACGACGGACATCGCGGGCATTATAATCGAAACCAAAAAGCAAGAAGATGGTCCAGCGAGTGGCTCAGCCGTGCAGCTTGAATTAACCGGCGACGATTCAAAGCAACTCATTGCAGCCGTCAAGCTTGTCCGTGCATTGCTAAACGACGATCCCGAACTGATCGACATCAAAGACAGCCGCGCCTTGGATGGCATTGAATGGCAATTAGACATTGACCGTGAAGCCGCCAGCAGAATGGGGACAGACATTGCCAGCGTAGGTCGAACCGTCAAGATGGTCACCAACGGCTTAAATCTCGGAGCTTACCGCCCTGACGATGCTGATGATGAACTCGATATTCGCCTACGCTTTCCAACCAACGACCGGACCTTAGATCAGCTCGATCAGTTGAGAGTATCTGCACAGGGCCAGCTCGTCCCCATCAGCAGCTTTACATCCAAAACCCCGCAAAAGCAGAGTGATACCATCATTCGAAATGGCAATAAACTCCGATTTATGGTGGAAGCGAATGTTCGTGAAGGGGTAAATGATGCAGAAAAAAGACAGCAGATCGATTTAGCGCTCGCAGAGCTGGAACTACCCAAAAACGTACTATATCGCTTTAAAGGAGACGCGGAACAAATGGCGGAAACCGGCGCTTTCTTGCTTCAAGCTTTCTTACTCGCCATCTTTTTAATGGCCACGATTTTAGTCACGCAATTTAACAGTTTTTATCGCGCTGGCTTGGTCATGAGCGCCATATTTCTATCCTTTATTGGGGTGTTCCTAGGGTTAATGGTCAGAGGCGAGCCATTTGGAATCGTGATGAGCGGTGTCGGCATGATTGCTTTGGCAGGTATCGTAGTAAACAACAACATTGTACTCATTGATACCTACGCACATCTGAGAAGAGATGGATTAACGGCCATCGATGCTGCGCTTCGCACAGGAGCCCAAAGGCTAAGACCCGTTTTACTGACCACCATCACCACCGTTTGCGGATTAATTCCAATGGTTTATCAACTGAACATTGACCTAATTAGCCGTAACATTCTCGTAGATGCACCTTCGTCCCAGTGGTGGACACAATTATCGACGGCCATTGCAGGTGGGCTGGCTTTTGCCACCATCTTGACGCTCATTCTCACTCCCTGCTTGCTCGTGGCAGGTGATCGAGGCAAGGACTCGAAGAGTGCACAGTCAGTGCCCTCAGTGATGTAGTTACCCTCCTTTTGTAATGATCATCGATCTCAGCTGCGCCCATAGTTCGGTGCAGCTGTACGACTCCTCATCAAATGCTAGAAAGACCGGCATCTAAAAATCCGTGTAAATCTATAGGGTATTACCTCTTCACTGCAAACCTTTCCTAGCACTAAATTAGAGGCGTGCTATAGATAGAAATCTTCTTTTCGACTCGACTTTTATTCGATTTTTATATTTTTACTGGCCATTTCAACCTTTACAAACCTTTAGCACTTTTTATTCCAAAGAAAATGAGAACGAATAGATTCTTTCAAAGTGAATTTACGCTAGTCTGTTTAGTATGAAAGGAAATTACGATAACAGCGGAATGATGTAGAGAGTGTTTTACATGCAGCTAAAGCCAATACTTCTAATAATAGCTATAGTGACATTCAGTTCCATGGTGCATGCTAATGAGCATGACCAATTTTTAAAAGCCGAAAAGTATTTAGCAAAAAGACAATATTCTCGCTTTATCAATGTTTTACCGAACCTTCAAGCACACCCGCTACTTCCCTATCTAGAATCTCAGTGGATTAAAACGCAATTCCATAAAAAACCAGTAGAACAAATCAATGAATTTATGAACGTACATTCAGGAACGCCGTTTGCCTCGCAGTTACAACGGAGTTGGTTGAAGTATCTTGGAAAAAAGAAAGAATGGTCCCTATTTTTAGAGCATTATCAACCGACTCAAAACCTGACCATTCGATGTTATTTAGTGCGCGCGTTTAAAGCACAAGGATACGCATCAGCATCACTAGAGGAAGGTAATGCTTTATGGTCCCTAGGTAAGTCACTCCCTAAAGCATGTGATCCATTTCTCGCTCGATGGAAAAAAGACGGCCTACTCACCAGCGAACGGTATTGGCAGCGGTTTGTTAAGTCTGTAGAAAATCGCCAATACAAACTTGCTCGATACCTGCAAAAGAAACTTCCAAACAAACTAAAAAAACAAGCAGGCCTTGTTCGTAGCATATGGCGTCAGCCTAAAGATATATTTCGTAAAAAAGATGCCGCCCAGCTTCCGGTTGAGGCGAGAGCCATTTTAGTCACCCGCGCGCTCAAACGTTTCCCTGAGCTCGCCCAAAAAGCCTCGCTAGAAACGCTCATTGCAGACTTTAGTGATGCTGCACATAAGCAAGCACAATACGAGCGCTTTACAGCGTTTGCTAAAACACCCAATGCCGACACCTTTCATCACTATAAGGAAGCTGCTGACAATGGCCTATTAGATGATGAATTGGTCAACCATTTCCTCAACGGGGCCGTTCAGAACGCTCAATGGCCGACCTACGCATATTTATATAAGGTGGCTCCACAGCACATTCAACAGGAACCCAAATGGAGTTACTGGAAGGGCCGCGCACTCATCTCCATGGGCGCGCCGACACCCAATGCTGCGCCCTATTATCAGATAGCGTCAAAGGAACGTGACTACTATGGATTCATGGCTTCGCAAGCCTTACAAATACCCGCCGCCATGAATCACAACCCGACCCATGTATCCGGCGATGTCATCCTACAAACGAAGGCTAACCCTGCGATACAAAGGTCATTGGCTTTTTTAGAGCTAAACAGAATTACGTCGGCACGACGTGAATGGCAACATGCTTTTGATCATTTAGATCAAGATAGTCGCCGGGCAATGGCACTGATTGCAGGACGTTACGAGTGGGCTGACCGGGCAATTTTCACTCTGGCTCAATTGAAAGACTGGCACGATTTACAACTTCGTTTCCCGCTAGCACATGCGCAACATTTCTCTCAAGCTGCGCAGCGAACCCAGCTGCCCATGGATTGGATATACGGCATAGCACGGCAGGAAAGCGCCTTCCAGTTTGACGCACGATCGCCCGCAGGGGCCATGGGGTTAATGCAACTGATGCCTAGAACCGCACAATCTGTGAGTAAACGAAATCGATTACGTTATTCAAAAAAATCTCTCTTAAAGCCTCAATATAATCTCGATCTGGGAAGTCGCTACATGAAGCAGCTCCTCAATCGATACGATGGTAATCGCGTATTAGCAACCGCTGCCTACAATGCAGGTCCTGGTAATGTGAATCGCTGGTTACGACGTTTTGAAGGGCCAATGGACCTCTGGATTGAGAACATTCCGTTCAAGGAAACCCGTGAATACGTGCAGCGCGTCCTCGCGTACACCACCATTTACAGTTATCGCCGCGGGGAGTTGCAACCCATAATGGATAATGTAACGCTCGCGTCATGGGCACATTCTGCTGAGGATACGCTGCAAATTTCCAAAAACGAGACGCAGCAACCTCCGAAAGGTTAGCTATGCTTTAAGCAAGTGTAGTCAGCATAGGACAGTGCTTGTGGAATCCTCCAAGAAATATGGCATTACGGGTCATGGTTCCAGCTCTCACAATCCAGATTTAGACTGGAGTCAAATACAAGAAACCATCACCATGCTTGCCTTGGCGGTGGCTCAAGTCGAATCATCAATGACCGATGGGGAGCAAAGCGTCAGCACGCTGACTCGCTCCTTTACGCACATGGCGGACTACGTACAAAAAATACGCAAAGTGACCAAAAAAGTGACACCAGAGAAACTAGATCAGTTTCGCGACATCATTGAAGATACCACCGAAAACCTAGAGCATCAGGTACAAGATGCTGTGGTCGCTTTCCAATTTTATGATCGTATTACCCAGAGACTCGATCACGTCTGCACCAGTCTTGATCGACTCGGCACGCTGATATCTGAACCCGATCTACTCTTCAACCCTGAATCTTGGAAGTCCTTACAGTCTGATATTAAGTCGTCCTATACCATGGAAGCTGAGCGTATTATGTTTGAACATATTTTGATGGGCAGCAGCATTCAAGAGGCACTTGAAATTTACCGCCACCATTTTGATAAAGAAGAGTCAGACACGACGGATGGTGGCGATGAAATAGAATTATTCTAGAAACCACCCTACTCTAAAATTTTGATTTCATTGCCGAGTTGAATACTGCCTTGGCCTCGATGAATGATATTTTGTCCCATGCAAACACCGTTTGCTTTTTTCCGAGTAGCCAGCATGAGTTTCATCACCTCAGGTTGTTTTTCAAGAGTGATGGGGTTAATGGTCGGCATTACACAACGAGTACAAGCTTTTGCTATATCGAATTGAATACCGTTTATCTCAATCTTTTTCCATTGATCCTCCGCAAACGCTTCACACCCCGAAACAATAATGTTGGGCCGGAACCGATTGATATCGAGGTCGAATGGCAGGTCTTTTTCCAAGTACTGTACAGAGGCTTCTGATATCAAGAGAAATGGATAACCATCAGCAAACCCCACACGATCGCCTTCTTGAGCATGTTCTAATTCCACTTGTCTATGACTGCTGTCAGGTATCATGACCAAAAATACTTGTCGTCCTAATATGTCACTCAGCCAAGCGCTAGCCTCATCCGATATCTTTTGAGCCGTCACAACATCTCGCCATATTTGAACACTGATCAATTCGGATACGACTGTCGCGTCCCTACTTTGCGAGGATGCAAAATCAGGCCAAGGCATAGAGAACTGCTCCTCACCACACTGAAACAACAGCGTGTCGCCTAAATCCTTCAGTTTAATCGCGGCCATTTTGACGCATTGTCTTTGAGTGACAAACTTCCCTGCCGCATCGACTAACATCATGCGCCGATCTAAATGCGGCCCCCATTCTGTGATGCTCATATTTGAAACAGAAATAACGCCGAGAGACTTAACCGGGTAAAATTGAAGGCCAGATATTGAAATTGACATAGTTCACTCCTTGTTGAAATAAGAGTGTACCTAAGCACCAAAGACGGCGGAAGCCTTAGAAAATGAAATGAATTCAAGTGTGTGTGAAAGCAATGATTAGGTAAGGTCGGTTAACGCGAGCCTAAAACACATCATCCAAACAATTGCTTAGCGCGTTCCTGCACGGCAGCTGCGAGCCCATCTGGCTGAAATTTGGATAAAAAAGCATTACACCCTACTTTTTTAACCATCGCTTCATTAAAGCTACCGCTTAGAGAAGTATGCAAGACGACGTATAAGTCTTTTAATTCAGGGTCACTACGAATTTCTGTGGTCATTTTATACCCATCCATCGTGGGCATTTCTGCATCCGTAATCACCATCAGTACTTGGCTGTTTATCGGAGCCTCTGCAGACAAGCTTTTTAGGTATTGCAGCCCAATTAAACCATTATTAGCCGTCACAACCTCAATGCCCAAACTCGTAATCGTATCCTTGATTTGCTGACGCGCTACCGACGAGTCGTCGACGGATAAAACCTTCAGCCCACTGGCAGCTGTTCTGCCAATCAAATCGTCATCGAGCACACCCGCGCTCACATCCGTTTGATATGGCACTATTTCCGCCAGTACTTTTTCAACATCAATAATTTCGACAATCTTATTGTCAACCTTCGTTATGGCTGTCAAATAGTGAGACCGTCCAGCCCCATTGGGCGGCGGCAGAATCTCTTCCCAGTTCATATTGACGATTCGCTCGACACCCGCTACTAAGAAGGCCTGAACAGTACGATTATACTCCGTCACTATAATGGTCGATTCAGCGGTGTCTTCAATTGGCCCCATGCCGATCGCATGACTCAGGTCAACCACCGGTAGTGTATGCCCTCTCAAATGTGTGACGCCACGGACAACAGGGTGTGCATCTGGTATTTGCGTAAGGGCCGGCAAACGCATAACTTCTTGTATTTTGAATACATTAATCGCAAATGCTTGACGTTTATTCAGACTGAATAACAGCAATTCTAGGCGATTTTGGCCTACCAGCTTAGTACGTGAATCTACGTTATGAAGTACACCCGACATATCACACACACCTGCCCAACTTCAGCGAAATGGCTTCTCATTTAACAGTGTAGCTCATGCGCCTTTTTTGCCTACAAATCTAATACCTAAAACTATTCACCGGCAAAAAGTTAGCATGAGCCGAACCGAATGACGCCAAAGTGCTAAGCTAAAGGGCAGTGGCAAGCCATCTAACGATCTGCCGTTGAGTGAAAGGTGTTGCACTCATTATGAACCAAACAGCTGACGTACTGCTGGCTCGCCAGCCGGTCTACAACCGAGAGCTCGCGATTTGGGGGTATGAGCTCTTATTTAGAGGCAACCACCACGATACCGAAGCACATTTTGACAGTGGCGATGCAGCTACATCACGGGTTCTTCTAAATGCCTTTGGTGAGGCAGGGCTTGAAGAAATTTGCGGTAATCACCCTGCCCTGATCAACTTCACGAGAAACCTCATCTTGGACCTTCCCCCTTTCGACCCCAAACGTTTTATTATCGAGATTCTTGAGGACATTGAAGTCGATGCGCCATTAATTGAAGCACTCAAGAATGCTCGGCTTGAGGGCGCACAGCTCGCATTAGATGACTTTATTCTAGATCATAACTCTGCCCCGCTAATCCATCTGGTAGATATGATAAAAGTCGATGTTTTAGCTCTATCTCGTGAGCAAATCGAACGATTCTGCAAAGTATTTCTGCCTCGAAATCTCAAGTTACTGGCAGAAAAAGTTGAAGATCATGATATGTTCGAATTTTGCAAAAATTTAGGGTTCCATTACTTTCAGGGGTACTTCCTGTGCCGCCCACAGATTGTCGAAGGTCGCCGCATTCCAGATAATAAAATGGTGGTTTTGCACCTGCTTCAAGAGCTGCAAAAGCCAAACATCACGATGGCCGAGCTTTCGAAAACCATTTCCCAAGACCCCATTCTCAGCTACAAACTCATGAAATTGGTCAATTCAGCTGCATTCTCTCGTATCGGCACCTGCACCTCACTACAACAAGCACTCAGTTTATTAGGGTTATCTCATATAAAAAGCTGGGCGGGGTTAATCGCACTTGGAAATTTGGACGATAAACCGCTGGCATTACGGCATACCTGCCTTGAACGAGCATTATTTTGCCAGGCATTGGGAGAGACTATCGGTGAGTTCTCAGGTTTTGATTATTACACCGTAGGGCTGTTCTCACTGCTGGATGCCTTCTTTGATCTGCCCATGAAAACGGTCATTGATAGCCTAAAGCTCCCTCAAGGCATTGTAGATGCCATTATCGAAAAAGATGGCAAATTAGGGTTAGCACTGTCGACAGCGAAGTGTTTTCAGGAGGGGCGGCTTTTCGACCTGAACTGGACACAGCTTGAAAAGTATGGTCTTGAAGAGCACGCAATGGACCTTCACTACAAACATGCCATCAGTAAAGCCGATACGCTGATCTCAGAACTTAAATGAAGCTCCCCTCATAGCATTCCAATTCAGCCTAATCTGTGTAATTATTGGACAAAATTAGCACTTAATCAGTCAAATTTTTAACTGTTCGTTGATCATTTGCACCATAAAAAGCAGCATTAATCACCAAACAGCTAAATTGAGGTTGTGCTACTCAGTCACTAATATTTCGTTGAGGCACCTGTAATGAGCATCGAATTTTGGGTCTTTATCGGCGTCGTTGTCGCGCTAATCTTGTACATCATCACCATCTACAATGCATTAGTGTCATTAAAGCATGGCGTCACCAAAGCCTGGTCTAATATTGATGTTCTGCTTAAACAACGCCATGACGAATTACCAAAACTCATCGCAGCTTGCAAAGAGGTGATGAAATTTGAACAAGACACTTTAGAAAAAGTGATTAAAGCGCGATCCATGGTCGCCAATGCTCGTGAAAACGAAGACGTAAAAGGCGTCGGTAAAGCCGAAACAATGTTGCGAGCAGGACTCGGGAATTTATTTGCGCTGGCGGAAGCCTACCCAGAATTAAAAAGCAATGAATCTTTTCAACAACTACAAAATAGAATCTCTGGACTAGAAAATACAATCGCTGATCGCCGAGAATTATATAACGAAGCGGTAAACCTAAATAATGTCCGCATAGAACAATTTCCCGATGTCATTGTCGCGAAACGTTTTAATTTCAAGGCTGCTGACTTACTCGAATTCGATGAGTCCGAAAAACAAGATGTCGATGTCGCTGGCTTATTCAGCTCATAGTTGAATAAATCATGCATTTTCTATTAACGACCAAATCATCAACCTAATCGTGCCACTATGCCCTACTTAGACCCTACAAAGATTCAACAACTTGAAAACTGGGAATTTTGGGGGATTGTGGTGATTGCCATCATCATCAACATCATTTCTTTGTGGGCGTTCGTACGCAACTTTAAATACGCACGATTAATAGAAGACACCCCAACTTCAAAAATTCGTTCCGCCGCACAGGGGTTTGTAGAGCTTGAAGGTAGAGGGGTGTATTTGACCGACACGCCCATTATTTCTCCTTTAACAGGCAAACACTGCATTTGGTACAAGTATGAAATTGAGAAGCAGCATGGGACAGGGAAAAACAAAAGCTGGAGGACGGTTGAGTCAGGCTCGAGTTCTCACCCTATTGTGCTCGAAGATACGACCGGTAAATGTATTCTGCAATTAAAAGGTGCATCTATCCACGCGGTCATCAGCAATACTTGGCAAGGCATGCAAAGGAAACCTTCCCCTTTGAGTGTTGAGCGTCAAGACAGCATGATGCAGTTCGGGCAGTATCGTTACCACGAAGAACTCATCATTGAAAACTCCCCTCTATATGCGCTCGGACATTTTAAAACCACCCGTTCTACAGATAACTTCACGAAGTCCCAAGCTGTAGGTCAATTAATCAGTGAATGGAAATCCGACTATCAAAGTCTTTTGCACCGTTTTGATAAAAACAAGGACGGTGAAATAGATGAAAAGGAATGGAAGCTGGTTCGTTTAGCAGCAGAACTCGAAGCGGAAGATTTAGAAAAGCAACTAAACAGTGAGCCTGAAATTCATATCATGGAAAAACCCATCAAGGGACTGCCCTATTTAATCGGCACTGAGGATCAAAGCAAGTTTGCCTCGACGTTTAAATGGTATAGCGCATTTGCATTAGCAGCATTTCTATTGGCTTGCGGCAGCATTGCTTGGTTGCTACAGGTTAGAGGAATTTAATTCTACTTCTTCATTTTGATGCTGAAGATGGCGGACTCAAGCCCGAAAACAACCTCACCGAACAAGCCATCAAAGCATTTTTTGTGGCCCGCAAGAACTCCTGTTCAGTGATACTGTAGTCGGTGCTAAAGCCCGCTGTGTTCACTTCAGTCTAATTCAAACCGCAAAGCATCATATGCTCAAACCCTATCTACAATGTGCCGAGATTCTTAAGGCTATACCTCACTGCCAAACCGTAAAAAATTACGAAGCATGACTGCCTTGGAGTTTTCAGCTATCCAGCTTATATGTATCCAGTGTTGCTGCTTAGTTAGCATTCAGAGTGAATCGTTTTATTTCAGAAGCATTGATCAGAACTGCTAACTTTGAGGTGAGCACAAAGTGCCTAAAAACTAGCCTCGACTGATTTAATACACAGTGTAATTATTTTGAGCGTAAAACAGGGTACAATCGAGCCGGAAATGGCGCGCTTTTCTTGTAGGACAATCGTTGAAACCCCGATGGATACAATTGGTTAGGAAAACGCTTCCTAGTTATAGAGCCTAGATATCGAGCGCGCTCGCTTTGCCGGAGGCTAAATTTGACCTGTCGGGAAAGCTCTATTTAAATCAGTGGATTAGAACGGGTTGGCGAGTAACGTGAAAAAGCAAAGAGCGCCGGCGCTATATACCAATGTTAGACGTCTACCTAATTTGGAGATCCTACATTGAGCTATAACGCATATGGATTGAGTAGAGATATTCCATCTGATGTTAAACGTGTTGTGCGGCAGAAATGTGGATTTGGCTGTGTTGTTTGCAGTCTAGGAATTGTTCAGTATGAGCATGTGGATCCTGAATTTAAAGACGCTCGAGAGCATGATCCAAATACCATAGCACTGCTATGTCCACAGTGTCACGCAAAAGTAACAACAGGCATGTGGTCGAAGGCAAGAGTAAAATTGGCAATGCGTAGCCCAAAGTGTTTGCAGCAAGGCTATTCTAAGGAATTTTTCGACATAGTAGATGATCACCCTTCTCTGCAATTCGGAGGCATGCTATTAAGAAACTGTCCAACTCCAATTGAGGTTGGCGGCCATCCTTTATTCAGCATTAAACCGCCTGAGTTTGAAGGTGAGCCTTTCAGGTTTTCTGGCCTTTTTACTGATTCCGATGGTAATGTGACTCTTTCTATCGAAGACAACGAGTGGAAGGCGGCCACAAAGTCGTGGGATGTTGAGGTCAAGGGAAATACAATCACCATTCATGAAAAAGCGAGGAAGATTCACCTGATACTAAAAGTAAATCCTCCGAAAGAGATCATTGTTGATAGGCTAGATATGGCCTTGGCTGGTTTGAGGTTTGAGGTTTGAGGTTTGAGGTTTGAGGTTTGAAGCTAATGGTGATTTTCTTAGGGTGCACTTTCCGAATGGTGGAGCTAACGAATTTACCTCCTGTTTTGCGGACAATTGTATGATTGGCATGTCTTTTTGAAATTTATGCCAAATTACGTCTAACAATTTGCTGTACTCGGATCCAACTACGCGCCGCAAGCTTGTGGTTTGCTGCGCAAACTTTACCACAAGCTTGCTCTGCTCCGTTGGGCCGGTAAGCAAGGCGTTATAGGTCAATATGATTCGAACTATTTTGATATCCCTTCTGTTTGCAATACCAACTTATGCGGGGGAAACGCAGACTAATAATTTCCGAGTTTTTTTACGGGATTTCTTTAATAACCCAAGCTTTCAATTACAACATGTAAAGTTCCCATTGGAATATACACATTATGAGGCTGAATTTGATATTGAAGAAAAATCGAAGTCCTTTAGTCCTGAGAGCTGGAAACATTTACCCGGTCCCGACCAATTCAGGTGTAAAATCAATTGCTTTGATCTTATGATCTATGACAATTTTGAAAAAACACACAAAAGTAACGGAAAGCGGGTGCTCTCAGTTGAAGGTGTAGAGAATGGTATTTTAATAAATATGTATTTCGAGTACCAAGCATCTAAATGGATGTTAGTTCGCTGGGAAGATTACAGCGGTTAACCTATCACAAGATGCTCAATTTATGGACGCAATAAATTGCGCCGATTAGCATGAGCGCTATATTTAAGAAAGCACGATGAATAGATTTAGTATTATAATTGCATCATTCCTTTTGACATCTTGTGCGTTTCAAGGTGATGGCGCCTATACGAAGGATACAAGCTGGCTGATATTCATGCCTGTCACATACCACAATGTTAAATTTGACAGTTTCGACATGAGCGAAGAAAGCCAAGAATATAAATTCATGAAGTTGTGCTCAAGCAACGCTGGATTTCAACTTAAGATTCATTGAGTTTCACAGGAGCCAAGGTACTGGCCTGGTGAAAAAGCAGGACTGAAAGTATCACTAATAGGTGAAGGTGGCAATTTTGTTCACCGAACAGTTTTTCTAGCCAACGAAGGAAAATACATAGGAGACAGCAGTATAGGAGATACCTGGAGCTCTTACTTTGAGTCTAAGGGAAAGAAAACACAAGATATTCTACTAGGCTCATATCATAAGCATACTCTGGGGTGCGGAAAGTATCGTATTAATATCACAAATATAAATCCGTATAGTATGGGTTTAGTTACTGGCCAGCTACACCTTGAGTCTACTTGGAAATGAAGTCGCATGAAAAACATAATCGGGTAGCTGTAGTAGTTTAGACTCGATCTAAATCCAAAACTACTCTCTGAAAATAGTGGGTCGAAAATGGGTGTAAGTACTTGGGATATAACTTGCTGGATGACTCGAACTGTGACGGTTGGAATACCCAATTGGCGAGTCCCACCATCTGGCTTTTCGATTTCAACACGTCGAACAGAAGACGGTTTATAGCTTCCATTTTCCAATTCCAAAACGAGTAATGCCCACTCACCAGATTTCGCCCAAGCAGGGAATTCTTCGATGGTCATGCCATCAATTCCCGCTGCACCCTTGTTGGCTCGAACTTGCTTCCATGCGGACTGCAGATTTTCACGCCGCAGGACCTGTTCGAATAGATTGTGGTTGCTAAAGGATGGCTTCAGATCAAAACGCTGAATGTCGTCATCGCTGGACTGCATTCATGTGTTCAAGTTAGACAAGACTCCTCCTTTATTCTAAATGTTCAAGCCTTCACCCTGGCTTACCCATTACGGTAAGCATTTGGCTACTATGACTTCTGCTTGATCACTATTAGAGTTGCCTCTAGTAGCGCTATCGATTTTTTTCACCTGATTCACTCCCTTTTTTCGGTGAAAGCAAAAGCGCGCCGGCGCTATATACCAATGTTATGGCCAGGGAAAGATTCTGAGATCGGAATGATTATCGACGATACGAATTACGAAATTGGAAACAAAGCAATGGCTTCAGTTTTATTGCTTTATTACCACCTCTTGAGAGAAGGCGGTATTACCAATGACCAAACTGTTTATATCGATCACAATGACTTTGATGGTTTCAGCTTGCTAAATTTAGAGATAGAAGAATCTCAGAAAGCTGATCTTGATGAGGAGCTTATTAAAGTGGGGGCGATCATCTATCTGATCTGTGATTTAAACGACATGATCACAGAGTACAAGGATGATTATCTTAAGCAACCCATAACTATTAATGTACTTGAGGCTCTCAAAGGGATTGAGAAAGATCTAATCCCCGAAGTCACAGAAATGATAAGCCTGGTTTCTATATCAGAATCGGAGCTTAACTACGCTAAATATAATGATATACTACAGCGTATTTACACAAAATATGTACATGGCTTTTTAGCTAACAAACTAGCAGGGAAGCCATAACAAGGGCAGGCAAGCCGACCTCTGGCAATTGCTGCCGGCGTTATACGAAAAGGAGTTCAAGATTGATCGTTGTATATGGAATAAGAGAAAGATTGGACCCAATAAAGTCCAAGCTATCTGACGTAATTCACTCAAGTATGCAGGAAGTACTCGGCATGCCTGAAGATAAGCGAGCGCACCGTTTTATCCCGCTAGAGAGAGAAGATTACTTCTATCCTGGAGGTAGAAGCGATGCATATACAGTTATTGAGATAAATATGATGGCTGGGCGTAAAGAGCAAACTCAAAAATCATTGATAAAATCTCTTTTTTCAAAGATTGAATGTGAGCTTTCAATAGCTCCTATTGATATTGAAATAACAATTAAAGAACAACAGCCGTATCAATGGGGATTTCGTGGTATGACTGGTGACGAGGCACGTGACCTAAAGTACAGGGTAAGCGTATAATCATGCGCTGCAGGCCGACCTCATTTTTGCGCATAAAGCGCACAAAGTTAGCCGCGGCTGAGCGCGGCGTTAGCAGTTCAAGGTGAAATTAAATTGATCAATAAAGTTAATAGCATATTGCTTCAAGATGATGGTGCATTGCCTGACATTGAATTTAATTTTATTGGTAAATCTGTTGCAGCCGATGCCTATGCATTGGTTCAGTCAAAAGCTAGTAAATGGGGTTCGGTCGAAAATCCACATTACTGGTCTAAAAAACATGAAAAAGATATAGATATAATATTTGGAGAAAACCCGGCTCAATTATTTATTGAAGATGAGGCTGAGTGCTTCCACGTGTCATTTTCTGGTATTACATCCGCATCAGGAAGAGCAATACCTGATATAGGGTTCTTTGTACTGGATAACGACTTCATTTCATTGGATTATCGGAAGGGTAAATGCTGGAATGAAAGTGGTATAATTGGATTGTTTGAGTTGATGGAAGAGTTATCATTGTTATCTAATAAAACGGTAATTCGACATGAAGGGAATTTTTGTGACCCTGATGGAAAAATACTTTTAAATGGATTTGAATATTGGAAGTCACACTGCTAACAAAACAATTAAGTACGACTCCTTTTAGTCGCCCGATTCACTTCGTTCGCGGCTTATTGTAGGCGTTATGCCTCCAGGGAGAATAGAGTGAAGGATATAGCGATTGGAATTTTTATTGGGTTCTCAATAGCTTATCTTGGTGTTTACTTGACAGGCTTTTCAGCGGCAAATCGCTGTGCCTGAAAAGGTTGGTGAAATTTTATCTGGAACAACTTTCATTGTGTGGGAGATCGTCGTAACACAATTTATAGGATATGGCGTCGTCACATTTTTGGTTTTATTTTTTGCGATTATGCTATTGAAGCTGAATCCCTGGGTGAGTGCTTTGGCTGCAGCAGTCGCATACGAGGCAGCTTTGTTCGCAGCGTACTCTAGCACTTACATGATTTACATTCCCCATATTCTGGTTCTCGCTGTCTGTGCTACTTGTGGTGCTTTGGCAGCGCAGCGGCACGCAAATGCATAACAAACAGCGACAGCCAACGCTGGGCGTTATACCTCTTAAGGATGCTATGAGTAAAATTTCAATAAGTGACAAATTCAATCTCTTCCAAGAAGAGTGGACTCCCAAAATAATTGCAGAATCCAATGGCCAACTCGTAAAAATAGCCAAAGGAAGTGGCGAATTAGTTTGGCATCAGCACGAGAATGAAGATGAGCTTTTTATCGTTTTTAAAGGTCGCTTAACTTTACAGCTTAGAGATAAAAGTATTGAGTTAGGCGTTGGTGAAATGTTTGTTGTGCCGAAGGGCATTGAACATTGCCCTATCGCAGAACCAGATACTCACTTTATGATGATTGAGCCTTCAAATACGAAACATACAGGCTCACTGGAATCTGAAGTGACAGTTTCAGCTGAAAACCAGGAATGGATATAGAATAGCCGTTAACGAGGTATAATCGGGTAGCCGAGGGGCTCCAGCCCTCAGCCCTCCACAACACTCTGCATACGGGTCCACACAGGGCGCTTCACTTAGAATGGTGAAGCTTAATCCAACCATCACGTAATTCGTAAAGCCCTTCGGATTCTAAATAAGCATTGGATAACGCCTGACTAATTCCGGGTGTTTTAGAACTGCGCCATGGGCCTTTACTTATGATGTTCTTGTTCATCCGCTAGCAGTTTTGTGCTCCAGCTTCCTCCAAACCCCGCCTCACGGTTGAGCACTTGCCATTCGCTAGTAGTTAACGTCTAATTACCTATTGGTTTTCGACGGTGATTTTCCTACAGAGGACTTTCACCTCATGAGTTCATGCCCATGCTGGGCGTACACAAATTTAGACACCCAACGCCTACTGCGCAGATGCTAAACGCGTTATAGCCTTCAAAGGAATATGAAAAGAGCTCTCTAGTAAGCTGCAAAGGAAATGTTGTTTGGAAATATAATTCCAGTTCTGATAACACTTTTTTTGGGTCTAACGAGTATTACCAAAACAACTAATGCAGGCGAAATCGTTAACGTTTTTCGATCCTGAAGAGACGAAGACACTTGGTGAGTTTACCTGGAGTGACTATGCAATAAATGGTCTCTAAACAAGTTTCCAAAGTCCTATAAAGATGTATAACAAACACTTTAAAAATCACCCAAAAAAGAGGTGGACTGGCCTCACAACCGCTCGCCTTTTATGTCTGCGTTGGCTCAATTAAGAATTGGGAAAGACAATGAGAGACCCTCAAAGGATACAGAAAGTATTAGAACTCTTGGATGAAATCTGGATTAGATATCCAGACATGAGATTTAATCAATTAATTTATAATCTACAGCGCGACTATTCCCACAAAAATGGTGGCGTTGGTGAAATACGAGAAGTAGAAAAGGATGGTTTCGCTAGGGTGGGTTTTGACCTATTCAATCTCGAAGATGATCAATTCATTAATTATTTAAAAAGTGTCGCAGAAAATGGTTTTTAAGGAATTCAAGCCTAACGAATGCAGGCGTTTGGCAGAGAACTATAGATAGTGCGTATTGAATTTGGAATAAGCAACTGTACCACTACATTGACTTGTGACCAGATTGAGTTGACCACATGTCAATGTGGCTTGACACAAACTTTATAGATGGTATCTACATTAGGCTTCTAGGAAGATATGGCTAAAGCAATCTATTTCTTTGACAGAGACGAAAAATATTACCAGCTGTCGAACTTCGCTGGTTTTGGCTTCAAGCTAGATGGCTATGAATGGCGGACTATGGAGCATTACTTTCAAGCAATGAAGTTTGAAGGAACCCCTCAGTTCGACAAAATTCTTAATTCCGGATCACCAAAACAAGCAAAAGATTTGGGTCAATCTAGGGCTACTCCGATTCGTTCTGATTGGGATCTGGTGAAAGAAGAAATAATGACTCGCGGGCTTCGTGAAAAGTTTAAAGATCCAGAATTGAGAAAGATTCTATTAAGTACAGGAAAGAAAGAACTAATAGAGAACTCACCCTATGACAAATACTGGGGTATTGGCCCAAATGGTAAAGGAAAGAACAGGCTAGGCGTATTATTGATGGAACTAAGAACGGGGCTAAAACGTGAGAAAGCCTAACAAGAGCATCATGATCGCAGCAAGAAGTGGCCGGTAAACTTAACGAGGCCAGCCAGAGGGAGACTCAGTGATTTAAGATCAGGAGTTGTTAGTTAGTGTATCCGGAGCAAGCCTCGCCCCTGTAGACCAAGAATAGTCAAAATGAGCAAGACAAAATACCCAATGAGTACGCAATGCCGCTCCCTTAAAACTTTAAGGAAGCGGCATTGCGCTATGTGCGGGGATTACTTTAAGCGTAAACTGAATTAGTTATGCAGTATCTGACTTAAGAACAGCTGAGTACGTTCAGATTGTGGATTATCAAAGAACTGATGAGGATCGTTCTCTTCAATAATTTCGCCACCATCCATAAAGATCACGCGGTCTGCTACTTTTTTCGCGAAGCCCATCTCGTGCGTCACACACAACATGGTCATCCCTTCTTCTGCCAATTCAACCATGACATCTAACACTTCTTTAATCATTTCTGGGTCAAGTGCAGAGGTTGGCTCATCAAATAACATGATGTTAGGGTTCATACACAAACTACGAGCGATTGCTACACGCTGTTGCTGTCCACCAGACAGCTGACCAGGGTATTTCAAAGCTTGATCAGGAATCTTCACTCGCTCTAGGTATTTCATTGCTGTTTCTTCAGCTTCTTTACGAGGCACTTTCTTAACCCACTGCGGTGCTAAACAACAGTTATCTAACACTGAAAGGTGCGGGAATAAGTTAAAGTGCTGAAACACCATGCCAACATCTTTACGTATCACTTCAATGTTTCGAATGTCATTCGTAAGAGGTGTGCCTTCTATGATGATGTCACCCTTTTGATGCGCTTCTAGACGGTTCAAGCAGCGAATCATCGTCGATTTACCTGATCCAGATGGACCACAAATGACAATTCTTTCACCTGACTTTACCTTCAAGTTAATGTCTTTAAGTACATGAAAATCTCCATACCACTTATTGACATTATTTAACTCAATTACAATTTCTTCTTTAATATGAGATTGATTCATAGTTTTCATTCCAAAATCTGATCACAAAAGTACAAATACGTGTATTAAAAATTAACGATGCCCGGTGTTTAGCTTAGCTTCGACTCGCATACTGTAGCGAGACATACCAAAGCAGAAGATCCAGTAAATGAGCGCCGCAAACAAATAACCTTCGATGGCAAATCCAAGCCAGTCAGGGTCATTCAATGCTGCTTTCATTATTCCAGATAGCTCAAACAGACCGATAATTAGAATCAGACTTGTATCTTTGAACAACGCAATAAAGGTATTCACTATGCCCGGTATCACAAGCTTTAATGCCTGCGGCAGGATAATGAAACCCATTTTTTGGAAGTAGTTAAGCCCTAACGAATCAGCTGCTTCGTATTGGCCTTTTGGAATAGCTTGCAATCCGCCCCGAATTACCTCAGCCATATACGCTGCTTGGAATAATGTTATACCAATCATTGCACGCATGAGCTTATCGAAGGAGACCCCTTCAGGCATAAACAGTGGCAACATGACAGACGCCATAAATAAAATAGTAATCAGCGGTACACCACGCATTACTTCGATGAAGCTGACGCACAACCAACGAATAATCGGCATTTCAGAACGGCGACCTAAAGCCACTAAAATACCAATAGGTAATGATGCAATGATGCCCACAGTCGCAATAATAAGGGTCAGCATTAAACCACCCCATTGCTCAGTATCGACCTGCTCAAGTCCGAACACACCACCGGCAAACAGGATTTTTGCAATGACCGGATATCCAATCAATAAAAATGCAATTAACCAAGCTTTTTTAGTGAAGTTCTCAAAGAACAGCGGCACCATTAATGCAATTAGCAATACGGTCGCAAGATTCACCCGCCAGTATTCTTCCGGTGGATAGAAGCCGTAAATAAACTGATCAAAACGTGCACCGATGAAGACCCAACAAGCACCCTCACCACTACAATCCTCACGAGAACTACCAAACCAATCTGCACTGATAAATATCCAGTCGATTAAAGCTGGCAGAAAACTGACTAACAAATAACCTACTAACAAAGTCATCACACTGCTAAACCAATCATAAAATAGATTGATTTGTATCCATTGCAGTGGATGCTTCTTAAACGCAGGAGAGTAAACTGGTTCTAACATATTCCTATCTCCTATCGCTCAACCAACGCCATGCGTTTGTTATAAATGTTCATGAACAATGAAATAACCAAGCTAATGGTTAGGTAAACGGCCATTACCATTAATATGATCTCAATCGCCTGACCAGACTGGTTTAATGTGGTACCAGCAAAAATTGAAACTAAGTCAGGGTATCCGATGGCTGTCGCTAGCGATGAGTTCTTAGTGAGGTTTAGGTATTGACTCGTGAGAGGGGGAATAATGACACGCATGGCTTGTGGAATGACGACTAAGCGAAGCATTTGACCATTTTTAAGACCCAAGGCTCTGGAAGCTTCTAGCTGCCCCTTAGGTACAGCCTGTATACCCGCACGCACTATTTCTGCAATAAAGGCTGCCGTATAGATGGTCAAGGCAAACAATAGTGCCGTCAACTCAGGAATAATGGTGATACCACCTTTAAAGTTAAAGCCTTTCAACTCAGGCATAACCCACACAAGTGTGGTGCCGGATACAAAGAACGCTAAAACCGGTAGACCAATCAATA
Source organism: uncultured Saccharospirillaceae bacterium (assembly GCA_947503895.1). Classification (GTDB taxonomy): domain Bacteria; phylum Pseudomonadota; class Gammaproteobacteria; order Pseudomonadales; family Oceanobacteraceae; genus Bermanella. Next base: position 477,698 of record CANNFT010000001.1, read on the forward strand.
GAGCAAGCGAAGTGTAAAACACGGGGAAAGTTTGCCCAGTGTCATTCATCCGCTTATCCGCCCAGCGCTTTATGAACCATATGGCGACAATCGCTATGAAGAAACTAGCCACCACAAATCCGACACCTTCGCCAAATTGCGGATCAGGTATGAACAAGCCTCTGACATTTAGAAAAACACTTTCTCCCCAAGAAATGCTCTGGCGAGGGTGTGGAAGTACGCCCAATACGGCGAAATACCAAAAGAAAATTTGTAGTAGAAGTGGGATGTTACGGAAGGTTTCGATATAGACTGCGGCCAAACGAGAGATAAGCCAGTTGTTTGATAGTCGCCCAATACCAATCAGGAAGCCAACAATTGTGGCGAGCACTATACCCAACGCTGAAACCAACAATGTATTCAAGATACCAACCACAAACGTGCGGCCGTAGGTATGTGTCTCATTATATTCGATGAGTGATTGCAATATCCCGAAACCTGCTTCCTCATTTAGGAATCCGAATCCGGAGGATATTCCTCTCACTTCTAGATTATGCAACGTATTGCTAACAATCGATGCAAAGAATGCGATCACGGCGATCAGCATAACCGCTTGAAATACCCTGCCTCTAAAGACGGGGTCATTCCAATAGGTGTTTATTGGATTTCGTTGTGGGTTCTTCATATAGAACTGCATTTATTATTGTTAATGGTGAAACTGCGATAAATCCTGGTGATTTACACAAACCAAAAACGCTTAACACAGCCGATAGAGCACAGTGTTAAGCGTTGCCAGGAGCCCTCTACTCTTCATCTAATTTGATAGTGATTTAACGCCGTTGTCTACAACCTGAGCACTTATTGGCAATAGAATTTGTAACTGCTCGTGGTTCAGGTTTAAAACAGCCTTGTTCACGCTCCAGAAAGCATCATTCAGTTCATAATGCGAACAGCTGGTGTGAAACTGGTTATTATTAAATCAGATTATATGAGTAGATTTCCCCTAGAAAAAGGGCCCCAAGAAGGAGCCCTAAGTAATCCTAGCGGATTGGTGGTGCGTACATGAAGCCACCTTTGTTCCAAAGGGCGTTAATGCCACGTTGGATTTTCAAAGGAGAGCCTTCACCTACGTTACGCTCAAAGCTTTCACCATAGTTACCAACTTGCTTAACAATGTTGTAAGCCCACTCGTCACCAAGGTTTAGCTTAGAACCCATACCGCCGGTAACGCCCAATAGACGTTGGATATTTGGGTTATCAGACTTCTTCATTTTATCAACGTTTGCTTGAGTAACACCCAATTCTTCAGCGTTAATCATTGCATTCAAAGACCATTTAGTGATGTTGAACCACTCATCATCGCCCTGACGAACAACCGGACCTAGAGGCTCTTTAGAGATCACTTCAGGTAGTACGATTGCACCTTTAGGGTTCTTCAATTTAATACGCAATGCGTACAGTTGAGATTGGTCACTGGTCAATACATCACAACGGCCTGAGTCAAATGCGCTTGCAGTTTGGTCAGCTGTATCAAATGTAATTGGCTTGAAAGACATTTTGTTTGTACGGAAGTAATCCGCTAGGTTTAGCTCAGTTGTCGTACCGGCTTGAACACAAACAGTTGCGCCATCTAGTTCTTTTGCACTCTTAACGCCAAGCTTCTTAGATACCATGAAGCCTTGACCGTCGTAGTAGTTAACACCGGCAAAGTTCAAACCCAAGCCGCCGTCACGAGTCAATGTCCAAGTCGTGTTACGGCTCAATAAGTCAACTTCACCTGATTGTAGTGCAGTGAAACGCTCTTTAGCCGTCAATGGAACATACTTAACTTTGTTAGCGTCGCCAAATACTGCAGCGGCTACTGCTTTACAAGTATCAACGTCAATTCCTTTCCAGCTACCTTTATCAGTAGGGTTTGAGAAACCTGGTAACGCTGTGCTCACACCGCAATTCAGAAAGCCTTTCTTCTTCACGTCGTCCAAGGTTCCAGCTTGCGCCGATGCACCCATAATTATGGTTGCTGAAATTGCAGCTGTGGTGAGTAGTTTTTTCAAGAGAATTTCCCCCTGCTAAGGTTAAAACTATTTTTATTGGTATAGAGTCCGTGAAATTTAACGGATCACGAACCGATGTTAAACCAGTTTTGCTATTTTATGAAACTTTATCAATTTGACACTGTATGACCAAATGGATTGACAAGCATTAAAATGCAGTTCCACTGTAATTAATACCTCCGATCTTGCCAATGTGGATTAAGGAAAAATTTTTTTTGTTTTTCATAATCTTTTCACATTATGCACCTTGCTGATGCAAACAAAGCGTTATAGAGGCTACTAATGAACCATTGCTCAGCATTAAAGACGGCATTCATACAGCTGTTTGAATCATTAACATGTCAACACGCTAGATACTTTTAACCGTCGAAAGCATTTTTAAACTTGCACAAAGGTAAGTCCAAAAACGCTGAACACTTTCAATGGATACTTTTTCATCAGGTGAATGAGCGCGTCGAATCGTAGGGCCAAACGAAATCATTTTCCAATTTGGGTAGGCTGCCCCCAACAGACCACATTCTAATCCTGCATGTATGACCTGAACTTTCGCCTCAGACCCGAAACACTCCTTGTGAACCCCTTGCATTAACTTAAGCAACGGAGCATCTAGATCAGAAATCCAACCTGGATACTGATTATCCTCTGAAACCTTGGCACCCGCCAGCTCGAACACAGACCGAATGGCTACAGCTTGATCCGCCAGCCCCGCATCCATCATAGATCGGGCCAAACATTGAATATCTAAGTACCACTCAGATTGCCTCACCACAGCTAAATTGTTCGATGTTTCCACGACACCCGTAAACTGATCGCTCATGCGTCGAACACCATGAGGACAAGCCAGTAGACTGGCAACAACACGCTGGGCGAAAGCGACTGTCCACATTTTAGGCTGCATAGTGGTCGGTGTTATTGATATATCGAGCATCGGTTCTGTGTTGCCATATTCATCTGTCAGCAATTTAATCAGTGCAGTGCATCGATTCAGCCAAGGTTGAACATTTTCGCGAGAGACCAATACCGTAGCTTCTGCAAATCTGCACAATGCATTTCTGAGTGTGCCTGCTTCAAGTTCACAGATGCGTGCACTGGATGTTAATGAGTCTTCTAACAGTCTGGCTAACAATTGAATCGCATTGGCCTGAGGCTTATGAATATCAATTCCCGAGTGACCACCTTTTAATCCACGAATGGTCATTTTATAAGGCACGAGCGTTTCATCCGATACTTCCATCTCGAGTGGAAACTGAGCATTTACGTCAACCCCCCCTGAGCACCCAACGTAAAGCTCACCCTCTTCTTCAGTATCTAAATTTAAAAGTACGCTGCTTTTACTCCAATCAGGCGTCAAACCCGATGCCCCAGACATGCCTGCTTCTTCATCCACTGTCAGCACCGCCTCTAAAGGCCCATGTTCCAATGTTTCACTTTCAAATACCGCTAATATCGCAGCTACACCAATGCCGTTATCCGCTCCTAGGGTGGTGCCGGTTGCTTTCAGCCAGCCATCATCAATAACGGGAAGAATAGGATCGGTTAAAAAGTTGTGATTTGATTGGTCTGTTTTTTGAGCAACCATATCTAAATGCGATTGCATAACCACCGGCACACTGTCTTCCATTCCCTTTGACGAGGGCTTTCTAAGCAGTAAATTACCCACCTCATCTTGGTGCCATTCTATTTTCCGCTGATTGGCCCAATTAATAATTTTTTCGATCAGTGCAGACTCATGTTTTGAGACTCTAGGGGTGTCGCATAACGTTTGAAAGTGCTGCCATAATTGTGATGGCTCAAGCTGAGAAAGGGCCACATTGAACTCCTATTATTCAAACAAATGCATGCCGTTTATATTTCGGCAAGTGTGCCATATTTCTCTTCACATCCACTAATAAAGAATGGCCACACGCTCTAAAATAGTCATATTTAAAGGGCTTTCACATATTTCCTATATTCACTAGGGGTTTTCATAAACGCCTGTTTAAACGCCCTACCGTATACGGTGCTCGAAGAATAACCACATTGACCTGCGATGATCTCCATAGAATATTGAGTATTTAACAAGAGATGTTTTGAATGCTGCAATCTGCTCGTTTGAAGATACTGAATGGGCGTTTGACCTAATGCCTGCATACATCTACGCGTTAGGGTCTTTGCACTTACATTGAGATGATCAGATAAAGATTCCAATGTGTGAGATGTATTCAAATTCATGCTGATATGGTGTTTAAAGGCTTCTACCATAGAATCACCTTGCTTTGTATTTAGCGCCCCACCAGGAGTGGAAGCATTTGCATCGGAGTTAACATTGAGAGCGAAATATCTGTCGCACTTTTGAGCCTGCCTCTCTCCAAAAAAGTGCCTAATTAAAATTAAAATCACATCCACACTGGCGCGATAATTTGAGGTGCAATAAATACGATCAGACTCAATGATATCCAATTTTGAGTTAACTCGGACTTTTGGGTATTTGTGTTGAAATTCATCCACGAACGCCCAATGTGTTGTTGCAGTTTTATGATCCAGCAAACCACATTCCGCCAAATAAAACACACCTGTCACCAGACCTACGATGATGGCGCCTCGACGATGCTGTTCATTTATCCAATGACCGGCTGATGCGAAGATCTCAAGGTGAGCTGATGAAATTCGCCAAACCGCCGGAATAATGACCACGTCATAGTTATCATCCCCTATTTCTTCAACGGGAATGCTTAACCCCGTAAAGCCCTGTGGAAAAGACCCTTTAACTTTAAGAAAGCTAACACTGACACTCGACAGCTCCGCTTTAACTTCTGACACATGAAGTGAATCAACCGCGCTAAAGACTTCCGCCCCAACCACAACGCTGGCCATCCAAACTTGCTCAGGGATTAAATACGCCACCTTGATTGGCCTTTCCAACGTGCGGGAGATTGGAAATTTATCTCTCATACCTCCTCCCCTATATTTGTCTATATTCATCGAATAATGGTCATATTTTGTCGATATTAGTTGAGTACTGACTGATATTCTAGTGGACACCACCCCAAGAAACTGGCGACGACTCAATGGAGTTTAAATATGCGCGAACAAGCTTTAGTTTCCTCAGGACAGGAATATTTATCTGTGGAAGAGCTAAACCAACTTAAAAAACTGTCTAATTTTAAAGCATCACTTCATGTGTTGCGGTGCTGGGGAGTCATCATTGCGGTCCTACTGTTCGTCACTTGGCAGCCTCACCCACTAACTATTTTTGTGTCACTATTTCTATTGGGCGGCTCTCAACTATCACTCGGTGGACTCCTTCATGATTGCTCTCATCGGGCGATGTTTTCTGCTCCTCGGCTTAATGATTTTGTTGGTCATTGGCTAGGCGGCATACCCGTTTTGGTGCCACTTTCTTTCTATCGCCGCTATCATTTTATGCATCACACTAAAACAGGCGAAACGTCTGACCCAGATGTGAATAACATCAAGTCTTATCCTGTATCAAAAGCCAGTATGCGACGAAAATTGATGAGGGATTTCACCGGTCAGTCAGGGCTAAAAGCATTTATTGGCGTTCTATTTTATGTAAATACTGGACGGGCGGGTAATGCTGCTTCAATGGGGGTGAATAAAAGCACAATGAATAAACAAGCAATTTGGCGTAACAGCATCAAAAACTTTACTCACATCGCTATTTTTCACCTAACGGCTTTATCAATTCTTTATGCGCTCAACTCCGTATGGCTGTATGGTCTTTGGTGGGCAGCTTATTTTTTCACACACCCATTCATCTTACGAGTTCGACAAATTGGGGAGCACGGGGCCATGCCTGCTCTTTCTCATTCAGATGTCAGGAAAACCACTCGCACAACATTGGCAAATTGGTGGGAAAAACTCCTGTTCGCCCCAAATAATATTAACTTCCATTGCGAACACCACCTATTCCCTACTGTGCCTGCCTATAATTTGAAAAAATTACATAATTTACTAATACGGCGTGGGTTTTATGACGATCATACAGAAGCTGTCGAACCCAGTTATTATCGTGTTTTAAAAAAGGCATCGGGTCTGAATGTATTATCAAGCTAATCAAGCGGGGCTTTGTGTGCAATCGCGATACGCTAATTTTGGGCGTGATTAAGCGTCGATCTTAGATGTATATCAGGGAAGATTTAATGAGTGAATTGAGGTGTGTAGTTTTCAATGGTAAGGAGGAACTAAAATTTCACTCCGGTAACAAATGATCGCATTCTATGCCGTCTCACATGTATAAGAATTGGGCTTGGAAAATCATAGATGCTGCCTTAGTCATCCTTACTGAGTTCTAAGACCATATTCATTAATTTTGTAGATTCGTTCTGCGCACTCACGGTGGCTTGCCGTTCTTTATCCAGCATACCTTCGAGGTAGGCAATTTTTTCCTTTAAAATATTTTGCTCGATTTTCCAAATTTCTTCATTTTCTTTTAATGCACGAGCAAGGTTTTCATCGTTTGGCGATTCTCGGTTACCTTTAAAATCAGGGTCGCTTGTCAAATCATCCAATGTATCAAGCAACATTTCCACTTCTGCTTGAAGAGCTTTATTTCGAGCATTGAGCTCATTAGCGGCACTAGGCTTAGATTCTAAAAGGGCTTTGATAAACTTTATTTCAGTTTCAAGCGTCTCAATTTCACCCAGCAATGCATTGTAATCGCGCGTATTTTCTAAATTTTCAAGAAACGCAAGATTTCGAGCACGTTTAGCGACTGGAAGCGACACAACTTTTTTCAACGGAAACCCCCGTTTTGTCAATCCAAAAATATTAGACCTAACGCCATACTCAGATCAAACAATACCAAAAAATTGGCTGCTTAGTCGTATTGATTTTAATTTTCAGCCATTGACCAGTGAAAACCTGATGGGCTTCACACAGAGAATGTGCACTCAAATAAGAAATAGTGATAAAGGACGGAGATATTGCGCAATCACACCCTCTTCTCTTCACTTCTGACCACTATCCAATGGGGACAGCATATGTGAACTGCCCTCTCCCAAAAACGTCAGACCAAATTGAAAAGCATAACCGCACATTACGCCGGTGACCCACTATTTAGGGTAACCGGTAATGGTGCGTATCGACTTATAAAGTGACTGCAACCGCCCGTACATTTTTAAATAAACCTGTCTATACAGTTGATTGTACAAGCTACTGGTCTTTGGGCATGGCTCAAATGTCTCACCAATACTCGTCATACTCTCTATAGCAGACTTATAATCGGGATATCGATTCAGCCCAACAAACACGTTAATCGCAGCCCCAAGCCCAGATGTTTCATAGGTAGACGGGCGCTCTGCGGGCAATCCAAATATATCAGCCGTTAACTGCATGGCCGCGTCGCTTTGAGAGCCTCCACCTGACACACGAAGCTTGGTAATGGGTACACCACTGCGTTTTTCGATACGCTCTTTGCCTTCGCGCAACCCATAAGCTAAACCCTCTAAGATTGCCCTATAAAGGTGAGCTCGTGTATGCACATCGCCAAAACCAATGACAGCGCCCTTCGCTTCAGGGCCGGGCACACGGGTTCCGGGTGACCAATACGGCTGCAACATTAATCCCATTGAACCTGCGGGAACGGATTGCACCAACTCATCAAATAATGCTTCAGGCGCAATACCGCGCTCTTCAGCAATTTGCTGCTCTCTTAAACCGAATTGTTTCTTAAACCAACTGACCATCCAAAACCCACGGTAAATCATGACTTCTGTGTTGTAGGCGTCAGGAATAGCCGCCGGATATGGGGGAATAAAACGAATTGGCTCTACATAGCGCGTATTAGTGGTGTTAATCGTGGCGGTTGTTCCGTAACTTAAACACGCTATATGCGGCTCCACACCACCAGACCCAATTACTTCGCATGCCTTATCTGATGCGGCAGCAATGAGCGGGGTGCCGACTGGTAATCCAATATGCGCAGCAGCAACATCGGTTAAGTGGCCCAGTAGTTCTCCGGGCTTAACCAATTCAGGCAGCATGCTGGCTTGAGTTGAAGCAACCTGCCATTTCCAATCCCGCTTGCCTGCCCAACGATGCTGCTTGTAGTCAAATGGCAGATAACCAACGGTGCAGCCAATTGAATCTTTAAACTGACCCGTCAATCGGTAAGTCAGATAACCCGAGAGTAATAAAAATTTTTCCGTTTTATCCCAAATAGATTTCTGGTTTTGTTCCAACCATGCTGCCTGAGCTTTCGTTTGAAAACCTTTCACTACATCGGATAGACCCAGTAGTTTAAATAGCGCCCCCCACAAACCACGGATGGGTCTACGAACTTCCGCTTGGCGCTGATCTAACCAGATAATAGCCGGACGAAGCGGGTTTCCTTGCGCATCCAGATTAATCACCGTACCGCGCTGAGTGGTGAGCCCGACACCGGCAACTTGCGATGGAAGGATATCTGTTGACGCCCACAATTTGTCGCATGCTTCACCGAGCGACTTCCAGTAGTACTCGGGGTCTTGCTCTGCCCAACCTGGGTGAGCCGAGAAGTAAGGCTCAATTTCAACTTTCCCTTTCGCTTGTAATTGACCTTTTGAATCAAACAATAATGCTCGAACACTTTGCGTGCCGTTATCAATGGATAGTACATACTCTTGAGACATCATACTGCCAATTCTCACTGCCTTTTTTATCACCTTGTACACGATACATCGCGATAATAAGGCTTCTGCTTGTTGTTATTTTTTTATCAGGGTGACTCAGAGGTCATCTATTTCAGCATTAGATTATGCAACCTGTGGAATACTGTAATACTGGCGCCAAATATCTTGGTAGCGATTCCATTCTTGATCCCACTGGGCGTCATCCCAATTCATGCCTTGCTGGCAAATTTGCTTAATTCGGCTCTTATAGGCATTGCCGCCATCCTTAAGGAACAAACCTAGTCGCGTACGTCGCAGCATTAAATCATCGAGATGCTCAACCGCTTCATGGTTCGCGGCATATCGCACTTGAGCCCAAAAAGTAAATGTACCCGGCACTAAGGCCCAATCCTCAACCTCGGCATCATTGCACAAGGTTTCAATGTCGACTCCATAAAAACCCATCAATCGACGACGCCAATGCTTATCAATTTTTTCCAATGCCTTAGGCTCTTTGAGCATGGGCGTAAAGATATTTTGGTTATGGTCACGCCAATCGATTTGAGGTAGATAATGACTTGCAGCTTTTAAGACATCTAGCGCGATTAATCGGAAAGTCGTCAGTTTCCCTCCGCTTACCGTAATCAACCCATGATCATCCCAAATGGTGTGATCCCGTTTTTCTGCAGAAGGATTTAAGGAGCCACTGCTGACGATGGGGCGAACACCCGCAAACGTTGCAATAATATCGTCACGGGTTAATTGAGCAGATGGAAATAAACTGGCCGCTGCATCCAATAGATAACCGACTTCATCATTGCTGATACTGGGTTCAATTTTCTCCAGTGCCGGATTATCTAAGTCCGTCGTGCCAATTACGGTCATCCCTTCCCAAGGGAAAATAAAAAGCGCCCGATTATCGTGTGGATGATGCAATGTTATCGACTGCGATATGGGCAAACGCCAACTTGGCACCACCAAATGGCTACCCCTCAATGGGCGAATTTTACCCTGCGCACCCAAATTTTTGCGAAACTTATCAGCCCAAGCACCTGTTGCACTGACAACGACTTTAGCTCGAACTTCCCGTTTAACACCGAGCAAATCATCGTTGACCACCACACCCACAACTTTCTCATTTTCGCGGATCAACTCACCCGCTTCCATGTAGTTGATAGCGACGGTTCCAACTCGTATTGCTTCTCTTAATACTCGAATCACCAACCTAGAATCATCTGTTACCGCATCTGCAAATCGCGTGGCGCCGATCAACCCTTCTTTTTTAATGTAGGGTAAATCGAAACCAGCGTCCGAAGCATTTAAAAAGTGTCGATACCGCTTGCCAGCAAAGCTGTCATACACCGCGAGCAAGCCATTAAATATCTTAGGCCCGGGAAAAGAGCCTTTATAGTGAGGCCAGATATAGGACATTAAGTCGACCAATCCGGGTGCTTCATTCATCAACCTTTCACGCTCTTTCACCGAGTGACTGGTTAACTTTAAATTACCTGAGGCTAAGTAGCGTAATCCCCCATGCACCATTTTGGATGAACGGCTAGACGTTCCCCAAGCGAAGTCTTTTTGCTCTATTAGCAGTACACGCAAGCCTTGACGCGAAGCCTCACGTGCTACGCCAGCCCCCGTTATGCCTCCGCCGATAACGACCATATCCCATTCTTGGGTTTTATCCATTTCAGCAAGGGCTAAATTTCTACCGCCGTCTAACCATGTATCCATTTCTTGTCCTTAGTGTGCTACTGAATGCAATACAGATGCGTCAGCCTCGTCTTCAAAGCTATTCCAGCTGAATATTGATTATTTTGAGTCTGTCGTATTCTGAATCAGTTTGCCCGGATTCAGCTTTTTACTTGGATCAAAGTACTGGATCACCGCACGAATCGCACCCATGCCTAGTGGTCCTTTTTCAGCCTCCAAATAGGGCGCATGATCCACCCCGACACCATGTTGATGAGAAATGGTGGCGTTACCTTTTGCTATTTCTTCACTCGCAGCTGCTTTAATTTTCTTCCAGTACCGTAAGGTTTCGTCATAACTTCCTCCGGTTGGAAAGACATAAGTTGTATAAATACTGCACCCTTGCACATAAATGTGGGATAAATGTGTGTAGACATGCGGCGTTATCTTTTCATCTTGAAGCGCGGACTTCACAGAACCTTCCATTCGATTCATTAAGTCACTAACGTTATCCCAATCCGTCGCCGTCTCAAATGTATCAACGGCATAACCTTCGAGCCATAAATTTTCACGCAAATATGGAAATTTAAATCGATTTTCTGCCCACTTAACCCCCATCATCTTAGGGCCGCGCACTCCGCCATAACGCTTGAAGATGCTCATAGCCTGCTTGAATGAAAGGCTGTTTTGAGTTTTATTACCGGTCAGGCCAAAGGTTAATAGACACTTCCCTTCTCGCACCCCTCTCAATGATAGATACTTCTCTAAATAACCAATCAACTTTTCATGCCCCGCCAATTTTAGCTGTGTCACCGTTTCGGGAGCATTCGAAACACGCAGCATAGACATTGGGATTTTTTCTTGAACAATCTCTCTTACGGCACTTTTCGCATTTTCAAAAGACGGCAAAAATACAGCAAAAAAAGCTTCTTGATCGGCAAGCGGAGTGACTCTAACTTTAACGTCTGACAGAATGCCCATGCGCCCTTCTGATCCAAGAATCATTTCTCGAATATCTGGACCGGCCGACGATGCTGGAATAGTAGGAATATTCAAAATCCCAGCCGGCGACACAACCGTTCCACCTGCAAACATTTGTTCAATTCGTCCATACCGCAACGATTGCTGACCACTGGACCGACTCGCCACCCAGCCACCAATGGTTGACAGCTCCCATGACTGCGGGAAATGACCCAATGTGTAACCTTTGGCTCTTAGCTGTGCCTCTACTTGCGGCCCCGGTGTGCCGGCACCAAAGGTGGCTATTTGGCTTTCAGTATTGAGGTCCGTGAGCTTATTTAAGCGCCCCATGCTGATGGTTAAAATGGGTCGTTCAGATTTATCTGGGTTAATATGCCCCGCTACACTGGTCCCTCCACCGTAGGGAATGACGGTAATATCATGACTCAGGCAAAATGACAGTAACTCTTCAATTTGCTCTGTCGACTCAGGGAACGCCACACCGTCAGGGAAAACCTCAAACACACCACTGCGCATGGCCAACCAATCTGGCAGGCTTTGGCCTCGCGCATGTCGAACTCTGATTTCAGGATCTACGGATATTAATGCGTGCTCAGGCAAGCGACTTTCGGGGACGTTGCGAATCACTTCGGCTAGATCAACGTCCGCTAATACCTTGCCCGGCTGTACTTTACTGGCTAAAAAAGCGAGCCCACCCGTGGGTGTTTCCATGCTGAAGGAGTCATCTCCCCAGCCATTCCATCGACGCATAACGACCTCAATTATTATTTTTTATATTTCGTCAGACCATATTGGACCATGAACACGAGTTCCAATATACCTATTTTCAACCCTGTACCGTCCAACTCGGAAGTATCATCAATTTGCACCTACCCCCGCCTGCCTCGAATTGTATTCTTTAAATCGGTTACACGTAAAAATTTACTTCGAAGGGTGCGACATATATCGAAGGGGATTCCGTGTTAACACGTGGAAGCAAACCCGATCAAACATCATCTTAATCGTGTCTTTTTTGGATACACTGACCAAAAGTGCCAGTCGGTATTCAAATAAGGCCAACTTCGCCATCGTAAAGTGACGACTCCATTCAAAAACCCTATAAAACAAGGGTAAAACGCAAGCTTACGTGACATTACAATACATTGAGATACTTCGATAATTGCTTGCATCCGCCCGACGGTTTACGCACTATCAACACCTGAGGCGGAATCCTCAAACAATAATAATAACGGTCATAGTAAAATCGCGACCAATAAAAACTCATACTTAATGAAATGCTACTGCCCAATTAGGGTGTGAATACAAGACCATAACATCACGAGACATTTTTCAGATATGAATCAATTGGGATACGCCTCGACACCAGCGGTGCTGCAATACTTAAAAGCGGGTGCGGATTTAGGCATCACCCCCAAGCAGACACTTCACGATACGCATATCAATCCAGATTTACTCAACAATCAAGTCAAACGTATTACTGGTGATGAGTTCCAACGCATTATTCGCTATTTAATTGATAAAACTCAGGACCCATGCTTTGGCTTAAAGAGCGCTCGTTACGTTCAACCAGGGTCGTACAGCGTTTTGGGATACATGGTCATGAACTGTAAAAATCTTAAGGACGCCATGACCAAAGCCCCCACATATGAAGCTTTAATCGGCGACATGGGCATTACGGATATTTCGATTTTGGAGGATGGCAATACAGAGATACGCTGGAATTGCCAATACACAGACACCACCGTGCGAATGCACATGATTGATAACGTACTGGGTAGTTGGGTGAATTTTGCTCGTTTTTTGGTGGATCGACCTGACGGAAAGCCAAAACAAATTTGGCTTGAGCGAGCACTGCCATCAGATGAAATTCGTAAACAATACGAAGCCACTTTTCGATGCCCCATTCGATTTAACGCTCCCTACAATTGCATTATTGCGGATGAGCACTTGCTAGGTTTACCTATGCGCCAACCCGATGCACAACTGCTTAAAACCCTCGAAAGCCATGCTGAAATTTTGATGGCGGATATCAGTAAAGATCAACCGCTGCCTTTGCAAACCAAGAACGTCATTAAGGGGCTGTTGCTCGAAGGCATTCCAAGAAAGGAAATGGTTGCAAAACGATTAGGACTAACAGAAAGAACTTTACAGCGTAGACTTCAGCAATTCGACACAAGTTACCAAAATATCCTAGACGATCTACGAAAAGAGCAAGCGACCGAACTGCTCACTCAAACCGAATTACCGATTCAAGAAATCGCTGCAAGGCTGGGATTTAGTGAACCACGGTCATTTCATAGAAGCTTTAAAGCGTGGGTGGGAACAACACCGGGAGAATATCGAACCTCTCATTCAGATGTCGGCTGATACATATGCTGAACCAAGTGGTTGAAGGGCTTACCGAGCCCTTTCAGCATATCCGCTCACCTGTAGTTGTTCAGATGTAGTTGTTCAGTTCAGACTCAAGCTGGCAGTTACATTTTTTCACTAGTATCTATCAGAGTAGACTACGAGCAAAATCTTTCTCGCTCTAAATCGATTTATCCTCAAGCCCTGTTTCTTTAGGTGTTCACCTACCGCAAAATTTTTCTTTGATGGGTTTTCTCATTATTGTTGTAGCCCATCCAGTCACAAAATATTTTGGTAAACCCTCTGAAAGTGAATGACGTTTTTAAAAATAAAATTTGATAGGGCTGTTTCGCAATAAGTGAAGCAGTTTGATCACTGAGGTGTAAAAGACAATAAGATTTCATGTATCTCGATCTGTGAATTTACGATTTAGCTGACGCAGAATTTTGAACAGCCTCAATTTACTTAATTACACACTAAGAAGGCGTCGTTTCATTGTGCCACTGCACGAGCATCCTTGATTTCTCGTTAATTACGATTCGTGACAATTTGACGGTAACTGTCAACAGTTTTCCTTTTAAAGTCTTATGAGTCCAGTTAAAAGCTTTATTACGGTCGCTATCAACATTTGCGTTTAGCTCTTTTGCTCTCATCAAAGATGAAGTTCCGTCCGGTTGAAACTCCGGCGATAAGTCTTTAATCGGGTACCGGCCAATTAATTCTTCTTCTGTAGCCTCTAATAAAGTAAGCATCGCTTGGTTACATTTTTCAATAGCACCATTTTCATCCAAGATCATATAACCGTCATAGCTGATTTCGAAGATTGTCTCGTATATTTTCTCAATCTCTTTCTTATGAGTAATATCTCGACCAATGCCTAAGATTGTCTTAGATTCTGCACTTAAACTGATAATGGGAATGATCGTAAAATGAAAGTTGATCAACTTTCCACTTGCCAATCTTAATTCAACCTCTTTGTTGATTTTTTTACCACTCTTCAATACTGAGCGATCCTCCTCTTTAAACAGCGACCCAACTTTATCACCGAAAAGCTTCTCATCAGTCTTGCCAACAATTTTGGGTTCTTTCAGCCCCACCCACCGTTCAAAATAATGATTACAAACTGCGTACGCACCCTCATCGCTTGAGTAATCTTTCAAAAAGATCATATCCGGCGAATGATCAATAATGCTTCTAAGACGCCCATATACCTTGTCGGTTTTTTCTTTTTGACGACGCATTTCATGATATGCCTTACGAAGTAAGGTCATATCCTCATTCATCCCCAATATACCCACAATATCGCCACTGGCATTGCGTAGAGCGACTTTTGTAGCCCTCATATGAACACTTGAGCCATCTTTTCGTCTTTGCGTATCATCAAAAAATGGTAACGATGCGTTTTCTTCAATGATTAGCCTATCGGCAGATCGATAGGCTTCCGCTGACTCTTTCCAAGGTAGATCAAAATCTGTTTTACCTATTAATTCAGACAGCGAGAGTAGACCTGCATCATTGACAAATCGCCTATTTGCACCAATATAAACAGAATTACTATCCTTCCAATAAATACTCAACGGAGTTAAATCCAGTATCTCCTGTAATAGAATCTTTGATTCATGCAATTCATTAAAGCGAAGCTCCATTTCTCGTTTTTTTAATCTTTTTTCATTTTGCAGCGTACTCCACGACTCATCCTCATCAACTTTACGTCGAAATTCTTCAGACAAATCAACCAACACACCAACCACTCGGCTGCCTAGTTGAGCATTTTGAATAAAACTCACCCTCATTAAATACCAATAGCATTCTCGCTTTTTACTCATCACTCTAAACGTAACACTGGCATCCTCTACACCCTTTTCGACATCAGCAATAAAGCCTTTAACTTTTATCGCTTCATCTTGATGAACGTGCTTTTCGAGGACACTCCAATCTGCATAGTACTCCTGCTCTTTTTCACCTGTAATCAAAATCCAATTCCGACCGATTTTTAGCTGCCTTGTCTCTGGTGACCATTCCCACAATGAGTCTGACTGCTCTGATAAAATCGTCGACAGGATTCTTTCGCTTTCTGCAAATACAACCAAATCTTTTCTTCGGTTTAAGAATTGATTGGTTGCGAATGCGCCTATAAGACCCAAAACAATCAGTAAGAGACCAAATGATAATCGAGCTATTTTATTTGACTGTTCATCCTGTAGTTTTTTGAAGTTGAAATGCAGGTCGTCAAAATCAAATTCACCTTTGATTAAATCTACTTCCTTTAAATATTGATGCAGTGCTTTCCATCGATCGCCATTGCTGTGTCCAACTTTAACAATTGGATAATTCGCCAATTCATGAATAACATTAGCTGTTTGCATATTGTATTCCAGCGGATCATCATAAGGCAGAATACGTTTCAAATTTTCTGTAATCTGAGTTGCCAGTTCAGCTTTATTATTTAACGCATATTCCCACCCTCTCATGGACGCTTTCCGAAACCTCTCCACCAACTCCGGTTCTGATTCGACCAGCTCTTTATGCGTATAGAGTATGTCTCCATAGAAATTTACGCCGTAGGATTCAGCAAAAAACTGCCGGATAGGAACCGATTTTTTCTTGCTTGCCCACTCAACCGATATACGATAATCAACAGAAACCTCACACACATCATTAATCACATCTTCCAATGCAAAACTGTATTCATGAAGGTTCAAGCGACTGATGTCATACCCCTCTTTTCTAAATAACGTTTGAATCTCCAATAATCCAAAGTCAGCAGACACGCCTATGCACGCTTGATAGACATCCGCCAAAGTGTGAATATTGCTGGTTTTTTTAACACTGTAGCTATATGGACTACGCTGAAAAACACTTGATAGTAGTATGAATTTATCCCCTTTATCTCGATGGACCAAAATATCGGGACCACCGACGGCAAAATCAGCTTGCCGATTCCGCATAAGTTCAGGTAGGTCTTTAAACGTGCCATCAAGGTTCGGCCGTGGAAGAATCTCCACTTGAATGCCTGCTTCCTCATAAAAGCCTTGCCACTTGGCCGCATAGTAGCCCGCAAATTGGAATTGATGATCCCACTTTATCAGTAAGCGCACAGATTTAAGTTGCGTGGTCGCATTCACCAATATGGGCAAAGTGCTCATAAGAGCCGCTATCCATAGGATTAATTGATATATAAGTTTCGCCATTCACGCTCCCTAGTCGATATAACTAGATTAGCAGGACTGCAGCTGAATATATGAATGAGCGCTTATGGAAACAATGGGCTCGCAATTTAGTTGGACTAACGTAATGAGTGACGGGTGACGGGTGACGGGTGACGGGTGACGGGTGACGGGTGACGGGTGACGGGTGACGGCCACCATAAAAATGACCGGCGATCAAATGCTACCAAAACATTCAATACACCGGCCATTTTTGAACGCATATGCGTGCGCTAGGTACTTTATGGGCGTTTTGAGCTAGATAACAAACAAGTCCATGAAGGCATTCACTGGCGTGCTTTCAAGCTTGGCTTGGTCCTTACACAAATCAAAGATTTCTTTACAACGAAATGCTGGGAAACGAGTGGCCAAATTAGACTTAAATTTCTCTTCTAATAGCGGGATGCCTTCTTCGCGACGACGACGGTGGCCAATGGGATACTCGACATCCACTTCGTCTGTTGAGCTGCCATCTTTAAAGAACACTTGAACCGCATTTGCGATGGAGCGCTTATCAGACTCTAGGTACTCGGCCGTGTAACGCTCATCTTCCACGATCTCCATTTTTTCACGCAGCTCATCTATTATGGGATTCGCCTCGTGGAAGCTGTCTTCATAGTGTTCCGCCACTAAGTTACCAAATGCCAAAGGCACAGCGGTCATATATTGAATGCAGTGGTCTCGATCAGCAGCGTTCGCCAGAGGGCCTTCTTTGGAAATAATGCGAATAGCCGATTCATGGGTTCTGATGACAATCTTATCAATTTCGCTTAAACGATCCTTCACTTGAGGGTGCAACTTCACTGCCGCTTCAGCCGCTGTTTGTGAATGAAACTCCGCTGGAAAAGAGATTTTAAACAGCACATTCTCCATTACGTAAGATCCGTAAGGTTGAGGCAAGCTAAATTGTTTTTGCGCATCCGGTTTTATTTTTTGATCTGCGTTGGTTTTGCTAAACGACACATCATAAAACCCCCACTGTTTTGCCGTTAGCACCCCAGGAATGCCCATCTCGCCGCGCATGGAGATGTCCGCCAGTCGCACGGCTCTTGACGTAGCATCGCCAGCGGCCCAAGACTTGCGCGACCCGGCATTCGGAGCATGTCGATAGGTTCTCAAGGCTGAACCATCGACCCATGCTTGAGAGATCGCAGCCATAATTTGCTCACGATTTCCGCCTTTCAATTTGGCGACCACCACTGTTGATGCAACGCGAACCAGTAGGACGTGGCATAATCCAACGCGATTAAAGGAGTTTTCTAATGCTAAAACACCTTGAATTTCGTGCGCCATGACCATGGCTTCGAGCACGTCCTTCATGGTGAAAGCACTTTGTCCTTCTGATACTCGTTTTTGAGAAAGGTAATCAGCCACCGCGAGGATGCCACCAAGGTTATCTGAAGGATGGCCCCACTCAGCAGCCAGCCACGTATCGTTATAATCCAACCAGCGAATAATACAGCCTATATCCCAAGCAGCCTTCACGGGGTCTAATCGGAATTGGGTGCCTGGCACCCTTGCACCGTTAGGCACGACTGTTCCCTCTACGATAGGACCAAGATGCTTTGTACATTCGGGAAAACGCAATGCCAGCAAACCGCACCCAAGTGTATCCATTAAGCAATTTCTAGCGGTATCCATTGCCTCTTGGCTATCAATTTTATAATTCAGTACATAATCTGCAATATCTTGAATCACCTGATCATATTCAGGGCGGTTATTCATATCTACATTAGCGCTCATGACTTACCTCATTTACAGCAAAAAACATTAATAAATATTTGTGTGGTCGACTGTTGTGCGCAGAAGTCTAAGCCGACTCCATTACGCGATCCTCAATATCCACCCATTCTTGGGTTTCTGGGCCCACATAATCTGCACTTGGACGAATAATACGATTATTTGAACGCTGCTCTTTTACGTGGGCTGTCCAGCCTGTGACGCGAGACATTACGAATATCGGTGTAAATAATTTCGTGGGGATTCTCATAAAGTGATAAGCCGACGCATGAAAAAAGTCTGCATTACAGAACAGCTTTTTCTCACGCCACATCACTTCTTCGCAGCGAACGGATACAGGATATAAAACGCTATCGTTTACATCCGACGCCAGTTTCTCAGACCATTTTTTTATGATGGCATTTCGCGGATCAGATTCTCGATAAACGGCATGACCAAAACCCATTATTTTTTCTTTTCGTGCCAACATCCCCATCATTTCTGATTCCGCGTGGTCGGCATCTTTAAATTTTTCAATCATCGCCATAGCTGCTTCATTTGCACCGCCATGTAACGGCCCTCGCAAAGTACCAATGGCAGCGGCAACACAGGAATGAATATCGGATAAAGTGGAAGCGCATACACGAGCCGTAAATGTAGATGCGTTAAACTCGTGCTCAGCGTATAGAATCAGCGACGCATTCATCACTTGCTCATGTAATTCGGAGGGCGCTTTGTCGTGCAGTAAATGTAGGAAGTGCGCACCCACGGAACGGTCATTGGTTTGCGTCTCTATGCGTATTCCATCGTGACTGAATCGATACCAATAGCAAATAATGGATGGCATAACGGCGACCATCCTATCAATATGATGGTCTTGTTCACTGAATGACCGCTCTGTTTCTAAATTGCCCAGCATTGATATACCCGTTCTACAAACATCCATTGGATGTGCATCGGCAGGTATACGCTCAAGCACTTCTTTTAAAGATGGCGGCAGTGATCGCAATGTCACTAAGCGATTGATGTATTGTTCCAGTTCTTTTTCGGTGGGTAATTGACCTCGCGACAAAAGAAAGGCGACTTCTTCAAACGTCGCTTTATCAGCCAGAACACTGATATCGTACCCTCGATATGTCAATCCTGTGCCTGTTTTACCCACGGTACACAACGCTGTTTCACCGGCAACTTGCCCACGAAGACCCGCACCGCTTAAGGATTTTTCAACCATAGCATTCACCTTTTTGGTTAAGCTAAAGCTAATAAAAACAATTTTCGACTTTAGTATTACAAAGTCACATATCGCCTTATTAGCCTTGCCAGTTTTTTTAGTTATATTTAAGGCAATTTACTGCTTGTTTTTCATTTGAATATAACCCTTATCGTTTTTTTATGGGCTACAAATGATTCATTGTCTTGCCTTTTACTCAATTTTTAATTTTATTTAATAATACTTTCACAACCTTGTCTTACGTATTGAAGCATGGCCTCAATACGCCAGCTAAGCGCATTCGCTATTTATTTTTTCCTTCTGAAAACAATGTATCCAATTTATCTTCATAATCATGGTAATTTAAAAAATCATAAAGCTCGGCTCTTGTTTGCATTGAATCTAAAACAGCTTTTTGATCACCCACGTTTAGAATATTTTCATAGACCGCTAATGCGGCTTTATTCATTGCTCTAAAAGCGCTCAGTGGGTATAACACCATGCGCACACCTACTTCTGCCAGCTCATGTTTATTAAATAAAGGTGTTGCCCCAAATTCAGTAATATTGGCCAACACAGGGGCTTTAATTTCACTTGTAAACGCTTGGTAGTCGTCTAATGTATGAACTGCCTCAGCAAAAATGCCATCAGCTCCTGCATCAATACAGGCCTTGGCTCTTTCGATGGCTGCTTGCAATCCTTCTTGCTGAAAGGCATCTGTTCTCGCCATAATGAAAAAGTTTTCATCCGTTCGACCGTCCGCAGCCGCTTTTATTCGATCCACCATTTCAGACTGAGAGACAATTTCTTTATTCGGCCGATGACCACATCGTTTTTGTGCAACTTGGTCTTCTATATGCACAGCCGCCGCACCAGCACGTTCCATTTCTTTAACGGTCCGTGCAATATTAAATGCGCCTCCCCAACCCGTATCAATGTCCACGAGTAAGGGAAGTGTGGTGGCAGCAGTAATACGTCTAACGTCCTCTAGCACATCGTTAAGTGACGTCATGCCTAAATCGGGAAGACCATAACTGGCGTTTGCTACACCACCACCAGATAAGTAGATTGCATGATGCCCCACTCGTTCTGCCATGATTGCGGTATAGGCATTGATGGTTCCAACAATCTGCAAGGGATGATGACGCTCAAGCGCCGACCTGAATTTCTTTCCAGATGACATGCTTTACTTCCTCTCATCAATATCGGTTTTTGTAATAAGCATAAATCAATCAGCGCATTAAGATTCAGCAAGGACGCTTCAATGCGTATTATTGCTGAATTAACTGTGCCTCTATATTTTGGCGAGATGCTCTTATATGCCGCTGCATTAATATGCCTGCCAGCTCGCCATCACGTTGCGCAATGGCATCGAATATTTGGCTGTGCTCTTTAAATGCTTGCATGGCTCGGTTGCCCGTATCTTGACCTTTAAAACGATAGAGCCGTATAAGTTGGTACAGCTCATCGCAGAGTAAACTGGTGAGCCGCTGGTTCCCACTGCCATTGATGATGCGGTAGTGAAAATCCCAATCGCCTTCCTGTTGGTAGTACTGCTTACCACCTTTTTGATCGATATAAGCTTTATGAGCCTGAAGTAATTCACCCAAGCTTCCGATTTCGTCATCGCTCATGTTCGTCGCCGCCAACTGACAAGCGAGGCTTTCTAGAGATTCACGAAGCTGATAAATTTCGACCAAATCTTCTGGGTTTAAGCTGACGACTCGAACACCAGCATGAGGTACGCGAACCAGCAGTTTACGCCCTTCGAGTCGCCTAATGGCCTCTCGCAATGGGCCTCGGCTCACACCATATTGCTCGCAGATGGTCGCTTCGCTGATTTTTGCCCCCGTTGCGATCTCACCGGTGATTATGGCATTTTGTATACGATTAAAGACTTGATCGCTGAGAGTTTGGGGTTCCACAGATATATCTCAAAGGTTTTGTATACAATAAGTTTTCAGTACCTGATCTACAAGACCTTTGAAAGGAACATTTGTACCAAGGAAGAGAAATTGTGAACAATTGAAACGAAAAATGGCGCTATAAGCGCCATTTTTAGGGGGATTTGATGTTTTTAAGACTTCGTTGTCTACAATGTGTGAGTCGGCCTATCTGAAGAAAGCGCACCCGCTAGGTATTTCTCAACCTTATCTTTGGCCATACTGTCTTCCGCAAATTGCACACCAACACCGGCTACCTTATTGCCTTGCGCGCCTTTGGGCGTGATCCAAACAACCTTGCCTGCAACCGGTATTTTCTCTGGCTCATCCATTAGATTAAGCAATAAAAATACTTCATCGCCCATTTTGTATTCTTTATTAGTAGGAATGAACAACCCGCCATGCTTAATGAAAGGCATGTAGGCTGCGTAAAGCACGGCTTTGTCTTTAATGGTCAGGGACAGTATGCCGTTTCCGGAACCTAGCTTCGGTGGTGTCATATGAGACGTACAACCTTATAAATCATGAATATCAATGAGCTAACATGGTATGACTGGTCTGACTGTTTCGCAATAAGCGAAGCCAATCAATTAACAAGTTCTCTACCAGCATCACAGGATTGGGATTGCCCTGGCTTCGTATCAGAGTCTGCGCTTCCAATGCTCTTTCTGTTAAACCTTGCAAATGAGGATAGTCATTCCTTGCAACTTTTTCCGATTCCGCACTTAACTCAGCAAGACTTAAATGACTGGAACCCACATTTGCTTTGATTTTATGCGCATCTAAAACCAGTTCATATATCCAATCGATTAGCCAAATGATGTTCCAAGCCTTCCATTTCGTCATGATCGCCATCCAATTACCTTCCTGCGCAGCCAAGTCTTTTAGGTCTTGGCAAAACTGCAAGTACTGAACGTGCGCATCTTTTTCCGCCAAACTCAGAGCTTTTAAAGGAGCGCCTTTTGCCAACCTCAATAGCGCATCCGGTGCACTTTGCTCAGAATTTCTTTGCACCCATGCCATACCTTCGCCCCAATTTGGCGCTACCAATGAATACTGTTGGCAGCGAGACCTGATCGTCGCCAACAGGGCGCTAGGTTGGTGGCTATACAACAATAACGTTACTTTACTTACCGGCTCTTCAAGGCTCTTAAGCAGAGCATTCGATGCATTAATATTCATCGCTTCCGACGGGCCAAGCAATACCACTTTTCGTCCACTTTTTTGCGCTGTGGTATTAACAAACTCGGTCACCTGCCGAATTTGATCAATTTTTATCTGTTTGCCTTCCTCCTCCGGCTCCACCATCAAGAGGTCAGGATGACTGTTTGCTTCATACAAATGGCAAGATGCACAATGACCACATGGCCCAGAAAAACCATTGGACCTAGGTTCACTTAATGGATCTATCGTCACTGGGCTTTGGCACAACAAGTATTGAGCAAACTCCCTCCACAACACCCGTTTCCCGACACCTTCTTGGCCAGACAACAGTAATGCATGCCCCAATCGCTCGCTAGTAAGCTGTTTTGATAACCGTCGCCACAAGTCGGCTGTCCAAGGTAACCCTGCCGCTACTTTCACGAGTCAGCCCTTAATAAGGCCTTTAAAGAACCTTCAATGCTTAACTGTACTTCAGCCAAACTCTGGGAAGCATCGATCACGGAATAACGATTTGATTGTTGACTACGCTGCAAAAACGCCTCGCGAACTCGATTAAAAAAGGCCACACTTTCCGCTTCTATTCTATCTGAAGCACTGCGCTTAGCCGCGCGCGCCATACCGATTTCTATAGGCGCGTCCAACAATATAGTTAAATCCGGTTGTAGGTCACCGTGCACTAAGTTTTCTAACATGCTGATGGTCTCAAGCGGAAAGTGACGCCCCCCACCTTGATAGGCAAATGTCGAATCTGTAAATCGATCACATACAACCCAGATACCCTGCTCTAGCGCAGGTTTAATTTTTTGTTGAAGATGTTGAGCACGTGCTGCAAACATCATTAGAAGTTCCGCTTTATCTGAAACCTCTCCTCCATGGAGCAACAATTGGCGAAGCGATTCGCCTAATTCCGTACCGCCGGGCTCTCGGGTACTAATATGCTGAATATTATTCTCGGACAACCACTGTTCGATAAAAGCAATATTGGTACTTTTACCAACACCTTCAGTGCCTTCGATAGTTATAAACTGACCTTTTTTACTCATTCTTCAACCGGTGTAGAGCGATAGTCTTTTGACCGTCGACGAATTTGATATTCACGAACGGCTCTGTTGTGTTCTGCTAATGTCGAGGAGAACTGATGCCGACCGTCACCCTTAGCAACAAAATAGAGTTCAGTGCCATCAGCTGGATTCAACGCTGCATGAATGGCCTCTCTCCCCACCAGCGCAATAGGCGTAGGCGGTAAGCCTTTAATTCGATAAGTGTTATACGGCGTGTATGTACGTAAATCTTTTCGGCGAATATTGCCATTGTATTTGTCGCCCATGCCATAAATCACAGTGGGATCCGTTTCGAGTCGCATATTTTTTTGTAACCGCCGAACAAATACGCCAGCAATTTGCTCACGCTCCTCGGGTGCAGCCGTTTCTTTCTCCACAATTGAAGCCATAATCAGCGCTTCGTAGGCATCTTTGTATGGCAGATTTGCAGCTTTCTTCTGCCACTCTTCAGCCAGCACTCGCTCTAAGCGAACTTGGGCGCGAATGAGTATTTCGGAGGCTTTTGTATTCGATGTGTAGGAATAAGTATCTGGGAAGAATCGCCCTTCATAATGTCCTGATAACCCAATAGCCGGCATTAAGTCTTTTGGCGATTCAGGTAAATCATACTGAATTCTGGGCTGGTCTTTTAACTTTGCTAGCGTTTCCCTCATCGTTTGACCTTCAACCAGCGTAAAGAAGTATTGAATCGACTTCCCTTCGACCAACAACAACAAAACTTCTTTTGTCGTCATTCCTGGCGTTAATTCATACTCCCCCGCTTTCGCTTGCTTGGCTAATCCTGTGACCTTTGCGTAAATCATCACCCAGCGCGCATCATCAATCCAATGGTTGCTTTCAATTTTACGGAAAAAACCCGCCAGCGAAGAACCTCTATTCAATTCAACTACTTCGGCCTGTTGAATGTTAATTGGCGATTCCAATTCATAAATTCCGTATCCGATAAATGCCATTACCCAAATCATTAGCATCATCATGATTAATCGAAAACGTTTAAGCATCCAACTCACCTAGCTTATAAGCTTGAATCAATTTCTTTGTTATTGGCTGAATAGAAAACTGTGTCTCTTCAACCGATTTAACGGGCCAAATTCCAATCAAACGATTGGTCATAAATAACCCTTGTGCGGACAGAATATCTTTTTTTTCTACGGTATTCTGGTCAATGGGAATAGCATTTTTATCGCAATACTCCAATACGGCCTGACGCATTGTACCCAACACGCCGGACAAATTGAGATCCGGAGTTCGCAATTTTCCATTCACCTCCATAAATATATTACTCATGCTGCCTTCAACAATGTGACCCAAGGCATTTTGCAAAATGCCTTCTTGATACTGATCACCCAGTTCACGAGCAGCTAATACACTGTCGAGACGGTTTAAATGTTTTAGCCCCGCCAACTGCTTATGAATCACAGACTCTGTTTCACAAAACTTTACACAAATACCTTCTTCATAATATGAATCAGGCAATACAGATGACTGAGAATAAAAAGCGATGACACGGGGTGAAATGTTCGCGTCGTAGCGATAACCTCGCTTGGAGACTCCACGACTGATGATGATTTTGAGTTGACCTTGAGGTGATTGACTCGCATTAATTAGCGCATCTAACATTTTATTGAAAACGTCAGCTAACGGCGTACTTAACGGAATCCCCAACACGTTTAATCCGTGTTGCATGCGGGTAATATGCCGGTCAATAGCAATGATTTTGCGGTCCTGCACTGACATGGTTTCAAACAAACCATCGCCAAATTGCGAAGACCGATCCCAACCGTTTGACTCGACAGCAACATGGTCGTCGCTACACACTACCCACATACCGTTCGATGCCTAACTCTTAATTTTACTGAATATCAGAGAGCCATTTGTTCCACCAAATCCAAATGAGTTACTCAAGACATGCTGCAACTCACAAGCACGTGCGGTATTCGGCACGTAGTCTAAATGGCAGCCATCTTCAGTTTCATCATGATTAATGGTGGGCGGCACCATATTATTGATCAATGCCTGAATTGAAAACACAGCCTCAATGGCGCCGGCTGCCCCTAACAGGTGCCCTGTCATGGATTTCGTTGAACTGACCAAAAGCTGCTTTGCGTGGTCAGCAAATAAGGATTCGATCGCAGCACTTTCCGCTACATCACCAGTTGGCGTGGACGTTCCATGTGCATTGATATAACCAATATCCTTCGGCATTAAAGATGCATCCGCCAATGCGTTCTGCATCGCGACTTTCGCGCCTTCACCATTTTCTGGAGGTGACGTCATATGAAAACCATCATCACTCATGCCAAAACCGGTTAACTCAGCGAGAATCTTGGCACCCCGCGCCGTCGCATGCTCATAGGATTCCAACACAATGGCTCCAGCACCATCACCCAACACAAACCCATCGCGCCCTTTATCCCAAGGTCTAGAGGCTTTTTGAGGCTCATCATTCCGTGTTGATAGTGCTCTAGCCGCTGCAAATCCGGCCATTCCACTTGGCGTACAAGCTTGTTCTGCGCCGCCTGCAATCATCACATCAGCATCACCGTACGCAATCGTACGCGCTGCATAGCCAATATTATGAGTACCGGTTGTACAAGCCGTCGAAATGGCGATATTCGGTCCGGTATAACCGTATTTAATAGCCAACTGGCCAGAAATCATATTTATAATTGAACTGGGAATAAAAAATGGAGAGACCTTACGGGCACCAGAGTTCATAAGCTGAATATGATTATGCTCAATCGTTCCCAAACCACCGATGCCAGACCCCATGGCAACGCCTACTCGGGATAGCTGCACATTTTCATCAAATTGTGCTTCTTCGATCGCCTCAGCAGCTGCCACCATTCCGTATTGGATAAACAAGTCCATTTTCTTGCAGTCTTTCAATGAAATGACAGGCGTAGGATCAAAATCCTTAATTGTGCCCGCAAATCGAACAGGTAGTTCACTCGCATCAAAGTGCTCGATTGCCGATATGCCACTTTCACCGGCCAATAAACGCGCCCAAGTCTCTTTGGACGTATTAGCCAAAGGCGTGACCATCCCTAGCCCGGTTACCACCACACGACGTTTAGCCATTACCTCATCCTATTACTAAAACCATAGAAACAAAAAAGCCGCCTATTAGGGGGCGGCTTTAGCGTATCGCAGTCTGCTAATGTTTACAGATGAGCGATAATGTAATCGATTGATTCCTGAACCGTGGTCAGCTTTTCAGCATCCTCATCAGGAATCTCTGTTTCAAATTCTTCCTCAAGGGCCATTACTAGCTCAACGGTATCAAGGGAGTCGGCACCCAAGTCTTCAACAAAGCGAGAAGCGCCTTTGATCTCGTCATCTTTAACACCAAGTTGCTCACAAACAACTTTCTTAACTCGTTCTTCAATGCTGCTCATAACTTATCCTATTTATTCTAAGGAACTGCTCCGCCCCAAAATCGCCGACATTATACCCCTCTTTGAGCACGGGTAAACCAGTCATTTTCCGACGATATGGTAACGGGGTCACAGTCACCTAGTGGGTCTGAAATGCCATACGGTTATAAAAAATCGCAGGTTAACACAAAACGCCAGTGAAAATGCTAACTAATTATGCCTGAATACTCGTAACTGACGTCCAGACCTTTTCATGTTAACCCATTTTTAGGCCACCATTCACATGTAAAACTTGGCCCGTGATATAAGAAGCATTGTCTGACGCAAGAAATGCAACCACACCAGCGATCTCACGAGGATCACCGTATCGGCCCAGCGGGATATGGCTGAGCATGGCGTCTTTTTGCTCCTGCGTCAGCTCATCCGTCATATCTGTCGCAATAAAGCCAGGCGCAACGGCATTTGACGTAATGCTCCGACTGCCCAGCTCATGGGCAACAGAGCGCGTAAATCCTTCCACTCCAGCCTTACTCGCACAGTAATTGGCCTGCCCTGGATTACCCATCGTACCGACGACCGAGCTGATATTAATGATTCTGCCCCAGCGTTGCTTCATCATCCCTTTCAAGAAAAGCTTGGTTAAGCGAAAGGTGCCCGTTAAATTGGTGGCAATAATGTCATCCCATTGCTCGTCTTTCATTCGCATCAGTAGATTATCTTGTGTCATGCCTGCGTTGTTGACCAACACGGACACCACACCCACCTCGAGCACGCTAGCGGTAAATGCCTGACAACTATCTGCCGATGAAAGATTCAGAACGAATGCCGTACCATTTTCGCCCAGCGCATCATCAATCTTTTTGACACCCGCCTCAGAGGTCGCTGAACCAATAACGTAAAAACCCTCTTCAATCAGTGATTGGGCAATTTCACGCCCAATGCCACGGCTCGCACCGGTTACCACTGCAATCTTCTTATCCATTTATATACCTATAGAACGGTTTCAATACTGGGTACTGAGTTAACAGACTGAATATTCAATGCCTTGTTGATACGCTTATTCAAACCACTCAGCACCTTACCTGGACCCACTTCTACCAGACTTTCAATCCCTCTGTCAGCTAATAGCTCTACCGCCTGAGTCCAACGTACTGGACTGGCAATCTGATCGACCAAGTTTCGCTTAATTGCAGCAGGATCTGTTTCCAATGCATTAGTCGCATTTTGCAAAATAGGGCAACTCGGCGACACCACCTCAATTTTTTCAATGGCCGCAGCGAACTGCTCCGCCGCTGGGCGCATGAGCGCACTATGAAACGGCCCACTCACAGGTAGCATCATGGCTCTTTTAGCCCCTAGCGCCTTGCATTTATCGACTGCCCTTTGAACTGCTTCGGCATGACCAGCAATCACCAGTTGGCCGGGTGAGTTATAATTTACTGGCTGAACCACGAGGCCCTCCGCGACTTCGTCACAAGCCTTTTCAACCAAACCATCTTCTAACCCCAAAATAGCCGCCATTCCGCCTAAGCCCTGTGGTACGGCCTGCTGCATAAATAGCCCTCGCTGACGAACCAGCGATATAGCATCTTCAAACTTAAGTGCGCCGGCACACACGAGTGCAGAGTATTCCCCTAAGCTATGCCCTGCCATCACTTCGGGTGACAAACGGTTATTCAGTGCTCGCCATAGCGCCACCTCCACCGCGACCAGTGCGGGCTGGGTATTTTCTGTGCTATTGAGCTTTTCAGCAGGGCCATCAAGAATGAGCGCCATTAAATCTTCCCCCAGCACTCGCCCCGCAGCCTCAACCGTTTCGCGAGCAATCGTATGATGCTCAATCACATCAGCTATCATGCCGACACTTTGCGACCCCTGCCCAGGAAATACTACCGCCAATTTACTCATGAATGACTCTCTATATTTATTTTTTTGAAGCAAAACCAGTGGCTAATGCCATGATCTGACATTCACTTCTTATCCACATACGTTCAATTGCCATTGTCACAAGCAAAATAAGTATTTCAACCATTTTGTGAATTGATTGCGAAGGTAGTAAAAAAACGGCGGCGTAATGAGAGGCAGTACAAAAAGCGATAACAGTTATGATGCGCCGATATTTGCTCGCACTGAAGAAATATGCCGAGCATTAAATACGGACAAAAGTATCGTCAAATAGAGTGAGGGAGATTTAATTGGCGAGATGAAAACTAATACTGGTAATCGGAGTCCAGTTCGGTGGATATTTTTTCGAGTAGTTGTTTTTTGCACAAACGATAGGTCGTTTCAATCGCCTGCCCAAACGCTTGCTCTTCAGCCTTACCGTGACTTTTAACGACCACCCCCTGAACACCTAAAAGAATTCCTCCGTTCTTAATATCCGGATTAAAACTATCTTTTAGCCCTTCTAATATCCTCAAAGCCAAAAAACCGGATATGCGCGTTAATAGATTTTTTTTGAACGCAGATCGAATCACCGTTGCCATGAATTGCAATAGGCCCTCACTGGTTTTGAGTGCGACATTTCCGACAAATCCATTACAGACAATGACATCTGCCACGCCCGTATAAATATCATCGCCTTCAACGTATCCAATGTAATTCAGGTTATCGACTTCACGAAGTAATGCATTCGCCAATCGAATTTCTTCATTGCCCTTTATTTCTTCGCTTCCGATGTTAAGCAACGCCACAGCCGGTTCCTTTACACCATCAAGCACCTTAGAGACCATGCTTCCCATTAATGCAAACTGAAGCAGGTTTTCAGAGTCGCACTCTACGTTCGCGCCTAAGTCCAACATAATGCTGTGGCCTTTAGCGCTGGGAATCTTAGCGGCTAATGCAGGTCGATCAATTCCGAGCAAAGTTTTAAGTACATAGCGCGAACAGGCAACCAATGCACCCGTATTGCCCGCACTGACCATGCCGGCTACTTGCCCTTCACGAATAGCATCTAATGACAGCCTCATTGAAGATTGGCGCTTTCTAAGTGCAGAAGTGGGACGCTCGCCATTGGCAACGTATTGATCAGCATGAATCACTTTTAAACGCGAACTGGCTGGAGATTGACTAAGAAAAGGATCTAACTTACTTCGCTGACCATAAAGGTGGATATGTAGATCAGGAAATTTTTGAAGAGAGGATAGTACGGCAGGAATAGTCACGCGGGGACCGTGGTCCCCGCCCATTGCATCAACCGCAATGGTGACCATAATTAGTTGTCAGAAATTTCAACAACTTTACGACCACGGTAGAAACCATCAGCAGTCACATGGTGACGCAGGTGAGTTTCACCGGTAACAGGGTCGATAGACAATGCGCGAGTCGTTAGAGCATCGTGTGAACGACGCATGCCACGCTTTGAACGAGATTTCTTGCTCTTTTGAACAGCCATTAGGGCTCTCCTACTTTTTCTTCAATTGCTCAAGCACGCTAAACGGATTGTTTGGCGCTTCAATGTCTTCCGGTTCAGGCTCACTCTCATTCTGATATCCATGTTCGCCACACTCAGGGTGATAAGCAAACATTGGCAGGCTAAGAATTAACTCATCTTCAATGACAGGCTCTAACTCAATTTGCTCACCATCGACCACTACCGGCTCATAGGCCTTGGGTAAATGCTTTGCTTGCTCGTCACTAAAAACAATGCCCAACTCAAAATCAGTAGATAAATCTACCGATACCGGGTTCATGCAGCGTTGACAGGTCATGCGTACTTGGGCTTGACACTTTCCACGTAACAAGGCTGTGCCTTGCTCGTCCTGCCCAAATTGAATATCAACCTGGGCTTCACCACTTTTATCCAGCAAATACTCGTGGAGCCGCTCAAATTTTGATACGGATATGGAGCCACCAAAACTGGCACTTTCCTCCACACATTTGAGCGGATCAACTCGAACTGGAAACAAACCCATATTCATAGTGCGCGCAATGGTACTCATGGGGTATGCCTATGTCAAAACTATTTGTAAATTGTCTAGTAAAATCACTATCTTAACTGTATTGGTGAGCTACTAATGCCAAATGCGGAGGCAATACCTTGACCCACTGAGACACCCAGCTGTCCCATTAGATTTTCAAATGGGTCGGGGCGCGGTGTAAAGTCGACGATATTTTCGTGACCCACGACCTCTCTGGCCACATAGCTGGAACTGCCCAGCTCGTCGACCAGACCTAGCCCAAGCGCTTGCTCGCCTGTCCAAACCAATCCACTGAACAATTTAGGGTCATCCTTAAGACGATCTCCACGCCCCAACTTAACTTGCTCGATAAACTGCTGATGCGTCGTGGCCAGCACTCCCTCCCAAAACACCTTTTCTTCTTCATCTAGCGGGGTAAATGGGTCCAAGAATGCTTTGTGCTCTCCAGATGTGAACTGACGGCGCTCAACGCCTACTTTTTTCATAACATCTACAAAGCCAAAGCCCGAGCCAACCACGCCGATCGAACCAACCAAACTGGCCTTGTCTGCATAAATTTTATCGGCCGCTGCGGCAATGTAATAAGCGCCAGAAGCTCCCAAGTCTGAAATGACGGCATACACAGGAATTTCCGCATGCAATGCGCGCAAGCGTTTAATTTCATCATAGACGTAACCTGACTGAACTGGACTACCGCCTGGGCTGTTAATTCTCAAAAGTACAGCCTTTGTGCCTTCTGATTCAAAGGCTTCTCTTAGGCCGGTTACGATAGCATCTGCTGATGCCTCTTCACCCGCAGCAATGACACCTTTCACTTCAACTAACGCAGTATAGGACTCACCAACGACGGCCGCCCCTTTTCCCACATTGCTCGGCATAAAGATCAAAAGCGCAACGAATAGATAGGCAAACGTCATCAGCTTAAAAAATATTCCCCAGCGTCGCGCGCTGCGTTGCTCTGAGTTCACACTCAAAACAACCTTTTCGAGTAACTTCCATTCTTTTGCCGTATCAGGCTTATTGAACTGCTCGTCCACCTTTAATGTCTCCTTCTTACTACAATTTTATCCAGAATAAGGCCATTCACTGAAAAACCAAGTGCTCTCAGCAACATAGTGCTACAGAACGACCAATCAATGACTAGCTTTCAAGCCAAGCACTCAACGCCTTTAAATCATGAAAAATAGCTAATGGCTCGCACTGGACCAACTTTTCTTCGCCGTGCGCTCCATGGGTGAGACCGACCGAATCCATACCAGCCGCTTTCGCCATATTCAGGTCAAAATGCGTATCTCCCACCATTAACATATCGGTGATGGGCAGGTTTAGTACCGAGGCTAACTCTTCCAACATTAATGGATGAGGCTTGGAGCGCGTTTCATCCGCACAACGACTTTCATCAAAGTGATGCGCAACGCCCATCTCTTGCATCGCTCTATCCAGTCCCAACCTATTCTTGCCCGTCGCGACTGCTATTTTACTTCCCGCCATCCGAATGCGCTGTAGCAAGTGGTCGGCATGAGGGTAAAACTGTGTAACCGGATGATGATCGGCACGGTAATGTCTACCGTAATCATCACACATGGTTTGAACCACGCGATGGTTTCTCTCAAGCTCTGGCCAAAGGGTCACAATCGCTTCAGACAGCGAAAGCCCTATAATCTGCTTAATTTCGAAAGATGACCTTTGTTCCAGCCCGGATTCGACTGATGCCCCCTGCATGGATTCAACGATTCGATCAGTCGAATCTGCCAACGTCCCGTCCCAATCAAAAATGACCGCTTTGTACTTCATGCCACCCAAACCTACTTCACTCATTCATTTTTGCCATACGGCTGTTACAGCACTAGTTTTCAGGCGTCAGAGAACTCAAAAAACGCTCAAAGTTATCATCCCAAGGCGCTGTTAAGCTCAGCTTCTCATCGGTCGCTGGATGTTTAAACACTAATGATTTCGCATGCAAGAATAACCGTTTGGCACCTTGGCTTTTACTGAGCTTTAACTCGCTATCATTTGCATATTTGTCATCACCAACGATTGAGTGACCGCCAAACTGTGCATGCACCCGAATTTGATGGGTGCGACCCGTTACAGGCTCCGCCGAAACGAGGGTATAACCTTGATATCTGCGTTCCGGTTTAAATCGCGTATGCGAGGCCTTGCCATCGGCTGCCACCCGAACGATACGCTCACCTGAACTTAACTCATTTTTCTTGAGGGGGGCCTTCACTTCATTCATTTGCTTAGGCCAATTACCATAAACCAGCGCTGAATACCGTTTCTGTATACCTGACTTATTTTGCAGCATTTTATGGAGCGCAACTAGAGTTGCGCGTTTTTTGGCGACTAAAATGATGCCGGAGGTGTCTCGGTCTAAACGATGCACTAGCTCGAGTCGCTTGGCATGAGGTCGAATAACACGCAACGCCTCTATTAAGCCAAGTGTAATTCCGCTGCCACCATGCACAGCCAGACCCGTTGGCTTATTAACCGCCAGTAGATGGTCATCCTCATATAAAATAGCCTGCTCAATGTCCTTCACTAAGCGATCTGGAACACTCTCCACAACATTGGCTTCTTTTACCCTGACTGGCGGGATTCGAACGATATCACCTTCATTGAGCCGATAGTCAGGTTTAATGCGCCCCTTGTTAACGCGCACCTCTCCTTTACGAATTACTCTATATATCAATGACTTAGGCGCACCTTTAATACGCGTCATCAAAAAATTATCGAGACGCTGTCCCGCATAGTCCGAGGAGACTTCTTCAAACTGCACGGCGCGTTTAGAATTTTCAGCCATATAAAACCTGTAGCTAAGAAAAAGCGGTTTGACGATATAGTAATATTTGCTATATTCAGCCAATCCGGTCGAATTAAGGGCCAGAAGCCCAGCATCAACGGTGCCGGATGATAACGTAAGTTGGGGAAAGTTGGGTACAAACTTCCCCGGAATTTTGGGACTTAGTGGCAAACTCACGCGGCTAAGGCTAGAAAAACGATACGTTCTGATTGTGCAAGGGGTCTTGCAAATCAGTTTATGTTTCGTGTTGGTGGCAGCAAGACAGGCAGAAGAGCGATCTCTGACCACCCCTGCGTGGAAGCAGTTAATACATTGATCATTGGTATACTCCACGCAAAGCACGCATAAATATTTTGATTTAGCTCAGCACCCTTGCGCCCATAGAACGCATAAACAGAGCTAATGGAAGTAAATGAAAAGAATGTTAATCAACGCGACTCAGTCTGAAGAGTTGCGTGTAGCCCTCGTGGATGGCCAACGCCTTTACGACTTGGACATCGAACCTACCCTCAGAGAACAAAAGAAAGCAAACATCTACAAAGGTCGCATTACGCGCATTGAGCCAAGCCTCGAAGCCGCATTCGTGGACTTTGGTGCAGAGCGTCATGGCTTTCTACCGTTAAAAGAAATCTCTCGTGAGTATTTCAAGACGCAAGTCTCTGGCCGACCAAACATCAAAGAAGTCATTGAAGAAGGCCAAGAAGTCATCGTACAGGTCGATAAAGAAGAGCGCGGAAATAAAGGTGCTGCTCTGACCACGATGATCAGCCTTGCTGGACGATACCTAGTATTGATGCCCAGCAATTCAAGGGCTGGCGGCATTTCACGACGCATTGAAGGCGAAGATCGCAATCAAATTCGTGATGCCATGCGTGAGGTGAACGTCCCCAATAACATGGGCGTCATTGTTCGCACAGCAGGCATAGGTCGTGCGTCTGAGGACCTACAATGGGACTTAGACTACCTAACGCAACTCTGGACGGCCATTAAAGGTGCCTTTGAGCGTCGAGCCGCCCCTTGCTTACTACTTCAAGAAAGCAATGTTGTTATTCGCGCCATCCGCGACTACTTAAGACAAGACATTGGCGAAGTACTGATTGATGACAAGGCCGTTTACGAAGAAGCACAAAGCTTCGTTCAACAGGTTATGCCTCAGTACGAATCCAAAATTAAGCTATACGAAGATGCCACACCTTTGTTCAGCCGCTACCAGATCGAAGCCCAGATCGAAACCGCGTTTCAGCGCGAAGTTAAACTGCCATCTGGCGGCTCTATCGTGGTTGACACAACCGAAGCGCTTATCTCAATTGATATCAACTCTTCTCGCGCAACCAAAGGCGCTGACATCGAAGATACTGCTGTTAATACCAACCTTGAAGCAGCCGACGAAATCGCTCGTCAACTTCGTCTGCGCGACATTGGTGGCTTAATCGTCATTGATTTTATCGACATGACGTCGAACAAAAATCAACGCGATGTCGAGAATCGCATGAAAGAAGCACTTGAGATGGATCGCGCCCGCGTACAAGTTGGCCGCATCTCCCGCTTCGGTCTACTTGAAATGTCACGCCAGCGTCTGCGTCCATCGCTCGGCGAAACGAGCGGCCACGTCTGCCCACGCTGTGACGGTACTGGCTTTATTCGCGACATGCGCTCTTTAGGTCTTTCATTGCTGCGCCTAATCGAAGAAGAGGCGAGCAAAGACAGCACCTCTCAAGTGCGCGCGACCGTTCCTCTCGAAGTAGCAGCGTTCCTAACAAACGACAAACGCCAAGAAATCTCTGTTATTGAAAAGCGTCACGGCACTCAGGTTATCATCCTGCCAAACCCGAACTTCCAGACGCCACATTTCGAAGTCTTTCGTGTGCGAAATAATGAAACCGTCGCCGACCCAGTCAGCTTCGAAATAAATTATGAACAAGAACTTGGTTTTGATGAGCCCGTTCAACGCTCTGAAAAAGAAGCCGCAGCGGTGCAAGCCACCACTCAAAAACGCGCTCCGGTACCGCAGGCTAAACCAGAACCTAAAGAACCTTCAATTTTTGGTAAGCTGACTTCCGCTTTATCAGGCCTATTCTCATCTGAAGAGCCTGAAAAGAAAGAAGTAAAAGCTAAATCAGGCAAGAAGGCTGAGCCTGGCAACAACAAAGCGCCAGCCAATCGCCAGCGCCCGAACCAGAATCGCAATCAGAACCGCAACAACAGCAATCGTCGCAGCGAATCAACTGAGAATCGATCAGATCGAAATACTCAGGAACGCAGCAGTACAGGCGACCGCAAAGGCCAAGGCCAACGCACCAATAATCGCAGCGAAGGTCGCCCTGCACGCAATCAAGACAGCCGTCGCGATAGCAATGCAAAAGACAGCAGCGAAAGCCCTCGCGCCAATCAGAGCCAAGGGCGTCGCAGAAATCGACAGCAAGGGCAAACCAAGCTTGACGACGCGGTCGTTCGCAAAGTGGAAGATGTCAAAGTAACAGCTGAGGCCGCTCCAAAAGCTAACCCTAAAGCTGAAGCAAAAGACAATAAGCCTAAGAATACAGCTGAAGCAGCACCTAAACAGGTCGAGAGCAACACACCCGCACCCAAAGAAAGTGCCGCAGCCAAGCAAAAACCAGCTGTGCAAACTGAAGCGCCTAAAGAAAACAAGGTTGCGACGGAAAGCCGCTCTGATACACGCGCCGAGCAACCTCAAGTAGCACCTTCCGAAAAACCGGAAAACAAAGTTGCTACTGAGCAGAGTGCAACAAGCCCTGCTGTCAGCGCACCCAAAGCGGAATCTCAAGAAAAAGTAGTAGAAACCGCCAAAAGTGAGCCTAAAGAAACCTCCGTTTCCGAAAAGCCCGCCGCAACGGTTGAACGCCCCCCAGTTGAGCAACCTAAGCAGCCTGCCCCTGCTACCGAAACCAAAGCTGAAACTAAAGAAGAAGCCAAGGCAGACGTTAAAGCAGAAGAGTCTACAAGTGGCCGTCCAAAACGCGCATACAATGACCCTCGCGAAGTTAAGCGTCGTCAACGTGAAGCCGAAGCCGCTGCCAAGTCAGCTGAACAAAGCTAAACGGTAATAAAACAAAAAGCCCGAACACAAAATTGTGTTCGGGCTTTTTTTATTTCTGCTCAATCGGAAAACAGAACTACCAATCTAATTTCAGCCAGAAGTCATTCATGCAACCATCCTCTAGCAAACCGCATTTAGCTGAATATTCGCGGTTCCTGCTCTAGACAAATACCGTAATGCTGGCGCACGGCTTGTTTAATTTCGTGTGCAGCAGCCAATACATCACTACCCTGCCCTCCCATATTCACCAACACCAACGCCTGAAGATCATGCACTTTGATCAAACCCATCGAGCGTCCTTTGAATCCCAATTGATCGATCAACCACCCTGCTGCAATTTTTACACTCTTCTCACCCTCACTCGACAACGCATCCACCGGATACCCTGGCAAGTTTGGATATTCTTCTTTGAGAGCATCAAAGTGTGTCTTCAAAATGATTGGGTTTTTAAAGAATGATCCTGCATTGGGCAGCACGGAAGGATCCGGCAACTTACTCTGCCTCACTTCCATCACCCAATTTGCCAATGTCATCGGGGAAGGCTGCCCTTCCTGCCTTGCACGCTCTTCCAAAGGCGCATAAGTGGTATTCACAGCCGCCTTTTTAGAAAGTCGAAAAATCACGTTAGTGATGAGGACCTTGCCATCTAAAGACTGCTTAAAAATACTCTCGCGATAAGCAAATTCACACTGCTCAGCCTTCAATGAAAAGGGGCTTGAATCGCTTAAATACAATCCTTCTACACGCTCAATAAATTGCTCCACCTCCACACCATAGGCGCCAATATTTTGAACGGGAGCAGCACCCACTGCGCCCGGAATGAGCGCCAAATTTTCCAGCCCAAACCAATCTCGCTTTAACGCATCCAAGACAAATTGATGCCACGAATAGCCTGCACCCACATCAACCAAAACGTGGTCACTTGATTCCTCTATCAGCCTCAACTTGGCATTTTGATATCGAATTACCAAACCTGAAACCGCCTCACGCATGACCAAGTTGCTACCACCACCCAAAACCTTAACGTCCAAATTATGATTTCGGGCATAGGCCAAAGCAGATAGCAGTGATGCTCGATCAGCTGGCTCAGCAAAATACTCAGCCTCGCTCTCAACAGCCAGTGTGTTCAATTCTTTTAGAGAGTACCGCTCATGTATCGGCAAACTTACCTGCTCCGTCATAATGGTTTTACCCACTCTCGATCTAGGAAATGCGAACCGGCATCCTGTAACAAATCCAAGACGTGCTCAAAACCTGATTCACCACCGTAGTATGGGTCTGGAACCTCGGCTTCACCCATCCGCCCAAACTCTTCTAGGAAGAGCTGTAATGTGGCAGTTGCATCCTGCGGCATTAGCTTTGCCAAATCGTTGTAGTTCTGACGGTCCATAGCAAATATTCTGTCAAAAGAGTAAAAATCACTCACGGTCACTTGACGAGCCCTAATTTCGGACATATCCACCCCGCGCTTTAACGCCGCTGCTTGTGAACGCGCGTCAGATGGGTGGCCAACATGATAAGCAGCCGTACCGGCAGAGTCTAAATCCAGCACAATACCCCGATCAGCAGCCAGCTTTTGCATAACCGCCTCGGCTGTCGGTGAACGACAGATATTCCCTAAGCAAACAAATAAAATCTTCATGACAGCATCTAATGAATTCCAATCCCGCTATTTTCGGTAATGATCAGCCGTTCTACAAGATATATAGGGTCTTTTTCCAAGGCTCACTCAAGGTTTTGCCGAATTGGCAGATATTGCTTGTATCTCATCAACTAAAAGGCAACTGCCAGCTAGACTGGGTCCGCTGAAAAGCGCAGGAGATATCATCATGCCAGCAGCCGCTAAAATACTCCGCCCATCGCAATTTCAACTAGAAAATATCGCGGATGCGCGTAGCGAACAGCCCAGCCCCGATTTATTAAATGTGCTCAATCGCGCCCATTCCACGCCGCTCGATACGCGCAATACACAACACAATACACCAGACATCCATAAGCGAATTGACCTACCAAGTCGCCCGGACACATCCAGTAATAAGAATGACTCAACCGCCAACGAGGCTGCCGATATTGATCAAAAAATCACTCACCTCGAAAGCCAGCTGGAAAATATATTAATTCACCATCAGCGACCCTCTTTCACACCCACACTGCTAATTGCATTACTGATTTTACTCAGCATTCTTATATTGGCCTTTCTCTACCACACAACCAGCAAGGTTGATCCAAACGCTTTAGAATTAAGCTTAATCCAAACCATACACCAAACAGAAAACCCACAACAAAAACAATCCAGCCTGTCGCTTTTGTCCAAAGTGACCGACAACAAAGTCATTCGAGCATGGGCCTCCGCACTCATGGATGGCAATCAAAACATCGCCATAGGTTATCGCTGGCCCCTAGAAAGGCAACGCTATCTCAAAACTCAAATAGACTACGAACCCTACAAAAGAGGTGTAAATATCTCAGCCAAACTGGGTGACCCCATTATCGCCATTCGGGACGGGACTGTGGTTTATAGCGGGCAAGGCATTGCGGGTTACGGGAATTTAATTTTGATTCAACATGACAATGATTTAATCAGCGTGTACGGCAACAATTATTCAAATTATGTAAAGGAGGGCGTGAAAATCAAACAAGGCCAACTGATTGCGGCCGTAGGAGAAAGCACTGGAAACAAGCCCGCCCTGTACTTTGAAATTCGATACAAGGGCGAGCCAGAAGATCCTTTTCTATATTTTGGACACTAAGCCAAAGCCCTAGTATCCATAGAGCTAGCGGTGTCCCCTCACCGATCAGATCATTGCTTTTAATTTTGTTTCAATTAAATCAATGGCTATATTGTTTTTGCCGCCTTTAGGAATAATGACATCCGCATACTCCTTCGTTGGCTGAATGAAATTTATATAGCCAGGGCGAACTGTATTTTTGTACTGATTAATGACTGACTCAAGGCTACGACCCCGCTCAACAATGTCCCGTCTAATGCGACGCAACAAGCAAATATCAAGTGGCGTGTCGACAAACAACTTAAGATCCAGCGTATCTCGTAGGCCCTGTTCAGAGAACAACATAATGCCTTCTATGATGATAATAGGCGTTGGGTGCACTTCGATGGTTTCGGCACGACGCGTGTGCTGACTAAAATCGTAACTCGGGGCATGAATGGACTTACCTTGCTTCAATAACCCTAGGTGAGTTTGTAGCAAGTCGTGATCCATCGAACTTGGGTGATCGTAATTGGTTCTTTCGCGCTCAGACATCGTAAGATGCGATTGATCATAATAGTAGCTATCTTCAGAAATAACCTGTATCTGCTCAGTTGGAAGACGCTGCTGAATGGTTTTCGCAAGCAAACTTTTTCCAGAAGCTGAAGCACCTGCAACACCTACCAGCAGAGGTTGTTTATGTGTAAAGTTCATTATTTAGAGAGTACCTGATGTTAGGCTATCGAATTTCTTAAAGATACTGGAGCACAAAACTGCAATAACATGATCACGTCACTGCTAACGCTTTTAAAAGTGCAATTAGCTCACTTACTCAGCTACAGACATGTCAGTCTCTTTCTGCAGCCGTTTAGCAAGCTATATTACAGCCCCCACCATGAAGGGCTAGGGGAATTGGAAAAATCGGCGCATAACGAGCAGCCTACTCCAATCCCCAAAATCAAATTATAGGGATAAGCCAATAAAGAAGCCTGCAATGGTAGCGCTCATCAAATTAGCAAGCGTTCCGGCTGCAACGGCCTTTAGACCTAGAGAGGCAATCTCTTTTCTGCGTGAAGGCGCAATGATACCCAGCCCACCTAGCAATACCGCAATCGACGCAAAATTTGCAAACCCACAGAGTGCGAACGTACTGATAGCTTGAGACACAGGCTGCATGGCATCTTTTGATTGCATGAAATCACTGTATGCCACAAATTCATTTAAAATGAGCTTTTGACCAATCAAAGATCCAACAGCGTTAATATCAATAGCAGGAACACCAATCAACCAAGCCACAGGCGCAAAGGCATAACCTAAAATAGCCTGAATCGTCACTTCACCGTAACCAAACCAAGCACCAATGCCGCCGACTACTCCGTTCAGTAACGCAATTAAACTGATAAAGGCAATAAGCATCGCACCAATATTAACTGCTAATCGCAATCCGTTACTGGCCCCGGTCGCCGCCGCATCTATTGCATTCGCTGGCTGGTCTTGCTCAGGAATTTCTTCCACATCATGAATGTCTCGAGGCTGTTCGGTTTCTGGAATGATCAATTTAGCCATCAACAAACCACCAGGCGCAGCCATAAAGCTCGCCGCAATCAAGTATTTCAGTTCAACACCCATCGCCGCATAACCAGCCATGACCGAACCAGCGATACTGGCCAAGCCACCGACCATCACAGCGAATAATTCAGAGCGAGTCATGTTTTTAACGTATGGGCGAACCACGAGCGGCGCTTCAGTTTGACTAACAAAAATATTAGCCGTCGCTGATAAAGATTCAGTCGGGCTCGTGCCCAGTAGTTTTTGCAACCCCCCACCTAAAACACGGATGACGGCTTGCATGATGCCAAAATAGTATAGAACGGCGACAAGAGCAGAGAAGAAAACAACGATAGGCAGAACACGAAAGGCAAAGACAAAACCACCATCAGGGAAAACCTCAAACATTTTGCCGCTAACTAGACCACCAAACATAAATCCGATGCCTGCGTTAGCGTATCCGATCACACTGGCCACCCCGGAGGTCACAAAATTCAGCGCTTGTTGCCCAGCTGGCACATATAACACCAATGCTCCAAAGCCTATTTGAATACCCAATGCTCCAAATACAGCCCGCTTACTTATGGAGCGCTTGTGCTCTGAAAGGGCAAAAGCAATGCCTAATAACACTAGAATTCCAATCAAACTCATGAGAAAGCTCATGCTTTTCCCCTCAATCAAAAAATTTCCAAAAACCGCTCACACTTCGGCATGCCATCAGATGACAGTCTGAGCATATTAAGTGCATTTACGAATATCAGTATTTGTCGGCACACTCAAAACGATATGATGAATCGTAAACGAGGGGCACCAAAGTGATGTAAGCGCTGGCTGGGGGCGGATTTTATCATATGTAACTAATATTTTGAGAGGCAATCTGCCCCTCAAATGCAAATTATTCGGCTGATTTAGGCCATTTAGGCGTTTAGCTATGATTAATAATTGATCAATCGCTTAATTTGAAGGTGTGCGAGATGATTGAGGTCGGTATACAAAGAGGAGCAAGGAGAAGAGATATCTATTATCAGGAATGAAAGTCGATCAAATTTCACCCTACCGAGAGACCGATATTCATTCCATGCACATGCCATTAATGCAATATTACTTAGCCAATTTTTCGTCTGTTGATAAGGGGCGAGCTTTTTCTTGTAGCATAACGGGAATGCCATCTTCAATCTGAAAGGCCAGCGCATCGGCCTTACAAATTAGCTCATTTTTTTCACGATCCAACTTTAACGTGCTTTTGCAAACTGGGCATACCAGCAATGACAATAATTTTTTATCCATTTTTCTGCGCTCTAATATTCGCTAGATTTTCATTCAATTGGCTTAACATATCAGCAGGCAAGTCTGCTTGCACTTCTAAATACCACATACGCTCATTAGCAAATGGCTTAATCTTGACCGCATCCTTTTGCGTCATCAATATTTGACCGTGAAAACCGCTTAACTCACTTTCGCAATAGTCATGATGATCAGGGAACGTCTTATTTTGCGTCACGATACCCTGCTGATTAACCGCACTAAAAAAGCGACCTGGGTTT
This sequence comes from uncultured Saccharospirillaceae bacterium, assembly GCA_947503895.1. GTDB lineage: Bacteria > Pseudomonadota > Gammaproteobacteria > Pseudomonadales > Oceanobacteraceae > Bermanella. The sequence goes on from CANNFT010000001.1 coordinate 520,607, forward strand.
CCAATGCCCGCCAATGCTATGGTAGGTGCAGAGCTTCTTTCTTGCTCTACATCTATATGACGTGAGAACGCTGCTATCGACACCCCCTGTCCAGTGTGCAGATTAACCCAGCGTACCTCTGCCAATTTGAAACCATTTGCCGGCTCACCTTCAAAAAAAGTGGTTTTACGTGCGTCGCCATTCACCAGCACAAAATCTACAGTGCGAAGTCGATTTTTTGACTCTCGCATCGGACCGACGGGGATAAACTGCCCATTACCCAGTTTCCTTTGAGCATCGACCACACACACTTCGATATCTCTGTGCATTTTATAATGCTGCAGTCCGTCGTCACTAATGACGACATCTACATTCTTTCCCAAAAGCGCAGCTACGCCTCTTGAACGATCAGGATCAACGACAACTGGCACATTTAAGGATTGAAACAATAATGTCGGTTCGTCCCCCACCATGGAAACATTATCCGCAGCCGAGACTAAATGCGGAAATGCCTGAAGATCACCGCCAAACCCACGCGTGACAATGCCCGGCCGATACCCTCTGCTCTGCAAAAAACGCACGATGGATTGAACAACTGGGGTTTTGCCCGTTCCGCCGGCAGTAATATTACCGACCACGATGACAGGAACAGAGCACGCCTGCGGAGACTGATTCAGGTACTCTCTACGCTTACGGTAAACAATAAATTGATACAGAAAAGCGAATGGCAATAGCAACCAAGTCCACTGCCACCGACCATACCAAGACAATAAAACCAAACGCTCAAGCACAGAAAACCTTCAACTTCCCACCCTGCTTCGAATCATTCCGCACGCCTTTTTGTGAGGCATTTTTTCAATCCCTCCATCAAGAATCTATTCTTTAAACTGCAGGCTATGCAATGTTTGATAATAACCGCCCAGTGCCAACAATTCTTGATGATTGCCACTTTCGACAATTTCACCCTCATTGACGACCAGAATGCGATCTGCACGCTCAATGGTACTTAAACGATGAGCCACGACAAATGTTGTGCGGCCTTTCATGACGACTTCAAGCGCTTGCTGAATATAACGCTCCGATTCTGTATCAAGCGCGGATGTCGCTTCATCCAAAATTAAGATAGGTGCATCCTTTAATATGGCTCTTGCAATAGCCAAACGCTGTCGCTGACCGCCCGACAGCATCACACCATCGTCTCCAATTAATGTGTCCATCCCATTGGGTAATGTCTCAATGAACTCTAATGCATAAGCTGCCTTGGCTGCTGCGAACACTTCTTCTTTTGATTTACTCTTCAAAGAACCGTATGCAATGTTGTTGTAAATCGTGTCATTAAACAGGGTGACACTTTGGCTGACCAAAGCAATCTGCCGCCTTAGGTCATCCAATCGATAATCTTTCAGCTCTCGACCGTCTAACAATATGGCGCCCTGCTCATAGTCATAAAATCGACTCAGCAAACTAATAAAGGTCGATTTTCCACTACCAGACTTACCCACCAAAGCAATGCTTTGACCAGGCTCAATTTCAACCGATATATTCTTGAGCACAACATCGACCGAATCTGGGTAGCTAAAACTTAGGTCACGAAATTGAACTTGCCCTAATGCCTTTTCAATCGGAGTGCTGCCCGAATCTTTTTCCGTGTGTTCGTCCATCACGGTATAAATACTTTCCGCAGCCACTACACCCTTTTGTATTAACGCATTCACGCTGGCTAATGTTCTCATCGGCTTAAGCATCGTCGTGGCTGCCGTCATGAAGGCCATAAACTGGCCAAATTCCATACTACCGCGAATGGCCGGCGACAGTGCCATCCATAATAAAATCGCGATTGCAATGGACACAACAAATTGCATGACCGGCACACTGACCGATTTCACGCGATTGTATTTAATGCTTTGCCAGCGATTTAAATCACTGGCTTTATTGAATCGGGTCCGCTCGTAGTCATGCCCCGAGAAAACCTTTACCTCTTCGTAAGCATTCACCGCTTCACCTGCTACTTGCGTCACCTCACCTACGGAGCTTTGAACTTTACGGCCATATTTTTTGAAATACTGATTCGCTCGACTCACAACAATTGCAATAAACGGAGCTGCAGCAAAGAACAACATGGTCAGTTTCCAGTTCATCCAGAACATGTAACTGAGCAAAAATACCACCGTAAACCCTTCTCGAATAACACTGGTCAGTGCACTGGTAATTGAGCCATACACCTGTTCAACATCAAACGTCATTTTTGCGATGATATGCCCACGAGAGTGCTTGTCATAATAGGTTTTGGGTAGGTCAATTAAATGGCTAAAAAGCTGAGTGCGTAGTTGGTGAACGACGTTTCTTCCAACACGGGCCAGATAGTAATCGCCCAGAAAACTGCCCAATCCACGGTAGGTGGCTATTCCCAACATCATCAAGGCTAGCGTGAGGCGCGCCTCATCAGTAGGGTTTTTGTAGGCATCTTCAATCAATACCATCATGTGCGCGAGTAAAGCAGACGATGATGAGTAAATAATGAAGCCGACCACGGCAATAGAAAATAACGCCTTATGATCAGCCAAATACGCAAGAAGGCGCTTATAAAGCGCCCAGTCAGAAGAAGGTTTTTGTTCAGACATATTTATTGTGATTGCTTACTGGTGATACTAAGACTGGAAAATCCTAATTGACCAGCGGCATCCATCGCTCTCACCACGGATTGGTGCGGTGTTGATGCATCGGCTGTTATCACAAAAGGAATGTTTCGGTTAGTGACGGAGATTTTCTCAATTGCTTGCTTCAGCGTCACCAAGCGATTGTTCAACAACGCGTTGCCATTAACACTGTACTGACCATCTTTATCGATCACCACTTCGATCATTGTTTTGGGTGTGTCCGCCACTTCACCATCTGCTTCAGGTAAATTGATCGCCAGATGGTTTTCTTTGGTGAACGTTGTGGTCACCATAAAGAAAATAAGCAGCAAAAAAACGATGTCGATTAGAGGAGTCAGATTGAGCGTTAACTCTTCTCGATCTTGACGCTTAAAATTCACGTTACTTTGCCTCTGGAGTGTCGGTAACTTCGCGATCGCCATGTAACACGTCTACGAGCTTAACGGCTTCTTGCTCCATGAAAACAACGATTTCATCAATTCGACGCTGAAAAACACGGAAGCAAATAAGCGCAGGTATGGCGACCATTAGGCCGGCTGCCGTAGTGACCAACGCTTCTGATATACCACCTGCTAGTACGCCTGCATTACCGGAGCCTTGTGCCATGATTTCAGTAAAGACTTTGATCATGCCCAATACAGTACCCAATAACCCCATAAGTGGTGTCACGGCAGCGATGGTTCCTAATGCGGTGAGGAATCGCTCCATCTCATGGATAGACTGAGCAGCAGCCTGCTCGATGGATTCCTTCATGATTTCGCGGCCATGTTTTGAATTAATCAAACCCGCAGCCAAAATCGAACCAAGATGACTGTCTTTACGCAATTCTTTGAGGCGACTGCCATCTAATTGATTGTTTTTAATCCACACCCAGACCTGTGCCAATAAATGCTTAGGCGCAATGTTCGCCTTTCTGAGCGTCCAAAAACGCTCAATACAAATGGCCACTGCCAAAATGGAGCACAGGATCAGCGGGATCATCATCCAACCGCCTGCAAAAATCAGCTCTTTCACTACAAACCTCGTTGGGAATTCTTAGTCAGTTCAACTACTTATCTCAATTGGGGCGATATGTTGAAACAAGTAGGCCACTATGTCCAGCATTGGCTTCAACTTCCACGGTTCCGTGAGAGAAAGTCCTCAAAACCTGCACATTATGCGCCTTAAGTCGAGATTCTACTTGCGGATGAGGGTGACCATAGCCATTGAATCGGCCCGCAGAAATAATAGCCCATTCTGGGTTAACGGCTTTTAAAAACGCCGAGGTAGTAGAAGTCCGACTGCCATGATGGGCCACGACCAGCGCATCGGCGCTTAAAAGGTCCTTCGGGTGATCTTGCACCAAGCGATATTCCGCCTCTTTTTCTATATCCCCTGTAAACAGGATCGACCCTGCGTGAGACGCCACTTTCAGAAGACACGATCCATTATTCCCATCTTGATAGCCTGAAGCTTGAAATTGCGTAAATGTCACTGAATCCCAGTTCCAGCGACGGTATTCACAGTGTTCTTGCCCCACAATGCTTTGTACTTTTGGCCCCCAGTCACGCATCACCGCCAACCCGCCGTTATGATCAGAATCTTCGTGAGTGACATGCACTCGGTGAATCCGCTGCACACCCAGTCGACTTAAAAACGGCATAATCACATAGTCACTGATGCCCATTCCACTGGCGAAGCGCCTACCCGTATCCACTAAAATATTATGACTGTGAGTTTGAATCAGCGCAGCGCTCCCTTGCCCTACATCCAGTATATGAACTCGGAAATCGCCCGAGTCGATGGTCTCAGGGCGCACCAACACTGCTGCTATTAAGCTTGGCCATAACACCCACTTGAAGGATCGCTGCAATGGACACAGTAGAAGGAAAAGAACCGCCAGGAGCACCCATTGATTACCAACATGGATCCACCCCTGAAAATTAGGCAGGGATAAACTCACATAATGTAGACCACCAAACAAATGTGCAAATGCCTCTCCAGACCACACCAACAACTGAGGCAACCCCAACAATCCATTCAGACTGGCCCCCAAAAGAACGACCGGCAACAAAAGCAGACTAAAAAGAGGGATAGCGATCAGATTCAGCGCCGCGCCCAGAGGCGACAAAGCCATACCGAAAAGAATTAAAATGCTCCCTCCGACACAAAATGCGCTGAATTGAGCAGAGCAGAGTGCACGCCAACCGCGCAAGGCCGACCCATTAAATGTCCAAATCAATCCACCTACTATGCCGAACGATAGCCAAGACCCCACACGTAAAAACGCCAATGGGTCGATCATCACGACGATGCCTATCGCCGCTGTCAGTACATGAACTGGAGAAATACGCCGAGCAAAAAACCATAACAAAACCAGCGCAATCGCCATGATGAGTGCTCGCTGGGCAGGCACCTGAAAGCCGGATAGCCACGCATAAAGGCATGCCGCCATCAACCCCATACCATATGCGAACACACCAGATTGAATTAACCATTGGATAGCATGAGCAAGCCTCTGCACCTTGTTAACGGGAAGCACGCTAGCCAAACGGCCAGAAGCCCTGACTGGCCGATGCGCAAACACATTATGCGACGCCAACACCAAAAGAGGACGTGCCAACCAATAGGTCAGCGCTGTTACAGCCATAAAAACCAAGCCGATATGCAAACCCGACACGACAAATAGATGTCCTAGCCCAGTTCGACCCAGCACTCTTTTATCTTCGGCGGAAATTTTGGATTTATCGCCAAACAGTAGAGCTCGAATCCAACCTTCGCCTGAACGCCCCACCAAAGCCTCATGAGTTTGCACTTTAATGCTTTCGCGAATGCGGTGAATATCTTCTAGAAACACATTGCGTTCATTCGTTGCCGCAATCCACTCATGCCCTTCTTTTTTCATATAAGCTTGGCCAGTATACCCCTTGCTGGTCATCCAGTAGCGATAGTCAAACCCACCAGGATTTGCGAATCGACCTATTGGCCTCAAGGAAACATTTAAGCGCCAAACTTGGCCATCTTGCCACGTCATTGCGTCGAACAATGAGCGGCACCTATAACAACTCACCAGCCATTTTCTGCCCGTTAACTCAGATGCAGCATCTTGCTCGTGCAAATCAAAATACACTGGGTCTTGGTCGGAGGAAAACTGCTTGATGACACCGCGAATGTCAGTATCGACTTTGTCAGCGGTTTCTGGCAGCGCCTTATTCTCTGCCTCTCTCCAGTGATGGGTCACCCATCCAACACCTAAGAGAAAAGCGAGGCTCATGCTAAGCCAAGTCGAGGAACGAAAGAGCGTGAGCAAAACATGGCCTGTTCTGCCAAACTGATAACGTGAGCCTCGATAAATGGAAAGCACCCAGGCGATCAACCAAGCCATCACGGCCAATATCGTAAAGAGGAAGGAAACGACAGGAAATACTTCGAATGCTCGGGCAACTCCCATCAGCTGGGGCAACACAGAGGTCAGCGCCATGCCAATAGCAAAAGCGAATAAGGCTTTATTCATGCTAGAATTGCCTACCTGTAACGTGCATAATTGCCGCCCTCGCAAGGATCGATGTCTGAGTTTGCTATGTTAAAACAAGTCTTCCAAAAGTATTTCCCGTCGCCTCAGACGATCCAAGAACACCCTTCGTTACAATTCCTTGGCAAATTACTTCACGACCCCAATCTGTGGCACTTGAATCGTCGTTCCATATCCCGCGCATTCATCGTTGGCGTTTTTTGTGCCTTTCTGCCCATGCCATTTCAGATGGTTGTTGCCGCCGTCATTGGTATCATGGTGCGATCCAATCTCCCTATCTCGATTGGCTTGGTCTGGATCAGCAACCCCATTACCATTCCACCCATTTTTTACTTCACATATTTAGTCGGGGCGGAAATCTTAGACTTACCTTCAAGGCCATTTGAAATAGAGCTTTCCGTTGAGTGGGCCATGACAGAACTTGGTGCCATCTGGAAACCCTTGTTGCTAGGCTCATTGATTTGCGGTGTGATTTTTTCGTCCATCGGGTACATCGGCATTCGATTATTTTGGCGCTGGCATGTCATTCGTCATTGGAACAAACGCAAGCTTCAACGCCAACAGCGCAAGCCCTAAATACAGAAGAAGGTATGAAAAAAAACCATTGTGCAAATGCCCAATGGTTTTTTTATAAGTAACGGAGTGACGTGCTATTTTTATGCGTCCAGTGTTAATCGGCCGTCATTGAGGTGATATATCTTTTCAGCTTGGCCTGCAAAATCCAAGTCATGAGTCACGATGATAAAAGCGGTTTTCACCCGTTCATTCAACGCACGCAGTAACGCTTGGATTGACTCCGCCGTGTGACGATCCAAGTTACCGGTAGGTTCATCCATTAATACAATGGCAGGCTCTGTCACCAGTGCTCTTGCAATGGCGACGCGCTGACGCTCCCCACCCGATAACTCTGCTGGCTTATGCTCACATCGCGAAGCCAACCCTACTTGCTCAAGCATATGAAGTGCGGTGGCACGCGCTTCTTTTTTATGAATGCCTTTGATCCATAGCGGCATGGCCACGTTCTCAAGTGCCGAAAATTCCGGCAACAGATGATGAAACTGATACACAAATCCTAAGTGATTATTTCTTAATTGACCCAGCTTTTCATCAGCATGTCCGCGAATATCTTCTCCTAGCCACGTGACCCTACCCGAAGAAGGGTCATCTAATCCGCCAACCATGTTTAAAAACGTTGTTTTACCTGAACCAGAAGCACCAACGATGGAAACCCATTCACCCTGCTCAAGGTGAAAATCGAGGTTATCTAAAACACGTAACGGCTCTGGCCCTACCTGATATTCTTTTACGAGTTGCTCACAAGTCAGCACAGATTGGATTTTAGATGTCATAACGTAGTGCCTCTGCTGGCTGAACTTTCGACGCACGATAAGCTGGGTAAATAGTCGCTGCGAAAGCCAATAATAAGCCCCCCATGGATATCACTAGTACATCCATCCAACGAATCTCTGAAGGTAAATAACTGATAAAATAAACGTTCGCATTGAGGAATTGAACGCCGAGCAAGGTCTCTAGTCCGGCCACTAAATCGGTCACCGTCATAGCAAGCAACAATCCGAGTAAAACACCAATTACCACACCCACTACACCAATAATCACCCCTTGAACCAAAAACACTTTCAGTATTGAACGCGAAGACATACCAAGGGTACGCAGAATGGCGATATCACTTTGCTTATCGGTCACGACCATCACCAACGTAGAGACAATATTAAAAGCGGCGACTGCTACGATGACAAACAGTAGCAACCCAATCATGGTTTTTTCCATTTTAATCGCTTGGAATAAATTACCATGGGTTCGTGTCCAGTTATCCGAACGATAATATCCCGGTAATTCAGCAGCCAATTGCCAAGCTATTTGAGGCGCGCGGAACAAATCCTCGGTCTGCAAACGAACACCCTGTACCTTGCCGGGAATTCTCGCGAGCTTGGCTGCATCTTCAAGATGGATATACGCAAAAGAGGCGTCTAGCTCTGCGCCCACTGAAAAAATACCACTGACAGTGAATCGCTTGAGTCTAGGCATGACACCAGCTGGAGTCAGACTTGCCTCAGGCATAATCAATGTGACTTTGTCACCCATTGAGGCGCCCAATTGCCTTGCCAGAAGATCACCCAGAATGATTTGATAATCTCCCCCCTTAAGCGAATCAAATGAACCCTTTTTGATGAAATTCGGCAAGATTGAAACTTTCTCTTCATGTGCGGGATCCACACCATTAACCATGACGCCTTCTACCCGGCCTCGATGAGACAACATGCCTTGAATATTGACAAACGGCGCGATGCCAATCACTCCTTCTGTATTCATAATGGTATCTGACAGCGACTGCCAATCTTCGATGGCATCGCCACCTTTGACAGACGCATGTGGAACCATACCCAGGATACGTTCACGTAATTCACGCTCAAAGCCATTCATAACAGAGAGCACCAAAATCAATACCGCCACGCCTAGTGCTAGGCCAGCTATTGATATACCGGATATGAACGAGATGAAGTGGTTTCGGCGCTTAGCACCGGTGTAGCGCCAACCAATGGTAAAGGGTAAGGATTTCAACATTCGGGTGTTTACTGACTACAAATTAAATGACTGCCTAGCCTAATGAAAACCCTGACTAAATGAAATGGTCAAGCCCAATTAATAACGCTAAAATCCTCTCATAACTGCAAACTGCTGGTTTTGTTATGCTAGCGGTTATGGCTCTGCTCATTAAAGCCCCAGCTTCGAATGGAAAGTATATGAACTGCTCTCAATTAAACTGGCTCCGCCATCCCCTCATGGCTCTATTGATAGCTGTTATCGGACTCACCGTGCAGGCCGAAGAATCACAAGACTCTGAGGAGGTCGTGACGAAAACAGTCGAAGTTGAAGTGGTGACTGAAACCATCACTCTGCCACTCAGTGAAAAAACGATTAATAAACGGGGAGACTTACCTAAGCGTGGAGCCAGCGAACAATCTGTCGCGCAACAATACGGCGAACCAGATGAATCTTTTCCAGCACGCGGCAATCCGCCCATTTCGCGCTGGGTTTACCCTGAATTTACCGTTTACTTTGAATCAGGCTGGGTAATCCATAGCGTTCTCAAGCCCAAGCAGTAGCGCATCTGCCCATTACTGAGCCATTAAATGCTCTTAATTTCGTAACTATTAATTCGAGTGTCGTTATGTCCATTCATTTCCCGCCAGAGTGGCACCCACAGTTTGGCGTGCAACTCACCTGGCCTCACGCAGAAACAGACTGGCAATGGATTTTGCCCGAGGTCACTCAGTTTTATTTTTCATTGGCCAATACCATTCTTGAATATGAAAATCTGGTTATTTGTGCTCACACGCCAGCCCTAGCAGACGAAATTAAGCGCGGCCTATCATCGTCAAAATACGAAGCCTACATTTATGTCTGCCCATCCAATGACACATGGGCAAGAGACCACGGACCGATATTTACGTTTGATAATGGCCAGCTCGCCATTCGAGATTTTCAATTTAATGGCTGGGGCAATAAATTCGATGCCCATCTCGATAACCAAATTACACAGTGTTTAGCCCAAAAAGGCGCTTATCCAACTGACAACCGAAGAGAACGCTCATTGGTCCTTGAAGGTGGCAGTATTGAAAGTGATGGCCTTGGTACATTGCTCACGACAAAAGCCTGCTTGTTAAACAAGAATCGCAATCCGACGCTTTCTCAATCTGAAATCGAGACAGAACTCAAGCAGCAGCTCGGGGTGAGCAATATCCTTTGGTTAGAAAACGGGCACCTTGACGGCGACGATACCGATGCACACATCGATACCCTTGCCCGCCTCTGCCCTCAAAACCGCATCGTGTTTCAGGGCTGCCAAGACACCAGCGACTCGCACTACGCCAGTTTACAGGCAATGAAACAAGAACTAGCGGAATTTAAAAATGCACTCGGTGAGCCATTTGAACTGTTTGAACTCCCTTTGCCTCAGCCAGTCTATGAAAGCAGTGTTCAGACATCAGAAACCACCAAGACTGATGAGCAAAATCATCAACAACGACTCCCTGCTACCTATGCTAACTTTTTAATCATCAACGGGGCGGTTCTTTTTCCAGTATACAATTTACCCCAAGATGAGCAGGCCGTTCAGGTTATGCAACAAGCCATGCCCGAGCACACAATTGTCCCTGTAGATTGCTCTGTACTGGTTCGTCAATATGGAAGTTTGCACTGTATTACCATGCAAATCCCAGATAGATCAGACCCATTGTAAATACAAATAAATAATGGCGGACTGCAATGCCAATCCGTACATTACGAAAGACCCAGTGATATACATTTTTAATCAGTCAACACTTCAGTGATGCCTCTATATTTAAAAGAGCATACTTTAAAGGTCTAAAAATGAGCCGAAATATTCAAGTTGTTGGTATTCAGCAGCAGTGTTTCACAGACAAAACTCAGTCATATCAAAGAACAGCACAATTGATTGAGCAGAGCTTATCCTCTCACCCTGACTTAATTGTGCTGCAGGAACTGCACGCCACTCAGTATTTTTGCCAAACAGAAGAAGCACACTTCTTCGATTTAGCTGAGCCGCTTGATGGCCCAACCGCGCAATTCTTGAGCGAGCAAGCCGTCAAAGCAAATTCTGTCATAATCGGCTCTATTTTCGAACGCCGTGCTGCTGGCATCTACCACAACACAGCATTAGTGTTTGATAAAGACGGCTCGCTGGCAGGCTACTATCGCAAAATGCATATTCCTGATGACCCAGGGTTCTATGAAAAATACTACTTCACACCGGGCGATACGCCGGGATTTGAGCCGATACAAACCAGTATTGGGAAATTAGGCGTCATGGTCTGCTGGGATCAATGGTATCCCGAAGGGGCACGATTGATGGCACTCAAGGGTGCTGAAGTACTAATTTACCCAACGGCTATCGGATGGGACTTAGAAGATGACAAAGAAGAACAAGGGCGTCAGCGAGATGCTTGGATAGGCGTTCAACGAGGCCATAGCATCGCAAATAACCTGCCTGTCATTGCCATCAATCGAGTTGGGCACGAGCTTGATCCGAGTGAGAATAGTCAAGGTATCGCATTTTGGGGGCATTCATTTATTACTGGGCCTCAGGGTGAGTTTCTTGATCATGCAGACCATCAAAATGAATGCATCTTGAAAGCAAATATAGACTTGCAAAAAATTGAGTCAGTGCGACGAATTTGGCCATACTTCAGAGATCGACGGATAGACCAATACAAAGGTCTTGATGCCCGCTACCTTGATGATTCTAAATAAATAAAAGCCATTACAAACAAACGCTTGCCATATTAATCGCCAAGCGTTTGATTGCTGTACAACTAGACTATACACGCTAATATAAGAGTAGTGTATTTCTGCATATAAGGGTGGGACCGTGAAAAACAGACGACATCAAAAAGACTTTCCTTTCTTCACATCCTCATTCATAGCACTGGCCTCAGTTATCTATATACCGCACAGCTTTGCAGAAGTAGAAGAGCTATCCAATATTGAAATGACAGAAGCCTACATCGAAGATGGCAATATTGTTGTGAAGCAAAAGCGTCACACAACCCCCTCCCCAAGCACTGTGCAAAAACCAAAAGTTAAAGTAAGGATAAATCTCGGACCCGGTGAAGAAGCCGTCAGTGAAGTTGATCAGGTCAGAGAGCAAGATCAACAATTAAGTACGAACCGTTCCAATACCGAGACCGAAGTCAATCGAGATCAAGCGTTGAAGCAACTTAACCAAGCTGAACTGGCTAACGTCAATGCGCAAGTACCCTCCTACTCCGTGGAATCTCAAGCCTCACTCGCCAACCAAGCATTCGCACATGAAGCCGTCAGAACCAGCCTAGGATTAAGCTCAGACACCCAAATTACCAATGCCCACATGACGCAATACATGCAACAATTTAACGGGCAGATTTCGGGCAGCATCACCGGTCAACAGCAGTCCTTCACCAATAGCGGCTTCCAAATTAGCATTCCTAACTTAGGTGGATACCAGCCTGGCAACCACCCTTCTGGCGATGGCAACATCAACGTCCAAGTGACAGACCAACAGATTATTTGGAATTTTTTATACCCACAGGAATAATGCGTACGTAATCATGTTGCAAAGCACTCGCACACCAAAGCACGCCGTGCCGGAGCCATCGTGACACCTTAAAAAAACAGCGACGCTACATTACGCATCCAATCCACCACTCTATGTCACAGGTCTGTTCACGCCAGATATTTAACTCTACAGGCCAAATATATTGATATTCATAAGCAGAACGACCTATTGAGAACTACGCTTTTCTAATACCACTTCAATCCACAAGGGGCAAAGGTAGGCTGACTTATGAACCCCTATCGTCAACCTGTCATTCTCGTTGCTTCTGCTTTGCTCATTGCTGGCTTTACAGTCACGAGCCTTGTGAGCTACTTAGTTTCACTCAGTGAATTGAGAGCTCGACTTATCGACACCGTTTTACCGCTGACGGTAGACAACATCTATTTAGAAGTTCGTAATAACCTACTAAAACCCATTTACATTTCTTCGCTCATGGCCAGCGACACGTTCGTGCGAGATTGGGCTCTTAACGGAGAAAAGGACATTAGTAAAATTACCAATTATCTTCGTGAGATCAGCGAGATACACAACACCCTCACCAGCTTTTTCGCCACCGAAAAAACACGCAATTACTACACTGAAGATGGCATGCTACAAGTATTATCTGAGAATGATCCTGCGGACCTCTGGTTTTTCAGAGTGCGCGGGATGGACAAAGCATACGAGGTGAACTTAGACACAGATGAGAAAAGCTTAAGACTTCCCACTATTTTTATAAATCATCGAATGCTGGATAACGATGGCAAACTGGTTGGAGTGATTGGCGTTGGTTTAGCCGCCGATTCTGTTCATGAGCTCATGAGTTCATTTCAAGTGCACGCCCAACGAAATATATATTTAATTGATCGCACTGGAGAAATTAAAATCTCCACCAATGATACAGATCGACTCAACCTTAGAAAAATACCCGGGCTAGCAACACACGCAAACGAAATACTAGATGGCAGCACACAACAATTTTCATACACCCACAAGGGCGAGCTAATTCATGTCAATATTCGATTTGTTGAAGACTTTAATTGGTTTATTTTAGTAGAAGAGTCTGAAGAATCGATCAAGCATGACATTCGCAGTGCTTTATTTTTCAATATTGTGGTGAGTTTTTTGATCACCGTCGTCATTGTCATTATTAACAGCCAATTGATTCGGCAATATCAAATTAAAATGGAGAAACTAGCCACCACTGACACACTAACCGGCCTTTATAACCGCTATTCATTCGACCTTCTAATGGAGAATGCTGTTACCTCTGCGAAGCGACACCGCCTTCCATTAAGCTTAATGCTGTTTGATATTGACCACTTTAAACGCATCAATGATCAGTACGGTCATCTAACCGGAGACCAAGCGCTCATTCACACAACGCACATCGCCAAACAGTGCATTAGAGAAGCGGATATATTAGCACGCTGGGGTGGCGAAGAATTTATGATACTGCTCGAAAATTGTGACCAAAAAAATGCGGAAAGCGTTGCACACTCCATTCGAGAAAGGTTGGCAAAAAATCCGATTCACATCAATGGTCGAGGTATAGAATTAACCGCAAGTTTTGGCGTGGTGCAATACTTAAATGGTGAATTAATCAGCGACATGCTAAAGCGTGTTGACACTGCAATGTATGAAGCCAAAGAGACGGGGCGCAATAAAGTGGTGGTATTGTAATAATAAAATTGCAAAATTTCGCGCGCACAAATAAAACGTTACAGGAGAATTTTTAACATCCTGTATCAAATTCTTCTTTGATGCATACTAATATAAATTGGTAATCCAATATTTTTTAACGTAGCGACCAGCAGAATCTATACATCCATAACTGGCTTTACGCGGCCACTTGATGAGATCATCGAAAATAAACTCAGAGCCAATCCCTGCCAGCTCCCCTCCCTATTCAAGAACAACGTAGTCAGTCTATTCTGTGGGCGATAGCGACGGCGTTAATGCATTCATCGCCCAGATTGGAAATGGCTCCATAAAGATTTCTAGTTCCCCATTGATTTGCGTAAATACTTTTCGGTATGGCTGATCACACAATGAATTTTCTAAGGCATACACACGATCACATAGGGGAATAACTTTTTGTATGTTGCGCAACAATCTTGGTACTCGTTGTGTCACCTTTTCCTCAGGAACATTATGGCCGCCTTGCTGTACGCGTTGTGATACACGCGCGTTGTTGAGTTCTGTATTTTCAAGGTGAATCCAGACCAGTATTATTTCATAGCCAAAGGCTTTGGCTTGCGCTACGAAGTCAATTTTAGAGGGGTGCGAGAATACGGTTTCAAAACAGAAGCTTCGCCCAGTCTGAATTAACTGAAGCCTCTGCTGCTCGGCAAGTTGAGCGGCTTCATAACTGTGGCGCTCTGGTTGATCAGGGAATAATTGACGCGCGATGATATCTGCATTTACAAAGGGAAGCCCTAATGGCTCTATGCGCTGGTGATAAAAAGTGCTTTTACCTGAGCCGTTGCCACCCACTAGCATCCATAATTGACGACTCATATCACCGTGTTTCCGCAATTAAAAATGAATAATAACCAACATACTCAAGAATGGTGATGCTTTAAATCGGTCATACCCGCAGTATTGATTTTGTGGCGATACTGAACGCCGTTTAAGACACAGAATGATCCATTCTATGGAGAAATTTCTTCAATTTAGTCTGATTTAAATATCAATGGGTAAGAATTCGCCATTGAGGAAACGACCCACCACCACAGTATCGCCTTCTCGTTTTTCAAGATAACCTGGGTGAGTCTGTGAAGCTTGATAACGAATGGATGATTGAGCAACCGAAGCAGCTAGCTGCCCACTAGCACGATCAATATCGAGCGCTTCAAATACGAAATCAGCATCAATGGGGCCGGAAAGCGTGGGCTCCACTTTTATGGAAGCCAAACCGGTTTGAACATTGAGAATGGCTTGCGGGTCCAGCATACCTTGCACGGCTTGGCCTAATTCAGCCCAGTACTCAATTTGCTCAGCCGGGGTTCTATGGTGAAGCGCTGCCGTCATCTGGGCTTTCGCCATTAAGTCAGCCTCTAATCGAATCGGGGAAGATGCTTTCGCCATGCTCATGGCCTCCTATAGCGTACCTGCCTAGAATATAGCTCAGATTTCATACTGTAGCAATCTGCTACACCAAACTAATTGCATTTTGCTACAAGGCTTTCAATGAATATGAAAGATGAGCCATTCTCGATCATGTCCCGTGAGCGTCAGGCGAAACCAAAAACAGATTTCGCGGACTCTCTTTTACAAGCAGGCCGATACCGCTACGTACAATGTACAGACTCATCCCACTTAACTTTTAGTGTGCGGTACGACCTTACTCATTAAGGCAGACCAAACGATGCTTGGGCCAACGGTGTCGTAACAGGGTGGATGCTGATCGTTAAATTGGCATTTTTTATTCAGACACGGCGCGCATGGATAATCAGCAGATTTAACAATGACACTCGGACCGAGTACACCGGTTAACGTCGCATCTGTGGCACCGTAAATCGCCACGGACGGTACTTCTAAACCGGCGACGACATGGCTCAGGCCGGTATCTACACCCACGACCCCATTGGCAAAACATAGGTAAGATGTGAGTTCCGACAAGCCCATTTTAGGCAATACCGTTGCATTGTTACCGTGAGAAGCAATGCGCTCTGCCCGTTGCTGCTCCTCATCATTACCCCACGGCAAGTACACGTGATAACCCTGCTCTGCCGCGAGCTGCGCTAATGCAATCCAGTGCGCCTCCGGCCATAGCTTAGTGACCCACGTAGTGCCATGCAGGAACACCAAATAAGGGGCATCAGCCTTTGGCAATGACCACCTGCTTTTATCTAATCCGTAACTCACTTGATCTTCGCTGCCAACGGGGTAATTTAGGGCTTTCGCAAAGAGTTGCCGCACACGCCAAATGGCATGAACGCCTTTTTTAACTGAATGAGCTTCTTGATACGCCTTAGCCGCCAGCGGTTCTCGTGCACTGTGCTTATCAAAGCCAGCTTTGCGAGAACCTCGACTTAATGCTGTGACCACCCCACTTTTTATTAACCCTTGAGCATCCAACACTAAGTCTGCATCAGTATTTTTTATTTCCTTTAAAAATGCTTTCAACTCAGCGCGAGTCTCTTGGCTGAGCAAATTTTTACGCCAACGTCGCCAAGCAATCGGAATCACTTTTTTAACGGCTGGATGCCAAGCAGCCATGGACGCAAACCCCTCTTCAACCACCCATGTGACTTCTAAGTTGGGAATATGTTTTTGGGCTTCCGTCAACGCTGGAAACGTATGAAATACATCGCCCAATGAAGACATTTTTATTAGCAGTAACTTCATAGTGAAGGGGTCAACCAAATTTATCTGAATGAGATTAATATATTGAGGTCTTCAAGCGACACGAGGAAACTCGGTCGTCTGACTTAATTAAGGGCAATTTGACTCTCGTCTCTGGCTTCCTGCTTCGCTCTAGCTGCTGCACCCATGCAGTCTTGCAAGTTTGCTTCGCGCTTGAGAGTCATCGCTACTGACGTTAGAGAGACGCCCTTATGGCTAATATTAGCCAAGCAAATCAAAGCTCGGACCAGTATCCGTGTCGCCTGCTTGATCTAGCCAGCGACTTGGCTTGCTAAAGGTTTGCTCCATCAAGCGAGCCAAGCTATCGGAAATAGATTTCGCTGCATCTTCGGCCAGTAGCAACTGAATACTGCGCTCTTCTTTGCCTAAACATAAGGCAAATGCCAATTCATCCAAAGCGTTCTCTTTCATCAGTGCCAACGCATTTTGTCGTCTTACTTCAGATAAATTCACATCAACTCTCAATGGGCGACGACGTCACCCTAACGATAGGTTACGACTTACAAGCAAAGAGGCAGTATAACCCGTTCTGCGGTACACCAGAACCAAAGCAATAACAGAACAGGCATAAAATGAAATAATTAAGACACATTGCAGGACTATGCTCACATCTACCCCGTAAAAGGAATGAGGACTGGACAATGAAGCGTGTCGTGGTAACCGGACTTGGGATTGTTTCCTGTATAGGTAATAACCAAACTGAAGTATTAGATTCACTTAAAAACGGGACTTCCGGTATTAGCCCAATGCCAGACTATAAGGAACTGGGGTTTCGCAGTCAGGTAGCCGGTAAGCCTCAAATTAATGTCGAGTCTTACCTAGACCGAAAAACTCTTCGTTTTATGGGCGAGGCTTCTGCTTATGCTGCGATCGCGACACAACAAGCCATTTTGGATGCGGGCCTAGAAGCCCATGAAGTATCAAACGATAGAACCGGCGTCGTCGCAGGCTCCGGTGGTGCATCCACCAGCGATGTCATTGAAGGTGCAGACATTCTGAGAAGCAAAGGTGTTCGTAAACTCGGCGCTTTTCGAGTACCGAGAGCAATGGGCAGTACCTGCTCGGCAAATATCGCCAATACATTTAAAATCAAAGGGGTTAATTATTCGATTAGCTCAGCGTGTTCCACTAGCGCCCACTGTATTGGCCATGGAATGGAGCTGATTCAGCTAGGTAAGCAAGATCGAGTATTTGTAGGGGGTGGCGAGCAACTGCACTGGTCTCAGACCATGCAATTCGACGCGATGGGTGCTCTCTCATCTAAATACAATGACAAGCCTGCCACTTCCAGTCGCCCGTATGATGCTCAGCGCGATGGCTTTGTCATTGCCGGTGGTGCCGGCATGCTGGTGCTTGAAGATTATGAAATTGCAAAAGCTCGAGGCGCTAAGATTTACGCTGAACTCGTCGGCTATGGGGCAACCAGCGATGGCTTCGACATGGTATCGCCCAGTGGCGAAGGCGCAGAGCGGTGCATGAAAATGGCCACCGCTCACCTGCCGTTCACCGTTGACTACATCAATACTCACGGCACCAGTACGCCCGCGGGTGATATGGTTGAACTATCCGCCATCGGCAGAACCTTTTCTGAATCCAACCCGCTCATCAGCAGTACAAAATCGCTAACAGGTCACTCTTTAGGTGCGACCGGCGTACAAGAAGCCATTTATTGCTTATTAATGATGCACGAAAACTTTGTCGCTGGTTCAAAAAATATTGACGATTTAGACCCAGAAGCAGCCGGATTCAACATTGTTCACGAGAGTCGAAAAGTTGAATTGCAGTCCATTCTATCGAACAGTTTTGGTTTTGGTGGCACGAATGCATGTTTATGCTTTGCTAAGCTGTAAATGCTCAAAAAGTCTGTTATAAAGTTACGAAATTAAGAGCGCAGAGCCTTTACCGTTCATAACAAAAAGTCACATAAGTGCCCAAATTCTATGTCTCAATTCGAAACTGATCAGCTCTTTCAAATAGCTGAAAAACTTAGCCAAGACTTTTCTCTTTTTCCAAGCCAGGGGGATCACCCTGCCTCACCGACAATTCGGGGCTTATTAACGCAGGATGAAATAGAGTCCAAGTTAGAAGTATTAGCCGACCTCGATATCGATGGATACATTCAATCGGTTGTAGCGCCTAGCGAGTCCAGCCAAAGATTGAACGCCAAGCAACTTGTACACAAAATCACCAATCGCATTATCATCGAAAAAGAAGATGGCCCGCTTTATATAGCAGAAGTAGAGTTAGACTTTGGCCACAGTTTTAGAAGAATCGGCTTCATCGGTCAGAATCGTGAACAACGCAATGGGGCTTGGATGCCGGAGCATCATGCACGGGCAATAGAGGCCATGCACCAGTTTGCGAAACACGCTATGCCCATCGTTACGCTCATCGACACACCTGGGGCAGATGCAGGTGAAGAAGCCAATACACGAAATCAAGCACATTCAATCTCGCGCTTAATTTCAGAAATGGCCAACACAGATACCCCAACCATCGGCATTATTTTGGGTGCTGGATACTCTGGTGGCGCTATTCCACTGGCCGCCACCAATATTTTGTTGTCTGTACGTGACGGCATATTTAATACGATACAACCTCAAGGCCTCGCCAGTATTGCGCGTAAATACAACCTTTCCTGGCAAGAGTGCGCAAAATACGTAGGTGTTTCAGCCTATGAATTGCAAACCCGTGGTGTCATTGATGGCGTAATTGATTACGCACCAGGCGATCGAATAGACAAACTACAAAACCTCATTAAGGCGATCGCCAGTAGCATCGAAAGCGTGGAGAAAGGCGCGGAAAAATTTGCACGAGAGAACCCGTATTTATTAGATCACTACCAGCGCAGTGTTGAACGCTATCTGAATCCTTCAGATAAACTAATGGCCATTGAGAAAGACTCAAGCCTGATGATCGCTGCCTCCGCAACTGAGCATCATAATTTATTCGGCTTAACGTTCCGTTACCTTCGCTACTTGACGCTTCGTAAGCGCATAAGCTCAACCAGTGTTGGCAACTACAGCCGACTAACGGTCAAAGAGGTGCCAGAAGGCCAACTGACTGAACGCGTTGAATCTGAAAAGCGTCGTAAGTTCCAACAGTGGTTACAGGCACCCGACAAAATTCGCTATGACGATGGCCTAAACAAGCATTGGAAAAACTACGTCCAAAAACTCAATGAACGTGGCGGTAACCGCAGTTCACTGGCCCGCTTATTTTTTGGTGAACCTGAAGATAATTACGCCAAAGCTAAACAAGATTTTTGCTTTAGCGTCGGCCTGTATTTATTCAATCGCTGGAAGTCTGACTCGGACATAAATTTCGTTGAGTTAATTGCCTACCTCAAGGACTATCAGCAAACACGTTTTTTACTCACGCAAGATGATATAAGCGATAGCACTGCTATCTTAAGATTCCTCAAAGCCAATGAACACCCGTTGGCCAACTACATGAACAAGCAAGTCAGCTACGATACTGGCGCTTTAATAGCAGATTACCAAGAAGGTAAACCTTCAAAGGCGCTACGTTCAGCCTTGACGGAAGACTTCAACAATATAATTAAAGACGATTTATTCCCTGAAGATGTTCGTGCGTCCATTAACTTGAATACTCGAACCTCGCAACTGGTCAACAACGTTGCTGAGGTGAATCTTGAAGCCAATAGAAGAATGCTTGAGGACGCCCTTGCGCCCTACCTTCGAGTGAAGGAAGAAGCTGAAATCAAAGAAGGCGGCGATTCGCAGCTGAGTATTCTCGATGCTATTCTGACCGACGATTTGCGCAACGATTTCATTAGCATTTGCAATAACATGCTCATGTTCGGTGCTTTGTACGATTTCGTCATCCATCATTTAGTCGATATTGCCAAAGAGGCCAAAGAGACACATAGCCTTTCACGTCAAGCAGTATCTAATTTGGTGAATGCGGCATTAGATTTTGCAAATGAACGTATTCAAACAGAAGGCAGTAAAGAAGCTTTCGGAGACTGGTTCAAGCACTTCATTGGTTCAAGCTTACGTGGTGACTTCCTTAAAAATGTAGAGGAATGGAAAAAGAACGCTTTCCCAAGGTTATCCGATACGCTGTTTGTCATCATTACGTTTTTCTTTGAAAAACTATTGGGTGAGTACTACGACTCTAAAGGCAACAAAGAATACAATGGTCGAATCAACCCGGTTTCTATTGGTCGTCGCAAAGACTTTTGGAACCGCCTCACCATTGCCTATTTTGACCTATTGATCCAAGACGTATTAGATGACGTTAAAAAGTCCAAATCTACGGGCTATCAAGCGCTGATTGATAAATTCTTCCTCGACTTTGAGGAAATTGGCGGTCACTTGATGACCTCTGATCCCGTTCAGTTCCCCGGATTTCGCAGTGCCATTGAACGTGCACTGAGCAAAAACATTCCGCCTTGTGGGGTTGTCACCGGCTTTGGCACCATTAAAATCGGCGATGAGACACGCCGAGTGGGAACGCTCGTGTCCAACTTGGATTTCCAAGCGGGCGCATTTGACATGGCCAGCGCAGAGAAATTTTGTAAATTAATGGTGGAGTGTGCTCGCCATCAATACCCTATTGTTTGTTTTGTATCTTCTGGCGGCATGCAAACCAAAGAAGGTGCCGCTGCACTCTTCTCAATGGCCGTTGTGAATGATCGTGTTACACGATTTGTGCGTGATAACGACTTACCGATTGTGGTATTCGGCTACGGCGATTGTACGGGTGGCGCGCAAGCAAGCTTTGTGACGCACCCGCTTGTACAAACTTACTATTTTAGTGGCACGAACATGCCTTTTGCAGGCCAAATTGTTGTGCCTTCCTACTTACCCTCAACGGCAACGCTGTCAAACTATTTATCCACCAATCCGGGATCGATGAGTGGCTTGGTGAAGCATCCTTTCCAAGATGATTTAGATGAGCGCCTGAAAGGCATTGACCCAACGATTCCAGTCGCACGTCGTACGGTAGATGAAGTATTGGAGCGCGTGTTGCACGGTTATGTCACTTCAGACAAGTCTGAAAGTGAGTCGCTCGCAGAAAACGTCCCTGAGAAAATTTTCCGCCCAGTGAAAACCGTACTGGTACATGCACGCGGATGTATTGCTGAAAAACTGGTACGCAAAGCGCAAGAGAACAACATTAATGTGGTGCTGGTTCAATCGGACCCCGATATGCAGTCCACTGCCGCCGATCAGCTTAATGAAAACGGAAGACTGGTGTGTATCGGTGGTAACACCCCTGACGAAAGCTACTTAAACGCTCAAAGTGTTATTCGTATTGCAGAACTAGAGCACGCGGATGCACTTCACCCGGGCATTGGGTTCTTGTCAGAAAGCGCTCAATTTGCCGCTTTCTGTGCGAACCATGACTTAAATTTTATTGGGCCGAAAGTGGGCTCGATGGAAACCATGGGGAACAAATCTAACGCCATCAACACCGCTATTTCCGTCGGAGTGCCGGTCGTACCCGGCTCTCACGGTATCGTCACTACGTCCGCCATGGCGGCGAAAGTCGCAGATGAAATTGGTTACCCTGTACTGCTCAAAGCCGTTCACGGTGGTGGCGGTAAAGGCATACAAGTGGTGGAAAAACCGCAGCAAATCCATGAGTTGTTCCATCAAATCAGTGCTGAAGCACGCAGCGCGTTTGGCAGCGGTGATGTTTACCTTGAAAAATTCGTCACGTCGTTACGGCATATCGAAGTTCAGATTCTGCGAGACAGTCAAGGCAACACGAAAGTATTGGGACTCAGGGATTGCTCTGTTCAGAGGAATAACCAAAAGGTGATCGAAGAATCGATTTCAACCATGCTCCCTGAACACCATGAAAAAGCCGTTTATGATTACGCTGAAAAACTTGCGGAAGCGGTCGATTACTACGGCGCAGGCACCGTAGAGTTCATTTATGATTTAGATGCTAATGACATCTATTTCATGGAAATGAATACTCGACTACAAGTGGAGCACCCTGTCACTGAATTAGTGACTGAAATCGATATTGTTCGCGAGCAATTCAAAATTGCAGCGGGTGGCTCCATCGCCGATTTAACGCCGAAACAAAATGGCTATGCCATGGAAGTGCGTATCACCGCCGAGAAAGCCGCTAAACGCGGCGCGGATATCCACTTTGTGCCTAACCCCGGTAAAATCACCAAGTGTGAATTACCCGAGCAGGCGGACATTCAATTACTGAAAGCCATCGATGAAGGCAAAGAAGTGACGCCTTTCTATGACAGCATGATTGTACAAATTATCTGTCATGGTAAAGATCGAAAAGAAACCATCTCAAAAATGATCAAATACTTAGAGAAAGTTAAAATAGAAGGGGTTTCGACCAACATCCCACTTCTATTGCGCATTCTTGCTGACGACATTTTTGTAAATGGCGATTATGACACAGGTTATTTACCCGACTTCTTACGTCGAACCGATCAAGACACGCTGATTGCTGATATAGACGCCAGCGCAGGGCAAACAACCAACGACATATCCGCTGAGTCATTAAAAATTGAAGGCTCAGACGAGTTAAAAGTGTTGGCTCCTGCTAGCTCCATTTTCTACGGTGCACCTTCTCCAAGTGAACCACCGTATGTAAAAGAAGGCAGTGTTATTTCCATTGATCAAACGCTTTGCTTAATGGAAGCCATGAAAATGTTCACACCACTCAACCTTAAAGCGCTAAACAGTCAGGCTTGCGAATTGTATGACCCCAATAAAAAATATGAAGTTGTGCGTGTGTTGAACACTGATGGCCAACAGGTCAGCCAAGGTGATTTGCTTTATGTGATTAAACCTACATTGAGCAAAGCGAAACAAAAAATCGCTAGCTAACCCCATACGAGCACTCGCTTGATTCAAAAAACTGCTGAATAATTGATCTCACATGATCAGTTATTCAGCAGCTTTCCTTTTATTGTCTTACAAAAATCTCTATTAATGTTTCGATCTGATCACTCCGCAATCAAAGCGATGATTAAAATTGTGATTCCGTAGTCAGAAATATAAACTCCCCCGCTCTCGCTTACATACAATACTATAAAGGGACGCTAATCCATGAGGACTAGGGGAACGTTGATTAACTTGCTTATGGCAAGCAGCTCAGCATTTGCAGGTTTTGATAATCAAATAATAGATTCGGAAACCGCCAGCAGAATACTAATGGCAGGTAAAGTCGGAGATGTAGCACTTCACGCGCTGCAGCTTGATGAAGATAACGATTTGGAAATTTTCGCCACCGCCTCAAGTCTTATGGATGGCAGTAATGACCACTGGATTCTGCTCGATTGGGATCGTTCCATAAATGGCTATCGACAGTTAACCCATGCGAATCAAAAGAGCAAACTTGTAGCTCAATCCAAGCACTATACGTCTTCCCTACTAACAGATACGAATGAAATCGTGCTCACCCATCTTGATGGGACCATAACTGAGCTGTCCTTTTCGTTGAAAACTGAATCCGATGACAGTAAAACCATTGAAGTTGCAACGCACAGCTATATCGCATCTGATACAGCGATTCATTCCATTTCTTATCTGAATGGAACCAATGGTGAAAAGTACATTGCAATTTGTGGTGAAGAGTTTATCGGTATCTTACAAGATCAAGCTTTAACCAAAGCGCCTCATGATGGTGATGTTTGTAGAACAGGTAATATTGATTACAACACGATTGACGCCGAGGGATTGGTTTTTGATCAAGAGTTAATTACGCAACACGGTGAGTACTTCACCTATGACGGCAATGAGTGGCATCAGAAAACCCATCTAGCCAGCGAAGAATTTGACGAAAACTTTATCGTTGCCAATATTGATGACGATGCTGTTGATGAAATTCTCGTGCAAAATAATTCTGAAACTCAGCAGGTTCAAATATATTCGCCGGCCGTTAATGGGTCCCGTGTCTACGCATCCGCTTTGCAAGATGCAGCTTTTGCCTACAATGCGATCGATTTAAATCAAAATGGACGATACGAGATTTTCTATAACCGAGTTGAAATATCAGAAGAGGACGACATTGAGGACAAAAATATTGCCAGCATGGCAATCTGGAACTCAAATTCCGAATCACTTCAGCGAATAGATCTAAATGATAACCTGCCCTATCATGCTTCGGGTGCGATCAAGCGATTGGCGACAACACTTAATGCGCAAGGCCAACGCTCAAAACACAAGCTGTTCTTCTCCACAAACAACCCAACGAAGGAATCTAAAAATTCCAATTACCCGCTGCTGTATGTCGTTAATGAAACTGACTTCTCCGTTTACTGGTCTGGGCTAAATACAACATCAGGCCATTCATTTGATCTCGTGTCGAATTTCAATGGCGCAAATACATTGGCTAGCCGTTCGATTCTTCAATTACATAAAAATGAAGATTTAAGCAGCGTCTATCTAAAGTACTTCAGCCTTGATTCTCTTAACGATACAGCCTATCAATTACCTGATGAATTTAGTGATTCGTGGACCAGTATTGATTTCGTCACAGCGTTTGATTCAGATGCCTCAGCGGGCGATGAACTTTTGTTTGGCGGTAGTGCAAATTATATTGTGGATGGTAACGAGACTAATGCAGGTAAAGTCGTACACACGACACGTACAGGTGACGCCATTGCCAGCAGTGAAGTTCAAATAATCGACAGCGCATCCAATATTTTAGTTGCTCATTTAGACAGCAACACTATAGCAGACTTATTTATTTCCGGCCCATACAAAGAGGAAAGCGGAGCTATTGGGTATGTATTTCAACATGACTTAAACGCTCATCAGACCGCAGGCATGTTCAGCACAGGAAGTGGTGATACCAACTTTAAACACTTATTTTCTAGCAACATACGAGGCGATAAAAATCTTGAAATTCTGGGCCTTCACAGCCAGCTGAGTGCCTATGATCCGGATGCGGCCATGCACCAATCTAGGTTTTACAGTCTCAATAATCTAAATATTTCAGCGATAACCACTTTAAGGCTGCCCAACCGTAGCCTAGATCATTTGCTTGCAGCAGACACATTAGGGAATGTCCATTTTATCGAGCCAAAAGACTTCGACGTGCTGGCCAGTTCCGGTGGGTGCCAGGAACCAATAATTACAATGGCAACGGTGGAATTGGATGCAGAACTCAATGTTATCGCAGCCATTTGTGGGTCTGAATTAGTAACCTGGGCTATCGAGTATCAAAATGACAACATTGATTTTGGTTACAACTTACATCCGCTTGCATCTTACCCCCTTCATTCCGCAAAGCTGAGCAAAGCAAAATTGCATGCTATTCGTGCTGACGGTGAAGCCTATTTGGTCGCACTCGCTGACAATCAGTATTCAATCTTCAATCTGAATGCCAGTATTGGCTTAGATGGGGATAACGATGGTCACATTGGCTATAAAGACAGCTTCCCTAACGACATCTCCCAATGGGCTGACGACGATTTAGATGGCTTGGGTGATAACCCAGACGGTGTAGACGCCGACCCTTCACTGAACGACACAGACAATGACGGCGTATTGAATGATGTAGATACCGACAATGAAGCTGACAACGGACAGCCTTTCTTCACCTCTGCTTTTCCTGATCTAGTGACGAACGTGGTGCTAAGCCAAAACGGCTTTACTTTACCCTTACCGGCCGCTAGTGACATTTTCGATCACCATTTTCACGGTGCCACACCCACTATTACGGCGTATTACAACAATAAATTGATTACCCCGAATGTAGAAGGTGAATACGTCATTGACGTATTTGAGGGAGCCCACGAAATCAAGTGGGTTGCAGAAGACATAGCTGGTAATACAGCAACAGCGAAGCAAGCATTTCATGTGTTCCCCATCATATCCTTCACTGCTTCATCAATTCGCTACGCAGAACCCCAGCAAGCGACTATTTCTGTGGGTTTGAGCGGCCCATCGCCGATTTATCCTTTGACCGTTGATATTGAGTTTTTAAGTGACCATGAAAAAACAACTGCCAATGACCGAGATTTTTCGCAAGAGCGCATGAGCGTCACGTTTGAAGAAAATATGCTTGAAGCGGCATTAACCCTTTCTCTCATTGATGAAGAAATCATCGAGTCTGATGATGAAATCGCCATCTTCGGCCTAGTAGATTCATTCAATAGCACGGATGAAGCACCCAGCTTCGTTATTGACTCAGCTAACAACACGTTTGAACTGGTGATTGCCGATAAAAACCTCCCCGCTTCTGCCAGTCTAGACATAAACCAAATCGAGGCTGAAGGCATGACGTTCAATAATGTTGATAGTCCAGTCGAGCTTCGGGCATTAATCCGCGACCCAAATATTCATGACCGTCATTCCTTAGTCTGGAATCTAGAAGCGTTTAACCGCGGTGTTACGACGGAAAAAACGCCAGAGTTTGACCCCAAGGGCATTAAGGTTGGCATCTATACCATTGAGCTAACGATCACTGATAATGCCATCCTGCCAGAAACCGTCACAGAATTTTTCACTGTCGAAGTCGTTTGGGGGGATACCGATAAGGACGGGTACACAGACAATATTGACTCGCACCCAAATGATCGGACGCAATGGGTTGATGCTGACCAAGACGGACTTGGCGACAACCCAGAGGGCAACAACCCCGACCCATCTGTCGATGATTTTGACAACGATGGCGTGATCGACGCAGTAGACCCAGACAATGAAGACGCTAATGATTTTAACCTGAATAATGACCGAGACCATGGCAAGCCATTTTTCGCTCAAGACTTACCGACGATATTGTCCAATCAAGTGTTGGGTGCCGACGGCGTGATAATTCCGCGCATCGAGGCGTTCGATATTTTTGATGACCACAATAAAAATGGCACGCCTGTGCTTTCCGCTCAAATCGATGATGTTCCGCTAAACCAAAATGACGCCAGAGACTTTGTCGCGCCGAACACACCAGGGAAACACATCGTCGTTTGGACGGCCGTGGATCAAGCTGGTAATCAACAAACGATTGAACAAGCGCTGCATGTTTACCCAAGTATTGGCTTTTCCCGCCCCACGACCAAATTTGCAGAAGATCAAACGGCTGACATAATGGTGTCTTTGAATGGCGAATCACCTGAATACCCGTTCACGGTGAGCATAGTAGGCATCCAACACGCTTCTACCGCGATAGATGCGGATATTTCTGAATCCGTATTCACACCGTTTAGCATTGACTTTAGTGAAGGTGAAACCTCTAAAGTGATCCCGCTAACATTGCTTGACGATAAAGTGATCGAAGACGAGGAAGCATTGCAACTGGCTCTGCTCGATACCTATAACAATCTCTCGACTAAGCCATCCTTTACGCTGGATGAAGCCGCCAAAGAGATGACCTTACAAATCGCGGACAAGAACCTTCCGCCTACCGGTGAGCTACAAATTAGCCAACAAGAAGCGCTCGTCACCACCCCAAATAATGTTGATAAGACATTAACTTTTGGTGCACTAGTGTCCGACTTAAACCCAACCGACACCCACACATTCAAATGGGATTTGTCGCCTATGGGTCTAGCGTCACAAAGTGGGCAATTCTTCACCATTAACCCAACCCTACTAGCGCCCGGCCAATATACGTTTTCTGTCAACATCACCGACTCCGGGTGGGTACCAGAAACGACCACCGAAACGTTTACCATTAAGGTGGTGGCAGGCGATACAGATAAGGATGGCCACACAGACGACAAAGATGCGTTCGTGAACGATCCCACTGAATGGTTAGACTCTGATGGTGATGGAATCGGTGATAATGCGGACGATTTCCCGAATGACAAAGGGCGCTCACGGGAAGTGGATGAGATCAGCGGTGGAGAATCAGGCGGTAGCTTGTATTACCTTCTGGCGATGATGCTCATGCTGTTAAGAGGCAATATCTTCTACTCAATTTATCGCCGTTAAGCGTTCAGAACCCATGAGGCAGAAGATATGGCATCCATGCGGGAGCCTTCATTGGCTCCTTTAAGTGTTGATGCAACGAAACGCCTCAGGCTCACCACCCTAAATGGTTTCGACTATTCGGAACCATTTAGGTGAATCTGAGTCATATTCCCCGCATTCAGAGCCGCAAGCAATAAGATACAATGCCGTTATACTTACCTATACCGAGGCACTGGCGTCGA
The DNA here is from genome assembly GCA_947503895.1 of uncultured Saccharospirillaceae bacterium. Taxonomy (GTDB): domain Bacteria; phylum Pseudomonadota; class Gammaproteobacteria; order Pseudomonadales; family Oceanobacteraceae; genus Bermanella. The sequence goes on from CANNFT010000001.1 coordinate 549,349, forward strand.
CACTTTTACCGCCCACTGGCTCACACATAGCTCAACAACTACTGGACACCAGGCCTTGCAATCAGTCAAATTTGTGGTCGAGTGCCATATTCAGTACGATAAGTGCTATAAGTAACTTCAATATCTGTACAGCACTATCCACCGCATGAGAAGGATAATCGATTTAATGTTGCGACATCTGCTTATTCCAGCCCTGCTAGGGCTTAGTACCATTGCTTACGGGGCGACCAGTGAAGCAGCTAAAGAGGAAGCGCTGGCGCCGGGAGCAGAGCACGCCTTAACCAATCGTGCTGTCGTTCACCACCTTTATCAGCACCATTACGCCCGTAAGTTCCTAGACGACGAATTCTCAGGAAAGGTTTACGAACGTTATCTCGACATCCTAGATAATACCCATTCCTATTTCATTAAGTCTGACATCCAAGAGTTCGAGCAATATCGTTACAAGCTCGATAATGCCATTAAGACCAATGATCTAGCACCTGCCTTTCATATATACAATCGCTATCAAAATCGTGCAGTTGAACGCTTGAATTACGCACTGGCTCTGATTGATAAAGGCATGAAGCAATTCAACTTTGATGCTGATGAATCACTTGAACTAGACAGAGAAAAAGCCAAGTGGGCCACCAACGCAAAAGAGTTAGATGACCTATGGCGAAAACGTATTAAAAATACCGTGCTAAACCTCAAATTGGCAGGTAAAAAAGACGACGACATCAAAGACCTGCTAAAAAAACGGTATGAAAGCCAGCTCAATCGTATTAAACAAATAAACTCAGAAGATGCATTTCAGTCTTATATGAATGCGTTGACCTATACGTTCGATCCTCACACACAATATATGTCCCCCCGAAATTCGGAAAACTTTAATATCAACATGAGTTTATCCCTTCAGGGAATTGGCGCCGTATTGCGGTCTGAAAATGAGAACACCATTGTAGAACGCCTTGTAACCGGTGGGCCGGCCGATAAAGCCGGACAACTTAAACCTTCGGACATTATTTTAGGTGTGGCGCAAGGCAAAGATGGTGAGATGACAGATGTCATTGGCTGGAGACTGGATGAGGTCGTTGACAAGATTCGCGGTCCGAAAGACAGCATCGTGCGATTGAGCATACAATCCGGCAGTGGACAGACGGAAACGCACAAGGAAATTTCAATCCTGCGTGACGAAGTCAAACTGGAAGATCGAGCCGCACAGAAAGAAATCATCAAAGTGAAGCGCGACGATAAAACGTTTAATGTGGGCGTCGTGGATATACCTGCATTTTATGCAGACTTTGAAGCTAAGAATGCCAATGATCCTGACTATAGAAGTACCACCCGAGATGTGTCTCGTTTAATTTCAGAATTAATGAAAGAGAACATTGATGGCCTAATCATTGATCTTAGAAATAATGGTGGCGGCTCTCTGGCAGAAGTGAATGACCTTCTGGGTTTATTTATTCCTGAAGGGCCTACTGTTCAGGTACATTACAGTTTTGGCCACACTCAAGTGTTAGCCGATAAGGACCCTGAGCAACTATACACAGGCCCACTTGTAGTCTTAACAAATCGCCTAAGTGCTTCAGCCTCTGAAATTTTCGCGGGTGCGATTCAAGATTATGGTCGTGGACTGGTGGTCGGTAGCCAAACCTTCGGCAAAGGAACCGTACAAACTTTGATTCCTTTATTTAGAGGCCAGATGAAAGTCACTAACGCGAAGTTTTATCGTGTATCCGGCGAAAGCACGCAGCATCGTGGTGTGATACCAGATATTTCATATCCTGAAATTTACGATGTCGATAAAATCGGTGAAAGCGCGCTTGAAGAGGCTCTACCGTGGGATAAAATTCGCCAAGCAAAATATAAAACCCAAGGTGAAGTGCAAAGCGTTATACCGGAGGTTAATCGCCGCCATAATCTCCGCATAAAAAATAATCCTGATTTTAAATACTTGAATCAGCAGGTTGAGTTTTTAAAAGAGCTGCGAGACGACACCATCATTTCATTGAATGAAAAAACGCGAAATAAAGAGCGAGAAGAAACCGAAGCACGTCGTTTGAAGTTGGAAAATGAACGCCGAGTAGCTAAAGGGTTAAAACCACTGAAGGAGCTTGAGAGTCAATCTGAAGAGGGTATCGATCCAATAGCCCAACAGGATGAGGAAAAAGACTCAGAAGAAAGCGATGCTCTCTTGATTGAAGGGGGTGAAATCATGGTCGACTTCATTCAATTAAGCGGTATCAATAAAATTGTAAAACGACAGTAACCGTACTGCCCTCATAAAAAAACCTCTAAGAATTATGTTCTTAGAGGTTTTTTTATGTAAAAGACGATAGCCTTTAAGCAACGCTGTTAGAATCAAATCTTCTCGTATGGTCGCCCAAATACCACTTTAGAGGGTCGTGTATTGGCTCTTACATCGGCAATATTGGTACCCAAATAGAGTTTGCCACTACTAATGACGACCACATCGAGTACAGTAATTGATTGTGAGCTTCCACTCCTCTTGAGCTTGAAGTCAATGTGCTGACCCTCATGCCCACTTTCCAGGGTCACATTTTGCCCCAATGAAAAGCTGCCCGAGACGACCCCCCTGTTGCTAACGGTCACCTTACCTTGACAGCTAGCGTCTTCGTATTTAAACACGTTTACTGCGAAAGCCTGCTCACTAAACGCCAATTCTTCTCGACCGAAGCCACCCGACATTGAAATACACTCTCCACGCCAAGTGCTTTTCACGAGATTTGCATTGGATGCGGTACCGCCACCATCATTAAGTTTGACGCCTGAAGGGCCATTGGTGCTATCTCCTCCCCCCCCGCAGGCTACCAAGGATAAAGACAAAACAATAGAAGGAAGATTTTTCAAGAACATCGATCCGATCACAAGCCGCAAATTACAGTAACCGCCATTCTATCACGAGATGAACGCTTGCTGTACAGAACGCATCTGCATCGTGCGTCCGGTTAAAAACAATACGTAAAGACGCCGCCTCCGAAAAAAAAGCACTTGGAAGCGCTCACCTAGCAATCATTTGTGCAGTACTTCAATTATTTTTCTGGACACATAATCACCCGGAGCATCCATAATGGGTTTAAGCTTCACTCCAGGATTCCTTGCTGGCACCTCTTCATCTTGACGGCTATTCATCCAATTCTGCCAATCCAACCACCACGACCCTTCGTTTTTTGTCGCCGCTTTAAACCAGTCGTCTGGGTCTGCTGGTAAGTTATCATTGACCCAATAGCCGTATTTTTTTGCACTTGGAGGGTTAACAATACCCGCTATGTGTCCAGACCCACCGAGTACAAATCTAACATTATCTTTAAATACTTTGGCACCCAAATAAGTCGTTTTCCACTTCGCGATGTGATCTTGCGCCGTCGAAATAAAATAGGACGGCGTATCCACCCTTGAGAGGTTTATTTGAACCCCATCCAACTCTATTCCATTCGGTTCCTTCAAACGATTATGTAAATACATATTCCGCAAATAGAAACTGTGCATTTTAGCGGGTAAATTCGTTCCGTCAGAATTCCAAAACAATAAATCAAAAGCAGCGGGGCGCTCACCTTTTAAGTAGTTATTAACAAAGTATGACCAAAACAAATCATTTTCGCGTAACAAATTGAAGCTAAACGCCATTTGTCTGCCATCATAGTAGCCTAGGGCATTCATTTGTTTTTCCAGTGAAGCAATAGCAGTTTCATTTATGAAAACGCCAATTTCTCCTGGGTCACTAAAATCAATGAGCGAAGCCAAATACGTTGCTGATTTCACTTTTGGCATTTGTTTGGCCTTCAAATAGCCCAACATTGCCGCCAGTAATGTGCCACCTAAGCAATACCCGATGGCATTGACCTGTGATTCTCCGGTTTCCTTTTCGATGGCGTCAATAGCTGCAATCGGGCCTTCTAACATGTAATTTTCAAAGCCTTTGTCTCGCAATGAAGGCCCTGGATTAATCCAAGATATGCAAAATACAGTATGACCTTGATCAACCAACCATTTTAAATATGAATTTCTTTCTCTTAAATCTAAAATATAGAATTTATTAATAAACGGTGGGATCACTAAAACAGGCGTTTTTTGCACCGCTTTAGTGGTAGGCGCGTATTGAATCAATTGAATCAATTCATTCTGATAAATAACTTTACCCGGAGTCGTCGCTACATTCGTGCCCACTTTAAATGCCGACATATCCGTCATGGCGACATTTAAACCACCAAACGACTCGCCTAAATCTGTTATCAACTGCTCCATACCCTCTACTAGGTTTGAACCACTGGTTTCTTTCGTCTTACGTAATACTTCTGGATTCGTAAGAGGGAAATTCGTCGGAGACAAGGCGTTCACAAACTGGCGCGTAAAAAAACCAAGCTGTTTCTTTGCATGCGGACTCAATCCATTTAATTCTTGCGACAATGAAACGAGGTAACGAGACATAAGCAGGTAGTACTGCTTGATGTAATCGAACACAATATGCTGGGTCCACTCCTCGTCTTGAAAGCGACGATCATTGGACTCAGGGGAAATCACAGGTGTCGGTTCTTGCCCGAGAAATCTCAAGGCTGTTTGCTGGTAGAGCGACATTAAATTCTGCTGTAAAGTCATTTGCTTAAGCAAAACTTGCTCAGGATTTTCTGCCAGCACATTATTGAATTCCAACAATGATTCACTCAAATCGGTGAACACCGATGCTGCAGGGTCAGACTCGGAAGTTTCCCTTGAAAGCACTTTTTCCCATAACCGGTATGCTTGGTCGGCGGAAGTTGCTGCAACATTAAACATATCGGCAACCACATGTTCAAAAGCCGGATTTGCAGCCGTCATATGCATTCCTTGTGATATTGGTTCAGAAAGAAAAAGAAAACGCCGCCGTTAAACGGCGGCGGATAAAGCCTAGCTGGCTTTTTTTGTGGCAGCTTTTGGAGTAGCTGCTGCAGAAGCGGTGTTTCGCCCTTCTTCCATAATGGATTCGACCTTCCCTTTAAAGTCTGTGGCCATATCAGTCAAAGCTTTTGCATCTTCAATAATTTTTTTGTTAATGCTTCCAGCGACTTCTGCCTGAGACGTAGAGAACGTGCGAAGCGTATCGACGTCTTTTATTTCAGAGGCTTTTTTGATTTGACCGAGAACAATCTCAGAATACGACTTAACAGCGTCTAATTGAAACTCGGTCATTTTTTCTAGGCCTTCGACCATTAAACCGTTGAATTTCGATACTGGGCCGAACATGGTTTTTGCTTGCTCAGTAAACGCATTCATTACATTGTCTTGCATTGTCGTGCTCCTTTGGGGTTGTGGGGAAATCCACGAAAAGGTAGTGCAAACTTTCTATTAGTCCTAATGCATTTGCCACCGTTGGTTACAAAAAATATTAGAAAATCATTCTAAAATATTAGGTTACATTCCTTTGAGTAACACTTTATTTAAGATAGCTAAAAATAGAGTTTCTACTCTACACACAATTACGCCAAGTCACTGGCCCGTCGATTTCATATATCCAGCCATCATCGACATCATCGCATCCTGTGCCTTTTCCATATTCGAAAAACCATTCTTCAGCAACGGCTGCATTAGTGAAAATGGATCATACCCATCTTCACCGGAGCGCATTTTTTCTAGCGTCGAATTAAAAACCTCATCATAAAACCCCTCCACCTCTGGCAAGCCAAATGCTTGTCGAAATTCTTCGGGTGTTAAATCAACCTCGAATTTAATTTTCATTCTGATTTCCATTCAACTGTCTTTAAAGGGATAGCATAAAATGAAAGTCGGCTCTTGAATATAAGGTTGAATCAGCCATCGCTACTGTTTACTTAGTTCTGCACTCTCAACACATCACACATGCACCGACATAGTGCTCACGAAAATCTGTAGAGTGAGACAATATTTGCCGCCCCCTTTTTTACATTCTGAAAAGGTTTACAGACATCATCCAAAACGACCACCGTTTTTTGTGTTCGCTTAAAGACGTAAGGCTGACTGATATCAATACTTGTTGAGAAAGCCTATGCGTAGAATAAAGCACAGGCTTATGACAGATTTTTTACGACTCAAATATAAGTAAGCCGTATATAAAATTACATTAGGAAGGCAAGGAGGTTTTATTGGCAGGAATACAAATGATTGCGATAAAGGTAGCCACTAGGGAGACGACACCTGCCATCAAAAACATGATGGAAGCATCATATGCATACCAAAGTAAACCTGACAAGTAAGCACCAATTGCACCACCGGCCCCGTACGTTACGGAGCTGAATAACGCTTGCCCTTGTCCTTGGTGCCGGCCATGGAAGAACGAATGAATATAGTGCATCGACACAGAGTGCATTGCACCAAAGGTAAACGCATGAGTGAGCTGAAGCAAAATCAGCAACCCTAAGTAATCTGCCACATAACCGGTTAAAGAAAATCGTATACCCGTTAGTGCAACACTCAGAACGAGCAGTTTTTTATAGCTAATATATTTAACCACTTTGGTCATCCCGAAAAACATGGTGACTTCCGCCACAACGCCAAGCGCCCAAAGCATGCCTATTTGACTATTTTCATACCCCGCATCTTGCAGATACAAGCTGAAAAACGTGTAGTACGCACCATGACTTATTTGCACCAGCAATGTCGCCAATAAAAACCCGAGTACGACACGTGATTTGAGCAACGAGATAAAACCATTCGAATTAGTTTCTGTCGTGGCTTCAACCGAAGGCTCCGTTTGAATACTCATACTGCTCAATAAGATACAAACTAGAATAACCATCATAAATATGGGCAGCGTCAACACAGACACTGCATCAAAGACACGACCGAGTGCCCACACAAATACGACAAACCCCACGCTACCCCAGACGCGAATATTGCTATATTGCTCCACCTTTCCTTTAACAAAGTTCATCGTTATCACTTCGAATTGTGGCAATACAGCTGCCCAAAAGAAGCCATACCCGATCATAATGACCGCCAACCCCCAATAACCATCCACTAGAAAAATCGCACCAAAGATAACCAGACAGCTAGCGGCACCGATTCGCAGTAACTTTAATCGCTGTCCACTCCTATCCCCCACCGCACCCCAAATATTGGGCGCTAAGATTCTCACCAAACCAAATAGCGCCATTAACTCGCCAATCTCCAAGGCTGTAAAACCCCGGGCGTCCAAAAATAGCCCCCAATAAGGAGAAATACAGCCCAGCAGCCCAAAATAAAAAAAGTAAAATGAGGAAAGTCGCCAATAGGGCACGTGCGTTTGCCTTTAATGTTCGTTACGAAGAAATGAATTGTTGGATTAAGCGTGGGGAAAGATGACAAAAAACACCGCCCTTCGGCGGTGTTTTAGTTTTACATCTATGCTTCTGGAGCTTTTTGGCCTGGGATAATGGGTGTATCACAATCCACATCGGCATTTTGTCCGCGGTTTCTTAAATAATGATCAATCACGACTAGCGCCATCATAGCCTCAGCAATCGGCGTGGCACGAATGCCGACACAAGGATCGTGACGTCCTTTGGTGATTAATTCTGTCGCATTACCATCAACATCAATGGTTTTACCGCTGACTGTAATACTGGATGTTGGCTTCAGCGCAATGTGTGCAATAAGATCTTGGCCAGTTGAAATACCACCAAGCACTCCGCCCGCATGATTACTTAAAAACCCTTCAGGCGTCATTTCATCACGATGCTCACTGCCCTTTTGATCAACGACATCAAATCCATCGCCCACCTCAACGCCTTTAACGGCATTAATGCTCATCAAGGCATGGGCAAGGTCAGCATCTAGCCGATCAAATATGGGCTCGCCTAATCCTGGCATAAGACCCGACGCCACAACCGTAATCTTTGCACCAATTGAGTCGCCCTCTTTCCTGAGCGCTTTCATATAATCTTCCATCTCTGGGACTTTAGAAGCATCAGGACAGAAAAATGGATTTTGCCTAACTTGCTCCCAATCTAGCGTTTCCGCTTTGATGGGGCCTAGCTGCGAAAGATAGCCTCTAACTTCAATGCCTTTTGACCTTAAAAATTTCTTTGCAATGGCACCTGCCGCCACGCGCATGGCGGTTTCACGAGCTGAAGATCGCCCGCCTCCACGATAATCGCGGAAGCCATATTTTTGGGTATAGCCGTAGTCAGCGTGTGCGGGTCGGAACTTGGCGGCAATTTCGGAGTAATCTTTAGAGCGTTGATCGGTGTTCTCAATTAGCAAGCCGATGGGCGTGCCCGTGGTTTTACCCTCGAAAATACCGGATAGGATCTTGACTTGATCGGGCTCACGGCGCTGAGTGGTAAATTGAGAGGTCCCAGGTTTACGCAGATCTAACTCGACTTGAATCTCTGCTTCAGAAATTTCGATACCCGGAGGGCATCCATCCACTATACAACCTAGGGCCGCACCGTGGCTTTCGCCGAAGGTCGTAACTGTAAAGAGCTTACCAAATGAATTACCAGACATGTTCCACTTGCTTCTTCAGGTTGGCCGCTAAGCCAAAATCAACAAAATAATGCGACACATTATACACAGAAGTCAGCACGATGGGCTTTCAGCTCTGCGCTCGTGATGACAAAAACGCCATGTCCACCGTGTTCGAATTCCACCCAAGTGAATGGGACGGCGGGGAAAGCGGCCTCTAGGTTGACCCAAGAATTGCCCACTTCCACTACCAGCACACCATTATCCGTCAAATAATCCGGTGCTTCGAGCAGGATTCGCCGCGTGATGTCGAGGCCATCATCTCCTGATCCTAAGCCCAGAGCAGGCTCATGATGAAATTCATCAGGCATATCATTTAAGTCAGGCGCATCCACATAGGGGGGATTTGATAGGATAAGGTCGTATGGCCCTTCCAACTGCTCAAATAGGTCCGATTGGATCGCGGCCACCTGATGACTTAAGCCATGGCGATGAATATTTATATTAGCAACATCTAATGCATCTTCAGATAAGTCAGCCAAGTCTAGCTCGGCATCTGGGAAAGCTTGTAAACTGGCAATACCGATGCAGCCGCTTCCACAACACAAATCCAAAATTCTCAGCGGCTCGATGCCATCCATCCACGGACTAATTCGATTCTGCAGCAGTTCTGCAATCGGAGACCGAGGAATTAACACTCGCTCATCCACATAAAAAGGCATACCCGCAAACCAAGCCTCATTAATTAAATAGGCAACGGGCTTGCGCTGTTCAATACGTTGCTTGATGCGCTGCGCTATTCGTTGTTTTTCGTTGGGAATCAACTTACAAGATGCTTGGCTAGGCGAGATGTCGTAGGGGAGATGCAAGCTCGCCGTCACCAGCAACGCCGCTTCATCCCAAGCATTATCTGTTCCGTGACCGAAAAACAGGTCATTGGCCTCAAATTGAGTCGCACCAAAGCGCACCCAATCGAGTATGGTGTCCAGTTCCTGAACTGCCTGTTCATAAGGATCGGCAGAATTTAGATTATCTGTCGCACTCAAACCTTCTTTCCCGCTCATGCACACCACTCTACTTTGGATGAACTCATCTTAATGGCGCGATTGTACGCTTTTGTGTTCTGAGTTTGAATGCAACATTCATCAACAAAACCTAAATTTGACCGTAGACACTACCGCGGTTCTGCTCATAAGCAGATAGCGCATCGACTGCGATGTCGTACCCTAGCTGAATCTGTCGATCCGCTCGATAGAACTCATAGAGCTTGATCGAATCTTTGGGTATCTTGATTAATAAGTCTGGTCGATAGCCTGCGACTTTATAATGCGTTAAGGATGCCTGCATGGTATCGAACATTTGATACATCACACTGAGCTTAGATAAATTCGCATTCATCGCACTTTCCGTATCAACGGTTTCTTTATCTTCCAGCCATGAAAACGCCACATCCTTCAATTGCATCAGCCAGCTGGACTTTTCCTGACCTTCCGATTCAAGTTCCTCAGAGTTGGTTTCCGGTTGAGATGGCAAAGGAACATCAGCACTCAAGTCAACGGCGATGATACGGTCAGCATGCACAGAGACGCTCGGGGCGATCGGCAATGGATTCAAGACACCTCCATCCACCAGCACACGATTGCCACTCACAACCGGCGTAATGAGTGATGGGATGGCTACTGAAGCGCGTATGGCGCTTTCCAATGGCCCAGATTGAAACCATACTTCCTTTTGGTGCGTAATATCTGTCGCAACCGCCGTATACGGAATGCGCAAATCCTCAATTTGAATATCTCCCAAGATCTCTTTCACCCTAGAAAATACTTTGTCTCCGCGGATGGCACCACTGGACAATAAACTTAAATCAACCATACGGATGACGTCTAAGTAGGTAAGTGAACGAGACCAAGCTTCCAGCTCATCCAATTTATCGGCGGCATAAAAGCCGCCAACCAAAGCCCCCATGGAACAACCCGATACACCCTGTACTGTGTAACCTCTTTCCTCTAAAGCTCTAATAACACCAATATGCGCGTAACCTCTAGCGCCCCCGCTTCCCAATACTAATGAAACACTTGTCATTTATTAATTAACACCAATTCGATTCGATCTGACATACCTGCTCTAGGCATCATTGCACCCGCACCATGAACGTAAAGCTTTTGAATAAAACCATTTGCTCCCGCCATTTGCTCCAGCAACGCCTGCGCTTCTTGCTGGGATTGACTCACCAATGAAGACGCTTCTGCTTTCTTGTTGTAACGATGGACAACCAACGCATACTGAGTATTCGAGTTTTTGTGCAATAAGTCTTTTAGCCAACGCACAGACTCAGCCGATAAAGCTGCTGATTTACTGCTCTTTAATTCCTGCATCACAATATAGCCCTGCTCCTTCAATACCTTTGCCTGCGCCCTTTGTGCATCCTCAGTGAAAAGTGACGCTTGACCAGGTGCTAATGCTACTTTTTCAAGGTATTGAAATACTCGCTGATTGCCTCGCTGGATGGCATAAACAATCCATAATGTGGCAGGTTCAGTTTTATCTTGGTTTTGCTCAAAGCCCACCCAATAATATTGAAACTCATCGCGCCCATAGAGCATCGACTGCTGGAAAACTTTATTGGCTAACTCATTGCTGGAGCCACAGCTGCGCCCAGAACACTGATACAAAGGCAAAACACTTTCATCAAACTGTTGCATTGCGTGTTCAAATACTTCCTCACTGGTTTGGCCAACCGGTATTTGCCACATCCATCGAGAAACTTTACCCTCCACCCTCGCTTCTCGCTCCGGCGTGATAATGCCTTTCACCTTTTCAACTGCCCCCAAGACAACCCAGTGATTCGTTTCTTCCTTTTGTGAGTAATGCTTTTGATAACTGCCAGCTATGGGTGTGAAGTCTGCCAATGCTTGGATGGGCACTAAGCACCATATTGCAAAAGCCATTGAGATCTTTAAAACCTGATTAACGATCATTAAATATACATCTCTTAGTCCGTTGGAAAATCTCGACAGAAACTGATTTCACTCATGCTGGTTAAATACCCACCATATTCATCGCGCATTCTCTACGAGTCGGTAATGGTGTTACTTTAACGGAATTCAAGCAGGATGAAAGTCACAGACACTGATTTAAGGCAATCACCAACCAAAAGCACCGCCTCATTTGCCAATTCAAAATTCTGACTGGCAAAATACACAAAAACGATGCAACTGAGTCATTTTACGCCCTATACTCAGCCATCACTCACCACAAACTACGAATACGCTGTGTCGGAAGAAACTACTGCTACTGCCAAGGCTGACTGCATCACTTGCGCGTTACCAATGCACCATTGCATATGTAAGCATAGCCCGAATATTGTGATGCCCTCACCTTGCACCATCCTTTTCCACCCTCGTGAATTGTCTAGACGTAACAGCTCAGGCAGATTATTGCTGAGCTGTACAAATACTCAAAAAGCGATCTGGCATCGATTAAAAGCAGAAAGTTTGTCTGAAAAATACGCAGGTTATCACCTCATTTTTCCAGCAACCGAATCGAGTAATGCTCTCAATCACTCTAGCGATGCCCGCAGTAACCAAGAAGAGCTCTGTGCTTCCGACCAAGTGGCAAGCAATACCGATCTTGATTCCATACATTTTAGTTCCGACCTTAACCACAAGAATCCCCCAAAGGGTTATATATGGATTGATGCAACCTGGCAGGAATCCCAGAAGATTATGCGGCAGTCACCTTGGCTGAGAGCGCTGAAACGCGTATCGTTGCAACCCGACAATAAAAGCGTATATCGATTAAGACGCAATCAAAAATCTCATGGACTCTCTACACTTGAAAGCATGGCACTATGGCTTTACCACCAACATCACACCGAATCCAGTCAAGCGCTACTGGACTATTTCGAACGATTTCAGCATCAATATTTACACGCACAACAAGCAGGCGAATTAAAATGAAAGCACTAAAACTTTGCAGCTTATCGTTCGCCATTGGCTTGGCAGGATGCCAGTTGCAACCTGAAAAACCTGAAACGGCTGCACCGACTCCAGAACCCGTTCAAGTATTTTCTGAAGCAGAGGTGACGATAGCAAAAGAACAAGCCGATGCTCTTATTGCACAATATGAAAAATGGGAATTAGATTCCAGCCCCATGTCACAAGCGTATCGCGGGCTAAAAACTCAATATGACCAATGGGATAACCTAACCGAAAGCTATGCTGATCAATTGCTTCAACAAGCCGTTATTATGCGAGGAAAGCTCAGATTAATTCAAACAGAGGCGCTACCGGCTGAAGCACGTTTGAATCTTGACTTACTGGCGTACGACCTTGATCAAAGCATCGAATACCATGCTTATCGACACTACAACTACCCCATCAATCCTATGTACGGGCTGCACACAGAAGTCCCCAATTTTTTAATTAATATTCATCAAATTAAAAATATCGATGACGCCCAAAACTTTATTGCGCGTGTAGAAAATGTTGAAACACTGTTCGAACAACTCATCGAACAATTGAAAAATAGAGAATCCAAAGGCATTTACCCACCTTCATTTGTGTATGAAAATGCCATCAGCACGGTTGAAGATTTACTCAAGGGCTACCCACTCGATAAGAGCAGCAATTTACACCCTGTCTGGAAAAGCTTCATAGATCGTGTTGAAGTATTGGATCTATACGAGTCCAGTGAAGCGGTTTTGGAAAAGAAACTAAAACGTGCCTTTCAAAAGCAGTACGCACCCGCTTACCGCTCGTTGCTTAAACACCTAAAACAAACCAAGCAGTTCGCTAGCCAAACCACCGGGTTTCATCAATTTAATGAAGGACTAGATTTCTACCACCTGCGCCTAAAACACATTACCACGACTCAAATGAATGCCGATCAGATTCATCAATTGGGCATTCAAAAAGTCGCTGAGATTCATCAAAAAATTCAACTGCTACTCCCCGCACTTGGAGAAACAGACCTTAATTCGCTATTTGAGCGCACGCGTTCAGACCGCTCTCTTTATTATCTAAGTGGGGATACCGCTTTAGCCGAAACCAAAGAGCACATTAAACGAGCCAACCAACAACTGGGCAGCACATTCAAAAATATTCCCAACTTACCCATGCAGGTTAAGCCTGTGGAGTATTTTAGACAAGCCAGCTCGCCAGTCGCCTTTTATCAGCCCGGCAGTGAGGACGGGAAACGTCCAGGGACCTATTACATGAACCTCGGCAAACTCAATGAAATGCCAAAGTTCCAATTTGAGGCGCTGACTTATCACGAGACCATTCCAGGTCACCACTTACAAACCATTTATGCCATGCAAAATACATTGCTGCCTGATTTTAGACGTTACGCCCACTACACCGCTTACTCCGAGGGCTGGGCGCTCTACGCAGAGGGGTTAGGTTACGAATTGGGAGGTTACAAAAACGCCTGGAATCAATACGGCCAGTTATTGATGGAGCTATGGCGTGCATGTCGACTTGTGCTCGACACTGGCTTACACCATAAGGGGTGGGATTTAGACACTGCGTTAAATTATCGCCTCACTCACACACCGTTTACGCGTAAAGATTCCATTGATGCTATTGAGCGTTATTTGGTGATGCCAGGCCAAGCAACTGCTTACATGGTGGGGCAAATGAAATTTCAGTCGCTGCGCCAAACAGCAGAACAGCGACTGGGCAAGAAATTCGATGTAGCTGAATTTCACGCGTTTATTTTGCGACTGGGACCCCTGCCTCTTGATCTTCTTGAGACTCAAGTGAATCGCTGGATTCAAGCTCAGGACCCAAAGGCTTAAAGACCATCAGCAGTTTTGGTAACAGGGTGAGCACCAACACCAATGCAATAAACATTGCGAGCCCTGTTAGCAAACCAAAATAAATGGTGGGAATAAAATTGGAGAGCGCCAGAATTGAAAAGCCGATGATGACAGTTAAAGAGGTGTAGTAAACAGCCTTGCCGATAGAAGCGTGAGAATTTTCAATAGCCAGCCTGTAGTTCTTCACCACAGCAAACTCTTCCTTAAAGCGATGTATGTAATGAATCGTGTCATCCACCGCGATTCCAATAGTGATGGCTGCAATGGTAATGGTCATCATATCCAACGGCACACCAAACCACCCCATGACACTTAATACGAATCCTGCACTGAGCAAATTCGGAATAATGGCAATCACTGCAATTTTCCAAGAGCGGAATAGCACAATAAACATGAGCATAATGCCGATAAAAACGGCGCCAATCGTAAGAATTTGAGACTTAAATAAACTTTGTAGCATGTTGTTGTAAAGCACCATCATGCCACCAAGCATAAATTCGTCTTCTTTCAATCCTAACTCTGTTTGTAAATCAGACTCAATTCGGGCCAATAATTCTGAACGCTTCAAGCTAGGGTCGCTGTCATAAATGCGCAAATTGATTCGTGCCTGACCATTTTCAGGAGAGACATAGGGATCTAAAATAATACTTTTGAATTCTGGAGGAATAGCACTGTAAAGCAGTCCTAATTCAAAGCTCCCAAGCGCTTCGCCGTTGATTCTTTCAGCGACCTCCACCATTGTGGCCAGCGATACTACTTTACCGATTTCAGGCTGGGCATCGAGGTATTGATGCACCGCTTTTACGCGATCTACCTTTTCAGTCGTAAACCAGTATTTGGTTGGGTCCTCTTCTTCCTCGTCAAAAAAGAAATCATCATTTTCCTCTTCTTCCCAGTCATTATCGACCACTGGGAAATTGATGATCACTTCCAACGGAGTGGTGCCACCCAATCGCTGATCAACTACTTTCATACCTTGATGAATTTCTGTGGATTCATGGAAGTAATTGATGAAACTATTTTCTACTTCTAACTTCGCCAAGCCCACTACAATCACGACCAACAAGACAGCATTCGTAAACAGAATTTTATTACCGTGCTTTAAGGTAAGCCATGCCAGTAGATCCGTAGCCGGGCTGTGTTGCTTAGCGCTGAGCGATTCAGACTGACGACCGACTAACATCGCAAAGGCGGGCAAAACAACGAAGGCAACACACAGCGCAACGAACACGCCGGTCGCCATCATCCACCCAAAATCAATAACTGGTCGAATACCACTAAAAATGAGCGAATTGAACGCTACCATCGTTGTTAATGCCATGTAAAAGCAAGGCTTAAACATATGATCAACCGTTTCTTTAACCAGCTCAAACTGCGAAGCATCTGGTCTTGCTGACCATGCCTCCCGGTACCGAACGATTAAATGTATACACATCGACATGGTAATAATGAGCAAAAGTGACACGAAGTTGCTCGAAATGACAGTGACACGCCAATTGAGCAATCCCAGTATGCCGGTCATCGCCAACACTGTTAGAGAACAACAAGCTAAGGCAATGATGACCCAGCGCGCTCGCCTAAAGACCAATGACAAGGTTAAAACTAGAAACAGAAATACACCCATCCCAAACGTAAATAGGTCGCTTTCAACGTAACTGATCATGTCATCCGCGATCATTGGCACGCCACCTAAATATATTTCCGCCTGAGTTTCGTAAGGCTTTAGGACTTCTCGAATTTTAATAATATCTTCATGCAACAAAGCAGCATTATGTGCGTTTAGTTCTTTAATGGCTGCACCTAGCTCCGCAAGCTTCGCAGAGTCTTCACCTGTTAAGCCTTCGCGCTCCCTCTTGTTCCATATCAGTTCACGGGCCTTGGTCAATTCACGATGGCGATGATCCACTGGGCGATTAATCTGAATGACGGTGGTGTTTTCATCTAAATTAAGCAGCATGTTGTTGTACAGCGGACTGGTAGACAGTTCCTCTTGCGCCATGGCTCTGTCAGCTGCTGGATCTTCAAGGCTTTTAATGTTGTCAATAAGGTCTGTGACGGCGACAGGCGGATTTTCAAGCAGGGGTACATCAAGAATAGTGTTGATGGATGCAATGCGATCTAATTCCGCAAGGTCATCCCGAATAGCTTTTAATAATCGAAGTGAAGGCTCGGAAAACAGCGGCTCATTAGGGGTGTATGTGACAAGTAGGAATTCGCTGGTGCCGAATCGCTCATTAATGACCCGATAATTGATCATATCCTGATCATTTTCTAGGACTAAAGATTCAGCCGATGCATCCAATTCAAAATATCGCATTCCGCTGGCCAGCATCAGAATGACAGCCGCGATCGCTAACAGGGTGACTTTTGGTGAAGTTAATACCGTTCGACGGTATAAATTAATGATGAACTGCATAGAAGGCGATCTAATCCATTAAAGTAGGTCGCCTTTATAAAAGCATGTGGCCCAACTTTCAAGGCGCAAGCGCAAACAGTCTGTTACTGAACTTTAGCTCAATACCGAGAACCTTGTCGCCGCCATACTCTTTCGTGCGCTATTTCGGATGATTAGGCCCGAATCACCCGTTAAAAAGTGAATCCCTAAACCGCTCCATCGCTTGATCGAACATCCAATATTGCATCAAATACGCTTACAAGCTGATCAAAACCGGTTATGAGATACTCATCAGACTCCGTCTCCACCAGTAAATCTCGGTACTCCCTTATATAAACTGCACTACTACGCTCATCAGCAATGGAGCTGGATGTTGGCACCTCATCAACTCGCTGCAAAACCATGAGGGCATTATTTAGTTCAGCAGCGCCTTCTGAATCACCGTCGATAGACTCAGACTGAATAAACTTAGATAAAAATTGTATGGAGTCTGTGATTAAACCTGCTTTCGGCAAAGGTTCACCGGTTACCCGGCGAAACTCATCCCCCGTAATCAAACCTTGTTCGTAAAGCGAAAAGCTTAGATCGCGTATTTTGGAAGAAGATATAGCTCCATTAGAGAAGTAGGTTTGAGAAATGTACTGGAGTTTCTCCGCCTGAGTTGAAAAGCGGGCCGTCGAGCCCAATTCCCCTGCACCCTGCTTCCCACTTTCTAGGGGAGGTAGCTGACCTTTTCCGGTTTGTAGCTCAGGCATCCATTTGGAAGCCCATTGCTGCCAGTCATTATTTGGACCGATTAAGTTCGCCATTTTGCCGTCCTTTTAGGCGTTATTTGCCCACGCTTACCACTCTAAATGCGAAGTGCGTGCCACTCCCGCAGTAAAAGACAGACTTTTAAAGGCTCTAATATTGAGGGTGCGATTAACTTGTTTTGGCTAGACTCACGTCACGTCGGCACTCGTCGACCAACCCCAGCACCACTGAACGACAATGATTTTATGCCGCTCAATGGTGCTGGGCTGGCGCTCAATACGGCACGTGACTTCAGGGCCGTTCGACAGATTGAATAGCTGAACTTGGCAGGGAGCGCCCAGAGTTAGGGCTTGATTTGCTTATCGATACGCTTCGCTTTATTTTCCAAACCCACAATGTGTTTTCTTACACTCCGGACGGCTAGGAACACCAGCGTGAGTACGATGGGCATGGCAATCGCAGAGGCGATACTTTTATCAATCGGCCATCCCCATGCATCCAACCCTTCAAATACATAGCTCAGCAAACCAAGCAAATAGTAGCCAATCGCAACGACTGACAGCCCTTCGACGGTTTGCTGCAAGCGAAGCTGCAAGCTAGATCGCCGATCCATACTGGTCAGAAGTTTTTGGTTGTGACTTTCAATCGTCAATTCTACTCGGGTTCGAAGCAAGCTGGACGTACGGTGAATTCGACGCGACAAATCCTCAAGGCGATCACGGATGGAATCACAGGTTCGAATCGCTGGGGACAACCTTCTCTCCAAAAACTCGCGCATGGTTTGAACACCGCTGATTCGCTGTTCGAACAATTGATCTAAACGCTTACCCACCAATGCATAGTAAGCGTTGGTCGCAGAAAATCGATAATTGGTATCAGAGCGATACTGCTCTGTTTTTGCCGCAATGATAGAAAGTTCATGCAGCATAATCCGCTCGTCCGACTCGTTGCGAATTTGCGTTAACTGTTGATTCAAATTAGCCAACTGGGTTTCCATTTGCGTGACATCTGCAGATAAGTCGCGCACAACCGGCAACCCCATTAATGCCATTAAACGGTAGGTTTCAAGCTCAAGTGTTCTCTGAACCATCCGGCCATTTTGATAGGCATTCAATCCACTATTTAATATTAAAAACCGACCAAATCCATCACTGTGCAAACGAAAGCTTGTCAAGACTTTCGCCTTTCGGTTAGCGACCATACTGCCAAAGGTGCGCTGCCCTTCGAAAAAGTGCTTTTCCTCTTTTTCAGTAACAGGTGCCTCAACAATGCGCATATTCAATGCAACCACCAGTTCACCCGGCAATTTTGAAACCCAATCTTTTGGTATAAACGCCAGCCCAAACTCTTCGACATCTTGACCATCGTCAGGCCGAATAAACGTATAGGTAGAGAACTCCGTATGACGTTCCCACCTTAGCTCGAATCCGCCAAAGCTCTGGTAATAACAAGACGCAGAATCTTCTGGGGGATTGACGCTAAACCGACGGCAAAGTGCATGAATTAAACCCGTCTCGGACTGCCCACTGTTTTCGCCACGTAACATTGCAAGGTGGGTAACAAAACAAGGGCCTTCAAGGGAAGGTGACGGTCTGGTGTGCAACTCTTCGTAGAGTGAGTCACGGTGGGCATAAATTGGCAGCTGTACCGCAGAATTCGCGCCAATGCCTTCCACCGAATTGGAGTTTTTCCCTGTCATGCACAAGCCTCTAAAGTTAGACAAGAAGCGCAGTCTATCACGAACATTTAAAAACTCACGATAACTCTAAGCTCCCGCATTAACGGGTGAACTCTTAAAAAACTAGCACATTAATGGCACCATTATCACCACACAACCTTAATTCTAAAACCGAGCACGGACATTAAACTCAATTTTTACCCGCCTCAAACCACTCACTGATGCTCATCTCAATGACCTCAGTCCTGGTGCAGTCGTATTCCCGCGCAAAAGCATCGAGCTTTTCTATTAATTCAGAGGGCATTTTAACCTCCACTCTTCTCAACCCTCTGTGCCTATCGCGCTCCCTTTGCATGCGTTTATTGATTCTTAGTTGAACATCCCTCGGGTAAGGATTCGACTTAGGACGCCCCTTTTGAGCGTCCGTAAACATATCAATCGTGGTTCGATCGGCCAGCTGCGCACTCATCCTCTTTATACTCCGTCCGACATCAAATTTATAAGCCATGTCATCGGCTGCCCATACTCAACACCTCTGAATGGATAAGCAGCACGGTGCATGATTTTTGATCTTCAATACTATGTCCGGTCATCGTTATTTACAAGAAAATGGGCAATTTATGACCAAAGAAAACGATAAACTAGAGCGTTCCTACAAATTCCCTTTTAAAGTCATCATCTTAGGTTCATTCGCTCTTGCCCTACCGCCACTTTCCACCTAGGGTATGCAAAGTTTGCAAAGGAGTTTCCTACCTAGATGGCCAAAGTGATTCACGCCCCACTTGATACCCAAAATCTCAACATTCAAATTCCAGACACCATTTTGAATTTTCAACGCAGCGACGAGCTAGAGCCGTTTAACGGCGTACTAGGTCAGGACAGAGCTGTTACAGCGATTCAGTTTGGTGTTGCCATGGACAGACCCGGTTACAACATCTACGTCATGGGTGATTCCGGTACTGGGCGATCCTCCTATGTCTTGGAGTATTTAAAAAGCGAAGCTAAACGCCAATCCACACCTTCGGACTGGGCGTACGTGAACAACTTTGAAAACAATCGCGAGCCACTGAAACTCGAATTACCTGCAGGCCATGGAGAGAAGTTTCAAGCCGACTTTAAAAATTTAATCGAAAGTTTGTTAGCCACCTTTCCCGCAGCATTCGAACATCCAACGTACCAGCAAAAGAAAAGTGCGATTGACCGAGCGTTTAACAAGCAATACGACCGCGCCATTGACCGCATTGAGCAGGCAGCCCTAAGAAGGAATGTCGCCCTATACAGAGATACAGCCTCCATTAGCTTCACGCCGATGAAAGAAGGCAAAAGCCTAGATGAAACGGAGTTCGCTCAGTTAGATGAAGCCACTCGTGAAGAATTTCATAACAACATACAAATTCTTGAGGAAGAGCTAAATAATGAGCTTGTGCCATTACCTCAGTGGCGCAGGGAATCGACCGATGCCCTCAAGAAGTTGAATTTAGAAACCATAGATGATGCTGTCACGCCTTTGTTACAGCCGCTGCTCGAAAACTATGCGCATGTTGAAAGTATTGAAACATACTTAAAGAATGTGAAAAACCACCTACATAAGCTGGTTATTGCCGAACTCACAGATGACCGCATCATGGAAAGCCGCGAAGATTCGGTTAAGCGTACCATTTTGGAAGAGACTTACCTTCCAAACTTAATCACGCACTTAAGCGAATCTGCAGGCTCACCGGTGGTTTATGAAACGCACCCTAATTACGCCAATCTGTTTGGCCGCATCGAATTTACCAGCGAGCAAGGTGCTTTGGTCACGCATTATCGCAAAATTTGCCCCGGTGCATTACACCGAGCGAATGGCGGATACCTAATTGTCGACGCTGAAAAACTGCTCCACGAACCTTTCGTATGGGATGCATTAAAGCGAGCGCTTTCGAGCAGACAACTAAAAATTGAATCCCCCTATTCTGAAATGGGCTTGGTTAGCACGACAACCTTAAATCCAGAGTGGATTCCACTCGATGTCAAAATTGTGCTGATCGGCTCTCGCAGCACCTACTACTTGCTTCAAGATCTTGATGATGACTTTAATGAAATGTTTCGAGTGCTGGTGGATTTTGATGGCCAGTTAGAACGAAACGAGCATCATATGCAGGCATTTGCCCGTCTATTGCACAGCCGCTGCCAAGAGAAACATTACGCTGCTATCTCTCGAAGCGGTATTTTAAGGATGATTGAACACAGTGCTCGGCTTGCAGAAGATCAAAGGCAGCTTTCAGCACGCATTGGGGATTTGTTTGAGTTGCTCGCCGAAGCTGAATTTGTGCGCAAGCTGGCGCAAGACGAATTCATCAGCGAAGTACATGTTAGCCGCGCTCTCGATGCAAAGGAGCAACGCAGCGGTCGAATTCAAAAAGAAATACTCGATGATATTCTCGACGGCACCATATTAATTGATACCAGTGGTCAAGCTGTTGGGAAGATCAATGGTTTGACGGTCTTGTCCATCGGCGACAGCTCTTTTGGTGCCCCTGCACGCATTACAGCCACGGTTTGCCCTGGCGGACGCGGCATTGTAGATATCGAGCGCGAAGCCAACCTAGGCCAAAATATTCATACAAAAGGCGTCATGATTTTAACGGGATACCTTGGACACACTTATGCGCAGGAATTCCCACTGGAAGTCTCTGCTTCTATTGCCATGGAACAGAGCTACGGCTACGTCGATGGTGATAGTGCCAGTGTCGCAGAGGCCGTGGCATTGATTTCGGCGTTGACCCACATCCCAATTCATCAGAGTTTAGCCGTCACCGGTTCAATGAACCAATACGGTGAAGTGCAGGCGGTTGGCGGAATAAACGAGAAAATAGAAGGCTTTTTCGCCGTCTGTAAAGCAAGAGGCCTTACCGGCTCTCAAGGCGTGTTGATTCCAGCATCGAATGTAAAGCACCTCGTTTTAAAACGAGAGGTCGTCGATGCAGTCGAGCAAGGTCTGTTCAATGTTTACGGCATTGATACGGTCGATCAAGCGCTTGAAATACTGATGGATAAGAAAGCCGGCAAGATGACGAAGAAAGGCACCTTTCCACGCGGCTCAATCAACTACAAAGTGCTTGAGCGTCTAAGAGATATCAGTGAAGTTGGTCGAGACGATGATCATCACGATCAAGACGAGCAGAATAAAAGCGCCAATAATGAAGCGCCTCCAACTCCGCCAGCCAAACCTGAGCCTCAACTGAGTGGCAATGACGATAAATAGCTAGCCTGCAATCCGATTCACACCCATTAAAAAAGCCCTAGTATTAGGGCTTTTTTAATGGGTGTGATGCATGATTCGATTTAAAACAACGAATCGCCAACACCTTTACATTTGCGAGACCACTCGGGATGTGTTGTTTATCCAGTCATAGCGCTGATCCACCAATGTTTTATAGCGTCCACTTTTTCTTAGCTTTGATAAACCACGGTTAAATTTATGAATCAACTCTGGCCCATTTACCGTGTTTTTACTGATCATTAGATGATAATCCAATTCCGTCAATGGCTTCGGATGGTAGGTTAATTTTTTTCGTTCTTCCGGCGAAAGTTCATTTTGGATTAGATATAAACCCACTTCTTTATGCATTGGAAACAGGTCAATTCTACCTTTAACTAACTTCTGTAAATTCTGTTCATCACTGGTGGCTTCCTCGCCTTTCAACTCTCCGCTCTTAATGGCATTCAGGAGATCCACACCGTAAGCGTAAGAACGGGTGATGCCAATATTACGTCCAACTAAATCCTTCAAAGTGTCCCAGTGCAAAGGGTTACCTTGATGATAGAAGAAATGAATCGAGATTTTCATGACAGGAGCGCTGTACAAATGATATTGCTCACGCTTCTGGTTTTTAGACCAAATTAATGTTCCGTCTACCTTACCGACAGACGATAAACTTTCAGCTCGCGCCCATGGGTAATATTCGTATAGAACATTAATGCCTTCCAAATCAAAAGCCTCTTTAACCACCTGAGCCACGATGCCGTTATTGGGTAGCGATTGAGACAAGAACGGCTTCCACTCACCACTGGCTAGCGTCACCGTCTCCGAGCGAACAGAGAGGCTGAAGCACATTAGCACTAAAACCAGTATTCCAAGACCTTTCATTTAGCCTTCTTCACTTGCTAAAAATTGCGAGAATTCAGCGTGACCGCTGCTGATAAAAATGATGCGGAATTGTACTACATAAAAATGCTGATTAAGTCTCAAATATCATAGAGCGCCTAGAACTTTTTACGGATAACAAGCCTGTTTTGTTGTCCTGTTATTCCAACTGGTTATTCCATACATTCAGCTTTCAATAATTTGTCAGATTATGGACTAAAATTGTCAGCGAAGAGTGACCGGACAAACCCTCCTCTAAATTGGCGCTAATGAATGACTTCATGACCATTTATTAGATCACTCATTAATGTTTTCACCTCATCATTCGACACGCTAAATTAACTAAGGACACCCTAAAAAAGTCATTTAAAACGCTGTCCGAAAATCGTTAGCCACCACACTCAAGAAGCAGTAATCATGTTAGACAATTCTACATACAAAAGCGGCTCGTGATTAGAAACCGTATGTATACACAATCACGCCGATGTTAGATTTTTTAAGACACCCTGCGGCCAACTATTTCAGGACATCATTTTTAATTAATCTTTTGATTAAGTTACACAATCAAGCAAGCCAAAATCATCAGGACGAAGAAGACTACGTTAGGCTCTTTAGAAAATACCGGTTAATAAACAAATCACGTTAGGCGGCTGGAAATACCCACACACCAAATAACAAATGAACAGCGTTTCATAAAACACTGAATTAATCGTCACTTTGCTCAATGCTAATTGGTTTAGGTGCCCGCTTATACGGCATTAATTGACGATCCTCGCATAAATATAAAAAATTCAATCTACAACTATTAGTGGCGCACTTCCGTTAGCTCTATGCGCGTCTACCGTAATGCTCGTCAAATACAGCCGGCGCGACACACATTCTTTCCGATAAGTGCGTAATGCATACTCATATTCTTGCGATTAAAACTCAACAATCTCTGTGAAAGGGCACGACCGCTGTCTGCTCCGTTTGTATGTCGTTTAGCCATTACACGTCAATGAGCACCCACTGGCAACCCGCCAACCCTTCCATGCAACCAGTAAACGCTATAGACTGTTCTCACAAATAAAGATAACGGTATAAATATGGATGTTTCTGAACTCATCAACACTTTTGACCAGCTTATGCAGCAGAACTCAACATTGATTCAAGCCTTGAAGAGCGCAAATCAGTACCATCCTGCTCGCTGCTGGGTTCCGCTGACAGCACAAGAAGAAATGGCTGGCATCACCCCCATCAACAAAGCCTGCCAATATTTTCAGGACTATTGGTATCAAGATGGCCAAGACGGTCGAGAGACACGAAGCTGTTTCGGCCTACTTGCATGCGATGAAGCAACGCTCGAATTAGCTAAAAAGGTCAATCACTCAAAGGATGCATTAAAAGCATTGGCGAACCAGCTTCAAAAAGCCAATATCAGTCATTGGTTAGAAGTGAAAGGGACGTTAAATACAAAATATGCATCCATCCGGGAATCGCTACAGAATTCTGGATTAGCGCGCTTACATTTAAAGCAGACATGGCGACACATTCCAGTGATCGAGCGAACACCGGTTCGAGCTGGGTTTAACTGGTATAGCAGTGGTCGATCTATTCAAAAAATTACAGTAAAAGAAGCACAAGATGCTCTACTGAAATTGGATACATCAAGTGACCATGTTCAAGTACAACTGGACTTACTGAATCGCTTATCGAGTCACACACCTTTAGCTAAAGTTCAAAATTTAGCGCCCACAATGCGTGCAAATCTATTCTTTGAAGATGATAAAACACCGAACCGAAAAGCGATGAACGTGTCACTACCGATCCTATTTCTTGCCGGTCAAGACGGCAGCTTCCCGGCACACAATACACCTGAAATCGAGGCACCAGCTGGCCGGAAGCGCGCCATCAGAAGTGATCGAAAAATCGAAGATGATGCATTTTTACCGAGCATACGCGTGCATCGATACTGCTAAAAAAGTACGGTCATCCCACCGCTTAACTTGAACAGTCGAATCACAAATGGGCGGCATCCTGATATATGAAATGCCGCCCTCTTTTTAGCGACGAAGCAACACGCCGTCTCTAAAGCAAGTTACCTTCATGATCTCTCGCATTTAACTGCATGCGATCCGGCCCACTCGAATGGTTATTTGGAATCCAAGGTGCAAGGCAATCACGCTGCTTAACACATGGGTCTGTCAATGCATGCAAGAAGTTGACTAAATCACTAACATCTCCCTCTGACAATTGAATGGAAGGCAACTGACTCACGCCCATGCTCTGTTTACGACTCAACTCATCCAATACGAGAAGCGAATTTTCGTAGGCCATGGGATACAGCGACTCACAGTCGTCGATGCTCTTAAACTGAGGTAATTGACACCACCCACCTTCATTAAAATACGCATTCACACTGGCCACTGGGTTACCATAATGTGCCACGGCTGCATGCAGTGTCTGAAATGCGCCCGCGTGACCATAGGGCTGAGTGACCTCAATATTAAGCAAGCTAGGAGTGCGAAAACGATAAAGATCATCCAATTCCTGCGTTTCGCGCATCAAACCAGAGTCTTGGTTTCCGAACGCTCCATCACCTTTACCCAATCCAATTTGAGGCTGACCCGTTGAATGATGTAACCCGTCACTGAATAAATCCCCGGAATGGCAATTTACGCATCCCGCTCCACCATCTTCAGGCATTCGCAAAAATAAATTCGCACCGCGTTTTTGAGAACGATTCAACGCATAAGACTGGCCATTTAAAAAGGCATTCCAAGGATTATTAACGAAGACCATTGAGCGCTCATATTCTCCTAGCGCTTCCGCGATACGATCAAATGTTATTAATGCTTCCGCTTCAATACCTGACACACCAAACGCCGCTTCAAATTCCGGCAACCATTCATTAAACGCCAATTCTCCCTCACCGATGCCATAGCCACCGATTCGAGCAGCAAGGTGCTGTCGAATGCCTTCATTTGAGCTTCCTTCTTCGAACCGGTGCGTCCGCATCTCCTCTGCACTGGTGACAGGAAAGCGAGCTTGAGCAGCTGATAAATTCAAACCCGCTTGTGAATCCGCCATTCCTAACGGAACATCGGGCGTTCTAATATCCGATAGCTCACCATTCATGCCAAATTCTTTTCCAAAGCTCTCTACACGTGAATCCCAAAATAAACTGGTATCCCAAAGCCCTAAGTTGAAAACAGTCGGGGCATTTCTAGGGACCAAGGGTGAACCATCTACATGTACTCTGCCCATGCCCAATAGGTCTGGATGGACTGCTCCCACACCAACAGATAGAGAGAGGTCATCAGCGCCTCCTAAAACAGGGTGGTGACAAGTCACACAAGCCGAATCAAACTCACCACCGAGGCTTTTGCTAAAAAACAGCTTCTTTCCCAAAGCTGCAATCGGGTCGTCAATCGCCGGCAGCACCCTATCACCGACTGGATCACCCGTCATTCCATGGGATGCAGCAATTGCGCGCAGCTCTTGGTTTCGCACCCATTCAATCAGTCGCTCAAAAAAATCATCTAACCAATCATCAAACCTAGATTGAACTCGATTCAAGTCCTCCGGGTACTGAGCAACTTGAGCGTCACTTGGCAATTTATATTGCACATGACTGTGAGAGTGAGCCGCCATGCCGACAACGGCAGCGGTTAAGAACAGTGGTTTAAGCCATTTTATTATTATCATGGTGAAAGCCTGTAAAAGATGAATCAATGCATCTCCGGTCCGTTTCCGAACAACCTAGCGCGACCTTTCCCTGCCACGATTTCAATAGGTCAATCATGAAAAATGTTCCAAAGAAGCACAATAAACCTGCCACACGATTTTGACCCCAAGAGAGGTGCGTAAACTATAGATGGTTCGGACAATTTAGAATGAACAGCCTTCTATTAGGTCTACTACCTTTACACAGCACTCATTAACTTCATCCCTAGCATTTGTGGAACTCTAAGCTTCAACCACGCCGATCCACCGCAGTTCTAGCCATCTTCTTCCATAGTCGTTATACCCAAATTCTCACCATGCACGAGATCAGTGTCTAAATTGTCGTTATTTGACCAACTTCACAAAACTGGTACAATCGCGCCTCTTTTTTAATCAGTCCTAGTGCCCTAATTGAGAGGCCGCAGAGCACCCTAATGAGATGTAAACCTACAAAATCAATGCTGTTAGCGTTCGTCATACTAGCGAACATGATTAGCGCCACAGCCCAAGCGGACGCACTTAAAGATTGGAGCCTAGGGATAGGAAAAAGCCTGGTATACGTAAGCCCTGCCAAAGCTTATTCGAGAACAGAACACGTGGAGCACTTTGGCTGGCTAGGAAGTATTCAATACTCGCCTTTCGAGCATTTTGCTACTCGAGCCCATGTCTATCACTTTGACGGTGACCACCAAGTTCAGGGCTGGGGAAAGGAGTTGCAAGCCTTAGCTGGTTTCAATTTCAACAATGATGGGGTTCGAGCTTATACCGGCCCTATCTGGTTTCACGAGAACCGCAAAGACACGACGGTCATTCAAAGCAGCAGCAAGATTTTTTCTGGCTTAGGCTGGGCCTTTGGTAGCGGCCTGAAATGGAAGCAGTGGTCAATTGACCTATCTATAAGCATTCGTCAAAACGCCACATACGTAGACTATTACGAAAACAAATACACCATTCAAAAAAGTGATGAGGTCGGAGCAATATCTGCTTATGGCATCTTATCTTATCAACTGTAAGCAGAGTACCTAACATGAAAAAACTAATCGTTATTTGGTTTACCTCATTGACTCTGATTGCTTGCCAAGAAAGACCGGAAGGGCAAACAGCAGAAAAACATTTTGATGAAAGCACATTTACGCATTCAAACTTGCCGCTTGCCATTTTCCAAACCAATGGCATCCAAATTCCTGATGAGCCCAAGGTGCTTGTGACACTCAAGATCATAAACTCCCCAGACGGCACCAACAGGCTAACCGATCTTTCAAACCTCGATTATGGATTTGAGCAAGAGCACCTATATGCTGGTATTGAAACGAGGGGCTATAGCTCGCAAGCATTTCCAAAAAAACAATACAGCCTTGAACTTTGGGCTCCAGAATACGATGCCAATTTAATCAACTATCCCATAGGGACACATGAAGAAGTATTGAAGGCAGATGAGGCTATTGATGATCAGGCCACTGAGTTACTCGATATGGAGAAAGAAGAAGATTGGATCCTATACGCACCCTATTCTGATAAATCACTAATGCGCAATGTACTTGCATACGATTTAGCCCGCGATATTTCTGGACTTTGGCAACCCCAAACAAGGTTTGTTGAAGTGTTTTTTAGCGATGAACATTCAAACTTAGATTATCGCGGCGTGTATGTATTGACAGAAAAAATAAAGCGAGATAAGAATCGGCTCGACCTAAATAAACTCAAAGATGACGAAATAACCGGCGAAGATTTAACGGGTGGATATATCCTAGAACTCACTCCACCACATCGATTGAAAGGTGATGAAGTAACGTTTAAAGCACAAAGTGGCGTGCTCGCTATCAACTACCCCAAGCCAGATGACATTCAACCCGAACAAATTGAATATATCAGCAACTATACCAGTAAAGCGTTAGATGCGCTCTATGGAAAAAACTCTGAAGATGATGACAGCGGGTATACCAAATACTTCGACCTCGATTCTCTCGTAAACTATATTCTAGTACACGAGTTTTTTAAAAATAGAGACACGTTTTCAGCGAGCACTTATTTTCATAAAGATAGAAATGATAAATTATTCATTGGGCCGGTATGGGATTTCAATATATCTTCAGGGAATGACAATATAGAACACTTAGCCCACTCATCAGGCTGGACCTACAAAGGGCGATGGCTAACAAATCGACTGTATAGAAGTGAAAAATTTGTAACTGCCTTTCAGGCACGCTGGCTCGACTTAAGAGAGACAGAGCTATCGGATGAAGCGATTACTAATCGTGTTCAACACGAATATGAAAAGCTAAATCAAGGCGCTGCAAAACGCAACTTCCAGAAATGGGATATTCTAGGTAAATACGTAACATTTAATCGCCATCCTGACTTTTCTACATATAAACAAGAAGTCATGTATTTACAGAACTGGCTAATAAAAAGAGCGCATTGGATTGATGAAAATATCGAGAATTTAAATTAACCAGCTACTTAAGTTAATATAAGCAAGGGTTGGCAAGGTGGGATCCACTAGGCAGACCACATTCTGGTATAGCCCCTAAAGGCTTGGATCACCAACAGAAGCGTGCGTCCCCTAAAAAAACATTTAAATGTCCAACACACCTTCAGAAGATCGCTACCAATTCTTGCTCAAACAAAAAAGCCACTTTGCATACAAAGTGGCTTTTTTGTTTTTAGCGAAATATAACGAACGGCTACGACACTCGATTCAATCCATTGAGTGCTGCTATTCGATAGGCTTCTGCCATTGTTGGATAGTTGAATGTGTTGTTAATGAAATACTCCACCGTATTCCCACTGCCCGCTTGTTTCATGATCGCTTGGCCGATATGAATGATCTCTGACGCTTGGTCACCAAAGCAGTGGATGCCCAGTATCTCAAAGGTTTCTCGATGGAATAAAATCTTTAACATTCCAACATTTTCCCCCGTGATTTGTGCGCGAGCAATGCTCTTAAAGAACGCTTGCCCAACTTCATAGGGTACTTTTTCGTCTGTAAGTTCTTTTTCAGTTTTTCCAACCGAGCTAATTTCCGGAATGGTATAAATACCGGTCGGAACATCTTTAACAAACCAACATTCGCTGTCTTCTGCCAAATGAGCCGCCGCCGATCGACCTTGGTCGTAGGCTGCACTTGCAAGACTAGGCCAGCCAATAACATCTCCCACGCCATAAACATGTGGGGCAGACGTGCGATAACTTTTATCGACTTCGAGCTGACCACGAGAATTAGCTTCTAAACCGACCATGTCGAGACCGAGATCATCTGTATTCCCGCTACGACCTAAGGCCCACAACAGTGCATCAGCTTTAATCTTTTTGCCTGATTTGAAGTTCATGACCACGCCCTGATCATCACCTTCAACACTCTCGTATTGCTCATTATGTCGGATCAATACGCCGTTGTTGCGCAAGTGATAGCTTAGCGCATCAGAAATCTCATCATCCAAAAATGGTAAAATTCGCTCCGCAGGGTTAATGAGATCAACTTTTACGCCTAGTCCACTGAAAATCGATGCATACTCACAACCAATGACACCCGCACCATAAATAATTAATGTGCGCGGTGTGTGCTCCAATTTTAATACTGTATCGGAGTCATAAATGCGCTCGTGATTGAAGTCCACATCGTTTGGACGAAACGGTCGCGACCCAGTGGCTATGACGATTTGATCAGCATGCAGCTTGGTCGTGCCAATTGGCCCACCGACGATCTCAATCGTATTCTTAGATACAAAGGTGCCATGACCATGATAAAGATGAATACGATTACGACTGTAAAACTCAGTTCGAAGCTTTACTTGCTTGGCAATGACCCGCTCAGCATTTTTGAGCACACGCGGAAAAGAAAACCAACGAGGTTCGCCAATGTCGCGGAACATCGGATTGGTATTGTAAGAAATGATTTGTTTGACTGCATGACGCAATGCTTTTGAAGGGATAGTACCCATATGAGTACAATTACCGCCGACGACTTGGCGCTCTTCAACAACGGCGACCTTTTTGCCTTTTTTTGCTGCATTCATAGCCGCCCCTTCCCCGGACGGCCCCGTTCCTAGCACTATGACATCATAATGATAATCAGCCATGCTGAAGACTCCTTATTATTATTTACTGGCGTCGTATCCCAGATCGAATTTGGTCTCAGCTGTCTTGCTCGCTTTTTTGACCTCAGTATCACATTTTGCTTTGTCACCACCGCAGACGTCACAAGCCTTTTCCATTCCAATAGCGCTCATGCCACCACAAGAGCCTGCAATGGGTTTACGCCCCATTAGGACGCCTACAGCCATCAATGTCACCATTAACAACATAAACAAAAATACTGCTATGAGTGTTTCCATCTTAACAACCCTTTATATTTCAATTCTTTTTAGGATCTTGCTGCCATCTCAGCAAGATCTATTGAATGCTTTGGTTCACTTTTTGACACTAAACCACTGATTAAATGCCGACGACTGAAGTTCACGAAACACCTCCCCATCGCGAACAATAAAGTAAGCGGCAATACCCTTTGCTTCTGCAAATTGCACTGCACGCTTCTCTCCCATTACTAGCATAGCAGTGGCGAGCGCATCGGCACGAGCGCTGGTTTTGTCTAAAACGGTGACTGAAGCCAGCTTATGCGTGATCGGGCGAGCAGTAAACGGATCGATGGTATGGCTAAAGCGCTGTCCATCAACCTCAAAATAGTTCCGATAATCGCCTGAAGTGGCCAGCGCCCCTGTTTTCATTTCGAGGGCTTTCATACCCTGACGCTCAATGGTGTCAGGCGTTTCGATGGCAATCTTCCATGGAAGCCCTTCGGCTTTTTCGCCTGCTACTCTAATCTCACCGCCGATTTCCACTAGATAGTGCTCAATATTGTTAGCCTCTAGCAAGTCGGCGATCACATCTACGCCATAACCCTTAGCAATGGCGGACAAATCCAAATACCGATCAGCACGCTTGATAATCTGGCTTTCAAGAACCTGTACCGCATCTAGCCCGACGCGAGCCTTTGCCGCTTTTATGGCTTCATCTGACGGTGCCTTAGTCTTCATCTCTTCGGGGCCAAACCCCCATAAGTTTACAATCGGCCCAACCGATATATCAAAATAGCCATTTGTAAAGTCATGCAGATCTAAAGATTGTTGAATGATCGCCGCCAATGGTGGACTGACGCTTAGGGTGACGGGCGGAACGGTTTGATTTAAACGGCTTAGCTCAGAGTCGGCTTGATACGTCGACATTTGCTGATTGACCAATTTTAAGGCTGCATCGACTTCATTTTTAAGCGTGCCGTTGGAGATATTTGGCTGGTGTACCCATGAGATATTATAAACCGTACCCATGGTATAGCCTTGAATTCGGTCAATTTGAGGGCCGGACAAGGCGTTGTCGTCCGAGCATCCCGTTAGGAATACTATTGTTAGTGAGAATAACATCAAGGAGATGATTCGACTTCTCCAAATACTCCGCATCGTATGTCCTGCCACTCTAAAGACGGCGCACATTATAACCAAACATGAAAGCATCCACCATGCACGCAACATTTTAATTCGTAAAAACAAACGGTTAGAAAACACTAGGAAGAAGAAGGCGTTGAACGCGGCTATGAATCACCTGCAAGTGAGACGGGCAGATTGCCTGCTCGCGACAAACGCAGATCATGGCCTATCGGAAAAAGCCTGAAGACTCGACAGGCTATGCGACTACAAGTCATACAACTACAAGCTATGTAACTACAAGCTATGCAACTGCATGGCTATAAAACAACCAAACACTTCGTTATCACACTTGGTGTAGATTGAAGGCTTAAAAATAGGGTTAATGGCGGGATAATAGTTGGTTTAGCTTTGTTTCGCCTACTGGGGTCAGCTGCCAATAAATGCGAACACCACCCTGAAAGCCCGAAACGTTCTCGATCATACCAGCGCCTTTAAGGTAAGCCTTTAATCGCTGAAATTCGATGTCGTTGCATCGAACGTCTGCCACTGCGTGAGCGTCTGGAACCCCTTCCATAAATTCTGACTGAAAATATTCTTCAACGTAATCCTCAATAACGGATTTCATTCGATCCTCAGTAACAGGCGATGTCATCATCGCTCCGACATTTAAAAAAGTGGTTTCCCAAGTAAGGTAAATTTTACGCGTGACTTCATGGCAGTTCCCATGAGCAAAGACTTTTCCGGTCATACGGATGGGGTAGGATTCTAGCTCCATAAGGTCATCGTGTAAGGGCGTTAATACCGGCGGTGCGCCGGTTCCATCACCTGTAATACCTAGCTGGGGCTTAAGGTGTTCTCGCAACACTTGGCGACCAATCAGCAGTAGGTCCTCTTGGCTACTCCAAAACTTGAAAACACCTGACATCATCAGTCTGTGCAGACTGCGAAGTCTAGGTACTTCCTCATCCGTCAGTTTGACTTCATTTTTGAGCAGGGCGATCACCGGCTTTAGCTTACTCTTTGCATAAACGGCCTCCCGGTGAATGTAACTTTCGCCGGTTTCAGCTTGTACGCCGTAGGTATCCCCTACCAGTAGGATATAGATGTCACACCGATCAATGATTTGTCGAACAGTCCCCCAATCATACTCACCTGCCGCAGGCGAGTATTGAGAAGTCACGGGTAAGCCGCCAAGTTGGGTGATAACGCGCGTTAACGTGAAAAGCGTGTCTGGTACGTCCGTAATGTCTGCACTAATAAAGACAGTTGTGCTATCCAAGGTGTTCATCCCTACCATCGATGTCCCGCCATTAAAGGGAAAAAAACCGATCAAATCAAGATGGCTCCCTCGAAAATGGCCTGATCAAGGCCCAGTTTGGCTGATGACAACTCATTTTTTGTGCTACTATACGCGCCATTCTGGTCACCTCGAAGGTGATCAACACCGATCGAAAGGTTGGGGATTAAGATAGCTTGAGGTAACGCCATGTCACGGCAAAAGAAATCTCGTTCATTGAAACGAGTGACCGGTGGAGTCAAAACCGGTACAAAAGAGAAAATGAAGCTGGTCAATAAAGCGCGTAAAGCTCAGAAAAAAGCAGACAACCCGCGTAAGATCAATCGCCAGCGCTCTGTTTACCAAAAACTGCTCGACGAAAAAGGTTTGGTGGAAACACAACACGTTCAAAAAACAGCACCCGCGACAACCATTGAGCCTGTAAGCACACCTAAGCAGGATACAGCCCCTAAAGCGCCCGAAAAAAAGAAAGATGATCTTTGGAGCCAATTAGAACAACCAACTGGTAACGATATCTTTTAAATGCTGACAGAAACAATGGAATTGGGTGCTGAGAAATTCAATCTCAGCCGCCCAGGGGCTTCACCCAAAATGCCGCTTAGAGCTTGGGATGCCGCGGATGAATACCTCATTGACTACACTCGCGAACAATTCAGTCATAAGAAAATCCTGATTGCCAATGACCAATTTGGCGCCCTGCTCGTACCGCTTGCCGAACAATGCGTTGGCTGGGTAACGGATTCATACTGTGCGCTTCAAGCCACAGCTCTCAACATGCAAAGCCATTACTCCGATCACCTAAGCGCGAGCACCACGGTTCACCCACCTTTGGGCACGCCATTGAGTCATCAACGACTAAACGCCCTATCCCCACCACTAAACAGCCTCGACGACCTTCCCAATGCTGATGTCGTTGCCATGAAAATTCCGAAAACCATGGATTTTCTGGTTCATCAAATTGCACAGTTTAGACAAGCAAACATTACGACTGTCTTATTAGCGGGCATGACCAAACATGTTCCTAGTACACTACTCGACACACTCAGTCGTTTTGGATCGGCGCAACGCTTGCCTTTCCGAAAAAAGGCCATGCTGATTGAACTGCAACTCAATCACACACAAGAAATTCGACCCTCTACATACCCAAAAACCCATACCATTGCTGGTTCTAAAATAATCGGGCACGCCAACGTATTCGGCAGAGATAAATTGGATAAAGGCAGCGAACTCATGCTGCAAAGCTTTGATGGCATTCGTACGGAAGCCAATAGCATGATCGCCGATCTTTGCTGCGGAACAGGAGTTCTGGGCATACAAGCAGCGAAACGTTTCCAACCAGCGGAGATTCACTTTTTTGATGAGTCCTACATGGCGGTTGCCAGCGCTCAAGACAGCTTCGAAGCAAATGAGCTTACAGGGAAAGGCTTTTTTCACTGGGACGATGCGATGCGTGGTCACAGTCAACCTAAGTTCGACCTAGTCCTTTGCAATCCGCCGTTTCACGAACAGCATACCGTTGGTGATCACATTGCATGGCGCCTTTTTCAAGACGCAAAACAGCATCTAAAGATTGGCGGCTCTCTTGTTATTGTTGGTAATCGCCATCTCGCTTACCACATTAAGCTCAAACGCCTATTTGGCAACTGCGAACAAATAAATGCTAATAAAAAGTTTGTAGTGCTCAAAAGCAAAAAACAACATGATTGAATATTCTATTCCAGTGCTGCCCTGCCGTGCAGAATTAGAAGTTAAAAAAAGTCGTTTTATCGCTATTGTTCAACATGTGTCACACCCTGATCAAACGAAAGAAGCTCTACTTAAAGTTAAGGCTGAATTTCCTGATGCCGGGCATCATTGCTATGGTTTTGTAGCAGGCGCGCCATATGATACGCAGTGTTACGGATTTAGTGATGATGGTGAGCCTAGTGGTACGGCCGGAATGCCGATACTTAAGCGCTTGAGACACAGTGGTTTAGGCGAAATTCAGATTGTAGTGGTGCGCTATTTTGGCGGGACAAAACTCGGCACCGGTGGACTAGTGCGCGCTTATGGTGACACGACCAATATGGCACTTGCCCAGCTCGAAACCACCCTTCATATACCGATGAAAGATTTCCGAGTTGAAATTCCTTTCTCAAGGGAAGCTGAAATAAGAAAGCGGATTATTCAATCAGGAGGCTCTATTGAGAACGCCCTTTACCAGTCGCAGGTTATTTTGACAGGGAAAATACCGGCGACCACAAAGACTGACTTGGCATCTGAATACCCAACCTCCAGTTGAGATAAGCATCAGCTTTGATCAAGGCAGCTCCCAATAGTGATTTAGCACGATAAATTGAGTAACAACCATGCTGCTTGCCAGCTTGAATGGTATTGATCTCCAATGCCGGCCAATCAGCGGTTCAGGTACATTCAAACAATCTCATGGCACCGATCAAAAAATCAGAGTCCAATCAGACACTCTCAGTTTGTCGTTCTCGCAAATACCGAGCAATGTGTCGATACCCATCCTGCATCATATTTAAAAAAGACATGGATATCTCGTACTCTAACTGGGAGGCCCTGCGTATACTTTGGATTCTGGCGTCGGACTCCAGTGTGACCTGCTCACCTGAATTGAAATTGAGACGCACTTCTATGCGCATAGAGTCGTACTTAGCTTGCTGATCATCTCCCATCTGATGAAGGTTTCTTAGCTGCTCCTGCGAACAAGTCACCACGATTCCACGGGGGCTAATTTGGCCACCGCACAATTGCATCCCCGTTTCGTGATGAACCGGAAATACGCCAACATCTAAGTAACCTGTCATCGCAAACTTTGGCGAAGTCCTCATATGACCAACACCGAACAAAAATCAACCATAAACAAGTAATAACTCACTGAGCGAAATTTTCAATCAGTGATAACAAAAAATATCTGAATTGATACGGAGTTGGCACACATCTTAGCGAATTCAGCACTAATGGGGGCTGGGAAGTGAGTAGTTATCAGCTTTATGGAAAAATAGGCAAACTATATGGCATATAAATAATGGGTTTTTATACCATAATACTATTAATTTCATTGGCAATACTGGAAAAACGGCCCAATTAGCATTAGCCTCTTTGTGCCATTTATGCTTAACCGCACACTCCAGCTATGCTGAATTGCCAAACCATTCTTAGAAAGCCACACGCACCTGCGCATCTAACACCTCACTTTTTTGAAGGTGTTCGCTATATGAGGGTGCTGTGAATCAAAGGCAAAACTCCAGCGAGAAAGATATGTCCACGCTGAAAGTTACTTAAAAGGCTTAACACCGTGTAGCCCTTTAAGTACATTTCTGCGATGTACCAGGAACGAAGGAGGTGAAGCCTACAATCATCCACCGGCAATCATTAATTGCACTAACCCAGAACTGACTGATTAGATTCAAATTGGCTATTTCAAGCTGAAATATACAAGTGCTCTGTCAGTTCCATGAGCCTATATAACATAAAGTTATACACCTGATTGTTTCATTCCAATGATGGAACACGCGGTACCGGTGAATTCGATTCGACTGGTGATCTATTATTTCTTCCTCGCTCAGCGCTCAACGGCATCGATTATTGAGCCCCCCTTTCAATATTATGAAATGCTGCGTGGTCCGTTAAAAATGACTTCTTACGACCGCTCGAATGATCAAGGAGGAATTAATCGTCCATCGTTAATAAATCCATATCTTGCTCTTCTGTATCAACATCAAAATTGAACGCTAGACCCAGCGCAATGTTGTGGTTGAAAAATTAACCCCGACCTAACGACTGACGCTACTCAACACAACAATTTAGCTCAATCCGTCAATTAACTTTCACCGATTTGGGCTGATGTAATCGATCCACATTCCACTTTCACACATATTGCAGCTACAAATGGTTTTCGCAGAAAGATGCTCTTGTGATCAAGTTTTAAAATGGCATAGCTGATGCAACTTCTTATCTACCGCAACAAAATTTCAATTATTAAAGGTGTTAACAATGAAGAATAAACACGGTCACCCCACTCCCATTCATGATTGCCCAATTCATGACTACGAAAAAGGTACGGATAGATTTAAATTTTTTAAGGCCCTTCGAAGGGATATAAAATTACTATTTGTGAACATTAAAAATATGCTTTCATTTAAAAATAAACATCACCCGTAAATACAATGCCAAATGCTTGTTCTCAATAGATGCAAGCGGCATTGAATTAACTTTTCGTCATATGCAGTGTGTGCGTATCACTGTTTTGCTGTTAAATTCAATACATTTGGATATGGCGATTTTTTAAACAGCATCCCAGCTTATGACGCTTAGGCCCCTGACCCATATTATTCGGACTGACACGTGCGATCACGTTCTTTCGATGGTTAGCCTTACCATTTAACAGCTAATCAAACTCTGAATTTGAGCGCTAAATGGGTGCTGCTACTCTGAATAAATCGAAGCAATCTAGGGGATGTATTTACCCTCGAGATAGATCTACGCTACCCTGTCATCGCTTGGCTTGCCGCCATGCAAATGCTCCCACAACCACAATGGTTATTCTTCATACAAAAGATGCTTTTTTTAAGGACATCGAAATCCTAAGAGCAGCCTTAATTAGCCACCATAATTAACTCGCTTTTCGGCTATGAATCGTGAACGCATTCAAACTGGCAAACATTGATTTTAACTATCTTTAATATTTGAAATGTTCAACTTGCTTGAATGACCAGAGGACCTTATTATCCGCCGTTAGACTTTACGTACACATGAATATTTGAGACGAATCATGGAATTACTCGATAAATTAGAACAGAAGATCACCTTGGCACTTGAGACCATTGAGCTGCTAAACATGGAAAATGATGAATTAAAAGAAGAGGTAGCGAAACTGAAAGAAGAAAAAGCTTCTCTTAACGATCAAAAAGTAAACTGGGAAACGAAAGTTAATAAGCTACTAGGTCAATTTGAATCAGAAAACGCGCCTACTTCTGCCAACGTCCAACCTTTAGCAGCCAATCGCTAACCTGCACACCCTCAATATCCAGTGATATCCCGTGCAAACTCAAAAAAGGCAGTCCCGCACTGCCTTTTTTGATTCCAACGTTCTAATCGATTCTCGTATCCTCATTGCATATGTCAGATGTTAAATTACACCCATTTACATCGATGTATTGCTTAGTAGAATATTCGTCGATTGGTAATTTAGATAACGGCTGGCCATTTTGCATTTCCAGAAAATCAATGAATCCTTGTGCATATTCTTTATAGGTATTAACGTAGTTTCCTGAGCCGAAGACCTCGCCGAACGTTAAGTAACCATCTTTACCCTTTGCGATATAGTCATTAGTGACGACAGTGTAGATCGCGTCAAGCTCAATAGGCGCCCAATCACCCGCTAATCTCTGATTCACTTCAATTTCTGAGACTCTACTGCCATTCACTAGAGAAGCGTCTACATTAAATCGAAGTCCGGAAGCATACGGGTACGCTCCAGTCGAACCATCCTTTGAATCCAATCCAAAGTCGATCGCATCTTCTAGCACTTGTTTAATTTGCTGACCCGTTAACGTCAAGGTAACCAGTGTGTTGCTGAAAGGCAGCAGCGTGTAGGCATCGGCGTAAGTGTAATCACCTTGAACGACATCCACTCGCACGCCACCGCCGTTCTGTATTGCAATGTCAGCCGTAGCGGTGACTTCTAAGAAGGCCTTAGCCACAATATTTGAAATATCGGAGCCATGCTGAGCAGTCGCTGACACATCACACACACCTGACTTGCCTTGACCCGGAAATCGCTCCAAACATAAATCGCTTGAAATAGTGCCAATGACGGTCGTTTTCAGTGCTTCTATTTCATCTTGGAAACTGGCCAACACGGCTGAAGTAGTATCATCTCTTGAAACGGGAATAAATTCCGAATGCGAGGCTAAATATTCTTCCACCACGAACGCTTCGTTTGCATTCAACTCCACGGTCTCATCATTCAACTTATAAGAGATTTTCGCAGCATCAAAAGGAAAATAAGGATTTCCCTCACACTTT
This sequence comes from uncultured Saccharospirillaceae bacterium, assembly GCA_947503895.1. GTDB lineage: Bacteria > Pseudomonadota > Gammaproteobacteria > Pseudomonadales > Oceanobacteraceae > Bermanella. Next base: position 588,980 of record CANNFT010000001.1, read on the forward strand.
TGAACCTCGCCATTATGATCGAAGCTGACATCTAACGCCCCCACAATATGGGCGTACTCCCAAGCCTGAACTACGCACACTTTGTTGCCGGCCAAGTCTGTCTTAATCGTCGGGTACTCCCCCTTGGGATTAAAACCCAAATGACTTAACGAAGCACGGCCTAACAACGTGTGTGAATCCCCTCCAACAATAACATCCACACCTGACAAGCTTTCAGCCAGCACTAGATCATTTTCATAGGTGTAATGTGTCATCAATACAATTTTATTGATGCCTTGCTCTGTTAACTCATCAATATACTTCTGGGACGTAGCGACTTCCTCTAAGAATGTCGTACCTTCATCAGGAGAAGACGAGAGCTTTGTTTTATTCGCGATATCAATTCCAATCACACCGATTTTCTCACCGCCACGCTCGAGTATCGTGTATGGCTGTATGTAGTCGCTTGCAATGGCAGACTCTGCGTGGGGTACCACATTTGCTGCCAATGTGGGTGTTCCGCAACTTCCTGCGTTTAAGTAATCTAGGAATTTAGCGAGTCCAGCATCACCGTCATCGAATTCATGGTTCCCCAAGGCAAATGCATCAAAACATATTTCATTCATCATAGCTGCATCGGCTTCACCTTCGTAAAGGGAGTAAAAAGGCGTACCGGTTATGGCATCGCCGGAATGCAGCTTCAGTACATGACTGCGCTCAGTCGATAGCTGGTCCATCGCTGTTTTTAACATGGGAAATCCCCCCATATTCACTTTCACACTTTCTACACCCAGCTGCTGTGCCCAGTCTTGTGACTCAACATTTATTTTTAGAGCTTCCGATGCAAGATGGGAGTGGTGGTCATTCATGTGCAGCAGTCGCAGATCAAAACCAGTTTCTGTGTTTTTGGCAGGGTCGCTTGATTTTGAATCACTGTCCGATCCACAGGCAGTTGTTAACAGCGCACCGGATAGTGCAATCGAATAACAAACAGATTTAGAAAGGTTTAACATGTCAGAGTAACTCGCTTACATTTTAATCATGTATTTTGACCGGAAATGTATACTCTATATATGTCAATTCTGTTTCACCCTTTAAAACTGTCTCCTTTCCACATCCTTTAAATACGCGGGCAGCGTTCTTTCATCCAACCCAAACGGTGCCTGACTTAATCATATTATTTTCGAGCCATTCATTTTACAATTTGCCTAAAGAGGCCAAGTTAAATCTACGAATTTTCATGCTTTTGGCCTAACCATTCTATATCCATTCGAGAGCATTAATGAAATTCATTCCAAAGCAATACACACCTCTAGTTTTTTCTTTCTTCATGGCTTTTTTGATGTCCGGCATCATGTCATGCGTCATCACCGTATTTAACATTGGCTGGGTAGAGAACCTACTATTGATTTGGCTTAAAGCCTGGGCGTTTGCATTTGTCATTGCATTCCCGACTATCGTATTGATCAGCCCGATCGTACGAAAATTGGTCAGCTTTGTGATCGTTGACCACGACTGACCTTCTAAGTACTGAGACTCAAAAAGTTTAGAGGCTTATTTCGCAATGAGTACCTACAAGAGCCTAAAGCCACGCTGGTAGGACACGAGATGCTTATATCTATCGCACCGGCTGCCAATAGACCCTTAAACCACTACAATCACACGAAGCTAATTCGATAAAAGGGAGGCAAGATGGGTATTGTGATCGCACTGGGATTAATTGGCTTGTTAGTGGTTAGCGCAGCGTTATCGTATGTTTCCCATTTCAGCTTTTGGTGGTGGTTTATTGGGATACTCTCAGCCCTCATTTGTATTTGGACCGCGCTTAAATGGCTTGACCACCTAAAAGTGGTCTCTGGTGACTCGGGTCTTCCTATTAAGCGAATCGACAAACCCAATGTTGATATTCCGCTATGGTCTCGCTCATCTGATTCGTTAACCCACAATATTAAAATTTCACAGGATCAACCGTTCCGACTACTCGATCCTGAACCCGCATTTGATGAAGCTGGCGATCATGGCGTTCAAATCGTGTACCCCAATAGCACTCATCCAGATCAATTTTTTATTATGCACGGCAAGGTGGCTGATAATGCTGGCTACAGCATTGAATTACTGAACTGGAATAAGAGCTTAAGCAATCGAGCCGTCGCCAACAGCATTCTGCCTTCGAGGAAAATTACAGGCGCTACTCTATTTGGGCTAAGTCATCGCATGACGCTATTCAATGCGCAATTTTCACATCACGCAGAACGCCAACTCTTTTTATTTGATCACCACAAGCAATCCGCACTGCCTATTACTGAGCTAAAATCAGTCGCCAGCGCGAGCATTGGCTGGACGGGAAGCTCTCACTATTTCATTGCCTCGCAGACTGATTCGGATTCATTTCTGGTGGTGACGTATGAGAAAGCAAAAAACTTCGATGATTTTTTTAGCGCCCGGGGCCGTTACATACCCAGAGTAAGTCAACTGACTCTACATTCGGAAAAGAACCCAAAAGGTGTACTCCTTTCTCGAATGATACTGGAGAAACATGGACTCATTATTGGTGTCCTACCAGTTAAATCTGATATTTTTATTCAAACTTTAGACGAAAGAAATTTAGAGGCGCCATTAACACGCTATTGGTCTCTTTCCCTGACTGATCTAGAAATGAGCGACTAAACTAGAACTCAGAAGACTTCGATAGCCTCGTCTTCCTTTACATAGCATTGCTATTCGCACTCAGGATACGTTTAGAATTTCCAGCGTGGCTTCTAAATCAGAAATAACGTCTTGAATGATTTTCTGTTGAGGTATCGGTTGCTGGGATAATTTTGAGTTCAACGGCGGGGGTGGTTTTTCATCTAATTTTTGGCGAGCACCGGATATTGTATATCCTTGTTCGTATAAGAGTTGCTTTATTTTGAGGACAATAAAGATTTGATCGCGTAAATAATAACGACGATTACCTCGCCTCTTGGAAGGCTTGAGCTGGGAAAATTCTTGCTCCCAGTACCTTAAGACGTGGGGTTTTAATTCGCACATTTCACCCACCTCTCCGATGGTGAAATAGCGCCTTTCTGGTATATCTGAAGCTGATACCCCGCCTTTCAGCTGGCTATCCATTTTCGTTAAATGCTTCGACCTGAACTTTAAGTTTTTGACCTGGGCGAAACGTTACAACACACCTTGCCGAGATAGGAATCTCCTCCCCTGTTTTAGGGTTACGGCCCGGTCGCTCTCTTTTTTCTCTCAGGTCAAAGTTGCCGAAGCCAGAGAGCTTAACTTGTTCTTTTTCCGTTAAGCATGAGCGGATTTCTTCAAAGAAGATATCCACCATTTCTTTGGCTTCGCGCTTGTTCAAACCAAGTTCTTCAAATAGCTTATCTGCCATATCCGCCTTGGTAATTGCGGTCATGATCAACCTCGCAATTGTGCTCCTAATGATTCTTGCAGGGCATTGATGACTGCATCAATCCAACTGCTTATTTCTTCATCATTGAGAGTGCGCGAAGGATCTTGCCACGTCAAGCCCAAAGCAAGACTTTTTCTACCATTTTCAATACCTTGCCCGCGATAGACATCAAATAACGTGACATTTTTGAGGTTGCTTCCAGCTTGCTCTCGAATGATATTGGCAACTTGAGTCCAACTTACTTCCTCGCTCACGACGAAAGCAAGGTCACGTCCTACGGCTGGGAATTTGGACAATGGTGCAAACTTTGGCAGCACACCCTCACGAACATCATTTAGCTTAAGCTCAAACAAGAAAACAGGTTGCTTAATACCTAGCTGCGCTTGCACCTGAGGGTGCAACCCACCCACTAGGCCTATTTGCTTACCGCCTTTCATGACTGCTGCTGTCTGTCCTGGGTGCAACGCTGGGTGACTCCCTACTTCAAACGTAAACTCGCTGACGCCATTGAACGACAACATATTTTCTAGGTCGCCCTTAATGTCATAGAAATCTACTTTTTGAGTGTCGTTTGACCAACCCTTTGAGCATCGTGTACCGCACACTAGACCCGCTATCATGGGCTCTTGCACCAATCCCTGATCGGTTGGCACAAAACTCAGACCTGATTCAAACAAGCGTACGGATTCCTGTTGACGATTTAAGTTGTATTCCGCCGCTTTAAGCAATCCCACCCAAAGTGTTGAACGCATGACGCCCATATCAGCGGATATTGGGTTAGCCAGCTCTAAACCATTCACTTCTGGGTCAATCAACTTCTGGATTTTTGGATCAACAAAGCTGTATGTAATGGCTTCTTGATAACCCACGTCAACGAAATATTGCTTGATCATTTGCAGTGGAGTCTTGACCTCTTCTTTTAGCGTCAAGCCAAGATCCATATTCGGCGTGGTCACGGGAATATTGTTATAACCGTGTATTCTTGCCACTTCTTCGATGAGATCCGGCTCAATGCTGATGTCAAAGCGGTAGCTCGGTGCAATGGTCGACCATCCGTGATCCGTTTCAGTGACCTGCAGCCCTAGTCTTGTCAACATGTTAGTCACGTCGGACTTCGGCAATTCAAGTGCCAACGCTTGTTGTAGCTTGCTAGCGCGTAATTCAACAGCCTTTAGCTGTGGCATAGCTGATTCATCGATGGCTTCTGCAACCGGCCCTGCTTGCCCACCACAGATTTCCAATATCAATTTTGTTGCTCGCTCAATCACATTTTTTTGACCGGCATGATCCACACCTCGCTCAAATCGATGACTGGCATCTGTGTGTAGACCATAGTTTCGAGCCTTGCCTGCTATGGCAATTGGATCGAAGTATGCGACTTCTAACAAAATATCTTGGGTTTCTGCGCTTACGCCGGAATGCTCGCCACCCATAACGCCGGCAATACCCAGCGCTTTTTCTTTATCCGCAATGACTAGCGTTTCTTCTGTTAACGATAACGTTTGCCCGTCTAACAAAGTGAGCTTTTCTGCAGGGCTTGCCATACGAGCCTGAATACCACCTGACAACTTACTTAAATCGTAAGCGTGCATTGGTTGACCCTGCTCTAGCATCACGAAATTTGTGACATCAACAATGGGGTCAATAGAACGAATCCCACTACGACGCAACTTTTCAACCATCCAGAGTGGTGTTTCCGCTGTGACATCAACTCCTTTCACTATACGGCTAACAAACTTAGGACACGCAGACGGTGCTAGCAGCTCCACTGAATATTGATCATCGATACTCGGTGGTACAGATTCAATTACAGGCTCTTGTACATCGAGGTTGTTGAGTACACCCACTTCACGCGCAAGCCCTTTAAGACTTAGGCAATCCGCTCGATTTGGCGTCAAGTCTACATCGATGATTTGATCATCTAGTTTTAGGTAGTCGCGAACGTCAGCGCCAACAGGAGCATTTAATGGCAGCTCTAGGATGCCATCGTGATCATCCGATAAGTGCAGCTCTGCAGCCGAGCAAAGCATTCCACATGATTCCACACCACGCAGTTTTGCTTTTTTAATTTTGAAATCTTTACCTTCAGGCGTGGGTAATATTGCACCGACTTTCGCAAACGGTACTTTAATGCCTTCTCGTACATTGGGCGCACCACACACCACCTGGAATGTTTCGGTGCCATCGCTGACTTCACACAAACTTAATTTATCAGCATCTGGGTGTTGTTCACGCTTAGTCACTTCACCAACCACAATACCCGTGAACAGACCGGCTACGGGCTCTACCGCATCCACCTCTAGCCCTGCCATCGTGACTTGAGCAACCAGCTCTTCTGTGCTTAGAGTTGGGTTTACCCACTCTCTTAACCAGCTTTCACTGAATTTCATATTTATAAATCCTGTTATCGCTAAATTTTACGTCTATTAGATTTCGATTCGATCAACGCGTGTTCGATACTCATAGATTCAAACACTTTTTAAATTGATCACACGCTGGCTAATTAAATTGCTCTAAGAAGTTCAGATCATTTTCAAAAAATAAACGTAAATCATTAACGCTGTATCGCAACATAGCTAATCGCTCAACACCCATTCCAAATGCAAAACCAGAATATTGCTCTGCATCTACACCGGACGCTTCAAATACTTTTGGATGCACCATCCCACAACCCATGACTTCAAGCCACCCTGTATGGGAACATACGCGGCAACCCTTCCCGCTACACATAACACATTCCATGTCCACCTCAGCAGAAGGTTCGGTGAAGGGGAAGTAAGACGGCCTAAAACGAACGGCCAACTCTTTTTCAAAAAACACACGCAAAAACTGCTCTACCGTACCTTTCAAATCGGCAAAACTAACACCCTTATCCACCAATAATCCTTCAACTTGATGAAACATCGGTGTGTGCGTCACATCAGAATCGCATCGATAAACTCGGCCGGGACAAACAATCCTGATAGGCGGCTCTTGGGTTTCCATTGTGCGAATTTGCACAGGCGATGTATGAGTGCGTAACAAAGTTGAAGCATTGAAGTAAAAAGTGTCGTGCATAGCGCGCGCAGGGTGATGCGAAGGAATGTTCAATGCTTCAAAATTGTGGAAATCATCTTCCACTTCTGGACCATGCGCCACTTGATAGCCAGCATTACTGAAGAAGCTTTCGATTCGTTCCATTGTTCGCGTAACAGGGTGCAATCCACCTGTGCGCTGTCCGCGACCTGGTAAAGTGACATCAATGGATTCAGCTTTTAGTTTTTCGGCTAAGGCAAGGGTTTCCAGTGCATTTTTCTTTGCACGAATAGCTGTCTCTACTTCTTGCTTGGCTTCGTTTATTTTAGCGCCTGCTTGTGGACGCTCTTCTGCACTGAGCGAACCCAAGTTTTTCAGCTGAGCGGTAATTCGACCTTTTTTACCAAGAAAGTCGACGCGCACTTGGTCCAAGCCTTTCGTGTCACCGGCTTGTTCGACCGCTTTTAGCGCTTCACCTACAAGAGATTGTAAATTTTCCAATTTTCCTGCTCCACAGTTGGCCACATACGATGTCCATTCGTACGTGGTTATGATTCGGCTTTAACACACTCTTCAATACTTTTGCCTTTAGGGTTACATCTAAACACTGTGTAACGCTTTTACGAAGGCACTCTTAACCAGCTTTATTACGAAAGCGACCAATACCTATGAATGGTGTGTACTGAAAATATCTATGCATTAAAAACAAAAATAGGGGAAGGCCGGTTGGCGCTTCCCCTATTCGGTGTGACTAGGCTTTCGCCTGTCACGATTTCGTTCTGTTTAGCGAAGTCGCTTACAGAGAGGCTTTTGCTTTCTCAACTAGAGCAGCAAATGCAGCTTTCTCATTAACGGCCAAGTCAGCTAGAACCTTACGATCAATTTCGATAGAGGCTATTTTAAGACCATTAATAAATCGGCTGTATGACAAACCGTTGATACGTGCACCAGCGTTGATACGTGCAATCCACAATGCGCGGAATTGACGCTTACGCTGACGACGGTCACGGTAAGCATATTGACCAGCTTTGATAACCGCTTGCTTAGCTACGCGGAATACACGTGAACGTGCTCCATAGTAACCTTTAGCTTGCTTTAGAACTTTCTTGTGACGACGGCGTGCTACCACACCACGTTTTACGCGAGCCATATTAAACTCCTCTTAACCAAAAATTATATTAAACGCCAGGTAGCATACGCTTGATCAACGGTACGTCAGATGCATTAACTTGCAACTGAGCACGCAAATGACGCTTACGCTTGGTGCTTTTTTTGGTCAAGATGTGAGCACGATGTGCTTGACGGTGTTTAAAGCCGTTTGCAGTCGGCTTGAAGCGCTTTGCAGCACCACTGTGACTCTTAATTTTGTTAGCCATGGCTAAAAAATCTCACTCGCATTGGTTTAATCAACAGCAGTAGGTGCCTACCAATTGCCGTTTACAGTGTAAACGGCACTCAATTCAATGAAGGTAGAACTTTAAATTGACCTATCTACTTACCTTTTTTAATGGGTGCTAACACCATGGTTAGCTGACGACCTTCCATCTTTGGACGCAATTCTACGTTGGCCAGTTCTTTGAGGTCTTCCTCAACTCGCTTCAGTAGCTTCATGCCCAATTCTTGGTGAGCCATCTCACGACCACGAAAACGCAATGTAATCTTGGTCTTGTCCCCATGTTCCAGGAACTTGGTCAGGTTGCGAAGTTTTACCTGATAGTCCCCTTCCTCAGTACCAGGGCGGAATTTGACTTCCTTAACCTGGGTCTGAACTTGCTTCTTCTTAGCAGCGGCTTTGGCTTTCTTCTCTTCATAGAGCTTTTGGCCATAATCCATGATCTTACATACGATCGGATCACCGTCTGCTATTTGAACTAAATCTAATTCGGCTTCTTTTGCTTTTTCAAGGGCCTCATTCATCGGCACAACGCCTACTTGCTGCCCTTCTGCATCTATAAGTCGGCACTCGCGAGCTCGGATGTTCTCATTAATAGATGCCCTTTCTGGGCGAGCTCGATTATTTCGGTTGTCGCGTCTGATGGTTAATACTCCATAAAGCCCAAGTCGTTACTGTCCGCGTTTGCTAATATCACTACGTAGCAGGTCACCAAACTCTTGCAGAGTCATTGTACCTAAATCTTCACCACTACGTGTGCGCACTGCGACAGCATCTGAAGCCACTTCTTTGTCTCCGGTCACCAACAAATATGGGACCTTCTGTAAAGTGTGCTCGCGGATTTTAAAGCCGATCTTCTCGTTTCTCAAGTCCGATTGCACTCTAAAGCCCTGAAAAGCAAGGTTTTGCTCCACTTTTTTCACGTAATCGGCCTGATTGTCGGTAATATTGAGCACCATGACCTGAGTTGGGGCCAACCAAGCGGGCAAGTTGCCTGCGTAATGCTCGATCAATATTCCGATAAAACGCTCAAGTGAACCGAGAATAGCACGGTGAATCATGACCGGTGTTTGGCGATCACCCTGTTCATCTACGTACTGGGCACCCAAACGGCCAGGCATGGAGAAGTCCAACTGAATCGTGCCACACTGCCAAGCGCGGTCTAAGCAGTCGAAGAGCGTGAACTCAATTTTAGGCCCATAGAACGCGCCTTCACCCTCTTGAATCTCATACTCTAGGTCATTCGCCTTCAGAGCGTCCGCAAGGCCTTTTTCGGCTTTATCCCACACCTCATCTGAGCCAATGCGTTTCTCGGGACGAGTGGATAGCTTAACGGCAATGCTATCTTCAAAACCGAAGTCGCGATATACATCATAAACCATGCGTATACAGCTGGTGACTTCATCCAGAATTTGCTCTTCAGTACAAAAAACATGCGCATCATCCTGTGTAAATGAGCGGACACGCATCAGGCCATGTAGCGAACCAGAAGGCTCATTACGATGAACCACACCAAATTCTGCCATTCTATAAGGCAGATCTCGGTAACTTTTCAGGCCTTGATTGAAGATCTGAAGGTGACCTGGGCAGTTCATTGGCTTAACAGCATAAGTTCGCTTTTCAGATTCAGTCGCAAAGATAGCGTCTTGGTATTTGTCCCAATGGCCAGACTTTTCCCACATAGAGACATCCATCACCATCGGCGCGCGCACTTCCTCGTACTGGTACTCCGCCAATTTGCCACGCATGTAGGATTCGAGTGTGTTGTACACAGACCATCCTTTTGCGTGCCAGAACACCATACCGGGTGCTTCTTCCTGCCAGTGGAATAGATCTAATGCTTTACCCAGCTTGCGGTGATCACGCTTTTCAGCTTCTTCTAATCGTTGCAAGTACGCTTTAAGGGCTTTTTTATCTGCCCATGCGGTACCGTAAATACGTTGCAGCATTTTGTTATCTGAATTGCCGCGCCAGTATGCGCCAGCCACTTTCATTAATTTAAAGTTTTGGCAAAACTTCATATTCGGTACGTGTGGCCCACGGCACATATCAATATATTCTTCGTGGTGATACAGCGCAGGCGTCGAGTCTTTAGGGATGTTTTCGTCCAAAATCTCGATTTTATAGGTCTCTCCACGCTCTTCAAATGTGTCACGAGCGGCTTGCCAAGAGCCCACTTTTTTTACCACCGGATAACTGGTCTTAGCGAGCGCATTCATGCGGCTCTCAAGTTCTTTCAGTTCTTCTTCGTTAATCGGGAAGTCAAGGTCTACGTCGTAATAGAACCCGTTGTCGATGGTCGGGCCAATCGCCATTTTGGCTTGTGGCCACAATTGCTTGATCGCGTGGCCGAGCAGGTGCGCACAAGAGTGTCGAAGAATCTCAAGTCCTTCATCATCTTTTGCGGTAATAATTCGTAGCTCAGCGTTTTCAGAGATCAACTCACACGCATCAACCAACTCACCATTCACAGCACCTGCGATGGTGGCCTTAGCGAGACCGGTACCAATGTCAGCAGCGACATCCATAACCGTAACGGCAGAATCAAACTCACGTTGTGAGCCATCTGGGAGGGTAATAACAGGCATTCTGTTTCCTATGTAATCAGTGGTGATCCTTACGAAGGACCACATGAAGGCTCATATCTGTACAATCGCTTGGATTAAGCGATGCGAAAATCCGGCCAAGTTTGGGGAGTTTCACCTGTACGGAGCGCCGAACTCTCTTGCTTATGCAAACGCCAATGTACTTACCAAGTACAGCCATTTGCATCGCCCAGAGATAGCACTCGAGCCAATTCCATTATTGGATTGATCCAATAATTAACATTTCTCTAAGTAAAATATTCGCCATTCAGTCGTCTTAAACATATTTAGTCGAGTCCAACTCAATTTGCGGGGAGTATTAAATCAAATTTCAAGGTTCAAGGCTATCCGCACAACAAAAGATACCACCCATGTTTAGAGCGAATATTAGTCCATTAATTGCTCAATACATCAAAGAATACTTGCTGGCTAATACCACTATCGTCCATGACGAACAGTTTATGCGAACCCGCTTTAGGTGACAGCGCCTGCTGATGTATTCGCTGTGTTGTGCCAATGTAGGCCTCATCCAAATACCAATGGACAGTGGAGGCGGGATATTCATGCGCTAGCTCAGCCACTATGCTCGACCGTGTACCGTCCAACTGCCTCGGAATATAAACCTCTGTACCTTTTTGTGGGTAGAGAAAAGACATTGGGTTTTGAGCAGCATTTAGATTAAGGCAATCTTTACGCCACTTAGGCATCGGCCTATATTCGGTATGATGTTTACCGTAAAAGTACGCTATGCGCGGAGGCAAGGAAAACCAGTTGTGCTCTTGAATGTTCGCTAGCGACTCACATTCTGCCGACACTCGATTGTACCCCGAGGCATCCGTGTGAATACGCGAGTGAAAGGGGCTTATTTTGCGATATTGTGCGTTTTTAGGAATATCTAAACGAATGGGATCGCAGTACCGAGAAGCCAAGTAGCCGTCATTACGGCACACCTGCACACTCGACAGGTCATACTGTGGTTTTTGAAACCAAGTGGTATCTGGCAATAGATTGAAAGCTTCAAACATAAGCGGCGCAGCAGACTGTGTGCCAGTAAGCCCTGGCAACCCTGAGCCTTCCGCATTACCAACCCAAACTCCAACGGTAAACTCGGGAGTAACACCAATCGCCCACGCGTCTCTAAAACCATAACTGGTCCCCGTCTTCCACGCAATTTTCCGACTGCTGCTGTATTGCTTCCAATGTTGGTTGTGCCCTGGGCGGCCTACTTCCGTTAAAGCTTGAATTGTAAGCCATGCTGCTCCTGGGGTGAGTCGTGACTCCTGCTTTTCTGGAAGTGACGAGACCTCCGACCAAGCAAGGCTTTTTGACGGTAAATTCATTGCTGTACGCGCCAGCTGGGAATACATACGCGTCATCTCCCATAAAGTGCCTTCTGCACCCCCTAAAATCAACGGGAGTCCGTAATCATCTGCTGGCCTAAATAGTGTGCTCATCCCTTCTGCTTTCAAAAAGTCGTAAAAGCGATGAATGCCATAATCTCGGAGCATGTTCACAGCGGGCATATTGAGTGATTGAGCGAGTGCTTGTTTTGCTGGCACAGCACCGCGAAATTGAAGGTCGTAGTTTTCGGGAGCATATCCATCAAACTTTGCAGGTACATCAGCCACCAATTGATTAGGGGTAATTTCTCCATCCTGCAACATAGCTGCATAAAGAATTGGTTTCAGAATACTGCCAGTGCTTCGCGGACGATGAATTAAATCAATCGCTTTGCCCGTACCGGGCGCATGGCTATAGCCGTTATTGCCAATATACGCGACCACTTTGTGGCTATGATTATCAATGACGGTTAAAGCAAGATGATGAATGCCAAGCGCGCCAATACGCTCTCCGTACAACTGAGCAACTCGATGCATTTGCTGCTGCAAATCACTGTTTACCGTTGTGGTAATCATACCTTGTTTTTCGGAAGCCATAAGCGATTCTAACAAATGAGGTGCTCGGCGAGGAAACGGTAAAACGCCATCAGGCAGCGGCTCACTGATCGCTAATTTATAATCCAGCTCGGTCAAAAGAGATTGCTCATGCAATCGCGTTAGCAAACGATTTCTTTTGGCTTTTAATCGATCTTGATTTCGCCCTGGACGAATAAGGTGAGGACTATTCGGCAGTATGGCCAACAATGCACTTTCAGCCCACGACAATTGCTTCGGTGCACGACCAAAGTACCGCCAGCTGGCCGTCGTCAAGCCTACCACGTTACCTCCGAACGGTGCATGAGCGGCATACATGGATAATATTTCGCTTTTGGAAAAAGCGACCTCTAACCGTGTTGCCTGAATGACTTCTTTCAGTTTTTCAAAATAGGTTCTAGGTGGGTTTTTTTTGGCTAACCGAATGACTTGCATACTGATGGTACTGCCACCACTGACCACCTTATCTGCCGTAAGGTTTTGCCAAAGTGCTCGAGCCAAAGCAATAAAATCAACACCTATATGGTCATAAAAACGCTTATCCTCAAACACCAGTAGTGCTTGCACATATGCAGGCGGCAATACCTCTTGTGGAGGGAAACGCCATTGTTCATCTTTTGCTAATCGAACTTCGAGCAGCTGTTCGTTCCTATCGATTAAGACCGGGGAATAAGGCACCGAAAACAACGGAGATGGCAGGCTACGCCACCAAGCAAACAGTATTGCAGCGACGCAGATAATAACGGCGGAGAGTATTATCATGCGCATGCGCTTAAAAGACTTGAATCTTAGTTCCACTGACTATCTACCATCCAATAGCGACGATTTACCTTAAATTGAATTTAAAAGTGCCGAAATGGCAATTGCCCTAAATAACCGTGATGCGCTTTACCACGCATCTAATGGCCTAACATGTGATTGGCTTTAGCCACCTAAAAACACCCATGGCTTTTTATAACGCTCAACTGCGTTTTTTTAATATGGCAACATTTAAAATTGGCTAACGATAAAACCAAAAAAAAACACACCTTAGATGCACCTAAGGTGTGTTTAAGCTCTACTTGCTATCGAACAATATCGATCCAATGCCCAGCATTTTTTGCTGAGATAGAGTCGTCATACATATCCTTTACCATCACAGCCGATTGGTAATATCGCCCTTGATAGGTTGCGTTTACAGTATAATAGAAGGTTTTCTTTTCACCTTTCTTTAAATCAAAGTAAGTAAAAATACGATCATCACGAACGTCCTGAAAATCGTACAACTTGCGTAGATTCGCTTCACTGCTGTCACTTCGAATTTCGAAACCCGAAGCAACTGGCACCGTTAACGCTAGATACTTCAGCTCCCCGCTGGATTTATTTTGGACGACCACTCGAACTTCGTAATCATCCCCTTGTTTGTAATCATCTCCTTTTTTCACTCTAAGTTGGTTACCTTCTCTTGAAGTATGTCGAGTATGGATGACATCAATACTGAGTTGATTCGATGCTGACTTATCCTCAAATATTTTAGGGGTTCCTTCAGAGATAACGTCTACATATATCGGTAAAGCACTGGTATTTTCCAGCAAGATATCAGACTCATCGCCGTCTATACCAAGCGGGAACACAGTAATCGCATCTTCCAGCACCACAGGTTCGATTAACGATTGCCATTTTACTTTTATTCCGCTTTGTTCGGATTCTGGAAGATATTTCGCGTAAATCGCCATAGACATAAGCGCGAATGCGGTGGTTTGTGTGCTGTAGTATTGATCGTGTTCAATCAATTGCGTACTTATTTTCTGAGCCATTAGCCCCGCTCGCTCAGTCTCTCCTAGCTCTAATAAACTCAGCAATACAATGGACTGATCCCTCAACGTCGAACCAAATGAGTCATCGTTGTCCGATGTATCAAAAGAATCTTCAACAGACAAACCATCTATTAGCTCCATTGCAGCTTGCTGCTGTCCTGCCAATTGATAAGCGGCTGCTAATAGCCAGCGTGTTACTGCCTCCATCTTTTGGCGCTGTCTCAATCGATTCATAGCGCCTAATTCCGCTTTGCCACTGAGAGCGAGCGTATAAAGTCGATACGCCTGGTTTCTTTCCTGGCCACCGGTCCAAGCTTTAGCCATCCGATTCTGGTTCACTTCCCAACCCGACAAAAGGTTGCGAGGGACGTGATAACCTTTCTCTTGCGCCATTAACAAGAAGTGGCCAACATAACTGGACGCCCAATCATGAACATGATCACTGCTCGGCCAATAGCTGAATCCACCACTATTGTTTTGATAACGTCGCAATTTTTCAATTGCCGCCGTTACATGACCTTGTATTTCCTCTAATTGCTCATCACTCAGGTTTGTCAACGTCGGTAGAAACAGTTGCGGTAAGGCCTTAGAAGTCGTTTGCTCGACACAGCCATGTGGGAAGTTCACCAGGTAACTTAAACGGCCTTGTAAATTAAGTGGTGGCATGGTGCTCATTTCTAACGCTACGCTTTGCGTACCTTCAATACCAAATAAATCAATTTTTTCTGCCCATTTTTCACCCGGCGCCAATCGCGTTTGCTTGATACGCTTTTCTGACGCAGTCTGCGGGTTGACATCAATATTAATGGTTTGTGTTGCGCTATGCTGGCCTGACTTAGCAACGACCGTCACTTTTGCTTTACCTAATTTATTCGCTTCTATTGGCACGAATACCATTTTTTCCTGTGTTTGACCGAAGGACACACTGTGTTCTTTTTTCAGCACAGAGATATGATCACTCGTGGAAACAGAAACCGTCGCATCACGAATTTCATCGCTGGTCGTGAAAAGGGTCACCGGTACTTTCAATGATTCACCCTGACCCAATACCCGAGGCAGTGTCGTCAAAAGGTTAAGTGGCTGCCTAACGTAAACCGATTCTTCCGCTTTACCGTAAGCACCGCTGTTACCCGCTACTAGCATCACTCTAACTTCGCCTAAATAAGGCGGAATCTCCACCTCGTGGGTTTGAGGTTGCCCTTCGGGCAATAAAAATGGGCCCATAAACTTCACAACGGGAGGGAAACGTCGATTATCATCATCGCGTTTCTTATCACCCAAATCGCCATCACCACCAATCGCCAAAAACTGCTCAAGGCTTGCACCATAGGCTCCCACAACATGGTCGTATAAATCCCATGTTTTCACGCCCAGCGCTTCTTTTTTATAAAAGCCTCGATGCAAGTCAGGTGTTCTGAACTGCGTTAAACCAAGCAGTCCTTCGTCTACAATCGCTAGCGTATAATAGAAACTTTTATTGTCTTTCTCACTCACCTTCACCGTCATGGTAGACCGTGGTTTCACTTCAGATGGCACGACAATTTCGGGGTTTAAAAACGTTTTCGGATCAGTGACCGTAATCGGTGTAATGCCCATTAACCTAATGGGCTCGTCATTACCTTTGAATTCATGAGGCTGAATAATGGTTACGGATATATATGCATTTGGCGTCATAGCCTGCGTGACCGGAATCTGTAAACGGCTACCGGTTTGCGATAGGTCCGCCCAATAGTTATCAATCACCTGACTGCCATTTTCGATTGATATCAGTGCGCGGCCTTTATTCGCTTCTGGCAAAGTAATGGTGGCGAGTTCACCGACTTCATACTTTGTTTTATCGGTTGCAATGGTCAGTACATTTGCACCCATACCTTTTTGAGTTTGGTCTCGGCCTGCCCATCCAGGCCAGTCCATATAAAATACTTTGCCCGTGCAGTGGTATCCGTTTTCATCACAGATACGAAGCAAATATCGACCCCAAGACGGATATTTGACCTCAAATTCCCACTGCCCCAAACCATCTTTTAATGGAATTTTTTCTTTTAGAATATGCTTTGAGTGATGACGACTCGCATAGCTCGCAAGTGAATCCCCACTGGTATCCCACCACCATTTCCAATTTAGCTTATACAACGTCGCTTGTGCTGATTGCTCACCCAATACAAGTTTTCCATCAGGGTTAACCAAGGCTAAATCGACTTTGTGCTTCTTATCGGTTAACAGCATGCCTCGTGCGGCATCGCCTTTTGGCATCAGCATACCAATGTATTGCTGAAACGGATGAATTTCCAAGGTTTGCTTGGAGATGCTGAAATCACCGCTTGGTTCAAAGACCCTACTGGTAAGCGTGCCGCTTAACTTACCGGGTGATGCCGAAGGAATGTACACATCTGCTTTGATTTCAGCATTGCCATCTTTATCTAAATCAAAAGATGCCAACTTGGTGCTTCTTCCACTGAACGTATTGATTGGGTCATCAAACAAGAAATCGCTATATGTGTTGAATTTCGTTTTAACTGGATTCATTTGCAAAGACATGTCAGCTGACAATTTTGATGCTTTTGCTCCATGCATCCACTGTGCAAAAAAACTTCCCTCCAGCAAACCTTCAGAAGATCCTCTATTCACTTTATTAACCCGTATATCATCACCTTTTAGATCCAGCTTCATTTTAAGGTGATTGGGTTTTACCATTTCAATATTGATGTCTTTACTAAATTTTAATCCGCCAAGGTTGGCAACGGCTTTCCATAAGCCCGTCATGTCATCTTCTGCGGTCTTCAATGTGAATGCATAAAACCCACCTTTAGGTGTGCTATTCACTTGCACCGACACCCGCTGATTTCTAGGGTTGAAAAACTCTAACGTCACAGGGTGGTTGTCTGGAATGCTATTGATTTTATCTTCTACTACCACTGTGAGGTGGATGTCATCGCCGGGACGCCACACACCACGTTCTGTATACAATTCAGCCTTAATACCTTTTTCTATATTTACTCCGCCCACATTATAATGGCTTGTTGAAAGCGCTAGGGCCTTACTGACTTTTAGGTATCCAATTTCATTTCCTTTTTTAACTATAACCAAATAAGGGGAGGCACTTAATGCTACAGCGGCAAAACCATTTTCGTCCGTTTTTGCTTGTCCCAATACTTGATTTTGGAAGTTCACTACTTTGACTTCCGCACCATCAATAGGGTCGCCAGAGCTTAAATTGGAAGCAATCACTACAAAGCGCCCATCTTTACCTTGCTTGGCAATTAAGCCAACATTGCTAGCGATAAAGTTTTTTTGATCCTTTGCCTCGCTAGCATATTGATAATAGCTGTCTCGACAAGGATTATCCCGACGTCCCCAGTAGCGATTTCCACCATAATAATTTTCGTAGTTATCCCAAGAGCTGGCTTCTTTCTCCATTAAACTGTCAAAATTGACAAATGGACTCTCTTTTGCAGCAGGCGTATTTTTATCTGACGCAGAGCATTCATAGATTGAATTAGATCGATTAATAGAGAGTTCAAAGCGGAATAAACTTCCAGGGTGCGCCAATACGAGATCTCGAACATCTAAATTGAAGCGATTTTTCGTATCTTGGACAGGCTCCTTCAACTGTACCGTTTTTCGCCACAAATACCGCCCTACTCGTTTTAGATTTTCATTTCCATTTACATCATTCGCTTGGAAAAATTGAGGCATATTACTTTCAAAAATTTGGAATGCCGTCACTTGCACAGAATTCACATTCGTCGCTTCAAAGGGAATACTTAATTTATCGGACACAGGTAAAATATTACCCTTACCAATAAACTTTACGCTTGGCTTATAATTTAGAAACTTTAGCGTTTTACTAACAGGGGCTCCCATTTGAGTGTCATCGGTGCTTTTAATGGCTGCATCAATCTCTACAGTCACTTCGCCACTGATTTTATTGGACGGATAGATCGTGAGTGTTGGCCCACTCGTCGCTGTTCTGAATTTCCCTGAGGAAAGCTTGATCAATCCTTTTAAATCTTGATTTACAGCCAATCGTTGTGAAAAGTTAACCTGAATTTTTTGATTTCCATCTTGTATTGTCTGTATTGAAAATACATCAAAGTCTTCACGTGCATGCACAGCAAACGATTTTTTACCTCGTTTATTTACCCCGATGTCTTGGCCGTCCCAAGAAATAACGAAGTCACTCGTAGACCTAAATCGTTCAATATCCTTAAACGTAAAGGCATGCGACCTCGGGTTTTTGCTTTCTTCATCCCAAACCGCTTTTAATGATTCACCATCATGCTCAGCAGAAATAAAGGTCGACAGTTCGTCTAATGCCACATCATCTGAAGTGATCAGTTTCCCAGAAAATGACATCTCATCTTCTTTGCCCACTTTTAACCCATCTAGTTGGAGTTCAAATGCTTGCGCAATGACTTCAAAATTGAATCGATAATTTTCCTCACTAAACTGGGGCATGCCGAGCGCTTTTGTCAGTACCTGTGCCTCATATTTTTGACCGGACGGAAGAGGCTCAGTGGGTGTGAACCGGTAAACATTATCTTCCATCATCTGGCCAAAGCCAGATATAGGCGGCGTGAACTGAATCAGTTCACCCTCAGCATTTTTGGGCAACGCTTGATTTAGCTTGAGCGTAATAGGATGAAAACGAGATATTTGGCCTGTCGTATGAGAATGTATTAGCTGCAACCAAGGGCTGATTGCGTCAACTTGATTTGAGTTAGCAGAATTTGAAGCGGCATTTATGCTCACCAATTGAACAGGTTCTTTTTCTATTTGTTCGACTTCAACTACAGGCTTAACTTCCTGAGGGTCTGGCTCATTTTTGTCAGAGCCACATCCCGAGATCACCGTCATTAACAACGCAATTGCCGCTATTCGACGCGTAACCAATCCATTTGGCCGTAGTTTTTTTGTAAACATGAAACCCTTTCCTGACGATCGAAGTAAAAAGGGCTGCACTTTAGCGTTTTTACATCAAAGCCGCCAGCGTAAAACGACTAGGGTCTTGCTCAAGAAAACAAAGCGGTCCACGCTTAACCACGATTTAGCGTCGGCCGATGTAGCTATTTCATGCCACATCTCCAGTAAGTTGTCCGCAATAGACGTACATATTCCCATTTATTTCTAAAATATTGTCCTTATTCGCCAGCATTCATAGCCCTAGAGCGATAGACCTAAAAAGCCCTTTCTATGACCATTTGACGCACTTAGAATCAATTAAAAGAATAAAAAATCAACAAGACAATGAGGACAGGCAGGATGAGCGAAAGACTAAATCCGCCGCTACGGTTTGTAACTGCTGCATCATTATTTGATGGACATGACGCAGCAATCAATATCATGCGACGCTTGATTCAAGATAAAGGGGTGGAAGTCATTCACCTCGGACACAATCGTAGCGTAGATGACGTACTGCGCGCGGCTATCCAAGAAGATGCAGATGCCATTTGCTTGAGTTCGTATCAAGGTGGGCATAATGAATACTTCAAATACCTTGTTGACCGATTGAAAGAACTGGATGCTGGGCACATTCGTGTTTTTGGTGGTGGCGGTGGCACCATCACTCCGGAAGAAATCCAAGTATTGCAAACTTACGGGGTAGAAAGAATTTACCACCCGAACGACGGTATGAATATGGGTCTTCTAGGCATGATAGACGACGTCGTCTCTCGTGCTCACCAGCATCAGCGCCCTGCCGCTCTTCCAGATCGACTCAAGCATAACGATCTTTCAATTGCTCAAACGCTGTCTTCAATCGAAGATCAAGCCATCAACCGAGATCAAATTAACCTGCTACGCGAAGAGTGGCAACATGCTGAATACCGCGCACCGGTTATGGGTATTACCGGCACCGGCGGAGCCGGTAAATCGAGTTTAACAGACGAGATTCTCGGACGATTTGGTCATTACTTACCTGAGCTAAAAGTGGCCGTGCTGGCCGTTGATCCCACTCGACGCAGAACAGGTGGCGCATTGCTGGGGGACAGAATTCGAATGAACAGCTTGCGCAATCCTAACCTTTATATGCGCTCAATTGCCACACGTCGCCAACATGCAGCCACCAGCGAAATGTTAAACGACGCAATTAACTTTTTGCGAACTGCAGGGTTTGACCTCGTCATCGTCGAAACAGCAGGCATAGGACAAAGCGACAGCGAGATCGTAGATATGGTGGACCTATCTACATATGTCATGACGTCTGAATTTGGTGCAGCAAGCCAATTAGAAAAAATCGACATGCTGGACTTCGCTGACTTGATTGTCATCAATAAATTTGAGAAACCAGGCTCTCAAGATGCACTTCGAGACGTCAGAAAACAATGGCGTCGAAATCACAATGAATTTACAAAAGCCGACCATGAAATTCCGGTATTCCCGACCATTGCGAGTCAATTTAATGATCCAGGTGTCACATGGTTATTTAATCAAATCATTGAACACATCAAACCCAAAACACCAAAACACCAAAAGTGGCAACTTGAGCAATCATTCGAACAACTGATACCGGAAGGCACGTCAATCATTCCGGGCAAGCGAGTTCGCTATCTGGCCGAAATCGCAACAACTGGTCGAGCTGAGCAAGATAGAATTCAGCAACAATCCGTTTGCGCTCAACAAACCCAACATTTTTATGAAGTTTTGAAAGAACTGAACGACCCCTGTTTGCCTCAAGTACTATGCGATTACACTAATGACGAGTTACAAGAAGCATGCGAGTTTTCATTGATTCGTCAACGCTATCACTCCCATCTCAATTCGCTCGATAGCGATGTCACCAGCGCTCTTAAGGAATGGCCACAGCACAAAAGAGGGGTCAGTCAAGAGCATTACCAATACCAAGTTCGGAATAAAGAAATTACGGGCGAAAATTACAGAGAAAGTTTAAGCCATTCACGCATACCAAAAGTGGCCGCTCCAGAAAGTAATGACTGGGGTAGTCTCACCTCTTTTTTATTAAAAGAAAATTTGCCCGGACAATATCCTTACACCGCTGGCGTGTTCCCTTATCGGCGTGAAGGTGAAGACCCCATTAGAATGTTTGCCGGTGAAGGCACACCCGAACGAACAAACCGACGTTTTCATTATTTAAGTTTAGGGCAACCTGCAGCTCGCCTATCAACTGCATTCGACAGTGTTACGCTTTATGGAGAAAACCCAGCACCCCGACCGGATATTTATGGCAAGGTAGGTAACTCAGGTGTATCTATTGCCAGTCTGGATGATATGAAAAAGCTATACTCAGGCTTTGATCTATGCTCACCCACGACCTCAGTCTCAATGACCATCAATGGGCCCGCGCCTATTATTCTCGCTTTTTATATGAACGCCGCAATCGACCAACAAATTGAAAAGTTCTTAAAAGAAACCGGTGAGTGGTCAGCCACACAGACCAAGATTGACCAATGGTTCAAGAAGGCCGGTAAAGAGCGTCCACGGTATGCCGGCGAATTACCCGAAGGCAATACCGGTTTAGGTCTTGGATTATTAGGTATCACCGGCGACAATCTCGTTGACAAAGAAACTTACCATCGCATTAAAAAAGAAACCTTATCCATGGTGCGCGGCACGGTACAAGCCGATATTTTAAAGGAAGACCAAGCGCAGAATACGTGCATTTTCTCGACCGAATTCGCGATGCACATGATGGGCGATATCCAACAATATTTTATTGATAACAACGTCAGAAATTTCTACAGTGTCTCCATCAGCGGTTACCACATTGCAGAAGCCGGTGCGAATCCGATCAGCCAATTGGCGTTCACATTGTCAAATGGTTTTACCATTGCGGAATATTATTTAAGTCGTGGCATGCACATTGACGATTTTGCCCCCAACTTAAGCTTCTTTTTCAGCAATGGAATGGACCCTGAATACGCTGTCATTGGTCGCGTCGCGAGACGTATTTGGTCAAGGGCGATGAAGCACCTATATCAAGCCAATGAACGCTCGCAAAAGCTCAAATACCACATTCAAACTTCTGGGCGCTCATTGCACGCGCAAGAAATCCAATTCAATGATATTCGCACAACGTTGCAAGCAATGTACGCCCTCTTCGATAACTGCAATAGCTTGCACACCAATGCCTACGATGAAGCCATCACCACACCGACAGAAGAATCCGTTAGACGCGCTGTCGCCATTCAGCTCATCATCAACAAAGAGTTGGGGCTCAACTATTGTGAGAACCCTTGGCAAGGGTCCTTCTTAATAGACCAGCTAACGGACTTGGTTGAAGAGTCCGTTTACCAGGAGTTTGACCGCATCACTGAACGGGGTGGGGTATTGGGCGCGATGGATACGATGTATCAGCGAAGCAAAATCCAGGATGAATCTATGTATTATGAGCACAAAAAACATGATGGATCATTGCCATTGGTGGGCGTCAATACCTATTTAGCCGAAGAGGCAGAAGACATCTCAGGCAACCTTGAACTGGCTCGCTCTACCGAAGACGAAAAAAACCAGCAAATTGACAACATTGAACGTTTTCATGGTCGCCATCAAACGTCACTGCAAACCGCTTTATCCACGCTGCAATCGGTTGCGATGGCACGAGGCAACACATTCGAAGCGTTAATGGAAACGGTAAAAGTGGCGTCGCTGGGTCAAATATCAAATGCGCTTTACGTCGCCGGCGGTGAATATCGTCGAAATATGTAACCGTTCAGTCGACTAATGGCACGTTTCCCCTTCTTCGATTCGGCCGGTCATCCGACCTGTCTAGTTAGAGGGGGCAAACTTTCGCTGCCAAAGCGGTATTTGACTAATCGCACTTCGTAAGTATTACCTCATTTCGTAACCCATTGTTTATAAAGGGTTTTTTAAATACTTCATTTCCTCAGAATGGGCTTTTATCTCACTTTTACTACTGCCTTATCGCCAGCTCACCACACTCCTCGAAGAAATGACCGGACATTTTCGAAAAATTTGCAAAATTACCAGAGAATTCGGTTTTATTTAGCTTGAAAGAGTACTAACATGCTCGGGTATTGCTGGGCGTGACTAAATGCCAAGTAACAAAGAGTGTGCTACGTTCGCGTGGCTGAATTAACGCTGACATTATGTCAGCAACGAAAGAGAGATAGAAAGAACATGTCTAACCAAGTTACTGGCATTGTAAAATGGTTCAATGACGAGAAAGGATTCGGCTTTATTCAGCAAGAAGGTGGTAAAGACGTTTTTGTTCACTTCAGTGCAATCAACGGTTCAGGCCGTAAAACGTTGACTGAAGGTCAACAGGTCACGATGACCGTTACTCAAGGTGCCAAAGGCCCTCAAGCTGAAGACGTCAACCCAGCGTAATCAGTTTTAATCGGGGAGCGGCATTTGTTGCTCCCCGATTGCATTCCCTCCTTTGCTCGACCATATACCCCTCTACTCACCGCTTTAACCGTTCTAACCCAAGTTTCATCTCCATGCTCCTAGCTTCAACTGAATGTCTACTGAGGTATCACGCATTTCCCCCTCCACACATAGCAACACATCACAAAACCCCATTTCTTTTCCTCTGTTCTCAACTGTGCTGCAACATGAAAGGTAAACTGCACTTTGAATGGATACAGATGGCTCTTTAGTATGAGCAAAAGCATTAGGCATCCTCAACGTTTCCGAGGGTAATCGCCCCATTTAACAAGGAGTTCTCAGTGCCAGAGCCCATTCTTTCTCACGAAATCAACGATATACACATTTTTATAGAGCAATATAGCTTCGGTGCACTGGTTTCATCGGACCTAGATGTCACACACATCCCATTCATCCTTCATAAGCATGAAGGCAGCAAGGGCACGTTGTATGCGCATTTTAATCGGGGAAACGCGCACTGGAAGCATATCGATGGCGAAAAAGTCACCGTGATTTTTACCGGACCGCACGCCTACATATCCCCTTCTTGGTACGCTCAAGGGCCGGCCGTTCCTACTTGGAACTATGTGACAGCACAAATAAAAGGGACAACACAACAATTACCACCCGAAGATAATGCTGCATTAGTGGAGGCAATGGTTAAGAAATACGAGCCTCATTTGCTGGATGATCGCACCATTATCACCGAGGCATACCAAGCCAAGCTTTTGAAGGCGATCGTCAGCGTAAAAATTGAAATCTCAGATGCGCAATTGATTCGTAAACTGGGGCAGTCTCGTTCGAATGCAGATCAGTTAGGGGTCATGACAGGCCTCGAAAATACAGAACGCCTTGAAGAGCACGCATTAAAACAGTATATGACCCTGACAGGAATTGGAGCCGGGACTACTCACGCTGATTAAGTACGCGTTGCACCGATTAAGTATGACCCTTTTCAGAGTGCGCTTTAATCAAAGAGGCAGGATCGTTATATCTAAACGCAACAGATCAAAGCTTGGATGATCGCCAGAATAATCAAATTCTGGATCATTCAAGGCTGCGTTGCTTTGCACGGCGGTGTACTGGTTGTAACTAGGCATATAATCAATGGTGGGCTCAGAGTTTATACGTGCATAGGATTGCACATGGACCTGAGTTTCATGCGTCAAACGACCCAAACCTTCCAATAGGCCATCACCAAATTTAAACACGATCGCATTACCATGAACACTGTGGTCAATCGGAACACTTAACTGATGCGCCCCTCTCTGCAGAACTTTAAGTGTTGCAGGTAATTGCTCAAGCGGCATTGCGCTAGGTACAGCACCATGTCGCTTGGTCCAATCGATACCAATTTCGACATCGCCGTCATTTATTTGAGCGTCATGATTTAAATCAAACGTAATACTCCATTTGTATTCGAGAAAATCCGTTTCTGTCGACTCTTGGTTAATGTCTATAAATTTAGGAAGACTTGCCAAGGTAATCGACGCCACTATTTCATTATCATGATTGAATTCTAAAGGCTCATTTTGGTTTAGATGGCTAAAATCATTATCAATCGACCGCGTATACTGCGACGTTACGCCATTTTCTTGAATTTGAAACATCGAAGGGAATAGCTCGTAGGGTGTCTGTAAGATTGAATCACCTTGCCCCTCCTCCCTTCGAGAAAAAACCGTCTCACCACTGTTTAACGCAATGATTCGGGTATGTTTAAACTCTCTAGCCTGATTAAAAATAATGAGTTTGTTATCGCGAATGGCGTACACACCTTCGTAACCATCAGAAGTCTTCATATATCGCTGAGACGGTGATAGACCAGCAGAGTAACCTTTAAAATAGTCGCCAGATGCTACGGTATAGAAATTGAAGTGGCCGTCATTAAAACTGATATGACGTTCCACATCTGATAAATCACTCTTTTTTGCGATCCACCAATCCCCTTCGAATGACGCCAAATCCTGCTTTTCAACGCTTTGAGCGTCGGATTGACCACCATTTGACTTTAATTTGCAGCCTACAAGCATAGCCATCAGTAGGGTTATGATAAGAAAGTTAGTCATGAAAACTCATTAAAATGGTGAGGCTGCTCAATAGAGCTAAATTTTATTTGAGGCTTAACGTTTGATCAATGTCGCACTTCGTAATGAAGCCAGATATCTCAGTAGAGGTGATCCAGTTATCGGTGTGTGCGTTAACGCTTAGTCGTTTTGCTGCTCACAGACCGGCTTGAACAAAGTGAAGCGCCGCCTACGGAAACAGCACATGATCAAAACCGCTAAGCGTGCGCTAAATCTTCTTCAAAGCCAGCCAAGCTTGGTATTGGCTCATAAACACCTGTCCAGATAAATGCTTCAATAAATGACTTCGTTGAAGCTGATCCATCACAGGGCCTTTTACTTCAGATAAGTGAAAGGCAACTCCCCGATCAATTAAACGCGAATTGACAGCTTCTAGGCTCTCTATCGCTGAAGCATCAATGACATTGACCGCAGGGCACACCAATATAACGTGTTCAACCAGAGTATTGTCAGCGACCAAATCGTATATTCTGTCTTCTAAATAACGTGCATTAGCAAAATACAAACTTTCATCAACACGTAAAGCGATTAATCGAGGGTCTGTTTCCACGTCATATCGCTCTACATTTCTAAAATGCTCGGTACCTGAAACTCTACCCAAAATGGCACTGTGCGGCTTGCTCGTGCGGTATAAATGCAACAATACAGAAAGTGAGACACCGAGTAATAATCCTATTTCAACGCCTTGAAACAGCGTAAAAAACAATGTGGTAAACATGGATGCAAAATCTACTCTGGAATAGCGCCAAGTTCTTTTGAATCCACGAATATCAATTAAGGTCAAAGTGGAAACTACGATCGTAGCTGCCAGTGTTGCCTTAGGAAGAAAATAGATCAGCGGAGTAAAAAATAAGATCACCATCGACACCCCAAAGGCTGCAAAAATTCCGGCCATCGGGGTCACTGCACCCGCTTCAAAATTGACAACCGAACGTGAAAGCCCCCCCGCTACAGGCATACCACCGGAGAAACCGGCACAAACATTAGCATAACCTAGCCCCATTAATTCTTGATCTGGCTCGATCCGCTGTCGCTTTTTAGCCGCCAATGTTTGGGCAATTGAGATACTTTCAACAAATCCAATAATACTGATCAGCAGTGCTGAAAGCAGCATATCTTGCCATTGATCAACAGACCAATAACCTAATGTTTCACTTAAGTGGATCATGCTCGGCAACCCTGATGGAACACTGCCGACAATGGCAACCCCCTTCTGATCTAGGCCCATGAGCCAGACGATGAAAGTCGTTAATATAACAGCGATTACAGGTAAAGTTTTCACCATTATTCCAACCCCTACCAGCGACCACTTACCACTGCCCTGCGATTTCCTTGTGAGATATCGACCGCCCAATAGTCTTGGCACTACTAATAAAGCAAGCGTAAAAATGCTTAAGGCTATCGTGATTAGGTGTGCGTCATGAAGCTTAGAAATAAGCGCAATAACCGTTTCGAGTGTACTTTTCGACCCCGTTTCCACACCGAAAAAGTAACGTATTTGGCTCACGAGAATCACAATCCCTGAAGCCGTAATAAATCCCGTCACAACCGGATGGCTTAAAAAGTTTGCGATAAATCCAAGCTTGAACATCCCCATTAGCAGTAATAGCATGCTCACTAATAATGTAATGGTTACCGCTGCCATGACCATTTCTTCGGCATTCGGCAGTTGTAAATTTCGAACCGCCACTGCGGTCATTAATGAAAGAATCGCCACCGGCCCCACTGACATTGTACGGCTACTGCCAAAAATTCCGTATGCGATCAATGGCAGAATACAGGAATACAACCCCACTTCGGGTGGCAAACCCGCTAACATGGCATACGCCAAAGATTGCGGAATTAATAAGACCGTCACGATGCCTGCGGCCATCAAATCTTGATGTAATATCCGCCTATCATAGGTTCGCGCCCATTCTGAAATGGGCGCTTTAATTTTAATTCTAAAAGGCTTTTTGGATCGAAATGTCATAGAGACTGACTATTCCTGCTTTGAGGTCATCGTGGTGGGGTCCGCATAGTATTCTGGTTTGGCCAACCACTCTCGCCCTTTTAACATCAACTGCCAATAAACCTGGGGCAGAAGTTTTGCCTTCAAAAACCAAGATAAACGGCTGGGCTGCTTACCATTGATCAACCAGAGCGGGAAAGTTGGTTGCAGCACGCCGCCGTATCCAAATTCAGCTAATACAATTTTCCCCCGCTCCACAGTGAGCGGGCATGAGCCATATCCAGAGTAATAAGCGTGAGGAAGTTGATCTGTCAGAACGCGAAGTATGTTTTCAGCCACTACAGGGGCTTGCTTACGAACAGCTGCAGCCGTTTTTGCATTCGGCGTATTGCTAACATCGCCCACAGCAAAGATATTTTCGTACTTTTTATGCTGCAAAGTTTCTGCATTTACGTCGACCCAACCTGCTGAATCGGCTAACTCACTATTTGAGATGAAATCGGGTGCACGCTGTGGTGGGCAAACATGAATCATATCAAATGATTTTACGGTTTCCTTAACGTTGCCAGCTGCATCTTTACCGGTGAACGTAGCCGTTTTGTTTTCGCCATCTATTTGAGTCAGTGTGGTTTGAAAATTGACGTCTATATCATATTTTTTTACATACTCCATCAGTGCAGGCACATACTCTGGCACACTAAACATCGCTGCACCTGCCGTACAGAATTGCACATCAATATGGCTTAACACGTTCTGGTTAAGCCAATGATCGCAAGCAAGGTACATGGCTTTTTGCGGTGCACCGGCACATTTAATTGGCATCGCGGGTTGGGTAAAAATGGCGTTACCTTTTTTCATCGTTCGCAATAATTGATATGTGTAAGGGGCCATATCGAATCTATAGTTGGAGGTGACACCGTTCGACCCAAGTGACGCCTGTAAACCGGGAATAGCATCCCAGTCTAAAACTAATCCTGCTGCAATGACGAGTGAGCGGTACCCCACTTTGGAACCATCTTTTAAAATGACTTGATGCTGATCCGCTTTAAAGGCAGACGCCTCTGACTCATAGACTTTTACATTGGCAGGAATCACGTCTTCCATCGAACGCATGGTTTGCTGGGCATCAAATACACCCGCCCCCACCAACGTCCAGCCCGGCTGATAATAATGCTCTTGGCGAGGCTCGATGACAGCTATGTCTAAATCCGGTTGGCGCTTCAATAAACTAGAAATAACGGCAACACCGCCTGCACCGGCTCCGATCACCAGAACATCATGTCTACGCGTGGGAACATTAAACGGCTTATTGTGGAGTGTATTTTCCTGACAATCGGTCAATCTATCCCTCATCGACTCTAAATTAAACCCAGCGCTCTGAACTTGTTGCAAAAGTTCATCCACAGAACGTGTACTGGGCGTCGTTTTAACTTGTGCTAACGCCCATAAAGAAACCGCTCGCTGACCACTTCCACAATAGGCTAATACTGGCCCTTCGCATTCAGACAAAACATCTTTCAATTGCTCTGCGTCAGCATTGCGTATGTCATTTGGTACAACCGGAATAAAATAAAACTTAATCCCTTGATGGGCTGCTGCGGCCTCGATGTCTTTCGAAAAAGGTTGATTGGCACTTTCATTATCCGGACGATGACAAATGATCGTTTTGAAGCCGCGATCTGCAAGCTGCGAAATATCCTCTTCGAATATTTGGCCAGATACACTGAATTCGGCGTGAATGTTGCGAACTTCCATAAATCCTCCTAGTGGGTTTTAGGTAGACGGTACGGCAAGTCTACAATTGAACAGCAATACGGTGATAAATTAACAAAGACGATCTACAGCAATCGTTAACGGCATTAATTGTTGTGAATAGCCATGGGACAAACGTTTTTTTGGCTAGCCAGCCCAATGCTCAATTAAATAAATTTAAGGGAATTTTTAGATAGTATTGCTGATTATCTTCTTCGGGTGGTAGATGGCCTGCCCGCATATTAATTTGAACCGAGGGCATCATTAAGTAAGGCATCCCGAGCGATTTGTCGCGCTCGGTGCGCATGTTTACAAACTCTTTTTGACTGACATTCATATTTACATGAATATTGCTTAATCTTTCTTCTCCAACGGTAGTCTGGCAAACATAGTTTTCTCTACCGGGCGCTCCATAGTCGTGACACATAAACAAAACAACATGGTCAGGCATGGACAATAAACGCTGGATGGATTGGTACAGGGTTTGCGCATCGCCACCAGGAAAATCGCATCGCGCTGTACCGTAATCCGGCATGAACAACGTGTCACCCACAAAACAGGCATCGTCAAAACGATAAGACATGCAAGCCGGTGTATGGCCAGGTGTATGAATAGCAATGCCTTCTAATTGACCGATGCGGATGACATCTTGATCCGCAAATAATGCATCAAATTGACTTCCATCCCGTGCAAACTCGGTCCCTTCATTAAACACCTTGCCAAAAGTCTCTTGTACTAAGCGGATGTTACTACCAATGCCAATTTGACCACCGAGTAACTCTTTTAGATAAGGTGCTGCAGATAAATGGTCTGCATGGACATGTGTTTCCAGTATCCATTCAACCTGCAAACCATGACTGGAAACATACTGCACAATTTCATCCGCTGAATCCGTGGTGATGGCACCTGACGGATAATCAAAATTTAAAACAGAGTCAATAATGGCGCACGCCTTCGATTCTGGATCTCGAATAACATAACTAAAAGTATGTGTAGGTTCATCGAAGAACCACTTAACGATGGGCCTCATTTGCTTCTACCTAGAACGCTCATGGATTCATTTATGCTATCTGTCCTTATATAACCATAAGGAATATTCTTATAACAATTATTTAGATAGACTAGAGGTTTGTTTCTACAGATACAAGTGCTGCATGGGAATCAGCTCTATATCTCTAGCAACTGCCTGTTCCGCTCATAACGCTAATACAGCCATCCAGCACAAGGTTAAACAATCATGCTTACTTGCTTGGCACTGAGTTCGGCGCATGACGTCTTTTAACATCGACCTTCATACCAACAAGCGCGCCTTTGAGGATTCCCCCCTTTACCTTCGATCGTTAATTAATGGATTAGCCCTAATATGAGATAACGGTAAAGCCAAGCCCCCTTTTTTACGGGAAATACTGGATGGTGAACAACAATAAATGCGTCAGAACATTATTTGCCTAGACGAAGGAAGCCCGATCAATATCAACGATTCTAAAGTCCGTTAACATTGAACCTGTCGAGAATAAAGCTGGATATATTCTTTGAGCAGCTCGATTTATTAAAAGGATAGCCCAAGCTTTGAAAAACCGATTTTATGAATCAAATTTGATGAGGGGCCGCCTTATAAAAAGCGGCTAAAACTAAGCGGACATTACAAACTTAAGAACGCCCCACTCTATTCAAAAGAGGAAAGTTTACGCTCTTATCTTTCGCTATTTTAATCTGCTGATGACATATTTTACCGTAGCTCATCATCTAATAATTCCAACGGTAGCTCCGTTGAGTATTTAAGCTGCGTAATCGACACACTCGAGTGCACTTCTCTAACTGCCGGCATTTGGGACAAATGACTTCTGAAAAATGTTTCATACCCTTGAATATCTTTAACAACGATTCGCAGTAAAAAATCCATTGTGCCGGTCATGGTGTAGCATTCGGTCACCTCAGGGAAAGCACAAATCGCTTGTTCGAATTCCCTCAGTGATTGGTCCTCATGACCACTTAGCCGCACATTAACAAATACGACCACACCGAGACCCAGTTTTTTTGCATCTAATAAAGCTACTCGACGACGAATCAAACCTGCCTCTTCAAGCCGATTTATTCGCCGCCAACAGGGCGATTGAGACAGTCCTACTCGGCTGGCCACTTCAGCCACTGAAAGCGTCGCATCTTGCTGAAGGATAGACAGGATTTTCCTGTCCACTTTGGTCCATTTTTCAGAGGATAAATCTTCCACAAATCACTCTCTATCAGGTTTATTTAGCCTGTAACTTAGGCTCAAACGGCCATATTTGCAAGAAATATGCTATTTTCCAGAAGATATAGCTAGTCCATTTCGGCTGTGATACAAATTTATGACAGGCCAAGCTGATCGTTCGTGTGATTTTCAAACGAACCCAACAAGACAATGTTTAAATTGGCCTGACCGTGATCACGATTGAAAGCCTTTCAAAGTGAAAGCAGCAAACAATAATAAGGTTAACGATAAAAATAATAATTTAGCCGGCACACACCCTAAATCCGTTAGCACGCTGTGCGCTTGCGTATCTAATTTGAAAAACAGCAACGCTGTTATTTTGAAATTCAGATTATTTTTATCGTTGTCCAACTAAAGCGATGCAAGGACTAGCCATATGACATTGCAATCCGTAACACTGGACGATAAATATTCAAAACCTAACGGACAGGTTTACATGACCGGTATTCAAGCGCTTGTGCGCTTGCCGTTGCTGCAATCCCAAAGGGACCAAGCATCGGGACTCAATACCGCTGGCTTTATTTCGGGGTATCGTGGCTCCCCACTTGGCGCCTTAGATGGCGCACTATGGAGTGCAGATAAGTACCTTAAAAAACACAATATAACGTTTACACCGGGTGTAAATGAAGACATGGGTGCAACCGCCGTTTGGGGCACTCAGCAAGTCAATATGTACCCCGAGGCGAAATACGACGGTGTTTTTTCTATGTGGTATGGCAAAGGCCCCGGCGTCGACCGCTCTATGGATGTATTTAAGCACGCAAACGCGGCTGGCACCTCCAAGCACGGCGGTGTATTGCTGGTGGCCGGTGATGATCACGCATCCAAATCCTCAACGCTTCCCCACCAAAGCGAACACATGATGATCGCTGCCAGCATTCCGGTATTGAATCCCGCTGGCGTTCAAGAAATTTTGGATTACGGCATGTTCGGCTGGGCGCTATCTCGTTACAGCGGCTGCTGGGTCTGCTTGAAATCCATCACTGAAGTCATGGACAGCGCGCAAGTCGTCGACGTCAACCCTGATCGCGTACAGGTCAATATTCCCACCGACTTTGAGTTACCTGAAGGTGGCATGCACATTCGTTGGCCCGATTCTCCGCAAGCGCAAGAAGC
Organism: uncultured Saccharospirillaceae bacterium; assembly: GCA_947503895.1. GTDB lineage: Bacteria > Pseudomonadota > Gammaproteobacteria > Pseudomonadales > Oceanobacteraceae > Bermanella. Next base: position 621,581 of record CANNFT010000001.1, read on the forward strand.
TCGCTTAAATCAATATAAAATATACAGCGCGATTGCATTCGCGAGAGCGAACGGTTTAAACAAAATCGTGACGGATAGCAAAAAACCAATTCTTGGTATCATTACGACTGGGAAATCCTATTTAGATGTACGCCAAGCGTTGGCAGATCTCGGCATTAATGATGAGCTGGCATGTGAAATAGGCATACGGGTTTTCAAGGTTGGCATGAGCTGGCCTCTCGACCCCGTTATGACCCATGAGTTTGCAAATGGTTTGACTGAAGTATTAGTCGTTGAAGAGAAGCGTTCAATCTTAGAAGACCAAATTACGGGCCAACTGTACAACTGGCCCGTGGATGAACGTCCCCGCGTGATCGGTGAATTCGACGAAGAACGTAAAAGTCTCCTACCCAATGTCACCGAATTAACACCTGCAATGATTGCTCGTGTAATCGCAGCCCGCATTGCTAAATTTTATACCAGCTCCGTTATTGAAGAACGCTTGGCGTTTTTAAATAAAAAAGAAGAAGCCTTAGCGAAACCACGTACCGGAATAGAACGCGTACCACACTATTGTTCTGGCTGCCCACATAATAGCTCAACTAAAGTACCGGAAGGCAGTCGAGCGTTAGGCGGCATTGGCTGCCACTACATGGTGAACTGGATGGATCGTTCGACTTCCACGTTTACGCAAATGGGCGGCGAAGGGGTGACCTGGGTTGGTCAAGCGCCTTTTACTGCTGAAAAACACGTTTTTCAAAACTTAGGCGATGGTACTTATTTCCACTCGGGTATTCTCGCAATTCGTCAGGCTATTTCAGCAAAAGTTAACATCACGTATAAATTATTATACAACGATGCGGTCGCCATGACGGGTGGACAACCCTTAGACGGCACACTAACGATTGAACAATTAACTCATCAACTTTCAGGCGAAGGAGTTAAACACCTTTACATCGTCAGTGATGACCCCGATAAATACGCCGACCGATCGCTATTCGCAAACGATGTGCATTTTTATCATCGTGATGACCTTGAAGCCGTCCAAAAAATGCTGCGTGAATTACCCGGTGTTTCCCTTCTGATTTATGATCAAACATGTGCATCTGAAAAACGCCGTCGACGTAAGCGTGGTCTGATGGAAGATCCACAAAAGCGCGTCATGATTAATTCCGACATTTGCGAAGGCTGTGGAGATTGCGGTAAGCAATCCAGTTGTCTTTCCGTCCTGCCAAAAGAAACAGAGCTCGGGCGAAAACGCACCATAGACCAAGACGCCTGTAACAAGGATTTCAGTTGTGTTAATGGGTTTTGCCCAAGCTTTGTAACCGTACACGGCGGTCAACTGAAAAAGAGCAAGCCAGACTTATCATCTCATGCATTTGAGGATTTACCAGAACCACAGCAGCCCGATTTATCCGAACCGTGGAACGTTGTATTAACCGGCGTAGGTGGAACCGGTGTGGTCACCACTGCTGCTATCATTGGTATGGCAGCACACCTCGAAGGTAAAGGTGTTTCTGTTTTAGATATGACAGGGCTCGCACAGAAATTTGGTGCGGTGATCAGTCACATCCGATTCGCTAAAACTCCTGCCGATATTCACGCCGTGCGCATACCAGCGGGTGAGGCAAACTTATTATTGGGCTGCGACCTTGTGGTTAGTGCGGGTGACGAGGCGCTCGCCAAAGTGAATGATAAAATCACCTACGGTATCGTTAACGAATACCAAGCTATTACCGCTGAGTTCACACGCAATGCAGATGCTGAGTTCCCCGCTGAATCGATGAAATCAACGGTTGCTGAAGCGGTGGGAGAAGATAAATGCCAATATCTTAATGCCACTCGTATGGCAAAAGCATTAGTGGGCAACAGCATGGCCACGAACTTATTCATGGTGGGATACGCATTACAAAAAGGCATGATTCCGCTTTCGCTTGAAGCCGTTGTCAAAGCCATCGAATTAAATGGTGCGTCTGTTGAGTCCAACAAAACAGCGCTCTTATGGGGGCGTCGAGCTGCACACGATGCTTTAGCCGTTGAGAGCGTCATTCAAAATAGTCAAACCGTTAAAACCGTCAAGCCTAAACTCACGAATTTAAACGATATTGTTCAACATCGAATGACTTTGTTAGAGCAATATCAAAACCGTGGCTACGCGCTGAAGTACGAATCGATCATCAATAAAGTTCGCCAAACTGAACACGAGAATTGTTCGGGAAGCTCACGTTTCACGCAGGCGGTTGCCACTAATCTTTATAAAGTCATGGCTTACAAAGATGAATACGAAGTGGCTCGTATGATGGCTGATTCAAAGTTCAAGGAAGAAATTGCCGGCCAATTCGAAGGCGATTACACACTGCACTTCCATATGGCCCCTCCCCTTATTTCACGTGTCGATAAAACGACGGGCAGACCTAAAAAACGTGAACTAGGTGCATGGGCAATGCACGTATTTAAATGGTTACGTCATTTAAAATTTCTACGCGGTACTCACATGGACTTGTTTGGTTTTACAGAAGAGCGCCGAGAAGAAAGAGCATTGGTCAAACGTTATATCGAAAATGTTGAACGAATTATTGGAGACTTGTCGTCGTCTAATATGGTAACCGCATTAGAGCTCGCCAATCTTCCTCAATCTATTCGTGGCTTTGGCCCCGTAAAATTATCCAGTCTTGAAGCAGCAAAACAAAAAGAACAGGAACTGCTCAGCCAGTATTTTGAGGAGCCTGTCAAATCCTACCAACCTGTGAGTCAGAGGTAAGCATGTCAGTCTTTTCCCATAAACATTTCGCAAATCATGAGAATGTACATTTTCATCACGATAAAAAAAGCGGATTGAAAGCCATCGTTGCCGTGCACAACACGAACTTAGGACCGGCATTAGGCGGTTGCAGAATGTTTCCTTATGCCACAGATGAGGACGCACTTAGCGATGTATTAAAGCTATCTCGTGGCATGAGCTATAAATCAGCTATGGCTAACTTAGCACTGGGCGGTGGTAAAAGTGTCATTATTGGTGATCCAAAGACAGAAAAGACGCCAGCTTTACTGCACGCTATGGGCGATTTTTTAGAATCACTCGGTGGACAGTACATCGTGGCAGAAGACTCAGGCACCAGTGTCCCAGATTTACAAGAGATGGCCACGCACAGCAAATACGTTGCCGGCATTCAGAGCAAAATGGATATCAACGGTAACGCCATTAGCGGCGACCCATCACCTGCTACAGCTTATGGTGTTTATACCGGTATTCGTGCGGCCGTATCCTTCCGCTACCATTCGAACCTTAATGGCGTGCGCGTGGCGATACAAGGCTTGGGTAACGTTGGCATGTACCTCGCGCAACACCTTTATGATGCGGGTGCCATATTAACCGTGTGCGATCTTGATGAAGACAAGCTGAATATGGCGCGCATTCGTTGGAATGCAAATGTTGTTAGATTAAACGAGATTTTTTCCGCCGATGTGGATGTGTTTGCGCCCTGCGCAATGGGCGGCGCAATTAATGACGACAGTCTAGCGGTGATGAAAGCAAGGATTATCGCAGGTGCTGCTAACAATCAGCTAGCAGAAGTGCGACATGACCAAACTGTCACCAACAAAGGCATTCTGTATGCGCCCGATTACGTCATTAATGCCGGCGGTATTATCGACGTCTCTTACGAGGGAGCAGATTACAATGCACGCGTCAGCCGCCAGCATGTAGAAAGTATCTCTGATACTTTAACGGAGATTTTTGAACGCGCGAAGCAAACGGGCTTACCAACAAAATTGTTGGCCAATCAAATCGCCGAAGAGCGAATGAATGCCAAAAAAGTCACATTAACGGGAGAGGTTGAACGTGTAGCCTCTTAATTTTTGAGCACCACTAAACCAGCAGATTGCGATAACCCTCCGCTCAGCGGTCTGTTGGTTTAAATATCTTCCAACCACTACCACTACCACTACCACTACCACTACCACTACCACTACCACTACAATAAATTTTAATGCTTACGGCGTATGATTCGCTTATTAGACTGCTTAATAAAATATAATTCGCCGCTGACTGACGGTCTAAATGGACTCTCCAGCGCGCCAATGCTCATCCGCTTTTTCTAACAACTCCGGCGTATACTCTTTTTGCCAATCTTTTTTGGCATCTTCCACAAAAAAAAGGAGTACCTGCCCATCGCGAACTTCAAATACCGAAGGGTCAGACACGATGGTTAACCCAGTGGTCACCGCTTTTGCACAATAGCCACCGAATTTTGGAGCATACTTTTCTGGCTCAGCATCGAAGCTTTTTTTTCGACCTTCGCTGGCAAAATACCAAGTCACTCCTTTCCACTGCGTCGAAAACTCAGCGACCCCTTTTTCAGCTCGCCCACTTTCGAGATAAGCCACCGTGTCGTAGCCATTGATGGCAATTCCATTTTTGGCGCTAACAGGACCCCACATACCCACCGGACCAATGCTAAGCTTGATACTCATAACGATAATCGCGGCTGAAAATAACAGTAATATCACCGCGATGACCGTCAATATTTTATGACGTACAAAAAATGATTGAGCCATTAGAGCGCGTCCTAAATTGAAGGAAAACCTTCATAGTATAGACAGTCAGGCAGCCCAACCGTGCGACGAGTATAATATTGGCTCAGAATAAGCTATAACCCTCGCGCATAAGGTCGGCGCCGGCGGCGTCCCCTAGGGTATCCGTTCACTCGATAGGTAGCCTGTCCGACTCGGTGCGGAAAATTGAATGATTATCACTAAAACTAGGCAAACTGATAGACAATCTAGTCATTTTGAAACAGGACAAGCTATGCCAAACACGGTGATTGGCATAGTGTTAGCAATTGCATGATCAACATCACAAAAATGCCTTTGCACCGTCCCCAACTAGGCTATACCGTTTACTCTGCCCAAAACAGTGCATAAAACGATCTATGATAAGAACAGTTCCTAATAATGGAGGCCGCAGATTCCCTTTCTTTTGGCAGGTGACCCTAGCTATGGGATTGCTTGTATTTTTGTCGCTAGGGCTGCTCTGGAGCTATTTACAGGTTAATTTAAACCAATTGCTAAACCAGCAAGCCGATACGTTTGGTCAGGCCATTGCTCGCCAAATTGCTGAGAGCACGGCTGAGCTGGTCATGGCTGAAGACGAAGTCACGCTCAATACGATGATGGCCAGCGTTATTTCGCAGAATGAAAACATATTGCGAATCGACATTTTAGATGATCAAGGCGAAACATTGGCCTTTAGCCAGCGACCGGGGTTAATGATGGTCGAAAAGCCTGTTTCAGCAAATATCGCGCATTATGAGACTAACGTGAATTTTCACGACGTAGTCGCGGGCCATGTATTGCTACAGCTCGATAAAAGTCCGATTACCAACTCTGTGAAATCCACCATTAAGATGATGAGTATTTTGGCCAGCTTGGTGGGCATATTTTTACTGGGGTTTGCGGCATTTATTGCCAATAGACTGACGCGCCCCATGAGAGAACTTGGCAAAGTGGCCAATGAAGTCGCCAGTGGCAACCTTTCACCTGCGCTACCCAAAACCGGCAACAATGAGGCAGGTGATCTGGTCGCTTCGTTTGATAATATGCTTCAAGGACTAAAAGATAAAAAGTCTATCGAACATCGTTTTAGTAGTTACGTTTCGCAGGATATTGCACACGATATTCTCTCGGACCTAAGCCAAACCCGCATGCCACTAAAACCGGTTTATGGTTCTGTTCTCTTCATAGACATAGTGGGCTTTACCACCCTGTGTGAAGAAGTCAGCCCGCAAGAAGTCGCCGATATTCTGGATCAATATTATTTCTTAGTGAATCAAGCGGCCAAAATGTACCAAGGAACCGTCGACAAGTTTATTGGGGATGGGGCGATGATCACTTTTGGTGTGAACCGTAATGACCCAAGACACAGTATTAATGGGGTGTGCGCAGCCCAAATTTTCCTTCGTCTTGCTGCAATGATGAACGAACAGAGACAGTTGAACCACAAGCCGAATCTACACTTTCATCTTGGACTGCATTGCGGAGAGATGTTGGCCGGCACCATTGGCCACACAGAACGCATGCAATTTACCGTCGTCGGGGATGCAGTCAACATAGCGGCTCGACTCTGTAGCCTCGGCACACCCGATCACTTGTTAATCAGCGAAGATGTTTGTCACCATCCCGAAGCTGCTGGGTTGATTGAAACAGGCCCTGTCCAGTGTCTTCAATTGAAGGGTAAAACGGATGCGATTAATACCTACAGTGTTCTAAACCTTGCACCTAAATTTAACCGGTTACTCAAGCAACAACAATCCGAAATGGAAGCAATGCAAGCCCATGGCTAAATCTATTTCAGCTTCGATACTACTTTCAACTTCGTGCCTATTGTTACTAAACGGTTGCGCACTCGATTTAATTCGCCCAAACGTTACCGCTGCCGAATATGTTGAACAACATAAATACAAACAAGCTCTGGCCAAGCTGCTCACCGAGCAAAATGCACTTGTGGTTTCGTTGAATAAGCCGATGCCCACGCAAAATCTTTATAGCCCCCCTTCCATGAGAGACTCATGGCCCTATGCGACTGATTACGAAATTATTAAGGCCGATTTTCTCGCCAAACGAGCAAATGATGTAAAGCGCGCGGACAGACTTAAGGCGCTGCTAAAAGACATCAATTCAAAGTCAGATCAATACCGCAAAAAACTCATTTCCGTGTTAAATAAAGAAACGCAACGCAGTAAATGGTATGAAGCGAGCGTGACAGCTGCACAGCTCAATGAAAACGTGCCTCCTCACCCTTCTATTGAAAAAAGTTTACACCGCTATCATGTAAAACAAGCGCAAGCACAACGCAAAGTAGATACAAAAGTAGCCATTGCGCAAGCTCATTACCTGATCGAAAAAGAAAAAGAGTTTCATTTTCATTATGGGAAAAATACCCAAGTATTACCCCATGAAAGAAAACAGCTCGCAGCTGAGAAAAAAGCGCTTGCCGATCGATTGCTAGAGTTATCTGCTGCTGCTATTGAAGTTCAAGATTATCATCAGGCTGAAGCCAGCTACGAAGTTGCGCTGGTACTTGACCAAAATAGCGTTGCACCAGACCATGGCAAAGCCATTACAAACGGTCTGGCACAAAAAACACAGAAGACCATTCGTCAACGCCAAAAGAAGTTGCTACGGGAAATGAACGCAGCGTTACGAAACAAAGAGTTTAGTGAAATTAAAAAACTGGAAAAAATACTGTCGCACTCCCCCTTTCAAGGACAAGCAGTAAAAGAAACATTGCTTAAAGCTGAAAAGCTCATTAGTTCAACGGCTATTGGTCTAGATAAGCGTGCAGATAAAGTCTACCGTCAAGGCAAAATCCAAGAAGCCATTCAATTGTGGGAACGTTCGCAAGCGCTCTTCCCTCACCTACCAGGTGTTAAAGACAAACTGCAACGCGCCATTAAGGTGAAATCAAAGTTGGATAAACTTCGCAATGGTTAGTCACGGTTAAGCCCTCTCATTTTGAACGATGGTTTCAATACTTAACCCGCTTTTTCATTTGCCCAACCAGCAAATGCCATTACCTCGTACAAACACCGCCTATTTCACAACACATTGACGCTTCTATGCATCTAAGACCGAAGAATATGCGGATTAATTGTAGCCTTTGCATCTAATGGTTGAAATCACTCCTTAAATCGCTCTAATCTCAGACTATTAAATGACTGGTCTGTAGTATGTTTATTAGCACCCTTGATCTTTTTAAAGTCGGAATTGGCCCTTCCAGCTCTCATACGATGGGACCAATGGAGGCAGCCGTTGATTTCCGAAATCGAATGGCAGAATGGATGAACGATCATTCAGATGATGATCAGCCTTATCGTGTACGGTGCACACTAAAAGGTAGCCTCGCATTTACAGGAAAAGGTCATGCAACGGACAATGCCGTGGTGCTGGGGTTACATGGCTATCAACCAAAATCATTGGCTTCGGTTAACGTCCCTGAGAAATTAAAAGCCATTCAAGAAAAGTCGGCCATCAACGTCGTTTATCGCACAACTGATCAAACCCAATCATCAACACAATTCAGCATTCATTTTCAGCACGATCAAGATGTTGTGTTTGATTTCGGCGAGCCATTGTCCGAGCATCCAAACGGAATGATCTTTGAGCTTTTGCAACAAGACACAGTGGTGCTTTCCGAAACGTATTTTTCAATTGGTGGAGGCTTTATCACCACGTTATCGGATATCAATGCCCTTGAAGCCCCTTTAAAAATTCTAGACGCTGAACATTGCCCCTACGGCTTCGAAAGTGCCAAAACCATGTTACAGATGAGTCGTACGAATGGGCTCTCGATTGCCGAAATGAAGTACAAAAATGAACTGTCGTATTATCCTCAAGAAGAGCTAGATTCTCAGCTCGATATTCTCTGGCAAGCCATGAAAAATTGTGTCGAGCTGGGCCTCGACGCAGAGGGCGAACTCCCTGGTGAACTCCACATTCAGCGACGTGCAAGAAAACTTTACGAGCAATTAAAACCCACTGATGCATCTTGCACGGTGAATGATTGGCTATGTGCCTACGCGATGGCTGTAAATGAAGAAAATGCTGCTGGGCACATGGTGGTCACGGCACCGACCAACGGCGCAGCTGGAGTGGTGCCTTCCGTTCTCTATTATTTTATGAAACATGAATCGGGCACCATTAAAGATGCTCGCGAATTCCTTCTCACCGCGGGCGCTATTGGTGGCTTAATTAAGCATAAAAGCTCGATATCTGGCGCAGAAGTGGGCTGTCAGGGCGAAGTCGGCAGTGCCGCTGCAATGGCCGCTGCTGGATTATGCGCGGTTAGAGGTGGCAGTCCAGAACAAGTCGAAAACGCCGCTGAAATAGCGCTTGAGCACCACCTAGGCATGACCTGTGATCCAGTCGCTGGCTTAGTGCAAGTCCCCTGCATTGAACGAAATGGCTTTGGCGCCATTAAAGCATTTACCGCAGCAAATTTGGCATTGCGAGGCAGTGGCCAACATTTTATGCCGCTTGATAATTGTATAGAAGCCATGAAGCAAACCGGCCTAGAAATGTCTCATAAGTACAAAGAAACATCGTTAGGGGGATTGGCCGTTAGCATTACAGAATGCTAATAAAAATATGCAGCGCTACTACGCTGCATATTTTTATGTCCGACATTTTATTTTAAAAAGAGGTACAAGCGGTGGTAGAGGTCGAAGCTGAGTTGTTATCACCATACAAATAAGGTGCTTTACAATCACTCCAGTTTGACGGGAGTGCATTAACCCCTGTTAGCTCATCAATCGCTTTCGCATAACGCGCCCATTTACCCGTGAATTGGTTCGTTGAATCAGAAACAATGTACACCGGTAGATATTTAAGGGCCTCGAACAGTTCAGATCCGGAATCGGCTAAGGTTGAAAGCTCTGAGCCTGCTTCTAGCTGGGTGTAGGCATCAAACAACGACTGCACCGAGGCCTTAACTGCGTCGGAAATAACTTGACGATCAACACCCACTAAATTTTTTAAGTCACCGTCTCCCTGTGCGTTAAACGTCGTGCCCAGTAAATTCTTAACAACGGCACCGGAGCTATTGTGATCATCATGCAGGTTCTTTTCGGTATTCGCCCAGAGCATCCATGTTCCTCTGTAACTGGGGAGAAAATCATTACGCGGCGTGGACACTTCTGCTAATGCTGGCAGTGACGATGTCAGTGATACCTTACCATTATTTGCCCGCAAGCCGCCGCCCAGTGCTAATACTTGCTCCATCCATTGATAAGACGCATGGTTATCTAATGATTCATTTTTCATGATGCCGTGAGATGACTCAGCGCGACTGGTCACGACATGACCAAAGGCAAAAAGGTCAACCAAACTATGCAATGCATTCGCCTCGTGGTGAAGTGCATTCACCCAGTATTTAGGTTCTGTTCTGGCTTTATCGGCATAGTACAATGCTAAGCGATGCGCTCCCACATACCAGCCCACTGCCGTATTAGAAAAGTGCCAATCATTCACGTTGGCGATACGGAGCATCTCATCACCCCACCATGCCGCTTCGTAATATTCATCATCATTAGCGGTGTTAGATACGGTATTACCAAAACTACCGAATGGCGGCACCACACCTGAGCCAATGTAGCGAAGGTAAATATCGGCACTCATATTATCAGGGCAATAGTACTCCTCGTACATCACCGTGCCTCTTTTGAATTTCATCGTTGGTGTATCTGAGTTTGTTAAATAGCACTCTCCGGCTGCAGTACAATGCGTGGTCCGACGATAGTCACCATATAAAGCAGATAATTCACCTAGGGTAAAAGCTTTTAAACTGGTTGCCGTTTTCGTTGCCACTTCTAGCTCTGTCGACGGGACATCAGCGACTTCAGGAATGTGAATCTTTTTGTTGTAGGTAGATTGAGAGAAGCTGGTCCAGTAACAGTTATCTTGTACGTCAGGTTTATATTTGTCGTAATCATTTTGATTATTGGTATCAAATCCTACTGCTAAATTTTTTGCATCTTTTAAAAAATTTCGATAACCCGTGCTCCCGACCGTTTGATTGATCACTTCACTGGGCAAGGAAACGGTTGGCGGTATGACCACCCCCGCAACTCCTAAATCAGTGATCAGTTTATGTTCTTCCGAATTAAATGCTGATGCCGACTGGCTTAATGCCAATCCGATCGCTAGACCCGCTATTTTTTTATTCATCGTTATTATTATTCTGAAAAATTGAATGATTGACTTAATGGGACACTTGGCATGTCCAATGCAGCCATTTAGACGGCGTTATTTCCGCAGACACCTAATGCTGACACTTTAAAATGTCTAATCAATGACAGAACCGGTCAAAATAAAACAACTGTGGCGCGATAAGACTTCATCCGTTACATGTCATTACAAAGCTAGTCGGTGTGTGCCATTAGAATTACAATTAAATACCGGAAATGGCTTTACTGGAGTTGAATCAATTAAAAGACGATGAGATGAATCAAGAAAAATGAAGATCACCTCTCGGTGTAATGAGACCATCTTTTGCTAAAGGCTGTATTTTTCAATTCCGTACTTTTCTTGCAATTCGCGAATTAATTCGGACTCCATCGTCATAAACTCATTAAACTGGTCAACCAATTCTGGGTAATGAATACTAGACAAATAAAAATTGCCCTCAGATATGTCCATTAGGTTCGGATTAACCGTTAATGGTAGCCCGCCCCCCATTTTCTTTATTAGATAGCGACCAACGTTTTCGTCTAGCATTGCCCCCTGCACTCTTCCAGTACTGACCATCTTCAGCAATGACTCTGGCTTTGACGACTCTGTTACTTTCATTTGCCCACTGTTAATGAGTGACAAAAACTTCCATGGCGTAAACCCCCTGACAATACCAAGATTATTAAAATCGACCAATTTAATATTCTTGTTTGTGAAATTAACAAACATAACTTCTTTAAATTGAATGACAGATAGTGTGTAGTGAATCCTATATTTTTCTTTCTGACTTTTTTTCCATTTAGGACTATCGGGAAATTTCACATCCACTTCATTTCTAAAATACTTTTTAAATAGCCGCTTGATCGGCAAACCATGATACTCAAATGTGTAATGATATTTGGAAGCAAATGCATCCAGCAATTCTCTTGCGTAGCCTGTATAAGTTTCGCCAGCCCGATCGAATGCATAAAGTGGATAATAATTAACGTCTTCAACACCTATTCTTATAATACCCTTCTCGGTCGGTTTTTCTGCTGCTTTGCAGACGTTAAATAGCGCCAAACACAAGGCTGCAACGATTAAGAATATCTTACAAAGCCGGTTATTGTGCAAAGTCATATCCCTCATAGCAGTTATAGCTGGCCACATGAGTATAGTTGGAATTTCGTCAACTGAAGTAGGTCTTTATGCAATTAGCTAATTACACTAAAAAACCCGTAAGCGAACGCCTACCGATACTGTCTCTGACGATTATGATTTAGCGACAGCACAAAAAAAGGGGCCATCGATGGATGGCCCCTATAGTTTTAAACGATGTGTTTAAATGGCGTGTATTATTGAAGGTCTACGGTGTAATCCTCAACTTCACCATAAGTAAATGTGCCACAAGGGGTGGGCGATGCGTTCCAGACCATAGCGATTCTCATGCGAGTCGCCCCCGTAACAGCAGAAGATGGAACCGTGATCGAACCCGTAACGACACCGTTACCTGACCCCGTGAACATTTGCTCTCCTGCATCGTCGAAGTCGCCATCACGATTGGTATCTATCCAAACAGCCCAATTTTCATTGTAAGCAGAGTTAGAGAAGCCCGGCGTCAAGCTCACCGCTGCCGCTGTCCCTTTCGTCATGCTCATTACCACTGAGGTAAAGTCCGTGTACCCCGCCGCATCAGAGGTATTGCTTTGGCCATCGACATCCACTCCGCCAATCCACTCATAATTTACGTTGTTACCGTTGGCAGCACAGTACTCAATAACTGGGTCCGTAACAGTCACATTCTGCGAAGCTGTATCGGTATTACCATTTGAGTCGGTCACCATCAAAGTAACGCTGTAAGTTCCCGCAGCAGCATAACTGTAAGTTGGGTTTTGCAAAGAAGAGGTGCCCGTACCATCACCAAAGGTCCAGCTCCAAGCGGTGATCGTTCCACCTTGCACAACACTCGCATCCGTGAACGTTGCGATGTTATCAGCTGTGGTGACGGTGAAATCAGCGCTGACACTGGTGTCGTCTGAACCAACACGTAACGTGTAATCCTCAACCTCTCCATAGCTAAATGTTTCACAAGGTCCAGGCTTACCGTTCCACTTCATTGATACCCGCATGACAGTGTCACCACCAGCCGTTGAACTCGGCACTGTAATTGTTCCCGTGACGCTGCTGTTACCAGACCCAGTGAATAGCTCTTCGCCTGCATCCTCGAAATCCCCATCTCGGTTCAAGTCAGCCCAAACCACCCACTGCTCGGTATACGTGCTGCTAGAGAAGCCTGGCGTAAACGTCACATTTGCAGTAGCGCCTGCGGCAACCGTGATGATTTTTGAAGTAAAGTCAGTATAGCCAGAGGCATTGGAATCATTAGTGAAATTATCCACCTGAACCTTGCTGATCCATTCATATGAGAAGTTGCTGCCTTTACTGGAGCAATACTCTAATAGATTCGACACGGCCACATCTTTGCTACGTTGATAATTGTCACCTTTATCATCCGTGATCGTCAGCACAACTGTGTATACCCCCGGCGCAGCATAACTATGCATTGGGTCTTTGTCGGTTGAAGTGGCACCATCGCCAAAATCCCATGCCCAGTCCGTGATCGTGGATACCGGAGAGTAGCTGGTGTCTTGGAACGCGACATCTAATTTAGATTTGGTGTAGGTGAAGTCAGCGTTCGGAACATCTGGTAGTACCACCGGAACATCCACCGCCGCAAATGCATCACGAATATCCACTAACTCGGCAGAACTGTAGCCCATTGCCATCGCTGCATCGATCACCCCTTGGCCGCCTTGCACAAAAGTGCTGGTTGGCGTCCAGAAGTTTTGATTCGCACGAGCAAATGGCAAGAATGCACGCTGTGTTGTCCAACCACTGCTCGTCGCCATTAGGTAGAAGGCTTTATTGAATACGCCGCTGCTGTAGTGCACATCTAAACCATTGTAATAGTCATTAGCGCTGTCTATTGAACGGCCATCTTGAGGAGGGTTGGCCATATAGCGTAGCGCACCCGAAGACTTGAATATTTCAGCACCGACTAAAAAGTCATTTGTACCACGTACATAGGCTTCTGCCGCTTCCCCCGAAATATCAGAAAAGGCTTCGTTCATACCGCCAGACTGATTTTTATATTCCAAACCTGAGTTTTGCTCAGTGAAACCATGGCTGACTTCGTGAGCAGAAACATCCAATGAAACCAGTGGATAGAAAGTCGATGCGCCGTCGCCAAAGGTCATTGAAGAACCATTCCAGAATGCATTCTCATAACTATTTGAATAATGTACACGCATGGTTAATTGGAACGTCAGTGGCGGAGAACCTACCCAAGCGTTATACATATTGAATACGGCTTCACCAAAATAGTGCGCATCGTTTAGCGGAGAGTATGCCCCGTTAATTTCTTTGCGCGTATTTTCATAGCAATCGTATTCATAAGCAGTAGAACCACTGGTTCCATGATTTAAATCGACCGTTTTCACGTTCGCAGTTTGCATCGTGCATTTATTGGTCGATGTATTCTCTGATACTTGAAATGCGGGGAAATCCGTACCGTACTGATACTTGCCCATTTTCACGTTTCCGCCAGGGCCAGTGCCGTCGGCGAATGCCAGTGCGTCATGAGTGCTGAGTACATCATTCGTGACAGCATCAAGCATATAAACAGGACGTGCAGGTTCGGCGCCATCAGCATCGGCAAAAAACGTAACATGATTGGCGATGTGGGCCGTATTGTTATCATCCACATACACCACTCTTTGCGTCACAACGTTTTCATATTGCCATTCCAATCCCATGGCGTGTTGGTTTGTATGTAAGATCTTTGCGTGTTGTAGAGCCGCAGCGGTTGAAACTTGTTGCTTGATAAATAGAGAGCTTTGAACATCCTGTTCGATACCGCTCACTTGAACACCGTGTAATTGCGTAGCCACACCGGACTCATCCTGAGTCAATATTATATGGTGACCGTAGACCGGCATACCTTGGTAAACTTGCTGATAGCGACTGTAAGTGCGCCCGTGCTTATCTAAGTTCTGCCTTAAGAGTTGTAGGCTTTCGTTTTGTGATAAGCCAAGTAATTGTTCGAGTGGGGGCTGTGTCCCCTTTTGAAAACTCGTCAAATTAGTTTGACCATTAATCAGACTTGACATTCTCAAATCTGTTTTTTCCGCCGCTAATGCAGTGTGACTGCACAGGGGGACAAGGACGGCAAGTGGCATACACCACTTGGAAAATACAGACATAGTCGTTCCCTTTCATAAAAAATTAGTTAGACACGTGCATTTCCTTGTCAATTTAGATTTACATGGCGTTGCGCCATCACATCAATCCAATCTGATTTGTATTAGGCAATCATGACAAATCGTAAGAGCACTCCAGATTAAATTCGTCACTGACTAAATAAATCCTATTTTTCATAAAATAAAATTTACAATTCGCACCCGTTACACCGGAAAGGCAAAAGTGAGTAAAGCAGAAGTTAAGAAATTGAAAACAAACGTAAGGAAGTAGTTTTTGTAAGGGAATTTTTTAATTGACCTTTCGAAAAGTAGGATATGCGCTGATTTGAGGCATTTATTTTTTTTGCTACTTCGTTCACAAAAAAACTTCAAGCCTTAACTTTAATTGTCTAAACGATCCTTAAAATCTTATACAAATTAATGAGGTATCTAGTGATTTCTCACTAATCATCATTAGAATATCTAATTTCGACTCAGTGCGATCGGTCAGTCATTTTGAATAAAATAATCTTTAATGCACCGTTTTTATGCACTAATGAGCGTGCTGTACATGGAAAAATGAGCAATAGGTAAAGCAATCATTACGGGTAGATAGACATTTTTATTTATTGCAGACACAGAGTATGAATTACCAATTGGACAGGTTGACAATATCTTCAGTTCTCTTAATTAAAAATAGAATAAGACAACCTATTTGTAGTCAAATTTATTCGAACTGAGTTTTCTGGATATGATTGACGTTTACGTTAATCTAGCGATGTAACTGCAATTGATACGCATTCATTTCGAAGATCAAAGAGAAGATTCAGAAAGGAAAGAATGTTTACAGACCGATAAAATCAAGCCAGTTCAATTATTAAATTTTATGCTCGGGAAGGATACGCTAATGACTAAAAAGCATTAGCTGTACCTCGCCGTAACATTAGATCGAGGTCAGCTAAATTGAGATGATTGAACGAATAGCCAGCCACTTACTACAACCTCCAATCATTCACGTTAGGTCTGGACGAAAGGTCATTCTAAGTACAAGGCGTGTTTTTGAAAGTTTAACAGGTTAAATCGAGAAAACACAACGCAGAAATTAGGATGATCTACATTACAAAGCTCTCTGATTCGAGGGCCATCAAACTCGTGCATCCAATGCGCAATGTTTTTTCAAGCGTGGCTGTCCGTGGCAAAATTCGGTCAAAGTAGAATTGCGCAGTTAAGACTTTTGACTGTGTGAACGGGGTGGAAACCGATTTATCCGCAGCAGCTTTTGCCATACGCGCCCACATATAGGCCAAGACAACGTATCCAGAATAAGAAAGGTAATCCACCGACGCCGCTCCCACTTCATTGGGATCTCGCATGGCGGCCGCGCCGATATGCATCGTCAACTCTAGCCAGTTATCGGTGGCTGCGTTCAATTCTGCGGCCATTTTGCCAATAACTTCATGGCCTTTAGACTGGTCACAAAAGGCTTTTATCTCAGTCGTCAGTACATTGAGCATTTCTCCGCGACTGGACAACACCTTCCTCCCCAGCAGGTCCAGCGCTTGGATACCCGTGGTACCTTCGTAAATGGGCGCTGCCCGCATATCTCGCACAAATTGCTCCATGCCATTTTCGCGAATGTACCCATGACCGCCAAACACCTGTAAACCAAGGTTAACGCACTCCCACCCCATTTCTGTATTAAACCCTTTGCAAATTGGCGTGAGTAGATCTAGCAAAGATTGACAGTCTGCTTTTCGCTGATCGCTCGTGGAATGCTCGACCTCATCAAATAGACTCGCTGTGTATAAATTGAATGCACGACTCCCCTCAACAAATGATTTCTGTATTAGCAGCATTCTACGAACATCCGGGTGAACGATGATTGGGTCCGCCACTTCATGAGGCTCTATTGCGCCGGCCAAAGAGCGCATTTGCCGGCGTTCAAGTGCATACATGGCTGCATTCTGAAGGGCAACGGATGCGAGTCCCGTACCTTGCTGCCCAATTAAGAACCTCGACCGGTTGACCATAGCAAACATCGCCCTCATGCCTTTGTTCACTTCACCAACCAGAAACCCTTTTGCCCCATCAAAATTCATTAAGCATGTTGCAGACCCGTTCAAACCCATTTTGTGTTCAAGTGCGCCCACGCTCGTGTGGTTGCGTGCGCCTAAAGAGCCATCCTCGCGCACTAAAAATTTAGGCACAATAAACAAACTAATGCCCTTTATGCCCGCTGGCGAGTCCGGGATTCTCGCTAAAACCAACATAATATTGTTTTCACCAAGATCGGCATCCCCACCCGTTATAAACATCTTCGAACCGGAAATCGCGTAACTGCCATCCGCCTGTGGTTGTGCTTTTGTGCGGACTAGACCTAGGTCACTGCCACAATGGGGCTCTGTCATACACATCGGCCCACCCCAAATACCTTCAACGAGCTTGGGTAGATATTTTTGCTTTATTTCTTCAGAAGCGTTTTTCTCAATAGCAGCAACAGAACCATCTCGAGTAGCATAGAATGCAAACGCTGGACAGGCCGCAAGATTCATCTCACCAATCGCACCATTTAATATGAAGGGCAACCCTTGACCGCCATATTTAGGATTTTCGCTCAATTGTGTCCAACCGCCCTCTATATATTTTTTGGCAACGTCTTTATATCCACTGGGCGTTACCACCTCGCCATCAATCAGTTGACACCCTTCGACATCACCGGACTGATTAATGGGTTGAATTTGCTGTTCAGCGAATCGACCTGCCTCAGCCAGCACCGCATCCATTATCTCGGGCGTAACGTCTGAAAAATGCGGCATTGAAGCATATTGAGTGTAAACGTCTAAAACGTCATTCAAAATAAACTGGTAATCTTCTAGCGGTGCTTTGTAAGTCGGCATGATCTCTCCAGCATTCATCTTTATCGTTCAATTGAAATATCTAACATAACCCAATCATTCACCTTAAGAATTGATGAAATGTCTAATTTTGAGTGACCTGATTGAGTAATCTCAATCGGTTGCCGCCTGATTCATGACTAGAAATGATAAAATGTAGGAACTGAAGAGATTAGCCAATGCTTTTAGAAGATTAGGCCACTATAAAATAACCATTATTGCGAACGTCCATTTTTGAACATCATTTATCTGATCGCTTATGATCAAAGTCCCTTTTTAAAAGCAAAAAAAACGCCGAGAATACAGTCGGCGTTTATTAATTATTGTTCTAGCGAAGATACATTAGAGGACGTATTTAATCGTTCAACTTTATTGTTGTACTTTACAACTGCCCCACTCACATCGCACTAACAGGTATGCATCATCCGCACAAACCGCCTCAAATATTTCGAGAGGCCAATCGGCTTTGAGTGTTTTGATCGCAGCTTTTGGGCATCCTTCTCGCTTCATCATGCGCTCCACAATATAGGCACTACGAGCGTGTTTTTTGCCTTTTTTCTTTTGTAGTTCCGCTGCCTTCAAGATACGACCATCGTTTGACTGATCGTAATCCTGCTGCATACTCACCAAAAGTGGGTAATGTGTTTTTTCATGCCGTAAGTCTTTTTCACCACTTTTATACGTTGCCATAAGACTTACACAACTTGATTCACTCGGCTGCCCTGCCAACATTGCTGCAACATTTTTTTCTGCCTGATTGACAATTTCAAACGTCAGGGACATTGCGTACAATGCTCCGGTTTCGTCTCGGTCACCTGTGACCTGCACTATATTGGCGATCATGCCGGCATCGGCCGCTTCTACTAAATTACGATTACGCTTCCACCAACTACGTTGGCCACTCCAAGCGGCTTGGCGAGCTGAAACGCTCACCTCACTACAATCGTTCGTGAGCGTTCGTAGTGTTACATCCTCAATCAGGGCATAGCTGATAGCCTGCTCGTTAGGCGCCCTTGACGGTGTGCTACTGCAACCTGCCACACAGATTGCAAGTATCAACATCAAAACCAATGTACGCATTACATCTCTCCTTAATTACTTAATAGCGTTATTGAACATCACAATAAATTTCTAATTCGCGCTCAGCTGAGTGACTTTTCCAACCAAACTTACATTTACTTGTTCAATAGTGACTCAATCCACTGTTGATATTCATCCTCATCGAATGGCCAGCCAAGCTCATGACCGGAAACGACAGCCTTTAAGACCGGTATTCGCATACCATATTCTTCGATCAAAGTAGCACTGTCCGCAATGTCAATCGATTCAAGTTTCACCATTGACGCCACGGGAGAGCGCTTTATTAATCGAAGCGCCTTATCGCATAAGTGACATCCAGATGTCGTTAAAAATTGAACTTCTATACTCATAAAATCGTTCGCTATGACATGACTTTAAATTTTAACCAGCAAATTCAAGATCAACATTTTCCGCCATAGAAATATTGATACCCATCGCCCCACTAGCCACGCACTTTATCATGAGAATCCATAAGAGCAATATGGCGACCTAAAGGATGGGTAGAAATGTCTGCTGTTCGCGAGTGGCAGAGTCATCACATGACCTGCGGTTAAACAGATCACCATAAGTTTATCCATGCCAAATAGCCGCACTCCTTCATAGAGCGATTTAACGAATCAGAATCTAATTAATAAAAGCCGAACCCCGACTGACTAAAAATCATGCGATTCGAACACTCTACCACATTGATTCCCCGCCGAGCCCGCAATGCATGCGCCTCAGATTTAGCGACATAAAGACGGATGAAGCCCGCCCGACACTCTGCCATTCCGCTGCTTCGCCACTGACACCTACATACCTACATTCGGCTTTAGGCTAAACGCGCATAATGAATAGCGATGGCACCCTACCTGATAAAAACTCACTCACAACAAGTGGCGAGCTATAAGTTGAGAACCAAGGCAAGACAAGCCTAGTAAGATACATCTCAGGTGATTCGAGATACTGAGGAAGGCACCCTAAGCGCGACCTCCGCCTCGCATTAAAAAAATATTGCACAATATCAATGGCTTAGGGTATAGTGCGCACCTGCTTTTAAAGAGCATTTGTCGGGGCGTAGCGCAGCCTGGTAGCGCACTTGCATGGGGTGCAAGGGGTCGCAGGTTCAAATCCTGCCGTCCCGACCAAAAGATTCCTTTAAGATCAAAAGCTTACCAACCTGTAAAAAATCGCCACATCCTCTTCCTAACGCTTTCCTAACACTTTTTCCTAACATACAGTATGTGATTTCATACAGTAGTGGTCGCTTTTCAACCTCTAGCGGGTCGCTTTTATAATGTCTGGTTTACGATCATAAACCGCTTCCATTTTCTTGCTTCTATGTCCGCCTGCTTTGGATTCATGATCAGTAATCCCTTTGGCTTTGATGTCATGGAATGTGAATGGGGTTTGTAATTTAACGACCTTGCCTTCGAATTCCAAACCCTCATTCATCGCAATATCTCGAATACGCTTCCAGCCAGACTTTCGATTGGCAGCAGAAATAGGTCCTCCGCTTCGACCTTTAAATAAGGGTCGCTTGGAAACACGCGAAGGCGCTGTGGGGTTACATAGTCGTCGAGCATCTTCGACTGCCTTTTTTAGACGTGGAGACCAAGCTGTGATTTCATTTTTCGAGTGCTTGCCACGCTCAACAAAAATACCTTCATCTCGAACGTCCTCATCTTCTAATATTGCTCGTACCTCTGAGTCTCGCATGCGGCACAAATAAGCAATTTCCATCATGGGAGCGATCCATGCGTAGCTAGATGCTAAAGCCACTTCGTAAACCAGCCAATACTCCCAATCTTCAATATAACGATCTCTAGCTGCTTCTGGAAATCTCTTAACCTTTTCGCAAGGATTGAGCTGCATATAATTACGTTCAATTGACCAGTTGAATAAGCGTGACAAAAATCCATGATCTCGATTGGCGCTCGGTTGCTTTGTGCTCCCTAGCTTATCCATGTACTGCCTAATATGACCTGGTGTAATTCGCTCAGGCATCATATTGCCAAAAACAGGAATAATTCGCTTCAAGCGATATACGTCGTTATCTCGCTGGTCTTTTGAAAGCCCGGCCCACTGAATACTGGCCATGTAAGTATTGATGAGCCATTTAGTGTCTTTTCTATGGGCATATTCATTTTTGGCTTTTAAGTATGCTGAGTAAACATCCGCTCGTACTGACTCATTCTCAATTAGCTTTCCCGCTTCATCCCGCTGAATCGGCAACAGTTTGATTCCGCCTCCTTCTTTGGGGTGATATTCATAGCTAGACCTGCCTCTATAAACACGAGAAGGCATCCAAGCTGCTTTAGGGTCTCTTCTTTGTCTAACTGCCATCGCTAAAATCCGTCCAAATTAAACCCATCTCCGCCGACTAGAGGTGCTGACGAAGCGCTCAGCATGTTATTAAGTGAGGTCCAAGTCACCACGGGGCGGCCATCATGCCGACGGATAAACCGAATGCCATTATCTCTTAACACCTCACATTGAAGCTTCGGATTTTTAGCACCTGTAATATCAACCAAATCCTCAGCATTCAGAACATCCGTCATAGCCTAACTCCTTGCTTACTGAATCATATTGGAATAGGTACAGGGCGAACCGCCAGCGGCTTTAATTTTGCTGGTGACGACTTCTTTAAAATTATTCATGGTAAATTTCCATTTATTGGCATGTGTTTTAGGTTCTGTTACTCAGAATAAAGATCGTATTTAAGGCAAATTGCATTCAAATCTTCACGGGCGCGAAAAGTTGTGAATTCTCCCTCCCATATACCAGACACTTTTAAATATCGAGTTCCTTTTAAAATTTTACAGTGCTCATGACCTGCTTTACGGATAATAGATATGTCTGCATCGTCATATTCATCTTCATCCCAACCGATGGTGTTAGCAATCCATTCCGATGCGTCACAGTGATACTGCTTTCTTGCAATGGGAGTGAGTACTTTTGCAAACTTCCAGCTCATAATTAAACACCCTACTGTGCTTTATTAATGATGCGACCTTCAGGCTAAAAATAAAGGGAGCGATTATTTTTCTATCGCTTTTCGATATCATGCCGCTTCATCCGCCACCTTCACTAATGATTCCCAAAGCGTCATTGGCACCTGCTTAATAACTTTACGCTCTGCTTTTTTACAGTGCTTACACTTTCTAGTCGCCTCTGAAATATACTCCCAGTCGTGCGCAATTGAGCCGAAAATAGCGCAGACGCCGATGCGCAAATAATCAGACCAAAACGCTTCAGTAATATCCTCCCACACCAAAGTCCCGTTAACTTCCGTGAATACGTCGGTATACATTGGCCCGTCCTTATGAAAACACATTTCACGCAGTGCTCGGCCTCTAAATTCCCCGTTAGACATAGTGCCAATATAGGGAATCAATCGCTCAGTGCCTCGATCAATGCTTAATCCAAGAAAAACAGACTTTCGTGATGGAAAATTGCTTAGCCAGCGGTATAAGGGCCAGCTGTAAAAGTCATTTTCCCCTTCAATTTTAGGGCAGATGTCTGGTGCTTTAATTGAAATACTCATTTCATTACTCCTTCGCTTTCGATTATTTCTAGTGGAATTAGTTTTAACCCTTTAAAGCATATGCAATCTGTTTTGATTGGGTTTTTCTGTTGACTGATCAATACCTCATTAATGGAATTACAAATAGTTTTCCAGTCTTTAGTGCGTAGCCGTGCTTGCGAAAGGTCCTTTTTATGATGTTTGTTGATTTTGTATGTTTCTCTTAGCTTATCAACGCATTTTAGAATCCGTTCAGCAGATTTATTCAGTAAACATGAGCTGTCTAATCGAAACTCTGTCACATTGACGGGCTTCAACGTTACTTTTTCTGCGCTGCCTTTTTTAGCTTTCGCTTTCAC
>CANNFT010000002.1 GCA_947503895.1 uncultured Saccharospirillaceae bacterium
CCCGTAACAGTGGTTTTCGTCGTATCTTTGATACCAACGATTTCAACTTCTTCGCCCGTTTTAACGATACCGCGCTCAACACGACCCGTTACAACCGTACCACGACCCTGGATAGAGAATACGTCTTCGATAGGCATGATGAATGCGCCGTCGATTGCACGCTCTGGCTCTGGGATGTAGCTGTCTAGTGTTTCAACCAACTTCTTAACTGCTGAAGTACCCAATTCGTTTTCATCTTGACCGTTTAGAGCCATCAATGCAGAACCAGGAATGATTGGCGTGTCATCACCAGGGAAGTCATACTCAGATAGTAGGTCACGTAGTTCCATGTCTACTAGCTCAAGCATTTCTTCATATTCTTCAGTACCGTGACCACCACAGTCTTCTGCTAGAAGGTCTGCTTTGTTCAAGAATACTACGATGTAAGGTACACCAACCTGACGAGACAACAAGATGTGCTCACGAGTCTGAGGCATAGGGCCGTCAGTCGCGCCACATACTAGGATCGCGCCGTCCATTTGAGCAGCACCGGTGATCATGTTTTTAACATAATCGGCGTGTCCTGGGCAGTCTACGTGTGCGTAGTGACGATCTGTTGATTCATACTCAACGTGAGAAGTCGCGATAGTAATACCACGCTCACGCTCTTCTGGGGCGTTATCGATGTTAGCGAAATCAACCGCTGCGCCACCGAATACTTCTGCACATACGCGAGTAAGTGCTGCTGTTAGAGTCGTTTTACCGTGGTCAACGTGACCAATGGTGCCCACGTTTACGTGCGGCTTACTACGCTCAAATTGTTCCTTAGCCATGATAACGCCTCAGTTATTTTTACAAGTCTCAGATACACAAAAAGGCAGCCCTGCTCTTTTTACAAAGAACGGTGAACTACCTTTAATTTAAACTGCACAGTCTGGTGCTGATACCCAGAGTCGAACTGGGGACCTCATCCTTACCAAGGATGCGCTCTACCGCCTGAGCTATATCAGCGATGTATGGAGCGGGTAGCGAGAATCGAACTCGCATCATCAGCTTGGAAGGCTGAGGTTCTACCATTGTACCATACCCGCAAAACCCAAAAACCAACCTCAACGCTCTGCGTCTTGAGATTGGCCAAAAATCTGGTGGTGGGGGCTGGATTCGAACCAGCGAAGCTTTCGCGTCAGATTTACAGTCTGATCCCTTTGGCCACTCGGGAACCCCACCTAAATTGTGGCGCAGATTTTGCCGTTCAAACTTCCGACTGTCAAGTAATTTTCTATATAAATTACATACTTACAACAGTTGGTACAAAAATCTGCTCTCTATCGAACTAGCCACTCGCCGAAAGAGGGCGCGAACTATATCTAACTTTTAAGCACCTGGCAATGCTGAATCGCACCGAAGTTGCTGCCAATTCATGACCTTACCATCACTTAAGCGATCTCGTGCACTTTGATCTAATACAAACCCTGACTGAATAGGTGCAATCACCCAATGCTGATCTCGGGTGCGTTCGATTTCTTTCATTTCAGCATCGATTTTCCGCTGCTTGAGCCTTGCCATCAGGCGCTCAACGGATTCCTTTTTACTAAACAATCCTAGTG
This sequence comes from uncultured Saccharospirillaceae bacterium, assembly GCA_947503895.1. Classification (GTDB taxonomy): domain Bacteria; phylum Pseudomonadota; class Gammaproteobacteria; order Pseudomonadales; family Oceanobacteraceae; genus Bermanella. The sequence continues at coordinate 1,587 of CANNFT010000002.1, forward strand.
AGATGCCATTTTCTAGCTCACCTTCAGTAATCACGAAACTATCGATTTTTCTGCGCTGCAATTCTTTTAACTTCAGCATGGCTTGCTTTTGACTCGCCATAGGGGGGATGTACACCCAAATTTCCGTTTTGATTACAATTGGCTTGGTTTCCAAACGAGCATTAAGACTCATGGCCTTCATTCTCTCATTTAGGTTCTGGGCTAGCTGGGTATCGCGAAACGGCCCTACTATCCAGCAAACATCTTCACCACCTTGTTTTTTAGTCGGTACTTTTTTCTTAACTTTTGGTTGATTGCTTTCACTGAGCAATTGAATGCCGCCAGCGCCTGCTGTCTGGGTCGCATTGACTAATTCCAGCTCAGGCACCTCTGATGTAGGCTGCGTCATTAAGTAACCGAAGCACCCTAGATTCATGATCAATAATGAAATAACCACCCAACGCATAGTTCTAATTCTTAATTGCCAAAATACTCATTAAGCCCATTAAGCACTAAATCGGCATCACAGACCACCGACTCACGCAAGAATTTAGCCAGCGTAGCGCTGTCTCCACCCGTCAACCAAACCTTGTTCGCCTGATGCTGATACTGACAGAGAATTGATTCCAGCCAACTAACGGCCATATCCAGCAACCCATGGTCAACACAAGCCTGCGTACTGGTACCGGGATCACGCGCGTGCTGCCAATCGGCGTCCGCCAGCACGCGTTGAGTTTGACCCAACAGGGCCGACTTCATTAGGCTCAGCCCCGGACAAATATAACCCCCTAAGTGCGTACCATCTGCCCGCACAATATCGACGGTCAGTGCGGTGCCAGCATCGATCACAATATTGATCTGACCAGGGTTGCGACACCATGCAGACAGCATGGCCAACCAGCGATCCACCCCCATTCGACTCACGTCTTGGTAGCTGTTACTTAATCCGTTTTGCTCTTTGAGCGTTTCTGCCAACAGGACCTCGTTAAAGTGCTGCTGCACCCAAAGAGTTTGACTGGGATGTACCGAGCTCATCCACACCAGCTCAATTTGTTGTCCCCAATTGGGTGTTTGAACCCAGTGCGTCTTTAAGTCATGACCACTCATTACATACTCTTGGCCATCGTACAGTCGCCACTTTATGCGTGTATTACCCGCATCCAGCTCCAGTCTCATGCTGAACGCCCCGCAGGCCGCAAACTGACTTCACCCGCATTAAAGTGCTGAGTGCCTGCTTCCGTTTTCAACAGCAGTTCGCCTATTTCGCTGACTCCGAGGCAGATACCTGTCATTTCTGCTGAGGGCAAATGCAGTGTCACCGCTTCGTTTGCAAACTGATTAGCCGCATTCCACTCTTGCTGAAACGGCTTGAAACCCGCTTTCGAAAATTGCGCCAATACTGACGTCAATTCTTGCGCTAATTCAGCCGCCAGCGCATTTCGCGACAAGTCGGCATTCAATTGTTTGAGGCCAATGGCTTTTTGATCCAGCAATTGCTGGTCAGCATCAGGCAGGTCTAAATTCAAACCGATACCGATCACCACCTGACAAACATCCGTCATCGCACCACTCAACTCAATTAAAATACCACCCAGCTTCGCTTCGCCCACCAAAATATCATTCGGCCATTTTAAGCCGAGTGCTGGGATGTTATGTCTCTTAAGGACCCGGAAAACGGCCAGCCCAACAGCAAGGCTGAGCCCTTGTATAGCGGCCATACCTTGCTCAAATGGCCAAGCAAGCGAAAAATACAGGTTACGGGCAAACGGGCTAAGCCATTGACGGCCACGACGACCACGACCTGAGGTTTGCATTTCAGCGAAGCAGATTTGCTTACTAAAATTGGAGGACGATGCTCTGCGCATGAGCTCATCGTTCGTTGAATCTAGGCTCAGATGCAAGTCACAGCGATCAAAGACATCAAAGGGGAAGCCTGCTTGACTGAGGGCTTCCGTTGTTAGCAACTCGACTGCTTCGGGTAAGCGGTAACCACGCCCCTTGATAGAATTCAAGGGAATGTTCAATTGCTCGAGTTTTTGTAGCTGCTTCCAGATTGCCGCCCGGGTGACACCTAACGCTCGGCCAAGATCTTCACCCGAGTGGAATTGACCATCCGCTAAAATCTCGATTAATGCTTGATTCATTACCCGCAACCACATCAATGTTTTGGGCATTCTACCCAGTGGTTGTCACGATTGAAAAGGGTTGGCCTAGCGAAAGCTCACTGCTGAGCGGGGCTCACGTTAAACAACCTGAGATGATGTCGACACCGCGTATCGGCGGTTATACGATTTTAACCACACTATGTCACATGCCAACACCACCGCCAGCAAGACAAAGAACAGACCAAACTTGGGACTACTGGACTCCAAGCCTATCCAGTAAGCTGCACCCAGCAACAGGCATAACAACAAAGAAAAGATGAACATTAACGCTTTGATATGATTTGTTTTCATGCTGAACCGACCATTTATATTTATTTTGATGTCTGCAGTGTATCCCTCAGCGACTCCATCCACTGTTAAAACCTGTTAACTTGGTCAGGTATTTTGTTTTACACCTATCCACCGCTGAATAACACGCACAAAAAAGGGCCTGGTAGGCCCTTTAACAGAAGCTGAATAGAGGTGACTTGGTTTTAATACACATATTAAAAGTGCTGGTACCCAGCCGATGCCAAGGAAAAATCTAAGCCTTCGATGTGAATATCATGACCCTCAATCACTTGGCCAATGCAGATTCCGATTTCACTTTTTGGTGCAGTAAACGCGAGGCGATAATCATCACCGCCTCGTAACGCAAATTCTAATGCACGCGGACGATCAAACTGTGAAATAAGCGCTTCAGATAAAGGTATTTGATCCGCGTTGAGCTTCATACCTACTTGGCTGGCTTGGCAAATGTGCTGTAGATCTTGAACAAGACCGTCACTGACGTCGATGCAAGCATTCGCAATACCGAGTAAATGTTGTCCCACAACAATCTCTGGTTCAGGTCGATAGAATCGCTTCGCTAATGCTGAATCACAAGTGGGTGCTTTTAAGACAGATGTCAATGCACCGGCTGCATCTCCTAAATGACCTGAGACATATATTTGATCACCGACTTTTGCTCCGGTGCGTCTCAATGCTTTGCCTTTCGTGACCCAACCGTGCACTTGAATACTAATCGTTAATGTTTCGCCTCGAGTCGTGTCGCCACCCACCAGCGGACATTGAAATGACTGCGCTACGCTGGCCAGCCCATCCGCAAACTTTTCGATCCATGGAAGGTTTTGCTCAGGCAACGTTAATGCCAGTGTAAAGCAACTAGGCGTAGCACCCATCGCGGCTAAATCACTCAATGTCACACACATTGCTCGCGTCCCAACATCAAACGCATTTGCACCAATAGGAAAATGCACACCCTCGACTAACGTGTCCATGGAAAAACACATGTCACTGTTGTGCACTGGAGACAATATCGCACAGTCGTCACCAATGCCCATCACAATATCGGATGCAGACCATGCTAATCTGGGCGATTGAAAATAGGTTTTAATAATGTCGAATTCATTCATGGGAAAACACGTTTTGATCAAGTGGCGTGCCACTTGGCATGCGTAACATGAAATTAACGATATGCTTGCGCTTATCTATTATTTGAAGGACCGAGGGGCACAGGTGTTTAAAAAACCTCACAACCTGTGTCCTTCAGTAGTAGCCGTTATTTTTGTTTTTTGATCTCAACCATGCGAACCGATTGAGCTAACTTGTCTAGCGCGCCATTAATAAATTTATGGCTTTCAGTCGCACCAAACTTTTTAGACAACTCAACGCTTTCATTGATGATCACTCGATACGGCACATCAATGCGATGGGCTAACTCAAAGGCCGCCAATCGTAGAATGGCTAATTCAACCGGCGTCACTTCTTTTAATCCACGGCTTAAGCAAGGCGAAACCATTTCATCTAGCTCTGCAAGATTACGCGGCACACCCCGTAAAATATCACGGAAGTATTCGACATCCACGTGCGTCATGTCGTTATCAACCAGAAATTCAGTTTCAATGTTGGCCAGACTCGCGCCAGCCATTTCCCATTGATACAACGCTTGCATGGCGTAGTGACGTGCCTTACGACGCGCACCTGGATTTGGGCGACCGGATTTATCTTTACGTTTTAACGGCTTGTCGCTCATTATTCCCCCAGCTGCTTTAAGAGGCTAACCATTTCATAGGCAGACAAGGCAGACTCTTCGCCTTTATTGCCTGCTTTTGTACCCGAGCGTTCGATCGCTTGCTCAATGGTGTCTACAGTTAAGATACCAAAGGAAACCGGTATGCCAGTGTTCAGTGCTATTTGACCCAAGCCTTTTGCTGCTTCTCCGGCGACGTAATCAAAGTGCGGAGTGGAACCACGGATAACAGCGCCTAACGCTATTACTGCATCATAATTGCCTGATTCAGCTAATTTTTTCACCACCAACGGCACTTCAAATGCGCCCGGACAATGCACTATCGTAATGTCATCTTCATTGATACCGTGACGCGTTAACCCACGAATGGCGCCGTCTACTAGCTTGTCGACCACAAACTCGTTCCACGTGGTTTTCACAATGACGAATTTGGCTTCCAATGCCGTGAAATCTCCTGAAATGGTTTTCATAATCATTTCCTAAAATCAAAATAATATGGGTTTTAAATATCAAACCTGTGCTGCCGAATGCCTATTTGGCTTCGAACGGAATGTATTCCACTACTTCTAAATCAAAACCGGATATACCGGAAAATTTCATGGGCGAACTGAGCAGACGCATTTTCTGCACACCCAAATCACGCAAAATTTGCGATCCGGTACCAATGGTCACATACGCACCTGAGCTGTCGACATTTGTGCTGCGCACGGGTTTTTGTCGACCATAAAAGGTTTCAATTGAAGCTAAAATGTCTTCTCGGTCACCCGCGTTCAGCATAACAAGAGCGCCCGCATCCGATTCAGAAATGGCTTGCAGTGCGTTGTTAATGGACCAGCTAGTGGATTCCTTCATCACTGCACCCAGCACGTCTCTTAACGTTTCTGCTGCCTGTACACGAATTAACGGTGCTTCGGCTTTCGCCACATCCCCTTTCGATACCGCTAGGTGAGTCTCTTGATTAATGGTGTCTTTATAGACATGTAGCTGAAACTCACCAAACTGCGTTTCGATGCTATCCAAACTGATTTTTTCAATCGTTTGCTCATGCAGCATGCGGTAGTGAATGAGGTCGGCAATCGTACCTATTTTAATGTTGTGCTCTTGAGCGAAGACTTCTAATTCAGGACGGCGCGCCATGGTGCCGTCTTCATTCATGATTTCAACGATCACGCCTGCGGGGGTGAGGCCAGACAGACGCGCTAAATCACAACCGGCTTCCGTGTGTCCTGCTCGGCTCAACACACCTGCGGGTTGTGCGCGCAGTGGGAATATATGACCCGGCTGCACAATGTCTTCAGGTTTGGATAACGCATCCACCGCGGCACGTACTGTACGTGCGCGATCACCCGCACTGATACCGGTCGTCACACCTTCGGCTGCTTCGATTGATACTGTAAACGGCGTGCTGAATTTAGAACCGTTGCCCGCCACCATGGACGGTAAACCTAAAAAGTCACAACGTTCAGGCGTTAAGGTTAAGCAAATTAAACCTCTTGCTTTGGTGGCCATGAAATTGATGATTTCAGGCGTCACCTTTTCAGCAGCGACAATGAGGTCGCCTTCGTTTTCTCGGTCTTCGTCATCCATCAGGATAACCATTTTACCTTCGCGAAAATCTTCTAAAATTTCTTCTATGGTGTTTAAAGCCATTTAGGTTGTCCTGTTTCGTTACGGTCTGAACATGTTCACTCATGCCCAGCTTCTTTTTAATTCAGCGACTATTATGCGAAGCCGTGCTCGGCCAAAAAGCCTGTCGTCAGAGAATCCGCCTTGGCTGGCTGATTCCCTGTTAATAAACGTTCAAGGTAGCGAGCAATTAAGTCCACTTCCAAATGTACGAGTTGCCCCGGACGTAAATGAATTAACGTGGTTTCCTGTGCCGTGTGCGGCACAATATTCAACTCGAATACATCCCCCGTCACAGCATTCACCGTTAAACTAACACCATCCACCGTGATGGACCCTTTGTGTGCGATATAGCGACTCAACGCTTGTCCTGCGGCAATGGAAAAACGAATGGAGCGACCGTCGTCTTGTCGATCTTTGATTTCACCTAAACCATCAACATGGCCACTCACTAAATGTCCACCCAGCCGCGTGGTCGGTGTCAGGGCTTTTTCTAAGTTGATCGCCTGACCAATCGCGATGGATTGCCAGCGCGTATGGGCCAGCGTCTCATTACTAATATCCGCACTGAAACCTTGTGCGCTCATGTCGATCACCGTCAAACACACACCATTGCAAGCAATGCTGTCGCCTAACTTCACATCAGACAAATCCAAGCCACCGCTGTCGATTTCTACGCGCAAATCGCCACCCTTCGGTTGCTTGTTGCGCACGGTTCCAACCGCTTCGATGATGCCTGTGAACATAAATCTCGATTCCTAAAACCCTAGTTCTGATTGCATGTAGGCCACATGCGATGCTCTGATATACACCTATTTAATGGATACCGTTTGTTCTGGTATGAGTGTGAGGCGCACATCTGACCCCACCATTCGAGTATCCGTTATTCTCAACCGAATTTGCTCCGCCATTTTTTGCAGTGGCAGATTTAACAAAGGTCTTGCCTCGCTACCCAGTAGCGTCGGCGCCATGTAAACCACCAACTCATCGACCAACCCTTGAGCCACCAAAGCACCCGCCAATGTCGCACCGGTTTCTACTAGCACTTCATTGCATTGCATTGCACTTAATTGCTGCAATACGTTATGTAAGTCTAGACCCTGATCATTCACGCCCGCAGGGACAATCATTTGCTCAGCCGCATACCCGTATGCAGCTTCGGCTCGTCTAGCCAATAACGTCACACCCGGTTGGCTCAAGATGCGCGCTCGTTCGGGTAAACGAGCATGACTGTCCAGTACAACTCTTAAAGGCTGACGAATGTCACTGATTGACGATGACGGAAGATCATCCCCCAGTTCCTCAGGCCGCACTGTTAATGCGGAGTCATCCATCAACACGGAATCGACACCGGTTATGATGGCGCAGCTACGCGCCCGTAGGCGCTGAACATCTTGGCGCGCCGCCGGTCCGGTAATCCACTGACTTTCACCAGATTGCATGGCTGTACGGCCATCTATGCTCATGGCAAGTTTGAGACGCACGAAGGGTAAACCTTTTTCCATGCGTTTGATAAAACCTGGGTTTAGTTGTCGAGCCTCTGACTCTAAAACACCACTCACCACTTCAATACCCGCATCGCGCAATTTTTGAATGCCACGACCCGATACTGCAGGATTAGGGTCGGTCATAGCGCATACCACTCGTTGAATACCCGCTTCAATCAAACCGTCGGAACAGGGAGGGGTTCGGCCGTAGTGGCTGCACGGCTCAAGGGTCACATAGGCCGTTGCACCCTGCGCAAGGTTGCCAGCCTGTTTTAATGCATTGACCTCAGCATGGCCCTTGCCCGCTTTAACGTGAAAGCCTTCACCGACAATTTGTTCATGATGAACAATGAGACAGCCCACTCTTGGATTGGGTGATGTGGTATTGAGTCCGCGTGCCGCCCATTGCAATGCGCGAGACATATACTGGCGATCGATGATGGCTTGATTAGGGGTAGCTTGATTCGAGGTAGCGCTGGGTGTGGTCATTTGGCAGGCTCACCCTTGAGTGCCATGCTGGCCATCTCCGAAACAGACACATTAGTTGAATCGCTAAGGGTATCGGAGTCGAGGGCTTCCTCTTTGGCTTGCTGTGAAATTCGCTCAATTTCCCGTCGGAATTCATCCAGATCTTGAAACTGACGATAAACAGAAGCAAAGCGAACATAGGCTACTTGATCGAGCTTACGCAATTCTTCCATGACCAGCTCGCCGACCAGCAAGCTTTTCACTTCGCGCTCGCCGGTGGCGCGTAAATTCGCTTGTATACGATGCAAGGAGGCTTCGACAGCTTCAACGCTCACAGGGCGTTTTTCCAGTGCGCGCTGAATACCAGCTCGTAGCTTTTGGTCATCAAAGGGTTCGCGTGTGCCATCGCTTTTAACCAAGCGTGGCATGAGTAATTCGGCAGATTCGAACGTGGTAAAGCGTTCTTCACAAGCTTGGCATTCGCGACGTCGTCTAACCTGATCACCATCGGCAACCAGACGTGAATCGATGACCTTGGTGTCCTGTTCATTACAAAACGGGCAGCGCATCAGAAATCCTGACCTGTGAAGTTAACTTAAAGAGCGGAAGCAGCTGCGTAGTGGCGCTGCAAAGTTGGCGGATTGTACCTTTTTCGCCCGAATCTGGAAACTGCTAAACACACTTGAAGGGAGAATTTTTTGCAGAATTAAAGTCACTTAAATGTACTCAAAGGCAGCGCTTTACGGAATGTTACGAAATGGACTTTTTGACCCGTCATCCTTGCCCATCAGAAGGCTCTGCCTTGACTCGCTGAGGCTGGCCTTTTCATGACGACGATCTTTCAAAAAGCCTCCACTCAACCTTTAAAATTCAAACCTCACAGTCTCTCAGGCCAGCGGGCTTGCCAAATATCCATGGGAGGAAGTGGCAAACCGATGCGAGGCCTTTGCGCCCAAAAAAACCACTCGATGCCCACTTGTGTCTGCCAATACTGAAAGCCCCCTGCACGATTCCATTCGCACTGACCGTAGAGCTTCAAACGACGCCACCCTAAGTGCTGCCCCTGACATCCGAGTCGAAACGACCACCCTTGCGACTCACTACTGGCGTACTCTCCCACTTCATCAACCTGCGGAAATCGATCAACTGCCTCACTTCTGACAGCATACCCTCCCAAACTGGCCTCGAAACGCCACCAGGTCGGTGAGTGCTGATGAGATTCCAGGTCCGTAAAAACGCCTACATTAGCGCCTCGGCTGGGGCTGTAGACGCCGCCTTGCCCAGCCGTGTAAAAATCAGAATCGAACGCATGTCTAAACGTATCCGCATATACGCCCGCCGTCAGATCAAACCATTCGAGTGAGTCGAATATGCCTCCGCTCAATCCTGCACTTCGGTGACTGTTTTCTTTGACGAACGTCCCGCCAAGTTGGCTAGCCTGTAATTTCCCTTTAAACCACCAACGGTCTGTAATAGGCCAAGTTTGTGCAGCCGACACCCCGCTTTCCAGCACTCGCCCCCAAGGGCGGTCTCGATACGGGTCTCGCATGCCAATATACGCTAGTTGCGAATCCACCCGCGGCACTCGATACAGCTCTATTTCCTTGCGCTCTGTGCGCACACTCAATCGACCTGCGATGGCAGACTCAACCGGCCCCGCCAATGGAGTCATGCCCACAATGCTGTGCACTTGGTAATCTGGGCCTTGTCTGTGCACCCGTACTTGTGGGGTGAGGACGTGCCAATATTGCTGATCCCAATCATCGGTCACAATTGAATTCAACGTCGTGCCCGCTAAATAATCACTGCCAACATCGGGGGTGGGCTGTTCACCCGCATGCAGCGTTTCTCGATGCGCCACCAGCGAGGCTCGCCAGTGTTTTAGCCATGGTCCATTTATCCACAGGGAATGTATTTGACGGTGTAAGCGGCTCTTACCCACATCACCGGTTTGCTCGGTTCGTCGATAATGGTATTCCAGGCTCGGATGGTGCCAATTCAAGGTTCGATCTGGGGAGCCATCCACTACCAATGGATATTGGGCCGTCAATTGGGGCAAATCGATTTCCAGTGCCGCTGCCGCTACTTCGTAAAGCGCCGAGGCTAGGGCTGAATCACCCGCCGAATCCGCAAGCGATAATAATTCAATCGCAAAGGCTCTTTTCTCTGCATCGCGACGAGTTTTTGTGAATAAAGTTAATATGCTTTTCGCCAATTGCGGTGAAGTGGTTAACGTAAAACCGCGGGAAAAATCTTTTAAAGCCTGTTCCGTTTGCCCGAGATAAAACCGCGACCATGCGAGCCACTCCCAGTGTTGAACAGACATCTTCGATACCGTTTTAAGACCATCAATCACTTTTTGAAAAGCCTGTTGATTAAAGGCCAGCTCTAGTAAACCATCTTGCTGAATCTCCAACCAATGTTGACGCGTCTGTTTATTGAGTAATGGAGATTTAATAAGTGGCGACATGTTTGACCACTGACGATTTTTCTGCAAACTTAACAACCAACCGTTTAAACCGGATTCGCTTGGCTTTGCTTGCCATAACCGCTTGAATAAGTCGGCGCTCTTTTGCGTTTGTTGAGTCTTAAAATAATGCCAAGCCATAATCTCAAGGGACCATGGATGTGAGGGTTGAAGCTTTAATATTTGCTGGGCGATAGGAGGTTGTTCATCTGAACTCGCTGCCTCCAATTGAGATTCTAAACTCGCAAGCCATTCTTTTTTTAAACCCTTCCGTTTCGCCAACATTTGCGCCTGCTGATATCGAGCAAGTTTCATTAGATTAAAGTACTTGCCTTGAGAATATTCTAATGTATGCGGGTAAACGTTAATCAACGTATTAAATAAATGTAATGAGCGCTCATACTGCTGTAAGTGATACTGATGCCAAGCTAAAACCGACACGACGCTCCAGTCATTATCCTGATAACTCAGTATTTTTTCGCCGAGCGTCACCGCCGTCACTGTCTCCTCTCGTGTAACGGAAGGTAAATTAAAGAACTCCGCCTTCATTTTATTCAGCAGTATTTGCACCAACTGTGCATGATACTGTGCGGGCAAGGTCCAGCGTTGCTGCTCCTCTGTTATTAATGTCTCTAAATGCGTAACGCTTTCTAGCTTAGCCAACCATTGAAAAACACTGACTCTTAATACCCACTTTTGTGGGCAACCCTTTAACATGCTGTAAAGCACTTGGAGCGCCTTCTCGATTAATGCAGGCTCGTTAAGCCGATGCAAATATTCAATGGCTGATAGATAATTAGTGGTCAGTTGGCATTGGTCAAGCGCAGGTTGGTGCTGTTCAATCAAGCTCGTGAGAACATTGAGATTCTGCAAGCGAATTGCATTCGCAAACGCCTGATCAATTAATCGCTGTTGTGCATGTTCCAAGCCAAACGCTTGCTGTGCCTGCACATAAGACTGCCGATAAAAATCCGCTAATGACCACAACTGCGCCCGCTCAAGATTGGTAATTAATCGTGGATAGGTGGCCAGCAGGCGATATTGTCTGGAAATAAGATATTGCAATTTTTTAGCGGCGTCTTCATATCGATGTTGCTGTTGTAAGCATTCCGCCCATCCATCCATGGCCGATAGAGAAATCGTAGATACCGTGCCACTTAATGCATTGGATGCCTGTTCAAAAAGCTGGCACGCCAAAGGGTAATTTTCAAATCCTAGTTCACTCCACGCACGATTTAATACGTCGATGTCTGACTCAACGTACATAGGTGGTGATAACTGTCGATTCTCATCAATATAAAGTGGTGCGTTAGGAGTGGTGCGTTCAACTTGAACAGGATTATTTTCGGTGTCTCTTTCATTGCCATAACTCATCGAGATACAGAAAAATAAAGCACACCGTCTGGCAATCGCGGAGGCTCCTTTCCAAACTCGACTACGACACTTTAAATAATTTATTACGTAAGTCATTTCGATGACCGAAAAGAAGCTACTGTTCTAACCCTACAAATGACAGCAAAAAAAGTGCGGTAGAATAATAATTTTTCTCCTCTTCTAACAGTTTTGCCTTTGCAATTTTCCAGATGTTCGCTGCTTCTTTAGGCTGATTAAGTTCGTGTAATACGCGTGCCGAAATTGCCCAATACCCCGGCATGCCATAGCCTTCAAATTCAAAATTTCGGCGGCTAAACTCGTTTGGGTAATAACCGTATTTTCCATAGAATCCCTGCCAATGTTCGAAACCATAAAATACCTTAGGTTTAAGGGTGCTGATACTCATATAAAGCCATGTCCGTATTGCCTCAGCAGAAAAGGGTGTCTGTGAAAAAATCGCTTCGTATCGTTCATCCCACACAACCCAATCACTAGGCATGGACAATTCATTCATTTGACTTTCTTCTAGCAACCATTGTGAATCCTGCAAAATCCGAGGCCAAGGCCCGGAAAAAACAGTAGCGAGCTGCTCATAAGCAGGAAAGACCAAGTACGAAGGGTTAAGTGTTAATTTTCTCTCTTGCTGAAAACCCAATTCAGCAGGTAATAGTACCCAACGATCCCTTAGCGAGCGCAGCGTTGCTTTGAGTAAGTCACGTTGAATATTATTCGCATCATCTAAATAGCCAAGGTTACGCCACTTGCTATGAGCCCGCAGCAATGCCCATAGAATGAGCAACTCACCATCTGTAGCATGATTAGTATCTAAGACTTTCCAGCTGTCTGATGCATGACTTTTTCCTTCAATCGCTTGCTTCTCGGTCGGTTCAGCTCTGCCCCACTTCCAAGCAAACAAAGCATCATCTCGAACTTGCAAATGCTGTTTGCTCCACTCATACACTTTCGAAAAAGACGCTTTATCATCGTATTCCAATGCCAAAATCAACGCATAACCTTGGCCCTCTGAGTGGCTTATGGCATTTTGATGGAAGTCCACCACACGACCATTGGTTAAAATAAACGTTTCTTTAAAGTACTGCCAAATATCATCGTGTGGTGCTTGAGCCATAATAGGCTGACCAAGCAAGGTGAAGCACAGCAAGATTAAACATCGCAAGCCCCAGAGGACAGTTTCTACCCATGTCTGCCTACTGCTTGAGTCCATCACAAACCGGTTCATTTTGACTCTTCATCCCCTGTTTGTTTTAACCGCTTCACTTGGTGGCGGTGCAACAATCGGTATATCACCACCACCATGAGTAAAATACTCACCGATAACACAACCCAATAAAGCCAAGGGTAGAGACTTAAATAAAATTCGATTGCATTAACATCACCGCCTTTGCCTGTCACAAATGTGGGCCCCGCACTGAGCGAGGTGACGACATACTCACGACCCTCTCCAAAGCGTTCAAATTGAGTCGCGTTGAATCCATAATCAATTAGCATCAAATCGCCTTTGGCCGAGGTCTGCACCACCGACTCCCACAGTGCATGACTTAATCTTTGTAAGCCCTCGTTCGATTGCGCTGCGAATAACGTCATGGTGCGCCCAATTTTAAATGGCGATTGAAATTGCGTAATGTATCCTTGGTGTTGGCCCATTTCGCTGTTCTGCATACTAAAGGCTAATGACTTTCGTTCATCCCAACTTTCAAATGTTGGGTAGGGAACGGTATGCGTATCACCCACTTTCAAAGGGGCCAATGCTAGAAACGATTTTTCCAGCTCATCAAAACGTCCTATACCGATTATTTCGCCATCGTATTGATCTGGAATATAACGCCCCACTTTCAAACCAAAGAGCGGATAGCCGTTTCGTTGAGTGATCATGCCGACCCAATTTAAAGCGACCTCTAAATTTGTGCGATTTGCATCGGCTAAATAAATTAAGCTCTCATAGCCATCGGGCCAGCGAGTGTAAGGAAAACCATTGACAAACATTAACTCTAAATTCGGCAGTTCCACACGATGTGGCATCGAAGGAAACAATAACGTGGAACTGTCAAACAAGGTCAAGAATAAGTTTTTAGATTGGATAAAACCACAATGCTCGGTGACCGATGGGGTAAGAACCGCTTCAAACGCAATTTCATTTTCGCCACCTTTGAATAAATGTGTGGGGAGTTTCAATTCGTAGTCACTAAATAGTCCGCCGTTTTCGTTATCCAAGTGGATGGCGCTGACATGCTTACCATTCAATAGAATATTCAGTGTGCTATCACTTCGAATGGCTGCGCCATAAGAAAAGTCGAGATTTAAATTGACATACTGATTGGGCTTAACTCTAAAATCAGCCGGCACCCTAAACACCAATTTAGATTGTGCTGAGTTCATGCCACGAAATGTACGCGTAAAAAAATTGAGCGAATTTAAGCGATAGGTGCGATCAGTGGTAATCATTTTCTTACCCGAGTACTGCGCAATTTCCGGCATAGAAAAGCCTTTTACCTGCATGTCGGGTGAATCCGGAAAAGGTATGCTTAGCACATCGAGTGTTTCAGCCGCCACCAATAACTCATTTTCATCTTTGCCCCCTATGATCAATAAAGCAAAGCGCTTATCGAAAACCGTTCGCTCTGTTATCAAAGGCTTGCCATTGAGGTCAAACGTTCTAATGGTTTTTCTATTAGGCAAATGCATGATCCGCAGATATGGGCCGTCACCTTCATAACGCACACCGTATTGCTGTAGAAATTCCGCTATATATTCATGCGTGCCAATGAGTACATTATCTTGATCTTTTTTCAGCTGTTCACTACTCGTAAAAACCGTTTTCCGAAAATCGTATCGTAGAGCAACACCTGTGGCGACGATACTTGATGTCGTGAGATTCGCATCGCTGAGATCCGAGGTGACGATATTCAATTTAGCCGATGGAAATATTTTAGTATCAAAAAGATAATCCGATACTGCTGAAATCCTCAGCGGAACAGGGCGGTAATCGTAATCAAGCTCAACAATAGCGTCATCCAGTTCTATTCTCGTCCATAATTCAGGTGCGCAAGGATTTTCACATTGCGTGCCATAATGCTGCACAACTCGAAATTTTAAACCATTGAATTCCGCGTTTAACAAAAGCGGTGGCAGATCCAGTTTAATATTCCCTTTAGACGCTTGCGGGTCTAACCGTATTTGAGCCAATGGCACGTCATTTAATAATATTTCTAGCTGTGATGTACGTTTGAGTAGTGCTGCGGAGTTTTGATATTGAAATTTGATGGTTGCTTTATTTATTTTCCAGCGCTTTGGGATAGGAATGGGTATTTCGTGCTCGCTGGATGAACATTGCATGTTCACCGACTCCACAACCGTCATTTTATAGAGTGGTATTTTCAGAATCTCTGCTTGCACGTATCCGCTCTGGAATAGGCTCAGCCAGCCATACAAGGCTAATAATATAATGCGTGCATTTTTTCCAAGCATAGCCTAATTGAGTCAAATAGTTATTCATTAGGTGTTTAACACCTGTTGTACTATGGCGTACTCCATAGGCGCCCATCCTTAAGAATAGTCTACAGATGGACATTAGCGAGGGCTTATTGGCGGGCCTTTCCCAAAAGTCGGCCCACCGCTGACTATCCCCATAGACCAAGTTCACCATCTCAGGGTAGGTGGCTTCCAAGTATTCAAACTCTAACCCACAGAACTCTTCGCAGTGAGATTTTCGATAAAATCTCAAGGTGCAGTACACATTAAATTCTTTATTGTGACTGTTCTGTGTCACCAGATAATAGTGCTCATTTGCCTGTAAAGGCATAAGCGATGTGACGCTAGCGCCAGCCCCAGACAGAGAGAGATCCCGCAAGGTACCTTCCGCTACTAAATCACCTGATTCATTGAATAATTGCATTCGACCATCAGCCCAAGCTCTGGGGTACTCTCTCACTTGATGACGCTCCCAAAATACCCCAAGCGCCGAGAATGTCAGTCCAATATTAATGATCAGCCACACCAAACAGATAACGATACCATCCTGCCCCCAAGGATTAGCAAACCACTGGTAAATTGCCGTAGGAACGGAAATAATCATAATGGCAAATAGTCCGTAAAATGGACCGGCTAGCGGACTTAAATAGTCATGATCTAAATTTCTACCTTTGGGTGTGACTTTGAAACTGGGGCTTTTAGGGTTTTCCACTACACCAATAACGGCAGGCAGTAAAAACAAGCTTTGGATGCTTTCATATAGTTCAGAGAACAATGGCCAGCGATAACGACCAAATAAATAACGCATAATCATCATACTGCACAATAAATGAGGCAGCGCATAAATAGCGGCTTCCGCCATGGAGGCGTGATAAATTTGTATGCCCATCAGTAGAAATAAACTGGGCGCAATAAAAAATACAAACCGTGCGAAACCAAAAAACCAATACAGATAAAACGAGGTGTAACAAATACGTTGGGGCCAACTCAAACCAGATTTAAATGTAGGGTTATTTAAAAATCCTAATTGCAGCATGCCTTGGCACCAGCGCGTTCGTTGAACCAAAAAGTCCTCAAAGGTATCGGGGCTCAATCCACATACCAGTGGGCGATCGATGTAGACACTGTGGTAGCCATTCGCATGCATGTTTATCGATGATTCGCAATCTTCGACAATGGTTGCGCCGACCAAACCGCCCATTTCGTCAATACATGTACGTTTTAATAACGCTGCTGAACCACAAAAAAATGTTGCATTCCAAAAATCAATGGCTGGCTGAATGCCACGATAAAACATTTCGTTTTCACTAGGGGCTCTATGAAAGCTACCCAAATTGCGCTCTACGGGATCGGGGTTAATGAAAAAATGCGGCGTTTGTACCAGTGCCAGTTTAGGGTCTTTAAAGAACCACCCGACTGTATGCTGCAATATGTCTTGTGTCGGTACATGATCACAGTCCAGAACCAAAATAATGTCGCCATGTGTTTGCAATAGCGCATGATTAATATTTCCAGCCTTCGCATTTTGATTTTTATCTCTGGCGATATAATGTACATTCAATTCGCCGGCTAGTGCGGATAATTTCCTATTTCTATAATGTGCACCCGCACTGAGCCAATCATCATTTCGTCGTTGAGCCGTCCCCCCATCATCTAAAATATAGATATTCAGTTTATCTGCGGGGTAATCGATTTGGGTAGCGGCCATCACAGTGATGCGCACAATTTCAATGTCTTCAGTGAACGTCGGTATAAACACATCGACGCTTGGCCACAAAGATTCATCTTCTGGTAAGGGAGCGTGTTCTCGCTTCAAAGGCCAAATGTTCGTGAACATACTCATAATGTACACCACGGCCACTTCTACTTCAGCGATGAACAACAGAGACATGACAATGAAATCAATTGGGCCGGTATACACAAGCGTACTGGTTGCGCGCCAGACCAAATATCGTACCGTGATAAATGCAGATAAAGATAATACAAAAATACGGAGTGCTGGATGACTTTTTTGGCCGTCACCCCGAGAAATGATAAAAACCAGTGCCAACGCTAGCCAAGTTAACACAGATTGCTCTGTATCACTCATTGCGCTGCCTGATAGATAAAGAAAACAGACTAAACTTACACACAACACAAACCATAGACAGACGTGTTGGAGTTTTTGCTTAAGGCGGAGAAGTACGCTCATTCAACTATATGTATCGTCGAACGTTTTTCAGTTGAAGATGTTGACCCTTCTAGAAACTTTGCTCCTTGCATTACCACAAATACAAGACCAATGAGTAAGAATAACCAGAGCGTAATGCGACGATAGGAATGCTTCGTCTCTTGCACGACACCATCATTTTTGTGAGCATGCACCCAGTCCAAATCTCTTTGTATTTCTTCATCGGACCAAAATGCTTTAAATATCTCTACCGCTTCTTTTTTTCCTTTTAAAATAGACTTACGAATAAGCCGATGATAAAAAGCATTTTCATTTTGAAGCGCTGAATATGTCTCGCGTGAAAAGAGTACTTCCCCAGCTTCCGCTTGTGCCTCAAATCGGGCCGCGACATTAACAACGTCTCCGTAAACATCGTCTTTTTCAACAATACCCTCGCCTGTATTGATGCCCACCCGCACTTGTATCGGAACAGTGGGTTTTTGGATGCGGTTATATTCATCGATTGTTTTTTGAAACTCTAACCCTGCCAGTACAGCTGATTGTGCATCCTCGAAGTACGACATCGTTCCATCGCCCATCGTTTTAACCAACTTTCCAGAGTGCTTTTGGATAATTGGAAACAAAATTTCATTGTGGGTACGCATTAATTCACGTACTGCCAAGTCCCCTTCACGTTCAGTTAGAGATGTTGACCCTTTAAGATCTGTAAACATCAGTGTGACAATACGTACAAATTTGTTTTTAAATACTTCTTCTAACTGATGACGCTGAGCCAACAATTGCTCCGCATCCAAATCTTGCTCACTGAGATCATTTTTAAATTCGGCATTCATCATGCTGATCATCCTACTTTGCACGATTGAATTATAGGAGACATCTCCCACATTATTTTGATAGGTAGAAATGGAAACATTGAAGAAGCATCTATTGAAGAAAGGCACTTAGACTATTTAATTAATTAAATATCTAATTCAATTAGGGAGATTAGAATATAAAAAGGTACAACGAATGAATAGTCAGGTAAGGCAGGTCACCCTAGTTAAATAAACAAGCCTAAATTGCTTTCACATTAAATAAAGCAAGCTATTGGTTAGACCTAATTAATCCATAGAAATATGAAAATTTTATAGTAGACAGTGAATAATTCACATCCAGAACTGGTTAAATGGTAGTCGTGTTAGCACCGAAGAAGCGTTCAAATGGATAGAGGGTTTAACCACAGTATCATGCCGGCGAATATTGGATTACAGCTCGTGCAGCTGGCTCAACACATAAGCCTGTAGAGCAAAGCGATCATTTTGTTCCACATTATCAAACTGAACACCGATAGCGAACCCTTGCTCTATCGCACTTTTGGATCGAACTATCGCATTAATATTCAGTTCGCGTTCTATATCACCAACCTCAATCATAAAGATTAAATTGATTTTTGAGTCAATATCAAAGTCGAACACCTTACCAATGAGTCTCGCGCCTTCCGCACTCAAATCAAGGAGCTTTGCACTGGTAATCGTTGGGGGATCAACATCGCCTTTCAGCTCGATACGCGTAATGATGTTAACTTCCGCACGAACGGAGCTCCGAACCTCACCTAAGAATACGCTTTGAGGCAATGTCAGATGCATGTGGGGGTAAGGGGCTTTACTGGACAATATCACTTGGGACTCGAAAGCGCAGACGCCATTCACGCGATTGGAAAAAAAACGTACATTCACTTTTTGCTCTGACTTTACATTAAGCGACATACCGTTGACGGTCGGTATGGTAATGATCAATGAATGTGGCGCACGATAACCAATCAATACTGCCTTGTCTCGCTCTCGAGAATAGCCGTCAAATTCAAGCTGCAATACCTGGCCAGGAATTAACTTAAGCTGTGAGAATTCGACTGTTTTTTCCTGCATAGCACCCTAACCAATCTACATTCGATAAACCGTAACACGCTCGGATTCATGACAAATTGGATGACATTAAAAAAATAGGTCTCATTGCGTCATCAAATCAGCGAAATACGGATGAATTGGATTAAGTATTAACGAAATATAAAAAGATGCTAACAAATTCGCCCGAGGGAACAATAATCGAAACTGTGCATGATTGGCGTTGGTCGGCCAATACAGCTTTTGAAGGGGACGGGTGTGGGATCTCTCAACAAGCTTTACGCAATAAAAAAGGAGATGCGATGAACATCTCCTTTTTTAAGTATCTAAACTGAAGCTACATAATTATTTGGGGGTTAAGACCAAAGCTCCACAAAATAACAGACGCTGCCATTAAGCCCACCAAAGCGCATAAACCCACGGTTAGAATTGAACTCGCAAAAATAAACCCGCGTTCTTCTGGGATGTTCATGAAGATGGGCACCCCCGCATACAGTAGATAAACCGTATAAGCGACCGCTCCCATAACAATAAAGACATCCAGCCATAGTATGGGCAATAAACCCGCTAAACCGGATAAAAACATCGGTGTGGCAGTAAATGTTGTGAATAATAAGCACCGCTCAAGACTTGCCTCTACGCCAAACGTTTTCTCCATCCAATAAGTACAATAAGCCATAAAGAACATACCAACGAGTAACGCTACGTAAAAGGCAACTGCAATGGGGATCGCTGACTCTAAGGACAATAGATAATATTTTCCCCCGTCAATACTCCACCCAAATTGTGTAGTGCCGACCAACAGTGAAAAGGGAGGAATGGCCGCGAGGAATAATATGTGCGTGAGATAGATGTGGCCTATCGAATGGTCTTCCTTACGAATAGACCCCCACTCTTCTCTCGGATGATATAACAACCCAAACATATGCTGAAAGTACATATTATTACCCCGCTTTATATATTTTAAAGTATCTTAATTTTCTTCGTTACTGCTTCCTTAACTGCACTTCATAATCAATTTAGGTAGAAGTACCCACTTTGATATACACAAAATCGATTTAACCATCCTCTATGACAAAACTCATTCGAGACCTCATTCAACGGAGCCTCAAATAACGAGCCTTGATCAATTTCACCAATCGTTAATTGAACGAGCGCTTTATAAATCCACTCAATTTAATTGAGTACAAGACATTGCAAGCACTCAATCCATATTAGCTTTATTGCGCCCTCCTCTCAAAAGCGACTAGCAAATTTAAAAAAGGGAGCCCCGTCTGCATCATGGCTTTTTTTTAGGTAAATGCAATCAGTCGAACATAATGATCCAATAATAATGCTGCAAATAACCACATAATATAAACAATCGAGAATCGAAAGGTTTTTCGGGCATGAGTATTGGATGGATTT
This sequence comes from uncultured Saccharospirillaceae bacterium, assembly GCA_947503895.1. Taxonomy (GTDB): domain Bacteria; phylum Pseudomonadota; class Gammaproteobacteria; order Pseudomonadales; family Oceanobacteraceae; genus Bermanella. The sequence goes on from CANNFT010000002.1 coordinate 22,110, forward strand.
ACCCATAATTTATAAGTGTACCAGCTAAATCTCGCATTAATGGCCGTGGCAATCACCAGATAAATCATGCCTTGGCTGCCCAATAAAACGGGTAACACGCTCACAATGCAAAGCAATAAACTGTATAACCAAGCGTGAAATGCCGTAAATTCAACACCATGGGTTACCGGTAACATAGGAACCTCAGCCTTGGCATAATCCTCTCGTTTGTATATCGCTAATGCCCAAAAATGCGGTGGTGTCCAAGTGAATATAATCAAGACCCAGATAAGTGCTTCAGGCCCAATGTTATTGGTGACGGCGGTATAACCTAACAGAGGCGGCATGGCACCAGCCAATCCGCCAATGGTAATGTTTTGCGGAGTAGCTGTTTTTAGCCAAAGACTGTAAATCACACCATAACCAAACATGGAGCCAAAAGACAAAATAGCGGTCAGTAGATTTGCCTGCCAGTAAAGCAGAAAGAAACCGCCCAACAACAATACAAAAGCAAAAACAGCTGCTTGCTCGGTACTGACTCGCCCTGCAGCGACCGGCCTTCTCTTGGTTCGTTGCATCAATGTGTCACGATATCGATCCACCAAATGATTAACGACAGCACCGCTAGCAGCACAACATCCAATACCGACCAGCGTCGATAGAAATAGAATCAGGTTAAAATGCTTTCCACTGGCAAGTAGAAAGCCCACTGCAACCGTGAAAAGCATCACCAATACAACTTTAGGTTTGGTTAATGCAATCCAATCTTTATACGACCAATTCAGCGATAGGCTCGTTCTTTCCATGGTACTTCTCCTGACTCGTCATACCGTTTAATGCTGCCAGCCACAGCAACATAGCAACAGTGTTGTGCAATAAAGCAAGACTTAACGGCAATAACCAAATGGCATTTAAAATACCGAGGGCGATCTGGGTAATGAGTAAAATACTAAAAACCATGCTTGGTTTGCTGGATATACGAGTGCGTGCCAGTACTAGCATAAAGCTCAAAAGAACGGCTAATGCACCTAAACGATGTACCCATTGAATCCCCATCCTCTGCTTCATAGACGCCAGCCCGCCAAGGTACTCATCACCTTCGACCTGAGGTGAATGCAAAATTCCGCGGTCAATTTCAACCCACCAATTCCCTTGACAGGTAGGGAAATCAGGGCAAGCTAGACCAGCATAGTGACTGCTCGTCCACGCGCCCAAACCCATTTGCACAAACAATACAACCGCTAATAAAAGCCACACGGGTTGCAGTCTAATGGGTTTATCTAATTGAATAAGCCGCCAAATTAAAAACTGTGCACCGATGGTAATGACGCCGCCTAATAGATGTCCCGTGACCACGGGTGGCCACAACCGTAATGTAACGGTCCACATGCCAAATAAACCTTGAACGATGATCCAACCACATAGAAATATCGCAATGATACGAATGGCACCGAGTGTTCTAGGCCACAACAAAATCGCCTGAATAAAAATAAATAATCCTAAGGCACTCGCCGCATACCGATGGATCATTTCCATCCATGCTTTGCCTTCGTCGTACGCCCATAGCGTAAAGACGGTATGGGCTTGTTCTTGTGTGGGCACCCAAGCACCATAACATACCGGCCAATCGGGGCATCCCAAGCCTGCATCTAATAAACGTGTCAATGCACCCAGAGTAATCACGATTAATGTAAAAAATAGATTAAATAAAGCAAATTTTTTCATTTATGCACCACCATGCTTAATTAATACCTTTAGATCTTTAAGCAATTTGTAAGCGCCATCGTCATTCGGTGTATAAGCGAGTAAAACTAACCCTTCACGATTACTGATAAACAGACCTTTATCGTGTGCTTGTAGTGGAGCCTCAAGTGTCTCTACGATATATAATTTCTCTTGGTGTTTTCCGAGTGCCATCTTGACGCGCGACAATAAGTTTTGAAATTGTTCGCATTGGTCTAAACAATCTTTTCTTCGCCATAAAATATGCCACTGTGCTGCTTCGATCGTTGGGGCATGTATGGTTTCACTCAACCACTCACCTTGAGCCGTATTTGCAATGGATTTATCTCCCGATAAAAAAATGACTGATAGCAAGAATGGAAAGCCCAATACAACAAACATTAACAACAAAGGTACCTTTTTTAACATTCTATTAACTCCCGTTTAACACTTGAAATACTCCAAATAACCACTGCTATAATCGCCAATATCCACCACTGAATAGCATAACCTAAGTGCCGATGTTCATTAATATAAGGCTCAGTTTTCGGAAAACTGGTTAGCACACCTGCTCCATATTGCTGATCAAATGTTTCCGGTCGAATATCTGAATTTAATTTTTTTGAGAGCGACTTGGTATCGATAAATTGTACACGTTCTTTGATAGGGTCTTGTAGTGACTGGTTAAGCAAAACAGGTAATTCGTAAAATGACTTCGTCCCCACAATGGTTTGGTGCCCTAAAACAGGCGGGATTTCCGGCACCACATTACGGGATTTGTAGGCGACAAACCCACGATTGACTAAGAAAATTCGATCATAAGTCTGAAAAGGTGTAATCACAGCGTAGCCTACTTTTCCGTTTACCGATTTATTATCCAGCAAGAAAGTATGCTCATTTAGAAAGTGTCCTTTTATAATACTCGGGGCTTGTGGTGGTTCTACATATCTCAATGATTTTTGATATTGCCAGACACCCAATACAATACACAGAGTCATTCCCAGAAGCATAACTAAGCTGTAAAGTGGATGAATATCAAATTTGATTTTTCGTAACACAAAGGGATTCCGAAATATGTTTTTGAAAGTGCTGATTGTTTTATTCTTATTGGCCAGCATTGGCGCCCTATTTTATGGGCTATTTTTTCTAGTCACATCAAAGACCAGTTCTGTGCAATTATTTCAGTCATTGAAATTCAGAGTGGGCTTCGCGTTTATTACATTTCTATTGATTGCTGTACATTTCATTTTCAATGGCGGCAATTTATCCTCATAGCAGCCTGATGCTTATGGAAATGAAGCTCCTTAATTTGCTAAATTTAGACTTTTTGGTTGATGACTGTAATGCTCCATTAAAGCCATCAACTTAGTCTACTCACAATTGTTTATGAATTATATGACGTACACAAACACAAATAACATCAGCCACACCACATCAACAAAATGCCAATACCATGCGGACGCTTCAAAACCAAAATGGTCGTCTGGTTTAAAGTGATCTTTTTTAACCCTAAAAAACATCACCGTCAGCATTATCGCACCCAATGTAACGTGTGCACCGTGGAATCCGGTCAGCATAAAAAATGTTGACCCATATATACCTGCATTTAAGGTTAACCCGAGGTCATTCATCGCATGTCCGTATTCATAGACCTGAATCACGAGGAACGTAAAGCCTAATAGCAAGGTTAAACCTAACCAAAGCAACGTTTTTTGCTTATCTTTTGCTCGTAGGGCGTGGTGAGAAAATGTTAATGTGAAACTGGATGTCACCAGTAACGCGGTGTTAATAAGCGGAAGTTTCCAAGCATTAATGACGGACGTTGCACCGGGAAATTTCTCCATGTCAGGCGTAGTAAGAAGCGGCCACTGAGCAGAAAACCCCTCCCAGAGCATATTACTCACGCCTTTATCGCCTTCCCCCCCCAACCAAGGCACGGCGAACATACGCGCATAAAATAATGCACCAAAGAAACCAGCGAAGAACATCACTTCCGAAAAAATGAACCAACCCATACTAAAGCGAAATGATTTTTTCAGTTGATCTGAGTTATACCCTTGCAACCCTTCCTTTATCACTTCACCAAACCAACCAAAAAGCATGAAAAGCATGGCGCATCCAGCAACGACTGTGAGCGCCAGCGTTAAACCACTCACTTCCCCCGAACTGGATTCTTGGATGCTACGGGCAAGCGACAAAATAGTTAAGAAAACAGCACCTGCTCCGATGATCGGCCAGTGGCTGCGAGCGGGAACGTAGTAACGTGGTGTATTCAAGACTCACCTCCTGCGGGTTCATTTTGCTTATAAATGCGATAGGACAATGTCAGTTGGTTCACGTCTTCAGGTGTGTCCGCACTCAATGTAACCTGAAGGGGAAGTTCTACTTCTCCATTCGCAGGAACAGCTTGCTCGTTAAAGCAAAAGCATTCGATTTTGACCAAATATTGCGCCCAGTAACCGGGCGATACACTGGGCACCGCGCGTATAACAACCGGTTCATTCGTTGGGTTTTTCAAAACATAATGGGTTTTGATCATACGCCCAGACTGAATTGCAAGGGATTTATCAAAAGGATGAAATCCCCAATCATCACGACTTGAAGGGTCAGCTGTTAACTGTAGATTGACGACAACTGAACCTGTTTCGCCCTCAACAGCAGACTTTTCCACCTGAAAATTTTTCCCATTCAGGCCTGTTACCGCGCAAAACACATCGTATAGCGGCACTAGTGCAAAGCCGAATCCAAACATTAACATTGGAACTAAAGCTAACTTCCATGGCGATAGTGGTTTCATAATCAATCCAGCCCCATTAATTAATCGACTTTCGGTGGTTCCTGGAAAGTGTGATAAGGCGCAGGACTCGGTATCGTCCACTCTAGCCCCGTTGGATTATCCCAAACTTCCGGTGTTGCTTTTTCTCCGACTCCACCTAAGGTGGTTCGCCAGACGTTGTATATAAATATAAGTTGGCTTGTTCCAAAGATGAATGCGCCGACCGAAACAATGGCGTTGAAGTCAGCAAACTGCAGAGCGTAATCGGGAATTCTACGTGGCATTCCAGCCAGCCCAATGAAATGCATGGGGAAGAAGGTAAGGTTTACACCAATAAACGACAGCCAAAAGTGCCATTTACCCAATGTTTCGCTGTACATTCTTCCGCACCATTTGGGCAGCCAATAATACACCGCCGCAAGAATCGAAAATAATGCGCCTGGTACGAGAACGTAATGGAAATGAGCGACGACAAAATAGGTGTCATGATATTGGAAATCCACCGGTGCGATGGCCAGCATCAGACCTGATAGTCCACCGATCGTAAACAACACGACAAACGCGATTGAAAACAGCATGGGGGTTTCAAAGGTGAGCGACCCTTTAAACATGGTCGTCACCCAATTGAAAACTTTTACGCCTGTTGGTACGGCAATTAACATCGTGCTGTACATAAAGAACAGTTCCGCAGCGAGTGGGAGGCCGACGGTAAACATGTGATGCACCCACACAATGAAGGATAGGAATGCAATACTCGCTGTTGCCAACACCATACTGGTATATCCAAACAAGGGTTTACGGCTAAAAGTAGCGATGATGTGCGAGACGATTCCAAAGGCAGGTAAAATCATAATGTACACTTCTGGATGCCCAAAGAACCAGAAAACGTGCTGGAATAAGACGGGATCACCACCACCGCCTGCGTCGAAGAAAGAGGTACCGAAATGTATGTCCATTAACATCATGGTTACGGCACCCGCCAACACCGGCATAACCGCGATTAATAAAAATGCAGTAATAAGCCATGTCCACACAAATAACGGCATTTTCATAAAGGTCATGCCGGGGGCACGCATATTAAATATCGTCACAATGACGTTAACAGCACCCATTATTGAGCTGATACCCATTATATGAACCGAAAATATAAAGAAGGTCACACTGGGAGGCGCATAGGTTGTTGAAAGTGGCGCGTAAAAAGTCCAACCAAAGTTGGGTGCGCCACCTTCCATAAACAGCGTGCTGAGTAACATGCCAAATGCGAATGGCAATAACCAAAAAGACCAGTTATTAATGCGAGGGAGCGCCATGTCAGGCGCTCCAATCATCATCGGCACCAACCAATTAGCCAGCCCCACAAATGCAGGCATGATGGCTCCAAACACCATGATCAAACCGTGCATTGTCGTCATCTGATTAAAAAAATTGGGGTCGACCAATTGCAGCCCAGGCTCAAATAATTCGGCTCGAATGACAAACGCCATTATGCCGCCAATCAATAAAGAAGACAGCGCCAGTATTAAATACATGGTGCCAATGTCTTTATGGTTCGTTGTATAAAGCCAACGAAGAATCCCTTTATCGGGCCCGTGATGATGCTCTGCGTGTAGAGTTGCTTCTGACATATCGTTGCCCTCCTCTATTTATTCTTCAATGCGTCAACTTGTGCAGGTGTGACGGTATCACCTGTGTTATTTTCCCAAGCGTTCCGCTCATAGGTCACGACGGCAGCTACTTCGGTAACGGTCAGTTGATCAGCATAAGCGGCCATTGCTGTACCTGGCTTTCCGTTTAGCACCATATCAATGTGATCATCGATACTGCCTTTTACAATTGGGCTATCTTTAAGCGCTGGGAATACCGGTGGAATACCAAGCCCTGTTGCCTGATGGCAGGCCAAGCAATTTGTGGCGTAAACTTTTTCGCCTAACGCATAAAGTTCGTCATAACTCATTTCTTTCACTTCTTGCGAAGCAAGCGATTCCGCTTTTTGTGCCACCACCCATTCTTCATATTCGGATTCGGAAACGGCCTTCACGACAATCGGCATATAACCATGGCCAGCACCACAGAGTTCGGTGCATTGCCCTCGATAAATACCCGGCTTTTCAACACGCGCCCAAGATTCATTTATAAAACCGGGAATCGTATCTTTTTTAACAGCCAAATCAGGCACCCACCACGAATGTATGACGTCGTTAGCGGTTAATAGAAAACGTACCTTTTTATTAATGGGGATGACGAGGGGTTTATCGACTTCCAGTAAATAATGCTCGCCTTTGTCCGACTCATTATTTATTTGGTCTTGTGGTGTACTGAGATTTGAGAAGAAATCGATTTCTTCATTGAGATAGGTGTATCGCCATTTCCATTGATAACCTGTCACTTGAATATCAATATCCGAGTCGCTGTTGTCATACATGTCAATCAACGTACTCGTAGCCGGTACCGCCATGACGACAAGAATTAATAAGGGAATAATGGTCCAAATGATTTCAACGGTGGTGCTTTCATGAAAATTAGAGGCTTCAGCGCCCCTACTTTTTCGATGATAAATAATGGAATACAACATGACGCCAAATACGACAACCGCAATAGCAACACAGATGTAAAAAATGATCATATGTAAGCTGTATATTTCTTGGCTTAAACTGGTTACCCCTTCGGTAATGTTTAAACCCCATTCAGCTAACGCAGATTGTGAAGTAGTAGAAAGAAGAAAGGCGGGTACAACGGACAACATCCCTAATCGCATGACGGGACCCCCTCAGAACAGGTCAAATTTTAAAGCTAATTATTGTTTTGAAATGAGTATAGCAGTGTCGCCTCGTCTGGAAAGGTCAGCTTAAGGGTTGTATTCGCCATTATTTAGCACTTCTGCGTCAAGATGGTTTTTTATTTTTTATCTAGGTCCTAATAATGTCTCAAGACGTCTTACGCATTATTTTTATTAATTATTTTTCGAACGCCCTACAACCTAGAATGATTACGAATAAAATCATCAACTTAGCGGGTAATATTTAAATAAACAGACGATGATACAAGGAAGAAAAAGTAAGAATTGGAATTTTAAGCTAATGCTTATACATGAGATGGAAGCATATGCGGTTCATTACAGTCAGACTTGAACATTAGCGACTCAGCTGTCCACTTTCAGCATGCGGTTTCACCGCTTATATCGCCACAGAGTTAGAAGCCTGACCTTAATGGTCTAAATAGTACGATGACTAGTAGAGAAATTACCTTCCAACGTTTATTTATTTAAAACGCTGAGAAGGGTAATTTTCTACACTGGAACACTGCCGTCCTATAAATTTTAGAGATCTAGGCACATATTTGTCTCATGAATTTCGATTGGTATCGGTGATTTAAAAAGCTCAATCAGATCTCTGCGCTCAAACCACGTCATCTGTAGTATCTGAACAATTCGGGAGGCCGCTTGGGTTAAACCGTTCCTCCACTTGAGGTAATGTATTAGTAAGTCAGCACAAAGTGCCATCCAAATCTGAGTCCGCACCACATTTTTACTCGTTCCAATGAACGTTTTGATTTTCAAATTCTGCTTGATCCACTTAAATAGTAGCTAAATATGCCAGCGCTATTGTGATCTCTTGTCGGAGAAAAAGAGGGCGAAACTTACAAGCAGTTGACCCCTTTTTCTACATTTTCAAGTGATGCACTTCAGAATTGAATCCAAGTGGTGATTAAACGTTATCAAATTTCAAAAGGATTTTTTATGCTTTTAAGAAATACTTTTCAATAAAATCAATCGATTATGGGTTTCTGAATGGGCACTAGTTAGGTAAGATAAAGATGAGAATACTCTTTACATTATTGGTTTTACTTCAAAACCTGGCGCATGCGAATGAAAATCCGTACAATTTTCCTACACACTGTAATATTGATGAACAAATTATCTTTTCATGCAAAATAAAAAATAAATTTGTAAGTGTTTGCAGCGAAAAAAGCAAGCCTAATAAGATTACTTATAGGTATGGCAATATAGGCTCTCCGGAATTCATTTTTCCTAATCCTTTAGCGAGTAAATCTGATCAAATTAATTACGGCACTGCTTTTTCAGCTCCACATGGAATCAGTCACATCAATTTCACAAATTCAAGCCACCAGTATTTCGTATACAAAAAAACATATCAATTGCATAAGGATTAATCGAATCTGAAGGCATTCTCATCATTAGAAATGACAAAGTTTTAGCTGACTTGGAATGTAACTCTCATTTACTGGTAGAAAATTTTCATGAGATTGGAAAATTAATTCCGCGTGAAAAGGACAATGAATTAATGCTAAATTACATAGATGGAAATTAAGAGCTATTGGGACAATCATCCTAGCGGTTACATTTTTAAGCATATTGTATTATGCAATACAAATGAAGTTAAGGCCGCTAGCGATTAGGGACTCCTACAGTTTGAATGAACTAAAAATGTGCATAATACCTGGAGGGCGTCCAATTCCGCCCTCTACAAAAGCTAAGCGATAAGATCAATATACCAATTACAAAAATCTGTAAAAACATTCCAGAATACTTCGTTTTCACCTCATCCAACAAATCCTCAACCTATGACGCCTTTTCTGATATAGCATAGAGCCAAGACGCTGTACTTTTTATCGTAGGACATGCACATTATTTTTAAAGATTCAATTTTACAGTGCAAAGCTATTTGGGATAATGCCATTAACAAGCTACTCTTGAGCCCTCCTCATTACATTTGACATTGGTTTACTCTTGGATCATTTTCGTAACATTTCGGTTTTCACCCTCTTATTAACGGGGTTGATCATCTTAACCGCCCTTTTCCAGTACTCAGGGGATGATGAGTACTGGATTTGGCGAGCGTCTGATCTAGAATTTGTCTCCACTAAAGATCGACTCATAATATATCAAGGCAATATTTATAACGATCACCGCTATGAGCACATTGGCTTACATCCGTATAACCTTAATACAGAAAAACCAGTGCGCTTGCTGTTAAGGCTGTATGCCCTGCCCTCACCAAATAAGCTTGCTGAACTGTATTACTCGTTAAAACTAAGATGGCAAAAGCATGGGGTTGATATCAGTGGTTTGCAAGTTGATTACGATAGTCCTAGCGCCAAATTAATCGCTTACAGCCAATGGATAAAGCAACTTCAAGCCGTTCTGGAGGAAGAGCATATCAGTGTAACCGGTCTTGTGTCGCACGCTCATGACAATATTGACGGGTTATACCACCTATCAAATAGCGCTGAATATGTAGTCGTACAGCTCTATCAACATCAGCGTGCCCATCAAGCTCTGTCTGAGGTCATTGATCGTCTAGACAAACATAGCGTACGATACCGCATTGGTATCACAACTCATTCTGACTTTGCTCAGTACCGCTCACTTTGTGAACATTCGTGCCAGGGAAAAAACATTTTTTTAAATATAAGGACTCATTAAGTGTTTCGTATCATATCAATTGCGCTAATCGCTATCGTCTCAAGCCTCTGTCATTCGGGTGGCGGGGAAGTCACTGAGGATTATTACTGGAATAGATTTTACAACCCTTATTCCTACTTACACATTGAAGAAACCTTATCTAAAAAGACGGTCAGGAATATTATTCAAGCTATCGAGCCTGAAGATTTCTATCGGCACGATTCCAGCAGTGGCCAATGGGATCAAGATGTCAGCTTAAATGAACAGTTAAATGCACTTTTTATCAAAACCAATAGACATATTCGAATTGGATCAGAGGAAGACTATCGTGAAACCAATTTTATATTAATCGATCCGTCCAGTAATACCGCAAATACAGTCGGCTGGTCTGATTGTCAATCCGAAGGGGCATTACGCGGTATTTTTGATATGACCCAGGCTGCAATGGAAAGCAATCAGCTCGGTGATAATGACATTCAGATATTACTCACCAATCGGTTTAATTTGGTGAAAGTGTGTCGTACTGATCGCTTTGATATCAAAGACTTCACGGCCAACTTAAATAACACTGATTGGGTCAACTACCTAAAAGGACTAAAGTACTACTACACTAAAAATTATGATTCAGCGATTAATGAATTTCAGTCTCTTCAACACTCTTCAATATCATACTTAAACAATATCGCTCATTACATGATGGGTCGTTTTTACTTACAGTCGGCTCAAAAAAACTGGCATGGCTGGGGTGATAAATCAGAGATTGCTCATTCTAAACTGGAACAGGCAAAAAGCCATTTTCAGTATCACATCAATCAGAATGGACGGTATAAAGATTCCGCGAAAGGATTATTAAGAAGAATTGAATACTTGAAAGGCAATTTAAATGCGTATTCTTCACTGTACCATAGCGCATTAGCCGATACGCTCGACAAGCCATCCTACGAGCGTCAGCTTATCGAGGTCACACAATTACTGAATGAATCGCTTGCTACGGATGAATATAGCAACATTTTAGGTTTGTTAAGTCGTCAAGCTTCTGCTTTTAAAGAAAACGATCAGCTTTTCGGATTGAACCGACTCGTTCAGTTTGAAACTGGACGCACTGCCTTTTTTTCAGGGAACTCTGATTTAGCCTTTACGTTATTATTGGAATCAAACCTTGCTTCTGCTTATCCCTATTTAGTCAATATTGCTAAATCAGACCGCACACGTTTAGAACAGGTCTATAACAACTATTTTAAAGGCAATACTCTGCACATGTATGCCCAGACGTTAAACTATGAAGAAAAAGGACTTGACGCTGTTTTTAATTCCCCTAATCGGGAATTTGTTTCTAAGGCGGCAAGAAGCATTTGCAGCATTGAAACACTCGAAAGAATATCGTCACAGTATGCAAATATAGAACATGCCTTTGAAATTCGAGCCGCCTTATATGACCGACTCATCCAATCGGAAGAATTTACAAAGTTAAACACGCTATTTGATAATAATTTGAATGACTTAGGTGCTTACGACGCGATTAGAACGGCAGTGAGGCAGCTGAGCGACCAAACCTCTGTGGGTAAAGCCTACTTAAATATGGGTTACTTCATCGATACAAAGATCAGCCCGCCCGATTACAGTGGTGTCGAAAATTTCCTCCATGGGCTTGAACCCAACGTGTTTTGCAAGCAGGATACAAAGCGCAATGACCGTAATGCGTCCTATTTTTATCACTTATCCATCATGCAATTCAGTGACAGTGATACTTCAGTCGATGAAGCGAAGGCCTTGCATTATATGATCCAGTGCGATCGACGCGGGCAAAAAGGTTGCTGGGGCGAGCGCGCAGAAGAGGCAGCGTCAAGCAAAGTACTTTTCGAGCGGCTTCATAGAAAGTATGCGCATTCAAAGTGGGCTAAAAAAACGCCTTATTATTATGATTGATTCTTGATGGTGGCTCAGGATATTCGAAATCACCTAATCGATTTCGTCATTGGCTAGACATTCATCGAGCTCTGTTACATGCCCGCTTCAGTCATTTGTTTGATGGAAGGGTTAGGATGCGGCCTTTGCCTGTGAGGCTTTACGTTCACGCAAGGCCTTAAAGGCAGCATCCATATCAAATGCTGGGTAAGACATCAGTCATCTCTTTTTGGATGATTTTATAGCCCACCCAGTAACAACTCTGCACGCCGATCTAAGTTAGTCTTCTTCAAGTAATATCCATAATCGATCTTGCGCGGCATCGTAATAACTTTTCACGACGCGTGCTTTAACTTGGGCATTCACCTGTTGTGTGGTGGTCTGCTCTAATTGACTGGATGCACTTTGCCCTGAAGCATACTCTTCCATGACAGACATCGATTGAACGCTAACACCATGACGTGCAGCCAATTCGATTCGAGCACGCGATATGGCGCATTCACGTTGTTTGTGCTTGCCTAAAGCATGTGCACCACAAAAGCCGACTGCTTGGTTAGCCTTTGGCTCGTATAGCCATTTAGGCTTAATATTTTTCGTATGCGGGGAACATCCCATAACGAAAAGAATCAACATCATAACCGCAAAAGGCTTCACAATCCGTTGCATAAACTGCTCTAGTCATTCTAAAGTGAATTGGTTATTGTAAGCCCCACTTAACTAAGAAAAAACCCTTCAAGGAGAAGAAGATGGCCCTAAAACGCCTACTCTCAATTTCTGCATTAACTTTGGCTGTTGCAGCCTGTACTGGTGGTGGCGCTCAACAAGCGGACGTACCAGATTGTACTTACCCTGATGCCCCAGAAAAAGCCGCACCAGGTTGGGTTTGCGATGAGCCGGTAGCAGGTCTTTCCGTCTCTGCTGTCGGTTCAGCTGATAAATCAGCCGCTGGTCTAAACTTCATGAAGCAACAAGCCACCACGGCTGCTCGCGTGCAATTAGCACAGATGATGAAAGTACAAGTTCAAAATATGGTGAAACAATTCGCTGAAACCACCGGTGTGGGCGATAGCGAAACAGTTGATATGGTCAACAGTTCTGTGACGAAGCAAATCACCAATGAAACCTTGGTTGGCACACGCATGTATAAGTCTAAAACCAGCCCCAACGGCACACTCTACGTGCTAGTGGGCTTGGATGACGAAGCAGCCAGCAAGATTCATGAAACGGCTCTTAAAACGTCTATGAACAATGAGAAAGCGCTTTGGCAGAAGTTTCAGGCTAAGAAGGGCTTTGATGAGCTCGCGAAAGAAATTGCTGACATGAAGGCCGAGTAATTCGCCTGAGAGATCGACTCCTCCTTTGATCTCTCGATCTAGTGGCAATAAAAAAACCCCAGAACACTCATGTGAACTGGGGTTTTTTATTGCTCAAAGTGAGCGTCTACAGCAGATTAAATATCAAAGCTGTGGCGCAGCACGATGGTTTCTACGCGATCGGGGCCGGTCGAAATAATATCGATGGGCGCACCAATTTTGTCCTCGATAAACTTCACGTAGTTACGTGCGTTTTCAGGCAAGTCTTCCAGTTTTTGTGCACCGAACGTGCTTTCTGTCCAGCCCGGTAGCTCTTCATAAATCGGCGTCAACGTCTCAAATTGTTCAGCACTGCCCGGGAAGCTAATTTCTTTGCCGCTTTCATCTTGGTAGCCCACGCACACTTTGATGGTTTTCAGCCCATCCAGAACATCCAGCTTGGTTAAGCAAATGCCCGAAATGGAGTTGATGCGAATAGCGTGCTTCACCAATACAGTGTCAAACCAACCACAACGACGAGCACGCCCTGTGGTGGTGCCAACTTCGCCGCCTTTCACAGCTAGGTGCTCACCTGTTTCATCGAACAATTCCGATGGGAAAGGCCCTGAGCCCACGCGAGTGGTGTATGCCTTGGTGATACCTAAAATGTAGTCGATGTACAAAGGTCCCATTCCTGAACCCGTCGATACGCCACCTGCGGTGGTGTTAGACGATGTTACAAACGGGTAAGTGCCATGGTCAATGTCCAGCAATGAACCTTGCGCACCTTCAAACATCAAGTCGCCTTGGTTTTCTTTGATTTGATGTACTAATTCAACTGCATCCACACAGATGTCTTTAATTTGTTCGCCTTGGGCCAGCGCATCTTTTAAGACCGTGTCGTAGTCCACGGCTTCTTGACCGTAATACTGGGTCAATACGAAATTGTGGTATTCCAGAATCTCTTTAAGCTTCTCAGGAAATTCAGGGCGATACAAATCCCCTAAACGCAATCCGCGACGTGAAACTTTATCTTCATACGCAGGGCCAATGCCACGGCCGGTCGTACCGATTTTGTTGTTCCCACGCTTCGCTTCACGAGCTTGGTCTAACGCAATGTGGTAAGGCAAGATAAGTGGGCAACCTTGGCTCACTTTTAGGCGATCTCGCACAGGCACACCACGCTCTTCCAGCATGGCCATTTCTTTCAATAGTGCTTCGGGTGAAAGCACAACGCCGTTACCAATGATGCATTGAACGCCATCGCGCAAAATGCCCGATGGAATAAGATGCAAAGCGGTTTTTTTGCCATCAATTACCAAAGTGTGGCCTGCGTTATGGCCTCCTTGGAATCGGACAACTGCAGCGGCTTTTTCTGTGAGAAGGTCAACGATCTTGCCTTTGCCTTCATCACCCCATTGTGTACCTAGTACAACGACGTTCTTGCCCATAGTTTGCTAAACGCTCAACGATATTAAAGGGGTTGTACAATCCACTGGTCATGCTTGATGACCAGCTCGGATGTGCAGCCTAATGCTGCGGCTGTATCTTCAGACGATAGCGCACATATCACGCGCTTGCCTTCGGATCTCAGTGTTTGAACTTGTTGCCATAAGGACGCATCTGCCGAAACGGGCGCAAAAATGCTGTCATTGATCGCGATGCTGTTGCTACGCGCATCGGGCGCACATTTAGACCACTGGCGTAAATCGGCGCTAAACCCTGTAGCAGGTCTCGCTCGGCCAAATACCGCACCTGTTTCATCATAGCGTCCGCCTTTTGCTAACGCCTGACCGTGGCCTTCTACGTACGCAGCAAAGACGATACCTGTGTGATAATCAAATCCACGCAGTTCAGCCAAATCTAGGAAAATATCGACTTCTGGATAGCGAGCTAATATGGCGGAGCAAATCTGCTTTAAATTATCCAGCGATGCTTTTACATCCGCCACAGGCTGCAAGCTGGCAGCCGTTTCTAATATATCCAACGATCCATTTAATCGAAGCAACTTTAAAAAGGCCGACTGCAACTCTGCGCCTTCGACGTGAGCCTCAACCAATCTTTCGTATTCCGTGACGGCCTTATTGTTCAGTGTTTCAAATAAACCTGCGGCTGCGGGCGCGGATAAATTCGCTGCCTCGACCAATGCTTTATAGATGCCGACGTGCCCTAAATCCAAATGGATTTTGGTTAATCCCGCCTCTTGCAGACTCTCAATTAATAGAGACAGTACTTCTATATCTGCTGCTGGTCCGGCTTCGCCGTATATCTCAGCACCAATCTGCATGGGCGTCCGGCTTGTTAATAGACTGGATGCACGAGTATGCAGGACTGGGCCACAGTAAGAGAAACGGCTAACGCCTTCGCGTGGCCAGCTGTGAGCATCAATTCGCGCCACTTGAGGCGTAATGTCTGCACTCACGCCCATCATGCGGCCGGTAAGCTGGTCGGTCACTTTGAAGGTTTGTAATTCTAAGTCTCGACCCACACCGGTGAGTAGCGACTCAAGGAATTCAAGTTGTGGAGGTATAACGAGCTCGTAGCCCCAATGATGAAACGTATCCAGTGTGGTACGTCGAAGGGATTCTAACTGACGAGCCTCAGGCGGCAAGAGTTCTTCGATACCGTCGGGCAGTAACCACCGGTCGGCTTGATTCATAATGAACTCGCTTAAATAGCTATGAGTTTTAACTGACCAAAAACAACAGACCTACGCCGGCAATCATGCTGATTAAGCCCATCATGCGCAGGGTTTTGTCATCAATCACCGCCAATTGCGCGACAAGACGCCGCCAACGGCTGGGATACAAGAAGGGCAATATGCCTTCGATGACCAACGCAAGACTGAATGCTATCAGCAGGTGTTTCCAGAAAGGACTGTCCATTTTCGGGTGCCACTTACATAAAAAAACCGGGAACAAACCCGGTTTTGTCGATTTTACACCTTTTTCACTCTGCACGCCAAGGGCAAAAAGTGAGCAAGACAAGGGGAAAGTCGGACGCTGGCAAAGGTCTTACCTTTACCAGCGTTCTGTCAATGGACTATTTGCCCTTGCTATCCTTCATATAACGGAAGAAGTCGCTATCCGGTTTTAGCAGAAGGACATCTTCTTGGCCGTTAAAGGTTTCTTCATAAGCCTTCAAGCTACGTGTGAATGCGTAGAACTCTGGATCTTTGTTATACGCTTTAGCGTATACCGCAGACGCTTTCGCATCGCCTTCACCTCGAGTGACTTCCGACTCACGGTAGGCTTCTGCCACCAATACCGTCTTTTGTCTGTCTGCATCAGCACGAATACCTTCTGCTAGCTCTTTACCCTGTGAACGCAATTCACGAGCTTCACGCTCACGCTCTGCGGACATACGACGGTAAACGTTTTGCATTAGGTCATCAGGTAAGTCAATTCCCTTAACACGCATATCTAATACTTCAATACCGTACTGGGTAATGGCTTGTTCGTTCAAGATTTTCGTGATGTGTGCCATCAGCTCATCACGTTCACCTGATACCACTTCCTGAACGGTGCGGTTAGCAAACTCAGCTCGTAAACCATCGTTGGTCAATGAGGCAAGTAAGCTCGCGGCACGCCAGCGATCACCGGCTGTTGCTTTATAAAATGCACGCACGTTTTTAATGCGGTATTTAACAAAGCTGTCGACCACTAGGAATTTTTTGCCGACGGTTAGGAAACGCTCAGGACGCGCATCAAGGGTCAAAATTCGAGCATCGAAGCGCTTCACGTTTTCAAACAGCGGCACTTTAAAATGCACACCCGGCTCAATATCTTCGGAAATAATCTCACCAAAACGCAGTTTAATGGCACGCTCAGTTTCGTTCACAATGAACAAGCTGGATGCCCCAATCATCAGTATCAGTATCGTCAGGATACCGACAAACATACCTTTAGGACTCATTGACGACCCTCCCTGCGGGTATTGGACTGACGAGAGCGAATTTCTTCAACCACACGATCAGCCAAGCGAGACATATCACTTTCATCGATGCCAGCCGCAGACGACGCTGCGTTGTTACGACGAGATGTTTCCATAATTTTATCCAACGGCAAGTACATCATGTTATTGCCGCCTTCAACATCCACCAACACTTTGCTGGCATTGCCATATACTTTGGAGATGCTGTCTAAATACAAACGCTCGCGGGTAACTCGTGGAGCCTTTTTGTATTCTGATAACAAATTCGTGAAACGAGAAGCTTCACCATCGGCTTGCGCAATTACTTGCTCTTTATAAGCGTTGGCTTCTTCTAGCATACGCTGAGCTTTACCACGTGCTTCTGGCACAATGGTGTTTGCGTAAGCTTCTGCTTCGTTCACATAACGTTCTTTATCTAACTTGGCGCTTTGAACGTCATCGAATGCTGCTTTCACCTGAGCCGGTGCCGCTGCTTCTTTAATGTTCACTTTATCGACTTCAATACCCGTTTGGTAATTCGCCATGTATTTTTGTAGGCGCACACGGACATCAGCCGCTAACTGGGTACGACCACTGGTCAGTATTGGGTCCATGTTGGTAGAACCGACTTCATGACGAAGGGCAGATTCCGCGGCGTGGGCCAAACTTTGTTCAGGGTCTTCAACACGTAATGTGAAAGAGACAGGGTCGACTACGCGATACTGAACGTTCATCGCGACTTCCACCACGTTCTCATCTTGGGTCAGCATGAGTTCTTTTAACTCAGCATTCCGTACATTTGTAACGTTGACTGCTTTTACGGTTTGCACCAAAGGCAATACAAATTGCAAGCCTGGCTCTAATGTGCGGTCGTATTTACCAAGGGTCAATACAACACCCCGTTGCTGTTCGTCGATGGTGTAAACCGATTTCCACGCTAACACGCCAATCAATATAATGAATACCAAGGCAATCATGCCGCCAATACCACCGCCGCTTGACGAAGGACCGGAGCCATTGCTCTTGTTCTTTTTGCCGCCAAACATGCCGTTTAGCTTATCCATTAATTGCTTTAGGGCTTCATCTAAATCTGGAGGCCCTTGATTATTGCCTCCGCGATTATTGTTACCCCAAGGATCTTTGTTTTTATCGTTGTTATTGTTGCCGCCACCCGGCTCGTTCCAGGCCATAAGGACTCCGTGTACCGTCATAATGAAATGTATGATAACGACTGTCAGTCACCGTTGCGACTCACAGCCTATTTTTAATCCACCGTCTGACCCATTAATGTTTATGCAGTCGACCGTGGAGGGTTTTATTCTTGCCAGAATTCTTTTTCTTGCGGGATATACCGGTCTGGCGCTACCCCCGCACGACTCAGTATTTTTTGAAAATCCGCTTGTTCTAACCGAACATCTAAATGAATATTGCCGCTGTCATCAATGTGTTCTGCTTGCACAGCATTATTGCTGTATAGCAGTGCACGTAATTGACCATCTGCGTGGGTCAGCTCAATGGTACCTTCAAACTGGGTAGTACTTAAACATTCGCCGATGCTTTGCTTGAGTAAATCTAATCCCAGCCCTTGCTGTGCACTCACCCATACTCGCCAAGGCTTTCCGGTTTCGTCACGATCAATTCTCGGACCGTGCTCAGGCATCAAATCAATTTTGTTAAATACTTGCAGCGTAGGACGATCGAGCGCATTAATTTCATCCAATACGATTTCCACTTGCTCCATATTTAACTGACGCTCATCGTCTGCCGCGTCAATCACATGTAGAAGCAAGTTAGCTTCGCTGGTTTCTTGCAATGTTGCTTTGAAGGCTTCGACCAGTTTATGGGGGAGATGGCGTATAAATCCAACCGTGTCCACCAGAACTACTTCGCCCAGTCCATCAACCGCTAAGCGGCGCAATGTGGGGTCGAGTGTGGCAAATAACTGATCAGCTGCATAGACCTCTGCCTCAGTCATTGCGTTAAATAATGTGGACTTCCCTGCATTGGTATAACCCACCAATGAAACCGTCGGCGTAGCAGAGCGTTTTCGTGCGCGTCGCCCTTGTTCACGCTGGCTGTTTACTTTGGCCAGCCGCTTGTGAATCAATTTGATACGGTCACGCAATAATCGACGGTCAGACTCAAGCTGTGTTTCACCTGGTCCACGCAAACCGATTCCGCCTTTCTGACGTTCAAGGTGCGTCCAGCCTCTAATAAGACGCGTTGATTGGTGCTGTAATTGCGCCAATTCAACCTGAAGCTTACCTTCGTGGGTACGAGCCCGTTGCGCAAATATATCTAAGATCAAACCAGTGCGGTCTAATACTCGGCACTGTAGCTCTTGCTCAATATTTCGTTCCTGACTCGGAGATAATGCGTGATTAAACAACACCAGTTCGGCTTCGCAGTATTCGACAGCCTGACGAATTTCTTCAAGCTTGCCTTTACCGACAAAGGTGCGAGGTTGAGGGGCGGTACGGGAGCCTTTGATGAGAGCTAGCGGTGCACCGCCTGCGGAGCGAACCAGCTCTTCAAATTCTCGGGGATCTTCCCGGTCAGCGCCTTCTGGGAAATCTATGTGTACCAGTATGGCGCCTTCGCCAGAATCGGGACGATCAAAAAACAACGGCTACCCCGAGTTTAATTAATTAGTGGGTTCTTCTTTCTGTTCGGTTGGTGCCAAGCGAACATTTCGAGAAGGGACAACGGTAGAAATAGCATGCTTATAAACCATCTGACTGACGGTATTTTTCAATACAATCACGAACTGGTCGAAAGACTCGACTTGCCCTTGCAGTTTGATGCCATTTACCAGGAATATAGACACAGGAATACGCTCTTTGCGAAGCGCATTTAAGTAAGGGTCTTGTAGCGAATGCCCTTTTGACATTATTTTTATCTCCTCTGAATTTGAGCTCAGCGCCCAACCCCCAAGCAAACGAGCGCGGACTATGCCACAACTATGGATGCAGATGCCAGTATTTTCAAGGCTTTATCCACCCGATGGGGATCTTCACTTTCTAACCAGTGTAGGTGATTCCATCCTCGTAGCCAGGTTATCTGTCGCTTTGCCAATTGACGGGTCGCGATGATGCCTTTTTCGACCATTTCTTCGTGGGAAAGTTTACCGTCTAGAAAGTCCCAAACCTGTCGATAACCCACCGCACGTATGGCTGGTAAGTTTTCCTGCAGATCACCGCGCGCGTGAAGCGCACGTACTTCGTCGACAAATCCCTGTTTAATCATTTGTTCGAAGCGTAACGCAATTCGCTCATGGAGAGTTTTACGTTGTTCCGGACAAATCGCCAACTGAACCACATTATATGGAATCCGTTGGGCTTCTTGAGCTTGCCAGTGCTCTGTTAATGTTTTCCCGCTGACTAAGAATACTTCATATGCTCGTTGAATACGTTGTGGATCGTTTGGATTTAACCGTTCCGCTGATACGGGGTCCACTTCTGCAAGCTTGCTATGAACGTATGCCCAGCCATGTTGTCCGGCGAGTGCTTCAATTTGCTGTCGGATCGCATCATTCGCTTCCGGTAAATTGGCGGCACCTTCCAGTAAAAACTTAAAGTACAACATGGTACCGCCCACCAACAGGGGGATTTTGCCCCGCTCCGTGATCTCAGCCATTTCTCGCAGCGCATCTTGCCGAAAGTCCATCGCACTGTAGGGTTCTGATGGATCTCGGATGTCGATGAGCTTATGGGGAAACTGCACAAGTTCGTCTTTCGTCGGCTTGGCCGTACCGATGTCCATATCACGGTACACCAGCGCACTATCAACGGATATTAATTCACAAGGTAAATGTTTTGTCAGCTCACAGGCTAAATCTGTTTTGCCGGAAGCCGTCGGCCCCATCACAAATATGGCGGGAGGCAGTGCTTTAGCATTTAATTCATTCAATTGATCGGCCACCCTAACGCCCCCGCAGAAAAAGCTTATCTAGTTCGCTCATGGACAGCTGTGTCCAAGTTGGACGACCGTGATTGCATTGACCACTTCGTTCCGTACGCTCCATGTCTCTTAAAAGCGCATTCATTTCTGCAATATTCAATTGTCGGTTGGCTCGCACTGATCCATGACAAGCCATGGAAGATAAAATTTCATTTCTAAACTCCGTCATATGTCGGCTGCTGCCGTGCTGACGAAAATCCTCTAAGACTTTAATGACCAATAATTCGCTATTGGCATGACGCAATAAAACCGGCATCTGGCGTATGACCAATGATTCAGGCGCAATGCGCGCTAACTGAAACCCTAAGCTAGCCAAGTCTTCCATATGTTGCTCAGCAATGTCCGCTTGTGCCTGGCTCACATTAATCGTTTCAGGAACCAGTAACGGTTGGGACTTTATCCCTTCTTGATCATAGGCGGTTTTCAGCCCTTCATAAGTGATGCGCTCATGCGCGGCGTGCATGTCAACCACGATGAGGCCGTGCTGATTTTGCGACAATATATAGATGCCGTGTAACTGGGCAATGGCAAATCCCAGCGGCGGCACTTCCGCATCATCCACAGGCGTTCCATTGACGGGCATAGCAGGCATAACAGACGGACTTGGCATTGGCCACGCAGCAGAAGGCGCTCCACTATTTTCAGTCACCCCCTCTCTCAGTTGTGCATAAGCTGCCATTTGTTCTTTTACCGCACCACTTTGTGGGCGTGAGTCGCCGTACACAGGGGCGGCATTTGACGCTGCAAAAGGATTCAACGGTATTTTTTCTTGCGACTGAAATTCACCGGCGGCGACGCCCGTGATGGATTGTCTCTGTGTCGGCGTGGAGGCAGCGTCGCTTTCGTCAGCACGTTCTTCACCTGCCACAGACGGACGAACTTCACCCAGTGCCTTATGCAAGGTGCGAAATAAAAAGTCATGTACTAAACGCCCATCTCGAAAACGGACTTCATGTTTTGTGGGGTGTACGTTTACATCCACCAGCGCAGGATCTAATTCCAAGTACAATACGAAAGCACTGTGCCGCCCGTGAAATAGTACATCTTGATACGCTTGGCGAATGGCGTGGGCAACGAGTTTGTCTCGCACAATTCGGCCATTCACGAAAAAGTACTGCATGTCTGCTTGGCTGCGATTAAAGGTGGGCAGCCCGACCCAGCCCCATAATTTAAGTCCCGCGGCTTCCATTTCAATACCCACGGCCTCATTCATAAATTGCGGGCTGAGCAACGTAGCGACACGCTTTTCTTTCTCGAACTCGGTTTTGGCAGGGCGCAATGAATGGATCACTTTCTGGTTATGTCGCAACTGGAAAGCCACATCATAGCGGCTCAATGCCATGCGCTTGACGACTTCTTCGAGGTGATTAAATTCCGTTTTTTCAGTGCGCAAAAATTTACGACGAGCAGGAGTGTTAAAAAATAAGTCTCGCATTTCGAGCGTCGTGCCTTGCGGATGCGCACAGGGCGATACTTCAGCCGCCATGTCGCGCCCTTCTGCGGTAACCTGCCAAGCGGTATCTTCGCCTTGTTCACAACTGCTCAACACCAAGCGAGAAACCGATGCGATGGAGGCCAATGCTTCGCCACGAAACCCTAAACTTTGCACGGATTCGAGGTCATCGAGCTCTTTGATTTTACTGGTAGCATGACGAGATAGAGAAAGCGGCAAATCATCTTTGCTGATACCTGAACCGTTATCGCGAATGCGAATAAGCTTCACCCCACCTTGTTCGACATCCACATCCACGCGGGTAGCGCCAGCATCCAAACTGTTTTCCACGAGTTCTTTAACAACGTTCGCGGGACGCTCCACCACTTCTCCAGCCGCTATTTGGTTGGCGAGTCGAGGCGTCAGCACTTGGATGCGATTCATAATTAGTAACAATGCTATGGGTGAGGAGGCGACATTTTACACAAGCCTCACGGCCAGCGCGACGATTGAATCTAGGAAGCGTGGGCCGTGAAATGGAATGGGTCAGTATCGGCGTTAGGATGCTGGAATTTTGAGCTTCTGGCCCACACGCAGGCTATCGGATTTGAGGCCGTTTAATTTGCGCAGCGCTGTCGTACTGGTCGCGTGTCGCTGAGCAATCACGGACAGGGTATCCCCTGGCTCTATGACGTATTCAGAAGCGGCCGTTAAATGTTGACCTTTGTTTCGATTTTTCACCGATGCGATGTAAGTTCCTGGCGGTGGCGCATGATAAAAATATTCTTTTATGCCATTAAAAATAGAACGTGCCATGCGTTTTTGGTACGTGCTCGAAGCAAGATTGCGCGCCTCACTGGGGTTGGACAAAAATCCGGTTTCGATGAGTAACGAGGGGATATCTGGAGACTTCAACACGGCAAAGCCAGCCTGCTCAACACGACGTTTGTGCAACTTACTCACACTGCCCATGGAGTTTAATACTTTTTGCCCCATGTCTAAGCTGACACCCAAGCTCGCCGTAATAGACAAATCCAATAGCACACCTGCCAATAAGTCTTCTTTGTCATCCAAGCTCACGCCACCCACGCCTCCGATTAAATCAGAAGCATTTTCCTTATCCGCCAGCCAGCGCGCTGCCTCACTGGTTGCACCCCGTTGCGAGAGTGCAAATACCGACGCACCTTTTGCTTTTGGACTATGAAAAGCATCCGCATGGATGGAGATAAATAGATCCGCACTGGCTTTACGAGCAATTCGAGTGCGTTCACGCAATCCAATATAATAATCACCGGTTCGAACCAACTTTGGCTTAAATCCTCTTTCGGCTGCCAGTAATTTTTCAATTTCTTTTGCAATCGCTAAAACCACGCGCTTTTCATAAACACGACCATGACCGACGGCGCCCGGATCTTCACCACCATGTCCCGCATCAATGGCGATGACAATATCACGACGGCGGGTTAACGATTTCTCATCCAATACGGGTTTATTTAGCAAAATGGCTTCCGCCTTATTCAACCCCGTGTCTACACCATCAATCGAAGAAACCGTGGCAGGGTTCGATTGACCTTCACGGTTGTATAAATCCACGACTAAACGGTGGCCATATTGTTCATTCGGTTTGAGGTGAAAACTCTTGGGGTTCACGCCGTGGCGTAAATCCAACACGATGCGTAAATCATTGCCGCCACGGTTTGCCCACCGCACTTTTCTGACTGGGCCGCTTTCGGTCGGTAATGCAGACATGGATGCCAGCATTTGCGAGTTTTCTACATCAATCACTAAACGGTCTGGCGAGCTAAGCGAGAAAATTTTGTGTTCCACCCCTTTTGATAAATCAAACACCAAACGACTGTTGTCGGGCGCATGCCATAAACGGCCACCAACAATATCGGCCCATGCAGGGGTCAAGTAAACGCCGCTCAACACACTGACTATGAGAAGCGATCTTTTAATCCAAGCCACACACCTTCCTCGTTTGAGTTTGCACGCGATCATTCGGTATCGGTGTCATTATTCTGTGATTGCCAAGTTGCCAACCATTGTTCTGCAAGCTTTACACCGACTGGACTGGACGCTGCGAGCGACAATGTTCGACCCTCTTGCCACGGTGTGATGGTCACATCCAAGTCGGCATGGGGCAGCACACCTTGTCCTTTTTCTGGCCACTCCACTAAACAAATTGCACCGGAATCGAAATAATCTCGTACACCCATAAATTCTAATTCTTCTGGGTCAGCCAATCGGTACAGGTCGAAATGGTAAACATTGATCTGTTTACTCTTACCATCTTGACCATCAGTGAGCTGATACGGTTCCACGAGCGTATAGGTCGGACTTTTTACCGCACCTTGGTGCCCAAGGCCCTGAATCAGTCCTCGGCTTAGGGTGGTTTTCCCCATGCCGAGGTCACCGTGCAAATACAATACGGAGCCCATTGGCATTTGTTTCGCCGCTTCCGCGGCAAAATCTAACATATGAGCTTCGTCGGTAAAGTTCAGGGTCACCTGAGTCGAATCGATAGTCGTGTTCTGGTCGTTCATTTTGACGTCATAGTTATGAGTTTAATTTACAAGCTGACGAATGGCGGGCAACAACTCGGTCGCCAGCATGCCTTTTTGACCCTGAGCCGCCGCATCATCTGCCGCTGCGCTGTGCAAGCACACGCCTAATTTTACGGCATCCGACAGAGTGAGTTCGTGAGCAGAATGCACCGCCACAATGGCCCCCAATACGCCGCTTAACACATCGCCCATACCTGCTGACGCCATACCAGGGTTACCATCGGTACAAATACTGGTTCGAGTTTCAGTCGACACCAAACTACCTAGCCCTTTCAAGATGACCACGCTGCTAAACAATTCAGCGAGTTGCTTGGCGGCCACAATTCGGTCTTGCTGAATAGTCTGCGCGGGCTGTTTTAACAGTCGACCCGCTTCACCAGGGTGCGGTGTTAATACGGATAAACGTTCCGCGAGGTTATGCTGAAGACGCCCGTCAGACAGTATATTCAAAGCATCTGCATCCAATACGACGGGGGTGTCGATCGCCATCACTTGTTGTAATAACTGTTGCCCCCAATAATTAGTCCCCAATCCAGGGCCTATGACAATGACATCGGCAGCCGTGAGCAAGGGCTGTAAATCTTGCCCGCTTTGAACGCCGTGTGCCATGACCTCAGGATAACGAGCCAGTAATGCTGAAACGTGCTCAGGACGCGTGGCTACGCTCACGCGACCAGCACCACTTCGTAATGCCGCCCCAGCTGCCATAATGCAGGCGCCCCCCAAACCAAGGTCGCCACCAATTATCATGACATGTCCATGATCGCCTTTGTGGCTATCGGCCGCACGCGGAGACAACCATTGCTGCCGGTGAATGGAATGCCAATTAATTAAGTCTTGTTGGTTGTTTTGACGTTTAAATAATTCGTCCGTCAGCCCCAAACGCGCTAATCGCACATCGCCGGCGACTACAGGTCCATGACCTGTGTATAAACCTTGTTTGTTGGCCACCATGGTGACGGTCATGTCGGCCTTAACCGCCACGCCATGCACAGCGCCGGTTGTACCGTCTAAGCCGGACGGAATGTCCACCGATAAAACCGGCAATGCGTGTTGATTCATTAATTCGATGGCGCTTTGGTAGTCGCCGGTGACAGGCCCTTTTAAGCCCGTGCCCAGCAAAGCATCCACAACCACGCCGCTTTGCGGCCATTCAATCTCATCTAACTGAATCGGTGCGATGCCGTCACTCACTGCCGCTTCGGCTGCTCGTTTGGCATCCCCCTTCAAGGCACTTAACGGTGTCAGTGCAATCAGCTGGACGTCTATTTCATGTTGTTGCGCCAAACGCGCCATTACATATCCATCACCCGCATTATTGCCGGTGCCGGCAAACACCAAGAGGTTGCGCACTTGTGGCCATTGCACCAACAACGCTGCAAACGCCGCTTCGGCCGCCTGCTCCATTAAGCTGTAGCTGTCGATCCCCATTTCTTCGATGGCGAGACGATCAAACTCTCTTACTTGTTCAACGCTATAAAGAGGAACACCCTGAATTTTGTCTGTGCTTGCCATCCGTGCGCTCCGTTATTTGTATTGTCAAAATAGACTCAACTATCACTATTTTTAATGGGTTTATTGCATCAATAAAGGTTAAAATTGCGCCAATTATACGCAGATCTAAGTATTTATTAACCCCAGGGGTTAACCGCTGTGATCAATTTTTGCTGAAATCGCACGGTATTGGCTTACCTTTAATAGAATACTGTTTCATTAACTGAACCATGAAAGAAGCACCCACTATCGCACACCCTATGAATTACGAACATCTTGCACAACAAATTCGCCAATGGGGTATGGAATTGGGTTTCCAACATATCGCATTTGCCGATGTGCATTTAGGCGAGCATGTTGACTATTTTCAAGATTGGCTCGCACATGAATATCATGGCGAAATGGCGTACATGGCCAGTCACGGTGCTAAACGATACCAGCCTGCGGAATTGGTGCCAGGTACTATGCGTGTGATTACTGCCCGTATGGATTACATGCCACCAGAAGTCGAAACGCTGCGCATCTTAAACAATCCATCACAGGCTTACATTAGTCGCTACGCACTGGGTCGTGACTATCACAAACTGATTCGTAAACGCCTCACTCAGCTCGCCAAAAAAATTCAAGACGCCGTTGGTGATTACGGTTATCGCGCGTTTGTGGATAGCGCGCCTGTTTTAGAACGAGGATTGGCGCAAAAATCTGGTCAAGGGTGGATTGGCAAAAATGCGATGTTGATTAATCCCAAAGCCGGGTCTTACTTTTTTCTTGGTGAGCTGTTTACGGATTTACCTTTACCGGTTGATGAAGAGTTTAAACAAAATCACTGCGGCAGCTGTCGCGCTTGTTTAGATTATTGCCCGACTGGGGCCATTGTGGATAACCATATTGTCGATGCGCGGAAATGCATTTCGTATTTAACCATCGAATTAAAAGGCAGCATTCCTGAGTCGTTACGAAAGCCCATGGGCAATCGTATTTTCGGGTGTGATGATTGTCAGCTCTGCTGCCCGTGGAATAAATTTTCTAAGCCGACTCAAGAAGCCGACTTTACACCGCGACATCAGTTAGATAACTCGACGCTATTAGAGTTATTCAATTGGGATGAGCAAACTTTTTTATCCAAAACAGAAGGCACCCCTATTCGCCGTGCGGGTTACGAACGCTGGCTAAGGAATATCGCCGTTGCATTAGGCAATGCCCCCACCTCAGACGCTATCATCCATGCATTAAAAGCCAAGCAATCTCATCCATCTGAATTGGTCAGCGAACACGTTAATTGGGCGCTAACGCAACACCATCAGTAAACAACCGCGCGTTTGATGACCCGCTCATCCGATTTTAATTAAAGTCATTTTACGCCATGCCGATAGCCACAGTATCCATCTCACGTATCGGCGCGTATGACCATGAGAATTGACAACGCCAATATCAGTTTGCAAGGGCAGGTAACCCGCGAACGCCTAGCGTCCCGTACCATTCGCCAGTCCATTGAAGTGACGCAAGGTAACGCTGAAACGGCTAATGCCTCTCAACTGATCGACCCCCAATCCCGTTCACCCTCAAGCGGCAATGAAACTAGCCTTTCTTTAAATGGCCTGAATATCACTCGCCTTGTGCAACAACAGTCGAGCAACCTGCAATCTATCGCGCATGAAGCGATCTCTACCGTTCGCACCGAGGAAGACAATCAGGTGCTGTTACTGGAAAAAATGGGGCTGGTTCAAAACATTACGCAATCGGTATTCAGCCTGGAATCTCAAATACATCAGGTGATTGCCATCGATCGCGGCGACGCCTCAAGTGTACCGACCGGCACATTCGTGATTCGTGAAATTGAATTCATTGATCAATCCCGCATGATCGAACGAAATCAATTCGAATTTATGGCCTCAGGCCAAGTCAAAACGGAAGATGGTCGCGACATTGATTTTTTATTAGAGCTGAATTACCGCAGCGAAAAAGACCTTTCACTGCTGAATCAAACCTCCAGCACATTAATCGACCCACTGGTGATCAATTTAGACGGCGGCCCGCCAGAATTGTCCGATACCCTATTTGAATTTGACCTAAACAGTGACGGCGAAACCGAAAGCATCCATCAAGTCGCACAAGGCACCGGCTATTTGGTGTTCGACCACAATCAAAACAACATCATTGACGATGGCAGCGAAATGTTTGGCCCTGCCAGCGGGCACGGATTTCATGAACTTGCCGCCTACGATGAGGACGGAAACGGCTGGATTGATGAAAATGATTCCGTGTTTTCTCAATTGGGTATTTTGCAATACGACGCACAAGGCAATCAAAATTTAACTTCACTACTGGAGAGCGGAGTCGGAGCCCTGTATTTGGGTTATCAAGAAGGTACGTTTGATCTTGAAGATCAACAATCTGTATTCCAAGCACAAATTCAGCGAAGCGGCGTTGCACTATCTGAGCAAGGACAAGTGCTCAGTTTACAAGAATTACACTACCCTGCTGAGCTCAATAACAACATGGCAAACATCCAAAATACAGAGAGTGCCGCGGATCAAAAAAGCGCAGGTTTAAACACAGATATAAATACAGCGACGGATGTTTTTCGCTTTGAAGTGAACCACTTCTCTGCTGCCAATGCTTCTATTCAATCGAATATGAAAGAAAACGATGGGTTCAATAACCGTCCGTTCACGCTCGATCACGTGCAAACCCAAATGCAATTATTGATGCGAGACGAATCACTGTTTAGCACGGTTGAAATTGGGCAGACGGCTCATATTGATGCCACGCAGGAGCTGATTCAGGACTCACCGTATCATTTAAACAATACAAGCGACGCTTTCTCTGCCCTAACGCCTTCCGATACGACTAGGCTCGAATTAAAACAAGTCATTGATGCGTTAAAGGCCATTCGAGCATCACAAGAACAGGAAACGGCCAAGCTGGCGTTGTATCGGAAAATTGATTTACTGGATTAATACGGCATTCATGACAACTTAATGTTTTGACTCGCAAGACGGTAACGAATAAAGCCTATATACGAACGCGTGATGCATTCGTATATATCCGGTTTCCACCGCTAGACTTTTAAATCGACATAATGGTTTTGCGGTAATACTGAAGCTCTTCGATGGACTCACGAATGTCATCCAAAGCGAGGTGCGCGCCCTTTTTGGTTAACCCTGCGAGTGCTTCAGGTTTCCAACGGCGAGCCAACTCTTTTAGCGTGCTCACATCTAAATTGCGGTAATGGAAAAAGTCTTCGAGCTCCTTCATGTATTTATTCATGAAGCGACGATCCTGATGCACGCTGTTGCCGCACATCGGGGAAATGCCTTTACCAACATATTGCCTTAAAAATTCGATGGTTTGCGCTTGCGCTTGCTCCGCCGTCACGGTGCTTTCTTTGACTCGTTGAGTTAATCCGCTGTTGCCATGGGTTTTGGTATTCCACTCATCCATGGCCGCTAGCGTTTCATCGGATTGGTGAATCGCCAGTACAGGCCCCTCTGCCAATATATTTAAATCGCTGTCAGTGACAATGGTGGCGATCTCAATGATGACGTCTGTGGCGGGGTCAAGACCCGTCATTTCGAGGTCAATCCAGATCAAGTTATGCTTTTTTTCCATTTCACTGCCTTCACGCGTGGCCCGTCAAATACGCCTGATCTCGACCTTTTAACGACACGGCCGTCTTAGTTCGGATTAGGTTAGGTGTTCGTATTCGATACGGTTACAATAGTTAAAGTGTAATTTGATCATAGATGTATGTCTAAACGAAAGCTTAATAAACAGCAGACTTGGCGAATCCAGAAAATTCAGGGTGAACGCGCCTCTCGTGCCAATAAGAAAGAGTCGCAAATCCATGAAGACTTGGAGGGCGGGCAATTAGGGCCTGAACAACCCGGTCAAGTCATCGCTCACTTCGGCACACAAGTACTGGTCGAAGGCGCTGACATGGCGCGTACTCGCTGCTACATGCGTACAAACCTAGGCGGCCTCGTCACGGGAGACAATATCGTCTGGCGAATGGGCCAAGAAGGGCACGGCGTGGTGGTGGCCAAGCTGGAAAGGCAAAGCGAGATCCAACGCCCCAATATGTACGGTGAATTAAAATCTGTGGCGGCAAACATCGATTACATGGTGATTGTTGTGGCACCTGAGCCACATGCACACCGCAATCTAATTGACCGCTATTTAGTGGCGGCCGAGATGAGCCAAATCGAACCGGTGCTCTGCCTGAACAAAATTGACCTTTTGAATGAGGACAACCAAGCCCACTTTGAGCTGTTAATCCAAGATTACGAGTCGATTGGCTACCGCTTCGTTCAGGCATCAGCCAAGCAAGAAGATGGTCTTGAAGCCCTAAAAGGTATGCTGAAAGATCGAATCAGTGTTTTTGTAGGACAAAGCGGCGTTGGCAAATCGTCCATCATCCAAACACTGCTACCCGATGAAGACATACGAGTCGGCGCGCTCAGCGCCCAATCCCGTAAAGGTCGACACACCACAACGACCGCGACTTTATTTCATTTCCCATCCGGCGGAGACCTGATTGATAGCCCAGGCATTCGTGAATTTGGCTTATGGCATATGACAGCCGAAGAAGTTTTAGAAGGTTTTCCTGAATTTCGCGATCACATTGGCCGCTGCAAATTCAGGGACTGCAAGCACGACGCTGAGCCGGGTTGCGCCATCAAACACGCGCTCGAATCGGGCGTCATTAGCCCCGGACGTTTTGCCAGTTTCCAGCAAATCGTTCAAAGCCTAGATGACGTCGTTGTCCGAGATCCTTAATCCCCTGATATTCTAAAAACGGTTCCGCTCAGGCACAGTTTCAAAGCGTATTCATTTAGCTACACTCAATACAGTCATTGCTCGGCGGGATAACCTCCCGCCGCTCATGTATGTTCGTGAGGCTTATGTTTATGCAAATGCTTTTATACTGCAGCATGTATCGCGGCAGCCCATTTGAGCGCGATCGTGACATCGAAATGATTCTGGATTCCGCCAGCCGCAATAATAAACAGCACCAGCTCACCGGCGTACTGCTCTACGACGAAGGTGCATTTATTCAATTACTCGAAGGTCAAAAATCCGATGTCGACGCTTTAATGTCAATTATTAAGCAAGACACGCGGCATAAAAAAATTCGGATCATTTTTTACGAAGAGATTCGGGTGAGGGAGTTTGAAGATTGGAGCATGAAATATTTTGACTGTGGTAAAGCCAATCGATTATCAGCAGAATCACTTGAACGCTTCCGCGCTATTTATTTAAATAATTTTAAAGTATCAAGTGAACATGCATTGAAGTTTATTAAACACATGGTGCAAGAACCGATTTAATGCATCGGTTTAACGCAAACCCTAACCGGAAAATTCCGGCTAGGGTGACTTAAATAAACTGACTATTTACGGCATTCGGCCAATGCTTCACCCATGCGCAGCGGCGACGCTTCACGTAAGGATTCAGCGAATTCAACCGCGTCAGGCGGGAAACACAAAACCACGGTCGAACCGAGTTTAAAGCGTCCCATTTCATCACCTTTTTCCAAATGAATGGGTTCACCATTATAGCGCTGAGCTTGTGGCATACCCGGTAAAGGGGTGACCTGTCCCGACCAAACGGTTTCTATACCCGCGACAATCATTGCGCCCACTAGCACCATGGCCATTGGCCCAAACTCGGTATCGAACATGCACACCAAGCGTTCATTGCGAGCAAATAAAGCATCCACATTATTCACGGTTGCTGGGTTCACACTGAACAATTTACCGGGGACATAAATGGTTTCTGTCAGCGTGCCGGCAAAAGGCATATGCACGCGATGGTAATCTTTCGGTGACAAATAAATGGTCATGAAGTCACCATTTTGAAAGGCTTCTGCACGCTCGGCATCCCCCCCTAATAAATCCGTCACACTGTAGTCATGGCCTTTTGCCTGAAATACGCGACCCAGTTCAATTTTGCCCAACTGGCTGATCGCGCCGTCCGCGGGACTGACTAGCGTGGTTTCGCCTTCTGCTAATGGGCGTGCACCTTCTTTAAGCGGCCGAGTAAAAAACTCGTTGAAACTGCTGTAAGCATTTAAATTTTCATTCAACGCTTCCGACATGTTGACTTGATAACGCTTAGCGAACCAATTGATGAATGTTTTTTTAATCAGTGGATTTTCACTCGCTGCTATTTTACCCACCAAGCGAGAAAGGGCGTGTTGCGGGACGAGGTACTGACTTAAGGCGAAGAGCTGATCTTTATTCACTGCGAATCCTGTTTATGCTGGCGGCCTGCGGCCCGTCCAATAATAATATTTCTTGAAGTTACATGCGTGTGCCGAGTCATCAACACTCAAACTTAATTAATGACCGACTTCTACCGGTGTATTGGGTAAGTTTCCCCATTCTGACCAAGATCCGGCATAGGCTTTCACCTGCCAACCAAGGTGCTTTGCAATGACATACGATAACCCTGAGCGACGATGGGTTTGGCAGTGTGTCACCACGGTTTTATCACCCTGAATGCCCAAGGCAGCCAGTTCTTGCTGAATCTCTTCTGTTTTTCTCAATCGCAGGTGGTGTTCCGTATCGAGAGCTTGTGTCCACTCATAGTGCTTAGCACCTGGAATGTGCCCACCTCGCTGACTTAACACTTTCTCGCCGCTGAATTCTGCAGGCGTCCGCACATCCCAAATATCCAGGGTTGGTGCGGCGCCGTTGACATCAGCCAAAATCTCATCGGCTGTGACGGTAAACGCTTCATGCACAACGTCGACTTGATAGTCGCTGGCCTCCACCGAATGCGGGACTCGACTGATGGGACGTTGTTCGGCAATCCAGCTGTGGATACCGCCATTTAAAAAACTGTATTTTTGATGCCCGATGCTATCCAGCACCCAAATCATGCGGCCAGCCCACGGGCCACCTTCGTCATCATAAACCACGACATGTTTGTCTGCGGTTAATCCCAAATGACCAAACAACAAACTCAATTGCTCTTTAGGCGGCAGCAGACCGGGCGCGGGTGGCATACCCAAGGTGATGTCCTTGCCGTTAACGTGCAGCGCATTAGGAACATGAGCCTGTTGGTATGTTTCTGCTTTTCCCAAATCCCATATCAAAAGATCTGGCTGTTCGAGGGCCGCTTCCAACTCAGCGGGCTCAATAATGAAAGGCAACGTCATGTTTGACACCTCGATCAATGAATAGCGTGCATTGTAATGAAGGCAAGGATGCTAGGCTAGCATCTGACCTCAAGATGGTTTCTAGACGTGAACGGTTCTGTCATTTAAATGGCCGTGCGAGGGCTGATTAACGTTAGCTAGCGCGCCTGCGTTTTTTGGCGTAGTTGTCTAGCGCATAGCTGGCCGATTGACAGATTTTTTTGAACGTTTGGTACTCTCGATCGTTAATCGTGTCTTCTTCACTGCTGGCATCCGCGTACACCACGCCGATCGGCTTGCCATTGGCAAAGAGTGACATGGTGATAAAATCTTTATTGGTAAAGACGGCCAACACTTCATCCGACAACATTTTTTTCACTGAATTAAAATTGGCACTGTCCACTTTAAAACTGGCCGAACGCTCGATGAGTTTTGCAAAAAAGCGATTGTCTTCCATGGCGATACGCAAGGTTCGAAATGGCGAATCCGCACTGACGCCCACGCAGTATACCGGTCTCAAACTGTCAGCGGATTTACTGAGCACAAAAATACAGGTGCGGCGCATGCCAAGACCGCTGTTAATCGCTTTGTTGCAGGTGAGTAAAATATCGTGCACATCCTTAAAGCTATGGGCTTGCTGGTGAAAACGCTGTATCAACTGAAGCATTAGATCGGTATCGGGCGCACGTGGCGGCGCTTTCTTCATGGGGCGGCGCGTGTCTTCAATCTGCGGTTGCACCACGGCTTTAGGCGGCTCTTTTTCCACCGTCATGACACACTCAATCGGCACACGTAACCATGGTTGATTATCTTCAGGCCAAAGCAATCCAAAGGCTGGTGGCACACTCTGCCGATGATGAAATTGACGGCTAAAATTAACGGCCAAGCGGTGACTCAGTCGACCCACCTTCTCCAATGGTATGCCCAGTATATGACTGAGCGCTCGCTGCGCTCTCAAAGCATGGGGTTGATACCACCCCTTGCTGGCAGCATCCGCCATGTACAAACACAAGGCCATCAGTACCGCTGGATCGCGCTTTTTCAGTTTAAGTGCGCTGTCCGCATCAAAATAATCAAGGTATCGCGGGCTAAGGATATGGGCCCATTGTTGAATGCTGGGCAGCGCTTTGGGGTCCAGTACAGATTGACTCAAATTGGGTAGCTTAAAATACCGGCCCAGTAACTTTTGCAGATCGCTCAGATGGGCTCCGAACAAGCGGCTTTCTATCTCATCAAGGGGTTTATGTTCGCGCAACCGCCACCATTCCCAATGCCGCAATTCAGGGTAAGCACACCGCCACAACAACCAATTGGGCGTACCCGACAATAACGTTGCCCACTTCAATTTTTCAGGCGAACCTAGCTTGCCCTCCGCACTCCAGAAATCAGCCAGATGGGCAGCAAACAGACTATTGGCCTGCGCCTGTTGATAGGCGTTTTCGTAGGCGTTGTAACCTTTTGGAGTGATTTGCTTTTGCTGTTTAACGATGTCGATCACACCCTGCATGCCTAAGACGCTCATGACATGAGTCAGCGACAGGATATCGGTTTCTTCATTGAGTTCGTGGCTGGCTTGGTTTGCGGCGACAAATAAGTGCAGACTGAGCGCGGGGTCACGCTCGACCGTCGCCGCCAGCTCGGCCAAAGCGGCACCGCTTTTGATTTGTCGAGTCAGTGTGCGTGCGCTTTGCTTGAGAATCGGCAGTGACGTTTCACGAGCCTTC
Source organism: uncultured Saccharospirillaceae bacterium (assembly GCA_947503895.1). Taxonomy (GTDB): domain Bacteria; phylum Pseudomonadota; class Gammaproteobacteria; order Pseudomonadales; family Oceanobacteraceae; genus Bermanella. The sequence goes on from CANNFT010000002.1 coordinate 57,439, forward strand.
GCCACCCACGCCTTCGCTCCCCGTACTTTTTTAAGGTCCATACTGATTTGAGGAAAACCTTATTGTGTCCTTAACTTAACTATAGCAGTCTGCTGGCCATTTCTGTGCAGTCTGCCAGAAAGCTTCAGAACTTTTGTGCGCAAGCAGTACGTCTTAACATCGACGTTGAGCATGGAATAAAAAGGGAACTACATTCATCCAAGGATCTGGCACAAAATGCTGTTTTTCTTTGGCTTTGCGCTTGTCATCTTCAGTATCATTTACGGCTATGTCGGTTCCCATGGAGAACTGATGGCACTGTGGCAGCCTTATGAATTTTTAATCATATTAGGCTCTGGCATTGGCGCGCATATTGTGGGTAATACTGGCCATATTCACGTGGCGACATTCAAAATTATGCCGCAGGTCATGCTCGGCAGCAAAGCCAATAAAGCCATGTATATGGACGTGCTCAGCCTAATTTACGACATACTCGATAAGAGTCGTAAGGAAGGCATGATGTCCATCGAAGCGGACGTCGAAAACCCCCAATCCAGCGGTGTCTTTTCAAAATATCCTGCCGTACAAGGCAACCATGCATTGGCAGATTTTGTTGCCGATTATTTTCGTTTAATTGCTGCGGGCAATATGCAATCTCACGAGCTGGACGCATTAATGGATATGGAGATCGATAGCCGCCTTCATGAATTAATGCAGCCTGCCACTGCCGTTCAAAAGCTGGCGGATGCCATGCCCGGCTTTGGTATCGTGGCAGCGGTGTTGGGCATTGTCATCACCATGGGGGCGTTGGATGGCCCGATGGACGAAATTGGTAAACATATTGCGGCTGCGCTGGTCGGTACCTTTTCGGGGGTTTTATTTGGATACGGCTTATTTGCGCCATTGGCCTCCTCGATGGACCACATCGCGCATGACGAAATAAAATTATACGAATCGGCCAAAGCGACCATTGTCGCATCCGTGAACGGGCTTCCACCGCAGTTGGCGGTCGAGTTTGGTCGCAAAGTGCTGTTCGCCCATGGAAGACCTTCCTTTAGTGAATTGGAAAGCAAAGTGCGGGGGCGCTAGGGCATGCACTTTGTGAGCACTTTACATGGATAAGTTTGAACAACGTAACATCATTATTCGCAGAATCAAAAAAGGCCATGCTGCGCATCACGGTGGTGCTTGGAAAGTCGCCCTTGCCGATTTTGCCATGGCCATGATGGCATTATTTTTATTGCTTTGGATTCTTAATAACTCCAACGAAGAAGAAGTGGAGGCCATAGCAGGTTATTTTAAAGACCCACAAGCATTTGCAGATGGTAAGAAAGTCCCCAGCAAATGGGTCATTGATTTAGGCGGCAGCCCGTCCGTTCAAAACAACATTGCCGTGAGCGAAACGGTGGATCCCACCAAAGTACTGCAAGCAGAAGAAATAGAAAGCGCGGCAGAGGCCATCGAGCGGTCACGTTTAGAAGCCATGGAATCTGAATTTCAAGAAAAGATCAATCAAAGCGCCACACTGAGCCCTTATAAAGATCAACTCAAAGTGGACATCACCAGCGAAGGTCTGCGCATTCAGGTCGTGGATAAAACCAACCGTCCCATGTTTGACCCCGGCAGTTCCCGCTTAAAATATTACGCTGAAGACATTTTGTATGAGTTAGCGCCCATCTTATCTTCTGTGCCCAATCGCATTTCAATCACCGGCCACACCGACAGTTCGGGGTCGGCTAATCCATGGGACCCCGGAAATTGGGAGTTATCAGCTGGGCGCGCAAATGCCGCCAGACGCACATTATCAGATGCGGGATTAGAAGAAGCCAAAATCGCACAAGTCGTGGGCATGGGGGATAAAGCACATTTTGATATTTCCGATCCCACTAACGCCATCAATCGAAGAATCGCCATTGTCGTATTAAATAAACGTACCGACAAAGCCATCGCCTCTCGGGCTGGCGGTTATGTGGAGGAAGGTGCTGCCGTGCAAGACGAGCAACGTGAAGAAGCGGTGGGTCGCACGGGCAGTTTGCTGGATGAGTTACAACAACAAAGAGAGAACGAAGATAATCAATACGATGAACCACCCGATGTTCAAGATGAAGCTTTTTGGTAACGCGAATAGGTAGCGCGCATCCATCAAACCGGGCTGCCACCTTTAACTCGCGTGAAAACCCATGCTCACCACGCGAGAAATGTCGGACTGATCGGTACGCAACATTAGGATACGATCGACTCCTATGGCCACCCCTGAACACTCTGGTAAGCCTGATTGCATGGCCGATAAAAAATGTTCATCAATGGGCCGCGGCACCAAACCTTGCGCACGCTGTTGTTGCTGATCCCGTTCAAAACGATCACGCTGTTCTTGGGCGTGACTTAATTCGTCATAGCCGTTTGCTAATTCCATCCCGTTTACATACAGCTCAAAACGTTGCGCCACGGCATTTCCTAAAGGATCAACACTGACTTTCGCTAAGGCCGCTTGGTCCGCTGGATAGTCCACAATAAAGACTAAGCAATCGTGCGGCAGCGCCGGCTCAATGGAATGAGTCATCAAAATATCTAAGCACGCCGCGCGGTCAAAATCTTCGGTCGAGTTCGTGGCGGATTGTGCAGCTTTCAACAATGATTCGTCGGTCGCTGTAAAGGGATCAAGCTGAGCGTATCGCTGAAAAGCAACTTGATACGTCAGCTCCATTCGCGCTTGGATATTTAAATAATCACCCACCAGCTGGGCCACTTCATCCATCAACGTTTTCAGTGAAAAACCCAGCCGATAATACTCCAGCATGGTGAATTCAGGGTTGTGTCGCGCGCCCAATTCCTGATCACGAAAGACTTTACAGATTTGATAAATATCCCCACTGCCGGCTGCCAACAATCGCTTCATGGGATATTCCGGGGATGTGTGCAGGTACACATCCTGCCCCATGGCCTGTGCTTTAACCGGATAAAGGTAGGGGTCGCTGACACCCGCTTTAGAGAGCAAAGGCGTTTCAACTTCCATCACTTGCCGCAGCTCAAAAAACTGTCGAATGAAACCATAAAAGGCGGCGCGTGCTTTCAGCATGTCTAACGATGCGGAGGGTTGCCAAGACATAGAAGGTTCTTCAATGGAGGGAAATAAAAGCATCCAATGATCTAACCACCATGGGTCGGGGTTAGATCACTAGAGGAACAACAAGGTCGAATTAGTCGCCTTTCGCGCGAGAAACGTACTCGCCTGAACGGGTATCAATTCTGAGCACTTCGCCAATGTTAATAAACAGCGGGACACGTACAATAGCGCCAGTCGTCAACGTAGCAGGCTTTGAACCACCTTGTGCTGTATCACCTTTTAAGCCAGGGTCCGTTTCGACCACCTCTAGCTCTACGAAATTAGGCGGTGTCACAGAAATTGGCGAGCCGTTGTACAAAGTCACTTCGTAGTTTTCTTGCTCTTTCAGCCAATTCTTGGTGTCAGCCACTGCTTCATCTGGCGCAGCATGCTGCTCAAAAGAACCGTCGGTGGCCATGAAGTGAAAGAATTCACCGTCGGTGTAAAGGTATTCCATGGTGTAATCCATGACGTCTGCACCATCCAGCTTTTCGCCAGACTTAAAGGTACGCTCCCAAACACGGCCTGATTTTAAATTACGTAATTTCACACGGTTAAAGGCTTGGCCTTTACCCGGCTTAACAAATTCATTCTCAAGGATGGAACACGGATCGCCATCCAGCATGACTTTAAGACCCGATTTGAATTCATTGGTAGAATAGCTTGCCATTAACGATCACCGATCAAGTTTGAGCAAATATATAGGAAATTGTCGGCCGCAATGATACCGCACAAAGAGACAATAATGCAGGGCACTACTCAAAAATCGAAAGATTCAGCGAAAGCGGCCGAAACGCCTATGCCACAGGCGTCTAAAAACTCGGATTCAATGGTCATCCCCGTACATTCCGTGCCCATAGAAGCTGTGGATAAGTTGACACCCAGTTGGCAGCGACAGCTCTCTGATGTGATCGAAGATCCGGCCGAGCTTTTGCACATACTGGGCCTCAGCACGGACTTGTTACCCGCGGCGCTGGCGGGCAGTTCCGACTTTCAGATGCGTGTACCCAGAGCCTTTGTGCAACGCATGCAACCGAATAATCTTCACGATCCCTTGCTCAGACAAGTGCTCCCATTGGATGATGAACAAACCAGACCGCCGGCAGGCTACAGCCTTGACCCACTCGGTGAAGCGGCGGCCAACCCTAAACCAGGCATTGTTCACAAGTACCGTCGACGCGTGCTGCTGATCACCAACGGTCATTGTGCGGTGAATTGCCGCTACTGTTTTCGACGACACTTCCCCTATGAGGACAACCACCTCAGTTTGCAAGCGTGGAATGAGAACCTAGATTATATCCGCCAAGACACCACCTTGAATGAAGTGATTTTAAGTGGCGGCGACCCATTGGCCAGCTCAGACAAACGCCTCTTTAAACTGATTAACAGCATCCGCGATATACCGCATATTCAGCGGATTCGAATCCATACCCGATTGCCCATCGTGATTCCAGACCGTATCACTGACGACTTGCTGGCTGGCCTGACCGAGCAGGCACACCGACCCCTGAACATCATCGTGGTGGTGCACGCTAATCACGCACAAGAAATTGATGATGCTGTCGGTGACGCCCTATTAAAAATGAATCAAGCCGGCATGACCGTGTTGAATCAGAGTGTACTGTTAGCGGGAATTAACGACTGTGCACAAACACTGTGTGACCTAAGCGAGCGTTTGTTCCAGTATCGTACGCTACCCTACTACCTGCATTTGCTCGATCCGGTCATCGGCGCACAACATTTTGATGTACCAGAAAAAACAGCAAAGGCCCTGATTGAAGAATGTTTATTGGCTTTGCCCGGTTTCTTAGTACCCAAATTGGTGCGTGAGATTGCCTCTGAAGGGAGTAAAACGCCGATTTAAGAGGCGTCGTCGCCAGCGTAAGACTGCCGCAGAACGCCCAGATGGGCCACGGTCTTCAAACGGTCACCCACGTCAGAAACCGCAAAAACTGCCATTATTATGCTTGTATGCGCTAATTGCGGTAGATTGTTGGCGGTTACTCACGCTAGTCATTAGAATCAAAGCCACATACTTTTTGATGCACTACTTCAGGGATGAGTGTTCGTCACGCAAATCGATTGCTCAGCCATAATAATAAGACGGAGCGCACATGCTGCTGGCTGAAAGAGAAGAGAGCACCCAAATGGAAGGGCAAAAAGCGCCGGTTCGTATAACCGTACCTCAGTTGCAACAAAAGCAATTGTCCTTCTGCGATGGTTCGCTGGACGGATTTGAAGCATGGGCTAAAGCACTGCCCATGGCTAATGTCGGTGCGTCGGCCAAATTACTCTTCCAAGCCACTCGCGAAATGAACATCACCGCCATGCCGAATGGGCATCGATTTAAGATGTTGGAGATGATTCGCGATAAGGTATACGCCATCTGCGATTTGCTCGGTAAACGCTTTCTCAACCAGTCTGTATTACTCGCTGATAACGACCTTAAAATTGCCAACCTTACGCAAACGTTGCAAGCGCAACTCGCCACTGGGTACAAACGCATTGTGCTGGATGAGCTAGCACTTTCAATCAAACACCAGCAGCCGGTTCAAAAGGTCATGACCTTGGCATTGCACCGCGCCATGGCTGATTTAAACCAAACCATTCTGCGTGCGTTCCAACTTTACTGCCAACCACCCAAGAATGCTTGGCAAGAATTACATCAGCTTTTTTTATTGGCCGATTCGAAAAACTTATCTGGCTACATTGTGAAAGACGACCAGTGTAAGTTTTTATCCTCCTCCAGCATTAAAGACGTTTACACCCGAATACTCTTATTAGGTTGCTCCAAACCCAATCAATTACGCCAATCAGAACTGGCCAGTCTCTATCATGCGACCGAGCTTTGGTGCAGTCGCGCGCGAATTACCAAGGCCGATGATCCTCACGCTTTGTTCGTATTTGCTGTGCACAGCGACACGCCGCCCATCTATAAGAAATTACACAAGGATGCCCCCAGACACCTACTGCGTGCACTTGATACCCATGGTTTGGTCAATGCCTTGCAACAAGCCCTCGCCAACAAAGACCAAGCAGCCACCATTCCCAGTACCGTGAATGAAACCCTTGTCAGCCATCTTATCCACAGCTGGGGTGTGTTAGTCGAACGTGCCTTCCGCCGATTGCCGAATACCGGCGACATAGAGGTCGGCATTGGGCTGGTCAGCAGCCATTTTTTTACTGCCAATGAAAAAAGCTTTCCTTTTCTCATGCAAACCTGGTCGCCAAATGGCAATCGAACGGAAAAAGAGAAGCGACAAAAAGCTACTGCGAATGATGTCTGGGCGCAGTCCTTTGATGCCGGTGGCGGCAAAGCCGTGGACGCGGATAGCATCGAGTTTGATTCCATCGCCTTTCTCACCAAACACACAGAAGCAGAGCAACCCGACACCGGCCCCAAAGGCACTCGGCACCCATGCAATATCGTCAATACGAGCCCTGGGGGATACTGCATCGGGTTAAACCACCCACCATCCACCGTACAAACCGGTGAGTTAGTGGTGGTTCGAGAAGCACGCATGAACCATTGGTCGGTGGGTATGATTCGCTGGATTCGCAGTATGAAACAAACCGGTACGCAGCTCGGCATCGAGCTGTTAGCGCCGCACGCTAAAGCGGTGGCGGTTCGAATTCTGAATAAAACCGGCGATAACGGTGAGTATATGCGAGGCTTGTTACTGCCCGCGCTATCCGCCGCTGGGCAATCGGAAACACTCATTGTGCCGATATTACCCTTTAAAACGGGCGCTAAAATCGAATTGATGGATGAGGCTGGCCCCATCAAAATGCACTTGCTGCAACGCTTAGTCAGCTCTCGCAGTTTTGCACAATACAGCTTTCGTCATTTGAGCAGAGGCATGTCACCGCACACCAGTGATCAGAGCACCGGTGATTCAGATGACGAATTTTCATCAATTTGGGATAAACTCTAATAACTTGTTTCACCTTCCAGAGTTTAGGGTTAAAGAATGGTACTTACGAACCATTTAAACGCTGGTGCCGTCATCCCTAATCACACTCCTCGATTCGGCCACTCCGGTCCCGTTATCCATCTCGCCCTTCTGCTCAGATGCATTAAACTTTTCATAATGGGTGATCGCAACCAGCGCCGCTCCGACTGATATTTTCGGTCATGTCGATCGGCTGCTAATCTATTAAAGAGGAAAAATCATTGAATGAATGCGGAACTGGAACATTAATTTGCGCATTTGCGACAAACCGTGACATATACCGCTTAAAGCTTGTGATCTCTCCCGCTATAATCGGGCGCTGCCATTTTTGCCGAACCGAGTTGATGGAAATACATTATGCAAGCTAAAGAAGCGATTCGCCTGCTAATCTGTGTGGAATCACAGAATGAAGCGGAGACCTTGACTAGCTTGCTGCGAAACGCAGGTCACCCGACACGGGCCCACCTCGTTACCAGCATCGAAGACCTCAAAGCCAAATTGAACGAACAAGTATGGGATGTCTGCCTCTGCCGCATGGCATTGCCTAACATTAAAGGTTCGGATGTATTGACTGAAATTCAACGTCAAGGCAAAGATGTGCCCACCATCTACATCCATGATTCAATTGACAGCGTCATCGCCGAAAAAGTCATCAAAAGCGGCGTACAAGACGTGGTCCCTGCTGGCGAATACAACCACTTGTTGCAAGTCGTTCTGCGTGAAATTCGAAATTTAAAGCAACGACGTGAATTGCGCGAAGCAGAAGCCTTATTGCGCGAATCAGAAAAACGCTGTCAGGTATTATTAGAAAGTGCTCAAGATGCCATTGCCTATATTCAAGATGGTATGCATTTATTTGCCAATGACTCTTATGCGGAGACCTTTGGATACGAAGACGTCGATGATCTTTTGACGATGCCTTTAATGGACATGGTCAGCAGTAAGGACCAAGGCCGATTCAAAGTATTTTTAAAAGACTTTAAAGCCGGCAAAACCCGTTCTGGTGAATTCGTCTGCCACATGATGAAAGCCAGCAACCAAGAATTTGAAACAAAAATGTTGTTTGCTCGAGCCACTTTCGAAGACGAGCCTTGCACTCAAATTATCATTCGTTCCAATTCCGGTAATGCCGAATTGGAATCCAAGCTGAAACAGATCAGCTCACAAGACTTATTAACCGGCCTCTACAATAAGCAGTACTTCAATGAGTACCTCGCCGATGTCGTCGACAAAGCGATTATCAGTGGCACCAAAGGCGCGGTTGTCTATGCAAATCTGGATCAATTTGGCGCGACCAAATCCACTGTCGGCATTGAAGGCGCCGACTTGGTTATTTGCGATGTCGCACACTTAATTCGCACCAAGTGTCGCGAAGAAGACATGGTCGCCCGCATTGGTGAAGACGTATTTGGGATTGTGTTACATGACTGTAATGCAGAGCAAGCACAAGGCTTCGCGGAACATATTCGCAAAGCGGTCGAAGAACATCTCATTGCCGTAGACCAACGAACGATTCAAACCACTGCCAGCCTAGGTGTGGCATTGATCAATGAAAGCTCGCGTAGTCCTAAAAATGTTTTACAGCACGCACACGAAGCATCAGATTATGTGCGTAAAATGGACAGCCATGAAAAAGGGAACGGTATCTACCTTTATAACCCTGCTCAATTGGCAAACAGCGATGAAGAGCGCACGCAAGCTAAAATTGTCACGGCGCTCAAAGAAAATAAATTTAAACTGCTGTATCAGCCGATTATTAATTTGCGTGATGAAGCAGGTGAACACTATGAGACCTTATTACGCCTGATCGATACCGATGGTAGCGAAGTCTCACCGATGGAATTCCTCGGTGAAATATCGGAAGATATGAAGCGTAAATTGGATCGCTGGGTCATTTTACAAACCACGAAAAAACTTAGCAGCCATCGAACCAAAGGCCATGACACTCGTCTGTTTATCAACCTCACCAATGAGACATTGACCGACCCGACGCTAGTACCTTGGATTCACAAATTGGTACAGACCGCTAAATTACCGGCACAATGTTTAATCTTTCAGTTCTCTGAAGCAGACACCATTAATCACTTAAAACAAGCACAACAAGCGTCTCTGGGCCTGCGTAAGATTGGTTGTAAAGTCGCCATCAATCGATTTGGCTGCGCGGTGAACCCGTACTCTTTGTTTAAGCATGTACACGTCGATTACGTCAAAGTGGACGGGTCATTTACCCAAGAGTTAGACAGTGAATCGGGCATGACCAGCTTGAAAGAATTGCTGGCCGGCATTCAAGAACATGAGAAAGCCTCCATCGTACCTTTCGTTGAAAATGCCAATATTGTGGCCCAATTGTGGACCAGTGGCGTGAGCTTCATACAAGGTTATTATCTACGTGGGCCGACCGCGGCGATGGATTATCAATTCTCGGATGATTAAGCGGATTGAGGTTTCGTAACCGATAGCACCCCATGCACGAATTAGAGGAATAAAGCGCTATTTCGTGCGCATCGATGAAGGTAAACCATGAGAATGAGATTACCTTCCGTGTTTCCCTCATTAAAAGCTGACACCCAATAATCGCGCATGGTGTGCTTGCTTTATTGATGTTTACCTATGGCCATTAAGACCGGCATTTCCCCTTTCGAACTCGTCATTTTAAAAGGCGTGGATATTTTCGTGTTTGCAAAACCCACTTGTTGAAACGCATTTTCCACTCGACGTTGTGTTAACCCCATCTCTGAGGTTTCATCGGTGGAGAGCCAGTCCCACTGCACCCACACACCATCCGGCGTGAGCAGCGATTTGAGTAAGGTAAGCGTCGACTCATAATTCGGTAAAAAACTGCAAACAGATGACGCTACAATCAGATCAAATTTCAAACCAAAATCGGGATGACGTTGAATCAGTGTTTCTGAGAGATAATCGGATACCGTTGAAACATTCTCCAACGCCTTTTTTTCAACGAATTTTATCATTTCAGGCGAAGGATCAATGGCAACGATTTGACGCACACGTGGACTGAGTAATTGCGTTAATGAGCCTGTTCCACAACCAAAATCGAGCACCCGTAGACCGTCAATGTTAACGTTGTTGAGTAATTCGGCATAAGATTGCTTTGAATACTCCTCAACACTCGGGTCAACATCCCAATTTGCTGCGTACTGATCCCATTCATTACTCAAAATAGCGCTCCCTTGATGTGGTTTACAAATCATTTGACGGTGGTGTTCATCCATTCCGTGACACAACAGTTTACTGTATTCACGTGTTAACGAGCCGCATAGTGAAAACGAGTGTATTCCATTGTGACGAAGATTAAACATCACGGTATCGATTGCAGCAATAAAAAAAGGGATCAAATAATAGATCCCTTTTAATACTAAGTAGTGCTCACCGATTCCTTACTTAATGGTGCCTCGATAAAATCAATTTGATCCTGCCAATTTTCTATTGTGCTTTTTTGATTTAACCCGCTAGATCTTCAAAGCACTCATTGAACTTGAAAAGACCACTCGGCAAAACTCAAAGTGACGGAATAGAGATGCCGGCATTACTGTTCAACAATACTCGGGGCAGCACCCTCTTTTGCCATGGTTCCCAGCTCTTTATCAATAAAGTACAAGCCGCGACCATCTTCACCAATGATTTCGATTTTATCTAATATGCTTTTAAATAACTTTTCTTCTTCATGTTGCTCTGACACATACCACTGAAGGAAATTAAACGTTGAATAATCATGCTCACTGAAGGCCGTGTGCGCAAGATTGTTAATCGCTTTGGTGATTAGACATTCGTGCTTGTAGGTTTCCTCAAAAACGGCTGTCAATGTTTCAAATTGAGTAGGCGGCGCTTCGATCGTACCTAATTTTGCCAAATTCCCCGTTTCATTCACGTAAGTGAATAGACGTTGCATGTGTTGCATTTCTTCGTCCGCATGCAACTTTAAAAATTCAGCACTGCCTTCGTAACCTTTATATTCACACCACGCACTCATTTGCAGGTATAAATTCGAGCTATAAAATTCGAGGTTAATTTGGTCGTTTAACTGCGCAACCATCTTTTCTGTTAACATTTTTTACTACCTTATTAAAAATAAATACCTATGTCCGAAGCGTCTCACGGTACTCCGGAATCACCTATCAACTCATCAAGCTCAAGATAATGTTTTTATAAATACTTTACTGTTTCGTTGATAGTTATATAACTGTTGTTTAGCCTGCGGCAATGCGTCGATGGAAGCCGGTTTAAAACCTCGTTCCTCAAACCATTGTGATGTGCGTGTTGTTAACACAAACAACTGGCGAACACCTTGATGCTTGGCTTCTGCTTCAATGGATGCAAGCAAACGGTCGCCTCGAACGCCACCACGATAATCAGGATGAATGGCCACACAGGCTAATTCAGCGTAATGCTCTTCATAGGCATAAAGGGCGGCACACCCTAATACCATGCCGTCTTTCACTAACACACGAAAACGATCAATTTCGTTTTCTAGTACTTCACGCGAGCGACGCACCAACACGCCTTGTTCTTCCAACGGTGATAGCAAATCAAGAATGCCGCCAACATCCTCAATGCGCGCACCTCGTAGTTGCTCCTGATGATTTTGTGAAATCAGGGTGCCACAACCATCTAAGGTGAAGAGTTCCGTTAACAATGCACCATCGACACCATGGCGTATGAGCTGGCAGCGCTTCACACCACTTTCAATGGCTTGGCAAGCGGCTGTAATCTGTTGAGTTTGCTCAAAGCTGAGCCGGTGTGCATGGTCAGCTTCCAATAATATTCTTGCTTCACGAACAATGACTTCTCTTACCAATGCGCCCGTTTCATCGCGCAGGCAATTGTCTTCCCCGAACATGATGAGTTTATCTGCTTTTAATGCGACGGCCGTAGACATGGCGACGTCTTCAACCGGTAAATTAAAGGTTTCACCCGTCCGGCTGTTGCCTAAACAATTCAGTAATACAATGGCGTTGTTTTCCAGTATGCGATGCATGGCTTCCGCATCGACCTTGCGTACTTCACCCGTGTGCCCAAAATCCACACCGTCAATCACGCCGAGTGGCTTGGCCATTATGAGGTTGCCACCGACCACTCGAATTTCAGCGCCATGCATGGGTGTATTACTGGTGCCTGTGCTCAGACGTGCTTCCAAACGCGCTCGCAATTGACCGACCGCCTGCTCGACCGTTTCCAGTACGGGGCCATCGGTAATGCGCTTATGCAAATGGAATTTAGCTTCGATGCCTTTCTGTTTGCATAAGGCATCAATTTGCGGTCGCGCACCATGGACCAGTACCAAGCGCACACCGAGGCTATTAAGCAAGGCAATATCTTGCACAATATTATCGAACTGGGGATGAGCCAGCGTTTCGCCTCCCAACATAATGACAAAGGTCTTGCCCCGATGCGCATTAATATAAGGAGAGGACTGTCTAAACCAATGGACATATTGTTGGTTTGGGTCAGCCACTGTTCGCTACCTTTGAATAGAATAAACAGTGACCTATTTTACAGGGTTTACGCAGAAATACAGTAATGTCGGATCATCTGAGTCAGATAAGTGATCATCGGTTGAATTTGATCGAGGGCTAAAAACTCATCAGGCTGGTGGGCTTGATCAATGGAACCTGCGCCCATAACCACGGTATCGATATTATGTTGGCGAAAAAACGGCGCTTCAGTGGCAAAGGCAACCGCCTCAGCACCATATCCGCTCAGGGATTCCGCCAGTTTGACCAATTCGCTGTTTTCATCTGCGGCAAATGCTTCGACACCATCAAACAGTGCATAGAGTTCGCACTGAGTGTGGGTGGCGGCGGCAACCTTATCCACACGCGTTTGAATGTGTCGACGGATCTCTGCGATGCTCATGCCTGGAATACACCGAATATCAAAATGCAGCTCGCACTGCCCACATATACGATTAGGGTTATCGCCGCCGTGTATACACCCTAGGTTTAATGTGGGCGTGGGTACGCTAAATGCGGTGTGGTGATATTGCTGTTTGAGTTCGTCTCTGAACGCCATTAGTTCGGATATCATCTGATGCATGGCTTCCATGGCATTATTGCCTAAGGCTGGGTTGGAACTGTGGCCCGCCTGCCCTGTAATGCGAATGGCTTCCATCATGATGCCTTTATGCATGTTGATGGGTTTCAGCCCAGTCGGTTCACCTATGATGGCCGCTCGAGCTTTGGGCATGCCTAAGGTCGCCAACTTTCGCGCGCCTTCCATGCTGGTTTCTTCATCGGCGGTCGCCAATATAAAGATGGGTGCTTGTAGATCTTTGAGATTGAATTGCTGAACGGCTGCTAATACCAGTGGAAAAAAGCCTTTCATATCACAGCTGCCCAATCCATATAGACGGTTGTCGCGCTCTGACAATTTAAAGGGATCACTGCTCCAACGTTCTGGGTTACAGGGAACCGTGTCAGTGTGCCCCGATAATATGATACCGCCTGGGCCACTGCCTAACGTGGCCAACAAATTGTATTTTTTCTTTTGTTCATCCACACATTGGATGTCGATTTTAAAGCCTAATGATTCACACCACTGCGCCAATTGATGGATCACACCTTCGTTACTCAGGTCGTAATCCGGTAGTCCAGAACTGACACTGGGCAAGCTTATTAACTGCGTGAGTTGTTCGATCGTGCCCGGCAAATTCGCCATGGTATGCATCCCAAAATATGGCTGAGAATGATAAATCTGATATTGGATTAAATCACAACACTCCACTGTCCACTATTGGCAAATTGCCCTTAATTTCTTGCCGCTCTGATCTACTGACAAGTTTCGACATTCGGTTGGTTTATACCAGTGCCTGTCGGTGTCATACACATGAACCCGTGTTAATGGCGAATGGCGCTGATCCCTGTAGAGTCATGCAATTCTAGGATTAAAAAAGGAAAGTGGGATGTCATCACAAACATTTACCCGAACAATGATTGTTGATCTTGAACGATACTATCCTTTACATCTTCAGGATGCGGCCATTCAATTGGGTTACTGCCGAAACAGCGATGATTTTCATTTACTCTTCAATGAATTAAAGCGCTACTTATTTTTAAGTTGGCGATTGGGTTCTCTCATGGCGTTGCCCGAATCCTTAGAGAAATTACAGTCACGCTTTCAAAGCGACCGTGCGGAGTATCAGGTCTTTTGCCAGCGCTATTTTTATTGCTCATGGTTAAGCGTCTCGTACAATGATCACCACCGCGATGCAATTCGTTACAAACAATCTAACCGCCGCAAGTTTGAAAGTTTTTATGAATTTTATTTCAAGCACACGCCACTCAACCTGTCCGATCAAACGCAGGAGCTGACGCTGTTACCTTTTCAGGCCAAAAGCGCATAAAGCAGTGATGCATTTTCGGTACGAACGTTTTTCAGTGTGAACAATTGCTGATCGATATTGGCGGTGCAGTCCAGCCAAGAGCGTACTTTGGCCGTATACACATCAGTAAATTGGCCATTCAGTACTGAGAGAAACTGCGCCATCTGCTAAGATTCAAGGATAGGAAGAAGCCGTCAATACGCTTATTCCGTTCACTTAATCATGATGTAGCAGTATGGCCAACGAAATAGAATTAAAACTGTCCCTGCCAACAGAAGCCGCCATCGGTTTGATTGCTGATCCGCTTTTGGCTGGTTTATCACCCAATATCACCTCCTTGCCAGAGCAGTCTTTAGAGAATCAATATTTCGACACACCGGATTTACAGCTGAATCAACGCCATGCGGCATTACGCATTCGCAGCACCGGCACGGGATGGGTACAAACCCTGAAAACCAAAGGTCAGGCCATTGCAGGTCTGCACCAGCGTGGTGAATGGGAAAGTGAGCTGCGAACGCCAGAGCTAGACTGGTCTTTGTTACCGGACGATGTTCCCATAGATGACGCGATCAAGTCCCAAATACAGCCGCTCTTTAAAACGGATTTTCAACGCCATACTTGGTTAATTGATTATCAAGGTAATCTCATTGAATTGGTGCTCGATCAAGGCGTCATTTCCTACGAAACCGGTCGAGAGCCGAGAAGACTGCCGCTGTGTGAAATTGAGCTTGAGCTTAAGCAGGGTGAGATCAAAGCGCTGTATGACGTGGCCAAAGATTTGGCGGCTCGTCACCCACTGGTGCCCTGCGACATCAACAAAGCTGAACGCGGCTACCGCTTGGTCAAACCGGGGCTAAGCTTCTTCTGCCCGGCTGACTTTCAATCGCCGGCCAGCCGCATCAAACCCATGCTGATCGACGCACTCAATCGCATTTCCCGACGCTGGGACGAATACGTTTACGGTCAAGACTGGTGGCGACTGATCATTTTACAGCGCCAAACTGCCGGCGTGACGCAGCTATTGCAAGCCTGTGGACAACCCGCTTTGCCCTTGCTTGATCAATGGCAAACCATGGCCCAGTCCTTGTTAGATCTTTCGAGCGAAGCGCAGGTATGTGTCGGTTTATTTATCGATGATAACAATAACAGCAGAGGTCTCAGCCGCCGCGTATTAGAAGCACTGAAACCGGGGTTGATTCCGAACCTATCGAAGTGGGTATTGAGCAATCATTTGGGGCAAGCCATGCTGGCTTTGGGTGAGTGGTTACATACTTGGGAGGAACCGACAGCCAGCCCAGATTGTCCAGCCTCAGTCTTACAATCGCAGATTAATCAATCCTTCTCGGAACTGGAACAATGTGAGGGCCGTTCTTTAGACCAACAACTTGCTCGCCAGCGCGCACTGCAAGGTCTCGCCTATTGTGTCGAACGCTTACACGATGAACGCTACACCCCACTGAATCAGTATATTAATCGTTTATTGGTCGTGGCGGGTATGCGCCACAGCGAGCAAATTGTGACTCGCATAGCGGATAGCGACAGTCGGGCAAAACTCGCTAGCTGGCATCGACGATTGACGGTAGAGTTAAGAACCTTGCAGGATGTAGCGGATCAATTGTAAGCCCGCTTTTGTAAATCGACAGGCTAAAGCATCAGCCAGCGTTAACACATAAATAGACGCCTCAGGTAGATCTTTGCACTGGGGCAGTCTCACTCATTTTCAGCGCTATTAATCCTCAATTATTATTAATGGGGCAAAAACGGAATACAGCATGGCGGATGTTCAAGATTTAAAAATTAGTCTACGTGCATTAGCACTGCAATTGAAAAACGCAGGTCACCTCACGTCGCAGCAAATGAACGAAGTGCTCTCAAAGGGCATGAACGGCAAGAAACATCCCGCACAAGCCATTGCATCGCTGAACTTATCCGACCAGCTGCTCCCTGAAAAACACCTTACCGAAGAAGCCATTACACAGCTCATGGCGAAAGATGCGAAGATGGAAGTCTTCCATATCGATCCGCTTAAAATTAAAGTCAGCCAAGTGACGCCGACCATGTCATTTGCCTTTGCTCAACGCCATGGGCTGTTGCCTGTTGGGTTAACCTCTGAAGAAGTGATTGTCGCTACAGCCGAACCGTTTGATCGTCGGTGGATTCCGGATATTGAGCACATCAATCGACGCAAAGTAAAATTGGTGCTGGCAAAACCCAGTGATATTCAGCGATTTCAGGTCGAGTTTTTCAGCCTAGCCGCTTCGGTCACGGGTGCCTCCGCCAAGCACGGTTCGTTGAATCAAGTGAACAACCTTGAGTCCATGGTTGAGCTGGGTAAATCTGGCACCCCAGATGCTAACGACGAACATATTGTCAACATTGTTGATTGGCTCTTTCAATACGCATTCGAACAACGTGCCAGTGATATTCACATCGAGCCCCGCCGTGAAATCGCCAAAGTGCGCTTTCGTATTGATGGCGTCTTGCACCCCGTGTATGAGTTTCCGGCAACCGTATCCGCGGCCGTCACCAGCCGAATTAAATCATTGGGACGCATGAATATTGCTGAAAAACGCAAACCGCAAGACAGCCGCTTAAAGACGTTAACCCCCGAAAATGCCGAAGTCGAACTGCGTTTATCCACCATGCCCACCGCGTTTGGTGAAAAACTGGTGATGCGTATTTTTGACCCTGAAGTTTTATTGCGAAACTTTAGCGAACTGGGTTTCAGTAAGGAAGATTATAAACACTGGGACCACATGACCCATCAAAGCTCCGGCATCGTACTGGTCACCGGCCCAACCGGTTCGGGGAAAACCACCACGTTGTATTCAACGCTCAAGCAGCTCGCCACCGATGAAGTGAATCTGTGTACGGTGGAAGATCCCATCGAAATGATTGAACCTGCTTTTAATCAAATGCAGGTCAACCCTGTCATCGATTTAAGCTTTGCCAGCGGCATCCGCGCACTGCTTCGGCAAGACCCGGATATCATCATGGTAGGTGAGATTCGAGACAAAGAAACCGCTGAGATGGCAGTGCAGTCTGCCCTGACGGGGCACCTTGTGCTGTCAACATTGCATACAAATGACGCGCCCACCGCAATCTCTCGATTGCTCGACATCGGTGTGCCTTATTATTTAATTAAGAGTGCCGTCGTCGGTGTTATGGCGCAGCGATTAGTACGAACACTATGCCCGCACTGCAAAGAAAAAGTGCCTTGTGATCCAGAAGCCTGGAAATCGTTAGTGACGCCTTGGAGCGCTAAAGCACCGGAATTCATGTATGAACCGGTTGGCTGCCTAGAATGCCGCAATACCGGCTATATGGGACGGGCTGGAATCTATGAAGTCATGCCAATGAGTGATACATTGGCAAACTTTATACGCGTGGAAACTGACGTCACCTTAATTCGGCGTCAGGCCATGAAAGAAGGCATGCACAGCCTGCGCTTAAGTGGTGCACAAAAAGTAGCCGCGGGTCAAACGACCATAAAAGAAGTGCTGCGAGTTTCGCCGGTCGAATTGATTTAGAGGGTTGTAACATGGAACTTCCGGCCATTATAGATTTAGAAGCCTCGGGTTTTGGCCGGGGAAGTTACCCTATCGAAGTGGGGGTGGCGTTATCCGATAGCAGCATTCATTCACAGTTAATTAAACCCAGCGCCAATTGGACGCACTGGGATGAATCAGCGGAAGCCATACATGGCATTAGCCGAGACTATCTAAACCTCCATGGTCAAACGCCTAGAGAGGTCGCGCTGTTTTTAAACGAATTACTACTGGGCCAAACATTATTCAGTGACGCTTGGAGCTTTGACAGTTCATGGGTCGGCCGTTTATACGACGAAGCCGAATTAATTCAGCGCTTTAAAATTGATACTTTGAACCGTTTATTAAGCGAAGCAGAAATGTCTGCGTGGTCAGATACTAAAGACCAAGTGGTTAAAGACCTCGGAATGGATCTTCATCGCGCGGCAAACGACGTTAAAATATTGCAAACCACTTACATCCGAGTAAAGGGTGGCTAGTCACTAAATGCGCAGGCGACCCAATATAATCTGTGCATTAGGCTATTCATGGACACGCTCTAAATAATCGTATCGTCGCCAATAATTTTGTCGTATTCATGCCGATTGACGAGGACGTCTCTCTCTGCAATTGAGCACCTCAACGAGCGTCCACCTCACCACTCGTTCCAACCTCCAATAACAGGCACTCAAAACGACTCAATTAATTGCACTCTCATATCCTGTTTATCGTGCTGCATCCATACTGAAGCTCACTCAATTAAATGACTAAAAATAGCCTTCGTTCACTCAATGATATTTTGAATTCACATCAATATCATTATTCTTTATTGTTCTCTGGTTTGTATTTTTGTGTTCAATGCTTGTCTCGTGCGATAACGTATTATTTAAGCTATGCTGAGCAACCAGCAATATTTAAAGGATAAACATGCAACTTCGAGGCGAGTTTCAAATTACAGGGTGGGATGAGTCGAGCTATTCTGAAGGCAACCACGGCGTCAAACAAAGTCACGCCAAAATTACTCAAAGTTATACTGGCGACATCGAAGGCAACAGTGAACTTCAATACTTAATGTCGTACCAATCTTCGCAGTCTGCAATTTTTGTGGGTATAGAAAAGGTCACTGCCACCCTTCAAGGAAAACAAGGCAGTTTTGTCTTTCAACACAATGGCAAATTTGAAGATGGCGTTGCCAGCAGTCAATTTACCATTGTCCCTCATTCTGGACAGGGTGAATTAACCGGTTTACAGGGTGAAGGAACATTTAGATCTGGTGAAGGTGGTAAAGCACAATATCAATTTAATGATGTCGGCTTTTAAGTATCAAAAGGCAGTTTACTGCCCACTCAGTGTGGGCTAACGCACTTCCTTATGACGAAAACAAGTTAGCACATGGTCATTTACCATTCCCGTGGCCTGCATGTACGCGTAACAAATCGTGGTGCCCACAAATTTAAATCCTCGCTTTTTTAAATCTTTGGCCATCGCGTCGGATTCCGCAGTACTGACCGGTACATCGGCCATGGTTTTCCATCTATTCTGCAACGGTTTGCCACCCACAAAGGACCAAATATATTTCGAAAACGAGCCATATTCCTGCTGAACGTCTAAATACTTTTGCGCATTCACAACGGCGGCATTGACCTTTAATTTATTACGTACAATACCGGGGTCGGCCAAAAGCTTTTCAATTTTTTTAGGGGTATAGCGCGCTATTTTCTTCGCATCAAATTGGTCAAATACTTTTCGGTAATGCGCTCGTTTATTTAAGACGGTTTCCCAACTGAGTCCTGCTTGCACACCTTCAAGTATGAGAAATTCAAAGAGCGCTTGATCGTCGTAAAGAGGTACGCCCCACTCTTCATCATGGTACTCAATATATAGCGCATTACTCTCTTTAGCCCAACTGCAACGACTGACCATATAGGTATCCTTTAGGATTTCGAAGATAATCGATAACTCAGTGTGAAACTAAATGACGGGGCTGACAAGTTCTGTCAGTAGAGTATGAAATACGACGCCAGCCTGACGATCCTACCCGAAGGGTGATAACGCGGCTGGCTTTGATCATTTTTTGCAATCCTACTGACGATTATCCGTGTAAATTGTCACGATCTCGTAGGCCCAATAGATACAAAACACCGTCGAGGCCCAATGTGCTAATTGCTTGCTCTGCATTTTCACGCACCATGGGCTTAGCGCGAAACGCAATGCCAAGACCAGCGCGACTCAGCATCGGTAGATCATTCGCACCATCACCCACGGCGATGGTTTGCTCCAGTGAAATGCCTTCGCGCTTGGCAATTTCTTCCAGCAAAAAGGCTTTACGTTCGCCATTGACCACCGTACCGGTGACGTTACCTGTTACCTTGCCGTCTACTATTTCTAATTCATTCGCGTAGACATAATCAATGCCCAGTTTTTCCTGCAAGAATCGTCCGAAATAATTAAAGCCGCCGGATAAAATGGCTGTCTTATAGCCGAGTTTCTTCAGAGAGCTGACCAAATGTTCAGCGCCTTCTGTGATGGGGAGTCGTTGCGCGATCCGCGCTAATACTGACTCATCCAAACCTTTTAACAACCCCACTCGCTGGGCAAAGCTTTCGTTGAAATCAATTTCACCGCGCATCGCACTTTCTGTAATGGCGATAACTTGGTCACCAACACCGGCTTCCTTGGCTAATTCATCAATGACTTCGGCTTCAATTAAAGTTGAATCCATATCAAATGCGACAAGGCGTCTATTTCGACGGAACGGCGAATCTTCTTGAACTGCGATGTCCACGCCTAATTCAGATGCAATGGCCAAAAACTGTGCCCGTAAGGCAGCTTGGTCCACCTGACCGCGCACGGAAAACTCAACACAGGCTTTGGTTTGTCGGTCACCTTGTTCGATCTGTTCTTGGCCTAACTCCGCTTCGAGTGGCACACGCCCAGATAAGCGACTGATGTTGTCAATGTTCAAGCCGAACTGAGCGACAACATGGGTGACACGCGAAATATGCTCAGCGGTCAGCTTGCGCGCCAATAACGTAATGATATGCCTGTCTTTCCCTTGGGCAGCCACCCAATTATCGTAACTGTCTTGAGACACAGGCGAGAACTTCACAGACAGTCCCATTTCATAGCCACGAAAGAGTATGTCTTTCAAAACAGGGGCCGACTCACTGGCAGAAGGAATTTCTGCCAGAATACCTAATGACAGGTTGTCATGAATTTCAGCCTGACCAATATCGAGGATATTCACCCCGTATTGAGCCAGGATCCCAGTCATACTGGCCGTTACTCCGGGCTTGTCTTCACCGCTGATTTTAATCAGTACCACTTCTTTCACGACTACACCTATGTCAAATAGAACGTCAATTAAGCCACTTTTCGTGCTAACTCGAGCAAATACTGAAACTACAGTTTACCCAATGCCGCTTGAATTTCTGCAACCGCACCACGCAGCTCTTCAATCAAATCAACGGTTTCGTGGTTAGATAGTGCACGCTCACGGTCTACGCTCATCAAGAATAAGCCTTTCTCTAGTTGAGCAACTTTCTCTTCGATTTTGTTTTTTGTATCACTCATGTCACATCACCTCGGTCAATATAGAGCTGTCGAAATAAAGGCCCTGCCAACAGTAAGCTAGAGGGCCATGATCAGAAAGGGTAATATAATAAACCATTTAGGCGATTTAGTGATGTCCTCCGCCATGTCTATAGAACAAAAAGAACAAACTGAATACTGGCCCTTTCGTTATCGACTCCTGTTGCTCTGCTTGAGCATAACCATCGCAGCGAGCTTATTGCTGGGTTTACCTCTGACACGCTCAGCCGGCCAATCCTTACAAATCGAAGCTGAACACCTGCGGGCGACATTGGCCCGCCAGTCGGGCAATCTCGCCGCTGATGCGATTTTCACACAGGATTTGGTCAGCCTGAATGTCATGCTGTCCCAGCTGGTTTCACACCCTCAAATAGCCTATGCCGCGGTGTATAACTTGGATCGCACCGTGTTAGCGGAACAAGGCAAGCTGCCAGCGGAAGAACAAGACTCTCCCCCTCCCATTACCATTCAGTATCAGAGCCAAGCCATTGGGCTTTTCGAAGTGATTGTGGATAAGTCATCCATTGAGCAAGCACTTACTCGCCTATACGCTTTGTGGGCCTCGCTGAGTTTGATCCTGATTGCGGTATCGGGGTTGGCCGGTTGGTTGATCGGAAAACAGCATGGCCATACTTTGGACATCATCAGGAATGACGTTGTCGGTCTTTCTGACTCTGAATCAGATATTGAATGGGTTAAGCAGGGCGAATTAGCAGGGCTGACACAAGCACTGCGATCCCATAAGCATCATCAACAAACACAATCACAAGTCAATCAAGCCTTAGCCAAGTTTATGACGCCCAATGTGAACAACCAGTTTTCACCCGAATCACATTTTCCAAACGGTCTGGCGGCGGCTGATCTACCCGAAGAATACGCTCACGCTGCCATCTTATTTATTGATTTCGTGGATTTTCGCCAAGCGCGCAAAGGCATGTCACCTCAAGCATTGGCTTCTTTATTGAACCAATATTACTTTTTTATCAACCAAGCAGCGCGGCTATACAATGGGTCGGTGGATAAATACGTAGGGGAAGGCGTCATGGTGCTGTTTGGTATTCCCCAGCAAGATGAAAAAGATTGCTTTCACGGGGTCTGTACCGCGATGCTATTGATAGGATTGCTCAAACAATTTAATCAACAGCGAGAAGAACAACACCTCCCCATCATTGATTTTAAATTAGGTCTACATACAGGACGCGTATTGGCAGGCACATTTGGTGATCGGGACAATATGACTTACACCGCGGTTGGCGATAATTTGCATACCGCTGCTCGACTTTGTCATAAAAGTCAGCGCCTTGAACTATTAATCAGTGAGTCCGTCATTGAACAAGGTAAGCTGAATCATCAGCTGCATTTAAGCAGTGGGCCAGAGGTGCGTAGCAGCCAGCCAGAGCATTATTTGCAAACCTTCTGGGTCGATGAATTAGCGACGAACTATCAAGCGCTTATCGAACGGCAGGTCCAACATATTAGCAGCATGAAAATGGATGAAGTGAATGAGTAATACGTTCATCATGATAGGGCCTATGTATTCAGTTTTCACATGGGTATACATTCAATTTTTCACTGCACACTCGCGAATGCACTTTTTAAATAAAAATAGTGTCACCCACATTTTTTATTCGACCTCAGTGTATTACACTGAGGCTCCAACTGTTTTTTTAGCTTCTGCATTTGGGTTAATGGATAAAACAGTCGCTTGTGCGCAACCAAGCGCTATATCTATACACAACTCTTTTTCACTGGCTCGCAGTAGAGGCCTTAGCCCATCGTCCATCTAATTCGTTACGTCAATACAGCATCGAATCGGCGGCCGTTCGGGCTTGTGTGCTCTTATACAGAGAAATCAACTTTTCGTTCTGCATCGCTCAGATCGGTGGCACATTGCTCGATGGGTTGTTCTCTCAAATGCGCTTACGCTGATCATTCTGCGATTACCATTCCCAACACTCTTTTCCATGATTTATATCCCTATAATGTTGCGTTTTATACTGCACCATATTGCTAGAAACTAGATCCGTTTCAGCCCATACCCAATGTCACTTCAGAGCATTTCACCAATCCTTTTTATCACGTGATTTTAATATAGAGTTTACTTATTGGATCATTAAAAAGCTTATTTCCTTGAGCTTAAAGTTCTCAACGATGTATCGGATACTGGGTCAGTCAATAACTTGCAAGGTCAGAAGCAGCACAAACTGGTCATACCTTGTGAACTTTCGAAATTTCTGTCCGGCGTGATGTGCTTTAGCCAGCTGGTTAAACTCAGGTATTGGAACAAGTTTTAGGAGTTGAGAGAAAATTGTATTAACATGAGGAATGGACTTAAAGTTCTGGGTCAGTTGGTTTTTTTGTGTTGATTAGATCTTACCAACCTCTTGAATTTTAAGCCCTTTCAATTTTATCAACTGCGGGATAGTAGTGGTTGAAAATACAAGTAGCCCGATGTTTCGGGCGTTATATTTATGGATGAATTATGGCTTTATATATAAAATCTCTACTCGGGTTACTTTCTAGCTTCTTTTTTACGTCAATAATTATCGTCGCCTTTAGGACGGTAATCACTCACACAAATTGCGATCCTAAATTCAATTGCTTGTGTTCATTTTACTGTTTATTTTCTCCAATAGTTATTTGTACGTTTATATTGGGATGTGCATTTTCATTAAGCTATCTGTTATTAGCTAAGGATCGCCCTCAAAAGATAAATAGGCATCTAATTACTCTGTTATCTGTTGCTGGAACTTTTTCAGCGATCGTTGTATTTGCTATTCCATTGGCAACAATAGCGATAATTTATGGTGGCTATTTCATTATTTGGCTGCCAGCCACTTTTATTGTTAGCTTGAGTGCAATTCAATTCACTAAAAAATATAGCAAGACCATTATGCAAATTAAACGAGCTGAATAAGGCATTTTTTCAATAGTCGTTTTGTGCTGTATTCGTTTCGCTGGCACAAAAAATTTGTTCTATACCCAAGCGCCTTCCACACCACCGAAAAAATCTACACCTATAAAGTTTAGACTATAAAATTATTTAAAAGGCTATTTTCAAAAATGAAAATTGATCACTTTAAATTCAGTTATCGCCCTGGCGGGCGAACAACTGTGAAGCATTAAACGATTCATCAGACTTAGTCGGCTCATAGGATTGGAGCAATATACTGCAACTGCCAACTTCATATGCGTTGTTAAGAATGATATGATATCGGGAATGAGATTTATTCTTAATCGAGATGGTTTAGTCACTTCGCTTATCGCCTGATCTCTAATCTTTTTTTATCGGAATACCCAAGTGAAAAAAATATTGTCTTTTGCCCTTGTGCTCTTATTAACCGGCTGCAACATAGTTTCACTAAAGAAAGGAGAACCTATTGATGTTGACGTGATGGCGCATGTTTTTTATGAAAACAAGCCAAAAGAAATGATTAAGCTTAATGTGCACGAGGTAACTTACACGAGCAAAGAATCTCCTGAGCCAAGCTATGGACTTAACGTCAGTGAGCCTTATATATATGATGCCAATACCGTAGACAACTTTGATCAAATACAGTTGGAGGTCAGCCCTGAAAAAGTCACTCTACTGAAGACGGAGCTTGAGGCAAAACTTAAACAAGACTCAGCTTCCAGTGGTTTCCCGACTATGGATGACATTAAGAGAGGATTTTTTGTCAGCGTGACTTATGAACGTGGAGTGAAGTATGTCGCGATTCAAGGATCAGGAAGCGATCTATTGATTGATTCCAATAGTGCCAAGGAATTAATTAAAGCCTTATCGCGTGTAGAAACTCTGAATTTGAATATTCAAGTCGCTCAACCTGCTCTACCATAATAGAGTCGCTCAAACAGCCCGCAGAATCATAATCCTGCGGGTTGAAAAATGCATCCATCAGGCTAAATTAAGGAAGCATTTTTAGGTTGAGAAGATTTATATTGAACATTTTCCCGGTAATTCCCGATCGCCAAATCTTTGGTTATTTTTCCTGCCTTTGTTAATGCATCTTTTCTAAATTGACTTTCTTGTATATGGTTCTTACAGGACCTTGTATAATTTTTGTCAAACGTTGAAGTTTTATGTTCTAACGTATAGAGAACCCAAGGTGTATCGTTATAGTTTACGCTCATGGTATACCCCTTTTTCAGCCCAAACCTGCATTGGTAGGTTTGTCGTGGCGATTAAAAGTTATGCAACCATCCAATATCAGCAAAACAATGATAGACCTCGCTTTTCGAAAGCGAGCCCACATTGAATTCAGTGGGCATTCATCGTTGACTGAAAGGCAGCCACTATCAATAGACGTGTGCACGCCACTCGCGTGAAAAATTTCTATTTAATAACGCTTAGAGGGTACAAGGGACGAAGCCAGCCCATCTTCCACCTCCATATTCTTAGTCGGTAAGCTGGGCAGGGCATGCTTTGGCGAAAGCCATCACCTCATCACATATGGCATAATGCTGACCACGTTTAACCCGATGGACAGCACCAGATGAAAATCGTCGATTACACTTCACCCAACGCAGCAGAAGCGTTTGTTGCATCTTTGCATGAAACTGGCTTTGGTATTCTGGAAAACCACCCTATTCAATCTGAATTACTGCTCGATATTTACAAACAGTGGCAACTTTTTTTCGATTCCGAGGACAAATTCAATTATCTCTTTGATGAAGATAAACAGGATGGTTACTTTCCGCTTTCTGTATCGGAAACGGCCAAAGGTAACGCGCTCAAAGATATTAAAGAGTTTTATCATATTTACCCCAGCGGTCGTGTCCCTGAATATTTGCAAGACTTGATTCAAACCTATTACTCCATGACATCCACACTCGCAGGTGAAATTCTAGGATGGATAGAGCAATACAGCCCAAGTGATGTCGCGATGCATTATTCGGAACCACTTTCATCTATGATAGAGAATACCCCCAATACATTATTAAGAGTGTTGCACTATCCTCCATTAACTGGCGATGAGCCTGAAGGTTCCATTCGCGCGGCTGCTCACGAAGATATTAATTTAATCACGCTCCTACCCGCCTCCAATCAATCTGGGCTGCAAGTTAAAGATAAAAATGGCAACTGGATTAACCTACCCTGCCACTTTGGCAATCTGATCGTCAATATAGGTGATATGCTGCAAGAAGCGTCAAAAGGATATTTCCCGTCGACGACTCACCAAGTTGTTAATCCAACGGGAGACGCTGCAAAGCAATCACGTATATCTCTACCGTTGTTTTTGCATCCACGATCCGAGGTGGTGCTGTCAGAGCGCTATACACAGCAATCCTATTTGGACGAACGCCTGAAAGAGCTGGGGGTGAAATCTTAATTCTTAATGAGGTTGTTTAAGGAAGACGAGCACTCATACCGTAACTTCTCAATTAATGTGAAAGGCTTACAGCAACTGAAAATTAATAGCGCTACTAAATAGATTTTGATTATATTTAAGAGCTGTTAGTCTGATGCACCCGAACACGATTAACATCTCTTACAAATTTTGCCACGTAATCATCGGCAGGGTTTTCTAATATTTCGGTCGGTGAGGCCACTTGTATTAATTTCCCATCTTTAAGTATGGCAATTCGGTCACCGATACGCAGCGCTTCGTCTAAGTCATGCGTGATAAATACAATGGTTTTTTGAAGCTTACGTTGCAGTGACATTAGCTGCTCTTGCATCTCACTGC
This sequence comes from uncultured Saccharospirillaceae bacterium, assembly GCA_947503895.1. Classification (GTDB taxonomy): domain Bacteria; phylum Pseudomonadota; class Gammaproteobacteria; order Pseudomonadales; family Oceanobacteraceae; genus Bermanella. The sequence goes on from CANNFT010000002.1 coordinate 84,618, forward strand.
GTATCAATGGGTCTAACGCGGAGAAAGCTTCGTCCATTAGCAATATTTCAGTGTCGGTACACAGCGCACGGGCTAACCCCACTCGTTGTTGTTGACCACCCGACAATTGAGCTGGATATTGTGATTCATAGCCAGACAACCCCACATCCACTAGCCACTGTTTTGCACGCGCTAAGCGCTCTGCTTTCGGTCTGCCCTGTACCTTTAAACCAAATGCTACATTATCAATCACGGTACAATGCGGCAGTAATCCAAAGTGTTGAAATACCATGGACATTTTTTTGCGGCGAAATTCACGTAATTGTGCGGCATCAAATTTCAATATATTGGTGCCTTCTACCACGACCTCGCCTTCGGTAGGATCAATCATGCGATTAAAATGACGAATTAAGGTAGATTTGCCCGACCCTGACAGCCCCATAATGACAAAGGTTTCGCCCTTATGAATAGCTAGATTGATATTATTTAATCCTAGCCCACAACCCGTTTCGGCCAATATTTCTTCTTTATTTTTTCCTTCGTGCACTAGATGCATATGCCGTTCAGCTTGGTCGCCAAATAATTTATACAGGGTTTTAATTTCAATCTGAGGAGCGACATTCACATTTTTTTTCATGAGCCACTTCTTAAGTGTCTTTGCGCCCGTTTAGCATAAGCTTGCGAAACACGATCAAACATAATGGCCAATACCACAATAGCCCCGCCGTTTAGTAAACCCAGTGTAAAATATTGGTTGGTAATAGATTTCAAGACGGGTTGCCCCAAACCTGCAACACCAATCATCGAGGCAATGACCACCATCGCCAGCGCCATCATAATGGTTTGATTAATACCCGCCATAATATTGGGCAATGCCAAGGGTAACTGGACATTGATCAGTCTTTGCCATGTTGTCACACCATAAGCATCTGCTGCTTCCAATACGTTTTTATCGACTAAGCGAATACCCAAATTAGTGAGTCGAATAACAGGAGGAATGGAATAGATTATGACAGCAATGACACCGGGGATTTTCCCGATGCCAAGCAGCATGACAACGGGGATAAGATAAACAAACGCTGGCATGGTTTGCATAACATCCAGCACGGGGGTCAATACTGCTTGCGTTCGATTACTGCGCGCCATCAATATTCCCACAGGGATCCCCAGCATCACAGACATCAGCGTGCATACCGTAATAATGCTCAGCGTGCTCATGGTATCTTCCCACATGCCTAAATAGCCGATGAGAAATAAAGATATTCCCACACCGAACGTCAGTTTGATTGAGCGTGCTGCGCCATGCGTGATCATCATTAATACGCCTATGACCAGCCACCAAGGCGCTGCAATTAACAGTTTTTCAAACCACACTAAAAAGCTCAGCAATGGATCAAAAAAGCTTTCGATGTCATCGCCGTAGTTTCTCGAAAATTCCCGATAAGCATTGTCGAGTGTTTTTCGAATTTCAATTAATTCGCTTCGACTTAATTGTGGAATGTCAGAAAAAAACGACATCTCATCGCCTCATTTTACGTTCAGTGTGTACGTGAGCATTATAAGGCTTTGCGAATCTTTTGAGCCGTCTTCTCAGGCACCCAGTTTGCCCACACTGAGCCGTATTGTTTTAAAAAATGCAGCGCAGCGTATTCACCATCTGCTTGATTTTCTTCAATCCAGGCTAAAATGGCATTCAGGTTCGCATTGGTATACGCGCGTTTCTCTAAATAGGCTGTGGCAGACGGTGCTCGTTTAGCAAATTTCTCGGTCACCACTGTCCAAACAGGGGACTTCGGAAATGCCGATACTTTGGGATTTAAACAATCGTGTTTGGTAATGCAGGATTGAAAGTGCTCTAAATCAACGCTCGCACCGAGATCAACCTTGACCATGTTATAACGTCCAAGCACGGCCGTGGGCGCCCAGTAATATCCAAACCATGCTTGATTACGCTCATATGCTTTTGCAATTGCGCCGGATAAACCAGCACTCGACCCAGGGTGGACGATTTCGAAACCCGATTTTTCTAACTCCAGTGCTTTGAATAAATTCTCGGATGTAATTTGGCATGCCCAACCGGCTGGACACCCCATTAACATCGATTTTTCAGGATCTTCTGGATGCTGAAACAGTGCAGCTCGCGCTTTTACACCTGCGATGGTTTTTAAATCTGGGTATTTCTTCACTAAGTAAGCCGGCACCCAAAATCCTTCTTCACCCCCATCACTTAAGGATTGACTGACCAATCTCAGTTTGCCTTCTGCAACGGATTGATCAAGCACCGCTTTCGCGCTGTTTATCCACAATTCTGGGGCAATATCCGGTTCCGCTTTTTCAGTCATGGAGGTCGTGGTTGGCACACTATCACCGGGAACCAACTTTGCTCGGCAACCGTACCCAAACTCTAAAATCATTTTATCGACATTGGCCATAAAACTCGCAGAAGCCCAATTCATATCAGCAATGGTCACTTCGCCGCAGGATTCTTCGGCAGAAGCAGAGTGAAATATCGATAACGCGCAAAGACTTAATATTATGGCTTTCATAGAGCGGCTCCTACTGGTACGAATAATCGTGACGCCGTTTGCATCACTTAAGATCAATGCCTGCCATTGAGAGGACGACCATGAAAGTCCCCACAATGGCCCATTCTTTAATGCCTATACCTGCTCAACATGACCGTTAAAATAAGCTTGAAATGCATCATCGACATCTTGTTGATCAGGTATGGCATCTGATTTCACAATGATAATTAACGATTGTGCGTGCACATTTTCATCGCCATTTGGGTTCACACAGACTTCGCCCTCTTTACTGATATAAGCCATCGGTGTACCCACATTGTACTTCACCATGGCGCATACGACGTCCGCCCATTTTTCCCCTTCTAACCAAATTGAGAATCGCTCAGGGTGATCGTCATGGCGAGTGAACATATCTTCGATCACCACTTCTGAACCGGGTGCATCCAGCGCACGAACTAAAATTTCAGGATAGGAACGAATGGGCCTTAATACTGATCGTATACCGTATTTTTTTAACCGACGTCGATTGCTGTCTTCTACACATTCCACCAATACTTTATGCGACAGCTGTTTTTCATGAAGTCGATACACGACATCAAAACTCATGCTGTCACTGTCCGAGTTATATTCATCGCGTGCCAATACTAAAATATGGCGCGCTTCACAATAACCTGCACGTTGCAAATCATGGTCGTTACTGCCGGTGCCTGTCACGTGTACAACACCCAACGCGCGTAGGGCGTTCGGTAACCCTTCGGTAAAATCATTATTGAGTAATAGTATGGGGACATCGACATAATCTTCATCTTCACGAAGCTGCGTTACTAACCGAATAAAAAAGCTTTCTTTGTTGTATTTGGGTGCATTAATAATTAATACATGATCATTCATATTCCAATTCCAATGTCCTGTTCGAATGCGCTCACTGCGCATGATGCGGTAATCGACATAGTCGCTGATGATGATGGTTAACAGTGTAATAGCAGACAAAAACATTAATAGAACTGTCGCTACCTGTCCTGCTAGCGTTTGTGCGGATAAATCGCCATATCCCACTGTGCTGAGGGTGGTGAGGGTTAACCAAAAACCCTGCCACGGTGTCATACCTTCTAACCAAACCATTGCAGCGCTGTGCGTCACGATCAGCAACGCCAGCATCAAGCCAAGCTTGCGTACCTGCTTTAATATTTGCTTATCCGAACGATAAACCGCACGTCCTCGTTTACGTTTATCCGGTAGTATTTTCTGTAACTTCATTGTTTCTCGATCATTGCATCATTCACCACTTCGCCCCGTAAGATAAAAATTGATGAGCGTGCAATTCGCTTTCCTTTCATAGTGTAAAACGTGGCAGAATTTTTCAACTGTGTCATAGTTTTAACGTCTTGTGTAGTCATGGTGCTTTACGAAATATGTGGTCTTCTCACTTACCCCCAACTTTGACGTCTGTCGCGGAACAAAAATATGAAATGTTTCGCGAAAACGAGCATATTGGTGCGCCTGATCTGCAAAATCCGGAATTCATCAAAACGGTCTGCTTTAGCGACTATGTGGCCGATAGCTTGTTATATAACCCAGAGCTTTGGTCGGCGCTGCATGCATCGAACTTACTGCATCAATCCCTGCACCCCATGCAATTTACCCAAATGCTCCGTGATCGACTAGAAACGGTCGAATCCAGTGATGAATTAGCCACGCAACTTCGACAACATCGACGCTTTCATCAATGTCGAATCATTTGGCGTGACCTTAATGGTTTAGCCAACCTTGAAGAAACCCTCAGCGATTTGACCAGTCTAGCAGACACTTGCATTCAACAATCCCTACAGTGGCACTACGATAAATTGACGCAGCGTTACGGTAAACCGATTGGTAAGCATTCTGGAGAAGAACAATCTCTGGTGATTCTCGCCATGGGCAAGCAAGGAGCGGGCGAACTGAATTTATCTTCGGATATTGATTTAATTTTCGCTTACCCAGAATCGGGGGAAACGCAATTTCCGCCTGACGAGCTTTCTGATGAAGCCACTACGAAAACGCGTAAAACCAAGTCCAATCAAGAGTTCTTTATTAAGCTTGGCCAAGCTCTTATTCAAAGCCTAGACAAGGTCACGGCCGATGGATTTGTCTTTCGTGTGGACCTGCGCTTAAGGCCCTATGGGGAAAGTGGTCCGCTGGTGATGAATTTCTCAGCCATGGAAAATTACTATCACGACCAAGGTCGCCCATGGGAGAGATACGCCATGATCAAAGCCAGGGCGGTGACGGGTGCAAAGCATCATCAACAAGAACTCATGAGCATATTGCGCCCCTTTAGTTACCGCAGTTACGTCGACTTTGGCGCGATAGAATCCTTGCGGGAAATGAAATCCATGATTAACCGCGAAGTCATGCGCCGCGACTTATCAAACAATGTAAAACTGGGATCAGGGGGCATTCGTGAAATCGAGTTTATTGCTCAAGCCTTCCAACTCATCCGCGGTGGCCAAGATATCCAACTGCAAAAGCCTAATATTTTTGGCGTCATGCTGTACTTAGCCGCCGAAGGCTATCTGCCCCCGTCGGCGGTCGATGAGTTACTCGCCGCCTACCGGTTTTTACGAGATACAGAACATGCATTGCAAGCCATTCGCGACGAGCAAACTCAATCTCTGCCCGACGATGACATCAACCAAGCACGCGTCGCTTGGCGTATGGGCTTCGAAAATTGGGCTGATTTTTTGCTTCAATTGAATGAACACAGACAGCAGGTTTCACATCACTTTGCTCAAGTAGTGGCGGCGGACGATGACGATGAAGCCGATGAGGATATTGCGCTGTGGGAAAGCATTTGGCACGGCGATTGTGACACGTGCGAGCATCCCGCCAATCTGGCCAGCACGCACGAATTACTCGATCGATTGCGCACCAGTCGTGTTGTGCAAAATTTGCAAGCCATTGCCCGCACTCGCTTGGATAAAGCCATGCCGCGCTTGCTGCACTTAATTTGGGAAAAACCGGCCCCGCAACAAACCCTAGAACGGTTGTTGCCATTATTGGAATCCATATTAAGACGCTCTGCCTACCTAGTACTATTAATTGAAAACCCTCAAGCCATGGAGCAGCTGGTTAAACTCGTGGAAGCCAGCCCTTGGATCGCGCAATCCATCGCACAAGCGCCCATTCTACTGGACGAGTTGCTGCACCCTACTCACCTTTACCAACCCAACACGAAAGAAGAAATGCAAAACGAGCTGAATGTGCGCTTGTTGCGTGTACCGATTGAGGACCTCGAAGAGCAGATGGATGCATTAAGGCATTTTGCACAAGCTCAACGACTGCAAATCGCGGCTTCCGATATTGCGGGTGTACTGCCACTCATGAAGGTCAGTGACTACCTGACTTGGCTGGCCGAAAGTGTTTTAGAAAAAGTCATGTGGCTTGCTTGGCATCACATGGTCGCCAAATACGGGCACCCCACTAATGAACAACATGAGCCGGTGTTTGAGCCTGAATTCTTAATATTAGGGTATGGTAAAGTAGGCGGCCTAGAGCTGAGCTACGGTTCTGACCTCGACTTAGTATTCCTTCACAGCGGCGCTGCCAACCGCAGCACGGACGGTGGCCGTTCACTGGATAACAATGTGTTTTATACCCGCATGGGGCAACGCATTATCCACATTCTAAATACCGTTACCCAAGCCGGTCAGTTATATGAAATCGACATGCGTTTGAGACCCGCCGGCAACAGTGGGTTGATCGTCACCACGCTGAATGGTTTCTCCAAATACCAAGCTTCTGACGCGTGGACATGGGAACATCAAGCGCTGGTGCGTGCCAGAGTGATTTGCGGCAATGTCCAATTAGCCGCTGAATATGCGCAAACTCGTCAACAAATTTTATCGAAACCGAAAGATCGGTCTATTCTGCAAAAAGAAGTGCGGGAAATGCGTCGAAAAATGCGCGATAATCTGGGCTCCCAAAGCGTGGGCAAAGAAGAATTTCAGCTCAAACAGGATGCTGGAGGAATCGTCGACATAGAATTTATGGTTCAGTACTTGGTATTGGCCTATTCCTCCGATTACCCTACCCTGCTGACGTTCACCGACAACATACGCATTTTAGATTCGCTCAATGAAGCGGGCATCCTAAATGAGCATGATGTCGAAGCCCTAAAACAGGCTTACATAGCCTATCGTTCACTGGCACATCGCAGGGCATTACAAAACCAAAAGTTGCTGTTTGCCCCTAGTGAACTGGATACCGCCGGGTTACTGCCCCACATCGACACCGTTACATCGCTTTGGCAAAAAACCATGAATTCACAATAAGTCATCCTATGTTGATGACGAGTACGATCAGGAGTTACCAATGACACTGCCTTCCATGTCCGATCGTGACGGATATATCTGGCTTGACGGCGAAATGGTGCCTTGGCGCGATGCCAAGGTACACGTCCTTACCCATACATTGCATTATGGTGCCGGTGTCTTTGAAGGTGTGCGAGCCTACGAGACCGATAAAGGCGCAGCGATTTTCCGCCTACAAGAACATACCGACCGTCTGTTCCGCAGTGCACATATTCTGCAAATGGAGATTCCTTTTAGCAAAGAGGAAATCAACGAAGCTCAACTAAGAGCAGTACGCGAAAACAATCTCAAACATGCCTACCTACGCCCGATGGTCTTCTACGGATCAGAAGGCATGGGGTTACGTGCGGATAATTTGAAAGTGCATGTCATGGTCGCCGCGTGGGAATGGCCTGCTTATATGGGCGAAGAAGCGATTACTCAAGGTATTCGAATCAAAACGTCCAGCTATACCCGTCATCATGTCAATATCACCATGTGTAAAGCCAAAGCCAATGGCAACTACATCAACTCTATGCTCGCATTGCGTGAAGCTTTAGATTGCGGTGTGGACGAAGCTTTGCTGCTGGATAATGAAGGTTATGTAGCGGAAGGTTCCGGCGAAAATTTCTTTATGGTGCGTGACGGTATCATCTATACACCTGAGTTGACCTCTTGCTTAGATGGCATTACCCGCAATACCATCTTCCGTTTTGCTGAAGACTTAGGCTTAGAAATTCGCGAAAAACGCATCACACGCGATGAAGTGTATGTGGCGGACGAAGCATTCTTTACCGGTACAGCCGCTGAAGTCTTGCCGATCAAAGAATTGGATAGCCGTAAAATAGGATCTGGGGCTCGTGGTCCTATTACCGAAAAACTGCAAAGCATGTACTTTGATCAAGTACAGGGCAAACGCAGTGAATACCCAGAGTGGTTAAGCCACACTAATTAATATTTATAATAAACATAAAAAAGAGAGCTTAGGTTCTCTTTTTTATGTTTGGTTTGCGTTCGAATTAAAATCATCAAAAGGTATCGATGAGTCACCTGATTTTACAAATGCTCAACATTACCGAGCGCATGCTTTTTAAAATAGATTTACGACCTAAACCCCATGTGAATACCGAACACGGGGTTTAAAGGCAACGCTACACCATGAGTATTGCCGCCACGCCTGCAACAATAAATATCCCACCCGTCAATACATCAAACCTAAACTTGTTTGCAGCTGATGTGATAAAGGGTTTAATCACATTTGCGGTGCCGCCGTAAAATAACTTACATAGGAAATCAACCAGTATCCAGGTTGCCGAAATGACAAATAATTGCACCATCAGTGGCCTGTCTTGAGAAATAAATTGCGGTAGAAATGCCATAAAAAACAGAATATCTTTGGGGTTGCTTGCACCGAGCAGAAACGCTTTTTTAAACATAAAAAGAAAGTGTTTGCTGTCTTTACCCTGACTCTCTAGCTGCGATAAATCCACTGATTCAGGCGAGACACTCGTTTCTTGCAGCGCTTTTATATGCGCTTTCCGGGCATCCATGATCGTCGTCACACCTAGATAGAACAGATAAGCCGCACCCAGTAGTTTAATCACCGAAAATAATTCTTCAGAGGCGGTTAAAATAGCGCCGAGACCTGTGGCTGATGCAATAAGGTACAACACCGATGCAAACGTACCACCGGCCACTGCTGGTAAAGACCGCACGATACCGAAATGCAATGAATTACTCACCATATACATCGACAGGGGGCCTGGAATCATAATGACCAGCGTGATTGCACAGACGTATAACCACCATGTTTCAAAATTCATCCTACCCTCTCTTCGTTAGCAGTGTGATTAGCTTAGCACTCATAAACCTAATCAAGATCTATTGTCGATCATGCACCATACCAAATTTATGTAACTAGTTACGTAATAAGTTGTGTAATATATGACTCATTCACATTTTCTGTCAATATAGATCTGCATTAAATCGTGTAATTCATGTTAATTAAAGAGTAGCGAAGAATGAGTGACTGGGTATCAAGTATGGGTGGGTTAGCCCTCGGCAGTCGATTTCGCCGACTAAGCGATTACCTCAGCAGTGAGGTTGCAAAGGTCTATAAAAAGCTCGATATTGACCTAAACCCTCGGCACTTCCCTGTACTTTCTCTACTGCATGCGCACAATCAAACTGGCATGTCCGTCACCGAAATAGCAGAGCAACTGCGCATATCACATGTAGCGGTCAGCAGCACCGTTAAGTCGTTAGAAGGACAAGGCTATTGTAGTCGACGACAGCATAAGAAAGACGAGCGCGTTACACTCATCTTTTTAACCAAAAAAGCCGAACAGCTCATTTCAAATGAACTCACCCCCTTGTGGGCGATTATTCGACAGGTGACTGAAGCGCGAATTGCAGCGGTTTCACAAGGTGACTTTTGGGATATCATATCAAATGCCGAAAATACATTGACCACAAAACCACTGAGCATTGAAATTCTAGAAGAGTGGCATAAAACCAGTGAATACTAAGCCGGCTCGCCTGCTCAATATTTTCACCAAAATCAATCAACGTACCTGTACATTTAATGAAATTTAAAACAACCATAAACTGCTTAAAATGCAACACAGCCATCAGCTTCAACACATATGCAATACGTCACTACATTGATTGCCATGAGTGCAATGCAAGACACCAAGAAAACCACGAGCACATCAATGACAAACGGGACAGGGTGAGTGCACTATCATATATCATAATGTTGATTACAGCTGTCAGCATTGGTTTCCTCCAAGAAAATTTTTCAATCGAAACTTCCAGCAAAATCATACTTGCTATAATTGTCTTCTCAATCTACACAATGATATGTTTTCGCTTCGCGCCTAAAAAAGCAGACATAAAGTATAAATTAGTCCCACGCCACAAACCTGTCATATCCAGAAATGACTTAAAGACAATCAGCATCATCTTAATCACAATCGTTGTTTTTATAGCATTACTCATACAATTCCCCCCTCCATCTCACCGATAATGTCTAATTTATTAAGAACATACATTCCAGCCGAAATGGTGCGTCACATCACTCGCTAAACTCGCCTCTAACACACGCAACGGAAACGAATTAGAATTTAAATATTCTTTTCATTTTTGGTTTTGGTTTTGGTTTTGGTTTTGGTTTTAGAAAATATAACCGAACCGATACCAAAAAATGCGGCCTTTCAGGCGACCGCCAACTCTACAGGTCGGAAATATATAAGGCCGCAGGGAGGCTGAACAGCCGCGAAGCGGGGTACGGGGTGCAACTCCGAAAAGAAAAACCGAGCACCGAAAAGCCAACACTCTCATCCCAAATTTTCACAGCAACAATTTAGGTTTAATTTTTGATTTTGATTTTGATTTTGATTTTGATTTTGATTTTAGAAAATATAACCGAACCGATACCAAAACATGCGGCCTTTCAGGCGACCGCCAACCCTACAGGTCGAAAATATATAAGGTCACAGGGAGGCTGAGCAGCCGCGAAGCGGGGTACGGGGTGAACCCCGAAAAAGAAAACCGAGCGCGAACAGCGCTCATTCAATACCTTAAACTTACAACACCAGCCCTAAACCAATGCCCCACATCATTATGCCAATAAACACATCCAACACTTGCCATGTTTTCGGGTTTTCAAACCACGGCCGCATATAACTGCCGCCAATGCTGAGCCCGGCAAACCACAAGAAGGAAGCGATACAGGCGCCAATGACAAAATACGTGCTACCGCCATCCGCATACTGCGCTCCCACGGAGCCTATTAACACCACTGTGTCCAAGTAGGCATGAGGGTTCAGCAGAGTCATGGCCAATGTCATGATAATGGCCCGACGGCGACTGGTGATCATATCTTTGCTTTCCGTCAATGCTTGACGCTTAAAGGCAGATCGAAATGACATCGCACCGTAGGCAAATAAGAACGTCGCGCCTATCCACGTCATCCACTGCATGTATTTGGGATCTGCTTGCGCAAGACTGCTGACAGCGAATACACCCAAAGAAATCAGCACAATATCCAACGCAATGCACAAAGCCGCTATGGTGTAGTGGTATTGACGTCGGATGCTTTGCGTGAGGACAAATGCATTTTGAGCACCAATCGCCACGATTAAGCTGGCGGTGGTAATGAAACCTTTGGAAAACGGCAATATAAAAAGACTCAAACTCATGGAGTGTTCTAATCCGGTCAAACAACGATTGGGAAAACAGAAACGAGCAGATGTTGGCGTTGAGCACCAATAACTGGCATTAGATTAGACCAGCCACTACAATCAGTAAAATTAATCTTATTTATCCAGTATAAGTTTTACTTATGATTGATCTAAAACAGATCCAAGCCTTTGTGTATGTTGTGGAAGAATGCAGCTTTGAGAAAGCCGCTACTTTGCTGCATATCTCGCAATCTGCCGTATCTCAGCGAATAAAGGCCCTAGAAAGCCAGATGGGTCAGGCTTTGTTGATTCGCAGTACGCCTCTGCGCCCCACCGAGGCTGGACGTAAGTTGTTAGGCTACTATCAGCAGATCAGTCTATTGCAGCATGAGTTACTGGCAGAGCTACACGATGAACAGCAGCCCAGTGCGTTCAGCAATCAACATAAGATTCGCATCGCACTGAACGCGGATAGCTTAGCCACCTGGTTTCTATCGGCAATCGCCCCCGTGATAGAAGAGCACCACCTATTGGTGGATTTAAAGATCGACGACCAAGATCAAACCCATGAATTATTAAAAAATGGCGAAGTCATTGGCTGCATTAGCTCGACAAAACCGAAACTGCACGGGTGTTACTCTGTGCTATTAGGGTATATGGACTATTTCCCAGTGTGCTCCCCCAGTTTTAAAAAACGCTATTTTTCTCGCGTCATAAAAGCCAGTGAGTTTCGCACAGCCCCTGCCGTGGAGTTCAACCACAAAGACAAATTGCAAGAGCATTACCTACAACATTTTTGGGGCATTGAATCGGGTGACTACCCATTTCATCAAGTACCATCTTCTGAAGGATTCTTAGAATTTATTTCTTTAGGTTTGGGTTGGGGCATGGTGCCGGAGCTTCAAGCGGAACCTTGGTTAACCTCTAAATCGCTCGTCAAGCTCACGCCAGATAAATCGATTCCTGTCCCCCTGTATTGGTGTGTGTGGAATTTAAAGTCGAGTACGATTAAACATATTACGCGGGAGTTGGTTGAACAGGCGGGGCAGGTATTAGCACACCGACCCTAAGCGAAGGATGCTGTTCGCAGGTTACCTCTACTTCTATTACCTGATTCGACGTTACGTAAAATAGGTTTTGCTAATTTATCCCTGACTACCTTTGAAAGGTACCATTTAAAGAAAGCTTCTAATCACATTACAATTAGAAGGTCATTCTGTCATTGCTTTAATCTGTGCATTAAACGCGATTAGGCGACATCATTCATTTTTTCTTCATTGCTTTTATGGGACTATGGGCTAGACAAACCTGTATTGCTGTATTTAAATACAATCCCTATCCATTTTTAGAAACTGAAACGTCTAAATGAAACCGGCATCCCATCAAATATCTCTATCCCTGCCGGATTCGTGGTCTGGAGATAAAACGCCAACTATCATCCAACCCATGAGACGTTTTTTACGTAAGCACAATGCTGCTCTTGCGTTAACACTGAGTTTGTTTCTAATTGTCAGCGGCAGCTTACAATTATTACATGATCAATTAATTGATCACCAGCACACCAGTGAGTGTGCGACTTATATGGTTGACGGCCATGTCCCGCTTTTGTCACAGGCCATCACCTGCCATATCATTCACACGGTTATTCCAACCGTACCGCTCACCATTTCTTCCGCTTATCCACCTGTTTATTCCCTTCACCCCCCTCGTGCTCCACCTTCAGTCCTTTAATACTTTCTTTCATTAGCGATTGATTACATAACCCGTTTTTTTAATGCCCTCGTGCGCGCACGGGTGGCGCTGCCTGCTGTTGAAATTTATTGCGCCTCCATTTTTGTATGAGCGTGGTTTCTCGCAGTCTGGGCTGGACGTGTCATCTATATTAATTCGTTACGTTGACAGCGTGAACTTGGCTGATTCTTTTATTCGAGAATCACCCTTTTTGGGCTATTAACTCCAACGCCGATTTCAACCGGAGGCATGCTATCGCCTTCTGGATATTGCGCTTATTCATGCTGCCTTCAACCGATGATGTCAGAACGGGCAGAATGAGATCGGTCGCTAATGTAGGCGTCATTACTTATGTCGCTCAAGTTACATTTTTTCATTTTTTTTGATGTTTACATTTAATAGGTTTCTCATGTCGATTTTTTCAAACATTCATTCCTCCATTGCGTTACCCCTAATATTTATGAATGCATTACTGACGGGATGTGGCGGTAGCTCAAACAGTTCTTCGTCAAATCATCAGCACGATCATTCAGAGCATGACCACGATGAACATTCCGCTGCACTGTTAGTGTCTCACACCAATCAGACGTCATTATTTGTTGTAGAAGATGGCGAGATTGAATCCACACTGATTGAGAGCGCCGGTGTCGGTAGTTCTTTGGTTCGTTCCGATGACGGGCAATTCGTCGCTCATATCGCTAACAACAGCATCGGCTTTGCGTATTCGGATGGCTCTAGTGATCCGATACCGCTCAACTACACCCTTACAGGGCAATCGGTCATCGCCACGGCTGGGCATTTTTCAATTTTAAATGCAGGCACAAGCCATCTTCTGCCGCTATCGGATTTACAAGCACTGATGAATCAGCAAACCACACCAACGCTCGAGACATTTGATTCGCACATTCAATCCGCACCACTGATGCTAATAGACGAGGGGGAAGAATTGACCCTGCAATTTAATGGCAGTCATGCCCAAGTGTATCAAGAAGATGTCGCGACGATGAATTCCACTGCCTGCCCGCAAGTCTCATCTTTGGCACAGGCCAACGAATTTGCCGTTTTTCATTGTGATACCGGTAATTTCACCGTGCAATTACAGGAGTCTGAACTCGCAGACGATAACCACAGTGCCACCATTAACGCAGTAGATGGCAGCGTGGCGAATCATTGGGTCGCATATGATGAAATTGCAGTAGGCTTTACCGAAGGCGGCACGCAAAGTCGTGCAACCATTTTAATGCACGACGATGCATCGGATGCATTGATAACCAAACACATTTCGACGCCTTCCAATCAACCCATTTGCGCAGCTGAGATTGAACCTGAACACCTCAGTATTATTTTGCTGACGGATCGTGGTGAAATATTTATTTCCACCGATCACGGCGATCAATTTTCTAGCCTTGCATTGGATGAGCCCGTGGATTGCGCTCAAGTCAATATATCGACCGCAGCTGACACCATCGCTATTTATAATCATGCGATTAAAAAATTGTATGAAGTGGATGCACATGAAACCAGCTTTCATATTCATGCTCGCCACACGTTCAGTAGCCACACTCTGGCGGACATGACGCTCATGCAGGCCCGTGAAACCCATCATGAGCATGACCACTAAGGTTAACTCATCATAAACGAAAGCACTTCGCGTGCTTTTTAATGAATACCTTCCGATGGTCAACCGTGACCATCGTGAAAAGAGAATTAAACATGTGCAAACCTTTTCAATATTTCACCGTTTTATTTGGCTTGTCCCATTCGTATGCTTGGGCCGATGTACAACTTGAAACCATTACCGTGAGTGGCACGCAACAGTCATTGTCCGAAATTGCTCAGCCTGCCACCGTGTTAACCAGTGAAGCATTAAAATCTTCATCCGGTACAACGCTAGGCGGCGTACTGGAATCCTTACCCGGTATTTCAAACAGCAGTTTTGGGCAAGGCGTCGGCCGCCCCGTGGTAAGGGGGTTGTCAGGCAGCCGAGTGAAAATGACCATTAACGGTCAGGATTCAGCAGATGTGTCCGCCATGAGCAGCGATCACGCTCCTATGGCAGAGATTGCAAATGCCAAACAAATCGAAGTGTTGTATGGCCCAGCGACTTTGCAATTTGGCAGTGGTGCTATGGGTGGCGTGGTAAACATAGTCGATGACAATTTTTCTGAGTTTGAATTTAAAGGGGTTAAGCCCGATTTTAGAATACAGACCAGCAGTGCTGATCAAGGTCAAGCGCTGTCGGGCTCAGTGATTGCAGGCCAAGGTTCGCAGGTTTTTAGAGTCAGTGGATTTACCCGCTCAAGCCAAGACTTCAATGCCGGCCACCTGAAAAATAACACGGATGGTTTATCTAATGCCGACTCCACTAAAGTTGCGAATACCGACACACAAAGCCAAGGCGGGAGTTTGTCGGCGAATTGGGTCAGCGATCGTTACGGCTATACCGGATTGGCGCTATCGACATTGAATTACGAGTATGCGGTGCCGAACCCCGAGTCGGAGCGCGCAACCATTGCACCGAAACAAATTCGATGGGATGCCGTGTCAGCATGGCACTACCTCACACCCAATATTGAAATGTGGAAAACCCAATTGAGTGTGAACGACTATGAGCATGCCGAATCGGTGGATGGCGATGCCGTGGGTTTTTTTGAACAAGATACCTATGAAATAAAAAGTACACTGTTCTTCAATGATGTCTTCAACTGGGAAGCAAAA
Source organism: uncultured Saccharospirillaceae bacterium (assembly GCA_947503895.1). Lineage (GTDB taxonomy): Bacteria > Pseudomonadota > Gammaproteobacteria > Pseudomonadales > Oceanobacteraceae > Bermanella. The sequence goes on from CANNFT010000002.1 coordinate 100,083, forward strand.
GTCGGCCTTCATATTAGCCAACAATCACTGGGTATTTGCCACGATCACAACGGGTGTTCGAGCATTGCAAATTATTCAAATGATTCATGGAATGGCACTCAGGGAGCCAACTTCACATCATTCAGCGGATATCAATTTGCTCACGATACCCCTATGCCCATTACCGATACACTGAATAGCGCCGCCTTTATAATCTTGAACCAGCCATGGCAACAAGGCATGTTGGAATTTGGAGCACGAGCCGACCAACGCATTATTTCGAGCGATCCAAGTTCTATTCGTACTAACGCTCGACAAGATAAATCGTATTACGACGATCAAACATTTAATACCAGTACACTGAGTGCTGCCATGACTTGGGCCTACCATGCTCGTCAATCCGTGAGTATGAGTCTGTCTCGTTCACAGCGTGCTCCGGATGCGCAAGAAATGTATTGGAATGGTGATCACCACGCAACGTTTAGCTATCAACTCGATAACCCCGATTTAACGGAGGAAACCGCTCATACATTGGATGTCACATGGAAGATTTTCCAGCCCCATTACGAATTGAAGTTAGCCGCTTATTATTACGATTTTAATGATTACATTTATAATGATCTTAAATCCATTACCGACCCATTTCATGGCCAAGCAGTCTATCGGCATGAACAAGCACCAGCTTGGTTGTCCGGTTATGAAGCCACACTAGAAGCTCCCGTACCCGGACTCACGCCTGCATGGACGCTGAATATGTCGACCGATTATGTTCGTGCACAGCTTAAAGAGGGAGAGAATAAAAATTTGCCACGCACGCCTCCGGCAACATTAACCACGCAGATCAATTGGTCGAAAGCGCACTGGGATGCATCGGGTGCCATAAAAGCATACGCCCAACAAAATGCGGTGGCCGTAAATGAATCGGAAACCGACGCATTTTTAACGTTCAACGCACATGTGGGGTACAAAGTGACGCTGTCGAATGTGCCATTAGAGATCAGACTCAAGGGAACAAATTTAACCAATGTGTTTGGTCAAAATCATGTCAGCTATTTAAAGGAATACAGCCCCGTCATGGGCCGAAATATTACATTTGAACTGGCATCTAATTTTTAATGGCATGACCAAAATGTCGTAAGGTGTTGCCGATACCGCCTGCATCAACAACTTTAAAAGGCGGTATCACGGTGAATGTGTTTGACGTATATTGAGGCTAACCATTAGAGTTCTTTTTATGCGAAACGTATTAAGCATTTTACTGTTCACATTGTTACCGACATTTGGGATTGCCGAAACTGTAAAGTACATCGGCCAATTTTCTAATGGTGACTTGTCAAACTGGAACGAAAAAGCGTTTTCGCAGCATACTCGCTACACACTCACTGACGTTGGCGAGACGAAAGTTCTCAAGGCGGTCAGTGACAATGCAGCTTCTGGAATGTTTTATACCAGTACCATTGACCTACACAAATACCCCTATTTAAATTGGCGATGGAAAACAGAGTCACGCTTCACCCCCATAGACGAAACCCAAAAAGCTGGAGATGACTACGTTTTAAGGGTCTATATCGTCATTGATGGCGGAGTATTTTTCTGGAATACAAAAGCCATAAACTATGTTTGGTCCAGCCAAATGGAAAAAGAAAACAGCTGGCCAAATGCTTTTGCCGGGCGTAATGCGCAAATGATCGCCCTTCGCAATCATCGAGATACGAAAAATACTTGGTACACGGAAAAGCGAAACATCTTTCTGGATTTAAAAAGATTGTTTGGCGAAGAGATTCGCTATATTCACGGCGTGGCACTCATGACAGACACAGATAATACACACGGTCGTGCTGTTTCTTATTACGGCGATATCTTTTTTAGTCGCCAGTGACCACCGTGCATCAAAAGACGCTATTGCACAGCATTTTCCCGTGTTAACCTATTCTTTAATTTCTTGCTTTCAATATATGGTTGCGTATAGGCAGCCCATTTCGTACCGGCTTCATGGGCTTCCCAGTGTAAGGCTAATCCGCGCTCGTCATCCCCGTTATCATAAGCTTCCTCTTTTAAACGCGTTAAACATTCATATTGGTCTTTGAGCGCTTTATTTTGCTGCCAAGGAATGCCCATGGTGGCTTCGTCTTTCCAAATTTCCCAGTCACTCACTGTTTCGACCCAGGACGGCAAAGGTTCAAATTGCAATGCAGGCTGCTGAGCTTTAAGCATAGATAAAACACGTTGAAACTCACCCTCATTTAAAATGAAAGGCTCCCAACTCACACCGCCGCTCATACCCGCGTGTACGATGCCCTCTGCTAACATTTGATTCAGAATTTTTTCACTGGGTATCTTATTCTGCATCAACAAATAAGGTATTTCGAACAGCAAGTCGGTCACATTACCGGTCTGCTTTACGCCGACCGCATCGCCCCATGGTAAAATCGTCATTTCAAACACATCACTCGCCGATCGCGTTAGCGTGGGTAGCGGTTTGTGATGTTTCTCAGGCATTGTGCAATTTTCTTGGCAGCCCACCAAACACAAACAAGTCGCCAATACAGCGAACGTCAGACATTTCATTCTTTATTATCCATTTCTAAAGCGATCACCCACCTCGCCTAGCGACACCACCGATTTGTCCGCAGCGGTACCAACAAGGCGACACGTATGATTTAAGAAAATGACCAATGCATCAAGGTAAAACTGGTCAAGAGCGCCATATTAACGCACCGACATCCTCGCCTCTGAGCCTGCAGACCATCGCCCATCCTTGAATGAGGTGATTAAGGCTGAATGGCGCAAAATCACAATATCGTTAGATTGTTTGACAATCACTCAATGTGAGCTATAGTCGGTACATCTAATGTGCAAACGCTAAAGGTCTCCTGCCATGCTTCTCAGTCGACTGTCGCCCGAAACCACCATGAAGGTTAAAAAGTGGGGGTATTTAATTTTTTTATTGCCACTTATTCTGCCGTTCGCAGCCTATATTCATGCGCACCAAACAGGATGGCACACGTTTTTTGCATTCTTCCCGTTGATCGTGGTGTATGGCGTCATTCCCATTTTGGATTTACTCATCGGAAAAGATCCCGTCAACCCGACAGAGGCAGAAGTCCAACCCTTAAGTGAAGAACGGTTTTATCGTTGGCTTACCTTATCTTGTTTACCTTTGTTCGCTATTTGCTTGTTTGCCAGCGCCTATTTCTTCATTCAATGGGATGCGTTGACCCTCATTGGGCAAATAGGATTCATTATGTCTGTTGGCGTCGTCGGAGGTGTGCTCGCGATTAATGTGGGCCATGAGTTAATTCATAAAAACACAACACTCGAACAAAGAGTGGGTGGCATTTTGCTCTCTTTGGTCACCTATGGCGGATTCAAAATCGAGCATGTCTATGGCCATCACGTTCATGTCTCCACACCATTGGATGCATCTTCATCTCGTTATAACGAGTCACTTTATGCGTTTCTACCCAAAGCTTACGTGCGCAATTTTTTAAACGCTTGGAAATTGCAAAAAACGAGGCTGGCCCGCAAGGGTTTATCTCTATGGAGCCGACAAAATGAGCTGATTTGGTATTACGCATTTAGCGGACTGGTCGCCATTATCATGGGCGGATGTTTTGAAATATGGGGGAGTGAATTTTGGCTAGGCGTTTTATTTTTCTTCGCACAAAGCTTTATTGCTTTCACATTATTGGAAATTGTAAATTACATTGAACATTATGGCCTACACCGTCGGCAAGATAGCCACGGAAAATATGAGCGAGTCACACCGGAACATTCATGGAACTCAAATTATTTTTTAACCAATATGTTTTTATTCCAACTTCAGCGCCACAGCGATCACCACGCTTACGCGAATCGACGCTATCAAGTTCTGCGACATTATGAGCACAGCCCGCAACTGCCATTTGGTTATGCCACCATGGTCATGATTGCCTTAATCCCACCATTGTGGAAAGCCATCATGAATCCCAGAGTCGATGCTTACTATCAAAGTGAGACGCTGCAAAATCTATCGACTGGCTGAATCTTAACCCTGCTTTAAAGTCGTGATGGTTTGGAGCAACATCACGGCTTCTTTAAATTTTCATCTCAATTCAATTCTATTCTATTTTTTAATTGAAGTAAGGTTAACTATTCCTAATAGTAAAGTGCCAGTCCCCTCATAAACTCGTCTAGTATTTCACTTTTTATTCGTCTTTGGCACATTATCATAATAGCGTAAGGGTATGATTCTATTACTATCGAGCCTTCTATAAAAACCAAAAAATAAAATCGCTATGTTTGAAAAAAATGCTGATCAAAATGGACTTGATGCACTAAATTCCGTTCAACATGAAATATTATTGTATGCTCATCAGGATGATAAAACGTTTTCAGAATTGATAAAGAAATGCATTATTCTATTGCTCCCTCATAGGCTAGCCAGTCAACCCATCATTGCAAAAGCGCTTAATATTGATTCGCGCACCGTTCAAAGAAAACTAAAAAAAGAAGGCACATCATTTCAAAGCCTAAAAGATGAAGTGCGCATCACGTTAGCCAACACTTATTTACAAGATCATGATAGCCGCGTTGAAAGAGTTGCCCGCTTATTGGGATACAAAAAAACCACTTCATTTTATGCGGCTTTCCAGCGATGGCATGGAATGTCCCCCAATAAATTTAAAACGCACACGCTTTGCAATCCGACCACCCACCCAATGACCGAACCGGATTCCAACCTAAAACACTTACCTGTGAATACGGCGTAGCGTTGCCTCATCCTCTCGCGTTGAATCTGCATAATGACCATCGTGGAACCATATTTGGCCTTATGTAGATTCTGCTGTGTGCCACATCTGTAAGGTGAATGCCCCCAAATCCGCTCTAAATGAGACCGATTCTGGGCAATCAAGGGTTTTTCCGGCCGAATCCCCACTTTTGGTTAGATCTGCTACAATTCTCCGCCACAACGTTAATCGCTTGCAGTAGAGACTCATCATCATGCCTGTATATCGTTCTAAGACCTCAACCGGTGGCCGTAACATGGCCGGAGCCCGCGCCCTATGGCGTGCAACGGGCATGAAAGATGAGGATTTCCAAAAGCCGATTATCGCGGTCGCCAATAGTTTCACCCAATTCGTACCGGGTCACGTCCACCTTAAAGACATGGGCCAATTGGTCGCTCGTGAGATCGAAAAAGCCGGTGGCGTCGCAAAAGAGTTCAATACGATCGCTGTTGACGACGGCATTGCGATGGGGCACGACGGCATGCTGTATAGCTTGCCTAGCCGTGAACTGATCGCGGACAGCGTTGAGTATATGGTTAACGCTCATTGCGCGGATGCCATCGTTTGTATATCCAACTGCGACAAGATCACCCCAGGGATGCTGCTCGCATCGCTCCGCCTCAATATCCCAGTGATCTTTGTATCAGGCGGGCCAATGGAAGCGGGCAAAACGAAATTGTCTGAACACAAACTCGATTTGGTGGATGCCATGGTCATCGCAGCCGATGACAGCGCATCAGACGAAAAAGTCGCCGAATACGAGCGCAGTGCCTGCCCAACCTGTGGATCTTGCTCAGGCATGTTCACCGCTAATTCCATGAACTGTCTAACCGAAGCATTAGGGCTGGCGCTACCAGGAAATGGCTCAACATTAGCCACGCACGCCGATCGCGAGCAGCTGTTCTTGGAAGCAGGCCGTTTGATCGTGGAAAATGCCAAGCGTTATTACGAGCAGGATGACGAGTCGGTATTGCCACGCTCCATTGCAAACTTCAAAGCATTCGAAAACGCCATGACACTCGACATCGTCATGGGGGGTTCCACCAATACCATTTTGCACCTACTGGCAGCCGCCCAAGAAGCAGAATTAGACTTCGACCTGAAAGACATCGACCGTCTCAGCCGAGTCGTACCTCAGCTCTGTAAAGTGGCGCCTAATTCTCCGCTGTACCATATGGAAGACGTTCACCGTGCGGGCGGCATCATGGGCATACTGGGTGAAATTGATCGCGCGGGCTTATTACACAATGAACTGCCGACTGTTCACAGCAAGACCATGAAGGAAGCCCTCGATAAGTGGGATATCATGCGTAACCCAAGCGAAGAGGTGGTGAACTTCTTCAAGGCTGGCCCCGCCGGTATTCCGACACAAACGGCATTTAGCCAAAGTACGCGTTGGCCAACACTCGATGGAGACCGTGAGAATGGCTGTATTCGTTCCATCGAACATGCTTATTCACTAGAAGGTGGCTTGGCGGTGCTCTACGGAAATATCGCGCTTGATGGTTGCGTGGTTAAAACCGCGGGCGTTGATGAAAGCATCCACGTTTTCCAAGGCAAAGCCAAAATATTTGAATCTCAAGATGATGCGGTTCGCGGCATTTTAGCCGACGAAGTCACTGCCGGTGATATCGTGATCATCCGCTACGAAGGCCCTAAAGGCGGCCCTGGTATGCAAGAAATGTTGTACCCAACGTCTTACCTTAAATCCAAGGGCTTAGGTAAAGACTGCGCCTTACTCACCGATGGTCGTTTTTCGGGTGGCACCTCTGGCTTGTCCATTGGTCACTGTTCACCGGAAGCCGCTGCCGGCGGTGCCATTGGTTTACTAAAAGAAGGCGACATCATTAACATCGACATCCCGAATCGTACGATTGATGTGGATTTAACCGATGAAGAGTTGTCTGCTCGTCGTGCAGAACAGGACCAAAAAGGCTGGAAGCCCGTGGAAGCGCGTCCTCGCAAAGTCAGCTATGCCTTAAAGGCCTATGCGAAATTTGCCACCAGTGCCGACAAGGGCGCTGTGCGCGATAAGGCACTGCTCGACGACTAATACATTACCGACAAATGCTTGCCGTGTTGATGAATAACCTTCAGTGCAAGCATAAGTATGGAAAGACAAAAAAGCCGATCGCGTCAGCGTATCGGCTTTTTTGTCTTCGGTAAAAACATAGGAGCTTAATGATGGCGCTTATTCTTTTGGCTTAACGCCCAAATACATAACGGGGGACGGTTCCAGCAGTGTTTCCATCGATGAATTCGTTTTTATGCTATCACCATGCTTAACAATATTTGGAAAAGCGGGTGTTGTCTCAAACCAAGTTTTGCTTTCTGGATCTTGTCTTAGACAATGAAACATCCCTGACCCAATGGGATTACTACTCTCTTTGCTTGAACAGTAAACCGCTATCACATAACCCCCTTCAGGCGGCTCGGGGCAAATTTGGTTGTTTTTAGGAATGACACACTCAAACTTATCCGACGCTAATTTACACACCTCATCATAAAATTTTTCAGGGTCAATTTTAAACGTTTCTTTGCCACCCAATTTGAAATTTTGAGTATCCTTACCTTCTAGTACGCTTTTATGGTCTAATTTAATTTCGTTTTTAACATTGTTTTTTCCATTTTCAGGTAATCGATTATCCAACGCAAAATTCAAGCAGTTACTGTTATGCCAATCGCTGTGCTTACCGTAGATTTTCTCAATATTATCTGTTTTGACAATATTTAAATTCTCTTGTTTGACTTGACTGCTTTGAGCCGTTCGATATTTGATAATGATATTTTCAGGTGTCATAGGAACTTTCCAATTCACCCCTCGGTCCTTCACCAAAATATCTTTGTTCGGATCGACATTCCCAATTTTATTTAACAATGTTTGCGCACTCTTATTCGCATAACCTGTTGTCATCTTCTTAAAAAAATCATCCGGGTCTTTTTTTGCATATATACCTTTTTCATCTCTTTTAAATACGATTTCTTGCTGAGAGAATTTTTTTTTAATATCACCTAATGCTTCGCTCACCGACGTTTTAGTTTCGTCGATATAAGTACGATGTGAATTAGGATTGGGGGTGACTGAACTCATTGGCTAACTCTCCGATATATCATGCAATAATATGCTGTGGATTAAATAAATCATTCGAATGATGATTTTTGTCAGAACGCGAAGATTCAGGCTGTATCAGACAGTTCACCCAAACTCTATTTTTTTCACTCATGTCATTTAAAACTGACAAAATAGTGTGTGCAGATAGACCCTCTACCGCGATGTCCATGATTTGCTGCAATTGATCATCTTCGTTGCGCGCAAACCTTAACCCGCCTGTTAACTCCCACAAGGCGTTGTAGTTTAGCAACCATTGATTCACAACCGATGCATCTAAAACAGCAACACCTTCTTCTGGAGCGACTTCATTAATAAAATACAGGCGCTCCGACGAAGCCTGATATTGCAGACAAAAATGTTGTCCTTGATAAGAAACGTACCAGCGAGTAGCTTCAGCATCCTTTGTAATCAAATCAATGTGCTCGGACAATGGCCCGAGTTCAGCCATAGCCGTTTCTATATTCAATATATTGGTCATATTTTCGCTCCACTCGCCTGACAATATGATTAAGTAACAACATTCAGCGAGAGGTTGCAGCCACCGTTTAAAACGCGGAGTACGACCAAGAATGAAAATGGGATTATGACTGTCATGACATCGCCTTCGACCCACTTCCGCTGGACGCGACTAGGTTCTGCCGCAATCCAATTTATTTCGGTGATATGACGACCAGCATCAATGGAAGCACAACAAGCGTAGCGAGAATCTAAGCAATATGCGCACAACCGCTATACTCACACAAGAAACTGCGATATTCGGGATGCCCGCGCATGCAACCAAAGGCGATTGGTACCACGCCTCCCCAGCCCATAAGCCAGTCCGAACAGGCCAAAACCCAGCGCCTGAAGTTTATTTTATTGCGCAATGTGGCCTTATCATTGGTGGCTTATGCATTCGGCCTGTCGATTGGGTATATTTTAGTTTTTGCTAATTTAACTCCGTATTCCTATACGCCGCTCAACACCATTGCCATTGCCCTTATCATCTTTCACGTCATCGCGTTTGCTGATATTTGGCGTCGGCCCGTGATTATGAAATCGCAGTCCACTCCCGTCCTTTGGCTGTTACTCGGCATTTGGTTTGTGGTGTATTTCACGTGGGTCATCTTTCTGGGGGAATATCGCGGGATGGGGTACGTGCAAAGCATGATGACACTGGGGTTTGGTTTTAGCTATGCAACCGCAAGAGAATCTATTTATGCCATCATTGTGGTGGCTGTATTGCATTTTAGCGCCGCCATGGTCGGTATCTTTATTTTTGATCAGCCAGGCCATATCAGCAGTGAATGTTTATACCTGATTTCTTTTTTAGCCAGTGCTGGTTTTACTGGTTACATGTTTCATCGCTTATTTAAACTCTTACGCAAAACAGCAGCAACAGACGCGCTAACCGGCTTAATGAATCGTCGAATGATGAATCTTGAGCTAGAAGCCAAATGGCAAGAAAGCCAAAGACATAAAGTGCCGAATTGTTTAATTATGATCGACTTAGATTTTTTTAAAAACATCAATGATGGCTTTGGCCATGAAGCGGGGGACGAGACACTTAAACATGTTGCCGAAACCATTACGGCTCAGCTAAGAGGAAATGATCGAATTGGCCGATGGGGAGGTGAAGAATTTTTAGTATTACTCTCGCATGTCGACATTGATACCGCTATGCGAGTGGCCAATCGCTTGTTGTGCGAATTAAAAGAGAACCCCATGCCCTACAAAGATAAAAAAATCACGGTTTCATTTAGCGCTGGCTTAGTGCAACTGATGAATACCAATTCTCCCATGGCGGCCATCAATAAAGCGGATACGCTTTTGTATCGCGCTAAAAAAGAAGGCCGCAGCCGAATATGCAGTTGAACTGTGGCTTCACATGAAAGACTGAATTAACGAATTTTATCGTAGACGACAAAACTGTAATCATAAGGGTTCGATTCATTCGCTTTGAATAATTCTCGGCCCTTCTCCGTCCATTGATTTAAATCACATTCTGGAAAATACGCATCACCCTCAACATTGGCGTGCACATGGGTTAGATACAAGCGATCCGCCAGTGGTAAGGCTGCTTCATAGATCATAGCGCCGCCTATGATCATGACTTCGTCCATGGCATTTACAAAGTTGACATCTTCTGCAAACGCAATGGCTTCTTTCAAGTTGCTGACCACCTTGATGCCTTCTGCCGTAAAATCAGGGTTGCGACTGATGACAATATTGGTGCGGTTAGGCAATGGCTTGCCAATGGATTCATAGGTTTTGCGCCCCATGATAATGGCTTTGCCCGATGTCATGCGTTTAAAGTATTTTAAATCTTCCGGCAAATGCCAAGGTAATTGGTTGTTTCGACCAACAACACGATTTTCTGCTAAGGCTGCTATCAACGACACTTTCATGAAAATACTATTCGCCAACTTGTTCAAAGATTTGAGGCGATCATAGATCGCCTTGTAAAGAATTATACAGCCACAGGTGCTTTAATATGCGCGTGACTTTCGTAGTTTACAATTTCAAAGTCTTCAAATTGATAATCGAAAATGCTGTCTGGCTTACGCATTAAATTTAACGTTGGCATGGCCAAAGGCTCACGGCTCAACTGCAAATCCGTTTGTTCTAAGTGATTTTGATATAAGTGCACGTCACCGCCTGTCCAAACAAAATCACCCACTTTCAGGTCACATTGTTGCGCGATCATGTGCACCAACAATGCGTAGGATGCGATGTTAAAAGGCACACCGAGAAAAACATCGGCACTGCGTTGATATAACTGACAACTCAATTTGCCATCCGCAACGTAAAATTGGAAAAATGCATGGCAAGGTGCCAATGCCATTTTATCCAAATCACCGACATTCCATGCGGACACAATAATGCGACGGCTATCAGGATCTTGCTTTAATTGATCAATCACTTGAGAAATTTGATCAATTTGACGACCATCGGCGGCCGGCCAAGACCGCCATTGGTGGCCGTAAACAGGGCCAAGGTCACCGTTTTCGTCTGCCCACTCATCCCAAATAGACACGCCATTATCCTTTAAATACTGGATATTGGTGTCGCCTTTTAGAAACCACAACAACTCATGAATGATCGAACGCATATGCAGCTTTTTGGTGGTCACCATCGGAAAACCTTGTGACAGATCAAACCGCATTTGATGACCAAATACGCTCAGCGTACCGGTGCCTGTACGGTCTGATTTCAACACACCGTGTTCGCGCACATGGCGCATCATATCAAGATATTGTTTCATACTAGTGTCCAGAACTGAGGCGTTGACGGCGATAAGCGATGTACATCAAAGCCAAGCCACCGATGACCATCGGTGCACTCAACATTTGTCCGCGTGTCATCCAACCAAAAAAATCAAAACCAATATGGCTATCCGGCTCTCGAACAAATTCCACCAAGAAGCGGAAGAAGCCATAACCGATTAAAAATAAGCCACTGACGGCCATCGTGGGGCGCGGTTTATTGGAGTAAAACCATAAAATAATAAACAACACGATGCCTTCTAAAAACATTTCATATAGCTGTGAAGGATGGCGCGGTGAATCGCCACCTTCCGGAAACACCATTCCCCATGGCAATTCGGTGGTACGCCCCCATAATTCACCGCCAATAAAATTCCCTAAACGGCCCGTCATCAAACCAATCGGCACCATGGGTGCTCCAAAATCGGTGACCTGAAAAAACGTTTTTTTGTATTTGCGAGCAAACAACAAGCATGCCACCAACACACCCAGCAATCCTCCGTGAAAAGACATGCCGCCTTCCCAGACTTTAAACAACCATAATGGGTTTTCTAAAAACTTTGAGAAATTATAAAAAATCACATAACCAAAACGTCCACCCGCGACCACACCGAGCGCGCCGTAAAAAATCAAGTCCGAGACTTGTTCCTTCGTCCAGCCGTTTTCACCATACAAATCAGTGCGTTTGGTACGCCGCATCATGAAGTAATAAGCGCCGGCAAAACCGATGAGGTACATTAATCCGTACCAATGAATACTGATGGGCCCAATGCTTATGGCCACTGGATCGATATTTGGATATGTCAGCATAAGGCTTCCTATAATGGGTCTGCGCCATGTATTGACGAACAATCGGTTGCAAGACGGACGGCAGCTTTGCAGTGTTTAAAACACCGACAAATTGCCCGTCAAAAACTTGATGCCAACTACGACCAGCAACAAGGCAAACAGTTTTTTTAATTTTTCAGCGGACAATCGATGCGCCAGCTTCGCCCCCAAGCGAGCAAATGGAACGCTGGTCAACACAATGCCAACCATGGCTGGCCAATAGACATACCCAAAGGTTTGCTCAGGCAATAATGGGTTCCCCCAGCCCACCGCAACATTGGTCCCTGCGGCCACTAGCGCAATGGGGAATCCACACGCCGCCGCTACCGCGACACTGCGTTGTACGGGATGGTTACACCAAGTTAAATACGGTACGGTCAGTGACCCACCGCCAATGCCACAAATGGCGGATAACCAACCGATGATGCCGCCAGCAGCGCCCAGCCCCGCTGCGCCGGGCAGCTCACGCGATGGTTTCGGTTTTAAACCTAACCCCATTTGCGCGGCCATGATCAAGGCAAATACACCAATTACAATTTGCAGTAATGCGCCGCTCATATAATCCATGGTCAACACACCCAGTGCCGCACCTACCAGCACACCACTTGAAAGTTGGCCCACGAGTGGCCAATCCACTGCTCCTTTTTGGTGATGCGTTCTCACCGAGCTAATAGAAGTAAAAACGATGGTGGCTAACGAGGTGGCAACCGCCATGTGTGTGAGCACCTCATGGCTAAATCCTTGACTGGCAAACGCGATGACCAGTACGGGCACGATGATCATGCCGCCACCAATGCCGAATAACCCAGCCATCACACCTGCGACCGCCCCTACCGCTAAATACGCTAACAGCAATATCATCCTGAAGCCTTATTTTGACTGAGATGCCACCCGAATATCACAACACAGATCGACACAAAAAATGGTGCGAAATTATGCCGTATGCCGTGCATGAGATAAAGCCGTCCCTGTGGAACAATGCACCTCAATCCGCCAGCGCCCTCAGTTGGGGTGCGGATTTCATCTAAAACCCTTACACTGCGCCCATGTGTTTACTCAGTTTTCTATGGCAACCGCAGTCACCCCAACCGCTCGTGATGGTGGCAAACCGCGATGAATTCCATGACCGCCCCGCCCGGCAGAGCCAATTTTGGCCAGAACACCCACACCTATTGGCGGGTAAAGATTTAAAAGCAGGTGGTACTTGGATGGGTGTCACGCGCGATGGCCGTTTTGCGGCGCTGACCAATGTTCGACGGATCCCCTCGCCCTATCAAGGCACGATCTCCCGTGGCAAGTTGGTGCTGGATTTTCTGAACACCCAAGCCTCCCCAAGTGATTACCTACAGCAAGTCGCCGCCCATGCAGACCAGTATGATGGCTTTAATCTGATTCTGGGCAATACGCGAGAATGCTGGTACTTGAGTAATTACGCGCTGCAATACCCTGAACACCCTGCCCCGGCGTCTGAACCTTCCCATACAGGGGCTGATTTATCGATTTCTCCTGTCTTACTGTCGCCTGGTTTATACGGCCTATCGAATGCGCAATTGAATGCGCCGTGGCCAAAAGTGGAATACGCAAAAGCACAATTGCAACATTGGCAAAACGCGCGAACTGCGGACGCCTTAAACTCAGCCATGAGCAGCGACACCTTAGCGCAACAACTGCATCGACGGGCGACCTTCCCCGCAAACACACTGCCGGATACCGGCATAGGGGCTGAGTGGGAAACGTTATTGTCCTCGCCTTTTATTATCTCGCCACACTATGGAACCCGCGTCAGCACCGGATTGATATTGAATGCGCAATCTGTGGACTGGTGTGAAGTGACTTACCAGAAAGACGGTAGCCTATTAGAAAAACGGCCAGCATCATTTGATATTTCGGATCGTTAAACCTGATTGATATAATGTTTAATTATATTTCCTTCGCCTTAATCTTGGCAGTCTGAACGGCCAATCATAATGAACGCGGATAAGTCCTTGATCCCTAAGGCGTCGTTATTTTGAATCACAATCGGTAGCGTTTCGAAACATTTTCTTTGCAAAAACCAACGTGAATTCCATCACAGTTTTCGGTGATGCCTGCCATACTTTTCTCATGAAGCGAAAGTCCTGCAAAAAGCACCCGACATCTGCCGTTCTGATTCTAGGTGGATTGTGCATAAGTTTACTGTATGGCGCCCTGTTAATCAGCGGTGGCACGAAGCCCGTGATGCCACCACTGGTCGCTAAGGAAAGCATTGAATATTGGCTTTATGATGAGCCCGGTCGCGTTGCCGGCAACATCAGCTTGCAAAATCGTGAAGAGTTGGATCAACTCTATCGAAGCCTCAACCATCAACCGATTTGGATGGATCATTATGAACTGTCTGAAGCGGGTCACAAACTCGTCCGGACTCTGAAACATACCGCCAGCGATGAATGGAAAGCCTATCGCTACCGGGTCAGTAAATTACAAACAGAGATTAGCCGCCTGAGCAATCAACCCAAACACGCTGCTGCCATCGATGTACTACTCACGGATGCGTTTATTAATTTCGCCCAACAAGTGCTCAACAATGAACTGCTGCCCAACACGGGCGAGCTGGATCACCCGTCGTTTAGAAAAGTCGCCGCTCCACCGGCCACGCGCGTCAGCTCATTGGATGTAATCAGCCTTCTGTCACAGAGTTTAGAGCAAGGTAAATTGCATTCGTTAATCGGTGAAATGGTCCCTCACCACCCCGGCTATGAGCGCTTAACCACTGAGCTGGACCGTTATCAAGCCATCGCCGACTCTGGTTTATGGTTTCCGTTACAACAAGATTTAAACATTGGTATAGAGGATGTGCATCCACAGGTGCCACGCTTACGTTGGATGCTCAAAACCTACGGTGACTTAGAGCCTTCCAAACTGGCTTGGCTCATGCCCGAAGAAGTGGAACAAGACCCTTTACTGATGGAACAAAACTATCGCAACGGTGATTCGAATCCCGCTTATGTTTTTGATGCCGCCACTGAAGAGGCGCTTCAACAATATCAATTAAGAAATGGTTTGCTTGCCACTGGAAGAGTGGACACCGCCACGCTCAATAAACTTAATGTGCCACCTTATTTCATGGCGCAGCGCATTGCGCTCAATATGAAGCGCTGGCGCTACCTGCCAAAATCCATGGGCGACCGTTATCTACTGGTGAACATGGCGGACTTCCGTTTAGATCTCATCGAACGCGGTGAGTCCACCATGAACATGAAAGTGATCATTGGGAAATCCCGTCGACGCACACCCGTGTTAGCGGAATCCATTAGCACCGTGGTGATGTCGCCGGAATGGAATGTTCCCCATCGTATCGCCATGCGGGACATCTTGCCTATCGCCAAGCAAGACCCAAATTATTTAACGGATCACCATTTTAAAGTGTACGCCGGTTGGCAAAACCCAGCCGTGGAAGTGGATTTGGAAAACATTGATTGGGAAGGCTTCAATAGCCGTGAAAATACGTACCGCCTCGTACAAATGCCCGGAGAAGACAATTCGCTCGGTAACGTCAAATTTGTATTCCCGAACGATAAGTCCATTTATTTACACGACACCAACCACAAAGAATTGTTTGCTGAAAGTATGCGTGCATTAAGCTCGGGCTGTATTCGAGTTGAAAAGCCATTGGAATTGGCTTCCGCACTGCTGCAACCTCAGCGTTGGGATCAATCTCGTATTGAAGACACCATTGGCTTACGGCAAACCAAAGCCGTTTCTTTGGCTCAACCCATTCCCGTATATTTGATGTACTGGACGACATGGGTAGATGACGCTGGCCGCCTTCAAATTCGCGATGATGTTTATCAACGCGATCAAATTAACGGTGAAAGCCATAAACTGGATTCCATCGTATTGTAGTGCTTGTCGATATCCCCAAGCAGACACCTGTAGATAACCCCGTAGTCGCCACCCCACTAAGGTCGGTTTAACGTAAAAATAGAGACAATTTACGTCAACTTGTGCGCCGTCCGGTCAGCCATTTGTCGATTAAGTCACAGCTAATATGCATCAAGCCTCACACTTCAGCGCATAAAAACGGTTCTAAATAGCCACTTTGCTTATAACTGTTGCTCGGTGGCATAATTCCTGCCAACAAAAACCATCAACTCTTTCGTTAGCATTGGATATTTAATTCATGGGGATTAGCCGCCGACAGTTTCTGCAATGGAGCACTGCCGCATCGATTGTGCCTGCATCCTCAAATTTGTGGGCAGGAACATCCCGTGTGATCCAACCAGACGTCGCTCTACCGGCAACCGGTGGACGCGCGTTAAACCTTCACAATGTGCACACCGGTGACCGAGCCAATGTGACGTATTGGGAAAACGGCGAATACTTAGTAGACGGCCTCGCTGAAATCTATCTGCTCATGCGTGACCATCGACAAAATTTAATTGCGCCCATTGATGTCCGATTATTGGATCGCTTGCACGAAACCGCGCAAAAGCTGGATCACACAAAAGAAATTTACATGCTGTCTGGTTACCGCAGTCCAAAAACCAATGAATTATTAATGGCTTCTGGCCGTGGGGTTGCGAAACATAGTCTGCATATGAAAGGGCAAGCCATCGACATTCGTCTGCCCGGCGTTAACCTTCGACAAGTGAACAAAGCGGCACGCGCATCCGGAGAAGGAGGCGTGGGGTACTATCGTCGCAGCGGTTTTATACATTTAGATATTGGTCGAAACCGACACTGGTCTCGTTGACCTCAAGCAGTTTACCCTGCGCAGCAACCGAGATTGAGAAACAAAAAACCGACAAAATGTCGGTTTTTTTAGGCCCGTGCGATGGTCTGGGAGCTGTGTGACGGTCGAATAATCCGCCCCTGACCGCGACTTTCGAGTGCTAACTCAACGGTACTCAAAATCACTTGCGAGTTATCCATTCGCATCACTTCTTGCAATAATTTTTTAGCAAACTGCATATCGACGCTGCGAATCACGGATTTCACTTTGGGCAAGTTCGTGGCATTCATGGACAGCATGTCATAGCCCATGGCCATTAATAACAATGACCCTGCAGGGTTTCCCGCCATTTCACCACACACACTAACCGGACAATTTTCAGCGTGACCAGCGTCGACGATTAGCTGTAAAGCATGCAACACGGCAGGATGAAAGCTATCGTACAACTCTGCCACTCTCGGATTATTGCGATCAACCGCCAGCAAATACTGGGTCAAGTCATTACTGCCGACTGAAATAAAATCCACCATACTGGCCAGCGTGCGAGCCTGATACACGGCGGCAGGTACTTCGATCATGACACCAACCTTGGGCATTTGTACGACAAGCCCTTCGTCGACAATTTCCTGATAGGCGCGGTAGATCAGATGCTGCGCCTCTTCGACTTCAACCGGGCTGGTAATCATCGGCAGCATTATTTGGAGATTATCCAAACCAATACTGGCTTTGAGCATGGCGCGCACTTGCAGCAAAAAAATCTCAGGGTGATCCAGCGTCACACGAATGCCACGCCAGCCAAGGAATGGGTTGTCTTCTTCGATTGGAAAGTACGTGAGGGCTTTATCACCACCGATATCCAGTGTCCGCATGGTCACCGGCTGCGGCGCAAACGCTTTGAGCTGCTTAGAATAGATTTTGGTTTGTTCTGACTCACTGGGGAAGCAGTCTTTCATCATGAACGGGACTTCTGTGCGATATAAGCCGACACCTTCCGCGCCATGATTCAATGAGCGTAGTGCATCTGTAATAAGACCTGTATTCACACACAGCCGCATGCGATGACCGTCACCGGTTTCAGCCGGCAAGTCTTTAATCGCATCTAGCCCCACTTCCAGCGCTTTTTCTTCTTCGACGATCGAACGGAACTGTTCTCGCACCTGTTCGGATGGGTGGCTGTAAACGCGACCGCGGTAGCCATCCACCACCAATTCGATGCCATCCATTTGTTTGCAAGGTAAGTCCACCGCACCCATGACGGTGGGAATACCCATTGCGCGCGCTAGAATCGCCACATGGCTATTGGCTGAGCCTTTGGCGGAGACCAATCCGACCAATTTGTCTTCGGGCACTTCACCTAACATGGACGGGGTCAATTCTTCACTGATCACAATCGTATTGGGCGGAAAGTCCAGTTCAGAAATCGCATCGCCACGCTCTTGCAGCTGCGCCAGTACACGGCTGCCTAAGTCTTTGATGTCAGTGGCACGCTCCTGCAAATAGGGGTCTTCCATACGGTCAAAATGCGCAACGTACTCTAAAATGACGTCCCGTAACGCGCCCTGCGCCCATTGTTTCTGATCTCTAATTCGCCGGATGACTTCATTGCCTAATGCATCGTCATCGAGCATCCGAATGTATACATCAAAAAGTGCTTGTTCTTCCGGCCGCAAGTCGGAGAGCGCTGCTCCGACTTGCTTGATTTGCGCCCGCGCACCCTCGATCGCCGCTTGAAATTGGATGACCTCTTCTTCAATGTTTTTGGTCTGTCGGTCTGGGATGTCATACAAATCGGCAGTGGGTGACAGCACGACGACGGTGCCAATGGCCACACCCGGCGCGCCCGCCGTGCCGGGAATCATGACGTCTTCTTTAATGGTTTTGTGTTCATCACCGCGAGCGGTTTCGCCGAGTACCTGCCCTGTGGCTTCGGCGTGAGCTAATACCGCGGCTAACTGAGCCGACATGGTGACAAGGAAGGCTTCTTCCGACTCATCAAATTTGCGCTGAATACGCTGCTGCACCACGAGCACGCCGAGGATGCGGCGGTGATGAATGATGGGAACACCTAAAAAGGACTTGAACTGTTCTTCGCCAGTTTCGGAAAAATAATGGTAACGGGGATGTGAAGAGGCATCTTCTAAATTGATGGGTTCCTCGCGAATGGCCACCCAACCCACAACACCTTCGCTGGTCGATAAACTCACCCGTCCGACAGCATCTTGGTTAAGGCCTTTCGAAGCCATGAGGGTATAACGGCGACTGTCTGGGTTGAGCACATAGACTGAACACACGTCGGTATTCATGGCTTTCTGAACACGCTCCACCAGAATGGACAGCGCCGAGTTTAAATCACTGGCGCCATTCACTTCTTGGACGATGCGTCTCAGGGTGCTTAACATAAATTCTGTTCGCCTATCGGGTAATTTAAGTGTCCGTTCGGTTACTGGGCTTCAAATTTAATCTATTGGTTCGACCGCTTTATGACAATGGCTAGAAATCAGGGTGTCTTTTTACCCTGCATTGGAAACAGTTTAGGGGCCAACTCACGCATTGCACGACGATATACGTCTCGCTTGAACGGCACCACCTGACCGAGTGGATACCAATAACTGGTCCACCGCCAGCCATCGAACTCTGGGTGATCGGTCTGATCAAAGCAGATTCGACTTTCTGAACTGACTAATTTTAGCAAAAACCACTTTTGCTTTTGTCCTACGCAGACTGGCTTGCTGTTATGTCGCACCATGCGCTTGGGCAGTCGATATCTCAACCAGCCACGCGTACAGCCCAGTATCTCCACGTCGTCGGGCATCAAACCGACTTCTTCCTGTAGCTCTCGATACAAAGCGGCTTCGGCGGATTCTTGCGACTGAATACCACCTTGGGGAAATTGCCATGCATCTTGGCCTATGCGGCGTGCCCAAAGCACTTGCCCCTGGCTATTAGCCAGTATGATGCCTACATTAGGACGGTATCCATCCGCATCAATCACGCTTCTTTTATCCGCAATTCAATATGTCATCGTTCCATACTATTAAAACAATGACTAAGAGTACCAGCTATTTTTTATTCCATTTAATCATAACAGCTCAAATAAACTTCGGTCGTCGACTAATAAAGACGGCTTGCTATCAAAGAATAAATTCCATCTTGTCGTACTGGCCAGAGGCCAATAGGACATGCGCTTGACCCGAATTGGGAACGGTTTAGTGGCAGTATGGCGCGACAGGCTCTGTCCCAGACGCTAAAATGCCGCCAAACTGAATGTGAGGTGATGTGTGGCACTGGCAATTTTTGATCTCGATAACACCCTACTCGCGGGCGACAGTGACCATGCTTGGGGACAATTTTTGGTCGATGAAGGTTTGGTCGACGCACAATTGTTTAAAGAAAAAAATGACTACTACTACCTGCAATATCAGGAAGGCTCGCTGAACATTCGAGAATACTTGGAATTTGCACTGCAGCCGCTGACGCAAATGCCGCTTGAGCAATTGCACGCCTTACGAGAGCGCTTTGTAAATGACATTATCCGCCCGCTCATCCCGCAAGCGGCTTGGGATATTCTGCAAGAGCATCGCAATAAGGGGGATTATCTGCTCATTATTACGGCGACGAATCGCTTCGTCACGGAGCCCATTGCCCAGCTCTTAGAGGTGGACGACTTGATTGCTACCGATCCGGAAATGATCGACGGTCAATACACGGGAAAAGTCGCTGGCGTACCCAGTTTTCAGGCAGGAAAAGTGACGCGGTTGGAGGCCTGGTTGGAAGAAAAACAGGTATCATTAGCCGGCAGTTATTTTTACAGTGACTCCCATAATGATTTACCGCTGCTCGACCAAGTCGATCATCCGGTTGCCGTCGATGCCGATGAAGCACTCACGGCAGCCGCACTGGCGAATCAATGGCCCATTATCAGTTTAAGGAACTGATCACTTGAGAAAGCACGCAGCACAAGCAAATGGATGCCCTTCTTCACAGTCTTCGCTCTGGTTTTGGAGCACGCTGGCTATTCTAATCTGTTTGACGGGCTGCGATAGCACCGCACCGCCTCAAGAGCGCACCCTGCCAGAAGAAGTCACCACGCCCGATATTGAAATGAATATGGAGGCTGTGCTCGCTGCTGCCAATTTAAATGCTTATACCCAGCTCTCAGAAACGCTGAATCAAGCACAGTCACTGGACAGCGTCGTCACGTCCTTTCTTCATCACCCTAACCCCCTGTCGTTGGAAGAGTGTCAATTAGCTTGGCAACGTACGTATAACGCCTATCTAAGAATTGGTTTTTTTTACCAGTTACCAACGCTTGAAAAGCCCAGCTATAAAGAAGAAAACCGTACCTACAAAGACCTGCATAACTTACTGGACCGTTGGCCCATTGAAGGCGGGTACATCGACTACTTACCGGGCTATCCTTTGTCCGGCATTGTCAACGACATGACTCTAAAAATTTCCAAAACGAGTTTGCTCAATCAACATGGTTTCAGTGACATTAGTTATGCGAGCGTCGGGTTCCACCCCATTGAATTTTTATTGTTCGGTGAAGACGGTAAGCGTTCTGCTAAGGACTTTGTTCCAAGAGAAAACAACGTAGAAGTCGTGTCATTGGGGACAGATAGCCACAATAGCGCGACTGCCGATGCAGAAGACGGTGCCCATTTAGACCAAGCAAACGGCACCGTGCACGCTACCGAGCATCACCAAGCCAGTGGCCCCTTAGCTCCGCAAAATCATAATCGTCGCCGTGAATATTTACGCATACTCACTGCATTGCTGGTGGACCACTTGCAACAATTGGTGGATCGCTGGGAACCCGCACAAGGTTACTACGCAAAGCAATGGCAGCAGGCTCGCCCCGAACAAAGTATCTATCGCTTGTATCAAGCCATGGTTTATCAACTGCAAAATCATATTTTGGCTGCGCAGTTACAACCGGCACTATCTAAAACGCGCTTCGATCATTTCCGAAGTATTTACAGCACAAACGATATTCAAAACTGGCGTTCAATAGTCAAAGGCGTTCAGTTAATGTGGCAAGCCGAAAACAGTTTTAATGTCGAGTTAGGTCGAATCGCTGAGAGCTTTCAAGAGAAAATACAAATGAGTTTTTTGTCGGTGAATGCCGCTATGGATAAATTGCCGAATGACACGCTGCTGCAACCACTAGAACAGCGACAAGCTTTACTGCAACCACTGCAAGTAGAAATCATTGAGTTATTGACGTTGCTGTATGCCGGTGCCGAATTATTGAAGATTCCCTTAGCACCGATTCCCATTTCCACTGAGTAATCACTGTTCTGCGAATGGATGAACGAGCTTAGTACTCTAAAACTCTAAACGTAGAACGACATTCCAGCCGTGAGCGCAGGATTATTTCTGCGACTCATCGGCTGGTGACAAGAGCTATATTAAACCGTCCACGCCACACGACACATTAATGATTTAATATACCGCGTTTCTGGAATAGCAGGGTGCACAGGATGATCAGGGCCTTGACTGCCTCGCTCAATGATTTGTACATGACGATCAAGGTGACGACCGGCCTGTTGCAGCATTTTCACCTGATTGTCTTCGCTCAAATGCATCGAACAGGATGCGGATAATAAAATGCCGTCACTGTCCATTAACTGCATGCCTAACTGATTCAGTTTTGCGTAGGCGCGCTCACCGGCTGCAATATCTTTTCGCTTGGGTATAAACGCTGGAGGATCAAGAATCACCACATCAAAGCGCTGCTGTTCTTCAATCATTTTCTCCATGACTTTAAACATATCCCCTTGCACACAGGTGACCTTGTCTGCCACTTCATTTAATGCCGCATTACGCTGCACCCATTCCAATGCCTGTGCTGACGCGTCCACACAGACGACTTCTTCAGCACCCGCATGAGCTGCCTGAACACCCCAGCCGCCTGCGTAAGAGCAAATATCTAACACTCTCAAGCCATTTACATGGCGGCAAATACGCTCTCGGTTGAGGCGATGATCATAAAACCAGCCGGTTTTTTGCCCACTCCAAACAGGCACATCAAAGCGGGTGCCATTTTCAATCATGGGTAAAAATTCAGGTACTTCGCCTAACCCCACCTCAACGTATTCATCTAACCCTTCTTGGGCGCGCATTTTGCCATCGTTTTTCCACAACAACCCTTTCACATCGATCACACGGCTAATCGCCGCCTGTATCTGGGGCTTGAGTACCTCCATACCTGCAGCGGAAATCTGAACCACGACATAGTCACCAAAACGATCAACCACCAAGCCGGGCAAGCCATCGCTTTCACCATAGATCCAGCGATAGTATGGCTCATCGAAACAGGCCTCACGTAGGGCCAAAGCCTGTTCTAGGCGCAAGATCAACTGGCCACGGCCAAAGCTTTTGCTGGCCTTGCGGCTGATTAAACGGCCGCAGATCAGGTTGTTGGGGTTAATAAAAGCAATGCCCAATGGCTTACCACCGCTGCTTTCTACGATCACTTGCTGCCCAGCTTCAAAGTTTTTGAGCGGAGTGGCTTTGGTGTCCACCTCATTGCTGTATATCCAGACATGGCCTTGTCGCAGGCGTTTGTCTTCTTTGGCCCGTAATCGGAGGCTTGGGAGTGTCATATAAAAAGCGTTCCTATGGTAAAGCGGATCTCAGTCATCGCCCGCATCTAGGGTGCAGCGCGTGATGTGTACGAATCGAATCAGAAAAGAGGTGCTGCTGACCACTCGTTGGCTATCAGTCACCTACGTATCAGTCATAGCGTTCTACTGCGGTTTTTAGGATTATACCTATGACGTGGAAGAATGTTGTCTAAACTTATCAAGGGCCTCATTTTTCACGTGGTAATGACTGTGTCTGAACTCTCAGCAGAACAAATTCAAAAGATACTTCAAGGCATCAGCATCCCGCCCCAACCTCAAATCATGGTGGACTTGCAAATGGAGCAAGTCATGCCGGACCCCGACCTCGATCGAATTGCCAAGCTTATCAGTCAAGATGTCGGTCTTTCGGGCACGGTGTTGAAAGTCGTCAACTCGCCCTTCTATGGGCTGACCAACAAAATCACCAGCATTCGACAAGCGGTCAGCATCTTAGGCATGAACAGCGTCGTCAATATTGTGAATGGGATATCCATTAAGAGTTCATTGGCTGATGAGAAGATCAAAGCGTTAACGCGCTTTTGGGATACCGCGATGGACATCGCCATGACCTCCGCCACCATTGCCAAGCAAGTGGGTTATCCACACCCTGACAATGCCTATGCCTTGGGTCTATTTCATAACGCGGGCGTGCCATTGCTCATGCAAAGAGTGGACAACTACATTGAGATCATGGAGGAGTCGTACAGCGAGAATTATGAACGTGTCATTGACTTTGAAAACGCCCAGCTGAATACCAATCATGCGGTATTGGGTTACTTTACGGCGAAGTCTTGGCACTTGCCTAAACTACTGTGCGACATCATCGCAGAACATCATAGTTGCAAACGTATGTTTTCGGCCGACCGCAATACTGAGAACGACCGCACCACGCTGATGGCCATTTTAAAAATGGCCGAGCATATCTGCGGCCTTTATCGCATTCTTGGCCATCAAGAAGAAGACTATGAATGGCGAGATATCGGCGATATGGTATTGGAATATCTCGGGCTAAATGACTACGATCTCGAAGGTTTAAAAGAAAGCTTTGCGGAAATGGGGATCAGCCCAGCCAACTATGGCTTGTCCTAGTCAATTTGACTTGATAGATGTCCGTAATCCCATGGCTTCTTGAATTAAGTGTCGCTTCAGCGGCCCCATTTCATTGACCTGATTCATGCCCCAGTTACGTAGCCATCTCAATGCAGGATGCTGTGCACTGTAAAAACGCTTAAAAGATTCCATCACTGTCATCATGGCTAGGTTATCGGGCATACGCCGACGTTCGTATCGACCCAGCACACTGTCTGAGCTGATGGCGAGGCCTTTTTTGCAAGCACGCTTTATTTCATCTGCCAGCACATAAGCATCCATCAAACCTAGGTTAACGCCTTGACCTGCGAGCGGATGAATCGTATGCGCGGCATCTCCGATGAGGGCCACACCGGTTTGGCAATAGCGCACCGCATGCCGTTGTCGCAATGGGATGGCCGCACGCGGTCCGACGTCGATCACTGCGCCAAGCTGATACTCAAAACTTCGACTCAACTCAGCGGCGAACGAAGCATCCTCTAACGCGAGCAGGCGTTCGGCCTGTTCAGGTGGGCAAGACCAAACGATGGAACAAAAGTGGCGGCCTGGTTCATCTGAGGGTAACGGCAAGAAGGCCAATACACCGTCTTCCGTAAAACGTTGCCACGCAGCCTGTTGATGAGGTTTTTCTGTTTGCACCGTGCACACCAAACCATGGTGCTCATAATCCCATTCACGAGTTTCAAACTGACAGGCCTCTCTTATTTTGGAACGTGCACCATCTGCGCCTACCAACAAAGGGGCGTACAGATAGCGGCCGTCGCTCAATTCCACCGCCCACTCTTGCGCTGCATTCTCCTCAGCTTGACGAGCAAAGGCCGCTCCACGTTCAACGTTTAACACAGTCACGCCAGATATAAGGTGGAGGTTTGATGACTGCTGAAACGCGTGCAGCAAGGCAGCCGCAGTGCATCGGTTTTCTATAATATGCCCCAAATAAGGCTCGCCCAATTCCATCGCATCAAATTGAATGTGGCCCGTCCCCGTGCCTTCCCACACGCGCATTTTGTCGTATGCACTTTTGCGATTATCGGGAATGCTGGACCATGCATGAATGTGTTCGAGAAACTGTTGGCTCGCACGATTCAGTGCGCTCACACGACTGTCCACATCTGCCACCGCTTTAACCTCAGGCTGAGGCTGTGCCGTCGTAGGATGAGGCTCAATTAGAGCCACATTCAATGTCGTATTTGCTAACGCGCAGGCGAGTGCCGTTCCGACCATGCCACCACCAACAATTATGGCATCAAAACTTTGCATGCTTAGGGTCTCCATGTTTCTGGCGTGCCGACCAGCCCCATGGCTTGTCGGGCAAATAAGGTTTTCGCAATGGGCATGCAATCCAAACTGGTCATGGCCGCTGCACGCGCTAGGGACCAAGCACTACCAGGTTGCGTGAACAGGGTCGGTAACCAGTGGCTGAGGCCTATCGTTAAATTTTGATCTGTTTGCTGCGCTTGATGGTAAGACGTTAAAACACTGATATCCCCCAATGCCTGACCCTTTTCAAAGGCACGCTCTAGGTGATCACTTAATGCTTTCGCATCCCTCAGCGCTAAATTAAAGCCCTGACCAGCAACAGGGTGTAACGCATGGGCTGCATTGCCCAGCACCACGACATGACGACGAACCTGCTCATGGCTTTGAACCAAAGACAACGGATAAGTTTGACGCTGCCCAATACGCTGGATGCGTCCTTGCCGATAACCAATGGCTTTCTGTAAGGCGTGTTGGAACGCGGTTTCGGGGAGTTGCATTAAGTGCTCGGCCTCATCAGGGGAGGCGCACCACACCAATCCAAAGCGATTGCCTGTTAAGGGCAATAATGCCAACGGGCCTTGCTGCGTGAAGCGTTCGTAAGCCCACTGTTGATGTGGTTGATCGAACGCGATATTCGCAACAATAGCCTGCTGGTGATAACTCTGTTTTCGTTGTTCGATTCCCAGTGACCGGCACCCTAAGCTGTTCGCGCCGTCCGCTAGCACCAATAATTCAGCTTGGATAACGCGAGTCGTCGCCTCTGAGTCAGACGGCTGGGTCAATGTAATCTGGGCACCATGCTCATTCGTGGAAACCTGCTGGACGGTCGCCGGTGCGATGATGTGGAATTTTTCTTCAGACTGCAGGTTTTTCCATAGGCCTTGGCCGAGGTGCCGATTCTCTATCACATAACCTAATGCAGGCACCTTCATTTCATGATGATGCAAATGCACACGTCCAAACTGACCCTGTTGGCTCACTTGAATATGTTCGATGGGGCAGGCGTCCGGCGCAATGGAAGGCCACACTTGCAACGATGCTAACAAGCGCTGTGTGCCGAGCGATAACGCAGAGGTTCGAGCATCAAAACTCGGCTGTAATAAATGCTCCGGCTCAACCGCTTGAGCATCCACCAGTGCCACTCTCAAACCTTTTTGGATCAACGGCCGCAGCAATAATCCAAGACTTGCTCCAACTAAACCGCCACCCACAATCGCAATATCAAAATAATCGGATTGGCTGGCATTCGAATCCTTGGGAACTGGCATAAGAAACGACTACTCCTTAGCAGGAAAAGAAAGGCTGATCGTACGAAACACAGAGTGGGCGCCAGCGGCGGGGCCCACTCTTTCACCAAAAATTACTGAGCCATTAATGCTTCAATATCGGCAATGGATTTTGGTACAGCGGACGTCAATACGCGATGACCGGTGTCCGTGACCACAACATCATCTTCGATACGAATGCCGATACCACGCCATTTTTCATCCACTGTTTCGTTATCCGGCGCGACATAAATACCCGGCTCAACCGTTAGTACCATGCCCTCTTCAAATGTTCGCCACTCACCTTCTTGCTTGTACGCGCCCACGTCATGGACATCGAGCCCCAGCCAATGACCGGTGCGATGCATAAAAAACGGTTTAAACGCTTCTTCTTTAATCAGCGTGTCTAAATCGCCGTTAATTAAACCAAGGTCTAATAAACCAGAGGTGATGACACGTACAGAGGCTTCATGAGGGTGGTTAAAATGATTGCCCGGTTTCACAGCCTCAATGGCCGCGAGCTGAGCATCCAGTACCACTTGGTAAAGGGCGGCTTGTGCATCGCTGAACTTTCCGTTCGCGGGGAATGTTCGCGTAATATCGCTGGCATAGTTATCCAACTCGCAACCCGCATCAATCAGGACTAAATCACCCTCTGAAATGAGCTGATTGTTATCCGTATAATGTAAAATACACGCGTTATCGCCTGCTCCGACAATGGAGGCATACGCTTCAAAACGACATCCATTTTGGCTAAAGTGATGGCGTATTTCACCTTCTAGTTGATATTCATTTTGTCCCGGCTGCACGCTTTGCATCGCACGAATATGCGCATGGGCCGCAATGTCGGCTGCTTTCGCCATGACTTCTATTTCACTGCTCGATTTAACTAAACGTTGTTCGTGCAACAGGGGTTCAATCGCTAACATAGCGGTCGGAGCGGTTATTCCAGTCCGTACTTTCAATTTCACCACTTCAATGGCGGACATGATTTTAGCGTCCCATGTTGGGCGTGTGCCCCAAGCCGCATAGACGGCTTCGCAGCCTGCCATCATTGACGGTAATTGTTCTGACAACGTATTAATATCGTGCGCTTCGTCAACGGAAAGCGTGCCGGGCGCAGCTTCTGGCCCTAAGCGAATGCCCGTCCAGATTTCTTGTTCTTTAATTTTAGGCTGGCAAAACAACATACTTTGCATTTGGCCTTGCTTCTTCAATAGCACCAAACACGCACTGTCTTCTTGGAAGCCCGTTAAATAGTAAAAGTCGCTGTCTTGGCGAAACGGATAGTCAGAGTCGCGATTGCGCGCTTTGATATCCGCACTCGGAAAAATAGCCACACTGTTGTCTTGCATGGACTCCAACAATATATGGCGGTGCGTAACAAATTGATCATTGGTGAGCATTAATGTACCTGCTGCTTAGCTTGTTGAGCATTATTAAAGTGAAAAAACATGAACAAAGCGGTCACGCGAGCGTGTTCGACCAGCTCGACTAACAGACGCTCACTGTCCTCATTTACATCCTCTTCTTCCATACCATAACTAAAAGCATCGTAGTGCTTTAGCACTTCCAGCACATCTTCATTGAGGTCGGCTTCGGAAACGCGTCCCGATGCACCGAAGCCGTCCAAAAAGCCTTTTGCCCAATCCGCGAGTCCTTGCATACGAACATCGAAATCGGTTTCATCATCCGGTAACAGCAATTGGTAGTCCAATTCACCACTTTGTAAGCGTTTAAGTTCTTCTTTGTAAAAAACCACCAGTGGCATTTTGGCTTGCGATTCCCATGCTTCGGGCAATCCCATATATTCTGCAGACTCCGCCAGCCACTGTTCGTTGGTCAAACGCCCACCGGTTGCAACATAACCGGTTAACCAGCCTTGTAATGCAGCCGGTGATTGAATAGCGCCATTGGCCAATGCCATATTGGAAAATAAGTCAAAACGTGAGGGGGTAGAGGACATAGATATACCGAATTAGGAATGGGTCAAGAACTGGCGTTGAATAAAAGGTTGAAGCATGCATGATGCTTTCTGCTCTGATATTACCTCAGGTATTCAAGAGCCTTTTACTGCATCGACAAATGTCGCTGATCTTGCGCGTTTGACCCACTGTAAACATTGAAAGATTCCGTCTGGCAATTTATCACATTCCATCCTAGGGAGCACGAACACCCGCTAAAATTGACCCCTCGCCATGGCGCGCATATAGTTAGGCCAATCATCAATAGCAGGTCACCCATGGCAGATTCGGATCCTTCAGCCCACTTGCACGACATTCACAAAAAAGTGGATGAGCTTATCGCTGCTTATCGTCGCTTAAAAACTGAAAATCAGGCGCTGAAATCTGAGGCCGATCAATGGCAGCAGGAACGCAATCGCTTGTTAAAGCAGAACGAACTAGCACGTAATAAAATTGCCGAAATGATCGGTCGTCTTCGCAATTTGGAACAAACGCCTCATGAGTGATACAAACACGCTAAATATTGACATTTTAGGAAAAGAATACCGAGTATCTTGTCCCCCTGAGGCTCGACAAGATCTCGAGCGTGCCGCCCAGTTACTCAATACTCGAATGACGGAGATAAAAGACCAAGGTAAATTGTTTGGCTTGGAACGCATCGCCGTGATGACTGCACTCAATCTATCTCATGACTACTTAAAAGCCACCGGTGGCAGCCAAAGTTTACAAACTCAGTTGATTGGCTTGAATGGAAAGTTAGATTCTATTTTGGCGCAAGAGCACCAAATGGAAATTGGCGACATTGAATGATTTTTGCACGACGATAGAGCTCCGTCGAACCTAATAAAAAATACAATTTCAACCCCAAGTTGGGGAAGAAGATGGAATGTATTTCAGTTATAATTTCTTCACTCCCTGGGGTGTTGGCCAGTCTTTGAAGTCCTCGAGCCTTACATATTACCCTGGAGGTTCCTCGACGCTGAGGGAGAGCATGCCCATTTTAGATGGGTAGCCCGATTCAGATCAGGAGCCGCCACCTTGAACCTTACGGTTCAAGGCCTTTCTCTGACAGCGGCACAGTGGGGAGCCTCTTTATGATGCCAACAAGGCACACCGTTATTTGTTAGCGTCACCTGTCACACTTCTTGATCATCTTTTACATCTGGCGATTCAAATCTTTTTTATCTGATAAGCACACTGGGGGAGTTTGTCTTGAATAAGTCTGAGTGGCGTACACATTTACGCCAGCGCCGCCAAGCACTAAGCCCGCAGCAGCAGCAAGCTGCCGCCCGTCAGATGAGTCAACACGTTCTGTCGACCATTACTTTTTCAAAACAAGATGCGGTCGCCCTGTATTTAGCCAATGACGGAGAAATCGACCCACAATTTCTGGCAGAGGCTCTCACCCAGCAAGGCATAACATGCTGGTTACCGGCTTTGCACCCAGACAAAAAAGGACACCTATGGTTCGGCCCTTATCATGGTCCTAGAATCGAGAATGCGTTCGGCATTGCAGAACCTGACCCCGCGCGCAATAGCATGATAGAAGGTCGGCAATTAGACTGGGTATTTGTTCCCTTAGTTGGGTTTGACGCCTCAGGGGCACGCTTAGGAATGGGCGGTGGATTTTACGATCGTACATTTGAGTTTATAAAAAATGGGGATGGCCATCAGACAAATCTAGTGGGTCTCGCTCACCACTTTCAACGCGTTCCCCAACTGCCCATTGAAAGCTGGGATATTCCACTGACCAACATCATCACAGATTGATCTCACGCTGCGAAAGATCACACCTAAAGCCGTCGGTCATTCGTCGAAGCGTTAACGAATAATGTTTTGAGAGACCTGAGGCACCAAGTCGTGGTTATGATTATGTGCCGCTAACGTGGTGGCAATGGCCCCCACAATAAAGATAAAACTGATAATAACGAGTACATCTGGACGTTGTGAGTTCATCGTTTATTCGCTTTATTTGAGTCACATGCTCGCTTGGTCTGATTTCCCCAACGTTCGCGATATGTCTGCATCAAATAGAAGCAACTTTCCTTAAAATTATTAGACTTATTACTTTAGGATGTTACTCCAGGTGGCACCGTGATTACCATCACAAGCTGCTCCTCATATTCGTTTCCATGTGCGTCCATATGTACACTTATGTTAAAAGTGTTAACTCACACGGAAAAACGAACAGACATGTAACGTCAAATGACGGCAATGTAAAAGGTGAAAAATGACCTACTGGTTGATGAAAAGCGAGCCGGATGAGTTTGGGATCGCCGATTTAGCAAAAGACAAAACCACCTACTGGGACGGTATTCGAAATTATCAGGCTCGTAATTTCATGCGTGAAATGAAGATTGGCGACCTAGCATTTTTGTACCACTCCAGCTGCAAACATATCGGTATCGCGGGTGTGATGAAGGTGGTTGAAGATCCGATGCCCGACCCAGCAGCGATCGACCCTAAGAACGACTATTTCGACCCTAAAAGTAGCCCAGACAATATCCGCTGGACCCGTGTCAAAGTCGAGTTTGTTGAGCAATTCTCTAAGATTCTACCGCTGGCCACGATTAAAAGCCTTGCGCTAAAACACGACGCTTTAAGCACATTAGGGCTTCTAAACAGTAGTCGATTATCCGTGATGCCCGTGACTCAGCCTCAATGGAAACTCTTAAGTAAGGCTGCTGGTGCTGCTCAATAGTGTATCTATTCTGACCTAAGCGAGATGACTGGCTTGTCTATCTTGGTCCTCTCGCATTTGATCCATCGGAATGCAAATCTTAAAGCGAACACCCTTACCCAACTCAGATTCACATTCAATGCGTCCCCGCAAGGCTTGGGTGATCAGGTTATAAATAATATGTGTCCCCAAGCCACTACCACCCTGGCCTCGTTTGGTGGTGACAAAAGGATCGAATAGGCGTTTCAAAATATCAGGCTCGATGCCAGCGCCATCATCGCAATAAAGCATGTCCAACTCATCTTGATCGTTAATCTCCGCCTCTATTTTAATCGTCCCCTGTTTCGCATCCGTAAAACCATGGTTCAGAGAATTCATCACTAAATTGGTAATGATTTGAGAGAAAATACCGGGGTCACAATACAATTCAATTGCCGCGTCCATCTGTACATTGATTTCATGCTGAGTACGTTTAATTTTGGGTCGTAGGGATGTCAGAATATTATTTACATACTCCAATAAATAAAAATGACGCGGTTGCGAACTGGCTTGATCAACGGCCACAGATTTAAACGCTTTCACTAAATCTGCTGCTCGTAATAAATTACTTTCAACAATATTGGCGCTTTCCGTTACAGCCACTAGCATGGAAGAAAATCGAGATTTTGTCAGCGTGCCCTTATCAAATTCTTTTTGAATTTTTAATACGCTTTCATCTAAATGGCTCACGGCAGTGATGCCGACACCAATCGGTGTATTGATCTCATGGGCCACACCCGCGACCAACTCACCCAATGACGCCATCTTCTCTTGCTCAACCAATTGTTGCTGCGTAACACGAAGATTATCAATGCTGTTTTTTAGCTCTTTGGTGCGCTCGTGAACTTTCTCTTCTAACTCTGAATTCAGCCGTATAATTTCTTGTTCTTTTTCGAGACGAAAAGATTCATGCTGGGCCAATTCGTGCAGCATGTGATTAAACGCTTTACCGAGTTCGCCAAGTTCATCATCAGATTCAATCGCAACGCGTTTATCGTAATCCTGATTGTATGCCACATCATGTGCAGCGGAGGTCAGTTCTTTTAATGGTTTAGCGAGTCGATATTGCACGCTACGTGAAACCAACCAAATGGCTAAAGCGCTAAACAACAATACCGGCACCAAGTACGCAAGGCTGCTGAGTAAGAAATCTTTTAAATAGGAGTTATCTTCGATGAAGTACAACAGTCCTACTTCTTCGTTATCCACTAAAATCGGCAACCGTAAGATAAACTGACTTTGCTGCCATTCTTTTACTGGGCCAGGTTCAAATTCGTGTTCATGTTCCTTCGATATATCACGATCGTAATGGGCGAAATGACGATACACACCGTTATCGTATTTTTTAAACACCACCGCCGAATGCACGCCTTGGTCAACGGCCAGCGATCCCAATAGCATGTTGACCGATTCCGGCTGATCAAAAACCACCCCCACTGCTGCGGCATCCGCCAAGAGATTCGATTTCTGTAACACTCTGTGCTCAAGATTCTGTTTAAATGTGGCATAAAAGCTCAGGCCAATCACTACGATGGACACGGATAAAACGCTGACGCTCACCACATTAATCAGCAGTTGAATTTTTTGTCCAAAGCCTAGCCTGGCATACCATTCTGTCATGCTAGACCTCCCGTCAATCTAGCGATCTTTCAACGTAAACCATTCTATTTTCACCGATTATGTATATACAAAAGGCCGTTTTAATAGCGCATTATTCTTAAAATGACGTCCGCCTCAAAAGTTGGCGCAAATCGAGCTGGATTCATGCACCTCATATCCATATCAGCTTAGCAGCCTAGGGAATACAAATCGGCCGTTGTGCCGCAATGATGCGGATGACAGAAAGGCCAACCATTTCCCTTCACTCCTTTTTAACGCATTAAGGTGGCCTGTCGACAACCTGCTAAACTGATTGAGTGGACTAGGGGGCAATATGGCTGATTCAGATCTGCTATTTGGCGCAGACGATCAACTTGATGCAACAGAACCTGAACAGCAAGCGGGTTTTGGACACAAGTGGCGGATATTGATTGTTGACGATGAAGAGCAGGTGCACAAAGTCACATCGCTCGTATTAGGGCAGTGCGAGTTTGATGGGTCGCCAGTACATTTAGCACATGCTTATTCCATGAAAGAAGCCGTCGAGATGATGCAGCGCGACGAGCCTTATGCCTTGGCACTGGTGGATGTGGTCATGGAAACCGACGACGCCGGGCTGCGGTTAGTTCGGCACATTCGCGAAGAACTTCACGATGATAAAATTCGTTTAGTGCTAAGAACTGGGCAGCCAGGTCAGGCCCCAGAAGAAACCGTCATCGCCAAATACGATATTAATGACTATAAAAATAAAACCGAGTTGACATCCACCAAATTAAAAACCTTGCTCTACTCAACTTTGCGCAGTTACCGCGATATTTTAACCATCACAGAATACCGACAAGGTTTGTATAACTTAATCGAAGCCACTTCCAAGATTGTCGACACAGACAAACTGCCCATTTTTGCCAGCGCTGTTTTGGAAGAAATTGGCACCTTGCTCAATTTAGATACTCATGCAGTCTGTGCGCATACACATGCCATCGATGCGGTTGCCGCGCAAACTCATCATCATCAATATGCTATTTTGGCCGCAACCGGTGATATCAAAAAACATTTAGAGGAAACCCATGAGCTGCCTTCTGAAGTAGTTCATTTTTTTGACCGAGCGAAAACCGACCATAAAGGCTTATACGAAGATCATGTTTACGTGGGGTATTATCATACGGAAGCCGCTGGAGAAAATTTACTGTACGTCAAACCGAAAGCACCACTGGAAAGAATTGGCTCGCGGTTATTAGATATGTACACCCGCTGTGTCGCCATTACCCACAATAATTTGCAACAAAAAGAAATGATTCGTCGCAGCCGACAAGAAATGGTGTACGTGCTCAGTGAAACCATTGAGCGCAGGCGACCGGATGAATCGAATCACGTTCGTCGGGTGAGTCATATGGCCTACTTACTTGCTCAAAAGGTGGGTTTGCCGAATAGCATGTGTGAGCGAATAAAATTAGCCGCGCCGCTACATGATATCGGAACCATCGGTTTAAACGATGAGATTTTAATGAAGTCGGGCAAATATTCAGCGGAAGATATTCAGCAAATGCAGCAACATGCTGAAATTGGAGCATCCATTTTCAGCAATTCCAAGCGCCCTATTTTAAAGATGGCTAGTCTCGTCGCTGCCCAACATCATGAACACTGGGACGGCAGCGGTTACCCCAATCAACTCAAGCACGAGGATATTCATATCGCTGCTCGAATCGTAGCGATAGTAGATGTCATTGATTCGCTGGGCAGCCACCGAAGCTATCGACCAGCGTTTTCGCTCGATGAAATTGAGCAGCATATTAAAGATCGTCAGGGTACACAGTTTGACTCAAGGTTGGTGGAAAAAGCATTAGAACTACTGGAGGAGTTCCATAAAATTCGTTTGCAGTATCCGGACGCAGAATAAAAAAAAAGCCTGAATGGATTCCACTCACATGGATTCCATTCAGGCTTTTTAGGTGCCGTTCAATAAAATGAAATTATTTCATTAATCTATTTTATCCACTAATGAAGCCGCTAACTCATCGCCCAGTACAGACGCTAAGTTTTGGATGGCTTTATCTTGTGCTAATTCCATTGAAACAGCCGATACTCCTTTTGCTTCTTTGGAAAATTCACTCAGAACGCGACCACCCGCTTCTTTAATGGTGACTCGACCACCAGCAAATACATAAAAACGACCGGCTTTTTCAACAGGTCTCAGGGTTGCAGCATAGGTCAGGTTTAGGTCGCCGCTGTCTTGGCTGACACGCAACCCTGTTTTGGTCAACGACTCCACCAAACCTGAGCGAATGCCCCGTGCTTCTTGATTTTCGGCTTTGACCGTCACCACCAATGTATCCAATAACTTCTCTATGCGCGCTTCAACCGCCTTGAGGTAGTCATCTTTCACAATGTGGCGACCTTGTGGATCAACCAGTGCAGCCTGTTCGACCAGCTTGTCACGCTTTGCTACCCACTTTAACGCAGGTAACAAAGATTGCAGTTGCTGAAGCGTCGGCAAGTGCTCCGATGTTTTATCACTGCGTTCCGTGATTTGCATATCCAGCTCGTTAATTTGACGACGCAACTTAGCGGTCGCTTTCACTCGATCCAAATGCACTAGGGTATACACAACCCCTTTTTGGGTATCCGCATACGAATCAACCACATCCACATCACTCAATTCTGCGCGCGGGATTTGACTGCCAATGGTGTTTTTGACGGTTCTGACCAATTGCGTCTGTTGCCCAGTCGCTCTTGTTTCTTCAGTGTTTTGACTGAAGCTGCCCGTGACCGTGACCTTAAGCTTCTGGATCATGGTCACACGAGCGGCATCTTGCGCACGGCGTAGCGCTTCCGCTTCATCCGTGTAGATTTCTGCTGATCCCACACCGTAAACGTGCCCTGATTTTGATGGCTCGTTTACGATCCAGTCCGGCTTCCCTTTTGATTTCGTGGGCTGGGCACCCATGCAGGCCACGAGCATAAAACAGGCTCCGACCCACGCACTGTTACGCATTAACGTCATCATGACGATTACCAACCGAAGCTAGATTTTTCTTGCAGTTTCTTAATCTTCTTTTGACCGTTCCATACTTCCACGTTGGATTCCATATCAATCAATTTCATGTCGATTTGGTAAGTCGTCACGCGATCTCCACCCGATTGGTCAACGAAGGAATTGATGGTGCCAGACAACGCAAAGTCAGCGGCTTTTTCATTGCCCATTGCCTTGGCATTGGCTGCATTTAATTCTTGATCCGCTCGCTCTTCACGTACCCGTGAACGTTCGTCGCCACCGGCTACAAAGCGTGCATCGCCAGAACGAATAATGGCGCGCTTAAGATCATTGAGGAACGTATCTGCAGAAATGTGTTCGTGGGATTTATTAGTCACACGTTGAATGATCACCGTTGGCTTTTTACCACTGTTATTGGCTTTAAAGTCCGATATCCATGGGAACGTCAGCATGTCGGAGATCATTTCTTTTGCAACTAACTCAGAATCTTTGTCATTCCATTTGTCAGTCAATGCAATTTCTTCACTGGTATCGACTCGGCTAACACGCTTACTACCACATCCGGTCAGTACGCCAGCCATGAGAGAAGCTGACACTGCGAGTATGACGAATTTTTTCATAGGTCTTTTCCTTTTTCCGTTTCCGTAATGAGTTAGAGTCCAACAGGCTTCTGTTTCTTAGATTTATCTGCAGCACCAAACGTGCGTACCTTCCAAACTTTCATTTCACCCGCTTTGATATCAACCGTGGTTTCTTCAGCATCAAATTGACCGGGTAAAACTTCACTGGTCAGACGCACAGCATGCTGACCTGGTTCCAATGGTATGCGAGTTATTTTGATTTCTCTCGGCAGTAATAACCAATTTCGTGTTTCAGCGGCCGATGTCGCGTTCGCAGCAATTTTACCGACAAATCCCAATAACGCGCCTGCTTGCCCGCCCACACTGGAAGCCTTGTAAGCTGTTAGGTTCTTGAGCGCTTCTCGGGCCATGGCTTCCTGAATCTCAGAACTGGCATTCAACAGTTGTTGCTGTACGGCTAGATTAGCCAACGATTCAGAGGATAAAAGCTTATGTTGCTGACCATCAACCGTCAGCGTCGAGCCTTTCGTCGCCAACATAGAAGGGACTCTGTAATAAGGCACGGTGACGCGCATTCCGCCTTCTAATGCTTTTATCAAACCCATTCCTTCTACGATACTCCAAAGCGGCCCAATGCTTTGACGTTTGATATTGCCAAACTCCATCATCGCTTGGGCTAATTTGCCATCGCTGGCGCTGCCCAGTAAACCCAAGATACTTTTATCGGCATACAAGGTGAAAAACCAGAATCGTTGATCTAATTGCTCTTGCACCGAACCGGTTAATACTGGGTAAATCACAAATTCTTGAGTGGAAGCATCCGCACGCAAATACAGGTTCATTTCTTCGCGTTGCGGCATCATACCCACATGCTCGATCACCACTAAATGACCATTTTTATTGAAGTTTGCTAAATCCGCGCGCTTAGCCGAGGACAGTTTTTTCTGCGACAACCGTGGCCATTCATTTTCCCAGCCACCGGACTTCTGCATCATGCGAATACAGTCAAACCACGCTTGCTCTGTAATGCCAGCATCCAGACCATACTGTTCACGATAGCCTTCCTCATAGAGCTTGGCCGCTTTTTGATAAGCCACCCGCGCATCATCCCATTCACGGTTCTGCTCATAAATAATACCGGCCATGTAGTTACCATAAGCGTCGTTCCGATAAACCAGTTTGTCCTTATCAATGATTTCACCACTCAAGGCATTAAAGATTTTGAGCAGCTTGCTAAACATGGACTTTTCTTTATCTGCTTGCTCTTGGTACGAGCCTTTGTCATTTTCCATCGCTGCTAATAGCATATCGATTCGACGGCTTTCGATTCGTGCTCCTTCCAGCGCTTTTTGTTTGGCGCGAGGCTCATCCGTTTGCAGTGAAATCATGAAATAATTCAGAGCTTTATAATAGTTGATGAATACACGCTCGTAGTCATTCCCGCGATAGGTTCCCTGACGAGGGTTGCTCATCGCTGCTGTCAGCATATCGCTCACGCGCTTGGTATAAAGGTCTTCTGCTAAGCGCTCTGCGGTTTCGAGTAGTTGATTGGATTTAACATAGTCACCCGCCAAATGGTAGACGACCCCCAGCTCGGTGAAATACAGCAATCGATCCGCACCTTTCGGGTCCAATGCTTTCTCGAGTGAGGCTGCCGCTTCTTTGTATTGCCCTTTTTGGGTTAAATCCAGGCCTTGTTGCACACCTTTACCGTAGGTGGCACAGCCGGATATCCAAACGGTCACAAGGGCCAAGAGGCCAAATAGACGCAACTGCTTTAACATGGATATCGCTCCGTGATGTTTATAATTGTTGTGTTTGAAAGTGCGCCAATTCTAGCGAGTCTGCCCCATGAGGGATAGAGCAGATTTCCTACGTCAGCACGCAAAATTAACAACTCTCTTTTGCAATGAGCCGATCAGCGCTGCGCCAGTGGCGTCAATGCTGTGTATATTTGAGCGAGCGTCTGCTCGTCTTCATTCACCAAGTGGTGTCGGGCCCCCGGTATGTAAATCACTTCACTGCCCAAGAACTTTTCTGCCAACACTTTGATGTTATGCCGATAGTCCACCGTGCCATCTTCATCGCCCTGGATCACGCGGATATCCAAATCCACCGATGGGCAGCTTTCGATAAACTCGATCCACTGCTTCAATGCACGCACCCAAGCAACATTGAGTTGTTTGGGCTGAAGCGGGTCGTGCCGCGTGATAAATTCGACGAATTGCGCATTGTTGGAGTTTTCAGTGAACGTGCGCTTCATTTGCTTGATAAACGGATTTAATAAATGGTACGCCAGCAACGCCCATCGCCAACCCACAGGCCTCACCAGTGGAGCTAATAAAACAATATCGCTAAAGGGACTGGTATCGCGGTTAATATGTCGGCTCAGCAAGTAATTAATAATGATGGCGCCACCGGTGCTTTGCCCCATTGCGACTATCGGGCCTGTAATCTGTGCAGAGAGAAGTTTTAGACCGTCTTCGAACACCTGATCATATTGCTGAAAGCTGGTAATGGCCGCACGATCCCCTGTGGATAAACCGTGCCCCGGCAAATCGTATGCGAAAACATTGAAGCCTTGGCGTAAACAGTGGCGAATCATGTGCCCATATAAACCAACGTGGTCATAATAGCCGTGCTGCAATAAAACCGTCCCCTGAGCATCGGGTACGTGAAAGACGTGAGCAGCGAGTCGAAAGCCGTGAGCATCAAAATAGCCCATCTCGTGACGAACATGATGCAAGTCACCCTCAAACTTAAGACCGTAATAGTCGCAGTATGCCAAGCAGGCCGGCGAGCTCATGCTGGCATCGACCTGCCATGTCAGCGGTTGTAATTCGGCTTTAACCTGGTGCGGTTGCCATTCCATTTCGGGGTCACTTAAATCAAGGATTGGATTAGGGATAGTATAAGCAGTTAATGCTGCTAAGTGGGATGATGAATATCAGAATAACGGAGACTCATAGAATCTCTTCAAAAAATCTGCGAAGCAGAGCAACATTCAGTAGGAAGCATGCGCACGCCGTATTAAAACTGCCCGTCTAAAAACGCTAAAACAAGATTTAGACGGGCGGCGTACTATGACAATATCGCCATTTGATTATTTAACTTGTGGAGTTAGCTCACCCGCTTCATATTTGGCAAACATTGCATCCAGTGAAACTGGCTTAATCTTTGATGCATTGCCAGCCGTGCCAAATGCTTCATAACGTGCGACCACAATATCGCTCATCGCTTTCACGGATGCCGCTAAATACTTCCGAGGATCAAACTCGCTTGGGTTCTCGGCCAAGAAACGACGGATGGCACCTGTCGACGCCAAACGTAAGTCCGTATCGATGTTCACTTTACGAACACCGTATTTGATGCCTTCAACGATTTGCTCAACCGGCACACCATAGGTTTCAGGAATCTCACCACCAAATTCATTGATGACGGCCAACCATTCTTGAGGAACAGAAGACGAGCCGTGCATGACCAAATGTGTGTTCGGAATACGAGCATGAATCGCTTTGATGCGATCAATGGCCAGAATGTCACCAGTCGGTGGACGAGTGAATTTGTAAGCGCCGTGTGACGTTCCACATGCTATTGCCAGTGCGTCCACACCCGTTTGCTTCACAAAATCCGCAGCTTCTTCAGGGTCAGTCAGCATTTGATCATGCGTTAGAATGCCTTCTGCGCCAATGCCGTCTTCTTCACCCGCTTGACCGGTTTCTAACGACCCCAAGCAACCCAACTCACCTTCTACAGATACGCCACAAGCGTGGGCCATTTCGACGGTACGCTTGGTCACATCCACGTTGTATTCATAGCTGGCAGGAGTCTTGCCGTCTTCACCCAAAGAGCCATCCATCATCACAGAGCTAAAGCCCAGCTGAATCGAACGCTGACAGACTGAAGGTGAAGTACCGTGATCCTGGTGCATACATACAGGAATATGTGGGAATTCTTCGATGGCAGCCAAAATCAGGTGACGCAAGAACGGCGCTCCTGCGTATTTGCGCGCACCGGCAGACGCTTGAACAATAACAGGAGAGTCCGTTTGATCAGCTGCCTGCATAATCGCACGCATTTGCTCAAGATTGTTCACGTTAAACGCAGGCACGCCGTATCCAAATTCGGCTGCGTGGTCCAGCATTTGGCGCATACTGATTAATGCCATGGCACTGATTTCCTGTTGATATAAATTTGGCCGCTATTTTAACGGTTTCAGCACCAATTGCGAAATACTCTGTTCAATGAAAAAGCAGCAGAGCCACTTTTATTGACTAAAAAATTGGAATATATCCCAAGCAGCCCGAACACGCGCCGTATTTCGCCTAAAATCATCTTTGTGGTGTAGATCTTTTACGTATCCTAAATCACCCAAATCCATGTCATCATCGTCATCTTCGCTGTTATTCACGTCTTCCTTTAACTGAGCCACTTCTTGCTTGAGGGCTTGTATCTCTTCTTGGCGCGCTTTCTCTTGTTCTGCGGCTTCGCGCAATGCCATACGCTGTTTGTACAACGCATCAACACGCTCGCCCTGATAAAGCGTACAGACCTCCATTGCTCCCTCATAACGACAAAAGCCATCGCCATGGTATTGTCCATCTAAGAAAGGACCGTCATATTCTAAAACCCCTTTTACGAAGTGGCGTCCACTTGCATACTCTATCTGTTGATCGACCGATATAAACTCACCATCAAAGACCAAAACGTCTTGGTGAAAGTAACGACCCATGTGTCGATCACCTTTATTAAATACTCCTTCAAAATGTTGCTCAT
This sequence comes from uncultured Saccharospirillaceae bacterium, assembly GCA_947503895.1. GTDB lineage: Bacteria > Pseudomonadota > Gammaproteobacteria > Pseudomonadales > Oceanobacteraceae > Bermanella. Next base: position 141,601 of record CANNFT010000002.1, read on the forward strand.
CTGCGGTAACGGCCACACCTTTACCGTGGGCTTTATGACCTTTGCATTCGCCTTCTAAGTAATACCAGCCATCTTCATTTACCGCGCACTTTTGATCACGTTTCCACTGAGCCAGTGTTGCTTGCTTTAATTCCGCCAAGGCTTGAGTCGCAGATAAGGCAAACATAGGTTCTAAATGATTATCGAGATAGGTCTGATAAGCCTCAGTAGTGTGCGTATTTTGAGCATATTTCCACTCGATCACATCAGAGTGAAAGCGACTATATTCAGTCAGCGCTTCAGTTCTTTCACATTGCGTTGCCAATTCCAACGCCGTTCCCATCCCGCCGGCTTGCGAGCGATGCAGTTTCCATTGAGCGTCGAGATAGACACTCGGACGCTTGTAGCAACTCATTAATTGATGGCTATTTATATTGGTAGCCGCATCCATTTTTAATAAAGGACGCACCCAGTGAGGCGAATATAAAACGGCGATATGCAGTGGCGTTAAGCCCAGTCGGTCTTGCGTATCTAAAGATGCGCCGGCATCGATAATAGACTGCGTATACAGTGACGAAGTAGCGAGTGCGAGGTGCAATAGTGTGCGGCCTTCATGATCTGCCTGATTAATATTTATTTGCGCACTTAATTGCTCACTAAATTCTGCCGAACCCAATTCAAGCAAAGCCAGTAAAGCATTTTCCTCTTGATTAGGTTTTTTAGAGAATTGAGTGCAGCCCTGAAGCAGTCCAACGCATAGCAGAAATAAAATACATTTAAAATTCATCATCGGGTGGCACGGGAGTCATTTTTCTGGAATCAGAATAATACCGATTTGTATCGAAAATACTGTAGGGCAACGGATTGTTCTAGAAATGGAGTGCGCTATTCTCTTCATCAAGAATAAGCAAGCTGTATAAAAAACAGTAGATAACTAGGTTCTAAACCGGATATCCCTATTTGACTTGAATCACTAGCCATACGTTAGAGGTTATTCGAGCTACAGCGTGCTCTGGAATACGGATTACGCTCACCGGCGATTGATCAAGTTATTGGATAGATTGCTGATTGAGATGACGTAATATCGGTCATGGCTATGAAGTGATTACGTCATTCATTGAATTCATTAAAGAAACAATCTCTTTGATGGATTAATATATGGATAATTGTCAGGAACCAAGCTTGATAACTTGACTGGCATGCATACGAGCCACAGGCAAAGGATTTTCAAATGTTACGGCCGCAGATCAATAAATTTAAGAAATTGTATCAAGAACATTACAAGCCCATAGAGAACAAGATTTTTGCACATAGTGACAAGCAAGGAACACTCGCACATCAAGCAGTGCTGGAATCGCTCCTGTGTCGATCAACTGTGCTAGTAGACGATAGTTACCCGTGAAGAATTTACTGGGTTTCGTCTTAATAACAGTGTTAAGTCATAATTGCTTTGCTCAAGGAAGTAGAATGAAAATTGAAGAGCTCATTCAAAACGATAATTACGCTTTACCACTTTGGGAAAAACGGGGGCTAATGCCATCACCTCTTAGGGTAATTAAGCAACTTGAAAGCGTCACCGTCAATTTTCTTAATGATCTGAAAGTCATTAATGAAAACTCTGGATTAAATAAATCATTCAAATTAGAAAAAATACAAGAACTAGTGGACCAATTGCCTTGGGATGATTTCGACACTGAGGAGAAAGAGTTTTTAGCTGACGTAATTGCCCCAGCTATAGAGTCTATGGGCTACAATCCATGGTCAATAATTTAAGTCGGCAGTATTTATTAAACCATTAGTAAAGCGTTAGGAATCCTAGTGAAGAGATTTGTATTCGCGGCAACTATCGCCATATTGGCATTGGCCCAAGCTTTTTTCATTTATGCACTTATCCAGCCTAATACAGCTAATTCCTTTGCTAATCTCTGGTCAAGCTTTGGCGTTCAGCAAACGTCTTACTCAAAATTTGTTTTCGAAACTATCCATTATTGGGCTGTACTGCCGGTCATATGTTTAGCGCTTGGTTTTTTTGCCATTAAATATTCGTCAAAATCGATTTCGTTATTCGCTATATCGGCAAGTACACTGGGTACAATAGCTTTATATTGGTCTGCGTACGCCCCAACATTATTGATCAGTCTATGACAACCTATCTCGTGGTTCCATTCGCAGAGACAGGCTAACGCCGGCCCTTAGCCAAACATTAAGAGACACATCACGCCTGTCTAATGGGTCATGTCATCCATTTCTTCTCGCAGGAAATTATTATTGGTTTAAGCACTTACCGGACACTGAAAATTTATAAGCGGAGATCCAAAGAACTTTCGTTTTATCAGTATTAATAATACTTTAGATATCATGTCGTACGATGAACCAAAATTTAAATGGGTAAAGTCAGAATCATTGGCATCTCGATAATTCAACCCAAGTGATTATTTTTTATTTGCAGCTGTGTGCTGAAGATGGGGTTCAAAAGTGTAACGAAACAGGTGTGATCAATTCTACATACGGCATTCAAGAAAGTGCATAATACACCATTTAAAATTGATTAAGAGCTATGAATCACCAGAGCAATTATCTTAACAATCAATTGTTGTTTAAGCCTAAATATTTGCTGCGCAAGCGGGCTTCGGACTCGTAAACTCGCCACAAAAATAATAGTGTTAAATTTTTATGCCCTATAAATTACTAGCTGTATCAGTCTTATGCTCTATTTTTCATGTCCTGATAGCAGGAGTTTCGGCATGGGGCTTTGTTGATGAAGAAAGTAAAAGTGGAATAACCTACAATTTCCTTTATGGTTTAATAGAGCTGGCAGGGAATAAGCTGGGCGTTGCAGAAGGTTATTCCATTCTGTTAATTATGTTTGCCTTGTGCATTCAGTATTTCTTAATAGCCAAGCTATTTCAGACATTGCTGCATCACATGAGCAAACGAAGTTAACATGTCGCTGTTGTTGCCCCTTCGGGTTGGGCGTTACATATATTAAGGAATATAATGTCTAGCCAAAAGGAAATATGCGAAATGCTTACCATGCCGCTGGACTTATTAACGACGGAACAACCGTGATGTAATCTAAATAAAAAATCAGATACGACTAGTCAGTATCTGATTTTTTAAAAAGGGCTTTTATGTTCCACAAAAAGTGATCCCTTAAAGGACGTCTAATGTGGATAAAACAAGGATTTATTTAGCGCGCGACTCCAACATCGCTACAGCCGGTAACACCTTCCCTTCTACGAACTCCAAGAACGCACCACCGCCGGTTGAGATGTATGACACTTTATCCGCAATATTGTATTTATCCACTGCCGCTAACGTGTCGCCGCCACCTGCAATTGAAAAGCCATCGGATTCGGCAATGGCTAATGACAACGCTTTGGTGCCTTCGCCAAATTGATCAAATTCAAATACGCCGACCGGCCCGTTCCAGATGATGGTTTTGGCTTCTTTTAATTGCGACGCCAATGCTTTCGCGCTATCAGGACCGATATCAAAAATCATATCGTCTTCTGTCACGTCATCAGCGCTTTTCAAAGTCGCTTCTGCCGACTCAGAAAATTCTTTTCCGCATACCACATCGGTCGGAACCGGAATGGACACTTTGTCCGCCAACTTTTTCGCGGCTGGAATTAAATCTTGTTCGTATAATGATTTACCAACAGGTTTACCAGCTGCCGCTAAGAAGGTATTGGCGATGCCGCCACCGACGATGATTTGATCGCAAATATCAGACAGGCTTTCGAGCACTTCTAATTTAGTGGACACTTTGGAACCGCCAACAATGGCGACCAGCGGACGCGCCGGTTTATCTAACGCTTTGCCTAATGCATCTAATTCAGCGGCGAGCAAGGGGCCTGCACACGCAATCGGGGCGAATTTAGCAACACCATGGGTTGAAGCTTGCGCACGGTGTGCCGTTCCAAATGCATCCATAACAAATACGTCACAGAGTGATGCATAAGCTTTCGATAATTCGTCTTCGTCTTTCTTTTCGCCCTTATTAAAGCGAACATTTTCTAACAACACTAGTTCGCCTTCAGCGACTTCAACCCCTTGGCGAAAATCTTTCACCACTGGCACGTCACACGCTAATACATCGCTTAAGTAATTTGCGACGGGTTGCATGGAGAATTTTTCTTCAAACTCACCTTCGGTGGGACGACCAAGATGTGACATAACGATGACTTTGGCCCCAGCTTCTAGCGCCAATTTAATGGTCGGCAACGATGCTCGAATGCGCGCATCGGATGTCACTTTGCCATCTTTAACGGGCACATTCAGGTCTTCACGAATTAAGACGCGCTTGCCTTTTAATGTTTGATCCGCCATTCGAAGTACAGTCATAGAAACCTCCAAAAGTATGTCATGTTATTCAATCACTAAATAAATCTGTGTAATACGCTTTCGTATTAGGCCGGCTCGCGCGCAATAAGTGGATTTAATAATCCATCCACCATACGATTTGCAAAACCCCACTCGTTATCAAACCAGATCAATAATTTAACGAGATGCTGTCCACTGACGCGCGTTTGAGTACCGTCAATCACACCACTGCGAGCATCATGGTTAAAATCTACAGAGGCATGGGGTTCTTCGGTAAAGCCGATAATATTCATTAAATGTTGTTTGCAGTGACGTTCGAGCAGCGAATTTAATGAATCGACATCCGCTGAGCGCTTTAATTGCAAACTCAAATCCATCGCTGATACATTGAGTGTCGGCACACGTAAATGTAAACTTTCAATTCGACCGTCGAGGTGCGGCATGATGCGCGCAATACCTTTTGGCAGCGCCGTATCGACGGGGATTATACTGGTCACCGCTGCACGTGTGCGACGCAAGTCTGAATGATAAGCGTCAATGACAGATTGATCGTTCATGGCAGAGTGAATCGTGGTGGTCACACCGTTTTCAATTTCATACTGCTCGTGCAAAATCTTCATAACCGGCAATACGCAATTGGTTGAACACGAACCAATTGAAATAATGCGATGCTGGGCCTGCAATTCATCATCATTGACGCCGGCAATTAACGTGAAATCCACATCGGGCTCACCGGGCTGGCTTAGCAGTACTTTTTTCGCACCGGCTGTTAAATGATGACTTAATACTTGGTGGGATTTAAATTGCCCAGTGCACTCTAAAACCACATCCACATCTAATGATGACCACGGCAAATCTTGTAAGTCAGCGTGATGCAGCACTTGAATTGAGTGGCTATTTTTTCCATCGACCACAATGTTGAGTTGATCATCGGCTACGGTCACACGGTAAGGAAAACGACCATGCGTACTGTCGTAACGCAGCATATAGCTGATGGTTTCACAATCCGCCAGCTCATTAATCGCAACAATCTCAATGTCATCCTGTAAATTGCGCTCATAGATGGCCCGCAAGACACAGCGCCCTATGCGGCCGAAGCCATTAATTGCAATTTTTAATGCCATATTGAAGCTACTTTCATCAACTGTTTTTCACTCTCATAAACAAATAAAAACTCTCGAGTGAATCATCACAAGAGAGTTTTTCAGAAGCGTTTTGAACACTGCTGAGGCAAGGCATTTTTATTTTCATGCTCGGCATGGAGACACAATGCCGAGCATGAAACCTAAAGCTTACCGTCGTGTCAGTAAGCGCAATCGCTTCTCGTTATAGAACACCTTCAACAGCCGCAACGACTGCCTCAGTCGTAAAACCGAAGTGCTTCATCAGATCTGCAATCGGCGCCGATTCACCAAAGGTTTCCATACCGACAACCGCACCTTGAAGACCCACAAATTTATACCAGTAGTCTTTATGAGCAGCTTCGACGGCTACACGGGCTGTGATCGCGCTGGGCAATACGGATTCAATGTAAGCAGGATCTTGCTTAACGAACACTTCCGCACACGGCATAGAGACAACACGTACCGCCGTGCCTTTGGCTTCAAGCTCAGCCGCTGCATCCATGGCCAAACCCACTTCCGAGCCGGTTGCGATTAAGATCGCTTGAGGGTTTGCAACATCCGTCAGGATGTAACCGCCTTTGGCAATGTCAGCAACTTGTGCCGGCGTGCGATCTTGGTGAGGTAAACCTTGGCGAGAATAAATCATAGCGGTTGGGCCATCGTGACGTTCGACCGCAGATTTCCAAGCAACCGCCGATTCAACTGCATCGCATGGACGCCAAGTATTTAAATTAGGCGTGGTACGTAGGTTAGTGAGCTGCTCAACCGGTTGGTGAGTCGGCCCATCTTCACCTAGGCCAATCGAATCATGCGTATATACGTGAATGGCACGTTGTTGCATAAGAGCAGCCATGCGAATGGCATTACGCGCATATTCCATAAACATGAGGAAGGTTGCACCGTAAGGCACAAAACCTTTATGCAGTGCAATACCATTCATGATGGCGCTCATGCCGAATTCACGTACGCCGTAAAACACGTAGTTACCCGACGCATCCTTCGCTTCAATTCCCTTGGCTTCTGGCCATAGGGTGAGGTTAGAACCCGCAAGGTCAGCCGAGCCACCCAAAATTTCTGGTAGCTCAGGCGCAAGCGCCTTTATGGCATTTTGAGATGCCTTACGAGACGCAATGCTTTCACCTTTTTCTTGGCACGCTTGAATGAAGGCATCCGCTTTCACTGAGAAGTCCGCGGGCAATTCGCCAGCGACACGGCGCTTGTATTCAGCGGCTTCTGCTGGGTACGCCGCAGCGTAGGCTGCAAACTTGTCGTTCCAAGCTGCTTCCTTTGCAGCGCCTTTTTCTTTTGCGCTCCAGCCTTGGTAAACGTCTTCAGGCACTTCGAAAGAACCGTATTTCCAGCCTAAACGTTCTTTTGTCAGCTGGATCTCATCATCACCGAGTGGGGCACCGTGGCAATCTTCTTTGCCTTCTTTATTGGGTGAACCAAAACCAATGATGGTTTTACAGCAAATCAGTGTGGGTTTATCACTTTCGGCTTTGGCTGCTTGAATCGCCGCTTCAATCGCCGCTGAATCGTGGCCGTCAACCGCAGGGACAACATGCCAACCATAGGATTCAAAACGCGCAACGGTGTCGTCAGTGAACCAACCTTCTACTTCACCATCAATCGAAATGCCGTTGTCATCATAGAAAGCCACAAGCTTGCCCAGACCCAACGTACCCGCCAGAGAGCACACTTCGTGGGAGATACCCTCCATCATGCAGCCATCGCCCAAGAACACATAGGTGTAGTGATCAACGATGTCATGACCGGGTTTGTTAAATTGCGCGGCGAGGGTTTTCTCAGCGAGGGCCATGCCCACACCGTTTGCGATGCCCTGACCCAGTGGGCCGGTCGTCGTTTCGATACCCGGCGCGTAACCGTATTCAGGGTGACCCGGTGTTTTAGAGTGCATTTGACGGAATTGTTTGAGGTCATCAATGCTGAGCTCGTAACCGGCCAAGTGCAGCAATGAGTAGATAAGCATCGAACCGTGGCCATTGGAAAGTACGAATCGGTCCCGATCAGCCCAGTCAGGGTTTGCTGGGTTGTGATTCATGTGGTCATTCCACAGAACTTCAGCGATATCTGCCATCCCCATTGGGGCACCAGGGTGGCCTGATTTGGCTTTCTGAACCGCATCCATACTCAGTGCACGGATGGCGTTGGCCAGTTGGCGACGATCTGTCATTGAATGACTCCAAGGTTCTCTCAAATGCCCGAATTGATACGGTGCATCAACGCGGCATGGGCATGGTTAAAATTTGGGGCCGTATTGTCTCTCAGATTAGACCATTCAGCAATGCGAAGGCGCGATGTGGCTTAGGGTAAAGGGCATTATTTCGGTCCTTGATGCTGTAGCACTGCATCACCGGCTCACAGCCTGCCTCGAACGCGTTCGCTACGCTCACTTAAAACAGACTTTTACCCCATAACGATTCGATTTCGTGACCCGTCGCCCTTTATCCGCCAGCCAATCACGCATACTCTTAGATGACCACGCCCCTTGGGAACAAAAGATGGGATCAATACTCTGAGCAACCACTGCTGCTTTGTCAGTGTTGTGCATCCTCAAAGTACCAGTGCGTCGAACATCAGGACCAGCAAATATAACCAGAAGGAACCCTCATGAATCATTGGATAACTTGGAGCATCGCCGCTTGGGTAGCCACCTGCCTGCCCGCCACCAGTGCCATGGCCGAGGATGAATACGAGGCATGGCTGAAACAAAACCAACCCGATTTTCAACAGGCGCAACAGGAATTCCAAGACTACCTAGATGAAAATGACCGAGAATTCATCGGGTTCCTCAAACAACAGTGGAAAGAAGTCGAGATTAAAAAGCCCACCGTGCGAGACACTAAGCCCAAGCCTATGGCCATGCCCACTGCGCCACCGGTCAAAGCCCAGCCGCGTCCCATTACGCCGCCCCAACCCATAATCGACGCACCCATTTCAGAAGTTAAGCCCGACACGAAACCGAGTTCCAATGTCGAGCCCACACCGAAGACAACACCAAAACCCACACCCGTTTTGGCGGAAAAGCCCAAGCCAAAGCCCGTGACACCGACGCCAATTCTGGCTGAAAAACCTCAACCAAAGCCGGTTTTACCTACGCCTGTCACCCAAGCGCCCACCGCACCCGTCATCACATTTGACTACTATGGACACAGGGTCAGCATTCGCGAAGAACGCCGCTTGAAGCAGCGATTCCGGGGGCGCATCAACAATGAAAGTATCGCCGACTATTGGCAAAAATTGGCCAGCCAGCCCCACCAAAAACCGGTAAAGGACTTAAAGCACGCTGCTAAAACACTGGGACTCAATGACTGGAGCACCGCCTTACTGTTCGATCAATACGCTCGACAATTGCACCCTCACGATGACACCAGCCGACAGCTGACCACTTGGTTTTTACTGGTCAAAGGCGGTTACAACGCTCGACTGGCCTACAATCAAAAAGCCTACCTGCTCATGCCATCCAAACAACCTCTATTTGGCGTGACGTATTTTAGGTTTGCGGGTGAGCGCTATTACGCTGTGAGTTTAAATGACACACCTGTGCAAACAGGTAAGGCATTCACCTATTCTGGCAAACACAGTGCGGGCGCACTCGCGCTGGACTTTTCAGAACCGAATCGATTTGCGGGACAAGGCAAACAAGCCGTGCGGGATCTGAGCTTTCAATACCAACAACAGACTTACAACGTTAAAGTCACCTACACAGAAAGCTTGGTGGCATACCTCAATACTTACCCACAGCTCAGCTTAGATAACTATTTTTCTGCGGGTCTACCTGAGGCAACCGCACAACAGCTGCTCAGCCAGTTACGTCCCATCGTCGCGGATCAAACAGAAGAAGAGGCGGTGAATCGTCTCTTACGGTTCGTTCAAACAGCCTTTGATTACAAAACGGATCAAGATCAATTTCGTCAGGAAAACTACCTCTTCCCACTGGAAACGCTGCACTACCCTTATTCGGATTGCGAAGATCGCGCCGCCTTATTCGCTTGGTTAACCAAATCGTTATTGAACCTAGATGTCGTGATGCTCGATTTTCCAGGGCACATCGCCGCCGCAGTTGCGTTTAATGGGAAAGTCAAAGGCGACAACTGGCGTTACAACGGCAAAACCTACACCGTGACGGATCCGACTTATATCAATTCAACCGTCGGCATGACCATGCCGAATTTTAAAAGGAAAAAGCCGAAGATAGTGGCGTTTTGATTTTGTCGGGAGACGGGAGACGGGAGACGCTAAAGCCAGTTTTTTAACCGTCTACCGTTTACTAAAAGATTGGTTTATTTTGGAACGAAACATTCTTAATGTCGCCGCCCTTTAACCCGACAAGTCGCCCTAAAGGGCGACTGAGCAGAAAATTTTTTTGATGCTTTGCACGTAGGTTGGCGCTGAACAAAGCGAAGCCCAACGGATTTAATTCAATCCTCATGCTAGGCTTCGCCAGCAATCAGTTTTATTTAATTAAAAATTTACAAGCTAAACCCAACCTACGACTTTCTTACTGAGGTGGTTGCTCGACCATACCACCATCGGTAATTTCCCAGCCATAGGTGTTGATTAATACACTGCGAGCAGACTCAGCTTCAGCAGTGTATTTAACACCTGCGCCAAATTTGACATTACGCTGAATTTCTGACATTGAAGACCAATTTTTTAACAATTGGTCATAATTTTCAGATCGAACACTGGTTTTACTAAGCATATAAAGCATATCTTTAGCACTACTGATATTCCAATCATATATTTCACCTGTAAATGCTGAAGCTTCATAAAACATATAACTCATATTCTCAACAGCTGAAACATCCCAGTTATTTAAATTGCTATCAAACGACTTCGCACGCCAAAACATTCCTTTCATATTAGTAACTTTATCAACTTTCCATAAACTCAGGTCACTGTTAAATAGCTTTGCATCAAGAAACATAAACCCCATACCCGTGACATTTTCAACGACCCATTTACTTAGATCACTATCAAATGATTCTGCCCCATGAAACATTCCATTCATGTTAGTAACTTGTGCGACATTCCATTCACTTAAATCACTTTCAAATTGCTTTGCTCCTAAGAACATCCCCCTCATATTAGTTACACTGGATACATCCCAACGTGATAAATCTCTCGAAAAGTACTCATTATTCCTAAACATGTATTGCATATCTTTTACATTTGATACAACCCATTTACTTATATCTCCATTGAAGTTAGCTGCTCTATCAAACATAAGCCCCATATCGGTAACGTTACTCACATTCCAATCATTTAAATCACTGTTAAACTTTTCAGCACCTGTAAACATCCAACTCATATCTTTCACTTTCGAAACATCCCATCCACTCAGGTCACTTTCAAACAATTTCACCCCAGAAAACATCGAGCTCATGTTTTCAACATTGGATGTACTCCAATCACTCAAATCACTTTCAAATGATGAAGCATCACTGAACATTGCTCTCATAAACCTTGCATTAGAAACTTTCCACTCAGATAGATTACTCTTAAATTTCGAAGCACCCTGAAACATATAGTTGAAATTAGTTACTTTCGAAACATCCCAATCAGAAAGATCTTGACTAAATGAATGTGCACCTCTAAACATTTGCCCCATGTTAGTAACACTTGATACATTCCATCCGCTAATATCACCATTAAAATTCACAGCATCCTTAAACATATTCGCCATATTGATAACATTCGATATATCCCAATTACCAATATTTGCATTTACATTGCTTGCACCAGAAAACATCGAGCTCATATAACGAACGCCTGAAAGATCAGGAACATCAACTGCATTCAGCACCATATTGCTTGCACCATTAAATGCACTGTCCATCGTCGACCACCGAATATCGCCCCACTGCTCAACGGACAGAATTTTTTTGCTATCAGTATTTGAATTACTAAAATAGAATCTGTCAAAATTACCGCTGATTTTAACCGTGTAAGTGCCAGCCGAATCGTATGTATGAACCAGATCGTCGGTGAGCCCAGTTTCAATATTGCCGTCACCCCAGTCCACGGTAAAATTACCACCACTGTCGGTGTTAATTTCAATTTGATTGTCTTCGGTTTTTCCTTCGTTATCCGTTTTCCAAGTGGTGATAAAGGGCCTAAACTCCCGAACAGTCACGCCACGAGTTTCAGTCGCTTTATTTCCAGCATCATCCGTGGCTGAATAGGTGATGGTATAATCGCCTAACGTGTAGATATCTAAATTAGATGTAGTAACGACTGCAACATCACCATCAATCTGATCTAAGGCACTGTATCCCGGATCAATAAATTCCAATCCTTGTGGCAGTTCTATTTGCGCCTTGCCAACAAGCGTAATTTCAGGTTTGGTCTGATCGGTCACATTCACCGTTCTAGCAATGCTGGCTTCATTACCTGCTTGATCTTCTACGCTGTACGTTAATTCATAGGTACCCAGCTTATTTATATCCACTGCGCCCGTGACAGTAACCGTTAATTCCTGCTCCACATTATCTGTGACGGTTACGCCGGGATCTTCAAACGCTTTTCCATGTGCATGAATGATTGTGCTTTCACCATTTAACTCTATTGTCGGTTTTGTAATATCGAGTACTTTTACAATGCGAGTGACTACGTCTGAGTTTCCTGATGCGTCGGTAGCGGTATACGTGAGCGTGTAAGCACCGGGCACGCTCGTATCGAGTTCACCTTCTACCATCACAATTGGTTTTATATTTGAGTTGTCATTAGTGCTGTAACCGGGATCAACAAAATCCCGATCTTCATTCATTTCAAATGGGTTATCGCCTTTTAGTGTAATTGTGGGCGAAATACTGTCTTTCACGATGACAGTACGAGTAGCCGTCACGGAGTTATTCGACGAATCCGTTGCGGTGTACGTGATGGTGTATTTGCCCACCTTCGTAATATCGATTTCATTTTGAACTTGAACGGCGAGTTCACCATCAACAGAATCTATCGCACTGAATCCCGGCTCTTGATAATCGCTATTAATTTCAATAGCGAAGGGATTGCCACCCTGTAACGTAATAACAGGTTTAGTGTTGTCATTGACAATAACGGTGCGTGTGACGCTGGTTTCGTTGCCAGCCTGATCGGTGGCGGTATAGGTTAGCGTTTGTTCGCCTAATATGTGCGTATTGACTTCGCCCGTCACGGTCACGTCGACGGCTTCGTCTAAATTATCTGTGACGCTGTAGCTGGGGTCGGTAAATTCAGCGCCAAATTCCAATGTTATTGTCGCTTCACCATTGAAGGTAATGACCGGACCACTGAGATCAGCAACGGTGACGGTTCTGAATTCGGTTTTGCCATTGCCTGCGCTGTCTGTCGCGGTATAGGAAAGGGTGTATTCGCCGACAGCATTTGTGTTGACGTCGCCTTCGATTGTCACGTCGAGTTCACCGTCGATATTATCCTGAACGGTAGCCCCTGCTTCGACGTATTCGCTGCCCACATCCAATTGAATATTGGCTTCACCGTTCAACGTAATTTCAGGTGGAAGCGTATCCGGTGTTTTGCTGTCGCCATCATCACCGCCTCCGCCACCACCACAGGCGGTTATGATGGTTACCACACTGATTAACGTGAGACTTTTGATTGAAGCAGAAAAGCTTGAGATGAATGCAGGCCCATTCATAAGAATCGTAACTCCGTAACGATTAAGTAAGCGACAGCGCAGGCAGGAGCGACAAAGACAAAAAAGAGAGGATCTATGAGCGTCTTCCCTGTTGAAACTGATGCAGGTGCATCTGCGTCTGTGTATTCCGTGACTGAGATTGCCGTGTTCGGACAAATCCAGCGAAGGCTAACGGAAAGTGACCAATGCTTCAATCACCTGAAAACATCTCATCTAAAACAGCCTCAAAACCCTATTTCAAAAAATTTTGAAATAGGGTTGATGATCTAAGCTTGTGCTGCTACATTTCGCGGCATGAATAACCAAAATCTTGCCACCTTGCTCAAAGCCAGCGCCGATGCTATTCGGCTGGATATCTTGCGCCTGTTAAAGCGGGACTCGCTGACGGCGAGCGATTTGGCTGGTCTCTTGGAAATTAAGCAATCCGCTCTGAGCCATCACCTTAAGGTCATGACGCAAGCCGAGTGGCTGAACACGCGCCGTGAAGGCAATACGTTATTTTACCGCCGTCATTTATCTGCGGATTTAGCCACCGCGCGCGTGCAACAAGCGGTCTTACGCAGCTTGGATTGCACGCCATTGGCAGAACAAACGCAATTTAACCTGCATGCCATTCGTCAGGCGCGCCAGCAAATCAGCGCAGCGTTTTTCGAAAGCCACGCCGATGAGCTGGATTCCGTCACTGACCGTATCGCCGGCTATCGTCATTACTCTGAAGCATTGCAAAATGCGTTAAACGCCATTGAGTTCGAAGGGCATCACTCTGCATTAGAGATTGGCCCCGGCGACGGCGGATTCTTGCCGTATCTGAGCCGAGCGTTCGATCAAGTATTCGCCCTCGACATCGCCGAACCCATGCTGGATTTGGCGCGCGCACAGGTGAACGAGCTGGAACTTTCAAACATTCAGTTCATGCATGGCGATACACAAACGGCAAAGCATCTCGGTATTCAAGTCGATTTTGTTGCACTGAATATGGTGCTTCACCATATCGCGTCCCCTGCGGAATTTTTAGCCGATTGTTGGGAGTTATTGAATGACAACGGCTGGCTATTGATCACAGATTTGTGCGCCCACGAGCAAGATTGGGTGCAAGAAGCCTGTGGTGATTTTTGGATGGGGTTCGATACCGATGAACTCCTATCTTGGGCAAAAGATTTAGGATTTGTACATCGCGAGCCTGTTTTGCTGGGTTTGAAAAACGGCTTTCAAGTACAGATTCATTTATTTCAAAAACCTAATCTTTCTAAACACCGGAACAGCGCCACGGCGCTTTAATGAGGAATGATCACATGAGCGAATACTCAATTTTCACTTCAGAATCTGTCTCTGAAGGACATCCGGACAAAGTTGCCGATCAAATTTCTGATGCTGTACTTGATGCCATTATCGCACGTGACCCTTATGCACGTGTCGCCGTTGAAACCCTAGTGAAAACGGGTATGGCGGTGGTCGCTGGGGAGGTTTCCACTTCTTGCTACGTTGACCTTGAGGACATCGTGCGTGATGTGATTACGGGCATTGGCTACAACAGTTCAGATGTGGGCTTTGATGGCGCTACTTGTGCAGTATTAAACGGCATCGGTAAGCAATCGATTGATATCAACATGGGTGTTGACCGCGCCAAGCCTGAAGATCAAGGCGCGGGCGACCAAGGCCTGATGTTTGGTTATGCCACCAACGAAACACCGAGTTTAATGCCCGCACCGGTTTACTACGCCCACCTTTTGGTACAACGCCAATCAGAGTTGCGTCGCAACGGCACGCTGCCTTGGTTGCGTCCAGATGCGAAATCTCAGGTGACCATCAACTACGAAGGCGACACGCCAAAAGTAGACGCAGTTGTACTTTCAACTCAGCACGACCCAAGTGTGAGCCTAGAAAGCCTGCGTGAAATGGTTTTGGAAAATATCATTAAGCCCGTCCTACCGGCTGAATGGCTAACCGATGATACCCTTTACCACATCAACCCAACCGGCAACTTCGTAATCGGTGGCCCAGTGGGTGACGCAGGCCTGACGGGGCGTAAAATTATCGTCGATACCTATGGCGGCATGGCCCGTCACGGTGGCGGCGCGTTCTCAGGAAAAGACCCCTCCAAAGTTGACCGTTCTGCGGCTTATATGGGTCGTTATGTGGCGAAAAACATCGTAGCCGCGGGTCTTGCTGATCGCTGTGAGATCCAAGTGTCTTACGCCATCGGTGTTGCAGAGCCTACTTCTATCTCTGTGAATACCTTTGGTACTGGTCAATTAACAGATATCCAGCTTGCTGCCGTGATTCGTGACGTGTTTGACCTACGCCCCTATGCGATCCAAAACCAACTTAATCTGCTATACCCAATGTATCAGCTGACCGCGGCATACGGTCACTTCGGACGCGAACCATTTGAGCACACGTATCAATACGAAGAGCGTGGCGAGCAAAAATCGAAAACGTTCACTGCTTTCACGTGGGAAAAAACCGACAAAGTGGATGAACTAAAAGCAGCAGCAGGACTTTGATGCTTTAAGCTGAACGGGAGACGGGAGACGCTTCTAGCAACTTCCGTTTTTCATTTAGCTTACATTGTTCAGCATGCAGCAAGGAGGTTGCTTGAATAAACGACATAAACGCATGGATATTTGGCTGTTATCGATGTCGTTGGTAGAAGAAATTTACGCGCTGACGCACGCTTTTCCAAAAGATGAAAAGTTTGGCCTGATTAGCCAAATGCGGCGCAGCGCAGTCAGCATCCCCTCAAATATTGCAGAGGGTGCTGCACGAAGTTCGGAACGAGATTTTATCCGCTTTCTCGTGATTGCCCGAGGTTCGTTAATGGAGTTAGACACCCAGCTCATCATCAGTAACAGATTGGGCTATTACTGTTTAACGACCGAATTGGAAGAACACGTTGAGCATTTATTTGCAAAGATGAATGCACTCATCAATACATTGAAACGCTCTTTGGTAACCGCGTAAGACCTGCGTCTTCCGTCTCCCACTTAGCGTTTAGCAGGAGTAAATATGAGCTTTATCGATTATAAAGTCGCCGCGAAAACCCCTGAAGCATTCGAAGCGGATGCCGCTTGGGGCCGTAAAGAAATTAAAATTGCTGAAGGCGAAATGCCGGCTTTGATGGCATTGCGTCGTAAATACAAAGCAGAGCAACCCTTGGCGGGCGCCAAGATTATGGGTTGCATTCATATGACAATTCAGACGGCCGTATTAATTGAGACTTTGGTGGATTTAGGCGCTGACGTTCGTTGGTCATCTTGTAATATCTTTTCCACTCAGGATCACGCCGCTGCTGCCATTGCGGCTGCCGGTATCCCTGTATTCGCTTGGAAAGGCGAAACAGAAGAAGAGTTTTTGTGGTGTATTGAACAAACCATTTTGGCAGAAAAAGATTCAGACAAAGTGTGGGATGCCAACATTATTTTGGATGACGGTGGCGACCTCACTGAGATGGTACACAATAAATATCCTGCGCTACTCAAAGACATCCACGGTATTTCAGAAGAAACGACGACCGGTGTTCACCGTTTGTTAGAAATGATGGAAAAGAACGAATTAAAAGTGCCAGCCATTAACGTCAATGACGCCGTGACCAAATCGAAAAACGACAACAAATACGGCTGTCGCCATTCATTAAACGATGCAATTAAACGCGGCACGGATCACTTGCTGAGCGGTAAAAAAGCATTGGTTATCGGCTACGGTGACGTGGGTAAAGGTTCTGCTGCATCCCTTCGTCAAGAAGGTATGATTGTTCGAGTCACAGAAGTCGACCCTATTTGTGCGATGCAAGCCTGCATGGATGGATATGAAGTGGTCTCGCCATTTATTGACGGTATCAACACGGGGACGGCTGAAGGCATTAACAAAGCACTGCTGCAAAATACCGATTTGATTGTGACCACCACTGGTAACGTAAATGTATGCGACAAGTTCATGCTACAAGCTCTGAAAAGCAGCGCCGTGGTTTGCAACATTGGTCACTTTGATAATGAAATTGATACCGCATTTATGCGTGAGAATTGGGAGTGGGATGAGATTAAACCACAGGTACATAAGATCTACCGTGACCAAGCCAACGATGACCACCTGATCTTGTTATCAGAAGGTCGTCTTGTAAACCTAGGCAATGCAACAGGTCACCCAAGTCGCATCATGGATGGTTCATTTGCGAACCAAGTGCTCGCGCAAATGTATCTTTTTGAACGTAAGTTTGCTGATCTTCCTGAAACGGAAAAAGCCGCTAATGTCTATGTAAAAGTCCTCCCCAAGAAACTGGACGAGGAAGTGGCAAAAGATATGGTTGAAGGTTTTGGTGGCGTGATCACGAAGCTCACTCAAAACCAAGCAGACTATATTAATGTACCCGTTGAAGGCCCATACAAGCCGGAAAGCTACAAGTACTAAGTTCGCTCTGCGCTAAATGGGAGACGGAAGACGCTAAATTCATGTCACTGAATCCGTGTTCTTCTGCTCTCCTATTACTCGTTGAGCTAATACACAATCTGAAGTGATAATAATCGCGAGAGGCTAGCCGCTTGAAGCGTCTCCCGTCTCCCGTCCTGCGCACAGCCGAGGCCCCATGGATAACTTTCGTTTAAGCTTTGAATTTTTCCCTACCAAAACGGAAGAGGGAACCCAAAAACTGCATAAAACACGGGATCGTTTGGCAGAACTCAACCCTGATTTCTTTTCTGTCACCTACGGAGCCGGCGGGTCAACCCGTGAAAATACAGCGGGTATTGTGACGGATATGAACGCAAAAGGTGTTTCTACTGCACCGCATTTGTCATGCGTAGGCGAAACCCGCGAATCCATTCAGGACATGCTAAAACGTTACGCAGACAATGATATTGAACGTATTGTCGCGTTACGCGGCGATTTACCATCTGGCATGGCGATGGCATCGGGCGAGCTAAAACACGCAAATGAATTGGTCGCGTTAATCAAAGAAGAGCATGGTGATCGTTTTCACCTCGAAGTTGCGGCTTACCCTGAGATGCACCCACAGGCTCCTAACTTTGAAGCCGATTTACTGAACTTTAAACGTAAAGTCGATGCAGGTGCCGATAGCGCACTGACACAGTACTTTTTCAATGTGGACAGCTACTTTTATTTTCTCGACCGCTGCGATGAAATGGGAATTGATATTCCGATTGTTCCAGGCATCATGCCCATCACCAACTACACTCGCTTGGCACGTTTTTCCGATGCATGTGGTGCTGAAATTCCACGCTGGATTCGTAAACAACTTGAAGCCTATGGTGATGACAGTGAAAGCATTATTAAGTTTGGCGAAGAAGTGATTACACAAATGTGTGAAGATTTAGTCGACAATGACGTGCCTGGCTTGCATTTTTACACACTCAACCAAGCAGATCCCTGCATCAATGTATGGAAAAATTTAGGTCTGTGGTAATTGTCGTTGCATGAACGATATTCATAATTGATATCCACAATCATTGCGTCAATATGCGTAGCTATTTTGCTGCGCATTCTTCACCGCACCCACCATTGATAATGACTATACAAGGTATTTTTATGGATCGCTCTGTATACTTCGCATCAACCCTGTTACATCTGTACTGTGCCAGTGTGGTCGCGGCAGAACGATCGGAAGAGGCCCACCTCATTTTTATCGACCAACCAGAAAATACCCCTTTCCCACTGTTGGATATTGTTATGCAGTGGCCAGAATCCCCTTTTTCCAGCGTGAGTTTATTATCCAGTCGATTTAAAGGACTCGTTAACAAAGTTATAAAACGAAAGGCGATGTTTCAATCGCTCCGCAGCACACTGGAAACACTTAAGCCTAAGCATTTATTTGTCGGGAATGACCGTCGAATAGAATTTCAGTATTCTATGCATATTTGTACCGAAATATTCATATCAGAAGGTGAAAAGCCCATTGGCCATTATTTAGATGAAGGCACCTTTACCTACGTCGGGCGAAAAGCTTCCAGCCACATTGGTGATGTCTACATTGATCAATTTTTTAAGAAATTGAGCTATGGATGGTGGTGGAAAAACCCGCCCACCATTGGTGGTTCAGATTGGATTGAAACAGTGCATGTCGCGTTTCCTGATTTAATTCATCCATTGCTCAGCAACAAAATCATTGACCCACTCAATAAACAGGGTTTTCAAAGCAAGGCCATGGTCTCTCTGTCTAAACACATCATCGCAAATCAACATTTTGATGATACTCAGTTACAAACGATCAATGCGCTCATTACACTGCCGCATGAATCATTGTTCGAACGTAATCCAAGCTATGAGACGCTTATTAAGAAAGTTGTAAAAGATAAGATCGCATTGGGAAAAAAGGTTGGCATAAAGTACCACCCTCGAAATTCTGAACCCGATATTTTAAATCTGGCAGGGCTGGGCGCAACATTGATTCCTGCCGCGATTCCGTTCGAGGCCATATTGCCTTTATTGCCAGACAATACAGAGGTAGTCGGCGACCTTAGCTCAACCTTATTGATCAGCCGCTGGCTGCGACCAGAGCTGACCGCGACTGCTTATGAAATTCAAAAAATAGATGAGAACTTTAAACGTTTATATCAATCAATCGACATCAAAATAGTACCGATTGATTGAATCGCTAAGGCACTATACTAGCTCGCAGGCGCCGGTTTTTCTGCCGGTTGTTGACCTTGTTTTTTCATGTTTAATGACAGGCCAAGTAAAATACCGATTAACGTCAAGTGTCGGTCAGTAACAAACGTATCGAATAGAAAATCTACGGTTACCGAATAACTAAGCAAAGTAAATACGGCAACCGCCAACAATAATGAAGCCTCATTTCTCTCACGATGAGAGAACCATAATATACTGATAAAAAATGCCATGAGACTCAACAACCCAAGGATACCTTTTGTTGCTAAAGTATTGAAATATAGGCTATGGGCTTGCACGTAGTAGCCTTTACTATTAGTAATATTGGCCTCACAACCTAGAGCATCATCTTGCAAGGCATACTGAAATGTTTTTGGCCCTGTCCCCAACGCCAAATTTTGGCTAGATATACAGATTGCGGCCTTCCACTGTTCAACTCTTTGCCCACTCGAAGACTGAACAATATTCGTTCGTTCAACACCCGATAGAATTTTTTGGGGGATATTGGTGAATTGAAATAAACATATAACGGCCAATGCGACACAACTTAAAACCGCTACTCGTGTCCAGCCAGCTGAAAAAATCACCCCAAACAAGAGTAAAACCGGCAGTGCTAGAAAACTTCCTCGAGTGCCAGATTTTAGTGTCGCAAAAGCAGCTGCGACAGCCGAACACAACAGAAACAGCCACAATAGCTTTTGACGAACCTTAAAAAGTGAAGCCGTCAAAACCACTAAAATTAACATCGCTCCATTGCCAAACCCAACCGCATTTTCGTCGCCATTTACTCTAAATTGACTGCCGTGAACGTGCAACTGTTGAATGGTCAATGCACCATATGATAATCCGGCGAATACCAAAGCCCAATAAAAGTAATTCATTGGCAGCTTCAGTTTCATCACCGCCACTACGGTTAAGCCTAATAAAATAAATCGAATATCAGGTTCTATCAGGCTAATATTTAATGGGTCGTAGGGCGAAATCAACCACGAGATTAACGATACTGAAAAGACAGTAAGCCCAATCACTAGTATCGTTTTTATTGGTTTTATATCAAATCCTTGTTTTTGAACAAGGGTATGCAGTACACAAAACAAGCCAACAAGCCAAATCAAAATTGAAAAGTTTATGCTCGTATTTTGATCCCATGGTTGCGCGATAAAAAAACCACAGATTAGAATAGACAAAAACAATGCAGGCCATTTTGTTTTGTTTAAATACTGATTAAGCAAGGAATGCCTCATTGTGCAGAATTTGTTTCGTGCAAATATCATTACAATACCCGCACTTAATGTTCAGATCGAAAATATTTTAAAGTAATCACAATCGCCAGTAGTCTTTTATCCAAGGCGCTGCCTTGTATATCCCATAAGGCCCATTCATGACATCCTCTGGATCTGGCTTACCATGAAACTGAACTATTTTTGCGCCTTCTGGCAGCACCGCTTCACCTTTGGGTTGAAGTAATCCAAACTTTCTAAACAGGCTACCTGTAATGCCCAGTGTATTTGACATACGCGCATGGCATTGCTTTTTAAACGATACAACCCATTCACTTGGCCACAGTTCTGCATCCACGATTTGTTCAGTTATCCAGTCTTGATCACCGTTTAAGCGAGCGGTAATATTCTCCGCATCCTTTTGAAAATTTTCCCAAACGTGTCCGTAAGCTCCCACCTCATATCGAAAAACCGAACTGTTATAGCCCTTAGTCAATAAGTCGTGAATGATGGCAAACTTGCCCGGTTTATATTCAAACAAGGGCGTCAAGTCGTCAGTGATGACCACATCAAGATCCATAAAAATCATTGGACCGCTTAACCCATAAAAGTCCGCCTTAAACAGGCTTAACTTGTGCCACCACCCACTCAACGACGCATCAACTAGAGGCAAAATTTTAACATCGGGGTGAATACCTTCTGCATTTTCAGTAACACAGTGCAAAACAAATGGGCTTTTCGTAAATCTAGCAATCATGCTACGTAATCGATTAACGTAATCAGCTGGATATTTGTCACCCCACTTAACGCATATAAACTGAAGTTTAGGCATACTTATTGATCTCAATGAATTTTTCAGATTCAATTAATTAAATGATTATATGAGCATATCGAAAGCTGCATCCAATAGTCATATCGGAGTTATTTATCCGATGAGACTAGACGTGGTTGTAACGCAATTAATGCACGCCATACTTCATCCGCATTTAAAACGTCGTAACAGGGCGGTGTCGAAATAGACTGATTGAGCAATGGGCACTGCTTATGCATACAGGGCGAGCAATCATACTGGGCTTGCAAATTGCTGACCTGACCACCCATGGCGCCAGTTAATGAAACATTTGTACTGCCAAAAATAGAAACCGTTGGAATATTAAGTGCTGCGGCCATATGCATTAAACCCGTATCGACACCCACTGCTGCTGTCGCTCTTGCGCATACCCCGGCTAATTCCCAAATGCTCATTTTAGGCAACACTTTCCCCCAGCTAGCTTGTGCCACAAGGTGATCTGCCCGCGCCTTTTCCTGCTCATTGCCCCAAGGTAATACAACCGGCATATTTGCTGCCGCTGCTTTTTTTAATAATGCAATCCATTGATGTTCTGGCCAATGCTTTGATGCCCATGTGGTGCCATGAAAAAATACTGCTGCACCTTGATATTCCGTATAGCTTGGGCTGAGCTGAGCAATATCAATGCCGTAATCTAATGCGCCGGTTAACTCATAATTCAACGCTTTCGCAAACAATAATCGCACTCGCTCAACAGCGTTCATTTTTTTACTGGCAGAGAAACCTGTTTCATAAAAAAAGCGGGTTTCACGATCAGTCGCTGACTCACGATCCAAACCGTATACCGGTCCCCGTGCCAACCAAGCCACTCGTGCTGACTTAATACGCCCCTGTGCATCGATAATGGCATCATAGGGCTGTTTCCGAAGGGCGGAATAATATTGGAATTGCTCTTTTAAAGTGGACGGAGCTAACCGCCTTTTCTTCCAGCGCAAACGCCCATGAGGAATGACCCGATTGACGTTTGGGTGCAACCTAGGGATATCTGCAAATGGTTCTTCGCAGATCCAGTCAAACTCAAGGTTTGGAATAGCCTTAACGGCATCGGTTAGGGCTGGCAATGTATGCAATACATCGCCTAGGGCCGACATTTTGACAATGAGTACACGCATAGGAGTTCTTTAGTCTATTTCCGTTATCAATATTATTTTTACTAGGAGTGAGAAGGTTTTAATCCTTCTAGTCTCATGTTTTTAATTGAAACCCCTTTTTGGATATCCACTAATTCGATACCGGAAGTAAGGTAGGCTTGCCTTAACTTTAATCTTTGTTGCTCGTTACGAAATGGAAACATGTCTATCCCGACCGAAATTGCACGGATATCATCCCCCATAATTAACTTACTATTTAACAATCCTGAGCTGTAACATGAAATAACGTGTGTGTACTCCCCACCCGCTATCAATTGTTCAACACACAGCACATCACATTCAACCCAATTGAAATGATCACACCAAAACTCTTTTTTAGCCGATCTTGGATGTGGCACATAATCAATTGAGGTGATACCCAATCCGTTCAAAACGTTCTCGATGGCCCTTGAAACATCAGAAACGTAATCAGTTGATGCTGTACCCAGCTGTAGGAAGTTTTGTCCTATTACCACTGCCCGTTTGAAGTCTGTATCAGACGCTCGGTTTATTCGTTTAATGTCCCCGGGATGCTCGATGCTATTATTCAATAATTCCGGAAATTTAATGTTGCATATTTTTTCCTGCGGATAATGGGTATTTACACCCTTAAAGCTATAAATTCGGTCCACAAACGGGGCGTTTGCCCCTAATTCATCCCCACTAAAAGGTGTAACGCTTAGATCCGAAAACAATCTAAAACTGATATCTCGGTCCCAATACTTTAGTTTCTCGATTTTATGGCTGCTTATTTGTGTACTGAATATATTGATGGCGCCATCTGGAATTAACCGAACTTTCACTTCGCTATTTGGAAAGTGAAATTGTAGGTAGGCAATCACTAGATTAGAAAAGAGACTATCAATTCGCGATACATGATAATAAATATTGGGAGGTGCAGGAAATCCAATGGCCTGTTTGATTCGCTTTAAATTACGCCTTAAAGTTAATAAACGTCCTATCCAACCGTGGGACACTTTGCTGATCAGTGTAACGGACGCTTCACTGGATACTAAGTGGTTATACACCGATTTAACAGTCGTAAATAAAGCATTACGGCTGTTAGGTTCTAAGTGTTTTTGGATACTTTGATAGGCTAGACACTGTAACTCAGTCTGAAGTAAAAAAAGATTTACTGATTGATCGCCATACACTTCATTGGCCATGCTATTCTGATACTCATTTGACCCATATAAGGGAAAACGTTAATTTTCCTGATTCCACTTGCAGACTTCCTAGGGTATAAAGCAGAGCTCGGACTCGGTTATATATGATGATAGTAGTAAGCCTAGCGATCAGGTTCATATACACCACGACCAGCATGGACATTTAGGTAGAGCCATAGAACAATTCGTTATAAGCATTCAATTTTATAACGCTATAGCTGCAACTATTTTCCTTTCTTTCCAGCCCAGTATTGCATGTAAATTTCGGCGCAGAGTATTGCATAATCTTCTCCGACTTCCAACGGCCTCCTCTGCACTCAAAGGCTTACCTCATCACGGTCTTGAGAGTCATCCCATCAATTCGTCAAAACCGATCAGTTAACGCTACAGGCTCATTTTAGTGTTTCGTTTGCGACTCACTTGTGTACACTTTGCCAGCGTATACGCGCACCTTTAACGCAGAGTAAGGCCTGTCATGAGTTTAAATAACGCCCTAATGCAGCGGGACCTCAACGTCCTTTGGCACCCCTGCACTCAGATGAAAGACCACGAAAACTTGCCAATTATCCCAATCAAGAAGGGAGAAGGCGTTTACTTGGAAGATTTTGAAGGCAATCGCTACATTGATGGCGTTAGCTCGTGGTGGGTGAATGCTTTCGGTCACAATCACCCCAAGATCAGCCAAGCGGTTAAAGATCAACTCGACCAAATTGAGCACGTTATTCTCGCCGGATTTACCCACGAGCCCATCATCGAATTGTCCGAAAAGCTGGTCGACATCACGCCCAAGGGCCTCAGCAAGGTATTTTACGCAGACAACGGTTCGTCCGGTGTCGAAGTCGCGCTGAAAATGAGCTTTCACTATTGGCTGAATATGGGTCAAAGCAAAAAGACTAAATTCATCACACTGAGCAATAGTTATCACGGTGAAACGCTCGCCACGCTGTCCGTGGGAGATGTCGCGCTTTACAAAGAAACCTATGAACCCTTGACCATGGACGCCATTACGGTACCAAGCCCTGATTGCTTCCACCGAGAAGAAGGGGTCAGCTGGGAAGAGCACAGCCGAAAAATGTTTGTCCACATGGAGGAGACATTAGAGAAGCATAAGGATGAAGCCTGTGCCGTCATTATAGAGCCTCTAATTCAATGTGCAGGCAGCATGCGCATGTTTCACCCCGTTTATCTGAAGCTACTGCGAGAGGCCTGCGATCGTCACGGTGTTCACCTCATTGCCGATGAAATTGCAGTGGGTTTTGGCCGCACAGGTACGCTTTTCGCCTGTGAGCAAGCGGATATCTCACCGGATTTTATGTGTCTATCCAAGGCGCTGACCGCTGGCTACTTACCAATGTGTGCGGTCATGACGCATGAGAATATTTATGAAGCGTTCTATGATGATTACGACACCTTGAGAGCTTTCTTACACAGTCATAGCTATACGGGTAATCCACTGGCCTGCGCTGCTGCGAATGCGACCATTGATTTGTTCGCGGATGGATCCGTGATTCAGCGTAATCAAGAGCTGGCTGCGCATATGGCTAAGGCCACACAACATTTTAGTGATCACCCACACGTTGCCGAAGTCCGTCAGACAGGAATGGTACTCGCAATTGAGATGGTGAAAGATAAAGCATCTCGTACTCCATACCCTTGGCAGGAGCGTCGAGGATTACGCGTGTTTGAACATGGCCTGAAGAATGGCGCCTTGCTTCGCCCACTGGGTAGCGTGACGTATTTCATGCCGCCTTATGTCATTACGGAAGAACAGATAGACCACTTAGCAAAGGTCGCTTGGGAAGGGATAGAAATCGCTACAAAATAAACCCCTCGTACGTAGCCCATCGTCGAAGCTTGATCGCGGAAAAGGGTCAAGCTTCGCACTTAAGTCAAGGGTTTAGCCTCGATCCATCATGAGTGCCCTGTGTTCTATATTGATCAGTGGCGTTTAGAATCTATTTTTAGAGACGAATATGAGTTCAGACATCACACGTCCCATCAAGGTCACACTCGAAGCGGGGAAAACCTATCTTTGGTGCGCCTGTGGGCACAGCCAAAATCAACCTTGGTGTGACGGTAGTCATCAAGCAACCGGCGTGACACCGCTCCCATTTACTGCCGAAAAAGCAGGGGATCATTTTCTCTGTGCTTGTAAACGCTCACGTAATCGCCCTTATTGCGATGGTAGCCATAACGACAGAAGCTAAATAAATTAGCCATTCACCCTGTCCTTAAGGTTCCGTACAATATCGCCCTTTTAACCACGATCTTACTCATGCGCATTCCCCGAATTTTTGTCGATCAACCCCTGAATATAGATCAAGATCTGTTAATAACGGGTAGCGCTGCCAATCATATTGCGCGCGTATTACGCATGGGCCCCGGCCGGCCTTTGAAATTATTCAATGGGCAACCGAACGCCTCTCATCAGTATGGCTTTGTTGAAGCAGAGGTTACTCAAGCAGATAAAAAAACCGTGACGGTGCGCGTTAAACATTCGGTGATGACGCAATTAGAATCGCCATTGGATATTCAATTGGGCCAAGCGATCTCGAAAGGGGATCGTATGGACTTCACGATCCAAAAGGCTGTGGAACTCGGGGTGACACAGATTACGCCTCTCTGGACCGAGCATTGTGATGTAAAACTGAACGCTGAACGGTTAGACAAAAAAATGCAGCACTGGCAACAAATTGCCATCAGCGCCTGCGAGCAAAGTGGCCGAGATCGTGTCCCTCAAATCTTACCGGCAGAGAAACTCAGTACTTGGCTAGCGTCTTCACAGCAGGATGTGAGATGGGTATTGGACCCACGAGGTCAATCTGCTGCTTCTGTGACGACACAGCCAAAAAGCGCCAGTATTCTGGTGGGACCTGAAGGTGGGCTCAGTGATGCAGAAGTCAGCCTAGCCGCTCAACACCGCTACGAAGCAAAACTCATTGGACCGCGTATTCTACGTACAGAAACCGCAGCACTAACGGCGATTACGCTCATGCAGAGTATGTGGGGAGATTTTTGAGCCAATGCATCAATAAGCCAACGCATTAAGAATGGGGGATAAGACCGCTCAGCCCACGAGATGATAGCGAGCTGAGGTCGGTGGATAGCGACTTTATTGCCAAGGCTGTTGAATAATCGCAGCTTCAATGGCGTCTAGGTCAGGAATGATACCGTGCCCTGTTTCAAGCGTGACCGCCATTGCCTGCCCAGGAATGGTTTCAACATTTGGGTTTTCTTTAATCGCTGCGTCTTCTAACTTAACCAAACTTGGAATGCCTTGCACGACCAAGCCAAAAAAGCGCAGTGCACCCTGCTCACCATTTGGGGCATTCACGACGGCGATACGAACATCTTGGCTATGAGCCCCCAATGGGTAGCCACAAAACTTTTCATAAGATACGACAGGAATTAATGTTCCACGCCACTCTAGACGGCCAATCAGCCACTCTTGAGGGCTATTAGTAGGCTCTGGCGCTTGATACGGAATGAGTTCGGCCACGGTGACGTTGGGAATCACCAAACGTCCACCTTGAACTGGAATCAGCAGGCAAGGCAATGTGTCTTTAGTGGTCTGTTGAGGTAGCTGCTGCATGGTGAATACCTGAAGAAGGATGGGTTTGCGTTTCTAGCTTCTGAATATGCGAAACCAATTGTTGTGCTAAAGCTTGAGGGGAACCAGAAAAATTAACCGCACCGGTTTCTCTGGCTGAATCCGGCATGGCTGAACTCACACAGGTTTCCGTGCTTTGCGCCCAAATGGTGACACCTTTTTCGCCTAGCGCCTGCGCCGACTCTGCACCGTCATTCCCCATACCGCTGAATAAAATCACACCTAAATTAGGATAGCACTGGTAAACATTGAGCATCAGTTGGTCAACAGAAGGTCCATAAGGGCCAGGCCACGGACGATCAAGGCATCGCACTTCATGGTTAACAATCTGCATTTCTCGATCAGTGGGTACGACGAGAACCTCGCCATTCTTCACCTGACTGCCCGCCTCAGCGACCTTCAGTGAGAAGTGGGAGTGCCGCCCCAGCACCTGAGCTAAGACAGAAACGAAGGACTGATCAATGTGCTGCCCATAAACAAAGCCAACCGGAAGCCCCTCGGGCAGCGCGTCTAAAAATAAC
Source organism: uncultured Saccharospirillaceae bacterium (assembly GCA_947503895.1). Classification (GTDB taxonomy): domain Bacteria; phylum Pseudomonadota; class Gammaproteobacteria; order Pseudomonadales; family Oceanobacteraceae; genus Bermanella. Next base: position 169,808 of record CANNFT010000002.1, read on the forward strand.
TTAATGGCCTCTGGGCCGCCGAGTGAACTGCCCAGCACCCAAACGTGCTTAGCCTGATCACCCACATTTGCCTGTACGGTTTCAGGCAGCGTCAAAGCAATACTGGTTTGACGTTCACCTATGGCTTCAAAGTCCGTTTGGTCATTACCAGATTGAATTAAGTCCTGACCTAATAAGGTTTTCAGCTTGTGGTAGAGATTTTTTTCCCAGCGAGGATAACCTGGGCTGCGTTGCACAGGAGCGGCTTCAAAGCCCAGTAAAACGGGCTCTTCCAGCTCGAAAAATTCATCTAATAAGTCATGGTCATCACGAAGATCCACCAACCAAGCTGAAGCATTTTGATGGCTTAAGCCTTTGCGCTCCAACGTTTGGGGACTCAGACTCAATACTTCACAACCAAAATCTTCCATAGCACTTCGTAAGCGATGTTGCTGGAGAGAGTCTTCAGCGACCACCGCAATACGAAGTTTTGAACGCTCTATCACTGAGCTCTACCTGTAATTTCGCGAATGGTGGCCATGAGTTTATCTTCTTGGAAAGGTTTACCCATATATTCGGTTACACCGATCGCCATCGCTCGCTCTTTGTGTTTATCACCCGTACGCGACGTAATCATAATGATCGGTATGTTCACCAGTTCTGTGTTGTGACGCATCTGCGTCGCTACTTCAAAACCATCCATACGCGGCATTTCAATATCCAGTAGTACAATATCGGGCTGGTATTCTTGCAACGTCGTCATCGCATCCACACCGTCTTTTGCCGTGCGAACTTCCATGCCGTTACGTTCAAGTAATCGCGTTGTTACCTTACGTACGGTTACGGAGTCATCGACCACCAACACACGAGTGATATCTTCAACTTGCGAGCGCTGCTCTAACGCCGCCTCTTCTTGTTGCTCGATCACCATGTGCTGCTTGTATTCCAAGCTGTTCACATGACGCATGAGGTTTGGTAAGTCGAGGATGATAACAACATTACCATCACCCAAAATCGTACCGCCCGACACACCAACCACGGACGTGAACTGAGGACCCAACGTTTTTACAACAATTTCTCGGCTACCCATCAGGCTGTCCACTTGGAGGGCAGCGGGTTGAGAACCTCGAACTAGGACGACAGGCAACGGCATGTTTTGTCCTGTTAACTTCGGAGCAGAGTCATCACGCAATAAATTACCCAAATAGTTCATTTGGTAATCACGGCCCGCATAGCTGTAGACCGGATTTTCCATTTGGTATAACTCATCCAATGAATACGGGCTAACACGCACAATACCTTCGATACTGTTCAGCGGTATCGCAAATAATGCATCGCCGACTTTTGCCATCAAAGCTCGGTTTACCGAGACCGTAAACGGCAAACTGATCAAAAACTCTGTGCCTTGGCCTTCTACCGAGTCTATGGTGACGGTACCGCCCACTTGCTTAATTTCACTGTTCACCACGTCCATGCCGACACCTCGGCCGGAAATTTGGGTGACTTTTTCAGCCGTACTGAAACCAGCCTGCAAGATAAACTGCAGTATTTCTTGGTCCGGCAAATCGCTTTTCGCATCCATTAAGCCACGCTCAATGGCTTTTTGCCGAACGGCCTTTAAATTAATGCCAGCGCCATCATCGGCTAGACGCAAAATCACGTCACCACCGTCGCGAGAAAGACTCAAGCTCACCGTACCGGTTTCCGTTTTGCCCGCTTTTAGACGTTCTTCGGTGGTTTCCAAACCGTGGTCAACGGCATTTCGAAGCATGTGCTCCAGCGGTGAAATCAGACGTTCCAATACGGTACGGTCCATTTCACCTTCGGCGTTGGTCACTTTCAATTCGACCTGCTTGCCCAACTCTTGGCCAACCTGACGAACGATTCGGCGAAGACGAGGTACGAGACGCGCGAATGGCACCATTCGCGTTTTCATCAATCCTTCTTGCAGCTCAGTGTTAACACGCGACTGTTGCAGCAACAGTGTTTCCGCGTCGCGAGTTTTATCCAAAAGCGTGGATTTTAAATCCATCAAATCCGATGCGGACTCGACGAGAGAACGAGACAGCTGCTGTAATTGGCTATACCGATCCATTTCGAGCGGATCGAAATCATCGTAGTTAGGCCCTTGGCGCTCTTGACGGAACAAGACCTGTGCCTCGGTTTCCATATCCAAACGACGAAGCTGATCTTTCAAACGTTCCAGCGTGGAATCCATTTCTTCGAGGGTAAAGCCAAAGTCATTCACTTGGCTCTCGAGTCGACCACGAGAAATCGATGTCTCACCCGCTAAGTTCACAAGACCATCTAGCAGTTCGGCTGGCACCTTGATCATTTCTTGAGGCTGCGCACGACGTGCAGGGGAATCCCCTTGCTGTGCGGTCATTTGCGTTGCAGCTTCGGTTTTGCTGACCGGCAAATTGTCAAGATGATCGGTTTTGGCTTCGGTGATCGGCCTTAGAGGCACCACATTGTGGGCTTCTGTGACAAATTCTTCGAGTGTTTGTGGTGTCGGCGCATCAGGACCGCTTTCAGGTGTATCACCTGTCGCTTCCTGTGGCGAACGCTCCAGTTCGTCATCGCTCACGACCCGCTCAGGAGCAGGGGCGTCGCTGATAAAGACTGGCCCTTGGGCACCATTGTTAAACCATAAACGAATGGAGTCGATACGGCTGGCAATCAAATCATATTGCTGATGAAGCTTCTTAAATATGCCTGCATCTGGATCGATAGCTTTGATCTGTAGTTGCTGCAGATCGGTTTCCATATCGTGGGATAAATCACCCAATTCAACTAAACCGGCGATGCGAGCGCCGCCTTTAAAGGTATGCAATAAGCGTTGAATGGCTTCGTTATGTTCACCCGCGCTAGGCGCTAATTGCCAACTTTGCAGACTGATATCCAAGCCTTCAAGCAGCTCATCCGCTTCATCAAGGAAGATTTCGATTACTTCCTCGTCGGCCTCTCCAGCGATATCCATGATCGCGACTGACTCAGGCTCATCGGCTGCGGGCAAAATTTCAAACGTGTTATCAGTTTCCGGTTCGACGCTCGTACGATCATCGCCCGCATTCAGTTCAAGGTCAGTAACCGAGTCTTGAGTAACCGTGGCATCAGCATGGCTAGAGTATGCAGCAACGTCGATGGATTCTCCGGCAATAAATTTCTGAATAGCGACGATTAATTCAGGTGCAGATTTAACCGGCTGATGCTCCGCCAACGCATGCACCATATCGGCTAAGCGGTCATGGCACAGGTGGAGTAAATCAAACAGTTCGGTTGTCGCTTTCAATCGTCCTAGGTTGATACCTTCATATAAATCTTCTAACTCGTGCGCAAGATCACCCACAGGGTTGATCTCCGCCATGCGAGCGCCACCTTTAAAGGTGTGTAAGTCTCGTTGCAACTCTGCCACTTGCAACAAATTATCTTTATCCTGCTGCCAAGCGTGCAACGACTCGCCAATGCTCTCGAGCAGTTCTTGTGCTTCTTCTAAGAAGATTTCCATTAACTCTTGGTCAACTTCAATATCTTCTATATCCGCAGAATAAGCCGGCGGTTCCACTGCAGAAATATTTGCCACATTGGCATTTTCTTCAGGCGCAGGTGCCACAGAAGCAGTCGCTTCCGGTTGGTCGTCGACCGACTTAAGCGACTCTGCTGACATTAGATCAGTAAGTTCAAGATCTTCTTGTGGTAAGTGGATTTCGTCGACATCTGAATCAGACGATTCATGCGGCAACGATTGACCCGATAAGGCTGCTACCAACTCGTGATCCGGCAACAATGCCTGACCGGCCGCCACCATATCCATCATGTTGAGCAAGCCTTCATGGGCATCACGAATGACATCCACGTAAGCATCTGTCGGCTGGATGCCTTGAGCCATCACTTTTTGATAAGCCGCTTCAAGTGCAGCACAAAGCTCAACCACAGGTGCGAGCTCGGCCATATCCGCACCCTTTTCTAGGGTTTTCAATTCACCTAGAACAGCATCCAGTAATTCCGTTGCGCCGGGGTTATCTTGCCAACGCTCAAGAATACTTTCAGCGTCTAACAAGATGTCCATGCCTTCTGCTAAGAAAACAGACAACACTTGAGGGTCTATTTCTTTGCCGGCCGTTGCACCCATTTCAGTTTGGGCGTCTTCAATCAACTGTTTAGTTAACCGGTTTATATCCGCGATTAAGTCCGAAGTTCCAGCAATGGAAGCAAACGGGTTATCGGTTAATTGATGGAAGCCACTGTCGATCAGTTCTTTACCGCGCATAAATAAATGCACAATTTCTGCACTGGTCGGAATGTGGTAAGCACGCAAATCTTTTACGAAGTTTTCTAAAGGCGCGGCAATATCTGCAATCGCCTCGATATGCGCCATATGAGCACTGCCTTTCAGCGTATGCAGCGCTCTTTGTAGACCGTCAGACAATGGAGTTTCATAATTATCCGACTGTGCTTCGTCGATGTAACTCTGAATGGCAGCCAGGTGGCTAGCCACTTCACTGCTGAAGACTTCCAGCAATGCAGGGTCGATAGACTGATCGTCTGCTTCTTTCGAATCATCCACCGAAACATCGTTCGCCGCCGCTTGAGGCTGAACCGTCGCTGGGCTGCTCGGCCAAGCTTCAACCGGTTCACCATGCGCTAAACGATTGGCATATTCCTGCACCGCTTTTACTTCAATCGGGCAAGGTGCTCGATCTTTAAACGCGCTGATTAAGCCCTGAATATTCTGCGTGACATAGTCAACGATGCCAAAGAACTCAGGACTCAATTGAATGGTGGTGTCGATGATGCGGTTAAATAGGTTTTCGATAGCCCATGCGGTCTCGCCAATGTCCTCAGCACTGACCATGCGACCACTGCCTTTTAATGTGTGGAATGCACGACGTGTTGTGGTCAGGGCTTCTTCATTGCTTTGATCGAGTTTGAACTGCGGCCAGTATTCATTAATGGTTGCCAGTACTTCTTCCGCTTCTTCTAAGAAGATTTCAATGATTTCATCATCAATCAGATCGTCGTCGTCATCTTCGACTTTCAGCTCAGGCTTGGCTTCTACTTCGAGTGTGGCTTCAGGTGCATCCAGTACCGACGCTAATTCATCTAATGGCGCGTGACTGGCGGCTGACATTGATTCCGTTTCGGATGCTTCATCCGATACTTCGCCTGCAGCAAATTCGTTAGAAAGATCGAGTTCTATATCTTCCGAGTCATCCGCGTCTGCTTCAGGCTCATCCACTAATTCAGTTTCTGAATCCAACAGAGCGGGTTCGTCTTCAATCGACGCATTCGCCACAACCGGTTGCTCAACCGGCGGCGTGATATCGAGGTCATCCAACGTAATATAGTGCGCTAAGGCCTTACGGGCTTTCTCAAGAATATCGAGATGGTTATCTCGATCGTCGTCGTCTAAGCGCTCTAGGAAATATTCAATACCACTTAACGCTTCCGCCAGATTTTCCAACACGGGTAAATCTGGACGTTCGCCGCGCTCGACGAGGTCATTCAGTAATTGCGCACAACCTTCCGCGATCAGGGCAGCTTGCGGTTGGGGCACCATGGTCAAGGTGCTGGCTAAATTATTTAACTGCTCACCGGCTTGCGTCAACAACGCCAAATCACCGGCCTTGATAGCAAACTCAACCACGAGATCTTTAACGTTTTCGATCAGCTGTTTCGACTCACGTAGCACCGCATGTTGCGCTTCGCCCAATTGAGCTTGCTCGGGTGCAAGAGAATCTTCGCCACCAAAACGATCACTCAGACCGGACAATGATGCTTCGACATACAACAGCGCACCCGCTACATCCATCAGTTCAGTATTGGTGGCTGTTTTTTCTTTGCTGACGTAGTGTTTAATCAGATCGAATTGATCTTGAATCACTTTACGCGGCGTACCCAATCCCAACATCGCCATGGTGTCAGAGATTTGCTTAAACGCTGGCAGTAACTCAGAAAGTTGACCTGAATCCGCGCCTTTATCACGTACTAAAGTGTCGAGATGTTCTTTAAGATGTGTAATTTCTTCAATCAATGCTGCGGCAACTGAGCCCATAGTAGCTTTATCTGGGCCGCTTAATGCTCTGCGTTCTTTATCGACTTCGGAAGTCGCAGGCAATGCTTGTGCAAGATTAAATTGCTGTTTGACTTGGCTAACACGAGCAGTCGTACCCGAACTTTTTGCCACGTAAAATAATAAATTTTTCAGTAAATCTTCTGGTGCACCGCTTAATCCATCTAACCCTTGTGTTGCTACTTTCTTGAGTTCGGGCTCAAGCTGTTTAAGCAATTCTTTAATCGCGCTGTTCAGTGCAATGCTTTTGTGCTGCAAACCTTCCATCACTGCCGCCGCTACAGACCATAAAGCACCAACCGGTGTTTCATGTAGCGTTTGCGCCAAACGATTATTTACCTTTTGTAGGTAATCGAGGTTTTGAGGAATATCTTTACCTTTCAAAACACCCAGCAACGCCACTTGATACATCTGACGCAACTTGCGAATAAGCGCAATAAATTGAGGGTCTTCGAATTTAACTTTTTGCAGTGATGTCAGAGGTTGGCTTACATCAATGGTCGGCTGAAATAACGATGTTTCCGACAATAAGCTTTCACCACGCGCACTGCGCAGATCGTTTAAAACAGGCAGCAACACAACCGGTAAGTCGCGGCGTCCTAGTTTAACGTGATCAAGGTAATTGGGTAATTGCAGGATCGCCTGCATCAGAATTTCGCGCGCTTCTGCAGGATGATGTACTTTTTCATCCAGCATCGCTTGCGCAACGGCTTCCATTTCTTCAGCCAGCAGAGCGGCGCCATAGAACTCGACCATCTGCAACGTGCCGCGCACTTGATGGAGATAAGTTAGGCAAAAACGCATACGCGCAGTATCGTCTGGAGATTCCACATAGGCTTCCAGTTCGTACTGCGCTTGCTTTAAAACTTCTTCAATTTCGCCCTTTACCCAATCGAGGGCAACGTAATCGTGGCGATCGCCCATACTGGCTCCGAATATTAGTTATTAGTATCCGCTTGCTTAACGAAAGCTGTGACTTGCTCACCTTTAACAGGCGTCAGTAAGGGATGTTGCCAATCGACAATCTCGCCCATACCAATCACAAGCAAACCACCCGGTGCCAAACGTTCAACCAATTGATTGAGGATTTCTTGGCGCCGCCAGCGGCGGAAATAAATGAGTAAATTCTGGCAATAAATAATATTGCGTGCGGTTTTCGCAACCCGCTCGAGTTCCAGCACATTAATCTGTGCAAAACAGGTTTTGCTGCGTAATGCATCGACGACCTGAAAACGCCCATCTGCATGGGGCTGCAGATAATGTTCACCGTAATACTCAGGGACAAACTCTAAGCGACGGCGATCAAAAACACCGGTTCGCGCTTTGTTTAACACCGGAATACTGATATCGGTCCCAGTAACCGTAAACGCTTCACCTTTGCCAAACTCAGTGAGGACATCAGCAGCCACCATGGCTAAGCTGTAAACCTCTTCACCGCTGGAACATCCGACACTCCAGATATCTAAGGGGTGCCGCTTATCAAAGCGCTGTTGTTGTTTAGCAATGTACGCCTCAACAAATTCGAAAGCCGCAGGGTCACGAAAAAAACGCGTCTCCTGTACCGTCAATCGGTCCACTAGAGTGGCCCATTCGATGGCACCCATGGGGCCATTGACTATTTTGTCGTAGTAAGCGCCGTAATCTTCACAATCGACTTCACGCATACGCTGTGCAAGGCTCGATTGTAAATAAGCTTTTCTGTGCTCTGTGACAAATATGCCGGTCCGGTCTTCCAGCAGTTTGCGCCAAAGCGCAAATTGCTGGTCATCCATACTGGGAGTTGCCTTTAGCGTCCAGCCTTGTGCTGCCACCGCAGTCACCTTATTCAGGCGTTGGATTCAGGCAGTTTGAAGCCAGCTACGGATTCTCGTAGCTTGGTGGCCATTTCCGCCAGGTTACCGATGGATTTCGCCGTCGCAGTGGTACCCGCAGACGTTTGCGATGTGATCTCTTGGATAACGTTCATCGTGTTGGAAATATGACCGGCAGACGATGCCTGCTGACGTGCCGCGTTGGAGATGTTCTGAATCAAGTCAGCCAAACTCTTCGATACGGTTTCGATTTCTTCCAGTGCCACACCCGCATCCTGTGCGAGACGTGCACCTCGTACCACCTCTGCGGTGGTGTGTTCCATCGAGATTACCGCTTCGTTTGTATCGTTCTGGATCGTTTTAACCAGTGCTTCAATCTGTTTGGTTGCAGCAGCTGAACGTTCTGCCAGTCGCTGTACCTCATCCGCAACCACCGCGAAGCCTCGACCGGCGTCACCCGCCATCGATGCCTGAATAGCGGCGTTAAGCGATAGAATGTTTGTTTGGTCTGCGATGTCGTTGATCAGGGAGATGATGTCACCGATCTCCTGAGAAGATTCACCCAGACGCTTGATACGTTTTGATGTTTCTTGGATCTGCTCACGGATGTTATCCATGCCGTTGATCGTTGCCTGTACCACTTCAGCACCTTTATTCGCGATCGTTACCGATCGCTCTGCCACCGAGGTGGACTCAGATGCGTTTGAAGATACTTGGTCAATGGACACCGCCATTTCGTTGATCGCGGCAGAGGCACCTGCAATTTCTTGTGCCTGGTGCTCCGCAGCCTCAGCAAGGTGCATAGCCGTTGACTGGGTTTCTTGGGCTGCCGATGCAACCTGTACCGCTGTTTCGTTAATCGCGGTTACTAGCGCACGCATTTGGTCGATTGCGAAGTTGATAGAGTCAGCGATCGCACCCGTGAAATCCTCGGTTACCGTCGCCTGTGTGGTCAAGTCACCATCTGCAAGGTCAGCCAGTTCGTCAAGTAGACGTAGGATTGCCAACTGGTTCTGTTCGTTTTTCGTGGCTTCTTCTTTCAGGCTGACCTGAGTAGATTGATACGATAGATAACCGGCACCCGCTAACATGAAGAGTGCGATGATTGCCAAGGCGTAACCACCTGTTTGGTACAGTGCCCATGAATCAGCACGATCTTCGTGACGGTTTGTTAAAACCGAGGTCAACGTCAGCATTTCTTGTGATTGGCTGAAGATGTTGTTCGCAGATTCCCTTACTTGAAAAAGCTCAGGTGAAGTCTCTAAGATTTCATCCACCGAACCGGCTACGAATTCAAACAGTTCAGAGATTTCAGCTAGTGAGTCGATGGCTTCTTCATCCGTTACCGGTTGAATGTGCATCGGTACGTTACCTTCGATCATGCCGTTCAATACGCGGCCGAACAAGTTAGCATCTCGACCGAAGCTATCGGCCGCCATTACGGCGTCATCACCACCGGACAATACTTTGTTAACCGAACGTACGATACGTTCTGCTAACCACGACTGACGCTGGGCAACCGCCACCTGCTCTGCAGGAGCATCGTTATCAAGGAGAATTTCTACGACTTCATCGTATTCCACCTGAAGCTGTGGAATCGTTTCGGATAGGGTCGCCGCTACTTCGTGCAACGACAATACGGTGTCTTGTGTTTCTAGAATTCGGTCAGCAGCGGAGCTTGCATCATTCCACAATATTTGGAGTTCAGAAATGCCCTCAACTGGGCTAGGTGGCAAACCGGTCGCAGCATCACCATTGGCAATGTAATTCCAACGCGTTTCAAAGTTTGTACGAGCAGAACGCAGCAAATTAAATGCCTCTTCCTTACCCGCTGCGGCCTCGGTGGCGTTCTTTGCAATCTGCTGCGAGAGAACGCGAAGCTCACCCGAATGACTGATATATTCTTTATCTTGATCCGACTTGTACTGAACGTAAATCGTGATACCCAAGAACGCCAAGATGAATACCACAAAAGCAGCGATAAAACCTAGGCGAGCGGTGTTATTCAGTAATGTCGACAGAATCGCACTGCCTGCATTCGCTTTCATCTGCTTACTCCCGCACTAAACGAAGTGTAAAAAAAGTCTAACTAACAACCTAAACAAGCCCATTTCCCTATTGGAAAATGAGCACCCACTATACGGCGATATCCATATAGTGCTGATTATTTACCAGTGCTTCGATGCTGAAGACTGGCCAATTTTCACCATCGCGCCGGTATAAACCAGACACATACGGTGTAATGCGCTCTGATATTTCGCCGCTTTGGATTTCGCGGAAGGATTCTTGAGGGAAATGTTGCATCCCGAGAACCGCATCCACCACCAAACCATTGATCAGGTCGCCTTTTTCAATGATCAAAACTCGCTTTGACCGTTGCATTGAGGAACGCTCCGCTAAGAACGCAGCTAAGTCCATAATTGGCACTAAACGGCCACGGACATTCGCAATCCCCTGCACCCAATGTTTTACACCTGGTACAGCGGTCAATTTGGGTGATGTTAATATTTCACTAACATCAGACATAGGCACGACGTAACGCTGCCCTGCCAAAACAAAGCCAACACCACGCCAATATTGCACCGCCTCTACCCGTGAAGGCAGATTCGCTGCGTGTGATTTACAGCGCTGAGCGATTTGCTGAAGCAGAGCAAACGGGGTCATATTAGGCCTCGTTCATAACCGACTGAATAGTTTCAGCCAGTACATCTTCTGTCACCGGCTTGACCAAATAACCTTTGGCACCTTGGCGTTGTCCCCACACCTTGTCTGTCTCCTGATCTTTTGTCGTAACAATAATCACAGGAATATGTGCAGTTTGAGCGTCCTTAGTCAGCTGGCGTGTTGCCTGAAAGCCGTTTAGACCAGGCATTACAATGTCCATCAAAACCACGTCTGGTAGCTCTTGACGCGCTAAAGCCACGCCATCGGCACCGTTATCGGCGGTCAACACCTCAAAACCTTTTGCTTCTAGCATAGATTTCAAAGTAAATGTTTCGGTCGGTGAATCGTCAACTATTAGCACGCGCGCCATAGAAACCTCAAAATTGCTGAATAGGATACATAATGTGGGCAGTCTCTCCAGTATGCAGCTTTATTATTATTTTACGTGCTGTCGAATCGCCCCGAGCAGCTCATCTTTACTGAAAGGCTTTGTCAGGTACTGATCAGAACCGACAATACGACCTTTCGCTTTATCAAATAAGCCATCTTTACTAGACAACATGATAACCGGAGTGTCTTTAAAGTTAGAATTGTTTTTTATCAACGCACAGGTTTGGTAACCATCCAATCGCGGCATCATAATATCCACAAAGATGATATTAGGATGATTATCTGCGATCTTCGCCAGCGCGTCGAAGCCATCGGTAGCCGTGATGACGTTACAGCCGACTTTCTTTAACAAAGTCTCAGCGGTACGGCGAATGGTCTTACTGTCATCAATTACCATTACCTTCAGATTTTCGAAATTGTCCGCCATACACTTAGCCTATTACCGATGCATACACATTTTTATAAGTCTAGTGGCTAGTCTGCGTGCCACAACCGCACTTTTTAACACAGTCGTCTGGGCCATTCTATAGCTATTTGGTCGGTTTGCTAACTGGGTCAATTCATCGAACGGCGTCTGTTGTTTTTATATTCTGTTAATGCTGGCAGTATAGATCAGTTTTGACCTGTCCCACACTGACCATGACATTTGGTGTGGAGCATACCAAGAAGAAACAGATCTTCCCGCAAAAGAAATGATCTTTTTTGTAACTCAACCGCTACAATCCTATTTTCTCTACTATTTGAGTCGTCAAACATGAGCATTAAATTGGGTGTTGTTATGGACCCCATTGAGGGTATCCACTACAAAAAAGACACGTCTCTCGCCCTCTTGGAGGCTGCGCAGCGCAAGGGCTGGGAGCTGTTTTACATGGAGCAATCGGACCTCGCATTAGATCAAGGGCAGGCCATGGGCCGCATGGCAAAATTGACCGTCGCTTTCGATGAGCACAAGTGGTTTGAAAAGCAAGCACCAGAATGGCGGCCGCTCGCTGAACTGGATGTCATTCTCATGCGCAAGGACCCGCCTTTCGACAATCAGTACATCTACAGCACCTACATTCTGGAGCGCGCAGAGCAACAAGGCACTCTCATTGTGAACAAACCTCAAAGCTTGCGTGATTGTAATGAGAAGGTGTTCGCGACGGAATTCCCTGAACTCTGTCCGCCAGTGCTGGTCTCGCAATCGGCCGAACGATTAAAAACCTTTCATGCAGAACATCAAGATGTGATTTTCAAACCGCTGGATGGCATGGGGGGCTCTTCGATTTTTCGCCTCAAGGCGGATGACCCCAATGTCAGCGTCATCATTGAAACACTGACCCAACACGGCAAAGAGAGCATTATGGCTCAGCGTTACATTCCTGAGATCAAGCAAGGGGACAAACGCATTCTGATGATTGACGGTGAACCGGTTTCGCATAGCTTGGCCCGTATACCCGCCAAAGGGGAAACACGAGGCAATTTAGCCGCCGGAGGCTCAGGCCTGACTCAACCTCTGACGGATAAGGACCGCTGGATTGCCGAGCAAGTCGGCCCGACCCTCAAAGAAAAAGGCCTGATTTTTGTCGGCCTAGATGTCATTGGCGAATACCTCACTGAAATCAATGTCACCAGCCCGACATGCGTACGTGAAATCAGTCGGGATGCCCAGATCGACATTGCTATGATGCTCATGGATGCCATTGCTAACCGTTTGAAATAAATAAAGAAAATGCCTTATCTTCAAGCGCAGGCCCGCTTGAAGATAAGGCAAAGAATCATCCCCTCTATCTGCGCTTTTTCTTGGTTAAACACTAAATTTGCCTAAATTTGATATTCGAATGCGGCCATCCGCTCATTTTGCGCGCTAGATAACAGCCTGCACGTAGCCTTTACCGTCGTACTCGGGCAAAATATCGGCCACAGTTTTGAGTGGGCATTATGAGTCAAGCAGTTGCCGTAAACGATTACGACCGTTTCAGTTTCGCCGTTTTTATGGCTGGGCTTCTTCACGCCCTGATTATTTTTGGTGTCAGCTTTTCTTTACCGGAGAAAGAAAGCAGCGCAACGACGCTGGATGTCACCATTGCGCAGACACACAGCGACAAAGCCCCAGAAGAAGCCGATTTTCTCGCACAGTCCAATCAAGAAGGCAGCGGGACACTGGAAGAGCGCGCAGAGCTCACATCCACTGAGCAAGCCGAATACGCATCCGATGAAATTCGTGAAACCCAACAACAAGAACAACAAGCCAGTGCGCCGAAACCGAAGAAACAAGCGAATCAGAGTGTAACGGCCACGCGGGCGAAAGATAAGATCGACAGCACGTCCCTAGAAACCCAAGAGTTAAATTTGGATGTCAAAGAAGGGCAGCGCAAAAGCTTGTTAGAACGCAGCTTGGAAATTGCCAGCCTTGAAGCCAAATGGGACCGCCAGCATCAAAGCTTCACCAAGCGTCCTCGTGTTCGCCGCCTCACAGCCACCGCGACACGCGCCAGTGATGACGCGTTGTACATGAACCAATGGCTACGCAAAATCGAATCGGTGGGTAACCTTAATTACCCAGCGGAAGCAAAACGCCAAAACATTAGCGGTAATTTGCGTCTGCTCGTCGCCGTGCGCGCAGACGGCACGGTCCACGAGCTGCAGGTGTTAGAAAGCTCAGGCCACAAGGTATTAGACGACGCCGCTAAGCGAATTGTCCGACTCGCCGCTCCGTTTTCGCCTTTCCCAGAAGACATGCGCAAGAAGACAGATATACTTGAAATTATCCGTACTTGGCAGTTTAAACAAACCCTGTTTTCGACTCGATCCTAATGACCGATACCACGACATTACAAAATCATTTGTTGATCGCCATGCCCCAGCTGGACGATCCATGGTTTGGCAGCAGCCTTTGCTACATCTGTGAGCACTCGGAAGAGGGCGCGATGGGTCTGGTCATTAACAAACCCCTCGACCTAGAGTTAGGGGATGTATTTGCTGAACTCGGCATTGACGCTGCCTGTCGCACGAAGTTGCCCGTATTCCGCGGCGGCCCAGTCAGCCAAGAGCAAGGCTTTATCCTTTATCGAGGGAAAGAAGCATTAGGTCAAAGCCTGAAAGTCGCCCCCAATACTTTTTTAACAACGTCAAAGGACATGCTCGATGACATGGCAGTGGGCGGTGGCCCGCTGGATATTGTTGTCTGCCTAGGTTATGCCGGCTGGGACGCGGGGCAACTAGAAGAAGAAGTCGCGGGTAATAGTTGGCTAACGGTTCCGGCAGACGAAGACATACTTTTCCACACACACCCAGAAGATCAAAGCAAAAAAGCGGCACTCAAGTTGGGCTTTGATATTTCACATCTGTCCAGTGACGCCGGCCATGCTTGAACCCGTCACAGAGAAAATTCAAACCGTACTGGGTTTCGATTTCGGCACCAAGCGCATTGGCATTGCAACGGGGCAACGCCAAACTGGCGGTAGCCATGGGCTAACCTGCATTCCCGCCCGTGATGGTATTCCCAATTGGGAGAAATTAGACGCCATCGTTAAAGAGTGGCAACCGGATGCTTTTGTCGTCGGTCTACCGATTAATATGGATGGCACCGACAGCGATATGTCCCGTCGCGCGAATAAATTCAGTAATCGCTTACACGGTCGCTACGGCAAACCCAGTTACACGATTGATGAACGCCTCAGCACGTTCGAAGCCAAACAGGAAGCCAAAGCGCTTGGTCACAAAGGCCATTACAAATCCGACCCTGTGGATGAATTAGCGGCGTCTATTATTTTGCAATCGTGGCTGAGCCAACACCCTCTCATCGCCCAAGATGACACAGCTTAGTTTTCCTCAGCCAACATCAATCTCCCCGAATTCGCTAACCTGTCGTTGCTCACATTTTGAAACGCACGACTTATCCACAACGTCATTTCTAATGCCAACGGAGACGGATTTTCCAATCCCGTGCCGGAAAGAGTACAATTCCGCCCCATTCAAATATTAACCGTGGTCGTTCGTCACCGCATGTGTGTACGCCGATTCACACTTCCTTGTTTTCTGGGCTCACGACAAAGGAGTCTTGACCATGTCTCTGCCTGATCCATCCGTTCTTATTCAAAAAATTGCCCAAGATTTAGCACACCGTTTACAGACCCACGAATCCAATGCCATCGTGATGGTGGGTATTCACACTGGAGGGGCTTGGGTGGCCAAAGCGCTGCACGAAGCACTCAAGCTGGAGACGCCATTAGGTTTATTGGGCATCAGTTTTTATCGTGACGATTTCACGCAAAAAGGGTTGCACCCCGAAATCAAAAGTTCCAACTTACCCGATATCGAAAACGCCACCGTTATTTTAGTGGATGATGTTGTCATGTCAGGACGCACAATACGCGCAGCGATGAACGAATTATTTGATTACGGTCGACCACACAAAGTGCTGCTTGCCAGTTTGATGGATGTGGGTAGGCGAGAGCTTCCGATTCAACCTGATGTTTGCGGCGCGCAATACACACTGGGTGAGGGCGAACGCATTAAATTGTTCGGGCCTGAACCACTGTCTTTTAACCTCATTCAACTTAATGAAAAAGAGGCAGACGCATGACCTCCCATTCCATGGAAGCCCACCCAAGCCAGGTTCAATTAAATAAAGACGGTCGCCTTAAACATTTTTTAACCACCGAAGGGCTGAGTCTTGAAATATTAACGGAAATTTTAGACACCGCCGATTCGTTTATTGGCACGCAGAATCGTTCCGTTAAAAGCGTCCCGCTGTTGCGCGGTAAAACCGTGGTGAATTTATTTTTTGAAAACTCGACGCGCACCCGTTCAACATTCGAACTGGCGGGTAAGCGACTATCCGCAGATATTCTCAATTTAGATATTGCACGTTCCGCCACATCGAAAGGCGAAACGTTGATGGATACACTGTGGAACTTGCAATCCATGTACAGCGATATGTTTGTCGTGCGCCATGCGGATTCCGGTGCGGCACACTTTATTGCACAACATGTGACGCCGAACGTTGCGGTGATTAATGCGGGCGACGGTCGCCACGCTCATCCCACTCAAGCCATGTTGGATATGCTCACCATTCGCCGCGAAAAAGGTCAGTTTGAAAACCTCAAAGTTGCCATCGTTGGGGACATCTTGCATAGCCGCGTGGCGCGATCACAAATCTATGCACTCAAAACCCTCGGAGCATCCGAAGTGCGAGTCATTGGCCCGAATACGCTTTTACCGCCCGACATTGAACAAATGGGTGCCAAACCCTACACCAATTTGCAGCAAGGTCTTAAAGGTGTGGATGTTGTCATCATGTTGCGTTTACAAAAAGAACGTATGACAAATGCCCTATTGCCCAGCGAAGCTGAGTTTTATCGCTTATACGGCCTCACCACAGATAAGCTGAAATATGCCCACCCCGAGGCCATTGTTATGCACCCCGGTCCAATTAATCGTGGCGTTGAAATTGAAAGCGCCGTGGCCGACGGGCCGCAATCTGTGATTTTAAAACAAGTGAGCAACGGCATTCCGCTGCGTATGGCGGTGATGGCCATGGCTATGAGTGGGCAAACACAAAGTACACAAAATGCTTCAGCCAACACAGCCGCCAGCCCGCAGGAGAAGCCAGAATGAAATTAAACACCCAACATCGCACTTGCATTCGTGGCGGCCGCTTATTTGATCCTTCTCAGTCGCTCGATGACATTCAAGATTTGTTTATTGAAAACGATCGCATCGTGGCCATTGGTAACGCACCATCAGACTTTGTGGTCGACCAAACCATTGATGCAGCGGGTCAAATGGTGGTGCCCGGTTTTATCGATTTATGTGCGTTTCTCGCCGAGCCCGGTTACGGTCAAAAAGGCAACATCACATCCGAAACGGCTGCTGCTGTACGCGCTGGCATTACGACCTTGTGCTGCACACCGAATACGCGTCCAGTGGTTGACAGTCCAGCGGTCGCCGCCTTAATTCGCGATAAAGCGCAGTCTGCCGGATATGCCAATGTCCTTCCGCTCGGTGCTCTTACACCCAATTTAAAAGGCGAGCAAATCGCGAACCTTTTCGGTCTAAAAGAAGCTGGCTGTGTCGCCATGACCAATCTCGACTTTCCCATGAAAGACAGCCGCGTGATTCGTCAGTGTTACCTGTATGCAGCGAGCTACAACATTCCTGTTTTTGCAACGCCATTGGACAGCGCCTTAGCAGATGGCGGTTGTTTGCATGAAGGGTTTACCAGCTCGCGCTTAGGTTTAGCAGGAATATCAGAAACCGCCGAGACACTCGCCTTAGCGCAACATTTGTTGCTCGCCGAGCAAACCGGCGTACGCTTGCACATTAGCCGCATCACCGCCGCGCGCTCGCTGGAAATGTTGCGTGATGCGCGTAAACGCGGGTTAGATGTGACAGCCGATGTGGCGATTGGCAATTTATGCTTCATTGATGAAGATGCTGTTGGCTATGACTCACTCATTCATGTGAACCCTGTTTACCGCAGTGAAAGCGATCGCCAAGCATTACTATCCGCAGTGAATAAGAATGAATTGGCGATTTGCTCAAACCACCGTCCTCACGAAATGGCCGCCAAAATGGCACCGTTTGCAGCAACAGAGTCCGGCATCAGCGTATTGGATAGCTTCACGGCTGTTTTATTCGACTTGGTCGAGAACAATGCCCTGACTTTAAAAGCCGCCGTGCAAGCAGTGACAGACTTGCCCGCGCAAATTTTGAGGAAGCCACTCGGGCAATTAAACATTGGTGGACCGGCTGATTTAGCCATCATTCAGAATCGTGGGGGCTACAGCCTCGGCGCTGAAACGATGGCCTCTATGGGTAAAAACAGCCCGTGGACATCACATCAATTTTCACATCGTGTTTCACATACTTTGCTGGGGGGGCGGTTGGTCTATCAAGCTTAGGGCATCTTTATAAAGCGCCCTAAGGGCACCTCTAAGTAAAAGATTCATGGATGCGTGCGTTAGCGAAATCACGCTCGCGCCGCTTATCCATGAATCAAAATATCCGCGTTATGGTAAGCAGCCTTCTGCTGAGGCCAGCCAACTCTGATCAAATACCTGCGATTTTTTTTGCGGATAAATGAGCTGCGTTTTTAAGCACCAGTTTTTTCCATTCTCAATAAACAAACTATGGTAGTGCCGCGAAAATTGGTTTTGCGCATCGATACTTTGCATCACCAACTCGGTTTGCAAGTGCGTTCGCTGCGTACCTATAAAAATACCTTCGCCCAACGCCTGCGCTTGTAGAATATCTTTCACCAGTTGTTTTTTTTCCGCTTCCACTTGCTCCGTTAATTGCGCAGTGGCCTTCTGGTACTGCCAAAAAATAGCGGCGACGAGCACAAAAGTGACACAGCCAAGAAAGGGTAATAAATACTTTTGCATGTATACCAATCACATTACATGGCGCAGCGGCCATGACTGCTGAAGCATATTTTTTCTGCAATGCAGACAACCAACCCACAGGCAAATCGGATGCCTGCGGGTTGGTAAAAATAGCCTGTTATTTTCTTATCGGACTAATCTTGTAACGTTAACCCGCGAGTCGCCGAGGTCAGTTGTTCCGCATCTTCACTGGCCAGTTTGATCATTAAGCGCAGATCGTTAGCGCTATCGGCGTGAGCAAGCGCATCTTCGTATGTAATTTCACCGGCTTGATACAACTTATAAAGACCCTGATCAAATGTCTGCATGCCTTGCTCACCAGACTTACTCATCAAGCCTTTTAGCTCGTGTATTTCACCTTTGCGAATCATATCGGAGACCAACGGCGTATTAATTAACACCTCGACCACCGCCCGTCGACCTTTGCCATCGGGTGTGGGGATCAATTGTTGCGCCACAATCGCTTTGAGATTCAGTGATAAATCCATCCAGATTTGCCCGTGTACGGCTGGCGGGAAAAAGTGAATAACGCGGTCCAATGCTTGGTTGGCATTGTTCGCGTGCAACGTTGCCAAACACAGGTGACCGGTTTCCGCGAATGTAATCGCATGATTCATGGTTTCTGCTGTTCGCACCTCACCAATCATGATCACGTCAGGCGCTTGCCTAAGTGTGTTTTTAAGGGCCACTTCAAACGAGTCGGTATCCAACCCGACTTCTCTTTGCGTCACGATGCAGCCTTGGTGCTGGTGCATGTATTCAATCGGGTCTTCGATCGAAATGATGTGTCCACGACTATTTTGATTTCGATACCCTAACATGGACGCCAAGGAGGTCGATTTACCGGCACCGGTCGCTCCTACGAACAGCACCAAGCCACGTTTAGTCATGGCAATTTCACGAATGATTTCCGGCAAACCGAGTTGCTCAATTTGAGGAATACGCGTTTCAATTCGACGCAAGACAGCACCGGCCAAGTTTCGCTGGAAGAAAGCACTTGCACGAAAACGGCCGACACCACTGGCGCTCACGGCAAAGTTTAATTCGTGGTTTTCTTCAAACTCTTCAATTTGCTTGGGCGTCATCATGCCATAGATGACATCCTTGGTTTGCTCAGGCGACAAGGGCGTTTTGGTCACCGCATGAATGCGACCGTGCACCTTCATGCTCGGTGGCATTCCGGCTGTTAAAAACAAGTCGGAAGCGCTCTTGTCGACCATTAAACGCAACAGCTTATCTAAATCCATAAAGGTAACCTCAACTCATCAGGCCTGAGTATATACATTAAAACTGATCAGGATTCTTCGCTTTTTCGCGCGCCGATTCAGGCAAAATAAGGCCCTTCTGTAGCAAGCTTTTCAAGCTTTGGTCCATCGTTGTCATACCTTGCGCACCACCGGTTTGAATCGCACTGTACATTTGCGCCACTTTGTCTTCGCGAATCAGGTTACGAATGGCCGGTGTGCCCACCATGATTTCGTGGCAAGCGACTCGACCGCCCCCTTTCTTCTTCAACAGCGTCTGTGAAATAACGCCTTGCAACGATTCAGACAGCATCGAGCGCACCATGGATTTTTCTTCCGCAGGGAATACATCGACGATACGGTCAATGGTTTTTGCCGCAGATGTGGTGTGCAGGGTGCCAAACACACAGTGGCCGGTTTCTGCTGCGGTTAATGCAAGACGAATGGTTTCAAGGTCACGCATCTCACCTACTAGAATGATATCGGGGTCTTCACGCAGCGCAGAGCGCAAGGCTTCGTTAAAGCCTAACGTATCTCGGTGCACTTCACGCTGGTTAACCAAGCATTTCTTGCTCTGGTGCACAAATTCTATCGGGTCTTCAACGGTCAAAACGTGTTTGTAGTGATTGTCATTTACGTAGTCCAGCATGGCCGCCAGTGAGGTCGACTTACCCGAACCCGTGGGGCCTGTGACCAATACGAGTCCACGTGGTTTCAGTGCCAAATCCTTAAAGATTTGCCCCATTCCCAAATCATCACAGGTTAAGACCTTAGATGGGATGGTCCGGAACACCGCACCGGCTCCCCGATTGTGGTTGAATGCGTTAACACGAAAACGCGCGACACCCGGAACCTCGAAGGAAAAATCCGTCTCAAGGAATTCTTCAAAGTCTTTGCGCTGACGGTCGTTCATAATGTCGTACACCAAGCTGTGTACTTCTTTATGCTCTAGGGCGGGCAGGTTAATACGGCGCACATCGCCGTCGACTCGAATCATAGGTGGCAATCCGGCCGATAGATGGAGATCCGATGCCCCTTGCTTGGCTGAGAACGCCAGTAATTCAGTAATATCCATGCAACTCAATGCTCCGCGATGGTCTGACTCAAGTTTAGCAGCCTGTTTCAGCTGTGGTTTGTTCGGTGATGTTCATCCGCAACGGTGTCCGTGCGATAATCACCCACCGCTGGTTTGCCAGTGAGGGCCGCTTATAATCTAACCGCGACCCATGACAGGGTTCAGACCTGTTGGTTATAAAGACTCATTTTAACCAAAGTTTAACGAAAGCAAACGCAGGATGACATGACGGATTTCTCTCAACGCTTAAAATTGGTGCAGCAGCAAATCGCTGACGCAGAAGCGCAGGCCAACCGAGCCCCCCAGTCCGTTCAGTTGTTAGCCGTTTCGAAAACCAAACCCATTCCTGACATTGAAGCGTTTTATCAGCTCGGACAGCGAGCATTCGGCGAAAATTACGTTCAGGAAGGGGTTGAAAAAGCACAGACTCTGGCGCATCTCAATATCACCTGGCATTTTATTGGTCCATTGCAATCCAATAAAACCAAAGCGGTTGCGGAACATTTCCACTGGCTGCACACCGTCGACCGCCTAAAAATCGCCCAACGATTAAGCGAACAAAGGCCCAGTCACCTGCCACCTTTGAATGTGTTAATTCAAATAAATGTGAGCCAAGAAGCCTCAAAAGCGGGTGTGGCGTTAAACGATGTGGACACACTCGCAGATCAGATCAGTGCATTGCCAAATTTACAATTGCGAGGATTGATGTGCATTCCTGCTCAACAAGACGCCATAGCCCTTAAACAAGATTTTAAGGCCATGCAGCAATCGTTTCATGGTTTGCAAAGTCGATATTCCCAAGTCGATACATTATCAATGGGCATGTCCGGCGATTTATCCCTTGCCGTTGAATGTGGCAGCACCTTGGTTCGCATTGGCACTGCATTGTTTGGTGCCCGAGAGGGTCGTGCAAACGGTTAACGCAGCACTCTCATATAAAAAGCAGTACAACATTTTTCTAATCAATTAAAAACGGTAAAAGGCAGTCTGTCATGAGCACCATTGCATTTATTGGCGCTGGCAATATGGCCAGTGCGTTAATCGGCGGTTTAATCGAGCAAGGCTTTGACCCTAAAAACATTTGGGCCAGTGACCCTCATGCGGATCACATTGCACAATTGAAACAACAATGGGGAATCAACGGAACGACGGACAACACCGCAGCTGTCGAAATCGCCGACGTTGTTATTTTAGCGGTGAAGCCTCAGGTGATGGAGTCTGTACTGACGCCGATTAAGGCCTCGCTAAAAAAATCTTCACCACTTTTAATCAGCGTTGCTGCCGGCATTGACCTGCATAGCATTGCAACATGGTCTGATGACGCACTTCCCATTATCCGCTGCATGCCAAATACACCGGCTCTGGTTCAGTTAGGTGCATCTGGATTGTTTGCCAATTCGCATGTTAGCGCGGAACAAAAAACACTGGCGCAATCTATTTTAGAGGCTGTGGGCATTGTGGTATGGGTCAATAAAGAATCGGAGTTGGATGCCGTGACAGCGGTATCCGGTAGCGGCCCTGCGTATTATTTCCTATTAATGGAAGCCATGATCGATGCAGGCAAACAAATGGGCTTGAGTGAAGAAACCGCAACTTCCCTCACATTGCAAACCGCCTTAGGCGCAGCCACCATGGCTAAAAATAGTGCGGATGCCCCTGCTGAATTACGTCGCAAAGTCACTTCGCCAAACGGAACCACCGAGCAAGCCATTAACACATTTATAAACGATGGCCTGCCTGAATTGGTGGCAAAAGCTTTAAAAGCGGCCAGCGATCGCAGCGAAAGTCTATCAAAAGAATTAGGTGCATAAATAAAAAAGAGCACCTCTAGTAATTTGCTTTAAACTCTGCTCGAAAGATCATTCTCAGCTCAAGGCGTGTTTTTGAAGGCCTAATGGGTTCAATAGCGAAAACACGCGACATGGACCGTTGCGTGTTTACTATGTCTGTTATCATAGTCACTCATTCAGGATAACGACATGATGACCGTACCCCATATTTATTTTATTGAATACACCGCCTTAACCACCACCGTTCAACGCCATACAATACAAAAAGCGTTATCTTTTTCGAATTATCGCCCCTCATGTAAAGGCACGGAAAGCCGCTCACTTTAAGTCAAGTTCAAGCGTCTATTCCGGTGCTTGTATCCGGCCAATTCTATCCTGCCTGCCTCAATGTACAGGAATAAATAACGAAATATTGCTGTATCAATTAATGTATTTATTGAGAAATAAAGCACGCAACTTCCATGGTTCTTTCACAATTCCCCGACAAATAAAAACTAGCATGATGGAGCACGATTTATTTCACGAAAAAAATGAGAAACAACATGAAAATAAAAACGCTACTTATCTCTTTATCAATACTGGCGGGCATGCACGCACAGGCAGGTGGACCGGGCCAAGGTGCCAACTTACACCATCGATTCGATCATAAGATCAAAAGCCTGAGTGCTGTGGAAAATCAATTTACCTTATCGCCATCAATATGCCCCATGGAAGACATTGATCCTTTAGGGTCCGCATTAATTTTCAATGACCCCGATGCATTACAAACACTCTTCCCATTTCGAAAAACCATTCAAAGAATCATTCAATCCAGTCCTGCACCCTTCACGAACCCGATAAATGTCGTTCAGTCTATGTTGCGCCAATATACGGATCCTGCTCGACTCAACCAAGCATCCAGAGTGTCTATGCCACTGGAGGTTAGACCCGGTGAAGCAAGTCTAAGTGCTGAAGCGTTACTAAATGACACCATGCAACCTACTGCGATCTTTAATCGATTTGATTTAGCCGATGCAAATGGCGCACATTGCGGCGAGTATAGAATTATTTATCATCAAGCCTTACCCGAGCCTTCTGTGCTTAATCGATTTTTTGTTATTTTTGAAGCGCAATATCCCAATCCGCTACCGCACCTTGGGCTCGCAGGGTGCATGCCCATTGCTGAATTTTGGGCATCATTGAATAACCACCCTGCGCCACTAGAAAATCTGGAAAGGTTTTTCTATCGGGGCTTAACATTGCCCAATATAAATATGCCACCTGTCATTGATTTCAGACATTACTCACGTCGCACTGGTCAAATTCGAACAAATAATTTCGTTAATAATGAAGATTTTATATGGCAATTAAGGGAATTTAAGACTGCGATTCGACCAGAAGGAGTGGTACTCAACATGGATACCGTGAAAGCCAATCCACTCTCGGAACTCTATACCGGACAAAGTCTATTGGCCACTCAATACCAAACCGATTTTTTAACCGTCTACATGAATGATCTACTGTCGCCTGAAATAACGTCACAAAATAAAGATCAAACGGGAGTCATTACTTCAATATTCTTAAATAACGATAATGCCTACAATGAATTTCAATCCGATTCTACACCCGGTCGAGATGAGCCTCTTTTGTTAGCATCAACCACCTTTCAACAATCCATTCAAGAGCAACTCAGCAGCCATACAAATGAAAGTATTCAAGCACTCACCAGTGAGATGATACTGAATCGAGCTGGCGCCATGAGCTGTGGCGGCTGCCATGAATATTCTACCGGCAAAGAAATCAGCCCTGGTGTGTTATGGCCAAATTCAAATGGATTTGTGCAAGTGAGTGAGAGTGGAGCTATTTCACCAGCCTTAAACGACCACTTTTTACCAAAGAGAAAAGAAATTTTAACCGATTTTTTATGTAACCCTCCGATCAGTGCGACAGTAGCGTCTCAATAATAGCGCCTATTCTGCACTGCGAAGCACATGATTAGTTTGCCTTAATGACCCATAACGCCATGTGCTTCATCAGTGATCGCGTTCTTCATCAAGCCGAGACAGAAGCGGATAAATAGAATAAACCATCCATTAAATCCGGATTTTTCTAAACCAGCCATACCTCTATTCATTCGAGCGATCAAGACGGCGGCCAGTTTATTTAACGTAAACTAAATGAATATTATACCAGTACGATTTCAATATGGCGCTTCAATCACTATCGTTAACTTTTAGCCTTCATATCAGCGATCAAAAAAGTTAGAAAAGGTTAATGAGGATATCGGCTTTATGTTTACCATTAACGTTATTAAAAACGCGAAAACAACGGTTGACATATAATCTTTCCGGATTACAATCCCCAGCTTAAATTAATCAATTGAATGTGGAGGACTCAAAATATGCTTTGTCAAAAAATGGAATCAACTAAATAAGCCTTTGAGTACTCACACTTGGAAGGCGAACATGTAATGCCTTCTAAGTTAGGATCGATAAAACCCTGACAAGGAAAACCTGTCAGGGTTTTTTTATGCATAAACGAAGGCTTCTCTGTGAACCTACGTCATGCTGCGCACCTTAGTTCAGAAGGCATAGTCATTATTTTATGGGCGATTATTGAATTGCCACATGGATTTTTTATGCCAGTCAAAATTGAACTCAACAAAAACGCCCGCAATGGGCACAAACCCGTGAAAATATTCACCACCGATATTGATCATAAAGCGATGACGCAGTTAAAAAATATTGCGCAATTGCCCATTGTTCATTCACATGTTGCTGCCATGCCAGATGTTCATCTGGGAGTAGGCGCGACGGTAGGCTCGGTCATTCCAACCGTCGGAGCAATTATCCCAGCAGCAGTCGGCGTCGATATTGGGTGTGGCATGATGGCCGTAAGGTTGTCCATCAAGTCATCTCAGTTACCGAATCAATTACGCGACATACGATTAGCCATAGAGCGTGCCGTGCCCGTCGGGTTACGTGCACATAAAACGGTTTCCATTCGCAGCGCGGTATGCAATCGATTGCAGTCTAATGTGAAATATCTATTTGATAAGCATCCTGCTCTTTTAAAAATGATGAAAAAACCAGAAGTACTGTGGGCTAAGCAAATGGCCACACTGGGCAGTGGGAATCACTTCATAGAGATGTGTATCGACGAGAGTGACTCCGTTTGGATCATGTTACACAGTGGCAGCAGAGGAATCGGAAATGCAATCGGCAATCACTTTATTCGCCTAGCCAAAAAAGATATGCAGGGGCATTTTCAAAATATACCTGACCGTGATCTTGCTTATTTCGTTGAGGGCAATCCTCATTTTGACGACTACCTTGAAGCCGTAAATTTTGCACAAGAATACGCACGACTCAACCGAGAAGAAATGATGCAGCTCGTCGTAAGAGCCATCGAACCGTTCTTGCCCAAGTTTACACTCGATAGACATGCGATCAATTGCCATCATAACTATGTCAATAAAGAGCATCACTTCGGTGCAGATGTAATGGTCACTCGTAAGGGCGCCATCAATGCAGAAAAAGGAACCCTAGGGATCATACCCGGCAGCATGGGCGCTAAATCTTTTATCGTAAAAGGAAAAGGAGAGGCTGAGTCTTTTTGTTCTTGTTCACACGGAGCCGGCCGCGTCATGAGTCGTTCCGCAGCAAGAAAAGTGTTTAAACGAGCCGATCTTGAAGCACAAACAAAAGGTGTCGAATGCCGTAAAGATTCTGCGGTCATAGATGAAATTCCAGCTGCTTACAAAGATATCGATGAAGTGATGGATAATCAGAGCGATTTGGTCGAGGTGGTGCATACCTTGAAGCAAGTTTTATGCATCAAAGGGTAAAACTAAATGAAGCGAGCAGGTGGTTGAAAGACGACCTGCTCTTTCGTGATTAAATATTCCTATTACCCATTGACGACCAATCATTATATTAATGGACGCATTCAAATATTTCTCAATTAAAAATTCACGGTCAATATTCTCAGAAAAGCCTTCACTCGATCGGAGATACTAGCGAATAAAATGAGTAAAAATTCGCTATTTCGTCGGTCACCTATCAATATCTCAGTCAATTTACATTAAGACAATTTATAAAATCGATCTCATCAATCACTCCGCTTTAATGAAAGGATGGCCTACAGGTAATGCGAATAAACTGGGTGTTTATTCGGAAATATATCCAGAAGATTGCAAACCCTTCAATAAGGCTTATGGTGCTCACACACCTTTAATTGATACAGGTATGTAGCGAACTTAATAGGAACGTTATTTGAAGCGTGAAACAACACAAAATATTTAGGAGTAAGCTTGAAAAATCTCATCATTATTTTCCTCACCCTTGTAGTGAGTATCAGCGCATACGCCAGTAATGGTAAAGTCCTCATTGTCGTCTCGGCCGCAGACTACTTAGATTTAAAGAATGGTGGAACGGTCGAGTCTGGCTATTTTGTCAGCGAACTGGCTGAAACGATGCGCCAGCTTGAACGTAATAACATTGAGTTTGATATAGCAACACCCGATGGTGTAGCGCCCGTTATCGACGGATACGGACTACAGATGTATTTTTATAAACTGGCAGTCACGTCAAATTGGCCCAAAGACGTTATTAGACTCAATGCCAGAGCCAAGGAAGAGCGGGCTAAAGACATACAAACCGCGATGAAGCACTTTGGCCGCCTCAAGTTTTCAAATCGTTATGCTAATGAAGAGGTCGGTAAGTTTCTTGACGACATTGAATACGAAATGAACGCCCGTGAGCTGATCGAAAAACCAATGCTGGTTTTAGAGTCATTAGCCCATGACGCTCGTCTTGCAGACTATGATGGGCTCTATATTCCGGGCGGTCATGCTCCCAAGACCGACCTGCTATACAACGAATCATTAGGCTTTATCCTAAAGCACTTTCATAACCAACAAAAAACAACTGCCATTATATGCCATGCTCCCATTTTACTGCTAACGACAATGGATGGGGTTTATGACCCATTCACACCGTTAACGCAACATCAAAAAGATAGCTTAATCTACAAAGGTTATAACATCACTCTCGGAAATAAGTCAGAAGAGGTCATACTTGAAAATTTCTTGTATTTAAGGGGCAGTAAATTACAGTTTTATGTCGGCGAAAAGGCACGCGAAGCTGGCTTAAAATTGAGTACTGCAAGGTTGCCGTCAATGTCACAGGTAGTGGAAGACAGAGAACTCATTACAGGTGCTAATCCAGCATCCGTTTATAAATTAACAGAAAAATTTATCTCTAGACTAAAAACACAATAGATTAGAATGGGCCTTTCTGGTTTTCTAGTTCAAGAACGGCCCATACTTATTTTAATGACACTAGCGGCGGCATGAGAGGAATAGCAAGACAACCATTTTTTAAATGGTAGTATTTTTACTAAATTTAGGGCTGTGATGTATTAGATTAATCAAATCCTAATGAATCATTCCATTTATTAATAGGGATGCAAGCATACCCATTCAGTTTATACGCTTTAATTTGGTTCATAAATTTTTCATGTATAACTTGAATACTTGGGGAATCTTTTAGCCTGAATATTTGCCGTTTATCCTCCGGTATTTTAATTAATATTTCTGAATCCAGTGCGAAACGCTCTACATAATCTACCATGTCGTTTTCGCTATCATAGCCAATATCAGACTTTTCTATATCTATACATTTAATCCAGTTATATACATGCAATAGATGATAGCTAAGATAATGTTCTTTGATTACATCACCATCGGTACCCTTAACACACTCTGCACCATAAACACCAATTTCATCAATGGCTTTTTTGAAGGCATCAGAGACAACCCCTATAGAAGATAATGCGTGATAATCTGTAAATTCTGAATTTGGTTGTAGATCTGAAAATAGATCAAGCGTCAGTTCAAAAGGTCCATCTACGGGCTGAGTTAAAAATCCTGGTTCTAGGTTTGAACGGATTCTGGGGTAAATGTCTTTGTTTTCCCGTTCTAAAACATAATACTCACCATTTAAATCTAAGTTCACGTTCATTTACCTATTTCCAATTTGTTGTTTTGGTTTCTTTCAATCACATCGCCAGAGAATGGGTGATAAAATGGCCTTTATGATGCCCTTTTGTGTTTTCTACTGTTTCGTGCCCCATTCGATCTAAGTCCCTTTCGTTCACCACAAATTTACCCTGACTTCTCGCAACACAAGATTGTTTCTTATTTTTCGTTTTTATTCCTTCATTACCGGCGCAGCCCACTTGGCCATTAATGTAGCTGTACCCGATGCAAAGTATTGCATTCGAGCCCAATAGTACACAAAGCTACGTCTTTGTTGCAGATTCAAGACTGGTTCGACTGGAGCATGAAACTAACCAGTGGTTCTACTACTTAAAAGATCACTTAGGTTCCAGTGATTTCATCATGTCGTCGTCGGGCTTACCTGTGGAACAAATGCTGTACCATGCTTATGGTAGCGAAGAACAGATTGAAACCGAAACCACAGACGATCACCCGTTTTACACCATTGATGCAGGTTGGAAACGCACGCTGGAATTAAATGCGGGTGATCAAATCGAAACCGATGGCAATGGCGCAGTCATCGTTGAATCCATCATTGATCTCAATACGATTGCCCCGACCTATAACTTCACCATTGCGGATTTTAATACTTATTATGTGACCCAGAAGAACGTGCTGGTGCATAATGAGAATTGTAAAGAGAATACTACAAGGAAAGATAAACTATCTTCCCCAAATCCGGTACGTGAATCAATTAGAGAGGCATGCGAGGATATTAAGCTAGGAAAGGGCACACCAAATGTTCACGCAAAAGGGCCTAATACTGGTAAGCAAAAAATATATGAAGGAAGAACGAAAGGCACCGAATAGTGGGCTGGAGCAACAGAATGGTTGGTTCCGGGGGATAACGGTGCGCACCATAGAATATTGATGCTAAAAACATCAAGAGGAGTAAAGATGGGTTATGTTGAAAATCATAATTATGAAGTTGGTATAAAAACATTTCCAGAACCATCGCGCCAAGACGGTGGAAGTAAGCCCAAAACAGGAGGTAATAAGTGACTGAAAAAATGTTGAATCATAACTTTTCAATTTTTATAAAAGACAAGAAAGATAATTACGTTAATTTTGGCAATTTCAGTCAGCTTGAAGTACTACAAGATAGTAATAGCTATTTTTTTTCGGCAGGACATATATCACACGAAATTGTAACTCATTCAAAAGTTCCGGTAGGAGATCTGCTAATAAAGTTATTGGATAATAATGGTAAGGAGGTATCAATTTTAGACGGAGTAGTTGAAGAAATTGATATTTCTAAAGCAGGGAATGATTTAAGTGTAATTATGAATGGATCTGGATTACCTCTCATTCGGAATGAAGAAGTTAACATATGGAAAGATCGATTTACAGCATTTCCAAAAACTACTGGTTTATGGAGAAACGACTGCTTTGAAAGGAAAAAAGCGTGGCTAAATGTAAGCTTACTGGATAAGAGAAAGAAAATTGCATCTAACAAGAAAGATGTAGAAATTGATGGAAAGGATATACCTGACATTACTAGCTTTTATTGCGCATTTGGCGAAGCTGTATTTGGACCAGGGGGTTACGCAGGAAAAAGCCTTGATGCTCTTGAAGACTGTCTTACTGGAGCCCTAGACGTTCAGTTACCTATGAATTTAGTTTGGAAACACTCCAGTGAATCCTTAAATGCAATAAAGTCAAATGGTGATTATGAACAATTTGAAACTCTACAAAAAATCTTCGACAAGCATGGAGTAAATTTAAACCTTAGTTAACTAACATAATGGCGGGTGACGCGTTGCTCATCCGCCCACTACGACATTTCTATTTCACACTGTAGATTACAAGACTTAAATCTATTCCTTGTAATTTATAATTTCTGGAAATACTGTGAAGGATCTCATAAGCAATTAGGCCGGATAAGACGTAGTCGCCTTCCGGCTTTTTTGATGGTGGATGACGCCCGAAGTGTCGGACCTTCGCTCATCCACACTACAACAGAATCTTGTAGCTGAAGTTTTTGGTTCTACTTGACCGGAGCTGAAATAGATTACGCGATCAAGTCGCGTATTTACGGTGTCTTTTGTTGGAGCGCACCCTGTGCGCGATGAATGGTTAATGATGCGAAAATTGATCGCTCGCATGGCGTATCCTAAAGGGCATGAAAGCGCCAACATCATTGCATTAAATTAACAAACGTTGTTAGCCGGAAAGCGATTACTTGATACTTTGGATTGCCTTCCGGCTTTTTTGATTTTGGATGACGCCCGAATTATCAGACCATCACGCATCCACCCTGGCTAAACCAGCGTCTAGCGCCCGACGTCCGACCCATCAACGTAATCACTCAACGCCATACTGGTTACGATACGCTTCAATCGCAGCAAAGTGATCGTTGAATGCTTCGGACTGCCCAACGTACTCCAACACTTGCTCCAACTTCACAATACTGATCACAGGGATACCGTAATCGCGTTCAACTTCTTGGATCGCTGACAATTCACCTTTACCTTTTTCTTGGCGATCCAGCGCGATGACGACACCTGCAGGTTTGGCGTTACCTTGCTCTTCAAGCAACGCCATCACTTCGCGGATGGCCGTTCCGGCAGTTATCACATCATCAATAATCAAAATGTTGCCGTCTAACGCTGCACCGACTAATGTGCCGCCCTCGCCATGGGCTTTCTTCTCTTTTCGATTGAATGCGTAGGGTGTATCACGCTCATGTCGTTCCGATAATGCCATCGCCGTAGTTGCGGCGAGGGGAATCCCTTTGTAGGCTGGGCCAAATAGGACATCGAAGGGGACGCCGGAATTCACGATGGCGGCAGCGTAAGCTTGAGACAATTGGCTCATGGCTTTGCCACTGTTGAACAATCCGGCATTAAAAAAATAGGGAGAGATTCGGCCAGACTTGAGCTCAAACTCGCCGAACTTTAGCACGCCCTGAGAAATGGCGAACTCGATAAAGGCTTTTTGGTAATCCTGCATTCAACTAACCATTGTCTACACTGAGGGATAAAGGAAATGTAATACTTGTGGCGTATCAACGCCAACTTTGCGGGAAATCAGATTATACTCTTCCGTCAGCCATTTGGCAGCGCGAAGGTAAGATTCTGTTTTCCAATGTGCTTCCCTTCGCTGTGGCGAAAAAATAAACACAATAATGTTCGTAATTGGTTCTTTGGTACTAAATAAAACTTCAGTATCATACCGCATCCGTAATACAAGGACCCTCTATGAAGGTGATTAACATTCAGGTGGACGGCCTAGAGGCTGCTGTTAAAGACGGCTTTTATGACTGGATTCGTGACCAGGATGCCGATGTGGTCTGCGTACAAAACCTGAAAGCAAAAGAATACCAGCTCAGTGACGACGTCTTGTATCCAGAAGGCTACAACGCATATTTCTTCGACGCCGAGCCTGATCATTACAGTGGCGTTGCCGTGATCACGAAAGACATGCCGAAGGCCATTATGACGGGGCTGGCATTTGAAAGCTGCGATCGTTATGGTCGATACATGCAGGCTGACTTTGAGCATGTTTCGGTGGGTTCGTTGCTCATGCCCAATATTGATGAGCACAATACGCTTGAGGATAAGTTGGCCTTCCAGCAAGAATTTCTGGAGCATTTAAAGAAAACCAAGCGCAAGCGCCGTGAGTTTATCTTTGCAGGCACGTACTGGGTTGCCCATAAATCAGTGGACTTGGCGAACTGGTCTGATCATCAAGGCGAGCCAGGGTTTCTGCCCGAAGAACAAGCTTGGTTAGATCAGATCACTGGGCCACTTGAATTTGTCGACGCATTCCGTGAAGCTAACTTTGGTGAAAATCAGTTTACTTGGTGGCCAGATGCGGAAAAGGCGCGTCGCAATCAAGACGGTTGGCGTTTTGATTATCAATTTTGTACGCCTGAGATTCGCCAGTTCATTGTCGACGCTAAAGTCGACCGCGATGCTATGTGGGGCCTGCACGCACCCACCATCATCGAGTATGAGTTTGATTAATCTGCTCTCACCGCCTGCCTCACTCAGAGTCGCAAACGCGACTCTGATGATCGCCAGTCTCGTTAGCCAATAATATTCATTTCGGCTGCGTGGACGTTGCGACCATTCCCTGCTTGATGAATTCTATATCGCCGTAATAACCCGCGGCAGTGCCCTGAGTGTTGTCTGTGTCCGTCATGATGTAAACGTAATCGATTTGATCAATGGACTCACCAAATGCGCTTTGCCAGTCCGCCGCCACGTCTCTCTGTAGGTATTGCCAACGTTGTACGCTGTGCTCGGGCCCATTCACAACGAAGGTGAAACTGTTTTCGCTGTTACGCCATTGAGCGCCCGCTGCCAGCTGGCTCGACCAGACATAATGTACTGTTTTTGAACCCCATAGGCTGTGTCTGCCGACGGTCAGACTGAGCGCAAAATCTCGACTCGCGGGATGCTGTTCATCAAATTGGTTCACCGTGACTTCGATGCCTTCCGAGTTGATGGATTTCACAGACGGAAAATATTCGATGGCCCACAGCCAAGACAGAATAGGGGTGCGCGCCAACGCGATGTTCACCCGACGTTCGTAGCCTGAGGCTGAGTCCTGACTTTCTGCTCGCAGTACCACGCCTTGCTCTAAATCCATGGTTCTTTCGTAGGACGTTTGCCGATGTTGGCTAAACGCAATCCATTGATCTAAGTTTGCGTCTTTTAACAGAAGGTGCGCTTGTGCAGACGTACACAATAGAAAGCTACTGAACAGCGCGATCACCGCTGAGCCATGACGCGTCGTT
The DNA here is from genome assembly GCA_947503895.1 of uncultured Saccharospirillaceae bacterium. Taxonomy (GTDB): domain Bacteria; phylum Pseudomonadota; class Gammaproteobacteria; order Pseudomonadales; family Oceanobacteraceae; genus Bermanella. Next base: position 202,988 of record CANNFT010000002.1, read on the forward strand.
TGGGCCTGATGCATGATTGATCCTGTGAGATGTGTCTTTAGGGCATACCTCTAATCATTCACTTTAAACTCTGGCCGACAGATCATTCTAAGTTCAAGGCGTGTGTTTGAAGGTCTAACGGGTTAAATCGAAAAAACACAACACCGAAATTAGGATGGACTTCAGGACTCGTCATTTCGTTGCGAATCCTTCCTTGCACTAAAGCACAACAGCCTCTTACTGGACTGCATAGTTGCAGACGTTAAAGCGAAGCAGGAAGCCAGAGCCGAGAGTCAAATTGAATGATGGAAGGTGCCCTTTATTATTTTTATTGTTTCAACAGATGAAGCCTGCGCCGTCATCTGTGACCTTTCCCCCGAAAGGTCAGTCCGCGCATCCACGCTCACGTATAGCTGATGAAGCAGCCTCCATGCAGAGCGCGTCAATGACGTAAAGGACTGTGGTCAGCACCTTAGTTTGACCTCGCCAACGCCGCAACGGCCGTTTGAGTCAATTTCTCCAAATTGAGACAATGCGCCTAATTCTAAATAGGTGTGCGTCATGTTTTCGTCGGTCATAAAAAAAGCAGGCAAGCCTGCTTTTTTACGCACCGAGCAGTGTGGTCACCCAGTGAGTGCGTGTTCCGTGACCGTCATTAAATGGGGCGAGACCCGTAGTTAGAGGTCGGCTTGCGCGGTGGATCCGCCATAACATTGGGTTCAATATTATTAATCCTGCCACCGTTTTCTAAAAAAGCATCCACATCAGCATCGACTTTTGAGCGTAGTTTTTTCCTAGAAGCGATGGATCGCATCACGCCTTCTTCGGTACTTCCAATAAATTTCATGTCGGGTTCGGGTTCTTGATGCGTAGGGACTTCGTTCAATGCTGCAGCGGATGCATTGGCTTTTTTAGCGACCTTGGTCTCTTTTTGCGTCATGGTTGCCTCCTTGAATCGATGACTTTTATGAGCGGCGTAGAAATTTATAGACCAGTAATTTAGGCAAGTCAGGTAGACCTCAGACGATGTTTTTATTAGGACGGCGGCTTTTAAACCAATGTGTTGTTAACAGGCCCTTTCACCCGTTTAAATTTAGGTGAAAGTGGCATGTATTATGTCGCCATTTGTACTTTGTACGAACCTAATTACTCGGTAACGAGGTTAATGACGTAGGTAGGTGTAAGCCGAAAGCGATGTGGTAAGTTCCTTTAAAAACAGGGCCTTATCTTCATGGGATAACTGAGCTTGACGAATTTGCGCTTCATAAAGTGCTGGTAATTGGTCTGGGTCGAAATTGACATAACGCAGCACAGAAGCAACAGAATCACCGGCTTGCTGGTGTTCTAGTCGTATCTCGCCATTTTTATCAATGTGCACATCTACGCTATCCGTGTCGCCAAATAAATTGTGCATGTCGCCCAAAATTTCTTGGTAAGCCCCCACCATAAAAAAGCCCATGAGTATGTCATGCGCATGCCCATATGACGGCATGGGTAACGTGGACTCAATGCCCTGTCCATCGACGTATTGATCGACACGTCCATCGCTGTCGCAGGTGATATCCTGAATCACGGCACGCCGCGTGACCGGTTTGTTCAATTGAGTCAGGGGCAAGATGGGGAAGATTTGATTAATGCCCCAGATGTCTGGCACCGATTGAAACAAGGAAAAATTCACGAACAATTTGTCGGCCAGTTTCTCGTTCAGTTCATCCAACACTTCGCGATGACTGCGATGAGATGGATTTAACCCCTGACGTATGAGTAAGCAAATCTGGGTATAGCAAGCTTCTGCTTGTGCACGCTCTTTGAGGCTCATGGCACCATGCACAAATCCGTTTTGTCCGTCGCTGAGGTCCTGCACGACATCGTGATACATCTCCAATAAGGAACGATGAGGCGCTTGTTTGATGGTTTGATAAATTCGCCACATGTCGTGCAACAGTGTCGGCGCAGCGGGGTCTGGCTCAACCAAATGCATATCCGCTGCTGGAGGCGCATCTGGGGATAATAAGGTTTGGTCACCTGCGTGTTCCCAGTCGATGACATTGGTCACCAGCACTGCATGATGCGCCGTCAAAGCTCGACCGGATTCCGTGACGATGGTGGGGTGAGATAAACCTTGTTGATCCGCTGCTTGGCCAAACGCCTGTACAACGTTATTGGCGTACTCTTGCATGCTGTAATTGGTTGAGCAGTAATTGCGTGAGCGCGTGCCTTCATAATCGACGCCTAAGCCGCCGCCGACGTCCACCACATCCATGGGACAGCCAATCGAACAAAGCTCAGCATAAATGCGACCGCATTCTCTTAACCCCGTCTGAATGTCTCGAATGTTGGCTATTTGACTGCCTAGGTGGAAGTGCAACAGTTGCAAGGAGCTTAAGGCTTCCTCTTGCTTAAGGTATTCCACCAGCTGTAATAGCTGACCGGCCGACAGCCCAAACTTGGATTTTTCGCCGCCGGTATTTTGCCAGTTGCCTTTCCCTATTGAGCTTAAGCGTGCTCTAACGCCTAAGCGAGGGGTGACATTCAGTGCCTTAGCTTCTCGCAATATCAGGGCTGCTTCGGACAGTTTTTCAACCACGATGTACACATGATGGCCTAACTTTTCGCCCAGCAACGCTAAGCGAATGTAGTGCGCGTCCTTGTACCCGTTACAAATGATTGTCGCAGGTGATACGGACTGCTCGGTGTTCATCGTGCCGGCCAGCGCTAACACGGCCATGAGTTCGGGTTTACTACCCGCTTCTAAACCAATGGGCTGGCCAGCCAATTTTTGCCCATGAATCAACTCTTCAATAACACGCTGCTGTTGATTCACTTTGATTGGATATACCGATCGAAATTGACCCTGATAGTGCTGTTGCTCAGACGCCACGGCAAAGGCGTCATTCAATGCGCCCACTCGGGCATGAAGAATCGAAGGGAACCGCAAAAGTGTCGGCAACGATAATCCGGCTGCGCGCGTCGCTTCAATCACATCCGCCAGCGGAATTTGTAATTCAGGGTGCGCACACACGGCAACATCACCGCCCTCATTCACTGCAAACAGGCCTTCACTCCATTGTTCGACATTGTATGCATCTCGGGCGCGTTGTGGCTGATTCTTCAATTCTGGGATACCTCTCAAGGGATAAGCGCTTTGCTCAATCCGGCATGTAACAAAAGCGCCTATCTTATCTTAGTTGTCGGAATTCACAGCAACACTTTTTTCCTTGGCTTTACTGATACTTGGGGCTACATTAGCGCCCTTTTTTGCGCAGGCAAATGTGTTCAGCCATCCTTCACTCGTCGAAGCGCTGCACCACTCGCCGCCGGACCATCACAATCATTTATATCAAGGCCGTTTTCGTATGACGACATTGGACAGCAATTGGTTTTCTGAAGCCTTTCAAGATGAAGGCTCGGCGTTTTCATTAAAGATCAAAGCCAAGCTGCATGAAGAGCAGACGCCTTATCAAAAATTGGAAATCTACGACACCCAAACCTTTGGTAAGTTGATGGTGTTAGATGGCTGTACCATGGTCACCACACGCGATAACTTCATCTATCACGAGATGATGAGTCACGTACCGCTGTTTAGCCACCCAAAGCCTAAGAAAGTCGCCATTATTGGCGGTGGCGATTGCGGTACGCTGCGCGAGGTGTTGAAGCACCCAGATGTGGAAGATTGCTGGCAAATTGATATTGATGAAGCGGTCACCCGTAATTCTGAAAAATATTTCCCTGAATTGTGCGCATCCAACGATGACCTACGAGCCCATCTTTTGTGGGAAGACGGCATTAAATGGATCAAAGACGCTGCGCCAGGCAGTTTAGATGTCATCATTATCGATAGCACCGATCCTGTTGGGCCTGCCGAAGGCCTCTTTGCCGTCGATTTTTATAAAGATTGCTACCGCGCATTGGCCGAAGATGGCATTTTGGTGCAGCAAAGTGAGAGCCCGCTCTACCACACCGATTCCATCATCAAAAAGCTGCATGATGATTTAAGCGCCGCCGGTTATGTCAGCAGCCACACCTTTCCATTCCCCCAGCCTATCTACCCAACAGGTTGGTGGAGCTGCACCTTAGGTAAAAAATCTGGTGTTGCCACTGAGTTCCGTCAATCCGATGCCGAACAGAAGGCATTTGAAACGGAATACTACACAGCGGGCATGCACCAAGCTGGCTTGGCACTACCAGCCTTTATGCAGCGCATTCTGGGTAAATAAACAGCCGCCATGTGGCGAGTGGCTTCGGTCTTTCGCATCGACATCACCGCGCAAAGACCTGACCCATTCACTCGACCCAGGCCTTGGGGTTACGGTGTGGGTGTCGAGATTAGGCAGTGTGATCGCTGCCGGCCTCCGATGCATCCGAATCCATGGCGACGAGCCATCAGAAAGGAATCGTGCGCTGCGCGAACTTTTCGCTGAGCAGTCGCTCTATATCTCGGGCCTTCGTAGCCCCCTTTTTTGTTTGCTGCTATAGTGCGCCCCTTGCTAAATTCGGATGAAATCATGCGTCATACTGCTGTTGCTTTTGTGTTTCTTTTCGCCTCTGCCACCGTCTGGGCTGAATTCTCGTTAAACTATGGACTGGCCAATCGTCATACCCAACGTGGCGTTAAACAAAGTGGTCAAGATGTGGTTCTGCAAGGTGGTCTCGATATCACAGGGCCGCTCGGACTCTATGCGGGCGCTTGGGCCTATACTGGCAACTTCGAGAACAACAACTATTTCGAAATCAATAACTATGCAGGCGTTGGTTTTAATCTCGGCCCGGTCGCGATGGGGGCGGGCTTTATTCGCTACGAATTTGATGGCAATCGTGACCCGTACACAGAATATACCGCTAATTTAGGGTTCTCCGATTATCGTATCTCAGGCTACTGGGATGAAGATGAAACGTACCGATACTTCGAAGCGTCCGCTATTTATCAGTTTTGGAAAAAATCCGGCATGATTTTCACGGTAGGGCGCACAGATGACTTTGTGCACAACGAAACTTGGAACTACAGCGTGGGATATTCCGCTGCGATGCCTTCTGACGTGGATTTGAGCGTGAAACTGACACGCCATGATGAGAAAGGGAACGGCATTGTGGTCGGCATCACCAAAGAGATTAATTTTTAAACACAAGCCAGTGCTTACACTCAAAAAGGCAGATCATCCTAGATGACCTGCCTTTTTTTTCGTCTGCCCGCGGTGCCCATCCAATTGTGCACTCATACCTCTACATCGCCGACGTTTGAATTCATGGATTGGGAAGACGCCTTTGTATGCGATTTTTCCGCTAATATTTGCTGCCCAACTCGGACCACGCTTTTTAAAAAATCCAACACATGCTGTCGCTCTGTATTTAAATTCACAATGCACACGCGCAACAAAAAAACATTTCGATCCATCACATGGGAGGGGAAGAATACGCCTTCTTTATGAATTCGTTGCAGAATAATGCGGTTCAATCGTGACAAAAGGTTGTCACTGACTAAGCGATCCGTTTTGTTTTGGAATGGATGAAAACGTAACGTGGTGATGCTCAAGTGGCAGCTGTAAGCTTCGATGAGCGGCTCAGATTGCGCCGCACGATACAGCTCAAATGCTAATTGAATGTCTTCTGTGATGAGTCGTTTATAACCAGTCACACCGATAGCTTGTAACGCAATGCGTACTTTAAGCGCTCTGAACCCACGAGTAGTTTGTGGCCCCAAATCTCGAAATTGCAATCGAGCCGCGCCACCGAGCGCATTCTCTGCTGGGTCCTTACTATAATAATTTCCATCTTGATGAAATGCACGCAGCAAACTATTTGTATGCCGAGTTAACAAGCAGCCCACATCGGCGGGCATATACATCCACTTATGTGGATCAACCGTCACCGAGTCCGCCAGTGTTATGCCTGCTAATGCCTGCGGGGCATGGTCGGAAATCACGGCCATCGCGCCATAGGCCCCATCCACATGCAGCCATAAAGACTCCTCACGACAGATGGCTGCAATATCGGCCAGCGGCTCGACTCGACCAAATGCAGTGCTGCCAGCCATCGCCACGGTCATGAATGGCACACGTCCCTGTTGCCGATCACGTCGAATTCGACGTTTCAATGCGTCGGTACACATTCGACCGCTGGCATTCAGTTCAATGACGCTTAATGCTGAAGCCGCAAAGCCCATGGTTTCGACTGCGGCTTGAATACTGCTGTGCGCTAACGCGCTGACATAAATGACAAAATCGCTGCGTTCAGCGGTGGATTCTCTCCCCATGGACCGGCATTTTTCAGACAGGGCTAATTGTACCGCCGACAAATTCGCCACCGAACCGCCGCTCAAGAACAACCCGACCGTGCTGTCCGGCATGCCCAGCATATTCGCTAACCAGCGAACCGTCTGCGCTTCCATTGCCACGGTTAAAGGTGATGTGGAAAAACTGGTCATCGGTGCGCTGGCGACAGAAGCGATGAAATCTGCCAAAGCTCCGATAGGGCTCGCGGCCCCCATAATGTAAGCCCAAAATTTAGGGTGAGACGTCGAGACACTGTGCTCACCTAAAAACGCTAACGTTTCTTCGAATACCGACTGCAAAGGCTTAGCATCCTGAGGACAGCGTGCATCTAAAAACTGCTCTTCCAGCCAACCAACAGAAACAGGCGGGCGAGCAGGGCGTTGCGCTCGGCCTTCCATTAAATCGGCTAAAGCATCCACGAGTGCATGACCGTGTTGGCGAAACTCGGCTGCACTTAAATGTGCAGCCGATTGTCGGTCGCCGTTATCCGCATCCATGAACGCGTCCTATAGAGTTTCAGCGGTCACCGAAGTGGCCGGTTGTGAGGGAGTAACGTCGAGTACTGGGGCGGTTTTTTTATCCCCTTGGTTTAACGTGCGCTGTTTTAAATACTGCTCCACGACCGTCGATTGTGCCCACGTTTCATGAATTGAAAACCAGCTCAACCCAAACGGTGCCCGCTTACTCGGCTTAAATAAACAGGTTGAGTAACGGCAATTCACATCGCCATCGATGTCACGCCATTCTCGATACCGCACCAGTACGCCGTTATCACCCAACTGGAGTGGCATAAAATCATCAATCCAAATGCGGATCGTGGGAAATTGCCCATAGGCCTGCTGAAGTCGATTCATCAGCGCAAACTTTGAATTTAAAACACCATCAGGCGTGATGAGCTCACAGTGATCCGAAAATCGTTGCGTTAATAACGCCGTGTTTTCGTCATTTTTCTCCACTTCACCGCGAAACCACTGCTCAAAGTACTGGTGTAAATCGATCACTTCCTCGCGCGCCTTGACTATGCGGTCATCCTCACGAGCCACTTGCAAATGGTGACTCATCAACGCCGCATCCGTGGTATTGGAATCGGTATGGCTGGGTGGATCAAACGGCTTGTTAAAGCCAAAGGCAAACGGAGTGTTTCCGACACTGGCCAAATACGCTAACCGATACACGCCATCAGCCGCGGTCGGCCGTTCGCCTTCTGGCACCCACCACAATGCCGTAACCGGTTTATCCATTTCTTCAAACCATTCACGACTGCCGCGTCTGGGTCCATCGTGGGCTGAGCGAAAAACAAAATTTCTTAAAGCTTCAATGGATTCCCACAACGATAAATTCAACAACTTATCCGGGTTATCGTAACCACGGACATCCGTTGAATCTCCTTGGTCACCTTGCAGTCGCCAAACAAATCCGGGGCTGTTGTCGGCTAATGCATTAATAATCGGTAATTGAGAAACAAAGCCTTCCATTGATGGTTGATCCAATGATGCTTTGGCTAACGAAATACTAAACTGTGCAAGATAATAGCGCTGACTCATAATTTCCTGCTCTTATTCTGTGTACAGATATAGGACGCATACCTGCACATTAATGATGGACGGCTCATGCGAATTAAACGCAAATGGGTTTGGATTACTTCGCCTCTTCAACGGCGTGATCCACGACGGCGTTTAACAGTTTTTGCGACAACTCATTAGCAATGGCATCCGCACCGGCCGTGATAAATACAGCAAGATCTTCGGTCGGTAAAAACGCCAACATGCAATCCTTTAACGTTTGTTTTTGTTCATCTGTTAACGAATGATGGCGAGGAGCGATATCCGCAATGCACAATTGGTAGTGCTCAATGTATTGAATTTGTTTTTGAATTAAATCTTGAGGTTCACCGGGCTGCCCGTGACCCGTAAATAATAGAGGTGTGCCTTTTAAATCCTGTTGCAGCTGATGCAGTACTTCAAGCCAAAGCAACGAGTGACCGTCATTCATGAAACTGTGCACTTGATTAAAGACGAGGTCCCCAACAAACACCACAGGTGCGTGTTCACCAACAAAAATTAATGTATCGCTGTTACTTTCGGCGGCACCCTTGTCCATGATGCGATATTCAATGCCATCAAACGCCACTACCTCTCCATCTTTAACCAGACGATTTGGAAAGATGCGTTCATCTGGCCATTCCTCTTTAAAGTGGGGTTTCCACTTAAGGGCTTTGGCATCGTCTGTGCGGCGAATCCCCTCCAACACACCGGCCGTGCTGATGACCGGAATGTCCACGTTACCTTGCAGCAATTCACCAATGCCATTGTAATGATCGGGGTGGCCATGGGTGATCATAATGGCCAGCAGTGGCTTTTCTAACTCATCAATTAACGCTCGTAACGCGCGCGCGTCAGAACGAATCATCATACTATCAATGGCCACTAAACCCTTTTCCGACTCAATTAAAAAGCCGTTGGTTAAAAAGGTTTCTGGGCCAGACGTCATCATGTGCACACGAAAAGGGGCATCATCAACATCCACTATTTGGTGGTGTGTTCCTGTCATCACGGTCTTCCTTTTGCCGCTCATAGGCGGTGATATCAGCGGTGACCCGACTTTCGATCGTAGAAAGTCTTAGTATTTCATTTCCCATTCAATTGCCGTCACAGGCTGCTATTAAATAGGATAAAAAATGTTAGGTTCCGCTGTAATTATTTTGGGTCGCGACAGATCGTCGTAGGTCATTTTAAAATGACAGCATCACAACATTCACGCGCGCTTCCGGTTTAAATTACCGCCTAATGCGGCAGCAACAAGCGCCAATGTGGCCGTTAGTGATATTTGGCCAGCCCAGACAAGAATGCTCGCAAATTTTTAATCGGACGCTCCACTAGGCCTTCTTTCACTAATAACTGACTGACGTTGGGCAAATTTGTCACGCACACGCGAGGAAACACATGATGCTCACGATGATAGCCTCGCGGCAAGTAACTTAAAAACAAACCTGAAATCCAACCCGGGTGTCGTGAACGTGTATTTTCATTTAAGTCTAATGATCGAACATGCCAATTGTGTTCAGAAATATCATGAAAGCGAAGGATCATCGGGTAGACCGTGTACATCGGCAGCATCCAATACAATAAAAAAACATCCAGTACATTGAAACTCGCCATCAATGCGATCGTCGTGATGAAAAATACCCATTTCCAGCGGCGTTCTTGCTCCATTTCGGCGTCATCATTAAACGCTTTAAACAGTGTGCGCAGATGAGCGTATTTGCCTTTTTCGACGGTGAGCCGACCCGGCGCGACATAATCTTGCCTCCCCACTAAAAAATCCCGCCACGCATTGGGTGCGCCTCTGAGTGAGGTTAATAGTAATTGGCCGCCAGTATAACTGCGCTCTGTGTCACCCTGCATGCGACGTCCTACGTAATTAGGATCCTGCTCGGTAAATAAACCTTGATGGTGATGCAAATGCACTCTTCGCCACTGCACAAATGACCAAGCTTCAGGATGATGAAACATGACAAAATTGGAAAAAATAGATGCCCACCATCGATTCAGCCCTCGGCGTTTGAACAGGGCAGAGTGACTGGCATCATGGTTTAAAATATATAAAGAATGCTGGCGGGCCGAAATAAGAAAAATAGCTAAGAGTGTAGCCGCCCAATGATTGAGCCAAATGGCGCTGGTGATGATGAACGCTATAGCCAAGTAAACCAACAAATATTGCATCACACTGCGCAACGGATTCACCGTCGCTAATGATTCAACCACTTGTAAACTGGCTGCCGACAATCTTTTTTGAATCGGCAGGCTGACACTATCGGCGGGGAGCGCTTCTGCAGCAGAATTCACGATGGCGCACCTTCTGTGGTTTTTGAAGTCGGCTGGTTAATGAGCGGTTCGTTGACATCTAGCTGTTTGGCGTGGACATTGGCACGTTGAGCACGCAATAACTTAACACTCGTACTACCAACTCCCCAATTCTCCGTTTTGACTTCATCAATGACGACAAACGTTGTGGCTGGGTCTTTCCCTAATACGGTAAACATGGTGTTCGATATTTGCTGAATGATTTCTAATTTTTGTTCTGGTGTCACACCATCATCTGTAATACGCACATTAATATACGGCATGATTTTTCCTTATACGCTGCACTGAAACATGACTCGGCAAGCTATTTCATCTTTGCATCCGTTAAACGATCAGGTGACCAGTGAGCGGCTGGCACAAAGGTCACCTGATAGATTAATCGACGTCTTTCGTGACGCTTACACGGCTCATACAACAAAATATGCGCCGTTCAATGCCCCCCACTATGCTGGTTGCGCAGACTTGGCAATGTCATCAATGCAGCATTGATCCGTTTCTAGAATACGGGCATGTAATCGATCTAGCACGGCGACCGTGGCGTCTAAACGCCGCATGACACCCATCACGATATCGCCCATTAAATTGGGATTTTGCTGCAAAATGGGCATAGTGACATGATCGAGTAAATCATCCGCATGCACTTCATCTACCGATGTATGTTCAATGTGATACGCCAACAAATCATCGTTAATGCCTAAGCGACGCCAGCCATCAATTAAGTATTGGAAACGGCCGGGGATCATTAACTCTGTCGCCAGCATCGTGCCAATTAATTCCACTAACTTACTGCGATTTTCAGCTAATGATAGGTACATATTGATCAATTCAAGTTCTTCAACCACCAATAAATCAATATTATCTTGATAGCAATTGCGTGGAATATGTAAGTAATCCATGAGATTGCCACGCATATTACGATGCACACGCTGATCTACTGCGCGACCCACTTCATCCCAATAATTTTTTACCAATTCCACTTTGGTTTCACCGTAGGTGCCGGGCAGCATAAAACCAACAATATCGCCAAACAGCATTTCTAGCGGGGTTTCTTGAAAGAAGAACTCACGCATTTGCTCGTAATTTGCATCATCTCTTAAGAATGTGAATACAGGGTGTAACTCATTTGATTTATGACCGTCTACCAGGGAGCGAATCCAAGTAGGGAACGATTCAACCGAAGGCAACTGCGCCATTTCTGCTGCGTATTTTTTCTCACTGACCGCTTGCCATGCACTTTCAATTCGATACTTAATATCACTCAGCAGAGGGTGATTGATATTCTTGGGGAGTTTTTCCCAAGCCTGATCAAGTTGCGCTAAATTTAGGGTGTACAATACTCGGTGAACCAGCAGCTTTGCCGTCTCATCGTTTAATTGAAATGCGCTCTCAATGGCAGTGTCAATCTTACCCAGCAAAATAGATCGCTCCGACGTGGTAACATCTCGATCAATATCACTGTGATAGATGAAATGATTAATTTGCTCTAATACTTGTGCCACGGCTAATTCCTTATTTTTAAAATTTACGGATGGTCAAACAGATTTTTAATCAATTAACGTCAAGCCGGTCTACGCTTAAGGCAATGCAGCGACATCCGGTTCAGTGACAAGTGTTTCAATATCAGGGGTCGGCATATGCATTTTTTCTGCATTGATTGGTTCCTGAAAATCATGCTCCTGCATCCATTGATCATCGACGAACTTCGTCATGTAATTGCGGACGCTATCGGGTAAAACCACAACGCAATTACCCGGGTTTTTAATGTTTTGGGTAATTTGCAAAGCAGCATGTACCGCTGCACCTGACGAACCTCCGCACAGTAATCCTTCTTGACGAATCAATTTTCTCGCCATTTGAAAGGATTCCTTATCATTTGTTTTGACCCAGAAGTCCACCAAATCCCGATCCAAAACATCGGGAATAAAATCGTAACCAATGCCTTCTACCAAATAAGAGGAAACGTAATTTCCGCCAGCCAATATGGAGCCAATAGGATCGACACCGACGACGATCACATCGGGGCAGGCTTCTCGAATACGTCGCGCTAAGCCCGTTAACGTGCCACCCGTACCCGCTGAAACCACCAACATGTCCACTTGCCCATCGAGATCATCCAGTATTTCTTGCGCGGTATTAAAGTAATGTGCATCGGGATTCGCCGTATTTTTATATTGATCCAAAATATGGGCATTGGGTAGTTCAGCTTGCAGTTTATTGGCGACACCAATATGACTGGTCTCGCAATCCCAAGGCGCTTCTGTCGGTGTGCGAATAATTTCGGCGCCCAATGCTTCTAACACCACTTGTTTTTCGCGGCTCATTTTTTCGGGCATGGTGATGATCATTCGATAACCTTTCACCGCAGCAGCCATGGCGAGCCCTATTCCGGTATTACCACTGGTTGGCTCAATCAATGTATCGCCCGGTTTAATACGGCCTTCTTTTTCTGCCGCTTCAATCATTTGAAAAGCAATTCTGTCTTTTACGGAGCCACCAGGATTTAAAAATTCACACTTTGCATATAAGGTAGGCGTCACATCTTTGCCGATGCGACTCAGCTCCACCAAGGGTGTGCGCCCTATGGCTTCGACGATAGAAGAATGTTTCATCAAGTTAATCCTTTTTTGGGCTTTCTTATAATTATTTTTTTGACGCTTTATAAACGCCTTTTATCGTTAGGATTTAGCGTGCTTTTCACTCATGTATTATTCCGAACACTTCTCAATGATTTTGTATGCGAATAATGACTAAAACGTGACGAAATATTTTCAATTCATTCGGGTTAGTGCCGCCTATTATTTGAAATACAAGTGGCGTTCCTTGTCAGCATCCTGGCTAGCTTATTATTTTAATTTTGTTTTCGGCTACATACGCCTCATACCATTTCTCATTAATGAGTATGAAAGTCAGTTGGCTTAGGCGGAAATATCCTGACGTTTTTTTATGTGAATTCGAGGTAACGAACGACCTCCATCTGCCTTAACGGGCAGTAAGGTTTTGTATTGGTCTAATCGTAATGACGCAAAGGTATGAGTTTGATGTGAGAAAGGGCTAGTTCATCACTAAAACTTGGCAGAATTGTCTAGTGAACTGTATTTAATTTTTAACGATTATGTCGCCAATAATTTAAATACCTCATCCATTTTCTGTTAATGGTGTGCAAGATAATCTGTCACAGCCGTAAAACATTCGAGTTTATCGCTAATTATTGATAAATATAACAATAATGACTAAGTCTCATCTGGCTAGTGGTATCTATCTTGGTGGTTGCATTAAAAAAGGGAAGGGGGACTTTCAACGAGCGCTCATATGCTTTTAAAAATATACGCCGCGATAGAAATCTTGACTGGGCAAAAGGGATAAAAAAAGAGCGCTCAAAAGCGCTCTTTTTAGGACAATTTAAACTTTAAAAGCGGTCTAAATTGTCATCGTTCAAATTTGAAACGATCGAGTGTTACTTATTCGTAAACTCTGGATACGCTTCCATACCACATTCTGTTAAGTCAACGCCTTCGTACTCTTCTTCTTCACTCACACGTAGACCCATCACCAATTTCAACAAGCCCCATACCGCTAACGAAGCCACAAAGACCCATACAAAGATGGTTAAAGCACCGATCAATTGTGCGAGGAAGTGCGTGTCATCATTCGTGAAAGGTACGACTAATACACCGAACAATCCAACCACACCGTGCACAGAGATCGCACCGACGGGATCGTCAATTCTGAGTTTATCCAGAGTTAGGATCGCAGCGACGACGATTAAACCACCGATCGCACCAATCAAGGTGGCTTGAGCAGCCGTAGGCGTATCTGGACCAGCTGTAATGGCGACGAGTCCGGCGAGTGCACCGTTTAACGCCATTGTGAGGTCGGCTTTCTTAAAGAGAATTCGAGCCAATAACAATGCGCCAATTAATCCACCCGCTGCGGCGGCATTGGTGTTCATAATAACAACGGCAACGGCATTGGCACTGTCTACACTCGCAACTGCTAATACTGAACCACCGTTGAATCCGAACCAACCCAACCACAGAATGAATGTGCCTAAGGTTGCCAACGGTAGGTTGGCACCTGGTATCGCATTGATGGAACCATTTGCTCCGTATTTGCCTTTACGTGCGCCCAGTAACAACACCCCAGCTAACGCTGCAGCGGCACCCGCCAAGTGAACAATACCGGACCCTGCAAAGTCAGTGAATCCAAAGTAGGTCATTTCGCCATCAACAACTTTGTTTTCAATCAAAGAACCGAGGTTATATAAATAAAATACATCCTCGCCACCCCATGTCCAGCGGCCTTCTAACGGATAAATAAAACCCGTCATGGCCACGGCAAACGCAAGGAAGCTCCATAACTTCATGCGTTCCGCCACTGCACCCGAAACAATCGACATGGCAGTTGCGACGAATACCACTTGGAAGAAGAAATCAGCGGATGGTGCATAAGAAGCAGGTTCATCTGAACCGCTGACACCGTCGCCTTCAATACCACTTAGGAAGAACATTTCTGCGCCCCCTTTGTACATGATGGCGTAGCCACAAATCAGGTACATGGTGCAGGAAATCGCAAACAACGCGACGTTTTTGGTGAGAATTTCTGTGGTATTTTTAGAGCGAACTAAACCCGCCTCTAACATGGCAAAACCCGCTGCCATCCACATTACTAAAGCGCCAAACACTAGAAAATAAAACGTGTCCATGGCGTATTGAAGTTGGAAAATTTGGTCTTCCATAATGCCCCCCGCATCGGATCTTCAAATACGTAATTAAACGTGTATCAAATTTTAAAAATGGATCGGTATTGCGACGCTGTTAAACCGCGTCTGAACCGGTTTCACCCGTACGAATACGAACGATTTGCTCCAATGACGTGACAAAAATTTTGCCGTCGCCAATTTTGCCTGTGTTAGCAGCTTTCGAAATCGCTTCGATGACTTTGTCGGTCAACGATTCATCAATCGCAATTTCAAGTTTTACTTTAGGAAGAAAGTCCACCACGTACTCAGCGCCGCGGTATAACTCTGTGTGACCTTTCTGACGCCCGAAGCCTTTCACTTCCGTGACCGTAATGCCTTGTACGCCAATCTCGGAGAGTGCTTCACGCACGTCGTCCAACTTAAATGGCTTGATAATGGCCGTAACCAATTTCATATCAAACTCCTCTTTTTATTGTGAGAGGCAAATAAAACCGCTGCCGGGGGGCAACGACTCCATTGTAATCGTTTCAATCTCTATTGGTAGACAATCCCTAACGACCATGATTGGTATCAGGGGTCATACCCGCTTTCGCTGTCTATCTTGATGTCATATCGCCTCATCTGAGGGCAGACACCGTTCTCAAAATCGAGACCACCAACCCTTACTGGGTTCGCTCAGGCGATTGGTTGGGCCTTTTTGCGACATCACCAACCAGCTTTTGGCCTTGGTGATGAAATAAATCCATTGAGTTAACGTACGAAAGCTGTGCACGGTTTGCCTGTCCTTCGTCTGCTGACAAGCTTTAAAGCACTGAGCGTGCCAACATGAATATTTCCTTTAATTACAATGAGTTAGCCTATACACCGAGCGCATTAGGTAAAACCAGCAGCACCATATTCGCCCACAAGCACAAGGATGGCTCATCGCCGGTGCATCGATTTGGTGTTTTTTTATACTCAGCACCAAAATCGCTCACCACGAGGTTTCAACATTGCACCCCTGACTCGATGCTACTTAGCTTCAGCCCTGCCTGTGGTAAACTGGACACCGTTAAATGTCTGCACCTGCACAAAAAACAGACAAATAAATCTACTGAAAGGACGATGAACATGATCAATAAGCTCCTGCTCGAACAGCTGGCCAGTCAAATCTCCGGGCAGCTAGGCTCACTGAGCGCAGGTAGTGACCTCAAGAAAAACGTGCAAGACATATTGGCGCGGCAGCTGAACAAACTTGATGTTGTCAGCCGTGATGAATTTGATGCACAACAGGCTGTGCTATTGAGAACGCGTGAAAAGTTAGAAACCTTAGAAGCGACCGTTCGTACCCTTGAAGATTCGCTTAAGCAAAAAGCGCAATAACTCCGCCAATACTGCGAATACTCCACGACGATTTAGCGATTTGGCTGATCGTCGATCCCATCATAAATCAGGCATGCATGACGGATGCTTAGATAACCCATCTCAACGATACGATGCAATCTGTGAATTGATCTGTGAATAGTCGACGCGCGAAGAGCGACAATCGGCAGAGAGCATAGAGAAAAATCAGCAAGCTAATGGAGGAAAAGGCAACCAAGTTCTATTTTTATTTTAACGGTCGCTTTATTAGGAAGTGCAAATATACCCGTGCGTTTATCTGACTAAGAAGTACTGCCAACAATCAATAATGTGGCCAGTAAAACCACAGCCCAACCATGGATAAAATAAACAAACCAACTGCTCGAATTCATGCCTATTACCATTTACTTTATAAGGGAAATATCACATCTGATATTCAGTCAACACATCAGAGACAACATGTTAACGCTATGACTATTTTTTATTGGAATCGGTTCTCGAATTGAGCCGGAGAAAATGAGAATCCTGTTCAATAATGAATAAAAAACAGGGTGCCTAGTCCATCAATATTGTCTAGACCAAGGAACGCTCTCTGACCAGTAGTAAGCGACAAAACGTTTCGGGGCGATGTGTGATGAATAGCACAGAGGTTTCCCCCATCATGCAAACGAAAAACTATAACGAAAGAACTAGAAAATATAACCATTGGATGTATTGATTATCTTCCAGTAGGTTATCCCCAGATTTATGCCAGACAACCTGTGATCAATCACGCAAAAAGCAGCGTTCGATCGCACTTTGTGTCGAAATAATTAGACGTAGGTCACTCCTTGAGCGGACTTTTCGTTTTCTCCGCGATGAGCCGAAGATTTTCCATCTACAACCCCTTAGAATAGGGGGATCAAATCGCTTTATGGCATCACCAAAAGGCTAGTAAAGATTCACTTTTTAATGTGTTCTACCGCCTTTTCAGACCGTTGATGACGCCCATGTTTCCGGTCATGGTTTTGCCCAGAAATACCCCCTAGAAAGAGTGGATAGACCTTCATTGATGAATTTGCCAGAAATGCATCAGTGAATGACCCGAGAGTACACGGTCATTGCCGGCAGAACGTCAGCTTATGGGCATGCTCGGGACAATAATAATGATAATGGCCTCCGCTAATGAGAGGCCAATCGCATGTGTTGAACCTATGAAAAAGCCTACTGTAGCCAGTTATATCGCATTACGATTTATTGCGTGTTGGAAAGACGAAGGATGCTCAACGTCCTATATCGAATCGTTATTTGGTGAGCATTACCAACATTTAGAACAAGCAAATTACCGAGTGCCCTTTCACGTCGTGACGGAGGCATTTCGACATATTGCCCAAACATTAGATGACCCATTGATTGGGGTGAAATGCGGTTTCCATCATGTTCATTCGACCATGGGCATTATGGGCAACCTTGCCACCACCGCTAAGGATATTCGCGAAACTTTTAAGTCCTGTATTCGCTTTGTCGATATCGTGACGCAAGCCTATGATTTCAGTTATTTTGAAGACGCTAACGGTGCCACTATACGAGTGTCGGCTTTAGAAGGGGTGGATGCGAGTATTTATCAATTTGATACCATTTTTTGCATTTGTGTTCGCTTTATTCAAGTCATGCACAGTGAATCCAACCACACCATTTATTTAACGCACACACCACCCCCAGACGTTCAAGCACAATACCAATCCTTACTGCAAAGTCGTGTTGTATTTGGTCACGAATTTAATGCTATTTACCTCGATAAATCGGTTCTGGATGCTCGCGTATCTGTATTAAATCAAGCGCATTTCGAACACCAACTTAAAGTTGTCCAAGATATTTATGAAAGCATCGCTGGTAACAGCAGCGTGCGTGATTTAGTTAAACGAAAAATTCGCCAGAGTGACCGCTTTGATTGCATCAACTTGGAACAAATTGCCGACCAACTGTATTTATCTCCGCGCACATTACAAAATAAATTAAAAGAAAGTCACACCAGTTTTCGTCAATTATTAGATGAGGCGAAAATGGAAAAAGTAGAAACCTTGGTTGCACAAGGTGAAGACGTAGCAAGCATTGCTAAAAAAGTCGGTTTTAGTGATTCAGGTGCCTTTTATCGCGCATTTAAACGTTTAAATAACACAAGCTTTAAAGACTATATCAGCGCACAAATAAACACTTGAAAATAACTTAAGAACTATTTAAGGATATCTTGCTACATGTCGTGCCGCTGTAGCCGATAGGTAAAAAATATGACGGAACTAACAGTCGCTAATTCGCTCGCTCATCGCTGTATTGTATATTGGCGAAAAATGGGTTGTACAGAAAGTACATTGCAACGAATTTTAGGTGAACATTACGATAAGATCGAAGAGCCTAATTTTCGATTTCCAGCCATGATTGTATCCGATGCCTTCACGCAAATGGCAGAAGCATTGAACGACCCTTTATTGGGCATTAAAACCGGCTTATACCAAATTCACTCATCTGTCGGTGAACTCGGCAATCTTGTGAATACAGCCAAAGATATTCGCCAAATGCTAAAGGTATGTGTGCGTTTCTTAGATTTGCTGACACAAGTATGTGACTACAGTTATGTCGAAAACCAGTATGGTGCAGAGTTTAAAATGACAGGGCGTGAAGGTGTTCCGTTAAGTCCTTATCATGTTGATGCTTGCATCAGTTCGTTTATTCGATTTATCACACTGGCTTGCCCATCTCCCAGTTATATTATGTATTTACAGAAGAATCCGTCTGCATTCGAGCAGCAGCAATATAAAAGCCTATTGAATTCAGACATCTACTTTAACCATGGATTCGATGGATTTTATGTGCCGAATGCCGTCCTTGATACACCGATTTCCGTACTGCCTGAAAAGTACTTTTGGGAAGAAGTCAAAAATGTTCAATCGATCTACGATAAGACACCCGGAACACGCGGTATTCGAGCGCTAGTATTATCGAAGATTCGCCATGCAAACCTATACGATCAGGTCAGCCTTGAAAAAATATCGGATCAACTTATGCTGAATCCAAGAACCCTGCAAAACAAATTAAAAGAAGAGAACACCAGTTTTAGGGCGCTTTTAGAAGAGTCTCGTTTAGAGGTGGTTGCCAAGATGGTGAAGGAAGGGTCTGATATGAGCAGCATAGCGAAACAGGCCGGCTATAATGATACAGCAGCCTTCCAACGCGCTTTTAAACGTTGGAAAGACATGAGCTTCCATGATTTTTATCAAATGCAGAATGAAACGGAAACGTCAGACTCCGTAGCGGTTTAACGTTCCGCTGCGCCCACGCGCTATCAGTAAAAGCTTCCATCGGCACAGAGCTTTCTGTGCCGCCGTCTCATCTTCCGGCCTGCGCTCAATCCACCATAGCCACGATCAACATAATCACTACTGTCATCGGCTCTGTACCAACTTAAACACTAAGCTTGGGAAAAAGCGCTTTAACCATAACGCCCACATCTCTTTACCCTCACCTACAGCTATTTCTGGTTTACCGTCTTGCATTTTTTTCAGTATAACTTGAACACATTTTTTAACGTCCATGCCGTTTGCAATGTCATCATCGTCACGGGCAAAAGCACTGCCGTCGGATGTTAAAGCATTCTTAGAGACATTAGTTTTGATAAACCCCGGTGTGATGGTCGTCACCTGTATGCCTTTATTGAACACTTCCGCACGCAGCGCATCAAAGAATCCCATCACTGCGTGCTTGGCCGCGCAATAACCCGTGCGATACTTCACGCCGATTTTACCCGCAACGCTGGATGTAATAACAATATGCCCTGACTGCTGGTGTTCCATAAATGGCAATACGGATTTAGTGAGTGCAATTTGCCCCATGACATCTGTTTGAAATAATCGTTGGTAAACGTCTATTTCTGTGTCGGTACATAAAGAGCGTTGAGAAATACCTGCATTATTGAATAGAAAGTCCACATGATCGAAACGATCGATCACTCGCTGTGTTTTATTCGGCAAGGCATCAATGTCAGAAATATCGAGCGGCAACACAAATATATTATCTTCCGCTATCCCCGAAGATTTAATACACAATGATTTCACACGCTCAAGTTCTGCTTCGCGGCGAGCCGATAGCACTAATTGACAGTTCATCATGGATAGCTGCTTAGCCAACTCTTCGCCAATGCCCGATGAAGCACCTGTAATCCAAATGACTTTATTTTCAAACATACGCTGTGAACTACCTTATTATTTTTCACTGAGCATACTGAACTTTAGCTGTCTCGAAAAGTGTGGATTTTATGGGAAGAGAGAAACGGTCGTTTAATCGGCGCGTTCGTACGAATAAGGGAATGAGAATCGTGACACTTCTTTATATGTGGGTATTAGCCGGTTGTTAATAGGAATTTGAAAAAACCTTAGCTTTTTATTCGTTTTTTAATCGCGCACTGGTAAGGGGCCAGAACCGTATACGGCATCAAACTCTAAAATTGGGACGGGCCTGCCAAAGTAAAAACCTTGGCAACAATCACACCCTAGAAATTTAAGGGCTTCGTGCTGCTCTTCTGTTTCAATGCCTTCTGCGACTACCGTTAATCCCATTTTTTCAGCTATTGCGATCGACGTAGCCGCAAGGCTTCTTATGGCCGACTTCAAATCCAAGGCATCGATAAATGTTTTGTCTATTTTTAGCCCTTGTACGGGCAATTGATCTAAATAATTTAATGAAGAATATCCCGTACCAAAATCATCAATGGAGATGAAGTAGCCCAATTTAACCAGCGCCTCAAGCTCAGCAATCGCTTTATTGGGATGCTCCATCATAATGGTTTCTGTAATTTCAAATTCAATTGTTTCCGGTGATAGATCTAACTCAAGAATTTCAGCATGAATCTTTTTGGAAAAATCGGTAATTTGTAGTTCAAACATCGATATGTTCACCGCAACACGTAAAGGAACATGAGTATGTGCTTTGCGTGCGTTAATCATGTTTGATATAGATTTCAGCATAATAGAGGTGATCTTATTGGATAAACCGCCTGCCTCTGCTATGGGAATGAATGCAGCGGGTTTTATTGCGCGTCCATCCATGGTCCATCGACAAAGCACTTCCGCTCCCACTACATTGCCATTGTTGCAATCCACTTTCGGTTGTAAATAGGCTTCTATACCATCACCGTTTTCTAATGCAATTTTTAAAGAAGATTGCAGAAAGAGTCGATCAGTCAAACCTTGTGTCATAGATCGATTATAATGCATTGCAATATTGCCTGGGGTTCGCTTAGCAATCACCATCGTCGAAATGGCGTTTCGTAAAGCGGTATTAGCATCCATATCGGACTCCACATCCACAATAGAAAACTTTGCAGAGAGTGGGAGCTGGATATTCCCTACTTCAATACCCGCATCGATAATGCCGTGCATACCATTTATATCTAAATCTCTAGAATCAACCAGCAGCAATATATCTTCCGTGCCATTGCACGCACTAAATAGCGGGGGAGGTGACAGCTCTTTTAAAAATCGCTCCCTCAATATTACAATGGCATCATTGACTACGTTTAATCCAAATACACTGATTAGCTGACTAAGTGAATCCACATGCACCATCACTAATGCAATAGAGCGATGTGTTTCTTTAAAGTTTTGGAATGCCACATCAAATGCGTTTCTATTGGGAACTTTTAGAATAGGATCAATGAAGGCCAGTTGATCTAATCGCTCTACTAACCCAATATTTTCAAATGCGATGGCAATATTACTGGAGAATATTTTAATCATTCCTACCTGTTCATCAGATAAGTCTTTGTAGCTTTCAATGAAAACAAACATCTCCTTGCCTTCGCTAGATATAAAGTAGAGTCCTAACCCTAACTCAAACGACACGCCATAATCTTGTTGCTTTGCTTTTTCGTATATATCCTTAATACGCGTATCACTAAGTTCTTCCAATGATCTATTTATTAGTGGCTTATACTTGCCCGCAGCAAAAATAACCGTCATTCGGTCATTATTGATTGAATCATGATGTTTTGACGTGTTACACAATAATACTAATCCATCCGATTCGTTTCCATGCAGTATTCTAAGTTGCGTTAAAATACCTTCCGCAAATAACTCGAGATTTTTACGTTTAAATATATCTTTCGAACTTTCGATAATCAGCGCTAACCCGCGTCGACTTTCGTTGATGATATGAATTTGCTGATAAGATCGTATTGCTGTCGTGAGTAAACTGATTAGCCTCACTCGAGTGAGTTCAGACTTTGTACGGTAATCATTAATATCATAATCTCGGAGTACGGATAGCTCAGGTGCGTAACCGGGTTGACCTGTTCGTAAAATAATACGCACTTCTGTACGACCCATTTCACGAATTCTCTCGACCAGTTTTAACCCAGAATCTGGCATTTCCATCACCACATCTAACAGCGCAATTGCGATATCAGAGGTGTTTTTAATGATGTCTATGGCTTCGCTTGCACTGTAGGCATGTAAGATTTTTATACTTCTGTCTAATATTGTGCAACCCTTTAATGCAAATTCGGTTGATTGATGCACTTCTTCTTCGTCATCGACAACCAGCATGACCCAATGAGTATGATTGTTGTTCGAATCCTGATGGGATGAACGGTCTGTGCCATGTTCACTAGGCACACCTTTTAGTTGTTCACTTTCAGACAATTCTTTTCTGTTTTTTGCCTTAGGCAGCAGTTTCTTCCACATAGGAAGTGTCCTCTTCATTTGATCCCGTATTGATCACGGACACAGGCATTAATATACTAAATACAGTTTTTCGTTCAGAACAGTTGCTATCGACTGTGATGGTGCCTTGTAAAATATCAACGACAATATTATGCGTAATGTGTAATCCAAGACCACTTCCGCCTTGGCCAAGCTTGGTTGTAAAGAATGGGTCAAAAATCTGTTTAATAATATTAGCGGGAATACCCTTACCATTGTCCTCGACTACAATTTCAACCATGCCTTCACTTTTTACTCAGGTTGTTAGTTTAATTATACCGTGGTCGCCATCTGCATATCCGTGCAAGAGCGCATTTTGGACGAGGTTAATGATCACTTGGCTCAATGCCCCAGGGAAAGAATCCAATTCTACCTTTGCATTTAAATCGAGTTCTAGCGTGATATCTGAATGCTTAAATAAATGATTAAACGTGGCGCTCATCTCGTTGACGTAATCATCCAGAATAAAGGATCGACGCGCCTCTCCTGTTTGATCAACCGCTATCTGCTTAAAATTACCAATGAGATCTGCGGCTTTCATCAGGCCTTTAATAATTGAATGACTGGCAAATTCAGTATCTTTAATAAATTCATCTATATCATGCCTACCTGATTTTTCATCTTTCAGGCCAATAATAAGCTCTTTTGCACGATCTTCTATCGTACTCGCCATGGTTAAAGCACTGCCAATTGGCGTATTCAATTCATGAGATACACCTGCAACTAAACGGCCTAGGGACGATAATTTCTCCGATTTTAACAATTCTTTTTCAGCTTTGTATTTATCCGAAATACTCCTCACCCAAGCCCAACCAAATATCAATAGCATTATTAATAAAACAAGTAATGGCAACATTATCATGAGATCATTAAAGGCATGGATGGGTTTGTTCTTTATTAATACATACCAGAGAATTCCATCATCTATATGGCTTCGAAAGTCACTGGGTATGAGATCCCGTTTATTCACACGGACTAAAGTGAAACCATGATCTTTCTTGACTTGGTCGATGTCATTGGCTTTAACACTCTCCCAAAAAAGTGTATTTTCTTGAGGCAATCCTTTTTTATTATTGTAAACACTGCCCCATAAATCAGATTCTGGCTTGCCAAATATCCAATCCCCTTGATTGTCGACTAAATGAATATCTGCACCTAATATCTCAGCTTTAATTTTATAGGTATCCAAAATGTACCTTGCATCGACTTCCATCAATAACGCAGCGTAGGGCAGACTGTTATTATTCTCGAATACAGGTACAGATAGGAAGAATGACGGAGTGGGAGGGCTTCTTATTGCTCCGTTTTCATAACTTAGCCCGACCTCCGATAGGTGGAACTTACCCGAGGATAAACTGAAAATATCATCTAATACGGCTTTTCTGATCGGCGCTTGATTTTCGACTTTTTGGGCAGTGGTTTGCTCATGTCGATCAATTTTTAAAATGACCTCACCCAGTTCATTAATATAACGCACGGTGATGATGTTTTGATTTGATTTCAAGACGGAAAGAAATAGGTATTGTGAATGCGTATTGGGGCTGTTTTTTGCTTTATCGTATTGCTCGTTTGGTCGCTCAAGCAAAGATATGGCACTGGCCAAAACAGACAAGGAACCAAGGTGGGAGCCCATGATATTCGACAACTGGTTTTGGGCAATCTGAAAGTGCTGCCGTAGGGTAACTTCGTTTTCTCGATCTCGCTCGCCCGTCTTTAAGTAGGAGCCGATATCTTGCCAAGCCGTCAACAGGACAGCAACGACTGACAACGCGCTGAGTAGGTAAAATACTCGACGATTACTCACGATGGATTGCCAACTGATGTCCTTAAGTATTTGAAAAGGCATATAAGATTCCTTATACCTTCATCAAGATTAGGCGGAGCAAGTCGTCAAGGTTTAACCTCTACACTCATCTATTTCAGTGTTGTGAGGGAGTATCCATCTGTCAACGGGTATCGTCAGGTTTGGCGTTAATTGGACTAAATAAAAAAGCCACAATAGCGATTTCTTCTCAGAAAGCTGAATATAATGGCGGTTTTATATAACGATTCATTATCCGCCAACGATATCAGCACTCCATATGGCGTGAGGTCACGCTTGTAGCTGCCGAGACATTTTTACGTATTCTAGGCCATGTTTATTAAAAACATCGCTGTTCACGGTAAAGCCGAGTTTTTGATAAAACCTAATGGCGGTCTTACGTGCGTCACACCAAAGCGCGCAACGGTTGGTCTGCTCAAGGTCTTCAATGATGCGACTAAGCACCTCGCGGCCGATACCTCTGCCTTGAAACTGCGCCAGCGTGGCAAATTTCCGTAATTGATATTGCCCCGCTTGATCGTAAATAGACGCAACACAAACGGGTTCATCCGCGATTAATGCAGCGTAGTGAATGCCTTGTGCATCTTCGTCGATACGACAAAACGCCATCGGATGATTCGGCCATAACACTTGTTGCCGTACCGGCAACACCGTATTGGCGTCGACGATTTGAATGGTAATCGGTTGCATTTTATATTCTTAGTTTTTTATTTTGGGTGGGCAACGGTAAGACGCACTGCGCACTTACCGTGTGTTCGGCTCAATTAACGCTCAGTCATTTCACCGCATATTGAACGTGCCATTTCTGCACGAACTCGCTCAATGGATGCACCATTCGCGATTAAGACATGCAGTTTACTAAAGGCTGCTTCAGGCGTGATGTCGCCACCTGCTACTACGTGGCATTGATTTAATGCATGACCCGTCGCATAAGCACCTTGTACCACAGGACCCTGCAGGCACTGGGTCGTATTCACGATGCAAATATCGTTCTTTGCCGCGGCCGCTAATGCCGCCATCAATTCACGATGCGCGTCTGGTGGATTACCTACTCCATAATTTTGCATCACCACGCCTTTTAAATCTGGCTGACGCAATATGCTTTCTATGACATGCGCCGTTATGCCGGGGTACATCGGCAAATAAGCCACATGTGTCGGATTGAATTCTGGCAAAGTAAATTGTTGTTCACTCGTCGGCAACCAATGTGCGGTGTGACTATTCACGTAGATGCCAACATTGGCTAAATGTGGATAGTTTGGTGAATCAAATGCTTCAAACGCGGTACTGTTGGTTTTTCGACTTCTATTCCCTCGCAGTAAACGCCCATTAAAATAAAGACAGACGTCGGTGAGTTGCGCGTCAGCTGCAAACCCTAATGCCGTAATCACATTATTTAAGGCATCGTTGCGACGTTCCGCTAACGGAATTTGCGAGCCGGTGAAGATAATCGGTTTGTTTAAACCCTGAAAGAGAAATGACAACGTCGACGCGCTATAGGCCATGGTGTCTGTCCCATGTAATACTACGAATCCAGCGTAGTCCTGCCACCGAGTTTGAAGATGCTGAGCAATCTCATGCCAGTGGTGAGGCATTAAGTTTGAGCTATCAATTAATTGCTCACATTCAATGACATCAAATTCAGGCAATGCATTATCGTGTTCACTTTCTGCTTGAGATAAACGCTTGCGTAATAATTGTTCGAACCCTGCAACGGGCACATAGCCTTCAGGGGAGGGCTGCATGCCAATCGTCCCACCGGTATACAAGATCAGTATTTTTTGAGACGACAGATTGTCTGACTGAACTTCATGCATCATTTATTTTTTCCTTGTGGCAACACCATAGACTGTGGACTGAGCAATTGACTTAACTGCGCTTCATCCAAAAGTCCCTCGGCCAATACCAATTCTTTTACGGTGGCATGACTGCTTAATGCAGTTTTAGCAATTCGACTGGCATTTTCATAACCAATAAACGGCACCAATGCCGTCACAATTCCAATGCTGTTATCGACATGTTGCTGACATTGAGCGTGATCGGCTTTTATACCTTGAATGCAACGTTTTTCAAGCATTTCGCAAGCGGAGCCTAACATCTTCATAGATTGCAATATATTGTATGCAATTAGCGGCTCCATCGCATTGAGTTGCAGTTGTCCCGCTTCTGCGGCCATGGTGAGGGCGAGATCATTGCCAATCACTTGGAACGCTACCTGATTCACCGCTTCGGGAATCACAGGGTTCACTTTGCCAGGCATAATTGAGGAGCCCGGCTGCATCGGCGGCAAGTGTATTTCACCGAAGCCGCAACGGGGTCCACTCGACAACAAACGTAAATCATTGGCAATTTTTGAAAGTTTCACCGATAAACGCTTGAGTAGTCCTGAAAATAAAACAAATGCGCCCATGTCCGATGTCGCTTCAACCAAGTGCGTCGCTGTTTTAACTGGCAATTGCGTCCGATTCGCCAAAAACTCGATCGCCAACTCTGCATATTCCGGATGCGCATTTAAACCCGTACCAATGGCGGTGCCGCCTAAATTCACTTCGCATAATAAAAGCGCGCATTCGTTGATACGCTCGATGTCTTCTTGCAATGTCACTGCAAAGGCTTCGAATTCCATCCCCAGTGTCATCGGCACAGCATCTTGTAATTGCGTGCGCCCCATTTTTAACACATCAGCAAATTCCACCGCTTTCAGTTCAAAGGCTCTTTTCAATGCCAACACGGTTTTCAGCATCGGCTGCGCGGCGAAGACAATGCCGAGTCGCACCGCTGTTGGATAGGCATCATTGGTAGATTGTGATTTATTCACGTCGTTGTTCGGGTGTAACTTATTGTATTGCGCTTTTGCGTAGCCCATTTTATGCAGTGCCAAATTGGCAATCACTTCATTGGCATTCATATTCGTCGACGTACCGGCACCACCCTGAATTAAATCCACTTGAAATTGGTCGTGCAGTCGGCCATCCACAATATCATCGCAGGCCGCCATAATCGCCGCAGCCTTTTCTGGAATCAGTTCACCGGTTTGTTCGTTGGCATAAGCCGCAGCTTGTTTCACCATGGCCAGCGCATTAATCAATTCAGGGAAGTGGCAAATGGGCACACCTGTTATGGAGAAGTTATCTATGGCTCGCTGGGTTTGAATGCCATACCAAGCATCCGCAGGAATGTCCATTTCGCCTAATAAATCGTATTCCGTGCGTGTCTTCGTCATGCGCTATCTCTGTGTCATTCGGAATGAAGGGGGTCGGGCGACCTACCCGTTAAAAAGTACCTTTGCGTACTTTCAATATAGAAGCTGGCGACCCACACCGGTGGGTATCGGTCTAATGATCATTGAAACACGGCGCGGTACGGGGAACCATTTGACGCAGTGTGACACTGTGGCGCACACTGTATCTTTCACTGCGTCATTGTGCGTCAGATATGTCGGTCATTCACACCGCCATTGGACTTGCCAAGAGAACGAACCATGAACGAAGACCTCTCGCAAAACCTTCGATTACTCTGTGGCTTTTACAAATCCATCGCCGAAGTTTGCCGTCAACTCAACATTAGTCGCCCACAGTTCAACCGTTACTTAAACGGCCAGTACCGCCCAGCCGCGTACACACTCAAACGTATCTGCGACTTTTTTGGTGTGGAAGAGCACGAAATCCTGCTGCCGCACCACCAGTTTCAACGCATTGTGCAACTGAAGCCGCAATCGACCGAACCCGTGCAAACCAGCATCGAAAGTGAGCACCTACTTAAGCTCAAGGCGCAGTCGAGCAACGAAATGCATCACTATCTCGGTTATTACTTTGAATACCATTTATCGATGGCATCGCCCGGGAAAATTTTGCGGAACCTCGTGCGCATGGAACGACAACACGACGGTGTCTATTACCAACGCACAGAGCGGTTTATCGACCATCATCACCCAAAAGGCCGCGGCCTCGGCGTCTGTCACAGCCAATATTTAGGCATGGCTTACTACTTGAAAGATCGCATCTTTATGATGGATTACGAGTCGCTCACACAAAATGAAGTGGTACAAACCATCCTTTACCCGAGTTTTCAAAATCGTGTGACGCGTCTTCATGGTTTGCGGATGGGGGCCGCCGCCAGTGGCGAGCGTGCGCCCTGCAGCACGCGAGTCATGATGGAATTCTTAGGCTCAGATATTCGTTTAAAACCGGCATTAGCGTTGTGCGGCCTTTATGATTTCAACGCCACCGAGCTGGACGACAGCATTCGAAAAAGTGTTGAAAACCACTTTCAAGCAGATGAATGGGTATTCAAAGCGAAAAGCCATTAACGTTACTGTCATCATGGGTTAAAAAAGTGAAATTAGGGCAGGAAGAGCCGTTCGGCCATTCTCACATCCGTCGCAAACTGATAGGTTAGACGCTCTGAACAGGGCTGTGCCGATTGTCCGTTTGCCCCAATGTGTTCAATCCGGCAGCCATAAAAATAATAACGATTTATCTACTTTTTTATCAATAACGAGCACGCCGTTCATCATGCATTCGTCTGTCTCTGGCTCGGTTTTAAGTAATACGACGTACCGTCGTTTACTGCAAATGTCGTTCTTCGGTTTTGTACTGATTTTCGCACTATGGCAAACCCGTATCATCGCCACGGATACTGCGTACCGCGCCCTCAGCCAGCAAAATATGAATGAGCTATTTCGCTATTCGTCAGCGCTGTCTTCTGTTTTGCAAAAATATGAATCCGTGCCACAACAATTGTCGCTCAACGAAAACATTCACAGCTTGCTGCAAAATGTGAGTGACCCTCAATTGATTGATGAAGTGAATCGTTATTTAGAAATCGTGAACGACATTCATGGTTCATCCGATATCTACATTATGGATTCACTGGGCAATACCATTGCCGCCAGCAATTGGAAACGTAAAAAAACCTTTATCGGCAAAAACTTTTCGTTTCGTCCTTATTACACTCAGGCCATACAAGGTAAGCAGGGCAAATATTATGCATTAGGCACCACGTCAAACCGTCGCGGCTACTATTTCTCTGTACCCGTCTCGGACGATGACGATATCTTGGGCATCGTGGTGCTGAAAATCAGCTTAGCCAACATCGAAGAACGTTGGGCCAGCCCTTGGAGCGAAAACGATATTGAGTTAATTGTTACCGATGCTAACAACGTCGTTTTTATCAGCACCCAACCCGACTGGCGGTTAAAAAGCTTGGGCAAAATTTCAGCGCCTAAAATGGCCGACCTGAGACGAAGCCGACGCTATGGCAATCACATCCCAACCCATATCGACGCACGTTCGGTGCATTATGTGTCCGGTTACAATGGTCAGCAAGCACAGGTGATTTCCATCGGTGAACCGGGTACGACTGGCGTTACCTATTTATCGCAAGTACTCGAAATGCCGTTTGCCGGTTGGAAAGTACAGGCGCTGTCGAAAACCGATTCCGTCAAAGAAGCCGTCAAGCTCTCACTCATTATCGTCATCGCGATTTACGTATTTTTAGTTTTAGTGTTTTTGTTTGTTAAAGAGCGGCTACGCAATGAACGACAATTGCAACAGAGTAAAGAGCTACTCGAAGATCGGGTACGGGAACGCACGCAAGATTTAGAAACCTCGAACGTACGGCTGCGCAGCGAAGTCGACGAACGCCTTAAAGCAGAGGCAGCTTTAAAACGCACACAAGAAGAATTGATCCAAGCGGCAAAAATGGCCGCACTGGGGCAAATCAGCGCGGGCATCAACCATGAACTGAACCAACCGCTGACGGCCATCCGAAGCTACACGCAAAACACGCAGCAGTTTTTGGCACGTGGCAATATAGACACGGCACAAAACAATTTAACAGAGGTCATTAAACTGACCGATCATATGACCTCTATCATCGCGCAGTTGAAAGTATTTAGCCGTAAACGAGACGAATCTTTAACGTCTGTGGACGTGATGTCGTGTTTACAGGAAGCCATTAAAATCATGTCACCCCAAATTAAACAACAAGACGTTCAGGTATCACTGCATCATCAACAACAGGGCTTCTGGGTTCTGGGGGATCTGATACGACTGGAGCAAGTGTTTATTAATCTGTTAGCCAATGCTTGTCAGGCGATGGCGCACAAAAACACGAAGACCATTCACATCTTTATTACGTTAGACAACACCCAGCCCGAGACACCCATCATACAGTTACGGTTTGAAGATACCGGCAGCGGCATTGACCAAGATAAACTCAAACGTATCTTTGATCCCTTTTTTACCACCAAAGACATCAGCCAAGGGCTTGGTCTGGGCCTGTCTATTTCCCATCGCATTATTGATGCCATGCAAGGCACATTAACGGCGGAAAACAGAATAGACGGCGGCGCATGTTTCACCATTCGTTTACCTGCACTGATCTCCGAACATGACCAATCGAATTCTCACCCGCGCGTTGACAGCGTGCCCAATCCAGTGGAAGCAGTATCGTGACCTTGTCTCGTTCAACCACCTCACCAACTGAAGTAACCCATCCCGCCGATTCCATTTTGAGAGACGGTGCTGCCACCTACAATCAAGTCTTGTTTGTGGATGACGAACAAGCGGTACGGGTTGCGGTTCAACAAACACTAGAGTTGGCAGACTATGCAGCCACCAGTTGTGCAGACGCAGAGGCCGCGTTAAAGCACATTCAAACACATTGGCCCGGTGTCCTAGTATCCGATATTAATATGCCCAACATGAACGGTTTAGAGTTGATGGCGCAAGTGCATAAGATTGATGCTGACGTACCCGTTATTCTTGTCACAGGCCACGGCGATATTTCAATGGCCGTGTCCGCCATGCAAAATGGTGCCTACGATTTTATTGAAAAGCCCTTTTCAAATGAGCGCATTACCGATGTCGTCAAACGGGCATTAGAAAAGCGTCGATTGACGCTAGAAAACCGCGACCTACGAAAAGAGCTAGAAGCACAAAACAGTCCGGGGCCAAGGATTTTAGGCAACACGCCCGCCGTCTCTCACATGCGGAAGATGTTACACCAAGTCATGGATACTCCCACCGACATTCTCCTCAATGGTGAAACGGGCGTGGGTAAAGAGCTGGTCGCGCGTTACTTGCACGAACACAGTGTGCGCAAAGACCATAACTTTGTCGCCATTAACTGCGGTGCGATTCCAGAAAACCTGATTGAAAGTGAACTCTTCGGCCATGAGTCAGGGGCATTTACGGGAGCCGATAAAAAGCGGATTGGCAAGTTTGAACACGCCAATGGTGGCACGTTGTTCCTCGACGAAATTGAAAGCATGCCCATGGCATTACAAGTGAAAATTCTTCGCTTGTTAGAAGAACGTCAAGTGGAGCGACTGGGCGGTAATCACTTAATTCCGATTGATATCCGCATTATTTCTGCCACCAAAGTCGATTTGAAAAGCCTGTCTGAAAAAGGGGATTTTCGTCAGGATTTATTCTATCGCCTGAATATTGTGTCGATTGATATTCCCCCGCTGCGAGAACGTGTCGAAGACATCCCGCTGTTGTTTGAACATTTTGCATTAATCGCGTCTGCGCGTTATCAACGTGAAATTATTCCGCTGAATCTTGAGCAAAAGCATGAACTAATGGCCAACGAATGGCCGGGTAATGTAAGAGAGCTGAGAAATACAGCAGAGCGCTATGTCATCATGGGTGATGATTCCGCTTTTAATATGCTTGATAGCGATAGCCAAACAGAAATTCAGGGTCGCCAAACACTCACCGAAAAAGTGGAGTGCTTTGAACGCTCACTCATTGCTGATGCTTTAAAGCAACATCAAGGCAGTATAAAAGAGGCCATGGTAACCCTTGGCTTACCGCGCAAAACCTTGTATGACAAAATGAAAAAGTACGACTTAAGCCGAGAAGCCTTCCTCACCTAAATTATTTTCGTTACGTCTTCATTCTGCACGTTCACTGCCGCGGCAAATCGTGCGGAAATCCGCTTAGCCATTTTTTGCCAATGGGTGGATTTCCACACACTCATCACTCACAACACCTCAAACATTCCGCTTAAAGCCGCATATCCACTGATTTTGTCTGTTTTGAAAATGTTGGCCCGCCACTTGCTCTAGTAAGATAAATTGCAATAGCAGTACCGAAGTTAGCATTTCATGTTGATGCCGTATCTGCCACTAAAAACAACAATTAACTGGAGTCATTGCAATGATCAGAACCAAAAAACTCTTTGCGCAATTGTCAAGCTTAGCTGCGGCAACCTTGCTTTCTCTCAACGTATCTGCCGCGCCGATTGAAATTAAGTTTTCACACGTTGTCGCGGAAAATACCCCTAAAGGCCAAATGGCGAAAAAATTCAAAGCCTTGGTGGAAGAGCGTTTGCCGGGGAAAGTTGAGGTGAAAGTGTTTCCAAACTCACAACTGTTTGGTGACAACAAAGTCTTAGAAGCCATGTTGCTGGGTGATGTGCAAATTGCCGCACCGGCCTTATCTAAATTCCAAAAGTACACCAAAAAACTACAAGTATTTGACTTACCCTTTTTATTCGAAGATATGGAAGCCGTAGAACGTTTCCAAAACAGTGCCGCTGGGCAAGACCTGCTATCCGTATTGGAGAAGAAAGGCCTGGTTGGCTTGGGCTATCTGCACAATGGAATGAAGCAATTATCGTCCACCAAGCCCCTACAAAGACCGACGGACGCCAATGGCTTGAAGTTCCGTATCATGACGTCAGATGTACTGGCTGCACAATTTGAAGCGGTTAATGCGAACCCCGTTAAAAAACCTTTCTCCGAAGTATTTACCCTGCTGCAAACCAAAGCCATCGATGGACAAGAAAATACTTGGTCCAATATTTACTCTAAGAAATTTTTTGAGGTGCAAGATTTCATCACCGAATCTAATCATGGCGTACTGGACTACTTGGTTGTCACCTCTAAAGAATTCTGGATGGGCTTACCCGACGACATTCGCCCAATCGTGAAAAAATCGTTGGATGAAGCCATTCTGCACGGAAATAAAATTGCGGCTCAAAAAACCGTATCGGATAAGCAAACCATCGCTCAATCAGGACGTTCAAAGATTTTGCAGTTGAGTAAAGCAGAACGTCAGGAGTGGGTAGATGCGATGAAGCCTGTTTGGAAAAAGTTTGAGAACGAAGTGGGTAAAAATACTATTTTAGCCGCTGAACAATCAAACCAGTAATACCCTCAACACGCTAGCAACCTAATCAATGCTAGCGTGTACATCAAATGATGGGCGACGGCTTGCTCATCGTATTTTTGATTTATATACGCAGCACGACACCCACAGTGAGCGCTTTGACGGTTCATCCCACCCGTCAATTCTTTAACGTGTCGTGCTGCGGCTATCAGGCTCCATCATGAGTAATTTAATAAATCGTGCAGAAGAAAGCATTTTATGCCTTCTTTTGGCAGGCATGACTTTATTGGTCTTCGCCGAAGTCGTCCTACGATTCGGATTTAATTCTGGCATACATTGGGCGCAAGAAGTCACGCTGTATATCGCAGCATGGTTTGTTTTATTTGGTGCTTCTTATGGCATCAAAGTAGGTGCACACATTGGTGTCGATGCGTTCGTAAAACTGTTACCCGCCAAACCTCGTAAATGGGTAGGCGTGACCGCAGTGATCATGTGCTGTATTTACTGTGGGTTATTTTTATACGGCAGTTGGATTTACTTAGCCAAAATGAAAATGATTGGCATCGAAATGGAGGATCTGCCCATCCCCAGATGGATGGCCATGAGCATCTTATTCATTGGTTTTGTTTTTCTGGCCATTCGTTTAGTACAGCTATTAATTAGCATTTTGACCGGAAAGAAAGAGGGTTTTCACATTGTCAGTGAAGCTGACGAAAGCATGCACATCGCACGCGAATTACAAGCGATGGAGGCTAGAGAAAAAGAAACATCAGACCCTCGAAATGGAGGGCCGAGTCAATGACGACTGCAACGCTTTTCTTACTGCTTTTAATTTGCATGATGATGGGCATGCCCATCGCAATCGCATTGGGTCTTTCAAGTATTGTCACGATATTACTGTTTTCCAGTGACTCTCTTGCCTCCATTGCGTTAAAACTATTTGAAGCCACTTCCGAACATTACACATTGCTGGCCATTCCATTCTTTATTTTGTCCTCTTCGTTTTTATCGACGGGTGGCGTAGCAAAACGGTTAATTGATTTCGCCATCAATACCGTCGGACATATACGTGGCGGCTTGGCCATGGCATCTGTATTAGCTTGTATGTTGTTTGCCGCTGTGTCGGGTTCATCACCGGCCACGGTCGCCGCCATCGGCACCGTGGTCATTGCAGGCATGGTGCGCGCAGGGTACCCCGAAAAATTTGCCGCAGGTGTAATTGCGAATGCCGGAACACTGGGCATTTTAATTCCACCGTCCATTGTCATGCTGGTGTATGCCGCAGCAACAGAAGTTTCTGCAGCCAAAATGTTTATGGCAGGACTGGTACCCGGTTTAATGATGGGTGGCATTCTAATGATCGCCATTTACATTGTGGCCCGCATTAAAAATTTACCCTCGCAACCGTTCCCAGGTGTTCGTGCACTTGCGAAGTCTGGGTTCATTGCAATGGGTGGTTTAATGTTAATTTTTATTGTTTTAGGTTCAATTTATGGTGGAGTGGCCAGCCCAACCGAAGCGGCTGCCGTTGCAGCAGTCTATGCTTATTTGGTGGCGGTCATCGGTTATCGCGATATTGGTCCATTAAAAGCAATGGCTTGGCGCAATGATGGTGAAAACGCTGCGCAGGCTCTTTTTCGAAACGTTTTTTATTCAGCCTTGGCTTTACCAAAATCGACCATTGACCCGGAAGTGCGCAAGGTCATATTGGATGCCGCTAAAACCAGTTTGATGTTGTTGTTTATTATTGCTAACGCCATGTTGTTTGCGCATGTATTAACGACGGAACGTATTCCACATGCCATTGCCGAAACCATCGTGCATTGGGGTTTACCCGCGTGGGGATTTTTAATCGTCGTTAACCTTTTATTGCTGATGGCAGGGAATTTTATGGAGCCTTCTGCGATCTTACTGATCATGGCGCCTATTTTATTTCCCATTGCCACGCAATTAGGCATCGACCCCATTCACCTTGGCATCATTATGGTGGTGAATATGGAGATAGGCATGTTAACGCCACCCGTGGGGTTAAATTTATTTGTCACGGCGGGCATTACGAATCGCAGCATGGGATGGGTCATAAAAGCCGCTCTTCCATGGTTAGGTTTGCTGCTACTGTTTTTAATACTGATTACATATGTACCGCAGATTTCATTATTTTTACCGGAGTATATCGATTCACTGCGTGGATACTGATGATTCGGTACACAGAATTTAGGCAATTGAGGAGTTGCCTTTTTCAAGCGGAGTTTCCGCTGGTTCCTGCCATTGGCGATCAACATTATAGGACTTCCCATGTGCGGTGATGTCTTCTGATCGCAGGACGGGGGTAAAACCCCGTCCTCTTTTTTTTACATCACTTCATTCTATTTAATTCTTATTCGATTCTTCAATTCGACTCTTCATTTCGTCATTTTATTTATATTTTTCGTCTCGTTTTTCGTCCCTTCGAATGCGCGACCTAAGGCACGATCGAAACACATTCAATGATTGTTTGCGGTGAGTGACTCGGCATTCTGTCTGAATGCTTTCTATCCATCCACTTTTTGGACATTCCAAACGTGCTCGATTTGGCGAATTTCAATGTCAGAATTCATGCTTTAGTTTGATACCGAAACCCTCCACCCTGAACTAGCTTGATAGGGTCTTAATTCATTGTGGTCGAATTCATCCACTGTGAGCACGCTAGCTGCCGTGTTTGAACCCATATCGCTTTTCTCTGAGGACGCACACCCCATGGACAGTGAACGCAAACCGTCTCCGTCATCTAAACCCGTTGTGACCGATATTCATGCCAGTCCATCTGCTAACCCTCCACCGTTTATTCCCAACCAACCCGCTATTGCGGTACGTTTTGAAAAACCACCACAGCCGACTTACCCCATCTTACCGTCGGTATTTTCGATACTGAGTTTGATCTTAATGTCGTCAATCTCTGCCATGCTTTTTATGCAGTTGATCAACCCTAGTACCAATCTTGCGGCGCAGTTTTTTGGCAATAGTGCTCTGGCTTCACTATTGGCACCACCTGCCATTAGCGGGGCGGTGGCATCCTGGGTGTGGTTACCCTTTTTATTCACCATTTTTGGCGCAACGTTAGGGTGGGTGTTTGAATTGTTGCTTCTCGTGTCAGGGCACGCATTTCAGCAGCAGAGATCTCGACTGACTCAATTTGTGCAACGCATTCGCTTCTTAAATCTTGCGCCTGTCACCACAACCATATTTTTCTTTGTCTGCGCAATCTGTATCCCAGACGCAGGGTTAAGAATGGGTTTACTGTACGTGGCGGTCGCTGCCACTTTCGGATTGGGCGCGGGGCTGTTTCTCGGTGGTGCCGCAGCGCTGCCCTTGATTTTACTCGGTACGCAAGTTGCGCAAATCATCATCGCCCTTTCTTACGGCGCTCAATTAGGTGGCTCAGTGGTGGTATCATTGTTAGTGGCCCAAGCCGTTTTGCAAGCGGGTGCTCTGATCATCGGTGCATTAACACCTTGGCGGAGCACCGCCTTTCATACCATTAGCACCATCTCTGGGGTGCTGTTGTACGTGGCGATATGGAAAGTACTCGCGGTGAATGGCGCGTTTTCACAGGCAGTTGCGCCTCAAATTGCCAACGGATCACTGGCCATGTGGGGGCTGGTCATAGCGGCCTTAGCTGGGCTCATTTTCGTTATGAAAACAAACCCTATGACCTACAGTAATTTTCGTGCTGGACTCAGCAATGCGCTCTGGTCGGTGCAATATTTTTTATTGGTCGGTGCGCCGCGTTTTCCTAACCCTAAGAATTTAAGTGAGATTTATAAAGATGGCGCACCAGAACCTGCAAAACTCAAACCTTACTACCAGCAACATCCTAAAAATTTATCCCAGCCTTTAAGCATACCGGCCGTCGAAGTACTCGAAGCGAACGCAACCGTTTTTAAAAAATTACTCAATACGGTTAATAAAGCATTTGCAGTCATTTCTCTGATGGATCACATCATCCCGCAAGCCAATATTCGTATTCCGTTGACGCAAAAACCGCGTATGAACATTTGGAGCAACGGCGAAGATATTTACCCTCAATTGTATTTAAAAACCTTATTTGGTATTTCGATTCCGGGGGATGGGTTGGATGCCACGCCCGAACCGGCTATAGAAGCCTTTAAAGATGGACAGTTGCTCGCGTTTCTTGCGGAATCCGGTGTGGCCAATCCATTTCTTGAGGCCGTACCAGATGAAGAAGATATGCTGTACATGAACTTCAGTTATTTAGAACAGTATGAAACCAAACCCGACTACGACGCCTATGGTGGCATTGCGTTTTTCCGCATTAATGAGGCATTGAAAAAACTGGAGTTGGTCTCGGTGATTGGCCCGCATTCCGATGAAAATATTGTCGCTAACCCGATGGACGCGACTTTCAGAAGAATAGAAGCGCAAATTCTAGCGTCGATGTATTTCGAAGTGATTAGTGGTAAACACCTTGCCGAGATACACATGACTTACAATCTAGTGGAAGTCTGTATGCACAATGCATTCGACGCACAAGGGCAATTTAATCATCCCTTGCGTACCTTTATGTATCTGCATTTCTTTTCCCATGAACTTGCCGAGGAATTAACCACCGAGCACCTTCTGCAAGAAGGCGCCGTCTTTAGCCAAGTATTTGCTACGACCCATAATAGCTTGGTAGACCACCTTAACGATGCTTACCTCAACTTTAACTACGGCGAAGATGAAGACTTCGAACATCGGGAATCGTTAATGAAAATGAGTAATGGGGAACTCTTACCCAATGCTTGTATTCGCTGGGAACTGGAATACAGCAAAATATTCCAAAAATACACCCATGCACTCATTGATATTATTTATCAAGACGACACACAGGTCTGTGCCGATCAATACGTACAAAACCTATACCGAGGGCTATCACAGTTAATCTTACAAGGCTTACCCGAACGCTACGAAGCCTTCAAAACCAAAAAGGGTTTATCACGATGGGCATCAGACACCATTCAGCACATGGTGGTGCGACATCAGGTGTACGGCACAACAGGCGTTAGAGCCGCCATGGACCCCCGTATTAGCAGCCCTCAAATTCCCAAAGATGGCGGCACCCCCGGTGTGGACGAATGGCGTTCACTGATCAGCGTGGCGTTAGCCACAGCTCGAGCCCGTTTCACGTTGCTTGTCGGTTCAGAAAAGCAAGACTTTACCTACTTATTAGATGGCGTCGATGCGCAGTACAAATCCAAAATGGCAGAGGTATTTGACGAACTTCAGCAAGATTTAATTGAGCTTGATCAGCTATGGCAAAAGGACGCTGTCGAGCGCGAATACAACTATAACTACTTTCGAGCCGTGCCGTCAGAGTTGCACACAGGACCGGGGTATTAAAGATGAGTATGCCGAATATTGAAAATCTCGTGTTTGAAGGGGGCGGCACCAAAGGGTCCGCCTACGCGGGTTGTATTTCCGTCATGGATGAACTGGGTCTATATGAAAAAGTAAAACGAACAGGCGGTACCTCCGCCGGTTCTATCACGGCCACGCTATTAGCCTGTGGTGCAGGTTCGGCAGGGTTAACGGAGTCCGTTTACAAAACGGACTTTCGCGAATTTATTTATGATCGCGGGGGTATACTCGGTGACATTTGGCGGTCGTTGTTTGGCTATGGCCTTCACACCGGCGATAAGTTAGTCAGCATTTTACGCGACTATTTATTTCGGTTTTCAGGGAACGCCGATTTAACGTTTAGCCAGCTCGACCAAAAAGTCGCTGAAGCACCCGACACATTCAAACATCTATCCGTCATCGCGAGTAATTTAAATCGCCAACAACCTCAGGTGTTTAGTGCAGCCACCACGCCCGCGCTTGAAATTTGGAAAGCCGTGCGCGCTTCGGTCAGTATTCCCGTCCTGTTTGAACCGATGAAAATTAATCATGAGTATTTTGTCGATGGTGGGCTGGGTTGGGTTTACCCCATTGATTTGTATGACTCTCGCTCGGTCAATACTGAAACAGGTGAATGTGAGGTTTACCGCAACCCAGCGACCTTGGGGTTTTATTTAGAAGATCAATCGTTAGTGAAAACAGGTAAGCGATTTAATCCACCCTGCATCAACATTAAATCTCTTAAACAATACGCAGAATCCATGGCCACCTTTTTAATTCAAAATGCCAATGCCGACCATATTCACCCTGACGACAAATGCCGAACGGTATTTATTGATGATTTGGGTGTCAGCGGCACAACATTCGATACCCCAAAAAAAGTGATTGATGAATTAGTGGAGTCGGGTCGATCCGCCACACAAGCCTATTTCAATCAACTCAATACATCAGATGAGAAATTGGATTCTGAACAAGCGACGTTGAGAGCAGCAGGAAAGGGCTAATATCATGTCGATTAACATGACCTAAGCGAGATCGAATAACCGTTACCGATGACGGGAATCGATAACAGTATTCGATGACACATAGGCTATGGCGAATCCGAGGTGGGGGTATTCCGCTGACGATGGGTCAGCTGAGCTGGGGGGAGATCATGCTCGGCTTCCAGTTTTAACGCCATAGCTTTTAGTTGTTCTATTTTTTCAACACCTTCTCGTAAATCCTCTTCAGACGCTCCCTTGGCTCTTGCTTGCGCCATAAATATTTCAAGTTGATGGATTTTTTGTTGCGCGGCGGCGACATAATTAGAATACACTTGCAGCGTATTTCGTGCTTCATACTCTAAATACAAATCTGGGTTGGCCAATTCTTCTTCCGTCGGTTTTACCCTAAACTCCGTGCGAGGCGTAATTTTCGGTGCTCGCGAGTCGCCATTGATACGCGCATCACGCATGGAGGCGATTTTAACTGGATCGAAATCATACTGTTGGTCTGGCGCTAAGCGGAACGATGCATCTTGCTCGATCCCTTCAACCGCTTGATTGGGCTTAGCATCACCCACCAAAGAAGAATGACCAGGTTTTGCAGGCTGTACATGGTCCAAATTGGGTGCATTCACCTTCTGATTACTGTGAGTTAATTCCGCGTCACTGAAGTCGACCACGCTGGGCGAAACAAAAAGTCCATTGAACCATCCCACAAGCGCGGTGATCAGCACGATCAGCGTGAGCAAACGCCAATTGAAACGCCTTAACATTTATTAGAACCGTGTTGGGGTGAATTAATGAACGTGCGCATGATGCTTCTGCCTAAACTCGCTTTTTGTGCTGGATTTTTCGTATACATCAGCGGAAACGTATTGTGCATTGAGTTCAATCGTCGCCTGCTTCAACAAAGTCTGCTTTCGTGCTTCAAATTGTTCGACGGCTTTTTGCTTGGCTATTTCCAGCGAAGCTTGATAGCGCACGCCTTCGCTGTCGACCGCTTGATAACCATGCACTTTTTTACGTACTTTAACAATTTCCCAATAAACGGGTTGTTGGTGCACTTGCGGGCTACGGAAGGGCTTCGATATTCGCCCCTCAGGCTGCACAAACGTAATGCCCTTCAACCATGAACGACTGCGATCTTCTTTTGTAATCCAACCTAAATCCCCAGGTAAGAGCTGCGTTTTATCCTCACTGATTGAATAGCGTCTCACCGCGTCGTTAAAATCTAAGCCGTTTTCGAGCGCTGTCGATACGGTATCGGCGAGTGATTGACTGGGCAAGCGTATATGTTGCGCCTGCACTTTTTCAATGACTTTAAAATCTTCTTTGTGTTGATGGTAATACTGCTTAATTTCATCTTGAGTGACGGATTGTGCAAGGGTTTTCAGCGCTGAGTTATGATCGTGAATATCCATTAACAAACCGGATTTTTGCAGAAATTGATTTTTCGCTCGACGATCTGAAAAAAACTGCTGAAGCGCCGATATTTCAAGCTTACTGAGACCCGACTGTGTTTCTGCCCAGTACAATACGTAGGCTTGCATGACCCAGCGACGAATTTGCTGTTCAATAAATCCTAGATCCTGTTTGTGAATGGCAATACGCCCTTGCACATTGACCCGGTCGTAAATATCGAGCAGGGATATGGCCTGACTCGGAGCCCATTCAATCTCATCCGGGGTAGCTGAGGCACGTGATTTTTTTCCTCTTGGTTTCGGAAACTGATAAGTGGCTAGGATATAGTCAGCGGCTTTTTGCCGTTGTTCTGGTTTGAATTGATAACGCAGCGGATGGGTCAGGGTGGTTAATTGTTTGAGTTGAGCACTCATTGATTGAGTAAAGTCTTCAGACAGCTTCACTGTGCCATCGAGGTGTCCGGTGGGCAACGTAGATAAGCTGCGTTCTAGTTCGATATGAAAATGCTGGCGCAGTGCATTCACTAAATTATTTTGCAATTCGACAGCGCTTGAGAATCCCACTCGGCTTTGGCTTTCTTCCTCTAAATCCTGCGGCGTATATCGCTGCTGCACATATTCCGCTAACACTCGATTTTCAATTAACCCGCGCAGCAATGCACTTTGATTAATTTTATTGTCTTTGCGTTTCACAACGCCTAATAAAATATCCACACTATGATGAGGAAACGCAACACCATTAACGCGCGCCATTAAACTTGCATCCTTCAAGTTATATTGTGTATGGCTGTAACCATATTGGGTATACAGGCCTATCGCAATTAACATACACAGCATTCGACATCGCATGAGCCAGTGAATCAATCTCGATTTTATATCAAGAAGAGGGCAACGAAGAAACGGAACACTTAAACGTAGGTGTGTGCGAATTAACAACATAACGCAACCTGATGTGATGACTCGTCAATGATCGCAAGAGGTGTCACCATTAGCTGACCACCCCATGCTTCTACAGGCCCACAAAGCATCTTTGCAGGCCATTGTCTGTTACCGATTCGCTACAGAGCGAATGACCAGAGAATCAATCGTTAAAATTGATCTGCGGCGTGATTTAAAATCGTCACCACCATCGCAATGGCATGCGGCACTACGACATCGGCCACCGCCGTGCGGGAAGCATCATCAGTGCTGTAAAGCACATCGCTGCCATAAGCGTATGCGATAGCGCCGCCTTGTGTCAGTACACCTCGAATATCCGTATCGTTCGTCGATAATGCAGTATACGCCGATAATGCATTGGTCACTTTTGAATGGTCGTTTAAATTTTTGCTATCGTAATAATCTGCGACCCAAGTTTCCCAACCACTGTGATTTAAATCGCTGGTGGTCCAAACATGGTGTGGTTGTAACAAATCTGTCGTGTGCATAACAAAGCCCAACGTTTGTACCGTAGGCGATGCCAAAAACTGGCTATACCAATATTGACCTAAATTATCGATGGGTTGAAATGGGATTTTTTGAAAATCTTCATACATACTTTTACGGGATGTACTGCCTTGGCGATAGTTTGCTTCCGTAATACCGTAGGTATTGTATTCGCTGTCTTCCGCACACGCGCCAAAAAAACAAGTGCCCGTCATACCACCTTTGCCATCATCTAGGTGATCATTCACCAACCATGTAGCAGCAAGATTATCTACCGTACCCCACACGGTCAGTAGATCATAATTATAGCCGCCGATATCATTTCCGTGGGCATCGCCGCCACGAGTATGGTTTTGAAAGTGCCAATAAGACGTGTATTTCGCAATTGATTCAGCGGCTCCCCACACCGGTGCCTCAACACAATCACCGGTCACAGCACCACAAATAAATGTATCGGAAAAATCGTCCACATCATATGCCCCTTGCCCCAAAACCTCAGCAAATTCAGCGATGGTATAACCCGATGCATTCGCGACCGCTTGCAGTTTATTAAAGTTCGTGGTGCTGGGATTAGCCTGCATGTAATTCACAGCATCAATGGCAATGCGTTTATGCGTGATTTGTTGAAACGCATGCGTTTCCGCGGCCATTGTAAGCGCAACACTCATTGATAGGGCGAGAGAGGGAAAAGTCTTCACGGGGCATCCTTCATTCTTTTAATTGTAAAGGGATTGGGTAAAACCGCTTAATGTCAAACAGAGAGCATGTTTAAGCATTAAAGGAATACTTATATTTATAATGATGGTTATTCGTTATCTAAAACTTGATATAAAAACAAAATCAATGTTTTTAAAGTCGCGATAGATCAACACACCCATTTAGACAAAGGCATATTACCAAAGGATTAAATAATTATTATTGTTAGATTAATCACTAAGATACACGACAAACCACTTATAAATGACCGAAGAATACTACCACTGTCAAACCTGCTAACAGGATATCGATACAGGTCAGCAGACAGTCAAAACAAGCCACTGAGCCGCAGCGGATTTCAAATTCCTACTAAAGAGTGATTTTGATTGGTTTAAATGTACTAGGATAAACGTCCATAAAAAGGCCGGTAGTCAGCAAGGTTAATGATGAAATGATCATTAGAATGATTTCATTCATCGAATTTTTTAGGTTTCGAATTAAACTAGGCTTATTTGAGGTAAGTACTACGAGCGACGTACCGCAC
This sequence comes from uncultured Saccharospirillaceae bacterium, assembly GCA_947503895.1. GTDB lineage: Bacteria > Pseudomonadota > Gammaproteobacteria > Pseudomonadales > Oceanobacteraceae > Bermanella. The sequence continues at coordinate 247,259 of CANNFT010000002.1, forward strand.
CATTTTAATTTCGATTAATCTTTGCATTTAAATCGACGATATCTCTGCGTAACAATGTAGTGATATTGCCCATTGTGATCGGTCAGTATTGATATAACATTTTAAAGCAAAATACATCGTACAACGTAGGGTGCCCTAGACGCGAGTCTTGCGAGCGACGTACCGCACCATTTGGATGTTCAATTCATCAATGGATTTAAATCGACCTGTTGAGTGGGCGGTCATCTGAAAGGCCGCATCATTATGATCAATTCAGTGATATTGCCTATTGAGCGACTGCATTTATATTAAAATGGTCATGACGCTGAATAAACTTCAGCGTTCTTAGCTGCCTGTGCGGCAGTGAAGCATTAATAATCCTCTTCCGCCTTCCTCTTTGATTTCTAAGCTGCCTGTGCGGCAGTGAAGACTTTGGGAGGATTACGTTTATTTAAATCAAATTTCTAAGCTGCCTGTGCGGCAGTGAAGAGGGAGGCGAATAATACGGCTTAACATCTGGTTTTCTAAGCTGCCTGTGCGGCAGTGAAGTTTGACTTTAAAGCAGGCCAACTAGTCATAGGTTTCTAAGCTGCCTGTGCGGCAGTGAAGGAAAACCACAAAATCTCAATTACTTTAAAATATTTCTAAGCTGCCTGTGCGGCAGTTCAGAATGCGTGGCCGATGGAAAAGATTATTTTGTATTTCTTAGCTGCCTGTGCGGCAGTTCAGAGAGTAGGGGTTCCTGGAGGGCTATCATTTTTTTTCTTAGCTGCCTGTGCGGCAGTTCAGAGGGGTTGATAACGCAGAGAGCCGTTTAGCACTTTCTTAGCTGCCTGTGCGGCAGTTCAGATCACGTTGATAGTAGGGGGGGTTCTCATGGTTTTCTTAGCTGCCTGTGCGGCAGTTCAGAGTCATCCAGTGACTCTGCCGCATTTTCGGCATTTCTTAGCTGCCTGTGCGGCAGTTCAGGGCTTGTGGAGCGGTTGGACATTGGTTCATCATTTCTTAGCTGCCTGTGCGGCAGTTCAGAGGAGTCTTATAGCAAAAAAAACACGTTACAACAAAGACTTACCTTATTTTGACCGCTCAGAGCTATTAATCTTGTCGATCTTGTAACGTGTTGATTTATATACTAATTTTTAAAGAGCATTTTTTATTGGTTAAACCAATGGGTAAAGACTCTACAATTTCGGTCTCCTACCGGTCTTTTCACACTGCAAAATAAAGGTCGTCAGCATAATGGTTGCTTCCATTCTCGTGTCGGGCGAAAGCCGCGACCTACTTTACATTTCATATTCTCCTCTCAGTGCAATTTGTTTTACTTTATCAAACATGTACTCTAATGCTTTGTGATCTGTGAATGCTTGTAATACTTGCTGACGAAATTCTTGCTCGGCGGCATTCTCCTTGGCGCAGACAAAGGCCCAAGGCAATACAATGGCGTCTTTGATGAGATCCGCTACATCGAACACTAAGGCACCACGCCGTGTCTTCCCATGCATCACGGCAAAACCATGCGGTATGCCAAGCACCCACAAACAACATGCGGCTAATCCGTAGGCGAGGTAGTTTCCGTGGTTTAAGAAGTCGTTGGCTTTGTCTGTGGATTGATGTTGACGGCTAAAGTTTTCAGTCTTGGTTTGATTGGCAGCGTACTTGTAAAGCGTTTTGGTAAGTTGCGCTTCGGTGAGTAATAAATCTGATGGCTTTTTAGCGTTTTCTGTACGGGTGTAAAATACTTCTAGTGCACTTTGTATACTGCCATCGCTGAAATTAAACCCTTCAGTTTTTAAATCACGATCTTTTTCCCATACCTTTTGCAAATACCCAATTCGCGCTTGCTGTAACCTTTTAGCAGCATCTAAACGTTTGTCATCATCGAACCAAAATCCTAACCAGCCCTGCAAATATTCTGTTGGCCGATATTCACTTTGCGGTGTCATCCATTCGATTTCAGTGGCCATCAACAACGGTGTGCCGCCACCACCACTGAATCCGACTAAAACACCGGCTTGTGCGAGCATTCTCATGGCGGCTTGGGTGATGGATGTACCTGTGCCTAATAATAAGCAGGTGGTATTCGCAATGGGAATGTTGAAGTACTGGTTTTCTTTCTTAGCTTCGGTCAAATATAGAACACGACCATCTTTCTGCATCACGCGGCAGTGCTCTAAATAATAGAGGTTTGCACGATGTGAATGTAAAATAGCCTTCAGCTCGCTAGAAGGTAGGCTCTCCATATTTATTCCAATGTCGTAAATGAAAATTATTAATGAGGCAAATTTATTTTCTGGATGCCACTGTGCACAACTCGATGTACGTTGTAAATATTTTACTTTTAACGCCTTACGAGTGTTCTTTTTTTGCTCACACCTAATGCTTTACCAATCTTTTTTCATTGTTCATTTTTAGACTCGTACTATTCAGTTAATTTTTATTTTCACTCAATATTCATTCTATATTCGCTGTCTACTTCATTTTTTACTCAGTTCGAATGTCCAGACTATCGCTTTTTCTTCCGTAAAGCCTTTTGCGATTAGTGCTGTTACATCTGTATTTATACGGCCTTGTGCTTGGGGTGAGGTATATAAATCATTGTTTCACTCAGTGCATTCACATCAATATCAAACAGTTGTTCGTTTATGCGGCACCTTTCATAAAATTTGCCTTTGGTTTTTTGACTTTTAGTGGCATGCTTTGAATGTTCATCACAATATGGCATTCGTCACGACACATACATACTGGCTGCATAAACATGTCGTTTAAATAACCGCATCAAATAACGTTTGGATTTAGAAAGAAATGAATCAATCACGGCCTTATCGTTGGGACTTATTATTTAGCCATCAGTTAATTGAGATAATTATTTTATGGAATGGTCGACATAATTATGGGAAATAAAAATGAAGCACTCAAAAAAATTCAAGAAATATACGCCATATTTAAGAATAAAAGCATTAAAGATAAGGCGGACTTAATAGAATCCAAGCTCAATCAAGCGAAGAATAAATCCGATGTGCTGGATGCTTTAAATATAGCTATCGGCTCTGGCACAACACTTAAATATAAGTTCACGCCACATAAATTAGTGTCTATAGCGTTAATTCCTTTAGGAGCTTTCTTAATATCATTAGGAAGGAATCTCGAATATACCCAATATATTGTAATGATATTTGCAACTATAATTACTTTTTATATGTTCGAATATAGGAAAGCTCAATTAATTAAGCTTAGAAAAATTGAGAAACGGTGCAGGAAAATATCTTGGTTTAGCGATCAAAATGGCTTTTCTAAAGCCTTAGTTGATTTCAGTAATGACGTAGATTACATAGGCTTTCAGATAAAGAAAAATAAATTACCCCCAAAAATTGAATATATCTATGAAGGAATATTAAAAGGTGACGTAAGAAGTATTCACTACACCTACGTGGAACAGTCTTATCTTTACAGATATCAATATAAGAACCGGGTAAAATTTCTTCAGGGTTTTCAATATCATTTTATTTTAGACATTCAAAATAGTCAGCCCGCACTTATCTCTAACAAAGGTGAGTATATGTATAAAATGACGAATTTAACGCCCCAAGCTCAGCTCGAAGAGTTTCTAAGTTACGACATAAAAGTATTCGGTGATTATAGATACCTATATCGACTATTAAGCATCAGGGCGATCAGTATCATTAATTTCATGCGTGAAAAATTCGGCACTTTCACTATTGAAATTAAAGATAATAATAAAATATGTATAAGCATCACGAAAAACCTATTAGATTCATTAGGGGCGGTTGGCATAGAGGACACTTCTCTTTTTTATGATGAGTTGTCTTCAGGTTTAGAAACACCCAAAAAAATGCAGATGATGTTAACCTGCATTTATGATTTACTTTTAGAAATAGACAAGGCACCTAGCGCTGAAAGCGAAGAGCCTAAATGTGCATAAGCTTCATGCTTAATCCGAAAATTCATTGGTATAACTTAATTTAATTCATCTTGATCTTATAAGGCCTGATAGCACTGACTACGCATATTTATCAGGTCTCGCTATAATATTTTTGCTTCATCGAGTCTAATTCTACCTACTTTTCTTTTATGCGGACCCGGTCATAAATCCCCTTAGTTTTTTGCATTTTTATTGTGGCATTACCCGGTCATAAATCCCCTTAGTTTTTTGCATTTTTATTGTGGCATTACTTGATATCCATAAAAACATGGAGTTTGTCACGAAAATTTCCGCTCTGACTGCATAAACATGCAGCCTAAATCACCACTTCAATTAAACTTGGATTAAGAAACATATGAATAAAACAGGGTCTCATCACTGGAACTTACTATTACACCATCCTTTAATTGAGATAGTGACTTTATGGAAAGGGCGTTATAATCATACGCAATCAGAATGACTCTCTCAGTTTAGATCGAATAAGGATATTTAACGGTGAGCAATAAAAATGTTAGCGACAAGGTCAATATAATCGAATATAAGCTTAGTCGAGCCAAGGATAAAGCGGATGTACTAAGCGCCTTGAGAACAGCGATCGATTCCAACACAAGACTTCAATATAATTTTGCACTCCACAAGCTTGTATCGTTTGCGTGCATTCCAGCTGGCTTCTACGTATTTTTTTTAGGCGCGAGTGAATCAGAACAATTTTTTATTTTAAGTGCAATTTACTTTGCCATTTCATATATTATGTATCGTCACAGAAAAGGCAGGCTAGAAAAACTCAAGAAGGTGGAAAAAATATCAAGGGAAATTGTATGGATAGATGCCCAAGACGGTACGCCGGATAGGTTAAATTGCAACTACGGTCATTTTGACTACTCAGGTTTCAGCATTGCAAAAAGTGATCGAGATTTTGAAGTGCAAGGTGTTTACAATAGCCAATTCTCTGGCCCCCTCAAAACTTTTCAATATACCTATGTTAAACAGTATTACTTGGAGGTGCGTTCTGCTGGAGACAACACCAGGAAATTTAAAAAGTATCGTTATCATTTTATTTTTGACACTCCTATAAGTTTACCTGCTCTTATCTGTAGTTACCGTTCTGATATATACAAGGACACATTATTAGCACCCCAAAAGCAGTTCGAAGCATGCTTTAAGCGCAGCATGAGAGTATTCGGTGATGAGAGCGACTTACACAGTTTATTAAGCGCCATGATGATCAGTATTATTGATTTCATATACAAACATTTTGACCTCATTAGCATTGAAATTAAAGATGACGGAAAAATGTGCATCAGCATCGCCAATGATTTATTTGAGTCATTAGGGTCCGTTGGCATTGAAGACACTTCGAATTTTTATAAAGAGCTATCTTCAGGTTTAGAGACATCGGAAAAAATGCAAATGATGCTGACATGCATGCATGATTTACTTTTACAATTGGATAAGGTATCTACTGAAAGCGAGGAAGCCAAAAGTGCCTGAGTGTTCTAATTGATCCGCATATCCAATGGCACATTAATTTTAAGCGACACTGATTTTTGGGCTGGTTGATCGCTGAGTATATGATGACCTTAACTTCGCTTGTTTATGCAAACCTGCGAATTAAGGCATACAACTCATTGAGTCTAAAACGATGAAGCCATTACAGTCAAAACTATGGAGAGAGCGAGAGGGTGGAGGCTATTTTATTCGCTCTCCATTATTTTTCGATACTGCCCCGGTGTGACACCCACGTATTTTTTAAAGACTCTGCTTAAATGGCTTTGATGGCTAAAGCCATTTTGCGCGGCGATGGCGGCTAGACTAGCGGCTTCAATGTTATTGGGTGATAAACTGCGCTTGACGTTTTCAATTCGAGCAAATTGTATGTAGTCATTGGGTGTAAAACCGGTACTTAATTGAAACATGCGCAAGAAATGATAGGCGCTTAAGTTTGCCTGTTCAGCAAGATCATTCAGTTGAATTTTTGTGTGCAAGTTAGCCTGCATAAAATCTCTTACTCTTTTCAAGACGCGAGGACTAAGACCCCCCGTTAGGGAGCTTTCTTTTTTAATACAGTAGTGCGTATCACTGAGTAATTGAGAAAAGATGGTTTGAATGTGTTGCTCGTAGGCTAAGGGCGTTTGCAATAGCCCCTCGGCGAACAGTTTTTTGACTTCGACCACCAGTTGTCGATCGTCGTTAAAAATGAGTTCCGGTACTTGTATGATTCTCGGTTCAATATCGAGCGTCATGGCTGCAAATTGTTTGATGGACTCATCGCTAAAATACAGATGCGCAAAATGGAAAGGTTTAGATATTTCCCAATCGGAATAGTGGAATTGCGGCAGTAGTGAAACGGTATTGGTTTGCCCAAAACCAGTATTGACGTCTAGCCTGCGAGAACCTTCGCCGCCCGTCGCATAATAGCTGAGAGTATGAACACGATCCGCTTGGTAGGTCACGCGATCGAAGTCATTGCTCCAGTAGGCCAAACCATAATGCTGGTTGACGCTTTGATGCCCGTGCAGTTGGGCATTGGAGCGTTTCAAGGTATCGAAGATGAATTCTGATTCAGGCACGTCTCCCCCTCGCGTTTGTCAATTTGCCCACTGCAATGATTAATCGAATGATGATGGCTTACATGGTATGCCTGACCGAATCAGTCCACAACGCCCATGCGACGAAAACCGCAATTTTGTGCAATCTTTAGTGTCTCAATAGAGCCAAAATCAGCCTTCGAGTTAACGGTTTCCTGTGGTGTACGACATTGCGTAAAGAGTATGCGGCACGCGAAGCAGGTTATGGCGTTGTCCGTCTGGCAGGGTGCAGCTTAGCAACGGTTTGTCAGCGGTACTGAGGCCGTCCAATTGTGGGGTGGATTTATGAATGGTTTTTTGTATGCGGCTGTGGTGCTGATTTGGGGCACTACCTGGTCCGCTATTTATTTTCAACACGGGGATGTGCCCGTGACGGTTTCGGTGTTTTATCGCTTTGCTTTGGCCGCGATGATTATGCTACCGCTGATGAAGCTCTTCGGAAAATTGCAGTCCACGCAAAAAGATGATCATGTCTTTATGTTTTTTCAGGGCGCTTGTTTGTTTTCATTAAATTTTATTTGCTTTTACCACGCGACACAGTACATCAATACGGGCTTGGCCTCGGTGATGTTTTCATTAGCGACGCTCTACAATGCGGTCAATAATCGACTGTTTTGGAAAGAATCGATTCCTTCGAATGTCGTCGTTGCAGGGGGCATTGGGTCAACCGGTTTGGTGCTTTTATTTTGGCCTGAATTTGAAGGCAAAGTCGTATCTTGGGATACCTTAAAAGGAATTGGCTTAGCCGCGCTGGGGACGTATTTTTTTAGTCTCGGCAATATGATTTCAAAGCGCCATTCATCAAAAGGGCTGTCACCCTTGACGACCAACGCCTATGCCATGTGCTACGGCACCTTGATTTTGGCCACGCTGGTATTCGCAACCCAACAACCTTTGGTCGTGGATACGCGCCCTACATATTTAGCCGCACTGGTGTATTTGAGTATTTTTGGCTCCATTGTGGCGTTCACCATGTACCTCACGTTAGTGGCTCGCATTGGTGCCAATAACGCGGCTTATTCCACGGTGCTTTACCCCATCGTCGCTTTAACGCTGGCCAGTTGGTTTGAGGGTTACACTTGGCAAACCACCAGCTTTATTGGCTTAGGTTTAACCATGTTGGGCAATGTGGTGATCAACTTAAAATGGCGACCTAAATGGGTGCTCAGTCGCGCGGCATAAGAGGGCGGCGGCCTCACCCGCTATTTCCACGGGCTGAGAAACGCACAAGCTTATGAGATCTTTATGCAACGTAGTCGTCCCGCCAGCAACACGTTGCCCGTGAATCAAACTCAAACCGTGTTTTTAGATTTCGATGGCGAGACGTTGAACGGACGACCTTTCAATGGCATTAATCAAACCATATCACTCAGCCCTTTAGCCGATTTTATGGAAAACTTTGGTTTTACCGCTGAGCAAGAATCGGTGCTGATTGACAAAATTGTCGCAAAAGTCACTGACCAATTTGCTCCGTTAGTCGCGTCCAACGATCACGCGTTGGTCATCCAAAACAGTAAAGATCACGCGGATGCCTTTGGCGAAGCGAATGTCAGTCGCATCATTGTAGGCGGCACCATCGCCGAATTAAAAGTCGCGACCATTGGTATTGCGCAATCGATTGACCCAGGCAATTTCGATCAAGCTGAAACAGGCGTTGTATTATTGGATTTACTCAGTGGTGACGCGAATGAGTACCCAGAGAACAGCCTCAACAATATTCAACTTGGGGCCGGCGTGGAAAAAATTGATCTCATTGCAACCGCACTCGGTACGATTGTTGCGCACGAACTCGGTCATATTTTGTCTGGTCACCATACGAATAATGAGAACTCGATACTCAGTGTGATGGATGAGGGCGGTGATTTAGGCAATCACTTAGGGCTCGGAGACGACGAGATTTTTGGCACCGCTGACGATGTCACCGTGATGTTTATGCGCGACACCTACAGCCCTAGCACGAGCTTCCTCGGCGTTCAGGATACAGCCAATCAAATAGCCAATGGTTTACAAAAAGGGACACATCAAGCGTCATCGCGCAGTAATAATGATGATGACGATTCTTTTTTAGGATTGGGTCAATTATCGCTATTTTGGTTAAGTTTGCTGGGCTGCTTATTGGTGTTTCCAGCGCGTCGCACACGGGCTGACTCCTAAGCCGAAGGCTCGGGGTGAATCAGCGCAAAGCGGAGCAATGTTTGATGAACCTTTCGCGACCTGCTTTATTCAAAGGTATTGGGTGAAATACGTCGCAAAGGGGGGTCGAAATTGCTTTGCCTTCGTCTATTGAAGTCGTACTATCCGCCCATATAGTAGCTACAGCAATCAACTACGGGAAAACCTATCCATGATGCGAATATTTCTGTTTCTGGCTACCAACATTGCCGTTGTGGCAGTGGCCAGCGTCACGCTCAGTTTATTGGGCGTAAACGGTTATATGACCAGCCAGGGCCTCGACTTTGGCGCACTGCTGGCCTTCTGTTTGGTCTTTGGCATGGTAGGCTCAGTGATTTCATTACTGATGTCCAAGTTTATGGCCAAAATGAGCATGCGCGTTCAAATCATTGAACAAGCTTCCAACGCGGACGAGCAGTGGCTGATCAGCACCGTGAAAGGGCTGGCCGATAAAGCCGGTATTGGTATGCCGGAAGTGGGCATCTTTCATTCCGACGCTCCCAACGCTTTCGCCACCGGCTGGAACCGGAATAACGCACTGGTCGCGGTGAGTACAGGCTTACTTCAGCGTATGAATCGTGAACAAGTGAAGGCCGTACTGGGCCACGAAATTGGCCACGTCGCCAATGGCGACATGATTACGCTGACCCTCATTCAAGGTGTGGTGAACGCGTTTGTGATGTTCTTTGCGCGCATCATTGGCAACTTTGTGGATAAAGCCATTCTTAAAAACGAAGGCGGACCGGGCATTGCGTTCTACGTCACCACTTTTATCGCAGAAATGATATTGGGCGTATTGGCCTCGACCATCGTCTTTTGGTTCAGCCGTCGCCGCGAGTATCGCGCTGATGAAGCCGGTGCCGACTTGGTGAGCCCTGCGGCCATGGTGTCCGCTTTAGCCGCCTTGCAGCAAAGCTATGATCAACCGAGCGACATGCCCAGCGAAATGGTGGCATTTGGTATCAGCGGCGAACTGAAAACCTCTTTGGCTGGCCTGTTCATGACACACCCGCCATTAGAGTCTCGCATTGATCATCTTCGTCAACGTTACGGCGTTTAATCAATACGCATTACGTGTATGACTCCCGTCAGCACGCCCGAGCGGCGTGCTGACTCGCCTTTAAGGGTCACCTTTCAAGCTCACTCATCTCATCAGCCTGTTGTGTGCAATGCTCGCCATTTTGATTCGGCTTTGATTTTTCAATGCCCCTCTCACGCACGATCAAATACTCATGCACGACCCAATACTCGCGCTCGCCTCATTCGAGATCTGACCGTTTAGTACGCACTTACTCAGGCCATTAACAAAACCATCGTCTCATTACGTCAACTAAAGTTGACAATTTAGATCGTTCTTTCACCAAGAAGAGCCGCACCTAATACTTAATCTTCCTCTGCGTTCTGTTTTAGTGTGGTCATAACGGACAAATAAAAATAACGCGCGATAGCGAAGAATGTAGGAGGAACTTATGGGTAAAAGTAGCCAATACGTTTCTCATCAACCGGATGAAGATGGCTTTATTCAATGGTCTGATGAAGAAAACTCAATCTGGCATGATCTGATCACTCGCCAGTTAACGTGCATGCCGGGTAACGCTTGCGACGAATATCTCGCAGGTCTGGATGCGCTCCAATTGCCGCTCGACCGTGTCCCTCAACTGGAGGAGGTCAGTGCCGTACTGAGACAGCATACCGGTTGGGAATGCGCAGCGGTGCCGGCCCTTATCAGCTTTGATAAATTTTTCGAACTACTGGCCAATCGACGCTTTCCTGTGGCCACGTTCATCCGCAGCCGTGAAGAATTTGATTACTTGCAGGAACCCGATATCTTTCACGAAATTTTTGGTCACTGCCCACTGCTAACGCATCCCGCTTTTGCCGACTTCACCCATAAATATGGTCAACTTGGACTAGCCGCCAATAAAGAAGACCGTGTTTACTTGGCTCGCTTATATTGGTTTACCGTCGAGTTTGGATTATTAAATACCCCACAAGGGTTGCGCATTTATGGTGGTGGTGTTTTATCGTCACCCGGCGAAACTCAATATGCGATGCACAGCGATGAGGCCATTCGACAGGATATGGACGTGCTCGAAGCGCTGCGCACACCTTACCGCATCGACATCATGCAACCCATTTACTATTGCCTAAAACAAGTCGACGATTTATTCGATATCGGTAAACTCGATATTATGTCGCTGGTGCAGACGGCCAAAAAAATGGGATTGAAAGCGCCGCTGTTTGCACCAAAAGCCAGTTAGTTTTTTATGGCAAAATCGTGACGACGTATCCAAACCGATGCCTGCATTCACGACCATTTATTAACGTTTAATTGAAAGGAATTTTTCATGAGCCAACTGAGCAACCAAACCTGTGAAGCCTGCCAAGCCGACGCACCGAAAGTCAGTGATGCAGAATTAAAAGAGTTGATGGGACAAATACCGGACTGGACCCCCATCGCAGTTGATGGCGTGATGCAATTGCAACGTGAATTTAAATTCAAAAATTTTAAACAAGCGATGGCGTTTAGCAATCGTGTGGGTGACTTAGCGGAAGAAGTGTTCCATCACCCCAGTATTTTAACGGAATGGGGTAAGGTGACCATCACCTGGTGGACACACGCCATTCAGGGGTTACACAAAAACGATTTTATTATGGCGGCAAAAACGGACACTCTATTAGCCGAAGAAGTGGCTGCTTAATTATTAATTGGACACCTAAAAAGCGATATTAAAATACGATGTTCGGATCATGCGCGGCCGGATTAAAAGAAAAGCCGTGCATGAACTCGGTTTTAATCGAGAATGAGCGGGGTCACCCATTTCGGGGGGTTCATTTATACCTCTAGCTTGCAATTAACCTCTCGAAACGCGACACATTGGTTTATCATGGAAAAGATTATAAACCGCCTGTAAAGGCACTGACTTTTTCCGACTTGAGCAACAGGATTTACCATGCAATTGGCTATCGCTTGTGCCGACCGAATTGGTATTACTCAGGACATTCTCGACGTACTGGCCCACCATAAAATTGATTTACGCGGCATTGAGGTCGATGCCGAGAACTTACAAATTTTCATTAGTACCGTGCAGGTTGCCTTCGAAGAACTGCAAGCGGTGATGGCAGAAATTCGAAAAGTGGAGGGCGTGGAAGACGTTAAAACCACCTCCTACTTACCCATGGCACATGAGCACAACGAATTGCTCAGTTGCTTCGATCATATATTAGAACCCATTTTAACCATTGATGCACAGGGTGAAATTCTGGTCGCCAATCGCGCGGCGGATGATCTTTTTCATTTACACAATGCCCCTTTAAAAGACACTCATCGACGTCATCGACAGATTCACCACCATATTCCCTTGCCCAGCCTTGACCACAGCAGTCGTCGCCAACTCAGCGGCCCAGTGATGCTAAAGGGTAACCACTACCTGATTGAAATCAGTGATGCGCGCAGTGATCACAGTCATGCTACGCATCTCATTCGCTTGCTGTCACCCACTCAATTAACCGAAAACCTTCGCGCCAGTCAGGTGAAAACCATTGATAGCCACACGCTGCATGCCAAAAGTGCGGTGATGCGCAAAGTACTCAAAACACTGGAAGCTGCCACGCGCAGTGAGGCGGCGTTATTAATCAGCGGCGAAACCGGTACGGGCAAAGATCAATTGGCTCGATTAAGTCATGATCATGGCCCACGCCATGGCAAACCGTTTTTAGTGTTGAGTTGTGCCACGTTACCTGACAACGTCGCAGAGAGTGAGTTGTTTGGTTACGGCCCGCATGCTTTTACCGCAGATGACGAAGTCGGTAAAAAAGGGCTGCTGCAAATGGCCGATGGCGGCACCCTGTTCTTGGATGAAATTGGCGGCATGTCGCCTGCTTTACAGGTGAAGCTCTTGCGCTTCCTGCAAGATGGCACCTTTAGACGGGTGGGCGATGAAAAAGAAATTCGGGTAGATGTTCGGATTATCTGCTCCACCCAGCACGACATCACAGCAAAAATTCAGTCTGGGGATTTTCGCGAGGATTTATTTTACCGTTTGAATGTATTGTCCATTCATATCCCTCCCTTACGCGAACGCAGCAGTGACATACTGCCTTTGGCGCAGCACTTCATTCGCCGCTTCAGTCACGAGCTGGGTCGACGTCCGCCCAGCATGTCAGAGAACTGCGAGAAGTTAATCATGAAATACCCTTGGCCGGGTAACGTGCGGCAATTGAAAAATACGCTATTACGGGCCATCAGCTTGATTGATAAAGACGTCATCGACAGCCCTGACCTGTCATTGCCGGCTTACAATGATGCCTTTGGTTACTACGATGAAAGCTTCGAAGGCACGCTGGAAGAAGCGGTCAAACAATTTGAAAATCAATTGCTACGTCGCTTGTATCCAGCGTACCCAAGCTCTCGCCAATTGGGTAAAAAGCTTGGCTTAAGCCACACCGCCATTGCCAACAAGCTGAAGGAATACGGCATCGGCCGTTCTGCCTGACTGAAGTGTCCTGCTAGCTTTACGCATTTGGCCGTTTAAGTGGACACCTCAAATGCGCTGGCGTGTTCCAGCCAGCGCGTTCCCCATGCTGTGAAATCATTTCAACCCGCCTTATAACGGTCTAACTGCGCCAAAATGCGTATTTTTTAGACCATTACACTCATTATTCGCTCACGCAATTCACGAAGTGAGTCTTCACTGTGAAGTGGCAATCTCGCTGCGCGTTGCGTTCCCAGTTTCATGTCAACCAAACCTTACAACTAGGAACAAGTGTACTGATAAAAATAGGCGCATCTCTACGCTGTTCTTCCCTCGTTAAGTTCGGTTTATTAAAGGCAGTAGGTTTTCCAAACGCAGCCAAAACAATGAAATCAAATGCTGCCGTTCTCAATCCGCCATGCGAGGCAAGACAATGAACACTGCACATAAAATCACAGACAAAGTGGATCAACACCTCAATCCTCTGGGCACAGATGGCTTTGAATTTGTGGAGTACACCGCCGCTGATCCTCAAGGCATTAATCATTTAAAAGAACTGTTCACATCACTCGGCTTCACCGAAGTCGCCAAACACCGCTCAAAGCAAGTGTGGTTATATCGTCAAGGCGACATTAGCTTTATCGTCAATAGCGAACCAGACTCCCAGTCCGAAGCGTTTGCACGATTACACGGGCCCAGTGTTTGCGGCATGGCCTTCCGCGTTAAAGATGCCAACGTGGCGCTCAAACATGCGTTGGCAAATGGCGCGAAACAGTTTAAAGGCAACTTAGGCCCCATGGAGCTGAATATTCCGGCGGTGTACGGCATTGGTGAAAGCACCCTGTATTTTGTAGATCGCTATGGCGACCAATCTATCTACGATGTGGACTTTCAGTTTTACGATGACTGGCAAGCCAAGATGGAAGCCAGTCAAGCCGGTCTGTATGAGGTGGACCACCTTACTCACAATGTCATGCGCGGTAACATGAATTTATGGGCGGGCTTTTACGAAAAAATCGGTAACTTCCGCGAAATCCGTTACTTCGATATTGAAGGCAAACTCACCGGCTTAGTCAGCCGGGCGATGACCAGTCCTTGCGGTAAAATTCGAATTCCGATTAATGAGTCATCGGATGATAAATCTCAAATTGAAGAATTTTTACACCAATACAATGGCGAAGGCATTCAACATATTGCTCTGGCCACGCAGGATATTTACGAAACGGTTCGCACGCTGAAAAAAGGCGGACTTAAGTTCATGAGCACACCGGACACCTATTATGAAAAAGTAGATGAGCGTGTAAAAGGTCACGGTGAAGACTTAGCAACCTTGCATGAACTCAATATCTTGGTGGATGGCGCGCCGGAAAAAGACGGCATTCTCCTGCAAATTTTTACCGACACCGTCATTGGTCCAGTCTTTTTTGAAATCATTCAGCGTAAAGGCAATGAAGGGTTTGGTGAGGGGAATTTCAAAGCCTTATTCGAAAGCATTGAAGAAGATCAAATTCGTCGTGGTGTTCTAGAAGACAGTGCAGACGATAAGGGAGGCGACGATGCGTAAACCGGCGAGCTTTCCGCACTCAGAAGGGGTGACGTCTCGTCAAGCCCATGCGGATTTCCCTGAGCACGCCATTTACGAGCGGGAAACGGGGCGCAGCGGTTTCTTCGGCCCCGCATCCCACTTTCACCACAAACATGCCCCGACAGGGTGGAGTAAGTGGCAGGGGCCGTTACGGCCTCGTGCATTCGATTTAAACCAATTGGAGAAACAGACCAACCACCCTTGGCAACAGGCCAATATCCTGAGTAATGCGCATTGCAAAATGCGCTTCTGGCAGTTAGATACCAATATGGATTTTTTGGCCCGCAATGCCGATGGCGATGAATTGTTATTTATTCACGAAGGTGAAGGCACGCTGTGGTGTGATTACGGTCGGCTCACGTTTCGCGAAGGGGATTACATCGTCTTACCGCGCTCAACAATGTGGCGGTTAGATGTGACCAGCAGTACGCGGATTCTCATGATCGAAGCCACCAACGACAGCTATCAATTGCCAGAAAAAGGGCTGGTGGGTAACCATGCGATTTTTGATCCCGCGGCATTGCGCATCCCCAGTATCGATCAAGCCTTCTTGGATCAACAAGACGAAAACCCTTGGCAAGTTCAAATCAAACGCCACGATCAAATATCCACGGTGAGCTATCCCTTTAACCCACTGGACGCTCAAGGGTGGCATGGTGATCTGTGTGCCATGAGCATCAACTGGCGCGACATACGGCCCTTGATGAGCCATCGCTATCACTTGCCGCCATCTGCCCATACCACATTTGTCGCGCAACGCTTTGTGGTCTGCACCTTTGTGCCGCGCCCCATTGAGAGCGATCCTGGCGCATTAAAAGTGCCGTTTTATCACAACAATGACGATTACGACGAAGTGTTGTTTTATCACGCGGGGGATTTTTTCAGCCGCGATAATATCGACGCAGGCATGATGACGTTTCACCCAGCGGGATTTACCCACGGCCCACACCCTAAGGCTTTTAAGGCAGGACGTGCCCATAAAAAAACCTTTACCGACGAAGTCGCCGTCATGATTGATACACGCGATGCGCTAGAAATCGGCGAAGCGGTGTGCGGTGTTGAAAATACCGAGTACGTAAACAGTTGGCAGGAACACTCGGACGATTCGAGGACGTAGATATGAAATTAGCCACTTTAAAGTCGGTACAAAGAGATGGGCAGCTGATTATTGTCAGCCGCGATTTATCCCAAGCGGTGGATGCCAGTGATATCGCACCGAATTTACAATGGGCGTTGGATAACTGGGAACAAACTCAACCTCAACTGGAAACCCGTTACATTGCACTGTGCAAAGGGGAAGCAGCAGGTGCTTTTCCCTTTGAGGAAAAACAATGTCACTCGCCGTTACCACGCGCCTTTCAATGGGCCGATGGCAGCGCTTATGTCAATCATGTGGAATTAGTACGTAAGGCGCGCAACGCTGAAATGCCCGAAAGTTTTTGGCACGACCCTTTAATGTATCAAGGTGGCAGCGACGCCTTTCTCAGTCCTACAGAAGACATTCCGTTGGTGGATGAAGCTTGGGGCTTAGATTTTGAATCCGAGATAGCCGTCATTACCGGTGATGTGCCATTGGGGGCAAAACCTGAGTTGGCCGGCGAGAGCATTCGCTTATTTATGCTGGTGAACGATGTTTCTTTGAGAAATTTAATTCCGGGCGAGTTAGCCAAGGGCTTTGGATTTTTTCAAAGCAAACCGTCCAGTAGCTTTTCACCCGTCGCGGTGACACCCGACGAACTTGGTGATGCTTGGGACGGTCGAAAACTGCACTTACCACTCACAACTCACTTAAACGATGCGCTGTTTGGTAAACCCAATGCGGGTGTCGATATGACCTTTGATTTTCCGACGCTTGTCAGTCATGCAGCGAAAAGTCGACCGCTAGGCGCAGGTTGCATCATAGGTTCCGGCACCGTTTCGAACTACGACCGCAGCGCGGGTTCCAGTTGCCTTGCGGAAAAACGCATGTTGGAAATCATAGCTCTTGGGGAAGCCAAAACGCCCTTTATGAAAGCCGGTGATCAAGTGCGAATCGAAATGTTTGATGAAGACGGTAACAGTATTTTCGCTGCGATTGATCAGAAGGTAGTCGCGTGGCCATCCTAAACGCCGCGTGACCATTAACGTACTTCTCACTATTGGTGGCATTTGCGCGGTAGGTGAATGAATCGGTTTAACATCCGTTAATTTGAGCTAACGTTTCACCCTCCGCCCGAACATAATAAAAGGATTCAACGTGCTGACACTTTACAGTTACTGGCGCAGCTCTGCGGCTTACCGTGTGCGCATTGCATTGCACTACAAAGGCATTGAGTTTGATACGCAAAGCGTGCACCTCGTGCAGGACGGCGGCCAACAACATAGCGATGCTTATCAACAACTCAACCCATCACAGTTAATTCCGACATTAAAAGACGGTGATCTCGTCATCGGCCAATCCATGGCCATTCTGCAATACCTCGAAGAGCGATACCCGCAATCCCCCTTATTACCGGACGACATCGTTAAACGCGCGCACATTCAAAGTTTTGCGTTGGACATCGCATGCGATATTCATCCGCTGAATAATTTACGCGTGCTACAACATTTGACCGCCAAATTTAAAAATAACGACGATCAAAACCAACAGTGGTATCGCCATTGGTTGGCAACCGGATTTAAAGTGTTAGAAGAAAAACTGCGTCGCCACGGCGGGTTATTCTGTTACGGCGACCAACCAACATTAGCCGATGTGGTGCTGGTGCCTCAAGTATACAATGCCCATCGCTACGAATTGGGAATGGACGATTTTCCATTCATCCAAAGCGTGTATGAACGCTGTAATGACATCGAAGCCTTTGCTCTCGCTGCACCCGAGGTTCAACCCGATGCCCCGTAACAGTTCATTCAAATCACGAATAATGAGCGCGTCGCCATGCTTAAAGAAAAGCTTGGCGACGTTATTCTATGAGTTTGCGAATTGAAGAAAGGTTAATTACTGCCGTAAAGTCTTGGGCGTTCAAACCGATAGAAGCCTGATTTTTCTTCCGCTGCAATGGTAGCAGCGGATTCATTAAAAAATGCTTGTTGCAACCGAACTAATTGCGCTTCCAATGCTGCTCCCTCGAAACGATCAACTAATTGTTTTCGTTGTTCAACGTACCTATAGCCATTTTGCCAAGCTTGTTCTGATTGTTCGTCTCGTTGCTTGAGCTGAGTGATATCTTGTTCGCTAAATCCCAGTTGTGAACGCACGTCTTGAATGATGCTCGCTCTTTTTTGTGCATCCATATCTGACAATGTCGTTTGCACGGAATCAAGACCAAAAAATAGCCGTGCAACCAATCCTTTACTTACCATGGGGTGCGAGTCAATGGGACCGTACTCCGTCTGAATCGTATCGGTTAGTAGATATAATTTTTCATTTAACGAATGTTGAGCATCTTGATTCAATTGCGCAATCAGTTCCTGGATCGCTTTTCGTTTTGCGGCTTCTGAATCCAATTCATCACCCCATATTCGCTTGGCATCCTCGCCAAACAAGTTATAACGCTGCCCCCAAATTAATTCGTTCTCACTCAGGTCATCCAGCTCACTTAACATTAAGTAGTTTTCAGTCATCCATTGATCGTATGCCATCATTTTATTAATGGCTTGTTGAATATTCGAAATATACGCCGGAAATGCGCGCTCAATGATGGCTTCAAATATCCGTGCGCCTGAATCTGGGTATTGTTCTATTACAAATTGCCTAAAATCCACCAAGGTCACTTGCACTTCTATTTTGTGAATATCGTGAGCATGATGTTCGATTAGTTGCTGCGCCATATCTGCGATAAAGTTAGCCTGGGCGGTCGGGAAAAGTGGGCTTGAGGAAGATTGAGGTTCGGCTTGTTCAGCAGGCAAAGACTGAGCCATGGAAGATGACGTTACAACGGTTCCGACATTCATGTGATATAACAAAACTGCCAAGAGCGTTATTGAAGTAAACGCTATAAAAAAAATATTTTTATTTTTCATTTTCTACTACACCAGCAGTCCAGTAAGAACTTATTCAGAGCGAATAAGTTCTTGGTTTTTTACTTGTATAGTTTACAACAGTGGTTCTAGTACAGGCCATATAAGATTGGCTATTTTCTTAGAACCTGATGTCGATGGGTGAATACCATCCACAATGATATCCGATGAATTAATGACGCCTCTAGGGTCCACAAATTGACAGCTCGCCGTGGTATTTTTACAGGCTTCATTGAGCATGAAGTTACCGTAATCAACGGCTTTTGCTAAATTCGATTGCAAACCTTTGGTGTAATAATAACCGCTATAAATAACATTCTGCACACCGTCACGCTGCATCGTGTTTAATAAATCCACCCCTTCAACATAGGTATCGTTGACGAGGTTTTTACAGCGGCTACTGATATCGCTACGCCACCAATAGGTACGACAACGATATGGGTCTAGCGCAATTGCCGGAATCAAGATGTCATTGCCACCACCATTCATAACGATGGTTTTAATGTTAGCGTCAGTCGATTTAGCGTCTGCATACTGCTGCACTACGGGAGTAGCCAACGAACCACCAGACAACTCCGCGCCGCTTAACGTATAGTCTCTAAAGGTCGTGCCAGAATATTCATGCAAAAACGCTTGAATATCACCCGATAGATCGAAAATGGAATCCCCCAGAGTAATGACTTCTGGGGTTTCGGCTTCTTCTACATACGTTCCACCACCGCAAGCAATTAACGACAAAGCGATAGCTGATGTCGCTAGCATTTTCGGTAGGAACTGAACATTGGCGAGTAAGTGATTTAATGTCTTCATTTTACCTTCTTATATTTTTGATTGCGTAAAAATGATAGTTCATTTTTATAGAAAGGTAAGATTTCGAAAAAACTAACAGCGGGGCATACAAAAGTGTGACTTCGTTTATTTAGATTGAATTTTCTTCTCGTTTCATTTGACCTAATGTTTTAGATTTTTATGAGTCGTATGGATAAACAACACATTTAAAGACAGAACTACTTGAAAATTGTCATACAACGATTTTGATTTTGGTATTGCTGTACTAAAATAGTATCAATTTGCGAAAGATAGTGACTAATCTTCATAACGTTAAATTTGATCACTCCAAAGTAGTATTCTTGCTCATCATTAGGTGAATGTTTTTGGATCATCACTCAAATGGGCGAATAAAGCGCACGAGCCATTCAACGTATTGAAAACCGTTGATGTCATGTTATTTGCTGACGTCTTATGAGTTGAAGCGGCGCAAGTCACGATAGTCACAATCTACTCACTTCATCTTCACACAATATTAGAGTGATATTATATGGATGATATTTTTAGAGTATGTCTGGTAACTTATATTTCGCTTTAGATGACAGATTCGATCATCGGACGATATCGCCTACTTTAGATTCTCACGTTTGAATCCATGTTTTGAGTGCAGCATTATTTTTTATTTCGCTCATTCTTTTCGCTCATGCTTATAAATACATGAACCTATCGCTGCGCCACTTAGCTTGCCCGTCAAAGTCTTGCCCAACTCATCTTCGGCAAACACCAAACGACAGGCACAAAAAAACCCGAACGAGTCGGGCTTTTTTGTACGAAGGTAAAAATCAATTACTTGATTTTTGCTTCTTTAAACATCACGTGTTGACGAACTTTAGGATCGAATTTCTTCATTTCCAATTTGTCCGGCATAGTACGCTTGTTTTTAGTAGTGGTGTAAAAATAACCAGTACCAGCTGTAGAAACCAGCTTAATCTTCTCGCGAATTGCAGCCATGATGAAACTCCTTAAACTTTTTCGCCACGGGCACGCAGTTCAGCAAGAACTACATCAATACCCTTCTTATCAATAATACGCATCGCTTTAGTAGAAATGCGAAGACGAACGAAGCGGTTCTCGCTCTCTACCCAGAAACGGTGGGTCTGAAGATTAGGTAGAAAACGACGCTTAGTCTTGATGTTAGAGTGCGATACGTTGTTACCTGTTACAGGGCGTTTACCCGTAACCTGACAAACTTTAGCCATTGTTATGCCCCGACTTAAATTAAACCGATCAAATTCGTTCCGGGGCCAATGTTTATGCGGTCTGGCAAATGATCTCAGACCCGCTAACGGCTACCCCGGCAAAAAGAGCTGCGTTTTATACCAAAAAGGCGCCTTCAAAGCAAGAAAACTGGGTAAAAAATGAGCTTGGCTGTATTCTGAGCAATCCAAACCTGACTTGCTTCAAACACCCGGCAGAACCCCAACTATAATGATCTGATGGGATGAGACCGCTTGAGACGTATTGAGCTTAGCATTTCTCCCGCAAAGGGCCTCTTAAAAAAGCTCACCCACGACCAGAGGTTGACTGGGGGACCTTGGAGGCACGCCACACCCAAATGTTAGGATCAGGGTACGTAGTATGGGGGAAGCGCTTTCATCTGGCCAAGTTGCTCACAGCTTCGACCTCAATCGTGCGCAAAACGTTGTAAAACGCTTCCTGGCCTATAACCAAAATCGACTGGATCGCACTCAGGAAGCCTTTACAGACCGGCAAAGATTATTTCTGGCTGTCCTCCCCATCCTCTACCACGTCAACCATGAGAAGCTGCCTGGCTTTATTGATCACGATTGCCCCTGCGGTGTCGCCCGCTATGCGCCGGATAAGGACGGCCTGCGTGCCGCCAGCACCGTCGCCATTGGGTTTCAATATCAACAGCGTCGCTCTGGCCATCCTGCCATTCGGAGTCTCTTTCTCATGGGCAGCTGTGGGTCGCTGGGGCACAGTGGCGGTTCTGACTTAGACATCTGGCTATGCCACAGCCCCTTTCTACCCGAGGAGCAAATCGCACTGCTGGAAAAGAAAGCCCTTGAGATTGAAAAGTGGGGCGATAGCTTGGGGCTGGAGGTGCATTTCTTTCTCATGGATGCCGATCGCTTCCGCCGTGGGGAACGCAATGATCTGAGCGGGGAAGATTGTGGCAGCGCTCAGCATCAGCTCTTATTGGATGAATTCTACCGCACCAGTATTTTAGTCGCCGGCTGTTATCCCACTTGGTGGTTGGTGCCGCCCGAACATGAGCCGGATTATGACCAGTACACAGAATGGTTAGAATCAAAGGGCTATATCAACCCGGAAGAAGCCATCAATTTTGGCGGTGTTAGCCATATTCCTGCTGGCGAGTTCATCGGTGCGGGGATGTGGCAGCTCTACAAAGCGATTGGCTCACCGTATAAATCGATTCTCAAGCTCATGCTGACGGAATGCTATGCCTCGACGCATCCCGATATTCATACGGTCAGCATGGACTTGAAACGCGACCTCTATGATGAGTCCCGCCAGATTGACCGCATGGACCCTTATTTGCTGTTGCTCGACCGCTTGGAGGCCTACCTCTTAGAGCGTGAGGAACTGGACCGCTTGGAACTGATTCGTCGCTGTATTTATTTCAAAGCCAATATCCAAATGAGCCAAAGCGTGCGCAGTAAGCACTGGAAGCGTCAGTTTCTTAAACCCTTGCTGAAAGATTGGGATTGGAGTGATGGCCTGTTAAAGCACTTGGATAATCGCGCTCAATGGCAAGTTCATACGGTGCTGGAGGAGCGTAAATTACTGGTCAATGAACTTATCCACAGCTATAAATTTCTCTCACAGTTCAGTCGACACCATCAACAAGAGTCATTACTCAACAGCCGTGACATGTCGTTATTGGGCAATAAGCTGTATGCCACATTCGATCGTAAACCAGGCAAAATCGATTTTATTAATCCCAGCATCAGCCGTGATATCCAAGAAGAGAAACTCAGCCTGCATTTGCATCGCCAGCATGTGAAGCAGCGCATTCCTAAACACACATGGAGTTTGTACACCGGGGCTGCACGACCCGATACCGGTGCAAATGCGATTAAGAAATCACAAAGTTTGATTGAGATCCTGACTTGGAGCCATGTTAATGAAGTGATGGGCAAAGGCACGAACATCGCAATGTACCAAGGGCGGCAGCACGTCAATGATTATGAAATTCGTGAGATCATCAACACCCTACAGCAATTGCCTGCTTTGTCGTCCATCGAGCCCCATTTTGAGAACCCGCCTGTCCCAAAATTGGTGTACCTGTATGTGAATGTGTTTGTCGACCCGATGAGCCATTACACGCGGCGCGGCATTCATAAGATCTCCAATCAAACCGATTCACTGGGTTACAGCGCCATGCGTGAAAACCTGGTACTCACCATTGATCAACTGGTCTTTAACACGTGGCGCGAGGTCATTACCACGCGCTATGAAGGTGAGCACGCTTTGTTACGCGTGATCGAAGATTTTCTAAAAGGCCACTCGCCCAAAACACAATCGGCACCACCGGAGTTAAAAGTATTTTGCTTTTGCGCCACTCGTCCAATCGCCATTGCTGACCGAGTCAGCCATGTCTTGAAAGAAATCATTGACTGTTTTTTCCATCGCCGCCATGGCACACGCGCCCGCTATGTGCTCGAAGTCAGTCATCATTATCATGTCATTCAATATTCAAACGGACGGCCTGTGATTTATCACTTCGATAAAGCCAGCCATATGTTGAAGAAATTATCTCGCCCTCAACCTTATTACAGTCAAATTATCTTGGACTCACAGGCGCTCAAAGGCACCGTCATCAAACTCATTTGCGAACATTCGGCTCCGGGTCGACTGCATGTTTACTACCTTCGCCGGGACCGCGAAGCCCATGTCTACGTGCTGGATGAACGCGGCTCACTCATTCACTGGCTCACCCCCATGTACAATGAAGCCGCACTGATTAATCCGCTTAATCATTTTTTGCGGCAAATCGAATATCGACAAAATCGCCAGTTACACTCAGAGCAGGTTGACGCCGAACATGCCGCCGATGAGGATACGACGCCGGTTTCAAGAGAGCGCATCATTGAGTTTTTTGAGGTGCAACTGCCCAGCAAAGAATTACCACTGAGATCACGACCCATTCGACCTAAAGAGGGGCTTGGACAGGGGCGCTATTTCGATGTGCGTGCCGAAGTGGATTACGACGCCAACAACAAGGTGAGCTTCACTCTGTTTTGCGAAGACGAAGAGTTCAGCCAGTTTGAGCACGGGGAGCAAGTTTACAAACAGCTGGTGCGCCACTTGGTTAAATTGCGGCAGCATGCCAAGCCCTACCCCGTTTACATTACCGATTTAAGTATCGCTGATCGCCTGCAAAATAGCCGCCACCCGTTGCAAACCGTGACCTACCTCGAATATAAGCACAAGCTGGAATCACGCCTCAATCAAGCATTGCATCTGCTTTATCCCTCTCAGCCCAACCCTTCGGCTTAATATCCACCCCTGACGCCCAGACCATGAGAAAGCCAGAATTTCAAGGCGGCACTGTATAAAATCAGTCCTCTTCAGCCTATAATCGGCCTCTAAATGAACGACAGAGATGGGCAATCAACATGCGTGGTTGGATTCTAATCGCAATGATATGTTTAGCGGGATGCGGACAAAAAGGCCCTCTAACGATGCCAGCGGAAAACGCTGAAAACACTTCAACACAGCAGCCAGAATAAACATGACAGACGTATTTCAGTATGTAGACGGTGAATTATTTGCCGAAAATGTGCCCGTTAAGCAGCTCGCCGATCAATTTGGCACGCCGCTGTACATCTATTCGCGCAAGGCATTTAGCGATCACTACCTTGCATACGCAGATGCATTAAAAGGCAAAGACGCCTTAGTCTGTTATGCGGTCAAAGCCAATTCAAACCTCGCCGTTTTAAATGTTCTCGCCAAATTAGGCGCGGGTTTTGATCTTGTATCTGTCGGTGAATTAGAACGCGTACTGCAAGCGGGTGGTGATCCGAATAAAATCGTCTTTTCGGGTGTCGCCAAAACCGCTGCAGAAATGCGTCGTGCTTTAGAAGTCGGCGTCCACTGTTTTAATGTTGAAAGTGCTGCAGAGCTGGAAAGACTGAATGACGTCGCCAGCGAGATGGGCGTTCAAGCGCCGATTTCAATTCGCGTAAATCCAGATGTTGATGCGCAAACCCATCCTTATATTTCGACCGGATTAAAAGAAAATAAATTTGGTGTGGACATTGAAACCGCGAAGCAAGTCTACGCACGGGCACACAGTTTATCCGCCATCGCGGTAAAAGGGGTAGATTGTCATATCGGTAGTCAATTGACCCAAATCGCGCCATTCCAAGATGCGCTGGATCGTCTATTGGCGCTCGTAGATGACCTCGCCGCACAAGGTATTGTGCTGGAGCATATCGACTTAGGCGGTGGACTCGGCGTGGTGTATGACGACGAAGTGCCACCAACGCCGGCAGAGTTTATTCAAGCCATCATGCCGAAATTGGAAAATCGACAACTGAAACTGATTTTAGAGCCGGGCCGTTCCATCGCAGCCAATGCAGGCATCTTTGTCACTCAGGTAGAATTTTTAAAGAGCAATGGCGATAAACACTTCGCTATTATTGATGGCGGCATGAACGACCTGATTCGCCCTTCCCTTTACAGTGCTTGGCAAAAGATAGTGGAAGTCAGCCCACGCGCCGATGCAGAAAAGAAAACCTATGACGTGGTTGGCCCCGTGTGCGAAACCGGTGATTTCTTAGGAAAAGACCGTGAATTAGCCATTACGGCAGGTGATTTACTGGCGGTGAAGAGTGCCGGGGCGTACGGCTTTGTAATGGCTTCTAATTACAATACGCGTAACCGTCCTGCTGAAATCATGGTGGATGGTGAACAGGCGCATGTGATTCGTCGTCGTGAAACGCTGGCAGACATACTGCAATTGGAAACGGTTCTGCCTGAATAACCCATTCACCCCTTCACTGGGGGTCTAGGAAAAAATATGTTACTTCGCTTCAGCAAAATGCACGGACTTGGCAACGACTTCATGGTGGTGGATCTGGTGACCCAACACTTTGCGTTTCGGCCCGAATTGGTTCGACAGTTTGCCGATCGTCGCTTTGGTATTGGCTTCGATCAACTATTGATAGTTGAGCCACCCAGCAATCCTGACGTGGATTTTCGTTATCGCATTTTTAATGCCGATGGCAGCGAAGTAGAGCAATGCGGAAACGGTGCGCGCTGCTTTGCGCGTTTCGTTCATGACACCAAGCTAACCGCTAAAAGTCTGATTAAAGTCGAGACACGCTCCGGTATTATTACCCTGGAATTAGAAAGCGATGGTGAAGTACTGGTGAACATGGGCAAACCCCATTTTGAACCCAGCACATTACCGTTCACGGCCGACAAACAACAAGATCAGTACGAGTTTAACGTGCCACTCAATGATGGCGTTCAGGCGCTATATGCAGGTGCGGTCTCCATGGGTAATCCACATGTGGTCATGCAAGTTGACGATGTACACAGCGAAACCGTTAACCAATTGGGCCCGCTGATGGAAAACCATGAATTTTTTCCGAATCGAGTCAATGCCGGTTTCATGCGCATTGTCGACCGCGGCGAAATCGAATTACGCGTATATGAACGCGGTGCAGGTTGGACATTGGCATGTGGTACGGGCGCTTGCGCTGCTATGGTCACCGCCCACCTATGGGGTTTGGTTGACGACGAGGTCCAAGTGAAACTACCGGGTGGCCACCTGACGATCAGCTGGTCCGGTGAAGGCGACGTGATGATGAAAGGGCCAGCCGACCGTGTGTTCGATGGCCGCATTCAAGTGTAAATCCGCTGCCCCAAGCGCCGAAAGGCATTAATAGGAATCCTCCCAAACTCGCGACACATCGACAACAAACAATGTGAATGGGGCAGGGTGGCATTTAATTTTTCATGAGCGACAGAAGCTGACAACGCTCAATATCAGAAGCAATCTGGTGGACGAAGTAATGGAAGATAAAAAAATTCAATTGGATGCAGAAACGGTCGCGCGCTATCTACAACAGCACCCAGAATTTTTTCGTGCCTACCCTGACCTCACCGCACGCTTGGATATTCCTCACGAAACCGGAGACGCTGTCTCTTTACTAGAATATCGATCAAAAGTTCAAAACGATAAAAATCATCAACTTCACGAACGATTACAGCAATTGGTTGATCATGCGCGCCGCAACGATCGTTTATTTGAACAAACTCGTCGGCTCACGCTCGACCTATTAGATGCGCAATCCGCTGAAGAAGTCGAGCAAGCACTGCAAGCTTGTATGCGCGAACTGTATCAAGTGGATTATGCCTGTATTACGTTATTCGTCCCCATGTCTAACATGCAATCCATCATCGAAGTGGAAATGCAGCATCAACTGACGCAACCGTTTGGGCGCAAAGATGCGTTTTGCGGGCAACTGAGCCAAGAGCACATGGAACTGTATTTTAACGACGCTCCAGAACTGGGCAGTATGGCAGCCAGTTTACTGAAAAATGATTTGGGCATATTAGCGATTGGGCATCGTGAAGCGGATTATTTTAAAAGCTCCATGGATACGCTGTTTTTAAGTTTTGTATCAGAAGTCATTAGTCGTCGCCTTAGCGCCTTGCTGTAACTGATTTATGTCATCCACGATTCTAAATATTTCCGACTTACAGCTCATTTCTTTCGATTTAGACGACACCTTGTGGAATGGCACCGAGGTGATCATGGCTGCGGAAAAAGCCATGTTAGATTGGATGCAAACGCACACACCGGTGATTTTAAAACAGTATTCAAAAGAAGCGTTGCGAAATCGTAAAATCGAATTTGTACGTCAGCATCCTCATCTCATGCATAAACTCAGTCAGCTGCGCCTGCAGTTTCTCGAAGCATTAATGACAGAGTGCGGATACACTCACTCATCTAAACTGGCACGCGATTGTTTCAATGTCTTTTATAATGCCCGCCAGCAAGTACAATTATTTGACGGCGTGATGGAGAGCTTAGCCAAACTCCAATCCGAGTACCGTCTCATTGCCATCACCAATGGCAATGCAGACTTAGCATCCATCGGCTTAGATCGTTACTTCGAACATTGCTTTAGTGCTGAAGATTTTGATGCCGCCAAGCCCGCACCAGATATGTTTGATACGGCACTTGCACACACGGGATTGAGTTCGCACCAATGCTTACATGTGGGAGACCATCCCACTCAAGATATGCTCGGAGCCCACTCTGCTGGCTGGCACACATGCTGGTTGCAAGATGGCAGCCGTGTATGGGATCAATCTTTTAGCCCGACACTCACCGTTCAGAGCATTCAGCAATTGTGCTGATGAAAGATGATTTTGATTTTTACCCTTAAACCCTAAACGCTCCTCTCGCTAGCCGTCACCATTTTAACGTGCCGCAAAGAGTAAGCTGATCGCACTGTCTGCGAGAGGTGAACAAACGAGAATTTTTTGGACTAGAAAACTTGTTATGAATTTTTCCCTATTCGGTGTCGATTTTAATCGAACCTTAATACGATTTTTTACATTTTTCCTTTTATGCATGGGCATCAATGCGTCTGCGCAAGCTAAGACACTGCTCTCGGAAAATGGTGTAACGGTATACAGCGAAAATGCCGCCGAATGGATCGATATCTATAATGTGGAATCTTTACTGAGCACTACAAAACCAGCTACTTCACGCTATCCATTGGTCGACCAGCAAGTCACGCAATTGGATGATCGTCAACGATATAAACGCGTATTAAGTCGCGCTAAAAACGTGCAGCAGCTTGAAGATGATTCCAAAATCGAAATTGTCTTCTACCCCGTGTTCGAAACATTGACGTTTCATAAGTTACAGGTTCATCGCAACGGTAAAGTGATCGACTTATTAAATAAGAAAAACATTAAATTATTAAACAATGAATACGAACTCGACCAAGGCATGGTCAATGGAAGCGCCACCGCATTGGTTCTACTGCCGAGTACTCGAATAGGCGATGTGATTGATTATAGCTACACCATCAGTGGCCAAAATCCGGCACTCGGTAAAAAGTTAACCACCTACTTAATGGCGGGCTGGACGAGACCCGTTGAAGTGGCACGCATTCGAGTGTTAGAGCCCAAAGGTCGAAAATATTATTTTCAGGCCGATAAGGTTTCGATTGACCCCGTCGTACACGCCCATGCACTCGGTAACATTCATGAATGGACGCTCAATCAAACCGAAGACATTTATTATGAAGATCATTATCCAGCGGACTATCTCGTTTTTCCTGAAATTTCAGTGACCGAATATGAGAACTGGGGAACCGTCGTCGAGGACTTGTTGCCACTTTATCAAGATACGGCTTTACCAAAATCCTTAATGCCCATTAAAAAAGCACTTACAGCATTGCCCACCGACGAAGAGAAGATTCTACAAGCCTTACGACACGCACAAGAAGACATTCGATATTTGGGCATAGAAATCGGCGTGAACGCTTATCAACCGCACAGCATTCAAGACATTTGGAATAAACGGGCAGGGGACTGTAAAGACAAAACTCAGTTACTGATTGCATTGCTTAAATCCGTCGGCATTAAAGCTTACCCTGCGCTGGTCAATACACGCACCCAGAATGCGGTTGCCAGCTACCTGCCTAGCAGTCGCAGCTTTAACCATGTCATTACTTATGTGGAATGGGAAGGAAAATCTATTTGGCTAGACCCAACCATGAACACTCAGTATGGCGCTTTAGATGATATGGGTTATTACAGCTATGGGCAGGCGTTACTGCTCAAGAAAGGCGAGCAGAACTTAACCGAAATGCCTGCCGAGATGCCTGAAAATAACACTTTCCATCTGACTGAAATTTTTCACATTGTGGACTACGATGCCCCCGTTCATTTGGAAGTCATCTCTGAGTACTACGGCAAACAAGCGGAGCGTATGCGTGCACGACTATCCCAGCAAAGCATTCAAAAGATGCAGCGCGGTTATGAGGATTATTACGAAAAAGCGTTTAGTGACATCGTTAACCGAATCCCTCTCAGTGTCGAGGATGATAAAGAAAATAACCGCATTCGCGTTAAAGAGCAGTATTGGCTTGAAAGCGTCTTTACTCCGGAAGAAAACGGACGCTTAGGATTCAACTTTAATGCTTCTACGCTGACTGACTTTATGCCGAAGCTGGAAACCAAGCGTCGCTCAGCGCCTTTTTACATGGGTCAACCTATTCAGGTTCAACAAAAAATTATTTTATCCTTACCTGAGTACTTTTATTTGAACGAACCCTACCCTGCTTTTATAGAAAAAAACGATGGGTTTACTTTTAAAATGCATGAAGAAATACTGAATAAAACATTGGTATTGGACTTTAATTATACCCACCATCAAAAAAGCATCCGAGTGGACCAATATGATCACGTATACACCCAAATGAAGTCCATTAGAAATGAAGCCTATCAATATCGTAGCTTTATGCCAGATGAAGAATTGCGCGACCCTTATGTCGTGAGCACATTAAAAGAGGTATTGCAGTAATGTGGGCAATTAAGACATTCAAGAAGCAGTTTGCACTGGCAGTATTTTTTGCCATGACCTTGCTAATCAGCGGTTGTGCAGGATTGCAAAAAGACCCTTGGGCAAATGAGAAAGTGGATACACGTTCAGAAATGGCTCGCGTGTTAGTCAACTGGTTGAATACACGCACCGTATTGGATGCACATATCGCCTCGGAAGCTCGCGTTTATCAGAATTTGACAACGGCTGGTCTTAATCAAGAAATGCAGAAGAAATTTGACACATACTCTCAATTTTCAGCCAAGAAGTTTTTAATATCGGCGCTTAATAAAACCAAACAAAATTTTGGTGATCAATTTTATTGCTCGCTGATTCAACCCAGCCATGATGCTGACGAACTCATGATGAGCTTTGAATGTGAGACAGACGGATTAATCTACATCGACTTTTACTTAGCCGCCGAAAACGACCGATTTGTGATTCATGATTTTCAAACCATTGAATTATTCACACCATGGAGCCAACGCATTACTCAGATATTGAATTGGGCTCAAAAGGAACCCAGTGCAGAACAAACATTGGTGTCGCTGTATCATAAATTATCGACCGGCCAAGACGTGAATCGAGAATGGTTGTTACTACCTGAGTTTGTCAGAGAAGATCAGCAAACCATCTTGCACGTTTATATGTATGCCGAGGATGGCAATCTAAAAAATCAGTTGGAGACCCAAATCATTCAGGAATGTACGTTAGACGAATGTGGGTTTTATCTGATCGACTATTATTTTGAAAAAGAAGATTTCGAGAAAACACTGACGTTGACACAACCGATTAAAAAGCGGTATCCAAAATCCATTTCCATCAAACAATTTCAAAGTTTGCTATTGGTTAAATTAGAACGTTGGGATGAATTAAAAGCCATGGCACTGGATATGATTATGCACCATCCCGAGCGCGCGGCAGGGTTTAATCAAATGTTTGAGTATGCTGTG
The DNA here is from genome assembly GCA_947503895.1 of uncultured Saccharospirillaceae bacterium. Lineage (GTDB taxonomy): Bacteria > Pseudomonadota > Gammaproteobacteria > Pseudomonadales > Oceanobacteraceae > Bermanella. The sequence goes on from CANNFT010000002.1 coordinate 278,339, forward strand.
TATACCGACAATCGAGCGCTCGCATTAAAATCGGCGCGTACTTGTTTTCATAGTTTTAAACTGACCCGTGCGCAGATCGAAGAAAACCTCGAAGCTAATTTCAAGCAAGACAATGAATTTTGGCAAGAAGTTAAACTGCTAGAACCGAAACCATAACGGCTTTTTTCGAATATAGGTAACCGAACATTACTGACAACTCAAGGGCACCTCTAATATGAGTGTTATTTTTGTTCGGTCATCTTATACGTTCTCAGCCAGCTAATGGCACAAAATAGTAAACGAATGGCGTCATTTCAACATCCACTTGTAACGTTACGCCATTCTCTATTTTAATGCCTACCCACCGCTGCCGACCTATTTCGCAGTCAGTAGAAAAGATTAGCCAAATCGATATCCGATAAGCCAAATCACTGCTGTTTCGCGCCTTTTTATTTTCTTACCCCACATCGACTGACGTTTCTCTTTAACATGATTTGCATGTTTTGAGTCAGCACGTGAAAAAATGGCAAGTTAGGACTAGTAAAACAAAGCAAAAGGTTAGTAAGTTGTAGCTTTTTTGTTTTACCCTAATAAAAGGGTCTTTTTAAACCTTGCTCCAGTCACGTAATGCTCAGAGCATGTATTTAAAACCTGCATTCTTTCCCTACCCATTTTAGTGAGAAAAATAAAAATGAAGCTAAAAACTCTTGCGGTCATTGTCTCCTCCATCGCGGCCAGTTCTGCTTGGTCTCAAGGTTATTATGTTGATGAGCAATCGGCTCTACGATTAGGTAACGCTTTTTCGGGCGGTGCCGCATCCGCCGATGACGCCTCAACGGCATTTTATAACCCTGCGGGTTTGGTGCGTTTAGATAAAGAATTGGCCGTCAATTTAAGTGCTATTAGCGTCAGTTCCAAAACCGATGGCGAAGCGAATACATTCAACGGCACGGGTCTTCAAACCATTGAAGGCGACGATCCTAGTGCTAGCAGCACCGATTACCTGCCCACCATCTACAACGCATTTAAGTTGGACGACAACAACGCCATCGGTTTTTTCGTGAATGCACCCTACGCAACCGGCGCTGAAATAGACAAAGATTCCATTGCTCGCTATCAGGCCACGGAAAGTAGCATTACCGGTCTGGACGTAGGTTTTGCTTATAGCCGTCGAATTAATCAGCAATTTTCTGTAGGTGCGGCCATTATCGCGCAATACGTGGAAGCCAAAACAGCAGTGGCCATTAATACGGCAGCTGCTTGTTTGAATGCACTAGGGGGGGCTTGCCCCATCGCGGGTAGCTTAGGGACATCTACTTTTGATGGCGAATTTTCCATGGAAGGTGACAGTTTAGACTACGGCTTCGATATTGGCGCCTTGTACGAAATTAGCCCGGAGAACCGTATTGGTATTAACTATAAATCGGCCATCAAACATCAGCTTGAAGGCGATGCGAAAGCTTCATCACCTGATGCAACGCAAGCCATTATTCCAAATACAAAGGCCAGCGGCACAGCCGATCTCACCACCCCCGAAACGTTGAATTTAAGTTACTTCCACCAACTCGGCCGTGTGTCACTACAGGCAGATTTATCGTGGAGCAAATGGTCTCGTTTTGATCAACTCGAAGTGAAAAGCGATAATGCTGTGATTCAGTCTTTGGCCGCAGAACCTGTGGAATACAATTGGAGTGAGTCTTATCGCATCGCGTTTGGTGGTAATTACACCTTGAATCAAAATGTCATCTTGCGTGGCGGCTTTGCCTTCGACCAAACACCGATTGGTGATGACGATACCAAAGTGGATTTTGCCTTCGATGACTATAAAGCACTGTCCATGGGGATGAGTTACATTCTAAACAGTGATGCGACATTGGACTTGGCGTTCCAGCATACGTTGACACAGGAACGGGCCATCGACCAAAACGATTTATCAACCGCCGGCGCGCACTTAACCGGAGACGTGAAAACGGAAGTGAACTCATTCGCAATGGGCTTCCGCTGGGCGCTGTAGTTAACACTTTTCTACTCAGTGTTTGTTCAAACCATAAAAAGCCTTCGACTTAAAAGGTCGAAGGCTTTTTATTGTCATGTAGTATCTTGATCTACACCAACAGTTCCATTCAAAAGACAAGCCTCAGCGTGGAAATGGGTTAGCGGTGATGCAAATAATCGAAATGGCCCGCCTAATAGCCGCGTGTCGCAAAGTCCAATAAATCCTCATTGATATCGACAACATGACCATTCACCGGCAATGGCGTCTCCGTTTGCACAGGCATCACCGGCGATGTCGGAGCGGCTGTGGGTTCATCCAATTCCCGAAGTTCAATTTTGGCGGGGAGCGTTGGTTCTAACTCGACCAATTCATTGTCCGGCGCGCTGCTGTCATATTCTGATTGCGCAAACGCCAACGTGCTTACCTGAAGCGCCAACCACCCTAACAAGGCGGATTTCACTAAACGGGTCACTCTGTTCACCGTGATGTCTTCCTAGCCTAAGGTTCTGATTCAACTGTAGAGAAGTCCGAAGGGATTACGACGAGTTTCGATGTGAATTGTGCTTTTCTGCGCAAAAAACAACCAAAACATAGTATTCAGCTAACACCTTCTCTCGAATGCCTTCTATATGAGCCAGGATTTATAACCATAATAAACGTTAGGAACTGAAGGCTTCGCGTTTTATGTATGCCTTCACACGAAACGGGTTTACATCTGACCTCGTAATTTCGACCACAAGGTACCGATGGTTTCATGCATTGCCCGTTCTGTTTTATGTAAGCCTCTGGCATCAAAACGCCAATTGGTCTGCTCGGTGTCTTTGGCCAAATAATGACTGGGCGCCGGTATGGGATTCAGTCCTTGTCCGCGAAATAAATTCAAAGCCCGTGGCATATGAGACGCCGATGTCACTAACACCAATTGGCTGTCGTCAGATAATAGGGTTTTAACGGCTTGCGCTTCTTCTAGCGTGTCTTTGGGCGCTTCAAACAAAATAATGCTGTCTTCGGGCACTCCCATTTGCACAGCCACTTGTTGATAGACCTTTGCATTAGAAAGATGGTTATTGCCTTTGTAACCAGACACGACTAGCTGGGCATCGGGGTAAGCTTTGAAAATTCGAATGCCTTCGATCAATCGACCCATACCCGCCGGTGACAAATGACTGTTGAGAGGAATGCTGGGATCAGAGGCGACACCGCTGCCCAGTACGTGGATAAAATCCACTTGTGCTGCTGATTCAAAAGGCGGGACTTGTTGCTCGATGGGACGCAGCAAAACGTTACCCACAGGGTTCCATGACACCAGCCCTAGCCAAACGAGACCAACGGTACAGGCTACTTTGCCCAGCGTCTGTCGCCGGGTAAACCATAAGAGAATTAACCCCAGCGCCAACATCAACACCGCGATACTCAGCGGCATCATCCAAAACCCTAACCATTTTTTTAAGATAAAACCCATCTAAACGTGGCTCGTATTAATCTGAAAAGGTTTAGGGCATTTCTATAAAACACCCTTAAGCAAAAGCGATCATAACGCATTAATCACAACCGTCACGGCTAACATTCAATGTGGTGAATCGCGCAGGGCTGTGCACGGCAGCGCACAAAAAAGGCCTACCGAAGTAGACCTTTAAGTTTGTTCAATTTGAAAGAATGGATTAAACGATGTCCGTTTGACTGTCTAGTTTGCCGTTAGACGCTCGTATTTTTCTTGCAATTCATCTTGTGTCTCTGCGTTATTCGGGTCGAGTGGTATGCAGTCAACCGGACACACTAGCTGGCACTGGGGTTCGTCGTAATGACCCACGCACTCTGTACATTTTGAAGGATCAATCTCATAGATTTCTTCACCTTCATAAATGGCTTCATTTGGGCACTCAGGCTCGCAAACATCGCAGTTTATGCAATCATCGGTGATCATCAAAGCCATGGGAACCTCTCAAAACGCAATGGCGGCGATTAGCAGTGAGGCGCATTTTATCGTCTCCACTGCGCAGATGCTATGGATGCAGAACTTTATTCAGAGCTTCCGTCACCAATGGATGAACGAACTTACTGATATCCCCATTTAACGAGGCAATTTCACGCACTAAAGTTGAGGATATATAAGAGTGCTCTTGGTCTGGCGTTAGGAAAACACTTTCGACGTTCGGGGCAAGCACGCGGTTCATGTTGGCCAACTGAAACTCATACTCAAAGTCCGACACCGCCCGCAGTCCGCGCAATATGACCTGTGCATTTCGTTCGTGAACAAAATCCGCTAATAGATTATTAAATCCCACGACTTCGACGTTATCCAAGTGCGAAAGTACTTCTCTAGCCAACTCACAACGAGTGTCTAAATCAAGCAGTGGTCGCTTTTTCGGGCTCTCGGCAACGGCCAGCACGATGTGATCAAACATCTTTGAAGCACGTTCAACTAAGTCCATATGTCCATTGGTAATGGGGTCGAAGGTGCCGGGATAGATGACGGTGACCATGGGCAGCTTGCCTGTACATTCGCTAAAAGAGCCAGAATGGTAACCAAATCACATTAGCCGCTCAAGCTCCACAATGGCGTATTACTCAGCGAACTGAAGCTGTACCCCGTCATTTACCCCAACCCAGCCTTTAGACGGATGGCTTCATAAACAAAGGATTGGCAGACAACAAGCTGGCGCCTTCTAAGCGTTTTGCCAGCGCAGTGGCCTGCTTTAACGCCATGCCATAAATGGATAACTGAGGGTTTGCGCCAATGCTGGTCGGGAAAACCGAGCCATCAATAACCCACAAATTTTCTGCCCAATGGAAGCGACCATCACTATTTACGACGCTGTTTTCAGGATTGTTTCCCATCGTGCAGCCGCCCATAAGGTGCGCGGTCATTAAGCGAGTCCGGTGCAATTCCAACGGTAGCTTATCAATAGCCGCCAAGCAGCTTTTGAGATCGGTGTAATACCGAGCGTCGTGATGCAGCGGATAAACACGCTCAGCCCCTGCTTCGAATTGAATTTCAGCCATGACACGATACGATTTTCTCACGGCTTGCCACATGTAATCGCTGATGGAGTAGTCGAGAATGGGCTGACCTGCGTGATCCAGCTCTACGTTGCCGCCCGGACTTTGTTCATGAAACCCATCGCGTAATAGGGCAATCGTCGCTTGCAAGTGCGGAAACGTTTTCATGGTGTCCGCCAATCGATCACCGTGGAAACCCAATATTTGAGAGCCCATACCCGGATGGACCGGTGGCACTTCGAGTTTAAAGCCCATGTCGCCCTTTGCGCCATTTCGCCACTGAAATTCGTCACTATATATGGACTGTGGTGCACCGTAGAAGGCTTCTACTTTATTTGGCATCGTGGCCACTGATGCGGTCACGGGATGAATCGTGGTCCGCTTACCAATACGGTCATGTGGATCGGGGGCATCCGAACGCAACAACAGAGCAGGACTGTTAATGGCGCCACCGGCTAACACAATGTGTGGCGCTTTGATTCTCAACTTTACGCCACTGGGCGTTACACCATCCGCCTTCAGTGCATGACACTCTACGGCTTCTGCTTTGTGTTCGGAAAATAAAATGCGGTGCGCTCGAGTACGATAAAAGAGTCGCGCGCCTTTTTGCAGCGCCGCCGGAATGGTGGTCACCAACATGCTTTGCTTCGCGTTTGTCGGGCAGCCCATGCCGCAGTAACCGATATTCCAACAGCCAGACACGTTTCGCGGAATCACATCCCAAGACCATTGCTTGGCTTCACAGCCGTTCCGCAATACTTGATTATTGGCATTGGGCTCAATCGCCCATTTCTCGACTTTTAGACGCTCTTCCATCTGGGTAAACCAAGGCGCCATTTCCGCCGAAGTAAAACCTTGCACACCAAATTCCGTTGCCCAATGGGCGAGCGTCTGATCGGGCGTGCGAAAGCTGGAGGTCCAGTTCACGACCGTCGTACCGCCAACTGTTCGCCCTTGGAAAATACTGATTGCACCGTCCTTCGTCGCGCGTCCCGCCGACTCTTGGTACAAGTCAGCATAGGCTTGGGCCTCGTCCATGTTGAAATTGTCGGAAGTGTTCAATCCTCCTTCTTCAATCAAGACGACGTTTAACCCCGCATTCGTCAAAACTTCTGCCGTGACACCACCACCGGCGCCTGTGCCCACAATCACCACATCGGCTTCGACCACTTGGTCTGTATCCAATTGGCTGGCATCCGTCATCTTAAAGGCATGTTTCTGCGCAAGTTGTTTAAACGTATCAGGGACGGCCATAGTGTTGGTCTACTTCAATAAAATAAGAGGAGAGTTGATCACTTTCTTAACCTGCAACGGTCATTGAGTGCGCACATGTGCATGGATTAACGGGTTAATAATTCAGGGAATTTCGGTCCAGGATAGCCAATCGCGGGCCATGCCATTGGTTGACTGAACCAAGTCACACACATCAGTTTGTTTAATCCGTTGAAAGCCAAATTAAACAGGCCTAACGAACTATCTCGCCATCGATTTAAGAATGCTTCAATGTCTGCTTCATTGGCATCCTCCCAGCGATCCCAAACACCAGTGGTGGCATAACGGGCTGGGGCAAAGTTGAGCAAATTCAATAAATCGGTCAGCTGTTTTTGGTTATGCGGACCTTGCAACCAAATGCCTTGATCAATGTTTCTCAGCATGACTTGTATGCCCTCGGCTCGGGCTTGCGGGTTTTGCGGCAGGGACCCTTTGAGCATCACCGGAGCAATGGCCGTAAAAAAGACGCGATCAGATGTCCGCAGAACCTTCCATTCGCCGGACTGATTGACGGTATCCGTACAACCGGATAATACGGCCGTTAAGCTGGTCGCCGATAATACGGCCGACCCCACTAAGCCCAGCTTCAGAAATTGGCGTCTGTGCATCAGTCTCTCGTCATTCTTTGCAGGCTACTTGGCGCGCCTGCTATTTTTTATTTTTTTAGCCTTCGCCGACTGACATCAGCGTAAGAAAAACTTATAAATCAGTTTGTGCATTAAGCGGCCGTGCGGCGCGTGCACCCATTGGCTTGTGTTGATCAGACCTGCTCGGTGCACCGACTTGGCGTGACTAAACGTTAAAAACCCTTCATGCCCATGATAATGACCCATCCCAGAGTCACCCACACCTCCGAAAGGCATATCATCCTGCGCCAAGTGCACCAAGGTATTATTAATGGAGACGCCCCCGGCATGGGTTTGGGTCAACACTTGAGATTGTTCTTTTCGATTCGGCCCAAAATAATATAAAGCGAGTGGTCGTGGACGCTGCTTGATAAACGCTAACGCTTCTTCTAAAGAATCGTAAGGCACGACGGGCAACAAGGGTCCAAAGATTTCATCCTGCATAATGGTCATGTCATCCGAGACCTGAGTCACCACCGTCGGCGCAATCTTGCGCGTTCCACTTAGGTCTTCATTTTGAGGCGCTAATGACGTGACGTGCGCGCCTTTAGATTGAGCATCTGACAACAAACCCTGTAATCGCTGGTATTGGCGATCATTAACAATCGCGCTGTAGTCCGGATTTGTCTTGAGTGTGGGGAAGCTGGCATTCACAGCCAACCGCAATTCAGCGGTTAACGCTTCCACCCGCGTGCGGGGGCAGAGAATGTAATCCGGTGCAATGCAGGTTTGACCGGCATTGGTGCCTTTGCCAAACATAATATAGCGAGCAGCGTCTGCGAGATTTGCTTCTTGTCCGATCAGAGTCGGCGACTTGCCCCCCAATTCCAGTGTGACGGGCACTAAGTTTTTGGCTGCGGCCGCCATGACGTGACGCCCAACAGCGGTCGAACCGGTGAACAGTAAGTGATCCCACGGCATCGCTGAAAAAGCGATACCCACTTCTGCTTCACCGGTTACCACGCCAACCTTTTCATCGCTGAATGCTTCGGACAGCATTTGCTGCAATACGGTATTCGTATTTGGGGTAAATTCAGACAGCTTTATCACCGCCCGATTACCTGCACCCAGAGCCGTCGCTAACGGCGCTAAGGCGAGTTGAATAGGGTAATTCCACGGCACCATAATGCCGACAACGCCTTTCGGCTGATAATATACTTTATTCGATGCGGGGGAGAACAATACACCCACGTGTCGACGTGATGGTCGCATCCAACGCCGTAATTTTCGGCGATTGTATTTAATGCCCTCGACGGTGACCAATATTTCCGCCAGCAACGTTTCATCTTTCGACCGGCCACTGAAATCTGCATCCATGGCATCCGCCAGCGCATCTTTATATTTCAATAATGTGGACTTGAGAAGGTCAAGATCTGCACGTCGTTCCGCCAATGAGGGGTAAGGCATGGCATCGAACGCGCTGCGCTGCCGTTGAAAAACGGCCTCTAAATAATCAATTTGAAATTGATCTTCTTGAATTGGGCTAGCGGTGGCGACCATGGTCTTGCTCCTCTTTTCGGGGCATTGCAAACGGGTTGCGAGCACTGTTGCGAAACACTCTAAACTGAAAAGTAGCTGCCAATGTGCGCTGGCTAGCAAATCTACCTTAAAGGCGTTTTACGACGGTGTTGTAGCTGAGACACAGATTACGTTTGCTGGCATTATTAGAGCTATTACTCTAAAGGTCAATAATCAATACGATCAGAGAGTAATCAAATTTAGGTGTAAACCATTGGCCTGATGCGCATAATTCATGGTCAATTAGGCCAAACACAGTGTCGATTTAAACTGCCATCATACAAGAGGTCATCTTTTTAAAGCTGCTATTTTTAAGGTATGCCTCATGTCATTGGCCATACTGGACATGAAAAAACACATTGGCGGTACCCACGCAGGGCTAATGGCAGAGGAGTGAGAAAGGAGTGGTTGGTAATGAAGACCCGTGATCGAATTCTGCAAGCCAGTCTCACACTGTTTAATACGCAGGGTGAACGCAATGTCACGACAAACCATATTGCGGCCCATTTAAATATGAGTCCTGGAAATCTTTACTACCACTTTAAAAATAAGAACGAGATTATCTATGATCTTTACTTACAGTATGAAGCGTTGGTCGACAGCAACCTTAAGCTGCCCGAAGATCGCCCCATCGTTATTCAAGATAAACTCGTCTATTTGAAAGCCATATTTCAGGGGCTATGGGATTACCGATTCATTCATCGCGATCTGCAACATTTACTGCTAAACAATGATGCACTGCATCAACGGTATCATTTATTTTTTAAGCGCTGCTTGCATCAGTCTCAAGCTATTTTCAAGCGCATCCGCGAAGCGAACATTATTGAAGCCAGTGATGAAGAGTTATCCACCTTGTCACTGAATACGTGGATTTTAGTCACATCTTGGTTTGGCTTTTTACACACGAATCTGTTGGTTAAGAACACCACGGAAGAATCACAAGAATTATTAGAGGCTGGCATCTTCCAAGTGTTTGCACTTGAGCGTCCGTATTTAACGGAAGCCTACCGTCAGCCGGTGGCCGATTTGGCCGCGTCTTTAGGGCCGAGTCTCGATGAACTCGCCATGCTAAAGTGATTCCTCATCGTGCGACGATTGCCCACAGTTGGGTGAATGTCCGTTTGAGATAATCAGCAAAGGTGCAGATTGACAGTAAAACGGTCTATCTTGTCCGCGCGCTGCTTTCCTACTTTGCCCACTTCGCTGCATCTGACAAAATGGCGACCAATTCTGCACAACACATTGCAATCAGACCTTTCCTTATCCACAGGCATGCACACGTCCATGACTAAAATCGAATGTTGTATCATGGGCCTGCAAGGGGCCATGGCAAATTATTTAAGCCAATCACTGGGGGAATATCATCAGTGCATTCAGCTTAACAGTCGTGATATTTCAGCATTGGTCTCTCACTTGGAATATCGCTTTAACCCGCAAGCCAAACAACACACGCTTCGCCCATTCGTCATTCTGGATTTCACCCATCCTCAATGCACCCAAAATCTGCTGGATCAAATTGGTGATCGCTTTCCCGTGCATTGGGTCATTGGCACCAGTGGATTATCAAACGACATTCAACAGCAAATCCGAACGCTGGGCGAAAGCAGCAGTGTATTTTGGTCCAGTAACTTTTCGCTCGGTGCTGCCATTCAAAATTATCTCACGCACACTTTAGGGCAACTGTTAGGCCAGCAAGGTCAGGCTTCGATTTTGGATTTTCACAACACGGAACAAACGGAAGACTTCAGTGCCACTGCACATGCCTTACAACATGCTTGGGAAGGCGGAGCAGGCTCGCCAGCACACATGACATCGGTACGCGTCGGAGATGGTATAAGCGAACACACTCTCTTTGCCACGCTGCCCGGTGAACGCTTGGAATTAACGCACCGGTTACTCGACCAAAAGGCCTTTCTCGCCGGTGTCCGCTTAGCCATCACTAAAGTTGTGCAAGAGCAGCATGGACTATTTGATATGCGAGATTTATTTCAACCCGTCTCTGAGCACAAACTGAGCACGACGCTTTAGCGTCAAAGGCGAGCGGTATTCACGATAGCGGCGTGTAGGTGAAGCGCTTACTCAGATCGAAACAACCTCGACATGACTTGGCCTGTGCGCTTTTCGCGGTGCAATCGCCACGAACTCGGTAAGCGCATATCTGCTAACGCCAGTTCGCTTTCGATATACACCCAAGCATTGGGTTTCAACAAACCTTGGCGGTCAATCCGATCAATACAATCCTGCAATAAATCTTGGCCAAAGGGCGGATCAAGAAAGATCAAATCAAACGCCGCGGAGGATTCAACAGACCAATGGTCCAACCAATACAGCGCTTCTGCTTGGTAGATTTCAGCATTTTTCGCTTTCAGCAGCTCAGCATTTTCGGTTAACTGCAGCGCAGCTTTACCATTTTTTTCGGTCAACACGACACTTGCCGCACCGCGTGACAACGCTTCAAACCCCAACGCGCCACTGCCTGAAAATAAGTCTAAGCACCGTGCGCCGACGATGTCTTGTTGAATCCAATTAAAGAGCGTCTCACGCACTCGATCGGTGGTGGGCCGTAAGCCTTGAACATCGGGAAAGGGTAATAAGCGACTGCGCCATTCACCGCCGATAATACGAAGGCGGTTCGCTCTGCTTTTAGTCATAGGTCTTGCCATTAGAAAGGATAGGGGCCAGTAACGTCGATACTTGTGCTTGCCACTGCTCAGGCGTCAATTGAAGCATCCACTGGAACCCTTCGTGCAACACATTTTCGCTATATTGATAAGCAAACATGTGCATCAACATCCGACTGAATGACTCCGGCTGGTGGGTTTGTTGAATCCATTTGACGGCTAGCTGTCGCTGAGCGCGCGCCATCATATCGGAATCATCCAAACCTTGCACAAACTCTGTCATCGATCCTTCAAAGAGTGAAAATTGATTAATCACTAATGTACTGCTCAGCAAACCCGTTTTAAGTTCTACTGCGGTTCCATACTGCGCTTGAATACCCTGCAGTGTCAGCCCCATCAATGCCCAATGGCTAGCTTGGCCATTGGCGGCTGGCCAGCGCATGAGCGCGGATTCACCAGATTGCACTAAACAAGGCAGTTCACAGGTGAGGCTATCGGCTGATGGTGTCGCTGACGAGGCAGACGACGCTATCCGTTCTCGTTCCATTGCTGCATGGCTTTGAAAAGGCCAGGGCCGTGGCACACGCGGCAGCAAAGACTCACTCAACACACGAGCTGCTTCTACGGTTAAATCGCCCACCAAAGTGAGCTTTACACCTGCGGGGTGCAGCCATTTTTTTTGGAAAGCTTGCAGCTCCGCTCGCGTAATTGAATCAATATCCACCGCCGCTGCGCTGCCAAGAGCGTGGTAAGGGTGCGGCACAGGGTAAAGCTGGTTCATCAATTCATCGCTCAAACTGGCCATAGGTGTTTGACGCAATGAAGGCAAAATAGCCGTCGGCAATTCTGGATGGTACAACCAAATTTGTAGGCGTCGGATCTGGGCGAAAAGCGCACTGGGGTCTGAATCGAGCAATATTTCGAACTTCAAAAAGTCTTCGCTCAATCGAATCTTGACGGGCAAGTTTTGCTGGCTGGCTTCCCATTTCATGGCCTTTGCCAACAATAACAGTGTGGATGCGGACGCTGTTTCGAACTGTCCCTGTGCCGTCGGATAATGGCGCGGAAACCACAACTGAAATGCTAACCGCTCACTGACCATGGAGTGAAACCAGATTTGGCTACCACTGTCCGTTGTCCAGCTGTGAATGTTTAAGCTGGGCGCGGGCGGTAAGGTTATTTTAGATTTAGACGTAAACGGTAGGTTCAGCAGTACCACCATCACCAATGTGATGAATATCAATGCATTGAGCATACCGCGGCTGAATTGCGGCTGTTTCGCTTCCATGCTGAAGAATTCCCCTTCGACAAGTGGTAGGATAGCCGCTTTTTAGAATCAGGTGGAAAATTGCCCATGTTTGGTTGGGGTAAGTCCAGAAAGAAAAAGGCTGAAGAAGCCAAAGCAAAAGCACTGGCACAAGCAAAAGTCGACGCCGAACAGGCTGTTTTATCCGATCAAGCAGAAGCCACAGAGACCGCCTCTCATCCGCCTGAAGTGACTGTATCCGCTGACGAGACGACACCAGCTGAAGTCCATGCTACGGCGGAACCGGCGGCGTCTTCCACACCGTCTGTTGCTCACTCTGATGAGTCGACACCGCCACTCGCGGACCATACGAAAGAGGCAGAGACGCCAGTTGTTGAACAACCGATCGACGACAGCCCGACGGAAACCCCAGACACCGAAGCGAGCACCGTCGAAGTCGACGAATCGCCAGCCCAACCCGCTGCTGTATCAGAAACGCAAGAAAAGCCACAGAAGAAAGGCTTTTTCGCACGTATTAAATCTGGGTTACAGCGCACCCGCTCTGGCCTCGCAGACGGCTTAGCCGACCTGCTGCTTGGCAAAAAAGAAATTGATGATGATCTACTAGAAGAAATCGAAACCCAGTTGTTAATGGCCGATATCGGCGTTCAGGCAACGCAAGATATTATTGATGACCTGACCGATCGTACGTCTCGCAAAGAGTTGAAAGACAGCGATGCGTTGTTTGATGCCCTCAAGCAACACCTGCGTGATTTGCTTGAGCCCTGCGTCGCGCCGCTGGTGATCGAAAAAAGCGACAAGCCTTACGTCATCCTCATGGTCGGTGTGAACGGTGTGGGCAAAACCACCACAATTGGCAAAATGACCAAACGCTTTCAGGCCGAAGGACGGTCGGTTGTATTGGCTGCCGGTGATACTTTCCGTGCCGCTGCGGTGGAACAATTGCAAACTTGGGGCGAACGCAACCAAGTGCCCGTGATTGCTCAGCATACCGGCGCTGATAGCGCATCCGTGATTTTTGACGCCGTGCAGTCCGCTCAAGCCAAAGGCACTGACATTGTGATTGCTGACACGGCAGGGCGTTTACAAAACAAAGCGCACTTAATGAAAGAACTCGAAAAAGTCGTGCGCGTGATGAAAAAACTGGACGACAGCGCCCCCCATGAAGTCATGTTGGTACTGGACGCTGGCACGGGCCAAAACGCCTTGAATCAAGCGAGAACATTCCAGCAAGCCGTTGGTGTCACCAGCGTTAGCTTAACCAAACTTGATGGCACCGCAAAAGGCGGCATCATTTTCGCCATCGCCAAAGAGCTGGGTCTTCCGGTACGCTTTATTGGGGTAGGTGAGCAAATTGACGATTTGCGCCCTTTCGCAGCAAATGAATTCATTGATGCTTTATTTAGCCGAGATGAATAGAAGGGTCGACCAAAGCCATCCGTGATGACACAGGTTTAAATGTATGGGAAATGTTGTTTTTGATCGCGTCACCAAACGCTATGCAGGCGGTCGTGATGCGCTCAACGACGTCAGCTTTGAACTGGCCAAAGGCGAGATGGCATTTCTCACTGGGCATTCAGGTGCGGGCAAGAGTACGCTACTCAAACTCATCATGTTGATGGAAAAAGCCACGCAAGGACAAGTATTGGTGGATGGCGTCAATCTCGCTCGATTAGGCAAAGGTCAAATTCCCTACCACCGTCGTCGCATTGGTGTCGTCTTCCAAAACCATCAGCTGTTATTTGATCGATCAGTATTCGAAAACGTTGCGTTGCCTCTGCGTATCGCGGGTTATGACAGTCGAGAGCTGGCCAGACGCGTGCGCGCAGCCTTGGATAAAGTGGGGCTGTTAGACAAAGAGCTGAGCAACCCTGTCGAGCTGTCCGGCGGTGAGCAACAACGTGTGGGCATCGCCCGCGCCGTGGTCAACAAACCCAGCCTCATTCTTGCCGATGAGCCCACCGGTAACCTCGACCCAAAACTATCCACAGAAATCATGCAGTTGTTGGAGCAATTCAACGCCGTGGGCGTTAGCGTGCTGATTGCCAGTCACGACCTCGCATTGATTAATCGCCTCGATCATCGAGTGATCAGCCTAAAAGACGGCCGATTGGCGTCAGGAGAGGCATAGATGAACCCACCTCGTACCGCCGCTGCTAAAGGCGCTAGCCAAAGCAAGGTTCGCGTTCAGCACAAGTGGTCAGCCTACTTGGCGCATCACCGACTGACCGCACGCGAAAGTCTGACTCGCCTGCTCAAATCTCCGGTGGCCAGCACCATGACATGGCTCGTACTGGCCATTGCACTGGCATTGCCCATGACGCTGTATGTCTCCATCGAGAACGTCAAGCAGCTCAGCCAAACTTGGGATCAAACCAGCCAAGTCAGCGTGTATTTAAAAACCGGCATCAGCGATGGATTAGGACGTCAGATATCCGAACAAATTGAAGACTGGCCTCAAGTGAACAGCGTCAGCTTTGTCGATGCAGACCAAGCCTTAAAGGAATTCAGCGCCGCAACGGGCCTTAACGACGTACTGGGCGCGCTCAAAAACAACCCTTTGCCAGCCGTAATCAGCATTGTGCCCAATTTGGGGGATCAAAATGAAGCAGCGCTCGTCACACTGCAAGAGAAGCTTCAGGCGCTCCCCAGTGTGGACTCCGTGCAAATGGATATGGCGTGGGTTAAACGACTTTATCAATTCATGGAGCTGGGCCAACGCCTAGTATGGTCACTGGGTGTGCTACTCGGTGTCGCCGTGCTACTGATCGTCGGCAACACCATTCGATTGTCCATAGAAGCCCGCCGTGATGAAATCGTGGTCGTTAAACTCGTCGGAGGAACAGATCCCTTCGTACGCCGTCCATTCCTATATACCGGTATTTGGTACGGCCTAGGCGGAGGAATAATTGCGTGGTGCCTACTCAATGCGGGTTTAATGTGGTTAGCCAACCCTATCGAGCAGCTCATCAGCTTGTATGGCAGTGACTTTAGCTTGAAGGGGCTTGGCCTCTACGACAGTGTATTACTGATCTTCGACGGCGTAGCATTAGGCTGGTTTGGCGCATGGTTGGCGGTTTCACGCCATCTGCAAAGTATTGAACCCTAATTCACACAGCTGCTCTCTAGGCATCGTGCTGTAATATCACATTGAATAGAGCGCACAGTGAAACATTGCGTTGCGTCATGAAACTTTTACAGGGGTTAGCGCTCCAAAAAACACAGTGCTACACTGCTATCCGAAATGTAATAAGTCATTGGAGACAATATCCGATATGAACACCAGCTTAATGGCACAAACCATCACTAGTATGACACCGGGTCGTGACCTGGATGGATACATGAATGCGATTGGTGGCATAGCGGTGTTAACTGCCGAGCAAGAAAAGGACTTGGCAGAACGCTTCTATTACAAAGAAGACCTTGATGCCGCGCGCCAATTGGTTGTTTCACACCTAAGATTCGTTGTGCATATAGCGAAGAGTTATAGTGGATACGGCCTGAATCAATCAGATTTGATTCAAGAAGGTAATGTCGGGCTGATGAAAGCCGTCAAACGCTTTAACCCAGAAGTGGGTGTGCGCTTGGTGAGCTTCGCTGTCCACTGGATCAAGGCCGAAATTCACGAATTTATATTGAAAAACTGGCGTATCGTAAAAGTCGCCACCACCAAAGCTCAGCGTAAATTATTCTTCAACTTGCGCAGCGCTAAAAAACGCTTGGGTTGGTTGAATAACGCAGAGGCCAGCAAAATTGCTGAAGATCTTGGCGTTGCCGTTAAAGAAGTGCATGAAATGGAAGGCCGGCTAACAGCCTACGATTCCGCCTTCGATAGCCCTGTCGCCGATGATGACGACGCAGCCTTTCAAGCACCGGTGAACTATTTAGAAGACCACAGCTACGACCCTGCGAGCCAAATTGAGCAAGCCGATTACGAGCAAGACTCAACTTCGCGCTTGCAAGATGCGTTAGTGCAGCTGGATGAGCGCAGCCAAGATATCTTAATGCGCCGCTGGTTGGTTGAAGAAAAAGCCACCTTGCAAGAGTTGGCCGATGAATACGGTGTTTCTGCTGAGCGCATCCGCCAGCTTGAAAAGAACGCCATGAAAAAAGTAAAAGGTATGATGGAAGCCAGCGCGTAAGCAATCGGTACATCCTCCTGCGAATAGCCGCTCTTTGAGCGGCTTTTTTGTGTCTGGCTTGATTTCTTCGGCGATCTCAGTATGGTGGCTGCCCCATATGAATGCTCAAACCCAACACGCTCAACGCTGGATTGCGCTCGCTGCCATCTTAGCGGGGCTCAGTGTGATCATCGGTGCTTTTGGTACACACAGCCTTCAATCTATACTCAGTGCTAAGGCTCTCGGATGGATTGACACAGGCGTGCAGTATCAACAAATGCACAGTCTGGCTCTACTGGGCGTGGGCATTTTCAAGCTGAATGACAAAGAACGGAGCGCCCATCGAGCGCTGACCATCGCTGCACTCAGTTTTGTACTAGGGATACTGTTATTTTGCGGTAGCTTGTACACCATGGCCGCGACGGATATCCGCATGCTGGGTATGGTCACGCCGCTTGGAGGCTTAGCATTTATCGTCGGCTGGTGCGCACTGGCTTATGCTGCTTGGAGTAAAAAATAATCCATGTCTGAAGAATCTATGAATCAGGATCACACTTCCTCTGGCGAGGAAAAAGTGGTGCATAAAAAACGCATCAAGTCGTTTGTTATTCGCGCCGGTCGCATGACGGAAGCCCAGCGCGAAGGCTTTAAACAGCACTGGCAAGAGAAAGGCCTGTCATTAGAAGACGGCATGTTAGATTACGCCGGCACATTTGGGAATGATCACCCCGTAGTGCTCGAAATTGGCTTTGGCATGGGCAAGAGTCTCGTTGAAATGTGCCAGGCTCAACCTGAATTAAATTACATTGGCATTGAAGTCCATACTCCTGGCGTAGGCAAAATTCTGCGCGATGCGGAAGACTTCAATGTACAAAACTTACGCGTATACAGAGACGACGCGATTGAGGTATTGGCCCGTTGTATTCCGGATAACAGTCTGCAAACGGTGCAGCTGTACTTTCCTGACCCATGGCATAAGAAACGCCATAACAAGCGTCGCATCGTACAAGCTGAGTTTGCTCAAACCTTGCGCCAAAAGCTGAAGATTGGTGGCACGTTTCACATGGCCACTGACTGGGAACCTTACGCAGAACACATGTTAGAGGTCATGGAAGCCGCTGATGGATATGAAAATGTGGCTGGCCAAAACCAATATCATCCGCGACCCGATTTTCGTCCTCTGACCAAATTTGAGAAACGCGGTGAAAACCTAGGCCACGGTGTGTGGGACTTAATTTACCAGCGCATTGCCTAATGGCAGCAGTCGGGAGAATGGTATGTTGAAGAAAGATAAGCAAAAAGTATTTGGTGGCGAATGGACGGAAGAAAGCATGCGCTTTTTTCTGGAAAGCAAAAGCCATGACGGCACAGATGTTGACTACATCAATTTAATGAAAGCCTATCAGCACATGACCGCAGAGACATTCGCTGAGTTCGTCGTATTCTTTAAAGAAGAAGGTCACAATCTGAGTGCTAAAAACCTACAAGGTGAAACGCCCCTGTCTGTGATTCGCGAACACGGTGCCAGTCAGGAGTATGTTGAAGCGTTGCTGGCCCAAGGCGCCGAGTAAAGTTGCAGGTCAACGGGTCGTTCGCACGACGCTGACCTCATCAAAAATGCGAAAGCTGATGTACACGCCTGTGCATCGGCTTTTTTTGACTTCATTGCGTGCCGGTCTCCGCTAAACGACACTGATTGCGTCCGCCTTCCTTCGCTTGATACAAGGCACGATCCGCCGCTTCGAAGACTTGATCCGCGGTGGTCTCTCCTGAGAATTCAGCGATGCCGCAGGAAATGGTGACCTGAACAGGTTTCCCCTTAAAGTGAAAGGGGCTCTTTTCCACCTGCTGTCGAATCTTTTCTGCGACTTGCAGTGCACCTGCCGCATCGGTGTCTGGCAAGATCACGACAAACTCTTCACCGCCATAACGCGCCACTAAGTCCGTGTCCCGCGTGCCTCGTTTAACCTGCTTGGCAATGATCTGTAAGACTTTATCCCCAGCTTGATGACCAAACGTATCGTTGACGGACTTAAACTTATCCACATCGCAGACTAACAAACACAGTGGGCTTTGGTAGCGTTTGTAACGATCAACTTCTCGCTGGATATAAATGTCGTAAGCGCCACGGTTCGGAAGTTGCGTGAGGCTGTCTGTGAGGGCCTTGAGGCGCGTTTTGTTCAGTTGCTCCTGCGCTGACTTGAGTTCATCGCCCATCTGATTTAGACGCGCATTCAAATCGGCTATTTGGTCTTCAAAGGTTTGTTCTCGGTCTCTCTGTGCTGAGCGAAAGCCTTCGAGCGTAGTAAAGACGTGATCAAGCTGTGTACTGACGGATTGCTTCAATGAACCATAGTCCGCTACAGCACTTGAATCTGACAAGGTCTGTTTAAGTACATCCAAATGACCACGCATTTGTTCGTCAAACGCCGCTGATGCATGTTCAAAATCGGTCTTCAACGTTTCACTGCTGGCCAGCACTTCATGTAGGGTCAACAAACGTTCATTCAAAGATTTCAAAAAGGATTCAAAATCTTCTTGTTCCGAATCTAGGGCTGACAGCACCAGTTCGCTGAGCACCTCAAGGGCGGGCACCAATTCATACCAATCTAACCCCTCATGGGCCTTGGTTAACAAGCGCATCGCTTTTGGTTGCTCATCATTGGGCAAGGTGAGTTTCTTAATCAGATCTGCGAGCAGGTTGGATAAATCGGTGGTCAGCGTTTCTAGGCCATCCAGCGCCTTGGCTGGAATTTCAAAGTGCGCACTGTCATCCGATGCATCGTTCGTACTGCTTGTAGCATCGGTTTGCTGGGCAGCGCCTTTTCCTGAAAATAATCGGCTAAACCAGCCGCCAGCACTGCCACTGTCACTTGGCTGACTCATGGCATCCGCCCACTGACCAAGTACTGAGATCATGGCGAGCAGCAAATCACTCGCTTCGGTCTGCCGCACTTTTTTCCTAAGCTTTTTTAAAGGTGATAAACAGGCCTTGGGTAATCCTTCATACTGTGTTTCGAGGGTGATCAAGGACTCCACTAGCTGTTGCTTGAAAGACTCCTGATGGCCCATCCATTTTTCATGGCTACCTTCCAAGCGATCCACCAGCTTGGATAAGCCTGTCAGCTGGCCTTGGCGCAGAAAATCCCGCAATTGAGCGAGGTGGTCGTCTAATTCTGGTGTCCGGCCTTCAGCCACCAATGAAATGCTGAGCACGGCCTTACGCAATTGCTCCGTTTGGCTATCCAAACGCTTCTCTAACTGCTCAGAGGTTTTCAGCTCTTCAAAATATTTCCGTTTCCAGCGTTCACCCTCACCAGCCATTAGGCTCTCCTCAAAAGGCATGTGCGCCCGTTCGGCGTGTTCATCAGGTCAGTATAGGAAAGCCAAGGTGAAACGGGAGGGATCAGAACAGGAAGGACAAACAAAAACGGCCCTAACAGGGCCGTTTAATTAAGCAGATAGACGAGGGGGAATTACTTCGCCATCGCTTTACGTTCTTTTTCAACAAGGAAATTGACGACGTTGAAGATCTTACTTTGGCCACCGGCCGTTTTCGCATCAACAAAGTACTTACCGTTAACGATCACAGCTGGGACACCACTGATTTTATACTGACGAATTCTCTGATCAGCCATTTTCAACTGACGGCGCACACCGAATGAGTCGTAATGCTTATCAAAATCCGCTTCGCTCACACCGTGTTCAGCTAAGAACTCTTGTTGGTCTGATTTGGAAGACAACGGCTTTCTTTCTTTATGAATCGCATCAAAGATATCTTCATGAACTTTATCATTCACACCCAGTGCATGGGTCAGGTAGAACAAAGCAGCATGCTCTGCCCATCGCGTACTGAACTGAGCAGGCAACTGGTAAAAATCAACATCGGCTTGCTGGAATTTCAACCAAGCTTGGACCGTTGGCTCTAGGTCATAGCAGTGCGGGCAACCGTACCAGAAGACTTCCACCACTTCGATTTTATTCTGATCTCGTGGAATGCTGGGGTTGTCTAGCACCTTGTAGTGTTGGCCTTGACGATACGTCTCAGCAGAGGCAACGGTGGCCATTATCAGCAGTGTGGCACCCAACAACATGCGCATAAATTTCATGGATCACTCCCTAGTGTTTTTATTCAATTTGTTTCAGCAAATCGAGCTTCGCTGAGTATTCTGAGGTACTGGCTCGAAGACCAAACGGAAATTTGGTCACAAGACTAAATGTGTTGCCTGCTTTGAACAAGGTATCAGTGCAAAGTTTCATTGAGAACTGGCCGCTTATCCATATTCTTGACGGGTTTATCACCCAGTTGTCGGCCTGAAAGCCATAGGCACAAAAAAAGGCGACTCGAAAGCCACCTTTTTTTAGCTAAATGCGAACGCACACTGGGTGCGCATCACAGGGTATTAGTGCAAACCTTGGATGTAAGCCGATACCGCATCGATCTCTTTATTCGATAAGCGTGCTGCGATATCACGCATCACGGCGCTGGCATCGTTATCACGCTTGTTCTCTTGGAAAGTCACCAATTGTGCTTTGATGTAATCAGCGTGTTGGCCACCCAACGCAGGGAAAGCCGCAGCGGACATACCTTTACCGTCGGCAGCGTGGCAAGCCAAGCAAGCGGGTACACCTGTTGACTTGTTACCGGCACGATAGATTTTCTCACCTAAAGCCACTTTTTCTTTATCAGCGTATCCGATGGTGATCGCTTGGCTGGCAAAATAAGCTGCTAGATCAGCCATTTGCTGTTCATTCAATGCAGCCACCTGACCGGCCATGATGGCGTTGGCGCGCGCTCCGCTTTTGAAATCTTTCAATTGCTTGAGCAAGTATTTTTCACCCAACCCTGCAATTTTTGGGAATGTCGGTGCCAGACTGTTGCCATCTGCACCATGACAAGCCGCACACACAGCAGACAGTTTTTTGCCTTCTGCAGCATCACCAGCCTGTGCATTCGCCATTAATCCCAAAGACAACATCAAGCCAATCGCCAACTTTTTCATCACAATCACTACCTTTATATTTTTGAAATCACTTACTGAGCCTTGGCCATGTGATTGATAAGCGCCTTGTATTGGTCCGGCGTACAATCATTACACAACCCTTTTGGAGGCATGGCCCCTTTACCCTTAACCACTGTCTCGACTAGGGCGTCCATACCTGTGGCCAATCTGGGTTTCCAGGCGGCCTCATCAAAGGCTTTTGGTGCACCTGCAACACCAGAACTATGGCATGCAGCGCAACTCTGTTTATACTTGGCATCTACGTCAAAACTGTGGGCGTAAACGGCGGTCACTAATGTGGTGACCAGTACTAATGCTTTTTTCATGGCTCTCTCTCCATAGCCAATTATTATTAGAACAGTAGGTCCACAGAAAATTTGTGGCATTATAACCAAAGTGAACCCACTTACAACTTGAGCCAGCGCAGTATAGCCTCCTATGGAACACCCTCTCATCAACTTTCAACAAGCTAAATTTCAAGTCAGCGCACCTAGTCTAAAACTTTGTCCAATGGACAAAGGGGCAGAGGTGGCCTTCGCGGGCCGTTCAAACGCAGGTAAATCCAGCGCTTTGAACACATTGACCAACCAAAACAAACTGGCTCGTACCAGTAAAACACCGGGACGAACACAATTAATTAATTTCTTCTCTCTCACAGACAGCACGCGGCTTGTGGACCTGCCTGGCTATGGATTTGCCAAGGTACCCGACCGCATGAAGCGCGAGTGGCAAAAGAATATGTCTGAGTATCTTGAGCAACGCAAAAGCCTGAAAGGCGTGGTGCTCGTAATGGACATTCGCCACCCACTTACCGAGTTTGACCTAATGATGTGTGAATGGGCCGATGCCGCAAAAATGCCGATTCACATTTTATTGACCAAATCCGATAAATTAAAGCGCGGCCCCGCGCAAAATACCAAGCTCAGTGTTCAAAAGCAGCTTTCTACATTGGAGTCACCCGTGACCGTGCAAACTTTTTCGGCATTGAAAAAGCAGGGGACGGACACGTTACAGCACAGATTAAGTCAATGGCTCGCCACTGAGCCAGAAGGGAGCGAGGATTAATCGTTGGCTTACCCAAGCACTGGGCTGTGGGCTTGCCTCACGGTCCATTAGTTTTTTTCGAGCTTGCACGGGCCGAGATCGCGAACGGACTATATTTCCCAGTGCACAGCCACACCAACCGTCGAGTCGGTCCCGCCGGCTGACTCGATGCGTTCCTGCGTGCTGCCACGCTTAAACTTTTGAACCGGCAGCTGGGTCATCGAAAGCCTCAAGAAGGGCTTGAGTTCGATGTGCCTGAACACTTGCCAAGCGTAGACACTTTCTAGGGTTAACCTAGATTGATCGCCATAACGGACTTCGGTATTTAACTCCGCCGAGTAGCTGGAAAAGGGCATCGCCCGTTCTAACTTGAGGCCGTAATTCAGCCGATGGCTCACCGACCATTCCGTGGCCGTGCCAAACTGCAGCCCAAAGTACCAAGGCTGAGTACGATCATGCTCCTCTACCTTCGTTTCGACACCGGCACCACCAAAAACAGCTCCATACCAGCGCGTGCCCGCCTCATTGCGCCAATTTGCTGCAACGTTGGCGTGTAACTGCGGTACGCCCGATGCTTCACCACCGGTTTCCGCTTCTTGTGTATCACTGTCAGGCGTCGCCTGTGTTGCATTGGCGGATGGTACATCTAGGGTCAATGATGCTGCTACGCCCGGCGCTAAAGCGTAACCGAGCAATAGGCTCAGATCGTGTGCTCCTGCGCTATCCATTTGACCGTCACTGTTTTCATCGTATACGTCTGATTGCTTGTTTCGCCATGTACTGTCACCAAACCCTTGTTTTAATCCCACGCTCCACGTGTCCGTGATCCCATATTGATAGGTGAGCTGGTAATACCATTGTTGACCTTCGGTACGGACTTTCTCTTTACCCAAATCATCGGAATCCAGCGCAGTGGCATTGGCTAGATATTCTGATGCACTTTGCCATTCACGATATTGTGTGGAGAAGGAAATAGCTTGTTGTCCAGCGGACAAACTGTCGCCGGGTAATTGAACGGAGGCAGCGTGAGCCGAGACGCATACCGCTGTGCTCAGTACAGAAAGCCAAAATCGCATGATGGGAGTAGCCTGTTTTTTTATTGTTTTAAGGGATGTCACTGTCAGGACAAATGGCTGCAGTGAAAGCCTGTAGCGCTGAATGAATCCATTGAAAGGGTGCTGCGATGCCGCCACTTTGTCAATGGCTCGCCTCATCGTCGAGTTAGCGTGCGCAGCCACAGCAGGCAAAAAAAAGCCTGATCGTCATTGGGGGAGTACGATCAGGCCTGAAAGTCTTCGGGTCATTGGGGAGAATCCGAAGAACAAGCGGTTAAAACAACAACTATGGAGATCTTTAACCTGCAAACAATGCTGCTATTCCTATGACCAGCAGTATCTCAACAGGTTCATACTACAGATTAGAAGAGGATTTCACTTTTTCTAGTAAATTGCTTGGTTTTTTCTCGCCTTTTTGCCATATAGCGGGTGATATAGGGTTAGCGACTGCTTTAACAAATTCTTATTACGATTAGATATGGTTGTTTTTTAACCGACCAAGAGAAACGTAATAAACCGCCAATCGAATTGAATATTTCGAGATAACGCCATGAGTGATGCCATGGACACAGTCAAATCAGAAAAGGTGATTCGTCGTTCTCACTATACTTCGGTGTTTGCATCGATTTGAGCGTATGGAAGTGAAGACACTAAGCACGATTCATGAGAATCGCGCCCAGTTTGTGCAATGGAAGACCCTGCCTGAGCCCCATTATATTGTGTTTAGCTAGTGCGCTTGATCCCAGTTATCACCCATGCCCGCTTCCACGACCAGAGGAACATCCAATTCGGCCGCAGCTTCCATGATGGATTTTATCTGCTGACAAACTTCATCGACACGTGCTTCTGGTACTTCAAAGATCAGCTCATCGTGCACCTGCATAATCATATTCACATCCGTCGCTTCGGACTCAATCCATTGATCCATTTTGATCATTGCACGTTTGATGATATCCGCTGCCGTTCCTTGCATCGGTGCATTGATGGCCGCACGCTCAGCGGCCTGACGGCGCATACCGTTTTGAGAATTGATTTCTGGCAAATGCAATCGTCGACCAAAAAGCGTTTCAACATAACCTTCTTTTGCGGCCTGCTCTCGGGTGCGATCCATATATTCGCGTACGCCAGGATAACGTTCGAAATAGGTGTTGATGTAGCTTTGTGCTTCTTTTCGACTGACGTCAATTTGGCGAGCCAATCCAAACGCCGACATGCCATAAATTAACCCAAAGTTAACGGCCTTGGCGTGACGACGCTGTTCGCTGGTCACTTCGTCTTCTGCCACACCCATGATTTCAGCAGCCGTTGCCTTGTGGATATCTTTGCCTTCCGCAAAGGCGGTGAGCAAACCATCGTCGCCCGACAGATGCGCCATAATGCGCAATTCAATCTGGCTGTAATCCGCGGCAATTAATTTATAGCCTGCTGGTGCTTCAAATGCTTGGCGGATTTTACGCCCTTGTTCATTTCGAATCGGGATGTTTTGCAGGTTGGGATCAGTTGACGACAAACGTCCAGTGGCGGTAACCGCCTGATGATATGAAGTATGAATTCGGCCCGTGTGAGGACTTACCATCAAAGGCAGTTTGTCGGTATAGGTCGATTTCAATTTTGCCAATCCACGATGCTCAAGGATGACTTTCGGCAATTCGTAATCATGACTGAGCTCAACCAATACTTCTTCCGCCGTCGAAGGTTGTCCTTTCGGCGTTTTCTTTATCACAGGCAGCTCTAATTTCTCAAAGAAGATGGTTTGCAACTGCTTGGGTGACCCTAGATTGAATTCTTCACCTGCCAACTCAAAAGCTTGTTTTTCCAATTCCTCTAATCGTTTGCCGATTTCTTGGCTTTGTTGACCGAGTTTGTGGGCACTCACTAAAGCGCCTTTTTGCTCCATGCGAGTCAGTACTGGCAACAACGGCAGTTCAATGTCGTCGTACAGAGATTGTAATGAAGGCTGCTGAGTAAGTGCTTGCGTCAATGTCGTATGCAATCGCAAGGTCACATCAGCATCCTCTGCTGCATAAGGCGCTGCTTTTTCGAGTTCAATTTGATTGAACGTCAGTTGTTTCGCGCCTTTACCGGCAATATCCTCAAAGCCAATGCAGGTGTGGCCGAGGTGCTTTAATGCCAATGTGTCCATGTCGTGACGGCTGCTGGTGCTGTTTAAGACATAACTTTCCAGCATGGTATCTTGAGCAATACCGCGCAATTGAATCCCATGGTTTTTCAATACGTGGGCGTCGTATTTTAGGTTTTGCCCCACCTTAAGGGCCGACTCATCCTCCAGCAGAGGTTTGAGTTCCGCTAATGCCCATTGGCGATCCAATTGCTCAGGGGCACCCATGTAATCATGAGCCAAAGGTAAGTAGGCGGCCTCATTTGGCGCCACCGCAAAGCTCACGCCGACAATTTCGGCCTCCATGTAATTGAGGCTGGTGGTTTCGGTATCGAATGCGAATATGTCTGCCGATTTCAACTTATCGAGCCAAGTGTGCAGATCAGTTTCTGTGGATACAATCGTGTACAAGCTGCGATCGAAGACCTGAGCTTCTGGCTCTTTTTCCACAGCTCCACCTTTTGTGGATAGCTCTTTTGTCCACGTTTTAAACTCATACTCTTTAAACAAAGCCAACAACGCGGACTCATCCACCGGCTGCATTTGAATATCATTGAGTGCTTGAGGCAATTCCACATCGAGCCGAATGGTGGCCAGCTCGTAGGACAATGGCAGCTTATCCAGCACGGCGCGAAGGTTCTCACCCACCTTGCCTTTCACCTTATCGGCATGCTCGATGACGCCCTCTAATGAGTCGAATTCGGTTAACCATTTAACCGCCGTTTTGGGGCCGCATTTATCCACACCCGGTATGTTGTCAACTTTATCGCCCATGAGCGCTAAGTAATCGATGATGCGCTCGGGCGGAACACCAAATTTTTCTTTGACGCCTTCCACATCCATGTACGTGTCCGTCATGGTGTTCATCAGCGTGACATGTTCCGTCACCAGCTGGGCCATGTCCTTATCGCCCGTGCTGATCAATGCATTCACTCCTTTCTGGCTGGCTTCATGGGCCAGCGTGCCGATAACGTCATCGGCTTCGACGCCTTCAATGACCAACAGTGGTAATCCCATGGCACGGATGATGTCGTGAATGGGTTGAATTTGAACCCTTAAGTCATCCGGCATGGGCGGGCGATTGGCCTTGTACTCGCTGTACAGATCATTGCGGAAGGTTTTGCCTTTGGCGTCAAACACCACCACCAGTTTGGCTCCGGCATACTCCTTTTCGAGCTTACGAATCATACTGATGACGCCACGAATGGCATTGGTGGGAAAACCACTGGAGGTGTTCATTTCACGGATCGCATGAAAGGCTCGAAAGAGGTATGAAGAGCCGTCTACCAAGATCACTTGGGGCTGGTTTGCGTCGGTCATAGAATCCCGTCTTTTACTTTTAAACTGGGCCCGCTATACAATGGCGGTATCTCACATAAATCTGCGGGCAAGCTTACCATGAAACGACTTTTATCCGGTCTGGTTTTCGCATCAGTTATCTCTTCTGGCCTGTGGCTCACCCCCGCATTTGCCCAAGACCCAAATGAACCACAAATTGTGATTTACAATACGGAAGACAAGACGTTCTACGAGTACACCCTGAACGGTGAAGTCGTCGAAATTAAGGTCGTGCCGAAAAAGGGCGAGCCGTACTACCTCGTGCCAAATGGTGGGGATGACGCAGGCTTCCACCGTGCGACGGGCTCAAAACTCAGTGTGCCGAGCTGGGTCATCTTTCGCTGGTAGAGGCTTCCCCTTCAACGCGACCGGATACACTCCAATACACCTGCTAAGTCAGCAATTGTGTGCCTAGGCCCTTTAGCTTCAATCGGCTGATGGCACACAAACAGGCGCTTTATGTCTGTGCGTTCTACTATTAATTCAGCATCACATTGAAAGGTTCACACGTTGTCAGTTTATACAGTTTTAGAGGAACAGGATTTTCACGAATTGCTCACTCAGTATGATGTGGGGCAGTTGGTGCGTTTCGAAGGTATTGCCGCTGGCGTCGAAAATACCAACTATCGAGTGACGGTCAGAAAAAACGGCGTGGAAAAACCGTACTTTCTGACGTTATTTGAAATGCTGGATCACAGCGAGCTGAGCTTTTTCTTGCCGTACTTAAATCATCTGATGCAACAGGACTGCGCGTCCGCCGCACCTGTGCCCCGATTGAGCGGTGAGTTAGTCATGACGATCAAGGACACACCTGCCGCACTGTTTACGTGTTTGGCAGGCGGCCATCCAGAAATATTGGATGAAGGGCACAATTTTAAAATTGGCGCCGCGTTGGCCAAAATTCATTTGGCTGGGCAGAGCTTTAACCAAAGCCGTGATGCCGCACGGGGTTATTACTGGGTGCAACATCAGGTTCAAAAACGCAATGTGAACATCAGCGATGACGACTATTGCATTATGCAAGATCAATTGGCCTACATTCGACAGCAACATGCTCAATGGGATGATTTACCGCGCGGCATTATTCATGGTGACTTATTTCCCGACAATGCCTTGTTTGAAGACAACGGGGCACTCAGTGGCGTCATCGATTTTTACAATGCCTGTGATGATGTGCTCGTTTACGATTTGGCGATTACGTCGCTGGGGTGGACTCGACAACCTGACGGCTCGTTAAATACCGCTTTACACGATGCCATGATCAAAGGGTACGAGTCCGTACGTCCACTGACAGCAGGTGAACACGCCTCACTGCCCGATTGTTTGCGCTTGGCCGCGCTACGCTTTTGGTTATCACGCTTGCAAACAAATGAACAACAAGCCGGTATTGAGCTGACAACGCCTCTTGACCCGAATGAAATTAAGCGCGTTCTATTATGGTTATCTGCTCAATCAAATTCATTAATGTGATGATGTTTTAGCGGTACTAAAAAACGAAAACCGTGTTAAATAACAAAAAAGGGCAGCAGCCCTTTTTTGTTCGCTCAGTCGAAAACACCGGTGCCGTTAATCACTCTCCATCGCTTCTAACCAGAACAATCCAAATTTTTCTTCCGCATCATGCCAATAATGCTTTCCGCAAAAACCCGCTCCGCGTACAAATTCCATGAAGTCACTGGCCTTAAATTTATAAGAATACTCGGTCACAATGTGTTCGCCTTTCTTAAATAAAATACGCTCCCCAAAAATAGATGCCATTTGATCAAGCTCACTGACTAATCGCATTTCAATGCGATGGTGTTCCGCATTGTAAAAAGCGTAGTGATGGAAATGCTCGACATTAAAGTTACCATTGCCGAGTTGATTTAAATGTCGCAAAACATTGAGATTAAATTCCGCTGTCACACCCTGAACATCGTTGTAAGCCGCTTCTAATTCATCGACATCTTTTTGTAAATCAACACCAATGAGTAATGCACCGTTCTCACCGACGGTTTCACGCACACCTTTCAAAAATAGCAGCGCATCTGCCGGTGCAAAATTACCTAAACTGGATCCCGGAAAAAAGGCTACTTTTTTAGCGTTCGGTGAAAGCCGATGAGGCAGCCGAGCCCGTTCGCGATAATCTAAACAAGTTGCATGGATTTCAAGCCAAGGAAATTCTTTTCGTAATTGAATGGCGCAGTCATATAAAAAGTCTTTGCTGATGTCCATCGGAACATAGGCTTGAGGTCGTAAGGCTTCTAATAGCAAGCGAATCTTTGTACTCGCACCGCTGCCGTATTCCACCAATACGGCTTGCGTGCCCGCTTCCTGTGCAATTTCATTTTGAAATTGTTTCAACAAACTGATTTCAGTACGGGTGGGATAATATTCTGGTAAACCGGTGATGGCTTCAAACAATTGAGATCCGCGCTCATCGTAAAAATATTTAGCCGAGATATTTTTACGCTGCTGTTGCAAACCCGTTAAAATTTCCTCCCGTTGATCGGTCTCTTCGATGTTGTAATCGTAAAAAAAGACGCCCTGATCTGTATTCGAATTACGGGATTTAGCAGTAGCGTTTGACTGAACCTGAGTCTGAGTTTGCGGCATGGCCGGCCTCCCTTAGCTGGGGTTAATCCACATCTTTTGCCAATCTAATGACCGACATTGGCCATCGATCTTTAGGATAAAAAAAGTTTCGATATGTAGGACGTATATGGCCAGCGGGAGTCAAACAACTGCCACCTCGCAATACCATTTGGTTACACATAAATTTACCGTTGTATTCACCCACTGCGCCTTCTGGTGCTTTAAATCCGGGGTAAGGTTGATAGGGGGATTGCGTCCACTCCCAACCTTCGCCCATCAGTTGTGATAACGGTAATTGCGTATCTTCTTTTTCGGGATGCCATTGCAAGCGGTTCGCAAAATGGCCTTCGGTGAGTTTTGAATGCTGATAACAAGACGTTTGCTGGCGTGCAGCGACTTCCCATTCGGCTTCGGTGGCTAATCGTGCCTGCGCCCAAGTCGCAAAGGCATCGGCTTCGTAAAAACTGATATGGCAAACTGCGCGGTTTGGGTCGAGAGGCTGCAAACCTTGTAAGGTAAATTCAAACCAATGTCCGTCGCGTTCAACCCAATACAGTGGATGGTGAATCGGCGCGGCCGTGTTTAGCCAAGACCATCCATCGCTGAGCCACAATGCAGGCGTTTGATAGCCGCCTTCTTTAATAAATTGCAAATATTCACTATTGGTAATTAAACGACTGCCTAACTGAAACGGCTTTAAAAAAGACTGAAAAGCCGGTGTTTCATTGTCGTAACAAAATTCCGCACTATTAGCGTCGCTACCCGTTGTCACTAATCCACCGTCGAAAGGCACAAATTGATGCGCTCGCGCACGAGGGCTGATTTGCCATTGCTCCGTTGCCTGCATGGCAGGGTATAAGGGATTTTGGAAAAAGCTGTATTTAATATCCATGAGCAACAGTTCTTGATGCTGCTGCTCATGGTTTAAACCTAAGTGCACAAGGTGTTGTGCGGAAAAGTGTGTGTCTTGCAGTAAGCCTTGCATCGCGTGATCGACATATTGGCGATACTCCAATACTTCTTGCAGGCTTGGACGCGATAACAAATGACGCTTAGGACGCGAGAATTGTTCGCCTATCGCATTATAGTAAGAATTAAATAGCGTTTGAAAAAGGGGATGAAAGGGTCGGTAATCGGGTAATGCGTTTTTCAAGATAAAGGTTTCGAAAAACCAAGTGGTGTGGGCTAAATGCCATTTCGGTGGGCTAACATCGGGCATGGCTTGCAGGCCACAATCCTCCGGTGTCAGATATTCGATTAAGCGTTCACTGTCGTGTCGAACTTGCCGATACTGGTCTAACAAATTCGTTGAGGGTTTCACTTCTACAGAAAAAATCATCAGCGCTTCAAACCAATCTTTAAATCGAGCCTAACGGCTAATTTGAGAGTATGGCAAGGCTAGATGAAGTACAGATGACGGTTTTGGCAATATTCGGCAAGTCTGACCTAATTCTATGGCGGCTTTCGTGTCAGCATTAGGATGATGGTTCCGGTTTAACGCGCCATTCATAACGTACGTGTATCCCTACGTACATTATGAGAGTGTCATTAAAGTTGCCCTGTTAGTTTCCAATCACGCTCAACAATAAAACGGCCAAAGGACGACAAAGCGAATGGGTAGCGAAAGCCAAACCACCCTTGAACGGGCAGCGGGAAACAGCAGATGTCATGGCGCGTTTATTTTAAACAGGCTTCAAAACCATCCAGCAAACTGTCGTAAAACCGTATGAATGCACCGGCATCTTCCGTTTTTGACGGTACGGGAAAGCGACTCGCGACAGGATCAATTTGAACGGTTTTGACCTCTAATCCTTGGGTGAGTTTTTTAAGTAGACGTGGCGTAAATTGCGGCTCGACAAACACACAGTGTGCACCGCCGGATGCCAGTATGTCGCGCACGTTTAAAAGGTGACGGCTGCCAACGGGTTTTTCTGGGTCGATGGCGACTTCTGCTAATTGGGTCAGTTGGAAGTAATCCACCCAATGATGGAAAGCATCATGGTAAGCCACAAAGCCTCGGTCTTGATAAGGCTGCAAGCGTTGCTTCGCGCTCAATAGCCATTGCTGGTAGGCCTGCAAGAAAGCCGTTGGTTGGGGCAGTTTTAACACAGATTGAATGTGTTGCAGCATGGCCTCCAGTTCCTGAGGCGCTAACCATACATGTGGATCATGGTGATGATCTGCTTCTTGCACCAGTGCGACGTGATTGTGGCGTGAAGACAATACTTTCTCCAAGTACGGCTCCAATTCAGCGCCCAACCAAATAATTAGATCGGCATTTTCCACCATCACACGGTGGCTGGGTTTCATGCTGAAATCATGAGGTGACTGATTGATCGGCACTAACGTTTTGACCGTTAGTGCTGGCCAAGCAGATTTCACCAATAGGGCGATTGGATGAATGCTGACAACCACCGTCTGCTGGCTAAGGGACGGTTGCGCCTGAAGGTCTTCGCTCTGTTCGATGCTCGAAGAGGGCTGGCTGTGATCATGATCGTGTTGATGATGCGCATGATCGCCCTCGCCAAAAGCCCAGCCTGCGAATAAAAACAACGTGATTAGCATTAGAGGGCGGGTCATGATCAGTAGTGCTCAAGTCAATTGGACAACTATGATACCCTAAGCGCCGCTGAATTTTGACCCAAGCCAATTCAACTTCGCTCATTCATTTCATTGAGGCCTCACCATCCAACGTTTATGAACGAATATCTGATTAAGCTCCAAGACGCCACACTGGAACGACAAGGCAGAACCATCCTGAACAAGGTTAACCTTGAAGTGCGCACAGGAGAAATAATTACGTTGATTGGCCCAAACGGTGCCGGAAAAAGTAGTTTGCTGAAGCTCGCTTTGGGGCTGATCACACCGACCCGTGGGCAGCGACACAGTCGCGGCGATTTACGTATTGGTTATATGCCACAACATATGAGCCTGCCCGACACCTTGCCGCTGAGTTTGAAACACTTTTTACAACTGGCAAAAGGGTTTCAGCGCTCGCAATTACAGTCTGCATGTCAACGGTTAAACATCGAACACTTGCTGGACCGCCCTATGCAGCGATTGTCGGGCGGCGAACTACAGCGCGCCCTGTTAGCCAGAGCATTGCTCTCACAACCACACTTACTGGTTTTAGACGAACCCGTTCAAGGGCTCGACATTGCGGGGCAGTCCGAGCTTTATCAACTCATTGCCGACCTCAAAGATGAACTCAATTGCGGCGTACTCATGGTCAGCCATGACCTGCACTTAGTGATGTCGGCCACCGATCGAGTCGTTTGTTTAAACGGTCATATCTGCTGTGAGGGTCATCCGCAAACGGTGCAGAAAGATCCCAGCTACCTTGAACTCTTTGGCCAATCCATGCCCGCACATTTGGTGCCTTACACGCATCATCATGACCATGTTCATACCGACGATTGTTTGCACGACCATAGCACGCCCGAAAAACCGGCTGATCAGGAGTCCTCTTAATGATGTGGTTATTAGATGCCTTATTGGCGGGCTGGCTACTGTCTTTAATGAGCGGACCTTTAGGCAGCTTCATCGTTTGGCGACGCATGGCCTATTTTGGTGACACCCTTGCACACTCCGCGTTGTTAGGCGTGACCTTAGGGTTGTTACTGGATATTCAGCTCAATCTTGCCATCATCCTCTGTGCTGTTTTTATTGCATTAATGCTGGCCAGCTTGCAGCGTCAGCACTTAATTCCGAGTGACACCTTATTGGGGTTGATGGCACACACTACATTAGCCGCCGGTTTGGTCACATTGAGTCTGGTCGACAACGTTCGAATTGATTTAAACGGGTACTTATTTGGTGATTTACTGGCTGTCGACCGACAAGATTTAATGGCCATGGCCATGGGAGCTGCTGCGGTGTTGTTTGTCTTAAGCCGAATCTGGCGTGGCTTGCTGGCGGCGACCGTCAGTGAGGAACTGGCGCAAGTTGAAGGCTACCCCGTCGCCCGGTTACGCTTGCTGTTTATGGTGTTGTTGGCCGTGGTGATTGCCGGTGCCATGAAGCTGGTGGGTGTATTGCTCATCACCGCCTTATTGATTATTCCTGCGGCCGCTGCGCGTCCGTTTAGCCAAGGGCCGAAACAAATGGCACTGATCGCCACCCTGATAAGCATGTTTGCCGTCGCGCTTGGCCTGTGGCTTTCTTATCATTTTGATACACCAGCAGGGCCCAGCATTGTGTTGACCAGCGCCATGGTATTTGTGGTCAGCCAATTATTAAAAGGCCGCGCGCAGCAGGCTTAATGGTTTTGGTTTTTCTGAATATTCAATCGAATCGTGTGGGGAGCCATCCCCACCAAGACAGATACAATCTACAAAACGCATGATGAAAACTGAAATGTGAAAAGAACAATACGTAGGGTGCCCGGAGCGCAGCGACTCGCACCTTGGGTTCCCGGTTATCATAAGCTTTGGCAGTTTTCCCTTTACTCATTTTACGCTTGCGAATGTAATGTCCATATAGTTTGGTGACGATTAATACGCTCATGGTGCGAGTCGCTGCGCTCCGGGCACCCTACTTGTCATATTTATTCATTTCTTCTTTTTGATGGCTGCACCAGTCCATTGGGTAGATTCCTTTCTTAACAAACCGATGATATGTTGAATAAGGCCAATCTTTAACGTTCGATACGTAACCATGCTTCACTGGATTATTGTGAATATAATTAACGTGGTTCCAGTAGTCCTGTTCATCACGTATTAAATGCTCCCAAAACCGACGCTGCCAAATACCCCGTTCAAGGCGCTGTTTACGTTTGTCTGGGATAAATTCAGTCTTAGGAAGACTGGAGGAAAAATAGCGTTTAATTAAACGCCACCGAATTGAAAAGTCACTGTCATGTTGCGGCATTTCCCATATACAGTGCATATGATCATTTAACACTATCCACGCATGAATTTTAAATGGATGGGAACCTTGAACCCTCGCAATGGCAGCGTATAGCTCATCAATGTACCGCACCAATAAGTCATTATCAGAACGGTGTTGCAAATTTACCGTAAAAAAATACAACCCGCCTTGTTCATAAAACCGTTTGTAAATGGGCATCCTTGCACCTCGTCCATCAAAGCCAACGAGCGTATACAACCACCAAAATAGATACAACGTGAAAAGTGCATGATGAAAACCGATAAACCACAATTCGGTTCACATTTTTATGGACGCTTAATAGTTGTTTTCGAAAATAGAATTGAGAAGGTGGGGAACCACCGGAGCCACCCCCACAAAAGAAAACAGTAAGCTTAACGTGGTTACATCAGCGCTTTCAATGCATTCGCAATCACATCAGGCTTATGAGGCGGCGGGAAAAAACCCACGTACTGCCCGTCAGGATTCACCAGCACCAGCTGACTAGAGTGATCCATTAAATAGCTTTCACCTTCGCCATTTTTCTCAAAAAATATGTGCATTTGTGCCGCGAGGTTTTCCAGCATGTTGACGTCGCCGCTCCACGCCTGAAACTTGGGATTAAAATATTGAATGTAATTATTTAACTGCTCAGGGTTATCCCGTTCAGGGTCCACTGATACCAGCACCACCTGCAAACGTTCATCTTTGACACGGCTCGCCACTTTGTTGACCTCGCCTAAAGTCGTCGGACAAACATCAGGGCAATAGGTATAACCAAAAAAGACCAGACTCCATTTATCACTAAAGGATTTTTCAGTGATCGTTTCACCCAGCTGGTTGTAGAGCGAAAACGTTTGCAAGGTTGAAGGACGAGGTAAAGGTTGATAGCCGTCAGGAGTGGAAGCACTGCAACCCACCAACATACAGACGAGAACAATCAAACCCATCCCGTTTCGCATCCATTGACTCACTGGGGAAAACAAGCTGCTCGTCACCGATTGATCTTTCATTGTGATTGTCCTTTACGTCTTCACTTTACGTGTTAAACAACGAAACGCCATGTGCTCGTCGCGACCGCATTAAGAATTTCTGTAACCGTGCGCCATTCTGCACTGAGTTATGGGAGAATGTCATCCCAATCACCCGCCACTGGGACGCTGCAACCGATTGTGATCGGTCGACCCGCTCAGGCATTGACCCATTAAAGGTACTGAAATTCCATGCATAAGCCCATTTGGAAACTGGCCTGGCCGATTATGTTGTCCAATATTTCGGTGCCATTATTGGGTTTAGTCGACACCGCCATACTGGGGCATTTAGACGACCACAGCCACCTCGCCGCCGTGGCGATGGGTGCCAGCCTGCTGACCTTTGTGTTATGGAGTTTTGGTTTTTTACGCATGGGCACCACGGCACTCATTGCACACTCTTCTGGGCAATATGAGTCTCAGCCTACGGCCCTGCAATATCAATTGAGTGGCCTTACGCATTCTGCACTCGGTTTAGCAGCCTGCTTAGGTGCCATTATTTATCTATGCAGCCAACCGCTCGTGGCTTGGGCAGTTGAGATGGTCGCCGCAGTGGACAGTGTCACGCCGTTAGCGCAAACCTTTCTTGAAATTCGGTTTTTTGCCGCCCCAGCCACCCTCATGAATTACGTTTTACTCGGCTACTTTATCGGGCTGGGGCAAACCAAGGTCCCCCTGTATCTATTGGTCAGCAGTAATCTTGCGAATGCGATTCTTGATTACATCATGGTCTATCATTTTGACCTTGGCAGTGCTGGCGTTGCCTACGCTACCAATATCGTTGAATACAGCCAATTGCTCGTGGCGCTTATTATAGTGCGTCCCTATCTCGCCATCCGCATTCCTTTGTCAGACTTAAAAAAGCATTGGCCAAAACTGTTTCGATTGAATGCGGATTTATTTCTACGCACCTTTTTACTGCTACTGACATTCGCATTTTTTATGACACAAGGGGCGCGACACAGTGCGGCGCTTTTAGCAGCAAATAGTATTTTATTAAATTTATTGATGTTTATTTCCAATGCATTGGACGGCTTTGCCGTAGCCGCCGAGTCTTTGGTCGGCAAAGCATTTGGACAAAAAGATCGCGCTAAAATTTGGCAAGTTGTCAAAGTCAGTGGGCTATGGTCCGCAGGCACCGCCGTCCTATTTAGCCTTGTTTTGCTGTTGTTCCACGATGGCATTTTGCACCTGCTGACGTCACAAGAGGACGTGCTCACATTGTTGGCCGAATTAGAGTGGTGGTTAATTGCATTGCCTTTGGTGGGTTTTGCCAGCTATTGGTTAGACGGCATATTCATCGGTTTAGGAAATGGGCGCGCCATGCGCAACAGCCTGATCGTGGCGACGTTTTTCTGCTTCTTACCACTATGGTGGGGATTTCAAAGTTGGTCCTATCATGGGCTTTGGCTCGCCTTGTATGGTTTTTTATGCATGCGCGCCATTTGGCTACTGTTCAAATTAAAATCAGCACTCCATAACGTGGTTCATTGAAAGAACTAATTGTCATATTCCGAATATTTTTTGGCGATTTTTATAGCCTCTACTAGCATTAATGGCGTGTGGTATGGGCTAGAAATGAAATCGCATGAACACTTTTTTTTTAGTTTAAATCCATCTAAAAACGCGTCAATTGAGCGTTGAGATAACGCCATACAATTCGGTAATTTAAATCATCCAATCCGGATTAATTGGATAAAGATGACTTACCTCAAGGTAAGCGAAAAATTAAAAAAATATTCTACGACTGGGTGACGTTTGTGCAAAATAACATGACTTAAATTGCCTATCGTACCCGAGCGTTCACCGTCAAATTGTTACCCATAATAACGATAAAGCTGCTGTTCATTGGCCCAATATGTTCAATGATATCTCAAGGAGAACACCCATGAGTGCAGGTTCTTTGCGCTACATAATTCGAAATGCTTTCTTACACGAAAAAACCACTCAGGAGATGGCTCGTCAACTTAATGCTCAATTATCGCAAGTACCCGATGGCCTGGCGATTAACGGCAGCGAGGCGCTCGTCAATTTTGCGATGGAATACATCCATCAAGTCCCCACCGTTTTAGAATCGTTAAAAGACGCGGCGCAACGCGGCGGCATTCGCAAACACGTCACGCCGTTTTTAAACACGGCTGAAAATTACTTTTTAAACCCGCCGCCATTGCCTGATGAGCACACCGGTTTGATGGCACTCATGGACGAGGCTTATTTAGCCCATCGTTTATTTGAAGAAGTGAATGATCGCTACATTGCAAAAGTCGGACGTCCGTTGATTCCTTGGGACATGACACTGGCCAACGTTGTGGCCTATCAGTTGATCGGTGAAGAGCTGGCCAATCAACTGGATCAAACAGTGCAACAAACCGTGGAGCAAATGATGGACAAAGAAAGCAGTTACGACAGCCCTCGTTTCCAAGCTTATGTACAAGAACGCCACGGCGGTGCAACACCGATTTTGCAAGAATGGCCCTGCTTGTCACAAGCAATGGGGATTGACTGGGGTTTTGCGATGTAAAGACACCGGTGCACCGCCAGCTTTTCTAGCCTTAATCCTGCTGTTTGATTCGCCAATAACTAGCTAATCGCGGAAGACCCGAATCGGTCAAACCGCGATATCGATAACTAATTTGGGAACCAATAGCAGGAGGATGTCGGCGCTCTTCAACGGTAAAACCTGTTCCAACATGAAATCGCTTACCCGCATCATTTTCTAAAATTAACGACCCCATTAACCCTTGGTATTTTCCACTTCCCGGTTTATACCCAACCACCGTCGCTTCGGCATCGAATATCGGTTTAAGTTTTTGCAAATGCCCACTGCGGCCAGATTCGTAAGGCGACGCTAAGGTTCGCAACATGACACCCTCGCCACTTTTCGCTGTGATATCCATTAAGCGCGCTTGAATCTGTGCATGGCCTTTCACCAACTCCTGCTGAACGGCTTTTAGGTAAAGCGAAGGGGAGTGCGCAACGTGCTTCAATAATTGCTGGTATCGATGCTCAAATGCACCCGGCTCCATCGGCAAGTCAAACGCATAAAAACGCACCTCAGACCAGGCAGATTCATCCGGCACCTGATCCATCACAACACGCATCAGCTTTTGAAAGGCACCCCGTCCTAGCCAGAGTTCGCCGTCTAACGGAACCGCTGGGAATTGCTCGGTAAACCAGCTGGGCGCATGAATGGGTCGACCACTTCGAGTGTGCAATTGCTGTCCATTCCACAGAGCACGTATGCCATCCAGTTTTTCACTCAGCCAAAATGATCCATCAGTGGATTGGTTTTCTTTAGCCAACATAAGCCCAGAAGCCGTCGGGAGCGTCTTTGGGGATACGGCTTGAGCGGCAGCATGTGCCACCACAATGGGCAGGGGTAAACTTAAGCAGGCCGTTATGACAGCCATGGGAGATAAAGCGTGCATCGCTATTCCTTTTGCGTGATGTCGTCCATTGGGTGCGCATTTGAAAACATGGCCATCTGGCCGGCGCAGTGATCCGCTATTATGGCTGCACACGACAGACATTAAATCCGCCGATTGGCTTAATTTCAGCCATACTGTACGGATATCGAAAACCTCTACGATGGATGTGGTGAGTATGCTGCCACTGCGCCAATACCCACTGTTTGCAAGCCTCTGCATAATGCTGTTCAGCGCTACATTCGGTTCTGCGTCGGCCGACTCATGCGTACTTCGCTCAGTTTGGGAACCGTTTGAACCTTACCAATTCGAGAATGCCTACAAAGACATTTCCGGCCTCGACATCGACCTGCTGAAGGCGGTGGCCACAGAGGCGGGGTGCACATTAAAGCTCCGTCAATTGCCGTGGAAACGTGCGCTGCAATTAATCAAAGAGGGGCATATTGACGTCGCGAGTGGAGCTTCTCAAACGGCGGAAAGAGAACAGTTTGCTCGTTTCTCAGTGCCTTATCGAAGAGAGACCATGTTGCTCTACACCTTGGCAAAGCGCAGCCAGACAATGAATATCAAGTCATTACAGGCCTTATCGGAAAGTGTG
This sequence comes from uncultured Saccharospirillaceae bacterium, assembly GCA_947503895.1. GTDB lineage: Bacteria > Pseudomonadota > Gammaproteobacteria > Pseudomonadales > Oceanobacteraceae > Bermanella. The sequence goes on from CANNFT010000002.1 coordinate 317,792, forward strand.
TATTCGATTGGCGTGACCTTGGGCTACACCTACGGCAATGAGTTCGATGAAATGCGCAAGCAAGGCGCATTTGTCGGTCGCTTATCTGAAATGACATCCGATAAACAAAACCTGCGCAGGCTGAGCCTCGGTAGAGTGGATCTGGTGCTGGTCGAGCAATTTGTGGGGCATCAGATTGTGCAAAACGAATCGCTCGGAGACACGCTTAAGCCCCTGCCATTGCTCATTCCCACTGGCAGTATCCACTTTATATTTTCTAAAAAATCGGTCAGTCAGGAACGAGTTCAAGCCTTTGATGAGGCGCTGAAACGCATTATCAATAACGGCACCTATAACGCGATCCTTAAGCACTACCTTCGCCCATAATGGGCGAGAGCATTAACCCGTGGAAGTTTGAGAAAAACCCTCTGCTATGTGTTCGTTCTTGAGCTTCACATAGTTACCCGCGGTATAAGCGAAATACGACCGTTCCTTGTCCGTTAAAGGGCGAATTTGTTTCGCTGGACGCCCAACGTATAGATATCCACTGGCGAGCGTTTTGCCTGGTGGCACCAGACTACCAGCGCCTAGCACCACTTGATCTTCAATCACAGCACCGTCCATGACCATCGATTGCATACCAATCAAAATTTGGTTGCCCAAGGTACAACCGTGTAATACCGCGGCATGGCCAATCGTCACTTCGTCTCCGATAATCAGCGGGTAGCCATCCGGGTTGTAGTCGCTGGCATGCGTGATGTGCAGCACACAGTTATCTTGCACACTGGTACGGCTACCAATGCGGATACGGTGCATATCGCCCCGTATGACCACATGGGGCCACACAGAACTGTCATCGCCTACCACCACATCGCCAATGATGACGGCGGTGTGGTCCACTAGCACGTCCGCCCCTAAGGCCGGAGTCATACCTTTAAAAGTTCGTATGCCATTGGCAGTCAGGGGAGGCGTCACCGATTGGTCCTTCGGTTTGATTTCTGAGTTCATGGTTGAATTCCTGCTGAAAGCCCAAATTATCGCTAGTCTACAAGAAATGCGTCGCATCAAGGTCTGCTTTTATGTCTAAATTTCTACGATTCCCTTTTTCCACCGCACACCAGTCACAGCCACTCAGTACGGCGGGCGTTAACACATTAACCGAACCGCAAGCCTTACCTGTTTTCGCTGACGTTAAAACCGATGAGATCGTGGATGCCATCAGCACCCACCTAGATCGAAATTTAGCAGCCATCAAGCAACTGACCGATCAACCTGAACCCAGCTGGGATTCGCTCGTCGCGCCATTAGAAGAAATGGATGACAAGCTCAGCAGCGCATGGTCACCGGTGTCACACCTCAACAGCGTGATGAACTCCGACGAATTACGAGACGCTTACAACGCATGCTTACCCAAACTCTCGGCTTACAGTACGGAACTCGGCCAAAATAAAGACCTGCAACAAGCCTATGAGCGCATCCAACACAGCGACGGTTTTGCCCACCTCAGCCGTGCGCAACAAAAAACCATTGAAAATAGCCTGCGCGACTTCCATTTAGCGGGCGTCGATTTATCCGATGAAAAAAAACAACGCTACGGTGAAATAAAAGCTCGCCTGAGCGAATTAAGCAGCAAATATTCTGAAAACGTACTCGATGCCACAAACCATTGGCAAAAACACATTCAAGACAACCAACAACTGGCTGGCGTGCCTGAATCCTCCTTGGCCGGTTTTGCACAAGCAGCCGAACAAAAATCTTTAGATGGCTGGCTTCTCACATTGGATTTCCCATGCTACTTACCCGTCATGATGTACTGTGATAACGCCGAGCTGCGCAAAGAAATGTACACCGCCTTTGCGACACGTGCTTCTGATCAAGGGCCTCATGCCGGACAATTTGATAACAGCGCACTCATGGATGAAATCCTCGCTCTGCGACTTGAACTGGCTAAGTTACTGGGCTTCAACAGCTACGCGGATTATTCATTAGCCACCAAGATGGCTGAAAGCACTGAGCAAGTCATGGGCTTTTTAGAAGACCTTGCGCAGAAAAGTCGCCCGCAGGCGGAAAAAGAATTCGCTGAACTGAAAGACTTCGCCCAGACAGAATTTGGCGTTGACACATTAAACGCATGGGATGTCTCGTATTACGGCGAAAAGCTCAAACAAGCCAAATACGCCGTCAGCCAAGAAGAGATCCGACCTTATTTTCCTGCACCTAAAGCACTACAAGGGCTTTTCCAAGTCACTGAGCGTCTCTTTGGAATTCAGGTTGAAGAAGAGGAGAGTGCAGAAACTTACCACCCAGATGTGCAACTCTTTAGTATCAAAAAATCAGGTCAAGTCATCGCCCAATTCTACTTTGATTTATACGCGCGCAATAAAAAGCGTGGCGGCGCTTGGATGGACGAATGCCGCGTGCGCCGAGTCAAACTCAATGGCGAACAGCAAATTCCCGTTGCCTATTTAGTTTGCAACTTCACTGCACCCGTCGGTGACCAACCGGCATTGCTCACCCACGACGAACTGACTACGTTATTTCATGAGTTTGGTCACGGCATTCACCACATGCTGACCCAAGTGAACACCGCAGCCGTCAGTGGCATCAATGGCGTTGCTTGGGATGCTGTTGAATTACCGAGTCAATTTTTAGAAAACTGGTGCTGGGAACCCGAAGCATTGGCCTTTATTTCTGGCCACGTCGAAACCGGTGAACCTTTACCACAAGACTTACTGAATAAAATGTTGGCGGCGAAGAATTTTCAAAGCGCCATGATGATGGTACGCCAATTAGAATTCTCGATATTCGACTTCAAAATGCACATGCATGACCAAACAAATGAAGCGCCAGACATTCAACGCATACTAGACGAAGTCCGCGCAACCGTATCTGTCATTCAACCACCGGCTTTTAACCGCTTCCAAAACAGCTTCAGCCATATATTCGCTGGCGGCTACGCAGCGGGGTATTACAGCTATAAATGGGCCGAAGTCCTCAGTGCCGATGCGTTTAGCCGATTTGAAGAAGAGGGGATCTTTAACAAACAAACGGGTGCATCCTTCTTTGATGAGATATTGAGCCGAGGTGGCGAAGAAGAAGCGGCTATTTTATTTAAAAATTTCCGTGGCCGTGAACCCAAAGTTGATGCACTGCTGCGTCATTGCGGTATTCAATAAAAAAAGGGGAGGTAAAAAACCATTCCTCCCCTACCAATACCGAACCACCATTAGCTAACGAAAAACAGTCAATTACCATCGGTCACTGAGTAGCGTATGTTTAAAGCACAAAAACGATTTATCGCTGGAGCCGTTTGCCCCAAGTGTTCTGAAATGGACAAACTGGTGATGTATAAAAACGAAGACGGTAAAGAAACCCGCGAGTGCGTAGCCTGTAGTTATTCAGATATTATGAAAGAAGAACTACCAGAGTCGGCCACCAACGAGCTGACGACGCGCGTCACACCAGAAGGCAAAGTCGTTAGAGATGACGGCGAGCAAGCTCTAAAAATATTTGAATCTCCACCAAGAACAACCAAGCATTAAATGTTTGGTTGTTCTTTTGGCGACCAATGTAGAAATTGATCAGTCATTCACAACTTCACAGAGGCCGAACCACTTGCGGCATTGACTGAGATCACTTTCAAAACAAACCTGTCCATTGCTTTGGGCGACGATCGAATCTGTTGGTTCCGTCGGGTTACTGTAACCGTCATTGAATAATCTACATTGTACTGATTTTCCTGACTCTGTTTCTGCCTGCCCGAAGGCATATTTACAATTTCCGGGCGAAGAGCCATCAGGTGAGCACGCGGTTTTATTTGTTAAGACATAAACTGCATCTGTGAAACCGGAAGCTTCTACCCCGTCTTGATTAAATACTTTGAAGTTGACTTTTTCACCACTGGATTTCACTTCACAACGGCCAAACCACTTGTTGCAACTGCCTTCTGATGAACCGTCTGGCACACACATTTTATAGGGTGAGTTTGAATAAACGGCATCTGACAAGCCAGTCATATTGCTATACCCATCACCAAATACTCGACAATTCACCATTTCAGCGGACTGCAAAGTCGCTTTTGCTTGGTAAATACTTGTGGTCCAATTTTGAGAGAAAGTTAAATCAGTATTTTCAGGGTGCTCGCTTTTAAGTTGTAAATTAGTATTTAAGTGACTGGTTAAATAAATAGCACGCTCCGTAGCAGGAAGAAATCCATTACCTGTATGGCCATCAGAGAAACGTGACGCTAAGAAACCCGGCGGAATCGTTTGATACTCCATGGTCACTCGAATCGCATTTGGCGTGCCATTAATACTTGAAAGCGGTATTTGATAACTCAACGTATCAGAGCCTGCGAACTGCGAATCCGTATAGTGCTTATCGGTACTGATAGCGCTGCCAACTGTAAGTGGTTTTAGCTGAGGCTCAGTGGCATAAGCCGCCGAACACTGCTTAATTCCAAATATTGGTGTACCTGCATCTGGATTTTCTGCACACCCTAATTCTTCTGGGCCAATAAATCCTTTAGGTAATAGGCGATTATCTTTTGCGTCGAAAAACAGGGATAGGGTTTTAGATGTTAACAAGCCAGTATCGTCCACGGCCTGCACTTCATAAATTTGCACCTGGCTTTGTGAGGTAATCACTTGGTGATGCGGCTGTAGTTTTTTCGGATTTTCCTTCGGTACTTCACTGCTTAATAAATTGTAAGTTCCTACTCCTGTTTTTTCACATTGGCCTTTGCAAATAGCACCATACGGATTTGTATCACCCGAAATCCAGATTACGTTTCCTGTTGAATCTAATACTTCAAACTTGATAAAAGCTCGCCTAAAGCCAGCCCCTGAAGGAAACTTGTGTCCCGTGTTGTTGGTGATGGTTAAGTCCGCAACTAGGTTACTATTTAGCAGTTGAAAGCCATCCACTTTAATTTCTGTGGCGGCCTTTGGGTCTGGGGTAGTAGAGTCGGGCAATAATCCATTTCCATTTGCTTGGCTAGTCGCTTGCTCAACTATGGCCATTTCCCCGTTCAGTAGATAATTCTGAATGAAAGGTGCTTCTTTACCGTCAGCGCTTATGCCATTAGGCGGCACTAAATCATCAAAAGGTGCCACACCTAATACGTCAGGAAATTGAATGAACATTTCGAATACAGGTAGATTAATACCCATTAAACGGTGACGACGATAATCTTTCGGGGTTAAGCCGTGAGTAGATTGCGCCATAATCGCTTTGTGATTTGCAGGATCATTAGGATCTGTCACCAGCGGCATGTGACAAGCCTGACACGTGTTTTCGTTGTCTTCTTCGCTGGCGAAGTCACTGTTAATCCACTCTAAATAGGTGGCTTGCTCATACCCTAAACCGACGCAGTCATCTGTCAAAGGGTTGCCGTAAGGTCCGCGGGTTGCGGGAGCAAAAGTATCGCTGACACAGGCTTCCGGTTTTTTATAGTAAGGAAAAAGTTCTGGATCAGGAAGAGGCATATCAGGCTGAAACGCCGAGGGTATTTGTGGAACGATGAGTACATGACAGGCTCCACACAATACTGACTGACCCATATAACTGACGTGATCTTTTTCGTTATAGCCCTGGGCTAAAATCAAATTATCGTCTTGAATCATTGGCAGTAAGTCCAATTCTTCCGTTTTATCTGGTGCCATGATGTTATTCATGTCCACATGGAATGTGGCTGTAAATTCGTATTCCAACGGTACTGGGTTTTCGGTTTGGCGTTTAGCAACGTTGTACATATCTTTTGCACCATAGAACACTTCAAAGTCGGTTCCATTCCATTTGCCGCCGCCATTTTCAGGGCCCATTCGATGACAGGTTTCACATGAAACGCCGTCCCGTGCAAGGGAGCCATATTTTGCATATTGAGCTTGATTATCTTCGGTGATAGGGTGGCCATCCACCGGGGCACAGTCACCACTAAAAGGAAAGGGCGCGCCCTTTTGGTGTTCCGATAAATAACCGGGGATGGTGGCATAAAATAAGTCTGAACAAAAAACCTGATCCATCCCCAAATCTAATTTAAGCTGGCGTTCACCCATTTCGCCGTGACAACTGAAACAAACATCTTGTATGACATGAGGATCTGCATATCTGTGGGTATTAGTTTCTGTTTCTATTTGCGCTTGCCAAATAGGATCACGCGTTGCGAGACGCATAATATTGGCGCTCCAGTCACCATATTGAGACCAGTTAGCTAACCATTCTTGGTGATCGCCTTCAGAGTATTTTTCTGAAAAATAGGCCATTTGCTGCAAACCACCGCCTTCTACAAACAGCACGCTGTCGTGACAGGCCTTACAGAATTCACCGGTTGAAAAACTATCTTCACAGTAAAGCGGATAGGTGGAAGGTGCGTTATCAGGGTTGTCAGTCGGAGTGGGGCAATTTGTTTCTTGACCAGGAAGGGCTCTTGCAACCAATTCTAATGACGTGTCGCCAGCCAACTGAGGCGGCATCCACACAACATCTTTTTTAGTTAACGGTTTTAATTCAGGATTATTATTTAGATACGTATTGTTAAAAAACGTTAAAAAGTTAGTCTCTTCTGATGAGCCATCAGCATAGGGCGCACTAGGATTGTCACCAACTTGAAAAACAGGTTGGGGAAGAGTATTTCCATTATTAATAAAATCTGTATTAGATGCTTTTAATGCATGGTGTACTAGGACAGGACTCACCCCTGCACCTACTAGAATCAATAGTTTTTTCAAGCCGGTCATGGTGCTTCCCTGAAGTATTCAGTCTCATTTATAATTTGACGACGCGCCCAAAAAGGATGACTGCTCCAACGCCTCTGTAATTGGTAGTTGTCTTTGTAATCCTGGCGATAGGTTCGCCAAACCTTTTCTTGCTCTTCATTAAACTGTTTTGATAAAAATAGATCTGATTGACGCTGCCCTGTTTTTTTCATCTGGGTCAGTCCAGTAGCAATTAATTCTGCTACTAGTATTCCCGAATACAATGCGTTGGAAATGCCTTGAGAAGATAAAGGATCGAATGCCATTGCTGCATCACCAACCGCAAACCAACCTTCATCTGAAAATTCTAACAATCGTTCTGTGGTTGCACTAGTACCCCTAACCTTGCCTTTAGCCTGATAGCCAAATTCTTTTAGCATGTTTTGTAAATGAGCTGTCATTCGTAGACTTTCATCAAACCCCGATATTGTTGCCACCTTTTTTGCCGCAGCATTATCGATATCTGTATGAAAGACTACTACGCGCTCACTAGACGATTGATCCTTATTTAGACTTGGCAGTCGGTTGCTATACCACCAGCCGTCAGGACTGGCTTCAATCCGAGTAAAACGATCAATATCTTCTTTATATTTTGAATTCTGACTGTTTTGAATAAAACGCTGAGCAAGCGCAAATAGATTATCGTACTTTTGCCTTTCAACACCTAAGGCACTAGCCACAACTGAAGCACGACCAGACGCATCAATAAGGTACTTACAATGTAGCCACTTGCTCTGATTATCTTGCTTTATCTCGACAGTCCAATTATCAGCTCGATCATGCCGGTGACATTGAACAAATTCCGTCAACTCATGTCGGACTGCACCTAAGCTTTCTGCCTTTTCCGCAATTGCTAAATCAAACCGACTACGATCAATGCAAAGGCCCTTGCCTTGTGGTGTGAAGTAAAAATCTTGAAGCTGATTTTCTTGAGAATGCCAACTGGATAGATTGCCTGCGCTGAAGTGAAAGCCAACATAGTCAGCATCGAGCTGATCAATCGGACCGATCAGTTTTTCAAAGGCATCCAATGCAAATGGTGATAAGGATTCACCAAATTTAAATGAATCAACACCGCGCTTTTCGATCATCAAGACGTTCCAGCCCCATTGAGCAAGCTGTATTGCAGCAGCAGAACCACCAGGCCCCAACCCCACAATAATTACATCCCAATTTCGCTTCTTCGCTATCGTCATAATCGATCAACTCAAGAGCATGTCTTTTTTGTAGGTGGCTTATCTAAAACAGGATCTCTCTGATATTCCTGAAAAACAATTGAGCCGTTATCAGTCAAATACTCATTTGTGCCAGTGAGCTTCGGCAGCACCATACCGAGCTTGTCCCATGCATACACCATTTGGTTATAGCCATCTGTCGATGACAAGGGCTCGCCTTCTGGGCCATAACCCCTAAACCATTCTTTGTAGGTTCTGGTTTTAGAAGACTCGTCATAAGAAAATACTATTTCAGGTCTTTGCACAGGCCACCAAGCAGTATTACAAGACCAGTAATCGCCCTGCCATGGACTCGACATATAAGCTGCCACCGAACCGGGCTCTGTACCTGTTTTTACTCGAAAGAGATCATCAAAATATTCTTTATAGGCAATTAAGTAAGGGAATTCGATGCCTGGGTGGAATCCACCGCCTATCGTAGGCTGAAGTGCAGCTTGGTCCATAGCTGTTGGCTGATCTTCTATGGAATATTGGTCTAAAGGTTTTGGAACAATGGGACCATCTGGAGAAACCGTGAAATTATTATCTGCCCAATCAGCCAATCGTATTCGTTGCCATTTGGTTAGGCTTAAGTATTGGTTAGGTAAATTATTACCTAACTGATCATTTTGAAGCGGCTTACCACCAGTACCCCACAATTTAGGCATTTGATTACCTCGCGATACAGGCCCTTCACCTACAGGTCTAGGTGGCGATGCAGGTGCTGGCGGTGCTGGCGGTAAGGTATCAAGTAAAGTGGGGAACTTCACCGACGGCCCGGAATCTGACCCTTCTGGTTTTCGCATGATGCCATTTATTTGTCTTCTTGCAGGTAAACCCGAAGCCTCTTTGCTCGTTAACTTAGCAATATTTTCTGGACTCAATAAATTACCGGCCTGCTTTGGCCCGTGGGCCATGTTACGCGTGCTAGGTTCAACACCTGCTGCTTCGGCACTCACCCAACCGTAGTTACCCGCGTTAGCCAGAATGGGATAAATATCGCGATAAAACTCTGTCGGCTGACCTTGGTTAGGATCAGAATCAAAGGTTTCGTACATGCGATCCATAATAGAAACGACGTGATACATATTAGGTGCATATTTAGGCGGAGCAGTAACAATCCATCCCCCGTTTTTACCATTACGTGTTCCTTCGTCATTTGGATTAATGACTCCGTCTCGAGTGCTTAATACGGTTCCATTTTTTAAAACCACAGTGGCATCAATTTCCCCGCCACAGGTGTCATCCCACCAGCCCGGCACATTAAAGTAAGCAAACTGATTTATTAATGGATCTGTTCCATCTCCTGGGCCATTGGGAGGATTGTATGTTTCGCTAGGATTCGAAAGTTGAATTTTAGGGTCGGTTACGCATTCGGCTTTACCAGGTGCAGGCACAAAAATTAAACGCTGCTCATCATCTAGTCTTAGCTGACCCAATTCAATATTGGTGGCAGGAGTATAGGTTACCTTGACAGGTTGAGAGGGATCCTTGGGTGTGAATCCACAGTATCGAAGATAGCCAGGTAAATAACCTTCTGAGACACCTGTAAAAACATCGCCTGCCATTATTAAGGGTTGTTGAGATTCAGCAGAAATGGTTTTTGGACCCGGATCAATGATTAAATCGGTTCGATCTATTGGGTTGGCTGCATCACTTTGAATAGAAGGGTTTCGGTATTTGGTAGGGTCAAATAAATAAGCGCCTTGAAACGCATAATTAGCCGCTTTCATATTACGAACATGCACACGCCAAGTAATCGATTCTACATCTGCACTATTAATATTTAATTCTGAAACTGCATTTCCATTTGAATCATATCCATATATACGAAAACGTTGAGCCTGACGCTTTAATCGCTGTTGATCGTCACGATAATTTTTTTGACTAGGGTCAGAGCTAATTGTTCCACCTGGATCGGCGATAACTCCAGGAGCTTCAGGTCCAATAAAAAACTCATCACTGTTTCCCAATCGAGCCATGCCGATTCCTGGATGAATACGGATGCGTGATATATCCATAGATACGTTCCAACTTATTTATTTTGTAAATAGAGGCCTAAACCAGATAATGTCACTACATACCTTGGTACATGTGTGATCATTAAGGCTTACTTTTTTCAGTTGAACTGCTTGGGGTGTTCGGTATTACTCAGGAAATGCTGGATTCCAAAATATTCCATTGACCTGATGGAGAGTTGGTCACTAAATAAGTATTTCCTAAATGAGTGATTTTTGCATTAATGAATTCACCCTGCTGCGTTTGCTCCAAGAGCTTAAATCCGGATCCAAAATTTGCTTTTATCGAGTATTCGATTTCTTTTGTACACAGTTGATTAAGACGAGTAAATTTTCCACCCGTCGGCATAAATGATAATGCGTAAGATGAAAGGAGAGATAAGCCTGAATAGGTTAAAAATTTTCGACGATCCATCGCTTTACCTGTCTTTCCGTAGTAAAAGGGTGACTTAAGGCTAGTCTAGAAAAAACGTTTTGTATAGGAGTGAGCTGTAGAAACTAGCTATTAAAATAAACAAGCTTTTTACGTCCAATGCTTCAGTACCAAATATTAGGACACCCCAAGTGATATTTTTTTAAACTCTGCACATTAGATCATTTCAAGATCAAAGCGTGTTTTGCATGTCTAACTGACTAAATCAATAAACCACTACGATGAGATTGGAGCGTAGTAAAGCTCCAGTCATTACGCGCCCGACTGCATGGATAAAGGAATGGACCCAATCCCCTTTATAATCAGTCACTAAAGGCCATGATGAAAGCTCTTAACTACATCTGAAAAATGAGTGGGGGCATGAAGATTAGTCTAGTTTTTCTTGAATTAACAAAATCTATATTTCATTTATCAGCGGGTAAACAGGTGAAAATGAAAGTATTAAAGCGGCCTCAGGCATTGAGTTTCTTTAGTCCGCTAGAGCCTTGTACTGCTGCCATGGAAGCCTGCGGCACTGCATCCAAATATGCGCCATGTACCCATTAAACCGCTAGAGCAACACGACAATCAATTAGTTCATCGCATAGTAAACGCTTAGTAAAGAATTGTATCGACTTGCTAAATAAAATTCGAGGATTACAAGCTGATTATCGCCTAGTGATTAATAAGGCATACCTGAGTAAGAAAAGAGATTCCTCTTATACTGGGGATATGCTGTAATTGATTTAACCGTCATGGCCAGTGAATATTTTTTACATTGCATGAAAAACCAAAAGAACTGGATAATAAGCTTCAAGAATGTGAGAAAAAGATCACTGAAATAAGCCAATTATTCGTGAAAGTTGCACTGCCAGAGTCGGCCACCAACGAGCTGACGACGCGCGTTACACCAGAAGGCAAAGTCGTGAGAGATGACGGCGAGCAAGCCATCCGTATCTTTGAGAATCCAAACGTAAAACATTAATTCATCAATAGCCCGATCGTGTCCATTAGATAATCTCGCCACCACCTTTCGGTAGGTAAAGCCTAAAGTGAAGCACGCTTCTTTGATTTAATGGCTCCTGCAAGTTAGCTATACATAACACCCCAAAAAACGTTACAAATAGCGAATTATCAGGGCCTAAATTGGATACACCTATTTTCAGCGCCAGCTATACATCCGAGCGTGGCGGCTAAAGCGGATTTAGAAAACAATGTCCGATTACCTGTCATTGATCACGTTATGCGGTCTGGTCGCTGGTCGAGATGAAATGAAATTCGCCATGCACATAAAGTAACTATATAACCTATTGATTTCCTTAAAGAAGTGATATCTTGGTTGGATTAACACATAGAGAATTATCAGGAATCATACCTAAAAACACCGCTGTTAGCTGATGTGGATGCGTCAAGAAATGGAGTTAAATTGGAAGACAAAATAATCGGATCACTAGTAGGGCTAGCGTGCGGAGACGCAGTCAGCACTACGTTAGAATGTAAGGCTAGAGGTACGTTTGAGCCTTTGGTGGATATGGTTGGTGGCGGCCCATTCAATTTGGATAAGGGGCAATGGACAGACGATACGTCTATGGCTCTATGCTTGGCTCATAGCTTTCTCGAAAAGAAAGGTTTTGATGCGACTGACCAAATGAATCGATACTGTAATTGGTACAATTCTGGGTACATGAGCAGCAATGGTGAATGCTTTGACATTGGCATGACGGTATCCGATGCATTGAGAACATACTTAGAGACCAAAGAGCTATTTAGCGGGTCCATCGATAAATATTCGTCCGGTAATGGTTCGATAATGAGATTGGCTCCTATCCCAATTTACTATTTCTCGGATATCAGGGCCTGTATTAAGTACGCTGAGGAGAGTTCACGAACAACGCATGGGTCGCCCCTTTGTTTAGAATCCTGCAAGCTATTTGGTTATCTAATCCATAATGCTTGCACTGCTAACTCTAAAAACGAAATATTTGAGGGTATTCCTGGTCATTTCTGTGAAGAGCTGCAATCTATTATTGATCTTAGCTTTAAAGATCTAGATTACATGGCGCTTACGGGGAGCGGTTACGTCATTGAAAGCTTGATATCTGCACTTTGGTGCTTTTATCATGGAGAAAACTTTAAGGACTCAATATTGCTAACTGCAAATATTGGAAATGACGCTGATACAACCGCTGCCATATGCGGCCAAATTTCTGGTGCATTTTATGGATACAGCGAAATACCAGTAGATTGGCGCGAATCAATAACTATGGCGAGTGAAATTAGACAACTCGCCCTAGATTTGTATCAAGCGGGAATCGCCAATTAACAACTCGTTTTTCAGGGGAAGTTCACAACTGATGTTGCTTCGCCTTGTTAAATTTCTATGTTGCAATAATTACCCTTAACAAAGTCATCTTTTTGAAAACTCCAGTTGGATTTGCAGCCATCCATGATAATAAATCCGTGGACCTGCCCAAGGTGTTTTTGGCCATGAAAGTCGGGGGTAATATACCAGCTTGATATGTTAAGCATAACGTCTTTAGCATTTTGATTATAGCGGTTTATTGCTATGTCCTTAATGTAGGCATCAGCGAGGTACTTTGACGTAGGAAAAAGCGTAGTTATAAAAATGACAATAGAACCAAGCAATGTGTATCTCAGTTTTCGTAGCTTAAAATACCTAAGCAGCGATCAATACGGATACTCACTCTAATATTTATCCATGAGCCTACATACAAAATCTGCATGAAAACAGTGAATTATTAGGACCAAAACCGAATAACTAAACTTGCAGAATCGGATTAAATCAGAATTTCTGCAAACTATAGAAGATTGATAATGAATTCCGATTACTGATTGAGATGTAACAACATCCGTCATATATTTGAAGTGATCACGTACAAAGCAGCATGAACGTGTCTGAAATAACTTCACCCGTAGAAGACCTGTACAGAATGCCAGTGTGCTTCGTTTAATTAAATGGTTACGCTGCGCAGCCCGTAGGGCTGATTTCAGCTTACTCTCGATCCAAATCGGCTTTTATCCTGCCCTTGCGACTTCCATGAAATAACCAATAAATTGTAAGGACCTATTTATGTTAAATGTTGCGAGCCGGTTTGCGGCCGTTCTTTTATTTTTATTTAGTACGATCATACAAGCAAAGGCCATTGAAACCGAGCCTGTGCGCACGGCAATAGCCAACCTCAAGACCTTGGCTGGGTGGCCCGCTGAAGAGGCCGTTTCGCCATTGCTCGATCAGTACGATGCTGCTGATTTTTCTCAATATAATGACAAGGCTTTATCACTTTACGTATTCAACGAGTTAAATATGCATAAGTGGAGCAATACCATTACTGAATTTACAGACTTGATTACATTGATCTTTTCATTTCAAGACGCGGACTATCAAGCAGCGAATCAACCAGCGTTTGATGAAAGTCTTGGAATAGTCAATTTTTTTCGAAATGATATTAATAAAGTGGTTCAGGACAACCATCCAGGATTCAATATTAAACATAAAAAACTAGCAAAACACTTCACCGGAAAAGGCATTAAAGTGGCTGTTTTTGATGTATTCGATGCAACCATTTATCACAAGCAAAACCTTCAGTATGCCCAGGCCACATTCGAGCCCATTCATAGCTTTGGGGACCCAGTATCATTGAACCACGGAAATAGCGTGGTTGATGTTTTATTACAAATCGCACCCGAAATCACCATCGTACCGGTGGCAGCTGAATCATCAACCTACATTGATGCAATGAACTACCTACTCAGCCGTGAAGATATTCATATAATTAACATGAGTCGTGCATTCGCAGAAAAAGACGGAACAATCGATCCTGAATTTTCAACCATCCTACAGCAGATATTAAGCAACAAAATCGTGACGAAATCGCTTGGCAACACCGGTACAGACTTAGACGGGAATCTATCGCCAATACGTGTTAGCCAAAACCTTCCTCCGGTTGGTAATTTGTTTTCCTACGACTTAGCATTGATCCAAACTTTTTTAAACGATACACCTTCCCACGATCGCAGTTCTTTGCTGTTTGCCATTAACATGGAATCGTTTTCTGAGCAGGTTTCTTTAACAGCCACTATTCCTGGTGGGAATACACAAGCGATAGAGCAAAGCTTTGCCATTCCGGCAGATGCCGTGTTTTCATGGTCGACAGGAAATTTCGAGTCGGGTAGTTCCTTTGCAGCACCGCAATTAGCCGCAATCAGTGCGTTATTGTGGGAAGCTTGTTTGAAAAAAGGTTGTGCAGACGCCTCTCGAATGGCCTACCAAATCAGCCAAACATTACGTTTCACCACAAGACCCACTTGCTTAACTCAAGAGGAAGTAGGCTTGGGATTAGTACATGGGAAGCGTGCACTAAACAGACTGAACAGGTGGCATTTTTAAACGCTTGAAAATTCAAGTGGATTTTAACGTACGCTGATCAGGGCACTCATAATAAAGATCAATATAGGGTGCCTATTTAGTCACTTCGTTATTATTATAGCCTTTCTAATTACCAGTATACTGTGGACTATTGTGAAGTTCGGAGTAACACAAAGTTCTAGCTCGGATAGTTATTTTAGCAGTGGAGATTTTGGTGGTAGAGCTGGATGAGGTAGTAGGTGTGGGTGTTAAATAATTTCACGATCGAATGTTGCTTGCTGCTAGCGCGGCGAACGATGGTCTGGCTATTGTTGGTATTCATCTCACTCCAAACCCAGTGCACTATGTTTAATGGATATGAGAAATGCTTTCAATCCTTTGAGCATATATTTAAGTGCTTTACAATTTCTGCTTGTTTTTCTTATGGCTATTTTACTGGGGTTTGACTGGATGCTAACTGTTGCAAATTCCTGTTTGGACTTTGGTGGAAGTTACAATTACGAAACCTGCACTTGTGATTATAAAAGTAGCTACCACTATAAAGAAGTACACTAATGTAAATAAGCAGGCACATCAGAGCGATCCAAAATCGCTAACAAGCAGTATGACTTTACAAACCCCTAGGAATTTATGCTCCCGACTACGTATAAAGTAAAAGACATCGAGAAAGGCACATTGTCCATTATGGCGAAGCCTGTTTCGGGCGAATGGATTGAAGATGAATTTGTAGGACTGAAGTATCTGGGCATTGATAAGGTTGTGTGCCTACTGGAAAAAATTGAACAAGTAGAAGTCGGCCTAGAATCAGAAGAAAAGCTCTGCATCAAAAACGGAATTGAATATGCTTCATTTCCAATACCAGATCGAGGCTTACCTAATACGCCTGCAGCCAATACACTCATTCTTAATCTGTACGAGGAAATATGTTCAGGTAAACATATCGTGATCCATTGCAGGGCAGGTATTGGTCGCACCGGAATAATCGCTGGCGGCATATTGGTAAAATCAGGTATCTCGGCAAAAGAGGCCATTGCTATCATCTCAGTAGCAAGGGGTGTACAAGTTCCTGATACAGAAGAGCAAGAGAACTGGCTATGCTCACTATAACCACAGCACCGTGAAAAAGGCTCAGGCAATCAGCATAATAAGCGCGCCTACTACGACGTTAGTGTTCACAACGGAAGATATAAGTAGCAATTTGACTATACGAGGCATTTTTCTAGAAGATTTAATCGATTTTATACCCAAATCACGAGATTAAATTGGTCGATGGTTGGTGACGTCAAGAATAGCTCTTGAATGTTCCCAATGGATCATACGTAAGGCCAAGTTTAGAAGCCTTCAATGAAGATTGATATTCAGCTTTTGTTAAATTCAGGCGTCGATACAAAACTAAACGTTATAGCCTCCCCACCACCTAGTTAAATTTTTGAGATTTTTTTAAAATCGAAGGCCTAGATTAATCGTCAGAAATTCGATGCTCATATAATCTTGCATATCTTTTTCATGATCTTTTATAAATTGCCGGTCGCTTGATGACCCTGCTTTGTCACTTGCCGAGCGATGCGTTGAACCAAAGATAGATCGTGAGATGCCAATCCAATCAATGGATATACTCGCGTGTTGAATCTGCCAACTATTACCAAAACTGAATTTTACATTGTGGCTATCCACCTCTGCTTTGGTTTGATTCGCATCCTGTGAAATTCCCCAACGACTGTTATCAAAGTAAATATCATTCTGTCGATAAATATAGCCAAAAGATACGTTAAACGTCCGAGACAAAAAGTGTTTCGCCATAACCCCGTATTGCCGTTCTTTAGATACGGTATCGCTGGTAATCCAATCCCATAGGTTGGTTTCTGAATGCCGATAGTTCGCTTCAAATTCCCATTGCTGGATCGGCCTATATTGGATGCCTGCTCCTCTCGACGCCGTGTAAGGAAGAGACAAGCCTGTGTGAGCCACACTAATGCCCCAAGGATGCTGTTGCCATGCTTGATCCTTATTGGCTTGGGCGACGGCACTGTGAGTAAACAGGTTGACCAGAATGCCGAATACGATTGTTAATCCCGTTCTTTCGCTCATCAATATAATCCTCTCACATCTGAGAAATTGAAAAGTTTTACTCTATGAGCATTGATACCACTAAAGGTGGTTTAATGTAGACATTGAAAAGCTGCTAATGACAGCATCAATAGCAGCTTTTTTCGATATCTCAGAGGTGGGTGATGCTTATTCCACGGTAACGGACTTCGCTAAGTTACGTGGTTGATCCACATCGGTGCCTTTGAGAACAGCAACATGGTAGCTCAGTAATTGAAGTGGGATGATGTACAACATCGGTTCCATCAGGTCGCTCACAGAGGGCATGTTAAGCACTTGAATTCCGTCTGATGAAGTCACACCGGCTTTTTCATCGGCAAAGACAAATAGCTCCCCACCACGCGCACGAACTTCTTCTAAATTGGATTTAAGCTTGTCCAATAAATCGTTTTGCGGGGCCACGGTGACGATGGGCATTTCTTTATCCACCAGCGCCAACGGGCCGTGTTTTAATTCACCGGCAGGGTAGGCTTCTGCATGAATATAAGATATTTCTTTTAGTTTTAAAGCCCCTTCCATTGCAATCGGGTACATGGGGCCACGTCCTAAAAACAAGCTGTGATGTTTCTCCGCAAATGCCTGTGCCATTTTTTCAATGTCACTGTCCATCGCAATGGCTTGTTCAATGAGTTCCGGCAGTTTTGCTAAATCCGTAACGATTTCTTCTTCAACTTGATCCACCATGCCATGACGACGACCCAATGCAATGGTTAACAACATTAACGCGGTTAGCTGCGAGGTAAAGGCTTTCGTGGACGCGACACCAATTTCTGGCCCGGCATTGGTCATGATGGCCAGATCCGATTCTCGTACTAAAGACGATCCTGGCACATTACAAATCGTTAAGCTGGCCGTAAAACCGAGCTCTTTTGATTTGCGTAAGGCGGCCAATGTATCGGCGGTTTCACCGGACTGTGAAATGGTAATAAAGAGACTGTTGGGTAAAGCAACGGTTTTGCGGTAGCGATATTCACTGGCCACTTCAATCTGACACGGAATACCGACTAAATTTTCGATCCAGTATTTAGCAACCATACCGGAATGATAGGACGTTCCGCAGGCAATAATTTGAACCGCTTGCACGGTGTCGAGCACTTCTTTGGCTTTGGTACCAAATGCTTGTTCAAGTAAACGATTTTTACTGATGCGACCTTCAAGGCAATTACGAATAACATCGGGTTGCTCGTATATTTCTTTCATCATGTAATGACGAAATTCACCTTTATCAGTGCTGTCAATTTTGTGTTCAAAGACGTTTACGTCATGCACCACTTCGGCATTATCTTTATCCCAAACGTGCACATGATCGGTGGTCAGTTCGGCAACATCGCCTTCATTTAAAAAGATAAAACGATCTGTAACTTGCAGCAACGCCAGCTGATCCGAAGCGATGAAATGTTCTCCGCTGCCCACACCAATGACGAGTGGTGAGCCGTGACGCGCTGCCACTAACACGCCTGGGTGGTCTGCGCTCAGAACACCTAAGGCATAGGCGCCATCTAATCGCTTAATGGTTTCTTTGACGGCATCCGACAGCGAGGAGGTTTTTTGCAAATTGAAGTGAATTAAATGTACGACGACTTCGGTGTCGGTTTCTGATTTAAACTCATAACCTTCAGCTTTAAGTTCAGTGCGCAAGTGTTCGTAATTTTCAATGATGCCATTGTGCACAACCGCGAGGCGCTCGCCGCTCATATGCGGGTGAGAATTCTCTTGCGATGGTTTGCCATGTGTGGCCCAACGGGTGTGTGCTATCCCCATTTTTCCGCTAAACGGCTGCGCGGTTAAACCTTCTTCTAATTCTTTAACTTTACCCAGACGGCGACAACGCTCCAATTTGCCAGCGTCGGTTAATACTGCGAGCCCTGCGCTGTCATAACCGCGATACTCAAGACGACGTAGGCCTTCCAACAATATTTGCTCAACATTACGTTGAGCGACACCACCGACGATTCCACACATATACTATTCCTTTCTTTTAGCGCTATCGCGATCTCTCTGCGACATTGAACAGTAGGTCGACGATAAAAATAATAACGAGCCTACTGCGTTCATCATGACCTGATTTTTTTCTAATACTTTACGATCAAATACTTATGATTTTTTCATCGGGCGCTGCCAATCTAAATTGACTTGTCGTCCACGTGCGACACCCAATTTATGGCTTTCGACGGTTTTGGTAATCGTTGAACCCGCACCAATGGTGGCGTTTTCGCCAATCGAAACTGGTGCGACTAACGATGAATTTGAGCCGATAAAGGCACCGTCGCCAATTTCCGTTTTAAATTTATTGACCCCATCGTAATTACACGTGATGGTGCCCGCACCAATGTTTGCATGTTTACCGATCTCGGCATCGCCAATGTAGGTTAAATGATTCACTTTGGAACCTTCGCCAATCACAGACTTTTTCACCTCGCAAAAGTTACCCACTTTCGCGCCGTTCTTTAGTTGGGCACCGGGTCTTAGACGAGCATAAGGGCCCACATCACAGGCCTGTTCAATATCTGCGCCATCAATGTGGCTAAACGCTTTAATACGCGTTCCAGCGGCTATATTGGCATCTTTGATGACGCAGTTTGATTCGATGACCACGCCGTCGCCTAATGTGACAGCGCCTTCGAGCAATACATTGGTGTCCAACACCACATCGCGACCCACACGAACCGAACCGCGAATATCTAACCGTGCAGGATCAAGCACCGTTACCCCTTCGGTCATCAATGCTGAGACTAGACGACCTTGATACCAACGCTCCAGTTCGGCCTGCTGCTGACGGTTATTCACTCCGTAAGTTTCTTCTGCGAATTCAGGCTGTAGCGTCTCAACGGTTAACCCTGCACCAACGGCCATCGCAATAACATCCGTTAGGTAGTACTCACCTTGCGCATTTTCGTTCGACAAGTTTGGCAGCCACTCATGCAACTTAGCGGTGGGTACCGCCATGATGCCAGTGTTCACTTCCGTTATAGCCAGCTCGATTTCGGAAGCGTCTTTATGCTCCACGATGCTGCGAACGTTATGCTCTCTGTCACGCACAATTCGACCATAGCCTGTGGGGTTGTCCATGTTGACGGTGAGCAGCCCCAATTGCTGATCAGAGACCAAATTGATCAAGGCTTGCAGCGTGCTGGGTTGAATAAGTGGCACATCACCATAGAGGATGAGCGTGACGCCACTCTCGGCTAGGTTTTCCAATGCCATTTGCACCGCGTGACCGGTGCCTTTCTGCTCAAGCTGCATGGCCCAAGCGATGTCAGACTCGGATTGAAAGTGCGCTTTCACCTGATCAGCACCGTGACCCACAACAATGTGCAATTTGTCAGCGTTGACGTTTTTAGCGCTGGCTACAACATGTGCCAACATGGCTTGTCCTGCAATAGGGTGTAGCACTTTCGGCAAGGCAGATTTCATTCGAGAGCCTTGACCGGCCGCGAGTATTACAACGTCAATAGTGACTGCATTTACTGTCATTTTTTCTTCAACCTAACGTCCTGTTTGTTGAGGCATAGCCACTGCGGAATAGGCTCCTATTACTTAGATAAGCATCCAAGTGATAGCAAAGCATATCCAGCATACAAATAAGGAGGGATTACACACTGCTGTCAGCTAGAAACTGACAGCAAAAAGATATTTTCCGCAGTCTATTGAGTTTGTTACGATTTACAATCCAATTTGTCACAAAAAAAATGACAACCATAATGAATTTGTCGACTTTGTCCTCATTAGGTCTCACCGAGCGTGAGATCGCCATTTACCAAGCCTTAATTGAACTTGGGCCAGCAAGCATTCGAGATTTGGCGGCAAAAACCGCCATAAATCGCGGCACGACCTATGAAACGCTCAAGGTGCTGGTGACTAAAGGTATGGTCAATTACCTGCCAAAGGGCAAACGGCGGGTATTTCAAGCCGAAGATCCGGATCGGTTACTGGATTTAGCAGAGGAGAAACGTCATCAACTTGAAGCCACATTAAGTGAGTTAAAAACGGACATTATTCCCGGCCTTAAACATCTCAAACCTGAATTCAGTTCAGGCAATGTGCGTTTCTATGAGGGGGATGATGGCGTGGAATGGGTGCTCAGGGACATTTTAAATTCTGTGGATAAGCTCTCAGATAAAGCCTACTGCGTGGTGTCCACTCAGGCGTTGCGTGAGCACTTGTATCGACCTTTCCCAACCTTTACTCGTCAGCGCATTGCCAAGGGTATTCACGTGCGGGTGTTGGCCATTGGTGAAGGGGGAGATGAGGCGGAACTGGCAGAACGTAAATGGTTGAAAGGGGAAGGGGATGCCTCTTATATTGCGATTTATCCTCCAAAAGTGGCCATGATCAGTTTGGCGGATAACAACTATCCCGTCGTCGTCGTGATAGACAGTGATGCCATCGCAGGCACCCAGCAAATGATGTTCGATACTTTATGGCAGAATTTGTAACCTGCATCATCACAACCTAGCGGTGGCACTGACCGGGCATCAAGATCGATGTGAATTTAAGCGCATTTACCCGCGCTGCAATTTGCGTCGCAATTCTGACACGGCTTGCAAACGTGCCATGGCCTCCGCCAGTTGGGCCAATGCCCGTGCGTAATCTAAATCTTGGTGGTGATGGGCCAGAAGTTGTTGTGCATGTTGCTTGGCTGCTTGTGCAGCGGCTTCATCAATATGGTCGGCGCGTTGTGCTTTGTCGGCCAATATCGTTGTGCAATTAGGCACCACTTCAACAAACCCACCAGCAACAAAAAAGATGGTGTCTTCTAGGCGTTTATCTTCCGATTCAGCTAAGCGCAATCGCACCACACCGGACTTCAGTCTGGTCAACAGTGGGCTGTGCCCTGCAACCACGCCTATTTCACCTTCGATACCTGGAATAATGGCCCTTGTGACCATTCCACTGAACAAAGCCCCTTCGGTATTGACGATATTGCATTGAAACGCATCTGACATCGTATGAACGCCCTGAAGATAACGCAATGTTTACCATACCAAGCAATCATCATTTGTAGACAGGGCAAAATACGCTGAAGCGCACCGGCCTTTCACGGCATAGAACCATGATTGCTCGGTGCGGTTTGCAGGATGGGTTAGTCGGGGATTCGGCCTTCCTCAATACCGTGACAAGCCACTTGACTACCATCATTCTGCAACGTGAGCTTTGGAATCTCTTCCATACAACGAGCGTTTGCATAAGGACAGCGGCCATGAAAAACACAACCAGAAGGCAAATTAACCGGTGTGGGTACTTCGCCTGTGAGTCGAATAAATTCTGGCTTTTTCGTTTCCAGTTTCGGAATGGCAGACAATAGGGCTCGGGTATAAGGATGCTTCGGCGTTTGAAACAGGGTTTTGCTGGTCGCCAGCTCGCAAACGGTGCCTAAATACATCACGACCACGCGAGAAGCAAAATGCTCCACGACTGATAAATCATGAGTAATAAACAAGTACGTGAGATTGCGGGCCTTCTGCGCTTCTGTCATCAAGTTTAAAACTTGCGCTTGAATTGATACATCCAACGCGGAAATCGGCTCATCCGCCACGATAAATTCAGGGTCCACTGCCAGTGCGCGCGCTATGCTTATACGCTGACGTTGGCCACCAGAAAATTCATGGGGATACCGCACTCCCCAAGTGGGGTCGATGCCGACACTGGCCATCACTTCATCGACTTTATCGCTGATCTGCTGCTCATTCCATTCAGGGTTGTGGAAGCGAACGGGCTCTTCCAGCGTCTCACGAATGCGCATTCTAGGATTAAGTGACGCATACGGGTTTTGGAAAATCATTTGCATCCGCTTGCGATACGGGCGCATATCTTTAACGCTTAAATCGTCAATTCGTTCGCCCGCAAAGCGCACCTCACCTTGTGTCGGTTTTAATAAACCCATGACCGTGCGAGCAACCGTGGATTTACCGCATCCCGATTCTCCCACTACACACAAAGATTCACCTTTTTCGACGTTAAAACTCACGCCGTTTATCGCGTGAACTTTTTCTTCTTTCAGCGCTGGACGCCCATTTTTAAAGTGCAGACGATCTAAAAAATCACCCGACAAATCAAAATGCTGATAAAGGTTTTTTATTTCGAGTAAAGGTTGAGTCACCGGTTTCATGCGCGCTCCTTAACGTCGGAACCGTTTCCGGTCGATAAAAGTTCAGAACGCTCAGGATGCACTTTGAAACACGCAACATCGTGAGTGGCTGTACTTTGTAAGTCGGGACGTTCTTTTAAACAGGATTCTTTTACAAATTCACAACGAGGGTTAAACGCACAACCCTGAGGGATATTCTGCAAATTAGGCATTGAGCCTGGTATTTGATTCAGTAATTGCCCAGGCAGACAGTTCTGTGGCAATGCATTCATCAAACCTTGCGTATAGGGATGCTGAGGGGCTTTGATGATCTCATCCGTTGGGCCTTGTTCAATAACTCGACCGGCATACATCACCACGGTGCGTTCGGTGACTTGCGCAACCACACCTAGATCATGGGTCACAAGGATGAGCGCCACATTGTGCTGCTCACACAAGTTGAGCAGCAACTCCATAATTTCAGCCTGAATGGTCACATCCAGCGCGGTGGTCGGTTCATCTGCCACGATTAAATCGGGGTCCATAATCAATGCAATGGCAATCACGATACGTTGCCGCATACCACCTGATAACTCATGAGGGTATTGATCCAATCGCTTTTCCGGACTGGGAATTTGAACCAATTGAAGCTTTTGTAACGCTACCTCACGGGCATCCTTCTTGGAAATCTTTTTGTGCGCGTGTAAGCATTCCACCATTTGATCACCAATGGTTAACACTGGATTAAGTGTCATCATTGGGTCTTGGAAGATCATAGAAATACGATCCCCTCGAATTTGGCGTAAACGTTTTTGGCTGGCGTGTACGAGATCTTCACCTTCAAACAAAACTTTGCCGTTCGAAATAAAACCAGGCTTCGCAATCAAGTTCAGAATGGAAAAACCAAGTACGCTTTTTCCTGCGCCTGATTCACCCACGATGCCGACACGGTCACCGCGGTTTAACTCCAAGTTAATATTTTGCAGCGCTTTGACTGGCCCATCTCTCAGGCCAAAGCTGACTTCCAGATTTTGTATACTGAGTAGTGCCATGACCTTATCCTTTATACAGCTTAGGGTTGAGTACATCGCGCAGCCAGTCGCCTAGCAAATTCATCACCAATACCAAAGTGATCAATGCGATTCCCGGTATCACGGTAATCCACCATGAACCCGAGAAAATAAATTCGAATCCGCTGGCAATCAAAGACCCAAGCGAGGGTTGCGATACCGGCATGCCCAAACCTAAAAATGATAACGAAGCTTCGGTGATAATCGCATTCGCAACCTGAACGGTCGAAATCACCAGTATCGGACTCAGCGTGTTTGGAAGAATATGACGGAACATAATACGCCCCGACCCAAATCCCATCACGCGGGCGGCATCAACGTATTCTTTTTTCTTCTCTGCCAATACCGAGGCGCGAATGGTACGCGCATACTGCGGCCACTCTGCTATACCGATAACCATAATGAGCATGATTAAGGCAAGCCTCTGATAAAGCTCGGACCCAAATGCAGCCTGAAAGACCGCCAAGAAAATGATGGCAACCATCATAGTGGAAAACGACAATTGAATATCGGCACAGCGCATAATAAAGCTATCAACTCGACCACCGGCATAACCCGCCGTTAATCCTAATACAATGCCAATAAAAGCTTGCAGCAATACCGCGCAGACACCAATGATCAACGATAGACGGGTGCCATATAGAATCGTTGACCAAAGATCGCGACCTTGAGCATCTGTGCCTAGCCAGAAACGATCTTCACCCTCTTCAGACCAACTCGGCGGGATCTCGCTGTCCATAATATCAATGGACGCTAAATCATAAGGATCCGTTGGGGCCAACAAAGGCGAAAATAACGCGGCTAATACAAACAGTACAAAAACGGTGAAGCTGATCTGAGCAACACGGTCTTTTTTGAAACTGTGCCAGTAGTGTGACTCTTTAAATTTTTCCCATCGGCTCGGTGCGGCGTCAACGCTTTGAGCGATGGCAACAGATTCTGATGCATGACTCATGCTGATTTCCCCGCTAATTTAACTGTTGGATTAACAAGTCCATAAATTAAATCGACCAATGTATTCGTAATCACAAAAATAGCGCCAACCACAATGACATATGAGACGATTAATGGCGTATCCACTCGGTTAACCGCTTCAAGAAATAAGAAGCCCATACCTGGCCACTGGAATACGGTTTCTGTCAAAATGGTGTAAGCCAACATCGTACCGATTTGAACGCCACCCACGGTAATCACCGGTAGCATGGTATTTTTTAACGCGTGCAGAAAATAAATTCGCATTGGGTTCAATCCTTTTGCCAATGCAAATTTAACGTATTCGGACTGTAAAACTTCTGACATTTCCGCTCTAATTAATCGAATAAATAAAGGCAGCATTAATGACGATAAAGTTATCGATGGGAGAATGAGATGTAGAAGTCCATCGGCGGTGGTTAATCCGGTTCTCCAGCTGCCCCAGACTTGCTCTGTTTCGCCTCGCCCATAAGACGGCATCCAGCCTAACTCAACTGAAAAGACGTAAATTAATCCGATACCGGTTAAGAAAACAGGAATAGATATTCCGACGGTACTAAAGGCCATGGCACATTTTGAGAACCAAGACTGCGGTCTGATGGCGGCATATACCCCCACAGGAACCGAAACCAGTACAACAATAAGCGTAGCACCGAGGACCAGCTCTAATGTCGCGGGTAGTTTAGCGAAAATGACATCCAGCGTTGGTTTTTTGAAGAAATAAGAGGTTCCTAAATCACCTTGCAGTGCATTGCCAATAAAACGCGTGTACTGTACAAAAAATGGGTCGTTTAATCCCATTTCATCACGAAGAACCTCACGTTCTGCTTCCGTCACCACTTGACCCACCATTTCACGCAGTGGATCGCCTAAATTATCTTGTATTGCAAAGCCCACCACACTGATGACAAACATCACGATGATGGCCTGCATAAATCGTCGAATAAAAAATGCCAGCATAAGCAGCGCCTTGGTTTCAATGTAACCGGGATCACCGGTTTGCTGTTCTTTTAGTGATAAATAAAAAAGTACGAAATATTTCAAACATGTTTGGTTAAAACACGCTTTTCTTTTTTCTTAACAGCATGAAATGAATGAATTTGTTAATAGCAGATACGAAAAACGGCAGGCCAATGGCCTGCCGTTTATGGTTTAACGCATTACTTTTTAGTAATAACCAGATCACCAAGATATGGGAAATCCATACCGTTTACGATCTCAGCAATTTTAACTTCTTTACGTGCAGCCCAAGCAAGGTTCTGCCAGTGAAGTGGCACGAACGCAGCTTCGTCATAAAGGATTTGTTCGATGTCCTGCATGATTTTGGCACGCTTCTTAGTGTCCGTTTCAGTATTGGCAAGTGCTACCATTTCATCTACTTTCTTATTGCAGTAGTTGCCTGCATTGTATTGACCGGCACCCGTTTCCGTATTTGGACACATAGTCATAAACTCATAGAAGTTATTAGAATCTTCGGTATCTGCATGCCAGCCCACCATCATGATATCCGCCGCGCGCTTATCATATTCAGGCCAGTATTGTGCTTTTGGAAGTGTTTTCAAATCAACTTCGATTCCAATTTTAGCCAGCATAGAAGCAGCGGCTTGAGCAATCTTGGCATCGTTAACGTAACGGTTGTTCGGTGCCATCATGGTGATTTTAAAGCCCTTCTCGTAACCCGCTTCCTTCATAAGCTGCTTCGCTTTTTTCAAGTTATAGCGTGGCTTCAACGATTCGTTGTGACCAAGATAACCCGCAGGGCTCATCTGAGCAGCCGGCGTGGCGAAGTTTTTCATGATTTTCTTAACAATGCCTTCTTGATTAATGGCATGCACAATGGCCTGACGCACACGTACATCTTTAAAAGCAGGCACACGCTCTTGGTTCATCATCAAAGTAATGATACGCGTACCACTCATGGTCACGAGCTCTACTTTTTTGTTTTCAGAAATACGTTCGTGGTCAGTCGGTGGCACAGGTGCAATAAAATCAACATCACCCGATAAAAGTGCAGCAACACGCGTTGGGTTTTCTTTAATTGGTGTCAGTACGATTTTATCAACATTACCTTTGGACTGCTTATCCCAGTAATTTGGGTTACGTACTAATTCCATACGTACGCCTTGCTCACGGTAAGAAACCGTGTAAGGGCCAGTACCCGACACATTACGAGACGCGAAAGAATCACCATGCTTAATTAAAGTGTCTTTTGCTTTTCCATTTTTGTCTTTACCCGTGTAGAACTTGCTGTCCATTGGGAAAATATAAGTAGCGTTATTTAGAACCAGTGGGAATGGTTTATGCGTAACAAGATCAAACGTGAGTTCATCAACTTTTTTGATTTCTTTAAACGGCTCGAAAATGCCTTTGAAATCCGGAGATTCTTTTAAGCGCTTGAATGTAAATACAACGTCGTCTGAGGATAAAGTATTACCTGAGTGAAACTTAACACCTTCACGCAAGTGAAATCTCATGGTGTTAGGGTCAATACGTTCCCACTTTTTGGCTAGACGGGCTTCAAAGCCTAGCTCTTGAGTCCAGCGCAGTAGAGGGTCGAAGTTAAGATGACTTTGTTGTAGGGTGCCGCCTGAAAGCTGCTCATGGGGGTCTAAAGATACTGGGTCTGCGTCGTAGGACATTTTCAGGGTATTCGCCTGAGTTAACCCTGCTGAAAGCGCTAGAACACTAGCGGCAATAAACGAAGTAGTTGTTTTTATCATGGAATGTTCCAATCTTTATGGTAGTTATAATTTGAGTTTCGTTTTGCCATACCACTTGGTAAATCGAAACTGCCTGTTGGCAATTCTAAAGCTAGAATCAGTCTAAGTTCGGCTTCTCTTGCAGCGCAATGTGCATTTGAGAAAAAGCTGGCCATCCTGCGTGGCGCAAACTCGACACTCACCAGACAAATTCAATCGGTTATTTTGCCAGAAGCTGACGAACGGGGTAGGGCTTAATCGACAACTAGCTCTACTCAGCTTGAGCAAAAAACAACCAATACACGTTCTATCCGTTGATTCATTTGTACTGCTTAAAACGAACGCAGCACCAGATGGGGGAAAATATTACAGGTATCCAAATTTCGGGGCAAAGCACTCACTATTAAAAAGGTGTATTTCGGACTAATATAAAAATTATATTCTGATCACACCTTAATTAGCAGAACATTATTCAATTGATCGCCCAGAATTGACTATACAAATACGCCTAGAAACGAGTGCAATACAATCAGAATGCGATTTTTGTCTAACAAAATACGAGTGCTTTTCGAATACAAAGAAATCCAAAACAACGGTGCTATTGAGGATCCGTCATGCAGGAAAGGTTATGTGTAGTGATATATTGTGAATATGCACCCAATTCAACGTCATTTAATTATCCATCTTCATCAGACTTCAGACAGAATAGTCATAAGATTGAGCCTATGTATCACTACACTTTACTCTTAGACTATTAATAAATTAATGCCGCTAACTGTTCTGAAATATCGGTAATTGGAATTATAAAACCCGCCATTGCCTCACTCTCAAAATTCTTAACTTCTAAGGTCAACAGGGGAAATATTGTTCCGTCAGGTTTGGCAATTACATCGAACTTATGCCAGTGAAGTCTTTTAAAAAAAGGGTAGATTATTTTGAAAGAAATTAATCATTCAGTGGGTCAACGTTCAACGAAAAAGCATTTTACAATGACTAGGCTGGCCAGCACGTCCTATTTCTTGAACATAATTTTTGATGCTTTTCGCTAGGTTGCAATGATAAACCGCTCGTATATCTCTTTTATCAATGCCCATACCAAATGCAATCGTCGCCACCACCACTTGAACATCATTATTCATAAACCGGTTTTGAATGGCATTCCGTTCCTCCGCTTTTATGCCTGCATGATAGAACACAGAACTGATTCCAGATTGTTGTAAGAAGTCAGCAACCTCAACGGCTGTTTGCTGTAGAGTCACATACACCACTACACTCGCATTATGTGGAGGTCCGTCAGTTAAGCGTAATATAGACGCTAACAACGTATGCTTTTTTCTATTACTGAGCAGGGCCTGATATGAATCTATAAATTGGGTCGGGCAAAACCCGTTTGAATATGGTCTTCTTTTTGGCTATGAAACTGACGGCAAATATCTTCACTCACTGAGGGTGTCGCCGTGGCCGTCAGGGCTAAAACTCTTTGCACTCTTAGTAGCTGAGCAATAGCCGAAAATTTTTAAATAGTCCGGTCGGAAGTTATGCTCCCATTTAGATATACAGTGTGCCTCATCAACCGCTAATAATGATGTAGGATATTGAGCAAGGCGCTGAACAAAACGTTCGTTTTGCAGACGTTCTGGTGAAACATATAATATTTTACAATGACCACTTTTAATCTCAGTCCACATGAATTGAACTTCTTCATGACTCAAACTGGAGTGCAGCCTTGATGCCTAACTTACTTAATGCATCTACCTGATCTTTCCTTAAAGCAATCAGCGGGGATACCACTACGGTTAATCCATCCAACATCAAAGCAGGTAATTGATAACACAGACTTTTACCGCCGCCGGCACGGAACGCGTTTCGACCAGAAAGAAGGGTAGTAATAACCTGTTCTTGACCGGAACGGAAAGAGGTGAGCTTGAAACAGGTTTGTAAAATTTGTTGGGGGAGAAATGATGGGTCATAAAAAGGCACTCTATGAGAGTGCCTAGTTTATAGAATTACAATTCAGCTGTATTGTCTGCGTCGAAGCATTATCACTAGTGCAGGCAGTAACCAGAAAGTACCCCCACCAGAA
The DNA here is from genome assembly GCA_947503895.1 of uncultured Saccharospirillaceae bacterium. GTDB lineage: Bacteria > Pseudomonadota > Gammaproteobacteria > Pseudomonadales > Oceanobacteraceae > Bermanella. The sequence continues at coordinate 347,554 of CANNFT010000002.1, forward strand.
CCACCTCCGGATCCTGAAGTGCGTAAGTTGCCCTCTGTATCTGGCTCGTCAGGAACTTGAGCGACAAGGTTTAAATTAAAATTTTTCTCCACTGAACATTGAGTTCGCTCAGGATTACAGACCCTTACATATACTATATCGGATAGAGCTCGATCTAAATTGTAAGTCGCTACTAACGGAATATTTACCGAAGTTGTCACCGGCCCATCCAGAATAATGTCGCACTCGAACACAGTAGCGACAGTATCTTTTCTATCAATCATCCTACAAGAGCTAGGGAATCCGACACTTCCATCATAAACTGTGATTTCTGCTACAGCATATATTTCTCCAACTCCGCTAATTTCACTAGCGATAACCTCAAAATGAATCTCGCCGTTTTCATTTATAGGCTGCTGTGTAAGATTAATATTCCATTCTGCCTGTACGTCCTTTGTTTCAATTGACGTGGTGAATGTCAGTGCATCTGACCAAGAACTAAAAATATCCTGTGACTGCGGAAGAGAGCCAGATTGCCGAGTTAGCACCTGATAAGTTTGGGAGTTGTTTAGTGGGTTATTTAATTTAAAAGAAGTTGCTTGAACATTCTGAATATATGCTACTTCATTAACTTCAAGGTTGCTTAAGTCTACACTCGGGTAAATGTTTGTAAACCTGCAGTGACTTTCTACATTTGGCAGCGCACATTCTATGGTATTACCTGAGTTATAAATGTTGACTAGGCTGTGAGAATAACAAACTTGCCCGCCACACAATTGTACTGATTCATTTCCATAACTTGTAATAATGCTAGCGTTAAAACTCAATTCGTCAAATTTTAGACTGATCTTCCCGTTTTGGAGAATCGCTTGGACTTTTAAATCCCAAGGTTGTGCTGCGGTTGAGTCACCGTAATGCCATTCCACTACAACTCCATCAACAAATCGCTTCATTCTCATGGCTTGATATCTGTCACGGTTCTCTGCTTGCCACATGAACTCAGGCAACTCAGCTATTCCCACTAATGTACCAGCTTGTGTCAATGCCTCTATTCGTTTGTAATTAACAAGTATATATCCAACAGGCAGGCCATCTAAGGTGAATGCCTGATCGCTAATATCATAGAGAGTGCCGTCGGACTGTTCTAAATCTGATCCAGTCAGACTACTACCGCCTACAATGGTGACGTCAGTTTGCTCGAGTACTAAAAACTCGCTTTTAGTAAAGGTCGAGTCGACAGCAGTACTTTCATCATCAAGCTTTATTTCAAATTCTGAAGCCTCAAATAGAGGCGCCAGACTAACATCAGCCGATCCGTGTGTCGGCGAAGTAATACTTGGCTTTTCTGGTACACCAAAGCTATTCGCTGCAACGTGAGAGATGAAGGCAAGCGACGTTAACGACACGAGGAGATAATTTCTTAGCTGCATTTCCATTCCTTAATAGTGGAAATTAGTGATCAAATTTTGGGCGTAATCATACCAAAGTACGAATTACATTAATGTAAGAAATGTCGTACATCGACTAATAAATCACCAGGTGTAAATGGATTCAGATTCGTTCTTGCGGAAGTTTAAATATTACCAATCGGGAGTAGTGAGGCTAGATATCCATTAATATTCTAGGCTAAACAAAAAAAGCCCACATCATGTAAATGATGTGGGCTTTTTTAGGGGTCGTTAAATATTCTAAGAAAGAATTAACGCTTGCCCATTTTTTGGCGAATTTGCTGCAGAGTACGAATCTGTGCAGCGGCTTCTGCCAACTGAGAGGCCGCTCTTGAATAATCAAAGTCACCGCTCTGATTTTCAATCGCTTGCTCAGCGTGTTTTTTAGCTTCAAGCGCAGCTGCTTCGTTGATGGTGCCTGCACGTAATGCAGTATCGGCCAATACCGTTACTGAATTAGGCTGCACTTCAAGGAAGCCACCTGATACGTAGAAGATTTCTTCTTCACCGTTCTGTTTTACAACACGAACAGGGCCTGGTTTAAGTGCTGTCACCAATGCAGCGTGACCCGGCATAATACCAAGGTCACCATTTTCACCGGCTGCTACCAGCACTTCAACCAAACCAGAGAAGATAGCCTCTTCAGCGCTAACGATGTCGCAGTGAACCGTCATTGCCATAGCCTTATCTCCTACAGATTAAAGGTTTTTAGCCTTCTCGATTGCTTCCTCGATGGTACCTACCATGTAGAACGCTTGCTCTGGTAGATTATCGAATTCGCCGTCAAGAAGCCCTTTGAAGCCACGGATCGTTTCTTTCAACGACACGTACTTACCAGGTGCACCTGTGAAGATTTCAGCAACGAAGAACGGCTGTGATAAGAACTTCTCGATCTTACGAGCACGGTTTACCGTTTGCTTGTCTTCTTCAGAAAGCTCATCCATACCTAGAATGGCGATGATGTCTTTCAATTCTTTATAACGCTGCAATACAGTTTGAACGCCACGAGCTACGTCGTAGTGCTCTTGACCGATAACTAGAGGGTCTAACTGACGAGAGGTAGAGTCTAGAGGGTCGATTGCAGGGTAAATACCTTTAGAAGCGATTTCACGAGACAGAGATACCGTTGAGTCCAAGTGAGCGAACGTCGTCGCTGGGCTTGGATCCGTCATATCATCCGCAGGTACGTATACCGCTTGTACAGATGTGATCGAACCAGTCTTAGTGGAGGTAATACGTTCTTGTAGTACACCCATCTCTTCCGCAAGAGTAGGCTGGTAACCTACCGCAGAAGGCATACGACCTAGCAATGCAGATACTTCTGTCCCTGCTAGCGTATAACGGTAAATGTTATCGACGAACAGTAGTACGTCTTTACCTTCATCACGGAATTTCTCCGCCATGGTTAGACCAGTCAAAGCAACACGTAGACGGTTACCCGGTGGCTCATTCATCTGACCGTAAACCATCGCTACTTTAGACTTGGCTTTGTCGTCTAGGTTTACAACACCAGACTCTGCCATTTCGTAGTAGAAATCGTTACCTTCACGAGTACGCTCACCAACACCAGCGAATACAGACAAACCTGAGTGTGCCTTTGCGATGTTGTTGATCAATTCCATCATGTTTACAGTTTTACCAACACCGGCACCACCGAACAGACCTACTTTACCACCCTTAGCGAATGGGCAAACAAGGTCGATTACTTTGATACCAGTCTCTAGTAGATCTGTAGACATAGACTGTTCGTCGAATGTAGGTGCTTTACGGTGGATAGAAGCAACTTCTTTCTCACCAATTTCACCACACTCATCGATAGGACGTCCTAGAACGTCCATGATGCGACCTAGCGTTTCAGTACCTACAGGTACTTGAATAGGTGCATTTGTGTTTTCAGCTATCAAGCCGCGCTTTAGGCCCTCTGTAGAACCCATGGCGATGGTACGAACGATACCGTCACCTAGCTGTTGTTGAACTTCTAGCGTGATTTCTCCGCCTTCAACTTTAAGCGCGTCATATACTTTTGGTACAGAATCACGTGGGAATTCCACGTCGATTACAGCACCGATGATCTGTACGACCTTTCCGCTACTCATTGTTAAATCCTCTTATAAACCTATAACCGACAGCTTATACCGCTGCAGCACCGCCCACGATTTCTGAAATCTCTTGGGTAATCGCTGCCTGACGAGCTTTGTTGTACAACATGTTCAGCTCTTTGATGATGTCACCAGCATTATCGGTGGCGGCTTTCATCGCCAACATACGGGCTGCCATCTCACACGCTGTGTTTTCCACAACGGCTTGATATACCTGAGATTCGATGTATCGAACCAACATGTCGCTGAGCAATTGCTGAGCGTCTGGCTCGTAGATGTAATCCCAGTGGCCTTTTAGTACTTCATCTTCTTCAGCTTCTAACGGTAGAAGTTGTCTTACGGTCGGTTTTTGCGTCATGGTGTTAACGAAGTCGTTACCTGCCAGATACAAACGGTCAATCTCTCCGTTATCAAATGCATCCAACATCACCTTAACGGCACCAATCAATTCGCTTGCATCTGGCGCGTCGCCCAGTTGGGTTTTTGCCGCAACAACATTGCCACCGAAGTTACCGAAAAAAGACACACCTTTTTGGCCAATCGCACAAATATCCACTTCAACTTTGTCGTTGTGGAATTTTTGCATGTCTTTAATCAAGCTTCGTAGCAAGTTGGTGTTCAAACCACCACATAGACCACGGTCAGAAGTCACAACGATGTAACCAACGCGTTTTACTTCTCGCTCTTGCAGATAGGCATGGCGGTATTCGCTCGTGGCGTTTGCCATGTGGCTCACTACCGCTCGGATTTTTTCCGCATATGGACGGCTTGCTGCCATACGATCTTGCGCTTTACGCATTTTCGAGGCGGCGACCATTTCCATTGCAGAAGTAATCTTTTGCGTATTTTTAATACTGCCGATTTTCTGCTTTATCTCTTTTCCGACTGCCATATGACTGCCCCTATTATCTAGCTCGGCGAACCGACTAAGCCAAAGGCTTAGTAGGTTTGAGTGGCCTTAAATTTCTCTAGCAAGTCTTTAAGACCGTTCTTCTCAGCGTCACCGAACTTGCCAGCGCCGTTGATCAGGTCAACGAGGTCTTTGAACTCAGCCTTGGCATAAGACAATAGCGCAGCTTCAAATGCGGCAATCTTATTGATCTCAACACCTTTCAGATGGCCTTCGTTCGCTGCATATAGCATGATCGCCATTTCAGCTACAGACATAGGCGCGTACTGCTTCTGCTTCATAAGTTCAGTAACAGTTTTACCGTGCTCTAGCTGTTCACGAGTCGCATCGTCAAGGTCAGATGCAAACGCTGCGAAGGCAGCCAATTCGCGATACTGAGCCAATGCGATACGAATACCACCGCCAAGCTTAGAGATAATCTTGGTTTGAGCAGAACCACCTACACGAGATACCGATACACCGGCGTTCATCGCTGGACGAATACCCGCGTTGAATAGGTTCGTTTCTAAGAAGATCTGACCATCGGTAATGGAAATTACGTTAGTCGGTACGAATGCAGATACGTCACCACCTTGGGTTTCGATGATCGGCAATGCGGTTAAAGAACCGGTTTGTCCTTTCACTTCACCGTTGGTGAATTGCTCAACGTAGTCAGCGTTTACACGTGCTGCACGCTCAAGTAGGCGTGAGTGCAAGTAGAAAACGTCACCAGGGTAAGCTTCACGACCAGGAGGACGTTTCAATAGCAATGAAATCTGACGGTAAGCCCAAGCTTGTTTCGTCAAATCATCATATACGATTAGAGCGTCTTCACCGCGGTCACGGAAGTATTCACCCATGGCACAACCAGCATAGGCAGAAATGAACTGCATAGACGCTGGGTCGGATGCAGAAGCGGCAACGATAATGGTGTTTTCCATTGCGCCGTGTTCTTCTAGTTTACGAACCACGTTCGCGATAGAAGATTGCTTCTGACCGATGGCAACGTATACACACTTAATGCCAGAATCTTTTTGGTTGATGATGGCATCAACGGCCATTGCCGTTTTACCAGTCTGACGGTCACCGATGATCAACTCACGCTGACCACGACCAACCGGAACCATGGCATCAACTGACTTGTAACCAGTTTGTACAGGTTGATCAACGCCTTGACGTGAGATTACGCCAGGTGCGATGCGTTCTACCGGAGTAGAAGCAGACGCTTCGATCGGACCTTTACCGTCGATTGGGTTACCTAGAGCATCTACAACGCGGCCTAACAATTCAGGACCCGTTGGTACTTCAAGGATGCGACCAGTACAACGAGCCTTTTGGCCTTCTTGTAGTGGTAGGTAATCGCCCATCACGATGGCGCCAACGGAATCTTGCTCTAGGTTAAGAGCCATGCCGAATAGGCCGCCATCAAATTCAATCATCTCACCGTACATTACGTCGGCAAGACCGTGAATACGCACGATACCGTCAGATACAGAAACAATTGTACCTTCGGTGCGCGCTTCAGAAGTCACATCAAGATTATCGATGCGCTTCTTAATCACTTCGCTAATCTCGCTAGGATTTAGTTGCTGCATGTTTATCCCTCAAACTCAGGAGTTCATAGCTTCAGCTAACTTAGCTAACTTGCCACGTACGGAACCGTCTACAACTAGGTCCCCAGCACGAATAATGGCGCCGCCTACTAACGTTTGATCAACGGAAGTAGTCACACGCACTTCTTTGGCAAGTTTGGCTTCGAGAGCTTGAGTCAATTTTTGCTTGGTATCGTCGGCTACTTCGAAAGCAGAGATGATTTCGACATCTACTGACTTTTCTTGCTCCGCCTTCAAGTGCTCAAATTGCTCAAAAATTTGGGGTAACAACGGAAGACGTTTGTTTTCCGCTAGAACGTTCACTAGGTTTTGCCCAGCGGCGTTCAGGTTGTCACCACAAATTTCGATCAATGCTTGAGCTTGCTGTTCACCGGTCAAACGTGGATGCGACAAAATGGCATCCATGTCTTCGTTATTGGTGACTTGGCTGGCCACTGACAGCATGTTTGACCATGCTTGCAAGTCACCAGCTTCAACAGCTGCTTGGAAGGCTGCTTTCGCGTATGGACGAGCCAATGTTGAAAGTTCAGCCATGGTAAACCTCGCTTATAGCTCTTCTGCCAATTTGTTCAGAAGCGCATTGTGCTTCTCAACATCAATTGAGGTTTCCAGGATTTTAGAAGCACCAGCCACTGCTAAAGTCGATACTTGCAAACGCAAGTTCTCTTTCGCACGGTTCACTTCTTGTTCAATATCTGCTTGAGCAGCGACTTTCAAACGCTCACCTTCTTGACGGGCCGATTCTTTGGCTTCATCAATAATTTGGTTAGCGCGCTTGTTGGCTTGCTCAATGATCTGTGCTGCTTGCTCTTTCGCTTCACGCATTTGAGAAGTGGCTTTTTCTTGCGCCAATTTCAAATCACGTTCAGCGCGATTTGCTGCATCCAAACCATCTGCGATTTTCTTTGCACGTTCTTGCATGGCATTGATCAGCGGAGGCCAAACAAACTTCATGCAGAACCAAACGAAAACGGCAAAGGCGATGATCTGGCCGATCAGAGTCGCATTTATATTCACGCCTTAGTCCTCTAAATTCGTTGTTGTTAGTTGTTTAGTTTTAATTAACCAGCAACAGCGAACATTAGGTATAGACCAAGACCAACACCGATCATAGGTACCGCATCCAATAGACCAGCGATCAGGAACATTTTACCTTGTAGCATAGGCGCTAGTTCAGGCTGACGAGCAGAACCTTCAAGTAGACGTCCACCCAAAAGACCGAAGCCAATTGCAGTACCTAAAGCACCCATACCAATCATCAGAGCGGCGGCGATGTAGATCATTTCCATAGTTTTCTCCTAGTTTTTAGTTAGTTAGTTGGAAATTTGGTTAAATTTCAGGGTTTAAAAAAATCGTTTTAAATCAGTTTCAGTTCGGTTTTAGCTGGACTGTTTTACGGCAGCCCAGCGGTTTTAACCTAGTGATCTTCGTGAGCCATGCTCAGGTATACGATGGTCAGCATCATGAAAATGAATGCCTGCAACGTGATAACCAAAATGTGGAACACAGCCCATGCCCACTGCAAGACACCGCCGAGTAGGCCCAGTGCCAATCCAGCAGAGAACAACAATGCAATTAGGATGAAGATCATTTCGCCTGCGTACATGTTACCGAACAAACGCAGTGCCAAAGAAATAGGCTTAGCGATTAAGGCGATCGACTCTAAGAAGAAGTTAACCGGTACGAAAAGCGCTTGAATAAACGGGTTCTTGACGTTGAACGGATGTAACGTTAGCTCACCCATGAAACCGCCGATGCCTTTCACACGGATGCTGTAGTAGATCATCATAGCGAAAACAGTTAGGGATAGACCCATGGTGATGTTTGGATCAGTAGACGGTACGATCTTCATGTAAGCGTGATGAGGATCTCCGCCTGCTAAGCTGAAGCCCAACTCGAAGAGTTTAGGAATGATGTCAACGGGCACCAAGTCCATTAGGTTCATCATAAAGACCCAGCAGAATATGGTTAAAGATAGTGGCGCGACGATGGGGTTACGTCCGTGGAAACCTTCTTTCACAGTGTTGTCGACAAACTCGACTAGGATTTCAACAAAGTTTTGAAAACCCGTTGGGATGCCCGTGGTGGCTTTCTTAGCAGCGCGCCAGAACAAGAACATGATCAATGCACCCAAGCCTATGGACCAGCCAAGGCTGTCTAGGTGTAATGCCATAAAGCCCATATCTGCGGCTTCTTGCGAGGTTTGCGCCAGAGTCCATGAACTCTCAGCCATCACAGTTCCATCAGCACGCTCATAACCCGCCGGCAATTCACCGTAGGTTAAGTTGGTGAGGTGGTGTTTTATGTATTCGGTCGAATTACCCGCCATAAGTCACTCTCAGTCAAAAAGGTTTATAAATTTGCAATTTTTGAAGCGAAAACGTGTACACACTGTACGGCGATAAACGTGCCGAACAATGCGAATAAATTTATGTGCTCGATATACTTGAACGCTAAACCAAATCCAATCGCTGTGAGCAACAGCTTCCACATACTGCCTTGGTAAAAGGATTTCAGTACGAGGTTTATATGCCGAGCGCCAGTATAGCGAAATGCCTTGTACATAAAATAGGCATTTGGGACGGCACAAATAAGGCCGCCCGCTAATGAAGACAAGGCAGCCTCGGTATTCAATATTAAAAATAACGCCGCGATGATGAGGGATAACCCAAACTGCACCAACGCAATTTTATACACGGGAGGGCGTGAAATTGTTTGTGTCAAACCACCATCCCTACAACATTTATCAACATCAAATGCGACAAATCGCTTACATAAACGCCAAAAATTAGGCGCGCGGAATTATATTGGCTATAACTACGCGCATCAACCAGCCATTGACTTAATTCGCATTTAATTTGGTTTGCTTCTGCTAAATCCCGTCGCTTAAGGATTGGACAGATATCATTCTGATCAATAAATAATCAATTTTCATTCGTTTACCGATTTTTACCCTTGCAGAATAAAGGGTTTTATCCGGTTGAACCTGACCTCATCGGTCAATAAAAAGGTGAGCTTAATTGAGTGTCATTAAGCCCTTATCCCGTATTATTTTATGTGACCCAGAATGCCGTCGAGCTCGTCTAAGCTGCTGTAGCTAATGACCAGTTTTCCTTTTCCTTGCGCAGAATGTTTTAACTGCACTTTTGCGCCGAGCCGATCCCCTAGGGTTTGTTCGAGTCGATTGATATCTGGATTAGTAGCAGGCTTTGCAGCAGGTTGTTTTTTGTCATGCCAATCTCGTACTAAGGCTTCTGTTTGACGAACCGTCAGCACCTTGGCAACCACTTGTCGAGCCGCTTGGGATTGATCTTCATGCTGCAAGCCGAGCAGTGCTCGAGCATGGCCCATTTCTATGTCGCCGCGTTCCAGCAAGGTTTTCACATCGTCATTCAAATTCATCAACCGCAGAAGGTTGGTGACGGTCACACGACTTTTGCCTACCGCATCGGCCACTTGCTGCTGGGTCAGTTCAAATTCTTCCTGCAAGCGATGTAAGGCCACTGCCTCTTCCATCGGATTTAAATTTTCGCGCTGAATATTTTCGATGAGCGCCATCGCAATTGCGGCTTCATCGGGTACATTGCGGACTAGCACCGGTACCTGATGCAATCCCGCTAGTTGCGCCGCACGCCAGCGACGTTCACCAGCGATGATTTCATATTGTTGCGAGCCAATCTGACGAACGACGATCGGCTGCATAATGCCTTGGGCACGAATCGAGGCCGCCAATTCTTCTAGCGCCTCGTTGTGCATATCTTTACGCGGTTGATACTGACCAGGCTGTAAAAATTCAATGGGTAAGTGCTTCAATTCGCCATCTGTTTCTGAGGCCGTATCTGCACTTGGGTCTACCGCCACTTCTTCAGTGGGATTCGTCTTGTTTTTGGAAGCGGAACTCGCCAGTAGGGCATCCAGCCCCATATTGCCCAATCCTCTTTTCTTTGCCATGCGATGTTTAGCCGTATCAAATAGAAGACTGACAGCATCAGCTGCCAGTCAGGTAAAGGTTTAAGTGGCCAACAGTGTGCGTTGGCAGCGTGCTCAGACGATACTTTACGTCTTAAGCCGTTTGTAATTTTTCGCGTTGCTTACATTTGCGGTTCACTTCACCTGCCAATGCCAGATAAGCGACTGCTCCGCGAGAGTTTTTATCATAACAAAGGGCCGGCATGCCATAACTAGGCGCTTCTGCGAGGCGAACATTGCGCGGGATGACGGTGCCATAGACTTTGTCACCGAAATGATTGATCAACTGTGCGGAGACATCGGTCGTCAAGCTATTGCGTGGATCGTACATGGTGCGCAATAGTCCATCGATTTCTAACGCAGAGTTTATCTCTTTTATGCGCTCGACTGTCCCTAATAACGCTGTCAGCCCTTCCAATGCATAGTATTCACATTGCATGGGGATGATGATGCCGTCAGCGGCGACAAACGCATTGACCGTTAACATGTTGAGAGAGGGTGGGCAGTCGATGATGATGTAATCATAATTGCTCTTGATGGCGTCTAGTGCTCGCTTGAGTCGCTGCTCTTTATGCTCAAGATCTATTAACCCAACTTCGGCTGCGGTTAAATCACCATTCGCTGGAATGATGTCGTAATGTGCAGGCTCCGTCTTAACGCGCACTTGCGCAACGTCCACTTCATCAATCAAAACATCGTAGATGGAGTGTTCAACCTCGTGCTTATTCACACCGCTGCCCATGGTGGCATTGCCTTGTGGATCGAGGTCGACCACGAGGACTTTACGTTTTGTGGCCACAAGCGACGCCGACAGGTTCACCGCCGTGGTGGTTTTCCCCACACCGCCTTTTTGATTAGCAATGGCAATGATTCGACCCACAAGTACCTTCCGTTTTGTTATCGCATTTGAACGCTGGGCAGACGAATGATCGTCATCGCCATTCACTCAGCCAGTCGACTAATTTTTACTAAATGTCGCTGTCCGTCTTCACCGGGAACATGCAACGGGAAACAGTCTACCACAGACACTCTTTGATCCAATTGAGCGATTTCATCTTCTGGGTACACGCCCTTCATGGCAAAAAAGTAACCATTGGGTTTTAACAAATGAATACTGCCATCCACCATATCTTTCAAGGTGGCAAACGCCCGGCTGGTAATGCCGTCGAATGGTGGGGCATCAAAACTTTCGATACGCGCCTGAACCGGCGTCATATTGGCCAGCTTCAACTCAATTTTGGCCTGAGTTAAAAAGCGCGTTTTTTTGCCGTTGCTGTCCAGCAAGGTAAAGGTTCGATCTGGAAAACAAATCGACATGGGAATACCCGGTAAGCCGGGGCCGGTCCCGACATCTAAGATTCGTTGACCTTCGATATGGGGTAGGATGCTGAGGCTGTCCAGTAAATGCCGACCGATCATTTCTTCAGGGTCACGCACGGCGGTCAGATTGTAGGCTTTGTTCCACTTCACCAGCAGCGCATGGTAGGCCAGCAGTTGATCTATCTTGTCGTCGGACAACTCTAAATCAAGTTTTGTAAGCCCCTTAGTGAGGAGAGCTTTGTACATCTTTCATTCCTTAGCCAGTGTGTTTTGGTACACACTGGCAAGCTCATTATGCACTCTGTTTTTTAACGGAGTGGTGCTTTTTCAAGTAGATCAATAACTGACTGATGGCCGCAGGTGTGACACCACTGATACGCGAAGCGGCACCGAGCGTTTCTGGCAGTGCGTTCGTCAACTTTTGCACAATCTCATTACTTAATCCGCCCACTAAGCTGTAGTCTAATGAAGACGGTAAGGGCGTATTTTCAAAGCGGCGCAGTTGTTCAATTTCATCTTGCTGACGGGCGATGTAGCCTTCGTATTTGGCCGATATTTCAACCTGCTCTGCCACTTGTGGATCACTGACGGTGGTGCCTTTCAAGTGTGCCACATCGCCGTAGACTAATTCCGGTCGCTTCAATAAGTCCATTAAACTGTATTCACGGCTCAGCGGGCTCTTGGTTTTGCCATTAATTTCATCGCCCTCTGGGGTATTTGGCAAGATCCAAGTGCTTTTTAGGCGTTGTGTTTCCAGTTCAATGGCTTCACGTTTTTCGCAGAATGCTGCCCAACGCTCATCGCCGACCAAGCCTAGCTCTCGGCCTTTTTCGGTCAATCGCATATCTGCATTATCTTCACGCAGAATAAGACGATACTCCGCACGACTGGTAAACATTCGGTACGGCTCTTTCGTCCCCATGGTGATCAAGTCATCGACCAACACACCAATATAGGCTTCGTCACGACGCGGATACCAAGCGTCTTTTTCCATAGAGCGTAATGCGGCGTTAGTACCTGCTAACAAACCCTGTGCGCCAGCTTCTTCATAGCCCGTCGTGCCGTTGATTTGTCCAGCAAAGAACAGGTTCTGCATAAAGCGGGTTTCTAAACTGTGCTTTAAATCTTGCGGATTAAAGTAATCATACTCGATGGCGTAACCTGGGCGCGTAATATGGGCGTTTTCAAATCCCTTCATGCTGTGGATGAGATCCAGCTGCACATCAAAGGGCAAACTGGTACTGATGCCATTCGGGTAAAGCTCATGTGTGGATAAACCTTCCGGCTCGACAAATATCTGATGGGAAGATTTATCGGCAAAACGCATTACTTTGTCTTCAATGGAAGGACAGTAGCGCGGCCCAATGCCTTCGATCACACCGGCATACATGGGCGATCGATCGAGGTTATTGCGAATAATCTCATGAGTGCGTTCATTCGTATGCGTGATGTAGCAGTTCACCTGCTCTGGATGATCATCCAAGGAACCCATAAATGACATCACCGGCAGCGGTGTGTCTCCGGGTTGTACTTGCATGACGGAGAAGTCAACGGAGCGCGCATCAATACGCGCTGGGGTGCCGGTTTTTAAACGACCCACATTGAATGGCAGCTCACGCAAGCGCTTAGATAATGCATTCGCCGGAGGATCACCCGCACGACCCCCTTGGTAGTTTTCCATGCCGATGTGGATAACGCCGCCTAGGAATGTACCCGTGGTGAGTACCACGGAATCGGCATAAATGCGCACGCCGGCTTGCGTCACCACACCTTTTACGGCGTCGCCTTCGACAATCAAGTCATCGCAGGCCTGTTGAAAAAACTCAAGGTTAGGTTGGTTTTCCACAATTTCGCGAATCGCCGCACGGTATAAAGCACGATCGGCTTGTGCGCGAGTCGCCCGAACAGCAGGGCCTTTGCGACTGTTCAGTGTGCGGAATTGAATGCCACCTTTATCTGTCGCACGCGCCATAGCGCCGTCAAACGCATCAATTTCTTTAACCAGATGGCTTTTACCGATGCCACCGATGGCTGGATTGCAGGACATGACGCCCACAGTCTCTATGCTGTGAGTCAGCAGCAAAGTCTTACAGCCCATACGCGCTGCCGCGAGACAGGCTTCTGTACCAGCATGGCCGCCTCCGACCACAATAACGTCATAGCGTTTGGGAAACTCCACTGCTTTCTCCTGTTGAATCAACACATCCAGCAATCTTGAGTCGATATAAGGCGATTAGGACCTTATTTGACTAAAGATTGTACAAAAAACATTCAAATTGGGCGCGGATTATAGCGCGCCTCGTCCACAAACGCAGCACCTGTTTTTCTATCCATAAAGTTGTCCACATGGGGCGAAGCTCCCATACAGATAATGCCCGCTTTTATCCCCACCCAATTTTTACTCAAGCCCGCTAATTTAGTAGCCTCCAGAGAAGCTAAGAGCGTATTCTTGCGTTTTATCCCACGATTTTTGACAGGTTTTCATCCCTCAATCCACAGTAATCTGTGGATAAGGTATAACCCAGTGAAAAGATGTGAATCGTTGTATCACCACTTATTTATCCACATTTTTGTCCGTATTAGTCAAGCCTTATAAACACTGACAGCCCGCGGTTTATACCGATTTAGCAGCAGTTTTTGTTCATGTTATTCAATTTGTTATGCACAGTGGATAAACCCATTACAACTCCTGTGGATGACTTTTTTTACTTAGAAAGTGGATAACCGCGCTCTTTATCCACAAAACGGGCCTTTTTCCTTGTAGAAACGCTATTTAATTTTCAGATATGAGAAATCGCTGGGCAGTAACAGGTAACAAAATAGAAAAATTGGGGGAAGTTGAAGCGATAGGGAGAGTGAAAACGTCATTGAACCCCGACAAGCGAGGTTCAGTTTGGACTACTTACCAATACAAAAGCTGGAGAAAATTCGGCCTAACAAATCATCACTGGTGAATTCACCCGTGATTTCATTCAACGCTTGCTGTGCTTGGCGAAGGTCTTCAGCCACTAGCTCACCCGCATTGGCGTACAGTAATTGTTCTAGTCCTGTATCCAAGAACCGCTGAGCTTGCTGCAATGCTTCAATGTGCCGGCGACGGGCGATAAAGCCGCCTTCGCTGGCTGAGTTATAGCCCATGACGGTTTTTAAATGCTCGCGCAGTGCCTTCATGCCTGAACCATCTTTTGCCGCTAAGCGAACCACTGGGCTAATGCCGCTTTCATCAAAACCGATGGTTTCGTTGGTTAAGTCGGCCTTGTTTCGAATCACGGTAATACGCTCAGGGTGTGGTAAACGATCCACAAGGTCCGCCCATATTTCATGAGGGTCTGTTGCAGGCGTATCTGTGCCATCCACCACCAAAAGAACACGATCCGCTTGTTCTATTTCATCCCAAGCCCGTTGGATCCCAATGCGCTCAACTTCATCGGGTGCGTCTCGTAAACCTGCGGTGTCGATAATATGAAGTGGCATACCGTCGATGTGGATATGTTCGCGCAAAACATCCCGCGTGGTGCCTGCAATGTGCGTCACGATGGCGCTGTCACGACCGGATAATGCATTCAACAAACTGGATTTACCGGCATTCGGACGACCAGCGATCACCACGGACATCCCTTCTCGCAGCAATGTTCCTTGATTGGCTTCTTGTAGCACGTCACCCAGTTGAGCTTGAACGGCTCGAAGGTCCGCTTCGACTTTGCCATCGGATAAAAAGTCGATTTCTTCTTCAGGGAAATCAATGGCCGCCTCAACGTATATGCGCAGTTGAATGACACTTTCTACCAAGCTGTGGATACGCTTTGAAAACGCACCTTGCAACGAACGCACTGCACATCGTGCAGCTTGCTCTGACGCAGAATCAATCAGATCAGCAATGGCCTCGGCTTGAGTAAGATCCATTTTGTCGTTTAAAAAAGCGCGTTCAGAAAACTCTCCTGGACGCGCCGTGCGTGCGCCCGCCGCAATGACTCGTTGTAGAATAAAGTCCAATACGACAGGGCCACCATGACCTTGGAACTCAATAATGTCTTCGCCAGTAAACGAATTCGGGCCTTCAAAATACAAAGCCAGTCCTTCGTCTAACGTATTATCGTGAATGTCTTTGAACGGGCAGTAATGGGCATAGCGTGGCGTGGGGACAAACCCTAGTACGTCGCGTGCAATGTCTTTTGCTTTGGGGCCAGAAACCCGCACAATGCCGACACCGCCTCGACCCGGAGGGGTTGCGATCGCGGCGATGGTGTCTGTGTGCATAGCGCCTAAATCCATGTCGATCTCTTTTTCATCATTGTTCATTCAATATGTGTTCTTCAATGTTAGCGCGTCTGCTTTTCAAACGACAGATGCAACAAAGGGCTGTAAACAGCCCTTTGTTTTAAAATGAAGTTCAGTTAAGCCAATTGCTTACGCTGCTGCTTCTTTCTCAATTTTTCGCGTTATGTAGTACTGCTGCGCGATGGACAGCAAGTTGTTCACAACCCAGTACAGTACAAGACCCGCAGGGAAGAACAAGAAGAACACGGTAAACATAATAGGCATGATCTTCATGACTTTAGCTTGCATTGGGTCTGGCGGTGTTGGGTTCAATTGCATTTGCACAAACATGGAGGCACCCATGATCAGTGGCAATACAAAATACGGATCCTTCAACGATAGATCTTCTAGCCAGAACATAAAGGGCGCCTGACGCAGTTCTACCGATTCCATCAATACCCAATACAACGCGATGAAGACAGGCATCTGCACCAAGATAGGAAGACAGCCACCCAGCGGGTTAATCTTCTCTTTTTTGTACAGCGCCATCATTTCTTGGCTTAACTTCTGACGATCATCGCCATGCTGTTCACGTAACGCAGTCAACTTCGGTGCGACACGACGCATATTGGCCATGGAGCGATAACTGGCAGCGGATAGTGGGAAGAATGCCAGTTTCACTAGAATCGTCAGCATAATAATGGCCCAACCCCAGTTACCCACAAGGCTGTGCATCAGCGTTAGCAACCAGAATAACGGCTGTGCCACCCACCATAACCAACCGTAATCCACCGTCAGATCAAGATGCTCTGCAATATCCGCTAAACGATCTTGGTCTTTTGGCCCTAAATACAAAGAGGTAAAGGTTTCACCCTGCATACCCGGAGCCACCACGATCGGACTGTCATAGTATCCAGCAATATAATGGCCTAAAGCTTTACGGGCATTGTAAGTGTGTCCAACGTTTTCAGCAGGGACCCAAGCGCCTAAGAAATAGTGCTGTAGGAAAGCGACCCAACCACCTTCGACTTTTTTCTTGTAGTCGCCATCAAACGCGCCTTCTTCCATGTCGTCGAAGTCAATTTTCTTATAATTTTCACTGGGCAACGTCACCGCAGCACCCAAATAAGAGGCCATGCCCATGCCACCCATTTGAGATGGGTCTTCGCTCTTATCACGCTTAAATTGGCCGTAGAAATTGGCTTGCCATACGGTTTCGCTTTGGTTGTGGATTTGATAGCCCACATCGATCAAGTATTTTCCGCGCTGCAATTTGAATAACTTGGTGACCTTCACACCTTCTACTGTCACTTGCATGGGAATGACTAATTCGTTTTTCCCATCGGCTAAGCTGAATTCGGTTTTTTCTACACGATACTGTGGACGTGCGCCGTTTTTATCCAAGCCGTTTTTGCCCACTAAACCAGACTGGGCTATGTAAGTTCGTAAGCTGTTTTGCTCCAACAGCACGAACGGGTTGTTCTTTTCACCTAGGGCTTGTGGATAAGCTTTCAGTGCTGCGTAAACGATGTCACCGCCGCGAGGATCAATTTTCAGCCTTAGTACATCGGTTTCTACCGCGATGAGTTGATTAACCGCTTGCAGAGGCGTGGAGTCAGTCATCAATTCATCGGATTCAATGACGGGCACATCTGAACCATCGCTTTGTACATCCGGCAACGCCATTGAGTCAGCAGTGGTATTCAGTGATTCTGTGTTAGAGGTGGCGCTTTGTTCTGCCACTGAAGATGGCGTTTTACTGTAATCCTTATCCCACTGCATAATCAGCAGATAAGAAACAACAGCGATACCCACCATAATGATTGCTCTTCTTGCATCCATTGTGATTCAGCTCTTTTTTGAAGGTCTTGTGTGTGGAACAGGATCATAGCCATGACTTCCCCAAGGATGGCAACGAACTATCCGCTTTAAACTCAGCCAACTGCCGTATAGGGGCCCATGTTTTTCTAATGCTTCGAGTGTGTATTCAGAACAGGTGGGAGTGTATCGACAACGGCTGGGGATAAGAGGACTGATAGCGTAACGATAAAACAAGACAGGCCACGTTAATACACGCGCCAGAGGATTAACCGATCTTTTAGGATCAGGCTGTTTTTCGTTTTTGGGGGGCACGGCTACCATGTCGTTTCCGCCTTAGCCGGGTCCAAAGTTGGTCCACCATATTTCTTAGCTGGACTTTGTCGAGGTCTTTAGCCCCACTGCGTGATAACACCACACAATCAAAGTTTTCCAACTCGGACTGATGATGGCGAAAGCTTTCGCGGACAATACGCTTGATCTCATTGCGATCAACGGCACGTTTTGCGTGTTTTTTCGCTACCACCAAACCCAGACGAGAATAACCTAGCTCATTACGGCGAGCTAAAATTAAAATTTCGGAAGTCTGGGCTTTAGAATCTGCTCGACTGAATACTCGACGGTAATCCCCAGCTGTTAGCAAACGAACCTGCCGTGGGAAAACCGAATTCGTCATTCTGATTAAGCAGAAAGTTGCTTACGACCTTTGGCACGACGACGAGCCAAAATTTGACGGCCGCTTTTTGTAGCCATGCGAGCGCGAAAACCGTGGGTGCGCTTACGCTTTAGAACGCTAGGTTGAAAAGTACGTTTCATTACCCTGTCTCTCAAACTGGTGAACAATAAAATAAGGGAGCGGATTGTATTGAAAACAGCCAACAGATTCAATCAGAGTTTCGATTGTTTTCTGATTAATTCATTTTGCTCAGATTATCATCCGCTTTTCGAACGGATTGAATCTTAATTTATTCAGAGTGGATTAGATATTTTATATATTAAGAATATATATGTATGAATATTATGTTTTTTAATACTTTTATAATTATTAGTGAACACGAATATTGTGGGTAAGTGCCTGTAATCCTTATGTTTAAAGGGCTACAGCGTATGTAAAAGTACGGTAATACGTATCAATAAGCTCGGTACAACCCAAGGATAAGTTGGGTATAAAAGGGTTGTTTACACACAGGGCGATGAAATTCAGAATTTACTCACAATTCAACCCCATTTATACACATACCCTATACACAAATATTCCACAGTGAATTTACCCCGTTTCTGTGGATAACTTCAAATTTACTGTTACAATGTCGCCCTTAATTGTTGGGGAGTCATATGCCGTGTTGGCATTGTGGGAAGAATGTGTGCGCTGCTTACAGGACGAGCTACCAGCGCAACAGTTTAATACGTGGATCCGACCGCTCCAGGCGGAGTGGGCTGATTCGGCGTTAATCGTGGCGGCACCCAACCGCTTCGTCAAAGATTGGGTAAAAGATAAGTTTTTAAACCGAATTCAATCGTTGCTGGAAGAGCTGAACGGTGGACAAGTCCTGCCTATTGAACTGGAAATCAGTGCAGTTAGCCGGCGACCTTCATTTGCAGCGCCTGCCCCAGCCGTTTCAACACCTGCTCCACAACCCGAGCGAACGGTTGCGCCTGCCGCACCTGTTCAAAAGCCGGTGGTTATGCCGCCGCCTGAACCATCACCGCAAATGTCATTAATGCCGCAGGTCGAACCTGAGCGCCGACAAGAGCCTAGGCAGGTGCAGGTTGAAGGCAGCATTCAGCATCAGAGCAGTTTAAATAAACGTTTTACCTTTGATACCTTCGTAGAAGGTAAAAGTAACCAATTGGCACACGCTGCTGCGCAGCAGGTATCGCAAAATGCCGGTGGCTCCTACAACCCACTCTTTATATATGGCGGAGTAGGTTTAGGTAAAACGCACTTAATGCACGCTGTGGGTAACTACATTCAAGCGCAAAACCCGAATGCGAAAGTCGTATATTTGCACTCTGAGCGCTTTGTTGCTGACATGGTGAAGGCATTGCAATTGAATGCGATCAATGAGTTTAAGCGCTACTATCGCAGTGTTGATGCTTTATTGATCGATGATATTCAGTTCTTTGCGGGGAAAGAGCGCAGTCAGGAAGAGTTTTTTCACACCTTTAATGCATTGCTAGAAGGTGGCCAACAAATGATATTAACCTGTGATCGTTACCCGAAAGAAATTAAAGGTCTTGAAGAGCGCCTGAAAAGCCGTTTTGGTTGGGGTTTAACCGTTGCAGTGGAACCACCAGAGTTAGAAACCCGAGTGGCAATACTGATGAAGAAAGCAGAAGAGGAAAAAGTAGATATTCCTCATGATGCCGCATTCTTTATCGCGCAAAAGATTCGCTCGAATGTGCGTGAACTAGAAGGCGCCTTAAAACGCGTTATTGCTAACTCGGCTTTTACCGGTTCAAAAATAACCCTGCCTTTTATTAAAGAAAGCTTAAAAGACCTGTTGGCGTTGCAAGATAAGCAAGTCAGTATTGATAATATTCAACGTACAGTGGCTGAGTATTATAAGTTGAAAATGGCTGATTTATTGTCAAAGCGTCGATCTCGCTCCATCGCGAGGCCTCGACAAGTAGCCATGGCATTAAGCAAAGAATTAACCAATCATAGTCTGCCAGAAATAGGCAATGCCTTTGGCGGTCGAGATCATACAACTGTCCTGCATGGGGTTCGTAAAGTAAAAGAATTACGCGAAACCATGGCGGATATCCGCGAAGACTACAAGAACCTGTTGCGGTCGTTGACCAGTTAAAGAGTGGCAAAGATGAAATTCACAATAACCAGGGAAGCCCTGTTAAAACCACTTCAGTTAGTGGCTGGCGTTGTTGAGCGCCGCCAAACGATGCCCATTCTCGCGAATGTTTTACTGGTGGTGGAAGGCGATCAATTATCGTTGACGGGTACAGACCATGAAGTTGAAATGATCGGTCGAGCCCCCTTGCTAGAAGCGGGAATCGACGGCGAAATCACCGTGCCAGCCAAAAAACTCATGGATATTTGTAAGTCATTGCCGGATCAGGCGACCATCGAAATGCACCAAGATGAGCACCGTGTCTTGTTGCAAGCGGGTCGCAGTAAATTCATGTTATCGACTTTACCAGCCAATGAATTTCCGAATATCGACGATGTAGAAGGGCAGGTGACCCTGTCATTGCAGCAAGGTCAATTGCGTCGTGTTATCGATCGCACGGCCTTTGCAATGGCGCAGCAAGACGTGCGTTATTACCTGAACGGATTGCTATTGGAAGTTAAGTCAGACGAGTTGCGCACAGTCGCGACCGATGGGCACAGATTGGCTACCTGCGGTGTTGAAGTGAACCTCGACATCGAAGGTAAAAACCAAGTGATCGTGCCGAGGAAAGCGGTACTCGAACTGGCCAAGCTGATGACGGACCCAGAGGAAAGCCTCACCCTCGTGTTGAGTGCTACCCACATTCGCGCACAAGTCGGTGACTACACATTTACCTCAAAATTGGTTGATGGAAAATTTCCGGACTACGAGCGTGTTATTCCTCGTAACGGTAATAAAACCCTGATCGCTGATCGCCAAGCATTGCGCCAAGTATTTGCCCGTACCGCGATACTATCGAATGAAAAATACCGCGGTGTGCGCTTATTAATTCAGGATGATGTACTGCAGGTCGTCGCCAATAACCCAGAGCAAGAGCAGGCCGAAGAAAGCATCGGTGTTGATTTTCAAGGCGAACAGCTGGAAATCGGCTTCAATGTCGGTTATTTGCAGGATGTCTTATCCGTGTTGGACGGTGATGATATGAAGATGACCCTAGCAGATGCAAACAGCAGTGCCGTCATGGAAGAAGTCGAAGGTGGAGACGCGTTGTACGTTGTCATGCCTATGCGTCTGTAGCTTACAGCGGCGAGTCCAATGCCGTGGTAATTATGTGAATAGCGAGCACGGCATCGAGAATCTATTTAAAGCCTTATTTGCCTTTTAAATAGATTCTCGTACTGTTTGTATTTTAGTTTGGTTGAACCGGCTAGCGCCCAATCCATCGGCTTAGCAGGTTCTTCATAAGCAATATCATCGCGGTGCCAATCGTTTTAGAATAGCACCTACTCTACCTTCCTCATTATGCGAGAGCACACTTTTAAGGGCGTCAGACCGTAGAATGGCAATTGAACACCTGATGCTTCAAGGCTTACGTAATATTGACTCCCTCACGCTGTCACCCACATCCGGTGTCAACATCATTTACGGCGAGAACGGCAGCGGCAAAACCAGTTTGCTTGAAGCCATCTATTTATTGGCCTATGGGCGTTCTTTTCGCACGCATAAACAGAAAAACCTCATTCAACATGAGAAAGACAGCTTAACGGTTTTTGGTCGAATGCCAGGTAAGCAGTTAGGCATCGAGCGTACGGTAAAAGGTGAGCGTCGCATAAAGCTCAATGGCGAGTGGCTGAAGAGTGCGGCTCAACTTGCAGAATTACTGCCCGTTCAGTTGCTCGATCCTAGTATTTTTCGACTGCTAGAAGGCAGCCCGCCACTTCGTCGACAGTTTATTGATTGGGGAGTGTTCCACGTGGAACAAAACTTCATAAATGACTGGCGTGATATGAAGAAATGTTTGGATACGCGTAATGCTTTGCTAAGGCAAAGTAGTCGTAAAGCTGTCAGTGAAATTGAAAAAGAAGTTTGGCACTCCAGTTTGGCCACCTTAACGAATCGTATTACTGACCAGCGCCGACATTATTTATCTCAACTCACGCCTGTCTTTGATGAGTTTATGAAGCGTTTGAACCCCGAGCTGTCGGTTGAACTTCGATTTTATCAAGGTTGGGCTAAAGATAGAGATTACATGGATGTCCTCAACGAGAATTGGGACACCGATGCGAAACAAGGCTTTACTCAACTCGGCGCTCAACGAGCAGACCTAAAAATCAAGGCCAATGGTTTGCCCGCCATCGAAGTATTATCACGTGGACAACAGAAAATAGTCGTATGTGCGCTTAAATTGGCGCAAGCTGCATGTTATCAGCAGCACCGTAAACAGCCTTGTATCTTCCTTGTCGACGATTTAGCCGCAGAACTGGACATTCCCCACAGAAAAGCTTTATGCGGCTTGCTAGAAGAATTAAAATGTCAGGTCTTTGTGACTGCGGTTGAGGCAACTCAGATCGCAGAATGCTGGGCCGAAAATACTCAGCAGAAAAGGTTCCACGTGGAACGTGGTGCCTTCAAAGCAGAATAAAAAATCCCAGTCAGAATTTTCAGGAATGCCAGGAGTTTTATCCATGAGCACGGAAAACACTTACGATTCGTCCAGTATTAAGGTTCTTAAAGGCCTTGATGCAGTGCGTAAGCGTCCAGGTATGTACATCGGTGATACGGACGACGGTGCTGGCCTACACCACATGGTTTTCGAAGTGGTGGACAATTCCATTGATGAAGCCCTTGCAGGTCATTGCTCCGAAATTAAAGTCATCATCCACCCCGATGAATCCATCAGCGTTTCAGATAATGGTCGAGGTATTCCAACCGACATCCATGAAGAAGAAGGGGTGTCAGCCGCAGAAGTAATCATGACGGTTCTGCACGCGGGCGGTAAATTTGACGACAACAGCTATAAAGTATCGGGCGGTTTACACGGCGTAGGTGTGTCAGTGGTTAACGCGCTGTCTGATAAATTGAAAATGACCATACGTCGTAATGGCAAGATATGGGAACAGAGCTACACGCATGGTGTACCGGATGCCCCGATGGCCACGGTGGGTGATACAGAAGTCAGCGGTACGACGATCCATTTCCACCCGTCACCGGCTACGTTCACTAATATTCAATTTAACTATGATCAGCTGGCTAAGCGGGTTCGTGAATTGAGCTTCTTGAACTCTGGTGTGCGTATCGTCTTGAAAGATGAGCGCACAGATCGGGAAGAAGTGTTTGAATTTGAAGGCGGCCTAAAAAGCTTCGTTGATTATCTGAATACCAACAAAACCCCCGTGAATGACATTTTCCATTTCACACTAGACGGTGAAACGCGGGAAGATGGCATCGGCGTAGAAGTCGCCATGCAATGGAATGACGGCTTTGCTGAGAACATATACTGCTTTACGAATAACATCCCACAGCGCGATGGTGGAACGCACCTAGCGGGTTTCCGAGGCGCACTCACACGTACGCTGAACAGCTACATCGACAAAGAAGGGTTGGCTAAGAAAGCCAAAGTCGCGACGACGGGGGATGATGCACGAGAAGGTCTGACTGCCATAATTTCGGTAAAAGTGCCTGATCCTAAATTCAGCTCTCAAACCAAAGACAAGCTGGTGTCTTCAGAAGTGAAGACCGCCGTTGAGCAAGAAATGGCGCGCGGTTTTAATGATTTCCTATTAGAGCAACCACAGCAGGCGAAAGAAATCATTGGCAAAATGATGGACGCGGCAAGAGCTCGTGAAGCTGCTCGTAAGGCCCGTGAAATGACCCGTCGTAAAGGCGTGTTGGATATTGCAGGGTTGCCCGGAAAGCTGGCTGATTGCCAAGAGAAAGACCCAGCGTTATCTGAAATTTACCTAGTGGAGGGTGACTCGGCCGGTGGTTCTGCGAAACAAGGTCGAGACCGTCGTACACAGGCGATTCTTCCATTGAAGGGTAAAATTCTCAACGTTGAGAAAGCGCGCTTCGATAAGATGCTGTCCTCTGCTGAAGTCGGCACACTTATTACGGCATTGGGTTGTGGTATTGGGCGGGAAGAGTTCAATCCAGATAAGCTGCGTTACCACAGCATTATTATCATGACCGATGCCGACGTGGATGGATCGCACATCCGCACACTGCTGTTGACCTTCTTCTTCCGTCAGATGCCAGAAATTGTTGAGCGTGGACATATCTTCATCGCACAGCCGCCGTTGTACAAAATCAAACGCGGTAAGCATGAGCAATACATTAAAGACGATGAAGCGCTCGATGAGTACCTCACCAACACTGCGCTGGACAAGGCCGCACTATTTGTCAGCCCGGATGCTCCTGGTATCAGCGGTGAAGCGTTAGAAAAGCTGGTTGCCCAATATCGCAGCGTAATGGCGTCAATAACTCGATTGAATCGTGTTTACCCAGAACAAGTACTGCAGGAAATGATTCATATTCCGCGTCTGTCTGTCGAAGCTTTGAAAGATGAAGCGCAGGTGAGAGCTTGGTGTGAGCAGTTGCAAAGTTTCTTTGACGAGAAGAGCAACAGCACGCGAGTCGTGGTGGAAATTGAAAAAGACACAGAGCGTCATTTATTCCTGCCGGATGTGAAGGTCATTAATCACAGTATTCCGACAGACTACATCCTGACCCATGAATTCTTTGAATCGCCCATTTACAACAACATATGCAGTCTAGGTGAGCAGCTAGAGGGCTTATTAGAGGAAGGAGCTTATATTCAGCGTGGTGAGCGTAAAGCCCCCGCAGAGAGCTTTGAGGGCGTCCTCAACTGGCTGATGGGTGAGGCTCGTCGTGGCTACAGCATCCAGCGCTATAAAGGATTGGGAGAGATGAACCCAGAGCAGCTATGGGAAACCACTATGGACCCAGATTCCCGTCGTATGCTTCGAGTTACCATTGAAGATGCCGTAGCGGCGGATCAAATCTTCACAACGCTGATGGGCGACGAAGTTGAACCGCGTCGAAACTTCATTGAGTCGAATGCCTTGTTGGTAGAAAACCTGGATTTCTAAATCACAAACTGAATGATAAACCCATACCTTTGGGTATTGGGTTCATCATTACACAAAAAAGGTTTGCAAAGTTTCCTTTGCAAACCTTTTTTGTATGGGTTGCAGGGCCGTTATAGGCTGCTAGTTTAGAAACATTGTGTGCTCGGTATCTCTATAAGCCTCTCGAGCCAAGACTGAAAAAGTAATTGAATGGTATGACGATAAAAACTTTACGGGTGACCGGTTTTCCCGATGGGGAAAGCGTAACTGCGGTATTTTCCGTCGACGATAATAAACCCGCCGTTAGCGAATGGTTGAAGGCGCATCCCACGCTGCAAATTGATCGCATGTTAGCTCGTACAGGCTCCTCCGATGTGTATGCACTGAAAGGAGATATGATTCTTAAAATGATGCGCGTGCGCCACTGGTCTGAGCATTTAAAATATTATATTGGCCGCTATAGAGCGTTAGAGGAAGTGAACAGTAATCAACAAATGGCGGCTGCGGGGTTGAAAGTGCCGAAGATTTTAGCCCATGGTAAGGCGCTAACACCGTCGCATTTTTCTGGCATCAGCAGTTATTATTTAATGCAGCATGTGGGCAGTGAATATCAAGAGGCAGCGGATGTTTGGCTCACTCTGGAGACACATGCACGTGATCAGTTTTATCAGCAACTTATCGCGGATGTGAAAAAACTGGCGGATCAACAATGCATTTATAGCGATTTACGCTTGGCCAATGTTATGACTAACTCAAACGGCGATCTCATTTGGATTGATACGCGTATAAAACATTATGCGCGGCGGAAAACTTTTTTAGCGAAGCTAAAACATGTGATCGGAAGTTTTAAACAAAATAGCGAAGGCTTGTTAACCGACAAAGAGATTCAGCAATTTGACGAGATATTATTGAATTTTGTGGAAAGCTAACATGACTGTCAGCGTATAACATTAATAAGAGCACTAATTTTAGGGTGATCAATAATAAAAACCAATCGTATCCGTTGGGAAAATTGTTAAGAATATTGAGATTAATTCGATACTAGGCTTAGTTACTTTACTATAGAGTTCTAGGCAGAATAAATTAAAAAAAGTAATGCTTAATCCTTATCGCTAATAGCAAGTTTTACCAATACACTGTCATTTCCCATTAGGCTGAATTGCAATTGATCAGGATATGAAAAATTTTTTAATTATACTGGTCTGTTTTCTTTTGGGTTGCTCATTACAAACAAAATCCCAATATGAATCCATAGAAGTATTGTTATTCTCAACAATTCATAAAGGCACTCAAGAAAGTCAATATAAAGCCTGTATATACCTCGCAGAATTGGCTTTATCCAGTTCCATGGTGAATAGGATTAAAAACAACCTTAATGAGTCGACGTGTCAACGATACTTATTAGCGAGACGCTCAGGGGAATATGATGCTGTAGAAGAGTTTATTTCTTTTTTCCCTAATCCAGCGGAACAAAAACGAATCTGGAATACTCATCGTAACGCTGGCTACCCTATATCATATTTACCCCCTTATTTCGAATACCTGTCAACCTTAGCGATAACCAATGACAAAGCACTAAATAATATGGTCGCCATGCTGAACTTATTCGACGGTGGTCACGCAGAGGCTATTATTGAGATCATTGCTAGGTTATTCATAAATCATAGAAAAAGAATTAACGTTGCTTTTGACACTAATAATACATCTAAAGATCTAATCGAACTAATTGAACGCTCATCTGAGTACTATCATAAGGGATTATAAAATGAGTGACTTAACTTTCAATTGAGTTACAGGTTATTTATTGGGGTGCCGAGCATTACAAATCAATTACAGGACCATATGGGAAGGGAGCGCAGCCTCAGGGTGAATATTCAATTAAAGTGCGAGACACAGTTGTTGGAAATAATTTAAAAAGTGGAAACGAAAATTCTGCCACTGGGAATCGCTGGTTTATCCCTATTACACCTAATTTCCCTACTAGTAGAGATGAATTCGGTATTCACCCGGATGGGAATGTGGCTGGTACACTTGGATGCATAGGTATTAAATCTGGTGACGCTAGTAGTTTTTGGACTAGATGGGATACTACATCAATGACAGCACGCCCCAAGAAGGTAGTTGTAAGCGGTTGAAATTAATAGTCATCGAGTCGCAAGCTTCAATCATAACGTGCATCACGATTAAAATGGTTACAAAGCTATCGTAGCAGTAGGAGCGAAGTTCAATCACATCATCATAAAAATGGCGGTCTTTGAAACGACCGCCTATTTAACGGCGACTAATAGAGTCCTTTTGAAATTTTGGATAAATTCTCAAGCTCAACAGATGTAATGGCCCTGAGAGCTAGTATTGTTTTAAGCGGTTTACATTTTGATATGTAGCATGCGAAAAAAGACACTATTCCTTAATATAATTTTTCTATCTCAGAAAATTATTCCATTTATCTTGCCCTGCGCGAATAGCCTGAGCGACTAATCCAGCGGAAGTTGCAGTGGTGCCCATTTCAAATGTCCCCATATCCTCTTGATACGGAATAGCACTGATTTCATCGACGGTTTTATTGACCCACAATTCGACTTCTTGGTTAACTTCTTCCCAAGTTTTTCCTTTGGTAGAAATCGGATCACCAATGACGACCTGAATGGTGCCCGGAATTTTTAGCCAGCGCTTATTGTTCCAGTGTTCACCGGCATTGTGGGCGACGGGAATAACATCCACACCCGCTGTCGTGGCGAGCAATGCACCGCCTTTAGAAAAGGGTTTACGCTGACCAGGCTCTACGCGAGTGCCTTCTGGAAATATTAAAATATCTTCACCTTGGTGTAAGCGTTCGGTGCCTTTTTCTAATATTTGTTTGAGGGCGCTTTTGCCTTCTTTGCGGTTAATAAAAATCGGGTTTAATAAGTACAGTGCCCAGCCAAAGAAGGGGATATACAGCAGTTCTTTTTTAAGGACCACGGTGTTCGGGTCAAACACGTTTTGCAGCGCAAAGGTTTCCCACGTGCTTTGATGCTTCGACATGATGACGTAGCCACGATTATCTTTGGGTATACGATCGAGCCCTTGAATATGATAATTCACACCGCAAATCGTTTTACAAATCCAAGTGATCGAATGACAAAAACTGCCCATGATAATTTTGAAGCGCATCGGGCCTGAAAAAAACGGTGCGATGATCATTCCGATCAAATAGCTATGCGCAGCCATAATCGGCATCATGATATAAAGTGGAATGCTTCTCAAAATAGCCAGCCACTTTGGCTGTGGGTCAAACAACATATGATAATTCCTGATTCACTGTCTTGTTATTAATGTCATGCTGCTAAAACGCGCTTTTGTGTTTATTCGTTCAGCAGGTCATCAACGAATGCGGCTAAATCGTCAAATATTGATACGCCCATGAGACCTTCACCTTTTGCCAAGGTTCGCTCTCCTTTCCCCGTCTTGACCAACACAGCGTGCATGTCGACCGCCTGACCCGCTTGCAAATCTCGCAGCGAATCTCCCACCATGACGCCACCCGCTGCGTTTACGTCTAATGCCTGTTCTATTTGTTTGATCAGGCCCGGTAAAGGCTTACGGCAATCACAGCAGTCGTCTGGCCCATGAGGGCAGTAGGCAATATAGTCAATTTTACCACCTGCTTCAGTTACCAATGTCTCCATTTTAGTATGCATTGCGTCAAGATCACGCTGATTAAAGTACTTTCGCGCGATCCCAGACTGGTTCGTCGCAATGGCGATGAGAAACCCCGCTTTAGACAGGCGGGTAATCGCCTCGATTGAGCCGGTTAGTGGTATCCATTCATCCACTGATTTTACGTAGTCATCCGAATCTTGATTAATGACGCCATCGCGGTCGAGGACAATCAGTTTATGGGGGGTGGATGCGGCTTGATTTACGGTCATGTGCGGGACTCATCAGTAAAACATGGACCCACAGCGTGCAAAGGTCGCGCGGGCTTCATTCGGCTGCTCATGCATGGCAGAAGCAAAAACGGAAACACTTGAAGTAGACTCAAGTATTTCCGTTTCAAAGTGCTCAACTGAGCGTGCACCGGTTTAGCTTAAGGCGATACCGAATGCACTGATCGGGGGGTTGTTAAAGCACGCTGATGTCGGCCACTTGCAAAAACAGGTTTCGCAATTGGTTTAGTAACGACAATCGATTTTGTTTAACGGCTTCATCGTCGGCCATAACCATCACGCTATCGAAAAACTGATCGGTGGCCGTTCTTAAACTGGCCAGTGAGGACAGCGCTTCGGCGTATTGACCAGCGGCGAATAACGGCATGACCTCACTCGACTTCGCGGATAATTCGCGATAGAGCACTTTTTCAGCGTCTTCCTGTAGCAGGGTTTCGTTCACCACTGGGTTGGTCATGGCAGCATCATTCTTGGTCAGAATGTTGGAGACGCGCTTATTAGCAGATGCTAATGCAGCGGCGGCTTCCAGCTTGGAAAAACCATGAACAGCGTGTACGCGCTGATTGATGTCTTTTGGCTTGGTAATGCCACGTGCACGCACGGCCATAAAGACTTCAGCAGGAATGTTTTCATCTTGGTACCAAGCACTGAAACGATCCAACATATACTCGGTTAATTTGGCTTTCGTGTCGGCTTTTAATTCGATAGGCCATTGATTATCCATCGCCCAGTCGATCAAGTCTGATAGATCAATGTCTAAATCTTTTTCTACCAATAAGCGCAACACGCCTAAAGAAGCACGACGCAGTGCGTAGGGGTCTTTACCACCAGTGGGGATTTGGCCAATGCCAAATAGACCGACTAGGCTGTCGACGCGGTCCGCAATCGCTAAGGCTAAACCTGTCACGGTGGCGGGTAAATCATCACCGGAAAAAGCCGGTTGGTATTGCTCTTTCATGGCTGCCGCCACTTCGGCGGGTTCGCCATCGTGTTGTGCGTAGTAAGTGCCCGCTAATCCCTGAAGGTCTGTGAATTCATAAACCATATCAGAGAGAAGATCGGTTTTAGCCAATTTAGCAGCACGTGCGGCTAATACTTGATCGCCTCCGATGGCTGCTGCGATGTTTTGGCTAAGCTTCATTAAACGCTCAGACTTGTCTTTCAGCGTACCAAGCTTTTGTACCCAGACGACCGTTTCCAGTTTCTCAAAACGGCTTTCCAGTGTTTGTTTGCGGTCGGTATCCCAGAAAAACTTAGCATCGGCCAAACGAGGGCGAATCACTTTCTCATTGCCTTCGATGACCTGTCTTGGGTCTTTCGATTCAATATTAGAGACGGTGATAAAGTTTGCCATGAGCTGGCCTTTGTCATCGACCACATGGAAGTACTTTTGATGTTCTTTCATGGAAGAAATCAAAGCTTCGGCCGGGACATCCAAAAAGCGGTCTTCAAACTTGCCTGCCAATGCGGTTGGCCATTCGTTCAGTGACGTCACTTCATCCAACAGGTCTTCGTCGATAATGGCTTGCCCACCTAATTTCTGACCTTCTGCTAACACTTGCTCGCGGATCATGGATTTACGCACATCATAATCTGCCAATACCTTGCCTTGCTCTTGCAAGATGGACTCGTAAGCATCCGGACTGGTGATGGCGATTTCACGGTTTGCGTGGAATCGGTGACCTTTGGAAAAATAGTTCGATTTAACACCAAGAATATCGGCTTCTAGAGGTTTGCTATCGAGTAACAGTACGATCCAATGAACGGGGCGAACAAATGCGATTCGGCTGCTGCCCCAGCGCATGCTCTTAGGAATCGGTAATTTTGACAGAGCGTCTGTGATGGCGACTGGAAGTTCATCTGCGGCGTGCGCACCGGCAACGGTTTGCGCGTAATACAAACGCTCACCTTTTTCATCGGTCGTGCGGCTGATCGCATCAAAGTCGACACCATTTGCCCGTGCAAAACCTTCTGCGGCTTTGGTTGGGTTGCCATCCGCATCAAATGCGACGTTTGTATAAGGACCAAATTTTTCTATTTGGCTGTCAGCGCCTTGAGATTGCAAACCCTTTAAGCGCAATGCTAAGCGACGAGGTGCGGCAAATACTTGGCTGCTGGCAAAACTCAAGGATTTGGATTCAAGGTGCTGTTCAATGCCTTGTTGAAAAGCAGCAGCAAGGGATTTAAGCGCCTTCGGCGGCAATTCTTCGGTGCCAATCTCCACTAGAAAATCATGCGTGCTCATTATTTGGCTCCCTTTTTCTTAGCTTTTGCGGCTTTTTTAGCGGCGGCGTCTGCAGTGGCTTTTTCTTCTGCTTCCACTTGCGCCAACACTTCATTACGAATGCCTTCAGGGGCTAAAGGAAAACCGAGTGTGCGGCGAGATTGGAAGTACGCTTCTGCGACACTACGGGCTAAGGTGCGCACACGCAAAATGTAGCCTTGACGTTCGGTCACGGAAATCGCATGGCGCGCATCTAACATGTTAAATGCGTGAGAGGCTTTTAATACTTTTTCATAGGCAGGCAGTGCGAGCCCAGCTTCAATTAGACGGGCACAATCGGCTTCGTGCTGATTGAACGCTTGCAGCAGAAAATCGACGTCAGCGTGTTCGAAATTGTACGCAGACATTTCCACTTCGTTTTGATGGAACACATCGCCGTAGGTGACCTTGCTGCCGTCTGGTCCGTAGCACCACACCAGATCAAAAATGCTGTCGACGCCTTGTAAATACATGGCTATACGTTCAAGACCGTAAGTAATTTCGCCGGTCACGGGATAGCACTCTAAGCCACCCACTTGTTGGAAATAGGTGAACTGCGTGACTTCCATGCCGTTTAACCAGACTTCCCAGCCCAAGCCCCAAGCCCCAAGGGTAGGGGATTCCCAGTTATCTTCCACAAACCGCACGTCGTGCACTAGGGTGTCGATGCCCATGACTTTTAAGCTTTCTAAGTACTTATCTTGAATGTCGAGCGGGCTGGGCTTCATGACCACTTGAAACTGGTAGTAATGCTGTAGGCGATTGGGGTTTTCCCCGTAGCGACCGTCGGTAGGGCGACGACATGGTTGAACGTAGGCGGCATTCCACGTTTCTGGGCCGATCGCACGTAGGAAGGTGGACGTGTGGAACGTGCCAGCACCTACTTCCATGTCGATGGGCTGATTGATGACGCAGCCTTGCTGCGACCAGAAATTTTGCAGGGCAGCTATTAAGCCCTGAAAGGTTTTCACGTCGTATTGTTGTTCGGACACTTGGGCCTACCGATGTTGTGAATTCGCTGGAAAAGCCGCCGATTATACGGCTCTGAACAATGAGTCGCCAGTTTTGCCGCTTCATCCTGCCAATCTGGTGCGCAATGTAGCGATGAAAGCAGGCATCCGGCGCATTGAAAGGGAGGTTAATGGTGAATGCGTATTGATGATTCGGGGTAAATCAAGGCACCAGCAGTTCAACCACGGCCCCACCTTCTCGACGATTGCGTATGGTCAGACTGCCTTTGAGATCATCCTTGTGGTGCGCTTCAAGAGCCTGTGACATTAAGTACAAGCCGAGGCCGCTGCCCGTTCCCTGCGGATTAAAGGTTCGGTTATCCAGCATGGCATCTGGAAAGCCTGGGCCATCGTCTGAAATTAACAGCATAAAGCTGCCGTTATCTTCTTCTTCCACGGCAATGGAAACGTTATTCGCACCCGCATTTATGGCATTGATGAGCGCATTGTGCACGGCGATGGATATTAACTGTTCGTCGTAATAACCATTAAATTCATGATCAAAGTCGAGGTTAATGGTGGGGCCGTCCGGTCCCAATGCGAGCTCTTGAATAACGCTGGCGACGGTATCGCATAACCAGTTCTCATCGATGTTGGGCGTGAATGCAGTGTGCTGAATTTTTAAGATCGACAGCAGTTCGACCAGTTGTTGGTTTAATTGTTGGCTATTACGGTGAATGGATTTCAGCGGGGCCTGATATTCGGGTTGATCCTTCAGCATATCCGCTAAATCAGACTGCGCGCTTAACAATGCTTGCATGCGATTTTTAATACTGTGCAGTTCAGAACTGAGTAGCGTATTAACGTCGAACGGCATGATGGTGCTCCCTCGTTAATCGGTTCTTGGCATGCATAAATATCGGTGGAAATTCATAATGCGCGCATAATACGTTGCTGGGCTTGCTTGAGCTGCGTCCAGCGATTGTAGCGTTCATCGGTTTCGGGCATTTCTCCAATGCGGTCTAACAAGCTGTTCACATGTTTGGCCATTTCGCGATCGACGTTACGTTGTTCCATGTAGGTAATTTTTGCTTGAATGGCGTTTAATAAAACGGCTAAACCGGCTTCTTTGTATGACGTTGCTTGATCAAATAATTTAATGGCCTCTGACAATTGCCCGCGTTCAAAAAATGCGATCGCTTTATCGTTTATTTCTGTCGTGTATTCACGCACCACTTTTTCACTGATTTCATTACGTGTTCTGTTTAATTCGCGCTCTTCACTTCGGCTTAAATCCGTACGGGCATTCAGTTGTGCTAACAAATCCTGTGCTTTTGCATGGCTCTTGGTCGCTATAAATACATTGGCCATGGCCAATTGATGGGCGGCCGTCGGATGGGTAATTTTTGCCATTAGTTTCTCGGCTTTTTCCGCCGTCAATTTGGCATCGGTTTCCTTGCCTAA
Organism: uncultured Saccharospirillaceae bacterium; assembly: GCA_947503895.1. Taxonomy (GTDB): domain Bacteria; phylum Pseudomonadota; class Gammaproteobacteria; order Pseudomonadales; family Oceanobacteraceae; genus Bermanella. The sequence goes on from CANNFT010000002.1 coordinate 381,269, forward strand.
ATTGGTGTAAGTCGTACTTTCGATTAGCGTGGCTTCGAAAACATAATCTGGGTTTTCTTTATAAATACCTTTGGCTTCATCGATGGCCTTAAAAGCATCATTACTGCCATCGCGTGAATCTCGGGTACTTTTGGGCGAAATTTTATATTGTAAACTTTCTGCGAAGTGCAAATAGTTTTTCACGCTTCGATAACAGGAATGTCGAGCTAATTTCATGGACTGCCGAAAAGCATTTTCTGCAACCTTAAAGTCTTTATTGGCAAATGCGATTCTGCCCAATTCCATTTGCCGCAAAACTTGTTTCGGTGAAACAGACACCGCACGTTCAAGTGAGGATTGTGCATCTTGAGTATTTTTTTGTTCTAAATAAATCTTTGATTGAAGGTCGTAACATTGAACGTATTTAGGATATTGCCGCACGGTGTACTCTAATAGCTCATTACTAGCATCCAGTTTTTTTAAATAGAAAAGCGCTGTGGCTTTTCCCAGCAATGCCCAATTAATTTCACGCTCTTTTAAAATTGACTCATATAAGGCTAACGCTTCTTCATTTTTTTTCAGTGCCAGCAGTGTGCGTCCTTTAATGCGTTCAATACGGTTTTTCAGTCTGGGTTTTTCAGTTAATAATTGATTGCAGCATTGAAGAGCTTGCTCTTTATTTTGTGCATCAATGGCCACATTGATGGGACGCAAATCTTCTTTTACGCGCAGGATGCGAGTGAGCCGCTGCCGCATGACGTCAATGGTGAAAGGTTTGGTAATGTAATCATCGGGCTCGTATTCGATGGCGCCCATGACCATGTCCATGGCGTTCTCGCCGGTCAGCATCACAAAGGTGGAAGTGGCTTTTAGGCGACAGGTAAATCGCGCTTCCTCTAAAATCTGCTGTCCGTCTCTGCCTTTGCCAAGATTGTAGTCAGAAATGACCAAATCATAGTCGTGGTCCATGATGAATTGTGTGGCTTCATCGCCATCCATTGCGACATCGACATTGGATGCGCCCAGTATCATAAGCATCTTTTTCATTGCGCTGCGTGATTCCACCAGGTCATCTATGGCGAGAATCCGTTTACCGGACAACATGGCATCGAGTTCGAGCATAATTCATCCTAATTTGGGCTATTAATAAGGATAGCAAGCCGTAGCCAAACTGCTCTAAATCAGGCAAAGTCGGCCTGTTTGAAAGACCGTCTTAGGTAGTACTCTCGTATGGACATCAAATCGCTTTTAGCCATCGGCCTCATCAAGTCATTGGGCTTATTTTCACTGCAGGGCGCACGTCGCTTTGGCACCATGATTGGCCGAGGGCTGGTCGTCAGCAATAGCACGCTTTACCAAACCACATTGAAAAATTTGGCTTTGTGCTACCCCGATATGGACGAACAAGCGCGACAGATGCTGGCTAAGCGCAGTGTAATTGAAACAGGCAAATCCATGGCAGAAACGGGTGTGGCGTGGACGGGCTCTGAGAAGGAAATGTTGCGTAATGAAGGCCAATTAAAACGCATCGTCAACGAATCTTTATTCTTAGACGCCGTGGCATCAGGGCAAGGTGTGTTATTACTTACTTTACATTTCGGTAACTGGGAATGGCTAAATTGCTACTTACCGTCCCGTGGCCGCATTATGGGATTGTACAAAATGGCCAAAATGCCCGCCTTTGAACAATGGATGCTGCGTACCCGCCAACGGGGCGGCGTGACCATGGTGTCGGGTAATCGATCGGGGGTAGAACGCTTTATCGACCACTTCAAACAAGGTGGCGTAGCCTTACTGGCACCGGATCAAGAACCGTCAGAGAAAAGTGGTGTGTGGGCAGAGTTCTTTGGCGTGCCCGCGCTCACACCCAAATTGATTCATCATATGCTGCAAAGTCACCCAAATGGAAAAGCCTTGCATGTGTATGTTCGTCGTTTAGAAGATGGATTTGAGCTAGTGTTTGAGGCGGCAGAGACGGGTATTTACAGTGACGATCCGAGCGAATCGGCGACGGCCATGAATCGAGGGTTTGAGCGCTGTATTGCCAGTGACCCCGCTCAATATCAATGGGATTACAAACGCTTTAAACGTAACCCAGAGAAATACTATAAAAAACACTGAGGCCTGATACAGATTAAGCTGACCTTTGTTGTAAACGTCGCGCATGGCTTCAGCCCGACCTCCAAACTTACCCAGGTTAAAATAAAACGTTTTTTTTATTGGAGAAACTTAAACGAATCGATCACATCAATGCGGCCTTTAAGACGACCGGCATCTCAACCGTCAATGAAATAAATAAAGTCGTAGGGAGGCTTGTAGCCGCGAAGAGGGGTGTGGGGAGCCATCCCCGCAAAAGAAAACCGGGCGCCCAACACCCCAATTCAAAGCAAGGAGTTAAACCAAAGAAAAGCCCAGTGCAGATCATGATACGCATTGAATTGACCAGCTTTAAAGCCGTCGTTCATGGCTTCCGCCCCACTTTCAAACCCACCGAAATATACGAAGCTCAGGATTTATAAACACCCAAGTTTTAAATAAACCGTGTTTGTTTTTTTGAAAATTTAAACGAATCGATCACATCAATGCGGCTTTTAAGACGACCGCCATCTCAGCCGTCAATGAAATATATAAAGTCGTAGGGAGGCTTGTAGCCGCGAAGAGGGGTGTGGGGAGCCATCCCCACAAAAGAAACCGGGAGCCCATCACCCCAATGCAAAGCAAGGTGTGAAGCCAAAGAAAAGCCCAGTGCAGACGTGAAAAACGTTGTGTATTACTGCCGCCAAAACGTCGGTGTAAACAGCACCAGCAAGGTAAAGATTTCCAGTCGTCCCAACAGCATGGCAAAAATCAGCACCCATTTAGCGAAGTCTGAAATATCGCCGTAGTGTGCGGCGACCCCACCTAAACCTGGGCCTAGGTTATTCATACAAGCGCCCACCGCAGAAAAGGCTGTGACAAAGTCCAGCCCTGTGGCCAACAATAAAATACACATAATGATGTACAAAAGAATGTACACACTGACAAATCCCCACACTGCTTGAATGACACGATCGTCTACGGGCCTGCCTCCGACTCGTAAGGGCATGATGGCATTGGGATGAATTAAACGGCGCATCTCTCGATTACCTTGTTTGAATAACAAGAGCACGCGAATCACTTTTAAACCACCACCGGTTGAACCCGCGCAGCCGCCCATAAAGGCTAAAAAGAATAATAAAAACGGTAGGAAAATAGGCCACACGGAAAAGTCTGCGGTGGCAAAACCGGTCGTGGTGGCAATGGAGACCAACTCGAAAATGCCATAGCGCAGCGCGCGGTCAGGGTCGTAGGTATGGTTATACATGAGTACGCTCACCGTGACGACGCCGGCCACCGCGAGCACGCTCAGCAATAATTTGACTTCAGAATCTTGAAAGTAGTGACGGATGCCACGGTTGCGCCAAGTATAAAAATGCAATGCGAAATTAAAGGCACTGATGAGCATAAAGAAAATTGCGATGCTTTCAATTAAGCCACTGTTGAAATAACCGATACTGGCGTCATGGGTGGAGAATCCGCCGATGGCGATGGTCGAGAATGAATGCCCAATGGCGTCAAACAAGCTCATACCGGCCGCCCAATAGCCGAGTGCGCAGGCAATGGTCAATGCAAGATAGATATACCAAAGTGTCTTGGCCGTTTCGGTAATGCGTGGTGTAAGTTTTGAGTCTTTCACTGGGCCGGGTGTTTCGGCGCGAAAAAGCTGCATCCCTCCGATACCCAACATCGGCAGAATGGCCACGGCCAAGACAATGATCCCCATGCCGCCCATCCACTGAATTTGCTGGCGGTAAAATAAAATAGACTCTGGCAAATGATCAATGCCAGTGATGACAGTCGCCCCTGTGGTGGTCCAGCCGGATAAAGACTCAAAAAAAGCATCCGTAAAGCTCAGCCCAGGACTGTCGGCTAACATCAACGGCATTGCGCCAGAAATACCAAGGGTGAGCCAAAATAATACGGTGACGAGGAAGCCATCGCGAATGCGCAAATCTTGCTTACGATTTCGAAATGGGTACCACAACATGGCACCAATCGAAAAGTTTATCCCCAATGCAGTCACAAATGCACTGAGTGTTTGGTCTTGATAAATCAATGAAACCACCATGGGTGGTAACAGCGATAAACTGAACACCATGAGCAATATGCCCAGAATGCGAAAAATAACGGCCGCGTGCATGAACTGCAAAATCCTTTCTGATAACAGATATCAATCTGTTCGCCAGTAACCCGGTTAAAAAAATGTTCGTGGTGATCGTGATGAAATTAGAAGAAGCCCAATTCCACTTGGAAAAGACGCTCTACTTCTGGAATGCGTTTTTTATTCAGCACGAACAAAATGACATGGTCATCACTTTCCACCACCACATCACTATGGGCAATGAGTACGGTTTCGTTTCGCACGACCGCACCAATCGTCGTACCCTCAGGTAAATCAATTTGATCAAGTCGACGTCCCACCACTTTAGAGGTACGTTTATCCCCATGGGCGATGGCTTCGATGGCTTCGGCTGCGCCACGTCTTAAACTGTGGACATTGGCTACGTCGCCGCGTCGCACATGGGTGAGCAGGGAACCTATGGTGGTTTGTGAGGGACTGATGGCAATGTCGATGCCTTGCCCCTGAACCAAATCCACATACTGCGTTTTATTAATCAAGGTTAACACTTTTCGTGCGCCCAACTGTTTGGCGAGCATGGACGACATGATGTTCACTTCGTCGTCATTGGTCAGTGCACAGAATACGTCGGTGTTTTCAATATTGGCTTCGAGTAATTGTTCTTTATCGGTAGCGCTGCCATTAATGATGATGGTTTTATTCTTAGTTTTTTCGGAGAGGCGTTCACAACGACTGATGTTGTGATCAATTAATTTGACGTTATAAAAGGGTTCTAACGCTTGTGCTAATCGAGCACCAATGTTGCCGCCGCCTGCAATGATGACGCGCTTATACGGTTGTTCTGATCGGCGAAGCTCAGCCATGACAGAACGAATGTCTTTCTTCGCGGCGATGAAGAAAACTTCGTCGTCGACTTCAATCACCGTATCGGCTTTGGGCAGCAGTGCTTGCCCGCGTCGGTAAATGGCCGCGACACGCGTATCCACACCGCTTTTTAAATGCTGACGTAAATAACGCAATTCTTGGCCGACCAAAGGCCCACCGTAATAGGCTTTAACGCCCACCAGTTGCGCACGGCCGCTGGCGAAATCGAGTACTTGCAAGCTTCCCGGAAATTCCAGCAATCGCTTAATGTAATTGGTGACCACTTGTTCGGGGCTAATAAATACATCAATGGGGACGGCTTGGTTGCCAAATAAATCATGATGCTGGCTGTAGTCTTGTGCGCGAATTCGGCCAATTTTTGTTGGTGTACGAAATAGGGTATGTGCGACCTGACAAGCGATCATATTGATCTCATCGCTATTGGTGACGGCCACTAGCATGTCCGCATCGTCTCCGCCTGCTTGTTTAAGCACTTCTGGATACGAGGCTTTGCCGCGTACGGTTCGAATATCGAGACGACTTTGCAATTCCCGTAATCGCAAGGCATCCGTATCGACCACCGTAATGTCATTGCCTTCAATGGCGAGATGCTCAGCCAATGTGCCGCCCACCTGGCCTGCACCGAGTATGATGATCTTCATTCGTTAGACATCCGCCTTTTTTAACAGCGCGTAGAAAAAACCATCGTGGCCATTGGCCTGTGGAAATAACTGCCAACCAGCGCCCGTATTCACGACGGCATCCGTCGTTTGGGCTTGGGTCAATAAAGCCTCTAAGTGAGCCGGCAGTGATTGCAACTGAGCATCCATTTGTTCATTCAAAAATGCAGCGATGTTGTCGGCATTTTCCTGTGGAAGAATGGAGCAGGTGGCATAGAGTAAATGCCCGCCGGGTTTCAATTGCTGCCAAGCGGAGCGCAATATTTCGCCCTGCAATGTCGCCAGCTTAGCAATATCTTCGCGTTGACGCAGTAGCTTGATATCGGGGTGGCGGCGAATGACGCCGGTTGCAGAACAGGGCACATCCAATAGAATGCGATCAAACGGGGTGCCATCCCACCAAGCGGCAGCATCTTGTGCTTCGCCACATTTTACTTCGGCCGTGTAGCCTAAGCGTTGTAAATTTTCATGAACACGCTGCAAACGATTTTGGTCGGCGTCCACTGCGAGAACGGAGGCTGCTCCTTCGACGCGCTCAAGCAGCGCACAGGTTTTACCACCAGGTGCGGCGCAGGCGTCTAAAATGCGCTCGCCTTTTTGCGGATTAAGAATCTCAGCCGCCAATTGCGCGGCTTCGTCTTGCACACTGCAGCTGCCTTGCGAAAACTGCGGTAAATGGGCAACGTTTCGAGGCGTTGTGAGCGTAATACCGCTACTGGACAAGGGCGTAGGGTAGTGCTCGATTTCGGCCACATTCAGCTGTTCTGAATAGAACGGGCGGCTTTGTTTGTGAGTATTCACTCGGAGCGTCATGGGCGGATGAAGATTGGCGCTTTGTGTGATCGTTTGCCAGTGTTCCGGCCACGATTTTTTAAGCATTTTAAGCAGCCACTTGGGGTGTTCATACGCAGGAACATCACTTTGTCGTAAGCCCGCCATCAGTTCGGACTCTTCACGTTGGAAGCGTCTTAATATGGCATTGACCAATGATTTGTATTTTTCAAAACCTAGTTGTTCACAAGCTTTTACGGTTTCATTAATAGCCGCGTGGGGCGAAATCTCACTGTGTGCCAGCTGAAAGAGCCCGACCCAGATCAATGCCTGCACCTCACCGTCGTTTTCGGGTAACGGACGCACCATCAGCATTTTGCTGATGGCATTAATGCTGAAGTAGTGTCGGCAACTGCCAAAACATAAGGCTTGTAACAGCCCACGATCTTGGTCAGGAATATGGGTTTCGTAATGCGCCAGCAAAGGCGTCAGACTTTGATTTTGCGTCACCAAACGGTGCAATATTTGGGCTGCAGCCCCACGGCAATTCATTGGCGAACGCTCATAAAAAAACGCTGAACATCAGCGTTTAATAAATAAAAAATTGAAATCGTGTTGCTCATTAACCTTCCTAAGGCGGGCTTGTTTGTGACTCGGATGGTCTAAAGAAAACCCGCACTCGTCGGCCCACACGCTGCACGGTTAAAACTCACTGGCCAGTACATACTGCTCAACGAATGGGTGGTTGCCGTTTAATATATCGGCTACCTGAGCGGGTTTTTTATTGGGCAATTGAATGTGTTTAAGGTTGAGCGAAAACTCACTACAGGCCACGAGTATCCCTTGTTCGGAAACCGAAAGGATGGTGCCGGGAATAGAACGGTGGCTTTGCGGTACAACCTCAGCTTGCAAAACACGAATACGCTGATCGCCCAGTAACGTAAAACACATAGGCGCTGGGTTAAACGCTCGCACTTTAAGGGCAATGGCTTCTGCCGAAGCATGCCAATTAATTAAAGCTTCTTGCTTATTTAACTTTTTAGCGTAACTACTGAGGCTGTCGTCTTGAACTTCTCCCAGCACAGGGCCTTTGGAAAATCGTTCAACGACTTCAATCACCGATTTGGCACCGACAGTAGCTAACCGAGTGCGCATTGAACCGCCGGTGTCCGTGGCGGCAATGGGCACTTCCGCTTTGTACAACATGGGCCCAGTGTCTAACCCTGCTTCCATTTGCATCACGGTGACGCCGGTTTTGCTGTCACCCATTTCGATGGCCCGTTCAATGGGTGCGGCTCCGCGCCAGCGCGGTAGCAGAGAAGCATGACTGTTAATACAGCCTAATGTGGGGATGTCCAACACCCGCTGCGGTAACAGCAGGCCGTACGCCACCACCACCATCAAATCGGGTTTTAACGCCGCCAATGCATCCACGTCTTCATCTGCTTTAAAATTCAGCGGCTGATAGACATCGAGACCGTTTTCGAGCGCCAGTTGTTTCACTGGACTGGCCATCAGTTTTTTACCGCGATTCGCTGGGCGATCGGGCTGACTGTAAACACCGACAATATGGAAGTCGGTGTGGGATTGAGCATAGTCTAACAGCGCCTGCAAATGGGTCGCGGCAAAATCGGGCGTGCCCGCAAAAACAATTCTCAACGTCTTTTCCTTAACCGACTACTGGCGAGCCTGTTGTCGGTGTTGTTTTTCCAGTTTCTTACGAATGCGATCACGCTTGGTATTGGATAAGTAATCCACGAACAATTTTCCGTTCAAATGATCCATCTCGTGCTGCATGCAGACCGCGAGCAAGCCGGTGGCTTCCATTTCAAATGGTTCACCGTTGCGATCTAAGGCTTCCACCTTGCAATGTTCGATGCGCTCGACTTCTTCGTAGAAGCCCGGCACAGACAAACAGCCTTCTTGCATCTTTTCAGGTTCACCATCCAATACAGTGATCTTGGGATTAATCAGCACCAAAGGTTCTGACTGATCTTCAGAGACATCGATGACGACAATTTGCTGATGTATATCGACCTGACTGGCTGCGAGGCCAATGCCGGGGCAGTTATACATGGTTTCAAACATGTCATCGATGATCCTGCGCGTTTCATCGGTTACCTGAGTCACGGGTTTGGCAATGTTGCGCAAACGAGCGTCTGGAAATTCTAATATTTCTAATATGGCCATAAACTTGTGAAGCCTTAGTGGTAAAAGAGCCTAAGGCCCTGCTAAGATTGAGACTGACTATTATATCGAATCATGCCCGCCTCTGTTAGGCCAAAATAATAAGGAAGCGAAGGATTAGCCCATGCTAAAACGTTTATGGCTCGTCGCGCTTGTTTTGATCACAGTTTCACGTGTTCAAGCAGTAGAATTAAAAGAAGGCCACCCGGAACAATACGTGGTGAAAGATGGCGATACCCTATGGGATATTTCGGAGACGTTTCTGCGAGATCCGTGGTTATGGCCCGAAATCTGGCAATTGAACAGCCAAATTGAAAACCCACACCTGATTTATCCTGGTGACACCATTGGCTTGGTGTACACCGATCAAAACAGTCGCATGAACACGAAGACTCGGTTGACGGTGACGGATCGTGGCCCGGGCGGCAACACCGTGAAGTTAACGCCGACTGCGCGCATCACGATGTTGGATACAGCCATCCCTGCGATTCCGCTGGATGCAATTGCTAGCTTCTTGACCAATAGCCGCATCGTTAAGGCAGCGCAATTAGAAGGCGCGCCTTATGTAGTGGCTGGAGACGATAATCGAATTTTGGCCGGTGGCGGCGGCACGGTATACGCCCGTGGGTTCGAAAGAGGTGAAGAACCGGAGTCAGCCTACGGCTTGTTCCGAAAAGGACAATTATTTGTCGATCCAGACACCAGTGAAGTACTGGGGTTAGAAGCGCGCGAGATTGGTACGGGCACTGTGGCCACGTGGGACGGCGACATTGCAAAGCTCGAATTATCCAGTGCACGAGAAGAAGTGGTGATAGGCGACCGTTTATTGGCCACAGATGAGCGTAAGTTGGTGACCAACTTTATGCCCAGTTCACCTTCGGGAACCGTTCAGGGCCGCATGATTGCCGTATTGAGCGGTGTTAATCAAATTGGTCAGTTCAATGTGGTCGTCGTGAACCAAGGTGAGCGCGAAGGCGTGACGGAAGGCAACGTATTGGCGATCTACAAAGAAGGCGGTGTTGTGCTGGATCGTGTGACGCGCCGTAAAGTGCGCTTGCCGTCTGAGCGTGCGGGACTGCTGATGCTATTCCGTGTATTTGATAAAGTGAGCTATGGCCTGGTGCTGAAAGCTAAACGACCACTCAGCGTGGGCGATCAAGTACGTAACCCTTAAACGGTTCCTCGTTTCTGGTCTTTGAGTGGTGAGATTGGCCACTGAATCAAAAAAGGTGCAGCAGCACCTTTTTTTGGGCCTGTTATAATCCTTCAAAACCCCTTACCATCCCTGTCGATGCTGAGCCACAGCATTGGCCAGCGGCGACGATCGTTGTCCTCAGTTTGCTAACTTTTTAATTTGTGTCGCTTGAATCAGGATGATTCCCTATGAGCCAAATGGATGCGCCATTTTCACCTTTTCAGTATCAATCCAGCCTAACGCCCAGCTTTGAAGTACGTGAGCCTTTCGATCAAGACGACCCATCGGGTGCGCAGCAAGGTGCTTTGCATTTTGAAGACGCGGATGGTGTAGCGGATCGACAGCCACCTGTCGCGTTTCCAGCGGCAGAAAAACTCGCACTTCTCTGTACGGCGCTGACCCCAGGCATCGGGCCGAAAACCTTTTACCAGTTGTCCCAATGCCTCACCCAAGGCCGTGACGGATTGCGCTTTCAAGATTTACACAAGATGGATGCCTCGTCATTAAAGTCATTGGGCGTGTCAGCTAAATCTGCCGAACATATGCGTCGGTATCCGCCCAACCATCCCCACAAGATCGTCGAAAAAACATTACGCTGGCAGGAAAATGATGCGCATCACCTCGTCTTTTGGGGGGATGACCATTACCCCAGCCGGTTGCTCGAAGTGGCCAGCCCACCGCCGATGTTAATGGTCAAGGGGCGTTTAATGGCGCTGAATATGCCGCAAATGGCGGTGGTTGGCAGCCGACATCCCACTGCTGGCGGTTATCAACAAGCTTACGATTTTAGCCAACGATTGTCGGACGCCGATTTGGTTGTGACGAGCGGCTTGGCCAAAGGCGTGGATGCAGCAGCGCACCTTGGCGCGTTGGATGCGCAAGGTCTCACCATTGCGGTAATGGGGACGGGGTTGGAGCATATTTATCCTAAGCAACATCAATCGTTGGCGGATCAAATCGTTGAACGAGGGGCTTTAGTCAGCGAGTTTCCTTTGGATACAAAACCGCATCCGGGGAATTTTCCACGTCGCAATCGTATTGTCAGTGGTATGAGCTTGGGTTGTTTGGTGGTGGAAGCCACACTGAAAAGCGGTTCGTTGATTACGGCTCGACAGGCACTGGAGCAAAACAGGGAAGTCTTCGCGATTCCAGGTTCCATTCAAAACCCACAAAAAGCGGGTTGCCACTATTTAATTCGACAAGGGGCCGCCTTGGTCGAAACGGTGGAAGATATTCTGCAAGAATTGCCGCAAATTCAACCGCCACAAACGTTTGTGGATAAATCCATGCAGTATGAACAGCGTAAAAGCCTATTGGATTTCGCTCGTACCGACGAAGAGCAAGCGCTACTGGCCGCGCTCGACTTTGACGGCTGCAGTGTGGACACACTTTCTGAACGCAGCCAACTCAGTGTTGTATTTATAACGGGTCAATTGATTCAATGGGAAATCCAAGGGCGGGTGCAACACCAAGATGGTCTCTATCACCTGCTATGATGAATGAGTGCAAAGTTAAGGCGGCATGAATTTAGGCAGCATTTCGGGTACAACCACTTGCGCCAAAGCCACGCCTCCAGTAATTTGCTCGTTCCTTATAGTGATAAATTAAGAGTCGATGCGCTGGCCCATCTATCAAGCAAGTCACATCTTGCACGCAGGCGGAGTAATTGCCTATCCCACAGAAGCGGTTTGGGGAATCGGGTGTGATCCTGACAATCCACAAGCTTTACGAAAAGTCATTGAGCTCAAACGCCGTGAACAAGATAAAGGGCTGATCTTAATCGCCAGCCATATTCACCAGTTCGACTTTTTATTGTCAGACCTGCCCGCAGAGGACTTTGACCGCATGAATCAGCGTTGGCCTGGGCCAGTGACATGGTTGGTGCCGCATCAAAATAAAGTCCACCCACTCGTACATGGTCGCTTTGACACAGTGGCGATACGCGTAAGCGATCACCCGATTGTTCGTCAATTATGTAATGAATTTAATGGCCCTATCGTCTCGACCTCGGCCAATTTGTCAGGTCGTCCACCCGCGCGAAATCCCATACAGTTACGTCAGCATTTAGGGTTTTACTTGGACTTTATTGTACCCGGTCCGTTAGGTGGTCTGAGTAAGCCCAGTCAAATCATCGACCTGAAAAGCGGTCGAATTCTTCGAGGTTAAACATGGATATATCGGTCGTTAAAGACTATCTGTTGAAATTACAGGACGACATTTGCAAGCAACTGGCCGAAGAAGATGGTGGCTCAGACTTCACTGAAGAAAGCTGGCTGCGCGAGCAGGGTGGCGGTGGTCGTACCCGCGTGATGGAAAATGGCAACGTCATTGAAAAAGGCGGCGTGAATTTCAGCCATGTATTTGGTGACCAACTTCCCGCGTCTGCAACAGCCAATCGACCTGAATTAGCCGGTCGTTCGTTTCAAGCCATGGGCGTCAGTTTGGTCATACACCCTCATAACCCATACGTTCCTACGTCACACGCCAATGTTCGATTTTTTGTCGCCGAAAAAGAAGGCGAAGAGCCGGTATGGTGGTTTGGCGGAGGCTTTGATCTCACGCCTTATTATGGTTTTGAAGAAGATGTGGTGCAGTGGCATCAAACAGCCAAACAGGCTTGTGACCCATTTGGTGAAACCCTCTACAGCCGATACAAAAACTGGTGTGACGATTATTTTCATCTCAAGCATCGTGACGAACCCCGAGGTGTTGGCGGTTTATTTTTTGATGACCTAAATGAAGGTGGTTTCGAGAATAGCTTTGCGTTTATGCAATCGGTGGGTGACCACTTTATTAAAGCTTATCGACCTATTATGGCAAAGCGCAAAGACCATGCGTTTGGCGATCGAGAGCGTAAGTTTCAGTGCTATCGACGTGGCCGCTACGTGGAATTTAATCTGGTGTTCGACCGTGGAACCATATTCGGTTTGCAAACAGGTGGTCGCACCGAATCGATACTCATGTCATTGCCACCGGTTGTGCACTGGGATTACAACTGGACCCCAGAAGCGGGGTCGGCCGAAGCGGCACTGTATTCGGATTTTCTTGTGAAAAAAGATTGGGTTTAATCATGACTGATTTGTACGCCGTAATGGGCAACCCCATCAATCACAGCAAATCCCCGCAAATCCATGCAGAATTCGCCAAACAAACTCAGCAAGAGTTGATTTACAGTGCCATGTTGGTGCCGGTGGGCAATTTTGATATGGCGGTGAAGGACTTTTTTAAAGGTTCGGGCAAAGGGCTTAATGTCACGGTTCCATTTAAAGAGAAAGCGTTTCGTTTTGCTGATCAGCTCACGCCACGAGCAAAATCCGCTCAAGCTGTGAATACACTTAAGTTGTGTGACAACGGCACGATCATCGGTGACAACACAGATGGTGTGGGCTTAGTCCAAGACCTCACTGCGAATCTTGGTGTGGTGATTGAAGGCAAACGCCTGTTGATACTGGGAGCTGGCGGTGCTGTGCGGGGTGTATTAAAACCCTTGCTAGCCGAAAACCCTCGCTCCATCACCATTGCCAATCGTACGGTCAGCAAAGCGGAGCAATTGGCTTATGACTTTGCTGAATTGGGGAATGTGGATGGGTGTGGTTTCCATGATTTAATTGGTAGCTTCGACCTTATCATTAATGGGACATCGGCCAGCCTGCAGGGTGAACTGGCGCCGATCGAAGACGAAACCATTGCCCCTGACACACAGGTGTACGACATGATGTACGGCGCTGAGCCGACTAAATTCATGACGTGGGCGATGCAACGAGGTTGTCAAAATGCCTACGACGGACTGGGCATGTTAGTCGAACAGGCGGCAGAAAGTTTTGCGTTGTGGCGTGGGACCAAACCTAATACGAAGGATGTGATTGCCGACATTCGATCGCAGTTAAGGCCCGTTAAAACAGGTGCTTAAGCGTTTGCCAGTGGCATAAAAAAAGCTCTGACGAAAACGTCAGAGCTTTAATTTTTCCCGTAATCATTGACGATAAAGCCATAAACACTGGCTGCCTGCCATTGTCAGTCAGCGATGATGGAGTCGTCTTAAAGTGACAGTGCTGATTCAGTGAATCAGGTGTCACCCCAATAGTATTCGTCCATCACATTATCAAGTTGCTTGCGCTCCAAATGTGCTTCGATCGCACGCCGTGCGACCAGCTTATTAGAAGCGTCGCAATGTTTTTTTACGACGACATTCCCATCTGAATCAAAGTTGACCAAATCTTCAAACTCAACATTTTTTTGCTTTGCTTGAGCGGTTTCCATTGCTTGACCCCTTATTGCGTTTGTCATCAATGGCCTGATTAATTCAATACAACGCAAACTTGCGCTTGGATTGTATTGCGATCAGCAGGCTGGTGATGGCCGACTGTAATTCTGATTAATGCTGGACAACGATCGTGACGTAAGATGGCTGGCCGAATCAGAACTTCCCATGCACGTATTATTATTTTTATTGGTTCCGTAAGAATGACAATTTTGTCACAAGGTGACAATGGGTGGCGCTTGCCAAATATGTGGCATCTGGGTCAATTAATCAGGTAAAGGCAGGAGTTTTGTTTAAATAAAATACTTACTTGTCTTATGCGTCAGGTTCTCGAATGCGTAAATCGCTAATACTGTTTTTAATTTTCGTCAGGTGCGCTTCGAAATCTGGGCCTTTTCTTTGCGCGACACCGACAGCCAAACAGTCGATGACCATTAAGTGCGCAATGCGTGAGGTCATGGGGGTGAAAATATCGGTGTCTTCGCTGATGTGCACGTGAATGGGTAGGTCGGCCAGTTCGCTCACCGGTGTATGAGGCGGTGACAGACTGATCACTCGAGCGCCTTGGTTTTGAGCCATTTCCATGGAGTGGAGTAGGTCTTTGGTTCGCCCACTTTGGCTGATGGCGATCACGATGTCTTGTGCTTGCAGGGTAACCGCCGACATGCTTTGCATGTGAGGGTCGCTGTAAGCCACGGTTGCAAATTGCAATCGAAAAAACTTGTGCATGGCATCCATCGCTACCGCCCCACTGGCACCAAAGCCATAAAACTCCACACGCTTCGACTGGCATAAGGCGTCTACGGCATCGCTGACTTGCTCTGCCTCCATGTGATTTCGAACGGTGACGATTTGATTCACACTGGTATCAAATATTTTTTGCACGATATCTGGGACGGTGTCGTCTTCAGCAATAGCAAACTGGCCTAGGCTATGTTGCGCCGCATTCGCCTGTGCGAGTTTGACTTTGAAGGCTTGAAAACCGTTCAGCCCTAGCGCGCGACAAAAACGGACGATGGTGGGTTCACTGACTTGCGCTTCTTGGGCTAGATCGACGATGCGCATGTGAATCACTGCTTCTGCATTGCCCAGAACATAATCGGCGACTTTGATTTCCGACTTTCGCAGGTTCAATTTGGCGTGTTCAATTTGTTTAACGAATGGGTTATTGGGCACAGGTCACTAACAGCGAATGAGTAGAGCTTTGAGTATACCTCAGGGTAACCGGTTGTGCTTCTATGCTGGCTTGACAAACGTTCACCACACTCCGCCATTTTTGATACACTTCGTCGCCATGGACGTGACTGAATTGATCGACGGGTTAAACCCGCAACAACGAGAGGCGGTAGCTGCGCCACTCACTCATCAACTGGTACTGGCAGGGGCTGGCAGCGGGAAAACCCGCGTGTTGGTGCACCGTATTGCTTGGCTCATGCAGACGGAGGGGATGTCGCCTGGCTCTATCCTCGCGGTAACCTTTACCAACAAAGCTGCTAAAGAAATGCGACATCGTATTGAGCAGCTTATGGGTATATCGCCAAGGCATTTATGGATTGGCACTTTCCATGGATTGGCCCATCGCTTACTGCGCACGCATTGGCGCGAAGCCAATTTGCCAGAAAATTTCCAAGTTATGGACAGCGATGATCAATTACGCCTGATTAAGCGCACAATTCGCAGTTTGAACATTGATGAAAACGCCTTCCAACCACGACAAGCCCAGTGGTATATCAACCAGCAAAAAGATGAAGGCATCAGGCCACAGCACATTCAGCCAATGCATGACCAATGGGCATCGACCATGCTGTCTATTTATGACGCCTATGAGGAAGCATGCCGCCGCGGCGGAATGGTTGATTTCGCTGAAATATTATTTCGAGCCCATGAATTATGGCTGAACCAACCACAGGTTTTGGCGCAATATCAAAATCGCTTTCGCTACATCTTGGTCGACGAATTTCAAGACACCAACAGCATTCAATACGCTTGGTTACGAGTGCTGGCGGGTGACCGTATCCCTCTCATGGCCGTGGGGGATGACGACCAATCCATTTATGGTTGGCGTGGTGCAAAAATCGAGAACATCCATCAGTTCACCAGTGATTTCCCCAATGCGCAAACGGTGAAGCTTGAACAAAATTATCGCTCAACCGCCAATATCCTGAATGCAGCGAATGCCGTCATTGATAACAACCCAAGTCGCTTGGGTAAAAAGCTCTGGACCGAAGACGAAGGCGGAGAATTAATTTCACTGTACGCTGCTTTCAATGAGCAAGATGAGGCGCGTTTTATTGCCGACTCGGTCGAAGACTGGGTACGAAAAGGTCGACGCTACAATGAAGTCGCCATATTGTATCGGTCTAATGCTCAGTCGCGGGCTATAGAAGAAGCCTTTATTCGTGCGGCACTGCCGTACCGCATATACGGCGGTCAGCGATTTTACGAGCGTCTAGAAATTAAAAATGCCATGGCGTATTTACGCTTGCTGCAAAATCGCCATGATGATGCCTCGTTAGAGCGGGTCATCAATGTGCCCGCACGCGCGATCGGTGAAAAAACAGTTGAGCAATTGCGTCAATACGCTCGTGAAAACGGCACTTCGCTGTGGCAATCGGTTGAACAAAGCGTGCAGCATAAACTGTTGGCTGGACGAGCATTAACAGCTTTGAGTCATTTCATGGAATTGCTCGAAGAGATGCAATTATCGACAGCAGACGTCGCGTTGCATGAATTGGTTGATCACGTTATTCAGCACAGTGGCCTAATTGAACATCATAAAAAAGAAAAAGGCGAAAAAGCACAGGCACGATTAGAAAACCTCGACGAATTAGTCAGTGCGGCACGTACCTTTAAGCCCGAAGATACGGAAGAAAGCGACGTTGTACACACTTCAGAACTGGCAGCGTTTTTAGACCAAGCTTCATTAGATGCCGGTGATTCACAAGCCGATGAATTCGAAGACAGTGTACAAATGATGACCTTGCATAGCGCAAAAGGACTAGAGTTTCCATTTGTTTTTCTGGGGGGGGTTGAAGAAGGATTATTCCCGCATAAAATGTCCGCGGAAGATCCCAGCCGATTAGAAGAAGAGCGACGCTTGTGTTACGTGGGCATCACCCGCGCGATGGAAAAACTCATACTGACGTATGCGGAGTCCCGTCGACTACACGGACAAGAACATTTTTCTTCGCCCTCACGGTTTATTCGTGAAATTCCGAATGAATATATTCAGGAAGTTAGATTAAAGGCGAAGGTCAGCAAACCGTTATCCAACGCGTACAGTATGGCGTCTGCTAAAGCCGCGACCGGTTTGCAATTGGGGCAGCGCGTTTACCATCAAAAATTTGGTGAAGGTGTGGTGATGGATCTTGAAGGACAGGGAGCGCAGGCAAGAGTACAGGTCAATTTTGATTTTGAAGGCACCAAATGGTTAGTGGCATCGTTCGCTAAACTGGAAACTTTAGATCAGTAACCGGCTGTGATTGAGCAAGCATTCTGCATTTATAAAAAAGTTGAATATTAAATTCACACATGGAGAACAATAAAAAATGCTATTTAAGAAAAAATTAAAATTTGTCGCAGGGTTGGCCATCGCCTCCTTGCTGGCTGCTTGCGGTGAAAAAGCCGAACAAAGTGCCGACACCAAACAAGTTGAAAAACAATCCTTCGAATGGAAGCTCGTCACCAGCTGGCCGAAAAACTTCCCAGGCCTAGGCACCGCACCCGAGCGCTTTGCTGAAATGGTGGGTGAAATGTCTGACGGTCGACTCAAAGTAAAAGTCTACGGTGCTGGCCAATTAGTACCGGCACTTGAAGTGTTTGATGCTGTATCCCGTGGTACAGCTGAAATGGGTCACAGTGGTGCTTACTACTGGAAAGGCAAAAGCCCAGCAGCCCAGTTCTTTACATCGGTGCCGTTTGGTTTAACCGCACAAGAAATGCATGGCTGGATTCACTACGGTGGCGGCATGGAATTGTGGAAAGAAGTGTACGCACCCTTTAACTTGATTCCATTAGCCGGCGGTAACACAGGCGTGCAAATGGGTGGTTGGTTCAACAAAGAAATCAACAGCATTGATGACCTAAAAGGTTTGAAAATGCGTATCCCTGGCCTAGGCGGTGAAGTACTTGCTCGTGCGGGCGGTACACCACAAACGCTACCCGGTGCAGAAATCTTTACCTCTTTGCAAACCGGTGCGATCGATGCAACCGAATGGGTGGGACCGTATAACGATCTAGCCTTTGGTTTGTATAAAGCCGCTAAATACTACTACTACCCAGGTTGGCATGAGCCAGGTTCCATGATGGAATTCACGGTAAACAAAGATGCATTCAATGCGTTACCGAAAGACTTGCAAGCCATTGTTCGTACGGCTTCTCGTGCAGTTAACCAAGATATGTTGGATGAATACACCAGCCGTAACAATGCCGCTTTGAAGGAGCTGGTTGACGAGCACAAAGTGGATCTTCGTCCTTTCCCGAAAGAAGTGTTGATGAAACTGCGTACGTTGTCAGACGAAGTATTGCTAGAAGTCGCCAACAAAGATCCAATGACGAAGAAAGTGTACGAATCATTTAAAGCGTACAAAGATAAAGTGGTGAAATACCACAGCATCAGTGAGCAAGCGTTTATCAATGCGCGTAATGCTGAATAAGCCAATCGAAAGATTGCATTAGCAGTAAAATAAAAAAGGGCTGGTATACACCAGCCCTTTTTTTGTGCATGAACATCGCATACCGGTCGTCTGGTTAGCACTGACGGCCTATCTGCCTGCCAACGTTGAGATCCCCGCGTGCGGTGTTATCGCTGAATGCGGCTCACCATGGAATATAACTATTCGCTGTTTAGTCATTGATGGGTAACGCGCGAATACGGCCGCTTTCTTCAATCGCCACATACACCATGGTTGAGTCACAGACTTTACGACGGGCATCGTCTTGTGGGTTTTGTGTCCAGACTTCGACATGCACCTGCACAGAGCTTTTACCGATATCTGTAATTTTGGTGTAGCAACACAGAGCGCTGCCCATTTTAACGGGCGATAAAAAAGACGCGCCTTCGCATGCGACCATAGCCACTCTGCCTTTTGCGACACTGCGCGCCGTTTCTTCGGCAGCAATATCCATTTGCAACAACACCCAACCACCACTGATGTCACCTGAACTGTTGGTGTTTGCAGGTTGTGGGATGATGCGTAAAACCAACTTGCCGTTGGGGAGCGGGCTATCGTCTAGCTGACTCATAAAGTGAACCTATGATCCTAAAAGTCTCTCTTTTTGGATGATCACAGCTTGGGCATGGCCGCAATATTTATGATCATCCGTTGAGATTCGTATTGTTTTTATTAATCTTTTTAGCTTATGGATACACCACTGTGGGTAACCAGGTTGCGAGTGCAGGCCAAATGGCGAGCAAGAGCAACATTAATAACTGTATACCGATAAAGGGCATGACGCCTTTATAAATATGGGATGTGGTGACGCTTTTGGGCGCGACACCGCGTAAATAAAATAACGCAAAGCCAAATGGCGGGGTTAAAAATGACGTCTGCAAATTGATAGCAATCATGATGCCTAACCATACTGGGTCGAGCCCCATCATCAACAATATGGGCGCGACGATGGGCACCACCACAAAGGTAATTTCAATAAAGTCGAGAATAAAGCCCAGTAAGAAAATGACCACCATCACCACGAGCGTGGCAGTAATCACGCCGCCAGGCATATTCATAAACAGCTCTTCGACTAAATCATCGCCGCCATAACCACGGAAGACCAATGAGAATATGGCTGCGCCGATGAAAATCAAAAACACCATGCTGGTGACATTCAGTGTGCTGGTCAGCGTTTCTTTAAGGCATTGCATGTTAAACGTGCCACTGAGCATGGAAAGAATCGTAGCGCCAATGGCCCCAACCCCTGCGGCTTCGGTGGGTGTGGCGATGCCAGACAGTATTGAGCCGAGTACGGCGACAATTAATATGAGCGGCGGAGCCATGTCTTTTAATGCTTGTCCGATGGTGGCGTCTTCGTCGGTTTTTTCCATGGGGGGCGCCATTTCAGGTTTCCACCAAGCCAATCCAATGACGTAGACCGCGTACAGTACGACCAGTATTAACCCAGGAATCAATGCGCCGACGAACAGGTCGGCGACCGATACTGTTTTAGGATTGAAAATCCCCATATCTAACTGCGCTTGTTGGTAAGCGTTGGATAACACATCGGCCAATAAAATCAGCGCCAAAGACGGCGGGATAATTTGACCCAAAGTACCGGTGGCACAGATCGCGCCGGTGGCCAGAGAAGGATTGTAATTTTGCTTTAACATGGTCGGTAGCGTGATGAGGCCCATGGTCACGACGGTCGCGCCCACGATGCCCGTACTGGCGGCGAGCAACATACCGACAAATATGACGGCCAAGGCTAAACCACCGGGTAAACGACCGAAGAGACGTCCCATGGTTTGCAGCAGATTTTCCGCAATACGGGATTTCTCAAGCATGACGCCCATAAAAACAAACAGCGGCACAGCGATGAGAATTTGATTGGTCATGATACCGAAGAGTCGGTTGGGTAAGGCTTCTAAAAAGGCTTGGTCAAATTGCCCGGTCAAGGTGCCAAACAGTGCAAACATCAGGGCCACACCACTCAGTGTGAAGGCCACTGGGTAACCCAGCATCAACACGCCACACACGGCGAGGAACATCAGCAGTGGGATAAATTCCATTAGTGGGTCTCCTTATCCAGCAAGAAAATGGCGCACTTCAATACTTCGGCTGCCCCTTGCACCATGAGCAAAATGGGCTGCACCAAGAGCAGAGTTTTGAGCCAGTAAACCCAAGGTAAACCGTTGCCTTCGATGGACTTTTCACCCATGACCCAGCTGCTTTCTACATACGGGATGCAAATATAAAAAATGAATATGCAGGTGGGGAACAACAAGAAGAGGGTGCCCAGCAGATTGACCCAATGTTGTCGGCGCGGTGACATTTTTTGATAAAAAACATCCACCCGTACATGGCCATTGTGTTTGAGTGTGTAGGCCATGCCCAACATAAATAAGCTGGCGTGTACGTAGGTAATGGCCTCTTGCAGGGCAATAGGAGACCAATTCATGGCGTATCGCAGCGCCACGACCATGCCCGTCGCAATGACAAGGATTAAGCCGAGCCAGCGAATGGCGTGCCCCCAATATTCAGTGAAGGCGTTAATAATATGGAGGGTTTTCTTCATCATGATTCTATTTTTATTGTCTTTGTCGCGCATTATACCCATCTATTGGCGCTCACGTTGCGGCTTCGATGGCGAAGTTGGCCGTGAGTATAGAGGAATCATTGGTCAAGCGGGCTGAACAAGGTGTTTTGACCACAATGGACATACCAATATGGGGTATATCAACGCTGACATCGGGCCGGTTCAGAGACATTACGCCTGTGGATAATCTTTTACGCGGATTTACGATTTCTGTCTACTGTATGCGTACACCCAGCAATGATGGGGGCTTCAGAGCTAGATACGGCGCGTGCTAGAGCGTTGCATGCATGAGACGCCGCAGCAGAGCTGCAAATATGGACTAATCTTTCACTTTGTCACATAGCTGTCATATTGACGGTCTATATTAGCCAGCATACCCATACAGAAGTCCACAAAGCTGGAGAGAAACATGAAAGTGAATAAGCTGGTTTCCGCGCTAACGGTCGTCGCCTCTGCCTTTTCCCTACCGGCCTTGGCCGATGTACAAGTTGATCAATCGATCCCCACTTACAGCAAAGCCAGTGGTGTTTCTGGCAATGTATCCAGTGTAGGATCTGACACACTGGCCAACATGATGACGCTGTGGGCAGAAGAATTTAAACGTGAATACCCTAACGTCAACATTCAAATTCAAGCAGCCGGTTCTTCGACTGCACCACCAGCGTTGACAGAAGGTACGTCCAACTTCGGCCCAATGAGCCGTAAGATGAAAGACAAAGAATTAGAAGCCTTCGAAAGCAAATTTGGCTACAAGCCAACGCCTATTCCCGTCGCTATTGATGCGCTTGCGGTGTTCGTAAACAAAGATAACCCCATCAAAGGTTTGACCATCAAGCAGGTGGACGCGATCTTCTCTACGACTCGTAAATGTGGTGGTGATAAAGCATTGAAGACTTGGGGTGATGTAGGCTTAACGGGTTCGTGGGCCAACAAAAAAATCGAATTGTACGGCCGTAACTCGGTTTCTGGTACTTACGGTTACTTCAAGAAAAAAGCACTGTGTAAAGGCGATTTCGCTAACAGTGTGAAAGAACAGCCGGGTTCAGCATCTGTTGTTCAATCTGTATCTGCATCATTAAATGGTTTGGGTTATTCCGGTATTGGTTATCAAACTTCGAGTGTTCGTGCAGTCGCGTTATCTAAGAAAGGTGGCGATTTTGTTGAAGCGACTTCTGACAATGCAGTGAACAGCAGCTACCCACTGGCGCGTTTCTTGTACGTTTACATCAACAAAAAGCCTAACCAAAACTTACAGCCGATCGAGCGTGAATTTGCCAAGATGATTCTTTCTCAGCAAGGTCAATCTGTCGTAGCAAAAGACGGATATATTCCACTACCTGGCAAGGTTGTGAAGAAAACCATGGCTTCTTTAGGGCTGTAATTGAACGAGTAAAAACAATCAGCCAAGGGAAATCTGGATACTCCCGATTGCTACGCTCAAACGCTTAATGTAGCAAAACGGCTTGATTAATGAAGTGGGACGCTTATTATCCGTCCCACTTTTTTTGTGTTTAAAAGACGCACGTTTTTTTTGGTTTCGGCTAAAAAACCGGGCGTTTTTGCGACGATGTCATTCATGTTTTAACGATGGCTGAGCTTATGAGTGCGCCTTCTACACCTGATTTAAATTTCGATACTCCTGCGTTGAAGCGGCATCGAAAAGGCCGAGCATTAAAAGATAAATTTGCGTCGTGGGGGATCGCCATTGGCGGTGTCAGCGTAATTGGCGCGGTCTTACTTATTTTCTTTTATTTGTTGTACGAAGTGGCACCGATGTTTGTGCCCGCCAGTATTGAACCTGCAGGTGAATATGCCGTACCCGGATTAACAGATGACCCCGTCACGCAAACGCGCATGATCACCATGGAAGAGCAGGGTGAAGTGGCCTTGCGAGTCTTGATGAATGGCGACCTGTTGTTCTTCAATACTGAAAACGGTGATGTGATCAGTCAAACTTCTTTACCCAGCGATGCACCCGTCACCGCATTTGCAGCCGATACACAGCCTGCTCGTTTATTAGGATTTGCCACTGAACACGGTGACCTACATTTGGTAAAACATAATTACCGCGTCACCTATCCCAATGACAAACGTTTAATTACCCCTTGGGTTGAATACCCATTCGGCGAAGCGGCCCTTAGTTTATTTGAATCTGACGCTGCGGTTCGCAGTCTGGCCATTCGTAATGGCGAAGATGCGTTGATGGTTGCAGCCATCAGTCGTGCAGGTGAGCTACAAGTCACGCGCTTCGAAAAAGAAGAAGATTTTCTAAGCGAAGAAGTCACGCTGTCACCAGACGTATTATCGCTGCCCAGTTTAGCGGGTGAGCTCAATCAAATGGCGATGGATCAATCTCAGCGTTGGTTATTTGTTCTGGCTGATCAACGTTTATTGCACGTCATTAATTTAGAAGATGAAGTATTGAACGCCACCATTACTCTGAGCAACGAAGCCAGTATCACCAGCATGGAAATGTTATTGGGCGAACAGTCATTATTGCTGGGCGATAAAAGTGGTGCCATCAGCCAATGGTTTATCGTTCGCGAAGGCGGTAACTGGACACTGAAACCCATTCGCGAATTCCACGTAGAAGGTAAGCAGGCACAGTTAATTGAACCGGAACACCGCCGCAAAGGTTTCCTCGTGGCTGCCGAAAACGGCGAGTTGGCGATATTTCACAGCACGGCATCGCGTACATTATGGAATGACTCCCTCATCGGCAGCGAAATAGTGCAAATGGGCATCAGCCCGCGCGCCAAGCTGTTACTGGTCGAAGATGCGACCGGCCGCATGACAGGTTGGAAAATTGATAACGAGCACCCCGAAGTGTCTTGGTCGAGCTTATGGGATGAAGTCTGGTACGAAGGCTATGAAGAGCCGAAGTACGTTTGGCAAAGCTCCGCTTCTACTAATGACTTCGAACCTAAATACAGCATCGTGCCGCTGGTGTTCGGAACCATCAAAGGGGCATTTTATGCCATGCTGATGGCCGCTCCTTTGGCCATTGCCGGTGCGATTTATACCGCCTATTTCATGGCACCTGCCATGCGTCGTAAGGTGAAACCCATCATCGAACTGATGGAAGCTCTGCCAACGGTAATTCTAGGTTTCCTAGCCGGATTGGCCCTCGCGCCGTTTGTTGAAGATCACCTTGCCGGTATCTTTGCCGTCATGATTATCATGCCGCTGGGCATGCTCATCTTTGGTTTTAGTTGGGCCAACATGCCGGCCTTTATTCGGCATCGCGTGCCCGAAGGTTGGGATGCTCTGCTGCTGATCCCCATTGTCATTATCTCGGCATGGATTGGGATCGAGCTATCATCCGGCTTAGAAATCGTATTTTTCGGTGGCAACATGACGCAATGGCTGAGCGACGATTTAGGCGTGTCATTTAGTCAGCGGAATGCGTTGATCGTCGGCCTGGCCATGGGCTTTGCTGTGATACCAACCATCTTTTCGATTGCAGAAGATGCCATTTTCTCGGTGCCGAAATCATTGAGTTATGGCTCATTGGCATTGGGTGCTACACCTTGGCAAACCATGATTAAAGTGGTGTTGCCAACGGCCAGCCCGGGTATTTTCTCCGCGTTGATGATTGGACTAGGACGAGCTGTTGGTGAAACCATGATCGTACTGATGGCCACCGGTAATACACCGATTACGGACATGAATATCTTCGAAGGCATGCGAACCTTGGCCGCGAACATTGCGGTTGAAGTACCCGAGTCAGAGGTGGGTAGCTCTCATTATCGGATTCTGTTCCTCACGGGCTTTGTGTTGTTCTTGTTTACCTTTGTCTTTAATACTGCCGCTGAAACCGTTCGTCAGCGTTTACGTCAGAAATACGGTCAGCTGTAGGAGATTAAACCATGCGTGTAACCCCAAAAGAGTGGTTTAAATCAGGATCACCGTTTATATGGCTCAATGCCGGCGCCGTGGCCATCAGCATCATCATGGTCATTGGTCTGCTGATCTTTATTGCGATGAAAGGGCTGGTGCACTTTTATCCCGGTGCCATCGTGAAAGCCGAGTATCATCTTCCAGGTCAAGCTACGACCATGATCATGGGACAGGTGGCCGACAGCGAAATGGTGCCAGCCAAACAATTAGAAGAGATTGGATTGGACGTTCCGGCCGGTCAGATAGAAGCGGAGCGTATCTTATTAAAAGTCGGTAACCGTGATGTATACGGCGGCGATTTCCGCTGGGTGCTAAAGCACCATATGCAGAACGAAACCTTCCCTAAAAAAGCCATCGCCATTGAGCGTCGGGAATGGGGCAACTTCTACGGTTACCTCGGAAAAGTCAAAGAAGGCGATCAGGTGATCGCAGATGCTCAGGTTGATGACGAGGCCGCGTGGGCTGCGTTCCAGCAGCAAATTGAGCGTGCATTGGACATCCACGATGACATCATGGATATCCAAAAAGATGAAATCGGTGCGATTAATTATGGCATCGAGCGTCTTCGCCTCAAAGAGCGTGGCTACGTGTTAGACAACGCCCTCACCGATGAGCGAAAAGCGGAATTGGCTGAAGCGCGTGCCGAACTAGACGGTCAGTACAAAGTGCTGCAGGTCGAATTAAATAAATTGTACGAAGCGTTTAATCGCGACCACTTCACGGCCTTTGAAATGGGCGGTCAAGAAGTCGAACTCGAAGTCTCCATGGTGGTGCGTGCTTTCCGACCCAATGCCATGGGGCCATTGGATAAGACAGCCCATTACTTTTCCAAGCTCGGTGAATTTCTGTTGGATGACCCAAGGGAAGCCAACACCGAAGGCGGCGTGTTCCCGGCGATTTTTGGTACTGTCTTAATGGTTATATTGATGGCCATCATGGTGACGCCTTTAGGTGTCGTAGCGGCGGTGTATCTGCGCGAATACGCGAAGCAAGGCTTTATGACACGGGTAATTCGAATTGCCGTCAACAACCTCGCGGGCGTTCCTTCGATCGTCTACGGCGTATTTGGACTCGGATTTTTCGTATACTTCCTAGGGGGCACCATTGATGAGTTGTTTTTCCCTGAGGCTCTACCGTCACCCACCTTTGGTACATCCGGATTGCTGTGGGCGTCGATCACGCTCGCATTGCTGACCTTGCCCGTTGTGATTGTCGCCACGGAAGAAGGCCTGGCGCGCATTCCACGCATGATGCGTGAGGGTTCATTAGCATTAGGGGCGACCAAGTGGGAAACCTTATCGCGCGTGGTATTACCCATGGCCAGCCCTGCCATGATGACAGGGGTGATCTTAGCCGTGGCGCGTGCAGCGGGCGAAGTGGCGCCGCTCATGCTGGTGGGTGTCGTGAAATTGGCCCCCACGTTACCATTGAATGGCAATTATCCGTTCTTGCACTTGGATCAGAAATTTATGCACTTGGGCTTCCACATTTATGATGTCGGTTTCCAAAGCCCGAACGTCGAAGCAGCGAGACCACTGGTATACGCCACCGCCTTACTGCTGGTTATCGTCATCGCATTGCTCAATCTATCGGCGATAGCGATTCGTAACCATCTACGCGAGAAATACAAAGCATTGGAAATGTAGCCCGGGCTGCCATTCCTTTACTCAGAACGCTAAACCGATCGGCTTTCTATGGAGATAGCCGATCAGAAAAACCAGATTGACATGATGACGAGGCGACGGCCATGCAATCACAAACAGAAGAGCTTGTTATGACCGCTGAAACAAACACACAGCCTAAAGGCCACAGCATCGACATGGCGGCCATGGGGCGAGAAAGCAAAAAGCTTTCTCTCGAAAATGAACCATTGGCATTGACCGTCAACGATTTGCGTCTTAGCTATGGTGAGAAAGAAGCGCTACACGGCGTCAACATGCGTATTCCTAAAAAGCGCGTTACCGCATTTATCGGTCCGTCAGGCTGCGGTAAATCGACTTTGCTACGCTGCTTCAACCGAATGAATGACCTCGTAGATGGTTGTAACATCACGGGCGAAATTCTGTTGGATAATCAAAATATTTACGAAAAAGGCGTCGATGTTGCTGAGCTACGCAGACGCGTGGGTATGGTATTCCAAAAGCCAAACCCGTTCCCAAAAAGCATCTACGAGAACGTGGCATACGGGCTACGCATTCAAGGTGTGAAGAAAAAGCGCGTCATCGACGAGGCGGTTGAATGGGCACTGCGCAGTGCGGCCTTATGGGATGAAGTCAAAGACCGTTTACACGAGAGTGCTTTAGGCATGTCTGGTGGTCAGCAACAGCGCTTGGTGATTGCTCGGACCATTGCGGTAAAACCGGAAGTGTTATTACTGGATGAGCCGGCATCGGCGCTTGATCCTATTTCTACCCTGAAGATCGAAGAGCTGATTCACGAACTGAAGAACGATTTCACCATCGTCATCGTCACGCATAACATGCAGCAGGCCGCGCGTGTAAGTGATTACACCGCCTTTATGTACATGGGGGATTTGATTGAATTTGGTGATACCGATCAGCTGTTCACTAATCCGCAGGAAAAACAAACGGAAGATTACATCACAGGTCGTTACGGCTAAAACAGGCTTAGCGATCTTGAAATATTCGATGATAATGAATCGAAAGACAGTTAATCGCTCCATTCAAAGCACTGTTGATAGCACGGTTTATAGGGGAACACGATGGATTTAACCAAAGACGCACATTCGCATCACATCAGTCAGCAGTTCAATGAAGAGCTGGAGATGGTGCGAAACCATCTGCTGGAAATGGGTGGCTTGGTCGAACGCCAAGTCGGCGATGCGATCAAGGCATTGATTGAGGCAGACAGTGAGCTTGCCTCTAAAGTCAAAGCGAACGACGAACGCATCAATCAGATGGAGCTGGACATTGATGAAGAGTGTCAGCGTATTATCGCTCGACGCCAGCCCGCGGCATCCGACCTGCGCTTGATCATCGCTGCCAGTAAAGCGGTCAACGACCTAGAGCGCATTGGCGATGAAAGTGCGAAGATTGCCCGTCTCGCGATACAGCTGTGTGAGCATGGGGAATCCCCTCGTGGTTATGTTGAGATCCGACATATCGGTGATCGTGTGCGTCGCATGACTCAGGAAGCGTTAACCGCCTTCGCCCGGTTAGATGTGGATACCGCCCTGCAAGTGGCCCATGAAGACAAAGACGTGGACATGGAATACGAAAGCGCCATGCGTGAGCTGGTGACCTTCATGATGGAAGACCCTCGCTCCATTAAGCGCGTCATGAACGTCATCTGGTCGTTACGCGCATTAGAGCGTATTGGCGACCATGCTCGGAACATCGCAGAGGACGTGATTTATTTGGTGAAGGGCAAAGACGTTCGCCATATTTCCCTAGCGGAAATGCAGCGCCACGTCGAAGATGACAGCTAATTGAAATAAATCTTAACTCTTTGAAAAAAAACATCTTTCTAAGGGTTGACGCGGGCGCACTTCCTACATAAAATGCGCCCCACTTGTGCCGACATAGCTCAGTTGGTAGAGCAACTGACTTGTAATCAGTAGGTCCCGAGTTCGACTCTTGGTGTCGGCACCAAGAATTTTAAAAGCCCTTGCAGCAATGCAAGGGCTTTTTTCGTTGTGTGTAAGAAAAGCGGCTAGCCTTTGAATCTGCATGCGGGCCTATGTTGACCAGCACGAAAATCCATAATGAGTCTTACCCACATTTTTACTAGTATGACCCAAGGGTGGATGACGGCGACCATTCACCTTTCTAGTAATGGAGCGCTTAATCCAAACGTTTGAGACAATAAAAATTAATGTCAAAACAGTCTCGTACTGCCATATCAGGCAGGACGGTTCAACCCGCCTCCCTAATGCATAGTCTATTCACTCCCACAATAGCTTCTCTCGGTTCTTAGCACCGTCAATGATGGGTGGGTGAACCTTTAATAATTGGAATGGAATGAAACACTATGTGGATGACATTGCCCTGTGTGCAAATCGTACATAACGATCTTCATCAAGTATCGATTATTTCTAAGTTACTGGGTGAGCGAGGTATTCAAGTGGAGACAAACCCGTTAAATCGTGAAGGTATGGAAAAATTGTTTTCAGCGAAGCAACCTATGCAGACGTTAAAAAAAAATTGATCTCGTAATCGTATACGACCCTCACCTTCGCAGTACAGATTGGCTAAATCATCAGCGTTCAATTCCTATTCTCCATCTGATTGATCAACAAACACTATTGTTGCAACGGCGAGCCTTATTTTCAAAAGGTGCGATTGACTACATCGCGTTGCCAATCATTCCAAATGAATTAGTGAATCGTGTATTTGCTTACTTACATTTTTTTAGTGCTGATAAGCTGAATCATAAAGCTAGAGTGATACGTAAAGCGGTGAGTCCCATAGAAAAAATAGATCAGCAAGGTCTCGTTAATAAAACCTGCTTGTACTTACGCGAACATTTATCAGACCCCATCACATTACCAATATTAGCGGCGAAAATGGGCACGAATCGCACGCGATTATCTGAGCATTTCAAAAAAAATAAAGGCGTCGGAGTGATGACATGGCTTCGCAAGAAACGTTTACAGAAAGCCAAATATTTAATCGGCAATTCGACGCGAAATATCCAGCAAATAGCCTTCGAAGTAGGTTATCCAAACGCGGCGAATTTCTCGACCGCATTTAAGCTCGAATTCGGAATGACACCCAAAACCTATCGAAAGACTCTGTTAAAACCAAAAGTAATTCTGATGAATTCAAAAGTATAAACGATGCAAACTGGTTAAAGTAGGTACTAAGTCGTAGAGCGAAAGTAGTGAAAATGCTAAGCAGAATAGAACTATAGCATATGAGTCGTACGTTAGATCGGCGTCGATTGACCAAACTTTATTGTGTGTAATTTTAGCTGTCGTCAATAGAGTGTGAACTTAAAATATTTGCAGTTGGAACGGTAATTGCCATTTAAATATTACAACCTGTAAGAACTTGTGAAGAGAGCAGCATGTCTATAAGTTCCAGTAACGTCGAGATCATTGGACTTGATGATAAAGTCGAACAAGCCAAAAAAAAGCTGTCGCAACGCTCACTGCCCATTACGCTATTGGATGAAAATCGAGATGCCTATGCATCTCCGGACGTCTTTATCGTATACGACCTAAATGCGCCGACTCGATTGGATGCTCTAATAGAACATCTAAAAACCCGTTATGGCGTGGATATTGATAATCAATCAATTGAGTGCACACGATTTTACTCAATGGGGCAACTCATCAACTTATTAAAAGCCAGTCATTCGAATGACCGGTTATTTGGTGATCAAAAAACTCTGCATGTATATTTAGAAGCAGAAAAAGAAATTCAAGGGTTAATCGGTAGTAGTGAATCGATAGCGGGTATGAAGCGCCTGATTAAGCGCTTAGCCCCTTCCAGCAAACCCATTTTAATTACGGGTCCCACTGGGGCGGGCAAAGAGTTAGTGGCCAAAGCCATTCATGATATGAGTCATTTTTATGAAGGGCCGATGGTATCTGTGAATTGCAGTGCTATTCCTGAAAATCTCATTGAGTCGCTGTTATTTGGTCATGAAAAAGGCGCATTTACCGGTGCGGATCGCCGTACTGACGGCTATCTAAAGCAGGCGACACATGGCACATTATTTTTGGATGAATTGGGCGAAATGCCCATCATGCTGCAGGCAAAACTGTTGCGTGTGTTGGAGACAGGTCAATATTGTCGAGTCGGTGGCGAGGCATCGCTGAAGTTTGAAGGTCGGATCGTCACCGCGACACATGTTGATTTAGAAGATGCGGTACGTGAAAAACGTTTCCGTGAAGACCTATACTACCGACTCAATGTACTGACCATTGAAGTCCAGCAATTAAATAAACGCAAAGACGACATACCATTGCTTATCGAGCACTTTTCAACACTGTCTGAAAATCCGATACCGTTTACCCCACAAGCGATCGAATATATGAAACGAATGAGTTGGCCGGGTAATGTCCGCGAACTGCGTAATGCCGTCGAGCGTTTGTGTTTACTGTCTGATAATGAAGAAATCACCGTCGATTGTATTAAAAATATATTAAACATCGCGCCGCAAGACGAATTAGAAGAATTAGATCAAATGGCGCAAAAAATACTGCAACTTAATATTCCAGATAAAACAACCACGATCATGAATGCGCTCTTACTCAGAGCATTACGAAACTCAAGTGGTAACAAAAGTGAAGCAGCGAGACTCTTAGGCGTTCACCGCAAGGTGGTAGAAAGGCGCTTCTTCGCAAATAAAGACTTTTTCGCAGAGCGTAGCCTAGACTCTGTTCATTCATAATGTATGACGCAAAATAGGAGCCCCTCATGAGCGACTTACATGAATCCCCCCTCCCTCATGAACCGAAAGTACCCCCTGAATCAAATCAGCCAGAAAAGTCGGACCCTAAGATGGAGGCCGATAAGCTTATTCAAGAGTTGCTCATTCAATCGCAAGCGGCTCTGGTTAAAGCGATGAAGCAAAATGGCATGTCTGAATCGGCTATGCAAGATTTGGGTTTTGGTCAGGAAAACGAGTCACCTCCGATTGAAATGATTCCAGGTGTAACTTGGCAGCAATACCACAGCAGCTCAGAACGTGAGAAGAGTGTAATTGCACAAAATAGTCAAAACACCATTGATACGTTTAAAGAGGGTGCGTCCGTATCGACGGAAGCACAATCGAATGGATATATTAAACCCGAACGCGATTTACGTGAAAAAAGTAAAGCCATGCTCGACCAAATCATGCAAGAAATAGATAAAAATAAATAAGCAGGGTGACGTCGATAATCAATAATAGGTATTGAGCGATATGGAAAACGAACAATATACTGTGTTTGATATGAAGAAAAATCATCAAGGCACGTATGAGTACAGTGGAAATGCTCACTCTTATTCAACGACGAGTGAAAAGCGTTCGAATACTGAAGACGGTAAAAACGCAGGAAACTCGGATCAACGCAGTTACTTCGACGCCCAAAAAGAATTTACATCTTATAATATCAATGAAACCCATTCGGGGTCAGATGTTGACCCGAACGTCACACATGATGAAATCAATCGTCATGCATATCAGCATATACATGGTGTTCGATCTGACTTCGAAGCCATGAGAAAGAAGATGATGGATGATATGATGAAAATGCAAACTCGATATTATCAACAGAATCAATAATGACTGACCGCGATAAGATGATAACGCATAAATAACATTTTACTCGGATGCTAATATGAGTTTATATAATTCAATCGTAGATGCCTTGAAAAAGGAACAAAAGGAAAGCGAACAGGCATTTTCCGAATACATCGATACCAGTATTAAGTTAAAGAAAAGCTTAAACTCTGCCGAAGAAGAAAATGAAACCCGCTGGAATACCATGCAGAAAAAAGTCTCTGAGTTTGATGAAACGCCCATTGGCAGTGATGATCCTGGTGATCTATTAGAAACGAATAAAGAGTATCAGCAGCAAATGGAACCCGTATCCATCACCTTTTCTGCTGAACACAGACAAGCACTGTTAGAGCGCTATCAAACCACACAAGCCACAGATTTAAAGGCTGCTGAAGACTATATCGACAAGCAATCGGAGTAAATTTTGGCAGACGGTGATTCAAACAGTGACAATCAGCAGGTATCAGCAAAAGAATTGATGCTCGCATCGGTGAATCAATCTATGGCCGTGGCAGTACAAGACGCCACAGATTTATTGCGGAATATCAGTACGATCGAAACCACGGTGATCGGTATTGCATCAGCGAAATGGTTGGCTGAGCCCGCTAACGTGGCATACGAGCAGATCATCAAAAATGCCAGCCAAAACATTAGCGACGCAGTTGAAAACTTATCGAAGGTGGGTACCAGCGCTGCCCAAGTGATCTCCGACCTTTCAAAGTAATTGATAACAACCTACTGTTTTAAACGCCACTCTTTCTCCCTCATGTAATCCTTATATTATCCCCAGAAATTTTATGGCATTCAGTATCTTATTTAGGAAGTTGGACAGTTGCTTAAATAGACTGGAGATATTGATCCACAATGGCAATGATCAGTCTGTAAACTAAAGGGTGATAAAAAGAAAAGAAAGCTATTTTACTTAGCCTATTTCAAAGCTGTAAACAGCATTTATGCTTGCAAACAGAGGCCTATGTTTAAATGCCAGAAAATATTTTTACGGTTCCCCATTAATTATTCAACCTTTATGGGTGTGTATCGTTTTGTGGCATTGGCGTTGCAATATGTATCATGCTGACTAACCAGCAATTTAATCATCTAAGCGAGAATATATTATGAGTGATGCAACTGGTGTAAACCCACAAGTAACAGATGCAGTAACCATCGCCAATACCAAAGTGTTGGCGGAAGCGCCTGCGATGGCAATGGGCAGCTTATATCAAACAGTTGGTAATTCGGTGGCCATGGCAGCAGCCAACGCCGTGTATGCACAACAACAAGCCAATGTGTCGTATCAAGCTTCAAGCACGCTGGGAATTACTAAATTGTTTTCTCAAAACGCTTAATGCTCGAATAAATTGAGCAGGTTGTTGGATAAGTATGGATGGCTTACTTACACCATCAGCCTGTTCGGTTTGTTTTAACTTTACGATTTAATACATGACGTTCAGGCATCAACAGATATAAAACGAAAGGAGCGCCAATATGACTCATCCCCATAACGGGCCTCAAGATAATATAAACGAAGAAGCAATCAATGAAACAGAGCGCTTTCTCCAAGAAGCGATGAGCATTATCAATGCAACTTATTCAAATTGCGGATTAGAAGGCTTTCAACCCCAGCCTTTGACCATTCCTCAGGGTATAACAGACCAGCCCGGTTTTGATCCATCTGAAATCGCATCGGATGACTTTTATCAGCAGGCGGAAGCAATGTGGAACGGGCAAGCTCAGTTTTTCAATGGGGAAGCGATGGCTCCGCCTACAGATGATAACGCATCTGAGTTAGGGGCTGCACCGGCTTTGTCGGAAGAAGAAATTCAAACTCAAATGCTACAAAATGCGCTCAATATGGGCGCACCACAAGCGATGGACGAGTCCGGTATCGCAACGCCTTCGAACGACGATATTTCCCCTGATATTGCGAATCTACTGAACGGCGGTTAGCGCGAATACAGTGGGTCGATCACGATAGTATTTCAGTACCGTCTTCTTGACGGTATTTTTTTGGCTACTTTTTGAGTGTTTATGCTGACTGATTTAATAACCCTTAGCTTGAATGATATCGATACATCTCGCTCGTCTCTTTTTATTCATCGCGCCAGGGGGACATATGCTGCAATTTAAGAGGCTGACGATTAAAAATATAGCGGACATTCAAGCTTTGCACCCTATGACCTGTTCGCTGTTAGCAGGCTTTTGTTTTCAGCTGGCATTAGCGCATAATAAATCTATGGCGTTGGACGCGGAAAATCCCAAATGGATGGATTTATCCACATGGATCGATCTTGGTGTGGTAAATGAAGTGACCTGTGTGCAGCTATTTAGTCAAGCCGGTGCTAAGCGTTTTTCCGTACTGATTGATGAGATGTTCTTTGCCAATATTCATCATTATTTCTATTTAGGCTTTATTAAAATCGCACAGACTCACACTTCGGTTTCAATGCACAAGCTCTATGCGCAACGCATTAAGCGCGTTATTACGTATGCTAAATCGAAAAAAAATCGTTATGTGTATTCACATGTATTAAACCCTAATATCATTCAAATACTTGAAGAGCAGAAATTTAAGCCATCCGGCCCCACTAATACAGGTTTACCTTGTCTTCTAGCACTCAAACTTTGATGAATAGTGAATCACTGGATGAAAGTGTCCAGATGTTGAAATTCACTGGACAGAATTTCATGATGATTCCTTGTCAGGATTCAATGCGCGGGAATTCAATAAAGCCTCTCGATGCGGCTTACCATTCGAAAAGACAACTACCTTCCTTATTTCATGAAAAACGTACAAATTTATCCTGACAATTATAACTGTAAAGATTTAATGTGAACATTAAGCTTACATTTAATCATTAAAAATTCTTTAAAATTACCCTCATCATTTGACCTATCACACCGTTGTATATTTTTACATTGTTCGGAATATTTTTTAATAGATGGTATAGCGGTTGCAATGACTCATAGTGATTGGCGCACAATCAATCATCATTTTAAACATCAAGGAGTCAATTATGGCTGGCGAAACCACAGCAACAGGCGTTAACCCACAAGTGACGGATTCCGTCACGATCACCAACACCAAAGTACTAGCAGAAGCACCTGCCATGGCAATGGGTAGTTTATACCAAACCATCGGCAATTCTGTCGCAATGGCTGCGGCCAACGCAGTGTATGCACAACAACAAGCCAATGTTACTTATCAAGCGGCAAGTACATTAGGCATTACAAAACTGTTCTCATCCAATGCTGGATAAGAATTAGTTTATTGAGGCAAGGGCGATGCCGTTGTCCAGTGCCCTGTGCCTCAATTTAAACCGGACTATCACATAAATTATATGAGTAGGGATAAAAGATCATGGCTGATACGTTAACCGAAGTGAATCCACAAGTAGTTGATGCTGTCACGATAAGCAATACCAAAGTGTTGGCTGAAGCACCTGCAATGGCGATGGGTAGTCTTTACCAGACCATTGGGAATTCTGTTGCCATGGCCGCCGCGAATGCGGTTTACGCGCAACAGCAAGCCAATGTGACCTATCAGGCGGCTACGACGTTAGGGATTACTAAGCTGTTCTCATCGAATAGTTAATCAGAAGGCTAATAACGTTACCGTTATTAGCCGCGGATGCTGTTCCGGTGATCAGAGATACCGAAACGACAATATGAGAAGACGAACATAAGCAAGGAATATTTTATGACCGCAAAGAATAGCAGCGACAATATAAAAGCGGAAAAAGCCGTCAATGAAGAAGTCTTTAGTTATGCCTTTCAGACGTCTCGCGGCATAGCCTTTGGCGCCTTAGCCAACTCGCTATCGCTCAGTATGCAGAATACTGCTGCGAACCAGTACGCTGCGCAGACCTTAGGCAATTCAGCCATGGCGTCAACCTGTGCAAAAATATTGAGTGCTTAACTAATTGGATCGATTAATAGAGCAAAGAAAAAAGGAATAAAATATGGCCAGTACAACTGTTTCTACTGCAACCGATAACGCTGCTCCGGCCACCACAGGTGTCCGACCAGAAGTTAAAATTGGAGGTGATTTATCAACTCCAAGTACAGACGGCACAGCGGGATCACCCTGTGGGACTTGGAATTTTTGTTATCACCCAGGGGATCAAAATATTAATATGCTCGTGCAGGCCGATCAGAATTGTATGTTAACGAATACCGCTAACAGTTCGGGTATTTCAATGGAAATAGATCGACAAGGTATCAATGACATTATATCTTGGCTATGCGGTGTGAAAAATCTTGTTTCAGAAGCGGTTAAAAAAGCCGCACAAAACAGTCAAGATACTTCATCTCCAAGCGATTCCAGCAAATCAAAATAAGTTTGTTGGAAGCGCAGGAATAATGGGTCAACGAGAGAGGAATGCGTGTTATGAAAGAAAGCGATGATGTTTTCATGACGGAATTGATGACGGTTCAATCAAGCACCTTAGCACTGCAAGATCAGGTGGATGCAGTACGTAACGCAGCGATCATCAAAAATACTGCCATGGGTAGCGCTTATGCAAAGTGGTTAGGCAATGCAGCAATGGGCGATCAATATAAAGAATTGTTGCGTATTATCCGAATCCAACCAGAAGGTGAGTACGATACTGACGAGCCAAGCACAGGTGGTTTAGAGCAAACAGTCGGTAACCAAGGTAAAAATGAAGGGGATACGGTGGGTGGGGCACTTCGTATGTGCCAAGAAAACCAAAAATTCTATTCCGGTTTTAGGGATAGATCAAACGATCCTAATATATAAAAAGGGAATACGATCCCTTTTTATATTTTCTATTATTTGTATGTCACTCAAACAGGCGTATTCGGTTGATTATTACCGTCACGTCCATGTTCTAAGCATTCACAACACTTTTCTTTTTTACCTGTAATAGCATGCCCACTTTATAGAGCGTCGCGATGTCATATCTCCGTATCCGTGGTTTGGGGCAGTCAATCAAGCTTAAAATGCGAAAACCTGTCATCGTGGTTAAAGCTTTTTGAGAATCGCCTGATAAGTTTGGGATGGAAGAGGAGGCGAACTAAAGACGGTCGCTTTGTCGGCAATGGCTTTATTTTGAGCCGCGATTGCTGGTGTGTGATCGGTATCGGGCTCGTATAACCAATCATAGTCCTTGGGAAAAGTAACCAGATTATCTTCAATCACGGTCAGAATAACGTCTGCCAACAGAGACTTTAAATGCATTGCCATTTAAATATTAAGAATCCAATTTGGAGATTGGGATAGGATGTTGGTGTTCCCAGTGATGGTAACGATATTGAATATTCTTGAAATCTTTTTGAATAGCAGACTCGACACAGCCGCTACGATTTGAATACGGAATAAAAGACTCCTGACCACTGAGTTTTTCATTTAACAGTAAAACTCGTCGGTATTGCCCTTGGCTTCCCTCGGCCATGGACCCATAGCCATAGTTTAACCCCGAAAAACTTAAATACTGATTTAAATCTCGTTCATGTAAGGCCGAATTTTGTTCTAAAAATAACCCCGTGACCTGGCAAATTCTACGGGTTAAATGATAGCGTGTAAGAAGTGTTTTGATTTGTGATTGTTGTGCATTAATGACGGGGTTAATTAATGAAAAATCAAAATAGTGTGCACTTTGTTTTAAAAACTCGATCTCATTTTGGCATAGGATTCTCAATTGGTGACATTGATAAAAATGCTTAAGCTTAGGAAAATGTCTCAGAACCAATGTGATGATATTAAAATCAGACTCAAGTACGGTTAGGTGCAGTTTTGGGAAGTTCTCAAGCAACGAAATAATACTACTGCCGGCACCCATACCAACAATGAGGCCTGTTGTTTGTTTCTTCTGACTATTAAAGTGGCTGCCGAGCAGTAGAGTGGCTAATGAAGATTGTTCCAGTGGAAAGTCACTGGCTGTCCCTTGTTGCAGCCATACGCCATCTTGATAACGCTCATTTATTGTGAGAAACCGGCTCAACTGATTTTCGATCACCTTAATATTGCCACTTGGCCCACGTGCCTCACTAAGCACCTTAGAATCTGATCGTGGCGTTCGTCTCGTTAAGGATGTGGTGTTTGCAAGTCGTTGGTATCGATCACGATTGACACTCGCGCGAGGGAAATCTTCATGGTGCTGATATATGAGTGCGCGATTAAACCAAGCTTCCTTTAAATTTGGGTCGAAATTCAAAGCAATTTTATAGCTGGATAAGGCTAGCGCTGGCTTGTTCGTCTGATTTAAGCAGTAACCTTCTAAAAAAAATAATTCCGGAATGTAGGGTCCAATGGCCATGGCCTGCTGCAACCATTGCAGTGCCAGGTCATATTTTTCCATGTGAATTGCGCATCGCGCTTCAAAAATATACTGTTCAACCCATTGAGCGTTTTCGTTTTGGGTGACGACATCATTTTCTGCCGTTAGAAACATATGCTTCAGCCCTGCAAAAAACGGCACCTTGAATCCACACTCGCATAGGTCAGACATATGAGCAAAAAATTGCTCGTGATTACCATATATATGCTTCGTCCATTCTTCACTTGGAAATCGTGTATTCGATGCACAACAAGGGCAGGTGTGTTCAGCGATATATTGCAATAGCTCAGTTTCTGAATTTGGATAATACGGCTGCACGCTGGTATAGCCGGATGCAGTAGTGGCTAGAGATGGACAATGATTGGGTATCATCGGAACGATCCATTATGAATATATCTGATTTAATAGCGAGATATATGCCAAGCGACCCAGATGTTTGAATTCTCATTCAATTTAAAGATGGGTGGTCGTTTTAATCCAATTATAAAATCGATTTGGATTAAAACGACAACTTGAATGACAAGCCCTTGTTTACCCTCTTACCAAAATGGTTTAACAGATCGTACACTGGGAAAGGGTGTATGCATTTTTAATATTTATATTAAGCAATTTAATCCACTTTCGTCATTCTGCTCCCTACCATTTTTCTGCCGTTCTTTAATTATCGTAGCGTTGCTTATCATACATTAATGGTGAGTTTTAATGGCAGAATAATTAAAGCAATAAAAATGGTATTAGCTTTGCAAAAGAAGCATTCAGAATCGTAAAAATACAATGGAAAGAAAAATTCATATTAGGAGAACATCATGTCGGACGTATATATTGGGTTCATGGACGAAGAAGTCCGACCAATTCTATCAGCACTGCAGGCAAAAGGATGGAATGTACTGGTAATTGAGCGTGGTAACGTCGATCCTAATGGTGTGTTATTTGAGCGCCCGATATCTGCCTATGAATATCCGGTCATGTGGAAAGGTTGGTGTGGCTATAGTAACGAATCCAATGATCTCATTTCTATTCCCAACACATTAAACGAAGATACACTGGGTGATAACCGTCGGACTTGGCTAAACGTATTTCAACAGTGTACCTACATCAATATGCGTGATGTCTTTGCCAAACTACCGGCCGGTATTATGAAAACAGAAAATGGTCGAACCATCAAACGTAAGCTTGGCTTGGTGCCGTCACTTTCTATGTTATACATGGGGGCCGCTAAAGGCAGGTCCGGTGGTTTACCCACTAAGATTTTGATTCGATCTCCGGAGATGGGATTGCAGCCAGGCTTAATACGCACTCAGTTACGCGGCATCTTAAAAGCATTAAAAAGCGCGAGCAA
Organism: uncultured Saccharospirillaceae bacterium; assembly: GCA_947503895.1. Lineage (GTDB taxonomy): Bacteria > Pseudomonadota > Gammaproteobacteria > Pseudomonadales > Oceanobacteraceae > Bermanella. The sequence goes on from CANNFT010000002.1 coordinate 421,390, forward strand.
TGCAACAAAGAATGATGATGAAGTGAAGAAAGCCAATAAAATCAATATTTGGAGTTATGGTGCCGGTGGTGCGTATTGTAAGTCGGAGGATGGCGGTGGCCCTGGTGCTATCTGGAATACCAAAGGCAGTATATATGTGGGTGTAGAGCGAGATAAATCTGCTGAGGGGAATCGTAACCTTAATGGTGTGAGTTTATATAAAGGTGAAATTGCCTACTGTTCTGATGAAATTAAAGAAACGCTTTATACGACGCCGACTTTTTACACGGTGAATGAAGCACGCACGAACATAGAAAAGGTATTTGAAGAGAAATCGAATGGGAACAATCTATTATTTTCTCAATTGAATCCGATTTTTCCCAGTATCGGGCTTGTAACAGCGCCGGAGAAGGGCGGTATCAGCATCACTTCAAACTCCTTTATAGGCGAGAATTTAAAATCGTCAGCTGCCAAATATGGACTCAAAGGCGGCGTTAATATGGAAGATTACCACCTGTTTAAGCTTATTCAGTCCATCAATGCTGCACAGACGCTGTTTACATCGGTCAAAAATATTGAGAATAAATATCCTATATTAAATGATTCAAAGGTTATCCGGATTGATGCTGATCCTGCTGTAATTGAATTATCACAAGAGAATGCAAAAGACTACAATCAAAACAAAATTCTCATCACTGCCTATGCCACAATATTAAAATGGGGATTAGAAGGTATGATCTTCTCCGATGAGAAAATACCAGATGCATTAAATTGGAGGAGAAAGAACGATGAGGTGATACCAGAAGCGGTGACCAAATATTTGGTGCCCTATAACTCTGGGAAAAACAAGTATATTAACCCCTACTTATTAGAAGCGGCACAAGATCTGTTCAGAGAAGTGGGTGATTGGTTAGCCAAAGTACGAACCGAAAAAATCAATACCCCCGCATATGCAAAAGCGATGATGGCGAATCCTTACAATGTGGGTAACTTACCGATAGTCGCGAATGACCAACTAACAGCATTAGTCACTCAATTTGAAGCATTAGACTCAGCGTTGAAAAAGTTTTGCTTGAAAGAAAGTGAATCGATTGCCGTAGCCAGTTGCGAAACTTTCTTAGTGGCTTTGTATCAGTTTATATTTGACCCCAACAAAGAAGCTACATTAACAAAAGATTCAAAGGTTGATATATGGGCGCGTGGTGGTTGGGGAGCCAAAAGCACGGAATCCTACATTGTGGATCATGTTAACTACTCAGGTTCTAACATTGATCGCTCATTTTATAAGTCAACAAATAGCACGGTATTGTCCATTAATGCCGGAACAGCAGTGGACACCTATTTTGCCGCTTTGTAACGTGTGGGAAAGCAGAACGTATTTCAAATAGGATATCGCTTAAATTATGGCAATGGAGGCAGCACAAAAATTTATATCTTTATTAGAATTGACCAGTGAGCTTTACTCGCCAGAGCTATTTCAGGGAGCATTGCCAGCTGACTTAGTGGAAGATGAAATCGTCTTGAGAGATTGGGTGGTTTCCACCAGCACTATGGAAGCCTTTTCTCAATCGCTTTCCGGAGATGGGCTGCGTGAAGCAATCCCTGACGAGAATGATGTAACGGTCGTCAGCTGCCAACGAATGCTGGCCATCATTGATCGACGCTTTAAAGCGTCCAAAGATCCAGCAAAAGCCGTTGACCAATTTGATTTCGGTGCAGAAAAAAAACGACGGTTACGAGTGCGCCATCAGATGAGTGAAATGACAAACGCCATTTTGTCATTTTATCAAAGCTTAGGTGAGCGACTCGATTCGCAGGACGTTCCAGTGAGCACTGAAATGCCGGAAGAAACAGAAGCGTCAATGGTTAACGAATCATCCGATATTGAACAGGATACAGCACCCATTTACGCACCTCCGGAAGATGACTTAACCCTACCGGCGGTTAATGCGGACCCTACGCTAACCACTTCGTCCGCCGTCGACGAGCCGTCGAACGCCAATAAAATAAACGAATATGAATCTGAGAAAACAGAAGCAGAGAAAGATATCGATAATGAGTTAAGTGAAGCACCCAAACGAACAGAGCCTAAAGACTTATCGGAAGAACAAATAGAAGCTCAGATCCACGATGCCTTTGCCTGGGTTGATGCTCAAGAAGGATAGCGCGCTTAAGGTGATCGAGCGTTGGGAAACAGAGTGACGCCTGCCACTCTGCTAAAAATGAATACTGAAATTCACTTCGTAATGATCGCTTTGTGTGCTGGCGACGCTAAATTTAATCGGTACATCATTAAGCTGAACTTTCTTAACATCAATGCCACCTTGGTATAAGTAGGCCGCAGCGCCTGAAGCCAATGACAAGACATCCACTCCCACGGCAGGTAACCCCGCGCTGTGAAACGAATCTAAGCCATCAGAAAAGGCAAAATTTTGGTCGGCTACCTGGGTATATTGATACTCGGGCAGGCTTTCGATGCTGTCATCGTTGGCGTGACAAACATGGAGTGGCGCCATGATAAATGAAACCAGTGCTGCCACTTTGCGTAGGCTACTTTGTTTGCACAGGGCGTGGTCAATTTGTTTCTTTGACACCATGTTGAGGGCAATGAACACTTCGCCGATGGCCATACCCGCGTGAGTCGATTGATAGGCCAACGCTTCATTTAACTCTTTATCCGTGATGATGCCTTTTCGAACCAGCAATGAACCTAACCGATACTTCGCCATAAACCGTTCCCGCCTGTGACTATTCATTAATCATGACACAGACTGTTTCTGATATAGATCAATTCTTAGACACATTATTGCTAATGAAGCCGGTCTTCCAATGCTCAAGGTTATGCTTAACATTGTGTAAAAATCCCTGCTTAAAGGAAAAATCCATAAAATTCAGTGGGTTAGCTATGGCTTTAGAAATAGGTCAATCTCAGTCAGAATAATGACCAACAAAAAATCACACTGGGATACATCAATATGAACTGGATTCTGGATGGCGTCGTCGGATTGAGCGCTTGGTTAAAACCATTATCAGGCCATATCGCTTTGGCCTTTGTTGCCACGTTATTGGTGATTTATGGCGGTGCGATCAACCGTGCATTAAGAGGGTTTGTAAAAAGTTATCCATTCATTTTGCGCGTTGCGGCTTTTATGTTGCTTTGCACGCTCGGCTACGGTTTGGTGGTGGTTTGGGGGGCTGCTCAGTTGAAGCTCGTGTTGATCCAAATTCCCAATGTTTGGTTTTCACCCCTCGTCATTCTGAGTTTTATACTCATTGGTGTATTAGCAGAGCGATACCATAAATCATGATTAAGATCATTCAGTACAGCTTAACGTTTGTTTTTAGCCTCATGACGTTGCCGTCTTGGGGTTACTCAGATATAGGGCACAAGGCGGTGGCTAGGCTTGCATGGGACCAGCTGTCACCCTATGCACGGCAAAATGTGGAGCGCATTTTAGGCGCGGGCGAAAAAGCCTTTGTTGAAGCGTCTGTTTGGGCTGATCACATTAAACGTGACGATCGCTTTAATCATCTTAAACCCCTCCATTATGTTAATTTACCCAAGGGTGCGAAAGCCTACGATGCGAAGCGTGACTGCAAAAAGAATCAGTGTGTAGTGGAGGCGATCCACGATTTTAGCCGTATTAGCGTTAACGGCAGTGAGAAGGAGCAAATTTTGGCGCTGAGAATGTTGATTCACTTGCTAGGCGATATTCATCAACCGCTGCATGCAGGCTTAGCCGAAGACCGAGGGGGAAACTGGTTTGAAGTGGTCCACCAAGAAAAGACGCTGAACTTACATAAGCTGTGGGACACCGTACTCGTTAAACGCATTGGTGATGATGGGTTAAAGGTCGCACATCAGTTGCAGGGAAGTGCACCCAAGGCAGAAATCGGTCTACCCGAACAATGGGCGAGCGAAAGCCATCAAATTGCGATGCAGGTGGCCTATGCAACAAAAGAAAATCGACCGCTCAGCGAGTCTTACCTTAGTAAAGGAGAAACGGTCACCCGGCAGAGGTTGCAATTGGCAGGATGGCGATTGGCCATGTGGCTGAATAAATTGTGGTAGCAGATTGAAACGTCGGATATTGGGCAAGGCCTCACATTTTGAGACAAGGCCCAATCGTATGACGGGCCAAACGGAAAGGATTTAAAAGCGTGACATTGCCGGGAGCTATGACATTCGATGCCAATTTTACAATGGGGTGAAAAGTTTGGTCTAAGTGTTTGTTGACTGAAAAATATTCAAACGACTAAAAAAGATGAGTTTAATGACGCCAATTAAATGCGAAATTAACCAGAAAGAAAGTGCTTAGGTAAGATTCAGAACAAGAAAAAAAGAGGTGGAAATAAAGTGGCAGGAAATAGCTGTCCCAGCTGTTTCCTGCCAAAGCACCCTAGGTCCACCTTCCAATAGCGGTCTTACAATCCCTTCGACAACTCCGTGTCTTCTGATCTTCCTGACCAGAAACCTCCATGTCTAAGTGCGTCCCTGCGAGATCTAATTTAACAAACTTTCGGCTCTTTGCAGGGCGAATTTTTGTCTGAGTCGAAAACGGTTAAAAACTGTACAAGCCTGCAACCCCCATACTGTCTATAAGCTTCCCAAAAACCGCGTGATTTTGAGTGTTCTTCTGTCAGATCAAAGTTTGCTTGTCTCACACGCTATGTAGGAAATCTCTTACAAGCTTGATGGGCAATGTCTCATGAACATTTTTTAGAAGGGAGGCAGAAAGATGCGAACTACAATGGTTTTAGAGGACGAGTCGTAATTATAGAAAATATTATGGTCAAAATGCACATTTTTTTAGGCAAAGTTCATGGCGTCCAGTCTCTTTGTTTTTATTTCGCCTGATCGGTTCCAATGGTTGAAGCAAGGCTTTTTACTCTTTGACGGTTGGGACGAGCTGAATGACGTGTTTCTGGAGAACCGCGTGTTACCAACGGTCGAGATGAATGACGAGCCTCTGTCAGACGATGAGTTTGCGCAAGCATTGCGCCCGCACTACGACAACATGGCGGAACACCTCAAAGGTATGGTGACGTGGGAATATTATTTAGCTCAGGCGCTGAATAACCGCACTCAGTTGGAGGCACAGATCAAAGTGCCACCTAAATCGGATGTCCCTGAGCTTCCCAATAAAGCGGACTATCAAGGGCTGTGCTGTCTGAGATTGTTTGAGTCTATATCGGTGGATGCGCTTTGGCAGCAATTGGGCGGGGCTCATCGCGGACTGGCCGTGGCACTTGACCGACAACACGATTTTTTCACTCATAAGCAGTATGCCAGTGCCCCTCAGCAATGTGCCGCCATTACTTATGACGATGCTCGGCCAGCAGGGCGTAGCCCTCAACAGCCATTTCCGGCTTGGCTGAGGCGTGCAGAACATTATGCGTATGAGAAAGAGTGGCGTTTGGTGCGACTACGCAAGGTGGCGGATCGCCAGGTGGATCGTCTGGCCGCTTTTAAGATTCCCAACGGACTGATACGTGGTCTGTATTTGGGCATCAATGTCGATCAAGATACCGTGCGACAGCTGCGGCAACTGGTTAAGCAGGATTTAAACTTCCGCCATATACCGGCTTGGCGTATGGCGGTGTCTGAAGAGTATCTGCGGTTGGTGCCTGTGCCATTGAAAACGGACCATGCCGGCTAAACAGCGGGCATGGATGCCTAACGCCCATTATATAAAGCGGAGAAGGCAGCTGGATCACGAAAATTCGCTGCCTCATCAATGGCAGGATACGGCAGGTTTTTGGCTTGGCACTTTTTAGCAAGATCGGGGTAACACCACTCAAAGAAGTACCGTTGGTAAGTTTCGTCGTCGAGTGTTCGTTTTCCTATCAAGCCCGCGCAGCGTCGTTGCCGACAGGCTTCACTGAGAATTAATGCCGCCGCCACCGAGACATTCAGTGACTGCACCATACCTTCCATGGGCACGATGATATGAGCATCCGCCAATTCTGCCGCCGCCGCGCTGACACCATGTTTTTCTGCGCCCATTAAGATGGCAGTGGGTTGCGTGAAATCGACCTCTGTGTGGGGTATGGCTCGATCAGAAAACTGTGCGGCGACCACTTGATAACCCCGCTGTTGGAAGTCTGTGACTTTGGAGACGAGATCCTCATGGGTACGGACCTGCACGAACTGCTGGCTACCCATGGCGCGCCCGCGAAACATTTTGTACTGATCACCATGGCTCCAAGTGACATGCATTTCGGGCACCGCAAACGCATCACAGCTGCGAATAATCGCACTAATGTTATGAGGTTTGTGGACATCATCGGTAATGATGGTTAAATCAGGCTGGCGTTTGTCGAGCACATCACGAATACGTTTGACCCGTTCAGGTGTCATGGAACATGTATCCCTTTTGAACGTCATTAATGTTTGTGCATTTTATCATGACATGCGTAAAGTTCACTGAACCTGATATTTTACTGTCAGTCAGACACATGCATCGAATTGGAGTCAGCAAAGCATTATGTTTTCAGGAAACCTGCTAACGGGATTGAGTTTGTTCACCGAAGGACTGCGAAGTTTAACGATCAAGGAATTGCGGCCATTTGTGATCTTACCGTTATTGATCAACATTCTTGTTTTTTCTGCGTTAGGCTGGGTGTTTTATCACTACACCGATCAAGGGGCTGACTGGATGCTGTCCTTTCTGCCGGACTGGTTAATGTGGTTAAAGTACATCATCATGCCGGCGGTCATTTTAATGTTTTTGATGTTGGTATTTTTTCTGTTCAACTTAATCGCCAACATTATCGCCGCGCCTTTTAACGGGTTGTTGGCTGAGCGCGTCGCGAGTCGTGAGTCGTCGGATATCACACCGTACACAGGCACATGGAAAGCATTACTCGTGCGCACCTTTGCACGCGAATGGGAAAAAATAAAATACTACCTGCCACGTGTGATTGCATTAACCATCATTTCTTGGATTCCATTAGTCAACCTTATCGCACCGGTGCTGTGGTTCTTTTTTACCGCGTGGATGATCGCGTTTCAGTACATTGATTTTGTCGGTGATAGCCAGGGCCGCAGTGCATTAGAAGTGCGGGAATTCATGGGCCAGAAAAAACTCAGTACGTTTGGTCTGGGGGTGGTGATCATGTTTTCACTGGCCATTCCGGTTCTCAACTTTGTGGTCATACCCGTAGCCGTGATTGCAGCCACTCTCTATTGGCAGCGTGAACAAGCAGCGCAGAACAGTATGATGGGGGTGGCACGCTGATCAGCTGCCCAGCGCCCATCTGATTCGACGCCTGCCATGCATGATGGTGGCGTCCATCATGCCATTTGATTGACGGCTGCCGATTCCCCTTAAGCATTGCATTCCTGTGCTAATCTCAAAGCAGGCTCATACATCTGTAGGTGAGAAAGCAGGGGGAAACGGGCAGCCATGAAGGCACTTAATATCTTAGTGGTGGACGACGCTAATTTTATTCGCGACCTTGTGAAGAAGGCCGTGCGTGCACAGTTTCCTGGTTTTGGTGTAGACGAAGCAGCAGATGGGCAAAAAGCCCAGTCCATCATGAAATCAAAGACCTACCACGTGATTCTGTGCGACTGGGAGATGCCCGTGATGAGCGGCCTCGAGTTATTGCAGTGGATGCGTTCAGACGAAAAATACGCCAAAACCCCCTTCATGATGATCACCAGCCGAAGCGAGAAAAGCCATATTGTGAAAGCGGTAGAGGCCGGTGTCACGGACTACATCGGTAAGCCATTCAACAATGAACAATTGGGCACAAAATTGGCTCGCATGATCTACAAGCATTACAAAATGAGCCCCACGCAAACCGCTCGCCAAGCACAAAAAAGTGCAGACAGTGCGAGCTTGCTGACCGGTGGATCGCCTGCTCCCGCTGCGGCGAATCCGAGCGGCGGAAATACGAATGCCAGTTTACTCACCGGCGGAAGTGCGCCGGCAGCTCAGAGCGCAGCGCCCGCTGCGGGTAATGCGAGTCTATTAACGGGAGGTTCTAAAACGGAACAGCTGGTCAAAGGCAGCGCGCCACCCGCCAGCAAGAAAAAAGGCGGATCAGCTCGATCAATGGCGCTCGCACAAGTGCGCACCAGCGAGGGTCAAGACCTTCGCTGTATCGTGAAAGACATTAATTTGAATGAAATGCTGGTGGTTGTGAAACGTGATGAAGGGGTGCCCCGACTCTACGATCAAGTCGTGGTGGATATTGTCAGCAAAGAAGAAGATTTGGTGGCTCGGGTGAATTGTTTCGTTTGTTCCACGCAGGCTCCCGATAAAAAAATCGATGGAGAATATTTTAATATGCTGGTGCGTTACGACGATCAAGACCCCGAAAAATTGGAAGCACTTTCTCGGTTTGTCGCCAAAGTGCGTTAGCCTCCTCGCCTAGCGCGTCAACCGGTCGGCGCGGATGGCGTACTGCCCCTCTGTTTCGGCAACCACATCGCCTTGGGTATTTTTCAATTGCGTCGAGAGTGAAAAATTGACCTTCCCCTCTTTTTTCAATGTGCTCATCAGGGTTTCTTTTTGTGCCTGAGAGAACTGCGCTTCGGCAATGACATCGGTCATAGCCGGTTTTAGAAAACGAATGGTCATTTCTTTCATCAAAAATAAATACTCGGGGCTGGGTTGGCAGTCTAGCCAAATCACACCGCCGAGTAATTCAGCTCCAGCCCACTGCAGGGCGGCATGAACGGAATTAAAATGATTTTTGGTATTGTCGTTTAATGGCACGCGGCAGCGATACTGTTCATTTCCGGCGGACAGCACTTCGACGTCCATATGCTCTGCTAAAGGTAAAATTCCGCGCAATAATGTTTGTGCCTGTTTCGGGTCCATGGCCAATCTCCTGCTCAATGACGTGATCATTTGAGTACTAAGGCTGACACAAATTGATGGGGAGAAAACTGGCGGCGGCCTCCAAAGCACTGGCGGAAACTGCCAGTGCTAGGGCGGCTAATCGAGTGCTAAGCCGATTCGATGGCTTTTTCGCGGCGTGATTCAGCGTGTGAACGACGGTGCTGCGGAAAGTGACAGGAGAACGTACTGCCTTTCCCGAGGCGGCTTTCGATCTGCAGTTGGCCGTCGTGGCGTAACAGAACGTGTTTGACGATGGCCAACCCCAAGCCTGTTCCGCCGGTATCGGTTTGGCGACTCGCATCCGCGCGGTAAAAACGTTCTGTCAGGCGGGGTAGGTGGCGACTGTCGATCCCCATGCCCGTATCGCTGACGATGAGATGAGCACCTTGCTCATCCGCGTACCAGCGAATATGAATCTCGCCTTTATTGGGTGTGTATTTCACCGCATTAAACACCAGATTAGAAAACGCGCTGCTTAATTCATTATCCAACCCAATCAAGTTGAGTTGCTCGTCGCACTCCAAGGTGATTTTGTGCGCGCGCTCACCGCTGAGGCTCTGTGCGTCTCGCTCAATGGTTTTCAACAATGAGGGCACGGGAACGGAAAAATGCTCGCGGCCATGGGTGGTTTCCAGTCGACTGAGGAGCAATAAGTCGTTCACCAAATTTTGCATGCGTTGGCTTTGTTGCTCCATTTGGCTCAACGCTCGCCCCCAGCGCTCGGGCAGCACGTCTTTGTGATCAATAAAGGTTTCCAAGTAACCGGAAATCACGGTCAGCGGTGTCCGCAGTTCGTGACTGACATTGGCCACGAAATCTTGTCGCATTGCCTCTAAGTGTTTGAGGCGGGTGACGTTTTGGCAAAGAATCAGTCGATCGCGTAGGCCAAATAAGGTGATGTGGATTTGTAAGCTGACATCTGGGTTCGTGGGCGCACTCATGTCCAGAGGTTCATCGTAGGCATCGGTATTGTCAAAGTAGGCTTTAAAGTGAGGGTCGCGCACCAAGTTTGTAATGGGTTGACCCACATCGGTGGATTCCTTTAGTCCTAATAACTGGCTGGCGGCTTCATTCCACCATTCCAAGTTGCCTTGGCTATCCACCATCAGGACGCCGCCTTTCAGCGCAGCGGTTGAATCCTGCACCCGTTTTAGGACCGCTTTTAAGCGGCCTTGGGTTTTTAAATTTCGGCGTTGAAGGCGATACACATCATCAAAGACACTGCCCCATAAACCTTGGCTGGTCGGGGTGGGTGCGTCTCGATCTGGGCTATTCAGCCAAGTCTGTAATTTGTGTAATTGGCGCAACTGCCAAAGCGCGTAACCCAGAAAGGTCAGCGCCATTATCCAAGGGAGAATGCCCAGCAACCATCCTATGAGTGCTGCCAATCCTGAGATCATCAGAAGTCGGCGTAAAGCAGATCGCCAATCGTGATTCATGTAGGTTTACGATGCCTTGGTTGAAAAGCGGTATCCGGTTCCGCGGACAGTTTGAATGAGGTGCTCGTGCTGCGGGCCTAGCGCTTTTCGCAGTCGACGAATATGCACATCCACCGTGCGTTCTTCGACGTATACGTTACCACCCCATACTTGATCCAGCAATTGGGTGCGACTGTAAGCTCGCTCTTGATGTGTCATAAAGAATTGCAACAGACGATATTCGGTAGGACCCATGTCGACAGCGTCTTGGTCGGAAGTGACGCGATGGCAAATGGGGTCCAGAACCAAGCCGTTGACTTCGATGGGGTCTTCAATGCCTTGCGGGGTGGTACGACGCAATACGGCTTTGAGTCGAGCCACTAATTCACGAGGAGAAAAGGGCTTGGTGATGTAATCGTCTGCACCTGCTTCTAAACCGAGCACCTTATTATCTTCCTCGCCTTTCGCGGTCAGCATAATAATTGGCACCTCAGCGGTGCGGTCATCGCGTTTTAAACGGCGTGCGAATTCGAGTCCGCTGGTCCCCGGTAGCATCCAGTCCAGCAGCACCATGTGTGGTTTATCGTCGACGATGAGCGCGTAGGCGTCTTGGGTGTTGCTGGCTTCCATGCACTGATAACCGGCCATTTCTAACGCCACGGCGATCATTTCGCGGATGGAGGCTTCATCATCTACGATGAGTATTTTTTTGCCGTTCTGACTCATAGATGTTGCTCTGTTGCTGAATGACAGCCGTATTACATCCTGTAATTATGACAGATCTGTGACATTTCGCCGTCTAATCTGACAGCCTGTCCTTCTGGCCGAATTACCCAGTCACCATGGACAGCAGAGCGTAATGTCCAGCGAGTCCCGCAAAAATGACAGCGCCCACCCAATGGTTATTCAAAAAGGCTTTGAAGCATTGATCGCGATCTCGGCCCTGAATCAGTTTTTGGTGGTAGGCAAACAACCCCGCTGTGGCGAATAAACTTAAATAGTACGGCCAGCTGGCTTCAATTTTAGAACCGGCCATGAACAGGGTCAGCAACGTGAGCCCTTGCAGAATACCGACGATGAGTTTGTCGTGCTGGCCAAATAGGATGGCCGTGCTTTTGATGCCGATTTTAAGATCGTCGTCTCGGTCGACCATGGCGTACAGGGTGTCATACACCACTGTCCACAATAAGTTGGCGATGTAGAGCAGCCAAACCACATCGGGTAATGCCTGTTGCTCAGCGGCAAATGCCATTGGAATGGCCCAAGCAAATGCGGCGCCTAACACCACTTGTGGCAAGTGTGTATAACGCTTCATGAAGGGGTAGATACTGGCTAGGACGAGGCCACCAAAGGACAGCAAAATCGTGTAGAGGTTGGTTTGCAGTACCAGCAGAAATGCCAACAGAATCAACACAGCAAATAAGCCAAGCGCTTGTTTTTCACTGATCACTTTTTGCGCGAGAGGGCGCTGTTCGGTGCGTTTGACATGCCCATCGACGTGACGGTCTGCATAGTCATTAATGACGCAGCCGGCGCTGCGCATGATGATCACACCGAGAATAAATACAACCAGATTGATGGGTTGTGGTTGCCCTTCTCCTGCTACCCATAAGGCCCAAAGTGTTGGCCAAAGTAATAAGTAGATGCCGACAGGGCGATCCAATCGCATGAGTTGAATGTAAAACGGCAGGCGGGGAAATTGTTCAGTAACCCAGTTCATAACGTCTCTGTTAATGTCGGTGATAACTTATTCTACTTGCAACAGCTCAGGCAGGAATACCTCGCTGACCAACAAGGGTTTGTCATTCAAATAAAAAACACTGCGGCGTGCCCAAGCTTCACGATGGTCAATGCGGCCCTGCTTAAATTGAATGGGGCCTCGTACCATCTTAGGGTGGGTAAATAAAAACTCCCCTAACGGTTTGGTTCCCAAATGCAGTAACTGCCTTTCTGGACCGGTGAGCGTTGCACGGGGAATGACACTGCGCGCGCGAACCACTCGAATACCGGCCACCATCAAGGTGACTTCGCGGACATAAACCTGATGCCGTGGTGCAATATTTAATGCTTTGGCTTCCGATAATGTGGCTCGGCCATATCCCACATGATGAAGGGCGACCGAAAACGGGCTGCATTGCAGCGCCTTGAGGCGTTTTGTCAGAGAGCCGGGGTCGAGCACCCAATTTCGCCACTGGCGTGGCAAAAGGCTCGTCGGCGCAGGGGACAGTTGTAACCAGTCCTGTTGGCGCAAAGAATAGGATAGCGAGGCAAGCATGAAAAACTGCAATTCCGTGACAGTCGCGCAGGATGGGACAAGCTCGATGGTAAATCAAGTGGATTGTTTGCCTCCTAGATTTTCCGCATTTGGTTAGGTAATGTTGGCCACCAAAAATGAGGGAGAACGTTATGTCTCAAACACTAAAAAAATGGCAGTGCATTGTGTGTGGTTGGATTTACGACGAAACCGAGGGTTGCCCTGAAGAAGGGCTGGCACCGGGCACACGCTGGGAAGACGTGCCGAGCGATTGGCTATGCCCTGACTGCGGTGTGGGCAAAGAAGATTTTGAGATGATCGAAATTTAACGCTGAATGTGGCTGCAAGCCATATTCGTGACACACATTACGGGTGAGCGTGGTGTCCTAATGGAATCCGTCGTTCATAGTAAGCTGAACAGATAATCTGAAGGGAGTGCCACCATGGCAGCGCCGTTGGTCGTCATTGGTACCGGTTTAGCCGGCTACAACTTGGTCAAGGAGTTTCGCAAGCTAGACGCGCAAACGCCCATTATTATGATTACGTCCGATGATGGCCGCCAGTACTCCAAGCCCATGCTATCAACGGGGTTTACCAAAGGAAAATCGGCTGACGATCTTGCCATGGCAGATGCGGGCAAAATGGCTGACACGTTAGGCATTGAAATTCGCACTCATCAGTCGGTAACCGCCCTTCACACGGATGCGCATGAAATTCAATTGGGCGAAGAAACCATCGCTTACAGCCAGCTAGTACTGGCGATGGGAGCCGCTCCTATAGAAATCCCATTGAGCGGCTTTGAGCACCTCTATCATATTAACGATTTAATGGATTATGCGCGCTTTAACCAAGCCGCCATGGCAACCGTCGCGTCACAAGTCGGTCAGCATAAAAAACGCATTTTGGTCATGGGAGCAGGGTTAGTGGGCTGCGAATACGCCCATGACATGGCGGGTGCGGGCTTTGAAGTGATTCTTGTTTCTCCCGATGCTTATCCATTGCCGCGTCTGCTACCTGAAGAATGTGGCCATGCGTTGATGCCAGCATTGACCTCGTTGGGCGTTGAATTGCGTCTGGGACACGCCGTGGTATCGGTGGAAAAGAAAGGCGATGGCATCGTCGCGGTATTGGATGACGGCAGCGTGCTTGAAGCGGACATGGGCTTGTCGGCCGTGGGTCTCAGTCCGCGTACAGATTTAGCCAAAGCCGCTGGGCTCGCCTGCGAGCGCGGCATCCAAGTAGACAGAATGCTGCAAACATCGGCGCAAGATGTATACGCTTTAGGAGATTGCGCTGAAGTAGCAGGATTAAACCTTCTGTACGTGTTGCCCTTAATGAACTGCGCGCGTGCGTTGGCGAAAACACTCAGTGGCCAAGCGACCGAGATTCGTTATCCCGTGATGCCGGTTCAGGTCAAAACGCCCTCGCTGCCCATTGTGGTCAGCCCCGCTGCCAATGGCGTCACAGGCCAGTGGCAGATTAGTGGTCAATCCCCGAACTTGAAAGCAGAATTTCGTGGTGAATCTGGCAATTTACTGGGATACGCCTTGACCGGTGAATGTGTAGCTGAAAAGATGGCGTTGAATAAGGAACTCCCGCCGATGCTGGCGTGAGGACCGATGGAACACGAAATTTTCGAAACCCACCCCACCCATAATAAGAACAAGGGCTATGCAATGCGTAAACCTGAATTGGCAGCCTATGTCGCTGACCAAGCCGATATTAGCAAAGATAAAGCGGCGGAAATCATCACCATCATTACGGATCAAATAACAGAAGCCATGCGCAAAGAAGACTCTGTCAGTTTGATCGGTTTTGGCAGCTTTGTTCAAAAGCATCGCGCAGCTCGCCAAGGTAAGAACCCTCAAACGGGCGAAGCCATTGCGATTCCTGCGAGTAACACGGTCGGCTTTAAGCCCGGTAAAGCGTTGAAAGATGCCGTAAACGGCTAAGTATCCGCTAAGCCAAACAAAACCGCCCCTTCGTGAATATCATGAAGCGGCGGTTTTGTTGTTTAAGTGGCCGAGTGTTTGACACATAGCTGGCCATGACGGGCGATGCCTCGGTTTTAAAGTCATTGAAGACCACTTCCGCCATGCTATGATTCGCTCCCGCCAATAATCTCGAATCCTTTGGGCTGGTCGCCTGTGCTTTCATCGGGTGTTTTTTTGTGCTCACCGTTCGTGACGAACATGGCTGTCCTGTCGATATAACTAGTAGGTGTTGAATTACATGCTAAAGTTTAAGTTTCTATTGTGGGCTTTTGGCCAGTTGCTAAAGAAAGCAAACAAGTCGAATCCTGCGTTCGTTGAGTACATCAGCGGCAAAGATATTGTGTTTCAAATACAGACAGCTCAAGGAAGCGGCCGTCATTTCACCGTTAAGAATGACAAGATTAAATCAAAAGGCGGGTTAACGGCTCAACCGACTTTTACATTGACGTTCAAAGACGCTGAAACAGGCTTGCGAGTGATGACGGCGAAAGACAAAAACGCCTTTATGGCGGCCGTTCAAAACAAAGACTTAGTGATGTCTGGTGACTTTAAAGAAGTCATGTGGTTCCAAGGGTTAACCAAGTACTTAAAGCCGAAAAAGAAAAAGTAGCCTATGACGACAGCGGCCAGTTGCTCGCGAATATTATGCCCTCTGGTGGTGGCCCAGCTTTTATGCGTGAGCATGAGTTGGGCGAATCCACAGGTTAAAATTCAGCAAGTTGCCAGTCAGCTAGCGCCGCTCTGGCAAACCTATCAACCCCTCTGTGTGATGGGTTTGCAGGTGGATATCCAACTTAGGGTAGCCCCGCGCATTCAGCTGCTGAACGAATTTCTCACCCCTCCCCCCTTTATCGAACACCTTTCCCAGCGACCCTCTGTTATCCCGGACGAATACTGGCAACATGCACTATGGAATAAGCAAGCTGAGCTGGAAGCGAACGCCCTTGAGGCGCAGCAGCGAGAAACGTTTCGTGAGTACTATTTTAAGCTGCAAACGCATCAGGCAAACCCCGTGCGTGCTCAATTGGTCCATCGAATGCAGCAAGCGGCGACTCAATTAAATGCCGCCTTACGAGAAGGGTTGTGGAAAACGTGCGCGACGTTGGGTTTAGAAAATATGGCGTTAGAGCAAATTGAAGCGGTGGCTGAGCATCGCTGGAACATGCAAAAAGATCGGGTGCAATGGCAGTTAGAACAAACGATCGCGGCGTTTTATTTTTACACTTATCGACATGTAAATAATCAAGAATTGGAAGAGATGACGTTGCTGCATGAAGCTGTGCAGCCTTGGGCCGAAGACATGGCCGAGGGAATTCGTGAGTATTTTGCACAGTTGCGATTAGTGATGTTGTCCCATGCGTTAGCGAAACCTGTTAATGCGTTCTCTCGCCGACGGATTAGCCCGTCAGTAGCTTCGCCATTTCCAGCAAATCCTCGCTCGACTCCATAACCCGCTCCACGCCTTCTTGTGCTTTATCTTTATTCATGTGCAGGGAAGTCATCATGGATTCAGGCACCACGGTTTCTAGTGGTGCATCGCCGATGCCTTGTTGCTTGAGTAAACGAGAGGCAATGTACAGCAATTGGCTGAGTACGGAATGGCGTTCTAAATAGCTTGGTTCATTTTGGTAACGAATGGCGGTAAACACTTCTTCTGGCAAACCCCATTGCATAAATAAATTACTGCTGATTTGTTCGCGTGTAATGCCCAGTAGATGCTGCTCGATAAAATACCGGTTGATGTGTGGATTGGCTTCAATGTGTCGATTGACCAGTAGCGCATGGGGCGGGAAGACGTGCGCCAAAATCATAAAACCGAAGTTGTGCAGCAAACCACATAAGTAGGCCATGCCCACTGGCGGGCGATTAGCGGCGGGTACGGCTTTGACGAGTTCTGACATCAGAGCAGCGGTAAAGACACTTTGATTCCAGAAGGGCGTATAGCCATGGGGGCCATCTTTGGGGACGCTTAACGTGCGACCCAGCGCTAACCCTAAAGCGAGGTTGATCACCAAATCAAACCCCAGTACGCGAATAACGGCTTCTTCAACATTGGAAATATTACCTGACACACCGTAGTAGGGGCTGTTGGCCCAAGCGATGACCTGTGCCGCCAATCCCGGATCTTTGCCCACCAGCTTGGCCAAGGCTTCCATTTCGGCATTGGGGTCCATGCGTAAGTCGATGATTTGTTGCGCCGTTTCAGGCATTGGCGGCATGTCCAAGGTTTCTTCAAGGCGCTTACCGATGCGCAATTCTGTGAGGTTTCGGACCGCCCGATTAATTTGTACCGTATCGGTATCGCTCCAATGGTCACCGGGTAAGCGCATGTCTGGTACATCGGCGGTGTAATGGCCGATGCGTGCGTTGTTGACCAAAGATTGAAAATCATTCTGTGGTACTTCCAGGGTTTCATCTGGGCTTAATTCCATACAGATGGATTCATAACTCAGCAAAGATTCATCCACATAGGTATCCAATCCAGTGACGTGAGGGAGGGCGGGTAACGCTTGTAGGTTTAAACCTCGACGAATTTGATCAAGCATTTCTGGTTTAACGGGGGTCAACGTGCGGGCAGTGGCGACGTGCAACTTGCCGAGGTCCAATAATCGAGTGGCAGGAAAGATGACCTGCACCTTGCCAATTTGATCTTCCAGTATGCAAACTTTCGCTGTGTTTTCGGTAATGCCTGGCATATTAAACACCGGTGAATGATCAGGTAGCGTGATCTTGGTAAAAATTCGGTACTCAACATTCCATTCGTCGAGCACTTGTTGTAATCGGTTGGGTAGGCTCATGGCCAATCTCATGTGTGGTCGCCTGTTCTATAAAATATAGGTCAATTTAAGCAACTGGCCTGAGAAATTATCAGAATGAGATGTGTGTAGCATAAGCCAATTGAGCAAGCTGGCAGGTCAGCTATAAGCGCGGTGAAAGGGCTCCGAAAAAATGCCGTAAAATCAAAATAAAAAGGCGACTCGCAGTCAACAAGTCGCCTTTGATTGAACGCCTTATGGGGTTGGGTGTGTCTGTTATTGGCAGCCGCTGTGAGGTGTGGCGGTCACGACGTCGGCTAAGTGATTCCAATAATGTTCCTCGTGAATGGCTTGTGAACCCATTGCACCGGCGTGCTCACCAATCACATAAATATCATTCAGCGATACACCGGCATTGGCAAAACCTTCTATGTCTGTGGTGGCGTTGCCGTAAGCACGAACAATGTCCATCCCCGCCGCCTGAGCTTCTTTCAATACCGCTGTTTTATAATCTGCGGTATCAAATATCCCCGTGTGGTTACTTAATGTGGTGCGCAAGGTCGCGTCCGGCACTGATAGATGATCACGCAGCCAGTGACGTGTCCCTTTGGCATACCAATAGGTGCGCGCCGTGACAAACAGTGGGTGATAACCTTTGGCAACATAGGCGTTCACTAACTGGGTCGCGCCACCGCGTGCATCGGCCGCTTCAATTCCGGTGTAATCGAGAATTTGTTCAAGGTCACGGGTGGTGAGGGTTTCGTCGATATCAAAGACCACGGCCTTTGCTCCCGCTTTTACGACAGTAATGTAAGAATCGGTTTCGGATAAATCCCCCGTGACCACCATTTTAACTTGGTAGTGACCTTCGCTTAATCCCGTCACGTCCACGTAAATTTTGCCGTCACTGTTGGTTTTGTATTTACCGAGGTAACGCCAGTCAGACATGTTCGTGCCGTAGACGTACGCTTTCACATATTCGCCTTCCAAATCTTTGTGCACCACCGCGCCGTAATCAAACTTGCCGATCACGGTGGCCGTTTGCCCTTCTCCAATGATGGTGTCGTGACCCATGTGGAAAGGAATATCTTTGGACAGCCATTTATTCCAGAAGTACCGGAAGCCAGTTTTGTTGGGATAGTGAAAGTAGGGCGTGTTATTAGTGGTTTCAAAATCGGTACATAGGACGGCATCGTCGGCATGAACAGATTGCTGAAACGTCAACGTGGCGGCGAGCAAGCCAATCAGGGATAGGGCTCTGAAGGGATTCATTCAGGTCATCCTTATGGTTCTATTTGTTGTTTTATTTTTTAGGGAGAATGCGCGGTGTCTGTTTGCGCAGCACCACAAATCAATGTCTATGGATTTGCTTTAAGCAAATCGGTTGGGGCCAGATCATGACGTGTGGATGTGACGACTGTATTGCAGGCATGCCAAATAGGACAGGTAGCAATCCGTCATGGAGAAGTAGTGGGACAACTTTGGACTACGTCGAAAGAATTAAACCTGCCCAAATCGTACGTTATCACCGAGCCAGCGGGCAATCAGTGCCTCAACGATATCAGGGGCTTGCTGCTGGCAATGCAATGCCCATTGTTTGATGTCGTCTAATAAGTAAGCGTCACGTTGAATGTCGGCAACGCGCATTTGCATTAGGCCGGTTTGGCGCGTGCCCAACACCTCGCCGGGCCCGCGGATGTCCAAATCAATTTCTGCAATTCGAAAGCCATCTGAGGTGTCGCGCATGGCTTGAATGCGTTGTTTTCCTAATGCGCTTAACGGGGTTTTATACATCAAAACGCAGTGACTTTCGGCTGTACCACGACCCACTCGGCCACGTAACTGATGCAACTGCGCTAAGCCTAAGCGTTCTGGATTTTCGATGACCATGATACTGGCATTGGGCACGTCCACGCCGACTTCTATGACCGTAGTCGCGACCAATAAATGCAATTCGCCGCATTTAAACGCATCCATCACGTCGGCTTTTTCCTGCGCTTTTAGCCGCCCGTGCACCAGACCAATTTTGAGTTCGGGCAGTGCTAGCTGGAGTTCTTCCGCAGTGGCTTGAGCGGCTTGAGCCTCTAGGGTTTCGCTTTCTTCAATGAGTGTGCAGACCCAATACGCTTGTCGTCCATTCGTGCAGCCGTTGCGAATGCGCTCCACGACTTCCGCTCGGCGCTCACCGGATAACGCCACGGTATTCACCGGAGTACGCCCAGGTGGGAGTTCGTCAATGACAGAGGTGTCGAGATCGGCATACGCGCTCATGGCCAGTGTGCGGGGGATCGGCGTGGCTGTCATGATTAGCTGGTGCGGACTAAAGCCGTTGCCTTTTTCCTTCAGCGAGAGGCGTTGGTGCACACCGAAGCGATGTTGTTCGTCGATGATGGCCAAGCCCAGTTTATGAAACGCGACTTCCTGCTGAAATAACGCATGGGTGCCGATGACCATCTGCGCATCTCCTTGGGCGATGGCATTCAATGTGGCTTCGCGCGCTTTGCCTTTGACCTTGCCCGCGAGCCAACCCAATTCAATGCCCAGCGGACTAAGCCAGCCATGAAAGTTCTTCAAATGCTGCTCGGCGAGAATTTCAGTGGGTGCCATCAGAGCAACTTGATAGCCCGCTTCGAGGGCATTTAAGGCGGCGAGTGCCGCCACGAGCGTCTTACCAGAGCCCACATCGCCTTGCACCAAGCGCAACATGGGGACGGGCTTGATGAGATCTTGCTGAATATCGTTATCCACCCGCAGTTGGGCGTTGGTTGGTGTAAATGGCAGCTGCTCTAACAACTGCTGCCGCAGTTGAGTGGAACGTTTGAAAGTCGGTGCCGTATCGGCCTGCACTTCGGCCCGCATTTTTAGCAGGCTCAAATGATGCGCGAGCAGTTCTTCCATGATGAGTCGCTTTTGCGCTGGGTGAGCATGGTTTTCTAATTGACTTAATTGCGCATTCGGCGGTGGTTGATGCAGATACAATAACGCACTTTTTAAATCCATCAGTTGCAGCGGTTTGAGCAGCGTCGGTGGCAATAAATCATCAATGGCACGACCTTGTTTTAAAAACGTCACCACCTGCGCCATGAGTTGCCGCCAGCGTTGCTGCGTGAGTCCTTCCGTAGATGGGTAGATAGGGGTTAAATGTTCTTCCACCGGTCGCGA
The DNA here is from genome assembly GCA_947503895.1 of uncultured Saccharospirillaceae bacterium. GTDB lineage: Bacteria > Pseudomonadota > Gammaproteobacteria > Pseudomonadales > Oceanobacteraceae > Bermanella. The sequence continues at coordinate 441,808 of CANNFT010000002.1, forward strand.
ATGAACTTCATCCAATGTGAGGTATTCTGGGTGATAGAGTTCCAAGCCAGAACTGCCACGACGAGCCTCTCCATAGCATCGAATGCGCGTGCCCTGACTCAAGCTGTTTTTTTGTGCTGCGCTAAAATGGAAAAAACGCAGCGTGATGGTGCCCGTGCCATCTTGCAATCGGATCGCCAAAGAGCGCCGTTTACCAAAGACCACATCTGCCACTTTGACTTCACCTTCAATCACCACATCCATATGTGGGCGCAGGGCACCGATAGGCGTGATGCGTGTGCGATCTTGATAGCGCAAAGGTAAGTGAAACAACAAATCTTGAATGCAATGAATGCCGAGCTTCGCCAGCTTTTCGGCAAATTTTGCACCGACGTTTTTTAATTCCGTCACGGGCGCTTCGGCGAGCGAGCGACTTAAAACAGCTGACATAAACTCGATGCCTGGGTAATGACGTCGACGGCTTTCGGACGCGGGAAACTGGCTCGCCATGCAATGGCCACGGTTCGCGAAGGCACAGGGGATTCAAATGGCCGAGTTTCTAACATGTCAGTCGCATAATGTTTTGGCGTGGCAGCGGATTGTGGCAATACGGTGATGCCCAAGCCGGACGCCACCATCAATCGCAATGTTTCGAGTGAACTGCCTTCGGCGATGGCTTCGAGCTTCGAGTTCTGCTTACGCGATAGGGCAGGGCACATGTCCAGTACCTGATCACGAAAGCAGTGGCCTTCGCCCAGCAATAACAAATCGCTGTCTGGTAATAGGTTGGGGTCGATGCGCTTGTGCTCCGTCCAGCTGTGATTTTTGGGTAGCAAGACTTCAAACGGTTCATCGTATATGGCTTTGGTGAGCACATCGGGTTCGGTAAACGGTAACGCTATGATGATGACATCTAACTCTCCATCACGCAGTTTTTTGCGCAAATTAGCGGTGTAGTTTTCTTCGATGAAGAGTGGCATCTCTGGGGCAAATTTTTGCACTTGAGGGATCAAATGGGGAAACAAATACGGGCCAATGGTAAAAATCGCGCCGATGCGCAGCGGGCCTTTTAATTGATCTTTGCCAGATGTAGCCAACTCTTCAAGCGTGCGCACGTTTTCCAGCACCACCTGCGCCTGGCGAACGATACGCTCTCCCAGTGGTGTCACTGTGACGGCATTCTTACTGCGCTCAAATAAAGGCACGCCTAATTCGCCTTCAAGCTTTTTTATGGCCACACTAAGAGTAGGTTGACTGATAAAGCACTGCTCTGCCGCTTTGCCAAAGTGTCGCGTTTGCGCCAACGCTACAATGTACCGCAGTTCAGAAAGTGTCATGTCACCTCAATTTGTTTTCAAAATGGGCCTCATTTTATTGAGACACCGAGCTAAGTCGTTGCGCAACATCGCGATGTCGTTACACTGCGCAGTAGGTGTAGTAAGCCTAGATAGCTTAACCATGGCGTAACCGTAAATAAAGTGAGGCGTCTTTATGTCACGGATTTTGGTAGTAGGAAGTGGAGATATTGGGGGCGGATTAGCGCAATCGTTAGCCGCTAAACAACACGAAGTATGGGGATTGAGGCGATCAGATAAGCCCGTCGGAGCAGGGGTGACCACACTCAGTGCCGATGTCGCCGATATGGAAAGCCTAATCGGTATTTTGCCCGAGCCGATAGACTATTTAGTCTACTCAGTGGCGTCACCCGAATTTTCAGAAGCGGGTTACGATAAATTTTATGTACAAGGTCTGACACATGTTTTAGCGCTGTTAAAGCAAATGCATGTCACGCCTAAGCGCGTATTCTTCGTATCGAGCACCAGCGTTTACCACCAGCACGACGGCAGCTGGGTCGATGAAAGCACGGATGTGCAACCCACCGCCTTCGCGGGCAAAAAGATGCTGGAAGCAGAATCCAAGCTGCATGAGAGCGGTGTACCTCATACAGTGGTGCGATTTTCCGGCATTTATGGCCCGGGGCGCACTCGACTCATCAATCAAGCCAAAGGCGGTAGCCATTGCGATCCTGAGCCGGATATTTGGACCAATCGTATTCATCGTGATGATTGCATTGGCGTGCTGGCGTTTCTCATCGAACAAGATATGAAAGGCACGGCACTCGAAGAATTGTATTTGGCGAGTGACCCTACCCCGGCACCCTTGTACGATGTCCTAGAGTGGTTAAAGGATAGAATCGGAGATGTCGAAGATGATCACGACATTCCTGAGGCTTCTCGTCGTGGTAACAAGCGCTGCTCCGCGAAGAAGCTACAGCAGCTTGGCTACCGTTTTAAATATGAAGGTTACCAACAAGGGTACGATGAGATTTTGACGGAGTTGGGCTATTAAGCGCTAGTCGATGGCATTAGCAAAGCAGGCCATGGCTCTTGGAAAAGACAACAGGCATAAAAAAAGGCGATGATTGATCGCCTTTTTTTATGCCTTGCTGATGCTTCTTCAGAGTCTTAACACGCACGGATGCGAGGGTAAGCACCCGTGTTTATCAGCGTCTAGCGGTCTTCGAATTCAATTTTACGCCCGCTTTGATAGCAGCCAAGGCACCGAACAAAAGTGGCCTCTGCTGGGCTCAATACAAGCACATCGGCCGCTTCACCTGCGTTACCGCCCAATAAAGAGAACGGCAAAGTGACTAACCATATTGCTGTACCAGCAACGGTGGCCACGAGCGTCAACGGACGAACGATTAAACCATCAAACACCATGGCAGCGGCAGAAGGGGTTTCTTCAATTTCTGCGGCTTGAGACTGCATGGGAAGAACAAACATAAAGGCGGCAATCATTGAGATCATGCCACGCAAAAGACGGCTACGAAGCACCTGCATTTTATTATTTCCTCGTACTCTTTGGGCTTCACTGCCCGTTCAATACATTACTATATCAGCTTTTGTGAGGTTTTGGCCTACTAGCTGATCAAGACTTTTGACAGTGGACACAAAAAAAGGTGCTTCTTTGCCCTAAAACCAGCTGTTGGATCGGGCGTTCACAGGCTGGGCAGGGCAGCCCCGCACGGCCATAGACGTTTAACGACTGTGCAAAGTACCCCGGTTTTCCGTCACCGCCTACAAAATCTTTGAGGGTGGTTCCGCCTTGTTGAATGGCCTGATCCAACACCGTTTTTATGCTGTTGGTTAACTTGAGGCAGGCAGGCTTGCTGAGTGAGCCTGCTGCCTTGGTGGGGCGAATACCGGCAAGGAACAAGGCCTCGCTGGCGTAGATGTTCCCAACCCCTACCACCACTTTTTGATCCATGATAAAGGTTTTGATCGGTCCTTTGCGTTTGCGTGAACGTTCATAAAGATAAGCGCCATTGAAATCTTCGCTGAGCGGCTCGGGGCCAAGATGATCCAACAATCGACTCGCTTCACCGTGGGCTTGCCAGACACAGGCGCCAAACCGGCGAGGGTCGGTATATCGTAGGACGTCTCCATTTTCCAAGACCACATCAAAATGGTCGTGTTTTTCTGGTTTCGGCACGCTTCCCTGCAAGATACGCAGTGAGCCGGACATGCCTAGGTGAATGATCAACGCGCCTTTTTCTAATGTTAGCAGCAAGTACTTCGCACGCCGCTCCACTTTGCGAATCACCTGATTCTTTAAGCTTCGAGTCAGGTGCTTTTCGATGGGCCAACGGAGTTGAGGTTGTCGAACCACAAAACGTGCAATGGTTTGCTGGTGGATGTGGGGCTCGATGCCCCGACGAGTGGTTTCGACTTCTGGTAATTCGGGCATGGGCAGTCACATAAACCGTTCAAGTAATTCGTTTAGAAACAATTGACCCTTTTCCGTGGTCCTGAGCACTTGCGGGTGCTGGTCGAGTAATCCGGCGTTCACACATTGCTGGCGCATCGACTCAATGCTTGTCAGGGGTTGCCCAGTGCGCTGTTGGAAGAGTTCCGTATCCACGCCCTGATAGAGACGCAGAGCATTCATCAGGAATTCTAATCCTCGATCTTCATCCTCAATATTTTCCGCGCTGACTCGGAAGGGCTTCGCGAGGTTTAAATAATCCTTGGGTAAGCGGGTTTTGGCGGTGCGCAGTATTTTGTTTTGCTCGGGCAATGTGATCTTGCCGTGAGCACCCGCACCGATGCCTAAGTAATCCCCAAACTGCCAATAATTAAGATTATGGCGCGCCATTTGGTGGGGTTGGGCATAGGCACTGATTTCATATTGCTGAAAACCATGCTCCGCCAATAGGCTTTGCCCCGCCTCTTGAATGGCCCAGAGTGTTTCATCCTGAGGCAAAACGGGAGGACGCTTGAAATACTCTGTGTTGGGCTCGATGGTCAATTGATACCAGCTGAGATGAGTGGGGTTTAAATCGATGGCGGTTTGCAAATCTTGCAGCGCCAGCGCCAGCGATTGATCGGGCAAACCGTGCATCAGATCTAAATTGAAATTATCAAAGCCTGCATCTCTCGCCATGGCGACCGCTTTAACGGCTTCATTCGCGCTGTGAATACGCCCCAATGCTTTGAGTTGCGGATCTTGAAAGCTTTGAATGCCGATGGAAAGCCGGTTGATGCCCAGCTGTCGGTAGCCTTTGAACTTATCCGCTTCGAACGTGCCGGGGTTGGCTTCCAGTGTGATTTCGATATCAGGCGCGAAGGTCAGTCGTTGTTTGAGTCCTGTGAACAATTGCTCGAAAGCCGCAACCGACAAAAGGCTGGGTGTCCCGCCACCCATGAAGATGCTTTGGATCGGGCGACCTTGGACCCATTCTTGGTCTGCATCTAGGTCGTCGAGTAGGCATTGAACGTAATTCGCCTCCGGCAGCACGGCATCAGCTTTGTGCGAGTTAAAATCGCAATATGGGCATTTGCGCACGCACCAAGGCACATGAATATAGAGAGAGAGCGGAGGCAGCATTAACATCTACAGTCGGAAACCACGCTTTAGCTGAGCGATGGCCTGACCACGATGGCTGACCTGATTTTTCTCTTGCTTGGTCAGTTGCGCGGCACATTTTTGCAGCGCTGGGACATAGAACAGCGGGTCGTAACCGAACCCTGCTTCGCCGGTGAGTGACGTTTGAATTTGGCCTTCCCACTGACCGAGGCAAACCAACGGTGTGGGGTCTTGCCAGTGACGCATATACACCAATACGCAGTGAAAACGCGCGCTTCGCTGTTGAACCGGTACCCCTTCTAGCGCCGCAAGCAATTTCGCATTGTTGTCCGCATCCGAGGCTGCTTCGCCGGCATAGCGCGCGCTGTATATACCCGGTGCACCCTTGAGGTAATCCACTTCGATGCCGCTGTCATCGGATAGCGCGGGCAACCCCGACACTTTGCTGGCGTGGCGGGCTTTCAGTATGGCGTTTTCCATAAAGGTTAAGCCCGTTTCTTCAACACTTTCAATGTCGAGTTCCGTTTGCGGAATCAATTGGACACTGAAGTCGGACAGCGCGTTTTGCAGCTCAGATAATTTGCCAGCGTTGCCGCTGGCGAGGACGATTTTAGAAGTCATGAGTGGGTATGGTTCTTTTAGGTCGATGCAATAACAGCGATGAAAACCGTGGTCATCGAGACGGACGATTTCATCGCAATGCGATTTTGAAGCACATTATTCTGACGCGTAAAAGCGCTGACTAAACTTAACATCGTAAGTGCGATCACTGCCTTCCGGCTTCACGTTCAGCTTAAATCGATACATGTCTTCATCTTGAAAACGGAATGTGCTGTAAAAATAAAGCGCACCGGTTTCCTGCACGCGTTTAAAGGTCAGCGTGGTTTCTTGACCAATGAGGTTCGACATGACGCCGGTGATATCGGCATTCCATGCCACTGGAATGCTGCCGCCATTATCCTTGAGCACGGAAATGCTGAGGTAACCCAAGGTCCGGCTGCGTGGAATGTCATAGATCTTGGCGACGTCTTTATCCAACTCATTACTGGTGAGGCCAATGTAGTGCACCTCATATTCACCGAATACTTGCTTTTGTTCAGCGTGCACGGGTAGGCACCAGCTTCCGAAAACGAACAAACTGACCATGAGTGAAAGGATTTTACTGTTCATGTTCTGCTCCTTGTGAAATTCGCAGCCCAAAATGGCTGTCTTAACGTGTGACCCTATAAATCGCGATTTCGCCCAATAAATTTGGCCAGAGGCGAATCGAAAGCTTTTCTCTATGATTTTTATTCACCACTGTGCGGTCCAGTATCTTGAGCGACTTCTGTTGGCACAAGGTCTCAAAGTCTCGGAACGTACATAAATGAATATTCGGTGTGTCATACCAATTATAGGGCAGGGTTTTCGACATGGGCATTTTACCCTTGCTTAGAAGGTAAAGACGGGTGCGCCAATAGCCAAAATTCGGGAAGGTTATAATGGCTTCCTGTCCGACGCGGAGCATGTCGTCGAGTAATCGGTCGGGACGACTCACCGCTTGTAGCGCCTGCGTCATGATGACGGTGTCCACACTGTTGTCTTTAAAATGTCTCAAGCCATGATTCAGGTCGTGCTCAATGACGTTTAACCCTTTTTCAATGCAGGTCACTATACTGTCTGGGTGAATCTCCATGCCGTAGCCTTTGCAACCGCGAGCGTGTTTGAGGTGGGCGAGCAGATCGCCTTCGCCGCAACCGAGATCCAGCACTTGGCTGTTCGGGCTGATCCAATTTTGGATAATGTTCAGGTCTTGGCGCAGCGGCGCAGCGCGCTCATCGGTAAATGAAGCTTCTTTTGCTAAAGCGTTCGTCGAAATACTCATAAGTTTAACTCCTGCGCCACACGGTTCATGTAGGCACGGAAAATCGCCACGTAGCGTGGAATCGGAATTAAGAACGCATCGTGACCTTTGTCAGACTCGATTTTGGCGTACGTGACGTCTTTATCTGACTCCACCAATGCATCCACTATTTCCTCTGAGCGCTCAGGACTAAAGCGCCAGTCCGTCGTAAAGCTGACCACTAAAAATTTACATTGGGCATGGTTGAGGCACTGCGCCAAATCATCATTGTGATATTGAGCTGGGTCGAAATAGTCCAGTGCTTTGGTCATCAACAAATAAGTATTGGCATCGAAACTGGTGCTGAACTTTTTGCCCTGATAGTGCAAATAACTTTCCACCTGAAATTCAGGTGTGAAGCCATAATTAATGCCCTCTGCTTTGAGCTCACGGCCGAATTTATCACGCATGGAATCATCCGATAAATACGTCAGATGGGCTAACATGCGGGCCTGCATCAACCCGCTTTTAGGTAACGTGTTGTGCTCGAGGTAACGACCATCGTGGAACTCAGGGTCTTGCATGATGGCGTGACGAGCGACTTCATTGAAGGCGATATTCTGGGCTGACAATTTAGGTGCAGAGGCGATGACAATGCTGTGATGTAAGCGCTCGGGATACTGGATCGACCAGCGCAATGACTGCATGCCGCCCAGGCTGCCACCAATGACTGCCGCAAATTTCTCAATGCCCAGATAATCCGCTAAACGCGCCTGACTGTTCACCCAATCTCGCACCGCCATCATGGGGAAATCTGGGCCGTAGGGCTTGCCCGTGTCTGGGTTGATGGTGGTGGGCCCTGTGCTGCCTGCACAACCGCCCAAATTATTTAAAGCCACAACAAAAAAACGACGAGTATCAATGGGCTTGCCTGGGCCAATGCAGCTATCCCACCAACCTGGTTTTTGATCGTCTTGATGGTGATAACCAGCTGCGTGGTGATCGCCGCTCAGCGCGTGACAAATTAACACCGCATTGCTTTTGTCCGCATTGAGCGTGCCGTACGTTTCATACATCAACTCATAGTGGTTCAGCGTTTGGCCGCAACGCAGGCTTAACGGCTCATTAAATTGGGCAACACTCGGCGTAACTACGCCAACTGAATCAGCGGGGATTGTGTCCGGCATTCAATTGGTATCCAAATAAATCGGGTGACGAGTCGGCACTTGCTCTGCAATTGACGGAGTGTAATGGCACAGCAAGCGATAACGGCAAAATCTTATGATGTAAGAAAAGCAGTATTATAGTGAGCGCTTTCTATAACCCCAATACAAATGGGGGAGCGTGTCGACTCACGGTTTCGGTGATGACAATCTCCACACAGACGATCACTAAAATGAGAATCATCGGGGAAATATCTAGGCCACCCATGTCAGGCATACGCTGACGAATGGGGCGCATGACCGGCTCTAGGATTTGATGTACAAGAATCAGCGCAGGGTTTGAGCTATTGGGTGCCACCCAACTGGCGATGACGGATATAAATGTGCCCCAGAGGTATACTTTTAAGATCAAACCGAATAAGCCTACGACACCCCAAATGACCGTGTCGAGCATGAGAGCAGGCGTAAGACCGCCAAGCTTCTCTGCAGCATCGGTGATGAACATGCTTATCAACATGGCGACCCAAGATACCAACAGCGCTAAGACTAAAGCGGCTAGATCGAGCCCACCAAACCCCGGAATCACTTTACGCGTTGGTACCAATAACGGGTTGGTGATCTTGACCAGCATTTGTGAAATGGGATTATGATAATCCGCCCGTGCGACCTGCAATAAAAAGCGCAGAACGAGCATAAACACAAAAAAACCGGCAGCAGCATTCACCAAAAACAAGCCAATCTGTATGGTGGCAGATCCCATCGTTGAAACTCCTATCGCGAAAAGTGAATCGTTAATTAAAGATTATTCAGCCAGCGCGGCGCGCTGAATGTCAATGATCTCAGTGATGCCTTTTTTAGCCAGCGCCAACATAGCACTTAATTCTTCCGGCTGAAACGGCTCACCTTCTGCGGTGCCTTGAATCTCAATGAAACCGCCATTGTCCGCCATGATGACATTTAGGTCAGTATCAGCGGTGCTGTCCTCAGCGTAATCCAAATCCAAGACCGCATTTTCTTGGTATACACCCACCGAAATGGCACCAATCATGTACTTCATTGGGTTGGTTTTCACCAAGCCTTCTTTTTGTAGATAAGCAATGGCATCTGCCATGGCCACGCAGGCCCCTGTAATAGATGCGGTTCGTGTACCACCGTCTGCCTGAATGACATCGCAATCAATGCTGATGGTGTTCTCGGCTAAAGCTTCTAGATCCACGGCGGCACGAAGCGAACGCCCAATTAAACGTGAAATTTCAACGGTTCGACCCGATTGCTTACCTTTAGCCGCTTCGCGAATCATACGAGAGCCCGTGGAGCGCGGCAGCATACCGTATTCCGCCGTGACCCAGCCTTGCCCTTTACCACGTAAAAATGGCGGCACTTTATTCTCTACGCTGGCGGTACAAATCACCTTGGTATCACCAAATTCAACCAGCACCGAACCTTCGGCGTGCTTTGTGAAGTGACGGGTAATTTTAATCTCACGAAGCTGGTCTAAGGCGCGGCCGCTTGGTCTCATGGAAGTCATCTCAACTCGTCATCATGTTAGGAAAGAAAAATAAACATATCAAAGCCCGCTATTATAGCGTTGAACGTGCCAGCCTGTCGTCGTTGAGGCAGCGACGCAGCGCGATTATTTTGACCGCGGATTATCCGCAGTACGTTGCAGCTGGTAGAATGCGGCACAAAGACATGACAGGAATCGATTTATGGCTCGCAGTATGACGGCATTTGCCCGCGGTGATGATCAAACAAACCTTGGTAGCTACAGCTGGGAAATCCGCAGCGTGAATTCACGCTACCTTGAGCCGCACTTTCGATTGCCAGAAAACTTACGTGCATTAGAGACCGATCTACGAGACGCGCTGCGCAAGACATTGCAACGAGGGAAGATCGAATGCGGGCTAAAATACACCCCTTCGCAATTCAGCGATGACATCCGCATCAATGAAGACGCCGTACGCAAACTCAACCATGCGGCTGATCAAGTCCACGGCATTATTGGGCCGGGCAATGCCTTGAACGCACTCGAAGTGTTGAACTGGCCCGGAGTGCTGGAACAACCCGCCGCGGACATGGTGCAGGTTCGAGCAGAAGCAGTGGCGTTGTTTCAACGTACCTTGGAAGACTTAATTGAAATGCGCAGCCGCGAAGGCGATGCCTTGCAAGTGTTTATTGAGCAACGCCTAGACAGCATTGGCGAACAAGTTGCCGCCGTGAAGGCATGCTTACCAGATTTGCTATCTCAACAGCGCGCAAACCTGCAAGCACGCTTTGAAGATCTCAGCATTAATTTAGATGCGGATCGCTTAGAGCAAGAAATGGTGATTCTGCTGCAAAAAGCCGATGTGGATGAAGAACTGGATCGGCTCGAAGCTCACCTCGTGGAAGTTCGCCGAATCCTCAGCCAAAAAGGTGCCATCGGCCGCCGACTGGATTTTATGATGCAAGAGTTGAATCGCGAAGCGAACACCTTATCGTCTAAATCCTTGTCGAGTTTAACCACACAAATCGCGGTAGAACTTAAGGTGTTGATTGAACAAATGCGCGAGCAGATTCAAAACATCGAATAGGGTCTTAGCTAGAAAGTGACCCGTTCAGAATGACTAAAAGCCCTGTATTGTTTTGCGAAGAGCAAGGCAATACAGGGCTTTTTCATTTTATGTCCCATCGGGTTATCCGTGTCCGTTTCCGATTGCTGATTAAATGGCGGATAGCCACTTTTGCTCCCGCCATTATTTCAGCAAACATGGGAAAGCCTGCTCAACAAGCAGGTACCCGCAAAGAAGAAAAGGGAGCTATTGAGGAACAGCTTTATACTCGACTAGAGCGTCAAAACATTTTTATGCGCATAAAAATGTAAATACCCGCACTTTTCTGCGCGAAAAAGAGTGGGTGGGTTATAGTCAAGGCTGTTAACCATTTTAATTGGGGGGAGGGGTAATGACAGTGCAGCGCAACCTAATCAACGCCCTAATCGCATGGAAAAACACAACCTGTGCGCAAGCCATTATTGATTGATGGCGCAAGTCAAACGGGTAAAACGTATCTGCTGCAGGAGTTGCTTGGTAACATATTTGCCAACATCCTTCGTATCGACTTTCTTGAAAATCCCGCTTACAAAGAAGCGTTCGATGGTTCACTATCGCCTGACGAGCTACTAATGAACATTGAGCTTTTGACCAATCAGGCGTTCAACCCAGAAACCGATCTGCTGATATTAGATGAAATTGGCGAATCGTTACCTCACTAAAGTATTTTGCCGAAAAAGCACCTTCCTATTTTGTCGCGGCTAGCGGCTCGAACATTGGTTTGTTCAATGCCTTCCCTGTTGGCAAGGTAGAACAATATAATTTACGACCACTGACCTTCCAAGAATTTATTTACGCATCAAACGAGCAGGCACTGATCAAAGCGTTTGATCGTCAAGCAAGCACGCCGGCCGTGCATACTAAATTGATGGATAAACTAACAGACTACTTTTTACCGGTGGTATGCCGGAAGCCGTTTCAGCTTGGTATCAGTTTAAAGATTCAAGTATTTTAGAGCGTGTTGAAAGAGTCACTAAAATTCATGCTAATTTAGTTGAAGGTTATCGCCGCGATTTTGGTTAGTACGCGGGCAAGGTTGATGCCACACTGATCGAATCGGTGTTCAATAGCATCCCGGCACATCTATCACTCGTGAACGAAAATTCCGTTAAACGCTTTAAATTTAAACATGTGCATGAGCGTAAATCTCGTTATGGCAATTTTGAAACCGCCATCCATTGGCTTAACTGTTGCCGCTTAGCCTTGCCAAATTACCCTATTGAAGGGATGCCGAAATTGCCTCTGGCGGCCTATAAAAAGAGAATATAGTTAAGCTGTTTATTTTTGATATAGGCTTGCTCAATCATATGCTAAGCAGTAGTTATAAAGAGATAAAGCAACAAAACTATGAATACAAAAGTTATGTAGCTGAAAACTTTGTGCAATATGAGCTCACTGCCATTGGCGTTAAATCAAGTTATTCATGGAGTGACGCCCGCGCCGAAATCGAATTTATTTTGCCAATCGATAATGGTGAGATCATTCCTGTTGAAGTAAAAAGTGGTAAGCGTACAAGAGCAAAATCGCTGGCATCCTACGTTGACAAGTGTGCACCAAGTAAGACGTTTAAGTTAACTGGCACACAAGGCTCATCAGCGTTAGAACAAACCAATATCGTGATGCCTTTGTATTTCACCCAGTTTTTACCACAGAGATGGTAAAAGCGCATTGCCTTGAATCCTGAAGTCTATACAAGGATACTTTATAGGTAACAACCTGTAGACCTTGGAGTCTGCCATTCGACACTCAGATTCGGGCAATGTGGGCAGTCAGTGCTTCAAGCAAAGCTGGTGCACGATTAGAATTGTAATTCCTCTGTTTGGTAAGGCCTAGCAAGCCGTCAACCCCCCGAGTCATGTGCGACAATCGGAAACTAGAAGATATTAGAATGTGTCCTTTTTGAGCTTGCATTAGACCCTAGGTAATCAAAGATGAGTGTTAATAAGAATGTAGTGGTTGCCATGCTTTGCCTTATTCCTACAGCAACTCTTTTATTTTTTGTAGGTTTTAGTAATGACTGCCTTAAAGAAAGTGAAGCCAAATTATTATTCGAGAAAGCCGTTCAATTAGAGAAAAACGGCGACCTTAAAGGAGCTCACCTAAAGTACAAAGTCATTGATGCAAATGCATGTACAAATTATAAATTGCGTGGTGAAGCATTTAATAAAGCAGTAGCGATTCAAAAGGTACTTACAAAATTATGATTATTTCTCAATGACCTAACAAAAAGTTGGTGTTTGCCCCTGAGGTGCTGGGACGGTTGCACTTCGCTTGTTCCTGGCTATGATTCGCCACCCCACAACAAAAGCATTATACGTCAGTAGGTACTTGATGACTTGGCAGAAGATTAGAAAACAGATTCACGGTCTTTGGGTGCCCGGCTTAAGCAAGGTCCTTGATATTCACGTGGCTCGATACAGAAAGTCCGGCGTATGGGATGAATTAGGGCGTGTAACATTTGTGCATGAAAAGAGCGAGATATATGTTCTATCAGACTCCGAGGACTGGAAGAGGTGCTGGGATTTGTTTGACATGGGGAGACTCTATGTAAATCTTGAGCCAGAGCTAGCAGTCAAATCTGATAAGGTCGGGTACTATGACGTAGATCGTTTCTATAAACTGACAGATATCTATATTAATAAGCTGGATGTAACAAAGGCATTTGAGTCGAATGTTTTGTTGTTTCAAATATATGCAATACTTGACCGCAGAATTGGAAAAAGAACGCTCGCCAAGAATCTGGACCTGATTAAGTCTAGTGAAATATTAGAATTGTTCTACGGTATCCGGATTCAGACGTATTGAATGTGTCAGAAAATAGCAGGTCAACGAACTACGCCTCTTCGGCGCCGACAAAAAATAGTGGCTTCGCCACTGGTTGTCGGGTGTTGAGGCGTTATAAATACAGTCAGCATTGAGTATTTATGGAAAAATCTAAAAGATCAGGCCCAATAATCACTGCCCAAACTGGTTGGGATGAAGCATTTCTAATAGGTACTGAGAGTGAGTTATTAGAGTTTGCAGAAGACATTATTAAAGCAGTTGAATCTGCCAAACCTGATGAGTTTTTCGGTGAGAAAACAAAGGTCAGCAAAATTAGCGGACTAGACGGCACTCATAGCGAGGTCAAATTCGACTGGCTTGTAGTCACTGAAAATCAGGAGCAAAATAAAAAGTTGGCAGAAAAAATATATGGTGAGGCAGATCTTAGTAATCTGTAGAATATATAAAAAAGCAAAACTGTAACACCCAACTTCGTTGTGCAGGGCAAACTTTCAGGCGTTTGATTTTATGCGGATCACTAGAGAAAATTATGTCTGAAATTAAATCTACTAAAGGCGAAGCACTTGCTCGCCATGATTTTGCGTCCGGTTTTCGAACGAGGAAAATTAATGCCTAGTATAAGTGAAAAATCCAAAGATCTAGAATCAGAAGGTTGGTTCCTACTCGAACAATTTGGTGATGATGCTACGGAAGATGCGAAAAGCCTATTCGAAGAGTCGATAGCGCTGGGGAATGATGGCGCTTACGTAGGGTTATGCTCCGTTAATCAGAATTTTTCTAAGGAACAGAATCTACAGCTTTTAGCCAAAGCGGCAAAGTGTGGGAGGCTGGACGCTGTGGCTGCACTGGTAAACTTATTGGGTGAAAAGGATGATAATCAGAGTTTATATATGTGGTGCTTCATTCTTGAAAATTATAGTAAATATACTTTTCATCTGAACTCTTCAACTGAAAATTTAAAAGGCTTTCTAACACAAGAGCAGATTGTGACTGCGGTTGAGGATGCAAAGCGTTTTTCTGAGAAAGTGGTTTCAGATGGCTATGAGTTCTTCGATGGATATTAAATTTTATAGCAAGGCCTTGCTTGGGATAATGCCAAGAGGGCGGTGGTGTAAATTTTGTCAATGATACTTGATGATTGTCCATATATACCTTCTATTTTTCTGATTGATTCTAAAGAAAGAGCATAAGATAATCTGCAATTTATACAGAATTAACCAATATCATTGAGGGTCCCAGATGGTGATGTTCTGGCCAATCCAACAAGAGCTTGATTGTATTAATCGCAGTGGCAATATTCTTGGCAAAATAAAGTATGAAGGCAAATACGATGGGTATGTGTTTCACCCAGCGGGTGAAAATGTCAAGTTATCTAATACCGAACAGTCAAAAATAGACGAAAAGTTATCACAGCTTCAATCGGGAGCCTACGCCATACCTATGCAGGATGAAGACTAATTCTATTAACGTAAACGCATATGTGTTTCGTGAGTTTTTAATTAGCAATTGGGTAGGATTTACTGAAAAATTCGAATGCATTTATTTACGGTTTGATATTCGAGCCATAATAAAAATTAGAGGATTAATAAATGCCAATAGCGAATTGCGTAATACTCGAATTAGAAGCCATCAATTTAGATGGAATTATCGAGCAATGGGCCAGCTATGCTGGAATTAGCGCTAGTGAAATGACGCTGAATTTCGTTGAAGGTGGATATCAAAAAGGTAAGCACTATAAGGTGATGGCTACCTTGTACCTACCTTCGATCTGGTCTCAACCTCAATTAGATGCTATTCAAACAGGGTTATCCAAAGCACTATCAATAAGTTTTTCCTGCCGAGAAAGGGATATTCACATAATAACCATGATCATTGAGAGTGGTCACGTCGTCGAAAATGGTGAAATTCAACGCTGGTCATAGGTAATAAAAATCAATCAATAATAGTTTACTATTTACCAGGCGGGTTAATTAAAAAAATTGGAACGAAGAGAATTGGACGATATCTTTGGCAAGGTTCAATAAGCTCGTTAAAGGTGGTGCATCTCATTTAGCAATACAGGATACAAGGACACATCCTAACAGCCAGAATAAACAAACAATTACCTTTCCCCAATATCTCTACTAACTCTACAGTCTCCGCAATTGTATACACAGTCATATTAGCGTTAGCTGGGATTGCTCTCGGACTGATGACGGTGCTCAATATTTGAATTTACGTGCTGCATTTACGAGGTCGAATACTTTGATGTTAGAGGTGTTCGAATGGTGATCAATAGTGGTCCTAATAGGTTAGTCAAAAATCGTTGTGTTGTGGCTTAACCCCTCTTTTATTTCTTGTTGGTACCTTTATTTTGAAGCGCTCATTAGGAATGATACGTGGTTGATATAGAGTGAAATATAAAGATCTATCTGGTGCTCGTACTTGTTCAAGCCAATATAAAAAGCGAATTAAGGAACGATCGAATTTGAATGCAATGCGCCTGTATAACCGAAATAAATGCCGTGAAACTCGGGTGACAATCTATATACTAATGAGGCTTTAAGGCGCGGTTTTGCGGCACTTGTCAGTGAATTGGTCATAACAACACTCGCATCATAAAACAGGATGCGTTTCTTTCTTAATGCTTTTACGCCGTCAATGTTAACGGCGATATTCTTGAGGAACATTTATCCGCACTCGTGACATTTCTTATTTCACTTCTTATTGATTGGTTTGTTAATAATGACGGGTATGTGTGCTGTATCATAATTCCGTCTCATTGATTAGACCGGTTTCCGAAATGGCCGTTTTTAATGATTTTTGATTCAGTTATATTTTGCTTAGCATGCGTTCCCGTTTGCAAAAATTAAAATCATTCTTACCAATTAAAAAAGGGAAACAGAATGGAAATGAAAAAATTAACACTGGTGACAGCGATTTCAGCTATCGCTTTAGCGGGCTGTGGGGAAGAAAGAGCGGAATTTTACGCTAAGAAACTTTCTAAAAAAATTAAAGAAGACAACTTAGTTGAGCACCTAAATACGCTTCAACTAATTGCAAATGAAAACCCTGTTAATGACCAAGGCACTCGTGCCGCAGGCACCAGCGGTTATGACTCTTCTGCAGATTATGTTAAATCAATGCTGGAAGATGCCGGTTATGACGTGACGCTTCAACCTTTTGATTTTCGTGCTTGGGAACAGCTTGCACTGAGTGATTTCACGTTAAGCACGCCTGAAGATCCTACGGGTGCGAACATTGAGCAGCCGAACAACCAAGGCGATGATCCTGCTGCAATCAACTTCGCGACGATGTCTTATTCTGGTTCGGGCGATATTGCTCCAGCCAGCATAGCGTTTGTCACGCCAAGTTTTGGTCACTCGGGTGACGAAGCATATGATTATACGGATGGCTGCGAAAAGTCTGACTTCGATGGTAAGCAGTTAGAAGGCAAAATTGCGGTCATCCAACGTGGTGGCTGTACGTTTGATACAAAAGCCAGCAATGCACAATCTGCCGGCGCAAGTTCGGCCATCATCTTTAACGATGGCACAGGCGAAGGCCGCATGGATGTTTTCGGCGGCACGCTGGGCGAAGATTCACAAACTACGATTCCTGTGATCAGCGCTTCTTTCGGACTCGGCCAACAAATGTTTGAACTCAAAGGCGGCATGGCGGCTGTTAAGGTTCAAGCGAAAGATGGCATCGTGGTCACAAACAACGTTATTGCAGAAACCAAAGGTGGCAACGCTGATCAAGTGGTTATGCTGGGTGCTCACCTAGATTCTGTACAAGAAGGTCCGGGTATCAACGATAACGGTACAGGCTCTGCTGGCTTGCTAGAATACGCACTGAAGTTTGCAAAATTCCAAAAGAAAACCACCAACAAAGTACGCTTCGCTTGGTGGTCTGCTGAAGAGTCAGGCTTAGTGGGTTCTCAATTCTATGCTGACGATCTATTTGGTGGTCTGCAAGAAACCTTGTTTGCTGAAATCGCAACTGAGATGGAGCTAGACCCAACGGATCTTTCTGGTTGGACACAAGAGCAATACGATGCTGTGACCGCTGAAGTGGAAGTACGCTTCGTTGAGCAAGTGAAAGTGAAACTTTACTTGAACTTCGACATGATTGGTTCACCAAACCCAGTTTACTTCGTATACGACGGCGATCTATCTGACACGATGGATGATCCTGCGAACGCCTATGACGAAAACTTCCTACCGCCTTTCGGTACAGCGGATGTTGAAAAAACGTTCAACAAATTCTACGAAAGCCATGAGCTGAAGACAGCACCAAGTGCTTTGTCTAAGCGTTCAGATTACGCTGGTTTTGCCGACTACGGTATTGCGTTTGGTGGACTATTCACCGGTGCTGAAGTCGCTAAGACGGAAGAACAAGTAGCGATCTGGGGCGGTACTGCGGGTGAAGCCTATGATAAGTGCTATCACCAAACTTGTGATGACACGACGAATATCCAATCTGAAACATTCACCTACAATGCGAAAGCGCTTGCTTACACCGGCACTATGTACGCAATGAGAGATGAATTGTTCCCAGTTGAGGAAGAAGAAACAACAGAACCAGAGACGATGGCCCGCGCTATGTCAGTGTCTTTGTCTGTTGACAAGACTTACGAGTCATTCAACTTCGCCAATCGCGGCATGGAGTATGACGAGAAAACAGGTCTTGCTAAGTTCATCAGCCACGGTCACGAAGATATCTACTTCAAGTGATCCTGATGTTGTGCAGTTCTGCACACTGATTAGCTGATTAAAGGGTGATACGTCATGTATCACCCTTTTTTGTTGGGTTAGTTGCCGCGCCCATATCAGCACCCCTCGTGCGACTCGATTCGATCCATAGACATAAAACTGGTATGGTTCACCCGAACAATGTGGCACAGCCTTCCTCATCCCGAAACCCATTAAATGAAGAGTCAGCCTTCCATGGCCTAATGGTTCATGGCTCCATGGCGCTTGCATTCATGGGTTTCACGAAGGGGCGCTTCGGGCAGCCAAGCGGAACATTGCTGATGGGCTGCGCGCTACGCCATAAGTTCTATTATTAGTGTTAATCAGTACAAACATGAGTACAGGTATGAGTACAGGCACGCTATACATCATTTCTGCTGCGTCGGGCACAGGTAAAACCAGTTTAGTGAAAGCATTGCTGGAGAAAAGCGAAAACATAGGTGTTTCGGTCTCACATACGACACGTCAGCCTCGTCCGGGTGAGGAAAATGGGGTCGCTTATCACTTTGTGGAAAAAAGCGTATTCCAAGAAATGATCGAGCAAGCGGCATTTCTTGAGCATGCGGAAGTATTTGGTAATTTCTACGGGACGTCGCAGGCGGCAGTGCAAGATTTACTGAATGCAGGGCAAGATGTGATTTTGGAAATTGACTGGCAGGGCGCGCAACAAGTACGCCGCTTGATGCCGGATGCAGTGGGTATATTTATTCTGCCTCCTTCCCGTGAAGCCTTGCTGAGCCGCTTACAAAATCGAGGGCAGGATGACGATAGCATCATTCAAGGCCGTATGAGTCAGGCCGTGAGTGAGATGAGTCACTATCACGAATTTGATTACTTAGTGGTCAATGACGACTTTGACCTCGCGCTTCACCAATTAAAAGCTATTGTAGAAAGTCACCGTTTACACATCAGTCGACAAAGTGAACGCCACGGCGAAATGATAGCCCAGCTTTTATCCTAGATCGGCTTGACTAAATAAAGTGCGCTAAGAGTGCGATTTCCCACATTGAGCAGTTGTCTTCACCTGTCTGGGTTTTGTACACTGTAGGACTGAAAAAAATTAATGTAAGGGCAGATGTTCATCTGCCTCACCTTTTGAGAGATTAATATGGCACGCGTCACTGTTGAAGATTGTTTAGAAAACGTTGAAAACCGTTTTGAGCTGGTCATGCTGGCGTCTAAGCGTGCTCGCCAATTGGTGTTACAAGGCGCTGAACCGCTAGTCGCACCAGAAAATGACAAGCCTACGGTCATCGCATTGCGTGAAATCGCGGAAGGTAAAATCACTGGTGAAACCATGCGTGCAGCAGAAGCAGCGGCTGCACTCGCAGCGGAGCGCGGCTAATCAGTGCAGCACACCCTGACGCAAACCCATCCGATTTTGAACCACGCAGTTTAGGATAGAGGAGCGAGACTCAGGGTGCCCACCATAGATGCATTGGCAGAACGATTAAGCAGTTATCTGGAACCCGACCAGATTAAACAAGTCTGTCGCGCCTACCACTACGCAGAACAAGCTCACGAAGGGCAATTTCGTCGTAGTGGTGACCCCTACATTATCCACCCACTCGCGGTGGCCAACATCCTTTCTGATATGCACATGGACTCACAGAGTCTCATGGCGGCTATGCTGCATGATGTCATCGAAGACACGATTGTGCCGAAGGATGCCTTAGTACAGCAATTTGGCGACACGGTGACGGAGCTGGTCGATGGCGTAAGTAAACTGACGCACATCAAATTTGAGAGCCAAGAAGAGAAACAAGCTGGGAATTTTCAGAAAATGGCACTGGCGATGGCGCGGGATATTCGCGTCATTCTCGTGAAGCTAGCGGATCGACTGCACAATATGCGCACACTCGATTCCATGCCACCTGAAAAGAAACGCCGTATCGCCCGCGAAACCCTCGAAATTTACGCCCCCATCGCCAACCGTCTTGGCATCAGCAATATCCGCATCGAACTCGAAGACCTCTGTTTTAAAGCCATGCACCCCATGCGATCCAACATGATACGCAAAGCCGTCAAAGCGGCCCGCGGTAACCGATCTGAGTTGGTGGATAAAATCAATGGTGCACTCAAAAAGCGCTTAAAAGAAGAAGGGCTAACCATTCGTGTGATGGGACGCGAGAAGCACCTTTACAGTATTTATCGCAAAATGAAGGAGCAGAAGAAGTCCTTCAAGCAAATCATGGATGTTTATGGTTTTCGCATTATTGTGGACTCAGTCGATAGCTGTTACCGCGCGTTAGGCATTGTGCATAACTTATTTAAGCCTGTTCCCGGACGCTTTAAAGACTATATCGCCATCCCGAAAGCCAATGGTTATCAATCGCTGCATACCACGGTCGTCGGTATGGGTGGCGTGCACATTGAAATTCAAATCCGTACCGAAGATATGGAAGCCATGGCACACAATGGCATAGCGGCACACTGGCTATACAAGGACGAAGAAGACGAAAGTCATAGTCGTGGTAGTCAGCGCGCTCGGAAATGGGTGCAAGGGCTACTGGAGTTACAGCAACGCGCGGGTAACCCACAGGAATTCATTGAAAGCGTTAAGGTGGACCTTTTCCCTGACGAGATCTATTTGTTCACGCCGAAAGGCCGCATACTCGAAATGCCAAAGGAATCCACGGCAGTGGACTTTGCTTTCTCCGTTCATACGGACGTGGGAAACAGCTGTGTGGGCTGTCGCATAGACCATCAATTGGCGCCACTCAGCACCAAGCTATCCAGTGGCCAAACGGTTGAAATCATCACTGCGCCGGGCGCGCGCCCCAATCCCTCTTGGCTTAACTTTGTGGTGACCAGTAAGGCGCGCAGCAGCATACGGCATTTCTTGAAGAATCAAAAAGTAGACGAGTCTCTCAGCTTAGGCAAACGTTTGCTAAACAGCGCGTTATCGACGTTTCGCTTACAAATGGATGATATTGATCCGGCGCACTTTGAGTTGCTGGCGAAAGAATTTCATGTGGAGCACTTTGAAGCGCTGCTGGAAGAGATTGGATTGGGCAGCCGAGTACCCCAAGGTATTGCCCGTCGCTTAGCGGTGCTAAATGCCGGTAAAGAGGAAGCCATCTCCGATGATCATGCTCAGGATCAGTTAGCGATTCGTGGTACAGAAGGCATGGTTGTGACGTATGCCAAGTGTTGTAGCCCCATTCCAGGGGATGACATCGTTGGTTATGCCAGCGCAGGGCGTGGTCTCGTTATCCACACCACAAATTGTAAAAACATGCTGGAATTATTGGACCAAGCTGACAAATGCATTCACCTCAGTTGGGATGCTGAAATCAGTCAGGACTTTTCGGTCACACTCAGAGTGTGGGTGGAAAATGGACGTGGATTAGTAGCGCAACTTGCCTCTTCCGTCACCGAAGCGGATGCGAATTTAGAGCAAATCAGCATCGGCGATAAGGACGAGCGCGTCAGCGTATTGAGTTTACGAATAGGCGTTCATGGGCGTAAGCATTTGGCCCGCGTCATGCGGAAGCTGAGGTTGAATAAATCCGTCACCAAAATAACCCGTTTGAAGAACGCATCTAAAAATTAAAAAAATAGGCATCGTCGGAAAAGGGCGATGCTCTATTCCCCTTCATTCTGACGAGGACACAAGTATGAAAGCCATTATCAATACCGATAAGGCCCCTGAAGCAATTGGTACATACTCACAGGCCGTCAAAGCAGGTACGACCGTCTATCTATCGGGTCAAATTCCATTGGTTCCTGAGACAATGGAGATGGTAGAAGGCGATATTAGTGCGCAAATCCATCAAGTATTCAAAAATTTGAGCGCCGTGTGCGAAGCTGCCGGTGGTAGCCTGGCGGATATCGCTAAGCTCAATATTTTCCTGACGGACCTTGGAAATTTCGGCACTGTGAATCAGGTCATGGCAGAGTACTTCCAAGAGCCGTATCCTGCACGAGCGGCCATAGGGGTGGCAGCCCTACCCAGAGATGCCGGTGTCGAAATGGACGGCATTCTCGAGTTATAAGCCTGTCCTCACCCCTACAAAACAGACAGATGAAGGCCAGATCCCTTGTGGATGCTGGCCTTTTTTATTGCTCGCTCAGACCAAGGTGCAATGTGATCCACAGATCACCTGCTTAAAATACAACAGGGTCGAGCCTCGACAATGCGGCTTAATCGAAGCCAGAACACTTACACAGATCAACGGAGCGATCGCTAAACATTGGTTTTTACATGAAATATCTTTTGGCATTAGCGCTCTGTGCGAGCGCCTCGTTTGCCAGTGCAGCGAAATGGTATGTGGGTTTGTCCCACATGATGATGGATTACAAAGAGCAAGGGCTTTCAGGCTCCTACACGCCGACGATGGCGGCAGCCTTGGGTGGCGTTCGTTTATCGGAGCATTTTGCGATTGAGGGGCTGTATGCCGTGGGCACGCGCACGGATGAGCGACCGGATGATAATCCTCAGGTTGGGGGGGAGAATTTGGATATTGGAGTGACCAGTTTAATGCAGGGGAGAGGCGTATTCCTTGTACCGCTCGATATGGTTTTTCATTGGTACAGTTACGCGAGCTTCACGCAATTTGAGTTGAACAGTGCCATTGGTGAAGATGCGACTAAAGAAACGGTTTCACAAGGCAGCGACTACGGTTTGGGAACGGGATTATCCATGGGCAATGGCCATTGGCGTGGTTTCATTGAATACGGTCGTTTCTATAATCAAAAACTGGAGAATCGACGCTTGCAGTTAAATAGCGTGCAATTGGGTGTGACCTATCAATTCTGACTTATCAAGCTCGGGCATGAATGCCACCAGCAACCGACAAGATTAGACGTGCCCTTAACATTATTGAATAAAAAAACGCACGTCTCGGCCCCTTAAAAAAGGGTCTCGCCGCCGAGCGTGCAAACACCGAAAAAGTGGTGAACTGGACTAATTGAACGCGCCTTTAAGGCGCGTTCTTCTAAAATCAAGAAAAATAAATTTAGGTATTAAAAGTACCGATTCCTTCGCTTTTTCATAACTGGCCAAAAGCCCAGTATTCATTCTGGCTAATCCTAATGCGCAGCACTTGATTTATTCGGCAGGAACCTCATGAGAGTGGCTATCGATTGAATCAGGCGTGGCGTGAATGTTGTTTATTAATCTCTATATCAATAACATTTTAAAAACTCGTTCTATTTTATTTGCCTGACAAGGAATCAATTCCCGAAGCACTGTCATTTTTCGCTTATGGCAAGTGTCCTATTATTCGTGCCCTATTATTCGTGGCCAATGCTCTCTATGAAGGCAGGTGCTGAGGTTGTGCAAGACGCACCGCTCATGTTCTACATTGCATGGTGTGACCTTGTGTTGGGTTGCGGCAATATTCGCGTGTGACCTAAAACGATCAGGTAGGCTGTACGTTTATGTTTGATCAGAAAAGGCAGGTGATGAAAACTGAAGGAAATATCGGTATACGCGAGCTTGGGTAATCAAAAATTGTTGAAAGGTGAATCGGGGAGGGGAATTGAAAGGATTAAAAACTCCGCCCTAGCGGGGATAACATTGGGGGAAACAACAGGATCTTACTAGGGCAGAGAAAAACTCAATATTCTTAACACAACAAGCTCTTGCCTGTTAGCTGGAGAATCCCTTCTCCTAGTGTTTATCCTGATTTAACGCAAATCTACACCAGCAAGCTTGAAATTCAAAACATTGCTAGCCTTCCCCTCGCCAATCGGACAGCCCAATTAGACCATTCGTCGACTGTGTACTTACTCAAAAAACGCTCTTCAGCTTCAGTCCTTCTTGCACACATTACTGACTTAACAGCATTTTGGGTGGGTCTTACCGTCCGGTATTAGCATTGCCATCCTTTGCCGTTGCCCGTCATGCTATTTTCAGCGGGTGTGTGCAGAATATACGTTAAAGGCATTTTTTTATGCTTTCAAACGAAAAAAATTGTCACATGAAAAAGAAAAAATAATTCATAACGCTGCATTGTCTTTAATTGCGTCGATTGAACGTTCAATCAAAACAATGGCATTCGGGTTTCGAGATATTTCCTCTTATATTTTGGCAAGCGCACCATCATTGCTCGTGGGTTATAGCAGGCTTTATTTTTAAAATTAAGCCCGCATAACGACGATTGTGCTGAGCGTGTTTAGGTGATTTCTAATGAATGGAAATACACCTATTCATCAATCTTACATTCATACTAATAACAAATTACACCGAATTAGTTAATAAACTTAAGAGGGCTTCGGATGGACAGGATTAAGTTACCCCCTATCCACTGGCTTCAAGCATTTGAAGCTTCCGCACGGCACTTAAGCTTCAAGGATGCGGCAGACGAACTTCATTTAACCGCCTCGGCGGTCAGTCAGAAAATAAAACAATTAGAAGATTCATTGGGTATTACGCTATTTACTCGCATGACTCGTACTCTGGCATTGACCTCAGCAGGTAATGATTTTCGTCATGTAGCCAAGGATGTAATGAATTTTTACCAACAGCGTCAACGTGAATTTATGCGGCGCTTCAATCGACGAGATTTAAAACTGTCGATGATACCGTTTATTGCGTATGACATTGTTCTGCCTGCTTTGCCGCAGTTTCAGGAGCAGTATTCTGAAACTGAGTTGCGCATAGAAGCGGCGACCTCCGTGGTGAATTTTGCGGAAGACGATACCGACGCCGCAATACGATTCGGAGCGGGAGAATGGCCGGGGTTGGTGGCGACGCCGCTTTGTCGGTGTCAGTCCGTGCTGGTTTGCTCGCCTGCATTTTTGGAGCAAAACCCCATAGATAGTCCATTGGATTTGCAAAACCATACGTTGATTTCAATGCGTGGGGTTGAAGATGTATGGAGCCTAGTCGGACAGAACTTGGGCGTGCCAGATATTTCGCGTTGCCGAACCTTAGGTGTGGACAGTTATTTAGGTGCCATGATTGCAGCGCAACAGGGTTTAGGCATTGCCATCGCGCTGAAGCCGTTAATTAATCCTTGGTTAAATGACGGTCGTCTGGTCAGTTTATTGGGCATGGAGGCGGATATGGAAGATGGCTATTACTTTGTTCGACGTGTGCAGGACCGCGATGATCAACGCTTGCAACAGCTTTATATCTGGCTGAAAAATTTATTTCTAGAACGGGACGCAGTGACCTCGGACTGGAAAGCCAGCAAGCATTTAACAGAGATGGTGTAGCCTCACGTAAGCGGCGGTGTCGAAAAAAAAGACCAGCGAGAAACTCGCTGGTCTTTTTAGTTTTTTGGGTGAAGGACTCAGGCAATATTGGCACGCATACCCACACCCACCTTCGCGCTCACATCAGTATCTGCACAGA
This sequence comes from uncultured Saccharospirillaceae bacterium, assembly GCA_947503895.1. GTDB lineage: Bacteria > Pseudomonadota > Gammaproteobacteria > Pseudomonadales > Oceanobacteraceae > Bermanella. The sequence continues at coordinate 467,055 of CANNFT010000002.1, forward strand.
CTCGAGTGGCCTGTATGCGTTAGCGACGAGAAGCAATTTTTGCTTGAGCGCGTTGTGCTGCGGCGCGTACTTGCTTGGGTGCGGTGCCGCCCAAGTGGTCTCGTGCCTGCACGGATCCTTCCAAGGTTAATACGTCAAAAACATCTTCGGTGATCATGTCGCCAAATTGTTGCAGTTCTTGAAGCGACATTTCACCGAGATCTTTATTGTGTTTTACGCCGTATCCCACCGCGCTGCCGACTATTTCATGGCTGTCGCGAAAGGCAACGCCTTTACGCACTAGGTAATCGGCTAAATCGGTTGCGGTAGAAAACCCACGCAACGCGGCCTCTCGCATGACGTCTTTTTTGGCTTTGATGTGTGGCACCATATCGGCAAAGGCACGTAAGCTGCCAGCCAACGTATCAATGCTATCAAATAAGGGTTCTTTATCTTCTTGGTTGTCTTTGTTGTAGGCCAGCGGCTGACTTTTCATGAGCGTTAATAACGACATCAAGTGGCCAAACACGCGACCGGACTTACCGCGCACCAGTTCGGGTACATCTGGATTTTTCTTCTGCGGCATAATGGATGAGCCCGTGCAGAAGCGGTCGGGTAGGTCGATGAAGTTAAATTGTGCAGAGGCCCATAGTACTAACTCTTCTGAGTAGCGGCTCAGGTGCATCATGATGATGGCGGCCGCGCTGCTGAATTCGATGGCGAAATCTCGGTCCGAAACGCTGTCCAAAGAGTTTTCTGTGGGGGCGTCAAAGCCTAATAATTCCGCAGTATAAGCTCGGTCTATCGGGTAGGTCGTGCCTGCCAACGCAGCGGCGCCTAAGGGCAGTACATTGACGCGTTTACGGCAATCTTGCAGGCGAGCGAAATCGCGCTCTAACATTTCATTCCAAGCCAATAAGTGGTGGCCAAAGGTGACTGGCTGGGCGGTTTGCAAATGGGTAAAGCCCGGCATAATGGTCTCGGCTTCTTGCGCGGCTAGACCAATGAGACCTTCTTGCAGGCGCGTCAGGTCGGCACAGAGTAAATCAATTTCGTCACGCAAAAATAAGCGAATATCGGTGGCCACCTGATCATTTCGACTGCGTCCAGTGTGTAATTTCTTACCGGTAATACCTATTTTCTTCGTCAGCGCCGCTTCGATATTCATGTGCACATCTTCAAGCGCAATAGACCATTCGAACTGGCCCGCTTCGATGTCGGCTTTGATTTCAGCCAAGCCTTGAATGATGGTGTCGCGCTCTGCTTCCGTGAGCACACCCACTTTGGCTAGCATCGTGGCGTGAGCCACTGAACCTTGAATATCTTGAGCGTACATGCGCTGGTCAAACTCTACCGATGCCGTAAAACGTTGTACGAAGGCATCTGTGGCTTCACTGAAACGGCCACCCCAAGCGGAATTAGTCTGATCTTGGCTCATGATATTGGACTCTTATCAAGGTTCGAAAATAGTGGTGGCCATTATACCCATGTCGCAAGACGCTGCCATCTTGCCGTGTCACTCAGACGTAGTGACGTCACCGTCTATCTGCCTTTTGCTTCGGTCTGCTACCCTTTGGCTTGAGGCCTAGACCGCATTGAGACAATATTCGGCATATGAATCAAACGTCTAATACTATAAGAAAATCATCTGGTGATGCGCCGGAAACGGTGAGCTTGGCGGCCACCCAAGACTTACTGCCGGATCTTTGTCATGTGCGTGCCGTGCTGTGGCTTATCTTATTTAGCGAAGCCTTGGTCTTGGTCATGATCCTGCTTTCCAGCGGTGCCTTGACGTTTAGCTGGATGGAGTTCGGGACTTTATCGATGTACGTGCAATGGGTTGTGCTGCTGACGGCTGCCAGTCTGTGCAGAGTGCGACTACATGTACAGCGGCTCAGTTTGAATCAACTGATGCTGCTCAGCTTCGTTGTGATTCTGTCTGTGAATTTAATGATAAGTCTGGCTGCGATGTGGGGTTTAAATCGGGTGATAGGCGAAAACCTTGGGCTCGATTGGGTGTTACGCAATCAAATTATCAGTGCGCTTGTGGGTGGTTTGTTGCTGCATTACTTTTATGCGCAATTGCAATGGCGGCTACAGGCGCGCTCAGAACTGCAGTCACGTGTGCAGGCTTTGCAAAGTCGAATTCGACCGCATTTTCTGTTTAACAGTATGAATATTATTGCCAGCTTGATACATGAAGACCCCGATAAAGCAGAACAAGCGGTGGAAGATTTATCCGAATTGTTTCGTGCGAGTTTAAAAGAAGCGGGCGCAGAGGTGCCGCTTGAACAGGAACTGTCGCTGTGTCGAAAGTATGTTCATATCGAACAGCTGCGTTTAAACGATCGCCTCCATATTGATTGGCAGATTGACGAGTCGACGCTTGATACACACCTCATCAAAATTCCTATGCTGACACTCCAACCTTTAATTGAAAATGCCATTTATCATGGCATACAACCGTCTGTGCAAGGCGGCACGGTCACTGTGAAAATTATTTATGCAGATAATTGGGTAAGGATCACAGTCTCAAATCCCCTACCCAGTAAGATTCAAAGTATCCGCCATGAGAAAGGCAATCACATGGCACTGGAAAATACTCGGTATCGATTGCAAGCGTTATATGGGGAAGAAATCTCCATGGGCAGTTACACCAAGGCGGATCGATTTGAATTTGAACTGGCTTACCCATTTCGTCTGCCTGCAGGAAGGTAAGAAGGTCAGTAGAAGTGCGCAACAGTAATGGACAAAGGCATACATGAATATTCTGATTGTCGATGACGAATCTTTGGGCCGATCGCGGCTGAAGCGAATGGTTGAAAAAGATGCGAATCACACCGTCATTGCAGAGGCCGAAAACGGTCGAGATGCAGTCGAGCAGGTGGCAAAACTGTCCCCTGACGTTGTCCTTATGGATATTCAAATGCCAGAAATGGATGGCATTGAGGCTGCTCGGCATATTGCCGAGTTAGAGACACCGCCTGCGATTATTTTTTGCACCGCATATGACGAATATGCCATCGAAGCGTTGAATATTCAGGCTGCTGGTTATCTGCTGAAGCCAGTGCGCAGTGAAGATTTAAAGTCCGCCTTTAAAAAGTTGAAAAAGCTGAATAAAGTTCAAGTTCAAAGTTTAAATAATAATGAGCAGCGCACACACATTAGCGCTAAAACTCGGCAGGGGTTACAGCTTATTCCTGTGGACAACATTCGATTATTTCGCGCCGATCAAAAATACGTTTCTGTATTTCATCAATATGGAGAAGTACTCATCGATGATCCATTGAAAGTATTGGAAGACGAGTTTGAAGGCGTATTTGTGCGAGTACACAGAAACGCACTAATAGCGATCAACCATGTTGTGCGAATGGAAAAGAAGGAAGACGGCAGTCAATGGTTAATATTGGAGGACGTCGAAGAACCGGTGCAAGTTAGCCGTCGACACCTTTCGAGTGTGCGTAAAAAATTAAAATCGCTCTGATCGATAAGTGCGGTCATATTATGAAAGCCTCAACGCATTGTCAGACTGGCGATGGGTACAGATGGTGCGCTACGCGCCACGGCTCAGATTCTTTTGGACGAGCTTGAAAATAAATGTTCAGAAACATGTGAATTAAAAAGCCCCAGCGTCTTCACTCAGCTGAGGCTTTTCATTTTCTAAATATTTTATTTAGAATCGATTATGCACATCGGACAGCGCATTAGAAGTAATCTTGTGCATAAGTGCCATCGTAATGCCCGAAAATATCCATCCAGCCAGCATCAATACTCAAGCGGCCACTGGCTTCATCAATGGTGCCAATATCAGACCAGTTAGTTTCACCTTCAGAGTAATACACATCTTTAACCGTGCCATCGATTTCAAATATGGCGTTATCGTATGGGTTACGATAGGTAATGGTGTAAGGGATATTTGCAGTATATTGTGTCGTGACGCCTTTCATTGCAGCAATGGTGTAAGCATCGACATCAAGGGTTTCAACATGGGTTTCCGTGAAAGACTGGTTGTCGATTTCTGTTTTTCCAATGGTCGTCGATAAACTAGCGGTTGTACTCCAAGTGGCACTTTCTTTAAGGGTTAGAACCCCTGCTTTTAAATCACTACCATGCGTGACTGACATACCAACCGTAATGCCCGCCGTATTAGAGTAAGAGTCAGAGATGGAATAACCTTGGGTTAATCCAAGACGCAGCTGTTTAGATTGAATGAGGCCCGTATCATTAATACCAATATTATTTGAATACGTCAGTTGGGGTTCGGATGTGCTGGTAATTCGATCATCGTGCCAAGTAATGCCCACATATTCTAGTTCAATGAGGCCGGCCGTAATTAAATTCATGCTCCAAATTTTATCGTACTCAACGGTGCCCCAAAAGCCTACCAATACTTGGTCATTCGGGAAGGTATAAGGGTTGGCCATTTTGTATTTATAGCCGTTGTTACTGCCCCAATACAGCTCGCGACCATTTTCCGTCCAAAGACGCAGACGTGCTAAGCGTCCGTCTTTTTTGGTGTATATTTTAATCGTCTTAATATATTCATCAAGGGCGAGTGTTTCAGTCGAATAGTTGCTGCCATCAATTGCCCCCATGTTGACATCATCTGCATATAGATAAGCAATTTTAATCCCTTTGATACGGTCGCTGCCTTTATAAACGGTGATGGATTCAATCTTGTCACCAGGCGTTGGGGCATAACCGCTATCGTAGTCGAATGCTGATTTTACCCAGCTGGTGCCTAAGTCATAGGCGGTGCCTTTCGTGGGGTCACCAAAGTTTCGCATGTTATTATGATAATTAGGTGTGAGGTAATCGTTTACATCTGCTGCGTGTGCTGACGTAAAACAAAAGAGTGAGGTTAATAATAAGGTTAGTATTTTTCTTGTCATCTTGTATTTACCTGTATTAATAGCAAATTTGTGGCAGGTCGTCCTACTGCTAAATTCTAATGCGTTAACAGATCTGTTCAGTTTGGGTTGAAGTACCAAATGATCTGTTTGCACTCAGTATACTAGTACATGCGAAAGTAACGATTACGCCAATAAAGAGTGTTATGCAGACAACTTTACGTGTGTATTCATTATTGGATTTAGTCAGTGAAAAAATGAGAAAACGTAATCGTCGTTAAATCGGATGGTTTAAAAGGTTTTTTTCAGAAATATTTTTTTTATGACTAAGATAGCGCTTTGAAAGAGAATACATGCCTGCAATGCTCTTAAAGCCTAATTTATAAGCGACTTCTTTTTTAGCCAAACCAAGCTCTGAAAGATCGTTCATTCTCATAAATAAACATTCGTCTAGGCATTGCTGAAAAGTATAATTCTCATTTGATAGCGATCGAGAAACGCTTCTTGGCGATAAGTGTAATTTTTCTGATACGCCATTTAAGGTAATCTTTTCGCCATTTATTAAATGATGATTAATGATGTGCTTTATTCGAATATGAAATGGTTGGCGAGCCGAATAAATCGCTAATGATCGCTCAAGCTGATTTTTTATCGAGTTGTGAATTGCTGGGCTTGCGAGAGGGGGTTTAAATTCTAAAAGCTGCAAGGAAAGCTTTATACCAAGGGTATCGTCTTGATTAATCAGTGTTAAGTTTAATAGAGAGGATGCGGTAGAGTCGTCGGGTAAGTTTTTTGCGAATAAATGATGATATATTAAATTGTGAAAGCTGTATCGCGAAAGAGCATGAAATATATTCGAATACATTAGGTCTTGATGGATATTCTTGAACTGGAGCGTCGCAGAATGCGCACCGACTTCGATTAATTGCAAGCTCACCAACGGCATGATAACGGAGGTGTATTTAATAACACTCTCAATGCCAGATCGGATGCTTTGTGAAGGCAATATCACGGACGCCATCAACGGTGTTAGCGCGCGTTCAAAATAAGGCGTCAGTCGTTCAATGATGCCCTTCTGAGAATCATCGGTTTCACTAATATAATCGATGACTTGTGTAATGAGTGAGTAGGGTACTGTGCTGCTTAAAGAATAAGTGGCTATGTCTTGAGTCCTAAACTGAATAATTAAATCCGACAATGAATGACCATTTTCGATTAAATATTCATAGAGTGAATCGAGATAGATGCTAGGAACGTCAATGCGCATGATTTCAGCCGAAGTGTTAATTAATATTGTTCTTCATTAGGCCTATATGTGATAGACACACTCCAAAGTAAATAGAGTAAATTAATCTATAAAAAAATAAGATACGGCTAGATGCTAACAAGATAAATTAAAATTAGTATTACTAGTTTGTGCCATTCCGGCGCTTTGAACGTATAACTTCGAGGATATTTTTCAGCACTGGCTTTGAGTCAACGGAATACTACACATTTGGGTGAATTTAGGATCATGAAAAATTAAGCTGAGTGAACGAATGATTGCCGCGTTGTCGTTTTTAATGTTGAATGGTTTGATGAGTTATTAATGACAGAGACACAAAAGTGGTGACCGGATGGCTGCATTCCCTATATTGCAAATAATAATAGTTTGCTAATGTGTATTTTATTAATTAACGAAATGCAGTGAATGGCCTTTGATTAAACAGAACGCTTGTGCAGCGATGCTCTCTCAAACATTGTTGTCAATTTGCTTAAGAGAGCTAAACCTGTGAGTGCTATACCGGTAAAGTGAGCATTTAGACATCGTGAACACCGTAAACGCAACTGCGTAGATATTCACGATGATCCGTGTCCGAGAGTATTAGTTTCGTTGATAGCTCAAAGTCATTTCTCTTGGATGATGCGTACTGCCGGTAAAATCTACATCTGAATACACATGCTCACTGATTAAGCTCAGCGACCAATCGTCATTCCCCCGAAACAGCATATGGTCCAATCGATCACCACAATCAGGCTGAATACCAAAACATGAGTCGGTTAACTGATTATTTTGAACAAATGCCTGTAGATCATCTGACTCTCGACGGTCATACTTCATATTGAAGTCACCCACCATAATGACCGGAAAGTCTTTTGATCGATTACTCAATGAGTCACTTAATTGCGCTAACTGGGGTAAATAAATTTCGCTGTCGGCGCCGGTGCTCATGTGTAAATTATAAAAGTGAATGGTGAGATCCGAGCCCAAGCGGACTTCAGCGACGGTGAAGCCTTTGTCAGAGTCACAGTCTGGATTCTTCTCTTTTCCTTTTAGGTAGTCTATTAAGCTGCCACGACAAGTTTTAAATTTTTCTCTGTGGATGGATTCATCAAAGCTGTTAAAACCCGCAACGGAAAATAAACCATCCCCAAACGATAGAGTACGGTTACCATTGTAATGCCTTGAGCGCGATGGATAAGTTTCCGTGGTTAGGTTAGAAATTAATTGCTTATGAACTACCCAGTCTTCTTGTATGCCACCAAGGTCCCAATTCCATCCTTCCAGTAGCGTGCTGATTTTCTTCGTGGTTTTAGGCGAAATGCCTCCAAGTGCCTCGGGCAGCCCCGTAATATTATAGGTGCCCACCACCAATGTCCCTGAGCTAGCCGCCGGATTCGTTGCCGGCACATAATCTAAAGACCCCGATGCTGTATAACCTGTTTCTGAAGCGGTTTGTTCAATTCCCTTTATCCAAAGCGCAGCATCCGAGATCGTATCTTTGGTATCCGTGATCACTTCTTTTACTTCATTGACGGCTTTTTTCGCTTTCTTTTTCGCTTTCTTCCACCAGCCGGCGTTGGCTGATCCGGCGGCCAGCGCGCCGATGACAATAAAGATGATCATGTTTTTTTTATTCATGCGGGAATCCTATTTTAAGTCTAATTTTTTCCGTTTAATTATTGTTGGTATTTTTTGCTTAAACGGACTCAAACTAATTGGTACTGCAATTCAAGAAAGGAACCTGAATGGCAAAAACCGAGGCGGCAGTCCAAGTCGAATGACATTGAATAAAGTGAAAATCACAAGGTGCGGTTAAGCGATAAGACTTTCAATTAATACGCATGCGATCATGAATAAATTAGTTCGAGCTAGGAAATCATAAATTCATTTTTTGAAACGCGGAATGGGTTGAGTGCTTAATGACTGCAATAGGCGAATATTGGCACCCATAATGTTACGAGTTCGTGCCATTAGCATCATTATTCAGAACTAAGTATGACGATTGTATTTATTGATAAATTTGTGAATTAAAATGATCAGGCTAGAAAAATTTAACGGTATGATTCGTGTGTAGAATAATTTGGCGCGGAGTGTTTGGGCAGAGAAAAAAGGCATCGATCCGCTTGATGGTCGAGATTGCTATTAATAAAAAAGCACCCGCTAATCACAGGTGCTTTTTAAAATACAAGGCATCAAAGGCGGACTTCGATTCCTTGCTTTTGCATATGTTCTTTTGCTTCTTGTACTGTGTGTTCGCCAAAATGGAAAATACTGGCTGCGAGTACGGCATCGGCTTTGCCTTCAGTGACTCCGTCGGCTAAATGTTGCAAGTTACCAACACCGCCGGACGCAATCACTGGTACATTGACGGCATCTGAAATAGCACGTGTCAGCTCAATATCAAAACCGGTTTTGACACCGTCTTTATCCATTGATGTAAGCAATATTTCTCCCGCGCCGAAACTGGTCATGCGTTGCGCCCATTCGATGGCATCAATGCCAGTGGGTTTACGCCCGCCATGTGTAAATATTTCCCAGCGATTTTCTTCCCCTTCAACGCTCACTTTCTTTGCGTCAATGGCGACGACAATACACTGTGAGCCAAATTTAGCGGCCGCTTCTTTTACAAATTCAGGGTTGTAGACCGCAGCTGAGTTAATAGAGACTTTGTCAGCGCCCGCATTCAACATATTACGAATGTCTTCGATCGAACGTATACCACCACCGACAGTCAGCGGTATAAACACTTGTTCGGCAATGGCTTCTACCGTGTGGATGGTGGTCTCGCGACCTTGATGACTGGCCGTAATATCTAAAAAAGTAATTTCGTCGGCGCCCTGCTCATCATAGCGCTTGGCGACTTCGACGGGATCACCAGCGTCTCGAATATCTAAAAACTGAACGCCTTTAACCACGCGCCCGTTGTCGACATCTAAACAAGGAATAATTCGTTTTGCTAAACCCATAACGTTCTCCAGCAAATTTTTTCACACTCTTGCGAGTATTTGCGAATAGGCTTATGCCTGGCCATCCCACTCAAGGAAATTTTTTAACAATTGCAATCCAGCGGTATGGCTTTTTTCTGGGTGAAATTGCACAGCAAAAATATTGTCTTCACCGATGGCAGCAACGAAATCTTTGCCATAATGCCCACGGCCTTTTATTTGCTCGGCTCGCTGCGCTTCCACATAAAAACTGTGCACAAAGTAAAAGCGGCTATCGTTTTCAATACCTTGCCACAGAGGGTGGGGAGATTGGGTAACACGGTTCCAGCCCATGTGAGGCACTTTCAATTTTTCGCCAGCTTGACTGCCTTCTGTTTCCATTAATGGGTGGCCGAAAAATTTTACCTGACCATCAAAAATATCTAGGCAATCAACACCGCTGTTTTCTTCGCTATGGGTCAGCATGGCTTGCATGCCCACGCAGATGCCTAATAATGGTTTGCTTTTCGCGACTTCTGCGACCACTTGATCAACGCCTAGGCGTTTGATTTCTGCCATGCAGTCTCGCATGGCACCTACACCCGGTAAGACGACATGGTCAGCTTTGGCGATGAGATCTGGGTCGGCCGTCACCATGATTTGGGTATCATGACTAACATATTGTAGTGCTTTCGATGCACTGTGAAGATTGCCCATGCCGTAATCAATCACGGCGCAGATTTTACTGCTCATGTTTGGATTCCTGAAAGGTCGCGCTGTGTCCATGCACAGCGCTGCGAAAAACCGATGCCGGCTGTTTTAGTCAACAGCGCTTACAACGTACCCTTTGTCGACGGCATGATGCCTTCCATTCTGGGGTCTAATTCCATGGCCATGCGCAGAGCACGCCCAAACGCTTTGAAAACCGTCTCGATCTGATGGTGAGCATTACGGCCTTTCAGGTTATCAATGTGCAAGCTGACATTGGCATGATTGACGAAACCTTGGAAAAACTCGTAGAAGAGCTCAGTATCGAAGCCACCAATGCTGGCGCGGGTGAAAGGAATGTTGTATTCCAAGCCAGGGCGGCCAGAAAAGTCGATCACGACACGAGACAAAGCCTCATCCAAAGGCACGTAGGCGTGGCCGTAACGACGAATGCCTTTTTTATCGCCGATGGCCTTCGCAAAGGCTTGGCCTAGAGTGATGCCCGTGTCTTCGGCACTGTGGTGATCGTCTATATGCAGGTCGCCTTTACAGACAATGTTAAGGTCGACCATGCCATGACGGCCAATCTGATCCATCATATGCTCAAGAAACGGCATACCGGTATCAAACTGTGTGGTGCCTGTGCCATCCAGATTTACATCAACTTTGATCTGGGTTTCTAATGTGTTGCGCTCAACAGAAGCTTTACGCTCCGCCATAACACTCTCCGCGCTAGGGGAAAAAAGATGGCGGAGATTATACCCAAATCACGCCGTGATGGTTAGGCTGTGGATAAATTCAGATCTATACTTTTTTGATCGGTTATTAGATCCATTTTCACAGGCTGTCGTCAGTCATAACGGGCGTCCGAATTGAAAAGTTAACTTTGTTGTCCCACGAGAGTAGAATCCCTCGCGATTTGATGACGGAGCCGGACAGTGCCAGTACATATCGAATGGTTGGAGACGCCGACTAACCAGGATTGGACCGACTTAGAAAAGCTATACGCTGAAGCACCAGCACATTGGTTTGAGTCGCTTGAGCCCGCCGCTGCTGGGCAATCCCACGGGCGGACCTATGTAGAACAGCATCTTAGTCATGCACGTTGGAAATTGGCGGCCGGTCGGTTTAACGATCGCCTCATCGCCGCAGCGTCGATTCGTCCAGACGATTCGGGTTACTGGATCGATGATTTAGTCGTTCGACAGGTCACCCGTAACCGAGGTGTGGCACACCAACTGCTCATTCGTTTGTGCCAATGGGCAGATGTCGAAAACCATAAGCTACAAGTGAATACTCAGCAGGGGCCGGGTGACAAACTGCAACAATATGGGTTTGAAAAGACCGAACAGGGATGGCAAAGGGAACCTGGTGCTGAAATTGTTGCCGAAGTGCAACAATGAGTTAAGCGAATCGCGCTTTATCTAACTGAGATCGGCCATTAGTATGGCTGGACAAATAACGATTAATTTTTAATCAGGAGAGACCACCATGCGCAAACTCTTTGGCGCAATCGTATTGATGTTTATGAGTTGGGCAGTCATCGCCGAGAATACGCCTGATGTGACGGTGAAAACCGTCGCCGATGAAGTATTGGCTGAAGTGTTGAAGAATAAAGTGTTGGTGGAGAAAGATGGTAAATTTATGGCGGAGTTAGTTGACCGCTTGATGTTGCCTATCGTCGACCAAGAATACATGGCGAAGCGCGCACTAGGTAAACATTGGAAATCAATCAGCCCCGCACAACGCAATGACTTCATTATGGGATTTAAGCGTTTGCTGATCAAAACGTATTCGGGTGCGTTCAAAGCCTATAATGGCCAGAAGGTCACTTATGGCAAGACTCGATTTGATAAAACTGGCACCAAGGCGATCGTGAGCTCTGAAATCGAGCAGCCGGGCAGCACACCCATTGATTTGCAGTACACATTGCACAAGACCGATGGTGGAAAATGGTTGGTTTATGACGCTAGAGTCGCAGGTCTGGGGTTGGTGAAGACTTACCGCAGCCAATTCTCTGAACAGATTCAGCGTGACGGCATTGATAAAACCATTGCCGAATTGAAAGCGATCGAGCTTTAACTGGGCTGAACGGACAGCCGTCTGTAGCCAATAAAAAAAGGTGAGTCTACACACTCACCTTTTTTTATGTCCGCCACGTAGCCCCCAAATGGGTTCATACCTCGTTGAACGAGCGCCGCTCGCCATAGTTTGATAATCCCACCTGCTCTATCTAACCTTAACTAAGCTGTGCGCACACTGTGCTTCACTATTCTGTGCGCCAATGAAATTGGACTGGATATGGTTATGGCCTTGGGTTGGCACAAACCTTTACGACCCCTTTGGCGGTTTATCGTAGCCATGCTTTTGAGTGCATTCAGTTTCGCCACTGAGCTCCCTTCAAATCAAATCAAAGCGGCGTATCTTTACCAAATTAGCAAGTTCGTTTTTTGGCCGGAAGAGATGAAAGCCCAACCTTCGTTTAATGTCTGTCAATTTGGTGCAGATACCTTTGAAGGTAGCCTAAGTAAAATGCAAGGACGGCAGGTCTTCAGTAAACCCATCACGCTCAAAACGGTGTCTACATTTCAGCAGTCGGTAGATTGCCACCTGTTAATTTTATCCCACCCCGCGAAAATTAAATTAAAGGAACTGCGTCAGTGGTTGCAGAAGAACCCCGTATTAACGGTGGTTAATGGCGCCGACTTCATCCAGCTGGGCATGGTGGCATTCGTACAAGAGCAGCAGCGCATTCGCCTGCACATCAATTTAAATTTAGCGCAAGAAGCGCAGCTTTCATTCGCCGCCAACTTATTGGAAGTAGCGAGCAAAATTTATCGGGAGGAAAAAGAATGAAATTATTCTCCTCCTTGCATTTAAAAACAAAACTAATCGCCAGCATTTTAGTGACCAGCTTAATAGCCGTATTGCTCACCAGCTTTGCACTGGTGCGCTATGACCGTTACCACTGGCAGAAAAATTCGGCCGAAGACATTCGCATATTGGCGGCGATTTTAGCGAATCGCAGTACGGCAGCGTTGATCTTTGGTGATCCACGTCAGGCCGAAGCTAATTTAAAAGCACTGGGTGAAAATCCGAACGTCCTCATGGCGTGCATTTATGACAGTGGCGGTGACGTATTTACCCTCCACCATTTTCGGCACCTCAATCGTCGCGACTGCCCGCCAGTTAAAGAAGACGCATTCTTTAGCATTCAAGAAAACATGGAAATCTTTGAACCGATTGAATTGGATGGTTTGAAAGTCGGCACACTTTACATGGAACTGAGCCTCGAATGGCTCGCGCAACGTTGGCGAGAGCAACTGGTATTCATCATGATTGTTGTTGTGTGTACGTTGTTTATTGCATTCGGTATTGCGCGCTACTTGCAGAAATTACTGGTTCGACCGATTAAGCAAATTGCCGATACGGCTGACAATATCAGTCGCAAAGGCGACTACAGTTTACGTGCGAATAAAACCGTAGATGATGAGCTAGGCGATTTGGTTTCTGTTTTTAACAACATGTTAGAAGAAATCGAAGGTGAGCGTCTTTCTTTGCATTCGAGCGAGGAAAAATTCCGTCAGCTGGCCTCTCTATCACCGGTCGGCATTTTTCAAATTGATTTGCAGCATAAGATTACTTACGTCAATCAGCGCTGGTGTGAAATCACAGATATTCATGAACCCTCTGCAACGCTGGATCAATGGCTCACCCGAATACGAAGCGAAGATCGTCGAGCAACATTAAAAGCGTGGACAGATCTTATCAGCAATAATCAGTCGTTTGTGATCGAAGTGGGATTTGAACGGGACGGCAAAACCACTTGGACGATTGTGGAAGCGAGCGTATTACGCGATGCGCAAAGTGATATTACCGGCTACATGGGCGCCATCAGCGATATTACGGATTTAAAGAATGCCCAACTGCAAATGGAAACACTGGCTTTTTACGATCCATTAACCGGTTTATCCAATCGACGATTATTTAAAGAGCGCCTTAAAAAGGCCGTCAGCGAAGCTCAACGACGTCACACTTACGTCGGATTGTTGTTCTTAGATTTAGATCAATTTAAACGAATTAACGATTCCATGGGGCATGATGCGGGTGACCAACTGCTGATCAGTGTGGCAGAACGATTAATTAACAGTGTACGTGAAAGTGATACGGTTTCACGTATCGGTGGCGATGAATTCACCGTACTGCTTACGGATATGGAGTCCAGTCATGACGTGCGCCATATTGCAGACAAAATTTTAGTGCGACTTGGTGGTCCCGTGAATATCAAAAACCAAGACGTCACGAATACCGTGAGCATCGGTATTACCATGGCGCCCACAGACAGCACGGATGCCAATATTTTAATGCGCAATGCCGATTTGGCAATGTACCGAGCGAAAGAATTAGGCCGTAATAATTTTCAATTTTTCTCTGAAGAAATGAACGCAGAGATTATGACGTATTTAGAAATTGAAAAAGACTTGCGCAAAGCGGTTGAAAAAGACGATGAGCTGGTAGTTTATTATCAACCCAAAATAGATTTAACCTCCTACGATTTTATGGGGGTGGAAGCACTGATCCGTTGGCATCGCCCTTCCGGAGACATCGTCTCCCCGGCACAGTTTATTCCGATCGCCGAAGAATCCGGTCTAATCGTTCCTATAGGGAAATTGGTACTTCGCCATGCCTGCATTCAAATAAAACAGTTTATGGATTTTGGACTTTGGCCGGTGAATGCAAAAGTCGCCGTAAATTTATCGGCCAAGCAATTTAGCGACCCTGGTTTAATTCAAAGCCTGCAAGATATTTTGGACAGCACGGGGTGCCCCGTCACCAGCTTAGAACTGGAAATTACCGAAAGCACTCTTATGGATAATGTTGAAGATGCCATTATGATCATGCGGCAAATCAAAAAAATGGGCATCGCCATCGCCATAGACGACTTTGGGACGGGATATTCCTCACTCAGTTATTTGAAGCGGTTTCCGATTGATGTACTGAAAGTGGATCGATCGTTTGTGATGGATATTCCCAGCGATCTTAATGACATGGAAATTACTGCCGCGGTCATCGCTATGGCCCATAAACTCAATTTAAGAGTGGTCGCGGAAGGTGTTGAAACCCCAGAGCAGTTGGAATTCCTAAAAGCCAATCGCTGTGAATACGCGCAAGGGTTTTATATTGCGCGACCCATGCCAGCGGCCGAACTGGAATCGTACATTAAGCAGCCTCAACCATTCGGATTAATGCCCTAACCGTGCATAGCTCTGCATACGTTAAACGGGCAGCACTTTGAGCCATCTCTATAACCGTTTACAATTCGGTGCTCGGGCCCATCCTGGCCTCGTTCAGTTTGTACAAACAGGCCCAAAGTATTTATGGATTTAGTGACATCCTTCAGTGAAGCTGTACTGCATTGGTACGATCAACATGGTCGTACCGACCTTCCTTGGCAAAAGAATAAAACCCCATACCGTGTGTGGGTGTCAGAAATCATGTTGCAACAAACGCAAGTCGCGACCGTCATCGGATACTATGAACGCTTTATGGCGCGTTTTCCGACCGTTGAATCCTTAGCGGAAGCAGAGCAGGATGAAGTGCTTCATCTTTGGACGGGGCTCGGCTATTACGCTCGTGCGCGCAATTTACACAAGTGTGCACAAACAGTCGTACAGCAACACGCAGGCGAGTTTCCTAGAAGCGTTGAAGGGCTAGAGTCATTACCGGGAATTGGTCGTTCCACGGCCGGTGCCATTGCCAGCATCACCATGAAAAAGCGAGCAGCCATCTTGGATGGCAATGTCAAACGCGTACTCACGCGCTTCCATGCGGTGGAAGGTTGGCCGGGCAATAAGAAAGTGGCAGATGGCCTCTGGGACATTGCCGAGCGTTATACCCCAAGTAAACGGACGGCTGCTTATACTCAGGCCATGATGGATTTAGGGGCCACACTGTGTACGCGTAGCAAGCCAGCATGTGAAATTTGCCCGTTGGTGAATCAGTGTGAAGCCTACGCCCTGAAACGGGTTAAAGAATTTCCAAACTCTAAGCCAAAAGTTGAAAAGCCCATAAAAAGCACACGTATGTTGCTTATTCAGCACAACGGGCACATCTTGTTGCAGCAGCAACCGCCGACGGGACTTTGGGGGGGCTTATGGATATTTCCTCAACAAGCGGTCGATGCGAGCGTGCAAGCACACACTCACTTACTCAATGCTTGCATTGACGATGAGCAAGCCTTAACGCCGTTTCGGCATACGTTTAGTCATTACCACTTGGACATACACCCCCATATCGTCTCGCTAAATCGAAAACCCAAGATGGTGGGCGAATCAGCATTGCTTTGGTATAACCCACAATCACCTGCCAATGTGGGCCTCGCAGCCCCGGTTAAAAAATTACTGGAAACCCTGACATGAGTGAAACAGAAACGAGGATGGTTTTTTGCCGTCGTCTCCAACAGACGCTAGAAGGACTGGATAAGCCACCGTTTCCAGGACCAAAGGGCGTCGACATTTATGAAAATGTCTCGAAACAGGCTTGGCAAGCCTGGATGGAGCATCAAACACGGCTCATCAACGAGCAGCACCTTAATATGATGGATATGACCAGTCGAAAGTATCTACAGGAACAAATGACGCGTTATTTTGACGGCCAGTCCGTCGATCAAGCTGAAGGATTCGTACCCCCCAGCCCATCAGTCGATTGAGCTGTTTAAAATTCGTACAGAGTCTGCAATCTATGTTGCTGAAAAGTATACGAATTATTATGAAAAGAGGTTGACACAAAATTCCTAAACGGGTTTAATACGCGACCTCAGCACGGCCCACATGGCCAAATAATGCTGAATGCCCAGATAGCTCAGTCGGTAGAGCAGAGGATTGAAAATCCTCGTGTCGGTGGTTCGATTCCGCCTCTGGGCACCATCAAATTCAAAAAGCCCGCTTAATCAGCGGGCTTTTTTTTGCCTGTCATAAAAGGCAAGCAATGCCACTTCATCTCAGGTCTGGTCCTGGCGGAAACTTTCCAAATCCAGCAACTTTATCTATACCTTAAGTCATGTCTTCTACGAACGCGCGAAGGGTTTTGTGCGATAAGAGGTTACTGATGAAAAAATTCCTGTCTGTCTGGATATTCGCCTGCTTCACGCTGAATGTTTCAGCTGAGACCATCAGCATTCGGGCGGACGATTGGTTCCCCATGAATGGTAATCCAAACGACCTAAAACCCGGCTATATGATTGAATTAGCCAAAGCAATTTTTACCCCCTTGAGTGTGACAGTGGATTATAAAATGATGCCTTGGGAACGGGCTTTACATGAAGCCCGTGCCGGCAACATTGATTGCGTGGTCGGCGCGTATAAAGATGATGCCCCCGATTTCGTATTCCCGAATGAACATTGGGGGCTCGATGAAACCAGTTTCTTTGTGCAAAAATCAGATCAGTGGAAATTTGATGGCAATCTAGAGAATTTATCGAAGCGAAAAGTCGGTGTGATAACAGGCTACGCATATGATGATGAATTCGATGCCATGGCAGAAAAACTTAAGGGCGTGGCTTTTCAGTTTATGACCGGCGATGGCGCACTGGATAAAAACATAAAAAAATTACTCGCAGGCCGCTTAGATACATTAGTTGAAAGCACGGCAGTGTTTAACTCGAAAACCCAAGAAATGGGTGTACAGAAACAAGTTAAATCAGCGGGTTCCTTGACCGAAGCCGTACCCATGTACATTGCATGCACGCCAAACAGTGAAAAATCAAAACGTTTAATGAAAATGGTGGACGACGCCATGCCGAAATTAAGGGGTGATGGCACCTTGACAAAAATAATGTCAAATTATGGATTAGATGCTTGGTAACTTCCGGCGTTTCACACCTTAATGAACGTCAGGCGGTGGATGCATTCGCTCTCACGCCTTATTAATAGATATTTAGTAGTAGGGCTGGATATTATTTGAAAAGCTAAAGTGCGTGACATTTCATGAAACAGTATCCATTTAGACGAGTGATGGTTGCTATCTTCTATTTGAATAATATGCACGATTACATTAAATGCTTATTGCTCCGTCAATCGTGAATTACAGCTTATCATCCTCTTTTGTTTTGCCTGTGATTTTTAGTTGCGAAAAATTTGGGGTGTAAAAAGAATTTTTAAACAGCTCAACGAATTCAATCGCGATATTGTATTTTACTGGCTAAATGCCCCATGACAGCTCTTCTCGTTACACCACTCCCAATTAGGCCTGCTAATCTCATAACGGCGCGTAACACATATCTTTCTTAGGCAGTATTAAGATTTACAACATATTCGCTTGAATGGCTTCCCAGATATTAAGAATCTTACTGCCACCAAATAGGCGGAACGAATGCACGCCTTCTAGCAGGACTGAATCCTTCGAGCGTTTACGGATAGTGAGATAAGTTAGTGTCATTTGTATTCCTTTGTGGCTTTTTGTAGCGTGTACCATACAATAGTCGCGAAGAATGAAGCGGTTAAGCCCTTTTATAGTGTTTACGCTACAAAAGGGATTTCTGGTATTTGTATGATGCGCAAAAGCTTTAGAAAATGAGGAAAACGAGCGGTAGAATGATTAAAAATTATCTGGGGCCTAGAGATGATCAGGTTTAGGTTAAAAGAACTGATTGCTGAAAAGGGTTTTCAGGAAGGGCGCAGAGTCACGATCGACGAAGTGGCCAAAGAGACAGGCGTTCATAGAACGACCCCATCTAAAATAGCGAACCAAAAAGGCTATAAAACCAATACAGAGGTTTTAGATAAGCTATGCGCGTATTTTGGTGTAGAGATAGGCCAAGTAGCGGAATATTTAGAAGATGAAAGAAGATGAAAGAAGATGAAGTGTTGCTGAGAAAAAATAAAATAAAGTGCTTGTTAAAGGAATAACCATGGCAGTACCTGACTACCAAACACTCATGCTCCCCTTTCTAAAGTTATTAGCAGATGGCGCAGAGCATACGCTGCCAGAAATCACCGAATCCTTATCACGTGAATTCAACCTTACAGAAGCAGAACGAAGCGAGCTATTACCGAGCGGCAATCAGGAGATCATGCGTAACCGAGTCGGTTGGGCGCGTACCTACTTGAAAAAAGCATTAATACTTGAAGCTCCCCGCAGGGCTGTGTTTCAAATAACAGCACGAGGTCAGCAGGTATTATCTGAAAAACCAGAAAAAATAACCGCCCGTTACTTAAAACGCTTTGAAGAGTTCTGCGAGTTTCATAATTCGTCACCATCCGCAGAAGACACCACCGCAATTGATGATGTGGAAAACAGCCAAACCCCAACCGAAGCCATGGAAGCCGCCCATAAGACATTGAATAACGACCTAGCAAGCGAGGTGCTTGGGGCCATCAAAAACCAGTCCCCACAGTTCTTTGAGCACCTAGTGGTTAAACTCATGCAGGCCATGGGCTATGGCGGCTGGAGTCATGAGTCTGCCCGAGCCACACAGTACACATCAGATGGCGGCATAGACGGCATAATCAATGAGGACCCATTAGGCCTAGAAACCATTTACCTGCAGGCCAAGCGTTACAGCGAAATTCCCATTGGCCGACCAGACATTCAAGCCTTTGTGGGCGCACTGGAAATGAAACGTGCCCGCAAAGGAGTATTCATAACCACCAGTCGCTTCAGCAAAGATGCTTTAGAATACATCTCACTTATTGAGAAAAAAGTCGTACTCATAGACGGCAAGCAACTGGCCGATTTAATGATCAAACATAACCTTGGGGTCAGCGTTAAACAGACCTTTCAAGTGAAAACCATCGACACCGATTACTTTTTAGAAGATTAATAAATGACCACAACGTTACAAGCCGAAGAGCAAGCCTTTCTTAATGCGCTTGAGAATAAACTTTGGAATGCCGCAGACAAATTACGCTCCACCCTTGATGCTGCTCAGTACAAACATACCGTATTGGGATTGGTGTTTATAAAGTACGTATCTGACGCCTTTGATATTCGACGTGAAGAGTTAAATCGTCAATTCAGAGATCCAGACCACGACTACTACATGGACCCTGACGAGTTTGGTGGAGAAGGCACGGAAGATTATGAACTCGACATCGAATACGAACTCGAAGAGCGCGATTACTACATAGAAACCAATACGTTTTGGGTGCCAGCCGTCGCGCGTTGGCGTTTTCTTCAAGAAAACAATAAAACGGTTATTGGTGGAGCAGTTTTAACCTTCAAAGATAAAGAGGGTAACGAACAAAAGCTCAAAATCAGTTCAGTTGGGCATCTTATCGACAATGCCTTAGAAGCCATCGAAGCCGACAACCCCAAACTCAAAGGTGTACTCAATAAGCGCTATACCCAATTACAAATAGACCAAGCAAAACTCGGTGAGTTGATCGACTTGATTGCAACCATCCCATTTAACCATAAGTCCCTCAACAGCAAAGACATTCTCGGTCACGTTTACGAATACATGCTCGGTCAGTTTGCCCTGGCCGAAGGCAAAAAGGGCGGCCAGTTCTATACGCCCAAATCCATCGTAAGTTTAATTGTACAAATGCTCGAACCCTTCAAGGGCCGCGTGTACGACCCGGCCATGGGCAGCGGCGGCTTCTTTGTGCAATCCGAGCATTTTATCGCCAGCAAACAAGGTAACATTGGCGAAGTTTCCATCTACGGCCAAGAATACAACCACACTACTTGGCAGCTCGCCGCCATGAACATGGCCATACGGGGTATCGACTTTAACTTCGGTAAAGAACCGGCCAACACCTACACCAATGATCAACACCGGGACTTAAAAGCCGACTTCGTTATGGCCAACCCGCCCTTCAATATGAAAGAGTGGGATGTGGGCGTATCCGATGATGACCCACGCTGGGCCTACGGCACACCGCCTTCCGGCAACGCCAACTTCGCATGGTTACAGCACATGCTTTACCACACCGCACCTAACGGCAGCCTTGGTCTATTGTTAGCCAACGGTTCCATGAGCTCCAACACCAATAACGAAGGTGCCATACGCCAAAAACTGATCGAAAATGATTTAGTGGAATGCATGGTGGCCTTACCCGGCCAGCTGTTCACCAATACCCAAATTCCCGCCTGTATCTGGTTTCTGACCAAAAACAAAGGCGAGCGAATTAAAGAGGTGGGCGGAGTTGATAAAAAGCTCCGCAGCCGCCAAGGCGAAGTGTTATTTATCGATGCCCGTAACCTGGGCTATATGAAAGACCGCGTATTGCGTGATTTCACTCAAGAAGATCTAGACCAAGTCACCGAGACCTTCCATAACTGGCAAACCGGTGAAGGCTATGAGGATGTGGCTGGCTTTTGTAAATCCGTTATTGCGCTCAATGAAGAAGCAGAAAAACGTGCGGACAGTACTGAAAACAAAAAAACTGAAGCGACCATAGAAAAACACGATTTTGTCCTCACCCCAGGTCGTTATGTGGGCGCAGCCGCTGAAGAAGATGATGGTGAACCCTTTGCTGAAAAAATGGCACGATTAACCGGTCAATTAAAAACACAGTTTGAAGAATCGGATCGTTTAGAAGTGGAGATTAAAAAGAACTTGGCGGGGTTGGGTTATGAGTGCTGATTGGCCGTTAGTTCGATTAGGCGATCATATTGATTCTTCGTTAGGCAAGATGCTCGATAAAAAGAAGAATAAGGGCAGCGAACAACTTTACCTTGGTAATAGTGACGTTAGGTGGGGCTATTTTGATTTGACAGATCTTTCTCAAATGAAATTTGAAGAAAGTGAAAGCGAAAGGTACGGGATTAAAAGCGGTGATCTGATTGTTTGCGAAGGAGGTGAACCTGGACGCTGTGCGGTCTGGAAAGAAGAAATCGCTGATATGAAAATTCAGAAGGCTTTGCATCGTGTACGAACAAAATCTTCCTTGAATAACTATTATTTGTACTACTGGTTTCTATTTGCTGGAAAGCGTGGTCTGCTCGAGCCGTATTTTACCGGAACAACGATTAAACACCTTACGGGTAAGGCTTTAAAAGAACTGGAATTACGATTACCTCCTTTAGAGTATCAAGAGAAAGTTGCCAAAGTATTGAAGAGTCTCGATGACAAAATCGAAATCAACCGCCACACCAACCAAACTCTAGAACACATCGCCCAAGCCATCTTTAAAAGCTGGTTTGTGGATTTCGAACCCACCCGAGCGAAAATCGCCGCCAAACAAGCAGGCCAAGACCCCGAACGCGCCGCCATGGCCTCCATCAGCGGCAAGCCTGTCGAAGCACTGGAATTGCTTCAACAAACAAGCCCGGAGCAATACGAACAACTCAAAACCACCGCCGCCTTATTCCCCTATGCGCTGGTGGATTCTGAGTTGGGTGAAATTCCGGAGGGGTGGGAAGTTTCAAGTTTGAAGTCGGTAACTTCAAAAATTGGAAGTGGGGCGACTCCACGAGGAGGAAAAGGAGCATACAAGGAAAAAGGGATTTCTCAAATTCGCAGCATGAATATTTTTGATGGAAATTTTTCGATGAAAGATCTAGCAAAAATTGATGAAGCACAAGCAACGAAGTTAAAAAATGTAGTCGTTGAAGAAAATGATGTGCTAATAAATATAACGGGATCCTCCGTTACGCGCTGTTGCATTGTGCCGCCCAGTTTTCTTCCTGCACGTGTAAATCAGCATGTTTGTATCGTTAGAGCCAATGGTTCATCGATGAACCCATATTATATTTATCAATGCTTTACCTTTCCTGGTGGAAAAAAACTATTAATGAGTCTTGCGCAGGCTGGAGCTACGCGTGAAGCATTGACAAAATCTCATATAGAGAATTTCGAAATTGTAGTTCCGGATGTGAAGGTTTTAAATGCTTATAAAGAACAGGCTGCGAGTCTACAAGACAAGTTGTTTAGGTTAGGAGAGGAAGGGTATATCTTGTCTAAACTCCGGGATAGCTTGTTACCAAAACTTCTTTCAGGTGAGCTAGAGGTGGCTTAACAAATGAGCGACGATTACCCAGGGATGAAATTCAACGATACCTTTAGAGGGGATGAACCTACGCAATATAACGCCTGTGTAGGGAATAACGGTAACCCCTCATATCGTGAATATGCAGATGGCTTTGCAGACGCTGCAATCATCTTAATAGATAAAGCACTTACGACTTTGGATATTGATGAACAAATTTATCCAATTTGTTTCAATATGCGCCATTCCGTTGAATTGCGCCTAAAGCATCAAATTTCACAATTAAAACTGATTAGAAGCGAAATATCGTTGGATGACTTCGATTCTGCCGGTTCACACGATATAGGAAATATTTGGCAGTACTTTAAAGATAAGTCAGAAAAGGTAGATAAACGGTTTAGTCCAATTGTTGATTCTATAGATGGGTTTATAAATGATATTGCCGAGATTGATCCGACAGGTCAGACCTTTCGTTATCCACTAAGCAACGAAAGTGTTAAACATTTAGTGGATGTATCAATCATAAATGTAGTTCGCCTGAAAGAACGATTCACAGTCTTAAGGAAAAAACTTGAGGAGCTACTTTATTTGAGCGATTCATTGATTCGGGAATACCAGCAAGGGACTTATACAAATAACCTATCACGAGTTGATATAGAAAAGATCGCTGAAAAACTTCCTGATATTAGTAAGTGGGGAGAGGAAAGCTTTGATGTAATAAGAGCGAATTTAAAGCTTGAATACAGTATCAGTTCTAGGGAACTTTCAGACGCTATTAATCACATAAAGAAACATTATGAGTTTTCACAAAAGATTGGTCTGCATATAGGGCTTTCAAATGCCAAGTCTGATGATTTAGTGGTTTTCTTTAACTGCTTGGTTAGAACGCATCCCCTAGAGAATTATTTGGACGGGCCTAGAATTGTTAATTTCCAAGGCGTCATGGATAAGGCGATTTCAAGAATCAAAGAGGATCGCGAAAATGATATTGAGTCTATAAATGATTGTAAAAGTAAAATTGAAATAGACGCACTTATTGAAATCTTTTCTTTATACGAATTTGGCCGTTATCTCGATTATTCTGAGTATTTCCAGGTGGTTTTTAATAATGAAATTTTGCTGAAGCCTGGATATGAACGATCAGAACAAGAAATTAGCTCTGCGATACTTCATTATGTACATAAAAAGAATGCTTACGATTTCATACTTCGGTCATTAATATTCTTGGGGCAGAAAGATATCGTTGATAAGTTAAATAAAGAGTTTGAACTAAGTAAATATTTTGACTTTATAGAAGATAGGGAAGTCATAGATGAAGAAGAAGGCTAAAGACCTGTTTTTAGAATATTTTATCCAATTCTGTAATGAGCGTGGAATTCAATATCGCCGCTATTGGATAAAGGGTTTTATTGGCCGGATTTTTAATCGTGATTCTTCGGCAAGAGCCACATTAGGCGGTGAAATCGACCAATTACCAACGATGGTCGATGAATTCACTCGTTTTGTTAAAGAAAATAAGGTCAAGCGCAAGGAAGTGGTCGAGTTCCTAGACGTTTTAAAGGTGCATAAAGAAGAATATTTAGGCCGATTAGGGTTTCTTTTGGTGTTTGGGGCTATGTTGGCTATTGGTGGAAAGGTAGTTGCGCTATCAATTGAGCCTGGAATGACAGAAGTACAAAAGGATAACTTTGGTTTTGCCTATTACGGTGTATTGGGTATTTTCCTTATAGGTGCCTTAATCGAGCGGGATGGAATTGTTAAACGATCTAGTGCTTCTGCTCAGTTGGTCATTGTGATCGAGCGCTGGTTAAAGAAGAAGGATAAATCCAGTGATTGAAATTTCCTGCCTAGAAGACATTATTGCGCTGCGTGAATCCGTTGACATCGAATGCAAGCTGGCAGCCGGTAAAGATGGTAAAGGTCAATTGCCCAAAGATGTTTGGGAAACCTACAGTGCATTTGCCAATACCGAAGGCGGGGACATTTTCTTAGGTCTAAAGGAGAATGCTGATCGTTCGTTTTCGGTAAATGGGATAGTTAACACGGAAAAAGTCCTTGAACAGTTCTGGGTGAATGTCACGAATACCCAAAAGGTGAGTTGTAATCTGATGCGGGAGCGTTGGGTGAAAGTCATCACCATCGAGAATAAAAGCATTATTCAAATTCATGTGCCTGCGGCGAATCGAAAGCAACGCCCCGTCTACTTAAACAATAACCCCATTACGTCCACCTATAAACGGGTTAACTCTGGCGATGTTAAACAAAATGAAGAAATCGTACGACGTATGCTGGCTGAGCAGGTGGAAGACAGTCGCGATTCTGAAATCTTAAGTGGTTTTGGCATCGACGATTTAGATTTTGAAAGTTTAAATGCATACCGAAACATGTACGCCAATCGCCAGCCAGATCATCCATGGAATAAGGTGGATGCTCAGGAGTTTTTATATCAATTAGGTGCATGGGGGCGAGACCGAGAAACAGGTAAGCCGGGTGTCACCCGCGCCGGTTTACTGATGTTTGGGCAGTATCGCCCAATTTTGGAAGCCTTCCCGAATTATATGGTGGACTATCAAGAGCGCCCCGAAGCCAAAGCGGAAGCGCGATGGGTAGACCGGCTAGTGCCTGATGGCAGTTGGTCGGGTAATTTGTTTGATTTTTACCATAAGGTCATTCGTAAACTCACGTCAGATTTGAAAGTCCCTTTTGTATTAGAGGGGGACCAACGGCAAGACGACACCTTGGTTCATAAAGCACTGCGCGAAGCGCTGGTGAATGCTTTGGTTCATGCTGATTACACGGGCCGAGTGTCTGTGTTGATTGTTAAGCGCCCAGATATGTTTGGTTTTAGAAACCCCGGCGACATGCGTGTATCTATTCAGGGGGCTATCTCAGGTGGTAACAGCGATTGCCGTAATCGAACTCTTCAGAATATGTTTCGGTTTGTGGGCCTTGGTGAAAATGCTGGCTCAGGCTTACCTAAGATCTTTGATGGTTGGAGCAGCCAGCACTGGCGTCGTCCTTTACTTCGGCAGAAGCAAGCGCCCCATGAACAAACCTTACTGGAATTACACACCCTCAGCCTAGTACCCGAGTCAGTACTGGAAAATCTCAAAGAATCCCTGGGTGCAGATGTGCTTGCGACGTTAAGCGAACATGAAAGATTGGTGCTTGTGACAGCGTCTATCGAGACAACGGTCGATCATGCCCGCCTAATGGAGGTGCTTAATATTCACCCTAGGGATTTGTCCACTTTATTGGCTCGCTTGGTTGAAAAAAGCCTTATACATCAAGAAGGTAGTGGCAGAGGAACCATCTATTTTCTCCCTCAAGCCAGACAAAGAGACGCGACTACAGAGCTGAACTCCGGACTTTTCGATGTTAAAGGTCCGGACCTTAGCTCCGGATATTTGGAGAGCTCCGGACCTTTGATGGATGAACTGAAACAGATTGCGCGCCCAGTAGCAGACAAGAAGAAGGCATCTGCTGACTTGGTGCGCGAAGTCATTATTCAGCTTTGTGCTCTTCAAGCCTTAAAGCTGGATGAACTAGAACGGCTGCTAAACCGTAGTGGCGAGTCACTGCGTAAGAAATACTTACAGCAGTTGGTAAAAGATAAAGTTTTAAAACTTAAGTTTCCCACTAAACCGAATCACCCACAGCAAGCGTATGTGGCGACAGATAATCAAGGTAGTAAGGAGTAGCCATGATTACGGAAGATCAATTGGAACAGCTTTGTTTGGAGTGGTTTAAATCTAATGGCTGGGAGTACGTATGCGGCTATGAAATAGCACCAGATGGTGATCATTCTGAGCGCAGTGATTATCGCCAAATTATTTTACATGAGCGGTTATTGTCCCGCTTAGAAGTGATTAACCCACACGTTCCAGTGACGACGTTAGAGCAAGTGGCCTTGCAGGTTGCTAAACCTGAAACGCCGATTCTGATTAAGAATAACAAAACCTTCCATCAACTATTGCTGGAAGGTGTGAAGGTAGAATTTAAAGACAAAACGGGCGAAGCAAAAACGGATTATGTGCAGCTGGTGGATTTTAATACGGTTGCGAATAATCAGTTTTTGGTGGTGAATCAGTACACTGTATCAGGCACTAAGGGTATGCGTCGCCCAGACGTGATTGTATTTATTAATGGTTTACCACTGGCAGTGTTGGAGCTAAAAAACCCGGCGGATAATAAAGCGGATATTTGGTCGGCTTATCAGCAATTGCAAACCTATAAAGAAGAAATCCCCGATTTGTTTATATTTAACGAAGCCTTGGTGGTAAGCGATGGCCTAAATGCGCGGGTTGGGTCTTTAACCGCTAATAAAGAACGCTTTTTACCTTGGCGTGTCGTAAATAATGAGCACGATAGGCCTCAAGAAAGGCCGGGGTTCGAATATTATTTAGAAACCTTAGTAAAAGGCTTTTTTAAACCGGAACTGTTTTTAGATTACATCCGTCACTTTGTTTTGTTTGAGCAGAATGGTGACACCACAATCAAAAAGATTGCTGGCTATCATCAGTTCCATGCGGTACGAGAAGCGGTGCGCGCGACAGTCATTGCTGCTGAACGGCCAGAAGTGAATAAACAAGCTGAGCCTAGGGCGAACTATGCCAGTAACGTGAAGCCCGGTTCTGGCAAGGCAGGAGTGGTGTGGCATACGCAGGGGTCGGGTAAGTCCATATCCATGGTGTGTTATGCGGGTAAATTATTGGCGCAGCCAGCAATGAATAACCCCACGATAGTGGTGGTGACAGATCGCAATGATTTAGATGGGCAGTTGTATAACACCTTTAAAATGGCGGCGGATACGTTAAAGCAAACGCCTATTCAAGCGGCCGATCGTGATGACCTGAGAGCGATATTAGAATCCCGTCAGTCCGGCGGTATTATCTTTACCACAGTGCAAAAGTTTGCGCTTTTAGCAAACGAAACCTCCCACCCTGTACTAAGCCAACGCCACAATATTGTGGTTGTCAGTGATGAAGCGCACCGAAGCCAATACGGCGATAAGGCCAAGTTTAATACTAAGACTGGCCAATATACCTTTGGCTATTCCAAACACATGCGTGATGCCTTGCCAGAAGCTTCGTTTATTGGTTTTACCGGTACGCCTATAGACTCTGCCGATAAAGACACCCGTGCAGTGTTTGGTGATTACGTTTCTATTTACGATATTCAAGATGCCGTAGACGACGGTGCAACGGTGCCAATCTATTATGAATCACGCTTAGCAAAATTAGATATACGCCAAGACGAAATCGAAGCACTCAATGATGAAGTAGAAGAAGTCATTGAAGACGAAGAAGATCGAGATAAAGAAAACACCAAGTCAAAGTGGGCAGCGCTCGAAAAATTAGTGGGCAGCGGCCCCCGAATGCAGCAAGTGGCCAGCGACTTAGTCGCGCACTTTGAAAACCGCATATCCACTATGCAGGGCAAAGCCATGATAGTGAGTATGAGCCGCGAAATTTGTGTAGATATGTACGATGCCATCGTGGCTATAAAACCAGAGTGGCACGACCTTGATCCAGCTAAGGGTGCCATCAAAATTGTTATGACGGGCTCGGCTTCTGATAAAGAAAAGCTACAGCCGCATATCTATAACAAAGAAACTAAGAAGCTTTTTGAAAAACGCTTTAAAGATCTAAACGATCCATTGCAATTAGTGATCGTAAGAGACATGTGGCTAACGGGATTTGATGCACCGAATTGTCATACCATGTACATCGACAAGCCCATGAAAGGCCATAACCTGATGCAGGCCATCGCCCGTGTGAACCGTGTGTTTAAAGACAAACCCGGCGGTTTGGTGGTGGATTACATCGGCATTGCTAATGAACTTAAGCACGCCTTAAAAACCTATACCAACTCCCAAGGCAAAGGTAAGCCCACCATTGATGCTCGTGAAGCCTTTGCCATCTTATTAGAGGGCATGGAAGTTTTAAGGGGTTTAATGCATGGCTGTGATTACAGTATGTATGAAGAGCAGGCATTAAATATTTTACCCCGAGTGATGAACCATATTCTTTCGTTAGAAAGCCTGCCGGACTCAAATGGTAAAACGGAACTTGACGGCAAAAAGCGCTTTTTAGATGTAATGGCGAAGATCCGTTCCGCCTATACCTTGTGTGGCACCATGGATGAAGCCAAACCGTTTTCAAAAGAGATTGCATTCTTTGGGGCAGTTAAGAATGCCATCACCAAGTTTACTACCATAGATAAACGCCGCTCTGACGAAGAGAAAAACTCTGCGCTAAAACAAATCATCGATAACGCCATCGTAGCCGATGGTGTAGACGATATTTTTAGCTTAGTGGGGTTAGACAAACCAAATATTGGTTTGTTGTCACCGGAATTCATGGAAGACGTCGCCAACCTAGAAGAAAAGAATCTTGCAGTTGATTTGTTAGAAAAGTTGCTACGTGATGAAGTGAAAGCCCGTATGAAAACCGATGTGGTATCAGAGAAGAAATATTCAGATCGTATTCTAGAAACTCTGCGCAAATACCATAATCGCGCCATTGAAACGGCTCAGGTCATTGAAGAACTTATTAAAATGGCCAAAGACATGGCTGATGATGCTGAAATGGCTGAGAAGTCTGGTTTAAACCCAGACGAAATTGCTTTCTATCGTGCATTAATTCAAAACGAATCGGCAGTAAAAGAGCTAGGTGATGACAAACTGCGTTCTTTAGCTATTTTTGTGACAGAGCAACTTCGAAAATCCACAACGGTGGACTGGCAAGTACGTGATAGCGTAAGAGCTAAGTTACGCAATTTAGTACGCCGAGCGTTGCGTAAATGGAAATACCCGCCTGATAAAGCGGATGAAGCGATAGAGTTGTGTTTGAAGCAGGCTGAGGCGTTGAGTCAGAGTTGGTCTATGTGACGCCGCGGTTTATAGGGTCGAAATCAAAAAAGTGGAAATGGCCCGCCCTAGAGGATTCGAACCTCTGGCCTCGGCCTCCGGAGGGCCGCGCTCTATCCAGCTGAGCTAAGGGCGGGTGATGCTGTTACGTCATTTGTGCCGATTTGTAGGCTAAGCAGACATAAGACAGGATGACCCTGTTTGGGGCGGCTATAATACGAATTCGATTGCGCTACGTCTATGCAAGGCATTGATTTTTTACCATTTCTTGCACTTTCGTTTTTAGACCTTTGCTTTTGTGGGTATAATGCCCACCGATTTTTCCTGTGTGTTGCCAGCGAATGCTGCCGAATGCACTGATGATAGGCATTCAAGAGAGAGAGGATGACCGTGAACAAGCTGATGACGTTTATTTTTGCGGCGGTACTGGGTACGGTTGCGACGTTGGCATCTGCCAATTCTGACCAAGACCAAAAGATTGTTGATCGTATCAAGCCTGTGGGTTCGGTATGTATCTCGGGTGAAGAGTGTGCAGCCGCAGGCGGTGCAGCAGCGACTGCCTCTTCTGGACCTCGCTCTGGTGAGCAGGTGTACAACACTTACTGTGCAGCGTGCCACGGTTCTGGTGCGATGAACTCTCCTAAATCAGGTGATACTGCGGTTTGGGATACGCGCTTGGCGAAAGGGTTCGACAATACATTGGCTAATGCCATCAATGGTTTGAATCTGATGCCACCAAAAGGCACCTGTGGCGATTGTTCTGATGAAGAATTGGGCAATGCCATTAAGTTCATGGCGAAGTAATCATTCGTGATGGCTCGAGCTTAGCGTAAGTTAGGCTGACCATTATTCAAAAAGCCCGCGCCACCCTGCGGGCTTTTTTGTGCCACTTATTTAAGTCAGATTGGGTTTGTCGTCTAGTGACCCATAAGATTTTTCAAGCCAGCCAATGCGGATTCACCGCGAGCCTTTTTCTGTTCTTGACTGGTCTCTCCAAAGCCTTCTCGTTCTAGATCATCTGTGGGTATTTCATCTAAGAATCGACTGGGCGTAGGCTCTGACATCTCGCCGTATTGCTTGCGTTTAGCGGTCAGAGTCAGCGTGAGGTTGAGCTTTGCGCGTGTGATGCCCACGTACATTAATCGGCGTTCTTCCTCGATGTTGTTTTCTTCAATGCTGTTGCGGTGCGGCAGAATCTCTTCTTCTAATCCCATGATCCATACATAAGGAAACTCTAGGCCTTTTGATGCGTGTAGGGTCATGAGCTGCACTTGATCCAGTTCATCGTCTTGTTCCTGGCGTTCCAGCATATCGCGCAGTATCAGTTTGGAAATCGCATCTTCGATGTCCATCTCTTCGCCATTTTCTTCCGCTTTGCTGAGCATGCGATCGATATTATCGATCAAGAACCACACGTTTTTCATGCGCGCTTCGGCTTGATTGGGTGTGTTGCTGGTTTGTTGCAACCACGCTTCATAGTCGAGGTCGTGTACCATTTCTTTTATGGTTTGTACCGGATCATCGGTGAAACATCGCTTAGTGGTGCTATTCAACCATGAACCAAATCGCTTGAGTTTATCCATGGCCAGCGGGCTGAGTTGCTGCTCTAGTCCCAGTTCCGTAGAGGCGGTGAGCAAGCTGATGTGGCGACTGGCTGCATACTCGGTCACCTTCTCCAGTGTGGATGGGCCAATTTGGCGGCGTGGTACGTTGATGATGCGCAAGAAGGCGGAGTCATCTGTTGGATTCACAATGAGCTTCAGGTAGCTCATGATGTCTTTGACTTCACTTTTGGCGAAGAAAGATTGGCTACCGCTCAGTTTGTAAGGCACTTGATACTGTTGGAGTTTCATTTCCATCAAGCGTGCTTGGTGGTTACCCCGAAACAGCACCGCGTAATCACTGTATTTACTTTGATGGCGTAAACGATGCTCGATGATTTCAGTGGCGATGCGCTCGGCTTCGTTATCTTCGTTTTTGCAGCGTACCAATCTAATAGGATCGCCATAACCCTTGTCAGACCAGAGGGTTTTCTCAAACACGTGTTCGTTATTGGCGATGACTTTGTTGGCGGCGTTTAAGATTAAGCCTGTGGAGCGATAGTTTTGCTCCAACTTAACGACTTTAAGATTCGGGTAGTCGGATTGCAGTAAGTTGAGGTTTTCCGGTCGCGCTCCGCGCCAGGCATAGATGGATTGGTCATCATCACCTACGACGGTAAATTTACCGTGTAGGCCCACCAAAATTTTAACCAATTCATACTGGCTGGTGTTGGTATCTTGATACTCGTCAACCAGTAGATAGCGTGTGTTTTTTTGCCAGCGTTCACGCACTTCGGCATTGGTGAGAAACAGCGTGGTGGGGATTCGAATAAGATCGTCAAAGTCGACGGCGTTGTAAGCTTTCAAGGCTCGATCATACGCGCTAAAGGTGGTGGCGATCAGCACTTCTTGTGGGCTTTTGGCTAAGGCGATGGCTTGCTCAGGTTCGATAAGATCATTTTTTAGACTGCTAATTTGTTGCTGAACCATGTCGACCATATCGCCATCGCTGCCGTGCTCACGATGCATGATGTCTTTTAACAGTGATTTGGTATCGCCATCGTCAAAAATGGAGAAGCCTGCTCTGAGTCCCAAGTGCTTACATTCACGTCGAATGATGTTCAGACCTAGGTTATGGAACGTGGAGACGGTGAGGCCACTGGCAGCTTTGCCCTGAACAAGCTTGCTGACCCGTTCCTTCATTTCTTTGGCGGCTTTATTGGTGAAGGTGAGGGCGGTGATGTTCCGCGCAGGGATGCCACACTTTTCAATCAAATAGGCCATTTTTTGAGTGATTACGCTGGTTTTACCACTGCCAGCGCCCGCCAGTACCAATAACGGGCCATCGATATGGAGAACAGCGTCTTTTTGACGGGGATTAAGATGATTCACTAGGACCTGCCATGGGGATTTCAAGCGGCGCACAGGGTAACAAAATCTACCCGTTCTGATGAGCAAAAAATTGTATCTGTTTTGACTGCTGACGATTGGGTCATGGAGATGATGGGGACGATGGTGAATGGAAGCTTGACTGAGGGGCGACAGAAATCGCGAGCCTCACCGAAAGCACTGAGCTTTGATAAAAAACGAATGTGTCCGCATTAAACTGAATGTTGTGCGAGATAGCGGGTCAATAAGGGTTCGTATCATGGGTAAAGTACTTAAGCTGCATACAGGTGATGATCGACGCACTTATTTTGACCGCGTGCGGTGCGCAAAAAAGTGTGAAACGCACGATTACGATCGCGGTGCTCGTACTTGGACAGTATGCATTTTATCCGAGCCCCAGACCACATCGACTCTGCGAAAGGCAGCATGATGAAGTGTAAATTTAGGCTAGCCTATGCGATTTCGATTTTGCTACACGCCATCGTCCTCTTTCAAATCATGTCCGATTTGCAGGATGGGCCAAACAGTGAACATTCGCCCGCGCAAGCGATCAAGGTCATCCTAGCATTCGAGCCATTCAGGCCGAGCGCCGCACCAATTGAATCTGTGCAAGCCAAGGTGATGAAGCCTCCAATGTCTTTGCCTGGTCAAGAGACTCAAATAAATCGGCTACCGATGAAGCGCCTCGATGACGATGATGGTCAATTAAGCACAGGTCTTCATGCCATGACGCGCGCACCGGAGAAGGTGTCATCGGATATTGTTCGCAAGCCAAACTGGTTTAAGGTGATGCCGGCAGTGGATGAGCCAATGGCGGATAGTGATCGATTTCCTGAAGCGTTGAATCGTTATGGCATGCATCGGGGACTGGCGAAAAGAGCCAATCAGCCTGTGACCCGCATCCTAAATACTTCAATCGCCATCGAGCAGGACCTGCAATACGGAGCGAATGGTGAAACTTTTCTTCAAGTCGATGGCACTTGCTTTGAGATTAAAGAAGAAGGGAAGGGGCAAGTATTTTGGTTTTCAGACCGATGTGAAACCAAACCGTTCTTAAATGTCAAAGCCATGGTCGAATCAGTTGAGCCTACGATAAACTAGGTGATGACAGATTCAACGTTCAACCACGTCATAGTGGTCATGATGCAGTGTTGATGAGAACGATTCACATTTATCGACTCGGACTCTCATTCCGGTTAGCATGACGTTTAATGACGCCTATTTTGGTATTGATTTCACGGTACACGAGTATAGACATGGAAAAGAAACCCTTTAAGTTTAAGCAGTTACTGCTCTCAGTGGCCGTACTCACGTTGGGTATTTCGGGAGCCATCGCATTAAAGGCGACCGCGACATCTCCATTTGAACAAAAACAGGCCGACAAACGCCCCGTCGTTAAAGTGCAATCCATTCAAGCCGACGACTATCCCGTGACCATCATCGGCCATGGTGAAGTACGCCCCAAAGAAACCACGACGCTATCTGCATTTGTATCGGGGGAAGTGGTGAATTGGCATCCCAATTTTGTGGCTGGCGGCTTGGTTAAACGCGGTGACGTGCTGTTCAGTATTGATAAAGATCGCTATCAGGCAGCCGTACTAGAAGCCGAGGCTGCAGTCTCTCAGGCAGAAGCGCAATTGATCAGTGAGCAAGCGCAAGGCAAAGTGGCCAAGGCTGAAGCCAAGCGTTTAGCGAAACAACAGGTGACGGATCTTTATTTGCGGAAACCTCAACTGATGAGCGCGAAAGCACAGTTAAAATCGGCGAAGGCCATGTTGAGACTCGCCAAGCGAGATTTAAAAAACTGTGAGACCCGTGCGCCCTATGACGCGCTCGTCATCGCCCGTACGATTGGTGTGGGGCAATTTGTACAGCAAGGCGCGCCGGTCGGTGAATTATATAACATTGAAACCGCGCAAATCTTATTGCCCATTGCCGGCTTTGATGCACCTTTTTTACCGAATACACTGGCTGAAACGCAGGTCCAATTGAACAGCACGGTTTCGAAGCGCAGTGTACGGATGGGCGTCATTAAACGCGATCTAGGCATTATTGATAAAGACACGCGCATGAGTCACTTAATGGTGGAAGTCTCTGACCCTTATAGCTTGAATTCAACTCAGCCTTTGCTGAAGTTTGGCGAATATGTCGAAGCTCAGTTTGAAGGCAAAACATTAACCAATGCCATAAAAATTTCTCAAGACCTCGTCACGAACGGCAAGATTTGGTTGGTGAACGAAGCAGAAACGTTAGAGCAACATACACTGACCATTCTGAGAGACGAAGATAAATACGTGTATGCTGAATCGAATATTGCAGCTAATAAAAAAATGCTACTGACTCAGCCCGACTTTCCTCAAGTGGGTATGAAGGTCAAAGTATCGAATGCACTCGGTGCTAACGTTGCAAAGCACTAATTTAAATCGCGCTGTTTAACGAATACGTTAGCACTACGAGTATTGAATGATGGCTCGCATGACTTTTTTAATGGCTTGATGTTCATGCGACATGTTTGACCTCTCTCGAAATCCATTCGTTACGGATCGCAGAGGCATATAGGGAGTTTAGGATGTCTGAGACACCACCGAATGAAACCCATCAGGCTACATTGCCACCTGATAAAGAACAGGCAAAAGATAGACCCGATGCTGAGCATAGCGAACAAGAAAAAGCCCCAGTGCTGCGCGGGGTAATCGCTTATTTCGCTAAAAATACTGTCGCGGCGAATTTGCTGATGATGTTCATCATCATTATGGGTCTGATTAGTTATTTTACGATTCAGCGGCAAATGTTCCCGAATGTTGAAATCAATTACATTCTGATTGATGCACAGTACCCCGGTGCATCACCGCAGGAAATCGAAGAAAGTATTCTCATCAAAATTGAAGAATCCTTAAAAGACGTGACTGAAATAAAGCGTTCTATTTCTAAGGCGTGGCGACACATGGGGTCGTTGGAGTTAGAGATTGACCCCACAGTCGAATTAACCGATGTCTTAAACCGTGTGAAATCGCGGGTAGATAGCATATCCACTTTTCCGTTGGGTATGGAACCCATCACCATCAACCAAGCGGAGTTTCAACAAGACGTTATTGAATTATCGTTAGTAGGAGATCGGCCGCTAACCGAATTAAAACCCATTGCGAAAAAAATCGAAGACGATTTATTGCAGTTGAGTAATGTGTCTCTTGTCAGGCTTGAAGCACCACCTGAAGAAATAGGCATTGAGATCAAGCCTGAGTTTTTGAAAGCCTACAATCTAACCATGGCGGAAGTTGTACAGAGCATTCAAAATTACTCGGCAAACTACTCCGCTGGTCAAATCAATGCCGATTCCGGTACGGTTTCCATTCGGATCGAAAATCAAAAATATCTGGGTCAGGAATTCGCAAACGTGCCGATCAAAATTGGTCAGAACGGTGAAAAATTGCGCCTGCGAGATATTGCTGTGATCAAGGATGGTTTTACAGAAGGCGAGCGCTACTTTAAGTACTCCGGCAAGAATGCCATTTATCTATCGGTCAAGGCTACTAAGCAACAAAACATGGTGTCCGTAGCAGATTCAGTCAGAAGTTTTGTTGAAGCTCGTCAAGACACGTTACCCAGTGATCTTGAATTAAAGATACTGGTGGATATGACCTACTACCTTAACGCGCGCTTGGACATGATGCTGGATAATTTACTGCAAGGGGCCATTCTCGTTGCATTAATGCTGAGCTTATTTTTGCGCTTTCGCTTAGCACTGTGGGTAATGGTGGGTTTGCCTGTCTGTTTCTTAGGGGCTGTATTGGTCATGCCATTTTTAGGTGTCAGCATTAACATCCTCTCGTTATTTGCCTTTATTATGGTGCTAGGGATTGTGGTTGATGATGCCATCGTCATTGGCGAAAGTGCTTATACCGAAATAGAAAATAAAGGCAGCGGTATTCATTCGGTCGTACGAGGCGCACAGAAAGTGGCCGTGCCTGCCACCTTTGGCGTTTTAACCACAGTGGCTGTTTTTCTACCGTTCACACAGACTTCTGGCCCAGAAGGAACCTTCTTTTTCAATATTTCAGTGGTCGTTATTCTGTGTTTACTATTCAGTTTGGTCGAATCAAAGCTGATTCTACCTGCACACTTAGCGCACTCTAAATTTGATCCATTGCCTGAAGGCCATTGGCGTTCGCGCTTTAATCATCGTTTTCAACAATTTGTAAATGTGAGCTATCGAAATTTCATCGAACGTTGTACGCGCCAGCGATGGCTAGTGTTGTGTGTATTCTTGGCTATTTTGATTATCAGCATCGGCATGATCATGGGGAACTATATTCGCATGGTGCCGACGCCTAAAGTGCCTCATGATTTCCCAAAAATCTCAATTAATATGAGTGACACAGTTTCCGATCAAGCCACGATAGAAGTCTTAAAAACCATTGAACAAGTGGTGATGGATGTTGAAAAAGAAGTGGAGCAAGAATATGGCCGCGGTATGGTGAAAGACTTACTGGCCTATAATAAATCACGCACAGAAGCGGCATTGATCGTTCCGTTGGTTGATGAAGAAGCGCGCCCATTTGACACCTTTGAACTGGCGAATCGTTGGCGTGCGGCATTTCCTGAAATGCCGGGTGTTAAATCCATCAGCGTTCAGGATGATGTGAATGGCGATCATAAGAAAGGCGACTTCGGTTACAACCTCTATGGAGAAGACATTGAATCGCTCCAAGCTGCAGGTCGCGAATTTATGGCCATGTTACAAAAAGAAAAAGGGCTATACGATCTAAGTTCAACCATTGATTTGGCTGGTAAAGAAATTCAGCTGAGTCTGAAACCCGTTGCCTTTGAGTTGGGATTGAATTTGTCGGCCATCGCAAACCAATTAGGGTCAAGCTTTTACGGCGCAGAAGCACAACGTATTATTCGTGATGGTGAAGAAGTGCGTGTCATGGTGCGTTACCCACAACTGACCCGTGAGCAGTTTTCAAAACTGAAATACAGCTTGATCACGACACCGCAAGGCAATGAAGTCATGTTAGGTGATGTTGTTAACCTGGTTGAGAAGCCGGGAGTCAATCATATTCGTCGTGAAGGTGGCTATCGAAGTGTTTATATTTGGGGTGCCATTGACCAAAACTTGGTAGAACCCAATGCACTGGTAGAGCACGTTAATGAAAATTTGTTGCCCAAACTGCAAGCGGAGTATCCGGGTGTTAAATCCAAACTGGGTGGGTCCATAGAAGAGCAGCGTGCGCAACAAAATCAACAACTTATGTTCTTCATCGCGGGCATGATCATGGTATTCATTCTACTGGCGGTGCCATTAAAAAGTTATGGTCAGCCATTGATTATTATGTCGGTGATTCCATTCAGTTTGACGGGTGCCATTTGGGGACATTTCTTTTTTGGATTGGACTTAAGCATGATGTCAACGTTTGGTTTAATAGCCGCAGCGGGTGTGGTCATTAACGATAGTCTGGTCATGACAGATTACGTAAACCAGTGTCGCCGAGATCATAATATGCCAGTCCATTTAGCGGTGATTGAAGCCGGCTGCGCGCGATTCAGAGCCATCACCTTAACTTCCATCACCACATTTGTCGGTGTATTGCCCATTTTGTTTGAAAGTAGCTTACAGGCGCGTTTTGTTATTCCTATGGCCGTCGCACTGGGCTTCGCGGTTTTATATGCCACATTGATTACCTTAA
This sequence comes from uncultured Saccharospirillaceae bacterium, assembly GCA_947503895.1. Taxonomy (GTDB): domain Bacteria; phylum Pseudomonadota; class Gammaproteobacteria; order Pseudomonadales; family Oceanobacteraceae; genus Bermanella. The sequence continues at coordinate 505,200 of CANNFT010000002.1, forward strand.
TATTGGTGCCTTGTTTGTATTTAATATTGGATGATATGAAGCGGTTATTCATGCGCATTTTCATGCGTTCTAAAATAACGACCATTGAAGAGTCATCATAAACGGCCCCTGTTATTCAATATGAATGCAAGGTTTGAACAATAATAAGCGATCTGCAGATAGATTATCTGCAGATCGCTTTTTTTTAGGGTGAGATTAACTGCAGTGCCTTGCCCAATCGTTCACCCAATATGAGGTGTGAGGCCGGGTCGTAATGATAGTATCGGCTTAGGTCATCCGTTTGAATAAATGTCGTGTTATTCACGGCGCTGGACGCATTTAGCTGAGCTTGATGAACGATTGATCCATAGGTCATGGATTTCGCCCAATGACCAATGCCGACAATGATAACAGGCAAATTCGGATTCCCCACTTCTGCGCGCACGTCATTTATTAGATTGACTAAGTTTTCTTCATACGCCGCCGACCCACTGGCTGAAAAGCTGTCGTTTTCGCCTTGAAACCAAATGAAGGCTGCCCACTGGCATGCCTGATTTTCACAGGCCGGTAAAATAGAGCTGGCATTGTTATTCAAATCTTGTATGCGGTTTTTAAGCTCGGTGTATTGTGGGCCAATCGGTTTATTTTGTGCGTTCGAAGACGTGGGGCTAAGCCAGTCGGTGTGAAGCGTGGAACCGCCTTTTGCGATTTTAATTAACGCCGTTTGATCATCGAGAATATTGCCGAGGTAATGGCCAGTGGTTAATTCAGGTCCAAATGAATACCCGCAATTTGGTTGCAGTGCTGAAACGGGTGCTTGATTAAACGCACACCAAACATCGTCTCGTGCATTCAATAATTGATCGCCAATTAGACCTTCTTCAAACATACGCACCATTTCACCCGCTTGATAGGTTGCGACGGCTTCTGAATACGCATAGTTTGCATAACCACCATCGTAATTTAAATACCAATCATTTAATTGAAATTCGAGACGAGATTGCAAGGTATTCAGCGGGCCGGAATTGAGTTCATTGAGTAAATCCGTCCACAGTCCATTTTCAATATGACCTTCCATATTTGACTGACCTGCCAACAGATAAATGGGAATCGCAGATTCCGCTGGCTGCACTTTTTCCATTTTATATTGGTAGTGGTATTGCTCGACACCGCTAAATCGTTGAGCAGGCGTCGTGGCCACCACCAGTATTAAATCCTCGCCATTCGCAGAAACCGTGATGCCTTCTTCTAAGCTCTGAAATGGCAGATCGTAATAGGCTCGTGTTTCGCTGCTTTCGTCATAACGCAGCACGGTGGCTCTAAACTCACTGTGAGCGGGGTTATTGGCATCTGGTAATACAGCAAATTTATATTCACCGATTGCGTTTTCAATTTTAAATAAATTGTACGCCCATGAACCTGGTCGTTTACCTGCAGGCAAAGACATCCATTGCGAGCCGCTGCCTTGTGAATCATAAACAGCGGTGTATTTAGAGTCTGCAGTGATGTTAGGGTTAATGTGGTTTTGAATGCTGCTAAGACTGTTTGCTTCGTTATCTCGAAACGCTTGTGTCAGACCATGTTGATAATCATAAGTCACCGTGCGCGATGCAAACTCAATAAACGCATCACGCATATCCACGCCGGACTGACCCATAATTTTATACAACGCCTCAATGGGGCGCTGAGGGTCGTCCGGATGGTTGTAAATGTCACCTATGGTCTTGCTGCTGAGAATTTCCCGCGTGACATAGGAAAAGAATACATACGATCCGTAGGGGTGCCCACCTTGTGGCGTGCCATCAATACGGATAGTGGTGTAGTTCGATTGGTCTGAACCTCCTGTCATCCACATTGGTAGATGTGCATCAAAAATATACTCACCGAGAATGTACATGCCCTGCACTTCTGGCGTGTACTCAACCGGTGCCCATTCTGCTGTGGCTTCGGCCATAAAATAATTCCAGCCTTTACCAATGTAGTCACCGAGGACGCCCTGATATTGATGAAAATCTTCATGCACCCAGTAGCTATTATTAAAGCGGTCGCGTAACCGTGCATATTGAATCCAGCGGTTATCCAACACCATATCTCGCCATTTCGCACCTGCGTCGTAACCCGGGCGACCGCCTTTAAAATAGCCGCCAATGTCTCCGTGCGGATGCATACCCACGTTAAACAGATTGTGTTCGTAAAACCAATCTTGGTCCGGAAGATATGTCAGATCACCTTCACTTAAATTATCTTCTGCACGATACCAGATGCAAATATAAACACCGCAGCGATACAACGGATAGCCATCAAAAGGCGTGGCGGTTGTATGGGTACAGTCTTGAGCGGCGTCGGCAATTTCATTGCTATTGAGTGCTCGATCATACACTCGTAAGTCCCATATCTGTCCAGGGTATTGACCCATTCTCAGTGTCCCTCCCAACGCTTGAGACGTGATAGATTGCGTGTTGCTCTCGCCATTGATATAGGTCGTCATTGACGTGTCGTTAACGACAATGGTGGCTTGATTACAGGATGTATTTTTAACCGAAATGGGGTGAGCACTGCTGACACCATTGTTCATGCTGGTGTGGACTGTGCCATTCACTTCGAATAATTGCAGACTATCCGAATTGAAAATGGTCCCGTTAGATTGCGCTTGGTCAGGTATCCATTTGAGTGCCAGCGTGTACGGTGGATTAAACGTATGCTGTTCTAATTGCACCGCCAATTGTTTGCCGTTCATTTGAGTTCGGCGGATGGCTTGATCCAACGGATCGTCAGAACGCACCATCGAGACCGGAAAGGCACTTGGGCCAATATCTTTCAGCGCCAAGTGGTTGGGCAAGTGCAAGCCTATGCCCAATGTGGGGCCGCCGACGTCCTGGCTGCTGATTTGTTGATCGCGTTTATGAATCGTCACGATGGCAGGTGTGCTCCATGTGATGCCATCACTCACTTTAAAACTAAAACTATCCTCACTGACATTCGCTGGATCGTGAGGCACGTAAATCACTTCTGGCAGTTCGCCCAGTAATTGGCCGTGAGCGGGTTCGCTGACGATTTCAAAAACTTGGGAGTGAGATGCAGGCGTATCGCCCGTTAAGCGAATAGGCAATCGAAGACCCAGTTCCAAATTAACCGTCTGACTATGCGCGGTGGGCGAATCTTCCGAATTTCCCGCACTAATGTCGATGCTGTAATCTTCAACCTCACCGTAACCAAAATGTTCACAGGGTTCGGCCTGCGAGGCATATTTCATTGTCACGCGCATGAGGGTTGTGCCCAGCAATGCCGTGTTGGGAATTTGAATGTCACCTTGAATGCTGCTGGTGCTTGAGCCAATAAAAAAAGACTCGTCTTCACTAAAGTCAAAATCGTGATTAAAATCGATCCAAATAGACCAAAATTCGTTCCAGCTACCATTGCCCTGGGCCATGCTGACAGACAACGTTTCGCCTTGACTAACCGGGATAATGTGTTGCGAAAAATCGGTGTAATCCGCTAAATCCGTTGATGAATTTGAGAAATTTCCTAATTGAAATAAGCCGATATATTCGTCGACTGTATTCCCTTTTGACGAACAATAAGCACTAGGGTCTGCGGGGTCTGCAGAGGCATGTGCAACCATCATTGCAATAAATAAACTTATCCAAACACGAATGAGATACATAATGCGCACACCGATATCTAACCATTAAGAAGTTAAATTGAGTGTAGAATAAAATATACCTCGGCCATCCCCATCTAAATAAATCATGAGGTTAATTGGTTATGAAATCAGGTGGGTTAATAGGCAATCGTTAGGTTAATAAAATTAATGTGTGACGGAATCGTGTGATAAAGGGTTTATGTTAAATGTTACCGATGGATGCATACCATTTAATTTAATGTGGCACGTGTAAAAAATTGAATGATGAGTGTCAATCTTCTTGGAGAGGACGCATCATTTAATGAATGGCGTCCTACGGTTCATTCGATATATGTCTTTTGCTGTGATAGCGGTGTTCTAAACTTCACTGAGAAAAATAGTAATAACGTCATGAGCCACCCTATTACACCCACACCAGATTGATCATTTTGGCTGGAATGTTTTTGCTCCGGTTTCTTGAGTTCTATGGAAAAATGTTGGCTATGAACGGTATGGTGATTAAATAATATATCCAATCTCATGTTGTAATAACGGTATTCCTTCATGCGAATGGAATGATGGTTACCTTCTGCAATTTGCTCATCTTCCGCATACCAAATGTATTGGAAGGGTAAATTCGAAATTTGCTCTTTGAATTGAATATTCGCCAATAATTGAACATGAAGATCATTGATTTGATGGTCAATATTGACTGACTGTATGAGAGGCGTGATCAGGTCGACGGTTTTTTTGCGTGTCGCAATCACGAGGTTATTTTGCAATATGTCGAGCGTGACCTCATAGATGCCCGGTTGTGCATAGTGATAATCTGGGTCTTTTTCAGTGCTGAATTGACCATCACCAAATGACCACCGATGCTGTAAATCACCTGCCCACACCGGCGGAATACACCAGCCAATTATTAATAATGAGACCAGCAGTGGATGCTTCATACGATTGGCCTGCTTCAGTGACGGTATCCAGCACGTTATTCTACGACTTAACCGCTTAAATTCCATGCGCAGTCAGGCCTAGCCTTCGCAATCTAGAGTTCGCAATAAGGGTTTGTTGTCCACTCAGTCGCATCGCTTAATCCAGCACATCGCACAGCTGTACACTGGGTTGTGTAAAACAGGCATCCCGTAGGGTGGCAAACTGGTCGCGATTATTGAGTGCGGATTGCCATTCTGTGTAGCGAACAACTCGCTCAATTTCAGATTCGGAGGTTTCATAAAATGCTTTGGTACGGCTTTCGAGCCTGACCAGTTCACCATAGCGCGCCTCGACTGATTGAATCATCTCAAAAAGGATAGGGTCTGGCTCGGAGCGATGGGCTGTCAGTGCATAGTGCCCCGATTCTTGATAGGTACGCATATGCGCGCTGCGAACGGGTTTCGGTATGGTGTCTAAGTCGCTGATTAAACCAGATTGGTCAAATAGATATTGGCTTAACAGGTGATAGGTATCGATGCACTTTTCAATCTCCAGTCCACGGCATGCGGTGGGATTTTCATCCACCAATGATTGTAATCTATGAGGTAGCACGCCATTGGAAGCAACATTAATGGTCAGCACAGCATTTTGTGCGAACTTTTTAATGATTTTAGTTTTAGTCCAACTCTTTTTAACAAACAAAACACGGACCGTGATTTTGGTCACAAATTTTTTGTATTCATCCAAAGAATTAAAGTGGAGTTTTGCGGTGAGAAAAATATCACGACCATAATCTATTTGATAAACATAGCTATCGCCACATTCGGTAGATGTCTGAGCGGTATCCATGATTCGATTTTCAAGTGTGTCATATCCATAATCAAGGTTCATGTGCATGCTGAGATTGGCGCTCAAATCATCTTTAGCGACATTATGAGTAATCGATGTGGAGGCGGAACCTGAAGCAATAAATATATTCACACCACCATGAATTTCGCCAAACGTTTGCTCACGAACATCGGTGTCCGTTAGCTGCGAAAGAAAATTTAATGTGCCTTTGCTTTTAGGTGTGAAAATAATATCGCCGGATAAACAGGGCTGTCCGAGATGATATCGATTTGAATGGTAGCCTTTCCCTAAATCCTGTTGGTTATAGCGATCACCATAAAAGGTATCAGCATGCGAAATCGGGCTAACCATCAAAAGGAATGGTAATAACAGAGATGATTGAACAGATCCCAGCTTTAAAAATAGGCGCCTAATGTAGTGATTATTCATAAGCAGTCGGTTATTTCCATATTAATGGTCAAGACTTAGTCATGGTGAATAAGGCGTCAGAACTGTATTCTACAGCTGAACGAATAAGTTCTGACGTTGGCCTAACAATACCGATGCAAAAAGGAATTCTTAGGCACATTAGCAATAAACGAAATGACTACTCAGTAAAATAATCGCCGTAAGTGGTGAGGGCTCCTTCACACATTCTCCAATTTAATATGCCCAGTGCTGGACGTGCGTTATCAATGAACGTTGGTGCCCAGCGCATTTGTCGGTATGCCATACTTTCAGATGCAGATACGACACCTGAACGCACCGCCTCTTTACGCGCAAACTCGCATTGCTTCCAGTTCAAGTCGCTTGATTGTGGAAGCTGAAGTTGGGTGATGTCGTAGACGGCAGGGCAGGTTTTACCGCGATCCGTGCAATCTTGTTTCATTTGCGCGTAGTAATCTTCGCACGAAGTGCCAAATGGATTGTCTCGACAATGCCGCGCAGCCGTAAAGAAAAACCATGCATTTTCATTTGCGGCGTCCTTAATGACGGTAACAGCCGTTCGTTGCGCTTCTGGTAAGTAGGCAAAATAGCTTGTGAGCAAATGACTGGCACGGCTTTCATCAATTAATGCCTTTTGAAAGTCATCTTCTAAATCGCTGATCAGCCATTTAGTGGCGTGTCTAATTTGCTGATATTCTGGCACCAGTTGCTTTAAAACCAGACTGCTGCTGTCATAGCGGGTCGTTTCATACTGCATGACATTGTAATCATCCAGCGAAACGAGTTGCGAGCCAAAGGATTCCTTCGCGTATTTCACCGCTTCATAGAACATGTCAAAACACGGTTTAGGGTCTTCAAGCGAGCAGCTGATAATGTTGTTCGGAATTACACTCAGTAGTTGCTTTGGGTCACCGCCATGTTGAACCGCTCTGACCGTTATTTTAACCGATGACTTGGTTTCTTCCTCGAGATACTGCAGTTGCCCCCCAACATTGAAAACGCCGCCGTAAAGATCAACATCTAAATAGCCACCGATATCACTTTTGTCTCGGTTGTTGCCGTAATCAATTTTAAGGTTAACCAACAAGCTGGCGCCATATTCGATGGACGTTACAAATTCATCGCCCACTAATGCTTGTATTTTACCTTGGTGATTTTGCGCAACGTCCTGTCCCAATGGCGATAAAGTAAAACCTTTATCAGCATCATTAGGGAGAAGCACTCGTTTTTCTGGTGTTGAATTAGCGGTAAAGGTATAGGAGCTACTGTACGTGCTGGCGGCCATTTCCTTTGCTAAAGATGCACCAGCCGATACGCGTACCACGGGAAAGTTAACGTCTAAATCGACTTTACCATTCAAAGCACCCAGTACCTCTTCGTAATCCATGTCTATCGCTGTATCGAACTTGAGTGCCGTATTGCCTGTCAACACTTCACGGCCATCAATGGGTTGTACGTTTAAAAATAAGTGACGTTGGCTATCGTAGGCTGTACCAAGTGGAATATGATCGTTGATTAAACCCGAAATAGATGAGCCGCTTGTGGCATTGGCAGAAAGCGATGCTACATTTTTAGCTTGAGCACTTTCGGTCATTGTCTGTGCTTGAATGGGTTGTGCAGCAAGCAGGATCAGCCCCATGTATGAAGCTTGAAAAAAGGGTCTTTTCATTATTCTTTGTCCTTTAAATCATGGTGATTTTGAATTAATTAATGTTGAAACGTCGCAATAATATTTGTCGAAAGAGTCATCGCTATTATTGAATATTTACGAGATAGTCCTCGACTTCACCATAATCAATTCGCTTGCAAGGATTATCATATCCACCACCGTTATCTGCTGAAATTCGCATAGTCGTCATGCCGGTTGCCGATGTTTTCGGTATGATAAAATCAAAATTATATGGGCCATAACCTGAGCTGTGATGGATCATTTCACTGGTTTCGTAAGCGCCATTTTGATCGAGATCGATCCAGACACGAACACTCATGTACGGCGTATAAGTAGGATCAAATGTTCCGCTGGTAATGGAGAAATCAACCTGCTGATTTTGATATAGGTTAAACACCTTGCCGCTAACCAGTGTGTACGGAGATGATCCTGAAACGTGGGATGACTGATTGACCGTCACCGATTCAATCCATTCCCATTCATTTGAAAAACTACCCGTTTCACAATATTGATGGGTTAATAACGTTGTTTTTAAGGCTACGGGCTCATACTCAATTGGCATGGTCGTGCAGGCATCGTTGGCGCTCTTTCCCGCATACCAAGCATAGGGGTTAGTAAAATCCGCATTTGCGAATGTCAAATAGTTTAATTGTCCGCTGTCGATTTTTTCTTGCGAAAGCCAAAGAGCTTGCAGCTGATCAATTTTTTCACGCTCGCTGAGTACCTGGGTAGCGTCATGTGTACGTTCCCAGATTTCAACCAATAATCCTGAATAACATTTTTCTAACCAATCGAAGCGACCTATTGCCTCCGATTGAGATAGCATGTCGCCTAATTCGCTGTAGTGGTGTGCATTTTCAAGTGCTGCGTGGCTGAGAATAGACGCGGAAAAAACAGCACTGACAGCCAGTGTTTTAATCGAATTTTTAACGTATTTTACTGCAAGAGAGTGAGTCATATTAATATCCTTATACCCTGATTAATTAAGCACTGAGCTGATGTCAGAATAATCTTGGAAGCGACTGGCGACAGCCTGTTGCTCGAAGTTAGAACAGTAAACACCCTGTGGGTTTAATTCACAGTAATCCACAATGTCTGCATACAAATTGGCATTATCTCGGCTCATATCTTCAATCGCCGCAAGTTGGGTAAGCTGTTCTGAGGTAAACGAAGAGGCGTAATAGCGCTGAATATTTTTAGCGCGACGATAGGTCAGTTTTTCTTCGACCCAGCGATTCGTTAAGTCTTTAACAATGAGCTTAGTCAGAAAAGACGTTTCACGGTAGCCATCGTCCGGTACCAGTGATTGCAACGCAGGCCCCGCATGTTGATAACTCACCATATAGGGTTTGGTAACATTGTACTCTTCAAGCGTATCCAATTGATTTATATAATTAGTCTTTAAGTAATGGACGGCTTCGGCGAATAGATCAAAACAGGGTGTGGGGTTTTCCAAAGTACAGAGCATGATGCCATTTGGAATAATCTTAAGCAGTTCATTGTGATCACCGCCGGCCTGGTAGCCACTAATGGTAATTTTCACAGACTTTTTCTTTTCGTCGTCTAATTTTTGAAGTTCACCACTGACTTTTATTTTTCCAACCCAATCTACGTTTAAGTAGCCGCCAATTGCACGTTTATCTGCCTCATCTCGATACTCAATTTTCATGTTGATCACAACATGAGAGCCCAATGCCAGACCGTGCAGGAATTCATCCCCTAGGTGGCGTTGGCGATCTCCCGGATACTGGATTGCTAGCTCTTGAGCGGCAGAAGTAGGCTGATAGCCTGTATTTGATTGGGGTAGCAATACTTGTGACTTCGCTTTCAGTGCTGCGTAAACAGAATAAGTACCAGTATATTGATCGGCGCTAATCTCTTTTGCGTAATTGGCACCTGCATCTACGCGTATCGCAGGGAAATTGAAACCTGCATCCACTGTACCGTCGATCAGCTCCAGTGCATGGGAATAAGACAAGTCCACTCCAACTCTAAAATCCATCACGGTATTGCCGAGTGTTTCATTCATTTGGCCTGCTACTGATTGCAGGCCGAGGTAATACCCCTCATCGCTATTGTAGGCCGTGCCAAGCGGTGTCGTATCATTCGCCGACGCGCTCATAGAAGACATAGCGCTGTGTGTACGTAATGTATTTACATGAATATTTTTGGAAGCCTGCTGTTGTTGCAGCACTTCTACCGGATGCGGCTCTATATTCTGAGCAGAAGAATTGATCGATATAAGGCCACCCAACAAGGCTGTTGAAGCAGCTTGCCAGGGGTTGATGTTTTTTATTTTCATATATAAATCCTCGTACCTACAATTAGGTTGGTCGAAATGGATGGGTATAGCTGGGTCGTGCGTTTAATGATTAAATTTCGATAATGCGACAATTCAAAAGCGGAGAACGCTCTGTCCAAAGGCTTGCTGAATGATAATCAGATCCTTTATATGCTGAGGTTGCGAGCAGCGGATTTTAAAAACGTTTAATTAAATTTAAACGAAGTCAGTTACCACTTTATGTTTGGCGTTTCTATATGTCAGAAACCTGATTTAATTTTTATTCTAATAAAATTGATTGAACACCATGACGATGAATAATGCGCAAAAGTTTTATAAAGCAGATGAAAATTAAGATGTTTGAATGCTAAGGTAGAACGTAACCTTAGCATTCAAATAATCATTGGATATTCTTAATTTTCTATATTCTTAATTCTTGGCTTTCTTAATACGCTGCCTACTTAATTCATATACACGTCAAAATCTTCTGTCTCGCCGTAGTACATTTCAGCACAAGCATTGCTACCGACCTCGGTATTCCTACGCCAGTAATCAGAGCTGAATCGTTCTACTCGTAATCTGGCTCGATAGGGATGGATTATGCCATCGTCCGGTATACTGATTGAAACTGTAGACTTAACATCACAGTCTAACCTACAACTATTATCAACTAATTCGAAGCTTGAGCTGTTTCCGTTTAATTTAGAATTATTTTCATCTACTTCAAAGTCACCATTTCGGTTTAAGTCTATCCACAGCGTTGCCCGCATTTTACTAAGGCCTTTCACAAACCTAGAATGTGCCTGAATCGAAAACATAACGGCTTGGTTATCTGGCATGACCATGTAGACATCGCCTGTGTCTGATTCGTGAAAACGGTAGCCATCTGCACTACTAATGCTTCCAACGCTGTTTAAGATTGGGTACTGATATTCATAGTTTGAAATAACGGAGTTAATGTAAACCTTATCTAATTCTTTTGTAACTGAGGGTATGCAATACCCAGACGTGACATTGACCTGCTTTTCAAATGAACTAGACTGGGCGTCTGCGGCATACGCTATGGTTAATTTGACGGCATACTTGCCAGCTTCATTAAAATCGTAAGTAAATTCAGGTTCGCTGCTGATGGTTTGTGAGTCGTAACGCCATTGGAAACTAGGCTGGCGAGTTTGATCAACACCTGTTAAATCAGCGGTAAATTTAACGTTTGTGCCACTGAGGATTTCGTAGTTGAAATTTACAATCGGCGGGGGTAAGGATTTTTCACTGTTCACAAGAATATCAATCACCATGCCATTTCCACTGGTATAGCAAGCGGGCATACTATTATTATTGCCTACCGCTAAGCGTACGACTACTGGGCCAGGTGACACCGAGTTCAAATCGGAGAGTTTAATATCGACTGATTGGCCGGTGAGTGACTGAATGGTATCCATTTCATCTAACCGAAATAAACCGTCGCGGTCTTTATCAATGGCGACGATTAGATGTTTATTCAAAAAGTTTCCATTTAACGTAAAGTGATCTACTTGGCTATGGTTAAGCGCTTCACCCTCGTAGGTCATAAATTTATAGAATTGGTTTGATTCCAATGCTAAGTCAACTGGGGTGTTTAAGATTGATAAACCTGTAATTTCATTGTTAGATGAAAATTGGGTAGGCGTACATTCCAGATAATGTGGGTTCATGTATATATAACGATATCCTTCATGCCGTGTTTGATCCTGCATCAATAGGCTGACTTTAATCTGATAGCTATTTTCTCCAAATGGATAAGTCCATTCGAATTGAGGGACTTGAACATCAGAGTTATTGGGTGTCCATGTTGTTTTATTCGCCTCCGGTGATTCAGTATTCCAAATGATATTGACTTCAGATACTTTGGCAGCATCAATCGTTGGATCTAATGTGATCCGTGATTTTTCATAAAATTGTTCATAGGTAAAAGACAAAGGTGTAATGCTGGATTGTGACGATTGAGGAATCATACCAACAGAATGTAAAACGGTTTCGACCTGAGAAAAACGGTCAGATCGCAAGACCACATCGGGTATGGTGAACTGAACTTCATTTAGCAAACAAGTGGCGAGACCGTTATACCCCATATTCGGATAGAAACAGCGCACAGCGGCACCCAGCGTGAGCTTAAAGGCATTTTCTATGGACCAGTTGTGCGTTTGCGTTAACTCGTGAAAGAATTTTCGAAATGGGCCTGCGGCAAAATAGGATGTATGGTTATCAAAGTCGCGAGCATCGTTTATGGAGTGCCAGTCGTCAGAGGGTGTTTCGAAATATCTTAATCCCTTATTGGCCACTAAAACATCCCAAGCCATCCACCATTTTTTACTGTTCATGAGTTTCTGGTAGACATCTTTTTCGGTGTAAGAACCAGAGGCATGTTGTGCAAAGTAATCTTTTAGTGCCATCGCAGCTAGATCGGAAAAGCCTTCATTGAATGCGCGATCTAACCCGTTGTCGGATTGGTTAACGTTCCATGCATTCACAGCATGACTGGCTTCATGAGCCACTACGTCCATCGTCGCGAATTGATAATAAGTGATTCCAGATCCCCAGCCATAATCAACATAACCATCTCCTTCATAGTTCCAAAACGAACTCATTGCGGGGTATATTGCACGTTGTTTTAATTGATTTAGCTGATATCCACCGTCCGGAAATATTTCATGCAAATATTTTGAGTACATTTGCATGGTGAGACCGCCATAAAAATGTAATGCACTAAGGGGTTCAAGCGAAAAATATTCCCAGAAAAATTCACTGTTTTTGGATTCTCTAAATAATTCGCCTGAATCATCGCAGGTGTATTGGAATGCAGTATCATTAGCAACGGCATCATTGCCTACATATTCTACGGTCTTAACGTAATCATTTTCTAAGGTGCATTGATCACCAGATTTTTTAACAATAAATGGGTAACCGTTGAATTCATTGAAGTACGCATAAGTAGGCAGCGTACGCTGATATACCAGTTCACCACCGTGGGTCGCGTAATCTAAGCCTTCATCGCCTGGGAATCGGTCAGGGTGATCCCATTCGTACTGTGTACAGTTTTGCATGGTGTTGGGCGCAGGGCTAAAGCAAACAACGCCTAATTTACTGTTACCAGCAATGCCGCCCCCTTTTATAAGTGTCTCGTCTTGAAATTTCGCAAGGCCATCCCATTGATCGATGATATTGAGTGTTTGGGCATCAACGATGAAAGTGGGTTTCGATGCTTGAAATGTTTCTGGGTGGATGAATCGATAATATATTTTATATACGGCCTTCGCTTGCTCTTTATCTATGTATATCGCTTGTTCTGTTTTGACATGTTTAAGAATTTGATGGTGCGTGTGCGCTGACATGGCCGCGTCTTCTGCTTCATATTCCGTCTTGAAAAAAGCATTTTCGGCAATGGGTATGTCTTCCTCAATATTCGCGACCAAGTGACCCAATCCTTGTTGGATCATACCGGATTGGTCTTTGATGAGTACTGCATGGCTATTAAGTATGGGGAATCCCTGATAGAAAGCGGAGTAATGTTCATACCCTGAAATGGATTTATCTAAGGTGTAACGGATCGCACTTTCATGGGGTTTTAACAATGATGCACTGGGTGCAATGGATTGTGCATTGGCGCCCTTTGAATTAGTACTAATAGGGCGAGATTCCAGAGCGCTCGAATCGATGTGTTGCCATAAATGAGCGTGTTCTTGCAACGAAATTCGCTCAGCCGATATTGATAGCGCACTGCTGCCGGTCAGGCCAATTGCTAAGCACGTTTTAATCCAGTTTCGCAGGCACATATAAAACCTATTACGTCTTTTTAAAAAAATAAACGACAGAACGGATGTTGACTGTCTAAAGCGTCGCTTTAATTCGTCAAAGTATTTTCTGACACTTCTACGTGGTGACCCCCTGCAAAGGATGTCATTTGCAGGGGGCGTTTCTTATTGCTGGCTATTCATAAAATCTTGGTGCCACTGCGAAGGAATGCGATTTAGAACGTCTTCGGTAGACTCAACAACCGATTCAAATTCATTTTCACTTTGCATACCAAGATCGCCCACCATCATGTTGTTTGCGATCATGACAAAGCTTTCATCACGATCGACGTTCTGAGCGTCATCAGCTAAACGTGACAACCTAAGGTTGTATACGTTTTTATCGTAATCCACTGTCTTAACGGCCGTAATCCGATCGCTGGTGACAGCACCGCTGTCACTGACTGTCTGAATCAAGTCACCTTGTTTAAGACGTTTAGCCCAAACCGGTTGATCGGCAATGGTAATGACAGGGTGTGATTCCGTAAGCAATAATTGCAGGCCTGATTGGGTAGTGATTTCAATCATAGGAATGGTTTCAACACCAACTGAAATATCTTGAATGCTTAATGGAAGTGTATGATCTGGGTTATATTCACTGGCACCTAAAACCGTATCGTTTAGTGTTAAAGACTCAATTGAGCGCTTTTCACCATTGGCCATCGTAATCATGGAGCCTTCGGCTAAGCAGCTATACACAAACTGCATTGGCGGTTGGATGTATTTGAACAGTGAATATGGGTCGTCTGAACCAATCACAAACAGCTGGGTTGTGGCAGGGCGGCGAGGGTGAAATTTCACGTCAGCAACAATGTGTTGAATCCAATGCGCATCTTCATAGCGCCCGAATTGCTGTGCGTTACCGAACGTTGTGGTATCTCGTGGCAAATTCCAGTTCAATTGCGTTTTGGTGACACGCGCATGGTCCGGCACAGTGATATCAACTTCGTTACCCTGAAAATCAAAGTAGGTCATGACGATATTATTGGCGAACATATCCTGAAGATTCGAAAAATCAGAATCGTTAATCGACAACCCACCACCAATTTCTTTCATTTGTACGAATATATCCGTCGCAAATTTTATGTTCTCATTGGGAAGCGTGTCAGTGGACTTATACAATTTAACCACCTGACCAGGAATTTTAAGGCTGCCTTCAAACGGTATTTTTAGCAGAACCTTATCGTTGGGCGTGCCTGTGCCGTAAACATTTTCATAGTCACAATCACCGTAATTACGGTTTAGGCATATCGTGATTTTGTTATCTTTGATGGTGTCACCATCTTTAGATCGATGATCAATCGGGCTGATTAAATTAAGGTGGTTAGGATCACTAGGGCCATCCTTTGAACGAGGTGCAGGCTCAGGATCATCTGCAACATTTAGTGAAGCTAATTTCATGGTCGTCGGTTCGGGAGCCAAATACTCATCCAGTAGTTCTAGTAAAGACTCTTTGGAGTAATCAAGCATCATGTTGCTCTCTTCCATCACCTCTTTACCGTTCTCGTCAACTTTAACGACGGTAATCCAGGCATCCGCGATTAAACGTTCAGAGGCTGCTACTTTATCTCGCATAGCCTGACTAATGATGTCATAGGTTTCAATCGCCTTACGTTTCTTACCTTCGCCACCGTCACCGTAGTACTCAACAAAATTTGGCGTTGTAATGTATTCAAAATTTTCATTCATCAGCGCTAAATCTACTAACGTATAGTTCGTTGGTAACGTTTCGCTGTTAAGTGCAGATGCAACGAGATAAAGATCTTCTGGCTTGTTTGGGTTGGGTTTGATTGAAAATCCAGTGTTGATGAAAAATGAACAAATGGCATCAGGCGATTGATTGCAGTCGGTTGAATCCGTTTCACTGGAAAGTGAGGTGGTTTTCAACGCCATGGATTTCGAAGCGATTGACTGGCGCTGTAACGAATCGTTAGAGGCTTGGCGTTCCATTAAAGAAAAAAGATAAGGACGAGAGTCTTTAGTAATGCCGAATCGCTTTAGTCGTTCAATTGAGCGTTTTTTCTCGGCAGGATTTGAAAAGTCAGTGGTGGTAGATCGCTGTCCCACTGCTAAACGAGATTGAGTAAAAGATTGGTTTTGCTTGAGTGCTGAAAGGGTGTTTTTCTGGCTCTCAATCTTGTTAACCGGCACTGCAAGTGCTGACGCACTCGACAGCGCAATAGCCGCGCTGCTAATGGCGATGAGTAGTGGATTAAATTTCATAGAGTCTCCCGAGTATTCTTTTTATGATGGAGCAAAGCGCCTATTTCAATTATTAATCACTACTTTGAATGTATTAATAAATGTGTAAGAAAATAAGCTTGGTTCAAATTGGCTGGGGAAATTTATTGATTTTAGAAGTGCTGCGCTACGGAGGATCGCGCCACATTTATCGTAAGGGATTTTTAGAGATTTATTTTATATAAATGTCAATTAAAGAAAAATTAATTTATAGAGCGATTATTGATTGATTGTTATGCATGAGAACGACAAATAGCTGATCTTCAGTACGCCAATGCGCACATTATTTTTTAACTGTAATGGAAAGCTGAGGAATGCGGACACTATGGTTGACAAAATTTACGATCATTAAATTAATGGTCTGTCCGATTGGACATCACAAAATAGTGCTAGGAATAGACATTCACTCTCATGAAAAGCATCGGAGTGAAGCATTAAATGGCTGTACAGAATGTTTAAAGCGAATATCTTGGGCGAATCAACGCCTTATATTTAGTAATGAGTAATGTGTAAATAGCGAGTAACCTTGTATGAACCCCCTTAATAATTGAATGCTTATACTCCTAAACCAATTCTTCTTTCTAACTGTCGATAGCTCAAGGCTTCAAGTATATGAGACTGATCAATGTGTTGGCTGTTCGATAGATCCGCCAAGGTACGAGCGACTTTTAGTATTCGGTGATACGCGCGCGCACTCAATCCGAGTTTTTCTAAAGCATCTTCGAGTAAGGTGGATAACGCTCGATCAATATTACACACTTCAGGCACCTGTTTTTGCGTAAGATGTGCATTGGCACAGCCTTGGCGTAGCAACTGCGTGGTACGCGCCTGTTCAACTCGTGCACGTACTTGTTCACTACTTTCCGTATTAGGATCGTCAGTCGATAACATTCCTTTTGGTAAGGCAGGCACCTCAATTTGTAAATCAATGCGATCCAACAGTGGCCCACTGACGGAGCTTTGATATTTTAAAGCTTTGCTTTCGCTGCAATCGGCACATCGTTTATTGGCTTGTTTTAAATAACCGCACGGGCACGGATTCATCGCCGCCACCAGCTGGAAGCGGGCGGGGTAATCCACTTGTTGTGCCGCTCTACTGATGCTGATGTGTCCGGTTTCCAAAGGTTCACGCATGACATCCAATACTGTGCGACTAAACTCTGGAATTTCATCTAAAAACAGCACGCCATGATGAGCTAACGAAATTTCGCCGGGCTTAGGATGAGTGCCTCCGCCCACTAAAGCGACACCCGAAGCTGTATGGTGTGGTTGTCGAAAGGGACGGGCATAAAATTGATGCCGCTGCGGTTGACGTGAAACACTGTACAGCGCAGCGACCTGAAGGGCTTCTTGCTCTGACAAAGGCGGTAGAATACCGGGTAAACAATGGGCCAATAAACTTTTACCTGTACCGGGTGGCCCACTCATTAATAAATTATGCGAGCCTGCTGCTGCAATTTCCAATGCTCGCTTCGCATGGGCTTGCCCCTTTACCTGCGCAAGGTCTGGGCCATCATATTGATAAGTGGGTGCGGGGCTAGGCTGTGTTAGGGCGAGCGCTTCGTGGCCATGCAAATGTCGGCATACCTCTAACAAGTGTTGTGCGCACAAGCTTGCACTGTCTCGACATAAACTTACTTCAGCCTCATTTAGCTTAGGCAAAATTAAGGTACGCTCTGCTCGTGCACAGGCCATGGCGGCAGAAATGACGCCGTCTACCGACCTCAATGAACCCGTCAGAGCTAATTCGCCCAAGCATTCATATTGACTGAGAGTTTGATCGGGCAGTTGTCCGCTAGCGGCGAGAATGCCGAGGGCGATGGGCAAATCGAATCGGCCGCCTTCCTTGGGTAAGTCTGCTGGGGCGAGATTCACCGTAATGCGACTGGCAGGGAATTCAAACCCTGCGGTTAAGATGGCACTGCGCACACGATCTTTGCTTTCTTTAACAGCCGTTTCTGGCAGACCCACAATGGAAAAACTCGGTAAGCCTGCAGATAAATGGGCTTCGACATGCACTAACGGTGCATGAATCCCTACCTTCGCCCGCGAATATACAACCGCCAGTGACATATCCCTATCCCTGAGAACTAAATGTAGGGACACATGTTAAGAAAATGCGTCCTGAATGCCTACTGATAAAACGGCCCAGCTTCAATAACCGGAAAATATCAGTCAACAGTATGAGGAGAGCATGCATTAAACGCGAGAAATGGGAGGAGGGAAAATCGAATAACGAATTGTACAAAAATTTGATCTTATAGGTGTTTATCAGATGTATCCATTCAGCAGTTGTTCGTAATAAATTGGTATTCAAAAACGGCGATGGCTTGTTTCGCTACCCTATTATGAAGCTCTAAACCTACGGATGGCCCGGTTGCTTTGAGTTTTTGCTATAAGGGCGGTCTCTTCATTAGAAATCAGATTTCTCAGGGTTTCGACGGGATGACGCTGATGGCATGTAAAGCCGCCATAAAGACCAACTCCTCCTGATACATGTCGCTCCCACTTTTCCACACGAGCAGCTACTTTATATAAATATAATTAAAAAAAGGATATAGCCTCATGTCGACTTTGAGAGCGTTAATTCTGACGAGCAGCATGTTATGTGCTAGTTCCGTCAGCATGGCAAACATAACAGATGGCCGTTTCCTGCCATACGGTGATAATTATTTGATTTGGCAGTATACAGAGCATAAGAAGTATTCAGCGAATGCTGGCAACAGAGATGAGGAAAGTGCAGAAGCTGCTTACGGCTTTGAATACGTATTAATGGATTTCCAGAGAAGTGCTGAAAGAAATCCACGACTACAACGTGCAGCAAGCAAAGCGGAAAGGTTATCCGATGCGCAAATATTGGCCATAATAGAATGGGACGGTGAATCAGCGTTAAAAGATGTAGTGAGTTTGGGCCTTGATGTATCCGACATGAAAGATATACAAGACTATCTCAAACATAAGCTTTTACATGAATTCAAAGATACCGATAAAACTTATTTCTCCTTTTCATATAACGGTCAATTTGATTTTTATGCCGGTACACGGGATTCAGGGCCCGTGATAAACCGCAAGAGCAATACAAGCTTTAACGTAGTTCATCACCAATTGACGAAAACAGGTCATGGAATAAACTACTGGAGAATTGGGAATTGGGAATTGGGATTTGGGAACACTGGTCTGATGGTCAAGTGGTTGAGATTGATGAGACCGATGGCAACGGTAATCTAAAAACCCAGTTGGCTTACCAAGCCGGTGACGATGAATACTTTGACAGCCTAAGCCGCGGAATGGATTTTACGAGTGTGATGATGGGGTCAGTTCATAAAAGGGGTTTTTCATGGAAGCTAAAGGGAAAATTCTACCTTGGGCAGTCTTCGGAAGTTAATTGGGGGCCGTATGCCGATGAAGGCGTCTCTTTTGAAGACTATGATCTATTGCGAATGACACTTAAAGATGAATACAGATTATGTCGTGAACAATGTTTTTTACCTAACGTTATCGTGGAAGCTGAGTTTGTGCTAGGGGATCGTCTTTTAAAAACAAACTCAACGAATGTAAAAATAATCTTACCGTTCCAGTTCAATAAAAAAGACAGTTCATGGTCATTACCGCTCATGATCAGGTTGCATCATGGACCCATGGAAAACATTTCAGATTACACTGCAGAATCGCAATCTATAGGAATTGGATTTGCATTTAAGTATTAGCCGCTTATTTACTCCTCAATATGGATTTTTTTCTTTTCTAAGAGTGTACGGCGACGGATTGGATCTGCTGAAAAGCGAGGGGAGAAGTATACCTACCGAAAATATAGCTTCACCGTGTCCGATTAATTCGTTCAAAGAATGATTTAAAGCCCGCGATAGAGAAGCGAATTTCGGAGGTGATAATACCGTAGGCCTGACCTCAATACCTGTTCCTAACGTGGTATACATTGTTCTGAAAACGTTTTCTGCTGACTAACCACTTATGATTAAAAAAAATAGGCGGTTAAAAATTGATTATGATAACCTGAAGATAATCAAGTTATCTTTGTCGATTGCTGGTTGAGAAGTGATAGCTTGCGCCATGATTATCAATTTATTAAGTAGCTAACGGGTTTTATTAAAGAAATGATATCTTGGTTGGATTGATGAATAAAAACAATCAGGAAATAAGCCTGATAATTTAACTTTTAAATAAAATCAGAAGGTGGTTATGAGAGATGTTGTAATCAGTAATATTAAAGAACGCTTCAGCGTCTTTAATGATCTTGCTGCTTCCCTAAATAATAAGCAGTTTTCTTCGAAGACAATGGTTTTAAAAAGCAAGAGCGTTGAAGACCATCTCTGGTGTATTGTCGGGACTCGACAAAGTTACTTTAATGCACTAGAGGCTGGGGAATGGCAAGGATTTCAGTGCTCATTAACAGATAAGAGTAGGAAGGTCGACTACGAAGCAGCGATGAAAGAAACTCAAAGTACGTTTGAGGAACTGATTTCAAAAGTTAAATGGTCCGAAAACACGGAAAGAATCTTAGCTAGCCTATATGAACACGAAGTTATGCACGAAGGTCAAATAATCAGGTTAATATACGGTCTAGGCTTAGAAATGCCCGCTTCGAGTAAGTGGGCTTAGAAAATTAGCAATTTGCAGCGTCGGACTGGAAAGCCTATCACCTTAATTGCTGCGCAATCATGTGCTAGATCCTTCATCTCCTGTACTGTGATATTACCAAACTATTGATTTTTCAAAAACCGAACAAAACAATTCTTGAACTCTGTGCAGCAACAGTGCTAAGCATTATTTGTGCTGCTGCAAGTAAAATATAGATAGAGGAGTTCGAGAATGCATACTGAGAGATTCCCGAAGACAATAAATGGTTTCTTTCAAACTGCGGTGGTGGCCACATTGGCTCCGCAAATATTGGGGTATTCAACTTAGTTCCTAAATTCATAAAAATACCATGAACAGTGTTTATTTAATACTTTATGCGTATTCAGTATGATATTAGTTTTCTAAAAGATGGTTATTACCCAGAATTCGGTTTATAACTCTGTTATTTGGAATGAGGTAGGTGTGAATAGGAAAAGTTTGATTGCCATTTTAAATGCTCAATGTGTTGATCGGTTCGTCTATGGAAAGTTGCGAAATGGTGACTCATGCAGTTATGTGGAGGTTGTTAAATGTCTAAATCAAGGTGGTAGCTACGGTATCTCCGAAAATGGATGTTGGTGCTCGATCTTTGCGTCAACTATTGATGAAGTAACCGGGCCTAATCATGAAAGGACAATGTTTAGAATATTGGATAGCTCATTTGAAAAATTCCTTAAGGCGGTTAAAGAAGGGTTAGCCAACATCGGAATGCCAGAGCAAGCAATTTTAACTTTCCCTTTTGATGAGGTGTTGCTGGCAGCATTAGATTCAGGTTGGAAAAATGTTGCATTGAAATGGATTGAGCAGGGTTACCCTATGAACGATGAAATGCTATTAGTTCTCTGTGAGAATGACAAGCAAAATCGAATGTGGCTTAAAGCTCATAAAGAGCGATTGAGCAGTATTTTAGAAATATAACAGATTTGTCCAATTGACGACTGGCCGCGCAGATCGCTAAAGCGCTATATACTCTGGAAAATTACACGAAAGTATAGAATTAAGCGTTCAATATTCGCTTAATGAAAAGGGAGTTGAGCTTTGGCTCATCTAGAAGGCTGTCTATTAATATCGCATAGTAATTATGATGCAGTTATAAAAACCCTGTGTTTCAATCGTATTCGCAAGTATAGGTGCTAGAGGTCATAATGAACGCGGAATCAATATGATTTGTTATTTCTTGGTTGGGCCTCCACTGTTCGGCTTATCTTGAAGCATGGCGTTCATATACCACAACATATATCAATTATGCAGCGGCCCCCTATGCGGTCGTTATACCTAAATTAGACTATGAATATATCTAAAACTGAGAGCCTTATAATTGACCAAGCTTACCCTGATTTAATTAACATGCTATATGAGGGTGAAAGCAATGAGTATTCTCGTGCGTTTGTTTCTGTTTTTGATCACTGGCTTGAAAGAGAAGAATACGACGAAGTATTTCCTTGTGATGCTACAGAAGAAAGAAAAAGACAAGACAAATTCAAAAGCTTAATACATTATATTTTTAACATCACTCCGGTATTCACAGCTAGATTTCGACGAAATAGGAAGAGTGGACTTAGTATAAAAAATTATATGTCTAGCTGTGCTTGATAAGAATTGCTCTTTTCATACGATAAATTAAAAGGATGGAGATCAATTTAGACTGCTCATTCCTGAGTTTTCAATTGTGTATACACAAAGTTATGATTGGACACATATAGTCGATTATAATAACGTAGGGCGGAGTGAAAATTTTAAGATGCTATTGAAAAATCATGATCTTTATTGGCTATGTAAATGACAGGAAGAAATGAAAGATAAACTGCTCATTCTTGATTTAGATGAAACTCTTGTCTACGCATCCGAAGAAAATCTTGGCTACGGCCATGACTTCGAAGCAGGACACTTTTTTGTTTACAATCGGCCCTATCTGCAGGAGTTTCTTGAATTCTGCTTTGAACAATTTCGCGTAGCAGTCTGGACCTCATCAGGCGAGGACTATGCAGAAGCAGTGGTTAATTCCGTCTTTGGCGGGCACTCTAAACTAGAGTTTGTCTGGGCTCGAAACCGTTGCGTCCAGCGTTTTGACCCACACTTTTACGAATATTACTTTATTAAGGATCTTCGGAAAGTTAAGAAACGAGGATTCCTTCTAGACCATATCATAATGGTCGACGACACACCGAAGAAACTCATGCGGAACTATGGCAATTTGGTGAGGGTTTCGCCATTCGAAGGTGATCGCAGGGATGAAGAGCTGCTAGATCTCATGCCATTTTTAGAAGAATTACAGTCAGCCGACAATATTCGCGCTATAGAAAAGCGTGGCTGGAAACGGAGTATGGTATAACAAAGGTAGGTTGAAAATATATTGGTGCCTTATCCGCTTTGCAAATAGTCTGTAAAGCTGCTGTCGCTCCATTTACGCTGTCATGACCAAAATTCACTGCCATTCTTTATGCAGTCCCACGCATAAAATCATCATACATTTGCCTATATTCTGGATACCAAGCGGTAAAAGAAGCGATATCAACCTTTTGTAATTTCCTTGATAAACATTCGCCAGTCATCCGACGGATGAGAAAACTCACACTTTTGATAAATGCTTAGTGGCTTCATCGCGTAGACAGAAGATCCTGGTTTTGCGATTAACCAATGCATAGGAATAGAAAAATAACTGGTAGCAGTTCGCAGTATGTTTGAATCGCCACTGAGGTTATGTCTTCTTGAAAAAACGAACTATGGCAGTGCATTTCGTTTCCCCATTGATTTTTATAGTGCGATTCATTCCCTTTTTATGATCAAAACCATGCATGTATAGGTGTGTATGGGTGAACTGTTTTGTGGCACACGGGTTGCACTAGTGGATTAGACAAAACATTCATCCAGCCGATAAAGGGCAAGCACTATGGTTCGATCCAACTCGTCTAAACCTCTATTGAAGACTCTCTCAAAAGCAGTGGGTATAACGGCCTTGTCTTTAGGTGCGGCGTTTGTACAAGCAGCGGATACGATTAAAGTCGGCGTGCTGCATTCGCTTTCTGGCACGATGGCTATTTCCGAAACCACCTTAAAAGATACGGTCTTAATGATGGTGGAAGAACAAAATAAAAAGGGGGGATTACTGGGTAAAAAGTTAGAAGCCGTTGTGGTTGACCCTGCATCTAATTGGCCATTGTTTGCAGAGAAAACCCGCGAGTTGCTGGAAAAAGATAAAGTAGATGTGATATTTGGTTGTTGGACTTCAGTTTCCCGTAAGTCAGTATTGCCAGTGGTGGAAGAGCTAAACGGATTGTTGTTTTACCCTGTGCAATACGAAGGTGAGGAATCGTCTAAAAATGTTTTTTATACGGGCGCTGCGCCGAACCAACAAGCCATTCCAGCAGTGGATTACTTGATGAATGAAGTCGGTGCCAAACGCTGGGTACTGGCCGGTACCGATTATGTTTACCCCCGCACCACCAATAAGATTTTAGAAAGCTATTTAAAGAGCAAAGGGGTGGACGCGAAAGACATCATGATTAGCTATACGCCCTTTGGCCATTCTGATTGGCAAACCATTGTTTCTGATATTAAAAAGTTTGGTGCCAGTGGCAAGAAAACCGCCGTGGTCTCGACCATCAATGGTGATGCAAATGTTCCTTTTTACAAAGAATTGGCTAACCAAGGAGTGAGCGCTGAAAACATTCCCGTTGTTGCTTTTTCGGTGGGCGAAGAGGAACTTTCAGGGTTTGATGCTAAGCCTCTGGTGGGTCATCTCGCGGCTTGGAATTACTTTATGAGTGCCGAGTCCGATGCAAATGATGCCTTTATTGATCAATGGCACGCTTACACGAAGAATGAAGATCGCGTGACCAATGACCCGATGGAAGCCACGTACATCGGCTTTGAAATGTGGGCCAAAGCGGTGACCAAAGCCAAATCAGTCAGCGTCGATGACGTTCGTCAAGCCATGTACGGCATGACCGTTCCGAACTTAACGGGCGGTTTAGCGAAAATGAACACAAATCATCACCTGTCAAAGCCGGTGCTGATTGGAGAAATTCAAGAAGATGGCCAGTTTGATATTGTTTGGAAAACGCAATCAGAAGTGAAAGGTGATGCTTGGACGGATTATTTACCTGAAAGTAAGCATTTAATATCTGATTGGACTGCGCCTATCCAGTGCGGCAATTACAACACCGTGACGAAAACCTGTGGTGGTGCTCAGGTGGCGACTGGGCAATAAATCTTCCCTTTCGTATTGATCGAAGTGTCCTCATACCGGCATGAAGAATGGTTATGAGGACACCCGCTCAGCGGTCATGCACGAACACAGCGTTCACAACCTCGACCGATAAGGTCACATCCATAAAAAAGGTATTTCACTATGCGAATGGTCCATGGGCTGTTGCTTTGGCTCATTGCTTGTAGCATCAGTCAATCGGTTTTAGCCGCCACTGACGTCGAGGCCACAGTGAGTCAGTCAAGCCAGGCTCCTTCTATAATGACGCTTCAGTCGCTCATCGATACGCTGCCAACGGCCAGCTACGATGAAAAATCCATCTTGATTCGATCCATTGCGGAAAAATCCACGGATGACTCGCTTGCTATTTTAACCGCTCTATTGCAAGGCGATTTATTTTACATCAAGAAAACACAGCAATTAGTTTACCGAGCACCTACAGAAGGCAAACAATACCGCGCAATTGCAGCATTGACCGGTGAAATATTGGGTGAATATAAAAATCGAAAACTTAAAAAGGTGGGTATCAACAATAAATTACGAGGTGAATTGAAAAATGCCATTGCATTGGTTCAGCTCAAGTCACCGGATTCTCGTGTGAGACAACACGCGGTGGATGCGTTAATGGGTTCACTACAGCCCGAGTACTTGCCACTCATTCATCAGGCATTATTGGTTGAAAAAGATAATCAGATTAGAGAGCCGTTAATGGTGGCAAAAGCGGTTCTCGATTTATCATCTAAAGAAACGGAGCTTTATCGATCAGCGATCAATACTTTACATGGTTCACTTTATCCCGCTGCACGCATTGCATTAATTAAATTTATTGAAGCCCCCCATCATCACTCATCCTCTGTTTTAATTGACCAAGCCAAGCAAGCTATCGCCTCGATTGATCAAAAAGTGAAACTAAATAACATTGCCGAAAATGTGTATTTTGGCATCGCACTCGGTGCCGTCTTATTATTAGCGGCAATTGGTCTGGCCATTACCTTTGGTGTGATGGGTGTCATTAATATGGCCCATGGCGAAATGATTATGCTGGGAGCGTACACTACTTTTGTGGTGCAGCAATGTATGCCCAATCATTTAAATTACTCACTGTTAGTGGCGATTCCAGCTGCTTTTCTAGTCTCAGGTTTAGTCGGTGTGTTAATCGAACGGAGCGTGATTCGCCATTTGTATGGTCGCACACTGGAAACCTTACTGGCGACGTTTGGTATTAGCTTAATTTTGCAGCAAGCGGTGCGTTCTATTTTTGGCCCGCTGAATCAAGATGTAAACACCCCCGATTGGATGGCGGGTACGTTTAGCGTCAACCCCGGATTAGCGCTGACCTACAATCGGCTCTACATCATACTTTTCAGTTTATTGCTGTTGGCAGCGTTAGCGCTGGTATTGAAGAAAACTTTGTTTGGTTTGCAAATGCGTGCGGTCACTTTAAACCGCCCGATGGCCAGTTCGATGGGCATTAAAACCGGTTGGGTGGATGCACTCACATTTGGCTTGGGATCGGGTATAGCGGGCATTGCCGGTGTTGCACTCAGCCAGTTAACGAATGTGGGTCCTAACTTAGGGCAAGCTTACATTATCGACAGCTTTATGGTGGTGGTGTTTGGTGGTGTGGGTAATTTATGGGGAACACTGGTCGGTGCCATGTCCTTGGGCATTGCAAACAAAGTATTTGAGCCATTGGCAGGTGCTGTGTTAGCCAAAATTATTGTGTTAGTCGCCATTATTTTATTTATTCAAAAACGGCCGCGTGGATTATTTGCGCTGAAAGGCCGTGCGGTGGAGGGTTAATATCATGAAGCATTCAACTGCCCAGTTGCCGTCTGCCAACGCCGCAACCTCGATGCAGCTCGGTCCTTTGACTCGGCTATTGGTGGGCGATAAAGGTGGGCAACGTTTTTTAATGGGCCTTTTAGCGTTACTGATTATATTCCCCACTTGTAATCTTCTATTTGCTGAAGGGTCTGCACTTCATGTTTCCACCTACACACTGACATTAGTGGGCAAGTATTTATGTTACGCCTTGCTCGCCATTGCGGTGGATTTAATTTGGGGGTATTGCGGTATCTTGAGTTTAGGACACGGAGCATTTTTCGCATTGGGTGGCTATGCCATGGGCATGTATTTGATGCGACAAATTGGCGACCGTGGTGTTTATGGGAACGCTGAACTGCCCGATTTTATGGTGTTTCTCAATTGGACTGAACTGCCTTGGTACTGGTTTGGATTCGATCAATTTTGGTTTGCTGCGTTAATGATACTGTTGGTGCCCGGTGCATTGGCATTTCTTTTTGGCTGGCTAGCCTTTCGTTCACGTGTAACCGGCGTGTACCTTTCTATTATGACGCAGGCCATGACGTATGCGTTAATGCTGGCGTTTTTCCGCAACGACATGGGATTCGGTGGCAATAACGGATTAACAGATTTTAAAGATATTCTAGGCTTTGATTTGCAAGACTCATCAACCCGAAATGGTTTATTTGTGTGTTCGGCAGTGGCGCTCGGCTTAGGGTATTTACTGGCACGTTGGATTACTCAATCTAAATTAGGCCGGGTATTGGTCAGTGTGAGGGATGCGGAAAATCGAACCCGTTTTTTAGGTTACCGTGTTGAACACTATAAATTATTTGTGTTCGTGGTTTCTGCCATGATGGCCGGTGTCGCTGGGGCATTATACGTTCCGCAAGTCGGCATCATTAATCCCGGTGAATTTTCGCCGATCAATTCCATTGAAATGATTATTTGGGTGGCCGTCGGTGGTCGTGGCACTTTATTTGGTGCTGCGTTGGGCGCGATCGCTGTGAATTACGCGAAAACCTATTTCACCGGTGCATTTGCCGAGCTGTGGTTATTTATGTTGGGGGGACTGTTTGTCATGACGACCTTGTATTTACCCAAAGGCATGGTTGGGTTTGTTGAGCAGTTGAAAGCAGGTGAAGGTCGCTCGGGGCGATTATACCTTTGGTTATTGGCTCAACTGCGTAAGCGAGAATTAAAAGACGCTCAGCCCGCTGCAGATCAAGGGGAGTTAAAATGAGTCTGGGTATACCTAAGCATATTGATAACCACAGTATTTTGTATTTAGACGGTGTGAGCGTTAGCTTTGATGGATTTAAAGCATTGAATAATTTGTCGCTTGAAATGGGGGCGGGCGAAATGCGTGCGATCATCGGCCCAAATGGTGCCGGTAAAACCACCATGATGGATGTCATCACAGGTAAAACACAACCGGATACGGGTCGGATTCAATTTAAAGACAGCATTGATTTAACCCAATATGACGAAGCTGCTGTGGCCAATTTAGGGGTGGGTCGAAAGTTTCAAAAACCCAGTGTCATTGAGAGCCTAACCGTTTTCGAAAATTTAGAGTTATCCATTAAAGGGCATCGTGGTGTTTGGCAGAGTTTAGTGCATCGTTTAAGCGGAGCGCAAAAATCGAAAATTGACCATATTTTGGAGCTGATATCTTTGCAAGAAAAGCAGCACAGCTTGGCGGCTAATTTATCCCACGGGCAAAAACAATGGTTAGAGATAGGCATGCTCATCAGTCAAGAAGCAGAGTTATTGCTCATAGATGAGCCAGCGGCAGGCATGACCGATGAGGAAACCATGAAAACCGCAGCACTATTTAAAACGCTTGCCCAGCATCATTCACTTATGGTGGTCGAACACGATATGGACTTTATTGCGGCGCTTGATTGTCGCGTGACTGTCCTCCATGAAGGCAGTGTGTTAGCGGAAGGGTCACTGGCCAGTGTGCAGAATAACCAGCAAGTGATCGATGTCTATTTGGGGCGATAAATATGTTAGCAGTCAATCAGATTGATGTTTTCTATGGGGCGAGCCAAGCACTTTACGACGTTTCAATTCAGGCTCGCATTGGTGAAGTCACCTGTGTTTTGGGGCGCAATGGTGTGGGTAAAACCACCTTAATGCGAGCATTAGCAGGCCATCAAAAGATCAAGCACGGAGAGATACAGTTTGACGGGCAAGTGATCAGTGGCATGGCCCCCCATGAGTTAGCCAAACAAGGCATTGCTTATGTCCCACAGGGCCGAGAGATTTTTTCGCAATTAACGGTGGAAGAAAATTTGAAAACGGCTTTTTCTTCTTTACCCAAATCACAACGGAGGATGGACGAAGAAATATTCGAGCTATTTCCTGTGTTAAAAAAAATGCTGAAACGTCGCGGAGGAGATTTATCCGGTGGGCAGCAGCAACAGCTTGCGATCGCAAGAGCACTATTGTTGCGGCCAAAGGTGTTGATTTTGGATGAGCCTACGGAAGGCATTCAGCCTTCCATCATCAAAGACATTCAGCGAGTGATTGAGTTGCTGCGCGAGCGGGGGCAAATGGCCATCGTGCTGGTTGAGCAATACTTGGACTTTGCGATGGCGCTAGCGGATCAATACACCATATTGGAAAGAGGACGAGTTGTATCGCAAGGCAGCGGTGAGGCTTTACAGTTCTCTGAAGAAGCGAAGCAGTGGTTGGCGATTTAGCCTGACGTGCATCTGAGCGAAACCGTGCGGATGGCTGAAATACGAATTTGCCGACTTTGCTAAGCAGTGCGCAGTCCGTTTTTGATGTTGGTCACTTACATCTGTGGATACTTAGACACGGGGCTGCTTTAATAGGCCACTTTGTGATCGGTATCGTTACAGGTTAACGGTTCGCCAACCCAATGAATGAGATTGATATGATGAATATACGCACACTGTCGGCCAGTTTATTTTTGCTTTTGCCTCTTTTTGCACAAGCCCATGATCCTAGTTTGCACAAAAAAGGTGAAGACCCAAAGTGCGAGCAATTTATGGAAAAGAATGCTGACAAGCTCGACTCAAAAGACCCGATCACGGTTGCGATGAAAAAACGCTGTCATGCTTTTATGCACAAAAATGC
Organism: uncultured Saccharospirillaceae bacterium; assembly: GCA_947503895.1. Lineage (GTDB taxonomy): Bacteria > Pseudomonadota > Gammaproteobacteria > Pseudomonadales > Oceanobacteraceae > Bermanella. The sequence goes on from CANNFT010000002.1 coordinate 534,783, forward strand.
GCACAATGGAGAGGCTAAGGGCGAGCATAAAAAAGACGCCCATGCAGATCATAAGCATACGGAACACAAACACGAGCACAAAGAAAAGCATGACCATAAAGGTCAGCACAAGCACGACCACGCTGAGTAAGTGATAACGGATCGGTCATTGCACATGATGACCGATCCAACGCTGACGTCCTGACTGCAAAACCTCGTGCTTACAAAGCTGGTTTTTCAGGTCGTGGCGCGTAGGCAAATACATCAGAGCGCATTTGCTGATCATGAAACCCCAATTTTTCGAGCCCATCCAATACGGAATAGACAAAATTTGGGCCACCACATGCAATGACTCGAATGTGTTTAAGGTCCATGACATCCTGCTGAATGAGATGTTCCACTGGCTCTGGCGTGTAAAACTCACACTCTGGGTTTTCGGGTGTCATTTGTCGATAACGAATCAAACCCTGCTCGGCCCACTGTGCGGCAACGCTGGAATAAAAACCGCTGACATCGCGATTAATCCAGTATACGTATAAAGCACTGTGCTGATGTCGAAGTTGTTCTTCGATCATGGCTTTCGCTTGAGAAAACCCCGTACCCGCGACGACAAAAACCAAAGGGTCATGCAGGTTATCGGACTGCAACCATACATCTCCTTTCGGAAGGCGTGCGCGCACCGTGGGGTGAGATTTCAAGTGATTCAATATCATGCTGGAATTGGGGTTGTCGGAGCTGACACCCAAATGTAATTCGAGACTGCGACCATTAGGCGCACTGGCAATGGTGAACGGATACTCGCCGCCGTCGATTAACAACTCAAGATATTGCCCCGCATGGTAGTCTGGCAGTTTACCGGCCGGTGCCATCAGTTCAATGCGATAGACGTCCTCGCTCATGGGTTCCACTTCAGCTATTTGAAATGCAATATGCTGCAACGGAATTTCTCCTGGTCCTAACACGTTATCCAACTCCAAAATAAGGTCGCTGTCTGCGCTGGCGACGCAGGGCAAAAAAATAGATTGTGCAATGCTGTCGGGTGTCACCAGACCTTGCCGTGTTTTCGCAACACCCGCTATCAGTTTGGCTTTGCACACCTCGCATACGCCGTTCTCACAACTTTTACGTATGCGAATGCCCGCCTTGGCAGCTGCATTCACCAGGTCTTCATCTGCTTGGGCAGTAAACTGAAGACCTTTTGGTTGCAGTATGACTTTATAAGTCTGGGTCATAGATGTTTCATCGGCACGGCTTTTTAATCGGCTGCGCGGCTTTGATCTAGGATGTCTAATTCATCCCACCGTGCATCCACTTTGGCTTTAATGCTTTCATCCATAACGATGGGTACTCCCCATTCGCGATCCGTTTCGCCTGCCCATTTATTGGTGGCATCCATCCCCATCTTCGAGCCTAAACCGGATACGGGTGAGGCAAAGTCGAGGTAATCGATGGGCGTATTTTCAACCATTACGGTATCGCGCGCTGGGTCCATCCGAGTGGTGATGGCCCAAATAACGTCGTTCCAATCCCGCGCATTCACATCATCATCTGTGACAATGACAAATTTGGTGTACATGAATTGCCGTAAGAATGACCACACACCAAGCATGACCCGTTTGGCGTGTCCCGGATATTGTTTCTTGATGGTCACCACGGCCATGCGATACGAGCAGCCTTCAGGTGGCAGGTAAAAATCGGCGATTTCCGGAAACTGTTTCTGCAATATCGGGACAAACACCTCATTTAAGGCCACGCCTAATATAGCGGGCTCGTCGGGTGGTCTGCCTGTGTAGGTGCTGTGATAAATAGGATCACGTCGATGCGTGATACGCTCCACCGTAAAGACAGGGAACTGATCGACTTCATTGTAGTAACCCGTGTGATCACCAAATGGGCCTTCGTCGGCCATATCGTCGGGGTAGATGAAGCCTTCTAAAATGATTTCAGCGCTGGCGGGTACTTGCAGGTCGCTGCCTAAGCATTGCACCAACTCCGTTTTGCTGCCCCGCAATAACCCTGCGAAAGCGTATTCGGATAAAGTATCCGGGACGGGTGTGACGGCTCCCAGTATGGTGGCTGGGTCGGCACCTAATGCTACGGCGACGGGAAAAGGTTGGCCCGGATTGTGTTGCTGCCACTCACGAAAGTCCAACGCACCGCCACGGTGGCTCAGCCATCGCATAATGAGACGGTTTTTACCGATCACTTGCTGGCGATAAATCCCTAAGTTCTGGCGCTCTTTGTGCGGCCCTCGGGTGATAACTAATGGCCATGTAATCAAGGGCGCGGCGTCGCCTGGCCAGCAGGTTTGAACGGGAATTTTTCCAAGGTCAACGTCGTCACCTTCGAGAATAACCTCTTGGCATGGCGCTTTTTTAATGACCTTTGGGCCCATGTTTAGCACTTGCTTAAAGACCGGCAATTTACTCCAAGCGTCTTTTAAGCCTTTTGGTGGTTCGGGCTCTTTTAAAAATGCCAGCAATTTGCCAATTTCGCGTAGCGCTTCAACACGGGTCTCGCCCATGCCTAATGCCACACGTTCTGGCGTGCCGAAGAGATTACCCAAGACCGGCATGTCATAGCCAATGGGGTTTTCAAATAGTAAAGCGGGGCCACCGGCACGAAGGGTACGGTCGCATATCTCCGTCATTTCCAAGTTAGGATCAACGGGGTGTGAGATGCGTTTTAGCTGACCCAACTGTTCAAGCTGGTGGATGAAATCACGCAAATCCTTATATTTCATTGGGCTTTTCTTCTATACAGATAACACAAAGGCAGCGATAAGCTGCCTTTGTGATTGAAGTGAAGGGCACGAATGTTAGTTCTTCATGGTTAAGAAGAACTCTTCGTTCGTCTTCGTACCTTTTAAGCGATCATTCAAGAATTCGATGGCTTGCAAGTCTTCTTGCTCTGCCATGATGCGGCGTAATATCCACAAGCGTTGTAACTCGGCTTCTGGCATCAACATGTCTTCACGACGTGTACCAGAACGGCGAATATTGATCGCTGGGTAAATACGTTTTTCAGCCGCTTTACGATCAAGGTGCAGTTCTTGGTTACCGGTACCTTTAAATTCTTCGTAAATGACTTCGTCCATTTTAGAGCCTGTCTCAACCAATGCTGTTGCAATAATGGTTAAGCTGCCACCCTCTTCAACGTTACGTGCTGCACCAAAGAAGCGTTTTGGTTTTTCCAAAGCATGGGCATCTACACCACCGGTTAATACTTTACCGGATGACGGCACGACCGTGTTGTAAGCACGTGCCAAACGAGTGATGGAATCCAATAGAATAACCACGTCTCGCTTATGCTCAACCAATCGCTTGGCTTTTTCGATGACCATTTCTGCAACTTGCACGTGACGTGATGGCGGCTCATCGAACGTGGAAGCGACGACTTCACCACGCACAGAGCGTTGCATCTCGGTGACTTCCTCAGGGCGCTCATCAATTAACAATACGATCAGTTCGCACTCTGGGTTTTTACGCGTAATGGATTGCGCAATGTTCTGCAACAACATGGTCTTACCGGCTTTAGGCGGTGCAACAATGAGACCACGCTGGCCTTTACCGATCGGTGCGACCAAATCCAATACGCGTGAAGATAGATCTTCGGTACTGCCGTTACCTTGTTCCAATATAAAACGTTCGTTGGGGAACAGCGGTGTTAAGTTTTCAAACAGAATTTTGCTTTTGGCATTTTCTGGTGGTTCGCCGTTCACTTCATTCACTTTCAATAGGGCGAAGTAACGTTCACCTTCTTTCGGTGGACGAATTTTTCCGGCTATCGTGTCGCCTTTACGCATGTTGAAGCGGCGTATTTGACTAGGTGAAACATAGATATCGTCAGGGCCGGCTAAATAGGAGCTGTCGGCTGAGCGTAAAAAGCCGAAACCATCTTGTAAAATTTCGAGAACACCGTCGCCATAGATGTCTTCGCCGCCTTTAGCGTGGCGTTTGAGAATGGAGAAAATTAGGTCTTGTTTGCGAGAACGGCTAAAGTTCTCCATACCCATTTCTTCTGCGATGCCCAGTAATTCGGGGACGGACTTTTTCTTCAGTTCAGTTAGATTCATAGATGTGATGTTGTGGTTATGAAAGAAAGGGGGAATTTGATTTGAAATGAGCTGAGTGCTCAAAAATTATTCTGGAGTTACTATAGTCGCTTTTTTTAAGGGAGTCCAGAAAATGCCCCGATGGACGGGGCACAGACAATTCAGGTCGTTATTTCTTCGGTTTGCGCAGTGCAAACGGATGAAAGTCCTGAAAGCCTAGATGTGGCTGTCGATAAAAGCAGTCAGCTGAGACTTTGACAAAGCGCCGACCTTCGTTGCTTCAATGTTGCCACCTTTGAAGAGCATCAATGTAGGGATGCCACGGATGCCAAACTTTGGCGGTGTTGCATCATTTTCTTCGATGTTCAGCTTGCACACTTTGATTTTGCCAGCGTATTCGTCTGCAATTTCTTCCAGTACAGGGGCGATCATCTTACATGGGCCACACCATTCAGCCCAATAATCGACCAGCACAGGGACGTCTGATTGCAGGACGTCAGCTTCAAATGAATCGTCAGTTACGTTTACGATGTTGTCGCTCATAGTACTCTTATTCCAGTTCGCAGATTGCGATGGGGTGTAATCATAGCACTTGGCTAAATTAGGTAAAGGGGGATAACACGACTGTGTGGCAGGAGACGCGCTTTCATCGTGTTATGCTCAACCTAAATTTTAAGTGAGGCCATACATTACGGGCCTTAGAGCAATTATTGAACAGTAGGCTTCATGATCATGCCGTCTTTGGAACATAGCGTTTTAGGTCAACAACAGCTGGCCGCCATTGATTTAGGCTCGAATAGCTTCCATCTTGTGGTCGCGCGCTTGGTCGATGGCCACATTCAAACACTGGAAAAACGCGGCGAGAAAGTCCAATTGGCGGCCGGTCTCGATAAGCAAAGGCGTATATCGGAGGCCGCGCAAGGTCGAGCATTGGCCTGTTTAGAGCGCTTTGCTCAACGCATACGCGGCCTAGAAGCGCATCAAATCACCATTTTAGGCACCAATACTCTGCGCTCCGCGAGCAACGCAAAGGCCTTTATCGAGCAGGCCAACGGCATCTTGGGCTTCCCGATCGAAGTTATATCAGGGATCGAGGAGGCACGGCTGGTGTATTTAGGTGTCGCTCACACCCTCGCGGATGATATCGGTCGCCGATTGGTCATCGACATCGGCGGTGGTTCAACGGAATTCGTTATTGGCGAGCGATTTGAGCCAGTAGAACTCGAAAGCCTACACATGGGCTGTGTCACGTACACTGACCGATTTTTCCCGCAAGGCAAGATTACCCAAGCCAGTTTTGAGCGTGCCATTGCTGCAGCCAAGCAAGAAATTCTCCGTATTAAAGGCCCCTATCAAAAATTGGGTTGGCAAAACGTTGTCGGTTCTTCTGGCACCATACGCGCTGCCAATCGAGTGCTGACGGGTTACGGTTTGAGCCAGAACAACATTACATGGGATGGCCTTAAACGATTACAGCAAATGATGGTGGATTGGGGAGATGTGACACAACTCAATTTGCAGGGCGTCAAAGATGAGCGGCAAAAAGTATTTGCTGCCGGTGTCGCTATTTTAATCGGTGTCTTTGAAACATTGGATCTACAAGAAATGACCTACAGCGATGGCGCCCTGCGAGAGGGCGCGCTGTACGACTTAATCGGTAGAGCAAAACATGAAGACGTGAGAGAGCGCACGGTGCGTGCGATGCAGGCTCGGTTTAAAGTCGATAAAGAGCAAGCGGTGCGTGTGCGTAACACCGCATTAGCATTGTTTGAACAAGTGAAGCAGTCTTGGTCAATTGATGGGGCTGAATACAAAAATGGACTGCGTTGGTCGGCAGAACTGTTTGAAGTTGGATTAGGCATCGCACACTCGCAGTTTCATAAGCACGGAGCTTATTTGGTGGGGCATGCCGATATGCCAGGATTTTCATTGCCCACACAGGCTGCACTGGCAGTGATGATTCGTCATCACAGAAGGAAGCTGCACATTGACAGCTATGACATTTTTTCAGAACAAGAAAAAGTAAAGTGGATTCGATTAACCATGTTGTTGCGCTTGGCGGTGTTGCTGCACCAAGGTCGTGGTATAGAAGCGGTCGCGATTCCCACTTTTTCCATTGATCAACAGCGCATCCATTTAAGTTTTCCTGCAAACTGGCTTCATCAACATCCCATGACCAGCATGGATTTAGAGTTAGAAACCTCATTTCTACATGCAGCAGGATATGAGTTAGTTTTTCATTAAAATGGCAAGACACATAAATACGTTATGAAAATTATTAAAAGCGCTTTGTACAAAGCAGACAGAGCTTGGGGAGCGATGGACATCGCCAATATGAACGGTGTGACGACTCGCTTACATTGGACCGACCAGCCTTATAAATGGCACATCAATGATGGTGAAGAAGTGTTTGCGGTGTTACAGGGTGAAGTGATGATGCACTACCGAGAAAGCGGCCAAGAAAAAAAATCACTGTTGGAAGTTGGTGATATTTTCTATGCATCAGTGGGCACGGAGCATGTTGCTCACCCAGTTGGAGAAGCCCGCATATTAGTGATCGAAAAAGAAGGCAGTGTATAGCACGATCAATTTATTGAACGCCAATGGTTCAAATTGCCCTTCGGGGCATTATCAATCGTTCCAACCACTTCTTATGACAGCCCACTGATACAGTGACATCACCTATGAAAATGCGTATGGCATATGTAGGTCACCCATCGAACCAAACAGCAAGTTATCTTTTTCAGATTTTCAATATCCAGCCTCAGTCTTTTAACTTCCCACCCCAATAAATACAGGTCAATAATTCACGACGGCTGAATCGGAGTAATCCATCGGATTGATCTGCTCGGCTAAAGTATGAATTTTGACATGATAAAGGACAGCAAAGACTTAAAAGGTCTGATTCGTTTTCCTTATATATCGAACTTATCGCTGTCCATCTCTCACTAAATTAAAAATTGATGCAGATCAATTTCGTAAAAAATGATTGATGGCCAAACACGGGCGGCATTCAATATTTTTAAAAGTAGCCTAATTGAGCCTCTGGGTGTTCCTCTCGGACATTAATGTTTGTTAAGTCTCATGCAAGTGGCGTACACGCTAATCCTATTGGGCAGGTTTGGTGCATAAATGTGTGTGAAGGGCGAATAAAATCTATTTTCTTACGCTCGAAAGCAAATTGGTCTTAGATTATTTTAGACGAAATAACATAAGCCACTTGAAAGCATGTTTCATAATTTTAATAGGCTGCCGGTCATGAAAGCGTCACGCAAACATAAAATAATGGCTTGGAATATCTAAATACTAAAAGTAGATCATTCTGAATAAAGCACGTGGTGACATGCATGCTGGTGGGGTCGATATAAAGAAAGCTCGATATAAAAAATGATCTATCGGAACGCTAAATTTTTACAGGTTAGGAGGTGTCTAGAAAAATTGAAGTGAGATGATGGTTAATGAAAATCCAAAAGTTCATTAACGATGGAATACAAGGATGACGAATATTGGTCCCAGTGTTCGTTAGGGTGAATGTCATGGAAGAAGTAGCGATTCGTTAAATATTCACCGACATTAGAAATGAAATAAGCCGTCCCAAGAAAATGATTGGCTGTTTGCTATTGAAGAAAGCAATGGTGAGCAGGGTTTGATTCATATTAAAAACACACATAAAAACTACCAGGAAGCAGGCTGTATGCCTTTCCCTGAAGGATTGAAAAGTGACTCACGCTACGCAAAACCCCTATACAAAAATACCTGAGCATATTATTGAACAGCTCAGCCCGCTGCAGAAAAAAGATAACTATCATGGTTTGTTAGCCATACTAAGTGATTATCTCACCATTGCTTTTGCTGTATACCTGACACTGGGTGTTTCGTATTGGTTGTATCCAATTTCATTGATTATTATTGGTGCAGTACAAAGATCATTTGCAAATATATTTCATGAATCGGCTCATAACTCTTTAGCAAAAAGTAAATGGATTAACTACTTTTCGGGCACGACACTCACGGGCCACCTGATCTTACATTTACTGATCCCGTATAAAAAATCACATATTTTGCAGCACCATCCGCATCTAGGACACGAAGAAAAAGATCCTGATTATGCATTCCATTTGCAATTAGGTGTATACAACGAAAATGAATCTACCACACGTTTTTTTGTGAAAAATGTTTTATTGGCCGTCATTGGCTATCGAACACTGTCTTATATTATTTACATCTACCGTGATCGCTTCATGTTTAAAGATAAAGGCGGTACGTCTGCTCTGTTTGGTATTGGTGCCGAGCGATTACTATTTGTGGGTTTATGGGCAGTACTGATCGGTCTAGCGGTGTATTTTAATCTGGCTCAGGAATTACTGTTGTTCTGGTTTGTACCATTGTTTACAACCGGCATTGCGATTGGTTGGTTGGTTGAACTCGCCGAACACTATCCATTACCACAATCAGAAGATAAACCGTATTTTCTGACGCGTAACCGTCACGGTTGGTATTTAGAGCGTTTTCTACTCGGTCGTCATAATGACAATTACCATTTGATCCATCATATGCGTCCTGCCATTCCATTTTATAACTTACGCAAAGCGCACAAAATATTACTACAGGACCCGACCTATCGAGACTGGGATGCAGTTTGGGGAGGGATCTTTACCAAAAATCGAGATAACGAAGAAACCATGATCAGCTACACGCGTAAATACCGTGAGTGGTTAAAAGCCCATCCATCGGAAAAAGGTAAGCCCTACGCAGAGCATTTTATGAAGCATCGTTTTGACTCAGATCGAGCTTCTCACTCTGTTACCACGAACACAAACATGCAGTCAGCATAGGGGATTACAGCATGTCGATTGTGACACCAGAATTAATGACTTCAGCCAATCACGGGCTGAAAAAAATTGCGCTAAATCCGCTTTGTCGAGCCATGTTTTCGGAAAGTCGTGATTTTGATACCGTCTTTTGGCCTGCAGCGCAGCGGTATATTTTAGGCCGGGATTTTAACGAAACCTTACCGAAATTAGTCACGCTAGCAGATAAGGGTTATATCACAGGCTTAGAAATTGTGGGTGAGGAAAACAATGCACCCGAAACGGTTGCTGAGTTTGTACAAGGCTACCTAGATGTTATTGACCAAGTCGTGCCCGAAGCCGGTTCGCCCTTTCAAATTGGTTTTGATTTAACCGCCATTGGTTTATTGGAATCCCATGCACTGGCCATTCAAAATACGCGGAAAATATTAGATAAAGCGAAGCAGAAGGGTGTACTGGTCATTTTGAGCATGGAACGTTCCGAGCTCGTCGACGATATTTACGCCGTTTTTAATGAGCTGGCGCCGCACTACGACAATTTGGGCGTGACGGTGCAAGCACATTTGCATCGTACGCTCGACGACTTGCCACAGCTCATTCGCGCTGGGCGAAAAGTTCGCTTGGTCAAAGGCGTGTATCGGGAATCAGAAGATGTCGCCTTGCCGCGAGGTCGGGCATTGGATGAGCGGTATCTCCAGCTGTTAAGCGATTTGATTGACGCAAATGTACCGGTTTCCTGTGCGACTCATGATGAATCTATCGTGAATGCTGCGCATGCAAACGGTTTGTTAAACCAATGCTTGGAACTTGAAATGTTGCACGGTGTGCAGCCCCAGTTGCTCAAAAGTATCAAAGCGCAAGGGGTTCCCTGCCGTATTACGGGTGTATTTGGTGAAAACTGGTTTCTGCATGTTGTGCACCGAATTGCAGAATACCCCATCAATATGTTCGAGTTCTTAGCCGATGTGAACGATCACCAACGTGTGGTCTTTGCGCAAGATTACTAACGCTCCCTCAATGTAGCCGGCATCATCGTCGGCTATGGGCAGGAAAAAAAACAATGAGCATGGGCTGGATGCCTACTCGCCCTAGCAGGCAGGGTCTAGCCAAATTAACTTGTTCCTAGATGAAGTCTGCCTACCAATTAAGGCATTGCTGTAACGGTATGACCGTCACCAGAGTGTTGAGTCACCCCTAATGGCTGTCAGGCGCAAATGGATAGATAAGTGGTAAATAATCATGACAAATGAAACCAAACCCACCGCAGTCATTGTCGACGGGTATTCAACGGGCAATTTTCTGCCGGATGCATTCGATCGAATTGGCGTTCAGTTGGTGCATGTACAAAGTACCAAAGAACTCATGGCGTCCATGCTACTTCCCGACTTAAATCGTTACATTGACAATATTTATTGCGATCGTAGCGAAGAAGCGCTGGATAAAATTCGCCAGCATAAACCCATCGCTGTCTTGACCGGCCAAGAACCAGGCGTACCGTTGACGGACTTTATCAGCGAAAAGCTTGGTCTGGCATCCAATGGCACCGATAAATCAGTCGCTCGGCGCAATAAATATTTTATGATTGAAAGCCTCCGTGACAAGGGGGTTCGCTGTGCACAGCAATACAAATCAAATGAAAAGCAGCCTATCTTGGATTGGGTCAAGTCGACAAATACCTTACCTTGCGTGATTAAACCGTTAAGCAGTGCTTCGACTGACGGTGTGTTTATTTGCGAATCGTTACCGGAGGTCGCCGACGCCATCAGTTATGTGTTATCGAGCAAAGATATATTTGAAGAACAAAACCAAGAAGTATTAGTACAATCTTTCTTAGAAGGTGAAGAGTACATCGTAGATTCTGTTAGCGTTAATGGCGAAGTGCACATTTGCGGTATTTGGAAATACGAAAAAAACCTCATCGCTGGCGGCAAAAAAATATACGATAAAGATGTATTACTCGATCCAGATGACCCACGCGTCGCACAGCTGAGTGCCTACATCAAAGAGGTATTACCCGCGATGCAAATTGATCATGGTCCGGCCCATTCTGAGGTGATTATCACACCGGACGGCCCGACATTGGTTGAAATTGGTGCTCGTCTAAACGGCAACATGAATCCAGAATTTCATAATCGCTGTATTGGCCAAAATCAGGCCGATCTAATCGCTATGTGCTACACGCAACCTGAGAAATTTTTAGCCGAATATGCGGGTAAGATCTATCAGAAGAAACTGAATGCCATTGTTTACAGCGTTGCCACTGAAAAACACGGCGTCATAAAAGGCATAAATCAAGATGTGCTTGCCAGTATTGAAGCGATGCCCAGTGTGCATTTAGTCGGGGTTAAACGCAAAAAAGGTGAGCAATTGGTCCCCACTATTGATCTACTCACCAGCCCCGTGCGCATTTTTATGTGTCATGAAAGCGCGGATCAAATTCAGCAAGATTATGATGCTATTGAAGCCATAAAAGATGAAATTTATATTTTATAGGCTCTAAACCGGACACGCTCGTGAGTATTATCGTGAGTGCGGCATGTACACGCCCACCGGCTGATGAATTCGATGACTGAAATGCGGTCATAGAATTCATCAGCCGGTGGGCATTTCATTTTATTCAATCGTGCTTAGCTATGATTCCTTCTTCGTTAAAAGCCATCAATGGCTTAAAGCCTCGCATCCGCAGTTTATTCTATACCACGCTGATATTTCGCGCGGGCACCATGGCTTTTCCTTTCCTATCGGCGTTTTTACTGCAAGGCGAAGCGCTGACCACCACTCAAATTGCGACCATTGTGTCACTTTATGGTATTGGCGCTCTTGTGGCAGATATTTTTGCTGGGCAATTATTGAGTATCTTTAGCACCCGAACGATTATCGTGACGGCTTTAATTTTCAATGCCAGTGCATTGTGTATATTGCCCTTCACGAGCGGCTATATCCCCATCGCGATTGCTACCTTATTCTGGGGATTCTTTTACGAATCCTTTACACCGGCCTCCTATTCTGAAATTACCCACCACACTGACCGTGATGATCGTAAAATTTCGTTCAGTTGCCAGCGTTTAGGCATCAATATTGGCATGGGCATTGGGCCAGCCATTGGCGGTGTTGTATTTGTAATGAACGGAAGTTTACTGTTTGCGATTAACGCGGCAATTTGTTTATTGGCGGCCGCTTATTACTTTATTCGAACCAGCGAAACGTCGAATTCAACAAATGAATGGGTGGATGACCCATCGAATAATCTCTTAACAACTGCTTCAACCATGGAGGCTGAAGAGCCAACCATGGGTGAATCAGAAACAGCTCACTCTGCGAATAGGGGCGCTAAGAATTGGCTGTATGGTAGCAAGCAATCTGAAGTACGCTTTTGGTTTTTCTTTATGCTGTCACTTCCTATTCATCTTAGTTTTGCTTTACCCCCCACTTTTTTAAGCGCTTATATCATTGAATATGTGGGCTTACCCAGCTATTGGGTCAGCTTAATTTTTATGGTGAATGCCATTTTAATTGTCCTTGTTGAAGTGCCGTTAAACCAGAAAATGAATCATGTTAGCCATTCTCATGCATTGCTATGGGGTTATTTGCTATCGGGAGTCGGCTTTTTAATATTTGGTCATACAACATTAGGGGTAGTCTTTTTGCTGGCCACCGTTCTATGGACGTTTGGAGAAATGATCGTATTCCCAAGCTTGACCTATTACGTGAGTGAAGTCTCCGAAGAGAATACACTGGCACGCAATATGGGATTGTATTCGGCAGGTGTCAATATCGGCTTGATTGCCGCCCCACCTTTAGCCTTTATGTTAGCCACCCAGTCTGGGTTAAATATTTGGGACTACTTCGCTGGTAGCATATTGCTGTCGATTGTCGCTATTTTATTAATTCGCAATAACCGTTATGTCTGGTTAGAACAAAATTGAGGGAAAGCATGATTCATTTAAACAATGCAGGTGCTGGGATACAGTCAACGGCCACCTATGAAGCGATGATAAACTATCTGGCGCTTGAGCGTGAGCTAGGCGGCTATGAAGCGGAACAGTTCAACGGTGAATTACTCGACGTTGATCTTTACCAAGCATTGGCGGACTTTTTAGGTGCTCAATCATCGGACATTGCCATCTATGAAAATGCAACTCGTGCTTGGTTAACCGCGCTGCACTGTATGCATGACGTGAGTGCAGACGATGAGATTTGGGTGACGCCGTTCGAGTATGCAGGAAACCTAATTGCGTTATCACAATTGCAGAAAACGATTCCATTTACGTTGCGCACCATTCCCTTAGATGACGAAGGTGATATTGATGTTTCATGGATGCAGCAGAATTTACACTCAAACGTTGCCATGGTGTCGATTACTTATGTGCCCTCTGGTTGTGGAATTGTCAACCCCGTCGAAAAAATAGGGCAATGCCTAGCAGGTCATCCTGCCATATATATGGTGGACGCCTGTCAGGCAGTGGGTCAATTAGAAATTGATGTAACCAAAATTGGGTGTGATGTTTTGACTGCGGCGGGTCGTAAGTTTATTTGCGGGCCACGTGGAACGGCCTTTTCTTATTTGAGTGAGCGTTTTCGCCAACGATACCAACCGCAGGACTTAGACTTACACACCACCAATATAAATGCTCAATTGGATGTGAGTGCTTCTGTAACAGACGCTCGTCGCTTTGAACTATGTGAACGAAACATCTCGGCCATGGTTGGTTTATTCCATGCAGTGACAGAAATTACGGAGGATGACTTTTCTCACGTAGCGCTGTTATCACATCACTTGTATGCACGTATGGCTGAGCTGTCGAGGGTGACGATCGTGAAACCCGGCCGACACCAACAAGGAATTTTAACCTTTGTCCACGAGAGTCTTACACCCAAATATATTGTCGCCGAACTCAAGAAGTCGAATATAAATGCATGGGTGGCCATCGGTTCGCACACGCCGATTTATATGGCGAATCAAGGGATAGACCACATGGTGCGGTTATCCGTATCGCGATTTAATTCAATTGAAGATATTGATGCTTGTTATGATGCGTTGACCTCACTGAAATAATTGAGGAGCCATTTACATTCATCTTCGTGAGAAACGATGGAAACGGGCATTCTAATTAACTCATTTCGAATGCCCGTTCACCATCTCTGCTAGTCTCGCTGTCTATCCTTTTTTATAGTAAATTTTTAGGTTGTTAGTTTCATCACATTCGTCGTTAGGATTTTTATAGTCCGTTATGACTTCTAAATGTGCATTAGGATCAAATACCCAATAATTGAACGTAAACAACAGTACAACTGAGGCACCGGGTACCAATGAAGGTGTAGCGGCATAGCTTATTGAGCCAGTGTCAATGTCTCGTATGCGTGTGTAAGTGGCTACTGAGGTGACGGTGCCAATATTTTTCACTTCGACAGAGACCTTAGATTGACCAGATGTATTGTCCCAAACAGGGTCATAAATTACAGTGACAGTGAGGTCGGGTTTGTTGCATAAGGGTTTGACACATAAACACATGTAATAGGGTGATTCTTTCGCACCGTAGGGTGTACCGATGTAACAATTCGGTTTATCGTCAAGTTGATTACCGTAAAGCCAATGAGAGTTAGGGTCATTTTTAGGTTCAATCACAATCTCTGGGTTATCAGGGGTTTTGCATACATGGGTTGTTGTAAAATCCGACAATAGATTAGATACTGACTCTTGCTCTGCACGAGTACCAACCCAGCGTTTGCACGTTTCAGGGCAAGTCATGGGCCCTTGCTGCTTGTAATAATTTGGGTACCAACCTGCCTGATAATCCTTCATTGAAAGATCTTCGATTGGGTCAGCTTGAGCCACCATGCTCAAAATTCCTAATATTAGCATCATGCCAATAAAGTGAAATGTCCGTTTCATTTCGTTCGCTCCTCATTTAATTAAATTTTCCAAATATAACTGCTTTTATGTTTGATACTGCGATTTTGTGTGGGGTTGAACAGAGAGATTGCATTTTTAACAGCAAGCTTTTTGCGTGTCTGACGCTGTGTCTATAGACCAGGCTGTCTATGTATTCACTCTGGATTTGTCAGTATATAGTGTGATGGAAAAAAGAAAGGAAAATATTAAGGTGTAGTGAATATTACATTAAAAATAGACGCTGATATTCGATAAAATGCTTATGTTTTTAATTTAAATGTTGGGCATCAAAATGCGTCAATTACGCTGAAATCGGTTCTATATAAAAATACTTGAATAGAAGAATAGTTATTCTTAATACAATCAATCATAACTATTCTATAAAATGAGACCTACCTCTCATTAAATGGCCCACTCATTCAACAATTGAAGTTGGGCGTTGATGGCCGGTTCAGATTTTTTTGGGCGTTGTTTAATGTATTCTCCATTCGAATTTAATAGCCAACTTTGGCAGTTATCCTGAATATATAGCTCTAAATCTTCTTTCATGCGGGATGCGAGTTTTTCATTCTCAATCGGAAAACAGGTTTCAACACGGGAATGCAGGTTGCGCTCCATCCAATCCGCGCTGGCAGCAAAAATTTGTTCACTGCTTTTATTACCAAAATAATAGACGCGCGTATGCTCTAAGAACCGACCTATAATGCTGCGCACGGTAATATTTTCAGACACACCTTTTATACCGGGTTTTAAGCGACACATGCCTCGAATAATGCAGTCGATTTTTACGCCGGCTTGGCTGGCTTTGTAGAGCGCCTGGATGATTTTGGGTTCGGTGAGTGAGTTCATTTTAATGATGATGCGGGCGTCGTCGCCAGCTTCGGCGCATTCAGCTTGTTTGGCGATTAAATCCAATAGGCTTTTATGCAAGGTAAAGGGCGCATGAAATAACTTTTTAATACTCAGTGCTTTACCCATTCCCGTTAACTGCATAAACACTTTATGAACATCTTCTGATATGTCTTTATTGCATGTCATAAAACTGTAATCAGTATAGAGACGCGCATTGCCAGCATGGTAATTTCCAGTGCCTAAATGTATGTAACGACGGAGTTTTTTGCCTTCCCTGCGTACCACCATCATCATTTTTGCATGTGTCTTATAGCCCACCACGCCGTAGACCACGACGGCACCGGCTTCTTGTAATCGATTGGCGAGATGTAGATTTTCTTCTTCGTCAAATCGAGCGCGCAATTCAATGACGACGGTGACTTCTTTGCCGCGTCTTGCGGCATCCACCAACGCATCCACCATTTCCGACTTGGAACCCGTACGATATAAAGTCTGCTTAATGGCGAGCACATCGGCATCATTGGCGGATTGTCTGAGTAATTCGACCACAGGAGTAAAGCTTTCAAAGGGGTGATGTAACAGATGATCGTTTTTACGAATGGCCGTAAAAATATCCTTTTTAAAACTCAGGTGTTTCGGTACACCCGGTGTAAAAATTGGATACCGTAAATCGGGTCGGTTGCATTCTAAGGCGACGGCCATTAGTCGGTGTGCATTAACCGGTCCATTCACTTTATATAAGTCTTGTTCCGTTAGATTGAATTCGTTTAATAGAAACTGCCATAGGTTTTCAGGGCAATTGTCGGCGACTTCGAGTCGAACGGCATCGCCAAAATGGCGACTGTGTAATTCGCCCTGTAAGGCGATGGCGAGATCCGCTACATCTTCGTGATCGAACGTGAGATCGGCGTTGCGTGTTAGGCGAAATTGGTAACAGCCTTTAATTTTCATGCCCGGAAATAACTCATCGGCGTATTGATGAATCATTGACGATAGAAATACATAACTGTCGCCCGTGTCGCTGATGTCATCGGGCAAACGAATGATGCGCGGTAGCGAACGCGGTGCTGGAATGAGGGCTAATCCGGTGTTGCGCCCAAATGCATCTTTCCCTTCCAGTTCAACGATAAAGTTTAATGATTTATTCACTAAGCGTGGAAACGGGTGGGAGGGGTCCAGCCCGACGGGACTGATGACGGGTTGAATTTCTTCATTGAAATATTGTTTGATCCAATGGTTTTGTTGTTCGTTCCACTGGGTGCGGCGCAGAAAGCGAATATTTTCTTTTTCCAACGCCGGAATTAAATGGTCATTCAGCACTTCATATTGGCGCTGCACATTGTTGCTGACCAACGTATTAATCTGTTGTAACACTTGCGCCGGTGGCAGACCATCTGGCCCAGGTAACTCTCGACCGAATGCCGTTTGTTGTTTGAGTCCCGCCACTCTGACTTCAAAAAACTCATCTAAATTGCTGGAAAAAATGCACAGAAACATTAAGCGATTTAGCAGTGGATGTTCGGGATCGAGTGCTTGCTCCAAAACACGAATATTAAATTGCAGGTGACTTAATTCACGGTTGAAATAAAACTCTGACCCACTTAAGTCACGTTCTTTTGTGTCCTGCGTGGTAACCGGTGTGATGGGTTTGGTCATCGAGAAAGTACCTCTACTGCCTTGTATCGCTGTTCTTGTCTCAGAATTTGAATCATCGCCGTTTTTCTCACAGTTAACGGCGATGATCTTTTTTCCCTTTACATGTTTTCTATCGATTGAGCACTTCAGCCGCTGCTTTGGCAAAGTAGGTTAAGATACCATCGGCACCCGCGCGCTTTATACAGGTTAAGCTTTCCATCATCACCGCTTCTAGGTCGAGCCATCCATTCTGAGCGGCAGCCATGTGCATCGAATACTCGCCACTGACTTGATAGACAAAGGTCGGCGCTTTGAAGGCATCTTTAACGTTTCGCACAATATCTAAATAAGGCATGCCCGGTTTAACCATCACCATATCTGCGCCTTCTGCGAGGTCGAGTCCCACTTCATGTAATGCCTCATTGGCATTAGCTGGGTCCATCTGATAATTGTATTTATTGCCTTTGCCTAAATTGCCCGCAGACCCAACGGCATCTCTAAATGGGCCATAGTAGGCACTAGCGTATTTCGCGCTGTAGGCCATGATGCGAGTGTTTACAAACCCTTCGTTTTCCAGCATTCCGCGGATGTCACCGATGCGACCGTCCATCATATCGGAAGGGGCGACAATGTCGGCACCGGCTTGCGCGTGGGATAAGGCTTGGCGCACCAAGACTTCGATCGTACGGTCATTCAATACATAGCCGTTTTCGTCAGTAATGCCGTCTTGGCCAGATAATGTAAAGGGGTCGAGTGCCACATCTGTGATGACGCCTAGCTCTGGACAAGCGGCTTTGATGGCTTGCACGGCACGTTGCGCGATGCCATCTGGGTTATAGGCTTCTTCAGCCAGTTCGCTTTTATGATGACTCGGTGTGACAGGAAACAAGGCGACCGCTGGAATGCCCAGTGCGCACAGGGTTTTACATTCTTCTACGGCTAGGTCGATCGAGAGTCGTTCAATGCCCGGCATGGAAGCAATGGCTTCTCGCTCACCCTGACCGTCCAAGATAAACATCGGGTAAATCAAGTCATTCACAGACAACTGTTGTTCGCGCATTAAGCGGCGACTGAAGTCATCGGTGCGCATTCGGCGTAATCGTGTTTCAGGAAAAAAGCGCTGTGCATCGGAAAATGCCATTTCAGTCTCCAGCAAAAAATATATAGACGTCGATTGTATCCATTATGGGGTATTGTACGTCATTCCGTGTCATCGGTACTGACTGAGCCGTATCAAACGCGCCTGAATCCGTCTCACAACAGCCTGCTAAAGTTTGCTCTGACGAACTAAACTGGTGAATAAGCAGTCATAACCGTCCATGCTTGGCGTGAATGTCCATGCATACTGTCGATCCAGCTCATTGCTTAGGGGAGCCCCATGAAAAAACTCGGTGTCATTATACTCGTGGTGCTCGCCATTACGCTGTTCTATCAGTTGGGTGGTCAGCAATACCTGACGCCGTCATTCTATCAAACCTTATTTGCGGAAAACCCCATCCTAACGGCCGGAATTTTCTTTTGTGTCTACGTCGCGGCGACCGCCGTTTCCTTACCAGGGGCTGCTGCATTAACCCTCATCGGTGGCGCCGTATTTGGACTAGGCTGGGGGCTGCTGTTGATCAGCTTTGCCAGTTCTATCGGAGCAACATTGGCGTTTCTCATCACACGGTTGCTACTGCGTGATTGGGTACAAAGTAAATTTGGTCAATACCTCAAAACCATCAATCAGGGAATGGAAAAAGACGGTGCCTTTTATTTATTTACCTTACGCCTGATTCCCGTCGTCCCATTTTTCGTGATCAATTTAGTCATGGGCTTGATGCCGATCAGCGCATGGCGGTTTTATTGGGTGAGTCAGTTGGGCATGCTGGCGGGCACGGCGGTGTACGTAAACGCGGGTGCAGAATTAGGCAAGCTCGATACGTTGAGTGTATCCGGATTACTGTCACCGACGCTGATTGGTTCGTTTGTGTTGTTGGCCATTTTTCCGTGGATTGCACGGGCCTCCATTCGTAGCGTGCAGCGTCGACGTAAGCAAAAAGCCTTTACCCGCCCAAAAACATTTACCGATAACCTCATCGTAGTGGGTGCGGGAGCAGGCGGATTGGTGTCGTCCTATATCGCGGCAGTGACCAAAGCCAAAGTGACCTTGATCGAAAAACATAAAATGGGTGGTGATTGTTTAAACACAGGCTGTGTACCCTCTAAGGCACTGATTCACGCCGCGCGGCTTGCGCAAGACATGCGAGAAGCAGGGCAGGTAGGCATTCATACCGGCGATGTAAATGTGGATTTTCCTGCGGTCATGGAAAGTGTTCACCGCAGCATTCAAGCCGTGGAACCCCATGACAGTGTGGAGCGCTACACAGGCTTAGGTGTGAATTGCATTGAAGGTGCGGCCACCATTCTTGACCCATGGACCGTTGAAGTGAATGGTGAAAAACGAACGGCGCGCAACCTCATCATTGCAGCGGGCGGGCGTCCACGTGTTCCCAATATTCCGGGCTTAGAAGAGGTGACGTACTACACCTCTGACACATTGTGGAATATTAAAACCTTGCCGAAGACGTTGTTGGTGGTAGGCGCTGGGCCGATTGGTTGTGAGCTGGCGCAGAGCTTTCGACGTTTTGGTTCGCAAGTCATCATGGTTGACCCTGCACCGCAAATATTGGGGCGTGAAGATGCCGATGTCGTCGAAGCGGTTCGTCAGCGTTTTGTCCAAGAAGGCATTCAGTTAAAAACCAAGCACAGCTTAAAAGCAGTGCGGGCACAGGGCGAACGCAGCGAAGCGCTCATCGAAGGTGAGCAGGGTGAGCAATGGATCGCATTCGATGCGATGCTACTGGCCATCGGACGAGAGGCCAATGTGACCGGTTATGGTTTGGAAAATTTAAACATTGCCATTGATGATCGTGGATTTATTCAAGTGGATGAATACCTTGAAACCAGCATGCCGGGTGTGTTTGCGGTAGGCGATGTGATTGGTGGTTATCAATTTACTCATGTTTCTGCCCATGAAGCATGGTTTGCTAGTGTTAATGCCCTTTTTGGTCATTTAAAACGTTTCAAAGCAGACTATGCTGTCATTCCTTGGGCGACCTATACCGATCCCGAAGTCGGCCGGGTGGGGTTAAATGAAGAAACCGCCAAAGCGCAAGGGATTGAATATGAGGTTACGCGGTTCGAGATTGAAGAGCTGGACCGCGCCATTGTCGATCAAGCGGCCAGCGGGTTTGTCAAAGTCCTCACGGTGCCAGGTAAAGATAAAATTTTAGGCGCCACCATTGTGGGGATTCACGGCGGTGAGCTGATTGCCGAATTTGTTCTGGCCATGCGACATGGATTAGGGCTCAACAAAATACTGGGCACTATTCATGCGTATCCAACATTAATGGAAGCCAACAAGTACGCAGCGGGCGAATGGAAGCGTGCACATGCCCCGCAACGTGTCTTGAAATGGGTTGAAAAATATCATCAATTTAGACGAACGTAGTCGCAGAGCCTTTGGCTCGCGGTTCGCCAAAGGTACACACAGTGAAATCTCAGTTTTCTGAAACCGAAATCAACTTGGCGCTTAATTTTATGGAGCAAATTCCGTTTAATCGCCATGTGGGTTTACAGATCCATAAACTCGAACACGACGAAGTCATCTTCAAGCTGAATATGCGCCCTGAATTAGTAGGCAATTGGCTGCAAGGCATTTTGCACGGCGGGGTCATATCCACCGCATTGGATGTGGCAGGTGGAGCAGTGGCTTTAGTAGGTGCCTATGCCCGCCTCGGAGATATCCCGAAAGAAGAAAAACCCAAGCGTCTTGCAAAGTTGGGCACCATCGATTTGCGAGTCGATTATTTACGTCCTGGTAAAGGAAAAGAATTTTTTGCCAGCGCCAGTATATTGCGCATCGGCAGCAAGGTAGCAGTTTGTCGAATGGAATTTAAAAATGAAGATGACGAATTGTTAGCAGTTGGGACGGGCACCTATATGTGTGGGTAACGAGTGAAGTAATAATGAGTAGCAAATGCATTTCATCGTCCAAATGCACAAAAATATTTTCGCCATCACAACGAATGGGCTGACAATGTTCTAAAAGATGCGTGGCAAAGGAATGCCAAAATTCTTGCAGAAAAATATTTCAGGGACAGTCATTCTAACAACCAAGCATTGGTCAGCGCCTCACGCAAAATGCCGCTTCAGCGAAATGTTGAGGTGGGTGTCTGCTTTGCCTATTGTTCTTTTAGGAGTAATTATGAAAATAGTATTCATAATATTAGCCATATTGGTTTCTATCTCTGTCGAAGCTAAAGATTTTAGAGATAACTATAAAGATATTTTAGAAATTAAGTGTGCAATTTTAATAGATGAAAAAACGGATGAAAGAGCTATCGCCTGGAGGTGTCCACTAGAAAGAACCAAGAAGCTAAAGGCATTAGAATTGGAATTAGAAGAAGCATTAACGATGCATTTTAAGGATACAAATAATATCACTGAACTTGATGTTTTTCAGCGCTTGAATAATCAATGGGATGAATACTCTAAACAGTCTGCAGATTTTGATTTAGAGTTTCACGTGAATGGTTCTATGGGTACATCTGGTCGAATAAAAAGCGAGCTGGCTTTAGTCAAAAAAAGAATTGAAATCCTTTTAGACTATATTTATGGTTACTATGATCTTGATCTATAACAGAGCCAATGAAATAGCAAGCATGCTTGCTGGACTCGTTTCAAAACTACAAGAGCATTCATCCTAATAGGCTAAGTAAATCGGCTGATTGATCTGGATCTGGATTTTGGTTTTGCTTACAGTAACAACACCAAATCATAGTAAGCAAAGGAATGCATTGTGACCAAACCCAGAAAGCAACTCGTCAGTTTAGAAGCCACGCTGAATTATCGCTGTGTCCGCCCGGCCTTTTTGTGCCGACACGATAAACAAAGTGATCTTGCAGCAACAGTCAAACCAACCATCAAGCATTGGTCAACGTCTCACGCAAAACGCCATTTTTGCGAAGTGTTGGAGTGGATGTCCTCATTGCCAGAAGAGTTAGAGTAAGCATAACAAAAATCTATTGGGATATTTTAGGTCAGATGGAACTTGGATTAATTGAATTGGATATCCCTCTAAGGTTTCTCATACTGATGGTAAATCCGTTTGTGTTGAAAAGAATTTAGCTCAAATTTAACCTGACAGGCACCGTTTAAAAACGGGTAACTGTTAGATCAAGTCTGAGCTAATACACTTTAACTGCTAGATTTTCATATTCTCTAGCAATATTGAAAGAGTCAAAACAGTAACCATCAATGAAATCATAATGGATATGGCGACCTCATCCTTGAAAAAATTGTACTTATTAGCAAAGACGTAAACACCAGCCCCTATTGGTTGAGCCGCCATTAAGATCGCCACAACAAACCAAATATTCGTAATGGCAAGGCCAAAAACATAGTAACCAACCACAAACGTAATCAGTGGCTGCATGAATACTTTGATAGCAATAATTGGACTCAGCGAAATCATATTCCCTAAGCGAATGCTTTCTTTACTTTCCAATTTGGCAAGACCGAGTCCTAATGCAAACAATGCCGTTGGTCCAGATGCTGCAGCTAGGAATGTCGCCAAGGATTCAATCATGACGGGAATCGTTAGCGACAAGAAAGACACAAGCGCACCCGCTATCACAGCCAGAGTCAAAGGGTTCAGCAAGGTTGTTTTTAATGCCCCAATAAAACTACTGGTCAGAGAACCGTTCTCTTGTGATGACTTTAAGGCAATATCATGAGTAATAATAACCGCCATAATAGCAGGTATATTATGAAGAATGGTTGCAATCGCCGCAGGTACAGCGGCTTGATCACCAAAAACAGACACCGCAATGGGCACGCCCATATAGCCTGTTGTGCCATAACACGCAGCCATACCAACAATAGAAGATTGGGAACTAGAAAACCGCTTGAAAGAAGCAATCACTAAACCCAAAACATAGGCAGTCACAATCCCTGCCAAGGTTGCTAAAATGAATTCCCATTGTAACAACTCTTTAGGATCCGCATTTGCGACAGCAATAAAAAGCAAAGCAGGTAAAGATATATATAAGACATAATCATTTAATAGCTTATCTGAACCTGCCGGATAGCTACGAAAACGTCCAAAAATATATCCAATTAATATAACCATAAAAATTGGAAAAACAATAGAAAACATATTTCAACCGTATTAGATATTAGTAACTGCCATTGATATGTTGGCGTGCATCATTTCACTACAGAAATCATTATTCAATTTCCTTGGCGAAGTTTTCTGCAAGTTTATTGTATTCCCAATAATTATCTTTGTAGAATTTATAAATTGAACTTTTAATTTCATTATATAAATCGGAAATAGCATTTACTTCCATTGTCATAAAAGATTTTATTTCCTCGGTACCTTCTAAAATTTCATTTTCTGTATAGCTACTATAAATATGGCATTTTTTAAATGCCATATTTATAGTGTTTGGATGCAGTCCTGGGTAATTAGCAAAATAATTTTTCTTATCTTCAATATCTAGGAAGTCAGGTATATTTAGCACACCAGAATTAGAAACCGCCTCTAAGCAATATAATATAAGTTGCCTCTGTGTCTTCTGGAATCTTACCTGCTTCTCGGTACTTAAAAAGATTTTCCCATGCATCGGGCTTTTCTGGTCCACAACCAACAATAAAATCTCTAATACCTGATTTTTTCATTTTTTGAGAAGCATCATTTTTGAATCAATAGAAATAGGGAAAGGGCAACGTTCCACGCCTTCTCTTAGGGGGTCGTAAACTAAATAAGGGGCGGATAAGTTGCTAAAGCGAAGGGAATCTACACTAGATAAATTACTCATATATAACATCCTTGTATAAATCCATTAAGAGCCATAAATATTACTATACATGTAATATCTAGCATAAAAGTATCAGACGTTTTTTGTTCAGTCAATGAAAAATATTAAGGGGTGAAAAAAAGAATAAAGAAAAATTAAAAAGGACGATCAAAAAAGGACATCCTTCATAGGGACTAAAAAGTAAAAAATCCTGGGTTTAATCCGAAGTGCATCACTTGATTAGGTATAAGAAAGGGTCAATTGAAAGTATACTGCACCCCCTTTTTCTCCGGCAAGAGATGAAATGATGATTTTGCATAGGTAGTCATTCTAACAATCAAGCATTGGCCAACGCCTTACGAAAACGCTGCTTCAGTGAAATATTGGGGAGGATGTCCTCATTGCCATCGTTTCTGTAATCTTTTAAATCAAATGACCAACACCTGGTTAGCTAACACAGTAGCCGATTCTCAATTATTAATTATCGGAATTGGGCATTTATTTCTGTTGATCCTATGAAATCGCTGCATCTCTTAATACTATCTGAAAATACGAAAACAGCCCTTTTCATAACTAACATTAAAACTTTTTTTGCTGCGTCGGAGGTTGTATAATTTGATGAAAATTTTGAATGGATGTCCAGATTAGTTTTGCTTAATTACAAATATCCAATATCGCTAATCATATGCCTGATTTTAATTAGTATAAGCAGTCTATTGTCAGGGTATTTATTAGACCCTACTTTTTTAGGGTTAATATTCACTCCAATTCTAATAATTTCTCTTGTCCTCGCCAGTGTTGTATTCACACTTATTCCTGTCTCTAGACTACTCGATAAGAATAAAAGAAATTCAGAAACTGGGAAAATTCTACTTATTTGTGCGATTGCGTGGGGCGCGATGCTTATCCCTAATAATCGACTGGACGATTTGGGAGCAAAGATTAGGCTAAGTAAATACTCCAAGCAAGATTATGAAGAAATATTTACCTTAGTAAACTCTTCTTATCAACGATACTGTAATGGAGAAGAGTGCTTTTCAAGGAGTGACGAGGGGTACAAATTATTTTTAGAAAATCTCAAGAAGAATCATGAAATTTTTAACATCAGTTCATTTCCAGTCGATGTATTTATAAGAGAGGACTATGTTGCTATTGAGTGGGGAAGCGGATTAACTGGAGGATATGAGCTAGTGGTCCTTTCAACGGAAAAGTTACCATATTCTCAGGGTAATCAGGAGCTCGTTTATTTATATGATAAAGTGGCTTTCTATTATAAAGATTAGGAAGTAATTAATTAGCAAGTCTTAACAATGGGCTATCATATGCCTACATTAAAGTAAAATATATAGATAATTATCTTAATTTGGCATTAGAAAAATACGTAACAATTTATGGATGTTTAACCCTCCGAAATGAGACGCTTACTCGCCCAGCTATATTGGTGTTAGAACTACATGAACATATACACACTTAATGGAAAAAATATCACGGACTTAGAATCTCTATATCGGGAGTTTGGTAGGTCTGTAAATCCCCCAGGCGGATATTTTGGTAAGTCACTCCAAGGCTTTGATGACTGTTTGTTCGGCGGTTTTGGCTTGGAAACTCCATGTGAAATAATATGGAAAAATTCGAACGTCTCTAAATGTTCAATGAATTGTAAAGCTCTTGAGGATTACTGCATGTCAGTAATTAAAGATAGCCCCTTCTTACATCAAGAAAACTTTGAAGAGAGTAAAGAGTGGGCATATTCCACCCTTGAAGCAGCTAAGTCTGGAACCAAGTCATTATTTGATGAGGTAGTTGAAATCATTCGGTCAGTGTCGGAAAGAGCTAGTTGGGAGCACAATATAAAATTGCATCTCAAGTACAATTTCTAACAAGCGTGTATTGTCGGATTGGTTTCTACAGCTTCAACGCCTCAATAATAGGAAGCCAAAAGGCATTCCGATGCCGCAGTTAATAAATTTGTTAGGTGGATTCAACGTGAAGCCTCCATTCTGGAGAATGACATGAATATCCAAATTTTTCGGAATATTCACTGATATAGCTATAACCTTCACCACGACCAGCAAGATCACTTAAAAATATCTGTAGTTGAGATAGGAGTTTTTCACTGCCAAATATTCTTAATGTATCTCGATTATCCCAATCATTCATTGAATAGTATTCGTTTTTTTATTTTGAAGAGAGGTAAATAATTCCTGCCTCTCATCATCGCGGATAATTTCGATGGATATATCAGGGTCTAATATCATAGGCACGGCTGTACTGGAGTCAATTGCTTTACCAACGATTTTAGAGAATTCTAAATACTCTCCAGAATTTCCAGAGACAACCAAATCATCAATTAAGCCATTTGAACCGAAAATCTTTCTAGCCTCAATTTTCACTTTTTATATACCTAACATTTTAATTGCGTATGCTCGATGTTCCATGTTCACTCTTCCGCTATGTCCATGTCAATTAATTGATTTACAGGCCAGTCTCCAAATCAATGGCGTATTATAATCAAGAAAAACAAGCATATCTATGAAATAAAAATCGCTGGTCTCGTAATCCCCACTCCACGCATTCGTGACGATCTGTTTTAGCACCACTTATTTAGCATCAACAGAAGTGAGTACATCTTCTAGGCAAACTGAATGATCTTGCAGGGACAGTCACTCTAACCATCAAGCATTGGTCAACGCCTCACGCAAAATTCCGCTTCGGCGCAATATTGAGGTGGATGTCCTCTTTGCCAGCCTAAACACAGAAAGCTTTGTGTTAGATAAAAGCTAGAATTCAAAAATAAATGGATAGATTAAAGTCACATGAGTGTTTTCAATCGTGGTTGGAAACTGCCATGTTTTGATGTCTTGAAGGACACAAGTCTTTAATTTTTCATCTTGAATATTTGATTGGGAGATGGTTGCATTGTTCACTTCGCCTGTCGGTGCAATATCTATTTTTGCAATGAAATAGCCATTAAAATTACTTTTTTCTTTTGATTTACTTACACGATTAAAAGCTTCATTGTGGCAGCTTGATATGCTGTTAATCGACTTAGCGAGTGTAGTGCTTATTTGGTCTTTGGATAAGCCGTCTTTACCGATATCTGGTGTTGTTATTACTTTATTATTAGAGCGAATTATTTCATTAAAGGCGGTTTGTCTGTGTGAATTTTCTGGATGAACAATAATTTCAGTGTCATGTTTGCGCTTTAGCGTCAATGAGGGTTCAGCGAGTTTTGAAGGGATAGGCTTGGGGAATGTCGGACTAGAAGTGCACGCATTAATAGCTAGTGCAAGAGTACTAGCGAGGGGGATTGCAAATCTATTCATAGAAAGCTCATTTTTTTGCGCAATTATAACCACCTAAAAGTATATGACAACACTGCTGTCCTATAAATTTTAGAGATCTAGGCACATATTTTTCTCATGACTTTCGATTGGTATCGGTGGTTTAAAATGCTCAATCAGGTCTCTACGCTCAAACTACGTCATCTGTAGTATCTGAACAATTCGGGAGGCCGCTTGGGTTAAGCCATTCTTCCACTTGAGGCAATGAATTAATAAGTTAGTACAAAGTGCCATTCAAATCTGAGTCAGTACAGTATTTTTACTTGTTTCAATGAATGCTTTGATTTTCAAATTCTGCATGATCCACTTAAAAAATAGTTTAATATACCAGTGCTATTTGTAGATGTTGGCAATGGTTTTCGCTGCGAGTCTTGTATGGCTGGTGGTGTAATAACATTGATCGCCCGTAAGATCTTGCAGGGACAGTCACTCTAACCATCAAGCACTGGTCAACGTCTCACGCAAAATTCCGCTTCGGCGAAATATTTGTGTCCTCTTTGCTTTACATATTCACTGCTGGCTTTGTCGATGCTGATGGCTTTCTTGTGCAGCTAGGTCTGCATGCTCATCGCAGGTGGAAACCTCTTTCGAGCTGGTAATTTGATACAAGTAAATGAATGGTTTAAATGTGTCTAAAGTAAAAAAATTGAAGACAAGGTCGCTTTTTGAAATTAATGGGTGGATGTTCGGGTAGCAATACGCATGAAGCTCTCTTTAAACTTTGCGAACCGCTATTTGCTTTTTGATTATTTTCCCATTATAGGCGTTGTCCTTACTTCAATTGTATAAATCCAAATGGGCGGTACTTTGGTTCTCACACATGTATCAGCTCAAATGCACACTCGATTAAACATGCATATCTGGTAAAATCACGCCGCTAGATAAACAGGAAGATAATAATGCGAATACTTGGAAGAAAATCAGCGGCGATGCTATCAATCGCGCTGATTTCAGCTTGCTCAAACTCTAATAACTCTGATAGCGGAAAAGATAGTCAGCCTCCAACTCACTACGATTCAATAGTCTCTACTAAATCACTTGATCTTGCAGATGTTCAATGCCCCAACGGTGGGGTAGAAATCACTATGGGGATTGATGGGAATGGAAATGGCATCTTAGATCAGTGGGAAATCGACAGCGACCGAACACAGGTTGTTTGTCATGGCACAAACGGCAAAGACAGTGAAGATGGAACAGACGGTCGAGACGGAAACGATGGCAAGGACGGAAACGATGGCAAGGACGGAAACGATGGCAAGGACGGGAACGATGGCAAGGACGGGAACGATGGCAAGGACGGGAACGATGGCAAGGACGGAAACGATGGTAAGGACGGAATCGATGGCAAGGACGGAAACGATGGCAAGGACGGAAACGATGGCAAGGACGGAAACGATGGTAAGGACGGAAACGATGGCAAGGATGGGAAAGATGGAACAGATGGCCGAGATGGAAGTGACGGTCTAGACGGCAGTGACGGTAAAGACGGAAAAAATAGCTTGATCCTAATTGAAGACGCAGAAAAAGAAGATTGTGAGTTAGGAGGTAAAGTTGTCAAAGTTGGCCGTGATTTAAACAGTAATGGCCAACTCGATGAAGGCGAAGTGACTAATGTGGATGCAATATGTAATCTTCAGTCAAACGGACAAGCAGGGTTAAACTCCTTAGTCGTGACAACAGATGAACCCGCCGGTGAAAACTGTAGCAACGGTGGCATTCGTATTGATACTGGTCTTGATGTAAATAAAGATGGTTTATTAAATAGGCCTGAAATTCTTAATACAAACTATGTTTGTACAGGGGAAAAAGGTGGTCAGGGTAAAGCAGGATATACAGACTTATCAAAGATTCAAATTGAATCTGAAATGGTCGTAGCGGGAAGTGAATGCCTTCATGGCGGCAAGAAGCATTACATTTGGCTTGACCGAGACGAAAATGGTGAGTGGTCAGAGGCAGAAACTTTAAGCACGACACTTGATTGCTATTACAACAGAAAACCTGAAATATTGATTGAGCAAGAAAATATAGCCATAGCCGGTGCTCCATATCGCCTTACAGTAAAATCACGTGACCTAGATTTTGATGTCACTACTTTAAAAGTTACCAGTAAACCCGATTGGATAAATACATCTTTCGTCGCTAAAAATAAGCTGCTGATCACTGGAAATACCCCTGACGCTGTTGGTGATTCCTTCACGTTAAAATTTGAGGCGACAGACGGAGAAAAAGTGAGCGATCTGGAATATGAGGTTCACATCAATGAAGGCGTATTTATTTATACAACAGCGACGGATGTCACAGAGAAAGATTTGGGAGATGATTTACAAATAGCGCATTTCGAAATTCACCTTAGCCAACCGCTATCACATGTTATCCAATTCTCACCGAATCTAAGCTCAATTAATGCCCAAAACTATTCCGATTATTTAACTAGAGACCGATTCAATAATGATTTAAATAGTCGAACGGTTGAATTTGAACCAGGTGAAGTGAGTAAAATCTATAAGATTGCAATCAGAAACGATAATAAGTATGAATTTAAGGAACAAATTAAGCTGGATTTAGAGCTAGAAAATTATCCAGGTGACGAAAGGATTTTGATTCATGATGACACATTATTGAATATTATAGATAACGATCCTCTGGAGATCCATGCAGGTCAAATATCTAATATTGAAATACAAAATTACAATCTTGAGAATCGTTACTCAGATATTTCGCTAAGAACAATCAATGCACCAGAATGGATGAAGTTGTCCTCAATTAGTGATTGGCGAAGTGCTTATTCATACAATATTCAAGTTGAAACAAATCCCCCAGAAAATAATATCCTAGCAGATGGGGCGTTTACGTTTTCTATCCTCATTGATCACACTGTGATCGAACATACAGCATATTACACGATCATTGAAGGTGATAGAGACCTTGATGGGGCACCTAATTCAAAAGACGAATTTCCGGATAACGCTCACGCTCGTACAGACTCAGATTCAGATGGAATAGGTGATGAATGGGAGTTGCAAAACTTTGGTGATTTAATTACAGCAAATGCAACAACCGACTTCGATGACAATGGCGTGAATGATAAAGAGGCATTTGAAACCAATCAACCCGTTCATGTTATTGATTTCGATATCATTGATGGACAATTACCAGATTATATGAAGAACCTAAGCAGTATAAATTGGGTTCCTACCAATGAGCAAAAGTTCGATGGAAAGTTCGCCATCAAACCAGAGCAACAAGTTGAATATGGCCGTTCTGCAAAACTGTTGCTCAGTTTTGAGAGCCAAGGTGGAACATTTGAATTTTATGCAAAAACCACTAAACCAGGCTCAGTCACGTTAAGCACAGCTGTTCTTGGTAGATCAAAGGTTAATCATTACTTACAAGCGGATTTTTGGACAAAATTCCAAGTGACCATACCTAGTGGTTTTGTCGCAATAGAAATTGATGCAATTGGAAAATGGGGCCGTGACACTACTGATATCTATTTGGATGGATTTAAAAACTTGGCTGGTATCGTACCAGGCGACCTAGATGGTGACGGTGTAATAAATTCCAAGGATGCATTCCCAAGCAACCCCAACGCGTTTATGGATATTGATAAAGATGGTATTGATGACGAGTGGGAACACAAATACGCAGAAGAATTACCTAATAGATTTCTGGCTGGAGAAACGATTGAGGAGCGAAAAGCACGTTACAGAACTTATTTTTCTGCTTCAACGGATCACGATTTTGATCAGCTCACTGATCTACAAGAATATAACTTGAACAGTAACCCATTGAAAGCAGATACGGACAGCGATGGCTTTGATGACGTAGTCGACCCATTTCCTAACCAACCTAAATATAGGTTGGATGAGGATAAAGATGGTTTAGCGGACGAATGGGAACTTAGCTACTTTTCATCATTGTTAGATTGTAATCCAACAGACGATCCTGATAA
Source organism: uncultured Saccharospirillaceae bacterium (assembly GCA_947503895.1). Taxonomy (GTDB): domain Bacteria; phylum Pseudomonadota; class Gammaproteobacteria; order Pseudomonadales; family Oceanobacteraceae; genus Bermanella. The sequence goes on from CANNFT010000002.1 coordinate 566,148, forward strand.
TGATTCTTTTAACAATGCATTTGAGTTTAAATTTAAAACTCTACCCATTTCAGACCGAGATTTTGACGGTGTCGCTGACATCTATGATGAGTACCCTGATAATTCGGAATATCAATCAGATGAGAATAAGAATGAAATTCCTGATCAGTGGGAGAAAAAGTACTTCAGGTGGGGAAGTGTAGACAGGCTCGCTGATCAAGATAAGGATGGCTATAGTAATTACGATGAATTTATAATGGGTACTGACCCTACTGAAATAAATTTGAATGCAATTCAAGATATTTATCGTGTTGAACAGGGTAAATCAATTGTTTTACTGCCAACCAGCAACGATATTTCATCTGATAATACTATTCGAATTACTCGTATCTCCGACCCTGAGTACGGCTCATTAATTCAAAATGAATCTGGACAATTTGAATTCATCGCCCCTAACAATTGGAGTGGTTGGATTCAATTGAGCTATGACATACAAGACGCAAATGAAATCGCAACTGGGAAAATACTTATTGAGTCGACAGAATTAAAGCAACCGGAGCCAGTTAAGGTGGTGACGGGTGGAGAGTACAATGACCATGCTACGTTATTGGATTCGAGCGGAACCCTATATTCATGGGGTTCAAACCATCAAGGTCAACTTGGCATCGGTTCAGAGGACGACAAAAAATTGCCTTTTCCAGTTTTGGGAGTGAAAAATGTCATTGATGTTTTCTCGGGGTACGGTGTAACGATAGCGATTACAAATGATGGCAAAAGTTGGTATTGGGGGCTAAAAACATTGTCACCATCTCAGCTGATTAACATTGAAGATGCTGATCAATTTGTTTTTGGTCGTAATAATATTTATGTGCTCAAAAAGAATGGCACAGTTTGGGGAATGGAGCGATCAGGCGCTTTAGAGGAGAAAACACCTGAGCAAATTGTTGAACTTACGGGTATTACACAGATCGCCGCCGGTGATAGACATTTATTAGCACTTGATGAGACAGGACTTGTTTGGGCTATGGGTGATAATGCGATGGGGCAGCTGGGGATTGAAAGTACGAAATATTCCAGTATACCTGTACAAGTACACAAAATTTCTGACATAGAATTTATTGAAGCAAGCAATCATCGAAGCTTCGCGATTGATCGTTCAGGTGTTGCTTGGGCGTGGGGGGATAACGATGGTCGATTAGGTGATGGTACTAATTCAGATCGTCATTCGCCTGTTAAGGTTGCATTGAATTATCCTGTACGACAAATTCATGCGCAAAGCAGAGCAACAATATTTCTAACGACATCCGGCTTATTATACGCGACTGGCTCTAGCTTTTTCGAGCCATTGAATTCAAGACACGACATTGCCACGCCTAGATTGATTAGTAGCATGAAGGGTCGAAGGATTACTTCGACTGGAGGCGTTATAATAATGATTGCTCAGGATAGCAAACTGTATTCCATTGGCAAAAGTAATCAAGGTTTGCTAGGTATACCAAATGTATCTGAAACCAAACGTTTCTTGCCCATCGAAACAGCACGTGACAGTGCTGTCATTAAAAATGGTGTTGTTGGTTTCGAGCCTGATAGTTGGGCGATTTATTGGGATATGTCTAATTGGATTCAAACCCGTGAAACAGCGGCTGCGGGTAATTATTCATTAAAATCAAATATTCCGACTGGTTGGAACAAGCCACCTATTGCTCTGAGTGCTACAGTGACGGTTGAGTCTGGTGACATTTACTTTGACTATAAAACGTCGACTGAAGCGAATCACGATGAATTGTTGTTCAAAATTAATGGTCAGGTGATAGATCGTTTTAGCGGTGAACAGGACTGGAGTCGCTCTAATAGTTATTCTGTGTCAAAGGGTCGCCATTATTTAGAATGGATATATATCAAAGACAGTGGAACAGATTCAGGTGAAGACACGGTATGGCTAGATAATATTCACATACCCATCGACACGGATGGCGATGGCGTAGTTGATAGCCTTGATCCAAACCCTAATCAAGCCGAGAGATAAGTCACCGGCTCTAAAGGGAGAAGCCAGTCGTGGCATCTCCCTTTTCACCATCCGATCTTCAATGCACTCTTTGAACTTGAAAAGACCACTCGACCTGAGCTTAAAGTGGCTTGATAGAGATGCACTTTAATTGATACTACTACTCAAATCTTACCTGCCCTTGCAAAGTCCATTGCGGCTCAATGAGTTGGGTTTCGGCGGTAAAATGATGACTTTGCTTGAGCATTAGCTGCAAGGGATCATTAGCAGGACTCAATTGAAAGTGGAAACCAATGTATTCGGATGTTTGGTTTACACGGTAAGTGTGCTGAGTGTCCGTTATGCTTTGATAACCCAGTACAACGTTAATGCGCGGTTGCAGTGCTAGGCCGCCGTAAATGTCTCGGTTACTCTGATCAGCACCCCACTGCGTGTGGTGATGACCCATGACAATGGCAGGCTGTTTATAAACCGTCGAATCCTCGGACAGTGCAGGGTTTGCGCTTACAAAACTGCTCAACAGTGCGGCGGTACAAACGGTTGAATAGGTAATGCGTGATAAAGCGTTCATGCCTTTCTCCTATACTTTAAACCGACCCATTAGCTCTTGTAACTTACGGGCTTGACCCAATGTTTCATTGCTGGTGTCAGAGGTTTGATGTGCTAATTCACTTGAGCGATCGGCTACCTCAGAAATGCTGACAATATTTTTATTTAACTCCTCTATGACGTTACTTTGCTCAGAAGACGCTTGTGCAATTTCTGAGTTCATTTGATTGATGGTCGCGACCGCATCCACCACTTCATGGATGGCATCGCCCACGCGGTTGATTTCCCCCACACTCTTGGCGGTGTACTCGTTACTTTTATCCATCACGCTGACCGCTTGATTGGTCGATGCCTGCAAGCGCTCAATCATTTGATTAATTTCATTGGTACTTTCTTGCGTACGTTGTGCAAGGGTACGTACTTCATCCGCAACCACGGCGAATCCTCTACCTTGTTCGCCCGCCCGTGCGGCTTCAATCGCAGCATTCAAGGCTAATAAATTGGTTTGTTCGGCAATGCCTTGAATCACGTCACTGACCGCGCCAATGTTTTCACCTTCTTTTTCCAGTTTTTTAATCACTTCCGATACGTTTTGAATTTCTTCGGATAACTGGTTGATGACGCTTACGGCGCTGTCGACAATGCGACGGCCTTCTTCGGCTTTGGTGCTGGCACCATTGGCGGAATCCGCTGCGTGCTGAGCATTTTCTGCCACATTGGTGGTGCTACTGGCCAATTCGTTACTGGCGGCAGCCACCATGTCCACTTCGCGTTTTTGACTGGCGATCCCTTCATCCATACGTTGAATATTATTTTGTCCGTCGTCGGCTAATTTAATCAGTGTCCCTGCGGCTGTATTGACGTTTTGAATGATGCTGCCCAGCCCTTCCATGAAGAAATTCACTTGCTCTGCCAGCTTGGAAATTTCATTGCCTTTACTGGTGTCCAGTCGGTGCGTTAGATCCCCTTCCCCTTGCGCCAATTCGGAAACGGCTTCTGTTACCGCGTTTAATTCACGCACAAAAATACGATTCAACATGACGGCGATTAAGGACACGATCAGAATATCCAAAATAACGATTTGTACGATTTGGGAATTGAGCGAAGCGGCTAGCTGATCTCGGATGGCTTGATCGTTAGCTTTGAGTTTAATCAGGCCGACCTTTTGTAAATTACCACTGCCATCATCGAATAGCAGGTCCTGCTCAATTTCTATTGCGACGGGCAACGGGGACAGTTCATTGACGGAGAACGATCCATCGAGTTCTTTGGTGCGCATGGCAAACACTTTGTCATTGGCCAGTACCATGATTTGATTCATGGCATGGCTGCGCAGTTCTGACTCTAGGGTTTTTTCGACGCTGGTGGTATCAAAGTTCCATATGAGAGACGGCAGACTTAAGGATAAGCGGTTGGCAGCATTCTGAATGTCGGTTTCAAGGGCCGCCGTGAGTTTTGATTCCGAACTGGCATAGTTGTAATAGCCAAATGCACTTAAAACCATCGTGACTGCCGCGACGACAAACAATATAAGTCGTGTCTGGATGCTTTTAAGGTTGACCATAACTGCTACTCATCGGGCGCCTGCCTAAACTGTAGTCAAAACTCCCTGTTTTCGCCAAAGAATCCATAGATTGAATGACGTGACGGCAAGGCGTGGATTAGTCGCTTACGCTCGTCTGTCGTCCAGAGAAATGAGGGGGTTGAAGGGCGTAAAGGGAGGTGAGGAGGCACGCAAATTTGTCGTACCTCGTCTGGTTCTTCTAGCGGCAACGGCGTGGATGAGTAGGCCGACAGCCGGTCTACCAACTAAACCGCTAACTAAACCGTTTGTACTGCTGGCATTGGCAATTCGGGTAATTGTTGTCCTAAGCCCAGTTTTAGCATATTCAGCGCTTTTTCAGATTGATTGAGCGCTAAATATAAGCGACTGAGTTCGGCGCGAGTTTCGTGGTCAGATTTCAGTGCCAAGCTGGCTTCGAGATATTCCTGTGCCTTACCCCACAGTTCATTGCGTAGGCTGAGTCGACCGAGGGTGAGCAACAGAACCGCATCATTAGGGCGTTCCTGTAATTGCGCTTCTGCAAACAACAATTGTTTTTTTGGACTGTCGCCTTTAACCCAGCCATACAAACGTACCCATTTTGGTTGCCAGTGACGGGTGAGCAATCGGCGCAAGTGTTCTTCGGCTTCACCGTCTGTATTCAGTTCCACCAGATGATGAACAAATGCATCGGCTAAGGGAATGAAGTCGTCGCGAAGTTGGGTGCGTTGTGGAATTCGGTTCCACAGTTCAATGAGGGCTGAGGGATCTTTGCTGCGCGCACTTCTGCCCTTGATGACGTGTTGAATTAACGCCGTATAGGCTTTCAATTCCAGTTCTTTTGCCGATTTAGTGGCAATCAAATGCTGTTTAATTAGCTGTGGTAACAAATCCACAACGGACTGCCAATCTTCTAAAGCCATATAAGCTTTAAGCAACATTTTATTGGCGTATTGGTGCTTGGGAAACTTCTTGCGTAAACGCAGGCAGGTCGCTAAGCATTGCTCATATTGCTCGCGTTCCAATTGAAGTTGCGCCTGTTGCAAACCGACCGCTAACTCTGTGCCTTTTGTGCTATTGGCGGCAGCTGTGAGCAGTTCGTCCGCTCGTGCGTAATCCCCCGATTGCTGTGCCGCTCTAGCGGCGGCCAGGTAATTAATGAGGCCTGCTTCACCATGGGCACTGCTGACCAGCAGTTTCTCTGAGCGCTTCCAATTGCCTTCGGCTAACGCCAGCAGCCCTTGGATGGTTTTACGAACGGCTTTGTTTTGTCCACGATCTTTGCTCCAACGCTGAAGCGCTGAGCCGCTATTTAAAAGACCTATTGTCATGTGTAAGACAAAATAACCCGCGATGAGGCTGATTGTCAGAGCGGCTAAGGCCACCCAGATGCTGGTTTCTAGCACCCAATTGCCGTAACTCAATAGGACGTAACCGCTGCCGTCGAGCATCAATTGCCCGAGGAAAGCGCTGGCGACCAGTACAATAACGACCAGTAAGAGACGCAATTTCATTTAGGTGCTCTCCCCTGGTTGTACGGCGGGTGACGATGCCGGTGCGCGGTTAGAAGGGGCGGCTGGAGGCTGAGTAGAAGCGGGCGCATCTTGTGAGGGTGGCGTCGGAATGGGCGTGGGTGCATAGGTACGTAAATGCATCACTTCTCGCAGTAAAAATAAAGAACGAGAAATATCTGGAATTTGTAGGCTGATATTGTGTGCCTGTAATGCACGTAAGGCATCAAGAATGGGCAGTACTGCTTGGTGTCGAAGCTTACCATCTAACCATTGAATGGCATTGTGTAAGCTGCTGTCGTACAACCCTTGGTCGGCTTTTAACAGCGCCCATTGGGCTTGCTCAAGCATTAAAATTAAGCTGTGCTCCAATAACTGATATTGCTCTGCGGACAGAGGTGCATCAAAGGCTTGATCTCGATGGCGCAACCGCACAAGGCCTTTCAGTTGTTGCCAAAATTGCGTGAGCAATGGATAAGGCTCTGGCGTTGCTTCATTAATCGGTGCGGAGGACTCTCCTTGCACAGGCTCAGCGCCATAGGATTGCAGGGTGGCAATATCCTCTGACAATGCTGTGCCGGTGATCACGTCAGCGGTTTGGCTGACTTCGTTCTTGAAGGTACGAGGTGGTTGGATGCCAGCGTGAACTTGCTTTTTGATGGCTTCTAATTGGAAATACAAACCTTGGCGATCAAAAGAGGCCGACACGCCAAGGGCTAACTGGTCACTCGCTAATTGTTCACGAATGTGCAGCAACGCAGGATCGTCCAATTCAGCGATAATGGCATCTGCGGATTTTAATAAGCCCAACGCACCCTTGGCTTCTTGTTGTAACTCTGCTCGCTGATTGGCCAATCGCAATAAATATTCTGCTTCAGCCAGTTTCCAATCTTCAACTCGCGCGCCGGGGATTTGTTGCAAGGTTTGATGCATGCGGTCCAGTTGCGAAGTGAGGCCTTCTATTTGATTCTGAGTATTGGCGTGCTGGTTTTTCTGACTACCGACATTTTGTTCTTGGGTAATTAACTGACGATTAATACGCTGTATGTCGCGATTGAGGGCAGTCTTATCTTGGTTCAGTAAATAGACTTGATACGCTAAAAAACCGACACCTGCGGCCAAACTAAGCAGTAGTAAACAGAGAATGATGGTGATCATTGTCGGGCGACGGGAAGAAGCGGGCGCCTGCGGTTGTGTCGTTTTTTTCTGAGGCTCTTCAGCTGCCTTGGATGGTAGAGCGGTTTTTTCTTCCGTCAATTTGGTGTCCCCGTCAAAAATCGAAACTCAATGTCAGGCTTTAAAAAAATGGTGTTGAGTGGCTGATATCATGCCTAAGCCTGTCGCTAGTGTACCCAAATAAAATATAAAGCATTCAATCTTTTGTGCGTTTGCGTCGTCATGGCATTATTTTATCCGATGTAAACACTCAATAATGGCATCGTGATGCGCACCCTGACTCACGCTGACATGTTGCACACCTTGCGAGCGAGCCAGCGTCGCCACTCTTTCACTGGGCACAATAAAGTGTAGATTTTTAAGTGCGTTTGCAGCAAAAGATTTAGTGTGTGCTGAACAAGAATTGATAAAATGCTGCACTAATTCACCGCTGGTTAAGACAACATAATGCACGGTGTGCTGTTCAATCAACTGCTGTAAGTCAGTGGGCGAGATCGGGCAAAGCAAACGGCGATACAGTTCTAAATACTGCACCTCAGCCCCTCTTGCAGTCAGTGATTCAGCAAGTGTTTCTCGTCCGCCTTCACCGCGTAAAATAAGCACTTTGTCGCCGGTGATGGTTTGTAAGCCATCAAGTGCTAACAAGCCTTCGGTTAACGCTTGGTGCGGTACTTGAGGAAAAATATCGAGTGCGTTAAACGGTCGCGCACTGGCCTCACCGACGGCATACCAATGTAAGCCAAAGGGCATTTGAGGCCAATACTGATCGATCCAGTCCGTGGCTAAACGAGCCGCATTTGCACTGACGCAGATGACATGTTGGAACTGGTCTAAATCCATAATGGTGGATTTAATCAACGGGTTATCTTCGATTGCTTCTATGGACATCAAAGGCAAATGCTCACAGGGCCAGCCAGCCTGTTGGAGTGCCGTGATGAGCGGTTCGTGTTGCCCGTGAGGACGCGTGACCAAGACAGTGTGACGCGCCCGGTTAGATAGATCCAAGTCAGTCATGATTGGGCTTAGTCGACCTTATGTCCGTAAACCTGCGCTAAAATGTCCGCAGCACCTTGAGCCAATAAATCTTCAGCGACCTGAACCCCTAATGTCTCGGCATCTGCTTGAGGTGCGCGCGCTTCAGCACGAATGATGCGTTGACCATCCTCAGAGCCGACTAATCCTCTGAGCCACAGCTCACCATTGTTCAGCGTGGCATAACAAGCAATGGGCACTTGGCAGCCACCCTGTAGACGTCGATTCAATGCGCGTTCGGCAATGACACGCGATGCAGTATCTGAATGGTTGAGCGGCGCCAGTAATGCTTGAGTCGCGGCATCATCGGTTCGACACTCAATGCCGACCGCACCTTGGCCGCCAGCCGGCAGGCTGATGGTATCGGATAAGCATTGTTTGATGCGGTCTTCTAGTTTTAAGCGTTTCAGGCCTGCACTGGCCAGTATGATCGCGTCATAATCGCCGTTGTCCAATTTACCCAAACGCGTTTGTACATTGCCACGTAAGCTCGTGATCTTTAAATCGGGACGAGCCGCCAATAGCTGGCATTGGCGACGCAGACTTGAGGTGCCAACATGTGCGCCCTGTGGCAATAACTCAAACTGATCATAAGTATTCGACACAAATGCATCGCTCGGGTCTTCGCGCTCGCAAATAACCGATAACCCCAAACCTTCAGGAAATTCCATGGGGACGTCTTTCATGGAATGCACGGCGATATCCGCATCACCATTCATCATGGCCACTTCCAGCTCTTTCACGAACAAGCCTTTGCCGCCAATTTTCGCTAACGGCGTATCCAGGATCTTATCGCCTTGGGTCGTAAACGTGACCAGCTCAACTTGAATACCCGCGTGGAATCGCTCCAGTTCAGCTTTAACAAATTCAGCTTGCCAAAGGGCGAGCAGGCTTTTGCGGGTGGCAATGCGGATGACAGACATAAAGCACTCAATTTAATCCATTCATTTATAGTGGCCATGATAAGTGAGATTGGCGGAAATTTCAGGCAATAAATCGCCGCTGAGGCCTCATGTGATCAACCTGTGAACGAGGCGAGACTTGGGGTGTTAACAAGCGCCGAGGCCTGAACGGGTACAATTTTCTTAACCTGCTAGAATACGTTTCTTTGTAACCGACACCATGGACCGATAAACATGATCAGCACTGTTTTAGACCAACGTATTTTGACCATCGCCTTTGATCGCGCGGATAAGAAAAATGCCATCACAAATGAGATGTATTTGGCAGCCGAAGCTGCCTTGCTGAATGCCAGCGAGAATGACGATGTCCGTGTGGTGTTATTCAAAGGCGAAGGCGGCGATTTTACCAGCGGTAATGACTTGGTCGACTTCATTAAGAATCCACCTTCTGGCGACATGCCGCCGGTACTGGCCTTCTTACTGGCGTTAGCTCGTTGCCCTAAACCCGTGGTGGCGGCAGTGAATGGTTTAGCGGTGGGTATTGGCACCACCATGTTGGCGCATTGCGATTTTGTGGTGGCGGCAGACAACGCTCGATTCAAACTTCCATTCGTGGATTTGGGCGTTTGCCCTGAAGGCGGTTCGAGTTTGTTGTTCCCCAACATGATGGGTCATGCGCAAGCCGCTGAACTTTTATTGTTGGCGGATATTTTTGGTGCAGAAAAAGCGAATAAAGCCGGCCTGCTGAATGAAGTCGTCGCGGCGGACGATGTATTGCCTCTGGCAGAAAAAGTGGCGGCTAAGCTGGCAAAGAAAGCGCCAAATGCGATTCGTAAAACCAAAGCCATGTTGAAGCAGTCGTATTTGTCTGAACTAGAGGCGCGATTAGCGGAAGAAATTTTTAATTTCCGAGCACTGCTGGATGGACCGGAAGCGAAAGAAGCGTTAACGGCATTCATGGAAAAACGTGCACCAGACTTTTCTAAGTTTTAATCATCAACAGGTGGGTAAAGTTTTTCACAGCTTGCCCACAGTTAATTCGGCTGTAATAACGGGGTTATCCCAAAAGCAGCTGAGTACAAGTGATCGGTAAACTTATCCATCTTTGTGGATATTTATAATCACATTTTATCCCCATGGTTATACTGAAGTTGTACCTTTTCGGTGCACATTTTGTGCAAAGTGGGGATAACGATGTGATGCTATCAACAAATTACACTCGAAGTGTTGAAAAGATGCTGTATATCCACAGAAACTGTGGATAACACTGGGGTAATTCTTGGGACAAACCGCTACAGTCGGCGAATAACTAACAAGTGTTTCAAATTGTTCAAAAAGGAAACGAATGCTGAACGGCCTAATTATTTTTTGTGGATTTTATTTGGTAGGTGAATTCCTAAGTGGCTTTTTTCATTTGCCAGTACCGGGCTCCGTGCTGGGTATGCTGTCATTATTTATTGCGTTGACATTGCGTAGCCAATTGCCGTTTTTATCCAAACGTTCAATGTTGTCATCTTCGGCATTGCAAAAAAGTGCGCATCAATTATTGCCATACTTGCCGTTATTTATCGTGCCGGCTTCGGTAGGTGTGGTGCAATACGGCGATTTATTGCAAGCGGAAGGCATCGTCATTTTTATTGCAATCGCACTTTCCTTGATGGCGGGCATACCGGTTTGCGGTTGGGTGATGCAACGTGTCATGGGCAAACAATCATGACGTTTGACTGGCACAACGGCTGGTATGCGATTATGACCAGTCCTTATTTAGGATTATTTTTAACCCTGCTGAGCTTTCAGGTCGGCGTCAAACTGTATCAAAAAAGTCACCAGCATTTACTGCTGCACCCTGTTTTGGTGAGTGTGCTGTCACTCATCGCCTTGCTGACATTAACGGGGCTGAATTTCAAAACTTACTACGCCAGTGCTCAATGGCTGAATCATATATTAGGCCCAGTGATTGTCGCATTGGCGGTTCCGCTTTATGAAAATGTAAAAGCGCTACGGCGTTATTGGCTGGCGTTTTTGCTGAGCACGGTACTGGGCGGCACCGTGACCATATTGGTGGCGGTGGCCATCTGTTGGGGAATGGACTTATCGACCAGCACTACGGCGACAATGTGGACGAAGTCCATCACCACCGCCATTGCAATGGAAGTCGCGCCTGGCCTAGGAGGCATTGCGTCGCTGGCGGCTGCGATGGTGATGATCACCGGCATTCTTGGTGCGATGATAGGCCCCTTATTATTGAAATGGGCGCGTGTCACGCATCCTGCTGCACAGGGCACGGCTTTAGGCGTTTGTGCGCATGCCGTGGGGACCGCTCGAGCATTGGAATTGGGTAGTGAACAGGGCGCTTTTGCTGCGCTCAGCATGAGCGTCATGGGGCTGATGTGCGCGTTAACCTTACCCTATATTATTTGGATCATCGGATGATGGGCGGATTCTCTAAAGGAATGCGGATGAGTCGCTATACTCAACAGATTATCCTGCTAATCAAAGAGCTTTTTTCCTTATGAAGCAGCGCCTCGCCATAATCAATATGGCGCTTCCACTGTTGAGCCTTGCAGTGTTGGCGTTTGTTTCACTACCCGTTTTAGATATCCCTCAGTACATTATTTTTATACTGGTGGTGCTGATATTGGGTCGAGCGCTTTTGTTGGTGCAGCAACAAGCCGTGTTCACCTTGATACCTGTGGTCTTCCTGGTTTTACCGGACAGCATCGATATCGGCCTGAATATTCACGCGCCGCTGGCATCGGAAACCTTGCTCATTTACCTCTGTGTGGTGAATCTGCAATGGGGTCAGCGACCTTGGTTTCACTGGCTGCATTGTGTGAATTGGTTGTTGCTCTTAGGGCTGGGTGGATTATCTCAATCGTTATGGGTGATCCCGGCTGAATGGTGGCGTCCACCAATTGATTGGCTGGCCTTTGGTTGCATATTGATACCATTGACCGTCAGTTATTGGTGGGGCCGTCCGGGTCGATGGTCGGCATATTGGCCATTGGTGATGGTTGGCTTGTCCCTCAATCAGGCTATGCCCGATATTTATTTGCACATCTGGATGGCATTGGCGGCACTGTTTAGTTTGACCATCGACAGTTACATATTGGCCTTTGTCGATGAGTTAACAGGGATTTTGGGCCGTCGCGCATTGATGTTTAAGTTAAAAACACAAGGCAATCGCTATGGTTTAGTGATGGTCGATGTGGATCATTTCAAAGCGTTTAACGACAAGCATGGCCACCAAGTGGGTGACGACGTGTTAAAAACCGTTGCGGTGATCATTAGTGAAACACAGGGCGCCAGCGCCTACCGATACGGGGGCGAAGAATTTACCTTGTTGTTCAGTGGGCAAAGCCCTGCGGAAATTGCCCCAAAAGTTGAAGCCACCCGTGAACGAATCGCCCAGTACCTGTTGTACCCGAAGCGTTACAGTGGGAGCAAAAAGCACCGCGGGCAAACCGCCCGTCGCAAACCACTTCGAATTACCGCCAGTTTTGGATTGGCCATGCATAGGAATGGTGACTCGCCAGACCAAGTGTTAGAACGTGCCGATAAGGCGCTCTACAGCGCGAAGGCAAATGGTCGAAATCAATTGGTGATTGCTAAATCCTAGGAACTGGGTCAATCACCACTTTAACCGCGGTGTCGTTCTGCAGTTTATGACCCCACGTCGATCAATCATTCACTACACTGAAATGGAATATTCACTGAAGATGTGCACACCGCTGAGTCGCCGTGCAGCATCTGTCATGTGTCGTTGAAAGCGAGCAACCTAATGGAGGTAGGTCGTATGGCAAATATTCTGGCAGTCGATGATTCCGAAGCGATTCGCACTATGATGCGCGTCGTATTGGAATCAGCAGGGCACAACGTTTTTATCAAGAACAATGGACGCGAAGCATTAGATTTTGCCCGCGGCCATACCGTTGATTTAGTGATAACCGATTTAAATATGCCTGAGATGGGAGGGATGAGTTTGGTGTCGCATTTGCGTCGATTGGATACGTACAAAGCGTGCCCCATCTTGGTCATCACCACCGAAACCGATGATTATAAAAAATCCAAGGCCAAAGGTGTGGGAGCCACAGGATGGATTGCTAAACCCGTCACGCAGGACCGCTTACTAAAAGCGGTTGAACGAACGGTGCAGTGACTCACCCGTTGGTTAATGACGTGCTCAATGGTTGGCGGCAGTCACGCCACGCTGGCCATGACACATGCAAACGAATCAGACACAAAAAAGCGTTGTCAGAGGTTGGAGGAAAAGAGGTCGGAGAGGCCGGGGTGTCACCCAAAAAATGAAAAACCGCCATATTAGGCGGTTTATTAGCAGCTTTTCAGATTCACGCTGTAAAACTGCTCACGGTATCGTATAAAAACACTCAGTTAAATCTTAATGCATGGCCCGGTGTTTAAGTGCCAGCATGGAAATCAATTCACGACGATTTCGTATCATTTCTCGATAATTATTAACAATCGACGGGTGGGTATCTCCGTAATGCATTTCCGCATCGTGCAAGCGTTTCTCTATCATTTTAATTTCATGTTCGAGGCGATAACGTTTAGGGCTAATACCGTACATCATAAGCAACCCGCTCGGTTTGTGAAGTGGCTATCACTATCCTAGTTGCTTTTAGAAAAAACGTTGCAAAATGCTTGTACGATATTTGAATAAGATATTGTAAGAATTTATATAAAAGAATCTTAGAATAGGCATATAAATTGAGCTTATATCCAAACGTCTAAAATCATTAGGTTTTGGAGAGAAAACAACCCTTCAAGTCATGACGAAGGGTTTTATATTCAAAAGTATTAAAAGCGTCTTTGGCCAATCCTTTTTGACTGAAAAGGTGAACGGCAAAGGTTAGGTGAGCAGAAGAGGTCGCCAATCGAAATCACTATCAGCAAAGGAAAAGAACCCTGCCACAATGAGGTTAGGCTTGAGACCGTAACGGATGGGTTCAAACTGCGTGCTGACTAACTCGCCACCCACAGCATTTAACAACGCATGACCCGCCGCGATATCCCACTCGCTGACGCTGCCAAAGCGTGGATATAACTCTCCTCGTCCCGCAGCGAGGTAAGCCAGTTTGAGCGCGCTGCCCACACTGACGTGTTGTACAGGGGCCAGCCTTTCTTCTAGTCGCTCACACAGCAACGCCACTTGTTCTGCGCCATGCCGTTTACTGCCGAGCACACGAAGGCTGGAATCTTGGCTGAGGCGTTTCAATATCACGGTGGGTTTTAACGGCTGAGGGGGGTTGTCGCCGGTTTTAACGTAGGCGCGTCCCTCACCTCCATAAAAGCACTCATCAGTGACTGGGGCATAAATGAGCCCGAAAATAGGCTTACCGTCTTCGATGAGCGCAATATTAATGCTGAACTCATCGGTACGATTGATAAATTCTTTTGTCCCGTCTAATGGGTCAATGAGCCAAAATCGATTCCATTCCTTGCGTGTCTCTTGGTCAGGAACAGGCGATTCTTCACTGATAATGGGGGCCGTGCTGATCGCTTGAATACCGTGGACTAGGATTTCATTGGCTGCCAAATCCGCTTCCGTGAGCGGACTGGTATCGGACTTTTTTACCACCGTGTACTCACTGCGTTGGTAAATGTCTAAAATGGCTTTGCCGGCCGTGCGGGCCAATTCAATTAAATCTGCGTAATTCGGTTGCATGGCACTGTTATCCATCCTGGTCGTTATTATTGTTTGTCTCTTGCGCTAATGTGAGCCATTGAGCTGGCGAGCCGGTTGGTTGAGCCAATCTTGTGCCAAATACAAGGCTGCTATGGCTCGGCCTTCTGTCATATCGCCGCGCATCACTAACTCAAAAATCCGATCCATGGGCCAAGACACGACTTCTAACGGTTCCGGTTCATCACCGGGGAGCGATTCTGGGTATAAATCTTGGGCAATAATGACATCAATGCCACTTTTCATATAGCTGGGTGAAAGGCTCATCTTTTTTAAATGATCCAGCTGGCGAGCACCGAAGCCAATCTCTTCTTTTAGCTCGCGGTTGGCAGCGTCCATCATCTCTTCGCCGAGGTCAATGGCACCTTTAGGCAGCGTGAGCGTGTAACCTTCGACGCCAGCGCCGTATTCTTTGATCAATAAGATGTGGCCGTCCTCCGTGATGGGAACCATCATGACCGCGCCGTGACCACCCGGCACGAGGCGTTCGTAGGTTCGTTCAACCCCATTTGAAAAACGCATATCCAGTGCTTCGACAGTGAATAATCGACTTTGAGCGACAATGTGTTGCTGAAGAATTTCTGGCTTCTTACTCATATTTGCGTTCCTTCAATAGTGGGTCGAGTGTAGCGAACTTCCCGTGGCAGCCATACCCAAAGCAGCCGTGTACAATAGACAAATTAGTAACAAAATGTTTCAGGAAATTCCCATGGTAAATTGGTCGCAGATCGACAAAGTCCTTTTGGATATGGACGGTACCCTACTGGATCTGCATTTCGATAACTACTTTTGGCTTGAGCATCTTCCCGCTCAATACGCTGCTCATCATAAGATGACGTTGGAAGATGCAGTGTCTTCACTGACCGAGCAAATGCGGCGCAAAACGGGCCAGCTAGAGTGGTATTGCTTAGACTACTGGAGTGAGCTGACGGGACTGCCGATCGCGGCGATGAAAGTGGATATTGAGCATAAAATTCAATATCGCCCCAGTGTGAAAACCTTCCTAAATGCGCTTAAAAGCAGCGATAAGCGTGCAGTGATCGTGACTAACGCACACCGAGACAGTGTCGACCTGAAGATGCGCAAAACCGCTCTTGATACTCTAGTCGATCGGGTGATCAGCTCCCATGATTACCAAGAGCCGAAAGAGAGCCAATTGTTCTGGCAGCACCTGCAGGCTGACGAGAACTTTGATCCGCAAAGAACGTTGCTTATTGATGACAGTCTAGCGGTATTAGCGTCGGCTCAGCGATTTGGCATCGCGCATTTGCTGTGTATTCATCAGCCGGACAGTCAGCAGCCTCATCGTAATATTGAGCAGTTTCCGGCCGTGGATTTGTTTGATGAGATCCTGCCCATTCAAGGCCAATAACAGGAAGACTGACGCTGGGGTGCAGCCGCAGCGCTATCCTAGCTTTCCTGTGTGTCGGCGGCGGTTGAAAAGTGACAGCCTAGCCACCATTGATGGCTTCATTCCGGTGCCCCAGACTGACGGATGGGTGTTCACGAAAATAGACCTTTAAATCGAGTAGCTAGTACGCACTGTTATGACGGAATCGCCTAAAATACGTATCGATAAGTGGCTATGGGCCGCGCGCTTTTTCAAAACGCGGGCTTTAGCGAAGACGGCTTTAGAAGGCGGCAAAGTTCACTATGAAGGTCAGCGTTGCAAAGTCAGTAAAATCGTCGAATTAGGCGCAACCTTGACGATTCGCCAAGGGCACGACGAAAAGACGGTCGTGATCAAACAACTTTCTGACCAGCGCCGAGGTGCACCGGAAGCGCAAGCTTTGTACGATGAAACGGTCGAGAGCATAAAATTGCGCATGGACGAAGCCGAGCGACGCCGTAAATTTCGGGATGCGAATCCCCTGTTTGACCACCGGCCCAATAAGAAAGAGCGCCGCCAAATTCATCGCTTCAAAGAAGACAGCAATAGTTAACGTCTGTCGATCAGACGACATAGCAATCATGCGCTTAACGGCGCGCGTTATTGATGACCAACCAGAGAAAAAACATGGCCACCGCAGATACATTACAGCGCTTTACCTTTGCCAACACCCATGTGCGCGGTGAATTAGCGAGCTTAAATCAATCCCTAACAGACCTACTGGCACGCCAAAGCTACGCTGCCCCAGTGAATGAGTTACTGGGCGAACTGCTGGCTGCTGCCGCCTTGCTGTCTGCCACGTTAAAATTCGAAGGCTTGCTGACTTTGCAAATTCAAACCAATGGGCCGGTTCGTGCATTACTAGCTGAAACTCGTCATGACGGAAAGCTGCGAGGCATCGCTCGCTTAGACGAAGAGCAACCCATTGACGAGCCAGTGACTGACACACGCACATTATTGGGTGATGACGGACAGCTGGTGATCACAATCGATCCAGACAAAGGCCGTCGTTACCAAGGCATTGTGCCGCTAGAGGGTGGCGATGTCGCGAAATGCTTAGAGACCTACTTCCAACAATCGGAACAGCTTGGCACACGTCTTTGGTTGGCCTGTGACGGTCAGCGAGCATCCGGATTATTGTTACAAGAACTGCCGGATGATCGACAAGAAGATGAAGATGCTTGGGCTCGCTTGACCCACCTAGCGGATACCCTAAAAGACGATGAGCTATTATTGCTGAGCAACAATGATCTCTTGCATCGCTTGTATCATGAAGAAGAGGTGCGCCTATATGACGAAGAGCCTCTGATGTTCAGTTGCTCTTGCAGCAAAGAACGCTTGTCCGTGGCGTTGGAGCAATTAGGTTACGAAGAGTGCCAAAGCATCCTAGATGAAGAGAAGAAAATACTGGCGGATTGCCAGTTTTGTGGTCAGCACTATAGTTTCAACCAAAGTGACATTAACGGCCTTTTTCCACTGCAATCAGCCAAATCTCAGGGTAATAAATTGCATTGATAGCTAATATAGGTGTCACGAATAGATGAGCCCTAAAAGAGTTTTGGCCCTTAGTCACTGGGGTCAAAGCCCTTGTGAGACGTGATGCACAGGCATATTCGGTCCAAGGGTGTCTCTTTTTTGGTCATTCCTATTCGCCTGATTCGTATTTTCTGGCATAATTGCGCGCCTAAAATTTCCTAATGCGCATCGGCCGTTTTTTGTGCCAATGTGGTGATATTATCGACGTTGCTGAGTGTTCCGCTGAGTAACCGTAAATTTAGATGGATTGGGCTCTCTATGACCACCGTTTACACCGATCTTTCCTCTGCCGCTCTGGTTGAACAAGCACTGGCTCGCGGCGAAGGCCGCCTACAAGATACAGGTGCCTTTGTTGTTGAAACAGGCGTGCGCACGGGTCGCTCTCCGATGGATCGTTTCATCGTTCAAGAGCCAAGCACCGCAGATGCTATCGACTGGGGCAACATCAACCGCCCATTCGACGCGGACAAGTTTGATGCCTTGTGGGATCGTGTAGAAGCCTACCTAGATCAGCATGATAAGTTTGTTTCAATGGTGCACGTGGGCGCAGACCCTCAGCATTACCTTCCGATTAAAATGACGACACAAACTGCTTGGCAGAACTTGTTCGGCCGCAACTTGTTTATCCGTCCTGAAAGCTATAACCCGTCTGATAAAGAAGAATGGCAGATTCTTAACGTTGCGGGCTTCGAATGTGACCCTGAGCGCGACGGCACCAACTCCGATGGCGCCGTGATCATTAACTTTGCGAAACGCAAAGTACTGCTGGCGGGTATGCGCTATGCCGGCGAAATGAAGAAAGCGATGTTCTCTGTGCAAAACTTCTTGTTGCCAGAAAAAGACGTACTGCCGATGCACTGTTCAGCAAACGTAGGTGAAGACGGCGATACTTGCTTATTCTTCGGACTATCTGGTACAGGTAAAACCACCTTGTCAGCGGACCCTGAGCGTTTCTTGATTGGTGATGATGAACACGGTTGGGGCAAAGGTACCGTCTTCAATATCGAAGGTGGTTGCTACGCTAAAACCATCGACTTATCACAAAAGAACGAACCGATTATTTGGGATGCCATCAAATTCGGCGCCATCGTAGAAAACGTGGTCATTGATGACGAATCACGTGTTGCAGATTATAACGACGTTTCAAAAACAGAAAATACGCGTTGCGCTTACCCACTAGAGCACGTTGAAAAGCGTGTCCTTGAGAACCGTGCAGGCGAGCCAAAAGCAGTCATCTTCCTCACGTGTGACATGACGGGTGTATTACCACCGGTTTCCATCTTGAGCAAAGAACAAGCGGCTTACCACTTCTTGAGCGGCTATACCGCTTTGGTGGGTTCAACAGAGATGGGCGGTACGAAAGGTCTTAAATCTACATTCTCGACTTGCTTTGGTGCGCCTTTCTTCCCGCGTCCTGCGGGCGAATACGCCGAGTTATTAATGAAGCGTGTTACAGAGTTTGACTCCCAAGTTTACTTGGTGAACACTGGCTGGACAGGTGGTCCAAACGGTGCCGGTGGCGAGCGTTTCAGCATTCCAACGACGCGAGCAGTGATTGCAGCTATTCAAACGGGTGCACTGCGCGATACAGACACCAACACAACACCGGTATTTGGCTTGCAAGTACCGAAAGCCGTAGACGGTGTAGACAGCAAATTGTTGAATCCAGTGGATGCTTGGGCTGACAAGTCGAAGTTTGAAGAAGTAGCCAAAGGATTAGCGCAACAGTTCATCGACAACTTCACCAAGTACGATGTCTCTGATGCCATTCGCGATGCCGGTCCAAAGCTTTAATCGAACCGCACCGCGACAAGATTCACCACGCCCTAGGTGATCAAAAAAAACCCGCTCATTGAGCGGGTTTTTTTTGCATGGTGATTGATGAGGTGAATCGTTTTAAAGGCAATCAGTCGACAATCAATTCACATCGTTTAAATCACATTTTAATCCATTCAATTTATGCCAGAGAGTTTAATACGTGGAATCTGAAAATCTAAACCAAGATTCAGCGAAGCATTCGATTCGAGCCTTTCTACTTTATGTTTTCATCGTCGGCATTGCCATATTAATCCTACAAGTTTACTGGGGTTATATAGGTGCGCCATTTTTCATTTCTATATTACTCGGTGGGCTCGCACAAACTTTGTTTCGCATCAGCAAACGAATGTGGATGAATATCATCAAGCCGAGCCCTGAAGGAGAAAAACACTCTACGTTTCCACTTATGCAGGCCGTTGTGGGTCTCACCCCGAGTTATAAACTACTGATACTGTTGTTTTTGTTGATGTCGATTGTTTCCGCTTTTTGGTATGCAGTGGGCATGGGCTTACATTGGGTGTTTCATTAATTGAGGAACATGGTGAGCATATTCCGGGCTGTTTACGGAGAGCCTCTCGCGAGCGCGGTTTAGATTCAATCAGTTTCACATTTGGCGTTTGCCGAATAATGTGAAAATTGCTTGGAGTGAGATGATTTATACTAAGCGGGTAACGATCGCGCCGTTACCCTTATTATATTTGCTTGAATTTTTATCGTGATTTAAAGGTTAAGACAGTAAAGAGGATATCGGTCCGCTGCCGTGTATTTCGTACGATGGGTGTCCCACGTCAATGCCTGCAAGATGTGCCATGGTATCGAGTAGATCTTTGCAGTTTGCATTGGGCAGTGACACAGCCTGACCTGTTTTAATCAATCGAGAACCGCCCGCGAGGAAATACGGCGGTGAGTCTCCGTCATGATGGCTGCCATGACCTGTATCTGTGACATGCAGCAGTACCGTGTTATCCAATAGTGAGCTGCCGTCTGTGTCTTGAGCATCACGAAGCTTGGCAATAAATTCCGCACTCTTTTGGCTAAAGTAATGACGATACTTTAAATACTTATCATCACGCCCTGGGCCGCTATGAATACTGGAATGGTAACTGCTTGAAGCACCGATGCTGGGTATAAATATTTCAGCGCCTGTGTTGTTTAACATCAGTGATGAAACGCGCGTTAATCCACATTGCATGGCCAGTACCAGCAAGTCTGTGTGCAGGTCAAAAATAATATCAAAATTATCGCCATTGCTTTCATCGCCATCGAATCCATTCGCATTAAAAGCGCCTCCCGAACATTGACCTCCAACTGTTTCTTCGAGGGCACTGTCGAGTCGTTTTTCTAAAGCCCGAATGGCATCGGTATGGCTTTCGAGTCGAATTTTTTCTGAGCTACCAACAGACTGTGCAAATCGCGTGAGGGACGACTTATGTAAATCTAAAATACTGTGTTGCTGAGTATTGTGTAGATTGGAAGTCGGTGGTTGGCCAAATAATCGCTGAAATGCATTGATTGGGTTTGATTCGTAATCCAATCGCTGTCGGTTAATGCGAGACATGCTGGCGCTGCCATTTAGCACACCTAGGTGCAGTGAAGCAAAAGGTGTGGTCTGTCCGATGGTCTGACTTAATACACAATCAATAGAGGTTATGTGTTCGCCCATTAATTTGTAATTTGGGCCATGGCCTGGCCTATCGAGCGTCAGTTTATCCATAAATAAACAGTGCTGCTTCACCGCTTCGAGTGGTGCAGACATAGCGGGCAATTCAAAATTTGATCCCGTTGCAGTCGGGTGCCAAAGCTCTGGTATGGCCCCTTGTGGAGAATACATAAAAATAAATTTAGTGGTTGCATCCGCCGCAAATGCAGAGTTTGACCAGAGTAATCCGCTCGACATAGTCGAAGCATAGGCTGAAGAAGCAATGCATCCTTGTAAGAATTGCCTCCGATTAAATCGTGTATTTTTTTTCATAATTGATCACTCAATGCGTCACTTTATTCGTCATGCCATGAGGCGAGAACGGAAGCCGCTGGCTTGACTGAAAATTTTAATCGTCGAGTTATCCATTGTGTTGCCCTGTCAAAATAGTACGAACAACACAATAAATATCACGATCACTGCCTAATGACGTGCCCGTTCAAAATTAGGCCAACAACTGATTTATGG
This sequence comes from uncultured Saccharospirillaceae bacterium, assembly GCA_947503895.1. GTDB lineage: Bacteria > Pseudomonadota > Gammaproteobacteria > Pseudomonadales > Oceanobacteraceae > Bermanella. Next base: position 587,460 of record CANNFT010000002.1, read on the forward strand.
GTCCTGAACCGTACTGCGGGAAGCTACCGCCCACGTCCATCCCCGCGGCTTTCGCCACGGTATCTAATATATCTTTTGTGTCCGTGGAGGCTTTGATTGAATGACCGGCTTTGATCAGTTTGCTGCCCCCCGCGAGCATGTATGGAGGGTTGCCACCATTATGGAATCGACCGTCGGCCATATCGGTAACTTGTGCGACGATGGTATTGCTTAACAGCGATTGACCATCTGAATCCGTTGCGGATGCTAGCTCGGCAATTAATCGCGCCATCTTTTTGCTGAAATATTTTCGGTACTTCGAATATTCATCCGCGCCCATACCATGAATACTGGTGTGGTAGGAGCCATTCACATTTGCTTCTGGGATGAACGCGTTACTTTGGTGATTGTGCATCATGAATGTGCCGACACGCGTCAGGCCGCACTTAAAGGCCATGACAATCATGTCTATTTGTAAGTCACAGATGGCATCAAAGTTTGATGCATCGTCTGTTGCGCCATTAAATCCACCAGTATTAAAAATGGGGGCACTGCAACCGCTGGCATCTTGGCTATTACTTGAGGCATTTTGGATGCGTTGTTCTAATGCACGAATCGAATCGGCATGCATTTCTAAGCGCTGACGTTCGGCCGTACCCAATTGGCTCATCATAGAATTTAATGACGACAGTTGCGTATCTAAAACACTCAGTGAACGCGACGTTTCGATATCGGTGACGGCGCCATTGCCGAATAATCGATTAAATGCATTAAATGGATTGTCTTCATAATCCACTCCTTGCCCGCTGTTCCGCGAAAGTTTATGCCCTTCCGTTACTACACCGAGATGCAGTGAAGAAAATGGTGTTGTGGCGCCCATGGTTTGACTCAGGTACTGATCAATGGTGGTATTTTTATTTCCGAGTGGTTGGTAGTAACCATTGTGCCCTGGATTACTCATATTTAACCCATTAACAAATAGGCAATGTTCTTTCACGCTTTCTAATGGAGAGGACACATCGGGCAACGTAAAATTAGTTTCACTGCCCGATGGATGCCAACGATCCGGAATCGCACCATCAGGAATGTAAACAAATAAAACTTTAGTATCTGCGTCAGCTGAAAAAGCAGACTTTGACCACAGCAAGCCACTGGTCAACATAGAGGTATTTAAAATTGTGGAGGCAGCGGTAGCACTGCCTAAGCCACCTAAAAATTGACGGCGATTTAATTTATGTTTCATCACAAATCCTTAAAACGTTCGAGCACAGCAGGGCTATGCTCGGAAATATTGTTTTAGCTACTGATAACGACAGCCTATTAACGATCGCGTTGTTTACGGAATCGGGCCAGCGGGCTGGTGCCTAATTCAATAAACATGGATTGCGGACTCGCTTGTGAAACACGGGCGCCTAATTCATTCACCGTGCATTGATAATGATCTAATTCTTCGTCGGTGAGCTCGATATCATTGGTTGAATCCACCACTAGATGTCCAGTGTTCATGACGAAACGGAAGGCCTTAGCAGCGAAGCACGATTCTGTTGACGTGTTGTTGGCCAGTACGCCTGATAATGCTTTCGTGCCGTCGAAACCCAAACTGGTGGTGTCGGTAATACCGTGTGCAAAATGCAGAGTACCGCTGCTGTCTATTGTCAGATTATTTGTGTCGTACATCCGTTTGCGTCCTAACTCATCGTAATCCTCCATGCCGAACCCTAATGGGTTGATGATTTCAACGTGACAGGAGACACAGGCGGTTCCTTCAATTTCGGTAAGACGCTGCACTTCTTCACGCTTAGTGATGGTCAGGTGTGCTAACTCTTCGGTGACAGATTCGATGATGTCTTTTCGGCTGTCGCCTAAGTTAGACGGTGGCGATAATACTTCTTGGCATAGTAAGCGTTCGCGAACAGCCACTGCTCGATGAATCGGCGAGCTTTCGTTGTTGTATGAATACGTACTTAAGAATGCTCCGGTTGTGAGTAGTCCACCACGTTCGTCGTTTGCTGCAACCTTCGAGAACCCCTCGCCAGATGGGCCGTTTATACCGTAAAAATCCGCTAATGTGTCGTTCACAAAGACGTAGTCACTGTCATAAAGCTCACTAAACTTCGCCGTTTCGGGGTTATAGAAAATATGCTGGAATAACGCTAAAGGTTCTTCGGCCATGGCGGCGCGGAGGTTGTTGGTCAGCGTCGAATCATCTTTCACCTTAGTTAAAATTGAATCGGTCCCTAACCATTGAGAAACAAAGTGATCAAGTTGTGCTTTACCGCGTTCGCTATTTAATAGGCGTTTAATATGCGTTTTTACTTTTTCGTTATCTTGCAAGTCGCCATTAGCCGCTGCGTTAAGCAGTGCGCTATCGGGTGTGGTGCCTGCATACGTGAAACTTAAATAACTGGCGTATTGATAGTCTGTTAAAATATAGGCATCTGAATCTAAACTGCTGTAATCCATGCCTGTATTAACGGGTTTAGCGATCGCATCCGCAACGGTGACACTGGCGACATGCAAATTTCGATCGGCTACACCTTGCACGAAGTAATCATTTAAAAACTGAACTTGTAAATCTGTTGAACCATTCACACCGGCAACTTCGAAGACATAGTCTTGGTAACCATCAGAATCGACCAGAACGCTCCCGACAACATTGCCGTCAATGACCAGTTCCATTTCGGGCCATTTGTTGCCCATGTTATCTTCTGCCGGCTGGCCCTTCATGGAAACCGTTACAATGTTATTGCCGGAAAAATTAAAGCTATTTTGAATGTATCCTTCAGAATAAATATTCCAAGATGTTTCGCCGTTATTTTCTTCACCGGTTGATTTTTTGCTAAATTGCTTGGCGTTCAATTGCGTGCTGTTGCCATTGGCATCCACGATCAGTTCACCGCTGCTTTGTGCGGTAGCATATTCATCACGCGCTATGCCCATTTCATTTCGATACAGAAACTGATGGTGGGTTAGTAATGCTTCGATGCCTAAATGCAATGCTTGGTTTTTATCGCCGCCCGTTAAACTGGTGGAGAACAAGTTATCAAAGGCAGATTGATCATCTTGTGATAACGGTGCTCGCAATACCTTGGGAGCGAAATCATTTAAGAATGCGCTTTTACAGGCATTGTAGCCGAGCGAGTCGCAATCCATGATGCCGGCAAAATCACGCTCTTCGGCCCAAGCTGCAATATCTTGTGCAATGCTTGAGTAGGCGTCTAAGCGGCTGTCTGAAATAGAAATAAATGAATGATTATTGAATCCGGATATTTCGGTATCCGATGGTAAACGACTGGAAACATCGAAATCGATACCGAATAGATCTTCCAATGAATGTTGATATTCCGACCGAGTGAGGACACGCAACTGACGCGGTCCGTAAACGGTGCCATCGCATTGTTCGATCGGTGCGACAGGGTCAGTAGGATCGGTGGGTTCAACGGGATTCGTCGGTTCGTCAGAATCTGCTGTAAAGCCATTTAATATATAGGCCGCGACATTCTCAGCGCAATCATCCACACAGTCACTTTGCTCAAAATTACTGAGCCCCGGTACTTTTCTCGGCATTTGCTTGTCGATATAAGAGGTAAGCGTTTCGGCTGAATATTGAGCCAAATCGTCTTCTTTAATCTGGAATAATCCTTGATCGACGCCATTGCCGTGACACGCTGTGCACTGTAGGGTAAAACTGGCTTGTCCGAGTAGCAGTTGTTCGTTCACCGGATCAGGATCGACTGGATCAGGGTTCGTCGGATCAGGGTTCGTCGGATCAGGGTTCGTCGGATCAGGGTTCGTCGGATCAGGGTTCGTCGGATCAGGATTAGTCGGATCAGGGTTCGTCGGATCAGGGTTCGTCGGATCAGGGTTCGTCGGATCAGGGTTCGTCGGATCAGGATTAGT
>CANNFT010000003.1 GCA_947503895.1 uncultured Saccharospirillaceae bacterium
TGGACTGGTAGTTCAGTTGGTTAGAATACCGGCCTGTCACGCCGGGGGTCGCGGGTTCGAGTCCCGTCCAGTCCGCCAACTTTATGCTTATATGTATAAGGTGACTATCCGCTCAGGATATAAAACAGAGCACCATAATTTGATTTATGGGTGATTAGCTCAGCTGGGAGAGCACCTCCCTTACAAGGAGGGGGTCGGCAGTTCGATCCTGTCATCACCCACCACTTTATTTTTAAAGTGGTTCATTCTGGGAAACCAGGATAATTGTTAGAAATGAATGGTCTTTCGAGCATTCACTAAAAATTGAGTGGACTGGTAGTTCAGTTGGTTAGAATACCGGCCTGTCACGCCGGGGGTCGCGGGTTCGAGTCCCGTCCAGTCCGCCACTCAATATCTTTTTTATCATTCCCTGTCACATATTTTTAACCTTTAAATATTACCCTCCTTTTAGCTGTTCAATAATACTGCTTGTCGCAGGTATCACTGCTTTTCATGAAGGTCGGCCAGAAGATTGACGACAGATGCTTCAGCGCTGGCTAGGCTTGCGATACACGTCGTTTATTATTCAGTGTTTGATAGGCTATTCTATTCTTGATGTGGTTGCCTTTTGAAAAAGCGAGTCTATGAGGTTCGGTTCTTAAAGGGCATTTTATATTTTGCTGCATCGCGCGTGCGGCAATTAGAGTGAGTGGTAAAACGCAGACAAATAAGAGGTTAACTATGAGTGATTTTGAAGATGAGTTGTTAGACGTCATTGAAGAGTTTGATGATGATATAGATGATGCATTTGAGCTTTAAAAGGTAACCGAAGGGTTACCTTTTTTGCTTCTGCCTCACGAACAATTTGTCTCACGGCATAATGATCCATATTGATTTATGATTTTAGTACCCGCTTCTTTCTTCTGTATTGCCCTGGCGATTGATCTGTCCAACGTTTAAACGCTCTTTGATAGGCGGTTGGCGAAGAAAAGCCTAACAAATATGCAATTTCTCCGATGGCCAGATCGGTGTCTTTCATGTAACTCTCAGCTAACTCTTTACGGGTATTGTTCAGCAGTATTTGGTAGCTCGTATTGTGTTCTTGAAGCTTTCTACGCAATGTCCATGGTGGCATACCTAAGCTATCGGCTACTTGCTCAATACTGGGCGTTTGACCCTCTAATAAAGGACTGATTTCATCCATTACCTTTTCACTGAGGGATCGGTCTCGGGTGACTTGGGCCAGTCGTTCGTCGCATATCTTTTTAAGGTTTTGGAAAGCATTACTGTCACGTTGCAGCAAAGGCCACCCTAATGCCTCTTGCTTTAATATCAATGCGTTGCGCTCTTGATTAAATTTCACCGGGCACTGAAAAAAATCTTCGTAGGCTTGGCTGTAATGCGGCTCTTCAAATTCCACTTCGACGCGCTCGACCGCACCTTGTCGCCCGCATAACCACTCAATGATTCGATATTGAGCTGCCAGCACGGTATCGACAACAAATAAATTGTATTCGTTATAAGGGCTAATGGAGTAAAAAGCGGCAACGCCTTTCTCGTTCTCAATAAAAAAAGTCGATTGGCCACGGCAATTTGTGCTGGAAAGCCGTTCGTAGTGCGCCATGACTTTGCAAGCGGCGGCGACGTCCTTTGCTGTCATGGCTAAAAAGCCTGTTAGGCCAAGCAGCGGCACTTTGACACGCTTCCCCATTTCTAAACCTAGATCAGGTCGATTAATCTGTTCGATGGCAGCGTAACCTAAGCGCATAAACCTTGGGATGCTGATGCGCCCTTCAGCTTGGTCCAGTTTGGACTCGGGTAGCCCGAATTGTTCGGTTAATAACTCGGGGCGTCCACCCAAATGCTGCAATGTTTCTAGCAGTGCTCGTGCATAACTAACAGAGATGTCGCCCAGTTTCATATTGGAGTATTCGTCTTGGGTTGTTATTTTTGGTCAAATATTTGTTCAAATCGGATATTGTCGAATAGTACCAAGGAACCTAATGTGTAGGCTACTGGCATACATGAACCTGATTGAAGGTTTGGCTACCGTCATACTTATAACAATAAAAATCGTAAAATCTCGGAGAGAGCAATGTCTGATTACCAACACCTTTTATCACCTTTGGATTTAGGATTTACCAAGGCCCGCAGCCGAGTACTCATGGGCTCAATGCACACCGGATTGGAAGAACGAAAGGGTGGCTGGGAGAGGCAAGCAGAATATTTCCGGCAGCGTGCTCAGGGCGGTGTTGGCATTATTGTAACGGGTGGTATTGGACCTAACGAAGAAGGTGTGGGAGTGCAGGGTGGTGCCATACTAGTCGATGATACAGAGGTGCCCAATCATAAGCTGGTCACGGATGCTGTCCACGAAGTAGATGGGGCCCTAATATGTATGCAGATTCTCCATACAGGGCGATATGCGTATAACAATAAGGCTGTCGCGCCTTCCGCGGTTAAATCACCGATTCACCCATTCCCCCCTAAAGAACTTGATGCCGATGGCATTGAAAAGCAGATTCGAGATTTTGTCACCTGTGCCGCACTGGCTCAAAAAGCTGGTTATGACGGCGTTGAAATCATGGGTTCAGAAGGGTATTTCCTGAATCAATTTATATGTAAGCGAACCAATAAGCGTGAAGATGAGTGGGGCGGTAGTTACGAAAATCGAATTCGCTTACCGATAGAGGTGGTGCGTAGAACACGAGAAGCGGTGGGTGAGAAGTTTATTATTATCTACCGTCTTTCTATGTTGGATCTCGTGGAAGAGGGCAGTACTTGGGAGGAAGTGGTTCATTTAGGGAAAGAAATTGAGAAAGCCGGTGCGACGATCATTAATACCGGTATAGGTTGGCATGAAGCTCGTATTCCGACGATCGCCACCAGCGTCCCTCGAGCAGCGTTCGTAGAAGTCACTGCCAGAATGAAAAAAGAACTCTCGGTGCCGTTGATTACAACTAACCGAATCAACACGCCAGAAGTGGCCAATGCGATCATCGCTGAAGGACAGGCAGATATGGTCTCTATGGCTCGTCCCATGCTCGCAGATGCATTCTTTGTTAGTAAAGCGGCTGAGGGCAGGGCGGATGAAATCAACACCTGTATCGGTTGCAATCAAGCTTGTTTAGACCATGTATTCTCAGGTGGAGAAATTAGTTGTTTGGTGAACCCTTATGCCTGTAACGAGACTCAGCTCATTGATCAACCGCTAACGCTGAAAAAGAAAATAGCCGTGGTGGGCGCAGGCCCAGCAGGGTTGGCGGCAGCGACCACAGCGGCCAAACGTGGGCACGATGTCACTTTATTTGACGCAGCCAAAGAGATTGGCGGTCAATTTAATATAGCGAAACAGGTACCGGGCAAAGAGGAGTTTTTTGAGACCATTCGTTACTTTGGAAAAATGATCGAAAAAACCGGTGTTAATCTGCTTCTGAACACCAAAGCGGACGCGCACGCTTTAGTTGAGCAAGGCTTTGATGAAGTGATTTTGGCGACCGGTATTATTCCTCGTACCCCAGAGCTTGAAGGCATAGATCATCCGATGGTCCTGTCTTATTTAGATGTATTAAGAGACAAAAAACCAGTTGGAAAGCGTGTCGCGGTGATGGGTGCGGGTGGCATAGGGTTTGACGTTTCGGAATACCTGATACATGGCAGTGAATCACCCAGTTTGGATAAGCATGCATTTATGCAAGAGTGGGGTGTTGATTTAACCGTTGAAGCCCGCGGTGGATTGGTGCCACCTGTTATGGAACCCTCGGCTCGTGAGGTGTATTTGGTTCAGCGTAAAAAATCAAAAGTCGGAGCAAAATTAGGCAAGACGACAGGTTGGATTCATCGCACAACCCTTAAAAATAAGGGTGTTCACATGATGAATAAGGCAGAGTACTTAAAAATTGACGATCAAGGCCTCCATGTCAATTTAGACGGTGAATATCGCTTACTTGAAGTGGACAACGTCATTGTTTGCGCAGGCCAGGAGCCCAACCGAGACCTTCAGGCTGCCATTGAGCAAGCAGGTTTGCCAGTTCATCTTATTGGTGGAGCAGATGTCGCAGCTGAGTTGGATGCGAAGCGCGCGATTAAGCAGGGGACGGAATTAGCTGCGGCCATCTAAGTACTGACAAAAACTGACTGCATCGACCACTTTTTACATTGACGCTATATAACCAATCGAAGTAAATAGCGACGTGTTCGATGCAGGGAGTTAACAGTTATAGCTTGCACTTCAACACAACTACTTTATGACACAGCGACCACTCGGCCAGCGTCTGAGCTTCATTTCAACGAGATGTTATCGCGGTCACACTCTGACTTGACTTTCTAGCCTAAACTCAGCATCACACTCTAAACAAACGATGACGAATGGTTATGGGAACAGCATTGCAGGCAGCGGCGACGCATCAACCGTATTTTGGTCATGTTGAAGCATATTGTGTATTTAAAGATCGAGAGATTCTGCAAATACTCACTAAGCCTGAATATGAAGCCATTGCAGACGGTGATGCTGCTTTGAAAGGATTCAGTGGTAAAACTCAAGTAGCCTATGTTGTTGCTAATCAGCACCAACTGGTTCAATCATTGGTGTTGTTCTATTTACCGCTTGATGAACAGGGGTATTGCCTCGACGGTTGGCAACTACCGCTTCATCGGTTGGCGGACACGGCGGGCCGTGGGCCAAATTTGGGCGGCGGTCGCATCCGCTTGGCCTGTCAAAGCCAGTGCTCCATATCTTGGCATGAAGACTCCCTTTGGGACCCATCTACCAGTACGTTTGTGGCGGTTAAGAAATCCATTGCCAGCGCATTTGATCGATTGGTTGAAGATATGATCGGCATTGCTGAGAGCAGTACTGAGCAATCGCCAATTGACGATGATGTTGAAAACCTTAAGCGTATTTTAAGAAATGAAGCTGCTACGTACCGCAATCAACTTCAAAGTCTTCAGCAAGAAATTGAGCGTCAGCAGCTATTGAATGAGCGCTTGTTGCGAAAAGAGCAAAGGCAAACCGTGTCGGTGGAAAACCGCATAGATCTGCAAGTGCTGCGACAGCAGAATCAAGTGTTACAACAGCGTGTTCGAGAATTAGAAGTGGTCAATGAGAATTTGCATGCTCAAATGTCTGTGCATCCAAATACGGGCACCGAAGATGTGAATCAAGACTTGATCGAACGCATGGCGCAAGCCGAAATGTTAAGTGTTGTCTTCCATGCTGGTGTGGGTCACATTAATTTGTCGTCTGCACAGGTGGAAGAATACTTGGAAGACCCAGAAGCCTATGCAGCACATCAAGTTTCCCTTAGTAAAGAGCAGTACCTTGAATGGAAAGGGCACCACGATAGACCTAGGTGTCAAACCTGTGACGGGCAAATTCCTATTATTGCGGATCCGAGTATTTTTGATCCTGAAATTGATGTTTACTGTGATCAGCATAAGCCTGTTTAGTGGGCGAAAAATTCGCTGAGTAGACAGTCGAATTTGCAGATCGTCGGGTTCAATTTGCAGCGCTACCTTACATTTTCGTGTGCCAGCTTTTACCTAGCTCAGCAGGGCTAGGTAATTTGCTCTCGCCGAACACTGTACCAACAATATCCGTTTAAAATATCTAAGTTCTTTACGCTAGCGTCAGGCTAGGCTCGATCGCCACGCATCTTTAAATTGCTGCAGATTGGTTAGACTTTCGTTAACATACCTTTCGTATCCCAAATTCCCTTCGAGACTCTTTGCTCACCTACAATTCGGTATGGATATTAGGCGGGAGCAGGGGGCTTGGTACTCCGGTTGTTGAGGCGCGGGAATTAGCCTCGAATTTTTATCACTTGTCTCGACTATTCTATGATTAAACTCCAGTCCATTCCTATACAACCAGTTCACCTTAATCAATTAAATAAACGGGGCGTAACGGTTCATGTTAAGCGTGATGACCTGCTTCACCCTCAAATCAGTGGCAATAAATTTTATAAGTTAAAGCTCAGTCTTGATGAGGCGATGCAGTTGGGGCATTCAACTATATTAACGTTTGGGGGGGCGTACAGTAATCATCTTCACGCCACGGCGTTTGCTGGCCGAATGCTTGATATGAAAACGGTCGGCGTAGTAAGAGGGCAATATATTTTACCGCTTAGTCCTACTCTGAAAGATTGCGTGAAATGGGGCATGGAATTGGTGCCAATGCGCAAGGATGCATACGCCCAAAAAGACAGTACCGCCGTGATCGCATCATTAGAAAGCGCTTACCCGAGCGCCTATATTATTCCGGAAGGAGGGGAGTGCGAGTTGGGTGTGAGGGGAGCGGAAGCCATTTTAGAGGGTGTTGATCAATCACTTTACGACTATATCGTAGTGGCTTGCGGGACCGGAACCACCGTTGCCGGTATCATTCGTGCGGCTAAACCTACCGTTAAAGTGATAGGGGTGCCTGTCTTAAAAAATGCCGAATGGATGTATCAAGTGGTGAAAAGCTGGCTACCGACTAATGAGAAACAAACAGGTCAGTGGGAATTATGGCTAGAAGAGCATTGGGGAGGCTATGCCAAGCAGCCAGCGGAATTAATGCAAAAGATAAGTGAGATTTATACAGAGACTTCATTGCAATTGGATGGTGTCTATACTGGTAAGGCCTTTATCGCTTTATTGAATAAAATTCAAAATGGCATCATCCCATCAGGGTCTCGGGTTTTATTCGTGCATACCGGTGGCCTGCAAGGAAACCGATCCAGCACACAAATTGAGGCAGCGAAATAGCCCGCTCAATTCACTTCAATATTTGAATCAATGATTGCTAACCTGTGAAAGGCAATGAGGTAGCGCTGGTAGCCTGCCTAGCTTAATGCTTGCGCATTAAAACTAAGCAGGCTACTGGCTCGAATGACTATGCCAATTGCTGGTCACAGTATTCGTTGAGGAGTGCCATATCGCTTAAGCGACTTCCGCATTCATTTCAGCAATGCGCTTACTGCGATACTGTGCAGGGCTCATTCCAACATACTTAATGAATATACGGTCCAGTGTGCGGCGACCAGAGAAGCCAATTTTCATAGCGATTTGCTCGATGCTGTACTTATTATCAACCAGCATTTTTTTGGCTTCTTCGATGCGCGACTGAGTTAAGATCGATTTAAGGGATGTGCCTTCTTGCTGCAAGTGTCGATTCAGCGTACGTGAACTGATGTGGAAGAGTTCTGCAACTTCGCGCTGGGTAGCGCTGAACTCAATTCGATTTTGCTGCAATGCCTGTCGAATTCTATCGGACAGTAAGGCGCGGTTGTTGATTTTCTCTGCCAGGTTTTTCACTTCTGTTTTTATCATATTCATAATGTGCGGATTTGATTGATGAAGTTGTTTGTCAAGCCAGAAAGCGGGAAATACAACAGACACTTCCTGACAGTTAAACCGGACTGGAGCGTGCAGCCATCTTTGATACGCCGACTCATAAGGAGGAGGCGAAAATGGCAGTAAGATTTGAGTAAGTTTGAATTCACGACCGCAAATGAGTCTGAGCCAATGGCAAAGGCCCGAAAGAATGTAATCATATCGAACCAACTTGCTATCATCCATGGCATCATGAATAGGGAACGATACTTTGACGCTTCCGTCGCCTTTACGACCAAACGTTGGCGGTGCTTCATCACTGAACAGGATATAGTAACGGTGGAGGAAAGTTAGGGCTTCACTCAGGGTTGAGCAACACATTAGAAGGTGTTGTAGCAGATTGTAGGAACGAGCCTCAAGGCTGCCCCCTGTCGAGAGACCTAGATCTGATTTGCCAGTCAATCTCGTTAAAGATGTAAATAATCGATCAACCTTTTCTAGAGTGATTCGATTATCTGGGTCGGCTAAAACACGCGCATCGATTCCCGCCTGCTCAATGAGAGGTGAGGGATCAAAGCCAAGCATTTTAACGTGGCCTATTACTGGATTAACAAGTGATACAGATAAGCAGTCGGATTTCACCGTCCTGATCCTTAGTTGTTATTGTTATCTTACGGATCTTCTGTCCTGGCTTATGAAAATGCACATTATGTGCCAGAAGAAATGTTAAAAAAGCAAGGCAGGCTGTTACTAGGTTTATTCAAGAATGAGTGGAAGGTGGCCATACTAATTGAAGGGGTTTGTTACTATGGGTAACTAGGAGGTAACAAATGTGGGGCGATAAGAAACTGTGTGGCAATTTAGTGTGCACTTTTAATCAAAGTGCACTTCAACAGTGGCTCCGATGCTCTCATACTGAACTTGAGGAAAGCCTTCAGCCTTAAGAATGACGGATGATGCTTCAGTGCGCAATTTTAGCCAATCTAATGGGCTAAATACAAACCCGGCACCAAACCAATAATTTACTGCCCAATATTTTTTTCCGGTTTCTTCTATTCGACAATAATTTAAATGTCCGCATGGATTTAAATTTGCCGGTGTTTCAGAGGAACCATCTGGAAGAGGATCGCCATTGGAATCTAATGCCTCTCTCTCGCCATAAACCTCAATGCTATTGGTATCGCCTTGCCAAGCCAGCATGCTACCGCGTGCATATATATCTAACCAAGATGTATAAGCACCGTGCCATTTTAAGCCGACCCCTAAGCCTTTAACATGTATTTTACTGATACCTGTGTAGCTTCCTGCACTGCTATTTACCTCACCGAACCCAGTATTTTTAAACGTGTGTCTGTCATTATCTTCATCGGTGTCGTCTGTGTTTCCGGCGACAAAGATGGGGTCGTTATACGATGATTCACCAAGGTCCACTAAATTCCATTCCAGATCTAGGTTAGGGTGGACTTTTGCCCCCCAATCTAACCGAATGCCATCATTCTCATGGTCAAGGTCGTTTGTGTTATTCAGGCTGGTGCCTAATCCAACATAATATCCTTCGCCATAAGCAGGCAGTGCAAGGGCTAATACGCAAAAGCTGGCGATGAAACGTAGCATGATTGCCTCATTATTATTTTTGTTTTTTTTAGGGTGACGGCTGAATGATCATTAATGCTTGTCAATTGAGGCCATTCTAGCCGTGTAGAAGTGAATTGTCATTTCTAAATAGAATGCGCTGTTATTGCCCGAATCGGTGTGCGCCGTCGTTTAAGTAGGTGAGCTCGCTGGGTGTAGATGGCCGCGTCATGGCATCGTTACGGTGCGGAAACCGACCGAACTCAGCGATGATATCGAAATGTATTTGGGCGTATTTTGCGGAGTCGTCCGCTTGAGCTTGTTCTTCGCTGGTCGCAATATTGGCGATTTCATTGAAGACATCGACAGATGTTTTTTGAATATTTAAATCTTCGCTGTGCTGTAATGGCATGCACATAAATGTAGCGACACTGGCAGGGAGTGTTAGATGCGTTTTACTTTTCAACAGTCGCAGTGTGGACTCTAACGCAAGTGCGTCACCTGCAAAAGCTTTGGCGGAGCCGCGATATACGTTTCGGGTGAATTGATCCAGCAAGATAATATAGGCTAACTGCTCCTGAGTATTGCTATCATCCACGTTGAGACTGTTATTCAATCCTGCTTCAATTTGCTCGCCAAACCGCTCCCGAATTTCCGCATCCAGGCTTTCGGAGGCCATGTACCATTTTCGAGACTGCTTTTGGGATTCACTGTGCTCGTAAGGCCAAGCGCCATACCAAAAACTCAATATCTGCTGTGCGTCAATTTTCATAATTTAATCCATTAAGAGCATAGAGAGCGATGATACCCGTGCAACGACGAGAGATATGCAGTGTAACGCTGAAGGTTAAGACAATTCTACTTTAAGCAGACTCGCTGATGGTAAAGTGAATGTGATGGAAGCTTGTGAATCCGAATTGCTCGAGTTGTTGTTGAAGTGCTGCGGTAAAAGGTCGAGTTGAATAGGCCTGCATCTTACGCGATTGCGAAGGCTGTTCGATTGCTGTATCCGTCAATTTTAAGTTAGATATAAAATGAGTGGCGCGTTTAGCTATGGCATCACCCGAGTCGACAAGCATGATGTTGGGGGCGCACACCTGTATCTCGTCTTGTAATAATGGAAAATGTGTACAACCGAGCACTATTGTATCTACGTTTGCTTGCAGAAGCGGTTCCAGAATATTTCTAATTTTGTTTACATCTATTTTAATGCCGGCCAATTTTTGTTCGGCAACTTGAACGAGTTCAGTTGTACCGAGTCGAGAGACTTTGCAATGGGAGGCGAAATCTTTTATCAGGTCGTCAATATAGGTACGTGAAATGGTGCCGGGTGTGGCCAGTAACCCAATTTTTTGATTTTGGGTTAATTGCGCCGCCGTTTTTATGGCAGGAATCACACCAATGATCGGTGTCCTGATATGTTTGCGTAAAACGGGAAGGGCGAGCGTGCTGGCCGTATTGCAAGCAATAATAATAACGTCAGGATTAAATTGGTGGTGTAGCTTGGAGATGAGTTTATCTACTCTACTGGTTAACCATGATTCATCTTTGTCTCCGTAGGGAAAAGCCGCATGATCTGCCACGTAGTGGATGTCTGTGTCCGGTAGGGCTTGGCGAACCTTTTGGTGAACGCTAAGGCCTCCTACGCCAGAATCGAAAATTAAAATTGAGTGATTTTGAATGGGCATTAAGTCTAGTGTCATTGGGTTGCGCCATCTGTCTAGCTGGTTAAGTCAAAGATGAGGCAACGTCAGCGAATCGTATTTCAGTTTTATGCGAGGGTGAAACTACCCGAAAAAGACTTGCCTGACAATTACATCTGACAATGTCTACATTACATCCGGTGCTAGGTTTCACGTTAAATCGCCTATTGGCGATCAATGATTTTCAAATGAAAGATTAATCCAAACTACCATTGGTCGCCGTCTCCGGCAGTGTGGGTTTAACTCTGTTTTTAAGTAAATCTAATGCTGCTTGTGCTTCCTCTAACGCCATTTTTAATTGTGTGTTTTCCGTTTTAAGGTTTTCCTGACGCTCGACGTTTTTAGCTCGCTTTGTCGCCAGTTCAGCATTTTGGGTGATGGCGATAGATTGACTATCGAGCGGCAAGTGCCGCACGTCTTCTTGATTTAAGGCTTTACCAATTCTTGCGAGCAGTGCTTCAACGGACAAAACATAGGCTTCCGCTTTTTCTGGGTTAAGTGAAAGCAAGGGTTTAACCGCAATCGCGACATGTTTAGTGCGTTGAGCCGCTCGAAGGGCTATTTGCATTTGAGCATTGATGTCTTCGATTGCTTTTGGTTGCGATTCAATAAGGGTATTTAACTCAGTGCGCTGTGAATGGGCGGTTTGATAGGTAGACTCCGCAAAGTCATCGGCACGAACCGCTTTCGCTTCCTTGAGTGATGAATCTACAGGATTAAGGTAAGTGGCTTTGAGGGTAAGAATTTCGAATTCAGCGACGGCCTCTAGAAAAGTAGATTGTTCCGCCTTGGCTTCCTTTATTTCTGATCGTTCGATTAAACGAGCCAAGTCAGCGAGCTGATGACGCAGTTTCGTGTGGTCGTCTGGCAGTATTGTGGCGGATTTTATATTCTTCAATTCAAAAAATGCGTTAAAAGCATCCGCTAGAATGCTCTCTACTTGTTGCTTGTTCTCGTATGCTCTCTCGATAAGTTTTTGCGCCGTTAATGCATGTGTTGTGACGATGGACTCACCTAATGATTTATCGAATGCCTTTTGGGATTGCTGGATTTCTTTTTCCGCTTGCTCCAGATAAGACGGCGAGTAGAGGTCGAGATGTTGTGTGTAGGCGTCAGTAATATTTGACCTAGCTTGGGCAATGATTTTGGCAGCGTCAACATCAGTGGATAGTGCGGCTTCTTGGGCAGATTGGCGTATCAAGTTGGTATCTTGAAGGGCCGGTGTGGTGCAACCAACGAGCAGTGACGAGGCGGCGATAAAAAGCGTAAAAATGTTGCGCATAAGTAGAGTATCCAAAACTCCAACACGGTATTGAAAAGCGTCGGCATTGCTCAAATGACGTTAAAAGTCGGTTCAATTGGCTCGTTTATCAATCGTAAACTGAGCATCGCCTCCAATTAAGCCTGAGTTGAACAGCTTCAATCGTGAATCTCAATAACCTGCTAGATCATCAGCAAATTAGCCTGTCAGCGTAATAAATTGTAAAAAAGGCCAACTTGGTGAAATGTGTCAATATTATTGTTAGCGCTATCTTACCAAAGGAAGGGACGAATCAGAATGAATGAATGTGCAAATACTGCACAACACTCCACAGATTTGAGGAGTAGTGGATGTAAATGTGAGTTATCCATCAATTCAAGGCGATGATTAATGGCCTGCCGCATGCCTACCATCGTGGGCGTGGAGCTAAAAAAGTCACTGACATGGGCTGACCGAAAGGTAGAGCACGGTCGCCCATATTGTTTGAGTAACGTTTAGTTTCACATGGATACAGGTTTGTAAACCAATTTAAACGTTACGGGAACCGTATAGGATATATTGGCCAATTTGGCGATTTCTTTCAGTTTGTCGACGCCTGCTTCCAACGAGAAGTCGATAGCACTGATCAGCAGTGGTTGGGAGGAGGTAGCGATGATCGCGCCTTTTCGATCTTTACTGATGACCATTTGCGCTTGCATTGATTGGGACTTGCCGTGAATTTTAACGTCAGCATCAACGGTGGTGGTTTTTACATCACCGCTTTTCAAAGATTTAAGCGCTTGTTTGTCTACTTTCACTGTGATTTCAGCTTTTGGGAACTTGGAGACGTTAAACAGAAATTTACTCATGCGTTCATTGCGTATAGGGATCTGTGACTCTATGGAAGCTAAATCAATGTTTAGTGTGGCGTTGCCTGAATCTTCGAGCTTACCTGAAAGTGTGCGGAAGTGACTGACTTCAGTCGCATGAATGTTCTTGGTGGTCAATAAGTATACGTCTGACGCTTCGTTGTCGAGTCGCCAATCTGCCAGTGTGAGGGTCGAGTGTAAAATGGCGAAAAAAAGCGTGAAAACTGTCAGTATGTCGCGACGCATAATAAATCCTGTTTCTCGGTAGGGTTAGGCTTTTATATCAATGGCGGATGACTGCTTTCTAGTCATGCTAACAAAGGGATTTATTGAAAAGCTAGGGGGTAATGGCTTCCCCGTTAAAAAGGACAGGAGATCGTCGCGCGAGGACTATAGGCTTTGATGCTCAACCTTCTCAGCTGCGCTTAGACTGTTCAAAATTCGGTGTCAGCGCTTTGATTATGGGGTTGAGCAAAGCGACATTGGACTAATGTGGATTTAATATCTCAAATTGATACTGCGCCAATGTTTTAGCTTCTTTCATAATTAATGCACGGTGTTCATCCTCAAGTTTGTATCTGGCTTGATCGAGCTTGAATTGCTCTTTTCTCTTAAGGTCTTTATAAGCCTGATGCGTGGGCATATCTTGTGTGAGTTTGTAAAACATTTGAATACCCTGAAATTCTGGCTTGTGTTGTAGTTCTTCATCCAGTTTGTCCATCAGTACTTTCATCCGCAGACAACCTTCAGTAATTTCACATTGTTCCTGTACGACGGCATTTGCGATGAAGCGAACATCGTTAGCAAGTTCTTCACGCTTGGCACGCCATGCCTGTTGTTGTTTCTCTTGTACCGCTTTGTTGTTTTTTTCTTGTTCTTTAACTTTAGCCGTGTAGTAAAGTGCGGTGCCGGACAATGCAACTAATACAACGACGGCACAGACCATCAAAAATGCAGCCATATTGGCAATTCCTAGTGGTTTTGGGTGAACATGCTGATCTGCTAGGGTGCAAACCGGCAAACGGTTAATGCGCACCATTATCTTTGTCTGTACGGAAGATACAACCGAAAACGGAGAATGAATTCGGATTCACTTAATCTGCCCTAGCAGTTACAAAGTGATACAGGTCGGAGGCATATGTCTAGAATGGACTTTGCTGATTCGTTAAGCGTGCAGCCAGCACTGGCGCTGAGCAGAGGCTCAGTATCAGGACACAGACTGTTATTCTGTTTTCTAGGCGGAAAGCTCCTGACAGAAGATTTGCTGAAGAACTTCGATGACTTGTTGAGCCTTGCTGCCATGCAGAGAGTAATAGATAGTTTGCGCATCGCGTCGAGTTTGAACCAAAGCTTCTCTTCTCAACCAGGCAAGATGCTGACTGAGTGCCGATTGGCTTAAATTGAGCCGTTCATTGAGTTGGGTGACATTGTGCTCACCTTGTACAAGTGTGCATAGAATCATCAGGCGGTTTTCGTTCGCGAGCGCCTTGAGTAGCTGAGAAGCCTCAGAAGCATGGGGTTTCAGCGTTTGAGAAATTCCGGCTTGTTCCAAAACAATGATTCCTTTGTCTATTGATCCTTTCGTAGCAACTGCCTAGATGACGGTCTAGATCTTTATATACGGCTATAAGGTCATTATAGACGGCCAGCAGAATGTGCATGATTTCTGGTTAGAAAAGTCACGGGTCGCCAATAGATCACAAGTAGTAGTCCTCTCCAGCCGCAGATTTAGGTATACATGGCTTCTTCTGCTAGCGTTGCTTAATAGGGAATACGTCCAGTGGTCGCTTATACCTCGTAATGAGTGACGTCGTTTAAATACTCGAGAATTCTATGGCATTTTCAAATCGCTGGGTGCTGGCTGATGGCACACTGGAAAAGAAACCCATCACGATCCGGTATCGAGAGAACATCGAGCGCGAATTCGAATCCAATTTGTATGGACACTGCGTGCAGATCAATTGGCAAGCAGAGGAGCTTGATCACAAGTCTGGCTACCCATCTGCAGTGGAAATGCTAAAGATTGACGATTTTAATCGACGATTAATGGAGGTGGTTGAAGAGGATGCCCATGGGCTGGTTGCTATGATTCTGACCAGCGAAGGTGTCAACCAGTGGATTCTGTATTGCCGCGATTTAGATGAGTTGCAGAGCGATTTGAACCGAATCCCGACAGATGAAGGCTTATACCCCATCGAAGTCACCGCTCAGGATGATTCGCAATGGGATACCTTCAAAGAACTGCGAGGCGCGATTAAAACACATTAACCGGCCTCTCCCATTTGACTAGCGCTTTTTCTTTTTCGTTTTTGAATTTCCTTGTTCTTCTTTTTCCGCCGCTTTCGCTGCAAGCATCGCTTCAACCGCAGACTTTTCAGATTCCATCATCCCCGGTGTTTCGTAGGTGATGAGGCCAATTTTGCCGGCCCTTAGTTCGTGGATGAGTATTTCCGCTGCTTTATGCAGGTCTACGACACCGCCGGGTCTCAAGCATCCGCGCTTACGACCAATTTCCTCAATGAGTCCAATACCGCTGTCTGGGAGCGCTTTCAACTTATATCGAGCCGCTAACATCTCGCCATAGTCCTGCAACAGCATGGCAGCAGTGGTTTCCGCTACATCAAGGTATTCCAGCGCGGTATCTCGAACGGCACCGCTGGCGGCTAATCGATAACCAGAAGCAACATTGTCGATTTTGGGCCATAGAATCCCAGGGGTGTCAGATAAAACGATGCCATCCTGAATCTTAATTTGTTGAGGGTGCCGAGTAAGCGCAGGCAAGTTGCCGGCTTTGGCGACGACCCTGCCTGCCAATGTGTTAATCAGCGTGGATTTACCAACATTCGGTATCCCCATAATCATGGTGCGTATGGACTGTTTGCTCTCTCTGCGCTGTGGCAGCATCTTGTGGCAAAAGTCCGTAATGCTTTTAACCTGCTTCTTTTCTAACCCTACCAGGGCCATGGCCTTAATGCCGTCTTGCGCATTAAAGTAATCAAGCCACTCTTGCGTGCGAACGGGGTCAGCTAGATCGGCCTTGTTTAACAATTTTAAGCAGGGCTTGTCGCCTCTCAGCTCAGGAATCATTGGGTTCTCACTGGAATAGGGGAGACGAGCATCCAGCACCTCAATGACGAGGTCGATATTTGGCATGGCTTCAGCGATCTGTTTGCGCGCTCTGTGCATGTGTCCAGGAAACCACTGTATGGCCATGTAACCCTCATTGACTATCTTTTATTTTCGCGGCACATTGTAACGATATAGGCCGAGCCTGGGAATTGGTCGGGCAAAATGATTGGCACAATGTGTAGATGAGTAGTGGCTTCATTAAAAAGCAATAAAGTTGCCCTTACTATTACATGTGGTGGAGACACCATTCAATTTTGACAGACTAGGCAGTACAGGAGTCAATGTTTAACTGGCAGAGGTAGGATGCCTCTGGACCTCAATAAGAGGGTTGACCTATGAAGCTTGTAGCAACAGATGATTGCCCTGAAACAGTGAAGAATCGTGGACGTCAAGCATCAGCCACGGTGCAGGGTATTCGCCGAAATGGATATTTATTGGGGAATCGCTTTGTGTACAGTAACGAAAGCCAGTTGCTTTGGTTAGAGTGTGGCCCGGGTGAATTCAAGGCTGTGAGGATATGGCGAAAATGATAGGGGCTTGGATTAGCTCGCGATAATGTTTGCGCACGCTCATGACCGAATGGCTAGCAAGTTACCACTTAATTTAGTGGTTAGCAGGTACCCTATTGGGCACCTGCTAATGCGGTCTTAAGCAAAGATACTTTTCGACTCTGCTTTTGCTGCGTCTGATTCTGTACTGGTATCAAACGGAGCATCGCTTGTAGCGACTGGCTCTTGTGTTTCTTTTGGCTCGTTAGCCATTTCAGGTGACTCGGTATCGCTGTCTTCCGCTTTCTGTGTCGCGGCTGAATCAGCTGACTGAGTTTTACTTTCTGTATTGAGCTTTTCTGCTTTTAACTTTTCTGCTTTACGCTCCGCTTTAACGCAGGCTTTGTCTTGCTGGATCCAGCTGGTTCCCGTGACTTCGATCTCTTTTAAGCCCTGCTCTTCGGCGATTTCAGTAGCAATGCTATGAGCAAGTTCATCCGCCTCTTTAGCGAGCATTTTTCGCTCAGCAGGTTCAATGGCTGAAAATATATCAATTAATGCTTGGCTCAAAACTTCACGAAGCAATACAGATTTGTCTTTACCGAATCGTTTAGCAATCGTATTGGCGATAGCCATGTCGGAGCTGGTAATAGCAATGTCTACCGGGCTAAATGCCGCTTCTGCTGCCATACGCTCTTTTTCTTCTTGATAGAATTGTTCGATTAATGACCGAGTATTGCTCATTTTTTTCTCTCACACTTTGGGTGAGGGGTTTATACATGGGAAGAGTGGCTTCGTCAATGTGCAGCTGTATGTTTATACAGTATATTTTGCGAGTTTTTGAGATGGATTGTTATGGCCATTCATGGGCAAGGGCAGCAATAAAAAGCACGATCAGGTTAACGAAGAGATGACGGGTTGGTTTAATACATGACGGACATAGCGGCGAAGGCTAATATGGCCCTATATTATTGTGAAATCGAAGCACATTCTCAATGTGCTGAATAGAAAAGGGCTGAAATTTCATGCTAAAAGACGTCATAGAAGAAAAATTGAGAGCGGCCTTTGCGGTCGAACACTTAACCGTAGAGAACGAAAGCCACCAGCATAACGTTCCAGCTGGGTCAGAAAGTCACTTTAAAGTCGTGCTGGTTACCCCGGATTTTATTGAAAAGCGCAAGGTCCAGCAGCATCAAGCGGTCTATCAAATATTGAAAGAGGAGCTAGAAGGCCCAGTACATGCTCTAGCGCTTCATACCTATGACCCCAATAGCTGGGCCGCCCAAGGCGTCGCCCCTGACTCGCCCGATTGTATGGGTGGCAGTAAAAAGTAATATCCCTATCTGGATTTGCCCCGTTAATCAGTGATCATATTCGCCTTAATTCGTACATAAATGGTCATTGCCAAGATGCGTAATGTCCGTATACATTGCGCATTCATGACTACATTTCGGGCGCAGCAACCTGATTGTTTGTGCCCTCAAAATAATAACAATATGAAGTTCTTCATAGGAGACGGGCCATGCCGTTGACGACCATATATTGCCGAAAAATGCTTACCTCAATGTTTGCAGCTGCTTTATTGGGGGGCGGCTCTATTGCCTATGCGAATGAATGGACCTTAGAGAAGGAAGATGTTGAGCGCGATATACGCGTTTATACTCGAACGGTTGAAAATTCGCCCCTTAAAGAATTCAAAGGGGTCACACAAATAACGGCACCTACCAGTGCATTTGTGGCATTGCTTCGTGATCCAGATGTGGCGACTGAGTGGATGCATCAAGTGGGGAAATTTGAAGTCATCGAAAGCCCCTCCATGACAGACAATTTAGTGTATACGGTGAATGAAACTCCGTGGCCGGTCACCGATCGTGATGCTTATATTCGATCGGTGATGTCTCAAGACGAAAGTAAAGTGGTAACGGTTACCCTGACCGGCGTCCCGGAATTTCGACCAGTGAATGAAGATTTCGTGAGAATGGCCAGCTTAAAGGGGTTTTGGAAATTCTCGCCTCAGGAGAATGGCATCACTGAAGTGACCTACCAAGTGCACGCAAATCCAGGTGGAAGTTTACCGGATTGGTTGGTGAATGGAATTGTGGTAGACACGCCTTACAACACGTTAAAAAATCTTCAAGTGAAGGTGGTCGAAGAGCGTTACCAAAATCAATCCTTTGATTTTATGAAGTAACAAGTAATGAAGCTAAATTCATTGCTGAATAATTCGATTCAGAAAGCATAATGGTAAAGCCCGTTTTTCGAGATGGGCTATATCTGTTTGCAGTGATAGGAGCGCAATTTACAGTAAAATATTGTCCGATTGGTCAGCTTAAGTATGCATTGTCTTAAATCGATACCTTTGCATCTACAGTTCTTTCCTCCTTATTGATCGCTTTATGAGTCTCACTTCTCAGAACCTTCTTTTTCAACTATGTTTACAAAAAACTGCTGGTCATTTACAGATCCATACATACAATTCACAGCGCTGTAATAAAAATGCACCCATTTTACTTTCAGCCTCCTTTGTACTGCCATCATTGAAGGTTTTGTGTCCCTATGAGACAGATATTGTCCCTATTTGTATTATTGCTTACTGTCCCATTTACGTTGCTCTCAGCGGCCGAAAGCCCTCTGGTTGCAGCAGCGATGAAAGACATAGAGGGTAAGCCCGCGCCTTTTGAAACGCTCTCAGGAAAAGAAGTCACTCAAACCATACTCACGATCCACGGTTCAAACACCGTAGGTGAGACCGTTGCGCCAGAGTTGGTAAAAGCTTATTTAATGGCAAAAGGCGCTTCAAACATTCGCCTAAAATCATTAGGTGTCGAGAATGAAAAAGCTGTTTTGGGCGACCTAACCGATCAGGGAAAGATGGTGCAGGTAAAGATTGCCGCGCATGGCTCTAGTACAGGTTTCCAAGGCTTAATGTCAGGAGCAGCAGACATTTGGGCTTCTTCTCGTCCAGTAAAAGAATCTGAAGTCAGTCAAGCCTTTACGCTGACGGATCTTCACAGTGAAAACTCAGAAAATGTTGTAGGCATTGACGGATTAGCCATTATTGTTCACCCGAACAATGCAGTTCAACACCTTAATAAAGTGCAGTTGGCCCGTATTTTCTCGGGAAAAATTAAAAACTGGGCTGAAGTGGGCGGGCGAAATCAAGCCATTTCAATTTATGCGCGTGATACCAATTCAGGTACGTGGGATTCTTTCAAAAGCATGGTGCTGACGCAAGGAGAAGTGCTGGCAAGTAATACAAAGCGCTTCGAATCCAGTGAGCAGCTCGCGACCAATGTAAGCAATGATGAAGGCGCGATTGGATTCATTGGTATGGCATTTACAGGTGCCACTAAAACGCTCGCCATACGGGATGGTGGCAGCCAAGGTTTCAAACCTGATCAATTGAGTGTTGCGACAGAAGACTATTCTTTATCACGACGTTTATATCTTTACAGTGATGATGACCCTGCAAATACTTACATCACCGAATTCATTCGTTTCGCAAATGGTATTGAAGGGCAAAATATCGTCCAGAGTAACGGCTTTGTTTCTCAAAACCCCATTGCTTTCACACCACAGTTGGATGCAGCCCTCCCTCAGGAATATTTGAAGCTAGTAAAAGGCGCGAAGCGTTTAAGTCTTAATTTTAGATTTAAAGAAGGCAGTGCCAAGCTAGACAATAAAGCGAATAAAGATATTGAGCGATTGGTATACTTTTTAAAGCAGAATAATCTCGAGAATAAATTAATATTGGTTGGGTTTGGTGATCGTCGAAAAAATGAAAGCCGTGCAAAGTTACTCTCAAAGCTACGCGCAATGGCCGTTAAACGTGAGTTGGCTAAGCTAAAAGTTTTTCCTCAGGAGACGAAAGGTTTAGGCGATTTTAACGCTGTCGCCTCAAACGATGGTGAAAACAAATCAAAAAATAGTCGGGTGGAAGTGTGGGTGAAATAACCCCCATTGCGAAGGCTATTTGATTCACTCTTTTCTAATTGAATGCTTGCAAATTCTAGTAGGCATTCAAATAGCACCGCTGACGCTCCGTCACGATGCTCTCAATTTAATTTCTTATTACTCATTAAACACCCTTGATGATGCTTTTCACTAAAAATCTATTGGGAGATAACATGTTCGCTTGTTTTCTTTCAAGCGGCCACGGTGAACCATCAATTTGAGCGGCGATTAGCTCAGAGCACAAAGGCGCCGAGCTTAACCCTCTTGAACCATGACCAGTGTTAATATACAGACCTTCTAGAAAAGGTGCGGGTTCTGTAAATGCCCAGTCTTTGTTTTTGTTGAGTGCAGAAAAAATTTGATTGAATTGATTTTCATCGCACGCAGCTCCGACAATGGGAGTGTAGTCAGGGCTGGCACATCGAACTGACGCCCTGGCATGCATGTTGGCGCGGTCATCAACGGTTTTGGACGCCGCAGGAAAATCAGATTTTAAATTTTCTAAGTTACTGACATTGTCTTCTGTCAGTATGTCTGAACTGCTGGATCGCAACCGATAGCTGGCACCAAAGGTACTGGCGCGCGATAGGGTTTGATGAGGTGCGCTGGGGGCTAAGTAACTAGATCCACATAGCACGGTCTTTAATGCATCATTTTTTGCCGGTAATTGCGAAATTTGCCCCGCGATCGGTTTGGTCGGTAAATACTTAAATTGACTTAACTGCGTGGCTTGCCAAGCCGAGCAAACCACGCAGTGTTTAACAGCGCTGAATGTTTTTCCAGACGCACTTTTGGCAATCCATTCTTTAAACTGATTTTGTTTGAGTTCTACAATGGATTCATTGAGCACTACGTGAATATTTGGGTGCTGAATTAACGCTTCGCACCATGCTTTAGGATAGACCCATCCACCATCCGGAAAATATAATCCGCTTTGCTTGATATTTACGCCGGCTAACTGTGTCGCTTTTTCTGGGCTGACACACTCAACGATGCCATCTAATACCAAGCATTCTGATTCGGGCGCATGATAGCGCTGTCGAAACTGCTCTTGCCTCTTAATCTCTTTCTCATTGAAGGCGAGTTGCAATACACCGCATGGGTCCCAATCTTTTCCAATTGGCAGCGTTTGATGCAGTAACTTTAAGCTGTGCAAATAGCCCTTTAAGTAAAATTGGCTATGCAGATTCATATCCGCAGACAGTTTTGCGTAGAGCACGCCTTGCGGGTTACCTGATGCGCCTGAAGCGATCGTGTTTGAAGCATCCACGAGTGTGACGGAATAGCCTCTTTGTGCGAGGCTGTAGGCCATCGTGCATCCGCTTATTCCCGCGCCAATAATTAGCGCGGTTTTGGTTTCCGCCTGAGCGGGATCCGGTATGAGTTTATGAAGACGTCGATTGTCTGAATGATAGGATGCTGACGGACTAAACCATGGTTTATCGAACCGCCATGTTGGTCTCTGTGGCCCCGTGTTGTGATGCTGAATGGCTGTCATCATCTCACGCTTCTTTCCAAAACCACTTTTCTTGTACAAAGAAAACCCAGCACCTAATAGACCGTCTTTAATGATGCGAGCGGAAGTAAACGTGCTCACGGTGCCTTGAGTTCGCGTTAGTCTATTTAAGTGCTTAAATAACACGCCGCTCCACATATCAGGATTACGTGAAGGTGTGAATCCATCTAGGTACCAAGCATCGACTTGTGCTTCGATTTGTGGCAGCCAATCATTGATATCTCCAAAATATAAATGCAGCGTGATTCGGCTTTGTGGAAATTGAATAAGGTGCCAGCCGTCCACTGTGTGTGGGTATTGGTCGAGCAATGGCTTGGCGTAAGGTGCCAGCTCTGGCCAACAGGCCAGCGCTCTTTCAATGCTGTCATGGCTGAGTGGAAACTTTTCGACACTGAGAAAGTGTAGGTGAGCCGGTTCAGCTTCATGCAATGCTTCACTTTTTTTTGCAGTCGGTGGTGCGTCAGAACCCATTGAATGTTGGTGTGACGAATAATGTGGGTTGAGTTGATCCCACAGTTGCCAAGTGCATAAAAAATTGAGTCCAGTCCCAAAGCCTGTTTCGGCAATGGTGAAATGTCCGCGGTTTAGCTGTTGCCAGCGGTCTGCAAGCTGATTGTGTTGAAGAAACACGAACCATGATTCCTCCAAGCCGTTATCGCTGGAGAAATAGAAGTCGTCAAATTCACCGGATACAGGTGTTCCATCTGTCCATTTAATGTGTGCGGGTTCGATCATCTTAAAGGCTTACAACGATATGCTGACTCAATTAGGCCTATGTTATCAGTAGTAAGGTGATGAAACACTAGAACCGAATGCATTAAGACGGATTAGGAGGATCAGTACAGGGTGGTGTTAGCAGGGTATGGAAGGGAATGTATATGTATGAGCGGCAAGGAATTTTGCCGCTCACTAAGGCGGGTGTTACTTTGGAGCGTCGTAGCTAATGATGACTTCTTTAACAATAATCGGCTTGGCTGGAACATCTCGCATACCGTTTTGAACCGTCGTTTTGGCATTGGCCATTGCGTCGATCACATCCATGCCTTTGATCACTTCACCGAAGACGGCATAGCCGAAATCGCGATATCCGTTGTTCAGAAAATAGTTGTTTTTAACGTTGACGAAAAATTGACTGGTCGCGCTGTTCACATCCATGGTGCGTGCCATGGCTACGGTTCCGCGATTATTTAAGAGGCCATTGTCCGCTTCATTCTTAATAGCATTCTTGGTGGCTTTTTTAACCATTTTGGGCGTAAACCCGCCACCCTGCACCATAAAGTCTTTGATGACTCGATGGAAAATAGTGTCGTTGTAGTAACCTTCTTTGGCATAACTCAAGAAGTTTTCGACAGAAATAGGGGCTTTTTCTGCATTTAACTGAATGACAAAATCCCCTTCAGATGTTTTAAACGTCGCGTAAGGCGTCTTTACCGCAGTATCACCTTGAGCGGCATCTTTGGTTGCATCATCGGCAACACTGAACAAACTAAAAAGGGCCGTAAAGGCGAGTACTGCTAAGCGCATTCTTCTCTCCTGAAAAGATCAACTGAAAACAAACCGGTTATTTGTGATGGCTTTCGCACCGAAGCGAAAACGATAAAATGCTGATGTATTTCTTAGTTGAACCCAAAATCGTACCGTACAAAGGCGATGTGACTTAGGTCTACTATGGGGAAAGTGTTTTACCAGTTTGTGCAGATTAAGGGAAGTTTTACGATTAACTGCAGGATGAAATTCAGCGGTAGCGAACAAACTTTAGTGCTGAGGAGTCTGTATGCTAAGGCGATCACCTTGCATACAGACGGTAAGGATTCAGTCGAGTCGTGTTTAAGCCCAACCATCTCCTCGACGACCAGAGAGTTTTGGTAGTAACCAGCCCAAGAACAAGCCCAATAATACGAGGCCACCGCCAACTAAGATGTAATTGACATCTTTGCTGCCTTTTAGGCGGTCGTTCTCAGCCTTTAAAGTATCTAGATTAATCTTTAGGGCTTCAGTTTGCTCCATCAACTCTTTGTTTTTGGAGTCTAGATTGATGGCATTGGAAGAGATCTTTTTAATGTGCTCCAGCTCTTTAGCTTGGGCCTCCTGTGTAGATCGACTATCGCCATGGTCTCTCTGGATGGCCGCCAGCTGTTTCTTTGCTTCAGCATGCTTTCCCTGTAGCTCGGTCAAATCAGCCTTTACTTTATCTAACTCTCTTTGCGTTAAGATCAATTTTTCAAAAGCAATGGGTTCGTTTTCTAAGAATCGTGTAATAACCCATCCCTCTAAACCTTTGTCTGTTGTCACGCGGCTGTAGCCGGAAGCTTCGTCTTCTTCGAGTAATTCTACGTGCGATCCGCTTTTAAGTGCTTTTAATATGCGAAATTCGTTGCCAGGACCGCTGCGAAGTTGAAGCCAAAGTTCATCGGTCACATAGCGCTTTTCAGCTATGGCAGGCAGAATCATTAAAAGCCCAAGAAGTAAAACCGAGATGCGTTTCACGTTGCCGTTCCTATTGTTATTAGTGTGAGTGCCAATATGACGAATTTAGCAGGTTCTAAAATAGCTGCCAAAGTTTGGGTCCATTCTTTGAAGCAGAGAGTACCCTTGATGTGCGCTGAATCATATTGAAAGTGTCTGTTGTTTATTTATCGGCCAATGCTAACGGAATTTAATCCAGCATTGATGTAAGCCAATATTCGCCAAATCTATGGTTTAGTAAATAATCGCCTCGGCCCCCGCCACCCATTAGGGTTGACCTATGCAAATTCTAGCGTGCCTATTTAATGCGTAACCGTTTTTTATGGCAAAACTTTCTTAAATGGCTTCACCGTCACTTGTTGATAAACACCTGCTGAAACATAAGGGTCTTCATCTGCCCATTGTTGTGCATCGGATAATGAATTAAATTCCGCAACGACAAGACTCCCTGTAAAGCCCGCTTCACCGGGGTCGAGTGTATCGATGGCTGGGTGAGGCCCTGCAATGAGCAGCCTGCCTTGATTCTTGAGCGCTTCTAAGCGAGCAATATGATCGGGCCTAGCCTGTAGGCGCTTCTCAAGGCTATTCGGAATATCTTGAGAGATGATGGCGTAAAACATATTCCACCTTTATTTCCTGCAAATGCGATAAAGTGCACAACGGCCTGTGTTGCGCGCGAAGTACGCAATCCTACCGCGAATATGAGGAAATACAAATATAGGCGTAGATTTATTACTGGCATCCCGCTGAGGTGCTTTAGCTGTCAAGGTTGTGGAGCGACACTGAAGACGGATATCTCGCTGTGCGGGCTGCCTCTCAATCATGATGGTAAAAATACCTTGATATTGCATATATTTGCGGGATCGAGTCATGAGCCTCGACATCCCAAGGCTAGCCATTAAAATAGGGCTCATAACCCAAGATAAGCCACATCTATATTAGGTGGGTCCAAAATCTGAGAGCAGCGCTTGAACCCCTAGGGGCGAGAGTCAGCGCTAAATGAGCAGAGTTTGATCGAAGAGAGATATATGAAAGAAAGTGGTATTGAAGGCAATAATGTGAAGATGGCAAATAGTAAGCCAGACCAGCCAAAGAAAGAGAGCATGCTGGCAAATTTGATGTTGAACATCGTGATACCAACATTAATTTTGATGAAAGGCAGCAAAAGTGAATGGCTCAGCGCTCAGCTCGTCAGTCTCGACAGCACGCTGAACACCTCTTTGGCTCTATCTTATGGGGAGCACGGCACCAAATGGGCATTGATCATCGCCTTGGCCTTCCCAATTGTATATGGCATTAAGGATTTCTTTCGTGCTCGAAAGGTTAATTTATTCTCGGCATTGGGTGTTTTTAGCCTATTCATGACGGGCGGTATCAGCCTACTAGAACTGGACCCGCAGTATATTGCGATTAAAGAGGCTGCGATTCCAGGCATCATCGGGCTGGTAACCATATTCAGTTTGCGAACGAAATACCCCCTTGTTCGCACGTTTTTATATAACGAGAATATTTTGAATGTTGAACGCATCGGTTTGGCGTTAAAAGAACGCAACAATGAAGCGGATTTTGATAAAACCTTGGTGGTAGCAACGTGGATGCTAGCCGGTTCATTCTTTTTCTCATCCTTTCTGAATTATGTCTTAGCGAAAGTGCTTTTAGTGAGCCCGCCAGGAACGGCGGCATTCAATGAGGAATTAGGCAAAATGACTGCCTTGAGTTTCCCCATGATCGCCATACCCGCCACGTTGATCATGATGGGGGCACTGGGGTATTTATTTTGGCGCATTAAAAAACTTACTGATCTGTCGTTTGACGACATTATGGTAGAGCACTGATGCAGAATAACCTTTCCTCTGAGTCGCCATTAATCGTCGACTTGCACAGTCATACTAAGCGTTCAGATGGCACGTTAACCCCAGAAGAACTCGTGGAACGTGCTAAAGAAATGGGCGTTGATATGCTAGCGCTTACTGACCATGACACGATTTGCGGGTTGGCAGAAGCGCGATCTAAAGGTAACGCGCTGGGTGTTAAAATCATTTCTGGCATTGAATTCTCCAGTGTTTGGAATGGCATGGGCATCCATATCGTGGGTTTAGGATTTGACGAAACTCACCCTGCAATGCTTCAAGCAGTCGAGATTCAAGGGGTCAAACGAAAATCCCGTGCCCACACCATCGCTGAGCGCATGGAAAAAAGAGGGTTTCCAGGTTTATTGGAGCAGGCCGAGCAGATTGCCGATGGCGGTCAGGTCGGTCGGCCACACTTTGCTCGTGCCATGGTAGAAAACGGGCAAGTTAAAAACATCGCTCAAGCGTTTAAGAAGCACCTTGGCTCAGGGAAACCCGGTGATGTGAAGGCTGAGTGGCCAGAAATGCATACCGTTGTGAACTGGATTACCTCGGCCGGAGGAACCGCTGTCTTAGCGCATCCAGATAAATACAATTTGACTCGAACTAAAATGAAATTGTTGCTGGAGGCCTTTGTAGAAGCAGGTGGTCAGGCAATTGAGGTCGTCACGTCAGGCATTGACGACAGCTATAAACGTAAGCTAGCAGACATGTGCATCGAATATGATCTGATGGCTTCTCAGGGTTCAGACTTTCATTCACCTGCTCCGTGGGCCGAACTGGGAAGACTTGCACCTATGCCGAAAGAACTCAAAACCGTTTGGCAGCAGTGGATTTAGACGAAAGGCCTAGTATGCCGGTTGCAGGACAATCGGCGTGGTTTCGCTCCACTGCTAAGCTTTAGTCAGTGAGGCACTTACACCCCATATCGCATTTTCATGTTCAGTGGTCGACTTAATACGTCAGGAAGCTCATGAGTCAATTTTTTCAAATTCATCCAGAAAACCCTCAAGCTCGTCTCATCAAGCAAGCCAGTGAAATAATACGTGCAGGCGGATTGGCGGTTGTTCCGACAGATTGTGCTTATGCACTCGCGTGTCCATTAGGTGATAAGCAGGCTGTGGAACGTGTAAAACGCATTCGTCAGCTGGATGATCGACATAACTTCACCCTGATGTGTCGAGATTTAAAGGACATTTCGATCTACGCGAAAGTGGATAATACGGCATATCGTCTTTTAAAGTCTCACACCCCTGGCGCTTACACTTTTATTCTAAACGGGACGAGCGAAGTGCCACGTAGGCTGATGCATCCAAAGCGCCGCACCATTGGTATTCGAGTACCGGATAATGCCATTTTAAGTGCACTTCTGGAGGAATTGGGTGAGCCACTCATGAGCACATCACTTATATTGCCGAATGAAACTATGCCCATGTCGGACCCATACGACATCAGGCAAACCCTTGAGCACGCAGTGGATTTGGTCATTGACGGTGGATACTGTGGCATGGAGGCGACGACCGTGGTGGATATGACGGGTGAAGAGTATTCCGTTGTTCGTCCCGGCGTCGGCGATATCAATGTATTGGACTAATCAGTAAAGCGGTCATATTCTTTTCATGATGTTGGCGTTCACTCACTTGTTGTCGCACTGGATATAGCTCAAAGCAGCGATGACCCGCTTCGACGTTTTCTGAAACACCCCATTCTTAAAAGATGATTAGCCTTATTTCATTCCTTTAGCTGTATTCGATCTGAGGCGATTGCATAATTGATTCGTCTTCGACTGGCTGATGTGTATAAAAATCAAACAACAGCTCGCCGTGATTATTGACTCAGGCTCGGAAAGATCGGTAGTTTTTCAAGCCACTGAAAGGTAAACTCTCCAACTTTGTGATTGGCAGTTAGGAGAGGGCTTTGAGCTCTGTGGATTCGCAGCAGCGTGTACTATCAGGTATGCGCCCAACAGGAAAGCTGCACCTCGGTCATTACCATGGTGTACTAAAGAACTGGGTCAAGCTTCAGCACGAATATGAGTGCTTTTTCTTTGTCGCAGACTGGCACGCGCTCACGACTCATTACGATGATCCAAGTATCATCGAAGCAAGTGTGTGGGATATGTTGATCGACTGGCTGGCGGCTGGCGTAAATCCGGGTTCGGCTACACTATTTGTGCAAAGCAAGGTGCCAGAGCATGCCGAGCTTCATACCTTACTGTCCATGATTACACCGTTAGGCTGGCTCGAACGTGTGCCCACCTATAAAGACCAGCAAGAAAAATTAAAAGAGAAAGATCTCGCGACCTATGGCTTCTTAGGTTATCCGCTGCTGCAAAGTGCTGACATCTTGTTGTATCGAGCAGGGCATGTTCCCGTGGGCGCAGATCAAGTGGCGCATGTTGAGATCACGCGTGAAATTGCACGTCGCTTTAACCATGTTTTCGGTCGTGAGCCTGGCTTTGAAGAAAATGCCGAAGCTGCCATAAAGAAAATGGGTAAGAAAGCGGCGAAGCTGTATGCCTCACTTCGCAAGCGATATACCGAAGAAGGCGATGGCGAAGCGCTATTGACAGCTCAAGCGCTCGTGAAAGAACAGCAAAACATCACTTTGGGTGATAAAGAGCGATTGATGGGGTATTTGGAAGGCGGCGGTAAAGTCATTTTGCCTGAGCCTCAGGCCTTGTTGACACCTGAGTCAAAAATGCCCGGATTGGATGGTCAAAAAATGTCCAAATCCTATAATAACACCATTGCATTGCGCGAAGAGCCGAGTGAAGTTGAGCGTAAGATTCGCACAATGCGTACGGACCCTGCTCGTGTTCGCCGCGATGATCCAGGTAACCCAGATAACTGTCCTGTTTGGCAGCTCCATGAAGTGTATTCTACGGATGACGTAAAAGCGTGGGTGCAAGAAGGCTGCAGAAATGCGGGTATCGGGTGTCTAGATTGTAAAGGTCCCGTGATCGATGCAGTAAAGGCTGAACTCATACCGATTCAAGACCGAGCACGACAGTACGAAGATAACCCAGACTTGGTGAAATCTATCATTATGGAAGGTAGCGAAGCCGCTCGTGAAGCCGCTAAGACCACAATGGAAGATGTTCGCCATGTAATGGGTCTTTCATACCGATAAAATGACAGATACTACGGACGCAATGGATGTGAGTCATACTCGCATCAATGATGAATCAATATCTGAAAATGACGGTGCGGGAGTCACTCATGACGCCTCGCCGTCTGCTCATGCCGACGAAAATCTGTCCAGTGCTAGCGCCTCTCATACATCCACCTCAAAACCTTCTGAAATGCCATCGGCGTCGATAGATACTGCTCAAGGGAATTCAACGATTGAGCAGGCCACCGATGACTCAAACAACCGAGAAGATGTCGAGTTGGCTCAATCCATTGATGAGCCCGATTCCAATTCCCAAGACACGGAAACATCGGCAGAAGCAGCCAGTTTGCAAGCCGTGAGGGAAAACTTGCGTCAACAAGGGCAGCAAGAAATGCCTTTTGCCTTGGTGCAAGGCCAAGTCATGATGCAGCTCCCGCTGGACTTATATATCCCGCCCGATGCACTTGAAGTGATATTGGAGCAGTTTGAAGGCCCGTTAGATTTATTGCTCTATCTGATTCGTAAACAAAACCTTGATATTCTCGAAGTCAACGTGTCCGACATTACCGAGCAATACATGTTGTACGTCGATTTAATGAAGTCCGTACAATTGGAATTGGCTGGCGAATATTTGGTGATGGCGGCGATGTTGGCCGAGATTAAAAGCCGAATTTTATTGCCACGTCCGAAAGAGGTGGAAGAAGAAGAGGAAGATCCTCGTGCAGAACTTATTCGCCGATTGCAAGACTATGAGCGCTTTAAGAAAGCGGCAGAAGATATTGAGCAATTACCACGAATGGGTCGCGATACTTATGAGATTGAAATTAAATCACCTGAGTACACTGCAGAAAAAATGCACCCAGATGTCGACTTTAAAGAATTAATGCTCGCATTTTCAGATGTACTGCATCGTGCAAATATGCATACCGAACATGAGATTGTGCGAGAAAAACTGTCCACTCGCGAGCGAATGAGTCAAATACTATCTAACTTACAGCATGGCCAATTCGTACCTTTTACTCGGCTATTTACCGTTGAAGAAGGTCGTTCCGGAGTGGTAGTAACGTTTTTAGCCACTTTGGAGTTAATCAAAGAACAATTGATTGAAATTGTTCAGGATGAACTGTTTGGGCCCATACACGTGAAGGCGAAATCCTCATGACCATTTCTGATTCGCTTCTAGAGCAAATTATTGAAGGTGCACTTATGGCGTCTGGGCAGACGCTGAGTGTAGATAGACTGCTTGCATTATTTGATGAAGAGCAAGAGCCTGAGCGCAAACGTATTGAGCAAGCGTTGGAGCGTTTAGCGGAGCAATGTGCTCACAGAGGTTACGAGCTAATACAAGTCGCATCAGGGTATCGATATCAGGTTAAACAGAAAACGGCGAAATGGGTTTCGAGACTGTGGGAAGAGAAACCGCAGCGTTATAGCCGAGCCCTATTGGAAACCTTAGCTATTATTGCTTACCGGCAGCCCGTTACACGAGGTGAAATTGAAGATATACGTGGTGTTGCTGTCAGTACGCACATCACAAAGTCATTATTAGAACGTGAATGGGTGCAAGTGGTTGGGCATCGCGATGTGCCGGGTCGTCCTGCGATGTACGCCACAACAAAAATGTTCCTCGACTACTTTAGTCTTCAGTCACTAGATCAACTGCCTACTCTAGAAGAGATTCAAGAAATTGCCGATGCAAACCACGCTTTAGAATTAGAAGATAAAGCGGAAGAAGGCAGTTACGATTTGAGTCACCAGTCGTCAGAGGAATCAGGCGAAGACGCGTTGGCCAGTGCCGCAGAAGATATGGCGGCGGCTGAAGCACTTGTCGATCAAGTTGAATCGAATGTGTTTCGTAAGCCTGAAGAAGAGCCTGAAATAGAAGCAGAAGGGGATGCAGTCGAAAATGCAGAGCAAACCCATTCTAATGACGTCGAAAAAGCGCCTGATGCTGACTACTCTGAGGTAGAGCGTGCAGCACTTGAAGCATTGCGAGATGAGCAAGCTGAAGATGCGCAAGATAACGAAATTCTGCAAGCGCAGCAGCAAGAAGATGTCATAGCAAAAATGCTGGCTCAGCAGCAGGCCTTATTGGAAGAAAAAGCGTTGTCTGAAGAACAAGCTTTGCCGGATGAAAAAGCGTTATCTTCCAATGAAAACAGCCCTGAATTGGCCGACGCATCTGAAGTCAGCGAACCAAATGATGCAGACGATGCAGGTTCAATGGAAGGTCATGATACTACGCAGGCGCAGCGTGTAGCAGAAGCTGAGTTAGAAGAACAAGCCCGTGCGCTATTAAGCTTAAATGAATCTACAGATACGCCATTAGACGATGAAGAACCTGGCAATACTTTCGGGTTGAATGACGTTAATGAAAAAGAAGTTACCTCTGAAGATCATGGTTCTATACCATCGATTTTCAGTGAGCAGAATGACGAAGAGGATGCATTAATTGCCGCGATGGAAGAAGAGGCAATCGCATTGCTTGAAGCTGAGCAAGAAGAATTGATGGCGATTCAGGAAGAACAATCTACAGTGAATAGATTTGATTCACATGCTGCTTCAGAAGATCCACACCAAACACATGATGAAAAAACATTATCTGATTTGGCCAATAAATTGAGTCGTACTCAGACCACGGAGTCTGTTGATGAGTGAGAAACTGCAAAAAATCCTGGCCCAGACTGGTCT
Source organism: uncultured Saccharospirillaceae bacterium (assembly GCA_947503895.1). Classification (GTDB taxonomy): domain Bacteria; phylum Pseudomonadota; class Gammaproteobacteria; order Pseudomonadales; family Oceanobacteraceae; genus Bermanella. The sequence continues at coordinate 31,886 of CANNFT010000003.1, forward strand.
GGGGTCCCGTCGTGAGATGGAGCGTTGGATTGAGCAAGGTCGCGTTACCTTAAATGGTGAAGTGGCAAAGCTTGGTGAGCGTGCCGAGCCTAGAGATAAAATTCAGGTCGACGGAAAAGAGATTGAAATTGTCGGCGATAAAGCACCGCGACGCGTTTTGGCATACAACAAGCCAGAGGGTGAAGTGTGTACCAGAAGTGATCCTGAAGGTCGTCCTACTGTTTTCGATCGATTGCCAAAACTGAAAGGTGAGCGATGGATAGCGGTAGGTCGTTTGGATATCAATACATCCGGATTATTGCTGTTCACCACCGATGGTGAGCTTGCTAATAAACTGATGCACCCGAGTACAAAAAATGTTGACCGTGAATATGCCGTGCGAATAGCGGGGCAGGTTGATGATGACATGATCGCACGAATGAAAGAAGGCGTTCTGCTTGAAGATGGCATGGCCAAGTTTACCGATGTGCAATATTTTGACGGTGATGGCTTTAATCAGTGGTATCACGTTTGCATCATGGAAGGTCGTAACCGAGAAGTTCGCCGCCTTTGGGAAAGTCAAGAGGTTAAAGTTTCACGCTTAAAACGCGTTCGCTATGGGTGTGTTTTCTTACCTAAAAAAGTGGCAGTAGGCAAATGGGTTGAGCTAGATCAAAAGGATACAGATGCATTGTCTGATCTAGTGGAATTACCTCGCAAGAAAATTGCGAAGTTTGACCCTCAGGAAAAGAAACAGTATCAGCGTCAGGCGAGCCGTCAAAAAGTCCGTCAAAAGGAAGGTGCTCAATCTAAAAAGCCTAAGCGCAAAATGCGTATAGACAGCGGTAGTTAATCATCTGATTACCCACTAGCAAAGTGCTACCTGAGTTTTAGTTTGATCAAATACCCGCAATTGCGGGTATTTTTTTTATCTGATGTATGCCTTCGGTATTCAATCTGTTCCATACAGATTGTCCACTGTGATGACCTCCTAGCATCAATGCGTTGCAGAATACTGAAAGAGTCAAATTAATTTAATAGAGGCGCCCTTTATTAAAAATAGGTGGCAGTGTGGTAGTCTGTGTACGTCGTCTTATCTTTAAAGTGAAACTGAGTTCTTTCGCTAAACTGCCAGCGACTGTTTTTTTCTATGAAGGACTGTAGCCTTAATAAACTCAATAAAACATATTGTGGTTTTACACATATTTTTTGGTTGTTCAAATCGCAAGTTAGAGGTACTCGATTTGACTGGTAAGATATGTTTGATAACACGCGACGGATTAACCGTTCCTTAATGCTCGTCCGCACATTTTCTTGGTCAGACAATAACACTCCATTATCTATGAATCGAACATTAAACCAATCAGTGTCTTGCAGGCTATTAATGTAGGATTCTAGTTCTGGATAGCTAACGGTGACTGATTGATGTAAATAGGGGTGCTTGAGTTTAAGTGTCTCAGAGTGCTTCAGTAGACCTCGAAGAAACGAACCCTTGGGGTCATCAATTTGCTGTAGGTAGTTAAATATTTTTGCTGCTAGGTGCCCAAGGTTAAAGGTAACCCTGTATCCTGCATTAGACACTACTTGGAAGTTTTGCTTTAAGTTGAGTGCTAGCAAGGCTGGAATTTGCTGTAAGGAATCGGAGTTGCCAGTTTCGCCATTAGGGAAATGGGGGCAAAGCGTAAATAAATTCAGCCCTGACTCTGCATGGTAGGTGTCCTGGCTAAGCGTGGGTATCTGCTCGTCAAAAAAATGAGTGAGTACGTTGGTTAAATGAATTGCAGGTGCAGCTGGTCCATATAGATCATCACCTCGGAAGTTTTCTTCATTTTTAATATCTATTAATCTTGTCCATAAAATGCCATTCAACTTGGCAGACTGCTCCGAAAGGCCTGAGATGATTCTTGCGCTGGTTAATGGTAGCTTTTGAAAGCTAAGATCCATGGGTTGAACATTAGTAGCCGCGTAGTTCGAAACAGATTTCGACCATTCGGATGTAAAAGAAAACTGCATGATTCCGCCGGACATGGATAGAGTTTCATTTACCAGCTGCCGTCTCATTTCATTGAGGTTAATTAAATCATTAATGAGCTTGGTGACCTGAGTCTGCATTTTGATATTGCTCGCCACATATTCGATCAGTGCTTGCTCAGTAATAGATTCATATTCGACCGCTATGAGATATTCGTATGTCGCTTGTTCGAGGTTTGCAATAGCATTTAAATGCGCTGCTTTATAGTGATTCAGCTCATCTTCACTAATAACACCTATTTCATAATCCACCTCGGCCATATCAAGCAGCGTCTTTGCGTTTTTTAGCAATGTGGTGGCTTGAGTCTTAGCCGGCTCTTTGATGTAATTTAGTTCTTCGAACGCGCTAGTGTGCGATGCTTTTAATTCGTTATAAGTATCTCCGCTATTCATCGCCAGAACTAAGTCAATTAATTGCTGGTTTAACGCGGAAATAGTTTCAATCGCTGCATTTTGCTCATCAATAATGGTTTTGACTTGAGCGCACATACTAATGTTGGGTGTCGTGTTTAGTTGAGTGAGTGCTGTTTTTCCTTTTGTCGGCGGTAAGACAAACACTTTGTTACAGTCATTATTAGTATAGTATCCATTAGCATTTTCAGGGATATTGATTGGAATCGTACACTCGGGGTTTTCCGATGGGTGATGACTCGATGTAGAATTTAACATTGTGAAAACTCCATTGGAATCAGCAATACCTACCAGTTTAGGGGTGTAGTTGGCATTGTCGCTTGCCCACAAATCGGCACGCCCATCATTATTTGCATCGACTAGTTTTACATATTTAAAAGAATTGAGTGGTTTTCCGAAACGTTCGTCATGAAGAACATCGGTCACCGACGGAGGGGACTTCGCATAGCCGTACCTGGCATGCGTATCATATTTGAATTGCCCTGAAACAATAGCAATACTTGGAAGTGGGGATGTAAAATAATCGATTTCATCCGGTGTGCTTGGGTACTCAACATCCGTACTTACATCCTCAAGAGGCCTGTTCAAAAGATCGGGACTTCGCTCTATCCTTGATAAGTCAAATGGATGTATTAGCAAGTCGGTTTGTTTATCACCATTAATGTCTGCCCAATAGATTCTAGAAAAAATATTTCGCCAAGTAGAGGTTGTGCTCAATATACACCGATTATTAGAGCATGGATCAGGTGATGCGTCAGATAGCGTTGTGAGTGAATACTGGCTCTTACTTAAGCTGACAAGTTCTAAAACGTAAGAGCGATTGTTCGATTGGCTATCCGTTGTGCCATCAGGAAGTCTTTGTGATAGTTCAGGTTGATTGCCGAGTGCTCGTGATTGAATCAATTCATCGAGCGCATCCACTGTACTTGATCTATCAGAATGAATTGGAATTGTGTCTGATGTGAAGTCGGTAGCGTGAGGCAATTCTATCGGTGATTCAATTGTTCGGTTCCACAGCTCTATTCGAAAATCAGGGAAACCATCAAAATTAATGTCACTGACTTTGACCCGGTAGAGGGTCGGAACAAATCCACCGGAATGAGGCATATTAATCAGCTTTAGTGCCTCTGTTTCTGAATTTAATTCAATGATGTCGGATGAGTTTGATGCAAGTGTGTTAGTGACGTTTAAAAATATAGAAAACAGAAGCAGTGAGCTCAATAATTTCAAGTGGTGCATGATTTTTATCCGGCGGTTAATAATTGTTGGTGTGGAAAATGGATGGAAATGTTGCTTCGCTTTATCTAAGTTGTTGAATTTAATCATTAGATTTCTATATTTTTAAGGTGGTTACGGGTCTCCGTATAATGACCATTAAAGGCAACTCTAATCATTCACTTAAAGCTCTGGTCGAAAGATCATTCAAAATATAAGACGTATCATTTGTTGTCGGCCTATAAGATCGTTCTTTATCCGTCTGATGTTGATATTGGTGCGACGTGCGTACCTATAAAAAAATGCGCACGCTGTTTCAATGACCGTCTCTTTTTTTAGCTCCAAGAAGCATTTTTTGCGAGGTTCGTGTCAGGTGTAGTTTGGTAGTACTTATATTTGGAGAAATATTCCTGAAGCCCAGTGTTTGCGATGCATAAATCACAATTCAAGTTTGAAATATTTCCATTCTCATTGTCACTGGGCGTACAGGGTTATCGTTTAAATAACTAAATTAAAAACATTGCCCTTCAATTAGAATCTCGCCGTCAGGGCAGGAGGTCTCAATATCCCAGCAAACACCACCTATTCTCTCTTGTCCAATTGGGCAAGCATCGTTCTGTAGATGGGTGCAGACACCGTCAACGATAACTTGACCGTCCTCACATGTTGGAGGCGTAGGGTCGGTGCAGACTCCGTCAACGATAATCTGACCGTCTTCACAGGTTGGCGGCGTTGGATCAGTGCAGACACCGTCAACGATAATCTGACCATTTTCACAGGTTGGCGGCGTAGGGTCGGAGCAGACACCGTCAACGATAACCTGACCGTCTTCACACGTTGGAGGCGTTGGATCAGTGCAGACACCATCTACGATGACTTGGTCGTCTTCGCAAGCAGGTGGTTCGGGATCAGTGCATACACCATCATTTGGCTCTTGATTTACGGGGCAGTCAGGAACGCAGGTGCCATCTTGTTCTATCTCTCCGTCTGGGCAGGTGGGAGCAGGCGGTAAGTTTGGTGTGATCACATGATGATTTTGAGAGGACAGATAAATTTGACCAGATAGAATCAGGCTCCAAGTTGGCTCATCTTCAGCCATTTCCAAGCTGTGTGACGTTTTAACTGGGGATAGCGCATCTGCAATCCACCATCCATTTGTTGAGCAATAAAGGGTGTCATGAGAGCAATTACTGTCAAGTCTCTTAGGTGATCGTAATGCAATGACCTTAAGCAGCTTATGGATGAAATCATATTTCAATCTTGGATACAGAGTTTCATACTCAGTATTGTCCACCTCCGACAATACGGTGATATCGAAACCGTTTATGTCTGTGCTGAGCAAGGTTTGTAATTGATCAGAGGTTAAATATCTAAATTCATTGCCTGCAAACTTCAGTGCGGTCACGACATCCTTTAAATTAATCGAAACTTCGTAAGTATTTAATAACGTGACTTTTTCAGCGGTGGTTATTATCGTTTCCATCACCATACCGGCGAGTAGATCATTCGATTGACTATTATTAAGAATTTTGCAGCCTAGATCATGGCCGCTTTTAATTGATACCCAGTTATTATTCAATTTGAGTAAATCTAAAAACTCTTGTTGTTTGTCATTTGGAGGATAGGTGATATCCCACAGTAAACTCATTGAATCAATGCTGGACGACTGCGTTAACGATAGAGGTGATTCAGCATGGCGTATATTTAATGGGCCTCCGTATGGACTGACTTTAGCGGTATCATCGAAAAGAGTGAATTCCATTTTTTGAATAGATTCTTCAGGTGTAGGTTGGGGATTCAAGCTGCTGTAAATGTCGATTAATAGCGTAGTGCTTATATTTGAATAGCTTTTCAAGTGGTCGTTAATGAGCGTATCAATGGTGCTCAGAGTGTTTTGATGTTGAATAATGCCGTCTTTATACTCCTGTGTAGCACCGTGTGCTTGACTGATATCGGTGTTGATTTCATTGATGTCGTACTCAATTTTCGCCAAGCTATTCTCTAAGTCAGGTATATAGATGGTATTTAATTTTGCCAGCTTAGAATTAATCTCTAATAGATTGAATCGTTCTTGTTGACAGGCTTCTGAACTGTTTTCGGATAAGCATTTCTTATAAGCGCGCATAGCGGCTTGTTGCTGAACTTGAAACTGATCTCTTTCTGCGTACTTTTCTTGGAGCGTCAATTGCTCTACGTTATATTGGTTTTCTAATGCTTGCTTCGTTAATTCATAATTCGATATATTGAGTATCTCTTTTTCTACTTTTTCTTCTAAGTCAATTATTGATTTCTCTATGTTTGTTTTTAAATTCGGGTACTGTGATACATCTCTTTCCTTCTGGCTATAATAGTGACAACTTGTATCTGATTCACTCGTGACATATTGAAGTGCTTGTACACCAACTTTTAAATCTACGGGGCTGATTGATGCTGTTGGCACGGAAGCCGAGTGACAAGTGTAGCTTAGCGTCATTAATGCGAGGGTAGTGGTGAAGACATTTGTTGCACTTAGATATTGAGTTGAGTACAACCTTTGCCCAAGTAGATAAGAAATCAACCTTAATTTCAATAAGGCAGAAATTAGATATTTACGAGCTAACATGAGCACATCTCCGATATATGTCCGCATTAATGGGTGCGAAGCGAATGCTACGGGGTTGGTAGCCGTGACGTGAATGACGGCCACTGTATTTATTTTAATTAAAGCATGATGATACGCAATAAAATAAGCAGTAGGCACGCTATCTTCAGAGAAAATAGCGTGCCTTAAAACTGCCATTAATAACGGGTTGATGTCGACCTAGTTGTCAGCAAAGTCTACATGGCCCGCGCGATCAATGAAGAAACCATCGCGAACTTCTTCAGTCGTCCAAACGTCATTCGTTTGTTTATAAACGGAAGATGAAGAGGAGCGACCACCCCAGATTCCATTGATAGCATAGAGAGCCCAGCCACCATAGCAGCGGTAACCCCAGCCATATTTGCAGGTTCTAATTAAAACTCGACTAAGGCCTGTAGCAGCCGTTTCATTTGTTGAAGGCAGTGACGGTTGAGTGTTAATAACGCGACGACCGATGGCATCCAACGCCTGACGTACTAATCGAGCACGGACGACTTCCGTTACTTCGGCTTTTTCGTCGGTTGTTAGTTCATCTGCACCGCTTGAATCTGCAAAAAATTCAATGGTAAATGCGTCAGTCTCACTGAAGTTTTCTTCAAGGGAGTGTGAGCTTGAGCTGCTAAAGAAGCCAGTTTTCTTAGTGGTCTTTTCGATCACTTCCATTACTTGTGCCATATTGAACGTGGCTTTATAGCCAAACTCAGCTCTTACTTCATAAGTATAGGCAACAGCTGGTTTGATGTAACTTTTAAAGCGGTCGTTATAAATGGCTTGTTTTTCTGCCTCGGTAGCATTGCTAGCGATATTTTCGGTAAGCGTGCAGGCATTTAGCAATGAAAGGCCAGCAGTGCCAGAGAAACTCTGTGGAAATGCTGGGAGTGTTTGGCTTGCACCGGTTTGTACTTCTTCAAATTCAGCCGTGCCATCACCTAGAGTGGTATAATCAGCATCCTCTCCGAATAGTGGAAGCGTAGACCAAAGGAAACCTGTTTGCAGTCCTAATGCAGAATTTGGATTAACGCCTTGAATCGTATTCGGTGCTGATATTTCAGCGGATTTTAATAGCAGTGGGCGAATGCTATAACTTGGGTTGGCCTGTTGAAATCCTTGTATCAGATTATCCCAATTGGTGTCATAAGCAATATTTGCTTGCCCGCCAAACATATTTCCATACTCGGTGTACAAACTTAACAACTGGTTCTTCTGAGCTGTAATGGTACCTTGCATGGTTGTAATTCGTGCTGTTGCATCAGAGAATTCATCTTCAAGTTGGCTAAGTGTACCTTTAGCTTTTGCTAAATTAAACTCTTCGAGTGCAATGTTGTCTTGCATATTCCACACTTCAATTTGCTTATCTTTGTGAGCGTCACTGGCGTCTTTATAAGCTTCAATTTGAGTTGCGCAATAAATGCTGACGGGTTCATCGTTAATTTCTGCGTCAAACTTACAATCAATATAGTCTGATTTTGCTACATTTTTAGCAGTACTGAGTTGAGACAGCTGTAGATTAAGGCTATTGAGTAAACCTTCTAACATATCCACTTGAGCATTAGACTCAATCACTGCATCTTTAGCAGCTTTCAGATCAAGTGAAAACTGGGTGGGTATCAGCTGATTGTTTGCGTCAACTTCATACACGAATGAGACACCATCGGCAGCAAAAACGGGTAATCCGTCGCTATCTCTCTTAACAACATACTCTGAAAGATTTGCCGTAAGATCATTTAATTGAGAAGACAGCAATGAAATAGTGGCCATGCTTTTCAATTCAGAAGATTGAGCCTGACGGAGTCCGGGGCAGAATCCAATATTCGTGGTGGCTGTGAAGTGTGACAGTCCTACGGTGCCTTGAGAAGGCGGTGCTACGTACAACTCTGTCGCCGCTTTATTTAAGAACCAGTCAGTGGCATTTAAGTTTGCTGGAATATTGACTTCGGTATGATCATCCACTGAGATCATGGGCGTAGCAAAAGAGGTGACGGATACAATGCTAATCGCCCCTGCTAGTGCTATTTTTGAGAAACCTATTTTCATAATTGCTCCATCATTTTCTAGGGTTTAAATGTACACAAGCTTGCGCTCGATATACTCTGGACGTCGGCCTCGCATAAGCTATGCCGAAAAATTAATGGTGTACGAAGATTTTAAGAGTGACTGTATTGAGAATTTTACCCTTCATGTTCCATTCTTTTTCTCTCGTTCGTTACCTCCCAGTGCTCTTGATCTTGCTCACTAAGAAGGGCTTCTCTTTCAATGCGTGCGCGTTCCATTTTCGCTTGGTATTCTGCATAGGCAGCTCCTTCAATCACAGAAATTTGCTCACTGGAAAGTGGTTTAGGTATTGGAAGTTGAACATCACCATTCTCAATTGCCAGTTTGTAATTTTTAATGGATTCTTCCAATTCGAGACTGGATTCATTTATGAGCTTGGCCCTAATCTTAGTGACGATATCCAGTAAGTTTGAAAGCGCCTCTATATCTGTGGATGAAAGATCATTGTCGTTGGCGATGTTGATTAACCCACCTTCAGTAAAAGCGTTTGAAATTTCCTTTTCGAGTTCAACTCGCCTTTCTCTGCTTAACTCGATGTAATCACTGGGGATGTCTAAATTGCTGATGATATTGGATATTTCCATGCTTATCGCGTGATTGTTTTTTTGGGTTGCATGCTTAATGTCATTCTCATCACCGTTTTGATTTGATCTGACGTCTTGCTTAGTCTCGCGAACCTGGTCATAGCTAGTTGATGCGTGTTCAATGGGGTTAAATTCGCCGATATTGGAGTGAATAACTTCTGGATCGCTAAATGTAAAATAAATAGTGAAAATGAGTAGAGTGCCAAGCATCGTAAAAAGCAAATGTTTCATTTTTGTTTACCTGCGTTTAATTATTTTTTACTGAGTTTTAAATTAAATTAAGCTGGTTTTTTTGATGGTAAAGGGCGGTGTTGATTTGTGGTGGCAATATTTAGGTGTTTAAGATAGGAGTCAAACATTTATATTTAGAATATTGAAAAATGATACTTTTATATCAGTGAAAATGGTCACTCTAGTGTTGAGATATTAGACCGTATCTAAGCTTTTGGGCGTGTTGCGTTAGCCTTGCATTCTGTTATTTCAGATTGCCGGTATTTGTTCAGAGAAGTGAATTGCGGTGTACGCATTGACGCTGTGAAGTAGAGGAGGGTTTATCTGGCAACTAATCAATACGAATGACTGCCTGTTTTTTCATTTTTAGTAGTGGAATACGCATCTCTGTGCCTGTCCAATTTAAAATCAATGTCTGATTATATTAATATTTATCTAATTGAATTTAAGTGGGATCATATTAAGCCAGTAGCGTAAATTTAATGTTTTACAGGTGAGCGGAATCAAAAGATTTATTCTATTTGCTCTCTAGTTTAAGTGTAAGGCGTCATGGATTAATGATTGGCTATTAGGCGGTGGCGTGTCCAGACATGAGCCATTCGGACAGGTTTGAAAAACAATAAATGGCTGTTAGCTGAATTGCCACTAATATTGCCTCAAAATTCGGTTAAATCATGATGAATCAATGTGAACTGCATCACAAGTTATTTGTAGCGTTTTAAATATACGAAATGTTACACGGCGAAATTAATTAAGTTTACATTGAAAGTCGTAGAAGAGTGTAAGTGTTTATTCTGGTGCTGTTTTTTGACTGCGGAGCTTTTTTCCTAGTCAATCAGGAATCGGATAAAGTGAAAATCAGTCAACCGGAATTAAGATCAGTTGTAACGTTTTGAGTGTGAGTTTTTATATGACTCAAAATGGAAAGGCCATGCAACGTTGTTAGTTTTGAAAAGAGCCATCGATATATCCGTACAATGTGAGGAAGGTATGCTATATACATGCAGTAAAAACTTAATTTCTACCTTTAACCTATTTTCAAAAATTAGCGTATTGTTGTTGGCAGGGTTGGTGTCTGCTTGTAATGATAAAGCGTCAAATTCTGATCAGCCAATCAAAGATAACCAGGATTCCTCAGATTTCATTTCTGTTACGCCAGATACGGTTACGGGTTCTATAAATCAATCTATCATTATCGATGTCCTTGAGAATGACTCTTCACTCAATAATGAATTACTGACGATTGCCGGATACTCGCAGCCTCAGAATGGGAGCCTAGCACTACAGGACGGCCTATTCCGTTATACTCCTTCTCCAGATTACAGTGGTGCAGACAAATTTTATTACCATGTTAAAGATGAATCTCAACACTTGATTCAAAATGTAGAAGTGACGATCAATATTGAGCCTAGCAACAATACCGATCCTCATATTGAAATAGGGTTATCAACTATCACCAGCAATGACGAGGCAGGCGCTGTTTTATCACTGACCCATTCGGAAGGGGTATCGTATACCCGAGTAGCGAATACTGAAAGCTTCGATTCTGGAGATAGCCAAGACTTAGTTACCTGTGCCATCGATGCGGAGACCCAGCAAGCTTCTGGTACCATGAGTCGAGCAGGAGAATGCTATATCTTTTTTACCGACCGCCAAAGGTTTACCTCTCAAGCGATTCCCAATGTCTCAGAAGATGGAGGCACTCCTAAATTCTTAACGGTTTCTGGCCCCCATGTTGATGCTGGATTTGGTCGTGATATTTATCCTATTGGCGATGTCAATGGCGACCAATTGGCAGATATTGCCATTAGTTACATGGATGAGAGTAGCAGCGCTGCTCAGCCTAATCACTCAATTGTCGTACTGCTGGGCAGAGACAATGCAGAAAGCATAGACCTCTCGCATGTCAACTTTTCATCCAGTACAACGGAACACTTACTTAATTTTGATGGGGCCCTGGTAAATATGGCTCAGTTAGGTGATGTGAATGGTGATGGGTACGATGACTTTACCGTCACAGTTCACAGTGAAGGTAGAGATGTAACCTATTTAGTGAAGGGAAGCGAAAGCTTTGGGTCGTTAACACTGGAAAGTGCGCCATTAGCCAACGTTATTACGATTGCAGGCAGTGGGCTTGAATTTAGCGGTGGCGGAGTCTATTTAGGTGATTTAACCTCTGACGGCCGAAATGACTTTGCGCTCATCACTCAACAGTTGAGTGCAGGTGTTCCCAGTCTTGTACTTTTTTCGGGTGATGCAGAAGCCTTTGGCGTTGATAGAGAAATTAGTTTTACGGACATTACCAACCATTTAAAGACGGTTCGCTACAAAAAATCTCAAGGAGAGTTTTCGGGGAATATCGAGGTGACAGCCCTTGGTGACATTAATCAGGATTCATATTCAGATTTAGTGATCCGATCAATTGCCGGTTCATTTATTTATTACTCAAGCGCTCTTGAAAATGGGGAAGTCTTGTCTAGCAGAGCGCCTGGTTTCATGGAGCTTCCCGAAAAGCTCAGAGTGTTGGGCAGTGGCGATATGAATGGAGATCAATATCCTGATATCGTTGTTTCAGAACGACTTTTGAATCAAAGACATTCCAAGGCGGAAGCCGTATATGTGCTGTATGGAAATGGCGAACCGCTGACGTTTAATACACGGTTGAGAAATTTAGCAGAAGCGGAAGGAGGGGACGGCTCTCGTGGTGCGGTGATCTTACCAGAATCATTGAATACCAGTAGCGATGCCGTCGCGTTACTGGATATTGATCGTGATGGATTTGATGATCTTATATTGGGTGGTGTGAAGCGTGCCTATATAATATATGGCGGGCCAAAGTTTGGAGCCGTAAATTAAAGTAGAATTGAACGAAATCGAATGTCATGCACAATGAAGCGCAGCATCAGTGCTGCTCTTCATTGCCTTCCTCTAGAAATGCAAAGCTCAGATACGTTAAATAAAATTCTGCGAAAATAATATATGCAGGACGCGGGAACGACAGCTTGCTTACCCCTCCGATGACCCAAAACCTCTTAAGCTTCTTCCGATATATCGCGGTTTGTGTCCAACGATAGGCCTCCGCTGACTGTGGAAGCTTTAAAGCTCTTATCGCTTTGTCCAGTAAAGACTCATTATTCAGCATCGCTATTTTGGCCTGAGAAAGGCGTATTTAATAAGTGATTTTATTGAGAATGGGTCTGAATGGATTAATTGTCAGAGGATATAAAGTATTGGAATAACATTTGCCACTGTGGCGTCTTTCTTTTGTATCAGTGTTGAATGGTTTTAGTTTTTGCCTTGTACCTAAATGGTGGGGTGGTAAAGCTGGTTCTCATTATTGAATTAACAGTCATGTGTCAGGGTCAATATATGAGAACCAGCGCGTCAGTCCGCTACCTATTTTCTAAGCGATTGTAATCCAATAACCCCCATTCGATGGGCTGGTCTTGCTCAAATTGTTGATGAATTTGGTCGCTGTGCTGCCAAAAGTCAGGATGTGTGCGACGTATGCCATAAACGCTCATTAACGTTCGATAGTCTTCTTCAGTTTCTATGCTGCTAACGGCTTTAATAAAATCATTTAATGTTGCTGGATTAACAACCCAAAAAGCTTCAGGGTAACTGGCGGCAATGCCCCGTGTAACGGTAAGGTAATCTTCACTGGGTAAGCGGTTCTCTTCTTCGAATAGTAGAGTATTAATATTGCTATGAGCACTATTTCGTAGAATGGTATAGTTCAGCATTTTTTTACCCCGGCGAACAGATAGCAGTCCGATTTCTGGCATGACAGTCGCCGGCTTGCCGTTTACGGTGTTGAGTTTGGCAAGCTTGTCTTCAATGTTTTTTTCGAATGTGGTTAGCCCTTTGTTCGAAAGATTAAATTGGCTATTGGCAAGAGTCCCTAATTTTGTTCGAACCTTATCCAAAAACTGAGTTTTGTAGGAAACCGAACTTTCCTCATCATACTCTACATGTGTTTTATGATCATAACTTACCCGTGGGCCGAATATGTATTCACTGACATCTTGATGGGTATCTCTATACCAATGCGCCCATAATTTTTTGCGAGATTTAGCCGGTAACATCGCGAGGAAATTTCCTTCGCCTTCCATGCGTAAAAAATCCATGTATAAGCGCGTGTTGAGTTGGTGCCCAATGTTGCCATATACATCAAATTCTGCGACCAGTAGATAGTGGATGCGCTCCAGTAGCGGATAACCAATGCGCCAAATAGTCTTTGGCTCTTGCCCTGCAAACCCTTTAACAACGGTTGCGCTATCGAAATGTCTAAAAATAGTCAAAGCAGCATTGGGGTTTTGGTTGTCGCCATCCCACACAACGTCCATATCTAATCTTCCGCTATCACCTAATTTTTCTGTTAGTGCGTTAAGGCTTTTTTGATATTTCTTCTGTGCTGCGGATAACTCTATCCAGTTTGTGAGTACCGTCGCATTGCTGTCTTTTTCTCCTGGTAACTTCAAATTACCGCTTTGTTTTGCCAATAAATCGGACAGTGCGTCAGTATGATGCTCAGGGTTGGTGAACATCACCCAGAAATGATCGTTAATGACGTTGAGTGCAATTTGTCCCCGACAAACCGGCCCTTTGATGAATCCCATAATCGTGAATTGTGCTTCTTCCAGCATGAAACGATATCGAGCTCTGACAGGTAGTGCTTGAAACGCTATAAATGGGTTGGCGGCTACCTCGGGTTTATAGCTGGGCAGTGATTCGACGGTGTAATCTGGCTCAATGAATAATTGCTGAATACGCTCTAATTTTTTGTCATTCAGCACATAAGGCATGTGTGTTTTTAATAGCTGTGAAGAAACGACTCTCTGCAGTCGATAATAAACTTGATTGACACCTGGGTCGTCATAAGGACGTCTTGTATTTACCACATTTATGGGCAGACTTGGAGGCGTCGATGATCGTACTAATCTAAAATACTCTTTAGGTCCACGTTGCTCTAAATCTACTTCGATTTCATTAAAGTAGATATTGGCTAAAAATAAGTGTTCATAAATATAGCGCGCAGTTAGCTGGTGCTTGTAATCTTTTTGATTTAAGAAACCCTCCCACTTTTCAATAACATCGTTGTAGGTTTGACTTAAGGGTGCTTTGTTCGACATGGCCGCCCCCGATTCTAGCCAACGTTTTAATACGTCATGTTCTTCGGCTTTTAAACCAGGCAAAGCATAAGGCATACCCCAGAGCGGCTTTTCTTGGCGATATTGATCGTACTCTGCCAAGGTTGTGCACTGTTCGTTTCTAGCAAGGCCCAATTCAAATGAGCGGTCTAACAAGTCGGCTTGCGGGAGCGGGTGCTCCTGTTTTTGCTCCAGTAATTGATAGAAAACACTGGCATTCAAATTGGTGTCTGCGGTTTGTGTTCGCTCATTGAGTACGGAAAAGAAATCTTTCTGCCGCCATTCAAATGTGGAATGTGCGTCTACGCCTAGTCGTGTTGGTGTAGCTGCCAATAAGCGTGTGCCATCGTACACTTTATTTTTCGATGCACCACGATCTATGCCCGCGGGAGAGGAGAGTTTTAGTTGGCATGGTGCGTCGTAACAACCATGACACACCACACACCGCTTATCCAAAAGAGGTTGCACTTCATCGTGGTAAAAAGCACCGGATGCTGAACCAGGCTCAACCATCCTTTGCTTCGGGCTGGCTACACCAAACTGTTGGTCGAGTTTATTGAGTTGTCCGACTCCGATACTGGCGCAGCCAGCAAGAAACAAAAATAATACCGGCCAACGTTTAAGCAACTTCACAAGCAAATCCTTCAAAATTAGGGCGTTAGCGCTATCCTACCTTATCCCATAGAGAATAAAACAGAATTGCATAGCGACAAGTCGTATCTGTTGATTTGTTTGGGTGAAAATTATACACAGGGGAAAGGTGGAGAGCGGAATGAAAAAAAGGCCCTGAATTAGGACCTTTTTTCATTTATTACAACGTGCTTAAAGTGGCATCTGCTTAGGGCTGCCGACCTGAGTGCTCGGCAGCATCATGAACCATCTCTTCGATGATTTCCGTTTCTTCATGTATATCATCATCTGTGTGCCGGTTATTAGGCAAAATCAGATTCAGAATAATGGCCACCAAACCACATAAACTGATGCCTTGTAAGCTTAGGTCACCTTGTCCTAGCACCATGCCTCCAATGCCAAATACGAGTGTGGTGGAAACAATGACGAGGTTACGCTGCTCAGCCATGTCAATACGTGCTTTGATCAAAGCGTTAAGACCTACACTGGTGATGGACCCGAACATAAGAATTAAAATGCCACCCATTACTGGTGCTGGAATGGTCTGTAAAATTGCACCCATTTTGCCAATAAAAGCGAGAAGGATCGCTATAATGGCTGCCCATATCATGACATTGGGATTAAACACTTTCGTCAGCATCACGGCGCCCGTCACTTCAGAATAAGTGGTGTTGGGTGGTCCACCAAACAGTGCAGCAGCGGAACTCGCAATACCATCGCCAAATAATGTGCGATGCAGACCTGGGTTTTTAACGTAATCTTTATTCGTCACATTGCCTATCGCTAAAACATCTCCCACGTGTTCAATGGCGGGGGCAATTGCGATTGGAATCATGAAAAGAATGGCCTGCCAGTGAAACTCGGGTGCGACAAAATTGGGTATGGCAAACCAAGGACGGGCGTTGACTACGCTAAAGTCGACCATTCCCAGCATCAGCGCAGCGCTGTATCCCACTACCACACCAAATAGGATGGGGAGTAACCGGAACAACCCTTTAGCGAATATTGCCACGATCACTGTGGCTGCCATGGCGAACATGGAAACGACCATAGCATCTTGGTAGGGAAACAGCTCTATCTTACCGTCGCCTGTTTTGCCCATCGCCATATTAACGGCAATCGGTGCAAGACCTAGCCCTATGACCATAATCACAGGCCCGATCACCACGGGTGGCATCAAAATGTGCAAGAAGCCTGGCCCACGAATTTTAACCATCGCCGCCAGTAATATGTACACCAAGCCGGTCACCATCAACGCACCTGTCGTTGCGGATATACCCCAAGTCTGAATGCTGTAGGTGATGGGGGCGATGAATACAAATGATGAAGCGAGGAATACAGGCACCGATCGTTTGGTAACCGCATGGAAAAGGAGTGTACCTACGCCGGCTGTAAACAGGGCAACACTCGGGTCCATGCCTGTGAGGATTGGCATTAAAACCAGCGCTCCGAATGCGACAAACAGCATTTGTCCACCGATCAACATGGTGCGCCAGGAGGTAAACTTATCGTTCAGATCCATAACAGACCCCCTTTATTGCGTGCCAAAGATTTTATCACCAGCATCACCCAGACCCGGGATAATGTAGCCATTTTCATTGAGATGGCTATCAACAGACGCGGTATAAATGTCGACATCAGGATGTGCATCCAATACTTTTTTAATGCCCTCGGGAGCCGCGACTAACACCAATGCGCGAATTTGTTTGCATCCGGAGGCTTTTAACATATCAATGGCTGCCAGCATTGACCCACCGGTGGCCAGCATGGGATCTACTACCAGAGCCATCCTGTGCTCAATGTCACTGGCCAGTTTTTCGAAGTACGTGACTGGCTCGAGTGTTTCTTCATCGCGATACAATCCGACCACACTCACTTTTGCACTGGGCACCAGCTCCAGTACGCCGTCCAACATTCCAAGTCCTGCTCTTAAAATAGGAACAACGGTGATTTTTTTGCCTTTAATTCGTTGTGCAGGGGCAGTTCCTGCCCAAGTGTCGACCTCATAATCTTCGAGTTCTAAATCTGCAGTGGCTTCATATGTGAGTAGGCTGCCGACCTCTGCCGTCAATTGGCGAAAACTGCGGGTGCTGCGATCACTTTCCCGCATCAATCCGATCTTGTGTTTGATAAGTGGGTGATTAATCTCTTTCACACTCATTTGACGACTCCTTAAATGACCACATTAATTACCGCTCAAGTGCTGTAAGGGCATCTTTATCAAGTCAATTTGATCCTTGTAGCGCTTTTATGAAAGACCACTCGGCCAGGGCTTAATACGACTTTATTGAGATACCCTTCAGCTTTTATACCGGCTTATAGCGTTTTGAGATTGTCTTATAACGAAATATTAGTAGTTGTGAAACCCCATTCGTCAAATCAAGCACCTGTACCATCACTTTTCGTGCAAATGGATACCAAAATAGACGGTTTGACGTAGCGTTTTAACCTTAAAGAACCAAAACGGCCTTGGCGCGGAAGGAGCGTGCTCTACACTTAACTACTATATAAGGAAGCATGAAAGAAAATGCATCCGCTAGGTGCGTATCAAGCGAGGCCCTGATTGAACGTTACCGAAACGGAAGAGGCGAGGATTCAATAACCTAATGAGGTTATTAACCCGTGATGATGATCGAAGTGAACACCATAAACGGAGGTTTTAGTTTGTACCCATGATCTATTTAGGTATGCGCACTGGGGTAAGGATCTTACTTGGGATTCTTGTCTTGCTGAAACCGGTTGGTGTTGGTGCCGATTCGTCCGATTTAAGTCATTCCACCAATGAAGCAAACCAGTCGAGCAAGAGCACACAATCTGAACTGATTTTTGGTTTTGGTCACTACCCGCCTTATCAGTATGGTGACGGCCAAAAATACAGCGGGTTTGACTTGGACGTCGTCCGAGCCGTCGTGAAGAAAATGGGATATAAAGCGAAGTTCGAAATGCGCCCTTGGAATCGAGCCTATGCTAAAGGTGTTTCAGGGCAATATACCGGCTTATTCAGCATGTCTGTAACGGAAGAGAGAAGTCATTTTTTTTACTTTTCTGAACCAATCTCTCGATTTAAATCCGTTTTCGTCAAACGAAAGTCTGACAGCATTGAGTGGGATGAGATCGTCGATTTAGCACCTTACAAAATTGGATTCTCAGCCGCTTACGGTTACACCGATGAGTTTCTGCAAGCAATAGAATCCGGCCAATTGCCTTGGGTATTTGAATTAGCGGGTAGCCACCCTGAATTAAGTCAGCTAGACCGCTTATCCAGAGGTCGTACCGATATATTTATTTGTGACTTATCTGTCTGTATGTATTTGATAGATAAACATGCTCCGAGGTTTTCAAACTTAGACTTTGTGAGTAAGCCCTTGGAAGACGACGGAACGTTTCACGTAGGTTTTTCCAAAAAATGGCCAAATGCAGTGGCGTTAACAAAAAGATTCAACGAAGAATTTAGAGCAGTAGTAAAGAGCGGGCTACGAGATAAAATATTAAAGCGGTACAACGTGGTTAATGATCTCAAGCTTACACCGTGAGCAATAATCTACGCATAATGGTTATGATCAGGCTATGGGCAAACTATTAAACGTAGCGAGTAAATTCAGTGTGCTGCTTATATTGCTTGCGACAGCGCTAGGCTATGCATATGGTGAATCGGATAAGAGAGCATTAACCGCTGAAGCGCGTCAATGGCTAGAAAACTATCCCGCTATTCGCTTTGCCATTGACAATGATTATCCTCCCTTCGAGTTTTCAGAAGATAAACAAACTCCCTTTGGAATTAGTAAATCCTACCTTGATAATATTCAGCAACAGCTAAAAGTGAAATTTGAATTCGTGCCAACTAAATCTTGGTTGGAAGCGATCGATAAAATGAAAAAGGGTGAAGTTGATTTATTGCCGGCCGTTGCGTTGACAGAGCAAAGAACGGAGTTCATGAGATTTACTAAGCCCTATATTGCATTACCACAAGCCTTGGTGTCATTGGAGCACAAGCCTGAAGTGAACGATTTAGTTTTAATGACTGGCAAGCCTTTTGCGGTTATTTCGGGCTATTTTTCTGAAGAGCTGATTCGAACAAATTACCCCGATATATTACTGCAACCTTACACTTCACCCTTAATGGCCATTAAAGCAGTTAAAAGAGGTCATGTTGAGGGGACTGCGCTTAATTTTGGCGTGGCGTCTTACTTGATACAGCAGCATAAAATTGATGGATTAAAACTCGTATCTCTACCTAAATTTAAAGTTCAGGGATTGAGAATGGGCATACATCCGGATCATTACAAGCTCGTACAATACTTTAATTACGCCATTAATCAGATGACGGCACACGAACATCAGAGGATTCTCAGTCGTTGGGTGGAGTTGTCTCACTTAAAAGGCGACTTTATTTCAAACCCGCCCAAAAGGGGCAGCGATTTACTCGATGTAAAAGCCGTTATTATTATAACGATACTCATACTGATTCTCGTGGCTATCCTGCTGCACAAAACCATCCGCTGGTAATATCCATCATACTGACGATAACGGTGATTCTGCATGTGATTATGTGCACCTAATCACGACGAAAATTTAGGTGTTTTTTCGTGAATGCATCGGCGAATTAGCTTTCATTACTAGCCTGTTATTCAAAAAGCTTATGAATCTGCCTGTATTTATTCTTGGTGCTACGATCAAAAGCTTCGTGCATGATGGTTTGAAGTGGCCAATATTCTAAATAACCAGCTTATCGTTTTTGATTAAACTCGTAAAAAGTCAAATTTACTCACGATTATGACGAAATTCCGATTCACTTCTTGCATGGTTTAATTGCGCCAATACAGGATTGAGCCTTTTCTGTTGGATTCTAAACACTTGGAAGTCAGTGGTAGCATGCTCTTGAAATGGAGCGTGGAATATAATTTCGCGAAGTGGATAAAATTGAAATCTAATACGTAATATTTGGATGTCATTCGTTGATTCGTAGATGATGCATTGGGAACGATTCTAAATATGTTTTTTTCGTAGCTCACTGAGTGTGAGATTTAATTAGTGCTCAATAGATTGCGAAACTGTAATAATTGAACATCCGTACCCGTTTGATGTTTCATTTTTTATAAAGTTAATGTTTAAAAAAGACATTTAAATACTATTAAGCTATTTCTTTTATCTATTTACTGTTTGTTTTGGTAATAAGTCGAAAATTGCGCTGACCGAAATTCACAAAGTAATTAAAAAAATCTATGGTAAAAATATTAGGAATATCCTAATTTATATTCAGTGAAGCTTATTTTTCACACATTTGTTGTGCGCGCCGTGGGGAAGTCATTTCAAATGGGTTTCGACTATTTTGAAAAGAATGGAACCTTAGTGTCACACCGGATGCTTTTTTGTGAATGGGATTAAACACTGTAATGGGTGGTTAAGAATCTAAGGTTCTTATGCTTTGTATTTTTAAAGAAGGCCAAGCATGTTGGATGAGTGTGAAGTCAAAAAAATACAAAATGCCTGAATAATAAAAATGATAAAAAATTTGGTGGAGACTTATCATGATTAAAAAAGTCGTAGTGTTAGGTTTAGGTCGTATTGGCGGAACCATTGCTAAAACCTTAAATAACTGTCCGGATTATGAAGTGATTGGCGCTGATATTAGCCCTCAGGCCGCTCAGTTTTGGTCAAATGAATTCGAAACCCGTGTGATTGAGAAAAATGCATTTGAGCATTTGCTTGAAGGGCAAGATGCGGTGATCTCAGCGCTGACCTTTAACGAAAACCCTGAGGTGGCTAGAGCGTGCTTGAAGCATGGCTGCTCTTATTTTGACTTAACCGAAGATGTTGAATGTACTCGCGCGATTATGGAAATTGCAAAAGATGCACGTCCTGGTCAAGTCTTTATGCCTCAATGTGGGCTAGCGCCTGGGTTTGTCGGCATACTGGGTTACAGCTTTCATAAAGAATTCGATCAACTGGACTCTTTAAAAATGCGCGTAGGTGCATTGCCAGAATTCCCATCGAACCAAATGATGTACAACATGACTTGGTCCACTGAGGGCTTGGTCAACGAATACGCAAACCCTTGTGAAGCCATTAAAAAAGGCCAGAAAACCATGATTGAGCCTTTAGAAGGCCGCGAAGTGTTTTCTGTATCGGGTGTTGAGTATGAAGCGTTCAATACGTCTGGCGGATTGGGCAATCTGTGTAACACGCTGGATGGCAAGATTCGCGAACTCACGTATAAAACGATTCGATATCCTGGCCACAATGAACTCATGCGTTTTTTGTTTAATGATTTGCGTTTAGGTGAGGCTGGAGAACGTCGCAATATGTTGATGAGCATCTTGGACAGTTCCGTTGCTGTGACACGCCAAGACCTTGTATTAATTTCGAACGTAGCAACGGGTTACATTGACGGTAAGCTAGAGCAACGAAGCCGTACATTCTGTGTAAAACACACCGCCGACCAAAGCGCGATTCAAATTTCAACGACCTCCGGTGCATTAACCGTCTTGGATCTAATCCTTCAAGGTAAAATTGAGAGAACAGGGTTTGTTGAACAAGAAGCGGTTGATGTTGAAATGTTTCTTGCTAATCGATTTGCTGAGCCTTATCGTAAATCCGAACTAGGGAGTATTGCAGATGAACATTAATTTTAAAGAAGCATTGGGTCGATTTCATAACGATAAAAATCAATTTGCGGCAGCCTATGTTGGCGCAGAAAAATTAACATCGTCGAACAGTCAGTCTGTTTTCAGCCCCATTGATAACCACCATTTTGCCACGATTGGAGAAGCAGAGTCTTCTCAGGTAGAGGCTGTCACTAAAGCGACTCAATCCGCTTTTTCCGAGTGGCGCAGTTGGCCAGCACCCAAAAGAGGTGAAGTGGTTCGACAATTTGGCCAAAAGCTTCGTGATCATAAAGAAGCGTTAGCGCAAATCATCACCCTTGAATGTGGAAAGCCGTGGCAAGAAAGTCTAGGTGAAGTTCAAGAGCTAATTGATGTGTGTGATTTCGCTGTTGGGTTGTCTCGCCAGCTCTATGGTTTAACGATTGCGACCGAGCGACCAGACCATAGAATGATGGAGCAGTGGCATCCGCTTGGTCCTGTATTGATCGTGACAGCATTTAACTTTCCTATGGCAGTTTGGGGATGGAATGCTACCCTCGCGCTGGTTTGCGGAAACAGCTTAGTGTGGAAACCCTCTGAACAGTGTCCATTGTCAGCATTAGCCTGTCACAGCATGCTAGTCGACACGTTAGAGGCCTGTCAGGCACCCACCGAATTAAGCAGTGTTATTTTTGGTGGTAAGGCGTTATCTGAGTCGTTGGTTGACCACAAAGCCTTCCCTTTGGTGTCTGCAACCGGTTCATGTGAGATGGGTCGAGCTGTGGGTGCACGCGTGGCTGCTCGAATGGGGCGTTCGCTATTAGAGTTGGGTGGTAATAATGCCATGATTGTCGCGCCTAGCGCTGATCCTGAACTGGCGACCCGAGCCATTGCTTTCTCTGCTCTAGGCACCAGCGGTCAGCGCTGCACGTCTTTACGTCGCTTAATTGCGCATGAGTCCGTAGTGGAAGACTTGGTGAATCGTCTATCAAGCATCTACAGCTCCGTGTCCATTGGTAGCCCATTTGAAGAGAAAAACCTAATGGGGCCTTTAGTGGGTAGTAAATCGGTGAACGCATTTTTGTCAGCCATTGAAGCAGCTAAAGAGCAAGGTGGCACGTTATTGAGCGGCGGCACAGCATTGACCGACGGGGTGCCAACAGGTGGTCATTACGTTAAGCCAGCGCTCATTCGTATCGATGCCAGTGCTGAAATCGTTAAGCAAGAAACCTTTGCGCCCATATTATATGTGCATGCCTATCGTGATTTAGATGAGGCTATTGCGATTCAAAACTCAGTGGATCAAGGGTTGTCATCTGCCATTTTCACCACAGATATGCGAGAGGCTGAACGCTTCCTAAGCGAGACCGGATCAGACTGCGGTATCGCAAACGTGAATATCGGAACCTCTGGTGCTGAAATCGGCGGTGCATTCGGTGGTGAAAAGGATACGGGTGGTGGTCGCGAAAGTGGGTCGGATGCATGGAAGAATTACATGCGTCGAGCCACCAACACCATAAACTATGGGACAGACTTACCGTTAGCACAGGGTATTAATTTTAACCTGTAAGGCGTCAACCCACTCAATGAGCCTATTGCCGGATTCATAGTGGTAATGGAGCAATTGGATGGGCGAACAGAAAACCCTGCTGATGGATGTCAGCAGGGTTTTTTTATGGTGATTGTAAAGCGCTATTTTATCCGCAGAAGTGGCATTAACCTCAGCATTACTACCCCTCAAAAGAAGTGTTCAATTCCTTCCCGTTTTTAAGGGGTGGTGGTGGAGTATGCTGAAAAAATATTCATACTTTATTATGGGTTTGAGTTATTTTAAGGTCAGTGGAATAAGTGATCTATTTTGACATTATGAATGGACAAAAAATCGAGTGCTTTTCTGTGAAATCACGATGAATAAATATGATTAAAAACGGGATATTTCCATCTGCTATAGATGCAAAAACTGGAATAAATAAATCTCCAAAAAATTGACGGTGTGGCACTTAACTTCAGTAACTGACAAATATTGTCGGCGCAGTAGTTTTGTTGATAAGAATATTAGTTTTTATAAATACATTGTTGTGTCTTTTACCGTGAAAAACTGAACGCCTTTTTCGCAATATTTTTAGGGGTTCAGCACGCAATTCTTGCCAATTGGGACAATAACTTAGCAATATAACGAAATATTTTGTTAAGCGGTTCACATTAACGAAAAGCTCACCGAAATGATCGTTGTCTGAATTAGTCCAGTGATTAAGCTACTTAAATCAAGGAAAAAGTACACCGGCTGCGGATAAGGAATGTTGTTGTAAACCGGTCCTGTAAAAAAATAAAAGTATTAGTTGACTTTTTAGCTGGAGCAATTTATGGCTGACAACATTCTAGATAACAAAAACAATTCTACACCAGAAAACAAACCTTTCATGTCTGGTATGAAAGACGAAAATAAAGCATCAGATAAAAAATCATTTACCGATAAAATTGAAGAAAAGCTGTCAAAAGATCAATCTGTGATCGGTAAGAATATTAAGTTCCGTGGGGAGCTAATTGGTACTGAAGATTTACACATTGAAGGTACGGTCGAAGGCACGGTCATCATGGAAGGCCAAAATCTTACAATCGGTTCAGAAGGTGAGATCAACGCCAATATTCATGCTCAGAACATTGTAATCAACGGTAAGCTGACCGGAGATGTTTTAGCGGATGAATTAATTGAAATAAAACGATCGGCTATTGTAAAAGGCAATCTGATTGCTCCTCGTATTCAATTGGATGACGGCGGTAAATTCCGTGGTTCAATGGATATGATTGATACAGATCAAGAGAAAAAAGAGCGTCATACAGAGTTTAAAGAGAAATTGGTACACCCACACCTACCGAAGAGTGCGTCAGCACCGACACCATCCACCTCGTTTGGTCAGTCTTCGGCAAAACCTAAAGAAGACCCTAAGCCATTCGGTGCTGATAAAAAAGACAATAAGCCTACCGGTAAAGATGATTCCGGAAAAGCAAGCTAAGCCAAGTCGTTAACACGACTCACCCTTAAGAAACATTAGAGGGTGGCATTAACACGGAAAGAGCATGTTGATAGTATGCTTTTTTCGTGTTTTACGCGTCTTAAAAACGTTGTCGTTTGTCAAACTCAAATATTATTCATTGAGCCATTTTGACACTCTGCTTGATTATTCCTTTGGTATAAAGCCATCAAGCTCAGACAAATTCAGTGTTATAAAAAGGCGCTCTTGGTATGACCAATTAAATGAATTGGAAATCATGACACAGCATCGATCATCCGGTTTGGCAACCATACTAAATGAGTTGGCTGAAGACGGTTGCACTGTATTGGACCTAGGGCCGATGTCCTCAGGCACTACGGCTGCGTTTTTAAATAAGCGCTGCAAATGCTATGTAGAAGACCTTGTCGATTTATTAAATGAAGCGCCTGCCGGTACTGAGATCACTCGCTATCAGTTGACGGAACACCTATTGGCGAAACCAGAGGGGCTGAAATTTGACGTCATTCTTTGCTGGGATGTCTTAAATTTCTTTCGAGGGCAATTAATTGAACATTTAATGGACCTGTTAGAACCCTTTATGAAACGGGGCACCATTATGCATATGATGCGTTATGTGGGTCCTCGTAAGCCTGTCATGCCTCAAAATTTTCAATTACAACAAGATTTCACATTTGATATTACGAGCAGTACATCATTACAAAGCAGTAAAAATCCTTGGGAGCCGAATGACGGACTGTCCATGATTCAGCTGTTAAAGCACCTCAAAAAATTTAATTTGCGAAATACCATTATGAATCAATCTGGTATGCAGCAAGATATGACGGAGCTGCTATTGGAGTATGATGTTGGAACCCAATCCAAGCTGGAGCATCGAGTTAACAAGTCCGATACCGTTACTTACTTTGCAGAAGCTAATCAGAAGCAGGTTACGCTACCAGTATTGAATAAAGTACTCACTAAAATGTCTGGGTGTTCTATATTCGATACTGGTCGAAAAATGGGACGAAATGTATCCGGGCTAAATCAAATATCCAGTCATCTTTATGTCGAAGATGTATTCTCATCTATCTCGTGGCACAGTAAATTAGCGGGCAATAGCGAAATGAGTGTCAGCGATTATGTATTGAAATTCAATGAAGGGACATACTTTGACGTTGTTCTAACGTGGGATTTATTTAACTATTGCCACCCAGAAAACATTAGGCGTTTGGGTCATTTACTGAAAGACAATTTACGGAAGGGATCGCTGTTACATTTTATATTGCTCAATCATATTGAACTCCCTAGTTATCCGCTTTCTTTTAATGTGAGTGCAGATCTAAATATTTCTTGTACTGGCCATGTCACAGGCAATAACCGGAAAAAATTTGGATCGACTGCACAGCTTCTTAAATTGTTACCTGATTTTAAGTTGCTTGACCATAGAATGGGCAGTTTTGACTCAGGTGAGGGTTACCATGAATTGCTGCTTAAATTTCAACCCTAGGCGACCATAATATTATGACCGATGTTTTGCGTTCTAATCTTACCCTCATTAATGCCGATTGGGTGATGTTGATTTTTACCATTTTGATGGCGTTGGCATTCATTATAGGAATATATCTTCATCGAAAGAATCGACAACCTGATTTTTTAGAGTTCTTACCGAGCTTACTCACTTCTCTTGGTATTTTAGGTACTTTTACGGGCATCATTCTGGGGTTGTTAGACTTTGATCTCAAGCAAATTGATGAAAGCTTAAGTGCGCTATTAAATGGACTAAAAACAGCCTTTCTCACCAGTATACTGGGCATAGCACTGTCTATTCTTTTTAAAGTGTTAAGGTATCTAATCCCTGCTCAACCTATGATTGAACGCCCAATTGAGATTGATGATTTGCACGCCGTTATGCTAAATCAGATAGGCGCTATCAAGGGTTTGAGTGAGATTGTGGATCGAAATCAAACACTGCAAATTGAGCGGCTCGACGATTTCATGAGGAACTTTGCCTACGAAAGCAGTAAGTCTATTGTCCAAGAACTGAAAACCGTCGTCACTGAGTTTAATGCTTTAATTACGGATCAGTTTGGTGAAAACTTTAAGGAGTTTGGTGCTGCTTTTGCGCAGTTTGAAGCCGTGGTGAATTCGACAAAAGATAGCTTTGCAGAACATGAAACGCGAATGAAGGTATGGTCAGCCACGTGTAATCAGAATATTGAAAGCTTGTCTCAGGTATCCAGCGATGTATCTGGACTAAGAAACCATCTGTCAGATATTCCGGAGTTTTTAGGTTCAATACAACCGATGATGGACGCGGGTATCGCGCAAATGACGCTTCTAAATAAACAAATGGAAGAGTACGAGTCCATCACCTCGCTCATGGCATCTATGGTACCTACCATTAATGACAAGGTTGAGAAGTTTACGCAGGGTATTGATGATACGCGTCAAATGTTAACCGGTGATTTAGCCGAACTTGTTAATCAGTATCAAAAAACCTTGCAGCAGGCTCAAGACAAAGCGCTTGAACCCATAGACCATTGGCAAAAGCATCTTGATGAAGCTCAAAATAAACAACAAACCTTAATGACCGAATGGCGCTTAGTGATGGAGAAAAGCGTGAGTGAGTTAAGTGAACAGTATCGTGTTTCTATGGATTCTATGCAGCACCAAGGCGTTGCCTTGGGTAAACAAGTTCAAAACATCAATAGTATTTTAGAAGGTCTCACGACGATCGATAAAGACATGGTCAGTCGCGCAATAGAGCACACTTTGATGAGCCACCGAGATTCTATGCAAGACCTGGCTGCGCACCAGTCGAAAACACACCGTGAAATGTCTGAATATCTCGCTAACGTGATTGTGGAGAGCCTTGGAAAAACGGAAGTAAGCGTTGGTAAGCACTTGAGCAGTATTGAGCATCATATGGAGCGTGAAATAGAACAAGTCATGAGAGCCATGGGGGATGCATTAGGAGCAATTAGTGGTCAATTTACCCGTGATTATCAATTATTGATTCGTCAAATGAAGCGAGTCATTGACTCATCACAAGTGAGTGCGGAATGAGCCGCTCTCTAAAACCGTCGAACCCACCTCGGTATGATGGTCATTGGATCAGCGTTTCAGATCTGATGGCGGGCCTCATGATGGTGTTTTTGTGCATTGCGATCTTTATGATGCGCTCAATGTTGGATGAGCGGGATAAGGTGCGTAAAATGGCGGTTTCATATCGGGAAAACCAAGTGGCCATTTACGAATCGCTCATGGCAGAGTTTGAAAAAGACTTGCCGCGTTGGGGCGCGAATATCGATCGAGACAGTTTAACCTTTTCTTTTAGCACTCCGGACTCTATGTTCGAAACAGGTGAGTCCGTTATTAGCGAATTTTATCAAAATATACTGTCTGAATTTGTTCCGCGATACATGAAAGTATTGTCTCCGTTTCATGTTTCAATTGAAGAAGTTCGACTGGAAGGACACACCAGTAGCGGGTGGAGCCAAACGCAAAATGCTCATGAGGCATATTTTAAAAATTTAGAGCTGTCACAGGATAGAACACGCTCCGTTTTCCATTACATAACCACACTCGAAAACACAGCGCTCTATCATGAGTGGCTACAGGCCAATATGGCAGCCGTCGGTTATTCATCTTCACGACCGATTATCAACGAGCAGGGTCACGAAGACAGTGAAGGATCGCGACGGGTTGCCTTTCGAGTCATCACCAATTCTGAATTAAAAATCAAAGATATAATTGAGGAAACGTTGTGAAATCCTCTTTGTTAAAGCATTTAAAAGGTCTTAATCAAGCTGTGGGTTGGATGACGAAAAACCGTCGAGAAGTTCAATCAGCATCGGAGGTAAAGCAAGACCCGGTTGACGCTGAGGCTGCGGTTGAGATTGAGGTCCCCAGCCCTGATGTGCATTTGGTTGAAGAAACACCCAGAGACAGTGTTGAGAATATTGAGGTATTGGCGACAGAAGCATCGAAAAAACCCCTTGCCGAACCGATAGAGGCTGATTCACCACAGACTATTGAGCCCGTAGATCCTACGGCTGAAGAACAAAACTCAGAGGGTGAGCCAGAAAGTCTGATTGCCGCTCAAAGCGTTGATGAGTTCAGTAGCCTATCTGCACCAGACGCATCAACGTTACCGTCGAATCATGATGCCAACAATATTGAGAGCGATTCATCTTCGGATTCGTCTGAAATGAGTGAAGCGCTAATGGCTGAGCATTTATTGCCTAAAACCCTTTCCCAACTAGAGCCATTGCAAAGTGAACCGGACAAGGGTGAGCAAGCCAAAATCTTAGATGAACCATCGAACGATGAAGCGTCTAAAAGCGAGCTGGATGATACTAGTGAATGCTCCGAAATAGAGCTTGAACCTACCTCATTAGAGCTGCAATTACGTAATGGTATTTGTGTGGCAATCGAAGAGCTTCAACACGACCAGCAGGGTTGGCTCTATCGCGGAATACCCGTCATGGTGTTTGGTGTTGATGTGGAGGCGTGTGAAGACCTTGACGTCCGTTCTGAATTTAAGCGAAAAATTCATTTGCAGTCATGTTGCCACGCGTTGGATCAACACACGCAATTGGTTTGGGTCGGAACCGATGTGCATCAATTACAATCGGAAGATTTGCACTCTCCTTTGGATCTATGTGACGCGTGTTTAACGCAACTAAACTATTATGGTTACAGCCATTTAGATCGCGATGATCAGCGTGAAATAAAATCTGATTTTGATTTTCAGCGGTTTACAGCATTGTATTCTACGGAATATTTCAAAGACGGTCCTGATCGATATTGGAATAAATTAGGCGGTGTCGAAGTTTGCTCCGATGACTTTTTAAGCGGGAAAGACTGTCAAATTTGCGGATATCAATCCACCAAACAGGGGCACATCTTATCGAAGGAATACACGAATAACAGGGGAGAAGTATGCATCCCTTGTGCGCATCGAAGTGTGGATACGCAGTTGTTGATTTCCAGCGAACGCGCAAATGAAATATATCCATCAAGACTGAAGCAACTCTCTGTGCCGGTAGAATCATGGGAGCAGCTCAGGCAGCATTTAAAACACGCTTGGCATGGACTCAGTTATCACTTACAAGTACAGGGTTTGGATCTACCGGAACTTTACCGTGCCATTGATGTTGGTCATCAAAACTCCGATATTGAGTCTACTGTTGTGGAGACACTTGTTGCGACACTGTATTGGGAAGATTCTCATCGAGGCATTGTTGATGAGTTCCAAAAGTCCGTTGCCCCAGATATCGAAGGTGTTGATATATGGGCGATGCAAGAAGTGTTAAAAAACTTTCAGTAGATTGCTATGGGCACCTCTCATCATTCAATTTGACTCTCGGCTCTGGCTGGCTAATTTCTGTATTGTGTTTTCTCGATTTAACCCATTAGACTTTCAAAAACACGCCTTGAACTTAGAATGATCTTTCGGCCAGAGCTTAAAGTGCATGATGAGCGCTGCCCTTTTGTATGAAAGTAGGGTGCACGTGTTCAATTAAAGTTGCAGTCCCACTGAATTTCAACTCTTCCGGATTTCACCTTTCCCGTATTTCAATTCCCTCAAAGATGACGGCAAATACTTCACATCGCTTGATCATTGCATAAAAACCATCTGAGGATGGATAGTATAAATTGTATTCAGAAAAATCACTGAAATTGGATTTTGAACATCAGATCGCCTATAGTTGGCCAAATTTTACTATGGTTTGTGCCATGGTTATTTATTCAACTATTCAACGGTAAGGTTACTCTGGCTCGATTGGAAATCGTCGTATTAAACGAATAAAAAGAGTTCAAAATACCCAATAGCCTTTGAGATGTATTGTAAGGTAGTAGATGGACATATCCCTTGATGTCATCCAAGAGCTTGCCCCTGATCAAGCCTCATTAAACGCAGCCAAAAAACTCATTAAACCCGGTAAGTGGCCATTGCTCGGCAAAGCGCTTTCCGTGAACTCTATATGGGGGCAGTGCCAAGGATCAGGAGCAAACCCGTATTACACCATGGCAGATGTTGTTGATCATGGCTACAAATGTACCTGTCCATCGCGAAAGTTTCCTTGCAAGCACGTATTAGCACTGATGTGGCAGTACTCAGAAAGCGAAGGTGATTTTGGTGAGACTGAGCCGCCGGAGTGGGTGAATGACTGGTTGGGGCGCCGACGTAAAGTCAATGCAAACAGTGTTGATGACAGTCAGCCCCAAAAAGTCAAACCTGCCTTGCAAAAGAACATTCACACGTCACAAAGTGATGAGATCCAAACGCTTTCCACAGAGCAACAAGAAAAAGCCGAAGCCGCAAAGTTAAAAAGAGCTGCCACGACTAAAGCAAAAACTGACGCAGCGATTTCGCTTGGCCTATTGGAGTTTCAGCAATGGATCGCCGATCAATTACGCACGGGCGTCGCAGGTTTCATCAAACAGGCTAGTGACAAGTGCAGACGTATTGCAGCCCGCTTAGTCGATGCCAAGGCGGGTGCGCTGGCATCAAGTGTGGATGAGCTTCCTGCCTTGATCCTTGATCTTACCCCGCAAGAGCAAACGGATCTTGTATTCAAGATGTTTGGACAATGGGTTCTGTTAACTGAAGCTTGGTTAGCGAATCCAGATGACTTAGATGCGCGTCGAGCTATTAATATGGCTGAGGCTCGCGAAGACATATTGAATAATCCGAATACTGTGCGCGAGAAGAGCGTTTGGATGAACGTCGGGGAAAAAATCTTTACACGGCGTGATGGGTTGGTTAGCCATACCACTTGGTTAATTAACTCGAGTGCGCCTAAAGTCAGCTTTGCCATGCTGCAAGATTACTATCCGGCATCTGCTGGTAAGCGGGAAATCGGGCTGGGTCTAGGAGCGGCAATTGAAGGCGAAGTGTTGTTTTATCCCAGCCGATTTCCAATAAGGGGCGTCATCGCAGAACACAAAATATTAACGCAATCTATCTCCCCCGATTGGCAACCTGCAGAGGAGAGCTTAAGTACAAACTTTCAACGCTACATGCAAGCACTACCATGGGGTGATCATATGCCGTTTTTATTGGGGGCCGGAAGAATATTACGTGATAGCGCTCAGCGATATTGGTGGCGAGGTAAGGATGAAACCACCCTTTTATTAAAAAACCACGATATCCCTAAATTGCTTTTGGGCAGTGAACTGACGTGGGCGTTCATTGTATGGAATGGCTTGCAAGCAGAAATATACAGCGCTCATTCTGAACATTGGGGAGTAATGGCATGTTAGAAGGTCGCCAGAAAAATGATATAGAAACTGCTAATGAAGAGGTTGTTCACACAGAGCGATCATTTATCGAATTGACTAAACAACAATGGATGGTCGGTCAACAGTTGCCACTACAGTGTCATACTCTTCCAGAAAATTGGCAAACGTTATTGGCACCTGTTTCAGATGAACGTCTTTCTATCAGTGTGCTGGCATTGGCCAGTCAGCATGACGCCATGTTATTTAATTTGGAGCCCCCAGCCTGTAGTGAGGTATATCCATTATTACCCCAACTGTCTAAACCCACTTTACCGAGCACGCTTCGGGGCCTTTTTCGTCGGGTGATGCAGCATGCAAACCAGCATGATGGGTTAGGGTGTGAAAAAGTCATAGCGCTGCTCAGCCAGAGAGGGGTGACTGCACATCCGGCCGATTGGTTGCCAAATGGTCGAGAAGATAATTTACCCGATGAATATTTACCTTGGGTAAGTTGGTCTTTTTATGAATCAACATCCTCTTTACATGATGAGCTGACAGAGGACAATTGGGACGAATGGTATCCCGCAGCTAGGCTGCAGCTATTGAAAAATATGCGCAGTTTTCACCCAGATAAAGCGCGAGATTTGATTGCGGCACGTTACCTTGGCGAACCCGCTGACAAGCGATTAAAAATTATTAAAGTGCTGTCCATAAATTTAAATGAGCGCGACGTTCCATTTTTAAGTCAATTGTTAGAAGACCGCTCACAAAAAACTGCTCGGCAAGCTAGACAGTTCTTATCTCGCCTTAACCACTACAATCCTGCCGAGGCGGTAGATGAAGAAGCAGTTGAGCTACTGAGTTTTCTAGATGTATCCGTCTCGGGAGTGATTAAAAAACGCATTGAAATTCGTCCAAAATCATTGAAAAGCAAGAAACAGCAAGCCATTCGATCCGAGCTTATAGAAAAAGTAACATTGAGCCAGCTTGCAGCTGCCATGGATTGCTCTTTGGATACGCTGGTTGAAAGTTGGATGTTTGATGCATTTCGCCTGCATGACAATGCCAGTTTTCTCGTTAGCTGTACTCACGAATTAAGTGGGCAAGCTTTTCAATATTTGCTTAAAAACCTGACGGCATACCATAAAAAGGCGTCATCAGATGATGGTTTCATTGAAATTATTTCAACACGTTTGTCACTTGAGCAACGAGAATCCTTTGTTCAAACATCACTGCTGAATCATTCAGGCAAATTGGGTTTTTATAACAGCGCATGCAAATTGCATATGCCATTAAGGGATTTTACGTTTCAAGCCCTCAAGAAAACTCGAGCTTGGAAAGAGTTAGTCAGTGGACTAAAAACCGATCTCACCGAAAACGGTTATGTGCAAGCATATTATGTAGAAAAAGAGATTGCGGCGTTGGGTATGTTATTGCCTAACAACACCGCCCAAGAAGCGTTAGAGGCATTAATCACACTGGGAGTCTTGCGTGCTGATCCTGTTACTGAATATTTAAAATTAAATATTGCCTTGCCAGAATGATTAATCCGTCGCGCGATGATGCTAGGTGTTCAAATAGCGCGAGTAGGCACTTAAGCAATTTTTAAAAGAGATTGATGGCAATTTATGCCACCCGAACATTTGCATTCATGTAGGCACCCAGCGATAAGCGTCGTGCTATGAAAAACGAAAGCAATATTGTGATGGGTAATGACCAAATAAAAGGGAAAAATTATGAGTAATATCGTTCGTCAACCTGCTGAAGTCATATACCAAGCAGAACTCGATGCATTAAAAGCAGAAGATACCGGTACCAAACCGTTTAATTGGAGTCTTTCGCCGAAGGCTGTTGTTAAATATATGATGGGTGGTGTGACCGCTGACGGTGTCGAGATAAGCGCGAAATACATCGGAAAGCGTCGCCTCATTGAAACGGCCGTCGCGACACTGGCGACCGACCGTGCGTTACTGTTGTTAGGCGTTCCGGGAACAGCAAAATCTTGGGTTTCAGAACATTTGGCTGCGGCGATTTGCGGTGTCAGTACGCAAATTATTCAATGTACAGCGGGTACGGATGAAAACCAAATTCGATACGGCTGGAATTACGCGCAATTGTTAGCAAAAGGACCGAGTAAGGAAGCCCTCGTACCCACGCCTTTATATCGGGCTATGGAAAATGGAACTCTGTGTCGGTTAGAAGAATTAACGCGTATGGGGTCGGACGTTCAAGATACCCTTATTACCGTATTGTCCGAAAATATGCTGCCAGTACCTGAATTAAATGATGCTATTTACGCGCAGCGTGGATTCAACGTGATTGCCACAGCGAACAATCGAGATAAAGGCGTGAACGAATTATCGTCAGCATTAAAGCGTCGTTTTAATGTTGTCGTTTTACCGTTACCAGATGATATAAATGAAGAAGTGTCGATCATCGTAAAGCGCGTAGCCGAAATGGGCAGTAAACTAGAATTGCCGTTGCCACAGAATGCGAATGAAGAAATTGAAAAAGTAGTCACGATTTTTCGAGAATTGCGAGGTGGTGAAACACTCGATGGCAAAATGACACTAAAATCGCCGACAGGAAACCTTTCAACCGCAGAAGCGATTGCAGTTATGGTCGGAGGTCTGAGTCAAGCAAATTGGTTCGGAGAAGGCGCATTAACAGCAGAAGACATAGGCAGTAATCTCGTGGGTGCCATTGTCAAAGACCCTGTACAAGATAAAGCGGTATTAGAAGAGTATTTAGAAACCGTTTTGAAAAAGCGAAAAGCTTATTCAGAGTACTACCATATTATGAACGAAGTGCTGTAAGGGAATGGTGATGTCCCAAGCAGATGTTCATTATTTTGGCATTCGGCACCATGGGCCTGGATCTTCGAAACGATTAGTGGCGGAGTTAGAAGCCCTACAGCCCAGTGTTGTATTAATTGAGGGGCCGTCAGATTGTAGCGAGTTATTGCCCTTGCTCGCTCATCATCAGATGAAACCACCGGTAGCGCTGCTGGCTTATGCAGCGGAAAACTCGGCTGTCAGTTTGTATTATCCTTTCGCAGAATATTCGCCTGAATATCAAGCCTGTGTATGGGCCATCCAAAATAATGCAGATGTAGCGTTTATCGACTTACCGGTCAGTGTTCAACTTGCTCAGATGTTGCAGTCCGCTGAAAGCCAATCATCGGAAGAAGACGCTCACGAGTCAGAAAGTATGACCGACGCTTTAGATTCTGAATCAGCTATAGAGTCAGAGTCACAGAATGCGCAAGTGTCATCATTTTCCGACCGCACAGAAGCCGTATCATCTACTCAGCATGACATTAGACACGACCCCATTGGCGCATTAGCTCAATTAGCCGGTTATGAAGACGGAGAAGGTTGGTGGAACGATCTAATAGAACAGAATCGTGATGATAATGCTCAAATATTTGAAACGGTTAATAGCGCTATGGCGGCTTTAAGAGATCATCTAGCCGACCGTGATGAATTAAGCGAGCAAGATTTAGTGCGTGAAGCGCACATGCGAATTGAGATAAATAAGTGTGCTAAAGCGGCAATAGGAAATGTTGCAGTCGTATGTGGTGCTTGGCATGCGCCTGCATTAAAAGCTCAGCATACCCTTAAATCAGATCGAGAGCAGCTCAAGCAGTTACCGAAAAAACTCACCAAGCAAAAAATAAAAAGCACATGGATTCCATGGACAACGCCTAGACTGGCGACGCGCTCTGGTTATGGTGCTGGTGTGTTAGCGCCCATGTGGTATCAACATTTATGGTCAGAACAAAATAATCATCAGTTTTTAGAATTGTGGTTCGCAAACATATCGGTCTTACTGCGTGAGCAAGGGCATGTTGTTTCGACTGCATCGGTGATTGAAGCCGTGCGATTAAGTCAGAGTTTAGCCATTATCCGAAATCGGCCCGCGCCAGGGTTTGAAGAGGTTCGCGAAGCCGCCATAGCGTGTTTATGTTTTGGCGAAGTCTTGCAGTGGCAGCAAATTGAAAGCGCACTATTGCTAGGGCATGGTGTGGGTGTTATCCCGGATGATGCCCCGATGATGCCTTTGCTTGAAGATTTACAGCAACAACAAAAGCGCCTTAAGCTTAAACCGGAAGCGTTAGAGAAAGAGCTTTCGATTGACCTTAGGTCGGAAGCTGGGCTGGCTAAATCCATACTATTGCATCGATTAAATGTGTTAGGTGTACCTTGGGGTAAGATCGCAGATACCGGAAGCAGCCGAGGTACGTTTCGGGAACGCTGGGTCATTCGCTGGCAGCCTGAATACAGTGTACAGTTGGTGGAAAACCTTGTTTATGGTACTACCATAGAACAGGCTGCTAACGATAAGCTCTCAGAGGCTTTAAGCGTTGAAAAGCGGTTAAAAATATTAGCTGAAACCGTTCAGATGAGCTTAGAAGCACATTTAAATAAAGCAGCAGATACAGGGTTGAAACAACTGAGTGATCGCGCTGCACAAACCAGTGATGCACTTGAACTCATTGAAAGTTTGGCACCGCTTGTCAATGTTCAGCGTTATGGAACCGCGCGGTCTATGTCGCTAGGGCATATTCATGATCTCGTTCGGAGATTGGCGATTCAATCGTCATTGGCGATTCCCTATGCTTGCCGTAATTTAAATGATGAGGAAGCTTGGCATTACCGAGAAGCCATTGCGAAAGCTCATCAAGCATTAATATTGGCGGAGTTGGATGATAGCGTCATGGATGAATGGTGGCGCGCACTCAAGCAGACATTGGATAACCCACAATCAGCATTATTGGTCAGTGGTTTAATTGCTCGTATTTTGTATCGTGCGGAAAAAATATCGGAAGCCCAGCTCACCATGCTATTGCAGCGCAGTTTTTCGCCTGCAGTTGCAGTGGGTGATTCAGCACGCTTTTTTGAAGGCTTTTTTACGGATGCCATTGATCAGCTATTGTTTGATCCTGTTCTGCGAAAAGCAGTGGAAGCATGGTTAATTAATATCGAAGAGAGTGCGTTTATTGAGTTTCTCCCATTATTTCGTCGCGTATTTTCGGCCTTAGATGCGCACGAACGAAAACGCATGATAGATGCAGTGATGAGTGGACGCTCAAACGTTACTACTCAGGTTCAACTTAATAAAGAAATGTTAGAGCATTGGCCTCGCCAACTGTCACGTATCGGTCTGCTGCTACAGAGGGACAAAACATGGACACAATAGAAAATCCCACAGATAGCAATGTCGAAATGACAAAAATGAGTGAACAGGAACGCCGATGGCGTTTGGTATTGGGAGGCGAGGAAAACACCTCAAGCACGCTCAATGAGCAAGACACTCGTTTATCACAAGCATTAGATGCGCTCTACAGTTCGGATGGCCACTCATCAAAAAAAGGACGTGGAGGTTTATCGCGGTCGGCCCCCAAAGTCGCACAGTGGCTGGGCGATATACGGGAGTTTTTCCCATCGAGTGTTGTGCAAGTGGTGCAGCGCGATGCTTTTGAGCGACTGGGTTTAAAAGAAATGCTCATGGAGCCGGAGTTTTTAGCGGCTATGGAGGCCGACGTACATTTGGTGGCAGATTTGGTGAGCCTCCGTTCGGCCATGCCTGAAAAAAGTGTCGCCACTGCACGGCAGGTTATTCAAAAGGTCGTCGATGAACTGATGGCTAAGTTGGAGCAAAAAACAACAGAAGCTATTCGAGGTGCAGTGAATAAATCGAAGCGCAGCTTTCGCCCTCGATTCTCAGATATTGATTGGCCTAGGACCATCTCAGCAAATTTAAGGCATTACCAAAAAGAATATCAGACCGTAGTCCCGGAAAAACTCATTGGCTACATGCGTCAAAGCCGGCGCATTGCCGATATTGACGAAGTGATATTGTGCGTCGATCAGTCGGGTTCAATGGCTACGTCCGTTGTGTACAGCTCTATATTTGCAGCAGTGTTAGCATCCATTCCCGCTGTGAAAACTCAGCTCATCTGTTTTGATACCGCCATCGTTGATCTAACAGAAGAATTAGAGGACCCAGTGAGTGTATTGTTTGGTGTTCAATTAGGAGGCGGAACAGATATCAATCAGGCTGTTGCCTATTGTGAAAATAAAATAGAGCGACCTGCTAAAACACACTTGATACTGATTACCGATCTCTATGAAGGAGGGGACAGCAAAATGCTCAAGGAGCGCATTGCCAACCTCATTCGCCAAGACGTTAATGTGATTACATTATTAGCGCTGAGTGATGATGGTCGGCCATCCTATGACGCGCGTCTTGCAGCCGAGTTTGCGGCCATTGGCTCCCCCGTTTTTGCCTGCACACCGGATCAATTCCCTGACTTAATGGCCACAGCATTAAAGCGTGAGGACGTGTTGAATTGGGCGGCGGATCAAGATATTAAGACCATCCGAGCAGAGGACATGGCCTCATAATGTAATCAGGGTAGTCTTTGAGAAAGAAGGCTACCCTTTTTATCGTTATAGCCGGTTTCATATCGCGGTATCTTGTTGGTTCAAATTTTTTTCAAAAAACAAACCACTCTGTCTTTCTCTTCGTAACCTAAAGATTTATGCAGTTTAATGCTGTATACATTGTCAATTTCTGTATCGCTTGCCAATTCTTTGAACCCTTGCAGTTTTGCCCAGCGCTCTGCCTCGAGCATAAGTGCTCGACCGCCCCCCTTACCGCGAGCGTCTGGTTCTACAAACCACGCCTCAATATAAGGAACACGACTTTCGCGGCTACCTTCGGCAAAGTTTCGGATGTTAATCTCAATGAATCCAATTGGCTTTGCGGCGTCTGAAAGCAGTATTAACACTTCCACGATATCAATCGATACATTGTCAAAATATTCCGCTATTTCTTTACCATGTTGGGGGGCTGTGTCAGGCCAAAGTTGCGTTCGCATGGCGCGCCACATGTTGGCATCTTCAATTCGAGCTGGGCGAATTTGCATGATGTTGGTCCACTGATTGTATGATGTCCATCGATGAGCAAACAGTACAGTATTCTTTATCTAGGTTTGTCAAGAACGTCCAGTGCACGTCTTCCGCATTTAATATGGCATGGTTGAGTAGTGGCATGTCATAAGCGGCAGTACAGTCATGAGGTACCCAGACGGTGAATCCTAATGCTGCGGCCATTCGCACGGTGACATCAACGGAATGGTTGATTAAGACCCCGCAAATGACTAATTCTGAAATATGCTGTTTTTCGAGAATGGATGCCAATGATGTATCAATAAACCCGCAGTTTTCCTGTTTGGTGACGATGGTTTCATTTTCTATCGGCATCGCTTCGGCTTTAAAATTAAAGTAAGGCGATTGCGCATGGTAGGGTGAAGCGCAGTGTTTAGATGAATGGCGTACGTGAATGATGGGTAATCGATACTTCCGCCAAAGGTCGAGTAAGTGTGCGATGTGCGCCTCT
This sequence comes from uncultured Saccharospirillaceae bacterium, assembly GCA_947503895.1. Lineage (GTDB taxonomy): Bacteria > Pseudomonadota > Gammaproteobacteria > Pseudomonadales > Oceanobacteraceae > Bermanella. Next base: position 71,003 of record CANNFT010000003.1, read on the forward strand.
GCTGAAGGGTTGCTTCGGTGGTGATCTGAAAATACGTCTATTGCGTTTTGCAGATCAATAATGATCAGTGCTGGCTGAGTCGTTGCAAACATGGCTATTAACTTTTTGGGCGTGAGGTCATTGTACTTGGGTGGGGCGAAAATTTGGGTCTCACTTAAGGGTGTCTCCATAACTTCATTTTGACTTTACAGGCCTTGCCAACGAGGCCTAATGGTTATTCCAATTTCTGTGCTGTGCTTTTTTGATTTACTCATTAGATCTTCAAAAGCAGGCCTTGACCTTGAATAGACCACTCGGTCAGAGCTTAGAGAGCCTTTATAAAGATGACCTTAATGTTGGCTGGCGAATTAAATATAGGGTGACGCAGGCGGCAATGACAAACAGCATCACTTTTAACCACACTAATTGCACGAAAAATAATGCGGACGTTGTGATGGTAGTCCAGATCATGATGATGGCGACCCACTTGGCGCGTTTTGGTATGCCTTTCCCATTGAGGTAATGCAGTATGTAGCGGCCCAATTTAGGGTGTGAGACTAACCACTGGTAAAACTTAGGGGATGAGCGCGCAAAGCAGGCTGCTGCGAGCAGCAGAAACGGTGTGGTGGGGAGGACTGGCAGGAAGATTCCGAGTGTACCCAGTAGTACGCTGGCCCAGCCAATGGCGTTTAGTAAGTACTTGCGAGACGTATGAATATGGCGCTTTATGCTCATGTTACTCCTTCCGAGGAACCACCACTGCTTTGCGTATCGTTATTGGCCGGTAGCTTGAATCTGCTGCTGTCAAAGCCATAAGCGGCCAGATTAGCCCACTCTGGCCAGCGCTGCAATCCATGACAACGTGAGATATTGCCCACATATGAATATTTGACCGAAAGGCGCTGAGAATTGAATCTTGCACTACACTGATGAGTGGAAATGGACGCTTATTGGGAGAGCACGATTGTGTCGAATGTAACAGTGAAGCAAGACGGTGATCAGGTCGAAATAACGATTAATGGGCGTTTCGATTTTAATATCCTTCAGGAATTTCGGAATGCTTATGCAGAGGCAACTGCGCCCGGACTGATGTACTCCATAGATTTGGCGCAAACTGAGTACATTGATAGCTCTGCCCTTGGAATGCTGCTGAATATGAAAAACCATTTAGGCGTGGATGATAACTCCATCACTATTAAAAATTGCCAACCTAACTTAATGAAAATTTTTACGATCGCGCATTTCGATAAAAAATTTAACTTCAATTAATTTAGGCCGTTAATGTGCAATTTTTAGTCGTTGATGACCAATCCACAAATCGCGCAATTCTTAAATGGTTGCTCGAAGAAGATGGTCACGAAGTGATTGAAGCGGTAGATGGTGCTGAAGCCGTCGCAGCCTATGAGCGTAACAGTGAGTGTGATGTCATTCTAATGGATGTCATGATGCCTGTTATGGACGGTATCGAAGCCACAAGGCAAATTAAGAACAGAGTGTCAGGCGATGTGTATATACCCGTCATTTTTCTGACGGCGCTAGATGATGATGAGGCATTAAGTAAGTGCTTAGCCAGTGGCGGCGATGACTTTCTTTCAAAGCCCTATAATGAAGCGGTTTTGAAAGCAAAGATCGCGGCTCATGTACGCATCCGCGAACTCACGAAACAACTGGCCATCCAAAACAAAGCGCTCACTCTTCACAACAGTCGATGGCAGCGCGAACAAAATATTGTACAGCATATTTTTACAACAGCGCTCCAACATAACTTAAGTGAGTGTGGCAGTCTTAAGAGTTATGTCTCACCGGCTTCAACATTTAATGGCGATATTTTGTTGTCTGCCCCCAGTGCCAGCGGCGGCTTGTACGTATTTTTGGGTGATTTTACTGGGCATGGACTCGGTGCATCTATAGGCACACTGCCCATCGCACATTCATTTGAGCAATTGACTCGACGACATATGTCTGTCGGTGAAATAGCGTTCGAATTTAACCGCATGCTGAATATTATGTTGCCCGATTACATGTTCTGCGCTGCCACCATTTTGGAACTCAGCTCAAAGGGAGACAGTATTCAAATTTGGATTGGCGGCCTGCCGGATGGTTACTTAATTGCTGCAGATGGGTCACTAAAAGATACGATAAAATCTCAAAATATGCCCTTAGGTATTGAGCGAGATAGCGATTTCAAAAAGGGCTTCGAAGTAAAAAACTTGGCTAAAGGTGAGCGGGTGCTGTTTTTTACGGATGGCCTGGACGAAGCTGAAAATCCAGAGGGCGAGTTTTTCACAGAAGAGCGTATCCGAGACTGCTTCCATCCGGGATGTGAAAATTCTTTACAATGTGTGCTCAGTCGCTTGAAGGAATTTACGCAGGATGCAGAGCAAAGAGACGATATTTCCATTGTCGAAGTGAGCAGTGGCGAGGTACAGCTCGCCCGTCAGGATTCGAATAGCATCAAACCACCCGTTGCACTGAATTGGGAACTGCACACACGTTTAACGGCAGAAGAGATCAAAACCACGCAACCGGTTGAAGAAATCATGTCCATACTCGGCGCGCAAACGATCCTGAGGCCAAATAAAGATGTCATTGGATTGTTGCTGGCAGAAATTTATTCAAATGCATTAGAGCATGGAATATTAGGGCTTTCCTCAAAACTCAAAAAATCGGAAGACGGTTTTATGGAGTATTATCAAGAGCGCCAGAATCGATTAGATAAATTAAACGAAGCGACCATTGATATTCAAATTGCCATTATGGATAAAGGTCAGAAGGTACTCAACATTCGTATGCAAGATTCTGGTAAGGGATTCGAACACAGTGATATTTTAAATTCAGATCAAGATGACAGCTTTGGTCGCGGCATTACTTTATTAAAACGTGTATGCAGTCGAGTTGACTATTTAGAAGGAGGCTGTTGTATCGATTTAGATTTCCCAATTGATCAAACTGCGCATCTTGCGTAGTGCGTCGGTTATTCTAACGCTTAAAAAGGCATTGTAATCATTAACAATGCCTTTTTTCATGCCTCTGATTTATAGAGGTGCTCTTAAGGCTATTCAGTGCTGTGGTAATGAAGGAATAAATCTATGACTGCATCTGGAATTGCTTCACAGACTTGTGCAGAAAGGCGGTCATCTTCGTCAATTTCTGCGAAGGCATCATCTTCAGCGTGTAATCCGCTGGCGTACAAAATTGGAAACAGCACTTCGGCGACCGTATTTTCATCTTTGCTGTACCACAAATCTGTTTGCACCATCGACAACAACATAAACCCGACTGCCCAGTTTTCGAGCGGGGCTGCTTCGTTATCTTCGTCTGCTTCTACGTTTAAATCGCAAGGTACAGGAAACGGTTGTCCAGATTCAATCAGCTCAGTGACTTCGTTTTGCAGTAGTTGAATGAGGTTTTCAATTTCCTTTTGTTGTGCAGCATCCTTCCATTTTGCATGGCCATCAAACAAGACCTGCAACAGTTGATCTTGACTGAGTGGTTCCAGCGTTACTACGTTGGCGGTTAGCAGTCCGTGAAGTGCAAAAAAATCTAGGCCATCAGACATTTCAGCGTGATCTTCAAGAAAGATCGCCAAGGTTTCTAGCTGATCTTCATTTAAAGCCGGTACAGTACTCATTCGGATTCCACTTGTTTGCGTAGGGGGGCTGAATTATGCTGGCATTGTAACAGCTGAAGTAGATATTTCATCTGGCATAACGTCCCGAGATGCGCTTCAACCGCCCAATAATTGAAAAGTGTAGAACAATTTCATGCGTGGACCTAGAGTGACCTTAGAGCAATGGCGAACCCTGCAGGCTGTGGTTGACAGTGGCGGGTTTGCCCAAGCTGCCGAAGCCTTGCATAAAAGCCAGTCTTCGATCAGCTATTCGGTCGGTAAACTTCAAGAACAATTAGGCATGGAATTATTGTCCATAGAAGGCCGCCGCGCCGTACTCACACCGGCGGGAGAGGCCTTGCTCCAGCGGGCGCGACACCTTATTGACCATGCCATGTCACTCGAACAGGTAGCCTCTGGGCTACAGCAGGGTTGGGAGGCTGAAATCGGTATCGCTGTGGATGCTGCCTTTCCGATGTCAGTGCTCATCAGTGCTTTTAAACGCTTTTTGCCTGAAAGCCAAGGCACTCGCTTAATGTTGAGAGAAGAAGTCCTCTCGGGCGCATCCGAGGCTTTAATCGAACGTAAAGTAGAGCTGGCCATCTCTCCTTGGGTGCCGCCAGGTTTCATGGGCGAAAAGTTAATCGATATTCACTTTGTTGCCGTTGCGAGCCTTGAGCACCCTTTAAATCAGTTGGGTCGTAAAGTCACAGGCACGGATATGTGCCAAGAGATGCAGTTGGTCATTCGAGACTCCGCCATTAAGCAAAATAGAGATTCCGGTTGGTTGGGGTCTGAGCAACGATGGACGGTGACCAGTTTAGAAAGCGCCAAACACTTAATCGTGAATGGTTTAGGGTTTGGCTGGTTACCCAACCATGAAGCTTATGATCTGATTCAGCAGGGTGTGATTAAACCGTTGGATTTAGATGTCGAGTATGACAAGCATGGTACGCTTTACTTAATCTATGCTCAAAAAGAAACCAGCGGTCCAGCGACTCAATTGCTGGCAAACGAAGTGAAAAAGGCCGCCGCTGAGTACACTTTAACCCAACCTACCGCCTCAGAACTCTGCCGTAAAAAAGCCAGCCAAACCTTAAAACAATCCTAATGTAAGCATGGTGATCTAATGGTTTAAGTGTGAGCCTTTTCGTACCCAAGTTAGAGCAGTAAGGCAATACCACTCTTCAGTGGCCGGTTGAGAAAGGTGCTGGCTGCTCGGTTTCTTCATCCACCATCGTTGTTACGGGCTTTCGAACGTGAGCCAAGGTTGTGAATACCAATAATAATACGGTGATTGTTTACTGGGCGCTGTGCAATTGTACCGAGACCGGCCCATGGGCAGCGCAACTTCACTCTGGGCCGTTATGTGAATGATGTTTTTCGATTGCATCAAGTGCTTAGGTGTATTGTCGCCTTTTTCCACTGTGGTGGGGATCGGTGAACCCATAAAATAACATTGAATCTGACGGGCATAAAAATCGCTATTCCCCTTTATTGCCAACGACAAAAGGGGGGCAGAAGTTTGTTTCTTAACGTGCGACCTTTTGGTTAACGTTTCTTCGATGGTAAATGGCAGCGTATAAAGTTTGGTTTTAATGGTATTGATATTGGAGTAGATACCGGCGGCGGGGTAGCGCGGAAGAGCAAGGAAGTCGCTGGTTTCACCAATAGGCCCAGAATGCTGACCAAATGCGATGTACCCTAGAGATTTCACTAATGTTTTAAGTGCATGATTATACTCCCCATACGGATACGCCAATATTTTCTCTATCTCACCTAGCTCTTCTTTTAGTCGTTTTTGCGCGTGAACAATATTGTCTGATACGCGTTTTTCCCACTGCTCATCAGACTCATTGTGTAATCGGTCCAACATATGCAGATGGTCATAACTGTGGTTCGCAATCGTGGCACCGGCTGATTGCATTTCTCGTACTTGATCCCAAGTGAGTGATTCTCCCCATTTGTCATCTAAGGGTTTGGGTGAAATAAAAACAGTAAAGGGAAAATTTCGTTTTTTAAGCAATGGGAACGCATTTTGATAAATAGATAGGTATCCATCATCAAAAGTAATGGCAACGGTTTTCGCAGGCAGAGGTTGATTAGATTTTAGTTTATCTAAGATCCAAGGTAATGGCTTAACGTTAAAGCCTTCTGATTCAATAAGCGACAAATGCGCTTCAAAATGTTCCGGTGAGATACTGGTTGATTGTGGGGTTGTGGTATCTACATGGTGATATTGTAAAACCACGGCGTGGCTGGGTAAATTGTTCGCTCGAGCAGAATGGGTGAATATGAAAAACTGTAGCAGCAACAATGCTACGGTAATTAATAAGATTGTAAACTCAGACAACTTAAAATGAGTTTTCATAGTTGTGACTAACCTGCTGAATAATAAGTCTCTAAGCACTGCATGGCTTGATTGATGGAAACCAGTGCGTCGGGTTGACCGCCACGGTCTGGGTGATGCTTCATCGCAAGGCGGCGATATTGCTTTTTAATGGTGGTGAAGTCAACGGGTGGGCTCAACTCCAGCACTTTCAATGCCTGATTTTTTTCTGAAGGGTTTAAGTATTCCTGCCAAAATTGTGTTAACAATTTTTCTACATCATGAGTGGTGGTATTGTTTAAGTGATGTAGATCCAAATAGAAGTCGGCAAGCGGGTCAGCCTGCTCCGTCACCGTAGATGTGTCGTGCGGCTTCGAATTCGTTTGCATGAATAAATCCGTTTTTGGCGAGAGCGAAATCGCCATGGTTGAAATGCACAAGTCATAATGTGATTGAACATCCGGCGACCTTTGGAGTTTATAAAGGCAATGGAACACTAAAAAATGACAACGAAACAGTGATAACGGTGTTCGCAATACGTGGTCAGGTAGGTGGCCAGCGGATTGTAAAAATTTAATGATGTCGTGTTCTTTAGATTTTGGATTTTTTTTCAAAAATTCCAAAATAAAAGGACTTAGGTCAAAATTAAACACACTCAATACTCTATGTTGCCCAAGGCTTTCCAAGCCCATCGGGTGGCGGGGTGGTGACGTACCACCGTGTTTTCCGTTCTAACCTACGATTATAGATGCTAGATTCAATATTGGCCCCCCTTCATCGTGGGCTGCACAATTAGTGGATTGCAAAATGGTCGGCCAACCCTGTGCGTGCTGATCTACACCTTAGGTGTGATCGTAACGAATAGACAATATGCACCAGTCTTGCATGCCATTTGGCGTTTGAACGCTAATCTCATCGCCAATCTCTTTTGACAGTAATGCTCTTGCCATTGGACTGTCGATGGATATTTTATCGGCTTGTGCATCTATTTCTTCCGGCCCAACTATTTGAAACTGCTTTTGCTCTTCATCATCATTTTCAACTGTGACAGATGCACCAAAATAGACCTTGCCTTCTTGCTCAGGCGAATAATGCACGACGGTTAAGGTTTCGATGCACTTGCTTAAATGTCGAACACGGCTGTCTATTTGGCGCAAAATTCGCTTATTTTCTTTGTAGTCGGCATTCTCGGAACGGTCACCTAAGCTTGCAGCCCACGTCACTTTTTGGGTGATTTCAGGTCGGTAGACTTTCCAAAGATGATTCAGCTCATCTTTCAGTTTTTGGTAGCCTTTTGCAGTAATCAGTTTGGTCTTGGACAATGCACAAACCTTAATGTCGGATTTAGACTCTATCTACGCCTAGGGTAATCAATTTAGCGGCTTATTAGAATGCTGATAGGGTGAATGTAGCCATCAATGGCTGAACACACAGCTGCTATACTGACGGTAGGATTGTGCCATGGGAAGCGTTATGGAGCCAAACACCGCAAGGAAGGCCATCGCTCGTCATACATATTCATTCTTTAATGGAGCCCTGTGCTGCCTCCTAAGCTGGCTAATGGCCGTTCCCCTAGTGTGGGCGGTGGAAACTGCGCCGACCCTGTCTCGTAAAACGCCTGCGTCCAATCCGGTGTTTAAACTGGCGCCCGAAATTTATGATGTTAAGGGCATGGGCAACTGGACCAGTGGAAACCAATCTGGCCAAATTAGATTGGTCATTACACGAACCAACCGTCGAGACGAAGTGTACCTACAGTGGGTATCTTGGGATGACTTTGGCCCCAAGGCTCTGATCACATCTGTACCCGTAGACGAAATCAATCTAGAAGCGCCATATAAAACCCTTTATATCCGTAAAGAAACCGTTCGCAATGAACATTCTATTTCATTGGGTCTAGAGGATCGTCATACGAAACAAATATTTAAGGCCACGATTAAAACGTTCGGAATTGGTAAATATGATTGTAAAATTCACTAGCTCATGAACGTGTGAATACACCGGTGGATGATTGCGGTTACATACGCGATTCGGTGGCTTTTTCCCTTCGATGCAAGACGTAGCAATCCGTGGATTGAATAGTGTCCTAAAAATTCTCATCATCTGCATTAAAGTAGGTGAAACGTTTAAGCACACAGAAAGCGAGCTGCTGATTAGAACAGTTTTAAGCCGATCTATCGGTGTACTGTACCTTTCAAACATTGTTCAAGCCCTTTAATGTTTTCAGTCACACGGCTCTGAGTTAGCAGTACGCCTGAACAATTGCCGTGTCATTCACCATTTACTGATATTAGATTGAGTCAATCATGAAGAAAATTGGATTATTAGGGGGCATGAGTTGGGAATCGACGGCCAATTACTATCGACTGATCAACGAAGGTGTCAAGCAAGCATTGGGTGGTTTGCATTCGGCAAAAATTAACTTAGTGAGTGTGGATTTTGCTGAAATAGAACACTGCCAGATGGAAGGGCGATGGCAGGATGCGGGTGAATTATTAGCGAATGAAGCGAAGTCAATTGAAACCAGCGGCGCTGAGGGGTTGTTAATTTGTACGAATACCATGCACAAAGTGGCAGAGCAAATTGAGGACAGTATTAACATTCCGCTTTTGCACATTGCAGACGCCACGGCTGAAGTGTTGATAAAAGATCAGCGTAAAACAGTGGGTCTGCTGGGCACTCAATTTACAATGGACGAGCACTTTTATAAGGGGCGTTTGACAGAAAAATTTGGGATAGATGTTATGACGCCTGACCCAGTTCAGAGTGCAGATATCCACCGAATTATTTATAACGAATTATGCTTGGGAGAGATCAATGACACGTCAAGAAGCCGATACATTGAGATCATGAAAATGCTCACTGAACGGGGTGCAGAAGCTATTATTTTGGGTTGCACTGAAATAGCGATGTTGGTTAAACCGATTCACACTGACATACCGTTATACGATACCACTGAAATTCATGCCGCTAAGGCAGTCGAGTGGGCTTTAACTGAATAGCCTTTATCTATTATCCTAGGCAAACTCAGTATTAAATTTCATTCTGGAATACATTGATATGGCAAGACTAAAAGGCAAGGTCGCCTTAATCACAGGTGCAGCACAAGGTATTGGTGAAGCCATTGCAGTTCTGTTTGCTTCTGAAGGCTGTGAAGTTATTTTAACCGATATTCAAGATGAGCGCGGAAAGGCGCTGTCGGATCAAATCAATGCTGAACGCTCAAATTCGTCGTCTGATTCTTGTGGTCGAAGTGTTTATGAGCATTTAGATGTGACTCAGGAAGCAGATTGGATTGCAATTCAATCGTTTGTAGAAACACAGTTTGGGCGATTGGATGTATTGGTTAACAATGCCGGTATTACCGGTTTTTTAAAAACATCAGGACCGCATGACCCAGAAAATCTTGACATAGATAGCTGGCGTTCAGTCATGGATGTAAATTTGGACGGAGTGGCATTTGGGTGTAAGTATGGTATTCAATTGATGAAAACATCGACAGCCGCAAGTATCGTTAACATAAGCTCACGCTCTGGTCTGGTCGGAATTCCCGCCGCTACGGCCTATGCAGCGAGTAAAGCTGGTGTACGCAACCATACCAAAAGTGTTGCTTTATATTGTGCCGAGCAAGGCTACCCCATACGTTGTAACTCGATTCATCCTGGCGCGATTTTAACGCCAATGTGGGATGCTATGTGGGCATCTATGTCGGTTGAAGGCGCAGAGCGTGAAGCCGCCATTCAATCCGTCGGAAAAGATGTACCCTTAGGCAAGATGGGCGATCCAATTGACGTTGCATATGCTGCCCTATATTTAGCCTCGAATGAGGCCAAATACGTGACAGGAATTGAATTAAATATCGATGGTGGTATTTTGGCCGGTAGCACGGCTTCACCTAAGTGACGTAGGAATTTGGAGTTCGGGTACGTTTAGTGGCAGCCCTGTTTGTGCTTTTTCAGTTGGGGGGAGTACATCAAGGCTCGGCCAAAGGCCAGATTTAAGCGCGTTCTCATAAGCACTCGGTAAGCCTCGCTTTGACATTTGCTGTTGTGCGGTGACATGGTCGTAATCCATTGTATGCCACTCCACTAAAATATGGTCGTGGTGCGGCGTGAGCATCATATACCACACATGGCTGGAACCATCGTTCGCAGGCATTCCAATCACACCAGCGTTCAACCAATATTTATCCTGTTGCCAAGACGTGTGGTGAAGAGTTTGGCCAAATGGAATGCCGCTGTGTCCACCGATGATGACATCTACTTCATCGCTATGATGGCCTAGGCTGGGCCGAATAGATTGAAGCGCAGCGAACTCGCTTATTTTTTTATTTTGGGGTGTTGATTTAAAAATAAATTCGTTCATTGAAGAAACGCTTCCATGCACACAGTGAAAACGCGTGTTGTTCATTGTGAATTCTATGCGAGTGGGCAATCTATTCATCCAATCTCGATGAAAACGATTGACGCGTTTTCTTGCATAGCTAAACCAATCATTTGAAAGTACCGCGCAGGCACTGCCTTCTTCAAAACCACATCCACAGTCTTCTTGTTCTTCTGCTAACGAGGCTTCACAGTTGCCTTTAACAACTTGAATTCCCCAGTCTTGAATAAGATCAAGGGTTTCACTGGCATCGGCACAGTAAGCAATGATATCGCCTGTGCAAATGACATGATTGGCATCCACTCTCATGTCTTGTGCAATCTTTTTAATCTTCTGTGTGGCTTGTAGATTACTGTAAGCACCACCGAACACCAATGTGCGACTCGCTAACGTGCCTAAATCTAAGTGCAGCATAAGTTTAAAATTTCATATTGATTAATCGAAGGATTGAGCAAACTCGGTTGTCGGCCGTTAAGAAAACGGCCGCTGAATACTCAGCTTACGCAGTAGTCGCTGTTTTTTCGGCTTTCATCATGAGATGCCCAAAAAGAAAAAACGCGAAGCCTCCAAGCAACACAATCAGCGTGATCCAGAGAAGCTTGGTGTATTTATGGGCATCACCCAACCAAGTGGTATGGCCAGAGGATTCAAAGAAGTAGATGGCTGCACCGGTAACAGCCAAGCAAAAAGCGCTCAAATAACTCCAGGTAGGAATGTATTTTTGGTTCGCCCACAGGGATACAAAAATCACGGGTGCCAAATATAAAGCGGCAGTACCGCTCACGGCGACAGCACTGAATAAATCCTTGTTACCCAAAAATACCATACCAACGCCTAGCAGCATAAACACCAACATCACGAGGCGCCCATTTTGAATAGTGGGTGAGATCACACGCATGTCGACGGCCACCAGTTTTGCAGAGCTTGAAAGTGTACTGTCCAGTGTTGACATTGCCGAGATGACCAGTGTTGCACTGAACAGTAGCATGGGAACTTCGCCTAAAATTCTGGTGAGAGCATCGTTCATTGACTCTGAACCTTGCGCATGCACACCGGCCAATATGCCAAATGAACCAAATACGAGAATACAGAGTCCGCTGATCCACCCTGCATGTAAAAAGCTTAAACGGGTGATTCTTCTATCCGCTAAAAATCCACGATCCATCATCACGGGGTCATGTAATGGATAACTCCAAATTTGAAGGAAAGCCACGAGCAATAAAATGGGTCCGGGTTCTGTGATGTTGAACGGTTTATCGAATAGTTGAATGAATTGAATTTGAGAAGATGAAAATACAATAATAGCGAGGGTGACTAAGACAATGAGAAAAATGACCATTTGCATCACATCGGTTTTAAGTGATGCATGTAGGCCACCCAGCATCGAATAAGTCAGAGTGATGGCTGCAAATGCAATGACCGCTAAAGTATAGGCAGACGAACCTTCTGCGCCGAACAACACGCCAATCACGAGAATATTGGCAAAAATTTCGCTCACTAATCGCAGGCCGACGACAAAGTTGTAACAACGGGTGCCGGTGTTGCCAAATCGATCTCTTAAAAAATCTTGCACGCTGTTGTAGCCGAGCTTAAAGCGTAAAGCATCAATAATTTGACCGCCGGTGAGAAATGAAAGGTAGTATGCGGTGTATGCCAACGTCCCCCAAATACCGTAGTAATAGCCCAAGATGGCAGCGTTCAGGAGTGATCGTGCAAAAATCCAAGTGGTGACTTGACTGAGAACCAGCGTCAGCAGCGTCGGCGTCGTGCCAGTGGGTGATGAGCCTTGAAAAAACCCTATTTCTGCTTTGGCTTTGGGAGAGATATAAACCGAAAGCAAGGCCAATATAGCCACGAGCAAAGGCAAGGCATAGGTCATCATAGATCAAGGTCCGTTTATTATTTACGTATTGTCATCGTCGCGGCGTAGCTGATGAGTGGTACAGCGCCCGCATAATATCTCACTATAGATGGTATTTATTAAAATTGGTTCGATTTAAATCGATTCTCATTCGGATGGGTGAGCTGAACGATTCTGCGAATGAATTAAAGGCTTTCCTCCAGTCGAAGCTAGATGGATCAGTTAAGCGACTAAATGGCTGAAGCCACTCACGGGTTATCATTGTGCGGCAGTAGAACAGGTAGTGCCCCCTCTACTGCTGACAAAGCGGCGCGGTGAAATGGGTGGGTGTTATTCACCCTTTGGGCGGGGGCGATGATGCAGTGGTTTTGCAACTAATGCTTCACCATCTTTTGTCGGGCGGCAGACCGCTTCTATTGCTTTACCACTACGAGCCGAAGTGAAGGTCACTTTGTCTCCTTTGGACAATCCTTTACAAGCATCAAATGCTTCCTTCGGTGGTTTTCGCTTTTGGCGGTCGTGGCTGTTTGGCGAAGGCTCGTTTGCGGCGATGCTCAAGCTAAACGACCCCAGTAATAGAGCTTTGATAATGGCGTGATACATAGGTTTGTCCTGACGATGAACGATTATTCAATAATAGAGTTTTTAGGCCGTTAACAGTAGCACCCAAAAGTGCACTGAATAAGTACCAAATGTGGTACTTATTCAGTGCACTTCGGTCAAATGCTCGCTTACAAATGTTTACAGAGTGACATCAACACTTACAAAGCTGAGCTGTTATTGAGAATCAATACGAATTATGTCGCCTTCACATGCGGACATCCAACGGCTCTTGGAACAAAATAACCTTTTTTAATAACGAATTAATTTAATAATCATTACGAGTCTGTGCCATTTCAGAAGGTGAATTTTTCTGCATTTGAGGTCGTTCACATTAATTGATTTTGAATTTTATTCTAACCGTTAAAAACAGCTCAATTCATTCTTATTCTGCGCAAAAGGCATTATCTTTATCGTACTTAAATCATTTGTTTTTCTAATTTTTGAACCATCAAGAATCAATAATTAAAGAGTCGATATATGAAAATGCCCCTGTCCAAAACCGATCTATATATGCCTGTGACGGGTCTTTTCCTTACCGGTTTTATTGCTTTGGGTGTATCAGCTGTCGCGCAAAAAAACGGTGGGCCTTCGCATGCTGCGGTGCAGGAAAAGCGAGCGGGGCATGTCATACAGGACTTGGCAGCGATGCCAAATGATGACAGTAGCTCACGGCAGTGGTCACTGTCAGAAGAAAAGGGAATTAATGCCAGAGGGGCTTGGGCACTCGTCGACGAACAAACGATTGCAGAAAACAGTCGACCCGTGGTGGCCGTTTTAGATTTGGGTGTCTTCACCCAGCATGAAGATTTTCAAGATGCTGATGATCCGCAAGGGAACAATTTTTGGAATAACCCAAATGAATTGGACAATGGTATAGATGATGACGGCAACGGCTACATCGATGACTTACATGGTATTAATGGTTACTTTGGTAAAAAACCCGCAGAAAATGCATCACAAGCCACCAAAGATGCGTACAACAATCGACTAAAAAGCTACGTTGGCATTGAACCTGCGTCGAATGCATCTGACATCGAAAAAAATGCTTATCAAGCAAGACTGGCTGCGCACAACGCTGGTTTAGTGGAAAATGGCAACCCAGATCCTTATCGCGATCGCAGCTCACTGACCGCAGGTGGTGATCACGGCTCAAACGTTGCCGCCACCATTGGCGCTCAGGGAAATAATAATATTGGTGGTATCGGCGTGAATGATCACGCACGCATGTTAGCTTGTAATGTTGGTGCGGGTAATGGCAGCTCGGGGGTGTCAGGCTCCGCTTTAAATAATTGTTTTGATTATGTGCTGGAGCAAAAACGAAACGGCGTGAACATCATTGCCGTTAATTTATCATTGGGCATACCCACTACTGCTGGGTCGTCCAGCGCACGTTCTTGGGAAAATACCGTTAAAAAGTTTCTTGATGAAAACATCATTGTTGTTGCAGCCGCGGGCAATGCAAGAATTGGTTTTTCGGGCACTGACAATGATACCGCTGACGACTACTACCCATTTTTCCCCGCTAGTTTGGAAGGATTACCTAATTTAATTTCGGTGACGGGGTTTAATGAAGACGGAACGCACGCTGGCGATATGGCAAACTACGGCCGTGCGACGGTGGATATTGCTGCCCCTATCGCTGCATTTGGCGCAAGGGTTCGCTACCTTTCCGATGGCTCGCTGGATTTTCAGTATTATCAGAAAAAATCAGGGACTTCTAAGGCAGCGCCATTGGTCACTGGGGCGGTGAGTTTGTTGTATGAATATATGCTGGCCCAAGGTGTGTTCACTGCTGACAGTTATGATTATGATGACATGGTCACCCTGCGCAAAATAGTTTTGGCTTGTAGCCAGCCTGAATCAACGTTGGAAAATATTACCACAACCGGTCGAAGGTTACGGTTAGCAGACACTGACGGTACTGGATTGCTCACTTGTGCAGATCAACAAATATCCCAACGTTTGCGTCCAAGCCAAGCTTTAGCGAGTAGCCTGAATATTGGTGACACGCTGCCGATTTATTATCAGTACATTGCTTGCAGTGGACTTGAGTGCGAAACGGGCCCAGCCTCTATTCGTGTTCGTTTAAAAAATTCAGACGGTGAAATGATAGAGCAGCTCGCATTGGTGGACGATGGAACCGGTGCGGATAAATTTGCCAATGATGGACATTACGCCACCGAAATTACGGTGACCTCTGAGATGGCTTATTTAGAATTCAGCGACCGTGACTGCATTACGATTCGTAATTATGATCAAGCCAATTGTCAATTTGATGCGCAGGGTTCGGATGAGCCAAACGAAGATGATTCCGGTTCCGACGATCAAAATGATGATTCGGGTTCAGATGACCAAAATGACGATTCCGGTTCCGATGATCAAAATGATGATTCGGGTTCAGATGATCAAAATGATGATTCGGGTTCAGATGATCAAAATGATGATTCGGGTTCAGATGATCAAAATGATGATTCAGGTTCAGATGACCAAAATGATGACTCGGGTTCCGACGATCAAAATGAAGAGACGCCTGTCAATGATGATTCGGATCTCAATGACAACGGTAATAATGATCAAAAAGTAACAGATAATGAAGAAAGTTCGGGGGCAGGTGCTGTTAGCGGATGGTGGTTAGGGCTGCTCGGTATTGGAATATTTTACCGTCGTCGGCTAAATACTAAATAGAAAATTCGTGCAAAAAAAACGCTGCAATCGCAGCGTTTTTTTTTGCATTGATGGGTTTAATCTTCGTTCATCATTTTGCCGAGTAATGTGTGATATAACTCACGATCACCAATCACACCGCAGACCTCATTTTTGTCCTCGATAATGACCGGGTATCCAGTATGGTGACGAATCTCCATAATGTCCCGCATGGGAATTGAAGCGATCACTCGTGTTGGAGCGGCATCCAATGCATTGATATCTTGACCGTTACTCCATTTTTGCACGTTTACATGGGTGCTCTGACAACGAACGCGTTCGAGGTCTTTGCCTAGCCAGATATCGTTTCGATGGCTCAAGCAATACCCGTCAGTATCGGTTTGATCCAACTCGTTCAATGGACGCATGATCGAGTACGCCTGAAGTACATTGATAGGGTTGGTATGCGCAACAAAGTCTTTTACATAATCGTTAGTAGGATTAAGGACGATGTCTTGTGGTTTGCCGTGTTGAACGATCTCACCATCTTTCATGATCGCGATGTGTGTGCCAATCTTTAGCGCTTCGTCGAGGTCATGACTCACAAAAATGATGGTTTTTTGTAACTGCTCTTGAAGCTGTAATAGTTCATCTTGCAGCTGTGTACGAATCAGTGGATCAAGTGCAGAAAAAGGCTCATCCATTAGCAAGATGTCTGATTCCGTCACTAACGCACGTGCGAGTCCCACACGCTGCTGCATACCCCCAGATAATTTGCTGGGTTTTAGTTTGCGCCATTGATCCAGTCCAACAATCTCAAGTTGTTTTTGAACACGTTCTTTAATTTCGGCTTTATCTAAGCCTTGTAGCTCCAATGGGAAGGCTACGTTTTCTTCGACGGTCAACCAAGGCATCAAAGCAAATTTTTGAAACACCATAGAAATACGCTGAGTTCGTATTTCACGTTGAAGTTGTCCATCGGCTTCGGCGAAGTTGATGGTGTCACCTTTATGTTCAAGGTTAACACTGCCACGCGTAACAGGGTTAAGACCATTGATACAGCGAAGCAAACTCGATTTTCCTGAGCCGGAAAGCCCCATTAATACGCAGATTTCACCTTTTTCAATGGAAAGGTTTGCACCTTGTACTCCTAATACTAATCCAAGTTCATCACGAATTTGCTCGCGATTTTTACCTTGTTCGAGTAATGGAATAGCGCGGTCAGCTTTTTGACCAAAAACAACGTCTAAATCTTTAATCTCAATCATATTAGGCCACCTGTTCTCTTTGTTTAAAGAGGCGGTCCAACAAAATAGCTAGAAGTACTATAGCTAATCCTGCTTCAAAACCACTCGCAATGTCGACCGTGTTCAATGCTCGAACAACGGGTTTACCCAATCCATCTGCACCGACTAGCGCGGCGATGACCACCATGGACAGTGACAGCATGATGCACTGTGTGACGCCGGCAGCAATATTTGAAGCCGCTGCGGGCAATTCGATGCGCCACAAAAGTTGGGATTTAGTCGCACCAAAAGATTCGCCAGCTTCTACCAGTTCTTTAGGTACTTCGGAAATACCGAGATAGGTTAGGCGAATTGGCGCAGCAATTGCGAAAATAATTGTGGATATCAAACCGGGTACGACCCCTAATCCGAATAGCGTTAACGTTGGAATCAAATAAACAAATGTCGGTACGGTCTGCATTAAATCTAAGATAGGGCGCAGCACGGTGTATAGCCAAGTATGATGCGCTGCATAAATACCGATGGGTAAGCCGATAATAATGCAAAAGAGCGTGGCATAGAGTACCAATGCCAGTGTTTGCATGGTTTCTTCCCAATATCCTAGATTCCAAATTAAAATCATTGCAACGATGGCATACACCACCAAAGAAACGGAGCGGTGTAATGCATAGCAAAGGGCTGCTAAGCCGGCAATAAAGGCGCCGGGGTGAAGAAAGAGCAGGGCGGTTGTAAATATTTCAATCAGCCACTCTAAAGACTCAGAAATAAAGTCGAAAAAGAAAGAGCCATTGTCGACTAGCCAGTCTACAAAGGTCTCGATGTATTCGCCTAGTGGTAGTTTATATTGATCCATTGAAAGCACTTATGATTCTTAGGGACGCTATGGTGAGCGGACTTCGAATTCAATCAGTGGACATACCTGACGTGGTCAGATATGTCCGTGTATGAAGGGTATTAGTTTAATGTAGCAACGGCAGCATCAATCGCTGGCTTGCCTTTCAAAGTTTTCACACCTTTAAGCCAGTTCTTTAATACACCTGGGTTTTTCTTGATCCATTCTTTGGCAGCTACTTTTGGCTTTTTGCCTTCATCTAGGATGCTTTTCATGACTTCATTTTCCATTTGTAGGGTGAACGTCATGTTCGTGAGCAATTTGCCAACATTTTTACATTCTTGCGCGTAGCCTTTACGCACATTTGTATATACGTTTGCACCACCTAGGTTAGGACCAAAGAAATCATCGCCACCTTCAAGGTAAGCAAGTTCAAAGTTTGAATTCATTGGGTGTGGCTCCCAACCAAGGAAGACAATCCAATCATTTTTACGAGTCTTACGCTTAACTTGAGATAGCATGCCGGCTTCACTTGATTCAACGACTTTAAAGTCTTTTAAACCAAACGCATTCTTGTCAATCATGGATTGAATTAAACGGTTTCCGTCGTTACCAGGTTCGATACCGTAGATTTTTTTATCAAATTTGTCGGCATTTTTTACGATATCGGCAAAAGATTTAACACCTGCATCGTAAACGTATTTTGGTACGGCTAACGTGTACTTTGCGCCGGTTAGGTTTTTGGTGAGGGTTTCAACTGAACCATTTTCACGATAAGCCTTGATGTCGGCTTCCATGGTAGGCATCCAATTGCCTAAGAACACGTCAATATCTTTATTTTGAAGTGATTTATACGTTACGGGTACCGACAATAGTTGAGTCTTAGTGTTGTAGCCAATGCTTTCCAGAACGACACTGGTCAATGCTGTTGTGGCAGTGATGTCTGTCCAGCCTACGTCTGAAAAACGAACCGTTTCACATTGGTTCGCTTGCGCGGCAAATGGAGCGACCGCCGCACTGGTAATAATTGAGGCTGAGAGTAGTAGAGATCTAAATTTCATTTTGCACGTTCCTGCTTAGTGAGTTGTCCTAAAAGGCACATTACTTCTTTGTTGTTGTTGCCACTTCGATTCCATCCCGACGTCAGCCTTGCTGGGTTTCAACAATTGGCCTTTAATGATGTCGGCGGCACGCTCTGCCACCATAATGGTGGGTGCATTTAGATTGCCATTGGTGATAGTGGGAAAGATAGATGAATCCACGACACGAAGCCCTTGGATTCCTCTAACTCTGGTTTGAGGATCAACAACCGCCATATCGTCTGTACCCATTTTGCATGAGCAAGATGGGTGGTAGGCGCTTTCCACTGAGCTACGCACAAACTTGTCGATTTCTTCATCGCTTTGTATGTGTTCACCAGGTTGAATTTCGCCATCACGATACGCATCAAATGCGGGCTGATTGATAATCTCTCGGGTTAACTTAACGCAATCGCGAAATCCTTCGCGATCGGCTTCTTCAGATAGATAATTAAATTGGATGCTAGGATGCGCTTTAGGGTCGGCGCTGGTTGCACGTATCCATCCACGACTTTTGGGTTTGTTATGCCCAATATGAACTTGGAAACCATGGCCTGCAAAGGCAACTTTTCCATCGTAACGCATCGCAGCAGGTAAAAAATGGTATTGAAGGTCTGGCCACTCAATCCCTTTTTTGGAGCGAATAAAGCCACACGATTCAAAATGGTTGGTCGCGCCTAAGCCGGTACGAGTAAAGAACCATCGTGTGCCGATTTTAAATTTGCTCCAAAGGTCGAGCTTGCCATTTAATGTAATAGGTTGCTTGCATTTAAACTGGAAATAAAATTCTAAATGGTCTTGAAGATTTTCGCCGACACCCGGAAGTTCGTGATGAACGTCAATACCGGCTTTTTCGAGGACATCTTTAGGGCCAATGCCAGATAATTGTAAGATGTGCGGTGAGCCTACAGGGCCAGCTGACAAAATGACTTCTTTTGAAGCTCTCACCTCAATCACATGCCCGCTTTTTTCATACAGTAAACCGACCGCTTTTTTATCTTCGAGAAGCACCTTGTGCACTAAAGCGTGCGTTTGAACCGTTAGATTTTCACGTTTCATGGCAGGTCGAAGATAAGCGTTTGCGGTCGACCAGCGTACTCCGTTTTTAACCGTCATGTGCATCGGGCCGAAGCCTTCTTGTTGCTTTCCGTTGTAATCATCGGTTTTCATGTAGCCCGCTTGAACGCCTGCTTCAATAAACGTTTTATACAGCGGGTTTTCCATGTTGTTGCCGTTATTCGTTGCCAACGGGCCTTGGTCACCTCGATATTCATCGCCGCCAAATGCCCATGTTTCTGCTTTTTGAAAGTAAGGCAAGCAATGAGCGTAATCCCATTCGGTAGCGCCTGAGGTTTCCCATTCATCAAAATCTTTCGCATGACCACGAACATAGACCATACCGTTAATGGATGAAGAGCCGCCCAATACTTTGCCTCGTGGACAATGCATTTGGCGATTATCCAAGTGGGGTTCAGGCTCTGTTTCAAATTGCCATGCATACTTTTTGGTATTCATGGGGATGGACAATGCTGTGGGCATTTGTATAAAAATGCTGCGGTCGCTGCCTCCCGTCTCCAGTAACAATACCCGTACGTTTTCGTCTTCGGTCAGGCGGTTAGCCAGCACGCATCCTGCGGAACCTGCACCCACTATGATGTAATCGTATGATTCTATGTTAGACATTGTGCTCACCTTTAGAACGGGCTCTCAAGCTTGTTCATGCCAACGTAGACAGACTTTAGCTGCGTATATTGATTTAATGTTTCAACGCCGTTTTCGCGACCTATGCCTGAAAGTTTGTAGCCACCAACCGGCATTTCTGCAGGTGATGCACCGTATGCATTGATCCAACAAATACCGGCTTGAATTTGATGAATGACTCGGTGCGCACGCTGTATGTTTAATGTGAACACACCCGCGGCCAATCCGAGTTCCGTGTCATTTGCACGTTTTACAACTTCATCTTCTGTCTCGAACGTGAGTACTGACATAACCGGGCCAAAAATTTCTTCTTTCACAATGGTCATGTCGTCTGTGCAATCCGCAAAAATAGTCGGTGCAACGAAGTAGCCGTTAGGTGCAGAACTTGGCTTCAGTGCTTCGCCGCCTATTAACAGCTTGGCGCCGTCTTTTTTACCTTGCTCTATGTAACCCAATACCAACTCTTGATGTTTTTTAGAGATAAGCGCACCGAAATTCGTTTCCGGATCGGTGGGGTCGCCCGCAACAATATTGTCACGAGTACGTTGCAGAAGTTTTTCAATAAAACTCTTATAAATGCCTTTTTGAACAAATACACGGGTGCCATTCGTACAGACTTCACCTTGCGTGTAAAAATTGCCCAGCATCGCAGCAGATACAGCATCGTCAATGTCGGCATCATCAAATACGATGAGAGGCGATTTACCACCCAATTCCATCGTGACTTCTTTTAAAGTACTGGCGGCTGCAGCCATGACTTTTTTACCCGTGCCGACTTCACCAGTGAAGGAAACCTTCGCAATGTTGGGATGGTTTGTTAACCATGCGCCTACTTCGCCGTCACCATGAACGACATTGAAAACTCCGGCAGGTACGCCGGCTTCAATAAAAGCTTCAGCTAACTTAACAGCACCTTGTGGCGTTTCTTCTGAAGGTTTAAAAATCATGGCATTTCCGCTGGCTAAAGCAGGTGCGGATTTCCAGCAGGCAATTTGAATGGGGTAATTCCAAGCACCGATGCCTGCACAAATGCCCAGTGGCTCGCGACGCGTATAATAAAAATCGCCGCCGAGGTCTTGTTGGTTGCCTTCGATCGCGGGCGCAAGGCCTGCAAAAAATTCGATGGCGTCAGCGCCTGTCACAACATCGACTACCGAAGCTTCTTGCCAAGGTTTACCGGTGTCAGCGACTTCAATGGCTGCTAATGCATCATTGCGATCACGTAAAATTTGTACGGCCTTTAATAGAATCCGGCTGCGTTCCATTCCGGTCATCTTTGACCAGGTTGCAAATCCTGCTTGGGCGCTTTCGATGGTGGCCTGTCGGATATATTCATCGGCCACTTCGACTTGATAAATGACTTCAGCCGTAGCTGGGTTGATCACATCGAAGGTTTCACCGCTTTTATTGCTAAGCGGCTGACCATTAACAAAGTTTTTCAAGAGCATGTTGTTTTCCAAAGCGTTGAATCTGTAAATCAATGAACTCTGCACACATCTGTTCAGCATCTTTGTAGGCTTCGGCGGATTGCAGACTTAATGTACAACGAAGCCAGAAACCATCAATCATTGCGGCGGTCATACGGGCCGCCCGATTGGCAATGGAGGGGTCAGAAATAAGATGTTTGAATGAATAGAGTAGGTTACTTTGCAAACGTTTGCTGTTAACCGTTTGTAAGCGAGCCAGTTCTGGATCATGAGCTGCTTGAGCCCAAAAACATAGCCAGGTGTGCGTAGCAGGGGAGGATTTTTGGAAGTAATTGAAATTGGTTTTCACCACCATTTTTAGGCGATCATGGTGAGAGGCATTCGGGTTGGCTTCTAGCTGTTCCATTAAGCCCAATTTAAGCTGTTCTAAGAGGTGCCTTACAGCTGCTTCAATGAGTCCTTGTTTGCTCCCGAAATAATGGCTAATGATGCCACTCGACATTCCGGCGAGCTTGCTGATTGTGATGATCGTTGTGCCTTGAAATCCATGAGTTTCGATAGATTGCAAGGTGGCATCAATCAGCTGTTGTCTTCTGAGTGGCTCTATTCCAATTTTCGGCATACTTCTTTTATTGACTGTTCAATTAATTACAAGTCTAAATATTAAAACCCAGTTAATCAACCTAGGATTTAAAAGATTAGACGATTCACGCTCAACCGATTAGTTTAAGTCATTGATTTATAAAGGAAATGTTTAAAATGACTAATCTATCGATTTTTTTTAGTCATTTAAATTATTTAGATATCTATGGAATATTTTCCCTGTGCGCTTGTCACTTTTGGTCAGATGGGCGTCCATAGATGAGGAAGTGCGAGTCGAGCAGAGGGCATTTTGCGGCCAAGTGCTGAAGTGGCCAATGGTAATATGGGACACATGGATGATGAGCGAAGAAATGACGGCGGCAGAGTGGGGATAGAGCAGAGGGATGCATGCTTCATGAGGTGCATGCATCCGGTGGTCGTCAGAAGGCTGGTGCGACCAGACTAGGGAGCGGGTTTACAGGTTTAGTATATCCAAGCGCTCAAACCCGTTTTCATCGCGCCCCGACTCTAAATTTACAAAGTCAAAGAGCTGTCTGTCGGCTAATTGAGAAGGTGCGACGTTTTGGATGGATCGAAAGATCGTCTCCGAGCGGCCGGGATTTTGTTTATCCCACTGACGAAGCATGCTTTTTATCGCTTGGCGCTGAAGGTTTTCCTGACTTCCACATAAGTTGCAAGGAATGATGGGGAATTGCTTGTGCTGGGAATACTGCACAATGTCGGCTTCTTTCGCGTAAGCCAGTGGTCGAATAACAATATGCTTGCCGTTATCGCTCTTTAGCTTAGGCGGCATTGCTTTGAGTTTGCCACCGTGGAACATATTTAAAAAGAGGGTTTCGATGATGTCATCGCGATGGTGCCCTAACGCAATTTTCGTTGCGCCAATTTCTTCGGCATAACCGTAGAGAGAGCCTCGGCGTAATCGAGAGCACATGCCACAAGTGGTCTTTCCTTCGGGTACGATTTCCTTGACGATGCTGTAAGTATCGCGCTCCAGAATAAAGTAGGGTACGCCGATAGATTTGAGATAGGTGGGCAGTACGTCTTCCGGAAAACCAGGTTGTTTTTGGTCCAAATTGACAGCAATCAGCTCAAAATTCACGGGGGCGCTTTGCTGGAGGTTCATCAGAATATCCAGCATGGTGTAGCTATCTTTACCGCCCGATAGGCACACCATGATCTTGTCACCTTCTTCGATCATGTTGTAATCAGCGATAGCATTACCCACATCGCGACGTAGGCGCTTTTGCAGCTTATTTAATTCTGTTTTTGCTTTCTTATTCGCAGATGTTTTCTCAGCGGAAGCCGTTTCTATGGCCACATCTGCTGCATTGATAAAATCAGCCATCGTGTTGTACAACCCATGATCATTTTGCGGCGCAGTTTATACCAAAAATGATCAAATTTGTCAGGAATTAGGAGAATAAAACGAGAAAGCGTGTCAGGGGTTATGATAAGTATAACGCAAGCCTGAGGTGTCACTCAGGCTGCAAGATTACTCGGTGGAATGAGCCGCTCGTAGTGCTCCACGAATGCCTGAATACTTGCCTGAGGACGGCTGTGAAAATGCTGACGCCAATATTTAGCGATCGCTTGTATATCTGCAGCATCGGGCAAGGGGGAAGCCGTACGGCGGTAGATCATCCATGCTATCGCCGTGGCATACCGTAAATTGGTGGTGAGTTCCATATGGGGGCGAATGAGAAACTCTTGCTGGCTAGCCAGTCCCCTCACACTGCTGGCGAGGTCAGGGTGGCATGCGAGGTACTTATCCCAAATCTGGCGATGGATTCTGGGTGTGATTTTGAATACGCCCAGACCGGTGGTTCGGTTTCGCTTTATATGAAATCCCAGCTCTGACTCTATTGCTGCAGTCGCGATGAGCAATGTCTCAGCATTTTGAGAGTATTCACCTAAGTACTCGAGCGTGGGGCGAATAACGTAATGTTGTAATTCTTGGGGGCATATACCCATTTTAGATCCTTGCAGCGCTTTCTAATGGCGACTCATTCCTTGAGTAACCGAGTTCATCAATCCAGTCTCAAAAATCTGTCTACTACAATCGTAGTACAACAATAGAAGTTTTAGTAAGGAAAGCAAAATAAATAATTGAAGTTTTATTTAATCTATGTTTAGCCGGTGGAAGTTGTCTGGCCACTTTTTGACAATGTGTATGATTTACGGTTGAGCGCTGCGAAAACGTTATGAATTTGACGTACGTCGTTACGGGTTATAGAGCGTCGCGATCATGAGATTCATTGTTGATTCTGACCACTGAATCGGGAAGTTTTAGTAATTGATCCAAGATTGGAATGCCGTCACAGTCGAATAGGCCTTCATTTCTCCGCCCATGCATTGATATTTGATTGAGTGACTCATATGCCTATAAGAAAGCGCTACCAGCACGAAGAAGTTTCCGGTGTAAAAGTGGGGCGCTTCAATGCCGGCATTAATACCAATTTTATTGTTTACCGTATGGGCGGCACCGTCATTGATGCGGGTCCCTCAAACCAGTGGCGATTCGTTAAGGCGTTCTTACGAGAGCAGCCCGTTGAGCGTTTGTGGTTGACCCATCATCACGAAGATCACAGTGGGAACGCTGCGCGCATTGCAAAAACATTCAAGTTGACGCCGCTTGCACCGAAGTTAGGCCAGAGGAAGCTTTCTCAAGGATACCCAACACCTTTGTTGCAAAAACTCGTTTGGGGCAGTCCCAAGCCAGTATTGACAGAACCTTTACCTAGGCAATTGCAGTTTGAGAATGGGATGGATGTGCATGCTATTCCGACGCCGGGGCACGCAAAAGATTTAACCTGTTTTCACGTGCCTGCTAAAGGTTGGTTGTTCAGTGGCGATTTATATATTGCAAAGTCGCTTAAGTATTTGCGCTCAGATGAGAATTTATCGCAGTTAATTGAAAGTATTCGCAAGGTGCTTGCGCTCGAATTCCAAACGGTGTTTTGCCCTCATGCCGGTATCATTGAACAAGGATATGATGCTCTAACCAGTAAGCTTAACAATTTACTGCACTTGTGCTCCGAAGCTCAGCGATTGCATCAGGCGGGTATGACGGTAGACGCGATATCTTGTCATCTTTTGGGACCAGAAGACGGAATATCTCACGTCAGTCGACAGAATATCTGTAAGAAAAACCTAATTGTTGAGGCATTGCGAGTTGCGATATAACTTTTCCTGACACCAGCGAGCCAGGTTGAACTTCCCCACCCACAAATGAGTTCTCCATGATTCAGAGGCTGATCACTCCTATTGAAGTGGACAGCCTTTTTTCATTCAGCGGCACCCTCACCATCGCTTGCTCATTTAAATATGTCTATATCTTAGGCACTGATTCTGCTCTCTGAATGGTTATTCAGTTTATACGTTGCCGCACTAGAAGCATCTTTGGGCGTTTTCGTTAGGTATATTGATATTACAGGCAAATGCACAGGTTGAAATTAAGTGTAATGTTTGAGGGGTGGCCGAATGCGGTTGGCTCATTCTTTTTTCTGGTCATGGCAGATAACGGCGATGTTTTTGAATTCACTATCAATGGACTTTCCCGCAAAGCGGGTGGTTAATCCAAGAAATGCCATATTAGATTTAATGGGAGTTTGTCATCCGAATGTCGTTTCCTTTAAGCAGATAGGTTTATTGGCAACCGTATTTGCGTTTTCGGAAAATAATATTCGAGTGGCATTGACGCGATTGGTGTCACAGGGCTGGATTGAAAATTCTCAGCGTGGACAGTACGGGCTCAGTGAAAAAGGCCAGGCTAGGTTGAATTTCAGCGAAAGATGGCAAGCCAATGAGCTGAGGTTAAATAAATGGAATGGTAGTTGGTTAGGCTGTCATTTGCCCAAAGGTGGTCAGCGCACGGTGAGAAAGCACAGCTTGAATGCTTTGGCTTGGTATGGTTTTCAAGAAGGATTGGATCAGCTTTGGGTTCGTCCGAATAACTTAACATTGACTGCCTCTGAATTGCGTCACGAGCTTGAGCGATTAGGGCTGGAGATAGATGCTCAGATATTTACCCTGCAAGCAGAAAGTCATGATCTTGAGGCCGTATGGTTGGCAAGTTGGCCTACCGAACAGCTCAATCATATTTACGCAGCGTTGACAGATCGATTAAGTAAAAAACTACCCGACTTAACGACGATACCTCCCAAACTATCCTTAAAAGACACCTGTATTCTCGGAGGGGAGGTGATTCATTATTTAGCAAAAGATCCGCAGTTGCCTGATGAAATCCATGATCGAAAACAGTATGACGTATTAAAGAAAACCATGATGCAGTTTGATGCCTGTGGCCGAAAAATTTGGCGACAAGAATTAAATAAACTAGGAGTAGCAGGTGTGAATTTAATTGAAGAGCCATTGCTGCAGATTAATGCATGAAGATTTAAAAAATTGTCCGCAATAACGTTTAGAAAAATAAAAATAGTATTGAATGAGGATGAACGCAATGAAAACGAAGTGGCTGACAAATGAAGAAATAAAACCATTTATGGTTCGCAGCAATATGAAGGCTGCAATGATATTAAGTTGGACTTGGCTAAGCATAGGGTTGATTTTCATGCTGGTGGCTGTCGCACCCAGTTGGCCCATGTACATTTTAGCGATTGTTTTGCTGGCGGGTCGACAGCAAGCATTGGCTGCTATCATGCACGAGGCTGGACATAACACATTTTTTGCGAATAAAAAGTGGAATGAATTAACGGCAAACTGGTTATCTGCCCCGTTCATTCTGATGGACGGTAAGACGTATAGCCAATTCCATTTGTTGCATCATAAGTGGGCCGGTACTGAGCAAGATCCTGATTTGCCGAATTACCGGCACTACCCAATATCTAAATTAAGTTTGACGCGTAAAATCTTGCGAGACCTTTTAGGTGTCACCGGTGCAAAGCTCGTTGCGTATTTAGCGCTCACAGGAAAAGACCCGCTTTCTAACCAGCCACGAGCACCCTATACACTGACAAAAGGCCTGCTGATGAATTTAGGGTTATTCTTACTTCTATACATTTTTAACCAAGGAGCATTGTTTGTGTTGTGGATTGTCGCGTATTTCACGGCTTATATGTTAATTGTGCGATTTCGACAAATCGCTGAGCATGCTGGTGTACAAGACTTAATGAGTGATGATCCTAAATACAATACTCGATCTCTGCCTCAAGGTGTTTTAGGTTTTTTATTTTTTGCACCGACTCAAGGGTTGAGCTATCACTGCGAACATCACGCATACATGGGCGTGCCGGCTTATCATCTGAAGGGGGTGCACAAACTGCTCAAGGAAAAAGGATATTACGAAGATGTTCCACTTAGACGTGGATACTGGGATATTTTTTCAGAAATTGTGAAATAGACAATCGAATGTTTGAGGAGTGATGGCTGGGCAGTCTAGCCAATAGACTGCCCAAGCACATGGGGTTTATTGCTCAACAGTTGCAACAGAACCTTCTTCAGTCATTGCTTCATTGCTTCCTACTTCAGCTGGATTGTCTTCAGTAGACGCAGGCATGGCTTCATTTGCAGCTTCACATGCCCATCCCCAACCTTCTTGCTTGGCGATAAAAGCGGCTGCTTTTTCTTCGCAGTAGCCAGCTTTGTTTGCAGCTTTCCAAGGTGTGCTTGTACCTTCAGACTTTGTGTAGCGAACTTCGCAAGGAACAACGTCATCAGTGGTATAGACTACTTCGATGACACGCGTCTTGTCTCCATGGGTACAGACAGTTTTGGTGTCTTGTGCTGCAAAAGCAGAAACAGAAGTGGCAAGCAACAAAGTGGACAGTAAACGAATTTTCATGGATATATCCTTATTTCTAATAAGCAGGCTGGTCTTAATCGCTATTCGCTAATTGGCAACACATTTGAACGCGGGTTGCTACAGTTGCTCGGCGAAATTGGCCTAGTTTAATGCGGTAACAAAGTAACCGCCTAGAATTCACCAATAATTGGCAGGCTGAATACTTAATCACCGTTGCGCTGTTGTCAATAAAACATACCTTTAGGTGGATGATAAATTAAGGTTTTTGTGACATAGCTTAGCGCTTCCCTTCCGCGGGCGAGCACATACAAGGTAAATCTAATTCCTGCCTGAAAGCGATTGATAACGGTTTGTGGTCTTCATGGATACTTTAGCCCAACTGGAGAATGGCTAGAAACCGTCTAAACTTTGTTAAGCAAAAAGTGGCTTAGAACGAAAAAAGCTCTAGCCTAGTTGGGGCAGTAACGACTGTAATGCGGCTTTTGGTGAACAATATACGTGCCATAATTAAGTACTCGCTGAACATGCAGAAGAGGTTAAGGGCCGCCTTTCAATGGGCGATATGCCTATGGATCTCGGGGGGGTTATGCCTCGCATGGACAGAAGAGGCAGAACTATGGGTGCCAATGGTGACGGACAGCCCTGATCAGCACCTGTATTTTCATGATATTCTGCAGTCCGCCTTCAAGGAGGCAGGTCATTCGCTGACCATTCATGTGGTTCGTCTTCCTCAGTTACGCATGCACCATATGATGGATACGGGTGGTATATCTCTGACATGGATGATTCAATCGCAAGAACGTGATGCCGCTTATGTTCCGATCGCAATTGGGTTGACTGAAGGGCTGATTGGTAAGCGTATCCTTTTTATCAAGGCTGAACATCAAGCCTTATACTCAGGTGTTAAAACGTTGGATGATTTCCGCGCATTAGGGCGAGTCGGTGCAATGGGGGAGTCGTGGTTTGATGTCGAGATTTGGAAGGCTAATAACCTGCCATACAAAACGCGAAGCGGAAACTGGAAAAGTATATTTGGCATGGTTGAACGCGGACATCTCTACGATTATTTTTCCAGAGGCGCAAATGAAATATTGGTTGAATCGAAACTCTATCCGAATCTACACGTCGAAGAAACGCTGGTATTAGAATACAATCGTGACATCTATTTTTATTTAAGTAAATCGGGTGCGCACGCTGGAATGGCGCACGAATCATTGCTGAAAACCGTCTTAGGACGAGCGAAGAAGACAGGCATGATTAAGCGCATGGTCGAGAAATATTGGGGGGCAGATCTCAAGCAATTAAATATGAAAAATCGCACTCGGTTGCTGCTCAAAACGCCAGATTAAGCACACTTTTTGTTAAATGCTGTGTGCGGGCTATGAATTCGCGCCTGAAACATTTCAAAATGTCGGTCGTGTCTTTCCAATCAAAAGGGTGTGCTGTTAGAATCGCCCATTCATTCTGTATTGATCGAATCCTCATATGAAGTCATCCTTACCTGCGTTTATCTCTTTACTGTTTTTTAGCATAAGCACATTTTCCCACGCGGAAAAACCTGTTTCGGATTTAAATGGTGAGATTAATCATTTATTGCAGTATGTTGCGAGGTCAGAGTGTTTGTTTATCAGAAATGGCTCTAGCCACTCTGGAAAAGACGCCGTTCCGCACATTCAAAAGAAATACCAATATTTCAATGATGACATTAAAACAGCTGAAGATTTCATTGAATACAGTGCCACCAAAAGCACGATGACCAAAAAACCCTATATGATTAAGTGTCCGGGTCAACCTGAGCGTAGTGCAAATCGCTGGTTGATGGAGGAACTGAAACGGTTTCGATTAAAGTCGGAATAACTGCAGAAATAGATGCAGTATGCTCACTATTTAAAGGCATTCTCGCTAGAGTGCCAGCCAGCTGCCCGGTAAGGGCACCAAAACAGCCATTCCCTTATCGGCTTGGTGTGACGTGCGAAGAAGCTTATCCATATTCAATAAAGGTAATGGGGTCGGTTGATTCCACCATGGTTGAAAAAAATTCTCCCAGTGGCAATACATCAATGTTTGGGGTTGTAGCTGTTTGATTAATCCGGCGGGGTAGTGGTCTGCATTGTCAAAAGATGCGGCTGCAATAATGGCGAGGTCGAAGTTTTTTTGATCCGTTAATGTGGGTAAACCGATTGGAAAATCCGCTGCGGATGTTTGTAAAAAAATGCGCTTCAGGATGTTGTTTGCCGTAACCCTTTCATCCGAATTTGAGTAAGACCCATCCAGGAAGTCGATTACCCAGTTTATATTGGCCCCCTGTTTCCATTGAAATGCACTCTCTGGAGGGCGGTCGCTAGGGTTGTGGACCTCTCCCTGTATTAAGTTGATTGAGAGTAGTTGCGGTGCATGTTCTGAAGGTACACCTTTCATTCTAATCCATCCATCAGCAATATAATTCCATTGCCGATCTAATGACTCGGCTGGAA
This sequence comes from uncultured Saccharospirillaceae bacterium, assembly GCA_947503895.1. GTDB lineage: Bacteria > Pseudomonadota > Gammaproteobacteria > Pseudomonadales > Oceanobacteraceae > Bermanella. The sequence goes on from CANNFT010000003.1 coordinate 101,538, forward strand.
TTGGTATGAATGTGGAGTTTGGAAAAACAGAGTGAATCATGTTCAGGCTGGTCGGACTGCCAAGTATCCGCGCGTCAGCTTTTAAGTAGCCCTTTAGAGCTGGTAGATCCGCGATATGATCATAGTGACCGTGGCCGACGATAACGGCATCTACGTTTTGACGAGGAGGACCCAGAACTTTTGCGATTTGGTGTTGGTCACTCTTTAAACTAGACGCGGTGAGAACATCCCAAATACCATGGCTGGTATAAAATGGGTCCGATAATATGCGGTAGTGCTTGTAGCGTATATCCAGTGCACCGACACCCAAGTATCGAACTTTTACAATCGTATGGATATCTTCATTTTCGGCCAGTAAGTTATTCAGGCAGACATCGTTGCAGTCATAGGCTTGCCAAGTGTTGGTCAGGCTTACATGCCGATAACCCGCAATGCCTATAAAGTACATGCCAATGACTAAAAGCAATACGAGTACCGCGATTTTCATTATTTTGTACATATCATTTTAACGTTAACCGAATCATGCTCAGAGAATACGACTCATGTATGGATTGTATGAGTGTAGAAGAGCATGATGCGATTCAGGCATAAGCTTTGTCACAATTGGCAGTGCGCCACGGTGAATGCAAAGCTGCCCATTGAAGTTTGGTTTCTTTTTTCGCTCATGCGTCAGAGCACTAACAACCCCCAAAGTAAACAGATTCCCACCAGTACACTGATATGTGCATTGAATACTTTTAGTAGTGCGAACAAAAATAGAGCGAATGCCACGTCTAGTTTGTCAGTTATGGCTTGTGTAAATACAGGTTGATAGCATGTCGCGATCAATAGCCCAACCACTGCGGCATTGACGCTACTGATTGCGGCAGAAAACACGGAGTGATTGGCCAGTGTTCTCCAGCTTTTATGAAAAACAAGCACCAGTAAAAAGCCCGGTAAAAATATACCTGCTGTTGCGATGAGTGCGCCTATCCATGGTGTCTCGTGTGCCATAGCACCTAGAAATGTAGCAAAAGTGAACATAGGCCCCGGAACGGCTTGCGCCGCGGCATAGCCAGCAAGAAATTCGTCGGGTGTGACAAGGCCTGTCATCTGTTGTTCCAATAGTGGTAAGACAACGTGACCACCACCAAAAACTAGACTGCCCGCAACAAATGAGCCTGTAAATAAATTAAGAGTGAAATATAGGCATACCGCGAGCAATACAAAAAATAGGGCGAGTAAACCCAAATTTGGTCGTGCGAAATGTGTTTGCGGTGCTTTGAGAGAAGGTGTTTCTTGTTTGTTATGATGTATGAATAATGAACCTATGATAGCGGCACCGACTAATGCTGCAATTTGATGATAAGGAAAATTGGCCAGAAGCAAGAAAATGGCAGTCATTAAAGCAATGGCTTTCAATACTTTAGTTTGACAAAAGTTTTTGGCCATACCGAGTGTGGCATCGATCACCACGACCAGTGCTAATAATTTAAAGGCTTGTAGCAGTCCCGAAAAGCCATCTGAGTTACTAAATGACTGGTAACCGACTGCGAGCGATAACATAATTAAAAATGAGGGTAACGTAAAAGAAATAAATGCGAGACAAGCGCCGATCAAACCCCCTCGGTGTAATCCAATTGAAAAGCCAACCTGACTCGATCCAGGACCCGGCAAGAATTGACTTAGTGCCACCAGCTGTCCGTAATGCTCCTGATCTAACCACCTTTTTTCTTCTACAAATACTTTCCGGAAATAGCCAATGTGTGCAGCTGGCCCACCAAAACTTATGCAACCCAGCCAAAAAAATGAATAAATGATTTCGAAGTATTGTTTCATATTATGTTTGTAATTGAATTGCACATGGTCAAAACGCCATTGAGTGAAATGGCAGCGTTTATCATCGAGCGGACATTTTACATTTTTTGGAACGTGAGGGTAGCCGCTGTTTTTCGATGCCTCTCATCACTCTGTCAGTTATTGGGGTGATTTCGGTTGATTTGAAGTTGGTGAGATTCTCGTTTTGATCAATGTTTGGATGGTGAAAGCTGACCAATCGGTCTGTTTTTTTGCGGTGATAAATAACTTATTGGTTGGTCAGCTTATCTATTCGGCACACTAGAATATCGGTATAATCGCGCGCCACTTCAAGCCAGTTAGATAGGAATAGGCTATGTCGCAGTCACCTTATAATCGTGATTTCCCCGTATCATGGCAAGAGCTTCATCGTGATGCGAAAGCATTGTCATGGCGTCTGCTTGAGTTGGGCCCTTGGAAAGGCATTATCGCCATTACCAGAGGTGGAATGATACCGGCCGCCATCATCGCGCGTGAGTTAGACATTCGACTTATCGACACTATTTGTATTACGAGCTACGAAAGCGGCGAAGATGGGCAGGCTCAACAACAGGGTGAATTCAACATATTAAAGGGGGTTGAAGGGGATGGTGAGGGCTACATTCTCGTCGATGATCTCGTTGATACCGGAAAGACCGCAGAAGTAGTTCGTAAAATGGTTCCAAAGGCACACTTGGCCACGGTTTACGCTAAGCCGGAAGGGCGACCGCAAGTGGACACCTTTATTACCGAAGTCGGACAGGATACATGGATTCGCTTCCCGTGGGATATGGAATACACCTTCGCGACGCCTATCGCTGATCGCTAATAAACCCTTAGTGTTTAGGCATAGGGGAGTTGAGTGTGATATTGGCTAGCACAAGACATGTGGCGCCGATGTCGTTAAGCCATTAAAAGTGAAAATTGATACTTCAGTTGGCAAAATGTTAGCGGTGGAAAGGCTAACTATGTAAATTGAATATCTAGCATCACGGTTACACATCAGTTAAGTGAGCGATGTAGTCCATGTGGACGCATCGCTGCTTAGTCATCATTAATTTACGTCGAACAACCACTTAATCCAATTTAAAAAAACCCCGTCATTTTCCTTTCTTAAATTTCAGTATTTAAAAACGATCAAGCCATTCCAATAATGACTTGTCGAATACAGCCATGCTCATAATTTTTCTTGATTTTTTGTGTGTGATTAGAAATTTCTAATTAAAAGCGCAGTGTCTAAAACGATGTGAGTGCTTTACATGAGGTTGTTTTATTTAAAGTACGTTTTTAATTTTTAATCGACAATTGCCAGAAATTGTCTATTTAATTTATATTAATTGAACAATCAATAAAAAACATGAGCGCAAAAAATGAGTGCTTAAGACTCGTTTTCTGCGCTTTTCGAATTAGATCAGCGCAGAAAAATGTAATAAAAGACGGTATTAGTCTAGCTTTTTTGATTAACACGGCCACTCTATGTTACGGTGACCGCGAATTCTGGCACTACTGGTTTACGTAAATGGAAATTTTGAAATCCCTTCATGCTGCTTCCTCTGCCCACATCGGTATTGTAGGGCTCGTCATCTAGTCCATAACCCCTATGAAAAACCTTCTGATTCGCACCCAATATCAAGAATATGTTCATTCATGCATTTATGAGGCATTGGGATTAGACGTTACCACCGATAGTAATCATGTATACACAGAGCGATGAGTCAGAGTGAGACAACTAACATCAACTATTTTTGATCGCTCATAAAATTTATTACAAGAATTTTGATGCTTAATATGAAAACCAAGTTATCAGTCAAAAACTTATACAAGATTTTCGGGCAGCATCCCGATAAAGCTTTAAAGTTATTGGACGCCGGCAAAGATAAAGACGAAATATTTGACGAGACGGGTCAAGCCGTCGGGGTTCAAAATGCATCCTTTGACATTAAAGAAGGTGAAATTTTTGTCATAATGGGATTATCCGGTTCAGGCAAATCGACCATTGTGCGAATGCTTAATCGACTCATTGAACCTACTCAAGGACAAGTATTGCTCGATGGCGTTGATATCGCCAAAATGAACGATGAAGAGCTTCGTCAAATTAGGCTCCATAAAATTTCCATGGTCTTCCAAAGTTTCGCATTGATGCCCCACCTCACTGTTCGTGAAAACGTATCCTTTGGATTAGGTCTCGCAGCAGAAATCGAACACGCTGAACAAGTTAAACGGGCAGATGAAGCATTAGAGCGCGTTGGTTTGCTGGCAAATGGTGATAGCTTTCCGAGTGAATTATCTGGTGGGATGCAGCAGCGTGTCGGACTGGCCCGTGCACTGTGTATTAATCCCGATGTACTGCTTATGGATGAAGCATTTAGTGCATTAGATCCTTTAATCCGCAGTGAAATGCAGGATGAACTATTACGATTGCAAGCAGAAGATCGGCGCACGATTGTCTTTATCTCTCATGACTTAGATGAGGCCGTTCGCATTGGTGATCGTATTGCTATTATGCAAGATGGTGTGGTCGTTCAGGTCGGCACACCGGATGATATTATTAACTCACCAGCCAATGACTACGTTCGATCGTTTTTCAGAGGGGTTGATATCTCTACTGTACTGAGTGCAAAAGATCTGGCCCAAACTCAGCAGCCCATAATAATTCAAAAACAGTCCACTCAGTGTTTGAATTCCGCACTTCAACAACTGCAAGGAGCGGATGAACACTATGGTTATGTCGTCGATGAGCAGCATCAATTTGTCGGCGTCGTGTCAACTGACTCCATTGAAAGTGCGCAACAATCTAATTTATTGATGGGGGATGCGTATTTATCAAGCCCAGACAAAATCCTTTTTGATACACCTGTGTCTCAATTGATATCCGCAGTAGCCCACGCACCTTGTGCGCCACCCGTCGTGGATGATTCCGGAAAGCTAATTGGTGTTATCAGTAAGACCTTATTGTTAGATGCACTGGACAGACAGGAGACCCAGAATGAGTCAAGATAATGCTTGGGCTGTTCCGGACGATACGCAAGAAAGCGATTACCTTTCAGCAAAAAGCGCACAAGATGAGCGTGCTTACAGTTTACTGGAACCGTTCGATGTGGATGGTGGAATCATTCCGCTCGATCAAGGTGTCGATATTCTCATTGATGCCGTGGTGCCTGTATTGCGCCCAGTATTTCAAATCATGGCTCAACCCATAGGTTGGTGTTTAAACGCGATTGAGTATACGCTTTTATTGATACCAGCCCCCTTAGCCATCATTCTGTTAGCCTTAATTGCTTGGAAGCTTTCCACTAAAAAAATAGCCATTGGCACCGGATTAGGCTTATTAATGGTGGGATTGATCGGCGCATGGAACGAAGCCATGGTGACGTTATCGCTTGTTATTACGTCATTATTCTTTTGTATATTGATTGGTTTACCCATCGGTATTTGGTTATCCCGAAGCGATCGAGCACTGTCTATCGTGCGACCGATTCTCGATGCCATGCAAACGACTCCAGCGTTTGTATATTTAATCCCCATCGTCATGCTATTCAGCCCAGGCAAAGTGGCTGGCGTAGTCGTGACGATTATATTTGCTGTTCCCCCCATGATTCGATTGACAAACTTAGGTATTCGGCAGGTGCCTGAAGACTTGATCGAAGCTGCAAAGGCGTTTGGCACCAATCGACGCCAATTGCTACTCAAGGTTCAACTTCCACTAGCAATGCCCACGATAATGGCCGGCGTGAATCAAACGTTGATGCTTGGTCTATCTATGGTCGTTATTGCGTCAATGATTGCTGTACCGGGGCTAGGTCTCATGGTGTTGCAAGGCATTGGTCGAAACGATATAGGAATCGCGACCGTTGGTGGATTGGGGATAGTGGTGCTTGCTATCGCGCTTGATCGAATTACCCAGCACATAGGTAATCAGCGAGCATAAGCGACAGCGATACCATCGGAAAGATGGTATGAAATAACAATAATTAAAACTCAAAAGAGGAAAATAAAAATGAAAAGTATTAGATGGCCACTGGTCTTATCTATATTAATGAGCTCCGTACTGGTGGGTTGTGGTGATCCGTCTGGGGATGCTTCTTCCGCCAATGCGTCTAAACCTGGTGCAGGTGTGAAAGTCACTGGGTTTCACAGCCCAATCGCTGAAGAAAAGTTTCAGACGGTGGTGATTCAACGAGCATTGGAAGAGCTGGGTTATGATGTCCAACCTATACAAGAAGTGGACTATTCAGCAGGCTATACGGCTATTGCTCAAAATGATATTCAATGGACCGCTGTTAGCTGGGATCCGCTGCACAATCAAATGTACGAAAACTCTGGCGGTGAAGAAAAATTTGTTAAGAAAGGGCATTACATCACGGGTGCAGCGCAAGGCTACCTCATTGACCAAGTGACTGCTGAAAAGCACAACATAAAAACCATTAACGATTTGAAAAAGCCCGAAATTGCTAAACTTTTCGATTACACAGGAGATGGGAAAGCGGACTTGACGGGTTGCCAACCGGGCTGGGGCTGCGAAAAAGTGATCAATCATCAGCTTGATAACTTTGGTCTTCGCGACACGGTAAACCATGTACAAGGTTCTTATGCCGCGATCATCGGCGATACCATTCAGCGCTACAAAGCGGGCAACCCTATTCTTTATTACACTTGGACGCCTTACTGGGTGTCAGGCGTATTGGTTCCGGGTGTAGATGTCGTTTGGCTGGAGGTTGAACGTTCTGAGCATCCTCAAGGCATTGATACACAGCTATCCAATGGTAAGAATTACGGATTCAGTGTGAACAGTGAGCGCATCGTCGCTAACAAAGCCTTCACCGATGCTAACCCTGTTGCTGGTAAACTTTTCGAAGTAGCTCAAATGGGCATCAATGCAATTTCGGCACAAAATCGTTTGATTTCTGAAGGTGAAAACACGGTTGCTGACGTCGAGCGCCATGCGGATAACTGGATTAAGAAGAATCGCTCTGACTTCGATAAGTGGTTAACAGCGGCGCGTGCTGTAGCCAACTAATCGTTATAAATGGTTGATTGTTAGTAAGAGAAGGTCGCTTCTTTCTCTTACTTTCAATCGGTCATGTACATCTTAAGAGCTAGGCCAGTCGATTGCCGATAGACAACGTTAAGCATTAACGTATCAACCACTCAACCACTCAACCACTCAACCACTCAACCACTCAACCACTCAACCGAATAGCTTGGGTCATATTTGATCAGTTTGAATGACCCCGCCTTGAATCAGATTGCGATAGCCCCTGGAAGCTGTGCGGCAGGGCGCTGCGGCACCCAGGTCAATTCTTTAAGTAAATACGCCTTGATTGCGCTAAAATGCGCAATATTCCTTTCGTTCGAGCCCTTATATTAATGTTATCTGATACAGCCAATGCTAACCCTCTCGCCAAATTTAGTGATCTTGGTCTTGCTCCATCGTTGTTGAGTCGACTGGCTGAACTGGGCTATCAACAGCCAACAGATATTCAATCTAAAGCGATTCCAAGTGTGCTGGCTGGACGTGACCTTATTGGGGGGGCTAATACGGGGTCGGGTAAAACCGCCACTTTCGCTCTCCCTCTGATTCAAAAGATACATGACCAACAGGCTATTCAGAGTGGGGCTACTTCGCCCGTAAATGGAAACTATGTCTCTGGGCTGATTTTAGTGCCTACTCGTGAGTTGGCGAAGCAGGTTGCTGACAGTATTCGTTCATATGCCGCGCATTTTAATGGTGCTATCAAAACTGTGGCGGTATTTGGTGGTGTATCGATTAATACCCAAATGCTGTCACTGCGTGGCGGCGCAGACATATTGGTGGCAACGCCGGGTCGCTTACTAGACTTGATTTCGAATAACGCGATTAAGTTGAATCAAGTCAACACGTTGGTGCTTGATGAAGCTGATCGTATGTTGAGCTTAGGTTTCGCTGAGGAGCTTTCAGCTCTGCTGGCCATTATGCCAGCGCATAAACAAACGTTGTTATTTTCGGCGACTTTCCCCGAGCAAGTTAAATTATTAACTCAGACATTGCTGAGCAACCCAGTTGAAATACAAGTACAAGATTCGACCGTGAGCACGCTTGTACAGCGGGTTTTTACGGTTAATAAAGGTGACAAGGTTAATGTTTTAGCGCACTTGATCAAGCAGCATCAGTGGAAACAGGCGCTCATTTTTGTGAATGCTAAAAATAACTGCGAACACTTAGCGAGCAAGCTTTCTAAGCGTGGTGTGGACGCGGAAGTATTTCACGGAAACAAAGGGCAGGGGGCACGTACCCGTGTGCTGGAGGCGTTTAAATCCGGTGAGACAGAAATGTTAATTGCAACAGACATCGCAGCACGTGGACTGGATATTGAAAAGCTGCCGGTAGTGATCAATTTTGATTTACCCAGAAGCCCTTCCGATTATATGCACCGTATTGGTCGCAGCGGCCGTGCGGGTGAAGTAGGTTTGGCGATATCATTGATTGACCATGATGATAGCCATCACTTCAAAGTAATAGAAAAGAAAAACAAAATTCGCTTGGAACGCGAGCAGATTGAAGGGTTTGAGGTCGATCAAGCGCTTTTTGAATCATTGTCTGCAGCAGCGCTGTCTAAGGACAAGCCAATGGCGAAACCTGCCGGTACGGGTAAGAAGAAAGCAAAGAAAAAAGCGCAAGAAAATTCAAAAACTACTACACATGTGAATGCTAATATTTGGTCAGGATTTTCTAATAATGATTGAAGGTTGGGCTATTAGATCATCGGGATGACTCCGTTAGCCCAGATGCCGGTTAGGGAACGGGTGAATGATCTATCTGTTCAATCAAAGCACCCTTCTTTGCCACAATATAGAGTCCAATCGAAGTGAAAGTGCGCTATTAGCGCCAATGGAAGTTATCGGGATATGTATTTCAATATGGCGTATTGTGATGTTGACTGCAAAGAGGATGATTAATTAAGGTTAGAGTGCGAATGGGATTCACATCTTGTGCGCAGCCCCTGCTCAGCGGGGGCTATTTTTATCTTTGATTTGTTATGTCAATCAAAATCATCCTTCCGATTCACATCGTGCCTCGCTCTAAACCGTGCTATTTCGTTCGCGCACATCGTCACTCAAATATTCCACAAACTCAATCTCAAACCCAGCTGGATCCAAAAAGTAAACGTTCTTTCGATATGGGTGCTCAGCACCATTTTGATAGGGTGTATAGCCCGCTGAAGCCAAGCGTTTGATGACTTCAGCGATATTGCTGGTCACATATGCAAAGTGCGCCAGTCCGACTTGATGGCCCTTTAAATCTCTATTTGCGGCTTCACCATGATCACTGAACGCTAAATATTGATAATCATCCCCAAAATGTAACCAATTTCGTGGCTTACCATTCCATTCTCCCGTGCCCTCATCTCTGACGTTCCAGTGTGGAAAGGCGGCTGCATAAAAGCGTAATACGGCTGGAATGTCTTGTACGACTAAATTGACATGTTCTAGGTGCATCATGATTTCTCCATTTGGTGCAGTACTAGGCAAATAGCCCCTGTTCGGGCTCAATTGAATAACAATGTGGAGGCCATTCTAAAACCTCAAGTTAGGTTGAGGTAAAGTGTTTTTTTGACTATATTCTTTGGTAGTGTTTCTTTTAAGGACGCCGTTCACTAAATGACGAGTCCTTACTCGGGAAATTGAAACAGTTGTGAAGCGTTACGAGTTTGCCCCACGGGGCTAGGTGGTGATTCCATTTTCTGCGTTGTACTTATTTGACTTAACCGTTAGATCTTCAATAGCACGCCTTGAACCTGAAAAGACCGCTCGGACAGAGCTTAAGTAACGTTATAGAGATGCCTTTAAATTGAAAAATAAGCCAATGGTTAAGAGCAAAGAGTTAACGGTGGGCAAGGTGGCTGACCGCAGTGGAGTAAAAGTGAGTACCTTACATTTTTATGAAGAAAAAGGGCTTATTCATAGCTGGCGTAATCAAGGCAATCAGCGGCGCTATCACCCGCATGTATTGAGGCGAATATCTGTCATCAAAGCGGCCCAAAAAATGGGCATCAGCTTGGCCTCAATTAAGGAAGCATTTGAATCGTTACCGGATGGTCGAACGCCGAATGCGGACGATTGGGCAAAGTTATCGCGTACTTGGCATAAAGAATTAACTGAACGCATAGCCTATATGGAGAGGCTACGAGATTCGTTAACCGGTTGCATCGGGTGTGGCTGTTTGTCCATGAAGAATTGCCCAATATACAATGAAGACGATAAGCTAAAATCCAATGGCCCTGGGGCTGTGCTCCTCGAAGGGCTAAATAAATGCTAAGTTGAGCTTGGCTTAAATATCGCGTCAATGTTAGCGAAAACGCTCAATTATTGAACGTTGTTCTTTAATTAAATCGGAAACTTCTTTTGAGGCCTCCTGGCTCTGCGATGCGAACTGGCTATTGGCCTCAGCGCTTTCTCTAATGGTATTCATATGCAGGTTGATTTGATTAGCTCCCTCAAGTTGTTCTGACGTTGCATGTTTAATGGAACTCATCTGGCGATTGATTTCATTCACTGAGCCATTAATCAGCGTCAGCATGTTATATGTAGATTGAAGTTGCTCTGCATTATCATTTGCCTGTTCTTGTGTGTGATCCATGGTGGAAGTCGTTCGTTGAACACCTTGGCGTAGCTCATCAATTATCTTTCTAATTTCTTCCGTTGATTCTTGTGTTCGATTCGCAAGACTTCTTACTTCATCTGCTACAACGGCAAAACCACGACCTTGTTCACCTGCACGGGCCGCTTCTATCGCTGCATTTAAGGCTAATAAATTCGTTTGTTCGGCGATGCTTTTTATTGTTTCCAAAAAGCTATGAATAGACTCAGCATTTTCTGCGAGTGTTTGCACTGATTTAGATGCCTCCCCTAATGAGGCCGCCATGCTATTTAAACTGTTGCGTGCGGTCTGCATTTGGCCTTCGCATTTAGTAGTATCTTGATGAGCGGAGCTGGTTTGTTCGGCTGTTTCGCTCACCGATTGCGAGATGGTATCAATCTGAGCCGTAACTTCTTCGAAAGCTGCTGCAAACATATTTGCAGCATCCAATTGCTCATTTAATTTATCTAAACTGTCAACAGCGGCTTTATTGCTTCTCTGGCTTGCAGATTGAATAGACGGAATTGTATCTTGTATTCGTTCCATTAAAGTTAATATTTGGCTTTCTAAATGCTGAAAGGCAAACAATATGGTACCCGCATCATCTGTTCTGCCAGTAAATAAGTATGCGGCTAAGGGATCATGGTTAATTTTACGGGCTTTTTTTAATACATCTGCGAGCCTTAGAGATTGCCACTTGGAGACTACAATCGTTCCGGCAACCGGAATTAATGCCACAAATGGGTTCACCCAAGTAGCCAACGCCACAGCCGCCGCACCTAAACATAAATTACCTATAATTGCCCATGGTAGGGATTCGATTTTGCTTCGCTTAGGAATTGCAGATTTGCCAGCATTAATACGTTTATAGGTTACTTCTGCTCGGCTGATTTGTTCTTTTTCCGGCAGGTGGCGAACAGATTCATAGCCTATGATGGAGCCGTTTTCTTTGACTGGGACGACAAATGCATCAACCCAGTAATGGTCTCCACTTTTACAGCGATTTTTAACAAGCCCTTTCCACGACTGACCAGATTTAATTTTATCCCATAGCAATGTAAATGCAGCGGGCGGCATGTCGGGATGGCGAACGACATTGTGGCTTGTTCCCAACAGTTCTTCCTGTTTAAACCCAGAAATCTCTTCGAAATCGCCGTTTGCATGCGTAATCTGACCTTTAAGATCAGTTGACGAGATTAAGCGTTTACTTTTGTCGTATATCTGTTCTTTTTGAGTGACGGGTAAATTCTTCTTCATAAGAAATTGAGCTTCTATAACTTCTATGAATGGTTAACTTTCTTTCATTAGTCTAGACGATGTCGAGCAGTCAAAGTGAAAACATCGGATTTGTTTTAAATTTATGCTCGATATTTGTGATGAGTGGCAGTACTTGACTAATTATGTAGTTTGATCCGTCTTTGCATAACATACACGCCTTTTCAAAGGGTGAAATTCACAAATTACCCATTAGGTTCATCACATCATGTACTGTAAAGCGTTTAGGATTTAGTATCTGAGCTTGATGACCATGCCGATCTTTTAATGGTGGGTCGTCCGTTCGTGCTCAGATTCTAAAATTAAGACAGCATGTAAACATCATTCCATAACAACAGCATTCTATAACAACAAGATTGGGGTAACGCTGTGGCATTAGAAAACATTGCACCTAATGTATGGTGTGTGTCAGCACACCACCGGTTTTTAGGGGCGCACATCGACACCCGTATGACCATCATTAAGCTTCGTAATGGTGACTTATGGATTCATTCACCCGTTCAGCTCGATGAAGATGACCTTCACCAAATTAAAATGTTAGGTAAGGTTCAATACATCGTTTGCCCAAACTTGTATCACCATATGTACGTCGCATCTGCCATCGGCTATTTTCCAGACGCCATATTGGTTGCTCCCAAAAAGCTGTATAAAAAGAGGGCGGATATTGCATTTGACGTTGAGTTGAACGAAAAAATAAATGCTCCATGGAAAGATGAGCTTGCCCCTTTTGAGATAAAAGGCAGTCTTCTAAACGAAACCGTTTTCTTTCATCATGAATCACAAACTTTGATATCGTCCGATTTAGTCGAGAATTTTAAATCCAGCGAGCACTTCTATACGAAGCTATACCTAAAATTAATGGGATTGGAAAATCGAATCACTTGGGCTGTGCCGCTTCGGTTACTTTATTGGAATCGTGCACGGGCGAGAACCTGCATAAACAAGATTTATGAGCTACCCATCAATAATCTTATAGTAGCCCATGGCAATAACGTTTTGGGCGGCGGACTGGATGAATTAAAAAAAGGACTAAAGTGGTTGATGGGATAAAAGTGCATATTTCGGAAGGGGTCTATACCCAGTGATGTTATGCAGTACTTTAAAGATTGACATAAAATTTACAGTGCTCAATAAGCATAACAGGCTCTGGCGTCGTGGTTTGCAGAATGCATATGCGACTCTTTAAGTGCCTCAGTATGTATTCTGCATGAGAAGAAGCGAGTCGGTTGCATAGTGCGTCTGAAATACTGCAAGTCAGTCGCCTGTGCCTCGCATCGTTTTGAGGGTTGATGCCGCATGGTTGCACATTGTGAGTAGCGAAAAATAATCCGGCTGATACCACTCGTGCCGTAGGGCAGCGAATTTACTGGGTTGGATCAGAAAGAGCCAATATTAAAGTTTGCTGGGCTAAATCCTCTATGGTCATATCGCCATCTACTCTATACCAAGTAGTGGACCATCCGATTGCGCCTGAAAGCAGTCTCCGAAGTATGAAGGGTTTATTTTTAATTTTATTTTCTTTTGCGCATTCCGCGAGCGTACTGAGCCAAAGCGATTCATACTCATCTCTAAGTTGTAGAATGTACTTTTGTTTTTCTTCATTTAAGCTTCGCCACTCATACACCAATACACTCATCGCCTCGCCTGTTTCTTTATGAACAGACTCCAGTTCACAGGTGATAAGAGACAACAACTTTTCTTCGGGCGCGATTTTAGTGTCGAGTGCAGCGTGCATGCGTGCCAAATTGATGATGATGGTTTCTTCCATGACACCCAGTAAAATGTCTTCTTTGGTTTTGAAGTGGTGAAATAAACTGCCGCTTTGTATACCGACAGCCTTCCCCAGTTCCCTCACGGTTGTGCGTTCAAATCCTTTCGTTTTGAATAAATGTGCTGCTGCACGAATTAATTTACCTTTTGCACTGGCTGGGTCAGTGACTTGGCCTGCGTCGATCAATGGTTGAAGGACCGTGTCTGTCATGAGGCTATCCTGATGTATCGCCATAATTCTATAAGTACGTTCGTACAACTATAAACTGGTGAGTGCTCAAAAGTCATTACCCTACACCTTAGAGGTAACCGTTTTCAGGGGGTTGGCAGCTTTCTGATGGCATAAATCGCTGATTCCCACTGAAAAGCTGAGGCTTTTGGCCATTATTATTGAAAGGTTTTGCGTTGTAAACCAAGCGCTTGCTTGGTAGTCTGAATGGTATTCAATCGTGTCGAGAGCCTCAATGGCTCAAATAGAAAGGGATGATGCCCATATGACCTCTAAAACTGTGCGTATTGGTTGCGCATCTGCATTTTGGGGAGATACCTCAACCGCAGCCGCTCAACTGGTTAAAGGCGGAAAATTGGATTATCTCGTCTTTGATTATCTCGCTGAAGTGACCATGTCTATTATGGCCGGCGCCAAAATGAAAGACCCTAAAATGGGTTACGCCCCAGATTTCGTCGAAGTCATGGGTGGTTTACTGCCCACGATTAAAGAACAAGGTATTAAGGTAATTGCTAACGCCGGTGGCGTTAATTCGTTAGCGTGTCGTGATGCGCTATTGTCAAAAATTGAAGCGGCTGGGTTAGAGCTCACCGTTGCGGTTGTAGAAGGCGATAATTTAACGGCCCGTCAAAGTGAGTTTGTGAAAGCAGGGGTGACCGAAATGTTTAGTGGTCAATCTTGCCCTCCAATGATGGTCAGTGCGAATGCTTACTTGGGGCTTCCGGGGATCGCTGATGCACTCGCTGCGAATGCGGACATAGTCATTACGGGTCGTGTGACAGACAGCGCTGTTGTGTCTGGAGCATTGGTGCACGAGTTTGATTGGTCTCTTTCTGATTATGACAAGTTGTCCCAAGCATCGTTAGCCGGTCACATAATCGAGTGCGGTGCACAATGCACGGGTGGTAATTTTACCGACTGGGAATCGGTTCCGGGCTACGACAACATGGGTTTTCCAATTGTCGAAGTTTCATCTGACGCCAGCTTTATTGTTTCCAAGCCAGCCGAAACGGGAGGTCTTATTACACCGTTTACCGTTGGTGAGCAGGTGGTATATGAAATAGGCGATCCTTGTGCCTATATTCTGCCCGATGTGATTTGTGACTTTTCGAATGTTCAACTTAAACAAGAGCGTGAGAATGTCGTTAGGGTGACCGGTGCAAAAGGATTACCCCCGACCGATTCGTATAAAGTATCAGCCACCTACCCTAACGGATTTAAATGTGTGGCTTCATTTTTAATTGGCGGAATGGATGCTGCGAAAAAAGGTCAGCGTGTTGCAGAAGCGACGTTGAAAAAAATCAGCCACATTTTCGAAGAGAGAGGATTTAAACCCTTCTCGGATTCAAATATTGAGATATTAGGGTCAGAAGCGACGTATGGTACTCAAGCCAAGCGCTCAGATACACGGGAAGTCGTGGTTAAAATAGCGGTTAGCCATCCAGATAAAAAAGCGTTAGTGCTTTTCAGTCGCGAAATCGCACAAGCCGCTACCGCAATGGCGCCGGGTCTAACCGGTATTGTGGGGGGGCGTCCTACGGTATTTCCAAAAATTCAGCTATTTTCATTTTTGATTCCTAAGTCCACCGTGCAAACACGAGTCAATATTAATAATGAAATACGGGCCGTTGATGTGCCCTTAACGGGTAATAATGACGTGTCATCATCGGTATGCCATATACCAATGTGCGATGAGTCGCCAACAGCCGTAGTGCCCTTAATTAAATTAGCCGTCGCAAGAAGCGGAGACAAAGGCAATCACAGTAACATTGGTGTGATTGCGCGAAAAGAAAAGTACCTTCCTTATATCTCGCAGTCACTATCCGCGGAGTCTGTTCAGGAATATATGAAACACGTTCTTAATGATACCACTAGCCGTGTTTCGAAATTCTATATGCCAGGCTTAAACGCCTTGAACTTTTTACTAGAAAACAGCCTCGGCGGCGGGGGAGTGGCGAGCTTACGAATCGATCCGCAAGGTAAAGCGTTTGCTCAGCAGCTACTGGAATTCCCTATCAATGTTCCTGCATCGATTGCTAAGGAAGTGATGTCATGAGCTATCGTAGCATTTTTCACCCCGATTTATTTTCAGGCAAAACGATTGTAGTGACCGGTGGTGGCAGTGGAATAGGCCGGTGTACGGCTCATGAGCTTGCAAGCTTAGGTGCCCGCGTTGTATTGATTGGCCGCAAAGAAGAAAAACTGAAATCCGTTCAATCTGAAATTACAGAAGATGGTGGCGAAGCCGATTACGCTGTTTGTGATATTCGCGAAGAAGAAGCCGTAAAAAATACCGTTCAATCCATTATTAATAAATACGAACGCATAGATGGACTGTTGAATAATGCAGGCGGGCAATACCCTTCACCGTTGTCTGCCATTAATCAAAAAGGCTTTGAAACAGTTGTCCGCACCAACCTTGTGGGTGGATTCTTATTTGCTCGTGAAGTGTATAACCAATGCATGGTCAAAAAAGGTGGGTCAATCGTCAATATAATCGCTGATATGTGGGGAGGCATGCCGGGGATGGGACATTCCGGAGCGGCCCGTGCAGGAATGGATAAT
Organism: uncultured Saccharospirillaceae bacterium; assembly: GCA_947503895.1. Classification (GTDB taxonomy): domain Bacteria; phylum Pseudomonadota; class Gammaproteobacteria; order Pseudomonadales; family Oceanobacteraceae; genus Bermanella. The sequence goes on from CANNFT010000003.1 coordinate 117,809, forward strand.
TTTACTAAAACCGCTGCGTTCGAATGGGGTCAATCGGGTGTTCGAGTGAATGCAGTCGCACCGGGTTGGATTATTTCAAGTGGCATGGACACCTATGATGGTGCTTTTAAAGCCATCATTCCGCAGTTGGAAAATGCTGTGCCGTTAAAAAGAATGGGAACAGAATCTGAAACGAGTTCGGCGATTTGTTTTTTACTGAGTGAAGGTGCCTCGTTTGTGAGTGGTGCGACGTTAAAGATTGATGGTGCAGCGTCATTGGGGAATCGTATGTGGCCCTTACCCAATGCGAAAAATAATGCGCCTTACAATGGTTTCCATCGAGCCGTTATGCCTGATGTATTAAAAGACAACAGCAGTGCTTCCGAAAAGGAATAATTTATTATGCCAAGAATTGAATCAGAAATTGATATACATGGCGAAATGTATCAGCGCAATAAAGAAGTGATGCAAGCGGCTATTGATGAATTTCGCGCAGTAGAAGAAAAAGTAGCTGAAAAGGAGTTGGAATCTAAAGATAAATTTATAAAGCGAGGCAAACTCTTGCCTCGTGAACGGCTAAATAAGTTACTTGATGCTGGAACACCATTTCTAGAAATGATGGCACTAGCCGGCTATAAAATGCACGACGATAAAGATGGCAGTACTGCGGGCGGAGGTTTGATTGCTGGCATTGGGTACGTTAGCGGTGTTCGTTGCATGGTGGTTGTGAATAACTGTGCAATAAAAGGCGGGACGATTGCACCCGCTGGCTTAGACAAGTCTTTGAGGCTACAAGAAATCGCAGCGGAAAATAAATTGCCTTTGGTGAGCTTATCAGAAAGCGGGGGTGCAAACTTAAACTACGCTACGGATATATTTGTAAAAGGTGCTCGCGCATTTGCAAATCAAGCGCGTATGTCTGCACTGGGTTTACCTCAAATCACGGTTGTACATGGTAATGCAACGGCCGGTGGTGCGTATCAGCCGGGGTTATCTGATTGGGTCATATTGGTTCGCGGTAAAGCTAAAATGTTTTTGGCCGGTCCGCCGTTATTGAAAGCAGCAACGGGTGAAATAGCCACCGATGAAGAATTGGGAGGGGCTGAAATGCACTCTCAATTAGCGGGTACAGCCGAGTACCTCGCTGAAAGCGATTCAGATGGTATTCGATTGGCTCGTGAAGTCATGCAAAGTCTGCCGTGGAATGATCAATTAACGGACCCTGCTGCCCTTAAATCGAAACTGTATGCAGAGCCAGCCTATTCGCCAGATGAATTAATCGGCGTTGTGCCGGCCGACACAAAACAACCTTATGATGTGCGAGAAATTGTGGCACGTATTGCAGATGGCTCAGACTTTCTAGATTTCAAAAATGAATTCGACAGCCAAACTGTGTGTGGGCGAGTGCGTATAGAAGGATATGCTTGTGGCATTATCGGAAACAATGGCCCGATTACTCCTTCAGGTGCAGCCAAAGCTGCGCAATTTATCCAGCTTTGCGAGCAAAGTAATACACCGCTTTTATTTTTGCACAATACCACAGGATTTATGGTCGGCACTCAAAGTGAGCAAGATGGTGTCATCAAGTATGGATCAAAAATGATCCAAGCAGTGGCCAATGCAAGCGTACCTAAAATCAGTATTGTCATTGGTGGGTCATACGGAGCAGGTAATTATGCTATGTGTGGTAGAGGGCTAGACCCTCGATTTATATTTGCTTGGCCTAACAGTCGTACTGCTGTCATGGGCGGAGCACAGGCAGGAAAAGTACTGCGAATTGTGACAGAAGAAAAACAAAAAAAAATGGGTATGGAGCCGGACCCAAAAGTGCTGGATACCATTGAGGCTGCTACTGCTCAAAAACTCGATGCAGGATCAACAGCCCTATTTGGAACAGCCAGGTTGTGGGATGACGGTTTAATTGATCCACGCGATACACGCAGAGTGCTGGGCTATTGTTTAAGTGTGTGCAGAGAAGCAGATGTTCGTCAGCTAAAACCGAATTCATTTGGTGTTGCACGTCTTTAATATCGCCATTGGATTAAATGCAGTTTTAAAAAATAATACGTGTAAATTTAGGTGAGATAATTATGTTGATAACTCATGAACACCAAGAAATATTTAGAACCGTAAAAAATTTCGTTGAAAATGAAATTAATCCACATGTTCAAGAGTGGGAGAAAGCCGGTCAATATCCAGCCCATGAAGTGTTTAAGAAGATGGGTGAACTCGGGCTTCTGGGCATAAACAAAGATGAAAAATATGGCGGCATGGGACTGGATCATTCTTACAATATATATGCAGCAGAGGCACTGGGATATTGCCTTTGTGGTGGCGTGCCTTTGTCAATTGGTGTTCAAACAGATATGGCAACCCCCGCGATATCTAAGTTTGGTAGTGACGAATTAAAAGAACAATTTCTTGCCCCTGCTATTGCCGGTGAATACGTGGCTGCCATTGCAGTATCCGAAACCGGTGCCGGCTCAGACGTCGCAGGTCTATCGACGACGGCACGAAAAGAGGGCGATGACTATATTATTAACGGCGCTAAAATGTGGATCACGAATGCAACGCAAGCTGATTTCTTTTGCGTGCTCGCTAATACCAGTGATGATAAACCACACAAGAACAAATCACTTATCGTCGTCCCTGCTACTGCTAAGGGCCTAACCATTGGTGAGAAAATTGATAAAATTGGAATGCGCTCGAGTGATACGGCTCCGGTGTATTTTGACGATGTTCGTGTGCCGCAGCGTTATCGTATTGGCGCAGAAGGCATGGGCTTCATGTTGCAAATGCTTCAATTTCAAGAAGAGCGTTTATGGGGAGGTGCGAGCAGTTTAGTGACGTTAGATCTATGCGTCGAAAAAACCATAGAATATGCGCGAGAACGAAAAACGTTTGGTCAGCCCTTAATTAATAATCAATCTATTCATTTCCGTTTAGCTGAGCTACAAACAGAAATCGAAGCGCTACGCGCTCTTACGTATCGAGCCACGGAATTAATGGTTCAAAAGAAAGATGTCACCAAATTGGCCTCCATGGTTAAACTAAAAGGAGGACGCCTTATCCGGGAGGTGGCCGATAGTTGTTTGCAGTATTGGGGAGGCATGGGGTTCACGTGGGATAACCCGATATCGCAAGTTTATCGAGATGGTCGGCTTGCTTCGATCGGGGGCGGCGCCGATGAAATTATGCTGGGTATTATTTGTAAATACATGGATATATTGCCTTCAAAAAAAGGCGTGTAAACATCGCATGTATTTAGGGTGTCTCTATAAAGTCAATTTGACTTACAGCTTGGCTTTCTATTTAACGGTCGCGTATTAATGCCAGGAAGCCTTTGCAGCAGACAAGTTGTATAGAGCAGATCGAGTTCGGAAGGACTCCATTTAATGAGCGGCAGGACGCCGTTCATTAAATAACGAATTTTTCCAAAGAGAGTGACACCGCCGTAATGCGCTACAGGCCTTGCCCTACGGGGTCTAGTGTTCATTCGAATTTCTGTATAGTGCTTTTTTTTATTTAAGCCGTTAGATTTTCAAAAAGCACGCCTTGAACTGGAAAAAACCACTTGGTCAGAGCTTAACGTGACTTTATAGAGAGGCCCTTTAATGAATAGAGTAACGGGACAACTAAGATATGTTTGATACTGAATTTACGACCATTAAATTAGAGCAAGAAGGTATTTGCTTGCATGTGACATTGAATCGTCCGCAAGCTCGTAACGCAATGAGCTTAGTGATGGTTAAAGAACTCATGCAAGTATGCGAATCATTAGAAGCAAACCAGGCAATAAGAGCCGTCCTATTACGCGGCGAAGGCGGACATTTCTGCGCGGGTGGCGATATTAAAGATATGGCACACGCGCGTTCTCGTGCGCAATCTTCGGATTCTGACCCATTCTTCGAATTAAACAAATCGTTTGGTGAGTTAATTCTGAAAATAAACCACTTGCCCCAAGTTGTGATAGCAGTCTTAGAAGGCGCAGTATTGGGCGGAGGTTTTGGGTTGGCATGTGTATCAGATGTGGCAATTGCCACACCGTCAGCAAATTTTGGAATGCCGGAAACAACACTCGGGATTCCACCCGCACAAATTGCACCGTTTGTTGTAAAACGAATTGGGCTGACACAAGCAAGGCGTTTAGCTTTGCTGGGCATTCGGTTTGATGGTGAAGAATCTGTTCGATTAGGGATTTCTCATTATCTCGCGTCTTCAGAAGAAGCGTTGCTGCGCATACTAGGCGAAACGCTCGATCAAATTAAGAAGTGCGCACCGGAAGCAAATGCCATGACTAAAAAGTTGATGCTCAAGGCCGCTGAAGCCCCCGCTGAAGCGCTAATTTCCGATGCCGCAGAGGCATTTAGCAGGTCGGTTCAAGGGGCTGAGGGGGCAGAAGGCACAATGGCATTTGTCCAGAAACGATTGCCAGAGTGGGCCAAATAAAAATGTATAAATGGAAAAAATTGCGCTCTAACAACTTTCGGACATAGGCATCAAAATGAAAAGTTTCACAAAAGTATTGGTTGCTAATCGGGGTGAAATAGCCGTACGTATTATGCGAACAGCAAAAGCAATGGGCTATGATACCGTGGCGGTTTACAGTGAGGCTGATTCAGATGCGCCTCATGTTGCCATGGCAGATGAAGCTGTGTGCATTGGCCCCCCGCAAGTGAACCAAAGTTATTTAGTGATTGATAACATCATTAATGCGTGCAAAAAGACGGGGGCTGATGCGGTTCATCCCGGCTATGGTTTTTTATCGGAAAACACCGATTTTTGTGCCGCTTGCCAAGAAAACGGCATTACCTTTATCGGTCCAGACCCCAAAGCCATTGAATTAATGGGTAACAAGCGACTCTCTAAAATAGAAATGCTAAATGCGGGTGTGCCCTGTATCCCTGGGTATGAAGGTCAAGACCAATCAGAAAATGTATTGTTAAACGAAGCAAGTCGCATCGGCTTTCCCGTAATGATTAAAGCGACCGCAGGGGGCGGTGGTCGTGGCATGAGATTAGTAGAAGATGCTGAAAACTTTATTGAGCAACTGAAAACGGCTAAATCCGAAGCACTGAATGCATTTGGCAGTAGTGAGGTCATTTTAGAAAAAGCGGTCATCAGTCCGCGTCATATCGAAATACAGATATTTGCAGATCGTCATGGTAACTGTATTTATTTGGGTGAGCGCGATTGCTCCGTACAGCGCCGCCATCAGAAAGTGGTCGAAGAAGCACCTTCACCTTTTGTGAGCGAAGCGTTGCGTAAGCGTATGGGAGAAGCCGCTGTAAAAGCAGCTCGATCCTGTGAGTACGTTGGGGCTGGAACGGTGGAGTTCTTAACCGATGCACAAGGACAGTTTTATTTCCTCGAAATGAATACTCGTTTACAAGTCGAGCATCCAGTAACTGAATGGATAACAGGAATTGATCTCGTAGCATGGCAATTCATGGTGGCCGAGAACCAAACTTTGCCTTTATCACAGGACGAAGTGGTATTAAACGGACATGCGATGGAAGTGAGGTTGTATGCCGAAGATCCTGCGTTAGGATTTATGCCGCAAACAGGAACAGTATTGCATTGGCAACACAGCAGCGACCCGAACTTACGCATGGATTCAGGCATTCAAGCTGGCCAAATCATCTCACCGTTCTATGATCCTATGCTGGCTAAAGTGATTGCCTACGGTGCAACCCGAGAAGAAGCACGCCGGCGTTTAATGAATTCATTAATACGAATTGAGCTTTTAGGTGTTCGTTCTAATCGTGGATTTTTATACAATATTTTAAGTCATCCTGTTTTTGCTGAAGGTCAGGCAACGACTGCGTTTATCGAGCAAGAATTTTCTTCAGATAAATCCTTATCGCCTCATCCACTTACCTCAAGTCAGCAAGCATTATCGGCGTGGTTGTTTTACCTGAAAAGTGCAATGGCTAATGCTCAGGTATCTGAACGCGGATTCTGGCGCAATAGTTTCCCAGCACCCACTTTTATCGATATCGAACATGTTTCTGAACAGCATCAAGTATCCATTGAAGTCGTGAATGCTCAGTCCAAACAATTCACTGTGAGCTCCGGCGCGCACAGCTTTGAATTTGAACTCTGTCATTTGAGTACAGATACCATTCAGTTTCTTCAGGATGGCGTGGCATCTCAGTCATCCTATATTTTTGATGACAGTGGGCGTCTATTTTTACCGACTCATGAAAGTTGCGTGATGATTGAAGATAAAACCCATGAGCCGGTGAAAGCCAGTCATTCTCAAGGCAGTGGAAAAATTAAAGCAGCCATGGATGGTGCAATCATTGATGTTTTGGTTGAACCGGGAATGTCTGTGGCAAAGGGGCAAACACTGGTTATTCTGGAAGCAATGAAAATGGAACATGCGATGAAATCTGATCTTGATGGTGTCATCAAGTCTGTGCTAATTGCAAAAGGTGACCAGGTGAAAGGCCGGCAAATACTGGTGGAAGTGTTGGATCAAGCTCCTGAAGTTGAATCTGTTTAGCGGCTGTTCATTGAGAGTGAGCTAAGCATTCAGTTTAAACCCATGGACCATGCCGGAAACTACCAGCGAATATAAGGAGAGTTCTGATGTCAATAACCCCCCCATTTTATGATGAATCTCATTTAACACTTCGAGAGAGTATTAAAAAATTTGTCGCAAAAGAAATATTACCCCACATTAATGATTGGGAAGAGCAGAACACTTTCCCACGAGAGCTTTACAAAAAAGCCGGTAATGCAGGTATTTTGGGGCTAGGATACGACGAAAAATATGGCGGTACATCGGGTGATTTGTTTCATAAAATTGTAGTGGCTGAAGAAATGATGCGGTCTGGGTCAGCCGGTTTGGTGTCGAGCTTATCGTCGTTAGATATCGGCCTCCCGCCTATTAATAAATGGGGGAATGAAGAAATGAAACAGCGTATCATTCCTCCGATATTGAGTGGTGATAAAATATCCGCACTGGCTATCACTGAGTCAGGAGGCGGTAGCGATGTGGCTGGCATTAGCACGAGGGCGGAGAAAGTCAGCAATAACGAAGGCGAATTCTATAAGGTAAACGGCAGTAAAACGTTCATCACGTCTGGTATAAGAGCCGATTACTATACCGTAGCGGTGCGTACAGGTGGTGATGGCTTTGGCGGCATAAGTTTATTGCTCATTGAAAAAGGGACACCGGGTTTTACAGTTGGGCGAAATCTTAAAAAAATGTGCTGGTGGGCTTCCGATACAGCAGAACTGTTTTTTGACGACTGTCTCGTGCCAAGTGAAAATTTAATTGGTCAGGAAAATGCTGGTTTTTTTGCCATAATGACAAATTTTCAGAATGAACGCTTGATGCTGACATTAATGGCAAATATGACGTCAGAAATGGCACTAGAAGAATGCTTGAAGTATGTCAAAGAAAGAGAGGCGTTTGGGCGGCCAATAGGAAAATTCCAAGTAACGAAACACAAATTGGTTGAAATGGCGACGAAGCTAGAAGTTAGCAAGACAATGATGTACAACATCGCGGCGGAAATGAATGCAGGTAAAAATGTCGTTAAAGAAGTTTCAATGGCGAAAAACTTTGCCACGGATGTCAGTGATTATATAACTTATCAAGCGGTACAATTGTTTGGCGGCATGGGATTAATGCGAGAAAGTCTAGTCGAGCGTTTATATCGAGATAATCGAATTTTATCAATAGGCGGGGGAACACGTGAAATCATGAATGAAATTATTTCGAAGCAGATGGGATTGTAGGTGCGCCGTTAAAATACGAATCGTTAGAAATCTTAAAAGGCCCTTTCGGAAAACCTGAAAGGGCCTTTTTCTATGTTGAGTTGCCAATCTTCTGCATTACTTTCTGCCATCAATCCTGCTTTTCTTAAATTACTTAACCAGTAGAAAGCTCAGGGAGCTGCCATCGATGGGGTTGTTTTGAATTCAATGCTTTATAAAAGCCTTAACCCGTTAAAAGCAAATATACTTGTTCAGTTTTCGGTTGCTATCACTGTCAACAATTCATATTGTTTCTATTAAGGATTGAAAGGCCAATGGGTAAAGAAAATGATCGTGACGGATACGAAACTGATACAGGACTATTATACGGCGTTGGTGAACCGCGATTCGCAGTATGTCGGAACATTTTTTGTGGGGGTGAAAACAACCGGTATTTTTTGCATCTCTACCTGTCGAGCGCGTAAGCCAAAGGCTAAAAATGTTGAATTCTTTAAAGATGTTAAAGGGGTAATGGATGCTGGGTATCGGCCATGTAAAGTGTGCAAGCCAACCGAAAATGCAGAGGAAGCGCCAGAATCTGTAAAAAAAGCCATTGATTGGGTTAAAAATAGCCCAAAGGAAAAAATCAGTGATTATCAGTTGAAGTCCGCAGGCATTCAACCTGAGCAAGTGAGGCGGTGGTTTAATCAGCATTACGGCATGACGTTTCATGCTTATCAACGCATGTATCGCATAAATCTGGCTTATCAAGAACTCAAAGGCGGACAGACCAGTACCTTGGCGGCGGTTGATTCTGGGTATGACTCTCTCAGTGGATTTGGCTACACATTTAAAAAGCACACCGGTCATAGCCCATCTCAAACCTCTGAACATAGATTAATATTGATAGATCGTCTAACAACGCCTATTGGGCCGATGTTTGTATGTGCAACCGAAACGGGTATTTGCTTGCTGGAATTCGTCGATAGACCCATGCTAGAGAGTGAGTTTAAGGATCTGCAAAAAAGGTTGAAAGCCTCTATTGTGACAGGTGAAAATCGACACACAAAGCAGCTAAAGCAAGAGCTTCGAGAGTATTTCCAAGGAAGCAGGCAAGTATTTTCTGTTAAATTGGACACTCCGGGAACGGAATTCCAACAACTGGTTTGGGAGCACTTACAGAAAATTCCCTGTGGTGAGTTATCGACCTATCAACAGCAGGCCATCCGAATTGATAAGCCCACAGCCGTGAGGGCGGTCGCTTCTGCAAATGGCTTTAATAGAATAGCAATCGTTATTCCTTGTCATCGAGTGATTGGCAAGAACGGCAAGCTGACTGGATATGGCGGTGGATTAGAGCGTAAGCAGTGGCTAATTGATCATGAACACAGCATGACAGACATAAAAGCGGCATCAAACTAAACCCGGACACCTGAACCTGTTAGAATCTGCTTTGTTGATTTTCATTATATTGGAGTAGCATTGCAGATGAGTTTTCTTGAATTAGGGCTAGTGGAGCCACTCATAAACACGCTCCGAGACCTTGAATACAAGGTCCCAACGCCCATTCAAGTGCAGGCGATTCCCGTAATCTTAGGGAGTCATGACTTACTTGCACGCGCACAAACCGGAACAGGGAAAACAGCCGCATTTACATTGCCATTATTGCAGTTACTGATGCAACCCTCTCAACAAGACACTGCTACCTCTACTACCTCGGCATTGATTGAGAAAAATATCCGCGCCCTAATATTGACACCCACTCGCGAACTTGCCCAACAGGTTCACAAAAGTGTCGAACGCTACAGTCGTGACCTGCCCCTAGTCAGCGCATTAGCGTACGGAGGTGTTAGCTTAAATCCTCAAATAGCGGCAATAGAAAAAGGCGTGGATATAATCGTGGCTACGCCGGGCAGATTGTTGGATTTGGTGTCAAAAGGTACGGTGAAATTGGATGAAATAGAATGTTTGGTGTTCGATGAGGCTGATCGAATGCTAGACATGGGGTTCATGGGAGAGATTAATCGCATACTGAAGCGTGTGCCAACTCAAAGACAAACCCTCTTATTTTCCGCTACTTTTAGTGATGAAATTTACGCACTTAGCAAAACCCTAACCTCTTCTCCTAAGATTATCGAAATAGGTGAAAAAAATACTGCAGCAACTGAGGTAGAGCAAGTTATCTACAACGTGGATGCAGACAAGAAGCGTGAATTGTTATCCTATATGATTGGCAGTAAAAACTGGCATCAGGTTTTGGTGTTTACTCGAACCAAGCAAGGAGCAGACTTATTAGCAAAAGAAATGACGAAGGATGGTGTGAAAACCAAAGCCATTCATGGTGATAAGTCGCAGGGTGCCAGAGAAAAAGAGCTTCAAGAATTTAAAGATGGTAATACGCGTGCACTAGTCGCGACAGATGTTGCTGCTAGAGGCTTAGATATTGAGCAGTTGAACTATGTGGTCAATTTTGAGCTGCCGTATAACGCTGAGGACTATATTCACCGGATTGGGCGAACCGGCAGAGCAGGGCAAAAAGGTTTGGCAATATCGTTAGTCAGTTCTGACGAAAATTACCTACTTGAAGAAATCGAAGCCATCACCGATATTAAGTTTATGCAGCAATGGTATCCCGGTTTTGAACCAGACTTAAATAAACCAGAAAAAAGGCCACGCAAACACAGTAAGGGCGCACAAAAGAAGCGTGCTCGTGAACGTGCGCTGGATAAAAGCGGCTCCGGACGTGTGACCAAAAGAAAATAGACGACTACAGAACCTGATCCGGCCGCAATTGGACTGCAGGGGCCGTTTAATGGATTGGTTTGGCCATATTTGGCCAAACGACCATTAAAGGAATCTACGATCAGTCGGCGTTCATCGATTCCGGTATCAATTTAGCCTCAATTGGACTTGTCTTTGCATCCAACTATAAAAAGTGAAGCGGAAAAACTTCATGGTTTATCAACTTTCAATGATAGGTGATGGATATGGGACGCAGTGAATTAAAAACCAGCAATGCAGAAACCATAGGACTGTGGGAGTGGACATGGAGTAAAGGTTCTATTCCACCTAACCGAACACTGTCGATAGCCTTCAGTGGATGGACGGATGTTACAAATGCATTGGCCGACAGCTCTGGCAAATTGAATGAATTAGTTGGTACAAAATTTATTAGCTTTGGGGGCGGTAATAGCAGTGGTTCATTTCAAAAGGAAAGCATTGACCTCATTACTCAGGCTATACAGGACGGTAAATTAAGCGCATATGATGGCATTGCCTATGATGTTGAAGAAGGAGATTCAGGCTTAGCAGATGCGTTTTCTGAGTCGTTTAAAGAAGCCAAAAAGCAGGGCATGTCTGTATTGGTTACCGTTAGTCATTCTGCACCTTATGGTATCCAAGATGCTGCAGATTTGATGAACAGTTTTTTCGATAACGACAATATAGATTACCTTTCACCTCAGCTTTACACCACGGGGGAAGAAACTGAAAACAACTATGACACAAGTCATGGAGTTGAATGGAATCAATATGCCTGTTCTCAAGCAAAAGTGGTCCCTAGTATTGTCAGCGACGATATGTACGAAAATGCGAAGCAAACCTTCAAAGATTACGGTGTAAACCTTTCTGGATATATCCGTTGGTCACAAACCTAGTAATGAAAATGTGTAGGGTAAGCTACTCTACGCGACTTGATTGATAAACTGTTCTGAAAATAGGCAGAAGTGTTTGAACAAAGAGTATTGTGTATTTCGAACGGTTTACAACCCTACGTTTTGAACCACCTGAATATAGCTCTATGACAGTATGTTCAGAGTCTAAATAGAAATACTAGCGAACTTAGTTTACCGTTAGTATTAATGATAATTAATGCAATTAACCTAAGCAAACAAGGATTCTACGTGCCTAAATTTGTTATGAAATTGGATGACATTAAATTAAAGGAAACCGGTGCCATTAACGAAGAGGCGACTTCTAATGTCGTAATCGTCAATATAATGTATCCCAATTACAGTCAGTCTGAATTTGTCGCTACCCTCAAGGCACCGCTGAAAGAGAACAAAGCACTTAAAACGGATACTACTTGGAAGAAAAACCTAAGCAAAAATCCTACGCATAACTGGCTGTTTAAAGGGAAGCTAGAAGGTGAGGGTGCGATTAAAGTTCAAGTTATTAATGCCAAAAAGCCTTCATTGGCTGATAAAATTGCGTCCAATATTATAAAATCAGCTATAGATTCTGCCATCTCCATGGTGCCTGCGTCCACATTGATTAAAGGTGGTTTGTCAGAAGGTGTCGACAACTTGGATTTTGATCCGGCGGAAAGGCAGTTCGTCGTGGCGGAATGTCTGGTGCGGTTCGAATGTAATGATCAGACAGGTGAAATTTTATTTTTCGATGGAGAGGGAGAAAGAACGGAGCAATTTGACCTTAAGGCTCCATCAAAAATTTCCGTGCCACAAAGAAAAACACACAGAGGAGCATTTGACGGTTGGGAAAATATTGTCCTAATCGAAAAAGGCGAACATAATGGCTACGTTAAATTCGATTTTAAACACCATGCTTAATTAATCTGTGTGCAACTCAGGGGTGCTTTTTATAAAGGTGCCCTAAACTTATCTAATTCTTATGTCTGCTTAAATGTCTATTGATATTCATACTCGAAGGTCGGAATGAATGACGCACCTTGTTAATGATACCTTCAATTTTAGTTCATTTCTTTTCAAGATTTTATAGTTCCTCTTGTAATCTAGCGTTTATGGAATCGCCTGATAGACCTTGGTGATGCATGATTAGTATTTTCTAGTGGAGGTTTTGAGGATTTAGATTTAGTTTTTTAATAGGCGAAATTATTATTTCGTGCCAAATTTCAAATGAGGCGTGATGACATTAACAATTCTATCGATAGGCATATTGGCATTTCATTACATATATTTGTAAAAAATAAACGGTAATATCGGCTTGAGTGGATTGTTCAATAATCTACGGATGTCTGACCAATAAAAAAATAATAAGGTGTAAGTCATGTCAAAAAAAATTATTACTCGCCTAACCCTACTTTTATTAACGATTAGCAGTGCAAATGTAAGCATTGCAGCGGACAATTACTTCTGTTGGAACTATGAGGTGAGTGAGACAGGCGTGAAGGGGAGCAGAGGGTACGGGTATCAATCCAGTGGGGCCCCAACCCATAGCGGAGAATCCGGAACGTTCGATACCGTTATCTATAATGTGGATGGATTTCCTAAATGCTTGGGCGGTAATTCAAACTCGCGCTTTAAAAGCTTACTTAATCGGTTAAACGCCGATAATTTCAATATCGTGCTGATGCAGGAGATGTTCACCGCTAAGAAACACAGTTTCCTGCGTGATGAAAGCCGTTTAACTAAATCGGCTTACCCATACCGCTCGCGGCACTTTAGAGGCAACATGATATCTTATGGGGATGGTTTATTGAGGCTTTCTGATTTTCCATTTGATATGGATAATCGGGATGATGACGATTATACGCTGAGCACATTTGAAGCTGAATATTATGATGACTGCAGCAGCGAAGACTGCTGGACAGAAAAAGGCTTTACCGTGGCGATTCATGAAATTACCGACCAGTTTAAAGTTCATGTATATAATACGCATATGGATGCTGGCTCGGAAAGCGATGATGTTGACGCCAAGCGAAATCAATTTATGCAACTTGCAGATTTTATTAATGCTTATTCAAACGGTGCAGCAGTGATCGTCGGCGGCGACTTTAACGCAAAGTGGGACGATAACCGAGCAGAGGATGAATACCTCCAAATTTGGAATACTTTTATGGCCATGACAGGGTTGAGAATGGCTTGCCAAGATCTCATATCGGGAGCCGATGACTCATTACCGCAATGTGCTTATCAATATCGAGCAGATACGGATCAAATTTTATATCGCGACTCGGATCAAGCCTATCAATTAGAATTAACCGGTTACGAAATATTAGACTATGACGAATTGAGTGATCATGAACCCAATCGCGCTGTCTTTCGCTGGTTTAAAAAGTGACGGCGAAAAAGTGAGGGGCGTAGCTTTTCGTGAGGAAAAGCGAATCCCAGCCACTCGCAAGCGTGTACTTAACAACTCCATGTTTTTTCATATTCGAATCCGGAAGCATTGTAGCTTCCGGTTTTAGAAATGTTGGACGAAAACAAAGCTATGATGACGAAATAAACATCTGGGATACCCTCCGTCGGTAGCAGTAAGTAATGGCCATTAAGCCGATGTATTTTGTATTTTAAGTGGTGATCCTGCTGTGTTATTACTGTGAGTTTACGGCTTAAATTTGAGCTAAGCCGCCATCGACTTGTAAATCAGCACCAGAAATAAACGATGCAGCATCTGATGCTAAGAACAGCGCAGATTCTGCAATTTCGTTTGCTTTACCGATGCGTCCAAGCGGAGTGCTGGTTGACACTTGAGCTAAAATTTCTTTGAGTGTGTCTTTTTCAAAACCAAACTTATTCAAAATGGGCGTATCGGTTACGCCAGGAGATAAGCTGTTTACGCGAAAGCCTTGAGGGCTCAGTTCTTGAGCGAATGACCGCGCTAAAGAGCGTACGGCAGCTTTTGTGGCGCCATATACAGACCAAATCCCAGCGCCTTTTTGTGCTTGAATCGAGGAGAGTAAAATAATAGAGGCTTTGTCGTTTAAGTGGGCTAATGCTTTTTGTACGGTAAAAAATACACCTTTGAAGTTAATATCCACACTGCTTTCAAAGCTGGCTTCTGTTACATCGGCAATACTTTCAGGTAATGCGATGCCTGCATTAGCAATGACCGTGTCGATGCCACCCCAGCGTGCTTTACACAGACCATAAAAGCGTTCTAAATCTGCATTTACACGCACATCTCCAGAGTAAATCAGAATGTTGTCAGGGGAGGTTTGCAGAAAGCTTTCCATTGATTCCATTGATCGAGCTAAAATTGCCACTTTATAATCATTCGCCAAAAAGAGTTTTGAGATAGCTAAGCCTATACCGGAGTTACCACCCGTGATGGCCACGACGCGTTGAGACATACCACTTCCTTTTCTATCTAAATTGAAGGTATTTCGATATTAGTCTTTATTTATAAAATTCCTACCCTTATAGTGCTAAATATCCACTATAGTAGATGTTGGTGAAATATGAATTTCGATTATCTCGGTTTATTTATTCGTAGTTTCAGGCAAGCAAACAGTGAAAGTTTGCAGTCATTGGCAGATCGTTCTGGTGTCAGCCGGTCAATGATCTCGCAAATAGAAAGTGGTCAAAAAAGCCCCACAATTGTTGTGTTAGCCAAATTAGCTGAAGCAATGAATATCCGTCTAGAAGATTTCGTTAAAGCACCAGTAGCGCTAGATGATATTAATGTGTTTAGGTCATCGGCAGACAATATTGTGAGCAAAAAAAATAGCGTGTTTGTTTGTCATCAGTTGGCCGCTAAATCCAGTACATCCCTGGCAGACTTCTATCAATTTTATTTTACTGATCATGGTAGAACATCATTCTCGGCGAACCCTGTTTCTGGCGCCGTCAAATATATTTGGCTTGAACAAGGAGAATTGACCGTGATCTTAGCGACGAAGAAGATTCAATTGAACGCCGGTCAGGGCGCTATGTTCGCTGCGTCAACGCCACATCGTTTCGAGAATCGTCAGGGGGATCTGGCAAAGGGGACATTTTTTGTTGCCTACGAATGAATGTATCTAATCGAATCGCAATTTAATCTTGCTGGTTGATATCTGGCTAGTGCTTTGTCGAGTTAGCAGGCTTCGCGCATCATGGCATGAGGCTGATGCGGCGAAGTTTAATGACGGCGTCGTGAAATTATTGTTCAAGCGCCTTTATTATGTTTTGTGCTACTTTTTTGGCGGATGCAGGGTTCTGACCCGTAATTAGCCTGCCATCGACCACTACATTTTCTTGCCATGGCTTGCCGATTATAAAATTCGCTCCGCGTTCGATGAGTTTGTCTTGCAATAAAAAAGGTATGATTTCTGCTGTGCCTAAAGACTGCTCTTCTTCATTTGTAAATGCCGCAACGGATTTTCCTTTAATCAGACGCTCACCGTTAGAGAGTTTAATATCGACAAGGGCAGCTCCGCCGTGGCACACCGCTGATACAATGCCATTCATCTCATATATAGCAGCCGAAATGCGATTAATATCTGGATTGTTGGGGAAATCCCACATTGGACCTGATCCTCCACTAAACAAAACGGCTTGATAATCGGCGGCATTGATGTTGGCGATGGGTATCGTACGCATGACCTTTGACATTAATGTAGCGTCCTTCAAAAACACATCATGAAACTCATCTGCTTCTTCGAATGCTTTGCTATCAAGTGGTGCCATGCCACCGTCGATACTTGCAACGTCGACTGTAAACCCTGCATTTGTGAATTCATAATAGGGATGCGTTAATTCTGGTAACCAGAACCCCGTTTTTTTACCGGTGTTTCCAAGTTCACTATGGCTGGTTAATACGATCAGTATTTTGTCACTGGTGTTTGCATAGGATTGTCCTGATGTAATGATTAAAAATAAAATGAATGTGGCATGAATGAGGTTTTTCACTGTGGCTCCAAGTATGTGTAGGAAGATGATTAAACTCAATGCTTGAGTTAGAAGGCCAGTTTACATAGAAGTTAAGTCGATCCGCTTAACCTCGGTTTATTCGGAACAGAAATTTGACGTATTGATGCATGTGAAGAGGGTTCGAAGCGCATCTGATTTATGCTCATGAGTGGAGTCGATTTATCAGGCTGAAGTCCTTGTGTCCCGCTCAGTGAATCTCGATGTAGATACGCTGCCGAGCACGAATTCGTCAGTTTTTAGTGCTTTTCATTCGTGGGCGATTATGGGTTATAATCCTCTGCGACGCGCAACGGGTGTGACTTGTTCGGTATCGATGTCTTTCTGCGTTTTATTCACATTCATGATTTGAAGCCAAAAACCTATGTTCAATGCTCCTTCGACACGCCTCAATAAGTACATAAGTGAAAGTGGAATCTGCTCTCGCAGAGATGCTGATCGCTTTATTGAACAGGGCAATGTGTTTCTGAATGGTCAGCGAGCACAAGTCGGCGATCGCGTGTCGCCTGGCGATGTGGTGAAAGTGAATGGCCAGTTGATTGAGCCTCAGGAACCGGAGGATTTTATCTTCATAGTGCTCAATAAGCCGGTTGGAATTGTCAGTACAACAGAAAGTAGTGAACGGGATAACATTGTTGATTTTGTTCGTCACAGCACCCGTATCTTTCCCATTGGTCGGTTAGATAAAGATTCGCAAGGTCTTATCTTTTTAACCAACAATGGCGACCTAGTGAATAAAATTCTACGAGCAGGTAATGACCACGAAAAGGAATATTTGGTCACGGTTAACAAGCCTATTCGCGATGATTTTATAAAGGGTATGGGCAATGGCGTGCCTATTCTCGGTACTCAGACTAAGCCTTGTAAGGTGACTCAGGAATCCCAAACCGTATTTCGCATTACGCTAGTAGAAGGATTAAATCGCCAAATTCGCCGGATGTGTGAATATTTTGGTTATGACGTTGTTCGACTGGAGCGTGTCAGAATCATGAATGTGAGTTTGAAAGGTTTAGCAGTAGGGGATTGGCGAGACCTAACGCAAAAAGAATTAAAGGTATTGCTGGAATCGATTGAGCATTCGTCCTCTGAAGCGCCGGCGGGTCGAAAAACTTCTCAAAAGCGCTCGGTTAATAAAACATCGCGCACTGGAACCAACAGCGCAGCTCAGAAGCATCGCTCTAAAGCATCGGAGCGGCCTTCCCGTAATAGTACCGGCAGCAGAGGCGGGCAGGGTAAGGCGGGTTCAACCACTAGAAAGAAATCTACGGGTGGTAAAGGCGACGCGCCCGCTGGCCGAAAGAAACCTGCTACCCGAGGTAAATCCAGTGACCATGGAAAAAGCAGCGGTAAAGGCAAGCCTAATGGGCGACCAAACAAGCATTCCGGTGGTGATTCACGTAAGAAGCCCTCGCCGAAAAAAAATAGACGCTAAACATTCTCTGTGTTTACGTTGATGATGAGCCGCTTTTCAATTGGATTGAAAGCGGCACATGTGGATTGACTCACCAGCCGGTTTAGCCTTTAAAGCCTTTCCCCACCAGATAAACTTCTCTTGAGCGAGGACGTGATGCTTCTGGCTTTCGAATAAGGACCTTCTCGAAAGATGTTCGTACATCCTTCAAGTAGGCTTCGTACCCTTCCCCCTGAAAAACTTTGGCGACAAAGCAGCCTGCTGGTTTTAACACCTGCCGAGCCATATCCAGCGCGAGTTCAACCAGATACATCGAGGAAGCTTGATCCGCCGCATTAATGCCACTTATGTTGGGAGCCATATCAGAAATAATCAGGTCTACGGGTGCTCCGCCGAGTGCAGCCATAATTTGTTCGAATACTTCATCTTCAGTGAAATCCCCCTGAATAAAGTCTACGTCTGCCATGGCGTCCATTGGCAATATGTCGGAGGCGATGACGCGTCCAGTTGTCCCTACGAGCGGTGCTACCACCTGCGACCATCCGCCCGGTGCACTACCAAGATCCATCACCATCATACCTGGGCGAACTAATTTATCTTTCTCGATAAGTTCTAGTAGCTTGTAGCTGGCACGCGAACGGTAGCCGTCAACTTGGGCGCGTTTTACATAATGATCGTTAACGTGCTCATTGAGCCACTGTTTGCTGCTTTTGCTTCTTGCCATGCTACTACTCTGATTTATACGCCCGGAGGATGGCTGTGATTATACCGAGTCTCGCCCGTTACGGTAACAGCTGTTGGAAGCTGTCAGGTATCTTTTTGAATGAGCCGGCAGTGTGTCGAGTTTGAGGGCTCCTCATGGGCATAATTATGGTCGAATGACTGCAAAAAAGAGTCATTGTAGGTACAATCGCGGGGTTTTGGCATATCAACACTGCCGAGACCTTTTTCTTTTCATCACCTTTGCCGGAGACACCGGCCAGGCCAGTTTTATGATCCGTATTACCGAATTAGCTTTACCACTCGACCACGCGCCTGAAGCCTTGCCGACAGCCGTAGCTGATTATCTTGGCGTCGCTGAATCAGAGCTATTAGCCGTGGAAGTCTTTAAACGCAGTTACGATGCGCGCAAGAAGAACTCTGAGATCAAGTTTATTTATATCGTGGATGTGGCGATAGCCAATGAAGCAAGCGTGCTAGAGCGCTTTGCGATTGATCGTCGCGTTCGTTTGTCTCCGGATACGCAATATTACCCAGTCGCTCAAGCTCCAGCACATCTTGAGGAGCGTCCAGTGGTCATCGGGTTCGGCCCATGCGGCCTATTTGCTGCCTTGATTCTTGCTCAAATGGGTTTCAAACCCATTGTATTGGAGCGTGGGCGCAATGTACGCACCCGGACGAAAGACACTTGGGCGTTGTGGCGTAAAAACGTTTTAACACCCGAATCGAATGTGCAATTCGGTGAAGGGGGCGCAGGATTGTTCTCTGATGGGAAGCTTTATAGCCAAATCAAAGACCCTAAATTCTACGGACGTAAGGTCATGGAAGAGTTTGTTAAAGCAGGCGCACCGGAAGAGATCATGTATGTGAGTAAGCCTCACATTGGTACTTTTCGTTTGACGGGCGTTGTCGCGGAAATGCGCGAAAAAATCATTGAGTTGGGTGGCGAGGTTCGTTTTGAAAGCAAAGTAGCGTCCCTCGATATTGAGCAAAACCGCGTTCAAGGCGTGACGTTGGCTAATGGCGAAAAAATTAACAGTCGCCATGTTGTATTGGCTGTTGGACACAGTGCGCGGGATACATTTCGAATGTTACATGATGTAGGTGTATACGTTGAAGCCAAGCCCTTTGCTATAGGGTTTAGAATTGAGCACCCGCAATCACTTATCGATAAAGCGAGGCTGGGCAAATATGCCGGACACCCTGAACTGGGCGCGGCCGATTATAAGTTGGTTTACCATGCTGAAAATGGGCGTGCGGTCTACAGTTTCTGCATGTGTCCGGGTGGCACCGTGGTTGCGGCAACGTCGGAAGAGGGCCGGGTCGTCACAAATGGCATGAGCCAATATTCTCGAAACGAGCGTAATGCGAATTCAGGTATCGTGGTCGGTATTAATCCAGAGCAAGACTTTCCGGGCAGCCCATTAGCGGGTTTAGCCTTGCAGGAAGCATTGGAAGAGCATGCCTATTTGGCAGGTGGTGAAAATTACTGCGCTCCGGCTCAGTTAGTGGGTGACTTTATCAAGAATAAACCGTCTGTTGAGTTAGGTGAGGTGGAGCCTTCTTACAAGCCGGGAATCAACTTAGGTGACCTATCTTCAACGCTACCGGATTATGCCATCGAAGCCATTCGTGAAGCCTTGCCTGCATTTGGTAAACAAATTAGAGGATTTGACCGCCACGATGCGGTGTTAACTGGAATTGAAACCCGAACGTCTTCGCCTGTACGAGTGAGTCGCGATCGTGACACATTGCAAAGCATAAACACTCAAGGGTTGTATCCTGCGGGTGAGGGGGCAGGTTATGCCGGTGGCATTTTATCCGCTGGAGTGGACGGCATTAAGATTGCGGAAGCCGTGGCTAAATCTATGCTGGAAGACGTTGCGAGTCAGGCTTCATGAAACTGGATGACATTAAAAAGCTTCACCAAAAAAAGTATCGAAATGAATTCGGATATTTTTTGGTGGAAGGTGAACATTTAATACTGGAGCTTGAAAAAGCAGCCGCTTCCAATCCGGCATGGCGTGGCGCTCAGCTTTACGTCAGTGACAGTTACGGCGATGTGCAAACGACTTTCCAGCAAACGCGCATTACTGACAAGCAAATGCAGAAAATTGCCGATACTAAATCGCCGCAGGGAATTATTGCTGTTGTGCCTTTAGAAGATGCGTCGTTCGTGTTCGACAACGATGCATCTTCTCAAAAAAGGCTGGAGCGCACGATTTATCTATACGAAGTGCAGGACCCCGGAAATTTAGGCACGATCTTGCGAACCCTTGCTTGGTTTGGTGGATTCCGATGTGTTCTCAGCACAAACAGTGTTGATCCCTATAACCCTAAAGTGGTTCGAGCCAGTATGGGGGCGATTTTTCATGTGCCCATTGAATTGGACGTGACCATAGATGAATTACAAACTCGGTATGATCGATTCGCTACATTAGATATTAACGGTTCAGCTTTATCCAGCGCGCCATTTGCTGCGCACGAATGCTTTATTTTTGGAAATGAAGCCCGAGGTGTGCCGCACGAAAAATTAACCGGCATGGCGATTGAGCCATTCTCGATTCAAGGTTCAGGCATATTAGAATCGCTAAATTTAGCGACAGCGGTGAACATGTGCGCTTATGAGTTAAATCGATAGACGCATTCATTGGACTGCAAGAAAAATGCGCAAATTTGATTTGCGCATTTTATCGCCAAAATAGCATTAATCTCTTATGCCATGCTCCAGTGCATAGGCTGTGATTTCCTCTAGGTCTTGCGGGTTTGCGAACACGCCCTCCGTCGCTAATTTTGCTAAGCCGTGCAGCGCGGCCCACATCAATTGAGCCAGCCGTAATGGATTGGCTTCATGCTTTAGAATGCCCTGCTTTTGAAACATCTCATATAAGTGCACGTATTGACGAAAGCAGTCTTTCGCTGTGCGCTGAAAGTTGTTTTGATCATCTGCCTGCCAAAGCGACTTTCCGAACATTAAATCGTATTGAACAGGGTGCGACAGCGCAAACCGCAGATAATCCATCACCGCTTTTTTCCTGCGCGCCTCTAGCGTTAAAGACTCATCACTGACGACAGTTTTCAATATTTGACTCAGGCTCATAAAACCTTGTTCAGCAATGGCAGCTAATAGCGCACTTTTATCTTTAAAGTGGTGATATGGGGCAGTCCGTGAGACCCCTACTTTTTCAGCCAGCCGTCTAAGAGATAAGGCCTCAAGTCCATTCTCATTCAAAATATCAATACTGGCGGCGAGCAGGGAGTCTCGAAGGTTGCCGTGGTGATATTGCCCTGACTCATGGGAACTCGCTGCTTTTGCGCGCATCCCCTCTTTAGAAACCTTGGTTTTGACGAGGATGGTCTTTGCTGAAGCGCCTGCATCATTTAGATCAGGACCTTCTTTGCCTTTGGGCTTGAGTGGGATCACGTTGGACGTGTCCGATGGATTCTTCGTTGTCATGGCGGCAGTGTAGGTGGAAAGCGTCCTGCGGACAAGTAGATCTTGACAGTGTCAACTTTCATTGAGTAGCATCATCTTGACGCCGTCAAAATAATAAGAATTTTCCGCCAAGGGGCCAAATATGTCAGATTCACTACCGCACAACTATCAATCCTTTACTGTCAGTCTCAAAGACCACATCGCGCATGTTCAGCTGAACCGACCAGCAGAGCTTAACTCGATGAATGCAAACTTTTGGCGAGAGCTGCCGCTATGCATTGAGGCGTTGGATGCCGAAGGCGATGCTCGCGTCATTGTCCTATCTTCCACTGGCAAGCACTTCTCAGCTGGAATGGACTTGGGCGTATTTACTAACCCTAAAAGCGTACCTATGTCAGGTGATCCTGGGCGCATGGCGGAGAATTTACGCCGTGTGGTCATGCAGTTGCAAGCCAGCTTATCGTCTCTCGAAAAGTGCCGACTCCCTGTACTTTCTGCGATTCAGGGTGGTTGCATCGGTGGCGCACTCGACATGGTGTGTGCGACAGACAGTCGATATTGTACCGAAGACGCTTATTTCACGATTAAAGAGACGGAGTTGGGTATGACAGCGGATGTGGGCACGCTACAGCGATTGCCCAAGTTAATGCCTGAGGGCGTCGTGCGTGAATTGGCGTATACTGGCCGTAAGTTTACCGCGCAAGAAGCGCAAGCGTTGGGTTTCGTCAATGCCGTGTACGCAGACCAGCAGGCGCTCATTGATGGTGTAATGACAGTAGCCGCACAGATCGCAAAGAACAGCCCATTAGCAGTGACAGGGTGTAAGGAAATGCTGAACTACAGCCGTGATCATTCGGTTGATGACAGCCTAAAGTACATGGCCACGTGGCAATCGGGTATGTTCCGTCCGAACGATATGATGAAATCTTTTGCGGCAAAAGCCCAAAAGTCTCAGCCCGAGTTTGATGCCGTTTGGAAAAAGAAAGGCTTGTTTGAGAGCTAGTGCCCGCGCCTATTCTGCCTTTTCAATGCAGAATGACTTTCTGCGAATCACCATTTTGCATAGTGGTCTTCGCAGAAACCAAGCCCGTTCTTTATGTCATATACATTGCCTTGCTTATCTTTGACTTGTCCGTTAAATCGCCCAAATACCTGCGTGAAATTAGATGCCATTATGATAGCGTTAATTTTTTCTTTGCGTTGTCCTTCTGGCTGAAATTCAAGGTTGACCAATCCATCTGAAGTTTTGACTCTCCACGGTTTTAATCGGTCATCCCGATCAAAAATAAATTCGACGCGGTCAAGCTTAATCAACTCGCCATTTATCCATAAGCCATTTTCGGTATAGCTGGTTTCATTGACACCTGCCGCCAGATTGAATCCAATCTGGACATTCTGGCTTTCGGATTGATAGGAAAGACTTGCCCAATTCCAAAATGTTTCTCGTCGCATAAAACCGCAAGACCAATCAACACTGGCCAGCAGGTTATTGGTTGGAATGGTTTGGTTATGCCATTTTAATTGGCCGGAGACAGGGCGGCAGGTGGATTTATTAGTAAAAACCCAGCCGTTGTATCCCGCTCGGCAACACACAGGGAGCGGATGATATTGGTCGGCTTCATTTATTTCTAAATCGGCAAATAACGAATCACGAACGTTTAGTGATAATTTTCGTTTATTGTCGGTGGCGGAAATTGAGATATGGTTTTTGCCGGATTTAAATGACCACGTTCCGCCGTTTGGCATATGACTGACTTGAGTATTCATGGCGAACGGCATCATCCAAGAAAATTCTTCAAATTGTTGAGTTGAAGGTTGGTATATATAAATGAATGCGTTGCTCACCCACTTTAGATTGACGATGGCAACACCCAAGATAAGATCGTCCCCCGTCAGTCCGATAAATTGAAACTGATTAAAGGCCATTTTTTTACGCCAGCCATTAATCGGTTTGTCCATTGCATCGCGCCAAATGTAGGACTTTGGGTCTACAAGTTTTGGGGGCTCAGGAAACCAGCCAAATTGTACTTGTCCATTAGGAAGTATGAGATTTTGCATGCTATGGGTTCTTATTATAATCGCCAGCTTTACCTGATGGTCAAAGCTTGGAGCTTTTAGAGCGGTTCAAACAGTGTAGTGATATAAGCCAAATGGCCAATGTCGCCATGAGACGGCATAGGAGCATTTAACGTCAACTTGCTTTACTATGGCAGGTTTTGGCAGTAAGTTGATTCGGAGTGAAGATGCTCCGTAAAACGGATTGTAAATAGAATAGAGGTGAGCTTTGATCGAAATAGCAGATTTATTTTTCTTGCTTTTAATGTTTGTAGGGGCTTGGATCTGGTGGATTGACAGAGGCATTAAGCAGTTTGCATTTTCTCAAGCGAAGAAATATTGTGAACGCGCAGACGTTCAACTACTCGATGATAACATTCGGCTAAGTGGTATGTCGTTGCAGCGCAATGCTGCCGGCGCATTAAAAATAAAGCGAGCTTTTAAGTTTGAGTTTACTTCAACTGGTGAGCGTCGATACCAAGGAAAAATGGAGATGCTAGGGTCAATGGTGATCGATATTCACCTAGAGCCGCATTTACTCTGAGTGACCGTTCTACTCTGCGTCAAATGTCACGTGGTTAATATTTTGGTGCGGGTATCACAATGGATGCTCGTATTAAACAGCAGCCCACCGCTAACGAAGGTGACACCCTGCGAAAGGTAAATTTAAGTACCTCTGTACCATCAAATCGGCCAATCTGATTGGCCAAACATTCCAACAGCTTTAAGAGCATTGCAGTCTCGACTTGATCCCGCTTAAATATCAGCACTTTATTGACATTCGTTCTGGGCCTTAACGCAATAGCTTTACATACCCCAGAGCCGCACGATTTCGATCATTACAATAAAAGAATAAATACAAAAACCAAAACAATGATAAGCCTACGTGCCGACTTCCTGCGGTTCAACGCAGAATCTTCGGCCGTATTGCACACTTGGAGATCAGTATGAGCGAATACCCGATTCATAAAGTTAAAGCGGAATGGGCACAGCGTACGCATTTAAATGCCCAGCAATACGCCTCTATGTACCAAGCGTCCATTGATGATCCTGACGCTTTCTGGGCTGAACAAGCTAAGCGCATAGACTGGATAAAAGCCCCCACGAAGATTCGCGATGCCAGTTTCAACGAAACAGATCTGCACATTAAATGGTTTGAAGATGGCACATTAAATATTTGCTACAACTGCGTCGATCGCCATCTGAAAGACAAAGCACAAGAAACGGCCATCATTTGGGAAGGCGATGATCCAAGCGAAGACCAAACGCTGACCTATGCCGAATTGCATACAGCTGTTTCACGCTTTGCAAATGTACTCAAGCAAATGGGCGTTAGAAAGGGTGATGTGGTGACGCTATACATGCCCATGGTCATTGAAGCATCGCTTGCGATGTTAGCGTGTACGCGCATTGGAGCGATCCACAGTGTCGTGTTTGGAGGCTTTTCTCCAGAAGCACTAGCCGGACGCATACAAGACTGCGACTCAAAATGGGTTATAACCGCTGATGAAGGTGTACGCGGTGGTAAAACTATCCCATTGAAGGCGTGCGTTGATCAGGCACTGGAAAAAAATGGAACAGAATGCGTCGAAAGTGTATTGGTGGTTCGACGTACAGGTCACGCTGTTCAGTGGAATGAGGGGCGCGACCTTTGGTATCACAAAGCGTTAGAACAGGTTGAAGATGAATGCCCTTGTGAAGAAATGAATGCAGAAGATCCTATGTTTATTTTGTATACATCAGGGTCGACGGGCAAGCCAAAGGGGGTGATGCACACAACGGGCGGCTACATCGTTTATACATCGCTCACACATCAATATGTATTTGATTATCAACCGGGAGAAATTTACTGGTGCACGGCTGATGTTGGTTGGATTACCGGTCATAGCTATATGATTTATGGCCCGCTGGCGAATGGCGCAACCACCGTGCTATTTGAAGGCGTGCCGAATTACCCCGCGATCAATCGTATGGCGCAAGTCGTTGATAAACACAACATAAATATTTTATATACCGCACCGACTGCTATTCGTGCACTCATGGCGCAAGGTGATGCAGCAATTGAAGGCACTCAAAGAAAAAGTTTACGCTTGTTAGGCAGTGTTGGAGAGCCCATTAACCCAGAAGCATGGGAATGGTACTTCAAAACCATCGGTGATGAGCGCTGTGCCATTGTGGACACTTGGTGGCAAACTGAAACGGGTGGCATTCTTATCAGCCCTTTACCGGGCGCGACGGACTTAAAACCTGGCTCGGCCACACGACCATTATTCGGAATTAAACCAGCATTGGTCGATAATGATGGCAATATTATGGAAGGTGAGGCTGAAGGCAACTTAGTGATGTTAGAAAGTTGGCCTTCGCAAATGCGCACTGTGTATGGTGACCACCAGCGCTTTATTGATACCTATTTTAAAACCTTTCCCGGTCGATATTTTTCAGGTGATGGTGCCCGCCGTGATGCAGATGGATACTATTGGATCACTGGACGTGTGGACGATGTGTTAAATGTAAGTGGTCATAGGATGGGAACAGCAGAAATTGAAAGCGCTTTAGTGGCACATAAAAAAGTGGCTGAAGCAGCAGTTGTTGGTTATCCGCATGATATTAAAGGTCAGGGCATTTACGTTTATGTCACATTAAATGCGGGTATCGAGGGTGATGATGCACTCATGAATGAACTGAAAGATTGGGTACGGACTGAAATTGGTGCAATAGCGACGCCTGATATCATTCAGTTTTCGCCAGGTTTACCGAAAACCCGATCCGGTAAAATCATGCGTCGAATACTTAGAAAAATTGCCGCAAATGAATGCGATAGCTTAGGTGACACATCGACCTTAGCAGACCCCTCGGTCGTGGACAGTTTAATTGCGAGTAGGGTGGTGCACGCGTAGTACGAATATCGGATTGTTTGATGTTGAAATCTTTAATATTGTATTAATTTCAATGGCAAACGGGATAGATTGAATGAACGTTTAAAAATCAGCCCAGTACTTATGTTGTTAAATCATAAGTGCTGGGCTTTTTGGTTTTTTAATTCGCTAATTTGTATTTTATTGTGACGAGCATGTTCAAACTTAGGTTTCCTTTCTATTATTAGTCAAAGAGGTTGGCAGTGAATCGGTTAGCGAATTCAGAGCAATGTGGTCATTGTTAACATTATTAGCAACGATTACTGAACTAAAAAATAAATCCATATAGAGGGGCTGAATCAATCCCATGGTTTTGGGTTAAGAGATTGTGTCATTTTTCACAGGCTCTAACCTTTTTTAAGATGAAGACTTTTCACGTTCGGGCAGTAATGCTCAAGGAGTACTCGAATGGCCTTAACGACTTGGAACCCCAACAGCGTCTGGCAAAATGCACTAACGACGTTATGTTCATTAGCTCAAGATCCTATTCCTTCGACTTTTGATATGTTTGGCATAGGGCTAAATTACCCCGCAGTGGACATTATTCAGAACAATGGGTATATCAGTATCATTGCCGATGTACCGGGGGCAGATGCCAAAAATGTGTCCGTGACGATTGATAATGGGGTGCTCACCATAAAAGGAACGCGACCAAAAGATTGGTCAAATTCCGCAGAAGCAGAACCTTATCGTGAACGCTCCAGTGGACATTTTTCTCGAAGCTTTAATTTAGCAAATGATATTCGCTATAGCACGGCAACGGCTGTGCTAAAAGAAGGTGTGCTCACGATATTTTTGACTTTGACCAACAAACCCCACCCAAACCAAGTCAGTGTTCCTATCGTGTCTGAATGAAAATCTGAGAAAATAGCTTTTCTTTCGAGGGCTGTTGGAGACGAAAAAATTATGGGCATATAACACTAGCTAGCTTTTTCTAGCAGGTTATTTTCGATGTTTAAAATAGCCTGCGTTAACCATTCCGCTGATTCAACAGCCGTCTCCAAAAGTGGAACGCCACTGCCCATATACGTACCAGCGAGCCACACCCGTCGATTCGGTTGAGCGGCCATGTCATGTTTTAGATGCTGAATCGCGTCGATTGACTCTGGTGTGGCTAATGTCCTAGTAAATGATCGATGCGCCAACACTTTATTCTCATCAAGCACTATACAAGGGTCCCAACTTTGAAACACATTAAATGGCAGACTTTGATTTTGCTCAATGGGATTCATCCAGATATTGGACCAATATCGAGGTGGCTGGTTTAGCGTATCAAGATCACCACTGAAACTGTGTTTTTGCGGTTCACAGAACGAATAAAGGTTAACCACGGACCAGTGCCTTTTATTCTTAGGCATCAGATTCTCATCGCGATGGAGAATCATGTTTGTTGATTGCTGAGGTATTTTTTTCAACGTTTGATTCAGTTTTGAATCAATGCTTTTTGCAAGGTGCGCAGCGTGGTGTGGCTCGATGGCTAATATAATATGATCAAACGATTGTGCAATATTATGACGGGTGGTGAGCTGCACGCCGGTTTGTGTATTGGATAAGCTGACGACTTCTGAATGGGTATGAATCTCATCCACATGCTGGATTAATTTTTTTTCTAAGGCGCGCGTACCGCCGGCAATTCTTTGAGTCGGAGTATTTCCTGAAAAATGCTTCATGAGTTCCAGCATTGCCAATGCTGGAAATTTTCGTACGTGTGACGTTTGGCAACTGCACATCAGTGCCCAAATGGGATAAAGCCATTCAGAACAAAATGAGGATGAAAAGAAATGTCTATCCAGCCAATGCCCAAGATCTTCATGAGGTAAGCAAGTGCTTGAAAGGTCGGGCGAATGAATCAATGATTGCCAGCGTTTTAGCATTCGAGCATGTTTCAATACCCATTGTATCGATGCTTTATTCAATGCAGGTAACGTTCTTTCTTTTCCGAATAGTGAGCGCGTATTAAATCGTAAGTACTCACGGTGCGCGTTGTTTAAAAATCGTGGCGATTGTTGTATATCATAAGTGGAAGTCTGCGTTTCTTTGAGTAAATGATATAAATGAGGGTAATGCTCGCGATTGATCACCCGAGGTGGGATATCCATCCGCGACGCCATGCTTTCCAGTTGAATACCTTGTGAGCCAAGGCCTAGAGTCGATGCCTTTTCGAATAAACTGATGTGGACTTTTCGGTTTTGAAGGGCATTGCGGACTTGGGGTTGCGCTAGTTTCCACGCGCAACTTAATCCTGCAATACCGCTGCCTACAATGGCTATTCGAAGGGTCATTCGATGCCTTACACCTGAATCAATACTTTAGGGCATTGTCCCGAATTAATCCGTTTTCGTCTATGAACAATTGCGCAAGTGTCAAGCAGTGGGGTGTCTTGGTCAGATGAGTGACGAGGATGGGTATGGCTATTCGGTGGGTGGAGAGCGTGACTGTACAGAAAGCGAGGCTTCTGTACAGTCATTCATTTTAAGCTAAGAAACAGTCAACGGATTATGCCATGACTTGCAATTCGTCTTGGTCTTTCTCCATGACATAGGTATGTACTTTTACATCCTCGGCAAAATCGACCGAGTATGATTTTTCATATAGGTTTTCCGTCACATAATTTTGGCCCTGAAGACCTTCTGTTGGTAGGTTGTAAAACTTCACCGTCATTTGTTGGCTATTGGCCGTGGCAACCGCCACACCATGTTCACGAGTTTTTGCTACTTTGACTTGCGGCGCATCGGGTGCAGAGGAAGCTGCAGTGATTAACACATCGTAGTAATTCTTTAGGCCCTGTACGAGTTGCAGTTGCTCAGCTGAAAAACTGGCCTTCTCAAGCAATGAATCTAATCCACCATCTAAGTAGGAACCAAACGTACCGGATGAAACGGAACTTGAAGTGAGATCAAATACCCCATTTGCGAGCTTCGAGGCGTAATGGCTATGAATGTCTCCACCAATGGACACCACATTTTTACGTTGCGCGAGCAATCCAATTATTTGTTGCTTGCCTGCGACTGCGCCATCCCAATGATCGACGTTTAAGTAGAACCGCTGATTAAAAGGCGATGGCACCAAGTCAAGTTGACTATCTAAAGCGGCGTAAGCGGCAGGCAGTGCAGCGCGTCCTCGTTCTTTGGCTCTTAAATCGAGCACCAAGGGCGAATAGGATACGGATGACCCTAAAACCTTCCATGTGCCAGCTTGATCATTGAGCTGTGTGGCCAGCCATTGGTTCTGTGCATCGCCATAATAATTAGCGGTGCTGGGTTGTGTGGCTGCTTTGAATTGTGCGTATAAATCAAATGTGTCTTTTACAACGAAATAGCGGGCACCCAAGTTGCCAATAAAAGTGGTTTTACCCATGAGATAGAATGACAAGCCAACTTTTTCTTTTTCTGGGTTGGAAATCACTAATCTTTCTGACTCAGGTTTGTCAGCATTAAAAATGGGATCAATAATAAACGCCTGAAGAAAATCAATATCAATGTTGCCAGCGAAGATGTTCGCTACTTTCGCATTGGCAGCTTCGGTGCTTAGGGTAGCGCCCGCTTGGAGTGCTTCTTTTTGATATTGTTGTGCTAAACCGCCTTGTAATGTGGGAGCAAGTTCTTGCGAGACGGCGTTTAAGTACTCGATGAGGTCTGTACCGCTCATATAACGAGACATGGAGGCCTTATACACTTCGAATTGTTCACCCAGTGTCTGCTTCAACTCTGCTTCACTCATGGCGATTGAGCCGGGAAAAGCGTCTTCAGGAATCAAATGATCCGGTCGATAGGTGCGGAAGTCTGACATGACCAAGTGGACATGCTGACCGAATTTGAAGTCTCGATAAATCTTGGTGTTTGGAAACAGTTGCTCGTCGGAAATAGACAGAGAATCCTGAGCAGTCGAGGACTCTCCAGCCACGGATTCGTGATCAATTGGCATGTATTCAAAGAAAGCCTGTTCGGAATTTTTTTTGCGAACGATATTTTCTTCCGATGCTGCGCCGTCTAGGTAAGTGCTGTTGGCCTGCCAGCTGTCATCCGAGAACTCATGGTCGTCCCAAGTTGAAATGAATGGGAAGCTCTCCTGCATTTTTTGCAAAACAGAATCTGTTCTATACGTTTTGTACAGATCACGATAATTACTGACGCTTTGAGCGGCGTAAAATTGTGAAGTGCCCGTCGAAATGCTGAGTGCGCCTTCCGTGTCGCTGAATGCAATGGCGCGTTCAGGGGTTGTGTTTTGGAAACTTTCGTCACCCGTGGTTTCGTAAATGTAATCGCCCAAGTGAACGATAAAATCAATGCTGTCCAGCATGTCTTGTTCAAGTAATCGAAGGTAAGTGTTGTAGTATCGCCCGATATAATCTTGACAGCTGGCATAAGCAAATTTTATTTCCCTATCATCGCTTTCTGTGGGAGCTGTTTTGGTTCTGCCGGTGTTGGTGACAATCTCTTCACCGTCCTTGACGTACACGAAGCGATAATAATAGTGGGTGTAGGGTTGAAGTTCCGTTACACGGACTTTGACGGTGTGGTCATGCGCAGCGCTGGCAGTAAAGACGGAATTAACCACGGCAGTCGTAAACGTGCTATCTGTTGATACTTGCAGGCGTAGCTCAATATCTGTGCCCGCTTGCAGCATAGATTCATCGTTCACCCTGGTCCAAAGGATGACACTACTTGGGCGGGGGTCGCCCGACATCACCGATTGAGGGAAATAGCGCTGGTGAGTCTCTTTGTCGTTAGCGCGACTATTTGAAGATGACCGGCATCCATTAAGCAGTGGAATCGCTGTTGCGGTGGCTGCGGCGATGGCAGTTTGCAAAAAGTAGCGACGTGATATGGCCATATTATATTCTCTCCTAGCGTATTTATCTCATGCGGAAACGGCGGTCAGACCCGCTTGATCATCTGTTCTGCTGAGAATGTGTTCTTATGCGAAATTTAACGCTGTCTTTTTATTCTTATATTGTTGCGATCTGGTTACTAAAATATCTCCGTGTCGCCTCATGAGAGTCTGTGCCATTCCATGAAAGTGGGTCGCATACCCCGCAACTGGTGCGTAAATTGATGCTAGTGGTCGAGTTTGACAAGAGTGTTGACGGCGATTGGCTGCATTTGATTGTGCTGTGTCTGAAAGGGCTACAATTGATTAAAAATTTGTGAACTGCGTTTGGCATTCGACGAGCAGGTGAGCTGATCTGTGAAAGCTGGAACGAGCACGATAGATCGGGCTTGGTTGTTTTATGTTCACAACTCAATTTCAACGGCGGAAATGGAGAACTCTATGGCAAAAATAGCAGTACTGGCGCGGGTTTAGTGCGATAGTTAATCCACAGTTCTATGGTACACTACCGCGCTTAACCGTATGTGGTTATCAGGTTAGTTTGTTAATTGATTGTTATTTGTACAGGATTTACGGCGGCATGAGCTTTAAAGCACCGGAGAGTTTAGCGGAACAGATTGCTCAACACCTAGGTGAGCAAATAATCACCGGTAAAATGAAATCCAAAGAACGGATTCAAGAGCTAAAGGTTGCGAATGACCTAGAAGTGAGCCGTGGCTCAGTAAGAGAAGCCCTGCTTATTCTAGAAAGTCGCCACTTAATAGATATTTTACCGCGTCGTGGGGCGATGGTAGCGGATATGAATAAGGCTAATGTTAGCGCGCTTTATGAAACCTATTTAACGCTATTAATCGTATTGGCGACCAAGGTAGCAGCGGTTTGGCAGCAGGGTCAGCTTGACCCATTGATTGAGCAGCTTCAAAAAATGCGCGCAATCGCCAACAGTTCGGACCCAGAAGCACCAGAACGTGTGGTTAAAGCAGGGTTTGACTTAATGCGCATGGCTTACCCAATGGCTGAAAACCCTTACTTAGAAGGTATTTTAGAAGATTTACAGCCAGCCATTCACCGTGCTTATCAAATGGCACTGTCGTTAGATGGCAATGCGTTAGCACACAGCATGACGTTTTTTGGGCAGTTGCTAGAAGCCGTACTCAAACGAGACAAAGTTAAAGTCGAGCAGTCCATACAGGATTACGGAGATCACCTGCTAAAAATCATGCTGGAATCTCTAGATAACTAGCAGTGTATAAGAACGTCAATGAGGCGGCTTAAATAAGAAAACATAGGCAGAAACGTGCGGCTAAAGTCTATTAAATTAGCTGGGTTCAAATCCTTTGTGGACCCAACTCGAATTCCTTTCCCGACCAACCTAACGTGTATCGTTGGGCCGAACGGCTGTGGTAAATCCAATACCATTGATGCTGTTCGTTGGGTCATGGGAGAAAGTTCTGCCAAAAACCTGCGTGGCGATGCCATGACAGACGTTATATTTAATGGCTCTACTGGCCGTAAGCCAGTCGGGCAGGCCAGCATAGAGTTGGTGTTTGATAATAGCGAAGGCAAGCTGCAAGGCGAGTATGCGCAATATAATGAAATTGCCATCAAGCGGAAGGTGACTCGAGACGGGCAATCTCTATATTACTTAAATGGCACTAAATGTCGCCGTCGAGATATTACGGATCTTTTCTTAGGGACCGGTTTAGGTGCTCGTAGTTATGCGATTATCGAGCAGGGAATGATATCCCGCCTGATTGAGTCCAAGCCTGAAGAGCTGCGTGTCTTCATTGAAGAAGCAGCGGGTATCTCTAAGTACAAAGAACGCCGCAAAGAAACCGAAAGCAGAATCCGTCGCACAATGGAAAACCTCGAACGTCTGTCTGATATTCGAGAAGAGCTAGACCGCCAAATTGCAAAGCTGCAAAGACAAGCGGAGTCAGCGGAAAAATACAAAGCACTCAAAGAAGATGAGCGCACGCTCAAGTCTGAGTTACTGGCCATGCGCTGGCGCGCGCTTAATGAAGAAGTCGTCGAACTCAATCAAATCGTTGCGGAACAAGAATTAACGCTCGAAGCTGCATTGACCTCACAAGTGCAAGATGACAGCAGCATTGAGGAAAAGCGATTACAGCTCATTGACCTCACAGACGAATTCGAAAAAGTACAAACACAGTTCTACGAAATGGGTGGCGAAATTGGTCGCCTAGATCAGACCATTCAGTTTCAGTCACAAAGAAAGCTACAAATAGACACCGACCTCCAAGAAGTCAGTGCAAGTCTTTCTGAAGCGGATCAGCAAAAAGAAGACGATTTGCTACGCATGGAAGGACTGGACGAAGAATTAATGGTCCATGAGCCGGATATGGAATTGTTGTTGGCTCAAGAAGAGTCTGCATCTGATACGCAGCTCAACGCCGAAGAAGCCATGCAAAACTGGCAAAGTCAGTGGGATGAATTCAATGAAAAATCTGCTGAACCTCAACGCCAAGCAGAAGTAAGCAAATCTCAAATACAGCATTTCGAGCAGAATATGCAGAGGTTGCAACAGCGCCTTGAGCGACTTGTGCGTGAATTGGATTCGTTGCAGCTGGATGACGAAGCAGAAGAGCAAATGGCGCTGCTTAACGAGCAACTTTCAGAGAAAGAGTTGCAGCTTGAGAATCAGCAGGAAGAAGTGGGCCGTCTTCAGCAGCAAGTTCAAGACACCCGTGAACAACAGCAACGTTTATCGTCAGACTTGAGTCAAGCGCGCAGTCAATTGCAGTCGTTGGTGGGTCGTAAGGCATCGCTGGAAGCGCTGCAACAGGCGGCGTTGGGTACAGACGGTGAAACCGGGCGCTGGTTGCAAAGCAATCAATTGCACCAAAATAAGCGACTAGCCGATCAGCTAGAAGTTGATTCTGGGTGGGAAACGGCCGTCGAAACGGTATTGGCTGAGCAGCTTCAATCCGTTGTTGTTCCTTCAATAGAGCAATTTTCAGAGCGTTTGATGCACCTCAAACAAGGTCAAATGACGCTGGTGGAATCCACTGAGTCAACCACTCCCACTCAAGCAACCCAAAACGCCCTTAGCCAAAAAGTCCGTGGATTAAATACGTATTGGCTGCAAGGTATTCAATGTGCAGGGGATTTGGCGGAAGCGCTTTCTAAGCGCCGTGAATTGGGTGCAGGTGAGAGCATTATTACGCCAGAGGGTATCTGGCTGGGTCAAAACTGGATTCGTGTTAAAAAACAAGATGATAATGAATCAGGTGTGCTTGCTCGAAAACAAGAGCTCGAGTCCTTGCTGGTGCAAGAAGATGACCTTGAGGCGCAAGTAGAAGAACTCGATGCCGATTTAGAGGCGACGGGCCTGCGCATCAACACACTGGAACAGCAGCGCGAAAATGCTCAGCGCGAAGTGACCCAAGCAGCTCAGCAGCTGTCTGATCATAAATCGCATATCCACGAACAAAAAGTTCGCCTTGAGCAGCAACTTGCTCGCCGTGATCAACTTCAGGGTGAGATTGGAGAGCAAAAAGAGCAGCAATCTCATGAACAAGAAAACCTAGCACAAGCTCGTTTAGAGTGGCAAAACGCGCTGGCGGATATGGAGCGTTTCTCCGTTGAGCGTGAGAATTTGCTGAAAACGCGCGATGAATGTCGTGAGTCTTTAGACCAGGCCCGTCAAATGGCCCGTCACCAAAAAGACCATGTTCATCAAATGCAGCTAAAATTACAAAACTTGCAGCACCAAAAGCAATCGCTGCAGGAAAGCATTAATCGTCATGAGCAAAACAAGCAACGACTGCTTGAGCGAAAAGAACAACTCATTGAACAACAAAACGAAGGCGATGCGCCGGTCGAAGAGTTGCGTGCTCAACATGAAGAATTGCTGGAACGTCGTTTAGACGTTGAAAATGCAATGAAGGATGCGCGCAGCAAAAAAGAATTGGTTGAAAATGAAATTCGCGAAGTAGAACAGCAGCGTCAAAACGTTGAACAGCAGGCACAAGGTTTACGTGCTCAATTAGAGCAGACGCGCATGAAGCATCAAGCGGTTGATGTGCGTAAAACCGGTATCGAAGAGCAACTTGCGGAACAAAAAATTGAACTTGAAGACGTACTAAAGGGCTTAGCAGAGGACTCCGCTCCTGATGTTTGGCAAGCGAACCTAGAGCAAATTCATCAGCGGATTGCGCGTCTCGGCGCGATTAACCTAGCTGCTATTGATGAGTACAAAACGCAAGTTGAGCGGAAAGAGTACTTAGATACGCAAAACGCAGATTTAGAAAAGGCGTTGGCGACCCTTGAAAATGCGATTCAAAAAATTGATAAAGAAACACGTACACGGTTTAAAGAAACATTCGATAAGGTAAATGGCGGCTTAAAAGAGCTATTCCCGAAAGTTTTCGGTGGTGGACATGCCTACCTTGAGTTGACCGGTGACGACTTACTTGATACGGGTGTGGCCATTATGGCGAGACCTCCGGGTAAAAAGAACAGCACAATACATTTGTTGTCTGGTGGCGAAAAAGCATTGACCGCTATAGCATTGGTGTTTTCGATATTCCGTCTGAAGCCAGCACCATTTTGTATGCTAGACGAAGTAGATGCACCCTTAGACGATGCCAATGTTGGTCGCTACGCCAATTTGGTTAAAGCAATGTCAGAACAGGTGCAATTTATTTATATATCCCACAACAAGATCGCAATGGAAATGGCAGAGCAGTTGATGGGGGTCACCATGCATGAACCGGGCGTATCGCGTATCGTATCGGTCAACATGGAAGAGGCGGTGGAATTAACAGAGATGGCCTAACGGCTTGTCAGCTCGAGTCAATGTCTGTTGGCGGGTACTCTGTTATTGCTTCACCAGCAATGAAAATTAAAATGACTTCTCGCAAAGTCGAATAAACACATAAAAAAAGAAGACCAATGGATATAAGTTTACACAGCTTCATCCTCGTAGTTGGCCTTGTTGTCATGGCATTCATACTATGGGATGGCGTTAAAAAAGTTCGCGAATCTCGCGCTAATAGACTCACCATTAAATTGGGTGATTTGCCAGAGGCAAATGAAACTGACCAGATGGGCAATGAGTTTCCAAATGGTGGCGCGCGGGTGATTGACGAAGTACAAGATTTCAACGCGCAGTCCGATCTAGATCGTGAACCACTTCGTGCGGATCTAAATGAGTTTGAATTTGATGATGATCTTGTTGAAGACCACTTGGTCGATCAGGCCAGTCAGCACTTTGATGCGATTAATGCGCGCTCAACGGGTGAGCACTTTACGCATGACACAGTGACACAAACCGCTCCTGTAAAGCCAAAGAGTGCGGCACAACCGCAGCGAAATACAACCAGTCAGCATCAGGCTTCGAGTTCGGTCAGTCCTGCGCCATTAAATGACGAAGAAACGGCGGCGTTGTCTGCTGCGTTGGCCAAATCTCAGGGACGCAATACCGGTAGAATAAAAGAGCCCTCCCTAAATTCCGATGAGCTAATGAGTGTGAGCCGTAGTGAGGATGCCGTTTCGCAGGCACCTTCTCGACCATCGCAGGAAACGACAGTTTCTCGTGTATCTGTCACTGAAACGGTTAAAGTGTGCAGTCAGCCAGGCAAAACTGCCGCGACAGAAACACAAGCGAGCATCAAGAAAACCGTTGAGAAGACTGTCGAAAAAGCGGCATCGATGAAACGCAACTTGAGAGCAGACAAACCGGCGGCTAAATCGTATCAAACGGCAAGTATTGAAGCGTCAAACTCGGCTTCAAATTGCAATGATGAGGCATCCGTTCCGATGCTCATGGAAAGTATTCGACTGGGTGAAAATGTCGATTCACAGCCAATAGAGCAAGTTGAAGTAGAAACTACTCAAGAGGAGGCCTGTGTGAAAGAAAAACGAATCTTTCGTTCCGGTGCGTTTAGCTTTTCTAAGTCTAAAAACTCAGCCGAAGTAGATTCGGTTGAAAAAATTTCTACTGAAAGTCGCGAATCTACAGAGGGCTTTTCCGCATTTATGGACGATGAAGACGGCCCTGACCCGTTAATGGACTTTGTGAATACCAGTGCGACCCCCCATTCTTCAAGCCAAATGAGCGATGCAGATATGCTGCCAACAGAACCAGTAGGTGAGCGACTGGCGGACCGTCCTCCGGCGCAAGAAGTATTAGTGATTAATGTATTGAAAGAAGATGATCAGCCTCTAATGGGCGCGGCTCTGAAGCATATTTTTAATGTATGCGATATGCGCCACGGAGAGATGGGAATCTATCACCGTTTTGAGCAAGCAAATGCGCAGGGAAAAATTCAATTCAGTGTTGCCAATGGCGTCGAGCCAGGAACCTTTGACCCTAAAACAATGGATCAATCGAGTACACCAGGCATCAGCTTCTTTATGAGTTTGCCTGGCCCAGTGAATCCTATGGAAGCCTTCGATGCGATGGTAGAAGTGGCACACGTTTTTGCACGCAACTTCAATGCAGAAATTCATGATGAAAGTCACAGTGATCTCACCCCTCAAACCATTGAGCACTGCCGTCAACGAATTCGCGATTTTACTCGCAAACATCTTTCTACCAGTAAAGCCTGAGCTTTTACCACGCATGACAGATTTATCTCATCAAATTGCCAAGCTGCGTCAGCAGCTTGAGCATGCTAATTACCAATATTATGTTTTAGATGATCCCAGTATCCCCGATGCGGAATACGATCGACTCTTTCATCAACTAAAAGACATTGAAACCCAGCACCCGGAATGGATTACACCGGATTCTCCTACTCAGCGAGTGGGCGGTGCGCCTCTTTCTGCTTTTTCTCAGGTGGAGCATGAAGTCCCTATGCTGTCATTGGGAAATGCGTTTAATGAGGAGGATATGAATGATTTTAACCGTCGAATTAAAGATCGACTCAATACAACGGACACAATTCGTTACGCCTGTGAGCCTAAATTAGATGGCATTGCGGTGAGTTTGCTGTATGAGAATGGTATTTTGGTGCGTGGTGCGACGAGGGGTGATGGCGCAACCGGAGAAGACATCACTCAAAATGTAAGAACAATTCCAAGTATTCCATTGAAGCTCTTGGGTGATCAATTCCCACCTATTTTAGAAGTGCGCGGTGAAGTTTACATGCCAAAGGCGGGCTTCGATCAACTCAATCAGCGTGCTCGTGATAACGGCGATAAGTTGTTTGTGAATCCGCGTAACGCTGCGGCAGGCAGTTTGCGTCAGCTTGATCCAAAACTGACGGCGGCACGCCCTCTAGAGTTTTGTTGTTACAGTTTAGGCCGTGTTGAAGGTGCCGAGATGCCTGAGTATCACAGCGATATTTTGGCACAATTTGGAAAGTGGGGCTTTAAAACGAACCCAGAATCTAAAGTTGTTTCGGGTGTGGCCGGTTGCTTGGATTATTATCAAGCGTTGGCGCAAAAGCGTAATGCCTTAAATTACGAAATTGATGGCATTGTGTTTAAAGTCGACAGTATTTCACTGCAACAGAAACTTGGATTTGTCAGTCGAGCACCTCGTTGGGCAATTGCACATAAGTTCCCAGCTCAAGAGGAAATGACCACGTTGGAGGCCATTGAGTTTCAAGTGGGCCGAACTGGCGCAATTACGCCGGTCGCTCGATTGAAGCCTATTTTTGTGGGCGGTGTGACTGTCTCGAATGCAACTCTCCACAATATGGACGAAGTCAAACGTCTGGACGCTCGAATTGGCGACTCAGTGGTGATTCGTCGCGCGGGCGATGTCATCCCTCAAATTGTAAAAGTGGTTCTCGAAAATCGTCCCGCTGACGCGCAGATGATATCCCTGCCCAAATTATGTCCGGTGTGTCAGTCCCATGTTGAGCGCATTGACAGTGAAGCGGTTGCCCGTTGCACGGGTGGATTAGTCTGCGGTGCTCAACGAAAAGAAGCCATTAAGCATTTTGCCAGCCGCAAAGCGATGGATATTGACGGACTCGGTGACAAACTGGTTGAACAGTTGGTCGATGAAGGACACATTGATTCGTTTGCAGATCTATACCATTTAACGGCCGAACCGGTGGCTCAAATGGAACGCATGGGCGAGAAGTCCGCTAATAATTTGATCACTGCGATTGCGGCCAGTAAAAAGACAACGCTTGCTAAGTTTTTGTACGCGCTAGGCATTCGCGAAGTGGGCGTTGCAACCGCGCAAAACTTAGCGCAACACTTTGGAGATTTACGACCGTTAGTCAAAGCACCATTGGATGCTTTATTGGCGGTTGAAGATGTCGGCCCAATTGTTGCTCAGCATGTTATTAACTTCTTCGCTGAGCCCCACAATCAGAAAGTGATTGATGAGCTTATTCGTATTGGTATTCATTGGCCAGCGATTGAAGTCGTTGCAGCCAGTGATCAGCCTCTGCTGGGTGAAACCTATGTTGTGACCGGTACGCTTGCGCAAATGGGTCGCGATCAAGCAAAGACCTATTTACAGCAATTGGGAGCGAAGGTATCCGGTAGTGTTTCCTCAAAAACTAATGCGTTAATTGCGGGTGAAAAAGCAGGTTCTAAGTTAACGAAAGCCCAAGATTTAGGCATACAAGTTTTCGATGAAAATGCCTTTTTAGATTTGCTTTCACAGCACGGTATAACCCATGGGGATGAAGCAGAATAGGATTGCCGCAGTTGTTTTACACAGCTTACGACGCGCGGTGTGTTGGTTAGCGATTTGCTGTTTGACGGCCTGCTCCACTGCACCGCCACAAAATATTCATAACGTCTGTGAAATGTACGACGAATACTACGACTGGTATTTAGCATCCGAAAACGTACACAAGCGTTGGGGGGTTCCTCCCCACGTGACCATGGCGTTTATTCACCAAGAGTCGAAGTTTGTCGGTGATGCTCGACCACCTTGGGAATGGTTCATGTGGATCATTCCCTTAGGACGATCGTCCAGTGCATTTGGCTATGCACAAGCACTGGACGGGACATGGGAGGAGTACCAAGTTAAGAGCGAAAATTGGGGCGCTGATCGTGATGACTTTGAAGATGCCGTCGATTTTATTGGTTGGTACAACCATAAGACTCTGAAGCGCAATCGTGTGAATCCTAATGACGCTTACAGTCTGTACCTTGCGTACCATGAAGGGCAGGGTGGATTTGCTCGTGGCACCTACAAAAACAAAGGCTGGTTACTCAAAGTGGCGCGCAAAGTCGCAAAGCTTGCCAAGTCTTATGAACGGCAACTGCGCAGCTGCCGAGCAGAGTTAGAAGATGGACGCTTCTGGCGTTCAATCTTCGGTTAATTACCGAATGATCTGTGCAGGACGAGCGACCACAGGGTTATGTAACTGTACGTTTGTACCGCTTTTCATGCGCCTTTTTTAGAGTGAACATGGCTCATTAGGATTTGACGGGAATGGGAACCCTTCGACGGGAATGTGGATGCGCCAGTGATACCATACCTGCACCTCAAAGGGCGAGTATGTGACCGATGTTTAAAAGCAGGCTCGCGAAAAAAAGGCAGTGATCACGAGCAGCGCTTATGGTCTAAAGACGTGAGTTGGAACCGGACACACACCGCAAACAGTGTGTTCCCGGATGGCTTTTAAAGGGATACTTGAGCGACGTCTCAAGACATTGAATATTCGGTATATTTTTTGTCGCAAATCTTGTAAATATTTGTTATCAAAGCATTTTTGCTCACTGGAAGGAGATCCTGAGTGGATCAGGAATCAATAGTATACGGTTGCATTAAGGACCTGCCGATGGCGCCCGAATTGGACTTGCGTAAAAGACGCATGGTCAATCGTACCCGTCTGCTTGAGCTACCGAGATCTTTCGATGAAGATTCCCCTTTTCTCTGTGCGGACATGTTCTCTTTACCGGGTGTCGATTTGTTTACCGGTTCTTACCACACTCAGGTGATCCACTTCGGAGCCTCCTACCGCGCAGTTGAATATGAGTGGGAGCTTTGGATGCAAAAGTTTGAGAATCTATTGCGGAAAATGTACTGGGTCTCAGCAACGGTTCACTTAGAGACCGAGTTGTCAGGGAAACATACATTTTTATGGGAGGCACCCGCTAATGGCTGTCACACGCCAGATAGTGGCAACATGAGAATGAAATGTGAATGGGAGCGCGAAGCGGCTTTCATTAAGTAGCTTGGGATCCCGGTCGGTGCCCATCGGCTCTCGCTCATGCTGGTTTACACCGGTTTCGAATATTAGTAATCACTGTTTCTCCAATCATCACATTAAGCTTATATGACTGATCAACCTAAATGCGCTTCGCCTAAGAAAGAAAGCCCCCTAAATGATGTTGACCCTTCCTATCCTGAAGAGAGAATGAATGAAGCGGAAGCTGTGATGAATGCCTTTGCTGAAACCGGCACAGGTGAATTTAGTCAAGTTCCCTACACTGCAATTTCTAAGGATGCGTTAGAAGGCTTGATTGAAGAGTTTATTCAGCGTGAAGGTACAGATTACGGTGAGTTTGAAATTGATCTAGACACGAAGAAACAACAAATACGACATCAATTACAAACGGGTTTGGCGTTGATTTTATTTGATCACGATTCGCAAACGGTCACCATTGCGCATAAAGATCAACTCGCTTAGCAATAAATGTTCTTGCGAGACCAGACCTCAGCGCTGGTCTTCCGCCTTCTTTTAACGATACCCTGCAAAAGAGGTCAACGATCGACTGGGCATTCAATGTCTGGTCGAACAGTCGTCGTGGTTGTTCGAATATCGTTACGTGGTGGCGAAGCATCAGAAGGAGATGAGCGGTATGAATGAGTTTCAGACTTACCGATTTCGTAAAGTGCTTAAAGATTTATTTGCATGTGCTGAAGAGCTAACGGAGCAGTTAGACCAGACACGACGCCACTGTAAAGAGATTGAAGAAGTCATGCGTGCCATTCGGCAAAACAGTCGTGCTGTTCGTCAATACCCTCTACCCAAATACCCTCATGTTAAATCCCACGCAGCCAATGATGGTTAATACCGGTTTTTAAGTCTGCGTTAGTGTTAGCCGGCTGGTTTCAGCATGGGTTTTATATACGGCCAAAAGTAGTTCATTAGAATAGGCTGGGCATCAGCAGTGGGGTGTAACCCGTCTTCCTGAATCCATTTTGACTGTGTTGCCACAGGCGTCAGCATAAAGGGTACAAGCCCCGTTTTAAATTGCTGTGCGAGATCACTAAATACCGCATGAAACGCTTCGCTATAACGTTTGCCATAGTTTGGCGGAACATGCATCCCCATCAGTAGCACGTCCGCATTCGCTTCCTGCGCCTTGGTAATCATGATTGCTAAATTTCGACGCATTTCTTCAATGGCCAGGCCTCTCAAACCGTCATTCGCTCCCAGCTCCAATATCACTAAAGCCGGATGGTGTTTTTCTAATAACCCATCTATTTGCGCAAGACCTTCCGCACTGGTTTGACCACTGATGCTGACATTCACAATGCGATAAGGAAACTTTTGCTTTGCGAGATGTCTTTGTAAAAGAGCTGGCCAACTGTCGTCAATTTTTATACCGTAACCAGCACTTAAACTGTCGCCCAGCACTAAAATAGTCTGAGTAGACGCCTGAGTCGGAGAGACTGCACTAGACTGTACTGCGACACTAAAGCCTTGCAAAAATGTGAAAACCACCAAGGCGTGAATCAAGAAACGAGTAGAATGAAGCATGGTTGTAATCAAAGCGGATAACCTGAGTAAAAGTGTTTCATTGGGAACGCAAACACTGAGCATCTTATCAGGGCTGAATCTAGAGGTGAATGCTCAACAGACGCTTGCCATTATTGGGCGGTCTGGTTCGGGCAAGTCCACGTTGCTTAGTCTGTTGGCTGGGCTAGACTCTGCCACAAGCGGTACGATCCAATTAAATGGTCACGAACTGTCTTCATTGGATGAGAATGGGCGCGCCGCGGTTCGCAATCAACACGTGGGTTTTATATTTCAATCCTTTCAATTACTCCCCCATTTAACGGCGCTGGATAATGTCATGCTGCCACTGGAATTGGCAGGTGATGCTGAGGCGGATCTCAAAGCTAGAGCTTGGCTGGAGCGTGTTGGGTTGGGAGATCGGCTGGATCATCAACCCAATCAACTTTCTGGTGGCGAGCAACAACGTGTGGCGATAGCGCGAGCTTTTGTGACTGAGCCAGAAATTCTTTTTGCCGATGAACCTACCGGAAATCTCGACCCCCAAACGGGTCAAACCATCATTGATCTTCTGTTCAATTTAAACGCAGAGCATGGGACGACGCTTGTGTTAGTGACACATGACCACGACCTCGCAAAATTATGTCAACGCCATGTTTTATTGGATGCAGGGCAACTCGTTGACGGTGAGGCCGGGGATCACACATCTCACGCTGGCGAGGTTAATTCACCATCATGAGTGCGCCAACGACTGTAACGAAGACTTTAAAGGCGACAACCCGTTTAGGGTTGCTAAAGCTCGGGGTGAAACATTGGCGTCGAGATATCCGCAGTGCTGAAATGCGGTTGCTACTTGTTGCGACTTTAGTTGCGGCGTTTAGCATGACGTTGATTACATCCTTTACTGATCGCCT
The DNA here is from genome assembly GCA_947503895.1 of uncultured Saccharospirillaceae bacterium. GTDB lineage: Bacteria > Pseudomonadota > Gammaproteobacteria > Pseudomonadales > Oceanobacteraceae > Bermanella. The sequence continues at coordinate 162,018 of CANNFT010000003.1, forward strand.
GACGCGCACGATGGAGTATCGAGCCAGTGAGCTAATCGCGGGGGACCTAACGCTGCGCGGCCCCAATGAGATGCCGCAAGAGTGGATAGATGAAGCGGGTAAGCGAGGGTTGCGGCATGCACCTGCGCTGGCATTTTCCACCATGGCCTACGCCAAAGAGGCATTGCAGTTATCGCGAGTACGAGCAGTGGGTGAATCGTATCCTTTGAAAGGTTCTAACCAAGTCAGTATGGAACCCTTTGGATCGCCAGAAAATCGCGCATCCAGTCCTGAAGTGGGGACGGTATGGGCGGAGCAGCGGGTACTTCAAGCGCTTGATATTCGCGTGGGGGATGCGCTGGAATTAGGCGACGCTCGCTTCACAGTGGGCTTAGTATTGCAGCAAGACGCTGATCGCAGTGGTAATTTTTACAGCCCATTCGGGCGCATTCTCATGCGCTTAGAAGATGTACCGAAAACCGGCGTGGTCGGACCGGGTAGTCGCTTATTGCATAAACATTATTTCACCGGTGACGAAGGCGATGTACTTGCATACGCCAACTGGCTCGAACCTCAGTTAACAGAAAGTGAAAAGCTGGCAGGTGTGGTTGAATCGGAGACGCGTGTTGGCGGGGCGCTGGAGAAAGCGCAGCAATATCTTAGTTTAGCCAGTTTGGTGGCAGTTTTGTTAGCCGGTGTGGCCATAGCGATGGCCAGCCAAAGGTTTAGTGAGCGCCATTATGAGACGGCGGCCTTACTACGCTGCTTGGGTGCTCATCAGCAAGATATATCCACGATCTTTCTGACCAAATTGCTGATGACGGGGTTACTGGCCTCCATTGTGGGTGCCACGGGCGGTTTTTTTGCGCATTTTGGATTACTGGAAGTCATGCGTGAATTACTACCAGGTGATTTATTAGAGCCTCGCGGGATGCCCGTTGTCGTGAGCTTTTTCTGTGCGCTGGTTGTGCTGATGGCTTTTGCCTTGGCCCCGATTCAGAAGCTAAAAACGGTTTCCCCTGTACGTGTCCTCCGACGGGAGCTTAACCCCAAGCCCGTGACATTAAATATGTATTATTTATCCGCCATAGGTGCGATGGGAGGTCTGGCCTACATTCTGACGGGTCACTTAAAACTGACTTTAATCTTTGTGATAGGGCTTGGGTTATTGTCCATTTTATATGGAGCATTGGCAGCGAGCATGCTGGTGTTCATTCAAAAATTGTTGTTGAACCCTCATCGCTCAGCCAGTGCTGCCGGTGCACCTAAACGCTTTAAAGCACTAAAAAGTGGTTTTCAGCAGCTTTACCGTCATCGGTATTATGCGGTTTCACAACTTGGCGCGTTTGCGTTTATCTTCACGGCAATCACACTCATCATTGTTGTGCGAACGGATTTATTTGCTCGTTGGCAAGCCTCAATACCTCCGGAAACCCCCAATCATTTTGCGATCAATATTCTACCGGATAAAAAAACCGAATTTGAGTCGTTCATCGAGCGAGCGGGTGTGAAAAGTAGTTTATCTTACCCTATGGTTCGTGGTCGATTGATCGAAATTAATGGCGAAGCCGTTACCGAGGTTGTGAGTAAGGAAGAGCGTCCTAATGCAATTCAACGTGAATTAAACCTGACTTGGAGCGCTGTCCTAGCTGACGATTCTGAAATATTGGAAGGTCAGTGGTGGGGGCCTGAAAAAGCTAGCGACCTAACAAAACCCGCAGACCAACAAGCAGGAACAGACACCAAGCGATCGGTGACGGGACTCTCACCAAATTCGAAGTCGAAAGATGACTTAACAAGTCTGCCTCGGGTGTCGGTAGAAAGTGAGTTAGCCACGAAGCTCAATATCCAAATTGGCGATGAATTGACCTTCAAGATAACAGGCCAAGTATTAAATGCAGAGGTCAGCAGTATTCGTAAAGTGAAATGGGACAATTTTAAGCCAAATTTTTACATGGTCTTTGAGCCCGATACGTTAGAAAAATTTCATCATACATACCTGAATAGCTTCTATTTACCATTAGAAGACTCGGCGTTATTGCTAGAAATGAATCGTCAGTTTAAAGCGGTGAGCGTGATTCCGGTTGAGCAAATCATTCGGCAAGTACGCGACATACTCAATCAAACCACGGTGGCCGTTGAGTATATTTTATTGCTTGTCTTGGCAGCCGGTATTTTACTCTTATTTGCGACGTTACTGAGCACGTTGTCGTTGCGTAAAAAAGAAGCAGCCATTTACCGGACATTAGGTGCGCAGACATCCTACATTCGTCAACTCATTATATTCGAATATATTTGGTTGGGATTGCTGGCGGGTATTTTGGCGGTGCTCTCGACGGAGCTACTCAGTGGAGTGTTGTACGTACAAATTTTTGAGGTTGATTGGGAACCTCATTGGGTTTTATGGATGGGGACTCCATTTTCAGCAGTTGTAGCAATTGTGTTAAGTGGTTGGCTGGCCAGCCGTCCTGTGATGGACGCCTCCCCCACACGATTGTTAAGAGAAGTTTCATAACCTCCACTCAAAACACCTTTAGATGATTGTCAATTTCACTTGGAAACAAGTTTCGACAATAATTTAAAGGTGTATTTTTTCGGTATTAGTTTAATTGCGTCAATTTATGAAGGTTCATCCTTGACGTAATTCACACTCTTGCACTTCTACTATCGTCAGCTTTTCTATATACATTGGGTACAGTGAGAGTAATCACTTAGGGTTTGAATCGGACACTTCCCTAAAAGTATTAGAACGCGTTTACTCAAAATTGACTCTCTCAACATACAAGCAAACACTGATGGGATCGCCGTACGCTCTGTACGGTAATTTTCAGTCTTCTTTCTCTATCGAGTGACAAAGTTTTAATCATTCGACGAGTAAGAAATGACATCCATTTTGAATACGGAGATTTCCATCATGGCAATCAAAGCGCGCAAGCGACTGTTTGCTGCCATCGCCTTGGCAGTCAGCTCATATGTTGGCACAACATCCGCTGTTGGACTTATTCCAATAGACAGTGTTGCACCTTTAGAGCACGTACAAACGCAATTGGATAAGCTTGCACTGATTGATGTAAACCCTGATCTTTCGCAATTACCCGCAAGTGAAAAAGCTGCGTTAGATGAAATTGTGAAGGCAACGAAATACATTGATCGTATTTTTAGAACACAGGTTCACAAAGACAATAACCGCATGCGCTTCTTTTTAAGTTTCTTAGAAGGCACCACATATCAAGCCTACTACGATTACTTCAAAGTCATGCAAGGTCCTTGGGATCGCGTTGAAATGGACAAGCCGTTCATCAATTTGGATGATGAAAAGATTGCAGGCGTAAATTATTACCCTGCCGATATGACCAACGAAGAATTTGAGGAGTGGATCGCAGCCCACCCTGAAGACGAAGAAGACTTCCGAAGTGGGTTTACCATGATTCGTCGAAGTGGCGATGATTTAATTGCCATTCCATACTCGAAATTCTTCCGTAGTGAGTTGCGCATGGCGGCATACCACTTGAAGAAAGCTGCTCGTTTAACCGAAGATAAAAGCTTGGAAAAATACTTGTTGAGTCGTGCTGCGGCGTTCAAGTCAAACGATTATCGTGAAAGTGACATCGATTGGATTGGATTAAACGGCGATATCGAATTGGTCGTTGGGCCATACGAAACATACGAAGATGAGCGTTTTGGTTATAAAGCGGCATTTGAATCGTTTGTGACGGTCACTGATCATGAAGAATCAGCCAAACTTGAAGCCATTGAAGGTATCCGGACAGAGTTAATTGATAATTATCCATTACCGGATGGTTATGATTTAACTCCAAAAGGTTTGTCTTCGCCGATCAAGGTGGTGAACGAAGTATATACCGGTGGTGACGCACGCTCAGGGTATGCAACCATTGCATTCAATTTACCCAATGACGAGTGGGTTCGCGACAACGTTGGTTCAAAAAATGTCATGTTGAAAAACATGTTAGAAGCGAAATTTGAAGGTGTTCTAACACCGATCAAAGACACGCTGCTGTCACAGGAAGATCAAGGCAAGCCATCTTTCTCTGGTTTCTTTAACTTCGTATTAATGCATGAAATTAGCCACGGTTTAGGGCCAGGCAATATTGTTGTTGATGGTCGTGAGACCACAGTGCGCGCTGAGTTAAAAGAACTGTATAGCACTATTGAAGAGTGTCAGGCAGATGTATTGTCTATTCACAGCAATCAATACATTATTGATATGCCTGATAGCCCAATTCCATCGTTAACAAAAGACGAACTATTTGGTTCTTATTTAGCTGGCATGTTCCGTTCGATTCGTTTTGGCACCAACAGTGCTCACGGCGGTGGTGTTGCCATTCAGCTAAACTGGCACTTAGAAAACGGCGGTTTCGAAATTAACGAAGCAGGCTTATTCAAAGTGAACGATGAAAAGCTAAAAGATTCAGTGGCGAGCCTAGCTCAAGAGCTGTTGTTGATCGAACTAAACGGTGATTATGCACGTGCTACAGCATTGATGGAAAACTATCGTTTCGTTTCCCCTCAAATCCAAGCGGCACTGGATAAACTAGCAGATGTTCCAGTGGATATTCGTAAGCACTACGCATACGACTAACCTAGAATAGTTCACCGTTTCAAAGACATAAAAAAGCCCAGCCTAGCGCTGGGCTTTTTTTGTTGGCTAAATATTAACGTTCGAGCGGTGGCTCAGGCAACGTTAGCGTGTTGACTGATTGCATGGACATGATGCCTACTTTTTCCTCAAGAGGCTTCAAACCCATCCATTCGCGTAGAATGTTTGAAGCTTCGATCTTATCTTCTTCACTTAACCGGCCAATGCGAGCACCATGATTTCCTTCGGCCATATTAAAGCGATAAACTTCGTTTTCCTTAGCGTTGACTGCTAAAGGGTAGGCCGCAGCAGTGTACGGGTCAAAGTCACCATAAACGTACATGACACGCTCGGCACCATACTTAGCCCATAAATGCATCATAAACATAGGGAAAAACTTGTGACGAGGAACGTCTACATTTTCGGGTGCATACACTAAATAATCTTCCGGATTAAATTCCAGTAAGTCACTCAATGGTTCTAGCAGTAAACCACCATAACCAAGTTGAGTCAGTGCTTGCCAGTAATAAGATTCCCACTGACTAAAGCCCGAATCCATAAAGCCGTCAATGCCTAATGTATCATCTAAGTACTGAATTGCGACCACAGGTTCAACGCCGTCTTTAGGGATCAAATCACAATCTGCTAAGCCGTTGCCATATTGCCAAAAGAAAAACCCGTACTCACCGACTAAATACTCTAACGCTTGAGGCGTACCATGAGGCCAGCGTGTTGCCGTTTCTTTACCTTCTATATGGCGATCCAGTGCACTGACCATATCACCTTTACGGCTTAGTACGTCACGTTGAAAATCTAATACTTGTTTACGGCATTCAGCTGTGCCGACTTCGTTTAAGAATGTTTTGTATCGAGCATCCGCGCGACCGAAACTTAGTGGTGCAACGTAAGGTACGGTGGCGGTCACATCATTCGGATAGAAATTTCTAAAGTAGGTTGATGTCATGCCACCCTTACTGTAACCAAATGCCACCCAGTTCTCAGAATACAAACTGCGAAGTCTTTTCACGAGTTTGTGCATGTCTGTAGCGGCTTGAAAAATGGTTAATTTTGACCAATCTAATGGAGCAGCAGGTTTGGATGCCCCAAAATAGCGGTGCTCAACATCAATTAAATTTCCTTCAATTAAAGTGGTGGGTTCGATCGGATAATATTTGAAGGGTGCTGAATCGTCATACACATTATATCCACGGGTGCGCAATGCAACGGGCGCATCGAATCCGCGGTGAATAATACGAATACGTTGTTCGAATTTTTCTCCCCAAGGACGAATATGGTCGACCGGTTGCTCCATCATGATGGTAAAGCATTGCGCTTCATAGTTTACGTAATCGCCACAGGGTTCCTCAATAATGCTTTGCACCCCCTTAACATCGGCTAATTGGTCGTAGACATTTAAGTCTTCGGCCTGGGAGGCTGCGCTACCGACCGACATGGCGATCGTAGCTGCATAAATGGACAGTTGCTTCATTGTTTTTTTCCACTTGTTTGAATAAATGTTGCAGCTAAAAGCTTCAACTCTGAATGGAAAACGCAGTTATCAAATTAATGAAGGATGCGTTTTACAGAGCAAAAACACTAAGTGGAATCGGTGACATTTGCCAGTGTGCAAAAAAACACTCGCTGAGTTTAAAACAGATTAATAGATTAAAGCAGTGCTTGTAGGCATGTTTTAACCTTGACGTCGGCATGAATATATTGCGCTAAGAAAGACCGTAAAATTAAAGGAGGAGCTAGCAAGGAGCGTTTGCGATATTGTCTTTTAAGGCAGTTAGAGGTGAAGTTGAAGTTTTTAAAAAAGATCCTGACGCATTTTACCGTAGAGGAATAGAGCGACAGGATCTATTGACGAGAGCCAAGTTAATCCATAGGGTCTAGGTTAAAATGATATGTGGCAAGTATCGACTCATATCCTGTGTGATTGCATTTGCATCTTCGCGCAGAGAAATGCCCGCAGCTTCATCATTAATCAGCCAGCTGCCGATGAGTGTGTGGTTTTGCCCAAATAGTGGCAATGGATGTAGTGATTGATAAATAAATCCTTCCGCGCCATACGGGCCGTCTGAAGATGCAATGGAATGGCTACCATCAATGATACTGATATTAGAGCCTTCCCGTGAAAAAATGGGCTTCTTGACTAATTTTGATGGTACATCTGGTTGATTCAGCTCATCCTCAAAAAACGCCGGCAATAAATTGGGATGATTTGGAAACATTTTCCATAGCATAGGTAATAGAGCTTTGTTTGACAGCAAGCTTTTCCACGGTGGCTCAATAAATCTTAAATTTTGTTGGCCTAATGAGGAGCCAAACTCCTCTTGAAACATAAACTCCCAAGGGTAGAGTTTAAATAACCATTCTATTACGTGATCATCACGATCGGTAAATTGGTGCTGGTTATCTCGGCCAATGTCTTCAATATAAACAAACTTAGTCTTAATGCCTGCGGCATTGGCACAGTCCTCTAGATACTGAACCGTTCCGCGATCTTCTTCAGTGTCTTTACAGCAAGCAAAGTGAAGAACGCGATCCGGTGTGAGGTATTGAAGATCGGAAAAACGGTTGATTAATTTTTCTTGCAGACTATTAAATTGGTCGGCTTTTAAAGGCAGTTTGCCGGCGTCAACATTCTCTTGCAGCCAAAGCCATTGCCAAAAGCCCGTTTCATATAAGCTGGTGGGTGTGTCTGCGTTGTTTTCATAAAGTTTGGCATGCCCTTTACCGTTATAGGCGAAATCTAACCTGGAATACAGACTCGGATCGCCGTTTTTCCAAGATTGGAGCACGAAGTCCCATTGGTTTTCTGGAATGCAGAATCGCGAGAGCCATTGTTCATCATTGATGACCTTCTCGACTACAGATAAGCACATTTGATGAATTTCTTCCGTGGGTGCTTCGAGATCCTCTTCTATTTGTTGAAGCGAAAACTGGTAATAAGCACTTTCATCCCAGTACTTCTCACCATATAGAGTATGAAACTTAAAACCAAACTCTTCAGCTTTAGCTTGCCAATCAAGGCGTTCGCTAATGGGCATGCGAATCATATTATCCTCCCCAGCCGCGTGACTTTCCGCCACCCCAGCTGGACTTCGCAGAGGCAACCGAACCGAAACCACCCCGTGAAACCGTTTTAGTTACAGTCGGCTTTCGCTTGCTGAGTGTCGATTTGGGTACCTTGTAGTTTGATTTACCCGCTTTTCCGATGATGGTTCCATCGGTGGTCATGATTTGATCATGATGTTTCGAGTAGGGGCGGTTATATTTATATACGGGATTTCTGCCATACCGCATACGAGCAGTGGCTGCATCGCCTACTTCGTCGATAATCTCTCGAATAATGAAACCCGCAATTAGAGGCGAGAAAAAGCCACTACTCGTTCGATGACAGCCTTCATAACCAAACTCAGCTTCGCACGAGCGTTGAGATGAGTACTTGGGTCCTGTTCTTTCAGCCTCCGCGATCGCTCGCTGATAGGCTGCTTCGCACTCTTGTAAAGATAGCGAGGTAGTGGACATACAATCTTCTACAGATGTCACTACTTTGATCTGTTCCGGGCTGGAGCAGCCGGAGACGGAGATAGCAGCCACAGAAATCGCGAGTGGACTAAAAAAATATTTCTTGCGTTTAATTTTACGCATGAAATCTAGATCAATATATTGACTTCGCTTCATCACATGGCCCTCGTTAGTAGCTCATGCATGCAGCATTGAGTAGCCCAACGGCCACATTGGTGGCGCCTAGCATAATGCCCGCACTGACTTCATTTTGTTCGATGCGCTCAACTATGCGAGGCATGAAACCAAAGCGGACAATGGTAAACGCAACAGATTGTGCGACCAATGCGATGGCAGCCCAAGTGGCGAAATCGACGAGCGAAACGGAGTTGCTAGCCGCACCTGAGACAGCGATTGAAAAGCCAATCACAGCGCCGCCTAAGCCTATCGCTGCGGCTGTATTCTGATCTTCTTTAATTAATTTCCATTCATCATGAGGCGTGAGAGCTGAATAGATATATTTAAATACTATTAAGAAAATCACTGACAGGCCAAAATACAGTGCGAAGTTTAGGACGCCTGTTAACAATTCAGAAGTTTCCACTACTTATCCTTATTCCAGAATATCTGGGAGAGTTTGATATGAATTAACCGTGAATATTAATTTGCGAAGGGCTTAAAGAAATACCAGTGCTTAATACTAAGCATCGAGATAAGTTTCCAGCGATTTCTTCTGTTTCTTCTGCTGACAGCATGAGTGATTCAGTGTTGTCGTTTGAAATAGGGCGCTCGAATAACATGACAAACTGATCGGTCTGAGAAACCCCATCCACATCGTAGGTTTTTTCAAGCATATGAACAGGATTGTGGTAATCGCCTGCAGACGTCCAGACTCGAGAGTAAGTATAGTTTTCAAGTGAGTACTCTGTACCGCCCATTTCCTTCCAGAGTAAGCGATCCCAATCATCCTGCGAAGGAATGTCAAGCGTGTCGTAGAAGTGAAAAAGTTTGACGTCTACAACATGGGACTCTTCTGTCCCTCCTTCAGAAACGACTTGCAGAAAGGCATCGTCGTCGGTGTAAAAACGGAATATTGTCGTGCCGTCCAATTCAACTTTTCCGGCAGCTTTAATAATGTGAGTTGGGTTTGACCCCGAAACCATTAACTCAGGTTCAACCAGTTTGAGCAGTAATGTATCTACTTCAAAGCTACAACCAATTCTAAGCCCCATTATGCTGGGGGTTTCAATTTTGACTTTTTCGGGTTTACTACCAAAAATCTTATTAAACACCATTAGGCAGCCTTTTCGATTTTACTGAAACAATCATGACGAGACAGACGATGATTCGAAATGTAAATCAAATTATCACGACAATATATAGTCTCGGTAAGTTTAGGGTTTAATTCCACCATTTCGGAATCAGCTCGTTGGATGCCAATGAGTGTGGCTGCCAACTCTGTTTTAAAGTGGTTAAATAAATCGGCGAATGAAATAGCTTCTTCGTTTGAATATTGAATCGCGTATTGTGTCATGCCCGAGGTGGTGTCCAAAAGCTGTTTAAAAACATGACTTGAGCCAGGATCCATGCTGGACTTAGCGAGTAATTCAACGGATACGGACGGGATGATTTCAATACTCGGACAGGTTTCTTTCAATAAAGCACCCACAGAGTCATCTTGAAAGTAGGCGGTTTTATGGCTCTTAGGAGATACTTTATTACAAAACAGTGCCGTTGTAAGGGTAACGTCATCGAGTGGTGTATCTATTATAATGCTTTTGGCTTTAGGTAGATTGGCTCTCGCCATGGTTTCTGGATGGGTAAAGGACTCAGCTTTCACGAAATCGATTTGGCCGGGGAGGGGATTATCAATATCTTTCACGACACAAAGAACAATCTGATTTGGTTTCCCATTGGTTTTGGCAATGAGCAATTCAATCAGTCGAAGTGTGCGTTGACCATTCCAACCAATAATTACATAGTGGTTTTCATTGCTTAACATGCGCAGTCCTTTTTTACCTTTTAATGCAAGCTGTGAGAAGTGGTATCCAAAATGTGCGAGCACAATAGCAAATAAGCTTAAGCCAAGCGGTATCACCCATAAGCTTACAACGAGCTTTCCGCCGTATGTCGCCGGGGAGTAGTCTCCGTATCCTACTGTACTTGCAGTGACAATTAACCAATATATAAACTGATCAAACGCGATTAACTTGCTCTCGCCCGACCACAGTAGTAAATAATAACTGGACAAAGCGTAAGCAATTGTTAAGAAAATTAACGTGGTGAGTTTAGCTTTAAGAAAGAACGCCGCAAGCACGCGGCGTAACTTTAAGGTGAGCACAAATTAACCTTTTTTAGCAGCAAGAATCTGTGCAAGTTTATCAGACCCATTCACATTGCCGCCAGGAGATATCCCTGCAGATTTTAGTTTGGCGTCTAAACTGCTGCCGCTTTCATCATTCGCGAGCTCTTCAGCGGCTTCGAGTTCTGCGCTGCGCTGCGCTTGCTTAGCTTTGATTCGTTCCAAGCTGTCCATGGCCGTTTTCATTTTTGAATTCGCGCCCATATGGCGAGATGAAACGGCAACTTGAGCTTTTTGAACAGACTCAGTGGCTTTAATTTGATCAATCTGCGATTCCATGCGCTTAACGTTGGCTTTCGCTTTTTCAATGTTTGACTTGAGAGTCGTCTCAGAATTTTTAAAGCTATCGCGTAATGATTGCTCTGTGCTCAAGTTGCTTTCTAGTTCGGCTACTTTTTCAGCACATTCTACCGCCAATGCTTCGTCGCCTTTCTCGCTGGCAGCAATAGCATGATTAGTGTAGTTTTGAACATCAGCTTGCAGAGCGATGATCTTTTGATCGTTCAGCTTACGCTTAGCCATAATGGTCGTCAGGCTTTCATTTGCTTTTTGTAGCTCAGATTTAGCTTCACGCATTTCCTGCTCTAGGATGCGAATGGCTTGGCTGTCAGCAACGGCTTCAAGCCCTTCATTCGTTGCACCACGCAGTGCCGTCCATATTTTCTTTAAACTCATGCTACCGCCTCACTGTTTAGTAGTTCGGAATACAACTCAAGGAATTCGTCGACATTAGAGAAAAGCGTTTCTATTTCTTCCAGAATGACACTGTCCTTGCTGTCTTTAGATAATGCGCCGAATGCGACGTAGTACGATTCTCCATTGATCTCTTTAATGCAAATTGTGCTGAGTGGCACCAAGTGATGACTACGAAGAATCAGATCGTTCATTGAAGCAGTGTCCATCACTTGCGATGCAGGAAACAGAACGGTTTCAATTATGATTTGCTGTTCGCCTTTATAAACTACGGCGTCAACCCCTTCGTCATTTGAGATGCTGAAGCAATCACCTTCGGCTTCAACGACCCAGTGCTTTTGCGATTCAGCTAATTGCTGAAGGTTCTCTGTGCTCATTGGTGGTTTCCTTCGACCTATTCACGTAACGTGGAATATAAGTCACAAATGTAGCAAATGGATTTATTAAGTCAATACTTTTTTTATCCGTTATGTTGCTCTATAGTACTGTATTGTGATCTATGTTCCACAAACCTCATAGTCGGGCCCTTCATGAAGCATGAGCAAAGTTTGTCTAACAAAGAGGCGCTAACGCCTTATAAAAATTCTATATCTCGTTACATTCGCTCTGTAATGGTGCTCAAAGCGGTTAGATACGAGGACTTGGTGTTTCAGCTAACGGAGCGTGGAGTCGTATTAACAGCGGATAATCTTCGTAGCAAGGTGAGTAAAGGTATGTTTTCAGCAGATTTGCTGGTGGCCATATTGGAATGCTTAGGGGTGGAGGAGAGTGCGCTTCCAGAAATCATTAAGCTAGCTCACATTGAAAAGTAATTGGCGGGGACGTTGATCCGCCACACTAACTCACTGTTAGCTTTTTGATCTTCTCCTTTCAAATACCGCTTAGCCTGCGAGGGCACCCTAAAGCGAGGGCGTGCAATACTTAAATGACCTAGATTGACCCATTCCCTAGTAGCCACTGCTGCTACGCTTAATTTAGAGTCAATCACTGCTATGATGCACCATAATAATCACGAGATCACACGGATTAAATAAGTGTTGCCTATATGATGAAAGACATTGATTATCAGAAAATTTTTCACGAAATTGCGACTGAACTGGGAGATATAGACAATCTTGGTGAAGTGGCGACCTATATTCCTGAACTGGGCAAGGTGAATCCCGCTAAATTTGGCATTCATCTAACCACTGTAGGTATGAATCACTTTTCATTTGGTGACTCGGATGAAGCATTTTCCATTCAAAGCATTTCTAAAGTTCTTTCTCTTACGCTGGCACTAAAATTAATTGGCAAGGATGTTTGGCAGCGTGTGGGTGTAGAGCCATCAGGCTCGCCTTTTAACTCGCTGGTCCAATTGGAATATGAAAAGGGTATACCCCGAAACCCCTTTATAAACGCTGGCGCGATAGTTGTTTGTGATATTTTGGTCAGTTGTTTAAATAACCCTAAAGAAGAATTTATTGAATTTATTCGGCATATTTCGGGCATTCAGAGTATTGACTACAATTTCGCAGTTGCAGAGTCCGAAAAACAAACCGGTTTCAGGAACTATGCCGTAGCAAATTTTATGAAAAGTTTTGGCAATATCCATAATGATGTTGAACCTGTACTGGATTTTTATTGCCATCTCTGTTCAATTGAAATGTCCTGCCAGGAATTGACGCAGACTTTTTTATTTCTAGCTTCAGGTGGGGTTAACCCCGTTACAAATGAAGTGGTCATTAGCCCAGAGCGCTCTAAGCGAATCAACTCTGTTATGCAAATGTGTGGATTTTATGATGAGGCAGGTGAATTTGCATTTAAAACGGGTTTACCTGGTAAAAGCGGAGTAGGTGGTGGCATTGTAGCCATACACCCGGGCGAATATTGTATAACGGTTTGGAGTCCTAGGCTAAACCCTAATGGCAACTCGTATAAAGGGATGAAAGTATTAGAAGCGATTACGACTAAAACACAGTCGTCCATTTTTTAGGTCGGGCCAATAAGTTCCTTGTAGCATTGTAATGGCAAAGAAAATTGACATGAAATCAACCAGCAACATTTCCCTTGTTAGAAATGATTTCATTGATTATAGCTATCAGGGGCAAGTGTCTGGCGCCGGACAGTATTTGTGTGTTGCTCCCGCCTATCCCTTGGATCGTTGGGTTCAGTGTTTTTGGCAGTTAACCGTTCCGAGTGGGCAATATGCCTATCGCAGTATTCCAGATAACAATGTGGATATTATTTTCCCCCTTAAAAATCTAGAGCAAAATTTATTTGTGGTGCCTTTCTGTGAACCTGAAATATTCGAAATAGACGGACCGGCCGTATTTTTCGGTGTGCGCCTTCGCGTGCTGGCTCAGCAATGGTTGAGTAAAGTGCCCGTTGGGGAGTGGCAAGGTGAAAGTACATCCGACGTATTGGGCGGCGACACGATAGATCGTCTCGTCGAGGCACTAGCGATAGATGATGGCTTCAGTAAAAAATGCGGCAGGATCAATGAGGTGCTGTTATCAAGTTTACTGTACAGAGGCGTAGATCGTCGGCTCACGCATTTCGTACGGTATGTCCACCAAAATGTAACCGAAAAAATAGAACTATCTGACCGCCATTGTTCAGATTTCGGACTTTCTGCTCGCCATTTACGAAGACTTTGTCAGCTCTACCTTGGCCTATCGCCACGTGATTTTACTCGGGTTCAGCGCTTTCAAACAATGCTTCATTTTACGAACGATAAACCCTCAACCAACATTTGGTCACAGTTTTACTATGACCAACCTCATCATATTCGAGAATTTAGGCGCCTAACGGGGCTCACACCGACTGAGTTTGCGAACTTGTCCGTTTTGTACAATCAGGCAAAATAATTCGGCGCTATCCTTCCTGTACCGACAATCAAGAAAGGGTAATAGTATGATTGAATTTAAGGCAATGTTTCCAGTGATGGTGGTCGAAGATTTGAATGCCATTAAGTCATTTTATGAATCGGTATTCGGGTTTCACGCCGTATTCTATGATTCAGACTTTTATTTACACTTGGTGTCACCGAGTAATGGTGTTCAGTTAGGCTTTTTAGTCCCACATCATGAAAGTCAGCCCTCATTACTGCACGCCAAAATGGTCTCCGAAGGCTATGTTATTAGTCTCGAAGTGAGTGATGCTACCGTGGCGTACGACCAAATAATGGGATTAAACATTGATGTAGCGATGCCTCTAAAGGAAGAAACATGGGGGCAGCGCCATTTTATAATCCGAGACCCTGCCGGGATTCATATTGATATCGTTCAGCACTTAGAGCCGCCAACGCAATGACGGATGAATTGTGGTTAACCAATGCCCCTATTAATTGGATGTTTCTGAATTCTATTTGAGTGAGGGCGTTTAAGCGTGAGCATGGTCGCAATTGGCCATGCTCTGCATATACTAAGTCTACCTCGTTACGGAGGATTTTATCCAAAGCAGAGCAGACAGAGCTGAGTTTGTATGCTGAGAATTGATGAAAGGGGCGATATTGATTTATTTGGTTAATCCAATCAAAGCAAGCAATGATATGTTGCGCGAAAAATATCGAAAATACTACGCTAGTATGGGTGCATGCTCTAGTTGGGTGTTAGTCTAAAGCGAAAACTTTCGCAATTACCCCTTATTTAATTTCAAAAAATATTATTTGTATTTCTTGTACGGAGTTTTGGGTGGTAAGAGCTATCGTGTTCAACTCTTTAGCGATTGTTATTTGACTATATCGGCGAGTGTGTACCCCTTTGATTTTGCGTATTCGGTATTGAGCAATAACTGTCGTTTTTTGTGCATTAGAGCCTTGGCAATGACCACCAATATGAAAATAAAAGCGCATGACAGCAATAGCCGTTCAACGCTAAACTCAAAAGTAGACCAAAGAATCCCATAAATGAGCGTAGCGGGTAAGCAAAAAAATGTAATACCCAAAAGAAAAGAATAAACATAAATCTTTGCTTTTTCTGCTTGGCTAAGATGGTTACATATATCCTTCGTAGCCTTGGTTTGTGAGGGTGAATATAGAAAATTCATTGCTGCTCCAAGTAATGTACTCCAACAGAATTAGTTATTTTCCGGTGCTGGCTTCAAAAAGTGCGAGTTTATTATATGTAGACATTTAGCTAAATCTTTCAGGTTTACCCATCAAACTTTCTGCAATCGCCTTTAAGGCCAACTTTTTTGTACACTGAATCTAGAGCTTCCAAACCGGCCTTTCTTAACGGTCGATTAGTAGAAATAAATCGATTGGCTCCATGCATAATACCGAGCTCTCCTGACCTATTCTTAATAACGACTTCAGATAGCAGGATTTTAAGAACGGCCACCTCATCTGAATCTAATTTTACGTCCATTTGATCACCGATAGAAAACATAATATTTTATTTGTGTGATGCGCATTTGCAACTCATCAAGGAAGAACACAAACATGCATTTAATACTACAATTGGTTAATCACAATGTACAGGTGAAATACACAGTCTAGCAATTACACTATCCGCAGAGAAATTGTCTAATGCAGAACAGGCCACACTGAGAAAGTACTTCATTAAATCAAAAGTGACTTCCTTTTAAACTCATCTACGTGATCCGTGTGTAGTGATTTCATCTGTTTTAAATTGCAAATTATATTGTCCACCAAGAACATCGGAGATGAAAGCTCTGTGCGCCGAAGCTCACTTCCCTAATATAAATTTTTCATATCATGTTTTACGATTGAATCTACGATCAGGTTTGTCGCTTTTCCTAATAATCCTATTCCATTCATATGGGAGGAAAGTGCTTTCGAGAAAGGTGTTATAGCAGATTGATCGATTTGGTTATGAGCTTGCCATAGTCCAGAGTCTGCTAGTACCTCATCAAATTGAAATTGTTTTTCCTTAATCTTAACCACTATTCCCACCTTTGGTGTCTTTCCGTTGACGACGCACCGGTTCAAAATCGATGGCTGATGGGTTACGTATGCACTACCCATTATATTTAATGTGGCGGTGTGGCCGGGTACCATTAATAATAGTTCTACGCTTGGCTCGTCAATGATGTTGCGGATGCTTACTGCCACTTTATTACCCGGTCTCTCTGGCAGGAATAACGTATCTTCGCTCAGGGGTTTAATAAAACCGGGTTCATCTCCGCGAGGTGAAATTTCCGTTTCATGTTTTGAATTTTGGGTTTTTAACAATGCATAGGATGTATGTTGAATGATATTTTGGTCGCTCAATTTTAACATCTCTTTCGATAAATGGTTCAACGACCAAAGCTCCGATCGCGCAGCTGCTCGAGCGCAGTGGAAGTAGACCTTCGTTATGTTAAATTGATAGCGGTCTGGCGTACACTTCGCTAACGTTCCATTTATTCGAAGACAGTGACCTACACCTGGGATCATAAAAAACAAACTCCCTTGGCATCGTTCGATATCGCTGCTGAATTGAAAGCCTGAAGGTAGATGTTGAAGTGTAAGTGTAAGTGATGAAATACTGTCGACAGATATGCTTTCACGATAGTTTAACGGCGTCATTTTTATCCCACACAAAGATGTACCGATTATGACAACACAAGATTTCTCCAAAAACTCTAATGAAAATATGTCTAAAGTCGATTGGACTCGCTTATCTAATATGGAAGGGTAGTTTGGGATAATGCGTCTTAAATCAGATTCAGTATGGATTGTATATTGATCAGAGAGGGTATCAAAATTATTAGACTGGTTTGTCATTGCGTTATCTCTATTGGTGTTATGTGGAGATTGTAGGATCTTAGTGCGCGCAGCTTCAGGCGAATTGATTCAATGTTGTGGTAAGTTGATTCATTTTTATGCCATCAGATGATAAATTAGTGTGCGAATGGATTGATTTGAGTTTTAACAGCAATGTGAGAGCGGAGGGGCAATATGAATGTTACTAATAGCGTATCTGCTATTGCTGTTGTTGATTTAGCCAACGAATTGATTAATCAAGGGTTGCTTTCGGAGACTGAATTGAAAGCAATTGGATATGACTTATATGATGCATTCGTACAGTTTGCATTGGAACAATCCATTGTTGAGCGTCGGCTGCCGGAAGTTTATTTGGTAACGCTATGGCAACGGGTAGGTTTAGAATCCAAGCTATCGTTTGATATGAGCAGAAAGGTCAATGATTATTCAAAAGGCCTTTTGGCAAACTGGATTTCCTACAGTGATACCCTTGCGACGGCGTTCAATATTTTTAAAGAGAATATCAGTTTATTGAATCAAGCTGAGCAATGGGAGTTACACGCTGCGCCCACTGATAAAATTACTCTGAGTTTTTGTCATCAGTCTTGTTTGAACTACCCTAGTAATGCGACCGAGCGCAGCATGGTGGCCGTGGTTGTGTGGGCGAGCGAATTACTTGGTGAAAAACTTATCGTTGATTCTGCACAGTTTGCTTACCCCCAGCCTACCTATCATGATGAATACACTTCACTATTTGGTCAAAAAATTTCATTTGGCGCAAAGAGTAATCATATTGTCATTTTTAAAGATCAATTCCATAAAAAATTGCTGCACCGGAACCCCTACTTACAAAGTATCCTGAAAGAACGGGCTAAACACGTGCAGGAATTTATGGTGGGTCGCAGTACAATGGTTGCGAAAGTCAAAACCTTATTGGCGATGAATTTCCGTAAATACTGTAATGTTGATGATTTGGCCTCGGCTTTAAATGTCAGCCGTGCGACACTCTACAGAAGGCTTAAAGAAGAAGGGTGGACGCATAGCAATATTGTAAGAGAGGCTAGGTTATCCAAAATTTCTGAACTAAAAGGACAAAATATATCCTGTGAAGATATGGCTTCTCAACTGGGTTTTCGTGATGTGAGTTCTTACTACCGGTTATTGAAAAGCCAAGAAAATGATCCCCGAGGATAATTAAACCTGTTTAGCGATATTTGCCATGATCGCCATTAAATAATAAATAATACCTGCGAACGATAGGATAAACGCTAAAAACCTAAAAACGACTGAGAATGAGTTGGGTTTTAATAGGTTCATGATGACTGCCACTAAGCCGGAGCCCATGATTGGTAGCGCTAATATAATAACAGACTGCCAAATATCCATAGCACTTTTAGGAGTAGGTGCGAGTTGAAGCTGGTTAAATTCGTGCATAGCAAACACGAGAATATAGATGGCAAAGGTCATCAATATGACCGGAACAGGAAATACCACTGTGCGTCCAGTTTGTTTATTTGTTTGCGCCGGTTTGAAAGATGTTGGTTTTGGTGAGGATGCAAGGCTAGGAGCAGCACCTTCATCGATTTTATCGGGCGATTGATTCATTGTTTACTCTATTCTCTTTGCCGTTCTGTTCGTATCGTACAAGTTATCGTACTCAATAGAATCATACTATAACTTGCAATTAATACTGCCTGTGTCGGCGGATCTCATTTCTATTGCGCATTTCTTGCTGACTTCCCAAAGGTCACCCCGGCAATTCATCGTCGTTGTTGCGAGGCCACCATTAATAAACCCTTCGCAGTCTCGCGCGACCTCTTTCATATTTTCTGGGCACAAGATTTCTAGGTTCTCGCCTGAATAGCGATTGACCGTACACTCTTTTTCAATATTAGCGAGACTGAACTTGTATTGACCAATGTTACTGGAATCTACCTCAGAACCCACGCAGCCGCTCATTAAGACGATTGCCGCTGCACAAATGGACGCTGCTTTAAGAGTTTGGAAGATAAAAGGTAAATCTATATTCATGGCGATCACCGAGTCTTGAGCGGTTAGGGTGAGCCAGCCTGGCTGTAAGTTTGACTATTCAGAATTGTAGTTCGAAATTGCGTGATTTGTCGAAATACGATGCGTGGTGATTGATTGGTTACAGTGCTTAGAGCTAGGCATTATAAGGGCATTTCTGGTCGTAATATGCTCAACTTATTCCGAATGTCTGGGGCCGTAAATAATTGCCAGGAGTGCTCACCTAAGTAGCGATGAGGCGTCTAGCCACCCGCAGATTTGAGTAAACCATAGCGTCATTCGAGTCGATTGAGGCGTGGTGTGTATTGTGACCAATCCTAGCGTGGTTAGCCGCAGCCGAGCATTATTTGACAAAATGCGAGTTGATTTACCCGCCATCTCATTTATACCGTTATCTAAAGGGCTGCAGCCGAATAAAGTTCGGTTTAATAAGGACTTTAAGGGAAAAGGTTTCTTATGGATGGTATTGAGGCTAGAATGTGTGCCCTATTTTTTGTCACGCCTTCGCAGAGAGTGCGAAGGGAAAATAACCCTTTTAGGAGCAATTAATGTCCAAGATCAACAAAATTGTGTTGGCTTATTCAGGCGGTTTGGACACTTCAGTGATAGCCAAATGGCTTCAAGAAGAATACCAAGCAGAGATAGTGACGTTTACCGCTGACTTAGGTCAGGGAGAAGAGCTAGAGCCTGCACGAAAAAAAGCTGAAGCGATGGGCATTAAAGAGATCTACATCGAAGATTTGCGAGAAGAGTTCGCTCGTGACTTCGTTTTCCCAATGTTCCGCGCGAATGCTATCTATGAAGGCGAATATTACTTAGGGACGTCTATCGCTCGCCCGCTGATTGCTAAGCGCTTAGTTGAAATTGCAGCTGAGACAAACGCGGATGCTATTTCTCATGGTGCAACGGGTAAAGGCAATGACCAAGTGCGCTTCGAGCTCGGTGCGTATGCGCTGAGCCCAGGTATTCAGGTGATTGCGCCTTGGCGAGAGTGGGATTTGAATTCCCGTGAAAAGCTAATGGCTTACTGTGAAAAGCACGATATCCAAGTCGAAAAGAAAGCGGGTAAGAAATCGCCTTATTCTATGGACGCTAACTTGCTTCATATTTCCTACGAAGGTGACATTCTTGAAGATCCTTGGAATGAACCAGAAGAAGATATGTGGTTGTGGACGCAGTCTCCAGAAGCCGCCCCTGACACGCCGACCTATATTGAAGTAACCTATCGTGGCGGTGATATCGTGGCCATTGACGGTCAGGATATGACGCCAGCTGAAGTTATGACGCACTTAAACAAAGTGGCTGGTGAGAACGGAATTGGTCGTACAGACATCGTAGAGAATCGTTACGTGGGTATGAAGGCACGTGGTTGTTACGAAACTCCGGCAGGCTTCGTCATGCTGAAAGCGCATCGAGCTATTGAGTCAATCACACTGGATCGCGATGCAGCGCATTTAAAAGATGAGTTAATGCCAAAATATGCGGAACTCATTTACAACGGTTACTGGTGGTCTCCAGAACGTAAGATGTTGCAAGCCGCCATTGATGAAACCCAAAAGGACGTGAATGGTGTAGTGCGCTTGAAGCTTTATAAGGGCAATATCGTTGTTGTTGGTCGTCAGTCAGAGGATTCTTTGTTTGACGAAAGCATTGCGACGTTTGAAGACGATGCAGGTTCTTACGATCAAAAAGATGCGGCCGGCTTTATTAAGTTAAATGCACTGCGTTTACGCATTGCTGCCGGTAAAGGTCGCAAACTGATGTAATGTACAAAATGATGAATGTGGCTTTCATGGCTCTGCATTTGCAGTTTGGCTGAGACCATTTCATTTATTTACGCATCGCGACAAAAGGGTACCATTGAAAAATGGTGCCCTTTTTTGTTGGGCTTTAAGTCGGCAGTGCAAAACTTTCCCTTTGGGGCCTGATAGACATTCCAAATTCTGTGTTGTACTTTTTTGATTTAACCGGTTAGATGCTTCAAAGCACGCCTTGAACTCGAAAAGACGTCTCTGCCAGAGCTTAAAGTGACGTTATAGAGATGCCCTTCACTCTAAGTCGACGTAAAATGGGTGGCCGCCCGATTACCAACTATCTACAACTTACCATTCAGGATCGCGATGAATTCTCAATTACCGAGTCGACAACAGCAAAACACTTTTTGGAATCAAAAGTGGGAAAAGCAGGAAATTGGATTTCACTTAGCTGTTGTGCATCCGCTATTAAAACGCTATTTACCTGAATGCGAAATGTCCGATCATTCAACGGTGTTTGTACCATTGTGTGGAAAATCATTGGATATTGGATACTTACTGGATTTAGGTCATCGTGTTATTGCCAATGAATTAAATGAGCGAGCAGTACAGCAGCTGTTTGAAGAAATGCAGATTCAGCCTGAAGTGGAGGCGTGGATGGAAAATGGCGTACAGCACGGCAAAATTTACCATGCGAAAACCCGTACTCCTCGATCAGGTGGTATTGGGATGTCTGTACCTGGTATCAGCACATCATCAGACTTAATCGTTTTTGTAGGCGATTTTTTTGAGCTGAGCAAAGCGACATTGACCAAAATTGATCTTGTCTATGATCGAGCTGCTTTAGTCGCTTTTCCGGCTCATGTCAGACCTGATTATGCTCAGCATCTTTGCGAAATCACAGGCTTCGCGAAACAACTGTTAATCACACTGGATTACGATCAAGTAATTATGGCTGGGCCACCCTATGCGGTGAGTCATCGTGAGATGAATGAATTGTATGGCCGTTTTCAGCAAACCTGTTTAAGAGATAAAGACATTATCGAGCATGAACCTCGATTTGCCGCGCGCGGCTTGTCGTCATTTTATGAGCGTGTGTACATACTGAATCGCTGAGCACAGGCTTAAATTTATTGGCCGTTGTGCTTGAATGCGGCATAGGAAGCGTGCCGATTCAGCCAATGTTGAAGCCTAAATGTGATGAATATCACATTTATTGAGGGTGATCGGTGATGATCAGAGAGTCATTTGGCAAGCTCTTTGAGCCTTACAGATCACCCGTTTAAGTGAATGCTGAGTAAAAAAGGTGCAGTCAAATGACACTGTCCAGAAGCGGCGGTGTGACGATGGATTACCCTTGGTGAGATTCAATTCGAGGGGCCTCAACCATAAATACAAAGGGAATTGTCATGTCACGAGAACTATTCTCACCCATTCGTTTTTTAGCTTCAAAAGCAGATCGCCAAAAGACCCCGCAATTTACGGGTTGGGTCCAATGCCCCCACTGCCAGTCCATTATCCAGAAGGGATATGCAATTTGTGGAGGCTGTGAACGCTCGGTCGAGAGCGCTCAAGATCACGAGCAGGCCGATGGGCGTAAAGCACACAAAGTCAGCATGCCATTATTTGTGCTTTGCACACTATTCATCGCACTCGTCATTCAATTCGCCAAAAGTTGAGCGTTGCGAGATTGCTGGATCTCTGACGAATCTTAATTTCAGGCAGTGTCTAGCCTCTGACAGTGGACACGGATGCTCTAACCTCTGCCGATATAGGCAATATTGTGTGCTTGTATGACCCCAATTAAGCGCTTTTAGCCGGCGGCGCTTCGCCATGTAAAGCAGGGTAAGACTTAATATTTTGATAGGTCTCAGGATTAAAGTCTGGATAGGCTGCAGTGCGCATGACATCTGCGACCAATTGATAGGTTTCTACCCATGCGGTCTCAAGCTCTGGCGTGTATTTGTCCCCCAAGCCAGTCTTAAGAGTATGCAGTAGTGCCATGCCTACGGGAGTGTAATCATCTACTTTGACGCCGTAAGTGACGTGTTTTACCCCCAGTTTTTGTAAAACTGGAACCAGCGAATCAACGTTGGTGAGGCTGTTAACAGCGATTTTCAGGGTGGCCATCAGCATACGACCCTGTTCCTTCATATCACCCTTAAATAGTGGCTTTAGAGCGGGATCATACTCAAACAAAGTCGCGTAAAAAATTTCTGCTGCTTGTTCTGAAATGGGCTCAACATTCTTGAAGCTATCTTGTACCAATGAAATTTGTTGCGTTGAAAGGGACATGATTTTGCAACCTCCATTTGCTTCGATGACTTGACGCTTCTCCGGCAGAGAAAGGTATCGAAAGAGCGGATTGATGGTCATACACCAACGTTAAATGGACAACATATAAAGGGCACCCATTTGTCGGATCAGAAGGGCGGTGACCCCTACCATCAAAGTAGCTTGATTGAGCTACTCTGCAAGATCATTCATTTATATGCGAGATAACAGAAAGGAATAAGCAGCGCTGGAGAGTCTTAGCACGCCGTGGTAGAACATAATAATTAAGGTGTGAGCAGCCCCAATTCAATCGTGAACGCGAGAATAGTCGATGTACGAGGTTGATTGGCTAAAAGGCTTTGTGGTGATTTGTTAGGTAACAGTGGGGATTGACGCTAAACTCCGGTATCCTTGCCGCTTCTTAAATAGTAGAAAGAAAAATGGTTAGAATAGGTCGGTACAATCGTTTAACGGTCATCAAATTGTTGCCAAGGGGCGCTCAGCTAGATGGGCAAGGGCTAGGAGAAATCCTGCTGCCTAAGCAATATTTAACAGAAGACACAAAAATTGGTGACACGATAAATGTCTTTATTTATCTGGACTCTCAGGATCGGCTCGTAGCCACTACCGATACACCGCTGGGCCAGGTGGATGAATTTGTTTGGCTGAGAGTTGCAGATGTTAATGCAATGGGCGGCTTTCTGGATTGGGGTCTGCCAAAAGACGTATTTGTACCTTACTCCGAGCAACGCAAGCCATTAGAGATCGGCAAAAAAGTACTGGCTCGCATCTACTTAGATGATAGCGATCGTATTGCTGCTTCAACCAAATTAGATTCATTTCTCTATGATGAAGCTGAAGGGGGCTTTGAAGTTGGTCAAGAGGTCGATCTGATCGTTGCTCAATTATCTGATTTAGGCCGAAAGGTAATCGTAGATGGCACCCACTGGGGGTTGATCTATCACGATGAGATCTTCCGTGAGTTGCGTATGGGTCAGCGCACGAAGGCTTATATCAAGCGCGTACGCCATGACAAGAAACTGGAAATATCGCTACAAGCGCCGGGCTATCAAAAAATTGAGGGCATTGCAGGGCAGGTATTGGCGAGGCTTCAGAGCCAAGATGGATTCTTACCTGTACATGACAAAAGTGCACCCGCTCTGATTAAAGAGCAATTTGGTATCAGTAAGAATAGCTTCAAGCAAGCCATTGGTACGCTATATAAGCAGCGACTAATCAGTATTGATAAGGACGGAATTCGTCTCAAGTAGCTTATCTCTTCCTCTGGCCGGACGGTGCTTCAGGCCGTCTGGCTATCACTTCTAAGCCGTGCTGTGATCCAATGCAGCCAGTATTCCAGCGACTATAGTTATTAAACAGCCCCAAAACTCGTTGCTGGTTGAGTGCATGTTCGATTTAAACACGGCTTTAAAACATCTAGCTATAAGCGCTTTGGTTTTTGCCCTGACTTCATGTTCACCGTCAGATGTCGACTCGTCTACTCAAGAAAAACGCTTGTTCGGCAAGCAAATTGTAGAGACCCAAGGGAAGGCACCTGTCCTCGACTCAAATCTAGCCCGCTCCGCTCAAACCCCTTTGATTAAATTATCCATCGACCTATGGCCTGGGTATTACCCAAGCATAATCGCGCTACAGAAGGGTTGGTTTGCAGAATCAGGACTCAATGTTCAAATTGAAATGCCAAAAGACACAGATAAAATGCTGGCGGGTTTTGCGGCGGGCCGAATCGATATGATTGGGGCCGCATTAGGGGATGTGGTCAGCATTGCTCAGGCGATTCCAGATCTAAAAATCATCATGGCTGCTGATGAGTCATCCGGTGGCGATGCACTCTTGGTGATTCCATTGGCTGGTGACCCTCAATACTCGGGTAAGCGAATTGGCACGAGTTTAGGTGGGTTTGGGGAAGTGCTCGTAAGAGAGTGGCTGAAACGTGAAAACCTCAACCCATCAGAAGTGGAACTAGTGAATGTAGATGCTTCGCAAGTGCCTATGTTATTGCAGCAAGGCGTGATTGACGTCGGGCAAACATGGCAACCTTATGTTGACCAAGCAAAGGCAGTGGGTGGAGAAGTGATTTTTTCCAGTGCCGAAACGCCGGGTCTAATTCCTGATGTGATTGCGGTTCGCGAAAGCCACTTTGGTCATTCCTCAGAAGTATTATCCAAATTTGTAACCGTTTGGTTCCGAGCCTCAAAGTGGTGGAAGGAAAATTTTGAAGCCGGTAACCAGGTGGTGGCGAATTACACGGGGCTCAACGCGCAGCAAATATCAATTGAAGGTATTCACCTCTTTAGCCTCAAAGAAAATGTAGCGCGATACCAATCTAATCACGGCACCTCATTAGCACAGGCTATTACCGTGTACTCGGATTTTTACCTTAGAAATGGAATTCTCTCTGAGCCTGTCACTCCGTCTTCTATATTAACGAATCGATATTTAGAATGAGTATTCGAATTCAGTTCACACTCACATTTTTAATTGTCTTGCTGATTCCTATGGCAGGCCTTTCATTTTTTAACTACCAGAAAAATGTTGACGACTTACAGTACCGTGAAAATGAAGTCATTCTAGCATTGCTAGACAGCATTGTGAGTGACCTCGATGCTTACGTTTATTCCACGACAGAAGCTATTCGAGCAGACTCCTACATTCCAGTGTTGGCACAATTCCTAGAGGCCAAACCCCCGATCCCAAAAGCGATTAAAAACGACACCAACGCGACGCTACGCAGCGTTGTATTAAAAGATTCAGTTTTCGCGCACTCTGCTGCGCTCATAAACTTAGAAGGGCTGAATGTTCTCGATTCCAGTGCGAGTTTTCCTTCACCAAACGAAAGCAGCATGGCTTACTTTAAGGAAATATCAGCAGTACAGAGACAAACAGCTATTTTAAAGATGAACTCAAAAACCAAGGAAAACGGATTATATATATCGGCACCGGTTATGGGATCAAAATCGAACCCAGTGGGCTATATTCGGTTAGTGATAGATACGAGTATTTTGCAAAGCATCGTCAACCTAGCCCTAAAAAATATATCGGATGCGTACCAAATAGTGGTCGTTGATGAAAATCATAAAATTTTAGCGAACTCAGTAGATCGAAGTTCCTTTGCTACGGACTTCCCGTATCCAGAGCTCTTAAAGCAATCGGAACCCATTAAGTGGAGTGATCAAGTCAATGGCGTTCGAGCCATTTCTCAGATGAGCAGTTTGGATGTGAAGGTGTTGTTAATTGAGCACGGTGATGCTTACTACGCCCCGGCTAACCGACTATTTGAACAGTGGATATTGCAAATTAGTATTATTTCAATCTTTGGTGTCATCGCAAGTATATTAGCGGCCGAACTATTAACGCGGCCCATCCGAAAGATTCGTCATACTGCCAGCCAAATTGAACAGGGTTCCTTAGATCACCGGGTCCCGATATTTGCAGGGCGAGAATTAACCGATCTAGCAACTGCAATTAACAATATGACTGAAAAACTCGTATTAAGTTATCGATCCCTTGAAAATGAACATCAAAATCTACGATCTGCGGAGTTAGAGCTAAAACGGTTAAATGAAGAGTTAGAAGTACGCATGGATCATCGTACTCACGAATTAACCTCAAAAAAACAAGAGCTATCTAAAGCGATGGAGCAGGTCATGCAGACGGAGAAACTCGCAGCTCTTGGCAGTATGGTGGCAGGCGTATCTCATGAATTAAATACACCGATTGGAATAGCGCTCACCGGTGCCACTGTGATCAAAGATGGCGTTGCAGCCATCGAAAAAAAATTGAATCAAAAATTACTGACCGCATCAGATTTCTCGAAATACGTGGCTATGGCAAATGAGTCGGCTGATTTAGTCGAGAGTAATTGCAAGCGTGCTAGTGAACTGATTGCTAGCTTTAAGCAAGTAGCTGTTGATCAGGCAAGCGACCGCAAGCGAAAGTTTTTCTTGCTTCAAACATTAAAAGAAATTGAACGAACCCTCAGCCCCGTATTGAAGAGAACCCAACATGTTATTCATTACAATGTTGATGAGGATATTTGTTTGAATAGCTACCCAGGACCATTCGATCAGATTATCACGAACCTTATACATAATTCGGTGTTGCACGGTTTCGAAAAAATCGAAAAAGGCACAATTAGCATCACTGCTCAAGAACAGGGCGATAACTTAATACAAATTGACTACAAGGATAATGGTAAAGGGATAGCCGAAGAGGTAAGAGGCAAAATTTTTAGCCCTTTCTTTACGACTAAAACAGAAGAGGGAGGGAGTGGCCTTGGTCTGCATATCGTCTACTCGTTATCGACCGTTCAACTAAAAGGAAGTATAGAATTGCTGAAGGGTGAAGAGCAAGGAGCACAGTTTAGACTGCTTTTACCGATGGATATCGATAAATTGGATAGCGATAAAATAGAAGAACGTTAGATTAACTTGATGCTTGCGGAGTAGGTGTATGACTGCTTTTAAAAGTAAAGCAGTCATTTTGATCGATTAAATATTACCTTTTACTAGGCCGGTTATAGGCACTCCAGCTCCATAGTGGTCTGGAATGTAAATCGAGAGTGTACATAATGACGCTCTGCAAAGAATAAGTCGAATGAATAGGTGTTACCCGGTTCAATTCCGAGCTTATCAGCAACATCATCTAGATTAACGGTTTGTGTTTCTTCGCCGTGAACACCACCGATATCAATGGCGAGCTTGCCGTTGATAAATATCCAAAGGTCATCATCCCCCTTAAAAGTAAAGGTTTGTCCTTCGGTGTAGAAGAATTGCATGTGCGTTTCGAGCGTAAAGTGATAGTTACGAGGGAAATCTTGATTGCCCCAACCTTGGTTATCAATTGGGAAGAAGTCTTGACTTGCGTACTGCCAGAAGCCCGGTGATAACTCTGTTAATTGCAAAGTTGCAGGAATCCCGATATTGACGCCAGGCGTGTCACGATACCACTGATTAAAAGCATCAGGGCCATTGGTTGTAAGCGTACCTTCGTCACCATGAGCATAAACAGGGCGGCCATCTAAACCTAACTCAAACTCCACGATGCCTTTATCGTATCCAACGGTACTTTCAAAATCTGGATGCTGGTGCTTGAAGTCACGAATCATGACAGGAATTTCTCGAACACCAGAGTAGACTTCCTTGCACTCGCACACTTCTTCGTATGTAGGGGGCTCGTCATTTGCCAAAGAGATATTGGTGCCTATAGATGCCAGCACGACGACTGCACCGAGTATCGGGTGGGCGAAAGCATTAAAATGGCTACGCATACGCTCGTGTCTCCTTGCTGCTTACAGAAAATAAGATAGTGATACAAAAGATTACCCGATTTTACTGAGTATGGGGGTGGCAAACTGAGAGATTGATCCGGTTTTGAAGACGATTTTTTAGCCAACTTGGTGCTGTTTGCTGAATATGAGAACTTTTCCCGTGGTGGAAAGCAAATCGCTTAAATTGGGTTGCAACAAAAGCAGAGGGAATGGGCGATTAAAAACGGAATGACACCTTAATCAAAAGTGTGATGGGTGTCACGTTTTTGATTAAGGTGTTTATTCTATAGCGCTTAGAAGAATACGGTTAACCCGGTAGAAAACTCGATATTGTGAGTGGTTTTCTTCTCCGTTAGCAATTTGGTTTCGAAAATATGGTCTCTGTAGTCCATATTCCACGTTAGCCAGTCGGTGAGGATTAGGCGATAGCCTGTGCCGAACACCACGGTAAAGTTGTTGTCGCCCACAAATTTTGTATTACCCGCACCTGCCACCAAATAAAAGGCTGAGTTATAAGTCGTTGACTGTGTTACGAATGTTTCACCAGGGAAAATATTGTAACCCAATAAGACATCGTAATAGCTTAACTCGCGCTGTTTATCCGTCAGAATACTGGTGTCATCACCTGACAAACGTTCATAAGATGTTTCTTGAACCTCAGACTGACCATAATTTGCCTGTAAGAAAAAATCTTCTGTAGCATGGAAAGAAGCTTTGATCCCGTAGACCGGTTGAGTGCCAAAATCCTCTACACTTAAAATACCGGTGTAAAAGCCTAGCTCAAAGAATTCACTGTCAATCATTGCTTCGCTAATGCGTTCTTGATCCACACTAGGCTCAACCACTTTAATAGGGTTGATTTCTACATTGCCATCTTCTTCTGTTGTGTCCGCCACTGACAGTGTCGAAACAGATGCTAAAACTGTGCTTAAAAGAAGCTGCTGAAACCGACTCGCCATACTGCGTTACTCACTGTTTGATTAGGTGCTTTAACTTTCAAATTGCGATATTCGCCGCGAACCACAAAATTGAAACCGATGTAATAGTTAATACCCGCGCCGACAAATTCATAATCGGTGTGGAGTTTTGAATCGCCAACAGAGTTGACGACTTTTTGAACTTGATTCTGTTTACCCATGCCGGTTGAAAGAAATGGAGTAAATGACCAGCTTTTTATGGGCTCTAGCAAAAGGTTGATTCCGCGCGAATCTAAGTTGTAATCCTGATGAAATATCTGGCCTATTTCTGCTTCAGCGCCTAACCAGCTAAATACGCGGTATCCCACATTAATATGGACAGTCTCTACGTCTGCTTGAGTACCCAGTGAAAAGCCGACTCGTGCCTGTTGGGCTAAATAGTCACCGTGGTCAGTATCGGGAAGGGCAGCTGGCATGCTGTTTTCAGCCATGGTGCGCCCTAGGCCTTCTTGTTTTACCCAGCCAGCACGACCTCGGCCACTGTCTACGTAGTACCAATTCGCGCGACGGCTGATGACGTGGACCTTCTCCCCTTGTTCCACCACATGGAATTTGGGGTATCCACGACCAGGACCAGTATGAAGCTCTAAATAGGGATCTATTACTTCAAGGTATAAGCCCTCCCCAAAAACAGGATTGGTTAGGCTAATAAAGAATAAAAAAATGGCCAATGGCCAGGCGGATAAAGCCTTGTGCATGCTGTTGCCCCGACTCCGTTGGGTGGAGTGAAATGTAATATCGCTATTGTATGTTTTTGGCTAGCAAACTCACGGACATCTGTCACCGATTGATTGATAACTAGTTCACCGTTTCGAAATTTACTCTTACACAGTGTTACAAATAACGTCTCATTTTTAGAAAAAAAATCGAATTGATTTGTAATTTTTGAACCTGTAGCCCTTTTTTTGCCAATAAAGGGACGATAATGCCACCAACAATATAACCACTTAGTTAATAAAGTTTGCTGAATGTAACGTTTATTTCAGCATCGGCTAAAATCGAATTTAAAGGGTGTTCTCCATGGGTCAACATGGTTTGCTGTACATACTGTTACTGACATTAATAATGCCGCTCAGCGGACATGCTGAAACCAAGAATTCCGAGAATATAAAGCAAAACGGGCAAAGCATTGATTTTTCTTCTGCAGAAAGCCAACGCAGTGCCAAAAAAGCACTGAGTACTGTGAAGCAGTTGTCACAAAAGATACAAAAATTGAAATCCAGTGTGGTTGGTCTCAACAAAGATTTGCGGTTGATGGAAGAGGAGTTGTTATTCCCGACGTCTACCCAAGCGAGCATTTTTGTATCACTGGATGCTGGGCAATTCTTTACATTAGAAAGTGTCAAATTAAAGATCGACGGAAAACTGGTGGCGAGCCATTTGTATTCTGTCAAACAAAGAGATGCATTGGGGCGTGGTGGCATTCAGCGCTTACACATCACCAATTTAAATGAAGGGCTTCATAATATTTCCGCTTTCTTTACGGGTATTGGTCCAAATGGTCGAGCTTATAAACGGGCAGCGACACTCGACTTTACGAAAGATCGAGGTAGCAAGCACATAGAACTGGCGATTTTAGATGATCACAGTAAGCAAGAACCGGTCTTTACTGTAAAACAGTGGTGATGAATAAATGACCATGCGCATGCCAATACCACACACATTATCGTTGCTATTACTGATGGTGTTTACCGTCACGAGTTATGGGACGACGGTAAAAGATTTGAAGTACGGCACAATTTTGTTTGATTATTATCAGCAAGATTACTTTTCTGCATTAATTGGCTACGAATATGCAAAAGAAAAGAATGAGTTAAAGCATCATGGTGATGAAGCGCGGCTATTAAAAGGCGGGATGACTCTGTCTTACGGCCTAGCAGATGATGCACAAATTATTTTTAATGATCTTTTAAATGACAATGTGCCAGAAGATGTTCGAAATAGAGCGTGGTTCTATTTAGCTAAACTCTACTACCAAAAAGCAGACCCTCAAGAGGCTTCGATTAGCTTGGGGAAAATTGCGGGTAAAATCCCTGCGGAAGTCCATGAAGAGTTTAATTACTTAGCCACATTGATAAACATCCGGAACCAGCATCTGGATGCGGCAGCAGAAGGTATTAACCTAACAGCCAAAGGTACAGCATTCGAGCCTTACTTGTTGTTTAACTTAGCGGTAACCCTTGTACAGCAAAATCGCAAAGCGGAAGCGATGGCCTACTTAAATCGAGTTGTGTCCTACAGTAAAACAAACTTAGCCGAAGAGTATGCCGTCTTAGCAGACCGTGCGAAACACGCGATGGCACACTTGGCAATACAAGATAAAGATCTCGTATCGGCCTGGACTTACTTACAAGGTGTTCGAACAACCGGTCTGTATTCAAACCGGGCATTGCTCACCTATGGTTGGACCGCCATTAATTTGAATCGATATGCCGAAGCTATTCCAGCATTGCAGATACTAAACAAACGCTCCATTGCGATAGCAGAAGTGCAAGAGGCGAAAGTTTTGCTGGCGCACTTGTATGAAAAACAAGGAGCGAAGCGCAAAGCCCTCAAGAACTACTTGTTGTCTGAAAAGGAATTCAAAGAAGGTGTGAAGGCCATCGACAGTGCCCGTGACGTGATTAGTCGTCAAGATATTCCAGAAGAATTCGTCATCAACCTAGAAGCCATGATTGATGAAACAGACTGGTATGGTACCGAGGCAACATTAGATTACGAAAAGCTGACACCCTTTTTGATCGAACTGATGTCCAGTAACAAATTTCACTCAGTGATTAAAGAGCTACGTGACCTGTATAGCGTGAGACGCAATTTAGACTATTGGGCGCGCCAAGCGACTGAGCATCAATTGATTATTAAGCATCGTCAGCAGGGCTGGACCAGCAACTCATTAGCGAAATTCGTTAAAAAAAGTGAAGCTCAAAAAGAGCAACTAGAAGACGATATTTCTGAGCTGCGATTGCACACCATGACATTGGACGAAAAACAACAAGAACGATTTTCTGCTTTGCTAGAATCCACTAAGCGTGATTTTGAATTCTTAGATGATCGTTTAGCTAAAGTGAAGCGAATTAAAAAACCGTACCAGCAGTCGGAAGAAAATATCAGGCGCGCACGGGCACTGCACAAAACGATTAAGCAAAAATTAAACGTAACGAATAACCTAATAACAAGTTTAGAAGTGGTGATGCGTAAAGTGGTAAACGCAGAGTTAGATAAGCACGAAGAAAGAATGAAGTATTACTGGGCACAAGCACGATTGGGAAAAGCAAGGTTGTATGATAGCGCACTGACCAATCTTGAAGACAGCGAGCCTCAAGAAAATGGAGAAACGCCATGAGTCGGTTATCTTATATAGCTTTAATAGCCTTGCTCTCAGGCTGTATGTTTGCAGACCAAAATACCATTGGTGGGTTGAGCGAGAGCCAAGAGGAAGAAACCAATCTTGATTTTGAAAACTTGGACCATGAGGGCGTTCGGGAAGAGTATCGTGAGTTGCTCGAGTTGGTTGATGATGCTTATTTAAAAGAGCAGATTCAACGACGCATTGCGGGTGTTTACATGCATGAAGGTGATGATAAACAAACACGCCCAAATGCTGCCCCTAAGCGTGGTTACTATCGAGATGCCATTCAATCTTACGTCGATATCTTGGAGAAGTATCCTAACTCGCCAGATAACGCGGAAGTTCTGTATCAGCTTGCGAAAGCATACGATATGGAAGGGCAGACGAAAAATGCACTGAAAATGATGGAACGCCTTGTCGAAAAGCATCCGTATTTCCATGCGATTGCAGAAGTGTACTTCCGAATGGGTGACATTTATTTCAGCCACCAAAAATACAAAAAAGCTGAGCAATCTTACCGATCTACCACTCGCGAAGACAGTGGCAAGCTATTGTTGAATGCGCATTATATGTTGGCTTGGACGCTGTACAAGCGCGGTTACTATAATGACAGTTTAGATTCTTTTGCTTACGTTCTGGACGAGCTAATGGTGCGTCAGCAAGGCCGTGCCTTATCCAAAACAGAAAAACCACTGGTTGATGATACATTGCACTCAATGAGTTTAGCCCTCATTAATAGTGATGGCGCCAGTGGCATTGAAGACATTGGTATGTTGCAAAACAAGCCTTATGTATGGCGTCTTTACGAAAAATTAGGCGATTTTTACCTCGAAAAGCAGCGTTATGATGATAGTGCAAAAACATTTCGACGCTTCGTTGATCGTTTTTCTGATGATCAGCGTGCACCGCACTTCCACAGTAAGTTGATCAGTGCCTATTTGAAAGGCGGTTTCCCTAAGCAAGTGTTAAACGAAAAAGAAACATTTGTTTCCTTGTATGGAATGGGATCACCTTATTGGGTGCGCCATGGTGAGGCGGCACAGAAAAACATTAAGCCTGACTTAAATACCTACATTAAAGAATTGGCCAGTCACTATCACAGTGAAGGGCAGCAGTTCCTTAAAAAATCGAACGTTAAAGACAAGTCTAAAGCGCAAGAGCGTCGTACATTGGCGGGTAATAGCTTTAGTCGTGCAACGCAGCTTTATGCCAGTTTTGTCAGTACTTTTCCGAAAGATAAAGACACCGACAAAATGCTTTACCTGAAGGCTGAAGCGCATTTCCAAGCTGAGCAATTTGAACAAGCTGCTTTGGACTATGAAACCGTGGCGTATGACTACAAGTCTAAGTCATACCGTAATAAAGCGGGCTACGCGGCTATCGTTGCGTTCCAAAAGCATACTGACACAATCTCCGACGACAAAAAATTGTCAGAGTGGCGTCAGAAAGCGGTCGAAAGTATGTTGCGCTTCGCAAAAGTATTTCACTCAGATAAGCGTTCTCCGACCGTCTTGACGAATGCTGCTGAATATCTCTTTAGTTTGAATCAGTATGATAAAGCGATATCCGTTTCAAAAGATCTGATAGAAGACAACAAAAAACTAGACAAAAGTCTGAAAGAGACTGCTTTCGGTATCATTGCACACTCATATTTCAAACTTGAGCAGTATGCTTTGGCCGAAAGTAATTACTTAGCACAGCGTGCACTCATAAATAAAAAAGCACCTGAGTATGCGGAAGTGACCGATAGATTGGCAGCAGCCATCTATAAAGGAGCCGAAGTTATGGCTCAACAAGAAAAGCAGGATGAATCTATTAAGAAAATGTTGAGCATCAAAAAACACGCTCCTAAATCGAATGTACGAGTGGTTGCTCAATTTGATGCTGCTTCTATGCTAATGGAACAAAAGAAATGGAAGTTTGCAATACGTCAGCTGACTGACCTTAATCAAAACTTCAAAAGCCATGAGCTTAGCCCTGAGTTCCCTAGAAAGCTGGCTTTTGCGTATGAGCAGAACAAGCAGTGGAAACGGGCATCTGAGGCATACCTATTCTTATACGTAAATGATAAAGATGAGAATGTGAAGCGAGAGGCGTTGTTTATTGCAGCGGGACTGTTCGAAAAAGTCAAAGATTACGATACGGCCATAGAGCGATTCAAAGAATACGCGCATCGTTATGAACAGCCTTTCGATGATCGAATGGAAGCACGTTTTCATCTGGCGAACCTCTACTTAAAGATAGACGATAAAACTCGTCACCTATATTGGTTGCGTCGTGTGATTGATGGCGATCTGAAAGGTGGAGATATGAGAACAGACCGCTCTAAATGGTTGGGGGCATGGGCCAACGCTAAGTATGGCGATTATTTCGCATGGGAGTTCAAGCGTCGTAAGCTTCGCCAGCCACTGGAAGTGTCGCTCCAACGTAAAAACCAACATTTGCAGGACGCCACCGCGCGCTATGAGAAAGCCGCTAGTTACGGCATTTTAGAATTTGTCACATTGTCGAGCTATCGCATTGCAGAATTGTACGAAAAGTTTGCAATCGACTTGAAAAACTCGCCGCGTCCACAAGGTTTATCTGCAGCTGAGAAAAAAGAATACGAGCAAATTATTGTTGAGCAATCTCAGCCGTTCACTGAACTCTCGGCCAATATTCATCACGGTAATGTTGAGCGTGCGTGGGGGGGTGAATACAACCCTTGGATAGAAAAAAGTTTTAAAGCGATGGCCCGTTTGATGCCCGAACGATTTAACAAAGTTGAACTAGAAGCGAGGTATGGTGATGAAATTCGTTAACAGGTTACTAGCAGCCGCATTAATTGCATCGCTGGCAGCTTGTGCCACGAAACAAACCGTGCCATCAGCTGAAGTAGAAGTCACCATTAAGGAGACTGAGCAATATCTACCTCGTCAAACGTATGACGAGTTTGGAAAGCCCGTTAAATATACGCCAACTGAAAATCCATACTTGGCTATGAAGGGCAAAGTAGACAAGGGTTCTGTGCTCCTGTTTATCGAAGCGAAAAGAGCCTTCAAAAAATCGCAATTTAAGAAAGCCAAGCAAAAATTGAAGGTCATCACTGGAAATGACGAATCTTTAAGCGGTCCTTGGGTGTTATTGGGCAAAATTGCCAACCAGGAAAAGGATTTTAAAGGCGCAGAGGCGTATTTTAATAAGGCGCTAGAGGTCAATCAGAAAAACCTCAATGCTTATGCTGAGCTTGCATTGCTACAGCGAAAGCAAGGTCGATTCAAGGTAGCTCAAAATACACTTGAGACTGCATTGAAAGTATGGCCGGACTTTCCAGAAGCTCATTTGAATTTAGGCATTCTGTACGACATATATTTGAATCAGCCGGTGAAAGCACAGCAGCATTTAGAAGCGTATGTGTTTTTAAATAATGGTAAAAACTTGGACGCTAAAAATTGGTATAAGGAAGTGATGAGCCGAACCGGTATACAAACAAGCTTCATTGATCTTGGTCCTACCGAAAAAGAGCAAGAAGCCATAGAGAAGAAGAAAACAGAATTGGCTAGCAATGAAGTGACAGGAGGGTAACCCGTGAGAAAGCTTTCAGGTTTGGTGGTCGTCAGCACATCCCTAGCACTCGGATTAGTTTCCACTGCATGGAGTGAAGAGCCCATTAAACTAGAATCCCACTTTGTGGGTGATAAAGAACAACCTTCAGTAAGTTATTTTGTACCGTGGCAAGGGCCTGGCAGTTCAGATAGCTTGTATCGAAACGTTGAAGAAAAATACGACCACTCTCTTGATACGGTTGATAGAGATGTCATGTTGCGCTCAATGCGCATTTATAACGAAATGAATCTTGAGCAAGGCAGCTTGACGCAGTAATTACGAGGTTAGAAACGATGGAATTTTATAGCGCAATCACAAAGTTTTTCCAAGACGGTGGATTCTTTATCTACCCTATTGCCCTAGTACTCGCAATCGGTATTGCGATCAGCTTAGAGCGTTACTTCTTTTTAAGAAGAGAAAAGGCGCGAAATTTAAAAGCATTTGACGATTTTCTGCCGCTGTTACGCACAAATGATCATGAAAAAATGACCATGTTTACGCGTGATAGTAAAGCACCTGTTAGTCGTATGATTGGCTGTGGTTTGGATATGATGAAAGTCACCAAGCAGCGCGCAGATGTTGAGCAAGCCATGAGTGAAGGGGTGATGGAAGCGTTACCTCGCTTGGAGCAGCGTACAGGCTATTTGGCGGTACTTGCAAACGTCGCCACTCTATTAGGGCTATTAGGTACGATTATCGGTCTTATTGCGGCATTCACCGCGGTAGCGAGTGCAGATCCTGCTGAGAAGTCTACCTTGCTGTCTTTGTCGATCTCTGTAGCGATGAACACGACGGCCTTTGGTTTGATTGCGGCGATTCCACTGCTTTTAGTGCATGCGATTTTGCAAAATAAAACTAACTCAATTATTTCGAGTTTAGAAATGGCAGGAATGAAATTTCTAAACGTTATGACATTGAATCGTGCTATCGAAGCCGGGCATCCAAAGGCGGACTAAGCCATGGGATTCAAGATAAAAAAACAAGGCACCGACGACGCAGATATAGACGTAACAGCGTTTATGAATTTGATGATTGTATTGGTACCTGTTCTGCTACTAAGCATGACCTTCACAAAAGTGACGGTAATGGATATCAACTTGCCTGAGTTAACAGGTGGTGGTAGCAGCAATGAGGAATCGCAGTCGCAATTGGAAATCGTCGTTAAGAATTCAGGTATTGAGGTGTTTTACCCCTCAGGTACATTGATCAAAACTGTACCACTGAAGGAAACGCCCACTGGGGAAGTGTTAGATTTTAAAATGTTGTCGATGGTCATGCAGGAAATCAAAAAGCAATTGGGCGATAAGCGCGATGCATTGATTTTGTCTGCCGGTGACATTGATTATCAATCCCTTGTCAGTGCGATGGATGCAGTGAAATCGTATAAAGCTGTGGTTGCTGCGAGTTTGGTTGAAGTGGAGTTATTTCCATTGATATCACTTGGCGACGCCAGTAAGTGAGGAAACTATGGGATTTCAAACAAGTTTGACTCAACGGCGAAAGAAGAACAAAGCGGCAGGTCTGAACCTAGTATCGTTGATGGACATATTTACGATCCTCGTTTTCTTCCTGTTAATGAACTCAGGTGACAGTCAAGAAATTGATAAGGCGACCTTCATCACGCTGCCAGATTCAGCAGCAAGCGGTGCCTTTCATGATGATCTCGTCATTCTCGTAGGTGATTCAGAAATATTGATAGATGATGAAACGATCGTCAGTGTGGAAGAGATTGCCCAAAAACCGGGTAAGCCAATTGATGCTCTAACGGAGCGCCTTAAAGTTTACTTAGAGAAAAAAGGTGAGTTGAACGCCTTTGAAAAAGAGAACGGGCTATCAGTGACGATTATGGGTGATCAGGCAGTGCCATATACACTGCTTAAAAGTGTGATGGCGACCTGTAGTCAATTGAATTTCCGTGATATTTCGTTGGCCGTTAATCAGGTGATGGGGCCAGCTATTGCAACGGGAGGTAGCTTATGACCGCTGTTGCATATGAGCCATTAGCACTTGACGTTGAATTACCCTGGCACAGCAGTGAAGAGCAAGAGAAGCGCTTTAAAGGCTTATTGAAAAAAGTCCTAATTCCGTTTGTGTTGTTGTTCCTGGCTATTCCATGGTTGCCTGTAATGGATATCGCTCAAGATACGTTCGTGAAGGAAAGGGTAAAAGCAAAAGTTTTACTGGATCCGCCTGAAATTATCCCAGAGCCGATCAAGCCCATTCCTGCACCAAAGGTCAATACAGCGATACCTAAGACGCAGAAGATTAAGCCTGATGCAAAGCCGAAAGAAGGCACAACAAACGGTAAAAAAGGCGTTGCAGCGTTTTCAAAGCAACTCAGTGCACTAAGAAGTTCTTTGGATGTTTCGAAGTTGCAGAATAAAAACGTTTTTACCAGCAATAGTGGCGAAGCGAAAAAAAGCACGCGTGCTTTACTGGGTAAAGAGTCCGCAACTAAGAAGAGTGGTGGATTAAGTGTCAGCGATGTGAGCGTTAATGCTCGTGGTGTCGCTTTAGCTTCGCACCAGTCTACAGATATCGAAAGCCCAATTATGGCGATCGAATTACCGGATAATGCTGAATATCATTATGATGACAGCAAAACCAGTAAGCGCGATATGGAGTCTATCCGCATCACAATCGAGCGCTATAAAGGTTCGGTGTATGCGCTTTACACCAAGGCACTACGCAAGAACCCAGAGCTGAGTGGTAAATTTCGATTCCAATTTGTTGTGAATGCAGACGGTAGCGTTCAAGGTTTGAAGCTGGTCACCAGTGAATTGAATAACAAATCCCTTGAAACAAGAATGCTTAACAAGATAGAAGGTATTAATTTTGGTCGTGCGGATGTGTCTGCAACTGCCGTCCAGTACACCTTTGTATTCCTACCAAGTTAACGCAATTTTTCAGTAGATTGAGCTTCGGATAACCGGATGTGAGTAATCACTCCGGTTTTTTTGTGGGTGCAAATTGTCGCGAGTTGGAATGAAAATGGTCATTGGGGGCGGCAGTATCGCCGTAGAATTTAGAGGTTTCTTCGCACCAAAGTGATAAAAATTTCCTAATAGATGGCTAGCGGAAAACGCGAACAAAGCAATGTTTTGTGTGAAAAATGCACGACGAAATTGCGAATAATGCACTGACCGAGCAGACAGGTTAGCCTATTTTTCGGCTGTTTTTGGGTTCTTCGTGGTCAGGAAAGATCAAAAAATATACAAAAAATTGTGACATTTACTGACAGATTGTTAGTAAATGTGACGAATTTTCTGTGGAATAAGTGTGAATTCAGTGGATAACTGCATCAAAAGATGAACTTGTTCACGTTATTTGTTTTTCGACCGGTCATCAGCCGAACCCGCAATGCGTTCTGTGATGGCATACCGTTATTACACGTAAGCAAATGTCAAAATATGCAACGTGAAGTCGATGGGAGTCGAAACAAATGAATTTACTGGGCATAGCAGCACACAAGGTTATTGCGTTGCTAGCGGTTATGCTGATGCTGGCTGGCTGTGGGGAAGACCTCGCAGTGGAAAATGAGTCGAATCAGGAAGCCGCTATTGCAGATGAAACACCGTTTGCTTTTGTAGCACGAAATTTAGATACCGCAGGAAGTCAGACGGATACATCTTTATCCCCGTTTGCTTTTAACCCTGGTGCTCGTTTATATGTGCGAGATCAAGTCAGCTCAGATGCCAGTGATCATGAAATCATTGCATCGACGTTCCAGTACATGGAATACGATGCCAAGAATTTGAATGTATCACCAGATGGCGAATACCTAATCTTTGCTGCTCACGGCCCTGAAGGCAATGTCTCCCACAGCACTTGGAATATTTACGAATACAACTTTAAAGCCCGCACACTTCGTCGAATTATCAACGATGATGGATTGGCCAACGAAGGCAACGACACAAACCCAACCTACACCAATGATGGTTTGGTGGTTTTTTCGTCTGATCGTCACAAACAGGGCGGTGAAAGCTCCGTTCTATTCACCATCAATCGAGATGGCTCCCAACTCGCTCAAATAACTCAAAGTGATTCAAGCGACATTCAACCAACGACCTTAAAAGATGGTCATTTGGTCTTTATGCGTTATAAGCGTGAAACGGCTAATTTCGGTCCTTGTGGAGACGACGAAAACTGTGGCGAATCGGGTGCATCGACAGAAAAAGAAAACTACAACATCTACCGTATGGCACCGAATGGATCGAATCTAACTAACTTGTATGCTTCTTCGAATCTAGAAAAAGCCGACGAGGACAGCATTCAACTTGACGATATGGTTCAAGGTGGAGATGGGCATGTTATGGCAATTATGCGCCATAAAAATAATCCATTACTCGGTGGCGACATCGTTAAATTGCGTGGTCCACAAAGCCGTTCTATCGAAGGCAGTAATGCGGTTTACAGTGCATTAAATACAGCCTCTGTTACGGGCGGCAGCATTAATATTGAACCTAATTCAGCGTCTAAAAGTGGCTGGTACAGTGCGTTCTGGCCTTACCGTGACGGCAGTAATCGTATGCTGGTCAGTTGGTCTCAATGTGTAAAAACACGCTCAAATGGTTTGTCATTCCCTTGTGCTGAAAACGATGATATTTCGGACATTAAGGCTCGATATGGAATTTGGGTTTATAACCCAGTGAGCAAAACACGTGTGCCAGTTATTCGAGCGAAAGAAGATCGCGTTTATACCGAGGTTGTATTGGGGTATCCGCATAATGGCGATAACTTGGCATTTGAACCTGTGACGCCGGTTGATCCAGATTGCGATCCGACGAAGGAAGACTGCACACCTGTTTGTGATCCTACGAAGGAAGACTGCACCACACCTTGTGATCCAACGAAGGAAGACTGCACCACACCTTGTGATCCTACGAAGGAAGACTGCACCACACCTTGTGATCCTACGAAGGAAGACTGCACCACACCTTGTGATCCTACGAAGGAAGACTGCACCACACCTTGTGATCCTACGAAGGAAGATTGCACCACACCTTGTGATCCAACGAAAGAAGATTGCGCCAATAACGCACCGACCGCCAATGCGGGTGAGGATGTACTCGGCTTAGCCATCGACGATTCGATTAACCTCGATGGCAGCGCGAGTTCAGATAAAGACGGCGATAACCTAACTTATAGCTGGACCGTGATCAGTGCACCGACAGAAGCAGATGTTGAAATTCTGACGAATGCAGAGTCCGTGAAGCCTACCTTGGTTCTACCAAAAGCAGGGTTCTATGTGATACAGCTGATCGTAAACGACGGGGAAACCTTTAGTGCACCAGATACAGTACGAATAGAAGCTGTAGCGGATGGCCAAGTATGTGTTCCTGGTAAGAAATTGTCGATTTGGTCTGCGAAACTGGCGGATGGTAGTTCGCATATGCTACAGAAGGATGTGTTCTTAGGTCACATGACGTCTTTCAAAGGTCAATACACACCAGAAGCAAGCTATGACTACTACAGTCACTCTGCACACCCGA
The DNA here is from genome assembly GCA_947503895.1 of uncultured Saccharospirillaceae bacterium. GTDB lineage: Bacteria > Pseudomonadota > Gammaproteobacteria > Pseudomonadales > Oceanobacteraceae > Bermanella. Next base: position 203,597 of record CANNFT010000003.1, read on the forward strand.
ATTCTGTAGAAACTGAAAACAATGATGCATTGCCACAGCCACAAGATAATTCGGCGCACATTTACTTCTACGAGTCGACGATTGGGCATGACATGTTAGAAGTGGCTAATCGTAATGATGCTGTTAAGTCGAGAGGCCAAATCAATCAAGGTGACCTCTTCCTGAACTTCTTCTTTAATAAAGATGCAAGTGGACAGAGCAACAATAAGGTCTACTTCGAAGTGTTTACCGATCACAATGTGAATGAGGCCGGTATCTCGATTGACCAAGTGATCTTGTCTGACGACGGTCATGAGTTGACAGCAGCAACGACTGAATCCGGCAAGCAGTACATTGGTGACTTTCAATACTGGCATAACACTGACGGTGGTGTAATTGGACCATTCCGTGGAGATGAGTTTACCGTTGCTGTACGCGCTACGTCGCACAGCCCAGTGGGTGAAGAGCTAACCGGTGCGAGTTTCTTCTCTCGAGATGGAACAGAGTTCAACTTGTTCCAAGAGAATAAGATCACATCATTCATCATTACTTATAAAGAAGAGCTGATTTGTGATGAGGTAGATCCAACGGATCCAACTGATCCAACGGACCCAACAGATCCGACGGACCCAACAGATCCGACGGACCCAACAGATCCGACGGATCCAACAGATCCAACGGATCCAACAGATCCAACGGACCCAACTGATCCGACGGACCCAACAGATCCTACAGATCCAACTGATCCGACGGACCCAACGCACCCAATGGCGTGTAGCGGAAAGGGGTATTGGAAAACGCACAGCAGCTATGCACTAGAAGTTGATAAGCAAATTGCTTGGCCTGTTGATGAGAATTCCATTTTATGCGCAAGCACTTGGCATCAAACCATGCATACGCCTTCTAGCGGTGATGCATGGGTGATTTTGGCTAAGCAGTGGATTGCCGCAAAGCTTAATGTTGCAACTGGAATTGAGTTACCTCAGACCATCGCAAACGCATTGAGTGAAAGCGAGTCAATGTTGGAGCAATGCAATATTGCTCCGGCGAATCAGGCCCGTGCTCTACAAATTAAGAATTTGTTGGCAGACTTTAACGATGATGAAGACTGTGCATTCGAAGAGCCGGCTACGGTAGAAGATCGTAATGTAGGTCTTCTACACATTCATAGTGTTTATGATCTAGATGGCAGCGATACCAGCACTCAAGGTATTAAGAAGCTATCCAACCCAGAAGCGCTACCAATGGATCAACGTACAGAGCGATTTGTTCGAGTCCTGACGCCGAAGGCGGGTCATGCAAATGAATTCGAGATTGTCAGCTATGGTGAAATACAACCTGACGGCTCAGCGAAATTTGAAGTGCCTGCAGGTAAAGAGTTTACATTTGAGTTTGTGAATAAAAATGGTAAAGCCATCGACCGTATGAATCGAGACGGTTATGCATACGACTATTTGCAACGTCACGAGACATTGCTAACCGTAGATAAAGGTGAAGTGCGCGAATGTCACGGTTGTCACGTAGATGGCAGTAATACTGCACACAGCGACATTGATCTGGCACCTAATGCAGCCAACTCCGGTGCTCAGTCAGCAGGTGATAGTTTCCCGAATGCAAACGCGTACATTGTTGCCTCTCACGCTGGCGATACCATGGCAGAAGCCCTATATGACGCCATTGAAAATGTTGGCCAGCTATCTGCGGACATCCAGTATATTGATCACTGGACACAAAAGGCTGGCGATAAAAATGAAGCCCTAAGCTTTGCGTATTCAGAATTGACGACGGCTCAGCCAATGAGCACGCAGTGTCAATCAGAGTATGGCGAAAACTGTAAGGTGAGCATCAACTACCTGACGCATATTCAACCCATTTGGGAGGCAGAAGGTCGTGATAAAGATAATCGCAGCTGTGTTAACTGTCACGACAACAGTGGTTTCACCGATTTGAACCTCACCTATAACGGTTCGAGTTCACAAGGCATTCAAGCTTATGACAATTTGTTTAAAGCGCGCTCCACTTACATGCATCTCGTGAATCAGTTCAGCCCAGTAAAAGCAGAACACTGTCGTCGTAATGCAGAGTTCCCTTACTTAGCACAACCGAGCAACGATTGTTTCACCTGTTACATCGACCCAGTGATGAATCAAGCTGGCGCATTACCAAGTGCCAACTTCTTTGACTTGTTTGATCAAGACGCAGATGACAATCACTGGTTATTTAACCCAGACGCAGACAGCGCCCGTGTTAATCACCAAGGTATGTTGACGGCTGCTGAGCGCAAGGTCATTGCTGAGTGGTTGGATATGGGTGCGCCTAAGCAGTAAGCATTTGGCAACCCAGTCATTTGAATCGTTCTAAAGCCCCTTTCACAGGGGCTTTTTTTTGCCTCTAAGAAAATGGGGAGTACGAGAGCCTAATATTCATAAGGTCTCACTTTTCAGAGGTTTGAAGCAGCAGCGGGGATGCGTGACGCTATACTTTGCAGTATTGAAGCTGGCTAATGTGGGCAAATAGATGACGAAATTCCAGCACTGTAGTGTGAAAGGAGGGCTGCCCAACGGCATGTGCAGAGCGCATGGCGCACTGATACGACTTCTCGTTTCTGTTTGCCTACTTCCATTCTCTGCCTATGCCGACTCTTTAAAGGTTCCCAGTGGATTTAAGCTAGAAGAATATGCGAAGGTCCCAGATGCTCGACAGATGGCACTCGGAAAGGAAGGTACTGTATTTGTCGGCACGCGCAAAAACGGCCGTGTGTTCGCGGTGCAGGATATGAATGGTGATCATAAGGCAGATAGCGTCCTAACATTGGCTAAAGGTTTGACCATGCCTTCAGGTATCGCGTTGAACCAGCAAGGCGATTTATACGTGGCCGCAGTGAGCGAAATACTGGTGCTAAAAAATGCCGAGCGTGCGCTTAAAACTAAGCAATGGGATTGGCGTCGAATTAAAGGAAAGCTCCCAGCATTTACGCATCATGGTTGGAAGTTTATCGGGTTTGGTCCAGATGAGCGTTTATACGTACCGATTGGCTATCCATGCAATGTGTGTCTGCCGGAGTCACAAAGAATTGGAACCATACTCGCGATAGATCGTACAGAGCTAGAGCACGACTACCCGAATACTAAGGCGACGTTGAAGGGCGATGTGGCGCTAAAAGCTAAGATTATTGCCCAAGGTATACGAAACAGCGTCGGGTTTGATTGGCATCCAAAAACAGGGCGTCTTTGGTTTTCTGATAATGGGCGTGATTGGTTAGGCGATCATTATCCACCTGACGAGATCAATGAAGTGAATGCCGAAGGCGAACACTTTGGTTTTCCATTTGTGCACGGTAAAGACATCGAAGAGAAATCGAATAATATTCCATCGAATAAACCCCAACCCTTTACATTTACGCCGCCGGCCATAGAAGTCCCTGCCCATTCAGCCCCACTAGGCATGTTGTTTTATCAAGGCAGCCAATTCCCCGCAGAGTACCGCCATGCCTTATTGGTGGCAGAGCATGGTTCTTGGAATCGCTCAACACCCATTGGTTATCAAGTGGTCGCTTATTGGCTAGACGACAGCGCCAAAGTGCAGCGTAAGGAAGAGCTGGTCTCTGGCTTTCTGACCAAATCTGGCAAGGTGGTGGGGCGTCCAGTCGCGCTACTTACGTTGGCAGATGGCAGTGTATTAATATCCGATGACCATTCTGGAAAAATTTGGCGGCTGAGTTGGACTGCGTTATAGGCTAAAATGCTGCGGATGTATTGGGTGCATGACGAGTATGAATGACTCGCGGGATTAGGCGGTTTGTTACGCTTTTGGTTTTAATCATTTCCTAGTAAGCTAAAGACTGTTTTTTTATACAGTATTGGTTGGTCTTATCCCTACCTTAAATCTACTGACGCAATTTAACGCATATTGTTAAGCACACAGGTGCACATGAACGCTATTATTGAAGCTAACTTACCACTCATATTATCGACCATCGTCCTCGTCCTATTTGCTGGGTTGACGCTGTACTGGATCCAGCGCCAATTTGCGCAGCGCCAGCAGGAGTGGTGGCAACAGCGTGATCAATTGTCGAGCCAATTGGAGCAGGCGTCGATGAAAGAGCAGCAAGCGCAGTTGTCCTTAAACCAACATGCTCAGATACAGGTTCAATTGAAAACGCAGCTTGAAAACCTCCACGCCCGTGAACGACATACAATGGAGCAATTCGAAGCGAGCCAGCATCAACTGAATCAACAACGTGAAAATAACCAGTTGATCAACAGTGAGCTCAGCAGTGCACTGGCCACGCTGGAAGAATACAAAAAAGACCGGTTAAGGCTCGAACAAAAAGAATCGCTAATCGACGATCTAAATCAAGAGTTATCTTTGGTGAAAACGCGCTTAAAACAAGAGCAAGTTGAACGAGAAAAAGACCAGCAGAACCTAGAAGAAAAAATTCAATTTTTGCAAGAGAATCGAGAGCAGTTAAAGCAAGAATTTGAAAACTTATCCAATAAAATATATGAGGCTAAACAAAAGCAGTTTTCTGAGCAAAGTAAGCAGGGTTTAGACAGCTTATTGAATCCATTTAAGATCCAATTGGATGGACTGCGAAAAAAAGTCGACGATGTCTATGTTGAAGAAAGCAAGGACAGAGCAGCATTAAAAGCGCAAATTGGTGAATTACATAAACTGAACAAGCAAATTACAGAAGAAGCAGCATCCTTGACGCGTGCGCTAAAAGGAGAAAAAAAGACGCAGGGTAATTGGGGAGAGCTTGTATTAGAGAATGTGTTAGAGAAGTCAGGGCTGCGACAAGGGGAAGAGTTTGTTCGAGAGAAAAGCATTACCAGTGAAGTTGGCGATCGCTATCGCCCAGATGTCATTATCAATCTACCTGAAAATAAACACATCATTGTCGATGCAAAAGTATCTTTAAATGCTTATACGGACTACATCAACGCAGAAACGGATGCCGATCGTCAGCAGTACTTAAAGAACCACATTGATGCGGTTCGAGTTCATATTAAACGCCTTTCTGAAAAAGACTACTCCAAGCTGCCTGGGGTAAACTCACCGGATTTCGTATTTATGTTCATGCCGGTTGAGCCTGCCTTTATGGTTGCGTTTCAGTACGATGATAAATTGTTCAATGATGCTTTTGAGCAGAGAATCGTCGTTGTGACGCCTACGACTTTATTAGCGAGTCTTAGAACGGTGTCCAACCTTTGGTCTATCGAACGCCAAAATAAAAATGCCCGTCAATTGGCGGAGCAGGCCGGAAAAATCCATGACAAGCTGGTTGTCTTTGTTGAAAGCATGGAAAAAGTTGGCAGTCAGTTAGGAACTGCTCAAAACACTTATGAGAAGGCTTGGTCGCAATTAAAAGAAGGTCGTGGCAATCTTGTATCTCAGGCGCACAAATTTAAAGATTTAGGTGTGCGAGTAAAAAAAGAGCTGCCTTCCAGTGTGATGGATAATGCAGAGTTAGAATTTCAAGAAGATCTGATCGGCGAAATCTAAAAGCATTTAACCTGTGTAGTACGGGTACTGTGCCGCACAGACAGTAAATTCAATTACTCCCTCCTTTGATTAACCATTTCTTATAGTTTAAACGCTTCCCCTTGTCTGGGGAATCTGGTCAATTTTAACCACCTAGTATGATATGCCCTGAAGTTAGAGCACTTTCAATTTCGTTAGAACAATAAGGACTAAGCCAGAGCAGACTAGTATACCTTTGCTATGGTTAGGTTTTGGGCGTTGTAAATTGATTGCGATATAGCGATGGGTTGAAAGGGTCGGCCGATGAAATGCATAGAAAAATTTTCAATTCAAATACTCATCGCCCCCTGTCTTTCTATTTTCATATGGTTATCGATGGGCTGTTCAGAAACCTTTCCTGATATTACGAATGACGTTAGTAACTTGCCGCAACCGGATAGTAACAGTAATGATACCTTTTTCAATGCTGATACGCTCACCACTGCCGTCGTCACGGACACGCTCGGCGTGAGTGATCAGCAAGACTATTACAAAATATTCAGTAGTTACGAAACACGCTACAACGGCACGATCACAATATCGCTGACGGCATTATCCGGCGACGCCGATCTTGAATTATTTGACCACAATTTAAATTTGATTAGCTGGTCTCGAACGGATGGTTTAGACGATGAGGTGATCGAGTATTGGTATGATGCAACACAAAATAGCGATTTGGATTCGCTCGGTCTGCACTTTATTAGGATTTCCAATGCTGATGGTGACAATCTTGATTACAGCCTTTCGTTCACATTCGATTAGTCGCTACAGCCTATGCCTATCGGCTGACATCTTAAAGGTGTTCTATCGTGTAGAGGTGCCTTATCGTGCGTGTCGCTAGTCAGTTTGTACACATAGAGTCAAGCCCTCCTGTTCGGGTACAAGCATTACCCGCTATAAAGCGAATTGACGTTCTGCTGCTAAGTATTTTTCTTCTAATTCTATGTGGCGTTTTGCTGTCACCGATTGTGCAGGCAGAAGGCGAGCCGACGAACAGCAATAATGGCACAAGCATCACCTCGGTTGATCATCGAACCTTAAGCTATACATCCTATACTTTACGTCAAACAGCTTGGTCCTCTGAACAGTACGTGGGTGATTTAAAGGATGTTGTTGAAATAGCGGATGCCACTGCACATGTTGTATCGTTTCGATCACCCAGAGATACGTTGTTCTCGATTGATATATCAGCTGCTGTTCGAAGTAATGAAGAGGGTGATACTGAGTTGGAATCCATTGTGGGTGCAGTGGAATCAGGGGGGATGATTATCAGACTTGAAAACAGTAGCGCTCCGGGTTTCGTTAAAGAATTTGATGACGATGGTCGTTTTAACGGTAAATTTATTATTGGTGATCGTAGTTTCGATGCTTCTTATACTCACCTCAATATTGGTGTTGAATTGGGCAATGATATGGGAGCGCATGCTGGCGTTGGCTACATTGAAGTGATACAGCCTGCAGAGATTGATATTTACACAGCTCGGTCGTCAGGAGGGTTTACGGGGCAACCCAACTACCCTGAATCCTTGGTCGACCCTGAATACAAAACTCGCCTAGTGGGTGTTTGGTTTGAAGTCGATAACTTGCAAGCCGTCATGCACGATCAAAGTGGTTTTGCGTTATCTGTGACCCGTTCAGGAAGCTGGCGTCGGGCTTTAGGGTTAACAATGGATATAACTGCTGGTTTATTTTCTGGAGAAAGCTCAGCAGACCTAAAGAAAGTGATGCAAGATAACTATGGCTTGGACCTGAAATATTCTGAACCCGTGGGTGTCGGTTGGTCTGCCAGTTACAAGCTAGAATACATGGTCGTCTACAAAGGAATAGGAACCAATGTCGGAGTGTCATTCGGTCTAGAGGGGCGAGTATTGCAAGCATTTTTTGATACGGAAGACATTACCGGCGAAAGTGACAGTGTAGAGGATGGAACCGATGCCGTTGGACGCTTTGGGATCGGGGATAATAGTGTTTTTCACTACGGGCCTTTTTTACGCTTAGCATGGGACATTTAGTATGAATGTTAAAGTCGGCATATTGCTCATATTGGCATTGGTCGCGTGCAAAGGAAAAGAAGTGGAGCTAGTACAAGTGATTGCATCAGCTACTGAACCGAGTAACCAAACATCTGACACAGCGAATGAAATACGTCCAGACAACGGTGGAGTATTGGGTCATTTAAAGGCAGGCGAATCAGACTTTTATTATGTGGATATCGACTTTTTTGACAGCGGAAACCATACCATATCGTTGAGTAATCTATCAGCCGACTTAGATCTAATGGTAATAGACTGGGAGGGTAATGAGCAATTGAGTAGCGCATCCTCTACGACCGATGAAACGATTCTCATCAGTACGGATAGTTTGCCATTTTTTTCAGATGGGGCACCCGATCACTATCGAATCATTATGCGCGTAACCGGTAAGACTACCGTGGATGAATCCGACTTTAGGCTGACACTGTCAACTCCGTAATTGAACGATTTATTGAAATCATCCGTTAAGTATTCATAAGCCAGCCTTGAACTTGAAATGACTGGGCTTAAAGTAAATTATTGGGTGTGCCCTAAAAATTGCCTTTACCCAGCCTGCTTGTTTCTGCACTTCATTGATCATTTGCCCGCTTGAAACTTAATAGAGCAAGGCTTGTTTTGGCCAAAAAGACAGGGTTTAAAATGGCCAAAAACCATGCGATGGTTGACTAGAACGAATTATGCTCATTACTCAAAAAAATGGCTCATATTGGCTGTTTAAATAATAACTTCTGATTATAATCCGACGTTGAGGCTGCACAGGAATGCGCTTAGACGCTCGTTAACATTCGGTCTTTGAGACCGAGGAGGTTAGCCTTAAAACCTGAGCCCTCACTATTAATAACTCTATTTAATGGAAAGGATGAACATGATTACAGTGAAGTTCTTCAGGGCAGCACTTCTGCTTGTCGTTGCGATTATTGCATCGGCCACGCACGCTGAAACAGCGTTGGATCGCTACCTTGAGAAAAACGACGGATATTATGATTGGGAAGTGATTCGTACAGAGGATCATGACCTATATACTGGACATGAAGTTCGATTGACCTCGCAAAAGTGGCTCACCGAAAAAGAAACGACGCGACCTGTATGGCAGCATGATTTAATGTTCTATATCCCAAAACGCCCGTTTGATAATCCAAATAGCAAAGTGAGAAGAAATACCGACTCGGCCATCATTTATGTCGCGGGCGGCACGCATAAGCGTCAATCAAAGTTTGACGATGACTTCGGCAATGCAGCTGCAATGTTTAAAAAAATCATTATTGAAGTTCGTCAAATCCCGAATGAACCGTGGACATTTGTTGTGGACGGTGATGATGCAAAAGAAATGCAAGAAGATGATTTGGTATCTCGTTCGTTTGAACTGTATTTAGATACGGGTAACGAAGAATGGCCGCTGTACTTACCGATGGTGAAGTCCGTCGTTAAGGCTATGGATGCCAGTACTGAATATCTTGCAGAATATCATGATTTGTACGTCGATCAGTTCTCAATGGTGGGTGGCTCTAAGCGAGCGTGGACAACTTGGTTAACGGCGGCAACAGATGAGCGTGTGATTGGTATTGTCCCGACGGTCATTGATGTATTAGATATCGATGAATCAATGGAGAATCAATATGAAGCGATCGGTGATTACTATCCTATATTGGGCACCTACACGAATAAAGATTTACCTTGCCGCTTTAAAACAAAAGAAGGGCAGGAACTGTTGAAAATTGTTGACCCAATTGAATATCAAGACCGCTTAGAAGGGGTTCCGAAGCTGATTATTAATGGCACATCGGATGAATTTTTCCAGAATACGAACAGTCTGAACTATTGGGACCAAGTTTCTGAACCTAAGAATATCCGATTTGTTCCAAACGCGAATCATGACATTCCTGCCGACGCTATTTTGGCTGGCTTTGGTTTTGCTAGTAAAGTAATTGATCGCAATGGTCGCCGCTCGGCTCCGAAAATTTTCTGGGAAAAGGATGAAGAGCACAATACATTAACCGTTTACTCATCAAAAATGCCTTATGCTGTTGATTATTGGACGGCTGATAATGATTCACTGGACTATCGCCTACATGTCACCGGTGATGAAGCGTGGAAGAAAAAATCACTGTCTATTTCTGATATGAAGGTCGTATTTAAAGATGTCGATGGACGTAACCGCATGTTTTACGCCTATTCACATACTCTGTCCGAGCCTGAAAAAGGGTATCGAGGCAGCTTATTTACGCTGGACTTCGGTCTGCAAACTTTTTCAACCAGTTTGTTTATGACGCCTGATGTACAGCCATTTGAAGGTCAACACTGTCAATAAAACCTAGGTCAGCATTTGATTATTGAATGCAACGATACCTAGTTTGATGACAGCACGAGAGCACCACAGGTTGCTTGGAAAATGAATGATTGGGGGCATTAATTGAATCGATGTCATTCATGTTCCAACAGCCTGTTCGGTGCTCTACTTTTTTGTGAGATATGACATTAACCAAATTGTCGTGAGAGTCTCGCCTAAGCTGAAGCCGCCAGATGGCTTTTCATATTTATATACGCTAAATCAATCAGTGCACGTACTGCCTCTCGATCTATTTTATTGTGGGGCTTGATTTTTATATGACGCATGCGCTTTCCCGTACCTTCAAGTAGACCATGTTCGTCCAATAATTCATTACCCCGAAAAAAACCGATATTAATGTGATGTCTATACGCATTCACGTAGGCAAAGGCAGTGTGTGAAATGCATGCCGTAGGGCAGCCGTCGTGCATAATTTCATTAACGTCTTCACCTGCCTCACGTAGCGATTGAAACCATTCATTGGCCAGTTTGCCTAATTCATCTGAATGTTCAGATAGCCAAACTTCAACAGCAGGATCTTCTTTCACGGCATCTGGAAAAACGAATAAATCATTCATCAATGTACCTCGATTTGCCTTGCTCGACTGTCAGGGTCAGTTTTTTTATGGGTCTAATTTTAGCGCGTAATGCGTGCTGAACAGCGGCAAATATTCATTTTTAGGCTTCCGAGTCTTTCTTTGTAATCACTAAGGTGCTTGTACAACCACTGTCGGCATAAAGTTACTGTAATTTGTCTATACTGAAATGCTATAGCTCTAATCGTTTCGCATTGTTTTATCAATAAATGAGTCAACGCTAATGTAGGGGGATAAAATGGCATTCGGTGGTTTATTGATGGATCGTTTTTCAATTAACCTGATGTTAAGGCTAAGCATCTTCGTCATTGCAGTTGCCCTTTGTGCTGCGTGTTTAGATTCCGGTTCCAATTCGGGCATTGAGTTGGATGATGGTGATCAAGGCGACGTAGCTGCTACGTTAACTGTCGCTCAGGCAATCGCAGATATTCAGGTGGCACGCAATGCTGCTTCTCGACAGCTGGATTTGTCAGATGTGTTTGAGCATAGCGACTCGAATATCGCAATCACATTAACCATAAGCACAAATTCAAACCCGTCTTTGGTTTCCGCTGCACTTTCGGGTACCCAGCTTTCGTTAGTGTTTACGGCTGACGCATCAGGCTCGGCTGTGCTGACGGTTACCGCGACGGCTGGCAGCGGTGAAAACCAGCTCACAGCGGAGGATTCGTTTTCTGTTTTTGTGAGCGAAGGTTCTTCTGAATCAACTTATGGTAAAAACACACTGAATGCTCAATCGCCATTAGCGATTAATATCGCACCTTTTCAAGCCTGGACGCCGGGCTGGGTATTAATGGATGTCTTTCCAAAGTCGCAAGGTTGGGTATCCAATCTTTGTGACTCCGATGTTTTTAACTCAGGCCCAGACCTAACTTTGGACGAGGCTGGATGGGTGGCCGCAACGCCGAATAACGTGTGTGCGGATACATCTGTATTTGCTGAACAAGCCGGTCACTACCCAACCGGAACCTACGTTTTGTTGTGGGAGGGCGAAGGAACACTGGCAGCGCAATGGGATGTTGAGCCGCCGGTTGAGCATGTTGTGGGTACGGCTATTGAGCAGAAAAATGGTTTAAATCGAATGACGTTCGATATTGAGGCTGAGGACCAAACCGCATTGGGCATTGGCATACGTGTCCGTGATGTGACTGAAAATTATATTCATAATATTCGATTAATCCCACCAGGTGGGGTGTGTGGTCGATCCGCTGAACAGCTTGACTACTTTAAGTATTGTGCGTCTGCGAGGGGAGGAGCGGGGGTGTGCAGTTCAGATGAAAGTTGCTTTGACTTCGAAGAAGTTTATTGGGATCGATTCACCGATAGCATTGTCAGTATGAATCAACCCAAGCCGGTATTTCATCCGCTGTATTTATCGACTTACCAACAATATCGCGCTATTCGTTTTATGAAATGGTCGCGGGTGGAGGACAGTGAAATAGAAGCATGGGATGACCGTATATTGGTACACCATTATCCCTTCACCGACAACGAAGATGGCTTTCCTTATGAGTATATGGCGGCGCTTACGAATTTGCTCAATGCCGATGCCTATCTAAATGTCCCAATGATGGTCGATGATCACTACGTAAGGGAATATGCACGTTTAATGGATGATTTGGTGGCGGATCATTTGAAAATTTATTTAGAGTACGGAAATGAAATATTTAATTCTGTTCAACCATTGCCTTATGGTTACGCGTTGGAACAAGCAAATTTAGCCGGTTCAGGCATACCCAGCAGTGATAGCGATTTAGTAAAAGCAGGGAAATTTGCCGGTCGCCGCTCTGCTCAGATATTCGATATTTGGGATGAGGAAATTTCAAATGCAGAATCGAGACTGGTAAAAGTAATCGTCGGATTCAATCCATTGCCGGATTATACGTTAGCCGCCCTCGATTTTGAAAACAGTTTTGAAAAAGCGAACGCATTGGCGATAAACGGTTATATCGGCCCCAATCGAAATTTTGTCGACAGCACCGCCGCCTTTGATGCAATGACGGTTGATGAAATACTTCAGGAAATTACTTTAGGTAATGTCATCAATTCAGGTTCTTCATTGGTTGAATTAAATAGCCACTACGAATCGCATGTCGCGATGGCAAACGTTCGTAACTTGGTGTTATTAGCTTATGAGGGTGGAAACTTTATGGAAATAGACGGCGGTGGTGACACGGTGACGAATCGCTATTTCCAATTAAATCGTGACGCTCGCTTGGTGGAAGCTTTTGTACAAAACTTTCGTAATTTTGAGGATGCGGGAGCACAGCTCTTTTTCTATTTTCTTAATGAAGACTTGTGGAATGATCAGGGGGTGTTTGGTGCAAGGCAATATCAAGATCAAATTCGCGAAGAGGCCCCGACATTTGATGGGTTAATGAATTATATCGAGAGTACACCGTGCTGGTGGTCGGGTTGTGCAAAAACATTGCCGTGACGAGGCCGCTATACTGTGATGGATTGAGGCTCGTCAACTTCAATGCAGAAAGGAGGGCGCTTAAAACGCATTCAGCGTTATAATGAGTGGCATTGTCAGACTCAAAAATCGATTTCTTATAGAGTGTCAAAATACCATGGCGCATGATCAACCAATGGATGCTTGTAGCGTCCCCGGCCTTACACCTCTCAATACAGCATTGACTCAACTCTTGAACGAAGTGCACCCGAAAGACGAAGTGGTCAGTGTTCAGCTGGAAAGCGCGTTAGGGCGCGTGTTAGCGCAGCCTGCTGTGAGCACCTTAAATATTCCACCGGGCGACAACTCGGCAATGGATGGCTATGCCTTTCACGTTGGCGATCAACCGCTTCCTGTGGGTACGCAACTAATGGTCGTTGGAAAAGTCTTCGCTGGGCATCCGTATGCGGGTGTTTTAAAGACAGGTGAGTGCGTACGCATTATGACGGGTGGACAGCTGCCACAAGGCGCTAATGCGGTGGTCATGCAAGAGCAAGCCACTCTGAGTGCGGAAGAAGCACCGTCACCCAGTATACATTTACAGGTGGAAGTACCATCAGGCGCGCATGTCCGTGCAATGGGAGAAGACATAAAGTCCGGTCAAACCGTTCTCCATGCAGGGCGTCGATTGCGAGCTGCCGACATCGGACTCTTGGCCAGTTTAGGCATTGGTGAAGTTCAGGTAACGAAATCAATTCGAGTGGCTATTTTATCGACGGGTGATGAACTAAAACGCCCCGGACAGTCACTGGCACCTGGGCAGTTTTATGAAAGCAATCGATACGTGATCGCGGCTGGCCTGAAGCGAATGGGGGTTGAGGTCATTGATCTCGGGATCGTGCCTGATGACCTTTCAGCACTGAGAGACGCATTTGCCAAAGCCAACGAGCAAGCGGATGTGGTCATGACCTCGGGCGGGGTATCGGTGGGTGAGGCGGATTACACCAAAACCGTGCTAGAAGCGTTAGGAAAAATTGCCTTTTGGAAGCTGGCCATTAAACCCGGAAAACCCTTTGCTTTTGGGCATCTACCGAACAGTTATTTTATTGGCTTGCCGGGTAACCCAGTATCAGCGCTGGTGACGTTTCATCAATTGGCAGTCCCGCTGTTGCGTAAGATTTCTGGAGCAGATGCCGAGCCCCCTTGCCGATTGAGGGCAATAGCGAAGACACGTATTCGAAAAGCACCCGGCAGGACAGACTTTCAACGTGGCGTATACCTTGTGAATGAGACTGGGCAGTTGGAAGTCACCAGCACCGGCGCTCAAGGGTCCGGTATTCTGTCCTCAATGAGTGCAGCCAACTGTTATATTGTGATTGAACAAGAAAGGGGTACGGTAGAAGCGGAAGAGTCGGTTTGGATCGAACCGTTTGATGAGATTCTTAAGTGATGCATGCATAGCACCGTCAGTTAATTCGCATCGGGCAATAGATGCTGCATCTAATGCATTAAAAAACCCCCAATGGGCCTTCCCATTGGGGGTTTTTTAATAGGTGCGTTTAATTATCGAATGTGAGTTTCAGGCTGTTAGCCAGCTCAACTGAATTCACGGCTTGACCTGTACGGGTCTTCACGCCACGTAACCATGAGGAAACTTGTTTAGGGTTTTTGTACATCCAGTCCCTAACAGCGCGATCTGCGGGTACAAATTCATTTAATACTTGATTCATCATCACGCCTTCCATTTCTACGCTAAACACCAAGTTTTTAAGTAGGCGATTGACATTTGGGCAGTCCGTCGCAAATCCGGAGCGGACATTTGTGTGTACGGTCGATCCGCCGTAATTTGGCCCGAAGTATTGGTCACCTCCATCGAGATAACGTATGTCGAACTGATTGTTCATTGGGTGTGGTGTCCACGCGAGAAATGCGATCCATTGATTTTCGCGTACACGTTTTTTAACTTGCGCGAGCATAATCCGCTCAGAGGTGGCGAGTAGGTTGAAGGTTCCTAAGCCAAACTCGTTCTTATCGATCATTTGTTGGATGATTAAATTTCCATCGTTTCCTTTTTCAAGCCCATAAATTCGACCACCAAACTCTTTTTTAAACTTCGCTAAATCGGCGAAAGACTTCACACCGGCTTCGTAAACGTAAGCGGGAACCGCCAAGGTGTATTTAGCGTTGGACAAATTCATACCCAAGGTTTCGACGAGTTTCTTGTCTTGGTAGGGTTTGATAATCGGCTCCATCGTTGGCATCCAATTACCAAGGAACGCATCAATTTTGCCTTGGGATAGCTGACTGTAGATACTATCGACCGAGTGTTCGGAAACATCGACTTTATAGTCGAGTTTTTCTAAAAGTACTTCTGCAACGGCAGTCGTCACACGAACATCCGTCCAGTCCACGATGCCAAATTTGACAGCCTGGCACTGTTCATTCGCCTTTGCTTGGAGAGACATCACCAAGGCGACGGTAAGTAGAATAATTCTGGCAAGCATAATAATGATCAGTGCTCCCTTATTGTTATGCAGATCAATCATATCCGTACACTATAGACTAGTTGGATTACGCATTTTAACCACTGCAATCAGTGGCAGACCGCGAGGCCAATTCTGGCCGATCACTAGTAACAGCCTAGGAAATTAGGTTGTGTTGGTCTTGGCATCGACACCATTTCAATCCACGCACCAAAATGCAGAGAGAAAGAAGGTGAGCTGCCATTCAGGCCATTCGTCGTATTGATACCATTCAGGCGGGATAGTACGCATTCTCATTATAAAAGTGAAATAGGTTTCATTTTTTTTGTGAACGGAACATCGCTTCAGCTTTTGTATGCGTCCTGCTCGTGTCTTCTTCGCCACTGAGTCACCACATCGTCGCTGCCAACGATTTAAACGTCACAACATGATCAATATGAATGCGGAGTGTGACTAAATCATTAAATCACGACTGACAAACATGACGTCTGAGCTAGCTTTTTGCGTGGTAAACACCGTACGACCGTTCTGTCTTCCATGTACGCAAAGGCGTTGGTCGATGAACGGGCATTTTTGTTTCGGAGTCGCTTAGCATCGTTCATAGGACACTGTTAGCCGGTCAGTGCTTTATTGATATAAATAACAATTTTGCAGGGCTGCTGTTTGTTTGATTCACCCAAATGGGTGCAAAGTTCTTAGTTCGTGCCAATTGCGAAAAAAACGGCGAGATTGGGGAAAGCGAATGCCTTTCCTGCCGCTTTTATGGCCTTAAAAGCGATTGCCTACATCACACCGATTTGTAGATGCTGATACAGAGGGAGAGCAAGCCAAACTTTTGCTGCGACCTCTGTTCTTTTCATAGATGCATAAATGCGTCATTCGAAAAACTCGAAGAGTGAATTTTCTGTTTGGTCAGTGTTGCTTAACGAACGCTCATACAGTTATTCAATCGAGAGGATGCATTAAAAAAAGCGAAAGCGCATTTAGCGTCTAAGTTGCCCCTGTTTTTGGCTGCGAACGGGCCGATGAAAAACGGCGAATGTAGAGCACCCAAATCTTAAAAGGTATAAAAATGATAATAAAATCCAATACCGTCAAAAAAATCCTAACCGCTACTGTCACCAGTCTAAGCTTAGGCTTGGGTTCCATCTCAATGGCTGACACCATCAGTGACTTTACCAATAGCTGGACGGGTAAGTCATTGTCAGCCCAGCGCGCTCTAGATGTGTATGCCCCAATGGCCAATAACAATATTATCGGCACGCACAACACTTATAACTCAGAAGCCTATCGAAGTTGTAACTTCTCGGTTGGGTGTCGTTATCTTGACCCACAACAGAAGTACTCCATAAAAGATCAGCTACGCATGGGTGCTCGCTTCATCGAAATCGATGTTCATTACACGACGAAAATGGAAGGTATTTTTTCGTATCCCAAAAGACTTTTGATGTGTCATGGCGTTTGTTCTATTAATGACAAATATTTCACAGAAGGGTTGAACGAAGTTCGAGACTGGCTAAACAGCGCTGATAGCACCGGACAAGTCATCATTCTCTATGTTGAAGATCATATGTCAGGTAAACACGGCGATGCCTACAACCAAATTAATAGCCGTTTCGGTTCATTGATTTACCGCAGCGGCGGCTGTGGCAGTATTCCTAACACGCTGACGAAGGCAGACGTTTTAGCCGCAGGTAAAAAGGTCATTCTTTGGGGAGACGGTGGATGTCGCAGTCACTCGGACTGGAAAAACACGGCATACACTGGGCTCGGTGATATTGGGCGTATCTGGGAGGATCGCACAACAGTGGGTGGTATCGGCGATATTTTCACCGGTGGCAGCTCTGATTACATCAATGCGTCCGATGTCAGCAGCTTCTTCGCTGAGGGGGCGAACATCGTCAACTTGGATGATATGGTCACGAATGACGGGCGTTTAGCGGCAGGTGTTTGGAGTTGGGACAATAACGAACCAAACAATGTAGGCAATGAGGATTGTGCATCGCAATGGGGAAATGGTCGTTGGAACGATGCCAGTTGCAGTAACTCGTATGACTTTGCTTGTACTGATGGCGCTGGAAACTGGGCGGTGACGGGTACTCAAGGTGTGTGGGCAAATGGCGCAGCCGCTTGTGCAACCTTAGGCAATAACTTTTACTTTGCTGTACCGACGAACAGCTTAGACAATCAAAAACTAAAAGTCGCTAAAGATGCAGCTGGCATGAGTACCGTTTGGCTGAATCATGATGACAATCTAGTGGAGGGCCAATGGCGGGTTGAAGGGCGATCTACGCAGTTTTAATTGGTCGATAGAATAAAAAGGAAAGCGGCTCAGAGCCGCTTTCCTTTTGGCAGTAGGTTCATAGCAAGCTGACATCTGACACGTTCCTATCAATAGGTTTTAGACCTTGTCTATACTCAATGGATTAGGCGAAGTCCGCTGTGATGGTGCAGCTTTAACGTCGATTCCAAGAGGCATACATGTCAACAGTCGCATTGATGCTCGTTATAACTGGGCTAGTCGGATTATGTTTATCCTTGCCGCCCATCTTAATGATATGTAGACACCATCGTTCATTGACATGGGGTTGGAACGCGCTCGCGGCCATGGTTGCCATGTTCATCCTAGGTTATCTGTTTTACGCCGTACATCTGTTGTCTTCAAATCATGGCATCGCGGACCTCATTTTGTCTCTTATCTTATTTGGTGGCGGTGGATTTGTCTTATTAGTCAGTTTGGTGAGTCGCTCAACCTTAGAAAAAATGGACGTCATCGCCTCGTCTTTTGAGCAGCAAGCATTACACGATAATCTGACAGGACTTCCGAATCGCAAATTCTTGTATTTAACATTAGACAATACCATTGCAGCTCGGGGGCGTAGCACGGATAGTTTTGCTGTCATGATCATGGATTTAGATGGTTTCAAAGAAATCAATGATACGCTGGGGCATCAAGCAGGCGATACGGCATTACGGGCAATTGCACCCAGATTTCAACGGCAATTGAGAGGCACAGATACCCTCTGTCGGCTAGGTGGGGACGAGTTTGCCATTGTGTTGCCTCAAGCCAATGAAGAGCAAGCCCACGCAGTGGCGAAGAAGCTTATCCAAAGCTGTGAGGAGCCGCTAAACATAGAAAACCAAAAAGTGTTTATCGGTGTGAGTATCGGCATATCGGTATGCCCAGATCATGCAACCCTAACAGATCAGCTGCTGCAGTATGCGGATGTTGCGATGTATCTAGCCAAGCGTAATCACACGGGTATTCAAACCTACCATACCGCGATTGATAAAAGCTCACGTGACAAATTGGGCGAACCACAAGCGCTACGCGAGTCCGTCAAGCAGGGTGGCGTGAAGGTGCGGTTTCAGCCCGTGATGCGCGACCAATCGATTCATGCATTAGAAGCCCATTGCTACTGGGTGGCGTCAACCGGTGACGAAAGAGATGGCCAATACGTGTTTGAGCTGGCAGAGAAAGCCGGATTCATTGCAGACACGAATCAAGCGTATATTGAAAAGGCCATAGCAGGCTTCTTAAAGGCTAAGGAATTACTAGAACTGGATGTTGCCAAGCAACCGCAAGGTGATCAATCACAGCCTAAGACCGTACGATTGCACCTTCCTGTATTTCGGCAGTGTTTTCGAGAAATTGATTTTTTAACCATCGTGAAAAAATGCCTAGAAAAAAATCAGCTTCACCTTAACGACGTGACATTGATGCTATCTGAAATTTCAATGTGGAACCAAGGTAAGCTCGTGCATAAACCTCAAAAATACTTAAATCACTCTGAATTCAGTTTTGGTATCAGTCAATTCGGTAGCACAGGTGGATCAATATTATTATTGCAATCTCTACCGGTGAAAATAGCCAAGATGGACCCGCTTTTTTGTAAGCGACTACTAAAAGATGAGTCGAACTTCGCGGTATTAAAAGCGGCAATCGTGTTACTTAAAAATTTAAACATTCGCCTGATCATAGATGGCGTGCCTGATGAAGCGACTTTGCGACTCATTGAGCAATATGATGTGGATGGATTCCAAGGTATTGGGGTCGAAGAGTCAATGCCAGCGGAAGCCAAAGCAGCTTGGTTAAAAGCGCTGGCGTAGCCTAAACCGCTAACGATGGCGATTAGGGTTATGTTCTAGTCATCAGGAACTGAACGAGCATATTTGTTAACAAACCCTTGCCCATTTTTTTCGCGGGCTGACCGTATTCCATTCCAAAACTGCTTTGCTTTTGATGGGTGAGCTTTAAAGTATTGATGTGAAAAAACAAAGTACCAATCGGCTTCGATAAAATTGGTATTTAATAATTTAATATCTTGCTGAATATCTAATGAGTTCAATAAGGCTAGGCCGATATTCTCTTCGACCACGTAGCCATCGATTCTAGCTTTGCTGGCTAATACCAAGCCTTGAGTGGGATCGTGATTGAACTCGCCTAATGCATTGAGTGATCTCAGTTTCTTCTCTGCCACATAACCTAATGGCGCACTGAGCCCAAATTTAAGGTTGTTAAACCTTTTACCGTCCCACGACAGCTGCGAGTCGATATGCGTAAAAATTTTATACTCGGCTGTCCAAAGTCTGTAATGCGGATCTACTTTCTTGGGATTGGAAGCCAACTTAGGATATTTCCCCCATTCTTCTCGTTCGGATAACCAAATGGCAGCAAATAGACCGTCAGCTAATCCATTTGCTACCTCAGAAATGCATCGTTTCCATGGTCGTCTGTAGTAGTGGATACTTAAGTTCTGTTGAATGGCGGCAGCGTTTAAAATATCCAATAGAACGCCTTTTCTATCCTGAGTAACGGAATCAATGTATTGAAAGGGAATAAAATCACTTTCTTCATAGCAGACTTTAATTTTCGTGCTGGACAGTTTGCGATTTGACTTATCTTTACCAACTTGATTGGCAAGCGAGTTCCACGCAAATAAGGACAAGAGCGTAAACATAAGAAAAAGCTTAGGTTGACCAAACGATTGAATCATTAGAATCCTTCCCAGCGCTTAGAAGCATCGAATCCGTAGTGTGTAAGCGTTGTTATGTAGGCGGTACGCATTATTTATAATAGGTTTATTGCTCAGACACATGAGGCAATGCCTTCCTATGCATGCCGTATCAGTATTTCATACAGTTTGTGTCTAACTACAAATGCTCAACTCACGGGCTTACAGGTCTGTCAGTTTTGATCGATAAGATCAAATTTTCGACCCTATTTTGCAATGCTCGCTCAATCAAAGGAGCTTACATTTTTATGATTTTTCCGTTATTAACGTGCGCGCATAGGATTCTCAGCCTTTACGGATATCCTTGAGCCTACTCCAAGGTGTAAGCTTTTAGACTAAGTACGCAAAATATTAAGAATTGTGCGCCATACAAAAATAAGAATAGTTCATTTGTATGAAATTGTTTTCAATGTTGGCGTGAAAAGTTTATTTCGAAAATCTACGACTCATACTACTATATGCGTGCACCAGTGTTTTTTGTTTACAGCACAAGCATTAGGATGTACCAAGTCGGATTCTTCAGTGTGTTCGCCACTACATGTTGATGTGTAAATTCATTCGTTGAAAAAAATGGTTTTATTGGTTGATTGTCTAGCGTTCTGTGTATTGGTTATTTCAGAAATTACCAATACTACTTATCAGCTTCCACCCAAGGATGTGCATTGGACAAAAATATATACTCGTTAGTCAGTAAAGTACTTGCTTTCTGTGTATTGTTGATTGCACTGAGCATCATGCTAGGTTGGATTTTTCACATTGATCAACTTATTCAATTGAAACCCAGTTTTGTCCCAGTTCAATTCAATGCAGCATTCTGTATTGCGCTCATATCGATCGTATTGGTATTTAATGATTCAAGGTTTGCTATTCCGCTACGGGTGGTGCTGGCCGCCGCCTATATATTAGCCGCATTGACGCTAATTGAGTATATAACCGGTATCGATCTTGGAATAGATGAGCTTTTTATTCAGCATTATATTACCGTGCTGACAGAAACCCCTGGCAGGATGGCACCGAATACGGCAATTGGGATCATTCTCATTGCGATGGCGAGTCATGTTCTGCTGTTGCCCGAAATAAATAGCAAAGTTTTATATCGAACACTTTCACTGACATTCACAACACTTGGCCTAAGTATTGTTGCGTTATTTGGTTATCTGACCGATTTTGAAATGGCTTATGGTTGGGGAAATATGACTAGGATGGCGTTGTTAACCGCCAGTTGTATTTTTGTACTCTCTTGTGCTATTTCACTTAAACTCATTTCACACAAAGTTTCTGAACTTTCAGCTAATGCACTCATAAGCTGGGGAGGCATACCTTTAGCCGTGACCGTCGCGGTATGCTTGCAAATGGCACTCACTCAAGAACGGGATAAAAACCTTCAACTCCAATTAGAAGAATACACTGAATTATTGGCTTTCATGCTTAAAAGTGAATTAGATTGGATGGGCAAGTTTGTTCAAACTATGTCATTGGAATGGACTGGGCAATCGAGTTTATCACCGGAAGGTGGCTCTCCACAGTTTCAATTTTTCAATGTGGAAATTCCAGCGGTGATTTCATTCGAATGGATTGATCATGACTACAATACGCTATATCGAAAGCCTGATCAGCCACTCGAGTCCATTTCTGAATTCAATCTTTTTTCATCTAGCGTGCGATCAAGGACGCTAAATTCATCTCGAAACTGGGGTTATTACTATTCTTCGCCAGTCACGTTAAATGATGGTACAAGAGCTGTTTATTTAATATCACCGGTGAATACTTCAAATGGGCATATCGGCTGGGTGCTGGCGATTATTGACTTGAAAAAAGTGATGTCAAATGTTTTTGAGAGTTTAGATATAATCGGAATTGCGGTTGATGTATTTCATTCAAATGGCTCAAAAATTATTGAGTATGGTGAACATGTAGAGTCGCCCAAATATCGTGCTTCTATATTGCTGGATTTAGAAAACGATTACTGGGCATTAATGGCTCATACAAATTATCAATTTGATGTGAATAATAGCCGGTTACTCAATGCCATAGCATCTTCGTTGACAATAGTGACTATTTTTCTACTACTAATCGTTACGATTGGCTTGGCGAGAAGTCGCGAGCAAAAGAAGACGATTAAAACCTATTTAGAAAAAAAGAATAATCTATTTGATGCGATGCTAGATGGCATATTAGTCATTGATAAGCGTGGTCTCATTAAAGATGTCAATAGAACGGCGTTGGTTATTTTTGGTTATAGGCGCGACGAATTATTAGATAGGCATGTGAAATTACTATTGCCGACAAGATATAGTCATGAATTTGACAAGCTCGTGAGTGCCTTTGAAAGCGGGGGGGTGACGAATAAAAATAGTAAAAATAGACAGTTCGATGCCGTTAGAAAAGATCGGAAAGAATTTAAGATTAACCTTCAAATAAGTCGAGGGTTTTATTTGGATCAGGTGTTTTTTACTGCTGTTTTTCATGACTTAACAGATGTATTGGCAAAAGAGGAGTTGATTGCAGAGAAAGAGGCGTTACTCAATACCTCCATTAAAGCACTTACCTCGGGTTTTATTATGTCAGACGAAAATCTAAAGGTCATAGAGGTGAATGACGCTTTAGAAAATATGCTAAGTATGAAACGTGAGGATATTCTAAATCAAAGTATGATCAGTCTTTTATTCGGTAATGTGGTGGAAGGGCAGGCACTGTTTAATGAAATTCTGAGCGGTGAAAAAACAATGTTTCACCGAGAAGAACTAATTACCTCTAAAAGTAATGCGAAAATTTGGGTGTTAATATCAGTATCGTCTGTGAAAAATGACCGAGGTAAGGTTCAATATGTGGTGGCGAGTGTTGCAGACATAGATCGCATAAAAAAATTGGAAAATCAAAACGAACTAAAACGAAAAGCGCTCGCAGCAAGTAATGCTGAATTAGAGCAGTTTGCGTATGTCGCCTCACATGATTTGAAAGAACCTGTTCGCACGGTTCTGGCTTTTTCAGAACACCTTCGGAAGGATGTCGAATCAAATCGTTCAGAGAGAATTGAACAGGACTTAAATTTCATCTCCAAAGCGGCGCAGAGAATGAGTGCACTGGTGGACGATTTATTGGCTTTATCAAGGGTTGGGGTCAGTGGAAATTACGATCAAGAGTTTTCCTTGAACGATATTGTCGCAGAGAATATTGACTCGTTATCCGGTATTATCAGCGAGAGGAATGTAGATATCGAAGTCGGTGAATTACCCATTATAAAAGGTAATAGTCACGAAATATCACGAGTGTTTTTAAATTTGCTTTCCAATGCGATCAAGTACTCATCTGAGGATAGAAAACCTAAAATAAGCATTCAAGATGTGTCCGATGAAAACTGTCAGATTATAACGGTGGAGGATAATGGCTCAGGTTTTCACCCAGAGCAAATTAAAGACGCATTTTTGCCATTTAAACGATTTGAAACCGGTAGTCATTACACCGGTACAGGCATGGGATTGGCCATCGTTAAGAAGATAATGGAACGTCATGGTGGAAAGGTTGAGATAACATCCGTTAAGGACGAAGGGTCTTGTTTTTATTTAAAATTTAAACCAAGGGGTGCAGAGTGAATTCAATGAAAAATGCGACGATTTTGCTTATAGATGACAGTGAATCAGATCAAATAATTGTTCGTAGAGCCATTGAGGACGGCAAGGTGCGCTGTAATCTGATCATTGCGAATAATGGCAGAGAGGGGTTGGACATACTTATTGGGTCAGGTAATACTTCCGACCAATCGATGCCCGATTTGGTTTTACTCGACATCAATATGCCCGTAATGGATGGCCATGAAACCCTGAAACATATTCGTTCCGATGATAAATATAAACATATGCCTGTTGTTATGCTCACAACCTCGTCTCGAGAGCAAGATATTATTGAAAGCTATCGTCTAGGTGTGAATGCCTATATTACTAAGCCTGTAATTATAGAGTCTTTCGTCGCTGCGATTTGCCAATTAGAAGAATTCTGGTTTGATCTTGTACGATTGCCGAATGCGTGATTTATATGGTTTTTTTTGGCCGGTGTTAATAAAGGTGATTAGCTCAAGTGTCCTTTTATTTTTGATTGTTTTTGAAATTCATTCAGGTCTTCGACAAAAAACACCGGCGCACCGTACCAGTAGCCTTGATTATAATTAGATTTAATCACTTCTGTATAACCGACAATTTGATCATCGCTGACGCCCTCTGCGACAATTTCTAAGTCTAAACTTCTGCCCAGTGCCGAAATCGCTTTGGCTATTTTTTTATTTTTAGGATTCTTACTCCAGTCTTGAAAAAATCTTTGGTCTATTTTGAGTTCTTTGAAGGGTAAGTCCGCTAGGTATTCCATAGAGCTATATCCTGTACCAAAGTCATCTATAGCCAAGTTAATGCCTAAATCATTCAGCTCGATCAACCTATTTTGTGCGGCGCGAGCATACTTCATGAAATGTGTTTCAGTTATTTCGACAATGATATTTTGAGGGGGGATGTCATTTTCTGCCATGTAACTGAGTAGTTTATCAATAATTAACTGGTTATAGCACTGATCGGCTGGAATATTGATGGCCAGCTTTAATTGGGGATTTTGTATTTGCCAGTGTTTAAACTCTTTAAGTGAATTATTAAATAGCCATTCATGAAATATAGGGGAAAAAGACCCTTCATGAATTAAATCTACTATTTCAAGTGGTGGGATCCATTCACCATTAAGGTTCCAGCGAGTCAGAGCCTCAACTGAAAAAAGTTGACCTGTATGTGCGTCTACGATTGGCTGGTAAGCTAACGTCAGTTTGTTGTCCAATATATCTGTGGGTAGGTGCCGGAATAGCTTTTCCTTTCGCTTCCAAGGAGCGTCTTCATCATCGCTGTATTTAATGTATTGATTACGCCCCATGGCTTTTGCCTGATATAAAGCCGTATCTGCTTGCTTCAATAACTCTCGGCTGGTAGTGGATGATGAGCCTGTATAGGTGGTGAAGCCGATTGAAGGGGCTATGTTAATGGGGCCAGAATCCGTTTCAATATTCTGGGGCATGTTCTTCATGATCTTTTGGCAGACAAAGTGTGCATCATGTGAATCTGACTCTGGCATGAGTATGACAAATTCATCTCCGCCAAACCGTGCAACGCTATCGGTGGAGCGCACACTTTTTCGAATGCGTTTAGCGGCTGCTTTAAGTACTCGATCTCCAATGTCGTGACCATATGTATCATTAATGTGCTTAAAGTGGTCTAGATCTAAATAAATAACGCAAAAATGTCGGTTGTAGCGCTTGGATTCACCTAAGGCTTGTTCTAACCGATCCAAAAATAGACTTCTATTTAACAATCCTGTGAGGCCATCATAATGAGCAAGATGTTGTACTTTCTTTTTTAATTGAAAATTTTCAATGGCTTTGTTTAGCGCGGCCATCAGCGTTGGGCTGGTCAATACACCTTTGCTTAAGTATTCCTGTATGCCCATTTGCATGAGTTCAGCCGCAATCATTTCAGACCCATGGCCAGTGGCGACGACTATGGGAAATTGTGGTTCTTCGCCATTTTTATTCAATTCTGAAAGAAGGTCTTTTGCAGATTTTTCTTGTAATTGATAATCCAAAATACAGCAATCAGGATTGTGGTTTTCTAGGTAAGCTTTGGCCTCCTTGATGCTGTTGGCATGAATGACGTCAGTAAAGGGGTGTGCTTCCGTCTCTAAAAGGCGAATATAGTTTTCATAGTCAGCAGGGCTGTCTTCGACTATCAGTAACTGACCTTCCATTCTCTATTTCCTTTTGCCGGTCTAATAGCAAGTTGCTTTCAATCACAGCCCTAGATTTAACGCATGGACTGTGTGATGACGTCAGCGGATGTCGACCTATGTCGTTATCACGAAACGGCCGCGTCACCTGAAAATGGAGTGGGAATACAACAAACCCATTTACCCTTATTTATGTTATAGCTGTTTGCAGTGTGTTTGTGGAGGGATAATGACGATTGAGCTGGTAAGTTATCTCTTACAACGGGTTTTTTTTACGTTTAAACGTTCGATGCTTATTCATAATGGCTATAAATACGGCTAAACGAAATGCCTGCTTGATTGTTCTAACCGTATGGCTGAATTCATGGGGGCGATATATACAATAAGCTCATCGTCTTAGCTGGTTATCATAATTCGTGATAACCGCTGTATTTAATACCGGAAAGGTGTGCCATGTCACGATTCCAGCTGGCAATGTCTGCGTTGTTAAAATATTTTAAATGAGTATGCCCACAGGCTCTGGCCATCACCTGCATGAGTGTGACCGAGGACAAGAGAAATTGTTTTAGCTGTTGTGCAGATTGATCGATGTTGAGTTTTTTTCTCAATTCTGGGTCTTGGGTGGCAATGCCGGAAGGGCATTGGTTGGTATGACACATTCGAGCAGCCACGCACCCGATGGATTGCATTGCGCTATTGGCAATGGCAATTCCGTCGGCACCGAGGGCTAACGCTTTAACAAAATCCATGGGCAATCTTAGACCACCAGTGATGATGAGTGTGATTTTGTCGCGTGCACCTTGACTATCAATGTAACGTCGGGCGCGTGCTAGAGCGGGAATGGTGGGTACGCTAATGTGGTCTCTAAATATTTCAGGCGCTGCGCCTGTACCTCCGCCTCGACCATCTAGAATAATGTAATCGGCACTGGCGGTGAGTGCAAATTGAATGTCGTCTTCAATGTGATTTGCACTGATTTTAAACCCTATCGGAATGCCATTCGTCAGTTCTCTCACGCGATCAGCAAAATACTTAAAATCTTTCGGCGTTTTTAAATGCTGAAATGTTGGAGGGGATACGGCGTCTGTACCGGGTGTTAACCCACGAACCTGAGAAATTTTACCTTGGTTTTTGTTGCCGGGCAGATGTCCGCCGGTGCCCGTTTTGGCGCCTTGGCCACCTTTAAAATGAAATGCTTGAACATTTTTTAGTAGGCTTTCATCATACCCAAACATTGCACTGGCAAGCTCATAAAAGTATCGACTATTTTCTCGTTGTTCCTCAGGTAGCATGCCGCCTTCGCCGGAACAAATGCCTGTGCCCGCTAATTCTGCGCCTCTTGCCATCGCGGTTTTAGCTTCCTCGGAAAGTGCGCCAAAACTCATGTCTGAAATAAAGATCGGTATTTTTAATGCAAGTGGTTTATTGGCTTTCGGCCCAATAATCAGCTCTGTTCCGACACTGGCCTCTTCTTGCAGTGGCTGGGTGGCTAATTGCGCAGCCATAATTTGAATGTCATCCCATTCGGGTAATTGTGACCTTGGTATGCCCATGGCAGTCATAGGCCCGTGATGACCCATTTGTTTTAGTCCATTTTTAGCGAGATCATGGATAAATTCGAGTGTGGGTTCTTCTTTCGTTGAAATGGCTTCCGGCATGGATGTAGAAATAGTGCCGGAGGGTTTTGGCCCCGGCCCTTCCTGCCCAATATTCTCATTAGAGAATTGTTTGTGTGTGCCATCGCAATATGGCTTATTTGACGAATGCTTGCAGAGGCATAAATAACGCTCTTCATCTTTTTCCGCTTTAAATTTCATCGGTGAAAAAGATGTGTTTTTATGTGAACCATCACAAAAGGGTTGAGTGTTTGATTGGCCACACTGGCAAAAGTAGTAATCCTTCCCTTTTTCTAATTTGACCTTCTTCGGCTTGTTATCTGCGATAATGGGGTTCGTCATCTTGGTTATTCCATAGGCTTTTTTATCATTTTATCATTTTATCATTTCATCATGTCAGTTAATGGGAGCAACATGGCGCCAACTTGATCGAAAAAGGTCTGCGCTAAAAACGATTGTTTTAAAGTTGTACATTATTATAGGCGGGTTATGAGTGTTTCGTTGGGTCATCGGGTTGGCTAAAGATGATTGTAAATCATTCTCATTAAGTGATGGATCACGTCACGAATCATCGCCAGTCAAGCGCCTAGTGATGCTCCGCCGTTGCCTCGCAACAAGCACAGCTAAAATATATGGCATGAAGGTTTGATAACTGAGTGATGCACTCTATTCTTTTGATAGCCTGTGACTTTGGGAACCTCTGAGCAATGGAAAAACCAAAAGATAGATAGGTTTCAAAGTGCGTCATATTACGATGGGTCTGTTCTTAATTGACTCACGCAGGGACACAGCAGGTTGCATCAGTAATTATTAATATTGGAAGGATGCCATGAACGCCATTACGCTCGCTTCCCGTCTTAAGCTTGTATTTCCTATTCTTGCTTGCACAGTCACTTTACTGGGTTGTGAAACTCAATCGCCACCTGATGGTAATCGTTTTCAGAAAATGGGGGCGGACTCAGATGGATGGACGTGTGAGTCGACGCCGCCAACGCCTCGTGAGATGAAAACATGGTGCGATGCGAACCCGAATAGGGGCGAGCCTGCGATGTTGGGTCAACCAGGTAGTTTATTAAATCTAGCGAATAAAAATCGTTTTGATATTGCGCTCAGTCATTTTGTGCTGAACGGGGTATACAAAGAAAAGGGTTGGCTACACGACAAGAATTGGAGGATGACGGGTCCTTATGTCGGTAAACCGGGTCAAGGATTGAGTTATGGCGTTCATCCTGCTGTACGAATTTATTACTCGCCCGAAGTAGTGAATTGGATGTGTGCAGGACGCCCCGCAGATGGCATCCCCGACGGTGCGATGATCATTAAAGAAATGCACAGCATTGACGAAAATTTAAAAATAAAGTTGGACAGCGAAGGGTGCATGGTTTTTGGTGCGTCAGAGCAGGCTTTGGATGAGGGTATGTCTTCATGGACCATTATGTATAAGGATAAAGCGGCTTCTCAGGATGGATGGTACTGGGCCAACCCATATAAGGGATATAAGACGGGAGGTAATCCTCCTATTGTGGATCGCTCTGCCTTTGCTCGGGCATCAGATGTGCCAGTGAATCCTGTTGAACCTAACCCCGATATGCTTCCGACTGGTAATTTTTCCAACATCCCAAGCCAAGTTTATCCCTACAATGGATTTGGCGTGGCATGCTTGAACTGTCATGGATCAGCTGAAGTAGAATCCAGTTTCGCGTCGCTTGAAAATATCATGACGGAGGGTATTCGCTATAAGGGTTTCGCTTTAAATGAAGTGACGAAACCCAATGTTAAGAATAATGCGATTTTTCCCATTCCGTACAGTCAGCCGAAGCCTGAGTTTTTAGAGGAATACAATCAATTGCATGCCGTGTCTTTTTCCCGAGCTTGGCAGTTACGGTTTCCATCTGAAACTTATGACCATCAAGTTGCGATTCCAAACATGGCCCCATCTTTTTTAACGTCGGATCAATGCATTGGGTGTCATGATGCCACGATATCGAATGATGCTTTACCTAATATGATGTTCACGGAAGCCGATGGTACGCTCATTAATTTATCAATGTATGGTGAGTGGCGTGTGTCTCCAATGGGGTTGGCAGGAAGAGACCCAATATTCTTTTCACAATTACAAAGTGAAACCAATAATTTACCGGATCTCGCTGAGTGCATAGAAAATACTTGCTTGCATTGTCACGGTGTTCTCGGTCAACGTCAATTTTCAAGAGATACGAAACATGCTCCTGATGCGGGAAAATGTACTTCACTTTTCCCAATACCGCCGCCCAATGGTGTACCAGAAGGGTCACCTTTTCCTATGTCTATGATGTCTCAATGGCAAAACAATGAAAATGAAAAGACGGCTAACTACGGGGCGCTAGGGCGCGATGGCATTTCATGTATGGCGTGTCATCAAATGGAAGCGAATAATGATAGTTATGTCGCGACGAAAGAACATTACGCCGGACTTTCGGAAGAACAGCCTTATTACACTGGCAACTTCTTAACGACAGATAAAAATGAAATCTTTGGTCCAATAAAAGATTCGGAGATTGTTCCCAAGCCCATGGAGCATGTCGTAGGGTTGACGCCTAAATATGGCGACCAAATTACGAAATCGGAAATGTGCGGGAATTGCCATAATATATTATTACCTGAAATTACGAATTCAGGTCAGGTAGTGGGCGCATCTTATGAACAGACCACGCATTTAGAATGGGTAAACAGCGATTTCTCGAAACAAGAAACGGGGATGTTTCAGTCCTGTCAAGACTGCCATATGCCACATACCTATAATGGTGAAAAACTGTCATTTAAAGTAGCAAATATAGAAAGCAATGAATTTGCACCCACCACGGACCGGCTGCCCGATTCTGAAATTACGTTGACGGATTACGATCAATACAGTCGTCATACATTGCATGGATTAAATATTTTTCTGAATCAAATGTTTCAACAGTTTCCAGAAGTATTGGGTGTTCGTCAGATTGACTATATGAATGGTAACAATAGACCTTCATTGCTGACCGGGCAGGATTCCATGTTGGAAATGGCGAAATACCAAACGGCGGAGGTGAATATCACCAATATCGAAAGACGCTCGAATCGATTTGATGTCAATGTATCTATTAATAACAAAGTCGGGCATTTTTTACCGTCTGGAGTGGGCTTTCGTCGTATGTTTATCGAGTTTGGAGTGTATGCAAAGGATAATTCACTGCTATGGGCAAGTGGTCGCACCGATGAAAATGGATTTATATTGAAAGGGACCACACAGGAAATATTACCGACAGAACTCCCTATTGCGAACCCAAAAGTTTGGCAGCCGCATTACCAATCAATTCATTCAGGTAGTCAGGTACAAATTTATCAAGAGGTTATACTGGATTCCGATTCAAATGTTACGACGAGCTTTTTACGGCGCATTCAGCATGTTAAGGATAATCGAATACGTCCGAAGGGTTTTGATCCACTCTTTTACTTAAAGCAAAGTTCTAAATACATAAAGGCATTAGCATCGTTGGATGGTGTAAAAGGTGATCCGTATTATGAAAACCCTAAATTGACGGGGTCCGATAGCATTCTATATTCTGTGAGGCTAAGCCCAGATGATATTCGACGGGTAGACCGTATAGAAGTCACACTTTATAGTCAATCAATACCACCTGGGTATTTGCAACAACGATTTAGGGATGCAAACAGAGGCCCGAAAAATAAATCAGAAATTGAGCGGTTATACTATTTAACGAGCCATTTGAATGTGCAATCTCCAACGGATCGACAAGGCAAACCCTTTTTACAGAATTGGAAATTAAAAGTATCAGAGACCGCGATTAAAAAGATTTAGTCGCGGTCACAAGTAATATGGCCGTGTTTGCATCGGTACAGAACAGGTGAGCGCACTGTGGTTTTCTGAGGTGCGCTGCCAATGTCATGTTCGAAGGAGCGGATTAAGGTTGTGATAGAAAAGATGACCAACTGATTTTCTCAGCACGATAAATATTACTGTCGATTTCAATTTCCCATACTATTTCACCCTGATTATTATTCGAACTACGGTGGCTTTCAATAATACGTCCATTTGAAATGCTTCCGGGGCCTCCAGAATTGATTAATATATTTCCATTATCGAGTTCATCTACGTCGCCCAATGAGCTTGTGTATTTCGTGGATCGCTGCTCCCAAGACTGGGTGGCAGTCATCAGCTCTGGGTTGACTGTAAAGAGCACTGCTCGACTATTCAGTGCGGGGCCGTCCGTTTCATTTGCATTGTCATAGACCAATATTTGTCCATTCTTTGTCAGTGTGGCGGCATGTTGATTAGCCATCCAGCTACCGTCTATCAGGTCTAAAAAGGGGGCATCGAAGTCTGCTGATACCGAGTCACGGTTGCCCATGATCCACACGATGTCGCCGGTGGTGCGATCAATATTAACGACCCAGCTTTGGGACCGAAGTGACAGTAAAATTTGGTTGGAAGCTTCATCAAAATAGATAGCATTGGCATGTGTCCAATCCAGAGCACCCGATCGATTTGTCCGAGTTGAAAGTGGTCCAGGAAAGCGAAGCGTATCGAGATGGTCAAAGGTAGACCATCGCCAGACTTCTGCTCCATTAGAATCCACTTCAATAATGATGTCCCCTGTGATGGATTCGCCGTTAATGGTTTGAACGCTTTGAGTTAACGCAAGCCGGTGGCCGTTTGGAAGAATAAGCGCATCGTGATGGAAGGGCGCTGCATCGCCAAGGGCGTATACTTCTAGCTGATTTCCCTCGCTATCTATGCGCATGAGCCCAGAATCATCGAAAATATAAAACTGATTGCCGCTTATATGTCTTGCCACTGCACTGGTCGAGGTAATGCTGGTGCCGTGCAAATACCAAACAACAAAACCCTCATTATCCACACCGTAATACAGCGGCGCCTCTGCATCCTCTCTTCGTCCCACGCCGTATCCAAACAGTGTAATTCCCTGAGTAGTTTCTTCAGTGGCCGGTGTAATGACGGTCACATTGGGAGCGTTAACGGGCAGACTGCCTGAAGTGAAGCCTAATGATTGAGTTGATTGATTGCCATCTTCATCTTCAAATGTGAGTTGAATGTCATAATGTGTATTTGCCCTAAAGCCTACGAGCGTGAGT
The DNA here is from genome assembly GCA_947503895.1 of uncultured Saccharospirillaceae bacterium. Classification (GTDB taxonomy): domain Bacteria; phylum Pseudomonadota; class Gammaproteobacteria; order Pseudomonadales; family Oceanobacteraceae; genus Bermanella. The sequence goes on from CANNFT010000003.1 coordinate 236,441, forward strand.
GTGGGCGACTGGCTGTATTCAGACGTCTGTGTCGTTAAGGCAGCGCTGCTCGATTCTCCTAATGATGAGGGAAAATATTGAGCGGTCACTTTGATGGCGGTGTTTTCGTTATTGATAGAAACGACAGCCATGAGTTGATTATCAGGATGACGGTCAATATTTGCTGAGACTTCAGCCAGTAGAGTCTCTTGTTCAGTGCTCACGATGTCATCGCTTGTGTTCGAATTTGCATCCGAGCTTTCAGTATCCACTCCACAACCGTATAGGGCTGTGCATGTCAGGATCACGGCGAGATAGGCGATGTACCTGTTCCCAATGTATGTTTTCATGATTGATTTGTGCTCCAATTTATTTTTAGGGCTACCGTAAGGCGTTTTTATTGGGGTGTGTCAGTCTGATTCCATGGTGTTTGTGCTCATCACTCTAATGGCGAGTAGAAACCAAAATTCAATTTATTTTTCCCGTCACAATGATGTCGTATGGCTTACATCTCGGATCTCAAAAATCAACCATGGCGTCATTGTGCGCTAGCTCACACGGGAAGCATTAAGCTGTTATTGTTTACAGTTAGTGCTGTGACACATATTCACTAGACAAGGTTAATTTTCAATATTGTGGTTTGAGGTGTATTTTTTTATAAAAATCATGCGGGAAAATTACGCCCATCAACCTCTATAAGACGAAACATAGATGATGGCTTATTAATTAACCAACGCACTTTTCTAATGTTTGCAGCTACATCAAGCTCGTGATCGGAGCAAACGATGTCTGTCTAAAACCTTTATGAGATTAGGGATATATTACGTAGAAAACGTGAAAGAAATAAGGAAGAAGTGTAAGGGCTGTCGTCATCATAAAATGGTGCGCTAATTTGTGCACTCGCTAACATAAATTCATTCACTATCGTAGAAGTGCACTCAAAATCAGTGGGTAGTCGGTTTAAAAACCACACGATCAAGATGGGAATTAAAGGTTACGAGTGAGAAGCAATGAAAAGTTTCTGCCTGCATCTAAGAGACAGAGGCCCTATTATGAACCAACAGTTGAGATGTATTCGCGACGCACCATTTTTGCTCAGATCGAGGATGGTACAGCTGTATGATTAAGCGTGCCAAATGGAGATATTTTCCTATTGAGTGGGCAAAATAACCTTGCTAGTATCCTTTCGAGATTTTCCAAAAGATGACCGATGTGAAAACGTGTAGGATCTTTAGCCGGCTTGTCATAGTTTGTGTGTGGTTGATATTGGCGGGGTGCAGTTCGCCGACCATTAAACATAGTAATAGCCAAGCTTACCCATTAAGCATTTCATCCTCAGAGCCTGCATTTATTTTCCCTTTCTGTATACACGGTGTACCGGGTAATACCGCTAACGTCAGTCATATTATTATTGATAAAGTCATCGATGAATTTGGAAGGAATGTGCTATCCGGACAGAAATTTTATGATTCAGTTGGCCATCTTTCATGGACACTGAGCGAAGGCATGCGTCAGCAAGCCATTCAAGGCAAGAATCAAGATACGTGGCTGAACGGACACAATGCTCGTATCTTGAAAGATAAAATGGAGGCTATTACCAGCCAGCTTATTAGAACAGGTGAAATTGAGAATCATCAGTTTCAATTCAAGTATGTTATTTTTTTACATGTTGATGCCGAAGAAGATATGTCCATGCCTTTTCTGAGTCAGGTGGCTGTCTTTGGTGGGGTTGTCGATATGGATGATCAAAAAATTATTTCATACATTGAAAAAAATATACTCTTGTCAGGCGAGCCACTGGTTCAAGATGTAGCAAATGAAATGCAACAAATTGTCAATGAACTGCTTTCAACCCCACGGATTGAAAGCAGTAGCAATGAGACTACGGTAGCGGGCTCACCTTGACGGCACTGATCAACACGCCATTGCATTCACGTTAACGCTTCAGATCAACTTCAATCACTTACTATTAATGACATTATCCGCCGATCTTATTCTTGTATCGTGAATAGGCTGGAGATGACTCTACTGTCATTTAACCATTAAGGCTGTGCATTCCAGACAGTTTTTCAAATCCTCTCACCTTGACAACTTTCGTCATATATTTGTCGTATTTTTCAGGCTTAATAATGGCGACATTCAATCTAATCATTCATTTTATCTAAATTATCTGGGCTTGTGGGCGCTGGAGTCATCAAATGCCGAATGCCAGTAAGATGATATAAATAGGAAACACTCATGAAATTAGTGACGTCAACGCTCCTATTGATGCTATTCAGTACGTTTATCCATGCTAACCAAAATGCTCAAGCGGCAGGATTATGGGATTTCTTGGATCGCATGAGTATTGAATGGAACAATCGCCATAAAAATCGTGCCTCTCTGGGACCTAGGCCTGAATACTTGGTGAATGATATGAAGGACACTCCGCTAAAACGTAAACTGAATCAGTGTAAGCAAGGACCATTTTACCAAACGGATTTTTCAATCGGACATAGAGGTGCAGCGCTTCAATTTCCAGAGCATACAAAAGAATCTTATGTTGCTGGTGCCAAAATGGGGGCGGGTATTTTGGAATGCGATGTTACCTTTACAAAAGACAAAGCGTTAGTCTGTCGACATTCCCAGTGCGATTTACATACCACCACCAACATATTGGCGACACCATTGGCTGATGAATGCAGTGAGCGCTTTTCGCCTGCTAGCGAGGGGCAGCCGGCCTCTGCCAAGTGCTGCACCAGTGATATCACGCTAGCTCAATTTAAAACATTATGCGGTAAAATGGATGCCTTTGATGCAAATGCGCAAACCGTGCAGGAGTATTTAGGGGGTACTGCGAATTATAGAACAGATTTATACGCAACGTGTGGAACCTTAATGACGCACGCCGAAAGCATTGAATTGTTCAAGTCACTCGGCGCAAAATTCACACCTGAACTTAAAGCACCGAGTGTCAGCATGCCGTTTGAAGGTGAATTTTCGCAATCAGATTACGCTCAAAAAATGATTGATGAATATAAAATGGCCGGTATTCCAGCGGAAGATGTTTTTCCACAATCATTTAATTTAAACGACGTTAAGTACTGGATCGATCAAGAGCCGGAGTTTGGGCAGCAAGCTGTCTATCTCGACAACAGAATGTATAAAGATGAACATTTTGTTCCTACTTTAGAAGATATGGTAGCGATTAAATCGACGGGTACAAATATAATTGCACCGCCAATGTGGGCTTTATTAACGCTAGATGCCAATGAAAATATCGTGCCGTCGCAGTATGCATTGTATGCCAAGCAAGCGGGATTAAAAATCATTACATGGACGCTTGAGCGTTCTATGCCGTTAGCGAACAATGGGGATTGGTATTTTCAAACCGTGGATGATGCTGTTGACAGAGATGGCGATGTGATGGAAATGCTGCATGTATTAGCAAAAGATGTAGGCGTGATGGGGGTATTTTCGGACTGGTCGGCTACGGTGACGTATTATGCAAATTGTATGATGTAGTGACAATCTCCTGCATATTTATTGAGCTGCCTGCTTAAGAATATTATTTCTTAAGCAGGTTTTTTCCATTGATATTAGATCACTTTCGAATACCGAGTTTGGTGAAGTGATTGCCCTGTATATGCGTCAAAAACCATGCATATATTGCGAATAAGCAGTCGTCCTTTACCCGTTATGACGATTTTATTATTTGTTATGTACAGTAGCTCATCGGCTTCATAGGGCTTTAATGCCGTTAATTCTTCCGAAAAGTGATCAAAGAAATCAATGGCAAACTTCTGATTAACGTCATCAATGGCTAGCTCAAAATGGCAAATCAATTGCTGGATAATGTGCCTACGCAATACATCTTCATCTGTGAGGATAATGCCTTTCTGAATAGGTAACTCATGGTTATCAAGGCCACATTGATATTCCACTATGTCACTCGTATTTTGAAAATAGGTATTTCCGATTTGACTGATGGATGATACGCCCAATGCAATGAGGTCGCAGTCTTCATGGGTTGTATAACCCTGAAAATTTCGGTGAAGCGTTGAATTTCGTTGTGCAATGGCTAAGCTGTCATTGGGTTTTGCGAAGTGATCCATACCAATATACTGGTAACCGGCCGCCGTTAATATTCGAATGCTATCCGCTAGCATCGCGAGTTTTTCTTCACTATTGGGTAAATCCTGTGCATTGATTCTGCGTTGCGGCATAAACCGTTCTGGTAAGTGTGCGTAATTAAAAATAGATAACCGATCGGGGTCAAGTGCAATCACTTGGTCCAAAGTTTGTTGGAAACTTTCTTGCGATTGAAAAGGTAGGCCGTATATTAAATCAATGTTAATTGAGCGAAATTGATGTTTGCGTGCTTGCTCTAACACTTTTTGGGTCATTGCAAAAGGCTGTACTCGATTAATGGCAATTTGAACGCGTTCATTAAAATCTTGTACGCCTAAGCTGATACGATTGAACCCGAGTGACTTTAAATGCGGTAGTGTTTCTGCTTCTACTTCTCTAGGGTCGATTTCAATTGAGAAATCGCGCTCGTCCGACGCCGACAAATTGAAATGACGTCCTAGTGTATCCATTAAGTCAGTCATTTGTTCGAGGTTAATAAATGTCGGTGTTCCACCTCCCCAATGCAGCTGTTTAACTTGCCTTTGGCTATCGCATGCTTGGGCCCGCATTTCAATTTCACGATACAAGCGGTTTAAATAAGGTTGGGCTTTTTCTCGGCGCTTGGTAATGACTTTATTACAAGCGCAGTAGTAACAAACATGGGCGCAGAAAGGAATATGAACGTACAACGACAGGTCTTGTAACGGTGATAAATGTTGAGAGGGGTTGGCAAGCGAGGCTTGATCCATTACCTGCTGATAGAGTGCGCTGTCAAAGCCGTCGTTAAACTGCACGGCTGTTGGGTAAGACGTATAGCGTGGGCCAGCTTTGTCATATCGCTTAATGAGCGACGTATCCCACTGAATGGTAGGCTGCTTGAGATGCGTGGTGGCTGAATCGTGGGGTGTCTTGTTCATAGGGGGTAAATAACTCGACCGAATCCGAACAGATGGAAAATATAGAGCCCCACAGGGTAAAGTGTCTGAGCGATTGAATATTGAGGTAGATCAATATTTGAGTAAGCCAGTTCAGATAGCCCCCTTCGTATATCCGATTGTGAGAACCACTAGCAAGGTAAATTGGCACCGTAGCATGCACAGCGTGCGCCTGGGAGTGTAGGGCGGCTATGTCGAATATCATGGCTGTCGGACGGTGAAGGAAGGGTGAATGGTAAATTACGGGTATTTGAGCACGAACTGAGCAAAACGCCGAAGTTGTATGATCACCCAATTAAGGCACCCTGTTAAGACATTCATCTAACAGGGTTATTTCACAGCATTAGAGTGTGGCCTCTAATTTTTGTCTTGCCTCTTGGAGCGCGCCTGCCAATCGCTCTTGTAGTTCATATGCATCGCTAAACGACATCACCACTCGATTAGCGATGGTCGCATGTTCCGGTGTTGAGCGATGGCGATTTCCAAATTCAAATACGACATCGCTATGGCCAACATATATGTTGGCGATGTCGCGATAACAGTATTCAAGCTCTGGTGGAATGTGCACTTGAATGGTGTGGTTTGCATCTGACATATAAAGCCCTTATGAATAATGAACAGTGATTGAGGTAGATTACGTCATGACCATGACTTTAAATTGTGAAGGCATGACCGTCATGCCGCACGGTACATTCGTCATGTTCTGCATGGATGGTGATAACATTTTAGTGGCCGGCATACCGCCAGTGAACACTTTAGTGCTGCCCATAAGATGACGAGAGGGGCCCATCATCATGCCTGACATGACGCCACCCATGACGCCACCATTGTCGCCCATCGTCATCGGTACGGTTGTCATGAGGTTGTGAGCAGGCATCATGCTTATAAAATGTTTCATGGAACAAGTGGGTGGCAGTGCCATCGGTAGCATCGCCATATTGGGATAGGGCACGGGTACGACAGCCGGACCTGCGGGTGTCAGGCACACGTCTGGCATACCGAAATTCATGCCGCTGAGAGAGCAGTTTGCAAACATAGTGTTACCCCATATGGATGTGTTGGCCATCAATTTTTGTGTCGTGTTGACTGACCATTAATGTGGTGTCTGTATCAACACGGTAAAGCCCTTCGACCTGTTGCTTTTTATTGCCTGCTTTAGTTTGATCCATGCCTTCTGTTTGGCGAATATATCCCTGAAATTGCTGCACGACTTGTTTTGCCAAGGAGTTTATCCATTGGCTGACAGAGTGAATACGCTCGATGGTTGAATCCAATTGGCTCATGACGACTTTGGTTTTATCGTAAGCGATCCAAGCCTCATCACTTTTGTGCATTGCAGATTGGGAGTGGCAGAACAATTTTTCTGACGAGTACAGATTTAGGTTTTCTTGACTGTTGAAGTTTAACGACCCACTGGTGTGAATTGAAAAGTCTTGGTCGACTTCAATACTGATAGATTGATTGTCTGGCCGTGTGATAACACTCGTAATCACCATTTTTCCGGTATTTAGTACTTGTACAATGACTTGATCTTGTTTCTGAAGTGACACTAAACAGCTAAATGCTTTATGTGCGGCATATCGGCGACCTTGTATACTAATATAGTAGGCGCGGTGGTCGCTTTCGGAAGGCTGAATTTCCAATAGGGTCGCTTCATACACTCCCGGTGTGAGAGATTGTGTTTTAAACGGTGTATCAAATAATTGCTGAGCGTAAGTTGGCGTCTCACTGTTCTCCTCGGTAGTGTTGATGGTTTCTTGATTAAAATTCTGTGCAGTATTATTCATTACTTTTTACCCCATTGATCGGCTTTTTGTTTTTGTGCATCCGGCTGCTGTGCTTGTCGCCGTGATGCATGCCATAAAACTTGACGGTCTAGTAACTGGTCAAGCTTGCTATTCGCTAGGTTTGCATTCGATAGATCACAATTATTTAATGTGGCTTTCGTTAAATCGGCATAGCCAAATTGACTTTCACCAAATACCGTATCTTGAATAATGGACTCGTTTAACTGAGCCATCTCTAAATTGCAATCTTGAAAAAATACACCTTGAATATGACTCTTTTGCAGGCTGACTTGCGTTAGGTCGGCTTTGGTTAGATTCACGCCTTTGAGTTTCGCACCATAGAGATTGGCATTCTTTAAATTTGCGCTCTGAAACTGTACATCAGACAACGAAGATTCCATCATGCCTGCTTGTGTTAAATTCGCATGACTAAAATTACACCCTGCAATATTACTGCTGATAAACTGAGTGCGTTGTAATTCGAGGTGAGAAAAATCAGTCCCCTGTAAATTGGCATTCACAAAAGCAGAGTCGCTTAATTGAGTATCTTTGACTTCTAAATGTGAAAATTCACAGTTGTAGTAAATGGTGTTGCCAGAGTTAGACCCACATAAGTCAGAGTGATTTAACTGACATTGATTGAAAATGGATGTGTTGATTAAGCTGTTGGTGAGCAAGATATGGTCCATATTACACTCACTAAAGGCACAGACTTCCAATTGGCATGCATCTAAATTAGCGCCTTCTAAGTCACACTGCATAAAGCTACTGGTATTAAAGGAAGCATAATTGAAGCGGACATTCTTCATGGAGCAGGCAAAAAAGTTTGCTTTGTCCAAATTACACTTCTGTAAATTGGCTTCATCGAAAAGGCAATGACTGAATAAGCTTTCGCTCAAATCGGTGTGACTTAAATCTGCTTGAGTAAAGTCTACCTCTGTAAAAATCCCTCCTTTTAATGATAAATGACTCAAATCCATTTTATTGAAATGGGATTGATATATCGGGTTGCCAGATAGAATGTCTTGTTCTAGGTGGTGACGATTAGGAGGCATAGTGTCCGATGACTTCATTAGGAAGGCCTCCAGTCTTTTAATAACGTGGCATCGAGATTAGCCGCCTTGAAATTTGTTTCGCCAACGGTCGCTCGAATAAAATCAACGGCGTACATATTGGCTTTATAGAAATTTGCACTGCTGATATCGGCTTTGGTCATGATGGCTTCCATTAAATTAGCGTCCTGCCATTCACTATGTTGCAATTGCGCTTTTCGGAAGAGGGCTTGTTTGGCTTGGGCTCGGTGGGCTTGGCATTCAACCCATTGAGCATTTGAGAAATTCGCATTATTCATATTGGCATCATTGAACTGACATTGAGTTAATCGAGCTGATTGAAAATTGGAAAAGTTCATTGAAGCATTTTTAAAATCGCTGTACGCAATACGAATGGGCCTTTCATCTGTTCCCACAAAACTGTTTTTATCTAGATTTGCTTGATTAAAATTAGAATGCACAAGTTCGCAATTAATCCATGTAGTCGAAGGAAGGTTCGCTTTTTCAGCATTGAGATGAGATAGGGTACAATTCACAAAAGTCGAGTCTGTAAGGTTGGCTGATTGCAACGAAACTGCGTCAATGCTCATATCGAGTAGCTGCATTTTTTTGATATCTGAATTGGTGAGGTCTGTTTGTTTCAGTTGAGCATCAAGCATGCTGCACTCATCGAGTGTCGCGCCTTCGAATTTCGCTTGCTCTAAATTTGATTTATTAAATACAGTATGATTGCACTTGGCGAAAGAGAAGGTGGCGTGAGAGCAATCGCTGTCTCCTAGGTTGGCTTCTGTCAGGTCTGCACCGGTTAGATTTGCCCCTTGCAATTGGCACCGTACTAAAATAGAGGATGTTAAATTACAGTTTTTGAGGATCGATTGATTAAACTGACACTGCTCGAATAAGCAATGGCTGAGATCAATGCCATCCAAATTCAAGTTCGATAAATCGAGGCAGGCCCAATCCATACGGGATACAGATTTCCCCTGCGATATTCGCTGTAAAAATTCAGCTTTTCGATCCTCATTGCTGGTATGTGGGGATAAGCCACTGGGCATGTACTCCGCGCCCATTTTGTATGCTTGATAGAAATCTCCCTCCATTTTTTTAAGTGTGGTTTCAATCAAGTTCTCTTGAAATTGCACGAGGTCATTCAGCTGGTCTTGTGCGGCAAGGATCTTTTCACTGGAAGACTTCAGGGTCGTGAGGGTTAGTAAACGTTGTTTAAGTGAATCAATTTCAGGTGTCATGCGTGCCTGAATGTTATTGATCATTTCCGTTGCATCTAACCGAGGAAGTGGCCCCTCTGTCACTTCATCATTCACCATTTTTTCCATTTGTGCGAGTTGCGCCAGCACAGCCTCTTTATCCACGTTTGAATTTGAACTGTCGGCATGTTGGGTCGATGTATTCGACGTTGATGTCTTTGAAGGCAGCGAAGCAGGCTGGTGCAAATCTGGTGAACTTAAAATAGCCTTGGTCTGTTTGATTTTTTCAGCGAGTAGTTTTTTGGCTTCTAGTTTTTGTTGAGCGTCAAACTCATTGAAGACAGACTGTATTTGCTCCATGGTATCGGATGTGAATTTTCTTAGGTCGAGCTTCGTCAGATCGCCGGCGCTCATCCCCGGTAACACTTTGTCGAGTGCAGCAGCGAGCTTATTTTTAGGCTGTTCGGGTGGGTGTACTAACTCATCTGGGTTGATACCTTGCACAATGGGGTGATCTGATTTAGAGATATTCTGAATCAGTTCTTCTTTGCCTTCGTGTAATTTTTCGTTCATCAGCGTTTTTATTTCTGAAGATTTATTCTCCAGATTCTTCGCGAGTGCGCTGGAATTTCCATCTGCTTCGGCGTCTATGGCTTTTTCTTTGAATAACTCAAGTGCGCTCTTATGTTCATTCGGCACAAGATCGAAAGCATTAATGGATTTGAATAAGGCATCGTTTGATTGTAAACGTTTCGCAAATGCCTCTTGATAGTATGCTGTATCTTTGCGTTGATGATGAGTTTCGTAAGCCAGTAGCAAGTGTTTAATTTGACTAGCGTCATCATCACTCACAGATTTTCCGCCACGCCAAGTTAATTGAATTAAGTCTGAATCCGGAAAAAACCACACAGTATCAAGTTTCAGGGATAACTCTTCTAGTTTTAACGTTTCTGCGCTGTGCTCATTTTGACTGTTTTCTAATGATTCATTAATGAAGCATCGTAAGTTAAAATTGGGTAGTTTTCCGTGTATGCTGCTATTCATGTTCGATAAATTATGCAACTCGAAGGTTTCATCCCCCCGCCAATGCTGATTATTCCACTGATCGGGCGCAGCGCATAAAAAATACTTCCAGTCCGTGTCAGACGGAAAACCCGGAAAGTATTTTTGCATATAGTGTTGATCGTAAGTGCCTTGAAATTGACTTCGTTGTGGCCAAGTTATATCAAGTGGGCCAAATGAGGCGGGTTGAGCATTGGATTTGGCGGAGGTCACTAATTGATTTGGGTACTCTTGTAGAGGCAGTTCGTGCCCTTGGTAACCCATGCCTGTTGGGTTTTGCGGATACCCATTTCCACCGTATGCGCTTGAATAATCGATCCAATGTTGCGTGATGGCTTGTTGCTGAGTCGTTCCGAGCGACGACCAGTGGCGCGGCCCTAAGATGCGAATCGTTTTTTCTACATTGCCAATTTTGACACTGACATCGCCACCGCGTACGGGCTCATTGTTTGGTGCATGAAAGTGACCGTTCAGTAAAAACTCGCCTGTAGGCTTCGGCATTCCGATGTCGGGCATTGGCGTATCGCCCATTGATTCAATGGCTTCTTTTATGAAATCCATTTCGAGTATCGGGTCGCCACTTGAGATTCGAATGCCCATAGTCGCTGAGACCACCCAATAGAATTGTCTATTTTGTTCAAGCGTACGTTGATTGCACGATATCTGTAGTGGACGGAAAATTTCCATAGATAACCTGTGTTGTCATAAGTTCTATATTGGCATGTTTGATCGCTAATTGACTGGCTGCGTTCTCTGTAAACATGCCATGTAAAAAATAAATCGTGTTTATAGAGGCTTCCTAAACAAGGAATTGGAAGCCTTGTGAAACACGCACAGGTTTATCTTCTAGCATTAAACCCCCTTTGGTGAGTTCCAGTTTTTTCATTGAGATCATACAAGTCGCATCTTTAAAGGCCATCGTTTCCAATTCAGCTTTTATAGCGGCGGCTTTATCGAGTTTTGAACCTGGCCCGTGATATTCCAGTCCGTCATTAAACAGTTTTACAATTCCAGCCGGGCTGAATTTTCCTTCAAAGATGAGGCTGGCATTGGTTTTCAAACTAATATCACCCGATGCACCTAAATCAATGGCTAACTTGGCACTGAGACTGGTGGTAATAGCGACAGATGCTGAAGCCGATAGGGAGAACGTTGTGCTCACACCAAAATTAAAATCAGACTTAGCCAGGGCAGCGAATACAAAATTCATTTCAGATTTTGCTCCGCCGCTATTAAATGCAATGTTGTGGCTCATTAAGTCGCCAGTGCGAGCATCATAGGTTTTGTCGTCCGTGTGTTTGCCATCTGGTGTACTGATGACAGTATTCTCAGCAATTTTTTCTTCGCCGCCTAGGCTGTAACTTTCTGTGCGTGTTTTCCAGTTATCACCGTCTGGCACGGATTCGGAGAGGGCGGTCAGTTTGCCGTCTGAACTCCATGACTTTTCTCTCGTTTCCCTATTTTTAACTTTTTTCCAGCTCCGTAAGGCACCATTGTGAAAACCCATTTCAATTTGGGTGGTGCTGGAGCTGAGATATTTAATGTCCAATTTGTTTATTCGGTCCTCAATGGTAACGGCTTGACCGAGTTTATAATCGTATGAGTCTTCATAGCTTTTGGTGACTTTAACGCCGCCATTGCCAAATCCACCTTGAGGGTTCACTTGAAAGTTGACGCCCGATGCGGTCGCAACATCAGCAGCATTGGCCAATTCACCCCATTCACTTCCAAGCGTTGGGTTGGTGTGTTCGGCTTTAATGTTGATGTCTTTCTTCGATACTTCTGGCCATTCAATGCTGGTCCAATCTGGGCCTGCGGCATCTAGGATATCTGGGTGAGTAATATCAGAAGCTATAGAGCTAGGGAGCGTCACTTTGGTGTTTAATGGGCCGTCCGTGTCTGTAAAGTTTTCTTGATAGCGTTCACCTAAGTTGTATTTAGAGTACCCACCAAAGTCATACTGATTGCCATACTGGGTGATGAGCGTATCACCAAAACTTAATGTGATTTCATCACCAAATTGTCGGTTTATGATGCGCTTGCCATCAGATTCTTCTTGCAAAGTAAGGGTGACTCTTTGGCTTGGCTGTATAAAGCCGTTGCTGTCTTTCGTGTAATCATGGATGGCGTTTAGAGTGTTGAAATTAGAGATGGTGTTTTCATCAAAATTCGTCGTTGTAGAGCTGTCAAACCGGCCAGCATGTGCAATCGTAGCCAACAGTCCTTCCGTTTCAATTATGGCATCCTCAGGATTATTCGACGTAACCTTCGACGGAAAACTGCCGTTAGATAACGCACCCGTAATGACGGGTCGGTCGGGGCAGCCACCTAAAAATGCGATCATGACCTCTACACCCGGCCTTAACGGGAAGAAGACTTGGTCTTTTAACCCTGCGGCTGGTTGGGCCATGCGAACATGGTGAGCCATTTTCGATAAGTCATCAGAATCGTCTTCGCTGATAAAATGGAACTTTACTTTGTATCGGCCTTCCGTATCGAGTTCACTTTTGGTGGGGTCATCTTGGCTAGAAAATATTTCACCCGTTTCTAAATTATTAATAACAGGAATGTTTGCTTTTCGTTTTGGGCGATAGATCGTTTCAGCAGGAATACATTCAAACTGATTTTTATAGTATTCTTGATGGCCATCACTCGCACCAGCGTCTAAGTTTTCACCGATGTGCTTCACGCGCGTAATTAATACACTTTGTGCACTGTCATCCAATTCAAATTGATAGCCAGGTGACATCATGCAGATGCCGCTTTTACCCTGCCATGTTTTTTGCTGGGTTTGAAAATGCTCATATTGTATCTGGGCCAATAATTCAGCATCTTCCTGTGAGACAGGGTGCTCATTTGAGAGCTGAATGCCGCCACGATCCGTATGATCTGCACTCGAAGGGTAGATACCGTCAAAGGGCGTCGACGGGTGTTCAGGATCTTCTTGTTTGACGCGTACAAAACTGGGTATGCGCTGTTGCTGTGAGGAGATTCTAGAAATCTCGCGATACCAGGTTTTACCACTAGGCCGTGTTTCTGAAATGTTTATTTTATTGGCATCACCCAATTGAGTGAGAATTTCATTGAGTTTTGGATATTCGTTATCATTTGCGAGAATCATCTCGTAGTTAGCGTCATCAGACATATCAAAATAATAATAGATACCGTAGCGCTCCATCAATCGAGACATGAAGCCCCAGTCGCTCTCTTGATATTGGCAAGTGAACGGAAGGTTGGCAAAACTGCTAAAGGAACAGGCGTTATGAATGCTGACAGCTAGATTACTGGATTGAATGGTTTGTATTTCTTCATTTAAGATATCCAGAACAGTCATACTGCTGTTGCTGCTATCACTAAAAATTCGACTTTTAACGGTCTGATTTTCTTCCCAGATACCTGGCACAAACTGAATACGGTAAAAGCTATATTCTGAATTCTTAATAGAGCGGCGTACATCTTGTTGTAAGCTGATAACAATGCCGTTAAAGGTTTTTTTATCTCCGTTATATGACAGTGAGAAAGTCGCACTACTGTCTAATATATCAATAAAGCCGTCGTCGCTGTCGTCCTGTTTGTCTACCTTTATCAGCATATCAAATGAAAATAGTGAAGACATTTCTTCTTCACCTTTAAATTCCACCAGCGTAAAAATATCTTCATAATTTTCTGATTTAAATACAAACTCAGGCACCTTGGTGGCAAGTGACTTGTTGGCGGGCGGATTTTGGTATGCTGTCATAGTTCACCAATTTTATTTGGGGGCTTATTTTGATTGTGTGCAGATTTATTATAGTTCTGCAAAGCGGTCGTTTATCGGGTCTAAAATAGAAGAGCAAAATTTGAGGGCCTATAATGAGTCACCTATTAATGACTGAGGTTCCCCCCTAATTCGATAATAAAGTAAAGCCAATATCCAATCGCATGATGCTGGCATATTGTTTTGTTTTAATTATGGCGCTTTATTTCTTGTATTCTTCTATGTTTGCTCAGTATTGAAATAGGTAAGTTCATTCGACTGGCATTTCAGCCAGTATCGGATCGATAGCTGATCAGTTAGTTGAAATTTTATAAGGTTCAACTCGCGTTAATGACAGATTGCGTATTACATAATCGTTTGTGTTGGTAGTGACGAGTCAGTTTATTCTTATTTTTTTATTTATCGAAATGTTATTAGGCGGTTTAGATGAATTATTTTCAATTAAAACGAAAGCGCTGCCAAGACACACAAAAGGGTGACGAATTAAATCCATAATTCATCGCTACCATCGTTCTAGAAAAAGCGTGTTTTTTGATGGGGATGGTCATTCAGTCAACCAATCAGAATGGCGGTAAATAATTATCTTGATAATTAACGAATTTCTTATACGCATTTATTAGAATGTGCTCAAGGCAATCTATCCGTCAGTGTTTAATTTATGCATGTAAGAGCATGTGTTAATGGTGCTCAATTTCACCTCATGCGAATGCATCTTACGTATAATTCGTCTCTCTTTAGATGAGTTGGAAACTGGGAATGCCATGCAGAGGAATCGAATTTCATATTGACACCGTGACCGGATATTTGACTCGCCAAATGGTATCTTGGTCGCACGACCCTAGTGACATAATGATTAGTAGGTATTAAAGTGTCGCTGTATTTTCTATTCAACGGCTATATGTGAGCTAGAGGTTGCGTCATGCGTGCAGTACACGCTTGGGTAAGTGGTAAAGTGCAGGGTGTATATTTTCGGGCATCGACGGCGCGTAAAGCCCAGTCTTTAAAATTGACAGGTTGGGTGCAAAACTTGGATGACGGGCGAGTCGAATTGCACGCTCAAGGTCCAGAAGATGCCGTTGATCTATTATTGAAGTGGTGTGAAAGCGGGCCAATTCTGGCGAAAGTTAAATCCGTAGAGCATGTAGCAACAGACATCGATGAGCGCCTCGTTAAATTTGAAGTCAGAAAGTGACTTTCCAAAACGGACATGGCTTGATAATCTAGTTTGACTCTACTCACCAATATATAAAAATAATAATGAAGTCACTGTATTCTAGGGTTTTATCTTCAGTCGCATTGACGGCTATGCTATCTGCGTGTACCTCCGTACCATCTGATAAATTAAGCGGTAACGACTTAAGCCATTTAAGTTTGCGTGATAAGCGTATGGCTGAAAAACAAGTCAGAGTGTTAGATGTCCCCCCAGCACAGGCGGAGCTCATCGGTGTTGCTGAAAGTGAGCGGTGTCAAAGTGGTGCGCTAA
This sequence comes from uncultured Saccharospirillaceae bacterium, assembly GCA_947503895.1. GTDB lineage: Bacteria > Pseudomonadota > Gammaproteobacteria > Pseudomonadales > Oceanobacteraceae > Bermanella. The sequence continues at coordinate 251,811 of CANNFT010000003.1, forward strand.
GTGAAGAACCGGATCAAAAAACGCTGTTGGTGGACATCAAGGCTGAAGCCTATCGGTTAGGCGCAAACGCTATTAGCAATATTCGGTATCACACACAGGGTGCGGTTGCCGAAGGGTGTTGGAACGTATTTAAAGTGACCGCCAATATGTTTGTGGTTAAATAGTGCCAGCCAATAAATCTATATCGACTGCTATACTGATCTCATCTCTTTTGATGTCAGAATGTTGGAAGTCGATATGGATGATTGGAAGGCGTCAGATACGCTACCGACAATACGCGTAAACTACCCCTGCTGTTTCTCTATTGCTCGTGCGTCCTCCAGATTGCTTCCTTTATGGTGTCTACTCCTTTTCGTATCGAATTTCAGTGTCAATGTGCATGCCGATAAAATTCGCATCTGCACTGAAGCTTGGGAGGGCTACAGCGCCAAGGATGGGACTGGCATTTATCATGAACTGTGGAACAAAATTTACAAAGCCAATGGAGTTAAGGTCGAAGTCAGTTACCACTCCTATTCGATTTGTGAGGACAAGTTGTTTTTAAAGGGGGATCATGATTTTGATGCATTTGTAGGTGGGTCAGCTAAGGATGATTCGTCTAACACAACGATTGATCCAAAGATGGCCATCGGTTTTGATATCATCAGTGTGATATTTATGAAGGGGACACCTGTATCAGAGCCTTTTAATTATAAAGTGGATTTATTGAATAAAGCCGTCGGTTGGCGGCGTGGATACGCGTTGGGTGAATACGCTGTTCTGAACTTCCCGATGGATACGGAGGAAGTCGTTAGTATTCGAACCGCCTTGCAGAAACTGCGCATAGGCACTATGGAATTTTTTCTCGATTACGAGCCCGATCTTAAAGAAGCGCTGTCTACCCTGAGCAGTCGAGACAAATACGATACCCGATACGGTGCGATTAAAGGCGACGCTAATTACCTAGTATTTAAAAACAATGAGACGGGCAAGCGACTGGCTGATATTTGGGATGTGGAAATGAAGAAGTTAAAAGATAGCGGAGAGTTAAAAGCAATGTTTCAAAAATTTGGTGATGCGTCCTTTAATGATTGACTATCTGTATCATTCATCATTTCGAGGCTGATCATATCCTTCCGGAGCTTTGCCTTGTATGAAAAATGCGAAAGCCAAGATCTCAGCCACTAATCTATATAGCTCCGGTGGTATCTGATCGGTTATGTCGAGTTGACTGAGTTCGGCCAATAGTTCTGGGTTTTCGTAAAGCGGGATACCATTCTCCAGCGCACGGGCGATGAGAGCTTGTGCGGCTTCTCCGGTTCGTTTGTCACTGATGACTGGCGCTTGGCCACCATCGTAGAGTAACGCAAGTGCTTCATCTTTTTCTGAAATCGTTGTCATAAATATTCCTCTCTACTCACGGGTGCGTGGAATGAGAATATAAGCCTTTTCATCGTTAGGTGTGTACGTCTACCAAACTCTGTTGAATTTGCCGGTGTGCCTTCGGGGGCATGCCATGTTTTGTGTTGAGTGTTTCACACTGATAACCCGCTCGTATCAACTTTTCCCTTAAGAGTTCAAGGTGTTGGTGTAAGCGAGAGAGTTGGTCTTGGCTTTCTGACCAAAGTGAAATTGATATTTTACTGCCACTTAAATTGGCTTCGACAGCGAATGCAGAATTTGAGTTTTGCGCAAAACGCAGAATAAGATGCCAGCCTTCTTTAAGTTCTCGTGTTTCCTGACCCGCTTCTCGTTGAGCGAGCTCAATGTCGCACCAGTGCAGGTGTTTATCATGTAAATAGGGCAGCGAAAATTGAAAGTCGGGTTGATCTGGTTGCTGCACCTGATGATGTCGATTGAGCACTTGTTCCTGCTGCACTCGCGTTAAGTTTTGTGTGATATTAAGCAGTTGCCTGAGTTGTTGGCCTTCATCCGAAGTGTCTTTACCTTGTTGTACGATAAGCTGTTGCACTACTTTAAATAGCTGAGGTTGAATGCTGAGCTTTTTAGAAAATAAAGGCAGCCCATCATTTTTCATCGCTCCTTCACTTGCCTGTTGCCCGCCGACTTTCGGAAAGAGTACGCGGATGAGTCCATCCAAAATTTTACTGGAATCGCTTTGCCCTTGAGTGCTTGAACTGAGTGTTTGGAGCAGGAGCAACTGAGTTTGTGCTAACCAAGCTTTCATATCCTGAGGCGCGATGCGAGTCTGTGTCCCTGTTTGACCTTCATTTTTTACATTTGCTTGGGCGCTTGTCTGTGTGTTTGACGGGGTAGCCGTTTTCGGCGCAGCGTTGCTGCCTTCGGTTAATGAAGAGGTGTTCATTCCCATCGGGTGTTTGGCATGTTGCAGTGCGGAGGACTTTTGTAAAAATGATATAGAAGCGCCAATCTGAGCTGCGACTTTGGCTGCCACCAGTGACAAGGGTTTGCCGAGAGCCGTTTGTGTAGGTGAAGACGGTGTCCTGTGAGCGTCTTTGGGCTGAGCGGGTGGAAGGTTTGTGTTGAGTTCTCTCATCCACTGTTGAATTTGATGGTTAACACGTTGTAGTCCAGATTGCATGGTTGGCAGTGATTGATCGCCAGAAGGACGTTGAGTAGACGCTTTAAGTGGGCCGTGTAATAGAGTGCGTTCAAGCTGGTGTCCAGATTGCTCAATGGCATTGCGTACGCTGGTTTGTGAAAGTGGCTGATCAGATTGCAATATCGATCTAGGGAGCGCGGGTATTGAAGGTGGGTTTTTAGGTGCACTCGGCGAAGAAACATGTGGGGCCACTGGATTGGTCGTCAGCTGGCTTTGGCTCATTGGAGCACTATGACGACCATAGCCTGCTAAGGCATTAAGAATATTGAGCGTTGGAATACTTTTGGATAATGGAGAGAGCGCTGATGCAGGCGGCAGAAGATCCGGTGACGACCTCACTGCCGAAGGGGGCCACTCTAACAAGATTGATTTATCCGCGCGCTGACCAGAAGCACTGTGTGACTCAACGACCACGATGTTGAGTTTCACGCTGGGTACGACGAGTGGTTGATATTGTCGAACCGCTCCGAGCAGCGTGACATACGCAGGCTCTCGTTGGGCAGTCCATTGCTGCTGTTCATTCTTTTGTACGTTGAGTACGTCGCCTTTTTTAAATGGTTGCGTGCTAATGAACACGCGTTTGGTTTCAGTGGTCGATGTTTCTGCCGATGCACGAGGTGTTCTCTCAGATGGTGAACTGGGCGATCGAGCTGGCTCTGCCGGTGTATCCTGGCGGTGTCGCACGTTGGGCCGTGAGTTTGTAGGCACTTGAGCGATTTGTGCAGGCTCAACCTGTGGCCGGATTGACGCTTTGTCATGCGCAGTGAGTTCTACTCGAAACAATGGACGATCGACTGGCGGCAAACGCAGAGACTGCACCAGTTGCTTTTGTTCTTGTGCACTCAAGGCTGTGCTGGTGACCACCCGCATCCAACCCGTTGCTGCAGTTGGTTGATGACTCGCATCTCCACGCGTTCGAACGCGCTGGCCGGATGCCAATTCAAGTATTTGAGTGGGTGTCCCCTGCGTGGGTGTGGTGCTGTTCATAAAAGCCGTTGATTAATGTTGCGCAATCACTGCACCGGTTAGGTGCTTTGTATATAATGCCAAAGCATAAAAATAGGCAGCTAGAGAAACACAGGATCGCATACACGACCTGACTTACTGAGGGTATCGGCCATTAGTCCAATACGTTCAATATGAAAGCAATGTGCTGTGTTCAGTTTGTCTGTCATCACCTTATAAAAATAGCAGTAGGAGCAAATTTTGGCCCCTTGGTTAGAAGCAAAGATGCTCGGTTGTGAGCGAGATGATCGTCAGTTATTCGATCAACTGAGTTTTGCCGTCGGGGAAGGGGATATTGTTCGTATTGCAGGCCCAAATGGTGCTGGAAAGAGTACATTGTTGCGAATTTTAGTGGGTTTATCCTCAAGTTACAGTGGTGATTTGTACTGGCAAGGACAACCCATGGGGCGGGCTCGCTACGATTTTTTGGATAATTTACTTTATCTCGGTCATAGCCCAGGCGTAAAAGCCAATCTCACCGCTGAAGAAAATTTAGCGTGGAATTGCCAACAAGCGAGTCGAACTGAAATCTTTGAAGCATTGGAATCTGTGGGTTTGCGTGGTTACGAAGATATACAGACGAGCAGTTTGTCCGCTGGCCAGCATAGACGAGTGGCACTGGCGCGGTTATATCTTCACCCCCCCAAGGTTTGGATATTGGATGAACCATTTACAGCGATCGATAAGGCGGGAGTGGGTCGGTTAGAGCAAACCGTGATCAATCATGCTCAACAGGGTGGCCTGGTGGTGCTGACCACTCATCACGATTTAGCGGTTCCCGTCAAAACCATCGATTTAGGGTCTTCTGACTTTAAACCCACAGAAAGGGAAGGGGGAATCGAATGAGTATTTCCCCGAAGCCTCAGCTCAGCCTCACAGCGACCATGAAAGCGCTCTTTAAGCGTGATATCTTGCTTGCTTTTCGCGCCCGTGGTGATTTGCTGAATCCATTGATGTTCTTTCTCATGGTGACCAGTCTTTTTCCGTTAGCGGTGACACCCGATCCGGTATTTTTGGGCAAAATCGCGCCTGGCGTTATATGGGTGGGTGCATTGCTGGCAACGCTGCTGTCATTGGACTTACTCTTCAAGAGCGATTACGAAGATGGCAGCTTGGAGCGCATGTTATTGATGCCTCAGCCCACACTTTTCTTGATCTTAACCAAGGTATTTGTGCATTGGTTGGTATCCGGGCTGCCTTTGGCATTGATAGCGCCGCTTTTGGGGCTTATGCTCGGTCTTCCTGATGGCGGGTATTTACCATTATTTATCAGTTTGCTGTTAGGCACGCCCGTGCTGAGTTTACTGGGTGCCATTGGCGCGGGATTGACGGTTGGTCTGCGAAAAGGGGGGATGTTGATGCCGCTGCTCATATTGCCTCTTTATATACCTGTGCTGATTTTTGCTGCCAGCGCCGTGCAGAGTGGAAGCCAAGGGCAACCATTTGTAGGGCAACTGGCTTTTTTAGGGGCATATTTGGCATTTACTTTAGCCATTTGCCCACTTGCGGCTTCGGCCGCCATAAGAATATCGGTCGCTCGTTAAAGTCTCATAGAAGATTGAACGAGTGGGCTTGTACGTAATTTGACGATAGAGAATGGTTTATGTGGGAAGCGTTAAAACGTTTTTATCATCGCATGGGTTCGCCCAAATGGTTCTTTGATATCAGTATCAAATGGTCTCCTTGGTTTTTATGGATAGGCTCTGCGCTGATGGCAGTCGGTGTCGCTTGGGGATTAGCCTTTGCGCCTGCCGATTATCTTCAAGGCAACAGCTTTCGCATCATTTATATTCATGTTCCCTCCGCTCTTCTTAGTCAAAGCGCCTACATCATGATGGCTATTGCCGGCTTGGTGGGATTGGTGTGGAAAATGAAAATGGCGTTTGTGGTGTCTAAAGTCATCGCGCCGATAGGTGCAACGATGGCGGTAATGGCGCTGCTCACAGGGGCTATTTGGGGGAAACCCACTTGGGGCACATGGTGGGTGTGGGATGCTAGATTAACCTCCATGTTGGTGTTGTTGTTTTTATATTTTGGTGTCATTGCGTTGCACAATGCCATTGAAAATGAAGATATGGCGAATAAAGCGGCCAGTATTTTAGCCATCGTAGGTACGATCAATATCCCGATTATTAAGTACTCTGTGGAATGGTGGAACACCTTGCATCAACCAGCCACCATAACGCTGACAAAAAAGCCGACAATGGCGCCTGAAATGTTTATTCCTTTGGTATGCACCATTCTTGGTTTTTATTGTTGGTTTGCCGTCTGGGTGATTGCCCGTACTCGCAATGAAGTTTTATGGCGTGAACGACGAACCAAGTGGGTGAAACGTTACGTATCAGAACACATGCAGATGACACCGTCTCCAGCATCGAAAGGTGGCCGCTAATGCACTTTGAATCTCTAGCCAGTTTTATCGAAATGGGTGGGCATGGTTTGTATGTCTGGATTTGCTATGCCATAGCCACCGTGATTATTTCATTGAATTTTATTGTCCCAATCGTGACTAAAGACCGAATTTTAAAAGATATAGAGCGTCAAATACGCCGGGAGCAGAAGTAATGCATCCACAACGCAAGCAGCGATTAATTATTATTCTATTTATGTTGTCAGGCATCGGTGTCGCCGTTGCGCTCTTAATGACGGCATTAGAGGAGAATATTAATCTGTTTTATACACCCAAAGATATTGCCGCAGGTAAGGCACCGAAGCATCAAAGCATTCGTGCTGGCGGCATGGTCGTAGAAGGCAGCGTGAAACGAGATCAAACCAGTTTAGTCGTGCAGTTTGATGTCAGCGATGGCGCTGAGAACGTCACGATTGAATATGATGGCATTTTACCTGACCTGTTTCGCGAAGGTCAGGGCATTGTTGCGTTAGGCGCATTGAATGATGATGGCATATTCGTGGCTTCTGAAGTGTTGGCCAAGCACGATGAAAACTACATGCCGCCTGAAGTTAAAGATGCGCTTGATAAAGCGCATCAAGATAAGGCTTATAAAGATGGTGACGCGTCGACTACATCGGGTAGTGAGTATGGCAAAAAGCCAGCTAACTACAATCTCGGTGGTCAATCCTATAACGCGGACAAAGGCGGAGAGTAAATAATGATTCCTGAAATTGGGCATTTTGCTCTGATACTAGCCTTAGTGTTTGCTGTTCTGCAATCCACCATACCGCTGGCAGGTACAGCTACATCAAGAGTATCGTGGATGCTGATGGCGAGGCCGTTAGTATGGGGGCAGTTTACATTTCTAGCCATTTCATTTGCAGCGCTCACGATGAGTTTTGTGAATGACGATTTTACGGTCGCGTATGTGGCCAACAACTCAAACAGCTTGTTGCCTGTGCAATATAAAGTCAGTGCTGTTTGGGGTAGTCACGAAGGCTCATTGTTATTGTGGATATTACTCTTAGGCGCTTGGACGTTTGCGGTAAGTATCTTCAGCCAGCGATTGCCGAACGAAGTTTTATCACGCGTGTTGTCTATTATGGGCATGATCAGCGTCGGGTTTTTACTGTTCATTTTGTTTACGTCGAATCCTTTTGAACGCTTGCTGCCAAATTCACCCAGTGATGGTGCGGACTTGAATCCGCTCTTGCAAGATTTTGGTTTGATTGTTCATCCACCCATGTTGTACATGGGTTACGTTGGTTTTTCCGTCGCGTTTGCGTTTGCGATTGCCGCACTTTTAGGCGGTCGACTGGATGCCGCGTGGGCGAGATGGTCACGTCCTTGGACGACAATGGCTTGGGTATTTTTAACCGTGGGCATTGCGTTGGGTAGTTGGTGGGCATACTACGAATTAGGCTGGGGTGGCTGGTGGTTCTGGGACCCAGTTGAAAATGCTTCATTTATGCCTTGGTTAGTGGGTACGGCACTGATTCACTCGCTAGCGGTTACAGAAAAACGGGGCGCATTTAAAAGTTGGACGTTATTATTAGCGATCTTTGCATTTTCATTAAGTCTGCTCGGCACATTCCTAGTTCGTTCAGGCGTATTAAACTCTGTGCATGCATTTGCCAGTGATCCTGAGCGCGGACTATTTATTCTCGCGTTGCTGATCATTTGTATTGGCGGTTCGCTTTTCTTGTATGCCTTAAAAGCACCGAGTGTCGTTGCCAATGTACGATTCAACTGGGTGTCTCGTGAAAGCTTCTTGCTATTAAACAACGTGTTGTTGGTCGTCGCTTGTGCAACGGTCATGTTAGGCACTTTGTATCCGCTGGTAGCAGACTTCTTTTTCTCTGAAAAAATATCCGTCGGTGCGCCGTTCTTTAACTTGTTCTTTGTGCCATTAATGGCTGTGCTCATGTTGTTCATGTCCATTGGTATGGCCTCAAGATGGAAGCACGTAGAAAGTCGTTGGATCGCTCAGCAGCTTTGGCCGGCAGCCATTGTCACGACCATTATGTCATTTGCATTCCCGCTGGTTTACGGTGTGGATTACGCATGGCAGCTTGTGGTGGGCGTTGCACTGAGTTCATGGGTCATCAGCTCAACCTTTATGGATATGTGGAATAAAACCAATATTCCTTCTGGTCGATTGGCAGGTCTGCGTAAATTAAAACCCAGTTATTACGGCATGGTGTTCGCTCACATCGGTGTGGCGATAAGCGCGATGGGTGTCTGCATTGTGTCAAATTACACAGTAGAAAATGATGTGCGCCTCGCGGCTGGTGATCGAGTCGATGCGTCGGGCTACCATTTCATTTTTGATGGCGTGAAAAAAGTCCCTGGTCCGAACTACATAGCAGATCAAGGTGTGATTCGTGTCTTTGAGGGTGATGATTATTACACCACTATGAAACCTGAAAAACGCCACTACAAAGTCGCCAGTAACATCATGACTGAAGCGGATATTGACCCCGGTTTATTCCGAGATCTTTATGTGGCATTAGGCGAAGAATTAAACGATGGCGCTTGGGCTGTGCGTATTCACTATAAACCCTACGTACGTTGGTTGTGGTTAGGGGCAATCTTTATGGCCATTGGTGGCATGCTAGCGGTGTCAGATCGTCGTTATCGCATGAAAATTAAAAACCGAGTATTGAATCAACCCGTAGAGGCTACCGCATGAAGCGCTTTGCACTCTTTATCCCATTTGTCATTTTCCTACTGTTGGGCGTGCTGCTGTGGCGTGGTTTATACCTCGACCCGAAAGACATACCGTCTGCCTTAATTGATAAGCCATTTCCGGCTTTTTCTTTGCCAACATTGAAGAGCAAAGAAACCAAAACGCTGGAGGATATTAAAGGCGAAGTGAAAATGGTTAACGTCTGGGGCACTTGGTGTATTAGTTGTCGGGTAGAGCACCCCTTTTTAGTTGAGTTAGCCAAAAAAGGTTATTTGATTGTTGGCATCAACTACAAAGACGAAAACGATGCGGCACTGGAATGGCTAGCGGACTTAGGTGACCCGTATGTATTCTCGGTTGACGATGTCGAAGGCACGCTTTCAATGGACTTAGGTGTGACCGGTGCGCCCGAGACCTTCATCGTAGATCAAGATGGCATTGTGCGTTACAAGCATCTTGGTCCCATTAATGGAAGTAACTGGCCTAAATTAGAAGCCATCATTAATGAATTGAATGGCGTTGGCACCAACAGCAAGGAGGCAAAGAATGGGTAAATTCTTAATAATCTGGTGTGCGTTGGTTTTTAGCCCATTAACCTTGGCCATTGTTGATGGCCATGAATACATCTTTGAAGAATCTGAGCGTGCTGCAGTGTTTAAGCAATTGGCAGAAGAGTTAAGGTGCCCGAAGTGTCAAAACCAAAATCTCGCTGATTCGAATGCAATGATTGCAGGAGATCTGCGCCGTGAACTTTACCAGCAGGTGAAGCAAGGTGCGAGTAGCGAAGAAATAAAGGATTTTATGGTCAATCGATACGGTGAATTTGTGCTTTATAAACCCACCGTTAGCGCAATGACTTACGTACTTTGGTATGGGCCTGGCATCTTATTATTCTTGGCTGTTGTCAGCTTTATTTTGGTGGTGCGTCACCGGAAACAATCTGGAATGTTATCAAAGTCCACTTCAAATCTCAGTACGGACGAAGAACAAAGGCTGTCTCGAATGCTTGAAGACAGTGATATTGACGACGCATTAGACTCGTCAGATAAAAAGAAACAGGAAACACAACATGACTGAATTTTGGCTAAGTGTCGTATTGTTATTAGCCTTGGCACTTGCGTTTTTATTTATCCCCGTCTTTTTTAGATTGCGTAGTGGAGAGTTGGTGCGTCAAGAAGCCAATATTCAAATCTACAAAGATCAATTGAAAGAATTAAAAGCTGAATTTAACGCAGGACGATTGAATCAGGAAGACTATCAATCGTTGTCAGAAGAGGTGAAGCGCAATCTTTTGTCCGACACAGATGCAACTTCAGCTGGTACGACAGACATGAATACGGGCGCTGAAAGCGGAAAAGGCAATAGAAATGCCTTGATACTGGTGGCAGTTTCTTCTGTTTTAACCATTGGTGTATCACTCGGTTTGTACCAAAAACTCGGCGCACAAAACGAACTAGCGATCACGGATTTACTGAAGCGAAGTTTTCAAGAAAATTATTCCGATAAAGATGCTCAAGAGTTAGTGGTGCGTTTAGAGCAACAAGTGGAACAACACCCGAAAGATGTTGAGTCTTGGTACATGCTGGGCCGCATTAACTTTGATTTAGAACGATTTGATCAAGCGGTGATTGGGTTTAATGGTGTCATTGAGCATTTACCTGAAACGGCGACGGAAGACCGAGGCGTAGCCATAGCGCAATTGGCGCAAGCTCAATTCTTTGCTAACGATCGCAAGCTCGACCCTGCAACCGAAAGCCTATTGAAAGAAGCGATTAAATTAAATCCGCGTGAATCAACTGCGCTGGGTTTGTTGGGTGTAGCAAACTACGAAAGAAAAGACTTTCTACAAGCCATTCGCTATTGGAATCAATTGTTGGGTTTGATGCGCGTTGATAACCCAAATGTAATGGCGATTCGCGGTGGCATTGAAAAAGCCAAGTCACAGTTATCAGCAGAAGAAGTGGCGAAGCTAAAATCAGAAACACCCGCCGGTGCCAGTATTTCCGTTACTGTGAATATCGCAGAAAACGTCAAATCAGAAGTACCTAAGGAAGCGGATTTATTTGTGATGGCAAAGGCTGAAACGGGCCCACCAATGCCATTAGCTGTAAAACGCATTACAGTCTCTGAATGGCCTGTGACCGTCGAGTTGAATGATAGTATGGCGATGATGCCACAACTAAAGCTCTCGACCTTTCAGCGCGTGATCATCACCGCACGAATCAGTAAGAGTGGTGTGGGTAATGCTAAGGCAGGTGATATACAAGGCGTTTCAAAACCCTTGAGCGTTGACACAAAAGAATTATCCCTAGCGATTAATGAAGTGGTTCAGTAAATCACCCTTAGATATTATGCAGGGCTGGCCATCAGGCGACAGCAAAATTGAGTGCTGACGCCTGTCATGGTAAGCCCTTCACCGTATTACGATGCTGAGCAAATGAGCCTAGACTTATAGATCGAGACGAACCATCACCTGATCATATACAGAGTGGTGGTTGTCTCAAGCTTTAAGAAACGAAAATACGAGTCATCAGAAATTAAAGTGCCTGTTACAACCCTATCCCAAATATCAGCCGACGCCGAAAAGGCGAATACCCCGCCCAATCCTAAGCCTGATGTTAATGAATCCGAAGCGCATTGCACTACAAAAACCAACATGCGTCCTGCATACATCTCGCCTCGTAAACCTTACAAAGCGAAAGGCTCCCGTTCGAATCGCTGCGATGTTTGTTATATGGGGATTGAATATTGCATTTGCCAACAACGCAAAACAGCTGAAGCGACGGTAGAATTTTGGTTGATCATGCATAAGGAAGAGGTTAACAAGCCAACGAACACAGGTAGGTTGATTGAACATGTATTACCAGAGAATACTCGCAAGTTCATGTGGAGTCGTACCGAGCCGGAACAGTCATTGATCGACGTATTGTGCAATGCCAAATACCAGCCATACATTATTTTTCCGGATGATCGTGAAGGCTATGAACACAGACTGGTCACAACGCCCGATTTATCCAGCAACAAAATTCCCGCATATATCATTCTGGATGGCAGTTGGCGACAAGCCAGTCGAATGTTTCGACTCAGTCAGTATCTCCAGAATATTCCTGTGCTACCCATAAAAAGCCAGTCAGAAAGTACGTACAAACTTAGGAAAGCGCCGAACGAAGGTAATTTGTGCACGGTAGAGGTTGCCATAGCCGTTTTACAAATGAGTCAAGAGCAACAAGCCGCTGAAACGCTCGCTCAATACTTTGATGTTTTCAATATTCAGTACGCCAAGTCACGACGCAATATTAAAGTATAAAGGTTATCTAAAATAGCAGGGTTATCCAAAACAGCAGGCTACGACGTAGTACCAGTTATTCGGTATCCAATCCTAAAACCAATGGCTCGCTTGCATAACTCCGCTTTTGCTCACGTATAATGCTTTAAACTGACTAGCTCAATGTTAACGGGATTTCATCGTGATGAAAACGTCACCCAATAATTGAACGAGCACCGTATTCAAACTGATGCGTATTTACCCGTTGCTTTGGGGTTGGCTGTAAATTGGTTTCAAGAGCGGTACAATACTGCTTCACTTTTACTCTGTTTCGGTCGTGGCGATAACTACTGCATTTCGACGGATAGACACTACATAGGATGATGTTGCTCATGGCAGGAACGAGTTTACTGGCATTGCTAGATGATATTGCCACCGTGTTAGATGATGTTGCGATTATGACAAAGGTGGCGGCAAAGAAAACGGCGGGTGTTTTAGGGGACGACTTAGCACTCAATGCGGAGCAAGTGTCAGGTGTACGTGCTGAACGTGAACTGCCAGTCGTCTGGGAAGTTTTCAAAGGCTCGTGTATCAATAAGGTTATCTTAGTTCCTTCGGCGTTGTTGATCAGTGCAATCATGCCTTGGCTGATATTGCCATTATTAATGATTGGTGGTGCCTATTTGTGCTTTGAGGGGTTTGAGAAAGTCCTGCATAAAGTGCTGCACCCTGAAGCAGTAGAAAAAGAAAAAGCAGCACTGACGGAGGAGTTGATCAAGCCTGAGGCTGATTTAAGAGCAATTGAAGCCGGTAAGATTAAAGGCGCAATTCGAACGGATTTCATCTTATCCGCAGAAATTATTGTGATTGCATTGGGCACGGTTGCTGGCTCTTCGTTTGGTATACAAGCGGCCGTTGTAACAGGCATAGCAGCCTTAATGACACTCGGTGTTTATGGTCTGGTGGCGGGCATAGTCAAGCTGGATGATGCAGGCCTGTATTTAATGAACAGTGACAAGTCGATGACCAAGGCCTTAGGTAAAGGTATTTTGGCTTTTGCGCCCATTCTCATGAAAACGCTATCCGTTGTCGGTACAGCGGCGATGTTCTTGGTCGGTGGAAGTATTTTAATTCATGGCATTCCTGGAGCGGAACACATCATCGCCAGTATTCTACAATCGGTTGCGACATGGCCAGCGGCATCTGTATTGACGTTTGTGATGAGTCTTTTATTGGATGCCATCGTGGGGATTGTTGCAGGTGGAATGGTGGTTTTAGGGTTGACGATCGCGAGCAAGGTCAAGAACGCATTTCACGCGTCTTAATAACAGCGTTCATTCTTGAATGCATATGAAACCCTAATCATTTTCAATATGGTTAGGGTTTTTCTTTTTGAAACCGTGTTTGGCCACCGCGCTATGGCCTTTTAATTTCAATACTAAATTTGCGTCAATGCCGCTTGTAACTTATCGAGTTCATGTTGGTTATAAACCTGAATGCCAGACTTCGTCAGCAGGGCAGCGGTTACCCCTTCTCCTGCGATGGCGGTGCCATTAAAGTTACCATCGTAAATCTGGCCGTTACCGCAAGAAGGGCTTTTAGCCGTCAATATGGCGAATTGAATGCGATGTTGTTGGCATATCGTGAGCGCTTGTTGAGCACCTTTCTCGAATGCTTGTGTGACATCATGTGTGGTTGAATGTTTATCTAAGCTCACCACACGGGCGTTACCCGCTAATACGCTTTTTCCTCCTCCGACGCCAATGATCTCAGCGGGCGGACGAGGAGTGGGTAATCCGCCGGCTACTTCAGGGCAAAACGAAATAATGCGTTGCTCGTTTTGCCACCGATGAAAGAGCGGGTGATCGATCAACTTATCTCGACCGTCAAATCGGACTTTTTCACCCAATAAACAGGCGCTGACTAATATTTTTTCCATACACTTTCATCCCTATAAGCCTGCATGAATCTCAATATATAAATTAATTTGTATATTGCTCGATGGTTTTTGCGATCGTACCATCTTCCTTCATTTCGTCTAGTGCCGTTTGCAATTTTTGTACGACTGCAGGGTTGGTTTCTTTGTTGATACCGAGGAATAAATCCACTTGGTCTATGGTGAATATCTTTTTCATTTTAGACAGTTCAAAACCTTCCTGTTTTGCCAATGCACGACCAGAGAAATCATTGGATGCCCATAAATCAATAGCACCCGATTTCAATAGTTTTACATTACGTTTATCTTGAGCGGATAACTGGAGGCGTAGCCCTTTTTCCATTAGATATTCTGAGAGTGCATCTCCCTTGTATCCTCCGACTTTATAAGCTTTTGCATCTTCTAGACTGTTGATCGTAATGTCTTTATCTGCCAGTGCGAAAAATACCCATTCATCCGGTGCGAGTGGCCCGACCCAGTGAAATAATGCCTCTCTTTCTTCACTGCGAACCATGGAAAATACACCATAGTTCTTTTTATTTAGGGCTTTTTCATAAACCCGATCCCAAGGAAATCGCAATGTGAGCGAGTAGTCTACGTTGGCACGCTTGAAAACTTCACGCACAATGTCGACTGATATGCCAGTGACGCCCTTATCTTTGGCGAAATTTCGACCTTCAACGGAATAGTTGTACGGTGGAAAATTTTCTGTTTGCAGCTTGATCTTATTGGTTTCCGCTACGGATAAGTGAGACGTCAGCACGCTAAGTAGCAAGACCAGAGGTAAAATTTGGTTCTTCATATTGTGTATCGGGCCATATTGTGTGGTTGTGTGTAGTTATGTTTATTTTTTGTGCGGCTAATGTAGCCAAGACCGGCCACAAAGACAATTAAGAACGTCTTTTGGTTACATTAATTAACATAATTATGGCTTAAAATATCAATTATATTGACACTATGGTCAATAATTTGGCTTAAATGCGCATACCTGAACAATCTTTCGTGATTATGTGGTATTTGTGCTGTCTGTTTTTTGAACTCTTCTGCGGATTATATTGAATATGCCCTCTAACCCTTCCGTGACTTTTAAGCGGTGTCTATGTGGTCTTTTAACATGGTTGTTGGTATGCCTCTTCCTGAGTGCTTGTAGCGAGAACAAGCCTGCGACGCTAGGGCCGGACGGCGTCATCTTGGCGTTTGGAGATAGCCTGACCGCTGGAGTAGGAACGGACTTATCGAGTAATTACCCCGCAATATTATCGGAATTAACGGGGCTTCGTGTTGTAAATGCAGGTGTCAGTGGTGAAACGACTCGTCAGGGTTTGGAGCGGTTACCGAGTATCCTAAAAGCAGAAAATCCAGATTTAGTGATTTTGCTGGAGGGCGGAAACGACATTCTAAGAAATTTGAGTTTGGAAAAGGCTCAAAACAACCTGTCGAGAATGATCGAATTGATTCAGGCGCATGGTGCTCAGGTGGTGCTGATTGGTGTGCCGGAAAAGAAACTATTTTCGACCATGGCTTCAATTTACCCTGAACTCGCGCAAGCGTACGATGTGGTTTTAGATGACGGTATTATATCGAGGCTATTGAAAGAGCCAGAATATAAATCTGATCGAGTACACTTTAATGCTTTAGGCTATTATGTTTTAGCAGAGGAAATTGAAGCACTGCTCAAGCAGAATAGTGTCCTAGCAAGATAGTTAAATGCCGTGCAATAACGAAAATTGAATGAGCAGGGTGGTGAGATTGTCTAAAGGTGTGCCATTTAAAAGTCCTGAAGTGAAGGCTGTTTACGACGCCTACCCGAAACGATTAAAACAAAAGATCTTAGACATGCGTGCTCTTATTCTCCATGTCGCCCAAATGACGCCAGCGGTGGGTGCGTTGGAAGAGACGCTAAAATGGGGGCAACCCAGCTTCTTAACCCCAAGCAAAAGCGGGACAACGATTCGATTAGATCGAGTCCGGAATTCGGAAGATCAATTTGCCCTTTACTTTCATTGCCAAACAACCTTAGTGGCAACGTTCCGCGAAATATATGGCGACACTCTGAGTTATGAAAAAAACAGAGCGCTGCATTTTAATGTTGAGGATGCGTTACCTATTTCTGCAATTGAGGATTGCATCTGTATGGCGCTCACTTATCACATAAAGTAATTCTATTTAGCTTTTGATGACACTTTTTAAAAAACGCTCATCAAGCAGATCAGTCAAGGATTGACCCTCTCAATACATTGACGTAATACGTAGCAAAATGATTGATCTTGGTATGCTTAGATAAATGCACCGATTTAAACTAAGGTATCGCTAGATTGATCATGATTAATTGAGGGCAGTATTCCATAGCCCAGCTAAGGGTAGCGAGGAAAAATAGTGGATGTAAGCGTGACATTGTATGTATTAAATCTCATAGGCGGAGTTGTCTTTGCCGTGAGTGGGGCACTCGCGGCGGGTCGTAAAAAACTCGATTGGGTGGGTGTAATTGTGCTGGCATTTGTCACTTCAGTGGGTGGCGGCACCATTCGAGATGTATTACTGAACCGAGAAAGTGTTTTTTGGATAAAAGATCACTGGTATTTATGGGTAACCGTATTTGCTGCGATAGGCACCATCATTTATGTTCGTTTTTTTAAGCCCCCACATAAATCGTTATTGGTCGCCGATGCATTGGGCCTTGCTTTGTTTACAATCGTTGGGGCTCAAATTGCGGAAGAGCACAATGTAGCACCTGTTATTGTGGTGGTTATGGCAGTATTGACGGGAACCGCAGGGGGAGTATTAAGAGATGTATTCACGGGTGAAATTCCAATTATTTTCAGGTCCAGCGAGACACTCTACTCCGTAGCATCACTGGCGGGTGTGAGTTTGTATTTGGGGTTGCAATACATAGGGTTAGATAAAACGGTGGCTGCTTTAGCCGGTGTGACATGTGTTGCGGGCCTAAGATTTGCCGCGATTTTCTGGCATATTCGATTACCCGCTTTTCATATTCGAAACCAGTAAAAAATATTCACTTAGGTTGACGTGTCTCGTTTACCTTGCCCGTTTGTCAAGGTAAACGAGAGTATGCGTTTGAACGCGATTACACGCCAAATAAGTTCATATTTGTGCCACCTAAAGGATATTTGTCTACTAACAGTTTATTAATATTGAGTAAGTTTCTAAGCTCTTGGTGAATGTGCATGGGTTCAATGATCTCACCCCCTTCATCCGTTTGATGGGTACGAACATTAACCGCTTGAATTTCAAACGCATCATTGGTCGCTTGAATCACACGATTACCTGACAGTTTGTTACTCATCACCATCATACTGTTTTCGCTGATGTCGTCTTTTCCTTGGTCCGAATTATAAAATGGGCCTCTACCGCCTTCGGAGAGTAAAATCACCGTCAGTTTGTCGTCATAACCGTATTGCTCCGCCATTTCCCACAGTTTATTGACCGCTGCAGCTACCTCTTGTAGATACTGACTTTGCGTTCGATCATTGCCGCTGTGTGAATCAAAAGGTGATATTTTTAAGTTGCCTGCCACCGACATACCTGATGCGAATGCCGCGGATACTAACTCGGCCTGACCGACCATGCCCTCAGATAAACTGCCAGGAATATAAGTCATTAATGAGCTAATGCTGGCGGTGCTATTCATGGCATTAAATAATTGGCCGGACGCTCGCTGCCTAGAGGGTAGAGCAAGTTCAGTTTGCAACCGCTTTGCCGTTTTGCGTTTAGCATCATCAATCAAATTGTATACAGCATCACTTTGATAGCTGTTGGTTTCTGCAAGCATGCCAATGGATTTAATATCGCTGATGCGAGTGATCGCAGCTTCACCATAGGGGTTGTCACCACCACCGGAGCCACCGAAACTGATAAAACCATTACTGAGATTATTTCCATGGCTAGCGGCCACCATAGCGCCGATAGTGGGGTAGGCCTTTGAACCAGCCGATGCATGTTGTAGTCCAGTCCCATGTCCTCCAAATACATTCACACCATTAATGACCAGCATTTTTTTATGATGGCTGTTAAATAGCGTGTCGAAGCTGCCTGTATCGGTTTGACCCGATACAATTGGCGCGTAACGAATGGGGCTCCCCGATGCCGCTGATTTAATATCATTTTTTGAAAACGGATTAATCACCCCTTTACCGGAAATGTTTTTATCGCCTTTCGGGTCGCAAAACATCGTTGTGTCCCAGCCACCGCTGGCCATTACGGTCACCACTAAATCGTTTGGGTCCGCCGCAAATGCACTTCGACTGGCGAGTGGGCACACCATAGACATTCCGGTAGCACCTAACAACTGCATAAAGTCACGTCTTTTCATTTGTCAGGTCTCCTATAAATTATTAAATCGGTAGTCGCTGAGTAGGTAACTCAACATGCCTGTTAAGGCCATTTTTAGATGTCGGCCGGTTCCGCTTGTGCGGTGGCAATCATAGCTAGATGGATTATCACGAGTATTCTGGTTGTAAATATTCAGCAGTAAGTTGTAAGCCGTCGACACTTCGGTGCTGTCTTCGTTGTAAGATTGCCCCCACAGGGTCCACATTGCATCCGCAATGAGCGCTTTCATTTCGCTGGATTGCTCCTGTGGCGCTTGCCCCAAATTCACGTTAGGGAACAATAACCGCTTGGATGAAGACTTCGCGAAGTCGATGTCCATAGCTTCACAGGCAATGTCATATGACATTCTTTCTTGCACCGCTAACATGAAGCCATTGATGTCTCGTAAGCGCTCAGTATTATCTTTAAAGTCGATACCGCCGTACAAAACGGCAATGCCATTATCAACGTTCAGCGGATCCAAAATACCTTTGTAAAGAGAATTACCTTGCCCCCATACATAGTTTTCAGTCAGTAAACCGATTTTTCTCGCTAACATTTCAGGTGTGAGTTGAGTCGTGCTGCCGCCCACTCGTTCCTGCACATAAACCTTTTGATCGGAGGATAATCCATTAGTGTAGCGACTAAAGGCAGCCGAATTGAGCGAACTGGCTTGATAATAGTCACTGACAATCATCGTTTTAACCAGTGCCCGTACATTGTAATTGGATTGAATAAATAACTTGGCCCACGGCTCAATATAAGCCTGCTGGATTTCATAAACGGCAATTTGTTCAGGCAGGCTAGCGGGACTAATCCGTAATACATTTTGTCCAAATAGTCCGCTAAATAATGTTTTTACAGTGGCTCTTGCAAAGCGAGGGTCATTGGCTATTTCGCCCGCTAGCCATACGAGTGGTTCTTCATTGCCACTCATCTTTTTGCCGGCTAATCCAGGGTCTGCCATATCATCATGCCAATTTCGATTGGCGCGATAGTAACCCTCATTATTGTAGTTTTTAAATGCACTGGCGACTGGGTCCATAATCGTATGACAGCTTTTGCATTGTGGATCGGTCAGTACATTGGTTGCGTCTTCTGCATCGGCTGCTGCAACCACTTCACCGCCTAGACTTCGAATGTCCGTGTCTAAAAATAAATCAAAAACCGCAACGGCACGCTTTCGGTTCCGGTTAGCATCCGTTGACTGGTGTTTATGTGTAAAGGCAACGCTACCCAAAATTCCGGCTTGTGGCCTAGCAGTCACTTTTTTAGGTGTGTATTCACCTAAGTTTTTAAAATCAAATTGAGACGTTTTGTAAGGCGCGTAGGTATAACCGTTCAGATTATTGACCATGGTATAGTCGGCCGTTAGAATTTCGCGGAAGTCTTTATTTTCTTTTACAACATGTTTAACAAGCTGCAAAGGCTCGCGAACATGAGAGCGAATGACTGCAACGTGATCCTGATAGTCTCGATCACCTACATCATCGTACCAACGCCCGATACCTGCTTCACCGAAACTGATATCCAATATTCCGTCGGAATGCTCATGGTTCGGACTAAATTGCTCAACTTGAATCAAATCACTGTAAATCTCCATGATTCGTTCAGCAAAAGCCTCTTCGTTCATCATATCGGCGAGCGCATTCTCTAAACCCTGCTGTCCTTTTTTTGAAACCCATTCTATTTCTTCGTCAGTGGGCAGGCGTGATGCTAAATTGAACGCTGCTGAATGCAAGGTTTCGGAAAGTGGGCGGCTATTAAACAATGCGGTCTCGGGTGCGGCATCGCAACTTTCATTCTGTGTGGCTAACAGATAGTCAATGACTTCAGTGGCGCATTGATTGTCGCAGAGTTCTGATTTTCCGTACGGCATGGTCTTAAAGGTGGCGAGGATCAATTGTGAGCGATCGGTACCTGTAACGGGGGCGAAAGCCCCCCCCTCGTTATTGCTACCGTGGCACTCTGCACACTGTGTGACCCAAATGGATTTGCCTGCTTTGTGCTCACCGAGGCAGTCGCTAGTCGGTAAATCAACCACATCATCCGGAGTGTCGCTATCGATTCCGTCTGTGGTGTCATCGGTGCCTTGATCATCGTCCACAGGGTTGGTCGGAAGTTCTGGTTGTGAGGTCGACGGATTTTCATCTGCGATGGGTTCAATATCCGGTTCTGGAACACAACCCGAAATGAATAGGCAGAGCAAAATGGATGGCAGATAGGGCAGCCTAATAAGCTTTTGCCTAAAACAATAATGCCAAAGTGTCATGTATGAGGTACTCCTTTCAAATGCAGCGTCTGTATAGACTCATTGATGCTTTTTTGTGCTAGATATCAATGATCTATTTATATTTTTTGGTTCACTTACTTTTATGATGTTTAAACTAAATTTCGGCTAATCTCGTAGTTTAGGGGGTGCTGATATAGAGCTTATGGATTATCAATAAATTAAGCTGTTAAATGTATGCGCCGGCGCTCAGGATGGTGATGATTCGTGTGGATTAAGATGCCAAAATGAAAAGATGTGACCTGGTTGCTTCCATTATGTGAGAGACGTCATATTCAAATTGCGGGTGTAGCGGTATTGAAAGGGCGGATTAATCAGCTTCGTTAAAATGTAGTGCTCGAATAAATCCGAATATCTATTTAAGGGCATCTCTATAAAGTCACTTTAAGCTCTGTAGCGCTTTACTACGGTGTCAGTCTCCTTGGCAAGGACTCGTCATTCCGCCGCGAAGACTTCCTAGCATTAAAGCGCTACAGAAAACTTGCAGAGTCAAATTGACTTTATAGAGATGCCCTTAAGGGGTTATAAAATTACTCAAAATGTTAAGAAGTGTCGCATCACCTAATACCTTCAACGTAACAAGGATTTGAATGATGTCGATGATTGGTAATCTTTTAGCGGTACCTCAAGAAAAACTGGATGAGCTATACGAGCATCCAGAATCTGTTAGTAAGGTGCTTTACGAGGTATATGAAGACGATGTCGTTGATTTAGATAAGTCTTGGCAAGTGATTCATTTTGTACTGACAGGATCAGCCTACGAAGGAACGCCTCCACTTTGTCACGCCATATTTGGTCAAGTGCCCATTGGAGAAGAAGAGGTGGGTTATGGGCCTGCACTCGGCACACGCTATCAGCTGGTATCTGAAATATCATCAGCGCTTTCCAATATTTCTGAAGATGAATTTTGCAACCGGTTTAATCCCGAGAGTATTGCTAAAGCAGATATCTACCCACCAGTTTGGTCGGAGCCTGGCGTTTTAAATGATTATGTTCTACCAAACTTTCGTACGTTAAAGCGCTTTTATTCTGAAGCGGCTGCTAATCGTCATGCTGTTATCACGTTCATAAGTTAAACACGGCTAAAAATTAGCAGGAAGGGCTTCCGTTGCGCTTCACCTGTTGGTAACTCGTAGCTTGTCTCGTTAAATTTACTACTAAAATGCTTCATAGATTGGATGTGGCGGTATTGTATTGTCGTAATATTTTAACGCCACAGAACGTTAAATCTATGAGGCTGACTGTGTAAAAAGACTGGCGGGGATGTAAAAACGATTGAATCTTAAATATTCGAATATAGTTCTTTACCGGGCTAATTCTCACAGGCTCGTTTAGCGTTTATAGGTCGTTTGATCCTGTTCTTAGGGAAATTTAAAATCTGAATGGATACTGCCTCACCTAACCCATTGCTGGCGTCTAGGATCGGCAGTCCGCGAAAGTCGTTATGCTTTAACGGCAATAAAGCCTTTCACTAGGTTTGGTATATCTGATTGGGTCAACCCAGCAACATTAACTCGACCACCTTTTACGATGTAAATTCCATGGTCTTGTTTGAGTTGTTGAATTTGTTCATCTCTTAGCCCAGTCACCGAAAACATGCCTTTATGCTGAGCGAAATAATCAAAGCGATTCGATTGCCCTTGGTTTTGAAACTCCGTTACGAGTGCTGCACGCAAACCTTTTAGTCTTGTAAGCATCTCTCCGATTTCTTTTTCCCAAAGTGCCTTTAACGGTTCTTCAAGCAGTACGCGGGCCACTAAGTCGGCTCCATGATCGGGTGACATGGTGTAAGTCTTACGGGCCAATGATGTCAGTGTATCGCGTGCATTTAATGCATGCTCTGCTTGTTTCCCAATTACCATGGCAGCACCTGTTCGTTCGCGATACAAACCAAAGTTTTTAGAGCAGGAGCTAGCAATGACCATTTCTTCGACACTGGCTGCTAATTTACGTAGGCCATACGCATCTTCGGTTAATCCATCGCCAAATCCTTGGTATGCAATATCCACAAATGGCAGGAAACCATTTTTAAGCGCGAGTTCCGTGATGGTGTCCCAAGCTTCATTAGAGATGTCGGCTCCTGTTGGGTTATGGCAGCAGCCGTGCAGTAATACGATATCATCTTTGCCTAGGGTACTGATGAGCTTCAGCATCTCTGGCTCTTTAACCTGCTTCGTTTCACCGTCGAAATAGGGGTATGTTTTTACGGTAAGGCCGGCAGCCTCCATGATGGGCTGGTGATTGACATAACTTGGGTCACTGATCCAAACCGTACCGTTTGGTTTTTGAGATTTGATGAGGTCGGCGAGTAAACGCAATGCACCACTGGCACCGGGTGTTTGGATCGTTTGAATTCGTTCCGCTAGGTCGTCACGCAGTTCAGAACCCAGTGTCAGCTCAGTGATGGCCTGATTGAAGGCAAAGTTTCCAGTCAGGCCCAGGTAGCCTTTTGAGGTTTGTTGATTGGCTTGTGCTTGCTGTGCCTGTTTGATCGCTGTCATGACCGGGGTTTGACCTTCGTCATTACGATAAACCCCAATACCCAGATCCATTTTGTTGGTTCTCTCATCGCTGGCAAATTGCGCCATCAGCGACAGAATGGGATCGGGTTGAACGGCCTTGAGATGTTCAAACATATTTTGCTCTCCTGTTGCGTACAATGCATATGCACGCAGTTTTCTGTTTTTTTATTGAGACGCACTTTATCACTCTCTATTCATGCGCTCTAGCCGGTGATGGAAATAGTTCAGTAATGAAATGGTGATCGGGGTTGGCTGTTTTCTGTTCTATTATCGCTTGAATATTGATTCATTGATGTCAGCTATGAGGGCTGGGAGCTAATAGACATCAGGCCCGTAAGAATGATGTTCTGAAATTTGAATGTTGTCCGATGTTCTAGGTGATCATTTGTAGAGAGGAGGGTAGGCCTGTTGTGTCAACTTTGGTAAACGGATTTGGCGTATTAGAGTGTCCCTAAACTAAAAATGGGGCTAGAAGCCCCATTTTTGGATGAACCCAGTGACTGGATTACTTACCTTTTACTTTGCCGCCTGCGATTTTCTCGCAAGTGCCTTTAGGTACGTAAATCCACTCTTCTGCGTCGTTATCTTTGGTCGCTTGACCAGCACAGCTATGCTTACTTGTACCACAATCGTTCATACCTGCTTTAGCAATACCTTGGCACTTTTCAAATCCAGGCTTTGCTGCAAGAGCAGAAGATGTTGCTGCGCTTAACACTAATGCCAGTGCACCAGCGATCGCTGGGCTAAATAGTTTCTTCGTGTTCATGGTGGCTCCTAAAGGTTGTAATCCCAGGGTTAGTGGGGACGCAAAAATAGCGTCAATTTAACTCATCCGATGCATTTCAATAAATTGAGCCAAGCTAACGAAAAGTAATGATAAGGCATTCATTTTCGTTAGCCTGATACACTGGATCAGCGTCAACATTTGACTGACTGCATTGGCTGAAGTTCAGTCAAAATTCGTTCGATTCTATTTTTATGCTCACCGTCACAAAAGGTTTCGGAATGCGTTCAATGTGTAAAATATGAATCTCTATGGCATTGAATGACTGTGATACGCATACTATGACTTGTCAGCACTACCGCACGCAATGCTTAGCCTGCGCTGAGCATTGCGTCGTTTAAAAATATTCTAGACTGCAACGGTTATGATGTCTTCTGTTGGTATGTTTTTACGTCCACCCAACTCATCAATAATTTTATCGGCTACACGAAATGAATTTGCGTAAATCGTCCAAGTGTAAGGGACGCTGCCTCCCGTTGGCATAAAGCTTCCGTCGGAAACATACAAATTTTCAACATCATGTACACGACAGTCTGGGTTTAGAACGGACTGAGTGGGATCAGTACCAAATCGACATCCACCCGCGAGTAAATTTGTAGCGGGTGCACCAGAGGCAAAATAAACAACATTTTCTGCTCCCATTTGTTTCAGTACATCAGCCCCTTTTGATACAAGATACCATCCTACTTGTAAATTGCGAACGTGACTGCTGACTTTCACTTTAGCGACGGGTAGGCCCCATTGGTCGGTAGTGGTTTCATCTAAAGACACATGGCAATCATCATTGGGCATAAAGTCGCAGAACGCTTCAATTTTTAAAAATTTACCTTCCGTAAAATGTGCTTCTAGCTTGCGTTTTAAAGGTTTGCCCCAGATTAAGCCGTCACGACCATTAATTTGTCGAATGGAACGCACGACGGGATTTGGATGAAGATGCACAAAATCAATGGTGCCACCTTTTTGGGGGCTGTCGAAGAATTGCTTGTCTTTAATGACATACCAATCTTGCACGGCACGATTTACAAAAGTGCCAAATTCATGCATGTCTTTAGCTTTTTGTTCGGATAAGTTGGAATATAAAACACGTCCTGAACCTGCACCACCTGCCGCAAATAATAAATTTTTACCGACTTGTCCGTGATTATTGCCTAGGCCATTAGGATGTTTGACGCCTTTGGACATCAGTAAAAGTCGACTGGTTTCTATAGCTTGACAAGCCACCACATAAATTCGTGCGTTCACGCCTTTCACATCATTATGTTTGTCGATGTATTTAACATGCGTAATTTTGCCGGTTTGATCGCTCTCTAATTTGGCAACCATCGCTTCTGTTATCACTTTACAGCGTCCGGTTTTGACCGCTTGGTCTAATAGTGCGGCACGTGAACTGCCTTTTGCTCCTGTCGCACAGCCGTAATTACCACAGTAACCGTTGTAGCTACAGCTGGAACGATTTAAAGCGGGTCGGGATAGAACAGCTCTAGGTGTAGGAATCGCATGAATACCTAATGTGTCACATGCTTCATCAATCAAGTCAGATACTGGATGTTCTGCTGTGGGCGGGTAGGGGAAGTTTGCACTTGAACGCGGCTCTTGGTGTGGGTGCTTAACCACTTTGCCTGAAACGCCTACCACACGCTCTACTTTATCGTAATAAGGCTCTAAGTCATGGTAGCTAATGGGCCAGTCTGCAACGTTGCCTCCTTCAACCGCCCCAAACTCACTTTTTAAGTGAAAGTCTACGGGCTTTAAGCGGTGGAAAAAGCCGCTCATAAAATTGCTCGAACCACCGACAACATTGCCGTTCCAAAAATTCCAACCGGATCGGTAAGTGTTTTTTGTATGCCATTTACCTTGATCGTCGTCGTATTGAACGACGTGTGGTTCTTTACGCAAGTCAGGTGTAAAAGTGCTGCGTAAACTAGACGCCAGTTCATCCTTCGCAAAGTCTTTTTCGGTGTGCCATTTACCTTTTTCCAAGACAACGACTGAAAAGCCCGCTTCGGCTAGACTATAAGCGATAGGGCCACCACCCGCTCCACTGCCAATGACACACACATCAAATTCATATTTCATCATTCACTGCCTTTTTGATTGTGCTATTACAGCTGAGTATATTTTACGGAAGGGCGAGGAAATCCTGGCGTGTGGTCTAGCCATTTCCAGCCAACTTGATCGGGATTACCGCCATAGATAGGGTCTGTTAATAGCGCTTCTAACAAATAGTTTAATAGCGTCGTGATCCAAGCATATCCTTCTGTTGATTTTTCAAACTCGCGTAGAGCGGTTTCTTTTTCCTTATCATTAAGTTGGTTAAAAGGGCGTTGAAATAATGTTTGAGATAACGCTTGAAGAGATATCAGACCTTGGGGGATAAACTGACGGTCTTGTTCATCAAAATCTGGGTCTGTAACCACCCACAACAAATAGGCTTGAGCATTCACATCTTTCGCGCCGGGAGAATGCTGTTCGCTGGGTAGCAGAAATTGTTGCACCTCGCCTATTTCTTGCCATTGTTTTTCAGACACTCCGCTATCGACAGAATGTTCCCGCGATTGCATTGGGCTGCAGCCTGTCAGTCCTGCTAGTGGTGTTCCTGCGGCCATGAGGGTGCCGGAACTTCGCATGACAAATTGTCTTCTACTGATCATGTTTCGTGCTCTCGAATACGTGGGTTACGGCGATCACTTTACTGAGTGGTAGTTTAATGGTCTTCTGGTGTGGGGTCGGCGACGACTGCTTGAAGCATCCAACTCATCCATTGAGGTTTTAAATACCCAGTTTTCACAACGAGTTGATGATCGTTGGCATCAAATACGGCGGTAGTCGGGGTGGCGTATTCTTTAAATCGATCCACAATCGGCGTCACGGTGTCGCCATCTTTTACCCGAACTGGAATAAAATGCTGGCGAATATATTGGACTATTTCAGGATCTTGGTAGGTCGTTTCATCCATTTTTTTACAATAGCCGCACCATACTGCTGAAACATCTACGAGTACTAACTTGCTTTCTTTTTTGGCTTGTTCGAAGACATCATCGGTCCAGGCTTGCCACTCTACCCGCTGCACCTTGTCGCTCATTTTTTCTGAATCTTGTGAATCAAGAGTAGGGTTTATTTCTGCATTGGCCAAACGCACAGCCGCCATTAACAGGATCAATGTGAGGAGGCGAGTCGACTGAATCGAAAATCTAAAAAGTGAATGGCTGGCAGACATCAAAGCTGGCATAGGTTCTACTCGCTGTAAAGGAATGTTAAGAGCGCGTGCAATTAAAGACCGGCATGATCTGGATAGGTTCATACCTCATTTGTAATTCTTATCCATTTTGTGAAAATGAACCAGCTTGCGTGCAGCATTGCCTTGATAGCGGCGATATAAATCCATGCGTCAAGGTTCGCTAAACCAATTACAATATAGTGGTGCTCTATCGATAGAACTTTGAAATATATGCGGCTGTGGGGCTGGTTTAAGGCATGGAAGCAAGCGTGCTATGAACGCCACAGACAATAGGGCGAGTGCGTAGCACGCTAGAAAATAGAAGGAGGCTTAGGCGTTAGTGGCATTCCATTGGCAACACTGATCAAGCGTCACACCCTCTCCACCAAAGATATCCAGAGCGCTGCCGATGGTGAGATCAACACGCCCGCCAGATAGGCGATGGACAAGCTTAAGGTCGTCTAAGGATCTCGCTCCACCGGCATAGGTCATCGGGATGTGGGCGTGTTGACCGAGTAATTGAACCAAGGACTCATCAATGCCTCCCTGTAAACCTTCTACATCAGCTGCATGAATTAAAAATTCTGAACAGTGATTTGCCAATTCCGCCAACGTATCCGCTGTGATTTGGGTTTTGGTAATGGTGTTCCAACGGTCGGTGGCAATATTCCATCCGGTAGGGGTTTTGCGGCAGCTTAGATCAAGCACGAGGTTTTCCTTGCCGACTTCAGCTTGAAGGCGTTCTAAATTTGCCCAAGAGAATTCCCCACCTTCGAATAGGGCTGATGTAACAATTACATGACTGGCACCGGCGTTCAGGTAATCCGAGGCGTTCTCGTGATTGACGCCACCCCCAAATTGCAAACCTTGAGGCCAAGTTTTAAGCGCTTTTAGAACTTCTTCTTGATTGCCTGCCCCCAAAGCAATGACATGGCCACCTTCTAGATTGTTATCTCGATACAAAGCCGCGTAATACGCCGCATCATGTTGGCTGACAAAGTTGGTATCGGCACCATCGTCATTCAGGCTACCGCCGACGATTTGTTTTACTTTGCCTTGATGTAGGTCGATACAGGGTCGAAATAGAGTCACGAGGCTTAATCCAGTCAAAGGCTACAAATGTAGGCCAAGTATAACTTATTCATAATTTTAGAGTCGAAGATTTAGGATTTAATGGTTAGCCATGCAAATTGAACTGCATAGCCATGTATTTACATTGCCAGTACGGCTGTATCATTTACTTTAGGTTTGTCGATTAGGCTGAATGTAGGATCAACCTCCCAGGTTCTCCCAAGGTCAGTGCTGAATTTCAATGTGTCGACGTTACATAGCATGAATATTTTTGCTTGGGTCGATATCTCAGGAATTAGCCCATAACACCTTTCAGATTGACTTGATTGTAATACCTTTTTTACAGCAGGTTTACTGCCTGTATTAATGTTTATGAGTCTTAGGTCTTGATAAGTCATCTGATTTCTGGTGTGTGAATCTAGATCGCTAAGACTGTATTGAGCACTAGCGATAAGAAAAGAATTACCATCCTCAAGCAAAATAGGAGGATATTTCTTTGGTTGAATGAACTTATAATGAGTTGATTCATAGAAGGGATTCCATGATTTTCCATCGTCTGTGCTGAAGTGATAGTTTCCCGTGTAGGTTGTGGCAGTATAAATACCATTACCACTATTTTTGGATATATGCGCTAGGTCATAGCTACTAGTTTTTTCCCATACAGATTTTTTAAGACTGTAACGATTACCATAAGCATGAATTATGAGTTCGTTTTCTGCACTGATATTTACGGAAAATGCTTCAGTCACACCATCAAAAATATTCATGTCGATACGCTGAATCTCTAAGAGATCTGAGTTTATACTTGTCGCAGAATAAGCTATGACACCTCTATTAGATTTTGTGACTATATATAATTGTCCGTTCACATGAATAATTTTCTTGGCATTGTCAATTTGGCGAATAAATTTAGCTTGCGACAAGCCAATATCACTGGCTAGCGATTGGTGAATTTCACCGCTATTAGTTGTAATTAGATAGGTATCATTAAATAGTGTGATATCGGTAATTTCATCGTCACTTCGTAATTTGTAGTGTGCCCATTTATCTCCATGTAAAATAGACCAAGAGCCTAATTTTCCATATGCCACTGCTGCGCCATTGGCAAGTGTCTTGAATGACTTTCGTAGCCCTGGTCTGATCACGTCGTTGTTGCTATCTACAATATGTGCATGGTTTACGGTTTCCATGTTAAATATTTTTTCAGCTACTTTAGACTTGCTCTTGTCTTTTATAATTAACTCTTTAAGTATGTAGTTGTTATCTTTTTTCTTTTGGAAGGCTGAACCTGGTAGTGGGCTATAATTGTCCTTGTACCGTAACTTGCCACCACGGCTAAAGATTGTTGCTGGTGTGGTGGGGTGGAAAGTGATGGAGCCAAGGTTTAAAATTTTATTTTTCTCTATGGTGAATTCTATGCGTGAACTGAGTAGGTATGTGTGGAAAATACTCGGGTAATCATTTATAAATTCTTGAGCATGCAATCCAGATATTATATATCTACCTTCTGGTAGTGTTTTATAAAATGAATTTTGGTGCTCCCCGCCAATCGTTCGTAAAAATATTTTATCGCGACTGATTTTGTTTTGCTTGGATACTTTTCGAATGACTAAAGTGCTCCATCCCCTGTGATCTTCTGTAACCTCCTCATTATTCGCATTGAGTGAAACTATTAAAAACCCCTCATTAGCTTTTAACTCAGGTAAATATAAGTCGCTAGGTACACAAGCTGTAGTAACAAGCAAGGTGATTGAAATACACATTGCTACTATGATTTTTGGCATTTGAATCCATCTCAATCAAATTTTTTAATTAATTTTATAAATAGAACATGATTATAAACGAAAAAAGCTCAAGCAGCGTTAGCTACTTGAGCTTTAAAGAACAACTTTATGGCAGTCCATTGCAAAAAATACCGCCTAAAACTTAAACGGTATTCATCTTAAGCATTAAGCGTCAGTTGCAATGACTGCAGTCGCCGCTTTCTTCGTGTACTCATCCATCTTGTCGAAGTTTAAGTACTTGTAGATTTCGTCAGACATGCTGTCGAGATTCTTTGCATATTCCATGTATTCTGCTGTTGAAGGCAATTTACCTAGAATGGCACCAACAGCTGCTAGCTCAGCAGATGTTAGGTAAACATTGGCACCGTCACCGAGGCGGTTAGGGAAGTTACGAGTAGAAGTAGACAATACGGTAGACTTAGCCGCTACTCGTGCTTGGTTACCCATGCACAATGAACAACCTGGCATCTCAGTGCGAACGCCAGAAGTACCGTAGATGTTGAAGTAACCTTCTTCCATCAACTGTGCTTCGTCCATCTTCGTTGGTGGCGACATCCAGAAGCGTGTTTTCAGACCCGCTTTGTTTTGCGCCAACAATTTACCCGCAGCACGGAAGTGTCCGATGTTGGTCATACAAGAACCAATGAAGACTTCGTCTACTTTATCGCCAGCGACGTCAGAAAGCGTTTTAGCGTCATCTGGATCGTTAGGGCAGCAAACGATAGGCTCTTTGATGTCAGCCAAATCGATTTCGATAACATGCTTGTACTCAGCATCTTTATCCGCACGTAGTAGTGCAGGGTTAGCCAACCAGTCTTCCATCGCTTTGGCACGACGTTCAAGCGTACGTGGATCGCCGTAACCTTCAGCAATCATCCAACGTAGCATGACGATGTTAGATCGTAGGTATTCAGCAATCGATTCTTCAGAAAGGTTGATGGAGCAACCTGCAGCAGAACGTTCAGCAGATGCATCAGACAGTTCGAATGCTTGCTCAACGGTTAGGTCTTCAAGGCCTTCGATTTCTAGTACGCGACCAGAGAATTCGTTGATCTTACCTTTCTTTTCAACGGTCAGAAGACCTTGCTTGATGCCGTACAAAGGAATCGCGTGTACTAGGTCACGTAGCGTGATACCTGGTTGCATTTTACCTTTGAAGCGAACCAATACAGACTCAGGCATATCAAGTGGCATGACGCCAGTTGCAGCAGCGAAAGCGACTAGACCAGAACCTGCAGGGAATGAAATACCCATAGGGAAACGGGTGTGAGAGTCACCACCTGTCCCCACAGTGTCTGGTAACAACATGCGGTTCAACCAAGAGTGGATGATACCGTCGCCTGGGCGAAGGGCTACGCCACCACGTGTTTGAATGAAATCAGGCATGGTGTGCTGCATTTCAACGTCAACTGGCTTTGGATAAGCAGCCGTGTGGCAGAAAGACTGCATCACTAAATCAGACTGGAAACCAAGACATGCAAGGTCTTTCAGTTCGTCACGCGTCATCGGGCCAGTAGTATCCTGAGAACCTACGGTCGTCATTTTTGGCTCACAGTAAGTGCCAGGGCGCACGCCTTGACCTTCAGGCAAGCCACAAGCACGGCCAACCA
Organism: uncultured Saccharospirillaceae bacterium; assembly: GCA_947503895.1. Classification (GTDB taxonomy): domain Bacteria; phylum Pseudomonadota; class Gammaproteobacteria; order Pseudomonadales; family Oceanobacteraceae; genus Bermanella. Next base: position 283,268 of record CANNFT010000003.1, read on the forward strand.
TTTTTTGAGCCAGAGTGAAACCTTTTGTGCCGGCTTCAGGGTCAACCGGTAGGCGGAAAATGTCAGTAGCGCCCAATCCTAAAGCTTCACGTGCTTTCGTGGTTAGACCACGACCAATGATAAGGTTGATTCGGCCGCCTGCTTGGACTTCATCAAAAATCACTTCAGATTTAATTGTGATGTCAGAAACCACTTCACCCGCTTCGTTTAAAATTTTGCGGTCGTATGGGCGAATTTCAACGACATCACCCATGTTGATGTTGTCGACTGGGGCTTCAAATACAAGTGCGCCAGCATCTTCCATGGTGTTGAAGAAGATAGGAGCCACTTTAGAACCGAAACACACACCACCGGTGCGCTTGTTTGGAGTACCAGGCATGTCGTCGCCGAAGAACCAAAGTACAGAGTTTGTGGCTGACTTACGAGAAGAGCCGGTGCCCACAACGTCACCGATAAAGGCAACCGGTAGGCCTTTAGCTTTCAGGTCTTCAATTTGTTGCATCGGGCCAGTAACACCGTGTTCTTCAGGTGTTAAGCCGTCACGAGTCATTTTGAATGCTGCCCGAGCATGCAGTGGGATATCTGGGCGAGACCATGCATCAGGTGCTGGTGATAGGTCATCAGTATTAATTTCACCCGTGACTTTGAAGATCGACATTTTGATGCTTTCTGCAACTTTGTCTTTCTTCGTGAACCATTCAGCGTTGGCCCAAGATTCAATCAATTCTTTAGCAACAGCATTACCAGCATTCATTTTGTCTTGAACGTCATTGAATGCATCAAACATCAGTAGGGTGTGCTTCAACTCTTCGCCTGCTAGCTTAGCAAGGTCTGCGTCGTCCAATAGCTCAACCAAAGTTGCAATGTTGTATCCACCTTGCATCATGCCTAAAAGCTGAACGGCTTTCTCTTTTGATACCAATGAACACTCAACTTCACCTTTAACAATCGCAGTTAGGAAGGCAGCTTTAACGTAGGCAGCTTCGTCTACGCCCGGTGGAATTCGATTTTCTAGAAGATCAACCAGAGTGGCTTCTTCGCCCGCTGGTGGGTTTTTCAGCAGCTCAACCAAACCAGCAGTTTGTTCAGCGTTCAGTGGCTTAGGTGGTACACCTTGCTCTGCACGTTCGGCAACGTGGGCGCGATATGCTTCTAACACAGTCTCTTCCTCATTTAATTGTCCTGAGAATCGGCTTATGGCCCTTCCCAAGTGGAGCGTTTATGACTCACTCCTAAAATTAGCCGCGGAATTATAGGTTAGGAGGGCCTTAGAATTAAAGTAAGCCTAGACTCTTTTGGTTATAAATCAGAGATATTCCGCTTATACCGGCTATTCATCAAGTGAATGTAGCGCATTTTTTAGTCATTCTCTTGTCGATGCACTAAATGATGGCCAAAAGGGTCATCCATAATTGAAGATTTATTCAGTTTGTTGCGAGCCAATCTCATCTAAACATTTTGATGATGGTGGCAATTCAGTTTGCGTTTGGGTCGGCGTCACACGTTTTGAGCAAACCTTTCGAACCGACTCGGCATCAAGCCAAAGTCAGCTAATCAACGGCTACGAATTTTGAATTCCCGTGCCATAATTTCACACTTGAAGGCGCCGTTCTTGAACCATCCAATACGATGGTTTTAGTTATAACTCTCTGTCCTTTAAGAACATATAGCTGTGTTAAACTGAAACCAAGATGCGAACGTTAAGTGCGGTTTCTTAACTTCGACCGTGCCTTTATGACGAGAGACAATGCCATGCCACGAAATTCAAACCATCGCACCCATCCAGTGTTGCACTCGATATGACGGGTGAATTTTTACTTCAAGCAGTCGTGCTATTGGCCACCGCAGTGTTTGTGGTGCCTTTGTTTAAAAAACTCAAGCAAGCACCTATTTTGGGCTTTTTAGCCGCTGGTGTATTGCTCGGTCCAAGCGCCAGTGCGTGGGTCGCGCATCCAGATGCCATCCTACACTTCGCTGAGTTAGGTGTAGTGTTTATGCTGTTTTTACTGGGGCTTGAGCTGAGCCCTAAAATTTTGTGGAAACTTCGGCACGCTATTTTCTTACTGGGTTCGGCGCAGTTATTCGGTTCAGCATTAATCATCTTTTTAGCGCTGTATTTATTTGATCTTTCATTAAACACCCAAATCTTTTTAGCTTTTGCATTGGCGCTGTCATCCACCGCGTTTGCTGTGCAGCTCATGGCCGATCACAACCAACTTTCAACGCCCATGGGGCGAGACGGTTTTGCGGTGTTGTTATTTCAAGATTTGGCCGTTATCCCGTTAATCTTAATGACGGCTTGGCTAGGAAGTCAGTCCGGTGGCAGTGAAAATGAAACGCAAATTGGCCCTTGGTATTTAATTTTAGGTACGTTGGTTGGGTTTATATTGCTTGGCCGATTTGTGTTGCCTCAATTACTAAAAGTGGTGGCGAACAGCCATGTCAGAGAGCTGCAAACGGCCATGGCATTATTGTTGGTTATGGCCAGCGCATGGTGGATGGAGCATCTCGGGCTGAGTATGGGATTGGGTGCTTTTATTGCGGGCGTATTGTTGGCTAATAGTCACTATCGTCACCAACTCGAATCTGATTTAGAGCCCTTTAAGGCCTTGTTGTTAGGGTTGTTTTTTATGGCAGTTGGTATGACCATGCCACTCAAGTTATTAGTCACGGACACAGCAGTCGTCTTGGCGATACTCGGTATGTTGTTAGGGCTAAAGACCCTGATATTGGCGTTTGTGGCCAAGCTCAAAGGGCACAGCTTCCGTGATGCTGTCATGTTGGGTGCGTTGCTGTCGGAAGGTGGGGAGTTTGCATTTGTGCTGTTAACCCAAGCGCAGGGCAGTGGCCTAATTGATTCTCAGCTGGCGGGTGCAGCCGTGCTGGCGATTGGGTTATCCATGGTGATGACCCCTTGGCTTTACAATTTATTATGTCGATTGACCGTCGATCGTAAAACCTCCGGGCCTGACTACGACGACGTGGGTGAAAGTGAAAACGACAGTGAAAAGCCAGCGGTGGTGATTGCGGGTTTTGGTCGATTTGGGCAAATCATCGGTCGTTTACTCTCGTCAACGGGCATACATTTCGTAGCACTTGATAAGGATGCCTCGCACGTTGATGTTGTCAGAAAGTTTGGTAATGAAGTGTTTTACGGTGATGCGAAGCGGCTGGATATTTTAGAGCACGCTGGGACAGGAGATGCAAAGGTATTTGTGCTGGCCGTGGATCAAGTGGACAGCTCTATCGCCATTGCAAAAATGATCATGGAACATTTTCCAGAGTTGCACATTGTCGCCAGAGCCAGAAACAGAGCGCATGCCTATCAACTTTATTCATTAGGCGTAAAATACGTTTTCCGAGAAACGTTTGATACCAGTTTAGAAGCGGCTAAACGTACGCTCATTGAACTTGGCATCCCTGAAGGCACAGCGGTCGACCAAGTTAATTTATTCCGAAATTACGACGTGGAGCAGTTAAGAAACAGCATCGAACACAAAGATGATATTGCGAAGTTGTTAAAGCTGGCTCAAGAAGGACGAAAGGAATTAGAAGTATTGATGCGTAATGACATGCAGAAAGATCGTTAGGTCATTGTCGATAGCATGCGTTTAGAGTACGAGATTAAAAGATCTAAACAGGTTCATAAATAAAAAAAGAGAGAGGAAGTATATGAGTACGCAAGGCCAAGCAGGCATTACAGCTGATGTTCCAGAACATAGTCGTTACTTGACCTTTCAGCTTATCCCAGGTGCTGCTGATGCCATTCAGCCCGCGTTAATTGAATTAGCCAGTCGAGTAGACGGTGTCAATGTGGTGATGGGGTTAGGAAAGTCACTGCTGGATGCACTCGGAACAACCATTGAAGGTCTAAACGATTTCCCATCGTACAGTACACAAGATGTCACGATTCCGGCTACGCCTTCAGCATTGTGGATTTGGTTGCGTGGCTCTGATCGCGGTGTGTTATTGCAGAAATCTCGCCGTTTCATCGACAAACTGAAGTTTGCATTTGAGCTGGAAAGCAGTACAGATGCTTTTAAATTTGCAGGTGGCAAAGATTTAACCGGTTATGAAGACGGTACAGAGAACCCGAAAGGTGAAGAAGCCATAACAACGGCTTATGCCTCCACGCCCGAGGGCGCAAGTTTTGTTGCTGTGCAGAAATGGCATCACAACCTATCGCATTTTGAATCGCTACCTAAGATGGAGCGTGACCATGTGATTGGGCGAGAACAATCTTCCAACGAAGAAATCGACGATGCCCCAGAGTCGGCGCATGTAAAAAGAACGGAGCAAGAAAGTTTTTCTCCGGAAGCATTCCTTCTTCGTAGAAGTATGCCGTGGGCAGAAGGGCAAGAAGCAGGCCTAATGTTTGTCGCATTTACCGCGACATTAAGACCGTTCGAGGTGATGCTAGCGCGCATGGCGGGTGAAGAGGATGGGATCAGTGATGCGTTGTTTAGCTTCAGTAAGCCGAGTACCGGCGCCTACTTTTGGTGTCCACCCGTGAAAGATGGCTCTATAGATCTTTCTTGCTTAAGTGCTTAGATTCACCAAGCATGAAATGAAATAAACCGTGTGTTTCTCTAAAACCTCTTGTTTAACAGCAGGGGGTTTTTTATATGGTGCGCGAGGTATTCAAATCGAGCAGTTGGCAAGGTCATCATTAAGCAAAGCTAAAGCGGCGATTAAACTGCTTTTGGCGATCCGCTTGCCCATCCAAAGCAAAGGTGAGCTTCCCGTTTTGAAAATGAGCACCTTGAATGTTGGTCAGCTGTTGCATAGATGCACTCATCAAATTTTTAACCTGCGCAAGGTCCGACTTTTGTTTCCATTCTCCATATGCAGACGCAGCGATGAGTCCCATTTGAACCACGCGAATGTGCTTTTGTAAGCGGATCAACTGTTCCGTTAACCGGATGTTTTGCGCAAATAAATAATTTAATTGACTGGACTTGGGATGATGACTCACCGTCACCGAACCTTCTTTCAATTCGAGTTGGATGGCAGATTCACCCGATATGCCAGCATCCGACAGAGCCGAGGATAGCAAGCTGGTGATCACTTGACGCTCTAACTGCACTTTACGGGCAATTTCTTCTAAGCGGGTGTTTTGCTGACTGGCTGAGTTGACCTCTACCAAATCTGAGTACACCTGGCGTGTGAGGTAATCTAAATCTTGAGTGCTGTTTTTATTGGCACTTCTGCTTAAACTCACCCGTGTCGAGGCAGAAGAAGCACGCTTGGCAGCTTCAACGATGTGGTCGTATCGGGTGAGTGTCATGGCCGAATCTCGTACCTTTTGTAAGCGAAACCTAGTGATTAAACCGCCGGTTTTGCCAATTCATGATGGAATAAAGCGTATTGTTAGGGCGAGTAGCAGAAAATGTGCATCTCGCCCCCTTATTTTGTAACCATATTACGTTCTTTTGTAACACAATCCAGTGGACGCTTATCACAAGCACTGCGAATTGATCCGCAATTTGTCGTAAACCTTGAGAGTTTGCGGATCAAAGGGCGCTAGGCCGCTTAACTAGGGGGTGTAGGTTCATCAAAAGAGATGAATGTTGACTGTTTAATAGCAAAATGTTCTATGGCTGCGGTTTCGAAACTTTACACAGTGTAACAATTGACCGAGGGTCAATGCCTGAGATTGATTCGCGAGATCCATTAAATTTTTCGATTGGATTGAATGGATTAATCGACGCCGATTAGATGAACACCCCTTTACACTGACCTTAATGAAATCAAAATTCGCGTAGGCGAAGATTAAGGAGAGACAGTGATGAGAAAAGTAGAGCATGTCATGCGGGCCCACGATGCCATGGACGGAGCCGGCGTAAAAATTAAGCGAGTATCATTAGTCCATCAGTCGTTGGCTGACCCTTTCTTATTATTAGATGAATTGCGCAGCGATGATCCATCTGATTTTGTGGCAGGTTTTCCGCCCCATCCGCATCGTGGAATAGAAACGCTCACCTACATTCGCGTCGGTGGATTGCAGCATGAAGATCACATGGGCAATCAGGGTGAGATAAGCAGCGGCGGTGCTCAATGGATGTCTGCCGGTAAGGGGGTTATTCACAGTGAAATGCCGCTGAAGGACAATCAAAAATTGCACGGCTTTCAGCTATGGATCAACCTAAGTGCTGCCCAAAAAATGAAAGCGCCAGATTACAGAGATGTTCCTAAAAAGGAGATACCTGTCGTGGAAAACGCCAGTTATTCCGCAAATGTCATTGCGGGACGGTGGGAGTTAAATGGACAAAAGGTTGCAGGGCCTCTCGACGCACTCGCTGCTCATGCAGGCTACCTTGACCTAGAGCTTAAACCCAATGGTCAGTTTGTTCAGGATATTCCGCGCGATCATCAGGTCGTGATTTATGTTTATGAAGGTGAGGTCTTTGCGGATCAAGTGGTCAAAGAACAAAGCGTCGCGCTGTTTGGCGCTGAAGGAGAGCTGGTGTTAAATACCCAGACCGGTGCGAAGTTGCTGATTCTGCATGGTTTGCCACATAAGGAACCCATAGCAAACTATGGCCCGTTTGTGATGAATACCATGGAGGAGATTGATCAAGCCGTGAAGGATTATCAAAACGGCGTGTTAACGGATTAAAAGTGAGGCTGTTTGACCGCGGTTTATTGACCTTCAATATACCGCGGATACTGTGCGTTTCATGTAGGTGGTCAATCAATTGGACTTTAAAAATACAGCCTACCTTTTTCTCTTGTTTTTTACTCGGGCTCAGTGGAGTCGTTCAGGCTCCAATTGTATTCATAGTCAATATCAAAGTCGCCCGCCGTTTTAAATTGCTCCAGTTTTACGCGTAGCTCTGGTTTAGCGTATCGGATGAGGTGTTGAATTAAATGTGATTCGTGATTGCCAAAATCTTCCTTATACCAGTGGTAAATTTTCGACAGTATTAATTCTTTACCTTCAAAGTGAACGCCTCTTTTGTGATTGATGTATGCATATGCGCCTTCATCCAAAAGTTGTTCAATGTTCTGGCGGGTATAGGCTGTGCTCGCCAGATTAGGGCATCCGAAGCTGGCGCAGTTGACGGCGTAATGAATGCGTGGATCTCGCCATATCGGGCGAAGAATTTTGTGTTCAATGTCATTAAGTGTGAGCACCTCGCCCGCTACGGTGACGGCATCATCATCCCAAGGGCCAAAAGCAAAAAACGAATCACCGAGTTTAGTGATGCTTTTCAACGGGTAGTTTTCCAGTATTAAGTTGACGGTGGCAGCATTGTACAAATTTATCCAATAGGCTTTTTGTTCCGTTCTTGGGTATGTCCGAGGGTCCACTTGTTCCATGGATTCTAGATAGGACTTTAAGAGATTCTGGTGCTCGTCGGACACCGCGCTGTAGTTAAAGAGGTGAACCCCTGATGGCGTTTCGGTCACTAAGTAGCTATCTAAAATGGTTTGCCAGGGAGTGTGATCAATCATTTCCAGATTGTTGTCTTGGCTGCTGTCCCAAATTTTAGTAGCCGTCGATGCGAAGGCTGGTGTGATCAACATTGCAATAGTAAAAGTGGCAATATATCGCATTAGCCCACGCGTAAACTGACCTGCACGAACCTTATAAGGTGAGGGTGTATGCTCAAACTGAATGATATTCATGAAAGGCCTCCGTGAGGGCAGTCGCTAAACATTATGACGTTGGGGCGCATCTATAAAGTCAATTTGACTCTCGGCTCTGGCTCCCGCTTTGCGCTAACGCCTGCATCCATTCAGTCGTGCAAGCTTTCGGGCGTGTTTTAATGCCAAGAAGTCTTCGCAGTACAGTGACGAGTCCTTTCCAAAGCGACTGACACCGGATAAAAGCGCTACCGATCTTGCCCGATGGGAGCTTCTTTAGGAGCCCGCATTGAACTTGAATAGACCACTCGGCCAGCGCATACAGTAGCTTTATAGATATACCCTTTAGTCATTGTAGAAAACGGTAGTGCTAAAGCGTTCAATTGAGGAATGATAAAATTTACGTCATCGAAAATCGAATGCAAGTTTTGTTGTCGTCGTGTTTGCATTATGACGGCGTGATATTGGACTATTTCGTTGATTTTCTGAGCTTTTCCGCCTTTTAAGGCACACATTCCAATCGTAATGCACTACAATGAGCCCCTTTATTCATTCGAGCCATCGCCAGTCACCGTGTTAATTTTGCAACGTACCACCACCTGCCTCATCGCGCTTATTACTTTGGTCAGCTGTTATGTCGCGGCCACCTTACCTTTGTCCCCCGATGAAGCTCATTATGCCTTGTATGGTTTGCATCCTGATTGGAGCTATTTTGATCACCCACCCCTGGTTGGTTGGGTGCAATCTGTTTTCTTGCTGTTCTCCGAAAGTGAACAATGGCTGCGTGTTCCGCCCATACTGGTGAATGTACTGACGGGCTGGCTATTGTTTCGCATCGTTAAAGATAACCATACTGAATCTGCAGCATGGGTAGCAATTCTTCTCTTCGCGCTGACGCCAATGTTTCGCTTGCTTGCCGTGGCTTGGGTGCCGGAGGCACCGCTGATGTTAATCGGCCTGGGGTGTTTGTATTTTACGCTACAGTTGCACAACATTTATTCGCATCAAGACCCACATCAAACACCAAGCATTGTATTGTGGCGTGCTTGGATTGGTCTCGGAATCATGCTGGGGATGGCAGCGCTAAGTAAATATACCGCCGTCACGTTGGCGCTTTCTGTTTTTCTTGTTCTGTTTTCAGCGCTGGGCTGGCGGTTGTTAATGCAAGTCGAACTGTGGGTGGCCGCGGTGGTTGCCGCCGTGTTGTTACTGCCCATTTTGTATTGGAATTATCAGCACGACTGGATTTCCTTTCTTTATCAGTTGAATCATGGTGCGGGTAAATCCCATTGGAGCTTGCTGGCAGCATTTCAGATGCAAATTGGGCAACTCGCCACCTACGGTATTCTGCTTTATGGTGCAGCTGTTTTGTCTACTATTTGGGCATGGAAGCAGCCACAATTTCGGGCTTATTTATTGTTTGCTTGGCCGATTTTCATTTTATTCAGTGTGACTGCCGCTAAAGGGCGCTCATTGCCTCATTGGACTGCAATGGGCTTTCTTTTTTTACTGCCACTGATATCGATATGGTTGCAAAAAATTTGGCGCGAATCCAAAGTTAAGCGTGCATTTATTGGTCTAGCCAGTGTGCCAAGTCTATTGGTATTGAGTGCCAGTTTTGGACTGTTAATGGGGCTCAATTTCGGATTTAAAAATTATCAGCACCCCTTGCAGGATTTGACCGGTTGGAAAGAGGTTTCGCACAATATCCGCAACATGGCTCAGAAGGATGAGCCTGAATATCAACAATTGTTTGTTCCTAATTGGTCGCACGGAAGTCGTTACGCTTGGTATGCTCGGCCGCTACCGGTCAAAATACTCGATACTCGTGTGGATCAATTTGATTTGTGGTTTGGACAAGCCAATGTTGGAGACAGCGGATACCTAGTGTTACACCAAGAGCGTGGGCGTTATCAATTTGACCTAATCAATCGATTCCAGTCTTGTGAATTGGTCGATGAATATACTGCGCAACGCCAATCGGTTAAGGTTAACCACTATAAAATTTATCGTTGTTCTCAATATAGCCATCAAGGATAAAGTTGTTTCATGCTGTCAATCAATACTCAAGAGACCCGTCGCCCACTCTTTGCCCAACACTGGAAGATGCTGCTGCTGATTCCGCTGTTCCTGATCGCAGGATACGGTGTGTTGGAAATAACAAATAGTCGGGTCATTGTGTTTGTTTGGATGAACTTTTGGTTCGGGCATCTATCGGATGTTTTTTGGGCAAATGTAACATTTTTGGTGGACACAGCGGCTGCATTTGCATTGGTATCTCTGCTGCTTCAGAGACGAGAGAGAGCCGTTTTTGCGGCCATCGTGGGTGGCATTATCTGTGGCATTGTTATCCGATTACTAAAAATGTATTTTGATGACCCTCGCCCGCCTGCTGTGCTGAATGGCAGTCTTTTTAACGTAATAGGCGAGGCATATCGTGGTCACTCATTTCCTTCTGGCCATGCCGCCACAGCATTCTTTATTAGTGGGTTGTTGATCGCCTTTTTCAAATCTCAATCAGCCTATTGGATTTGCTTAACGTTTGGCGTTCTTGGTGCGCTGTCGCGTGTTGCTGTTGGGGTACATTGGCCTACAGACATATTGGTGGGTTCCGCCATAGGCTGGGTAATTGGCTTCGCCAGTGGTTTGTACTTCAATCAAAGAGACTATTTTAGCTTCCCTAAACGTTGGCTTGTGTTTACGGTCTGCTATCTCGCAGCAATCGGATTGCTGATTTATAACCCTAATATGCCATATGTGACTTGTGCGCAGGCCATCTTCGCGTTCATTGGTGTATTCTGTAGCTTGAATTATTTAGCGTTTAGAATTTTAAAGGTATAGCGATTCATGTCCGACGGTTTGGCCTTATCGGTAGTCATACCCACCTATAAAGAGGTGCTTAATATCCCACATATCAGCAAAGCCATTGCTGATGCGCTGGGTGATCTAAATTACGAAGTTATATTTGTTGATGACAATTCTGCGGATGGGTCAGTTGAGGCCGTGAGTAAAATCTCACATCAATACCCCGTTAGAATTTGTGTGCGAACTGAAGAACGCGGACTGTCGACTGCAGTGATTCACGGCATAGAGCAGGCGCGCGGTGACTATGTAGTCGTGATGGATGCTGATTTGTCTCACCCTGCAACGGCCATCAATGAAATGTTACGGAAGCTGAAAGCCAACGAAGCAGATTTTGTTGTGGGCAGTCGATACGTTGAAGGTGGCTCCTTTGACGAGGATTGGGGTTTCTTTAGATTGCTGAACTCCAAGATTGCCACTTGGCTGGCCTTACCGATTTGTCATGTTAAAGACCCTATGTCAGGATTCTTTGGCTTTAAGCGCAGTAATATGCCTGCTACCCATATGTTGTCGCCGCTCGGTTACAAGATTGGTTTAGAAATTATGGTAAAAGGGCGATTCAGTGCACCGGCAGAAGTTCCTATTCATTTTGTCGATCGTGAACACGGTGAAAGCAAGTTAGATTTTAAAGAGCAAATTCTGTATTTGAGGCATCTGCGTCGCTTGTATAAATTTAAGTTTCCAACGGCTTCAGAGTTTTTACAGTTCGGCCTAGTAGGCGGGACAGGCTTTTTGGTGGATTCTTTCTTCTATTGGGCGCTGCAAGTCTTCTTTGGATTAGAACACACAACCGCGCGGATGATTTCATTCTGGCCTGCGGTAACCTGGAACTGGTTCTGGAACCGAACACTCACGTTCTCAGACCGTAATCAGAGCGGCGGCAAACTCAAGCAGTGGATGGGATTTGCAACGTCCTCCATTTTCGGCTTTATCATTAATGTTGGCTCCTACCATATGCTGACAGACTATGTGCCTTTCTTTACCGAAACGCCGTACTTAGCCTTAGTGGCAGGTGTCTTGTTGGGCATGGGCTTCAACTTTATGGCAGCAAGGATTTTTGTTTTCCGTAAGTTGGATGAAGAGATGGAAAAGGAAACGGAACGTCCTGATTCTGAATCTAAGTAGGTCTTAGTAGCTGTTACTTAAATACAAAACATTGAAAAGTGTCACTGAGAAGTGGCACTTTTTTTTGCAACATTAAAAAATGCTCCCGTATGTAGCGCGCAAATTTAACGGATGTGTTCTATTTGATAGTAGCTTCGTATTTTAAATTTAATCGAAGAGGTGTACATGGGCGATATATTTACTTTGGTTGTTACTATTTTATTAACTTTATGGGTATGGGTCAGTGCATTATCTATGTTGTGTTTGATCTACGATCCTGACCTTGAGCCGGTTCAGCGATGGGGTCAAACTGCTATTATTTTGATGATTCCATTTGTTGGGGCAATAATTGTTTTAAGATTGGTGAATGATCATTCGCCAGAAGTTATTCATAAATTTTATATCCCTTGGCCGTTTAAACGATGGGTGCAAAATAAAAAACTACCTGATAAGCGTTGCTCATCATTCTCTGGTTATGACCCACTACCGGGCGCACAAAATGATTCTTTTTCTGGAGGTTCCGAAGGCGGTGGTAATGGCGGTGATTGATGTATTACGTTGTTTCAATAAGATAGTGAGGCAAACGATTGTGAAAAGTCTCGCTAAATATCAGTTATCAACTGCTGTAAGGAGTCAGCATGTCATTGAATCATCACGCGGCATTTAAGCTCGGTTTAATTGTTAATCCGTTAGCTGGTTTAGGTGGCTCAGTGGCTCTTAAAGGCAGCGATAATGTTGCTGAGCTTGCCATTGAAAAAGGTGCAGTTCCCAAAGCGGGGATAAGAACGCAGCATGCTTTATCCGTCTTCGAAGACCTTAAAGACCAAGTATTGGTGGTGACCTGTGCCGGTGATATGGGGCAAACATGGGCGGAAGCGCTAGGGTTTCATTGTCACATTATTGATTCGCCCGTCGATTCACCTTCTACACCGGACAACACTCGACAGGCCGCCATGGCTTTGAAAACGCTCAATGTAGACTTGTTATTATTTGCAGGGGGGGATGGCACGGCACGGGATATTTGCAGTGCAGTTGAAGATGCTTTTCCTGTGTTAGGCATTCCTGCGGGTGTAAAAATTCACTCGGGGGTTTACGGCGTCACACCACAAGCTTCGGGTCAAATCGTTCGAATGCTAATTAATGGTGAGTTGGTAGATTTAAAGCCACAGGACGTTCGAGATATAGACGAGGATGCGTTCCGCCAGAATCAAGTAAAAGCAAAACTATTTGGTGAAATGTCCGTTCCGCAGGTGGCTGAATTTGTACAAGCCGTTAAGCAAGGTGGCATTGAACAAGAAGAATTGGTGCTCGAAGACTTGGCAGCATTTCTTGTACGTGAAATGGAGCCCGACACGTTGTATTTAATTGGCTCGGGTAAAACCACACAAGCCATTACAGACTCCCTTCATCAGGAGAGCACCTTGCTCGGGGTTGATGCGATGGTGAATGAACAAATAATCGCGCTGGACGTAACAGAATCGGACATTTTGACATTATTGGCAAAATACCCGAAATGCAAAATGATGGTCAGTGTCATCGGTGGTCAAGGTCATGTTTTTGGGCGTGGCAATCAGCAACTCAGCGCAAAAGTCATTCGTCAGGTCGGGCGAGACAATATCATTGTTTTAGGGACAAAAACGAAGCTCAAAAGCCTGAACGGTCGACCCTTGATAGTTGATACAGGGGAGCCAGAATTGGACAAAGCGCTAGCGGGACACATTGAAATTGTAACCGGTTATCAAGACAAGGTTTTGTATCCTATACGCTGATGGATGCGAAATCACACCCTACCTACAGGAGATCGAGCACGCTGTTGTCGTTGCTGAATGGGTCGCCCATCTATCCGTGATGGAAAACAATGGCGCAAAGGATCGTCTCTTTCAGCTCGAAACCATGCTGTACTAGAAATGGGTATGGTAACGCTCTATGAGGTGCTTATGGCTAAAGCGTTGGGAATTGGCGGTGTTTTTTTTAAATCACCAGATCCAAAAAAACTGGCAGCTTGGTATCAGGAATGGCTGGAGTTGGATATTAACGATGCATTTGGCGGGAGTGTCTTTCAGGTGAATGCTTTGCCGAACAACGCTTATACCGTTTGGTCGCCCTTCAATGCAGATACCGATTATTTCGAGCCTTCAAATTCAGATTTCATGCTCAATCTCATTGTTGATGATCTTGATGCTGTCTTGAGCAAACTGAAGCAATCAGGTGTTCAAGTATTCGACAAAACGGAAGAGGAAGGTCTCGGACAATTTGGTTGGTTTATTGACCCAGATGGTCGAAAGGTTGAACTTTGGCAGCCTTTGTAGCGCAGTGCCCATGCTGAGCGTTAAGACGTCCAATTTTTGCTTATCCGTTGTTGTTAAAACATGCAAAAATTGGACGGTGTAGTCAGGGTTCGTTAGATTTAACGACGCTGTATGTCTACCATCATGTCATTGGAAATATCTTCGAGCGTTTCTTTTAATTCATCTGCATCCACGTCTTCGGGAATTTGGATGTGCGCCTTGGTTTTGAATAGCAGCTCAGCGGACATGGCTGCACTTTCGCAGTGGGTATGGAAATCCAAAACGTTAATCGCTTTGGCGGCCAGTGCTTGAGAAACATCTTTCACAATACCGGGACGGTCGTTCGCAACAATACTGAGTGTGAAATCAGCCGTTTTGGTGTCCTCTGCAATGTGATTACAGGCTTCAACAACTATTTTCCAATTCTTTTGATTGAGGCTCTCTAATGCATGCGTTAAGCCTTCAGCTTGCTCTGTTGACGATTGAATATGGATGATACCGGCAAATTTTCCCGCCATGCGCGCCATTCGGCTGTCAAGCCAGTTCCCATTATACTCAGTCACAATGCGTGACAGTGTTTCAACTAATCCTGGGCGATCATCTGCCATGATGCTGACAACTAAGAATGTAGACATTACTTAAACCTTTGATGTTTTCTGCTGGCCAAATATAGACTGATCAGGGGCTATGCGTAAGCGTGTACTGGACTTATTTTGACGAGTGGTCATTCAAAATCCACCCATGTATCGCTGGATGGCACTCAAGTGAGTGTTTAGTCAGTAACCACCATTGCGTAGCCAATGCAAGGTATTCTAGCAGCATGCTGCTGCTCAGGGTATTGCGAACGTGTCAGCAAATACTTACTTGGATGACGTATAAGAGGCATGTTCATTGACATTAAGATAATGAAGAATTTTTTTAATATTTAATAATTGTTCATCATTTGAGTCTGGGAAATTCACTGCGTAGAAATAATCGTGCTCGGATGCTTTTTCGGTTAATACGATGTTGCCAGACAGTTCGAGATCCACATCAGGGTTGCGTAAATTGAGTACCAGCCTAACATTGGCGTTTTTGGGGCATGCGATAGGTGCCAGAACGCTTGCGCCACCGAGGGAAAGATTGACCAATAGTCCCATCGTCATTTGCTGCTCTGTGTATAGCATGACGGGGTAATTACAGGTTAATCGCGGGTGTTTTCGTTGCTGTAAAAATAAATACTGAAAAAACAATGCATGGCTGAGAATTTCTCTAGCGGATTCCTGAATGGACATTGGATATGTGAAGCTAGCATTGACATAACCGCCCGAGGTGAAGACTTCGCTGAGTGAAACTTTTATCATTGCGCCATTTTTTAATTCATCATGTAAAAAAGTAGCATGAGTGAATTCAGAAAATTCAAGTTTACCCTCCCAATTCCCTTCAGGGATTTTTATTTCAAACCCCGAAATGCTCATGTGCATGACTTCGCCTTTTAACATAATAATGCCTTCGTCGTCGGTGAGCATGCAGGTTAAATCTGGAATGTAATTGTGAACGAGGTGCTCAATATAAACATCAAAAAACATCGTTTTTAATGAGTGTTTTGAGTGTATATGAAACAACGCGAGATAAATATGAAACAAAAGAACAGGTAGATATAGTATTGCTGCCAAGCCATGAATAGCTAAGATAAGGTTGCGAAAGGCAGGAATTTCAATGTTTTGAGTCAGATAAAGTAGCAACCCTGTTAAGCCTGCAACGAGTATAAATAACACAGAAGCCCAAAGAAATAATTGCTGTTTGATGACCAATTTTTCGCTGACAATTCTTCTTTTTCGTTTATTGCTATTTTTAAGTGAAGCAAGAAACAGCAAACAAGGCATCACCATTATCCAGATTAGCCCAGTTTGTACATGTAGCGGGCGTGTGTCGGCCGCCTGTGGAGGCACAGTTGTGATTTCGAAAAGCTGTAAGGCGGCTAATACATACAGTGTAAGAATGCATACAGCATTAAACCAATGCAATAATCTGATTCGCTTTGAGAAGCGCGTCACTCGAACGGGGTGCTCCCCTTCGATCAATTCGTATCCGACGTTTGTGCTTAACATTGACATGTCCTAATTCTCATCCCAAATGTTAATGTACTGATCGGCATATTTATGAAAATCACTTCCGGTTCGGCTGTGACAGTTCACACAATCGACATCACTGGTTAAGTCGAGATCGGAAAAATTATCCATCAACTCATGATTGTAAATGAGGTCTGCCAATGTGTGGTTGTGGCAGTGCGTACAACTGATCCCGTAAAACTGACTGGTAGACCCTGTGCCGTTGTGGCAATCAATGCACTCAAGCTCTCCGTGATATTCATTATTCAATAATGGGAATATGCGTCTATGTTCCAGTGAAACAAGAGAGTGTTTCCAGCCACTGACGTGAGGTTGATGACAATTATGACACGCACCGATATTGTCATGCTTTTTAATCGGTTGGGCATGGCAGCTATCACAACGGCGAGAGAACTCATATATATTTACATTGAATTCACCAATTAACCCGCTGCCATGACCAAAAAACCCTGTTTGCCAAAATGCGTCGTACGGAGGATCTTGCAGGCGAGGTTGTTCACATCCACTGAGAGTGATCCAAGCCATCATTAGTGTAGACCCACAGCGGGAATGGATTTTCAAATTTGACATGCTATTGATTATAGCGGGTGTATTTGAAACAAGCGCTTCACAACTATGGCGATTTTCGTCGAGGTGCCACCACAAGAAATCCCACGGTAATCACCTATGGGTAGTAGGCACACTTTATAGTATTCAGGGTGTTAAGAATGACGAAAAGGGGCTTTATCCCATGGTCCGGTCATTATAGTGTGGGTTCAGTGGAAAATTAGAATGAGCAATCTAAGCTTTTTATATATTGAATTTTACGCTAAATCGAATGGTTAGCATGATACAAATCGCATAAGCGCGACAATGCTTAGCTAATTTTTTGATATATCAATAAAAATGGATTTGGGCATGAGGGGTATATTTCTGAATATTCACTCTACTGCTAAAGTGATGCTAGTCCTAATGCTGGGACTGGCCGTGTCGGCGCATGCATTAGAAATTGAATCGGTTTATGAGACCGAAATCTTTACGTCAGAGGAATTTGCTCACAAGCGTGCGACGACTGTGGGGTTAGATATCGACAGAGGCACATTTGATATTGCCATTGGTGAGGCATCCGTTGAATGTCCAGAGGATAACTTTCCGAAATTTAAAGTATTGCGCATAGGGATAAATAGCTATTGGCTGCCCAACTCTGTTGATGCAGAAGACAAAATGTATTCCGCTACCGTTATTTATACAATTAACTGCGATGTCGCCCGTACCAGTAGTTCAAAATAGGTGTCTTCATGTTGCTTTCGAATAAAATCAGTGTGGTGTCAATTATTTCTTGGATGTTACTAATCGTCTCTCATTTTATCTTTGTCGTACCTGTGAGTGCTGATACTGATCGCAAGGCGATCATGAAATATCGCCAGTTGTGGATGGAAATTAAAGGGCAGCATAATCAAGCTATACGTTTATTAGTGAAATACCAGATGGCGCCCAATCAACTGATTAGTCATGCAGAAACGCTGGCTGAAATGTCTGACGATATGCTATTCCTATTTCCACCTGGGAGTTTGGGTGGAGGGTCTCGAGCATTGCCCACTATTTGGGATAATAACGGTAAAATCACCCGAGACTTTATCATGCAAACAGAAATAATGAGAGGGGAGAGTGAAAAACTCGTGGCTATTGCTCGGGCTGGAAACTATAAAACCATTAAGAAACAACTATTCACCTACGCTTCAAAGGCCTGCCGTGGTTGCCATATGCGATATCGCGGTGAAGATTGATTGAGCGTACCATATTTTTTCTGTGTTGGTGCAATCGCCATTTGGCAGGATTAATGCTCTGCTTAAAACGTCATGATTAATCCCAAATAGACATTGTCACTGGTACTTGATTCTTTATTGTAATCAGCCGCGCCTAAGTAACCGACTATGTTTCCAGCTAAATGGTATTCTGCTTCAAAAACAACGCGGTTTTCATGAATTCGATCGCCGCCTTCTGGTTCAGTGTTTTTCACGCCGTATCCAATTCCATAGGATACGTTTTTAAATTTATACTTAACGGCATAATCTAAGACTTGAATGTCGTCTTGTTGTTGACTGGTATCGGTGTGTTCAAGGGTTTCGTAATTTAGCCCCATGTACAAATAATTAACGGAGTAAGTCATGCCAAATGACATGCCCACCTGTTTTGCATCGGAATCGTCAAATTGTAAATTGAACAGTCCACCATCTAGTTTTAGATGACCAAAATTAAAATTACCGCCTAAGTGGTAACTATCGATATCCCGTTGATTCGCTTCAAGTTGCTTGCTATTGATGCCGTGCACCATCACCCCAACATATCCGCCGTACTCTACAGCGTCTCCTGATGGGGTCGTCCGTGTTGAATATACCACGGCATCGCCAATGCGATAGGCTGCCTGCTGGGCCCAACCGCTATTGCGTTGAAATACATCTGATGTGTAAGTGGCGTTATAGGGATTGTTTTGACGTCCTATGGTGATGGTTCCCAAAGACCCTTCGAACCCCATATTGGCATGACGAACATGAATGTTAATTTGGTCGGTCGATTCATTGGCGGTGGGTGAGGCGACATCCGTGTCGGGGATATCGTTGTCATCGGTATCAATTTCATTGACATTCGTTGAATCGTTTAAGTATTCGGTCTCAAAATTAAAAAATGCTTTTGCGCCTGATTCGAGTTTGGATGAGCCCCTTGCGCCTAGTCGATGTCCTTCATTTGCAATATCCATATCTTTCTTATCGGCAGATACCAATGCTAGATGTAGTTGACCGTATAGGTGTAAATCCATATCGCCACCAAGTTCAATTCCGTTTGCAGAGGGAATAATACTGCTTGCCCATGCGGTGGCGGTCAGTGTTAAAACATACTTCATTGGCATGCCCTATATGAATTGTTTGTAGATTAATTGTAGTTGAATATTTCAATGTACAGATTAGGGGTGCGGTGAGTTATGTGAGCACACGCGGCTAAGAAGAACACACTTAAAATGCATGCTTCGTGGCGTTTTTTGCACACAGGCTATTCGAAATCGTCTCTATGAGAGTGTTGAAGGCTCCGCTAAAATGACCAGACTAACTTTGGGTTGATGCGACACAATGGAGAACCAGATGAAGCCGTATATATTAGCCATTGATCAAGGGACAACCAGTACAAGAGCAATCGTGTTTAATCGAAATGGCAGCGTCCACTCGGTCGCTCAACAAGAATTCAAACAAATTTTTCCTCAGAACGGATGGGTGGAGCATGCACCGGAGGAAATATATGAATCTGTATTGAGCGTGGTAAACGAAGTGCTTCAAGCTAATGATGTGTCAGCTGAACAAATTGCGTCAATTGGCATCACTAACCAACGTGAGACCACCATACTTTGGAATAAGGTGACGGGTGAGGCTATTTATAATGCGATTGTATGGCAGGATCGACGTACAGCAGATGTCTGCAAACAACTGAAACAAGACGGCCATGAGTCGATGGTGAGTGAAAAAACCGGTTTGCTTTTAGACCCTTATTTTTCTGCTACAAAAGTGCACTGGATTTTGAACAATGTAGAAGGCGCTAAAGAACTGGCTGAACGTGGTGAACTCGCATTTGGTACGGTCGACAGCTATCTGCTTTGGCGATTAACGGGTGAGCACAAAACGGATGTGACGAATGCATCGCGCACGTTACTGTTTAATATCCATACGTTAGCGTGGGACCAAGCGCTCTTATCATTGTTTGATATTCCGTCATCTATCCTGCCTGACGTCTGTGCTTCAAGTGGTGAATTTGGGTATACCGATGAACACCTTTTTGGATCGTCCATCTTGATTGGTGGGGTTGCAGGTGACCAACAGGCAGCACTCATTGGGCAAGCATGTTTTGAACCTGGCATGGCGAAATCGACCTACGGAACGGGTTGTTTTTTAATGTCTAATACGGGTGAGACACCTTTGTCTAGCCAGCATCGATTATTGACGACCATTGCCTACCAAATTGGTGATACCACGCACTACGCGTTAGAAGGCAGCATTTTTATGGCTGGTGCCACCATCCAATGGATTAGAGATGGGCTTAAGCTTATCCAGCATGCCAGTGAAACACTCGATTTGGCTCAATCTGTAGGCGCAAATAACTCGGTTTACATGGTGCCAGCCTTTACTGGGCTAGGCGCACCGTACTGGGATCCGCATGCGCGTGGCGCAATTATGGGGTTGAGCCGAGATACTGGAATAGCAGAAATTGTCACTGCGGGTTTGCAGTCGGTTTGCTACCAAACGAAAGATCTCATGGAAGCAATGAAAAAAGATAATGCTTTTTTTGAGAGTTTACGGGTGGATGGGGGAATGGTGACGAATGATTGGGTTGTGCAATTCTTGTCTGATATTTTAGATTTGCCAATTCAACGTCCCGCCGTCACGGAAACAACAGCACTGGGTGCAGCGTATTTAGCAGGTATTGCTGCGGGTGTTTATTCTGGAATGGATGAAGTCAGTCAATTGTGGGCGCAACAACGCCAGTTTGAGCCCAATATGAAAGACAATGAGCGTGAAAGCCTTTATAACGGTTGGGTGGATTCTGTTTCAAGAATTAGGACAACAGAATAACGTGACGGATTAGATCGCAACGGCAGTAAGACATACCTTGCCTTACTGCTCGATATCTAACGTGGGACAATTTATCGCAGATATCATGATTCGCATGAATGTGAGCATGATATTGAGTCAGGACGAGTCCTCAACATGCTGCAATCCCAAAAACAAGAAATAAGGTTTAGGCGGGCTGCTCTAGCAAATGTGGGCACCTTAGTGAATGTCTTATTGTGCATGACGGCATCGAGACTGGGGTTCTTTGAAATTGAACCCACTTTGGTGCTGGTGATGAGTATCAGCATTTGGATCGGTCACTTAGTATTTGTGGTGGCCATTTGGCGTAATTGGAATTTATATTTTAAAGATGCCAGTCTCACCGTTCCGCAAATGATTTGGGTGACGCTATCCATTAGTTTTCTTTTGTATTGCACCAATGAACTTCGCCCATTGATCATGATGGGGTACTTATTGATTATGACATTTGGTGCGCTGCATCTAACGTTTAAAGGGTTTCTCAATTACGGATTATTCACGATAGCCTGTTATATGCTGGTGTTGTATGGCATTAGTTTTCAACGTCCTGAAACAGTGAAAATTGCCGAAGAAGTGTTGTTGTTTGTGAGTTTCTTATTTGTTATCGCTGGTTTTGTCTTTATGGGTGGGGAGTTCAGTGATTTACGAGAAGCCTTGAATAAGCGACACCAAGAATTAAAGTTAGCGATCAGCCGAATAGAAGAGTTAGCGATCACCGACGAATTAACCGGTTTATACAACCGACGTTATTTAATGCAAGTACTAGCACAACATAAGGCACTTGCAAATAGGGGTCATTATCAATTTGTTGTTTGCTTTATCGACTTAGATCACTTTAAAAAAGTGAATGATCAATACGGGCACCCATTCGGAGACAAGGTGTTGATTCAGTTTTCTGAACTTATGAATCAAAGTTTAAGAGAGGTGGATTTAGGCGCAAGGCTAGGTGGAGAAGAGTTCATTCTTGTCTTAGCGGATACGACATTAGAAGATGCACGGCAAGTGTGTGATCGAATGAGCAAGAAATGGATGAATCAAAAGTTTTCTGAAGCCCCCGATTTATTGTTAACCATGTCCATTGGCGTAACGTCGTACAAAACCGCAGAACGCATAGAGGATACATTAGAACGAGCAGACCAGCTTCTTTATGAAGCAAAAAATTCTGGTCGCAATTGTATCGTAGTGGAAGATCAAGATATTCAAGGTACATTGGATTTAGTCTGATGTGACTAAAATCGTCGTTGTAATAAAAACATTGAACGTAGATTTAGCATATTTAATGCGTGGTGATTCAAGGATCTTGCATTCGTGTTATTTTGAATCAATACAGAGTGACTAACTTGTATGCTCGGTACGAGATACCAATAAGGGGACAGATACCATCGATAGTGCCAGCCTAATTGAAACCCAAAGTGCAGCTCAGTTCGTTCTCTGTTGTTAATAGTGGGCCGCGTTTGCTGGTCACTAAATTTGCCCGTGAATTGGCCCATTTGAATATGCCACTGAAAATTGAGTCCTCTAGCATCTTTTTCTCTGCCAATGATCACGCCTCTGCCCGTAAATTCCCCATCAAACCAAACGGCGTTCACAGATTCTATGTTTGCAGCAGCAGGAGAGGTAATCACTTCTCTAAATAAGCCGCCCCAATTAATCGCGCCGGGATAACGACTTTGATTTCGCCATATCCCGTAAATGCGTTGTTGCTCAATGACAGAAGAAATCTCTGTGTCTTTCGTGAGTGATAACGTCGAACCATCATTGGCGAGATAAATGCGGTCTTTGCTGAGTGTTGTGCGGGTATCCACTTCACGTCGCTCCACTCCTATCCACAAACCTTCATGTAAGGTCCACAGATATATGGGCAGTTCTCCAGAATAATGAAGTAAATTCGTTCCGGCGCTAACAAATCCCTTTGGGCCGCGCGCTAACCAGCCGGAATCCTGCCATCGCCAATCCGACATATTTAACAGAATGTGGCTAATCGCAACGTTAGCTTGCGCTGTATCTTCTAAATATTGATGATTGTATAAAGTGTAACCACCACCTGCTGCAATAGACTCAGCATGGCACGTGCCGATAACGTGTATCACGCTTATAACTACAAATAATTGCAGCCGCTTGGTGATTTTTAAAATAGGTGAGGGCGCTCCGCTCACGAGTCGTTCCTTCATATATGAGACTAGCGGCATGGATTGGAATTTATGAAGTGCTTGGCTCGTTTTTTGAACGCTCAGTCGTTCCAATGTGTCATTTAGCTTACAAGAAGTTACAAAACTGGTTGACTTTTGACCATGCACTCCTTCACTGGTGTTATATATTGAAATAGTGAGTATTCAGTTCAATAAATACTGACAATGTGTGATTCCTCCTTAGTGTAGCGCCTGAATAGGCGCTTTTTTTGTATGTGAAATGAGTAATTTTTGTACGTAAATTTGCCTCTAAATCCTGACTCTTAAATAATTGTTATCAAATGAAGAAATCAATTGGGTTTCAGTCTGTACTATTACATTTCCGATGGTACACTGGCGCGGATTTTTTCCCCCAAAGGGTTATGTTATGGGTGTAGCTGAGAGTTCAGTCCCTACAAGCAAGCAGTCCGCCATACTTCACTGGATTGCCCTATTAATCTGTATTTACGCCATATTGCTGTCTGTCGGCATGGTGGGCTCCGGATTCAAGTGGGTTTCAGGTGGCAGCGAGGGTGCAAAAGAGCTCTTCTCATTCGCAACGAACCCCTTTATGGGGTTGTTGATCGGGATACTCGCAACGGCACTGGTGCAAAGTTCCAGTACGGTAACCTCTGTGATTGTTGGTCTAGTAGCAGGGGGTCTTCCTATATCCGCTGCTATTCCAATGGTCATGGGTGCCAATATTGGCACAACCATCACGAATACCTTAGTGAGCCTAGGGCACGTTCGTCAAAAAGATGAATTTCGAGCAGCCTTTACGGCGGCGACGGTTCACGACTTCTTCAACCTTATTTGTGTTGTTCTATTTCTGCCACTTGAAATCATGTTTGGCATCTTCGAGAAAGCCAGCGCCTGGCTAGCCAATCTACTGGTGGGTGCTGACTCAATGAGCATCAAAGGCTTTAACTTCATTAAGCCCATCACCAAGCCTGTTATCAGTGAAGTGAAAGAGCTACTGCTGTTCTTGCCAGAAAAAGCAGCCGCAATAACGTTAATCGTCATGGGTGTCGTGCTTATTTTTGTGGCGATCACTGTGATTGGTCGTATTTTGCGCCGTTTGATGGTGGGACGTGCTAAGCGCATTCTTCATAACGCGATCGGCCGTGGACCGGTGAGCGGTATCTCATCAGGCATGTTGGTGACTGTGCTGGTTCAATCTTCATCGACGACCACCAGCCTAGCAGTACCTTTGGTAGGGTCGGGTGTCTTTACCCCACGTGATATTTATCCGTTTACGCTTGGGGCTAATATTGGTACGACGATCACAGCATTGTTGGCGGCTACGGCTGTGTCTGGTGTTGGTGCTATTTTTGCTATGCAAATCGCCATTGTGCATTTGCTCTATAACATGATTGGCGTCATAGTCGTATACGGTATCCCGTTCCTTCGCGAGATTCCTCTTAATGCTGCTGAAAAGCTTGCAGATGTGGCAACTAAGCGACATTCACTAGCGGCTTTGTATGTAGTTACGGTATTCTTTGTGATACCGGGTATGTTCGTCTTCGTAATGTCCTAAAATAAGGGTTGCGAGACGCTACATCGGTGTTGTGTTTTAGGAAGTGATAAAGGGGACGGTCGTGACAGAAAGGCTGGATATACTTGAGCAAAGGGTCAGTGAGGCCCGCGAAGCATTAACATCGCTAGAAACCAAAGCTGCAAAAGAAAAAGCGAAAGCTCAGCACGAGATCGTGGATGAGCTTGAGCAATATATTGGTGACGAATCTCTAAAGAAAGAAGGTTTACTTGAGTTAAGTGAAGAAGCCTTCTTGGAGATTAAAGAGCTACTAGAGCGCTTGATACAGCGAGTTAAAGACATCAAGCATTGACATGCTTGGTCGAGCATATGACATGTAGACTTGATTTAACCATCAGTCGTCATTTAAAGAACCCCGTTTAGGGGTTTTTTATTGCCTGAGTGTTTTAAACCAATGCCGATTCTCGGATCGCATGAGACACGTCTCTGTGGCCATCCTAAAAACGCGGTCATCTCCTAAATAAAATCCTATCTGGCGGCTCAGTTGTGCGCTGATCGCATCATAAGCAAAGCTCCGGTAGTTCTCTCCATCGTGGAATTGAACCTCCAGCTCATCGGCTAAATCTATGCCCTGATGGTGCAACTGTTGTGGCAGTAATTTACTGACACTACGAAAAGCCAGTTTGCGCAATAGAGCGGGTATGCCTTCCGAATGAGACAATGACCAAGCATCGGAGTAAAAGTGTTCATCGTATTCCTTTGCCTGAGTGATAAAAGATTGCGCCGTGATGTCTTCCACATCGGGCACCGCCGGAATTGAGCAAGGGGATTTATAATAGTACGAAAGTTCTAAAGTGCTGGAATCGGCTGCGCCACTCATTGAAGCGTGTCGTGTGCTGCCAATAATCAGCCCATTGGCGGTGAAGACTTTGAAGCCTGCAGGGCGGAAGAGTGAAGGTGTGAGATAAATGCGTACCTTTTGAATGGGGCCGCTGGCGAGTGTACAGCGTGCGATGTTTTCAGCCACGGTCACGGTGAGATATTCAGCCCAGCGATCAAACCAGTAAATTGGCTGTGTGCTGCTCATAAAATGCTCCTCTGGTGGTCACAATAATCTTAAACACTGCACCCAGTCTACGGACAAA
This sequence comes from uncultured Saccharospirillaceae bacterium, assembly GCA_947503895.1. GTDB lineage: Bacteria > Pseudomonadota > Gammaproteobacteria > Pseudomonadales > Oceanobacteraceae > Bermanella. The sequence goes on from CANNFT010000003.1 coordinate 308,644, forward strand.
ATAATGGAGGTGGAAGTGTTGATACTCAGTATAGCGCTTGATGCTCTATCGGCTTGATGTTTCAGAGACGGGTGCAAATGCGGGTCGCTGGGGCTTAATGGTGTTGTCGCGGTCGTTAGGTTCAGTCGGGTGATGACTGCGCCGCTAGGTGGCTCGCGAGCAATAAGCCCGCCTTTTGGCGATCTTATTGCTTCGATTGGTGTGGATGCTAGTGTTCGTTCAAATATGTGATGACATCTTCATGGTGCGTTTTGGTTTTAAATTTATCCATGATGTGCATGAGTTTACCGTTCTCGTCGATGATAAACGTAATACGGTGGATGCCATCGTATTCTCGGCCCATGAATTTCTTCGGCCCCCAGACACCATACTTATCTGCAATTTTATGATCTTCATCTGATAGTAGGGTGAAATTCAATGCGTCTCGCTCTTCAAATTTTTTGAGCCTTGCTGAGGCGTCAGGACTGATCCCTAATGCAACGGCATTCTGTTTCTTGAGTTCCTTGGCGCTATCTCTTAACCCGCAGGCTTGAGCGGTGCAGCCTGGCGTCATGGCTTTTGGGTAAAAATACAGCACGACGCGCTGTCCCCGAAAATCTTTCAACGCAACTTTGTTGCCGTCTTGGTCTGTGGTCGTAAAAGCGGGTGCTACTTTTCCGATAGTTGGGCGAACCATAATTTTTATCCTTTTCAGAGCTTAAATGCAGCTTGTTCTTTCAGCTTTATAAAGCCAGTAAACGTCATGACATTTTGAATGCATGTGAGAATGATAGTATCGATGGGCCTTAATGTAATCCGGCTGAGAGCGGAAGCCAAATGCAATTTTAGGTGACGAGACCAATGAGTGTTGTATTAGCTTTTAAGCTTGAGTTTAAGCGCAGTTTTTGGGACGCAGCAGCAAGGTAATATCTCACCTTCATTGATCCATGCCATCGGCTCTTCTAGATAAGCCACTTCGCCTTCGATTAAATCCGTGCGACAGCTACCGCAGTATCCGTCTCTGCATTGATAGGCAATTTGAACGCCTTGTGCTTCGAGTGATTCTAATAAATTATGTGCGTAGTGAAACTGCAGGCCATCTTTGTGCCCTTCAATAGCAAGGTTAAAAATGGGTTTCTCTAATCCTTTTAACTCCAGCTGGCCCGTGTCTACAGGCGACTCGGGATCGTACTCGGGTAAAAACAGTTCGGTTTGAGCGTGGTTGCTGGTGTCATCTTCGGTGGTCGGGCTGTCGAGATGAAACTCATCGTGTTGATCGGCTTGACCGTCTAATTGAAAGTCAGAGGCTGCCTCAAACTCCTTGTTTTTTAAAAGTGCTGACATCTTGTCTTTATCTTTTTTATTATTCACTATGAAATAAATCGCAGCACAATAAGATAATCGAATCGAGGTATCATATTGTACTGCGTTAGGCTCGGGTTAAAGTGAGATATCGCTGAAATCTTCGAGTGATACTTCGCTGTCTATGGCGCCGACCAAGTATGAGCTGATTTCTGCTTCTTGTGGTGCTACTTGTACGTTGTCACTGACAAGCCAAGCGTTTATCCAAGGCAGTGGGTTTTGACGAGTCGAAAACAGTGGCTCTAAGCCAATGGCATTTAGGCGTTGGTTGGTAATGTATTCGACGTACTGGCAAAGAATGTCTTTATTTAAGCCAATCATAGAGCCATCTTTGAATAGATATTCAGCCCATTCTTTTTCTTGGATGGCAGCTTCACGGAAAATCTCGATCACTTCTGCCTTGCATTCTTTGGCGATTTCACCCATCACAGGATCATCTTTACCCAAAGACCAAATTTGCATCATGTGCTGCGTGCCGGTGAGGTGAAGGGCCTCATCTCGGGCGATCAATTTAATGATTTTTGCATTACCTTCCATTGTCGCGCGTTCAGCAAAAGCAAAGCTGCAAGCGAAACTTACATAAAAGCGAATGGCTTCAAGTACATTGACCGATGCAACAGTGAGGTACAGCTTCTTTTTCAAATCACGTAGGGTGATGTTGATGGTTTTGCCGTTTACGCTGTGCTCACCTTCCCCTAGATTTTGGTAGTAGGTGACAGCTTCAATGAGATCGTCGTAATACTGAGTCACGCTCTCTGCGCGCTTGGTGATGTAATCATTGGTAATAATGTCATCAAACACAGAAGCTGGGTCAGAAATAACATTACGAATGATGTGTGTGTAGGAGCGAGAATGAATCGTTTCGCTGAAAGACCATGTCTCAATCCAAGTTTCTAATTCAGGTAGCGAAACAATCGGCAGCAAGGCAACATTGGGTGATCGGCCTTGAATACTGTCGAGTAATGTTTGGTATTTCAAATTACTCAGGAATATGTGTTTTTCGTGTTCAGGCAAGCCGGCGAAGTCTTTTCGGTCATTTGAAAGGTCGACTTCTTCAGGGCGCCAGAAAAAAGACAGCTGTTTTTCAATCAGCTGCTCAAAAATTTTGTACTTTTGAGTGTCATAGCGTGACACGTTGACGTTTTCGCCAAAAAACATGGGCTGGGAAAAAGTGTCAAACTGCTTACGGTTAAATGTTTTATAGGCCATGTTGTTTCAAGTCTCAGTATCAGTGGATACCATTTAAAAGTTTTGCTGTGTCATATCGTGCCAGTATGACTCAAATTTAGCCAGTCGTCAGCTGAGGACTGGCTATCTATCTATGCAGAAGGTGGATAGGGTTAAATCTTACAAGCGCCACCCGCACAACCATCGTCTAGGTCGTTCTGGCTGTCATCTGCTCCGTCACGAGTGTTGTGGTAGTACAGAGTCTTCATGCCCAGCTTGTAGGCAGAAAGCAAGTCTTTCAGTAGCACCTTCATCGGCACTTTATTGCTCTCAAACTTCGCTGGGTCATAGTTGGTGTTTGCAGAAATGGCTTGGTCGACAAACTTCTGCATAACGCCCACCAATTGGAGGTAACCATCGTTATTGGGCCATTGCCATAGCAGCTCGTATTGGTCGCGAAGATTTTCAAACTCAGGTACAACCTGCTTTAAAATCCCGTCTTTAGACGCTTTCACGCTGATGTATCCACGAGGTGGCTCGATACCATTGGTGGCGTTACTAATCTGCGATGACGTTTCTGACGGCATGAGAGCCGTTAAGGTCGAATTGCGTAAGCCAGATGTTTTAATCTCAGTACGCAGTGCTTCCCAGTCGTAGTGCAAAGGCTCATCGCATACCTGATCCAAGTCCTTTTTGTAGGTATCAATCGGTAAAATGCCTTTTGAGTAGTTGGTCTCATTAAATTTAGAGCAGGCTCCAAATTCCTTCGCCAACTGATTCGATGCCTTCAGAAGGTTGTACTGAATGGCTTCGAATGTTTTGTGAGTGAGGCCCAGTGCAGACCCATCCGAATACTTAACGCCATTTTTAGCGAGGTAGTAGGCATAGTTGATGACGCCCACGCCCAATGTGCGTCGAGCCATGCTGGCAATCTCTGCCGCAGGCATCGGGTAGTCCTGATATGACAGCAGGCTATCCAATGCGCGCACAATTAAGTCTGATAACTCTTCGAGTTCGTCGAGGCTCTCTAGCGCGCCTAAGTTAAACGCCGCCAAAGTACAAAGTGCAATTTCACCTTCAGGGTCATTAATCTCCTGCATCGGTTTGGTTGGCAGTGCAATCTCAAGACACAGGTTTGACTGGCGAATTGGGGCAACGGCTGGGTCAAATGGGCTGTGTGTATTACAGTGGTCTACGTTTTGGATGTAGATACGTCCAGTACTGGCGCGCTCTTGCATCAGAATGGAAAAAAGCTCCATTGCTTTGATGGTTTGCTTACGAACGTGAGGATCGTTTTCATACTGCACATACAAGGCTTCAAACTTCGCTTGATCCTCGAAAAACGCATCATAAAGACCAGGCACATCAGACGGGCTGAATAGAGAGATGTTGCCACCCTTGATTAAGCGTTCGTACATTAATTTGTTAATTTGCACGCCGTAATCGAGATGACGCACACGGTTTTCCTCGACACCACGGTTGTTTTTCAGTACCAGCAGGGATTCCACTTCCATATGCCAAATGGGGTAGAACAAGGTGGCTGCACCGCCTCGAACGCCGCCCTGAGAACAGCTTTTAACCGCTGTTTGGAAGTGCTTGTAAAATGGGATACAACCAGTGTGAAATGCCTCACCGCCGCGAATGGGGCTGCCCAGAGCACGAATACGGCCAGCATTAATACCAATACCTGCACGCTGACTCACGTATTTCACAATGGCGCCCGCTGTTGCGTTGATCGAGTCCAGAGAATCGCCGGTTTCGATTAATACACAAGAGCTGAATTGACGTGTCGGTGTACGTACGCCCGCCATGATCGGGGTCGGTAATGACAGTTTGAAGGTCGAAACGGCATCGTAAAAGCGGCGAATGAAATCCATTCGACGAGATTTTTCATAGCTGGCAAACAGACAGGCACCGATCAGTACGTACAGGAACTGAGGGCTTTCAAACACCTCTCCTGTGACGCGGTTTTGAACCAGATATTTGCCTTCTAACTGCTTGACGGCAGCATAAGCAAAGTTCAAATCGCGGTTGTGATCCAGTAGTGCCTCCATTTCATTAAAGTCAGCTTCGCTGAAATCTTCTAATAAATGGCGATCGTATCGTCCTTCGTCGACCAGTTTTGCGACATGTTCGTACAGGCGAGGCGGCTCAAACTGGCCGTATGCCTTCTTGCGCAAATGGAAAATATTCAGGCGTGCTGCCATAAACTGGTAGTCGGGCGTGGACTCGGAGATTAAATCTGCTGCAGATTTGATCAATGTCTCATGGATATCCGAAGTGGATATGCCTTCATTAAATTGAATCTGAGCGCGTAGCTCAACTTCGGAGACAGAGACGTTGTCTAAACCATCCGCTGCCCACGTCAGCACTTTGTGGATTTTCTCCAAATCCAACGGTTCACGATGTCCATCTCGTTTTGTCACATAAAGTGCGCTGCTCATTTTTGACCCTTACTCAAAAATCGGAATCCTCTATACGTTAAGAGGAGAATTTACAACTGAAATTTCGGCAAATATTGTCTGGTTTTTATCCACTTTTAAAGAAAATGTTTTGGAGTGGTTAAGGACCATACAGACAATAAAATAGAACGGCTCGATGGAGCGAACATTACCATAATTATGACTATTAGCAATAATGCATCTACGACTATATGTTGTGCCTTGGTCGTTCTAATAGTACTAGAGGTTGTGTTTTTGCGTCACTTTTCTGTGGATAAGTTGTTGGCAAAGAGTGAGTAGTTTCGATGCATAAGCGTCTGCTAACATGCTGTGAACCTCGACTTCTAAGGGCCTGAAAATTCAAGCATTTTTATTAAAAAAAATGAATCCGGCGATCGTTGCCGCAATTCTTTATAATTTTCGCTATGCACATGGAACACATGCGTCTAAATTAATATAAAGAGCATTATTTTAAACAGCTAGGATTCTAATCTATGGAACAAGCTCAACAGCCAGATGAAAGTTGGCATATTTTAATAGTCGAAGATGATGAGCGCCTTGCTGACCTAACGAAAGACTACCTTGAAAACAGTGGGATGGATGTTGGCGTCGAACGAGATGGCTCAGCGGCTGTAGAAAGAATAAAAAATGAACAACCCGATTTGGTCATTTTGGATCTTATGTTGCCAGGCGAAGATGGATTATCCATTTGCAGACTTGTCCGACCGTATTACAAAGGGCCGATAATTATGCTAACGGCTCGCAGTGACGATTTAGACCAAGTGGTCGGTTTGGAAATGGGTGCTGACGATTATATCGCCAAGCCAGTACGTCCTCGTGTTTTGTTGGCGCGAATTCATGCGTTATTGCGTCGTCTAAAAGATATTCCTCACAGTGAGGCCAGTGGGGATGCAGCCACTACCGAGCTTAGCCGTGTGACTTACGGCAATCTTGTGGTCGATAATTCCATGCGTGAGGCTTGGTTATCCGACGAACCCATTGATCTAACCAGTGCGGAATTTGACCTTCTGTGGCTATTGAGCAGTAACGCAGGTCGAGTATTGAGCCGTGAAGAGATTTTTACGGCACTTCGCGGCATCGAATACGATGGACAGGATAGATCAATAGATGTTCGCATTAGCCGAATTCGCCCTAAAATTGGCGATGACCCCTTGCAGCCTAGGCGTATAAAAACCGTACGCAGCAAAGGGTATTTGTTCGTCAAGGAAGTTTAAATCGTGGAAAGGTACTTCCCACTTTAAGCGGAGCTTAGCCGTTGACCTGCGGAGGCGGTTGAATGGCTTGATACCCTACGAAGCCATTCTCGACACGTTGACGTCGTGCTCGTCCCCGCTGTTCGATTGATAACAATAACGATCAATACCAATAAAACATCACCTGACTTCAAGCTTTAGATTGAAGGAGAAAAACCATTTTTTCACGTGTCTATATTGGCGTTCTAACCACGCTAATACTTATTGCTGTTCTGACCGTGGGCTCACTTTGGCTAGCCAGCTCAATTAATCAACTTCAGCACCAAGAGAAAATGTTTGGTGCGATCATGAATGTGTCTTTCGCTCAAATCATGGCGGATGGCGGCAATACAGACGTCGCATCAGCGGCGCTCGGCGTTCCGTTCACCTTGCAGCCGCTCGACGAGTCCGACATTTCGGGCACGCGTGCATCACGACTAAGAGAGGGGCAGGTCGTTTTGCAACCAATAAACGGTGGGGCGCAAGTGTATTTGGCAAAACCATTTCAGAATCAATTGTGGGTATTGTCGGTCTATTTTCGAGACTTCAGGACGTCTCATATGCGAGGCACCCTCAACCTGTTAAGAATGCACCTGAGTCGTCTAGAGCGACCCATAAAGGAAGCCATTCCGGTTTACGCCGAAAAATATCATATACCGATGCGGTTATTGCCACCGGACATGATGCAGACACTTCAACTGTCGATGAGCGAAATATCGCCCCCTAATCATGTTCGCATTTATGACTTTGTGGAAGACACCAGTTATTACTATGCATGGCTACCCGAGATTGAGGCACTCATTGAAGTTGGCCCTGTTAAATTTCGAAAAGGTATTTCACCGTTGAATGTCATCGTTATTATTTTGATGGGTATTTTACTGACTGCGATTGCAGTCTTTTGGCTTGTGCACACGTTCGAATTACGTCTGCAGCGACTCGAACGTGCCACCTCCCGTATTGCGCAAGGGCACCTCAACTCAAGGGTGAAGTTAACGACGGTGGACTCAGTTGGGCGATTGGGGATGGCGTTCAATAAAATGGCGGAACAAATTCAGCGACTAATGGGCGTTCAAAAGGAAATGATTCGAGCGGTCAGTCATGAGTTGCGTACCCCGGTGGCGCGAATGCGGTTTGGTGTCCAAATGTTAGAAGATACCGTTGGCGACGCATACGTTCAAAAACAGCTCAATGCGATGGATGGTGACCTTGAAGAGCTGGATGAACTGATTGATGAAATCCTCACCTATGCCCGTCTAGAAGAGGGGGGGCCAATCTTGGAGTTTAAAACTGCCAGTGTGGTGGAGCTGGTTGAGCAGGTGGTAGATGAAACACGACGTAGAACCGATAAAGTCGATATTCAAAGCGACACGAACACTCGAACCCCTGCCGAAGTGGAATCTGAGATTGAATACCGCTACATGCATCGGGCTGTACAGAATTTAGTTGGCAATGCGTGCCGCTATGCCGTATCGAAAGTGCAAATTTCCTATCACTATAAAGATGGTGTTTGTCGGATAGACGTCGAAGACGATGGTCCAGGTATTCCTGAAGAAGATTGGGAGCGCGTATTCTCGCCTTTCACCCGATTAGATGACAGTCGCACTCGATCCACTGGTGGGTATGGCTTGGGCCTTTCGATTGTGCGCCGAATTATCTATTGGCACTCTGGGAAAGCGTTGGTGAATCGAAGCCGTTGGGGGGGCGCGAAGATGAGTCTTGTTTGGCCTAAGATTACCCTACATAAGCACGATTAAGCGCCGCTTTCGTTCGGCACGCGAGGTCGCAATTTGGCCGCAATTAACAATTAGTTACATATTGCCACACATTCATTACAGATATTGCTATCAACAAACTGCATTATGATCGAACGTTTTCTTAGGAAGACGTGGTGAGAATGTAGCGAGAACTTTTGTTCTATTTTAAGCCCGCCACTTGGCGGGTCTTTTTTTGCCTGTCGTTTGCTCACGTCCGCTTTCGTTAATGCTGTAGATCTTTCACCAACACTCTAAAAGAGTGGCTTGATTCGTTAATACCTTCAAAATGTCACTATTCAGTACGAATGCTTTGATGTTCATAGTTTTAGAATAGAACTCAAAGGGTTTTCGGCTCCCAGTTTCTTCTTGCGGGGTTGGCACCCCGCTTCGTGGCTGCTCATCCTCCCTCCGACCTTAAAAAATTCAACCTGTTGAGTGGGTGGTCGTCTGAAAGGCCACCTAATGATGATCGATTCAGTGATATTTCCCATTGACAGCTGCTTCGTTTCTACTGGTGGTGCCGGTTAGAAATGGGAGGATTATCCCTCTTTTAGAGCTTTATCTCGTAGGTGTGTATTGAGCCACGCCTTGTGGTTAGGCGCTTTTGATGCCCTCCAAATGCTGATGACAGACTCGCTGTGCAATGTTTTTGAAGTCTTCAATGAACGCATTATCAACTTGCTCACTGCGAACTGCTGCATACAGCGTGCGCCAAACGCCATGTCGGCCTAACGCCTTATCTACGACAAAACCTTGTCGGACATAATCATGAATGGCCCAGTTTGGTAGGCAGCAAACTCCTCGTTTACTGGCCACTAATTGCACCATCATCATGGTTAATTCAACTTGTCGAACGCTTCCTGGTTCAATACCAGCGGGCGTGAGAAAACATTGAAAAATATCCAAGCTGGAACAGTCGACCGGGTAGGTAATGAGTGTCTCTTTGGACAAATCATGAGGCTCAATAATTAATTTGTCCGCGAGAGGATGATCCGGCGCTACCACCAGCATGGATTGATATTTAAATAGCGGCAGGTAAGCAATCTCATCGTCATTCTTTGGGTCAGACGTCACGACCAAATCCAGTTCACCATTTTTAAGCTTCATCAGTGAGTCGAAGTGAAAGCCGCCCAGCATGTCCAGTTCTACTTCTGGCCAGTGTCCACGGAACTCGTTCAGCGTCGGCATCAGCCAGTCGTAGCAACTGTGGCATTCAATGGTGATGTTGAGGCGACCTTTACGACCTTGCCGAATACGCGACATATCCCGTTCAGTGGCTTCAATTTGGGGTAGGACGGCTTCGGCAAGTTCGAGCAGTCTTTGACCTGCTGGCGTGAAACGCACCGGTTTGGTTTTGCGATAAAAAAGCGGTTGGTCAAGCCGTCCTTCCAACTCTTTAAGTTGGTGCGACAAAGCCGATTGAGTTAAATGAATTTGTTGTGCGGCTTCAACAAGGCTGCCGGTTTGGTTGAGTGCCATCAGGGTTTTTAGGTGCCTTAGCTCAATGTTCATGGATCGCGCTCATACTGCTGACTGATTAGGCCCCATTTTAGAGCTGATTGCCCCATAAGGAAAGATTATTCATGTAAAACGAAGAAAGAATGAATTTCGTTCATGTACCTTAATCATGTACCCAAGCAGAGCCTTGGTCACGAGTGGGAAGGAAAAAACCAGTTAATTAGGGGGAACAGAGCGTTCTTTAAGGCTTTTTATTTATTCGAGCCATGTTGGTGCGCATCGTTTACAATTGCCACCGTTATTTATATGCCCTCTTCTGAACAATGCTGTGTGTTGGCCTTGCAGCATGTTTGTGAAGATACTGCCAGAGAGTCGTATGCTCAGTTTTTTTGAAAAAATCATTAAACCTTTTCCAGAAGAAGAACCACAACAGCCTCCCTCAACCTTATTCGCGTTTTGTCGCCACTACACACGTGGCATGGAAGTGCCGCTGATTCTCATGTCGGTCTTTACGGCTTTGCTTGCCGTATTTGAAGTGTCATTGTTTGGCTTCATGGGGCAGTTGGTCGACTGGCTGGTTGAAAAGAATCCCGAAACGCTTTGGCAGGATGAAGGATCAACGCTTATCTTTCTTGGCTTCATGTTGTTGATTGGATTGCCCATTGTTGTGTTCTTGCACGCCACCATTGTGCATCAAACATTGTTAGGCAATTTTCCAATGTCAGTGCGATGGATGGCCCATCGATACCTGTTGCGTCAGAGCATGGCTTTTTACCAAAATGAATTTGCAGGACGAATTGCTACTAAGGTCATGCAAACGTCGTTAGCGGTGCGTGAAAGTGTGATGAAGTTGCTGGATGTTCTGATGTACGTGCTGGTGTACTTCATCACGATGTTATCTGTGATTGCCAGCGCAGATTGGCGTCTGGTGTTACCCGTCATCGTGTGGTTGGTGATATACGGGTTAGTCCAATGGTTTTTTGTGCCGCGACTTAAAAATGTGGCCAGTCGCCAAGCAGATGCTCGATCGGAAATGACAGGGCGTGTGGTCGACAGTTACACCAATATTGCGACCGTTAAACTATTTAGTCATAGCCAGCGTGAATCGGACTATGCAAAAGAAGGCATGGACGGTTTTTTACAAACCGTTTATACGCAGATGCGCTTAGCGGTGGGTCTTAATGTGACGGTTCATGTATTGAATTACCTATTGGTCTTTTCGGTATCGGCACTCTCTATTTGGCTATGGACGCAAAACGCAATTTCGGTGGGGGCCATTGCTTTAGCCATCAGCTTAGTGCTGCGACTCAACGGAATGGCGCAATGGATAATGTGGGAAGTGAGTACGCTGTTTGAAAATATCGGAACCGTTACCGATGGCATGAAGACACTTTCTCAACCTCAAGATGTGACGGATATTGATAATGCTCCTGCGCTTAAAGTCGAAAGAGGGGCTATTGAGTTTGATCAAATGGCATTTCACTATGGCAAAGACAGCGGTGTGATTGATCGACTAAATTTAAACATCAAACCCGGAGAAAAAGTTGGGTTAGTGGGGCGGTCTGGAGCTGGTAAGTCAACACTGGTCAACTCGCTCATGCGCTTCCACGATCTCGCGGGTGGTCGCATATTGATTGATGGCCAAGATATCAGCCAAGTCACCCAAGAAAGCTTAAGGGCGCAAATTGGAATGGTGACGCAAGATACCTCACTGCTCCACCGGACCGTGCGCGAAAATATTTTATACGGTCATCCGAATGCATCCGAGGAAGAAATGATCGCGGCGGCTAAGCAAGCTGAAGCGCATGACTTTATCTTGGAGTTGTCCGACCCACACGGAAATACCGGTTACGATGCTCAAGTTGGGGAGCGCGGTGTTAAGTTATCAGGTGGTCAGCGCCAGCGAATTGCCATTGCGCGTGTATTGTTAAAAGATGCGCCGGTTTTGATATTAGATGAAGCGACGTCCGCACTGGATAGTGAAGTAGAAGCGGCCATTCAACAAAGTTTGACCAAACTAATGGATGGAAAATCCGTCATCGCCATTGCGCATCGACTGTCGACGATTGCCGCTATGGATCGTCTAATTGTGCTAGACGATGGAGAGGTTGTGGAACAAGGAACACACCAAGAGTTGATCGCACTGGGTGGCATCTATGCACAGTTGTGGTCGCACCAAACGGGTGGTTTCATTGGAGAAGCTTAATCGGTTAGATTAAGCGCTTCACGTTCTAATATTACTTGCTATCCTCGATGGGAGTTAATTGTAAAATGGCCAGCGGCGACCAGCCATCTCAAATAGAATCATCACAAAATGCCAGTGAGATGGATTCGGCATCGACAAAACACTATCACCACGGCGACTTGAAAAAGTCGCTCATCAAAGTAGCCAATGAATTACTGCAGAAAGAAGGTGCTGATGGGCTTTCTTTGCGCGTCATTGCTGCTGCAGCGGGTGTTTCGCATATGGCACCGTATGCACACTTCAAGAATAAAAAGGAACTGATTCAGGCCATTGCTGCTGAAGGGTTTGATCGAATGGCGGATGCGATGGAGGTTGACCGAGGCGATTTAACGACCGCACCAGAATTAATATTGTCCTATGGAACGTCATATCTAAAGTTTGCGACGGATAATCCAGAGCTTTATCGGCTGATGCTTGGTCAAGTTGAAACACAGGGAAAAAAGAATCGTGATTCCGAAAGCGTGATTAAAAAGCCAGCTTTATCAGAAGAACTGCAATTAAGGTCTAAACGTCCTTACATGTTGTTGCGGGATGCATTTGCCATGCTGAGTTCGGATCCGGAAGTCGTGCGGATAAAAGCGATGGGGGCTTGGTCTTTAGTGCATGGCATGTCGGCACTCATGATTTCAGGGCACATTGAGTTACCGGATAATCTCAGCTTAAAAACGTTTCTCGCGCAGGCTGCCATTCAATCGGTTTAGATATTACTCTCCTATCTGTTTTTGACATTCAATTTAATCAATACTTTGAGCCGTTTTACAGGGTGAAACTGATGAACAGATTATGCGCAGTCTAAAGCGTATTGTTTTAATAAGTTAGCCCCAGCGTGGTCATTGTAAAAACGCTTATTGCCCTTTGACTTCCCTTCAATCGAGTATTTTGCCGGCCTCTGGCGATGCTCTTTTAAATGTCTGGCTGATACGATTTCGCTAAAAAGCGTCCGTAAGATTGTTCAAAAGGCATTGCATTTAAGCAATGCCTTTTGAACGGTTATGCACCAGTCTATACGATGATTTCAATATCCTCAGTCGGAAATGCGACGCAAGAATGACACCATCCGTAGGCTTCATCAGTCGAGCGAAGATGCGCTTCCGGCGGATTAAACACCTTGCCTTTCACCACTTTTACACGGCATAAGCTGCACTCACCAGATCGACATGCATTTTCTGCGCTAAAGCCGTTTCGTTCCATGCTGTTTAAGAGGGGCTCGCCCGTCTTGGCCATAAACTCACCCTTATCTTTAATGATGATCTTGACCGTATCATTGGGTGAGACGTCTGCAGGCCAACCTGCCAGTTGTTCTGGATTTTTAGGTGGGCCATTACACTCAATGCGAACTCTTCGAGATGATACATTCAACTTTTCGAGTTCTTGTTGGCAGAAATCATGAAAGCGAGTGGGACCGCAAACATAAAACATTTTGTTTTCGATCTTACTGTCATCTTGGCTGAGCAAGGTCTGGATTAACTCGGCATGCAAGTGGCCTGTTAAACCCGAATAATGAGCAGGCGGTCGAGAAATGACGCGTGAAATGGTTAAAAACTCATAGTCCGATTCCATTTCTTCCAGTTCGTGCTCAAAAATTACATCGTCGACAAAACTGTTCGCGTAAATCAAATGGAAATTATACGGTAATTGCCGGTCTGCAATGTCTTTGATCATGGCGCGTGCAGGTGCAATTCCAGATCCACCGGCTAAAAATACGAGATCTTGTCCATGAAATAGTGGGTTGTGATAAAACGTTCCCATAGGGCTGGTGCTGGAAAACGCGTCTCCCACTTGCACGTCATTTAATAAATATTGAGTGACAAATCCGTTCTCAACTTTTTTGATGGTTAAGTCGTAGTAATCACGATTAAGTGGTGCGGAAGATATCGCATAGGGGCGCGCCGTTTCGACGCCGTCAATTGTCACAAAGAGATTAATATACTGACCGGCTTGAAAAGGCGGTAAGGGTAGACCGGTTGACACCAATCGAAGGGTCTTTGTTGTGGGCGTATCCTCTATGATTTCGCTCACTTTCAACGCAAGCCTTTTTGGGTGAAGGGTGGCTATTGTGTTGGCAACGGCGTGTTTTTGCTCGCTGAAATCAGAACCGGTTTTCTTTAACTCTGCTTTGTGCGCCAACGCTGTATCGTAGCCATCAATCGCGTGCAGTATATTGGCTGTTTTTGGGGAGTTTGAATCAACATTAGGCATGTGCACTCTCCTGTTTTTTCGATGCAGAGGTGATTTTGGATTGAGAAGAATGTTGCATTTTCTGTATGAACTTAACGGCGGCTCGGCCAGTACTTTCTCCAATCATATAGGTGGGTTGAAAGCCTCCCATACCATTCCAACAGCCTGCCATGAATAATCCTTTAATAGCGTCTAAGCGATCGCGAAACAACATACCGTCTTGTGTATTTTGTGCAAAGCCATAAATGGCACCGCCCGGAGTATTCAGGTATCGCATCATGGTTAAGGGTGTCCCCACTTCAACCTCTTCAATGTGTGCACGAATGTTGGGGAAAACGCGCTCTGCGTGATCCAACAGTGATTCGGCAAATGCATACTTTGTGGGCGCGTATTGTTCTGGGGGGATCGCTTCCCAAGGTTGGCCATACTGCAAGCACAATAATGAAAGTGACGTTTTGCCCGGCGGCGCAAAACTGGGGTCTTCGAAGTTGTAACAGGTAAGCATGGTATGGCAGGGAGGAGTCATGCTTTGCATGTTCTTAAAAGCCGTTTCTTCATCTCTATCATCAATAATAAAGTTTGAAGCAGCGGTAATTCCGATATCTTCTGGGTTGCAATCTAATCCGAGATACAGCACAAATGCAGACGTGCCTAAACGGCGCGACTTCATATCTTCTGCGGCTTGCTGTGGCGCATGTTCAAAATCTAGCAGCTCATGAAAAGTATGAATGGGGCTGGTGTTTGAAATAACGGATGTGCAACTAAATGTTTCACCGTTTTCTGTGCGAACACCAGTAACGCAATCATTTTCGGTGAATATTTTCTCAGCGCCACAATTGAAACGTATGTCGCCTCCGGCTTCCATAAACGATTCAAGCAGCGCACTGGAAATGGCTTGTGATCCACCTTTAACATGTGCCGGTTTAAATGCAGCGTACGAATAAATCATCGCGCCAAGATCACAAAAAGGAATATCTTTAGTTGGCAGACCTAAATAGCACCAGTACGCCGTGATGATGGATTTTAAATCAGGATTTTGAAAACACTCGTCCACCACACTTTTTGCCGACTTTAATCCGTACTTCTGATACGTCGCACAAGATTTTTCCAGCATGTTGAGGTCATTGGCTCGCTGCGCTTGAGGCAGCATCATGAAACCTTCAATGGTGACTTTTTCGCACAACGAAAGAAATTTTTCGATGCCTTCTATTTCGCTTGGAAATAATTCGGTGAGCGTATTGCGTAATCCCGTCCAGCTTGCAGGCAGCGATACGTCAAATTGTCCTGGCATTACGATACGATAGAGTTCTTTCTCCAATACCACTTGGAGTTTGTCCATGATGCCCAGTTTTTGAAATATTTGTCGCAGAACAAATGGACGTTTATCCGTGCCCATTCCACTTAATTGGTGGAGGGCTACTTCAAACTCAAAGTTTCCTCGAACAAAAGAAGTAGCGCAGCCTCCCGGGATATTATGTCTTTCCAGCAGAAGGGTTTTCGCTCCGCCGCGTTGTGCGGCTACTGCGGCCGTTAACCCAGCATTGCCTGAGCCAATGACGATCACGTCGTAATCCGACATTTGAATTTCCTCATCACTTGTTCTTGTTATATGAGTGCCTGCTGTTCTCAAGCGATTAGCAGTTCTATTTGATGAGTATAACTATACATTGTAAAGTTGAGCAAGTTGTATTCGAGTACAATAACAGTTCTTGTGCGCTCGATTGATGGGAGGCATGTTTTAACCATCACGCATATGGAGTACAGGGTGTGTGAGCGCTAACACTGACGATGAGTAAATATGCCAATGCAGCAAGCAGGCTAATGCATGAGCAGCAAGGGACAATAATTGCGTGGTCAGATAGGGAAGGGGGGATCGGAAACTTAAAAGGTGGATTTGGTGGCTGCTCCATCACCCTTTATAAAGGTGATGGAGCAGCGCATGGTAGAACGGTTATTACAGTTTAACGATGAGCTTGCCGGTATTGCCGCCAGTCATAAATAAATTTAACCCTTCCATGGCAGACTCCAATCCGCTGAGAACGTGGCTACGGTATTTAACCTGCCCTTTCATGACATAAGGCGTGAGTTGTTCAATTAATTGAGGCGCGTCTTGTAGGTGATCAGGCATCGTAAAACCTTGAATCGTTAAACGCTTCTTAACGATATTGACCCAATTTGGTCCAGCAGATGGCACTTGTGCCGTGTAATCAGCAATCATTCCGCATACCACCATTCGACCAAATGCATTCATACGAGCAAATGCTGCGTGCTGGATCGGGCCGCCTGTGTTTTCGAAGTAGATATCAATGCCGTTAGGTGCGAGTTCCGCCAAGCGGGCTTCGATGTCGTCGGTTTTATAATTGATCGCGCCATCGAATCCTAGCTCGTCTACCAACCAGCCGCATTTTTCAGTACTGCCGGCCACACCAATGACGTTCAGTCCTTCTGCTTTGGCGAGTTGACCAACGATCGAACCCACGGAACCGGCCGCACCACTGATGACGATCGTTTCGCCTGCCTTGGGTTTGCCAACGTTAAATAAACCGTGTGTTGCAGTCAGCCCAGGTAATGCGAAAACAGAAAGCACCATTTCTGCCGGTAGGTCAGCTTGCAGCTTATTCAATGTTTCAGGTGCGCAGACGGCATATTCTTGCCAGTTGAATCCACCTGTGACTTTGTCTCCTGCAGAAAACAGCGGGCTTTTTGATTCAACCACTTCACCCAAGCCGAATGAACGCATGACTTCATTTAATTCAACTCGAGGAACGTAGCTTTCGGTATCAGCGGACATCCATCCAATCATGGCAGGGTCAAGTGACATATGTGTTTGCTTGACTAATACTTCGCCTTCCGCCAAAGCGGGTACATCTTGACTGTCTACTTTGAATAATTTCGCTGAAAGTCCTTGTTCTTCAGGACGGCCAACCAATTTAATCTGTGTGTTTTTCATTTTTATACCCTTAGTGCAGCAGTGAGAGGGTGTGTGCCCCCGTTTGGTTTGATAACAGGGTCTATTATTACTGTAGATTTGTGCGAGATATAGAGCGAAAATGGCGAAACATTATTGCTTAAAGGACAACTATGGACCAATTAAAAGCCGTTCGATACTTTTTGAAAGTGGCTGAGACCTCCAGTTTTACGCAAGCGGCTAACTTCTTTGGCGTGCCAGCTTCTTCGTTGTCTCGAAGAGTGGCAGACTTGGAGGCCTATTTAGGAGCAACTTTGGTAAAGCGTTCCACTCGGGTAGTGAAGTTGACGGAGATAGGAGAAGAATACTTTCGCAGGATGCAGGACTTAGTGAGTCAGCTGGAAGAGAACGACGATCTTGTGCGCAGTTATCAGGCTAAGCCTGCTGGGCGGCTAAAAATAACCTCAATGCCAGGGGTTGCGGATCGACTCTTGGTTCCCATCTTAGAGCGTTTCAGGCAGGTATATCCTGACATACTGATTGATCTAGATTTAACCGACCAAGTGAAAGATTTAACTCGAGATGGAGTGGATATTGCGATTCGTGGTGGTTATGCACCGAATGACCGCGTCATCGCCGTCAAACTGTTCGAAAATGAGTTTATTCCGGTAGCGACGCCCACTTATCTTGAACGCGTAAGCCCATTAAAGCACCCATCTGATTTAACCGGTCATGACGCGATTTTATATCGTACGCCTATAGGGCCACACGATTGGTTGTATGAAGAAAACGGGCAGTGGCAAAGCATCAAAAGTAAGCCCATGCTCGTCACGAACAATAGCGGTTGGTTTATGAGCAGTTTACTAAAGGGTGATGGCATTGGAATGGTGCCTCGTTGGTCTGTCGGCCCTTACTTAAAGTCTGGTGAGTTAATTGAAATCATGGTTGAGCCGAGAATGAACATCACACAGGGGCCAGCGATGGGAATTTATATGCTTTACCAAAAGCATCGTTACGCTGTTCCTAAAATTAAAGTGGCCGTAGACTTTTTAAAAGAGATGATGAAAGTAGAAAATGTTGAAAAAGTTAGTCATTAGAATTTACAAAAAAAGTCACGAATGAGTTGAAATGTTTATTCCAATGACGCCATTATGCAGGCCACATTTAAACGTACATTGAGCATCGCCGTTCGTCATTGACAAAATGCTAGGAGAATCCATTGGCCGCAGCCATTTCACAAGCGCTCAAAGCTGACATCATCATGATTTTGGTGACCGTGCTGGCGGCTATTGGATGGATTTTCTCTGCGAATGCGCTGCAGGGTATTACACCATTCTGGTTTTTGAGTACGCGTTTCTTACTTGCAGGGTTAATCCTTGCCATCTTGGCGGGTAGACGTTGGAGGCGAGTTAATCGTGCACAGTTTTGGATGACAGTCAGAGTAGGTGCGTTAATGTCCATTGCAATGTGTATATGGATACAAGCGCTTTCCATGACTGATCATGTGGGTGAAGGCTCATTCATCATCAGCTTGGGTGTGGTTTTTGTGCCCGTTATTGCTCGCTTAGTCTTCAATGATCGTCCACCAGCAGTGACTTGGATTGCGCTACCGGTGGCGATCCTTGGTTTTGCTTTTATCAGTTTGAACAGTTTGAATGTTAATGAAATTCACTTCTCCATGGCGCAATGGATATTTCTAACAGCCGCACTCCTGTTTGCCATTGCGTTTAACCTAAACAGCCGAACCTCTGTGCAAGTCTCATCTTGGATATTAGCGTCTGTTCAATTACTCATGATTGGCATGTCAGCCACGGTATTGGGTTTGCTCACCGAGCCTTTGCCCATTAATGTGACCTCTGATATTTGGAGTTGGGTGATTGCAGCAGCCATTATTTCCTCTGCCATGCGATTTCAGTTGCAGACATATGCTCAAGGCATGACGCCGGCCAGTCACACCGCAGTCATTTTAATATTGGAACCCGTGTGGGTGGTCGTGATGGCCGTGATTTGGTTAGGTGAGCAGCTCAGCGCAAATCAGTTGGTAGGTTGTACATTAATCTTCTGCGCATTGTTGATTAACAGATGGAATTGGGTTTTGAGGTTAATTCGACCAAAAACGGCGATAAAGAATATTTAAATACGCTTTATCGCAGGTGTGCCGACCGGATTTTCAATCAGCAAAATTTGCTTACTTTATTGCCAAGGAAAAGTGATGACTGGCAATGACAAATCCCTGTTGTAGATAGAACTTGTGTGCGGCTGCGCGATTTAACCCAACGCCTGAATCAAGGTGGATTTCTTTGCAATCATTGTCGGCAGCGAAAGATTTAAACCACGCCATTAAGACTTGTCCAGCACCTGTAGAACGATGCTGTTCATCGGTGACTAAATCATCAATATAGATACACTTTCCCCACGCGAGTTTCAGCGTCATAACAAACCCTGCCACACACAAAACCTGATTATCTTGTTCGACATAGGCCAGTTGGTAATTTTGTGAGCGGCGCTGTTCTTGAATTTGCTGAGTCAACGTCTCCATTGAGTACTGGGGGCGTAATTGCAGCAATACACTGCATATTTTTTCAATATCTTTGTCTGAAGACGCAATATTCACCTGCATGTAAAGAATCCTTTTTCATTACTGATCACAAGCACGGGTTGCCAGATTAAGTATCCTAAAAACTTTTTACAAGGTGCAATAAAAAACGGCTCAAAAGAGCCGTTTAATAGGAGATGGCAGCAATGACATGCATACTCAGTAGAGCTGAAAAAAGTCTGTTAATTTTCTTCGTTGCTCAATAAATATTCCATCAGCGCTTTTTGTGCGTGTAGACGATTTTCGGCTTCATCCCAAACGACTGCACGAGGATCGTCTAACATATCATGACTAATTTCTTCACCACGGTGAGCAGGAAGACAGTGCATAAACAGAGCTTCTGCGTCTGCCAAATCCATTAATTCAGGACTCACTTGGTAAGGCTGAAAAACTTTTTCGCGTTCTTTTTGTTCTTCTTCCTGGCCCATCGAAGCCCAAACATCCGTGACGACCAAATGAGAACCGGCGACGGCTTTGCTGAGGTCATGTTCAATGGTCACGCGATCTTTATTAGCTTCTAGCAATTCTGCCATGGGTTCAAACCCAGCAGGGCAGCTGACAACAAGATTAAAGTCAAATTGGCGGGCTGCGTTGATGTAGCTATTACACATGTTGTTGCCATCGCCCACCCATGTCACTGTTTTACCCTGAATACTGCCGCGATGCTCCTGATAGGTTTGCATGTCAGCCAGTAATTGGCAGGGATGGTAATCATCCGTGAGCGCGTTAATGATGGGAACCCGTGAATTGTCAGAGAAATTTTTCACTGTTTCATGAGCAAAGGTTCGAATCATAATGATGTCGCACATGCGTGAGAGTACACGGGCGCTATCTTCTATAGGTTCACCGCGACCCAGCTGGGTATCTCGAGGTGAAAGAAAAATGGCGGAGCCCCCTAATTGAGCAATACCCGCTTCAAAACTAACACGTGTGCGAGTGGAGGATTTTTCGAAAATCATTCCCAACACTTTGTTTTTTAACGGCTCGTATACCTGACCCTGATGGTGAATATTTTTCAGCTCCGTCGCGCGGTTGACTAGCATTGCCAACTCGGAAGGAGTGAAGTCCATTAGGGTAAGAAAATGACGATTTACCATGTGTGCGCCTTTTACGATTGATCGGCGAAAAAAGCATTGATCTGCGTGCATACTTTCTGCACAACTTGATCAGCTTCGTCGTTGGTTAATACAAATGGTGGCAACAGACGAATCACATTACCAGCCGTGACGTTCAGCAATAGGCCACTTTCAAGAGCAGACTTCATTATGCTAACGGCACTTTCTTGTGTGTTAAGTTTGACGCCGATCATCAAACCTTTTCCACGAATTTCAGACACGTATTGCGTGCCTTCCATTGCGTTACGAATACCTGAACGAATTCTGTCGCTCAATTCGGTTACTCGTTCGCAATAATTTTCATTTTTGATGACATCTACCACCGTGCAAGCTGTTCCACATGCAAGGGGGTTGCCGCCATACGTTGATCCATGGTTGCCCGGTTGCAGCATTTCTGCAGCTTTACCTTTTGCTAAACACGCGCCAATGGGCACGCCGTTGCCCAGCCCTTTTGCGGTGGTTAATACATCGGGCTGCCAGTTGTAATATTGGTAGGCAAAATAACGGCCTGTTCGGGCATTGCCTGTTTGAATTTCATCTAGAATGAGCAGCAGTTCTTGCTCATCACATAAGGCACGAATGCCATTCATAAACTCGTCAGTCGCAGCCGTAACACCGCCTTCACCTTGCACGGGTTCCATCATAATGGCGACGATATTTTTGTTATTTGCAACCGCATCTTTAGCCGCTTGTAAGTCGTTGAAAGGTACTCTTTGGAAACCTTCAACGAGTGGGCCAAAACCGGCTTGTGCTGCGGGATTGGCCGTTGCTGTTAATGTGGCTAACGTACGACCGTGGAAAGCGCCTTCCATCACTAATATAGTGGGAATGTTCACACCTTTGCTGTGGCCGTATTTACGCGCAATTTTAAACGCAGCCTCATTCGCTTCCGCACCTGAGTTGCTAAAAAATACATTATCCATGCCGCTGAGAGCCGTTAGTTTTTCAGCCAGCTCTTGTTGTCGGGCAATGCCATAAATATTGGAGGTGTGAATCAGTTTTTCAGCTTGAGATCGAATGGCTTCAGTCACAGCGGGGTGGGCATGGCCTAAACCACAGACGGCAATACCACTCAGCGCATCTAAGTAGGTTTTACCCTCTGTGTCATAAAGATATGCCCCTTTACCGTGTGTAAATGTTACAGGCAGTCTTCCATATGTGTTCATGATTGGTTGCACAGATCAATCCTCTTGCAAGCCTGACAGGCCAGTTTCTTATTTTTGCAGGCTCAGAATGAGTACTATCCGTTCAATTTGGATAGTCACTTACAACACCTGCATGGCTCATAAAACGCTAGCATTTAACATGCTTCTGCAGCGCTTTTGGCTTTGCAGAAGACACAATAATTTCAAAAAATAAGGTGGTTTAAGCAGTCACTATTAATAACGTACATCGTGTCTTTAGAAACGGCTAAAACGCAAAAGGGCAGCTTTCAGTCTAATATCAAAACCCTCAGTCGCTGTATTTAGCCGCACGGGTATCGATATAGCCTGATCTCTTTTACGAGGCTGCCCAATTCGAAGTTCAGCATCATAACCGAACCTGATGCGCTTTTACAACAAAGTGCGACCCAGCTCTGTTTTCCTGCTCTTATTGTAGGACAATGTTATTTATAGATGATTTAAAATGCGCCTTGAAAAATATAATTCGGCAGTGTTAATAAAAGGGCTGTATATGTTCGACATTGAGTCTACGAGCTTTTAGCCTAAATTATGGGCAAGCGTCGTTTATTTGTAGTTCATTCAGGCTGGTTAATATCGTCGGCGAGCATAAAACGACATTAAAAAATTGACGGTAGGGTAACGTTGTTGGTGTTCAGTCAATCACTGGAATGATTCACCATCGCTGGTGAGTCACCTATAAACCGGATAGCATTCTAGTGATTAATGTTTATTAAAAGATTTGAGTGTAGGCAATGCAATCAGGGCAATGGCAATTTTGGGTTGATCGTGGTGGTACTTTTACCGATATCGTAGCGAAAACACCGGATAATCACTTTAAAACACATAAATTACTGAGTGAGAATCCTGAACAGTATAAAGATGCAGCAATCGCAGGGATTCGTTATTTTTTGCAATTAGAGGAAGATGAACCGATTCCCACTGAGCGTATTTACGCAATTAAAATGGGGACAACCGTCGCGACGAATGCGCTGTTAGAAAGAAAGGGTGAAAAAACAGCATTATTGATTACGGCTGGGTTAAAAGACGCGTTACGCATTGGTTATCAAACGCGGCCTGATATTTTTGCCATTAATATTCAGCGGCCAACGATGTTATTCAGCGAAGTGACAGAAGTCGAAGAGCGCATAGGTGCTGATGGCTCGGTTGTTATAACGTTGAATGAAGCAAAGGTTCGAGAATCTTTGACAGAATTGAAACGTAAAGGCTTTCAGTCGATAGCCGTTGTATTGATGCACGGGTATCAATATGTTCAGCATGAACAAAAAATTGCGCGCATTGCTGAAGAACTGGGGTTTCCTCAAGTGAGCGTGAGTCACCGAGTGAGTCCATTACAAAAGTTGATCAGTCGTGGAGACACAACGGTGGTGGATGCTTACCTTTCACCGGTTCTACGAAAATACGTTCAGCAAGTGCAAGGCGAATTAAATCGAATCCATGCGACAAATACAGGCGAGCCAGCGGAAGGAAAAACATCACGTGTACCGCTCTATTTTATGCAAAGTAATGGTGGGTTGACCCGAGCTGAAAAATTTGAAGGTAAGGACGCTATTTTATCTGGCCCAGCGGGTGGCGTGGTTGGCATGGTTAAAACGGCACTGCCAGCAGGTTGTGACAAGATTGTCGGCTTTGATATGGGTGGGACATCAACTGATGTCAGTCATTATGCGGGCGAATATGAACGCGTGTTCGAAACTGAAGTGGCGGGTGTGAGATTACGAGCACCCATGATGCAAATCCACACAGTTGCTGCAGGCGGCGGCTCTATTTTGCAGTATCGAGATGGGCGATACCAAGTTGGTCCTGAGTCCGCCGGTGCTAACCCAGGCCCAGCATGCTATCGGCGCGGAGGCCCATTAACGGTCACGGACTGTAACGTGATGTTGGGAAAAATTCAGCCCAACTACTTTCCAGCGATTTTTGGAGAAAAGGCAGATCTACCGTTAGATCATGCGGCCGTTGAGGAGGCATTTGAAGTACTCGCTCAAACAATATCAGACGCTTGCGGCGCTAAACCAGCCAGCCTTTACTCGGTCGCTGAAGGTTTTTTGCACGTGGCCGTCGAAAACATGGCCAATGCTATTAAGAGTATTTCAATTCAACGTGGCTATGATTTACAGCATTACACATTGGTGAGCTTTGGTGGTGCAGGTGCACAGCACGCTTGCTTAGTCGCTGAACGTCTAAATATAAAGAAAGTCTTACTGCACCCATTTTCAGGCGTGTTATCTGCTTTCGGAATCGGTTTAGCGGATCAAATAAAGCTGCATGATGAATCCATTAACCAGCCATTGTCCAGTGAAACACTGTCCGAGCTAGCGAACCGCCTCATACCGATTCAAGATCGGCTGGTACAGCAGTTAGGTTCTGAGCATTCGTTGTGCGACGTGACGATTCGTTTGCACATGAAGTATCAAAATAGCGATACGGCGCTGCTGGTGGATATTTTAGATGCAATAAAAGAAGCATCGCCGGATCATCAAATCGCACAATTGGCAAACCAGTTTGCCCATAAACATCGGCAGTTATTTGGGTTCGTGTCGAATCAGCCGCTCGTGGTCGAGGCGCTTCAAGTTCAAGTTACGTTGCGCTCTGATCAACATCTAGTGTCATTTAATGCGCCTCGTCATGCAGGGAAAGCCATCGACACCTGTGAATTTTTCTCAAGAGGAAAGCACTACTTTGCCGATATATATCGTCGAGAATCTTTAGCTATTGGGCAGGTAATCGAGGGGCCAGCCATTATTTTAGAAGCGGCTTCGACTATCGTGATAGAACCTCATTGGCAGGCCATCATGACGGAACAGGGCAATATAGAAATGTCATTTATTGAAGATGCTATGCAACAACCGATTTCGATTTCTGAAACCTCCGACATAGATAAACCAGACCCTGTCATGCTTGAGATTTTTAATAATCGATTCATGAATGCAGCAGAGCAGATGGGATATGTATTAGAGCGAACCGCGTCTTCCGTAAATATTAAGGAGCGATTGGATTTTTCATGTGCGGTTTTTTCTAAGCAAGGTGAACTAATTGCAAATGCGCCACATATTCCCGTGCATTTAGGGAGCATGAGTGAAAGCGTCACAGCAGTCATGAAAGAATATGGATCAGCGCTTAAAAATGGTGATGCATTTGCTGTGAACACACCCTACAACGGCGGCACGCATTTACCCGATGTAACGATTGTTAAGCCTGTATTTTGTGAAAATAACCATCTCATTTTTTTCGTGGCGGCGCGAGGTCACCACGCTGATATTGGGGGCATCACTCCTGGTTCAATGCCGCCTTTTAGTCGACATATTAACGAAGAAGGCATCTTGCTTGAAAATGTAAAGCTGGTGAGTGAGGGTGAGTTTCAAGAGTCCCTTATCCGAAATGTTTTAACCAACCATGACCATCCGGTACGAAATTTAGAGCAAAACATTGCGGATTTAAAAGCGCAAATTGCATCCTGTGAAAAAGGCGCGGCTGAGCTGCTGGCGATGAATCACCAATATGGTCATTCCACGGTCCAATCTTATGTTGCTCATGCGCTCGACAACGCCGAGTTTGCCGTACGACAAGTCATCATGAACCTTAGCGATGGTCATTACCGTTATGAGATGGATGACGGGTCGATCATTGAAGTGGATATTACCATTCACAGAAAAAGCGGTTCGGCCACAGTTAATTTTTCAGGTACGAGTCCACAACATACTGGCAACTTTAATGCGCCATCATCCGTCGCGAAAGCAGCCGTTCTTTACACGTTTCGTTGTTTGATTGAGCATAATATCCCGCTGAATGCAGGGATATTTCGTGCGTTAGAAATCAAAATACCGTCGGGTTGCATGTTGAACCCACAGTATCCTGCTGCGGTGGTCAGCGGTAACGTGGAAACGGCTCAATATATCGTCGACACGTTGATGTTGGCGCTCGGTGTTATGGCCAGTTGCCAAGGTACGAACAACAACTTCACATTCGGTAATGACCAATATCAATACTATGAAACATTATGCGGGGGTATCGGTGCCTCTGATCGAAATGATGGAGCAAGTGCGGTGCATGCGCACATGACCAACAGTCGATTGACCGATCCAGAAGTATTGGAAAGTCGATATCCAGTCAGGTTAGAGCGATTTGAACTACGAACCCATTCTGGTGGTAAAGGTCGGTATGTGGGGGGTGAAGGTATGCACAGAGCCATTCGTTTTCTCCAACCCATGACCGCAGCGATGATTTCGGGACACCGCATTGTGCCGCCCGCCGGTCTTGAAGGCGGTGAAGCTGGCGCATGTGGTATTAATCAAGTAATTCGTCGTGATGGAACACAAGAGCCTTTGGGTGCACTCGCACAAATTGATATGAATGAAAATGATGTTTTTGATATTCGAACCCCTGGCGGTGGCGGATTCGGAAAACAGCCATAGTTTATCATTCAACCCAATGAATCCTTTGAATTCAGCTGATGTAGAACGGAGCAAAGCTTTTGCATCAGCTGGATGCCTTTCAAATTTGCTCGTTTAGGTGAGCTACTTTCCACATCTAGCATGGCCGATACGGAGTGCATGTAATTGATGGTGACGGTATTGAAGCATTCGGTGATGTCTTAATTGAGATGGATGTAAAGCCGTTTCGCTCTTAGCAAGGCGGCCATGCTTTTAGAATAAAACCTTATATAAAATATGGTTTATCCTTGCTTTTACTATGGATTATACCGTTATCTTATGTGAGGGCTTCGTTTTGGCTGGACGGTGAATGAGTGCTAGGAGAGACGATGGAGGGCTAAATAATTGATTCTCCTCGAAAATAGTAAAGGTCGATGTCGGCGGGAATGCCTTGCTGTGCATGGCTTGAGAGGGGTTTTCTTCAAGAGGTGTATACATTTTAGACGAGACGATTGAGCGTCAAAGAGTGTCGCTTTGGCGCAAAAAGACTGCAAATAGGACTCATTTGCAATAACAAATGAGAATCAATACTATCCGCACCCTAACCTTAATTATAAATGCGGTACCGGGGAGTATTCAGATGTCTAAGTGGAATTTAGCAGCAGCTATTGTCGCGGGTAGTTTGGTATTAACGGGGTGCGGTGGAAGCGGCAGCAGTAGCTCGAATAGTAACGCTGCGAGTACACCTACCATTAGCTCAACCGACGAGGCGGCATTCAAGACCAATGTTGCGAATATTGCACATGCGATGTATGCGGATTCACTCACGACAGCAAAGGCTCTAGATACAGCAGTGGATGCTTTCCTTGCCAATCCAACTGAAGAGAGCTTAACCGCTGCTAAGCAAGCTTATGAACATGCACGGGAACCTTATCAGCAATCTGAAATAATGCGTTTTGATACTGATTACGTAACAGCAGGGTTTGAGTCTGACAGAGGCATTGTGAACGTAGACGACTGGGAGGGGCAGGTAAATGCTTGGCCACTCGATGAAGCCATCATTGATTACGTTAACTACGATGTGTATCGCGGATCGTTTGAAGCGGGTTATCAGGGCGCTGAGGAAAATTCAGAGCCGAAAGAAAATATTATCAACTCCACCGTCACGTTTGACGGCTCAATTGGCACCGGAAATGATGCCAAAGATGTTTCTTTAATTACCACAGATTTAATTGTCAGCATGCAGGAGTTTGCTGGTGGTGAAGCCAACGTGACGACAGGCGTTCATGCTATCGAATTCCTGCTTTGGGGTCAGGATATAAACTCCACAGACAAAGTAGCTGGACAGCGAGCCATTTCTGACTTTTACACGGAAGACAGTCACGGCGTTTGTACGTCAGGTGGTGTTGAAAATGCAGAAAGAACTATTTGTCAGCGCCGCGCAGATTACTTAAGTGTGGCGGTTGATCTTCTGGTGTCTGATTTAACCCAAATGGAAGCGGAATGGAATATAGAAACCGAAGGAAAAACGCTGCGAAACGAATTTATGACCAATGCTGACAGCGTAAAAAGAATGTTAGGCGCAATGGTTGAGCTTGCGGGTGTTGAATTAGCCTCAGAGCGGATGCAAAAAGCATTGGATCAAGGCGACCCAGAAAATGAGCATGACTGCTTTAGCGACTTAACCAACTGGGCGCTTTATAACAATGCTAAGGGCATTCAAAATATTTATTTCGGTACTTATAGTGGCCTAACCAATATTGAAGGTGGTAAAAGTCTTTCTGACCTTGTAAAGGCTAATAACGCATCCGTGGATACTGAAATGCGAGCCAAACTTGAAACGGTTGAAGCTACTATGTCAGCCTTACTCGCGAGTGACTACAGTTTTGATCAGCTTATTGCGCTGGGAGATGATCGCGAAGATTCAAGTTTAATTGCAGCAGGCAAAGATGCGTTGATTGACGTCAGTGATTATGGCAGTGATCATGTCAAGGCCGCTCTCGGAATTTAATCCTTTCGGTTTGTGGGTCATCTCATTCAAGCGTAGTAGTATTCGTCGCAGCCAATCTAATGAGCTGCGATGAATAGTTTGAGGAAAATATGAACAAAGTAATTTTCGCAGCTGGGCTGTTCGGTTCAGTGCTCTCAGGATGCTTCGATCAAAACAGCGACTCCAACTCTACTGATTCATCTTCGTTGTATCCCGATTACGCGCGGGTGACCGAACTCGGTGGCAGTGCGTCAACGAATAACGCAAGATCCAGTGCTTTTTCAGAAAAAGCGCCCAACTTATCCATATCCGAGCGTCGAATATTTGCATCAGGCAATGTTGAATTTGAACAGTCTTGGACATTTGTTGGAAATTCCGTTGAGTCCATTGATGGATTAGGGCCCATTTTTAATATGAGATCATGTCAAGGCTGCCATATAAACGATGGTCGTGGTCATGCTCCTTCCGCAGTGGAGCCGGGTCAACAACTTGATCATGCTGACAGTTTGCTCGTGCGGTTATTTCGAACGCCCACTGACGAAGAACGTGTGCGTATAGATTCTGCCCAGCAAGCAAATGCCAATGACCCTGTGTACGGCGGGCAAATTCAAGATCGAGCCATCACTAATGGGTCGCCTCAAGTGGCAGCGGAAGCCAATATTGCCATTGAATACGAAACCATTCCGGTGACCTTTACGTCAGATAATTTTACTGTTGAATTGAGAAAACCAATATTCTCTTTGGTGCAATTACAATATGGACCGCTTGGTGATACCACTTATTTATCGCCGCGCATTGCGAATCCGATGATAGGGTTGGGTTTACTAGAAAATATTGCTGCGGATGACATAGTAGGTTTCGCTGATGAAAATGATCAGGACGGAAACGCTATTTCTGGACGTGCGAACTATGTATTGGATGAGGCAACGCAGCAAATTGTATTGGGTCGTTTTGGTTGGAAGGCGGGGCAACCCAGTTTGCATCAGCAAAATAGCGCTGCGTTTTTAGGGGATATGGGCTTAACCACTCCGTTATTTCAAACTCAAAATTGTCCAGAGCTTGAGGATGCAGATAGTAATGCGTGCTTGCTTCAGCCAACGGGTGTGAATCGTGAAGGCGGTGATTTAGGGGAAGTTCAGGTTTCCCAGTTGGAAGACGTTTTATTTTATACCCAACATCTCGCCGTTCCTGAACGCAGGAATGTTGAAGATAGCGAGGTATTGGCAGGTGCAAAACTGTTTAACGATGTTGGATGCGTCGATTGTCATCGCCCATCTTATACGACGCAGATTAATGCAGCATTACCGGCATTGTCTGAGCAAAAAATTTATCCCTTTACCGATATGTTATTGCACGACATGGGACCAGCGTTAGCGGATACAACCCCAAATGGTGAGCCAGCGCCTGAAGGTATTCCCGTTGAATTTAAAGCCACCAGTCATGAATGGCGCACGCCTCCATTATGGGGGATAGGTTTAAGCCAAACAGTGTCTGCTGAGGCTACTTTCTTGCACGATGGGCGCGCCAGGTCATTACTGGAAGCCGTGCTATGGCATGGTGGTGAAGCTGAACACGTCAAGCAAAAAGTGTTAACCTTCACGGCGGATGAAAGAGCGCAACTCATCGCTTTTCTAAATTCTTTGTAGTGGCTGTAGAATGAAAAACAACATTAATCGTATTAAAGTGATATTGGCACTGGCCACCGTCGCTCTATTCGCTTCGGCCTGTTTAGACAGCAATGGCGAAAAGCACGGAAGAGAAGCGCTGGTGATGAGTTGGGCTGATCATATCGAGCTTAACGGTATTGATGCTTTTTCGAACTCAATCGAAAGCTTGCGAAGCAGTAGTGAATCGTATTGTGTGAGTGATACACCTTCTACATCGCTGTTAGCGGCAGCGCAAGACGATTGGGCAAGCGCTCATCAATACTGGAATAATCTCCTCATTGTTAAACTCAATTGGTTGCCAACGCCGCTCATTTCTGCGGTTTTAGATGCAGAAGCAACCATTCAACAAATTGAAAATGGCGTCGATACACTCACAGAAAATGCTTTTACAGCGGTTGCACTCAATAACTCAGGCACTCAGCAGCGGGGCATGGGTGCGCTCGAATATTTATTGTTTGACCGAGCCGTTGACGCTCCATTAACTCAAAATGAATGCAGTTGGGTATTAGGATATGTCGATCAACTGCAAGGCCATGCCGAGTCAATTCAGGCTGCATGGGATGCATCCAAAGATGATTTTATTGACCCAATCAAGATAGAAGATGGTTTTTCAAATCGAACCGATGTATTGGCTGGCGTATTAAATAATGTGCAGGAGTGGTTGTACTTAATTGAGGTTGGAACCTTTGATAAGCCATTAGGTGTTTCGAGCGGCTTTTTAAATCAGCATTTAGCACCGGCGTATACCTCACAGAAAACATTGGCATCCTTGAAAGCCAATTTTCAGTTTCTAGAAGTTTTATTGGTTGACGGGCAATATGACATCACGCATTTACTGGTGGAATTGCAGTATCCGGATGTGGCGGCGGATTTATCGAACAGAGTTTCTCAACTCGTGGCACAAGTTACCAATATCTCAACAGAACTTGCTGTCGTGACTCAAAATGATGCCGCGTACCTGCAGTACTTAGAATTGCATACTGCCGTTTTAGATTTAGCGAAATACTTTGATTACCTCATTCCGCAAATGGGTGGACAAGTTGGCTTTAACAGTGCTGATGGCGATTAGTATCGGATATGAACATGAAAATTTCACGTCGTTCATTTATCGGTGGTCTCGTTTCAGTAGGGGCACTTCCAATAATCGGGTGTAGCCAAGCACGACAACAAACATTGCTCACGTCCAGTGCGACCGACTTTAACGGCCAACACTGGATGATGGGGTTAGATGATCAGCTGTTACCTACGTTTAAGTTACCATTGCCCAGCCGTGGGCACGGTGTGATTTACAGTAAAAAGCGAGATCAAGCTTTAGCCTTTGCAAGACGACCAGGCGAATATGTCATGGTGGTTGACGGTAAAAACGCGAAAGTTGTTCACCATATTGTGAACCCACCGAATCGGCGTTTTTATGGTCACGGAGTGTTCAACGCAGATGAATCATTATTGCTGGTAGCGGAAAACGATTACGAGCAGGCGAAGGGGAAAATTGGTGTCTACGATCCCTTAAATGGTTATCGCAAAATAGATGAATGGGACGCCGGTGGTACAGGCACTCATGAAATCCGGCTCAGCCATGACCAGAAATATCTGGTGGTGGCAAACGGGGGAATTCATACCCACCCTCTAACGCCAAGAGCAAAATTAAATGTCGAGCACATGAAACCCAATTTAGCCTTTATTGAATTATCAACAGGCAAAGTGGCACGGACATTTACACTGCCGGATGCTCAATCGAGTATTCGTCATATAGGCTGCCATGCAAATGGTGTCGCTGTCGGATTACAGCACCAAACCCATACATCGCAACAACAATCCCTGACTGCCTGGTGCGATAACTCAACCTTAGGTTGGCTCGATGGCACGACAAAGGTTTCTCCACTGCTAAAACACTACATCGCCAGCGTCGCGGTATCGTCTGACGGGCTAATTGGGTATACCGCACCGAGGGGTAATAAAGTGCTCTTTGTTGATGCCTTATCGGGTGAGCTGAAGTCTTCGCTCTATCTGGGTGATCCCGGTGGCATTGCGTTCAATGAGCTTAAGCAGCAATTTGTTGTGTCCACGGGAGCAGGCGGTGTTTATTTAATCGACGTCCAAGGGCTAAGAATTGTCGGCGGAAAGGAGTTTGAGGGTATCCGCTGGGATAATCACATGATGCTTGCCTAACTCACTTGGCGCGGCTCCAAGTTTCGGCTTGATTGACTGTCTCTTCTATTCCTAGTTATTTACTAGGTTATTCGTTAAAATGGCCGCAAAATGTCCAAATGAATGAGAGAGTTACTATGTCCGACATCATGGATACCATCAAAGAGCAAGTTGAAAGCAATACTGTCTTACTGTACATGAAAGGTAACCCAAACCAGCCTCAGTGCGGTTTTTCCGCTCGTACAGTACAAGCTTTGATGGAGTGCGGTAAGCGCTTTGCTTATGTTGATGTGCTTTCGAACCCTGAAATCCGTGCGAATTTACCTGCTTACGCTAACTGGCCTACATTCCCTCAATTGTGGGTGAAGGGTGAGTTAATTGGCGGCTGTGACATCGTGACTGAGATGGCTGCTTCCGGTGAGCTACAGAAAGTTATCGATGAAGCTGTGCCTGCCGACGCAGAATAGTCTCCCGATTGGCTTCAGGCCTATATTGTGTGACCGAAAAACCGCTGACGATCAGCGGTTTTTTTTTGCCTATTCGTCTAATAAGAACGAAGCAGGTGACTGCATGAATCTTAGGTGCGGGCTAAAAATGGACCTGACACTTGGTACTGAAAGGCATTGCATATCGTATTCGTTATATAAATGATAACTATTGTCATTTAGTTTATTGAGTGTACAATTCTTCCGCACTCTTTAAACCTTTCAACTGAAAGTATTAGGTAAAAAATGAAAAAAGCACTTGGCCTGATTTCTCTGATGATGCCTGGCATCGCTTTAGCCGCTCCGACCAATGAAGAGCTACAGCAGCAAATTGAAGAGCTACGTGCTCAACTTGAAGCCACAGCAAGTGCAGTAGAAAGTGCACAGGTTGACTCGAATCCCGTTACTTTGGGCGGTTATGGTGAAATGCATTTAAATCGTAACCTTGAGTCAGGTGCGGATGATGTCATCGATTTCCATCGCTATGTTTTATTTGTAGGCAAGCAGCTTGGCGAAAAAACATACTTCTTCTCAGAATTTGAGCTAGAGCATAGCTTGGCTGGTGAAGGTAAGCCCGGAGAAGTCGAGCTAGAACAAGCATTCATTGAGCATGAAATCACCCAAAACGTTAGCTTTAAAACGGGCTTATTTTTAGTGCCGGTCGGCATTCTTAATGAAACGCATGAGCCTGATACGTTTTATGGCGTTGAGCGAAACAATGTCGAAAAGAATATTATTCCGACTACTTGGTGGGAAGGTGGTGCAGGTTTTTCAGGCCAATATGATGCATTGTCATTTGATTTAGCGGCGCATTCAGGATTGTTTATCAATGTCTTGGCCACTGATGATGCAGGCGATGCAAATCCAGAATACAAAATGCGCTCAGGCCGCCAAAAAGTAGCTGAAGCAAAGGCGAATAAACTGGCCTATACCGCTCGCGTCAATTACTCGGTGATGCCAGGAGTATCTGTCGGCGGTGCACTTCAATATCAAGAAGATGTGACGCAGGGCATAGCAGATATAGATGCTCAATTGATCGAAGCACATGCTACGGTTGAGCAGAATGGCTTTGGGTTACGCGCGCTTTATGCGCAGTGGATGATTAACGAAAAAATTGAAGACTTTAAGAGTGGCGCTAAGGAACAAAAAGGTTACTACATCGAGCCATCTTACCGTATTAATGAATCGGTAGGTGTATTCGCAAGGTACAGCTTTTGGGATAATTTAGCGTCGGACAGCGATGATTCTGATTTCAAGCAAACAGACATTGGTGTGAATTATTGGTTAGCTGAAACGGCTGTATTGAAAGCAGACTTCGCTCAGCAAGAAGATGCGGCAGGTGATACCTCTGACGTGATTAATCTTGGCGTGGGTTATAGCTTTTAATCCCTGTGCAGTTTGAGACTGCTTGGATTGATTGGACACGTAAGAAAAGCACTCGATCTATCGAGTGCTTTTCTATTTACGGCTCTTGGTATTCGATTGGTTAGTATTCGATCCATTAGAAAAATGATGGATTCGTCGTTAGCATAACGGTTGAAAATGAGGTTTTGGCTGAGTGAAATTACGCGTTGCGATTGTTATTTCAGTTTTCCTGTGTTCTCTAGCATTCACGGCTAATGCGAATGTGCTGATGTCGCCTAAATCCTTCCTGCAAGAGATGGGGCTAGACGGGGTTAAGCCCAGAACTTATTGGGTTTCAGCTGAAACCCAAAAGCAGGCACAAAAAATTCTTAATCATCCGTATAAAGGGCTTCGGGTTCGCTATTGGACAGATGATAAGCGTTCGGCTTGGGTACTGAATGAAATTGGCAAAGAGCAACCGATCACTTTTGGTGTGGTCATTAATGCCGGTCGAGTCGAAAGTATTCGTGTTTTAGTCTTCCGAGAGGTTAGGGGGGACGAAATTAAGTCACCTCAATTTACCGCCCAGTTTGATCAAGCGGTGCTCACAGATGACTTTCAATTAGACCGCCGAATAGATGGTATAACGGGGGCCACATATTCAGTGCGATCGATGAAAAAAGTCGCCCGCCTTGCATTATTGTTTCATTCCGCAGTACTTTCAAAATGACATTTAAGCGTCGATTTCGATTATTTCTTCATCAATGGCATCGTAGATTAGGGTTGACGGCTGCCTTTTTTGTGGTGGTCTTATCCCTATCCGGCTTGCTACTCAATCACAGTGCTGGGTTAAAATTGGGACACCTTTATCCGCAGTCTTCGATTTGGCTATGGCCCTATTCCAGCGTTCGAAGCGTGCAGGACACTGTAGGATTTAACCTGCCGCACGGCTGGGTTTATGAATCATCGTCTGAATCCTCGGAAGCTGTTTGGATCAATGAACAAAGAATACCCGAATGCTCACCGCCACTTTCAAGTGTTGCCTACGATAATCGTGAAAGCTGGTTATTATGCGGCCATTCGATTCTGATCCTGTCGATGGAGCCTTCACCAGACTCTCGCCACGAAGCCGCACGCGTTCAAATTGCAGAAGTTATTGAACGATCGTTACTGCCATATGAGATTAACGCGCTGGGTTTCACCAAGCATGGTGTCGCCATACAAGTGCGCCCATTACAAGGCACGGCACTAAGCGAAAAATCAGAAACGTGGAAGCAATTTGATCTGGCTTTAATGGATGCTACTGAAGCATTAAACTCTGAAGATGTCAGTACCATACCACTGCAAGCATTACCTTCTAGTTTGAATCGAAATCACCATATAACTTGGGAGCGCGTTCTGTTAGATCTTCACAGTGGCCGTTGGTTTGGGACATACGGTGTCTGGATCATGGACATAGCTGCGATTATTCTGCTCCTACTCGCGGGCTCTGGCATTTGGATGTGGAGTAGTCGTAAGCGGCGTCATTAAGCGAGCGTGTCTTATGGGGGCGATTGCGATTCAGCTTCGACATGTGACAATCGAACCTCTACGACTTTTATTGTCTCTGTGTCATTTTTAGGAAAAGGCGGATATGGATTGGCTGATAGCGCTTTCTGATACGCCCATTTAGCATAATTTTCTGGCCCTTCTAACTGCACAACCTCTACTTTAATAGCCACGCCTGCTTTCATGATGGTTAATCTAAGCGTCGCGCTGCCGAAATAAGGGGCTCCTTCCATTTTTGCAATCAGATGCTGCTTCACGATAAGTGAATAGGTGATTGGCGTCGTCGTGGCTTGTGCTTTTCCTTGCAGATCAACTTGGTCACCTTGACTGGCAGTGACTTTCTTTTGGGATACGTTGCTCAGTTGATGAGCGGGTTGAGTGGCTTTCGTCGGGGGCGGTGGTTCAGCTAATGCTTTATTAGACTGGGTGTCCGGTTTGGGTTCAGGTTTGATGGGCTCATTTGAGGTTAACGGGACAGTGCTATCCGTTTGGTGCGGGATGGAGGCTTTTGCATCGTCTTGCACAGTGGGTGTGTCAGCTTTGGGATTGCTTTTTAACAGCACCACGATTGCGTTTCCTTTCGCACTAAATTTGAGGGGTTGAGTAAAATCGCCAAAAATTATGACACCGTGGATGAATAGAGACAGTAAAACGGCCAGTAGAATCTTAATGGTTGAATGGGCAGTATTGTGGTGTTTTTGATCAAGTTTTAACAACGTATTGAACTACTTAACAATGAAGGTCATATGACCTTGGAATATCCGAGTCTAGTTGTAGGATTTACCTTTAGGTCAATGTATCATAATTGCCTTTGTGGGCGGGTAATGGATTTCCTTATATCCTTCCCTTTATTTTGCAACAAATGACCTTATATAGTCGTTGCTTGTAAAATAGAATGTAAAACCGATTTACTCAATCCGATATGGAGCACCTTAATGAGCGTTTTAGTTGGTAAAAAAGCACCAGACTTCACAGTACCAGCGGTATTGGCTGACGGTACAATTGTTGAAAACTTCTCTTTGTCTGAAACCATAAAAGGCAAATACGGTCTGGTTTTCTTCTACCCGTTGGACTTCACTTTCGTTTGCCCATCTGAGTTGATCGCATTGGATCACCGCATGGATAAGTTCAAAGAATTGGGTGTAGAAGTGATTGGTGTATCGATCGATTCACACTTCACGCACAACGCATGGCGTAATACCCCTGTGAACGATGGCGGTATTGGTCAAGTTAAGTACACTTTGGCTGCAGATATCTCTCATGACATTTGTAAAGCTTACGACGTAGAGTCTGACGGCGGTGTTGCATTCCGTGGCGCATTCATCATTGATACAAATGGTGTTGTTCGTTCACAAATCATTAACGACCTACCGCTTGGTCGTAACATGGAAGAGCTAATCCGTTTGGTTGAAGCATTGCAGTTCACTGAAGAACACGGCGAAGTATGCCCTGCTGGTTGGAACAAAGGCGATAAAGGCATGAATGCCTCTCCTGAAGGTGTGGCTAAATACCTTTCTGAAGAAGCTGACAAGCTATAATCTTCTTTGTATTAGATATAAAAAAGGCGCTGAATTAGCGCCTTTTTTATTGCCTGTGACCCGTCCTGAAATAAACTGAACCATTATGAATTCTATTTTAGTAGATCGATTTGGGTCCATGGAATGGGGTAGCGGGTCGATTGAACGGTAGTATCCGTTCATTGAACGAGCTTTCTTTAATGCTGTCAGAGATTAAAATTGGGTTGCCTTGAAAATGTTCAATTTATGGATAAGAGGGCAGGCGATCTTTAGTTCATTGTCCATCGTTTGTCTCGGGAGTGTCAAAATATGAAGTATTTTTCTGTTGCCGTTTTATTGGTATTTCTGATGGGCTGCGTCAATACTCAAGTCCAATCTGCTAAGGCGCCTGTGACGGGCGCTTTGCATGAGCAGCCCGCTAAAGCAGGTGCTCAGCCAGAATATACAACAGAAGCTCAAGATGTGTATCGTAAGGGGCCTGATGTTAATGCAAGCAACCAGATTGGCGATGGGCAGCTCGTATCATCGAGCGATGATCATTATTCTGTGTGCCCCCAAAAGCGCAGTAAAATTTGTAATAAAAAGCTGCAACCGGTATGCGCTTCTCGTGCAAAGGAAGTTCACTGTGTCATGGCGCCGTGCCCAGAGATATATGAAGAAGTGACTTACAGCAATGGGTGTATGGCCTGCGCAGACCCATTAGTCTCGAAATATCGGGTAGGGGCGTGTGAGAACACTATGGTTGAGCAGCCGACATACCAGCAATCTTATAAATAAGTTGATGTGGTGTGTTCAGCCTGCCTGTGTAGCATCTACGGCAGGCTGATTATGCCATGTTAAATACGGCGATTTAATCTATATCGCCCATATCCTCTTCTCGTTCCATCGCCTCTTTCTGATGTTTGCGAACCGCCCAATCCCAACCACCTAAATGGTTCCACTGATTCACAATCAAAGCGAATAACTCGGCGGTCTTCTCAGTGTCGTATAACGCGCTATGAGCAGACTTATTGTCGAATTCTATGCCGGCCAATTTGCAACTACGTGCTAACACGGTATGACCCAGTGCTAAGCCTGCCAGCGTGGCAGTATCAAAGCTTGAAAACGGATGAAATGGGTTGCGCTTCATGTCGTTTCGTTCGACGGCGGCATTGATAAACCCTAAATCAAAGTGAGCATTGTGACCGACCAATATGGCACGCTTACAACCTTTCACTTTCATGGCTTTGCGTACGGTCTTGAACATTGCACTCAGAGCACTCTCTTCGTCTTCGTCTTGACGGTTGGGGTCAAAAGGATCAATACCCGTAAATTCCAGCGCGGATTGTTCTAAATTGGCGCCCTCAAAAGGCTTAATTTTAGCCTCCATTGATGGACCGGGTGTCATTAATCCTTTGTCATCCATATCCATGATCACCATGGCGACTTCTAACAGCGCGTCGGTTTGAGCATTAAAACCGGCAGTTTCTACGTCGACTACAACAGGAAGGTAGCCACGAAAGCGGTCAGCCATGGGGTTGGAGAAGTTATTTGACACAAGCTATCCTTAAACAATAGCGGGATGAAAACGCCGCATTGTACCTCAAGCCCTCCCTTGGTTCAGCTCAAGTTCGCGACAAAGCGGCCGATAGCCACTGCAAAGAAGTTAATTTCGGCGGATTTGTCGACGATGTGTCATTCATTATCTTTGTTATTAGGTAGTCTGGTGAGTTTAGGATATGCCGTATCGGCATTATCTTTGACCTTTCAGGCACCCATAGAAGAAACTGAATGGCGCCTCACTCCTTCGATATTTGAATGCATTTTTGTACAGCCCATTCCCGATTATGGCGAAGGTGTTTTTTACCATGAAGCAGGTGAAGACCTGATGTTTCACCTTCGAGCTAAGAAGAATCTGATGGGCAGTGGACAGGCGGCCCTGCATATCGAGCCTCCCAATTGGTCACCAAGCCAATTGGCCATTGATTTAGGTTATGTCGATGTTAAACAACAGGATCGGCCATTAAATGTAGATCCCATGCGGGCAAACAAAATGATGCAGGCGCTACTGAAAGGACTGCAACCTACCTTTACTCGCAAGGCTCGGTACGATGAAACCGAACCTATACGAGTTTCACTGTCAGCCGCAAACTTTAAAAGCTTCTACAAAGACTATTTGGGCTGTGTGACGGGCCTATTGCCCGTGAACTTTCGGCAAGTGGCGAAGAGTAAAGTCAACTTTGGAGGTGGAGGAGATCGCATTTCTGCTTTGGAAAAGAAAAAAATGGATCTTATTATCCTTTATGTTAAAGCGGATCCAAAAGTAAAAGCCATTTACGTAGATGGTCACTCCGATTCATCCGGTAGACGTTACCACAACCGTCGACTGTCAGAGCAACGAGCGCTGAATGTGACGGAATATATGGTGAAAAAGGGCCTGAACCCAGAAATGATCACGACTCGATATCATGGTGAGCGTTACCCCGTGGCATCCAATAAAACTCGTGCAGGCCGATCAGCCAATCGGCGAGTGACAATACGGCTCGAAAAAGAAGATGAGCAACTGGAAGATGAATTTGCTCCCTGAGTCGTGTCGATAGGACAAAGGACCAAGGTGATTGACTCGGCTCTTCTCATCTCGTGTATGAACGGGATCAGCCTACCTGACACACCCTGTCATTCAAACTTGATAATCTGTTGACGAGCCTTTCAGCCAGAGATCCGTGCGAATGCTGTGGTTCTTTACACACCCACAACAGAATAATTTTGCTATTTTAGATTTGCTGTATAAAAATACAGTGCTTAATATTGGAATAAGTTTACGAGTGATAAGATGGTAGGCATGGCAGAGCCGCTAGCGAATGAATCGCTCAGAAAAGTACTGCATGTGGATTGTGACTGTTTTTACGCCGCGGTAGAAATGCGCGATGCACCCCATTTAGCCACGGTTCCATTGGCCATAGGCGGTCGTTCAGACAGAAGAGGCGTGATATCGACGTGTAATTATCGAGCACGCCACTTCGGTGTTCGTTCGGCCATGGCATCTGCGCACGCTTTAAAGCTTTGCCCCGATCTAGTCCTTCTGCCGGGCAACATGGAAAAGTACAAGCTCGCCTCTCGCCAAGTGATGGAAATCCTTCAACAATACGCGTGGCAGTTTGAACAGGTGTCTGTGGATGAGGCGTATGTCGAACTGACCCCCACGACGAATGCAGTGGCGGTTGCCGAACAAATTCGTGCTCAGGTAAAGGCAGAGGTGGGCATTACCGTTTCGGTCGGTGTGGCACCCAACAAGTTTCTAGCGAAGGTCGCCAGTGACTGGAACAAACCAGACGGGGTGTATGTTATTCATGATGCCGATGTGGAACATTTCGTTGCAAAACTTCCCGTTAAAAAGATTCCAGGTGTCGGCCCAAAGGCAGTGGAACGACTAGCACGTTATGGCATTCAAACGTGTTCGGATATCCAAAGCATGCCGCTGAAGATGTTAATTGATCGGTTTGGGCGGTTTGGAAGAGCCTTGTATTATCGCGCACGAGGTGAAGATGATCGTATGCTGGTGCAATCACGAAAACGGAAATCCATCAGCGTAGAAAGCACGTTTCCCTCTGATATTTCAGGTCAGGCCGAGGTACAGTTAGCGGTGCAAGCTTTATGGCCGCGATTGTTCAAACGTATTCAGAGCGCACAGTTAAAACCAAAAGATTTAGCGCCGTTCGTTAAAGTAAAATTTCACGATTTTCAAGTCACCACGCTCGCAGATACACATCGATTAGCGACCTACGATGATTACGCCGCATTGATTCAGCAGGCCACCCAACGACAACCCAAGTCAATCAGATTAATTGGACTCGGAGCTAGATTAAGAGATGAAGATAGCCGCCAATTAGACCTATTTGAATTGGGAGACATTAATGGCACTTCAGATGAGTAATGTCGAAAATGTTCAATACTTAATATACACACAAAAATATTCTAAAGGCTCATCAATAACGCAGTAATAGGCCTGAATCACATGAAATCAAGAATAAACCATTTCGAAGCAGCTCCAATTGCAATGGAGCACATGTTAGAACAAGAAAATTACCTTCAAGCCCAATTTCAATCAGATCATCCTGTGACACTCACTATTTGGGAGCTGGTCAAGCTTCGTGTTTCACAGATTAACCAATGTGCCTTTTGTTTGGATATGCACAGCAAAGATGCTGTCGCCATGGGCGAACAATCTGAACGACTATTTACGCTCGACGCGTGGAAAGACGCCCCATTTTATTCCGAGGCAGAACGAACAGCCCTCGCTTGGGCAGAAACCTTAACAGCAGGTCAGGCTGTGTCGGATGCTCAATTTAAAGCGACGCAGGAAGTATTTGGTGACAAAGGCCTCATCGATTTGACAATGGCGGTGAATGCTATTAATAGTTGGAATCGTTTTGCCAAATCGTTAAAACCAGAGGTGGGTCATTATAAAGCCAGTTGAATCGCGTAGCGTGTCGATTGAGAATGATTTTTCATTTGAGATACGTATTCCTACCGATAACCAATTGAAGTTCATCCAAGGAATCTGGTCGGCTGAGAGTCAGGGTACGATCAGCCGATGGTTTCAGGGGGATGGTTGCAGTGGCATGTTGTTTATACTCAGTGGTTCCGTACAGTTAGAGGGGCGTGATTTCGATGAATCCATACTTATGCTGCCCCATAGTAATCACGCTAATGCGATCAAGTTCGCCCCACAAACAATTGTCGCGGGCATTCGGTTTCAGCCGAGTGTCAGTTTCTCCCTTTTTGGTGAGCACATCGGCGCTCCAACGGTTTATCGAGATAACAGAAGTTTACCCAGTTTATCGACATTAATGGGTAATCTTAAGCGGATCCAAAACGAACACATAAACCGCATCAACCTTATAGAAGCCTGGGCATCAAGTGCGACTCAAGGGCAAGACAGTACGCCACTATTTCATGTGCTTCAGAGTATTTCCTTTCATGCACCA
The DNA here is from genome assembly GCA_947503895.1 of uncultured Saccharospirillaceae bacterium. Lineage (GTDB taxonomy): Bacteria > Pseudomonadota > Gammaproteobacteria > Pseudomonadales > Oceanobacteraceae > Bermanella. The sequence goes on from CANNFT010000003.1 coordinate 350,320, forward strand.
CTAGATCAAACGCTAACCCATTCAAACATAAGTCAGCGACAGCTGGAGCGGCAGTGTCGTCAGCGAGTAGGGATGACATTGAAAGAATACCAGCGGGTGCTGCGAGTAAATGAAGGTGTGCGACTTCTAAAATCTAATATCGATATGGATTTAGCTGAAGCTGCATTTGAATTAGGGTTTTCAGATCAAGCGCATATGACAAGAGAATTTAAGCGTATCGCCAAAATAACACCCGGTAAGTTGCAGCGAGTTGTATTGAGTAGGGAAAGTCGCAAGGTAAGTTGAGGTGCTAATACTGCATCTAAGCACAATGAAATAAGCGTGTATAAACGCCTAAATCCTAGTCCTTAATGATTGATTACACTTTGACCTTTAGATGTTGTGTAGTCGTGTTGTTTTGAAAACTAAATCGGCAGGGAATCGCTGTATTAATATGAGCGCGAGGCCTATATATGAGTGAGATTGAATATTCATACCTTGATCAAGTTAACCTAGAGGAATTGAGGGTGCTCCTGAATGAAAATTCTTTAAGAGCGCATTTAATTGACCACCCATATTTTGATTCAACGAGCCTCCAATCATGGATAGTAGAAAAAATTAGAGTGGATTCACTAAAAGGCTGTCGTGTCAGAGCAATTCACATTGATGGGGTGTTAGCGGGTTGGTGTGGGATTCAGCCAGACGATGACGGTTTTGAATTGGCCATTGTGATTTCACAAAATTTCTGGGGTTTCGGCATACTTATTTTCAAAGCTCTCATTAATTGGGCTGAGGCGTTAGGGCATACTGAAATATTATTTCATTTACTCGAAACGAGACCAGAATATAAGGCATTAAAGAAAATAGCGACTAAAGTGCGTAAAACTGAGAAATTCGGTCGTTTTTTTACAACATACCATATACCAGTAGGTGAATAGGGCGAACAATATGCTAAGCGGCTAGCCCAAGGGATATTCCTTGGGCATATGCATGAATGTACACGATGGCGCTCTTGAATAATCGGGTTTGGAGCTCCTACAGTGATGCAAATGCTTAGAGAAAAGAGCCTTGTCGGCGTGGGTCGGCATAGATTTCAGTTTATGAGTATCAGCGTTACTAAATCTCTACTTTTGCGTAAATATGCAAAATTCTTGCACATCTTTTTTGATTGATGGCCTCTCTGTGTAAATAAACTATTTTCAATACGTTGAACAAATATTTTCGATATTATTCGTAACTAGGGTGGCAGCGTTATGAAAACATGGTTTATGAGGTGTCAAGTTTGCAACATTGGTTTTTATCTTATTGTCTTGCTGATGTCTTTAAACTCGTTAGCCAACGATAATGTTTTGGAATTAAGCATAGAGCAGAAGCGCTTATTGCTAGATGCCCATAATGGCTTTAGAAAAAAGTGCGCTAATGGCGAATCTGGTTTTGGTAATGGCCCAGCGACAGCAGGGAAAATGCAGTATGTGTTTTGGGACCCCGCACTTGAGGCCGTTGCTAAAAAACGTGCTTCTTATTGCTATTATTCTCACATGGGAGGTGATGAAGGTTTACGAGATGATTTCAAGGAATTTAAGCACCTAACATCATTCGTCGTACCGCATAATTCTTCCTATCAACCGGGTGAAAACATTGCGAGCTATTATCAAAATCCTCCTGCCTCGAATTACCCAGACCAAATTTGGTTTAACGGAGTTCAAGCTTGGTATAACGAAGGGGATTTGTGGGATTGGGATAACCACTTTTGTTGGGATACTACATGTGGTCACTGGGCTCAGGTTTGTCATGATAATACCCGGTACATAGGTTGTGCGATATCTGAGTGTGAAAATGGTATAGCAGGCTTGGATGGTGGTTATGCTGATGGCGGCGGGATGCAGCTGGTGTGTAATTATTTCCCTAGAAGCTCACTGACAAAATTGCCTTTTATGCATGGCGCTGGAGTAGATGGTTGTACGTTTTGTGCAAGTGCGGATTCATTTGTCTGTCAAGATAATTTATGTGCTGGCGGAAAAAGTAAACACTATCTTTCATCGGGACAGATCAATCGCAGTATTGATCAGTGTACAGACGGTCTTGAGCGTGCGATGTTTCCTTGCACTTTTTTGGAGTGGTATTACATGGCTCCTTTACAGATTCGGAACCTCTCTGCAAGTATGTCTACGACAGAAGTAGTGGTGAGTTGGCAATTTGCAAATGCATATAATCACCCTTTAACCTATTCAGTTTATAGAGACAGTCTATTAATCGGTACAGTGCAAGATGAAGCATACTCAGATTCGGGCAATATTCAGGACAGTTTTACGTTTGTCGACAGCAATACTGACTTTGATAAAACCTATATTTACAAAGTGGTCGCGACAGACAGCAATGGCCAATCAAATTCAGGACTAAGTGTTCAGGTTTCCAAGGAGGGCGTGGTTGATCATAAAGAAAATGATGATATTGCCCCAACGCCAGTTGCAAATATCAGCTTGAATATCATAAATTACGACCAAGAAAAACAACTGAGTTATGTGAAAATCAGTTGGGTGGAATCATTCGATGCGAGTGAGCTTCCCATTACGTATTCGATTTATCGTGATGATCAGCTCATAGCAGAGACCTATCATGTTTGGTTTAATGACTTTATGGATGCTGGGCAAAATCAAAAATATGAAATTATTTCTAGGGACAACTTCGGCAATCAATCTGATGGGGTTTTATTTCAATACGTACCAAATTGATCGTTATCTAAGGAATTCTGTGTTTGGGTCGGTATAAGTAGCGGGTGTATCAAGTTGTTCCAGTCTACTCTTTATTCGGTCACTGTCTTATTGATCGTTGGTCCAAGCTTAGGTGCTATTATTTTTGCAGGGCTCTAGGGAGAGTCTCCAACGGCTGTTCTAGCTTTAGCTTATATTATGGGCTTCCCTCCTGCCTTGCTAGCATGCACTGTAAACTGGATGTTATTTTTATCAGTCAGGAGAATGTATGCAGTTTCAAACTATTTAACAGAATGTTGAGTGGTTTGATAGCGTTAATGGTTGGTATTATTGTCAAAGGTGTTCCAAGCGATTCGAGTACCGGAGTAGCGTTATTGCTAATGTTTTTCGTTCCTTTTGCTATATGCAGTAGTTACCAGAGCAGTGGTATTAAAGGTGTGTCGCTATAATTGCATGGCTGCTGTAGAGTTGGACGATAAATAAAGATGGATTACAATTCAAAAATGATGATGTTGGCATGAACCTACTCTCAAAATATGTCTAATGACCTCGGCAATGTTTTTATTAATGATTTCTTTTGGGGTGTTATTTCCTTTTCTTCAAAGTATTGGTTGGTTATATGATTTGGGTGGTCATGGTTTAGGTAATGTAGGCTATCTGATTTTTGGAGTCTTTTCGGGCGCAATTTTAGGTGTGATACTTTCAGCATACGTTGTTTTTAAAAAAGAAAATCACATAAGGGTTTTTTATAAGTTATTGATTGTTTTTACTGCCATTGCTACTTCTATAGTTTTTGTTGGTGTCAATTATTTTGGTGTGGGGTGGTAATGCCGCCTAATAAATAACAGCGGCAGTCTGGCAGAATCTCAGCTGCTGCACAGCTTCAGCACTTTGAATTTGAATGAGTGCTTATATCAAATATTGATTAGTCAATTATCATCTCTTTTGGCGTGATTTTAAAGAAATGAATCAGGGCGCTGAACACTGCCTTTTATGAAGGGATTTCTAGACTCAAGCATAGAGAGTTTCCTTCGTGTTTGATATTGATTTGATGTCAGCATCAAAACGGGAAACTCTCTATAATTCAAGTAGAAGTGTCAGACTAGGTCTGAACTACTAAAGCTAAATAACATTACTCGTTTTGAAATTACTCCTTAATTTCAGCAACACCATCTCTTAGTTGTTCCTCAACCTCTTCAGCTGGATTTTGAAACGGCTCTTTTAGTTTGTCACCTATTTCATCTGCTTTGTCTTCAGCTTTATTGGCGGCATTTTCAATATTCTGGTTATCACATGCTACTAGTAAAACCATCATCGAACCAAATAGGGTAGTCATTAAAAATTTCATTTTTGTCTCCATAAGTGTTGAATAAAATGTAGTGGTTTAATTGGATGTAAAATTATAATGATTTAGTCTTCTTTCCCCGCATCATTCCTACTACAAAGGATGCAGCAAATAACACTAAGAATATAAAGAAGAGTATCTTAGCGATGCCTGCAGCGGATGACGCGATGCCTCCAAAGCCTAGTAGTGCTGCTAAAATAGCAATTATAAAAAAACCTAAAGACCAACGTAACATTTTGATGTCCTCTTTTCGTTCTAAAGATGATTAACAATTATTTTGTATTGAATAAACTCAACACGTCACGCGGTTCTTAAAAATTAAACTCTGCAGATAGAGATGCGATGTCTAATTCGGGATCGATTTCTTCGTCAATTTGGTATCGATCATAATCTAAGCGAATATCAATTGATTTTCCGAGCCCAAGTTCAACGCCAACGCCATAGAATAAATCATCTCCTTCAACTTTCTTTTCGATTGGTAGGTTGCTAACAGAATAGTTTGCTTCCCATGCGAACCATCCGCCGCGTGCTTTAAGAGCGAAATATTGGCCAACTGGTAGTCCTACGGTGAGAGCGGCCGAAACTCCTTCAATTTCAGACTTTATGGCACCATCTTCTCCATCATTGAAAGATAAATACGTTAACTCGGCTCCGATAGCGTCGTTTGCTTGCACGCCTAAGAATATTTTACCAACATTATTTTCTTCACTTAGTTCTTGATCTTGTTCGCTATCTTCAAATTTGAACTTATATTGACCGTAACCGACGCCTAGGTAACCAGCAGGTTCTGCTATTGCAGTACCTGACGTTAACGACAGCATACTAACTGAAACAAAGGTGGTAATACGCTTAAACATGTTTTCTCCTATAGTGGCTTAGCGTAATGATTAAGGAGCAACTTGTGTGCCAACAAAAATTAACGTGTTTTCTGGTTAAATCACACGTTTATTTTGTAGTTTTGGTGGATAATCACCAATGTTTTCAACACATGGTGGAAATGCCCCGCTAAAAAGGGCAAATTGAAATGGTGCAAAAAAGCATAAAGCGAAAGACAGCGCTTATTAGGCGCGATAAGATCCCTCCGATTGTGCTACCGCTTTACTTAGCTCCAGTATGAGAATGTAAAGCCTTAAAAATAAAGGAACGAAATGAAGAAGCGATTGTTGGTGATAGAGGGTGGCGCACAAGACAGTGAAAATTTAGCTCAATATTTCTCCAAGAAAGATTGGAATACCAGTGTTGTGAGTAATATGACGCTGGCCAAAGATTATTTAGCTGACGATGATTATTGCCCAGATGTCATTTTTGCAGATCTGGATATCACTGCTGATCAAATGTTCGACAATAGACATGAGCTGCAAGAGCTTACCAATTATTCAGAGTGGATTTTCACCTATGACCCTAATTCTGATGTTGATATTACTAAAATAGATGAATTGGCATACGACATAATAGAGAAACCTGTTGATCGTCGGCGTATCGAAGTGACGATAAATCGCGCTCAGCGTCTGGCAAGCATCAATCGTCGATTGAAAACATCTACTGCAACGAAGAGACAGCGTTATCAAGTTGAAAATTATTTAGGTCAAAGTGCGGAAGCAAAACAAGTACGAGAGATGCTGGGTGCATTAAAAGATGCGCCGATCAGTGCTGTGACCATTATCGGAGAGACAGGCACCGGTAAAGGCTTAGCTGCTCGTATTATTCATCACAGTGGCTTAAGGAGTGATGGTCCACTAATTGAAATAAACTGTGCAGCATTACCTAAAGAATTGCTGGAATCACAGTTATTTGGTCATGAAGCCGGTGCATTTACGGGAGCGAAGGACCGTTATCGGGGGTTATTTGAACAAGCTCACAATGGCACGCTGTTTCTGGATGAGATTGGAGATATGGATCTCGAACTGCAAGCCAAGCTATTGAAGGCACTCGAAGATAAGAAAGCACGCCGTCTCGGAGGAGAGCGAGAGATTCATTTTGACATTCAGGTTATAGCTGCTACAGGTGTTGACTTAAGAGAAGCGATGGAGAAAGGCGAGTTTAGAGATGATCTCTATCATCGTTTAAATGTATTTTGTGTCAGTTTACCCTCATTGTCTCAACGAAAAGAAGATCTCGTCGAGCTCGTTCCCAATATTATTAATGAATATAATCAACGGTCAAATAAACGGGTGACGGTTGTGACTGACGATGTCTGGGAACAGTTATTTAACTATCCTTGGCCCGGAAATATTCGCGAGCTGCGCAATGTTATTGAGCGCAGCGTACTGCTCTCAACGAACGAAACGTTACCAGCAAAGTGGCTTCAATTAACAGATGGCATGGAGCACGCAGAGGAGGATTCAAGCAGCCAACCTTCCGGCAGGAAGGTTATTAACATCCCACTGGATGGCAGCATGAAGTTGGAAGAAATGGATAGCTATATTATACAGTCTGCATTAGAGCAAAACGATTTCAATGTCACGCAAACTGCGGAGGTGCTGGGTACAACGCGAGAAACCTTGCGATATAGAATACAAAAGTATGGATTGAAAACTAAGGTCTGAACATCACAGACTACATCAATGCGCATGACTATATTCATCAACGCTCCGTTGACTGAGTTATACGAGGAAGCGTTTTAGACTGGGATATACTGCTTTGGCAGGTAAATAACAACGCTAGATTGATGGTGTATATGCACCATCAACTGGGGGATTTAAACCACTATCTATACTCAAAACTGCCCTGTTTGCCATGTGATGCACGATCGACAAGGCTCGCTATATTGGCGCAGATACTGCTTGATTGAGAGTAACCTTTCAGACAAGGAGATGAGAGTGAGTGAAATACAACAATATAGAATGGAATACAAAGATAAGCTGAAGAAATGGGATGGCGATATCGCAAGGCTTAAAAAACGCCTAGGGAATGGGCGTTCTAAGGCTGCGATAAATTTAAAGGACAATATTCAATCGTTAGAGCAAAAGCATTCAGATGTTAAGCGAAAATTAAGTGAAATATCTGACTGTAACAGCACGAGTTTAAATGAACTTAAGGTGGCGTTAGAGCAGGCAGGGTCGGACTTGGCGGGGTCAATAAAAGCGGCAGCACATAAATTTGAAAAATACTAATGCTGCAGTGTAGGGTGAGCAATAGGGCGGGGATTTTATCAATCATAGTATTGATTGCATGTTTTATCTGCCATCGGCTCTCCTTATGTGCTGTTACCTCAGAAGTATTGATAAGTACGAGCATCGCGCAAAATGTGTCAGTGCTCGTGACATATTTCTTACCAATGAGGTGGATGTACAGGATATGTGCGTACGGGAGGGTTGCTGATCAAGATAGCCAATATATGGAGCGGACTCATCTTTGAAAGCAAAGTTATCAGTAAATGCATTCTTTGAGAGTATAGTTCAGCAGGGCGTCACAGTGTTTCGCTAAGTTACGCGCAGTCTGTTAGATAACAAAATATTGGCTCCTTTGTCCTTACAGTCTTGCCGAAATGGCATGTGCTCTTGATTTAAGGTTGTCTAGTGAAAAGAAAAAGATCAAATAAATGGTATAAGAATCAAAAAAATCACGGGCGCTAAAAAAGCAAAAGAAATTGGAGTTTGAGGCTAGCCCATTGATAATGCGTGCAAAAAAGCATGCTTTGACCGGATTCATTTCATTTGTCTTTATTCTCTTAGCGTGGACGGGATTTGAGTCAATAAATGAAGCCATGCCAACTGGGAGAGTGTTATTGGGGACGGTTGTTGATTGGTCTGCTGATGGGCCAGTGAAAAGGCATGGCAAGCTAAAGGCGAAAATTATGCTTGAAAATGACTTTGTATTTTTCATTCCTTTCAGAGGACGAAAAGTAGGTGAAATATTGGAGTTTAATGAATATAAGCATCCATTAACGGGCAACTTTAAATATCGGCTCAAAGATTTATAACAAAGCGAGTACAGTTGGTCGTGCTCGCTTGATAAGCAGCGTGAGTATAATGTAAGAGATTGCATATATTTACATAATGATTTCCTTCAATACTTCAATGACTCCTATAACCCAAGCCTTGGTGTTTGTTGTGCGCAAGGCTTAGGTTATGACCAGTGGTTTGTTTAGTTTGAGGTTGCAAATTGCGTGTATTTCGGTGGGTTGTCACCCAAGCCTAATATACTTTTCTTGAAATCTCTCCCGACAGGGTGCTCGCCAATCCATATTGTCATCATGGATTGGAAGTACAAATCTCCAGGGATAATGCCTTTCACTTCATCATTAATGCTAATGCGCGTGCCCACATTAGGGATAAAATCAAAAATCGCTTCATCGCCTCTGTGCATTTTTCCGTCAAAGAAGTTTAGCATTTGTGCGAGGTTATCCTTGAGCGCCTCATGCTGAGCGTCACTGAGATTCACAATCAAAGCGTCTTGCAGTGCACTGGCAATTCTTCGAGCGCCTACTCGCTTCATGCGCACGTGAAATACCATGCGCTTGTGGGAGCGTGTATCGTTAAGAATGGCCTCTGCCGAATGGTTGGGGTGCTCTAAATACAAAGAACCAACATAGCTCTTGATCAGCAAATACAGCTCGCGAAGGGCGGCACCGTTTAGTTTAAGTTCTGGGCGTTGATCCGTTGCCGGTATCAAGTTTGGGATTTCAATATCATCAACTTTATGCGCCTGCGTGAAGGGTGAGAGAAGTATGAGTGAGAGAATTAAGGTTTTCATTCCAAGCTTATCCTAGCTTTTATTATTATTTGAAGCCGAAGCAACGCTTGAGCATTCCGTGCGATCTTATTTATGAGCGGTTGGCAATCAATCGTCACTTGCTTGTGCCTGATTTATCGCTGCGATCCAATTGACAGTGTTGTGATTATTATTTGCTCAATTGCCGACTGCTTCATAATGCATGTGAATACTAGTTCACAAAGATATGGTAATAGGGGTCACATAAAATCTCTAGGATTAATGCGATCTATTAACACGGTTTGTGTATTGGGTTTTCGCATTAAGAAATGTTCAATTAAACAGAATGCGAAACTCTTGAGCACATTGACTCTAATGGTGCATTGAATACCTCTGTATGATTGATCAAGAAATACTCAGTCCCTGTTAAGCGAGGGCAGGCATCACGAGTACCCGCTGGCTTGCTATTTCTGAATGATTGAAAGGTAATCCAATTGGGCGTGTGAAGGAGGCTGAGTTGTTAGTAATTTATCGCCGGCTTGGGCATAATCCAGTCTTCAATTTTTTAGAATTTAGTGGCCCATGCAAATTCGTAATTTCTCTTGGTACATTCTTAGTAAGCCGCTTGGTGATAAGGATTACATCGCAGATAAACTAGAAGAACACTTGTTCAAACCTTGCACGCATCAACAGTTGTTATCCCAAGGCTGGGTCGCGCCTGTAAATGAGGGAGAGTGGGTCTATGAGGCGCATGGTGCCCAGCTCGTTATGCTCAAGCAGGAAAAAAGGCTCTTACCGGCCTCTGTCGTCAATGACTACTTGGACGCAAAGGTTCAGCAGTTTGAAGAAGCGGAAGGTTATAAACCCGGCCGTAAACTGCGTCAGCAAATGAAAGAAGATATAACGCAAGAACTATTACCCAAGGCATTCACGAAATCCTCGCGTATACCGGTATTGATCTTTCCGGAGCAAGGTTGGCTTTTAGTCTTGGGCGCGAGCAATAAAACGGCCGAAGATGCCACCGCGTTTTTACGATCTTCTATCGGAAGTTTACCCATCGCGTTGGTCAATACAGATAGCAGCCCCAGCAGTATGATGACGCAGTGGTTAATCGACCCACTGTCTGTCCCTGGGGACTGGCAGATCGGCGACGAGGCAGAGCTCACCGATGCCGAAAGCGCTCTTGTTCGTGTTCGTAATCAGGATTTGCTGGGCGAAGAAATGATGGTTCACACCAGTGCAGGCAAACAGGTCACTAAACTAGCATTGACATGGCGAGAGCAGGTCAGTCTCATAGTTCAAGACGATTTGGTCATTAAGCGAATCAAACTCATTTTAGAGGATGATGATCATGGCCCAGAAGAAGATACAGAAGCTGCCCGCTTTGCGCACGAATTTGCAGTAAGTTGTAACTGGGTTGTGCCGTTATGCCATTCAATACTAGATGCGTTTGGCGGTCTGGATAAAGCATTGGATGCCAGCCAATCACGAGCGTTTAATGATCAGGAAATTGGCGTTTAATAGGCTAAATGCCGTCTGTTTCATTGACAAATATTACGTTTTGTAAGCGACGGCATTTATTAAGTCTTTTGACTGGCAGTGCAATTGTTTTCTTTCTAGGGTGAATAGAACAGGTTGTTGAATCGCGTGACTAGGGGCGGTCAGTGACAGCTGTTTTTTTGAGCTGACACAGCACTCAAATCTTTATTTATGCGTTCACACCTCTGTTAGTCTCATAACAAGGTTGTTTCTGTTTGTTCATGATGTGCACAGAGTTGCGCAATAAATGAACCGTATTCTTGGCAGTGCGAGGCTTTTGTAAATTGGACAAGGGCAGAAGCAGGTCGTTCGATAGTCGTTTCTGCCCAGCCAATTCACCCACTCAATGTTTTATTGAATGTCTTTGCGCAGCTTTTAGTGCCATTCTATTGTCCCGTCGGTCGCCTCTCTGTACTCTTCTTTTCTTGTGGGTATCGCAACTCACAGACTCTTCACATTTACTTATGCGATTGGAATTCGAATGACACGCTGGCCTTTATATTTATTAATTTTAATCGTTGTACTCAGTGCAGGAGATGACACCGTTCGTCATGCATTACGCTTTGAGAGGGAAGCCATTCTAAATGGTGAAGTTTGGCGAGTTTTAACATGTCATCTTGTGCATCTTGGATGGATGCACACCGCATTGAATGGTGCAGGGCTGTTATTGGTCGCTTGGCTGTTGCCGAAAGGTAAAACGCAATATTGGTTGCTTTTTTGGGTGGCCGCCAGCTTATTTACGAGCGTAGGCGTTTGGCTAGATGATTCTGTGTGGGCCTATGTGGGTGCATCTGGTGTGCTGCATGGTTTGCTCTTGCTGGCGGCTTGGTATAGTCGTTGGTTGGAACCTATCCGTCGATACTTAATGCTGGTCATTATTGTTGGCAAGTTGATTTGGGAACAGACGCCTTTTTATTCGGATGCACAGCTCGCGGCCTCCATTGGTGGGCATGTCGTAGTGGACGCTCACCTCTACGGAGGCCTTGCAGGTTTAATCGCACTTTTGGCTATCACGATGTGGAGCAGGATTCAGCATGGCACACCAAAATCCTTGGAAGACTAAATCTTCGAAGCGCATTTATGACAACCCTTGGATTCGTCTCGATGAAGATCAAGTAGTGAACCCTGCGGGTGGCGATGGTATTTATGGCAAGGTGCATTTTAAAAATCGCGCGGTGGCTATTATCCCTGTCGACCAGGGGTGCAACACGTGGCTTGTTGGCCAAACGCGCTATGTCTTCGGGCGTATAGTTGGGAAGTGCCGATGGGCGGAGCACCGATTGATAAGTCGCCCCTAGAATGCGCAAAAAAAGAGTTGAAAGAAGAAACAGGATTAAGCGCAAAATGCTGGCAAAGCCTTCTACACTTAGATATATCCAACTCTATTACAGACGAGACGGGTGATATTTACCTCGCAACAGATCTCACTTGTGGTGAAACTGATTTTGAAGATACGGAAGATATAACCGTAAAGAAGTTACCGCTTTCAGAGGCGCTGGCTATGGCGCTCAATGGTGAGATATCCGATGCGCTCAGCGTGGCGGGGTTAATGCGATTAGCGCTGATGTACCCTGCATGGTTTGAGGGCAAGCAAGATTAAGGAGCGATGGGTATCGTGGACTTAGTTCATATTCGAATAAGTGTTCGTTGACGTGACCAGCACCCCATTAAAATTTTTATTTTACTTATTTAATGCACGACTGTTAATCGGTGGCGCAGTCAGTCAAATTGCTTTTCGATATCAAACGGTTAGGTCTTTATGCCCGTCCTTATTCTACTGTAGTGTGATTGTGTTCTTTAGCGCAGCGGGTTATAGCGAACCGGGCTTTTGGGAATATGAGCTTGATCCTTACTACAGTAACGTTGCCTTTTTCAAAACGTTAGATGAATCTCCCATACCGGAGCTAGGAGAGCGAACAGAATCGGAAGTTTATGCTGATTTATTCCGCCGCTCCTATTTACCTCGATTTGTGTTAGTGGAAGCCAGTGTAAACCCTATGCCTTTAGTTGGGGTTATCTTAAAAGATGAAAGTGCTTCTGGCATCTATGACAACCTAAAGGTTACTCAAGATTTAAATTTAATTGAAGCGGTCACAGCAGGTTTTGAAGAGCCTTACGCGCTCTCACTCTTTCTCGGTAATATGGTGACGTATGACTCAACCGATGGTGACTCCACTGCAAGCAAAGGTTTTATGGGGTATTTAGCCAGTACTGGGCATTTACATATTCGCCAGAATCAAATGGTTGAAGATAGGTGGTGGGAGTTTGAGTGGAAGCTCAAAGGTGATCAATACATTGGTGATGTGGATTTAAGTTGGTCTTTTCGCGGTGGTTTCAAAATTCATGAAAATCCGCTCATTACCGATGAATTTTATGTGGCGATTAAACGAAATCGAATCGAAACAAACGGCGATGTTTATTCGTGGGTGGCAAATGGAGGGATAGAATTTAAATATAGAATGGATAAAAACTCTGGCGCGAGTATTGGCCAGCAATTGATAGTTGATAAAAAAATACCAATACGAGATAAGGACTGGGTAATCTCTATTGGACTAGGGATTGTTCGGGACACCACGCGCAAGTACAAAGGAAAATTAAAAATACCCGAGTCCACCACGGCGTTTGTCTTTCGACCAAGCATTAGTTTTTGATTATATTTGAATTAACTTCGAATACAGAGTTTCGCTTTAATATACGGTGCCACTCCGCCTTTTTTACTACAGATCGCATAAGTGTTGGAGTGAAAAAAATGCTAAAGTAAAGCCAATAAACGAAATATAATTTTTATTGCCTGAAATTCGACCTAAGCTTCCCCTTAAGACTCTCGTTCGTTAAGTGAGTAGATTGTAATAAAAAAGCAGTCATAGATATCATCAAAAATAAAGCCACTAAACTGCTTTTTCTATCTCTATCTGACTAGCAGATATTGCATTTAACAAAGGTTCTAAATCCTCTGTAGAGCCGTTAAACCATAAATCCACATGCTGGCGGTCGATGACAACCGGCATACGTGAATGGATATCTGAGCACTTCTTGTTTGGATGTGTCGTCAGCGTGAAAAATTGTGCGTGACCTTCTGAATGCGGATACCAAACACCCGCCATTAGGAAGGGTGCTTATTTAGGGTGTGAAAACAGATACTTGGTTTTGCGTGCTTCGCCTTCATCTATCCATTCATACCATCCGGCACAAGGAATGAGGCAGCGGCGTTCGCGATAAGCCTTGGAGAATGTGCGTTTTTCAGTAATGGTTTCGGATTTAGCGTTAATCAGCAGCTTCTTTGCCCACTCGGGCTTAATGCCCCAAGTCATCACTGATTGGCTGAGCGACCCATTATCCCAATATAGAGACAGCGCCTCCTGTGTGGGGCGCAGATCAGGATTGTCCATTGGATACAGCGGCATACCCAGTTCGGCCATCAGTGCCCGAACCTCTGGGCTGTATGTTACGTTCATGCGTCCGCACATGGTCATCACCTGCGAGAGTAATAAAGTGACTTTAGCATAGCAATTTTAGCTTGAATGCCTCGCAACAAATTTTAAAAGGTTGATTGCGGTCATTACTCAGAGTGTTTTAATCGAGTGCATAGTAATAGTTTGTCCTATTTTCGAGCCAAGGAGTTGCTTGTTCCCTAGATGCCCTCGCTATAAAATGCGCCACTTAAACGTATTTCTATAAATGAAAAACAACGGAATAGATCAGAAATGAATTTAAATAAGCTGGCATTGATAGGGATGATTGTACTTTCGATAGCGGGATGTGGAAGTTCTTCAGATTCCTCAAGCTCCGATAATGATGTTGTGCCGGACTTTACTGAACGGTATAAATTAACAGATTTTACCCCTGTAGAGAGTAGTGAGGACTTAGAAGGGATTTGGGTGGGCATATATAACTATGAGATTGAGCGTGAATCGCTTTCGTCTAAATATAAAAGTAAAAATAACGTTCAGGTAGTGTTCAATGTTTTAACATCAAAATCTTCTGCTGAAGAAAAACTATATTTGACTGATTGTGGTGGTGATACAAGTGAGCTTCCGTTGAATGAAGGGCTTTTTCACTCAAAAGCACATAAGGTATTAAGTATAGAAAACAATAAATCAATGGAATTTGAGGATATACTTGGAAATAAATGGACGGCAATTAAAGTCAGCAATACTCCAAAATCTCTTGGGACTGTTACATATAGCTGGGCAAACAGCGAACGACCTGATGTGGTTGAGCAAGTGCTGGCTTATTGCCCTACAAGCAGATTCACTGAATACTCGTATAAAGACATAGAAAGTTACGAGACTCTACAATTAACAAGTTATTCTGAATTAGAGTCTTCATTAGGCAAGTTCGATTTTGCTAGAATTTGGTTGAAGAAATCTTCTCCATCATCTAATGATAGTATTTTGTTTGTGAATTATGGGAATGCATCTACATATCAGGATTATGACGTAAGCACTAATCAGAGCGATACAATTCTCTTGACGGATATTGAAACTCAAAACCAAAAATACATGGCAGAATTTATGGGTGTTAATGAACGTACAGGCGAGTCTGTTGTGATTTCGGTTGATATTGATTTTTAATATCTTCTGATGGCGATACCATAAGCTATTGCATAACGCATGGTTTATGTTTGGAGTGGATTGATTGAAAATCAGGCTTTGGCCCGCTTTGTTATATCCACTCCAGTTTTATCGGTGTGAGGTGGGTATCCTATGTGGGGCGCAGATCAGAATTGTCCAAAGGGAATTGAAGCATGCCCAGCTCGGCCATCAGCGCTCGAAGCTCCGGGGCTATCTGTCATGTCCACTCCCCCGCACATGGTCATCACTTGGGCCAGTAATAAAGTGACTTTAACACAACGTAGCGGGTAAAATGTGCCCTTTACAGAGTCAAGTAATGTGTGTGCTGATAGACTGCATTGGTTTAAGTGAAATAAAAGAAGATTGCCATCCATTTATAATTAAAGATGGTGTGGACAGTTGATGAGTCTGTGTGGTGATCAACTTATTGCAGGTGTACCATGGAAGCAAATCTAAAAAGTCAATCTACTACGTGCATTCTGCACCGGAATCAGCTCTGGTTATTGAAGCGTTATGCAATATAAGGAAGTTTATGTCTTTCCCATCTGAATTATATGAGGTCTTTGAACTTGATAAGGGCACGATGCCGGGGATTTGTTTTGAGGATCTAGAGGCTGAAGAAATAGTTCGGATCTATAAGCATATTAGAGATCATATAGGACCGATCTCTTCTGAATCTACTGCATGGAGTAATGCATTAGCAGCTGATGTTGAGTTAGCCTCTTTAGATAATCCGGCACTTCAGGTGGTGAGTGGTGAGCTTGATCCTTTTTGTCATTTTTTGCCTGACTATCGTTTTGGCGCCATATCTGTGAGTTCGTTATCAGTTTATGTTTTTCCCGGATCATTAGAACTATTTTATGATGTTAGGGATATATGCTCAAAAGCTGAAGTGGAAAACATCTTGGAATTTATTAAAAAGATCAACACAATGTGTACAAGCTGTACTCCGTTCTTCGCAGAGGAAGATGGCACGCCAAGGGAAGCAAAATATCAAAATTTACTTAAAAGCTACCTAAATGCATAGCAATAACAATCAATGATCGCTAGCAAAGCTTGCTGAATGTGCAAAAGGCCACGCACCTATTATGTGGGATTGATATCTATGATCTATCAACTTTATATGCCTAAATATTGTCACTACAAACACTTACTTGATTCGCCTGAGAATCTAGGCAGCAAAATTTATCTCAATATATTAAGCAAACATAAAATTGAATCTTACCCTCCAGCAAAAATAAACCAAGCGCAGATTATATTAGTTAATTCGTTGCATGGACGGTATTTGCGCTCGTCCCTCGCTATAAAATTGTATCAATTGTGAAAGTTGTACTTAATTATGAATAGAAATTCAATTTATATCTTAATATCAATTATTTTAGTTTTAGTGTTGTTGAGCCAATTGGATGATGATTTGAGCGATGAGGCCAAAAGTATGGCCGCCCGCATCGATACTAATCGCTTGAGTGACTCGTTTTTGTATCTTCACGGGATTTTTTCGAAGAATGGGGAGAACCCTGTTGATACCGGAAGAAAATTACTAGAGGAGTACCGAAAGTTTGAAGCTGATAAGAACTATGAGGTGGTTGAATATCCCGACTCAAATAAAATAGCATTACCTAAAGGACATGAATTTTGTAGTTTCTCAGAAGCTGGATGCCTTGAAATTCTGTTTTCGACTGAGGTCAGAGCTGGGGAGTTGTTGGAAGAACATAGCGTGTTGGTTTTGCGATCAAATACGTTTCTTGAGTTTGATGAATATACTACATTATCAAAACCAGCGGTTGACGAGCCACTTCCTCCATACAATTACATTACAGCTGCTGAGCGCATCAAAGTACTTAAGGCAATATCAATATATAATAAAGGAAATGCTAATAAGGCTCTTGATTCTTTATCATTGCAATTCACGAAGCTAAGAAAAGCCATGACGTTGCAGGATAACCTTATTGGAAAGCTTGTATTTCTCGCGAAACTTTCGGAAATTATAGATGTGTCCAGCGTCATTATGTTCAAGGCGGGCTCGAAATCCAAAATGATTCCAAGCTTGAGTCAGTCAGAAAAAAGCTTCGATATGATAGCCGCAAGAGAATTTGGAATGTCCTACAATGCTTTTCTTAATCTAGATAAACACCCCGAATTCTTTGAGATGGGAAATGAATTTCCAGGATGGCTAGCGCGTATAGTGTTTAAGCCTAACATGACAATAAACGCTGTGGCACCAATATATTATCGACTTGAAAGGCTAGCGAAAATGACTCCATTTGCCTTTGCAGAATATATTGAAGCTGAAGAAGCCTTCAGTCCATCGACATCAAAACTAAGAAACTATGTGGGTAGTATATTAATTGGTTTATCACCTGAATTCGATCACTTTGTCGCTATGCTTTTCGATTTTGATGTTAAAATAGCACTCTACAACCAGATTCATCATTTAGAACAGAATGCTGAGAGCATGAGCAACCCATATTATGGAAATGAAATACCGAAAAAAACGGGTGATGGTTTGTGCTTTAGTGGCCCTTTGGAAGATAAAAGATCTTTCCGCTGCCTGAAGCTAAAATTATAACAAAAGCGTCAATCAGGGCGCTTTCAAGCTCGCTCGCAATACGAGCGCGTTAAAAACTAGAGGTAAAAATGGCATACGAGCTTTTGATTTGGAAGGACGAAGGGATATCATTAGATGAATGGGAGCAAGCGGTTAATAATTGCTCTCTTACTAAAATTGACCCTAGTGATGTTCATGGAGTCAACCCCAAAACTGGTGAAGTAATCACCATAGGGGGCGATATAGGGGATGCCGCAGTACGATTTTCTAAAAGCGGTTTGTTGGGTGTTGGTGGTAAAGTTACTTGGAGGAAAGTGTTTAGGTTTAAAAGCACCTATGGGTCGTTTAATTATTCTGAAAGTATGGAGTCCCCTCAAAATCCAATAAGAATCGCTGCTGTGGAGTTAGCCAAATTACTCGGAGCAAGAATACTTGGCGAGGGTGATGAAGAATACAATTGGTAACTTTTTAATAAAGCGAGTTAGGGGTGCTCACACAGGACAGCTACTATAATTTGATTGGTTTTATGTGATGAGCCAGTAAAATTTTTTGCTCATTGCCCAAGTGTTATTTTTTGAATGCATCTGATGTGATTTCAAACAGGCAATGCCGTTTAAAAGCGATGTCTTTAACGTTTGGGTGATCAAAGTCCTCTAATATACGTCTTTGCATGCCAATTCGACGCATCACGTTTTGTGAGCGGATGTTGTTGAGGGTGGTGAAGGCGACTATGTGATTTACACCAAGGTGTTCAAATCCAAAATTTAAGCATGCTGTTGCTGCCTCTGTTGCAAAGCCATTTCCCCAAGCTGAATATGCTAAGCGCCAACCAATTTCAATACAGGGAGAAAACGGTAACTGATACGAAGGGGAGTTTAGCCCTGTAAACCCTATAAAATTTCCGCTAAATTTCTCTTCTAATGCCCAGAAACCCCAACCGTTTTCATTGATGTATTTTATGCAGCGGTCAATAGCGGCATAGCTCTCTTGCTTGCTAAGAGTCGAAGGGAAGTGCTCCATGACTTTTTCGTCGGTACACATTTTTGCAAACGCGTCGTAATCACTATTGATCCACTGACGCAGAATAAGCCTGTTGGTTTCAATTTTCATGATCTTAGCGCTTCAATAATTATCGCTTAATATACCTCACTTAATTCACAGTAGTGAAGTATGTTAAAGTCCTTATTACAATTAATGTTGAATGAGGGAGTGTGTTTTGATCAGGATGAATATGAAATGGGTGGCAGTAGCTGTGTTAATGTTTTCCTGCATCGTTAATGCTAAGGATGGAGAGCAAATTGAGATCGATCTAGTTGAAGTGATTAAGTCGAAGCAAATAATGTACTTGATAAAGGATGAAAATGTTGTCAGAGAATATCATGTTGCATTTGGGGCGAATCCAAAGGGGCATAAACAGCAAGAGGGTGATGAAAAAACACCTGAGGGAATTTACAAGCTCGATTATAAGAAAGAAGACTCTGCCTTTTATCGTGCTATGCATATTTCCTACCCAAACGCACTAGACAAGGCGAATGCTGCTCAAGGTGGCGTTTCTCCAGGCGGCTTTATTATGGTTCATGGTCAACGCAATGGGTTTGGTTGGCTGTCCTCGATTACACAGTTATTTAATTGGACGAATGGTTGTATTGCAATCACAAACTCTGAAATGGATGAGTTTATGGCATTGGTGGCAGTTGGCACACCGATTCACATTCGTTGGGAGTAAAAGGACTGTTTGTTTATAATATCTAGCGGCTTGCTTGATAAGAGGCTCATATTAAAACGCGCCAAGCGCACTTGCTGACATACATCCATAAGGTGTATGCTCCGTGGATTCATTGCTTCAGCTTAGCAATTAAAAAACGTTGGCGTGATTAGTGAAAATAGCAAATCGAGAAGCGCCATAAGTACTAATATGATGGGTTTATTATGAAAAAGTATTTACTTTTATTACTAATTACTTCTTTGGCTGGCTGTGCTACGAATAGCAATGTTTTTAACATCAATGGTAAAAGTTTACGCCTTTCAGATAGCAGGCTTATTGAGCTTCGTGAAAGGTGGAAAGGTAAAGAGAATAAAATCGTCGTTAGCAGTCTGCTTAGTAAAAATGATATTCAATGGTCGTTAGATTATATATCATTAATCGAGGATATATACAGCAAAGGATGTGAATCACTTCAGGTCAAAAAAACGAGAAAATTTGATGAAGGTGTTGATTCAGACTTAACTGGCAACAACGTCAATCCTGGTTTGTTTGATTACATATGGGAAGTACAGGTTTGTGATATTCAAAGAAACTATAGGTTGGTCAACCGTAAGGGCCATTCATCATTTTTGCTTTACCCCTTAAATCTATAATGAAGCTATTGGGCAGTTGTCGAGAGTGGAGACATCGAGACACATTAAATCCCAATCACTAGCGCCATATACTTCAACCATAGCGAGCAGGTCATGACCTGCTCATAGTTTTAACCCTGTCTTTTAATGTTCAGTTCGCCGCTCACGTGATTGTCTTATGGTGTTAAATTTTCCTCAGTAGATTTGTCGTTTGATACAGCCTTTCCCACACTCGTAAAACTAAATTCTCGTGCTTTGGGTTATGTTTCAGTTCGCAGATGATTATTCAAGGTCTATATTTAACTACTTTCTTCGCTTTTATAATTATTCGGCCAGTTGTTGTGTACTACCATAAACCGTTTCGTTTCATACCAGCTACCTTCCAATGGCGTCATTGCTACTAGCATAATGGCGTAGGGTGGTTGTGGAGAGCGATGGGGCTTGTTTTTGTGCATGCAGTCTGAAGTAGCTGGGCTATGATTCTCTTTTTTCTTTTGATCAAAGTGATTTTGAATATTTGAAGCAATTATATCAAAACTGAGTGGCTTATTTTCTGTTCGATAAGGCCCAGGCCATTGGGATTTTTCAATAATGCACCAGTGTTGGTTTAAGTCTTTCAGGCTTGCTAGTTCATTCGCGCGACACCAATGCGCCAAATTTGCATTTGGGTTGACTGCATCAGGTAATACCGGCTTTCCGGACTGTGAGATGTGACGAAACAAATATCCTTTTAGACACAAGCGCTGTGCTGCATTTGTGGGTAGCTCTGCTTGCGTTAAGTGTTGTTGTGTTTGATGGTGAAAATAAAAAGGAAATTGTTTCTCGCTTAGTTTGGTTAGTTTTAGATCTAGTCTATCTCGCGTTTGCGGCCCAATCCAATGATTCAGTTTGTCACCAAGACATTCTGGTTTTAATAAAAAAAATTTAACGGCTAGCTCTAAATGGATTGCAGGGTTTTCAACTGTTCCGCACAGAATATCAAGTTCACCGAGTGTTACGCCCTGCTGGTTTGTACAGTCGCTTTGAATTTGTACACCACTTCCAAGCAAAACCCAATTTGGAGCATGGGATAAAAAAAATTGCCAAAGGACCTCGAAATAACTTCCGAGTAATTGATGATCATTTTCACTTAGGAAGTGCATTAAAGCAGATGGCTCAGCGTCCAGTTTCGTTAGCCACTGATTGAGCTCTGGTGTGAGCTGTATGTTGAGTGTAGGCACATTTGGCGTATCAGCTAATTCAGGGCTGAATATAGCCCAATGTAAGTGGCGAACTGCCGGCTGCGTGAAAGATACTGGTAAATAATTCAAAGGCAAGTCTCGAACAAGTCATTAAAATATTAGGTGTGCCGTATAGGACTGATGAGCATTTTGAACTGATTTTATATGCAGTTTGAACAATACGGGTAACATTTCAGCACTATGCTTGGTTCATCTGTCCAAAATTCATGGGATTTATGATATAAATCCGACCATATTCAACGATTTAGACCGGTATCTCAAATGGATGAATTTCGTAACGTAGGCGTCATTGGTCGTATGGGCAGCGCTCAAGTCATAGAAACGATTAAGCGACTGCGGAAATTTCTGACGGCAGAGGGCGTCAACATTATTCTGGAAGAGCAAATTGCCAGTGTAATGATGGGTCATGGCCTTCAAGTGTGCAGCCCTAAAATGATGGGTGAAATTTGTGATCTTGTCATTGTGGTGGGTGGTGACGGTAGCTTATTGGGCGCAGCACGTGCTTTGGTAAAGTCTAATGTCCCAATTCTCGGTGTTAACCGTGGTCGACTCGGCTTCTTGACGGACATTTCACCTTCTAACCTTGAAGAAAAAGTAGCAGAAGTGATGGAAGGCAAGTACATCACCGAGCGACGATTCATGCTAGAAGCCGAAGTAAAGCGTGAGGGCGAGCCTATTGGATATGGTGAAGCGCTAAATGATGTCATTTTGCACCCAGGTAAAAGTGCTCGCATGATTGCTTTTGACTTGTACATCGAAGGTCAATTTGTATACCACCAACGTTCAGATGGCCTAATTGTGAGTTCTCCAACGGGCTCTACCGCATACTCTCTTTCAGGTGGTGGGCCCATTATGCACCCCAAACTCGATGCGCTGGCATTGGTGCCTATGTTCCCTCACACACTCAGTAGTCGCCCCATCGTTGTGGATGCGAACAGCGAAATAAAGATCGTGATCAGTGAAGATATTCCTATCTACCCACAAATTAGCTGTGACGGGCAAGTTCACATCACAGCTGCTCCGGGTGACTCCGTGACTGTTCGTAAAATGTCCAGTAAAGTACGATTAATACACCCAATTGATCATGACTTTTACGAAACCTGTCGAAGTAAGTTAGGTTGGGCAACTCAATACGGAGAGGCCTGATTATATGGTAGGTGAAGCGGCAGATAGCCAGATGGGTTATGACCTTATCGGGGATGTCCATGGCTGCGGTTTAACCCTCTGTAAATTGCTAGAACAAATGGGTTATCGCAAGAAAGGCGGGGTGTATCAGCATCCAGGTCGTAAAGTGGTTTTTATCGGTGACATCGTTGACCGTGGGCCCAATATTCGCTTGGCTCTGCAAGTCGTGCGTGACATGGTAGAGGCAGGCCACGCGCATTTAATCATGGGGAATCACGAATACAATGTGCTCGCATTTTGTACGCCATCTCGACCCGGTGCCAAACACCCTTATCTAAGAGAGCACACCGCGCGAAACAGCTTCATAGTGCAAGAAACACTGGCCCAATTTGAACCTTATCCCCAAGAATGGCAAGACTATTTAGATTGGTTTTTAACCTTGCCACTGTTCCTCGAGTTTGATCGTTTTCGCGCCGTGCATGCCTGCTGGGATCATGCTCTGATTGAAAAAATGCAAACACGATTTGGCCGAAATCATATGGATGAAGAATTCTTGCATGCATCAATGGACCGGCACAGTTTTGAAGGCCGACTAGTCGATCGGTTGACGCGAGGCACCGCTCTACGGTTACCGGATAATCGAAGCATCACCGCCAAAGATGGCTTTGTTCGACATTTCTTCCGCACAAAGTTTTGGGAAGAGGAACCCGAATTTTACGGCGATATTGTGTTTCAGCCAGACCCTCTACCCGAGGATATTGCATCGCGTATCGTGCCAGAAGAAGAGAAAGAGGAGCTGCTGTTCTATAGCCCGGAAGAAAAAATTCTGTTCATGGGACATTACTGGATGCAAGGCATTCCAGGGCCGATAAAGCCCAATATTGGTTGTCTGGATTACAGTGCTGTGAAATATGGACGTTTAGCTGCGTATCGAATGGACCAAGAAACCCGCTTAGACGCCAATAAATACTGTTGGGTGCGAGTTGAGCGTAAAGAGGATTGATAATAGCATGTTCCAAGCTTTTACCGCGGGTGCTGAGATGGATGTGTCGCCCATTACGACCCATCTCGATAATCAACGCTTGCGCTACGAAATTATCCTACAAGAAAACGGTGCACAGGAATTATGGGTTCATGATGCCGAATTAGCGAAAACACTGCAGCTGGCGTATCAAAAGTTGCAGGAACAACAAGCGCAGACACTTTCCTTTCGTAACCTCAAAAAGGTGCCGGTAACTGCTATCTCCATGTTGCTGTGTTTACTGGTAGCAATTTGGACTCAGTTAGGTGATACAAGAGTTGAGCCGTTCTTAATCGCAGAAATCGTTTATTACCCGCGTGGTTGGACATGGCAGCTAGATGCTGAACACATCTTGAGGTTGTTTTTACCCACATTTTTGCATTTTGGCGTCATGCATCTCGTATTTAATATGCTGGCTCTATGGTATTTAGGTAACAACATCGAACGTAAGATGGGCGCACTTTTGACACTTAGTATTTATTTAGTGATCGCGTTGGTCAGCAACGTTGTACAACTTCAATTGAGCGGACCTTTGTTCGGTGGCTTCTCGGGTGTGGTTTACGGCTTAATCGCCGTCGCATTCATCGCTCAACAATCGGGTATACCATTTGGGTTCCCCAAAGGTTTATTTGTGTTTGCAGCGGTGTGGTTACTTCTTGGGTTTACGCCATTGTTCGGTGTTGTGGATATCAGCATGGCAAATGGAGCACATCTTAGCGGAGTGGTAGCCGGCTTGATTCTAGGTGCCATATTCAGTGGATGGATGAGAGCCAGTAAGCGCATCACTCAATAAAAATACCGTTTAATGGTGTGTATCATTCTACACCTACGTCGTTAAATTGCTTTTAGCGCATGTATGAAAATCGAAACACTGAATGCCACGACAAGATGCGCGCAAAAAATGTGAGAGAGTAAGTATGAATATCGAAGATTTGATTGCGTCGATGACTCCAGAAATATACCAAAATATGCGAGATGCACTTGCATTAGGTAAATGGGGCGACGGACGATTAATGACAGAAGAACAAAGGGCCAACAGTGTTGAGGCTATTATTCTGTATGAGCATAAAAATAATGTGCCTGAAGAAGAGCGTTTAGGTTACGTCGATACGACAAATCATAGAAAAAAGAAAGCAGAGAAGGCATCGGATGATGATGCCCAACCGTTAAATTTTGTATAAGTCACTTTTTTAAGAGTAGTAGCTGAATGAAATACCAGGGCCACCTTAAAAAAATGGCTGTGTCGCTTGTGAGTGATCATGCACAATATTCACTGCGATTAGATGACCAAATAATACCGTTTCATACAGAGGAAGAGGGTGCGATAGGTAAGCATATTCGCATTGAAAACTTAGGTGAAATCCACTGCATTGCTTGCGGGCGCAAAAGCAATAAAAGCTTTAGTCAAGGATATTGCTATCCGTGTTTTTCGAGCTTAGCACAATGTGATAGCTGTATTATGAGCCCAGAAAAGTGTCACTACGACAATGGGACCTGTAGAGAGCCACAGTGGGGTGAAGATAATTGCATGATTGATCATGTGGTTTATCTCGCTAACTCCTCTGGTATAAAAGTGGGAATTACACGCCATACACAGGTGCCCACGCGGTGGATTGATCAGGGTGCTATGGAAGCCTTACCCATAGCTCGGGTTGCGACACGTCAATTGTCAGGCTTGCTTGAGGTGATTTTTAAAGCCCATGTAGCCGACAAAACCAATTGGCGAACGTTATTAAAACAAGATGCTCCTGAGCTTGATTTGGCTGCCAAGCGAGATGAATTGTTTGAAGTATGCCATGAAGAAATAGACGAGTTGCAGGCTGAGTATGGCCTGCAGGCGGTACAGTTAGTGTACGACGGTGTCTCGACGAACGTGAAATACCCAGTCGAAGCCTATCCCACAAAAGTCACGAGTTTTAACTTGGATAAAAACTCGATAGCAGAGGGGAAAATCATGGGCATAAAAGGTCAATACTTAATATTAGATACCGGTGTCATAAACTTACGTAAATACACTGCGTACAATGTCTCTATCGATATTCAGTGAAGCTAGAGTCCAAGGCTATGCTTAATTAAGGGTAAGGTCTGTAGCGCTTTGCTATGACGTCAGTTTCCTTGGAAAGGACTCGTCTTGCACTGCGAAGACTTCCAGGGATGAAAGCGCTACAGGAAATTTGCACGAATGCTTGGATGCAGGCGTTAGAGCGAAGAAGGAAGTCAGAGCCGAGAGTCAGATAGACTTTATAGAGGCGCTCTTAATTACAGCACCATACCTAAATCGTCATCACGAAGTTGAATCCGCGATTCAATTTACGTCAAAGGATGAAATATGAAAGACGCTCAACCGAAAGCTATATTTTTAAAAGATTACCAAACTCCAAACTTCTGGATCACAGAAACCAAGCTCACCTTTGACTTGCATGAAACGTATGCGGATGTCATTTCTGAACTCGTAATGGAAAGAAACGTCAGCGATTACCCCAATGGGAATGATCCGCTCGTATTGGACGGACAGTGTTTAGAATTAAAATCTGTGGCTTTAGACGGCGTAGTGTTAGCAGAAGATGCATATTCTACTACGGCTGAAGATTTGACCATTCCCAATTTGCCCAATGCATTTGTGCTTACCGTCGTCACTCGTATAAAACCCCAAGAAAATACGGCGTTAGAAGGCTTATACAAATCCTCAAAAATGTTCTGTACTCAATGCGAAGCGGAAGGCTTTCGTCGTATCACGTATTACCTAGACCGCCCCGATGTGATGTCTATCTTCGAAACCACTGTGATGGCGGATAAAGCACGTTATCCCGTTTTGCTCTCCAACGGCAACCTCGTTGCAGAAAAATCCTTAGCAGATGGTCGTCATTTAACCACGTGGCATGACCCCCATAAAAAGCCCTGTTATTTATTTGCCTTAGTAGCGGGGGATTTATCCTGCATAGAGGATTCCTTCACAACGATGAGTGGAGAAGAGGTGGCGTTAAAAATTTTTGTTGAACCGCAAAATATTGATAAATGCGATTATGCAATGGACTCGCTCAAGCGTTCAATGAAATGGGATGAAGAAGTTTACGGTCGTGAATACGACTTAAACATATTTAATATTGTCGCTGTAGATGACTTTAATATGGGGGCAATGGAAAATAAAAGTTTAAATATTTTTAACTCTTCTTGCGTTCTGGCCAATCCAGAAACAGCAACGGATACCGCCTACCAGCGTATCGAAGCAGTCGTGGCCCACGAGTATTTTCATAACTGGTCAGGCAATCGAGTGACATGTCGAGATTGGTTTCAATTAAGTTTAAAGGAAGGTTTCACCGTATTTAGAGATGCGGAGTTTTCGGCGGACATGGGGTCGCGAACCGTAAAACGAATTGAAGATGCCACATTACTGCGAACGGTTCAATTTGCTGAAGACGCTGGGCCAATGGCTCACCCCATTCGACCAGAATCATTTATAGAGATCTCGAACTTTTACACGGTGACTATTTATGAGAAGGGCGCTGAAATTGTGCGCATGATTCATAATTTACTGGGAACTGAAAAATTCCGTGCGGGTTCAGATCTGTACTTTCAGCGTCATGACGGTCAGGCAGTCACCACGGATGAATTTGTAAAAGCAATGGAAGATGCCAGTGGTATTGATTTAACGTTATTCCGTAATTGGTATCGTCAAGCTGGTACACCTGAAGTACACGTATTCGATGCCTATGATGAGGACGCACAAACTTATACATTAACCCTGAAACAAAGTTGCCCTGCTACGCCAGAATCTTCCGACAAAGAGCCGTTCCATATTCCGATCGCTATTGGATTGTTAGACGCTTCAGGGCGTGAGCTACCACTTCAATTGTCAGAAGGCGGCGAGTTTAATGAGAACGACAAGGTGATCGGTCTGCGTGAGCGAGAGGAGGCTTTTGTATTTGAAAACGTTCCACAGCGGCCGACACCGTCATTGCTCAGAGGGTTTTCAGCCCCAGTTAAATTGCATTTTCCATATTCGAGGGATCAGCTTTTATTCTTAATGGGACACGATACGGATGGCTTTAACCGTTGGGATGCTGGGCAAACGTTGGCGACTAACATTATTCTTGAGTTGGCAGAAAACGTTAAATCGCAAATACCACTGACCTTAGACGAGCGATTGGTGACGGTATTCTCTGACCTCCTTACCGCTTCTGTTGAGCAGGGAGCAGAGGCATTGGATAAGGCAATGGTGGCTAACATGCTGACCTTACCAAGCGTTGCTTATTTGATGGAGCAGCAATCTCCGGCCTTTGTGCACGCCTTGTACAGTGCTCGTGAGTTTGTAAAAACGGAGCTGGCGAGGCAGCTTGAAGGGTTGTTTGCACAAGTATATCAAGCCAATAAATTGGATGGTGACTATCAGCCTCATCCAGACCATATGGCCCGCAGAGCGTTAAAGAGCCTGTGCCTAGATTACCTAATGGATTCAGGTAACCCAGCCCACATTGAGCGTGCTGAAAGCCAATTCATTAACAGCAACAACATGACGGACCAAAGTGCAGCTTTGAGGGCGCTCGTCAATAGTGGCGATACTGAAGTGGCTACGTCCGCGCTGGATCGTTTCTATCAGCAATGGAAGCATGACCCGCTGGTTGTCAATCAGTGGCTCAGCATTCAAGCAGCTTCCGACAAGCTATGTGGGCTTGAGCAAGTGAAAACATTAATGCAGCACGATGTTTTTGATTGGAAAAACCCGAATAAGGTACGTGCAGTGGTGTCTGTTTTTGCGGGTCAAAACTTTAGGCATTTCCACGGTGAGCAGGGTGCGGGCTACCAGTGGCTGGCGGATATTGTGATAAAAGTGGATGGACTCAACCCTCAAATTGCTTCGAGATTGGTTGGCCCGTTGACGAAATGGAAACGATTGGCACCTGAGAATGGACAATGGATGAAATTCGCACTTGAAAAGATACAAAAACACAACAAATTGTCCAAAGATGTCTATGAGGTTGTCAGTAAAACTCTTGTAAACTGAATCTAGATTCAAATTAGCGTTTGAATCGAGAAGAAGGTCCATAACCTGTGGCGTATTTGGTTGTATGCCGCAGGTTTATTTTATATCCTTGGCCCAATAACAAAAATAAAACCCTTAGAAACTAGTACATATGTACAGTTTCGCCAAGCGACAGTCCTACGTTTGAGCAAGGCAAGCCGGGGCTGGAGGTATAATAAAAATGAAAAGCAAGAAGTTACTTTTTGTTTCAAGTCTGTGCCTAGCGCTCGGTTTTACATCAGCCGTTCAAGCTCAGGTCAGTAAAAAACAAGCAGATCAACTCCGGACAACGTTGACCCCACTAGGTGGTGAGCGTGCTGGAAATAAAGACGGCTCTATTCCAGAGTGGCGCGGTGGTATTCAATTTCCACCTCCTAGCTACAAACAGGCAGGGCAGCACCACCCAGATCCTTTCCCCAGTGACACGCCTCTATTTACCGTCACAGCTAAAAATATCAATCAGTACGCTAAGCATTTGTCTGAAGGGCAAAAAGCGATGCTGAAGACCTATCCGAATACTTTTAATATTCCTGTTTACAAGACGCGCAGAACAGCTGCAGCGCCGCAATGGGTTTATGACAATACATACAATAACGCACGTACAGCCAAATTAGCCCAAGGTGGAAATGGCGTAATAGATGCGATTGGCGGAACTCCGTTCCCAATACCAGCCTCGGGCGTTGAAGTGCTATGGAATCACAATACGCGTTGGCGGGGCGAATATGCTGAACGCCGTGCATCAGAAGTGGCAGTACAGCGAGACGGCAGCTACACCTTGATTACAACGCAATCTGAGATTGATTTTCATTACTACAAGCGCGGCCTCAAGAAAAATCAGCTCGATAATGTATTGGCCTATTTTCTATCGTTTACCAAAGCACCTGCACGTTTAGCAGGTGGTGCAGTATTGGCGCATGAAACCCTGAATCAAGTCGCTGAGCCTCGAAGAGCTTGGGGCTACAACGCTGGCCAACGTCGCGTGCGTAAAGCGCCAAACTTAGCCTATGACACTCCTGTCGCAGCGGCAGATGCCCTTCGGACGATCGATGAAACCGACATGTTTAACGGTTCACCCGACCGATACGACTGGACGCTCATTGGTAAACAAGAAATTTTCATTCCGTATAATAATTATCGTGCCGGTTCGCCAAGTGTTACCTACAAACAGTTGCTGATGCCAGGCCACTTAAATCCTAAATATTTACGTTACGAAAAGCATCGAGTTTGGGTAATCGAGGCTAATTTAAAAGCGGGTAAGCGTCATATCTATCACAAAAGACGTTTTTATATTGACGAAGACAGTTGGAACGCAGCCATTATTGATCAATACGATGAGCGTGGGCAATTATGGCGCGTGAGCATGGCTTATCTGAAAAACTTTTATGAGTTGCCCGGCATTTGGACAACAATGGATGCTTATCACGACCTTCAAGCTCGTCGCTATCACGTCCAGGGCATGGATAACGAAGAACGTACAACGATTGATTACACGAAGAAATCACCGGGTGCGCGATACTTCTCGCCGCAAGAGCTGCGTCGCCGTGGTCGTTAATTAAATGTGAATGATTGATGGCACGCAGACCCTTGGGTATGCGTGCAAATTAAGTACAAAAATAATAAATTTTTCTGTTGGAGATTTTGTGTATGCGATCACTGCAAACAGTGCGCGCCACAATGCGATTCTTTGCTAAAGGTTTAACCGCCGGAGCCATGGTCGCGTCTATTGGTATTTCAACCTCAGCGAACGCTGAATGGCAAGACCCCATTGACAGTCCCGCGATTCAGTCCCATAAAACTATTTCGAGTTTACTATTAGATGTTGTTTCGACCGGCGAACGGCTAGTCGCTGTGGGTGAGCGTGGGCATATCATTTACAGTGATGACAACGGCATTAGTTGGATGCAAGCAGATGTTCCCGTCATGACCACACTCACGGCGGTTCATTTCCCTGATACGAGTAATGGTTGGGCCGTCGGTCATGATGCAGTTGTGCTTCGCACGCGTGATGCTGGTGTGACTTGGGAAAAACAATTTGATGGCTTTAAAGCGAATGCCTTGGTACTCGAGCAAGCAAAGTTGCTTAAAGATAATGTGCAAACTGCATTGAACCAAGCAAAAGTAGCGGAAGATGATGACCTTGTTGATCAACTCACTGAACGCTTAGATACCGTCACCTACGCATTGGAAGACGCACAGTTTGACTTCGATGATCGCTCAACTAAACCTCTGTTAGATGTATGGTTTAAGAATAGTCAGGAAGGGTTTGTTGTCGGCGCGTACGGCATGATCTTTAAAACTGAAAACGGTGGTACAAATTGGCAAAACTGGTCGGGCCATGTTCAAAATCCCGACCGCTTCCATTTAAACGCTATTACAGACACGGGCGCCAATCGATTGATGATCGTAGGTGAAATGGGAACAATTTTACGTTCCGCTAATGGGGGGGGATCGTTTGAAAAAATGTTTTCTCCTTACGAAGGCTCGTTCTTCGGCGTCTTGAATATGAATAATGATAAGGTGCAAATTGCATTTGGCTTGCGTGGCAATTTAGCGCGCACAGATGACTTTGGCAGCACTTGGACCTTGCTGGATACAGGAACGCAACAGAGTTTGATTGGTGGGGTGGACCGCAGAGGGCGAGTCGCTTACTTGGTTGGCAATGGTGGCGTGTTTGCAAAAGGCATCGATTCCGGTCGCAAGTGGGAAGCAACGACGAGATCAGGTCGCAGTGCAGCTGCAGCAGTCGTTGAAACCAATGCTGGACATATGATCGTTGTTGGTGAAAACGGCATTGAAGTCGTAAACAAGAGTGGCGAAAACGTCAATGTCACTGTTAAAAGTGTTAAGGGGTAAGCTGTGACTGATCGAAAACTACCAAGTACTGAGCCAGAGCACTACCTTTTAACGCCTGAAGCTGAGCCATTTTTAGAGCGGTTGTTTTTTGGAAACAGAGGGCTGTTTTTATTCATCCTGCTTTCGTTAACAGCCGTCATGGTGTACTCCATGCTACAGGTTGGGTCGGATTCTCGTGCCGAAAAATACATACCGTTGCAGCACCAGTATATTCAAAATCATATGCGTCATAAGGACGACTTGAGCAGTGGTTTAAATAACATAAAAATTGCAGTGGCCACAAAAGACGGTGATATTTTTAATCAGGATTACATGGAAACATTGCGGAAAATCAATGACGAAGTGTTTTTCCTTAAAGGTGTCGATCGTTCCAAAATGAAATCATTATGGACGCCCAACGTACGCTGGACCGAAGTGACTGAAGAAGGTTTTCAGGGCGGACCGGTTATTCCTGCCACCTACGATGGCTCCGAAGCAAGCATTGAGCAACTTCGACAAAACATTCTTAAATCTGGGCAAGTCGGACGCTTAGTGGCAAACGACTTTAAATCAACGATTTTAGATGTGCCGCTTTATGGATTGGACCCAGATACAGGTGAAACACTAGATTATCAAGCGCTTTCCACCAGTATCGAAGAAACCATTAGGGACAAGTTTGCTTCTGACCAAATATCTGTTCATGTCATTGGCTTCCCAAAAAAAATGGCAGACTTGATTGAAGGCTTGTCATCAATAGCCGGATTCTTCTTATTTGCACTGGTGGTCACGGCGCTTCTATTGTTGGTTTATTCGCGTTGCTTCCGCGGCACGCTCATCCCTGTCGTGTGTTCCATTGTGGCTGTTATTTGGCAACTTGGAATGATCAACTTTTTAGGCATGGGTATTGATCCGTATTCAATGTTGGTGCCTTTCCTCGTCTTTGCTATCGGTATCAGCCACGGTGTTCAAATCATTAATGGTATTGCCATTGAATCTGGTAAAGGTGCAGATAAAGAAATGGCGGCTCGCTTGGCATTTAGGGGTTTGTATGTGCCCGGTATGCTGGCGTTGTTATCGGATGCGATTGGCTTCCTAACATTGCTATTTATCGACATCACCGTCATTAAAGAACTTGCTATGGCAGCTTCTGTGGGTGTTGCTGTGATCATTGTTACCAACCTAGTGCTGTTGCCCCTATTAATGTCGTATGTGGGCATTAGCCAATCGGGTATTCGTCATGCTGAAAAAGTAGAAAAGTCAGACTCAGGCTTGTGGCGTTTCATTGCGAAGTTTACCAATGGCCCTGTGGCGGTTGTCGCGATTTTGGTGGCGGCAGGAATGGCTGGGTTTGGTGTGTACAAAAGCCAAGACCTAAAAATAGGTGACTTAGATCGCGG
The DNA here is from genome assembly GCA_947503895.1 of uncultured Saccharospirillaceae bacterium. Classification (GTDB taxonomy): domain Bacteria; phylum Pseudomonadota; class Gammaproteobacteria; order Pseudomonadales; family Oceanobacteraceae; genus Bermanella. The sequence continues at coordinate 382,642 of CANNFT010000003.1, forward strand.
TGCTCCTGAATTGCGCCAAGATAGCCGTTACAACATGGATAACGCATTCATCGTTGATAACTACTCAACCAGTTCAGACGTACTTGTCATCATGGCTGAAACGGCCCCTGAGCAATGTGCAAGCTATGTGGCGTTAGACGCCATCGATCGTTTGATGTGGAAAATGGAGAATGTAAAAGGCGTTCAATCGGCGATCTCTCTGGTAACCGTATCCAAATTGGTCACTAAAGGAATGAATGAAGGCAACCTGAAGTGGTCTGCATTGTCGCGCAATCAAAACGTATTAAATACCAGTGTGCAAAGAGCACCTAGCGGTATGCTGAATACTAATTGTTCGATGGTGCCGGTCATCATATTCTTGAATGACCATAAAGCAGAAACCCTTGAGCGGGCCGTAGCCGCTGCAAGTGAATTTGCTAAAGGGTATGAAAACAATGAAGACATCAAATTTTTCTTAGCCTCAGGTAATGCCGGTGTTGAAGCCGCAACCAACCAAGTGATTGAAAAAGCTCAAACCACCATGCTCATCTTCGTATATGTTGTGGTGTGTTTACTTTGCTTTATCACATTCCGCTCGCTGCGGGCGGTTATTTGTATCGTGCTGCCACTCGCGCTGACATCGATATTGTGTCAGGCGCTTATGGCCTTCATGGGCATCGGCGTTAAAGTCGCGACATTGCCCGTGATCGCATTAGGTGTGGGAATCGGTGTGGATTACGGTATTTACATCTATAGTCGTTTAGAAGTGTTCTTAATTGAAGGTAAAAGCTTGTATGAAGCCTATCTTCAGACACTAAAAACCACTGGTAAGGCCGTCAGCTTCACTGGCTTAACATTAGCCATCGGTGTGGGCACGTGGATGTGGTCACCTATCAAGTTCCAAGCGGATATGGGCATTCTGCTGACGTTCATGTTCTTATGGAATATGATCGGGGCGCTATTCCTGCTGCCGGCGTTGGCTCGCTTTGTATTGCGCCCAGATGTGATTATTGCGACGCATACCGAAAAGCATGGAGATAAAAAGCCAGCTTGATAATTTGGTTAAAATCTACTCGTATCGTTGAATGCCAGTAGATTAGGTCACTATTGTGTTACAAAAGGCCACTGTAAGCGCAGTGGCCTTTTTGTTACCTTTAATATTTGCAGTATGCAACTAAATTGAAAGGTAGGGCGTCAGCACTTCAATGGATACAGAAAACATTATTGGCTATGTCGTAAACAGTTGCGGTTATTGCCTTCGTCAAACTTTTTTTGATTTTATGGACGCGCATAACCACAGCCTCACACCTGAAGAGGCACTCATTCTTCATAAGCTTTGGATGCGGGATAAGCAGACACAAAGTGAGCTTTTGCAGGTGATCTATAAAGGGCCGTCAACGTTATCTCGACAGCTCGATGCGCTTGAGAAAAAACAATTAATCATTCGGAAGCCTTGTGTAGAAGATAAGCGTAAAACACGCGTTCATCTGACGCATAAAGGGAAAGAAATGGAAAAAGAACTAATGATCTATGGTGAGAAGTTGTTGGCAAATTTAGGTGAAGGCATCTCGCAAGAAGATTTAGATAAGACCATCAATATACTCAATCGCCTACGTGACAATGCGATTAAATACAGTCAGGAGTTAAAATCATGATTAGGGAACAAATAGCGAAACTGATGGGAATCGCACTGGCTGTTTCATTTTTTTCGGGTTGCAGTCAATCTACTGAAACTGCTGAGGAATCGACACGGCCGGTCAGAACGGAAATTGTTAAACTGACACAAAGTAATTTTGAATTGGATTTATCTGGCGAAGTCCAAGCGCGTTACGTCAATAATTTGAGTTTTCAAGTCACGGGAAAACTGACGGAGCGACTGGTTGATGTTGGTCAGAGTGTTAAGAAAAATCAACTATTAGCGAAAATTGATGACCGTGATTACCGATTACAGCTGGAGCAGGCAAAGGCAAAATTCAATGTGACCAATGCGAATTATCAACGTGCAGAGTCTGAATTGGAACGCTTTGAACAACTGTTGCAGCAAAAGCTCATAAGCCCAAGTCAACATGAAACTCAGCTAAATTTAACTCGCGTCGCGAAGGCACAGCAGCAAGAAGCGCAAAGCGCTGTGAATATTGCAAAAAACAGAATGCAATACACCGAGTTGCATGCCAGTGCAGCAGGTGTGGTTACTCAAATTACAGCAGAGGTTGGCATGGTCTTGCCAGCGGGGCAGGCTTTTATTGAAGTGGCGCAACCTACTCAAAAAGAAATTGCTGTTGAAATACCCGAAAGCTTACTGTCGGGTGTAAAGCCAAACGACAAGGTATCTATTTCGATCTGGGCGCTGCCGAAGCAAATGTTCAGCGGGCATATTCGTGAAATATCACCTAAAGCCGATAACCTCACTCGCACATACTTAGCAAAAGTTGCGGTAGATACTGGCTCGGAGCTCATGGAGCTAGGTATGAGCGCACGCATTCGCTTTGAGAAAAATACAGGGCAAGCAGTTGCACATATCCCTCCAACGGCCATCGTGATTTACGACAGTCAACCGCATGTATGGGTCGTCGATATGAACACCATGCTGGTAGAAAGAAGACCGGTTCAGGTGGCAGAGCAATTGACAAAAAAAATAATTGTATTCAGTGGTCTGAATGCCGGTGACGTCGTGGTCACTGCAGGTGTTCATCGTTTGTTCGAAGGCCAAGCCGTTCGACTGTTGGCTGAATAGGGAAGCATTATGCAAATTAATCTTTCGGCATGGGCTATTAAAAATGAAGCGCTCGTTCGCTATTTTTTTGTGCTTCTCTTGGTCGCGGGTGTCGTGGCATATGGCCAACTAGGGCAGCGCGAAAACCCGAGTTTTACCTTTCGTACAATGGTCGTCAAAGTGGTGTGGCCAGGAGCCAGTGCAGCTGAGGTTGAGCGGCATCTGACAGATCGCGTTGAAAAAAAGCTGCAAGAATTACCACACCTTATGAATTTACGTAGCTATTCAAAAGCAGGGGAAGCCACTGTTTTTGTTGATTTAGAAGGGGCTACACCACCTGAAGCCATGCCTGAGCTATGGTATCAAGTACGAAAGAAAATGGGTGATATCAAGCATACTCTACCGGATGGAGTGCAAGGCCCGTTTTTTAATGATGAATTTGGCGATACATTTGGCTCGATCTATGCATTCACTGCAGACGGTTTTACTCACGCGGAGTTAAGGGACTATGTAAAAGCAGTCCGCCATGAATTATTGAGTATCAAAACCGTTAACAAAGTGCAGCTAATCGGGGTAAAGCCAGAACGCATTTATATCGAGTGGGATAATGAAAAGCTGGCCACATTAAATTTAAGCCCCGCACTACTTATACAGGCACTGTCCACGCAAAACTCAATGGTCCCTGCCGGTCGAGTTGATACAGAAGAAGGGCGCTTTTTCGTTCGAGTATCAGGTGAATTTACATCGGTGAAAAGTGTAAACGACACCTTGGTAGAGTATCGCGGTCGTAGCTTTAAAATAGGTGATATTGCCAAAGTCCACCGCTCGTATGAAGACCCGAGTGAGTTTGAAATGCGTTATATGGGACAGGATGCGATTGGCCTAGCCATTTCAATGAGAGAAGGTGGAGATGTAATAAAACTGGGGGAAGAGCTTCAGTTTGCAATGGGCAATGTCGTAAAGGATTTACCCATTGGTATAGACGTACATCAGGTTTCCGATCAACCTCAAGTGGTTCAAAGCTCGATTCGCGAATTTGTTAAGGTGCTCATAGAAGCCATAGCGATTGTTTTGCTCGTGAGTTTCTTCAGCCTTGGATTCCGCACTGGTTTAGTGGTGGCGATTTCCATTCCTTTGGTACTGGCCATTACTTTTATCATTATGCGCATGTTTGGTATTGAGCTGCAGCGTATATCGCTTGGTGCGTTGATCATTGCACTGGGCTTGCTTGTCGATGACGCGATGATTGCCGTGGAAATGATGGTGATTAAGCTCGAGCAAGGGTGGTCGAGATTTAAGGCGGCGACGTTCGCGTATGAATCAACAGCGTTCCCGATGTTGACCGGTACGCTGATAACGGCTGCGGGATTCTTACCTGTCGGTACAGCTAAGTCGGCCGCAGGCGAGTACACATTTACTTTATTTGCGGTGGTCGTTATTGCCTTGCTGGTTTCATGGGTGGTTGCAGTGGTATTCACCCCTTATATTGGATACAAAATTCTACCCAAGTTTAGCGGTGAGCATGATGAATCTGCTGTTTACAACACGCGGTTTTATAATCTATTTCGCAAGTGGGTAGGAGCCTGTGTTCAGTACCGTAAAACAGTCATCATTGGAACAATCATATTATTCATCGGTTCTGGCTTCGCATTTAAGTTTGTGGAAAAACAGTTTTTCCCCGACTCTGATCGCCCAGAGCTATTGGTAGATATGACATTGCATCAAGGGGCGTCTGTTGAAGCTGCAAAAGCGGTGGCGCTTAAAATGGAAGCGAAACTGAATGGTAACCCGCATCTTGAAAATTACACGACGTATATTGGTGGCGGTACGCCGCGCTTTTACCTTTCGCTTAAACAAACCTTGAGTAATGCTAATTTTGCACAAATTGTCATTATGACCAAAGGTGGCGAAGATCGTGAAAAACTAAGACATCAATTGCAGGAATGGTTAGCCATTGATTTTCCTGAAGTTCGTGGCCGCGTTAGTCGTTTAGAGAATGGCCCACCTATTGGATACCCTGTTCAGTTTAGAATCGCGGGTAAAGACTTAGAAAAAGTGAAAGCGATCGCACTAAATGTGGCAGAAAAAATGCGTGAAAATCCGTATACAAAGGATGTGCATTTAGATTGGCATGAACAATCGCCCGTCATACAAATTGATGTCAATGAAGAAAAAGCGAAGGCTCTTGGGGTAACGGTTCAGCAAGTTAAACAAGCTGTCCACACTTATTTAAGTGGAGCCGCTATTACAGAGTTTCGTGACAATGATGAGCTCGTAAAAGTGGTAGCGCGAGTGTCACCTCAAGATCGTGAAAAGCTAGATTCAATCGGTACATTTGGCGTTCAAACGGGGCCAAAGGGGTTTGTGCCGCTGAGTCAGCTGGCCACACTCAAATACAGTTACGAGCAAGGGATTGTTTGGCGTCGTGATAATATGCCCACTATTACTGTACGCTCAGATGTTGTTGACGGTAAGCAAGCTCCTGACGTGTCAGCGATGATCAACCCTACTTTAAATGGATTGAGAGAAGAGCTTTCATTTGGTTATCGAATAGAAATGGGTGGCAGCATTGAAAAGAGTGCTGAGTCACGAGAACCGATTGCGGCAATCATGCCGATAGTGCTGGTCGTCACGCTGACATTATTAATGCTTCAACTGGGTAGTTTCCAGCGCGCATTATTGGTACTGCTGACCGCACCACTAGGCATTATTGGTATGACATGGTTTTTATTAATCCTTAATCAACCATTTGGATTTGTTGCCATGCTCGGCGGGATTTCACTGGCGGGTATGATTATGCGGAACTCCGTTATCCTCGTTGATCAAATTGAACAGGACGTAAAAGACGGCCTTAATTTATGGGACGCAATTGTTGAGTCCACGGTTCGGCGTCTTCGACCCATTTTATTAACGGCGGCTGCGGCAATTTTGGCAATGATACCGTTAACAGGCAGTGTATTCTGGGGGCCCATGGCCGTTGTAATTATGGGCGGGCTTTTGGTGGCCACTGTGCTCACGCTGTTCTTTCTTCCTGCCTTGTACGCTGCATGGTTTAAAGCGGTGAAGATCTAATTGGAAACACTTAATGATTGTTTCTAACGTGCATTAGAATTAAGGGCTTTGTTTTGGCGTAAGGCAAAGCCCAAATTCTAATTGCTCGATTCACTTGAGCATTGTTCTAACCATTTAACAGTATCACCTACTTTAATTACGCCGCTTTTTATAACCTTACAGCACAACCCTCCATGCCCCATCATAGCTGCAACACCCCCTTTCCCTAATGCCAACTCCATTCGTGAGCAAGGATGGCAAATTGCTGATGCCTCAAATATGGCTTCGCCAATTTCAAATTTTTGATACCTAAGTGCCGATAGATTGATATTTTTAATGACCAGATTTCTACGAAGTAGGGTGGGAGATATCGACGATTTCTTTAGAAAATGACCTATTTGTTGAATGTATTCCTGGCTGATAATGGTCACTTGGCGTCCCGAACCTTTCGTTTTAGACATTCTGTGGTCGCCTTCCAGCCCTAAATCTTTGACGGCATTGACATTTAATCGCTCCTCCATTTCTGATTTATGCGACGGTCTAACACCAATCCAAATTAGTTCGCCCGGCGCTAGTGCTGTTATATACCGATTAAATATGTTTTTTTGACTCTTCATGGCAATATCCCCTTGTCGTCAATAATGGATTTTCATTTGTTAATTGTAGACGGTTAGTCTGATCAAATGCTTTTTTGGCATGCAGGAATGTCAATTTATGGTCGAGTTTCAATGCATCTTAAGATAGGCCGATAGGAATATGTGTGAATAATTGAGTTGCTTACGATATAAAACAAAGCTCGTTGATGGTTTGTTTCAATTTATCAAACATGATGATTAATGAGGGGGAATGCTCGTTTGGTTTTTAATTTCGTTTTAGCGCGACAGGCATTCGATCATCTTATGCTGCAAGCAGGTGTTATTATGGTTTATTTTTTTGTGGTGCTGTAACTTTAAAGAAAGATAAATTTTCATGCGATAAAGCGCTAAAAAATTTCGTTTATTTAGCGCAAAAATCAACAGCTGCTAAAATGTCTGTAGGGAGTGTGTTGAATAGTCTTGCATTTAAAGTGTTCGTTCAATAACTGTCAAAAAAAATGACACATTGTGATCGACATACATTTCTGAATTCCCATGAAAAATAACATAACTGTTGAGCCGGAGATATTGTATGGAACGTAATGAGCTTCAGATCGATTTTGGGTTTATATCGAAATTAGAGGGTAGCAGTAAAGTCGGATACGTACCGAATCCGGATACCAGCCGATCGGGTGTCACCATCGCATCGGGTTTTGATATAGGGCAATATTCTGTTGAGGAGATTGAAAACGCTTTTTCAAGCGACCTTAGTAAAAAATTAATCCCCTATGCTGGACTAATAAAGAATGACGCAGTAGAAAAATTAGAAAGTATGCCGTTAGAAATTTCCGAAAGTGAAGTTGAGGTGGTGAATAGCTATGCACACAGCAATGCGGTAAACCGTCTTTTGGATGAATGGGACCAAAGCGCAGCCAAGGTAGCATTTTCCGAGTTGTCGTCTGAATGCCAAACCGTTATAACCTCTGTCGCATTTCAATACGGAAGTTTAAGCAAGCAAACACCCAATTTTTGGCGTCAGGTTACAAACGAAGAATGGGAAAAAGCAGTATCAAATTTGTACAATTTCGGTGATTTATATCCTACTCGAAGGAAAGAAGAGGGTGACCTTTTGTCTGATTGGTTAAAGAGATCAGGCGAAAGATAATGCCGTAAAGGATAATGAATTCGAATCATGAATCAGAATAAGTAGAATCAATAGAATGGTGTAACCTGATTTTGTCTATTTATTGTAGTCATTTAAATGAAATTGTTTAAATGTTATCGGCTTGGCCAAATTAAATTAGGTCGCGCTTGAAATTTTGATTTCATTGACCTCACGATTCCTTTTCTCATGCCGGTATTTTATTAGCCCTTCAAAATCAAAGTATACGATGATGAGAATTGCGTCATCACGTGTGTTAATCATTTATTAGGTACTTAACGCGACATTGAAAGATTGCCCCCCCTCCTATTAACATTGTTGTCAATTTGAAGAATCGAATGACTACTTACTAATTTTCATTGGAAATCCCCCAGTTTAAGTAGGTAATAAGCGTCAATTCGTTAAATTGCTGAGTAAAAATTTGATTTAAATTAGTGATGTCTAATGCTTGGAGAAAGAAGTCTACATGATGTGTTTGGATAAAACATCATAAAAAAAAGCCATTTTATTTGAATTATCAATTCTATATCTCCACTGCGCTTTAATTTTGTTCGTCAATTAAGCAGTTGGTGTCAAATGTTTCCTTTCACAAAATAATCGTTCCTGCGTCATTTCTCTATACGAGAAATGCTGGAGATAACGATGATGTCAGAGGCTGTTGGACGTGCTCGGTCGAGCCAGAAAGCAGATTTGTTTGTATCAAAGTGGATAGAGTTTTCTCCCCGAATACGGAGGTGCTGTTTTAAGTGGCTTAATGGGGATTTAGATCGTGTAGAAGAAACAATGGCATTGTTAGCTGAAAAGTCATTTAAGAAATTCATGCTGCAAGACTATGCAATTAAAAGCTACTTTTCGTGGTTATACAAAATTGCCTATAACATAAGCATTGATATTCATCGAGCCACTAAAAAAGATCGTGATATTGTTCAGTCTGTATCAGATCTCCCAGACACGTTCTATTTTTCTACCAATCAAAGTGGAGAATTAGAAGATGACATTGAGCGTGAAGAGCTAGCGCAAATAGTCACCGCAATAGTTGAATCGCTTCCGGTAGAAAGCAGAAATTTAATATTACTTAGGTGTGTTCATGGAATGGAATACAGTGAGCTTTCGCTTATGCTGGGCATAACCGAAGAAAACGTTAGAAAAAAAATTCACTTGATTAGACGCTCTATTTTAATCGAGATGGAAAACTATTAACAATAATGGAAGGTTTAAAATGGAAAAAGATAAACATCGAATTGATTTTGACTTCATTTCGCAACTAGAGGGCAGTACTCATGTTGGGTATGTTCCAAACCCAGATACTAGTCAATCGGGGGTTACTATCGCTTCTGGGTTTGATATTGGTCAGTGCTCAGTTAAGGAGATTGAAATGTCATTCCCAACGGCGCTCAGTCAAAAGTTAACGCCCTATGCGGAATTAAAAAAGCAAGAAGCTGTTGCAAAACTTAAAAGTATACCGCTTAAGCTATCCGACCGCGAAGTGGATTGCATAAACCAGTTTTCACATGGTCGTGCGGTTGATCGCATAATAGATGAATGGGCAAAAAGTGAAGCTAATAAAGCATTTGTTGAATTACCGCAGGCCTGTCAAACCGTTATAGCATCAGTAGCGTTTCAGTACGGTAATTTAAGCCGCAGAACACCTAATTTTTGGCGACAAGTAACGCATGAAAAATGGGAAGACGCTGTGGCTAATCTACGAGATTTTGGTGATTTGTATTCAAGTCGTAGAAATTCGGAAGCCAATCTACTATCGAATTGGTTGAAAGAAAGTAATAAACAATCATAAAAAAAGGGCTAACTCATGGCTGCTACAGGTCTGACACTGCAAAATTTAGTTGAAGCAATAATGAACTCCATCGCTGATGCTCAAGATCAAATTGAACGTCAGACATTGGACAATATTAATGAATGGTTTGATGAAGGTGGCAGGCCAAAGAGTGTTGTATTCAAACTACCGTCATTGCACCCAGATGATATAGAAAAAAGTAAATCTGGTGAGTTGGTGGAGCGCGATGTTGAAGTGCCTATCTTAACACTGATGCAAAAAAACCCGATAAAGATTAAAAAGTTAACTACTAAGTTTGATATTGCATTGGGCAGCGTTGAAGTTAAAGAAGAAAGTATTGGAAGTAAAAAGAGCCTCATAGGAACCGATACAGCTAAGAAAATTCGAAAGATTCTTTCAACCGATCTCTTTGCTGGGAGCAAAAAGGACGGAAGTGCTCCTCGCCAGGCAAGCATGGAGATTGAGTTTGAAAGTAGCGAGCCGACAGAGGCCTTTTTGAAACTTCAAAATGAACTCTTGAAGCTTTTTTGATAGCCCACTATTAAAGAGGAACTATAATGGGTGAACTCGTAAAAATGTCTGATCAATTTGGTGGTTTGCCAATGGATCAGTTAATCGGTGGTCCGCTTTCTGCGGCCTGTGATGCTCAAGTCTCATTAGCTAAGGCGACGTCTGACTTTATCGAAACGGTTGGGTTTGTTCCCGACCCGGATCGTGAAGGTATTAAGAAGGTGCGGTACGTCGACTTTACTTATGATAAATACGAAGATGAAAACCAGCCGGACGGGTCCGTTAAACGATTGAAGCGAGAATACAATATCAGTATTCCTTTTATCGCTATCGTGTCTGTCCCAACGCTGCAAGTCACTGAAGTTGATGTAAATTTCATGATGGAGGTGAAGTCTTCATTTAGTGAGCAAACCAAAGAATCTCGTCAGGCCTCTTTTGAGGCTGAAGTATCAGCGAAAGTAGGCCCTTGGAGCATTAAAGTTAAAGCTCAAGGTTCTGTTGCATCTAGCAAAGATACTCAGCGTTCATCAGACAATTCTGCCAAATATGAAGTTGCAGTTAAAGCGAGACAGACTGGTACGCCTGAAGGTTTATCTAAAGTACTCGATATGCTACATCAAGCGATTGCCCCTGTACCCACTGATGCGCCTCCGAAAGAGGAGCCTAGCGTCCAACCCGTCGCGAGAACCGCGTAACCTTAGTGCCGTGACCTATAGGTCACGGCCATCTTCTTTTTCACGAGGCTATCATGTTTAATTCAGAACCTAACCATATCAATACATTTGATATAACCGACGTCGGCCATATTGAACGGATCGTGATCGGCACAACCATGCCGGATCAGATTCCTTCTGAATCTGAAAGCCAAGAAAAAATGAAATTGATTAACCGTTGTCTAACGGATTACCCTAAAGGTCGAATTATTGGTGTTGAACGAAGTTTTTCCGGAGTAAGAATCGGCGAGCATCAAGTGATACTTGAATGTGTTGTGTATCACATCGGTTTTAGAAGACAACCTGCTTGGTTGGAGGATATGCAAAAAAGCAAACCCGCTTACAGTGTTGATGAAAATAAAGTAAATGAGATTATTGGGCATCACACAAATAATTAGACATGGCTTTTCTTTAAGTTACCGCTGTAAATTTTCGTATCCATTGAAATGGTGATATCTGTATTGATGCATCATCAGGATAAGTTTTATAGCGATATGTTACCAAAGATATTTATCCTCCCATTTAGCATGGTTTCAGCGTGAAAGGGTGATCAGATGTATTTATCTGCGATCATGTAGATGCGTTTTTGCATCGGAATGAGCTAGATCGGTGTGAGATATTGGTAGGGTTTAGAGAAATGACATCAGTAAAGTAGTGAGGTGCTTTTCAATTAAATAAGGTAAAGTTAGGATGACTAAACCAAATGAGTAGCGTGGCTCGATGACTGACATTCGTATCATTTATTCTCAACCAGACTGGTTGTTAGCCTATAAACCAGAAGGGGTGAGTTTTCATACAGAAGGAGAAGTACTAGGGTTTGTTGAATGTCTTCGTGCACAATTAAACACGCGAGAAATATGGCCCATCCACCGGTTAGACAAGCCTACATCCGGCATTATTTTATTTGCGAAAACCGCTGAAGCAGCGAGTGTGCTCTCGCAAATGTTTGCGAATCGCCAAGTTGAAAAATATTACTTAGCCATATCCAGTTCAAAACCATCCAAGAAGCAAGGTTGGGTTATTGGCGACATGGAAAAGAGTCGCAGAGGTGCATTTAAATTATGTCCATCAAAGAATAACCCCGCTATTACCCAGTTTTTCTCGGTATCTGCCGGTGAAGGGGAGCGGTTGTGTTTGCTACGGCCGCTTACGGGCAAGACACATCAATTACGAGTCGCGTTAAAGTCACTTTCAGCCCCTATTTTAGGTGACGCAATGTACGGTGGTTCCAGCTCCGATCGAATGTATTTGCATGCTTACGCTATGCGTTTCACCTATCAGGGTGATGCCTTTGAATTTGCTGAAGCCCCCGAAAATAGTGGCGCGTATAGTCGCCCGGTTGTGATTAATCAGATACAAGAGTGGGCAAGGCCGTGGCAGCTTAAATGGCCCGATAGTGCCAAATATCGCTAAAATGGCCTATTAAATGACAAGATGTCCTTTTGAGCCAATCTACTATCCGCTCAAATCTGGATGATGGGGAAATTTGCTCTAAGGGACAGTTTAATGGCTGATTTTAAAGACGCGGGTGTCATGCTCAAACTCGCGATCATGGCACTGGAAAAGCAAGGAATTGATACGGAACAAGTTTATAAAAGTATCAATATCCAAAAACCGCAGTGGCAAGATCCTACTTGGCGAACGCCGCATAATGGCCAAACAAAATTTTGGGAAACCGTTGAGACACTGAGTGGGGATCCATTCATTGGATTACACTTGGGTGAGCATATGCCGGTTTTTCGCGGGCAGGTGGTGGAATATTTATTCCTCAGTAGTCCGACTTTTGGTGAAGGCTTGCGTCGTGCATTGGGTTATCAGCGATTACTAACAGACGCCATGTCGTTTGTGGTCAACGAAGATGACCATACTGTGACTTTACAGATTAAAATGAACGGTTCGGAAAATGGCGGAATACGCCAGCTGAATGATTGTTTGTTGCTAAATATTTTGAAGTTTTTTAAATGGGCAACGGACGGAAAGTTTCACCCGGTAAACATTAAGTTTGCGCATCCTCGCCCTGAATCCGTCACTGAATACCTACGATTCTTCGCCTGCCCAATGAGCTTTGATAATGTCATCAATACAATAGAATTTGAAAAAGAGCTTTTAGACACGCCTTCCCTTCACGCTGAGCCAGATTTACTGAAACTGCACGAACAATGCGCTCATGATCAAATGCAACGTATTGAGAGACAAGATCTGGTCAGTCAAGTTAGGCAGTTGATTGGCGAGATGCTTGATGATGGGAATGCAAATATTGAACGTATCGCACAACGTATTGGTATGTCGAGTCGTCATCTTAGACGATTACTTGATGAACAAGGTACAAGCTTTAATCAATTGTTAGCGGGTTATCGTTTTCAATTGGCAAAACGTTTATTGGCAGACACGAAAGAAACAATCGAGGAAATTGTGTTTCTGACGGGCTTTTCAGAGCCGAGTACATTTTATCGAGCATTTAAGCGCTGGTCCGGTCAAACACCGCTGGCATACCGTAACGATGCCAAAGCAAAACTTAAAGATATAGCTGACGCTCAATCAAGCCATGTGGAGCCAGCGTAACGGCATTACAAAAGTAACTGTAGAGCGTTAAGCGTTATTCTCAAAAAAATAATGATATGAATAACGATGCTCGAATTCGCTGCTGATACTCTGTGTATGTAATAAAAATAAGAATTACACACTCAACTAATTCAGTAATTCGCAGTGTTCGGTGACAATTTGAAAAGCGTCGCCAATCAATTGCTCTAACCAACGGGTTACACTGTAAGGATTTAAACTAGCCTACCTAATCGCGTAACACTTCTTGTGATCATTTCTGACGCTTGGGTTATCAAAACTGCAAATTTAGCGTGACGCGGATCTATGAATTTCCGGCTTATTTGTGTCGATTTGGATAATGTATGACCAAATGAAAAACAGCGGGTTGATGATGAAGGTTACGGTAGCCGTGCACTTGATCGGCGTTGAACTTTACCGATTCACCGGGTGTTAATTTTTTCCAATCACCGTTTAACAGTACTTCCATATTGCCGTGTATTAACAAAACATGTTCTGTTACACCTGCTTCGTGTGGCTCCGATTCTCTTTGGTAGTGGGGGAGCAGTGTCAATTCATAAATTTCAAACCCTAATGCTTCGTCAAACGGAAACAATAGGGCAACCAACATGTCGTCTTGAGCCGGTTGATATCGGATTTCATCTGCTGAACGAAAGATCGGTAAGTTTCCGGTTGTTTGGTTGGCCAAATCTTCTTTGTTGTGATGTTGTTGGTGATCAGGCGCCAAGAGTGACGACAACGAAATTTTCATCCCCGTCGTAATCTTCCAAAGAATAGCAATGGTTGGACTGGATTCACCTCGCTCAATCTGTCCGAGCATGGCTTTACTCACACCAGTGGCAGCGGCCGTTTTATCCAAGCTCCAGCCCTGCTTATTTCGAATACTTTTGAGTGTGGCGCCTAAAAACTCATTTGGGTTTGTTGCTTGTGTAATTGTCATTTAATCAGGGTCACTTAGCTCGGGTGCATCGCAGACCTCAATTTTACCACGACCTGATCATTACTGAAGTCTCAAAAAATCCAGCTTGTGCGTTATTGTGCACGGTGCTAGAGTTGCCTGTACGTTATCACGCACAAATTATTCGTTAGCCTCCAATGCAAGTATGATTTCTAGGTATTAGCTTGCGGAGTCTGACGTTTTGTCGCCATCCAGATTGTTATCATCAAGGATTTGAAGTGTGAAAGAGCAGCTTTCATTAGGGTTAACAGGCATAACGGCTGTTCTGGTGGGTTATGCCAGTGCCGCAATCATTGTATTTCAAGCGGCGCAAGCCTCAGGCGCTGATGCCTCACAAGTGGTTTCTTGGTTGTGGGCACTGGGGATCGGCATGGGGGCAGCGACCATCGGGTTATCGTTATATTATCGGTCTCCGATTTTGATCGCATGGTCCACACCCGGCGCAGCCTTGCTGGTCACGAGCCTTGGCAGCGTCAGTTTAAATGAGGCGATCGCCGGTTTTATCTTTAGCTCTGCGCTGATCACTGTTTTTGGATTATCGGGTTGGATTGACCGCTTGGCCAAATGGATTCCCTCGTCTCTGGCTGCTGCCATGCTGGCAGGTGTTCTATTGAAGTTTGTCTTGGGTCTTTTCGGAGCCATGGAAGCGGCCCCGATTGTGGTGATTGTCATGCTCATTTTCTATGTTCTTGGGCGGACTTATTGGCCCAGTTTTAACGTTCCTTTGGTGTTTTTGGTTGGCATTGCGCTTTTTGTCGCAATGCCGGTGATCTCATGGGTGGGCATAGACTTGTCACTCGGAGTGCATGCAACAATGGACTCGACAGCGAGTTCGATGTTGTCCGTTAATCCTGACAGCGTACACTCAAACTCGCTGGGGGATTGGCTGGCATACCCAGTCTGGATGAGCCCTGAGTGGTCAATGCAAGCGCTCATGAGCGTCGGCATCCCTCTATTTATCGTGACCATGTGTTCTCAGAATTTACCCGGTATGGCCGTTTTAAGGGCAAATGGGTTCAATATGAATCCATCACTCATGATCACAACGACTGGTGTGACCGGATTACTATTCGCTCCATTTGGCGGTTTTGCGTTTAACTTAGCCGCCATAACAGCGGCGATGTGCATGGGACCAGAGGTACACTCAAATAGAGGCAAATGGTATATGGCGACGGTGTGGGCCGGTGCTGGGTATATTATGTTGGGTATATTTGCCACGTCTGTTACGTCTGTTTTGACCTTACTGCCAGTGGCTTTAGTGGCAGCCATTGCTGGCATTGCGCTACTCAATACCTTTGGTAGTAGTCTGTCAGAGGCCATAGAAAGCCGCGAATTGAGTAGCTTAATCACGTTTCTAGTGACCGCTTCAGGTATGTCCTTGCTGGGCGTAGGAAGTGCTTTTTGGGGTATCGTGCTTGGCCTAATGATCGTTAAAGTAGAGCCATGGCTGAAGTCATCGTCTAAAAAAGCGTCGGAGTGTCAATGAAAATGCCATAGTTTGGCCATGAGCTAGGATCATGGGTGGATTTTCAGCGCCTGCTTAGTAAAATGCGTTCAGAATTGTTCATTGTTGGTTAGAGTGTTAAATATGGGTCGTGCTTTCGAAGTCCGCAAAAATTCAATGGCGAAGACTAACGCCGTCAAAACTAAGGTTTACTCCAAATATGGTCGTGAAATCTATGTGACGGCAAAAAGCGGAGGCCCTGACCCCGACAACAACCTTGCTCTGCGTCGATTGATTGATAAAGCGAAAAAAGATCAGGTGCCAGCGCACGTTATAGACAAGGCGATTGACAAGGCCAAAGGCGGTGGCGGAGAAGATTTTGCGACCGCGCGCTACGAAGGTTTTGGCCCAGGTGGGTGTATGGTGATCGTTGACTGTCTAACCGATAACAACAACCGTACATTTGGTGATGTTCGCCAGTGCTTCACGAAAACCAAATGCAAAATCGGTGCTCAGGGTTCAGTCTCACACATGTTTGATCATAATGCTGTATTGGCATTTAAAGGTCAGGATGAAGAATCGGTACTAGAAGCCTTGATGATGGCAGATGTTGATGTCACGGATATCGAAGATGAAGGCGACATGATTACGGTCCTCGCGCCTCATACCGAATTCTATAAAGCGAAGACGGCTTTACAAGACGCATTCGAAGGCATTGAGTTTGAGATGGATGAGATCACTTTCATTCCGCAAACTTCGACAGAAGTGACCGGAGAAGATGTCGCACTCTTTGAGAAATTCCTTGATATGCTCAATGATCTTGATGACGTTCAAGAAGTCTATCATAACGCCACTGTAGCCTAATTAGTCGAGCTACCCTGACATGAGGTCGGCAGTGTGACGGCTGGCCTTATACTCACTTTTGCTTCGGTACTATCTGCCGGTGTTTTCTTTTCAAATTCCTTCACGCCGACTAAGCCTCCTAAAACTCTTCATAAATATCGCAAAATATACCGAGCTTGTTTAAAGCGTCGATATCCAGCCTTTTTCGCAATTCATCCAAAGCTGCACAATTGTACCTCAAATATCGGCTGAAATGCTTAATTATGGTCAATACCAGATCTGCTGCCCTCTGACAATCTGGCGCAAGATGTATAAAATAGTGAAAAAATAAGAATAGTTGAGGCAGTTGATGACCCTAGGCACCGAACAAAATATCCCATTTGAGTTACTAGAAAAAACCCGTCCTCAACAACAGCGCGCCATTCAAACGTATGAGCGCATTTTAGAGAGTGCAGCTGAGATTCTGTCAGAGGGTGGGGTCGAGAAGGTCTCAACGAATGTTATTGCTGAGCGTGCGGGCATTACTGTTCCTGCCTTATATCGTTATTTCCCGAACAAGTACGCGGTCCTTTACACGCTGGGTGCTCGGTTAATGGACCGACAAAATGAAGTCATGGTGAGCTGGTTTCAGCAGTATGAATCTGATCATGACCCGTTCAAACCTATCCATCACATGTATGAACTCTTTCGAGATACCTTAGCCGTGACACGGGAGCAAACGGCAGGTTTTACCATCCTAAAATCTATGAGAGTGCTGCCTGTTCTTCAAGAGCCGCGACTTCAATCTCACTATGCCATGACCGATTGGATTTGCGATAAAATTGCGCAGCCGTTAGGTGAGGATATCCCCGAAGATATGAAGGTTCGCATCCGACTCATTATGGAGTTGGGGACGTCTGCAATGGAGATGGCTGTTGATGATCCTAAAATGGATGAGGACACGGCATTGCGGGAAGCTGGTAAGATGGTTGAGGTGTATTGGATGGACTATTTAGCCAGTCTTTCCATTTGAGGGTGGTGGGGAGCTTCGAAAATGATTGAATTTTAGAAGCTCCAAGCGCTATTTCATAACAGGTCTAGTGTTAGTTTGCCTGTCATACGGTGCTTGCTCGTCGTTCAGTCCTAAGAGGCATGTTTTACGTTCATCGTGATGTCTGCCGTAAAGCACTTCGTACCTTCTGTGTCAAAAGCCGCGACGGAAACGACGATATTGCCGGGTTGCGAAAAGTCTACATCCGAAGCGTCACATACTACTTTCAAATCTGTCTTAGCTTTTGCTAAATATTCAACGGTCATACCTTTAGGAATCCAACGTGCACCTTTGGGTATGGATACATCTGTGGTCATCCCCCCTGCTAATTCTGCTGCATTACACATGGCAATAGCGTGTACCGTGCCGATATGGTTGTGCACTTTTTTCTGGTTTTTAAGATTAACCTCACAGTACCCCGGTTTTAATTCAACAACATCTGGATCAATAGTTGAAAAGTAGGGGGCTACTTGGGCGATACCTTGTGAGAACGCTTGTCCACCCATTTGATTAAACATCTTTAAAAACTGACTCATTGCTGAATATTCCTTTAGTGATTGGACGTGAATTGAATGGGCACGCAGTTCATAGGCGAGTGCATGCCTTAGTTTTCAGGTAGATGAAATTTTTCTAGTACATGATTTAGAAATTTTGTAATGGTGCTGATTTCTTCAATGGTGAAATCTTCCGTGAGTACTTCATTTAATGATCTAATCAGTGGAAATATTAACGGCAGTTTTGACGAGCCAAGAGAGGTCAAATGCAAGCGTGACGCTCTGCCATCTTCGTTACACGGCTGCCGAGAAATCAGGTTGTTTTTCTCCATTCTGCTCACCAGTCCAGTGATAGCGGAATGATTTAAGGCAAGTGCTTTCGATAATTGTTTTTGCTGGCACCCTTCATTTTTCTCGATGAACATTAATGCGGCGGCTTGAGAAATGGAAATATTCAGTTTTTCATTACTTTGAGCTTCAGCAAATTTAAACATGCAATGGCGAGCCATGTTGATGAGAAAAAATAAACGGTTATCCATGAATATTACTTAGTAGTTTGCATATGAAGTATTTAGGTTACATGTGAACTAAGTTGAAAAGCAAGTGTTCAAGCAGATAGGGCGAATTGGAAGGAGTTTCTGATCGAAGTTGAAGCCTACAATTTGAACGATTCAAGAAACCTTGGTCGCCAGATGTGTGTTAATTTGGGCCAAACGATAGTCATAGCTAGTTTTTTCTTGACCCTACTGACCGCTGTTTATAATCTGCTCAAACATAAGAATAAAAAGAGTGAGTCTATGTTGCGTCCTAGTCAAAACTTGTCTTCTCGGTCGAACCACTTATCAAAAGGCTTTACGTTGCGGTTGCGTCAGGTGATGGGTGTTTGTTTCATCTCATATTTTTTCATCGGTTTGTCAGCTTGTTCGCCTGCAAAAGATCCTGCTGCGATTTTATTAAATGCCCAGACCGCTCAGCCAGAGGATGAGCACTTAGCCGAAATCTACCAGCGAAGTTGTAAGACGTGCCACACATTGGCTGAAACAACGGCACCACTGGTGGGCGATGGTGAAGCTTGGGCCCCGAGAATTGATAAAGGCATGGGTGTCTTAGTGGATCACGTGATAAACGGCTTTGGTGGGATGCCGCCTTACGGACTGTGTATGGACTGTGAGGTTCACGAATTTGAGCAGCTGATCGATTTTATGGCTAAGGACACCTCTAGTCATCCACTTTAAGCGCTGGTCGAAAGATCATTCTAAGTTCAAAGCGTGTTTTAGAAGGTCTAACGAGTTAAATCGAGAAAACACAACACAGAAGTTAGGATGATCTACAGCCTCTTGCGGAGCCAAATTGGATGATTAGCGGTGCCCTAAAGACATTGTGGCTGGTACAGAATGACCATTCACTGTTTTATGAATAACTGGCACTCTAATACCCCAATAAAAGGCGCTGCGGAAGTCAGAAGCTAAGTCATCAATTTGCAAGTGAATGTTGACGAAATACAAATATAGGGTCCATAGCGAGGCCCTATCTTACTCTAACAATAAGAATATGCTCATGATCACAAGACGAAATCTCCTTAGCAGTTTAGTGGCGGCAGCAGGCGCTAGCACTTTACCCGCCGGGTCTGTATTTGCAGGGCAAAATACGGGTCAAAACCTAACCGGTTCATCCGAAACTTCCTCTAAAAACAGACGAATTCCTTGGAGAAATTGGTCTGGCTCCCAAACGTGCTTCCCGCAAGCGCGTAAAGCACCAGGTACGCTCGGTGAATTGCAAGACATCATCGCCTCAGCAAAAGGTTGTGTTCGCCCAGTGGGCTCTGGCCATTCATTTACTTCGCTGGTGCCTACTGAAGACACGATTTTATCCGTTAGTCGAATGAGCGGTGTGGTGTCGCATGATGCCTCCAATAACACTGCCGTCATCCAAGCGGGCACACGGTTAGGCGATATTGGTGGCCCCTTAGCAGAAGTTGGTCAAGCCATGATTAACATGCCGGACATTGACGAGCAAACACTCGCGGGCGCTCTAGGTACAGCGACTCATGGTACAGGTGCAGGAATAGGGTGTTTACCTACATTCGTGGAGGGCATTCAACTGGTAACAGCGACAGGGGATGTATTAGAGTGCGACCGTTACCAAAATGCCGATATTTTTAATGCAGCCCGTGTCAATTTAGGCGCTTTGGGAGTGGTGACGCAAGTTAAATTGCAAAACATGCCTAAATATAGGTTAAAGCGTGAAATCAGTTGGCACTCTATCGAGGACATATTGGAAAATGCAGAAGCATTAGCGGATGCAAATCGAAACTACGAATTTTATTACATTCCATTCTCGGGAATGGGCTTTCATGACATTCAAAATATCACCGAAGACCCTGCTGCTAAGTCTGAAAAACTTGACCAGAATGATGGTGCAGAAACATTGAAAGATTTAAGAGACTGGTTAAGTTGGTCACCGAAACTGCGACAGTTAATCCTTAGCACCTATATGAAAACCATTGATAAAGAAGTGACGGTGGCAAATTCTTGGCAAAACTACGCGAGTGAAAGGAATGTTCGTTTCAATGAAATGGAATACCATTTACCAAGAGAGAACGGTATTCAAGCATTTAAAGAAATCCGTGCAGTGGTGGAGAAAAATTTTTCAGAAGTATTTTTTCCATTTGAAGTTAGATTTATTCAATCCGATGACATTTGGATGAGCCCTTTTTATCAACGTGAAACTATGTCTATCGCGGTCCATCGGTTCTTCGAAGAAGATTATAAGCCACTCTTTAAAGCGGTCGAGCCAATTATGAAGAAATATAATGGGCGACCGCACTGGGGGAAAATCAATACACTCACGGCTGATCAGCTACAGCCGCACTATCAGCACTGGAATGCATTTAAAAGCATTCGTCAGCAACTTGATCCAACCGGAAAATTCTTAAATCCTTACTTAAAGACTCTATTTAACGTGGCATGATTACGTCAGGCAACTTTTAAAATTGTAGGCCTAATTCGAATTTGAGGTGGACATGAAAAATAAAATAAATATAAGTCGCCGAAGTTTATTGTTAGGTGGGCTGGCAGTCGGAGCTGCAGGCGCTATTGGGCTGAAGCCAAGTGATTCGGGTGCGCCTCACAATGATTATTTCGAAAAATTAAGCGACACTTTACATAAAGAAAAAATCTCAAAACCGACGATGGTAGTCGATTATGATCGTATGCTTGAGAATATAAGCATTTTAAAAAGTCACATTAAAGATCGATTTGATTATCGGATTGTGGCTAAGTCACTACCCTCTATTCCTATGCTTAAGTTGGTCATGGAAAAATCGGGTAGCCATCGATTAATGGTATTCCATCAACCGTTTTTAACTCAGGTCGCGCGTGAATTACCCGATGCAGATGTATTGATGGGTAAACCGATGCCAGTCGTGGCAGCGGAGAAATTCTATAAAAGCTTCGATAAAACCACTGGTTTTGATGCTGAGCACCAGCTCCAATGGTTAATTGATTCCCCTAAACGATTACGTCAATACTTAGCCATGGCAGAAAGTTTAGCGACTAAAGTTCAAGTTAATATTGAAATAGATATCGGCTTGCATCGAGGTGGGGTGAGCAATGATGATGATTTTTTAGAAATGCTCCACTTGATCCACGAATCAGAAAATCTTACGTTATCTGGTTTGATGGGTTATGAACCCCATATCGGAAAAGTGCCTGCCAGTATTGAATCAACACGCGGTGCAGCTATGCATCTTTATCAACACTATGTTGACCTCATTGAATTAACATTAAATATTGATGCCAAAAAACTGTGCCTGAATAGTGGTGGAAGCCCAACTTATCAGCATTACGATGAAGGCAGTTACCCACATAACGAGTTGTCAGCCGGCACCTGCCTTGTTAAACCCGCTGGGTTTGATACTGATAGTTTGGCCGATCATATTCCCGCTTCGTACATTGCGACACCTGTTTTAAAAGTGCTAGATGAAACTGAAATACCGGGTGTGGCTTGGCTAGGAGATGTAATGTCAGCTTGGGATCCCAATAGACAACAAGCATTTTTTACGTATGGCGGGTACTGGAAGGCGACACCTGTTTCACCAAAAGGCGTCAGCTTGAATCCAGTATTTGGACGATCAACCAATCAAGAAATGTATAACGGCTCTTCTGCTGTTAACCTTCAGCAGGATGATTGGATTTTCATGCGACCCAATCAAAGTGAAGCAGTGTTTTTGCAATTTGGCGATATAGCCGTATACAGGGACGGGAAAATCGTTGATCACTGGCCAATACTTTCTGAAAATGCTTAATCAAGCTAACAAGCATTGAGATATTGGGCCGGTGTCAGTTCAACCACTTACTAGGCGAATGCCATTATTAAAGTTTACCTAGTAAGTTGTTGAAAGCCACAGTCGCGTCAAAGGTACAATGCTCAACTCTGAAAACTTATATGTTGAGCTTTTATTCGACTATTTTAATTTTGGTTGAATTGTCTCACTTGAAGTACCTTGATCAGGGCGCCTAAATATCTGTGTGATTGAAATTCGCTTCCATTCAAACAGTTTTCACCCATTAGCCCTTCTGTAGCGCCAACTTGGCACTTATTTAGAGGTTGCGGCGGTAGCAAAGTTATTCAGTGCATTTTTTACCTTGTTAAGTATTTGATCGCAGCCTTGTATATTATGCCTTTTCTTTAAGTACATCGGATCGTTGTACGATAACCAAACCTTTCCTTTCGCGTCTTGTTGTATCAGAGCTTTTTGAGGTAAATCAATCGCCACAGAGGGTGCGCATTTCATCAATGGACTTCCGACTTTGGGGTTGCCAAAAATCACGAGTTCTATTTGATTAATATCTACACCTGCTTTTTTTGCGCCTTCTCCATGATTAATTCGATTAAATACAGTCATGCCTTTCTTTTCTAGAACGGCGATTAATCGATCTGCGGTGTCAGATACAGAGTGGTGGCTTTGGGTTTTTATCATACCGCTGCTGGTGGTATCGGATACGGCAATATTCGGTACGAGTAATGCGATCAACGCTAAGATGGTGCTTAGTTTCTGTTGTCGCAAGCCTAAACCTTTTATTGTTCTTTTTAACATCATTTTGATCTCCATATTGGTCAAAGTACTTTACTGTTTATCCGGCTCTGAAATATCAAAGTCTTGTTTTCCCACCCATTCCACTCGATAAAGATCCCGCCTTCTGTCTAAATAATTTCTAACCGATCCTTCATGCTGCAGTGTATTAAGTTTTGCGAGATCTAAGTCAGTAATTAGGGTCATTTCTGTATTTGGTGTGGTTTCCGATACAATGGCATCGTGCGGAAATGAAAAGTCTGAAGGTGAAAAAACAGCCGTTTGTCCGTATTGAATATGAACATTGTCTACTTTGGGTAGATTGCCAACACTGCCTGCAATGACGACATAGCATTCATTTTCAATCGCTCGTGCTTGAGCACATCGACGGACGCGCAAATACCCATTCTTCGTATCGGTCCAAAATGGAACAAATAGAATTTGCACTTCCTTTTCGCTTAATAGGCGAGCGAGTTCAGGAAACTCAACATCATAGCAAATTAGAATGCCTATTCTGCCAAAATCGGTATCGAAATAATTTAATTTGTCTCCGCCTTGCATTAACCAGTCACGTTTTTCATGGGGCGTCGGATGTAATTTGTATTGATTGTCGACTGTACCGTCTCGGCGACATAAATAACTAACGTTATAAATACTGCCATCCTCGATGATGGGCAGTGAGCCGGCAATAATATTAATGTTGTACGATACCGAAAGCCGTGAAATTTCGATGAGTATTTCTTCGCTATAGCTGGCCAGATGGGTAACGGCTTCCATCGGCGAATCTTCAGGGGAGAAGTCCATTAAGGGCGCGTTAAAAAATTCGGGAAAGAGCGCAACGTCGCATTGGTAATCGGAGAGTGCATCGACGAAATATTCTAACTGCTGCAACAGCTCGGATATATCTTTAAAGTATCGCATTTGCCATTGCACGCAACCGACTCGCGCGGTGGTTTTGGGAGCACCAATTAATTTCGGATTATCTGGCTCGTAATAAATATTATGCCACTGGAGCAGTGTGGCATACCCTCTGGACTCTTTGTCTTCTGGTAAGTAGGCTTTTAATATTTGCTTGACTTCAAACCCATTTGATAATTGAAAGGTTAGAGTGGGGTCGTACAAATCTTTCGATTTAACCTTTTCTATATATTCGTACGGGCTCATGTCCTTAGAATGATTTTGATAGTTGGGAATTCGCCCGCCGGCCATGATCGATTGCAGGTTTAGGTTCACGCACAATTCCCTGCGCGCTTCGTACAATCGTCTTCCTAGGCGTAAGCCTCGATAGTCTTTGGATACAAATACATCCACTCCGTATAGGACATTACCATTTGGATCGTGCGTCGTAAGGTATGCATCTCCGGTAATTTCTTCGTAAGTATGCTTATCACCAAAATTCTTATAGTCAACAATGACCGAAAAGGCGCCAGCCACAATTTTCCCTTTATCCTCAATGCATATTTGACCTTCAGGAAAGGTGGTTAATTGCGTCTTAAACTGTTTTCGAGTCCAGCTGCCGCCTAGAGACGTATATACATCGTCCATTAAGGCTTTCAGGCCTTCAAAGTCACTCAGTTTAAAGTGCCTTAACTCAAGATGGTGCTCATTCGGTTCATGAAATTCCGAGGTGTCATTACTCATAATCTTATCCTTGATACTACCGTTAATTCTGGGCTTTGCATCATCAATGCAATGGGTACGAACTTAATTTACTTTATCAGTGGTTTTTACGGATACTCAAATCAGGGTCGAGCTTAGCCACGGCAAGCTTGTTGTTGTCTATCATATTCATTATTTAGCGCTGGAAATATTGGGTGCTGAAGTGCCTGAATGCTTTCGTCGATAATAGATCTGAGTTATCCATCTTGTCCCAAAGTTCAGCACGATAAAAATGATGATGGATGATACTACGAGCAATATGGCGATCCAGCCGAACAAATCGGGCGCTTTCATCAATATTGTCATTAACGATTCTTGATAATAGAAAAACCATTGGTGGTTATCTGGAAACACCCAGTGGTGGAAGGCATAAAATACTTTTGTTGGTCCGATCAAGATGACAACCAGTGCGGACAATCCGAGTGCTGCTATGGTGAGCAAAGCTTGATTAAACAGACTGGGAAAAACCGCCTTTCGAGCAGTCAGGTAATATGTCGTCGCTCCCCACAATAGGATAATTAGGAGGCTGATCACGGCAAGTTGGTTGATTAAGTGTGCGACATCCTGCAGGTGAATGACTTCAGCTTCTCTCAGTAAAGTGTCAATGCGATCGCCTGATGAAGTGTGATACTCAATGTCTTCGAGTCCAGCGCCGTTTCGATGAATTGCAATGTTGATTGCGTGGAATAGCTGCACACGTTCTTGTTTATTCGTTTTTTCGAAGTCGAGTTTAAATTGATTCTGTGGGCCAAATTTTTGGCTGTGTTGTTCGATATCTAATGTGTCATGCAATATAGGGTAACCAAAATCGAAAATGGCTAACATTATCCAGCTTATGGTCAGTGCCAACCATAGCCCACCTAAACTATAAAGCGCCCAGCCTAGCGCGCTACGTAACTTTTGCATAATCTACATCGCCTAACAGGTTGTCAAAAGGGTGGCTGTTTTAGGAATGACCGTCAAGGGTTCTGTGTGGGTATTGTTTGCATTTTATTTATACCGTTATCATCTGCTATTGATTAGGGTTGATGAAAGCGGTAGGGTGAGCGCGCAAAATTTGTCTATAGAGTGAACAATATCGTGAAAACCGAATACACCACAACGGGATTGAAACGTATCTTAAAAGCGACTGGCTATTCAATAAAAGGCATTCGCACGGCATGGACAACAGAGGCAGCGGTACGCCAAGAGTTTGTGCTAGCAGCTTTGATGGCACCGTTGGCATTCTTTCTGGCCGAAAACCTTTCCCAGCTTTTGATTCTGCTACTAAGCTTATTTATCGTAGTGATCACTGAGCTTTTGAACAGCTCTATAGAGTACACGGTCGATCGTATTGGTAAAGAGCACAATGAACTATCAGGTTCAGCAAAAGATATTGCATCAGCAGCCGTATTTTTCAGTCTAGTGCAAGTCGTGGTGCTTTGGGGATTAACGGCCTTGGTTAACTTTGGCATGATTGACTTACCATTGTAGCTTAGCGCTATTGAATAGTGCTCAGTATCTGTGTGTTGGTGCGGACCAGTATCAAATTGTGAGTAGCGATGAAAGCGGTAAGTAGGTTGAGTTAAAGCGTGTGCTGCGCAGTGTCGCTATTCTCTATAACGGTGTTGAGGTTGCTACTCTCGACCGACTAAGTCACTGCGTCCGCTTAGGTTATAAAGCGCTACAGAAAATTTGCACGACTGAATGGATGCAGGTATTTGAGCGAAGCAGGAAGCCAGATCCGAGAGTCAAATGGCCTTTATTGAGGAGCCCTTAAATAACAACCAGTGTCAGTGGGCCATTGAGAAAAAAGCCTCTGTGATGTGTCCAGCGTCACTGAAGTTGAACGTCCACGCCTCTACAATTCAGACGTAAATAGGACATCCGAATTTATGAGCACTATGTCGTCGAGTCATGTTGTCACCAAAAAAGGTGTAATAAAAAAAGCGTTTATGACCTCGTTGATCGTCGGCACTATATTGACGGTGATCAACCAATGGTCAGCGTTATTTAATGATGCTTCCGTTCATTGGTTTCCGCTTTTTTTAACGTACGTTGTACCATTCTTTGTTTACTGGCTAGGCACACAACATGGTGCAGGCGGAGCGATCGATGCGGTGGATGACGTCTCGAATGTTCAAGTAGCCCCCGAACATATTGAGGCGCTATATCAGCAGGCGATGATTGTTGTTAAAAATGCTCATAAGGCCAATGCTGCCTTTGCTGTCCAGTTAAAGAATATTCATAGCCTGCGTGAAAAAGCGCGTTTATTGCAGGAAGGTGATGACTTCCAGTCAATTCACGATGACCTGGTCGCTGAGTTAGGTATGCTAGAGTCTCGAATAGAAAAAATACTAAAAGAAATGGGAAAAAATGTTCGTCTTGGAGAAAAACTTCAACAATCTGTCGCGAATATTGACCCTGCTATTGGTATTGATGATTGACTGAGTCAGCTACTTGTTGGCATTCGATAACTTAATCAATGCACTTCTCGTTTTGGCTAAATCAACCTTGTTAATTGCAGCCTGTGTGACATCGTAAATAATTAAGCAAATGTGGTGTGTCGAACCATCAGCGCTGTTAAGAGGTATGATGGTCGAGTTTTGATACATGAAGTCCGCTCGGCCAGTGATGGGATGGTTGTTCTTAAAGTAAAACAAATAAGGCCGTTGATCTGATATGGTGAAGGCACGTGTTTTCAATAAAAAGACAGTCTCCGCCTTTTTTCTAAACCAATCTTCCTCGACCTCAGGAAACAGCTCAAATAGGTTTTTCTCCTTGGCCTGATCTGGCCTTAATCCGCTGTGGTTTTCCATGAAGCTGTTCCACAGTTTAATCGTATATTGGCGATCAAGTACTACCAAACCAATATCCACGGTTTGTAGAATATCCATGAGCCAGTGGAACTCGTCCATTTCTAATCCAGGATTACTCATAGTTAATCGTCCAATAAGAAGCTGATAAGGCGATTCATGTGACGGACCGAGTCTTCCGTAAAGAGCAAAAGTAAATCGCAATTCACATTTTTATCTTCAATGGTGTAATTGATTTCAATGGCTAATGTGCGTTGCCATTTTGCTTCTTGGCTATTAATGAGGTCTGAAATTTTGCAA
This sequence comes from uncultured Saccharospirillaceae bacterium, assembly GCA_947503895.1. GTDB lineage: Bacteria > Pseudomonadota > Gammaproteobacteria > Pseudomonadales > Oceanobacteraceae > Bermanella. The sequence continues at coordinate 410,296 of CANNFT010000003.1, forward strand.
TGTTGCCCTAACACCATCGGATGTGTTTGATTGAAATCGATATCCAATTGTTCGCCGATGCCTTGGATGCATGCTCCGTTTAATACGTTTGCTACATCCATAAGTACTTCTAACTCGCCATGTTGATCCAGCTCGCCTTGATAATCTAACAATGTGGCAATGTCAGCAAAGCTGGAATCGTTAAAGATCAGCAGCGCCTCTCCCGCAATACCTGCGCCGATGAAACCTTGGCAAACGGCCGATACGGAACTGGTATCATCAATGGCTTTGAGGGTCATTTGAAACTCATTGATTTCAATGACATTGACATTGGGGATCGGCAAAATGACGTACACATTCAATAGTCGGGCAAGTCGGTCAGCGGCCTGTCCCATGGCGACGTTAGTAATTTCTTGGTAACAGTCGCGCTCATCTTCCGTTAGCGAAATGGGCGGAAGTGTCTCCGACATTACGCATCCCCCGTAATTAAACCGTACTCTAGCAGCACCTGTTGGGCTTTAGACTGGTCGACGGGTTTTTTGATGAAATCAATGGCTCCCATTTTTTTAACCCGTTCTCGTGCTTCGGGTTGTATGTCGCCAGATACGACGATCACCATCACAGGAAGATCTTCTTTATGTATTATTTCAAGGGTGTCGTAGCCATCTAAAACTGGCATGGTGAGGTCCAAGAACAGCACTTCAGCGTTGCCTGCTCTCACGATATCTAAAGCCTCTTGTCCATTGGTCGCGAACTCAACTTCCACGTCCCACCCATCGGGTAAAGCCCGTTTCATCTGCTTTCTCGCCATGTTGGAATCATCACAAATTAAAACTTTTGTACTCATGATGCTCAATATTCTTTGCCCGTTCTTACTAGTTAAGAAAGGGAATCAAGGAAAGGCAAATGTCGATTACAAGATGGTGGAGGAAGGAGACGAGGTAGTGAGGCCGTGCTCAGCCGCTAGGATGGCCCGTTTGGTGGGCACGCCCCAGCGATAGCCGCCGATAGCGCCCGATTTTTGTAAAACTCTATGGCACGGGATAATCATAGCAATAGGGTTGGCTCCCACAGCGGTGCCGACGGCCCTAGCCGCGGAGGGCTGGTGGATCTGCTCGGCTAAATTCCCATAGGCCAATGTCTGCCCATATTGCAAGTTGAGCAACGCGCGCCACACATTCACCTGAAAATTTGTGCCTGAGACCCATAGGGAAAGCGGCTTGGCCGCTTTAGAGCGGGCAGTGGAAACACGTGAAGGGAGTACTTGATTCATCACTTGTTCTAACACCCCATCTTGACTGTCTTCTGCGGGCAAAAACTGTGCGTTAGGAAAGCTTTGCTTGACGCGTGCAATGAGCTGTTGGAGGTCGTCTGTGAATTCAAGGCGAAAAATACCTTTGCTCGTCGTCATCATACCGATGCGCCCGAATGGGGTGTCATGAAGCCCGCAGCGTAATGTCAGCGCTTGCCCTAATGCTTTAAACTCGCCCGGTGTCATGGCTTCTAGGTTGACAAACTGATCGTATAATCGGCTCGGACTACTTAACCCCAATGACAAACTACTTTGCTCTATGGAGTGGTGTTTCAGTAGGGTTTTAGCCTGCTGAATGGTCAATGCTTGGGAGAAGCGCTTGGGGCTTAAGCCAACGTATTCTTGGAAAATTCGTTGAAAATGAAATGGACTGGTGTGGACATGCTCCGATATTTGTTCAAGCGATGGCCGCGAGTCCATATGACTAACCATATACTCAATTGCTTTGGCGCAAAGCTTATAGTGACGCTCAAATGTGGCATCTGAATGTAAGGCAGGCATTGGCTGTGAAGTATTTGTATTCATAAAATCAGTCTAAATAAGCCGATGCGGTATGGCCACCTGATTCTTGCGAATGTTAAACGTTTTAAGTGTGTAAGCGGCAAATGCACTCGTAGAGGTGCATTTGCGTGATGAGGAGCACCGAGAAAAGATTATGAAACGACGGTGGTTTTGCCTTTTTCGTTTAGCGCTTGTATGCCGTCCATCATGGCTAAGTGGACATCCACCATAAGCTGGTCAACATCTTTCAATGTCAGGTGTTTTGTTTCAACGGGTTCTAGTACGTTTAATCGCCCAACCCCGTTGTTCCAACGGTTTAAATCAAACCCTTCCAAATAGCTATTGCAGCATACAGGTACGATTGGGACACCGGCATGAATGGCAGTGTGGAACGCACCTTTTTTAAATGGCAGCATGTTTTTGCCGTGATTACGTGTCCCTTCAGCAAATATCCAAATGGATGTATTTTTTTCTTTCAGTGCTGTCTTAGTCACTTCGATGGCTTCGAGGGCTTTCTTACGGTTGCCACGGTCAATGAGAACATTACCCGCCAGCCAGTAGATCTGCCCAAAAAAAGGCACCCATTTTAAGCTTTTTTTGCCTAGGCTCACGGTACGTTTGGGGACGATTGACCCCACGACAAACAAATCCCAGTTACTTTGGTGATTTGCGACAACGACACAAGGCTGGTTAACGGTTAAGCGCTCTACATTCTCGGCTTCTGTCCGCATGCCAATAATCTTAAGCCCTCCCCACGAGTATATCTTGGCGGCCAATTGGCTATTGGTAGGGTGAAATGGGCGGAATATCACGACAACGAAGCATAGAAATGATCCGATGACAAAGTGAAGCCCTAAAAGGAGGTATCGTAAACTGCTTAACATGGTGACAACTCATGTCCAAAAAAGTGGCTGAGCATACAGGTGTTTACTAAACTTCGCCAGTGCAAAAAGCACAGTTCACCGAGCAAATCTCCCTTTCAAAACACTAGAAAGATCTCGCGCTTGTGCTCCAATATTGAAGGACACCCGCTCATCATATCGGCTGACAGAGTTTCGCTTTAACCTTTAGCAAGTTTTTTGATCTTAGCTAAATTTTGCGGGCTGCATAAGTTTTCTTTTTGATTCGCTTGCCTTAAGCACTTTGCGCATACATAGGCAGGGGCGTCGATAAGTTTCCAGACTTTTGACGGCTTTTTGAGCAAGTCACCTTTTTTAAAATCACACAACGTGGGCATAGATAGACATCATCACTACAAATATAGAAGGCTTGGACAAAGAGATAGATAGCGGCGGCATGATAACTCATAGTCACTCTATGAAGCAGCAATATTGAATCAGTAATGGGTTCTATGGGGCGCCTAAAGCGATAAAAGGAGTACGTTTGTTCTAATTCTGTAATGTTTGATCAGCCGAAGATGTGTGGTGCTTCGTGCAGAGGGTGACCTTCAGTACCAATATTCATACCGCTGTTGTTTCCGCTGTATCGTTATGTCAATTCGCTCCTTTTAATCAAGGGCGACTTGTGGCCGAATAGCCGTTGAGCGGAAAAACAATAATAGAAAGCCTAGCAACCTGAACGTCGGCGTTGGACGAACTTTAGCCTTTTGAGTGTTCACAGTTCGATTAATACCTTAAGGAAAATGGACTGATGTCCCCATTGGGATGTGTGACCAGTCGGTTTTGGTGGCTAGCTTCAAGACAATGAAAGAGCCTTAACAAGATGTCAGAAGAAAAACGGCTGTTTAGCCAATCCCTTGAACGATTTATTGATCGTGAAATCGAGCCCTATTATCAGCAATGGGAAAAAGACGGCATTATTCCGCGTGAAGTGTGGTCAGCGATGGGGGAGGCGGGCATTTTATGCGTTGATGCACCCGAAGAATACGGTGGCTGCGCAGGAGACTTCACGCTGAGCGTGGCAGTGATTGAATCACTGTCTCGTCGAGGTTTTGCCGCACTCGCGACGAATATTTCGGTACATTCAGATATTGTGACACCCTACATCACGCACCTAGGAACAGAAGCGCAAAAGCAATATTGGATTCCCAAGTTAGTCAGCGGTGAAGCTGTGGGTGCCATTGCGATGACGGAACCGGGCGCGGGGTCAGATCTACAAGGCATACAGTCACGAGCGGTGAAAGACGGTGATGGCTGGAGAATATCGGGTCAAAAAACCTTCATCACGAATGGACAGCACGCCGATGTTTGCATCGTAGCGGCCAAAACGGATCCTAATGCGGGAGCAAAAGGCACCAGTTTGTTTCTGCTAGACAAAAAATCAGAAGGTTACTTGCCGGGCGCGAATTTCGATAAAATCGGGCAGCATGCGGGCGACACGTCTGAATTGTTTTTTGATCAGGTCTATACCGAAGATTTACTTGGTGAATTGAATCAGGGGTTTATGCACCTGATGCAAGAGCTACCGCGGGAAAGATTAATTCTATCCGTGGGTGCGGTTGCAGCATGCGAAGGCATGATGAAATGGACTCAGGATTACGTCTGTGAACGCAAGGCTTTTGGCAAGGCGATTTCAGAGTTTCAAAATACCCGCTTTACGCTCGCCTCCTTAGATACCCAGTTGTCCGTAGTCAGTGCATTTGTTAATCAATGTATTTTGCAATATCAGCAGGGAGAATTGACCACGATTGATGCCTCCAAAGCCAAGCTGTCATCCACTGAGCTGCAATGCAAAGTCGCAGACGAATGTGTGCAGCTATTTGGCGGTTACGGGTACATGCTGGAATACCCGATTGCCCGAGCGTTTTTGGATGCGCGGGTGCAACGTATTTACGGCGGGACGTCTGAAGTGATGAAGGAAATTATTGCGCGGGCTGTGCTTGGTAAATAACGCTGGAAGATTGACTTAGAAAGTGGCGGCTGAGTGCCGCCACTTTCGATGTAAGCGAGTCGCCTAAGCGTTGTACTAGCCTTCGGCTTTTTTAACGCGAATCTTGCTGCCGGCGACATCCATTCCATTTAGATTTTTGATGGCTGCTTTTGCATCGCCTGCCTTAGGCATTTCCACAAATCCGAAACCTTTCGATGCACCGGACTCCTTGTCCATGACTAATGTACAAGACTGAACAGCCCCAAAAGGTTGGAATAAACTCAAAACCTCAGCTTCTGATGTGGTGCGCGCAAGATTTCGGACAATTAATTTCATGTAAAAGCCATTTGAAAAGTAAAGAGTGACAGAAAGGAAGATTATCACACACCTTCCAGTCAGCACCTACTAGCAGCCTCCTGAATTTCGTAACAGGGGCTGCTCACTTCGAGTGACTTAAACCGAAAACCTCTTCTTTGTTTAAAAAGTGAGCAGCTTGGTCCCGTTTATCAGGATGACCGAAGCGGTGCAGGTTGTTTTGCAGCAACCTGCTAGCCTAGGAATTGCGACTCGATTTTAGCGCCCAAAAGTGGCAACCAATTGGGCTTGGTCAATTAAGTGATGTTGAATCATATATCCAATGTAGGCCGCGCTGGCATCCTCAGGCACCTCCAATTTATCGACGTCCAATGCATAGACAGTAAATTCATAATGATGAGGTGAACGGTCTTTTGGTGGGCAGGCTCCACCAAAACCGATTTGTCCGTAGTCTGATTTTCCTTGGCGGGCGTGCATAGGCAATTTGGGATTGGCCGGATTACCAGCGTCTCGCTTTAGACTGGATACATTTACTGGCAAGTCAAAGACGAGCCAATGCCACCAGCCACTCCCAGTGGGCGCATCTGGATCATAGCCGGTAATGGCAAAACTTTTCGTGTTTTCGGGCGCGCCAAACCAGCTTAATTGTGGAGATTGATTTTTGCCTTCACAGCCAAACCCCGAAAATACATGCGTATGATTCAATGGCTTTTGGTGGCGAATATCCGAACTTACCAGCTCCAAGCTCTGAGCGGGTATCGATAAAGCCAGTAAACTGAGCATCATCAATAATGTGCGTTTAATAGACTTAAAGTGATGAAGGTTTGATCGAGCGTATTGATTGGAGTGATTCGGTATTTGCATCATTTTCGTGCTCCTTCTTTATTAATCATGAGCCGCTAGCATAGCGTCGATGCCGTCGCCTCGTTCGCTTGTAAACACCAAAATACCTCCTTAAAACGTCAACATCCTTTCTTAAGATGCGTGGCCATGAGTATCAATTGACCGACGGGTTTGCCTTAGTGCACTGGGTGAAACACCAAATCGATTTTTAAAGCGTTCAGAAAATCTCGATTGGCTTTGGTAGCCAACAGAAAGAGCAATTTGATTAATGGGCCAAAATGTTTCTTGTAATGAAACCAGTCCGTGTAAAAGCCGAGTTTCTTCGAGTATGTCTCGGAAACCTGTACCTTCCACTGCTAAATGGCGGCGTAAGCTGGATGGGCTGGTGGCTAATAGACGGCAAATTTCTTCTAGTGTCCATGGATGGGCCACATTGTGCTCAATGTGTTCAAGCACTCTTTCTTTCCATGAGCGCTGGCGGGGGGAAAGAAATGGCGAAAGATCAATGTGCTCAGCAATCATACTGAGTAACTCAATGGTTTTTAACGTTAACTGGATATCTGATAAATGCATCTTATTGGATGAATCAATCCATTGTTGCAATAAAATTTGAATAGGCTCATCCAAATTAAACGTTTCTAGGTTGAGCATCTGCGAATGAGCAACAGAGGAGTGACGACTCGGAAGTCTTTCATTTGAAACGACTTGGTCTGCAAAAGAATAATACTGTTTGGCTAAATCAGGGGTAATACTCACCGCTACGGCTAAGTAATGGTCAACATCAGGGCTGGGAAGGTTAGACAATGTGATGGTCCGACCAGCTGGAATAATAATACCTTTGCCTTCATGAACGATGTAGCATTCATTATCTTGAATGTATTTGGTGCCGCTAATCACCAGCAATAAGGTTGTTTTTTGGACCGGAATCGCGCGTAAATTTTGCTCGTTGATGCTGTGAAATAAACTGACACCCTGAACCGGATGTTCTGCCTGATTCAGTAATCTGTCCAGCAGTGCTGTTCGTATAGATGTTGAATACAGCATTGTGCGTACCTTGAGCATATTGTTCTGAGTGCGTACTATAAAATAAAACGTGACCGAGCACCTACATGACCCATAATGATGTAACACTAAAGCACGTAAAGGGCATTATCTTTGATTTAGATGGCACCTTGGTGACCTCTAAACTAGACTTCCAATGGATGCGCCAACAAGTCGGTTGCCCAGAAAATCAAGATTTACTCGCGTATGTCGATTTATTGCCGTCGACGCAAAAGGCGCGAGCGCATCGAATTATTTATGATCATGAAATCGAAGAAGCACAAACATCAGAAGCGTTAAATGGTGTGGATTTGGTGTTGGCTTATTGTCAGCAGCAACGCATGCCAATGGCGATTGTGACTCGTAACACTCGAGAAGCTGCCTTGATTAAAGTCCGAAAAAATAATATTCCTATAGATTTTGTCGTGACGCGAGAAGACGCGCGACCAAAACCAGATCCACAGGCGCTTCATTTAGTGGCCGACCAATGGAATATAAAACCGAACGCTCTCATGTACGTTGGTGATTATCGTTACGATATTTTAGCCGCTAATGCTGCAGGCATGACGTCTTGTTTTTACTGTCCCGGTCTTCTTCCTGCTTACCATACACAGGCGGAGGTCGTGATTTCAGATTATGAAAGGCTGGTGAACATGTTGAAGCGTTCACGAGCTGACGGTTGAAAGTTTAGATTAACCATTCAGCTCGGTAGCGTTGCTAGAAGAAGGGCGTTCTTATTGGGTTGATACCCAACCTAAACTGTTTTGTATGATGATGTCCTTCATCATTTCTATATGATCAGGTCGATCATTTAGGCAAGGTATGTAGTGATAGGACTCACCACCTGCTTCCAAAAAGTAATCGCGATTTTCGACCTCTAACTCTTCTAACGTTTCTAAGCAATCTGCTGAAAAAGCGGGGCTGATGACATCAACTCGGTTCACACCTTGCTGACCCCATTCTTTTAATAGGTAGTCCGTATAAGGTTTTACCCATTCCTCACGTCCAAAGCGAGATTGAAACGTGCATTGCCATTGGCTTTCATTGAGCTCCAGTTTGGCTGCGAGTGCGGCGGCAGTCGCTCTGCATTGGCGAGGATACGGGTCACCTTTGTTCTCATATCGCTGCGGAATGCCATGAAAGGACATCAGTAACTTTTCACCACGACCATGCTTGTCCCAATAATCTCTCACCGATTGAGCTAGGGCACTGATATAGCCTTCGTGTACATGATATTGATTGATAAATCGAATATTAGGGATATGCGGGCACTGTGTTAACGATCGCGCAAGCTGATCGTATACAGCGGCGGTGGTGGAGGATGAATTCTGGGGATAAAGTGGCAGCACGATAATATTTTCAACTCCTGCTTTTCGCATTTGTTGACCGGCCTCTGCAATGGTCGGGTGGCCATAGGTCATCGCGAGTTCCACAGGAATATCCGCTTTAAATTGCTCATCTAATGCTGCTTTTAGTGCGTGCTGTTGCCGGCGACTGATCGCCATGAGCGGTGACCCCTCCTCGGTCCAGACACTTTTGTAAGCTTTCGATACGGGGCCAGGGCGAATTCTCAAAATCACACCGTGCAAAATTAACCACCATAGGGGACGCGGTGTATCCACGACCCTTCTGTCCCACAAAAACTCGGCGAGATACTGTCTCACTGCTTTGGGTGTAGGCTCGGTAGGCGTCCCTAGGTTTGCAATGATGACGCCGAAGGGCGGTTGATTTGTGGTCACAATCATTCCTAGTGTCTTTTCATGAATGTCAGCGATTCTAGCAGGGGCCTTCTCACCAATCCATACGCTCATTCACTCAGCACGCGACCTCACACACTCGGGCCGTGATGTGGATCACTCATCTGTTTAAGTATTGATTAGGGATGAGAGCGTTGCTTGGGTGAGGTAAGCACTCGAAGGTTTACCCGGATGTTGATCTGAATGCGTATTTTGACCGTATGTTTCTATGGTGAAACAAGAAGATTAACGTTAGAGAGTGCTGATCTATGCTTGCTACTGAAACGACACCTTTACAAGCGTCCATTCTATCTCACGCTTTATTGTCTAAATCCGAAGAAAGGAAGATTGCCAAAGGCATGGATGCGGCAATGGCAGAATTAGGCAGCCTTTTATTGAAGGATGCAGCGTTAAGATCGGAAGCTGTTGAGGTGGTGGCTTATCAAAGTCAGTCAGGTCCAGCGCAAGATATTATTTTAACCGCTCATGATAAGTTGACGATACAGGTAGGCGCTCAGCTGCAAATGGAAAGGCAAGAGGCTAAACATTGCGTACGCCAGATAGCAGAGAATATCGCTAAATTTGACGGCGACAGAAGTGAAGTATTCTCGTTATACCGCGATCGAGTTGCAGCAAAGCCCTTAAAGAAAGCCAAGCAACATTTAGAAGAATATCGTCATTATAGAGACCGATTGATTGAGTCGAACATGCGATTGGTTGCCAGTATTGCCCATCAGCATAAAGATCTTGGTGTGGATGTTGAGGACTTAATTCAAGAGGGGACATTAGGCCTAATTCGTGCCACTGAAAAATTTAATATCAACAAAGGTTTTCGTTTTTCAACCTTCGCCTACTGGTGGATTCAGCAGGCGATAAAAGCGGCACTGACTGAGAAGCGAGGTGTGGTTCGTTTACCTGCTAACGTCGTGGACGTTATTACAAAGCTTGACCGAGCAAAACAACAATACTTACACGCCTATGGAAGGTATCCATCGGAGGAAATACTAGCAAGCCTCACTGGTATCAAACCAGAGCACATCCGCTTAGCGTCTCAAGTGAATGGGTTAGGCCTATCATTGAATGATGATCGTTCGAGGGAAGAGGGCAGTGGGTTGTCACTCGCCGAGCAACTCGCTAGCGAAAGCCGGTCGCCCGAAGAGGAAGTGATGGCGAGCAAAGAACAAGCCTTTATCCGATCCCGTTTAATGAATCTCAATGAGCGCCAGCGTCTAGTATTAACGCTTTACCAGGGCATCAATCAGGAAGGGAAAATATTAACCTTTCGAGAAATTGCCCCTAAAATTGGTGTCACTTTGGAGCGCACACGTCAGATTTATCATGAAGCGCTGGCGGCACTGAAGAAGGACTTATTAGTCGAAGCCAATCTCTGACGGTGCACCGTCGTCAGTAACGATTATCCTTTTTTGAATTCCATTGCTTAACCAGCGTGCCGACAATGATTCTTTGATTGTGTATTGGTCAATAATTTATATTGCGAGCAAAAAATATCACGCCTGCGATTATCGTTTAAAACACCTGTCAAAATCCTACCCATAACGAAAATTAGTATACAGTTACTGAGATCGATTTTGTACAATATGCTGAAATATTAGGGTGAGTGTCCTCGTTGTTATAGTTTTGAATAATACTTTTATTGAAGATACCATGAACTCTGTATATGAAAACTATTTTGAGCCATTTGGTGTTGCAGGTGAAGTTGCATTTATTTTTGGCGAATTAATCACACCTATTAATGAAAGTGTTGGGGCGTTGAGCGATGGCGATTTAGCAAGTGCATCAGTTATTTTAGGAGCTGCTTTTTTAAATCGACTTAAAGCACTTGAAGTACTATCAGTTACAAAGACTGCAGCGCCAATAGCTATAAGTCCCACCTATAGTGAATTGAAAGGGATAACTAAAGGGTTCCAGGCTCATCATATAATGCCCCAGTATTTAGGGGAGATGCTTGGTTACACCAAAAAAGATATGTTGGATCACCCAGCAACTGCTGTTACTCAATGGACTCATACTGGTAAGTTAAATCCCGATACCTTCCACCGATGGTAGGCGGTAAAAAGGCCAATTACACGGCGGATCAAATTCGGTCAGGCTTGCAAAATGCCTATGGTGATCTAGGCCGCTCAGATCTATTTGATTCAGTTAGCCATTTGATTAAGTAATGAAAAATTTGGGGAGTTGATTCTATGGTAGAAAAACAAATTTACGATTTGGAATCGGAAGACCTTCGGAAGCATCCAGTATGGTATTTTCCAATGGATGATTCTGTTGAGGATGAGCTGTCAGTAAAACCTTGCGGTACAGATGAGATTTCAGCGGATTACCAGGTAATTATTAAGACTATTTTTATTGACGGTGAGGGCAAAGAGTATTTGGGGTATATGTATTGGAGTGATCCCGATACTCTCGAAGACCTGAAGCCTGTTTTGTTTGTAAATGAAGAAGATTGCATTACTTTTTGGAATGGAATGATAAAGCCGTCATGGGATGACTATGATACTGCTCTACAAGTGATGAAAGGCCGTTTTCCTATAACATTCCGCTCAGATGCAATTGAAAATTTGCCATCTATATCTGGCGTATTAGATGGGATTTATTTTATAAGTGATGACGGCAGTATTCAGTATATATAAAAATGGCCCGCAATCGCGGGTACTCTTTATGTGGCGTCTACTGTGTAGAAACTATAAGGACACCCATCCTAGCAACCTAAGTAAATCGCCTGATTGAACTTGGTTTTAGTTTTGCTGAGAAGTACAAGGACACCCATCCTAGTAACCTAAGTAATTCGGCTGATTGAACTTGGTTTTCGCTTTGTTACAGTACGCAATCAATACAAGGTAAGCAAAGGAATGCATTGTGACCAAACCCAGAAAGCAACTCGTCAGTTTAGAAACCACGCCGTATTATCACTGCATCTCCCGCTGTGTCCGTCGTGCTTTCTTGTGCGGTCATGACAAGCAGAGTGGTACCAGTTAATAAAATGAGTGTCCCTCTTAGATTTTCTAGGATATGTTATGATATTTTCAAATTGAGCCATTAGTGGTCAAGAAAAGGTCAATTCCAGTTGACTGGTCCTAGCTAATGGAGGGGCTTGTGCATTACACGAGCGGATATATAACTGAGGAGCTGGATGCGGTAGTTTCGCTCGTTCGGATCTGTGTGGGGGCAGCTCAGGTAACTGGCCGTTCTGCCATGACTAAGTCTTTGTGATCACGATACATGATTGATAGATACGAAATATTTGAAAAGGCGATAGATAGCAGCTCTGAAGAAGCTGATAAGCACCTTATTGAATTCTTTAAGGCATTCATGCCTAAGCAAAGAAATGAAAGATGGATTCATCTAGCTAAAAAGAGATCCTCCAGAGCCCATAGAGATTCACATAAGCTTAGTGGACTTTTAAATTTTGGATTAGCTACCAAAATTACAAATGCTTCGAATCTTGGCAAGTACAGTGATGGCGTTTATTGGGATTTCATTGATAACCCTATTATCACAACGCCAAGAGAAGCTTTTGTGTTGGGTGACTATCAAGATGGAATATATTCGTTAATCCCCGGAAAGCTTGCTATTTTCTTTTTTCATGAAGGTGATATATGGCTTTTCAAAAGCTAGAAGCTTTTAACAAAGCCATTAAGGTTGACTCACTACTACGATATACTACGAGGACATATATGTCCCCTCAGTTCAGAAATTGGCTAGCCATCCTAGGTCTCCATAAACATGCCTATCAAGTATGAATATACAGTGTAATTATCTGTGGGCAAATTAAAGGTCAATTGAAGCTGGAAGTGGCACACTTGTCTGGTAGGATAACCCTGAATTTTCTTTGGAAAACAGAAGCTTACAATCTAGGCTGCCGAATTACCGAGCGTGGTTATCGAGCGCGCTCGTATTGCCGGGGCAAAAATTGACGTAGGCTGAAAAGTCCCTTTAAATCAGGTCATTAGAAAGTGCTAGCTTGGGAAATGAAAAAGCAAAGTGAGCCGGCGCTATATACTAATTTTAACTGCTCTAGAGGTATGGAGTGATCTACGAAATTCGAATTAATGATGTAGTAATTGGTACTACCAAGTTAGAAGGTGGTGATCCGCCGATGGGTTTCGTATTTGGTAGCGTCACTCCAACCGAAAACTACGAGTTCTTATCTGGCGTAGTAAAAGCTGAGCTTTATGAGCAAGGCCAAAATACTGAAATAAAATGTGAGTCTATTTCTTTTGAAGACCTCTCAAAGGAAATGGGAGAAACGTGCGTTGAAGTCACAATTCTCATAGATTCTTATGAAGAATATGATAAGTATTTTAAACACCATCGAGAAGCTTATGAAAAACAGTTCTCGTAATCAGCAGTTAAGAAAAGTACAAGGACACTCAGCTTAGTAACCTAAGTAATTTGACTGATTGAGCTTAGTTTTTGTTTAGCTATAGTTCGCAATCAACTCAAAGCAAGCAAAGTATTAGGGTTAGTGTCCTCGTTGTTGTCTAATGCCCCAGTATTTAGGGGAGATGCTTGGTTACACCAAAAAAGATATGTTGGATCACCCAGCAACAGCTGTTACTCAATGGACTCATACTGGTAAGTTAAATCCCGATGCCTTCCACCGATGGTAGGCGGTAAAAAGGCCAATTACACGGCGGATCAAGTTCGGTCAGGCTTGCAAAAAAACAAGTACAAGGACACCCAACTGTAGTGGTCACGTAAGTACAACGTAAGTACAAGGACACCCATCTTAGCAACCTAAGTAAATCGCCTGATTGAACTTGGTTTTAGTTTTGCTACAGTACGGAATTAACCAAAGTAAGCAAAGGAATGCATTGTGACCAAACCCAGAAAGCAACTCGTCAGTTTAGAAGCCACGCCGTATTATCACTGCATCTCCCGCTGTGTCCGCCGTGCTTTCTTGTGCGGTCATGACAAGCAAAGTGATACCAGTTACGAACACAGGCGCGCTTGGTTAGAAGAAGAATTGGTTAAGCAAGCTCAAGTATTTGCCATTGACATTGCTGCTTACGCCATCATGTCAAACCACTATCACGTTGTGCTGCATATCAATGCAAAGCATGCAAACGACTGGACTGATAAAGAAGTCATCGATCGCTGGCACACGTTATATCATGGAAATTTATTCAGTCAGCGCTACCGCCGTGGGGATGAACTATCTAAAGCTGAGCAAGAAAAACTCAGTGAATACGTCGAGTTGTGGCGAGAGCGTTTACACAGTATTAGCTGGTTTATGCGTCGCTTAAATGAAACCATTGCTCGGCAAGCGAATATCGAAGATCAATGTACGGGGCGATTTTGGGAAGGGCGATTTAAATCACAAGCCCTTCTGGATGAAAAAGCCTTAGCAGCCTGCATGGCCTACGTCGATTTAAATCCCATACGAGCCAATATGGCCAAAACTCCAGAAACATCACATCACACTTCCGTTAAACATCGCTCTAAAAAAGTAAAAAACGCACAAAACCCCAATCATCCTAACCAGCAAGTCAAAGCACTGATGCCTTTTGTCGGTAACCCTCGACAACCCATGCCGGATGGACTGCCATTTCGTTTAACTGACTACCTTGAGCTTGTCGATTGGACGGGCCGTATTATTCGAAAAGACAAGTGTGGAGCAGTACATAAATCAATTCCACCTGTTTTGGATCGATTGGGTATCAGTGTCGACAACTGGATGACGATGGCGAATGAATTTGAAAAAACCTTTAAAGGCTTTGTCGGCAGCAGTGAATCATTAACCAAGAATATAGAATACTTCAAATTAGAGCGGCGAGTAGGTCTGAGTTCATGTAAGCGGTATTTGTAGCATTGGGTTCTTCCATAATTCTTTAAGCTAAATGACAATTCCTTTGCTTAATCAGCGGTGCAGACGATATACTTTGATTGTTTGCATTAGTCAGCAATTTATATCGATAGAAAAAATCATCAATCTAGCAGTTGTTACCTAAAACATCTGAGAAAACCCCACCTAAAACGAAATTAACATTTAGGTACTGAGTCTGATTCTGTACAATATGGTGAAATATTAGAATGAGTGTCCTCTTAGTTGCAATTTATATCGATAGAAAAAATCATCAATCTAGCAGTTGTTACCTAAAACATCTGAGAAAACCCCACCTAAAACGAAATTAACATTTAGGTACTGAGTCTGAGTCTGAGTCTGATTCTGTACAATATGGTGAAATATTAGAATGAGTGTCCTCTTAGTTCTTAACCAAGAATATAGAATACTTCAATTTAGAGCGGCGAGTAGGTTTGAGTTCATGTAAGCGGTATTTGTAGCATTGGGTGTTTCCATAATTTTTTAAGCTAAATGACAACTCCTTTGCTTAATCAACGAACCACTGGTGCAGACGATGTTTATTAATTGATAATATTAGAATGAGTGTCCTCTTAGTTCACAGTGAGCAGTGTGGTATTAGGGTGAGTGTCCTCGTTGTTGCCATCCAAATCTGAGTCAATACCGCATTTTTACTCGTTCCAATGAATGTTTTGATTTTCAGATTCTGCTTGATCCACTTAAAAAATAGCTCAATATGCCAGCGCTCTTTGTAGGTGGCGGCAATGGTTTTCGCTGCTAGTCTTGTATGGTTGGTGATGTAATAATATTGTTTGCCAGTATGCAGATCCTTGTATCCGATTCGGCGCAGTGTCCCTTGGTAAAGCGATCCTTTTTGGCTGGTCAGTTCAATATGGTGATCACTGGTGATGCCCTTTTTTCGATCCGTCTTGAATCGTTTAATCACGCGATACTGCATATTCCGCTTAGCACGAGTTACAAAGTACACACCTTGAGCGTTGAGTTTATTAAACCACTGATAGTCGATGTATCCCCGATCCATTGTGAGAATGCTGCCTTTTGGTAGGGTAACTTGCCGGCCAATATTCACTTCATGGGTCTTACCATCGGTAATATCGACGAACGCAGGAATGAGGCCATCGTGGTCGAGAACCGTATGCAGTTTTACCGCGCCTTTCTTAGCTCTAAACTCAGCCCAAGGAAAGACACTCAGACAGAGTTCGATCGTTGATGCATCCATCGAATAGAGTTTATTGTGAAATTTGAACGAATGCTTTCCTGATATAGGGCTACATCGACTGAATATTCGGTAAAATAAAGCCTGATAGAGCTGTCAAGGCTGTTCTCTATTGATCCGGCTAAAGCTGCTGCGTGAAAGAATGCAAACACCGATATGAAAAAGCTTATTCCTTTGAACTTTAAAGTTCTCAACGATGTCTCGGATACTGGATCGGCCAGTGACTTGCAAGGTCAAAAGCAGTACAAACTGGTCAAACCTTGTGAACTTTCGAAATTTCTGTCCAGCGTGATGTGCTTTAGCCAGCTGATTAAACTCAGATTTTGGAACAAGCTTTAGGAATTGAGAGAGAATTGTATTAATATGAGACATGGGCTTAAAGTTCTGGGTTGGTTGGTTTTTTTGTGGTGATTAAATCTTACCAATCTTTTGAATTTTAAGCCCTTTTTATTTTCTCAACTGTGGGACAGCAGTGAATAAGGATAGAAAAGAAATCCCAAAAAGAATGGAGCAAAAATACTTAAGGATAGTCAAAAGGATTCTAGAGAGGAGAAACTCAGAATGATAGTAAAGGATGAGTGGGGAAATGCAGACTTTAAAGATATGGGGTGGCATGATTGTCGGCTATACGCATTCTCTATACCCAATGAAGAATTTGAACTTGTATTAGATATTGATTATATTTTTAAATGGCCGAGAGAGGAGAGGGGGGAGAAAGGTTACTGGGTATCTCCTTGTGACTTGAAATTTAATGGCGTATCCAATCTTAAGATTGATATGGATTTTAAGGACAATATGTTACTATTTATTGTTGATTTAAAACGATTTAACCAAGGGTTATCACCAAACGGAAAATTCACTGTATGGGATTTTGAAGTAGAGTGTGATAATGGAACAATAAGTTTTAACTCGACTGGCTTTAATCAAATCATTCGGAATCAACCGATACTCTCCGAGGCTCAAGATCTAGATTTGAATAGATGGCGTTAATATTGGTGTCCTGGTAGTGCTTTCAAATACCCATACAAGAATGGGTGGAAAGGGTCGAACGCGGTTATTAAGGTTGTAAGGGAAGCAGGCCTCGGCCTGCTTTTTTAAATCATCTAACGGGCTTTCAGATAATGAAAAAATTAGAGGCTATAAATAATCCTGTGTAACTGTACTGATTAAATATAGTCTCTTAACTGCACTTCAAATTCAATAATGAAATGATTCAATGCTGGTTTCCAGTTACGGATTGGCATTGTCCACTTTTTGGAAGCCTCTGAGATTAGACCAGTACATCGGCTGGGAATTTAAACAAGCCGTCACTTTCCTGAACGCTTGCCTTCACTTTTTTCTTGCCCATAAAAACGCAAAACGTTACAACATCACCAGTCAATGGATTGCCCTTGCCAGTCCAAAAACTCAACCACTGACGCGTAGTCCTCTCTATTGAGAATACTAATCAATTGAGAGGCGACAAAGCTCGGTTTAAATAATTTACCCTCGGGAACGCTCTTATGAAATGGCCGACTCAATGGCGTATCCGTCGTACCTGGGTGAAACAGTAGGACGGAAACACCTTTAGCGCGCCTTTGACATTCGATAGCGAAATTTTTAAGCAGCATATTTAAACACGCTTTGCTCGCGCGGTAGCTGTACCAGCCTCCCGAGCGATTATCACCAATGCTGCCCACTCGAGCGCTAAACACCACGACGCGACACTTCGATTGTGTTTTGAGTACTGAGAACAGCCCTTTGATAAATGTTATTGGAATGAGCGCATTGACTCGTAAAAGGTCCTCAAAGCCAGCAGCACTAAAATCCTCAATGCGTTTTTCCACCGGACTATCCTTTGTTTGCAAGATACCATTGCAGATAATTAAAAAGTCTAGGGCGCCTTCTAATTGCTCCATCACTGCTTGGCAGGTGAGTGAGATCGCGGTTTCCGTGTAATCGCATGGCCACCACCGCTGCCACTCAGGGATGTCTTGTACGGCGGGAGTTGACCGACTGACGCAGTGAATTTCTATGTCTGGATATGCTTCGGCCATTTGCTCTAACAGTGCTTGGGCAATATGGCTCGTGGCACCAACGATGATAGCTTTCATACGGAACGTCTCCTTGTTTAGGCGAGTGTCAGGCTCGCTCCGACTGTTGATAGATTAGGGTGAGCTGAAGGTTCAGGGTTAGAAATAAAAATTTACAAAAAGCCGAAAAAAAATGTACGCAATCCTGAAATCCTAGGCTACACTCCGCTCAAATTCCATCTGCCTTGTTAAACGGTACTACGAACATAAACATCTCGCTTGGGTATGTCACCATTTGAACACCCACCCTTGTGCTCACACCTGCACAGCTTCCTCCTATTTTTTGTATGGCTCACCTATGCTGTGTAAATGCAGTGCTGGCAAACGCGTTGCCGCTTGTTTCGTGAGAAGGGTGTAATGGCTACTGGCAAAATCGCTGAGGTGTCCTATCAAGCTATGACTGAACCGGTTATTCGGAAGGCGGTTAGTGCTGACCTTCCTTATCTAATTCAAATTGAAACCTTGTGCTTTGACAATGACCGCCTTTCAAAACGGCGATTCCAACACTGGTTAAAAGCCAGCAATGGTTTGTTTTTAGTGGCAGAGCACAGTAACAAGCTGGTGGGATACGGTCTCGTGCTGTTACATAAGGGGACGCGTTTGGCCCGTTTATACTCGTTAGCCATTTCACCTAATGCCCGTGGTTTGGGCATTGGTCGGAAATTGGTGGAGGCGCTAGAAGTTCAAGCAGAAAACTGCGAACGACTTTTTATGCGTTTAGAGGTGGCCAAAAATAATGACAGCGCGATTCAGCTATACCAGCAGTTAGGTTATCGAACATTTGGTGAATACCCAGACTATTACGAAGATCATGCAGATGCTTTACGGATGCAAAAGCGCATTCGTAACGTGGCCGCCCAACAAGTATTTCACCCATTGCCTTGGTATCAGCAGACAACCGATTTTACCTGCGGGCCAGCCTCTCTCATGATGGCAATGGCCAGTTTGGATGAAACGATTGTCCCTCAGCAAAGATTAGAACTGGATATTTGGCGGGAGGCGACAACAATCTTTATGACGTCCGGTCATGGCGGCTGCCACCCAGTAGGGTTGGCACTCGCCGCTCAGCAACGAGGGTTTGAGTCCACAGTTTATGTGAATAGCGAAAAGCCGCTGTTCATCGAAGGTGTGCGCTCAGAACATAAAAAGGCGGTGATGAGTGCAGTTGACCAGACTTTTCGAGAAAAAGCCGCAGCTCAAGGCGTTAACACGGTGATTGCCGATTTAACGCAAGACCAAATACAGACTTGGTTGCAGCAAGACTTTGCCGTCATCGTGTTGATCAGTACCTACCGACTAGATGGCCATAAAGGTCCGCATTGGGTGACGATTACGGCAATGGATGATGTGTGCTTTTATGTCCATGATCCAGACTTGGATGAAGAGCATCAAGATGCAATGGACTGCCAACATATTCCCATTGCAAAAGGGGATTTTGCAAAAATGTCCAGCTTTGGGTCAGAGCGCTTACGAACCGCCGTTGCGATTCGTAAAGTGGCTTGAAACAACTTAAATTCTTTTTTCTTTAGGATTCACATGAATGAATAACGCTCACCTCGCTTCGGGTCGAATTGATGTATTAGTGCCAGGCAGACGATTCAAAATGCCGGAAGCGCGAGATTTTTTAATCAATAATTACAAAGGGATTCGATATCGTGATGCGATGCATGTTCCGCTGGCCAACGGCGAAATATGGTTTTTTGATTACGGCGTTTTAGTCTGTTGGAATGCAACAGAAGATGAAAAGCACAACCTGTTAAGTCAAATGAAGGGCTGGATAGAAGAGCCATTGGCCAAACAGGATTTTGAGCATTACAGCTTCAAAACACAAACCGATTTCACGTTGCGCATTTCTAACGATATGTTGTCATTACCCAATGACAATCTGTTGCAAAGACTGGCCGTGAGTCATGCTTTTGCGCAGTCCTCTAAACTGGGCGTATTCGAAATGCGTGCTCAAAAAGTGATCTCGGACAACAGTTATTTGGCAAATGTACTGTCCAAAACGGGACATATCCCGTTGACTCGCAAAGCGTTGGCCCGTTTACGCGGGTTATTATTTCAAACGCGCAGTGATATTTTGTTGAACTTTAATTTGTTGGATACGCCAGAGTTTTTTTGGGACTACCCTGAGTTGGAAGCGGACTATGCCAGTATTGCGAAATACTTAGATTTAGTCCCGCGTATTCAATTAATGAATCACAAACTTGAAACCATTCATGAATTGGTCGATATGCTTGCCAGCGAGCAGAACCATAAGCATTCATCGTTTCTTGAGTGGATCATCATTATATTAATCGGCGTGGAAATCGTGCTGTCGTTTGTGCATTAATCACCGTTAATCGACAAACCATAGAAAAAAAACAGGGCCATAAAAAGCCCTGTTTTTTTGATGGCATTGAGTAGACTAGCGTCCCCTATGCTCTAAGCGGCGTGCAAACTCAGACATGATTTGCATGTATAGTTCATTACCTAAATACTTATCTTCAATTCCATGATCTAAGCTTGGATTATCATTCACTTCGATCACATAAACCTTCCCCTTGTGTTCTTTAATGTCGACACCATATAAACCGTCGCCAATGATTGAACAGGCTTTCAGCGCAGCATCTAATACAATTTTGGGTGTTTCGAAGGTCGGTAATGTATCGAAGTCGCCTTCTGTATTGCGTTTGGCACCGTGGTTATAAATTTGCCAATGGTTTCGAGCCATATAGTAGCGGCAAGCATACAAAGGACGGCCGTTTAATACCCCAATGCGCCAATCAAACTCCGTAAATAGGTAAGATTGAACCAGTACTAAAGCGGTTTCTTTTAATAAACTTAAAAGCTTTTCGGATAGCTCTGATCGATTCTCGACTTTAAATACGCCGCGTGAAAATGAACCCTCAGGTACCTTGACGACCATCGGATAGGAAAAGGCACTTTCAATTTGGTCCAAATCCCGCTCAGTGGCGGAAGCGAGGATTTTTGTCGGTAATGCGGGCACGCCTTTGTAGCTGAATGCATCATGCAAAAAGACTTTATTGCAGCATCGTAGAATCGAAGTGGGATCATCCATCACGACTAAGCCTTCTCGTTCTGCTTTACGAGCTAAGCGATAGGTGGGGTGGTCAATGGCGGTCGTCTCACGAATAAACAACGCATCGTATTGAGCGATTTGGCTACTATCTGCTTGCGTGATTAATGCTGCATGAATACCGACTTTTTCTGCGGCTTTCACAAAACGTTTAACGGCCTCTTTGTCGCTAGGGGGGTGTGTTTCATCTGGGTTTATTAAAATGGCCATATCCCAACGGGCACGCTTTTTGGCTGCGGGACTGCGCCAAACGCCGTCTGTAAAGCGTTCTAACTGTTCAGTAAAGCGTGTTTTTTCTGCGTGACTCAGTTCAATAAGTGCGACGCGCTGAATGCTCAATTGAATACCAACACCTGCGTCAGTATTGCTCACGCTTACGCGTAAAATGGGCGCTTGTAAGCGTTCGAAAATGGCGAGAGCGGCTTTCCGTAGTTCGGTCGGTGGTGTCCAGCCGAAATAGATTAAAAATTCTGAAGCTGCTTGAACGGAGGAATCGTTATTGATTCCAAGATGTTGTCTAAAGTCAGAGACATAATCGGCAAAATAATGTGTCGCCTCTTTAAGGGGATTGGATTGCAAATCTCGTAATTCGTTGATCGTGCTCACGCTTGGAATGACTTTATGCTGTCTAGCTTCAGCCAAGAGCGAGCAGTAATACCCTTGGCTCAAATAGTGTTCTGTATCACAAAGGTTGATGACTCGAGTTTTGGGCTCGTTCAGCTTAGGGTAGTCATCTAAGTAGCGCTTAAAGGATATCGATGCCAGATCAGAGTGATCTAACAGAAGGTTGTCGTCATCCGTCACCACCAGGGTTTTTTGCATGTATGGGTTCCTAAAAAGGGAGGAAGAGCAAAGTTTTTAAGCAACAATTTAAGTAACAATATAGGGCGTCAAACCCATTGCTAGATATCATAACCAGTATAGGTAAGCAATGAATATATGGTGAGGGCAGTGTGGTATGAATGATTAAAGAATGGACTTAAGAGGAGCGGTCAAAGATCTAGGTGGAGTAGTGGTCGTGACGCGGATATACCATAGCGTCACGACCATGGGTCAGAATCGGGTAGAACCTGCTAAATTCTAGCCGCCAATTCAGAGGCTAATTTAATGGCGCGCTTAGCATCCAGTTCTCCTGCATACTCAGCTCCTCCCACTAGGTGTAACCCAAAAGATTTGCCTTGATCTATTTCTAAGGTTTTATAAAGTTTGTTAACGGATACTTGACCTGCACATACAACAATATGATCAACATCCAGAACGCGTTGTTCTTTAACCACGCCCTCACGATCTTTAATGGTGATATGTAAGCCTTGATCGTCTACCTTGTCGTATGAAACGCCACCAATCATTTCGACTTGCTTCATTTTCATCACGGCGCGGTGAACCCATCCCGTGGTTTTATTCAAACCTTTGCCCAAGGAAGTCGTTTTGCGTTGCAGCATAAACACTTTTCGCGGGGAGGGTTCGATTTCCATCGGCTTGAGTCCGCCACTGGTGCTATTGGATATATCGACGCCCCATTCGTCCATCCAAGCTTTTTTATCAAGTGTGGTTGAATGGCCTTCATGTGTTAAATATTCGCTGACATCAAAGCCGATCCCACCGGCACCCATAACAGCCACGGACTTCCCGAGCGTGAGTTCCTTTTCGAGTAAATCTTGGTAAGAAACGACTTTTGGATGATCAATTCCAGGCATATCTGGAATACGGGGTTCGACGCCGCTCGAAATAACCACTTCATCAAACCCAGCTGATTTAAGTTCGTCGGCGGTCACATAGGTATTCAGTTTCAATTGAATATTGTGTACTTCGATCATTTTATTGAAGTAGCGTATGGTTTCTTCGAATTCTTCTTTGCCAGGAATTTTACTGGCATACAAAAATTGCCCACCAATTTTATCGCGCGCTTCGAACAAGGTAACGGAATGGCCACGTTTAGCGGCCACGGTTGCGCAGGCTAATCCGGCTGGGCCAGCGCCCACCACCGCAACCTTCTTGGCTTTAATCACAGGCGTATAGAGTAATTCGGTTTCGTGGCAAGCACGAGGGTTCACTAAACAACTAGCGCGCTTGGCCTCAAACGAATGATCCAAACAGGCTTGATTGCAGGCAATACAGGTATTAATTTCATCGGCTCGATCTTCAGCGGCCTTTTTAACCCATTCAGGGTCAGCAAGAAATGGGCGCGCCATCGATACCATATCGGCTTGCCCTGAAGCGATAATGTCTTCAGCTGTTTGCGGCATATTAATGCGATTGGAGGCAATGACGGGAATGCTCACAGCTGCTTTTACCTGACCTGTCGCCTCAGAAAATGCAGCTCTTGGAACAGACGTGACGATGGTTGGAATACGCGCTTCGTGCCAGCCAATACCGGTGTTCAGTAGTGTCACGCCCGCATCTTCTAGGGCTTTGGCTAATTGAATGACTTCTTCCATCGTTGAGCCGCCTTCGACTAAGTCCAACATAGAAAGACGGAATATGATGATAAATTCATTGCCCACTGATTGGCGAATTTCTCGAATAACTTCCAACGCCAGTCTCATTCTATTCTCATACGAGCCACCAAATTCATCGGTGCGATTATTGGTGCGTTGATTGAGAAATTGTGTGATGAAGTAACCTTCTGATCCCATCACTTCTACGCCATCGTAGCCTGACTTTTGCGCTAAACGTGCGCACCGACCATATTGTTTAATGGTCTTGTAGACGGCTTTGGTAGACAGTTCTTTGGGTTTAAACGGCGTGATTGGGCTCTTAATTGCTGAAGGGGCCACATTATAAGGTGTGTAGCCATATCGGCCCGCATGGAGTATTTGCAAACAGATCTTTGACCCAGCTTCATGAACCGCTTTGGTCACGACCTTGTGTTGAGCCACTTGCAGTGGATTGGTGAGTCTTGAGCCTAATGGCAATAGCTCTCCGCGACGGTTAGGAGAAAAGCCGCCAGTGACCATTAACCCAACACCACCTTGAGCGCGTTCAGCAAAATAGGCCGCGAGTTGTTTAAAATGCCACGGGCGGTCTTCTAGCCCTGTATGCATTGAGCCCATAATCACGCGATTCTTTAGCGTGGTGAACCCTAAATCTAGGGGTTCCATTATATGTGGGAACTGACTCATCAAACTGACCTCTTGTTATGGATGGCAATAGCCTTTCATTGACGTCATGAAAATGCCGGACGGAACGCACGTTATGCCAAATTATGGCGCGAATACTAGGGTGAGTTGCGAGTAAGGTAAATGACCGAAGTACGCAATTGACTGACTCTATGTGGCTCCATGTGTCTATTTGAGCCATTTCAGTATGGAAATCCGAGTTTATATACAATTGAGCTAACCCATATCTATATTAGTGCCTCAAGGTTATTTCTACAGTCTTAAAAGAAGCAGTAGTCTATAAGTCATTAGTCGCCATATCGCTTGCCATCAAGCCTTAGGATCGAATATGCAGATTCGCGGTGTAGGGTCGATTTTATCGACGCTCAATGCGGTGCAGGCCAGCTCTCGTAAGCAGTTTGAAAAATTGAGTTCTGCATTGCGGATTAACCGAGCCGCCGATGACGCCGCTGGACTGGTGCAGACCGTGTCGCTAACCCGTCAAAGTCGAGATCTCAGCGTCGCCATTAAAAACAGCGGTGACGGGATATCTCGGTTGCAAACGGAGTCGGGAGCATTGTCGAGTATCACGAACGATGTTCAGCGTATTCGCGAGCTTCAAGTTCAAAAGGAAAATGGCATTCTGTCCAGCGGCGATAGAGACATGCTGGATAAAGAAATTTCACAGCGTTTAGATAATGTAACGCGCACGATAGGCGATACCCAGTTTAATCAAAAAAACATTTTTTCGAATAAAACACAAAACATTCAAGTCGGCCCAAATGCCGGTGAAACCATTGCCATCAATGGGAGTGATCTTTCTACCGCTATAGAAGAGGCTGGCTTTAACCTTCAGTCTTCGAATAACGATTTAACCGCCATTGATAATGCACTAGGCGTCTTATCCAGCCGCCAAGCGGAAGTAGGTGCGTTGGCAAATCGTCTATCATCGAATGTTGACAATCTCACATTGAAAAACAATCAAGTCTTGTCTGCAAGAAGTCGAATTCTCGACGCTGACTTCGCCAAGGTACTGTCTGAAAAGGCCAGCACCGACATTCGCCAAAAGGCGAATATTGCGGTGCTGGGTCAAGCAAATACGCAAAACAGTTTAGTTTTAAATTTATTGCAGGGGACGAAAAAATAACTCGCTACTTGTTCAATAGTTTAAGGCATCTTGATGGCCCATCACATTAGATATTGGTTCAATTGAACCGTCTAAAACGACAGCAAACGTTTCTCGATCAAACAGCGCGAACTGGATGAACTCTTCATTCTGCGAGTGGCCGAGCGTCAATTGTGCAGGCAGGAAAATGGGACGTTTAAATTCGATATTGAAACGATTCAATGCGCCTTGTGTTTTATGGTTCAGCAGTGCCGCACAATGAGCCTGTGCCCACATCCCGTGGGCGATGGGCTGCTTAAAACCAAATAACTTGGCCGTGAGTGGTGTGAGGTGAATCGGATTGGCATCACCACTTACGAGTGAGTAACGACGCCCCATGTCTTTAGCGACATCAATGGATTGATAGGTTTGAAAAACAGGCCTTGAGGGTGCTTCAACGTCGTTGTGTTTGGTTTTACCTTTCGTGTTGCTGCCCGCCGGTGATGCTGAAGGTTTAACGCGAACAAAGTGAGATGTATCTTGCCATTTCAATTCATTATTTTGAGATGCTGACACCTCAAATGAAAAATGAAACATTTTTTCAGATTCGGAAATGGCAGATGCCGTGCAGGTAAAGAAAATGTCGCGATTAAAATCGATGTCGCCAAATTGCTCAATTTGATTTTGCCGATGAACAGTCCCCATTACGGGTAAAGGCCACTCGCGATGGGTCATAACCGTCATATGTAATTTGAAGGCAATATTGTGCAAGTAAGTAGCGGGAACCGATTGTCTCGCAGAAAATCCGCATACCGAGGCATATCTTTCAATACGGTTAGTGCCCAAAGCTTGGCTAGGCAGACGATAAAATAGTGTTTGTAATTTATTCTGCTGGTGGTTTAACGTCCAGCCCGTGTTAGGTTGACGTTTGAGCTGTTTAGCCAGTGCTTTACTGTAAAGCGTTATCAATGAGGGCAGGGTCGTCAGGGATAATTCAACTTTATGGTATGTCATGTTGCACCCTAATTGATTGCAGTTTGACGCTTCGTAAATACGATGCGCGGGGCAGAGAAAAAAGCATCGAACGACTCATTTAGGTAGCGCTTTTGTCAGGCCGATGTAGGGCTTCTGATGTCTATTAAATAAGTAATTCAGTGCCAATTGTCCCGCTAAAAACGGTCGACAAAGACCCATTAAATCCATGCGCTTTATCGTGCAAAGACTTTTGTAAATCGATGGTTAAGGGCATTAAATCGACTATGATTCTAAAAACCATTGGCCACTTGCATTTCCGGCCAGGCTGTTTTTGCCAATGAAATACGGGTGGCGACACTTAAACTAAGATTTGTGCAGAGACATAAAGCGTCATCATTAAGCGTGTCGAAAGACACTGAATGGCACAGAACGAAATTTATTGAAAAAGTGCAGTAATGTGAGTCGAAAATCTAGAGACGGTTAACCTTAGTATTGTTTAATTCATGTTTCTCAAAATTGTTTTTTAAATGGGCCCCATATGAATATTAGAAGAGTTGCTGTTATTGGCGGTAATCGCATTCCGTTTGCTCGCTCAAATTCAGCGTACATAAATGTGAGCAATCAACAAATGTTAACTGCCGCATTAGACGGGCTCATTCAGCGGTATAATTTGCACGGTAAAATGATGGGGGAAGTCGCGGCAGGTGCGGTGATTAAGCACTCAAAAGACTTTAATCTCACGAGAGAATCCGTATTAAGCACCACGCTAAACCCGTCTAGCCCGTGTACAGATATTCAGCAGGCTTGTGGAACCGGGTTACAAGCTGCCATGGTCGTGGCGAATAAAATTGCGTTGGGCCAAATAGATGTGGGCATCGCTGGTGGTACGGATACCACATCAGATGCACCTATCGGAGTCAATGAAGGGCTTAGGCAAATACTATTGGCGTTAAATCGTGCAAAAAGCCTGTCTGATCGACTAAAGCTCGCCACTAAAATCCGCCCGAAACACCTCATCCCCCTTATTCCAGCAAATGCAGAGCCTCGAACCGGATTGTCCATGGGTGAGCATACTGAATTAACGGCAAAGGAATGGAACATTCCGCGTGACGCTCAGGATGAATTGGCTTTGAAGAGTCATCAAAATTTAGCGGCTGCTTATGAACGAGGATTTTTTTCTGATCTGATTACTCCGTTTCAATCATTGAATACAGATAACCTTATGCGAGCTGACTCAACGTTAGACAAGATGGCTCGGCTGAAACCTGCATTTGATAAAGAAAGCGGCTTGGGCACGCTCACCGCTGCTAATTCATCTGCACTGACGGATGGTGCTTCATGTGTTTTATTATCCAGCGAAGAATGGGCGCAACAAAATAATGTCAATGTAAAAGCGTGGTTAACGTTTTATGAAACGGCCGCCGTTGATTTTATTGGTCAAATTGATGGTTATCAGGAAGGCCTATTATTAGCGCCCGCTTATGCCGTACCAAAAATGTTGAAACGCGCAGGTTTGACCTTGCAAGATTTTGATTATTACGAGATTCACGAAGCATTTGCAGCACAAGTCTTGGCAACCTTGAAAGCTTGGAACGATGAAACGTTTTGTAAAACTCGGTTAGGGTTGGATCATGTGCTCGGTGAAATTGATCAATCTAAGCTTAATATTAATGGAAGTTCGATTGCAACAGGCCATCCTTTTGCTGCCACTGGCGGGAGAATCATCGCTACGTTAGCTAAAATGCTTGAAGAAAAAGGTACCGGTCGCGGATTAATTTCGATTTGTGCCGCTGGGGGCCAAGGTGTGACGGCAATATTAGAACGGTAGTTAATCTAAAAAATAATGACCTCATAATCCATAATAAAAATTAACAATGAGAATACTATGCCAGCCTATAAAGCCCCGTTAAAGGATATAGCGTTTTTAATGAACGATGTGTTCGACTATGCCGGACACTACCAATCGATACCCAGCGGATCAGAGGTAAATGCAGAAACGGTCGATGCCATATTACAAGCGTCAGCGACGTTTTGTGAGGACATATTGTCTCCGCTGTATCAAAGTAGTGATGCCGAAGGTTGTCACTGGAATGAGGGCGTTGTTACGACACCCCAAGGTTTCAAAGAAGCGTACGAACAATACGTGGAAGGTGGATGGCAAGGAATGAGTGTTCCCGAAGCTTACGGTGGGCAAGGACTTCCAATTTCCCTTGGCGTCATAAAATCTGAAATGGTGGGAACGGCAAATTGGTCATGGGGTATGTATCCCGGATTATCCATGGGGGCGATGAACACCATCTTTTTACATGGCACCCGTTGGCAAAAAGACACATTTATGAAACCGCTGGCGTCGGGTGAATGGTCTGGCACCATGTGCTTAACCGAGCCACAATGTGGGACAGACTTAGGGCAAGTAAAAACCAAAGCCGTCCCCAACGCTGATGGTACATTTACGATTAGCGGCACCAAAATTTTTATCTCTGCAGGTGAGCATGACCTAACGGAACAAATCGTTCATATCGTATTAGCACGCTTACCAAATGCCCCAAAAGGTACGAAAGGCATTTCGTTATTTATTGTTCCCAAGCGTACGGTCGATGAGGCGGGGCGTGTTGGTGAGGCCAATGGCGTGAGCTGTGGGTCGATCGAAAAAAAAATGGGAATACACGGGTCTTCAACCTGCGTGCTTCATTTTGAAAACGCACAAGGGTGGCTCATTGGCCCAGAAAATAAAGGGCTCATGTGCATGTTTACATTTATGAATACCGCACGCATTGGTACTTCTATTCAAGGTATTGCCGCCGCAGAATTGTCATATCAAGGCGCATTACCTTATGCGAAAGATCGTATGTCTATGAGGGCCATTAGTGGCACCAAACACCCCGATAAAGTTGCTGATCCATTGATCGTTCATCCGGATGTTCGGCGTATGCTATTGACCCAAAAAGCGTTTTCAGAAGGTGGACGAGCCATGCTGTATTACACGGCCAAAATAGGCGATCACTTGATGACGGCCCATATGAATGGCGATAAATCATCTTATGAACATCATGATGAGGCCCTTGGCTTTCTCACACCAATATTAAAAGCGTGTTTAACCGAATGGGGCTTAGAGTCAGCCAATTTAGGTGTGCAAGTGATGGGGGGGCATGGTTTTATTCGAGAATGGGGAATGGAACAAATTGTAAGAGACACACGCATAGCGACGTTATACGAAGGTACGACGGGTGTTCAAGCCTTAGATTTATTGGGCAGAAAAATGCTGTTGCAACGCGGTCAATCTTTCAAGTTATTTATATCAGAAATAAAATCGTTTATTCGTCAGCACCAGCATCGAAAAGAAATGAAGCCCTTGATTAAGCCGTTAAAAAAATACCTTCTACAGTGGCAGTGGTACAGTTTGCGTATTGCACTGAAAGCGAACAAAGACCGTGATATGGTGGGTTCAGCATCGGTTGATTATCTCATGTATTCTGGATATGTCGTCATGGCTTACTTTTGGGCCATCATGGCACACGCAGCACACGGCAAAATAAAGTCGATTCAGAAAAGGGATGCGAGTGTTGAGTCCAGCGGTACAGAAACGGACGGTGAAGCCAATCTGGATTTTTATGTAGCTAAAATACAAACTGCCGAGTTTTACTTTGATCGTCTTCTACCTCGTGCAGACGCTCATGGAAAGATGATGTTGAAATCTCCCAAGACGATTATGCAAATGCCTGAGGAGCACTTCTCTGTCACCTAAAAAATCTAGAGAATGACCAAGCAGCGGTCTGAAAGCGCTATAATGAAAACGAGCTTTCTTGCGTTATTCAGGCCGATTCAATTTAGATAACCTTCGGTTAGGGCGTTTGGTGTACTTTGGTTATCGAATAGTTTGAGTGCCATTGGTGTACTGATGAATATCCCCATGAATCACTATTTTTCTGTATTCAATGTACGATTAGCGCCGAAGATAAAAGCGGTTATCCAAATAAGTGTGATTATTTAAGAGATATTGGGATAAATAATCCGTTTTCTGACAGTCATATTATGACAATGATATGGAATCGCGCTGCCCTAAGAGCATAATTCCGGGTGCACGAACCTTCTGATCAATATTTTGACGAGCGGTGTATGACAAAATCTTACAAGCCTTTAGATTGCCACCAACATGATCACTTAGAATTGGCCTGCATGCACGGGTATCTCATTGAACTTCAGCTTGTTGATGGACAATGTATCCGCTGTACGCCTCTCACCACCGTGACAAAAGCGGATAAAACTGAATGGTTGCGCGTTCAGCCGGTAAGCGAGCAACAGGGTGTAACACCGGTTGAAATGCTTGAAATAAGATTGGATAACCTCTCCAAAATGATCGTACTCACGCCCAAGGCACAGTTTTCTGAGATCGCCTTTACCCGTTAAGCGATTCGCTAGCGTCGAATTCCGCATTCCGCTGTATAGTTCGGACATACAGCACTGAGTGTGGCTACGTAATCCAGCTCTGCATGGAAAGCACTGCCTAATTCACATTTTGAAACCTTAGAGCGGTTGCACATTATTGAATTTCTGTTCAATCTAACAAAAAAATAAGAACAGTAGAGAGACAATGTATGAGCGACGTTCATTATCGAACCTGTAATTTATGTGAAGCAATGTGCGGGGTAGCGATTGAGCACGAAAATGGGCAGATATTGTCCATTAAAGGTGACAAGAACGATGTATTTAGTAAAGGCCATATATGCCCCAAAGCCACTGCTCTGCAGGATATCTACGAGGACCCAGATCGCATTAGGCAGCCTATAGAGCGAACAAAAGATGGCTGGAGAGAAATTTCATGGAATGAAGCACTCGATAAAGCGTCCGCCGGTATTAAAGCGCTGCAAAGCCAGTACGGCAATAATAGTCTTGGGGTGTATTTGGGAAACCCAAACGTTCACAATTTAGGCGGTATGCTGACCATTAAGCATATCTTGCATGCCCTCCAAACCCGAAGCCGTTTTTCAGCCACCTCGATTGATCAATTACCCCATCATATATTGGCTTATCATTTATTTGGTCATCAATTACGTATCCCTGTACCGGATATTAATCGTACCCATCACATGATGATCATTGGTGGTAACCCTGTTGCCAGCAATGGCAGCATTATGACGGTGGCAAACGTCAAACAAAAATTGAAAGACATTCAGTCTCGGGGCGGTAAAGTCGTTGTCATTGACCCTCGTTTTACGGAAACAGCGGATGTCGCATCAGAACATCATTTTATTCGTCCGGGTACGGATGTATTTTTACTCGCTGCTATGCTCAATGAGGTATTCGAGCATGGTTATCAAAAAGAAAATAAAGCGACGGCGCTGTGTGATGATCTAAATGAATTAAAAACGATGGTGGCAGATATCACACCAGAAATAGCCGCAAAGCATACAGGTCTATCTGCTGAAGAAATTCGACGACTGGTTCGGGAGTTTTGCGAAGCAGAAACGGCTGTTTGTTATGGTCGTATGGGAGTGTCCGTTCAAGAATTTGGATTGCTTTGCCAATATCTGATTATGATGTTGAATATCTTAACCGGCCGCCTAGATGAAGAAGGAGGGTTGATGTTCCCATCGCCCGCAATAGATGTGGCGCAGCAATCGGGCCCTGGTTACGTTGGAAAACGAAAGACTCGTGTGCGAGGCTTGCCGGACTTTAATGGGGAATACCCGATTTCAGCACTGGCAGAGGAAATGCTAGAACCAGGTGATGGACAAATAAAGGGACTCGTCACGATTGCGGGCAACCCTGTGCTCAGTACACCGAATGGCATGCAGCTTGAAAAAGCGCTAAAAGAGACCGAATTTATGGTTTCAATTGACTATTACTTAAATGAAACAACGCAGCACGCAAATATAATTTTACCACCTGTATCGGCACTTCAGCAGGAGCACTTTGATCTTTCGTTTCATGCACTGGCGGTTCACAATACCGCTAAGTTCAGCAGCACATTATTTAAACCGAGTGCATCTGAAAGACAGCAGTGGCAGATATTTATTGCGCTGGCGCAACGGTTGCAACCGCAAGTCAATTTGAGTACGCGTTTACTGCGCCAATTGACCGTTTGGTTTGGCCCGAAATTTTTGCTAAATAGTTTATTGAAACGGAGCCGATATAAAAATCTCTCGATCAAAAAACTGCTCAAACATCCTCACGGAATAGATTTAGGCGCACTTAAATCTCAGTTGCCCAGCGTGCTCAAAACAAAAGATAAAAAAATCCATTTGAATATTGAGTTTTATAAAGCGGATATTCAGCGCTTAAAATCAAAGCTTAATCAATTGGAGTCTGAAGATTCATCAATTGATTCGAAAATATTATTGATTGGCCGCCGACATGTGCGCAGCAATAACTCTTGGTTACACAATAGTCGCAGGCTCGTGAAAGGTAAAAGCCGTTGCACGCTCATGCTTCACCCTGATTTAGCCAAAGCGAAAGGCATTGAGGAGGGGGATACCGTTCGAGTCACCTCTCGCGTAGGTGAAGTGTTGATCGCGGCAGAAATTACGGAAAAAATCATGCCGGGAGTGGTGAGCATTCCACATGGGTGGGGGCACAATAAAAAGAACAGCCAGTTGGGCGTGGCCAGCACAGTAGCAGGTGTCAGTCTTAATGATTTAACAGATGATCAAATGATAGACAAGCTCAGTGGAAATGCGGCAGTAAATGGTGTGGTTGTGACCTTAGAGCGCGTCAATCAAGCCAGTGCGGTGGCACCTGAGATAAACGATCAAGTGGAAATTGCGCATTAACATTGCGAGAGCGCAGTCAGTGATCGCTGGCGAAATGGCCATCGTGCTGAAACCAGAGTCGCAGTATCCTTTTACGGTTAACGGCGTTAAGGCACGCATTTTTTGAAGATTCTTTTGATTGCCGAATATGAGGCTCGGACAAATCAATAAGGCAGTGCCATCGAACTGACGAATGTGATGATGGGCTTCATGGAGCCCATCATCATAATAATAAGAATGACAATAAAAGAGGACTTATGGATATCAACAATAAAGTGGCCATTGTAACGGGTGGCGCGTCGGGATTGGGGCAGGCCGCTTGCCAAGAACTGGTTAAGCTGGGCGCCAAAGTTTGTATATTTGATTTAAACGAAACCTTAGCTCAGGCGACCGTAGCTGAACTAGGTGCTCAAAACGCCACTTATGCGGTCGTCAATGTGACAGACGAAGACTCCGTTACTAAGGGCATAGAGCACTGTGTAAAGACGTTTGGTAGTTTGCACATTGTGTTGAATTCGGCGGGTATCGCCCCGCCTGGAAAGGTCATTGATCGTGACGGTAATCCGCTACCCCTCGCAAAATTTAAGCAAATCGTTGATGTCAATTTAATTGGGACATTTAACGTGCTCAGTAAAGCTGCGGCCGTGATGGCTAAAAACGACCCGATAAACGAGGATAATGGGCGCGGTGTGATTATTAATGTTGCTTCAGTGGCTGCATTTGATGGTCAAATAGGGCAGCCAGCCTATGCGGCCAGTAAAGCGGGCGTGGCCGGCATGACACTGCCTATTGCGAGAGAATTGGCCAGACAAGGAATTCGTTGTAATACGATTGCACCTGGTCTATTTCTAACACCACTCGCGCAGAGCCTGCCTGAAAATGTAATCGAGGCATTGGGTAACAGTGTTGAATATCCGAAGAGACTAGGTTCACCAAAAGAGTTTGGTAAGTTGGTTGTGCATATGGCAGAAAACGACTATCTCAATGGTGAAGTGATCAGACTTGATGGTTCGATTCGCATGGCTGCGAAGTAGTCTGTCTTTGATTAGACGCTATGACAAAAAGGCCGAGCATCTATCGCTCGGCCATTTTGTCTTCATTCCGATTTGAGAAGAGAGTGGCTTCTTCGTTAGCTGTAATCTGTGATTTGTTTGAGTTTTCCATCGCAAAAATTGAATTCGGTTTTGCCATCAATCGCCATTTGTTCACCGGCTTTCGGCCCGTTCGGTATATCTTTCGCTACGATCGCTTCATACTTCACGTTCACGATGGCATTGTCACCATTGAAGGTATAACTGGTGATATTTTGGCGGCGTGAAACAAAAAACGATTTAGATTGTTCCGCTATGGTTTTGAATTCATCTAGGCCAGATGCTTTTGCATTTAGCTGGCCGTTAGAGATATTTGTAAATTGGACTTCAGGGTGTAGTAACTCCAGTAAAGTTGAAACATCGTAGCTATTGTAGGCTTGAATGTACTGTTTAATAAGACTTCTTTTTTCTTCTGACGTCATTGTCTTATCTCCTTGTAGATAGTGGGTGCAAATGACAATGTAAAAACCAGAGCATAATCGTAAAATTGCGATGGCTAATAAGCTCTAGCATGGTGTTTTAGTTTGCAGGACTTAGGCCAATTAACCTTTAAAGTGATGTGTTGCAAATAGATCGCTAAACGAGACACGGACATCAGCTTGAAAAGTTGACCAATTTAGTGCTTAAACCCCATCTATCCTGCTCCCTTCCGTTTATTTATTCAACAAAATCAGTGTTCTAAATGACCTCCGACTAGGCAGGGTGTCCGAAGAGAGATCATTAAGACCTTAAGTTCACTCGCATAAATAATAAAGAGGGTTCTGGGGTGTGCGCATCAGCGCGAAATTCATCATGACCGCTTTTTTAACTGCCGAACAAGAATGAACGACTC
The DNA here is from genome assembly GCA_947503895.1 of uncultured Saccharospirillaceae bacterium. Taxonomy (GTDB): domain Bacteria; phylum Pseudomonadota; class Gammaproteobacteria; order Pseudomonadales; family Oceanobacteraceae; genus Bermanella. The sequence continues at coordinate 444,914 of CANNFT010000003.1, forward strand.
TGATACTCGCAACATGATGTCGGAGTGTGAAACCTGCATAGAGTTCCACTTACCAGTGCGACACACTGGAAAAGAAGATATGAGGTGCGCCAATGTTTTGAATAGATATATTCGGCCTGTATAAATTTCGTGCAAAACCTAAGCCCGGAGAGGCGAAAAATATCCCAAATGTCGGCGAAAAATACGCCTAAAGTGCGATTTAGTGGAGGTTGAAAGCTACAGTCCGTTACAGAATGATGATGGAAATTGAACACAGACGACGGATACCGGAACCATGACGCATAATGCCCGTGACAGGCATCACGTTAATATCAGTGCGTATTTCACGTATTAAATGCTTCCTAACCCCCAAGTTTTGACAGTGATCTCCGATTGCGACAAATAGACGACAAATTGAGGCCTTGATCTCAGATTCACGCCGCCTACAACAAGGAAAATGGCGTTGAAAATAAGAACTGAAACAAATTGGTCTGATTGATGTTGAGTATAAGGAGAATGAAATGATGCTACTGTCACGCTTGCAGTTAGCATCCTTTGTGAAGGGTAAAGCACTGCCACTGGTCGTTGCTTTAACGCTGACCGGTTGTGGTCCGGATTACAAAGGAGCTATTGAGGATACACAAGATAAGTCAGAGGTCGTTTCTGATACGAATGGCAACGATCAGCCAAATACAGATCAATCTCCTCAAGAGTGCGTCAGCGTTGTAAACCAAGCTCAACATAAAAAAGGCGAAAGCTTATACGTGGCACAATGTCTAGATTGCCATGGCGTTGAGAATAAGGGTGGAGCAGGGACATTTGGAGCATTTGATTTAGAGTCCTCCAATGCATTCCTCATCAAAGTAACCGCAGAGACCATGCCGCTAGCCGCGTCTGAAAAGTGTGACACAGATTGTGCGGAAGACATTATTTATTACCTAAAACCTGAGGTGGTATCGAGCACTCAGTGTTCGGACGACAACGAAACCCCTGTTAATGATGGTAATGATACATCGAACGATGACTCTTCAAACGATGATTCTTCAAACGATGATTCTTCAAACGATGATTCTTCAAACGATGATTCTTCTAACGATGACTCTTCTAACGATGATTCCTCTAACGATGATTCCTCTAACGATGACTCTTCAAACGATGACTCTTCTAACGATGACTCTTCAAACGATGACTCTTCAAACGATGACTCTTCTAACGATGACTCTTCTAACGATGACTCTTCTAACGATGACTCTTCAAACGATGACTCTTCTAACGATGACTCTTCTAACGATGACTCTTCAAACGACGACACATCCAATACTGATATGCCGGATGTTGATCAATGCGACATGGTGACCGGTAAAGCCTATTGGGAACAAACCTGTGCATTCTGTCACGGTAAAACCAACCAAGGCGGTGCAAGTAGATCCGTTGATATGCAGCGTTTGGTCAGCCAAAAAACAATGAAGTCAGCTGACGATGTTGCTGGATTGGCAAAATACATCAATGATTATATGCCTGGTACACCATCACTATGCATGGGTGACGAGCCAGGTACCTGCGCCTACGATTCCGCTTTATATATTATGAAACTCGAAAGCGACGGCGACAGTTGTGAGCAAGATAACGGCAGTCAAAGCCTACAAATTGAACAAAAGCCTATGAGCAGTGTATTGTACAAAGCGACCTTCTCATTGGCTGGCCGTTTTCCTACCGATGCAGAAGTACAGGCGGTCGAGAAAAATGGCATCTCTGCATTGGATAATAAACTCGACCAGTTGATGCAAGAAGAGCCTTTCTTTGTTCGATTAAAAGAAATCTACAACGACATGCTGTTGTTAGGGCCTAGAAGCGCGGATATGGGTGGCTTCGATGAAAACTGGTATAAAACCTTGCAAGACAATGGTTCGGATACCGACGCCAGCCGATTTGCCCGTAACTTGGCGAGAGATGCATTTGACGATGAAGCGTTCCATTTAATTCGTTATATCGTTGAAAATAATCGCCCATTTACGGAATTACTCACAGCGGACTACACAGCGGTCAATCCGTACTCTGCACATATCATGCGAGTTCATGACCAACTCTCTTTCCGCAATTGGTCAGAGACGCCATTCCCTGAGGAATCAGCGCTTAGAGAAGATCCAAACCACATACAAAAGGTGAAGCTTCCTGATTATGCACATGCGGGTATTTTAACCACGCGTCTATTTTTAGATGAGTCTGGTACATCCGGTGTGAATAGAAACCGTCATCGTTCTTACTTAGTGTTTGAACACTTTCTGAACTTCAATCTCTTTTCGATTCCTGGCACTCGCCCAATGGCGGATAGCCCATCAAAATCTGAAACGATGGACAATCCAACGTGCAGCGGATGTCACAACATCATGGACCCGGTTGCCTCGGCGTTCCAGAATTACAATGACAAAGGACACTTCGCTAAACCTAGCCGTTGGTACTCTGAAAAGGGTGAAATGCAACCCACTGGATTTGCCGCGACCGGTGAAGTATTTGATCCTGAGTCTGGTGAAGATCCACTACAATGGGTTGCGCAACGTATAGCGAAGGACCCAGCGTTTGCCGAAGCTACGGTAAAACGTATTGCAGAGGGTTTAACCGGTCAAAAAATGCTGCGTGACGTTGAAGCCATTCTTGATGAAGACAAAGCGCTGTACGAACTGCAACAGTCGTTGCTGGGCGTATGGAAAACGGCCTTTATTAATAGCAACTACAACCTGAAATCACTCATCAAAACGATTATTAAAAGCCCATACTACTCGCCTGAATCGGTCAGTGGGGTCAGTAACAAGGTGGCAGATAAAATTGGTGCTGTAAGAATGCTGACACCAGAAATGGTGACGCGCAAATACGAAGCAGCCATGGGTGAAGGTGTAATTGAAGGCGTACTTGAAAATAATATCTTGTACGGTGGGATTGACTACGAGTCTGTGACCACTCGATTGTTGGAGCCCAATGGATTCATTACTGCAATGCAAGAAACTTACGCAAATAAAGTGGCTTGTGACTTGGTTAAAAATGATTTTGATCGCGACAATAACGATCGACTTTATTTTGCAAACCTAAGCCTTGATGACTCTCCAAGCGACAGCGGAAATGAAGCTAAAGTTCGTCAAGCCATTCAAAAGCTCATTTGGTTACTTTGGGGTGAAAAAGTAGGCGAAAATGATGCTCAGGTGACGCAAGCCTATAATTTGATTAAAGATGTTCACGCTGCCGGCATGGCGGATAACGCTAAATCAAACAACATAGATTGCACCACGGATAACGGTCGCATCAGACGTGATGATTCAGATTACGTGGAAAGATCATGGAATTTATTAGCAAGTTTCTTGCTATCTGACTTTAAATTCCTGTACGAATAATAAGGAGCTCATCATGAAACGTAGAGACTTTATACAGTTGTTGTCTGCTAGCAGTATGATGTGTGCTGCTCCTATTGGCTTGAGTCGTGCGCAAGCGGCAGAGCGACCGGATCACTTCTTCGTCACCGTTTATGCAAACGGTGGATGGGACACAACCAGTTTTTGTGACCCTAAAGGCAATGCCAATCGAAGCGATGGAAATGGTCCTGTTAATACTTATAAAACGTCCGATATTGGAAGCGTTGGTAACTTTAAATACGCACCCAGTTTGGTGGGTTTTGAAGAGGATGGGCTTGGGCCTAAAAACAAAGCTTTCTTTGAAAAGCATTACCGAAACATGACGGTCATTAACGGTTTTGAATCTTTGTCTTCGGGGCACAGCATCAAAGCTGCAGGCAGCGGTAACATGAACGGCTTACCGTCATTAAGTGCACTTTATGCGGCTAGCCATTTCGCTGAATCTGGCACCAGCTACGTGAGCTTTGGCGGCAACAGCGACACGCGCAATCTTGTTCCTGTATCAAAGATTGGTCGGAGTACTAAAGTCAGCGACTTTATTAACCCGAATACCGTGCAATCTGAAAGTGCCTATAATGTATTTAGTCAGTACCGTCAAGAACGACAGGCTCAACTTCTTAAAGAGGAAGCGACGGCTGTTCGAAAAGGTGCGATGGGGCGTCTGTTCAATGTTGCCAATAGTGAAACCAGCTTGGGAGCCCTTGAAAGCTTATTGCCATCAGCGGGCATTCAAAACGGTATTAACGGGCAAGCAGAATTTGCAGCCGCTGCATTTGCAGCCGGCATGACAGCCTCGGTTGACCTACAAGTAGAAGGCTTTGATACTCATTCAAACAACGATAAGTATCAAACTTCTAATCTAGGTAAAATGTTGGACGGTGTGGCGACTTTGTACGCTGAAGCCGAACGACATGGCATTGCGGATCGCATGACGGTATACATGTGTTCTGAATGGATCAGAACCCCGTTTTATAATGACGAAAAAGACGGTAAAGACGATTACGGATTAGGTTCGGCTATTCTCATTAGCCCTAAAAACCGAAATGGTAATGGGCTCATTCAGTTGACTGACCCTGAAGTAAACTTATTGAAAGCTAATAAGAATACCCTCGAAGCCAGTGATGATGGTATTGAGTTAAGTCAGCATCACGTGCATCGTTCACTGCGTCGATTACTCAATATTAACGAACAATTGACCACTCAATTTGCGTTGGATGTTGAAGACGACGTGGAGTTCTTCTTGTAGCACTAGTGTTTTATTTTTGTTAAAAAATAAAACCAATCAATAAAAAAGGCTTGTTAAACAAGCCTTTTTTATTTTCTTTATCCTCACTTTTTCTCTAAGTTGCTACATCAGTATCGCGGTGTTTTTGATATCTGATCGATGTCGGTATCCGTAGCTCTAAGTAATTGGTATCAACGTATTAAAATGAATGTTTATGCCGTTTTTGGCGTATGCATGTGTTTTCGATTATCCAAACTCATGGGCCCTGCGCCTCTTGAAGCCAATATTAAAAATGCACCAGCAAGTGCAATGTTCTTCATGAGCATCACCTGATCCGTCATGGTGGCCAAGTCGTTGCCTTCGTAAACATTGCCGTGAAATAACATGGCCGTCATGAAGCAAAAAATAGCTAACAGTGTGGCCGCAATGCGCGTGAAAAACCCTAGAATAATGGCGACACCACATAATAGCTCGATGCCAATGGCAGGGAATAGCATAAAGCCCGGCAAGCCGTTTAACTCGACGTAGTTCATTTGAGCGGAAATATCACCAAATTTAGATGCACCCGCCATAATAAATATGGAAGCCAGCAACACTCGCCCAACCACCTCTAGAATATCGAGATATTTATTCATGTTGTATTCCTCGCCTTTCGGTCAGATCATAGGGTTTGGCTAGCAGTTCTTTGAAATGCGCTATCTATCGTCGCGTCATCATTTTTCAGTTACCGCTAGGCTTTGTATTAAAAGCAACACACGATGAGTCATCGATCGGTGTTCTATCTCTATTTCCATATTTGTGCATGGGCAAAGGCTTTGTTTTTGTGGCTTGGTAAATGGCCACACAGACATTAGTACGAGAAAACTGATGGTGGATCAATCAATTTATTGGTTCTATCCATGAAAAATACGCATTACGTGATTAAGTATCAGTTGAAAATAACCAAATAGAATAAAGAAGCGCTCTATAAACCCAATCGCTACGCTTGTTCTAGGATAACCTCGAGAGCTGACTTTAGGCTGTTATGCGAGTAGAGAGGGCGATCGTATGTATCTGTGGCAGAGGCAGTCGCTAATGACCATGATGGGCTGACGTGTCTTGGATCATATCAGTTAGGACCGAATGATGATTAGGCTTACTAAAGTAGTAGCCCTGAATAATATCGCAGTGGAGGTCTTGCAAAAAATGCCATTGCCCCTCAGTTTCTACGCCTTCTGCAATGGTCTTTAAATTGAGATGTTTAGCCAAGTCTATGATGGCGCGAACAATATTTCGATCATCTTCATCCGTTTCTATCAGCCTTATAAAAGCTTGATCAATTTTTAATGAGTCAATCGGAAATTTTTTCAAATAGCTTAATGAAGAATACCCAGTGCCAAAATCATCAATGGCTAAAGAGAATCCTAGGTCTTTTAATTTATGCATCATCGAGATGCTTTTATCAGCATTCTCCATGATTAAACTTTCAGTGATTTCCAGCTCGACTAATTGCGGATTTACTTTTGTCTCTTCAATGATCTCCTTAAGGCGAGGGAGAAAGTGTCGATATTGAAATTGTCGTGCAGACAAGTTAATTGCAATCTTTATGGGCATGTTTTCTGTTTCGTAATATCGTGTTTGTCTGCATGCTTCTTCTAACACCCAATCGCCGATCTTTATAATCAAACCTGTTTGTTCAGCCACTGGAATAAATTGAGCAGGCGAAATCATTTTGTCATCCAGTTGCCAGCGGATTAAACTTTCTGCGCCTAATACTTTGCACGTTTGAGTGTCCACTTTTGCCTGATAATGCAACATGAATTCTTTTTTCTCTAATGCCGTTCTTAATTTAGCTTCGATTGGTAGCCAAGATTGCTCATCCTGGTGCAACGAGTGATCATAAATCTCACAGTGGTCGCCAATACGCTTTGCGCGATTTAGGGCCGAGTGAGCATTTCGGATGAGCGTATCAGCGTCTGCTCCGTCATTCGGAAAATGGCAAATACCAAAGCTTAGTGTTAAATAATAACGGTGTTCGCCTACACATAGCGGTTCGTCCAATAAAGCCCGTAGTTTATTACAGTATTCGTTCGCATCTTCAGAATTGAAATCGTACCCAACGATGCAAAATTGGCTCCTGTCAACATGAAACAGTCGCGCCTTTTGGGGAAGGTTTTGTACGAAGTGATGAATCAATTCGCCCATATTTTTGAGAATGCTATCACCAATATCGTATCCGTGGCTGGAGGTTATGAGCTTGAACCGATCAATCGACGCGTATATGAGGGAAAACGGTTGAGTTTGTGTAATATTTAAATCTAACGTCAACTCAAATTTTCGTCGATTTGCCAAATTAGTGACCGAATCGTGGAAAGCCTGAAATTCTAATTGATTTTGCGCTTTATGCTTTTCAGTGATGTCTTCAATATACAGATGAAGACTTTCAAGGTCCCGAAATAGAGAGACATTGTAGTGCAACGTATGATTGGCAATGGTTAAAATAAAGTCGACTTGCGTTAACTGTTCTTTTTTCCAAACGTGCAATTTTTTTAAAAAATCAGACGGTAATAATTGATAGTATTCGCCTTCTTTGAGGCCAATTTCGGCTAACAATTTATCACCTGCAGGATTGCAAAACTTAATTTTTCCCTGCCAAGTTAAATTAATAACGGTATTGGGGTTTCTTTCAGGGAACAACGCCAGTTCTTTTCGGTGTGCGGATTCTCTCAGGTTGAGGTTTGTGTAATACCCAACAAAGGCTGCAATGCCAATCACTAATATGCTAAAGCCAATCACCAAATTGACCATGCGTTCTATCTGTTGCTTAGTTTTATTGGCGGCATCGTTTGCATGATGCTCAATTTTTTGTGCGAGTTCCGATAGAATGCTTTCAGCCAATTGTCCTTCAGCGGTCAGTTGCTGAAGTTGTTCTCGAGCGAGGTCCCAATTTATTCGGTTGCCGCCTAAGTTTGCATCGAGCGCGTTCCGAATATTCATGATCCGGTCGTAATATATGGGCAGGTCCATTATTTGACCTTCGAACGCTTGGCTGACGATGGCGAGGTTGTCATGAATTTGCTGACTGGCCCGCAGTATATTTGGCCACAATACGGCTTTGTCTGTGGTGGCGTAATATTCGTACAGAAGTCGTTCGTGCTCAGTGAGCGCGGCACGCAGAGCTTTTATTTGGTTCAGTCTTGGAATTTGAACATTGACGAAGTCGTCAGTGACCTCAGATACGCGCTCTCCGGATGAGGAAATGACCCAGCTAAGCGTTATACCGATCCCCAAAATCAATATAAAGCTCATCCAGATGCGATTGGAAACGGTTATCAATTGATGGCCCCTAATCTTTCGCTTGGTCGCTGGCTGATGGAAACGCATTCCATCCAATTAGGATAGCTGAATTATGGCTTGCGACTGCTCAGGAGGCCTCGGTACTCAACACCAAGCAAAGGTGAGCATATCGTGTTCCATCACTGCTCCTTCGAACCAGCATTCGGCCGCTCCTGCCTCGATCGCTGCTCCGAAGCACACCATCAAAGGCATAAGATGTTCAGCTCGGGGGTGACAAAAGCGAGCAGATGGCGCTTGTTGCCATTGCAGTAGTGCCTGCTTTCGATTCGCATAGTCGTCAGATGTTTCGCAGAGGGTGGCTTTTAGCCAGTGATTAAACGATGCACACCGTTGCTGACTGGCGGGCTGCTGGTTGACTAAGCTATCCATATTGTGAAAAGAGGAGCCTGAGCCTATCAGCAAAATGTTTTCCCTACGTAAACTGGCTAACGCTTCGCCTATTTGTATGTGTTCATGGGCTTCCAGCGACGATAGCAAAGAAACTTGCAGAATGGGTATGTTGGCTTTAGGAAACATTAATTTAAGCGGGATAAACACGCCATGATCCCAGCCTCTCAGGGGTTCCGTGCGGGCGGGAATACGATGGACTTGTAAGAGCTTGGAAATCGACTCCGCTAATTCTGGATCGCCCGGTGCTGGATAAGAGACATTATAAGCGGCAGCGGGAAAATCAGAGTAATCATAAAATAGTTCGGGTTGTGGGTGGCTGGCAATATTGACCTGTTTGCCTTCCCAGTGTGCGCTGACCACTACGATGGCCTCTGGTGTCGGAATTCGATCACCTATGCTTCGAAGATGTTCAATTAAAGCTGAATGGCTTGGGTGATCAAGTATAGGTAAAGGTCCGCCACCGTGTGGGATGTATAAAATAGGGGCAATGGGTTGTTCCGACATATGTGCTCTATCAGTGATGTTGTTAATCATGAGGGTAAATTCTTGCGTAATAATCGTGATGCACTGTTTAATCACAGATTAGCGTGCTGGAAGCCAAGATCTATAGGGTATTTATAAATGGATTGTTTCAGTATTGGGCCGCGCCCACTTTTACGCTGAAGGCCCTATCGGATGGGGAGAAACATCGGTTTCGCGACTATCCTAATTCATGGATCAAACTGTTTTATTCATGGGATATCTGGCCGATATCTCTCTTTAATGTAGCCGTGCCTAAGACAAATATTGTCACTACCAGATTCGAAGATCTGATCTAAGCTCTGATAAGGACTGTGTTTCAATATCACGTGAGGATTGTCCATGACCATCCGAAATAAAATCATGATTGCTGCGTTATTGGGAGTATTGCTTCCTATCATTATTATTGCCTATCTGAGTGTCAGTGCGGCACGAGATACCGCAGTTGAGTCATTCAAGTTACGAAGCAATGGTCAAATTGAGCAGGTCGATCAAACATTTTCATTGTATTTAAATGGGTTAGCTGAAGATGCGAATTACTTAGCCAGTTTGGATGCCCTGAAAAATATTGATGACACCGTTACAACCTACATGGGAAAATCACCCGCTCAAATGACGCCACTTGAAAATGGTGTAGTAGAAGCGGAAGCCTATAAAGTACTGTCAGCATTTGGCGAGGCACGACCGGATTTATCTTACGTATGGTTAGGCACCAGTGAGGGTGGGTACATAGAATGGCCAACAGGCAAAAATGCTAATGACTATGACCCTAGAGTTCGGCCTTGGTACAAAAACTCTATAAATAATAAAACGGCTGCTCGGGTTCCAGCTTATGCTGAGACCGGAACGGGGACCCCGTTTTTAGATTACCTCACGCGATTCGAAGGACGTAATGGCGTTTATGGCGTTGTGGGTGTGGATGTATCGTTAGGTAAGCTGACGGACATGGTGAAAAAAGTCGTATTCGGAAAAACCGGTTACGTGATGATGATTGAAGACACTGGCACGGTGTTAGCTGACCCATCCAATCCCGAGAATAACTTTAAAGCCTTTAGTGAGCTGCAATCCCAGTACCCTAATTTACCAACACTACCGGCCGGGCTGCATGAAATGCATAACGATAAAGGCAGCTGGTTTGTTAATATTTTTGAGTCACCTGCATTAGAGTGGAAATTCATCGGCGTCGTATCCAGTAGCGAAGTTTTCGAACAGGCAAATATACTGGCTGCAGAAATAATAACGGGCAGTATCGTTTTGGCGGCTATCTTCCTGTCCCTTGCTTGGGTATTAGTGAATAAAATTACCGTGCCGATGGTGGCTATTTCAAATGGGATGAAAGATCTCTCATCAGGAGATGGTGACCTCACCAAGCGTTTGCCTGAAACTCGGCGTGATGAAACAGGCATGATGGCTAGATCATTTAATACATTTATTTCCTCTATCTCAAAGCTCGTATCAGATGTTAAAGCGAAGGGGCAGGACATTGACGCCATTTCGGCAGATGAGCTAAAAGTTGCAAAAGAAGTGATTTCCGTAGCCAAAAGCCAAACAGAGTCTATCAACCTTGTCAGCGTGGCTTTTAATCAGATGTTAGCCACCTCAAATGAGGTGGCTAACAATTGTGCGCAAGCAGCAGCAGCGGCGGATGATAGTCAGGGGCAAGTAACAAATGGACGTAAAAATATTTCAGAAATGGTCGAACTTGTAACGAATTTGCAAGAAGTGTTGACCAACTCGAATGCGGCTATGTCGTCGCTCACTAAAGAATCTGAAAATATTACTTCCATATTAGACACCATTAAAGGCATTGCGGAACAAACGAATCTGCTGGCCCTAAATGCCGCCATTGAAGCGGCGCGAGCTGGTGAGCAGGGAAGGGGGTTTGCTGTTGTGGCAGATGAAGTTCGAACCTTGGCGCAAAAAACTGCTGAGTCGACGGGTGAAATTGATCAGTTATTATCAGGTTTACAAAAAAGTACACAGGATGTTTCGAATCGTATAACGGGCAGCATTACCCACTCAGAAAAAACGGTGCAAGCAACTCAGGAAACGCAAGCTGTCTTCGAGTCTATTGAGCAATCGGTTGGAACGATCAGCAATATGACAACACAAATTGCGACGGCTGCTGAAGAGCAAAATTCGGTTGCAGAGGATATCAATCGAAATGTAGTATCAATTAATGAAGATGCCATACGTTCAAGAGACATCGCGGAGCAAGTTGAAAGAAACTCCTCTCAACTTAGTACGTTATCCAGTGAATTAGCTGGATTAATGAAACGCTTTAAGACTTAAGAGCACGATCCAATTGATGGTTCACGCAACAATAAGTGAAGCTATGGAAGATATAAATGGACAAAAACAATAAAATTAACTATATCGAATTCCCCTCTAATGATTTAAAAAAGACCATTCATTTTTACGAGCGCGTTTTTGGTTGGGAATTTACCTTCTATGGCGATGACTATATCGCGTTTGAGCATGCAGGCATAGACGGTGGATTTTATGCGGCACCTTCTCATTCGAGTACCGAAAATGGAAGCGCCTTGGTTGTTTTTTATACTGACGATATTGACGCGTTGCAGGCTAAAATTGAAGCATGTGGTGGGAAAATCGTTAAACCCATTTTCGCCTTTCCCGGTGGAAGACGATTCCACTTTACTGATCTAACGGGAAATGAACTGGCTGTTTGGAGTGAGCCTGCATAATATTTAAACCTGTTCGTCGCATAGAATAAATGTGATTCATTTAACATGTGTCATGCGAATTTGAAGAGCTCAATAAAGTGGTATTTGACCTTTATTTCCCCAAGATATTTTCTAATTGAAATCCTGAATTCGAATCAAACTGGCTGACTAATAATTAAAAACGCGTGTATTCATGCCGACGTCTAAAATTCTAAGTTGAACTGTGTCCCAATAGGGTGAGACGATCGTCACATTTTGCTTGAAAGGGTCACAATCTGATACTTTGGTCATATAAACATATCTATAAATCCTATACTCTCGCCGCCTGTGAGTGACCACCAATTTCGAAGAAAGACTGGGTGTCGCTTACTTACATCTTATCTGAAGATGTCAAAAAACGACTTGTCTATGCTATCTAAATAGCTTACTGCCATCGTGCAGAAAACACTTGGGAACTCATTATGCTTAAGAAAATCGCTATCGTATTGTCCGCTGTTGCTCTAATGGCTTGTGGTGAAGAAGAAATGGCTAAAGATGCTGCGACTGAAGCACCAGTATCTGAAAAGGTTGAAATGCCTGCTGAAGTAGAAGCGGCTGTTGCAGAAGCTGAAGAAGTGGCTAAGCAAGTAGAAGCAGAGATGCAAGCTGCTGAAGAAGCGACTAAAGAAAAAATGGAAGAAGTAAAAGAAGAAGCATCTGAAGCGCTTGAAACAGCGAAAGAAGAAGCAAAAGAAGTGAAAGAAGAAGCTGTTGCCACTGGTACAGTTGAAGGGTAATTTTTAGAAACCTTTCTTGGGTGTATAAAATTGAATGTAAACGGTTCAATCAACGCATAGATTAATTTGTTCACGATTTGAAGTGATGAATTGAATGATGTGCTTAAGTGAGCCGTTATCAGCCTAAGTCGGCACGTGGCACGGAGGCCTCACCCAAACAGACTTTGATCTTTCGTTTTTGCTTTCTTAGATCAATGAACAATCTATATTTTCTGTAAGTTCTCAACTCAACTACGCCCTACCTCTGAAGTGTTCGTTTATCAAACAATTGAAACGAAGGCGATTTTTTGCCTAAATTGATGCGACCTCCCTAATTGCGTTAAAAATATTTATTCATAGCTTACTGTCTGTCAATCCTACCCAAACTTCGGTGCTGTTTTCGCACTGAAAGTGCCTAAACGGGTGATGCATTATCTCCAACGTATTTAATAGTCTAGCGCTGCATTCAATACGATAAACGTGAAGGTATCGTCCGTTGATAATCTCATCAATATTATTTGCAAGTTTTATTGAAAATCGGTCATCAAGGTAAGGCTACCCTGACGGTGATCAATATTGTATATTGCACCCCCGAACGAGCTGGTTAACGCTAAGGCATCTCTATAGTAGTGAGAACTCGTTCACTGAATTATTACAAAAACAAAAAGGAATGATTAAAACTTTCGCGTCTTTTTGCATGGATTTGACAACAATGAAAGCAAAACTTGGTTGTCAAACGGGGTACGTGCGTCGGCGCCTAAAAATAAAATGGATATTTGTGTAGGAAAAACATACACGTTAGCTACGTTTCACATTGTTAGGTAGGAGTTAAAATGGAAAAGCTGCAAAGGCGCGACCTTGAGCAGATTTTAGGCATATACCCGCCGTGGAAGATTAAAGATATCACGGTTGATTCGGTGCATGAGAAGCTCAATGTGTATCTCGATCAAGGCGGTACCAAAGCCAGGTTTAGCTTTCTTTCATCTCCGTCAAGGGAGCATGTCACGACAAATGCTGCGCCAAAAGGTATGACCCGCTACCAGTGGCAACATGTACGCTTTGGTCGTTTTACCACGTTTATTCATGCCGATCTTCCAAAGTCTGGGCATGCACAATCGGGTATACCTCCAGTGTTCCTTGGGGATGTTAACAAGCAATATACTTATCAGTTAGCGCAAACCGTGGCGCTTGCGAAAGCCAAAAAGTTGAACGAAGAAACCATCAGTAGCTTGTGCGGCATCGATGTTGTAACCGTTAAAGCCATCACAACTGATATTGAAGCATCTCAGAGTGAAAAGTGGGCCAGTTCTTTACTGCCCTTAGAAACAGACGCCGTTTGGAGAGCCATTCTAACGGACGATGTGAACATCACGACAAAGCTTTTACCCCTCAAACTATTGTTATCCCGCTTAAAACTCAACGTATACAATAAAAAGGATTCAAATGTCCTTCAGCAATCGATTGCAGAGTTACGTACGTTTTTTGTGCGCCACGCTCAGCAATTAAAGAGTGAATATGCGCAACTTGGCGGGCATGTGCCCAAAGCGCCCAGCAGTAACCCTTCAACTCAGTCAAATAGTAAATTAATTTTACCGGGTACTAAGAATCGAATTTGGCATGAAATTCTATCGGGTAGTTTTGAGTTACACTCACGCAATATGCCCTTAAACTTAATCGTATCAAAACTCAAAAAGCGATATGAAGCTCACCCAGTGGCGACAGAACAAGCAAAGTTGGTGGCAGACTTAAGGAATTTCTTCTTAAAAAATGCTCGCTTGTTGCGTGCTGAGTTGACGATTTTAACCAAAATGGTGCGTGACGCTTCGCAATCTGAATCATCCAGTTCACTGCCTGATTTAGAGAACCAAGTTTGGCGGCAAATTCTAATTGATGACAGTATCATCAGTAGTGAGAAAATGAATTATCGTTTGCTCCTAGCGAGACTGAGGGCGATCTACCACAAAGAACCTGACGCAGCGGCTGAAGCGCAAGTGATTGCTCAATTACGAGCATTTTTTGATCAAAACAAGCGCAGCATGAGTTCAGAAATAAAGCAATTGGCGGTATTGTCGTCCGTTAGTTAGGTATGTAACACCCCGCACGCTGTGACTTTGTGCTTTTATTGACTGAGTGGTTTGGTTTGAGTCAAGGCGCAGTATTGAATTTTTAGTGAGCAGTGGTGCGGCTAAGCAATAGATTCAAAGAGAAAAGATATGTCTGAATCAAAAATTTCGTTCACCAATCAATTGGTGGACTTTGATACGCTGATTTCCAAGATAGAAGCTGGGGAATACCTAGTTATTGCCGCTGATGAATCCATTCTCAAGCGCTTGCCTTCAGGCAATTGGATTGCCGGCACTATTCCGTATTTCATGGCTGAACAAGGCGGAATGGTGAGTCGAGAAGATATTTATGTCAATACGATAAATGGCGTGCAGTCCAATCGACCACCGAGGATTATGCTGTACGATTCGCATTCAATTTCTCGTATTGCGCATGATGCACCTGAGCATGGTTTTACCATCACAATATTGCCATTTATGTCGGATGTGCATACCAATTACGCCAAAAATGCTCCTGAGTTTCCGAACATGTACTTCACGCCGATTATTGGCTGGATTGCAGGTCGGCACTTAGAAGATGACGACGCATCTCAAGCGAAGACAGGATTTGGCCCAGCAGGGAATATGTTAATGGAGCAACAAGCTGTCGCCATGCATATCCCTTTACCTGACAGTCAGATTGCTAATATTAATATTGTGAATTTATTTGAAGAATCTGACGGCCCCAAAATTACGTTTAGTGATACAGGCTTCAGTGTTGGACAATGCTATGTTGATGGTCAGCCGACTACCTTGGCGCAGTATATTGCGGATAATAATATCGATACTCGACTTCCATTGGTGGCCGACTACTCCGGTGTAAAGGTGAATGTCAGCATTCAGCATATTGACAATGCGACTCAGCAAGTGGGCCTTTATGCGCCTGTATTTTCCGATTTAAATTATCAATTTGCTAAACCATTTAACAATTATGTGGAAGAATTCGGTCGAGCGCTATCGGAAAGCGAAAGTAGCAACATTGCCTTTTCATGCAACTGCATATTGAATTATCTGTATTCAGAGCTTGAGGGGAAGACCACCGGTAAGCTAACAGGGCCATTTACATTCGGAGAAGTGGCTTATCAATTGTTGAATCAAACATTAGTGTACATGACTTTAGAAACCGATCGGTAACTGGGTTCATTGAACGCTTGCTTCCAGATAGATTCCAAATGGATTCAATACGCTGGAAGCGGGCTTTAATGGTCGTCAATCACAAATGAACAAAGCCCCAATATTTGTCACAGATATCTTCGGGAACACTCCCCAATTTCTCGCATGGCTTGTCTACGACTTATTCGATTTCTCCATTTATCAAACGAAGCCGCACTCAGCCTTGCCATGTTCATTTTCGGTAATCAGTCCTTATGATCAATTGAAGGTAGTGATGACATGGGACGCTATCACTTTTCAGTGGAAATCAAATTTAGAATCTACCCCTGCTCAGAATTTCACTGTTCGTAATGTTGAATTAACCGGTAAAATTGCATTTCAGTCTTGGATCGACTCCGTTTTACCTGTGCGCTACATCGTCATTGAATCTGAAGCGTATGATTTTTTTCTTCACAGTGGCGGCATGGCTCAATATGAGCGGAATATTCAAGCCGCATTACCCAATATGTGTTCTTTGGTCGATATTGTTGCGTTTAGTGCCGGGGCCTCAGCAGTATGGAATGTACTGTCAGAAAATGAATTGGACAGGCAAGGTGTAGAGAGTGCGTCCCCTGCAGCATTAACTAATGAGAAAGCACAGTTTTTTGGCTTTTACCCTCGTCAGATCCGACATGCTATGCGCGCAGGGGCGTTCAATTCTTTTCCTCCGTCGTCCACAACCCTTGTACTGGCTGAATCAGAAAATGGATATGATCAAGCAGTGATCATAGATGCTTTAAACCAAATCAAAGGGTTGATGGGGGCCAATGTAAATGTATTGCACTCAAAGTATCAGCACGGATTTATGAATCCATTATCGGCCAATTTTTCAGCAGAAGCCTTACGGTTATATACGCTGGCATTACAGCAGCGAGTGCGTGCCGTTAACGCGCTGGTTTGCCCAATATAACGCCCACTCCGATTGCAATAAATGTCCCGCCAATCACGCTTTGGATATGGCGCTGCAAAGTTGATAGAAGCGATGGCAGTCTTCCATGAGATTTCTGGTTTAACGTTTGATGTGCCATTTGAATCCGGATAATAGCTTCGGCATAGATACTGTGAACAGTGACTACGATCAGAGCAATGGTGCAGTACAGGATGACAAATTGAGGCGCGATGCTGGCTGATGAATCCAAAAATTGGGGTAAAAAAGCCGATAAGAAAATGATGGTTTTTGGGTTGCTGGCTGAAACCAAGAAAGCTGAAACGAAAGCACTCACGTTAGATATTTCATGAAGGATTTGTCACGCTGCATTGCCCATATAGACATATGGCGTCTTTTCGATTTAGGTCATATACTCTTGCGCGGATATTTTTTTGCAAACAGTGAACCTCTCGTCAAATCTTGAGGGCGTACTACAAGGAGTATAAGGGTGCCGGCAACATTAAGTTTGGTATTGGCCATGGCCCTATGGGGTAGCTCGTTCATTGCTATGAAATATGCGGTAAACGGAATCGAGCCTGAAGCTGCGATGTTTTTACGCATGCTGGTCACTGTGATTTGTTGCGGATTGTTATGGCATTGGGTTAGAAAATTCGAATATAAAGCAGGTGACTGGAAACCATTATTAATCATGTCACTGGCTGAGCCTTGTTTGTATTTTTTGTTCGAGGCGCATGCAATGAAGTACACATCGGCATCACAGGCGGGTGTGTTAACGGCTTGCCTACCGTTGATGGTCGCCGTGATCGCTTTTATCGCTTTAAAGGAGCGTGCCTCAAAGTACACGTTTATCGGCTTTACGGTATGCATTGTGGGAAGTATCGGGCTAACCTTGGCTTCGCCTATTGATAGCCATGCACCAAATGCGATTCTAGGAAATAGCCTAGAGGCATTGGCTATGCTCTGTGCTGCAGTTTATACCATCAGTGTTAAATATCTCTCGACACGATATTCTCCTTTATCGTTAATTGGCATTCAAAGCTTAGCGGGCACTCTGTTTTTCGCTTTGCTTCTACCTCTTGGGCCACGCGAACCATTTGCAGCTCTGAATACAGAAGCAGCACTTTCTATTATTTATTTAGGGATGTTTGTAACACTTGGCGCTTACGGATTATATAATCTTGCCCTGAGCCAGGTATCGGTTTTAAAAGTCGCTGCTTTTACCAATTTGATTCCGATCTTTACACTATTTCTATCCGCTGTGATATTGCGGGAGCGCCTTGAGTTGGCACAATGGGCGGCTGTGGCTTGTGTGTTTTTAGGTGTTTACATTAGTCAAAAGCACGGCAATAAATTGGATGACGAGGCGTCGCCTGTTAGCAACGCTGTGTAAATAAACTCATAGAACATGCCTTTTGGGCTGCTGCTAGTGGTCTGGATTTCGGTGCCCAAGTGCGCTTTTCATTTGTTACTTGACTGCTTTACCCAGCATACAATCTCTATGCTGGGTACGTTGCAGTGCCAAGATTGGAAGAGCGGTTAGTATTTTAACCCAAGCTTCCGATAGATAAATGCCATCACCCAAGCTGGGCCAATCATCAAAAACTGGACGTCTTTTAAGAAAGAAGGTTTTTTCCCTTCTATTTTGTGTCCATAAAACTGACCCACCCACAATATAATAAAAGCAATCACGGCCGTTGGAACTAACTTACCGGGAAATGCTTGTTCAAAGCCGTATATCGCGCCCAGGCAAATGATGGTGAACATGAGCATGCCAAGCATGAGTGAAATCGATAAACGAGAATAGAACAAAATGATCACAGCAGTGCTGATCGTTGCCCAATTAAGAAAAGGGATGCTGGCCATGAAACTGGGTACAGGGATTGCCCATATGAGTGCCATGATGGTTAAAAAAATCAGTGGTACACAAACCCAGTGAATGGCTTTATTGGTTTTATTCTGGTGACTTTCGGCGTACTCGTCTAGCCACGTATCAATGCTTTTCGTATTCATAGTTTCTTCAACCCGTATGTTCGGATGCATATCCTGATATTGACACTTTAGAATTTCAGCAAGGAAATGTCAGTTACAATGGGCTCTCTACTCATTGACCTCACGTGCCACATAGGGGATAACATGAATGGTTCAGTGTTTATGATGCAGCGGTTAACATGAAATATACGGGTAAACGAGTATCCATTCATTGGGTGAAAGCGATTCTCGCCGCAGCGGAGTCGCTGGGCATCATGCCAAATAAAATATTGGCTGAGCTAAGGTTGAACCTTGATTTGGAGCATAACCAACCGGGCTTTCTCTCTTTAGAACAAACACAGGCTATTTGGCAAAAAGCTGAAGCACTGAGCGCGAATCCCTACTTCGGGCTTCATATGGGGACGCGTGTTAGGCCGTCGTATTTTAACGCTGTGTCTTATGTTGCCATGACCAGTGATACGTTACTGGCCGCTTACGGTAACTTCACACGATTCTTACCGCTTATCAGCGAGGGAGCTGTGATGGACATGGTCCACGAAGGGCAAAGTGTGTGGGTAAGGTTTGTTCCTAGGCCGGATGAAACCCCGTTCAGCCGACATCAAGTGGAATCCGTCGTGGCACTCATATTAACGTTCAGCCGATGGCTTGTTGGCGAAGAAATCAGACCGTCTGCTGTTCATTTTTCGCATAACCCCGGCCCAGACATGGCGGAATACCGAGCTGTATTTGGCGTGGAGCCACAGTTCAATCAAGAATTTAGTGGTATTCAAATACCGAGGCCTTTTTTGAGTCGTGTGCCGATTGAGGCAGACCCCGGCTTAAATGCCTTGCATAAATCCCATGCAGAGCAATTATTAGCGGCGCACCAGAACACCAGTTGGGAGGCAAAGGTCATCCAAATCATCATTGAAAGCGGTCACTTTGCCTTAAGCCGAGAACAGGTAGCTGAACGTCTAAATATTAGTACTCGCACATTGCAACGACGTTTACAGGAAGAGCACACCAGCTTTTTAGAAGTGATGGATGCACAGAGAAAGCAAAAAGCAGAGGCATTGATTTATCGCACGAAGAAAAGCTTGAAGGAAATCGCGCTTGATTTAGGTTTTGCTGAACCTTCGACCTTTTACCGCGCCTGTCATCGATGGTTTGATCAGACGCCGAACGCGATGCGAGCAGCCCATGGTGAATCTGAAAACCTATAATGGATCTACCGTAATCCCTTCTAATAATCCGTTGGTAACGGTGTTGCAATTTGCGGCAATAAATACTCTCGAAACCAACGATTTGCAGAATCGTTGTCTCTGCTGACGTGCCAGTACAGATGTACATCAATTGCATCTGATGAAAAAGGGCATGACACAATGCTCAGCTCAGGAAAAGATGCGATCAAGAGCTGTGCATAGCGTGCAGGCATGGTCAGCAGGAGATCGCTGCTCTCCACCACGCGGCAGGCGGCGTAGTAATGCTGGCAACGCAACCGAATATTACGGTTGTAACCGGATTTACTGAGCGCGAAATCTTCTAGCCCTGGGCCCGTGGGTCTTCCCGATACTTGCACATGTCCGCAGCGCAGATATTGATCTGCCGTCAGCTTGACATTTATCTGAGCGCCCTTATCGGCTTCGTTCTGTTGGGGGGGGTAACTGCCATGGAGCAGTGGGTGCTGTTTGCGAATGACGACCACCAGCTCGTCATCGACTAACTTTTGGTGCTTTAAATTGGCGCTCGTGGGTACCAGCACATCCACCGCAAAGTCTAACTCGCCGGCCGCCAGCTTGACCTCGAGTTCTTTTCGGTCAATGCGCACGCTTGCGAGATTAATATTGGGCCCGGACTCAGCTAACCCTTTAATTAAAGGCGGCAGTAGGGTGGCTTCTATTACGTCTCTCATGGCCATTCGAAAGGTCTTTTTTGCCAGAAGCGGATCAAAAGCATGTGCCTTTTGGACAGCCTGATTCAGCTGTGTCAGCGCTTGCCTAATTTCAGGTAGTAGGTTTTGCGCCAGAGGCGTTGGGGTCATCTTGTGCCCATGGCGGATAAATAAAGGGTCTTGTAATCGATCACGTAGGCGTCCCAATGCGTGACTGATAGCCGGTTGCGTGAGGTTCAAGCGCTCAGCGGCGCGCGTCAAACTGCCTTCGCTGTAGATGGTGTCGAACACGGTAAAGAGGTTTAAGTCGATTTTCATATTCTGAGCCGCTGAACGCTGATTGAATGGGATGCAGTCAAGGTTCATCTATTAGAATAATTAATGCAACTTAATTCAAAACATTCATTAGATTTATTCAAAACGGCCATTTAGGATGATGTGAACGCAACCTAGAAAAGGCATGACACATGGATTTTAACCCCTCATCGGCTGGAAAAGCGCTTATTGCACGTGTTACGGAGTTCGTTGAAACCCGCATTCTTCCGATTGAAGCGGATTACTATCGTGAATTGAAAAGTTTAGATAATCGATGGGTGGTATTGCCGATTATCGAAGAACTCAAGGCTGAGGCTAAGAAGCAAGGGCTTTGGAACCTATTTCTACCCAAAAGCGAATATGGTGCCGGTGTCAGTAATGCAGATTACGCCATGATGGCAGAGCAAATGGGAAGAAGCTTCATTGCTCCAGAAATCTTTAATTGTAATGCGCCGGATACGGGCAATATGGAAGTTTTGGTGCACTACGGATCAGACGCTCAAAAAGAACAATGGCTTCAACCATTGCTTGATGGAAAGATTCGCTCAGCATTTTGTATGACAGAGCCTGCGGTAGCATCGTCTGATGCAACGAATATGGAGGCAACGGCTGTTATCGAAGGTGATGAAGTCGTATTGAATGGTCGTAAATGGTGGAGCACAGGCATCGGTCACCCCGATTGCAAAGTCCTGATCTTTATGGGTTTAAGTAACCCTGACGCACCTAAGCACGCGCAGCACTCCATGGTATTGGTACCCAAAGACGCACCCGGTGTAAAAGTCGAGCGCATGTTGCCTGTATTTGGCGAATACGATGAACCTTATGGTCATGGAGAGGTGAGTTTTACCAATGTTCGATTGCCAAAAAGTGCGATCATTGCCGGTCAAGGCCGAGGCTTTGAGATTGCTCAAGGGCGCTTGGGGCCGGGTCGCGTTCACCATTGCATGCGTGCGATCGGTGCTGCTGAGCGTACGCTTGAGCTGATGATCAAGCGTGCAACCAGCCGAGAAGCCTTTGGCAAACCCATTATTAACTTAGGTGGCAATCGAGACATCGTAGCCAATGCTCGTATGTCTATTGAGCAGGCGCGATTATTGACCCTGAAATGCGCTTGGTTGTTGGATACGAAAGGTATTCTAGGAGCACTGAGCGAAGTTTCACAAATTAAAGTGGTAGTCCCAAACATGCTGCAGACCATTGCTGATCAAGCTATTCAGTTTCATGGTGGAGCTGGCGTCAGTGATGACGATCACCCTCTGACTGCGCTTTTTGCTTATGCGCGTTGTTTGCGTCTTGCCGATGGCCCAGACGAAGTACACCGCGGCATGGTGGCTCGGTTTGAATTAAAAAAATATGGCAATGAACTAAAGGACGCGCGTTCATGAAAAAAATTCTCATAACGGGCGCGGCGAGCGGTCTTGGTCGTGCTTTAGCTGAGCGCTATGCCCAAGCAGGCTGGTGGGTGATCCTCACAGATGTACAAGCATCGTTGGGTCAAGACGCAGCCAGAGAGATTGCAGAGCGTTACAGCGTCACTACACAGTTTTTAAAATTGGATGTCACACAAGATCAAGATTGGCTTGAGGTTACAGCATGGATTAATGAACACTGGCAAGGCATTGATGCGGTTATTAATAATGCGGGTGTAGCCGGTACTGGGGCGATTGAAGATTTATCCATTGCTGATTGGCAATGGCTCATCAATATCAATGTCATGGGCGTTGCTCGCGGTTGTCACTATTTAGTGCCGTATTTGAAAGCATCAAAAGGTCAGCTCATTAATATCGCATCAATGGCTGGATTAATGCATTTGGGTGGCATGTCAGCGTATAACGCATCGAAAGCCGCTGTTGTAGCATTATCTGAGACCTTAGCGGTTGAACTCCATGACGATCAAGTGAGTGTATCGGTTGTTTGCCCTTCGTTTTTTCAAACCAATCTTGGCGTAGAAATGCGCACCACTGAGGTCGGCGCAAAGGAACAGCTTAAATGGTTGATGGCACGTTCCAGTATTAATGCGGAAGACGTAGCAGAAATTGTGTACACGCAATCAGAAGCAGGGCAATTTGCAATTTTGCCCCATCCGAATGATCGTTATTTGTGGCTAGCTAAACGTTGGTTTCCATCATTTGTGCGTAAAAAAATACTGGCCATTACTAAAAAAATGAAAGGAAGAATGCGTTCGGAAGGAGTTAATGCGTGAGCAATGAAATTCAAGGCCCTGTGACGGATGAAGCGACGGCGATACGCGAAGGTGAATCTTTAGATTTAGCAGCGATTGATCGCTACATAAAAAATAAAATGCCCAGTTTGCAGGGTGAGCCAAAGCTTAAACAGTTTCCTGGAGGGGCCTCCAATCTAACGTACTTAATTGAATACGATAACAAAGAGCTCATTTTAAGACGACCGCCTTTTGGAAAAATCGCTAAGTCTGCACATGATATGTTGCGAGAAGCGAAAATCATTGAAGCGCTCAAACCTGTCTATGCTTATGTGCCAGATATCTATGCTATTTGTGATGATCATGACGTACTAGGTTGTGATTTTTACATCATGGAGCGACTGGTAGGCATCATTCCTCGTCAAAATATGCCGAAATCCATAACGCTTAATGAACAAGAAACACGTCAGCTGTGCTTGAACGTGATTGACCGTCTCATTGAACTACACAGTGTCGATGTCAATTCAGCCGGTTTGGCGCAGCTAGGGAAAGGGAATGGATACGTAAAAAGGCAAATCGATGGTTGGAGTGATCGGTACATTAAATCAAAGACTGAAGACGCAACGTCATTTGAAGAAGTCATGGCTTGGTTAACAAACCATTTACCAGAAGATAGCGGTCAAACATTAATTCATAATGACTTTCGATTTGATAATGTTGTTCTCAATTCTGAAAACCCATTCGAAGTAGTAGGGGTATTAGATTGGGAAATGGCCACCGTTGGCGACCCACTCATGGACCTAGGTAATAGCCTTGCCTATTGGGTACAAGCAGATGATGAGCCACAATTTCAAATGATGCGACGTCAGCCGACTCATCAAAAAGGAATGCTCACCCGTAACGAAGTCATTGAATATTATTTCGATAAAACCGGTCGAGCAACCAATGGAAACCCAGCTTCGGCTTTTACCTTTTACGAAGTATACGGTTTGTTTCGGTTGGCGGTTATTATTCAGCAGATTTACTACCGCTATTTCCATGGACAAACTCAAGATAAGCGATTTTCTGGCTTTGTACACGCGGCGCGCTATTTAGAAGCCCGATGCCAAAAAATCATTGCAGAACAGTCGTAGTGGCGAATAGGTTACGATATGAGTGAGTTGTATTTGATCCGCCATGGCCAAGCGTCTTTTGGTAAAGAAAACTATGATCAATTGTCACCGTTGGGATACCAGCAAAGTGAGCAGTTGGGAATGGCTATGTCCAAAATTAGTCAACCTACGTTGATCGTTCGGGGCGATCTCACTCGGCATGCGCAAACGCAAGATGCGTGTTTAAAGGGGATGGATTGTGAGCAAGAACTTTTGGGTAAAAACTGTGAATTTACGGTAACCAAAGCCTTCAATGAATTTGATCATGATAATATTCTTGCCGTTGCTTTCCCTCAATATGCTGAGCGAGAAAGACTGGTGCATGATATGAAGCAGCAACCTAACCCCCGAAAGGCTTTTCACAAATTGTATGTAGAATCGATTAATCGGTGGATTAGCGGACGCTTCGATGAAGAATACGCAGAAAGTTACACTCAATATGAGCAGCGTGTGATGGACGGTTATCAACAATTAATTGCTCAATCGGTTGGACAGTCCAGAATTTTTATCTTTACATCAGGCGGCCCTATCGGAACCTGTATGAAATCTGTATTGGGTGTCAGTACCGAAAAATCGTTTCGACTAAATGAGATGCTGGCCAACTCGAGCGTCACTAAAATAGTGTTTAATCAAAATGGTGAACACAATCTCAGTTTTTTTAATAGTTATGCTCACCTTGAGCAAAATGGAATAAGTGTCACATACCGATGATGTTGCGATGAGTTATTCAAAAGTGAAGTCGAACCCATTAGAGATTTTTATGCAAGAAGGGTAAGATGGCTTGCTATTGATCCATAAAATAAAAAATTAAATTTCAGGTAGGATTTAAATAATGGCACAAGATCTATTTAATCTCAGTGGTAAAGTTGCACTCGTCACCGGTGCTAGTCGTGGCATTGGTGAAAGTATCGCGAAGCTGCTTGCTGCGCAAGGTGCACATGTTATTGTTTCTAGTCGTAAGATAGACGGTTGTCAGGCGGTTGTTGATCAAATAACGGCAGAAGGGCACAGTGCTGAAGCGTTTGCGTGTCACATTGGCGAGTTGGATCAAATAAAATCTGTATTTGAACACATTAAATCGACCCATGGGAAGTTGGACATATTAATTAATAACGCTGCAGCTAACCCTTATTTTGGCCATATTTTAGATACGGATGTTACGGCTTACCAAAAAACGGTTGACGTCAATATTCGTGGCTATTTTTTCATGTGTGTTGAAGGCGGTAAAATCATGAAGGCTAATGGTGGTGGCGCGATCGTGAATGTTGCTTCCGTGAATGGTATCACTCCAGGACCACTACAGGGTATTTACAGTATTACGAAAGCATCCGTTATTTCTATGACCAAGTCCTTTGCAAAAGAATGTGCGCAACTGGGTATTCGAGTGAACGCACTTTTGCCGGGCGCGACAGATACAAAATTTGCTGCGACTTTGGTTAAGAATCCTGCGATTTTAGAAAAAGCACTTGAGCACATCCCGATGAATCGAATTGCTGAGCCAGATGAAATGGCCGGCACAGTGCTTTATCTTGTCAGTGATGCCGCGAGCTACACCACCGGCGCTTGTATTAATGTAGATGGCGGGTATTTACTGGCCTAAATAAACATCCTTTTTTATCCCGACTAATTGAAAGTGTGCGGTTTTCTTTTAGTCGGGAATTTTCCCGATTGTTTCACTGCTTTGTCTGTTATTTGAACGTCTAAAAAGCCTGTAAATGCACGGCTCATTCATTCCCTTTCGACTGCTCAATTTTCATTATTCTCCATCATTTATCCGACCCTCATATTTAGGTGTGGTGCTCAAAAAGAGCATGATGCCTATGTGCACGACCCAATTCCGAATAGAATGATTAGCTGGTAAAGTGTCGAAAACGATAAGAATGAATGGAATTGAGAGACTGCATCATGAAAGCCACAACAGCACTTGGGTTATTTGTTAGTGTCACATTGGTCGCTTACTTAGCATTTTGGCCTGTTCCAATTGAGCCAGTTGCGTGGAATGCGCCATCAAACGGCGGTTATTCGGGATTATTTGCTCAGAACCAGCATCTGAGTCAGGTAAATCGAATTGAATTGAGTGATTCGGAAGGGCCCGAAGATTTAGCGATGGATCAATCCGGCAATGTATATTTTTCGTTGTTAAACGGAGACATTAAGCGCTTACTGCCCAATGGAACGATTGAGACGGTGATTAACACGAAGGGGCGTCCACTTGGTATTGAATTTGATTCAAATGGTAATTTGATTATAGCGGACGCTTTCCGTGGACTGCTATCCGTATCACCAGCGGGCCAATTAACCACATTATTAACGGAAGTCGATGGCCTACCCTTGAAATACGCTGACGATGTTGATGTGGCCGAAAACGGTTTAATTTATTTGAGTGATGCATCGACCAAATTTCATGCTGAGCAATATGGAACCTACGCTGCAAGCTTGCTGGATATCATTGAGCATGCCGGTCACGGGCGTATTATTGAATTTGATCCAGTAAATAACTCTGCCACGACGTTGGTCGGCAACTTAAATTTTGCCAACGGTGTGACGGTTAGCCATGATCAGACTCGTGTATTGTTTAACGAAACAGGCAGCTATCGAGTACTGTCTGTTGGCTTAACGGGAGCGGAGCGTGGCAAAGTCGATGTCATTATTGACAATCTTCCGGGGTTTCCTGACAACATCAATCGCGGATCAAAGGGTGCTTATTGGATTGGCTTGGTGTCTCCGCGAAGTAAACCCCTCGACCTGTTGTCCGATTTCCCAGAGCTGCGCAAAGTCGTACAGCGTTTACCTGAAGTTTTTCGACCAAAGGCGAAATCTTTTGGACATGTTATCGCTATAAACGATCTCGGTGCGGTCGTGCAAAACCTCCAAGATCCGCTTGGAATGTATGGATATACCACCGGAGCGCTTGAAAATGGCAAATGGCTATACCTCAGCAGCTTGCATGAGAAGGCACTCGCTGTCACAGCAAACCCACACTATGACCCTAAAAATGATAGTGAATAAGGCCGCTGTGCGATTGGCGTAAGTTCGGCAGTTTAAAAAATATAGCGACATTCAAGTTGTAAGCGAGTGTCGTTACTGCCTGATGGCACATGCCTGTTTCGATCAAAGTTTTGAATGTCGGGATGAAATTGTTTGTTATTTAATAGATTTTCAAATGTTAGGTTACTCTGCCATTGAGCCGCTTTCCACTGTACATTTGCGTTTAACAAAGTAATAGACTTGGCGTTGTCTCTTTCTGAAATATATCGAATCGATGAACCTAGCCGCCAAGCCGCGTTCAATATATAGCTACCACCAATATTGATATTATATTTGGGTACAAATAGTGCGGTATGGTCACGGGCAATACGCTCATTTCCTTGCCGTAGCCAAGAGCCATTAATATAAATATCTTGCGCCGTTCCGTGATGGCGATAATCTAATTCAAATCCATGTCGCGCGTAGCTGTTGGAGTTTGTATATTTTACTTGTCCATCACTTTCTGTAGATCGGAATATAAAATCTTCAGCTGTGAGTTGAAATACATTTGCCACGAATAAATGACGTGAAGCTTGATAGCTATACGCTAACTCAACGGTTTTAATCTTTTCGGCCTTTAAATTCTCGTCACCCTTGATCACATTGGGTGCGATATTGATGTATTGCTGCACGAAGTTTGGGGCGTTAAATCCGACGGAGTATAGTGCTTTTAATGTTTGCTGATTTGAAAGCTGGCGCACTAATGCAATGCGGGGGAGCCAACTGCTTCCAGCTTGCTCATTATTAATGTATCGAGCACCTAGCACCATTCGGTTCGCACCCCAATGACCATCGAATTGAGAGTAAAAGGCGTGTTCTTCGGTAATGTTGGACTCCAGTGAAGTGGTGACAGGTTCATGATTTGTATTGTAATTTTGATAATGAGCGGTTGAGCGACTTTCGAATTCTATTCCGTTGAGCCATTTAATCGCTGGCCCTACGATCACTTCATTTTTGATGCCCGTTCGAATCCGGTTATTGTCATTCCCATCGTTTGCAAACGTTTGTTCACCGTCTTGATTAAACCCCAAAAGACTTTGTGTCGGAATATTTAAGTAGAAATTGTTGACGTCAGCGTACAATTGAATATCGCCGATGGGGGAACTAACCCGAGTGTTGCCATATAAGAGCGTGCCTTCATATTCCAGAGTGCTTTCATTCAATGTTGAGGCGGCTGCTGCTAGGCCATTCATTTCACTTCTGAAATGATGAAGGCCAAGGCTCCATGTTGAAGATTGTGCTTTACTCCACAACGAATACCCTTTATCCGCTTTTTGAATTTCTGTAGAAGTTGGAGTATCAGGAGGATAAATTGTCGGCACAGGCCTGTTATCAAAAGTTTCTGAATAACCTGTTTCTGTTTGAAAATGAAATCCAGTCTGAATTTGGAAGGTCGAGAATTGGTGGCCATAAAACCCAGACGCTTGCCGTTCTCCTAAATTGCCTAAGCTTGCAGCCATCTCGTTATTAGAATCCTGCTTGGTAATGACGTTGATCACGCCACCTGAGGCATTTGTTCCGTAGATCACCGCGCCGGGGCCGCGAATCACTTCTACGCGCTCGATGTACGTGAATGGCATCGCTAGAATTGGAAAGTCACCGTGTGCGGGTTGCCAGTAGGGAACGCCGTCGAGTAGGAAAAGCACCTTCTGATTAAAGGCTTCTACGATGCCTCGAATCATGACACCCTTTGTGCCGATTGCGGAGTCCTGAACGACGACGCCAGGCACAAAATTGAGTAAAGCTTCCAGGTCTTGTAATCCTAAATGGCGCATATTGGCAGTTTCATAGCGCGTGGCGATGACGGGAGTGTCGCGTATACGCTCAGGCTCTGAGGTGGCAAGGGCAGAACCGATGGAAACTCTTAACTCTGACAGAGCATCAAGGTCTAAATTAAAAAGGTCATCGTCGCTGTTTGCGAGAGTCGTGCAGGGAGTACAGACTGAAATGGCCATAAAAAGGACGGTAGCATGCCCAAGACCACTGAAATTACTTGATGTCTGCTTATATGGTCTAGCATCGAGTGTATGCATAGAGGCGAAAGCTTGGCTTCTAGTCCAGTGCATCCCGGTCACGTTTAATCGAGTCAATTCAATGTATGAGTATAGGTCGTTCAATACAACCTGTGACAGAAGCCGATAGGAATTGTCCATAATTGAAATCGGCATCACATTGACGGCTATATATTACCGAGCTGAACCTATTATTTATTGAGCACCACAATTAGTATTTCTCATCTAATTATCAATTAAAATCACCTCAGGAGAGTAAGCAATGAGTAAAGTATTTGTGGTGGGTTCATTGGCAGCTATCGGGATTGTGGGGTGGATATTAGTGGTTGGCCCTGACAGCACGATTGTGAAGACACCTGCGACAGTTGGTGAGCATACTGCGGATACGTCTTCGAACGACGTGAAAATAGAAGAGCAAGAGGCTGCGATGGAAGAGGCCATGATCGTCATGATGACCGGCGGTGAAAGACCGCAGCGGATTACCCCTGAACGTTCAGAGGATGAAGCCATTCAATCCATGTTGAATCATCAACAATTTCAGCAGGAGATGCAAAGTATCCTATCCCAAGGAGAAAATGTGGATCCGGAGACGGTGCAAAAGCTTCAATCGGATCTTGATGAGCTCGTAGCGGAAGACATGGTTACACCATTTGAAGAGTTAATGATTCGTTTAGCGCTCATTAAAAACTCTGTCGATGAGTCGACATTCGAAACACTTTCAGAGCAAATGATGGCAGATTATGAGGCGCGTGTTGATATGGAAAAATCGACAGTGCAGCCGGATTCTCGACACTTAACCTATAAAGAGCAAGAGCGCAAAGTCGTGCAAGAAGTACTGTCGATGAGTCACTATCCCGATGGCCTCAGTCGAGACGACTACCTAAGAAAGCGATTAGATGAAGTGAGAAGCGAAATTTACTCGATGAACGAATAGACTTGTAAACGGATGAAACCATGGCGAACGATACTGTTTAATATGAATTAAACGCCTTACTTGCTCGTCGCGCTGTTCGAAACATGGCACAGCTAAACTTGAAATAGCTTAGCTGTGCAGGAAAGGGCATCCTATTATAAGAGGTGCCCTAATGAGCGACTCAACGGCTACATAAGTTTGTTGAGTAATTCGTAAATTAAATTCTTTGGTTTATTGTAATCTGATTCTGTGTCGTTCTCGCTGGCGCTTAACACGCTTCCTGTGCCGTCTAAGACGTTATCAATAAAATGGCTGAGTTCTAACCCTATTTCTTGAATGTCGCCATGATTAAAGTCGACAATGGTGGTGCAGTGACTATCGTTCAGCGCGCGGTATCTCGGCATGTAGTACCCAAAGTTATCATGGGCACTTAAATCATTCTGCATACGCGAAGTATCAAGGTGCCATCTAGCCCGTACGCGCATTTTTGCGGTCTGCTCGTCGGGTGCATTGATAATGTCATCGTAGAATCGTTCGTACGAATACCCCGAGTAATTGCCATCATCCCAGAAATGAGTGTGTCCTAGTCGATCTTGATGGAATTTTGAAGCCAACGACGTCATGAGCGTGCCCATGTTATTTGGGTTAAACGAGGGTAGTTCACTTTCGATATACGCCAGCGGACTTTCGGCATCGTCGTACAATCCCCATGCTTCTTTAATTTTTTCGTGCAATTTAACGGACGGATACAGAGTCGGGTCGGCTCCGAGTGGTGCTGAAAATACCGGCCCAGAATCGTTGATTAAAAAACTTCGTTGCGGTGCAATGTCGCGGCGAAGCGGGAAGTAATTCGATAAACTGCCTGTCCCACCTGCACTGCATCCCGTACTCACCATTTGTGCAGGCTTTGGCAGGTTGTCTTTTAGCCAAGCTGTAACAGCTCGAACATTTCTTAGTCCATTGTGATGCCACACTAAAGGTTCATTGGCGCCTGTTTTATCTTCATATATGGTTGTTTTATCGCCTGCATAGATATCACCGGTGCAGTATGGGACGTACACCATATTCCAATTCTGGGTTTTAGTACGTGTCCATGGGTGCAATCTAAATACAAAGGGGCTGACTAAGCTCGCTGCGGGATTTTTTAAAGCCATGTAATCATCTGGAATACCATTCGGGTTTCTGGCACCGCGGATTCCGGACTGGCCTGAGCAACTTTCATAATCCCAACATGCGCCGCCACCTTCCATATAAATAATCGTATTGCTGGTGTTTGGAACACGATTGACGAAGAACTTATAAGGCGAACCATCTCCGCATACGGCCCCAGTATCTGTATGTAATTGTACCGTTTGCCACTTGTAATGTTTTTTAGGCGCCCAACCGTCTTCAAAATGAGCTGGATTACTCAGTAAAGGATACAGCCCAGTTCTCTGTGTCGGGGTTACAGGATGATCGGCAGCTGGCGGGCTGGTTAAATGCTTGATGGTATCGCACCACGAATAGTCACCCAACTCATTTCCAGCAGGGCAAATGGCCTTTTTAATTTTATCCCAAAGTCCTGCGGTTGCAGAGAGTGAAGTGAGGGAAAGGCAGAGCACTAGACAGTATTGAAGCGAACGTTTTATTGTCATAATCAGTCCTAATGTTTCGATTGATTGAATCTCACTCAGGTTGGGTGAGGTCAAGCTAACGGATTCATTGCCAGATTAAGACTAGTCGTAATCATCATAATTTCTAATTTTTGCTTTGTTGTCAGCGCGATCTATTAATCAATGAGTTTGTAGAGACTTTATGTTTATTGGCTTAGAAAAATTAATCCATAACGGCCATTAATATCATATGGCCAGTACCATATTGTTTAACCGAAATTTTGATATCAAGGCGTTTGTCACTGGATGATGAGCCTAGTTTATCCAAACGGTCGAAGGGTTTCGGAATAAGGTGAACGCCTTTCAATTTTAAATCTTGCTGGCTATTAGGGTCGTAAAATAATGCAGACACCATTTTCATTAATCGTTTTAAATTATCGAGTATTTCCTTAGAAAGCGTTTTACTTTCTAAAACCGTTTTAACATCGCTATGGTGCGCATTATTATAAGCACAACCTAAAATGGTTGCTGCTGGGAAATCTAATATACTGACAGCTTTGATGACATCCTGATGATTGTCTGCGAATAAGCCCATGACATAGGGTAGGAGACTGTAGTCGATATCAGTCTGTCCCACTTTGCTTAGTTCGACATGGCGTTCAGTAAAGCCATCTAATATTTTGTCTAAAGACGCGATGGAAGGAAGCTGAAGTTCATACCCTGTATGATCATCACTGCTTTTATAGTTAGTTAACAGGGACTCTCCTTCAACCGAGCCTTGCACGACTGGCAACACCGCTTTTTGCAGCTCGGCAATTTCAAATGGCTTGTGCACAACAAATAGTGCCCCTGCTTCTTTTGCCTCGACAATTCTTATAGGAGACGTTTCAGTCGTGACTAAACCCACTTTAGTGGGAAGCATTTGGCGACGGAGTTCTTGAAGCAGCTCTAAGCCAGACATGTTTGGCATGTGCCAGTCAGTAATCACCAAGTCTGGTTCCCAGCTGCGAATCAAGTCCAAAGCTTCTGCACCATCATTCGCCATTTTAAACTGAATGTCGCTGTAACCTGCTTTTTCGAGGCTTCGACGAACGATTGTTTGCATGGCTGGACTATCATCAACTATTAGCAGTTTCATTAAATGACTGAGGCAACCTCATTTATCCTGTTTTACATTTAATTATAGAAGGGACATATCATGACGATGTGCTAGAAATAGCCAATAGAATCGGTTCATTTAAATGGTTATCAGTTTTGGGTCTAAACCGTAATGGATACAGCATATATTGTTATAACAGAATTGATAGCCGTCATCATTATCATGGCGGCAATCGGTTTCGTTGTCATTCGAGATAAGAAGAGTGAGATAGTCGATCTAAAGGAAGTGAACGACAGCTTGATGCAAAAAATTGAGGAATTACAAGAGTTGGTCCGCGAACACAGAGAAGGGGAACAAGAAATAGCGGATGGTTTTTTTGAAGTGGGGCAAGACATCAGTCAGGGCATTGATGGAATATTAGACTCCACTGCAGATGAATGGAGCGAAATGGAACGCATTGGCGATGAACAGCTGGCCTCATTAAAGCATATGCGAGAGTTGATAGATTTAAGCGAAGAATTCGATCAGGAACTCGATGTGGCGTCATTGAAGGCGCGAATTAAAGATCTAGAGCGATCGCTTGAAAGAGCCGTAAGGCGAGCAAAAATTCAGAAGCGTGAACTTGATACCGCCAAAAACAACTCTAAATTGCTAAAGGATAAGGTGAATGAGCTATCGCGGCGAATTCTTAGTATGGGCGCACTAGAGATTAGAGAGAAAAGACTACAACGTGACAAAGAACGACTAAAAAATCGGTTGGCGGAAATGAAGAATAAATATGAAACTCAAAAAGGCATTGCTACGAATTTAAAATCTGAATTAAAGACAAGTTTTAGGGCCAGCGAGGTCAATAACTTGAAAGACGAACTAAAATCCGCGGAAGACGAATTACAGCGAACTCTAGCCGAGAAAAAATTCATTGAGTCACATTTTGTGAGCTTGGATGAAATCGCTAAAGACGGCGAAGACATGCGAATGGAGCTTGATCGAGCACGACGAGAAATTCAAACATTAGAGCAAACCGTCATTGAAATGGATAAAAGCACCTAATATTTTAATTTCACCGTTTCCATCAACATGCTAGAAAATACTGAAGAGGGGCTTGTGCTAACCAGAATATCACTAATTATTGTCCCTTCAATGGATTGCCCCATCCCACATTGGTTCTCTAATAAATATTGGGTTATAAAAAATGCCCTTAGTGAATATAATCGGTAGTCAAATAAAAAATCAGATAAATATCAACAACGATTAGGCGCGTTTACATGCTACCGATTGTCTATCATCCCAATTATTCCTGTCCATTTCCTGAAGATCATCGCTTTGTGATGAGTAAATTTGAGCGCTTATATCATTATGTCTGCACTCAAGGTTACATCGCAGAAAGCAGCGAAAATCTATTTCACCCAGAAACCGCTAGTTTATCGGACTTAGCCATTGCTCATGATGTGGCGTATCTAGAAAACCTGTGTCTTAATAGAGTGGATTCGAGCGAGTGGCGTCGAATAGGCTTACCTTGGAGTGAGGCGCTGATTGAGCGAACGTTAACAGCACCGAATGGTACGTTATTGACGGCGCGTTTGGCATTGGATCGCGGTATGGCCTGTCATTTGGCAGGAGGCACGCATCACGCTCATTACGACTTTGGTTCAGGCTTCTGTATGCTCAATGATTTAGCGTATACCGTCCTTACGTTACTCAAAACCAATGAAGTGAAGAAAGTGCTTATTTTTGATTTGGATGTCCATCAAGGAGATGGTACGGCTGCCATTTTACAGCATGAGTCTCGTGCGTTTACGTGCTCTATTCATTGTGAGAAAAATTTCCCCTTCAGAAAACAAAAAAGCGATTTAGATATCGGATTAGCAGTCGGTTTAAAAGATGCCGAATACTTGAAGGTGGTCGAAAAAACACTCTTACAACTATTAGATGAGCGGCAGCCCGATTTGGTTCTCTATGATGCCGGTGTGGATATATGGCAGCACGATGGGTTGGGGCGTTTGGATATTTCTTGGCAAGGATTACATGAGCGTGATGAGCTAGTGCTTAAAACGTGTTTAGGAAAGCATATACCTGTCGGGACAGTGATAGGCGGTGGTTATGACAAAGATCACGCACAATTGGCGGCGCGTCATGGCATAGTGGTGGATACGGCTTGGCATCTTTACCATCAATATTGCTAGTTGTTAATTGCTAATATGACTCAAACTTGCTGTGTGAGCATTTAAACGAATATCGACCGTTCATAATTTAGAATATTATTGGATCGTTAATTAAATGACTGTACAGCTTGTGCTGTAACACTCGCATCTGATTCTATTAGGTAGATTTCATATGTGCAAAGCATTTTGAGTAGCCGGTTTGACTTCAAATATATTCCCCCATATGTGCGATGCAGAAATAAATTATCAATATTATTCTCAGTGCTTGGCCCATATGACCATTATGAGGCGCTGCAATTAAATAATCTAATCTGTATGCGTCAATAGGTTATATTGAGCATTGAACTGTGCAAATAGCATCTTGGTGCTGTTTAATTATTTCTTGCGTATGCAGTGGTTGTCATTTTTGATTTCCTTTAAGGAGTTGCACGGTATCAATGATGTTTCATTTTTATCGATATATTCGTCAATAATGGTGAGACGATGGTATAAAAATAGTAAGCACTAATTTAATGGCGAGAACACCCCTTATTTCTGTTCCTTTATTCTGAAAGCGTATTGTTCAATCTTTTGAAGTGCAGATATAATCCTCTAAAACCCCTAATGAAATAAAAATAATAATGGACATTGGTAAAACTACGATCTCATCGTCGGTATTAATTCCACTGATGTCGTTTGCCGCGGAAAAAGGCTTCTCAATCAGGATGATTTGTGACGAGGCAGGTGTTGACTCAGATTTGTTTAGCGATGCAAATTCAAGAATCACTTTGGAATCAACAGACCGCTTGTTGGAAACGATATCCGATCTAACGCAAGAGCCTCTATTAGCGATTAAAGTCGGGTATAGACTCGGTACGCGAAGTTGCAATTTATTGCAGCACTTGATGATAGTCTGTCCAAACTTGCAGGAATCCATCCGAAAGCATCAAGATTTTAATGTGCTGTTTACAGATGAACCGGCTCCGATACTGGTCGAAAACGACGAAGAAGGCATCCCCTTGGCGAGCCTGAAATATCCTATATTAAAATCACAACACGAGCGTGGTAGCGCACTGCGGACCTTAATCAGTATATCTGCCCAGAAATACTGGCTCAGCTTCAAATGTGGTAAAGACTTTAAGCCTTATCGAATTTGCTTAGATATTCCTGAACCGACAATCGGAGGGGCCATCATTCGGCAATATCTGGGTGCAGAAGTGCGATTCAATCAGCCGGAAAATGCCATTCATTTTGAGCGACGGTTCTTGCACATACAAAGTCCTTATTACAATCAGCACCTCATTGATCTCATGGAGAAAGAATCACTCGCATTAAAAATGATGCTAGATAGTCGTGGCCCTAGGGTGGCAAACAAGATCAGGAAAGCATTGAGAGAGGGACATTTAAGTTATCGTCTCAGTATTGAGCAGGCAGCGGACTACATCGGTGTGAGTGCTCGGACGCTAAACCGTTATCTGAGCAGTGAAGGCACAAATTTTAAAAACCTGTTGAATGAAGAGCGTATAGCGTTGGCTCATCGCTTATTGAGTGAAGGAAAAAACTGCCTCGAAGATATAGCCCAAGAAGTGGGCTACTCCAGTCGACGCTCATTTGATCGGGCATTTACGCTCACTGTGGGGTACAGTCCCGCGCAAGCTAGAAACCGCATCACTATATAAAATCAGTACAAACGTACAAAAATATAGGTGGAGTTAGTTCTTAGATTAACACCTAAGTATTAACTCTGCCGTATTATCCATCTTAATGACTCAATCCCCTCCGCTTATGACTCGTATTGACCGAGTCTGTCAACGAATGTCCTTTAAGGCCACTCCCTCACTGTAATACTGTGTTTTCGAAAGTGACCGGTGGTTCATTTATTGCCAATGTCAGTACTGAACTCGGTTTTAACAGTAGTAAATACTATCTTTTGAGTGCGTCATTATGATGAGACCGATACCTTTTTTGGCGACCGTCAGTGTTGCGTTAATGGCGATCTACGGTGTCGTTTCTCTTTTTCAAATGAACCCGACAGTTAAATCAGTCCATTTTGATCAAACGGCTGAACCTCAGAGTATAGACAATGGTGACTTGCCCCAGTCTTCAAATATTAATACCAAAGGCCACACGCAAAACCTAGAAGCCAATATGTTACAAGACAAAGCTTTTCAGCGTAGCGTTCAAAGCATCGCTGCGTCGTATGCAAAGCAATCGCGATTTCCAGCGTCCTCCATGCCTATTCCCGACCGTGAAGCATTGCAAAAATATATTCCTAACAAGAGCTTTGGGGCTTCTTTGCCTTATGAAGGTCCAAATGGTCAACCTTGGAGATTTGGATTAAAGACGAATAAATTTCGATATTTTCATGGTGAGCAGATTGAAATTTTTGTGCAATTGCAGGGTGACAGTCAACAGGTGAATGCGAATGTATCGGTCTCAGTTTTGGCTAACCGAGAAGTGATTCATGAAGCGGGCAAAGGTGTGCTGTCGAATGGTCAATTTATTACTCAAATAGATACAGGGAAAGTGGATACGAAAAATTGGCCGTCAGAAATACAAGTAATGGCGATTGCTGAAATGAACGGGGAGACCATGCAGGTAGTTGAAACGATTCGTTATGACGTTTCAATTGCGGATGTTAAATCTGTAGGAGAGGGTACGGTAGAAAACGAATATCTTGTTATTCCTGTATCGATTGACACTGAGAAAACAGGATACTTTCGCATTACTGGTGTTCTGTTTGGTGCAGAATCAGATAAGCCACTTATTAGCTTGGAGGGCAAGTCAAAGGTTCAGGGAAACAACAATACAATTCTATTGAAAGCCCACCGTGATGCATTGTTAGTAGGGGGAGAAGAAGGGCCTTATGTGTTAAAACATTTATGGGTTGAAAAAATGCCTGGCCCACCGGACTTTTCGGCGGCGTTCGGGCAAAGTCATGAATCGTCCTATCCTATTTCTAAGCATTCCTTTGATGAGTACAGTGCTGCATCCTATGAAGACCCTAGTGCTGAACGCAGCTTAGAGTTTTTAAATAAAGTCAGCGGTGAAGTGCACGACTAATTTTTTTAGAAATTCCTGCCACGCCACTCATGTCTGTTGGTTTGGTAGAACCCGTCTTTTTGTAAAATCTGCTCTGACGGAGGATGCAAAAAGAAAGTGGTCAGTTGTTGCAAAATAACTGGCTAGTCTGCAATGACAATTCGTAAAGATATAACAATAAGAATACGGAGAAATCATGAAAAAATTAAGCTCCCTGTTTGGGGCTCTCGCACTCAGTTTACCCATGATGTCAAACGCGCAACTAGCAGGTTACGATGTTCTGCTGGTTCACGGATTTCAAATGGGGCAACTGGCAAATAAACCTGCCAATGCCCAAGCTGTATATGATGCAGCGGACAGCTACTGGTCTTCAAAGTATTGGGGTGGCAAAGCGGAAGGACATTTAGCTTGGGATTCAAGTGACCGACTGGAAGGTTCTAATGGCATTGCCGTTGAAGCCGCTTCTTGGTTAGCCCACTATGTGGCAAATGAAAACCGCTGCGTGACCGCAAACCCATGCGTATTAGTCACTCACTCTACCGGTGATTTAGTCGCTCGTCATTTGCTCGCTAACAAAGAAAGTTTGTTGGATGGTAAATTAACGGACGCTCAAATCGCAGATATAGAAGTGGTTGCAATACTGGATTTCGCCGGTGCTGGTGGTGGTACGGAACTCGCCTCAGCGGCTGTCAGTCTTTATAACGGAGCATCGTCTTCGATTAATGCCATTGATACTCTCATTAAGATGGTATCGGGTTGGTCATTAAAAGATACGATTAATCGTTGGGCTGGAGTAGACATCACGAATGTCGATAATCTGGGCGTAATGAATGACTTACAAGTATCAACTGCGCGTTCGTACGGTACTAGCAGTGTAGCTGCTATTCCGCGCTTACGATTTGCTGGTACTGGTGAGTACTCTGGATATGGCTGGCTCACCAATATGGTGATGAAGGGGTCTGGCGATTCGACTGTACCCCTGCACAGTGCTTGTGGCGCAGCCAGCGCGGGTGCTTATGCATCTTGTGCTCAAAATGTCAGCATTGAAGGAGAAAGTAAGTCAGTTTCAGGACCAAGTAATCTTTACGATTACCACTATCCGACGCTGATGGGTGAAGATGTGGATCACAGCCAAGCGGTTGGTAATACAACCGGTAAAGACTTGGTCTACCTCAGCACCGCTGGCGGTAATGTTGCAGGTATGGATACTTCGTTTAGTACTCATACAGACAAGAAAACCGTTAAGTTCGAAGTGACTTCTAAGAACTGGTGGAAAATCTGGACGTGGTGGGACACGAAGCATTATTACTACGAAAAAGTAGATGGTACTTCTAATCGCTCTATGTCTGGAGTCGTGTTTGATACGCTGAATGGTTAGTCTAATTTAGCCGTCATCGAACAGGATGAAATAAAGGCACCGTTAGGTGCCTTTATTTTGTG
Source organism: uncultured Saccharospirillaceae bacterium (assembly GCA_947503895.1). Taxonomy (GTDB): domain Bacteria; phylum Pseudomonadota; class Gammaproteobacteria; order Pseudomonadales; family Oceanobacteraceae; genus Bermanella. The sequence continues at coordinate 484,098 of CANNFT010000003.1, forward strand.
TGCGGATTTTAAAAAGGAGGGATACCCATAAATGAACAACGTAAGGAAAAGTGATCTACTTCGCGATGTTTAGTGATGAAGCTTGCGCGACCATAAAAATCCATTACATTCCCAAGCTCGAATAAAAATAATGACATGGTCGAGCTAATTGAATGAAAAAACCGTTAGTCAATCTACTGGCAGGCATCACCCTATGCTCTCTTTTCGTTTTAAATCAGACAGTACAAGCGGAGAGTGCTCCCATTGAGCAGAAGAGCGACATTGATGTCTCTGCTTTAGCGACGCAGTACCATACCTCGATTAATATTCTGAAAGACTACATTAGCAGTTATAACTTTAAATGCCCGCAGCCTTTAAAGCACCAGCAGTTAGTATGGCTTTTAACGGAAGGGCCTTATGACTCTGAATTAAAGGTAATGGTCGAAAGCGAGGAAATGTCGTTTCGTGATATCTATGTTGAGGCCCGAGCGTCCATTCCCTGCATGACAAAGGGGCAGGTTTCCAAGGCATATTAGTGAATTTTATTTTAAATATGATGCGTTTTCAGCGCTACGAGGTGCAAATGCAATTCCGCTATTTCCTGCAATTGATTATGAATAATCGAACTAAGCAATCTTCAACATCAGCCTGCGGTGATCAGTAAAGGATATAAACTTAGTGACATTGATGACCTACGTGGAAATGTAGGCGTCTTTGATGAGGAAACACCTTTTCACTAAGCGGAGTCGCTATGAAAAAACTACTGGAAGCATTTGCTCTGTTCGTACAGGAAAACCCTCGCTTCAGTCAATCAGACAGCAAGCAAGTGGCGGAGTATTTGCAAATGATTATGGACGCGGACCCTGAAAAAGTATTGCTTCGGCAAGCGCTGGAGTATTACGCCAATGATTACAATTGGCCATACCAAATTCAAACACCGGATGGTATTCAGGTGAATGGAATGGATGTTGAGGAAGCGACAGGTATTGCAAAGCAAGCGCTTTATTCATCGGATTCACTGAAAAAAGAAATTTTGCACGTCATGGTTCAAGAAGGTAACACGACGGACTTTTGGCAACGTAAAATTGACATTAGAAAAGCGTCTTAACGTTTATTATATTCAAAATATCTTGGGTTAATTAATCCTAGGAATTGAAACACTAAAAAAGAGCCTCTTGGCTCTTTTTTAGTGTTTCAATTATTTATTCGAGAAGATGAGTAGAGGATTGTGCTGGTTAAGGCAAATGTACTTGATATTTGTCTTTCAATGCGCCCACCGTGGAAGCGTTGCTTTTCATAAATTCATTAAGCTGTTTAATCACATCAGGATGTTTCATTGTTGAAAGCAAGAAATTGTCGCGGGAGTGAGGCAAATCTTCCTTAAACTTGAGCAAATCTGGCTTACCCATGGTGTTGTTTAGGTAGTAGCGTGCGACCGTTACATTGAAATACGCGCCCTGAATCCTGCCTGATTCGGCCATTGAGATCAGAGCCTTCATGTCATTGGCTTCAAACAATTTCATGGTCCCTTTACTGATGTCATCCATGTACGTCCATGGGGTAAAGCCTCTTAGGGTGCCAATTGAATTGAAATTTTCAACGGTGAGGTTGCTGTTGCTTTTAGCGACCATAATGCCATCGATGAACTCTACAGTACTGTCACTGTAAGTGATATTTTTACCTTGCTTCATGTTTGAAGCCCATTTGGGGTTGTCTGGATATTTAAAATCCATGTTGCCGGATAAAAATTCGTTAAATAAACGTTTAACCGGTACCGGCTTATAGGTGAACGTATGCCCAGCGGCTTTACCAAAAGCATCGATTAAATCGCGGGCGTACCCTTTGTAAGATCCCCCTTGACCTTCATACAATGGGAAGTACTCAAGCGCCTCAACGCCGACTGTATAATTGCCAGCATTCACCATGCCTGAAAGACTCAGCGAGATTGCAGCAATTCCTGACAGGATTCTCTTCATGGATATGTCCTATTTAAAGTGAACTTTCAGTAATAAATTTGGGTTGCTCTCGTTACTGTCATAGATGCCTTGGTCAGCGCCGTCAATATCGGAGTCGAAATTAAACTTGTTCGTCCAGTAAACGTATTCCACACCGACGTATGCCTGATTCGTCCAACCAAAGAGGTCGCTCATATTCCATTTTAGCTGAGGTGTGAAATTCATCGAGGCGACTGTGTCGTTATTGTTAAAGTCTTTTCCTACTTCAGTGGCGTAATCCATAAAGCCATCAAATAGAAATTTTTGCCCGCCGACTTCAAATGGGAGTGCCCATGTAATGGTCAGTTGGGAAGAGTTTTCTTTGTCAGTGGAGTCGTTTTGTCGCATATATAGGTTGGTTTGGAAAAACATAAACCCTGGAATATTCCAGTCTAAACCAATGCCTACTAAGTAGTTGTCTGCTTGAGCCCCAACATCCACCATTTCCCACTGGGTCGCAATGAGCACATCTGCAATGGGTCCGCCTCCGATCGTTGACCCTGTGAGCTTACTTAGACTCAGTCTCGGCCCAATTTCAGCGTAGGTTTCCGTGCTGCCATCCGAAGCGCTGAGTCGATCCATAAAGAAGAAGTTATCGCCCCAGCTATGCCCACTGGCATGCTCAACGGTCATAACTGTGCGTTCCTCGTCTCCAATTTTATAATCACTGCCGGTGAGTAATGAAATGGAGACGTCGCTCCAAAGCATTTTGGCATGCGCTGAAAACGACATCAGGAGGGTGAATGTGATGAGAATGGTTTGTGCGATTCTGTTTAAAATAATAAACGGCATAGGACGTGCTTCCAAATGACAAATTAAGTAGTTATAAGACTAGTCATTTTTAAGCATCGTCCTAAGAATATATTTTTAGGATGGCAGCGTTACATATTCCAAAATAGACACAACTTGTTCAGGTGTTTCACATGTGGCCAATGCTGCCGCATCCACTTCTTTGAGTGGGTGAGTGAGGTCAGCGCTATGAATTACGATGAGGGATTTACCCAATGCAGCGGCATAACCGGCATCGAATGCCGCATTCCACTGTTTATATTTATCACCAAAGCGCACAACGACTACATCCGCATCCGATATCAATTTTCGCGTACGAAGTGCGTTTATCTTCGAAGCTTTATGGTCTTTCCAAAATGCTGATGGCTCGTCCCCTAGTATTCGGGCACCGCAATCGTCACTGGAGGCATGGTCAGTGTTTGGCGCAGATAGGGCGATATCTAGTCCCTTATCTTTAATCTGCTGCGCAATGATATCGCGCCAATCTGTATGAATTTCGCCAGATAGGTATACGTTTAGCTTCATGTTATATCCGTGTGTTTTGTCATGATGGTGATTGAATCCCAAAAACTAAATCAAGTTTAGCGGCTGAGATTTTGAGGCTTCTAGTGTTTTTTGGAATAGGGAGCTACATCGGCGATGGCGCTTCGAAGACTTGACCTGCATAGATGGTGTTTATTCTATTTTTAACGCTTTTAAGTTGCTTTCTTTCCCTGAAAGCTCAATGGGAAGCGTGATGATAAATGTCGTGCCGACATTTTCTTCGGATGTCACTTCAATATTGCCTTCTAACTTGTGTGTCACCAAATTATAAATGATGTGCATTCCGAGTCCAGTGCCGCCTTTTCCTCGTTTTGTCGTGAAGAACGGGTCAAACACTTGCCGTTGAATCTTTTCGCTCATCCCTTTGCCGTCATCTGAAAAACGAATTTGAATTTGGTGGCCCTTTGGCTCGACTTTGATTTTAATCGTGCCTTTATTTTCTGGCTCGTAGGCATGATTTAAAGCGTTCATAATTAAATTCGTAATGACTTGAGAATAAGCGCCCGGATAACTATTCAACATAATGTTATCAGGACATTCGATGATGACGGCTACTTGATATCGCTTCAAATTAGGCTTGAGGGTATAGACCGTCTCCTGAAGGTATTCTTTCAGTGGGAATGTACGCTGTTCATCATGGCTTTGATCGGCAGAAACTTGTTTGAAGCTGGCCATAAGGTCGCTGGCGCGTACAAGGTTTGCTGTCATTAGGTGTAAGCCATCTTCTGCCACGTCTAAAAATTCTTGCATTTCTGCTTTCGTCAGCGTGCCATTTTTGAATGCATGCTCAAGCTTTTTCATGGCATCCCATATATGACTGGAGCTGGTGCGTGCTACGCCCAAAGGTGTATTTATCTCATGAGAAATCCCTGCTACTAGGCTGCCTAATGACGCCATTTTTTCACTTTCAACGAGTTGGCTCTGAGTTTCCTGTAGTTCCAGTAAAGCACCTTCAGCTTTTTCTTTGGCGGAAGTGAGCGTTTTTTCATGAGTCATTTGACGTTGCTGCGCATCGTTAAATGTTTCGACTAAGGTTCCGACTTCATCATCACTGGCCCAATCAACCGGCTCGTGCTCGCCTGATGTCTGAAATTTTTCGATGGACAACATGATGGCTTGAATGGGTGTAATGACCCAGCGTCTGAACACTAAAAAAACCACAAAAAATATTGAAAGCAGTGCCAGCAATGCAACGGGTATTCTGGTTAAAAGAATAAAAGCCAATCTTTGATCATCTAGGTCGACATCAAAAGAGGCAATGACGACGCCTATGTATTGATTTTCATAAATAATAGGTGAGCTGTGTAGTTCGCTGCTGTTTTCAGGGTGTGTGCATCCTTCTGGGGCACGCTCTTTTAAGTCGGCATCTGAAACCAGCTCAATGCAGATCAAATGAGGGTCTTGGCTATATTGAGCAAGATAAGTACGGAGAAAGTGGTGATCGAGGTTCCATGTGGGGATGGCAACAATTTTTGCAAGTTGATTGATTTGTTCATACACCTCTCTCACTTGGTTTTGCTTGAGAGTTCGTGCCTCAATGTAGGCAATGACGACACCATAGAGTAAACCGGCCAGTATCGTAAGTGGCAACGAAATGAGAAATAGCCGTTTAAGTAAGCTGTTTTTCGTTTTAACTGGCATTCCCTAAATCCGGACCCGTTTGATGTATGGGTGTATGCCAGCTTTATGGCGGCAATACAAGGCTTCTCCCACAAATGGGTTTACCTCAATCAATGAATCGACGCTCTTCGTAGGCTCTTGAATGGCATATTTGCCTTTTGGCGGCTCGAAGCAAAGCGTGATGATTTATAGTATAGATGGACTCAGGTGCATTTTGCGAAGAGTGCCGTCCAGTCTTGTTCCTGCGCTTGTTCAAGCTCGTGGTTAATTAACGCAAGGCAGAAGTCGGGTTCGGTAGATCGTTCCATTATGATGCAGGAGTGAACCCAACTGTAACGCGACCAGTGATATTTTGAGCGACTAGGCGAACCAACTAATTGGCGTGATCGTACCACATTTCTATGGCTTTTTGCTCGTCAAGACGATTGACGGTGGGGTCTTTGGATACCCAATTGATATGCGAACGACACGCTGACATTAAGAACTCAAAAAGCACAATGTGCCGTCTTAATATTCGAGCATGACGATGAGGTTTCACGGGATTAAATAGACTAAAAAAGTTGAATAGCTGGCGTGGATTTTTCTTAACCCAAGTCCATGAACCCATTTCAAGAGTGAGTGGTAAATAGCGATGTTTACCCGCGATATCACCACCTTCGTCATACAGATAGTCCCAAAGATCACCATGGGTGGTGTAACTTTGTGATTGTGGCTCGAAAATATAGAAGTGATGGTTTGGATAAGACTGAAAAAAAAGATTTTGCAGTTGAAAAGCCGTGGCGAGGTCAGGAATGGGTTTAAATGTCCTCGCATATGGAAACCAGACACGATCCTTTATACCGAAACCTGAGTGGCAATCTAGGCTAATACTGAAAGGCTGAGTCATTAAACGCTCTTTAACGACTTGGCACAGTGCAAGCGCCTCGGCCTCCATTTCGTCTCCCTGTCTGCCTCGGAACCAAGGTAAATGACGGCTGATGCGGTGGCCTCCAATGAGGAAGGGTACTTTGTCCATTGCGCTAATCGGCGCATTGCGCATTAAATCGACACCGTTTGGGTTGCATCTCGTATTTTGACTCATACCACCGGGGTTAATAATCGGCATAAAAACCAAGCGAATGTGTTCAAACTGTTCGTGCAGCATCGGGTCCCAAGTTAATCTGTGCAGTAACGTGGCTAAAAAGCTTAAGATGACTTGAGATCCAATACGTTCTACACCATGTACCCCGCCAAACAACCCGAGCACGGGTGAAGAGGGGCGGTTTGATCCCATCTCTAATGTATAAATCGGTAATTTCAGATGGTTGCTGGTAATCGTCGAAACAACGCTCGAGCGAATAAACCGGTGTCCTGTTTCCATGAGCCGTTCGAGCTCGACTAACTCAGGCAGGTTTTCATATGTGTTTTGAGATGATGGTGCGTTTAAGGTCATTCCTATTTCGGGCCTTTATCACGAGTGCGTTATGCGGAAAAAATAAGAATCTGAGTAACTCAATTGCGTGGCAAGGGCCCCACCGCTAATGAAAGCTCATTCGTTTTATAGTAGCGTGTACGGTCTCATGGTGGTACGACTGTCATAAAAAGTTCAAATTTTAAGATCTAATGGTTATATAGAGCGAAGATAGGCCCTGATAGAAGCTGTTATTGTCCAACAAGCTGACTGTCGGGGTGAAAGTGAATTCATATTCGGGCATAAAATAGCGCTGGTGAAATCGGCTGTGCGGAAGGCCGACAACTAATAGCTCCATAATAAAAATAAAAAGCAAGGCATAGATCATGAACACTCCAGAAATGCATTCAATTGCAGACTCTCTTGCTGGAAAGCACATTTTCATAACGGGGATCACTGGTTTTTTGGGGAAAGCCGTCCTTGAAAAACTCTTGCGAGATGTCCCGAGTATCGCATCCATTAAAGTGCTAGTGAGGGGCAACCGTCGACTTCCGACTGGCTTAGATCGCTTTCAAGATGAAGTGCTTCACTCAAGTATTTTTGATGTGTTGAGGCAGCAGCATGGAGAGCGCTTTTATCCATGGTTAGACAGTAAAGTGGATGTGATTGACGGCGAGCTAACGGATGCGTTTTTTGGGCTCAACCATGACGCATTTTCTAAGCTCGCGCAGGGCGTAGATTTAATCATTAATTCAGCTGCGAGTGTGAATTTCAGAGAAGCGATTGATCAGGCGCTTAATATTAATACCTTGTGTTTGAATAATATTATAGCGCTCGCTAAAGCCGGTTCGACTCCGTCAGGCAAACCTTGTATTACACCGGTCGTTCAAGTTTCTACTTGTTATGTAAATGGCCTGAATCAAGGTCTTATGAAAGAGCAAGTGCACCCACCGGCCACAGGCCATATGACGGCCTTAGATGAGGATACCTACGATATTGCCGCTGTCATGAGTGGCCTTCAGGAAAAAATAGCGTCAGTTTACGAGAAGTACCCAAATAAGGAAGAGCGTGAGCAAAAGCTGATCCGATTGGGGATTCAACAATCGCAATATTACGGCTGGAACGATACTTATACCTTCACAAAATGGCTCGGCGAGCAGTTACTGATACAGGCATTGGAAAAGCAAAATCTTGCTATATTGCGGCCTTCTATCATTGAGAGCACGGTAAATTCGCCGGTCCCAGGATGGGTTGAAGGTGTGAAAGTAGCCGATGCTATGATTTATGCGTATGCAAAGGGCAGGGTGTCTGTATTCCCTGGGGATGATAGTGGCGTGCTTGATGTCATTCCGGTTGACTTAGTGGCAAATGCGGTTATTCAAAGTTCCGCGCACGTACTAAATGCACCGTCCGTATACCGTATTTATCAATGTTGCAGTGGTCGACTAAACCCAGTGAAATTGAAAGATTTTATTGATTATTTACAAGAAGAATCTAAGCAAAATTTTTTACAGTATCCCAAATTATTTTCGGGGCGCCCTACGAATCGTTTTCAGACTGTCAGTCGTCAACGTTTTGGTTTGTACATGAAAGCACTCAAGGCAGCCACTTGGTTGCGGACCATATCGGGCCGAATTCTAGGGTCGAATAAAGCGGTACGTTTGATGAAAAAGGTGACGACCACCACTGAACTTGCCGTTATTTTCGGATTTTATTCAGCGCCTAAATATTGCTATGACAGTACGCAGCTTGAGGCTTTACAGGCTAGCTTTACAGTAAGTGATCAAAAAAGATTTAATGCAATGGCAAACTGTTTTGAATGGAAATCTTATTTGCAGGATATTCATATGCCTGGGCTGCATAAATATGCATTGGCAGATAAGCCTGTACTGAATCTCTCAGAGGATGCTCACAATGATGAGGTTCAAAAGGCAGCTTAACCGCTGCCAATAACATTTCATTAAAAGCTCCCCCTCTGCTATGGGCTCAATTGAGGTTTAATGCTGACGACCTCGATAGTGCTTTCAATATAGCGCCACTGTAATTCAAAACCTTCTAATTTCACTCCGTAAATTCGCTCCGGTGATGGATTGTGAAAGGCGGGTTTAGGGTCTTGTTGCAGTACTTCTATTACCAGTCGTTTAAATATAGATCGCTGGCTTGCAGGTATATCCATTAGGTCGTCTTCAGCCGGCTTTGAAAAACGAACCTCAATGTTGTTCGGTGCATGCTGTGCAAATGGATAATGGGCGTGTGGCAAGCTGTCGGAATAGGGGATATAAGGCTTAATATCCACGATCGGTGTACCCTCTACCAGATCAATTCCACAGACATGCAGTACAACATCTTTTTTATGGGCTTCAATTCGTTCAAGTTTGACCACTGAAAGCCCAAGGCTATTTGGCCTATGTGTAGCACGGGTTGCGAGTACTCCCATTTTCTTATTGCCGCCCAATCTCGGCGGACGAACTTTATGTTGCCAGCCCGCATCAAGGCAAAGATGAAAAATAAATTGGAGCCAAATATGCGAGCACGTCTCCAAACCTTCCACAATATCCGGGTGGTTGTAAGGGGGCGTTAAATGAATTTGTGCTTTTCCAGAAGGCACCAATCCCGGTTGACGAGGGACGGCGAATTTTTCTTTGTAACAGGAGGTAAGATAACCAATGGGTTCGATGCTGATTTTCATGGTTGAATTTTATCGCATCTTATAGTGTCAGGATAGCGGTGCCACTGATTATTACCGAAGGGCTATCATCGGATGAATGCACTTGAGTAAAGAGGCACGAGTGCGATTATATAGGCTTAAATCAGGTTGGTTCTGCTGGACTCGATTTGTAGGGGGCGCAGCAAACTTTATTTCGACCAGATGCTTTTGCTTCATAAAGCGCTTTATCTGCCCGATGTATCAAGTCTTTGTCTTGAGTTGATGACGCGATGGTTTCTTTTTTGCAAACCGCCAATCCTATACTAACCGTCGGTTGAATCACGCTGTCCTGTGCTTGGATAACAAGGCTGGAGATGCCCATTCGTATTCGCTCAGCGATGAGTCGCGCGTTGGCAATATTGGCGTTATTGAGCAGTACCACAAACTCCTCTCCTCCATAACGGAAATACATATCCGTCTGACGAATGCATTCTTTAATTTTGCTCGCAACGACTTTTAGTACTTCATCGCCGACAAGGTGGCCAAACTCGTCATTGATGGGTTTGAAGTGATCAAGATCGAGCATGAGCAGGCTTAAATCCAAGTCGTGTCGTTTAACCAATTCCAGCTCGCGTTTAAGGGAGTCTTCGAGTGCGATGCGATTTCCTGCACCGGTTAATGGGTCTTTGAATGCCTGATCAATGGCTGCACGGTATCGAATGGCATTTCGCAACGGGTAAACCAGCGTGCCCATTAAAGCTTCTAAATTGGCCATTTCATGCTCGCGAAATCGAGTGGCTCGCGTAAATGTAATTTCACCGAGTCCTTCATTTTTTGCTTTGAGTTGATAGCTACAACTGTGCGCGTGAATTTTGCCAAGGCTAAATTGAATATTGTGATCTGAATGCTGATAAGTCATGCCATCAATTAACACAGCGCCTGCGATTTCACGTTTAAAAATGGTGAGGATTTTTTGATAGTCCAATGTGGTTTGCAAGAACGTTGCAAGACGCACCAGAATATCAGTTTTGACTTGTGGCTTGGCCGCGACTTCAGAGTAAGGCGTTACGAGCTTTTCATCCTGTAGGGCTGAAATGTGTGAAACATGCGTCGCCATGTAGACCTCGGTTTATATAGTAAATGCATCTGAGCCATCAATAGAGTCTTAACAATGAATCTATTTGAATAACGAGTGCTAAATAACAAGCGATTTGTATGCCAAATGTACAGCCCTGTATTTTTACATTGTAGATCAGACGTTTAGCGGGGTTCTGTTATCAATTGTTGTTCAATTGCAATTTTTTGACGCTCTTTTGGCAAAACAAGTGGTATTTTATTGGTCAAAGGACTTAACGCGCCAATAAATTGAATAAAGCGCGGAGGTGCTCAATGTAGCGAAGCCGCTAGTGAGTAGAGAAGGTGTGGCGACCTGGTGGAAGAGAAGCAAGGCTGCCAGGAATGGCCGGCCGCCTTGAACTTTAGACTTGGTGGGGCTAAGCAGGCGACGCCTCAAAATTTAACGCCTGTCCATTAATCGACGCACTGTCGGAACTCATCAAGTAGGTATATTGATCCATCAACGCGTCAGGAAGTTTGGTTTGAATAGGGTCTTCAGCTGGGTAAGCCTCGGCGCGCATTTGTGTTCGTGTGGCGCCAGGGTTGATAGAGTTAACTCTCACGTTACTGGTATTTTCCAGTTCGGCAGCCATGGTTTGCATTAGGCCTTCAATGGCAAATTTTGATACACCGTAGGCACCCCAGTAAGCTCGGCCCTCACGGCCTACGCTGGATGATGTAAATAAGATAGAGGCATCTTTTGGGCTTTCCTCCAACAGAGGTAGCAGCGTTCTTGCCATTAAAAATTGGCTATTAACATTTACCTGCATGACCCGCTCCCAAACTTGCCAATTGTAATTGGCGATGGGGGTTTTTTGGCCGAGTATCGCGGCGTTCAGTAGTAGGCCATCCAGTCGGTGAAACTCTTCGCCAATCATATCTCGTAGCTGAAAATAGGCTTCTTCAGGTGCTTTCTCTAAGTCGAAGGGCACGATGACGGCTTTTGGCCAGCCGTTTTTTTCAATTTCATCGTAGACGTCGTTCAGGCTTTCTTCCGTCCTTGCTAACAAGATGACGGTTGCTCCTTGAGAGGCAAAGGAAAGGCTTGCTGCTCGACCGATGCCGTAGCTTGCGCCCGTGACCAGAATAACTCGATCTTTGAGTCGCTGTTCGATGTTCATATTTTCCTCGTGTGATCGCTCAATAATGGCATGATGTCTCATTAAGTGGCCAATATCGTTACCCTTGCGGTAAATTTTTGCCGATGACGGCGTCTTTCAGTAAGTCATGTAGATGCTCGCCTGACTCTGCAATGATGTCCGCTTGCCATGATTCTATTTCGTCTTCAGCATGAATATAGCCAAATCGTGCAGCAATCGTACGCATATTGGCAGCTCGACCCGCTTCGATGTCACGTCGGTGATCCCCAACATAAATTGAGCGTTCAGCTAGGACGTTCATGTCCTTGCAGGCTTTGAACAGTGGCTCAGGGTCTGGCTTGGTGTTTTGCACATCGTCTGGACAGGTGAGATTCTGGAAGTAACCGCCAATGGGTTTGTCGAATAGTCGAAGTTGACTGAGCAAGGCTTCGGAATAGAGGCGCGGTTTGTTGGTTACAATGGCCATTGGAATTTTATTTTCGTGCAGCCACAGAATCATGTTGCCTAACTGCGGAAATAAGCAGCTGTTTACAGCGATGTCTTGCAGGTAAAGTTCAAGTAAGCGTTGGTGCTTCACTTCAAATACAGGATCATTGATGTCGAGATGATAAGCCAGTTTAATAAGCGCTCTTGCACCATCAGAAACAGTTTGCCTGACGTCTTCGTATGCGAGTGGCGGGAGCGAATCTTCGCTTCGCATTTTTTGCAATGCAGAATGAAAATCCGGTGCGGTATCAATCAGTGTTCCATCCAAATCAAATAGCACGGCTTCAATCATTTTGCGGGCTCGGCTTGGCTGTTTGCAATAAATAATTGACGTCGGTGTCGCGGCCTAACTTATAGGCTTTGGTCAGAGGATTGTAGGTCATTCCCACCAGCTCGCCCATTTGCAGTCCAGATTGACGCACCCATGTGCCTAACTCTGAAGGTTTAATGAATTTTTTATAATCATGGGTGCCTTTGGGAAGCATTTGTAAAAGGTACTCTGCTCCGACTACTGCAAATAAAAATGCTTTTGGATTACGATTGATGGTCGAAAAAAATACTTGGCCACCAGGCTTAACAAGCTTGTAACAGGCTCGCACAATTGAAGCTGGATCTGGCACATGTTCAAGCATTTCTAGGCAAGTCACTACATCAAAGCTTTCCGGCTGTTGTTCTGCGAGCGCTTCTACGGGTGTCTGTAGGTAGGTGATATTTAACTTGGACTCAAGAGCGTGGAGTTTAGCAACGTTCAGTGGTGCTTCCCCCATATCAATGCCCGTGACGTCTGCACCTCTTTGCGCCATTGATTCACTGAGTATGCCACCACCGCAGCCGACATCTAAGACACGTTTGCCTGCCAGATGGGCATGCTCATCGATGAAGTTGCATCGTAATGGGTTGATGTCATGCAGAGGTTTGAATTCGCTTTCTTTGTCCCACCAGCGACTCGCCAACGCTTCGAATTTGGCTACTTCGGCATAATCGACATTAGTACTGTGTTGGGTGTGAGAGTCTGTCATATGTCTCCCGACGTTAATTATAAGGGTGTAAATATTTAATGGTGATTCGACTAGTGGTTACTAGATATTTTAGCCGACCATGACTGTGCAATTTCGCATATTTCTTGCTCATTAATATGCGTCAGGTGACCGCTTTCTAATTGAAGACGGCCCGCTACCCAGACATGACTCACTTGATTTCGAGTGCTGCAATAAACGATATGCGACACTGGGTCGTATACAGGTTGGCTTTCTAGGCCGGACAAATCAATACTGATAATATCAGCCTGCTTACCGACTTTTAACGAGCCTGTTAGATTGTCCAATCCGAGTGCTTTAGCACCATTAATAGTGGCCATTTTAATGGCCTCTATTGCAGGTACGGCAGAAGCATCTTGTGCAACCGCCTTCGCGAGCAATGCTGCTGTGTGCATTTCTCCAAGCATGTCGAGATCGTTATTACTGGCTGCGCCGTCTGTACCTAGCGCCACATTCACGCCTGCTTGTTGTAGTTTGTGCACAGGACAAAAACCACTGGCTAGTTTTAAGTTGGATTCGGGGCAGTGGACGACGGATACATTATTTTCTGAAAGAATGCCCGTGTCTAAGTCATTGAGTTGTGTGACATGCACTGCTTGCACATCTGGCCCCCAAAAGCCAAGTTTTTCGAGACGCTCTGTTGGGCGCATCCCTGACTTTTCAATCGCATCGCTTACTTCAAAAGCTGTTTCGTGCAAGTGAATTTGAATAGGAATATCTAATTGATTGGCTAGGGTTCTAATTTTGGTTAATGGCTCATCACTGACAGTGTACGGAGCATGTGGACCGAACCCTATGGAAACTAGGCTGTGGTGTTTAAACTTGTCGTGTGCTGTTACGATTTTGTGGATGTATTCATCTGCCCCTGCACCATAGGGTGTTGGGAAATCAAGGATTGGGCCGTACAGGCGAGCACGCATTTGATAATCTGCCGACACTTCCGCTGCGATTTCTGGAAAAAAGTACATGTCACTGTAGCAAGTTGTGCCGCTGCGTAGCATTTCTGCAATTGCTAATTTGGTGCCGTCAGCTACGAAGGATTCGCTCACCCACTGACCTTCAGCCGGCCAGATATGATCGTTGAGCCAATCCATTAGTGGCAAATCATCTGCCATCCCACGAAAGAGGCTCATCGCGGCATGGCCGTGTGTGTTAATCAAGCCAGGCATGAGTAGTTGCTGGGGGAGTTGTATATGTCGCGCAGAGCGGTGCTCTTCAATAAGCTGCTCAGTTGGCGCAATATTGGAAATAATATCGCCCGAAATGGCTAGACTATAACCCGTCAATAGCGGGCCTTCTTGGAGCTCATTTTCCAGAGTCAAAATCCACTTTGGAGTAATAAGCGTATCAACGACTAGGCTCATGGGAGCATCCTTTGTTTAAAGTTTGAGCATAAGCGGTGGGATAAGCCTGAGTATAACCGAATTGATGCTCAATTGGCGCTTTTGATTAGTGGTAATCCATTGATTTATGGTAGAATTCCGCACTTTGTTTTTGAGCGTAATGCCAAAGATTGCGCCGTGAAAGTCCTGCCATTTTAGTTTTGACTTTCGAACCATAACAACAACGCCAGAATATCCGGCGGTAATTAAGGGATGCCTTCATGGGTGATTTAGCCAAAGAAATCCTGCCCGTTAACATAGAAGACGAGTTAAAGCAGTCTTACATGGATTACGCAATGAGCGTAATTGTGGGCCGAGCTTTACCAGATGTTAGAGATGGGTTGAAGCCAGTACATAGGCGTGTCCTTCACGCAATGAATGTTCTGGGGAATGATTGGAATAAAGCATATAAGAAATCGGCTCGTGTTGTCGGTGATGTAATCGGTAAATACCATCCGCATGGTGACTCAGCTGTCTATGACACGATTGTTCGTATGGCTCAGCCCTTTTCCCTTAGGTATATGTTGGTAGATGGACAAGGTAATTTTGGGTCTGTAGATGGTGATTCGGCTGCCGCCATGCGTTATACCGAAGTCCGTATGGCAAAAATTGCACACGAAATGCTGGCGGATATTGATAAGGAAACTGTTGATTTCGTCGACAACTATGACGGTACCGAACAAATCCCAGTTGTGTTGCCTACCAGGGTGCCGGCATTGTTGGTGAATGGCTCATCCGGTATCGCGGTGGGTATGGCTACCAATATCCCGCCCCATAACCTTACTGAGGTGATCTCCGGCTGTTTGGCATTAATGGAGAATCCAGAGATTGATGTCGATGGTTTGATGGAGCACATAACGGGCCCAGACTTCCCAACCGCAGGCATAATTAATGGACGCGATGGCATAGTAGAGGCCTATCGTACTGGTCGCGGTCGCATTTATATGCGGGCTAAGCACCATTTTGAGATGGATGATAAAAGCGGTAAAGAATCCATCATTGTCACCGAAATTCCTTACATGGTGAATAAAGCCAGATTAATAGAAAAAATTGCGGACCTGGTAAAAGAAAAGAAAATTGAAGGCATTACTGAGCTGCGTGATGAGTCTGACAAAGATGGCATGCGTATTGTAATCGAGCTTCGTCGTAATGAAGTGCCAGAAGTAGTGTTGAATAATTTGTTTGCGCAGACTCAATTGCAAAGTGTCTTCGGTATTAATGCTGTTGCCTTGGTGGATGGTCAGCCAAAATTACTTAATTTAAAGGATATGCTGGAGGCGTTCGTGCGTCACCGTCGCGAAGTCGTGACGCGCAGAACCATTTTTGAACTGCGTAAAGCTCGTGAGCGAGGCCATATTCTAGAAGGTCTAGCGGTTGCACTGGCAAATATTGATCCCGTTATTGCTGCTATAAAAGCATCTCCGAGCGCCGCTGAAGCAAAAGAGAAGTTGATCAGTACGGCTTGGCAGCCTGGTGATGTGTTGGACATGCTTGAGCGAGCTGGTGCTGATGCGTGCCGCCCAGATGATCTGCCTGTGGAATTTGGGTTTAGAGATGGGAGTTATTATTTATCTCCTGCTCAGGCGCAAGCTATATTGGACATGCGCTTACAGAAGCTCACTGGCTTAGAAAATGAAAAACTGATTGATGAGTACAAGCAGAAAATTGCTGAGATTGCTGAGTACTTAGATATTTTGGGTGACCCTGATCGTTTGATGCAAGTAATTCGTGATGAGCTTGAAAGTATTCGCGCTGAATACGGCGATGATCGTCGAACGGAAATAATGGCAAGTCGCCGAGATTTGACGTTGGCGGATCTGATTGCTGAAGAAGATATGGTTGTAACTTTGTCACATGGTGGGTATGCCAAAATCCAGCCTATCACTGACTATCAGGCGCAGCGGCGCGGTGGTCGCGGAAAATCTGCTGCTTCCATTAAAGATGAAGACTTTATTGAGCATCTGTTGGTGGCTAATTCTCACGACACGATTCTTTGTTTTACGAACCGTGGCAAGGTGTACTGGCTCAAAGTTTATGATATCCCACAAGCAAGTCGTCAGTCTCGCGGCAGGCCGATCGTGAACCTGCTTCCGTTGGAGGGTGATGAGCGCATTACTACATTGCTTCCGGTTAACGAGTATAAAGCTGATCACTATATCTTTATGGCGACGTCAAAGGGTACGGTCAAAAAGACAGACCTAACGGCTTTTTCGCGACAGCGTTCAAGTGGTCTGATCGCACTGGAGCTAGATGACGGCGATACATTGATGGGTGCAGCGATTACGGATGGCACGAAAGATGTCATGCTGATGAGTGATGGCGGTAAGGCTGTTCGATTTGCTGAGGAAAATGTCCGGGCGATGGGGCGCACCGCGCGCGGTGTGCGGGGTATTAAGCTGCTGGACGATCAGAGGGTTATATCGCTAATTATCCCTGAGGAAGGCGGCACAATTCTTACAGCCTCTGAGAAGGGGTTCGGCAAGCGCACAGCGATCACAGAATTTCCGACCAAGGGGCGAGGAACCCAGGGCGTCATTGGTATGGTGGTTAATGAGCGTAATGGTTCTCTGGTCGGCGCTGTTCAGGTGCATGAAGGTAACGAAATTATGCTGATCAGCGATCAGGGAACCCTAGTGCGGACGCGGGTTGATGAGGTTTCAATATTGGGCCGAAACACGCAAGGTGTTACGTTGATAAAAGTGGCTGAGGACGAGCGACTGGTGGGTGTAGCGTCAATACTGGATGCCGGTGACGATTTATTGAGTGACGATGTCGAATTAGATGTCATTGATGATGGCCCAGCTGAGTAAGGGTGCAAAATAGATATGAATGAAGTGGTTCGTAATACGCATATCCCTCACTCTAACTCAGACGTTATGGAGGAGTATCGAGGTGATGAAATCGACTTGTTCGACTTACTGGATGACATTGTTAAAAACAAGGTGTGGCTGCTGGTCGGTGTGTTGTGCACGCTGTGCTTAGCGGCAATTTATCTTGTGACTACCAAGCCAATCTATGAGGTGGGTGTTGTATTGAAGCCCGCGGCAGAAAAGGATTTATTGGAGCTAAATGCGCCGCAGCTCAATGGCATATACTCTATTGATGTTGATGGGGCATACGGTGGTGTCAAAAGGCATTTATCGTCGAGAGATGTTAGGCAGGGTTTTTACCTAGAAAATTATGAGCGCATATCGTCTGTAGAGGGGCTGTTTAAAATTGATTTATCGAAGGAGCAAAATTTCAGTCGGTTTGATAGTTTCTTCAAGGTCAGTGTTTCCGGGAAAAAGGATGTTGAGGACTTTGTTCGTGTCGAGCTTGAAATGTGGGACCCAGTGTTGGTTGCAAGTCTACTAAATGACTATGTATTGTACTCTCTAAAGCGATCCATGCAAGAAGCGGCAGAAACTCTTGAGAGTAAGGTGGCGGCCAGAATAAAGGCCCTTGAATACGATGCCATGCTGCTGCGTGAGAAGTACTACAGCTCACAAACACGTCGGAAGCTCAAGCTGGAAGAGGCGCGGGGTGTGGCGAAAGCTATTGGCCAAACAGACCCTGTTTATATTAAGAGTGATATTTTAGGTAGCTACCAGCCACCTCTTTATATGTTTGGCACGAAAGCTATTTTGGCTGAAGAGAAGGCCATTACTAATCGAAAAGTAGTTGCTCAATCGCTGCCTCATGGTGAAGATCATTTTATCGCAGGACTGCCTGAGGTGCTTTTCAAAATTGATCAACTGAAGAATCTGGATGTTGATTTTAATCGCGTTGCCTTGGCAGTCGTTGATGAGTCTGCTGTGCCTCCCTTATCTCCTGCAAAACCTAAGAAATTATTAATCGTCGCTTTGGCATTGATTGCTGGCTTGTTTGGCGGACTGATGATGGCATTGCTTCGTGCTTCGTATAAACGACGTAAGCTAGCAAAGAGTTGAAGCAGTTACTGATAATCTAAGGTTGTATTAATGGCGAGAAAGTTCAATTTTTGTGCGGGTCCTGCTGCTTTACCTGAGGCGGTTTTGCGAAAAGCATCGGCAGAGATGCTCGACTGGAATGGCCTGGGCTTGTCTGTGATGGAAATGTCCCATCGCAGTGAAGAGTTTACTGCGATTGCCAGCAAGGCGGAGTCTGACTTCAGAGAGTTGCTGTCGATACCCGAAAATTATCGAGTATTGTTTATGCAGGGGGGTGCGAGTGCCCAGTTTTCATTGGTGCCTATGAATTTGTTGCGCGGCAAAAAAAGGGTTGATTACATTAGTACTGGGCAGTGGTCTGAAAAGGCAATTCAGGAGGCATCTCGATACGCAGATGTTAATGTGGCCGCTTCAACAGAGGCTACCCATTACAGTCGTGTGCCAGCTCAAAGTGAATTGAAGTTAAACTCGGATGCAGCTTATTTGCACTACACTCCCAACGAAACCATTGGTGGAGTGGAGTTTGGGTATGTGCCTGAATCTTCTGGTGTGCCACTTGTGGCTGATTTTTCTTCATCTATATTATCAGAACCCATTGATGTTTCTAAGTTTGGTTTAATCTATGCGGGTGCTCAAAAGAATATCGGCCCTGCGGGTTTGTGTATTGTCATCATTCGCGATGACTTATTGGGTGACGAGCTAGAGCAAACCCCATCTGTTTTCAGTTACCAATCAATCGCTAAAAACGACTCAATGTTAAATACACCGCCAACCTACTCATGGTATTTGGCTGGTCTTGTATTTGAGTGGCTAAAAGAGCAGGGTGGGTTGGCTGCTATTCAGGCAATCAATGCACGCAAAGCTAAAAAACTATATAGCTACATAGACGCCAGTGACTTTTATACTAATCCTATTGAGTCGGGTAGTCGCAGTCGAATGAATGTTCCGTTCATTTTGGCTAATGAGCAATTGGATGCGGTGTTCTTGGAGGGCGCAGAGAAGGCTGGGCTATTGAATCTAAAAGGTCATCGTTCTGTCGGTGGTATGAGGGCAAGCATTTACAACGCTGTTCCTGAGGCTGCTGTTGAGGCATTAATTGAGTATATGAAGTATTTTGCGGCGAGCCATGGTTGATTGCGAGGCCGTAAAAGTAGGCAGTTAGGCCACCTTGAGATAAGCGGAATGAGTGAAGAAAAAGAGCTAGGTGTGTTGCGTGATCAAATTGATTCAATTGATCAACAGATACAACAGTTGATAAATGCTAGAGCTGAGTGCGCAAATCGTGTTGCAGAGGTGAAGCAAAAATATAGTGCTGGTCAGGCTATTCAGTTTTATCGTCCTGAGCGTGAGGCACAAGTACTCCGTAAGGTAATGAGTCGAAATCAGGGGCCTGTTGGTGATGAAGATATGGCTCGCATCTTTCGAGAGGTGATGTCCATCTGCCTCTCATTGGAGGAGCCTTTAAATATTGCCTACCTTGGTCCTCAGGGAACATTTACGCAGGCAGCTGCACTAAAGCACTTTGGGCACTCGGTAACCTGTGAAAGTCAAAGCACGATCCCTGATGTCTTTCGTGAAGTGGAGTCGGGTGCGGCGCAGTATGGTGTGGTTCCGATTGAGAACTCAACAGAGGGTGTTATTACGCACACCTTGGATAGTTTTATTGAGTCGCCATTGCAAATCTGCGGCGAAGTAGCGCTTCGTATCCACCATCATTTGCTGGTTCGCACCGATTCATCAATATTTAATAAAATATATTCCCATCCCCAATCATTGGCGCAGTGTAGGCAGTGGTTAGATTCTCATTGGCCTAATGTTGAGCGCATTCCTGTCAATTCTAATGCTGAAGCGGCTAGACGAGCCTCTGTTGAAGAAGGGGCTGCTGCCATTGCAGGTGATGCTGCTGCTGAGTTATACGGCTTGTACAAACTTTCAGCCACTATTGAGGATATGCCTGATAATACAACGCGCTTTCTGATTATTGGCCGAGATAAAACGCAGTCAAGTGGGGATGATAAAACCTCGCTGATGATATCCAGTCGGAATCAGCCGGGAGCGTTATATCATGTGCTGGCTCCATTTCATGATGCAGGTGTTAGTCTGACGCGTATTGAGACCAGGCCCTCTAAGACAGGTGCTTGGAATTATGTTTTCTTCATTGACTGTGAGGGTCATGTTCAAGACGAGGTTGTGAAGCAGGTGTTGTTAGATGTTGGGCAGGGTGCTGCTGAGTTGAAAATCTTGGGTTCCTACCCTAAGGCTGTTTTGTGACCTTAAGCTTCAATCGCGTATGCATTATAGGTTTGGGCTTAATTGGCGGGTCTTGGGTGGCGGCATTGCGTCAATCCGGTGTGATCGGCCACGTGGTTGGATTCGATCGAAACTTAGACTCCATGCAAGAAGCCGTTAAGCTGGGTGTGATAGACGAATTTGTTGATTCAGCTGCCATTGCTGCTCAAGGCTCAGACTTGGTAATTCTCTCCGTACCTACACTTGCCATATCTGCGATCCTAGCTGAAGTAGCCCCTGTGTTAAAAAAAGGCGCCATTGTGACGGATGTCGGAAGTGTTAAGGGGAGTGTAGAATCTGCTGCGAGAATGTACGCTTCGGCGCACTTGCCACAAATTGTATTAGGGCACCCTATCGCTGGATCAGAAAAAAGTGGTGTGGCAGCGATTGATGCATCCTTATTTGAGCGACAGAAAATAATTCTTACACCGCTTGCAGAAACAAATGATCAAGCGCTTCTCTCAGTTCAAAGGCTTTGGGAGTTGGCGGGTGCGAGAGTGGAGTTGATGTCCGTTGAGCGCCATGATCAAGTGTTGGCGGCCACGAGCCACCTGCCACACTTGTTGGCTTTTTCATTGGTCGATACATTAGCGCACAACCATGAAAACAAAGAGATATTTGAGTATGCGGCCGGTGGCTTTAGAGACTTTACTCGAATTGCCTCCAGTAGCCCGCAAATGTGGCACGATATATTTGTAGCGAACAGGTCAGCGGTTCTGGATGCATTGGATTTGTTTGTGGGGGAGCTGAATGCGTTGCGTAATTCAGTTGCATTCTCAGATAGTACGGCCATGCTAGGCGTATTTACTCGAGCAAAGGTCGCAAGAGATCATTTTTCTAAAATATTGTCCAAAAGGGCGTATGTGGAGCCTATGAATTCCAAAAGTCTTACTTATATAGTCAGTCCAAGTGAAAAGGTTAGCGGTGCTTTTAGGGTGCCGGGTGATAAATCTGTTTCTCATCGGTCGATTATGCTTGGGTCCTTGGCTGAGGGTGTGACTGAGATTTCAGGCTTCCTTGAAGGAGAGGATAGTCTGGCCACTCTTCAGGCATTTCGTGATATGGGGGTGGTGATTGAAGGGCCTCATAGAGGGAAAGTGGTGATTCATGGTGTCGGGATGCACGGTTTGAAGCAGCCCCCAGGACCTTTATATCTTGGTAATTCTGGTACCTCTATGAGGCTGCTTAGCGGATTATTGGCAGGGCAATCTTTTGATGTCACCTTGACTGGAGATGATTCGCTTTCCGTGCGACCAATGAATAGAGTGGCCGACCCACTCAGGACGATGGGGGCTGAGATTGAAACAGCTGCACAAGGGCGTCCACCTTTAATGATAAAGGGGGGGGCGAAGTTAAAAGGCATCCATTATGACCTGCCAATGGCCAGTGCACAGGTGAAATCTTCTTTGCTTTTGGCTGGCTTGTATGCGGAAGGCGAGACGAGTGTGACTGAGCCTGCACCGACTCGAGACCATTCGGAGAGAATGCTTCAAGGATTTGGGTATGACGTTCTAGTTGATGGCCCAACAGCAGCGCTGTCGGGTGGCGGAACCTTATCGGCGACTAATATTGATGTCCCGAGTGATATATCGTCAGCTGCTTTTTTTATGGTGGCAGCATCAATTTCTGAGGGGTCCGATATAACCTTGCAGCATGTTGGTGTGAATCCCACTCGTGTGGGTGTGATCAATATACTACGCCTGATGGGTGGTGATATCGAAGTATTTAATGAAAAGACTGTCGGTGGCGAGCCTGTCGCTGATATTAGAATTCGTTCTGCAAAGCTGAAGGGCATTCGTATCCCGGAGGATCAGGTGCCATTGGCAATTGATGAGTTTCCCGCGCTGTTTGTGGCAGCAGCCTGTGCAGAGGGAGAGACGGTACTGACGGGGGCTGAGGAGCTGCGGGTAAAAGAAAGTGATCGAATTCAAGCCATGGTTGACGGGTTGAATGCGATAGGTGTGCGTGCAGAAGGGACTCCTGATGGTGCAGTTATCTTAGGGGGTGCTATACGTGGTGGGGAGGTCGATAGTCTTGGTGATCATCGTATTGCTATGGCCTTTACTGTAGCAGCTCTAAAAGCGCGTTCAGAAATCCGTATAGCTGATTGCGCCAACGTTGCGACTTCTTTTCCCGGATTTATAGAATTGGCGAGCGCCGCGGGTATTTCGGTCTCTCAGTTAGAAGGCTAAGTTAAGGTTGTTTATGATGAGTGATCGAAAGTTTCCAGTGCTGACAATCGACGGGCCGGGAGGTTCTGGCAAGGGCACTATTTGCCAATTGATTGCAAAGAAACTGGGGTGGCATTTGTTGGACAGCGGGGCATTGTATCGCCTAACTGCGCTTGCCGCTGACAAGCACGGCGTTGACTTTGAGAATGAGGGCGCTATTGAGGTGATCGCAAAACACCTGGATGTTCAGTTTCTGCCCCTTGAAAAAGGTGGGGTTGAGGTTGTTTTAGAAGGTGAGGTTGTATCGGATGAGATTCGAACTGAAGCCGTAGGCAGTATCGCTTCAAAGGCTGCAGCCTACCCCAAGGTTCGAAGGGCATTACTTGAGCGGCAGCATGCCTTTGCGCAAGGGCCAGGGCTTGTTGCGGACGGACGGGATATGGGAACAATCGTGTTTCCTGATGCTGAAGTGAAGATATATTTAACCGCCTGTCCTGAGGAGAGAGCCAAAAGGCGCTATCTCCAGTTGAAAGAGAAGGGCATTGAGTCTAATATTGAGCTTCTGCTTGAAGAGATACAAGCAAGGGACGATCGAGATATGAATCGTGCTATTGCTCCTCTGAAACCAGCGATTGATGCGCTCATTATTGAAAGCACTCATATGTCAATTGAGCAAGTGATGGATGCGGTGCTGGGTGAATTAGAGCGAGTGTCGCTCATTTAGCAGTGTAAACTTAATTTTATCCTCGGCAGTCCTGCCAGAAATGGACTGTTGGGGTGTTTTTGTATAACAGACCCGCAAACTGGCATTGTGGTTGGATCGATTACATTAGGTAATTTAATGTCTGAATCTTTTGCTGAACTCTTTGAAGAATCTCTAAACGACCTTGATATGCAACAAGGCTCCATCGTAAATGGTGTAGTAGTTGATATCGACTCTGACTGGGTAATTGTAAATGCTGGCTTGAAGTCTGAAGCTGTTATCCCTCGCGTCCAGTTCTTAGATGATAAGGGCGAGCTTGAAGTTAAAATTGGCGATGAAGTGCCTGTAGCGCTAGAAGCTGTTGAAGACGGCTTTGGTGAAACTCGCCTTTCTCGTGAAAAAGCGAAGCGTGCAGAGTCCTGGAAAGAACTTGAGAAAGCCTTCGAAGCAGATGAAGTGGTTAAAGGTGTTATTAACGGAAAAGTCAAAGGTGGTTTCACTGTTGATGTAGCGACTATCCGTGCATTCTTGCCAGGTTCATTGGTTGATATTCGTCCAGTTCGCGACACTGCGCACTTGGAAGGTAAAGAGCTTGATTTCAAAGTTATCAAGTTGGACCAAAAACGCAATAATGTCGTTGTTTCTCGTCGTGCTGTTCTTGAAGCTGCAAACAGCCAAGAGCGTGATGAGTTGCTTGCAAACCTACAAGAAGGCCAAGAAGTTACCGGTATCGTTAAGAATCTAACGGATTACGGTGCATTCGTTGACCTTGGTGGCGTTGACGGTTTGCTGCACATTACAGATATGGCGTGGAAGCGTATTAAGCACCCATCTGAAATTGTTAATGTCGGCGACGAAATCCTTGTTAAAGTGCTTAAGTTTGACCGTGAGCGCAACCGAGTGTCTCTGGGTCTTAAGCAATTGGGTGAAGATCCATGGGTTGCAATCAAAGCTCGTTACCCAGAAAACACAAAAGTAACAGCTAAGGTTACGAACCTAACTGATTACGGTTGCTTTGCAGAATTGGAAGAAGGCGTAGAAGGCCTTGTTCACGTTTCTGAGATGGACTGGACAAACAAAAACATCCACCCATCTAAAGTAGTACAGGTTGGTGATGATGTTGAAGTCATGGTTCTGGATATCGACGAAGAGCGTCGTCGTATTTCGCTAGGCATCAAACAGTGTCAAGTGAATCCTTGGGAAGAGTTCTCAGGTCAGTTCAATAAAGGTGATAAAATCAGCGGTAAGATCAAGTCTATCACTGATTTCGGTATCTTTATCGGCCTAGATGGCGGCATTGATGGCCTAGTACACTTGTCAGATATTTCTTGGAACGAAACAGGTGAAGAAGCTGTTCGTAACTACAAGAAAGGCGATGAGTTAGAAACGATCATTCTTTCTATCGATCCTGAGCGTGAGCGCATCTCTTTAGGTGTTAAGCAGCTTGAGCGTGACCCGTTTGCTGAATTTGTGGCTGAAAACGACAAAGGCACCATCGTAACGGGTAAAGTTATTGAAGTTGACGCTAAAGGCGCAACGATTGAGATTTCCGAAGGTGTTGAGGCGACTCTGAAGGCTTCTGAAATCAGCCGTGATCGTGTAGAAGATGCTCGTAACGTCCTAAAAGAAGGTGATGAAGTTGAGGCGAAAATGATCGTTGTTGATCGTAAAAACCGCAGCATTGCACTTTCTATCAAGAGCAAAGATGTAGAAGAAGAGAAAGAAGCTGTTAAAACGCAGCGTGATAAAGAGATGGAATCTGCTGGTCCAACGACCATTGGTGACTTGATCAAAGAGCAGTTGAAGTCACAAAACGACTAATTGATTGCTTGAGCTAAAAAGCCCGCTTATTAGCGGGCTTTTTTGTTTTTGGTGATTCAGTCGTTAAATTGAAAGCATGTAAATGTGAGAAACGACATTTGGAGTATTATGGCTATTTAAGTCTAGGTCTGATTCTGTCAGAATCGCCCAAAATCGACAAAACTGAATAAAATCAGTTGGTTAGCTTGTTTGAATCATTACAATAGGGCAGATTAATGAATAGTGTAGCGGCATTCTAGGGTTGCTATAAATTTCAAGATTAAGAGTTTTGATAGCAGGGAGTTGCCATGACCAAGTCTGAACTTATTGAACGAATCTCAAGTCGCCATCCGCAGCTCTCTGGAAAAGATATTGAGCTAGCCGTGAAAACCATCCTGGATACGATGTCACAGGCATTGTCTCAGGGTGAAAGAATCGAAATAAGAGGGTTTGGCAGTTTCTCACTTCATTACCGCTCTCCTAGAACAGGGCGTAATCCTAAGACAGGTGAGGCGGTACGGTTGAAAGGTAAATACGTGCCTCACTTTAAACCGGGTAAGGAGCTAAGAGAGCAGGTTAACAACGAAAACTGATCTTGCTTGATTAACAGCGCGGTTGTTGGTCGCCTTGGTAGGTAAATTTAGTTCTGGTGGAGGCCGTATAACAGAATTAATAAGTGATTGAGCATAGTTGGTGATGCAGGTTCTGGTGCAATAGACCTTAGTATATGCTCTACATATTAAAGAATGTGATACTTTGTGATGCGCTATAGAAATTTTATAAAGTTCGATTTGATGAAGTGATTTAATGATGCAAGTACTGTTAACAGGTGGTGCAGGTTACATCGGTAGTCACACCAACGTTGAATTGCTCAATGCCGGCTTTGAAGTGGTGGTGTTAGATAAACATAAAATAGTAAAACAGAATCAGAGAGTGGCTTTACAGTAAAAGAGTTTGTAGAAAAGCCAGATATGGACACAGCTAAAGACTATTTAGATTGTGGTAAGCATTACTGGAATGGCTGCATGTTTTTGTTTAAAGGCAGTCGTTATTTAGATGAATTAAAGACACATAGACCTGATATTGCCTCTGCTTGCGAAGCATCTCTAAAAGATACCTGTATTGATTTAGATTTTACTCGGGCAATGAAAGAAGAGTTTATAAAATGCCCAGATGAATCAATCGATTATGCGGTAATGGAGAGAACCAAAGACGCTGTAGTAGTGCCATTAGATGTAGGTTGTAATGACATAGGTTCGTGGACGGCAATATGGGAAGAATGCTCAAAAGATCAGAATGGTAACGTGGTAATAGGTGGTGCCAATTTGCAAGATACATATAAGTGCCTAGTGCACAGTAATGAGCGATTAGTGGCTACAGTAGGCTTAGAAGAGATTGTCATTATAGGCACTAAAGACGCTGTCATGCGGCTCATATAGACAAAATACAGGACGTAAAAACCGTTGTAGCCAAGCTAAAAGCGCAAGGTCGTAATGAGTGGAAGTTACACCGCGAAGTTTACCGCCCTTGGGGTAGATACGACTCCATCGCTCACGGTAAGCGATACAAAGTAAAACGCATTACTGTACCCTTGTGATAAGTTGTCACTGCAAATGCATCATCATAGAGCTGAGCATTGGGTGGTTGGATCGGGTACTGCCAAAGTTACGCTAGCGGACAATACTCGTTTGCTAGCTGAAAATGAATCTATTTATATACCTATTGGTGTGACTCATTCTTTAGAGAACCCCGGTAGGTTGCCACTTGAAATGATAGAAGTGTAGTCCGGTTCGTACCTTGGTGAAGACGATATAGTGCGATTTGAAGATAAGTACGGCAGAGTATAGTCTTCAAAGGTTATTGATAAGACTGATTTATTGGATCAGCTCAAGATAAAATATATTCAAGATTGTAGGTAACAAAGATGTCAGAAATAAAGGTAGCGTTAATTACAGGTGTGACCGGCCAGGATGGTTCCTATTTGGCTGAGCTGTTGTTGGAAAAAGGCTATGAGGTGCATGGTATAAAGCGCCGTGCATCTTCTTTAAACACTGAGCGAGTAGATCATATTTATCAGGATGGTCACGAAAAAAACCAAAAGTTTTTTCTACATTATGGCGACTTAACAGACTCATCTAACTTAACACGTATATTAAAAGAAGTTAAGCCAGATGAAGTATATAATCTAGGTGCCCAATCACACGTGGCAGTATCGTTTGAAGCGCCAGAATACACGGCCGATGTAGATGCTCTTGGGACGCTGCGTTTACTAGAAGCGATTCGTTTTTTAGGTATGGAGAAAACAACTAAGTTTTATCAAGCGTCAACATCAGAGCTTTATGGTGAGGTTCAAGAAATTCCACAAAAAGAAACTACGCCGTTCCATCCGCGCAGCCCTTATGCAGTAGCTAAAATGTATGCCTATTGGATAGTGGTTAACTACCGTGAGTCTTACGGTATGTATGCTTGTAACGGTATCTTGTTTAATCATGAGTCTCCTCGTCGTGGTGAAACATTTGTAACCCGTAAAATTACCCGTGCCATTGCCAATATAGCCCAAGGCTTAGAGTCTTGTTTGTATCTGGGTAATATGGATGCATTGCGTGATTGGGGTCATGCAAAAGATTATGTGCGCATGCAATGGATGATGTTGCAGCAAGATAAGGCCGATGACTTTGTCATCGCCACAGGCAAGCAAATTAGTGTGCGTGAATTTGTGAAGCTATCAGCTAAAGAAGTAGGCATAGAGCTGGACTTTACAGGTAATGGTTTAGACGAAGTGGCGATTGTAAAAGCAATTAGTGGCAGTGACGCTAGCGCTCTAAAAGTAGGTGATGTAATTGTAAGAGTAGACCCTCGTTACTTCCGCCCGGCAGAGGTTGAAACCTTATTGGGTGATCCAGCAAAAGCCAAAGAAAAATTAGGGTGGGTTCCTCAAATTACAGTAGAGCAGATGTGTGCAGAAATGGTGGCATCTGACCTTGGCAAGGCCAAGCAACACGCCATTCTTAAAGAGCACGGCTATGATGTAGCCGTAACTGTAGAGAATTAATCGTGGTGGGTACTAATAGTTCTATTAAGCGAGTATACGTTGCTGGCCATAATGGTATGGTAGGCTCTGCTATAGTTCGCCAACTAGTAAAGCAAAATAGTGATAACGAAGAAAAAGTTGAAATAATTACTCGTTCTCGCAGTCAATTAGATTTAACTAACCAGCAGGCTGTGTTGGACTTTTTTCAAACTGAAAAAATCGATCAAGTTTATTTAGCAGCCGCTAAGGTGGGTGGGATTGTAGCTAATAATACCTACCCAGCGGAATTCATATATGAAAACCTAATGATCCAATGCAACATCATAGCTAGTGCTCATGAGGCTAATATTCAACAGCTCTTATTCTTAGGTTCATCCTGTATCTACCCTAAATTAGCTCAGCAACCTATGAGTGAATCTGCATTGTTAACAGGTACGTTAGAAGAAACTAACGAGCCTTATGCCATTGCCAAGATTGCAGGCATTAAGTTGTGTGAAAGCTACAATCGTCAATATGACCGAGATTATCGTAGTGTAATGCCCACTAATTTATATGGCCCTCATGATAATTTCCACCCGCAAAACAGTCATGTTATTCCAGCTTTAATACGTCGTTTCCATGAAGCTAAATTAAATAATGATGCGCAAGTAGTTGCATGGGGCAGTGGTAGGCCTATGCGTGAGTTTTTGTATGTTGATGACATGGCAGCTGCGTCTATCTATGTAATGAATTTAAACAAAACTACCTATAATAAAAACACTCAACCTATGTTGAGTCATATAAATGTAGGTACAGGCGTTGATTGCACTATTCGAGAGTTGGTCGAAACCGTTGCAAAAGTAGTAGGGTTTAAGGGCCTGATAGAGTTTGATAAATCAAAACCTGACGGCGCACCACGTAAATTGATGAATGTAGATCGATTGAATTCATTAGGTTGGCACTACAATATTGAGTTGATTGAAGGGTTGGATTTGACTTATAGATGGTTTTTGAAAAATCAAGAGTCATTTAGGGCATGATGCTCATACTACTAGTGAATCTTGTTTAAATGATGAATACTTTATTAAAGGCAGCCTCATTCAAAAGTACTCTTTGGTTGTTGTCTGAAAAATTTCTTAGGTTATTGCTTGGAATATTGGTTAGTTCCATGCTTGCAAGATATATGGGGCCTGATGAGTTTGGCGCATTGAATTATGCGCTTGCAATTTTGGCTGTATCTTTAGTGTTAAGCGGAGTGGGTTTAAATAGAATAATTGTCAGGGAGGTTGTGGATAGTAATTCTGATGCCGAAGAACAAAATGAGATAGTTAGTACCGCTTTTTATCTGCGATTATTTGTTTCATTTATAATTTTGCTAATAGTAATTGCCTATTTTGTAAGTGTGGGAGATTTTGATTTATTTTTAGTGATTGTATTGTTTTCTTTGCTTTTTTCACCAGTAAGTGTAGTAGATTTATATTCCCAGGGTGTCTCTGATCTTAAAGAAATAAGTTTAATAAGAAGTTTTGTGTCAATAGTGTCATCTGTTATCAAAATATCGTTAGTGTTAGCGGAATGTGATTACTATACATTTTATTTGGCTATTTTAATTGAATACATCATTGCAGCAATAATGATAATTTTGTTGTTTTCAATAAGAAATAAAAAAAGATTGTTTTCATTTAATGGGTTTTCATATTTAAGGGCAAAGAAATTTCTGTATGAGTCCTATCCTGAAATTGCATCAGGACTATCAACAATTATGTTCTTTAAGCTGGATCAAATAATGCTGAATTATTTTTTGGGTGATGGGGCGGTAGGATTGTATTCCGCTGCAACTAGGATATCTGAAGCTTGGTATTTTATACCTGTTTCAATTGTAGCCGCCACATTTCCATTTATAGTTAAGGGGAAAGCTGTAGGTGTAAAATGCTATAGGGATAGACTGATTTTATTGATGTCGGTTTTATTTCTTATATCTGTAACTGCGGCAATGGCGATAACCTTGGTGTCGAATGATCTGATAAGATTTTTATTTGGTGAGCAATATGATGTAAGTGCAGATGTATTGGTTATACATTGTTGGTCAGGGGTGTTTATGTGTATGGGGATTGCCTCTGGATCAGCACTGGCGGTTGATAAGCTATGGCACTGGGCTTTTTATAGGACGTTAGCAGGGCTGATTGTAAATTTAGTATTGAATTATATATTAATACTTGAATATGGGATCGAAGGTGCCGCTTGGGCAACTTTCGTTTCATTTTTAGTGGCGTTTTTTATATTTGACTTATTTGTGAAGTCTAAAAGATTTATGTTTTTTGATAAGTTAAGGGCATTTAATATTTTTAATTTATTAAAAATTGAAAAGATAAAATTACTGATAAGTGGAAAGTAGTTAGTTTAACTAATTTGGGTGATTACGAGGTGAATATGGAAGAGTTTAGTTATATCGTTGATAAAATCAATGAAAGTACGTTCATTGAAGAACCGTTCAGGCATGTGAATATTACTAATTTTTTTTCTGAGGAGCATTTCAAAAAAATAATAACTGATAAGCAAATATTAAGGGGTGAGTTTGAAAGTGTTGAGGAACTTATTTTTGACCTGATAGATATAGGTTATGAGCCTATAACGTTTCCTGGTTGCATTGAATCTGTGAAAGACTATATAGATTATATTAATGATCCAAGTACCGCGTTTAATAGGAAATTGTTATCTGGTTATGGCAAGGAGATTATAGAGGGGTATGGTTTAACCATGCGTCTCAAAAAAATTGAATCTAGTTTTCTATTGAAATTAATTGCATTTTTTAATAGTAATGAATTTAAAAGTTGTATTTTGAATAAGTTTTCGGTGTCTGGGGATGTGACCGTTGAGACTGCTATTCAAAAAAATCTTGATGGCTATGAAATTAGCCCGCATTGCGACACAAAGATTAAAGCTCTGACATATATGATAAATATATATACAGACGACAGGGCATCAAAAGAGCATGTTCATACGAAACTATTGGAGTTTAAAGACGAGCGTAGATATCTATATGATTTCTGGAGATATAATTCAGATATAGATACATGCTGGGTGCCATGGGATTGGTGTAGTGAAGTCAAAGAAACGAATATAAATAATAGCATTATTATTTTTCGGCCTAGTTTTGATACTTTGCATGCTGTTAAATTAAAGTATGATCACCTAGTATATCAACGTAATCAAATTTATGGGAATCTTTGGTATAGGCAGAAAAAACATAAATATAGTGGGGATTATAAAAAAATTGATCTCAAATCCAGATTTATAGTTAAAAATAATACTTATAAAGAAAGACTAAGAACTATAATAAATAGAATTTTCACTTAACTATTTTATTTTTAAGTATTTTAAATTTTTTAGTGAGATATTTTGAATATAATATTGATGAAAATTAAATCTTTTATAAAGAATGCTTCGTTAGCATTGCGACCAAGGCCTTTACCGATAGAAAAGCCTACGGTACTTCAGTTTCCAATAAATGATATTTGTAATTCACGCTGTCAAATGTGTCGTATTTGGGAGAATAAACAGTCTGAGGATATTAATTTAGATCAATTGAGAAGAGGTTTAGATAATCCGTTATATAGTGAAGTTGTTTCCATTGGGGTGAACGGGGGGGAGCCAACATTAAGAGAAGATTTACCTAAAATAGTTGAAGTTTTATTTCAGAGTTTGCCGAAGTTGAAAAATATTTCATTGATTACAAATGGATATAAATACAATCAGGTGATTGAGAGGGTTGATGCAGTTGGTAAGGTAGTTAATAAATACAAAGGGTATTTCGATTTAATGCTTTCTTTGGATGGATATAAAGAGGTGCATGATCTAGTAAGAGGGCATAAAAATTATTTTAATAAAGCTATACATGTTATTGATTATGCTGAAAGCTCTAAATATGTAAATAATTTTAGAGTAGGATGCACAGTAATAAAAGAAAACATATATGGGTTAGCTGACTTACTAGACTACTGTATCAAAAGAAATGTTTATATTAAATATCGCTTAGGAATACCTCATCAGAGATTATATACTAATAATTTAAGTGACCCTTATAATTTAACTTTTAATGAGAAGTATGAATTGGTGGAATTTCTTGAGAACTTATGCATATATTATGAAAAAGGAGATGCTCAATTATATTTTTACAAGTCTCTCATTGGCCAAATTATGCATGGAAAAAATAGAGTATCAGGATGTGATTGGCAACATAGGGGGATAACAATTACTTCAAAGGGAGAGTTGTTATATTGCGCTGTTAAGAGTGATGTATTGTTGGATGATATTTCGAATGGAGATAGTGAATATGCATACTTTAATAATAGAGATCATCAGTTAGATATTATAAGTGGAGATTGTGATAGTTGTAATCATGATTATGTTGGGGTCCCTCCAAGAGGTGAGTATGCCAAGCGCTTAATGAGGCGAGTTCTTAGGGTGTTTTTCAAAAATAGTATTTCAGTATTTAAGCCTTTGAAGTTTCTTCTCAATTTTAAGAGGGAATATCAGTTTAATTCTAGGTTGAAAAAGTATGAGGCATACAGAAATACAAATAGCGAAGTTGTATTAAGTGAGCATAATAAAAAAATACTTATTTGTGGTTGGTATGGTACTGAAACATTAGGTGATAAGGCTATTCTTGCTGGGATAATAAATGTATTCAACGAAAAGTATGGTGATAAAATTGATGTATACTTGGCATCAATCAATCCTTATGTTTCGGAAATAACAAAAAGCCAAATGCCCGAGTTGGCGAATATTACTATTCTTACTGTGGAAGAGTCAATTTCAATCTCTAGATCTATGGACCTGGTCGTGTTTGGTGGTGGACCAATTATGGCAATCAATAATATTGCAGAAATGGAGGTGATTTTTAAAGAAGCGAAAGAGAATGGTGTGGAAACCTTGATTGCAGGTTGTGGTGTGGGCCCATTAGGTGCTAACTATCATAATGATTCAATTTGCAGGCTTTTAACGCTGTCTGATAAAAGGATATTTAGAGATGAACAGTCATTGCACCTGTGTCAAAAATTAGGCGTAAATACTGATCATGATGTGGTAGCGGAAGATCCGGCTTTTACGTGGTTAAATGGATTGATTGAAAGAAATACCCAAAGTGAAATAATTGGTACGTCGAGAAAAATTTTACTTTTGGGTTTAAGGGACTTTCCTTATCAAGAGTATGCAAAGCATGTGGAGATTGGTGAGGCAATAAAGATTAAAGAGCAGTATGAATATTTGATAGTTAATGTTTTAAAACGAATGTGTGATACGAACGAAGATTTAATTATAAAGCCTTTACCAATGTGTACAAATCATTTTGGTAGTGATGATCGTTGGTTTTATCGTCGTTTATTTAGGAATGAAGATAAACTTGAGAGTAGCATTGATTACAGTTTACTTTACCAAGAGATGGAGCCAGAGAAGTATGTTGTTGAATTTAAATCCAGTACAGTATTATTGGCGATGCGATTCCATTCATTAGTTTTCGGGTTGAGTACTGGTATTCCTTCTGTTGCCTTGGATTATACTTTGGGAAAAGGAAAGGTGGATTCACTTGCGAACAAATATTCAGTGCCAGTATTAAGGTTGGATCAACTTAACGAAGATGAGTTGTTTAATATGTTAACGAGTGCGTTAAATAAAAATCAAGTCAAAACTACGGTTAAGACTGAATATCAAAATGCGGTTAATTCAATTTTAAATGATTAAGCTCTTACAATGAAAATATTGCATGTGTGTTTCTCTGATACATCTGGTGGGGCTGCAAGGGCGGCATATCGCTTGCATACCGCACAGAGAAAATCTGGATATGATAGTTATATGCTTGTTGTCGATAAGCAACAAAAAGACGATAGTGTTATTACAATTAGTCCTATATCAAAATTATGGGTTCGAATTGTAAATAAAGTATCTGGAATGATTCTTAATGCTTTCAATGGGGGACTAGATGGAGAGCACTCTTTAGGAGTTATACCCGGGGGGTTAGTAAGTCAAATTAACAGCATAGATGCAGATATTATTAATTTACATTGGATTAATGGTGGGATGCTTAGTGTAGGAGAATTGAAATCAATTAAAAGCACTGTGGTTTGGACATTTCATGATATGTGGGCTTTTAGTGGCACAGGTCATTATGATGACCTTAATGAACCAGGAGGATATATATCTGGGTACAAAGGGTTAGGTGAGAATAACTTTCGAGAGTTATTAGATGTTAACTTGCAAGTATTTAATTATAAAAAAAAAATACTTTCAAACTTAAACTTTGCAATAGTAACACCGAGTATTTGGTTGAAAAATTGCACTGAAAGTAGCGATATGCTTAATAGCAAATATGTGGAAGTTATACCTAATTGTTTAGACATGAATATGTTTCGTCCTTACCCAAAGGATTTGGCTAGATCTAAATTCAATCTTCCATTAGATAAAAAGCTTATCCTATTCGGTGCAATGTCTAGTGTGAGTGATAAGAGAAAAGGATTTGATTTACTGAGGGGTTCGCTTCTAGAATTTTCCAGGACAATTGGCGATCCAGAAATGTATGAGTTGGTTGTGTTTGGTGCAGATTCTGGACCTGATGAAAAAGATCTAGGTTTAAAGTGTAATTATTTAGGAAGTATACATGATGATTTAAAGCTAGCATTATGTTATAGCGTTGCAGATGTTTTTGTTGCTCCATCTATGCAAGATAATCTACCGAATACGATAGTAGAATCCCTAAGTTGTGGCACCCCTTGTATAGCTTTTTCGGTAGGTGGTTTCCCGGATATGATTGAGAATGATCGGACAGGCTTTATGGCTACTCCATTTTCTGAAAATCAATTATCTAAATCGATTGAAAAATGTTTGAATGGTAAAGATTTAGGTAATAACTGCCGGGAATTTGCCATTAAAAACTACTCAGAAGACAATATTGTAGACAGCTATGCTTCAATCTACAAAAAATTATTGGAAATATGATATAGAATGAATAATGTGTATAAAACTGTGATTTCTTAATTATGAAAGAAGTTAATAGTAATTATCTTGGGTTGTTTCTACTGTGGTTGGCCTTTACATCTGCGGCTCCTTTTACATTCTTTCAGGTCCCATATCATCCTCACAAAATATTGATAGCAGCTGTATTGTGTATGATGACGATGCCTTTAATGATTAAAGAGACTATTAATTATAAAGATAAAAGTGTCTATGTAGTCCTCATAATACAATCATTATACTTCCTATATGCAGCAATATATCATAATGATATTGCATTTCTGTTTCTATTTATTCAGGCCTTATCAATATTTATTGTTGTATTATATATGGATAATTATCTGATGCTTGAAAAGGTTATAGATTCTATACTTTATGTAAGCTCTGTAATGGCTGTATTCGGGGTGATAGTTTTTACACTTGCCTTTTTTGATCTTATTTACCCGGTAGCAGAATACCAGAATTCTGATGGTAAAGTTCTTTATAGCTATCTGCTGACTTTTAGTAATCATGTGTTCTTCATGGATGGCCGACAAATAGTTAGAGTGGCTGGATTTTTTGATGAGCCTGGTACATTTGCCTTTTTTCTTGTCCATGCTTTGATTCTCAATAAATTGCACAAAGGAAATAAAAAAATTGACATAAGCATAATTATTGGGGGGGTGGCTACTCTATCAATGGCCTTCTATATATCTATTGCATTATATATATTGTTTTTTTATTTTAAATTAAAAAATATTTCTATATTCCTAGCTATAATTGGCGTTTTGCTTTTCTCAGCGATTGTTGTGCATAATAAAGCATCATCTGATGATGGATATGGTAAAATTTATGATATGACATTTAGTCGTTTTGAAATAGATACAAATAGCGATAGAGTATTTAAAGGGGATAGTAGAACAGAAAATATTTTGATTGGTATTGATATGCTTGAACAAAAAACATTATTGGGGTATGGGCTGACTTATATAAAAGAAAAGACTCAATATGGTTTGGCTTCGATATTAGGCCCATTGGTGACACAAGGATTTATCGGTTTTATCTTCTTTTTTTTACATGTGTTTAATATTTGTAGATTGGTTTATTTCAACTTTAACGTAAATAGATATACTTTAGTATCTGCATTGTGTGTTGCTATATTACTATTAAATTACATTCAGCGACCGTTTATATATGGACTTTATACTTATGTTTTGTTGATTTGTATATTTAAATTAATCAGTAAAAAAATTCAATTTAGATGTGTATAAGATTGTCATTGTTGGAAAAGGAACAGGAAAACTAGTGAGAAATCCTAAAGTATCAATAATTACAGTTACATATAATGCTGAGAAGTTATTGGATCAAACTATAAGAAGTGTTGTTGATCAATCATACGAAAATATTCAATATATCATCATTGATGGAGGTTCGAACGATTCAACTCTAGAAATTGTACATAGGTATTTAGATTATATAGATGTAATCATTAGCGAGCCTGATAACGGGATTAGTGATGCATTCAATAAGGGTATAGTTCAGTCAACTGGCGATTTAGTATTTATTTTAAGTGCAGATGATTTTTTATCCAATAATGATGTGATTTTAAAAGTCGCCGAATATTATTCAAACAATAATGACATTGATGTAATTCACGGTAATGTATTTATGTTGGATGAGCAAGATAGGTCAGTAGTATTATCTAAACCTGATTCAACACTTAAAAGTTGTTTTTTTGGACAGCCCCTTAAGCATGGTGGAACTTTTATTGCTAAAAAAGCTTACTTGAATTATGGAAAATATTCGGAAAATTTTAAGTATGCAATGGATTATGAGTTAGTTCTCCGATATATATGTGCCGGTGCTAAATTTAAATACATTGACGAGTGTATCGCATACATAAGATGTGGTGGGGTTAATCAAGTATATAGAAGGGAGACTATTAAAGAGAGTAGGTTAATTTCAATTAATTATGGATTGCCTGTTTGGAAGTCAAATGTTTTTGGTTTCTGGAAATCTACAAAGGACTTTTTAAAACTTTGCCTTTCTGGAATGAGGCTAAATGTGTTATTAGCTTTATATAGGCTCTTCAAAAACTCAATTTAAAGAGTAAGATTGAATTGTGGAAAAATATTATGCAAATTTTAAAAAGATAATGATGTATGAATAAAGTTTTATTGGTTGGTTCTCTCCCCCCGCCAGCTCATGGGCAGTCGATTGCATTTGAGTCTGCTATCAACGCATTAAAAAATGAAAATTGCAAATATGAGATAATAGAATCATCTTTTAGAGGTGGAAGTTATCTTAGCTCGTTTTTGAAAATCATGCGTTATATTTTTTTAGTGCCTTATTATATTATCTTTTTTAGGCCGGATAGGATTTATTTTCTTTGTTCTAGGACATTTATTGGAAGCCTTAGAGACTTATACCTCTTGTTATTTTGTTTGTTAAGTAAGGCACAGGTTTTAAATCATTTACATGGCTCAGACTTTAGAGATTTTTTATTAACCAGAGGCTATTTATATAGATTAGTATTGCTTAGGATCTATAAGAGAATTGATAGGCATGCAGTATTAATTGATGGCATGCAAGAGCAGCTATTTGAGATTGCTAAACCAAGTAATATTTTTATAATAAATAATTTTTACCAAAGCAATGCTTATATTAACCAACTAGTAAATAAAGTCCCTAGTGATACAGGTTTGAATATTTTGTATTTGTCAACTATTATTCCGTCTAAGGGGGTATTTGAATTAATAGAATCAGTGATTGAGGTTTCTAAAACCATTAACGTAGAGCTTCATGTTGCAGGTGGATTCATGGGTGACCAAGCATTAAGTACAGAAGAAACAAAAGATAAGTTTAACTCCTATTTGTTAAAGAATGATTTTATAAAATATCATGGTGTAGTTGGTTTGGACGAAAAGTATAAGCTTCTACTGGATATCGATGTGGTGGCTTTACCAAGTTACTATGCATCAGAAGCTGTGCCATTGTGCTTAATTGAAGCAATGCGTATGGGGTGTTGCATTATAACTACAAACTATAAATATTTACCAGAATTAATCAAGAATGAAATAAATGGGTTGATTGTAGATATTAAGTCTGTGGATGACCTGGTGTCAAAATTTAAATTTATTAAAGGTAATTATGATTTTTTGAGGGAAGTGATGGCGAAAAATATTTTAGAGTCTTCAGGCAGATATTCAGAAGAAGAGTACCATAAAAATATTATAAATTTTATTAACGGTGTCTCATGATAATAGTGATGTCTGGAGTTGATGGTGCCGGTAAGTCAACACAAATTAATTTGATTTCAGCGTACTGTAAAGAATTAAATTATAGAGTGAAGGTGCTTTGGGCTAGAGGTGGGTACACGCCATTATTTAAAATATTAAAGCGTATTTTGAGAGTGTCTGCAAAAGGAAAAACGGGTTCCTCAATTTATGTTGGATCTTCTAGGGTTAAGATCCTAAAAAACAAATACGTTTCTTGGTTATGGCTGAATGTAGCAACTCTTGATTTGATACTATTTTATGCAATTTACGCACGTTTTCTGTCTGCATGTGGTTTAGTTGTTATTTGCGATCGGTTTATTGAAGATACTTTTTTGGATTTTACATTGAACTTTCAAGAGAGTTTTAACCCTGATGGAATCCTTTGGCGCATACTCAGAAAAATTTCTCCTAAACCAAGTAATTCTTTTTTATTGCTTGTTCCAGTAGATGTTTCTATATATAGATCCAAATTAAAAAATGACCCATTCCCTGATAGTAACGAAGTTCTTGAGTGGAGGTATTCCAAATACAATGATAGCTCCCTTTTTTCAGGAGATCGATATACCCTTATTGATGCTACTATGTCCATTGAAGATGTTAAGAACAATATTCTTTCAGAATTGTTGATGAAAAGATGAAAATAAAACTATTAAAATTACGAGAGAACTTTGAGGAAAATTTTATATGCTCTTTTCGTCATTTTTTGAGTGAAAAATTCGGATGGAATGACGATATGTTTTGGTCGTCTTCAAAGAATGTAGGTGATACTGAAGATCAAATGGTTTTATGTGTAAATGATGTTTTGAATGTTATTTTTCCAAAGCAAATGCCCCCCATAAGATTAAAGCCTTTTGTGAATGAGTTTCGTTATAATGAAAATATAATAAAACGTATACTTCAAAATATTTATGTTAGCTTAGCAATTAAGCCATTTTTTGTAAGGTTCACCTCAATGAAAGTTTTGGTGATTCGAAACCCGCCTGAAAATATTAAAAATTTCCTTATTTTACCAGGCAATCACAGCCATAGAGTTATTGATTTTAAGGATGACGTTAGTTTAGTGTTTGCAAAAAAATGTTTTGATTATGATTACTTTAGGGCTGAGGCTGAAAGCAGACTAGAATATCATTTTCTTCCTGTTCCAAAGATATTAGATTATGTCAAAGGGAGGTGCTGGTTTTCTGAAGAAATTGTTTGTGGCCTACCAATTAATCGCTTAATAGATTATGAGCATAGGGACTCATCTTTAAGTAATGCTGCATCTGCTCTATTGGATTTATATGACTTAACATTAAGGGAGGTTGATCGTGAATCATATCTTGAAAAATTGAATAGTAGAATAAAAATGAAAATTGCTACGATTGAGTTATATATTTCACATGGGCAACTGGTAATGCTTTATCAGCTTTTAGATATGCTCTACTTTAATGTAAGCGTGTTGTGGAATTGCTCCCATTCTGAAATAAGATTGGTTATGTCTCATGGTGATTTTCAACCTGCTAATGTTATTTGTGGTAAATCAAATGTTTGGTTGACCGACTGGGAGTATTGTTCAGAAAGAAGCATATACTTTGATAGTTTCTATTATGTTGTAAATTCTACTCGATTGGGTGATTTTTCATCTAAGATTGAGTTGCTGCTTAATAAA
The DNA here is from genome assembly GCA_947503895.1 of uncultured Saccharospirillaceae bacterium. Taxonomy (GTDB): domain Bacteria; phylum Pseudomonadota; class Gammaproteobacteria; order Pseudomonadales; family Oceanobacteraceae; genus Bermanella. Next base: position 523,972 of record CANNFT010000003.1, read on the forward strand.
ATGATTGACAACGCCTTGCCGATTCCGCTTGAAGGTATATTTTCTAAAAACTGTAAGTTTTATATCTTTTTGTTTTTATTGGAATTATATTTGTTGAAAATATCTGAAGTTTCTTCTGCTGGCATAAAAAATAAGTTTATCAATCTAGAGTCATGGGTAAATGAGGTGCTTGGTATGGATTGCATGAAAAATATGGACAATTAGAGTAATGGCTATCAAAGCACAAAATATTCTTTTCTTAAATCAAATGGCAGGTCCTTTGTTTAGAGAGTTAGCAGAAGATCTTTCGGAAGCATTACCAGGTGTGAGTATTTTAAAAACCGGTCATCCCGATACTTTGGCTATTGGAAGTTCAACGAATAAACTGGTTATTGAGGCATATCCCGAGTATGAGCGTGCTTCCTACTTCACACGTATTCTTAGTTGGTTGAGGTATACGTTGTTAGTGGGCGTAGCGATGTTTAAAGCTGATAGAAATACAGCTATTTTTATCGTGTCAAATCCTCCGCTATTAGGCCCAGCAGCTTGGTTGGTGAATAAGCTGAAAAACGTTCCCTATATCGTACTAGTTTATGATTTGCATCCTGATACGATGGTGAGCTTTGGAGTCTTGAAAGAATCTTCTCTTAGTACTCGTGTTTGGCGCTGGGTAAATAGAATGGTCTGGAATAATGCTTCTGCTGTCTATACTTTGGGCCCTGTGATGGCGGAAAATTTAGCGAAGCAGTTCGATGTAAAAAAGACCTTGTTGGGTGAAGTCGGTGTGATTCCACCTTGGGCAGACACTGATAAAATCAAACCAATTGTTAAGAGTGATAACACGTTAACTACAGAGTTGAATCAACAAGATAAAATAACTGTTTTATATTCGGGTAATATGGGCGTTAGTCACGATATTGATAGCATTTTACAGGCGGCTAATATCTTAAAAGATGATCCTAAGATTGCATTTTTAATGATTGGTGAAGGTGCTAAATGGCAGGATGCCGTAGATTTTCAGAAGCGGCATCAGCTGGAAAACTTACATATTTTACCTTTTCAGCCAGAAGAAAAACTACCTTATACGATGGCTCTAGCCGATATTGCTTTGGTGGCGCTAGATGCAGGCGCTGAAGGGTTAATGATTCCCAGTAAGATGTTTTATTATATGGCTGCTGGTGCTGCTGTAGTGGGGATTTGTTCTGGTCGCAATGATGTCTCTGAGGTTGTAAATGCTGCTAAATGTGGTGTTACGGTTGAGCCTAATAGGCCTGAGGTTTTAGCCAATGTGATCAAAGAACTATCTTGCAATAAGGGTGATCTAAATAGGTTTAAGCAAAAGTCTCGTGAAGCAGCAGAGGCTAGTTATTCTCGCACGGCTTGCATGCAAAATTTGACTAGTAGTGTAGTGTACGTATTGAATTCTTAAAGGGGCATGCCGTGCGGCCATTTAAATTAACAAAAGTTGAATCATTGCTGTGTTTATGTATTAGGCATTGTGATTTTCTAGAAAAAGATAAAATAGTTTTACTGTATAATGAGTTGGGAGATGATGCAGTATATGCGTCGGCAAAACACAACGGTGTAGCTTCGATAACTGCACATGCTTTAAGTCTTTGTTTAGATGAATCTATCTTACCTCAACGCTGGAAAGATGAATATTTAGCTATAGAAGATAAGTTAACAGATTACATGTTGGAGCTTGATAAGGTGGCTAGTTTACTTGCCCAGCATGATATCCCTTTACTTGCTTTAAAGAATAGCGGGATCACTAGAGGTATGTATCCCTATTTAGGCTCTTGCCCAATGGGCGATATAGATGTTCTTGTGAGCAAAAAACAGTTCAGAGAGGCTCATGATATATTAACGGAAAAGGGCTATACCCTAAAGTTTCGTTGTGAGTTTGAAGAGGACAGCATTTTGGCTGCGGAGCATGGTGGTGGGGCTGAATATTCTGTAGAGCTGGAAGGAGGTCGGCACTTGTGGTTTGAATTACAATGGCGCCCTGTTGCCGGACGTTGGATTCAGCCTGAACAAGAGCCAAAAGCTGATGAGTTAGTCGAACGCTCCATTGCGATAGAAGGGTCGGATGTTCGCTTACTTTCACCTGAAGATAATTTGTTGCAAGTCGCGTTGCATACGGCCAAGCATACATTTGTTCGTGCACCAGGATTTCGATTGCATACGGATGTAGATCGTATTGTGTCAACCCAAAACATTGATTGGGATTTGTTTGTCGATAGAGTAATTGCGCTGAAGACAAAAACCGCGGTTTACATGTCTTTGGCGATGGCAAAGACCTTGTTAGGTACGCCAGTACCTAGAGATGTATTAGGAAAGATACAGCCAAATACTTTCAAGATTAAGCTTATGCAAACCTGGCTAGAAAAGGTAGGAATTTTTGATCCTGATGCTTCGAAGTGGAGTAAGCCTGGTTATATCGTTTTTGTCAGTATGTTATATGACACGATAGGAGATTTTGTGGGGGGCGTTTTTCCTAATGCTGAAAAAATGAAGGAACAATATGAGTTTTCAAATGGCTTATTGTTACCTGTTTACCACGTGAAGCGTATCCTATCTTTGTTGTTTAAGAGGGCTAATACATAATGTTAAAGCGCAGTTTTGATTTTATCGTTGCCTTGCTAGCTTTGTTTCTTCTTAGTCCTGTATTGATTGTGGTTTCCTTCCTTGTTGTTAGGAAAATGGGACGTCCGGTATTGTTTAAACAGGCTAGGCCTGGCTTAAATAATCAGACATTTTATATGTATAAATTTCGAAGCATGACGGATACCAAGGATGTCAGCGGTACATTGTTAACGGATGAACAGCGAATTACTGGACTTGGTCATTTTTTGCGAAGTTCTAGTATTGATGAATTACCGGGATTATGGAATGTTTTGGTTGGGGATATGAGTTTAGTTGGACCTAGGCCTCTGTTGATAGAATATCTAGATCGTTATACTCCGGAGCAAGCCAGGCGACATGAAGTAAAGCCAGGTATTACCGGCTGGGCGCAGGTGAATGGGCGTAATGCGATCAGGTGGGAGGATAAATTTAGGTTGGATGTTTGGTATGTAGAAAACCAAAGTTTCTTATTGGATATTAAGATTCTTTTTTTAACAGTAAAGAAAGTTTTTTTTAAAGAAGATATTAGTCAGGATGGGCATGCGACTAAGCCCGCTTTTATGGGCAGCCAAACAGATACAAAAAATAATAAATAATCGTTTAGAATGGATTTTACACTCGTTTAAACTTAGTGATGGGTAATGTAGTGAAAGAATTTAATATACTGTTTGCTGCTGCAGGCAGAAGAGTTTCGTTATTAAGAAGTTTTCGTAAGGCGATGGATGACTTAGGGTTAAAAGGTAAAGTTTTTGCTGCAGATGCGGGTTCTTCTGCTCCTGCGTCTTTTGTTGCAGACGAAAGAGTTTTAGTTCCACGAGTAGATTCAGCTGATTATATTTCTTCTTTAAAAACTATTTGTCAAGACAGGGATATCAGTTTAGTCATCTCTCTTATTGATACCGATTTAACGTTGTTATCGCACCATAAGACAGAATTTGCAGAAGAGGGTATTACATTATTGGTGTGTGATGAAGAAACTAATGCTATTTGCTTTGACAAGTTAAGCAGCTATGAATTCTTCACTGCTAACGATATCAATACACCTGAAGTTTTAACCGAGGATGAAGTAGCTGCTTTAACCTTGGATGATTTACCTATAATGATCAAACCATGGGATGGTAGCTGTAGTGTCGGTGTGAATATTGTAACAACGATGGATGAGTTGGCTTTTTATAAGGCGAATACACACCATGCAATGGTTCAGCGATTAATTCAAGGTGACGAATATACCTGTGATGCTTATGTTGATTTTAGCGGGAGTGTTCGTTGTGTTGTGCCTAGAAAACGTCTGGAAACGAGAGCAGGCGAAGTCAGCAAAGGTTTAACGGTAAATGATCCTGTGATTATTGAAGCGGTCATTGATTGCGTTAATAAACTTCCTCATGCTGTTGGTTGTATGACTATACAGTGTTTTAAGGAGCCTGATGGCAGTGTATCTTTTATTGAAATTAACCCTCGTTTTGGCGGCGGCCATCCTTTAACGATTCATGCAGGTGCAAATTTCCCTAAATGGATTCTGCAGGAATTGATGGATGTGCAGTGTGATGCTTCTTTTGATGGTTGGCAGGATGACTTGGCTATGTTGCGTTTTGATGATGAAATAATTGTTAAGGGTTCTGAGATTCGATGATTAATACTGTGGTATTTGATCTGGATGATACTCTTTATCTAGAGCGAGATTATGTGGAAAGTGGTTTTAAAGCTGTAGATGCTTTTTTGCAAGAAAAGGGAATTGAAGGTTTTTTTCAGTCTTCTTGGAGCTACTTTGAAAAAGGTGGACGAGGTGATACTTTTAATGTGGCACTTGATGATTTGGGTGTTACATATGATAAGCGTTTTATCACGGGGTTGATTGCGGTATATCGCGAGCATATCCCAAATATATCTTTATTGCCTGATTCACTCAAGATCATTAAAGCTTTACAGGGGAAGTATCATTTAGGATTGATTACTGATGGTTATTCGCAAGTACAGAATAACAAGGTTGATGCGCTGGGTTTGAGAAGTTTGTTAGACTACGTCGTAATCACTGATAACTTGGGGAAATCAGGAGAGTTCTGGAAGCCCCATGTGAAACCTTATCAAACTACTTCTACAAACTTTTCTGCTTCAAGTTATGAATGTCTATATATTGGCGACAATATAAAGAAAGATTTTGTAGCTGCAAATAAGCTTGGGTGGACAACAGTGCAGATCTGCCGTGAAGGTGGTGAATACAATGAGCAATATTTATCACGTATGTATGAAGCCGATTATCAAATTACCTCATTGAATGAGTTGCCAGAGCTGCTCTCTAGATTATAAGTGTAGTATCAATTATGAATATGAACGTAAATTCAACTTGGCCTAGTTTCACCCAAGAAGAAGCCGATGCAGTATCGCGTGTCCTTTTGTCTAATAAGGTGAACTACTGGACCGGACAGGAGTGTCGTCAGTTCGAAAAAGAATTTTCATCTTGGTCTGATTGTAAGTATGCGGTAGCGGTTGCTAACGGCACGCTTGCTTTAGATCTTGCTTTAAAGGCTATGGGTATTGGTGTTGGCGATGAGGTAATTGTTACACCGCGTACTTTCCTGGCATCTGTTTCTTCTGTTGTTACCGCAGGCGCAACTCCAGTGTTCGCTGACGTCGATTTAAATTCCCAAAATATTGAAGCGGAATTTATTGAAAAAGTTATAACAAGTAAAACGAAAGCTGTAATAGTTGTGCACTTAGCGGGCATGCCTGCGGATATGGATAGCATTATGGCGTTATCAGAAGAATATGATTTCTATGTCATTGAGGATTGTGCTCAGGCTCACGGTGCTTCTTATAAAGGTAAGTCTGTGGGTTCTATTGGTCATATTGGCTGCTGGTCGTTTTGCCAGGATAAGATTATGACCACGGGCGGTGAGGGTGGGATGGTCACCACCGATGATGAAACGATGTGGCGTAAAATGTGGTCTTACAAAGATCATGGTAAAAGTTATGAGGCGGTTTACGAGCGTGAACATGCGCCCGGTTTCCGTTGGCTGCATGAAAGCTTTGGCACCAATTGGCGTATGACAGAGATGCAAGCAGTTATAGGGCGGATTCAATTAAAGCGGATGCCGGGTTGGACAGAAAAACGTAGGCATCATGCCAGATTGATTGATGCAGTGTCTGATGAGTTTAGTGTTGTTAGGTCTGTGAAAGTCCCATTAGATATTGAACATGCAGAGTATAAGCATTACTTATTTGTTGTTCCTGAAGAGCTTTCTGCCGGATGGGCTCGAGATAAAATTATTGATGCAATGGTAGAAAGGGGCGTACCTTGTTATCAGGGCAGTTGTTCAGAAGTTTACTTGGAAAAAGCGTTTGAAGGCACTGGTTGGCGTCCTGAAAAGGCGTTGATAAATGCTCGGATGTTAGGAGAAACTAGCTTAATGTTTTTGGTCCATCCCTCACTAACAATTACTGAGATTGAACAAACTTGCAAAGCGCTAAAAGAAGTGTTGACTTTGGCTCAACTTTAAGGTTATCGATTTCAGTGAACTACTTCACTTGAGTCATTCTTTTGAATCCAAAACTGCTTGAGAATGAGGCTTATCATGGGTTTTGCATGCCATTTTTTAAGCTTTGATTATGAATCCAATCCGGATTTTCGCTTTGCTTATTAAACGCAGCAGGTGCATCCAGTAATAAATTTATAACATCCTCAACTTTGAATTCTTGGCAGGCTTTATCAAGTCTATTTAGCAGGTTGTGCGTTTCAGGCCAAGTTAAGTGCGCCTCATTTGCGGTCATTATTCTTGGGTGCTCGGTCCCTTCGACATCATCACCGACAAGTAGCTCTTCATAGAGCTTTTCACCCGGCCTAAGACCTGTAAATTGTATCTCTATATCTCCTGATACGTTAGATTCTGATTTCTCTGTCAGTCCAGATAATTGAATCATGCGCTGTGCTAGTTCATATATTTTGACGGGTTCGCCCATGTCAAGCACAAACACATCCCCACCTTTTCCCATTGCACCAGCTTGAAGTACTAGCTGAGATGCTTCGGGGATTGTCATAAAATATCGAATAATTTCAGGGTGTGTCACTGTTATTGGGCCCCCAGATGCTATTTGACTTCTGAAAAGGGGGACTACAGAACCCGAGGAGCCGAGAACGTTTCCAAAGCGTACCATACAAAAGCGAGTATCTGACTGGCGCTCAGCAAGAGCTTGTAAAACCAGTTCAGCAACACGCTTGGAAGCGCCCATTACGTTGGTAGGACGAACAGCTTTATCGGTTGAAATGAGTACAAAGCTATTAACTCCAGCACTAATCGCTGCTTCTGCACAGTGCCATGTACCAAATACATTGTTTCGAACGCCTTCTACGATATTATGCTCAACTATCGGTACATGCTTATAGGCTGCAGCGTGGTAAATGGTATCTACTGAAAATGTAGAGAATATCGATTCTAAACGACCCTGGTTCTGAACGGATCCTAAAAGGCTCACAATTTCACAATTACTATTGGTTGCTTTTTTTATTTCCAATAGCTCCTGCTCTATCTGATATAGGCTATACTCGTTCAGTTCAATAAGGATGATTTTTTTAGGTGTTTGATCTATAGCTTGACGGCATATCTCAGAGCCAATGGACCCGCCCGCTCCTGTTATAAGTACTACCTGATTGGTTATACAGGATCCTAACAGCTTCTTATTCGGAGAAACTGAATCTCGACCCAATAGGTCTGAAACTTCAACATGTCGAACCTCCTCAATTTTAGCCTTTCCGCTCACAATATCTTGAACGCTTGGTGTCGTAAGGACTTCAATATTATTGAGCTTTGATAAATTATTAATGACTTGTTTTCTTTGTGATGAAGATGCACTGCCTAGCGCAAGTAGCACTTTCATGGCGCTGTGCTGCCTTAACTTTTCTTCTAAATCTTCGCTCGACTCTACATTTAAGCCCTGTATGTTCGACCCCTGTTTCTTTCTATTATCATCTATGAAAAACGTTGCGCGAAAAGTATCGCTTCGAGCCAGCGAGGTAGCGAGCTGCACCCCTTGTATACCTGCGCCATAAATTGCTACCGGTATTTTGTTTGTGCTACTTAATTGATTTAGCAGGCTGCGCAGAAAAAAACGTGGCAAGCCGACTATTGCATATGCAATAAAGAAATAAATAATGGGTACGGAACGAGGCAGCCCAGCGCCAAACAAAAAAGTACTGGTGCTTAACACAAGAGAGGAGATAGCTATAGACATGCCAATTCTTGTGTAGGCATCTTGAGTCATAAATCGAACGACTGCTCGATATAGTCCTAGCTTGACAAATAAAGCTAAACTGATGGCAGTAGTAGAAACAATTGATGCAATTAAAGCATTGTTGATGTGCGAGGTTGGAAAGTCACCAACCCTAAGAATAAGGCTCAGTAAAATTGCTGTGGGGATGGCGATGCTGTCATAAGCGATCGAAATACTTCTTTTGGTATTTCTCGGTGCATTTAAAAAAAATTCAAGTGACTGATTTAATATTTTCATTCTTTGCTCACTAAGAAATGGAGCTGACCTATGCAAATAAAGCCATGTGTCTATAGGTTTTGTAGATTATTGACTGCACAGCTTTAATTAATTAGAGAGTGTAAATAGCCTTTATATCGATGCTCGTAAAGTATTTATAGTGCAGTTTGCAATTTTTTCAGCGCTCCTTGAAGATTTCCCTGGCTCGTCGCAAAACTTATTCTCATGCAGCCGGATGTGCCAAATGCTGACCCAGGAACCAATGCCACACCAGCTTCAAGAAGCTTTTCAGCCAGCTCCAAGTCTGATGCCAATCCTAATTTATTGATTAGCCCTGAAAAATCTGGGAATACATAAAACGTCCCGTCGCCAGCTAAGCACTCAACACCATCTATCTCGTTTAACGCATTTACAATATAGTCGTGTCTTTTCTTGAATTCTTTGACCATATTTGCCACGCACGATTGGTCACCATTTAACGCCGCTTCGGCTGCTGCTTGGGCTATTGAGCAGGGGTTGCTGGTACTTTGAGATTGAATCTTTTTCATTGCACCAATCAAGGCCTGAGGGCCGGCGGCATAGCCTATTCTCCAGCCTGTCATCGAGTAGGCCTTTGAAACGCCATTCAGTACGATGCATCGGTCATATAGATCCGGGCAGACTGTTAAGATGTTTTCAAACCCTTGGTCAGTCCAGAGAATGTGCTCATACATATCATCGGTTGCGACCAATATATTTGGATGCTTAAGTAAAACACTGCCAAGCGCTTCAAGTTCGGCTTTCGTATAGGCCATGCCTGATGGGTTTGAAGGGCTGTTCAGGACAACTAACTTAGTTTTAGGCGTGATGGCTGCTTCGAGTTGCTCGGGTGTTATTTTAAAGCGAGACGATGAGTCTGTTTCAATGATAACAGGTACACCTTCGGCAATTTTGACCATATCTGGATAACTGACCCAATATGGCGCAGGGATGACGACTTCGTCTCCAGGGTTCAGCAAGGCCAAGCTAAGGTTAAAGAAGCTTTGCTTGCCACCACTTGAAACCAAAATCTGATTAGCTTCATAGTTCAAGCGATTATCGCGTTTAAATTTAGTGATAATGGCTTGTTTTAGTGATGGCGTACCGTCTACTGCTGTATATTTGGTGAAACCGTCATTGATGGCCTTAATAGCAGCTGCTTTTATATGATCCGGAGTATCAAAATCAGGCTCCCCAGCACCTAGCCCGATAATGTCTTTTCCTTCTGCTTTTAATTCGGCAGCACGGTTAGTAACGGCTAGAGTAGGTGAGGGTTTTATGCTTTGAACGCGATTTGATAGTGGCATGTCCAAGGCGAATTCCTCTGCTATAAATGACGGTAAGTGATTGATTAAACAGTACAAGTGCTGATTAAATCGGCCGGTAGTGTACCTGAATATAATATTGAATTATAGAAGAGAGTGATGGGAAAGGCGTTCAAAGTTCACAGTAAATATAAGCCGGCTGGTGATCAGCCTACCGCGATTAATAACCTCGTTGACGGGCTAGAGTCCGGTCTCGCTCAGCAGACATTGCTCGGTGTCACCGGATCGGGCAAAACATTCACAATGGCAAATGTTGTGGAGCGTGTGCAGCGCCCGACGATCGTTTTGGCGCACAACAAGACGCTAGCCGCTCAGCTGTATGGTGAGTTTAAGGAGTTTTTCCCAGAGAATGCGGTTGAGTATTTTGTCAGCTACTACGACTATTACCAGCCAGAAGCCTACGTACCCTCTTCCGATACCTTTATTGAGAAAGACGCTTCGGTTAATGAGCATATCGAGCAAATGCGACTATCCGCTACAAAAGCACTCATGGAGCGCCGCGACTGTCTCATTGTTGCGACTGTGTCATCAATATACGGACTAGGAGATCCGCAGTCCTATTTGAAAATGGTATTGCACCTAGATAGAGGTGAAATCATTGATCAACGAAAGGTTTTAAGGCGGTTAGCCGAACTTCAATATAAGCGAAACGATACCGATTTCCATCGCGCTACCTACCGAGTTAAAGGAGATGTGATTGATATATTCCCTGCTGAATCTGAGCGTGATGCCGTGCGTATTGAGTTATTTGACGAAGAAGTCGAGCAAATCAGTATTTTTGACCCTTTGACAGGTGAAATCCTAAAGCGAGTCCCTCGAATCACCATCTTCCCAAAAAGTCACTACGTCACACCAAGAGATACCCTTGTCAGTATGATTGACGAGGTTAAGGAGGAACTTAAGAGTAGGCTTGAACAGCTTAGATCTAACAATAAATTAGTTGAAGCTCAGAGATTGGAGCAACGTACCGTTTACGATTTAGAAATGATTCAGCAGTTGGGCTACTGCACTGGCATTGAAAATTATTCTCGTTATCTGTCTGGCCGCGATCATGGCCATGCACCGCCAACATTGTTTGATTACCTGCCTGATGATGCGCTTATGTTTATCGATGAGAGCCATGTCACCATTCCCCAATTTGGCGCTATGTACAAAGGCGATCGTTCTCGTAAAGAAACGTTAGTCGAGTTTGGCTTCCGGTTGCCCAGTGCGCTTGATAATCGCCCAATGAAATTTGAAGAGTGGGAGGCCATATCGCCGCAAACCATTTTTGTTTCTGCTACGCCCGGCAAGTACGAAGGTGAGCATCAGCAAGCTGTTATTGAGCAGGTGGTTCGGCCGACAGGGCTCATCGACCCGATCGTTGAAATTCGACCTGCCACCACTCAAGTGGATGATGTGTTGTCTGAGATTAGATCTAGATCGGCTGCTAATGAGCGAATATTGATCACAGTGATGACCAAAAGAATGGCAGAAGACTTGACTGACTATTTAGCTGAACATCAGGTTAGAGTTCGCTATTTGCATTCAGATATAGATACGGTGGAGCGCATTGAAATCATCCGGGATCTAAGGCTAGGGGAATTTGATGTCCTCGTCGGTATTAACTTACTCCGTGAAGGATTAGACATTCCAGAGGTATCGCTAGTGGCCATTTTCGATGCAGATAAAGAGGGATTTTTGCGTTCTGATCGCTCATTAATTCAAACCATCGGCCGAGCGGCACGCAACGCAGAGGGCAAGGCGATATTGTATGCGGATAAAGTGACCGATTCGATGCGCAGAGCTATAGATGAGACTGATCGGCGACGTAATAAGCAAGAAGCCTTTAATCAGAAGCACGGCATCACCCCAAAATCCATTAAAAAGAGTGTGGAAGATATATTGGAAGGCGCCATTACCCCTGGCAAAAAAATCGGCGGTAGCAAGCAAGGTAAAGTGGCAGAAGGGAAAGGATATTATTCAATTAAACCAGCCCAGTTGGCACGTATGAAACCACAGGAGCTGAACAAGCAAATCACCTTGGTGGAAGATGAGATGTTCAAAGCCGCGAAAAGCTTAGACTTCGAACATGCAGCCCAACTTAGAGATGAGTTACATCAATTGAAAGAGCTACTTATTAGAAATAGTTAAAACTGATAATATCTAATCCTTTTAAAAGATGGTGAATCTTGGAGCTAGGTGAATAGTGGCGATATTAGTTACAGGCGGGGCGGGTTACATTGGTAGTCACACATGTGTTGAGTTGTTGAATACTGGGCATGAAGTCGTTGTTTTAGACAATTTATCAAATAGTAAAATTGATGCGATAGAGCGGGTTAGCTTAATAACAGGCAAGGATATAACTTTCATCAAAGGGGATGTTCGTGACCGAGCCCAGCTGGCAAATATTTTTTCAAACTACAATATATCCTCAGTGATTCATTTTGCGGGTTTAAAGGCAGTGGGTGAGTCATGTCTACTGCCACTAAGGTATTTTGACAATAATGTGAGTGGCTCACTTACTCTTGCGGAAGAAATGAATAAGGCGGGGGTGAAGCAGCTTGTTTTCAGCTCTTCTGCAACAGTTTACGGGGACCCCGATACTTTGCCAATCCATGAAAATATGCCGTTGTCAGCTACAAACCCGTATGGCAGAAGTAAGCTAGTAGTCGAAGATATGCTGCGTGACTTGTCTCAATCAGATTTAATTGGTCAGTCAGAAGTTCCTTGGAGGATTGCTCTTCTGAGGTACTTTAATCCAGTAGGGGCGCATTCATCAGGTCAGATTGGAGAGGACCCCAATGATCTCCCTAATAACCTAATGCCCTACATCTCTCAGGTAGCAGTCGGGCGACTGGAAGAGCTGAGAGTCTATGGGGATGATTACGATACTATTGATGGCACAGGAGTAAGAGATTATATCCATGTCGTTGATTTGGCTAGAGGGCACGTGCAAGCATTGCAGGCATTGTCAGAAGGCAAAATCGTAGGGACTGAGGCTATTAACCTAGGCACTGGAAATGGATTCTCTGTTTTGCAAATGGTAGAGGCCTTTGAAAGAAACAGTGGAAGTAGTATTCCATACTCAATCGTTGAAAGGCGTGCAGGTGATGTTGCTTCTTGCTTTGCTGATGCAAATAAAGCAAAGAGCCTTCTAGATTGGGAGGCAGAGTTCACACTGGATGATATGACTCGAGACGCATGGCATTGGCAGAGCAAAAATCCAAAAGGGTACTAACTTTGATAAAAAAGTAATAATTTCAAGAGATTAGGTGTTGCATCGTACGGCAATTTCAGTAAAATGCCTCGCATCTTAGTCGCGTAGCTCAGTTGGTTAGAGCACCACCTTGACATGGTGGGGGTCGCTAGTTCGAATCTAGTCGCGACTACCAGAATTTCCTGTTAAATCAGGCACTTAGAAGGCTCCTAAAAGGGGCCTTTTTTGTTTTCGTCGTATTTTCGTCTTTGGATTGTGGTTTTAGGCTAATTTAGCGTTAAATCTTCAATCCTGCTTTCGCCGCACTGAACTCCACTCGATGCCCATTCAGGTACTTCTGGGTCATCTTCTCGCTCGTATGCCCCATCAGCATATTTACGAACGCCTTATCAAAACCTTGCTGCAAATACAGGTCACCACCGAGTGACCGAAGTTCATGCCAGGTGGGTCTTTCTGCCTCCGTCATGGCTTGAAATTCTGGCAGGGTGTCTCGAATACCACTGAATGCTCGTGACACATAACCTGCTGTTACGGCAGACCAATGCCCTTTGGCTGCTCGTGTCTTTTCCGTGAGCTTTTCGGGCTTATAGTGAACTAAAAAAGGGGAGTGGATTTCACTGGCTGTACACTCCGAAATCAAGGCTTCCATTTCAGCTGTCAGCTCAATATCTAAGCATGCTTTAGCGCCATGTTTGGCCGTCTTGTCTTGAATTACAATGAGATGGCGATTGCCCGTCACACCATGAAGCCTGTTCAGCTCGATGGCTTCTTGAGTGGCTTTGCGATGACTAGTCTTGGCGACCAGTGTGACATCTTGCCTCATTGGGTGAATCCAATTGTAGCCAACCAAATCAAATAGAATCAGCTCAGCCCCTTTCTTCGTAGTTTTAAATCGCACCTCATAATCGGGGTAAAGGTTTGCCTCGTAAATATCGTCAAATGTCAGCTCTACTAAATCGCTTCGTCGTTGCAGTGTCATCAGCCCTAACTTCATGGCGCGTTGAAGCCAAGAGGGTGCGGCAGCGTAAATGCCTCGGTAGCCAGCAAGCGTGAGTCGCTTCCTCATCTTGCGGCCCATGGGTTTTACCAGTGTTTTAAGTGCGAGGTTCTCAACGGGCATGCCCTTACTGATGGTGTATTTGAAAATGTCATTCCAGACGCCTCGGTGTTTGATGTAAGCCGAAGGCGCAAGCGAATCCAATTGCTGGGTCAGTAGGCGAAGATTGAGGTCGTAAAGGCTAAGGTTTGGCCAAAGTGCGGCATACACTCGGCATATACGAAGCTTTTCTTCGAGGGTGGATACACTGAGGCGCTTCGTCGGTAAATATTCCTTTTTAAAACGCTCCAGTATTTCAGGGATGAGTGCGTCTGTTTTAGATCGGCCATCATTGGCGAGCACATAACTATTTAGTATTGCCTGGGCATCTTCTTCGGATTTATCTCGTCCAAGTTGATGGTTCAGCTTACGGGCCAGTTGATTGGCGTGAATACGATATGCGTCATCACTAGCGCCAGCAGGGCGGCGAATAGATTTCTTCTTGCCGTTAGGCATGCGATAACTAAAATAAACAGCGCCATTAGGTTTGCGATCGACTGAAATAAACTCTTCAAGTCCTTTGTTTTTATGATTTCGATAGCTAGGTGACATTTAATAATCCGTTAATGGCTCGTCAATTCTTTTAGAAACTCATCCACGTCTGAAAACCCTGTAGAGCGCTCCCATGCATCGGCGTCTACATAAAATGCACGCAGCTTGCCACTGCCCGGAATAATTCGACCCGGTACAGAGCCCGCTTCAATCCACCTTCTGACGGTTGCTTGAGAAGGCATCGATCCTTCTTTGAAGTAGGTCTGCCTGAAATGCTTTATCGAAATCAAACTATTCTTGGATGCGCTCATAACGGAGTTCCTTGTGAGATTAGTGTATTTGTCCAGTCGTATTGCTTGGCCCCTCTAGCAGCCGGCCAATTCGGGCGTACTCAACTTTCAAAAAATCCAAATCAATCGTTTTCATTGCCAGAACAATTTGTAAGTACGTGCGAGAAGGTTTTGTGCTGACTTGACTGTTATAAAAGTTATCCGATTGAATGTTTTCCGTAGCGATAAAATACATAAACGCATTGGGTAGTTGGAAAACGGAGCCGCCAAGGTTCATCGCTTCTTCTGTAATATCACTGTCGAATAGTGATAGTATGCGGCATATAGCTGAGCCAGCCAAAGCGGCGATTGATGCAGGTGAGTTCGTTGTCGGGCATTTCATTGCATTACATTACATTACAGTACGCCGATTTATCTAACCACGCATCACCGCAATGTGAGTTATGGCAACGTGGTCTACCAAACTGCACACGGTCATATCAATATCCCGAAATTGTCGTCCAGCAGTGAAGACCGTAAAGGCACCATAAAAATATCGTTCCCAAACACCGATGGTTTGTTCGATTAAATCATTCAATCCCATGGCTTTAGTGACATCTGGCTCAACATCGGCATTGTGTATCTGAATAAAAAAGATGAAGCGCTGGATGTATTGGAGTTGTTCGGTGGTAAAACCACGTCGGGCAGTACATCCGCCAACGCGGTGCAATTTTCAGCGGCAAGTGATCACAGTATTTTCGAAAAGGCAAACGGCATTCGCACCACGGAAGTGAGCCATAAATAAGTCATCTTTGCAGCGGAGCGCGAGGACGATTACATCATGTGGTGGGTGGGCAACGTGACACAGTTTAAGGTGAAATTGTAAATGGGCTTCAGTAATTTTGGTGGTTGGGTCGAAGAGCGTGCGAAGGGTGCCAGTCATGAACTCTCAGATGCCAGTCACCGTTTAGGTGTTAAAAAAGTATTCGATGGTATTCCGTTTGCTGATGCCATTGTGCTGCTTTGGAGCACGCCACTCAAACTGGTTTAAACGAATGGAATAATATTGCGGGAGTCAGGATCGTAACTTTTCGATTTAAGTTTCAGTCGAGCGATGTGGTATAAATAATTCAGGATTGGTGCGAGTGTATAATAGGGAGAAAATTATAAATTAAAATACACCCCAAGATTGTAGATGTTTTAGTAAAACAATACATGTCATTGTGCGCAATCTTAAAAGCTTATTTTTAGTGTTGCACCATTATTCATCGCCGCTCCGCGCATGGTTGTTATAGACTATCAGCAGCGATAAAATGCGTCCGTTGCAATACTGACTATAAGTTTAATGATCAGGGTGTATCAGTGTGCACACCCTTAATGTGTCATCCGAGATCGGCTGTCAGCATCACACATTATCTTGCCTTTTGTCGCCATCCATTATCAGAATGACTTAAGTCTAATAGGCGCTGCATGCAATCCACCTGCAGAGCATGTCCTTTATTGCAATTACTCCTAAACTTGTCGAGGTTGTCAATAACCCCAACGGTCTGGCTGTTTCGTCGATTCAATTAGTGTTGAGCCCCAAGAGGTGCATATGTCGATGATCGATTTTAACCGATTAAAAATTGCTCTTAGTATGTTTGATGCACAGGCGGATGGTATTAGAAAAAATTGAGACCCACCCTTGCCAATAAATATGTTATCAGCTGCATTCTAAATTTTAGGGAAGTTAGCTACATTTAAAATGGTGGTTGCCATTCAATAAAGTATTCGTTCAATGCTGGGTCGAGTCAAAATATTATTTATCCGCCATAATTATAGATCATTCATTCTGTGTTTTTGAAAAGTCAACTTCAATGTCGTTGAAGGATGTTTGATGGTGCTAAAACACAAAAGAAAATTTTATCATTTTTTAGTTGGAAAGGAATAGGCCCAGAAATTAAGTATTGTATTTATTTCGTTTTTTAGGTGGTGCTGATTTATGTTTAATTCGGACGAACAAAATATTAAGCGTAATAAATTTCATTTCTTAGTTTTGAGCTGAAAGCGTTGTTGTGCAGATTTAGGCTAATTAATACGTTTGATATTTTATATAATTTGATCACTTGGCGATTGAATATTCAACAACGCTAGTGGCGTGTCTAATTATATTTTGGTCAGGAATTTTCTCTCAAGATTCTCGGAAAGATTATTCTGTTTTATTGTCGCTTATTCGGAGGTTGATTTTGTGATGAATTTCATAGATTTTCTTGTTTTGCGATCTATTGGGTCGTTTTAAAAGGTCGAAATCACTAATACTTCCAGCTTGGCTAAGATTTAAGTCTTAGTTATGTGGTTATGGTAATGCGCATGAAATTACCAGCGTTAACCCAATGGTTGTGGATTTCACATCGTTTATAAAAATAAAGGAATAGGAAAAATATGAAAAATAATTTTGCAGGGGTGCTGGCTTTGAGTGCCATGTTAGGCACCCTAGCTGGGTGTGGCAATTCAAGTTCTGGTGGTGCAAATGAAAATAGCAGTGACACACTTAAAATCAATTTTGATTATCAGGTGAGCTCTGTATATAAAAACGTGACATCAGCCAATCAAGTATCTAATCGTGATACGTTTGATGCTGTTCAATCTAAGTCGCTCAACAGAAGCGTTAACTTTGCTAGCTTTCGTCCGCTTACGGGGAGTTTAAATGTTACAAGGTCTCAAGACGGATCAATTGTTGATGATTTTTTCTGGAGTTCAGAGTTAGATGACGAAGCACTCGAACTTATTTCTACAAAGACCATTGTTTTAGATGCAGTGGATGATTATGACTTCCGACTGACGCTGCATGACGGTGATAAAAAATACTACGGTGAGAGAATAGCAAGGTCGATTATAGACGGTGAAAACGATGTTCTAATCGTTATGAAGCCGGTGATAGGTGATACTGAAATCAATGTTGATTACGATAATTTTTGCCGATATGACTTTGCGTATCCGAGGGCTGAATTTGAAAATTTACTGACGCCTAGAATCGGTGTGACTATCGATGATGGTAATGAAATATTTCTTGAAATCAATAAGGACACAGGTTCATCAATTGAGGTGTTGAGCGCACTTCAAGAGGGGATTCACGACCTTGAGTTTCGTTTGTACGACGGCAATACTGCTGTTGGGCGAACAAACCCAAGTGAAATTACGGTGGAGGTTGAAGACGCTTGCCAAGACCTGAATGTTGATTTTGAACCATTTCATGGTGAGACAATATTGACACTGGATTTAGATAAAGGCGAAGCCAATTTTACGGTTAATATTCCATCTGAAGTCGTTGATGAAGTTGTGACTCAGCCTGGTGAAGAAAAATTAGATAATTTTAGCGGGATCATCCAACTTTCAGGTGAGCTTAACACTGAAGACAGTTTAGGATATATACAACAACCGCTTGTTATTACACAAAACCAAGATGGCACGTACAAAGGGGAAGTTACTCTACAAAATGTACGGTTTGAAAAAGAAAATAATCCTGTATCAGTGTCTCTGACATTCACAGACGTTGGTAATGATGCAGAGCCGTATCATTTAGGTGGATGTTCATTCACTCATATTATTAGTGAAAGTAGTTCTACACATCTCTGTATGATCGATCAACTAAATAGCCGTCGAATTGTTTCAGGTAATATTTTAGGCATTTGGGGTGTGAACGTGTACGATCAAAATAATCAGCCAGTGCAAGGCGCCACTATTCGAGCCAATGCTGTTGATATAGGCATGACGGGTGGAGCAGCCGTATTTGGCACCGCCGGCTATAAAAAAATGACGCTAAAAAAAGGCGCTTATCTGATTACTGCCTTCAAAGATGGCATGTTTGACGAGGCGAATATAGAAGTTGATTCTTTAGATGTCAAAAATATCGATCTTTGGTTAGAACCAATGACTTGGGGCACAGCGAAAGGCTTGGTTAGACATGCAACGGACAGCACCATTATTTCTGGCGTACAAGTGACGGCGAAGCAGGGTGACAGCGTAGTTCAAATACTTAATTCAAATTCAACGGGTGCATTTGAGTTTTATTTGGCACCGGGTGAGTACGAATTCCACTTCGAAAAATCTGGCTACCATCCCGTAGTTTATCAAAATATAGAAGTGACAGATCAGGGCGCGACGGTAGTCGAAGCGCTTATGATGATTGAGGATACCGTCGATCCTGATGCAATGGGTATTGTCAGTGGTTCAATTAGTCATGCGCTTAGTGGGAGTACAGTTGAAGGCGCAACGGTTCGTTTTCGTTCAGGCGTAAACAATTTTGATGGTGAAGTAGTATCAGAGACAGTGAGTATGGGTAACGGCCAGTTTGAGTATGAACTTCAAACGGGTCACTATACGGCAGAAATCGCAAAAGACGGTTTTATTACAAGTTACAGAACGATTATCGCCATTGGAAATGAATCAATGTCTGGGCAAGATGCCACACTTACGCCAGTCATGCTAACAGGTGAGACGAGGATAGTATTGACGTGGGGTACTGAACCTAGAGATCTAGACTCGCACTTGTGGGCTGCTGATGGTGCAGGATCAATGTGCCATGTTTACTATCGTTCGCGAGTGTGTTCGCAGGGTGCTGTAGAGGTGGCGAATTTGGATCTTGATGATACCAACGGTGAAGGCCCAGAAACTACGACTATCTTAAGACAATTTGAAGGCGTTTATACTTTTAGAGTTAATGACTTCACAAATCGTAATGCTGGAAATAATCAATGGTTGGGATATTCCAACGCTACAGTTCGTGTTTATCGAAATAATGGACTCGTCGCGACGATTAATGTGCCAAATGAAGTGGGTACTTGGTGGCATGTATTTGAGCTAGAAGGCGACGATATTCGTATTCTAAACTTTATCGATTCAGGGCCGACAAATAATTTTGGCGCACAAGCACCTGCGAATAATATCAAATAGCGCTACATAAAATTGAGAGGATTAAAGTGGCGATACTAAATCGCCACTTTTTTATTGTTTGCTAGTCAGAGTATATTCTTGGTTAAACTGATTCATCTTCACCACAAACAAAATTTAATTCATTAAATGAAATGCCATTTACACCACTATTGAACTTAGAACCTGCGTAATCTAGGGTCCCATCGTCACAGATCAAATCTCCTGCGGCTAATGAATAGGCATTCGCGCTAGACTCCGTTAATGTGCAACTCTCGTCGTGTTTTAAATTAATAGTGTCTTCGACAATTGGGCAAACAGCTGGGATTTTAAGTGAATCTGACGTATTGCTTAAACCAGTATTGTTTGAGCTGCTAGAGCTGCTACCGCTACCGCCGCAGCCAATTAAAAATAAAGTGATTAAACCCACAGAAATGAATTTCATAAATACTCGCTTTTTAACGAAAATAGGATGAACAATTGGTGATGATACTCATTCGAATGGATCTAGGAGCCTAGTGAGCACTTGAATGATACATTTTCAATTAGATGGCGGATTTTGACATAAAAATTGGGGCGAAGCTAGGGATTGGGTTAATAAATGCTCAATTATAATCCATGAGGCTAGAGTGGCAATTTGTGTATGTCTGAATGAGACTTGGCCATCGGTAGGACTGAAATCAGGTATCAGTGGTGTTTCTGATGCCTGATTATCATAGGGAGGTTAGAAGTTTTAAGTGTGCCGTTACTTGCGAGAATTAATTGCTTGCTGCCTTTTTCGCTCTAACTCTTTGGCTTCACGGTGAGATTGCATTACTTTTTGCACATCACCACCAATGTGCGTTTCTCCACGTGCCTTCGCTAATTGAACTTGCTTCTCTCTCTCTGAAAAGCGGTGCTTTTGTTCTTCTGTTAATTTGTCAAAGCAATATGGGCAGGAGACACCTTTCTGAAAACGCGCGTCGAGTTTGTCTTCCTCTGTGATAGGCAGACGGCAAGCGTTGCACTGATCATAATGTCCGCGATTTAAATCATGATCTACGGTAACGCGATCATCAAAGACAAAGCATTCACCTTCCCACATGGATTCTTCTTTTGGAACGTCTTCTAGGTATTTCAAAATGCCACCTTTCAGGTGGTACACCTCTTCAAATCCTTGTTCTTTCATATAAGCCGTCGACTTTTCACAGCGAATACCACCGGTGCAAAACATCGCAACCTTCTTATGCTGCGAAGGACTCATTTCTTTTTTAACGTAATCTGGAAACTCTCGGAAGGTTTCTGTTTTAGGGTTCACAGCGTTTTTGAAGGTGCCAACTTGGACCTCATAATCGTTACGGGTATCGACTAGCACGACATTGGGATCACTAATTAAGTCATTCCAGTCTTTAGGGTCGACGTAGGTACCCACCACTTGCTTCGGGTCAATTCCTTCAACACCCATGGTGACAATTTCTTTTTTCAGCTTTACCTTCGTGCGTTTAAAAGGCTGGTTGTCTGTATAGGATTCTTTAATTTCGATTCCTGCCAAACGAGGGTCGCTGTTTAAGAAGGCAAGTAGGGCGTCTATGCCTGCGCGTAGCCCTGATACGGTGCCATTGATACCTTCTTTTGCCAATAACAGCGTGCCGCGTATATCGTGTTGCTCCATGGTCGCTAACAGGCGGGGTTTGATTTCTTGGTAATCGTCCAACGTGACGAATTTATAGAGCGCGCAAACGATGGTTTGAGCCATATTGAGTCCTCATTTCTGCCCCCCGGAACGTAAATCCGGAGCAATTTGATGGCGCATTATATGGATTTTAGGCCACTAGAAAACCCCCAGAGCATGCAAAACTGAAAATACCCGTAGTTTTCAATAGGAAATTGACATAGGTCAGTTTAACCTGCTGGCTACTCCGCTTGAGCACCAGCCTGACGACCCTTGTCCTATTTTCACTTAAGAGCTGAGGTGTCTGTCAGTTAGACTGCGATGCTCATTTTGCAAGGAGCAAGCAAATGTTAAAAAACAGTCGATACCGGCCGTCAATAAGGATCTTATGCCTATTATACCCTTTCAAGTTTTCCCAAATTTCCTACATTAAGTCTATTTTCAGCATATTTGCGCTACTTTCGTTGGCCGCTTGTGGTTCAGGGGGATCAGGAAGCGGAGCGGATGAATCGACCATGGATAATGGCTATCGAATCGTTCCTTTCTCGCCGGAAACATGCCAGCAGCATGATGCCCACATTTGGAAAGGCGGAGAGTGTTTATTAGAAGCAAATCCAACCGTAAAAAACCTTGCGGCGATTCACTCTTTACCCCAACAGGATAAGGATGATGTTATTCGATGGCTGGTCAGTTTAGAGAAAAAAGCCAATTTACATTCAATCGTACCTAACTGGGATGCCTCAAGTTCAGTGCAATCCGATGCTGAAGATTCGACGCCCTATTTAGATGAGC
This sequence comes from uncultured Saccharospirillaceae bacterium, assembly GCA_947503895.1. Lineage (GTDB taxonomy): Bacteria > Pseudomonadota > Gammaproteobacteria > Pseudomonadales > Oceanobacteraceae > Bermanella. The sequence continues at coordinate 545,804 of CANNFT010000003.1, forward strand.
ATCTACTAAAACAACATGTGGAAAATGGCATCATCAGTGACGGGTCTCGTCATTGGATGTTAGGCGAGGCTGATGTAAACGATTCATTGTATGCAAACTTAGTCTTGCAGGAATCGGACTTTTTAAATGGCCAAACCGTCACCCACAAAAAAATTGCGTTGAATATTGATGATGGTATTGCACAGTTATTAATTAACGAGAGAGAAATCTACACATTTTCATTAATGCAATCCGTTTCGTTGATCGCGGATATCGCACTAAACACGGTTTCAGATGTCAAGAGTTTTGACATTGATTACCGAATGCGTAACGACGGAAATTTTCAAGAATACGACTTTGAATCATTGCTGACTCAAGTTCAGAGTCAATTAGCATTTACCGATGATGGTGCCGAAGACCTCGCTCAGTATCTGAATATCTCTATAGAAAACGCGAACCAATATTTCAAAAAAACGATGACACCTTTCACCACAGCACGAGTTAACATTCAAGATGAAAAGGCGTTTAATTTACATGCTGATGATCCACGATTAGCAAAAAATATTGAAAATACCCCTCCACTTTTTGATAGCCAGATCGAATCCTTAGGTGTTATGGCTCACATTGATGCCCGCCAGGTTCTAGGTGAAAAAGTCACGCCCATAGAAGTAAAATTGAGTGCTGTGCTGAGTCGTACCGCAGCAGGGCTTTCAACCGTTCAGGTGGACAGTACATTAAGCGTGCTAGAGCTATCGTCCTATGAAAGAACATTATCAACTTTTACGGATGTCATGATGGCGCGTGCTAATCATATCCGTAGCGCTTACTCGGAACCCTTCACCCCCGCACTTCCCGATGACGCTGAACGGCATGCACTTGCTTATCAACCATTGCTGTTGCCTTTACTGGTTCATCTTCCCGAAAAATATGAATCGCCTGTCAATGCCATGCTAGATAATTCGCAGTTAAGTGAATTGTTATTTGAAAAAGTGCATCCGCCATATGCTGGTGACCAAGTGCCTACATATAAGCAAAGGGTATCAATGATTGGTTGGGATAGTGCTTTAATGGAAGCCATTATTAAATCGTTGCGACCCGATTCCTCAGAAGATTTAATGAGGTTGGCGATTGAAGAAAGGTTGGGCCAGTTTAGAAACAAAGTAGAGCAAGTGACACAACTGTCAGGCAGTGAATCCAGCTTTATATTAAGTCTGATAGAACAAATAGAACCCTTACTGTTGGGGCTGGATGAGCATCTGCTGAATGTTTACTTAGAGACTATTGTCAATATCACCACCAAAATGGCCTATCTAAATTTAAACTTAGAGGAAAACATTACTGTTCAAGAGTTGCACAGCGCTCTGAATAGAGCCGGTTTATGGTTGGCGGAACCATTGAAGGAAGTGCTCAACAAAGTCTATTCGTTTCAATATGTCAATGATCGATGGAATCCAACCACCACATCTATGATTGCCACTAATGATGTCATATCTTTGCCGGATGCTCTGGATGCATTGCCCAATGCCAAAACGTTGTTTGCAGAGCATGATGTATTGGCTCAAGAGTTGAACATTCCATTGGCAACCCCTCAATTTTTTTCTAAGCAGTCAGAGCTTGTTCATAATGAAAAGGTAAAGGATAAAATTGTCACATTAAAGGCGCTTAAATCCTTTTACGTAGAAGATCAACAAAACCAAAAAAACGCAATCTCATTTAAGCATGACTTCCAGTTGTTATCATCAACTGCCTATAAAGATGAATGGGATGAACACACGTTTGTGCGGTTACAAACGCAACTTCGATTAATATGGCGATCCAGGTTTTGTACAGACAAGGGTTCTATTTCTGAAACCTGGGCGTGTTATCCCAACAAGGAGTCTTTGTTAAGTAATCAGCTCGGTCAAGGATACTTAGCGGATTACGGCAATAATCAAAATCCCTACGTTGATCATGCAGAGCAATTTAAAACCGTACGTGAGTTGAGTGAGCAATTGTATGCTAATGGACTATATGCCTATGAAGGTGTGTTACTGTCAAAGTATTACAACGGGAACAATGGTGGTCTTTGGCTGACATGTTCAATCGCTGAAGTAGATGGCTTACTGACAGAGCTGGTCAATAAATTATCAGACTTGGTTGATTGGCAAATGGATCACTCTGAAGTGAGTCGGGAGAATATAGCAGAGCGTGCATCCAGAGTAGAGGAGATTAAAGGTATTTACGTTACAGAATGCCAAAGCTAAAGATATGAGTGCTCAGGATCCTACGCATACAAGAATGATTTCTTGAATACTCATAAACTGCACAGCACGTTGTTTGCTGTGCAGTTTTATTTACGTCAGCGACTGACTATTGCTGGCATGAAGCATTAAAGATACTTCTCTGATAGGAATTGCATGACCGCGCGCATCCCCATCGCTTCTCCGCCCACCGGCCTGCCGGGTAATTTTCGAGTATTCCACGCCATAACATCAAAGTGCGCCCAGTGCGTTTCTTCACGGACAAATTCTTGTAGGTACAGTGCCGCTGTTATGGCACCGCCCATCGGTGTTGCCGCACAGTTTTGAATGTCGGCAATATCGCTCTTTAGCAAATCCCGATAGGGTTTGTGTAAGGGCAAATTCCAAACAGGATCTTGGGCTTTACTTCCTGCTTGTTGCAGGCCAGTGGCCATATCAGCTTGATTTGTAAAAAAACCGGGGATCTCCGTTCCTAGAGCAACACGGCAAGCACCTGTTAAAGTAGCAAAATCAATGATCATATCCGGTGATTCAGAGTCTGCTTCGGCTAATGCATCACAAAGTATCAAGCGTCCTTCTGCATCTGTGTTATCGATCTCAACCATTAGGCCTTTTCGGGTCTGTATGATGTCTCCAGGCCGAAATGCGTTGCCGCTGACCGCGTTTTCAACGGCGGGAATCAATACTCGCAGCCTAACAGGCAGCTGGTGTGACATGATGAGCGAGGCCAGTCCCAGTACGTGTGCAGCGCCACCCATGTCTTTTTTCATTAACCGCATTGCCGATCCTGGTTTTAGGTCCAGGCCTCCACTGTCAAAACAGACCCCTTTGCCTACGAGCGTTAGCTTAGGATGGTCGATGCTTCCCCAGTGAATATCGAGCAGGCGAGGCTTGTTTTCGCTAGCGCGCCCTACTGCGTGAATAGTTGGGTAATTATTCGCCAGTAATTCGTCGCCGACTATTTCTGAAAAAGCACCGTCGAATTGGCGGGCCAAATCTTGTGCAACTTGCGATAGATGCTGAGGCATCATATCGCCAGCTGGCGTGTTGACGAGGTCCCGTACGAGATAGGTGGCTTCAATGAATTTCTGTGCTTGCTCGACGGTTTCTGAGCTTTCTAGCGTCAATACAGGTAATGGTTTGTCCGATGATACGTAATGCTCATACCGGTAGCCTCCAAGTCCCCAAGCGATGGCAAAATTGAGGGCGTATTTTGCTGAAATATTCAACAAATACTCCCCAGCAGGCAGCTGCGTAGCCAGGTCTGCGCCTGCAAAAAAGTCACCTAATGGCGTCACTAACAGGACGCATTCGAGATCACCTTCATGACTCGGCACCAAGCTATGGCCTGTACCGCTGAAGCGTGTAGAAGTCAGCCATTTCTGAATGGTGGGTGTTTGTTGGGAGAGCCAGTTTTCGTACTGAGCGGGCTCTAATACGATGAGTGGAGTACCTTGACTACCTGCTTGAATTTGGCCGGTCATGTTATGTGTTTTTCTCTGAGTGAGTCGATTTCGTGAAGTGGTTGATGTAAATGCTAATATAAGGTGTTCAGTATAACTAGACTTCCTGCCTTAAGTGAATCGGATAATGGCCTAATCAGCCTAAGTTGATACCGCTGCCCACGTATTGAAGCTCTATTCGACCGGTGGTCTAAACTAATACATATCAATACATATACATTTGGCTGACTTTCATGCCTTTTTTTAGATCTCAATCGAATAAATTGACCCTAGTAGAGAACGGTTGGCAACACAGATCATGAATCAAAGATTACGAGGGCTAAGTGGGGCATTGGGTCGCAAGCTTTTGCTGAGCATATTAGCATTTAGTTTTATGATCACGCTGATTACTTCCTGTGTAGTCTTGTACTCAGATTATCAGGAAGAGGTGGAAGCACAAAACGCAGACTTGAAACAGCTGGAAGGCGGGTACCTCGAAAGCATCGCTTTGAGTTTATGGGCGTTTGATTCCAATCAGATAGACTCGCAACTGCGTGGAATAATTAATTTTCCCCATGTCGTATTTGTCAGAGTGACGGCTAGCGGGATATCTGCGACGAAAGGGTCATTAAGCTCGAGCACGCTTACAAAAAACTATAGTTATGATCTCATTCATTTGGAGGCGGATGAGTCACACCATGTGGGGGTGCTTGAAGTCGTAGTAGATCAAGAAAAAATTTATATGACACTGTACAAAAAAGCGGTTGTGATTGTGATCACTCAGTTTTTTAAAACCACGATTGTTTCTTTATTTATATTATTCTTGATGTACACATTAGTCACACGGCATTTAACGGATATGGCTGCATGGGCACGAAATTTACGTATTCATGATGAGCTAATTCTAAATCGAGTGCCTAATATCAAAGATGAAATAGGTGACGTTGCAGATGCGATCAATCAGCTGCGCTTAAGTATCATATCGGGGCAGAAGCTTACCGAAGATGCTCAAAAACAGCTCGAAGTTGCAAATAAAGAACTTGAAAGTCGGGTAAATGAACGTACAAAAGACTTATTGAGCGCAATTGATCGCCTTAATACTACGATAGAGGAACTAAAGGCCACGCAATCAAAATTAGTCGAAGCTGAGAAAATGGCTTCGCTCGGACAAATGGTAGCCGGTATCGCGCATGAATTAAATACGCCGATTGGAATTTGCATCACAGCTCAAAGCCATTTAATTGAAAAAATCGACGACATAAAAGAAAAACAAAAAAACAATACGCTCACCAGAGACGACTTCGATGACTATTTGACGTTAAGTCGCGAAGGGTTGGATATGCTAAGTGTCAATTTAAATCGATCGAGTGCATTGGTTGCAAGTTTTAAACAATTAGCTGTTGACAGAAAAGATCAGGTGGTTAGTCGGTTCAATATTTCTCGGTTAATTAAAGTGGTTGAAGAGGAATTGATGCTGGAGTTGGGTGAAAACCATATCGATATCCAATTGATGTTTGCAGATGACGTCGAGGTTGAAACTTTTGCCGACCCGCTTAAAAAAGTACTCGAGCATCTTATTCGAAATAGCATGGAGCATGGTTTTAAAGACTCCAAAGGAAGTATATATATCAGTATCATTAATGGAGAGGATAGATTGTACATAGACTATCGTGATGATGGCGAAGGCATACCAGAAAATATTCGGGAGCATATTTTTGACCCCTTTGTCACCACCGAGCGAAAACGAGGGCAAGCAGGTCTTGGACTGCATCTTGTTTATAATCTGGTTACTCAAGTGCTAGGAGGCTCAATAAGCTACGTGGACTCTAAAATGGGCGCTCATTTTAGTATTGAAATATCAAAGGATATTCATGATAAAGATGTTATTGAGCAGGGTTCTATCAACGCGGGCGCAATTGAATCGACGATTTCAGAAGAAAATGGACGTCAAGAATCTGACGAGCGTTCCAGTGAAGTCTAAATGCTCTAAATGTGACGACAGTAGCGAATTAAATGTTATTTAATTCGATGAGTCTTTAAATCTTCAACTCCTCGGCCTGAAGGGGCATTCATCAGCCAAGTTCATTCACTCTGTATCACGCTGCTCTTAAATCTCAATCTGCACTACACTAAAAACTGGGTAATTACACGTGGCGTTTTTTGGCGACCAAAGTTTTAACAGCATTGACAGAGTAGGCGGACACATTAAAACATGTTGGTGAACAATACGGGTGTATTAGGACGAAAGCTCCTCATTCGAATACTGTTTTTCAGCTTTTTTATTACGCTTGTCACATCTGCTATGGTCATTTACGCCGACTATCGAGAACAGATTCAGGCACAAAATCAAGCAGTTGATCAGATACAAAATGGTTATATTGAAAGTATATCGCTCAGTTTGTGGGAGTATGATTCTGGCCAAATTGAGCTGCAACTGGGCGGAATATTAAATTTCCCAACGGTTGTCTATGCCCGGGTGATTTCAGACGGCGGGCTGGAAATATCAAAAGGAAAGCGAATACATTCAGAGCTTGTTCGTCAATTCACCTACCGTTTACAGTACGAAAGTAGCGGGGCATTCCACTCGGTCGGTGTACTAGAGGTCGTCATTGATCAAGGCGAGATTTATGCCGTTTTGTATAAAAAAGCAATTATCATCGTACTAACTCAACTTTTAAAAACCCTTGTTGTATCGATGTTTATATTGTTTTTAGTGAATAGCCTCATTACAAGACATTTAAATGACATGGCAAAGTGGGCAAATGGATTAAGTATTTTATCACTTGATACATCGCTCACACTTCATCGCGAAAAATCCGAAGATGAACTAAGTAATGTGGTGACGGCGATTAATAAGCTTCGTGAAAATTTACAGTTGGGATTATCAGACAAAAATAAAGCGCAAGCAGCATTAGAAGTGGTAAATTCTGAACTTGAAGAGCGCGTAGAAAAACGAACCAGCGAATTGACGTCCACTGTGGATCAGTTGAGCGAAACGATATCGGAATTAAAATTTACGCAGCACAAGCTAGTGGAGGCAGAAAAGCTTGCTTCACTGGGACAAATGGTTGCAGGTGTCGCACATGAGTTAAACACGCCGCTTGGAATTGGCATCACGACACAAAGTCATTTAAACAAAACATTGTCACAGTTACTGAGCGCAATTGAGGGTGATCCTCAGAATGCTGAGACGATCGAAAAATCAGCCAAGGAACTGAAAGATGGTTTAAAAATTTTGGAGGATAGTCTATTCCGTGCCAGTGATTTGGTGGGGAACTTTAAAAAGTTGGCAATAGACCGCTCCACACAAATATCCACGCAATTCAGTTTAGTTGAGCTGATGGAGCGGGTTGAGAATGCAATGGCAATAGAACTGAGCGGGCGTCATTGTGATATTAAGGTGCTTTATGTAGAAGATATTGAAATTATTAACTACCCAGAGCCGCTATTTAGTGTGATATCCCAGCTCATTCAAAATAGTCTTCAGCACGGATTTACGAATCAACCGGGTACGATAGTCGTGAGTCTGATTAATTCAAATTATACGGTGACAATAGACTATCGTGATGACGGTGTGGGCATCACCGAAGATATTAGAACTAAAATATTCGATCCTTTTGTGACGACGGGGCGAGGAAAAGGTAGAACGGGGTTAGGTATGCACCTAGTTTATAATCTCGTGACACAAATCTTAGATGGGACGATATCGTGCTTAAAATCTGAAAACGGCGCACATTTTAGTATAGAGCTCCCTAAGAAAATCTACACTCCCATGCAATGATGCGGTACTCGATTGGTTAATATGCAATCTTAAATTATGAATGTGTCGGAAGGGTATGGCGGGTGGATAATTAAAAGTAAGTTTTTCTAAGAGAAGAAGCGGGTGAGGTGATCTAATAAAGCAGTGGTGTTTTCACCACTGCTTTCATTTGTTTTCGTAAATCCTACGATCAGACAATCTTAGTATTTGGACTGATATTCCGCGACAAGTGCTGTATCTTCTGTCACGGCTGCGATAGCACTCCAAAGAGCATTACGTTTTTCTTCTGACATGTTTGAAGCTTTAGAGATCGTTAGGAAATAATCTTTAGACTTATAAGCTTTATTCTGAATGGTGATCTTTCCGCTGAAAGCCGGGCTTTTGCTGTATTTTTCGGCTACTGAACGCAGTGTGACAACCGCACCATCTTTACTGGTGGCCATTTTCATCAAGGTCACTTCGTCACCACGGGATTTCGTATCGACGGTGACACCTGCTTTCTTCAGGTCGTCCGCCACAGAGTAACCACGAGGTACGCGCAGAGGCTGTGGTATAGATTTAACGTTGCCGTCGAAGCGGTAGTTGCTGTTTGTTGGGGTCACCACAACGTATTCAGCGGTGCTCAAACGAGCAGGGGTTCTGCCTTTCTTCTCAGCGCCTTCAGGGTAGTACATAAATTCCGCGCGTTTTGCTTTGTAAGACGCGCCCAAGATGCCATCAATATGACCTGTTTCAACCTGACGAAGGCACTTCTTCCAGTCCATAGGACGGATACTAATTCTCCAGTTTAATCGGTCTGCCGCATCTTTTGCGATATCGACATATAGGCCGTCTGGACGATACGAATTGATAAATACGAAGGGATACCAGTAACCGCGATCGACACATAAAACTACTCTTTCGCGTTTGGCATGAGCTGAAAAGGAAAGTGAGGTGAGAAATAGGGTAAATGCCAAGGCGAGCGAAATTTTATTCATTGTTTGACTACCGTTTTTATTCGTTTGTTAGACAGTTGAATTAAAACAATTCAATTCTTAACCAACCAGTGAGCATGATCATAATGAAGGTACTGTGAAAATCAATGAGTAATGGTAATTATTGTTAAACCCTAAGTATGAGATTTGGGTGCCGATTGTCGGATCTTTATAATGTTGAATGTGAAAATCACCTCGGGTTTTCGCAAAATGCCTAACTGACTAAGGATTTAGGGTGTTTAATAGTCAGCCGGGTGAAATATATGCTTCCAATATGTGACATAAGTCCGTTTTGTTGGCGCAGTGTGACTGAGTGCGTATTGCAGAGTAAACATTAGGCTTTACGTATTTATGCGACTCCTAAAAATGTAATAATTTGTATACCACAGTCATTGCATTAAGCCTTCAATAAATTCATCTGCAAAATTGATAGAGAATCCATTAATAAGAAAAAAGTAATGGGTGCTGAAAAATCCCCCAAAGGGGTGGAGTAAGCCGCTTTTTTCGTGGTTACACGTCATTACATTTTGTTACTTAAAGCATAATGCGCAAAAAAAAGTAATGATTTTTTAGGTGGGAATTCACACTTCATTGATTAAAAAAAATGCTTGCTTGATTTTATTTTAAACACTCTTTTTTGATTCTCATTTTTTATTCACTGTTCAATCAATAAAAACACCGATCTTTGTCATTCTTCCTTGACAGAAAAAGTTCCCAAAACGTACTCTTCTCATGCTCTTTACTTAGGGCAATTTGATATAAGGATCAAAACTATGATTTTAAAAAATGGTCTAAAGCTACTGGCAGTTGCAGTAACGGCGTCTGCCGTCACTGGCTGTATTGATTGGAGTGATAAAAATACTCCGCTTCCTCCGGGGGATGTAAAAAACATCATCATGATGATTGGTGATGGTATGGGGCCGCAGCAAGTGGGAATGTTGCAGGAATACGCTAAGCGTGCACCTAACTCTGTTTATCAGGGTGAACTGACGGCAATGGAAAAATTCAGCCAAAAGGGTGTGGTTGGTTTTTCGTCAACCGGTCCTGAGGCCAGCATTGTTGTAGACTCAGCATGTTCTGCTTCTCAATTGGCGACGGGTGTTTCATCCGGTTCTGAAATGATTGGACTGGATTATGTGGGGAATCCTGTCGAAACCATTTTGGAAAAAGCTAAAAAAATGGGTAAAGCAACAGGATTAGTATCTGACACGCGAATTACTCATGCTACACCCGCTTCTTTTGCTGCGCACCAGCCGCACCGAAGCATGGAAAACGAAATTGCAGCCGACATGGTAGAAAACTCGGTTGACGTTATGCTTTCTGGTGGTCTGCGTTACTTTATTCCTCAAGCTGTCAATACAGATGCGGATGTTAAACAAGCGATTACAGATTTGGTCAATGAGCCAAGCATGAAAATCAAATCTAAGCGTAAAGATGATCGTAACCTACTGGCTGAAGCGCAAGCTGACGGTTATCAATTGGCGTTCAATCTTGACCAAATGGAATCTGCTAACGGTGATAAGCTGTTAGGTTTGTTCCATTATTCTGCAATGATGGACGGTATCGTTCACTCTGCTACCAAAGAAGATCAAGATCGCGCACAGCCAACACTTCGCGAAATGACCTTGAAGGCACTTGATATTCTTTCTAAAGATCCACAAGGATTTTTCTTAATGGTTGAAGGTGGTCAGATTGATTGGGCAGCTCACTACAATGATGCTGGTACTATGCTGCATGAACTATTGAAGTTCGATGAAGCGGTAGCGGCTGTTTATGAGTGGGTGCAAGGCCGTAAAGATACCTTAGTTGTGATCACTGCAGATCACGAAACAGGTGGCTTCGGTTTTAGCTATTCACGTAACGATATTCCTGGTCCTCAGTCGCTAGAAGGTGAAGCCTTCCAAGAAGTTGATTATCACCCTAACTATAACTTTGGCTCTCTAAATATTCTTGACAAGCTACATGCTCAATCCATGAGTTTCGAGAATATCTGGTACAAAGCGGGTGGTGACCTATACGGTACGTTGCCAACAGCTGAAGCGATTATGACTGCGTTCAATGAGCACAGTGAATTTGATATTACATTGGCTGAAGCACAAGATATCGTTAAGCAAGAAGAAAACAAATACCATGTCTCTGGGCATCCTTACCTAGATACAGCTATGTATCCTAACTTCGAAGACTTCGAAGAATTCTATGTTTATGGCGAGTACGATCACCTTGACTTGATTGGCCGTAAGATAGGCAAGCAGCAAAACATCGTTTGGGGTACCGGTACTCACACTCACACTCCTGTGATGGTGATTGCGTATGGTCCAGTGAATGTGGTTAAAAACTACTCTAACTTGATGCATCACACCGATGTTGGTAAGACCACTATTCAAGCATTGAAGCGTAAGCTTTAATCTCGAACTTAGGTTGTAACCCTTAGCGCCAAAATCTCATGACTTTGGTGCGGTACCAAGGATGATGAGGTGTCAGGGATGACACAACGAATGATGACTGACTCTTACACTGGCGTATTAATTTAGAGCGCGTCGTTCAATAGCTTTATCGACTTTAAATTGCCTTTCTTGTCGACATTCAATTGCTTGAATGACGCACCTCGCTAACCACTCACTCGCACGTCTCAATGTGCATTAGCACTCGGTGCTAATCCTAGATGTCAGTGACCCACATCGGGCTACCTACGCACCCATGCTGGTGTTTTAAAATAGTCAATCCAAACCACACTGCATATTCGACAGCAGCTTAGACCATAGTGTTTTGTTTAATTAGAAAGGTGTATGTTGCCTATATTCTGGCAACTTATTGCATGGAGTGCTGTCTATTTCAGGCTCTGTCACCGAACTCAAACGCGTCTTCGGAGATGGATTGAATGGATATCTTGGACATTTAAACCGCTAATCTCTATTGTGTTCTAACTTAGGATTATGATCGTTTGACCATCGAGTGTTCAAGAAATATACGGTTGTCCTATTTGCCCGAATTGTTTTTAAGGTGAAGAGATTTCTTTTCCATTCTGCTTTGCCATTCACCTGAGCCTAGAGATTTTTAGTATATGTTTCGTACAATTAGTGTCATTTTCACAATCTGTATGGCAAGTCTGCTTACAGCCTGTAGCACTCAAGGGTATAAGACCGGTGACCTTAGTTTTGAGGATCTTCGGGAGCAGTATGCAAATCAATTGATCAATAAGTATGAGTATGCCTCAACCCACTTACGATCAGTCATGGTGGCGGATGCTGAAAGGACTTTTCATAAAACGTCCGAAGAACTTCAAAAGGTGCTTATTGAAAATTACCCAGAAAAACACGCTTTAATGGTCAGCGGGTTATTGGCAGAGTTTACGCGCATAGCTGTTGAGGGGCAGGCAAAAATGATGGCTCACGCATATACGTTGTCTGAATTACAGGACTTAGCCTACGCCTTGCCCGTAATGTTTGAAAGGGGAACAGGGTACATCTCAGAGGATGAAAAGTGGTTGGCAGCACAGCCGGCACTTGAACACTATCAATCCATTAGCCAAGCATTGAATGCCTATATCTACACCCGCGCCAGTGTACTGTTTTCTTCATCAAGCTCGAGAGAAATGCTCTCAAATGCTTGCGTGGAGCTGTTCGCATCAGGTGATTCGAAAAAGGCGCTTCCCACCTGTATTCAAAATGAATTCGTACACGGTACGCATAGATTAATCTTAGGTGAATTGTATCGTCGACAAGAGCCCATAGAAAATAATGTCTTTCTTGCAAAAGCTATGTTTACGCGGGCATTTGTGATCGATAAGCAACTTGAAGGCCTTTTCTATTTCTCTGTACTGTCTGTGATGCATCCGGTGAGCGATATCGAACGTGACCTAGGATATTGTGGCTTAAGACAAGCTGAAGCCGCGGGTCACAAAAAGGCGGCTGAAGCAGCCGATCAAGCATTGGCTAGTTATCCTGCATTTGGAAGATTAAATTGCCAAAAAAGCACTTCTATTAACCCTATTTAGAATAACAAAGCCAAGCCTCCTAGCTTGATGAATGCATCAAATTACTGCTACTGGCCGCATCTACGGTAATAGATACGGCCAGTTCTTTTATACCGTTATCTATCTGTTCCGTATTTCGATCGAATGATTTTCCATACTGACCACTGCCTTGGTGCTTGATCAAATCCATTAGATCTTTGTCTTTTTAGCAATTATATAATGAAAAAATGCGTATATATTTGTTCGTTGAGACAATAAATAATGCCCTCATCATCTCCTAAGTCCTAGAGATCGTGAACCATTTAAAATCGAGGGTGCAGTACTATGAACACAAAATCAGACGCTAGCATGAGAGCTTTAACGATTACTCGTTATGGTGATATGGACACGAGCCTAAAGCTTCAGTCGATGCCGATTCCATCAATCGGCGAGTACGATGTATTAATTAAAACCCATGCAGCTGGTCTGAATCCGTTTGACTACAAAATCGCGCGTGGAGACTTCAAGGGCTCGTTTAAAACCGCTTTCCCATCTGTCGTGGGATTGGATGTAAGCGGCGAAGTAGTAAAAATTGGCACAAAGGTGACACGCTTTAAACAGGGTGAGCTTGTGATGACGAAGGTGGGGCAAGAGTATGTCGGTACAGTTTCAGAATACGCCGTTACACATGAAGACCACATAGCACTCAAGCCTTCAAGTTTGACGTTTGAGCAGGCGGCAAGTTTACCTTCAGTGGGTCTCACTGCATGGCAGGTGCTCACGGAAGTGGCGCAGTTATCCGCTGGGCAATCTGTTTTAATTCATGCGGGGTCGGGAGGAGTTGGAAGTTTGGCCATCCAAATTGCCAAACAGATTGGCGCGAAAGTGACCACTACTACCAGTACAGCGAACATTCATTGGGTGAAAGCATTAGGCGCAGATCATGTTATTGATTACAAGCGGGAAGACTATCGCGACCATGCCGATGAATTTGATGTGGTATTCGATACGTTAGGCGGTGACTACACTGCCGATGCCTTTAAGGTCCTGAAAAGAGGTGGTTACGTTGTTTCGGTATCAGGTTTACCTGATGATCTACTGGCTCAGGAGTTAGGGTTAAATCGTTTAATTCGATTTATATTATCCATCAAGGCTCGTCATATAACGCGAGCAGCAAAAGCAAAAAATGCCCAATATAAGATGATCATCACGGAATCGAATGGTGCTCAATTGGCTCACTTGGGTGAACTAACCAAGAGCGGCCAATTAAAAACGGTGATTGATCGAACGTATACTTTTGATGAAAGTATCACTGCCATGAAATATCTTGAGAAAGGTCGTGCAAAGGGGAAGGTCATTATTAGCTTTCAAAATCAATAGCTTCTGACGATAACTTTTCGCAAGAGGGCAGTCCCTGATTAACTTAAGGGCATCGGGGACCGCCAATAATTTCATTATATTAATGAATTCAAAATGCCGAGAGGGTGATGTGTGCGTGCCACGCTGATCAAAAGTCCAACAGACACCAATGCTAATGCGAAAAACATGAGCTTCCGCTTCATGACTCTTGCCTTCATCATTTTGACCCCAAAAATGATATAGCCCACTAATAGAACCATTTTTGCAGTGAGCCAATGATCCACGATGGGGTATTGGTGTACGGCAAATGTCAGCATAACGCCTGTTCCCAATAGCAGTGTATCGATGACATGGGGCGAAATTTTAGCCCACTTTTGCTGTAGCCATCCTGCGTTCAAGAGCGATGATACACCTCGAACCAAAAAAAACAGTACGCTGACTGCCACCATCATTAGGTGTGTATGCTTCAGTGGCAGGTAAAGTTCGGTCATTTCGTATCCTCATTATTTTTTATTGCTTGTTTAGCGTACAAAGGTTGCCGCATGAGTGTTGTCATTGAGCGCATTGCGCATCAATTCCATTTAACCCACTTGACGTTTCTTTCAAATTAACCTTAAATGATAGTGATTATCATTTGCGTTATTGGAAGATCCGCTCATGCTTAAGCATATACAGGTCAAAGACGTCGTTAAAGACTGGGAATACTACACGCTAAAAGCGGATGCTTGCTATCACAGAAATGAACTTCGTGATGCCAGTAAGCAGTTTTGCAAGACGGTAGATATGTTAGAACCATGGTTAGATAAAGATGACAAACAATCTTGGAGCCTTGTCAGGTTATTTGTATTGTCCTGTCACAATGCTGGTCACGTGATGGGTAAGCTGAAAAAGGCGAAGGAAGCTGAATATTACTACAGTCATGCACATTTTCGGTTGTTATCACTTTTGAGCGGCGAAGTGCATTCAAAAAAGTTAATTGAGTTTACAGCCATTGAATTGGTGACCACTTTTAGCACGCTTAAGTCGTTCCTTCTGGCGCAAAATAAGGTGGAGCTGGCAAATAATATACGTGAGGAAAGCCTAAGGATATTGGAACACTCTGCACTGCCAAAAGACACAGTGGTCCTAGAGGTCTGAAATCACATTTCGCAATTTTTAAAAACAAAAAAGCAGCGCATTGGGTAAATGGCTGCTTTAGCTGGGTCGGGATTGCATAGATCGCGATTTTATTGCACTTGTGCGTAAACACTTAACGCGAACGCTGAATTAGTAGCAAACCGCTCCCATTTGAAAATCGTCCTGATCGAACGAAACATGGTACTGTACTTGATGCTTCTCGGCTTCTCTTAACAGTTCTTCCGTTGGGAGTTGAGAAAATTTTTGAACCAACAAAGCATGATGAATAAGGGATAATTCTCTGTCGCTTAAGTCTTTCGCTTCCTGAGCTTCAAAAATATGGAGTTGTATCAGATTTTTTCTCCAGGCATCAGGGTTATTATCCTTAACCATTATCTGTTGAACCATAGGTAAAATCATTGAACGTTCAACGGCTGTAGTCATTATTATTTCCTCTTGTTTCGCAATTCCCCCATCAATCTAGTGTGCTGAGACCATTGAATCCAGAAGAAAAGCATTTTTAGAAACGTTTATTCTAAGGAGTAAGCCCATAGGAACTTTTAAATAAAACATACGTTTGACTGTAAAATTTAAATTCAGAGATCGTTCATTAATCCGTACAAAGACCAAAGAATCGTACTTGGAATGATTCATGACCGTGATTGAATCATCACACACCTAACGCGACAGGAAGGCGATCAGACGAGACAAATGACTGCCAAATACCGGTGTTACCTATAAATGAGCTTTAAGCTTAAAGTTGGGTTAAATGAGCCGAAAGCATGTGTTTATTGGGTAGTGTATTTGGCTGTGATTAGACTAGTGCTGTTGAGTGGAATTAAAAAAACTGGACTGAATGAGCATTTAATTTATTTTAATTCAGCCAATTCAAATTGATGGTCGCAAGAGCGTAGCCAGCGGAATTTAGCCCTCTTAATGCAGCCAAACCAGTCAATTAGCGCTGATTTACGCCGAATTCTTTGAAAACATCCTGTAGCTGAGCTAAATTGCTGGTGATTCATTCACCAATTAATAAGGGCATGTTGAGTTGAACATGGATGTGAAGGCAGCGCTGGAGCTGCCGGACGAAACAGATGCTTTCCTGCAAATTTCCGATATTCTCTACGGTAAAATCTCATCTTCAGGTTATGAATCTCTCTCCACTTCAGAAAAGTACTTTTATTGCATCGATGGGTTAATTCGTGGCATGGGAAGCGGCGGAATTTCGCATTTCTTTTATGATGAGGCTGGTATTCATGCAGAAGATGCAATCAAGGGGCTGGAGGCGGCGAGGGCTACTCGAATTCAAAAAGTAGTCCAAGATGCGCTCGACTGTTTTCCTGGAAAACAGGTTCCGGCTGATGAAGAAGCGCGAGAAGAGTTGGTCTCAGATTTAGAAGAGCAGCACTCAGATTTATGGGCAGCTATATCGGATCGCTTTTTTGATAGTGAGACGGAATTGGTTAAGTTGACCCTCAAATTTGTTTCCAAAAATTTAGCTGATTTCCGTTAGCCACTAATGGTTGAAAGAAGCAAAGCAAGCATTCGCGTAGAAGTCAGCTCGCCTGCGTGGATATCCTCCTTCCTTAATTCTAAAGCCAACGAATTGATATCTTGATGGCCGTGGCTCCTTGTGTATGCATTGATGGCGCTCATTTAGTCCCCCCGTGACGCGTTGTCGACATCTCCTTCCCGCTTGAATGACTTGTCCATATCGGCTGTAAACAGATACTCGCGTGAATCCGCTTTCATTTTGTGAGTGCCTATCGAAGCCAGTATTCATGGTGCTTGGAGGCTGAATGAAGGGTGCTAATGAAGTATTTGAGGCCGGAGTCCTGTTGCATTCACACTTAATAATTGGCTATATAGGCGCACAAGCAGCGTTGGGGCGTTCAAAAGACCGTTTAATGGTAATTTTGGCGGGCGACAGCCAGTGCTTGAATAAGCTTTTGAAGCAGTTTTCCATAACGACAACAATAAATGGATTCAACCATGAAAAAGATTGTAACAATTCTATGTACTATGTTTCTGACTCTATCGGTTTCTGCGACAGAAGTCGCTGGGGTTAAATTACCTGACACGCTGAATGCTGGGGATCAGCCGTTGTCATTAAATGGCACGGGTATTCGCAGTAAATTTTTTATGGATATCTATGCTGCTGGATTGTATTTACCTGAGCAATCTAAAGATGCGGCTTCAATCGTGAAGGCTAATAAGCCTATGGCATTGCGCCTTCACATCACGTCTTCACTTCTATCTGGCGAGAAAATGGAATCTGCCACTCGCGAGGGCTTTGAACAGTCTACAGGCGGTAAAACGCAGCCTATTAAAGCGTCTATCGAAAAGTTCATTACAGCGTTTAAAGAAGGCATTAAAGAAAATGACGTATTTGATTTGGTATATATTCCAAACAAGGGCGTAGAGGTGTTCAAAAATAGCGAATTGAAATCCAGTGCAGAAGGCTTAGAGTTCAAACAAGCATTATTTGGTATTTGGCTGTCTGACGACGCGGTACAAGATGATCTAAAAGAAGGCTTACTTGGACGTAGTTAACGCTATCGATACGCGCACCGATTGTTCGCAGATCCTGTGTAGTCGGTGTGCTCCGAAGTGGTTTTTACCACTATCCAGGTATCCCCGCCAGCCGTTTTCATCCGACTTTTTTACAGAAATAGGCTAGGGCAACGCATTAAAATCCTTCTAATTGATTAAAAATAGCTTCAATTTCAATCATATAGTCAGTTTTTGCATGTCAATGACTTGAAGAAAGGTTCAAGCAACGGTAGGCTTTGCGCCCTTAATTTTCCCACTCCATAGGAAAAGGCAAAATGCATAAGAGCGTAGAAGACATGCATCAGGTGTTTGAAGAGGCGGATTGTCTCTACCCTGCATCAGCCGTGGAAGGCGCTATCGTCAAAATGGCCGAGCAAATGTCGGCTGACCTAAAAGATTCTAACCCAATCATGTTTCCAATCATGACGGGAGGCTTAATCTTTTCTGGCAAGCTATTAACAAGCCTCGTATTTCCTATGGAAGTCGACTATATCCACGCAACGCGTTACAGAGGCCAAACCACCGGTGGTGACTTGCACTGGAAGGTCGCCCCGAGCGAGTCAGTCAAAGGTCGCACAGTCGTTCTATTGGACGACATCCTGGATGAGGGAGGCACGCTGGCCGCCATTAAGGAATATTGCGAAAAAGAGGGTGCTAAAGAAGTTAAAGTGGCTGTGTTGGTTGAGAAAATCCACAATCGCAAATCTCACCCGGACCTCTGTGCTGATTACTTAGGGATTGAAGTTGAAGATCGCTATTTGTTTGGTTACGGCATGGACTACAAAGGGTACTGGAGAAATGCTCCGGGTATCTATGCGGTGAAGGGTCTTTAGTACCGTTCCTCGCAACAGAAACAAAAAAGCCGCGAATCAATCGCGGCTTTTTTTTGGTAAAACGGCACGTGCTAGCATAATCTGCGAGTTTAGTGATGACGCCGGATTGACCCTACATATAAGCCTTCAATTTCAAATGGTTCTTCTCTTAAGTCTACTTTAATAGCCTCGAACTCTTGGTTCTCGGGCAGTAGGGTGACGATATGCTTATCCCTTTTATAGCGTTTGACGGTGACTTCATTTTCCACTCTTGCTACCACGATTTGTCCGTCTGAGGCTTGGTTGGTTTTATGTACTGCAATGAGATCGCCATCAAGAATGCCAATTTCTTTCATGCTTTCGCCGTGTACTTCTAATAAGTAGTTGGCTGGTGGGTGAAAAAACTGGCTGGGCAGTTCAACGTACTGTTCGATGTGCTCTTGAGCCAGTATCGGCTCTCCGGCTGCTACACGTCCAACAATGGGAATGCCACTTTGATGGTCGGCCACTCTGATGCCTCTGGAAGCGCCTGGGATCATTTCAATGGCGCCTTTGCGGGCCAGTGCCTTTAAGTGTTCCTCCGCCGCATTAGCAGATTTAAACCCCAGCTCAGTTGCAATCTCCGCTCGAGTAGGCGGAAAGCCAGTGTCTTCCAGTGTGCGCTTAATGAGATCGAGAACCTGTTGCTGCCTTGCTGTGAGCTTCGTCATTTTTAGTTATCTGTTTTTATATACATCATTGGGATTATATACAGTGCTTTGTTTCTGTAAAGAAAAGAATAAGGCTCAACGTTGACCCTATTACCTTATTGATCTACATTTGACGCACCGTCAAAAAATGACCCTCTGTCAAAAACCGGAAATTGTGTGATCAATGAACGAAAAGCTCGTGAACGCCAAGCACGAGATGCTCTCATTCTAGATGTGGCGAAATCTATTTTGGCCAAAGGCGGGTTGACCGCCTTAACTATGCAGGCGATAGCAGACGAAACTCAGTATTCGAAAGGGACGATCTACCAACATTACCGTTCTAAAGAAGATGTGTTGGCAGCGCTTGTTTTGAACTGTGGCTATCGGTTACTTGCACTCACCCAGCGCGCACTGAGCTATTCAGGGAGCTTACGCAGCAAGATCAGCTTAGTGAGCGCTGCTTTTTTCAAGGTGTCCGAAACCGATCCGATCACCTCATCTCTCGTCTTTACGGTAAAATCTCCAGACTTTTTGCAAAAAATTGCACATGAGCATGCTGTCGAACAAAACAATATTGACGATGCTATTTTTAAAGCTGTGGTGACGTCCATTCGAGAGCACTCAAATTTTAGCGAACAGAGCATTATGGATCTCGCGTTTGGCTGGTGGTCTATGAATTGGGGGGTTCAGGCTGTGATGGGCAGTGGTTGGGACATGGAGCGGCTAGGCTTCACTGAGCCTATGGATTATTACTATCGGAGCTTATCGCGATTTTTAGATGGTCAAGGTCTTGATGAAGATCCGCTGTGTAAAAACTGGCAGCAAGTAATTGAGCTATCAAATATTGTGTTTAGGGATTTAAAAAATTAAACGCCAGTGCGCTATGATATTGATGTGCAACTGGGTAGCAAGCGTGACTGGGTATCAACCAAAAAATAAAATTCATTTCTAAAAACATTCTCATTACGTCAAATAACAATGCTAAAAAGGAACGTATTATGATTGAAAATATTACTTGGGGGATTGTACGACGCCCCTGGATAGCCATACTGATTACGTTAATCGTAGTAATCGCATGTGGGTATGGAGCATCTAATATCCGATTAAATGCAGACTATCGCGCTTTCTTCAGCAATGACAATCCTCACCTTACTGCCTTCGAAGACCTTCAAAATCAATATAATAAAGTGGACAATGTTTTAATTGCGCTCGTGCCTAAAAGTGGTGATATTTTTAATCGTGAAATTTTCCAATTAATAGAATCGATGACGGAAGATTCATGGCAGGTGCCCTACAGTGGACGAGTGGATTCAATCAGTAATTATCAGTATACCCACTCAGAAGAAGATGATCTCATTGTTGAAAATCTAATTGAGGATGCAGATCTCTTTACGAACGCGCAAATTGAAAGAGTCAAATCTATTGCACTCACTGAGCCAGTTCTTGTTGGAAATGTGGTAGCTGAAGATGGTGGTGCTACTGGTATCAATATTACGATAAATTTGCCCGGTATCGATCAGGCTAAAGAAGTCCCAGAAGTTGTACAGTTTGTAAGAGAAATGGTGGCAGACTATCAGTCAAAATATCCTAATGTGGGGTTTTATCTGACGGGTGTCACAATGACAAATAATGCGTTTCCAGAAGCCTCGCAGCAGGATATGCAGACGCTGTATCCCGTTATGTTACTTATAATATTGATATTGTTATTTATGACTTTAAAAGGTCTATGGGGAACACTGGCAACCTTTTCGATTGTTATTTTTTCCAGTGCTATCGGTATGGGTTTATTTGGCTGGCCCGGACCTTCAGTCACGCCGACGACTTTGTCGGCCCCCGTTATGATTATGACGTTGGCAATTGCCGATTGCATTCATATCCTGATGAGTTACTACCACCGCTTAGCAAGCGGAGATCACAAACAAGCTGCTATGGTCGAGAGTATACGGATAAACTTTCAGCCAGTGATGCTGACCAGTTTGACAACCGCGATTGGTTTTTTAACGCTGAATTTTTCCGATGCGCCGCCCTTTCATGACTTAGGGAATATTGTGTCTATTGGTGTAGTTGCAGCGTTTTTACTCGCCATATTTTTCTTGCCCGCCATCATGATGTTGTTCCCATCAAAAAAAGTGTCTCAGTCCTTCAGCGAAAATCGTGCGATGAGTCAGCTATCTGCATTTGTCATTGAAAAACGAAACGCGCTACTAGTGGGATCTTCTATCGTTATTATCGGGTTGATTGCGCTCGTTCCGCTTAATGAGCTGGATGATAATACAATAGAATATTTTGATTGGAGTATTCAATTTAGAGTAGACAGCGAAAAAATTAACGAAACACTGACCGGCGTCCAGCAACTAAATTACTCGCTCAAGGCTGCGGGTGAAATGGGCGTAGCAAATCCAGAATACTTAAAAGTCATTGATGATTTTGCCATTTGGTTGCGCGAGCAGCCGCATGTGCGTCATGTTAATAGCTTTAGTGACGTTATGAAACGCTTAAATAAAAACATGCACGGCGATGACGAGGAGTATTACCGTGTACCCGAGTCGCGAGAGCTCGCGGCTCAATTTATGTTGTTATACGAAATGTCATTGCCATATGGGCTAGACATCACTAATCAGGTGAATAGTGATAAATCGGCATCACGTATGATTCTACAAGTGGACAAGATTAGTGCAAAAGAATTGATCGAAGTTGATCGAAAAGCCGTTCAATGGTTAAAAGACAACGCACCAGAATATATGGTGACTGAGGGGGCCAGTACCAATGTAATGTTTGCGCACATTACTGAGCGAAATATTAAGAGCATGATAGGCGGCGTGGTCGGTGCCTTATTCCTAATATCTCTGATTATTCTTGTGTCTATTCGGTCGGTCAAATTGGGGTTAGTGAGTCTATTGCCGAATCTCGTACCTGCAGGAATGGGGTTTGGAATTTGGGCCATATTTGACGGCCAGGTCGGTTTGGGATTGTCCGTCGTTATGGGTGTGACATTGGGTATTGTGGTGGATGACACTGTTCACTTCCTGACAAAATACGTACGAGCAAAGCGTGAGCTGAATTACTCTGCTGAGCAAGCCGTAAACTATGCGTTCCAAACGGTGGGGGTGGCTCTCACCGCGACAACCATTGTATTGTGTGTCGGCTTCTTAGTACTGACACTTTCTCCTTTTGCCATCAATGCGCACATGGGGTTGATGAGTGCATTAACTATCGGGTTAGCGCTCATTGTGGACTTTTTCTTTTTGCCTCCACTGTTGTTGAAATTAGAAGAAAACAAACCATAAGTGAGCAGTGTATAAGAATGCGAAGCAAATATGAGAAGCTAAAAAGAGCGACGAATGAAATGATGCGAAAACATGCCTTGCCAAGTTTAATGGTGGGGTCACTCGTAATGCTATCGAGTGCCCAAGCCGATCCAATATTGGATTTTCAATTGGACTACGAAGGAACGGCCTATTTCGAAGAAAGCGCACAGGATCAAACTGGTAGAGTAAAAAAACAGCGGTTTAACCATTCGATAGCGGCTGAACTGGAATACTACAGAGACTGGGATGACGGCGATCGTTCGATCACATTTAAGCCTTTTGTTCGACTCGACGAGGCAGATGAAGAGCGCACTCATGCTGATATACGCGAGTTAATTATTCATCAATTAACAGACGAATTCGAAATTAAAGTCGGTATAGGTAAGGTTTTCTGGGGCGTCACGGAGTCGCAACATTTAGTTGATATCGTTAACCAAACAGATGCCGTTGAGCAGTTGGATGGTGAGGCGAAACTAGGGCAGCCTATGGTTCAGGTATTGCTTGAGCGTGATTGGGGTAATCTTGATACCTTTATTTTGCCTTACCACAGAGAAAGAACCTTTACCGGCCCTGATGGCAGATTGTCGTCGGGTTTTTCGGTTGCCGAACCATTCTATCAAGCTGAAGAAGAAGAGCGGCATATTGATTTTGCGGTTCGATATTCAAACTATTGGGATGAGCTGGAACTGGCTTTGTCCTATTTCCAAGGCAATAGTCGCGAGCCAGCGCTCGGAGCCTACGTCAACACGGACAATTCGATCGAAACATTAACCTACTACCCACTCATTCAACAAACCGGCTTGGAATTACAGTACCTTTATGAGGGTTGGGCGTGGAAGTTTGAGGGGATTTACCGGACTGGCATGCCTAAAATCGAAAATGGGCAATCCGTCCGTTATTTGGAATCATTGGATTTGCTAACACTCGAAGGTGATGAGGCGTACAGCGCAACCACTGCTGGGTTCGAATACACTCAGGTAGGCATTAATGAGTCCAGGGTGGATCTTGGTTGGGTGATTGAGCATTTGTATGACTCCCGAGGCAATGATGCTTCATTTGTTTCCGCTGAGCATGATCTCTTGCTGGCAACGCGCTGGGCGATGAACGATGCTGAAGATACGACGCTTTTGGCCGGTGTTCTTTATGACTATGAATACGAAGATCACAGCTTGAGCATTGAAGGCAGCACGCGATTAGGTGAGGGGCTCTCGGCTGAAATTGAAGCCCGTATTTTCAGCCCTAGTCGGGAAAATCAGCTTCAGTACGCCTTCCGAAATGAAGACTTTCTAAAATTCACACTCTCTTACTTTTACTGAGAATCACGCTAATCTGGGCTAGACTTGTCAAAGACGGCCATTATGGTCGTCTCAATTGCCCTCAATTGTTGACATGATTTTGTGTTAAACGTATGTTTGAAACAGTTGTTTGCTTGAGTCTTGGTCATGTCACAAAGTGATACCGTAAAACGAATATTGGATGCTGCCGAAGAGTTGTTTGCTGAGCATGGGTTTGCAGAAACCTCGCTTCGCACGATTACAACCAAAGCAGATGTCAATCTAGCTGCTGTGAACTATCACTTTGGATCTAAAAAAGCGCTCATCCAAGCGGTATTTGGTCGATTTCTGACCCCTTTTACGAAGCTAATCGAAAGCGGATTGGACAATAGGGAGCTTCAAAAACCCGATCAACCATTGACTGTTGAAGAGATATTGCAATTCGTGTCTCGGGCGATTGCTGGGGTCAGTGAGGGAGATCGCAAGCGATTAGCGATCTTCATGCGTCTCGCCGGTTTGGCCTATACACAAGGCCAAGGTCATCTACGTAAATACCTCCAAAGTGAATATCGTGGAATCTTTCGGCGTTTAATGTCGCTCATTACTAAAGCCACGCCCGATTTAAACCCCGTAGAGCGCTTTTGGCGGTTTCACTTTATGTTAGGGGCTACCGCTTTCACCATGTCGAGCATGGAAAGTTTACAGGCCATTGTCGAGCATGATTTTGAGACACAATCCACGGAAGAAGAAATCGTTGCGATGCTACTCCCTTTTCTTGCGGCGGGTATTCGGGCACAGTAGCGAGTTTAACCCTCTAATCTAGGTAGCATTGTGCGCGAGCTTCGCATTGAGTTACACAGCCAATCCATCACAGCACTGGAAGGTGCTGAAGAAGTTTTCAAATTTCCCATCTCTAGCGCCTTAAACGGTGTTGGCCAGCAAAACGGTTCCGGTCAAACACCCATCGGTCGCCACTACATAAGAGCAAAAATTGGTAGTGGTGCTTCCATTAATTCTGTTTTTATTGGTCGTCGATTAACCGGTGAGATTTATTCAGCGGAATTGGCCTGCCAATATCCGGATCGAGACTGGATATTGTCCCGCATTATGTGGCTATGTGGACAGGAAGTGGGATTGAATCGTCTGGGGCAGGTCGATAGTATGAGGCGTTATATTTATATTCACGGCACACCTGATAGTGAGCCAATGGGATTGCCAAAAAGTCACGGTTGTATACGCATGAGAAACGAAGATGTGATTCGTTTATTTGATTGGGTGCCTAAAGGTTGCCCCGTGATGATCGAAGCATAATTACGCATTGGAATTTTAAAGACAAGGATTACAATTATGCAGGCAACTTTAATCACAGATATTCAAGGGACTCAACTCACTGAAGAGGAGCGGCAGTGGATTCCGTCCCCTTTCCTTGGTGGAATCATCTTATTTACCCGAAACTATTCAAACTTGTCTCAGATAGAAAGCCTGATTGAGGAAATTCGGTCCATTAATGACCAACTGGTGGTGACCATTGACCACGAAGGCGGAAGGGTTCAACGCTTTCGCTCAGGCTTTACTGTTGTACCGTCGATGGGTGAAATAGGGCGATTATTCGAGCAAAACGAAGCGTCAGCGCTGAACGTGGCATATGCCGCGGCCAGCGTGTTAGCTTGGGAGTTGCTCGAAATTGGCGTTGATATCACTTACGCGCCCGTACTCGACCTCGACTATAAAAAAAATAATGTAGTCGGTGACCGCAGTTTTAGTGACCGCCCAGACATTGTTTGTCAGCTTGCAGGGCAAATCGTACGTGCCTTAAACGACTTCGGCATGATTGCCGTTGGAAAACACTTCCCCGGGCATGGTTGGGTGCAAGGCGATAGTCATCATGAGCTGCCCATTGATGACCGAAGTTTAAATGATATTAAAGCAAAAGACTTAGTACCTTTTCAGACGTTAATGAGTGACCTTCCTTGGCTGATGCCTGCCCACATTATTTATTCACAGGTTGATGACCAGCCAGCGGGATTCTCACCTGTATGGATAAAGACGATTCTAAAAGGTGAAATGAATTTTCAGGGCAAAATTGTGAGCGATGACCTTTCAATGGAAGGAGCGGCGAAAGCGGGGAGTTATACCCGACGCAGCCAAGCTGCACTAAAGGCTGGTTGCGATATATTATTAGCTTGTAATCAGCCTGATGCATCCATCGAAATTCTTAAATACTTAGAAGGAGGGGATTTTGAGCCGACCGACTTATCCTGTTATCAAGCAAAAAAATTAAATTCAGCCGGCGAAGCTGAATATTTATCTGCAATCAAAACACTTAGAGAAGCGAAGTTGATTTAATATGGAAATAGTTCTGGAGTATTTAGACGTTTGGTGGATACGTGTGAGTATTGCACTTGGGGCTGCGCTAGTCGCTTACTGGGTTGTCATGGCATTTTTTTCTCAAGCCAAGAAAAAAGCCAGTCGAACCAGTAATCTGATGGATGATGCGATCATTGGTGCGGCGGAATCCCCTGCATCCTATGGTGTGCTATTGGTCGCATTAGGCTCAATTATAAAAATAATTGATAAAGAGTTTGAACCCAATTTACTGCTGTACAGAGTCGAAGCGATATACATTACCGTATCCATTTTAGTGGCTTGGTTTTTTCTTCGCCTCATCCGCATACGAGAAAATCAAATTCTCAAGGGGCGTGTAGAAACCAAAACTGACCAGACGACCATCACGGCGATATCTAAATTGCTTAGATTAGTAGTGATAGTGTTGACTGCATTAGTTTGTTTACAAACACTTGGTTTTTCTTTATCTGGTGTGATTGCGTTTGGTGGTGTCGGTGGCGCAGCAGTAGCATTCGCTGCCAAAGACCTTCTGGCAAACTTTTTTGGTGGGTTTATGGTGTACATGGACAAACCATTTTTGGTGGGTGATTGGATCAGAAGCCCAGATCAAAACATCGAAGGTACGGTCGAATACATAGGATGGAGAATTACACGTATTCGCACTTTCGATAAGCGCCCGCTCTATGTGCCCAATTCAGTATTTGCGCAAATTAGCATTGAAAATCCATCGCGGATGACGAACCGACGCATCTATGAAACGATTGGTGTTCGATATAGTGATTTCAGTGTGGTCGACAAAATATGCAAGGAGGTGGACGACATGCTGTCTGATCATCCTGATATAGATAACAATCAAACGTTGATGGTTAATTTTAATCGGTTTGCGGATTCTTCGCTTGAGTTCTTTATTTATGCGTTCACTCACACGACAAACTGGCAAGAATTCCATCGAATTAAGCAAAAGGTTTTAATTCAAGTCGGTGAAATAATTGAAGCCAATGGTGCTGAGATAGCCTTTCCTGCACAATCTATTTACATGGAAACCCCAGTTGAAATGCAGTCAATCGAAGACAATATTTCAAACAGTCGCGAGCCATTACGTGCTTCTGAGCAGGAAGCACCTCAAGCATCTAATTAAATTAAATAACAGAAAGCACTCCCTTTTTACTGTCGTGAAAAGGGGTGTTTTTTTGTTTGTCAAAATAGTAGGTGGTGCGTCTTCAGTGCACACGCCTAGTACAAGTAGAATTGGGAAAAGTTTATGAGCCGTTTGGTGGGCATTATAGGTGGCACCGGGTTGACAGAATACCCTGACCTGACCATCCGAAAAGAAGAATCTGTACTGACGGACTTAGGTGCAACAAGTGCGCCCTTAATATTTGGAGAGCTGCAAGGAGTCGATGTTGTATTTTTAGCCAGACATGGGCATCCCCACAAATTCCCCCCGAATAAAGTAAATTATCGTGCGAATATTTTAGCGCTTAAAGAAGCGGGTGTATCGGAGATCATTGCGGTCAATGCGGTAGGCGGCATCACCGATAAAATGGATTCAGAAGTCATCTGTATTCCAGATCAAATCATCGATTACACACATGGTCGAGAAGATACTTTTTTTGATGGTGTGTATAAGGCATTGGAGCACATAGATTATTCACATCCTTATGATCATCAAATTATACAGCGGATTTTAAGCGCTGCAGAGGCAGCGAAGGAGTCTGTGGTGCCTAGAGGAGTCTATGGTGCGACTCAAGGCCCGCGCTTGGAGACAGTGGCTGAAATTGCCAGAATGGAGCGTGATGGTTGTGACCTAGTGGGTATGACGGGAATGCCAGAAGCGGTATTGGCCAGAGAACTAGAAATTCCATATGCTTGTATTTCACTGGTTGTTAACAAGGCTGCTGGCAAATCAAATGATATTATCACCATGGACGAAATTGTCGCGGCTCTGAATAATGGCATGTCGAAGGTGAAAAAGATCATCTCAAGCTATCTGATTGTAGATTAGCCGACTGATTATTGATGGTATTTCAACTCTCAGTAAATTGATGGCTGCAGCAGTCGCCAATTGTAATCAATCGGCGACTGCTTGGAGTATTTGACCTTTGATAACCTAGCGGTCAATGCTTAGGCGGCATTTTCTTCTTGACGAATTCCTGCGAGGGTTGAGCGGTAAGAGCGAACAAGATCAGTATACTCAACCACTCCGACCAATTGTTGCGTGCTACCGGACAGAACGGGCAGTGCGTGGCCAGCTGAATTGATGGAGTCGAGTGCTTCTTGCAAGCTGGTATCTTCTTTGATGGTCGGCTTACTCTCAATGTCTAAATGCCCCACTAATGCCTCGTTTGACTCTGAGTAATTTTCCATTAGTTGATTGAGCGAAACGGTTCCAACGTATTGGCCATGCTCATCGACCACTTGTGCATTAAAGCTATCAGCCAGCACCATGCGTTTGAAGAGCGCTAGTTGCTTCTCTGTAAATTTCGTTTTAATAAGCTGGGTGGAAATACAATCTTTAATTGATGCTCGCTCCACAACTAATTGATCTCTGCCTAGGCTCAAATCTACGCCGCGCGTATTCAGCACGTGGTCGAAAAAGCTGCGCCCAAATACCCGATAAGAAACAAGGTTTGAGAACACAATGCTGAGTAAAACAGCCGTAGTCAGTTCGTAATTGCGTGTTAATTCTAAAATGATAAGAATAGTGCTGATAGGCGCGCCAATGACTGCGGTCGTGACAGCCGCCATACCGCAAATAGCGAATACACCTAGCGAATCCGAAGCACCGGGCATTATGGGTTGTAATACGAGTCCTACTAAGCTGCCAAACAGCACCCCCAGAACGAGTGACGGGCTAAAAACGCCCCCAACAAAACCAAAGCCTAAACAGAGGGCGGTCATGGACAATTTGCCGATTAACAGCAGCCCCATATGGCTTGCACTAATGCTTTCAGGCACCATCGCGTTTTGAAGAAGTGATGTTCCTAAACCTAATAGTTCTGGCAGTTGAAGTGCGACTAACCCTAGCGTAAATCCCGCGATAGCGGGTTTGAAAGCGGGATTAATGGGGACGCGGTTCGCGATTTTCTGGCTAAATAAAATGGACTTCATAAATGCCACGGCGACTAGGGCGCCGGTGACACCAATCGTCATAAATGACATGTACTCCCAGGCATCCAAATTTCCGATGTGTTCAATTTGAAATAGAGGAGGCCGTTTAAGAATCACCGCTGTCACCAAATAGCCCATGGTGGCAGCTACCGTAATAGGTGCAAAAGCGCGTAAAGAGTAGTGTCGCAACACCACCTCATGCGCGAAAAACATGCCCGCGAGCGGCGCATTGAAAGCTGCTGCAATGGCTGCCGCCACACCGCAGCCAATACCAATATTGGCAATGTGCCCCCCGCCACTGTATGCAAATCTTCTAAAGGCGACGCCAATCGTTGCGCCAAGATGCACGATTGGGCCATATCCTCCTACGGATGCCCCAGAGCCGAGTGAGATCAGTGCGGCGCCAGCGGTGGCCATGCCACTTTTAAAGGGTACCTTACTGTGACCCAGCTGTGCCGCAGCGATGACATCCGGAGGCCCTTGAGGCTTATCTGGGTTGATGTAGCGATTGAACAGCCCAACGGTTAAACCGCCAATGGTCGGCACACAAATAATCCATAGCCAAACTGACTCGGTTCCGCTGGCCGCATTTGAAATATGCAGTAGATCGTTCATTTTTTTGAATAGATAAACAAAGCCATCGGCTGCACAGGCTGCGGCGATGCCGACAACACTCCCAAATATCACGACAAAAACAGCACTTTTGGCGACCTCAATTGATCTAGTCACTCGCTTTGATTGTAAAAAACGACCGATGGTGTGACGCATTGCCTCAAAGGGCGTTTTTCGGGCTTCGAGCGAAGAGTCCTCACTGACAGGAGGGGTAGGGGGGCGATTGAATCCATTCATTCGTATTTTCCCAGATCTTTCAATTTTACAATTAAGCTAAATGAATCACTGTAAATCTTTGGTTGTCGCCGTCTGAGCGCATAGTAAACAGTATGATATGCAGATTATCCATTTAGTATCTTGATTTGAGTGCAGGCTAATGAGCAGGGCCGCTGATTTATGTTGTTAATTAGTGACCGATAAAAACACATTGCACGGTCAGGTTTGCCTAATCAATGGCTGGCCAATACAGTCTAATTATTATTCAAGAAAAACAATTGGGGGTGAGGGGCTTATAGTGAGGTGGATGGTATTGAGTGATGGCTAAAAATCCCATAACGCGCCGTTCTGGGCTTCCGTGTCATGCACCGACTAAGTGCAAAGTTTTGAATTGGTATGCTTGTTTTAATTTGTGATTTCCAAGAAGAAATTGTTTCACTTTTAATTTCCGTTTAGCTTGGGAATATAAAGGCGCTATTTCGACCTGATAAAGTAGGATTTTTATCGTTAATGGTTAGGGCGGCGGAGTAGATAAAGTCTCGTTTAGGTGGAACTTCGGTGTGCAGAGGTTGATTGCTTATCGCCCTTTTAAAATGGCGCTGACGACTCCTGAATGTAGTACTTCTAAGTGGTGAACGGGTATTTAAAATGGGGTATTGAGGTTGACCAATTAAGATGGCTCTAAAAACCTAATGCTGAAAGAGTGAAAGAGTGAAAGAGTGAAAGAGTGAAAGAGTGAAAGAGTGAAAGAGTGAAAGAGTGAAAGAGTGAAA
>CANNFT010000004.1 GCA_947503895.1 uncultured Saccharospirillaceae bacterium
CGACATATCTGTATCAATTTGTTGTACGGATTGTCGCTCTGGCGTCAGTGATATATCGGATTAACCGAACTCTTCATCAAATCGGCAAAGAGGGCTTACAGTAAATGGTTGGGCGTAGCAGCGACATATCTGTATCAATTTGTTGTACGGATTGTCGCTCTGGCGTCAGTGATATATCGGATTAACCGAACTCTTCATTAATGAGCTGAAACGTATACTCGACGCCCTTCAGTTTTGATCGGGTAAGTTGGAATTTTCAATGCTTCATCTTCTAAGCATTGCCCACTGGCTAAACAAAAGTGCTGTTTATAAAGCGGGGAGGCTACCGTTAACTGACCTTGTATGTCACTGATGATGCCTCGCGAAAGAACATTGGCTTTGCCAACGGGATCAAAATTGTCCACGGCAAACAATGTATCAGTGGCTAGGGGGCGAAATATTGCAACCTGCTTGCCATTCACAAGGGCGCAAACGGCGGTATCGGGCGCAATATCATCCACTTCACATACATCTAACCATTGACTCATGCATTTTCTCCTTAATTTTTACCTGTATTTCGATGAACCTAAAATCCGATCAACGCTGAAGCACATCGCTGGCAATGATTTGATCAGTATTCAAGGTTGGTTCGGTTTTATTTGTTTGATGGAGGTGAGCATTCCCTGCATCGCTAAATTGCACCGAACGCTCTTTTTCATTTGCAGGACGAATTTGTCCTCGTTCTTTCACAAAGACAATATTGTTATCTTTTTCATTTGCATTAATAAAATGATTAAAGCGTTTTAGTTTTTCGGGATCTTCAATGGTCGTTTTCCACTCGCACTGATAGGTTCCGACAATGTGACTCATTTGAGTCTCTAGCTCTTCGCACATGCCCAGTGAATCATCGAGAACAACCGATTTTAAATAATCCAATCCACCTTCTAAATTATCCATCCAAACACTGGTCCGTTGAAGGCGGTCGGCGGTTTTGACATAAAACATTAAGAAGCGGTCGATATATTGGATGAGCGTCGCTTTATCTAAATCTTGGGCTAATAAATCGGTATGGCGTGGTTTCATGCCGCCATTGCCACAAACGTAAAGGTTCCAGCCATTTTCGGTGGCAATGACGCCGACATCTTTACTTTGCGCTTCAGCACATTCGCGTGTGCAACCTGAAACAGCAAATTTAATTTTATGAGGTGAACGCAAGCCTTTATATCGATTTTCTAATTCAATCGCCAAGCCGACTGAATCGTCCACGCCGTATCGACACCAGGTCGAGCCCACGCAAGATTTAACGGTTCTGAGCGACTTGCCATATGCATGACCGGTTTCAAATCCTGCATCCACGAGTCTGCGCCAAATAATCGGTAATTCATGCAGTTGCGCGCCAAATAAATCAATGCGCTGACCGCCGGTAATTTTGGTGTATAAATTAAAGTCCCGTGCAATCTCACCGATGACAATCAAACCTTCTGGTGTAATTTCGCCACCAGGCACTCGGGGCACGACAGAATAGGTCCCATCTTTTTGCATGTTGCCCAAATAAATATCATTGGTGTCTTGTAAACCGATATGTTTGTTATCTAAAACGTAGTCATTCCAACAGGTTGCCAGTATAGAGCCAACAGCGGGTTTACAAATTTCACAACCATGACCTTTGCCGTGCTTTTCAAGTAGATCGGAAAACGTGCGGATATTTTCAATGCGTATCAGGTTATAAAGGTCTTGTCGGGTATAGGCAAAATGTTCACAAATGTCCGTGTTGACCTCTACTCCCAATTTAGACAATTCACTGTTCATAACCTGTGTCACGAGCGCCGTACAGCCACCGCAACCGGTGGCGGCCTTGGTAAATGCTTTAATGTCGCCGATGGTTTGCGCACCGTCTTGAACCGTACTGCAAATCGCACCTTTGCTGACGTCGTAGCATGAACATATTTGGGCGGTTTCTGGCAAGGCATCTGGACCCAGTGCTAGCTTAGCAGCACCGTCTAATGCAGGAAGAATTAATGCCTCTGGTTTTTCGGGTAATGCAATTTTATTGAGCGCCAGTTGCAATAAATTGCCATAATCTTCTGCTTCGCCCACCATCACGGCGCCTAACAAAGTTTTCTTATCTTCACTGACGACTATTTTTTTATACACTTGATTGACTTCATCAGAGTAAGCGTAACTCAAAGCTCCTTCTGTACGAGCGTGGCAATCACCAATGGAGGCAACGTCAACGCCCATTAATTTCAGTTTGGTGCTCATATCAGCACCTTCAAATGTGTCTGTGCCTGAATTTGAAAGGTGTTGCGCTGCCACTTTTGCCATGTGGTAACCAGGGGCGACTAACCCGTAAATCATACCGCCCCACAACGCGCACTCACCGATGGCGTAGATGTCTTTATCATTGGTTAAGCAGTGTTCATTAATAACAATGCCTCCTCTGGGACCCACTTCAATATCGCTGGTGCGCGCCAGACTATCGTGAGGACGAATGCCGGCACTAAACAAAATAACGTCGGTTTCTAAGTGTTCGCCATCTGCGAATTCCATTTTATGTACTGCGTGCTCGCCATCGGTAATGTTTAACGTATTTTTAGAGGTGTGAACCTTTACGCCCAATGATTGGATTTTATTTTTAAGAAGTTGCCCGCCAGCATCGTCAACCTGAACGGCCATTAATCGCGGTGCGAATTCAACAACGTGTGTTTCTAACCCTAAATCTTTTAATGCCTTTGCAGCCTCTAATCCCAATAATCCACCGCCGACCACAACGCCTACTTTCGAATGTTTGGCACTTTCCGTAATCGCCTCTAAGTCTTCAATGGTTCGATACACTAAGCAGTTTTTGCGCTCATGGCCGGGTACGGGTGGCACGAAAGGATAGGATCCCGTTGCGAGTACCAGTTTGTCATAGCTGATAATTTCGCCAGATTCGGTGGACACGGTTTTATTGGCTCGATCAATCGATGCCGCTTTACAATTTAGAGATAGGTCAATTTTATTTTGCTCGAAGAAGCCATCGCTAACCAAGCTCAGATCTTCTGCTGTTTTACCTGAAAAGTACGAAGAAAGATAAACGCGGTCATAGGCCGGTCTTGGTTCTTCACATAACACCTGAATATCATATTGATCGGCTTGATTGAGGTCGACGAGGCTTTCTAGAAACTTATGCCCGACCATTCCATTGCCGATAACGATTAACTTTTGTTTGTTTGACATGGTTTCTCTCCGCACAAGTTCTGCGCTTGATGTTCAGGTAATCGGTTTACGTTTAGATCTTTTCTGTTGTATTGCACGCCATGTGCCAATTTAATAACTTGTTGAAAATTAACGTATTTTTAATCAATTATGCTCATTTTCTTCTGTTTTTTGCGTTGTTCGGGTGCGCTTTGCACGAACTCAGTGCGACTTTTAGATCAACTGACAGACATCAATATTTATCTTTGCGCCTTTTTGACTCATGTGATTTTTGAGTGCGTGCAATTTATTGGTGCGTGTAAAACATGGGTAAGAAAAATACAATGGAAGTAGCCAATAGGAGGGAGGCGAGTGATTAAATCTGATTGAGTCAATTGCTAGGGTTGGTGTTGGTTGGCGTAAAGTGGACTGCAGTGACGTCGGCTGGCGCGGTGTCGCGCTCAACCGATAAGCAATACGCACAAAGGGGATTTGGCGTATTGCTTATTCGACAGCGTGTTTTATATCAGATTGATTAATTACAACCACAATCAGTTTGTGTACGCCAGCAACCACCTGTGCAATAGCAATCCTTATTGCCATCCTTAGATGAACAGCTACGTCCCACGGCTTCAAGACCTACGCTTGACATGCCATTGGTAATGCTTTGTCTGGCTGAAAACTCAGATACCCACTCTGACTGCATCACTTGATCGACAAACATCATTTGCGCTTGTGGCCAGTCTTGCGCTTCTTCAACGGCAGCCTCTGGCGCTGCGTGGGCAAATGAGACGGCAAAGATAAGAGCTGCGGCTAACCCTTGAACTAATTTCAACATTTCAAACTCCTTTTTGGATTTCATTTATGCACAAACGCGTCATGGTCAACATCGTTGTATCCCAGATTCGAATGTGCAAAATCAGCTTAGCAAGGATTCTTCAATTGACATGAAAATTGGTGAAAAGAATTAGATGAATATATTGGTAAGCGATTTGTTGATAGAAGCTTTTAAGCCTATTTACGATGAGCATAAATTGGAACGTTCAATGATGGAAACAAATATTTTCTGTTGTCTCATAAATAGTGCGTTGCTAGCCTGAACGCTCTAAAAACCACGTCTTTTAAATGATTGAAATTCAGCATTGAAAAAGAGGACTTAAACCTAAAAGCAAATACCGTTTGTTTGTCGGTGCAATTTTTTGATAGGGCCAATATGTGACGGCGAAAGCCGACAGGTTTTGATCACTGATTTGGCAAGATTAATTGACGGACGCCTCCATAACGTCAAATTGATTCTACAGACTGGCCTATTGGTGATTCCAATTTCTGTGTTGTGCTTTTTTGATTTAACCCATTAGATCTTCAAAAACACGCCTTGAACTTGAAAAGACCATTCGGCCAGAGTTTAAAGTGACTTCATAGGGATGCCCTTACAACTTGTATCGGAAAAATCCGCCCTGATGAGCATTATCTGGGTACCAATCGTACTCGTTTGTATGACCGTAAAACGTATTATTCCCAAAACATACGAAACTGAAGCTGCCTGTTGGGTTGCCTATCCAGTGTAAGGGTAAATAGGTTTCGCCTGTGTGACCACTCCAAACGCGCCCGAGCGTGTAGCCACCACTGGTTGGCGATATTTCCCAATTCCAGTCAGACCCCGTGCCAGAATATTGGTAGACGTTAATCCCTTCTATTAAGTAATCCGCACCAATGGGAAACGTATTAATGCCGCCAAAACTTCCTTTAAAGCCCGTGCTAAGGTCGTCATCCGAATCGATAAAGACCTGAAATCCCCAGCTAATATAAATATTTGTTTCATTGGTGTAGGCCATATAGAGCTCTGAAGAGTCAGTGGTGTGAGCCATTTGAATATTCCGCCAATTGGCCTGATTACCACTGCCCGCGATATGCCCAGCCGGACTGACGCCGACGACATCACTAGGGTCGCCTGGAAAGGCATTAAAGTTTGACCATTCTGTTAACAGGCCATCAAGCAAAATATCGGTTTTAACAATAGGGTTGCTCACCGATGACATGAGTGTGATGGTTTGGCCATTATCTTCAGAATTTTTATTGCCATGTGCATCTACGGCGATAATTTTAAAATGGTAACTGGCACCGGGTTCTAAATCGCTAACGATGTATTCGTTAGCGCTATATGTGACGGGGTCATATTGCCAACCTGAATGGCTTTGGTAGTGGATTGCCGTCAGGGTTGTTTGAGAAGCGTCTGAGAGTTTCGTGATGACTAAGTCATACGTGATTGGGTAAGACTGATCAATGGCTATGTCCCAGTTTATCGCGACTTGACCCTCCACATCCGTTTGGATAACGCTTTGAACCCCAGTTCTCACTTCATCGTTGGGGGTGTTATATAGCAGGTGGCCAGAGGTTTCCCATGTGGGCCCTTGTACATCATTTTGTTGGTCTGGAAGAAGCGCGATAAAATCGGCATCAATTGTATTCAATGAACGTGATTGCGTGAGGTAGCCGACGAATCCAAATTGGCGTATATCTGTATCAAATGCATCCCTGACGATATTCGGTCGGCCAGATTCATACTCAAGACTAAATACGGTAAACCCATCATCACGATTCGCTTCCGATAGCACTTTGGGTGCTAGGTTATAGCGATTTTCATTGAAAAATTCGCTAATCCCACCAGGGCCATCAATGTATGGGTCGCTATCGTAACGGAAACTCTCGAATAGAAACCCATTGATATAAGAGCGAATATTCTTATCAATGGTAAATTGTTGTGTGAGCGGGCTTTTTAAACCCGGTGAAAAAAAGAATGCACCGCGATTGGCGAGTATTGTTTTCGTCGCATAATGATCGCTGATGTACTTGACCGTATTGTGCATTTCGTTCAGGGCCCACGGGTACCAACCAGCAGCATTGTATGGCCCCGCGGTATCAATGGTATCTAGGAAAAATCCGTCAAATCCAAAGTTTCCTGAGCGATCTCTTAAAGCCTGAGTGTCACGTTCATTGGCAATTTGTTTCAGGCCGGCTTTGAACGATCGGCCAGCAACGTCAGCTGTGCCAATTCTCATATTATCTAAAACCCATCGCCAATTTGCATCGGGGTACACCATGTATCCGAGGAAATGTGGATTTAAGTCTGGCAGTCCATCTGGTGTCAGTCGTGCGGTGGTCTCTACGCTAACAATTGTACCTTCGTTGTTGTAAGTCACATTTTGACTGTCTACATCGATGTAAAAACTTTGCAGAGTATTATTGTGTGCGATGTCTAATGCACCGCTACTGGCATTGTACTGTTGCATACCACTGCCATTGTTTAGCGGGCTTTCAATGGCGTCGTTGATAAAGTCTTCTCCGATACTGATGTATCCCAAAACATATTGAACGCCGTTATCTTTTAAGACTTTTACAATTTCAGGCGTGAAGTGAGGTTGGTTAGGTTGTAAGACCACCACATCAAACTGAGAAAGTGCATTGATGGTGTTTTGGTTAATGCTCCATGTACTGATGGGGCCGTCGGTATCTTGATAATACGCATCGCCATAATAAATCGTGAACCCTGAGTCTGAGTTCACATCAAGCATTGGGCCTCTGGCGGCAGCATAAACAGGAATGGAGCAACTCATACAGAGCACGATGAGTAGGTGGCCGAGACAGATTTTCATAGTATGAAATCCCTTCTTGGTGATGCACTTTTGGAGTGTGATGGAAGCTGAGCAAATACTGGATATACCTTAGAACTGGAAATTGAAATAAGCAATCGCTGGTCAGCCAGTAGTAAAAATTGAAGAATGCGTCACGATCAATGTTTATACCCAGTGATTGAAACGGATTAAGCGACTACTCTGCCCCTTTTTGATGATCAAATTCAGTTTGTTGATGATATTAGCCTAATTGAATGAAGACATGTGCACCATATTGAACACACTTAGCCTTTTGTATGCAGACTTGGGGTGCATTCAACGCGCATCCGCCACCCAATTTAACCTCTAGCGATGATAAACAGCGGGATTGCATCTATTGGCACAGGCATTGCTCTGAGTAGGTTTAATAATAAATAGCGCACGCGGCAAGACGGCTGTTTTAACGGCGAGACTGTGTGGGTAAGCCTTTTAAACGTAACGTGAATGTCTTTGAATAAAAGGAAGCAATTATGTCGACCACTGGATTAAACCTCCTCAAATTTAAGGAGCCCAAGATAAAAACCTTGCATATCAGTTGGTTTGCTTTCTTTCTTACCTTTATGGTGTGGTTTAACCATGCACCGTTGATGGGTTTTTTAAAAGAAGCGTTTGATATGTCTACGCAGCAGGTTAAAGCCCTGTTAATACTCAATGTCGCTCTGACCATTCCTGCGCGAATCGTTATCGGTATGTTGGTAGATAAATTTGGCCCGCGGCATGTGTATGCAGGGTTACTATTTTTAACGGGTGTCGTCTGTACTGCGTTCGCGTTAGCACAAACCTATGAACAACTCGCGTTATTCCGATTTCTTATGGGATTTGTTGGAGCGGGATTTGTGATCGGAATTCGATTAGTCGGTGAGTGGTTTCCTGCAAAAGAAGTCGGGGTTGCTGAAGGTATTTACGGTGGATGGGGTAACTTTGGTTCTGCCGCATCTGCCATGCTCTTGCCTACCATCGCATTAATGTTTGGCGGCGAAAATGGCTGGCGCTATGCAATTTTGTGCACCGCTGGCATGGCTTTTATATACAGCTTCGTATTTTTTAAATACATTCGAAATACACCCAAGGGGTCTACTTACTTCAAACCTAAAAAATCGGGTGGGTTAGAAGTGAGTTCAAAGAAAGATTTATATTTCTATTTGGCCATGAATATTCCAATGTACATTGCATTGATGGTGTTAACGTGGAAATTATCGCCTGCAAATTTGGGTTTGTTGTCCGATCTAGCTGTTAACGCCATTTATATTGGTTTAGTGGCATTATTCTTTTTTCAAACTCAGCAAATTCTAAATGTTAATAAAGATCACTTATCCAAGCCTGTTCCTGAAATGCAGCAATACAAATTCAAGCAAGTGGCGATTCTGCAATTGGCTTACTTCGTAACGTTCGGTTCTGAGTTAGCCGTCGTGTCGATGTTACCTTTATTCTTTCTAGACACATTTGAGGGACTTGATGCTGTGACGGCTGGTTTACTGGCTTCTGGATTTGCCTTCATGAATCTGGCGGCACGCCCGGGTGGAGGTTGGTTGAGCGATAAATTTGGTAGACGTAAAACTCTGTCAATTTTAATTTGTGGGCTAACAGTGGGTTATTTAGCATTAAGCCAAATTGAAAGTACGTGGTGGATTCCTGTAGCCGTTATCGCAACTATGTGCTGCTCGTTTTTCGTTCAAGCAGGAGAGGGTGCCGTGTTTGCAATGGTGCCACTCGTTCAGCGTCGAATGACTGGACAAATCGCGGGCATGACAGGGGCATATGGTAATGTTGGTGCGGTTATATTTCTTACCGTATTATCATTCGTGGATTACAGTACTTTCTTTATGGTTATTGCAGCCAGCGCGGCCTTCATTTTTGTTGCTGTTCAGTTTTTGGAAGAGCCACAAGGTCATACCGCTGAATTTAATGAAGATGGCTCAATAGAATTAATTGAAGTGTCGTAACCAATACGTGAAGATTGTTAGCATTTTATAACGCGAAACCACAATGTCCTATTCGTACATTGTGGTTTCGCGTATTTGGATCATTCAATAGATGTGCCCTTAAGTTTTTAAATATACAGAGCGAACGAGAAGACCAATATCATCATTTTGAATTTGAGTAGACTATGTCCATGGATTTGATCAATCGAGAATATGAATGACGGCGCATTTGAAATCTGTGTTGAATGTGAGTGTTGGCCAGATGAGCACTGCCGGTCATAAACCTCAAAATGAGGACTGCCTAGGTATGCGTGTACCTGAGCAGCCATTATTGACGATGAAAGGTGTGACGGCCGTCATAGCGGATGGCGTCAGTGCCGCAGAAGCCGGCAAAGAAGCCAGCGAAACATGTGTTCGTAATTTTATATCCGATTATTACGCTACACCTGACGCATGGTCTGTCAAACGTGCAGGGCAAAAAGTGTTGGATGCGTTGAATCGCTGGCTATACAGCCAGACGCATTCACAAAGCCAGCGTCGTGGTTATGTGAGTACGTTAAGTGCCTTAATTCTAAAGTCTCAGAAGGGTTACATCTTCCATGTCGGTGATACACGGATCTATCGCCTGAGGGAAGATACTCTGGAGTGTTTAACGCGAGATCATGCTACGGTGATTAATGACGAAACCATTTATCTGTCGCGTGCCATGGGAATGGACAGCCGGCTGGAAATGGATTTCCGTGAAATTGATATTAAAGTCGGTGATGCGTTTTTATTAAGTACAGATGGCATCCACGACTTTGTTTCCACGCCAGACATCATCGATACTTTATCGCTCACTACCGTTTCTGCTGAGACGCGATGCAAAGGGTTAATTGACACCGCACTTAAAAATGGAAGCCACGATAATTTAAGCTGTCAGATCATCACCATAGATTCGTTACCAGAGGCCAACAGCCAGGAAGTCTATGATCGCCTCGCAAAACTGCGTTTCCCTCCTCCGCTTGAAAAAGGGCAATTATTAGACGGTTATCGGGTGGTTAAAGAGTTGCACGCCAGTCAACGAAGCCAACTCTATTTGGTTGAACAGACCGGCAGATCACCCAATGAAGATGCACTATATCGGGTTATGAAAACCCCATCTCTGAATTATGAGGACGATCCCGCTTATATCGAACGATTTATCTTAGAGCAATGGATCGGGAGGAGAATTGACAGTCCGTATGTTGTAAAAGTGGTCGAACCCATACAAAAACGAACGGCGCTCTACACGTTAATGGAATATTTACCTGGCAAAACATTGGCAGATTGGATAAAAGAAAGCCCCCGCCCAGATATTCAGTGGGTGGTTGAATTGGTAGAAAAAATTAGCCGAGGAATTCGAGCTTTTCATCGTAAAGAGATTCTGCATCAAGATTTAAAGCCGGACAATATTATATTTGACCATCAGAACAACCCCGTCATTATTGATTTTGGTGCCTGTTATATCGCGGGTGTTGAAGAAATTGATGCCCCTTTTGCGCGGGAAGATGCTTTAGGTACCGCAGACTATTCAGCACCTGAAACGCGTTTTCGGTCTGCGAAAACCGTAAAGTCAGATTTATTCTCTCTAGCCGTTATAACTTACGAGATGCTCACTGGTCAAAAACCCTTTGGTGATGGGCTCGAAAAGTTAACGGACCAAAGACATTGTCACCGGCTTAAATACCGCGCTATTCAACACTATAACCCTATGGTGCCACAATGGATGGACGGGGCAATTCGCAAAGCACTCTCAATACTGCCGGATCAACGTCAGCAAGCGTTATCAGAATTTGTTTATGAGTTACAACATCCCAATCGACGCTATCAATCCACGCAAACGCAGCCACTGTTAGAACGAAATCCACTGATCGCGTGGAAGACAATGGCTTTCGTTCAATGGTTGTTGATTCTTTTTTTACTCTATCTCGTTTTAACGTAAAACGATCATCACTCAGGATTTGAGGGTTCAATTCTGCTGGCAAATCCTAAACGATGCGCTTCAGTTTGTAAGTGGAAAAGTGGGTCCTGTAATTTGCAGCGACTTTCACCCTGTGCTTGCGAAGGCCAATCAGGGCAAAGATCGGGCGTCATATTTGATTTTATACGTTGAATGAGGGTGTTCGTCATGGCCTCCGATGGAAATTCAGTATTCTTAATGTGGATCGCTCGCGAAAGTGCCGCAGGTGCCGCCCAAGATGTTGCACTAGAATTAATGGGGTATGAATCCGTTGCAAACGGGTTAACAATCATAAAAGGTGAAGAGTTATAGGGTGGCTTTCTGCCAAGCCCTGAATATCCAAAATTTATAAATATATCGATGAACTCAACAGAATTTTCAAGGGAGCTTTGCAGTTGAGGATACTGGCCATTATCTTTTTCCACCAATTCCCCTGCCTCATTTAGGCCTGAATCAAGGGACTGAAACATGGCCACTCGCATTCTATTTTGAAAGTCGGTGTTGGCATCAAGCGCATTATTGAAGCTATTCATGTTTATGTCAGATGATTGAATACCCAGTACGCCTTCAGTGTTAAATAATGCATCATAATACTGTGCAATTGACGCCATGTAGGCATCCAATATTTCATCTTTTGGTATTTGCCTAGTTGGGCAGAGGTCATTCCAATATTGTTTGAGTACGCTCCGTGTATAACCAAACGATGCATTCACATATTGTATTTTATGATCTTTTATAATTGACGTAATTGAATCGGCGACTGTTTTATACTGCGTGTGAAAACGTTCTAAATCCTGTTTGCAAAACGCATCACTGAATTGAGAAAGATCGGAATTGTCGACGATTACGACACGCGCATTTGGATTGTGCTCCAGTATAAATGACATGGGCAGACTGCCATGTCCTACAGAAAGCCAACCATATTGATTGCTTGCTTCTGATAGTTTGGCTGTTAAATCCGAATACCATTTAGCGGGGATAAATGAATCGGTTTGTTCTTCGTCCGGCGCATCAAAATGCAAACCATCTAGCCTTCTAAGAGTCTTTGAAAGATAAATGGGAAGCTTAATAGCTGGATTGTACGGTATCAATTCCCCTGTGGCAGTAAATTCATACTGTCCCATTACACGGCTGCGGTAGCGAGTATTCGCATAAAATTCCAAATTTGAATCAATGATGAGTATATTTTCATTGGATGAGCCTTTGCTTGCATCAAATTGCCCATCGCAAAACCATGTCGTTTGCATAGTACAATCAGGGTGATGACCGTCTGCACTGCAATTCACTTCGTCTAAATAATCGCTTATTTCAGCGACTGCCATTTCAGCATTTCGTTTTTGTTGATCGATGAATGATTCATTGAATACATTATTCACGGGCACTATTTCTGGAATATCTACGCTATTGCAGTGGGTGATGGGTAAATTTGATCCTAATTCCGGTGATTTAGATTGGGATGATTCTTTACAGGAAGAGAGGGCAATGACCACTAAGATACAAGTGGTGAGATAGCATACGTGTGGCACAGACATTCCTTTTCGGTACCTGCTGGTGTTGTTAGCGACCCAGCAATGATCAGTCGTTGATTGGACCGCAAGCCTA
The DNA here is from genome assembly GCA_947503895.1 of uncultured Saccharospirillaceae bacterium. Classification (GTDB taxonomy): domain Bacteria; phylum Pseudomonadota; class Gammaproteobacteria; order Pseudomonadales; family Oceanobacteraceae; genus Bermanella. Next base: position 12,333 of record CANNFT010000004.1, read on the forward strand.
CCGCTGTAAAAGATTGATGGCAAGTGAATCCCAAGACGTAAAATAGTCTTTCCCAAATACAGGATTTCAATGGTTTGGAAGCACTGGCTCAGAAGAGGGTTGATTGAGAGGATTTTTAAAACAAAAAAACGCCATGGCAGGTGTGGCGTTTTAATTTAGTATGCAAGACGGTCATTGAAACGTTACTCGCGCGTTGGTCCTAGCCCAATAGTATGACTATTGTCGATAGATCACTTTTACGCTGGCATCGACGGCACTGCTATCTATGTACCCTATGAGATTGGGATTATTTGAAATGATGCTTTTAACGTCATCATTGCTACCCACCACTTGAGGGGCTTGGCCTTTTCCAGTAAAGATCAGCCTTGACCAATACGACTTCAATTGTGATTCTGACTTATTTACAATTTTTCGGTAAAACTCGTGCCGTGCGTTTGCGCCTTCGCTTTGATCTATCGGGAGCATTCTGACGCCCTCATGTTCTTTTTTCTTACCTAAAAAAACTTTACTGACATCGTCTGCACTAATGCTGCCGATCGTGCTGTTTTTGCTGACGACCACCGAAACCTCAGCAAATGCGGAGGTGGTGGCTATGGATGCTAAGTATAATAGAAGGGCCCATACCCAGGTCAGCATTAATGACGGTGAAGTGAAAGAGATGGACTTTATCGCATTCATACCTCGCCCCAAAATTAATAGTGACTGCAATACAGTCGATGAATATTTTATCCGAGTCCGGACGGCATTTTTCCTCCCTTAGAGCGTGTTCACTCTAAGGGAGGAAATCAGCAGGTTCAATGGTCACCATTCATTGCATTACGAATTGAGTAACTCAAACAGTGCTAGATATGGATTTAAAATGCTGATCAATCCATCGCAAAGCGCATTTATCCACCCATTCTGGCCTTATTGGGTTGGCCTCAATTACGCATTTCACTCATGCTTATTTAGAACACGGTATCAATCGTGAAGCTCAATATGTTGGCGCTTTCTGGAGCGTCGTCAGCCGCATTGGCAGCAACATAGGCTTCATCGTTAAATAGCCCAGCGGCATCGTCAACCGTCACGATGTCGTACTGCAATTTCATTGCAATACCTGGAGCATAGTCATAACGAACGCCCACACCGATGCGATTTGTATTAGTATTACTGGCTTGAATGAGTTGACTCAACCCAACCAAACTTTGAGCGGTTGTATTCCCCCCGTTGGCGGCAGCCAGCAGGGCAGCTTCCGTACCAAAACCGGTGGACTCCGCAATGACCGATAACTCACGATCTTCGTCGTCAGTGGATTCTGCTTGGGCATAAGTCAAGTGTGGCATCCATAGACCTATTCGGTAACCCACGGTCAGGTATACGGCATCTTCATCGGCCAAAACGCTGTCGGGTGTGGTGAAGGTGGTGTATTCCCCCATGAGCAGTAAATCGTCCGGTTCCCAGCGAAAGCCCAGCCCCTGGAAGGCTCCATCAACGGTCGCTTCATACCCATATGCTGAGGAGGCGGCCAAAGTGTCCGGATCTTCCAATACCGTGGTAGATTGCGAGTGGCCTATACGCACGCTCCATGTGTCACCGGATAACGTAAAACCCAAAGAGTAAACATCGTCTCCGGCAAAGGTTTCGCCAGTGATGCGTCCATGGATGAGCTGAGCTTGTGCTCCAAATCCACCTAACTCACCATCCCAAGTCAAATCAATGCCTTCGAGATTGGAAAATGGGCTTAATGGCCCGTAGGTTTCGGCAGGCATGCTCGTCCAAGGTACGGCGTAGCCAACATCTAAGTATTCCGACAACATATAATAAGGACCGCGAATTCGACCTAATTTTGCCGATATTTCAGATGTAATATTGTGCTTAAAATAGGCCCATTCCATAACGGTATTGAAATCCTCTGTTCCGCGAGCCAGCATCTGAGTGACCACGGATGACTTATCGTCAATGTTAAAGGTCATTTGAATACCGGCTAAGGTTAAGTCACGGAACGTGGTTTCATTTCCAATGCCGTCATAGGGAACTTCCTCGTCGCTTTGAGCAATCCCAAATGTTGCAAAACCATTAATGCGAAAGCGACTTTCGATGGCAGATAGTCGGTCATTTAGTCCTCGTATTTGTCTTTCGAGTGCATCGTTAGTGGCTGCTTGAGTGATGCTGGCAAACATGGTCATTAACAAACACAGACTTATTTGATAACAGTGCTTCATGATTTTTCCTCCCTGAATTATTGTTTGAAAATCACTTTGACGGTGCTATCGACTGCACCAGCATCAATGTACCCAATCATATTTGGATTGGATGCGACCATACCTTTGACGTCGGTATCACCTCCTACGACTTGAGGTGCTTGTCCCTTGCCCGTAAATATTAATCGAGACCAATAAGACTTAAGCTGTGAGGCTGATTTGCTGACGATCTTGTCATAGAACTCATCTCGAGCCCCATTACCTTCAGCTTGATCAACGGGTACGACGGCGGTGCCGTTGTGATCTTTCTTTTTTCCTAGAAATATTTTTACAACATCGTCCGATGATGCATTTCCAATGGGGCTGTTGGCTCCGACGACCACGGCTACCTCAGCGTGGCCCCACCAACTGGCGCTAATGAGCATTAAAGCCAGCAATTTTTGTTTTAGATTTATGTTCAAGGCGATCCCTCCTATTGAAAGACAGTGCAAACCGTCAGTGATTTCTCATCGTTATTGTCGTTGTCATGGTTCTGATCCGTGCTCGCGTACGTGTTGCTTTTAGGTTGTCGTTAACCCCGAGATCCATTGAGATAAAACACATGACCTATACAGAAGGCCTTGTTTTATATTTCTATTTTCAATGGCAATTTAGTCTGTGTGTCGGGGTTTTCTATTGATCCAAAACGTCACGTTTAAAACCCATGTCATCAGACAAATCATTAACTGGGGAAAATTCGTTCTCTCTCTGGTATAGCAGATATATAGAAATGTGCTAAAAAATAGAGTTTTAGGGCAAATTAGTACTCATTTATGGCACCACGGTATGCGGGATAAACACACTGAATGCATTTTCCTTCGTTCAAGCAGGCTTCCTCTGCTTGCCTGCTTGTTATTTAAATGGATATTGGCTTTTAAAAAGTTGGGTCTTAGCTTCTCTCGGAGGCAAGCTATCTGTACGCTGTCTCGTGAAATCCTGCTAGGTGTAAACATCAACGACTTCTAAGCCATGAGAATGATCGAATCATGGGTAAATTAGGGTAAATGCTGGGGTCAAACGGCGCTCCATAGTAAAAACTCAAGCTGAGTCACGCAGATTTCGCGCGCAACTGTTAAAGTAGACCGATTAAAAAAAGGAAAGTAACAGGCAGTAATATGCATATTCACATATTAGGTATTTGCGGGACATTCATGGGCAGCCTTGCTCAGTTGGCAAAATCTTTGGGTTACCGCGTCACCGGTTCCGATCAACATGTCTACCCACCTATGAGTACCCAGCTAGAAAACGCGGGTATTGAAATTACCGAAGGCTTTAGCGTTGAACAATTACAACCGGCTCCCGATTTAGTGGTGATTGGTAATGCGTTATCCCGCGGAAATGAAGCGGTGGAATATGTATTGAATCGACAAATCCCGTATTTATCTGGGCCGCAATGGCTTGCGCAGTATGTACTTAAAAACAAATGGGTGATGGCGGTAGCGGGTACGCATGGCAAAACCACCACCAGCAGCATGCTCGCTTGGGTGTTAGAAGATTGCGGGTTTAAGCCCGGCTTTTTAATTGGTGGCGTGCCGGCTAACTTTGGCGTTTCAGCAAGACTAGGGGAGAGCGACTTTTTTGTCGTTGAGGCAGATGAATACGACAGTGCTTTTTTTGACAAACGCTCCAAATTTGTTCATTACCAAGGTCGTACGGTCATATTAAACAATTTAGAATTTGATCACGCGGACATATTTGATGATATCAGCGACATTCAGCGACAGTTTCATCATCTCATTCGCACCATCCCGAGTGATGGCCAAATTATTTACTCAAATCAAGAACCCTACCTACAAGAAACACTCGAGATGGGATGTTGGACCCCAACAGCGGTGTTAGGTGAGGACTGGCAAGTTGATATGTTGGATGACGCCGGCAGTGAATTTAACGTGTTGTTCAAAGGCCAAAACGTCGGCACCGTACGCTGGCAGCAAACTGGGCAGCACAATGTTATGAATGCTCTTGCCACAATAGCGGCAGCGTATCATGTAGGCATTTTGCCGAAAGATTCGATCCAAGCGTTAAACACATTCAAAGGTGTAAAGCGTCGAATGGAAGTCATTGCACAGCACAATGGCATCACGGTATTTGATGATTTTGCCCACCATCCAACAGCCATCAAAAGCACGTTAGCTGGGGTTAAAAATAGCCATCAATATCAGCGGGTTTGGGCCGTTATTGAGCCTCGTTCCAATACAATGCGCATGGGTGTGCATCAGTCAGCCTTGCCGGATTCCGTAGCAGATGCCGATCGAGTGATTTGGTTTCAACCGCGTGGAATGAATTGGCAGCTTGAATCGGTGACGGCGAAGAGCGGCGATAAGGCATGTTTGTTTGAAGAAATCGAGGCTATAATTGCCCACTTATTAAAAGAAGCCAAACCAGGCGATGCGATCGTACTCATGAGTAACGGTGGATTTCAGGGAATTCATGGGCGCTTGGCGAAAGCATTAACGTCTACTTAAAATACAGCCATCGTGCTGCGAGTCTAACAGGAAGCATAATGACGGCGACTGAACCGGATATGCAAAAACCCATCACGGTCGCCATAACGGGTGCATCGGGAGTGCAATATGCACTTCGGCTTTTACAGTGCTTGGTGGCGGCAAAGCGTGATGTTTACGTGTTAATTAGCAAGGCGGCCCAAGTCGTCATGGCCACTGAAACAACCTTAAAAGTACCCGGAACTCCTGAAAAGATGCAGGCGTACTTGACCGATGCTTTTGCTGCGCAGCCGAACCAAATCAAGGTCTTTGGTCGAGAGCAGTGGTTTGCTCCAGTGGCTTCTGGGTCGGGTCGAAATGGCCCGATGGTGGTTTGCCCATGTAGCACAGGCACCTTGTCGGCGATTGCAACAGGCGCGAGCAATAACCTTATTGAACGTGCCGCCGACGTGGCTTTAAAAGAGAAGCGAGACTTAATTCTAGTGGTTAGAGAGTCGCCTTACAGCGCGGTTCATTTAGAAAATATGCTCAAGTTGGCGCGCTTAGGCGTCACCATCATGCCCGCGAGTCCGGGCTTTTATCATGACCCTAAGTCAATTAATGATCTTGTTGATTTCATGGTGGCACGCATATTAAGTCACCTTCAAATAGAACAAACACTGGTTCCTTTCTGGGGCGAGTAATTCTTTAATTTATTAATAAACCTAACTAGATAGTCAGCCTGGCTTCGACGGCTGACATCATTTTGACCGAGGAGAAACTAAGCGTGTCATTGTCTGAAAGAGATATAAAAGTCGCGATTGTGTCGGGAATCATCTGTTTAATCGTTGCGGTTGTGATGCTGGATATAAACGGCTATATCAAGCACGTGGGCGGAGATGAGCAATCGGTAATCGACGAGTTTAAATTAGTCGTGCTGACGCCGGGGGCAGAAATGAAGTTGTCTTCTAAATCGGCCAATAAAGAAGCGTTTTGTGCAAATGGTTATCTTATGGTCAGACCTCAGGATAATAAATCAGGCAAAACTGTGGCAGGTGTATTAGTTGATGGTAAAAATCGTCCAATTCCTTGCTCTACTTCACTACCTTCACCAAATAGTCGCTAAAGTGTAGTTGATTCTTCATCATCAGCTTCTTACACTTCGCGCCACTTGCATGGAATGTGGCTTAACATCAGCACTATGAATAATAACAACGAGCTGAAACAAAAACTGGAACGGGAGATCTGGCTCTTCGAACAATGGCTTGTGTCCATTGAAGGTGAGCAGGGTGAAACCCAGAACCGGATTCGAGAAGCTTACGAAGAATGCATCGAGCATCGCAAACAGATGCTCGATGACCTGACTCGGCAAGTTTCCTACGCGGGGTAAAGCGCCTCGTTATTGCTACTGAATAGCCATAAGGCTGACGGCATCCGCCAAAGCGCTTATGATGCGTAGCAAGTTAGTACAACAATAATAAAAAGAAGACAGCTATGAAAACGTTCATCTCCACCTTAACGCTTGGGTGTCAAAGAGGGGCGATGGTGATCGCCGCCACTATTTTATTGGCACCTATTACGCCTGCCTACAGTCAGTCAAATATTGACTCCGATGGTGATGGCATCAGCGATCGCTATGAGCGCATCATGAAAACCAACCCTAACGATGCCACCAGTACCCCAGCCGACCTTGATAAAGACGGACTGCCCGATGCCCATGATCTCGATATTGACGGAGACGGTGTTAATAACTGGCAGGACCCATTTCCTCGCAATGCGCAAGAATATTCCGACTCCGATGGCGACGGCGTAGGGGATCGCAATGACAAGGATAGCGATGGGGACGGCTTCACTAACCACGATGAGACTGTGGCTGGGACTAACCCAAACAATAAAGAGGATTTCCCCGACTCTGAATCCCCTGTATTGACTGTCACCGCTTTACCAGAAGTGGTCACGGAATCTCAGCTGATCGTCAGTGGAATGGCATTTGATATGGGGATGGGGGTGTCTAAGGTGCAGGTGGTGAACGAGGATGGGCGCGTTTTCAAGGCACACTTCAACTACGCCACCCACTGGCGAACCTTGGTTCAGTTAAGTCGGGGTGAAAACCTATTACAGGTTGCTGTGTTTGATAAGGCTAATAATCGCACTCGAAAGGTCATATCTGTGCGGTATGAGCCGTGATGGGTCTGAAGCGCCAAAACGATTAATGAGGCTGAATTTTAAGTATTTATTGGTCTAAACGAGCCAGTTAGCGTCAACTATGCTCCAAATAGGCGGTAAAAAAACAACGCCCCTGCGTAGTCCACGCAAATAAATGCCAAACCACCCTAGGTATCGAAAGCGGGATTCGAAAGAACCCCGCTTTTTTCATGCCTGCTTCAGTTAGATGATGTGTTCAACGCCTCGCTATCATGGGTGTTTAACGAGTGTTAGGAGTTTTTTCACGCTCCAGCGCTCATTAGGCAGGAACGCCGATGGGTACTTGAAACGTCAGCGGTGCTATTCGGCGAAGGCCATTAAGCGTAATGCAGTCTGTTGCTGTTGGTGAACGTGATGGGAAGCGCGTTTCAGAAAAGAATCAGCATTTTCGCCGTCTTCCAATGTGGCTATTCCGGTACTCAATTGTAAGTCACCCACGTTCTCCCATTGAATTCGAGTCATTTCTTTTTGCAGTCGCTCTTTAAACACCACCGCCCCGTCCACAGGGCAATTGGGCAACAACAGGTAAAAGGTGCCTTTTCCGTTGTGAAAAATTTCATCGCCGGCTCGAATTAAAGCCATTAATTCGTGACGGAATCCCTGTAAGACTTCACGAGTCAACGTACTGCCATGTATATCTTGGATTTGGGCGTAATCTTCAATGGTGATCGCGATCAATGACAGTGTTCGCTTGGTGACTTTGCTGCGCGCCATTTCTTGCTCTAGGACGTGTATCAGGTGGCGGCTGTTGTATGCGCCTGAGTGATAGTCGGTCACGGCAAGCTCCATCAGGCGAATACGGTTTTGTCGATTCAAATATGCGTAGCACCATGAACATGCGCAAAGCAGCATATAAATTAAAATTAACCGCATAGCAGGAATACTGGGCATAAATGTCAGCGCTTGCCAAGCGGTCGCCAGCATGGTGAGGGCATTTACGGTAAATGCCCAGCGCAGCGGCAGTACGAAATAACTCAGTAGAGGCAGACTAAAAATCCAGTGAAAGGTTAACTCAGGATGAAAATGAAATTGATACTGAAGCAGGGCAGCGAGTACCACCATGACGGCAAGATTAACGTAATCGCTGGCTGTTTCGTCTCTATTTAAATAGAGATAAACGGCAGCAAAGCCAAAAACCGGAACGGCCGTTAAACTGGTTAACATAATATCGTAAAGGCCATAGTAATAATGACCCAAACAAAGCACCAAGACCGCAATCGCAAAGATTAAATATAAAACGCTGACAGTGGGGTTTCGAGCAAAATAAACTTCAAACATGTAAAGGGCCTTTAGATGCCTCAGCGATTTCCATCAGACTGTCAGCATCATCGTCTGCGTTTAAACTGGCGAACCCAATGGGTAGAGATTGTGGTCCCATGGCGGCGGGAATATTCATGAGCATCGCTTGCGCAACTGACTTCGCGTCTTGTGTGGTGGTGTGTGGCAATATCATCGCGAAGTCATCCGTCGGTAATCGATAGCAACTGTCAAAAGGCCTAAGCTGTTGCCCAATGCTGTTCGCACATGCTTGCAATAAGCGAGTGCGATAGTCTTTATTGTGCTTACGAATCGCCTGACCGGTTTGAATAATCATCAGCAATAATCCCGTACCCTCTCGTTCGGCTCGATTTATCTCGGTGGTGAGCGCCGGTTTTAATCGCTCGTATTGGAATGCGCCAGTAATGATGTCTGTGCTGATGAGGGGCTCAAGCATTAAATTTGTGCGTTCTTGAATAATCGCTAGGAAAAAAGCCACGAGTGAAATAGCGGTGAAGCTGAATACCATCTGAAACCGGTCTAGGGTTTGCCCAAAATCAAAAATAATATAGAGCGCTAAAGGCACATAAATTAAGACCAGAATAATGGCAGTGTTAAGTTTAAATAGAAAAAAAGCGGCGAGTGGAAAAAAGTACACCCAGTGAATCGCCATTTGGCCTTGATGACTGGCTGCTAACAGTGAAAAACTCGCCAGCAGGAATATGAAGAGCCATTCTAGGTAACTGCTGGTGTTTTGGCCTTTGCGCATCAATAAGTAAAGTCCATTCAATACCAGCACGAAGGACAGACACGCGGTGATTAAGGCAATCATGGGCTCATTTTGATTAAGGTCTAAATAGGCAACGGCCCCTAATCCAGCACCGGCAATCAATGAAAACAAAATTTTAGTGTGGGCGGCGATAATAGGTGCTTGCATAAATGTTTGCCGAAACTCCAATGTACCCGATGATTAAGCGGTAAAAAGTATAATATACGCTTTCATTGTAAACCGAATGGAAGGCGTGAGCGGTCAATTCCGAATGATTGACGCATAAATTTAGCGGATTGAGCGCTCTGGACGCGCGAAATTCACGCAACAATCGCCGGTTCGGCTTGATCGAGGTTTGGTTCGCTGCCGCTTACAGGTATAATCTGCGCCAATAACTGAATGATACCCAATTGTGACACTGGCAAATTGCTAAGTAGAGACCGATGAGGGTGGCAGGCCCATATGTATACCGCACGCAGTGGTACTTGCCTGCAAAAACGACTAAACAGCTCAGGAACGTCAATGGAAGTAAAAGCATACATGCAGCAAATTGGCCAGCAGGCACGTGCTGCTTCCTCGGCTATTGCCAAGGCAGAAACCGGTGAGAAAAATGCGGCATTGTTGGCCATTGCAGACGCCATCAGCCAAGGGCGTGAAGCCATCATGGCCGCAAACCAAGCTGATATGGCCCGTGGCGAAAGCAACGGGTTAGACAGCGCGTTATTGGATCGCTTAGAACTGACTCCGGCTCGCATTGACAACATGATTGAAGGCCTTGAGCAAGTAGCAGCCTTGCCTGACCCAGTCGGGGGCATTACCGATTTAGATTATCGTCCAACAGGCATTCAGATCGGTAAAATGCGCGTACCGTTAGGTGTGATCGGAATCATCTACGAATCCCGCCCAAATGTGACCATTGAAGCGGCGAGCCTTTGTTTGAAAAGCGGCAATGCTGCTGTATTGAGAGGCGGCAGCGAAGCCATTGAATCCAATAAAGCGTTAGCCAATTGTATTCGAACGGGCCTTGAAGCAGCGGGCTTACCTGCAGCGACGGTTCAGGTGATAGAAACGACCGATCGTGCTGCGGTAGGTGAGCTGATCACCATGCCAGAATACGTGGATATCATCGTGCCGCGAGGTGGAAAAGGCTTGATAGAGCGCATTAGTCGCGATGCCAAAGTCACGGTGATTAAGCATTTAGACGGCATTTGCCATGTCTACATTGACGATCAAGCTGATCGTACAAAAGCCATAAATATTGCAATTAATGCCAAAACCCATCGTTATGGCACCTGTAATACGATGGAAACCCTACTTATTGCCGATTCTGTAGCAGCTGACGTGCTGCCCGAGTTAGGGCGAGCATACACTGAAATTGGTGTCGAGCTGAGAGGGTGCGAAAAAACTCAATCTATTTTGGCGAATGCGATTCCAGCCACAGAAGAAGATTGGAGTACAGAGTATTTAGCGCCTATATTATCGATCAAGGTGGTGCAGGGTATGGAAGAGGCGATTGAACACATTAATCGTTATAGCTCTCAACATACAGATAGCATCATCACCGAAAACTACACCAAGTCTCGCCAATTCTTACGCCAAGTGGACTCCTCTTCCGTCATGGTAAATGCGTCTACGCGATTTGCGGACGGGTTTGAGTATGGACTGGGTGCAGAAATTGGTATCTCTACCGATAAAATTCATGCCCGAGGCCCTGTTGGATTGGAAGGGCTCACCTCGCAAAAATGGATTGTGTTAGGCGATGGTCAAATCCGTCAATAATATGCCATCTCGTCCTTCCCATCGTCTGGCTTCTGATAGCTCAGATCGTTCGCCTCAGCCCGCCAATATGGTGGTCTTTGGCGGTACGTTCGATCCCATTCATAATGGTCACTTGCGAACAGCATGGGACTTACATGAAACATTGGGTTACGAGCAAATTACGTTAATGCCTTGTGGTGTGGCGTATCACAAAGGCGATGCACAAACGTCCATGAAAGATCGCTCCGAAATGTTAAAGGCCGCCACTCAAGGTATTTCATCGCTGCGTTTAGACCTGCGTGAAATTGAACGTGCCGGCCCGACCTTCACCGTGGATACTTTGACAGAGCTTCGCCAATCGCTGGGCAATGCGGCTCATCTTGTGTGGGTCGTCGGCCAAGATGCCGCTCAAACCTTACATAAATGGCATAAATGGCAGCAGATTTTCGATTTAGCCAACGTCATAGTAGTGGCTCGTCCAGGAGCGGAGTGGCCGGATTTCAGCCGATGGCCAGCAAAGATTATGTCTGACTTACAGACATTCAAACAATCTGCTTTTGGGGCGGTATATAAAGCGCGGTTAACACCTCTGCCTATATCATCGAGTCAGATTAGACAGATTTTATCAAAAGGGGGGTCCGTTCGTTTTCTGGCTCCCGATCAAGTTGTAAACTTAATAGACCAACAGCAACTATACCGAGGTAATCACAAAACCTAATGGAAGCAGATTCTTTACTTAAACTTGTCATCCAGTATCTGGAAGACATCAAGGCCCAGCACATTGTTACCATCAATGTGTCGGAACGCACTTCGGTGACAGATTATATGGTCATCGCTAATGGTACATCCTCCCGTCACGTTCAAGCTGTGGCTGACTCCGTCGCCGAAAAAGTCAAACAACAAGGCATTACACCGCTTGGTTCAGAAGGCCGTGGTCAATCTGACTGGGTTCTGATCGACCTAGGTGATGTCGTGTTGCATGTGATGACAGCCCAAGCACGTGAGTTTTACGATTTGGAGCGCCTTTGGGGTGAACCCGCGCTGGCATTGGAAGCAGAGTAGTGCGTATACGCTTGATTGCAGTGGGCACCAAAATGCCCGCTTGGGTTGAGCAAGGCTTCCAGGAATACGCAAAGCGTATGCCGGCAGAATGTCGCTTGGAATTGGTTGAATTACCGCTGGGTCATCGTGGTAAAAACCAGCCTGTTGCTAAAGCCATCGAAAAGGAAGCTCAATCCATGTTGGCAGCACTTCAGCCGCAAAACACCTGTGTGGCTTTAGAAGTGAAAGGCAAGCCTTGGAGCACTGAGCAGCTCGCTGAGCGCATGGCGGAATGGCGAATGGACGGTCGAGACATTGATCTGATTGTCGGTGGGCCAGATGGCCTCGCGCCAGAGTGCGTTAAACTCGCCAAGCAAACGTGGTCGTTGTCGCCATTAACCTTACCTCACCCACTTGTTCGCATAATATTGGCGGAACAGTTGTACAGGGCGTGGACTATTCTTAATAATCACCCTTACCATAGGTGATTGTTTTTCAAGGATTATTAGGCCCTGTAAATGAGCATTGCCCTAAAGGATGCACGTCAGGAAAAAGTCATATTTAAAAGCCGAGCTTGGCTGGCGGGTGTGATGGTTTTTCTGTTGTTGTCAGCGTTAGCTGCACGAATGGTGTATCTGCAAGTTGACCAGTACGAAGTATTCGCCACTAAATCTGAGAACAATCGTGTTCAATTGAAGCCTGTGGCGCCGATTAGGGGCCTGATCTTCGATCGGAACGGCGTCCTGCTAGCTGAAAATCTGCCCTCGCACAGTTTAACCATTGTGCCGGAGCGGGTAGATAATATGCCTGAGACACTGGCATTGCTGCAGGCGTTAATTGATCTGGATGACGAAGCGCTCATCCGCTTTAAAAAGCGTAATAAGCAGTGGCGACGCCCATATGAACCCATCCCGCTTAAATATCGTTTAGAACAAGCCGATATTGCCAAAATCATGGTGAATAGCCATTTTTTACCCGGTGTGCAAGTAGAAGCTGAGCTTGTGAGGCATTATCCGCACGGCGCAGATTTGGCGCATGTCATTGGTTACGTTGGCCAAATTAATGAAAAAGAAAAAGACCGGTTAGACCCCGTCCGTTACAAGGCTACTCGCCGTATCGGTAAAATCGGTGTTGAGCAAGAGTATGAGGATTTGCTGCACGGCGAAGTGGGTTACCAAAAGGTTGAAACCAATGCGCAGGGTCGCATCCTTAAAGTGTTAGATCGCGAGCCCCCTAAGCCCGGTCAAAATATTACATTGCACTTAGATGCCGCGCTGCAAAGTACAGCGATCAAAGCGTTTAATGGACGTCGCGGAGCATTGGTTGCATTAGATCCAAACACGGGCGGCATTCTGTCACTCGTTTCAAGTCCGTCGTTTGACCCCAATCCATTTGTAAATGGCATCAGCCATAAAGCCTATTCCGAACTACGAGACTCGAGAGACATTCCTTTATTTAATCGAGCCATCCGCGGCCAATATCCGCCAGGTTCCACCATGAAACCTTTCATTGGTTTGAGCTTTCTGGAATACGGTGTGACCGACTGGTCTGAGCAAATTAAAGACCCGGGATACTATATGTTAGAAAACGACGAACGGGTTTATCGTGACTGGAAGCGTAGAGGGCATGGGAAAGTTAATTTATCGAGAGCCATTATAGAAAGTTGTGACACGTACTTTTATGAGATGGCCTTTCGTACAGGGATTGATCAGCTGGCGCCATTTCTTTCTCAGTTTGGTTTTGGGGAACAAAGTGCAATGGACATCGGTAACGCGCTTCCTGCATTGCTGCCGACGCGAGAATGGAAGCGTAAACATAAAGGCCGGTCTTGGTATGCGGGTGATACATTGAATATGGGCTTAGGCCAAGGCTATATGTTGGTGACGCCATTGCAACTTGCCAGTGCAACGAGTGTCTATGCAGCCAAAGGCAAGCGGAATAAAGCTAAATTGGTGCAATATATTGATGATCGCTGGTTAGAAAATGACGAAGACTTACCGGATGTAGAAATTCTCGATGCCGCCAACTGGGACAAAATGAACAAAGCAATGAATGATGTGGTGATCAGCCCCAGTGGTACAGCGCGTGCGATCAGTCGAAATTTAAAGTATGCCATTGCGGGTAAAACAGGTACTGCACAAATAGTCGGTATTGCTCAGAATGAAGAGTACGATTCTGAAGCATTGGAAGAGCGTCAGCGGGATCATGCCTTATTTATTGCTTTTGCGCCGGTTGAGGCACCTAAAATAGCACTGGCAGTGATTGTGGAAAATGGTGAATCAGCTGGTTTAACGGCTGCACCTATAGCACGGACGGTCATCGACCATTATTTGGATTCACTTAACCGCACCACCGAGGTTGATTATGGCGGGTGATTTTATTCGTCATCTCGATGACAGCGGCATGGGGACAGGGAGAACCCTCGCGCAAAAACTGAATATCGACATCACACTCTTCTTACTGTTGTTAGTGTTGTGTGTGTCTGGGTTATTTGTTTTATACAGCGCAAGTGGCCAAAACCTTTCGATGGTCTATCGGCAAGGCACCTATTTTTTAATCGGCTTTAGCATCATGCTGCTCATTAGTCAGATCAATCCTCGGTGGTTTCAATTAGCGGCACCTTGGATATTTGGTGCAGGACTCACCGCTTTGCTTCTGGTGCTGTTAGTAGGCGTCGGCGCAAAAGGCGCACAACGCTGGCTAAGTGTTTTTGGTCTATTCCGATTTCAACCATCCGAAATAATGAAGTTAGCCATGCCCATGATGATGGCATGGTTTCTATGCAGCAAAGTCTTGCCGCCCCAGCCTAAAACTATCTTTATCGCACTGCTGTTAATCGGCTTGCCCGCCATATTAATTGTGAAACAACCCGATTTGGGAACCTCTTTGCTGGTCAGCGTGTCTGGAATATTTGTACTTTTATTCGCTGGGTTCAGCTGGCGTTGGATATTGGCGGCCATATTAATGGCCATGATGGCGATGCCTGTTATGTGGTACGGCGTCATGCATGACTACCAAAAGCAGCGCGTATTAACCTTTCTAGACCCAGAAAGTGATCCTCTGGGTTCTGGCTGGAACATTATTCAAAGTAAAACAGCCATCGGCAGTGGTGGGTTAGAGGGTAAAGGTTGGCTTCAAGGGACGCAGTCCCAGTTGGAGTTTTTGCCTGAGCGGCATACGGATTTTATTATTGCTGTGTACGCTGAAGAATTTGGGTTGGTAGGGGTTTTGCTACTACTAGGATTATATTTGCTGATAATTTTTAGGGGTATTTACATGGCATCGCGAGCGCGAGATACCTTTTCGCGTTTGGTGGGAGGTTCGCTTATTGTGACCTTCTTCATCTATGTTTTCGTGAATATTGGTATGGTTAGCGGAATATTGCCTGTTGTAGGTGTACCCTTGCCTTTGATCAGTTATGGTGGCACGTCAATAGTGACATTGATGGCAGCATTTGGTGTCTTGATGTCGGTGTATATGCACAAGCATTAGAAATCGAAAAGTGCATTCCTAATGATGGGCGTGCTGGGACAAAATTATAAATATACGCAGTAGGGATTCGTGTGATTAGTTCGAGTTTGGCAGTACTTTGGGGTAGTTTATTTTTCAGTGGCGGAGATTACGCTGAACATCCTAAACTAGAGCCCTTCATTCAAGAGATGGTCCAAGAGCATCAGTATGATGCTGAAAAACTGCGTGCGGCCCTCAGTCAGGCAGAGCGCAAAGACAGTATATTGGAAGCCATTGCTCGCCCTGCAGAGAAAACCAAAGCATGGCATGAGTATCGAGATATATTCTTAACGTCAAAACGCATAAATGCGGGCAAGGCGTTTATGGAAAAGCATAAAGACACGTTGGCAGCCGTTGAGGCCAAATATGGTGTGCCGAAAGAAGTCATCGCGTCAATCATCGGTGTTGAAACTTTTTACGGAGGCAACAAAGGCAGTTATCGGGTATTGGACGCCTTGAGTACCCTAGCGTTTGACTACCCTAAACGTCCTCTTTTCTGGCGCGAATTAAAATCCTATTTTTTACTGGTGAGAAAGGATGGTCTTGATCCTACGACGCTAAAAGGCTCCTATGCGGGTGCGATGGGGTACGGACAATTCATTCCTTCCAGTTACCTTAGTTACGCGGTTGATTTTGACGGAGATGGTAAGAAAGATATTTGGGATAACCCGAAGGACGCCATAGCGAGTGTTGCCCATTACTTGAAGCGATTTGGCTGGAAAGCTGGTGAGCCCGTGATTGAGCGTGTCACCTTGCATAATGCCGAAGCCGATCAGTTTGCGAATAAAACGTTAAAATTAACGGCGACCTTGAGTGAATGGCAAAAACGAGGCGTGAACATTCCTAAAGGGTTACCAGAGCAAAATGCAGCACTGTTTCGTTACAAATTGGAAGATAGCACTGAGTATCGACTGGCCTTTAAAAACTTTTATGTCATTACGCGTTATAACCATAGTCGTTTGTATGCACTCGCTGTTTACTCACTTAGCGAAGCTTTAAAATAACAACGTACGGCCCTTGGGTAAAATGCCTTTTATGAAGCCAAATAAAATAAGCGCTCGTGGATTACTGATTTTGACGATTATCAGTTTGTCCGCGTGTGTCACTGCACCGTCACGCTATCAGCAAAGCGTGGATAGCACGCCAGAACCTCTCGAAAACATTGCTCAATTGCCCATGCTAACCCCAGAACGTGAACCGCTTAGTCGCCGCGGGAATGCGAGCGAGTATGAAGTTTGGGGTAAAACTTACTACGTCCAAAAAGGGATAGAGCAATACAGTGAAGAAGGCATCGCATCGTGGTACGGTCAGAAATTTCATGGCCATGAAACTTCAAACGGTGAAATATTTGATGTGTATCAGTTCACTGCCGCGCACAAAACGCTGCCTTTACCGTCTTATGTCAAAGTCACCAATTTGAGAAACCAGCGCAGTTTAATTGTGCGTGTGAATGACCGAGGACCATTTCATGGTGATCGATTAATTGACCTCTCTTATGCTGCGGCCGTGAAATTAGGGTTTCAAAGACACGGGACGGCGAACGTTAAAATAGAACTTTTAGCTGCGCCACTCATGCCCGATGATTATTTGCACATACAAGTTGAAGCGTTTCGACTCAAGCATTCAGCTGAGCAACTGAAGAATCAACTGCAAAATTGGGTCGCGGCACCTGTGTACATTGCCATGGCTGACGTTGAGGGGACGGCGTTACATAAGGTTCGAATTGGCCCAGTTGCGCCGGATAAGGTAGAGAGCATTCAAGCAACACTGGAATCTAAGGCCATTAATACCGGCATTATCCTGCCAAATTATCCTAAGCCCAAAGCTGCGGAGCATCCTTGAGGCGTGCATTAGATGTTACTAATTTAAGGACGATCTAGATGCTGTGGGTTTACCCATGGGCCAGCAAATTATTAGGCCGTTTTGACCGCCCTTAACAAACACACACGCCGTGTTACAATGCGGCACCGAGAGCCAATTTCAGCTCTTGTTTTTAATCGCTAAATTATAAAAATTGTTGATCATGCGTATTTTATTTATTTTTGTTATTGCCCTGTTTTCCATCAGTGCTTGGGCTGCACCTTCCATTATTCCCAAGCCGCCATCCATCGCGGCGAGTTCCTATATTCTCATTGATGCCAACAGTGGCGAAGTCATTGTAGAACACGAAGCTGATACACCGCTGCCACCCGCCAGCTTAACCAAATTAATGACCAGTTATATCGTGAATCAAGAATTAACCTTCGGCAATATTCAGGCGGATGAGACGGCTCGGGTCAGTACAAAAGCATGGAAAACCCCAGGTTCCAGAATGTTTATTGATGTGAACTCCAATGTGCCCATTATGGATTTATTAAAAGGGCTAATTATTCAATCCGGCAATGATGCAAGCGTTGCACTTGCTGAGCACATTTCAGGGACAGAAGAAGCCTTTGCAGATGTAATGAATCAATACGCTGCAGAGTTGGGCATGAATAAATCCCATTTTGTGAACTCAACGGGCCTGCCAGCCGCAGGGCATGAAACCACTGCTCGCGACCTGTCGATTTTAGCTCGACGCTTGATATTCGATCACCCTGAGAATTACGGGTTATACAAAGAGAAAAAATTTAAATACAACGGCATTGAGCAACCCAATCGAAATAAATTGTTATTTTGGGACCCGAAAGTAGACGGATTAAAAACCGGTCACACAGAAGAAGCGGGTTATTGTTTAGTGGCGTCATCGAAGCAAGGGGACATGCGTTTAATCTCTGTGGTCATGGGGGCTAAATCGGAGCGTGCTCGTGCGCGTGAATCGCAGAAACTGCTGACTTATGGATTCCGCTACTTCGAAACGCACAAGCTTTTTGAAGACGAACAAACGTTGCAAACCGCACCGCTATGGCTGGGTGAAAAGAATGAATTGAATCTAGGCGTGAGAGACGGGGTGTACATCACCATTCCCCGAGGGCAACAGGGCAATCTTGATATTGAATACAGTGTCGATGAAGTCATCAAAGCACCGATTAGTGAAGGGACTGAGTATGGCCAACTTACGGTTTCTTTAGAGGGAGATTTATTGCTGGAGAAACCTCTTATCGCAATGGAAGACATTGAAGAGGCCGGTTTTTTTGCGAGAATCTGGGATTACATCAAGCTATTTTTCTCATCTTTATTTGGCTAGATAGTCGTCAGTCCTAGCTGGACGGGCCGGTCGGTCGTCCAGCAAATAACGTCTTAACAGATTGTTGAAATACGACAGCAATACTGCTCCAATAAGACTGAATGAGTCCTTTCACTGGGCGGCGGCGCTTGAAACTTGTGCCATCCACAACCATATTGAGAACTGACCCGATATTCATAGCGCTCGGAAATGAGTGCAAATAACCATAGACGTACCCATGGCCAAGAAAACAGAAGCCCCCAAAATTGAGTTCCCCTGCCCGAATTACCCCGTGAAAGTGTTGGGTGAATCCGCACCGGACTATCAAGAATTTGTTGTAGATATCATGCGTGTTCACGCGCCAGACTTTGACCTTGAGCGCATTCGAATTAATGAGAGCAGCAACGGTCGATTCACGTCCATTACGTTTTATATCACTGCTACCAGCCAGCAACAGCTTGAAGCGTTGCATCAAGATTTCATTCGGCACGATCGTATTAAGATGGTGATGTAATGACCGTTGGGGTTCGATATTTGAAGGATGGCTGGTCCTATGAGCCTGTTTGGCAGGCAATGCACGCATTAACCGATCATCGCACCTCAGAAACCCAAGATGAAATTTGGGTGTTGCAACATTCTCCCGTTTTTACTCAAGGTCAGGCCGGCAAACCTGAACACGTCTTGTTTGCTGGTGACATACCAGTGGTTCAGTCGGATCGAGGTGGTCAGGTGACCTATCACGGTCCAGGACAGCTAGTGGCCTATATTATGTCAGATTTACGTCGATTGAATATTGGTCCTCGCGAGCTTGTCACACGCATTGAACAGTCGCTGGTGGATTTGTTAGCCAGCTACGATATTCAGGCTTACCCAAAAGCGGACGCACCGGGTGTCTATGTTAACGACAGCAAGATCGCTTCATTGGGATTGCGTATCCGTAAAGGCTATAGCTTTCATGGTCTTGCGCTGAATGTTGATATGGATCTTGAGCCCTTTCAGCGCATTAACCCTTGCGGTTATGCCGGTATGGCCATGACACAAATGGCTGACTTTGTACCCAAAGTCGATATAGAATCGGTCGGCCATCAGTTGATCGATCAAATAATAGCCAGCATGTCTTACCCAGGCATGATTGAACTAGGTGATAAGTTGCCATGAGCACACAAGAGTCCAACGCCAAGCCTAAAGTGGTTCAAGGTGAAAAGAAGCGCGGAGCAGACAAGGTTGCCCGTATACCCATAAAAGTGATCCCGACTGAAACAATGCCCCGCAAGCCGGATTGGATCCGAGTACGTATTCCTGCCAGTTCGAAGATCAACGAGGTGAAAAGCAAGCTTCGTAAACACAAACTACACACTGTCTGTGAAGAAGCGAGTTGTCCGAACTTGGGTGAATGTTTCGGTGGCGGAACCGCGACATTCATGATCATGGGAGACATCTGTACACGTCGATGCCCGTTTTGTGATGTTGGACATGGGCGTCCCAACCCATTGGCTGAGAATGAGCCTCGTGAGCTCGCGGAAGCCATTGCTGATATGGGCCTGAAATACGTGGTGATTACCTCCGTGGATCGAGACGATTTACGAGATGGCGGAGCACAGCATTTTGCGCAGTGCATCAGTGAAAGTCGGCGCTTGAGTCCAAATCTCGATATTGAAGTGCTGGTGCCGGATTTTCGAGGACGCATGGATATCGCTTTAGATATCCTTCAGCAAACGCCACCAGATGTGTTTAATCACAATTTGGAAACGGTGCCGTCATTGTATAAAAAAGTTAGACCTGGATCCGATTATCAATGGTCGCTGGATTTATTGAAGCAATACAAAGCTCGCTGCCCGGATGTGCTCACTAAGTCTGGCCTTATGCTGGGTGTTGGAGAGACGAATGAAGAAGTGATCAAGGTGATGGAAGATATGCGTGCCCACGACGTCGATATGATCACGCTGGGGCAGTATCTGCAGCCTAGCCGTCATCATTTACCGGTGGAGCGGTTTGTCCACCCAGATGAATTTGAAGAGCTGGGTGAGATCGCGAAAAAAATGGGTTTTCATCGCGTTGCCAGTGGCCCTATGGTGCGATCTTCTTATCATGCTGATCAGCAAACCAAAGGTGATACCATTAGCTAATGATGGCTGCTACGGATTCCTTGAGCTAAAGTTGATTGGTATTTAATCAATTTTCACAGGATTTGTAGCTATTATGACTAAAGAAAGAAATAATTTTGCCGACAAAGGCCCCATATGATGGGCCTTTTAACGCTATTCGCAATAAATTATCAATATAAACTGTATTAGTTTTGGCCTATTGCGTGAAGTTGCGTATAATAGCGCGCCAAACAAAGACCCCTCGGGAGAGAGCAACTCATCAATGGCTAAACCTGGTAAGCGTTCACAAGTATCACAGAAACGCCCCTCCTATAAAAAAATCCTCAGACAACAAGAAAGTAAATCAGAAAATATTGTTGACCAAATAGCGGCTTTAGAAGCATTGCTAGGCGGTGGTGGCTTTGATGCCGCAGAGGAAGTTGTAGAGGAAACTGTTGAATCCACGGCAATGGAAGACGCTGCACCTACGCTTGATCCTGAAGAGTTGAAGCGCTTGGAAGAAGAGCGTGAAGCTCGTGAAGCTGAGCGTGCAAAAATTCGTGCGGAGCGTGAGGAAGAGCGCCGTAAGCTTCAGCAGGAACTGGTAAAACAACAGGAAGAGCGTGAAGCCCGCTATAAGGAAGAGCAGGAAAAACTTAAGCAGGATTTCCAAAGCAAGAAGGAATTGAAGAAACAAATCGCTGAAGCGAAGAAGGAGCTTAAGCGACTGCAGAACCTGCATAAAATCGGTAAGTTAGACGAGAAGCAGCAAGCGCGCATGCACGAACTTTCTGAGTTCGTGAAGACAGGTGTTATGCCTGGCGAAGAAGCTCCCGCTAAGACTGAAGAAAAAGCAGAAGCTAAAAAGCCAGCGGCTAAAAAAGCGACGACTAAGAAGGCCAAAGCAGCTGACTCAAAAGAGACCTCTGAAGAAGTTGTTGAGAAAAAGACAACGGCTAAGAAGTCTACAGCGAAGAAAGCAGCAGCTAAAAAGACGACGGCTAAAAAGTCGACGGCTAAGAAAACAGCCGCTAAAAAGACCACTGCTAAAAAGTCGACCGCAAAGAAGACGGCAGCTAAGTCTACAGCGAAAAAGACCACTGCTAAGAAGTCAACTGCAAAGAAGACGGCAGCTAAGTCTACAGCAAAAAAGACCACTGCTAAGAAGTCGACTGCAAAGAAGACGACAGCAAAGAAATCAACTGCTAAGAAAACCAGTAAATAAATTTTTCTGGTGTCAGTTGATACAAAAAAAGCAGCTTTCGCTGCTTTTTTTGTGCCTGCTGTTTGGTGCGAATCTCCATATCCGCTTCAAGCTATTGTAAAAAGTCGGACGGCGCGGCCATTGGCCAAAACACTACGTGGACCACCCTGAACACTCACCGCGCTCGCAGGGCGCTTATCACGACCTACGATGTATAAATATTTTCATCATCACGACTTTTTTAAGCGGGTATTTTTGAAGAGCAGGCGGGGCATACGCACAAAAGCAACTGGGCGCCCAGCTGTTTTAACTCAAAACTCTGTAATTTGTAGATACCTGCATAACCGAGCGAAGCAAGGGCCATCAGGCATTATGCTAGGCTCTTTTTAAATATTGTAGCCATTCAGCACAATTCTCAATCACTATGTATATCACGAAAAATGGTGACAAATTTAACGTAGCAGTATCGACGAGAAATATAACTGAAACGATCATCATTATGCGGCCTTTCAGACGACCGCCAACTCTATAGGTCGATATTATATAAGGTCGAAGGGAGGCTGAGCAGCCGCGAAGCGGGGTGTGGGGTGCCAACCCCGCAAGAAAAAAACGGGAGCCGAAAGCCGTTAGATCTATTCTAAAGCTATAAGTATCAAAACAGATGTGCTGAACAGTTACTAAATATTTAAACTGTAGGGTAGTAGTGAAACACGGTAAAAGATTTTGGTTGCTAGCCCAAGTAACGTTTGGGCAGGGCGCGGTGATGTGAGGGGGGCGAATCCTGCACTTTAACGCTGCCGGTTGCTTTAGATGTTTTTGCTTCTGAGGAGTGAAACAGGGAGTAGGTGTAATAGGGCGATCGTGTATTTACCGAAAGTGACAAGCTGACGACTCTAAAACCAAGCGGGGTCACTGAATGTCGCTTGGTTTTAGAGGTGTTATTGTGATCTTTATTACATGCTGACGTGATCAAATTGGTCTAAATGATTCAGGAAATCGGCTTTGCTGATTTCGCCTAAAATCTGAGCATCTTTAATTTCTACACCATTCAAACCGTAAAACAGCAGTGCAGGAGGGCCGAATACCCCGTGGTCTTCTAAGTACTTTTTGTGGAAGTCATTAAATTCAGTGATATCAAATTTGACCTTCTCAAAGGGTTCGAGTGCCTGAATAACCTCAGGGTCAGCAAAAATCGTATTGCTCATGATTTTGCATTCAATGCACCAGTCCGCATACACATCCAAGAAAACGATTTTCTGATTCGACTCGGCAGTCTTGAGGTATTCATTTAGCGTTGCTTCGTCCGTGATGGTGGTGAAGATTCCATCCTGAGAGGCAGAAGGTGATGCTGTTGCTACGTTGTTGGTTGGGGCGTTAGGGTTGCTGGTAAATTGAGGTTGTGTGTTGCCGGAAAGCCCAATGACTTTAGCCATTAATAATATAGAGAATGCAAAGCCCAGTAATGCTAAGCCCTTGATGACTCGTTGCTTGGTGTTTGTTGCTGGCTCAAAGGCTCCCAGTATGACGGAGTAAACCCCAATTAGGATCACCCAAGCGGTTAAGTAAATGTCTTCAGGTAGAACGCGACCGAGTATCCATAGTGCAACTGCTAGTAGCAATACACCAAAAAATCCTTTCACTTGATCCATCCACATGCCGGCTTTAGGTAAGAAACTGGCGCCTGTGGTGCCAATAGCAATCAGTGGCAAGCCCATTCCCATGCCGAGCGCGAAGAGTGCAAATCCGCCTAAAGCTGCGTCGCCGGTGGTGCTAATGTAAACCAGTGCGCCGGCCAGTGGTGCTGAAACGCAGGGGCTGACGACGACTGCGCTGAGTGCACCCATGAGGAAAACACTGATTAAATTACCGCCTTTCTGTTTTTGGTTAAGGCGATCCAATGGATCTTGGATGAATCTCGGTAGGCGTAGCTCGTAAAAACCAAACATGGCCAGTGCCAGCAACACAAACAGCGCGGCAAATATGCCTAAAACCCAAGGCTGCTGCATGTAAATCTGGATATTGAAGCGTGCTCCCATAATGCCTACTAGCACACCTGCCAAAGCGAATGTGATGGCCATGCCCAGCACATAGGCGAGGGACATGGTGAATCCTTTGAGCGGCGTTAAATTCTTTTGCCCGGCAATAACACTGCTTAAGATTGGCACCATTGGTAGAACGCACGGGGTAAATGTAAGGCCGATCCCAAGTAGCAAGAATGTCGCAATCACCAGTAGGGTGCTGGCGTTTTGTAAGAAGCTGTTAATGCCAGTGGCGCTGTTTAGATTGTCTTCGGTGGGTGCAGATGTGCTTGAATCTGATGGTGCGCTGGCAGTGGTGGGGGTGATGGGCAGAGGGGTCTTTTGCGGGGGATAGCAAAGCCCCATTGCTTCGTGACAGCCTTGATATTTGAGCGTTAGCTCAGTGGTGCCGGACTTAAGTTTCGTACGATCAATGGCTGTGGTAGCAGATTCATAGAACACGGATACCGAGCCAAAACTAGGGTCCTCAATCACCTCGGGAATGTCTTCGAACTTAAATGCTTCGTATTTAGATTTGTCCGGATAGTAGAGCTTGAGCTTGTCTCGATAGAGATAAACGGTGTCGGCAAGTTTCCAGTGGATGAGCAGCTCATCCCCACGCTCTTCAACGGTATATTGGATCGCCTCATTAACGGGAATGGCTTTGGCGCTACCAAAAAGGTCGGCCGAAGCGTTCGAGGAGAAAAAGGTGCCAAACAGCACCAAGAGGCTTAAAAAGCGTGCAAGCATGATCTACAAACCCTGAGTATTTTTTTGCCAGTTTATCGGAGTTGGCTGCCTTATTGTGTGTGCAATTTAACAGCGAACCTGCCGATTGACTTCCGTCTTTGTGTATAACTTCTGTATCAGGCTTGTAGACCAAATATTAATGGCTTCGTTCCACAGCGATGTCTGCGAGTGCGCTTAGGGCATCGCGAGCAGCGGACTCATCGAGCGACTGCAAGCAGTCTTTGGCTGCTTGTGCTTCATCTTTGGCTTTTTGGATGGTGTAGTCGATCGCGCCGCATTGACGAACAATGGCAAGTATTTCTTCCAGTTGCTCTGTTCCGCCTTTGCGTATGGCTTGACGAATAAGTTGAGCATCCGCACTGGGTGCATTTTGCATGGCATATATCAGCGGTAGGGTGGGCTTGCCTTCGGCTAGGTCATCCCCTACATTTTTGCCTAACTCTTCGGTGGTCCCTAGATAGTCGAGAACATCGTCAATCAGCTGGAAGGCCATGCCGAGGTGATGGCCAAATTGCTTAAGGGCCGATTCTTGTTCTGTATGAGCGCCTGCTAATAACGCTCCTGCGTGGGAGCTGGCCTCAAATAGCATCGCGGTTTTGCCTTGTATAACATCCATGTATTGCGCTTCAGAGACATCCGGATTTTTCACATTCATTAACTGTAATACTTCGCCTTGCGCAATGACGCAGGTGGCATTCGATAGCACTTCCATGATGCGCATGTTGCCTAGAGAAACCATCATTTGAAAGGCGCGACTGTATAGAAAATCCCCGACGAGCACGCTAGGAGCATTACCCCATTTCGCATTCGCCGTCGCGCGACCTCGTCTCAGGTCGGAAGTGTCCACCACATCATCGTGAAGTAAGGTCGCTGTGTGCAGGAACTCAATCGTGGCGGCCAATAAGCTCAGCTCTTTATCTTGATAGTTGAGCGCCTTGGCGCTGAGGAGCACCAGTAATGGACGTAAGCGTTTGCCGCCACTATCAATAATGTAGTGGCCAATTTTCTCTACCATGGGAACATTGCTGTGCAACTGCTTTAAGATAAGCTCGTTGACCTGCTCAAAGTCCTCGGAGACAACAGAATATACGTCTTTAATGTGCATTGATGATCGATTCCTCTGCGAGGCCGTTATCCTAATGATGCAAGCCGATTGAAGCAAGGCGGAGCGAGGGCGAATCGAGTTAAAAGCGGTTGGTAACCCCTCACATTAAGATGAAAAATGGGTGGATTTGGCTGGTTACTATCTATACTTGCGTGGAAGTGCGTGTTGCTATAAAATCTCGCGCCCGACTTGTCCGACTTACTCCCTACCATAGGGCTCTCTGAATAGGGTCCATAGAAGTAGGTAAATCAAGCAGTAACCAATGCGGCAGGTTCTTAAAGTTGGAATTGGAGACATACTATGTACGCTGTAGTCGTAACTGGCGGTAAGCAATACCGTGTTGAAGAGGGTCAGACCCTTAAAGTTGAAAAAATCGAAACAGCGACTGGCGAGTCTGTTGAGCTAGAAAAAGTACTTCTAGTAGGCAACGGCGACGACGTAAAAATCGGTCAACCAGTTGTTGAAGGCGCTAAAGTAACTGCTGAAGTAGTTGCACACGGTCGTCACAAGAAAGTGAAGATCATCAAATTTAGACGTCGTAAGCACAGCATGAAGCAAATGGGTCACCGTCAGTGGTTCACTGAATTGAAAATTACTGGTATTTCTGCCTAATTTTCTGCTTCAAGCGTTATAAATGGTATGGGCTGTTATTACAGAGCTCTATACACAAAAGATTAACCAAAAGAAGCCTGAGTAAAATATCCAAAGACTTAGGCTTTTAGAAAGGAGATGACCCATGGCTCACAAAAAAGCTGGTGGTAGTACTCGTAACGGTCGCGATTCCCAGTCAAAACGTCTTGGTGTAAAAGCATTCGGTGGTCAGTTTGTAACAGCTGGTTCTATCATTATTCGTCAGCGCGGTACTAAAGTACACGCAGGTGACAACGTAGGCTGTGGTCGTGACCACACGTTGTTTGCTAAGGCAGATGGCTACGTTAAGTTCGAAAAGAAAGGTCGTCAGTTCCGTAAGCACGTCAGCATTCAGCCTGCTGCTGCGAACTAAGATCGACCCTAGGTAAGTTATATTAGGCTTGCCAGATAAAAGCTCTGTACGCTTCGGCGGCAGGGCTTTTTGTTTTTTTGAAAGTTCTACAATATAAAGAAGCAACCGCTGTGTTAGCGGATGCGGGTTCATAACAGCAGTACATTGCGCTCATCATGACCTGACACAGGCAGGGCGCCATTAGAGGATAGATCAATGAAATTCGTAGACGAAGCCAGTATCACTGTTGAAGCCGGTAAAGGCGGCAATGGCTGTTTGAGTTTTCGTCGTGAAAAATATATCCCTAAAGGTGGGCCAGATGGCGGTGACGGCGGCCACGGTGGATCCATTATATTAAGAGCAGATGACGCGATTAACACGCTCGTCGATTACCGTTATGTCCGTCGCTATAAAGCGCAAAATGGGCAAGACGGTCAAGGCAGGGAAATGAGCGGCAAGCAAGGCGAAGACACCGTCTTGCGTGTGCCTGTTGGTACGACCATTATCG
Source organism: uncultured Saccharospirillaceae bacterium (assembly GCA_947503895.1). GTDB lineage: Bacteria > Pseudomonadota > Gammaproteobacteria > Pseudomonadales > Oceanobacteraceae > Bermanella. The sequence goes on from CANNFT010000004.1 coordinate 39,311, forward strand.
ACGAAGACACCTTAGAGACACTTGGCGACTTGACTGAGATCGGTGCCGAGCTAAAAGTCGTGCAGGGTGGTCAGCGTGGATTGGGCAATATTCACTTTAAAAGTTCGGTCAACAGAGCGCCAAGACAGACCACAAAAGGCACGCCGGGTGAAAGCCGAAACTTAAAGCTCGAAATGAAAGTATTGGCGGATGTGGGTTTGCTTGGTCTACCCAATGCTGGTAAGTCGACGTTTATTCGAGCGGTCTCTGCTGCCAAGCCCAAAGTGGCGGATTATCCATTTACGACATTGGTGCCGAACCTCGGAGTGGTGAGCGTCGCTAAGCATAAGAGCTTTGTAGTGGCAGATATTCCCGGCTTAATTGAAGGGGCATCAGAAGGTGCAGGCCTTGGTATTCGCTTTTTGAAGCACTTGGTTCGTACACGTATCTTGCTGCACATTGTTGATATGTATCCATACGATGAATCGACGCCTGCGGATAATGCTCAGGCCATTGTCAATGAGCTGGATAAATTTAGCCCAGCATTGGCCGAACGGGAGCGTTGGTTGGTGCTCAATAAATTGGACTTAGTGCCCGAAGACGAGCGCGAAGCGCGCTGCCAATCTGTAATTGATCAGCTAAATTGGACGGGGCCTGTGTACAAAATCGCTGCGATTAACAAAGAGGGCACGCAGCAAATTAGCTTTGATATTATGAGCTTCTTAGATGAACGAGCTGCCGCCATTGCCGAAAACCCAGAAGTATTGGAGCAAGAAGAAGCGCATCGTGCATTGGTCGAAGAGCAAGCTCGTGAGCGAATGGAAGAAATGGCAGAGCGTCGTAACCACGAACGAGCAGCCCGAAAGGCCGCTAAGCTGGCCGCACCAGAAGACGACGATGATGATTTTGACGATGAAGATGGCCCAGAATTCATTTATACCAATGAATAAAGGCTAAACCTCTCTGACATGGCGTCTTACTTGGGGCCATGATGGGCGTTTGATATGCATAGTAGAGGATCTTCAATGACAGTAAATAGTGCGCCGCTTGTATTTTATAAATGAATAAAGCACCTCTATTTTTTATGTCTCAATGTCGATCAGCAAGAGCGGGTTGATATTCAGTGGTCCGCTAGCACTTAGCAACACAATCTTTAATCTCAGGCAAGAGTGATCAGTACAGTGGTATCCAGAACGTCTTTAACTCATAGCAAGCGTTGGGTTGTTAAAATTGGCAGTGCACTATTAACCAATGACGGCGCCGGTTTAAACCGTGAAGGCATTCAAAACTGGGTTGATCAAATTGCAGAGTTAAAGCGTCAGGGTATCGAAGTGGTGCTGGTGTCTTCGGGTTCTGTTGCTGAAGGTATGACGCGACTAGGTTGGACCAAACGTCCCACCGCCTTACACGAATTACAGGCTGCGGCAGCTGTTGGGCAGATGGGCTTGGTCCAGTGTTATGAAACCAATTTTGCTCGCCATCAACACAATACGGCTCAAGTCTTATTAACCCACGCCGATCTTTCCAACCGTAAGCGTTATCTAAATGCTCGCTCAACCTTGCGAACTCTGCTCGACCTCGGCGTGGTCCCCATCATTAATGAAAACGACACCGTCGTGACCGATGAAATTCGATTCGGAGACAACGATACACTGGGTGCGCTGGTCGCCAATTTGGTCGAAGCGGATACGCTAGTGATTCTTACCGACCAGCAAGGTTTATTCACCGCAGACCCTCGCAAAGATAAGCACGCCACACTCATTGATGTTGCAAGAGCAGAAGACCCTGCGATTCAAGCAATGGCGGGTGACGGTGGTGCGCTAGGTCGTGGCGGTATGGTCACGAAAGTTCGCGCTGCAAGATTGGCTGCACGATCGGGTGCCAGCTCGGTCATCGTAGGTGGCCGGATAGAAAATGTGCTCATAGGTTTACGCAATGGCGAAAAAATTGGCACTCTGCTGGTTTCAGATCAAGAGCCAATGGCTGCACGCAAGCAATGGATAGCGGGACACTTGCAAACACGCGGTGAAGTCACCCTGGATGCGGGGGCAGTACAAGCATTATTATCACAAGGTAAAAGCTTATTGCCGGTGGGCGTGACAAAAGTAGCAGGCAATTTTGAGCGCGGTGAAGTAGTTGCTTGCTTGAATGAGGCGGGGCATTTGATCGCCAAAGGCTTGATAAATTATAGTGCCTTGGAAGCTCAAAAAATAATCAAAAAAGATTCCAAAGACATAGTCTCTGTGCTGGGCTATATGGATGAGCCCGAGCTGATTCATCGCGACAATCTCGTTTTAGCCTAAAAATTAAGCAGTTGTGAGCTTGCAATGCATGAAGTTGAGTGTTTTTTAAGCGCTTGCTGTGTGTTTTTTGTTCTTGATTGTCTTAAAAATCATCAAATTAAACTAAATTCTTAGTTCATTGTTAATATGTGAAATCGGAAGTGGATATTTATGTTAATAAATGTCTCGACCGTATTTAACATGCAACAAATTGTATCTATAATGCGCATCCGATTCGGGCGAACGGATGCACCCTTCCAATTGATTGCTTAATAGTCAATCAACCCGTTTCACCATAGCAATATAAAAAAGAGACTCACGCAGAGGTTAATTCCTTACTGCAAAAAGTGAGCAATACAAGTGGGCTACTCATCAGTACAGCTTGAAAGCTTTATTGTGTGGAGAAATGGATCAATGCAACCTCTGACATAAGTCAGACGTGCCTTGGTTAAAAATCCTATATTTGACGGAAAGAAAATCATCGGCGAGAGGTGTAGGCTTCTTGGCGAAAAAACTATTGGGGAACTACCAGTGACGCGCACCTCATTACAGATAATGCGGGATACGGTTCATGCACTATTGATGCGTGAGTTGAAGACGCGCTTTGGCTCCTCAAAGTTAGGTTATTTTTGGGCGTTGGCTGAGCCTGCGGCGCAGGCTTCGATATTAGCCATCCTCTTTACGTTACTTGGCCGTAACAGTTTGTCTGGAGTACCGGTTGCACTGTTTTTAATTTCCGGCGTAATGCCATTTAAAACCTTCAATAAAACCGTCACTCAATTGTCTTCAGGTATATCTGCAAATAAAGCTTTGTTTGCCTATCGCCAGGTCAGCCCTATAGATCCAATTCTCACGCGATTGACAATTGAACTTGCTACATTTTTTATTGTTTATATGATTATTTTAAGTGTCATGGCGTGGTTGGGGTTAGATGTATGGCCACAAGATATTCTAGAGTTGATTACAGCGTCGCTATTATTAATCGCACTGGGTTTTGGCATCGCCCTATGTATGAGTAGTGCATTAATTTATTGGCAAGATGCCAATAAATTGCTGGGTATGGTCATGACGCCCATGTTTTTTATATCCGGTATTTTCTTTTGCGCGACTATGATCCCTGCTAAATACTGGTATTTATTTACATGGAACCCAATCTTTCACGCTATTGAATTAAGTCGCGATGCGTTTTTTGCAAGCTACACCACCCCTGTTGGCAGCTGGGGGTATTTGGCTTTAACCTCGCTCAGTTTTGTAACGGTTGGCTTAATGCTATATCGCGTGAATCGCATAAGGTTTGCCACTTTATGATCAAATTTGAAAACCTAAGTAAATATTACCCGACTAAACAAGGACGACGTTACGTATTTAAAGACGTCAATATCGAACTACCTACTGATGTAAGTATTGCCATTTTGGGCCCAAACGGTGTGGGTAAATCCACCTTAGTGCGCATGTTGGGTGGAGCTGATTACCCAAACAAAGGTGAGATTAGCAGCGACAAAAAAATATCATGGCCGTTAGGGCTGCAAGGCGGTTTACAGGGCAGCATGAGTGGCCGTGAAAACTGCCGCTTTGTTGCGCGCATACATGGTTACAAAAATACCCAAGAGATAGAGCAAAAAGTGTATGAATTTGCTGAGATAAGTGCCTATTTTGATGAACCGGTCAAAAGCTACTCAAGTGGTATGCGCTCCCGTGTGGCATTTGGCTTAACCATGGCCTTTGATTTTGACTTTGATGTGCTGCTAATTGATGAGCTAGGTGCGGTGGGTGATGCAAACTTTCGCCATAAAAGCCAAGCATTATTAGAAAGTAAATTTGAAACCACCAAGCTCATTATGGTGAGTCATTCAATGGGTGAACTGCGCAAGTATTGCCAAGCAGGCATCGTGGTAAAAAACCAAAATATTGAATTCTTCCCTAGCTTGGAAGATGCCATACAAGAATACAAAGATACCTATGTCACAGCAAAATAAACAAGCGTCAGCAGAGCCTGTAGTGGTAAAAACACTGTCTCCGATACAGCGCAAAGTGCGTAAATTAAAGCGCGACCCTAAGCAGTTTGTGGTTGATAGCAAAGCCTATGTGGGTACGCGTCAAGCCGCGTATATAGCATGGGCAAAACTTGGCTCGTTTGCATTAGTGCTAATTGCATCGATCTTAGTCGTGGCTTACTACACAATAGTGGCATCCCCTCGCTACGCGACCTCTACTCAATTTGTCGTAAAAGAAGCAGGCAGCAATGAAGCGGCATTGATGGGGTTTACTGCACTGGGCACCACTTCTTCCTCTATGCGTGATGCGCTCATTATTAAGGAATACGTAGAATCCCGCGAAATGGCGGTGGCATTAAATAATGCCATTGGCTTAAAAGCTCATTATCAAAATGATGAGTGGGATGCGTTAAGTGGGTTGAGCAAAGGCGCAACCGTTGAAGATTACCTTGAGTTTTACCAAAAGCATATTAGTGTACGCCATGATGAGTTATCCGACATTGTACACATAGAGGTGCAAGCCTTTACACCTGAATATAGCTTATTACTGGGCCAAACGTTATTAGAGAAAAGTGAGCTATTTATTAATGCCCTGGGTGACAAAATGGCCAAGGAACAACTGTCCTATGCACAAAAAGAAGTTGAACGCCTATACACCAATATGAAAAACCAGCAGCAACAGCTGGTAAATTTTCAAAACAATAACGAGCTTTACAATCCAGAGCAGCAAGGCAGTGCCATGTTAACGGCTATAAGTAACTTACAAGCGAATATTATTACCGCCGAAGCCAAATTAAAAGAAATGGTCGCGGTGATGCGTGATGATGCAGCTGAGGTGAAAAGCCAGCGTATTTTAATTAAATCGTTAAAGCAGCAGCTAACAGAGGAGCAAAGTAAGCTTACCTCGGATGATCAAAAGTCGTTAAATCAAATTACTGCTAACTTTCAAGAAATCAAGTTGAATACCGAGCTGGCGACAGGTTTATACCAAGCAGGGCTTTCAAGTATGGAGGTCGTTCGGGCTGACGCTTACCGTAAATTGAAACACCTACTCATTGTGCAGCACCCAGCGCAACCGGAAACGGACCAATACCCAAGGCGTATATACAGTATTTTCACTTGGTTCGTGTCTTTGTTGTTGGTGTATTTATTAGCCCGTTTGATTTGGGTCATTGTTAAAGAGCATAAGGAGTAATTAGCATGAAGTTTTTACAAGGCTTAGTTGTCAGTATTGGTTTGATGCTCACGTTTAATACACAGGCGATTGACCTTCAAAAAGACCAAAACGCTGAAAAACAAAGGGTATTGGCAGAAAGTAGTAGTACGCCTGACTTTGCCCATTGGTTGTTTTCGGGTGCATTTACCAAACAAGGTTTTACTGGGGTCAATCCAGAGTACCGCATTAACCAAGGGGATACCTTATTAGTGCAACTGTGGGGTGGGCTAGATTACCAGCAAGAAACCCAAGTAGATGCACAAGGTAATATTTTTATTCCGAAGGTGGGTCCTGTCAAAGTACTGGGTGTTGAAAACAAAAAACTGAATGCTGTGGTACTTAAATCCATTAAGCGTGTTTATAAATCAAATGTACAAGCTTATGTCACCCTGTTATCAAGCCAAACCGTTAAAGTGTTTTTGTCTGGCATGGTAAATAATCCAGGTTTATATGAAGGCCAAAGCGCAGACAGTGTATTGGCGTTTATCGATAAAGCAGGCGGTATTCGTAAACACATGGGTAGCTACCGCAATATTAGTGTGAAGCGCAACGGTAAAACCGTAAAAGAGATTGACCTATATGCGTTTATCCAAGAAGGCACCATGCCAAGTGTGCAGCTACACGAAGGGGACGTGATTTTTGTAGCTCCAAAAACAGGCGACATCACCATAGAAGGTGAAGTGGGGTTTGCCGGCAAGTACGAGCTTAAAGACAAACAAGCCAATCTAAATGAAATATTGGCGGCAGTAGCTATTAATGAAAACGCCACCCATGCAACCCTAGTGCAACCATTTAATAAAAACGGTATGAAAGAGGTGAGCGCTAAACAGTATGGCTTAACTGAACTTAAAAACGTAAACATTCAAGTGGGTTCAATCGTAAAAGTATCATCACAATTACGTGCCAATAGCATAAGTGTTGAGGTAGTGGGCGAGCATAATTCCCAGTACGAAATGGTGTTACCTTGGGGTGCCACCCTGCAAGACTTACTAGGCAAAGTTGAATTTACCGACCTTTCAAACCAAGCAGCTATTCAGTTGTACCGCAAATCTGTCGCTAAGCGCCAAAAAGACATGCTAATGGCCTCACTATCATCTTTAGAACAAAGTGTATTAACAGCGCGCTCTGCGACAAATGAAACTGCGCAGTTACGCAAAGCCGAAGCCGAAATTATTTTACAGTGGATTGAAAAAGCAAAAGATGTACAGCCAAAAGGCCAAGTGCTATTGGCCGACGGCTACGATGCCAAACAAGTGACCTTACAACAAGGTGATCGCATTGTGGTGCCTGCTAAACAAAGTTTAATCATGGTGCACGGCGAAGTGTTATTCCCAACGGCCATCACCTACGACGCTGAATTTAATACGCAAGATTACATTAACAAAGCTGGTGGCAGTACCGCAGATGTAGACGACATGAATGTCCTCATCATGAAACCAAACGGCTCATTCATTGATGTGAATTCAGATTTAAGTGACGAAGACGAAATTCACCCAGGTGATGAAGTGTTTGTGCTTGGAAAACCAGATGTGAAATCTTTGCAATTAACCAAAGATATCATGCAAGTCATTTATCAGGTGGCGGTGTCCGCGGCTGTGGTAGTAGCCCTTTAATAGAGAATACACTTAAAGGATAGAGATTTAATTTACCCTTCCTCGGGAGTATGTCTGCTATAGATTAAAATCTACACAGTTCTAAAGAGTGTACTGTTGTCCTTATCCTGCAGTATTGAAATATTTACTTCTATCGCCTAGTTCACATATTCAACTTGATATTTTTAGTGTAACACGATAAATGGCTGCACTGTGAAAGAGGTGTTTGGTTGTGTGCTGTCGGAAGAAGATCTTGATCTAAGTTTGTGGCAGCTAAGTCATATGCTTTTTGAATTAGAAATACAAACTAGTTGCATGTTGATGGAAGCTAGAAAGGAGTTAAAGTGAAAAGAAGTACCTTAATAAGAAAGGCAAAGAAGCTAAAAAATAATCCAAAATTATTCTTTTCCGATATGAGGTCTAATAATAAAAATAAATATAAGTCCCTTATGCTTAAGAAAAAAAACAAATTAGTCGAGAATGGTTGTAATAGTTATTCAGTGGTTTCAGCAGTATATAATGTTGATAAGTATTTGGATCAATTTATAAAAAGTATAATAAATCAAAATCTAAATTTTCTATGTAATATTAAACTAATTTTGGTGGATGATGGTTCAACTGATAAATCTCCAGAAGTAATAAATAAGTGGATAGAGAAATATCCTGATAATATTAAATATATTAGAAAAGAAAATGGTGGGCAGGCTTCAGCGCGAAATCTTGGATTAAAGTCTGTTTCTACTGATTGGGTTGCATTTATTGATCCTGATGATTTCATCAATAAGCACTACTTTTCAGTTGTAGATGAGTTTTTAGAAAAGAATAAGTCTAGTAATATTAGTTTAGTTGCTTGCAAAATGATTGTTTATAGGGAGGATTTAAATGAATTTAGAGATACACAGCCATTATCTTATTGCTTTAAGGAAAATGAGGATATAGTCCCTGCTAACAATTTAGGAGAGAAAATACAGCTGTCAGTTAGCTCTGCTCTATTTAAAAGTAATATTATTCGTGAGCATAACTTAATTTTTAATAACAAGATAAAACCGAACTTTGAAGATGGAAAATTTGTATTGGATTACCTTTTGTTATCAGAGGGGAATGCCGCTTTCTTAAAGAATGCAAATTATTACTATCGTGTTCGTGAGGATGAAAGTTCGACAACAAACACACAATGGGAAAGGCCTGAAAAATACAGGAATGTGTTAGAGTATGGATTTATACCGATGTTGTTGAAGTATAAAGAGTCTTTGGGATATGTCCCTAAGCATGCTCAAAAAACAGCATTATATTTCTTAATGCAGTATTTTCAAAAGTTTGTGAATAATTCAGGGGGGCTAAATTTTTTATCGGTAGATCAAAGAGCTGAATTTCTTAAATTAATGGATGAATCGTTTTCTTATATAGACCGTAATGAAATAATGAAATTCAATATGCTGGGTGTTTGGTTTTTTCATAAGGTTGGTGTGGATGCTTTGTTTAAGGAAGGATACGGCTTTGGTTTTCAGATGGTCTATGTAAAGGATATTGATTATGAGCGTAAGCTTTTACAGATTAGCTATTATGAACAGCCTGGTACGATAGGGTCTGTATTCCTTGATGGGAATGAGGCTTTTCCGTTTGAAGAAAAGATTGTGACTCATGATTTTTTAGGTCGTTCTTTTAGGCAGCATGTTGTATGGGTACCTTTTGATAGTGAAGCTCAGGAGCTAACTGTGAAATTTGGGGTTCGTACTGAGTTTTCAATTTTTGGAGAAAGCTATAGTAATAGTATCAAAGTATTAGATGTCGGGAATATATTTAGTAAGAAAGTTCCATTACATTCTATTGAATCTAATGCGTTTAAGGATGCATGGCTTTTTATGGATTCAAATATGCGTGCGGGTGATAATGCAGAACATTTATATCGATATGTAATGAATAAAACTGACACTATAAATGCATACTTTGTATTATCTAAAAAGTCGAAGGACTGGGGGCGTTTAAAAAAGGAAGGGTTTAAACTTCTTGATATAAAAAGTAAGGCTTTTGATAAAGCCTATAAATGTTCGAGTGTTCTTATAAGCTCGCATATTAATAGATACTTTACAGAGTATGATGGTAAATATTCAACGTTGGATAAAAAGTTTGTATTTTTGCAGCATGGAATTACAAAGGATGACCTTTCTCGGTGGTTGAATAATACAACCAAAATTGATTGTCTTGTGACGGCCACAAAGCCTGAATATGAATCTTTTGTTGAACAGGGCTCACCTTATTACTTGAGCAAAAAGGAAACTGTGCTGACTGGTTTTCCTCGTTATGATCGATTGTGCAAATTAGATATTGGTGGGAATAAAGAAATATTAATTATGCCTACTTGGCGCAATCACTTAGCAGGGGAGATTGTTAAAGGAAAAACCGAGCGAGAATATAATCATTTATTTAACGAATCTGAGTACTTCAAGTATTGGCAGGGTTTTTTACTAAGTGAAAAGCTTGAGGTACTTGCCAATCAGTTTGGATATAGTGTTGTTTTTATGCCGCACCCTAATTTGACGCAATATTTGAACGAATTTTCAATTCCAAGATTCATTAAAACAGCTGATTGTAATGAAGTTGATATGCAAAGTTTTATTGCATCTTGTGCTGTCTTCATAACTGATTATTCATCTGTAGCCTTTGATGTTGCTTATTTAAATAAGCCATCTATATATTACCAATTTGATGAAGATGTAGTGTTTAATGGCAGTCATACCTATTCAAAAGGCTATTTTGACTATAGGAAGGATGGGTTTGGTGATGTTGTTTTAAATCAAGATGAACTTTTTTTAAGTTTGACTGTATTGCTAGAAAATAAATGTAATCCTTCGGGAATTATTTTAAATAGAATGGAAAAGACATTTTTACGGAAAGATGGGGAGAACTGTAAGAGAGTCTATGAGGCAATACTATCAATGAATTTTAATCATGCTGATGCTTGTGTTAACCCTAAAAAAATTGAAGAGTATGCTGCCACTGCTATGGCTAGTTCAGAATTCAATTTGGCAGAACAGCGGTGGAAGGAACTTTTAAAAATTGCGGATGGTAATCAAAAGAACACTGCATGTGCTCAATTGATTATATCAATTGCTCAGCAAGGAAGGCTAACTGAGGCATCAAAATTATATAAAGAAAGCATCTCTATTTTATGCTTAGAAAACACTAATAGAGTTGGAGGTCATTTGTCTATTGCTAGACATGATTGGGGACAAGCTGTCGCGTATTTTAAGCTAATAAATATAACGAATAAGCAAGACGGGTTTGGATATGCTGTCAGCTTGGCTGAATTGGGCTTGAGCCTTAATCTTAAGGGTTTACTAAATCAAAGTTGGGCTCAAGATTTTACAGAAGTAGAAGCAGAATACATGGCCTGTTGGTTAGAAATTTGTGATGGAAACTGGTCTGTTGCTACTAAGCTAGCATTATCTTTAGTGGAGGAATGTAAAAGAATTGAATTGAAAACTCTAAAATCTCAGCTCATTCTTGCCCGCTGTTTAAGGGAGATGGGTCGCTTTGCTGAGGCTAATACAGAACTCTCTAATTTTGAAAAACACACTAAAAATGATATCGCTTGTCGCGAAGAAATTGCGCGTCTTGCTTTTGCGAATGGCAACTGGGATAAGGTAATTTCACAATTAAGAAGCGCCTACCCTATTAAGGGTGATTTACCTGCCGATTTAGCGCTAATTAAAATTCAAAGTTTTGAAAATAACATTAAAGCAATAGCTGTTGAAAAAGTTACAGATTGTTCTGATCAATCTAGGTTAGTAAAAACTGATGGGCTACTTGAGAGCGGTCATTTAGGCAGAGCTCAAGCTATATTTGATGATATGCTGGCCAATCGACAATATCGAGATTTGAGCCGGGAAATGAAGATGATGGCTGCTAAGCTGGCAATGTTTCGTTATGAATGGCAAGAAGCATTATCACATTTAGAACAGTGCGCCCCGCACGATTATATAAGCGGTATAATGCGCTTAAAATGTTTGTCAGCTCTTGGTAGGCACAAAGCGATATTCCGAAGCTTATCATCTGGAGCTTGGCATCTTGATCTTTCAGAACAACAAAGAAAATTAGCTCACTCATTAGGACATATAGCACATCAAAATTGGATACCAGCCATTGCAACTCTTTATGATGTTATTGATAGTAATGATATTAAATTACAGCTTTATGACAAGCCTCATTTATTATTGGCTGATTGCTTGATTAAGTTAGGGAAACTCTCGGAAGCCAATGATGTTTTGGTGAAATATGAAAAACTTATACATAATGATCCTAAATGTCGTGAGTTAATTGCGTTATTGGCTTTTAAAAGAAAAAACTGGAAGAAAGTTGTCACTCAGCTAGAAAAGGCTTATTTAGATGTTCGTGATGTACCCTTAGATCTATTGATCAAAATGTTAATAGCATTATCTTATCTGAATAGAGCTGAAGAAGTTGAAGATATAATGCGGGCGCTTCCTGATTCTATATCTGTCAAAGTGGGTTTAGCAATTAAGTTTAAATTATCCACCAAGGCTTTACCGTCAACAGTTGATTTGGTTACATAATCTATGCTGTGGGTATGCTTAGTATGTCTAGAACGTTAAATATGAATAAGCAAGGCTTATAGGATTTGATGTGTCTATTTAAAACAAGTTCGCTTATATGAGTATGTAAAGATAATACATTCTGTCGCATTGATGGGAATAAATTAAATATTGGCTTAGTTATTAGTGAAATTGAACCAATATTTTAGTGAGTTAGGAAGAGTTAGAATGAAGGCAATAATACCTGTGGCAGGTCTGGGAACAAGAATGCTCCCGGCTACAAAAGCCATACCTAAAGAAATGCTACCAATCGTCGATAAGCCACTGATTCAATATGTGGTAAACGAAGCCATTGCAGCAGGCATTAAAGAAATCGTACTGGTTACTCATTCGAGTAAAAACAGTATCGAAAACCACTTTGATACTAGCTTTGAATTAGAGGCCACATTAGAAGCGCGAGTTAAACGCCAGTTACTTGATGAGGTACAGGCAATTTGCCCTAAAGGTGTGACGATCATGCATGTGCGCCAAGGGCAAGCCAAAGGGCTTGGACATGCAATTGCTTGTGCCCGCCCCTTAGTAGGTGAAAGTGCTTTTACAGTGATATTGCCTGATGTAATCATTGATGATGCCGCATCGGATTTATCACAAGATAATTTGGCTGATATGCTAAATCAATTTCGTGCTACAGGTCGTGGCCAAGTTATGGTTGAGTCTGTTGCAAAAGATCAGGTAGATAAATACGGCATCGCTGATTGCAATGGTGTGTCTATTAAATCGGGTGAGTCAGTTGCCATGGTCGGTATGGTAGAAAAACCAGCTTTAGATGTTGCACCATCTAACTTAGCGGTTGTTGGCCGCTATGTATTACCGGCAAGCATTTGGAATATTTTAGACAATACCCCAGCTGGTGCCGGTGGTGAGGTGCAGCTTACCGATGCTATAGCAACGCTCATGAAAACTGAAACCGTAGAAGCGTATTCCATGATTGGTAAAAGCCATGACTGTGGTAGTAAGTCTGGTTATATGTTGGCTAATTTAGAATATGGTTTACGCCATAAAGAGGTTGCTGATGATATGTTACTAACGATGAAAAGATTAGTTAACCAATATGAAGAAACTGCCTAAATGATGGTTTTTTGACATGGATACAGTCTGTATACCCACCGCTTACATTTGAGCAAAAATCTGAGTTTGATGCCTTAAAATGTAGTAGTTTAGACTGAGACTGTAGATAAAATTGTGTAACTGCTTATCATCTCATCATCATAAGGATAAGCAGTTATGAATAAAAAAGACCTCGAAGCCTTTGCTCTTGAAGCTGCAAAAGGCATCAAAACCCAAGAAGATCTCGCTGATTTCCAAAAAATCCTCACTAAAATCACCGTAGAAGCAGCGCTGAACGCCGAGTTAGATGATCATCTGGGCTATACAAAGCACCAGCCCAATGAGAACCCAAACAGCTGCAATGGCCGATCACGCAAGACGGTGATCACAGATCACGGCGAAGTGAATATTGAAACACCCCGTGATCGGGATGGTTCATTCTCACCTACTCTGGTGAAGAAGCAACAAACATGCTTCACATCAATGGATGACCGTATTCTTAGCTTATATGCTGTAACCGCTCATTCTAAGCCGTTACCTTAATATATATCTTTAAAAAATTGAATGGGATTTTTTAATAGTTTTCTTCCTTTTCTAAAGGCTACCTCAAGGTAGCCTTTTTTTATGGGGGGTGTTTGTTGTAAGAAATCAGGCCAATCATTTGTAAATTCTGAAAACTCAGTTTTGGGTGCTTTATTTTTTATTTTACGCATTAGTAAGCTTCTATTCTGTGAATTAGCTTTTTTATATGGGCTACCCAATTGAGTTCTATGATTTAAATGGCAAGTAAATAACTGGTTATTTAAATTATCTAACCCATACAGCGCAAACTGCTTTCTAAATCCCTTTAACTCTGCAGACACTTTAGATGGCCAGTCTTCTGCGTGATCTTTCTCAAATGGATATTTGCCATAAGTAATGGAAAGTCTATTTAATAATTCTAAATCTTCCCCCATGTGGCCGATAAACTCTTCGTCAAATGCACCGATGTCTAAAAAGTGCTGTTTGTTGCAAAGTATGGTTGAGGTAGCCATGGCAAAGTGTTCAATGCTGTTAACTTTTAAGTTGGTGGCATCAACCCAAGCTTGTTCAATAGTTTGACTGGAGTAGTCTTTTAAATTCTTTGTGTACTCTTGGCAAAGATATAAGCACGGGTACATTTCAAAACGGTTGGTTTGTTTTGACATTTCTACTATGTGATTTGGTATGGCTTTGTATAGCTGCTCGCTACCTAATAAATCAATATCCCAAAATAACAAGTGATTTTTACTTCCGTGCTTGACGGCAAAATTACGTGCAATGCCCGGTGAATAGGGTGTGCTAGGTGTGTGGTAGTCGATCAGTTTGATTCGTGCGTTATCTGACGTTTGTAAGCTGTTTATTATCTGTTTTGCTTGTTTGATGTAGTGGGGTTTGCCTGATAGCGAGATGATATGCTCTGCATGCGGCAGGCCTTGAGTGGTGTTGGTTAGGCAGGTTGCTATACGTTTTAAAATATAGTGGGTGGCAAAGGTAATATGCACTGGGTATATAACGCTTAAATCCATGTGTGCCGCCTGCCAAAAAAGGGCGTATCATATCAATTCTCGCTCTGCTTAGCATGGCGATGTAAGGGTATTTCGGGTATATTTCAGCATCAAATTTAATAGGGTAGGTCGATGATCGAACAAGTAACGGTTGCCAATTTAGACGTCAGTAACAGTAAGCCTTTCACTCTGTTTGGCGGCATTAACGTGCTTGAAAGTCGCGATCTAGCGATGAAGACGTGTGAAAAGTACGTTGAAGTGACCCAAAAGCTGGGTATTCCTTATGTATTTAAGGCATCTTTTGATAAGGCGAACCGGTCTTCTATTAACTCTTACCGTGGCCCCGGTATGGAAGAGGGTTTGAAGATCTTTCAAGAGATCAAAGACACCTTCGGTGTACCCGTCATCACTGATGTGCATGAACCTTTTCAGGCTGCGCCTGTGGCTGAAGTAGTCGATGTGATTCAATTACCTGCGTTTTTAGCGCGCCAAACTGACTTGGTGGTGGCTATGGCGAAAACGGGTGCGGCGATCAATATCAAAAAGCCTCAGTTTTTAGCCCCTCATGAAATGCGCCATATCATCACTAAGTTCCATGACGCAGGAAATGATCGCGTGATGTTGTGTGAGCGCGGCTCCAGCTTTGGTTACAATAATCTGATTGTTGATATGTTGGGTATGGACGATATGAAAGCCATGGCGCCGGTCATTTTTGATGCAACCCATGCGCTACAGCGTCCTGGCGGTCGTTCAGATTCAGCGGGTGGTCGACGTCAACAAGCCTTCGAGTTGGCTCGTTCAGGTATGGCTTTAGGCATTGCGGGCTTGTTCTTAGAGGCTCACCCAACCCCTGATGAAGCTAAGTGCGATGGTCCGTGTGCTTTGCCTTTGGATAAGTTGGAGCCTTATTTAGCGCAAATGAAGGCGGTAGATGACTTGGTTAAGTCATTTGAGCCCGTTGTCATTGACTAGTAATGCCTTGGAGGTTTTAGAGTCGCTTTGAGTGGCTCAATTCGAGTGACTCTATTAAAAGGTGCTTAAGATTGGCCCCTAGGTGCGTATGTACCGAAGGTGATCTGCTGTATTTCACCTTTTGGCGTTGTTTAAATTAACGCTAATGGAGAAGTTGAGCAGTCTGACAAGCGCTAATGCATAGACCCCTTAGGTTGCAGGTCGACCTTGGGGGGTTTTTATGCCTGTTTTTGAATGGACTCTGTTAAAATCCTGCCTTTCTTTTATCCCAAGTATCTGTTTATGAAGTTTTATTCCCACTCTTGGGGTATTCGCCGAAACCCACAGATTGCCCATATTTTGGGTGTCGATCGAATTTATGCCGCCCGTCCTTCTGTTTTTCCTTGGAGGTCTAAGAAAGCTTCGGATGTATTGATTGGCTGGGGGCACAAAGCCAATACGGTCACGGCTCGTCAGCAGGCAAAGGCCCAGGGCATTCCTTATTGGGCATTAGAAGATGGTTTTATTGCATCGGCTCGACACCCTACCCAAACTACACAGCGTTTGTCTTTAATTCGAGATTCATCCGGCATTTATTACGATAGCCGTCAAACTAACGACCTTGAGGCCCTGCTGGATGTCCCGCAGTCCATTGGGGCCACTAACGGCAACGAGTCAGCTCAGCGAAGGTTCGATCGTGCAGCTAGGGTTATGGCGCAGTGTGTAAAACTTAAGGTCAGTAAATACAATCAAATACGTTCTCCTTTTCCGAGTTGGTTGACTAAGGCAAGGCAGGAATGCGTGGACATGACTTTGGTGATTGACCAGACGTTTGGTGACTGCTCGGTGGCGGGCGCGCAAGCGGATGAGTCTGATTTCGCACGTATGCTGGATTGGGCAAGAGAGCAGGCGAAGGCGAACAACGGAATGGTGGTCATCAAGACTCACCCCGACGTTATTCTTGGAAAGAAAAAGGGTTATTTTTCGCCTGGAATGCTAAACGATGATGATCACCAGATTCGGTTTTTAGTGGAGGATGTGTGTCCGAGGCAATTGATTCAATCTGCTAATCGCATTGCAACGGTTTGCTCGCAGATGGGGTTTGAAGCTTTGTGGCGTGATGGTGTTGCAGAGCCGCCACCAGTGCATTGCTTTGGTGTATCGTTTTACGCGCAACGTGGGCTCACAATTGACCACGCACGGGCTAGGCTAAACCGGTCTTCTTTAACCATTGAGCAGTTATTCAATGGCGTGATGCTGGAATACCCCATTTATTGGCATCCTGAAAAAAACGTTCAATGTGATATTGAAGCTGTGTTGGACTGGTTGCAGGCTCAGCTTCAAGTGCGGGCACTGCAGGCTGAATCATTAAATGTTGTGGGTGTCAGCTTTTGGAAACGCAGCTTTCTGCCGGAGTTTGTGAGCGATTCCGCAAAGCGAATTAAATTTACCACGCGGCCGTGTTCCGCTCCCGCTCATAAGGGCCGAGATATTGAGCAGCCGAACGTGACCGAGCTGCACTGGGGTATGAAGACGCACCCAGAGAATGATGATCGTCCGGTATGGCGCATGGAAGATGGTTTTGTTCGGTCAGTGGGACTAGGTGCTGACTTAAGGCGGCCTTGTTCGCTCGTCGTGGATGATCTGGGAATTTATTACAATGGTCAGCAGGCCTCTCGCTTAGAGCGCTTATTGCATGACGTCACGTTGAATGAATATGAGCAACGACGGATTCAGCGGATGATTCAGTCTCTCATCGATTCACAATTAACCAAGTATAATGTGGAGGCTATTTCTGCGAGTGACGCGAATGGGTTTAAAGCGCGTGCGCGCGGTCGAGAAATTGTGCTGGTGACGGGCCAGTTTCAAGATGACCTATCCATTCAGTATGGTGCGCTTGAGATCAACACCAATTTGAAACTATTGGCGCAAGTGCGACGCTCCTTTCCGCAGGCGTTTATCATTTATAAAGAGCATCCAGATGTATACAGCGGCGTAAGGCCGGGTAAATTGAGCGAGCAGGATGTGCGTGAGTTTGCCAATGAATATGTAACGGACCTTCCGCTGACGGTATGTTTTGAGTTTATTGATCGATTATGCACGATTTGCTCGCTTTCAGGGTTTGAGGCGTTGTTGAGAGGGATTCCTGTTAGCACATTTGGCCTGCCGTTTTATGCTGGATGGGGGCTAACATCTGACTACCATTCGTTCGAAAGGCGAAGGCGTGTGCTTAATTTGCAGGAGTTGGCTTATGCCGCGTTGGTGTTGTATCCACGGTATGTGAACTGGCATTCAAGAACGTTAACTTCTGCGGAAATGATCATTGAACAATTGATTCAACAGCGCCACAATGCTGCCCCATTAAAATCTCACTGGCTGTCAAGGCAGGCTCGTAAGGTTCGGTACTTACGCGAGGCGCTTTTTTAGCGTTGGGTGCGGCTAAAAAATTACTCAAAGTTAAGTGGGTAGCCCATGAAGATTATCACGGGTCAGTATGTCGCTCACGGGCGAGAATCTAGCGGGCTCAAGCCCTCGAATGTGCCGGCTGGCTTAGCATTAAAGTCAACACCCTTTAACGGAAAATAATTTGGCGACGCTGTTTCTTCAGGGGCCTTTAGGGTCATTTTTTCAAGCGTTAGCAACGCAATTGGCCGATAGGGGCCACTCTGTCTACAAGATTAATTTTAATGGTGGCGATGAGTGGTATTTTCCTAATCGCCAACATCATGCCAATATTCATGCTGTGGGATTCACGCTGACCAGTGAAGCTTGGGCTGACTACCTCTCTACCTTTATTAAAGAGCATTCTATTCGCCATGTTTTGGTGTATGGCGATTGTCGTTTTTATCACCGTGTGGCTAAAACCATATGCGATGCTCAGGGCGTGCAGTTTTTTGCATTTGAAGAAGGCTACTTGAGACCCAATTATGTCACGCTGGAATTGGATGGTGTGAACGGACACAGCGCGATTCGCTACACGGATATCCTGTCTTACAAGCCCGTCCATATCGCTGCTGGCGAAGTAGAGATCGGTAGCAATTTTCGGCAGCGTATACGGTTTGCCAGTGTGTATTATATTGCAGGTCTATTACGATCGTTCCGCTATCAGCGCTATGTTCACCATCGCTCTTTTAACCCCTTCTACGAGGCGGCTTGCTGGGTTCGCAGTGGTCTGCGCAAATGGTTGTACAAGGTGAAGGAAGTGCGCAAATTAGGTGGCATCGTCAAGCAGCCGTTCTTTTTTGTGCCTTTGCAGGTGCACAATGATGCTCAGATACAATTCCACAGCCCTTACGATACGATCGAAGACTTTATTGGTGAGGTGATGAGATCCTACGCGGACTCAGGCGTGCCAGCAAAGTTGGTATTCAAGCATCACCCCATGGATCGCGGACACTGTCATTATGGCAGGTTCATTCACAGCCTAGCGAGTGAATTGGGGATTGAAGATCGTGTTCAATACGTGCACGACCTACATGTTCCTTCGCTTCTAAAATACTGCGAGGGTGTGGTGACCATCAATAGTACGACGGCGCTTCAGGCTTTCTACCACGCTGCGCCGGTGAAAGTGATGGGAGATGCATTTTTTGATAAGCCACGTTTAACCGACCACCAAAGCCTTGATCAGTTTTGGCGCTCCCCTTTGCCCGTCGACACAGAATTTGCAGATCGATTTCGTGCATACTTGCTCGATCATGGTCAGATTAACGGAAGTTTTTACAGTAAAACGGAATTTACCCTGCAGGCTATGACTCCCCATCTGGAGACATTGATGGCCTCTTCTTCATCAGAGCGTGATCATTCCCAGTCCGCTTAAATCGAAATATTCAGATAGAAAACAGTATAGTGCTTTCGTTGTACATGAGGATTGCCGTACTTGAAAAAAGTGCCTGAGATGGTATCGAGCGAAAGTGTTAAAAATGTATGCCTAATGTGAGTGTGTGCGTTTCCAGGGTCGGATTGACTTCGTAGCGATCAGCGTTGGACATATGTTGCCATATGTAGCTGGCAAATGTGTTGTAGGTTAATTTTGAGCGAAGGCCGATGCCATACGTCCATTGAATACGCCCTCCGTATCGTTTACGGCCAAATTCATGGCGGGTCATGTAGTGGACTTTCCCGTGTCCAGTAAAATATAGCCGACCTGCGCTCCCGCCTATGGGTATAAATGCGGCGGGCCCCAGCCCATATACATAGCCTTTACTGTCCCCTACGTTTAATTGAGAAGCGCTGAGTTCCACGGCGGGTATGAGTAGTGAGCCACTGGAAGGTTGATAGCGTCTCTGGTAGTAAAATTCTTTTGTGTTGATTGGGAGTATTTGCTTTTCTGCTGGGCTGCCATATCGAAAGCCAATGGCATTCTTCAGTAGCATGCGCTTAATAATGGCATCCAGATGAGTGGTTTCTGTCTCAGACGCGACAGCGTTGCCAAAGATACCGATGGTGACCAGAAGGGAGGTGGCAAGCTTAGGCACTCTAATAGGCCCCTTATGGGGGGCGAGGCTGAGTGATGCCATGGGACCTCCTTGTATCTCATGATGGGTGACGAATGAATCACCGAAATGGCTTATTGTGAATCTGTATTCCTTAGTAATGAGTTTAGACAGACTCTGTCGATTTGCTGAATGTGTTTCAAAACGTCTAATTAATTTTACATTCTGTAACACTCGGTATCACAGGCGGTGATAGTGGTTAGATGTCGCGAATAGGTATGGCGGACTGGTTTTGAGTGATTTTTAATCTTTTTGGAGTGGGAGAGCGTTTTGATCGGCGAGGGCGGTGTGCGACAAGCACAAAAAAGCCAGCGCGAAGCTGGCTTTTTTATTACTGCTAATTATTAGCCTTTTAGGGCAACAACAGCAGTGTTCAAGCGGCTTTTAATACGAGCAGCTTTGTTCTTGTGCAAGATACCTTTGGTGACCATTTTGTCAACGTAAGGTGAAGCTTGTACGAACGCAGCTTGCGCTTCTTCGTAGTTCTTGGTCTCGATGGCAGCACGTACTTTCTTGATGTATGTGCGAACCATGGAGCGCAGGCTTGCGTTATGCGAGCGACGCTTAACCGCCTGACGAGCGCGTTTACGTGATCCAGCTGAATTTGCCACAATCAGGCTCCTTCGGTTATCAGATTAACTAAAATTCAGGGTGCGGCATTATCCTGAGTTGCTGCTTTAATGTCAACGGCAATTGTCTAACGTTGCGGTATAACCTTGGGCTGATAGCCAAATAGTGGCTTTCTCATCGGTAGTATGCCTCATCCAAGCTCAAATTCGTTAATATGTGGCTCAGTTCTTAGTGCCTACCAATCTGAGTGCGAGTCAATATTGGTACCAGTCAAGTGCGCAAGGTATTGCCTTAAACGCTGCTTGTTTTAACGGTAGGCGGGGAATTCATCTGCTCATCGCAAGAATGCGGCTTGGTCTCGACGCTCAGACTGCCTACAATGCGCGCATTTTTTACATTTAATGAAAGGAACTGCACATTTTGCGGTGTTCAATAGCATGAGTGACGAATCAAAACCTAATCCATCACTCGATGATGCAGCTAAAAACACACCACCCAAAGCTCCGCTAAACAAGGGTGAGCATGCAAGCGTGGATGCTGCGCCGTCTTCTGCTGCGCTCGATGCACCTTATACAAGCGGTGCAGGCGATGAAAAAAGTACAGATGCACCCAGAGGAAGCAGTGGGGGCTTGCTGCGGTCATCTTCCATCGTCAGTGCCATGACATTGTTGTCTCGAGTGCTAGGATTGGTGCGAGACATCATGGTCGCCAGTTACTTTGGCGCTCGTGCAGATGCTTTTTTTGTGGCCTTTAAAATTCCTAATTTCTTCCGTCGGTTGTTCGCTGAGGGCGCTTTCTCGGTCGCTTTTGTACCCGTGTTGAGCGAGTACAAAATTCAGCAAGACCATGCATCGGTAAAGGCATTGATCAAAGCGGTTTCTGGCACGTTACTCGCCATTTTAGGTACGTTTACCGTACTCGCGGTGGCAGCCGCTCCGATACTCACTTGGATTTTTGCACCGGGCTTTTACGATGAACCCATGAAGTTTGGCTTAACCAGTGACTTGCTCCGAATAACGTTTCCTTACTTACTGCTCATTTCGCTCACGGCTTTTTATGGCAGCGTACTCAATACCTATGGACAGTTTGCGATTCCGGCAGTGACACCAGTTTTGCTGAATCTTTGTTTAATTTTGGCGACTTTTTACTTTACCCCATGGTTTGATGAACCGTTAATGGCATTGGCGTGGGGAGTACTGCTAGCGGGTGTCACCCAGCTGGGTTTTCAGCTTCCTTTTGTCATGAAGCTAGGCTTATTGGCGTTACCCAAACCTGCTTTTGCCGATTCGGGTGTGCGTCGAATATTAACCTTGATGGTGCCGGCGCTCTTTGGTGTCTCTGTGAGCCAAATAAACCTATTGCTGGATGTGTTGCTGGCCTCTTTTCTGGAGAGTGGCAGTGTCAGTTGGCTATATTACTCCGACCGCTTGGCGCAGTTGCCACTGGGCATTTTTGCCATTGCCATTGCCGTGGTGATACTGCCAAGCCTGTCACAGAAGCACGCAGCGAAAAACCAACAACACTTTGCGGCCACATTGGACTGGGGGGTGAGAATGGTATTGCTGATCGGTCTGCCTGCTGCCTTGGCACTGATCGTTCTGGCTGAACCGCTTATGGCCACGATTTTTTACCGAGGCGAAATCACGGCTTATGATGTTGCAAACATGACTCTGAGCCTACAAGCCTATGGGGCAGGGTTGTTAGCTTTCATGATGATCAAGGTTCTTGCTCCTGGGTATTTCGCTCGTCAAGACACGAAAACACCGGTGAAGATTGGCATCAAGGCGATGGTGCTGAATATGGCGCTGAATATTCCGCTGGTTTTAACGTTGGCGCATACCGGGCTTGCATTGGCGACGACTATTTCCGCTTACTTTAATGCCATACTCCTATTTTGGGGGCTAAAAAAGTTAAAGGTTTATCAGGCACAGCCTGGCTGGCAAGTTTGGGTGTTCAGAATCTTGCTAAGTAATGTGGCGATGGTTGCCGCTATTGTGTATTTGAACCCCACCTCTGAGCAGTGGATGGCCTTTGGGGAGTGGCAACGCATTCAGTGGACGGCCATTTTAGTATCTGCAGGTATTGCATCTTATGCGTTCTTTTTGCTGGTACAGGGTGTGCGGCCTCGCCAGCTGATGGGGCCGAAGGGGTAAAGCGGGTCATGTTACTGATGCATACACCGTTTTCGTCATCTTTTTCATGGCTTTAAGCAGAACGAGCGTGTCGCTCTATGGCGCCTATCAGACAGCTTCTTTATAATGCTGTGTTTTGCTTGTTGAAATGATCCCATGAGGCTTTTCCGCGGACTGACCAATCTCAAACCGTTTACCGAAGGTTGCGTACTCACGGTGGGTAACTTCGACGGTGTTCATAAAGGGCATCAGCGTGTGCTGGCCAATTTGAATGAAAAAGCCAAGGCGCTGGGTTTGCCTTCTGTGGTCATGATATTTGAGCCACAACCCAAAGAATGGTTTGACCCGGATCAAGCGCCAGCTCGCTTGTCTGCGCTGTCTGAAAAGTTGTCGTTATTGGCTGAAGAGCAGGTCGATGCGGTTGCGATTATGGCCTTTAATGCTCGGTTTCGTGGACTGAGCGCACAAGCCTTTGTGGATCAAGTGTTATTGGCTGGTTTAAATGTGAAAGCTCTGATCGTAGGTGATGACTTTCGCTTTGGCTGCGATCGCTCTGGTGATTTTCAATTTTTACATCGAGCAGGCGAAGCGCAAGGCTTTTCAGTAGTAGACACTAAGACCTTGGCGGTAGACGGCGATCGAGTGAGCAGCACGAGATTGCGCGAATGTTTATTGAACGCTGATTTGGAAGAAGCCTCAAATTTGTTAGGGCGTCCTTATTTTATACAGGGCAAAGTGGCACATGGACAAAAGTTAGGGCGTCAGTTGGGTGTGCCCACAGCCAATATAATTTTAAAGCGAACAAAAGCACCTTTAGTCGGTGTGTTTGCGGTGACAGCTAAAGTCGTTGGTGTCGCAAGAAACGCTGACGCGGCCGATCACAATACCGGTGATCGACCAAGCTTTCAGGGTGTAGCCAATATTGGGCTGCGGCCAACGGTGGGAGGGGTCAAACCCATATTAGAAGCCCATTTATTTGATTTTGACGGTGACCTGTATGGCCAACGCCTACAAGTGACGTTTGAGAAAAAGATTCGAGATGAAAAACGCTTTAATGGTTTAGATGAACTCAAAGCGGCCATCCACAATGATATTAAACAGGCAAAAGCCTATTTTACTTGCTAACGGAAGCGATCAGCCCACATGACCGATTATAAACACACGCTGAATCTACCGGAAACTGACTTTCCTATGCGCGGCAATCTCGCCAAGCGTGAGCCAGATATGTTGGCTCGCTGGGAAGAAATGGATCTGTACAAAGCCATTCGTGAAGCTCGTGCTGGTCGTGACAAATTTATTTTGCACGATGGCCCTCCATACGCAAACGGCGATATTCACATTGGCCACAGCGTCAATAAAATACTCAAAGATATCATCGTCAAAGCCCAGACTCTTAATGGCAAAGATGCCCCTTACGTGCCGGGTTGGGATTGTCACGGCTTGCCTATAGAACTGAACGTTGAAAAACAAGTGGGCAAAGCAGGCGTAAATGTTGACGCAAAAGCATTTCGTGAAAAATGCCGTGAATACGCGATGACGCAGGTAGATGGCCAGCGAACAGATTTTAAACGATTGATGGTATTAGGTGACTGGGAAAAGCCGTACCTAACCATGAACTTCGAGTTTGAAGCCAACATCATTCGTACCTTGGGTCGCATTCATAAAAATGGCCATGTCAAAAATGGCTTTAAACCTGTTAATTGGTGTACAGATTGTGGTTCTGCATTAGCAGAAGCAGAAGTGGAATATCAAGATAAAAAATCCATCGCTATTGATGTAGCCTTTGAAGTCCAAACACCTGAAAACTTATTAAATAAATTTCAATTCGAATCCGGCAGCGCGGCTGATTATTTGAATCGCAAAACCAGTATTGCCATTTGGACCACAACGCCTTGGACCTTGCCAGCAAATGAAGCGGTCTCGGTTCATCCAAATTTAGAATATGCACTGGTCGCGTTCCATAACAAAGAAAACGATCAAGACGAACTGGTTATCTTGGCTTCAGAATTGGTCACTTCTGCTATGGAGCGATATGGATTTGCTGAAGGTGAATATCAAATCGTTGCATTTGCTAAAGGTGCAGACTTCGCACAAAAAATGGTTGACGGGCAGCGATTGAACGCCGAAGCCGTACTTCAGCATCCTTTCATGCCCGCTGATGATGACGTTCAATCCAATAAATATGTCCCTCTTATTACGGGGGAGCATGTCACGGCAGACTCCGGTACGGGTGCCGTACATACCGCACCGATGCATGGTGCGGACGACTACGTCGTCTCCAATGTTTATGGCATATCGGCAAAAGCCATGCTGGTGGATGCCGATGGTAAATTCATTGTTAACGACGCCTTAGAAAAGTGGGAGCTATCGGGTTTATCAACCGCTGATAAAGGCAACTTCCGTGTGTTGGGTATTTTGAAAGAACAAGGTGCTTTGCTGAAGAAAGCGAATCTAACGCACAGTTACCCACATTGCTGGCGTCATAAAAGCCCCATCATATTCCGTGCAACACCTCAGTGGTTTATCTCAATGGATCAAGCGGGTCTATTGGAAACCGCCATGAATGAAGCCGAGCAGGCGGTTGATTGGCGTCCAAGCTGGGGCAAAGCACGCATAGAAGCCATGATGGGAAATCGTCCAGATTGGTGTATCTCTCGTCAAAGAACTTGGGGTGTGCCCATCGCATTCTTTGTGAACAAAGTGACGGGTGAAGTGCATCCAGAGACGGAAAAGCTTATTGAGCAGGTTGCCTCAAAAGTTGAAAAAGAAGGTATTGATGCTTGGTTCGACTTGAAAGCCGAAGAATTGCTGGGCCATGAAGCGGATCAATATCAAAAAATCACCGACACATTAGATGTTTGGTTTGATTCTGGTGTGACACACGCAGCGGTACTTGAACAGCATGAAGAGCTACAAGTGCCTGCCGATTTATACCTAGAAGGTTCAGACCAGCATCGTGGTTGGTTCCAGTCCTCCATGTTGACCAGTGTGGGTGCCCGTGGAAAAGCACCTTATAAAACGGTCTTAACGCATGGCTTCACTGTGGATGGTGAAGGTCGGAAGATGTCAAAGTCCATTGGTAATGTGGTATCGCCACAAGATGTGGTCAATAAGCTGGGCGCTGATATTTTACGCTTGTGGGTGGCCTCGACGGACTACAGCAGCGAAATGACCGTGAGCGACCAAATACTAAATCGTACGGCGGACTCCTATCGTCGTATTCGTAATACCACGCGTTTTTTATTGGCGAATATCAATGGTTTTGATCCACAGCAGCATATGCTGGCCGCCGAAGAATTATTACCGCTAGACGCGTGGATTGTCGATCAAGCCAATTCTTTGCAGGCAGACATCATCGGTTTGTATGATGAGTATCAGTTGATCAAGATTTATCAAAAACTTCATCACTTCTGCACGCAAGAATTGGGCGCATTTTATTTAGATGTGATCAAAGACCGTCAATACACCACGAAGGCCGATAGTGTTGCTCGTCGCAGTGCGCAAACGGCTTTGTATCATGTGCTGGAGGCGATGGTTCGATGGATGGCACCGATCATGAGCTTTACGGCAGAAGAGGCATGGACATTGATGCCTGCGCCACAAGAAGGTGAGCGTGAAGCGAGTGTGCTGTTAACAGAATGGTATACAGGCTTATTTGCTGCGGGTAACCAAGAGTTTGACGATGCATACTGGCGTCGAATCATGGCCGTGAAAACCGAAGTGAACAAGCTGCTTGAAAAAGCCCGTAATGAAAAAACAGTGGGTGCAAGCTTGAGCGCTGAAGTGGTTTTGTACGCAAATGGCGAGTTAGCCAATGATCTAAATCGATTGGGTGATGAATTACGGTTTGTTTTGATTACATCCAAAGCAGATGTTAAATCCTTTGATGAGCAAGCAGGTGAAGACACTGAGGTGGCAGGATTGCGCGTTTCGGTTGCCGCATCAGCCCAAGAAAAATGCGATCGTTGCTGGCATCACAGCGAAGACGTTGGGCACCATGCTGAGCACGATAGTTTGTGCGGGCGTTGTGTTGAAAACGTGGACGGTGACGGCGAAAAAAGAGCGTACGCATAATGTTTAATCGTGCTGATTTAAATACGTCTATGCTGAAGTGGCTGCTACTTGCTGCCGCTGCAGTGATATTGGACTTTGTGACAAAGCAAATGGCGGAGCACTATCTTGAATATGGGCAGCCTGTTTATGTGTTGCCTGTGTTTGATTTAACCCTGCTCTACAACAAGGGCGCCGCGTTTAGTTTTTTAGCAAATGAAAGCGGATGGCAAAGATGGTTCTTTACCGTCATTGCTGTAGTCGTGAGTGCGGGTTTAACCATTTGGCTGATGACGCTTAAATCCAGTGAAAAGTGGTTGGCCGCTGCACTGGCGTTGGTGATCGGTGGTGCCATTGGCAATGTATATGATCGAATCGCCTACGGTCATGTTGTTGATTTTATTCATCTGCATTGGGATAACCATTACTTTCCTGCATTTAATATAGCTGACTCCGCGATATCCATGGGCGCAGCTATGTTAATTATTGATAGTTTATTTTTTTCTCATGGAAAGGCGTCAGGAAAACCTGAAGACTGAATGAGTTGTTATGATTTAGCGTCGAGGCATTTAAGCCGTACTGGCGTTGAAAGCATTCATTAACCCCATTTGAATAGTAGAAGTACGTTTATGAAAATTAGCCAAGGCAAGCAAGTGACATTGCACTTTGCATTAAAACTTGAAAATGGGCAGGTGGTCGATTCAACGTTTGATAAAACTCCTGCCACATTAGTGGTAGGAGATGGGAATCTACCGGAAGGGTTTGAAGGTTTGCTGATTGATCTAGAGAAAGGTCATAAAGAAATTTTTACCGTTCCACCTGAAAATGCCTTTGCGCAGCCCAACCCTAATAATGTGCAGTCCTTAAAACGCACGGATTTTCCGAGTGATATGGATTTAGAAATAGGGTTAATGGTCTCTTTTGCAGATGCTAACAAAGCCGAACTTCCAGGCGTCATTAAATCCATTGAAGAAGATGTGGTCATCGTCGACTTTAACCATCCGTTAGCCGGTCAAACGCTTCAGTTTGAAGTGGAGATCTTAGACGTTGCAGTGGCTTAATCTAGGTGAAGTGGCGAACATGATGCTACTGATAGGCAGTAAATAATATATGAACATCACACTAGCAAACCCACGTGGTTTTTGTGCGGGCGTTGATCGTGCGATTGACATCGTTAATCGCGCGCTGGATATTTTCGAGCCGCCTATTTATGTTCGTCACGAAGTGGTTCACAACAAATTTGTCGTGGATGGATTGCGTGATCGAGGGGCTATATTTGTCGATGAGCTTCATGAGGTGCCAGATGATGCGATCGTCATTTTTTCCGCCCATGGTGTGTCAAAGGCCGTACAAAAAGAAGCTAAGGACAGAGGGTTGAAAGTGTTTGATGCTACGTGCCCTTTAGTCACTAAGGTTCATATGGAAGTCACTCGCTATGCACGGGCTGGTAGTGAAGTGATTTTGATTGGCCATAAAGGACACCCCGAAGTGGAAGGTACCATGGGGCAATATGATCACTCCAATGGTGGCGATATATATTTGGTGGAGGACGAGGCAGATGTCGAAGCCTTAGAGCCGCGTGATGCGAACGCGTTATCTTATGTTTCTCAAACGACGCTTTCTATGGATGATACCGCTAAAGTGATTCGCGCATTGCGCAAGAAGTTTCCTAAGATATCCGGTCCTAAAACCGATGATATTTGTTATGCCACTCAAAATCGACAGGATGCCGTTAAAGATTTGGCGCAGCAATGCGACCTCATTCTCGTAGTCGGTTCACCGAATAGTTCGAATTCAAATCGTTTACGTGAACTGGGCGAGCGCATGGGTGCCCGTGCTTTTCTCATTGACAATGCAGAAGAAATTCAGGCGGAATGGTTTGCTGACATTAAGCAGGTCGGAGTGACGGCAGGTGCGTCTGCGCCAGAAGTATTGGTAAAGCAAGTGGTTGATAGGGTAACGGAATTAGGTGGTGGCTCAGCGGTCGAATTGGAAGGACGGGAAGAGAATATAGTCTTTAGTTTACCTAAGGAGCTGCGACTAAAAGAAGTGTAGTTTTTAAGTTTAAAGATGAAACAAAAAACGGGCATTAATTTTTCAATTAATGCCCGTTTTTTGTTATGAAGCCTCAACCAGAAGGTTTTTAATGCTTCACACTGCGACTGTTTTCAAATGCAGTGATCATCATTCCCAACCTGGGTTGCCTCCTCGGGTTCGAATGCCGCGTGTATCGAGCGTCAACACGCCATCGCCTGCTTGACCGCCCTGTGGTGTCGCTGTCATCAAAGCGCACTGAGTGGCCGTTAGACCGCCTGCACATAACCCGATCGTGATATTGTAATCGCCACCTTCAGTAACATGAGGGTTTGTTAATCCAAGTGCGGCATTTGTCACCGCGTAGGATTGGTTGCGAACAAAAAACTCTTCTTGAATTCGAGCTATGTTCAATAACTCACCCGTCGCCGGCGCCCGATTACCTCGAATGACGTAATCGCGATACGACGGGATAGCCACGCTGAATATTATTCCAATAATCGCCACGACTACCATTAATTCAATTAAGCTGAAACCACGCTGTTTTTTTTGATTAAACATTATTTGATCTCTCACTCTATGGCATCGTAGGTGCATTTTCATTCACACTTTTATTGTTTCTCCAGTAGAGCGGACGTACTTTACATTCGACTGAGTCTACCGGACATGCAGGGTCTGAGCCGGAGCTACCTTTCATCGTGTCAGATGTCGCCTTCTCCCCACCAATGAACGTGTGTTTTTCATTATCCTTGGTGATGTAAATGATGGGCTTAGGTGCAATCCCGCTTGTTTTGAGCGATGTTGAGCGATCGATTTTATCATCGCCATCCAGATCAGCAACGGCACCGCCATTGCGAACGTCGAGCACATACATTCGGCTATTACCCTCACTGGTGCTACAGATCGCATCTTTTCCGCTGCTCACGGTTTGCACAGGGGAGAAGCTTGGGAACGTTACCTTACCGTCGTCCGTTAATGCATCCGATAAGATCTTTTCACCGTCTTGTGCGGTAAGCCTTAAATACCAACCACTCGCCTTATTAATGGCATCCGCAGCTTTTTGTTGTTTTACCGCGTCGCTGCTTTGGTAATCATTAGAGGTCACGTCATACAAATCGCTCGTTGTGATTTTCGTATAGCTCTTGGGTGCAGAATAAGGATAGAAATCTTTGAACACAAAAAATCTATCTTCAACGATATCCGTTAATGGATGCGCTCGATACCCTGATCCCAATGCTAGAGTTAAATAGTCACCCTTTTGTGCGTCTCGAATGATTGAAACAGAGGGGCTAGTATAGAATCGTAGGTTTGTGGTTTCAGTATTTCCACCGATATCAGCAATAATGCCACCATCAGCAAAATCGTTCGCTTTTCCAGAGTTAGACTGATTAATGTCGATTCGAAATAACCTGCCGCCAGTATCTGCAGCGAATAAATAATTGGCGTAACCATCGCCATCAATATCCACGACTTTTACGGTTGCTGGAATGCTATTTTTCATGTCTGTGATTTTGGTGCCTTTTGATGATGCGGTATCGTTGCTGGCCATCCACAGTAAATCTCCATTCTCTGCATCCATCATATAGATCGCGTTGCCGATGTCGTCGTCTTCGCGAACGGTATTTTCATCCTGATCCGGATCGTACCCACCCCCCATGAACAACACGATTTTAAAGCTATTTCCCCAACGGACTTTAGAAAGCACAGGCTTCGACCATGTGTAACCGAGCTTCTCGTAACCACTTGTGGAGCCGCCTTCTATTACGAAGATTAATTTAGGTGATGTTCTGTCTGTTACATTTAAGCTGTACAGGTTGCGGCCGCCACGGCGCATACCTGTATACAGTAATGCGAATTCATCTTTATCCAATGAACCGTCGGTATTGTATAGGACACCATCTTCATCAACATCATTCACCCAAGCCGTTATCGGACCGTCCATTCCATAAGGTTTATCGCTAACGGATGCTGAATCTTCATAATAGGTGACAAGATTAGGCAAGAGTTCTTGTGGGATATAGGCAAAGTGCTCTTTGCCATCGTTTGTGTCAACGGCATAGAGGTAGCCTAAATTGGTGCCAAAAAACACACTGGAATCAGGCGAGGTGCTGGTACCGCCATAGTTAATCACCAAGGGTTCCGTATGTAGTGGGTCACCGATATAAGCATGGCCACTTGAGCTGCCGAAATTGGGGTTTTCATTATTTACATCATAGCCAAGTGCCCAACGATGGAATTTATCAAACTCTGGCGAATCCATATGACTTGCATCATACAGTGCCGCATCGGTTGCATGCTTATTTTTGGTCGATAGTGCAGTCAAAGTGGCAGAGGAATTATTTAAACTGGTCACAATTTTTCGACTTGAAGGGTCCATCAAACTTGCAAAGCCACCAAGTTCGACAGTTTTACCATCAGCAGTGCCCGTTTCATTCCATAAATCCATAGAGTTGCTCTTAAAGAATCCTGTTCCAGAATCAATTGCAGATTCAGAGGCGCCTATACCACCATGATTCTTTCCGATAATGGTGCCATCGCCTAGCGCTTTGTATTTCTTTAAATTGCCTGACCAGCGAGGACTGGTTTTAGGGCTAAATACTGCGTAGAACAAGTTTTCATTATGTCGAGAGTTATTGAATGAGTTTACCGAGATAGCCGGTGACGTAAAGGTTGTATCAGACGATAAAATATCGAGAAAGATTTTGTCTAACGCATCTGATAATTGAGCGGAATCGTTGGCTGCGAAGTATTGATTTGTGCCACCGCCGTGCTTCGCGGTATTTTGCAGGAGCGCAGTGCCATCGGTTAGCCCAAAGCCCCCTATGGTGTAAGTTGAAATGTTCTGAATAGGTAAGTCTTTACCATTAGCATCTTTCTTTCCTTCATTTAGATTCTTCTGGTATAGGTAATAGCTTAATTCATCCATGCACTCACCATCACCAGAGCAGGCACCGCTGAGATCACTGGGTAGCGTTCCAAGGCTGTTCGCTAGCGTTCTTACTCGACTATTGGCAGTACTGTCGTAATACGGTTGCCCATCCGTAAACAGAATGATGCTATTTTTTTGGCAGTTGTAAGTGATAGGCGATTTATATTTTCTGCCATCAAATGAGCTGGAGTCGCCAGTGAAAGAAGAATTAAATAGGGGGGCTTGCCCAGTGTAATATAAATATGCTTCGTAAAAGGATTCTTCTAATGGAGTGTAGCCACCGGGGCTGTAGCCATTTACCTTAGACTTTATAGTGTCTCGCGTGTTTTCAATGTCGTCTATGGCGACGTCCACATAGCCACCTTCATTACTGAAATAACGCATGATGCCCAAATTTACAGACGTCAATGAATCTGCCAAATTGGTCACGGCTTCCTGTGTAATGGCCATTCGCGTTTTGGTTTCCGAAACGGGTATTTCATTCCAGTTTAGGTAATTACCTAGGTGTAGTGTGTAGCTTGCGCCTTTGCCACAACGAATATCATTGGTTGAGCTAACGGTAATTTTATTTTTGTATCGTCCTTTTCGGTTCTTTTGCTGGAACTTCCCTGTAGATCTACCTGTGTTTGTCAGTGCGTCACGCACATCATCGCAAGAGCTATCGAGCAACGATAATGAAAAGTCTTCATCTTCATCTGCATCCAATTCTAGGTACAATTGGTCCTTTCGAAAACTTCCACGACTTGAATAATCGGTATTGGGATCGTAGGCATCACGTGTCAGCGAAACGTTGCGTCCCATACTTCCGGATGTATCCACGACCAGTAACACATTGGCTTTTTCGCCACTGCCGCTGGTGTCTGAGAAATAAATTTCTTGATCGTCGGCATGGGAAAGTAGGCTGGATGCTAATATTGCAGCGCCAATAGTTAACTTTGAGCCTACTAATGTTCTCTTTATGTATTTCATATGCATCACCAAATTATCTATTAGTAGTAGACTTTATTTAAAATGGGATCTTTCGGATCACCAACTTCAATGCCGATTTCTCCTTTGGGGTCATAACCATTAATAAAAGCTTTGAGGTTGGATGGCTTGCCTTGCGTATAAAACTCAGTATTTTGATCAAATCGATAGTGTTTAAGTTGACAAGCTTCACATCGCAAGGGAGTGAGTTGGCCACTATTTGAGACGCTATAATATTCAACCTTAATACCGTATATGTCGTATAAATTACCCGGCGACTGAATGGACTGCGCTAATACTGGAGAGGAAATAAGCACTAAAAAAATATATTTAATCATGGTTTGGCCACGCTCCCACCGTTTGATTGAGTATTTGGGTCTGAAGGCATGCTCACCGCGACACCGTATGTGTGACTGGCTTGGGCTGTACCCCAAGTACCAGCGCTTGTCATTTCATAAAAATTGTATTTTAAGGTTGCGAGTTCATCTATTTCGCCACCACCAAAAGGGTTAGGTTGTTCTTTTTTGGTCATTTCAGCAGATCGCGAGACCGTAGTTTTGTCTATCATTGCGCTACCAAATGAGGTTTCTGATTCAATGGCTTTTAGATTATCCCCTTCGGCTGCTTCTTCTGCTCTGACCCATTGCTTTAGGCTTCTTTCAACCACTCGATTCGTTTCTATAGCATGGACGCTGCTGCTTAACATTCTGCTCTGTAATCCGGATGATTCCATATTATATGCGGCGACCAACGTTAAAATAGTCAGCATAATTAAGGTAATAACCAGCGTGTTACCCTTCTGATAATTCATGTGAGCCTCACATTGCTTGCAAATTTGGTGGAGAGATCGTATTCGTAAAAATATGGCGAAGGCGACCATCATCCATGTTGGCAGTAGGCAGGGCTTCTCCTAGTAGGGTAAAGCTTTGCTGCAGTGTATTTGTGCTGGCTTGATCCTTATCGGCACTTGAGCTAACAAGAACACCGATACGAATTGCTCTAACCAGTGCGTGGTTCGCCACCTCGTCAATGGAAACAAAACGCGCGGGTGACTTATCATCTTCCGTTGCTGCAATACCCACTAGAAACTGAAATGATTCAACGTTGCTTAAAATAGGAGCTTCTGCGGAACGCCAACCTGATCCGCTGGCATCGTCAGGGTCGTGGTCATAGACACGGCACACGAGTTCATTATTGGCATTAACCCAAAAAACGTTCACCACATGCTGATGATTTTTAGCGATAGGGTCTGCATCTGAATTCACAGCGGCCCCTGTGCAATCAACACCTGAATGGGTTTCCGTTGCCGCAAACTTAATGGCCAGTCGATCCCCCCTTACTGCATCCACATTATTAGCAGAACAGGCGTCGGCTTCAGCGGTGCCGGTCGTACAGGTCACGTCAACTGTATAAGAACTGTCCGTCATAAAAAGAGCATTAGGGCGTTGCATGCCAGCTTCATAATAGCCCGCCATTTCGATAAAAGTTTGCAGATACTCCATAGCGAAACGACCCGCCTCCTGATTTCGGCTAAGTCCGTCACTCATGCTGACTGATCGATTGGTTGTGATAAAAACGCCCATTACTACAGTGATCAATATGGCCCCAATTAGAATAGCGATCATCAGTTCAATGATCGTTAAGCCGTGTTGTTTACGTTTGCTCATTATGGAACCTCCACGGTCGTGCTAAAGGCATTAACTTGTGAGTTCTCATCCTGCGCAGTCCAAGACAGCGTGACGGTGTAATTCAGGCAATTGCCGGTTGTACCATCAACCGCGTTACACGCGGACGTCAACGTTGGGTCGACTAAAAAATCAATGGGGTTTGTCTTGTTATAGGTTGTGGTATCAGCTTGTGAGCAGACCATGTTCCATTTATCAAATGTTGCCAACTGCGCAGAATTACAACTCGGTGTTGCTGTACTGGCGTCCCCATCATCTTCACACCAGTTGGCGGGTGGCGTGGCACAGGAGATGGTTGCATCCGGCACGATGTATTGACTGGCTTGAGCACCCTCTAAATTAGATAGAATACGCCCTGCAAAGTCTTGTACAGCCCATACAGCTTGGGATTGCTGAGATGAGTCATTGGTGGCTTGAATGGCGGTTAGCTGCAGTGCGCCCATGCCTAGCAAGCCAATGGCCAAGATGACGGCCGTGATTAATACTTCAATCATGGCAATACCACGTTGAAGGGGAATCGCTGCATTTAAGGACATAAGGTGCGGCTCCTGCTGATCATTCCAGAAATTAATACGTTTAAATCGTAGCGCTGCTCACCTGTGCACTCATTTGAGTACATATCAAATCTCCCTGTGTTCTGAACTCGACCGGCAGGAAGAAGTGTAAGAGGATTAGCTTGGGTGTAATCACTAGAAGTAAAAATGGCTGTTAAGTTCAAGGCAGGGAATTGACGTATTAACGTGGTGGTTTCAGTGCCATCGGCTGCAACATCCACTCTGTTGATGGCCCAGCCTGATGTCCAATCCGCTACGCCTGAGCTAACGTCATCGACAAGAGGAGAAACTTCCACGCGGCTTCCCGTCTTTAAGGCTTCTCGACGCGCCATGGAGATGCTGTCTTCGAATAACTTGACGGTAGGACCCACCGACTTATTGGCAAACAGCCCAGAAAAAGAGCCTGTAGCGGCGGATATAATAATACCCAATATGGCGAGAGTGACCATCAACTCAATGAGATTGAGACCGTATTGTCGGTTAAGCCTGCTCATGAACGCTCCCTACTAAATCAAAATTACTGATTTGATAGTAAGTTAGGGAGCTAAATCATCAATTGTTACATCGTAAGCGGTTTAAATTGCTGTATGGGCGGTTGGAAGAATTAAGGTAATTTTTGTGGCGAACTCTGCCGTGTCGACTGAGTATCACTTGCTGAGAGAACTGGTTATCACCACTCATATGGCAAAAAATAAGTGTATTAGCAGAGCCTAAACTAAACCCTTGGCTGTTAAAGCGAATAAAGGGCGCGCTGGGTCGAATATTGGAAAGCCAAAAGCCATTTTGGCTGTGAGCGTGTATTTGCTTGATTATGCTTTCATCTTCGTCGAGCGAGCCATTTAAGCGGTTTTCAATGAAGATGGAGAGCGGGGCGCTCCATTGGTTTGAGCACACGTTATTGATGAGGGGGCAAAGGGTGACGTGCTGCTTACTGGAAACCGCAAGCCCTCTGGCAGCATGCAGCATACCTTGCAAACTTTTTACGGCGGTGTGACTTTCGTTTTGCTTAGTGGTGTTGCCAATGGTTGGAGCGGCAATTGAAATGATAATGCCTAGAATTGTCAGTACCACTAATAGCTCTAATAGAGTCTGCCCACGCATCACGCTTCCTTGCATGAATAAAATGTGGGTGAAAGCTTATTGAACTTGTTAGAGATATAACATTAGAAAAAAGTCTGACTGTCCGAAATGAATTGTTCGTCAGGCCTTTTTCTAACATTAAATGGCAATGGACTAGATTAGTCCCATTTTCCGGTGCGCTCTCCTCGCGTATTGATGGTGATGTTGCCACCACTTTTTGAAAGAGAATCTGTGGCTGTTATAAGGGCGCAATTGTTAGTATTCGTTTCATTGGCACAATTACCCACTGTGATAGTAAAAGCATCCCGTGCGGCCTTGTAGTTGGTGCCATATCCAAGATCATTGGTAGAGCTGGCGTACCGTTGATTCTGAACATAAAAGGTTTCTTGGGCTTGGATTAAATCCAGCAAGACGCCTTTGACTTCGGATTGCTCTCCGCGAATAACATAGTCTCGGTAGGCCGGAGTTGCGACCGATACTAAGATGCCAATGATGCTTAGTACGATGAGCAACTCGATGAGAGAAAAGCCTTTGGACAGCGATGTGTTTTGAGGTCTCATCTTTACATCCCTCCCGTACTAATAGTTGGTGTCATTTTTTGATTATCTCGCCAGTACAGCGGGAATACATCGCATAGCCCCAGTTTATTGCAGTCCTTAGGTGGCGGGACGGTGCAGTTTTCACCTTCGCATTCTTCTGGCTCTATCTGTGGTTTAAAGTCAGTGCCTGAAATTACCTGACTCGTGCCATCTGTACCGCGATAGATGACAGGCGTATTGGGGATGGAGCCGCCGGTGGTGAGGTCTCGATCCTCCTTCACGATGCCTTTTATGACATCTAACACATACTGTTTACCGCTACCAGAGGGTACGCAGGAGGCATCCTTGGTTTCGGCATCTGGACTGCTGGCCGATACAGGCGGAATATAGCTGTTAATGTAAATTTTACGTTGATGTATGCGGCCTGCGGAGGTAATTTTTTCGCCCGTGCCCTTTAATTTAAGATACCAACCTTTTTTATCCTTAAACGCTTTTTCTGCTTCCTTTTTGGTCGTCTCGTTTTCACTGTCGAGTGGGTTTCCTGTAATGTCATACAAATCTGATAGGGTCAGCGTTGTGTATGAACTAGGCGCTTTAAACATTGCGCCATCTTTAAAAGCAAAGATTTTCTCATTTGTATTGACGTTTAATGGGTTGCTTCGATTGCCACTGCCCAGTGCGATGTAGTGATAGTATCCATTGTTCGCGTCTTTTACCGGTGAGACCGTTGGGCGGTTAAAGAAACGATGGCCAACAAAATTGGCAATGCGGCCGCCTTTTGCGAAGTTTTCAGCGTTTACGGTATCTGCTGGTGGATTGATATCGATTCTGAAAATCTGACCTTTAATATCAGCCACGTATAAATAGTCTGCATATTTATCGCCATCAATATCGATCACATTGATTTCAGCTGGAATACTGTACTTCATTTCATCAATTTCCAGCCCATTATTCTTCAAGGCATCGCTGCTGGCCCACCACAAACGCTGCCCTGTTTTGGCATCAATCATGTAAACAGCATTACCCATCTGTTTAGTTGATTTTGCGAGTTCGTTGGTGTCGTCATTCACCGTGTCGTAACCGCCACCCATAAATAATACAAGGCGGTGACGGTTCCCTTTATTGCCTTCAGCTTGGCTTCCCCAGCGAATTTTTGTCAGTACAGGCTTTGACCAAGTTTGCGCTAGGCGCGCATAATCGGTCTCGCGGTCATTCGCTGTGGCGCTGGCACCGCCTTCTAAGGTAAAGCGTAACTTAGGCGAAGATCGATCGGTGGCATCTAGCCCATAAAAGTAATCACCACCTCGTCTGAGCCCTGCATACACATAAACATGCTCTTTAGCTTCGCCTTCTGCTACAGACGGCTCGATCGTACCGTCTTGATCGGCGTCATTGCGCCAATAAGTGATCGGACCATCCATTCCATAGGGTTTGGTTTCGTTGTTAATTTCTGGGTTTTCATAATAGGTTTTCAAATTAGGGAGTAATTCTTTGGGTGCAAAAGCAAATTTTTCGGCACCTGTATTGCCGTCAACTGCGTAGAGTACGCCTAGGTTGGTACCAAAAAAGACCGTGGTGTCTGGGTTGGTTTGAGATCCACCATAACTTACCACCTGTGGTTCAGTGTGTATGGGGTCACCAATATAGTTATGGGCTTCAGTCGTTTTGACTGTGTCGGTATCTTTATTGACGTTAAAGCCTCTCGCCCAGCGATGAAACTTATCAAAGTCAGCATCGGTTGTGTCGTTGGGCCAGCCATAAAGTGTTTTATGTTGGCTGTCGACACTGCTGAGCGTGGTGAGATCCAAGCCTGAATGGGTATTCGTAGGCGTGCTATTGTAACTGGGGACGGTTGGCGTTGTTAAATTAGTAAACAAATTTCTCGCCGTTGGATTCATTAAGTTGGCAAATCCTCCTAAGCTGACTTTCTTACCGTCAGGGTCTCCAGAGTTCCAGTAGTCTTTTGTGTTGTCTTTAAAGAAACCATCGGAATCAATAGCATGTGTTGAGCTGTTTTTACCTGAGACGTAAACCGTTTTAGGATAAGAGTCGCCTACTTCGGTGAATCTGTATTTTTTGAGATTGCCTTGCCAGCGAGCATTTTGCGTGGGCTGAAAAACGGTGTAATAAGTGTATTGATCGTGATGGGTTGAATTAAATGCGCTGACGGTCACGGAAGGAGAGGTAAACGTTGTGCTGCTGTCTTGAATACGTTGGAAAATTGTACTTAATACCGTACTGAGTTCCGACGCATTGTCAGCACTTAAGAATTGTCCGCCACCTTGCTTGGCGGTAGATTTCAATAGCTCTATACCATCCTCTAATCCAAATCCACCGATGGTGTAAGTTGAAATAAACTGCTCACCTTTTGTCGGTGTTTGATTTACATTATTTAAGTAAAAGGCCAGCTCATCCATGCAGCCTCCACTGCCTGAACAATCGTCCTCTAAGTTCTCTTTGTCAAACGCCGCTTTGGCTTCGGTGGATAAATGATCCTCTGAAACTAACGTTTGGATGTCGCTATTGGCACTGGTGTCACTGGTGGGTTCGCCATCTGTAAATAAAATAATGCTATTTTTTTGGCAGGTGGCGAAAGGAGACTTATAAGATGTACCATCAAACGCTGATGCGACCCCTTGTTTTCGTGTGCCTGCATCAAACTCTGGAGATTGACCTGTGTAGTAACGGTAAGCCTCGTAAAAAGTTTCAGATAACGGCGTGCTTCCACCTGGACCGTAGTCATTTAGTTTTGAAGTTATATTGACTTTACTGGTTTTGACATCGTTTACTGAAACACCGACATAACCACCTTCTGAATTTACTGAATCAAATCGCATTAGCCCTAAGTTGACGTTTTCTAATTTACCTAAAAGGTTGGTCAAGGTTTCTTTGGTGACATCCCAACGAGAGCGGAATGTGTTTGAATTATGCTTAGGTAGGCTTTTCCAATGTAGTTCATGCGCATATTCGCCAGAATAGATGGTATACTTGTTGGTAGTGTACTCCCAAATACAAGAGTACTTTCCCCTTACTTCTCCCACCCAAAAACTTCGATTCCCATCCCGATTAACTTTATTGAGGTTGTTGTTGCAATCTTCATGAAATGCCATCTCAATGAAATTTTTGGAGCCATCATTGTTTGTTGTTATGCGGTAGTATGAGCTTCTATTAACGCTGGAACCATCTGGCGCGACGTAAGTTTCATTTTCATCATATGCTACAACTGGCCATGCCATACTTCCTGATGTGTCCAACACAAACAATACATTAGATTTAATCGTATTGTTTTTGTTTTGTGCAAAATAAATTTCTTGGTCGTC
Organism: uncultured Saccharospirillaceae bacterium; assembly: GCA_947503895.1. Taxonomy (GTDB): domain Bacteria; phylum Pseudomonadota; class Gammaproteobacteria; order Pseudomonadales; family Oceanobacteraceae; genus Bermanella. The sequence continues at coordinate 78,863 of CANNFT010000004.1, forward strand.
CGCTAATGCCATTTGGGCACTGGTCATACAGATAAGAAATTGAATAATTCTTTTTATCATCACGCCCTCCTTATTAGTAATAAATTTGCAATATAGATGTTGAATCGTTTTCGATTAAAATGGCACTTTCTGCACTGCTCTGATAGCGGTCTAAAAAATGTTGTAAGGAACTGGGTTTTCCATTGTGTAAATATCGAGTGTTAATATCAAAATAGTAGAATTTTGAGCTACATTTTTTGCACTTATTAGGGGTCAGCTGTCCTCGTTTTGAAGTGTCATAATACTCAACTTCCATGCCTTCAAAACTGACTAAGTTACTGGGTGTAATGTATTTAGCACTAAACGAATGCATGCTTACTAGACAGAGAAGTGTCGATAAAATTAAATTTTTCATATTATTCTTTATCTTCCTGTGAGTTTGGATCACGTAATGACACCACGCCGACACCGTAAGTGTGATTGGCTAATGCATGTTTATAGGTTGCAGAAGTGTGCATTTCGTAAAGTGTGACAATGATTTGAGATGCCACATCTGCTTCATAGCCAATCGAGGCGGCCGGCACGTCGTGCATGTGGTCGCCTTGGATGCTGAATGTACCGTTATCAAGCGCCGTGCTGTTGGTGAGCGCAAAGGTTGCGGTTGTGTCTCTATGGGCGACAAAATCACTTCCTTGAAGGGCGTTTTGCTCGCGAATTTCTTTTTTTGCGCCAGACTCTGAAATATGTTTCGCTCTCAGGTTCATTAAGCTGTTTGAAACCATGCGCATTTGCATGCCAGAGGATTCCATGTTGTACGTAGCAATTAATGTCACGATGGAAAGCAAAATAATAGAAATAAGCAGCGTGTTGCCTTTTTGATTTTGCATACTTAGCCCCTATTATAGTTGCGCATTAACAAGTGAAATGGTGGAAGAAAACGTATGGCGAATTCTTGTGTCTTTAATTGACAATTTTTCATTTAAAACAAAGTAGGTTCGGCCTTCATCTTGCAGCGGTCTCGATTGCGGGTCTTGATCACTGCTGACCAGCACGCCTATTTTTAATGAGCGAACGAGGTTGTGATCAATGGTGTCATTGAGTGTCACGTAGCGGCTAGGTTGCGCGTCATCGTCGCTGGCGGCCAGTCCGACCAATACTTGAAAAGACTCGACATTGGTTAAAATCGCTTGGGCGCCAATTACTTGGCCAGCGCTGTTTTTTTGCCAGCCAGAGTCTGCAACAGACGTTGAAATGGGGTTATGATCATACACTTGGCAAACTAACTCATTCTCAGCATTTACCCAGAAAACGTTTACGACATGTTGTGGTTCTCCGGTATTCACATCTTCGCTTAAGATCGCACCACCCAAACAATCTTCGCCTTGGTGCTTTTCTGAGGCGGAAAATTTAATTGCCAATCGATCACCGCGTGTACCATTTACGTTGTCTTTTGAGCAGGCTTCCGCTTCTTCGCCACCACTACAGGTGATTTCTTTTGCGTAGGAATTGTCTTGAAGAAATAATAAATTTGGTGGTTGACGTTTTCCAAAATCGGGGAAGTAGCCTGCCATTTCAATTTGACCGCCAATGAAGTCCATGGCGAATCGTCCCGCCTCTTGATTGCGACTCATGCCGTCGGTCAAATCGACAGTTTTATTCGTGGATATAAATAAATTCATGATGGCCATCATGATGAGTGAACCGATGAGCATTGCGATCATCAGCTCAACGAGGCTAAAGCCTTTTTGTAAATGATTCATAGTCGGCTTCATTGCACTTCAACCTCCATACTGAGTGAGTATTCTCGTTTATTGGAGGCAGATTGACGGGCTTGATTGTGAGCTAACCAAGTGACGCTTAGGCTATACCGTTCGCAGTAATTGGTTGTGCCATTGTTGGTAATGCACGCAACGTTCATCGTGGGAGAAGCAAGGTAGTCAATGGGAGAAGTTCGGCTAAAGCCTTCACTGTTAGTCGGTTTGGTTGGAGAGCAAGCCGTTGTCCACGTATCGTATGCACTGAGCTGTGTTGCGTTGCAGAAGCTAGCTATCGTTGTGCTGGATTGCGCCCTATCTGAAATGAGGTCGCTACCACAGGCGACGGCGGGTGGATTTGCGCAAAGGGCAGTGGAGTCGCTGAATTCATATTGTTTAAGTTTGGCCCCTTCGGGATTGGCCCTTATTTTTCCAGCTAAATCTTCAAGCACCCATATCGCTTGCGAGTGTTGTGAAGCGTCATTGGTGGCTTGTACAGATTTTACTTGTAAGGCAGCCATGCCCAATAAACCAATCGCCATGACGACCACGGTAACCAGTACTTCGATCATGGCGATACCGGATTGCGATGTTAGGCTGCTTTTCTTCGGTTGCTTGATCATGGGCAAGTGGTCCTATCGATATCAATCATTCCTGAAATGAGTACGTTTAATTGATATCGATTATTACCTGTACAGTTAGGCATTCGAATATCAATTGTTCCGATGCTTTGCGCTCGCCCTGATGGCTCCATAATGAGCTGAGTGGAAGCGGACCCTAAATTTATAAAAGTGCTATTGAAAATAGTTCGGTTTGGTAAGCCTGTGTGTTCACGAAGGGTGGGAATACTTTTATTTTGGGTTTTATTGGGGTTCAGAACATTCACACGCCATCCTTGCGCCCAATCTGCACCGGTAATAGGAATGACTTGCACCGGCACACCACGTGTGATGGCTTCGCTGCGAGCAAGGGTAATGGATTCTTCAAGTGCTTTAACGGTAGGCGCTGCGCTGTTATTGGCGGTCGTGCTTGAAAAGCCGTTAGCAGCCATGCCAATGAAAATGGCAATAATAGAGGTGACCACCATGAGTTCAATCAAGGTGAAACCCTGTTGTTTATTGTAAAGCATGTGTGACAACTTCCGCTGTAAATTATTTCCCTTGAGGAAAAGTAAGAATGTGAATAGCAATTTGTCAGTAGTCTTTTTTCCAAATGAGTCTTCAATTTGGCTGCTACTTTTTTGTGCGCAAAGTCTCTCACTTTTGACAAATCTTGTCACTCGCATATAGAGCATTGGGTCACAATATTTGCACGTTTACATAACATTACTTGATATTTTCATGAGTTGGGAATGAAAAAAGCAAGATGAATAACGGACGATTTGAATATTTTTCGTATTGAGTTAGCGCTCTGTTCTGATTTAAATGATGATCAAAAAGAGCGCTGTGAGGTGGGGGTGGAGCAGAGTGAATGTTTATGGCAAATCGATCAATCTATACCCAGCTTCTTTAACCTGTATCGCATGGATCGAAAGCTCATGCCGAGTAACTCGGCCGCTGCCGTTTTATTCCAGCGAGTGGCTTCAAGAGCCTGCTCAATGATTTGTCTTTCTGCTTCCTCAAGATAATCATCCAGCATTTCACCGGGTGCCAATTGATGCAATGAAGCTTCGTTAGCGCGTGCGGCTTTTGACAGCGGAGCTTTTAACTGCAGATCGTCGGCATCAATTTGACCGCCATCGCACAGAGTAATCGCTCGCTGCAAAATATTTTCCAGTTCCCGAACATTTCCAGGAAACATATAAGTTTCTAATCGACGTAATGCTGCTTTCGATACGCTAACGGGATTCACATCTAGGGCTTCGCACAAGCGTTTGTTTATGTGGCTGACAAGCAAGGGTAAATCTTCAATGCGATCTTTCAGAGGGGGAACCGGCAGATTGATCACATCCAATCGATAGTAGAGGTCTTGTCGAAAATTTTGCTCGGCCACTTCGAGTTCAAGATCTTTGTGGCTAGCAGAAAGAATGCGAACGTCTACGGAGGTTTCCGTTTCGCTACCGACGGGTCTTATCGACCCTTCTTGTATGGCTCGCAATAGTTTGACCTGCATAGCCAAAGGTAAGTCGGCCACTTCGTCTAGAAATAATGTCCCACCATTAGCGGCTTGAAAAAAGCCTTCTTTGGTCGCACTTGCGCCGGTGAAGCTGCCTTTTTTATGGCCGAAGAATTCACTTTCCATCAGCTCAGTTGGGATGGCACCGCAGTTGACGGCGACAAATGGGTGTTCGGCCCGCGCGCCCAATTGATGAATGGCCCGCGCGACAAGCTCTTTGCCGCTACCGGACTCACCATGAATAAACACGGGAGCATGACTGCGAGAGACTTTGTGAATCTGCTGGTTGAGGCGCTTCACCGCCTCTGATTGACCGATGATCCCTGGCGCTTGGTTTTCTAGTTGGTTTGGCTCCGGGACCGCATTCAGCGTGAGAGCATGCGTAATAATATTCCTGAGTTTATCGAGCTCTACGGGCTTCGAAAGGAAATCAAACGCACCCGCTTTCATCGCCTCAATGGCAGTGTCAATGCTGCCGTGGGCCGTGATCATGACCACGGGCGTGCGCTCATAGTCAGCCTGAATGTGTTTGACCAAATCCATGCCGCTGCCATCGGGTAGGTTCATGTCCGTCAGGCACAGATCTATAGATTGGCTCTGTAATTGAGCCTTCGCTTGTGTGATATCCGCCGCTTTAATCGCATGATGTTTCATACGGCTGAGCGTGAGTGATAAAAGTTCAAGAATATCTGGTTCGTCATCGACGATTAGTACATTAGCCATGCTATTCCCTAATATTATTCTTTGAGTTACGGCTGCTGTAAGCAAACAGAATTTGGAAGCAAGCACCGCAGTCAGGGTCATCATAATAACGTATTTCTGCCTGGTTCGCTTCACACAGCTCTTTGATTATGTATAAGCCCAACCCCGTGCCTTCAGTGGAAGTTGTGTGAAACGGTTCAAACAGGTAATGCTTTTGGTCGGCCGATATTCCCTGCCCTTGATCGCACACGGACAGGCATGGGCGGTTATCGAGGGTATGTCGAAATAATCTCAGGTGGACCTGACAGCCGTGATCATTGGAGCCATAACGAATGGCGTTCTCAAGTAGATTCCAAATTACTTGATGAAGTTGGCTACGATCAAAGGGGATATCGAGATCTTTACCTTCGATTTCTACGGTTATTGAGTGGTTTTTCTTGAAATCCTCTACAAAAACGTTCAGCCAAGCCAATAGGTCAATGGATTCAGGGTTAGAGGGCCTGCGTTTACTGATTTGCAGGACATTTTGAATAATGAGCTCTACTCGATTGGCATGATTGATAATAATGTCGTTGAGTTTCCGATCTTCTGCCTCTAAATAATCACACTCAGCCATCAGTTGGGCTGCATGACCGATTGCGCTCAGAGGGTTGCGAATTTCATGGGCGATACTGGCTGCCATTCTCCCCAGTGATGCTAACTTGAACTGCTGCGCCTTATGCGCAATGGTGCCGCTGTCCTCCAAATAAATCAGGGTGGTGTCATTATCAATGGGGGCAAATGATGCGATCACACTCACTTCCGGTTCACCAATAAAAAGTGGGCGATCACTTTGCTTTTTGTAGTCACGCCACTCTTGTAGACGCTCGTACAGTGTCGTAGGAATGCGTTCGCCCACGAACAATTCACCGACTCGTTCCTTTGCTGCCCGGTTGATACTGACAATTTCCCCAGACGTTTTCACAACACAAATGCCGGTTTGCATACGTTCAATGATGAGGTCATTGAGTCTAGCGGCCTTACTCAACTCTTGTTGTTGGCTGGCCACATCTTTATGGGCCAGTTTTAACCGTCGACGGAAGGCGTGTAGCAGCAGTGCTTCGCAGAAGAACAATGTACCCTGCAAACCACTTTCAAATACTAGGTTGCCCGGTACATCGCCCTTATTGAGAAAGGCATTTGTGAGCACCACGATGGTTGCCATGGCTGCAATGAGGTAACCCTGTTTACTAGAAAGCACAATATTGGCGATGCCTACGGTAACAAACAGAACCTGAGATAGCTCTTTCTGGTAAGGCGCGACGACCAGTAGCAAAGAGCCGAGGATGAGGACTTCACCAAAAAAGGCAGGTGTTAGCTTATCTATTTGCCTTTGGTTATTCGATTGCGAGTAGGCGCGGCTGGAAAGCAGATTGTTCGCGAGTGCTAACCCCAGATAGGCCAGTAATAAAATGGGCATCCATGACGGGTATATAGGCTTCCACCAGTTTATATCTTGATCGAACCAGTACAAGAATAAAAAAAGTAGGCTAATGCACAGGGTGTAAATACTGTACAGTCTGAAAATTGAGCGAATTTCGACGGCTGAATACATGGTTTTGATTGCGACTCCTCATCAATTTGCAGAGAATATGCAGCTTTCGTGGTTCGAATCAAGGTAGTTTGTCGTGTCGGAGCAAAACCTGAAGGTTTGCATGGCCCAGCTTAATGTGCTGGTAGGTGATATTGCGGGTAATACAGAGCGAGTATTAGACACTGCTGAACAAGCGGTAAAAGATCAAGCTGACGTTGTTGTTTACCCTGAGTTAACACTCACGGGTTACCCGCCAGAAGACTTATTGCTTCGTCCCAGTTTGGACAAGCGTATTCATGCTGCCATCGCGCAGATTAAGCAAGCAGCGTTACCCATTTACATTGTGATCGGGTACCCCAAACGAATCGACGGCGCTTTATATAATATGGCTGGCGTTTTTTACAGCGGTCAATGTGTTGCTGAGTACGCGAAACATCATTTGCCAAACTTCCAAGTCTTTGATGAAAAACGCTACTTCGCAGAAGGGCAAACGCAAACCGTCTTTGAAATCAAAGGTATTCCAGTCGCGTTGAGCATATGTGAAGACATTTGGCATCCTGGACCGATGGCAAAAGCCAAGGAGTCTGGCGCTCGGTTAATGCTGAACTTGAACGCTTCGCCTTTCCACATTGATAAGGTTTTGTTGCGTAGAGACCTGCTGAGGGCTCGTGCTTTGGAAGGGGATATGCCCATCGTCTATGTCAATTTGGTAGGCGGGCAAGATGAATTGGTCTTCGATGGCGGCTCAATGGTCATCGATCAAACGGGTAGCCTAAAAGCGGCCAGCCCAACCTATGAAGAATCCGAAGACATTGTCGAACTGCATTTCACAGGCCAGCAGAAAACAGTGCAATGCCAATCTGTGGTCGGGGAGGTGACTCCGGACAGACCTCGCCTCGAAGAAATTTATCAAGCCTTGGTGCTGGGTGTTCAAGACTACGTCAACAAAAACGGTTTCAAAGGTGTATTGCTGGGTTTGTCCGGCGGTATTGATTCCGCCTTAACGCTCGCCATTGCGGCCGATGCACTCGGTGGAGATCGTGTCGAAGCCGTCATGATGCCGTTTAAATACACATCCAATATGAGCTTGGTCGATGCTGAAGAGCAAGCGAATCGTATGGGGGTACGCTATAAAGTTCTACCGATTGAACCCATGTACGATGCTTTTATGGCGACATTAAGCGATGAATTTGATGGCACAACCGTGGACACCACGGAAGAAAACCTACAAAGCCGTTGCAGAGGTGTCATGTTAATGGCGATGTCGAATAAAAAAGGCAGCATGGTGCTCACCACGGGTAATAAAAGTGAGATGGGGGTGGGTTATGCGACGCTTTACGGCGATATGGCTGGCGGGTATGGAGCGTTGAAGGATGTTTATAAAACCTTGGTGTTCGAGTTATCTAAATATCGAAATACAATCGAAGAAGTGATTCCCACTCGGGTGATTACACGCCCGCCTTCAGCAGAGCTGGCACCTGATCAGGTAGACGAAGACTCACTGCCACCGTATGAAGTACTGGATGAAATCTTGCGCTTGTACATCGAAGGCGATAACAGTGCAGCAGATATCATTGCTCAGGGGTTTGAGGCAGATGACGTGAACCGTGTTGTGCGTTTAGTCGATGTTAATGAATATAAGCGCCGTCAAGCCCCTGTGGGTGTACGTTTGACGCAGCGAGGATTTGGGCGAGATCGTCGATATCCGATCACGAACGGTTGGAAACTCGGTATTTAGCTGACATGTTCAGTGACGCGATATTCGCTTGACCCCTGTTATAGCAAGCACAAAAAAACCGGCCTAGCCGGTTTTTTTGTGCTGAGGACCCCGCGAATATTCAATCGCTAGGGTTAACCCAGTAGCCCAAATGTGATCACGTTTAGTAAAGTCTTATGATCCTTTTCAGCCCAGCCACTGTGGACAAACTTGCCTTTCTTATCCAATTGGGGGTGTTTAGGAAAGTTGAGCTTTAATACAGCTAGGCTTTTTTTCGCTAAATCCTTCATGCCTAGTAATTGGTAGGCTTCTGTCATGATCGCTAATCCATCCGCCACACTGTCTGTACCTTGATAATTTTCTACAATGAACTTACCTCTATTGGCGGCCGCTAAATATGCATGACGCTTCAAATAATAGTGGGCAACATGGACTTCATGTAGCGCTAAGCGATTACGAAGGTAAACCATACGCTGGCGGGCATCGCTGACATAAGGGCTGTCAGGGTATTTACGAAGTAATTCACTGAATTCAGCGAATGAATCTCGTGCTGGCTGAGAGTCGCGCATGGCTTGCTCATCGGCAATGTAGCGCTCCACTAAGCTCAGACCCAAGTGATAGGTCGTGAGGCCCTTCATGTAATACGCATAGTCAACATTTTGATGCTCAGGATGTAGGCGAATGAATCGTTCAGCCGCTGCTTTTGCGCCTTCTAGCTCTTGTGCTTGAAATTGTGCATAGATCATTTCAAGTTGAGCTTGCTCACTGTAAACACCAAATGGGTAGCGTGCTTCAAGCTTCTGTAAACTCTCTACTGCGAGAAAGTAATTTTCGTCTTCAATGGCTTCTACGGCCTTTTCGTAGTATTCCTTCTCCGTTAACTCGGCGTCGGGGCGGCTGCCATCACTGGAACAGGCGGTCAGCCAAGCGGCTGTGATCAGTATCAAAAGAATTCGCATAGAGGTATCTGTTATAATGCCGTTTTTGTGTAAGTGCGTGAAAGCTTGCAATTTAACCACAAGGGCCTGTTGTCACCAAGATGTCTGAGCAAATTCAACAATCCGTCGTCGTACCACCTGAGCTTGGTAACAAGCGTTTCGATCAAGTAGCAGCAGAATTGTTCCCTGATTTTTCGAGAGCCCGTTTGCAATCTTGGATCAAGGATGGCCAGCTAACCTCCGATGGCCAAGTTCTCAAGCCCAAGGAAAAACTCATTGGTGGCGAGCAACTGGTGCTCGATGTGAGGCTCGCCGCAGAGGGGGACTGGGTGCCCGAAGCCATGGAGTTGCCTATTATCTTCGAGGATGAGCACATTATTGTGTTAAATAAGCCCGCAGATCTAGTGGTGCACCCTGGAGCAGGCAACCCGGATGGCACGCTGCTAAATGGCTTATTGCATCATTGCCCAGCGCTTGAGAACGTACCCCGTGCAGGTATTGTTCACCGACTAGACAAAGACACGACCGGATTAATGGTGGTCGCCAAGACCTTGCAAGCGCAAAATCATTTGGTTGATCAGCTTCAAAGCCGAGAAATGGGTCGAGAATACGAAGCGGTGGTGCTGGGCACGATGACTGGAGGCGGAAAGGTGGAGGAGCCGATTGGTCGGCATCAAAAAGATCGCCTGAAAATGGCGGTACACCCGACAGGCAAAGAAGCCATCACTCATTACCGTGTCATGGAACGATTCCCAGCGCACACCCATTTACGGTTAAAGTTGGAAACCGGCAGGACACACCAAATTCGAGTGCATATGTCTCACTTGCAGCACCCAATTGTGGGAGATCCATTGTACGGGGGCCGTGTTCGGCTGCCGAAAGGTGTCAGTGCTGAACTGCGCGATATTCTGAGAGCTTATCCACGACAAGCACTCCATGCCAAGCATCTTGAGCTTTATCATCCAGCCACAGACGAATTGATGGACTGGGAAGTGGAACTGCCGGATGACATGATTGAGCTGTTAGAAGAATTAAGGTTTGATGCTGAACAATCTGAAAATACCGAATACTAGTATGCAGTTTATCGAACCCAATTGGCCGGCTCCCTCAGTGGTGAAAGCGATTTCGACCACCAGAGAGGGTGGGTTCAGTTCGGCGCCTTATCAAAGCCTAAATTTAGGTGATCACGTTGGTGATGACATTGAAAACGTGCAACGCAATCGACTAGCGTTGCAGACTCAATGCATGATCGGCGTGGAGCCACCGGTTTGGTTACGTCAAGTTCACGGTACTCAGGTTCACCATGTCGATGCCATCATCGCGGCAGGCGATAAGATGTCTACGAGTGTAGAGGGCGATGCGCTTTATACGACCGCATTGAATCGCCCGTGCAGCATCATGACTGCGGATTGTTTGCCAGTGTTGTTTTGCAATCAGCAAGGTACGCAAGTTGCGGCGGCCCACGCAGGCTGGCGTGGTTTATTGGATGGTATTTTGGAAGCGACGGTGGCGACTTTTGAGGTTGGTGACATTGAATCGTTACTGGTGTGGTTAGGCCCCGCGATTGGCCCCACGGCGTTTGAAGTGGGCGAAGAAGTCAGGCAGCAATTTTGCCAACACAGCAGCAGCGCTGAATCTGCTTTCTCTGCTTCAAGAAATGCGGGGAAATGGCTGGCGGATATCAATCAGCTGGCAAAGCTTCGGTTATGCGCCTCAGGCATATCGGAACAGAACATTTACGGTGGGCAATATTGCACTTACTCAGCGCCGGAAACGTTCTTTTCCTATCGGCGAGAGGGTACGACTGGTCGAATGGCTTCGGTGATCTGGTTAAGTGAATCCACTTAGAGGCCACTCACTCCAATCTTGAACCTATCCGATAGCAGGGTATTTCCTGCGTTTCATCATAAAAAAAGCGACCATAGTCTTGGTCGCTTTTTTTATGATGAAACGCGAATGGGTGAGAGTTAGTCGCAGTATTCTTTCATCTGGTCTTTTGCTTGCTGGACAAGGCCTTCACGCTCTTTTTCGTCATACCAGTGACGCTCACCATTTTCTAAAGTCTTGTAGATACGACCACTGCTTTGCAGCTCACGTAGCTGGTCTTTAGCGAGTACGCAATTATCTGCTCGAATCTTCTTGTTCTTTTCAGCTACGATCTGTTCTTCAGACTTCTTCTCTCGGCCGTCGATATTTTGTTTCAGCCCCTCACGTAATTTATTCAGGTTTTCAGCAGCGGCCTCAGGGTTGTTTGCCTTAGGCGCTTTTACATTGACGGCCTCGGCTTTTTTGGCTGCATCTGAAGGTGGGAACTGTGAGTAATGGATCTGGCCATTGTCATCCGTCCACTGAAATACCTTGGCGGCTGAGGCAATCTGTGTGAAAGACAGTGCCAATGCCACGGTGACAAGCTGGGCGATGATCGGGAACGTTTTCATTTTCATGACATTTAGATTCGTTAAACTGGGTTTCTGATAGCGTAACTTTAACTAAAACTGTGTAAAAGCAAAGCAATACCCTCTGAGGCTGCGAATTGTCAAGCAAATTCAGGGGTTTCTATTGACATGGCAGGTGCGGATGTCAAAATTACCGCCCCCAGTTTTTTGCCCTAGCGGTTGAATCGCTAGTACCGAACACCCTCGGTGGGTATTTGGGGTCTTCTGGCAGCAATGATCTTGCTCCAGCCTAAATGATTTTGGCGCGATATTGACACTGCACACGCGGCTGTCACAATCAGTGTCCTGTGTAGATTGCCCTAATAAAGCTAGGGTGGCCGAACATCATCGGTGTGCATAGAGATACTGGAGGCGATGACCTCGCTCCAACCTAATTTGATATCTGGCGCGAAAAGCGCGGCAGATTCTCGGTGAACGACTACAAGTTAATCATCCGTCTTGTTGACTGACAATGTGTCAGTACGGTGCAGTACACCAAGACAATCCCAATTTTGATCATCAGGTGATGATCTGAGGCGTACTGCTATAAATTTCCGGCTCACATCGGGTGAGCATGTGAATAAAGAGGATATAGTACGGTGGAATTACTTTCCGGCGGTGAAATGTTAGTTCGCTCCCTCCACGAAGAGGGTGTTGAATATGTTTATGGGTACCCAGGCGGTTCCCTGCTTCACGTATATGATGCTTTCTATAAGCAAAGTGCCGTCAAACACGTACTGGTCCGCCACGAACAAGCCGCTGCGCATATGGCGGATGGTTACGCTCGTGCGACCGGTATACCGGGTGTCGTCATGGTGACATCGGGTCCTGGTGCAACGAATACGATTACCGGTATTGCGACTGCATTTACGGACTCCATTCCCATGATTGTGATTTCTGGTCAGGTCATGAGTCATCTTGTTGGCGACGATGCGTTCCAAGAAACCGACATGATGGGGATATCACGCCCCATCGTAAAACACAGTTTCAGCATCAAGGATCCACGAGAGATCCCTGAGGTCGTGAAAAAAGCGTTTTATATTGCAACGTCGGGTCGACCAGGACCGGTTGTGATTGATATTCCGAAAGATATGACGATGCCAAATGAGCGCTTCGAGTATACCTATCCGAAAAAAGTGAAGATTCGCTCATATACGCCTCCTCAAAAGGGGCACAGTGGGCAGATTCGCAAAGCCGTGGAAATTTTATTGGCGGGTAAGCGCCCAGTGATCTATTCCGGTGGTGGTGTTGTCTTGGGTAAAGCTTCTGAGCAATTACGTAAATTAGCTAAAACGTTAAATTACCCTGTGACCCAAACACTGATGGGGTTGGGTGCATACCCAGGTACCGATCGACAGTCTTTGGGTATGTTAGGCATGCACGGTTCGTATGAATCAAACATGGCGATGCACCATGCAGATGTGATTATCTGTATCGGCGCACGTTTTGATGATCGCGTAACAAATGCCACCTCAAAATTCTGTCCAGACGCGAAATTGATCCACATTGATATCGACCCATCGTCCATTTCCAAAACGGTAGATGTGGACATTCCCATCGTTGGTCCTGTCGATTCAGTGTTAAATGAAATGCTGGAAATCATCGCAGAATTAGACGCTCCAGATGCCTCGGCATTGGAGTCTTGGTGGAAGCAGATTGAAGAGTGGCGTAAGCGCCATGGCGGTCATTACGATAAGAACGACACGGGATTGCTTAAGCCACAAGAAGCCATAGAAGGTTTGTGGGAGGCCACCAACGGACAAGCTTACATTTGTTCAGATGTTGGTCAGCATCAGATGTTTGCCGCTCAATACTACAAGTTTGATGAGCCGAATAAATGGATTAACTCCGGCGGTCTTGGCACCATGGGATTTGGTTTTCCAGCTGCCATGGGTGTGAAAATGAACTTCCCCGATGAAATGGTTGTGTGCGTCACCGGTGAAGGGTCTATTCAAATGAACATCCAAGAGATGTCGACCTGCTTACAGTATGGCATTCCAGTTAAAATTTTCTGTTTAAACAATGGCTACCTTGGAATGGTGCGCCAATGGCAGGATATGAATTACGAAGGACGTCACTCCAGCTCTTATATGGAATCGCTTCCAGATTGGACTAAGTTGGCAGAATCTTATGGTCACGTTGGCATCAACGTTGAAGGTAAAGATCAGCTAGCCAGTGCAATGAAAGACTGCTTTGGTAAATATAAAGATCGTTTGGTCTTTGTGAATGTAGTCGTGGACCCTGAAGAGCATGTTTATCCAATGCAGGTGCCAATGGGCTCTATGCGCGATATGTGGTTAAGCAAAACGGAGCGTACATAATGCGTCATATCATCTCTATCTTGCTAGAAAATGAGCCGGGAGCATTGGCACGAGTAGTCGGTTTGTTTGCACAGCGCTCATACAATATCGAAACACTGACGGTTGCGCCGACAGAAGATCCAACTTTGTCGCGTATGACCATTACCACGACCGGTCCAGACCGTGTTATTGAGCAAATTACAAAACAGCTCAATAAGTTGATTGAAGTGGTCAAGCTGGTGGATTTAACGGAAGGCGCTCATGTTGAGCGCGAATTGATGCTGATAAAAGTGAAAGCAGCCGGTGCTCAGCGTGCTGAAATTAAGCGAACAGCTGATATCTTCCGCGGACAAATCGTTGATGTCACAGCGAACGTTTATACGATTCAGTTGACAGGTGCGACGGATAAATTGGAAGCCTTCATTGAGTCTATCGGACCAAACTGCATCCTAGAAACAGTCAGAACGGGTGTGTCTGGTATTGCGCGTGGTGAAAAGACCCTCAGTTTGTAGCACAGAGCGCGCCCTTAAAAAACCGAAGCTTTGTCTTCGGTTTTTTTTCGCCTTGTATTAATGGCATGATTCGATAAATTAGCGGCTTATACGGAATATGCATGATTTGCGCTGTCAGCTCACTTGCACATTAGATCCTAAGGATGGAAACATGAATTCGAAAACGTTATATCTTATTTTAGTGCTGGGCCTTACGAGTTCATCACTTTCACAGGCTGAAATTTATAAATGGGTTGATGACAAAGGCGTCACCCATTTTTCTGACAAAGCGGTGGATGCGAAAGGCAAACCCATTTCTGTAGATACATCAGGTTCAATTATTGGCAGTGATGAAGTCAGAAAAATGGAATCGAAGGCGGCACGCACATTACGCTCAAAGGATAGAAGCCGTAACCGCAAGGTCGCGGTCAGCGCGGATAACAAGAAAAGTAAAAGTGTCGATCATGCGCAAATAAAACGGTGTCGGAAGTTAGATGATAAACTTGATGCATTATTAGAAAAAATGAAGGCGGGTTACAGTGCCAGTGAAAGTAATACGCTTCGCAGAAAAAAACGTAAGTTGCTTGATCGAATTCGTGAAGATTGTGAAGCCAGTTAGCTGTGTTTAAGGGCTTTTTTTATCGTTTCTCATGGACCTTGAATCTCCCCATTAAGACATTTATTCCGCTAGAAATGGCATTGATTTGATCAATAGCATAGGCAACTTCTTTAGCTGTTTCGCTTAAATCTTCACTGATGGAGGTAATATTCTCCAATTGGATGTTTATCTCTTTTGAGGTTGCCAGTTGTTGTGTCGTTGCAGTTGCAATAGTGTCTGTTCGAGTGCGGACATCTTTCACCTTACTGGATAGAACATCTAAGCGTCCTGCTACAGCTCCCACCGTTTGTGAGCCTTCGTTTGCCTTTTGCGATGAATCTGAAATGCTGGTTGCAGTAAATTGAGCCGCTTTTTGCAATTCGTCCATCTTTTTTTGGATTTCCACCGTTGTTTGTTGTGTGCGCCCCGCCAATGTACGGACTTCATCTGCCACTACAGCAAAGCCTCTACCTTGTTCACCTGCTCTTGCTGCTTCAATCGCGGCATTGAGTGCTAATAAATTCGTTTGATCGGCAATCGACGTAATGGTTAACAGTACGGTTTTTATAGCGTCTACTTCAGACTCCAGCTGCTGAACCGCTTCACCTGAATCCGCTAGCCTTTCAACCAGTAAATTAATTTTAGTCGAGGCTTCTCGCGATGCATTTGCACTATGAATAGCTTCTTCAGCTGCGGCTTGAGCTTCCTCACTGGCGTGTTCTGTATTTTCGGCTACCTCCAAGAAACTTTGGTTGTATTGTTCCATAGCAGCACTAACCATAAAAGTTGAATCTTTTTGTGTTAAAGAACTGGAGGAGCTATGGGTGGCAGAGTCCTCTAGCTTTTTAGCGAGTTTAGTGAGATTGGTAGATGAAAGTTTAACTTGCTCCACGATGGATGCAATCTGTTCTAAAAAGTCGTTAAAGCCAGAGCGTACTTTTTCCAATTCCGATAAATCCTGAGAGTCAATTCTCTGTGTGAGATCACCATCGCCAGAAGAAATATCCATAAAGCGATTTGCAATGCTTGAAATAGGAGAGGACACTCTGCTCGCAATGTAAAACGCAACGGCCAGTGAAAATAGCGTTGAGAGGGCAACAATAAATAGTGTTGATACAAGTTGCTTACTTTCTAAAATAGCTACCCATTTTAAAGCTTCCTCCTCATCTATCTCACTTAATAGAGCCCAAGTAACATTAGGAGTGGGTGAAATAGCAGTATATGCACTGAATACGGGCAGATTACGGTAATCCAAAATTTTGATAAAGCCAGACCCACCGGCTAACGCTTTTTCAACGCTTACAGAGTTAACAGGTTGTACACCGATGGTCGTGCCCATTGCTTCAATGGAGGTTGCTAGTGAGTTCATGCCTAGATTGTTTAATAATTGATAATACGCATTGCTATCTTCTAGGAAAAATCGTGACTCCGTTAATAAATTTTTATTTGCTCCGACTAAATAGGTTTCACCAGATTCACCGTAGCCAGTATCCTTCCATTTTCGGCCATTTGTGAGAATATTGTCGATCTCTGAAATAGGCATTTGATAAATTAATACGGCTTCTAATTGACTATTTATAAAAATGGGTGTGCTCATAAAACTCGCAGGTTTATGATAAGACGGTCCGTACTTATCAAATTGCGTTAAATAAACGCTGCCTTCTATTAAATTCTTAGCATTTTTAAAAGCTTCTGCTAAACCGCTATTTTTTAAGGGACCTGATATTAGGTTGGTTGCGTAATCTGTTTCTTTGTAGACAGAGTAAATAACATTGCCGGTGTCTACATCCACAATAAAGACATCATAATACTCCCATGTTGTCAGTATACGGTTAAACTCTGGGTGGTAGCGCGTGTGAGCATCATTATATTCGGAATCTATACTCGCCGTAGCCATATTATTTTTGGAACCCAATGGGTTTGGATTTTCTGCAATATAAAGGTGTTGCATCCACCTTGCAGTATTATCGATTTGTTGGTAGATATTCAATTCGATATTTTTTTTGTTTAGGTTGAAAAACTCTTTTTCGAATTCATTTCTATAAAAATCCTGTAATTTTTCGCTCGGCAATTTTTCAGGTGGAAAACTATTGTTGAAGCCTGATATGAATGCTGGAGTAGCTTCTTGAATCAGGGTGCTTTGACTTTGAAGTAGTAGTTGAGATTTGATGATGTCAATGTAGCGCTTCAGCTGAACTCGTTTATTCTCTAATTTACTGACCAGTGCTTCCTTGGCTGTGGCTTCAAAAGACGTAACGGCATCAATGTGTAGATTGTAACCTAGCAATGAAGACAACAGTAAAATAGATAGCAGTGAAATCCCGCAGAATGCAAGCACTAACCGAAATTTTAGGCTCAAAATGATCACCTCTATTTACAAGGCGTTAGAAAGATCCAGCGGCCACTGGCCACTAGTCGATTAATGTATTTGTTTTACGCTCATATGGACCCCGTGGTCTGCTCAGTCCCAAACTCCAAAGCACAGAAGCATAGCCGACTTTTTACGAGCTAATTGCCCATTTATGCTAAGCATAGAGTGCTCTCGCCGGACGGTATATATGTAAAAGCTATAAGTAGAAGAGGTATGTAAGGATTTCAATATACTTATGGTATTTGATTTATACTAAAGTCAATTTATCTGAGCTAAATCATACTTTTGAGAGAGGTTCTGTATGTACTTGGTTCGCATGGTGTATTGCAGTCGAATATCTGAAAGTTTCAGCAGTGAGGATATTGACAAAATTCTAGATGTCGCTAGAAAAGAAAATAAAAAAAGAAATGTTACAGGCTTACTGTGTTTCAGTCGTAAATATTTTCTACAATGCCTCGAGGGTGGTCGAAAAGCCGTCAATGAAACTTATCACAATATATTAAATGATGAGCGGCACGAAGAGATTGTCTTATTAGATTATAAAGAAATCAATACTCGTGATTTCTCTTCGTGGCAGATGGCGTATATTCCGGAGAAAAGTCTAACGGATGCCATTAATCTCAAATTTTCTGGAACGCCCGATTTTGACCCATTCACCATGCATGGTGAAAGTGCATATAGAATGATGCTGCAACTGAGTAAAGACTTGACCGTCATTTAATTTACAGCGTATTGCCCTTGAAATAGAAAAACTACTGAGTTTTAGATGCTCGTCCTAATAAAAATACGCCAATAATCACGCAGATTAACCCTGCTACATGAAAAACGGTTAATACCTCACCCAAAATCATTATAGAAAATATTACCGTAAATACCGGCCCAGTTGTACCGGTGATAGCTGCGTTCTCTGGCCCGATTCGAGCAATAGCAGCACTCATTGTGTAGCTCGGAATAACTGTGCAAAAAAAAGCCAGGCCCAATGCGTAGGCATAAACCTCTGTCGGAAATTGAATGAGGTTTTCAGCCTTTAAATGGATCAAGTGAAGCTGAGTCCAGAAGCAAGCAGAAAGCATGGCTATCGAAGTGAAAAATGTCGTGCCGATCGCACTGATTAATGGCTTGCTTAACCATACATAGAATGCAAATGAAAGCGCACAGAGGCCCATTAGTATCAAGCCGAAAGTCGAACCATTTAAATTCAACTCGCCCGGTAATAACAATAAAATGCCACTATAGATCACGACAAGCGCGACAATTGTTCTTCGGCTGGGCAGGGACTTATCGGCAATGGATTTTAGCAAAACAACTAAACTAGGGTATGCGTACAATATAATTCTTTCAGCTTGTGCGCTAATCTTTTCAAGCGCCAGAAAATCCAAATAGCTAGAAAGAAAATAGCCGATAAAGCCCATAAATATGAGTGCGGGAATGTATCTTCGAAATGGCTTAATAGAATGACGTTCGAAATATAATATCGCAGCATAAAAAGGGCAGGCGATCCACATACGAATGATCATCAGTAATTCTGCATTGGCACCGTATGCATAAGCTTGTTTAATAAAAATAGGTTTGAGCGAAAATAGTAGGCTGGAAATCAATGCCAGTGCCATGCCCAATTGTATGACGCTTACATCCGTAGATGCTGCATTCAATCTATTTGAAAACGATTGCACGAGACTTGTTAGTCGCCTAAACAAAACGGCATTTTCCTATGTTAAACCGAGGCTGAAACCACACTGAAATCATGGTCGATGGGTAATGTTATAAGATTAAAAATATTATCATCAAAGGCTTCTGGTCTATTCGCAGACTTATGAATATTCGCCCGGGTCAGCCGTAGTTTGGTGAAGAATTGTAGCGCTTAATGTCAGCAAAATGTTTGGTTTGGTGACTTCATCACTGTTCTTATCTCAGTATACTGCCTTAAAATAACCCTCTATTACAATGACGCTTGCTCACAACCCGTCACAGAAACTCGGAAGGCTCATGAAAACGCGTATTACTGAATTATTCAATATTGAACATCCCATCATGTTGCCAGGTATGAGCTGGATCAGCACACCGACCTTGGTCGCTGCGGTCAGCAATGCGGGGGGATTGGGGATATTGGCGACGGGCCCCTTAAATGCCGAGCAAACTCGTGAAGCCATTCAAGAGATTCGACGATTGACAGATAAACCATTTGGCATTGGGGCAACGCTCATGATGCCGGGTGCGAAAGAGAATGCGGAAGTCGCGCTGGAAGAACAGGTGCCCGTGATCAACTTTTCATTGGGGAAAGGTGATTGGATCGTCAAGCGTGCGCACGCTTATGGTGGAAAAGTCATTGCAACTGTTGTGACGGAAAAGCATGCCAAGAGTGCTGAAAGCATGGGGGCTGACGCCTTACTTGTGACAGGGCATGAAGCCGCAGCGCATGGTGGTGATGTGACGTCCTTGGTGCTGGTTCCGGCCATCGCCAGTAAGGTGAGCATTCCTGTGATTGCCACCGGTGGTTTTGCAGATGGACGCGGCTTGCTGGCAGCATTGTCCCTTGGTGCGGAAGGGGTCGCGATGGGGTCGCGATTGGCTACGAGCCAAGAAAGTCCTCTTCATCAGAACACGAAGGATGCAATCATCCAAAAATCTGAAAATGAAACCCTTTACGGAAACAACTTCGATGGTCTTTATGCCCGAGTAATGAAAACACCGGCTTCTCAAAAAGCCATGAAAAAACCGATCAGCTTTATCATGGCAGCGGTCAAAAGTGTTAAGGCTGCAAAAGAAATGAACATGCCACTATGGAAAGTAATGGCGGGATTAGTCGTGCAATTTGATAAAATTAAGCTCTTAAGTTTATTTGGTGCGGCAACTGAGAAGATTCAGGCCGCTACAGTGGAAGGTGATTTGGAAACGGGTGTCCAATTTATTGGTCAAACGCAGGGGCTAATTGACGACCAGCCTAGCGTTCAACAGATTATTGACCGTATACTGGTGCAGGCCCATTCCATCCATCAAGACTTAGGTAAAAAATGGTGATATTCAGTCGTATGAAATCAGGCTATGTAAAACTTTGGTGGTCACTTTCGTCTATTCATCCGCTACACAGACGTTCTGAAGGTCAAGATAGCAAGTCCTTTTTCGTCATCATGGCGAGACAATTAGCAACGAGATTAAGCTGCATCTTAATGGCACTTTGCTTATCGCAAGCAACTTGGGCGCGCGGAGTCGGAGGTTCTGGTGGGTTTGTACAACTCAGTCTGGAAACCGGTACCCATCAAGTGCTTGATCAAAGCAAGAAAATACCTGCATGGGGCTTGGATGGCCGACTTGGAAGTTATTCAAAAGCTTGGCGAGACTTTTATCGATACGTTGGGGTCGGCGGTTCACTTTATCAGTTGGATGCATCCAACGATGGCTCTGTGGATACATCAGAGTTTAATGGGACAGAGAGCAACAGCTACGCAACCGTATTTGTTTTCGGAGGAATTGCTTTGAATGCCCCTGTTTCACCCTTTATCGAGGTAGGCCTAAATGGTGCAGAGTGGATTAACGGTCACTACGTTGATGAAAGCACGTTTATGCAAAATGGCTTTGTAAAAGGCGGGCTTGATTTGAAAAGTCGTAATGGTACGTGGTTGCAAATATTTTATAAGCTAAATACGACGCAAGACGTGGCGATGCTGGAAAAAATTGTCACAACAGGGGTGACTGCGGGTATGGCATTTTAACTGTTTGGCCGTGATGCTTGGGATAGATGTCATGCCTCCCAAGCAATTTTAAAATGTAAGCAAAGTAAAGACTCAGATGGCCTAAAATTTTAAATTCATTGTGTCTGTCATTTATTAATTGATTCAACTACTTTCTTTTCTAAACTTCGTCTAGCCCACTAAAAGGAATGTTTGTGTTTTCATTGCCCTATCCCGTGTATTTGTTGGCGGTAGCACAAGCACTTGGAATGTGTACGTCTACCTTGATCATTTTTGTAGGTGGAATATTGGGAGCGTCACTTGCACCCACGCCGAGTTTAGCCACTTTACCGATTGCAGCACTCATTGTAGGCAGTGCTCTGACCAGCATGCCTGCTGCACTGATTATGCAAAAAGTGGGTCGAAAGGCCGGTTTTATTGGTGCAACCTTGTGCGCGGCAGTTGGGGCAATACTCGCTTACATCAGTGTTGTCTCCAATCATTTTTGGGGATTGTGTTTCAGTATCACGATGCTGGGTATGCAAATGGCGTTTGTTCAGCAATTGCGGTTTGCAGCATTAGAGTGGATTGATAGTGGGCAGGCAGGGCAAACGGCTTCCGTCGTTTTGCTGGGAGGGCTTGTTGCCGCTTGGGTTGGCCCAGAGTTAGGAATGGCAGGACAGTTTTTAACAGACGGTGCATTTTCAGGCAGTTTTCTGTTGCTGGCTGGACTGCATGTCTTGCTACTGATTTTATTCGTCGCTATGCCGTTTGCACCCATCGTTATCAAATCAACTGAACAACCAGGCCGCAGTACATCAGAATTGTTGAAAAGCCCTGCTATTCTCGCCGCCATTGTTTCGGGCGCGGTGGCTTTTGGTGTTATGAGTATGATTATGACAGGTACGCCAGTGAGCATGAGTAAACTGGATGGCTTCCCGTTAGAAGAAACCAAAACGGTGATTCAAAGTCATATTTTGGCGATGTTTATCCCATCATTATTTGCAGCCTATTTGTTTAAATACCTTGGCTTGATCAGCATGTTGTTGGTCGGTTTGGCAGCATTAACGGCTGCACTCAGTATCGCGTTACTCGATCAGAGTTATTGGGGTTATTGGTCGGCATTGGTCTTTTTGGGCGTTGGATGGAATTTCCTATTTGTGGGAGGCACCAGTCTGCTGTCTCAATCGTATGCGCCTCATGAAAGTTTTAAGGTGCAGGCGGTAAATGAAGTGGCCGTATTTGGAACCCAAGCTATTTTATCATTGAGTGCAGGTTGGTTAGTTTTTAGTTATGGATGGCACGTCTTGAACTTAATGGCAGTACCGATGTTGATGCTTGGTTTAATACTAATTATGCGTTGGCATTTAAAAGCTCAGGGGTCATCATTCGCATCCCCTAAATAGTGTTATTCGTTTTTCGCCTGCTGATGTAGAAGGGATGTGTTGTATCGTATTTTTTGCACCTGTTGATACAGGTGCTGGCTTATACTAAACGTTTAATCCTCAAGCAGTGCGTCCATACCTGATTCTATTCCCTCTGTTTGCTTAAGATCCTCAAGGGCTTGCTGGGTATCCATTTTTATGGCGGTGGCAATGTCCATGGGAAACTTTTCTATTATTTCACTATCTGAGGAGCCATTAATATGGGCGTCCTGTACAAATACGGCTAGATGTACCAAGCCTCCCAGTGGGCTAACGGGGTCGCTAGAAAGTGGGTCGCAATGCGTGCGAATCCCTTCAATAATCTCATCAGGAAATTTCCATCTCGTGGCTAACTCGGCTCCCACTTCACCATAGTTGAAGCCCAGAATACTGTTTTCAACTTGATGCAGTTTTCCTCCCGCCAAAACGGCGGCCGCAATTTTTTTTGATTCGATTGGCAGTAATATATGAATCAGCAATTCGCCGATGCTGTGTAACATACCGCAGGTAAACGCCATATCGGTATTTACTTTTGTGTAAGTGGCCATCCATTTAGCTAAAGCTGCTACGGCGAAATTATTACGCCAGAATCCTTTGCGGTCGAATCCTTCTGGACTTTTCATCGCCCCTGTTATGCCGGACGCCAACACCAGCGTTCGCAGAGTTGCAAACCCTAATAGCACCGATGCATCTGTCGTGGTTGATATGCTACGCGAGACGCCATAGTGAGCTGAATTAGCAAGTCGTAACACTTTGGCAGTCAGAACGGGATCTAACGAAATTTTCCCTGCTATCGCGTCCACATTCACATCTTCTTGATTGAATGTATCAATGAGCTCTTGAACGACTTTAGGTATATTTGGAAGGTTGTGGGTTTGTTCAAATAACGCCGACAGATTCATCACTATTTCCTTTACCGTCATCTGGTGTTCACCACCGCATAAAGCCTGCTTTACGCATAGGTATTCCCTAAAATCAGCGTAGAACATAGGTTTAATTGGAGCGAGTTTTCTAAGTGATATAAATTTTAGAATAGGGCTCTTAGTTGCGTGCTAAACATTGGTGATGACGTCTATTTTACCTGTAAAATCAGTACCCTACTGGGCTGTATTATTTCTATATAGGTTATTTACATGGCAAATATTGGTTTTATTGGAATGGGGCTCATGGGTGTTCCCATGTCTAAACGACTTTTTGATGCTGGCCATCAACTAATGGTTTTTAATCGAAATGCTGAAAAATGCAATCCGCTGGCCGCATACGGAATGACAGTCGCAGAAGATATATCTGAGCTCGCATCTTTTGCAGACATCGTGATGATTTGTGTCTCGGACACGGATGCCGTGGTTGAAGTGGCAAAGACGCTGTTTTTAACCATGAAAAGCGATCGGACCATTGTCGATTTTTCTTCTATTTCACCCAGTGAGACCGTCAAATTGCATCATGAGGCTGCTCAATTGGGGATTCGTTGGGTGGACGCACCGGTGTCGGGCGGTGTAGCGGGTGCTGAGGCTGGCACATTGGCGATCATGGCAGGAGGTGATGAACATGAGGTTGAAGCATTAAAGCCCTTATTGGCGGCCCTGTCACAGCGTGTGACTTATATGGGTAGCAGTGGAGCGGGTCAAACTACAAAAGTATGCAATCAAATGATTGTCAGCTGTAATCTATTAGTGATGGCAGAAGCGATGGCCATGGCCAAACAGGCGGGTGTAGACGCTTCACGCATTCCAGAAGCATTAAAGGGCGGTTTTGCAGATTCAACTCCCTTGCAGCTGACGGGTAGCCGCATGGCAGAGCAGACGTTTGAACCGGTGAAATGGCACGTAAAAACGCTACTCAAAGATTTGGATATGGCCAATCAACTGGCTCAAACGCTGGGCAGTGCGATTCCAATGTCGGGCTTAGGTGCAGAATTGATGCGTCAGCACGGCGCACAGGGCAACCTAGATAAGGATCCCAGCACCTTGGTTTGTTTGTACGAACCTGATCTTAGTGGAGAGTAACGATGCGTCTAACGGCAAATTTATCCTTGATGTTTACCGAAGTCCCTTTGCTGCAACGCTTTGATTTGGCCGCTAAAGCGGGCTTCAAAACAGTCGAGATACAGTTTCCCTACGAAGAGACCATCGAAGACCTTGTCGATGCTAAAAATTCAGCTGGTGTGAATGTGTGTTTAATTAATGTGCCGGCTGCAGATTTGATGCAAGGTGGAGAAGGGTTGGCCGCTGTCCCCGGCAAAGAAGAGGCCTTTGAAGCGGCGTTAAAAAAGTGCTTTCGATATGCCAAAGCGCTGGGTGTCAAAGTGGTTAATGTTTTGCCTGGTATTTGCTTACATAAAGGTCAGCAAGAAGTGTATTTAGATGTGCTAAAGAAAAACCTACTTAAAGCGGCCTCAGCACTGCAGAAACATCATATTTTATGTACATTCGAAGCGGTCAATACGAAAGATATGCCGGGTTTTCTTGTACACAATACTGAGCAAATGATTGATATATTGACTGAATTGGATCATCCCAATTTGAAGATGCAATTTGATATTTATCACATGCAAATAATGGATGGACGAGTAGACGAAACACTCGAGCATTATGGACACTTGATTGGACACATTCAATTTGCAGATGTGCCCGGTCGAGGGGAGCCGGGCAGCGGAAATCTCAATTTCAAGCAAATATTTGAACACATTAAACACGCCCATTTTCATGGGTACGTATCGGCTGAGTACAGGCCGTCATCTGATACGGATTCTAGCCTAAAGTGGATGGAAGAATATGATTTAAGCTGGACAGATCAAGTGGCAAAATTTAGTTAAAGACGACTTCTGATTATGGGTGCTTTTCGCATGCATCGCGGTCAGCAGTGTAATGGTCAACTCAAACTCTGTTTACAATACTGAAGGAGACAACGTGCGGGTTCCGTCCTTACACTGAAATAGCCTGTTTGACAAAATGGGCTATTCTTCATATGGGTTTTGGTTTTAACTGGCTTGCTGGTTGTAATGAATCAACCGACTGAACGGAAAGATGCCATTTTCCTTATATGAATGCTCAATCGCACTAGAAAATAGGATTTAAAATGACCACCCTCGAATTGATCAGTTTTGAGCTTTGTCCGTTTGTGCAAAGATCGGTGATAACGTTGCTCGAAAAAGAGGTAGATTTTGACATTACCTATATTGATCTAGCGAACAAACCGGACTGGTTTTTAAATATTTCTCCACTCGGAAAAGTCCCTGTATTGAAGGTCAATAATAGTGAGGTGTTATTTGAATCTGCCGTCATCAATGAATATCTAGATGAAATTACACCACCCATGCTTATGCCAAATGATGTATTAGCAAAGGCCAAACTGAGAGCATGGATTGAATACGCTTCCGCGATACTGGGGAGTCAATACGCTTGGATGTTGTCGAGTGCCGTAGACTACAACACGAAACAAGCGGACTATTTTTCAAAATTAGATTACCTAGAACGAAATATTACCCCTGCCCCATTCTTTGCAGGCGATCACTTCACCTTAGCAGATGCCGCATTGGCACCGGCTTTAATGCGGCATGCATTAGTGGATCAGTGGCAAGGTGAGCGATCACTTTCAAAATGGCGTCAACTTTCTGAATTGCAGCAGTGTTATGCTGAACGGCTTTCCATTCGGGACAGCGTCGTACCGCACTTTGAAACGGCACTTAAGAGTTACTTACAAAAGTCCGGTTCAGCCATTTTGGCTTAACGCGTAAGCTCTCATCACGTCAATCGTCTACACTCAAAATAGACTCAATATACACTCAATATAAGACTGAGGGGGCGGTCGTGGGCAAAAGTGGCTGGAATCGAATGCGTGAGAAACTCATCGTAATGTTCATTGCATTAGGAGTTGCGCACAGTCACTTTGCGCTCTCTGAAACGTTAAATGTCGGATTTCATGACTTCCCTCCTATGATGATTAAAGAGAATGATACTGGCATCTATAAAGATATTTTGCATGAACTGAATAAATTAACCGGTGATACCTATTTATATAGTTATTCATCTGCAGCACGCGTGAACGAGCTATTCATTAAAGGCATCGTAGATATAGAACCGGGTATCTCACCCGTTTGGCGCAGTCATACGAGTGTACCGGGCGTCTACAGTGTGCCCTTTTCTGAGTCTATCGTGTTATTGCTATTTGGGGCTGGCAAGGCATTTCCCGTTAAAGAGAAGCAAGACCTATTTGGAAAAGAATTAGGTACGGTGAGAGGTTATAACTATTTCGGGTTTAACGAATATTTTACGACGAATAAAATCATGCGAGTGGATAAGGTGAATGAAGAACAGCTGATTCATTTTGTTGGCGCTGGGCGAATTGATCAAATTTTGGTAGAGAAAAGCGTAGCCCTATATCATATATCCAAAAACCCAAAGTATAAAAGCTTGGAGCTCGGTGACACCATTGAGTCGGCAGAGATCTCTATGAGGGTTCATCCATCGAAACAACATATTTTAGAGAGAATGAATACTGCCATTATACAAATGAAAATGTCGGGGATGATGGAAGCGATTTATAGGCGTTACCAATAATGTTTAGGACATTTCCATAAAGTGACTTTATAGAAATGCCCTTAAATGAAACAACCCTGCCAAAATGCCGGCGACACCTTGATGTAATGAATGTCATGGTGCAAGCGATAGGTAAACACATACAGTCATGAGACTGCCAAAAAATATTCTCACTGGAAATATAAAAACAATATCTGCACAGCTACTGGCACTCGTTTTCAGTATCTACGTATTATTGGCCGTAAGTATTACGTTGCTACATATGGCATTTGAATACCAGCAAAGTAAAAATCAAGTGTCGCTTCAACTGCAAACAATCGCTAAAAGCGTAGAAGCGGGTTTAGCGAGAGCATTGTGGGATATCAATATGGAGCAATTGAAATCTGAGTACTCAGGGTTGATGTCTATACCAGAGATTGTGGGAGTAAAAGTCGTAAATGAAAAAGGGCAAGCCGTCGGAAAGATAGGATTGTTTGAATCCAAAAATCAATTATATGAGTTAGGAGAGATGGAAGCGGAGTTATTCGTCACACCTCTCGATGTTTTTTCTTATAAAAAATCACTTTCCATCAAATACGGTAATCGACAAGTTGAAGTAGGTTCTTTGACCTTATATTCAAATTCAAAAGTGGTTTTTGATCGTGTTAAATATAATTTTGTATATATAGTCGTCAGTGCCTGCATTAAAACGTTAGGGCTGTGGGTTATATTTCTCTATGTGTCGGAAAGGTTATTGGCAAAGCCATTGAGGCAGTTTACGAAGGGCATAGAAGATATCAATATCGAAACGACTAAAAAATCTGAAGTGTATGTGGACGTATTTGCTGAAAATGAGTTGAAAACCCTTACTAATTCGTTTAATCAAATGATTCGGCGTTTAAATAGATCAGAAATCGAAAAAGCAAAAATATCCGATGAGCTTGTTCGATCTGAAGCCATGTTTAAAAATTTGGTCAGCATGCTGCCAGTTGGTGTGTTCTATACAAACAGCAAAGGCCATTGTCTTTTAGTGAATAAAAAATGGAGTGAGTTAACCAGTATGCCGGCACCAGTATCTTTGGGCAAAGGCTGGATCCAATCTGTTCATAAAGAGGATCAAAAGGCTGTAGCAGAAAGTTGGCGGTCGGCTATTGAAAAGCATATTGAATTTAATATGGAGTTTCGTTTGGTAAAACCCGATGGCACGATTTGTTGGGTAATGGGGCAGGCGAGTGCCGATTATCTCAGCGAAGAAGAGCAAACAGAGGTCAGTGATTCGCCCGAAACCGCAAAGGATATCACGCATATCGTTAAGGGGTATTTCTGTACGATCACCGATATAAGCGAACTAAAAGCGGCACAAGAAGGCATCAAGAAGTTAAATGCGACATTGGAAGCGCGCGTTGATGAGCGTACAACGCAACTGGCCCAAAGTAACACTGAATTGAAGAAGGCTTTTGAATCTTTACGTCAGGCACAGGATCAGCTGATTGAAACAGAAAAAATGGCAGCGCTGGGTGAGCTGGTCGCTGGCGTCGCTCATGAAATCAATACGCCATTGGGCGTCGCTTTGACGGCGACAACACATTTAGATGAGCAAATAAAAAATTTAGACAAGCAATATCGTGAGCAGAAACTCACAAAAAAAGAATTTGAAGTATTTAGCAAGGTCTGTCTTGAAACCATTGATATGACCCATAAGAACATTCGTCGAGCTTCGGACTTAGTCGCTAGTTTTAAATTGGTTGCGGTGGATCAGCATTCAGATGATATTCGCACATTTAATTTGAATGAATATATAAACGAGATATTACTCTCTTTACAGCCAACCATAAAACGCACACTGCATTCGGTTTTAGTCGATTGTGATACTGAGATTGAATTGAATAGTTACCCCGGTTCGATTTACCAAATAATCAGTAATCTAGTGGTGAATAGCTTAACGCATGGTTTTGAATTTAAAGAAAGCGGCAATATTTTAATTAAGGCCACAAAAGTGAGTGATCATGTGAGGATTGATTATCGTGATGACGGAAAAGGCATGTCTGGAGAAGAGGTGAAACGAGTGTTCAACCCTTTTTTTACAACGCGTCGAGGGAGGGGAGGCAGTGGCTTAGGGGCTTACATTATTTACAATCTAGTGACCCAGAGGCTAAATGGGCATATAGAGTGCCATAGCCAACTGGGCCATGGCGTTCACTTTGTCATAGAGCTGCCGATGCAATTGAATCACACGATCAAGGCATAAGGCATAAGGCAAATGATGAGGTTGTATCATGCCCTGAAAAGGGTATTGTTTAGTTTGAGGATTCAGGTGAGTAACTAAAGATCAACATTTGATTGTTAGCCGGCATTTGTAGTTGATCAATTAATTTAAATTGATATTTTTCAGCGGTAGATTGAACATCTTCCACTTCTTTTAATCCCGCTTCGGGGTCAACTTCGGTAATGACCCAATTATTCAGTTGGACGTTGCCCTCACTGGTAAAACCTTGATCATTAAATGGCCCGTACACAGCCAGCACACCTTCAGGCTTAATGCATTGACTTGCTCCCCTAAATATTGCTTCTACTTTTGACCAAGATACGAAATGTAAAGTATTTGAAGTATATAAATAGTCCCATTTTTGAAGCGAATTATTTGCCAAAGGCCAGTCGGTGGTTTCGACATCTAGAACTTTTGGATTCGCAAGATTGGGCTGCTTTGCATCCTTTACCCAGAGATCGGCGCCCGTCACAGCGGGTGCTAAATCCGTCGGCAACCAGTGCAGATGAGGTAAGTTTTTTGCCATAAAGACTGCGTGTTGACCGGTACCGCAACCCAGTTCTAATACGTTCCCAGGGCTTGAAAAATACGTTTCCAATACAAGAAGGATGGGCGATTGGTTTCTTAAACAAGGTTCGCTGATGGGTTTCGACATATCGGCTTTGGGTCTCATGGTTACAGTAGGAATTCCCCCTATTCTGAACATTGATTAAGAATTTGCAAATATGCAGCAATGCTTGAGGTGCGCGCAGGGTTTGATGGATGATTTTGTACTGAGACGCAGTATGATATTGTAAGCGTTTCTGTGCCACTGCTGTTCGAATGTGAAGTAGGGGCAAGGAGTTTCCGTCGCTGTGCAATGGAGCGGTGTACTCGAATTCTCGTAGGGTTGGGTCACGATGTTATCAATTGAATCTTTAATGGCGTTTACGTTTGCAAGTGTTTTACTGGCGATTGTACCAGGGCCAGACAATATATTTGTACTCACGCAGTCTGCTATTTACGGTCGTCGTTCTGGTATATGGGTGACACTTGGCTTATGTACGGGGCTTGTGGTGCATACAACCGCCGTTGCGTTGGGTGTAGCCGCTATTTTTCAGGCATCTGAAGTCGCGTTTTCAGTATTGAAATATTTAGGCGCTGCTTACTTACTGTATCTTGCTTGGCAGGCATTTCGAGCCTCGTCCGCAGCGATAGAATCCAATCAAGCGCCAAAATTATCAGCCATTGCGCTCTATCGCAGAGGCATTATCATGAATGTGACCAATCCTAAGGTGTCGATTTTCTTTCTAGCCTTTCTGCCGCAGTTTGCAGACCCTGAGCGTGGCAGTGTGGTTCTGCAATTATTTGCGTTAGGCGGTGTGTTTATGATGTGCGCTCTGATCATGTTTAGTGGATTCGCCATATTGGCTGGTAGTTTAGGCAAGTGGCTAACACAGTCTCCAAAGGCTCAGGTTTACATGAACCGCATGGCAGGAACGGTATTTACGCTTCTGGCTTTGAAACTAGCATCGGCTTCTTCCCAGTAGTTTTCTATTTAGGGTCAATACTGTGGAAATACTCATAGGCACCTCTAATATTTCACTTTAAGCTCTTGAACGACTGTATGGATATATGGATATATGGATACATAGATGTAGGTGTTAGAGCGAAGCAGGAAGCCAGAACCGAGAGTCAAATTGAATGATTACAGATGCCCTCATATATAAAAGGAATCACAATGTCCAAAATCGCACTCATCACTGGAGCAAATAGAGGTATTGGTTTTGCATTAAGCCAAGTTTATGCAAAGCAAGGTTATGAAGTCATTGCGGTATGTCGCAGTAGTTCAGAGGAACTAGAGGCATTAGCTGATCAGGTGATCAGTGGAATTGATGTCACGGATGATAACGCGATTGCCACATTGCACTCGATTTTAGCCGCTACCCTAGGTGATAGAAAAATTGATGTGGTCATGAATAACGCTGGTCTTTTCTTAAATGAAACATTGGATGATTTAAATTTCGAATCCATATCAACACAGTTTGAGGTCAATGCCATTGCGCCTCTTAAAGTCATACATGCTGTACAGGAATATTTAACGGCGGGCAGTAAAATTGGTAATATCACCAGTCGAATGGGGAGCATTGAAGATAATTCATCGGGTGCTTACTATGGGTATAGAGCCTCCAAAGCGGCACTGAACGCCATATCCAAATCCTTAGCTATTGATTTAAAAACGAAAGGAATATCCGTTGCGGTGCTGCATCCGGGATTTGTTCAAACCCGTATGGTAGGTTTCAATGGAGATATTTCGCCTGACCAAGCTGCTCAGGGTTTGTATGATAGAATGGAAGCGCTGTCGATCGAAACGACGGGTGGCTTTTGGCACAGCAATGGACAAGCTTTACCTTGGTAGGCTGTATAGCGGGCAGATAAACAGGTTCTAATCTTAAACCCTGTGCTCAGTAAGAGAGCACGGGGTTGAAGGTTTTATATGTGCGCTGACGAATATAGGCAACGCTCATGCAAGTGGCATCCATATTCGTAGCGGATGGGCATCCATAGCGTGACGGTTTTTGATTTGTACAGTATGTTCAATTAAATGGATAGCTGCTTCAATGCGAATCGCACCGCGTCGGGAATGGTTGTGCGAGCAAGGATTCCAATTTGTCTAAACTGATATGAGTCTAAGTTTAATAAGCTTACATTGACTTTTTCGACACCTTCAATTGTCTCATTTCCCGTCGCCATAATCGTGACACCCAATTTACTTTGCACGAGTCTTAATGCGAGATCTTCGCTTTCCACCTGAATGGTGCTAAGTTTTTCTATTTGAGGAAAATGCTTCAAGAATTCGCTTCTATTTGGACAGCCTATGCGATCAATCCAAGGGTATTCAAGTAGTGCGTGAGCATCGGTGGGCGGCGGTATTTTCCATCCCTTTGGTATCAGTAATGCGTAAGTGTGATTCATAAAAGGAAAGAAATCTTGTTTATTGGAGCCAGATTGAGTGGCAGAGTACCCCATAGATGTAATTTCAAGATCGGGGTTTTGATGGTTGACACTGATTTTAAATTGAAAGCTTTGGGCCTGCTCTTGTAAACGCTTAATGATATGTGCAGCATCGATACTGTGAAGTTGAACATTAATTCCAACCTCGATAATCGGTAACGCGTCTTTGTACTTAAATTTGGCTTCAAAGGCGGAAGCCTCTCTTAACAGGGATTTGGCTTGTTGATAAAAACGATCACCAAATGCGGTTAGAGAGACGCCTTTTTTACTGCGTAAAAACAGTTTGCTATTGAATTCTGCTTCTAGTTGTGAGATCGCGCTGGATATAGATGGTTGCGCAATATGACAACGAATCGCCGCTTGGCTAATGGTTCCCTCCTCAGCTGCGGCAATAAAATACTTTAAGTTTCTTAAATCCATTCCTACTCACTTATCGAAATATTTATTCTACTGTAAAGGCTATAACGTTCTAGCCGGGAAAGTAGATATTCGTGCCAACACACCTTCATCATGTGCGGGCATAATAATGATATTGGGTTTATTTTTTTGCAATTGATGAATCTTTGCTAACAGTTGGTTGTTTTGTTCTGCATTCCAATCTACAGGGCTTATCCAATCTAGGAAACCGGGGCGAGCTACATTGTCGCGAACCCCTTTATCTGTCCAGCTAGTATCTCCAATGAAAAAATACTGCTTCCCTGAATCCAGCGTGACAAATAAACCGATTTGCCCGGGGGTATGCCCAGCGAGATCAACTAATATTATTTTTCCATCATTAAAGACATCAAAACTCTTCTGAAATCCGTGAATGTCCGCGTTGTTAAAATGAACAAATTTCCAATGCTGGGTCTGCAACGTTAGCTCGGGTAAATAAGCAGGTCGATGCCCATGGTTTAGCGCCTCATTTAAGCCTTGCTGGGTGACCCAAACCGGAACATTAGGGAAGTCGGGTAGGCCACCGACATGATCCCAGTGTAAATGGCTGGGAATGATAAGGTCGATGTCGTTCGGTTGAATGCCACGGTCCGCTAATTGGTCAACGGCGGGATGAACATTTTCGTAGGCAAACAATTGGCGCTGAAACCACGAATTTTGGTTGAAGGCATCATCAATATTGCGCCCTAGCCCGGTGTCGTAGAGCAGAGTGCCGTAAGGGTGTTCAATCAAGATGCTGACATGGATGGGTCGACGTTCGGTAAAGAAGTCACCATTTGCGACTAAAATGGCTTCAGGTGCGCCGGCAGATTCCGCTGTTTTAATCAGTGAGATCGCTAACTCGTCTCGTATTTTTACCGTAGATGTCAGTGGACTCGCAGCATTCGACTGGTCTGATGTCACTGTGGCAGCGTCGGCGATGGATGTGCTGGCCACAAACAGAATGGTCGTGACGATTAATCCCCTAATTGAATCTCGTGGATATTTCATGTGTATGCCTAAGATTGATAAGTGAATGAAGTGGATAGACTAGGCATTTCTATAATATAGGTAAAATATTAAATATATCTATACAATCAATAAAATATATGTAATAGCGTTCATGTTGGCTGACGTGTTTCCTGATGTGCTGTTGTATGGGTTAAAGGCAGGGGTGACCCCGAATATACCGGGCCATAGCCAACGTTTGCGCTCATTTTCAAACCCATCGCAGGTGCGGCTAGGGTTTTCCTGACGAGGTTGCATGTGCAAGATTTGAACAAAACTGGCCATGCCAATGATGATCGCGATCATTTTGAATTAACATTGGTAATAGAGAGGTAATCAATCTGGCTGCGTGCAAAGAGAGCGGTATATTCATAGCCCGTTTTGTGCTCACAGTTGGCGCTCATCGAATCATAAAACTCTTGCATGGAATGGCTGTGCCGTAGGGTGTGAAGTGCTCAAATCATCACACTCAAATACCAGAAGGCATAACGAGTGTGTAAGGTATTTAAAGCGTTCTCAATTCACTTTAAGCACAATATACATCCTCATATGGTCGCCGTATAATGCCTAGCGAAAATCTATGCATTCGAGGTTGATATGCAAATTGAAAAAGACAAGGTTGTGTATTTCCATTACACATTAAAGGATGAAGCGGGTATCGCATTCGAGAACTCCCATAATAGCCACCCTATGACCTATTTACATGGCCATGGAAATATCTTGCCGGCACTTGAAAGTGAGCTGGTTGGAAAGTCGGTTGGCGATGAGCTTGTTGTCACTTTGTCACCTGAACAAGCCTATGGCGTGCGCAATGATTCTGCGCAGCAGCGTATACCTATTAAGCACCTCGCGACCAAAGGTAAGCTTCGCCCAGGCATGATGGTCAAGGTAAACACACAAGATGGATTGCGTGACGTTACCGTCGTTAAGGTTGGGAAGTTCAATGTCGACGTGGATACCAATCACCCGTTGGCCGGAAAAACCATCACATTTGATATTAAAATAGAAAACATTCGTGATCCTGAGCCAGAAGAACTATCTCACGGACATGTTCACGGAGAAGGTGGTCATCACCACTAAAGGTGACGTCACTAGCAGACCATGAAAATGGATTCTGTTCTATTAAAAATAAAAACGGCTAATTTATTAGCCGTTTTTATTGCAAAGAAGATGTCGTGACAGGGTCATCCCAACTATAGTGGAATTCCATGCAATAGCAGTGTCTTCATCGAATTCTATTGAATCAATCCTTCATCAAGTCAAACGTTAACCCTGAATATTGTGTAAGACGTTCAATTAACTTATTTTCGAATACCGTAGACGGCGTCCAAAACCCACCTTTTTTTTCTGAATGATCAATATCAAAAGCCAAACAGAGTGCGGCTTGCCCTAGCATCTTAGCGGTCGATCCATAACCGGGATCTTTGTCACCTGTGACGATTGTTTTTGTTTTTTCACCTGCGTCGGTTTCTGCTACAAATATAAATTCAAAATAACCATTTTCTTGTTCTTCTGGTGTTGGGCCTTCACCTGGTTTGGGTAAAATGAACTTTTCTAATACCCATCGTGTTGGCGCGATGGCTGCGGCAATCATAAAAGCATTTAGTCCCCATATCATATTTCTTGCTCGCCGTTTTCCCTTGCTGCCGTCACCGGTCATCATCGCTTCATCATAGTAGAACTCACTGCCGTAGGCGCTGTTCAGTAAACTGTTGCTACGATGTACGATTCGGGTATTGATCGCGGCCATAACAAAAGGTGACAGCCAAGCACTGACATCTCCATCGTACTCTGCTTTGCCGATGTTGTGCTGTCGTACATGGTATTGTTGTTCAGGTGAGCAGATTGAGTAGGGGTTTTTAAGCTCTTTGCGCAATTGCGGGTTTTTAGCGGCTTCTCGTGTGATATTAAGTAAGCTCGCGATGGTGCCACCTGAGGCGCCGCCCTTTAATTTTTTAACCCGCATCTTTATTTTGGAAGAAAACGTTCCGTAGTTTTTCTGAGAAAGTTGTTGCGTGTAATATACGCCTAAATCGGATGGAATAGAGTCGAATCCGCAACAATGTACGATGCGAGCACCACTGGCTTTGGCTTCTTGTTCATAAGCCTTCAACATTTTATTGATCCATTGTGGTTCGCCGGTTAGATCACAGTAATCTACACCTTGACTGACGCAAGCTTTTATTAACGGTTCACCATAGAGGGCATAAGGTCCAACCGTCGACACGATGACTCGGGTTTGCTGACACATGGAGATCAGTGCTGATTCGTCTTGAGCATCTACCACAAGGGTGGGTAAATGATCCGCATTGAGGGATTGTTTAAGCTGATTTAATTTATCTTGAGATCGACCCGCAATGGCCCATTTAAAAGGCGGCTCGGATTGTTCGGCGTGATGATTTTTTGTCAACTCTTCATGATGTTGAAGCAGGTATCGAGTAAGAATCTCACCCACGAAGCTGGTCGCTCCAAACACAATTATGTCGTATGTTTTATTTGTTTCATTGGGCATAGCGTCAATCTCTTAGTGTATTTTTATCGTTATATCACGATCTTTAATATAGCACTCTACAATGTACTGAGGCTATGCAATCTCGCAGCATTGTTACATTAATGGTTGAGGCATTCGAGCCGGTCGGTCATGGAAGTGACGAATGGTTCACATCATAAATATTCTTAATACTGATGAATAAATAGAGTTGATGATTTCGTTTGTTCGTTATTCTAACGATGAGGCGATATTAATCCATTCCGCTAATTTTGATTCTGCGTGGCTTTTTTGTTTTTCGCTCAAAAGAGGATACAGTTGAGCAAGAATAGTTTTGACTTGATTTCTATTATCTTGCCGCCATGCTGAATATTCTGGTGTAAACCAATGCTTCATATCATGGGCCCAATTAATAAATTCGTCTTCATCCTGTGTGAGCGCAGCAGAGATGAATCTTTGTTGAGCATATCGGCTATTATCTATTCGTATTTTGTATTCATTTTTTGACCATAATATAT
This sequence comes from uncultured Saccharospirillaceae bacterium, assembly GCA_947503895.1. Classification (GTDB taxonomy): domain Bacteria; phylum Pseudomonadota; class Gammaproteobacteria; order Pseudomonadales; family Oceanobacteraceae; genus Bermanella. The sequence continues at coordinate 115,133 of CANNFT010000004.1, forward strand.
TTTGATGAATAATAGTTAATTGTTGTTTCGTTAAATGGCCAAACCAGTCTTCATAGCGTTCGGTCCATTTCTCCGTCTTTTTCGATTTAGATTGATTGGATTCAAACCAATCTGGTCGGTTTTCGGTGAGGTAAGCATCATAAGCAATACTGTTACTTTGGTTGAAGCCAAAAATAATCGGCAGCAGTTTTGGTTTGAGAAAAATGAATGATTGCAGTCGAATATCGTGAAACAGTATATCGAGTCTTTCTAACGCTAATATCGGTTCTTCGGCCATCCAGTTTTGTTGAGCGGATTTTAGTTCTATGACTAATAACGGGAGGTACTCGTCTTTAAACCACTTTTTATACGCATTCGCCACAGATCTAATGTTCTCTTTTTGTGGCTTATTCAATTCAAACATGTCGTCAACTTTCCACACGGCAAGCGTATCGAAATGATTGTAAACAATGTTAATACCACTGCAGCCAGACAAAAAAAGACAGAAGATTAAACTATAGATCCAGCGCTTTCTCATGATTATGATTCACTTATAGTGATTGCTTTCATACGATTATTGCTACTATGAAGTTAGCGAGTATTAGCATTATATTCGCATAGCTAAAAGATCGCCTTTGGATCACAGGATGCAAAAATGAACAGTGATCATAGAGAATCTTTGGATTTATGCCAATAGTGTGGACTTGCCACCCATTGCCGCTTCCCCCGTGCACGCATTATGCAGCATTTGAGTATCGAAAATTTTGAAAGGCTTTCATCCAGCATCCATAGCTGGAAGTTTTGGACAAGCATACAATGAGCCGATGAAAATGTTGCTCGTATCGTGTGAGTACTTCAAGGGCTTGGTGTGCAGCAATAGCGTGTGGAAATTGATTGCTGCCAGTGCCCAGCGAAACAAATGCTAATGTTGTTATGTCAGATTCTATGGCTAACCTAATCGAATTCTCATAACATTCTCGCAATTTTTGTATGGCATTGCATCCCCATTGATCCCCTCCACTCCAGTGTGGTGGGACAGTATGAATAATGACGTCACACTGCAAATTATAAGCAGGTGTAATGTGAGCACTGCCAATATCAACTTTTCCTATTGCCCTACAGTCATTGAAAAGTTCTGGTCCTGCTTGCTTAAATAATGTTTGGCTGACGCCTCGACCTGTGTAGAGATTTCTGTGAGCCGGTCTGACGATCGCGTTGACGTCCAAATCAAATATATTACCTTGTATAATCTCCAGTGAATGATGAACGCTCGGCTTAATCATAATTTTATGCGCCTTAATCTCAGACATAAAAACCTCAAAATCGCTGATCAATTGGTGCTTCGAACTGGCTTCAGTACCATTCACCGGTTCTTCCGTCATTAGCCCTGTTCCACTGGATGTATTATTTTGACTGTGAATGATTGACTGACATCGTTCAATCCACTGCAGTTGAAGCGCTCTAAATTCCAACAGTGATTCAAGGGCTCGATTAAATAGCGCTACTGGGATGTTGCTCTTGCTTATATTGAGATATTCAATGCTGTTTAGCATGTTTTTGGCAAATTGAGGAGAATGTTCATAATATTGATTGAGTAGCTGCGTCAGTCGAGAACCTTTATGAGGAATTTTTAAAAATGCGGTAATGAGCGGTAAGACGGGAGATTGATGACTAATATCAATAATGTAGTCTAGGGTACCAGAATAATTGTGCTCTTTGCCTCGTGTCGATGTTAAATCTTGTGGTGAGGGTGACGTATCTTGAACGTCAAAATCTAATTGATCGTTAGGATAATTTAGTTCGAAGGCGAGCATAATATCATCTGAAAAACCATCGGTATTCCCTTGGTATTGATCTAATTTAGTGTCGTATGTTGATTGAAAGAATGGGTGGAGTTGAGTGGCATATAGCGCAATGTGTTCATCCGTTAGAGTGTGCGCGTAAATAGCGCACCAATTTTTAAGGGTGGCGTCGATTTCTTTAAAGATGGCTAGGAACCATTCGTCCTCTTGTTGAGCGCTGCAATTATTCCGATTCACATAAGTAGAAAATGCTTTTATAAGCGGCGTTGCTGCGTATTCGAGTAAAGTTTGCGACTTAATAATATCTTTTTCTAAAGGGTTAGAAGTGATGGTGTGATGAATGCTTAAGCCTTGCTTGCTCTCTATTAATGCAGGCGTAATCGTTTCATCGGCGAATGCATTGATATTGCTATTTAATAACACGTAGTGGAAGTAGCTAAAATGCGTGGAAGCACTCAGTAATTGGTTAATATGAACGAGTGGTGTTGCTAAATTATTGGGCAGCTTAAGCACCATAGAAGACGGCGGTAAGCTTGGTGAAACATTCAGTCCCGCTTGATTCCTATCGAGATCTAGATCAGTTATTTTGGAATTGCCGACTTGTGCCGGTGAGTAATCGGTTTGATCGCTATGAAATTCACGTTCATAAGCGCAGGCTAATGCCATTAAACGTATGCAATACAAGTAAGCTTCGGAAAGTTCATTCAGCTTAATTTTAGCGGACGGCCATTCAGGAACATCTAATGTTCGAATAAATTTCCTGACAGATTTTTGGTTCTCTAATGTCGTGAGTTGGCCTGTCCAATCATTGATAATGTTTAGATGAGAATAGAGTATAAACCTACTCCTAATGGGCTGTGCAGGTAAAAAACCTGTATTGATAGGTTTTGGCATTATCATCATCACCACGCCGAAAGTATGGCTTGAAGTGTAGCAGTCGAGAGCGGATTTCGTTTTAGACGTGAGGATAATATCCGTAGAGGCTGAATCTGCTTATCATTCATCCAGCGTCTTTTGGGCGTTCTAGTGTCATCTCTAATGACTGGCTGGGCTCAAGGGCGAAAGCCTTTTAAAAAATTGAGTCGCAGAATCCTTGTGATTGAGTTCACATTTCATATAATGGGCTGCTTATTTAGTCTGTTCGGTTATTTAGAACCGTTATCCAAATTTTCATGCTTTACCGTCAATATCGAGCAAGAGAATAGGATATGGGTTTTAGTTACACCGCTTCACCTCTAAGCCACGCTAAGTGATACCGATAGGGAGCATGGGTTAATGCGATTTGTGACCAGCTGGTCAAGCTATATTATGATCTGTGCAACGTTATTCCCGATGTCGAGTTCAGGCATTGAGTACCTTGAAATAGATCATGACTATCGAGAGTATCGATTGGGCTTGAGTCGAATCAGTGGAGAGCTGGACGAGTCATTCTCTGATGCCGGCCAAAATAATGAGGAGACAATTCCCGAATTTCAAGTCACCAGAAAGCAAATCGAGTTCAGCAAGCATTTTCGCTACTGGGAAATAAACCTCGCGGCAACGCAAGTTCAAAATGAGCTAGAAGCAATAACCCATCAAGAATGGAGCGTATCGACAGGCATTCATTGGGCGATGGCGGATGACATAGGAGCATTTGCGCAATTAAAAGCTTTGGTGCCGAATCGTACGACACTCAATCGCACATTGGGTGCGTTGCTGGCAGTCGGTGAAAACCAGGGGCGAGGTCACGGTGAGGTTCAAGTAAAGTACCTGCATCGACAAGATTCGGACGTGATGACGGGTGGAGATGAGTTAACGGTCAATTTGGCTGGACGTTACAGTATTGCATACGGGTATCATTTATTAGCGACGGTCGGTGCAGGTGTGAGAGCTAAACAGCATTTCGAAGACGACTACTACAGCCCGCTGCATTATCGTTATCATTCAGAAATTGGATTTGGAAGCGATGAATTTGAACGTGTTCAGATGGCGGTTGTCCTCCGACAATCTACCGATAAGCAAGAGCGATTCCGTGCCCACGACGACCACTACTTAGGAGAGTCCGTGACGGGCTCCCGTTTGTTGAAATTATCACTGGATTTTATTTTTTAATAGATCTGTGAAATCACCAGCACATCTCCATTTGGCAGTGTAACCTGCTCTTCTAACCCTCTGCCTAACACTTCTTCCGCTAACGGACTGGTCGGCGAGATCACTTGAATAGGGATCTCGGGTGACGAGGATGAGCTTTGGTTGGGGTGCAAAATGGTTGGCAACCCCAGCGCCATTGCATCCATGCTTAATTTCAATCCACCGCCTGCGCAAGAAAGAAAAAACCAATGTTGTGTTTTCGTTTGTGAAGAGGCAGGACTTTGACTAGCTTGCTGAGAGAGTGCGTGATGGGTTGAACGGTTGGGTTCCAGTAAAAAGAAAGAAGACAATACGATTTCATTGTCATTATCCTTTTCGTTACACGTGAGGGGCATATTTCTGACAGCGACTATCGCGGCCTTTAATTCCAGTATGCGTCGACCTTGACCCTCCGCAAGATAGGCATGCTCCAGTCCCAGCGTATCATATTGCGTTTCAGCCTTACTTTGATCATGCACCGCTCCTTCATGAGCTTGCTGGGCGGCTGCTTCAGCATTCGAAATATCAAGTTGGAGGTCTTCAATAATACGATCGACAATTAGGTTTTTGTGCATATATGACTGCTTAACATTGGAATTATGATCGCTCAATTTCATTGATGTGACCCGATGAAATTGCGGGTCATTAAGCGATGGACGCATCAAAAGTGCAGTCTAATCAATTATGAATCTTTTGCCTATGCTCGAGCGTTGAATATAGGGCGTCCCACAAATAAGTAAGCGATGACAAATGCCAGCTTTTAGATCATTCGTATGCATCGACCATTTGATTGTTGTGTTATCGCTATATCAATCACTTTTTTTATCGCACTTTCTCATGGTTGCAGGGATAGCTGTCGCTTCTTTTCATGCGAAGACTAAGCTCATAGATGGGATGGTTAAGCATGGGCTGTTGTTGAAGCATTACTGTGTTTTTCCAACAATGGTATTGCCGAGGTCGAACCATTCGTACAGTACATGAACTGTATGAATAAATGCATAGGGAAAGTTTATGCTTTACACATTAAATGCTCAATATATGAACATGGTCAGACCTTGGCATCATATTGCAAACTATACTCGACAAGTGACATCCTACCCTTGGAATCCTTTTGCGCATACGCTCATGTTTCGGTCGTTACATGCAGGTTTAGAGTTATTCGAAAGAGTGACGGATTATTATGAAGAACCCGCGTGGGATTTGGACTTCACCGAAATAGATGAAAAACCGGTTCCTATTGATTATCAAATTGTTCAGGCGCGCCCATTTTGTCATTTATTACATTTTCGACGGATGAAACGTCTTGACCCTCAGCCAAAGGTGCTGATGGTCGCCCCTCTATCAGGTCATTACGCGACTTTATTACGTGGCACCGTACGGGAATTTTTACCGGATCATGAAGTTTATATTACTGACTGGCGAAATGTTCGGGATGTTCCAGTTGAGCACGGTACTTTTACCTTTGATGACTATGTTGAGTACCTGATGGAGTTCATGGACTATCTTGGTCGAGATACCCACGTTATTGCTGTCTGTCAGCCGTGCGTGCCCACATTGGTCGCACTGGCCGTGATGTACATGAGTAAGGATATTAATGTGCCTCGGAGTGTCACGTTAATGGGTGGACCAGTGGATGTCAGGATTTCACCGACGGAAGTCAACGATTATGCCTCTGGGAAAGATTTAGAATGGTTTGAGGACAATGTTATTTGCCAAGTTCCGAGCGGATTTAAAGGGGAAGGGCAATGGGTTTACCCTGGTTTTATTCAATTGTCCGGCTTTTTATCCATGAATATGGATAATCACGTCAATAAACATTTTAAATTATTTGATGATCTAATTATTGGCGATAAAGACAGTGCTGAAGCGCACAGGAAGTTTTACAACGAGTATCTCGCAGTGATGGATATGCCAGCGGATTATTATTTAGATACTATTCGCAAAGTGTTTCTAGAATATAAATTACCAAAAGGCACCATGGAATATCGTGGTCAAAAAATTGATCTAGGGGCGATTACCGATACCGCGTTGATGACGGTAGAAGGTGAACTGGATGATATCACAGGCAAAGGTCAAACCAGTACAGCGCTCGACTTATGTCATAAGATTCCTCAGTCAATGCGCCAACATTATGAACAACCGGGCGTCGGGCATTACGGCATTTTCAATGGGAGGCGGTTTAGAGAAGAAATTGCACCCAAGCTTAAGACGTTTATTCAAACTTATGAAGTTAAACATTAGGTTTGAAGGGCAACCGCCAGATCGCGTCTGAACTACGACCGTTCAATTAAAAAATTGAACTGGCGGAGCACCGTAATCGGTAATCATTGGTCGTCACTCAGATTCTAATATTCCTATGCAAAATGTATATAACGTTATTTTTGCTGAATTAAATACTCCCAATATTGATCCCGCAGTGTGCGCTTCTGTAGCTTCCCCGTGGCGGTATGGGGCAGTTCATTCACAAAGAGAATGTCATCTGGCAGCCACCACTTAGCTACTTTGGTCGCTAAGAAACTTTGAATCGATTCTTTGAGCGTTAATTCCTGCTCACTTACTTGTGGCTCAGGATGATCAGCACTCTGCTTATGCGTCAATGGAGGATGGGGAACCACAAACAGCAATGGGCGTTCGTCCCACTTGACATGCTTAACACCGATGACGCAGGCTTCGCTCACTGACTCATGCTCAAGCGCGGCGTTTTCTAAATCAATCGAGCTAATCCATTCACCACCTGACTTTACAACATCTTTTGCACGATCGACAATTTTGAGATAACTATTCTCATCTATGACGGCAATGTCTCCTGTATCAAACCATTCGTTTCCATGAGCATCTTCAATAAAGGCATTTGCTTTGTCGGTTTTGTAGTAGTCACGTAATACCCAAGGTCCACGTACTCTTAAAAAACCTCTGCTTTTACCATCGTGAGTCACAACATGATTGTTATCATCAAATATCTCAATCTCAATACCAAACATAGGTTTTCCGGCCGTCGTTTGAATATGGTAGCGTTCATCGTCGCTCATATTTTCCATGGCTTTGGTTCTGGCTCCCAATGTGGCCAGAGGGCTGGTTTCTGTCATGCCCCAAATGGGCAGTAAATAAATACCATGTTGCTTGTCCAAAGCTTCTACCAAGGCTTTTGGTGATGCCGCTCCGCCAACACCCACTGTTTTAACCGATGGTATTTGAAGGTGGTTTTCTTCTAAATACTCCAGTAAGCGTAACCAAACGGTTGGCACGCCAAGCATTAATTCGACTTTTGCGTACTCAATCAATTCATACAACGCAGGGCCATCCATACCGTCACCCGGTAACACTAACGTGGCGCCTGCCATTGCGGCAATGTAAGGCATGCCCCATGCACATACGTGATACATCGGGACTACGGGCATGACGACGGTATCGGCACTCACATTTAGCGCGTCGGGGTTTCGACTGGCATAAGCATGCATCACGGTTGAGAAATGGGAATACAAGACCCCTTTGGGGTTGCCAGTGGTGCCGGATGTGTAGCATAAACAAGCTGCTGTATCCGGTGGCAGGGTTGGCCAATTAAAATCCGACCCTGCTCCGTTTAGCAAAGCCTCGTAGTTCAACACAATGAAAGAGCTTTGTTTACTGGCTATAATAAGATCATGGGTATCTGGCATATGTGATTCATCAATTAATACAATAATGCCTTTTACGCTGCTCAATTGCGGTAGAATCGGAGTGAGTAGGTTTAAAAAACAAGCATCAACAAAAAGGTATTCGTCTTCCGCGTGTCGAATAATATATTCAATTTGCTCGCCATAGAGCCTTGGATTGATCGTATGGCAAATAGCTCCTATTCCCGAGATGGCGTAGTAACATTCGAAGTGTCGGTATCCATTCCATGCCAAGGTACCGATTCGATCCCCCACCTTTACGCCCAATGTGTGCAGCGCATTCGCCAATTGACACACACGCCGATATGCATCGCGGTAACTATAAGAGTGAATGTCACCTTCTAACCGGCGACTGATGATCCTTTGTGTGCTGTGATGATGAGCTGCGTATTCTAGCAGTGAAGGGATATTGGGAGGGCAGGGCATCATTTGCCCCATAATAATGTCAGCATCTCCGCTGCTGGTGGTAATCGACTGTGCGTTAGAACGGTTCATCATGAATTACCCTATTCAGACGTCCAAAATCTCTACAAATTTTAGTTAAAGTGAAGCCTAATATAGACTGAATTCCAATGTAGATTGCATTCTGCCTGTCCTGTTTTCATTTCCACTGATTGAGGCTTATTAGAAGCTTAGGGATGTTTCGACCTGCTTAGGGGGGATCTCAGGTGATGTAAGTGACTTAGGTGGTGGAAGTGACCTCGGTGACCGTCCGAATTTCGCATTTGCAGACTTGGCCTTTCAGGACAACTTCATTAAAATTGCGACATTCAAAATGTGCAGGTACAAAAGCCACTCAAGGTCCTGAGCGGATTACGTGCATGAACGATCAGAGATTCGTTAGCACATTGTGTCATGTCACAGCCCACCGTGAATCCCAAACGCCTTGGGGAAATCGTCCTCTGGTGGTGAATATGATAAAGAATTGTTTTAAATATGACTGACCAGCCACCTGCTGCTCAGCGCTAACACTTAAATAACCCGCCAAGGAAAATGCCTACTTCAGTAGGCTGCTTAAGGAAAACGTATGGCACACCTTTCTGAAGAACAATTTATTGCGCTGGTAAAAAAGGCGGAATCCGATGCTGAGAATAATTTAAGCCGCTATAAACTCAAAGTTGCTTTATTTGCACTGCTGGGTTATGCCGTCATTTTTGGTTTGTTCGCATTATTGATTATGTTAGTAGGCGGCACCGCAACCATTGCGCTGACCAGTAGTGCATTACTCTTATTGTTAATTAAGAAAAAATTAATATTTGGAATCTTGATTGCTATCTGGGTATTGGGGAAGGCGTTATGGGTTCGTTTTGAGCGTCCAGAAGGATATGAACTAAATCGGTCGGAATACCCACAATTATTCGAGCAAATTGATGGGTTAACGAAAGAACTGAACGCTCTGAAAATTCATCGCGTTATCCTGAATCGAGATCTAAATGCCGCCGTGGTTCAGCATAGCCGATTGGGTGTATTAGGTTGGAACGAAAATATTCTCATTCTCGGCCTTCAATTAATGTTGACGCTCTCCGAAGATGAAATGCGTTCTGTACTAGCACACGAATTTGGGCACTTATCTGGTAACCACAGTCGCTTTAATGCTGCAATATATCGTGCCCGTCATGCATGGGATAATATTATGGAAAATTTTTCTAACAGTGACGCGTGGGGAACGAAATGGCTCGCGAAATTTTTCTCTTGGTATGTTCCGCGTTTTTCAGCCTACACATTCGCCCTTGCGAGAAACAATGAATTTGAAGCCGATGCGATTGCCGCCAAATTGACCTCACCAGAAACCGCTGCTAAGGCACTGGTCAATGTCCACGCTACCGCACCTTTCATCGAAAAAGAGTATTGGGAGAGTTACTACAAGCAGGCTGATTTATTTCCAGAGCCTCAGCATAAACCCTATGAAGGCTTAAGAGGTTTTATGCAAACTTCTGCATTGGACCGAACTTCAATGTTAAAACGTATAAAGGCGGAGATGCAGCAGGATACGCATTATGCAGATACACACCCGGCTTTACGCGATCGAGTCGATGCATTGCAGTCAAAACCTGTTATGCCTTCTTCACCGACCATCAGTTCCGCGGATGCATGGCTAGGTGAAAAACTCAGCAGTATCATGTCAGACTTTGATCAAGCATGGCTTGAGGAAAACCGAGACAGTTGGAAAAATCGATTTGACTATGTGCAAGAAGCGCAAAGTTTACTGGCGTCGCTTTCGGATCGCGTCAAAGATGAACTCAGTGACGAAGAATTATGGAAGCTGGCCTCAGTGACCCATGAGTTTAAGTCTGACGGCGATGCTAAGCCACTTTATTTAGCGTATTTAGCACGCCATCCTGAGGATCGAGACGCAGCATTTTATTTGGGCACTATCTTATATCGTGAAGAAGACGAAGCGTGTATGCCGTATTTCGCGATTGCGATTAAGAGTGCACGTTACATTCAAGATGCTGGTCAAATGGGTTATCACTTGTTAAATGAGAAAAAGAAACCGCAATCTGCCGAAGAGTGGTGGGATCAGGTGACAGACCAGCATAATATTCATCGAGCGGCAGAAGCTGAGCGTTCTTCTATTGAAGAAGATGATCGTTATTTCGCACCTACTTTAGAGAACCGGCTGCAAGTTCAATTTAAAAATGCTCTGTTTACGTGTAAAAATGTGCAACAGGCATGGGTTGCATGTAAAGAACTCACTCATTATCCGGAATTTCCTGTTTACGTTGTGGCTGTGCAAGGCAAGGGCGATCAGGATGCACTTGAGCAAGCGGTCAATGAGGCTTTCGAACATTTGAGTGAGCAAATATTTGTGGTTTCTATTAAAGGTAATTACAAGCCAATCGCCAAAAAAATTAAAAGTCTTGGTGTGGAATTGAAGTAATGAGCCCATGCACCTGCGCAAACTGGATGCCGCAGGTGCATTATTTTTATCTTATGCATTGATTTGCCCTGTTGCCTCACGTCCTCCCTAAACGCTCCTCCGACATAAAAAATTGCTTGTGATACATTTGTGATGAGGCGGTGATACCTCAGTGAAACTTGTTTTGTAAAGTGAGTTGGCATTATCCGCAATGCGGAATTCCCATGGGCTGTCACAAGCCTTGGCCAACTCTCACTGAAGGGCAAGACTATGAAATCGGTTTCTATTCACTCAGCTTTTAAACTAGCCATTAAGTCTGCGGTTATCACCGCTCTTCCATTTGCGTTGCTGTCTCAGAGCGCAACGGCTCAAACCCTGGACGTTAAAGTCACCAATCTCACCCAAGGCATATACTTCACGCCGCTGCTTGTCAGTGCGCACACTGAGGAAGCGTTTTTGTTTCGCGCCGGTGAGACTGCTTCCAGTCAATTACAAGCTATGGCGGAAGGTGGAGATATATCTGGCTTAGTGTCCACACAGGCTGCAAACGCTTACAACCAAGAAAACCCAGCAGGGGGGCTACTGGCTCCCGCACACTCAACCACCATTTCCAATTGGGAAGTTGGTGATGCATCGCATTTATCTTTGGTCGGTATGTTGCTGCCGACGAATGACGGGTTTGTGGGCCTTGATAGCTTCACAATTCCCCAAGAAACAGGCACATACACATTATTCTTGAATGGCTATGACGCGGGTACCGAAGCAAACGATGAAATCATCAATGGTGGCGGTGCTCCCGGTGTGGCAGGCATACCTGCTAACCCCGGTGGCAATGGCGGTACGTCAGGGACGGGTGTCACGATGACGGAATCAGTATCGGTTGTGCATATTCATCGCGGTAATGTGGGAGATTCAAATTCTGAAGGTGGGGCGAGTGATCTTGACAGTCGCGTGCATCGTTGGCTGAACCCCGTTGCAAAAGTGGTTGTGACGGTTAAATAAGGTATCGATCAATGTGGAGTGAAGATTATGAATAACCAACTGTGTTTATCGGCGCGTCACCTACTGGCTGGGGCAGCTCTTGCCATGACCTTAGCGGCATGCGGTGGTTCAGATAACAATCGAAATAGTAGCAGTTCTAATCAGGCCGAATCTGAGCACATGTTCGATATCAGAATTCAAAACCTGTCGGCTGCACAGCCATTTTCACCGGTTGCATTGGCGCTTACAGATGGTAGCTATGCGCCATGGGTGATAGGAGAACCCAGTAGTCTAGGGTTGGAGCACTTGGCAGAGGGTGGTGACAATAGTGCTTTTCTGTCGCATGCATTGGCCAGTAGCGACTCAGCGGTCGGTATCAATGGTGCTGAGTTAATTCTTCCGGGTGGGTCTGTTACCTATACGCTTAGTGCGAAGCCAGAAGCATTGCATTTGAACCTTGCCTCCATGTTGGTGAATACCAATGATGCATTTACCGGTGTAAATGCCGTGGATTTATCGGGCATGGCAGTGGGGGCTGAGTGGCGAGCAAATTTACCGGTTTACGACGCTGGAACAGAGACTAATTCTGAACACGCGGGGACGATCCCGGGCCCAGCTGATGCAGGCGGCGAAGGATTCAATGCAGAGAGGATGGATGTGAATTTTGTCGCTCGACACTCCGGCACAGTCACACAAACTGACGATCAGACCTCAGTTTTAAAAGAAAATCACAGATTCGATGCACCAATTGGAAAAGTGACGGTCGTAAGAGTTAGGTAGATCGCTTTTTGGGACCCAAGCCGTTCAATTTGAACGGCCGGTCTCTTTTTTTTGCGATCGCTTTGCCCTTTCAGCAATGGTCCACGTGATAAAGGATGCGCTCTAGTATTTAGCAGTATGCATCGCGTGTTAACTACCCTCATAGTCGGGAGCTACGATGCCAGCACAAATCCTAGTCGTTGAAGATGATATTGATATTAATCGAGTGGTCACGATGAACTTGAATGATGCTCATTATCGTGTTGATAGTGCGCATTGTGGCAAAAAGGCGTTGCAAATGGTGCGAAAAAAATCTTTTGATCTGATTGTGTTAGATCGCATGCTGCCAGAAGTAGATGGGTTGGATATTTGCCGACAACTTCGAGAAGATAAAAATTTTACGCCTATATTGATGCTGACCGCGCGAGACAGTGAAGCTGATCGTATCGTTGGTTTAGAAATGGGAGCAGATGATTACCTAACGAAACCTTTTAGTATCGGTGAATTGCAGGCTCGAATTAAAGCGTTACTTAGGCGTGCGAATACCTTCTTACCCAATCCAGCGTCGACTGAAGAAGTGATCGAATATGGCGCCATGCGTATATACCCATTGAGTCGTACGGTCAAAATTTCTTCGCAAGATATTGAACTCACCAGCAAAGAATTTGACTTGCTACTGTATATGGCAAGACACCCCGGTCAAGTATTTAGTCGAACGCAATTATTAGATGAGGTCTGGAATTATCAATTTAGCGGATACGAGCATACGGTTAACTCACATATCAATCGATTGCGGGCGAAAATAGAATCCACTCCTACTAAACCTGAGTATGTGCAAACCGTATGGGGAGTGGGATATCGATTCCAACAGCCTACCCCTTAGTAAGTCCATCAATTGTATCTATGTCCGTTAAACTTAACTGCTCTACATAACTATCGACGAATGTGAGGTCCAGTGTGTTTCGAATTCCCTATTTTACAAAAGTCGCTCTGGTGCTTTTTGTTGCATTGATTACCTTTGGTGGAATCGCGGTCACCTTGTTTTTAGTCTTTAACCAGTATAACGAGCAGCAAATAACGCAAACGCTTCACGCATCATTGGCACAAAAAATAATCAACGATAACCCTGGATTGCAGTCGGGTGAAATCACATCTGAAAATCTTGAGCATGCGTTTCATAATATGATGATTCTAGGTCCTAGCTTTGAGTTTTATTTTTTAAGTGAAACAGGACAAGTTGAAACATTTGCTAAGAATGAAAATCCCGTACTACGGCATTCAGTCCCAATACAACCCATTAAAGACTTTTTAAGTCAACAGTCTCCCTTTCCTATAAAGGCCATTGATCCTCGTGCGCAAAAAGGTGAAAAAGTTTTCAGTGTTGCGCCGGTAAGGGTAAACGACACGATAAAAGGGTATTTATTCATTGTCATAGGCGGAAAGCAGTATGAAGGTGTATTTGCTCACTTTAATGATCGCCATCAATTGAAGTTGGTCGCGCTTGTACTGCTACTAGGATTACTGTTTAGTTTCATGATTGCGATGCTGGCGCTTATAAAAATATTTAAACCACTACGTCGACTCAATGAAGATATGCAACGATTTAACCAAGAGGGTCTTGAATCCAGTATGATTCGGTTATATCCGTGGCCTAAAGACAGTACAGACGACGTTGAGCAATTGGGTCATATATTTAATCAGCTTTTAATTCGACTTAAAAATCAGTATACCAAGATTAAATCTGCAGATGAGATGCGACGGGAGCTTGTGTCCTATGTATCCCATGATTTAAGAACACCGTTGACAGCCTTAAAAGGATATCTCGAAACTTGGTTGCTTAAAAATAATAACGCACACTTTATTGATACCCGTATCATTGAACGAGATTTAATTGAAGGCGCGTTAAATAATGCTAAGCAAATGGAGAAACTCGTGGAGCAACTGTTCGAATTAGCCCACCTAGAGGGTGAACAGGTAAAGTTAAATCATGAGGTTATACCCGTGGCTGAACTGGCTCAGGACGTAATTCAAAAATTGAGCCTAGAGGCTTCTAAGTCAAATATTACACTGGATATAACCCCGAAAGACCCTAGTATTTTGGTGAAGGCTGATATTCAAAAACTAGAACGAGCACTAACAAATCTAATCGAAAACGCCATCAGGCATACAGACACAGGTGGAAAAATACAAATTAAGTTCGAGCTACAAGACACAACGGTGTCCATCGAAGTTGAGGATAATGGCTGCGGCATACCAGAAGACGAAATCTCTCAAGTGTTTGAACCGCATTTCAGAGCGTCCAATAGTCATCTATCAGCCAGCGGCATAGGGAAAGGGCTTGGTGGCTTGGGTTTAGCGATCACTCAGCGTATTATTCAGCTTCATGGTAGCCAGATTGAAGTATTGAGTGAGGTAGGCAAAGGCAGTGCGTTCAAGTTTAAACTCCCGCAAGACCACTATGAGCAATGTATCCTCACCCATTCCACACATCGTCGGGCTGGGTGATCGGTTCGAGAGTCATTTGTCATGCTCCGAAAGCGGCCCACCAAATTGCCCTCAAGCCAGCTTAAACGTCTACATTGCGAATCGTCCACCATTACCGGTTTATGAAGCATTAGATACACTCCATAGCATGGTTGCGGGTGAAATTTTTCATATTGCCGATCAAACGGGTAATCATTGGCGGAAAATTTTTAATGTATACGCAAAGTTTGTCTATGCCTTAAACTGGCGAAATTGTCGTCAGGACTATACGAGTTGGCAAGAATATCGAGATGACGCCCTACTGCAAGAGGGTTCAGGTACGCGATTGATGTTCAATGCGCCTCATGGTTTATCCGCCAATCATTGTTTAAACGAATCATTGTTAGACTCATCCAAGTCATCAGAAAATCGTAATATTCACATCATAATGGGCAAAGGATACGCTCAATCACTTGGTTTTTCTCCGGACTCGTTGAAAGGACTGACCAAGATGAGCGAAGATTTTTCCGTGATGGCAAATGCAAATATTATCATTTCCCCTTATTTTGACTATCGTCAATTATCCAACTTAAAAATTGAACAGTTAGTGCAGTGGTGCCGTACGTTAAATAAATAGGTTTAAAGCCAAAATAGGAGGGTTAATGGAACTCAAACACATCGAAATATTTTTATTGTCCATCGAATTGGGTTCTATTTCTGCAGCAGCACGTAAAATGGGTAAGCAGCAGTCTGTGGCAAGCCAATGGATAGCTGACTTAGAAGCAGATTTAAATATCACACTCTTTCAGCGTTCCAAAAATAAATCCCAGCCGACAGAGGAGGCCCGACTACTGGCACCTCAACTCAAGCAAATTTTAACTCAGGCCCAAGATCTAAAACGGTCAGCTGAACTTGTTAGTCATGGGGAGCCGAGCATACTCTCTGTATTGATTGACGAGTGGGTTCCGGCATTGCCAGTCACGAATGCTATTCACCAATTTAGCCAACTTTATCCCCATTTGATATTAGAAGTACAAGCCATGCCGAGGGAACTCATTTTAGAGCAGGTGGCACAGCAGCCTACCTGTATTGGGTTGGTGACCGAACTAAATTATCATCATGACCACCTCCAATACCAGCGTATCGGTTTTTATGAAGATGTACTGGTGGCATCCCCTCACTTTCCGTTAGCTAAACAGAAGAATATAACAGTCGATGATCTTTCTCGTTTTCGTGAATTAGTATGGGCAACACACGAAGACGGAATAGAAAACGAAGGTTTTGGGCAAGTATACTCGGTTATCAATGACCTTCAGACCCTCATCGCATTGCTGGAAAAAGCCGACAGTTACGCGCTTTTACATCGGCAATCTATTGATTTGTATCTTGCTCAAAAAAGACTAATAACATTAGATTGTCAATTTGAACAAGTCAAATTAAACAGAAGAATTGAATGTGTTTGGTCTCCCGCTACCGCGATTTCTACGACGGTGAAAGAATTAAAAGATTGCATTATTCATCACCATGATTACCAACAGTAATGCGTTTCTTTAATAATGTTCTCACACGCAAGAAAACTCGAATGATGATAGGTTCGGTGGTCTCAAGTTCAACGAAGTTTTAATGTATAGATTTACCGGTGTTTGTTACGGATACCGAACTCGATAGGAAGAATATAGTGTCAAATGATGTAACAAAGAATGCAGGCCCGCTTTACGCTGTATTAGCGTATGGGATTTGGGGTTTTCTGCCTGTCTATTTTAAACAAATTGCAAATGTATCAGCGGATGAAATTTTGATGCACCGTATAATTTGGTCATTTGTGTTTACGGTGGCATTGATAATCGTAGTAAAAGGTGTTGATAAGGTCAAAGCGGTACTCAAACAACCCAAGTATTTAATCATATTATTTTTTTCTAGTGGATTAATTGCCACTAACTGGGGGTTATATATTTGGGCTGTCAATAACGACCGTATTCTAGAAAGTAGTTTAGGATATTACATTAATCCAATTGTTAATGTGCTGTTGGGTATGTTAGTGCTTGGCGAGCGACTGAGAAATGTACAGTGGGCTGCGGTGGTGTTAGCTGCCACGGGTGTTACCTTAGAAATCGTTAATTTTGGTTCCATTCCATGGGTGGCGTTAACGCTAGCATTTAGTTTTGGTACCTACGGTTTATTAAGAAAAATGGTTCCAGTAGATGCGCAAACGGGATTGCTTCTAGAAACCACCATACTTCTGCTGCCCGCGCTGGTGTACATTGTATTTTTTATTCAAAGTGACACCAGTAATTTGATGAATAACTCTTGGCAGCTAAATAGTCTATTGCTGTTGGCAGGCCCGGTAACCAGTATCCCGCTCATGTTTTTTGCTGCTGCCGCTCAAAGGTTAAATTATAGTACGCTGGGTTTTTTCCAGTATATTGCCCCAAGCCTCCTGTTTCTACTGGCGGTCACCCTTTATAATGAGCCGTTGACAACACAGAAAATGATCACATTTATTTTTATATGGGTGGCACTCGCTATTTTCAGTATCGATGCTTACCGATGGCAGAAACGAATGCAAGTGAAAATGAAGGCAGAATAATACTCAAGATTAAAAGCTTGTCTTTTAATCAATATCATCAATTAAATTCATTCTCATTGCTAGGTCACGAAAGCCCGTTCTACTCACACCCAGGACGGGCTTGATCTTCATAGTAATGATGTTTTCAATTGTTTTCTTGGTTATGCCTAGTTCCTTTTCGACTGCACCGATATCAATATTGCCTGCCAGCATTGTGAATATTTTCTGTTCGCGGTATGACAACCCGGCAAGCGGGTCTCTAATATTGGACAGTCCAATACTTTTCAGTGTATCGCCTACAAAATAATCTTCATTTCTTGCGACCGTATTCACTGCTCGAATCAGTTCACTGGTTTTATCACCTTTATTGACATAAGCCATCGCGCCGGCTTTGTAGCAACCCGCTATGGTGTTAATGTTTTTACGCATTGAGTAAATGACAATTTTCGCACTGGCGTTCAATTCAATAAGCATTTCAATAATGGATATGTCTCCTTTTGTGCTTTCGAAACCTAGGTCGATCACAAAAACATCCACTTCTTTATCATTGCCGTTCTGTAATAAATCGTTAGCATTGAGTGCCGTTCCGATCACTTCAATAGGAGACTCGGTGCTGATTTTCGGAGTATATTGACTAAAAATACCTTGAAGACCATCTATTACCACAGGATGATCATCAGCGATAAACACTTTAATGGGATTCATTTAAAATATCGTCTCTAATTGGAATTTTAACATGTACAACAGTATTGAATTCATGCTCGGTTTTAATGTCAAACGTACCACCTAATGAAACCGCTCGCTCTTTCATGCTGTTTAAGCCATGGCCGCTGCTGAATTGGGATGTGTCGCCAATGCCAACACCGTTATCTTTAATTTTCATAATTAAAAAGTTAATGTGATTGTTTTCAGAAATATATACTTCTAATTTTGCTAAGCTTGCGAATGAGTGCTTATGTATGTTGGTCAGTGCTTCTTGGCATATTCGGTAAACAAAATGGGTGACTACTTCTGGAACGTCTCTGTCGTTAAATTGCAAGTTTGACGAAATTTTACAGCCGGTGCTACGTTCAGTCCACTCTTCAGTTAATATGATTAATGATTTGTTTAAGCCAAGAGTGTCTAATATTTCTGGTCTAATGAAATTTATAAAGTTATTGATTAGCTCAACTAATGTATCTGTTTTTCGTAAGGCTACATCAATTTCTTTTTTGTTGTCGCTGGTTTCTAATTGTTCAATATCCCATTTGAGCATCATAACATGCGCACCGAAGGAGTCGTGTAATTCATTGGCGATTAGCCGATTTTGTTTTTCCTCCGCGTAAGTTCGTGTTTTTAGTAATTCTTTTTTATATCGAAGTTCAATGATTTCTTTGACCGTTGAGTCATCATAATTTGAGGGTGTGTTTGTCCCGCTCATGCCTAGAATTGGATTTATGACTTGTTTGTTGAATACACGCTTCACTTTTTGCTTGATCATGTAGCCTAGGATAAATAAAGCAATAAGAGAGACCGCTGCAAATGAGAGGAAATAATTCCAGTGGTATTTAGGTTCTATTTTAATGTGCAAGTCCACAATTGAGTTCATTCCATATATTTCTTGCTGCACACTCGGCAGGGACTGTATGGCAGTGCAATGAACACAGCTTTCTATGCTAGAGTTTATGTCTTTGAGTTTGTCGACGATCTTACGGTTATTAATATATGCGTAAAGTGTGCCAATGCATAAACCATATTTGGCATTAAACGTGTCGCCAACATAACATAAATTAAACTTAATGTGATTGTTACTCAAACTGCCAGATTCGAAGATAATATCGCCGCTCCTATTGATCATTTTCCATCCTTGAATTTCATGCTTTGGAATTCGAGACATTAAGGATGAAAAATCTTTTTCAATATTATCTCTAGAATGGCTTCCTGATCGTAGGAAGGTAATGAATTCAGTAGAGCTCAGAATAATCCCAATTCGGCTTAATAAATTAGACGTGTATATTTTTAATGCCGAATTTAATTCTAATTGAGCTGATTCTTCGCTGTGCTTCGTATGTTGGATTTGGATGTAGATATGAAAGACAAAGGTAAACAGAAAAATAGTTGAAACGATCAGCAATATAGACGTGCTCAACCTTCTCTCAAGTGTACCAAGTGTGATGTTTTGTTCCATATTCATGGTGAATCTCGGGAATTACATGTGTCTAAAATTAAAGGTCATTTTGATGGTTTCCCAGTGTTCACTGATTTTATCATATTCCTCATGTGTAAATTGATTCATGTGGGGAATGGAGTCATAGTATTTAATCAGGTCTGAATATATTTTATCTGCTAGGGTGGATAAGGAGCCATGGTCTAATAGGAAGGGTGATATATAGCCAGTCGTTTTGGCGACATTGTTAATGAATTCTGCTTGTGCAACATGCCTTGCGACACACTTTGCAGCGTCGCTCTTCGTGATGACGGATACCAAATCTTTTGATAAGTGTGACAGAGAGGGGTGGACAAGCAATCCATAGTCGTCCAGTGATACGCCATTATCCGTTAATAACCTCAGAGCTGCGCCAGACCATACTACCGAGAATGCGAAGTCATCTTTTTTGATGATTTTTGCTAGAGAATTGGCAAATACGATATTAGTATCCCCCACAAGCTTTTCAATAGCAGTGGCAGTGGGTATGGCATTGCTGGATAAGCTTTTGATACCGTCGGCGGCTGACAAAAGCATTGATGCTTCAGCGGGGTCGTCTATCATGACGATGGTCTTACCCTTTGCCTTTTCAAATATACTTTCTATCGAATCAGAAGGAAGCAGTGTTATCTGATCTTTTTTCCAAAGGAATCCGGTTAAAGAAAAAGCAAAGAAAAATGTATTCTTCTCGTAGTTTAAATCTTCATATGTTTTCTTGAATTGCGGTTGATAGTGCAGCGAAGCATTCGAGCCGATGTCAAAGTTTTCTAGTGTTATTACGTCTTTCATTGTGTCATACACCGCCCCGGAATAAATGGCAAGATCGTAGTGACCTGATTTTATCCGGCGTAAGAATTCGGTATTGGTATAGTATTCATCGAAAGATATGGATGTTTGACATGCTTTTTCGATGGGTTTCATCATATCTTCTTCCAAGTACCCCCACCAAGATATGATATTGATATTATTGTCAGTAGTGTTTTCTTGCGCTTGTAGAGTTGAAATTGAAATAAGGAATAAGACACAGAAAAAAATTTGTACTGATTTCATTGCTTGAATCATATTCAATTACCTTTTGCATTTCTGATTCAAATCTGATCAGCATAAAAATTGAGTTGACTCTTATATATGACGACTCGATATTTCGCAATAGGTTGAGGCTATGATTGTAACGGATGTCTGACCAAAGCGATGATTCATGGTGAAAAGTGTTGATCTAGATGGACAACTGTCTTCAATTTTATAAAGGTAGTTCAGCTTAACTTAATCGTTTTAAGACTACGCCACGAATGATAGGGTCGCGCTTTACAAAATGCCTATGCATGCGGCCATCCCCACAGCACAGTGATCAACATACTTACATTTTTTTAATTATCGTATTTTTAATGATCATAATGTTAATAGTCTAAATATGCGGTTGTATATTGATCAAAATTAGTTAAATGGTCGTAAGGTATGCCAATCTTTTTAAAGCTCATCCGTTCCTGGGTGCGAGAAGTCAGTGCGTTTAGCATCGTCAAAACAGTGACTTTCAGTCAATCAAAGCTAGATGACGCTAGTCAAGCTTGACATATTTAGCCTATCGGGACTTAATTAACAAAAAACGGGAGCGAGCTCCCGAACTGGGTAGTGATTGCCTTGATCGAAGAGATTGGTTTAGTAGAAATGTATCAACTCTTGAATTGAACGAAGAAATTTGGGGGTAACGTAGAATAGCCGTTGCTGTGTGGTATATCCATAAAACCGTTCTTCAGCAGGTCAATGATTGCTCGCAATACTTTTTGATATCAATAAAGAAGGTGTGATCATTAAAACTCTAAAAAGATACGTCTGATCTTTAAGTTATAAATACCGTTTTCGCAGAGGATGCAGAGAGATCATTGAAAATCCGGCTTGCTTCTTGTGTCAGATATATTCTATTGCACTGATCGAAAAACGAATGATGCGATTACTGTAGTGGTCCAATTAATAATTAGCGGTCCAATAGTGGGCTGGTGTACTAATCGTCAAACTTACAAGTGAGTTAAATAAAATGGCAAAACATTATCCAATGATCAGTTGGTTAAATATTGGGCCTCACTTACAGGATGTGGTGGAAGCTAAGCAGGAAGCATTAAATCGATTATTTATTTTTAGTTACGCTAACAACCGGTTTACACAATTTTATTTAAATATCTCGAAACAAGAAGCAGAAAATCGGTTTTGTACTCTTATGCAGGGAAGAACGTGCATTGAAAAGGAAGAAGAAGGGTGGCTTGCAACGGCAATAGAAGTGGTGTTAACGGATAATGCTTGGGTGGGTAATGCACATGAAGAAATTGACGGTATGGTGAGAAATCTATTTCAGGGTATGGTGGAAGGTGCAGGATCGTCCTTGAACGCCTGAATCTAGGGTAGGACGTTATTATCCATGGACGGATTTTTTTATAGGACGAAATATGATTAATGGAAAAGCCCTAGAGGCGATTGATCAATTGGTATTGGCGGCTTCAGAGAGTCCAAACATTAAAGAGCACCATATTCAGATTGGTTTCCCTGAACTGATTCGCGAGCATCTATTTTTACTCAGCCACTATTCTGCTTTGGTGTTGAATATTGGAAGTGACAGCGATCCAATGGCGATTAGAAAAACGGTTCATAAGTTTAATGATGCAACCGATCGATTAAATAAAGCGCTGGCACTATACGAATCGGATTCTCAAGTAGGAATGTGTGGCAGTACGACGACTGCTCAGAGTATTGAATAAGCTTCTAACAAAGTTATGACCTGAGCGTATTGCACTGGTCAATAAAAAATAACAATAATGAGACATTTTCTTTTGACGAAATGTCAGCCATGCTAAATTATTCAATAAAGGGCACCTCAAATCTTTATGGTTGCTGAATGGATTACTAAGGACTTAAAAAAGTTAGGTGAGGTCAGAGATAGCAATAAATCGCGCATAGTCTCATTAGGCCTCAATGGCTTTAACTTGAAAGTACTGTGTGATGATGGTCGCTCGCCAGTTTTTTTAATGATACTTAGCGGATTGTGTAGGCAAAGCATACCCAGTACCTACGACGAATTTTTATCTGTTTGGCAAGCGATGATAAATGAGAAACTGATGCATGCTAAAGTGGCTGCTTGTCCCGCTGAGTGGGAGCATTTAAAACCCACACAGGCGCAATACCTTACATGGACCAACGCCTTAGTGGAATTTGCGAATGAGTTTGCAGTACGATTTCAGAAGGTGAGATAAACCCAAATAGAAAGGTTCCAGCTAAAAATGCGACGCTACCGTTAAGAAAACCGTAGCGCGTACATTGGGTTATTCACTGTCTTTATCGGGTTTAATCAATGATCTTCGATACAATTCTTTATCGTCCTCAAATAATTTCTCCCCGACGTTTTCAACTTTTTTAAGTGCATCTAATGATTTTGACCGAAATTCACGCGCGTATAATACACCCACCACGGCTGTTGCAGAGGCGATAAAATACAGTGGGCCACCAAACCAAGTGACAATCGCCAACGAAAAGTAAAATGACCGTAATCCATAGTTGTAGCTATGGCTGCCTTGGTCAATGATTTTAGCCGCGTATATGGCAAAACTCCGTCGTTCGCTGGCCGTCACATTTTTTTCATCCATCATGGGCGCCGCACCGACAAGTACAGAAGCGAATCCAAACTGTCGCATAGACCATGTGAAAGTGAAGAAGGCATAGATAAACACGCAAATAAGCGAGATTAGCTTCAGTTCCACTAAACTTAAATTGCTTTCAAACGCAAAAGAAACGTTAGAGACCATGTGCTGTATTTCTTCTGTTGCAGTGAGAGCGGTTAATAGACCTGCCAATATAAGTACGCAGCTTGAAGCGAAGAACGTGACATTTCTTTCTAAATTTGCCAGTAAGGCTGCATCACCGACACGTACTTCCCGTTGCAACAGTCGGCGCATCCAGTTTATTCGGTGAACATGCAAAACGGATGAGAGTGAGGCAGTGGTTTTAGCTTTATATTTCGCAAATAAGGAGTAGCTGATCCAGCATGTGAGTAGCCACCCGAGGCTGATCCAGTTTAGCAGGCCGATTTGCTCAATCATTGTATGAGGTTACCTCAATTAGTGTTGTCAGTTGGAGGTCTATTTTCCTTAGATTTTATTGAGTATAGCGTGAGAATTGATTTGAAAATAGACACGAAGTTTTTCAATTCATGACGATGTCCTGGTGGTCTGCCTTGACGTGATCGTTAAGGCTTATCGTGTACGATGTATTTCGTCACGAAAATGCCACAAATAATGCTCAATCAATACCTGATAAGGGAATCTTGCAAGGGATGAAATGAACGAGTAAGGGTACTCAGTATTATCATTGGTGAGACATTCTCTGAATGAGGTGAGATTTAACCACATTCAGAGTAAAGCTGTCCTAGCGTATCTAACGACTACCAATCCCGGCTTTTCCAAACGGTTTCGCCTTCCAGCATAGTGAGCAGTACTTTTGTTTGGCTAATCTCGCTGGTTTTGATCTCGAAAAGATTTCGATCAATAACGATTAGGTCTGCGGCTTTCCCAACTTCTAGCGAGCCCGTTTCGTTTTCTTGGCGCATGAGGTACGCAGCATTTATGGTGTACGCTTTTATGGCTTGGCGAAGCGTTATGCTTTGCTCACCGCGATCAACGGCACTCTGTATACCGATAAATGGATTTAACGGACTCACCGTCCAATCGCTGCTGAGTACGACCTTGGCTCCACTTTGTTGTAGGTCATTGAGTCGATAAGCATTGTACGCGCGATCACCAATGTAGGGTGCCTGCCACTTGTGATTATGTGGATGTGTAAATTCGCCTGCTACTTGCATGTCCGCGATGACGTTCAATTGCGAGAAGCGCGGGAGATCTGCATCGTCAATCATTTCGACGTGGGTTAATCGATGGCGGTAATCTGTATTTCTGCGTTGCTTGAGGTGTCGATTGCCATGGTTTTGCGCTGCCTCGATCGCATTCAGTGCTTCATGAACCCCTCGATCACCAATTGCATGAATATGAAAATCAAATCCTACGTCCTGTAGAGACTCAATGTAGGTTTGAATTCGACTTTGCGAAAAATAATTTAAGCCCTGATTCTGGAGGTTTTCTGGGAATGGGCCTGAACCTTCGACATAGGGTGCTTTAAGGGCAGCAGTGGTATTGTGGATAATCCCATCGCTGTACAGTTTGATTTGATTGACCTGTAACAGACCATCTGGATTGTACTCGTACATTGACCGTAGAATCTTGAGTTGCTCCTGATCGTTCATCGTAGGGTATGCCCATAATCCCAGGTTTGCTCTAGCGGTAAGCTTGCCGTCCTTTTCTGCTTGTTTCCATACCTCCATCCAGCCTCTTTTCCAATATACCCGTGCGTCACTGAATGAGGTGATACCATTTTGTGCGAGTTGTTCAAGACTCCAAAGTAAACCGTCATAGTTTAATTCAAAAGCCACTTGGCTAGGTTGCAGTGCTAAATCAAAAATACGTTCGCTGGCTGTTTCTAGCAATATGCCATTAGGATGGCCATGGGCATCCCGAACAATCACACCGCCTGATGGGTCTTGAGTCTTTCTTGTGTAGCCCGCGAGGGATAGCGCTTTACTGTTTACCCAAGAGGAATGAGATGTTTGCTCCATGATGGCAACAGGGCGATCACCTACAAGTTGATCCAGCAATTGGGCGGGGTGTTCTGTGGCTACCATTAAAGCTTCGAGATCATGTCCATAGGCCAATAGCCACTCAGAACCTCTCGCTTTTCGTGCGCAGGCTTTCAATTGCGGGCCGTAGTCTCTGAAGTTCTCTACGGGCTCCAGCCAGCAGTTGCCTCCCACCTCACTGCCTGCCTCTAACACGTGCACATGGCTATCATGAATACCGGGCAAGACCATTGCGCCTTGTAGTGCTTCTATCTTTGTATGTTGACCCGCGTAGGCCATGACTTTGTTGCGCTGACCTACAGCGATGATTAAACCATTTTTTATGGCGAGCGCTTGTGCCATTTGATTGTTTGCGTCCGCCGTGAAAATGACACCATCTGTAAGGATTAGGTCGGCCGTTGGGTGCTCGCCTTTTGGCTTAGATGAGTGGGAGCTTTCGGCGAGGCTTTGCTGGCAGCCACCGGTAAGGGTCAGTAGGCTAGAGGCCATCAGGGTAATAAAGCATTTCTTGCTCTGCTTGAACAAGCATGAAGTGATCGAAACGGTCTGGTGCATAGGATTCTCCTGACTATAGGCCCAATATCTTATGAGGGGGAGAGCTGGTCGTAAAAATAGCCAGTATCGTCATTTCCGATAGTCAGTATAGATGCTTAAACCGCGTTATTGCCTGTATTTGCGTAGCAGCGTATTAGCGATCATTCATCATTGCGATACAATGTGGCTTTATAGAGACGTCTTTTAAATAAACGCACGACTGAATGAACACTGACTAAGGAGGCCTGTATGTCTGACTCTCCCCCACCTTCCGACAACCCTTATTCTGCACCAACGGCAGATGTTGAGGTCTCCCATACCGCGATGAATCGTCATTTTTGCGATGCACAAAGATTGCCCGCCGGCGACGGTTTAAATTTCATTGGTGATGCTTGGACGATTTTTAAGAAAACGCCGTTTGTATGGGTAGGCATGATGTTGGTTTATCTCGTCATTATGCTGACCATTTTAATCGTTCCATTCCTTGGGGTAATTCTTTCGACATTAATCGCGCCGGTATTCATGGGGGGAATGATGATGGCTGCGCAAGCGGCGGACAATGGTGAGGCTCCCAGTATTAGTCACTTATTTTCAGCGTTCGATGCCCATGGTGGGAAATTGGTGCTGTTGGGTTTAACGTATTTAGGGTTATTAATGCTCACATTCGGCGTAGCATTCATTTTTGCACTGCCATTTGGTTTGGGTCAAAGCGCCGCAGGACCCCTTCCGGTAGGCATTTCCATTATTATAACGTTTGTCGGTGTTTTTTCAGCGGTAATGGCAAATGTATTCGCAGCCCCGCTTATAGTATTTCAGTCGATGGCTGTCATCACTGCACTCAGGGCTAGCTTCAACGGCTGCATTAGAAACCTTTTCCCACTGACAATTTTTACATTAATATTTTTGATTCTGGGAGTAATTGCCATGCTTCCGCTGGGCTTGGGCATGCTGATTTTAATGCCTGTTGGTGCCATCACTTTTTATGTGATGTATAAACGTATATTTACCCTATTGTCCTAAACATGGATAGGCATTAAAAAGGGGCGTCAATCTGACGCCCCTTTTAGTATCACTTTTGATTGCGTAACACTCCGCGCATAGGCATAGGCATTTATAATCGGCCGCTGTGTTTTATTTGTTGGTAACTGTTCACTAAGGCCGCAGGCAGTTGTTCGGACGTACAGTCCAAACAGATGGCACCTAACGCTGACAATGATTGATGCATCTTATGGCGCTGAATCATATAGTCTTCCGTCGCTAAAAATGTGAGTCCCTCTTCAAAGCTTTTGGGTTCCCTTTGTTGCACGGTATTAATAAAGGCCTCATGTAAATCCGCTACGACCACAAGGTGCCGTTTTCTCAAAATGACAATGGCCTTTTCAAGGTCTTCGCGATCTTCATCTCTGCTGTTCGTTAAGATAACGACCATCGCTCTTCGTTTTTGAAGTTCTAATAAACGCTGGGCCGTTGAAAGATAGTCCGAGGTCACCAAACCCGCATGAATGTCATAACAATGATCTAACAGGTGTTTAATAATGGCTTTGCTCTTTCGTGGTGGGCACCAATGATCTGACTGGCCGAATGCCATAAACCCCACTGAGTCACCTTGCTGAGCAGCCACATGTGAAACCAGTAGCATGGCATTTAATGCTTGATCCATATGTTCGACATGTTCGTCTTTATGACGCATGCGCCGACCACTGTCTAACAAAAATACCAGTTGCTGATCTTGCTCATCTTGAAAATCTTTTGAGATGAGCTTTCCAATACGTGAAGAGGCTTTCCAGTCAATTTTACGCATTGGGTCACCGTTCTGGTATTCCCGTAATTGGTGGAACTCAGTACCTTCGCCGCGTCGACGTTGTTGGCGTGTTCCCAATCGGGCGTTGGCCTGCTCATCCCCAAGTAAAGCAAACTCCATAACTTGTTGATAATTAGGTTGCACCCTTAAAACAGTTTCACACGGCAGGGTTTTTCGGATATCCCAAAAACCGAGTGGCGAGCGAAATAAGCCATCAACCGCTTTGAGTTCAGCATGACCACGTTTAGTGGCTTTTAAGCGATACAGCAGTTTAGCTGTTGTTTTACCTTTGAGATTAATGGTTTGAGGTAAACCTTCCGCTTGTAAGTGATCGTCGTATAAATCGTGCACTTGAAATCTCAATGTAGCTTGAGACAAATTTTTCAAGTGCAATTGTACGGGCTGCCAAATCTGAACGGGAATATTTAGATCCATTTCCCGTTCAATGCTCGGCTTTGGAATTCGCAGGGCCCATATTAAGTCAAATACAAGCAACAGAACGAAACCTATGCCACTTAATACTACGGCCAATTGAATACCGATAAAAAAATCGGCGAGTAGGGCGGCGATGAGTAAAACTCCACCTACTTTTAAGGCAAGGGCTCTGGGTGTCATAGGCGAGGTGCTTCTACCGTTTGTAGCAGCTCTTCGATGACCTGTGCTGGGCTAATACCCTCAATTTCAAGCTCTGCGGTTAAGCGAATTCGATGTCTTAGTACAGGTACCGCCATCACTTTAATGTCATCTGGAATCACGAAAGACCGGCCTTGCATCAGTGCATAAGCTTTGGCAACGCGCAATACGGAGAGGCTGCCACGAGGACCCGCACCGACTTGAATGCCATGCCAATCTCGGGTGGCCCGTACGACTCTTACAGCATAATTATGAATAGCCTCATCGACTTCCATTTGTGCGAGCAATGACTGCAGCTTGCTGACTTTTTCCAAATCAATAACGGGATTAATTTGACTGACATCCAATGTATCACCAACATGACCAGACAAGCGTTTACTTAATGCAATCTCTTCATCTTCCGATGGATAGTCTACCCAGATGTGCATAAGAAAGCGGTCCAGTTGTGCTTCCGGTAGCGGGTAAGTGCCTTCGTGTTCGAGTGGGTTCTGAGTGGCCATAACCATGAAGGGGGTGGGTAATGACAAGCTTTGCCCTTCAACGGTCACTTGGTTTTCCTGCATCGCTTCTAACAGTGCAGACTGCGTTTTAGCGGGTGCACGATTAATTTCATCGGCAAGGAGTAAATTACAAAAAACTGGGCCACGTCGAATGACAAAGTTTTCACTCTGTTTGTTAAACATTGCATGCCCCGATACGTCCGATGGCATTAAATCGGGTGTAAACTGAATACGGTTAAACTTTCCGCTAACAGCTTGAGCGAGGCTGCGTACGAGCAAGGTCTTTCCGAGTCCAGGAACACCCTCGACGAGTGCATGTCCTGCTGCAATGAAGCACAAAAGGGTTTGATCAATGACGTCATCTTGCCCAACGATAACTTTAGCCAGTTCTTTTTTCATGGCTAAAATAATATTGCGAGCGACCGTAAACTCGGCATTTATTGACTCATCCATATTGGATAGGTGTGAGTCTTGTTCTGAATCTGGCTGTGAAGGGGTTAAATTGTCCATAGTGTTTTTAAACTCTTTAAGAATTGTAGGAATTCGTTTTCATTGCGACAAGGCTCACTCATTGCCGACTTTAGTAGCGGCGCTGAAATATGGCACATGATTGAGAGTTGATGAAAAAATTCATCTTGCTGATAACCGGCTAAGTGTGGGTGACGTCTTAACAATCGTTTTTCGATTCTACTTCTCCATTGAGAGAGCAGTGTGTTCGCTTTATCGTGCTGCCAGTGATATAGGCCGGCCTGTAATAAATGTTGGCTTAAATCGCGTTGCGCTTGGTCTTCGTGTTTTATAATAGGACCAAATCTTTTCAGCAAATAGAAGAAAAATAAAGTTAACCAAATTAAACCAAAAATACTGAACATAGGAAAATGTTGGTAAATAACCGATAAGAAAGCGGGAGATAGGGTTTCATGTAGAATCCACACCTTTTTGCGATCTTTTAATTGCGTCCAAATGAAATAGGCATGGTCATGTTTGGGTAATCCATACACCGAAAAACCATCTTCACCATAGCCTTTTGACCAAGTTCTAGGCGTATTCAGAAAGTCGCTATCAGTAATAAAGAGAATTTCGCCTTTACCATGATAGACGCGAGCAGCATGAATACCGACTTTTGACGTGGCTACCACCTCAATGTCTTCAGCCTCCAGAGTCAAATAGTAGTCCGATAGAAAATGAACAAAAATAGTTTCATCGTCTATTTTTGTTTGTGCGTGCACTTCGTATTCGTATTCATCGTCCTCAGATTCGGCGTCTTCATCTGAATAAGTTTGATTAACCAATACCCCCATTTTTTCGTGAAGGTATGCTCTTTCTCCCCCAGAACCTAACCAGAATGGTTCGTATATTAGGCGTCCGCCTTCTGCTACCCATTCAATAAGCGCTGTTTCACGTTCCTCTGTGAGAGGCTGTATGAGATTACGGACAATGAGCGCATCTTCCGTGCTGGGTAGATTATGTAATAACTTTCTATCACGATGACTTTCTGCTTCGATACCTAGGTTTATCAGCAGGTGTTGCAATGCGGCCATAGGGTTATTAAGGATATCTTCACTTGGCGGCGTGCGAACTTGAATGGTGTCCACTGTTACTTTTGTCGAAATCCACCAAAGGCACCCCAGAAATAATATCATCAAACTGACTAACAACATTCTTGTTCGAGTAATCATAACGCTTTACTCATATTGGATGCAGGGGAGCGGGTAACATATTCACGTACAAAGGGCTTCCATTGTTGAAAGAGTTGCTGAATGAACGGGCCATTTGGTGGTCGATGCGCATATGCAAGTAATTGCCATTGTTGGGTAAGTTCGTTAAAACAATGTACTTCGTCTTGCGGCCTATGCTGAGATAGTATTGAAACGCATTCTAGCTCGGTATTACTGTTTTTAAATGGGATACTATGATCGTGAATAGCGATGATGAGATGACCACGAAACATTAAACTTAAGGCTTCACGATAGCGCTGATGCTCAATGTGTGACTGAATGTCTGAGAATAAGTCTTTTGGCAAACTAGTTTCCGTCACATCCATTCCTAGGATTTCTTTAGGCTTTTCAGGTTTGGGATCTGGGATAACAAGTCCAAAGAGCTCCCAAACTCGATATTTATAGATGACGAACACTAATAGTGCGGCCAAAAGTAAAATCATTATGTATTTCACGCCTGAAAATAGCGCTAACAGTGCAGGTATGTCGCCAAAGTTCAGTGGATTGGAGTCCTCCTCTTGTTTTGGCGTCCAATCCCAATCCCAATTAAAATCGAGTGAGTAATCTTTTTCTTCTATGGTTGGCCCAAAAGTATCGCTGTTGAGTAAATCATTCAATGCCTGTCGAACCCGTATAGCTTCTGGGTTTTGTGCAAGTGGAAAACGTTTTTCCATGTCTTCCATTTGCTTGGTTGTTTCTTGCTCCGTCAATAAATCGCCTTCTTCGCTGCTGAGTTTCGACGTTAAGGTATTAACACCTTGGGACGTGAATTCGTTTGCTTCATTGGTATCATTCGCGATGGCAGGAAGACCCGTGGTAAGACTGGCGACTAATACAGCACCTGACAGCAAAGAAGTACACCAGCCGGCCATGGTCACGGGTAAAATAACTGATAATTTATTTTGTGTATTAGAATGCTTTTGGGGTTCAGGTTTGGATTGTGCACGCGTTCTGTTATTGGGTTCACTTGCCTTTGACAAAGACAGTCGCTGGGCCATTTTTTTAAAGCCTAATTCAGTGTCCCAAGCTTCAAGTTGTGTTCTTCGATTTAAGTACAAAATAAAGCTACAGCACATGTAAAACGGTGCCGCTAGGCTGAATATCAATACATCAATGATGAGCCAGTACCAGTCCGTCCAAGTTTCTTCCCATTCGATAATGTCGCTAAGGGAGAAGGTTCTCAAAACATCGGGCATGAAAATAAAGGGTAAATAAAATAAAGTGATGATCAATAATGATTCAAAGTGTAGCCCTATTATCGTGAGTGCAGTGGAGCCAGTTGTTCTGCTATGCAAGGTATTCAGGCGGGTTGATCTTTGAGGTCCATCTAAACCCTCTAATACAGCCACCGCATCATTAAACCCTCTATTCGGACTTAACCTCCTAATGGTAAAGGTGCTTAGCCACTGATGTTTTAATAAATTCTTCAAACTTTTCAGTGTGATTTTAAGCGGTGGTGTTTCGCCAAAAATAGCACGACTGATATAAAACAATAAGGGGCGTTCCATAATAGGCTTAAACCACCAAATTAATACAGCGGCCCAAATGGGGTCTTGTATAATGGCTAAAGATACAAGCGAGATCATAAACATCATAATAAAACTGATGGTTAACATGTTTAGATAATGCTGTCTCGCCACTCGCATGCCTAAATCAATTGCTTGCCAATATGGGCGAGGGGCCAGTACTACTTGTAATTTCTCAAGCCTCATTATTTTTACCTGCCAGCAATAAGTAACTAAACACGGCAACCCAAGCGATGATTCCAACTGCATATTTTATTTCAGCGGCAACACCGGGTGTGGCAGACCAAAAACCCTCAACAAAGGCGGCTAAAAATGTCATTAGCGCTGCCCCAGATATGAGAGGGAAAGACTCAATTCCTGCGTGTTTAAGCGCTAAAATGCGAGTGAAACCTTTAGGGTTGATTAAAGCATACCCTAATTTTAGGCCAGCAGCTCCAGCGATCGTCGCGGCGGTGAGTTCCAATGCTGAATGTCCAGAAACAAATGACCAAAAGGTTTCGACAAAGCCGACACCACTTAAGTGACCCGCCACCGCTCCAATGTACAGGCCATTAAATATCATAAAAAAGAGAGTGCCAATTCCAAATAATAGCCCGCTGGCATAGGCTTTAAAGTCGATACCTACATTATTCCAGATATAGAAACCAAACATCATGAAGTCAGAATCTGATTGACGGCCTTCTTCCCGGCCTATTTTAGCGTTGCTCGGATCATACATGCTCTCAACACTTTTCAATTGATCATATTCAATTAGGCTTAGAATGAACTCAGAATCGAAATAACACATTAACCCCATAAATATTGCCGGAATATAAAAAGTACAGGATGCCAATAACCACGACCGCCACTCTTTTCTTAGGGCAACTGGAAAACCTGAGGCAATAAAATGTTTTAGCCCATGTAATGGAGAAGACTTTTGTTGGTATAGATATCGGTGTCCTCTTAGCACTATGTTATGCAGGTAGTCCGTAATGAGGGGACTATATTGACGACTTTGGGCTGTTGAAAGCTGTTGACACAACTTGCGGTAATAGTGCGGGAACTGAGCCCAGTGTTTTTGGTATAGCTCATTGCGAGAAGATGGGTTTTCAAGTTGTTGTAACAGTGCTTCGCATTGTTCCCAGAAGGCTTGGTATTTTCTTTCGAAATCAAGTTGTTTCATTTTACACCTCCTCGAATCCAAGCAGCATATTGACGTAATTGTATAACGGCTTCTTCACCCTTGGTGTTAAAAATGGGCGTTAAGATGTTAGCGAGTTCTTGTTGTCGGGCTTCGGTCATGTCCGATAAACGGTCGTCAAAATTTAAAATGGTTCGTTGTTCATCTGCATTGAGTGGATAAGGGATGGGTTTTGGTGTAATCAAGTTTTGACTGGCGTTGGGTTTCGTCTGCGCATTATTTTGTACATTGGAATCAACACTTGGATCAGCCTTAGAACTGGGCTCTTTACTCGTCTTAGGTGACGGTTGCGTAGGGGCTTCAATCGTGCTGGTGCTTTGTTTTAGTTGTCTGACCCCGCCCTGAATATTATTTTCGTGTCCATAGACAACAATGGTATTGGCCACGATGTCGCCTAGGCGCTTAAACCGATCATTGCTGAGCGTTGCTACAACACCGAAGGCATAGAAAAATGGCAGAAAGTCAATGGTACGGAGTAGATTACGTGTGAGTCCTGCTTGCCACGTTAATGCTGTACCGTCATCCATGCAGACATGTAAGTTCATCGATTTTTTTCCTGGAGTTGCGCCTTTTAGCACTTCAAATAGCGTTGGATATAACCATTCCATGAAAAAGGTAATAATCAGCAACAATCCCATGCCTACTTTATCGAAAATGGCCAATATGGCTGCTGCAATCATGTATACGACACCTCTAATCATGAGGTCTATCAGCCAAGCCATTGCTCTAGGCATAGGGCCTGCAATCGGAAGAAATATTTGGATTCCTTCTGGGGTCTCATAAGGAAAGCGAGAGTCTTGCAGCATTTAAGCACCCTTTGCATGCAGTATATAAAACAACCAAGGTGAAAAGGTCATACTGCGTATATTCATTGCTCAGTTAAACAAGACCATTAAGTCGATATATCATTGAGCCTTTTGATGGGCAATATGATCCTATATCTGAGCGCTTTCGTTTCGGCTGTATTATATAGATTCGTGCTTAAAAATCGAACATTTAACTGTGATAACCTTTTTAGGTTTAGTAGAATTACTTGCTGCCCAGTCAATGTGCTGAATAGCCTACCTCGCTCACTGGCAAATATTATTCAGCATTAGGTGATGGTGAAAAAATTTGAGGTGCGTAAAAGCACCAATATCATGCTGTTTAGAATAATGGAATATACTGGTTTTTATATGCACAACCATAATAAATGGATTATTCAACTACCCTCTATCGCGTTGTTCACTTTACTGTGCTTATGCTACTCCGCTTATGCAGATGTACCGTCACGTGCTCAGATTGAATCGGAATTTAAAGCGGCAGTCGACAGCCATGATGTGGACGTGTTGAATGCATTCATTGATCAATATCGATACACAGGCTGGGAAGTTCAAGCCATTTACTACCGTGACAAAGCAGCGGTTGATATAGCCAAAAAAAATGGCAGTATCGGTGCTTTAGAATCCTTTCTTGAACGGTATCCTGACAGTGCATGGAAGAATCATGCTATTCATTTTCGTGATAAAAAAGCGTATAGACAAGCTAAGATGCTAAATACACTAGAAGCCTATAATGAATTTTTAGTGAAATACCCCAATAGTCAATGGACAGAAAAAGTTTTAAAGAAGCGTGATCGCTTAATGAACGTGACTGAAAATGCAACTCTTGTGTCGGGTAAAAAGACAGCGACCCCTAACGTGTTAAAGGAGCCTGTTCAACCTCGCCAAAGTTCCCAGACCCAGACTATGTCATTGAAAGAGCAGCGAACCCAAAAAGCGTTAGAGGTGTACGAAGAGCTAAACGAACGACGTCAACAAGAAAAGAAAGAAAAACTAGAAGCCAAACTTAAGCAGCAAAAAAAACGCCGTCAGTGCAATAGAATGAACGATAAACTAAAAAAATACAGTGTTGGTCGTCGTTGGTATGACCTTGATGAAAATGGCGATAGAAGATATCTAACCGATGAGGAGATTCAAAAAAAACACAAGGCTCTACAGTCAAGGTACAAGCAGCATTGTGAGTAGTTCATTGTACTGGTCGTACTCAGTGAGCCTAACGGGTTAATTTGTGCCAGTATCTTAGATCTATGCCCATAGTCTCAGGTGTTAGATTAGGATTGTCGATTTTAATCAAACGTCTTGCTTTAATGTTGGCTTTTTCTAGTGCTGGCTTGGTCGACGAGTCCTCTTGAAAATGCCGATGGAAACTGCCATCGTCATGTGCAATATACAATCCTTGTTCAATGGCTTGAGCCAGTTCCTCATGTTTCTTTTGTGTGAAAAAAAACATAGCGAATGGGTATACCAACAGGATATTTTTTTCGATTGCAAGGTTTGGGAACGCCTTTTGATATGTACTTATCTCACCAAATGCTTCATGTATACCTCTAGAAAAGTAGTCAACACGTTTTCCAGAATTGACCATGCCAAAAATGGATTCATATTGACTGGTGAGTTGCTTAAATTCAGCTGTTTCTAATGTCTCAATATCTGACCACCCCACCCCTTGAATGCCTCGCATTAATCGTAAGTCCTCCACAGAATTAACTGAGTCGAATCGCTTTTGATGGTTTCTATGAATAATAAAGATGCGATATCCCAGTAAGCCCTGATATAGCGGGATTCTGATAGGCCTTAAACTCTCTTCAAATTCTGGCGAGGTTCCCATCCAATAGAGATCGATATCGGAATCCCCTCGTTTCAGAGCGGCAATTATACGAGACTGGCTGATGGGCTTGGTATGTAGACGAATATCATACTGAAAGTCGGTTTTACTTAAGGGCACCTCTAATCATTCACTTTAAACTCTGGCCGACAGACCATTCTAAGTTCAAGACGTGTTTTTGAAGGTCTAACGGGTTAAGTCGAAAAAACACAACACTGAAATTAGGATGGCCTTCAGGCCCCGTAGGGCAGAGGCTGTAGCACTTTATTGCGGTGTCAGGCTTCTTGAAAAGGACTCGTCATTTCGCTGCGAATCCTTCCTAGCACTACAGCCTTTTGCAGAGTCAAATTGAATGATTAGAGGTGCCCTTAAAGCGAGGTGAAGTAATCGGAGTTGATATTGATCGCGATGATTTTTTTCTGCAGTAATCGGGATATTTATGGTCATGCTGAATAAGTGACCAGTTACCACCAGCAAACATAAACCACTCACCACTCACCACTCGCCACCGAAAATGCATAGAGCGCGCCTCTTCGAATAACCTCACAGTGTAGTTTATAAAATAGTGGATGTGGTTTTAGGGTGGAGAGGACGCTAAAGATTATCTGGCATAGTCATGGCAATCAAAGCGTATTCGTGGAAAACCGTGGTTAATAAAGAGGGGATGTTTCAAGCTGCGCCGTGGTACTTGGCCATCTTAAAACTCAGAATAAAGTCTTAATTACTCTCAGTGCAAATGATAATAGTTTGCATTCGTATTTGGTTTGGGCTTAACTCACGACATCACAGGTTGTTTTGTCGCAAATCATTGAATGAATTTGAGGGTATTATGAAGTCGTATCTCTTGTGGGTATTGTCAGGCTATTGCGTATCAATGCCGCTTGTAGCCAGTACCGATTCGCCGCCTTTATCGCCGGATGCCTCAACAGCGACCCCTTCAATAGACTTACACAACAGATCTTTACAGCGTTCAAATCCTATCTCTGCTGAACTAGCCGAACAAAACGCCTATGAATCACAAAGCGCGAATCCACCGGCGGTTGCCCAACTGGACACGATCTTAGTGAAAGGGCGTTCTGTTGGAAAAGTACAGGGTGAATGGCTCAACCCAACGGATGCGCTTTTATCTGAGCATCCCGGTGCTCGTCAAAGAATAGGCCAAAATGAATTCAATGCTTCAGGTGCTACAAGTTTAGGGGATGCACTCAGGAAAGTATCAGGCATACAAGCTCCTGAGCATTCGAGTACTTCCGTGAGTTCTATGAATGTTGGGGTACGCGGTTTATCCGCGCGTCTCACCTCTAAAACAACGGTACTGTTAGATGGCATTCCCATGTCTGTGGCGCCCTATGGACAGCCTCATCTATCCTTAGCTCCCGTGAATTTAGGCAATATCCAGGCAGTCGATGTCATTAAAAATGGTGGGGCCGTTCGATACGGTCCTCAGAATGTGGGTGGCATTATAAATTTTGAAACTGCGGAAATTCCTGAAAAATTAACGACCAACATTCGAATGAAAGGTACTCAAAGTGATGCCTCGATAACAGATGCGCAAGGTGAAATGAATTTTGCGATTGGTAGGCAAAGTAGGAGTGGGAACGGTATGTTGTTGTCGATGACCCGTTTACAGGGCTCCGGATATCGTGAGCACAGTGAAACGCAGGTTGACGATGCCTTCTTGAAAATAACACAAAGCCTATCGCCACAATCGATGTTTAATGCGCAAGTCCATTATTACTGGGCTGAAAATGAATTGCCCGGTGGACTGACACAACAACAATATAATGAAGATCGTTTTCAATCCTTTCGACCCTACGATCAATTTTCTGGTCATAGGAGAGAAGTTGCATTGGGGTACGAGAATCGGCTAGATTCCGGAGCGCTGATTGAAATTAAAAGCTGGGCAAATAATAGCGAAAGAGAATTTATTTTAACGAACAACAATACCAATTTGAATTATCGAATGGACCGTTACCCTCGAGATTATGAAGTGGCTGGATTTGAACCGCGACTAGGCTATGGATTGGCCTCTGCAGGGTTATGGCATGAGTTTGGTATCGGCTATCGTTGGGTGTCTGAATCCGGCCATGAGCAGCGCTATAGACGAAGCGGCGTGGATGCAAACAGTAATCCATATGAAATTGATGAAATTCTCAATCGAGATAATCAAAACTTTACCCAAGCACACGCCGTTTATTTCGATGATCGCATTGATGTTGGGAATTTCTCGATCACGCCGGGTATTCGATATGAAAACATCACAATATCGAGATTGAATAAGCTGACACGCCAGCGGGAGAATTTGCATTATAAAACTACCTTGCCCTCGCTTAACTCATTATACCGAATGGACAATGGGATTAACCTCTATGCAAATTACAATACATCTTTCACCACCGTTACCTATGCACAAATTAATGCGAGTGAATTTTCTGATGATCTGAAACCAGAAAAAGCAAAAATATACGAGATAGGTTCGCGTCAAATGACAAAATTTGGACAATGGGAAGCAACCATTTTTGCACTTCAGTTTGATGATATTCTGGAATATGTGCGTGACACGGGCGGTTATTTGAATAGAGGAAAAACATTTCATCGAGGTGTTGAATGGACGTCGAGTATTCAGTTGCCTGCTATTAAGGCTGTCAGCATTAATAGCACCTACACCTATACTAAGGCAACGTTCGAAGAGGGCGAAGTTAAAAACAATCATGTGCCTTTTTATTCGTCGCATGTCGCTAATGTTGGAGTGGGATATCAAATGTCGAGACTTTCATTGCAAGTCGATTGGTATGGGCAAAGTCGCCAGTTTAGCGATGCCGAAAATACCTATTCAGACCCAGAGTCTCTTGATAGCGAAGATGCGGGTAAGCTAGGTGTGATACCGGCGTTTTCATATGTTAATACGAGATTAAGTATATCCAATAAGCTATTAGGATTGCGTTCTGAGCTTTCTATCGGCGTTAAAAACCTCTTTGATCGACAATATTTCACACGTGAAACGCCAGCGACATCATTAGAATCTGGCTTGTATGCGGGATTGCCTAGAACATTCTACCTTGAAACAAAAGCTAGCTTCTAATCACTGAAAGTAGACAGATTAAAGTCTAAAACAATCAGGCGATTACATAAAATGTTGTGACAAATGAATATTAAATTAAATATTTTAGCCGACTAAAAATAAGAAAAGGCAGGATGCCAAGGCGAATACGGATAAAGCTTGTTGAATGCAATATAACATTCACGTGAATGACTTTGGATCAGCTTTATTTATATAGCTTTCCTAAATGCCCATTCTATGCTTTGGAGAAAAGACAATGACAATCCATGTAGCGGCACAAACACGCAGTAAGCCATCATCCATTTCGACCGTGCAAACAGGCAGTGCACATAGCGTAACGAAAACGTCTATTGAAGAAGATGCCAATCACACAATGCTAGATAGCCAAACGGTGTTATCACTGATTGATATTCTTGAACATTCATTGGATTCTTCGGTCAGCAGTCAATCTAGTCAGCAAGAACTCATCATTGAAAAGACGTTCAGTGCTAGTGAGTTCCAGTTGGCAAAACAGCAAGCGCATGACCGGATGCTTCAAAATTTGGTGCGATTGGCTTCGTGGGAATCGTTACCCAATTCTGTGCATGTCTTAAATGACGATAATACACACTGTGTGATGCCAATGTGGCAGTCTCGTTCTGTGGCGAACTGGAAGCAGGAAGGGGATCAACGAGATTTATTTGCTCCCATAACCTTGTTATCAAAAGATTTCTTAACGATTAATCAATGGTTAAAGGCTTGGCTTGCGGAAGGCGTAAACGAAAAGGCACTGCAGCGGTTTGCGAAAGAGCTAAACAATAGCTTAATGAACGAAGCACTAATGCTTTGCTATCGCCACCAGTGGAATCAATCGATTATACAAGCACAACCTGAGTTAGGTTTTTGGAAAAGCTTAAAACAACATCATGAGTTTATTGAAAACCCAGCGCTATTTTTAGAGCAGTGGGGTGCAGTAGGGCATCCAATTCACCCTACCATAAAAGCTAAAATGGGCATTCCGTCAACGGAAGTGATGGCAACGGCACCCGAATTTAAGGGGCAGGCCCGATTGCAAATTGCAGCTTTACGTCGAGAAAACGCAGTAATAGAAGGGATGACTTTTGATGATTATCGCTCTCAGTTTAAAACCTATTTCCCGGAAAAGTTTTCATCTTGGCAGTCTTGCTTACGCCAACAATTGCCTATTGGCGATTCAGAAAGCCAATATGTTCCATTGCCTGTACACCCAGTGCAAGTGAAAAATCGTTGGACCACTGACTTTAATGAAGAGCTACCTAAAGGGCTATTACTATTGCAGCATGGTCCTGTTATCGAAAGCTTTGCCTCTTTATCCTATCGTACGGTTTATCCAGCGGGTGGTCAGGATAAACCATTTATAAAATTACCTGTTGCGATGCGTATGACCAGTGTACAGCGCACAGTATCGCCCCGTTCGTGCCAGATGGGCCCTAGAATAAGCAAGCTTCTAGAACGTATTGTTGAGGAAGATGCTTTCATTGGCCAATGGATGAGACCGTTGCCAGAAAAGCTCGGTTTACATTTAGATCAGCCGGGTGAAATCGCAAAACACTACTCGGTTATTTTCCGAAACCCGATCAATACTCGACTTAAATCAGGTGAAGTGGCTATTCCGGTGGCTGCATTAATGGCAAAAGCACCTACAGGCATGTCCTTAGCAAGTCACATTTTAACCGCTGACACATTTGATATAGAAAAACTACTGCAACATTTTGGATTGTACATTGAGCAAATTGTTGAAAGTGCATTGTCGCTTTATTTAATGTATGGAATAACATTGGAACCGCATCAACAAAATAGCCTACTTGTTGTAGATTCGAATGATCAACCAAGTGGATTTATCATTCGCGATTTTGGCGGGGTGCGTATTCATAAGGCGAGTCTTGAAGCACAAGGTTATGTTCTGGATTTCCATGAAGATCCTTTAATTATTGCACCTCAACGAAAAGACAGCAGAGATAAATTAATCCACACACTCATGATCTGCCACATAGGAGCACTTGTATCAACATTAGCTCAAGACTTTTCTTGTCCCTCTACTTGGCTATGGACAATTGTTCGTAAAAAAATGGCGCATGTCTTTGATACCTGTCGCCCAAAAATGCTAGAGGTTGATTATTTAGACGATCTAAAAGCCTTCCTGCAAGACCCTTGGCCTACTAAAGCATTTATCAAAATGCGATTGGAAAATGAAAGCAGTGACTTGTGGACGGACATTCCCAATCCGCTTGTTGGATTAAATTAAATCTAACTCAATTTAGTCAAGGGCGTCTCTATAAAGTCCATTAGACTCTACAGACCTTCCCCAACAGGGCTTGATGGTCACATCAAGTTTTGTATTGAGTTTGAAGTGATTTTGTAGAGACGGCCTTAGCAAATATATGAGATGGCATGCTATTTGTCGGCTATACAAACGGCCATTAAATAGCATGGCACGCATTCTTTTTTGACACGTCCACTATCGTTATATAGCTGAAGTTATGCAAACCACAATAACACGCCTCTGGTGGCCATTTATAGCAGTGCATGTGATCGCTATTGGCTTGGTCGAGGCACTTAATCCTTACTGGCCCATATGGCTAGAGCGATGGATATCACCCGATCATTGGTTGTATCCAATGACATTGGCATGCGTATATGGTTTGCCTATTTTAAGTTCAGCCTACACTGCGCCACTGTGGGGGAAATTTACCGATCGTATAGGTGCTATTGTAAATTGGGCAAGAGCTGTGTCTGGGCTTGGGTTAATTTTATTGTCGTTAACTTGGGTGCCTTCCATTTTGATGTTATTACTTGTGCGTATTTTTCAAGGCTTGATCGCCAGCGTATTACCGGCTTCCCAACATGTTGCATTAAGTTTAGACCCACACAACGGATTATACCGACTACAATCCGCCACTTCGATTGCCGGTGTGTTGGGGCCTATTGCGTTTGGATGTTTGCTTTTGTATTTGAGTGTAAACAATACATTGAGCGTATTAGGCGGTTGTTTGGTCGTGATAGGTGGGCTGACAATCGGATTTGTACGCAGTGAAAATCATTCAAAAATAGAAAAATCATACAAGTTACTCAAAGTAAAAAACTACCATGTTCCTAGCCTGACTTTTGGAATGCTAAGTGCTGCTCGATGGATGGTTATTCCCGTACTGGCTTCTCTTACTGCATCAATGCCAATTGAGTCTAGCTTTATGAGCGTACCCAGTTCAATGGGTTTAGCCGTGATATATTCTGTATTACCTTTCGGCATTTTAGTCTCCAAACCTATTTGGAATATTGTCGCGATGCAGCCAGTTAAATGGATAAGCGCATCTCTTCTCATGGCAAGTATGCTGACACTGCTTCAATGTTTCGCGACTGAATATTGGCAGCTTATGATCATACGATTTTTTATCGGCGTATTCCTTTCACCATTAATGCCATGGACTCAAACACAAATGTTAGCCTTGAAAATGTCCATTGATCACAATGTTCAACGTGGATTTATTATGGGCGGCATACAAAAGCAGCAACGCATGGGCATGTTGGTGGGTCTAATGTGCGGAAGTATGATCGTATGGCATAAAGAATTGGCCATCATTTTGAGCGCTTTGCTTTATTTTCTTTTGTTTCTGCAATTTAAAATATGCAATAGACGGTCTGTAAAGTTGTTATCGACTGAATATACGGAAGGCTAATAAGGATTGAAAAATGAAATCACTTTCAATAACTGAGCAAGAAGCTCAAATACTCATTAAAGATTTTAAAACACCAGTTTACGTATTTGATATTGATCGTATTTCAGATCGGTATACAGATATTCAACAAGCTTTTAAAAATCGATACATGGCTTCAGAGGTTTCACTCTCTTACAAAACCTGCCCACTGATGGGGGTGCTGCAACATTTGCAATATTTAGGCGCGATTCCCGAAGTCGTCAGTGAGTTTGAATTTGATATGGCAAATACATTGGGTAGTCAAAGAAAGGTTATTAATGGCCCGAATAAAACGGATCGAGTGCTGCAGCAAGCCATTTTGAATCATGACATTATTAATATTGACCATCAGGAAGAATTTGGTCGGATCAACACACTAGCACAAAGCGTTAACAAAAAGGTTGAAGTGGGTGTCCGCCTAAGTCTAGATCAAGGTTGGAATCGATTTGGTTTTGCTTGTGATACACACGTGTGGAAGCAACTTGTTCAAGTACAAAGCGCCCATCAGCATATTAAAATAGTGGGTATTCACGTTCATATCGGTACCGCCATACGTGATGTGAAAACATTTTATCAGGCTGCTGATCAGCTACAAAACGCGCTTAAAGAGTGGCCATTCGAATGGGCGATACAATGGCTAGACCTAGGTGGGGGGCTGGCCGGTATTAGTCCCAAGTGGGAACAAGCTGAGATTGAGTATCCAGTCCCAGACGTTGAAGACTATGCAAATGCTTGGATACAGCCATTACAGTCGATATTGGATATCCATCAACCTCTATTGATCATGGAACCAGGGCGAACGTTATTCGAACCCTTTGGTGGATTACTTTCCCAAGTAGTAACGTGTCGCGAGCAAAATTCAACGACGCAATCTTTGGTGCTGAATGCAGGTATAAACGCCGTACCAACAGCAAGAGTTTACCGGCATCCGTTGCAGTGTGCTCAAGGAAGTAATGAGGTGGAACAAGTTGCGTCAAAACAAACCACGTTATACGGCCCGCTTTGTATGCAGTCGGATACATTAGCCACAGACACTCCACTTCCCACGTTAAATAAAGGAGATTGGGTATTCGTAAAAGGAATTGGTGCGTATAACCAAAGTCGATCTGTTCCATTTATTCAGCCTCGACCAGGTGTCGTCGGTAAATTAAATGGAGAATTTATGTGGCTTCGACAACATGAAACTCTGGGTGATCATTTACAATTAGAGTGTTGGTAAATTAAGCAGAATAAGCCATCTAATTGGGTGTTATAAATGTATGCGTAAACGGAAATTCTTCATTGCACACCGATGGTTGGGTCGACTGACGTTACTCTTGCTTATTTGGTATGTTGTGACGGCCCTTGGAGTGTTGGCGGCGACAAGGTGGCACTGGTATCAAGCGCCGACATGGCAACCCAGACTGGATAAAAATCGAATGAGTGAGCAGGATATTTCTGCTAAAGAACCCCAAATAGAATGGCATCATCTTATTCAGAAATTACATGATATGGGACCTAAAGGGTTTATAGAATTACCCATTCATAAACCTGATCGACATTGGCAAGTTAGAGTGCCTCATGTCACCCATTCTGATCAGCAGATAGCCTCTGAAAGATGGTATTGGCTTAATCCAAGCGATTTAACCGTGCAGGCCCAAGGCGATTGGTCGGACAGCACTCTGGCTGCGTGGACCAAGTGGCACCGTGGCCAAATGTTTCCTGAGTTTATGCGACCAACTTGGATCGCATTAACTTGGCTGCTGCTCATTGGATTGTGCGTGGCAGCAACATTTGGCATACCCAAGCGTCGGTGGCCTAAATCGGCGAGCGGTAAACAAAGGGTTTTGCATCAATATCTCGGATGGTTTTTGCTTCCGTTTATGCTGTTGGGTCTCTGTACTGGCTTAGTGTACGCACATATTAAAATGATCAAACCGCACCTTGGTCCAATCATCCACGAACAAACTAAAGTGTTGGATGATATTCAACAAATGTGGACGTGGTTACAAGCGGATTATCCTAATTCCAAACTGCGAAGGATTCATTGGTCTGAAGGTCAGCTAAAGATTCGTATTGCCCTAGGGGGTGAGTGGCACCCGAATGGCAGCCAGTACCTTTATCTCTCGCCGATGCCCATTTCTAAATCTGCATCATCAATATCTGAACAAGCCGCGCGACCACCTTTGCCGGTATCTTATTCCGTAAAAGCTGTGATGGCGGATCAGCAGAATATCAATCGGCAAGCGCTATCATTTAGCTGGGTGCTGCATAGTATGAGCTATCTACCGGCATCCGGGTATTGGACGCTGTTAATAGCTATCTTGGTCGCGTCGATAGCGTTAGCTCTAATGGTGGTTTATCGCTGGTATGGTAAAGCCAAAATGATCGCCATCAAGCAGTGGGCTAGATGGACGCAAGCCTAAACGGGAAAAGCTAATTATTTTGCTAATGGGGCTTGATTAAAAAACAAACACTCAGGCTGAATTTCATTAAGTCTATGAAGTCTCGTTGACTGAGAATAATGGAACAATATCACCGAAGGCGAGTGATGCTCATCACGTTTCCTGTGATGAGTTGAGCAGTGGCAAATGCGATTCGATAGAATCCCCCCTTCATTCAGCAGCGCGATCTCGCGTTTGCTCG
The DNA here is from genome assembly GCA_947503895.1 of uncultured Saccharospirillaceae bacterium. Lineage (GTDB taxonomy): Bacteria > Pseudomonadota > Gammaproteobacteria > Pseudomonadales > Oceanobacteraceae > Bermanella. The sequence continues at coordinate 160,092 of CANNFT010000004.1, forward strand.
ACATTATTAAATGACCGGAATTCATCGTGTCAGGAGCGTTTCAATGATCAGGAAATCGTGGTTGCCCGTCTGTATTGCGATGTTATTGGCGAGTGTCCAATCTCATGCAACAGACGAAGTGTACGATGAAGTGTGTGTGTGCAAAGACCCATATAGCGGCGGGCGTAGTGTACCGGTATTAATTCGCGACTTTAAAAAGTCCCATCCTGATTTTGAATCATTTACGGGGAATAGCGCGAATAAAAATATCGTTGAACCGATATTGGGTTTAGATGGACGCCCCGTATACAGCAATAGAGATCGAAAATCGACCAGCGGCAAAGAAAATTTTGACCAGTGGTTTCGTGATGTGCCAGGCGTAAACATGAACTTCCCTATGAGCTTAGAGTTGACCGAAACGGAGCCGGGTCTCTGGTCATACTACAATAAAAACTTTTTTCCGATTGATGATAAAGGCTGGGGTCATGAAGGCTTCCCACGGAATTATCACTTCACAATGGAAATGCATATGAAGTTTTTATACAAAGGGGGTGAATCATTTACCTTTAGAGGGGATGATGATTTATGGGTTTACATCAATGATCGATTAGCCATTAACTTAGGGGGCACCCACCCCATGCTAGAGGCCACCATTAATTTGGACAGGCTTGCTGATAAGCTTGGCATTACACCGGGCGAGTTTTACAAATTTGACCTGTTCTTTGCTGAGCGCCATTATGATAAATCTCGGTTCATGTTTCAAACGACTATCGACTTAGAATGTTTATAATCATTCAATGGTATGATTCAGTTAAAGTGTATAAAGATTTTATCCTAGTGTTTATGTCAGCCGTTAAAAGCCCTTGTGACGGGTAGGTAGAACGTAAAATACTATGAGATAAAGAGGCCGTTTATTCGGCCTCTTTTTTTTGTGCTCACGAAGGTTTAATTGGCAATAAAGTCGTTATTTATAGGCGCCACTTCGGTTTTCATCAACGTATTTTTGATAGCGGCCATCGGCAACCAGTTTTTTAAGACCTTTATTAAATTTTTCAACCAGCGCTGCACCGTTAGGCGCTTTCTTCGAAATAATGACCGAATATTGTCGAGTCATTAGGGGCTTCGGATGTGCAATAATCTCATCCTTTAATCCAATATTGGTAATCGTTTCATAGCCGACTTCCGTGTCCTCTAGCACAATATCGATTCTGCCTGCACTGAGCTTTTTGTAGTTTGCTTTGTCGTCTGGGATTCGATCTAATTTAACAACCCCTTGTTTTTCGAGTTCCTCTATTCCGTACGCGTAGCCTACAACACCACCAATTTTATATTTACCGAGATCTTCGGGTTTGTTCCACTCAATGGCTTTACCCTTTTTGTGGAATATGCCTGTCCCTAATTCAGCCACTGTGTCTGAAAATAAAAAGTCGGCTGCACGTTCATCATTAATTCCCCAGATAATCGAACCCTGATATTTACCGATTTTAGCTTCCTCATAAGCCCGCTTCCAAGGTAAAAAAACGTACTGGACTTCTACCCCTTCTTCCGCAAACGCCTCTTTGACAACCCTAGATATGTAGCCGTAATGCTTTAGTTTTTCAGACATGTATGGCGCCCACTCACCATTGGTGAGCGTAATTTTCTCAGCAGCGGCGAATTGACTAACAATGATTAGGACCAAAAAGGTAATCAGAACTTTCATAGTCTTCTCCAAGGAATAACCCTGAGTACCGAGTACTCAAGTGACATTAGTAGCCTGGACATGTTTTTTAGTTGATTAAATAGCCGTGTGAATAGATTAACGTCAGCGTAAACCTATAACCATTAACCGCACTATAAAAGTCAGTATAGAAAAATATTTATGTAATGAAAGGCATCGCGGGGTGATCAGCGTACCATGATAAATAACCGCTGTTCTGTATCAGGATCATTCGCCATTAGAGGCACCGACAAAGGATTGGCGCTTAGGTAATCAAGTAGATGGCTGATTCCAGAATAGTCGGAATAATGGCATTCACTAATTTAGCTGAAGGGGGGAAACTGATAATAAAATGATTCAGTTGATGACTTATAAAGATAAAAAAGAGGGGCCTAAAAGGCCCCTAGGTAAGGGTCGCTACTGTTTAACCCACACAAAATCGTAAATTTGGACTGAATATTAATATTATTCTGCCAACCCTTCTATGAGGCATGGTTCAGAATAAAGTCATACTTAATTCGTAAGATATGACGTATCTTATCTCATTCAGCGTCAAAATCTTTTACGACCTCGTGCCACTATGCGCTTTTTTTTAATCTTTTTTGTTTCATGCTCCACCTATGGCAATCGTCTAAAGATGATTGCCATAGGTTAAATAGAAGCTTGTGGGGTATTACAGAGGAAGAAGCAGCACAATTATACCTCTGTATTAGAGGTACCTTTAATATCGGCTCGAGGTGTCGAATTATACCAACGACGGTAGGCGGCATAAAAAGCGGTGATATTTGAATACCCCAATAGGAAAGCAACGTCTTCTAGGGGGTAGCAGTCACGTTCGATATAGTCTTTCGCTAGACGTTGACGCACAGATTCAAGTAGCTTCTTAAATGTCGTATTTTCTTCGCTAAGTTTACGCTGGAAAGTGCGTAAGCTCATATCTAGAGCCTCCGCAATTTCTTCACGAAGAGGTTGTCCAAAAGGCAATAGAGATGCGATACACTGTGCGACTACCTCACTGTGGGTTAGCTTTCCATCTAGTCGCGCGTTTTCTAATTCGCAGGCAACGATATCATTGATGGATTTATCAACGGGCGTTAATCGAATATTGAGCCACTCGTTCAATATGAGTATGCCCGTTACATTTTGGTTAAAGTGTACCGGAATATGATTAAAAGCTTTATCGTACTTTTCTATACATGCATTAGGGCAGTCATGTTCAAATAAAACACCTACGAAGTCGGTCGCAAAATTCTGTGTTTCTGGATAGCGAGATTTTAAAAAAAATTGCGTCGCATTTTTAACAAATAGCATAGATGCATCTATTTGATGATAAGTAATGTCTTCTAGCTGAGTGGGCACCATTTTCAAAATATGGGTATGCTCATCATAAGGTTCGAGCGAAAAATCAGCGAGCTCACTGGTAATGCGTGACAGCCGTATATTTTGAACAAGAAAATTTCTTACATCTGGCGCAATGCCGACTTTTCTCACTAGGTTGGATGATATTGCAAATGGCACCTTTGACACCCATGTTAATCCGAACGTTGGATCATTGGATTCCTTTGCGGTCATTCTAAAAAAAGCAGTGGCAGCACTCAGAGGTACACGATATTCGGGGTCGTCTAGGCGTTTCTGAGTCACGCCAAATCGCAGGCGATAATAGTCGTAATCAAATTGGCCACACAGCTTCTCATAGACTTCTATGTGACGCTTGAATTGGTAGGTTGAAATTGTAGGTGCTTTTTCCACGGTATTTACATCATTCCACTTAGGAAAATAAACAAAACCATCCCTCTGTATTGCCTGAGTTCGACAAATTTATTCGCTATTGGCGACCATCCGAGGTTTTGTATAGCAGTGCTGCTGGAGTGGACGATCATCCCATTCAGCTGTACCTGGCTCGCTTATTATTGCATTATTTTAGAGTGAGTAGGTCTTTTGCGAATATTTCCCTATTTTTACGTAAATTGCAAATAGCAGTGGGTCAATTTAAATCACACAGCACGTTTCAGTTGCTATTTGTTGGTGAATCACAGTGGTCAGCAGGTGTCGCACTGTATTCATTGAAGTGTTATATGCTCATATTGGCGTCCATAAAAAGCCAATAAAGACGGAAAATAGGTCTAAATCTCAGACTTTCGATCGCCAGAGGGGGTTGCGGATAAGCATCGTTCTTTTTTACTAATGATAATGATTGTCATTAATAATTGGTTTCAAGCAGCGTATGCTTGCGTTATTTAAATTAGATTAAACTAATGTGGTATTTTTGTGTTGTTGCTCCCAACCATGCTTGGCATAGGCCACACAGGCAGATGGCTTCATTGGGTGAGGAGCCAATGCCATGCTTACGGATTACAAGTGTTTTTTTACACGATGAAGGGTATGTGACATTCGAAATTTTAAATATCGAAGTCCATTTAATGCCTCAATGACGTGACGAATTTTGCAATATTATATGAGCTCATCATCACTGAATATTATGAAATTCAATTGACGCGACACTTTGTTTAATTTAATTGCGCTGCAAGCTGCTACCATTTTAAAACATGAACACGATCGGGAATTCAATTCAGTAACACTATTTATTTCAATTGACTCTGCCAGTGGCTTTAGTGCAAGGAATAGGGCATAGAAATATGGCTGGTTATATTAAATAAGCCTCATGCCGAATAAAGTGTTGCAAGATTTCTCTACAGAGCTGAAAGTCATCGTAATGTCCGCCTTTTTTTCTCGATTTAACTCAGTAGATCTTTAAAAGTACACCCTGCACTACTGTGATTGAGCGGACAGGGTTTAGAGTAAAATGTAAAAGGCATTCTTGAACACGGATAACCTCAATCTGGATGGACAGGTTTTATAGTGGCAGAAGCCACCAGTATGAAATCTATAATCCTGACTGTTTATGTAAGATACACATTTGATATTAAGTCATGAATATATGCCAATTTCGATGTGTACGAATGGATTAGAGAAGTTGTCCGTTTGATTGACCAAAGTGGGGTCCAATGGCGGAGGCTTAAACAGGCCTATTTGTGCACAATAAGTGAAGTGCTTGTCGCGTATTGTGTTCCGATCAGCATTTTCATTACAAAAGTTTACACTTCTCTCGTTGGCCCACTTATCGTGGGGTTAATGAACTTTTAAATTGGCAGATTAATACTAATACTAGAATGATTCCGTGCGGAAACGTGGCTTGGCTCAAGCTTCAAAGATGAAGAATTTTCTATTTACAGTGGAGAATTTGATCATAAGAAGTGGAATATTAATGGTACTTTTATCAAGATATTCGGGGGGCATGTTGATGCTGTTTTCATTGATAGGAGACTCGGCTTTCAGGTTTTTGGCGAAAAATTTCAATTATATGGTTGAAAATTGTCCAAATTCTAAATTTATTACGAGAATAAATGTGAATTTATCTTCCATTTCATTGACATGATAGCCTCAATCCTTATAGTGCCTAGTCCACAGTGCAGCCAAGCTTCACTCACTCCCTGTAAATGATCAATTGTTTTAAATCTGAACAAGGTTTCAGGTGCTATCTGGCTGCATGACGTCATTAGTAAATTGATTGAGTATAGGTTTTAACAAGGTTTTTTATGCGTTATTTCATCGCTCTTCGCCTGAAGCGCAAATCTGATGGATTAATAGGGCTGGAAAACATTGGAGCCAAGCTATTGGATTCCAATTACGAACCTAAGGACCCAGCATTCAGAAACATGTTGGAAGGTTTGGATATTTCACCTAGCGACAACGGCACTTCAGTATTTTGGTTTTTGGTTGAAGATGCTAATCAGTCTCTCGAAGAGTTGATGGCTTTCAATGAAACCGAGGCAGTTATCTCTTACTCTTGGTTCGAAGAAGAAAAAAATAAAGTGCGTTATTACCGTGGCACGGAATACTTTGATGCAACTTTGGCCCTGGCCGAACAAGTTCAATTAAAAGATGCTACTCGCACGATTGAATATCAAGTGAAGCGTCGAGCTGCTTAATTTATTGAAAGTTATAATTTGATCTCATTTAAGCAGGTATTCCTATACCTGCTTTTTATTGGATTACTCGGCAGCTGCCTCCAGTGCATAGTCGTTTGCCATTGTTGGATAAAGTTCAATTTTATCTAGTGATCTAATGCGGATTTGCTCTTGTTCAGAGAAGTGTTGCTGACGTAGGTCATTGAGCAGTTGATCCGCTTCTTCAGGGCTTGCTGTTCGTGATAAAATCTCAGTCGCCTCCTGTCGGTAGCGCGCGACTTTAGTTTTCCACTGCGCTCTGCGTTCATCTAAAGCTCTAAGCATCTCGGCCGCTTCTTTTCCAAATTTTTGGCTGCGCATGGCTTGAATGTCGTCATCAGTGGCGCCTAGATCACGTTGATGTTGTTCATTTGATCTTAGCGTGGAAATGCGCTTTTCTTGTTCATTTTGTTCTTCAACCCATAAAGGCGTTGTCTGATTTAATTCCACCAAAGCGGCTTCTCTTTCGGCGGGTGAGTATTCTGCATTCGCCATTATTTGAGCTTTTGAAATCATATAGAGATCGTACTCATCTTCCTGTTGAAAAAATGCCGTGGACGTTTCCTTATCCATGAATTGGCTTCTTGAATGCCATAGCGTTTGTTTTAATTCTAAAGCACGTTCTAGACTGTATTCAGTGGCATCATGATATCGTTGCGCAAATTCATTTTTAATTTCACCTACGTGGTTTCGATACAAGATATACCCTTCTAACAGCTCAATTCCACGTTGATACGCCGTGGGTGACGTAGCGTAGAGTTGTGCATACAAATCATATTTGATGCGTTGAATCAGCTCTTCGACGGTTTCTTCACCAATAGCGGTTAAATAATATTCAAATAGAAATTTGATACGTTCGTCAATCATAAGAGAGCCATCGTCATTGATTCCCAATGGGCTAGGCGGGGCGCTATTTTGAAGCGAGTAGGGTGGATTATTGAAAAATACCTTTTCTTCATCGGTCAACTCGTTTGGCATCGGGCGATCTCCAGATACCCATTGCTTTATCGCTTCCTGCTGCACCACTATCTCAGGTACTGCACTGGTGTTGTGGCGTGTTATTGATTGGACCCTGTCGTCATCCATATCATTCACCACGGAAGCCGTAGGGTTTGTCCAAAAGTAAGTGGCTACTCCTGCCACCATAATGAATCCGATTGACAGCATGAATTTGTTGCGATTGAACGATTTGAATTTAAGAAAATGCATGCATGATTTCTGTTTGATTAGGTAGAAACGCTTTTAAACTGAGCGTCACAAAATGCGCTAAGTCCTTCGCTGTGTCATGCATCATGCTCACAGGAAAGACTTAGTTATAGTGTGGTGTAATTAAAGTCCTGCTTTTTTCAAGCGTCGTGCGTGAGACACATATAGCGGTACAGGACTGGTTGTCCATAGGCCTCTTAAACCAAACATGCCATTAATTTCGTCTGCATGGTTTTGCGTGTAGTCGTCGCGAATGACTTTACCCATATGGGAGGAGCAGCGGCCAACTAAACCATCGTTGTCTTCATTATGGAATACAGAGCCTAGCGCCAATACTGCATCTGCAGGATCGAGAACATTCGAATTAAAGGTAGGGGAATAAACGCCCGACCACGAATAGTATTTAACGCCGTTAACGGTATGGTCACCGTCGTTGACGGAGTAATCGGTTTTATATTTAGGCCACCATTTCGAACCGACGTTGACCTTTTTCGCTTTGCGGCAGTCGCTCGAACGAATACCTTGCGGAAAGACTTGGTTGTATCGCTGAGCACCTTCCGTATTAAGTGATTCCATTGAGCCTAATGCGTCCACACTTTGCTTTGGATCACCGGTTAACACGGCCATAAATTTACCAATCGCATTACCGAGCTTATACGCGGCACCATCAACAGGGGAGTTTTTAATCGCATCCGCCACAGGTGAACCAAAGTGTGGTGAAGCCACCGATGTGACGGACGCCACTAAGTCTGGGCGAATAGCCGCGACATAGCGAGCTGTGGTGCCGCCTTGGGAGTGCCCAACTAGATTGACTTTTTTAGCCCCCGTAGCAGCCACTAAATCTTCCACGTATTCCAGCAACACTTCACCACGCTTTTCGTTGCTGTCCCATCCGGGAACTTGCGGGGTGTAAGGCGTCGCACCCACCTTTTTTAATGCGCTTTTTACGCCATAAAAATAGTCCGCCAGTGCTTTATCAAAGCCGGAGTGGCCATGCACCAATACAATGGGGTATTTAGTGTTACCGGAGTTATCCGCTGCCATAGACGGAAGTGAAACACTAGAGATAGCAAGGGCCAACGACAATCCAGTCGCTATTTTTTTTAAATTCATGATTCGTTTCCAGTTTTTTTTTATTGTTGTTTTTTTGGGTAAATGTCAGCCGTCACACACAATGGTTGCAAACGGACTTTAATGTTGTGTACCAATCTTCATGTTGGTTTTAAATTTAATATATGAAGCAGTCATGCAAGCTGCTCAAATATTTCTACCGAAATGGTAACAATACCAGCGACATTGCGTACTCCCCCTTTAGGGGGATTATGATTCGATAACCTCATGCTTTTTCAATTGAGTAAATCCAATATTTCGTTTAATCGGTGTCATGCTGTGTCGCACAGAAGGGTGAATATTTGTTTATTTTTTAAAAGCTGGATGAATTTGATGATTGGATGTCTGAAATTATCATTGAGTGGAAGAATTAGCTGATACTTGTCTACTTTATTGAACACACTTCTACAATCGCGGCAGAAGTGTGTCCATTCTTGTTAACCTAAGCAGGCACTGAGAAGGTTGTCTAATACTTCGTTATTCAACGCTTGTCTATTTTCAAGCGTTGGCTAAGTCTTTCAACATATTATCAGCGGCTTGCAGCGTCAACGCAGCAATAGTGAGTGTGGGATTACCCGTCGCAATGGTTGGAAATACGCCACTGCCGACCATATAAAGATTGGAATGATCCCACGATTGTTGTCGGCTGTTTAAAACAGAGGTTTTTTTGTCATCCCCCATTCGGTATGTACCGACGATGTGACCTGCGCCATAAAATTTGAAATTAGTGCCTTTGTATTGAAAATTCGTCGATGTGACTTCTGAAGGGCTGCCATTCAATACCGGAGCGGCTGCTTCTTGTGTGTACTCAATCGCACCCATGGCGTTAAAAATTTCAGTGGACACTTTTTTGGCAGATACAAACGCATTGCGCACATAATCTTCTTGAATGCGATACGTTAATTTAGGTCGAGGTAATCCTAAATGATCTTTTTCAGTGTCCGAAAGTTGAACGCGATTTTCTGGGTCGGGAAGCTGTTCAATTAAATAGCCTAATCGGAGTTGACGAATGTAAACACCGTTTAATGTTTCCACCAATTGTTTGCCAAATAACTGACTATTGGCGGGTAAGCTGGGGTTAAATCTTAACGGTTGACCTTGTTGATTTTTAGAATCACCATTTAATTGACTGGTATTTTGGCCGAATACAAAATCCGCTAACGTTGTGAAAGGGTCGTTAGCCGCCCATTGCCATCCTTCATTACCGATTTCGATTCGATAGGCCGATCGCTGTTTGCGAAAGTCGCCATCTCTAACCGATTCGACACCCGCTGTGGACAGTGGGCCACGATAGGCATAAACAGGGTCTTTTGCTAATCCCCATGCCAAATACATAATATGATCCATTAGATTTCTTCCTACTTGGTCGCTGCTATTTGCCACGCCATTTGGAAAGCTTTTTGATTGATTCGACATGAGTAATAATTTTGGTGTTTCGATCGCGTGTGCCGCTAACACGTAGATTTTTCCCGTTGCGACGCCCTTGCCTGTGGCTATTCCTGTTTGCTCAGTATACTGAAGGTAATCAATACCACAGATGTCGTGGGTTTGATCATTCACTTGTATGTTGCAAGCGACTGTTTTATAGCGAATTTCCACATTGCCTGTTTGCATGGCCTTAGCCAATGTAACCGTTGCATCGTATTTGGCTTGAATAGGGCAAATTGGGATGCAATTTGTATTACCTGCGCATTGCCGTCTTTCTCCCGGAAGCGAATTGCGCCCTTGAGGTGTGCTCGTTACGTACACAGGGTTACCATCTACCGTGAGAGATGTTATCGAATTACTAAATGCAAAATCAACGGTGGAGTTAACAATACCCGGCATCGGAAAATTATAGTTAACACCATACTCTCCATTCGGGCTGACATTAAATTGTTTATATAACTGAACCATTTGATCTTTGTCGCCAGCCACACCAATCTCATGTGTGGCTTTTTCATAGTACGGCACTAAGTTTTGATAAAATGTATTTCCGTTCGCACCACTTGGCCAATCCACACCTACGTTGTACAACGTTTTCAATTCGAAGTCGTTCGGAAATAATCGTAAGGTTGTGCCTAGCCAATGCCATGTTGTACCACCACCGATGCGCTCGTAGGAACTCGCAAACGCAAACTTAGCGCTGGGACTATCAGGTGAGACGTTAGCGTCTTGGGGCGTGTAAGTGAAATAACATTGTTGTGGCTGCCGCCATGCGCCGATTTGAAGTACCGTGTAGCGCGGTGTATTTTCGGTTGACGGGTCAGGTAAGCCGAGTGGGTTATTGTCCGTTGCTGCATTCGGATTTTGCGTCGTGGGAGGGTAGGGCGACTCTGGCGTTTTTGCATTAGCCGTAAAAAACGTTTCCATGTAACCACTTCTATCGGCAGGCACAGCAGGGCCTGATTCTAAAATGAGTACTTTTTTCCCTTTCTCGGCAAGTTTATAAGCCACCAAGGCTCCGGCAATACCTGCGCCGACAATAACAGCATCATATTCTGGTGAATCCGAGGTACTCATGGCTATTTCCTTTTTAGTTCGAGTAAATTGAACGTATTAATCATTTCTCAATAACGTGAAATTAATGACCTGTGTAGTCGCTTAAGGGAGCCGGTGCTGTTTCCCAATACCCATATCGATATTTTGAATCACCCATTGGGTGTGCTTGCATGACTTGCCATGCTAATCCACTGACGTAGCTCTTTGAGGATAGCAACTCGCTGGAAGTACTGAGGCCATCATTTGAAATGGTTGGCCAAGCGCCGGAGTACCACATAAAGATTAATTTTCGGCAGGCCATCACAAAGTCTTGAGTATTTTGATCGCTTAGCATGGCCTCACCAATTTCTTGATCGCTTTTGCCCGCATTCTTTAATGTAGAGAATTGCTCGAGTATTTGGCTGACCAAATGACTATCTTTACTCTCTTTGAGAATTTCGTCTTGAAATTTTTTGAGGTATTCAGACTTAATATCAACTGGGTCTAATGTGGGCGCAATGATTTCTTGGGAAAACCCAGTCAGCACTGCGCTCAATCCTACGAAGTTTTCCATGGTGGTATTCATATTGATCCTCACTTTCCATCGGGTTCGGTGATGAGTTTTTCAATTTCCGAGTGTGTTGTTAATGGGCACGCTGAAGTAAATACGTGAAATCTGAAAATAATCCTGCGGTGGTCGTCGCATTGTTATGGCACCCAATACAGCTACTAGAAGTCTGTGGCACTTCGCCTTGTATATAGGTTTCGAGTGTAGTGTTTGCTAAAAATGACGGTGCAGGAGCACCCGTAGGGTCTATTGGGCTGTTTGCATTTGTTGGCCATTGCGTACTGATCAATTCATAATTTTTCCAAACCGAACCGGCGACGGCTGACTCAAGTGCGCTGTGGTAAGCTGCGTTCAAGGCTTTCACTTCATTCGTAATCGGAATGACTCTTTCGACTTGTGTGGGTGGAGTGTGAGGTGTTGCAGGGTTCCATGGTCTGGGTGGTGGTTGGTTGATAGCACAATCCTGACAAGCAGCATTGAAGTAATTATAGAACGAACGCGAATGTGGTTGGCCTTTGGTAGGGGCGTTCGCAATATGCTCAAATGTAGACCATATCCATTGTGGTTCATCCTGCGTTTTATGGGCTATATGAAATCCGACTAAGCCAACAGTTTCTAAATGACAGGCTGGCTTGACGCCAGGTTGCTCGTCAGGGTTGTTGTAAACCAGTGCTTGTGTAGTATGAAACTGACGGGCATCGTATTTCTCACCCATCACAACCCAAGCAGCTTTAAGCATGATCGAGCCGACTGTTTTTGATTGTGTATTACTGGATGGAAAATCCGTGTCTTTTGCAAATGCTTTTTGCCCTTTTTTATTGTACAGCTGATTATCGACAATGTAATTGAACATGGTTTCATTGGTCAGAATTTCAAATCGAGTATATTGCCCATTCTGATCAATCAGCGGCCCTGTTTGAAATGGCTCTTCACTTTCATCCAGCACATTAGGAGTTTTACCTACTTGTGTTAAATATATGGCGTGACTCGGCAGAGAATCTAACGCTAACCCCTGACAGGCCGTCGGCAGTTTGTCTTTTTGGTTCCAGGCGGGTGGTTTTTTTCCACTTGGCAAAAATATGTCTCGACTTTCCTTCCATAGCTGCCAAACGGTTGGAGCACCTTGTTGATCGCCAATCGTTAAATTTGTATTGGGACTGCCATCTGCATTTGCCGGCCAATTAAGCGCAATAAATGATTGCCAAGAAAATACATCAAAATCATGTTGCAATGATTCAAGCGTAGGGGGATTGACCGTCGAGGTGATTTCTAAAGGAATAATTGGGCTTAAAGTTGGCAGCGTACCGGTTGCCATTTTGTGGGACATTTGGGTTTTATTTTCTGAAGTAGATTTTTGTGAATCCTCGCCACAGCCTTGAACGATGAGTGCGAGCAAAAATAATGCAGTGGCTTTGATGGTGCTTGTCATGCATGGAAGCAAATGTAACGTATTCATTGTCCTTACCTATTGTCCATTTTGTATTGGGTGAGTGATTCGATAATCGGTTCGATTCAATTATCGAAGGTCATCATTCAGTGCCATCATCCATTCTACGAATGTCCTGTTTGCCAAATATTGAGCCGCCTTTTTAAAAGGTTATGGATGCCTTTTGTTCATCACTCTGGAATTGGAGGGATGATTGAAGTGATAGGACATCGCACTTGGAATACAAGGCTAATTAATTCTCAGTCTTAAAAGGCATCGGCATATACATACATTTATTGTGGGAATAGCAGGGTGCGGTCTTTGAGAATGATGCAGTGATCTAATCAGTTGAGAGCACTGGCTGTCTGCAAGGGTTAATTACGCTCTCGTGCCATTATTTTGGGTCGGTTACACAATGTTTCCTTATTTCTCTATCTTATTGATAAATAAGGAAAAATAGATTTATCACATCAAATTATTCGATGACGGGCTTCACATAACTTAATTCTTCTTAATACCTACTTTGACAAGGGAATATTTCCCTCGTATCTTTTGGTGGGAGGGAAATATTCCCTTACTGGCTGGGCATGAAGAGGGCAAAGTGATGAAAGCAGTTCCATGGTGGCTTGAAATAGATTGGGTGGGTGCAACACAAGATATGTCGATCCCTGATCCTAAAACAGACAATGAAAGGCAGGCCGCCATTGTGGCGGCTTATCAAAAAAAGAAAAAAGAACAAAATGAAGTTCTAAAACAAAAAATGGCATTTGCGCGGTCCTATAGCGCTTGGCAGGTTATGGGATTCGACCTAGAGAGAGGTGCATAGTCATGACATATTTATTTCCCCCTTTCCTACGCCATTGGCTGTTGGTTTTGGCCAGCATGTCTTTATTGGTGGGTTGCGATTTAGACGCACTTCAATCAGATGCAGAAGATCAAATAAATGAAGAAACGGCCGAGGAGGCTGAAGATAATACCAATGAGGAAAATGATGACGACTCGATCGCAGAGAACCCTGTGGCCGACGATAATCGCCCTCAAAGACCGGGTCGTCCAGATGACGATGTTAATACTAACGATGCGCAACTACGTCAATTGGCGGCACAACGTGGCATGACAGGGCAGCCGTATCTCAATCGGGTGATACCGAGCATTGATGATCCATTGCCTCAGTTGGGGAAAAAATTATTTTTCTCTAAAAGTTTGGGAGGAGAGTTCGATTCAGCTTGCGTCACATGCCACCACCCTTCATTGGGCGGCGGCGATGCGTTGGCATTATCTGTGGGGGTAGAGGCTATTGATCCAGATTTATTAGGCATTGGCAGAGTACATGAAAGTGGAGTGCCAGTGGTCCCTCGCAATGCCCCAACGGTTTTTAATTTAGGGCTATGGGATACAGGATTATTCTGGGACTCACGTGTGGAGAGTTTAGGAAAAGAAGAAGGTACAAACGGCAGTTTATCCGGTATTCGGACACCCGATACACCGCTAGGAATAGCCGATAGCAATGCAGGTGCAAATTTAGCGACGGCTCAAGCTCGGTTTCCTGTCACGAGTGCTGAGGAAATGCGCACACATAATTTTGAAGAGGGCAGCACGAACGAAGAAATCAGGGCGCATCTTGCCGCGCGAATTGGTAACTATGGTGAAGGGGTAAACGAGTTAGCCATTAATAATTGGGCTGTGGAATTTGAGACGGCATATGGTGTCAGTGGCCAAGATCCTGAAGCCTTAGTGACGTTTGATAATATTGCCAATGCCATTGCTGAGTATGAACGCTCAATGCAATTTAGTAATAACCCGTGGAATTCATTTTTACAAGGTGATGACGATGCTATTAACAACTCTCAAAAACGTGGTGCAAACTTGTTTTTACGAGCACGTAATAATGGCGGTGCTGGTTGCGCTACTTGTCATAGTGGAGATTTGTTTAGCGATGGCCGTCACCACACCACAGCAGTACCTCAAATTGGCGTTGGCAAAGGTGATGGTTCTAGTGGCGATGATGATTTCGGTTTAGAGCGAGAAACTGGCGATACGGATGACCGCTATCGATTTAGAACGGCCAGCCTATTGAATATTGCGGTCACGGCGCCTTACGGTCATGCAGGTGCATTCCAATCGTTACGTGCAGCTGTACGTCACTACAACAACCCTAGAAACAGCGTAGAGGACTACTTCGATGATGGAGGTTGGTGCCAGTTAGAGCAATTTGAATCGATCGAAAACTGTGATCAATTGTATCCGAATGCCGAATCGCATTCACTCGCAGCGGTTGCAGAACTTGAACGAAAAGAACGCGCTAATAACACATTGTTTGTACGTGCAGGGCTGAATAATAACGAACTGAACGATATGTTAAACTTTTTGCAAGCCCTCACCGACCCTTGTGTGATAGACCGTGAATGCTTGGCACCTTGGATTGCCGATACAGCATCCGGTGGCCCGGATAATATGCAACTGAATGCGCGAGACGAGGATGGTAATTTACTGTAATGGTCGAACGGTTTAGCCGTAATTCATCACTTCATCAATAGATAAGCACAGCGTCAAGTTTGCACTGAAAATAAAATCCGATCTTTGATGTAAAGATCGGATTTATTACCTGAGAAAAACAGTTAAATGTTTAAAAAACAGAAAAACGCTAGATGAATATATTATTAAAAAATTCAATAATGTATAAGAGTTATGAAGGGGCTATATGAAAGTCATGCAGATTCGGCGTAACTTTCCTGTAAAATGTTAACCAGTTGAGAATACGTACTTTCAATTAATGTCGCATAGTCCTCTGCAAGTGGTTTATTGTCTATCAATATTGATGGATTATTTTGTGCTATTTCTTCAATGACTTTGCAAATTTGATACAGTCTTGTGGCCCCTATATTTCCGGATACCCCTTTTAAGTAGTGTGAATCTTGTGAGAGCGTTAAAAAATCATCCAAACTGTGCAGCAATGATAGTACATTGTTCACTTTCTCTTTTGTCGAACCGATAAAAATATCGATTAGTTTCTTTAACATTTTCTCATCATTTAGCATTCGCTGAAGTGCATCTTTTTTGTCCCAAACCTCTATGTCGTTAAATTCGTTAATTGATGGTAAATCATTGTGCCCATTCGTTTGCGGTGCTGCATTGGCTTCAATTGATGTTGGGTGAAGGTCTGTCGCCTCAGAGGGTGAAATGTGGTGAGCTGGGGGAATGGGCTTGGATTCAGCAGGGATAGGGTTACCCTCAATAGGCGTTTGATTGACCAACTCTGACTCGATATAAAGCAGGTTTAGCTTAGACGCTACCTCTAATTGTTTAGTTACTACGGATTCAAATATATCCACTTGAATGGGTTTTGCGAGGAAGTCACTCATGCCAGCCTGCGTACACTTTTCTCTTTCCCCTGTCATAACACCCGCCGTGAGCGCTATAATGGGAATGTCTTTCAGTTTATCGCCCGCGGCACCTTCCCGTATTTTTTTAGTGGCAGTAAAGCCATCCATAATGGGCATTTGACAATCCATCAATATCACTGCGCAATGTTTTTCAGGTGTTTGTGTCAGTTTGCTGATAGCTTCTAATCCATTGTCGGCACACACAGAGTGAATGCCGTAATGATTTAAAACACCCATCGCCACTTCTTGGTTGATTTCATTGTCGTCGACGATCATGACCGTGCAACCTTGGAACTTAGATAAAGGATTCGATTTATGTGAGTACTCATTTTCACTGCCTTGCATAATTTCTGTCTGAAAATATTGAGTATTCAGCAATCTATGTATGGATTTGAGGATGTATTCCTGATTGATTGGCTTGATAAGCGATTTGATATAGGTTTTTTGAGGATCATCGAAAGACTTTCCACCCAGTTTCTGTAACACGATAATCGCTGTGTTTTCTACATTTTTAGCTGATTCATGAATGGCGTTTAAAACAATGGGCACTCGCAGGGAATCATCTATGATGTAAGCATCCGCCTCAAGATAATGCGTGTCTTTCTCCCATTGGGCGTCCTCTATTTCAATGCAAAAATAATGTTTAAACCCTTCTTGGTTTAAGTGGCGTTCAAATGATTGAAGCATGCGATGGCTAGCAGCATAAAATACGATTTTTTGATCGATTAACTCCTGGTGGTTAGCGGGTGTATCTTGGCTTGCTGATTTCTCTAAGCAGATATGGAATTCAAACGTGGTACCTTGTTCATCCGATTTTTCTATGCCGATATCGCCATCCATTAATTGGCATAGATGCTTCGAAATGGATAGCCCAAGTCCAGTACCACCATATTTGCGTGTGATGCTGCTGTCTGCTTGTGTGAACGCTTCAAATAACGCTTTTTGTTTTTCTTCGTTGATCCCTATGCCATCGTCCTCCACGGCACAATGAAATTCGACCTGATCGGACTTTTCTACTGTACGGCAACGAATAAATATCTCACCTTCATCAGTGAATTTGATGGCATTTGAGACAATGTTAGTGACAATTTGGTGGAGTCTATACGGGTCACCGATGACATTTTTTATTTTAATGCCCGATAAATCCGTCACAATCTCCAAGTCCTTTTCATAGGCTTTTATGGAAAGTGTGGATGCAATAGCCGAAATACTATCTAGGATGTTAAATTCAATGGATTCAATATCCAATTTACCCGACTCAATTTTTGAATAATCCAGCACATCGTTAATGAGATTGGTGAGTGTTGAAACACTGTTTTCAGCCAGTGATAAAAAGTGATCTTGTTTCTCTGTTATACCCGTCCGTCTAAGCAATGACAGCATCCCAAATATGCCGTTCATAGGCGTGCGGATTTCATGGCTTATGTTGGCAACAAAAGAACTTTTCTCTTGGCTTGCAATGAGTGCTCTATCCTTTGCTTCTTCTAATTCTATTGTTCTTTCTCTTACTTTTTCTTCAAGGCTAACATTCAGTTCGAGTATTCTATTTTCATATTCTTTCTTGTCGCTAACATCCCTTGCAATGATTGAAATACCTGTAATTTGTCCATCTTGGTGGAGCGTAGGAGATATCGTAAGCTCTGTAAAAAAGATGTTGTCATCACTCCGTTTGGCCCTTACTTCGACTAAAGGAATGAGGTCACCTGTTGCCGCTTGTGTTATTTTTTTTCGTAGGATTTCCTGTTCAGACTCAGGGACAAGATTATATATTTTTAAATAGCGCGCTTCTTGTGCATTGTATCCGAAGATTTTAACGGCAGACCTATTCCAGCTTTTTATTCTGCCATTTAGGTCGGTTGAAATAACCGCATCCTGCGTGCCCGCAATTATAGATTGGAATTGAGCTAGCTGATTAGATAGCTTAACTTTATCGAACGTGAATTTATGGAAAAAGTAAAACAGTAAAATCACTACGGTGTATATGACAAGAAGCGGTAGTATGCTAGTCATAAGCAGAGAGGCCAATAAAGTTTTATATCGTTCTTCTGGTGCGCCGGATATTATGGTCAAAATACGCTTCGAATTCCCGCCGATAAGTTGCTTCTCTATTGATTTAGCATGAAGTTTCTTATTTGATATTAGGTCGAGGTAAGTATCAAAATATGGGGATTCTTTAACTTTTTGATATGTGGCGTCCCAAGAAATACCTGTGCCTTTATCTAAGCCAAATTGATAGGCAAGATTAGGGTGTTTAATAATGTCCGAGTTCTTAGATAAAATAATCAAATCTAAATTATTAGAAATACTCGATTCAGCAGTCCTTATTAGATGATTGGCGTCGAAGTTTATAACAACCAAGCCGAATACCTTGTTATCCTCACTAAATACAGGTGTTGATATTCTATAGGTGGGCCAAATAGGGTATTCAACGCGACCATATTCGCGATTCAGTGAAATATCGGAGACATAAAACTCATTCGGATTTAGGCTGGTTGTCGCTTTAAAGTACTCAGTGCCTGCCTTACTTTGTAATCGACTGTCATCTACTCTGAGTATGTTGCCATCTCTACGATCTACTCTAACAATCTCCGTTCCATTGTTTGCAATGCCGATATACCGAATCTGCTTTACATCAGGATTACTTTCAATAAAAGCAATAAAAATATTGCTTAACCAGCTTTTCCAAGTATCGATTGGTGTGCCATCTCTGGGATCCACTTTATCCTGAGTGCTATCGGCGCGCGCAATGCCTAATATAGGTGGTGTTTTATAAATGAAGCGTACTTTCCGTTTACTATCTCGTAGAAGGTTGCCAATTGTACTGTTTAGGATGGTGAGGTTGCTATTGATATCGCTCGCAATATTGTGAATGACGCGGTCTCGGCTGAAGCTATAAGTCGCAGAAATAATGATAATGGCTGTAATAGATAAAAATGCAAAAACGCTAACAAAATATCGTTCACCGAGCAAAGTCCTCGCTATTTTGGCCCGCATTGAGGTGTTTACTTTTCCCATAAAACATTTCTGCTTTCATAGCGATATGAGCATCGCTCCAAAGTAATAATTAAGGTGGCTTAATGTCGCGATTCCGTTAAAAGTGCATAATAATGGTCAAGCGGAAGAGCCCTTTACTTGTGATAAAATCAGCCTAATCAGGCTGTTTTTGCTACGTTCATTCCCTTTCTATTTCTAAGTTGTCTATCTTTATTCTATGGAACAAGGATAGCAGAGCCCGGCTGATATGCCTTTATTTGAAGAATATTCAGAAGTGACGCCCTATTTGTTAGTCGTGGATGATGAGCCAACTAATTTAATTCTTTTAAAACAAGCACTTAAAGGGATTGGCGAGATATACGCGGCAGAGAATGGGGAAGTTGCTTTGGCATTGGTGAAAGAAAGGGAATTTGATTTAATTCTTCTGGATATTAGTATGCCAGGGTTATCGGGCATCGATGTGTGCAAAATTTTGAAACGCGAGCCCGCCACTGCCGATATACCCGTCATATTTATTTCCGCTAATGACCCCAGTGAATATGAGCATGTTTCCTTAGAATCAGGTGGACTAGATTTCATCAGCAAACCGATAGATTTACGTATATGCCGCTTACGGGCATTAAATCAATTGGTATTGCGACAACAGTCTAAAAATTTAATGACTGCAAAAAAGGAATTGTTGCAGTTGGTCAGCCAAGTCCCTGAGTTTATTTCCTACTGGGATGAAGAATGGAATAACCTTTTTTGTAATGATTTCACGGGTAGATGGTTTGGTAAACCATCAGCATTGATAAAAGGAAAATCATTAGATGAAGTCATTCCTGCGGGGTTACCTGATTACATCCGTAAGGAAGCCAGTTTCGTAAAAACCGGTGTATTTCATGACTTTGAACTTCGCATCGAACACAGCAATCAATATTACAGTGCATCACTTTCTAAAGTTGAAATAGAAGACGGAGTAAGAGGCTTTTTACTGACTGTTGTTGATATCAGTAATATCAAGCGAGCTGAACACCATTTATTTAACGAGAAAGAGCGCCTAAAAGTAACATTAATGTCGATCGGCGATGGCGTAATTGCAACCGACACCGCTGGGATTGTTACATTTTTAAATCCAGTGGCTGAAGCATTAACTGGCTGGCCTATTCAAAATGCTCTTTCTAAACCTATAGAGGAGGTGATGCAGTTAAAAAGCACTGGAAACGCACATTCGATAGAAAACCCGATACGAATGGCGATTGCTAAAAGAAAAACCGTAACCATGCCCCTCAATAGCGAGATTATTAATAAAAGCGGCGGTCGTTATGGTGTTGAAGATTCGGCCGCACCTATTTTAGATTCACACAGGAAATTAATTGGAGCAGTCATCGTTTTTAGGGATATGACGGAAACGATGGCATTGTTGGAGCGGATGAGTAATATTGCGCATCATGACCAATTAACGGGTTTGCCTAATCGAATTTTGCTGAATGAGCGTTTAAAGCAGCTGTGCGACTGGTCGTATTCCGCTGAGTCTAATCGTCGTTCAGAACATGCATTTCCTAATGTTGCCGTTTATTTGCTGGATATTGATAAGTTCAAGTATTTGAATGATACGGTAGGCCACAGTATTGGCGATCTCATTATTCAACGTTTAAGTCATCGGATAGCCTCCACCATACCAACCGGTAGCACGCTTGCAAGAATAGGTGGCGATGAGTTTGTATTGGTTCACCCAAACTTCAAAGGTTATGACGATGTTAATATGGTAACCGAAAGAATTCGTCGCTGCATGCAAATACCTTTTACGGTAGACGGGCAATACTATAATGTGACAACAAGCATTGGTGTTAGCTTATGTCCGCAAGATACTCGTGATTCTGAAACGCTCATCCGATACGCAGAAACCGCGATGTACCGTGCCAAAAAGGATGGGCGGAATAATTATTATTATTTTTCAGAAGAGCTTGAAAACCAATTGTTAGAGCGAAACCAAATTGAAAAAACCTTAAGAGATGCACTGGAAAAAGATCGTGTTGAAGTTTTTTATCAGCCTAAGGTCGTGCTGGATCAGGAACAACTCATTGGTTTTGAAGCTTTATGCAGAATCAGAAAAAAAGATGGCAGCTTAATGCCTCCCAATTTATTTATTCCCATCGCGGAAGAGACTGGATTAATCGTTCCGCTTGGTCTAAAAGTATTAAAAAAGTCATGTTTAATGGCCAAGAAATTGTGCGATCTTCACCTAAATTTTAAAGTTGCGGTTAATTTGGCGGGTGCTCAGCTTGCCGAATTAAATATTGTGCAAGATATTCAGAATGCGTTGAACGAACATCATTTAGACCCGCAGCTATTAGAACTTGAAGTGACTGAAAGCATGCTAATGCATGATGTAGAAGAGGTTTGTGATACCATTCATAGAATATCGCAGCTTGGCGTCACCGTCGCAATAGATGATTTCGGTACAGGATATTCAAGTTTGCTTCATTTAAATAAATTTGAGTTAGATGTGTTGAAGATCGATAAATCATTTATAGATGATATGCTTAACGATAAGAAAAACGAAAATATTGTGAATGCCATTATTAGCCTCAGTAAGTCGCTGGGCATGAAGGTCGTGGCAGAGGGCGTAGAAAGCATAGAGCAAAAAAATAGGCTCATTGAACTAGGGTGCGATATTGTGCAAGGTTACTATTACAGCAAGCCCTTGCCGGAAGAAGAAACC
This sequence comes from uncultured Saccharospirillaceae bacterium, assembly GCA_947503895.1. Lineage (GTDB taxonomy): Bacteria > Pseudomonadota > Gammaproteobacteria > Pseudomonadales > Oceanobacteraceae > Bermanella. Next base: position 181,628 of record CANNFT010000004.1, read on the forward strand.
CTAAGTTTTATTACAGCATTTCAAGGTGGTGAATCCAGTACAGCCATGTCACCAGGCTAATGGTTAGCCAAGGGTAAGAAAATATCTGTAATGGCTTGCTGTTCTGGCACATCAGGAAAAAATTTCACTCGCTTGAAGAACATAGGAAAATCGCGTAATTCTTCCCCGCTGCTGGGCAACCAATCGTAATACAATGCCTGAACGCTTTGCCCTAGTAACGTATCTGAACCAATATGACGCAGGACAGCACAACGTCCGGCTGGAATCGATTTTTGAACGATGATGGGCTCTTTATCCTTTTCGGATGCTTCATTCAAAAGATCGTCAGAATTTACAGTGCTTTTGGAAAAGTACTGCTCGGGTACGGAGCACGCTAAATCAAACCGATAGTGTTCGTCTGTTACCCGGTTCGGATCGTCATATACCAAATTAAAAGTTTGATGTTTGTCTGGTGAGAGTTGATTTTTTCTACGCCATGCAATAAATGCTTGAATACTGCGTCCTAATGTTTCAGGTGAATCACGGTGTTCCATTACTGCGAGATGGGTGAGTGGAAAATCGACCACATTGATGACGGAGGTATGGTTTTTTTCGGTGTTGAATGTATTCATTTGTAGGTTCCTTAATTGAGTGACTGAGTGTTCAAGCTTATGCCAAACACCCCAGTTGGGTTGAGAGCGAAATGTACTCGGTGCCATACCGAAATACTGTTTAAAATTACGTGAAAAGCCTTCCGGACTATTAAACCCTGTGATCAGCGCAATATCCGTAATCGACGCTTCTTTTCGATATAGCAGCATGTTGCCTGCTTTATAAAACCGTAAAATTTGAATGTACGGTGCAACGTTAATATCAAATATGGCAAAAAATTGTCGATGAAAGTGAAAGGCAGAAAAATGTGCCACACCACTGATGGCTTCCACGCTGAGCTTTGACGAGTCCGATAAATGTTGATCAATATACTGGATCACGCTCAAAAATCGATTGAGGTACTGTTGTCGCAGCATGCTGTGTTTTTGGTGTGACTCAGAATGTGGTTTTTCCATGTATATTTCTCAGTACTGGATGGGTGTTAATATGTTCATGATATTTCACGTCTGCCCACTGGAATAGATGGAGCAAAGTATAGATGGAAGTGAACAGGGCTGTCTTGACGAATCTTGCTAAAAAGACGATTGACTAGCAGTTGAACGCTAAGCTCAATAGAGGAAAGTGGTTGGGGTCAATACGGTTCTCTATCAGGCATAGGCGAATCATTTTGGGTTTGATTCGCCTATGATTTAGACACTTCGATAAAGATTACGCTTGTGTGAACTCGGGGTCATCACTGCTTTTTTTACGCTCTTTGGACTGCTTACTCGCCGGCTCCTTCAGCAGGTCTGCTGGCAGTAAAAAGCCCACTCGCCATTGGCTACTGGGCTTTAACTTTCGGTCGTGCGTAAAAAAGTGCAAGTTGTCTTTATCATCAAATGCAAATAACAGAATGGCTCGTTGATCATACTGATTTTGAAAATCCTCCAAGCTGAATTGTTCGCTTAACTTGGTCATTTTAATTTGTGCGCCATCTCTGATCAGTGCAGCAAGGGAGCTGTAGTTTTGGTCATCATAAAATAAGGAGCGACCAGAGTAAGAAAGGTGTTGTGCTTTATCGTATCCTGTTTGCTCCTCCTCTGAGTTTTTTAGATAGTAGGTATGGGCTGGGCTAAATTCTGCTTTAAAGCGTGTGGCCGTTAATGCATTTAAAGAGCTGTTGGTGCTCATGGCTAATAAATTGCCAATGCCGCTGAAATTCATGTTGCGATCTGCATGATCCGATACGACTGATCCGTAGTAGGTGTCAAGACCTTCCAGTCGTGCAGCGCTGACATTTTCCCAACTTGAGTCGGCGAGTCGAGTTGTCACGTTTTGTTGAACCAGTGCATGAGCTAACGCTCTTGCTACCAGATTAGCACCCACAATCAGTACGCCAGTCGAGGGTGGCTCCGTCACGTTTAGCCACAGCGCTAAAGGACGCGCGGATAAACCTTGCAGCAGTACCGTTCCTATAATGATGAGAAACGTGAGCGGTACTAATAGTTCGGCTTGCTCATAGCCAGCGGCCTCGAGTTTTAATGCAAATAACGCGGAGATAGCCGCTGCTACGATGCCTCGGGGAGCAATCCAGCTCAATAGCATTCTGGCCTTAATGGATAAAGGCGATCGATAAGTGGATATCAGAACCGATATTGGGCGAGCAACAAATAATATGATGGCCAATACCAGTAAAGATCCCCACCCCATTTCTGCAAAACTAGAAAATTGAAGACGAGCGGCCAGTACGACAAATAAAACGGATATCAACATGACACTTAAACTTTCTTTAAAGAATAAAATATCATCGGTATCAACGCCTTTTGTATTGGCTAATATCATGCCCATCAGTGTGACGGCAATAAGACCCGACTCATGCATGATGGTATTGGATATCGCGAAAATGATCAGAACCAAGCCTAAGCTGACGACATGGTGCAAATAGTAGGGCAGCAAGTGTTTTTTTAATAAAAAGGCGAGCAAAAATGCGCCTGCGGCCCCTAATAGGATGCCTGTTGCGATCATGGCGCCGAATGTAATCGGCAGTGTTTCGCCTGAAAATTCTGAGACAATCAATTGGTAAACCAATACGATCAATATGGCGCCAAAGACATCCAGAATAATGCCTTCCCAGTGCAGGATATTGGCGATGTCAGATTGAGGGCGAATACTGGATAACAACGGTTTGATCACCGTTGGACCGGTGACCGTCATCAACGCTCCAAATAGCAGCGCCAAGGCCCAAGGAAAATTAAGAATGTAGTACACAGCGAATGTTGTAATCACCCATGTGATCAGGACGCCTACGGTTAACAGATTGCGCAATGGGCGTTTAATGTCTTTTATATCGCTGAGCTTTAATGTCAGACCGCCTTCGAACAATATGACAGCGACACTGAGCGAAACCATGGGGAATAACAAGTCACCAAACATTTTGTCTGGGTTAAGTACACCGGTGACTGGGCCAAATATGATGCCTGCGACGAGCAGCATGATGATCGATGGAAATTTGATGCGCCAAGATATCCATTGGCAAACGATACCAACAAAGACGATTAATGCTAATAGAAGTAGATAATTATCTGCCACAAACTTTCCCTATTTTGTCATTGATGAGCGGCTACTGTAACAGTCCTAGGTTCACTGTGCTGCTTTAATGGTTCTATTGAAGAGGCGGCCCATATTGCTCAATCTATACCAGTATAAGGTAATCTGACTAAAGTGCTGGGCGAGAGAGGATGAAAGGCTTCAGCCTCAGGGGTTCTAGTACAAGCTTCATGGATCATTTAAGGTCGTGCGATCGAAGGCAATTCATTGAATGCCGAATTGCTTTAGACAGACAGAATCTTCTCTGTTAGCGTTCACGGCAATAAAATTGTAGAACCCATGTTAACGCTGAACAATATGCCAAAATATTCAAAGAAAGACACCGTATCAGATCAAACCAAGGCTGAGGCCATGAGCATTGCAAAAGGCACACAAAAGCCTGGGCAAACTAAAGAGCAAACTAAATTAATTGCTCAAGGCATTCAAAAGGGCATTGAGCAGTACAAAAAGCAGCAAAAATCTAAAGCGCGTGAACTAGATAAGGGGTTGAAAAAAGTCCGAGCGACGCAGGAATCTATTCAAGCTGAGCAGGCACAAGAACAGGCGTCCTCCTTGAAACAGACCAGTACCGGTTTCTCATTACCCGCCGTTATCACGCCTTGGCTGCTGTTATTGGTATCTTGGGTCGGCGCAGGGGCTGTTTGGTTGCTCAACCCATAGGGTAGGGCCAAGTGTCATGCCTAGTCAGACTCATCAAGCCACCAACTGAGAATCGCCCGCGCAACACGATCATTGTCCGTTGCTTGGTCTAGTGTCGCCATTGCGGTTTCAAAACGCGCCAAACCGATATGCTCCGCGCGGCGTCCCAGCAAACGTCGAGTATATGTAGCGTTGAATTCGGGATGACCTTGCAGTGTCAGCACTTGTTGGCCGATCTTAAAACCAGCAATCGGGCAAAAATGATCCCCCAAAATGGGCGTAGCTTGTTTCGGTAGCGCGACCACTTGATCCTGATGGCTATAAATGAGGCTGAGCTGGTTGGGAAGATCTTCAAAACCTTGAGGTCGTTCAAGTAATGGAAGTGGACGTATACCGACGCCCCAGCCTTTTGGACTGTTCGCGACCTTGCCTCCGAGCGCCTGTGCGATGATTTGATGGCCAAAACATACGCCCAGCAGGCGCTGACCTTGATCAAACGCATGTCTAATCCATCTATCCAGCGGTGCAATCCAGTCGTGAGCCTCATAAGCACCGGCTTTGGAGCCGGTTATCAGGTATAAATCGTTAGGGTGAGCCTGCATAAACTGCTGGTCTGGTAAGTGACCTTTGAGGGCATTGAAATAGCGGACCGATAATGAGGGTTGATGCGGTTTAAAATACCGCTCAAACATTAAGCCGTAGGAACCGTAGTCATCCTGTAAATCTTCATACAATACGTCACATTCAATGACATTCAGTACGGCAGCAACAGTCATAAAAGCACACCTTGTGAGTAGCGAGTATCTGCAATCAGTCTGCATGCAATATACGATCAAATCGAAGATCAAGGCAACGGTTCCGAGGTGACGATGACAGACTGATCAACGGGGCTGAAACTAAAGCAGTCGCCAGCTGGGGCCGCCGTGGCTAATTCAATGGCCTAGCAGGGTAGAAGCCGGTCTCTGCTGAGTCACGTTCGTATCAGTTCTTCTGAAGTCGCTAAAATAAGCAGTGGGTCACGATGAGAATCAAACCGAGTCACGCTTAGGAAAGCTCAGATTCTAGACTTTTCAGCTCGTCTGGAGACTCACCTAAAACCCTGTCACAATGCGTCATTTACGCTAGGACACACCGTTTGCACTCTATTATTACGAGACGGTGACTTTATTTCTGAAGGTTAGCGCCCTATATTGAGGCGCAAATGATCAAAATCGCAATTATTTATTAGGAATCGCTTATGCTAGGAATGCTGGCAAATCTACTAAAAATACTGAACTCAGATACGGCGCCAGGCCAATTGTCGCTTGGATTTGCATTCGCATTAGTGGTGGGCTTAACGCCAATGCTTAGCCTGCACAACCTGTTGGTACTCTTCTTGGTCATGGTGATCAGAGTGAATTTATCAGCGTTCTTTCTTGCGACTGGTTTCTTTACGCTGATGGCTTACTTGATTGATCCTTTGGCCATACAAGTGGGTGAAGCCGTACTCACCGAGCCCTCGCTACAAGTATTTTGGACAGACCTCTACCAAAGTGAATTTTGGCAAGCCACACGTTTTAATCACACATTATTAATGGGCAGCCTCGTCATTGCACTGGCAGCATTTATCCCTGTGCTGCTGATCAGCCGCTTTATTATTGTCAATTATCGCAACCGATTAATGGCATGGGTGGAAAAGCTGAAGATTACTAAGATGATCAAAGCAAGTAAGTTTTATAAAGTCTATGAAAAACTGGCGGCCTAAGGAAATTATAAAATGAAAAAATGGATACGCTGGTCAGGCCTAATTGGATTTTCAGTCACAATCGCCTTGTTGGTAGGCGCGTGGTTTTTTGCCGCTGCGCCATTGATTAAGATGAGCATAGAAACCTTGGGCAGCAAAGCGGCAGGCGCAAAAGTAGAGGTTGAGGCAGTAGAGCTGTCTTTTAATCCACTCGGAATCACCATAAACGGCGTTGATGTCGCAGACGCCGATAAACCGATGGAGAATTTAATCAGCATCGATCGAACCGTAGCAGATTTAGCGCTCATGCCGTTACTGGTGGGCAAAGGCATCATAGAAGAAATGTCGATGAGCGGCGTTCGTTTTGGAACACCGCGGTCTGTGTCAGGTGCATTGCCTAAAGAGGAAAAAGCGCCAGCAAAAGAATCGAATGAAATGGCTACCGGTACACCTGCAGAGAAAAGTAAAGCCCGCTCCCAAGATGAAAAACCCAAAGAGAGCGCGCTCGCAGGGCTGGCTGAAACATTGCCATCTGCCGAGACTATTCTGGAGCGTGAACCGCTTGCTACGGTCACCAATGGTGAGGCATTTAAGGAAAGCTATGAACACCATAAAGAAAAGATAAACAGCAGCGTTGCCAAAGTACCGAATGCCTCAGCAATCAAGCGCTACGAAAAAAGTATCAATAGCATCGTTAATGGCAAATACGACGACTTACATGACTTCTTAGAGCGAAAAAAAGAGTTTGAGGCATTAAAGAAACAGTTCAAAGCCGATAAAAAGGCGATTGAGGAAGCCAAAAAAGCGCTGCAAGTTGGGAAAAAGGAAATGGCTAATCATTGGAACGCGTTGGCCAAGAGCCCAAAAGCTGATTATCAAAAATTAATTGATAAATATAAATTAGATTCCGTGGGTGCTTCCAATTTAAGTGCAGTATTGTTTGGTGCTGAAGCGGGTGAGTATGCTCGTCAAGCATTGCATTACTATGAAAAAGTTCGTCCACTGTTGGTAAAAAGTGAAGCTGAGAAAGCCGAGGAGGCTGAAGAAGAGAAAGTTAGAGAGCGTGCAAAGGGCCGATTTGTTAGCTTCCCAACTCGCCACCCTCAACCGGACTTTTGGATAAAATCGTTAGGTTTTACAGGGCAGCTAGCAGCGGGTGATATAGCGGTTAGTGTGAAAGATATTACGCACCAGCAGGCGATCACAAATCGCCCCATTCGTTTAACCGTGAAAGGTGACCAATTGGGTGATGTCACGGGCTTTAAATTAAATGGTGTGCTTGATCATCGAGGTGTGGATGACCAAGATGCCTTCGAACTCAGCATCGCTAATGTCAAGATGGACAGTATGGATCTTGGGTTTGCGGGATTAAAACTGAAGCAAAGCCAAATGGCCATGTCGGCAAAAGGCGTGCTGAAGCAGGGACAAATAGAGGCTGATGGCATCGCAAACTTTACACGCGCAACCTTCACAACCAAAGATAGAACCATGGTTGCCAAAGAGCTTAATGCTGCGTTAGCCAAAATTCCCACGTTTGATGTTCACGTGGATGCTAAGGGAAAAATGCTGGCACCCAAAGTAGGCATGAACTCAGATTTAGACAACAAATTGCAGAAAATATTCAACGAATCTCTTAAAGAGAAACAACGAGAGTTGGAAGCGAGATTAAAAAAACGACTTGAGGAAAAATTACTTGCGTACACCGGCGAATACAAAGCTACACTCAAGTCATTAAATTTAATGGATGGCAATTTGAAAGACGCTCAAAAGAAACTGTCTAAGTTGGCAAAAGCAGAGTTGGATGACTACCAAAAACAACTGAAGCAAAAAAAGAAAAAAGAAGCGGATAAGAAAATTGAACAGAAACGAAAAGAACTTGAAGAAAAAGCAAAAGAAAAACTCAAGAATCTTTTTTAACAACATCGAATAACTACGAACGCGGTAAAGCAGCTCACCTGCTGGTGCGCTGTGAGGTATGAATTATGAAAATGCGCGTCGCATTAGCCCAGTACCCAATAGGGCAATTCAGTTTATGGCAAGATTATGAACAGCATATGCGACGCTGGCTTCAGCCAGCGTTTGATGCTCAGGCTGAGTTGGTGGTACTGCCGGAATACTGCGCAATGGAGCTGGCATCTCTGTTTGGCGAGAATCGCTACTGTGATATTTCCCGTCAGCTAGCGGATCTTCAGTCTGTATTGCCTTATTATTTGGAGCTATTTTCAGAGCTGGCTTGTGAAAATAGTTGCACACTGGTTGCTGGCACGTTTCCAGTCGAAGAAAATTATAAATACATCAATCGCTGCCATGTATTTTTGCCTGACGGATCAATGAAGTATCAAGATAAACTCATGATGACTCGGTTTGAGCGCGAACAATGGGAAATTGTTGCGGGGAGCGAGTTGCGAGTCATTGAAACGCCTAAGGCCATGATGGGTATCGCCGTTTGCTATGATATTGAATTTCCACTCATCTCCAGAAGGCTTTGCACACAAGGTGCGGAAATCATCGTCGTACCCAGTTGCACAGATACAATGGCGGGTTACCATCGGGTGCGCATTGGCTGCCAAGCACGAGCGTTAGAAAACCAGTGTTATGTTATGCATGCATCCACGGTGGGCGATGCCCTTTGGAACCCCGCCGTCGACACCAATGTCGGTTCAGCAGCCATTTACACTCCCAGTGATAATGGCTTTCCAGAAGACGGTGTATTATCGCGCGGGCGCATGAGTGAACCGTGTTGGCTCATTGAAGATATTGATTTAAGCACTGTTGAGTATGTGAGGGAACATGGTGAGGTTTTGAACGTTGCTCACTGGGCCGAATCTGAATATGTGTACAGTGCGAGACAGTATCAACAGTCGCCAGAATCGAGAGTGCTATTGGAAGACCCAGCTGAATGGTAGCTGGGTGATTTTGTGGAACAAAGCGCAGCGATTTGCTTACCAGAGCCTGTTGAATAACCTTAAGGGCATCTCTATCAAGTCATCTGAGCTTTGTCGCGCTTTACTTTCATGTAAGTCTTCTTGGAATGGACTCGTCATTAAATGATCGGTGTCCTGTTGTTCAACCGATGGGTACCTTCGGCATTCAATCTGCTCCATACAGATTGTCCACTGCGATGAATGCCTAGCATTAACGCACAATAAAAACGTGCGCGCCTGCTGGAGCGAAGCAGAAAGCCAGAGTCGATCGTAAAATTGGCTTTATGAAGCGACCTAACGGTTCGGAAATAACTGAGTGACCGATACTTCGGCACTATGGTTGTCATCTCCAAACCACACTTGCCCGTCTTGGATCGTACAATTCAGTTGCATTGATTTTGCTCGCATTGCTGCGATGGCCTCAAATGGCGTGTCATCTATTCGATATACTTCAAGGTTATTAAATCGTTGCACTTTGTCCTGCATCTGGCCCCACCAGAGTTCGTCACTTCGTCCGCCATAAGAATATAAACGGACACGCTTGGCTTTGCCGCAAGCCTGGCGGATGCGCTTTTCATCGGGCTGCCCAAGATCAATCCATAGCTCGATTTCATCACTCAGGCTTTTATGCCAAAGGTCAGGCTCATCCTGAGTCGACAGTCCCTTAGTGAACATAAGGTCCTCGTGTCCGTTTAGTGCAAACACCAAGACCCTCAGCATGACCCTGATATCCGTCTCGCTCGGATGCTGAGCTAATGTCAGAGCATGAAGATGGTAATAATGCCGATCCATATCTGCGATATTCAGTTCGGCTTTACAAATGGTTGCTTTTAATGCCACAGAAAATCCCCTAAATTACGATTTGTGGGGAGTATAACGGGTTAAAAGCGTATAAAATACGCCTTCCATAACGAACCGACGTAGAATCCGACATTATGCCCAGAGCCTGTGCATGCCACATATTAGTGAAGAAAAAAGAACTGGCTGAAGAGTTAAAGCAACGATTGGCCAAAGGCGAAGATTTTGCCACTCTAGCGAAAAAATATTCAACATGCCCATCGAAGAAGCAAGGTGGTAATTTAGGCGAGTTCTTTAAAGGTGATATGGTCAAAGCATTTGACGAAGTCGTCTTTAAAAGACCGATTCTAAAGGTTCACGGTCCAATCAAAACACAGTTTGGTTATCACCTAATCAAGACCCTTTATCGAAATTAAAGCTCGGACTATTGAGCAGGTCCAACAGAATAGAACATGGAGTTATAAATGTTGTTACAGAAAATCAAGGAATGGTTCACGAAATTTCTGAGTCGTCCATCTCGCAGCAGTCGCGATGATTCTGCGTTTTCAGCGGATCATCGTCAGTTTTTGAGTAAAGAAGTTGAATTCTACCAACAGCTTTCTGAATTAGAGCAAAAAGATTTTAGGCAGCGAGTACTTTTGTTCCTAGAAACCACTGAAATAGTGGGCAACGGCGTTCAGGTGAGTGATGAAGACCGATTATTAGTGGCTGCAAGCGCCATTATCCCAGTATGGTCTTTTAAAAATTGGCATTACATTAATTTGCATACAGTTATTCTCGTGCCTGCTGCATTTAACCAAGAAGCTCAAATTGGGCAAAGTAACTCAAATGCATTGGGAATGGTCGGGACTGGGGTGTTTGCGGGTAAAATGATATTAAGTCAGCCCGCATTGCATGCAGGCTTTAAAAATAGTCGTGACAAAAAGAATGTTGGTATTCACGAGTTTGCTCATCTCATTGATATGGCTGATGGCAAAGGCGACGGATTTCCTGAAAAGCTAAAAGACCATAGCTACAGTGTGCCTTGGTTTCAGTTTATAGAGGGAAAAATTCAAGAAATACAGCAAAACAAAAGTAATATTGATCGGTATGGCGCAACCAATAACACAGAGTTTTTTGCAGTTGCGAGTGAATACTTTTTTGAACGTCCAGACATGATGAAAAAGAAGCATCCTCAACTGTATAACGATTTATCCTCTTTCTATCAGAGAGATGTGGCCGATATTCAGCAGGATATTAAAACTCGTAGAAAAGCACCTTGTCCGTGTGGCAGTGGGAAAAAATACAAGCGTTGCTGCTATCTGCCGGTAGAATATTAATTGCAGACATCTTTATAAAGCCAAGTTAAGCGCTGGCGAGTGGTCTTTAGAAGTTCAGGCGTGCTTTTAGATCTAACTTGCAGAATTAATTTGGCTTTATTGGGGCAGCCTACAGTAAATTCTAATCGAAGGGGCTTAAACTTCTTAATCTGACGTATGCATGATAAAACGGTAAGTCAAATAGGTAATTAGCCCCCAACTAGCAGAGTTAAAAACGAATAGGGCTGCGAGAATAGGCCAATCTAGCGTAGCAAATCCTACACCTTGAAAGGTTGCGTACAATGAGAAGGCAAATACGAGTAGGTCACCTACCGGCACGGAAATTTGCAGGCCAATAAAAAAACCAGCCCATGTTAAGATTACGCCGAATATCATGCTAGCAATCAGTGCTTTTTTATAGGCCATTTCGATCATCCATTAATGTTAAATGATGCCAAATTGTCTTGCTAATCATAATGTGTAAGATGGGTACTCTATTGCGTTTGTTTGCACTAACGATCTTGATCGGATGCAGTCGGCTCATCAGATGCAATAAATCTATCCCGTCCTAGCGCTTTAGCTTCGTATAAGGCGTCATCCACTCGAGTCATAATGTCGTCAAACGATAATTTGGACTGATTAACCAAGTTGATTATGCCACCGCTCGCAGTGACCCTAATTTCCTTAGCATCAAATTTGAAAGCTGTGTTGCGAATGGCGACTCGGATCTTCTCTGCAACACGATAAGACTGCTCAACGTCAATTTCTGGAAGACAAATTATGAACTCTTCACCGCCGTACCGGCCAAGCAAATCACCTGATCGTAGAGAGTCTTTACAAACCTGCGCAACACCTTTTAGTACCGTATCACCAAATTGATGGCCAAATTGATCGTTAATTTTCTTAAAGTGATCAAGGTCAAACATAATAATAGAAGCATTTCGTCCATAGCGTTTAAAGCGCTCAATTTCTCGCTCAATAAGTGACTCAATATGACCGCGATTAAGCGTGTTGGTTAGGCTGTCTATGGTCGCTTGTTTGACCAGCAATCGTTCATACTTTTGTCGTGAGGCAATAACTTTTTTTAATGCTACTAGGGTAAGAATTGCCATGATGAAAATAACAATGGCCAGTACTAGCAAATATTGACTCGATTTTTTAATCAGCTCATGGGATTCCAAAATATGATCGGAGACATTGTAATAAAGCTCATAGGCACCTAAAAAATTCCCTTTATCCATAATAGGAACATAGGTTTCCATGACATCTAATGTAACGGGCTGTAAATCCAAACTAACCGAATTCTTTTTGGCCAACTTAGAATAAGCCTGACCTGAAGTCACCTGCTCCTTAAAATACGGCTTATGATTGAAATCCCCTATGTCTTCCGCGTTGGTTGAAAAAAGTACCTCGCCTGAAGCTGAAAATAATTTTATTTTCCAAATGGCTTCGCTATTTGTTGCTAGTTGTAAATATTCGCGCAGCTGATCTGAAATAATAATGTGATTCTGACTGAATGCTGGCTTGACGACTCGAGCCATCTGCGAGGTAAATTGAAAGGCTTCGCGCTCAGTATCACGATAGACCTTTTCTTCCAGTGCTGATTGAAAAAAATGGAAATGTAATAGAATAATGGTAAATGTTACCGCTATGAAAAAGACGATAAACCCGTAAGTTAGGGTAGAATAAGAAAAAGTCTTGCCATTTCTTAATGGGTGTTGCGATTTTTGCATTAAGCACTCGAATCTGTTACGCGTGTGGGTCTATTCTACCCTTTTCTCTTAATAGTAGTCGATAAAATCGGCCTTGGCGTACCTGTGGTCTCGAAATGACGAGCATTGAGATGGAGGTACATCTGTAATGATGGGCAAAATGGCTGGAACCGGATGACTCATCATTTCCTTACATAATTGGAGATAACGGATCTTCCCGCGAGCCGAGTCTGAATCTTGGTTCAACTCAAAAATAACTGGTTATTCCCGAAATGCCATGCTGCATCTTTAGTCGCTTTTATCACAAGAGTGTTATAGCTGTTTTCGAATGGATAATCAGAGCACGACATAGGTATTCTCGCTTTCAGGATGCTGTTCACTTCCCCGATTACAGATGGTCTCACCATTCACGATGCTTTTACGCTTTGAATATAAGTTTATGCAGAACGGATATAAGTAGGATGTATAAAATGAGATTTCATCTACGGAAGACGGCCAAATCAATCAAATTTTTCTTATGCATTTTCAATGTTTCGCGCCGCTGATTTTCTAAGATATAGGCCGCCGGGTATTTCATACAAAACCAATTCAATGCAAAGTGGCGCGTTTCATGGTTGGCGTGAATGGATTTGTCAGTGATGCATTTCAAACTTTTCACATTCAAGGTTGGGATTAAAACAGAATGAATTATTGGGTCTTGTGACAATTTATGTGGAAAAATGGCTGGATTGGTGTTTCATCTAATCCCGAACCCTAAAAAATAATGTGTGAAATGACCGTTCTGATAGAAGGCTCAATTACGAAACGAGTACTAGGTAGTAGCATGCAAAGCGATCGAATAACTGGCGTTAAAAATGATAGGCTGACTGAAAAAGTGAATCGAATGTCACATTTCTGTCTATAATTAGGACTTATCTTGTCTACTTTTTAGAATGAGCAAAGTGGAGGGTTTGGATTGAATCCTCGCTAGAGCGTCTTCTGGATACTAAAAAAATATTATTTGGTGGAATTTTTTTGTTGTCACCAAAAGCCCGTCCATATAATCTCTTTAGCCATTGAATATAAATTCAATGAATCGCTACACACACAATAAATAATAATAACGATAAATTCGGAACTCTTAATGTTTTCGCTCGCGGACCTTTATGAAAAGGTGATCAGCAGTCGATGGCATGGCAGTATTAAAGTGCCCGAGGGTCAAAGTCTGTGCCCTAAAGATTGTAAAGATGCCTTAAATCGTTTTCTTTCTAGCGATGTAAATTGGCGGCCAGGTGATCGAATCCTTGTGCGCTGCCAGCATCCTATTCATTCTATTGCACTGATGCTTGCTGCGTGGAAAATGGGGATCGTTGTCGTACCACTTAAGGAAGATACATTAGAGAGTGCGATTTATTTAATCGCGATAGATTGTAATGCTAAAGCGATTTGGCAAAATGGATCAATTGAATCATTAAGTTCATATAGTATCGAACGACCCAGAATTCAACTTTCAACCGCTGTACGAGTGACGGGTGTAGACTTAGCATTATTAATATACACGTCAGGTAGTACAGGCACACCCAAAGGTATTGCTCTTAGTCATCAAAATGTCATTACCTCACTTGAGTCGATATCAAATTACTTAAAATTAGAAAGCTCCAATCGTATACTTTGCTTATCGCCGTTGTCATTTGACTATGGTTTATATCAAGTTCTTTTTTCGCTTTATAGCGACTGCGAAACCATTGTATATACAGGTAAGTTTAACCCTATTCAAATACTTCGTTTTATTGAGCAAGAAGAAATCACCACGCTGCCTGTCGTACCGGCGATAGGCGCATCACTGATAAAAATTGCGCCCATCGTTAAACCCGATTTATCACATCTTAAGTGTATTACTAATACAGGTGGGCATTTATCGGATGCCATTATTCATGAATGGAAACAATATAGCCCGAATATAAAAATTTATTCCATGTACGGCCTGACCGAGTGCAAGCGCGCCATGTATTTAGAGCCCGAAATGTGGGACACAAAATCAGGATCCGTTGGAAAACCCATTCCTGGCTTGGATGCTCGAATTCTCATTCCTCTTATTGATCAAAGTGACCACTTTCGTGAGGCAAATCCACACGAAATTGGAGAGCTCTATGTGAGGGGAAGTGCTGTTATGCAGCGATATTACAATGAAAATAGTAGCGCAGGTGCAAGAGTGCTAAATGGTTATTATCGAGACGATAATTGGCTTGCAACCGGGGATTTATTCAGTCGAGATGAAGACGGTTATTACTATTTTAAAGGCCGCAGTAAAGAATTAATCAAACAGGGTGGGTTTTGCTTGTACCCTAAAGACATTGAGTCAGCAATTGAAAAAAATACGAATGTAAAGCTGTGTGCGGTGATCGGTTGGAAGGATAAATTTGATAGTGAAATAGCTGTCTTAGTCGTTGAGCTGAACGAAGACACTGAATCTGAACGTGTAAATTTTAAAAGGTGGCTTTTAGAAACCCTCGATTCTGATTATGCACCGAGGGATATACACTATGTTCAATCCATTGCTCTCAATGCCAATAGTAAAGTTGATAAAAAGAAACTCTTAGATTGTATCGAAAATAATAGTTTTGCATGACGCACCCGTACAAATTTATATAAATATTATGACCACCGTTGATAGTATCAATACACGATAGGATAAATATGAGTCACGCATCGAATAAAATTGAGCGGCACTTAATAGAAAGTGTAGAGCCACTATCAACCCCTTGCTATGTGTATTCAGTATCAGAGGTCGAAAAGAATTATCACGACCTGAAATCGGCACTCGGCACTCAGCTCATATATTCATTAAAGGCCAATAGCAATCTGGATTTATTGGTGAGGTGTGGTCATGTTTTTGTAGACGGAATTGAGATGGCCTCCATTGGAGAGTTAAATTTATTGGCAAATGGAAAAGCGACGAGGTATATCAATAATCCTTCTGCTGATAAGGCGTTCATTCGGGCTGCTATTGCCAGTAAATGTGTGTTGGTGATAGATAATATTGAACAAATTAATATTGTGGCCGAGTTTATCGGAAAGCGGCCGCTTAACGCTGTTGTGTTGCGTATTAACCACGAAGTTCTTGATCACTATATTGATCGAACGAAGAAGTCTAGGCCAAACCATTTTGGATTCGACATATCGAGTCTCAAGGCTGCCATCATTCGATGTGCTGAACTAGGCATTAAAGTTCAAGGCATTCATGTCTTCCAAGGCTCAGATGCATTTAATGATACGGCCATGCTGACTGCACAGTCAGCTCTATCTTTAGTGAAGGATGTAGAAAATTGGCTCGGATACCCGCTAACCATGCTTAATTTAGGTGGCGGGTTTAGCTCGAATTGGCGAGAAGGTGGATTTGACTTTAGCCGCTATCGAAGCTTGCTCTCTGAATTTCCAAATCATATTAATCTGGTGCATGAAAGTGGACGAGGCATCGTGGCATCCGCAGGATATTTTTTAACATCCATACGTTATATAAAAAAAATCGACCAGCGACGGTACGCAATCTGTGATGGTGGAATGGCACAAAATTTTTTGTTGGCCAAAACCGAAACGGCATTCAAGCGATACCAGGAGCCAAAAATATTTTCACATAATTTGAAACGCGAATTGACGTTAGAAGAAACCAGTAAAAAAGACAATGATACTTATCTAATAGTGGGCACCAGTTGTAATAAAGATGACATTATTGGTCAGGTCACGGCAAATTCGTTATCCATTGGTGATACCGCCGTATTTGCCAACTGCGGAGCCTATCATGCAAGTTATCGTGTAGCACCGTTTTTACACTTACCCGATCCTAAAACGTATATTGTGGAGTAATCGCAGATGTTGCACAGTTTAGTGGGAGGATTCGTGACGGATCAATTATCTGCGTTGTCTCCTCCGCCTGATGCATTGAGGCATATAATTGAAGACGCAGCATTAAGATTATTTGATAGCAGCATGATTATCGAAGACCCGTTGACCGAGAGAGCACCTTTAAAAAGCACGAGAGTTGAACAACCCATCGAACATTTTGATCAAACTTGGGTCATTGATGAAATCATCGATCAGGTCAGGTTGGAAGGATTAGATCGTCAGTTTCATAAAATGATTGGCCTGTTTGGATCGATAATGCTGGATTTAACCGCCACACCAGCCCAGCTTAGCCAAGTGACAGATTGGCTTGAAAATGGCGTCAGTGGGCATTTTTTAATGACCGATACGGGCGGCCCAACGTTGGCACACTGGCAAACTGTCGTTCGTCAGCGTGGTGAACAGCAGAGCTTACAAGTGAACAAAATACACGGTATTGAAGCGCATGAATTGGGCTTCGCGATGGTAGTGGCCAAACAAGAAGGCAAGCCTTTTCCTGTCACCGTTTTATTACCACCCACAATTTGCCAAAATCTAAGTCAAGAAAAAATCGGGCTACCATTTTTAAGCGGGCAATTACAATTAGGAAACAGCCGAGGTGAGATACCTATAACCTCAGATATGTTTTTGACCAAAGGTGGTTTAGGCAGTGTGAATCGTTTTTTGACGCTTGTTAGACCAAGGTTTGTAAAGTCGCTAATGCATTTTGTCTTATGGCTAAAAGATCAGTCCGAAGTGACTTTGACGCAATCTGATAGTGATTGTTTGGAATACTTGATTGGAATATGCAATCAACAAATTGAACGTAAAGTATTTTCAGTGCATAGCATTAATCAAGTGTTGGCAACGAAGTTAGCCAGCAATGAATTACTCTCAAAGTTGGTTTTACATAAACAGGTACAGAATGTAAATCGTCAACGTGACTTATTGGCATTCACTAAAATGGAAGGTAGTTCATACCGGTGCTATTTTGAGCTGTATAGTAAATTGAAAGGCCTGCGAGTATGACGTTATCACTTTTATCAGCGGCGTTTACTCCGATTGATTCAAAGCCATATGATTGTCAGGAAGATTATCTGAAGCGTATTGGAATAATTTCATCCGTTTTTCATCAACAGGTAGACTGGGTATTAGAATCATTATCTGATAATGAGAAATCGTCGATAAACCGGCATTTTTTATGTTCAACTATGCTTGAATTGCCCTTCACGAGTGGTCAAATTACATTAGATCTATTCAATCAAGCATTGCATACCAGAGAAGAAAAATTAAGAAGCATTCCTGTTACTGCTTATATTAATACGTACGAATGCGCTTCTTGGGGATACACGTTAAGACACTATCTGAATTCAGCTTCAGATCAGGAATATTTTTTACTGTCGATAATAGACGCAAATTTATTGAATCTTAGCTTTTGGCAGCACAACGAAAATTGGGGGCAGAGTGGCTTTGGTGTGACAACATTGCTACTGAAACGAGAAATCGGTACTCAGCAGGAAAACATTGCGGACTGTGCAGTAACTTGGAATGCAACACCAGAATTTGCTACCGTTATTCGCCGCCATATGAAGGAAAATGATCAACTCATAATGTCGCTTCCTTTTTTTCCTGACAATATCCGAAGCATTTTTGTCCGCATGTTAGGTAATTATGATCAGCTTCCCGATCTACATGATCAATGGGGACATTGTTTTGGCAGTGATCCATGGGTAGGCATTATTTCAGCAGGTCTTAATAATGAATTGGAGAGTCATAAAAAATTGCTAGCATGCTCCGTTGCCCTAAATGGTTACTACTGCATGTCTCATGTAGGTATTGAACCTAATAGTCGGTTTAAAATTGGAGAAGCTGTGTAATGTATGCTACCCATATAACCGGTGTACTAACGGCAAACCCATTCGAAAACAATGTGAAACTGAGTTTGGCTAGAACACTGCCGCTGATGACAGAACAAGATTTCTACAGTATGAGTACATTGCCCACGAGTGATGTGCCGGTTTGGGTGACGCATTCAGAACACTACCAACTGCAATTGTTGATCCTAAAGGCCATTGAGGAAATGATGCCGCAAGATCTCGTTATTCTATTGCGGATGCAAATGCCTGCGGGCGGAAGAATGCCTAAAGGACTATTACGAGACCATATATTGTTGTTGCAAGATGTAGTGGGTGAAGAGCAGCAATTAATTCGTCAAGCTCAAAACTTCGCGGTTATAGATGATCATATTATTCGGTATCCCATGGAAGCCGGAGACAACCGAGTGACGATTCGCTTGTATTCCCGATATCAAACGCAATACTCACTCGCTCCTATTCTTGATTTATTGAATGCATTTAAATTTAAGGACATTCGTTTTGAAGATCATATCCTTTGACCGATATAACGCAGTGGTAAGAATGATAAATCGTTTGATAGAGCACTATATCCAAGCTTAACTACTGAACAGATTAAACGTGTGATAAATACTCGCCAATGACACTATCACGATTCAGCATAAAAGGAGGCGGCAATGTACATAAAAAAAAATTGGGTTCGCCTCAGTGACGGTGTGGTGTCAGGTTTAAATGCTCTGCGGGAAGAAATGTTTCAGTCCTATTCGTTGCCTAACGTTATTTACATTGTGAATGCGGGTGAAGCCAGCATACTGATGGACCACGACATCCTATTGTTTATTGCTGAGCTTGAAATAGCAGGCTTCGACATACGTTTCGTGAGCAGCGCTTGTACAAGTTTTCATGCAGCGATCTTGCATTTTATTGAGTGTCATTCGCGTGATGCACTGATTTTAAATTTAGACTTGAATGTCGAGCAGCAGCAAACATGCTTAAATGCAGTGGGTGTGGGTGTTTTATCTGGTCAGGATGGATTGCAAGTTAGAACCGGTGTGGCATTTACCCATATTTGTAAAGACATACAAAGTGGTTGTAAATATCAGATTACCAATTGTGATCTTTTGTCTCAACCATTAGGTCTAAACGGCACCCATCAGTTACTAAATACGATTAAAGCGCTTATAAAATCCAATAATGATAGAGAGAAAGTCGTTTCGTTTGATATACAGTCAATTTGGGCTAAATCAATAATGAAGGGATTAGGTAACCCGCCTCGGGGAAATTGGTTGGACAGCATCGAATGTGATCAGAAGCATTTTTTGAGCCTTAAGCCACTTATTGAGATCGAGCATTACCACGAATACTTAAACCACCATAAATTATGGATTATGACGTTAGGGGGAGGCGGGCGCATAGGTTGTCTGCAACTAATCGCTTTAAAGCATGAACAACCCTCTTCTCCCATGTTACTTTCAAAGGTTGTGAATAAAGTATCGGTTTCACTTGAAGATACTTACTGGAAATTGCTTGCCTTTTACCGTGACAAACCAAATTTAAGTCAAAATGATGCCATGCAGTATATGAAAGCCTGTATGTGTTATCCATTAAAGTCGTACCGAGGGAAGCACAATCAAATATTTCACTGGGAAGTAGAGTCTGGAGGGTGGCAGAAATTAGTCGACGCTCATCAGAAAAAAACGATATCGAGAACGATGGATACTATTTCATGAAACAAGCCATGCTCCACCCAAGCACTAACGGAATCTATAAAGTCGATCTACGAGAATTTGAGTTTTTAATTCATGAGCAATTTCATGAAGCTAAAGACATTTTTAAGCACTCGGACTATGCGCAGCTCGAATCAGGTGTTTTACATGAGATGTTACTTAAGGCTAAAAATTTTGCCACAGATCACTTGAGTGCGTCGTATCAAACGTCAGATTCAGAAGGGTGCACACTGAAAGACGGTCAAGTAATTCTACCATCACAATATCGTGACCTATGGGCTCTGTTCAAAGATGAATGGGGCAGTATGGCGGGTAGCGATCAATTAAATACTTCAGCGCTGCCGCCTTTTGTCATGCAAATGATATTAGAGATGTTTATGGGGGCCAATCCTAGTTTTATGACGTATGGTGGTTTCTGCTTACCTTCATCGACACTGGTTGATAAATACGGCACTGAATTACAAAAACATATTTTCAAGGAGAAACTAGCCACATCGGAATGGACATCCTGCCTTTGTTTGACCGAGCCGCAAGCCGGCAGTGACATTTCATTAGTCGATACTCAAGCCCAAAAGCAGCCCGATGGAACTTACATCTTAACGGGCGAAAAATACCTCATTAGCGCAGGTATGCATGACCTTACTGACAATACTTTATATTTTGTGATAGGTCGTGGTGAAAACAGTAGCAAAGGCACTTTTGGGTTATCTTGCTTTATTGTCCCTAAATTTTGGGTAAATGATGATGGGTCGTTGGGAGAATTTAATCACGTAAATTGTGTTGGATTAGCGGAAAAGATGGGGTTTAACGGATGTGCAAATGCACATTTGACATTTGGTGATACCGGTCCCTGCAGAGCACATTTATTAGGCAGTCGAGAAAATGTAGGTCTGCTTCAATTTTTAACACTGATGAATCAAGCGCGTATCAGTACTGGCGTCTATGCATTGGGGATGGCTTCATCGGCTTACTACAATGCTTTGTCCTACGCATCTAGTCGGTTACAGGGAAAGCGTTTTCAAGAAAGCTTTAATCCTAAAGCAGAGCGAGTCAACATCATTGAGCATGCTGACGTACAGCGTATGCTAATGGAAATGAAGTCAAAAGTGGAAGGATGTCGCGCCTTAGTCGCTAAGCTTACGCTTTCTGACACACTGGCATCCTTGATGGAAAAAGAAATCGCAAACGACCATGAAGACAACATTGCTAGCGAATCCAAACATGCAAAGCGTGATAGCATTGCGCACTACAGAGGATTGGTAAATTTATTAACCCCAGTCGTCAAAGCTTACATCAGCGATCAAGCATGGCGTATTAGTGAGCTAGCGATTCAAACGTGCGGAGGGCAGGGCTATTTAAAGCATATGGGGTTAGAACAATATGCAAGGGATATAAAGGTTTTGGCTATTTGGGAAGGTACGAACTATATCCAAAGCCAGGATTTAATTCGGGATAAATTGGCTTTAGGTAACACGGGAAAATTATTTAAAATATACAGAAAAGAAATCACGCAGTTTTTGAATACGGCGAGAGACTTCCCTCTTTTACAGGCCGAGTTTGAACAACTCAATACATCCTATCAACATCTTGAGCATGCATTGGAGTCTATTCAGCAATGGGTTAAATCTAAGCGAATGGATAAGATCCCCACTGTATCAACGCGCATATTGCATTTAATGGGGGATGTCACCATTGCTTGGTTATTATTACAAGGTGCTTGTGTGTCAAGTTCAAGACTAAGCAGTCAGGAGCGTACTGAAAATATGACCCATACCGATGTCTCAGACTCAGTGTTAGCCGGTATTGATATTAACGGTGCAAGAGAATTCTATCAGGCCAAAATTGCCGGTGCTCAGTATTTCATATTTAATGAACTTCCAAAAAGTCGATCGACTTTAGATATCATCCTAAATCATTTATCCGAATGTCAATTAACCGTTAAGCAATGGCAAGGCGTCCTCGCAGGAGTCGTCGAATGATGAATAATGTAAAAGACACGATGGATACACATTCCCTACTCACAGAATTAAATGATGAGCCGCTTCATACTCGATATGACGTCGTTATTATCGGTGGGGGATGGGCTGGCTTAACGTTAGCACGTCAACTAAAACGTCGCTGCCAGTCAATCAGTATTCTTGTACTAGAAGCATCACGTGAGTTCCATGCCAAAGTAGGCGAAGCCACGGTGGAGATGACGGGCCATTACTTCATGAAACAATTGGGGTTGGTGAATTATCTATACAGAGAGCAATTACCCAAAAATGGATTACGATTCTTTTATGACAGCGAAGATCACAGTTTACCTATTCATAAAATGAGCGAGCATGGTACGACCAGTATTCCTCCTCATGCGGCCTTTCAATTGGATCGAGCTAGATTAGAGTCTGATTTGGTCGATATGAACCGGTGTGACGGTGTGACCATATTAATGGGGGCGAAAGTAACAGATTTCAAAATTCATTCGGCAGATGAGCTACATGAGGTTCAATTTCAGCATGAAGATAATCCGTATAGCGTAAACGGAAAATGGCTCATTGACTGTAGCGGTAGAAATAGAGTAACGAGGAAACATAAAAAATTAACGCGCCAAGAAAATGTACCGGAGCATTTCTCTGCTTGGGGTCGCTTCAAAAATGTTCGAGACATCGATTCAATGGGGGATGCTGATTGGCAAAAGAAGGCATTTGGACGTTTTTTATCGACGAATCATTTTTCGGGAGACGGTTATTGGATTTGGTTTATTCCATTGAGTGGAGGGTATACTAGTGTAGGTCTAGTTGGTGAGAAAGCTAAATTTGAAAACGCGCCAACTAAGCAGGATGCGTTTATCGATTTTCTAAAAAAACACGCCGCCATTAGTACTTTACTCGAAAACGCGGAACTGGCTGATTTCCAAGCTTATTCACAATTGGCTTATCGTGCGGATGAATTTATCTTCGAAGACCGCTGGGCCACCTCGGGTTTTGCATCCATGTTTTTAGATCCGCTCTTTAGTGGTGGAGGCGATATGATTGCACTGTTTAATGATCATATCACGCATTACATAATGCAAGATCTAATGGAAGAAAATAGAAAGCTAGCCCAGCAAGCTCTATCGGAGCAATTACCCATTGCCAATAAAACCGTCACTGAGTTTTATCAAGGTTTATACGCACATGTTGCAAATGTTTATCCTGTGATTGATTGCGCCGAGCTATGCTCGCCACTACTGGCCTACAATACAGCGGCATATTTTATTGAAATCGCGTGGGACTATATGGCGGATCATTATCTAGATCAGACGTATTGGGTAAAAAAATCCTATTTGCGACGAGGTTACATGGCGCTGGAACGTATACTTCAGCACCAATTATTGAGCACCGCTTCCGTGCTCAAAAAGGAGTCTCGATACTATTCAAAAAATATGGAGAATGTCTTTGAATCAGGTGCGGGACACTATAAGTATTTTGTATATCAAATGGGTCAACATGGTAAAGATGGTTGGAGAATAGATTTACGTATTAAGCTATGGACGGAGATGTACTTAAAAGTGTTGCAAGCGAAGTACAATCTACCTGAATTGGCACATCGATTCGTTGTTCATCAAGTATTGATGTTACCTGATATTTTGGAGATACATGAGCAACAAGGTAAAGTGACTGATGATGATATTCTGCTTAATATATTAAATCGACTATCGGTTAAATTAACCGAGCTTTTAAATGATGAAGTTGAAGATACGATTAAAGTGACAGTTAATCAAAATGCGTTTACGACTGATGAAGTAGAGATCTGTGGTTGGGTGGGTAATAAGGATCTCAATGTTGAAGTTGATGGTTTCTCATCTGATAAAGCATTGAGTGAAGCTGAATTGAAACCGTATCTTCAAAAAGCGAATAAAATGTGGCAACAAACACAAGAGTACATTGCAATTCCAAGCATGGTTCCCGTTTTTCTCTCTTTTGCACGTCAGCAGCCTGATTCGATCATGACCGATACTGTTGATCTGAGAAAGGTTGAGGGCGCTAACGAAGCATTCAATAAAACCATGATGGACGT
The DNA here is from genome assembly GCA_947503895.1 of uncultured Saccharospirillaceae bacterium. Taxonomy (GTDB): domain Bacteria; phylum Pseudomonadota; class Gammaproteobacteria; order Pseudomonadales; family Oceanobacteraceae; genus Bermanella. Next base: position 205,378 of record CANNFT010000004.1, read on the forward strand.
TGAGGAGGTCTTGTGAGTGTGCAGAAATATTTCGCAGCAAGAGATGGCAAAAAGCTGAGCTATCGATTACTTGAACTACCGTCCGTAGCCAGTGAAAGGCCAAAAAAAGATCATACGACGGTCATATGTCTGCATGGTAGTTCCTATTCCAGTCAGCGGTACTTGATGTTTGGACGTTCATTATTAGCACAAGGTTATCATGTCTGTTTACCAGACTGGCGTGGGCATGGTGGCAGTGAAGGTGAACCAGGAGATCTTCACTACGAAGGTCAATTGCAAGATGATCTAAAGGATCTTGTTCAACACCTTAAGCAATCAGGGTTTCAAAACTTTGTGGTGGGTGGTCACAGTGCCGGTTCTATTATTGCGCTTAAATACATTGCAGAGCATACAGATCACGATATAAAAGCATTTTTTGCAATTGCACCTCCGCTTAGCCAAACAGATGAAACGCGTTTGTCTGGAAAAACTGGGTGGTTACAAAATACCATACGTTACTGGCGGTCACGCCCGTCATTGACAAAGACTGAAATCTTTTCAGAAGTGGACAGTCGGTTAAATCGTTACTCACCCAAATTATTGCCTTATCGGTATTGGTTAGCGCATTTTTTTCCCATATTCAGGCAACGGCCTGTGATGATTTTTCCTAGTGCAGCTCATCATCAGTCTGGTGTAAAGGGCACTGAGGAGAGGGTATTAAAATATAAGTTTCGCTTAGTGCAATCTTTTTCAATTTTTAATTACCCGGAACTGTTTTCATCTGTTCGAATTCCGACCAAATTAATCGTAGGAGAATTCGATGAAGTGGTGAACGACGTAACACTAAGTGTGATACTGAACTGGTATTTAACGCCCCATTTGCCTCACCAGCTAACGTTGATACCGCGTGCAAATCATATGTCTGTCGTTCTGCCTTCCGCCAAAGCATTAACGACTTGGTTAAGCGAACATATTCCAGCTAAAAATCTGGAGCAAGCAGCATGATGGCACATGAAGAAAGCAGCGCTTGTCATTTAAACGCCGCTCATCAATCGGCAGAAACATTGTGCTCGCAGCAATTGGTGCCTATGAATTTAAGTGGTGGTTGGCCCGAAGGTAGAAAAGGGGTTGATATAGAATTCGTCTCAGGGCACCGTGCAAATATCACTAACCTCGGCACCGAAACACCCTGCTTATACTATATACAAAAAAACGAAACGGTATTTATCACAGCCCAACTGTCTAATTTGTATCATTTAGGTTTTAAGCAAGTGGATGAACGTTATTTAATTGAATTAGTTCATTTCGGCTGCACCGTGAATGCGGCAACCATATTGCAAGACGTTTGCGTATTAAACTCTGAATGTAAGGTGGCATTAAAAGCGAATGAATGGTATTGGGTGAACGCGTCAAGAGCCTATTGTGATGAGCCCAATTTAATTGATGCAAGCAATGCTATCGACATCGAACGGCTTGAAATTAAAAATTTCAATATGCTCCCGTCAGTCACTAATAGGATATTTTCTCCAGTAACGCATTCTGCCTACCTGAAGGTGGCTTGTATGGCGAAAGAACACGCGGGCACTACATTCGAAATAGCAGAGGAAGACGTGCCTAGGTTTGATGCAGAGAATGTTTCAAAAGACCTGTTAAAAATATACAGCCGTCAATTGTTAGCTTCATTTGACGTTAAGAAATACATTGAAAACGTTCGCATAAAGCTGGAGCGCGCATGGGCAACAGAATCAAACGGTACGTCGTTTGCAGATTTTCTTTGGCAAAAGTATCAACGACCCTTCCATTTTCGGCAGATGAAGGTATTGGCTAGATCTTATGGTGCTGATTTGAGAGGAACGTTTACTCAGGGCACGTCTGAGCGTGTCAGTTTAGGGGGGGTCCATTCAAATTCAATTGCCAATATTTATGATGCGTTTCAACGTCTATTCTTCTATGGAACAGAATTTGTAAAAAAACATTGGCTTTTTATACCGCCAATTTTAACGGCGCGAATAATCAATAATAGAGAAACTGCAGATGATAGTGTGTTTATTTTCGCCTTGACACTGGATTACCTAACACGATTTCACCCATTTGATTTCAGTCAAAATATCAAACCCTTATAAAAGGAGGTAGAGATGTCTATCGAAGTAGCCGAAAGTAATGTCCAAGAATTATGCGAACAGATCGCTATAATGTTGAATAAAGATCAGGTTGATCCAGACACTCCCATTGCTGAACTCGGTGTTGACTCATTAAATATTGTCGAAGTTATTTTGATCTGCGAACAATTATACCCAGGTGTAATGAACCCAGAAAACCTTGTTTTTGATGAGCATACTACCTTACGCGAAATGGATACTCAGCTCGTAGAAAATTCACTTGAAGTATAGCCTTTTGTTATCAAACACGTTGAGTGTTTGATAACGCTCTGTGTTATTCATCAATCAGGATAAGGTCAATCTAAAAATGGTCTTTTCCTTTAGGGGAGCGTAGCGTGATAAAAAAAGCCTTAATGTTTATGGTGAGTACTTTTCTCATTGGCAACACAATAGCGTGGTTTAGCGGTGCGGCACCGATTCACTTTGAGAAAATACCTTATTCAGAAAGTGATATTGAGCTAAAGGAATATTTGATTGGTGAAATGAATAGCATGCCGAATGATACTGATATTCAACTTAAACTCGGTCAATTATATAGCCAGCATAATGAATTAAAGAAGGCTGAAGCACTTTTGTATTCTGCATTGAGTGCTGACCCCAATAATATGCTAGCGAAAGCGGCGTATTATGCTAATGATGGAAAATTAGCAGGTGAAATGATTGATCTAAGTATGGGCATCTATAAGTTAATTCGCCTCAAAACAGCCATGAGGAAAATAGACCAAGCAGCCGAGCAAGCAAATGACGATATTCAAGTCAGATTAACGCGCCTGATAACGTTTGCCCATGTTGGTAAAATAGGCGGGCAATTTAGTCGTGTGTTCGATGATGAGAAATGGTTTCTGGACGCCATCGAATCTCAGCAGGAAAGTCTGCCACTTCCTATTCAGCAATTGGTTTATATTTCACTCGCGTATGCTTATCAATTAGAGGAATCCGAGCCTTCGGTTAAGTCCATCCAGTACTACCGTATGGCCACCGCATTAGGCGATTGTCCACGGGTGTTATCGAAAAGCTGCCACTTTGTTCAACAGCATTCGGTAGCAATGGGTGGTCTATAGTGATCATCGACATTAGGGGAGTTTCTAAGCGTTATCGTCTTGGTCAAAGTAAAGTTTATGCTATTGAAGATTTAACCATGCAGGTTGAACAGGGTGAATTTTTAATCGTGAACGGACCGAGTGGATGCGGAAAAAGTACGCTCTTGAATCTCATGTCGGCTATCGATCAGGCTGATCGTGGAGATGTCATCATTAATGGAGTGAATGTAGCAGAGCTATCAGAGGCGAAGCGTGCCACTTTCAGAAATCGTCATATTGGCATTGTCTTTCAATCCTTTAACTTGATACCGGTATTATCTGCGTTAGAAAACGTAATGTACCCCCTGTCGCTAAGAGGTGATCGAAATGCTCGTCAGTTGGCGACCGAGGCTTTAAACGAAGTTGGGCTGTCAAAATACTTGCATCAGCGCCCGGTACATTTATCGGGCGGACAAATGCAAAGGGTTGCCATTGCACGGGCCATTGTGACCACGCCCAGTATTATTTTTGCGGATGAACCCACGGCAAATTTAGATTCATGCACCGCACAAAGTATTATTGAACTCATGAAAAAATTAAATGATGATTCGGGCACAACATTTGTCATAGCGACGCATCATCAATATGTTATGGAGCAGGCATCTCGTGTCATTACCCTAAGGGATGGCGTTATTCAGTCGATGGAAAATCAGCCAGTTCGAGAGTGTGCAGTATGATAATGCAGTTATCGATCATCACTAAAACGTTAGGCATGTTTTACAATTCTATACGACTAAAGTGGTTATACCGACTTATCAACTCAATTGCATGGACTATCTGTATTTTGGTATCGAACCAAGCACTGGCTTCAGATATTGAGTTTCCAACACCTATACCAGCCAATAATGTTGAGCGTCAAAAAATAATTAAGCAGATTAGTGATCAGTCTACATCGAGTGAGAGGAAGGTCGCTCATCTTTCTGAACTAGCGCTACTAACCAGTCAGCAAGACACTACCGTTGAGCAGGTGATTAGTCTTGAAAAACGACTTTTGGAATTATCTAAAAAACGACCAGATGATGCAGAAGTGCGAGCAGCTTTGGGTTCTACGTTGTCATACAAATCCAGCTTTTACACCAATAACTTGTCTAAACTTTCACTCTATTCGAGTAAAGGGAATCGATTAATGGATCGAGCGGTTAAATCGCATCCTCATCACTTGGGTGTACGATTACAAAGGGGTATCAACAATGCCAATATGCCTACTTTTGTGCATCGGGCGCACTTCGCTGTAATGGATTTAGAAATGGTTCGAGATCATATCGGATTAAAATACGGAGAGGAGTTTAAATTGTTCGTCGAATACTATTTAGCCCAAGCCTATAGTCGGAATAATCAAATTCCTGAGGCGATTAAATTATGGAAAAAGATCGGCGACACAGATTCACAATGGTCTACTCGTTCAAAGCTTGCGCTCAAGGAATTTTAATATGAGTCTTGGATGGAAAATAGCGGCTTTGAACGTACTGAGAAATGGTCGACGCAGCGCTATTACGCTTGCGGCAATTATTTTTGGTTGCATTAGCTTGATTGTATTTGGTGGTTTTGTTCATTCCATGTACGAAGGCATGCGCGAAAGTATGATTCGTTCTCAATTAGGACACATCCAAATTTATGCTGAAGGGTTTAACCAATATGGAAAAGCAGAACCAGAAAGGTATTTGGTTAGTCTAGAACAATTTCAACAAGTACAAACCATTTTGGAGCAACAAACACCAGCCCTAGCGATTACGCCAAGGTTAAACTTTGGCGGTTTATTGAGTGACGGAAAGCAATCGCTTCCGGTCATGGGCTTGGGTGTTGATGCCGATAACGAAGTACTGCTCTCTTCAGCGATCAATATTGTAGAGGGTTCTGATTTATTCCCAGATGACGCTGCTGGAGCGCAATTAGGTGAAGGCCTATTTCGTTCATTGGATGTTAAAGTCGGCGACTATTTAACATTACTGTCTAGCACGGCTGATGGCGCAATTAATGCAGTGGATATTCAAATTGCAGGTGTCATTAATACCGGTGTAAAAGAACTCGATGATCGTGTTGTGCGCGTAAACTTGGCTTATGCACAAGATCTATTATATACCTCAAAAATGACTCGAATAGTCATCTTACTAAATAACACTTCTGACACTGAACTGGTCGTTGAAACACTTCGACAGGCGTTCGATGAGCAAAATTTACAGCTTGAGATCAAAAGTTGGTTTGAACTGGCCGATTTCTATCATCAAGTGGTCAGTCTATTTGACGGTGTATTCGGTTTTGTGACCGTCATTGTTCTGATCATTGTCGCACTTAGCATCTCAAACACGATGCTCATGTCGGTAATGGAGCGTACTCGTGAAATAGGTACGATTCGCGCGTTGGGGGGGACACCACTCCAAGTTGTCCGCATGATATTAATGGAAGCGACCGTGTTGGGCATTATCGGCTGCCTGTTTGGCATTTTGTTGGGCATGCTTGCTGCCAAGGGTATCACTTACGGTCAGTGGATGATGCCAACGCCTCCCGGTAGTACGCAAGATTATCCTATTCGTGTTTTCATTGTCCCTGAAGTATTGATTTATACGGCGTTACTGGCTTTAGTAATCACCATTGCTTCCAGCTTGTATCCAGCCATTAAAGCTGCACGGCTATCCGTCGCCGGCGCACTTCGCTATACATAAACGTTCATTAGGTATCTGGAAAAGACTAATCGGTATTTATTATTTTAATCAGGTGTTGCTTGGAATGATGTGGAATCTTTATAACCGTATTCAATACAGTCAAATTATACTTTTAGTCACATTTTACTTAACGCTCGTGGGTTATTCTGCCTACGCTGACGAAGGTTTAAAAAGCACGGCAAATCCCAATCCGACAGTGAACGAATTAATGCAAAGCCTTGATGAATTTCGTGGATATAAAGATCAAGGCTTTCAATTTAAGATTAGAAACATAAGTTATCGCGGTAATCGTGATCCTAGGGAAAACAGTCTTTCAATACAAGTATTGAACGAACAATCTCTTGTTCGCTTTGAAGCGCCTGTTCGTGAAAAAGGGCGCGCAATGCTGAAGGAGGGCGATAATATATGGCTCTACATACCCGGTACTCGAAAAGTAATTCGTGTGGCACCCTCTCAGCGTTTGCTTGGAGAGGCCAGTAATGCGGATGTTGTAGGTACGAATTTCACTCAGGATTACAATGGCAAAGTATTGGGTGAGGTAAAAGTTGACGGTCAGTCGCTTTGGCTGCTTGAACTAAGCGCTAATTCAATCAGTGCACCTTACGCACGAGTGAAGGTGTGGCTAGAGAGTGCCCCCCCTTACAAACCCAATAAAAGTGAGTTTTATACGCGATCCGGTAAATTGCTAAAGACAGCATTTTATAAAGAATTTAAGCATTATGATGGGCAAGAAAAAGTACACAAGTTACTGTTAGTGGATGCTGTAATGAAGGAAAATTACACATGGATGAAATTTGATGACTATGAAAAGGTAGAATTGCAGCCAGCCCAGTTTCAGAAAAGTGCTTTGACACAAGCTGTTTTAAAATGAATCCAATGACAATAGTTAACGATTGTCGAATGATCTTCTTTATTCCTCGGTGTTTTAAATATAGATTATCCGGTAGTGAACGTCACGTGATGGCTTCGTTTAAAAAGAAGGTCGTAGCTAGCTTTATATTTTTTTTGATCTTCCCTGTTTCATTGAACACGACTATTGCTCAAGAAGATTTACATCAGATTCATTCACAATATGATGACCCGTTCTCTATTCCATCTACTGACAACGGTGATCAACACTTGGGAACGAATAGTACCGTTAACAGTGTTGGTACTGCTCCTCGTACTTTGTTGTCTTCTATATTGTTAAACGGTCGTGCAGCCACCTTTAGGCAGCTTGATGATATTCGCTACGAACCTTATTTAGATTCTGGCTCGACGTCATTTCAAAATACCGAAAATCAGGTTTTCCTCGATGTAGGGCTGCAAGCTAATATTGTGCAAAACGCCAACGTAACATTTCGTTCAATTCTGTTCCAAAATCTCATTCATACGAATACCGGAAAGGATATACGCAACGATGAAAGTGAATTATTAGAAGGGTACTTATCACATTATAATGCAGTACAAACCACGGGTTATAAGATTGGTCGATACAGGCCTACATGGAGTCAGGGGTATAATTGGACGCCTGTAGATATGCTTTATCCTAAATATAATCGTCCTAGTTTTGATAGGGATGATATAAATCAGCAGAAAGGCTGGGATATGGTGCATTTAGATCAACGGTTTAATCAATGGAGCATAGGCTTCTATTTAGTTGATGTCGATTCTTCTACACAAGAAGACGCTGGTATAACCCCAATTTTCGGCGATGAATCTACTGAATATCAATGGGCAGCCCGACTCAATTACGAATCCAGTTCGGATATCAGCCTTATCCTACATCAATTGGAAAACCATTCCGTAAATTTTGGTTTGACTTTAAGTCGGTTACTAAGTCATTCCATTTCAGTGCGGATGGAGGTTGCTAGGGAATCATTAAGGGAGTTGCCCAAAATATCCTCCTTAGAATATGTCCTCGATGAATCAGAAGGATATGTTAAAGGCGTTATAGGTAGCCAAATAAGTTTTCAGGCTGGGTGGGATGCTACATTTGAGTACCTGTATAACGAACACGGCTATACAGACGATGAGTGGGATCAACTGACAAATAATGTAAACCTTGCCAAGGTGAATCTTCAATCTGCTGAAGCAGCACAATCTTATGCATTTTTAGGTGATAGTTTAACGCTGTTAAATATTGGCCAACTTAGACAACATTATCTTTATCTAATGGGAGCCAATACTCGATCTGGTCATGCATTTCAATATAGACAAAGTCTTCAGATAGGCTTGGACGATGAGAGCTTTCTGCACTCTGTTGAACTGATTCAAAACTGGAACGAAGCATTCAGTTCCCGATTCCAAGTTCAGTGGTTTGTCGGTTGTCGCCAATGTGAATACGGAATTTTGCCCAGTAACCACTCTATGAGGTTCAGTCTGTATTATGATTTTTAGCAAACAGAATCTCAGTATTCATCTTTTGTTGTGGGCATAGAGCAATTGTGTATGGCCTTTGGGCCTGACAAAGTTAAATAATATCGCCTGTAACACGGATAACCATTCCGTATTCCCATTTGCTACAAGGTGTAAGTTTGGTGGTTTAGATCCATGTCGTGTAAGGGTTTGCATTTCTATAGGTAACAAAATTTTCGCTTAACAGAGGTGTGGTATGAATGCCGAAAACCAAAAAGCTTCGGGTTTACAATCCTTGCCTAATCGTAGAATTGGGGTAAGCATAAAAGCACTGGATATGAAGTGCCTCACTCATCCTCAATTCGCTTATTGTTTACTGTGTCTGTTTGCCGTGATTCTAATTAGTATCAGCACAGGACGATTTTATGAATTACCCAGTTTAAGTTTTCAATATGGACACTATTTTCTCATTGGTCTCGTGGCAGCGATTATAGCTAATACAACGGGGGCCGGCGGAGGAATCGTTTTTTTCCCCGCTTTTATTTTAATGGGGGTTCGACCAGAGCAAGCTTTAGCGACGAGCTTTGCAATTCAATGCTTTGGTATGTCAGGTGGTGCATTGGCGTGGCGGTATCGGCTAAGCACGCAATCCGCTCAAGATTTTAATGCGCGTGAGTTTTTTCATTTACTGTTTCTCAGCTCATCATTCTGCCTTTTGACGCTTTGGATGACGCAGTATTTTTTTCCTAACCCCCCATTCTCGGTACATGGACTATTTTCGATCTTTTCAATTTTCGTGGGGTTAGCACTTTTTGTGAGGATTTACGGCGTTAAGAAACGGACGTCGAAATTATTGCAATATGCCCATACAAGTATGGAAAATGCCCATACGTTAAATCTGCTGCCTCGTTCAGTGACTCGCGACTTTCATGGCCATTGCCAAGAAGTGGAAACCTATGGTTCCCCTTTAGTCTTGCTGACAAGACGTTGGCGAGTCGCTTTGGTGATCATGACCTCGATAGTCGGTGGCGTTATTACAGCTTGGCTGTCTATTGGCGTGGGGGAGTTATTAGGAGTGCTGCTAATTGCGCTGGGTTATTCTGTCTCGTTCTCAATTGCATTGGCTGTCACGGTATCTGCGTTAACCGTTCTGGCTGCCACGCCTTACTATCTCTTCGTAAACCAATGGATTCACATCGATATTTTAATTTTCGCCGCGCCAGCGGCTGCGATTGGCGGTTCTACAGCAGCTTGGTTAGCGACTAAACTGGAGCCACAAACACTCAAGACGTTTGTGGCAGGTTGGATCGTGCTGAGTGGCACCTTATACGCGATATATTATCTTTAAGCGCATTTCGGAGCATGAGTTTCTGTGCGTGACGTTACGGGTTCTTGGTGCTAGGGGCGATTTGTACATTATTACATTTATTGAAAGAATGTGAGCCCAACGAAAGCAGCCATGCCTGCTGCCACAATGACCATGGTTCGTTGTGTGATTAAGCTCAATCCAATTGTAAAAACGCCTGCTACTAGATAAGGGTTAACACTTAAATGTTCATGCTGTTCAGTCACTTCCGGCATAAATACAATCGGTGCCCACATGGCAGTTAATACGGCAGGAGCAGTGAACGAAAGAAATTCTTTGACGGGTTTGCTCAATCCAGATTGCATGTAGTTGGTTAAGAACGCAAAGCGCATAGCGAAGGTGATGCATGACATGAGTGCAATGATCAGCCAAACGGATTCTGTTGAATGAGTCATTTTACTTCCTTTGCGTTTTCAGTGGAGAGTGTGCCTTTTTGCTTTCCATTCCGTTTCGAGTACTGCAGCGCAATATACGCAGCGACCATGCCTGTTCCTGTCGCTAAAATCATGCCATGGGGAATTTGAAATTGCTTACAGGCTAATGCTACCAAAGCGCTGACGGCAACCGCGATGAGCGTAGGACTGTCTTTGATATTGGGAACCACCAACGCAATAAATGTTGCTGCAATGGCGAATTCTAAGCCAAGTTGGTCAAGGTTAGGGATTTGGGTACCGAGCGTAATGCCCGCGAGTGTGGAAACATTCCATATAAAATAGAATGCAAAACCCGATATCAATGCATAGTGTGGATCAAATCGCTTGGTTTTTGCCTGATGGGCGAGTGCCATCGCAAACATTTCATCGGTTAGTACGAATGCCAGCGAAACTCTCCACCTGAGCGGCAAATGTCGAACATCTTCACGAATGACCGCTGAATACAAAAGGTGTCGTGCACTAATGACGGCTGTCGACGTCATAATGGAAGCCATGCTACCGCTACCCGCGAGCAGATTTAAGCTGGCTAATTGCGCAGCCCCTGCAAATACAAATAGAGACATTGCTTGGGCTTGCCAAGGGTTTAGGCCAATCTCAATAGCCAGTGAGCCACATAAAATTCCCCATGGAATAACAGCAAAACCCAATGGCAGCATATCCGTTACGGCGCGCAATGCGGTTAAAAACTGAAATTGATCAGGACTGATCTCTTTGGGTGTTGATTGTGTGGATGGCATATACAGTGTTGATCCTTATTAAGTGTGTGATGCTAAACAGCACTTCCGTGTATAAGTCCTGCTGATAGATCGTGAATCAGCGAATTGACTGCACGCGCAGTGGAATGTGTGAGGTGAGGCCGAAATAGCCGAATATTATTATGCGTAATAACGCACAAATGTAAACCGCTAATCTCCGTTAATCTATTGAATGCAAAAGGGGCTGAATTGACGAGTGGTTGCGTTGGGAAAGCGAATACAATAAGCGAAACTGAAAAGACCGTTTCTTCATCAACAAACGGTCTTTTGATTAAACAGTTTTCGAGCCGTTAGCCTTTTAAACGGCGAACACGGAATGAACGGCCTTTTATCTTGCCCTCGCTGATTTTTCTCAGAGCGACTTTTGCAACGTCTCGTTCAACTGCTACGTATGCGCAATTATCAAACAAGGCAATTTTACCCACTTGCCTACCGGCCACGCCATTCTCGCCCGTTAAAGCACCGAGCAAATCACCAGCACGCACTTTTTGTTTTTTACCGCCATCAATTTGAATCGTGGCCATTTTCGCTTTTAGTGGTGGCTTATCTAAGTAATTGAAAGGCGGTAATGATTCGGGTTTAACTTTGATATCCAAATACTCTTCAATCTGCGCAACTTTGAAAGATTCGCTATCGGTGTACAACGTACAGGCAATGCCTTTCTTGCCTCCACGGCCTGTCCTACCGATACGGTGAACGTGGACTTCGGCATCACGTGTGATGTGGTAGTTAATGACCGCATCCAGGTCTTCGACATCGAGCCCTCGTGCTGCTACATCTGTGGCCACTAAAATAGCTGCGCTTTTGTTGGCGAATCGAACGAGTACTTGATCTCGGGCTTTTTGTTCTAGGTCACCGTGGAGTGCGACTGCACTGAAGCCCTCGGCGACCAGTTGGTCGGCCACTTCTTGAGTCTCACGCTTGGTGCTGCAAAAGACCACGCTGGATTCTGGCTTATGTTGCAACAACAACAATTTGGTGGCCGTGTAGCGTTGCTTGTTCTCGATCTTAAAGAAATGTTGGCGAATGGTGCTGGTTTGATGTTGGGCTTCAACCGTTACTCGTAATGGGCTTTGCGTCACCTTGGTCGCGATGCTCTCAATGGCCTCCGGATAGGTTGCGCTGAACAGTAATGTTTGGCGGTCAGTGGGTGCTCGCTCCAGCACGGCATCAATCGACTCCTCAAACCCCATTTCTAGCATTCTGTCTGCTTCGTCGAGCACCAGAGTATTCAGGTCATCTAATCTCAACGTTTGCTTTCTAAGGTGTTCTTCTAAGCGTCCGGGTGTGCCGACAATGATATGTGCGCCGTGTTCTAGGGAGCCAATCTGAGGGCCAAATGGCATGCCGCCACACAGTGTTAAGACCTTAATGTTGTGAATGCCACGGCCAAGTTTGCGAATTTCTTTCGCAACTTGGTCCGCCAGTTCACGCGTAGGACACATCACCAGCGCTTGCACCCGAAAACGCTTCACATTTAAGCGGTGCAATAAACCTAGGCCAAAGGCAGCTGTTTTGCCGGACCCTGTTTTTGCCTGAGCAATGACATCCTGTCCAGCGATCACGGCGGGCAAGCTCTGGGCTTGAATGGGGGTCATTTGCTCATAACCCAGTGACGCCAAATTTTTAAGTAAATCGGGGTGGAGGTTTAGGCTGGAAAAAGCGGATTGGCTCACAGGTATTCTCATGCTGGTTTCTACAGGGGCGAATTCTAGCACATCCTTGGCTGGCCATGGAGAATCTGGCTCGCCTTTCATGGGGAATGAATGCCGCCCGAGTGTATGCGGTGCTTTCATTAGGGCGGGGCATTCGGTAAAATTCCGCGTCTATTTTTTACATGCTCAAGCGCCTTAACAATGCGGCGTTGAGTAACGATCCTGCTGATTGGAGCAAATCCTTGGAAATCCAACCGATTCTAAACCTTATTAAAGACCTTCAGACGCGCACCGACGCGTTGAGGGGGTATCTTTGACTACGATACTAAAGCCGAGCGCTTAATCGAAGTTGAACGAGAGCTAGGTGAGCCCGAAGTCTGGAATGAACCAGAACGGGCGCAAGCATTGGGTAAGGAACGCTCTGCTCTAGAAGCCGTGGTACAGACCATTAACAATATGGACGGTGGGCTTTCAGATGTGAAAGATCTTCTGGATATGGCCGTCGATGAAGATGATGCCGATACCGTTGCTGAAGTAGAGTCTGAATTGGATGGGCTAAAACTCCAGCTAGAAAAATTAGAGTTTCGCCGTATGTTTTCCGGTGAAACAGATGAGTGTAACGCCTATTTGGATATTCAATCTGGTTCCGGCGGGACAGAGGCGCAAGATTGGGCAGAAATGATGCTCCGTATGTACTTGCGCTGGGGTGAAGCCAAAGGGTTCAAGACAGAATTGATGGAATGCACAGGCGGTGATGTGGCGGGTATTAAAGGTGCCACCATCCGCTTTGAAGGGGAATACGCTTTTGGCTGGCTGCGTACGGAAATCGGCGTTCATCGGTTAGTGCGAAAATCGCCTTTTGACTCCAGTGGCCGTCGTCATACGTCATTTGCATCGGTATTTGTTTCCCCCGAGATAGATGACAATATTGAGATTGAAATCAATCCGGCGGATTTGCGCATTGATGTTTACCGCGCGTCTGGTGCTGGTGGACAGCACGTTAACCGAACCGAGTCTGCTGTGCGGATTACCCACGAGCCGTCTGGCATAGTCACCCAATGTCAAAATGATCGTTCTCAGCACAAAAACAAAGATCAAGCGATGAAGCAGTTGAAAGCCAAACTGTATGAAATGGAAGTTCAAAAGCGAAATGCTGAAAGCCAAGTACTGGAAGACAACAAATCTGATATTGGTTGGGGCAGTCAAATTCGTTCATATGTATTGGATGACTCGCGTATTAAAGATTTGCGTACAGGCGTTGAAAACCGCAATACCCAAGCTGTACTAGACGGCGCGCTAGACCCTTTTATTCAAGCTTCATTGAAAGCGGGTTTATAGCCGTAGCAACAAAATCCTTTAATAAACCCGTTTTAAAAGCGCTGTGCAGTGCCAACAGATTTTTTCATTGGCGAGACCTAAGCAGCTCTTATGAATTTTAGTAGGTAGTGATATGACAGACCAAAAAGTAGAAGACGCACAGCGCGATGAAAATAAACTCATTACTGAGCGTCGCCGTAAGTTGGAAGAACTTAGAGAAGGTTGTTCAGCAAACGGTCACCGTAATGATTTTGATCGCCAAAATTTAGCAGCCGATCTTCAGGCTAAATACGGTGAATTCTCTAAGCCTGAACTAGAAGAGCAAGATAATCAGGTATCGGTTGCGGGTCGCATCATGTTTCAACGTGGTCCATTCGCTCAAATACAAGATACCAGCGGAAAGATTCAGGTCTACGTTGAAAAAGAAGTTCAAAAAGAAATTGGTTACAAAACCAAATTCGACTTGGGTGATATCATCGGTGCGCGCGGCGCATTGCATAAATCTGGTAAAGGCGAGCTGTTCGTTAATATTACACGTGCAGAAGATTTAGTGATGCTGACCAAGTCACTGCGCCCTCTGCCTGACAAATTTCATGGCCTCGCAGATCAAGAAACCAAATACCGTCAGCGTTATGTTGATTTAATCATGAGCCAAGAAACGCGCGATTTATTTCTAGTGCGCTCTAAAATCGTTGAAGGTATTCGTCGTTATCTTGCCGATCGCAACTTCATGGAAGTTGAAACGCCAATGCTACAAGTGATTCCAGGCGGCGCAACGGCTCGTCCGTTTGTCACCAAGCACAATGCGTTGGATATTGATATGTATCTGCGTATCGCACCGGAATTGTATTTGAAGCGTTTGGTAGTAGGTGGATTTGAACGTGTGTTTGAAATTAACCGTAATTTCCGTAACGAAGGTTTGTCGACGCGCCACAATCCAGAATTCACCATGATTGAGTTCTATCAGGCATATGCAACGTATACCGACCTGATGGATACAACTGAAGATATGCTGCGCACAGTCGCGCAAAACGTACTCGGCACCACTGACATTAAGTCTACAAAGAAAGACGATGCTGGCAATGTGGTGGAAGAAACCATCTATGATTTTGCCAAGCCATTCACCCGTATGACCATGGCTGAAGCTGTGCTCAAATATAACCCTGAATTTGATGCCGACATCATAAACGATGCTGAAAATCACTTAGACGCGATGATTGCATATGGCCGTCAAGTGGGGATTCGTGAAGACGCTAAGCAATCTGCGTGGGGTGCGGGTAAGTGGTTGTGTGAAATCTTTGAAGAAACAGCAGAAGAGAAATTGGATCAACCTACCTTTATCACTGCTTACCCTTGGGAAGTTTCACCGTTGGCACGTCGTAATGATGAAAACAACTTTGTGACGGACCGCTTTGAATTCTTTGTAGGTGGACGCGAATTGGCGAATGGCTTCTCGGAATTAAACGACGCAGAAGACCAAGCAGCTCGTTTCCGTAAACAAGTTGAAGAAAAAGACGCAGGTGATGATGAAGCCATGCACTACGATGAAGATTACATTCAAGCGCTGGAATACGGTATGCCTCCAACAGCGGGAGAAGGTATCGGTATTGATCGATTGGTGATGCTATTTACAGATAGCCCAACCATTAAAGACGTCATTCTCTTTCCGCATATGCGCCCACGCGGTTAAGTGAATTAAAATTGTCTGTATTAAAACGGCTCACCATTGTGAGCCGTTTTCTTTATATTTCGACTTCAACACATATACCTAGCGTTTCATGAACACATCTAGGTACTCACGAATAGAGTCTATTTAATGGATGCTTTTTATTTTTCTGCTACGAACTCGACGACTCAGCCCAATCAAGATGCAGCAGCTAAACAAAAGGCAGGAGCATTGTGCCCAAGTTGGCAGGCGGTTTTAGGAAGTGAATTTGACCAGCCTTATATGCTGCAATTACGCGAATTCTTAAAGCAAGAAAAGGCAGCGGGCAAAACAATTTACCCGCCCGGCCCTGAAATATTTAACGCATTTAATACAACACCTTTTGAACAAGTAAAAGTCGTCATCATTGGGCAAGATCCTTATCACGGCCCAGATCAAGCGCACGGGTTAAGCTTTTCAGTTAAACCTGGTGTAAAAGTGCCGCCTTCACTGCGAAATATGTATAAAGAATTGCAGGCCGATGTGGGTTTTCAGATCCCCGATACAGGTGACCTGCGACCTTGGGCGAACCAAGGCGTCTTATTGCTCAATGCCACGCTGACAGTCGAACAAGCGAATGCGGGCAGTCATCAAAAACGTGGATGGGAACAGTTTACCGATCAAGCTATTCAAGCCCTAAACTCACAGCGCAATGGATTGGTTTTTTTGCTCTGGGGCAGTTATGCGCAGAAAAAAGGGGCAGTCATCGATCAGCAACGTCACTGTGTGCTGAAGTCCGTTCACCCATCGCCTTTGTCAGCACATCGCGGTTTTCTGGGTTGTCGTCACTTTAGTCAAACCAATGAATACCTACAGAAAACAGGTCAGGTGCCCATTAATTGGCAGTTATAGCGCATAAAAAACGAACATATAAACAGTGGCATAAACGTGTAAAAACAGAGAAAACGTAACAGACGAAAGCCGTCATACCGCAGCCAAGCTCAAAATTGTATGCGTGATGGCTTTTGTTTTTTATTATTCAAAAATACGGTGCGAGTCGCTTCGCTCCGGGCACCCTACGATAAAGACCATATTCAATATCTCATCATCCGTTGTACCCACTCTAGTGAATAAAATCCACTCAGACGTTCGCGTCAAATCTCATTTATCGTTTTAGTTTTAGTTAGAAAATATAATTGAAACGGATCATAACATTGCGGCCTCTTCAGGCGACTGCTCACGATACAGGTCGTCAATATATAAAGTCATAGGAAGCCTGAGCAGCCGCGAAGCGGGGTGTGGGGTGGGGTGCTAATCCCGCTAAAGAACCAATCTGATTACTGCCTTAGCTCGGCGTCGAGGTGATCCACCAACTCAGCCCATTCTGCATCCTGCACAATGGCCTCGCGTATAAAAGACGCTTGTGAAGGCGACCAAAAGGCGGCGTCCTCAATGCGTTCGCTTTGTTCGAGTTTATGAGCATCCATAAAAGCATCAATATCATCCGGATTCGATGACAGACCGAGTTGTTCGAAGAGTGTTCGCATATTGTAATGATTGCTGGTGTCCACAGCGCTCTCCCAATCAAGTAATGGATTCTACAGCTCACTTCCATTGTAGCGTGCTGCGGGTGGCATGCCAGAATCGGGGCACGAATGATCCAGTTGATGTGGCGGATAAGCAGTGAGGATTATTTGTCGTTAAAGGTATGGATGAGGCGCGAAAAAGTGGCGGATTCCACTCTTTCATACCGTAATTCGACTGCTTTTACCGCGTTGTGGCGTACAGAATGGGACTCAAGTAGAGCCTGCGTTAAGCAGGTTCTACTACGATGGGCTGGGCCGTCGATGTTTTTTCGTTTTTCTTTTGCTTGGCCGCTGCTTTTTTGGCTTGTTTTTTAGCTTTTTTCAAAGCTTTCTCTTCGCTGCTCAAGCTTGCCTTTTCTTTGGCTTTTTTCGCTTTCTTAGCGGCTTTCTGCTTGGCCTTTTTTTCAGCTTTTTTCTTAGCTTTCTCTGCTTCTTTCGCTTGTTCCTTGGCGAACTTCTCGAAGCGCTTATCCCACTTTTTAAAGCGTTCCCTACAATAATCATCCAGTTCTTTATGTGTCTGGAAGTAGAGTTCACACCCTTCATCAATTCCGACGTCATATTCACACCCATCTGTGGTGTGTTCTCGACAGATGAGTGGGCGAACTTCGTATATGCCGCAGCGATTATCTGGCTGTAGGTGATCACAGCGGGTCATGGACAGCAAATACCAGCCGTTATCGTCTTTGAAAACATGTACGCCATTGTGGCTGATTTGCCATAGTAAAACGTCGAATGCATGAATAGACCGTGGCGCATCAATTTCCTGCGTGATGTATTGGCAACATTTAGCAGAACAAAAGTCGCACTTATTCTCGTTCGTTATATCAACAGCAGCGATTGATTGACCCATGACACCCATCTATTACGGTTACTGACAAGGCGACTGACTGACAGCCGACTCTTCAAAAAATAAGGCGGCATTTTAAACCCATGTGCTAGGCATTGCGAGGTTTGTTAGGAGCCTTTGGGAGGCCTCTGCGTTTCAAGTTTAGAACTGATAATCATTATCATTTTTAGGTGGGATAAAAGGGCACTTAATGGTCGATGACCAGTAAGTACCCCTTAGAAGAAGTTGTGACACAAACCATTTTAATCTGAACGCGGTTTTCCAGGAAAAAACATATTGGTGGTGTGTTGATAATGCGCATAGTCGGGGCGCTTGCGTACAGAGTAATATTCAGCGGGTTTTGCACCCGTATAATGGACCAACGTGATGTACATAATTCGCGAAATGTATAATAAGCCCAACCCAATAATGGCAAAGACCCAGAGCGGAAGTTGATCGAAATGCAGCACCAATGAAGGTAACGACATAACGATCAGTCCATTCCAAACCATCCACTCAGCAAAATAATTAGGGTGACGGCTATAGCGCCAAAGACCTGTATTGCATACGCCTTTTTTCACGCCGTTCTTTTGGGATTGGGCAATGAAAGCAATCTTTTGTTGATCTGCCATCGACTCAAACACAAATGCTGCAACCCAAATAGCAAGGCCCAGCCATTCAATCATGTGTAGGGCGTGTGCTGGACTTTGCGCGATGATAAAGGCAGGTAAAGCCAGAAATGAGGCGTTGGCGAAACCTTGGGCCAAAATTTCAATCTGCTTGACCAAATTAACGTTTGTCTCGCCTGCTTTTTCCCATCGGCGATACTGGAATTGGTAGCGAGGCAGTTCTTTTTTTAGATGGCCTGCACGCCACATTTTGACGGCAAAAATGCCCATTCGACCTCCCATAAAGATATACATACCGGCGACGAGCAGTGTTTGTATGGGGGTGGCCAGAATGCTGTCTGTCCATGACGGGTTTCCGGACATGACTAAGTTGATCGACAGCACCGTCACACCGATGGCGACCAATCCCCAAGGCCATGCTATATCAACATATGACATCAATCCGGTTTTAAGGGCCGGTAGGCAAGCTAGGCAGAGAAACAATAATAATTGCAGTGCGCCATTGGTCACACCTAGGGTGGAAAAAGTATCGCTGAACGCCAGTACACACCAGAGTAGAAAGTAGGGCAGGAGCAGAGTGAGTTTCTTCATAGGGCCTCGCAAGCCAAGTCGATTATTAAACTTCAATCGGTGAGCGGTCTTTTCAACTGATCTACCGTGTCGCAGATAAGGGCGAGCGTCGATGAAGCGAAAGACTGAGTTATTATTGTTCGATTGAGCCTACCTACTGGTAGGTAGCATGTCAATTAGACGATCTTTTTAATTTGAGAGGCTGCTTTCTTCTGCTTTTCACCAAAGGTTAGGGGGGGGAGAAACTTAAAACGGTTGGGCGTTCTGCCAAGTGCATGCTCGCGATTCTTTTAATTATGATGGGCTCTACTGAGAGTATTGATGCGCTCTCTAGGCCTAGAGAGCGCAGTGTTTCGGTTCTAGCAGATTATCAGTGAATGGCCTGATCTTAACTTCACCAGCTAAACAAAGACGGCAGTACCATTCTGATGATTCGCTATACAGCAGAGTTGCCGAGTTTAGCGCTTGGATACCCATGCCCAAGTCATTGAAGCTTTTATAGGCTCGACATTCGCTTCGTCCGTGATCATTACCGGAACCACAACCTCGCCTTTGTCTGCGGATTGGATGTGCTGAATTTGTTCGTCAGTGAGCGTGGCCACTGCGCGCATGTCTCCAGTGGATCGTTTTACGTAGTCGATATCCATTTTCTTGATTAACGGTAATTTATCACCGGGTACGTTCATTCCAAACACAAAGCCCGTTGCGGTTTCAGCCAGTAATGCCATGGCCGCAGCGTGTACTCCGCCAATATGATTCTGAACTTTCTTCTTATTCTTAATGCTGACGACGCATTCGGTATTGCTCAAGCTCTCAAAACGAATGCCTGAGTGGCCAGCATATTTGATCTTTGAACCAAATGCCTTGCTCATCGCAAACTGGCGGATCGCTTCTGGAAGCTGGTTAAGTTTGGTGGCGGCGATACTGAGTGCGCTGGGCTTGGTCATGGTGGTTATTCCTAGGTGTGGATGTGCTTTAAAAAACGGCGCCCAGTTTAGCAGGCGGATGCCGTTTGTGAATGACCTTTCAGCTGTATAAATTGGCAGAAAATGTCGATGAGATTCGCGAACTCAGCGGGCCGATCGTCTTGCGTGCAGGGTGGTTTGAGCATGGGGGCTGTAAGTGCCCCACGGTTAACCGGCTTTGAACAAGCTCATGGCAATAATGCGCTCACCACGGCTTAAATATTTTAGGTAGAGATCGGTCAGTGTTTCGGGGAGCAATTGAGAATCCGATAGGCAATATCCGCCTAAGCTATAAAAGGATTGTAGATGTTCATAGGGGAAGCAGTGGATGTCCTTTTTAAGTGGGCCCTCAAGCGACCTTTTCACAAAGTTTAAGAGTTCTAAGCCAAGGCCTTTGCCACGAAGCGCTTCTTTTATATATAAGCTGCGCAGCCAGTAGAAGTGATCATAAGGTACTAAGCGCACCGCCCCCACCAATTCGCCTTCATACCAAATAACGAAAACAACGTCCTCGCCATTGGCTTTACCTTTGTGTTGCTGCGATTTATAGAATTTATTCACTGGGCGAAAATGTGGCTCGCACCATTTTTCGAAAGTGAACTCGCTTGTGTCATTGTTCTGCATATTGAATTAGCGTGTTTGTGGGGCGTCAAATGCGGAATGGTATAGGATTTCCCCATCATTTGCTTGGCTTCGATTCTGCTATTGTTCAGATTTTAATTCGCGTGGATATTCATCGTCTGAGAAAGATTGACAATGTGGTCGGCCAAACTCGAACACTAAAAGTCAATTTCGATGTATTGCGGAGGCTCTTCTTTATTTTGCTGGATACCGCGCAGCGCTTTAATGGTCTCTTTTAGCTTGGTATTTTCTTTGAACAGCGCTTCGTACTGGCTTCGGTAGTCATCCTGCCAAACTCGAGACCCTTTCACCATTCGGGATAAGCTCATCATTCCATTTCGAGTGACCGCTAATTGCTTGTCGAAGTTTTCGCTTTGAATATGCAGTATTTCAAGGGCTTCCTTTAAGTCTCCTTTTGCAGCGCCAATATCCAATGTATTGACTTGTGACTGGATGCCTTCGGTTATTTTATTAAGTTGCTTAACGCCCGTCGCAATTTTCTCTTGTCGCACTTCTAGCTTTTCCACGCGTGTTAAAGCCAGCGCGAGCGCTTCTTCTGCGGTGACTAGGCGAGCACGCACCAAAATCAGACCGGTTAGCAAGCTGGTAATGACACCCAGCGACAAGCTCACTTTAATGACAGTCCAAAGTAGTGGATTGGCAAATAACGATTCTTTCTGCGGCGCGCCTTCTTCCTCATTTTCAGGGCTTTCTCGAATTAGGCGCTCTTCTTTCCGATCCATAGTGACCGCTCACTGTCCATTTTCTAGGTTCAACTCCTTATTCAGTATAGACCATAGACCGGCTGCTGCTTATGCGAGATGGTCATGGCCTCATGGCTTTCAGTGGGAGCGTGGTCCGGTCTCATTTTGCTAGGTCGTCATTTAGGGGTGAATGGAGCGTGCTGGCGGCTGAGTAATGATTGTTTGAAAAAGTAGCGTTGGAATCTGTTTGATAGAGGAGGTAATTAAAGCGAAAAGAGCCTAATGATCAGGCCAGTATCTGGATTAGAGGTGCGTAAGCAGAGTCGAGATTAATGACTTTAAATTAGAGCATTGAGCCGTGATTTCTATCTAGCTCGATTGAAAAATCGAGCTAGAAAGGTTGAAGGTACGGTTCAGGTCAGGTGTAGTTCGTGGGGCGTCGATTGAACCAAGGTTGCGCCTTTTCTAATTGAGCGGCGAGGCTAAACAGCGTTTTTTCTCCATTGATCGGAGCGATAAACTGGCTTCCCATGGGCAGTTCAACATTGCTCGTTGATGAGTCATTGTGTTGGCTCGACCAATATAACGGAACCGACATCGCCGGCTGACCCGTTAAATTGGCTAATTGAGTAAACGGCAACTTTTCCAAGCTTTTATACGCCACTTTTTCGATGATGCCTGTTTTCAGTCCCAACCTATGTAGTCCCGTGGCGTTGACAAATCTCATCGATAGAGCGTCTAACGGCTCGGGGTCGAACGCACCGTGCGGTGCTGGCGCTTGTGCCCAAACAGGACATAAATAAAGGTCATAACGTTGATGGAACGCTCCCATAGTACGAGCAAGGTGATTCCATTTCCGTTTGCTGGTCACGAAATCGGCTGCAGATAACGCGCGTCCAAAGTTGCCCAGTGTGCGAGTGGGCATTTCAACATTGAGCCGATTCCAAGAAACCCCCAGTTCCTCGCACATGGCTTGCATATCCGCCGCCACATGGCCGAAGTACATCGTAAAGTAACAGGTCGCGACATCATGGCCATTCACTGGGTGCTGAACTTCTTCCACGCTGTGCCCCAGCGACTGTAGCAAATTGACGGTGTGTAAAATGCTTTTAGTGGTTTCTTTACAAACCTCGGTGCCTAAAGGGGATTCGGTACAATACGCAATTTTTAATGGGGATATAGGTGAGGAGCAGGCTTGTAAGTAACCGTTTTGTTGCTCAAGCGGAACCGGGCTGCCGACATCCAATCCATTTGTAATATCTAGCATCATTGCGCTGTCTCTTACGCTGCGGCTAATGACGTGCTCCAGAGCGGCACCATCCCAATGCTCTGAATAGTCTGGCCCGGCGGGTGTGCGGTACCGAGAAGGCTTTAATCCAAATAAACCGCAAGCGGAGGCAGGAATTCGAATGGAGCCACCGCCATCTCCAGCGGAAGCCATCGGCACGATCTCTGCCGCAACGACAGCAGCTGAGCCGCCACTGGAACCACCACTGCTGCGGCCGTGCGCCCAAGGATTATGGGTAGCACCATGAGCCGCCGGTTCGGTCGTACCCATGAGTCCCAGTTCGGGTGTGTTTGTTTTGCCAAAAGTGACAAGGCCTGCGTTTTTAAAACGCTTGGCAAGCTCCGTATCATGATTTGAAATGTACTGCTTAAACGCATTGGAGCCTGCGGAGTAAGGGGTGCCTTTAAACTGGCAGGTTAAATCTTTCACTAAAAATGGGACACCGTATAGCGGTGACGTCTTATCGAGTTCGGCTATTTGTTGTTCTGCAAAATCGTGGAGCGGGGTGACAATTGCGTTTAAGGCAGGATTGCGCTCTTCAGCAAGTTGAATGGCGTGCTCCAGTAAATCATGAGCGTTAGCCTCGCCTCGTTTGATCTTGGAGGCTAAAGCAATGGCATCAGATGCTAGATATTCTTCGCGTGAAATGGGCATGTTATTGTTGTTCCCAGTATGTATTGTGAAAGTGTGGACGGACGTGGCTAATATACGATGAAGGGGTTGTGCAAGGGAATAGTGAGATTGAGCGTTTACAAAAGGAAAAATTAGGTTGCCTACTCCAAGCTGGGTAGGCCTAGCTCATAGAATAATTACACCGGCTATGGTCTAGTTATTTCATCGTAAAGGTTTAAGATCGCAGCCCCAGACATGTCGTCAGAAATTTTATATGAAATGCTTCCACTAAAAGTATTCTTTTCAATTACATCCGGTGCACTTATCGAAGTAGCGGCAAGCCCAAGATCAAGGCCTTGCGTCGGCTTTGGAATTTGAAACAATATATTTTTATCAGCCTTTCCAAGTCGCTTAACTAGAATCTTTATTCCATATTCATCGTCGTGATTTGAAAATAAATCTGAGCCATATTTCATTACAGGGTATTTGTGTAATAGCAAAGTTACTTTTTCTCCGTCCATCGAGGCTACTACTTTGTCGGCTACTGAGTTTGTAGTGGTTTCATAGAGTGGGCCTGATCGAGAGTAAAGTGCATCTGACATATTACTTTCATTACTTTGAGTTTCACTTTCCATTACAAATATTTGTAGAGATGCTTTAGAGCGGTCCTTATCGCTAAACTCCAATTTTATGTTTCTATAGATCCAAAAATTCGAAACAAAAGCATGGTATTTCCCGTCATTATCGCGAGAAAAATGGCTGACGATCAGTGACTTCGAATTTTTAAAGTGAATTTTAACTTTCATCAATCTAGCTGTTGGACGTGGATAGCTTTCAATTATTTTGTGGCTACCAAATTGCCCCTCATTTTCTGGCATGGCAATATTTCCAACATCATAAAGAATGCGAACATCTTCGATCACCGGAGGTGTAAGTAGTGACGCTCGCTGCACCATGATCAAACTATTGGGCATCGAAAACTCTCTAATCTCAGCTACTGCTTGAGATGCTAGCGTCATCACAGCTGATAGCGTTATGACATGTATATGTTTAAATATGAGTCTCCCTTGATTTAGATTGTTATAAGATTTGAATCGCTCTCAATGTTAATGGATGCTGTGATTTTCATTGAGTAATTTGATTTTGACGCCCCGTAAATGTGACGCAATCCGCACTTTATTGATTAAAACTTCGATGGCCAAGTTGAACTTTTTCATTGGATTGAATCACCTGTACTATCTCGCGCCCGAGTTGTGTAGCAAGACATCAAAATTTAAACAAACATTCTGATTGGTTGTCATCAGGGTGTATGTGACGCTGATAATTGTTCACTCCTCCGTACCCGAATAAAACGACCTGTTTCATGTCCCGCGATTAAAAGAGTTGCTCAATGGAATCGAATAAAAAACGGACTGCGCACTTTAAGAGTGCGCTTGCTGCTTGGTTTTTCCTGCCGATCATTTGCATTGCCCCAATATGCACAACCGTTCAAGCAAATGAATACAATCATATTTCGGGAACGAACAGTGCCGATCAAATTTCGGGCACGGGTGTAGCCGATGCAATATGGGGATACAATGGCGCAGATGAAATCAGCGGTGCAGAAGGCGGTGATTATATTGATGGCGGACAAGGCAACGATATATTACAGGGCGAAGCTGGCGAAGATTATTTTCCAGGAGATGAAGGCGACGATTATATCTATGGGGGACCTGGAAACGATTCACTAAGAGGTGGTCTGGGCAATGATACGCTTCAAGGGGGCACGGGTGGAGATCACTATGTGTTCGCACCAGGTGACGGTCAAGATACGATTAATAACGGAGACAGCGATGGTGTCGACGTACTCTTTTTCGAAGATTCGATAACCTCTGACACGCTAAATTACTTTCGTGTAGGTGACAATTTAGAAATTAGAGTGGCTGGGTCAACTGACAAAGTCACGGTGGTAAACTGGTTCTTAAGTCAAAATTATGAAATTGATTATTTGAGTGGTGGAGAAAGCAATGCTGCCATTCCAGCAGCTTACGTGTCATCTCAAGCCGTAGTTGATAATTCTGGCGGTGGCGACAATGGCGGTGGTGATCAAAACCAGTCGCCCGTTGCGAACGCTGGTAGTGATCAGGCGGTTTATGTTGGTGAAATAGTGATTCTTGACCCAAGAGGATCCACTGACCCCGATGGAGATGCTATCAATTTTGCGTGGACATTGTTAAATGGTAGTGGTATTACACTGGGCTCCGGTCCAGAAGCCAATACAGCTCAATTTACAGCGCCTATAGTTAATCAAGCCACCAACTTAGTTTTTCAGCTGACCGTAACGGACGCAGAAAATAATGCAAGTACAGACCAAGTTGTTGTTACTGTTAGTCCTGAGCCTGGACCTAATCAAGCACCCATTATAGATGCTGGGTCAGATCAATCAGTACTTTCTGGTGATCAAGTTACTATTGATATGAGTAATTCATATGATCCTGATGGTACACCGCTAAACTCAGTGCAAATTGGCCTGTCCGCTACAAGATTTGTATCCATTCAAGGTCAAATGTCTTACTCCCCACCTAAATACGTATTTACAGCACCAGAGGTGAGTGCTGAAACTATTGTCACACTAACCTTTACTTTTATAGATGACCAGGGAGCTCAAGGTTCTGATTCAGTCAACGTAACGATTAATCCAAGCAATGGAAATCAAACCCCGATCGCTAATGCGGGAGACGACCAAACCGTTTCCAGTGGCAATCCTGTGTTAATCAATGGCAATCAATCGTACGACCCCGATGGTGATGCGCTCACACTAGAATGGTCCGTCGTGAGCGGGCCAGTGGTTGAACTTACCGAAGCCAGAATATTAAACAGCTATGTATTTGTTGCACCACAGGTGTCTGAACCGACAGTAATTGAATTCAGTTTACAAGCAACGGATACCGGTGGTTTGTCTAACCAGGACATATTGCGGATCACCGTAAAACCAGCAGAACATATAAATCAAATTCCCGTTGCGAATGCAGGGGCAGATATTACTGTTACAAGCGGCAGAAAGGTTGTATTAGATGGGAGAAATTCATTCGATCCAGATTATGAAGCCATATCGCTTAACTGGTCGGTGGATGGTGATGCATTTGAATTAATAGATGGAAGTATCGCAAACACCGTGGAGTTTACAGCACCAGATATGAATGTTCCTACCTCATATTTTGTGCGCTTGAGAGTCGCAGATCCATCTGGCGCAACAAATGAAGACACAGTATTAATCACAATCAATCCAGATCGAAATCCCACCGCTGCAGCGGGCCGTGATCAGTGGGTTACCAAAGGTTCAAAGGTCATATTGGATGCTCGATCATCTAGTGATCCAAACGGTCAAGCATTAACGTATAGCTGGCAGGAGCAATCGACCGATGACTTAGTGATTAGCCCATTCACTATTCACGGCGTATATGAATTTATAGCGCCAGATGTCACTGAAAATAAAATATATAACCTAGAGCTTACGGTCACCACTACCGATGGTCGTTCAGAAACGGATGTCATCGCAATAAATGTGTCTCCCGAGCAGGTATCAATGCTTGACCAAAAACCTATTGCAAATGCCGGTACAGATATTGTGGTGGGTAATGGTGAAAGAGTGAGAATTGATTATTCCCAATCTTATGATCCCGATAATAGTTTTTTACGCTCTAGTTGGTCCTTTCCTGGTGGGTTCAGTAATCATGATTTTATGGATGGACAAATTCTTGAAATCGATGCGCCGACGGTTGAGCATACATCAATATTTATTTTTACTTTAACAGTGACAGATAGTATTGGACAGACTGATACAGATATCGTGCGTGTAACGGTGACAGGTACAAGTGGCGAGACATTAAACTCAGCGCCACAGGCGAATGCGGGATTAGACCAAACGGTTAATATCGGTGAATTGGTTGTTTTAGATGCAAGTGAAACAGCAGATCCGGAATATGACGACTTTGCAGTGAGCTGGTCGTCTATTACGGATACTTCTATTGATCTCACGATTAACCAAAACACCAGCATCGTCTCATTTATCGCACCGGAACAACAATACACCAAAGATTTAACGTTTAAGATGACGGCTGTTGATTCAGAGGGTAATGAATCCAGTGATGAGGTGACAGTCAAAGTACTGGGCAGGGAGGCACTTCCTTCGTCTAACATACCTTCGGCTGATGTAGTGGTTGTCATGGATGAGTCAGGTTCTATGACCGGTGAGCAGCTTTGGATCAGTGAAACGATTCGTCCGCTTCATGACTCATTAGTGGCGCGAGGCATTGGTAGCAAAGCCATGGAAAACCGTTATGGTTTGGTGGGCTTTGGCCCGAATGCCTACTCAGTTAAAACGATTTCCGTAGGCGGACAACAATACGGCTCTGCCCATGAATTTATTTCTGCAACAGAGACTCTACAAGCAGAAGGTGGACTGGAAGACGGTTGGTTGGCAGTCTCCCATGCCTTAAATACCTATCACCATCGAGGGGCATCAGCACTCAATATTATTCTTGTAACAGATGAAGACCGTGACGAAGCGGATGCGTCTGTAAATTACGACAATACATTGGCCAGTTTGAAAGCACATAACGCATTGCTCAACGCAGTGGTGAAAGCCAAATTCTATTGCGGTGATGGTCGTGAAGCCATTGGTATGGATGCTTCGGGTTTGGGCTACTTGGCCAACGGTCAAGGTGGATTTGAAACCTGTTCCAATGCCCGAGTGGAAAATTATTCAGACGATGCCAATGCCGCAACGACGGTTGAAGATTATGTCAATTTGGCAATTGCCAGTGGTGGAGCAGCTTGGGATGTCATGGCATTGCGCTTCGGAGGATACTTTGCTCAATCGTTTACGCAAGCCATTATCGATATTAAAACGCAGGAAATCAGTTCTCAGCTACCGCAAGGAAAATACCAAGCCATTATTGATGCTCATCCAAAACCAGCGCAAGTCAATGAAATAATCTCGTTAGATGCTTCACGTTCAAAAGCAGTGGAAGGTGAATTAGCGATAACACAATATGAGTGGGATCTGGATAATAACGGCAGTTTTGAAACACAAGGCGTGAACGCTTCAGTTTCATTCCCGCAAATGGGTACATACCCCGTAAGGTTGCGCGTCAGCCATAATGGACAAGGCATTAATTCTGATATCGTCACAGTAGATTTAATCGTAGCAGATGCTGACCTTATTAATCGTTCTGCAGTGATAACCAGTGAGCCTGTGACGCATGTATTAGATACACAATCATATTCTTATCACATAACTGCACAAGACCAACACTCGGATGTGACCTACCAGTTGATCTCACAAATTGATGGTATGGTCATTGATGCCATCACGGGAGAAGTGACGTGGGATGAACCTGTAGAAGGTGAACACGAAGTCAGAGTACAGGCGGTTGATGATGAAGGTTTAAGTGACATACAAATTTATACATTGTATGTGATACATGAAAACCGGTCAGCAATTATCACATCTAATCCGCAAGTAGATGCATTTGAAAATAAATTATATACCTATCAAGTATTTGCGTGGGATCCGGAATCAGAAAATATGTTTTACGAGCTGATTACGTCGCCGGAGAATATGTCAATAGACTCAAACACTGGTGAAATAGTTTGGTTGCCAACCATTAATGATATAGGTGGGCACACTATTAACATAAAGGTATCTGACCCATGGAACAAAAGTAATATTCAGTCATTTACTTTAATGGTGGATAATGTTAATGACAGGCCAGAAATTAATTCACAACCGATTACCACGGCCACTGAAGATCTACCTTATCAATATGATGCGTCAGTGCATGACTTAGATATTGGTATTGATAATGACGAGCAGCATAGTTATGTATTGACGCTAAGCCCCGAAGGTATGGCTATTGATTCAGTGTCAGGAAGAATTACTTGGGTTCCAACGAATGCACAGGTAGGAAATTCAACGGTTACTTTAAAAGTAACTGATAATGACGGATTAACAGATACCCAGACGTTTACCGTTAGCGTGATTAATGTAAATGATAAGCCAACAATAGATAGTGATCCTGTCGTTAGTGTTGATGAGCGTGGTAATTATGTTTACCAAGTGGAAGGTAATGATCAGGACAATGGTGATCATATTCAATATAAACTCGTTGCTGGACCAGAAGGTCTGGTAATGGATGATAATGGTCGTATTAGTTGGTTGCCTACTGCGGAGAATATTGGAGATCACGTCGTTACAGTTTCTGTTATAGATTCTACTGGCGAAGAAACAATTCAATCCTTTACGTTAACCGTGAATAACACGCTAGATGCGCCAGTCATTACATCAACAGCATTAACCTCAATTAATGAAAGAGAAACTTATTCATACGATGTTGAATCAATGGATTATGACGTCGGAGATGTAATTACTTACTCTCTGATTTCCTCACCTTCTGGAATGAGTGTGGATCCAGCAACAGGTCTAATTCAATGGACGCCTCAAAAAGAATTCATTGGAAATCACAATATTGTCGTTGAGGCAAAAGATCAGGCAGGACTCTCGGACCAACAGGCATTTACGCTTCAGGTCATTGATGTGAATGAGCAACCAAGCATTGTAAGTGATCCGGTTATTTCAGCCGATGAAAATGCTAATTACATCTATGAAGTAAAAGCAGAGGATCCGGATATAACGGGTTATCTAAGATATAAATTGACTAAATCACCGTGGGGTATGGAAATAAATGCGAACACAGGATTTATATACTGGAAACCAAGTGTATCCCAAGTAGGTGCTCACGAAGTAACTATTAAAGTGGAAGACCAAGGTGGACTTTTTGATGAGCAAACGTATCAGTTAACAGTCAATGATCTTGGAAATGCACCTTATTTTATAACAACTGCGCCAACTAGCTTTTATGTCGGTGATACATATTACTTTTATGAGGCTAAGGCGACAGATAAAGACCCGGATGAAACGTTAACTTATAGCTTGCTCACATTCCCAGATAATATGAGTATCAATAAATCAACGGGTAGTATCATATGGATGCCTAGCTCAAATCAGCAAGGGCAGAACTATGTATCCATTCAGGTTGAGGATTCGACTGGGTTAACTACCGTGCAAAACTTCAATATTAAAGTGTATGGTTCAGTTTCAGCTAATGATGCGACTTACTCAACTGATGAAAATACAGCGCTTGATGTTGAGCTTGTAGCGACGGATGCAATTGGTGATCTATTAACTTATAAAATATCTCGTCTACCTGAAAACGGTACTATTGTTGGTGAAGGTCAAAATATTATTTATTTACCAAATGAACACTTTGAAGGCCAAGATACCTTTGAATTTACCGCAGCAAATTCTTATCAAGATAATGCTACGGGTGTGGTAACAATCGATATTATTCCTAAAAACGATCCGCCAAAAATCTTGAGTAAACCTAATACTAAGCATGTGCTTGGTCAGGGCTTCGGGCCTGCTCAACCAATGATTGCAACAGACTGGGAAGATGTTGGGTTAGATAGTGCTAGTAACGCAAATTGGCAATTTGAAGATGAAGGTCTTACAACCCGTCAAACAGCTCATCCAAATGCCGTGGGTCTTGTTTCAGATTTCGATATGGCAAATTCGATGATCGAAGGAACTTTTGAAGTGGAAAGTACGGGCGATGATGACTGGATTGGTTTTCTAATTGGTTACCAAAACAAACAGCAGCATTATCTTTTAGACTGGAAACAAAACTACCAAGGCTCTGCTGTACGAGGGATCGCGTTCAGAAAATACGATAATCCAATAGAAAATGGTGTTGTGACCGGACAGTATTGGAATAATGTATCCGATAGTACTTTTGAAAGGCTCTACTATAACGATGTTGCACGACAAGACTTGGTTGAATACAAATTACAATTAAGTTTTATCAACGGCACAATCACCGCTGATATTACCAATGGTGTG
Source organism: uncultured Saccharospirillaceae bacterium (assembly GCA_947503895.1). Classification (GTDB taxonomy): domain Bacteria; phylum Pseudomonadota; class Gammaproteobacteria; order Pseudomonadales; family Oceanobacteraceae; genus Bermanella. The sequence continues at coordinate 236,507 of CANNFT010000004.1, forward strand.
GAACTTGTAGACTCAATCACAGTGAATGATTCGACTTTCACTGATGGACGATTTGGGTTCTACATGCAATCTCAGGAGCGGGGTGTATTCAGTAACTTTGCCATTAGCTATTTTGGTGACAACTCAACCTATAGCTATAACGTTAGAGCGATGGACCCTGAGGGAGGTGTACTAACTTACAGTCTGAAACAAGCACCAGAGGGGATGCAAATTGATTCCGCAACAGGGAAAATCACTTATACCACCTCAAAAGAATTGGCTGGTACCTATACGGTCGAAGTAGAAGTAGCCGATGATCAAGGCCAAACCGATACGCAAGTGTTTGACTTGGTTGTTACGGATGAAATGCCAATCATCATGAATAAGCCATTGAATGTTGCGAATGTTGATCGCCTGTATGAGTACAAGGTAAATGCATTTGATCCTAACGTGAACGAAACACTCGAATACCGTCTGCTGAATGCACCTGAGGGTATGAGCGTTGACAAGCTCACGGGCTTAGTCAGTTGGGTGCCTGCACTACAAGATGTAGGTGAACATGCAATTAACTTAGAGGTATTCGATCCAAAAGGTAATTTTGATCGAATTGAATATACGTTAAATGTATCTGAGCAAGCGTCAAATACCTTACCCGAGATTACGTCGATTCCTGTAACAGAAGCCAAAGTCGGTAGACATTACTCTTACGAATTGCATGCAATTGATGCTGACGGGGATGCCTTGCAGTATGTAATGGGGGATTATGTTCCGCAAGGAATGCAAATGTTTGATGGGAAAACAGTTACCTGGACTCCGCGTAGTAACCAAGTACAAGCGCACGAAGTGACATTCATTGCTCTTGATTCGAAAGGTGGGGCGACAGAACAAGTTGTGGTTATTAACGTAACGGATTTGGCAGATAACACAGCACCTACAATCACTTCATCCCCTATCGTGGATGTGTTCGATGGAGCTGAATATCAATATCAAGTTCAGGCAACTGATCCAGAAAATAATGCAATTAGTTTCATTCTATTGAAGCGTCCAATTGGTATGACCATTGATAAATCGACGGGATTAATCAAGTGGACTGCATCGACAATGCAAGGTGAATTCGCTGAAGTCGAAGTGCAAGCGACGGATGAACATGGAGCTAAAGATGTTCAATCCTTTACGTTAAGTATCAAGCAACCACAAACGAACTATCCACCAAGTGTAACCAGTAATCCTACGGCTGTTGCGACAGTTGGTACGGAATACACTTACCAAGTTATTGCTACTGATCCTGAGAATGAAGCGATTTCTTATGAATTAGCCAGCAGCTCATCGGGTATGTCTATCGATAGTAACGGCCTATTCACTTGGACGCCTACAGCTGATCAGCTTGGGGATCATGAAGTGGTGATCTTGGTAAAAGACACTTATGGGTATGCCTTACGTCAAAGCTTCATTTTAAAAGCGACGGATACCAATGCCGCACCACAGTTGACGGCGGCAGTGCCAACAAGCGTATTTGCGGACAGCGAATGGAGACACCAATTCATAGCAACAGATGTTGATGGTGACACGTTGACGTGGGGATTAACGGGCGCTATTGGCGACATGGCAATTAGCGAGTCTGGGGAATTAAACTGGACACCAGATGTAACGTTAATTAATCAGCAAGTTACGTTCTCGGTGTGGGTACACGATGGTAGAGGACTTCAGTCAACAGCCGAAATTACGGTTACTGTTCAAGAAGATCTGGGCAATGTAGGTAATCCGGGAGACCCTGATCATCAAGCTCAACCAAATACAAATCCGCAACTAGGTGCTCTCAACGCCCCGTATGCCTATATCAATTTACCTTGGACATTCCAGGTAGAAGCTACTGATGCGGACAACGATACGTTGACATTTAGCTTAATGGGAGCGGTTGACGGGATGAGCATTTCATCCACTGGATATTTTACTTGGACACCATCTTCTGACTGGGCGGATAAGTCCGTTACATTTGGAATTTCTGTTTCCGACGGAAAAGGCGGTCATGACGGAACGTTCCTGACGGTGCCAGTGAACTATCGGGATAATGCTGCGCCTAGTATCCAAAGTGCTCCAACTTTACACGCAAAATTAGGTGAGACTTACCGTTACGATATTATTGCGACTGATATAGAGAATGACTTGGTTTCATTTGAATTGGATCAAGCGCCACAGGGCACACAATTATCTGTTGATGGAGAGCTTACTTGGGATGCTATGAATACAGGCTCTTATGATTTTGCTGTCTGGGTTAAGGATGGAGAAAATGAGGTTCTGCATACTTGGAAAGTGCTTGTTGTTGACGGGAATGGAACGTTGTTTATTACGTCATCTCCGGAAAAAAGAGCGAAAACTGAAGAGTTATATCAGTATCAATTGGAAGTCATCAATATTGGAAATCACCCAGTGACATACAGTTTGGTAGGTGGGCCAGCAGGAATGACCATAAACGACTCTGGGCTTCTGACCTATCAAGCAACAACTAATTTGTTGGGCATCAGCCAAATTCAAATTAAAGTTGAAAACGACCAAGTGGATAGTGCAGAGCAAGACTTTAACTTGCTAATTACCGCACCTGGTCCATATAGCCGTCGTCTATGTCAATAAGGAATTCGAATATGAAAAATAAAGCATTATTGTTTGCCTTGCGTGACTGGACGTCAGTCATGCGCTCTACCGCAGCTTTGGTATTGGTCGTATTTTCGTGGGTGATGTTTTCACCCGCTGTATATGCCTTTTATTCACATGGTGTTGAAGAAAGTCAGTCCAAAGATACATTTACGCCGTTAACTGAGTCCTTAATGGACTCAGTGGTGGAGTTGCAATCGAGTATTCATGAGCAGCATGAATACTTGGTAGGCTCTTCTAAAAATGTTCCTGAGAATACAGTTAATGATTTTTATAGGGGTGTTGCCAGTCTGCAAAAATCAATACTGGAACAGGAAAACAATGTTCGAGAAAACTGGCCAAACCCAGAGCAAGTATACCCTGAGTTTTCAGGATATTCGGACCTATTAAAAAATAAGCTGACGTCATTGGAAGATGAGCGCAAGCAAAAATTCCAAAAGCAAATGGCACGTGTGCAATATGCAATTAACCGAGTTACTTCAGCTAAGCATAAGAGCAAAGAAGAAACTGCGAAAGTGCTTGAAAGTAGCTTGGCGACACTGCAAAAAGTGGGTTCAAATAAAGTGACGCACAGCTGGGATAATGAGCAACTTCCCTTTGGTACCCTACCAAGCGCCGCAAGAGAACCTTCCTCATCACCAGAAGAATTAATGAAGAACCTGAAAATTGAGGTCAGTGAAGAGCAGGCTCAATTAACGAGCCATGAAACGAAAAGTATGGCGAAAGGTATGATGCGATCATTTTCAGTATTAAACCAGCCGGTTGCTAATACTGCAGAAAACAATGCTGAAAACTTAGCCGAAGATATTGAGATTCAATTTAGTGATGAAATCAAAGCCAAGGTTCAAGAGCTGAATTACGACCCTGTTCAGATTTATAACTGGGTTTATAACAATATTAAATTTATCCCATCTTATGGTTCACTACAGGGCGCGTCACAGGCTTTCGACTTAAAAGCCGGTAACGCGACGGATACATCCAGTATTCTTATTTCTATGCTTCGATACGCTGGTGTTGAAGCGCGATATAAAATCGGAACCGTGGAACTCGATGTAGATAAAGCTCGTAACTGGGTTGGTGGTGTGGATTATGCTGACTCTGTTCAAGTGCTACTAGGTCAAGGCGGTATTCCGAATGCGCTGATGATTTACGAAGGCGAAACGAAAGGCATCAAGCTAGAGCACACTTGGGTAGAGGCTTATATCAATGACACTTGGGTATCGTTAGATCCAAGCTTTAAACAATATGAATTTAAAGAGGGTGTCGATCTTCAAAATGCTGTTCCATTCGACGGCAGCGATTTAGCTAGTCAAATTGAAGGAAGCATGACATCCAATGAGGAAGAAGGCTGGGTTCAGGGCATTGATCAAAGTGCCATTGAACAAGCTATGGTGGGCTATCAGCAATCACTAGAAACCTTTATCAACGAAAATCACGCTGATGCAACTGTTGCTGATATTTTAGGCGGGCAGGCAATTATTCAAACCGTTGATACTAACTTGCCCAGCTCTCTACCGTATCAACAAGTGGTGACAGACACGAGCTTGTCAAAATTACCTGAGTCCATGCGTCATAAGTTCAAATATGAACTGAAATATACCAGCTTAAAATTGGAAGATTACACAGCAAATTTGGCTGGCAAAGCACTGGCTGTTTCATTTAAACCCGCGACAGAAGCGGATGAGCAAATTCTTTTAGACTACCTTCCTGAGAATATAGAAAGCGAAGCGGATATTCCAAGTTCTCTACCCTATGGGCTATTCAATGTCATCGCCGAATTTACAGTCGATGAGCAGGTGGTGAGCATCAGCGGTTCAGTGCCCTTAGGTTACGAAATGAAAAACGAATTAGGTTTTTACAGCCCAAGATTTGGATGGGAAACAACATCGAATCCAATCATAGCAGCAGACTTCCAGGCCGTTGCTATGGACTTGCAAGGTGTTTCCCAGTCGCAGCTAAGTGAGTTACAAGAACGATTGAAAGCAACTCATGATAAAATCGAACAAGCTTCGCCAGATATAGCAAATAATATTGAATCAGAATCAGTCGAAATGCTTAGTAAACTAAGCAAGCATGAATTAATGGGAGATCTACTCCAGCTTGGTGCAGTTGGTTATATGGGGATGACAAATTACCATGCAGCCATCTTAGCAAAATCCTCAGAAGTAATTTATTTTAGAGAACCAAGTTATGGAACATTTAGTAGCTCATCACATCTAGATTATTTCTTTATGCAGCCCAAAAATGTTTACTTCGGCGCTGCGGTAATGGATATGGACCGAATGGCAAATTCGGCTGAATGTAGGTCAAACTGTTGGGGAGATTGGAGTGATTTCAATCAGAAATCAGGAGCAATGATGAGTGCACTTGAGCACTTAATACCAGAAAAAATATTTTCAAGCAATGGAAGTCCAAAAGAAGCAGTGTCAGCAGTAAAGGCTATTTCAATAGCTAATTCTATGGGGCAAAAGACTTATACACTAAATACCAAAAACTACTCGAGCGTTAGTCAGTATATACATTTTCATTCTAGTGAAATGAGAACAGAAATTAACAGTGCTATTTATAGTGGTAAGACGGTGATTCTTCATGACTCACCAATTGACTATCAGGGTTTTAGTGGAATGGGTTACATTATATTAGATCCCGAAACTGGAGCTGGAGCATATAAAATTTCTAGCGGTGCAAATGGGGGAAGTTTATCAGACGCCTTTAATACGCTGGCAGTAACGCTATTAGGATTAGTTGATGGTTTTCTTGCTCATATCGGAAAATTAGGAGATATTTGGTTTTCCGAAGGTCTTAAACATGCTAAAAACCTTCTTAGAGCTTCTTTGCTTGCGGGAATATTGGCGCTTTTTGCAACAGCTGCATCCATATTATCCTCCGGAACTCTAGGCTGGAATGAGCTAGGAAAAGCATCAGTGGCATTATTTGCCTTTGCGGCAACAACCTATATTATTGGTTTAATCGCTGCGGTTGCATTAGCCCCAATATTGGCAGGCGTATTGGGTGCAATAGTAGCTGGCTCTATCGCAATGTTAACAACAGCTTTTGCTAATAGGTATTTTTAAAAAAAATGAACCTCGTAATTTGGTCTCCTATCGTATTTTGCTTAGTTTTGGCTGTTGGAATGTATGGGTATTACGTTTGGTACCTAACTTGGCAAAAATATAATGCATCTGTTATAAAAGTAGACGTTATCGTAAAGGAGATCAAAGGGGTTATGTCACCAAAGGAGTATAAGATTGTCACGTTCGAATTTGAGTTGGGTGGGCAATCTTATATATCCAATCGCCAAAGTCTTTGGATGCGTGATGCTATGCCCGTAAACAAATATGTTGGTTCCAAGGTGGTAATGTGCTCAAACAATAACCCTAAGGAAAGCTGCCCTTACCGGCCTATAAGAGAGTTTTTTGCAACGACTATGTTGGCATTTATTCCACTAAGTTTTTCTATTTTATATTGGATGGTGGTACTCGATATGCCACCTATTTTTTAATTAGAGTAAAATAGTTGAGTTTGATTATGTAATGGCCAAAAGATAATTATAAAAGTAGACAGTTAGAGGCAGAATGATTAATAAATTCAAATGCAATAACTGCGGCACCAAAATCTCTATCTACAAGTTATTCACGCTAGATTTCGAAGGCGACATGATAATTCCTTGTCAAAGTTGCCGCTTAGATGTAGTCGGCACTAATGTTTTCAGTATTGTGGTGACGCTTCCGACACTTGCAGCCGTTGCATTGCTCCTAATTGATGTATTTGATTTATCCTGGCTTTGGCTCCTTGCACTCATCCCTACCTGGCTCATCGCATATATAGTATTATTCCCCACCCGCAAAGATTATTAGTTAAAACCGGTTTGGGTATGTTAGGGATTGATAAATTATGTCAGATGAATTTGTAAAAAAAGCCAATCAGATTCTTCAAAAACTTCGCCATCAGTTGAATCAGGCTATGGTATTGGATAAATGGTTGGTCGATCAGTTGCTCATATCCGTATTGTGTCGTGGGCATGTTTTGGTGGAGGCAGCGCCAGGGCTTGGGAAGACCACGCTGGTTAAGGTGTTGTCTAAAACCCTTGATCTTGAATACCATCGTGTGCAGTGCACACCAGACTTAATGCCCTCTGATATTACGGGTTCGAATATTTTTAACCCGAAAGAAAACGAATTTACTCTGCATAAAGGTCCAATTTTTACGCAAATACTGCTGGTAGATGAAATTAATCGTACCTCACCTCGTACACAGTCTGCGTTACTACAAGCCATGGCAGAAAATCAGGTGACGCTGGATAGAACTAGCTATCCGCTAGACGATCAGTTTCTGGTGATGGCAACACAAAACCCTTTGGAATGCAGCGGCACCTATCCCTTGCCAGAAGCTCAATTGGATCGTTTCTTCATTAAAATGAAATTGGAATATCCCAATGCGAATCAGCTAAAGAAAATTGCGCAATTAAATCTGGATCACCACCCTGACCAAACCCTATCTCCTGTAATTACGACTAAAACCCTGGCTCAGCTACAATTTTTGCTGAAGCGCATCACGGTTAAAGATGAGGTGGTGGAATATATCTCTAAAATTTGTGAAGCGGTTAATAAAGACGAAAATATCCGTATCGGTGTTAGTCCAAGGGGATGTATTGCTCTGATTCGCGCTTGTCAGGCGTATGCGCTGCTAGATGGTCGCAGCTTTGTAACACCAGACGATGTGCTTATCATGGCCGATCCGGTTTTAACTCATCGACTTTTAAATACTGGCGATAAATCTGTCGATAAACGTTTTTATCAAAATGTCGCAGCTACTATTCCCGTCCCTGGAATGAGCAACGCTAACACCGCCAAAAAAATCTCAAACATGCTTGAGCTTGTTTAACAAAGTCCTGCGAAGTGACAAAAATGGATCAAATCGAAAAGTCAGTTCTTCCTGAGCATTGGCAAGCATTTCTTGAACGGCACGTCACCATAGAACGCGTGCTTTGGCTGCTATGTCTTGGGCTATTTCTTGCGGCATGGAATCGAGGCATTCACCTGATGTACGCGATGTTTGCCTTTATTCTTGCGATGCTGATTTACAGTTATGGTGCAGCCTGGATGCAGCTACGAGGCATTAAAGCACAAATAACTGTGCCTCAAAATTTGCAAGCTGGTAAACCTTATGAATTAGTTTGCATTTTAAAGAGTAAAAGCTCTCGTTACCTTTTAAGCATTGAGTTGCCATCAAATGGCCAGCCATTTGAACAACTAGAAGCGGTTCAACTGGATGAACTGACTAAATCAGGACAAGCAAAAATTCCTGTCATGTTTAGTATGAGAGGGAAATTCAAAATTGATCAAATTAAAATATACTCTTGCTTCCCTTTTGGCATCGTTAAAAAAAACAAGCTGATTTCTATTGAGCCAGTGGAAATCTTCGTTGCTCCCAAAATCCATGAACTAAAAGGTCTGCCAACTGAACATCTGTTGAGTTCAAATAACGAAGGGAGTTTACCCCAACATCAGATGCTGGCAGCAGAAGATTTTGCCTCAATGCGAAGTTATCGAGACGGCGATGAAATGCGAAATATTCATTGGCGAATGAGTGCAAAGCATAATGAGTGGATCGTTAAAGAGTTTGATGAAACTCGTGCCCCGTCTATTATGATTGTATTAAATACAACGTCAGACCTGTGTAGTTCAATAAAATCAACGACGGCTGTGTTTGATGCAAAGGAGCACATGATAGAGATTGCCGCATCGACTGCCGCTAAGTGTGTTCAAATGGGAATGGGATGTCGAGTGATACTGGGAGAGACAACGATAGATGTCAGACCGTCACAGCGAGGCTTAATCAAATTGTTAACAGCCTTGGCTAAGCTTGATTTGCCTTCCTATTCGGGTGAATACAAAAACCAAGTTAAGCAGGCTTATTCATCAAACCCGACTTACCCTGTGGCTATCACGTTTACGGCGAAACTATCCGCGCACAACCATTTAAATCTACCACTCTTTCCTCACCAGTATATGATCGAAATTGGCCTGGAAACCCAAACGTATCTAGAAACGTCTGTTGATATTCGACCGATTCAGCGTAAACAGTCATATCAGACCACAAAGATTGATATTCACAGCGGCTCAAACATTGGGGAGATATTTTAAATGTCACCGAATGTCTTTACTGCTTACTCATTTACGATCGCTACAGCTTTTTCATCTTTAGCTGTAGGGTTGGGGATTCCTTTTCTCGTTGTACTGTTATTTCCCATCTTCTTTTTAGCAACGGGATACAGCTTAAATCTGGTGAATAAAGCGGAAGATAAGCAGGCATACCATAAGCAATCTGAACAGATTGCTATGGTGGGAATTATCGCATTTCTGCCACTGATTTTTACGTTGGGGATATTTTCGGCATTACTCGTGTTTTTAGCCTTTGCTCAGTTGGCACTTAATCTACAAACCTATAAGGCTCGCCAAGGCTACCTTGGTTTGGTGCTAAGTTTTGCGATGATCTGTACAGGCGCTATCGAATCGAAAAGCGGCTGGTATCTATTGTTTTTTATCCCATATTCTCTTGGTTTATCAGCCAGCTTTTTAAACCTCAGTGTTCAGCATAATAAGTTGAATCGAATCGTGTGGTTTAAGTCGAGCTTTGTATTATGTGCTACAGCATTTGTTATTTATTTGCTAACGCCTCGATTTGAGCCGTTGTTGTTTGGTGCGACTCCCGGTTCCGACCACTATTACCATGACAAAGGTTGGGAAAAACGTGCGGAGAACCCGAACTCAGATGAAGGTTTTAATGATGTTAATCCACTAGATGAGCGAGATGACTTATTCGAGTATTCGCAAAAAGTGATGGATGAATCGCTAAACGATGAAAGTCTTTCAGATGAAGAAAGGCAAGCAATTAATGAGCTGAAAGGGAACTTGAATCAGTTAAAAAATCAGCTTCAGGATCAATTGGGTGGATCAGGCATAAGTAACGATACAGGCGATGGTCGTTCCGAAGGAAATTCCCAATCTAGTTCTAGAGGTAATGGTAGCAGTAGTAGGCAGAGCCAGCACTCAAGCCAACGCAAATTAGGTGATGAGTTGTTATTATCAATTCGCTCGGGCCAAACGATGTATTTGCGGACTCGGATATATGACTCGTTTGATGGTTCGCAATGGAGTAGTTCGAATCGTCAGGTGCAATATGTGAAACCCGGTGACGAAGGTTTCATTAATTCATCGACATTTGCTCAAGATAAAAAAGTGATAGGGTATGAAGTTCATGTCGAGCATGACTTAAATCGATTTATCCCCTTAGCTGCAGAACCGACGCACCTATACTTTCCCGCTACGACCCTTAAAAAAGAAGCATTCAATCAATTTAGTGTGCCTGAAGTTTTGAAAAAAGGTTCAGGCTACAACGCAGAATTTAGTGTTGAATTCTATCAAGGCCGAATGGTTTATGAAAAAGCGCTAAACCAGGTGGGCGGTCAATGGTTGCAGTTAGATATAGATATAAAACCCCTTATCCAATCATACACGGTCGATTTAGTGCAAAATTTAAAATCGCCTTACGAAAAAGCGCAAGCAATTGAGAATCACCTTAGAACGGAATTCCAGTATACGTTAGATACAGCCCTTACTTCTAATTTAGCTCCAATGGAAGACCGACCTGTACTGTCAGATAATTTCTCGTATGAACGTGTCATTGAGAATGATCAGGTGATAGAGGAATTTCTATTTGAGACACAATACGGTCATTGTGAATTGTTTGCCACTTCTATGGTGCTAATGTTGCGCAGTATTGGTATTTCGGCACGTTACGTAAATGGATACAGTGCTACTGACGTAAATCCTGTTACCGGATATATTGAAGTCAGTGGATTAGACGCACATGCATGGGTTGAGGCTTATATAGATGGAATTGGCTGGATGCCATTTGAACCCACAGCTTTCTATCAAGTGCCCAGCAAGAAACCAAGTCAATTCGCATTTGAGGAGGTCAGCGAATATGCGAATCGAGAAATAAGTAAAATAGAATTTCTACAACCTGAGTCATTGACAGCTGGACAGGTGATAGCAATAGCATGGCGCTTCATAAGCGACGCAATTTTGTCAGTCGCAAGAATTATTTATGTAAATTTATTAAACATAAGTGTATATGTGTTCGTCACTATTGCATTGCTTGGTCTGATATATTTTCTGTGTCCATTATTAAAGCCATGGATAAATAAATATATCTTAAGATATCAAGTTCAACGCTATCGACCTAAAGGTACCATTACTGATTATCAGTTTTATTTTGATGCGATCAAGAAAGCACAGGAAATAACTAAAACCCATAGCGTTGGCTATGCACCAGTAACATTATTTACTCAACAATTGGGAATGGTAAAGGCACCGGTGCTTTCGGATGAATGGTTAGCAGAATTCAACCTCCAGTATTCCAAGGGGAAAGTGGTTGTATCCACTAAGCAAATAGCGGAACTACGTAAATTATTCGACCAAATAATAATGTAATTACAACGTCTGAGAACTGAGGATAGAATCGAATTGTTTATGCCTTTTGAGGCTGTGCAATTTGTTAAAATTATGTGATGTTCCATTTTTTCTGGTTACTGGGCGGCTGAAATTGAGATTTAAGTCAAATTTGATAAACAACTCTATAGCTAATATAGATAACTAATCATTGTTGGATTAATGATGTATAACTCTCTTTTTACTACAGAGGCGATATTTTATGTGTTTCTTTTTTGTTTTGTTTATTGCACCTTAGAGTTAATTATTGAATTGTATGTGCATCTTAACTTTGGTTTGGTCAAGTACTCTAATGCTAAGAATATTAGGCTAATAAGAGGTAAGTACTATATTGATGGAAAAAGGCTATATTATGACAGAAGGAATATTTTTTGCTCTAATGAAATTCGGAGTAAAGATACAAAAAAGCTAGAAAAGTTAATTGAAAGGAATAGAGGGGTTAAATATAAAATTCTGCCTGGTTTTGGTTCCTTTGTTAGTATTTCAGGGTCAAATAGTAATACCATTTGTATTGCTATCTTAATGGCCATTTTTTTAGTTGTCTCATATAATTTTTCTAGTGGTTATTTTTATTTTTATGGACTGAAGTTGCCTCTGGTTACTGAAATTATTAAATCGCGATAAAAATATAATCTTGATGCTATGAGTAGTAAAGTAGATTATGTATATTGACTAAAAAATGTTGGATATTCTAATTGCAGTGGTAGGTGATGTTAAATAAAGTGAAGGGGTATGTTGATAATGGACGCATTTCCTGAATCACTTCTCTTATTTTTTTACAAGCAATAGAGCTTTACCAGTAGCGCAATAGTTTAAGTTATAGGTTTTGTCTTCGCTCTATCAGTACCTTTGAGGATAGCCGTAATGACCGATGGTTTTGATAGGTTATTCATTTTCTTTATTAAAATTTTCCGCTTTTATGTTTTTAGTATGACGCCCACTTTTTAGTTGTGCATTTAGTGGGGCATTTGAAAAACTTCATTTTTACATTACTAAAATCCAATTTCACCCTGGCATTTTTGCGTCTGCACTTTCCAACTTTTCATGCGCAACCAGTATTGCGTTGTTCAACGGGTAGTCATTCAGGAGCATACTCAAAACTTCGCTCGCTCATTATGTCAAACCATCAAGAATTTAACGCTCTATTTTATTTCCGGCGTAGTTGGCTCTTCTCGATAAGTAAACGGAAAGGCTTGTTGTTTTAAGAATCCTTCTGGCATGTAATCGCCTTTTACGCCATATTGGCTTGGCCATTCCGCTTGTCCTTTAACGGCTGTACCAAAAAGATAGTCAATAAATGAAAAATGCGCAGCGTAATTTTTATCGATTGCAGCGTCGTCAGATGCATGATGCCAGTGATGAAACTGGGGCGTTACGATTAGATATTTTAATGGTCCAAAGTTGATTTTTACATTGGCATGATTAAATACAGCTTGAAAGCCTACTATGATGACATATGCATCTATGACTGATTTATCGAACCCGAGCAAGACGATGGGCGTTAATACGATGGATCGAGTGATCAGTAGTTCAATAATATGTTGACGAGAGCCTGCCAACCAATCCATGTGTTTTACGCTGTGGTGAACGGCATGTAGTCGCCAGAACAAAGGAACTTCGTGATAGATCCGATGCGACGCATACTGAAATAAATCAGCAATTAAAATGATTAAAAATAGCTGTATAGGAAAGGCAAGTGAAGTTATAAACTGTTGAACATCATCGTTAAGTGCCCAGCCGAAGGTTCGGTTGACAAATTGATTGGCGACTAAAAGCGCGAACCCAATGAGTAAGTGGTTTACGAAGAAGTGGTTGAAATCGGTTTGCCACTGAGGACGTAAGATAATTTGCTTCTTATGGGGAATGATTTTTTCAATAAATACAAAGATAAGCGTCGAGCCCAGCAAGTCTAGAATAAACCAATCTAGCCCTATATACGGTGTGTGATCAGGGAAATCTTCTACGGGGACTCTGTGGCCTCCAAGTGCAATGGCCGCTGCTACGAATGTCCAAGCGACGGCACCCAGTCGTTTATTTTTATTCCTAACAAAATTCAGCAGCCCTAAACTTCCAGATACTACCAAGGCATAGAATAGAATGATTCGTAGCGTGTCAACATGGTAGTTTTGACGTAATTCAGGGGTGGTGAGGTATTCGGGAAAATGGAATGCAAGAACGCCCAGAAAACTGAGCACGGCAAGAAAACAAGCAATATAACCGCTGACGATGCCTTCACCAATGTGCATCGCATCTGCTCTAAAAATCTTATTTAACATCACAGTTCCTTGGTGTGTCTGACTCCTTAGGCGGAAGAATATCAAGAAACCAGCCGGTAAGCACAATAAATTCAGCACATGTTCTGAATTCACCAAGTTTTATAACCGAACGTTTCTAAATGTGTCTAGTGTATAGCCTATTTTTGCTCGCAGGCCACGATTCGTTGTTTTTTGAATGGGTATTCATTCTTACGAGTGTATTTTAATCTCTGTGATACTGATGCCTGACTCAGGTATCCACTGCCAATGAGTACACCTCCTAATACACCTACCATGCTGAAGAGTTGTGTCGGACTGGGGCTTTGGCCCATGTAAATGCTAATAAGCAGGGTAAAAATGGGTGCTAAGTTCAAACACAAGGACGTGAGGCTCGGGCCGAGCGTTTGAATACCGCGAAACCAGAAGAAGTACGCAATGACCGAGCCGCATATTCCCATGTATATCATGAGAGTGTGATCAAAGTCCGTGGCTTCGCTGAGTGTTTGTATCGGCTCCTCCCAAATAATGGCGCCTACCCATAAGTAAACAGCGGCTGATACGAGGTTCCAACGAGTTAGCTGCAGCGTGGGTATATTGATTGTGAAGCGCAGACTTAGGACGTTATAGCAAGCCCAGCACAAGCAAGCGACTAAAATATAATAGTCGCCAGTTCCGATTTTTATGCCACTCCAGTCATTACCCGTTATGACGAAACTGACTCCGAGCAAGCTGATCAGAATACCTACAACTTGGCTACCGTGTAGCGGGGACTTTAATATTATGCTCGAAAGCAAGCTCGTCAGAAGTGGATTGATCGCCATGATCAGGCTGGCGTTCAGCGCAGAGGTGTATTGCAGGCCCGCGAAAATCGCGAAGTTAAAACCAGCAACCCCCATTAAACTCAATAACAAGATTTGGCATTGCGTCAATCTGGATAGTGTGGATTCGGCACGACCTTGTATCATGCGGAGCAGAAGCATAATCATGGCGGCAATGCTAAAGCGCTCCGCAGCGATCGAAAGCGGTGACACCGAATCGACGATCGCTTTGACCGCATTCAAATTACTCCCCCAAAAAAATACGCAAATAATGACCATTATCCAAGCTTGGAAATCTTTCTTAGCCATGACGATTCTCGTGATAAATATCGGAGAAAAGAGGTTATCGATTTTAGAGTTCATCAAACATAAGCAAAATTGATATTTAAGATTTCAAAAATGAAATATAGAATCATGTAGAAGGACGTATGCGAAAGGATCGAACACTTGAAACCACCGAAAACCACACCTGAAATCACAAGCAATCCAGTTCAACTGGGCAGCGCCGACGCTTTTTCAATGACACATATTGCCACGTCCAACCGGATGCACAATCGAAATACCAAGCGAGTATCTCAACACTCGTTAGATGATCTAAAAATATTTGTGCAGTTAGCACACTTTCGTAACTTGACAGAAGCGTCCAAGATGATGGGCATGCCGGTGGCAACTTTGAGTCGCCGACTGAAAGCACTCGAATCTGCTTTAGGTTGTCGACTACTTGACCGTTCCGCCCATCATTTTAAGTTAACGGAGGTCGGCCAACAGTATGTGGACGCCTGTGCACCATTGTTAGAAGATTTAACCGCCGTTAGCGACCTGCTTTACAGCGATCAACATCAAGCTCATGGCGTGTTAAATATTGCTGCCCCTGTCAATGTATCTCAATCGTGGTTAGGTAAAGCCGTTGGTGAATTTATGAAAATGCACCCTAACATTCGCGTGAATATGTCGCTCTCTAATCGCAATATAAATTTGGTTGAAGCGCAATTTGATCTTGCCTTTCGTGTAGGACCACAAGCCGATAGCGATTGGATCGCTCGACCGCTACTGCATACCCATTCGGTGTTGTGTGCTGCTGGATCTTACCATTGGAATGAAGGCCCACTTGAGCATCCTCGTGATTTACATTTACACCGCCACATCGTCTCTGCTCCTGTATATCAATGGACTCTTCGTAATAAGTTGAGCAATGATCAAGTCATCATCAAGCCTGAGCCTTGGGCCTGTGCTGATGACAACCTTGTTGCACTGAACTGGGTAAAGCAAGGTGTGGGAATCGGTTTTTTACCGACTCACCTCTTGGTCGATGGAAGTGGACAGGTCAATCATGATATTCAGATTTGCTTACCAGATTGGCAAGGGTTAGACCGTACAGTTCATCTTGTATATCGTGACCGAGCATTAATGCCAGCTCGGTTACGATTATTCATTGACTTTATTTTAGGCTGGGGTGGATTCAAGCAACCTGACGTTGATTTCTGAATGCCGCAGGTGATGTGCCTGTCCATCGTTTAAAGGCGTGTCTAAAATTGCTGACGTCTGTAAATCCTAATTCTTCGGATATTTCCTCTGTTGCCATTTTAGTCTGTTGCAGAAACTGTGTGGCGAGATGGCAACGGGCACTATTGAGCATTTTTTGATAGCTGGTTCCTGACTCCGCCAACTGCCTCCGCAATGAACGGCCACTGATAGAAAAAGCATTAGCAAGCATTTCTAAATCAGGTGGATCACTCGCACAGTTTAGTAATATTAGTTTGATTTCCTTCAAGAGTGCTTCGCCCTTGGGGGCACGTGATCGGCTGGAAGTGGGGTGTAATAAAATCCGCTGCATGGAGTCGTCCCTCAAAGTTTTACGATTACGCAAAATGCTGTTCGGCATTTTTTTTCGTATTATGTAAAACAGTTGCTTTCAGCCACTTCGTCATTGTTAACATGCTCAATAAATTGAGGCAATGAAACAAGAGAGTGGCGTTTATTATTGTTTGCCTTGCGTATGTTTCAGTAGCGTGGTGCCAATATTTTCACTGTTCTTGTGCACATCCATTTCGGTGCTTGGTGTATGCATCGTTGCAGTCTATCCACGAAAACGGTGATTGAGACAAGGCGCTAATAAAGGTAGTGGCTTGATTCATGTGTGACGAGGTTTTTCCATGTGCAGAAGAGCGTAGGTGTGTGCAATTTTTACAATTGGCGGCAAGACCCATGTGCGATAGGGTTACAGAGTTTTTAAATTCACCATGCAAATACTGTAATTTAAGTAATTCGTCAGTCTGGTATTGCTTTCTGAACATGCGTACCTGACAAATACTCAGTTTGCTTATGATAGGCAGTGGAGGAAGTATCCAGCGATGAGTGGCTTACAATGTTATGTGCTAATGACTGACGTTGCCGGAATTCGGTCGGTGAGCACTTCATAATATCTTTGAAAGCACGGTTAAACGAGCTGAGCGTTCGATAGCCGACGTCTAACGAAATATTGAGTACGGGCGTATCGGGTTCTTGTATTAATCGATGACAAGACTCTGAAATACGCAGTTGATTGATATAGCCATTAAAATTTCGATAGCCAAGATGTTTATTGATCAATTCACGGGTTTTGTACTCTGGCAAATTCATCGCACTGGCCAATTGCGGCAGTGTTAGTTTTTCACGTCGGTAAAAACCGTCTTGCATCATGCTTTGTAAACGTGACAAGTGTACCAGTGTGTCCGTTGTGGGTGAGGAGGGTGCGGGGTTGTCGATGGGTTGAGGTGATGCTGTGTCTCCACTAGGATCGAAGTCTGCCTGGAAAGGTGCAGTAACCGACGGTGTGACGGGTTGTCTTTGAACGGGCTCGGTTGGCCTCTCAGTCAAGGGGTCAAGGGTAAGAAGACGTTGTTGAATGCTTACATCACTATGATGCGAGTGGTGCGAAGTCGGTGCGAGAGGTTCACCTAATAATGCACCGGTTCTGCCTTTTACGATAAACGCGGCGGTAAATAAGCATGCGATCGCTGAAATTAAAGGCACAGACACAATGTGCCCCCAGCCAAAATTCATCGTGGATGTCACGATCAGTGTCGTTAAGCCAAATCCTCCTAGTACGATGCCACGGAGCTTTCGGCGGCTCTCCACAAGGTCGTCTGACCAATTAACCACGATAACCCATAGCCCATTCAACGTCAGCACATACTCGCTAATGCTGGGAATACGCCATGCAAGGTAGTAACCCCAAATGCCCATCACTTCACTTGAGAGAGAGCGGTATATCGCTGGCGGGATAAAGCTATATAAAGCAATGAAGCTCCAGATCGAAAAAAACCGAGGGCGGTGTGAAAAGGTCATTTGGCATAACAACCAAAATAATGCGGGGACTGCCGTCATTACATTTGACAGCAGAGGGCGCCACTCCTCAGAAACAGCGGGGCGCAGAAACATACAGCTGATGGCAATCAGCGTCACTAAAAAGACTTTGCCGACGGCTAGATGGCGGAATTCTCTGAACACCACCAAAAACATAACCGCGGAACAGCCTAGGGCAAATCCAGACAGTAGCAACACAGCCCAATACCTTATTATTATTGTCGATGGGTGTTTGTGGTGAGTGAAATAGTAATTCAGCGTTAATCATGAGGCAATCATCCCTTTCGGCAAGCGAAGGAACGGGTGTCCTCAAATGATAAGGGGAGGCGCTGACAAACAGTCTTAGCAAAATTGTTGGAAGATGGCCTGAGTGGTTCAGAGTGCGTTAATCACCAGCCGTCGATCACACAGCAGGTTCACCAACCTTGCCTGCGCAATCCGATGGTTACGCAGAGGGTGGCGGTAAGCGCCCCGTCTTTCTTAACCGTCGACGGACTTGCCAGCGATATAAATAGGCGGCGATGGGACGAATCCAGCGTAATGCTAGGCACGCAGCCAATGGGCGTAATCGCGGTATGGGCCGCATAAGGTAAATGTATGCATCCAATTCACTTAAAATCTCCCCAGTCGGGGTTTTAATGTGTAGTTCGGTGAGTGCCTTGATGGGGTCTATTCCCCAACTCATTAGCTGAGCATCGTTATCAGTAATGTCGCACCATTCATAAGCGTCATTTACCTCGTCTGTCCAACGTTCGAAAGCATGTCGGTCTCTGATGCACCGGTCACATGAGCCATCATAAAATATGACGGTTTTATGCTGCTTAATCATAAATAGTTAACCCCCAAGATCGATGGCGACCTTTTCAATAAAAGCACAGCAGACCTATTTTTACGCTGCATCAAAGGGCCTCTCATCTATACTTCTCCTGAAGTGCCGTACTATTTACTGTGCGGAAAGGCATCAGTGCGGATATTCACATGACCTATCGCTACTTTATCAGCGTATTTTGTTCATTAGTCTTGATCACCACTGTACTAGGCGTGTATTTCTACCTGCACATGCCTAAAAATGAAGCAAAATCATCCTATAAGCACACACAATATCAGGGTATTACTTTAAACGGACCTATTCAGCCTATCCCTAATATAGCGTCAATTGATAAAGATTGGGTGCAACTCGGGAAGGCTTTATTTAATTCAAAATTGCTGTCTCGTGACAATTCTATCTCTTGTGCTTCATGCCACAGTTTAGGGTTAGGTGGGGACGATGGATTTCCGGTTTCAGTCGGTTTTCGTGGACAGTTAGGTACGCGAAACTCGCCCACGGTGTTAAATGCTGTTTTTAACTTTCGTCAATTTTGGGATGGCCGAAGTGCAGACTTAGCGGACCAAGTCGTTGGCCCCATTCATAACCCAGTTGAGATGAGCAGTAACTGGCCGGAAATTATCAGCAAGCTTTCCCAAATACCTGAATTTGTCAGTGCATTTCGTTCCGTTGGCGAAGCGAGCATCACCAGTGAAGCCATAATTCGAGCCATCGTAACATTCGAAGAATCATTAATTACGCCTAATTCCCCCATTGATCGCTACTTACTGGGCGAGGTCAATGCACTCACAGAACAACAAAAAAGAGGATTTGATAAATTTATCGGGTTTGGGTGCGTTTCGTGTCATCAAGGCCGAAATATAGGCGGTAATTTATATCAACGTATCGGACGCGTTGATAAAGTGCCGGCTATTTTATTAGAGGATAAAGGGCGGTACGGCGTGACGCAAAATAGTTTTGATAAACACGTCTTCAAAGTCCCGACGCTTCGTAATGTTGCTGAAACGGCACCCTATTTTCACAATGGCGCAGTGAGTACGCTAGAGGAAGCGGTTGAAATAATGGCAATAGGGCAGCTGGGTTTAGCGTTAAGTGAAAATGATGTTAAAGATATAGTGGCTTTACTTCATGCATTTACTGGTGAATTGTCAGAGCATGCTTTATGAAAGAAAAATTATCATATTTAATTGAAACGGGATTATTGGTCTTCATTCTTCTATTAGGGTTAAGTCTGATAGATGTATATTTTGAGCATCAACGTGATCAAGAAGAGCTGCAATTAAAATCAAGATTGCACGATTATTCTGTGCAACTTTCAGTTGAAACCTTATCGGCGATGAACAGTGGCGTATATCATTATGATCGATATGCTCAAAAGCAGCTGAAATTTGAACAATATTATAATCAGCTTAAGAGCATACAAGATAATAAGTCGGATTTGATATCAGAGCTCGATATATTTTTAGGGCAGGTGACCGGCTATATGCAGTTGGCAACGATGCTCAAAACATCATTTCGATTTATATCCAATATGGAATTGATGGCAAAGAACGTTACGCAAGCCCAAAAAACAGAGCTGACAAGGCTTGTCTCTTTAGTGGCCGCGTTTAGGAATAATGCTGACGATAATCTGTTAAACGATATTTCCAACAAAATAAACATGCAGAGTGGTGTTTTGAAGAGTTTGGGTGTTGAACGTGATAAATGGCATATGTTTGAAGCACATATTAACTTTATTTTAGAGAATCATGTGCAGGCCAATGCCCTGTTGGTGCCCATTCAAAATACGACTATTTCCAGCAAGATTGGGCGCAATATTAGTCAGTTATCCAATGACAGAGATGAAAAGTATGGTCAAATAATCGGGATGTCTATCACCATGACCGTTGCTATTTTTTCGCTTCTGTTTTGCTCAATGATCCGCCAGTCATTGTATCTACAGAAAGCGAATGAACGAGCGAAATCGGCAGCTGAATCTAAATCGCAATTTTTAGCCAATATGTCTCATGAAATTCGAACACCCATGAATGGAATTTTGGGGTTGAGTGATATTTTATTGAATACAAAATTGAATTATCAGCAAAAAGAGTATATGGAAAAGCTTAAGTTTTCGGCTAAGTCATTGACGATAATCATTAATGACATATTAGACTTTTCCAAGATCGAATCTAAAAAATTGCACATTGAAAAAATTCCGTTCGAAATGTCATCACTGCTTGATAACGTCAAAACAATGGTGGGTAGAAGTGCCAGTGATAAAAAACTAGAGCTTATATTTGATGTAGATCCCAAGTTATATCAATGGTATCTGGGTGATCCAGTACGCATTGGGCAAATACTGCTGAATTTATCTTCGAACGCCATCAAGTTTACATCTCAGGGTTATATATTGCTGGATATCAGCGTTTTGAAGCGTGATGAACAAGGCGACATTGTCGAATTTTCAATATCGGATACTGGTATTGGCATCAGCGAAGAACAAAAAAGCAAAATGTTTAAGCGTTTTTCCCAAGCTGAATCGTCCACAACTCGTAAATACGGTGGGACGGGGCTGGGTTTAACTATTTGCAAAATGCTGACTCAATTGATGGACGGTACTATTGGCTTTGAAAGTGAGCAAGGGAAAGGTTCATGTTTTAAGTTTACCTTGCCACTGTCAACTGATTTTGATGTAAATGCAATCAGTGCAGGTGATTTCGATGAAGAAGCACTAAAGGTTTTACATGATAGGTCGGTTTTAATTATTGAAGATAACTTAATTACATTGGATATAACAGAGAATCTTATTCGATCTTTGGGCATGAAAACGACCCGTTCATCCAATGCCAAGATGGCGGTTATTGAGTTGGCCAATGAAAAATTTGACTTTGTATTACTGGATTGGAAATTGCCAGACATGGAAGGGCTGGAGCTTGTTAAAAAAGTTGAGCAGTATACAGACCACTTTGATTCGTTGATTGTTTTTACCGGCTACGATGCTGACTATCTAACCGCGGGGTTAAATTACCCGGTGTTGAACAAACCCATGCTGAAAAATGATTTAGTCAGAATATTTTTGCAGTGTTTGGATGTATTGCAAGCGGATGACAAGCGTGACGCGACGACTGATGCCGATGAGTCTAATCAAAATAGTGTGATTGATAAGCCCTCCTATGAAAACCTGTCTGTTCTACTAGTAGAAGATAATGAGATCAATACCATGGTAGCGTTGGATGTTTTATCTTCAATTGGTATTGCAGCGGACAATGTTTCAAACGGAAAGGAGGCGGTTAATCAGGTACAAAATAAAGCCTATGATATTGTGTTAATGGACATTCAAATGCCTGAAATGGATGGCATGGAGGCGACCAAACTCATTCGACAAACACATACAATGGACGCGCTACCCATCATTGCACTCACGGCTAACGTGATGTCAGATGAAATTGAGCTGTATAAGAAAATTGGAATGAACGACCATATTGGCAAACCGTTTGAGCGTCAGGAGCTGCAAGCGATTATTGCTAAGTATGTTAACCATCAAGCGAATAAAGAGAGTAACAGCAAGCAGTCATAATAGAAAAGTTTTTGATGTGAGCGCTTAAGCGCTCATCGTCTCTGAACACGGTCATTTGCACGCTTAAACATGCAAATGACGCTTTCGTTCACTTACTGTTTAAGCTGAGCGTTTTCTTCGGGTGGATTGCATGAACAACAAGCCCATGAACAACCAATAAAAACTGTTAAGGCTGCCTGCTTCTACCGCACCCACTGGAGAACTACCATCAGCTGGGTTAGGAATGGGCGTCTTATCGAGAGCATCGTCAGATTTACCAGCCGGTAGCAGTTCATTAATGTCAGAGGCATTCAAAATCAATTCAATATCAGCGTCTTTCTGCGAACTACTCAAGGTTTGACTGATCGCCTGAACCGATGGTTGCGTCACGGAGATCGAGCTAAGGCTTCCGTCGCTCATGTCATGCGTATGGCGAAACACTGCTGTAGTGGCGCTCTTAATCTCGACGATAACCGTTTGCGTTGTGCCATCGCTGAGCGTTAATACCACCACCGGTGCAAAGTCAAAAAAGTTAACCGTTTGTTTGGCCTCCGCACCTATATCGTCACGATTCACGCTAATAATGCCGCTAATTTCCACGGGAATTTCCGGTTTCAAAAGTGTGACGGTTAATTCTTCAGAAGATGCTGTTAACACAATATCTTGCGAACGATAGTCAGGGGCTGAAATGCTGGCAGCGTAGGGAACAACGCCGTCATTATTTGTATCTAATTCATGAAGGTTACTCAGTGGAATGAGTATATTGATTGAACCTTGGCCATTGGCTTGATAGATGGATTCTGGCTTAAACGCCGTTAGGTTAGCATTTTCTTTCAGGCCTAATTGGGCATTACCAATGGATATGTTGTTCTGATTGACCACTTGGACGTTAACCCAGGTAGAGGGATGAATCGAAACCGTACTCTCCACATCCGTGTACACGGACGTTGCATTAATGGTCGCGCTTTCTACTTGGCTACGGTTTGTAAAACTGAGATTTGCCTGTGCGAAATTGTACAGGCTCACGCTGCTGTTAGGGTTAGCTGCTTGCGTTCGAATAAGATTAACGGATTCATCAGCTTCATCAGAGAACGTGACGCCACGCCCATCGCTCAGTTGTAGAGTGAAGGAACTGTTTACGGAGCCACCTTCAATCATCAGAGTGTGGTGCGTCTGTTTATCCAGAACTTGAGCAGTGCTGACGCTGATTTTAGGCGGACGAACAAACGTCATCGAATTGGATTCATTGTACTCTTTATCAACGACTTTCAGTACATATTCACCGGCATAGGCACCTTTCTGGCTGCCGCTAAATTGATTCGGAGTGGGCATTAACAATGTCACGGTTGAGCCGTTGACAGTCAGTAGGTCGTCAGCCTCCTGACCTTCAAACGATAGGCTAAATAAGAACTGACCACTGCCACCTTTTACAATGATGGGGTAATGATCTAAGCCAATGATTTCCACATCACCATTCTTAATCGGGGTGGAATTGTCATCATTTTTATCGGATAACGTAATTTCTTCGTACACAATCGCATTGAATGTTTGAGTGTCTTGCAGACTGCCGTCACTCACGGTTATTTTCACTGGAAATGAACCGGCTTTTTGAGGTGCAATGGTTAATTGCTGACCGTTGATACGGGTGTTCAGTGAATTGTCTGCGGTCACACTATAAGTCAGTGTATTTGAATCAATATCCGTGGCGATTAAATTGATGGTCTTTTGTGTATTAATCTTTAAGTAGACGTCGGCCAATTCTTTGAGGGTTGGCTTATCGTTCACTTCGGAGACGCTTAATTCGAAGCTGTCGGGCGTGGTAAATTTAGCATCACTAGCGGAAACCGTTATGGTGCTGCGACCGGTAAAGTTTTCATTGGGTTTCAGTGTGAGCTGACTGCCCGCTAACGTACAGTCGATGTTATTTCCGCAGGTCACAAGCTTAAAGGTTAACGCATCCATTTCCGCGTCACTCGCGAAATTCGTAAGATTCAATACGAGATTGGTATCCTCTTTGGTCACTTGATTCGGAACATCAAAAATGGGCGCTGTGTTGCCGTTGGTGATATCGACATCAAACGTGACAGATGCGCTGCCGCCATTGCCATCGTTTGCTGTGACCGTGACAGAAACGCTGCCTTCGAATGTTGCTTTAGCGGTGAGTGTTAAAATATTGCTGGAAACTGAACACACTAAGTGTTCACTGCAATCAGCAACACTGTATGTGAGCGAATCATTTTCAATGTCGCTGGCATAATTATTCAGATTGAGCGTAATACTTTTACTTTGCTCAACGGATTGTTTGCTTATTGCATCCCATTCAGGTTTATCGTTGACGGGTGTGACGCTCAGGTTAAAACTATCAGAAACATTTTCTTGACCATCGCTGACTCGAATCGTGATGGTGTGCGTATTGCCAAAATGATTATCTGCGGGTTTTAATGTGAGTTGACTACCGGAGATAGAGCAAGTGATATTATTCGCACAGCTGACAACTGTATAACTGAGCGCGTCGTTGTCGATATCATTTGCCCAATCATTTAAATCGATTATTTTGGTAACGTCTTCATTAGTGGTTTGATTAACCGCGTTGAGTGTTGGAGGTGTATTGCTGTCGCTGTCACCCGTATTAACTTGCCAGCCAATGTCTTTTAATAAATACAGCGCTAAACCAAGGTCTAATTGCCCTGCGGTATAATCGGGTTCCATTAATTCGTTTGGAAATGCAGCTGTATCAAAGTGCGAAACCGAACTGCCTTGCTTGTGTGGATTCGGCGCAAACATTTGTACGCGGTCATTACTATCAAATTGGTTATTGTTGTTGTTGTCTTGGAAACCTTCGGTCAGTTTACCAACGGCTTGTGCATTGACGTTGTTCCCATCCCATAATAGTTTATTGACGCTGATCGCTGAGTTCGCTCTTTGATTATTGGTGATGTCGGGCCAAGCTCCGTTGTCGGCGTCGTATAAAAAATTGGAAAATACATCATCCCAATTATTCGCTTTTGAGCCAGTGGTAGCATTAACAAGGCTGGCAAATCCTAATCCATGTGTCATTTCGTGCAGCAGTACGGTGACAAAACCAATGTTTCTGCCTGGGGGAGATTCGTATCCGTAGTACCAAAAGTTGTCTTTTAAGCAATCGTTATCGCCTAAGTCAGAATTAAAGTTGGCTTGAATATCGGCATTCGCGGTTTTGCGTGTGCCGTTCACTTCGCTCCATAATCCAATAGGGTAGTAAGTGTTTTGTTGCCATTTGGCATTTGCCGAACCACTGCCGGTGTAGGTGCCTGCACCCGCGCTACCCAGTGTTGCCGCATTCGAAGAGCAGCTCAATGCAGAAAAGCGCGCATCTACCACCAAGCTATCACCAGGCACCGTATATTTTACGCTATCTGCTAGAATGCCAGCTGCTTTGATAAACGCACGCTTACGTTGTTGACCCACGGTGGTACCCGGGTTGCCGTCGATGGGCGCCACAAGGGTTGAATCATTAAAGCCTTGGTTAAATTGAATGGTGAAGGCGGAAGCGGTGCCTGTGATGGTGCACTCAGCTGCAGAGATGGTTGCGGTGTCGGTGTCGTCTGGACAGGCGGCTCCGTGTGAGAAAGCGGCAACACCCATAAGACCCGAGGCAATCAAGCCAGACAATAAATGCTTCATTCCACTTCTCGCAGCCAAATTTATTATTAAGAGGGATATCAGTGCGAGAGTATCGAGTTTCTGATTTTAGCGGTGTGAACTAACAGTGAAAACGTAGACCTACGATCAAAGGTCTATTCTACAATGTGAGCCAGTGCTCAATAATGTATTGAACTTGGCATGAAAAGACTACATGCCTTGTTGGCATCTTCGAGACCTGACACCACGCGACTTGGGCAAAAAGGCCAGCCTTTGCCTGTTCAACGTCAGTGCCCACAGTGATAAAAGCAGGCACCAGAAAATACTGCCGCCGCTGGATTTTTTGCCAATGCTGCCCCCGCTAGAGCCTGCTTCACCTGAAGTATCCACTAAGAGTCGAACTGTGTACGGCGAGTCGCCTGATCTTAGGTTGATGGTTTGAGACTGAAAACCGGTTGCAGAAATGGTGGCCGAGTAGGATGTCGTGTCGTCTGGCAACAGCACTTGGATTTCGCCAGTGGCTGCCCCCATGCTGGCAGCATGATAAGTGCTGTCGATCCGCAATGCGGTTAACAGTGCATTACTTGCGAAGGTGAGAGAAGCTTGAGAGATAGGGCTTCCTGAAGTATTTTCCACATTCACTCGGTGAAGCGTGCTGGGATAAACACTGATGTTATTCGTGGTGGCATCGTCGTAAATGGATTGCACGGTGATGTCGGTTTGTTCCACCACCGTGACGGTTTCTGAAAGTACGCTCGCAACCGCTGGATTAAACAATGCACTATTATCCGTCGCGATCAGCGTTGTAAACGATTGAGTGTGATCATTTGAGTTTACAAAAGATAGAAGGTTGGAGGGTGATTGCAGAACAGTAAACTGTGTGCCAGCGGCACCGCCTTCAATACTGAGTGTTTGTTGGGTATTCCCATTTAAAAATGCCGTGGCAGACCACACCAAATTAGGCGGACGTTTTAACCGGTACTCCACGGTCTCTTGGGTGGCCGTATCTAAAACGGTGAGCGAATATTCCCCTGCGAAGGACCCACTGCTCGGCACACCAATGGTGACAGAATTGGTGACAGTGTCGTGGGAAAGCAGCGTCGATGCGTTGCTACTTTCGTAGGTCAGTGAAACGGTAAATTGCTCACTGCCATTGCCGAGTGCGATCACGGTTTCTGAGGGACTGATGAGCGTATCGGAATTTGCATCCAGCACTTGTCCGTTGATGGTGGCTGTTAGGTTTTCGACCACGGATAAATTAAAGGAACTCATCGCCGTGCCACCGTTAACGTCATCGACACGGATCGATATGGTATGTGTGTCACCCGTATGATCATTATCCGGTGTCAATGTTAATGAAGAGCCGGATAAGCTACATGTAATACGCGTTGCGCACGCATCAATGGAATAGGTTAAATTATCATTGTCGCCGTCGTTTGAGAAATCATTTAAGGCAAGCATTTTAGGTGTGTTCTTGATGGTGCTTTGGTTGGAAATACTGAGTGTGGGCAAGTTATTGTTTTGTTGAATGGACCATCCTAAGTCATGCAATAAATGCAGAGCGAGGCCCAACGTATTTTGCCCTTCGGTATATTCGGGCTCCATCAACTCATTGGGTGTGACATGGGTGTTGAAATGTGAAACGGAACTACCGCCTTTTACTGAAGCCGGCGCATACATTTGAATACGATCGCCATTATTAAAATCGCCAGATGAATCATTGTCTTGAAACCCTGCGGTCACAACATTAATTGCGGCGGTATTGGTATGGCTACCATCCCATAGTAACTTCGTACTGCTGATGGCAGATGCTTTTCGTTGATCCTCGTCAAGATCTGGCCAAGCGCCATTATCGGCATCAAAAAGAAAATTGGAATATATATCGTCAATGCCGTTGGCTTTTTCACCGGTTGACGGATCCACCAAGCTCGCAAAACCTAAGCCGTGCGTTAATTCATGCAGCAATACGGTGACAAATCCGATGGCATTGTCACCCGTTGGAGGTGCATCATAGCCGTAATACCAACCATCACTGTTTGATAAGCAGTCGCTGTCACCAATGTCTGAATTAAACTCAGCTTCTATATCGGATGTAACGTTTAAATTGTTTTTTTGATCGCTATTGTTTAATTGGCTCCAAAGACTAATCGGATAAAAAGTATTGACTAACCAATTGCCATTGGTGGTGCCGAGCGCGGCACTCTTGGTGGCGCCCGCACTTCCCAACACTCCGGAATTTGCATCGCAGGACAGTGCGAAAAAATCTGCATCAATCACAATTTCACTACCAACGACGGTGTAGCTTAAAACGTCTGCAATAATGCTGGCGGCTTTTATAAACGCACGTTTTCTTTGCTGCCCAACGGTGGTGCCTGGGTTACCGCCAACGGCGCTCAGAGCCGTTGAATCGGTAAAACCAGAATTGAATTTGAGTAAGAACGCTGCGGTGTTCCCCGTGACGGTACAACTGGTATCGCTGATGGTGTTGGTGTCATTGTCATCGGGGCAACTGGCGGCAAAAGATGGGAGGACAGGGAAGAGCAGAATCGCAATGAATACAGTGGTGGCTCGCTTTCGTATGGTTTGTATGAATATCAATAGAAATTGATCCATAGAGTACTCCAAAGCAAGCTAACCCGCTTAACTCATAAAACATTCATGCTTCTATACACTAAAGCACAAAAAGCTTTGTTTAGTAGGCAGTTTGATTGAATATTTGAACCCAAAAGAAAAAGGCTAAGGCCATTAGACGATGGATTTATATCGAAATTGAATAATCATTGTGAATACGAAAGGTATGACGGGGAGGGCAGTCTGTTTTAGGTAGATCGTTATAAAAAAGGATTGAATTTATTTCAATTTAATCTTTAAGAAGTAAAAATTGATAAATGCTCATTGCTTTAAATGAACGAGCATTTTTAGGGATGGATGATACATCCAACATGCAGTCAGTGTGAGCAGTCCAAATTTTTTAGGATTGGGTCTTTACGGTTTAGGCGCTTCGTTTTGTTGGAAGTGTTCTTCGTCTGGTATCACTGAGTATTCACGTATTTCAATGGTGCCATCTGGGTTTTGCACGGCAACAGGCATTTGAGTAAAACGACCATTGGCTGGCAAGCTAATACTGCCATCTGGGTTTTGAACGGTTTCCATAGGCCCATGCAGCAATAATTTATCGCGAATGGCTTGTCTCATTTCGGGTGTAAGACGACTTAAATGATCGTCTTCTGAAACGTCACCTTTGTTTTGCTCATCACGGCTACTGTTTGCAGCATTAGTATCATGAGTATGTTCAGCGTGATCGTGATCGTGATCGTGAGAATGGTTATCGGCACTTTTATGAGAATCTTTAGCCTGTGAATGATCCTGTTGATGAGCATGATTCATTTCGGGCGATGGGTCTTGAGCTGTTTGAGTTGAAGGCAAATTAGCATCGACCACTGATTGGGTCGGGGCCCAATAACGTAGACCAGCGGCCACTACTAAAAGCAATAAGGCGATACAGATACCTACAGAGTAATTATTTTTCAATGTCGTGATTCCTGTACTGGCTTGGAAAAATCTGTGTTGCCTTTCGCCAAATTCGCTCGAAGCAATAATGGGTTCGGGTCAAAAACACTTACCCTCTAGCATATGTTGATATTAGACACCCCTCAAGCCTCGAATGTTATGACAAGGGGCAAAATTGTGATGCTTATGGCAAAACGATCTGACCCCTTTGAACCGTGGGTCAGAACTAAAGCATGATCCTTTAGGATTGATGATTCAGCTGCCGTTTGGTCAGTCGAGTGGCTTGAGCCGTCATGGGGTCCTCTGGCCAAGGGTGTTTTGCGTATCGACCACGCATTTCCTTGCGCACCATGGGGTACACATTTTGCCAAAAATGAGGCAGGTCATGGGTCAGCGCTAAGGGCTTTTGGCCCGGTGATAGCAGCTCTAAGCCAATGACTATTTTCCCGTCCGCCAGCATTGGAGAGGTGGCTAGGCCAAAACATTCTTGTAATTTCGCTTGAATAAGGGGTGTTGGTAGCTGATTGAGCGCCGGTGTTTGCGCGCCTTTTTGTTCATCTGAGAAAGGCAGTTGAGTGGGGTATTGAATCATCGCTTCGCGCTCACTGGGCAACACGAAACGAGTTGGAAACTGCTGATCCAATGTGGCGGTTTTATCCCAGCCAATGTAGCTGTGCAGAGCATCCAATAGACCTTTTTTTGTGATGCCCTCTTGATTCATAAACGGTTGTAGCCATTCGTGAAGATGGCTTAAAAGGGCAGTATCGCCTGCATCGGGAAAAGACTCGGGTTGACAGTAATGGGCAAACCAAAGCCTTGCTCGGAGTTGTTGTGATTCTTCAGACCAAGGGAGGTGTTGCAA
The DNA here is from genome assembly GCA_947503895.1 of uncultured Saccharospirillaceae bacterium. Classification (GTDB taxonomy): domain Bacteria; phylum Pseudomonadota; class Gammaproteobacteria; order Pseudomonadales; family Oceanobacteraceae; genus Bermanella. The sequence goes on from CANNFT010000004.1 coordinate 266,423, forward strand.
ACCGGATTGTCGAATTCTGTCCAGCCATGCTTGTTCAATGTCTTCCCGTGAGGGTGTAAAGCTGCGCTCGTCTAACACGATCTCGCCCAAACACACGGATTCGGTTCCTTTGACGTGTTGACGATCACCCATGGCCACGTTCAATCGAGTGGTAATTTGGCGGCTAAATATGGACTGTAATGTCGGTAGGTCAATCGGAGCCGCCAGCCGCATTATCGAGCGATGTCGATGGCCTGACGTATCGGCTACTACCAAATACGGTTGAGGTTGCATCGGGTCCGAAGGCAGACATTCAATGCCTTGTCCGCTCCTTAATTTGAATCCAGTGCCGCGTTGTTGGGCAACACGGTCGGGGTAGCTGTACGCCAGCAATTTGCCACAATCATGGCTGTTCCATGCTTTCGTATGTTCACGATGTGGCGGTATGAGCGCGTTAAGTTTGTGCAGTAACTGCTGGGTTAACGCCAGTATATTTTCCGTTTTGCGAAACTGCACATTGGCTTGGCGGAATCGTTTCGGCAGCGTTTTGTTTTCAATGCAGGTCGCAATCAATTCGACACGGTCTCGCAAATCGCTGTTGGGTTCATCAAATTTTAAGGGGTCACCTTCGCTTAAAACGGCCGCAAGCGCGCAAGCTTGTTGACGTGAAATATTGCGGTCTCGCGCACTGTGGATGAGCATATTGGCAAGGCGTGGGTGCAGCCCGAACATCGCCATTTGTTGCCCTTTCTCAGTCAGGCTCCATTTGCGAGTGGCGCTTTGATCGTTGCCCGAGTAAGACAGCGCTTCCAATTGGTAGAGCAGCTCCAATGAAGCTTGCCATCGGCCATGATTGGGCGGCGTCAGAAAAACATAGTCATCCAACTCTAAACTGCCCCAGCAGGCTAATGTCAGTGCGAGTCCGGCTAAATCTAATTGAGTGATGTCAGGTTCGCTAAAGGCTGGCTTAGTATAATGACTGTCCTCAGACCATAGCCGATAGCACACCCCCGCTTCTAACCGCCCAGCACGACCGGCACGCTGTGTTGCGGAGGCTTGGCTGGAAGATATTGTCACCAATTCATCCATGCCTGTGCGCGGGTTAAAACGCGATGTGCGCTCCAGCCCTGAATCAATCACTAAGCGAATGCCTTCGATGGTTAAGCTGGTCTCCGCCACGGAGGTCGACAGTATGATGCGACGAATCTTTGATTGTGCACTTGCCTGAGCGCCTTTCACCGCAAGGCGCTGTTCGGCGGGGGAGAGCTGACCATGCAGTGGCAAGACTTCGAAGGCTGATGAGCGCGTGTCTCCATTCGCACTGAAATTTGCACGCAGCGTATTTAAACAGCGTTGAATCTCACGGACACCGGGTAAAAAAACCAATATATGTCCAGACGTTTCATGAATGCCTTTATTGACCGCAGACACGACCTGCTGGGTGAGCGCATCTTGAGGTTTACCGAAAGCGTCCGGTTTTGCACCGCTACCGAGGTAGTGTAAATCGACCGGAAAGCTGCGGCCTTCAGAGGTCAAAATGGGAGCATCAATCGCCTTGGCAATACTTTCCCCAGATAGCGTGGCAGACATCACGATAATGCGCAGATCCTCTCTTAGTAACTGCTGGCATTCGTATGCGAGCGCTAACCCTAGGTCGCTATTGAGGTTTCGTTCATGAAATTCATCAAAGAGGATCGCGCCGCACTCTTCGATGCTTTGATCGGCTAATAACCGACGGGTGAGTACTCCCTCAGTCATGACGACTAACCGATTGTCCGCACTGGTATGGGTGTCCTGTCGCGTGATTAATCCAATACTCTTGCCGAGTGGTTCGCCCAGCTCAGAGGCCAGTCGCTCCGCTACTTGGCGAGCCGCCAAGCGCCTTGGTTCTAACAGCCAGACTTTTTTATTTCCAATCCATTGGTTATCTAATAAAGCCAAAGGTAACAGCGTAGACTTACCCGCCCCAGGTGGTGCCTGAACGATAAGGCTGTTTTTCTGCTCTAGGGATGCTGATACGTCCGGAATAAGGGACGATATTGGCAAGTTTGTACCACTTAGTACGCGCTTGACCTGTTGTAATACGGTCAAATGCTGACGTGGTGTGTTTTCAGTAGTAGGAAGGTCGCTCATGGCGCGGTATTATGGTTCGGGAGAGCAGAAAGGCAAGAGTGTTCCATGAAAGAAAATAATATAGTGGATTTGTCAGAAGCGCGTTGGAAAAAGGAACATGAACGCAAAGACGAAAAAGTAGATGCCATGCGTAAGCGGTTTGAGCATGCCTTCCCTGATAAGCCAACGCCTATCAAGGACTACATGAAGAAAAAACGCCGAAAGAAAAAAAGCTGATCCTCGGATCGGCTTTTTTAATGTCTGAATCGTTTCGGTCAATCGGCATGTTCAGAAAACACTGCTCGGGTAAATGCCCTCGCTTTATTTTTTGGTCAGGTAAACGCCGCACTCGATATGGTGTGTGTAAGGAAATTGATCAAACAGTGCGAAATGCTCAATGTTATGCGTGTTGCTAAGCTGTTCTAAATTTGTTTTCAATGTTTCTGGATTACAAGAAACGTACACGATATTGGCGTACTGACTAATGAGTGTACAGGAATCTGTATCTAATCCCGCTCTAGGCGGATCCACCAATACGGTTTGAAAATCTGCGGTTTCTAAGTCCAAATCTTTTAGTCGGCGGCGCAAGGTTTCACCGGTCATATGTGCTGTAAATTCTTCTGCACTGACACGAGCAAATTCTAAATTTTCAATATTGTTCATGCGCTTATTATCATTGGCAGCATGCACAGATGTTTTACTGATTTCCGTTGCGACCACGCGCCTAAAGTTGTCGGCTAGTGCGATCGAAAAATTACCATTGCCGCAATAAAGCTCCAGTAAATCGCCTTGGTTTCCGTGCGTCACTTTGCGTGCCCACGCGAGCATTTTTTGATTCATCTCTCCATTGGGTTGGGTAAAACTGCCTTCGATTTGCTTGTATTGGAAGGTCTTTCCCTCAACGGTCAATGATTCGGTCACATAGTCTTGATCCATTAAAATTCGCATTTTGCGTGCGCGACCAATTAAGTGGATGCCAAACTCAGTCTTGAGTGATTGAGCTTCGGCCTGCCATTCGTCGTCAAGCTGGCGATGATAGATCAGGGTTACCAGCATATCGCCTGATAAAGTATTTAAAAACTCAACTTGGAAAAGCTTACGCTTGAGCAGGGGGCGCGCATTGATTGCCTCCAGCAATTTAGGCATCAGTTCAACAATGTCGGCACTGGCAATAGGAAAATCGGTGATTTCAATCGGGTCTGTCTTTGTACCGGGTTTGAACATCGCGTAAAAGCAACGGTCGCCTTCATGCCACACTCGAAACTCAGTCCGCAGGCGAAAATGTAATGGCTGACTGGCAAACACTTCGATTGGAGGAATGTTTAACGATGCAAAGTCTGACTCAATGCGCGATTGCTTCTCATTGAGCAGATCATTGTACTGTTCGGGTGCTACTACGTGCATGCCATCTGCCGCTGCTTAAAATGTGGAGGCGCATTATCCTAAAAACCGGCGTAGAAGGCTAATAACGAATTCAGTAGATTGACGAAAATAGGGCCTCGTCATTGGATTTCGGCATTTGGACAGCAGATTCTGAACGAACTGTTCATGGGAATTGTTTGTCGGTCGGTTGCTAGGACGACCATTAAGCGGTTAAATCACGCCTTTCTAATATGAGAGAACGTGCATTCTTAGGCCGAAGGCCGCAACTGGGCTCCGATGGAGTCTAAACTTGAATGAGACACCCTAGGAATGAACAGCGCACGCGGTTAGATGTTAGGACCTGCTAAGGCGGTCTAAGTGATTCAAAACCAGGCTTTAATCTCTATAAGGTGACCCACTACCGTGAACCGAAAGTCACCGATGATCCATTTGCGAGGAGAATACAGACATGCAAAATGACGCCATGCACGAGGTGACCCAATCCTTGATTGAATTGTTGCGTGTTGTTCCTCAACCTTCTCCAGACGAGCGCACCGACTTATACCAGGGCAGCAGTGAAGACTTGGGTTTTCGTAATCTTTTTGGCGGTCAAATATTGGGTCAATCATTGAATGCCGCCGTTCAAAGTGCCCCGGATGGCTTTTTCCCCCATAGCTTGCACGCTTATTTCTTATTACCCGGTAGTGTGAAGATGCCGGTGGACTATAAAGTAGAGGTGTTACGGACAGGTTCGAGCTTTGCCGCATTGAGAGTCGATGCAATGCAGGATGGAAAAATAATCTTGACGCAGAATTGCAGTTTTCAGCGTGCCGAAGCAGGGTTTGAGCATCAGGCGCCCATGCCCGAAGTGAAGGGGCCTGATGGCGTACTTTCACAGCTCGAATTGACCAGAATGTTTAAAGATATGTTTCCAGAACATTTACGTGAGATTTATACACGTGAAAAACCACTGGAGATGCGGCCATTAGATCCGATCAATATTTTTCAGCCCGACAAACGTTCACCAGAAAAATACGTTTGGTTTAAACCGATTAACGATTGGCCCAAAGAAGAAGCCGCCTTACATTACGCGTTGTTGGCCTATTCATCAGATTTTAATTTGGTGACCACAGGTTTACAGCCACATGGCGTTTCCGTTGCGACGAAAGGCATGCAGTTGGCGAGCCTTGATCACTCAATTTGGTTTCATCGTACCCCGCGTCTCGACGACTGGTTGTTATACAGCATTCAAAGCCCCGCAGCGGCAGGTGGCAGAGGCCTTAACTTCGGTCACATTTATCACCGAGATGGCCAGCTCATGATGTCCGTCGCTCAAGAAGGGCTCATGCGATTGAAAGAACCATCCGCCCAGTCATAACGTCTTTAGCCGTTAAAAATGGGTTATAGCGCATTCAATTGTAGGAGGGTGCAAATGAAAACGGCCACGACACTCTGTGTTATCAGAGTCATCGTGGCCGTGGTGTTGAAGCCCCGACCGGGCCGGATGAAAGGCGCTAGCTGGTAGCGGCACAGAAAGGTTTCTGTATTTGTTATCAGTTAGCGTCTTTAGCCCCAGCCCATCCCGGGAGCAAAAAGAGGGGAGCATCGTTTACCTTCACTTCAGTCATGACGCGATACAAGGTCAAAGAACCCGGCTTTCGGTGAATAACAGGATCATTCACTGTCGCTATGAAGCACCGTTCACACTGAAGTTTTCACGCTTCGTATCTCTTGCCTAAGCGAGAGGCTGTACATCCACCACTTGGGCTTTTCTACAGCGTTTCTGGCTGGCGAATCGTGTTTCAGAACACGATTTAAACGATCAACATATTGTGTAGCGGTTAAGCTCCCCTTTCCCAACTCTAGCCGATGTTGGAGTGATATCAACAATGCTGATCATTTAATGACCATATATTGAATTGGATGATTAATCAACTGTAAAAATGCGCTTCTATTGGCTCTCATTGACCAGTGCATGAATGCCACATCAACTAAAAGTGCGGTTAAGTCGAAAACCGAAACATTTTCCCGTCAGTATTATTTAAGTCACGCCCAAATGGGCGCTCATCAACAGTTAACTTTGGACTTAGGGCTAGGATTTTTTATAGCGCAGGGGCCTATCGTCATCTATACCGGCTAATCTTAATGAATGCATAAGGCGAAGGAATAACAAGCCCGTGATTTATCGGTTCTTCATGATTTATTTTCTTTGGTTAACATTCCTGAGTAACGGGCATGCATCGCTGTCTTCGGAACCGCTCGCTGATGGTTTATTGACGTCAGACATTCAATATTGGATTGAACCCACTTACGGCGAGGCATTCGATTGGCAGCAAGCCTATTCGCAGGCCATTTGGACACCGGCAGAAGGAGAACTGAATTTCGGCTACCAGTACGAGCAAATGTGGGTAAAACAAGAAATAGAAGCGATACACAGTGGACACTGGTTTTTTCAAATTCGATACCCGTTACTCGATAAAGTTGACTTCTATCTATTGCAAGAAGGGCGGTTAATTCAAGAAGTCAAAACCGGTGACACGCGAATTTTTCACTCACGTCAAAATATGAGCCCAGACTTTGTATTTGATTTACATGCCTTCGAACCGTCTAAGTGGACGTTGCTCATCCGCATTCAAACCGAAGGCACATTAATGATGCCTTATCGCTGGCTCGATTTGGATCAATATCAAAACAGGCTGGATCAGCAGCAGCTCATTTACGGAGCGTTTTATGGCATCTTACTGGTTATGGCGACCTACAATTTATTTATCTTTTTAACCATTCGAGAGCCAGCCTATTTATTTTACGTCTTCAGTGTTCTGAGTTTAATGCTATTGCAGTTTTCTTTTGATGGTAGAGGTTTTCTATGGTTTTGGCCTGAGCATCCACATGTCAATCGTTTTGCTTTTCCCGTCGCCTACTGTCTATATCAATTGTCAGTACTGAGTTTCATGATGGCTTTTATTCAGCCTAAGCAATATAGCCACTGGTTGCACCGATATTTCAATGTGTTGAGAGGAGTCGTAGTCGTTAATTTAATACTACAAAGTTTTGTTCCTTATTCTCACATTGTTCCTTTTATTGTCATTGTGGGTATGCTGAGTGTATTTAGCGGCATGCTGGTGGGGGCCTATCTTTGGTACAAGGGCAATGTGTCCGCGCGATATTTTACGTTGGCGTGGACATTATTTATTGTTGGGTTGCTGATATTAAATTTAAGAGGTTTTGGATTCTTTGAAAGCCAATTTGTAGTGGTTTACTGGTATTTGTTTGGGGCTGTGCTCGAAATTCTACTGTTATCTTTTTCCTTGGCTGATCGTATTGCACGTACTCAACAAGAAAAGAATAATGCAGAACAAAAGCTCATAAAATCTCAGTGTTATCATTTAGAAACTTTGAAACGCTATCAAGACCTTTACGAAAATTCACCTATTGGTAATTTTCAAGCGGATGAAAATTTTAAGGTGTTGAGTGTTAATTCAGCTTGCGCGAGAATATTTAATTTTAACTCGCCTATGGATTTGGTGTTAGCAATGTCAGACATTAGAAAATTTGTTTTGTCTCCCATTGAAGAATTTTATGATTTAGTAAAAAAAGTACGAGAAGACAGAATGGTGGTGAATCGCGAATTACAATTCAAGGATAAGCAAGGCCAGCCCTTATGGCTGACCATAACCATGAGACTGGAAGAGCGTGAGCGTGAAGTCCTGCTGGTTGGCGCTGTTATTGATGTCACCAAGCGTAAAATGACGGAACAAATCAACCTTAGGTTAGAGAAAGAGCGCTTGCAGGTCGTTGAGCAATTTAGCCTTGGAATTGCAAAAGAAATCAATACTCCGTTAGGCAGTAATGTTGCGACGACTGCTTTTATTCGAGATAGCTGTCAAGACATACTCAAATTGAAATCCGAAAACAATGCCACGATGGAAGATTATGATGGTTTCCTTATGTCTATGGAGAAATCACTGAATTTACTGCAGGAAAATCAAAAAAGAATTACAAAAGTGGTCAAGCGCTTTAGGGAGGTATCGGCCCAACATTTTGGGTTGCAACTGCATCAATTTTCGCTTTCCGAATTGCTGGAAGAAATTATTGCGAACAGTCGCTGGAAGCTTGCGGGTTGGCGAATTCATTTGAACTGTGCAGAAGACCTAAATATGTGTAGCTACTCCAAGGCCATTGCCGTGATAATCGATCAGTTATTGGATAACGCTACGGTTCATGGTCACACCGAAAAACGGAAAGACCCTGTGGTGTGGATAGATGTGCATGAACTGGATATGGATCGCATACTGATACGTGTGAGAGACAATGGCCCAAGTATTAAGAAAGATCTTGTTGATAAGCTATGCCAGCCGTTCTTTACAACAAAACGAGGCCCCAAAGGGCACATTGGCCTTGGGCTTTACATGGTCTTTAACCTAGTCAATCGCGTGTTAAATGGGTTTGTTACTTTTCCACGTGGGCCTGAGAGTGGATTTATTATTGAAATGGATATACCAAAATCTTTAGACGCAGATTAAACGGATGACACTTTTTTTATCTGCCATACAGTTAAGCCCCATGTCCAGTGCGAAATACTTTATGCTGGTATCGGTTGATTTTTTGTAATTCTGTCAGTTGACTTTTTAATTCTTGCCAAAGAATGAACGCCTCTTTGTCTTCTTGAATATACCGCCTGAGTTTAAACAACGCTCGTTCCACTTCGAAGGTTATGCGGTCCCAGTCTTTCAAGCGGTAGTGACATATGGCCAAGTATGCACAGTGCTTTGGAGACTCTGCTCGGCTGATATCCCAGTATTCAGCCTTTTGAAGGTGAAATAGGCAAAGGCTCATTCTACCCATTCGGTAGTGACTTCGAGTGGCTCTCTCATGGTAGTACGCCATGAAACGCTTGAAGATTAACATCTAGACTCCCCTGACGGCTGCGTCGGCACAGACCTTTATTCATCACATAAGCTATCGAGTGCCTTTTGCCCAGAGAACAGGTGGCATCCTGATATGTGGGACCATTTCGTTCTATCGAGCCAATGCGAAATGAAATTTTAACGGTCTACAAAAAATTATAGTCAACGGGTTTGCTTGAAGGATGAAATGTTAATAGACACACGATTTATAAGGTGCCATTTTCTAATAAGAAAAACGTATAATTGATGGATTGAGTGAGGTGGGAGTGTGATTCATTCAAATCGAATGGTAAACCGTAATATTGTTGGCTGCGTGCAGATGTAATCTCAATTGATGGCAGCGATTCTCATACGTTACTCGTAAAAAATTAAATATTTAATACGTTATATGTCGGTCTTTTTGTACTTAAGTGACTCACCTGACATCTCCCTTAGGTGTTGTTTTTATTAATTCTAAAAAATGCTTGAGATTGACTATACTGAAAGTACTTCATGGTAGTAGTCATGTCTGTAGCCAAATGCGATGCATGAATATTAGCTGTCAAGAAGCCAGTGTTCGACATTTCGATTGAGAATTTTTAATCATGTGAGGGGATGTCGCATAACCTATCTCGATTGATTATTTGCAGAAATTAATCTGAAAATTAAAGGGATATTTTATGTGGTGGGTGTGGTTCCTTTTATGTGTGACGATCGAATAATATCTGTTTTTATATCAGTACTCTCGCCAAAAACTCTAAGCTTATCTAATTATGCGGTTTGTTTTCTACTCTCTTGCTGTGCTCTTGGTGCCGTTCAGGTGCATGCTGAGAATGACTATGATCGGCTTTTGTTCAGCAATAATATCGAGTACCTACAGTTTGTAAAATCACTTAATCATGTGCCGGATAATCCTGTTGTTTTGTTGCTGAATTCTTATCATCCAAATTACCAGTGGACTGAGAATATTACAGATGGTGTACGTGAAGGATTGAAAGACGTGGTGCCTATTGAAAATTTGCACATTGAATATATGGATAATCGCCGTTTTGCTGGTGATGCGATATTTAATGAAAAAATGAAGTCGCTAATGGCTTACAAATTCAAAACCATTCAGCCAGACGTTGTCATTACGTCCGACGATGCTGCATTCAATTTTTATTTGCAGCACGGTGAGACATTATTTCCAGGTGTTCCGCTTGTATTCTGTGGTGTCAACGTATTCGACCCCAGCGTATTAAATGGAAAACCGAATGTTACGGGTATTGTGGAAGGCATGGATATAGAAGGTAATATCCAACTTATTCAGTCAGTACAGCCTTCTGTTAATCATATCGTCATGCTATCGGATAAAACAGAATTAGGTCAGCGAATGACGATGAGGGCACAGCAAATTATACATCTTAATGATTCGAATGGACTTAAGATGGAAGTTATCGATGACTTTACCTATTCTGACTTACGCTCGATGGTGCAGTCAGCCTCCAAAAATAGCGCATTTTTAATATTAGCGGTTCATAAAGATAAACAAGGTCAATACTTCTCGTTCGAAGAGCAATTGCCTGCCTTATCAGAGATCAGTCGAGTGCCTATTTACGGCATGTGGGGAGCCATGATGATCGGTAATGGCATTGTCGGTGGAAACGTCAATGATCCCTACAAACATGGTAAGAATGCCGCGAGACTAGCATCAAGGGTACTGGCAGCGGGGAGTGCTAAAGGGTTGGGCGTTATACCAAACTCAGAATTCTCGCCGCAATTTGATTACCAGCAGTTATTGCGGTTTAACATTCCTGTTTCTCGTCTACCCAATGGAGCAACGTTGTTTGGTTATGAAGCTGGTTTTTACTCGAGCCATCACTTGATGATTAACTCAGGCGTGATTCTCATTATTGGACTCACCACCATTATTTGGTTTCTTATAAAAAATATACACCGGCGAGAACGGGCAGAAAAAGATCTCACCCGGTTAAATGAATCGTTGGAATCCATAGTTGAAGACCGTACACAAGACCTTGAAATCAAGAATCGTCAGTTGACGGAGTTATCGAATCGTTACGAAAGTATGGCGTTTACGGATATATTGACTGAGTTAGGAAATCGTCGTTTTGGTAATGAGTTGCTGCAAAAAATGATTAAGCGTCACCAATTGAGCCAGCAGTATTTCTCAATTGGGCTGGTGGATATTGACCATTTTAAAAAAGTGAACGATACATATGGTCATGATGTAGGCGACATAATATTAAAAAGTGTATCTCGCACGATATTAGATTTAATTCGGCCTACGGATACCATTTGCCGATGGGGAGGAGAGGAGTTCCTGCTCTTTTTCCCCGGTTCAAACGCACAATCGGCTGAACGCGCAAGTGAGCGAATTCGGACGGCCATATCCAGTGTCGCATTTGCGCCGGTTGGATCGGTGACCATCAGTATTGGTGTGGCCCAGTTGCTGTCACATGATGATGGTGATGCCATGTTAAAACGAGCGGATAAGGGCTTATATATGGCGAAAGATTGTGGGCGGAACCATGTTGTCGCGGTGTAATGACGTTCATTTTGTATCGTGCGTACGTAATTCTGTTTCTACTTCATCTGCCCATTGTAACCACCCTTCTTTTTCAATTATGCCACGTCTGAGCGTTAAGTAAGGTAATCGATAGGGTTGTTTATCGGTTTCAGCCAAATTCAAATATTCTTGTTCTAATTGTTTGAACGTCTCTAGTATTTTCGTTTGGTTTTTTTTATGCAGTTGTAATTCGGTCATTAATGTTTCTGGCTCGACTAATGATCCGGCGTAGAGTTTGACTAATAGAGCGTCATTGACTTTATTGGGTTTTCCATGTGATTGAATCCAATCTATCAGTGCATCTCTACCGAGTTCTGTGATGCTGTAAGTTTTTTTGTTGGGTTTTCCGGCTTGGTGTTCTGTTTGAAAACGAATGAGTTCCGATGCATGCATTTTCTTTAATTCTAGATATATCTGCTGGTGTGAGGCATTCCAAAAAAAACCGAGATGTGCTTGAAATCGCTTGAGTAAATCGTATCCGCTTCCTTCTTCAGCTTCCAATAAAACTAAAATGGCGTGTTTGAGAGACATGTGTTGTTTAAATCCTATCGAAATAATGGCCAATGGGTGAATCACGTTTTATTGATCTTAACTGTGTACATAAGTACCGTTAAATATCAGACTTTCCTTTCTAAATGGATAATTGGCGATAAATGACCGATATTTAATGGGTGCTACAGTGTATGTAGATTCGAGGATGTTTTACCATCAGATGATCATAATATGCAAACTATTGCATATTAAAAATATTTGCAGTCCTGTGATTTAGATAGCACTAAAAATAATAATAACTCTCAGCAAATGAATGGGCAGAAGAAATATGGCTAAAGTCAGAACCGGTAAACGCTACCGAACGGGCCGTGCGTTAGAAAAGTACGATACGATCATTGTGGGCTCTGGTATGGGCGCATTGACCAATGGTGCGTTACTGTCGCTGCTCGGTAAGAAAGTATGCGTGCTAGAACAACACTATACTGCGGGCGGGTTTACCCATGCCTACGAGCGAAATGGCTACGAATGGGATGTCGGTGTGCACTATATAGGGGAGGTGCATAATCCTAAATCTACTTTGCGAAGAGTGTTCGATGTTATCAGTCAAGGTAGACTAAAATGGGCTGAGATGGACCCAGTTTATGACAAAATTATCATTGGTGAAGATGAATATGATTTTGTAGCAGGGAAAGAAAATTTTATTCGCGACCTCTCTGAACGCTTCCCAGATGAAAAAGAAGCGATTCATCAATACGTGTCACTTATCCGTAAAACCAGTTCACTCACCCCTAAATTCTTTGCAGCGCAAGCGCTTCCCGCTTGGGCTGGTAAGCTCTACAACCGAATCCGGCCATTGCTGCTGCCAAAAGAATTCTTCATGACGTGTCGAGAAGTACTCGAAGGTTTAACACAAAATCAGGCATTAATTTCGGTCTTAACAGGGCAGTGGGGGGATCACGGACAAACGCCACGAGACGGTGCATTTGTCATGCACGCTTTAATTGCTAAGCATTACTTGGCAGGTGGGGCATACCCTGTGGGCGGTGCTTCTGCCATTGCTCGGGAAATTATCCCCACGATTCAGCAATCGGGTGGCGAAGTCTTTACCTACGCAGAAGTTGACGAAATTCTCGTTAAGAATAATGCTGCCTATGGCGTGCGCTTAGTCAATGGTGATGAATTATTCGCCGATACGGTGGTGAGTAATGTTGGTTTCATGAATACCGTTAAGCGGCTTATCCCAGAAGCGAGTCGTAAAAAACACAAGATGGAAAAATGGACGCAGGATGTGCAATATTCCCGAGCGACACATTGTTTATATGCTGGTTTTAAAGGAACAACGGAAGAGCTTGGGCTAAACAGCACAAACTTATGGATTTACCCGAATGGCGGTCATGAAAAAAATGTAGATGATTATGTTAATCACAAGACAGATGACTTCCCTTTAATTTACGTTTCATTCCCATCGACTAAAGACCCTGATTGGGAGCGACGCTATCCCGGTAAAACCACGGTGGAAATCGTGACGATTGCCAGCATGGATCGATATGAAAAATGGAATGGCAGCATGTGGCAGCAACGTGGTGAGGATTACGAAGCTAAAAAAGAAGCCTTAAGTCAAAAGTTATTAGACCGCTTATTCGAACGGCTACCACAGTTACGTGAAGCGCTGGATTATTACGAGCTATCTACGCCACTGTCAACACAGTTTTATCAGCTTAACACACAAGGTGAAATATACGGATTGGATCATTTTGTTGATCGTTTTAAAAAACCATTTTTACACCCTCAAATGCCGATCAAAAATGTGTATATGACCGGTGCAGATGTTATGACGGCGGGTGTCGGTGGCGCCATGATGGGTGGCTTGATGACCAGTTGTGCGATGCAAGGACTCTTTAAAGCGAAAGATGTCTTGGCTCTATTGAAAAATTATCCTAGCGCCCAGTCGGCTGTTTCTGAAACGATTGAAAATACGTCGCCGGTGGATGTAAAAGTCGCACCTTGACAGTACAATTTAAAATAGGGTGAGTGCCTTTTCATATCCCACTTTATGTCTAAAGGTACTCATCGATTGCCGTGTGGGTCGTTCATGTCACTTATCCTGATGCTTTGTTTCTTGGCATTGGAACCAATCTTTTACTCTATCATCTATTGCTGTGCATAAACGATCAGTCGTTATCGTAAACACAAGGTAAATTATTTTCCGAAAGAAAAAATATCAAAATTAACTATTTCAAAAAAACGAGTGCAACCAATTTAATGCTATAAAAGAAATATAAAAATTATGATTTGCAATAGAATAATGCTGTAGGAAAGTACTTTAATGCGGGTGTAAATATGCTGTATTAAGGCGTACCAAAGACACAGCAAAAGAATAATGGTGACGATTGGGCCAGAAATATAAAGAACAAAAATAATAATGGAGGATGGATCACCGCCTATACTTTCTGTGAAGGCAAGTGGGCTGAATATGAGCAATAATGCCCAATAAGGAGACGCAAGTATAACGGCAATATGAGCAAGCAAGGGGGCGACCCAAGTTTTTGAACGAGATGCCGTCATATTTGAAGATTACCCGAGAATAAGTCTATATTAAGAATAGTAGAGCATAATGAAACTATTGGGTACGAATTGACAGACATTCGTTCGTTAATGTGAAGACTCTTTCTTTTTTATGATGAGTAAATCGGCTGTAAAGAAAAGCGCCATTCAACAAAAGTGCCGCATTCCGCCTCGCACTTTGGTTCGAACGAACTTCGCAACTTACGATTTAAATCGGCTTAAAAGGTACTGGTGAATCAGACAGCAGCGACTAATTGTCCTTTATCCTGTAGGTTGTTTGGGGTGGTTGGTACTGATTTATATCGAAGTGGTATGGCTGGATTCGTTCACGTTACTCACTAAGTGGAAAAATATAAAGGTCCTCTGATATGCGCAGCGTTAAGAAAATATTTTTTCTCAATCGAACCTACTCCGCTGATCGCCAATGTGGGTTTGCATCAAGATTGATGACATTCAGTCTTGCTTTGTCGTTGATGACAGCATGTACGCACAGCAATCGAACGCCTCCGGATGATTATGTTTCCATTCATGAGCAGTGGCCCGTTAAATTTATACCAACCTACGGTCAGCTAGTGATCGTTAATCCATTCACTGTGACCTGTTGTGGCGCGTCACCACGCTACGATTTGATCATTCAACGCATAGACAATTCAGCAGGGGCATTTCCAAAATTTTTTACCATTAGTGATTTAGCGCCCATTGATGATTTTGTCTGTCTGCAGCTAAAGCGTGGCCGCTACAAAATACGTTTAGTCATTCCATCCGCATCCAGTGCCGCTGCCGTTGACGAGATTGAAATGGAAAATCTGCCTGCGATGAGGCAATTTCTTGCCGCAGATGTTGATCTTAGACGGGGTAAAGAACGAGCAAAATTAGAATGGATAGAAGAAGACAAGGCAATGCGATTTATTAATCAAGCTTTATTAAGATTGGAGCACGCCCCTCCATTGCTTCCTGTCGGCGTTAATTTATCTAAGGCTGAGCAGGAAGACAGGATATTGAGACTGCAAAACAGTATGATGGAATGTGTCACCCCAGCTTAGCATGGCGATTTGAAGTTTCCTTTACATCAATATCATTTATTGCTGAAGCTTAATGATTTCATAGGCGATACGTGCAGCGACTTTTGATGTTTGATGATCAATATCATAATCTGGGTTGAGTTCAGCGATATCTGACATTAACCATTGCACATTGTATTGATGACATGCCTGATGTATCTGCTCAATCGCCTGTATAACAAAGGGCAGTGAAATACCATAGGCAGAGGGGGCGCTTACACCAGGCGCAACGCTGGCAGGCAGTGCGTCCAAACAAACCGTAAGGTAAAGGTAATCTATTTTAGATATGAATTCATGAATAAACGTATCGCTTGTTTTTGGTTCGCACTGGTAATCCATTAAATACGGCACTGCTTTTTCTTCAGCATAGTGGAACAGTGCCTGTGTGTTCGCAGCTTCGCTAATGCCA
Organism: uncultured Saccharospirillaceae bacterium; assembly: GCA_947503895.1. Lineage (GTDB taxonomy): Bacteria > Pseudomonadota > Gammaproteobacteria > Pseudomonadales > Oceanobacteraceae > Bermanella. The sequence goes on from CANNFT010000004.1 coordinate 281,855, forward strand.
ATGCAAGCGTAATGAAAGGCTTGATCATGCATAGCGCAAGATTCGGCTACTTGATAAAAGGGGGTGCCGGAACTGCCAATCCAACCTGACTTTGATGCAGGTTTACGCAAATCAAAATGTGCATCGAAATTTATAATGCCTATTTTACTGCGCGTTTCGTTTCGTTGATCTAGAAACTGGCGACAGCCTTGATAACTTGCCCAACCTATTTCATGCCCACCTCCTAAACCAATGACAAATTGGTTTTGCATCAACGCGTCGGATACCTGACTGGCAAATTGCTGTTGCGTGCTGGCGAGTGCATCCGCTTCTCCTTGGAATGCATCCGTATCAACATTTCCGGCATCATAAAGTTTCATCGGAAAATGGACTGCCAAATTAGATAAGGATCGTCTGAGTGCATTAGGCCCCTTACGAGCCCCCACTCGTCCTTGATTTCGCTGCACGCCTAAGTCGGATGCAAAACCAATAAAAGTGATGCCCTTTTCAAGTGATGCAGAGGGTGCTGGTTGAGTGTTTGCCTCGTTTTGCGGGCATGGTGAAGCGGCAGAATCCAAACACTTAATAAATGGTTTGACGAGTTGGTGAATACGTAGGCCTTCAGCACCGTCTTCTACGTCAACTCTGCCTGACCATAAAGCTGTCACTTGATTAGAATCCATAGCGAGATGCCTCTTTGCCGCCCTTTAATTTCCCTGCTTGCCATATGCACGCTGGTCGATGAAAGTTTACACCATATGCTAACTCCGCTGGATGCTGAATGTTCCACAGTAAAATATCAGCATCAAACCCAGTTTTAATTTGCCCTTTTGTTTTGATATCTAACGCTTGTGCAGCGAAATGCGTTGCACCTTTTAGAGCTTCTTGCGGCGTTAATCCCATTAAAATACAGGCTTGATTCATGGCCGTTAGAAGGGATGCCACGGGAGCGGTTCCGGGATTTAAATCAGTAGCAACCGCCATCGGTGTGTTGTTTTTCCGCAATGCCTCAATAGGCGGTAATTGCGTTTCTTTTAAACAATAAAAGGCGGCAGGTAAGAGCACCGCGACAGTCGATCGAAGCTGGCTGACGTCTTCAGCGTTTAAATATTCGATATGATCAACCGATATCGCTTGATATTGAGCAGCCCGTACCGCACCTTTTAAATCGCTCAATTGTTCTGCATGAGCTTTGATAGGTAAATTGTATTGTTGAGCAGCTTGATACACCTGTTCACATTGATCTGCGGAAAACCCGATTCCTTCGCAAAAAACATCGACAGCATCGGCTAACTTTTGCGCTGCAATGGCGGGTAACATTTCGCTGCAAATATGGTTAATATAGGCTTGCTTGGGGTGATCAAAATGTTGAAACTCAGGCGGTACCGCGTGAGCACCCAAAAAGGTGGTTTTGATGGTGACGGGATAATGCTCTTCTAGCATTTTGGCGACGCGTAGCATTTTTATTTCGGTTTCAGTGTCTAAGCCGTAACCTGACTTGATTTCCACCGTTGTGACCCCTTCTTCTAGCAACCTTTCTAATCGAGGGGCGGATTGACGGTAAAGATCTTCAAGCGATAGAGCGCGAGTATGGCGTACGCTGGAAAGAATGCCGCCGCCTTTTTTTGCAATCGATTCATAAGACTCGCCTTGTAGTCTCCATTCAAATTCTTCAGCTCGATTCCCCCCAAACACCAAGTGTGTATGGCAATCAATTAAACCTGGGGTAACCCATTTACCTGCGCCATCGATTTTTCGGCGAACCTCAATATTTGAATGGTCTTTCGACCACGCATCCATTGGACCGACAAATACGATTTCATTGCCCTGAATGGCGACCGCAGCCTTTTCCTGTATGCCGTAACCGTCTGTATCTGCTGCAAAGGTTGCGATGTTTACGTTTTCAATGAGCCAATCGTATTCCATGGTCAATCCGAGTGAAAAGAAAATGTAGGTTTAGACTACTTGTATATACAAGACTATACAAGTAGTATGGCTCGAAATTGTAGGGTGACATGCCATGGCTAAGCCAAGATACGAACAAATAAAAACCTACTTACTCGATCAAATCGAACAGGGCCTATTAAAGCCTGGGACAAAAGTCTCATCTGAAAATCAATTGGCTGAGCAGTTTGGGGTTAGCCGGATGACGGCGCGAAGAGCACTGGATGATTTATCCGATGCGGGTTTTTTATTTCGCAGTCAGGGGCTCGGTACATTTGTGTCAGATGCCCGCCCTATGAGCTCCATGCTGGAAATTCGAAATATCGCAGATGAAATTAGAGATCGCGGTCATATTTGTGAAGTTGAAGTATTGGCGTTAGAAAAAGTGGAAGCGACGGAGCAGCAGGCCACATGGTTAGGTCTTAAGTATCCAACCGCTGTTTTTCATTCTGTGATTGTCTATTTTGAAATAAATCAATCAGGCAAACGCCAAGCCATTCAATTTGAAGAACGTTTTGTAAACCCTTTTTTAATTCCAGACTATCTACAGCAAGATTTTAATCACACGACACCGAATGAGTATTTATCGCGCGTTGCGCCGCTAACCGAAGCGGACCATATTGTAGAAGCGGTCTTACCCGAAACCTTATCCGGTCATAAAGTTGAGCAGCATTTAAATATTGCTAACCACGATCCATGTTTAAAGGTGACTCGAAGAACATTTTCAAATGCCGGCATCGTGAGTGTCGCGGCGCTTGTACACCCCGGCCATAAATTCCGATTAGGTGGACACATCCACGTATCTTAAACATTCAGTCGGATTGATACCGATCAATCGACAATATAAAAACAGCCCGAAAAGAGGAGTGAGACAATGAATAGACATGATCCAAGCCGAGTGATTAAAGCACCGACAGGCACGACATTAAATGCTAAATCTTGGTTAACCGAAGCGCCTCTTCGCATGTTAATGAACAACTTAGATGCAGAAGTGGCTGAGCACCCTCAAGACTTAGTGGTGTACGGTGGAATTGGCCGAGCAGCTCGTGATTGGAAAAGTTACGATAAAATTGTCGAAGTATTAAAACGTTTAGAAGATCACGAAACATTATTAGTACAAAGCGGCAAACCGGTTGGAGTGTTTGAGACCCATGAAAATGCACCCCGCGTCATTATTGCAAACTCAAATTTAGTACCGCACTGGGCGAATTGGGAACATTTCAACGCGCTCGATAAACAGGGTTTAATGATGTACGGCCAAATGACGGCAGGGTCATGGATTTACATTGGCTCCCAAGGAATCGTACAAGGCACGTATGAAACGTTCGTCAGTGTGGCAAAAAAACATTTTGAAGGTGATGCCTCAGGGAAATGGGTGCTAACCGGCGGCTTAGGCGGTATGGGGGGCGCGCAACCCTTGGCAGCGACCATGGCAGGCTTTTCGATGTTAGCCGTTGAAGTCGATGAGAGTCGAATCGATTTTCGTATTCAAACCCGCTATTTAGATAAAAAAGCGACGTCTCTTGATGAAGCGCTGCAAATGCTTGAAGCCGCAAAAGAAAAAGGAGAAGCCATTTCAGTGGGGTTACTCGCCAATGCTGCTGATGTATTTCCGGAATTGGTAAAGCGCGGGATCACACCCGATGTCGTCACCGATCAAACCAGCGCCCATGATCCATTGAATGGATACTTACCACAAGGCTGGAGCATGGAACACGCTGTGGAAATGCGTAAAAAAGACGAAGCGGCTGTCGTCAAGGCCGCTAAAGTGTCGATGGCTGTTCAAGTGCAAGCGATGTTAGATCTTCAATCTGCCGGTGCAGCGACATTGGATTACGGGAATAATATTCGTCAAATGGCGTTGGAAGAGGGCGTACAAAACGCATTCGATTTCCCTGGATTTGTTCCCGCTTATATTCGACCTTTATTTTGTGAAGGCATTGGTCCGTTCCGGTGGGCAGCGCTAAGCGGTGATCCAGAAGATATTTATAAAACAGATGCCAAAGTGAAAGAGCTGATTCCAGATAATCCACATCTACATAATTGGTTAGACATGGCACGAGAGCGCATTCAATTTCAAGGATTGCCTGCTCGAATTTGTTGGGTGGGCTTAAAAGATCGCGCACGTTTGGCGCTCGCGTTTAATGAGATGGTAAAAAATGGTGAGCTGACCGCTCCGGTAGTGATTGGGCGAGACCATTTAGACAGTGGCTCGGTGGCTTCACCTAACCGTGAAACAGAAGGCATGCTCGATGGCTCTGATGCCGTTTCGGATTGGCCTTTGTTAAACGCCATGTTGAATACCGCTGGCGGTGCAACCTGGGTTAGTTTGCACCATGGTGGTGGGGTTGGGATGGGCTTTAGCCAACATTCCGGTGTGGTCATTGTGTGTGATGGTACAGATGAAGCGGCCAAGCGAGTGGGTCGAGTATTGAGAAATGACCCTGCGACGGGCGTGATGCGACATGCGGATGCGGGGTATGACATCGCGATTCAGTGCGCACAAGAACAGGGCTTAGATTTGCCGATGTTGGATAGCTATAAAAATACACAAGCAGCGGGTAATTAATATGCATACTTTGATGATTACTCCGGGCGAACTGACATTGGCTCAATTACGTGATGTTAATCGCTACCCGACGACCCTTTCTTTGCATGAGAATTGTTATGAGGGTATCGAAAAAGCAGCACAAGTCGTCGCCGATGTGATTGCGGAAGATAGAACGGTTTACGGTATTAATACTGGGTTTGGTTTATTAGCGAATACCAAAATACAGCTGGATGAACTGGAGACATTGCAACGCAGTATTGTGTTATCCCATGCCGCTGGCATCGGGAATTTCATGGAAGAAAATACGGTTCGTTTGTTAATGGTATTAAAAATTAATTCATTAGCGCGTGGTTATTCCGGTATTCGCTTATCGGTCATTGAAGCGTTAATAAAGTTGGTTAATAGCGAAGTATACCCAGCGATACCTCAAAAAGGTTCAGTCGGAGCGTCCGGTGATTTAGCGCCCTTAGCTCATATGAGTGCGGTATTACTAGGCGAAGGCGAAGCATTTTATAAAGGTGAGCGCATAAGCGCACAACAAGCATTAGAGATTGCTGGTCTTTCGCCCATTACGCTCGCGCCCAAAGAAGGGCTAGCGCTGCTGAATGGAACACAAGCGAGCACGGCATTTGCCCTACAAGGTTTATTCTTTGCTGAAAATGCATTGAAAGCGGGAACCGTTATTGGTGCGTTGTCGGTTGAAGCCGCGAAAGGTTCTCGTGTACCGTTTGACGCTCGTATTCATCAAGTACGTGGACATAAAACACAAGGCGATATGGCGGCAGCCTATCGAGACCTATTGCAGCAATCAGATATTGGCAAAAGCCACTCTGGTTGTGACAAGGTTCAAGACCCTTATTCTCTCAGATGCCAGCCTCAGGTAATGGGGGCATGTTTGCAGCAAATTCGATTTGCATCCGAAGTCTTAATTACAGAAGCCAATGGCGTGTCGGATAACCCGCTTGTGTTTGCTGATGAAGGCGACATTCTGTCCGGTGGCAACTTTCACGCTGAGCCCGTCGCGATGTCCGCCGATATGCTGGCGATTGCGTTAGCGGAAATAGGATCAATTTCTGAGCGCAGAATGGCGTTATTGATTGATTCGAATCTTAGCGGCTTACCCCCCTTCCTCGTTGATAATGGCGGTGTAAACTCTGGATTTATGATTGCGCAGGTGACCAGCGCAGCATTGGCAAGCGAAAACAAAACGCTAGCGCACCCAGCCTCTATTGATTCATTGCCGACCTCTGCGAATCAAGAGGATCATGTCTCAATGGCAACATTTGCAGGCAGACGACTCAAAGATATTTTTGAAAATGTGGTGGGCATTCTTGCCGTTGAATGGCTGGCCGCTTGTCAGGGTGTGGATTTCCGAGCACCGCTAAAGACCAGTGAACCGTTAGAAAAAGCCAAGAAAGTGTTGCGAGATGTTGTTCCTTTTTATGATAAAGACCGATACTTTTCGCCAGACATCGAACATGCGGCTGCGTTAATTCGCGAAGAACAACTCGCACATATTTTGGAGGAGGATGCGTTAGGATTTTAGTTGGCCACCAGGATTTGAAATTGAGAACCTAAGTGCACCCGCTACGTCGCTGTTTAAATCAGTGAGGTAGCGGGTGTATTTTTATTTGTGGGTATTTCAATTTAAAGCTTATAAAGATATTCGCGCTTTTCGGTTTAAGTTGTGCGTAAAGATGTGTGTTGAAGGTTGTTTTTCTGAATTCATCTGATTTAGCATAGAATTAAATAAGGTCGCAAACTTATTCGTGACAACAAATGCCCTGTGGCGTAATAGAGATAACATGAAAATAATAATAAAAACGATAGTCGCCATATTGATGAATGGAATTTGGATAAGTTTATCGCTGGCGGCTGACGGTGCCACCTTTCAGCGCGTTTTGCCGGCCTCTGGCTTGCAAGGCAGCATTCAAACGATTGAGCCTTCGATCATTGAATCTACCCGTAAGCGAAGCGCCTATTGGACCTACACATGGAGTGCACTGGATATTTTCAGTATTCAGAGCAATTGGCAGCGAGCAGACAAAACGAACGATGCTGGGCGTCGTGCCAATGCACAGGCTGAGGGATTTCGGGCGCTGCTGGGTTTATCTCAACTATGGTTGCAGCCGGTGCCATTTTTTAATCTCAAACCTAACCAGACACCCACAGCAGAACAAATTACAGCACAAAATGCGTTTGCTAATCGAGGTCATGATTGGAAAGCCCACCTACCTATGATGGGTGTCAACCTATTGTTATCTGCTTGGGTGGCTGATAAAGGGGAGCTAAAGTATGCGAAAGATACATTGGTCAGTGGTTTATTTTGGGGAGAAGTCTCACTGTGGTCGCAAAAGCTGGTGGACACAGATTGGCAATGGCGTATATCACCCAATAAAATAGATGCCACCTATCGATTCTAATCAATGGTGTTCATTGCAATCATACCTCGGCCAGCCGTTGATTCATTCGCTTAGGCTGCGTCATCTTCTGTCTCTGTATCGGGTGTGGTGGTGCCAGTGGCCGGTTCAAATCGCATCCAAAGTATGGCATTGCTTTTTTCGCTAACAAAATGCAGTGATCCATCGCCATCTATGAGCGCCAGTCCTTGAGAGTCGCCATTAAACTCATCGCAATTTTCTCTCAGCATGGTGATGGCCATTATGCTGGCGGTGACGATGCTGGCTTGACCCTCCCAACGACAACTGGTGGTGGCATCAAAGCCTAAATAGTAACCTTTGCTATCGAAGAATGTTTCGCTATCGGTTGTATCCCATTGGCCTGCTAGCGCTTTGAACGTGAGGTTGTCCTCTTGCTCAGTATCGAGTTGTAAATTCAGCAACCCCGCTCTCGCACTGGTGTGGTAGGACGCCACCAACTGATTATCGCCTACCAGTAAGGCTGCAAGGTCCAAATTGGCGCCGTTATCCGAACCGATGTAAAACAGGTTGTCATCATCCGGTGCTGCGTAATCGTAAACATCTGTGTCGAGCCGGATATGCCCCTCTTCGATTAACTCATACGTGCCAGATTGAGCCTCGTCCGTTCGTAAAATGTAAACGCGAGACTGGTGAAAGAGTAGGTGAGAGGGCACCAGCGTGGCGGTGGCGCTACCGACTTGTTCTTCGACTTCTCCCACCCACAGGCCAGACAATATGATGGGTTGAGGGCCTGGGTCAGTCGTAGGGTTGGAGTTGTTGGACTTTTTATCTTCACCGGCACAGCCCGCCATTAGCAGTGCGATCACACAGGTTAATAGCTTGATTAATAGGCCCTGTGGATGGCATGGGCGTTTTGTCTCAAAACCCACATACATAAAAAATACCATTGATGAGGGGTAATAAATAAACCATAGCATGACATACCCGTTATCGGCAGGCTCCGCCAAAATGTGAGCCTCAAAGCGCTTGGTCAGTGTGTTAATGGAATGAATGGTCTGGACTAGAGGTGTGCCCTTAAGCGAGATTCACCAATCGGATAACCGCATACCCTCATTGGCAGGTGTAAATGGTTTGAGTCAGGTATGATACCCATGGCTTTCCCCAAGGCTCTGGAGATGCCATCTGGCGATGTTATATTAGTAACGTGTGTTATTCGCAGGAGGGTGGCGGTGTATCTAAACAGCAGGCATAAAAAAGGGACTCAAACACCATTTGTGTTGAGTCCCATAGCATCTGTTTGCAAGGAGCAGATACCCTGTATTCTAATACTTAGTAGGTATAACACATTGGCAACGATGACATTTTCGACAGTCTGGGCGGTCAATGACAAAGTTTGCTTGATGTTCTTGGGCTTTTTGGGACAATTAGCGCTCGGTTTTCATTGTTTCGGCATACCCAAAGGAGTTCACAGTGAGTGAACTAAAAGTACCCTGCGACAGCGTGGTATTACTGCGTTTAATTTACCACGCTATTGAGCAAACGGACTTGGACTATCAATCTATTCGCAATGCTTATGGTGTGACCGACGAAGTTTTAAATGACCACCAATTTCGATTTCCTCATGCGCTTCAAGTCGGTTTCTGGCGCTACATAGAGGAGTTAACGGGTGACCCATGCGTGGGGGTTAAGATTGGCCAACACTTACCCATTTATCGCGGGCAAGTAGTGGAGTACTTTTTCTATAGTTCACATACCTTTGGTCAGGCCTTAGATAAAGCATCTCGATTTCACCGTATTATTACTGATGCGGTATCCGTTGATTTGCAACGAGGCAATGGCGTCGCCCGCATCTATGTCAATCACCAGCTCGACGAAGGGGAGTACTTACGTCATTTCATCGAATGCCTATTAATGGGTATATGCCGTTTCTTCAGTGCTACTTTAGAGAATCAATTTAAGCCTTTACGTTTGGGATTTGCTCATCATGCACGGGGTGATGTCAGTATTTACGAAGAAGCGATTGGCTGCGCGGTGGTATTTGAGCAGGCATCGAACTTTATTGAATTTGACGAAACTTTATTAGATACGCCATCCATGCATGCCGAACCTGAGCTCGCCCAACTGCATGAAGCGCATGCTGTTGGTCAGTTACAGAGACTGATGCGAAGAGACTTAATTCAGCAACTTGATGGTTATTTTCAAGTGAATATGGGTTTAAATGAAGTCTCATTGGGCGGCGCTGCTGAAGAACTTAAATTGCCCGTTCGTCAACTGAGGCAAGAACTTGCAGATGTAGGGACCAGCTTTAACCAGCTATTTGGCGAGTTTCGTAGTAAACGTGCTAAGCAGTTTTTGGCGGACCCCAATTTGCCCATTGAAGAAATTGTCGCACTCACAGGCTTTTCTGAACCCAGTACGTTTTATCGAGCCTTTAAACGGTGGACCGGTAAAACCCCACTGGAATATCGCCGCACAAAAAACCAAGTATAAAAAACGATCGCTATGCGTTTACGTTGCACCCTATGTTGAATTTAGGAATTCATTTCATGCACGTTGTTCATTTTTTTCTATTATTGATTGTCACCTGCCTGTCTTCGCACGCCATAAGCGATAGTCTCACTGAGGAAACAAGCAGCGCCCCTAGTATTTCTCCGCGAATTGTTGGTGGTGCGCCTGCAGCGAGCAACTATAGCTGGATGGTATCGCTAAAGTCGAATAGCAAGCATTTTTGCGGTGGCTCTCTTATCGCACCAGATTGGGTATTGACCGCTGCACATTGCCTTGAAGGCATGGATGCGGAAGATCTTGAACTCAACATTGGTGGGTACTTTTTAAGTGGTTTGCCCAGTGGAGAAAATCGACGCGCTGAGTGGTTCGTGCTGCATGAAGACTATGAGCATGAGGTTGATGGATCGGCAAATGACATTGCATTGATCCGATTGAATGAATCGAGCACCAAAACGCCCCTAAAAATGATGAATCGCCCCACTTTTGAAAGAATCTATAATGGTTTTCCATTAACGGTGATTGGCTGGGGAGTGACAGAGGAGGGGTCAACTGTTTCACCTAGTGCATTGCAAGAAGTGACGTTGCCCTTCCGTAGCGATAATATTTGCATGGGCACTTATGGTGGGTTGGATAGTTACTGGTCTAAGTTTGTTTGTGCTGGATTTGCAGAAGGCGGTAAGGACTCTTGTCAGGGCGACAGCGGTGGCCCAATGTTCGCAAACGTTGACGGTGCTCACTCATTAGTCGGGGTCGTGAGTTGGGGAGGCGGTTGTGCTCGTGCAAATGCATATGGTGCATACACCGAAGTGTCACATTATTTCAGTTGGATCGAACAGCATATGCATGGCGTGAGTGTGAGTGGCACAGCGTTATTTGGTTTTATTGGGCAGGGGAGAAATAAACCAGAATCGTTTTATGTGATCAATAATGGTGATACAGAGGCGGTGGTCACCTCGAAAGCTATATCGGAAGGGCGGTTCGACTTTGAAATTGACTCAGAAAATTGGGTGACAGATGTCATACCTGCCAAGCAAAGGTGTGAATTTAAAGTAAATGCGACGGGAGATCGTGTTGGTGAGAAAAATGGCAAGCTGACTCTGCAAGTCGCTCAAAACAATACTTCGCAATTCATCAGTACCAAATTTAACACCAAAGTGTTGGCAGCCATGTCGACCACAGACTCCCAAGTATTGAATAACGAGTGGACTTGGTACACCGGCCATGATGCCAGTTGGGGCAGAACCACCGAGGGTGCCAGTAATGTGTTGAGGTCTGGGAGTCTAGACGCTGGAAAACGCTCGGTGTTGGAAACCTACGTAACAGGTAAAGGAATTATAAAGTTCTCCAGTAAAACAAGCGGTATGCTTGGTAACGTACAGGTAGCCAGCCTTTCAGCCTCAACTTATGAAAGCGATCAGGAGTACTCGTTCGATGAGAGTAGCGAAGGAATATGGGAAAACAATGAAATTGCGTTAACACAGGATGGTCTGCATCATTTGTTATTTATATTTAGCACAGCACCTTACGAGGACGTTAATTTTGATAGTTACTATTCTGTATTAAGGAGTGTTCAATTTTGCGATGCGGATGAAAATGGGGATCCCATTAACTGTACGGGGGATCGATTGAAATTCGATGAATCCGATTTAGCTGAGTTAGATAATCCTTCTAGCGAGATGACCGCAAGTGACGTGTGTGAATCGTTTGAATCTACGGATATTTCATTTTCAGAGTTTAATTCCACGAGTATCAAGCGACCGTCCTCCTCAAGTAGTGGCAGCTTACATATAGAGCTACTCTTATTGTTAAGCATGATGTTTTTTATTCGACGCCGTCAAAAAACGATGATTTAATCAGCCTACAGAGCCTGAGAATAGTACTTTATTAGAGGTTGCTAATTTAGGCGATCGTTAGGTTTGTACAAAAACCACCTTAAGGTGGTTTTTTCGTTAATAGGCCGCTTTTTTAATAAAACTGCTGACATCATCACGCATCCAAAGAGCTGATTGAAAACGCGCTGCTATACTTCCTAAGAGCAGTTATGCGATGTCAAAGCGATGCAGTGGATACGAGCAGTAATGGTATTCTGGGTCACAGTGACCCACCTTCAGGCAGACTCTAGCGAAGCTGTGCAAGCGGAAATCTCTCACCGCATAATCGGTGGAAGCGTGGCCAGCACGGCTCCAGAATGGATGGCCTCCATTCAGACTCAGTATGGACACTTTTGTGGTGGTTCACTCATCGGCGCTCAATGGGTCATTACGGCAGCCCACTGCTTAGAACGATATAACGCGGACCAACTATCGGTGAAGTTGGGTGGAAGTGCATTAGAATCAATTTTTTTAGAGCACCATGAAATAGATTGGTTTTATATTCACCCTGAATTTAATCCTAGCAGTTTCCTTCATGATATTGCGATCATCAAACTCAAACAATCGTCACAATTAACGCCGTTGATGTTGGCTGACGACTCTTTAACTTCCACGTTATCAGAAGATCCACTGCTCACAGTCTATGGATGGGGCGTGACGTCTATATACGACTCAGAATTGCCGTCAGAACTGCAAACCGTTGGTGTTACTTTCCAAACAGATGCCATATGTGGTGCTGTGTATGGAAACAAACCCGAGTATTGGCAATATTTTCTTTGCGCTGGTGAACCAAGTGGTGGGAAAGACAGTTGTCAAGGTGACAGCGGCGGCCCATTAATACAAGAAATTAACGGTGTGCCGGCGCTGGTGGGTATTGTGAGTTGGGGTGAAAGCTGTGCGTTAAGAAAAAAATACGGCGTTTATACTGAGGTATCGGCTTATTTAAAATGGATTGAACAAAGACGAAGAGGATTAACCATATTAGGAGATCAACAGCTAGGCTTTTTAGGCGAAGGCATGCGAAAAGCGGAATGGTATCGCTTGATTAACCTTTCTAGTGAAACATTACACATCACGGAGAAGTCCATCGAGGGTACAGGCGCAGAAAACTTTTTAATAAATGAAGCCGAATGGATCATCGATAGTAAAATATCTTCAACGGAAACGTGCCAATTTCGAGTGGATGCATACGGCACAAACGTAGGCACGCATCATGCGCACATTAAATTGTCAGTCGACGACCCCATCTTGTCGGATGAACCCTATCAACTTCTGCAACCCATACAATCTCGAGTACTTGCATCGTTGGGCAATCAATCGGCTACCATGCTCTCTGAAAGTGAACCGTTAGCACTCTTGTCATCAGAATCCGTGCGAGCAATAAATACGGGGAATGAATGGCACTGGTTTGTGACCCGTGATGAGGAAACACAACAAACCATTTGGCTGACATATTTAAATGGTGCAGCACTGAATTCTTTGAGCCGGAAATGGATGTTTAGGGTGGATCAAGAAAACGTAGATCGAGTATCAACGCTTCATGTGAATGGCGCAGAAGCCGAGGTGAATTCATATAATAATCATCATTATGCGGGCGTCCCATTATTTGATGGCATCAATGAAATCGTTTTTCATAGTCAGGCTAACGTAGCTGACGGAGTGCAAAATTTTAGCGCTCGTCGGATGGTAGACATCTGTCATCTTGATTCTGATTGCAGTGGAAGCAATCATTTTTCGGATTATCGTACTGACGTTGAAAACGTCAAAAGGGCAATCACAGACGAGAGTGTTGTTGAGCATTCAGAAGGTATCCAAATCAATGATTTCAATCCTTGTGACCGCGCTGATTACGTCGACAGTGAAATTCACTATTTAAGTCGTGATGGTCAGATAATTTTAGCCGGTGAAAATATTAGTGGCGGTGGTGTTTTAGGCCATATTTGGCAAATAGTAGGTCTACTATTTGTCTTGTTTAAGCTTAGGCTTCAAAGCCTGCCTCGGACGATAGTGAGCGGTCGCACTACAATGACGTAAAATTAAACGCTGGGATGTCGAATTGCGAATGAGAGGTGCCCTTAAGTTTATGCGGAATAAATAAGCTAATGCGTGTCAATGCTGTTCATGCGTGTAAAACAAAATTGATTTCGGCCGGACTTTTTAGCTTGATAAAGTGCCAAATCCGCTTGATGTATCAATTGACTGGGTGTTTGGTCAGGGTGCGGTTTAGCGTGGCAACTGCCCATACTAATCGTGACGTTATCGCCAGTGAGACTACTGGGATGAGAGATCGTTAATCGTTCCACGCCTTCTCTTAAATTTTCACTGATGATATTCAGGCCTTTAATATCTGTATCGGGTAATAAAACGATAAACTCTTCGCCACCAAAGCGGGCGATAATGTCTCTTGCTCGGTGCAGAGTATGTTTTAAACTGTAAGCAATTCTACGTAAAACATCATCACCGGCACAATGACCGTGCGTATCGTTGTATAACTTGAAATGATCAACATCAATCATAATGAGTGCTAATTCTAATTTATTACGACAAGCGTGGCGCCACTCTCTTTCTAAATGTTGCTGAAATTCCCTTTTGTTAAGCAAGCCTGTTAAGCCATCCACCGCGGCGTAACGGTGCAATAAACTAACGGTTCTAGCTTGTGTTAGGTTACGTTTAAGGCGAGCAATAAGCGGAGAGAGATCCTCTTTTAATTGTGCAAAGTCCGATGCACCTAATGCAAATGCGTGAACCTCCTCACCAGAATTTCCCGAATGACTGACGTATAAAATAGGCTTATCTAGGCCGTATCGAATATTTTCCTTAATAACACGAATGTTTTTGTATCCTTCAGTCATATCCATTTTGTAATCAAGTAGGATGCCATCGAACGGTAGTTTCTTAGATTGATTAATTAAGTCTTCTACTTCATTGAAATACTTAACACTTATACCATTGGCATCTTTGTCTAAGCGATGCGCTAACTCTTGCGTTTTTAAAACGGCCAATGAATAATTTCCATGGTGCAAGCAAGAGTCACCCATTTTAACGTCATTTGATTGTCCACGATTTAAAAAGTTACGAATATTATCCGCATGTTGAAGGCCCAGCATCACTTCGTTGGTTGACGACTGCATGGCGGGTATTCGGTGATCAAAATTCCCGGACTCCCATTGCTCTTGCCACATGTGTTGAATGCGTCGTGCTTCTTCATTAATATTGAGCCCGTCAATATTCAGTGAAGATAATATTTCATGCAGTACTTGGGGGTCGGATATATCTAGCCCTTGCTGCCAATAAGCCTCATATAGTCTGTGTCGGTAAAGCGCACCCAATTTGGGGTTTTTAAGTTCCACAGTAATTAAGGTTAAAATAGCAAGTTTAGTATTTATGCATATATGCGGTTGAATCAGTTTTATATCTCTTGCACGCTGTAGAATTACACGATATTCATGGTTAATCAAAGCGGCTTGGTCTTCTGTCATAATGCGGCTATTTAAAGCTGGAGCATGCTCGATATAGCACCAAGCGACTTGATTTTCTAAATGTTCCCGTCGTACTCGCTCGTGTAGAGCAAAACAAAAAGGGCAGTTTAAATCTGTGAAGATCTTGACGGGCCTTGACTCTAGAATGGACCGATGTGTGACAGCGGAAGATTGGCTACTCAACGCTCTCTCCCAATTGATACAGCATGAACACTCTTCTTAAAGAGTATAGACAAAAAAGCATATTTAATGAGATGAATTGTTTAGAAGCGCATCTAACTGGATGATAATATTGGGCCACACCAGAGAGCCTGTAAACAGGAAATGCGAATGTAATGGGCCGGGTAATGAGTTGCCAGTAGGGGAGCGTGTTGAGCTTAACTGGCAATCTTAATAGCCTCAATTTAGTACTATAAAAATCGAAGTGATTAGTACTTTAAGTTATGACACTGGCATATTTACTCGGCTCAATCTCGAGCCGCATCACTCCGAGCACCCTACAATGTATCTATTCCACTTTAAATGCCGAAATCAAATTAATTAAATTTCGTGTTTCTTGGTTCATTGCTTGACTGGATGAGCTAGCTTCACTGGCTAGAGCGGCGTTTTGTTGCGTCATCTGATCCATTTGGGTAACGGCTTGATTGACCTGATTAATCCCCGCATATTGCTCCTCTCCAGCACGGCTGATATCTGCCATGATGTTTGTCATTTCTGTGACGGAGGTGACGATCTCGCTTAATGTCGAACCTGATTCGTTGACGAGTCGAGTACCTTCTTGAACTTTAAATACACTATCGTTAATGAGGTTTTTGATATCTTTTGCTGCTTCCGAGCTGCGTCCTGCAAGGTCTCTTACTTCTGAGGCCACAACCGAGAAGCCTTTTCCTTGTTCGCCTGCGCGGGCTGCTTCGACTGCAGCATTAAGGGCCAATAGATTGGTCTGAAATGCGATTTCATCTATCACACCGATGATATCGGCAATTTTTCGACTGCTATCATTAATTTCTTCCATTGCGGTGATCGCTTGTGTCACGACTTCGCCACCGAGTTTCGCCTGTTCATTTGCTTGATTGGCCATTTCATTCGCGTGTTGCGAACTTTCGGTATTTTGTTTGACGGTGGCGGTCAGTTCTTCTAGGCTTGCCGCTGTTTCCTCGAGTGATGATGCTTGTTCTTCCGTACGCTGGCTTAAATCGTAAACGCCTTGTTCAATATTGGTCGAAGATTCACTGAGTAAATTGGAGGTGGTGAGAATTTTATTGACCAATTGAAATAGATTGGTTACCGATGCATTTACAGCGTCTTTCAAGTCTGAAAAGTCGCCTTGTAGTTGAGTATTTATTTGATTGGTAAGGTCTCCATCCGCTAGCGTAATCATCACATCTTTGCATAAGTTAATAGGGTTGACGATTTCTTCGAGGGTATTATTGATGCCTTGAACAATTTTCTTGAAATCACCTTGATGCGCATCTGCATTGGCTCTTTTTTCAAGTAAACCCTTAACGGCGGCATCGGCAAGACTACCGGCGTCGTCAATTAACAGTTGAATGGCATCAATACAGGTATTTAAGTTGTTTTTGATGGCATTGAAATCACCTTGGTACTTATCCGTAATGTGCTCGGGAATATCCCCTTTGGAGATTCGTTCAACGTAATTCGCTGCGGTTTTTAATGGGTTGATGACGGCGTCTAGTGTTTTATTGACGCCATCGATGATTTTTCTAAAGTCACCTTGGTGTTTGCTACTATCTGCACGTGCAGACAGTTCACCCATAACGGCTGATTTCGAGAGTTCAGCAGCATCGTCAATTAATAAATTGATGGCAGAGATACAAGTATTTAAATTATTTTTGATGGTATTGAAGTCGCCTTTATAGGTTTCTTCGATCGGGTCAGGGATATCGCCTTGTGAAATTCGCTCAACATAATTTGCCGCGGTTTTAAGGGGAGAAATGACAGCATCCAATGTTCGGTTCACGCCTTCAATGATCAGTTTAAAGTCTCCATTGTGCTTATTCGCATCGGCTCGTTTGTCGAGTCTTCCTTTAATGGCTGCGTCAGATAGCTCATTTGCATCAGAAACCAATCGATTAATGGATTCAATGCTCGCATTTAAACTTCGTTTAATTTTATTGAAATCACCTTTGTATTCATCGGTAATCGGCTTTGGAATATTCCCACTCGATATTTTCTCAAGATAATTTGAGGCCACTGTCAAAGGTCCAACGATGGCATCCAGCATCTTATTGACGCCTTCAGCAATAACTTGTAGAAATCCATCGAACTGTTCTATGTCCAATCGAGTATCTAGTTTACCTGCAACGGCTGATTGTATAGCCACCTCTATTTGCTTTTCTGCCTGTCTATGGCTGGTTAGATCTTCCCACTCAACCACAGTGCCTAGGCGTTTCTTATCCTCATCAAATACTGGGTTGGCAATAATTTTAAAGACATGGCGGCCAATGATGATTTCAGCTTCATGAGTACTCGTTAAATTTTTAAGCATATTTCGTTGATATGAGGGGTCTTTGTGAAACGCATCTATGTTTTGTCCAAGTAGTTTGTCGGCATTAAACGCTGGTATTTCTTTCTTTAATTCCTGCTGATTTTTATCGAACATCGATTGGACTTCTTTGTTCATATATATAATGTTTAAATCTTCGTCTGAAACCATCACGTTGGCGGTGACATTATCAAGTGCTTGTTTGATTCGGCCATTTTCTGCGGCTTGTATGCGCTCAAGCTCCATTTGTTTTTTCAAATCATCGCGACTTTTTCTCAAGTTTGACTGCATTGCTTCTAACGCTGTGAGCAATTGTCCCGACTCATCGGTAGACTGTATGGGAATATCATTGTCTAGTCGGCCCTCTGCGATAGCCGATGCAATCTTTAAAGATGATCGTATTGGTTGAGTTATTCTATTTTGGATCGTGTAAACAAACAGTGCAGTTATTCCCAGTGCACCTAGCGTAATAACAATGGATAGCATGAGCGAAACATTTGAGCTATTTGCTTGCATAGTCGCAAGATTCTGGATGTCATTTGATAATTTATCTTCCACTATCTTAAGCAAATTTATTTTTGCTGTTTGAGACTTGAACCAATCCGACGGGTTAATCCCAAATGAACCTGTTAAAGATTTCTCCGTCGCAATCTGGCGCATATTATTCGTCGCCTCGATATGTTCACCGGAAAGCGTGGTCAAATAAAACTCAATTTGTTCTTCTGTAGCCAATGATCGAAATACTCGCAGATATATTTCTTGCGTCGTCATTAGGTCTTGAAAGCGCTCATACATTCCTGAAGGAAAGCGGTCAAACGAGAAAACGCTGGTGAGCACGGCTCGTTCAATTCCAGCACGTTCTTTGCTGTTCAGGAAGTTCACATATGCCGTTGCCATATTGCTTAATGCGCTATTGGATGTAGAGGTTGAAAGGAAACTGATGGTTTCCAAATATATCCTATTAATATTCGAAAAAAAGCCAATCACTTTTTTAGTGGGAACCGTTAGGTTATCCACTTGTGCTCGCATTTCGGCCAAAGAAGATAGTTCATCCTTGACGTCTGAAATGTTCTCAACAAATTCTGGGCGATAAAAATCAAGATCGAGTTTTTTCTGGTATTCAAAAAGTTCTTGGGTTTTCGTGTCCGTTAATATACGTTGAGCTTTTAACGATTCGCCAAATTCGTTGCCGTTCGACCCTAAAAATCCGGCTGTTTCACCGCGTTCCTTTTGCAATTCATGGACGAGAGCGGTTGCCTTGACGGCAAATTCAGCAAGCATTTGTAGGTGTTCACTTTCATTGCTGTTTCGAATGCTTTTACGAATGTCCTCTTGTGCAAAGTACAAAAGGCATATTACAGGTACGGTCACCAGCAATAGCAACTTCCACTTTAACTTCAAATTCTCCAAGAACTGCATGCAGAATCTCCTTCTAAACTAGGCTTGGGTGTCTGCTTTGAGTGGCAGTATTTCCCTGTATTGGCGTAAAAAGGCCATTTCATGGCAAAATGGCGCCTTTACTTTTTTTGAGCATAGACGAGTTTTACTAATTGGCAGGCAAAACAATAGGGTGTTCAGCTAAGGGTAAAGTTTTGGGTAAACAAAGGGTGATAGGGCGAATGGTGCTAAGATTGTGAAGTTTAAGATTAACTGGTTTTGACAATGGCAAAAAAAAACCGGAAAAGATATTCATATCTTCACCGGTTTCTTGGACTATTCTAAAGGGTTAGCGTTTAGTGTTAGGAAGGGCTACCCATTGCACTTTGTAGGTAGTTCTCTTGTCCCACTTTGTTCATGAGGTCGAGTTGAGTTTCGAGCCAGTCAATATGCTCTTCTTCATCCTCTAATATCTCTTCAAATAACTCGCGACTGACATAGTCTTGTACTTTTTCTGCGTAAGCGATGGCCTCGCGTAGGTCTTTCGTGGCATCCAGCTCAAGCGCAAGATCGCATTCCATCATTTCTTTGGTGTTTTCACCTATTCTCAATTTGCCAAGCTTTTGGAGGTTCGGAATGCCTTCTAAAAACAGAACTCGTTCGATTAAATGATCTGCGTGCTTCATTTCATCAATGGATTCTTCGTATTCCTTTTTCCCTAAGGCTTCTAAGCCCCAGTCTTTATACATGCGCGCATGAAGGAAATATTGATTGATGGCCACCAACTCATTACCCAGAACAACATTGAGGTATTCGATGATTTTTTTATCGCCTTTCATAGGAAAACTCCCACACAGGATAGGAGCATCGAGTATGGTAGTCGAATAAAACGTTGTCAAAGTCCAAGCGGGCCTAATTGATATAGACGTGTTACTCGGACCCAATGTGAGTTGAATGCTGCTGTGTAATAGAGCCCTCACAATCTAAAATGGGAATGCTTCTTGGTAAATGATTTGAGTAGCAAAGTGCTATCTCTGACAAACCGCCTGACACGATTTAATAACGTCTTTTGCGCATTGTCCGCACTGCCCGCAGTCGGTTGCCACGCCTAATTGCTCGCGCACGGCTTTATAGTCAGCGCCGGTCTGTTTCACAGCCTGTTGTATTTGGCCGTCGGTGACACCTTTGCAAATACAGACGTACATATAAACTTTACCTAAAAAAGAATCATTCGTATTAATATGTGGAGAGTCTAGGCTAAATGATAGTGATTATCAATAAGCTTGATTAACTATTCCTATTCGCAACTAGAAGATTTTGGAATAACCCGGCAAGCTCTTCATATATAAGGAATTAAACGATTTTTACTGGGCAGAATTGTGCGATTCGACATGTCTATTGTTTGCACTTCGGCCTTAAATTGAACAGAATGCAGTCCCATTAACCCGCATGATAAACTTAGTAAGATTGATTCTCATTAGTAGGATAAATTATGTCAGTGATCACACGCGCTTTAGCCGTTTTAATGTTTGCCACCTCAATGTCGGTCTTCGCCGCTGAACAGGTAAATATTTACTCGTATCGACAGCCTTTCCTGATAGAACCGATTCTAAAGAGCTTTACAGAAGAAACAGGCATTGAAGCCAAAGTGATTTTTGCGAAAAAAGGTCTGATTGAGCGTTTGAAGCGTGAGGGTGAACTGTCTCCTGCGGATGTGGTGCTGACGTCTAATTTTTCCAAGTTGCTGCAATTGAAGGATGAAGGGCTCACCCAGCCTTTTTCTACTAAGAATGCTTTAACTCAGAATATTTCGAAGCAATTCCGTGATACTGATAATCACTGGGTGGCGCTGACCAAACGAGTACGTAACATCTACTCCTCGACGGAGCGACAAGGCAAGCTGGCAAGCATCCGTTATGAAGACTTGGCGGATGCCAAGTACAAAGGTCGGATTTGCACGCGCAGCGGCAAGCACCCATACAACCTTGGGCTAATTGCTTCATTGATCGCACATAATGGTTCAGCAAAAACAGAAGCTTGGTTGAAGTCTGTTAAAGAAAATTTGGCGCGTAAACCGCAAGGTAATGATCGTGCGCAAGTAAAAGCTATTAAAGAAGGTCTATGTGATCTTTCACTCGGCAACAGCTATTACTACGGCAAAATGCTGCAAGATAAAGAACAGATTGCTTGGGCTAATGCGGTTGAGCTTAACTTCCCTAACCAAGCTGATCGTGGTTCACACATCAACGTATCGGGTGCGGTGATTGCTAAGCATGCTCCTAATAAAGCGGCGGCGGAAAAACTACTGACGTATTTATCCAAAAACGAAGCCCAGTCGCTGTATGCTGAGTTGAACATGGAATACCCAGTGAAGGCGGATGTGAAACCTTCTAAGTTGGTCAGAAGTTGGGGTGAATTCAAAGCAGACTCGCTGCCACTGGTCGAAATCGCGAAACATCGTGAAGAAGCATTAAAGTTAGTAGACAAGGTGCGTTTCGACCTATAATGGGCGAATGAGTATTAAATTGTCACCGTTGTCGTTATCTACGGGGCTAATATCTGCAGTGATGTTTCTGCCGATATTAGCCCTTCTTTATGAGGCTTTTAGTTCTGTTCTTTCAGTTGGACCTGAGGTAGCAGACGACGCTTTTAAAAATATCGCAGAAACGGTCTTACTAGACTACATAATAAACAGTTTCCTTATTGTAACTGTGACACTTCTGTTCGCTTGCTTATTTTCACTCGCACCGGCTTGGTGGTGCGCACAGTATGAATTTAAAGGTCGGCGGTGGTTGCAGTGGCTAATGGTTTTCCCACTCGCGATTCCCGCCTATATTTCGGCTTACATCTATACCGACCTATTAGATTATGCTGGTCCGATTCAGTCATGGTTGCGCTCGGTATTTGGATGGCAAAGTCCAGCGGATTACTGGTTTGTTGATATGCGTACAATTACCGGCGCGAGCTTTGTGTTGGCACTGGCGCTTTATCCTTATTTGTATTTATTACTGCGTAATAACTTTGCCAAACAGTCGAACCACTTAGCCCAAGCTTCAAGCTTATTGGGGGCGACGAGATATCGCACGTTTTGGAGAATACGGTTTCCGTTAGCAAGGCCTGCATTGGCGATTGGTTGCACACTGATTGCGATGGAAACGCTAGCAGACTTTGGTACGGTACATCTGTTCGCGATCAATACACTCACCACAGCCATATACGATAGCTGGCTTGTTTACGGCAGTTTGTCTGCTGCGGCTAAAATATCTTGTATTTTATTATTTGCCGTCGTGTCACTGGTTTACTTAGAGCGCTTACAGCGTCGCCGACAAAGACACTACGAGCTAAATGGCCATCATCGGCCCAAACGCCATGCCGCCACGGCGAGACAAACGGTCTTTATTTGGCTGGTATGTGCGCTCATTATTGCGCTGGGATTCGTATTGCCCGTCGTCACGCTGCTGAATTACACCCTACAATATTGGGAAATCAACTGGCAGCAGGATCTGTTTGCACATATTCAAAACACCTTCTTATTGGCCGCCACAGCAGCAGCCATTGCGACCATTTTTGCATTGCTTTTGAATGTGAATCAGCGCTTTCACCCCAGTCAGCACAACAAAGCAAAGTTGGCTGTGAGTTCTGTTGGTTACGCTATTCCAGGCACAGTTTTAGCGATCGGCGTGCTGATCCCGCTCGGTGCGTTGGACATTGGTTTGAATCGATGGCTGGACTCCCTTAATTGGCAGAGAGTTGGCCTGATTTTCTCCGGTACGAGTTTTGCGCTGGTATTGGCATTTGTCATTCGATTTGCAGCAATAGCGAACGGCAGCGTTAGCTCAACCTATGCTCAATTGCCGATTAATTTAGATCATGCTTCTCGTATGTTGCATGCCGGGCGACTGACCACGTTTCGTAAAATTCATATACCGCTACTGACGCCGGCGATGATGAGTGCATTTCTATTGGTCTTTATCGAGTGCGTGAAAGAGCTATCAGCTTCTTTATTACTGCGGCCCTTTGATTTCCAAACCCTTGCAACCTACACCTACCAATACGCATCAGATGAACAGCTAGAGCAGGGTGCTTTATCAGCCTTACTGATCATAATAGTCAGTATCTTGCCTTTATTGTTTTTAAGTAAAACCCAAAAGTTAGATTAATAATGAATTCAAAAGCATTAACAATTGACAACCTAGCGGTAGGATTTGATGGCACAGATGTTATCTCAAAGCTTCACCTTGAAGTAGAAGCAGGTGAAATTTTGTGTTTGCTGGGGCCCAGTGGCGGTGGCAAAACATCTGTATTGAAGGCCATTGCGGGTTTACTGGATTCGGGAGTTTCAGGACAGATACAAGTATTTAACCAAACCGTATTGGATGGTAAAAAAAATATTCCAGCAGAGAAGCGAAACATCGGTTTTATTTTTCAAGATTATGCTTTGTTTCCGCATATGACGGTGGCAGATAACGTTTCTTACGGCATCAGTTACTTATCAAGAGAAGAGAGAGAAAAACGAGTACAGGAAAGCTTATCACTCGTTGAATTGGCCCACCTCGAAAATCGCTTTCCCCATGAGTTATCCGGCGGACAACAACAGCGTGTGACGGTTGCTCGTTCTTTGGCGTGCAAGCCTAAACTGCTGCTAATGGACGAACCGTTTTCGAATATTGATACTCAAGTTAAGCGACGATTGATGACCGATCTGAAGCGCTTACTTAAAGAACATAATATCACTGTCATTTTTGTCACCCACACCAAAGCGGAAGCCTTTGCCTTTGCTGATAGGGTGGCGGTTCTTCAAGAGGGTAAAGTTCAGCAATTGGCCAGTCCTCAAGCCGTCTTTGAAGCACCGACCAATGCCTTCGTGGCAAAGTTCATGGAGTCTGGAAACCTTATTGCCTGCAAGCAATATCCTGAGGTTTGGGGTGCGCCACCCTTCCCAGAGCCACATCAGCCTATTTTTGATCAAGGGTATTTTTTATTTGTACCAAGTCAAATGGACATTTGCTTAACGGACAAAAGTCCGCAGCGCAATGAAAAAGGATTCTTCGAACCGCATTGTGATACGAATGCCGGTTATATTGTAGATAAGCAGTATATTGGCAATGGGTTCGAGTATGAGGTGCGTTATAACGGTACAAACTGGAAAGTACATCAAAACATGAATGACTTTCAGATCAATGATTGTGTCACCATTGTTTACCGAGGGCGACCTCAATGGATCGCACCTTAATAGGTAAAGTGCAGTGCGCCGACAGCATGTAATAAAGGCATTATTACATGCTGTCGCGATATAGGTGCGAATCCCCGTTGACTTACGCGCTATGAGTGATCGAGACTAAGCGATTTAAATATTTTGTTAATGAAAAGCCTAATTTTTTCGACCATATTTTAATAGACGTATCGCAAAGTTTGAAATGGTTAATATCGACTTTGCCAGCAAACAATACCCAGTTCCCTCCGCCAGTATCGCAAGCATAGAGTAACGAAAAAGACTCATCGAGTGCCTGAATAAATGCGCTATTAAGCTTGTGATCTAACCAGCAATTGAGCACTAACCAACCGTTGTGCGATAAGTTTCGTTCGCATTGTTGAATAAATGCTTGCGATAACTGTTGTTGGTCTACACCTTGTTCGGTATACATATCGGCTACAATTA
Organism: uncultured Saccharospirillaceae bacterium; assembly: GCA_947503895.1. GTDB lineage: Bacteria > Pseudomonadota > Gammaproteobacteria > Pseudomonadales > Oceanobacteraceae > Bermanella. The sequence continues at coordinate 306,110 of CANNFT010000004.1, forward strand.
ATTGCGTTGAATGGCTTGGAGTGGCCTTCAGATAATCGAACCCTTCCATTGATGTGTATTGAATGTTATCGCTTTTGGGTAGATGAAAATATTTCTGAGCGGTTTTCACCACCATGGCCCGAAGTTCAATTGCTTGAATGCATGCCTTCGGCAAGACAGTATGAAACGTTAAAGCAAGTGAGCCACCACCTAACCCAATCAACGTTATATTTTTAGGGTTCACCATCAGCAGCGACAGCATGATGGCGCGCGTATATTCTAATTGTAAAATATGGGGTTGTTGAATCAGTTGGCAACTTTGCTCATCTTCCGTTCCAAAGGCTAAGTATCGTTTACCGGCATCCTCAATTACTTGAATGACCCCTATTTCGTCATAGGTTCGATATACTTCACGCCCTGTTTGCATCATTTAATACAATCTCTATGAATACTTTACAGGTGATCTTCAATAACCTGTTCGTCGAATTTGATGGCAATTTGTGGATGACATTAAAACATAATTTAGCACTCTTAGGGGGAATGAGATGCAGATTAGATGCATGCGGATTGCGACGAGGCGGGTGCTCAGGCTTCCTACAACTTTATATATTGACGATCTGTTTCGTGGGCGGTCGCCTGAAGAGGCCGCCATGTTGTGATCGGTTCAGTGATATTTTCGAAAACCAAAACCAATTTCAAATCCAATTGGCGCTCTCAAGTCATTACCGAAATGGCTTAAATTCAAAGGTATTGTATTAAGGGCGCCTCTAATAATTTAATTTGACTCTCGTCTCTGGCTTCCTGCTTCGCTCTACCTCCTGCATCCATGCAGTCGTGCAAGAGGCTGTAGTGCTTTAGTGCAAGGAAGGATTCGCAGCGAAATGACGAGTCCTTTTTAAGAAGCCTGACATCGCAATCAAGTGCTACAGGCCAGAGCTTAAAGTGAATTATTAGAGGTGCCCTTAAGTGCGCTCAGAGATTGGGTGTTTATCAGTTAAATTCTATAATTCAGTTGCATGGAAACACCAAACCCACTAACGTCGTGAGTTCCTTGTATGCTGCTATTTGATACATTTTCATTGTCATCTAAATCGTAAGTTTTCTCATCCAGTTGAGTTTCATCAATAAACAAATATGCAGCTGCGAAATCCATCGAGAAATCCGACGTAAAGCGATGATTCAATCCGGTGGTTAGCCAGCGGCGATCGTTTCCTGGTTGGCGCATGATGCGATAGTTATTGTTGATGGGGCTTTGATCCAATGCGAAACCCAATCGGAATAGGGTTTTATCGGTGTACTGGTAGTCGCCTCCTATTGAATACGCCCAATCGTCTTGCCATTTTTCCACGACATGCACGAGGTATCCATCGCCTAAATTAGCAAGGGCAGCCACTGGACCTGGATTTTCTTCCGTAGATCGAATGTCGTAGTATTCGAAGCTTGAATATCCTGTCCAAGTGGTTCCGGCTAATAATCGTAACTGGGGTGTTAAATATTCGGCATAACTTAATGTGGCTGACTGTGGTGTCGTGAACTTAACTTCTGCACTTTCATCGGATACATCTTCAAAGGTCGTAAAACCAGCGCCATTAAAGACGACGACGTTTTCCGACTCTTCAAGTTCGACTTTTCCTTTTAACGTTAAATCAATTTCGGACCGGTATGTAAACGCGATGGTTCGGCTGCTGGTGGCATCCCACAGTAAGCCTATATTCCAACCAACCCCCCAGCCTTCGCCTGTAAATTCAGAGCGGTTTTCGTAACCCATAAATGCTTCATTCGATAGGGCAGGTGCTAGCGGATTATAGGGAATAAGATCTTGTTGCTTGGACTGACGGTTTTTCATTTGCAGTATGTCAATACCGCCACCAATAGCAAATTGAGGGGATACTTTGTATGCGATGGTGGGTTGTAATTCAATCGTGGCAATGGATGTTTCATCGGCATAAGCAGCACCAATAAAATCCGCAGAGTAGTCGGTACGAGTACCAAACGGCGTGAACACGCCAAAACCCGTCGACCATTTATCATTAATGGGTTGGGCAAAGTACATAAATGGAATATAAACATCCGGCACAAAATCTTGGTTTTCACTATAGCCTTCGTCTTCTAATGAGTAACCGGTTCGGTTTGTACCTTCACCTTTGAAGCGTCCATCGAGGTTGATGTAGCTCATGCCCGCGGTAAACTCCGCTTTTTTTAACTTTGTCATACCTGCTGGGTTATAAAAAACAACGGAAGCATCTTCAGTGATGGCAGCTTGGCCTGCGTATGCATTTCCTGCTCCACTGGCACTTTGTTCGTTGATTTTAAACCCTGCTGCTAGAGAGAGGGATGTTGCACCGACCATCGTCGTTAGCAACAAAGACTGAGTGAGTGATTTATTCATTGTCCACGATCCTATTTTTATTTTTTTATCGTTTTAGCCTATCTGCTCATTCCGATAGGCTGCCCTTCTATTACTTCACTGCTTTTTCTCCAACAACTATTTACAACAACTGCTTACAGCAATCATGTTACTACCATTTGAAACATTGACTAGCGATAGTGTGATTTCCTCTATTAGTTGATGATGTAAGTTAATAAATGCAGTTAACCTGTTTCAGTATATTCTCTCGGATTAACTGACGGATTTTGGTCGCCATATTTTCGCATTAAATTTAACAATTCGGTTTTCCGGCCATATTTTCCCAAGTGCAGCGGATAATTTATTTGCTAAGCCATCAATGACGGACATTTTTTTCCCGAGCGTATTTAGAGCGGTGTGAACGACGTCCTCGACACTTCGAGGTGGCAGTGGCATTGGCTTATGGAAATCGGCTTGATCTCGGAATTCACTGACTGTGTCACCGGGGCAAAGCGCCAGTACGTCAACGTGATAACGTGAAAGTTCTCCCGCCACACTGAGTGCAAAATAACGATTGAAGGCTTTGGTTGCAGAATACGTCGCCATGTAGGGGGCCGGTATATGGCTTACCACGCTGGCAAGAAATATCACCGCGCCTTTTTTTTGCTGCTTCATATGTGGAATGAAATTGTGAGTAAGTGACACCACTTGTCGACAGTTTAGATCAACCATTTTTTCTTCGGTGGCGCGATCCAATTGATCGAACTCCCCAAAGCTGCCATAGCCAGCATTGTTTATCAGTAAATCGACGGGCCATTTGGCGGTGCTGAGTAGCGCATCGGCGGCATGTGGATCAAGTAGGTCAATGGCGATGACTTGTGTCTTGATACCAAATTCACTTTCTAATGTATTTGCCAACTCATTCAATTCTGCTTGGCGTCTCGCAGTCAGAATAAGGTTCATGCCTTCTTTGGCTAAGGCGCGAGCGAAGCCTTTTCCTATGCCCGATGATGCACCTGTGATGAGCGCTGTTTCACCATATCGAGATTTAATATTGTAGGGCGCGTTGTTTGTTTGTGTGACAGTATTCATAAATCTTCCTGTTATAAGCGGTATAAAAATTCAGGGCCTAGCATTTCTGATCCAAAGTCAGACCCAATTTCCTTTTCAATCAGTCGATTGGTTTGATCGTTCAGTGACGCAATGAGCGACCAGTCGACTTGTTCACCCTGAGCCAAGTTTTGCATTTCGTTTGGGTCATGCCATGTGTCATATAATTCTAAATCGTTGTGTTTTTTTAGCTGCTCTAATGATAAGGGAACGTGGTGACTGTCAGCGGCAAAGTAGCGGGCAAATTTATAGCGACCATCAAATATCCCTCGATGTAATGCGCGATTCGAAAGGTTTGTCATTAATGATCCATTCTCTAAATTCGTTAAGAATAAATTGATGGCCGTTAGCGGTTTCTTGCTCGCAATAATATTACGCGTTAACTCAGGATCGGAGTAAAGCATGACGCCATAGGCAAATAGTAATCCACTCTTATCACGCGCTGTTTCGTTGCCCAATAGCGAACCGGCTAACGAGACGCCTTTTAATTGTGGATAGCGCTCATGAATGGATTTATTGTCCATACCAATCATTTCCAGAATACTGGGCACCAAATCCACTGCACTGCCAATTTGATTATGAATACGTGGCTGGGAAATATCAGGATGTCGAATAATCAGCGGTACATTTGAGTTTTCTTTGTAGACGGTGGGACCTTTTTGTCGTAATCCATGTGCACCTGCCATTTCACCATGATCAGACGTGTAGATAATGATTGTATTGTCCAGCTCACCGATGTCGATTAATTGCTGAATGACTTGATTGGCTTGACGGCTGACGTCCCTCAAACAATTAAAATAGTAACTTTGCTGATCTAGCCATGCGGTTTCATTATCTGGTGAGATATGCCCGTAAATATCACTTAATAAATCACGGTAAGACTGGTGTGCCCATGGCTTGTTTGTTAAATCATCGTGAAATGAAGCGGGCAGTCCAACATGGCTCCAATCTTTTCGGTACAGCGGATGGCTAGGTTTGCCTCGCAACGGTGCCATAAAGGTTTGTTCGATTCGACTTTTTTCTTGTTCTGCACCGGTCGAATAAAACATGATGTCGTGAGGATTGACAAAGTTGACGGCTAAACACCAAGGCTGATCATCTTTTGGGTTCCTTCCGCTTAACCATTCACAGGCTTCGCTGGCGATAATATTATCCATTTTTCGTCCGCTCCAAACGGAACCGTGTACATCGCCCGTGAGATTAAAATCATTAAAACCAAATGATTCCAGCGCCTTACTTTGGCTAGGGTAAGCGCCATACATTAAATCTGGCGCATCTGTAACGGTTGATAGATGCCATTTTCCCTTGTAGGCGGTGTAGTACCCTTGGTCTTGCAAATAATGCCCCAGCGTTTTTATTTCATTAGACAATTCAGGAAATGGCGGTGCATGTAAATTGGCTGTCATACCGGTTTGCATCGTATGTTGACCGGTATAAATCACAGATCGAGATGGCGAACAGGGGCTGGTATTGACGTAGTATTTCTGAAACCCAACCCCAGAGTTCAGTAAAAACTCGTGGGCAGGTAAGTCGATATCTTTAGGTAAGTGAGTAAAGTTTCTTTCTTGATCGGACAAAATAAATAAGACATTTGGGCGCTTTCGGCTCGTGCTCTTACGGAGTGACCGAGGCTCGTTAATCGCTGAACTAGCAAATGATGAAACGCCCACTCCAGCGCCACAAATCGAAGCTGCGGCGACATGACTGGCGTCCGTTAACAGCTTACGTCTCGTCATGGTTTTTTTATCTGACATGCCATGGTGCTCATTCAATTGACGGTTATTTTTATTGTTATGTGTCACCTCAAGCCATCGGCTTAGGTCATTCACACATCCAGTATGTTGAAAACTTTCATGACAGGTGGGACTATATTGCTTCCTGTTGGGAATAGTTCAAGAAATGAGTCACGGTCTGATGTGCGTGGAATTCAATATGTTGAACACATATCGCATTGAGTACGCATGAACCACAGTTCAATGTGCAAAGTTTTATTTTGATTTTGGGTGGTATATTGGATGAACACGTGGGAAATCAAACAGTTACGCCACTTTAAAGTGATCTATGAACTTTCGAGCATTTCACAAGCAGCTGCACACTTAGGGTTAACGCAATCTGCATTGACGAAAAGCTTAAAAAAGTTGGAAGAGCATTTAGGATTAGAACTTTTTCATCGGCACACCAGAGAGCTACAAGCGACGGATGCAGCCAAAGCTTTGTATCATAATGTGCTTGAAGTGTTGGCCAGTGCGCAAGATTTAACGCACAAGGTGAGTCAAATATCAGAGGGGAATCTCGGCAAAGTGAAAGTGGCTTGTGGGCCATTAATTCAGCAATTGATTGGTGAGCAACTCGTGAGTCAGGCGATTGTTAAATTACCAAAAACTAACCTACAAATTAGCAGCGGCACCTTTCAAAATCTTGCGTATGGTCTGCTGAACCATGAATACGATTTTATGATGTACGACGCGGGTGATGTTCAAGGACTCAATGAGCCAGAGCGATTTGAAGTTACACCACTCATTCAAATGCCGATCGTCTTTGTCGTGTCGCCAGAGCACCCATTGTTTAAAAGTGGCGCAACCCCGTTTGAATTTAAATGGGCATTGCCCAGTATTCCGATTCGTTTCAAAACTGAGTTGCCTGAGCATATTTACAGCCAGTTCTTGCAAGCCGGTATTCCACATTATCAAATGGAGAGCATGGCTAACTGCATCAATTTAGCAAAGCGAAAGTTGGTGATGACGGCGGCTCTAAAAGTCAGCGTTCAGTCTGAGCTGGATCGAGGGGAGTTAATAGCATTAAATATTCCTCTTAAACCAGTGGCAAATTTTGGATTGTATCGATTACGTTCAAGAAAGTTATCTCAGCAAGCAATATCCGTGATTAACCTGATTCAATCCATTATTCGAAACGAATTCGAATCAAACGAGAAGCGGGTTTCGGATTACCATCGGTAAAACAGCAATCCGATTTATTCATACAAGAAGGGGAGCAGGGTTTGGCTAATACTGTTTGGGTAATCCTGAGTCATTGCCGACATGCTTAACGTAAAGATCTTGCACGACGCCATCTAAGTAGAGTGCTTTAAATCGTTCATCGAATTTATCCATTAAAGCTTTCCCATGAATATCGTTCACGAACGCGAAATGTGTCGTGGCTCTTATGACGCCTTTTTTAATTTTGAATTCGTCAGTGAGCCCTGCTTCTGCCCACAGTGGGCGAACGCCGGCTTCATAGTCGAGCACGGCATCCACTCGCTTTTGAGCCAGCATTTTTAACATACTTAATACGTGTGCGTTCTCAGAATATTTCATTTTCACATCCAGTGCCGTGTCAAACTCGTAGCCAATTTTGGCAACGACCGATTGCCCCTCTAAGCTTTCTTTGCCTTTCCAGGCTTTTGCCAAGGCCGGTGAGACGATTGCATCAACGATGTCTTCTTCAACGATGGAATGTGAATAAATAGCTGCGTCATCAATGTCACCAACATAAGTTCCCAACACGATGTCCGCTTGCCCGACTCGCAATGCTTCTACTGAACGCGCATATGGCATATGTAGGATTTTCAATTGATATTCAGGGCTTGGAAAGATGGCATTTAATAGCTCAAGGTAATATCCCGTCCCGTTTCTATCGGTATACCCCTCCCATGTATCGGTTGCTACATTTAATGTTTGAGCATAAGTGAGAGTGGAAATAAGTAAGGAAAAAATCAACAATAGACTTTTCATGGCTTCGCCTTTTCCAAATAGAGGTCAAGAGAAGTGTAGTGTTTGTCTGGATTTGGTCAATGACATCAAGCAGCGCTAAGGCTTGTTCTAAGCCTTAGCTTGAGGACGGTTTTTTTTTAAAAATCGACTCCTTCTCGGGCTTTGATGCCGGCTCTAAAGGCATGCTTTATATCATTAATTTCTGACACGGTGTCTGCTAGTGCCCTTATCGCAGAACCGCCACCTCGGCCGGTTAGCACGACGCTTTGTTCAAATGGACGGTTTTGAATAGCGCTAATGACTCGATCCTCGTCTAGGTACTTGTACGCCAACATATACGTGATTTCATCGAGTATGACTAACCGAACAGATTCATCCTTTAAACAGGATTCGGCATGCAGCCAAGTTTTTTCGGCGGCAGCTATGTCGGTGTCTCTGTTTTGCGTGTCCCACGTGAATCCTGTGCCCATTTGATAGAAGTTGACTTCAGGAAAACGATCCCTTATAAAAATTTCTTCGCCGGATAACTGAACGCCTTTTATAAATTGTGTGATGCTGATCTTATGGCCGTAGCCTAAACTGCGCAGTGCCATACCGAATGCTGAGCTTGATTTACCTTTACCATCACCTGTCAGTAATACAACAATGCCTCGCTCTTCTGTTGCGGCAGCAATACTTTCATCCACTTTGACTTTTTGCTTTTCCATGCTGGCTTTGTGCTTGGCAGACTTTTGCTCTGACATGTTTATTTCCACTTCAAATTGATAGAGGCACCATACTACACAGAGGAATCAATTGGCCAGATGGAAAATGCAGTGAGACGAAGCAAAGAGCAATCAGCTCATTAAGGAATAGTAAAAGGGGGAGGGCGCAGTGCCACTGGGCGAGTGTGAAGGCCGTGACCGGCAGGCAGCCGTTTAACCTGAGGATGCTTACAATAGATGTCGTTTAAAGCGGTCTTTGCTTCTTGAAGCGTCAGATTCCACGGGTGAGGGTATGATACGAGCTTTGCGGATACTGCGAACAATGGCCGCCAGAGCCGTGTACAAAATGGTCAGGAATATCCCGGTTACCGTCGCTGCCCACCCACCAAACTGGTTAAAGATGACCCATGCCGAAAGCCAGGCACTAAAGTAGCTGGCAATCCAGAGGCTAGGTGTGCTGAATCCACAGAAAAACATGTAATGCTCACTCATGTTTTGTTTATCTTATTGCGACAAGTGTAGGTCTAAATACGCCACAATTAATATCACTAATATGGGCGAGTTAAGACTTCCACTCTTACGTTTTGTGCGATTCAAGTCCCTGTTTAAATGAATCTATTGAAAACTATCCAATCCGCAGCTGATTAAAGACTAACCTCGTGGAGTGCCAAAGTTCTGCGTCCAGTAGCGGCCATAGTCGGTGTTTTCGTAATAAACCGTTGCAGCGCCAACTTCAGTGAGTTTAGGGTTCATGATGTTGGCGCAATGCCCTGGGCTGTTAATCCAACCTTGCATCACCGCATCGACACTGTTTTGCCCTGCCGCAATATTTTCTGCAATACGCATGTATTCGTACCCTGTCGCATTAATCCGGTCACTCATGCTTTGGCCATTCGAGCTCATGTGATCATGAAAATTATTTGAACCCATGTCATTTGCGTGACGCCTTGAAGATAATTCTAATTGGCAATTCCAAGTAAGTGCAGGTGCTGCGGAATAAGGGGTGCTGCCACAGCTTCTTGCGGAAGATCGGTATTGATTAATGCTAGAGAGCATTTCTTTTGCAAAATCAGACAGAGCACAGTTGGGATCAAGGGTTAAGTGATCAAACGACCCTGAATTTGAGGCGTCCGTTGAATCTGTACCAAAGAGATCTCGGTTACTGCCTGATCCAGAATCTGTTACACACCCTGTTAGTACACTTAAAACTGCAACCACAAGTATTCGCACGCTAACAGTGTGCGATTGGCTTCTATCGCTAAAACAAGGGAAAATTGACATATAGGACCAGAACATTTGACTAAGATTTATACACACCATATTAAAGTAGGTGTGCAGCAAATGCTGTCACGTAAGTCACAAATGAGGCTTCAACCGACCTCAATCGCTGATCCAGATGTTACTGGCGTCGCCTGCTCACTGAGAACTGAGTCACATGGGGTTTTTCATTGAATACCGGCGTTGCCTTTAATTTTGCTGTAAGAAATGTAGATACAACCATATGGCCGTGACCGTTTGATTCCGAGCGGCTTGATAGGTTTGACGAAAAAAATCCGCACATAACGTTTTATCCTCGGTTAGTTCAGATTCACATAATTGCTCAATACCTTCGTTTCCAAACGTTCCGTAGGGTGCAAACCCAGACTTAATGGCGCTCGGGTAATGGTGATCTTCATCTGGATCACGAATGGTCCAAAATGCACTACTCCAAGATTCGTTTGCTAAATAATGGTCTGCGGGAGCCGGTATCTTTTGCCGAATACGCGCTAGAGTGTGGTGTGCGGTGCCCTTTAATAACTGTTCAAATGCCTGATTGAATGGCTGTTGTTTCAGTGATGCTATGGCATCTCCAATGGCGCGACAGTCTGAAGACGAAATGACAGGCTGTGGCGAATACCAAAGCGGTAAATGATCAACGTAATCTGAATGATTGATAACGATAATATTGTAGTGATAGATGGGCGCAACATGGGCAGGGATCGTAACATCTTGAATAAAGTGAATGACACGCCCTAATGTTAATGCCGATGATTCGTCCCATGTATTCAAGTCATGTTGACTGAGCAGAGAATCTTCTAAAGTGCGTACTCTTTTTTCAAAAATATGGTGCATGGACGTTCGAAAACCCAAGAAGTGTTTTCCCATGGCATGGGGTGTGCCTCTAAATTGGTCATAAAAATGCCAATTATAAAGACGTTCTAACAAGGGGGATGTATCTTCAATTTTGGTACCTTTTGCAATGAATCGTGCAACGGCTTCTAAATCGGATAAGTGTTCATAGGAGAATGAAATGACCTCAGATTGTTCCGCACGCCATTGTTGACATATTCCATAGGCTTCAACCGCGTCCAACGTGACTTTATGGTGTATATCTGGGTCCATGGAAAAGGCAGACATGGTCAAAAAAAACGAAATACAAAGTAACCAGCGGCTTGGCATGTTCCACTGCGCCCATCTGTTTTGTGTGGTCAATTTAACTCCTTAGTTGGCTGACTGAATCTGCGACCGGTATATAATAAAGGGCGTAAATCAGAATGAACATGAATTTCAGCCTCGTCTTTTAGGGCACCTCTCATCATTCAATTTGACTCTCGGCTCTGGCTTTCTGTTTCGTGTGGTAAACTCAAAAGCCTTTAGAGCCTTTTATTAAATGACTTCAGTCTAGTCATTCTTTTTTTAAACCTGTCAGTAGGCATTCATGCAAACACTCCAAGCCGATATCGAAGATGCTATTTTTACGTTTACAGTAAAAGGTCAGTGTAGCGAGCAATCCTTGGTGGCATTTTTATGCGGTTGTTTGCCATATCCGACCGAAGCACGTCTAAAAGAGATTCTTTTACTCGGTGACTTGACCATTGATCAGGCTGTCGTCCGCCAGAATGTGCAGATTAAAGAAGGCCAAGTCATACAATATTGTTATCGCGATTATCAAGAGGCCGCAGTTTGCAAAGACTGGAAAGTGTTATGGCAAAACTCAGAGTTAGTGGCCATTCATAAACCCGCTCATCTTCCCGTCAACCGAACAACACGAAACGTTTACAACACACTCATACAGCTTCTACGCAGAGAATCAGGCTGGCCAGAAGCGCATTTGCTTCACCGTTTAGATTTGGAAACATCGGGTATCTTATTGGTCGCTAAATCAAAAGCCGGCGCTGTAAAGTGGCAGAGGCAACTACCTAACCTGATAATCCGAAAAGTCTACCATGCCATTGTTCAAGGCATACCCAATTGGACGGAAAAGCACGTTGACTTACCCTTAGCCGAAAAGCATGGAAGTGGCATTCGTAGTCAAATGCATGTCGTGCCTGTTGGCGAAGAAGCGCTTTACAAGGTGGGGAAACCTAGCCAAACCCACTTTAAAGTATTGAAAAAAGGGAAGGGCTGTTCATTGGTGGAGTGTGAGCTATTCAGTGGGCGAAAGCATCAAATACGGGCCCATCTCAGCCATCTATCGCACCCCATCGTCGGCGATAAAATATATGCCCATGATGGGCATTTTTACATGAAGCGATTAAGTCAACCGCTTGATGAGCACGACTACGCGCAGCTGAAGAGTCGTCACCATTTATTACATGCCTACTCGATAACGCTCGCCATCGCGGGTAAGACACTCGAATTGAGAGATGAACATTACTCCAATGAGTGGCACGACCTTAGCCAACAACATCATCTCGCTCCTTGATCACACTGCCGTGACGTGCCGAATGGGTCGAACTGGCAGTCATTAGATCACACCTCTCCAACGCACCCGCATTATGCGCAATACCCTATATATATGCGTACCTATAGTATTTAACTATCAAATCAATAAAAACAATCAATTTAATTAATCGATTGGCCTGATGCATGATAGCTCCACTGATTAAGACAACCCTCGCTTGAGGGGATTACCAACCTAAGCACCATTGGAGTGAATGAATGTACCAATCCATTATCAATACTAAAGTTCAACCTTTTAACGCCACCGCTTTCCACAAAGGTGACTTTGTAGAAGTCAGCGAAAAAGACCTAGCCGGCAAATGGTCTGTCGTAATGTTTTACCCAGCGGATTTCACGTTTGTTTGTCCGACAGAACTAGGTGATATGGCTGATCACTACGCTCAGCTACAAGAAATGGGTGTTGAAGTGTACTCCGTGTCAACAGATACACACTTCACACACAAAGCATGGCATGACAGTTCAGAAACCATCGGCAAGATCAATTTCCCAATGATTGGTGATCCAACAGGGAAAATCAGCCGCAACTTCGGTGTGATGATCGAAGAAGATGGTCTGGCATTGCGTGGAACCTTTGTCATCAACCCAGAAGGCGAAATCAAAGTCGCAGAAATTCATGATCTTGGTATCGGCCGTAGCGCTAAAGAATTAGTGCGTAAAGTACAAGCAGCTCAATACGTTGCCGATCATGACGGTGAAGTATGCCCAGCAGCATGGCAGCCAGGTGAAGAAACGCTCGCGCCGTCTTTGGATCTAGTCGGTAAAATCTAAACGCACGATCGATAAGTGCAGATAAGCGTTTTAAGCGCTTATCAAAACTCTCACAGCCTGAATGCTCAATTTTGCAACATTCAGGCTGTTAGTGAACGACGACCTATTCATTTAACACTAACCGTTTGGGAGCCTATTTTAAGCGTCTTCCGTATCCATTCAAATGTATTGTTATTTTCAGAGTTAAGAGGTTTTGTATGTTAGACGCCAATATGAAGCAGCAATTAGAAGCTTACCTTCAAAATTTAAAAACCCCTGTCGAAATTATTGTATCGTTAGACGACAGCAAAAAATCGCAAGAATTGAATTCGCTCGCAAATGATATTGCATCATTAAGTGAGCTGGTCACTAAAGTGGATTACAACAACGATTCGCTTCGTAAGCCGTCTATGGTCATACGGGGTGTTGAAAACAACACCAAAATGGCATTTGCAGGATTACCCATGGGACATGAATTTACGTCTTTGGTTTTAGCACTGTTGCACAGTGGTGGGCATCCGTTAAAAGTTGAGCCGGAGGTCATTGAACAAATTAAAAACCTGCCGGATGAATTTGAATTCGAGACCTACATTTCATTGAGCTGCCAAAATTGCCCAGATGTTGTACAGGCGTTAAATTTAATGGCGGCTATCAATCCTAATATTACGAACACCATGATTGATGGGGCACTGTTTCCAGAAGAAGTCGCTGAACGCAATATCATGGCAGTACCATCTGTTTATGTGAATGGTGAAGTATTTTCGCAAGGTCGCATGAGCCTTAAAGATATATTGAACAAGCTCGATACAGGATCAGCGGCCAAACAAGCAGAGGCATTAAATCGCAAAGAAGCTTTCGACATGTTGGTGGTGGGTGGCGGCCCTGCAGGTGCTGCGGCTGCGATATACTCAGCGCGTAAGGGTATTCGAACAGGCGTTGTAGCAGATCGTTTTGGTGGTCAAGTCATGGATACATTAGCCATTGAAAACTTTATATCTGTAAAGCACACAGAAGGTCCTCGACTGGTGTCAGGATTAGAAGAACACGTTAAAGACTATGGCGTGGATATTATGGATGGCCAGCGTGCAGCGAAATTGATCGGTGCTGAAGCGTCTGAAGATGGTTACGTTACGGTTGAACTCGATAATGGCGCAGTATTGAAAAGTCGTTCTCTTATGTTGGCAACGGGTGCTCGCTGGCGTGAAATGAATGTGCCGGGTGAGCAAGAATACCGAAATAAAGGTGTAGCTTACTGCCCACACTGTGATGGACCCTTATTCAAAGGTAAATCGGTTGCTGTCATAGGTGGGGGAAATTCAGGTATCGAAGCTGCCATAGACTTAGCGGGTATTGTTGAGCATGTTACCGTTCTGGAATTTTCAGACACATTGCGTGCTGACAAGGTGCTTCAAGACAAAGCGGCTAGCATGGGCAACATCACGATTATTAAAGAAGCGCAAACGACAGAAGTGCTCGGTGATGGTGAACGGGTCATCGGTCTTAAATATATAGATCGTGCTACGGGTAATGAAAAGTCACTAACGTTAGCCGGTATATTCGTTCAAATTGGTCTTGTACCCAATACAGAATGGCTGAAAGACAGTGGCGTAGCTTTGAGTCCACGTGGTGAAATTGAAGTGAATGATCGAGGTGAAACATCAATGGCAGGCGTTTTTGCTGCTGGCGATGTCACGACCGTACCTTACAAGCAAATCATCATAGCCATGGGCGAAGGTGCAAAAGCTTCTTTGGGGGCATTTGATTATCTCATTCGCACACCAGTGCCGACCGCTGCAGCGAAAGTGGCTTAGCTAAAAAACTCAGCTCAAGGTATTTAACCTAGTGACCACCCAGTACTCTTACTGGGTGGTCACTAGGCTTTGAATATTCAGTAGAATCCATTGTGGATGCTTACCTTCAATGGCATAGCTCTCGTCACCCTATCAACGTCAACCAGTATGTTGAATTCAAAAGTTTATAAATCGTTAGCAAGCTCCTAGCGGCACTGTTTCCTAGCCGCTCAAATATCACTGCACTCAAAATTAGGTTATATTTTATCTTGAGTGAGCGCCGATCATACTGGAGTAAATAAAATGGCTTGGGTTTATTTAGTACTGGCTGGATTATTTGAAATTGGCTGGCCAGTTGGCTTAAAGATGGCCCAAAATGAAAATACGCGGCTGTTCGGTATCGGGTTGGCTATTTTGTTTATGACGATTAGTGGTGCGCTGCTTTGGTTGGCGCAGAAACAGATCCCAATCGGCACATCTTACGCTGTCTGGACTGGCATTGGTGCAGCAGGCACCTTTTTGGTGGGCGTGTTTTTTTATGGCGACCCTACCAGTCTTGGGCGGTATCTCGGTATTGTTTTAATCATTGCAGGTGTTGCGACGTTAAAGCTTTCTCATTAATCGTAGCTAATTGAAGAAATAAACGGAATGAATGAAGCATTAGATGTGAATAAAGCAAAAAAAATAGAGGGGTCTTGTTTATGTGGCGAAGTGAGTTTTACAGTCAAAGCGCAATTTAAAGCTTTTTATCAATGTCATTGTAAGCAATGTCAGCAGCTGACCGGTTCTGCATTTGCATCCAATATTTTTACCGCTATAGACAACATTGAATGGCAAACAGGTCTGAGCAATGTATCGCATTATGAGCATCCTAGTCGTGCTTTCTCGAAAGCCTTTTGCTGTCAGTGTGGTTCACCTGTTCCATTTATCAATAAGCACAAAACATCACTTGTGATTCCTGCGGGTTCATTGTTGGGCGATCCGGGTGTCGTACCGCAAGCCAATATTTTTACATCTGAATCGGTTTGTTGGTTAGAAGCCGGCATGGGGGCAAAACAGTACACACATTTTCCCAAAGATCATTGAATGCCCGTTAAGTTAAATCAGACGAATTATGCATGCTATTCATGCAGTCATAGAAGTGATCCCATATGCCTACAAGCTCAGAGTCTTTCGGATGTGAAAATGAATGAAGATTCAGAAATTGAAGTGGTGAGGGCAGTACAGTACGCATTGCGTGAATGCGTACTGTCAATCAGGTACTTACTTTTTCTTCAGGGTTGAACCGCGAGAGTCGAGTCTGGCAAGTATCGCCTTCATCTCATCAGCTTGTTCCAATGCGCGTTTAGCTGCCTCAGATTCACGCGCTGCTTTTTCTGCCGCAATGGCTTCTTTAATCGAGCGCTCTTTTGCCGCCGATCCTGTTCTGCCACTTGCCAGTTTGTCAGCAGCTTTCGCTTTCTTGGCTAAAGGTCGACCATTGATGCCGGTTGCAGTACTGGCCGAAGCGCCAAAGCTGCGATTTCCGCTTGGTTTTGGAATTGGCTTGCGAGGTGCGCTGGCGGCTTTTTGTGGTTTTGAGACCAATGAAGGGGCGGTTAAGCGCTGTTTGTTTGGAATTCTAAGAGCGGGTTGCTCAGGCTTGGCTTCTTCCTCCGCTGCAGCGGCCGCAGCTTTGCTCAAGCTAGACTCAATGACGCTGGCTTCCATTGCACGTACTTTTGCGATTTCTTCTTTGGTGAGCGTTGTCTTAACCCCCGATAGCGATTTGCCATCATAGGTATCCATGGCTTCTTCCACTAGATCCTTAAGTTCTTCACGGCTATCCGCTACCGCAAAGTCATCTAATGTAAAGCTTTTAACACCAAAATCGCGTAAATCTTTGTAAAACGCATGGCTAGCACCTGCTGCCATTGCTTCCTTGTATTGTTCCCAGCGTTCGGCCGAACTATCGCGAGTTGTTCCTACCCAAACTTCATCAGTGATGTTATTTGTGATAGTGAAAACGATCATGAATACCTCATATACAAGATTCTGCGACGCCAGAGTTCGACGCCAAGTTTGGCTAAAAGGTGGCGAATTTTAATGAAGATTAATCAAATGTGTAGAGTTGACTTTAAATTAATTTTTTATCTGACGACAGGCTGATTGTTGTTTCATCTGGTAGTGTGTTTTTCTCACTAAACCTCTGTACCGAAATGAAAAGTCAACTACTTTGAACGAGATAAAAATTTTTTTATTTGCGGTTTTTGTCAACGTACAAAATGAATCGAGACCTTAAAAAAAGCATTGCATTTCAGTGCTTATTGACTCCGGAATGGGATCGATGAACGGTAGCATTACATTCATAGAATCAATATTCATCTTATGTACAAAATTTGAACCGACACTTTAGCTGCGTATTTAAAAGGCCAGTCACTAAAGTACGCATTATTTGGCCTTGTGTACGTGTGCAATACCCCTTAACCTAGCCGGTGTGAAAAATTCACATAAACTGCTATCAGGAGAGGTCTGTCATGCCGAGCTATATAAAAAAAACGAACGCGCTAGAAACACCATTGAAGGGAGCTGGCAGATGGGGTCAGAGTCAGGCCTTATCAATACTAGGTCGTGTCAGCTTCATGATATTGGTCGTTGTCCAAACGGCATGTGTTCCGGATAGTGACAGTGATGATCGAGAGCAAGTTGTCCCCGAGCTGGTAGCCCTCGCAGAAGGCACGCTACCCGTGGGCGGAGCGGGTGGTTCCAAGCGCATAAACATCATCGATGACGCCGATCAGCTAGCCGAAGTGTGGTCAGACTACAGTACAGCCGATTTACCGAGTGTGGATTTCACCGACCAAACAGTGATGCTCGTCGATCAGGGCACATTTGGTTCAACTTGCTCGGGCAGCATTTACCTACAGGGAATAGAAAAATCGGATACCGATGAGGGCCTAACCGAAGTCATCCTGCACGAAGTGAAAGCGCAATCTTGTGATACTGCTTGTACAAGCCAAGTGGTGCAGCCATTTGCGATCGTCGCGCTTCAGACGCGTAAGCCGATTATTGTTTCCGAGCGTGTGACGCTTCAGTCGTGTGATTGATGCAACGGAAGCTTTGTTACAGCAACTCCCTCAGTAGCGTCACAGCCATCCCACGTGTCGCGTGTTCAAAAGTGACATCCTCGTCATTGGATGACCCGACTACTGATTCTGACCGGTATTGCGTATACAATCCGGTCTGAATTTTTGAATTGGCTGTCTGTATTTATGGCTCGTAAGCGTACACATTCATGTTCTGGTCGCCCCATACCGAACGCCCCTATGCATCTCGGTTTGCTTAACCCCAAGTTTCTGCCTGCTTGGTGCATTGTTGGGGTTTTGTATCTGTTTTCGTTAACTTCGCTGGCCTTAAAAGTTCGGTTAGGTAAAAAGCTTGGCCCGTACTTGGCGCGCAAGATGCGCTCTCGGGCAAAAGTGGGCATTCAGAATATTAAGGCATGCTTTCCGGAGTTGAGTGATAAGGCTGTTCATGAGCGCATGGTCGGCTGCATGACACATATGACGATTGGTGCACTAGAAGGCCCTCATGCATGGTGGCGAGATATGCAACCTCATGCGGATGCCGCCAGCGTCATTGGAATAGAGCACTTAATGGAGGCACATAAAAAAGGGAACGGGGTGCTGATCATGGGCGGACATTTTGCGGCCGTTGACTTTATCCTGCCGATATTCGCAGCCAAAGTCGTTGATCAGGTAGACTTAGGCTATATGTATCGACCACACAATAATCCGGTCATAGACCGCATGATTGTGAATGGGCGTGGTCGCCATGGGGTAACCGGCTTCACTAAAAAGCAGCTAAAAGACATGGTGACCTATATAAGCGAAGGCGGCATGGTTTGGTACGGCTGCGACCAAGACTTCGGTAAGCATGCAGACTTATTTGTGCCGTTCTTTGGCGTGCCGGCCTCTAACATATCGACCCCCTCGTATATTGCCCGTGAAACGGGTGCGGCAGTGGTTTTCATGGGGATGCGGCGTTTAGAAAATGGTCAGTACGAATTCGAATTCTCTCCAGAGTTGCCGCATTTCGGTCAAGATGCCCAAAAAGATGCAGAGGCATGGAACCAAGAGCTTGAAAAATCCATACTAAAATTCCCAAGCCAGTACTTTTGGGTGCATAAGCGATTTAAAAAGCGTCCGCCAGGCGAGCCCAATTTTTATTCATAAAGTGAATCGCGCGGCAAGCCTTCTGCTTGCATAGCCATCCAAGGGACTCAATGAGTCCCTTGCACCGATAAGCCTTCATTTTTTAGTCGCTCCATGTCCGTCATCTCCTTGCAATTCACAGCATAACGGAGCTGCACCTATTTGACCTTCGGCTATGCTGTAGTTATCCCTTAACTGTTAGGCCTTGGCACGATAGATCCCTATGGAAAAGATCCTGATCGTTGAAGATAGCCCAATGATTCTGAAGATACTGCGCCATCTAGCAGAGCAGCTGGGGGAATTTGACGTCTGCGTGGCAGCAGACTATAAGCAGGCGGTTGATCTCTACAATGCAGACCCCAGTCGCTTCTTTTGCGCCCTCGTCGATTTAAACCTGCCGGATGCACCGAAAGGTGAAATAGTCGATTTTTGCCTCGGCAAGAAACTCAGTACCATTGTATTGACGGGCACATACAACGAAGCACTGCAAGACGAATTAATCGACAAAGGTATTGTTGATTATATTCTCAAAGAAAACCGCTTCTCCTATGAATACGCTGTCAGCCTGATTCACTATTTAAGGCTCAATCAAAATACACAGGTTTTAGTGGCAGAAGACTCAGACACTGCCCGCAATCATATTGTTCGATTACTTCGGACCAGTCATTTTCAAGTCTTTGAAAGCGAAGACGGCGAACAAGCATTAGAAACATTGAAGTTGAATCCAAACATAAAAATGGTCATAGCAGACTACCATATGCCTGTGATGGACGGATTTTTATTGGTCCAAGCCATTCGAAAGCAATTAAATCGGCATAACGTGGTGTGCATAGGGTTGTCATCCGCAGAGCAATCCGACCTGTCTTCAAGGTTTATTAAATACGGAGCGGATGATTTTTTGCCTAAGCCGTTTCAAGTAGAGGAATTCAATTGTCGAATTAAGCGAAATGTTGATGCCATCAGAATGTTAGACAAATTAGAAAATATGGCATACGAAGACTTTCTGACGGAGATTCCGAATAGAAGAAAATTCATGGAAGCAGGCAGTCAAATTTACGCAGACTGCTTACACAGGGAAAAATCAATATCATTGGTTATTATGGATATCGATTTTTTTAAACGGGTTAATGACACCTATGGTCATGATATTGGCGACATAGTATTAAAAATGTTTTCAAGTGAATTATCGACATTCTTCAAAACCTTTTTATATGCTCGAACAGGTGGCGAAGAATTCGCGATGATTATGCCAACCATCACGGTTGAAAAAGCCTATCAATTATTAGAAGCCTTCCGTATACACGTAATGAATCATGAGATTGAAGCCGGTGAACAGAAATTAAACATCACATTCAGCGGTGGATTATCCGGTGGGCAATTTAGTAACCTAGTCGCCCACATGCAGCACGCAGACGAACTGTTATACCGTGCAAAAGAAAAAGGCCGGAACGCCATCTGCGTTGAAACGGTGGCGGCATTAGATTAAAAGGCTTTGTAGAATGAATGTGGACTATTGGGATGAGGTCTCGAGTCGATACGATGATCGTATTTTTGATGTTCTAAATCACGATAAAAAATCCAGAATAAAAACACTGATTGCTTCCCATTTTAATCATCGAAAGAACGCGATCGCAGCAGACTATGGCTGCGGAACGGGAAAATTCTTAAATATTCTGCTAGGCATATTTAACAAAGTGTATGCGTACGACCTATCGCTAAACAATATTCGCTTAGTCGACGAACAGTTTTTAAATGATAAAAAACTACATACATCAACGCGTGATTTCAGCACAGGGTTAAACGCTGCCACTCAGATGGACTTTATATTATCTGTAAATGTCATGATAATGGATGACTTGAAAACGCGTTGGTCAATTATGCAGACCATCGTGAACGATTTAAAACCCAGTGGTCATGCATTGATAATAGTGCCTTCACTCGAAAGCGCATTGTACACAAGCAGTAAACTCATTGAATGGAATATTAAAGAAGGCATCGACCACGATCGCGCGAACTCAATCGGATTCGACCGTCCTAATACTAAGCAAATCCAAACGATACGAGAAGGGGTGGTGGACGCGGGCGGAATTCCGACTAAGCACTATATTAAAGAAGAGTTAATATCGCTTTGTCGTTATCATCATGTAGACGTGCTGACACTAGAAAAACTCGAATATGATTGGAGTACTGAATTTATCCATCCACCACAATGGATGCAGTCACCTTATCCATGGGACTGGCTGTTGTATATTAAAAAGCCTTAATAAATATCATGCATTAATCGCTCACCTTAATACTCTCCATATTGATGCAATCCAAATCGGCTTAGCGGGTTTGGGTTGCATCTCTTGAATTATGCTCATCAATATGTTTCGCTATATAGGCGTCGCTTTTGGCGCGTTTATATAATGGTTGAGGTGAGATATTTATGTTTTACACGTTAAAGAAGATGCCAGCTTTTATGCTTTTGAGTATTGGATTAAGCGTGGGTATGCCATCTATCGCAGAAGAGAAAAAAAGCGAAACCGTTGAAGCGATTCAAAAGGATATTAAAGCCTCAATGGAGACACTGAAGGAGTTAACAGCGGATCGTAAAGAACGTGCCGCTGACCAAGTTGAGCTAGCGTTGGAAAAACTGGATGCACGCATTGATGATTTAGAGGATGCATTCGATGAAAAGTTTGAAGAAATGGATGAAGCTGCACGAAAAGAAGCGCGTAATAGCTTGCAGAAACTGCGTAAAAACAGAGCGAAGATGTCTGAGTGGTTGGGCGCGATGAAGCACAGTACCGCTTCAGCTTGGGATAAAATGAAGAGTAAAGTCTCAAAGTCATTTGATGCCCTGAGCGAGTCTTGGAATGAAGCAGAAACTGAAATACAAGCGGAAACCAAGAGTAAATCGATTTAATGCTGCTAAGTTGTGAAATCAAGGCCCAGTGAGGCTTGAATCGAGACATAAAAAATCGGACCCGTGTCCGATTTTTTTATGTCTCGATTTTTCAGTATCAGTATCAGTATCAGTATCAGTAAAAGTACAAGTAAAAGGGAAATAGCTATGTCTGTTAAGTGACTTTGAGTGCCTCAATGTCCTTGAATAAGGAAAGCGCCTCTGGGTTCTTCAAAGCATCGGTATTTTTTACGGGTTGATTATGCACAACATTACGCACAGCTAATTCAACAATTTTACCGCTGATGGTGCGTGGAATATCTGCTACTTGTATGATCTTTGCGGGTACATGACGCGGAGTTGTATTACTGCGTATGGTTGTTTTAATCGTATCGACCAAAGCATCATCTAGCTCGACACCCTCACGCAGAATGACAAATAAAATCACGCGAACATCGTCTTTCCATTCTTGCCCGATCGCAATGGATTCTAGTACAGCATCGACTTTTTCAACTTGGCGATAGATTTCTGCTGTGCCAATTCGAACGCCCCCCGGATTGAGAACGGCATCACTACGGCCATGTATGATGACGCCATGATGATCAAATGCGTTGTTGTCTAGGTGCGGAACCCGTTCAGCGTAATCACCATGTGCCCAGATATTATCGTACTGTGAAAAGTAAGCATTAAAATACTTTTCGCCGTTTTCATCATTCCAAAAGCCAATTGGCATGGAGGGGAAAGGCTTTGTGCAAACGAGTTCGCCTTTTTCTCCTACAACGGATTCACCTTGATCATTGTAAATATCTGTCGACATGCCCAAACCGGTGCATTGTAATTCACCACGATAGACCGGAAGTGTGGGTGAACCCAGTGCAAAACAGGATATGATGTCAGTGCCGCCTGAAATGGAAGATAAGCATACGTCTTGTTTAATATCGCGATAAACGTAATCAAAACTTTCGTGCGCTAAAGGTGAACCAGTTGATAGTACGGCTTTTAGCGCGGGTAATTGGTGGCTTTCTCTCGGCTTAACGCCGGCTTTTTCGAGTGCGGCAATGTATTTAGCACTGGTGCCGAATACGCTGACATTTTCTTTCTCGGCCAAATCCCATAGGACATTGGGGTTTGGGCTAAAGGGCGATCCGTCGAATAAAACCACCTTTGCGCCGGTCATTAAGCTAGACACCAACCAATTCCACATCATCCAGCCGCAGGTGGTGTAATAAAAAATGCTGTCATCACTGTTTAGGTCTGTGTGAAAGACTAGTTCCTTGTAGTGTTGGATTAATGTGCCGCCGACGCCGTGTACGATGCACTTAGGCACGCCAGTTGTGCCCGAGCTGTACATAATATAAAGCGGATGATCAAAGGGAACAGCTTCAAATTTAAAAGAGGTTATCTGCTCATCCGTTAGCGCATTCTCTTGAATGCTTGTCCATATTGTCAGTTGAGTTGTAGACGGTAGTTGGGTTAATCGACGCTGTGTGGTGTCTTTATCCAAACTTAAATCCACATAAGGGACCACTATCAGTTGCTCAATATCGGAGAGTGATTCTAGAATCGCGTTTACTCGGTCAAGGCTGTCGAGCGTTTTTTTGTTGTAGAAATAACCGTCTGTTGTTAACAACACTTTGGGTTTTATTTGTCCAAACCGATCCAGTACACCTTGAATGCCAAAATCAGGGGAACAGCTTGACCAAACGGCTCCTAGGCTCGTGGTTGCGAGCATAGCAACGATGGTTTGGGGCATGTTGGGCATAAAACCTGCGACTCGATCGCCTGATTTAATGCCTTGAGATTTTAGCCAGGTACTCAGTTGAATCACTTGGTGATACAGCTGCTGATAGGTGAGCGCTTGTTGTTTGCCTCGCTCATCATAAAAAACCAGTGCAGGTCTTTCATCTCGAAATTTTAATAAGTTTTCTGCAAAGTTTAGGGTGGCATTTGGAAACCATTTGGCACCGGGCATCTTGTCTGCTTTTTCCAGTACAGCAGTATGGGGCTGGTGTTGTATAAAGCTGCCAAACTTCCATACATAGTCCCAAAAACGTTCGGAGTGCTGTACAGAAAAATCATGCAACGCTTGATACGAATTAAACTTATGGCCATCATTTTTAAGATATCGCATAAATTGATGAAGGTTGCTGTCTTTTAATCGTTTTTCACTGGGTGTCCATAGCGGCGCGGGCATGGATGGCTCCTGTTACTGTGGATTCGGTTTTAAAGGTGGATGATGTTTAATGATACCTTTAATACACATGCATATAAAAAGCACTGATATAAGTTTAAGTTTGTAAATTTTGGTTTACTGAATCGCCATCGTGACCTTGCTTTGGTTTTGACGATCCAGAATATTGCAAATCCATTGGCTGGTGGAAACAAGGGATGATAAATCAATACCGGTTTCTATGCCCATACCGCTTAGCATGTAAACCACATCTTCGGTTGCGATATTACCACTCGCGCCTTTCGCATATGGACAGCCCCCTAATCCCGCGATGGCTGAGTCAATCTTGTCGATGCCCATCTCCAAACTCGCGTAGATGTTTGCCAGCGCCTGCCCGTAGGTATTATGGCAATGCACAGCAATTCGGTTGACCGGGACTTCTTTCAAAACGGCATCAAGCATGGATTGAAAGCGCTTAGGTGTGCCAACGCCAATGGTGTCACCTAATGAAATTTCGTAACACCCCATATCAAAAAGTGTTTTTGCAACCTGCGCCACGGCAGACGGTTCAATGTCGCCTTCGTATGGGCAGCCAATGACCGTAGAAACATAGCCTCTCACCGGAATGTTACTGCGCTTCGCTGCGGACATCACGGATTCAAAACGTTTGAGGCTTTCATCTATGCTGCAGTTGATGTTCTTTTTTGAGAAGCTTTCTGATGCTGCGCCAAATATAGCGACTTCATCTGCTTTATATTGAACGGCACTTTCAAACCCTTGGAGATTGGGCGTCAACACGGTGTAAGAGAGTGGTAAAGCAGCCGAATCGACTTCAGTAGGTGAGTTATTTAAGCGAAATTGTATGCCGTCTTGACGGTGTAATTGAGTCAGTACGATATCTGTATGATTCATCTGCGGCACCCACTTGGGTGAGACAAAACTGCCGGCTTCTATTTTTCGTAAGCCAGAAGAGGCTAAACGCTCAATCAGCTCTACGCGAACATCGGGCTCCAACGTTTTAACTTCATTTTGTAACCCGTCGCGCGGGCCGACTTCAATAATGGTGGCAGAAGAGGGTAATGACACAGAGATACCTATAAACGCATTTATTATTAAGTGAGTACGTTATTCATAATGTAAAGAAGCAGCAGGTAAACACCACCTGCTGATTGCACTATGAAATAGCCGGTTCAATCAAGGGTTCTATTTCAATGAGAATATCACCACCACTGACCAAATCTCCCACTTTGAAGCTCAATCCTTTCACTTGGCCATCGTACGGCGCTTTAATAACATGCTCCATTTTCATTGCTTCCATGATCATCAGAGCATCACCAGCTTTAACATCTTCACCGCTTTTCACATTCACTTGGATGAGTGTACCGTTCATGGGGGCGACTAAATTCCCGCTTTGGCCATCATCGGTGTCTATGATTAATTCGTAATGTTGCAATTCACTTTCACCCAAATCGTCATAGACCCACAATTTACTGCCATGCGCGACAACATTAGCTTTAGACCAGCGTCCTTCAATTTCGTACATTAATTCTTGGTGGGCCCCGTTGCATTGCAAGTGAGCGCGCACGGTAGCGGGTTGAATATCGGGTTCCACATTTAAGTCGGTCTGTTCAATGGATAAGTTCCAATGATCATGCGCAATGTGTTCAACCAGCAAAGTACAACGCTCATTGTTACTGAGTTGAAAACGAAGGCGCTCACTGGAAGATTGATTTAATTGAAAACTCTGTAAGGCATGCCAAGGACTTCTTTGGTCGTCGGTGGCGCTGTGTACCGGTGCCCTTGTGATTAAGTGGTAGGCGGTGGCGGCTAATATGTGGTGTTTTTTTATAGATGTAGACGTTTGTAAACGTTCTGCATGTTCTTCAATAAATCTAGTGGATACATCACCTTCGCCAAATTGGTGAATTTTGGTTAAACGTCGTAAAAAAGATAGGTTGGTTTTTACACCGACAATTTGATATTGGCCTAAGGCTTCTTGTAACGTTTTCAAGCATTGTGAACGGTCTTTTCCCCATACAATTAATTTTGAAATCATAGGGTCATAATAAGGACTAATTTGGTCTCCCTCTACGACGCCGGTATCTAAGCGCACATGTTCGTCGATATGAGGCAGTTGAATAAAGTCTAGTACGCCGGTGGTGGGCAGGAACTGATTGTCAGTGTCTTCAGCATATACTCGCACTTCCATTGCATGTCCATTGATGGCTAGAGATTCCTGATCAATTGGCAGTGGTTCGCCTTGTGCGACCTTGAGTTGCCATTCGACTAAATCTTGTCCTGTGATCATTTCCGTAACCGGATGCTCTACTTGAAGGCGTGTGTTCATCTCCATGAAATAAAAGTCACCTTGATCGAATAAAAATTCGACGGTGCCCGCGCCCACATAATGGATCGATTTTGCAGCTAAAATGGCGGCTTCACCCATGGCTTTTCGATCGGAATCTAAAAACAGTGGTGCGGGTGCTTCTTCAATGACTTTTTGATGTCGACGTTGAATAGAACAGTCTCGTTCAAATAAGTAGACGCCATTGCCCTCTTGATCTAGAAATACTTGAATCTCAACATGCCTTGGGCGTGTAATGTATTTTTCAACCAATAGCTTTTCATCACCGAAGCTGTTTAACCCTTCTCGTTTGGATGCGGCTATTGCAGGTGCAATTTCTTGCTCGTTTTCGACCACTCGCATGCCTTTGCCACCACCACCGGCACTGGCTTTAATGAGTGCGGGAAAACCAATTTTTTTTGTCTCGGCAATTAAGTGTGATTCATCTTGATTGTCGCCATGGTAGCCGGGCACCAATGGCACACCAGCTTTTTCCATTAAAGATTTCGATTCTGACTTTGAACCCATTGCACGAATTGCATCACTCGGTGGGCCAATCCAGATTAAACCTGCTTCTTCAATTGCGTCGGCAAATGCTGCATTTTCACTTAGGAATCCATACCCTGGGTGAATGGCATCTGCTTGACTGACTTTAGCGATTTCCAGTAATTTTTTTGCGACAAGATAACTGTCTTTAGCAGGTGAGGGGCCAATGTAAAATGCTTCATCGGCCAGCTTTACATGTAGGGCCTGTTGATCGGCATCGCTGTATACTGCGATGCAATGAATACCTAACTTTTGTGCCGTCTTCATGATGCGGCACGCAATTTCCCCACGGTTTGCAATTAATAACCGTGTGATGCTCTTGTTTTCCATTTTTGACTGGCCTGTTTTTGAATGAGTGGGAGAATGATTCGCATTTTGCATCAGGACGCCCTCTCATTAGATGGTGCGGTGTTGCTTGCAGGTATTGATGTTTCATCGACTGGAAATAGTGTTTCTAAGGGGAGGGAAGCGCACCAATTTGCAGGCCTTTTCTCTAAAAAAGAGGTTAAGCCTTCCTGCCCTTCATCGGAAACTCTTATGCCTGCAATGAGTGAAACGGTTTCATCGCGCATGTCTTGATTCACTTCACCACGAGATACCTGTCGAATGAGTTGCTTGGTTTTATTCAAGGCTTGCGGACTGTTCTGTAATAAGCTGTTGACCCAAGTGAGCACCTGTTCATGTTGAGCTTGATTATCGGATACAACACTGTGGATTAGCCCGAATGAATGAGCGGCATCAGCATCAAAGACTTCAGCGGTCAGAAAGTAACGTCGCGCTGTGCGCTCACCAATAGCGGACACCACATACGGGCTAATAACAGCCGGACTCAGGCCAATTTTAACTTCGCTTAGACAAAATCGACTTCGCTGCGTGGCAATCGCCATATCGCAACAACTGATCAAGCCTACTGCACCACCATACGCTGCACCATCCACCAAAGCGATCGTCGGCTTTGTTAATTCATTTAGTGTCCGCATCAACTCACTGAGGGACTGAGCATCCGCTTTGTTTTCGGATTCATTTAAACTGGCCATGCGTTTCATCCAGTTTAAGTCCGCACCGGCAGAAAAATGCTTACCATTGGCTTTTAAAATGACAACGCGAATGTCGGGGTCATTGTTTATACTATTCAATGATTGGATGATCGATTGTATCAACACATCATCAAATGCATTGTGAACCTGCGGTTTATTTAAGGTCAGTGTGGCGACCTGTTGATGAACATTTATTAATAAATCTGACATTGTCCCTCCCAGTATGACGTGCTCATGGTCACGAAGACACATAAAAAGTTACGTTTAAGTTCGCTGTTTTTTATTTCCAACGTTTAATGTCAATCAAACATTTACATTCTGAAAATGCCAAACTGGGTCTTTTCTTGTGGTGCATTTAACGAAGCTGATATGGCTAAGCCTAATGTATTTCGTGTTTGAGCTGGGTCAATGACACCATCATCCCATAAGCGTGCAGATGCATAGTACGGATGACCTTCCGCTTCGTATTTTTCTAGTAGGGGTTGTTTAAAAGCAGTTTCCTCTTCTTCTGACCAGGCCTCACCTCGTTTGGCTTTCGCGTCCCGTGTGATGAGTGACATAACCCCTGCCGCTTGTTCGCCACCCATGACAGAAATACGGGCATTTGGCCACATCCACATAAAATTGGGATCGTAAGCTCGACCACACATACCATAATTGCCAGCGCCAAAACTGCCACCGAGGACAATCGTAAATTTAGGCACTTTTGCGCAAGCTACGGCGGTCACCATTTTGGCACCATGTTTGGCTATTCCTTGTGATTCATATTTTGAACCAACCATAAAACCCGTAATGTTTTGCAGAAAAACGAGAGGGATATTTCGCTGGCAACATAACTCAATAAAGTTAGCGCCTTTTTGTGCAGACTCTGAAAATAAAATACCGTTATTACCAATGATGCCGACTGGATAGCCCCAAATTCGAGCAAATCCACATACTAAGCTGCTGCCATAACGCGTTTTGTACTCGTCGAATTCTGAACCATCGACGGTGCGCGCGATTACTTCACGAATATCATAGGGCCGCTTTAAATCGGTTGGTACAACACCATATATTTCATTGGGATGATAAAGGGGTTCGACGACTTCTCGGGTATCAAGCTGAGTTTGTTTTTGCCAGTTCAGTCTTGAGATGGCGTGGCGAGCAATTTGTAAGCCATGCTCATCATTTTCCGCGAGGTGATCCGCTACACCGGATGTGCCCGTATGCATAGCGCCACCACCTAATGTTTCGGCATCGACTTCTTCGCCGGTTGCCATTTTGACCAATGGAGGTCCCGCCAAGAAGATGGTGCCTTGTTCTTTTACAATAATTGATTCGTCGGCCATGGCTGGAACGTAAGCTCCGCCAGCGGTACAACTGCCCATGACCACTGCGATTTGTGGAATGCCTTTGGCCGACATATTCGCTTGATTAAAGAAGATTCGACCAAAGTGTTCTTTGTCCGGAAACACTTCATCTTGTCGAGGCAAATTAGCACCACCGCTGTCGACCAGATAAATACAGGGTAAGTAATTCTTTTCTGCAATTTCTTGCGCACGTAAATGTTTTTTCACACTTAATGGGTAGTATGAGCCGCCTTTAACCGTCGCATCGTTTGCTACGATCATGCATTCAACCCCAGATACTTTTCCTATCCCTGCGACGACACCGGCACAAGGTACGTCTTCTTCATACACTTGATAGGCCGCTAGCTGGCCAATTTCGAGAAAAGGTGATCCTTCATCTATGAGTGTCGCAATGCGCTCACGAACGAGTAATTTTCCACGACTTTTATGACGCGCTTGAGAACTTTCTCCACCACCCAGTTTAATATTGGCAATAGTGGAGCGGAGTGCATTCACCAATGTCTGCATACTGCTTTGATTGGCTTTAAACTCATCGGAGTTTGAATTAATTTTTGACTGAATGACTGGCATAGGCTTTCCGAATAATCATTAGCAAGTGATTGAAACGCTTAGCGATCGATAGCACGTTAGCGTTTCAATGTGTCGATGGTGCGTATTGATCACTTTGATTCGTTAAATAGCTCGCGCCCAATGAGCATACGACGCACTTCTGATGTACCCGCACCAATTTCATAGAGTTTGGCATCTCGTAATAAACGACCTGCCGCAAAATCATTGATGTAGCCATTTCCACCTAATAACTGGATAGCATCCAATGCCATTTGTGTGGCTTTTTCAGCGGTGTAAAGAATGACGCCGGCAGCATCTTTGCGCGTCGTTTCACCGCGATCACAGGCCGAGGCGACAGCGTATAAATACGCTTTGCAGGCATTCATAGTAGAGTACATATCAGCTATTTTGCCTTGCACAAGTTGAAACTCTCCGATACTTTTTCCAAATTGTTCGCGGTCATGGATATAGGGCACCACGATATCCATACAGGCTTGCATGATGCCGGTTGGCCCGCCGGATAACACCACCCGCTCATAGTCTAGGCCACTCATTAATACGCGCACACCTTGGTTTAATCCGCCTAGAATATTTTCAGCTGGCACTTCGCAGTCTTCAAATATTAACTCGCAGGTATTGGAGCCTCGCATACCCAGCTTGTCGAGTTTTGGGCCGCGAGAAAATCCTGGGGCATCTCGCTCAACAATGAAGGCCGTAATGCCGTGAGGGCCTTTTTGGCTATCGGTCTTTGCGTATATCACGTATACATCTGCATCAGGGCCATTTGTGATCCACATTTTGCTGCCGTTCAAAATAAATTTATCGCCATGCTGTTCAGCTTTTAATTTCATACTGACCACATCGCTACCGGCATTTGGCTCGCTCATGGCTAATGCACCAATATGCTCGCCGGCCACGAGTTTTGGTAGGTATTGTTCCTTTTGTTCTTGAGTGCCATTGCGATGGATTTGATTGACACATAAATTAGAAAACGCACCGTAGCTGAGGCCAATTGAAGCCGATGCACGGCTTATTTCTTCCATGGCGATACAGTGGGCTAAATACCCCATATCTGTGCCACCAAATTCTTCAGCGACTGTAATGCCTAATAGGCCCATGTCCCCCATTTTTTTCCATAATGCATTGGGAAAGGCATTTTCTTTGTCTGTTATATCCGCGATCGGGGCGATTTCGCGGTGCGCAAATTCATTTACTTGCGCTCTTAACATATCGATGGTTTCGCCGTGCCCAAAATTGAGAACTTGGTATTGGGATTTCATTGTCTTGTCTCCAATAAATGGATGATTATTTTTTAATTATTGTAATGTTGGTGCGTGTTTTAATATCTGTGATGAGTCCATTAGTGTTTAAACGAGCGATGGTTAGGAGAGGCTCTCCATTGCGTGCCTTACTCGCGCTTCATGTGCGTCTAGTTCCCGCATCATGGTCTCTATGTCCCGTTTCTGTTGTTCGAGTCGTGTCCGACTTTCTTGAACTTTTTCCAACACCTTTTGGTATTGGTCTTGGTTGTTGTGTTGTGGGTCGTACATTTCAATGAGCTCTTTACTCTCAGCGAGCGAGAAACCGAGCCTTTTACCTCGTACGATTAACTTCAATTTGACGAAATCACCATGACCGTAAAGGCGCTTCTGTCCGGCACGTTGTGGCTGCAACAGTCCTTCGCTTTCGTAAAAGCGAATCGTGCGCGTGGTAATGTCAAAGGCTTGTGCCAAATCACTGATGGTGTAGATCGGTTTTGATTCGTCATTCTTCATTCTTGAAGATTAGTCTCAAGTTGACGTTTACGTCAACGTCATAAATGGCGATATAACCATCTACTCAGTGAAGTTGGCTTTTTATGACCATGTCGTAGCCAGTGGACGGAGGTTCTTCAAGATCTGAGGTATTTTGTTACCTTTGTTACAGAGAGCAGAGGGTGGGATGAGACAGGATAAAATGCGCCAAGTGCTGCTCATACTGATACTTTATTCGAGCTGCAGATGGTGCGGTTATTCACAAGCGCCGTGTTGCGGTAGAAAATTGGTTGAATTGCAACCAAATGACACTGAAAGTCTGATCCAGCTGATGTGCTGATCATCAATTTGATCGTCTCAGAAGCAACGAATGAGCCGTGCATTTAAAAGTAGGGTGAGTGTTTCCTAACGAATTTATGCACACAGTAGAGCACTGCCAGCATACGCAATATTGATGAGAATATGATCATGGCCAATTTTAAGCGGCAGCGCTAAGTCTATGAAAAGTCAGTTAATTCAAAATTGATTGAAATAACAACAATTTGAGCTAGGCACTGTAAAACTGGGTGATATATGGAAGATTGACTGCCTTATCCATAGACTTATCCACAGTTTTTGTGGGTAAGCATTTGTGATGGGTTACTCACTTGTTAAAAGAGTGTTGAATGGGCTTGAGAAGTATTAGATAGGAGTCGTCATTTGATGAACGGCGTCCTGCCGTTCATCTGCGTGGGTGTTGACCAAGCCGTTAGCGTCCGTAAGAACGTTCGATAGCCGTAATTTGTCCTTCTTTTTTCAATGCGAGCAGGGCCGTGGTGAGTGCACGAATGATTTCAGGATTGGTTTTTGGATTAAGCGCTAAATACAGTGGTGCCGTTTTAAATTTTAAGGCTACTTTTAAATCGTCGATGTCAGAAACATCTGAAGCAATATAGGGACCGGCCAATTCATCAGCGACCCATAAATCAATCTGGCCCAATGCTAAGCGTTTAGGATTCATCTGGTTGTTGTTTAATACTGACACCTCATAGCCTTTGCCAATTAAATAGTTTGTCAGGGCATCGCCTTTGTAGCCGCCGACGGTATATTTGCGGATGTCGTCAAGTTTGCTGAGTTTTATATTCGATTTGGCGCTTGAGAATAGTGTCCAAGATATTTCTGTTAATGGGCCAACCCACTTAAAGTTGTTTTCTCTTTCGGGTGTTCTGGCCACGCAAAATAATCCACTATTCAGTTTTTCTTTTACCCGATTCAGCCCGTAGCTCCAATCTCTTAATTTAATTTTTGATTCGTACGGAATTCGCTGCAGCATGGCTTTAATCATGTCTACACATAGACCCGTCATTTTATCTGCATCGTGAGCAAATGGGCGGCCATCGAGTGTCATACTGTACGGAGGGTACTGCTCTGTAAACAGACTGAGTTTTTCATCGGCCACAGCGGTATTAAAAAAGCCATGTGCCGTTAGCAAATAGAAGATGCTACTGAAAAATATTTTTTTCATGATCGAAGATTTAACCTGATGTTATTAGGGTAGGGCGGGTGCAGAATTCTACATGGTTTATTATTTACGGCAATATATTGGAAGGCTAAAAACGACCAGATTATGGAATAGATTTGTAATGTTTTTACCTTTTTAATAAAAGCTTATTTAGCTGGGAATTTTTGCGCAGTTCTAGTCATTTATTTCGTAATTATTTAATGTGAATTGTTGCCGAATTGACAGTAAATATGCGATCAATTAAATGTCATTTTGCTTCGGTTGGCTATAAATGAATGTTCACAATTAAGGGTTACTGTCACTTTTAGGATAGGCGTCGGCGAAATAGTTGATGATAAAGCTACGGTCTGTGGGATTAACCTTTCTAGTGCTTTTAATGATTTTTTAATGCGGCGTTTGTATCAATCAAACGCCACGGAGTGATGTGCAAGAAAATGCATTATTTTCGCTTTATTTCTTATTTGAAATAGTTTTTGGCTGTTCATCAAATATGTCCCGAGGTATCCAGCGGAATGTACGCAGTAATAGATCAAACAGGGGAAATGTTAAGTTGAAATTATGGGTTTTCATCAGCGTACGGTGGTGATGTATGCGATGTAGGTGGGCCAGTTCTCGAAAAATTGGTATTTTATGAAGCCAATGTTGAGTGGGTAAATGATACCCGACGTGGAGTAGCTCATAGGCCAAATGGTTCAGAATCATGGTCGCCGCAATAACGTAGGCAGCATTTAATGAAATCCATTGTGCGCATATGTACCCAAAAACTGGCGCAACTATAAAGGCTTGAAATACCGTTAAATAAGTGGGAAATAATACGATTCTCCAATCTTTAGGTGAGTCGAACGATAATAAGGGCGCAGAGAAAAAACTGTGGTGGTCACCGGTGTGGCGCTTGTAGAAAAGCTTGGTCAAAGCCATTTTTTTGTGCCCAGCCCATCGGTGGCTGGCATATTCAACAAAATTATAAGTCAATATCCCCAGTGGAATGATCCATAGCTCAGCCATGTCCAATTGCTCAATTTGGCTAAAACAATATGCAGCGGTTATCAAGCTAATAACGATGACACTGCTCAAATGCACCCAGCCATTATAAGCTCGGCTTACATTTGCACGGTAATGCTGTCGAAATTCAGCAGTTGGGTGGGACTCAGACATATCATCGCCTTTTGTTTGGAGTGCACATTTACGAGCTGTTAATCATTGACCTTCACTATAAAAACCTTGAATATTGTTTGTCTAATTTATAATCATTATTTTATTTATTTGTTAAGCTGATAATGTCGACTCATTTAAGATCCCTAGACCTCAACTTGCTGCCAGTGTTTGATGCACTAATGATTGAGCGCAACCTCACTCGTGCGGCGGTCAAGCTGCATATGAGCCAACCGGCTGTGAGTGCAGCATTGAAGCGGTTACGCGCTACCTACGAAGATGCGTTATTTGTACGAACGGCTAAAGGATTGCGGCCGACCGAACGCGCTTTAGCGTTACACCCAGTCATTCACGATGCCCTCAATGCGGTCAAAATGGGCTTTGAACAAGCGCCATTTGATTTCCGGCAGGCGCAGCACGACTTCACAATCGTTATGCCAGATGCGGTAGAAACGCTCATGGTGCCAGGCTTGAGTGAATGGTTAAGGCGTCACGCATCAGGCGTGAAATTAACGGTGCTGCCTGACGAATCTGAAATGGCAGGTCGCATGATCAGTAATGGTGAAGTGGATTTTATCATTGATTATTTTTCGTCGGATTCACCAAATTATGTCAGTCATCAGTTTGCACAAGAAAAATTGGTCATAGTGGCCAGTAAAGGGAATGAATTAATCGGGAAGTCCATTTCAAGCGCGCAATTTCGTTCATTACCACAAGTGTCACTGCTGCGCGGTAATCCATTGGGTTCACCGATGGAGAGGCTAGCCAAGCCGAACAAATTAGAGCGCAACATTTGCCTGCGCGTACCTCGATTATCGTTATTCCCGTATGTGGTCGCGAATACAGACTTAATCGGCGTCGTGCCTGCACGCATGATGGAATCGCCGTATTATCAAGATTTGCCGCTGCGAGTATTGCCGCTTCCTATGCCATTTCCAAATGTCTCCTTACAACTTACGTGGCATAAATCTCAAACGGTGAATCCCGCGCATAAATGGCTTAGAGAAAAAATCATTGAGCTGTATCCAACACTCGGTCGATCGCCTTCGACCGGTATTCCTATTTAATTTGCCTGAATAATTGGGTGTTTCGGTTATTGTCATCTGATCGTCCTTGGCGCTTAATGACTGTTATATCATGGCGTGATTCACAAGGCCGAGCTATCAAAGGTCTGTTACGGACCGCTTTACCTGAATAAAAAGAGTGCTATATGAAAGCGTCCTCAGAAAACTTCGAGCAGTATCTTCAACCCACTTTTTATTTCGACTACGAGCATCCACTCGTCAGTGCCTTTGCTGAGCGAGTGTTGTCTGAAAATGGCCCTGCTTTGAGTTCAGTCGAGAAAGCCACAAAGCTTTACTATGCCGTGCGTGACGATATTCGTTATAACCCTTATATATTTAAAGCCGACCCCAAATCAATGAGCGCAAGCTATTGCCTTGAGACCGGTGAATCTTACTGTATTCCCAAAGCGGTGCTACTGGGTGCCGTGGCCCGCTATGCGGGTATTCCATCTCGATTAGGATTAGCCAACGTTAAGAATCACTTATCGAGTCAGCCCTTAATTGACTTTTTACGCAGCGATATATTTGTGATGCACGGCTACATTGAGTTGTACCTAAAGGGTGGCTGGGTAAAAGCCACGCCGGCTTTTAATGCGGCACTTTGTGAAAAAATGGGTGTGGATACGCTGGAATTTGATGGCCAAGCAGACTCTATATTTCAAGAATTTAACGGTGACGGCGAAAAGCATATGGAATACTTGGAAGATCATGGAACATTCAGCGATGTCCCCATGGATTTTATTATTCATTCAGTGGTCACCGCCTACCCGCATTTAGCCGACCCTAGTGTCTTGGCAGGCTTAAAAGGTCACAGCTTAGAGGCCGATATTACTTAACCCATCCATCAAACAGCGATTAGCTGGGTTCACTGTCATTGGGATCATGCCAACCAAAGCGATTAAAGAGATCTCTCATTGTTTCATCAAGCTGGGCTTCGATGGTCAGCGGTGTCTGAGTGACAGGGTGGGTTATGGTCAGCGTTCTCGCGTGCAATAAAAGCCTTCCCGCGTTTAGGTGGTCGGCAAAATATCGGTTGTGCTTTCCCTTGCCATATCGAGCATCCCCGATAATGGGGTGACTTAAGTGTTTGAGATGGCGACGAATCTGATGGGTTCGTCCCTGCTTGGGTATCGCTTCAACCCAGCTATAACGGCTTTGTGGATACTTATCAATGGCGACCTCAAGCTCGGTTTCGCCTAAAGGTTTAAATGCAGTTTGTGCTTCTTGCTGCGTTTCAATACATTGCCCATAGTCGGCCATGCCTTTAAGCGCGTGATCGACTTCAATGGCCTCTTTTAAGTGACCTCGTACCACCGCCCAATACACTTTTTGTGCGTTTGGCCAATTTTCTGCAGCCTGTTTGGCCATTTCTGAGTTAAGGGCAAATAGCAGCACCCCAGATGTTGGGCGGTCGAGTCGATGAATAGGGTAAACAAACTGCCCAATTTGATCCCTGACCAGCTGAAGAGCGAACACCTTTGCATCCTTTGCCACCCAGCTTTTATGCACCAATAGGCCACTCGGTTTATTGACTGCTACCAAATGCTCATCTTGATACAGTATTTCCAATTTAGGAGGTGTTCCCCCTAAATGAGTTTCTGAGATTGGGGTGCCTGAGCTCGTCGAATGGACGTTGTCCAGCTCGATTGAAGCGGTAGGCAATGAGGGATCACTGGTCATGGGCGAATAGGCTCTGCGATGGGCCGTTAGGTCGTAAAGGTGAGTGGCCGTTTATACCCATACTTTCAGCAAACTGCAATGGCGGAGAAAATGCTATTGGTTCGCTCAGCTTGTGGCGGTATTTAGCGAGAATCAAGGATTATAGACCTTGTAAGGGTGTTGCCATGGCATGGGGTCAGGTAAAATGCGCGGCAAATCCCGACTAACCTTAGGAGACGCGAACTCTAAGGTAGTGACTTAGCCGAGGCAACGTTTCAAAGCATGAGAAAGGTAATATGAGCCGCGACCGCATATACGCAAATAACCATGATGATTTGGAAGCATTTGCCTTCGACGAAGCGGTGGCACGGGTCTTCCCAGATATGATTAAACGGTCTGTACCGGGCTACACTACGATTATTCCGATGATCGGTGTGATCACGGGTGAATATGCACAGGCCGGCAGCCATTTGTACGACCTAGGCTGTTCTCTTGGTGCGTCCCTGTTAGCCATGCGACACGGTGTGCGTGAACCCGTTGCGCAGTTGATTGGCATCGACAATGCGCCCGCCATGATTAAACAATGTCAGCAATATGTTGATGCTGACCCAAGTGATGTACCGGTGAAATTGATTTGCGGCGATATTGCAGAATTAGTGATCGAAAATGCTTCGGTTGTGACGCTTAATTTTACGTTGCAGTTTATTCCAGCGGAGCAACGGGATGAAATTATTCAGAGAATTTATAATGGCATGCGTCCGGGCGGTGCCTTGATTCTGTCTGAAAAAATATGCTTTGAGCAGCCGGAACAAGCGTTGCAAGAAAATCTGCACTGGGATTTTAAGCGAGCAAATGGTTACAGCGAAATGGAAATCAGTCAAAAGCGTTCCGCACTGGAAAATGTTTTGATTCCTGAGAGTGCCACTGCCAATATGAACCGCATGAAAAACGCTGGCTTTAGTCAAGTGGCTCAGTGGTATCAGTGCTTTAATTTTACATCTTTTATTGCCATTAAATAATTCGGACTGTTGTTTTGATCCCTCGTGATTTTTTTACTGATTTAGTTCAATTTCTTCAAGAAGATACGCGCTTTGCAAAATGGGGCGCGCAGATAGAGTCTCAACTTAATACGCTTGTATTTGAAAAGCATCACGGTGATACACAGCGCTGGAAGGCTGCTTTTGATTCACTCCCAGATGTACAGCATCCGAGCGTAAATATTTCGAAGGATACGTTAACCGTAGATTCGGATGAAGGGCTTTGCGTTGATCAGCAATCGCAATTGCTTCAGGGGCTACAAGGTTTAAAGCCGTGGCGAAAAGGACCATTTCAATTTTTTAATCAGTTTATCGATACAGAATGGCGCTCAGATTGGAAATGGCAGCGTGTTGGCCCGCATTTGTCACCTTTGAAAGGACGCACTGTGCTGGATGTTGGTTGTGGATCTGGCTATCACATGTGGCGTATGTTGGGTGAAGGCGCTGGCAGAGTGATCGGCGTTGATCCCTCTAATTTATTCCTGTGGCAATTTGAAGCGGTTAAAAAATACCTAACGGCTTCTTCAGTGGGCAAACCCCGAGCGCACTTTTTACCATTTAAAATGGAAGATGTGCCCGATAAACTGCAAGCGTTTGATACGGTTCTCTCAATGGGTGTTTTGTATCACCGACGCTCCCCTCTGGATCATTTGTCCGAGTTACATGGGGCATTGCGAGAAGGTGGTGAAGTCGTGTTAGAAACGCTTGTCATTGACGGTGCTCTGGGTGAAGCGTTGATGCCAGAAGACCGATACGCCATGATGCGAAACGTTTGGTTTTTGCCTTCTACCGACACGCTCGCGCTATGGATGCGTCGTGTCGGTTTTAAAAATATCAGAGTGGTTGACCAGAATTACACATCCATTGAGGAGCAAAGAAGCACTGAATGGATGGGGTTTAATTCATTGAAAGATTTTTTAGACCCCAATGACCCTAAGAAAACCGTTGAAGGTTATCCTGCGCCGCTTCGCGCGACATTAATCGCTGAAAAGTAATATCAAAAAAATAGTCATGCTTGATTATTTTTTTGAAATAAAAAATGTACGTACCGGCCCAAATCTCGATAGGGTGGTTGCACGCCAAATCGAGTTTCGATTTCTACGAATTCTTGTAGGGTTTTATTTTCCCGCATAAACCGCGGCATATGATCGTGAACGCAACGAATGCCGCGCCAGCACTTTTCTTCGAGATTCAAGTCGGTTAACCATCTTCTTACGCTTTCAGGCTCTTGCGGGTTTTGAGGCATCAATTGATTTTTTTTGTGATGAAAACTTTCCCCACTGGCACGCGCCCAAGAGCCGTTCACTAGATTTCGCCACACGATAGAATGGCGGTTGTAGAACATCAGCGATAAATAGCCGCCCGGACAGACTTGGCGGTTGAGTAATTCGACGGCGGCTTTGGGGTCTTCTAACCATTCCAGTACGGCATGGTTTAACACGATATCGAAAGGCTCTAAATCGAGATCGGGAATTGCTTGAAGAGGTGCGCAGTGAAATTCGCTTTGGTGCTGTGGGGCCACCTCTGAAAACACCCTTTGGGCGTGTTCAATCATTTCTGCGCTGACGTCAATTAAAGTGACATGGTGACCCATGGCCGCTAGGGCTGAAGAAAATTGGCCCATTCCACCACCGGCATCCAGAATTCTTAGAGTACGATTCTGCTGTGTCAGCGCCGGTATATGTTGGGTGAAGTCGATGTCGAGCATTTTAAGACGCAACTGACCTTTAACCGTTCCGTATATTTGCTGTTTAAAATGATGAGATAAACCGTCGAAATTGCGATCCATAGGAATGAAGTAACTTATATGTCAGAGAGGTGTAATGGCCGAGCCTTATTGTAGAGACTTCGTTAAACGGATGCGAACGATGCTCTTTCCGTGGGCCTAAAAATGATAGGCCATGCCTCGCTTGCTGAATAATCAAGAGAAGGAGTTAGGTATGGGTCATTGCCGCTGACGGATGGCATAGGGGCCGCGAATTCGCCCGCCAGCGGAGCGTCAACAAACGTGCATGCTAGTGAGGGCTGAGGCAGTTCGTGATGCAGGAAGCAATATAGACTGTCTGCGCACGCTAGATGTATTGCTTAAGGCTTGAGATTTGGTATGCTCCGAGGATTCACATAGGTAAATTGTTATGCGTCATTGGTTCATCAAACTTACATTTCCAGCTTTATTAGCAGCCTCTTCTGTAGCGACTGCCGACTACAACACCTTGTTCTTTGACCTTGCGGGCGGCGACGAAATGGAGCATTACCGTTTAGGGGTTGGTGAAACGCCTAAGGGTGCGGATGGTGAGAAAGTCACCAGTATGTTTTACCTTGGGTATTTCAAAAGCGAAGACACCATTTCTCAAGGCAGTTTACGCGTGGGTGAAGAAGAGGAAAAAACCGAAATTTTCACATTAGGCGCGGGCGGATTTGGTTATTTGGATGACCCAGATAAAAATGGGGGCGCTGAGTTTGATTTCGAACTATCTAAAACCACCGTTGACGCATTGGATTATGACCGTTCTGGCTTAGGTTTCAGAACGCAACTGTTTATTCCTGTGGTGGCGGGTTTGCAAACCAACCTTGGGTTTTCCATTCGCCCCTTTTTCTTCGCATTCGACTGGGATGATCAGGCGCAGCTGGAGTATGAATACCAGGCCGGCCTAGAGTACGCCTTCAACTGGGATATCGCGCTTTACGGGCACTACCGCTATGTTGGCTTGATAGATGATCAAGACGATGAGTGGCAGTTGGCCGAAGGAGTTGTATTCGGTGTGCGTGGTCGTTTTTAACTGAATGGGTGTTTTCCGTTGCTGAGATGACGATATCTCGCTGGCGGGTCACGCCTTGTATTGCAGGAGACTGACTTTAAGTTTCCTCCTTAAAAGTTTATTCATCAGGCAGGCCGTCTTACGACGCCCTGCCTTTATTTTTTATCCTATCCGTTTAATTGAGTAAATAACGTGATTCAGCCGCCGAAAGACTTACCGTTAGATTCTATTCTTCCAGAAGAACCCTTGCTGTTGATGGGTGCAGGGCCGGTTCCGGTATCTAACCGTGTGGCAATGGCAAACTCGGTGGTGATTAACCACCTCGGTGAAACCATGGATAAAGTCATTGAGCGTGTTCGATTAATGTCTCAATACGTATTTCAAACCTCGAGTCCTCATGTACTCGGTGTAGCTGGGCCGGGTTCGGCCGCCATGGAAATGGCCATCACGAACTTGGTGTGGCCTGGACGTAAGGTTTTATCCATTAACAATGGTTTTTTCAGTGGTCGATTGGCTGAAATGTCGCGTCGAAGTGGCGGAGAGGTCGATGAGATATCCCTTGAAGTTGGTCAGTCAGCGGACCCTGATGCCATCGAAATCTTATTGAAGGAAAGGCAGTACGATGTATTGACCATTGTCCAAGGCGAGACTTCTTGTACGGTTTGGAATCGTCCGTTGGCTGAAATCACAAAGCTCGCTCGGCGTTACGGCGTGTTCAGTGTGGTCGATGCCGTTTGCACACTCAGTACGATGCCTTTAGAAATGGACGAGTGGCAGGTGGATGTCGTCATTACCGGTGGTCAAAAAGGGTTGGCTTCGATACCTGGTGTATCGCTCATAGCCTTCTCTGAGCACGTATGGCCAGAGATTATGGGGCGAACAGCGCCTATGCCTCATTGGTGTTTGGACGTTAAGCTGGCGCAACAATTTTGGGAAGAAAAAGGCTATCACTACACCGCGCCCGTTAGCGGAATATTGGCGTTGCACGAAGCATTAAGACAGGTCTGCCAAGAGACACTGCCGCTTCGATTTGAGCGTCATGCCACCTGTTCAGTCGCATTGCAGCATGCTATTGAAGCGATGGGCATGTCGCTATTTGTTCAGCCCCATAGTCGATTAAATTCAGTCGTGGGCATCACGGTCCCAGATGGAGTGGACGCGAACCAAGTCCTTAAAACCATGTCCTCACTATATAAAGTAGAGATTTCTGGCTCATTTGGTCTTAATCTTGTACGAATTGGCCAAATGGGCGAACAAAGCCGCGCGCATAACTTGTTTAGAACCCTTCATGCACTGGGCATGAGCATGAAGTCTGCGGGCGCGCACATTGACTTACCAGCTGGCATGGCAGAACTGGAACGCATGCTGGACACCCGTGAAAGCCTAACGGCCTAACGATGGAGTTTGCGCTGGAATATCGCAATACTTGAATAGCTCTGAGTCATATCAAAGGGCATCAGGATTGCGATGGGCCGAAATTTGCCAAATATAAGTGCTTTTCTCATGATTTGGGCAGAAAATAGACTAAAACCTTGCTTGGTATCAAACTAGCGATAGCGGATTGAACCTAAAATCGCGGTAATAGATTGAATAATGTCGTAGATGCCGGCCAAGGCAGCCGTTCGTATCTTCTGATATGGATGTGCTCTAAATTGCGATTCTGCCTCAGATACATAAATTGAACGCCCTAGGTTGTACGCACATAGCAGCTACAAACATTCGCTGATCACTGTGCAGTAGGAGAAATTATGTCGACAGACACCTCACAGACAGAAACATTAGTGGACAACTTTGGCCGCAGGGTGGATTACGTCCGATTGTCCGTGACTGATCGATGTGACTTCCGGTGTGTTTACTGTATGGCGGAAGAAATGACGTTTTTACCGCGTGAGAAAGTGTTAACACTCGAAGAAATGCATTTGATAGCGCAGGCTTTTACTGAGCTGGGCGTTTCTAAAATTCGGTTGACGGGCGGTGAACCGTTGATCCGTCGAGGTGTCGATCAACTGCTTGAAGGGTTGGGTCAATTACCGAATTTAAAGGAATTGGTCATGACCACCAATGGCTCTCAACTTAAGGCTAAAGCTGCTTTGCTCAAAGCCTGCGGCATGAAGCGCATTAATATTAGTCTGGATAGTTTGAAAGCCGATCGATTTCGTGAAATCACACGCACAGGCGATTTGAATAAAGTCATTGAAGGCATTGATGAAGCACTGGCAGTTGGATTCAAAAATCTGAAATTGAACGCAGTGATTCTTAAGCATCGAAATGACGACGAAATTTTGGATCTTGTTCGTTTTGTTCGTGAACGAGAAATGGACATTAGTTTTATCGAAGAAATGCCGTTAGGCAATATTGACGAACATGATCGTGAAGCGGCGTTTATGTCCAGTGACGCCATACGGTCCATTATAGAATCGACTTACCCACTTCTCTCCTCCAGCGAAAAAACCGCTGGCCCCAGCCGATATTGGCGCTTCCAAGATGGCCACCCTGGTCGCATTGGCTTTATTTCTCCGCACAGTCATAACTTTTGTGGTGACTGCAATCGTGTACGAGTGACCGCAGAAGGAAGATTATTACTGTGCTTAGGCAATGAGCATAGTGTGGATCTTCGAGCCGTCGTACGTGAGCATCCTGGAGAAATTGAGCCGGTGAAAGAAAAAATTCGACAAGCGATGAAGATAAAACCAGAACGCCACTACTTTAACTTGGCGGAAGAGGTTAAAATCCTGCGCTTTATGAATACGACAGGCGGATAAAAATTAGCCATATCTAGTCTTTGGTGAGTTTCGACCTGTCACAGCATATTGAGTCTGCGCTGCTTGTGAGCAGATCGAGCACGGAACAAATAGAAATGACATTCAAGAAAGAACCCAACCTATGACTTTGAGCAGTTTCTACAAAAACTTTTTGGGCAATAGTCCATCTTGGTACAAGTTATCCATCATTGGATTCCTGTTAATCAATCCGTTGTTAGTCTTAATCCCTGAAGTGGGGTACACCATTGCGGGTTGGGCATTGATTATTGAATTTATCTTCACACTTGCCTTGGCGCTAAAGTGCTATCCTCTACAACCGGGTGGCTTACTTGTCATTGAAGCTGTGGCATTAGGTATGACCAGCCCCGAAGCCGTTAAAAATGAAATCATGGCAAACTTTGAAGTGATTTTACTGTTGATGTTTATGGTTGCCGGTATCTTTTTTATGAAGAACCTGCTGCTGTTCATCTTTACGAAATTACTGATTCACATCCGCTCTAAAATGGCTTTGTCATTGATGTTTTGCATCATGGCGGCGGTTCTATCTGCTTTCTTGGATGCATTAACCGTGACGGCTGTCGTTATTTCCGTCGGTGTCGGCTTTTTTGCGGTTTACCATAAGGTTGCATCCGGCGGGACGTATCACCATGACAATCATGACCATGGTAACGACAGCGCCATTCAGCAACATTTAAGAGACGACTTAGAAAACTTTCGTTCATTCTTAAGAAGCTTACTCATGCATGCCGCAGTCGGTACAGCATTAGGTGGTGTCGCGACGCGGGTGGGTGAACCTCAAAACTTATTGATCGCTGAAAAAGCGGGTTGGAACTTCATCGAGTTTTTCCTTCAGGTTGCCCCTGTTTCGATACCGGTTTTCTTCGCTGGATTGGCCACCTGTTTGTTTTTGGAAAAGGTTAAGTGGTTCGACTACGGCACTGAAATGCCAGAGCCTGTTTACACTATTCTAAAAGACTATGACTCGTATCAATCAGAAAAACGGACCAATACGGACGTCGCTCAGTTGATTGTGCAGGGCGTTGCTGCATTATTTTTGATGGTCGCATTGGCGTTTCATTTGGCACCGGTGGGTTTAATTGGTTTAACCATTATTGTGGTACAAACCGCACTCAATGGTATAACGGAAGAGCATCAAATTGGTCATGCATTCGAAGAGGCATTGCCGTTCACGTCGCTGTTGGTTGTTTTCTTTGCGGTTGTAGCCGTGATCCATGACCAACACTTGTTCCAGCCAATTATTGACTGGGTTTTCGCACAAAGCATACAAGCTCAACCTTTGATTATGTTCTTCGCCAACGGTGCGTTGTCGGCTATTTCTGACAATGTTTTTGTCGCGACGGTTTATATTAATGAAGTCAAAGCGGCGTTAGATAACAATGATATTACTCGAGAGCACTTTGAATTATTGGCAATAGCGGTAAACACGGGTACGAATTTACCGAGTGTTGCAACGCCCAATGGGCAAGCGGCATTCCTATTCTTGCTTACGTCTGCTGTGGCACCGCTTGTAAGGTTATCCTACGGAAAGATGGTGTGGATGGCGTTACCTTACACGATTGTATTGACCGTCGTTGGCGCTATTTGTGTTGCTCAGTTGTAATCACTGGCTTGTAAAGTAAATTACATTCATTGTGGTTGAATTAAAGGGGTTGCTGAATCAGCAACCCCTTTCTGTTTGCTTAGACGGTTTCCCTTTGGTAAACCCCATCATTGAGTAACAGTATGCTTCATTTTGTATGATGCTGTTCTAATTGAATGAGATGAAAGCGGAAACGATCACAGATTTTAGGTAAGAGGTTAGACTATGTTGAGCT
This sequence comes from uncultured Saccharospirillaceae bacterium, assembly GCA_947503895.1. GTDB lineage: Bacteria > Pseudomonadota > Gammaproteobacteria > Pseudomonadales > Oceanobacteraceae > Bermanella. Next base: position 350,818 of record CANNFT010000004.1, read on the forward strand.
ATCGTCATGGGTTTCATGCTGGCAATCACGCAGATGTATTAAAGCACTGGGTGGTATGTTTGATTTCAGATTACATGGGCCAAAAAGATAAGCCCTACTGGTATATAGATACGCATGCTGCGTCAGGCGGTTACTCGCTGTCGTCCGCAGATGCACAAAAAACAGGTGAGTCTGACACTGGCATTAAAAAACTGTGGAAGCAGGACACCCCTGAGGTGCTGCATGGTTATCTTAGTCAAGTGAAGCGCTTTAATACGTCAGGGGACTTGGAGGCCTATCCCGGCTCACCCTGGTTTGCGCATCAATATATGCGAGAGCAAGACAAAGCCCGATTTTTCGAGCTTCACCCGCAAGACTTTGCTTCACTGAAGCAGATTTTTGGGAAAGACAAAGCTATAAAAGTGGCCAAAGAAGATGGCTTGGCGGGGTTAAAAGCACTGCTGCCACCACCGACAAAACGCGCTTTTACGGTGATTGATCCGCCGTACGAATTGCCGAAAGAATACGATGAGATTCCAAAGGTGATTGAAGCCAGTTATAAACGTTTTTCAACCGGTGTTTATATGATTTGGTATCCGCTGATTAACCGCAATAGTAAGCAAAAATCCAGCGAACGAATGGTTGAGAAGCTAAAGCGACTGAAGGTAAGCAGTGCAATGGATATTCGACTGTGGGTGTCAGGTGACAACGAAGAGTCGGGTATGTACGGCAGTGGACTTTACGTGATTAATCCGCCCTGGACTTTAAAAGAACAGCTTGAAAAAGGCCTGCCTTATTTAGTCAAGTGTTTAGGTCAACCTGCCGGTGCAGGTTATAAAGTGGAAGTGGTAGCAGGGTAGTAGGTTAAAAATGAAGTCTTGGGCGTCACGCTAAGGTGATGAAACATCGTGATGATGAATTTATTCATCATCACGGTTGCGCCACACACTGTATTTTTGATGCACGTGCCGCGAAATATTTTGTGAGTATTCTTCCACCATATCCACGCCAAATAAAATGATGACAATGATGACGGATAGCTTAATGGCTGAGGCATATTGCGTCACTGCGATACACACGCCCACCGCAGCCAATGCCCAGATGGTGGCCGCCGACGTCACACCATACACGGCGCGACCTTTTGTCAGCATCACCCCCGCACCTAAAAAGCCAATGCCGGTAATGACCTGTCCAATCACACGTGATGGGTCGGACATGGTGGCATCTTTGCTGACAAAAACTGAGCACGCAATGAACATATACGTTCCAAGAATGATCAGTGCAGATGTACGGATTCCGGCAGGCTTTCCTCGTACTTGACGTTCCAAGCCGATGATGGTGCCGCATAAAATGGCACTCGCAATGGCTTCCCATGTGAACGGTGTAATGTCTAATAATTGGACTGTATTTATAATCACTGAATCGTGCCCCCTTTATAAACATAGTCAGCGTTCTACTATTTCGCAAAAGCATTCACTCGTTTGTACATGGCAACGAGCATAAATGAATCCGAAATGGATTGGCCTTACGAACTGGCTGTAGGATCAAGGACGAATTGGCACAATTGTCATGCCGTGGATTTAACGATCTTCAACAATAGAGATGTGTATTGGTGTATAAACCGAAAGCGCTTATTCGCTTAGCACCAAGGGTGATGAAACATGATGGTGAGCAATTTTCCAAGACCCTTTGTCCTTAACGAAGCCAAAGGTGGCACGAACGGTATCGCTCACTTCTTTTCCATCTGGCAGTGTTCCACCGCAGTGAATCAGGCAATGCGCAAAACCGATATCAGCTTCGGCTTTTATAGAAAGCTCTGACAACTCAAACAGGCAAGGAATTTCAAATGGCGGTTGCCATCTATTAAAATTGTCTCGATAAGCAGCTGTCGTTTGGTATTTTAAGGGTGCCAAAACATCAAATATGACCGCATTTGATAAGTGATGCGCGAGAATGTGGTCTTTTTTATCAAAGCGGGTTGATTCAACCCACTGAGAGAGAACGGATTTTATTTCATTTTCGCTATTTTGGTTCATGATTAAATACGCTCACAAAGGATACTGAGTGAGCGTACAACGAGCTTGAAAAAATCCAATAGGGCATGCCTTTCCACTTTTCAATTAAACCATGGGCGACTTAGGGTGCTCAAAGTCCACATTCGGTTTTAAAAAGCGTCCGATCTTTACCGGTATATAGGCTCCATTATTAGGGTGTTAGACTGCTTTCGACCGGCAAACCACTGGGGACAGAACTAGGAATCAAGTGCGACAAGTCTCGTGCAGCGGGGTCGGTTTGGGCTTCCATAAATGGCAATAGAATTCTTCTTTGACTGCCCAGTTCGCCATCGCCTAAGCGTTTGCCTTCTTCTTCCGTTAATCGGCCTGGATCATTTTCGGCACGCTCCAATTGGGTTTCAATAAAATCCAACGTTCTAAAAAAGCCGTACGGATTATTGTCATAAGATGGAACGGGAAACGTTTTAAAGAGCGCTTTTTCTGAGTCACTGATGTGGTTTTCAAAGTCTGGTGTATGCACAAAATCACCCACAATTCGATCATAGCCGGTATATAGGTTTAACCAAAAACGCTCTGGAATGGCATAGATTTGTATATGGCTCCAAAGGTCACTGAATTGCCCTAAGTGTCCATAAGGTGCGGAAAGTTCGACATTAAATAAAGGCGCCGTTCGAAATTTAGCGCGGTCAGTAGTATTGCCTGTTTGAAGCTCACGCCCCCAATCTTCAAACCCGGATTCGCCATTTCCTTTGCCGGGGCCAAACTGCACATTCGCGATGCTGTGGAAATCGAAATCAGACATTACCGCGCCTTTATGGCAATTAATGCAACCCGTATCAAAGAAGAAATGCGCGCCACGAGTCGTTTGTTCGTCGAATCTTTCTGGATTATCTAAGTGGCCATCCGCTGCGACATCGGTAATAAACTGCTGCCAAGGGTTATCTCTTAAATTAAAGGCTGCAATCTCAAAGCCCGCGATGGCATTGGCTGCATGTGCGAAGGTCATGTCTTTAAAATCTGTATTGGGGTAGGCCGCTTCAAAGAGATCAATGTATTCAGGAATATTCCCCAAACGTGTCATTAATGCCGCCCAAATTCCAGCAAAATCGTCTTCTGCGAATTTAGCAAGCTCGTTATTCTCTTGAGCTTCTCCTCGCATTTCGAGCGTGTCCGTCACTGGAAATAAAGCTTGTGCGGCTACTAACCCATAGCCTTGAAACCCATCTCGTTCAGGTTGTGCAAAAAACACGTCAGACATTTCTTGAGATAAATCGCCAGTAGCATCGGCGGGTGTACTGAGCTTTCCTTCAGGGGTCAATTGAATTCGACCATCCCAAAATAGATTTTTGAATAAGTCTAAATTAAATAACGGCGGTGCGTGACGGGCAATGACTTGGCCACCGCTTCGGCTTTGACCTAGGCCTTCGCCACCTGCACCTAATGATAGCGCCCGAGCGTCTCCGGAAGCGAGCAATGGATGATGGCACGTTAGGCATGAAGTATCTTGGTTACCACTGAGTATTTTATCAAAGGCCAATGCTTGACCAAGGTTATACATAGCATTGGAAACTTTTGGTGCTTCAGGCAGAGCTTTAAGTTGATTATCTAAGATGAACTGCACTAATTCGGCCTGAATGGTACTCAAGGGCTCGTTAAGGGAGTCTGTTTTACCGGTTCCTATCTCGGGTAATATAAGTTCTGCACGATTGACAATATTTTGTCTGACGGATGTGGCTTGTAAGGCACTGTTAATTCGTGAGCCAAATTTTAAAAAATAGGCCGCGCTGTCGCCGAGTTTCGCTCTTACTTCTTGTGAAAATAAACCGTTGTCTTCCGCAAATTGCAGCGAGAGGTCATTGGTTAATATTTTAATGATATCGTCTAGAGTATTGGATGAAACATCAAGCGCGGCCATTGAGGAAAACAGCGCAATCGCAAAAGCGTAATCGGCTTCATTGGATTCGGTTGTCTCAATGCTCTTTAATAAATCCAGTGGCATCACGGACGTAATATTGACATCGTCATTGAGACCAAATGCGATGGCCACCTGTTGATTGTAGTGAGGGCCTGTAATAGCGGATGCTAAACCAGATTCATGCTTTAACGCTAAAGACGCCGCGACTTCAGTGAGCGGAGAAACGATAAAATGGAGCTGACTTCCGGCCTCACCATGAATATTCACTACGGAACGCATTAAGGGCGTCTGCTCTACTGTTAGTTGTTCCAATGCTTCATCAACATAATATCCCCCCACACATTCAATTAATGCTAAACCCTGATAGCTGACTGAGTCGTCATAATGAATGATGCCGTTTTCATCGGTTTCGCCCGTGTTGAGCAGCAGGCCTTTTTCTCCATTGGCGGATTGAAATAATGCACATTGTGCATCCATGACTGGACCTTTAATAAAGCTAATGGAGATAGCATAGGCGGCGGACGGGTTTTCAGTACCGCTCGGTTCATCGGTATCTACTATGGTGCTAACTTCATCGTTGGAATCTACGCTATTTGAATGCTTTTCACTTGAGTCATTGCCCCCGCATGCGGTTAGAAATATTGCAAGGGCGAGCGCTGCGTATCTCGCCAGATACAGGGCGCTGATTTTTTTATACGTCATATTAGGCGATTCCAATATATACAAGCTAAATAGAAGTTAAACACGGGAATGATAGCGCGCTATCTTACCTTGGTATGATCCATTGCCAATTTTTTTAATGGTATATTTAGAACGAAGTCTCAGTCCGATATATTTTAATGCGCATATTTAATGGCGTTATCTTTATTGAGCCAATCCCGCTATTTTCATCGCATGTATATCATGATGTTTATTGTATTTTAACGTTATATAGAAGTAGGTTTTATTGATTTAGTTTTCATGTTTTTTACACATTATGCGGCGGTTACATTGCAAAACTTAACACTTCTTTCTGCGTGGCAGGTGACTTTAATTGGCGAAATTAAAATGTTGCGATGTTCTAATTATTCTTCAAGCGAAAATCAAAGAAAATCAGCGTCAATGAATCGGCAGTGGTTGTGCCGTTATCGTTTTATAATGTTCGGCTAAGCGGTCTTCAATTGAATCATCCTCTCGGCACGACCCAATTTATGTTGTCTTCATTTGTCGTAAATGCTTCGATGAGAAAAGACTATGACTCCGTTAGTTAAAATATATTAGCCATCGCACATGAAACACACTAAAACTATAACGGTGTAACGTATTGAGTAGCAAACGGAGTGAAGACGATGACAGAACAAGGTAAGTGCCCATTCAATCATGCCGCAGGTGGTGGTACATCCAATGAGGATTGGTGGCCGAATCAGATTAATTTGAAGATTTTACATCAGCACTCTTCATTATCTGACCCAATGGACGAAAATTTTGATTACGCGAAGGAATTCAAAAGTTTAGACCTTGAAGCCTTGAGACAAGACCTGTTTGCTTTAATGACCGACTCTCAAGATTGGTGGCCAGCCGATTATGGTCACTATGGTCCTTTTTTCATTCGTATGGCGTGGCACAGCGCGGGGACTTATCGAACTGCAGATGGTCGCGGAGGCGCGGGTTCAGGCACACAGCGTTTTGCTCCTCTCAACAGCTGGCCGGATAACGGTAATCTAGATAAAGCTCGCCGTTTATTGTGGCCGATTAAGCAAAAGTACGGTCGTAAAATATCTTGGGCCGATTTAATGATTTTGGCGGGTAACTGCGCGCTGGATTCTATGGGTCTTAAGACCTTTGGGTTTGCCGGTGGGCGAGCAGATGTGTGGGAACCCGAAGAAGATATCTATTGGGGAACAGAAAATACATGGCTGGGTGACAAACGTTACAGCGGCGATCGAGACTTGGAGAATCCGTTGGCTGCCGTTCAAATGGGGTTGATTTATGTTAATCCTGAAGGGCCGAATGGCAATCCGGACCCACTGGCCTCGGCTCAAGACATACGAGATACCTTTGCTCGCATGGCCATGGATGATTATGAAACGGTGGCCTTAACCGCGGGTGGGCATACTTTCGGGAAGACGCACGGTGCCGGCGACGCGGCGGCCGTGGGGCCAGAACCAGAAGCAGCGCCGATGGAGGAAATGGGATTAGGTTGGATCAGTAGCTATGGCAGCGGCAAAGGTCGCGACACTATTACGAGCGGTTTAGAAGGGGCGTGGACGCCCAACCCAATTAAATGGGATATGGGCTATTTTGATGTGTTATTTGGTTACGACTGGGAGTTGAGCAAAAGCCCTGCGGGCGCACACCAGTGGGTGCCGAAACAGCTAGCAGAAAAGGATCATGCGCCAGACGCAGAAGACAGCCACAAGCGTGTTGGAATCATGATGACGACAGCGGATATGGCGATGCGTGAAGATCCTGCCTACCGTAAAATTTCAGAGCATTTCCATAAGCATCCTGATGAATTCGCAGATGCTTTTGCACGAGCATGGTTTAAGTTGACGCATCGCGACATGGGGCCAAAATCTCGGTATTTGGGCGCGCTCGTGCCGAGTGAAGATTTACTGTGGCAAGATCCACTGCCTGAAGCACCGGAAAATGTCATCACTCTTAGTGACATTGGCGAACTCAAAATTAAGATTGCTGAGTCAGGCTTAACAATCCCTCAGTTAGTCTCAACGGCATGGGCGTCTGCATCGACGTTCCGCGGGTCAGACATGCGAGGCGGCGCCAACGGTGCGCATATACGCTTATCACCCATGAAAGACTGGGAAGCTAATCAGCCGGCGCAATTGGCTAATGTTCTGAGTGTGTTAGAGGCAATTCAAACAGCATTCAATGATGCGCAATCAGATGGTAAGCAGGTTTCCATGGCCGACCTCATTGTATTAGGGGGTGGGGTCGGAATTGAATTGGCGGCGAAGAAAGCGGGGCACACTGTTGAGGTGCCATTCACTCCGGGCCGAGTGGACGCCTCGCAAGATCAGGTAGATGAGTCATCCTTTGCGGTGCTTGAGCCGATTGCCGATGGTTTCCGTAATTACTTAAAGGGTCGATACTCGGTGTCCACGGAAGATCTTCTCGTGGATAAAGCGCAGCTGCTGACATTAACGGCTCCGGAAATGACGGTATTGATTGGCGGTCTGCGAGTATTGAATACCAACGTTGGGCAATCCGCACACGGAGTATTCACTCAAACGCCGGAGTCGCTCACGCCCGATTTCTTCACGAACATTCTGGACATGAGCACACAGTGGAACCCCGTTAACACAGATGGTCAGGTGTTTGAAGGTAAGGATCGAGCGACTGGCGAGCCTAAATGGACAGCCACGCGAGCAGATTTGGTGCTGGGTTCTCATTCACAATTGCGTGCTATTGGTGAGGTTTATGCTGCTTCAGATGCACAATCAAGGTTTGTTCACGACTTTATTTCTGCATGGGTTAAAGTCATGAATTTAGATCGTTTTGATGCTTTATAAATAGCTCTATAATGGCGCTGCAACTGAGTTGTGGCGCCTTTCTTTTTGGTTGACTGTCAAATTGAATGTGCAGACCTAGGGTCTGCGCAATTCCTTCAAGAAGTACCCATGACTACCACTCATCGATGACATGAAGGCTGGACAGTTCAGGTAGTTATTGAGCGTCATTGTGAAATGAACCATGCTATGTGAGTAAGCCAATTTGGTCTCCCCTGAACTACACTTAAGCAAGCGTTAAACTGGGATCAGTGAGCGAAGCTTGCCAAAACACGATGCAAAGCCGTCTTCTAGATTGGATCACATTTTTTCTTATGTGATCCCACCTCGTTTTTTATTGAGCGAATATGCTTTTCACGCGAAGGTACTGCTGACCTTTGCTGTGACGGTGGGTGGTCTTGCGATCACCATTTTGATTGGATTGACGTTTCACGAAGGAACGGTACCGATTCGCCGATTAATGACGGTTTTCTTGGCCAGCTTGTTATTGGCCGCTGTCTTACTTGTTCGTTGGGTTCCTCGTATCGAAATTTTGGCTTGGTATGTTATCAGCCTCTCTCTCGCCATCGTGTGGTACGTGGATTTTAATAACGTCTCTGTGGTGGGCCCCAATACTGTACTGTGGATCGTACCTTTCTCGCTCACGGCACTGGTGCTAAAAGGTCGGCAGCTTTTATTTATGCTTACATTTATTGCCGGTTTGTTTGTAACGAATGTTTCACTATTGTTTTCTGATCGCTTGCCCAGCCCAATCGTCAATCCCATGCTTTGGTCAAAATTGGAAGCAGTTTACTTACTGTGCGCCGGCGTGGTGGTGGTAGTGTGCACCAGTGGCGTTGCCCGACTTGCGAGAGAACATATGGTGCAGTTGCAAGATGAACTCAAACAAAAACAAGAAAGAATTCAAGAAATAAATGAACTCAAAATTAAAGCCGAAGCTTCTACTGAAAGTAAATCCATGTTTCTTGCGACGATGAGTCACGAACTAAGAACACCACTTAACAGTGTTATCGGTAATGCTCAATTGCTCGCTAAAGCCGAATTGCCCGACAAATTAACACTTCGCGTCAATGATATTTCAGTAGCGGGTAATCTTTTATTATTTCTTATTAACGATATCTTGGATTTTAGCCAATTAGAGCATGATGAGTTAAAGCTGGTAAATGAACCCTATAATCTGAGCGCCCAGATATCAGACCTGTGTCGAATGATGGAAAGTCGGTTGCACCAGAATGTTAAATTAAGCATCGTATTGCCCGATAATCAGGTTGTAGTGAATGCTGATCAACACCGAATAGCTCAAATTTTAATGAACCTCCTCTCCAATGCTATTAAATTCACTTTGAAAGGTTTTATTAAAATATCTTTAAAGGTCGATAATACATCCGATGTGGTGTTGATTTTTGAGGATACGGGAATTGGAATGACGGACCAGGCAATGGCAGAGTTATTCAAACCATTTTCACAAGTATCGGGCAAATCTTCAATTAACGTCGGCGGCACAGGGTTAGGTTTGGCCATCGCGAAGGGCATCACTGACAAGTACAATGGCAGCATTACTGTTAAGAGTGAAATTCAAGAAGGCACCACTTTTACATTGCGAATACCGAATATTGTTTGCGCTGTGTCGGAAATTGAGCAACGGAAAGCCCAAAGCGAAACTGAGCATTTAAGAATCGAAGAAGTATTACAAGATAAATCTATTTTGGTCGTAGACGATATAGAGATGAATTGTATTTTACTTGAAGACATGTTGCTCACATTGGGCGTATCACATGTATTCATTATGAACAGCGGGGAGGGTGCAATTGAATTTATTCAACAGCATCCCGAAACACATTTAGTGCTAATGGATGTTAGAATGCCGCTGATGAGTGGCATTGAAGCCACGATTAAACTTAGGCAAACCGATTACCATGGGTGTGTGATAGCCGTGACTGCGAATGCAACCCTAGCCGACCGAGAGGCGTGTCTGCAAGCAGGAATGGATGACTTTATTTCAAAGCCCATATCACTTGAAGAATTGCGTAGCGTATTGGAACGGATATTTTCAGCACCAGCCAACCGCTAATTAATCGTAAAACCGTTATTAGATGCCATTAAGCGTAATAACGGTTTTATAGACAAACTCGATTATTCGTAGGTGCACAAATAAGCGGTTTCGACACTGACTTTTACGCCGAATTTAGCGTTAGCATCCACGTTAAAGTGTTCACCTTGAGAAAAGGTTTTCCACTCATCCGATCCTGGTAACTGAACGGTTAATGCACCACTCACGACGGTCATGGTTTCTTTTTGGCTGGTGCCGAATTCATACTCACCCGGTGCCATTACGCCAACCGTTGCAGGTAGGGTTTCGGACTGAAACGCGATAGATTTAACGTTGCCATCGAAATATTCGTTTACTTGGAACATCAGTAGATTCCTCAACCATCAGGCTGGACAATTTAGGGACGCGGATTCTAGCACCCGAGCCACAATCTTGACCAGTGATGATCACATTAGTGCTGCACCATTGAACCAGTAGACAGATGGGGTCGATTTGAAGTGGGTCGCTTATCGCGCGAAGGCTGCCAGTTCTTTATTCACTTCTGTCCCAGTCAAGTGATTAGCGTAGTTCGATAAACTTTTCAGCATATTGCAGACCAATAGATCCATGACATTTTCCTGTGTGAACCCAGCGTCTAGAAATTGATCAACAATGGGTTCTGGGACGAAGCCGCGTTCGTTCACTATGGATTGAGCCAAGGCGACAAGTGCGGCATCCTTTTTGTCTTTGATGGTGCTGTTAGTCCTGATGGCCTCGACTGTTTGTGGATTGGCCTTATGGGCTTGCGTGCCCCAACTATGGGCTGCGACACAAAATTCACACTGATTAACGACACTCATGGCCAATAAGGCTATCTGCACGTTGGCGGGAGTTAAGCTGCTGTGGTTCATTAATTGGTCATTAATGTGGAGGTATGCATTTAATGCAACGGGACTTTCAGCAAGGTAGCCGTATAGATTGGGAATAAAGCCATAACTCTTTTGGATATCTGCGAGCGTGTGCTGGGTGCTGTCCGGGGCGCTTTCAACCGTGTGGTGCTTAAAAGTAGCCATCTTGTTTCTCCATTGTGTGGGTGAGTGGTGATGATCTGTACTTGAGCTTTGTCATAGCCTATGCTTCGATGGATGTACGATCCATGCTGATTTATGCATATTTGTTGTCTTTCCGTTCATTTAATCTGCGGTGCTGTCCGGTTTTAGATTTATCCGCGGAAGTTGCTGGGCAAGCTTTAAAGGTCAAAAGTGGATAATTTTTCTGAACTGTTAAAAATGGTGCGACTGTCAGTAGAACTCTACAACAACACCCAATTTTGCGGTAATTGGCAGGTTCGTGAGCACGGTTTAGGGAGCACCTGTTTTCATTTGGTCACGGTTGGTGAATGCTGGCTAGCGTTTCCCGATGCACAAGCGCAACGGTTAGCGGTAGGCGATTTGGTTTTATTGCCGAAAGAAGTGCGTCATAGCATGCACACGGTTGAAAGCAGCGTTGACCCAATGGCCACCAGAGCGATCGACCCCAATGCGGAGGGCACCGCTTTACTCTGCGGTTATTTGAGGTTTGAACATAATCTTTTTGCTGTGCTGTTGGATCAGCTGCCTGAAGTCATTGTGATCCGTCGCTCTGAAGTTGATTGGCTAGAGCCACTTTTACATCAAATCATCCATGAAAGTATGCACGTTGAAGCGGGTAGCGCAGAAGTACTCAATCGCCTGTCTGAGCTGTTGTTCACTTATGCGCTGCGTCATGTGCTCAATGCCGAGCAATCCACAGGCACCTTTTTGAAATTGTACGTAGATGAACGCGTTGGACCCGCTATTCAAGCGATTCACGCACAGCCGGACTATCCATGGACCATCACACGTTTAGCGGAGCAATGTGCGATGAGTCGAACGTCGTTTGCACAGTACTTTAAACAGCTCTGTGGTTGGACGGTGAATGGGTATCTTACTTGGTGGCGGATGCAGCTAGCTTGGAAAATGTTGTCGGATCATCTGCCGACGGGTCAGGTGGCGGAGGCCGTGGGGTATCAATCTGAGTCGGCTTTTTCGCGCGTCTTTAAGAAAACATTTGGTATGCATGCCGGTCATTTACGGCGTGCGAATACGCCGCTTAACCGGCATGGTGAGTGAAAAGAGGAAAGAATGGCGGCTTATGATTATTATTCCGCCGAAGCCTAGCGCTACCTCAGTTGGCTGCTGCAACACTGTCCGCTAGTCCCTTGAAAACGCTGAGAGGCTCTGCACGTTTTCCTCGTTTCCATCTTTCTTTTGGTTGCCTTCCTGAGCACTCACCTATTCAGGGTGTGTATACATGCGCCTTTGCAGGGCAGGAGCAGTTTACGGTCGCTGGCTTACGGTTTTATGACAGTGACGGCATGAACGACCACGACGGCATGAAGGGTGTGAGGAGTATGCGGGTCGTGGTTCAAAAACTTTATGTCTCGCTGACTTCCTGATAATCTCGGCCACCGATTTGGCTGCGCATATTCACAAGACAGCCGATGGGTCACTCATTACTCAACTTCCCCCTTAAGGCTGCTTTTACGACATGCATTTAACACCGGAACAGCAACGTGTCGTTGAACATGATCAAGGCCATGCAAAGGTCATTGCGGTCGCAGGAGCAGGAAAAACCACCACCTTAGGCCATTTTGTAAAGGCTCGACTAGACGCCGGGCAAAATCCGCGTCGATTGCTGGTGATTATGTATAACAAGTCCGCTCAGTTGGACTTTGCTGCTAAGTTAAAGCGATTAGGCTCGGTTCTAGCTGTGCCTCAGGTGAGAACGTTTCACTCGCTAGGGCTTAAAATTTATCAGAGTTTGATCAGCGAAGGGATATTGCCAGCGATTCAAGGCGATCTCATCTCTCAGGGTGAAAGTGACGCGGTGCTTTGGCGGTTGATGCAGCAACTGGCACCTAGCGATTTAAGCAAAGATATTTTGGAGCAAAAAAAGAAATGGATTGAACCCATGACAGCGTACATGGATCGCGTTAAAAGCTGTTTGGAGCCTGCTAGTCTCGTATATGAAGAAATGGATTTACCCAGCCAATGCAAATTCTTTCCCGACGTATTTGAAGCGTTTGAGCAATGGCGCAAACGCAGTGGCCGCATTAGTTTCAATGATATGTTATTTGATCCCGCTATGTTGTTTTCTAAGCGCCCAGACGTTGCTGCTCGGTATGCCAATCATATGGACTGGATTCTCGTTGACGAATATCAAGATATAAATGCAATCCAACAGTTTTTGTTGCAAACGTTGGCAGGGCATCGTAGTCAAGTCATGGTGATCGGGGACCCAGACCAAACTATTTATGAGTTTCGGGGGTCACGACCTGAATACATGTTGAATGTATTTGATGAAGAATTCTCTCCCGCCACCGTGTATACGCTCAGTGAAACGTTTCGGTATGGACATCAAGTTTCTTTGCTGTCAAATCAATTGATTCAGGCCAATCAAGGTCGACCGGATGTGCTATGCCTGTCACATGCATCTAACCCCAAAACGCGGGTTGTTCAGCATGTGCATGAAGATTACGGCCAACAAACGTTAGCGATTGTTCAGCATGCGCTGACTCAGTTTCCTGCTCATCAAATAGCGATTCTCAACCGGCTTTGGGGGATTAGCGCACCTGTAGAATTGGCTTTGTTAGAAGCGGATATACCGTATCAATTAGATCATTCGAGTACGGTTTTGGATCGCATGGAATTGCAACCGTTTTTATTGTTGTTTGAAATGGCATCGGGTGTATTTGCTGTGCGTAGTCCACGAGCAAAAGTACAAGCGTGGCAAACGATTTTGACCTTACCCTATTTAAAAGTGAAACGCAGTGTTCTGGAGGATGTTGCACACTACATGAGCCGTGTTGATGGGCAGTTTATGGAGCATTTTAAAAAAATGCGGCATGAAGGCATCAATGTGTGGCAGTCACAACAAATCGAAGCTCGCATTGAAATCACTCAGCTTGCAGAGCAAAACCGAATTCGTGCCCACCAGCTGATTAATCGACATGTGAGGGAATCTGATTTTTTCAAGGGGTTGTCTGACTCAGCGTTTAGTCGCCAGCAGGTAGATGATCGGATTGCCACGGTACAAGCATTTTCGCGTTTTCTTGCCCGGTTAAACTTAATGCCAGCGGATGCATATGAGCATATACAGTTGCTAAAGGCGCGTCGCTCGGAGCAAGTAAATCGGCAAAGAGATCAAAAAGATCAGGCCGCACAGTGTATTGTGATTAGTTCGATTCATAAAGCGAAGGGACTAGAATGGCCTGTGGTGATCATCCCAGGATTGACGGATCACAATTATCCCTATCTGCCCGAAAATGAATTTAGTCAATCCAGTACAGAAGATGGGGAAAGGCGGCTGCTGTACGTCGCGATGACAAGAGCACAGCGGGAGCTGCACCTTATCGTGCCCCCCACCGGTGAGGAGCAAGGTATCCATGCAGATATCAGTGAATTTGTTTCTCAAATGGCAGTAGAGGATTTATTGCAATTAAGTGAGCGAATTGAAAACGGTGGAGGTGTGTGTGCTGTACCGCGCCGAGCGGCCCATACCGCTCAACAATATGTCCGTGCTTTGAATGCCGGTGTGAGTATAGAACTGAAAGCCATTCAGCGGCCCATCATAAAAAAGACATCGACTTCGAAACAAGCACGACAGAGTGCTAGACACCAAGACATGGCTTCTGAACCCGTATCGTCTCAGCCGATACGTCATGGAAAATTCGGTTTAGGGGAATTAAGAAAAGAGGATGCACGCTATTTTCACATCTACTTTGAAGATGGTCAGCTGCGAGTGCTCGACAAGTCCATCGCCGCAGCTGCCATTGAGTGGTTATAGGCCGTCTTTTTCTGCGGCTTCAACCCATTCTTGAACTTCATTGCTTAGATACAGTTGATCCAATAACTCTGCTGCCCAATCTGCATCATTTTTAATTTTATTTAGCATCAAGACAGCTAAAACCTGCAGTGCTTCAATCTCTGTCCAAGCACTGGTGTGTAAGCAATGCCAATGATTGACATTGATACGCTTGGGTTTTTCAATTTGCTCTTGGCAATTTTCACAGATAAAAACACAATGCTCAAATTCGGGCTCTTTCGGAATAGGTGGAACCTCGAAAATGGATAATTTAACACCATGTGCACTGCATAATTCACAATGACTTTTGGAGCGGCGAGCAAGATCTTTACCGAAACTGGTTAATTCGCTATGTCGTGCTTGATGCTTGTCTAACCCTTTGGCCACAATTATTTTTCCTGTTTTACTTCGTATAGCACATTGAAATGCGCTTCAATTATTGCGCGTTCTGTTGATTAATCATTCTATTGTACGCTGTCCGCGTGAGTAAATCTCAATAATTTATGGGTTATATTGGCTATAACCAGAACGTCTGGAGAATTGCCTATTTAAAATACGAGCGTAAGAAAGCATGGCAGTGCTCGTAAATCTCTTACAGACATCTCGTGTATCGACTTCTATACTACAGCGCTCAGAAATTAGTTCTTTAGATGAATATTACAGGTGAAAATGAATGCAAGTGAAAGCCACCTCCTCAATAGGCTTTAATGAATTTATCGCCCTCATGGCATTGATGATGTCACTTGTTGCATTAAGTATTGATGCAATGCTGCCCGCGTTACCAGAAATTGGTATGCAATTAAAGGTGGTAGATGCCAACAACAATCAATTGATTGTATCTTCTGTTTTTTTAGGCCTAGCCATTGGTCAATTATTTTACGGTCCGATATCTGACAGCTTTGGAAGAAAGATTCCGGTTTATATTGGTCTGGTGTTATTTACATTGGGCTGCCTGATTTCGCTTAATGCACATAATTTAGAAGTTATGTTGGTTGGACGTTTTCTACAAGGCTTAGGGGTGGCGGCGACACGAACCATCAGCATGGCCATCGTTCGTGATCAATTTGGTGGCGATGAAATGGCTCGTGTTATGTCATTTATTATGGCTGTATTTATTATTGTACCTGCTATTGCGCCAGCAGTTGGGCAAGGCATTTTGCTGATAGCAAATTGGCAGATGATATTTGTACTATTTATTGTCTTATCTGTTATTACATTATTGTGGTTTGGGTGGCGTCAACCCGAGACGTTAGTGTTAGAAAAACGACGAGCGTTTACGTTTTCATTATTTAAAACCGGATTGAAAGAGGTCGTCACCCATCCAGTTGCAATGGGGTATACCATTGCTGCCGGCTTTATTTTTACGCCTTTTATCGCTTACCTCAGCACGTCTCAGCAGGTGTTTCAGGAGCAATATCAATTAGGTGAGTTATACCCGTTATTCTTTGCAGTGTTAGCATTAGCGATTGGATTGGCTTCATTCTTGAACGGAAGGCTGGTCACGCGTTACGGTATGATTGCCATGGCAACAAAAGCAATACGCATTATGTCAATTGTATCAATCGGTATGATGGGTTTAGCTTATATTTGGAACGGTCATCCGCCATTTTGGTTGTTGATGGTGTATTTCGCGATCACGTTGTTTTGTGTGGGTATAATGTTTGGCAATATGAATGCATTGGCCATGGAACCACTGGGTCATATTGCAGGGCTAGGCGCGGCTGTGATTGGATCGTTATCCAGCTTAATCGCAATTCCCTTCGCTGTTTTTATTGGCAAATCATACAACGGAACCATTACTCCATTAATTATGGGCTTCGCGCTATTCTCTGTATTGGCAATGCTCACGATTCGCTGGGTGAGAAATAAGCAATTGGCCGTTGCTAGATAATCAGCGATAGTTCTTGATAGTGAATGGAGTTTATTACATTTTTTTATGTTTGAATTTTAATATTACAAAATTTTTTGAGTTCGATAAGGCGGCATTTTTTTGATTGATCGTTTGTGTCGCAAAATTATCATTTTTATATTGTTGTGGTATAATAGGCGCTGCCTATTAGGCATTAAAATTATAATCAAAAGGACGATTTAATGATCTTTAAAAAGCTTGCTCTTTCTGCTTGTTTGGTGGCTGCATCAGCCTTTTCAATCGCTGAAGTGCTTAAATTCGAAGCTGATAAAAGTGAAATTAGTAGCAATTCTACTTCACCGTATTCGCGTCTAAATTTAGACGATCTAGAAAATATTAAAATGAATCTTGATGTGAATGACAAGGGTATACCTACTCTCACTCGATTGGAGCTTGTATTTCCGTATGCGGATAACCTAATAGCAACGAATTTTAAAAAAAGTGATAATAAATTAACAGCGGTTGTTCGAAATATATGGGTTTTTAGGGAAGTATTGGTTGAGCTTGAGAATGATGATTTGATGAATCGCAAACATGTTAAAGTTAAGCTTTACTTAGTCGAAAATCAAAATTTGTTAAATAGCGCTACATCATTCATAGATGTAGGGCCAGTGATGTTTAATGCAAGTGCAGAGTTGGTTGATATAACCCCGAACCCTGTAGCCGATGTTGTAACTACAGTCGTGGATGGTAAGCGTGCAATTCTTACTTTGTATAAAAACCCTGTAGACGAAAATAAATTTCAGGTGAAAATTAAGTGGTTGGGCCACGGCGAAGAAATCGTGTTAATTGATAAGGTGTATTATGATAATTTTGATGCTTATGCAATTAATCTAAGATCGGATTATCCTATGCCTGATGAGAAAAGGCAGCTTATCAGCATAAGTTATACTATTGATGATTCAACTCACGAGAGACGCACTGAAGAGATTGATTTGGAAGAGCTAATGAGGGGATCATTTCCTCAACGTTAATCATTATTTAATTTAAAATTACGTAGTACGTACTAAAGCCGAAAAGCCCTACAAGGTTTTTCGGCTTTTTTGTGGTAGTTTAAATGTTTTATCGGTCAGTCGTGTATTTGGGAGTATTAAATGGCTTTAATTGACTCAGTACAATCAACACTGGAAAGTACTTTTGGTTTTTCTGGTTTTCGAGAAGGTCAAGGTCAGACAATACAGCAGTTGCTATCCGGTCAATCCTCATTGGCTATTTTTCCGACAGGGTCAGGTAAGTCACTGTGTTACCAGTTAACGGCCTTGCACCTACCTCATTTAACAATCGTTGTTATGCCGCTACTGGCATTAATAAAAGATCAACTGACCTTTCTGAATAGCAAGGGTATTCCCGCCGCCAGTATTGATTCAACGATTAATGCAGAGCAGCAGACTCAAATCAAAGAAAATATACGTGCTGGAAAAGTAAAAATTTTAATGGTTTCAGTTGAGCGATTTAAGAATGAGCGCTTTCGAGATTTTATTGAATCTATTGATATTTCAATGCTGGTGGTCGATGAGGCACATTGTATTTCGGAGTGGGGGCATAATTTTAGGCCAGATTATTTAAAATTACCCTTGTATCGCACGAGCTTGAATATCCCGCTTGTACTGCTACTAACGGCAACGTCTACAAAGAAGGTCAAGTTGGATATGGCTAGTAAGTTTAATATCCAACCTGAGCATATTATTCAAACGGGATTTTATCGAGACAATTTAGAGCTTAATGTTCTACCGGTAGAAGAACAAGCTAAGAATACCGAACTACTAACAGCGCTATCCCAACTTCAAGGTAGCGGTATTATTTACGTAACACTACAAAATACTGCTGACAGAGTCGCGGAGTGGCTTAGAAAACACAATATACATGCTCAATCTTATCATGCAGGCTTAGCTACTCAGGATCGAGAGCAAATTCAACACCAGTTTATGACAGGTTACACGCCCATTATTGTGGCAACAATTGCATTTGGGATGGGGATTGATAAATCCGATATTCGATTTGTCATTCATTATGACTTGCCGAAGTCTATTGAAAACTATAGTCAGGAAATAGGTCGAGCAGGTCGAGATGGACTTAAATCGACCTGCCTTGTCATGGGCAATCTTGATGGTTTAAATACAGTGGAAAACTTTGTCTATGGTGATACACCGGAACCGAGCGGTATACGTGCACTCATAGATAATATTAAAAATGATAGTGTAAAGGGTTTGTGGGAAACCCAGATTTCACCATTGTCTAAGCTTGTTAACATTCGAGAATTGCCGCTTAAAACGCTTCTGGTCCAGCTGGAGCTACGAAATGCCATTACCCCACTACATGCCTACTTTGCTAATATTAGAATTAAATTTATAGAAGACTCTGCTCGTATTTTGTCTCGATTCGATGGTGAGCGACAATCATTTTTACGAGATATATTTTCTGTGATTGAAATGAAGAAAATCTGGGGAACACTTGATGTAGACCAACTCAATCAGCGGTATGGGTACGAACGATCACGTGTCATGTTGGCGTTAGAGTATCTGCACGAAAAAGAATTAATCGAGTTAGAAACTAAATCGATGACGGATGTTTTTAAGGTCAATATGGAACAATTAAATGACACCGGCCTTGTTTTTGAGTTATCGCATTACTTTGAACAAACTGAATTAAGTGAAATCAAACGTATTGGGGCGCTTATTCGGTTTTTTGAACTGGAGCATTGTCTCGCATTCAATCTAGCTCGCTATTTTGACGATTATAATGCGCCTCAAAATTGCGGTCATTGTTCTGTGTGTAATGGTAAGGTGGCACGCTTAACTCGATCCGTACAAGATGAATGGCCTAGCGCAAAAGAATTAACACAAAATTTAATCGAGTTCTTCCATTTAATTCATAAGATTAGCAGTGTTGAGCCGACCATTATCATGGCCACACGGTTTTTAGCTGGGTTAACCGTACCTGCATTTGGCCGAACTGGGGTTCGACAGCTTGAAGGCTTCGGGAAGTTAGCATCGTTTCGCTATTCAGATATACGAGATCGAGTGACGCCAATCTGGCAGCAAATAACCGCTCTTTGAGATATCATGAAAATTGAAATAACACCTAGCACTTTTTAATATGACGAATGATTGCATTCTGATAACGGACATGAGTATATGTCGTGAATACAATGCATAGTAAACTGAATTAAAAAACTTCAGTGGTTTGTCATTTTATTGATGATTTGATTTACTTCGCCCGAGTGGATTAGGTCAGACAGCGCTTTGTTGAATTTAGCTAAATCTTTAGCAAAAATAGATTTTCTAGACAGTGCGAAGAAGCTTTCACGGGTTTCATTATATCGATATTTTGATTTAGAGAGATCACGCCACAAGTTTAACTGAGATATATAGTAGTCGTAGACGACTTCCTCGCCAATAACGACATCTAATCTTCCTCGCTTTAACATCCAAAGCAGTTGATGGTCATCAGAAAGTGCATATTTATTAATGGCGGTGTCGTTGTCGAACTGATCGAAGTACGATGCATCGCGTACCGTTCCTACTGCGATTTTTTTATGCAGGTCTTCGTACCGTGTGATTAAGTCTGATTTACTCTGAATTGTATAAAAAACATTTGAACGCATATTCACGTAAGCCGGCTCGATAAAATGTGCAAATGATTTTCTCTCTTCTGTTTGAAATATACTGCCCACGATATCTAATTTACCAGCTTTTAATAGCGTTAGACATCTCGCCCAAGGGCAACGAACGAACTTAATTTTTAGTGCTAGCTTTGTGCTGAGCGCCTTGGCAATTTCAATATCAATACCGGCGACATCCGGATCAGATGACGAGGCATTTGGCCCATGTATTACCCAAGGAGGCCAATCATCTGCCCCCATCAAAATCGTTTGATCATCCGTACGATCTGAAATAATGCCCGAAGGGTGATTTGTAATATCTATTGTAGCCTGACTAGAACTAGCCCATATATTGCATGGGTATGCCAACAATATCAGAATGCTTACAGTGTTACGCTTGTGCAGGTCGTTAATCGCTGTCTTTACGGATTCAAGCTGAGTAATAAAATTTATTCGAAGGTTTTTCCAGCGTTCAATATTTAGTGTTCTACAACCCTTCATTGCTTGATGCTTCCCCAGCTCATATACGTGGAGTTGAATATGCTAGCCTTTTTAATGTTAGCAGCATCTAAACAATAATCCTTTCTTTCAATATTTAGCCGTATTTCATTTATTATTAAATGGTCTAACTTCCCTTCGAAAATATCTTAAGAGAATAAAAAGAACAATAATTTTTAAAAAATATCAATTAGGGGCAAATAAGCGTGTATTTTTTTGACAATCTTCAATGCTTGGGCTAGACCCATAAACGGTCACGTTTAATAGTGGCCAAATAAAGTCAGGTTCATAGTTTCAGGAGGAAGCAGTTATGAACGTCATGGTGAAATGGTTTTCAATGAGTGCACTGTTGGTATTGAGTCTGTTTGCATTTCAAGCAAATGCTGCTTGCATTGTTTCAGCCCAAATAGTGGAGCGGGTTCTTTCATATGATGGAAATACCTACGTGTATTTTCGTCCGAAAGGTGCTTTAACCAACTCTTTTTATTACTACATGAGAACGACTAGCGATCAAATTGCCTCTACGGCGGCAAATGCTCAAACTGATCGTACGGAAGTGAATGCTTATGGGCAGGCGACCTCTTGCCCCACTTCGGGAACGGCTCGTTATATGGGAGATGCGCTGTATATTTATATGATTAACTAAGTGCTAAGCGCAGTGTAATCATTATCTAGCGGCCCAACTTCAATTAAGAGTAAGTGGCGCTGTCAAGCGCATAAAATCTTAGCAATGCTAAGTTAGGCCGTTAGATAGAGATGGATTAAAAAATCAAAAGAGAAAGTCCGCAATACTGATACACCGAACGTAAGATGTGATCTAGGCGAGATGGATGCTCAATAACTGGAATAGGAGGTTCTCATTGATGAAATTACCATGTTCTAAAGGCGGTTCCACTTTATGGGCGATAGGGTGGCTACTGGTGGGTGTATTACTGTCCGTACTGGTGAGTAATTTTGTGATCGACCAACCTGACGTCAGCCGTGTTGTGAGCTATCCCAGTTTACCTTTAAAGCCAAGCGCATGGGTGAATACTGATTCGACTGTCAATTCGAACACGCTTTCAAGTTCGATTAGCAGCGATGTTGCATCACAGTCTAAACCGAGTAATAACAATCAGGCACTCAAACCCCGTTCGTCACTGCCCCATCCTGAAGCTTTTCCAGTACATACTCATTTGACTGATGCTGAGTTTTTTGAAGTCGATCAATTACAAGAAAGTTTTATATTAAATCAAAACGAATTAGGCTTGTTGTCGGTGTCGCAGGATTATTTGGGTGTCGCTCAGTCTTTGAGTCATCAGCGCTCAGAAGCATTTAGAAAAGAAGCTGACAGCCTGTTAGATCAATCAGAATTGGAAAATAAAACAGGGGACAGTATCGCAGTCGACCCTCATCACTTAGAGTAAACGATTACAACAGGCATTTACGTTAATCTAGGCTCGAAGTGATGGACTTATTGACATAAATGTCGAACCTATTTGCCTTACCTTCTAATGACAATGTGGGAGTGCGGGCATTTAAATATGGGCTGTTTTTCGGCCGTTTAACGACCACGCGTAATCGAGCCAGTGTTAAAGCGGGTTCAAGTAGTGCATCGGCATCTTCATCCTTTCCTACAATGTCTCTAAAATATTGCATAGCTTTTTTGACTTGTGCAGATTTTCCCGTATGAGGAAACATGGGATCAAGATAAACAACATCGAATAATTGAGGGTGAGCACTCTGTGCTTGGTCTGACATCCAAGTCGTGCTGTTCGTATTCAGTAAGTGCATATTTTGCGTAACGACATGCACATCAGGTTGACCTGATGCACGATCTAGCCCATCCAACAGCAGTGCTGCTACATATGGGTTTCGCTCGAATAGCGTGACTTGGCAGCCAAGAGAAGCCAGTATAAAGCTATCTGTTCCCATACCCGCGGTTGCGTCTAAAACAGAAAGCGTTCTTTTTGCTTGTTTCAATCCAATTGCCTTGGCAACGGCTTGGCCAGTTCCTCCACCATGATGGCGGCGATAAGCCACGGCCCCGGACACAAAGTCGACCATTAGCCCACCCATTTTTTTGTCACTTGGCTTTTGTAGGCTGAGTCCAGATTCATTTAGGGCTAAGCAATATTGGCCAACGCAGGACTGGGCCGATGATTTTAACGTAAGAGAAAGCGCTTGAAGTAAATGCACCACTTTTTCTTGTTCCTGTGCATCGGGCAGCTCACAGAGTAATTCGTGGATACGCGCCATTAGCTAATCATTCCCAACGTTAATCCCGCAAATAAAAAGGTGCCTAACGCTAGTCGGTAGATGACAAAAGGCATCATGGATAAGCGTTCAATTACTCGCAAAAAGAAATGAATACAAAGATAAGCACTGACGCATGATACGGCCGCGCCTATTAGAATGAGCATCCAAGGCACAGCTTGGTCCAACTCCACCAGCTCTTTCGTTTTAAGTGCACCGGCAGCCAATATTAAAGGAATGGACAGCAAAAAAGAGAAACGAGCAGCAGCTTGTCTGTCGTAGCCTAAAAGCATCGCAGCCGTCATGGTGATACCGGAGCGGCTGGTTCCAGGAATCAACGCCAGGGCCTGTGCACAGCCAATCAAGAGAGCTTGATGCAGGGGCATTTCACTCAGTTGTTTGATTAGGCTTCGTTTTTGGTCCGCGTACGCGAGCAACAGGCCGAATACGATGGTGGTGGTTGCGATTACGGCTGCATTTCGTAAATGAAGCGATATGACGTCGTTTAATATCAGTCCACAAAGGCCTGCAGGAATCGTTGCCAATACGATCCACCACGCAAGTTTTCCATCAGGATTAGGGTTTCGAAAAACCGTCGTTTGTACAAAACCGTGGCTCAGTTGAAATATATCTTTTCGGAAATACAGCATGACAGCCAACAAAGTGCCCACGTGAACGGCGACGTCAAACGCCAGTCCTTGATCGGGCCAACCTAAAACTTGCGATGGTAAAATGAGATGAGCCGAACTGGAGATAGGTAAAAATTCCGTCAGTCCTTGTACAATGGCTAAAACAACGGCTTGCCACAGTTCCATACAGGGTTCCTACTGCTAATTAAGTGAAAGTTAAAGCTTTGTTTCTGGTTCGCATTCTGGCTACTCGCGAGCGCGTCACTTTAACAAAATCCTCTGCCGGCGACACGCCTATCACGAGGCACCGATCATACTTATGAAACAAAATTGGAAAACTACCTCGGTTCGCAACCCGAAATCCGATGAAGATGCCCAAGAGAATACCTATTACATCGATAAAGTTGACCGGCAATGTGGCTCACCCATTTAAATGATGGTGACTCAAGCGCAATGCCGATTGCTTTTAAGATTTCTGAGGTGTCAGTTGTGCGTTTTGCTGAGCGATGGTTTTCCAGTGGCTTTGATCTCGTAAATACACAAGCTCGACTTGTTCGGGCTGAATGACTTGACCCTTGTTGAAGTCGTGCAATGCTTGCGGTAACAACCACTCAGCGGAAGGCGCTAGGTCATCATTGATCGAGGAAACGGCGGCCAGCAATGACGGTGACATTTGGGATGAAAGTTTCCATCCATTGCCGGCACCTTGCCATACAGACGGGGTTAGCTCGACGGGAAACTCTGAAAGGGCAATCGGAGCTATGAAGTCGTCTACCATGGGCTCCATTAATGATGATTCGTCAGACCAGCTGTACAGTCCAAAATACAATTCGTTCATGCGTGCATCGAGGATGGTGGCTACTTTTTGGGGTGGCGAATCGTTGCTCGTGACGTTGCTAAACTGCTGAGCCATAGATTGGAGTGTAGATACACCTATCAAAGGGAGG
This sequence comes from uncultured Saccharospirillaceae bacterium, assembly GCA_947503895.1. Taxonomy (GTDB): domain Bacteria; phylum Pseudomonadota; class Gammaproteobacteria; order Pseudomonadales; family Oceanobacteraceae; genus Bermanella. Next base: position 374,965 of record CANNFT010000004.1, read on the forward strand.
CTAGCAGCAAATCCGATGCCTTGAGCGGTCGCGGCCGCTATACGAAGACCTGTAAATGAACCAGGGCCCTTACTAAACACCACCCCATCCAACGCGTTTGGGCGAATACCGGCTTCTGCCATTATTTCATCCAGCATGGGATACAAAACACGGCTGTGCATACGAGGCGCGACTTCCAAACGCGAGATTATCTCATCACCCATTTGAAGTGCGACAGAACATCCATCCGATGCAGCTTCTATTGCCAGTAGCTTGACCATTTTACCCCCCCGATTCACTCAAAATGAGTACCGACTACCCGTGAATAAGCCCTGACCGCTTATTTGAAGGAAATCAGAAAACAGCTGATTTCACGCGGTATTGATCCACTCATAAAAATTTTGGCGCATTCTAGCATGAGATACGCCAATGCTGTGAAGAAGGACGCAGTTGACCTAAAAGTCGTCAAGTTTTGCCCAAGCCTATTTTTTAACCACTTCTAGACTACCTAGTCTGGTCTGTATGACGCAGGCCAAGGTCATATCCATGCAATCAAACGACTAAAAAAATAAACGGATAGGAGCATTTCATGCGCCCGATATTGATGAGCACCCTTACCACTCTCGCACTTTCTCTACCCGCAGTGGCTGATTTACCCGCTAAAACCAGCGCCGCAGGCGATAGCATTACGATGGGATTCGCCGCCGACTGCAAGTATAACCGCTACTTTTGGGATTTGTTCTGCCTAATAGGTGGCGACCAAGAAGAGCATTCTTGGTTTGATGGCTGGGACAGCAGCGTCAACAGTGTCCATGATCGCTATAAAGCTTTAGACAGCAGTGTACAAGCTAACAAAAGTGCTGCGCAGTCAGGGTCAGAAATGCGGGGAGGGAGCAGTAATTTCGCTTCTCAGGCCAATAGTATCGTGAATCAAAGTACCACGCCGGATCACGTCGAAGTTTTATTAGGGGGGAATGATATTTGTAATCGAGAATGCACGAACCCTGCAAACTGTAACAACCCGTTGTACAGCGATGGAGAGTGGCGTGAAAGCGTGCAATCAGGGTTAGACATATTAGTTAATGGGTTGCCACTGGGTTCAACCGTTTATTTAGGCGGTGTGCCTAGAGTTCAAGATCTTCGTGCCGCCGGACTAGCAAAACAGGCCAGTAGTAGTCGCATACGGTGTGAAAGTGTGTGGAATACCTTTAACGTGTGCAGTATTGCCACGAGCGGCAACAGTATGAATGGAGAGACTTCAGCCACTCGACTTGCGGCTATATCGGCAACTCAGCGCCGGTATAACGAAATTCTGGCGGAAGAAGCATATTTATATAATACAAATTCAAATGGTAAAAATGGCCGCGGAATAGAAGTGGTGTCTGATTATGTAGATGAAAACACACCGTCAGCGGGTACGACATCCTTTGGTGCAGAAGATATCGACGGTGGAGATTGCTTTCACCCGAGTGTGAAAGGCCAAAATATTGTTTCCGAGATTATGTGGTTAAATAACCCTGATTTGTAAAATATATCGAAAAACGATTGAACGGTCTCAGTACCGTTCATCGTTTACAATAAACATTAGCTAATCGAATTATTCCCAGATAATTTGAATCGTATATGCGCTTTGTATGTTTAACTCTACCAACATGGCGTTTATGATGGCTTTAAATTCAGTCTCAATCAGACCTTTGATATTGTCTTCATTTTCCTTCAAGTAATTAAATAACTTGTGATCGGTAAAGGTTTCTTTGTTCAGCGCTAAATCTTTCAAATGATTTTCATCATCACCCCACCCTCGGTTAGATATGTAAGGCGACTGCGACTTCGGGAAAGCAATTCTACTGATTTGAATGGGCGGAAAAGTGTAGGTAACCGTATTGTTTGATAGCGTTGGCTTGAAGTGTTTCGGTTGGGAAATATCCACGTAGAACTCTATTGATTCGTGCCATTTGATTCCAAACTCTAATCCAGGACCGCCCTGATAACCGGGTGTTTTGGTATCAATAACGATTTGATTACCTTTAATTTCTTCAAAATCAATAATCGTACAGGCGTTATTGGAAACATTACCTGTGTTATCGAGCGGTTTTTTATCACATTGAACATGAAATTTGAAAAGGGGCTGAAAACCAACAATTTTTTTCAATTGCCCTGTCGGTGGCGTAAAGTCCGGCATTTTCATGCATTCTAAGTATTTGTAGTACGAAAATGCAGTAGCGGACATTAAGATGACCACTAATGCACTAAGAATTTTCTCAAGTGTATTCATTGTCGATCCTTTCCCGTTTGTTATTCAGAGGCGATTTCAAAGCCTAGGTGCACTGGCAAACCGCGCCGAATGACTGAAATTGTAAGGTCGCCTGATGACTCGAGTGATTGCCAGAGTGGGTTGCTGCCGTCATATACCCATTCGCCATTTACACGCACGATCACATCCCCTGGTTCCATGCCTAAAGCAGTATAAAAGCTGTCTATTTCATGGTTGTTTAACTTGAGTAACGAACTGCCTTCTATTTTGTGCTCAGTGGGGTGTAATTGTTCTTCGAGCGCATCACGACGTTGTATTTGTGATTGAAGCCACTGCGTAGACAATTGGGATCTTTTCAGGGAGGCAATTTTCCTATCGAGGCGAGCCTGATGGCTTTGTGAAAGCACTTCGTGTTCCTTGGCATCTTGATCGAACTTATCGTCCTTTTCGAGACGATTAGAATCAAATGACGGGTGGTTTTGGGTTGATTGAGTTGCTATATCGATTTTGTTGGTGAGGGCCTGCCCATTTTGTTGGTGAGGATCTTTTACTAAGGTATTGAGTTGAGCAACGCTGGGCTCGGTTGCGGTTTGAATCGACCATATTTTACCGTCTTTAAATACCTCAACAATGTTTGGATGAATGGCATGAATCCAAATTCCGGGGCCAATAACACTGCCTTCATCCACACGAGAAACAAATCTTGAGCTTAGAATTTGAGCCCAATGGAATTGCGCTTGTTTGGTGACCCATACCCCTAATAGTTCAATAGACCATTCCGAATTTTGTTGAACGAAAGGCGTGCTGGGGGCTGAAATAAAGGGTTTAAGATGTCGGTAAATCTCAGATTCCCATCGACCTTTTGCGATGTAAGTGCCATTTATGAGAAGCGTAGGTGCATGATGTATACCGGCAGATTTTAATGCCTGAATGGACGATTTGGTTGCAGTGAGACTGGCTTGGTTTCGACTGATTGAGAAATCTAAACAGTCCTCTGCTTCATTTTTACTGAGACCGTGCAAAATCATTCCGGAAACCAATGGGTATGTGGAGATCTGGCCCTGTTGATTCCATAAGTGTTTTCTGTACAGAGATTGTTGATCGGAATGGATGCAGGATATTGAATGCGCAGCAGGTAATGCAAAGCGATGAAACGGTAGTGCAAAATCAAAAAACTCCAAGTGGAGAGCGGGTTGATCATTTGGGGTTTTTAAATAAGGCATCAGATCATTAATTGCATCAATAATGCGTGCGCAAGGAGCTGACTGATACGTACAAGCCAATTGAATATGCGTTTGAGCGCCCGCTTCCCCCAAATGCCAAGCGGGATCGAGAGTGAGGTTAATCTTAGGGGCAGCTGGTGGCGCAAGCATCAATTGTGGTGTGGCAGTGACAGACTGACTTTCTAAATATTGTCGGAGTGAAGTCAGCATCATGTAATGTTGCTGCATTTCGATATCGTAAATTCGAATTTGATCACTGACCGGTAATTGATTGCGATATACATGCTCAGAATCGAATGATGCAATTGCCTGATCTTGCTTGTAGTCACACCCCATTAAGTAAACGGAGATGATTGCGACGGCAACCATGAAGCGAAGTATTTGGGATCGCATTTAGAGCACCTTGTTTTCTGAGCATGATGAAGAGAAAAAGCGATTGGCCGCAAGGTTTAAATGCGCCAAATTAAAGGCGGATTACGATTCGTCATCGTATGAAGAGAATTTAAAGGCTGAAAGCGATCAAAATCACAGATTGGTAGGCTAAAAAAAATCGACTCAGCATAACGCTCAGTCGATTTTTAGGAGGGTTAACCCAGTCAATTAGGGCTATTTGGCTTTTTTGGCAGTTTTACGACGCCCAGCACGTTTTTTGGCGGTAGTTTTACGTCGTGCCGTTTTCTTTGGTTTTGATTTTTCAAGTGACTTTAGCTTAGCCGTTGCTTTTTTAGCGGCGGCTTTTGCTTTTGTTGCTGCTTTTTTGCTTTTTGCTTTAACTTTCGCAGCGTCCTTACGGGCTCTGCTCTTACGCCACTTATCTTCGAATGCTTTCATGGCTTTCGAAAGATCAGCATCTGCTTTATCAGCAAGTGATGCGGCATACACCTCAACGGCTTCTTGAGCAGCAGCAGCAGCGGCTTTCGCTTTGGCCTCCACGTTTGCCATGGTGATTTGTTTTTTAGCATCTCTGGCGGCTGCTTTCGCGTCTGCCATCATAGATTTTTGTTTAGAAACGGCCTCTCGTGCAGTGACGACGGCTTTTTTAGCTGCAGCCGTACCGGAAGAAGCGGCTTTTTTACGGGCCGCCGCGAGTTTTTTGCTGGCTGCATCTACTTTAGCCTGCGCCTTTGCGACATTGGCATTTGCCTTCTCAACAGCTTTTTCAGCTTTCGCCATAGCTGGAGTAGCGACTACTGCTTTTGCCTTACGAGAAGTTTTACGGGCAGTGCGTTTCTTAGCAGCTGTCTTTTTACGACCTCGAGCCATAATTATTTCCTCTGTGGTGGGCGGTTATACCAATAAAAAAATAGCATAAAAAAAGTAAGAGCAAAGTCTTGTTTGGAAAAATAACGAATTTTTTTTAAAAAAACTACATAAAAGCGAGAATTTTCATTGAAAATGGCGCAATTAAATACTTAATTGCCGAAATGACTCATAAAAATCCGAATTTGGGTTTACTAAAAACGAATAATTTAAAATTAAAATGGAGCAGTTGAAATAGGATTTGGAGATTTTCGACCATCTCGGGAAGTTTAATGATCGACACGATTCAAATATTTAGAGGCAAGACTACTTCTCAAGTCTTTTTTGGTTCGATAGGCCGTAAGAAATGTTTTAAATGCGACGAGCGGGAAAGTTTTAGCGCTTTTTTGTTACGGATTGGCCTGCGAATGCCCAAACTTCCCTTCGGTTGTCACGAAAAGTGACGAATTCATTGATAGCTTAATGGGCAAACACGGAATAGTTACCGCTACTCGATACAAGATCCCTTTAAAATGAAAATGTCCCCTCTTGCTACAGAATACGACTAGGTTTCTGTTGAGTTAGATAGCCACAAACGAAGTGTATGGTGCAGATTATGAGTGTTTATTTTCATAAAACTTGAATAAATGACCCAATGTGAAACGTTAATCACATTTGCACATTGCTTCGAGTGCCAAAATTTGGCCGTTTTCAATTGTTTTTAACCCGAGTGGGTAAGACGTTAATTCTTTCACTTAAGAATGCTCATTTGTATCCACACTTCGATGATGCGTGAAAAGTTCCGATCAATATTTATCGTTTCCAGAACGGTTGCTTCGAGCATGCGCTCTGAATGAGTATGCTTCGGTTGCTGTTGGTTTGATGAATGGGCGTTTTGTTGCGATATCTCACAGGTTCTTTAAAGCCGCGACAGATATGGCACGCTTGTTTGTTGAAAAGACTCCTAATAAGAATGATCGCTGTGCGACACTTCTATTAATGATTTCATAGAGTTAGAGAACGTTTAAGCCCGATTAGAGAAGTGATTTCCTACTCATGAAGTACTCTTGTTTGCTCGTTTTCCCCTAGTGGCCTTGATGCTCCGATGTGGTAAAACGCTTTGTGAAATACGACTCTATTCGGATCTTACAATAAAGGCGGTTGTCGTTTTGTGTATGCTGAGATCATTTTACAGGCTTTTGGGCCTAGAAAAAGAGAGATGTTACCTCGTTGACTGGCCTAATTATTACCTCCCCAAAGGAATTGAACGGCATAATATTGATGAGTCAAAACTCGGTGTAAAAAAGCCAGATGATATTTTATTGACGCCTTTTCAGAATAAAATTAGCGTATTGAAAAGCCTTCTCTTTCAACGCTACAGGCAAAATGGCCAGTGATGTATCCGATGGTTTGTATGTGTCTTTCTCCAGCTTTGTTTGGCATTAGATGAACGATTTTGAATTGAGAATTGTTCCCAATTTCCAGTAATGACGATGGAAACGAAGGCTGGTGACTTATCATTTGGCTCCCTGCCGATACATCCGAAATTTCGTTTGTGCTGTAAGAAAATGCTTACAATAAGCGCGTTTAGATGCGGTAAGTAAGCTATACCTTCAGGCGTCATTCCGGTCTCCTGATACGAGCGAGCAAATGAAGAACTATTGATTAAGACATTTTCTTATGGATTGAGCCACATTAATGGAGAGGTTGGCGTTGAAGCCTCAGTTTTAATATGCGAAGGGGTCTGTACTTGAGCTTTTAAAGAATTCAATTAAGCACTCCACTTTAAGCTCATGACAGGTGTTCGGATTGAGAGAACGAGCCGATGGATCGGTTTCAATCCAGTTGATTTTGTGCTGAATTGGCAACGTACATGGATTCGATGAAGAAATGCCCTCTGAAACGCTTGAGCTCATGATTGATTAGGACGGGGAACAGTATTTGGCTGTAACACCAAGTCGAGTGTAAATCTCAGTCGAGTGTAAATCTCAGTCGAGTGTAAATCTCAGTCGAGTGTAAATCTCAGTCGAGTGTAATACTACGCCGGATGCAAAACTCAGTAGGGCGAAAAATTATGATGGGCGTAAAACGAAAAAAGCCGACAGCAAGGTGTCGGCTTTAAACGATTAGGATGATTCAATCGCGTGGTGTCGAAGATCTACGCAAGCTTGCTGAAAATCGCATCGCGGATATCTTCAAGGCTGCCAACACCCGGAATATGCGAGTATTGTGGGGCATTTTCATCGGTTAACGATTTGTAAAAGCCAACCAGTGGTTCCGTTTGCTCATGATAGATAGCAAGACGATTACGTACGGTTTCTTCTTGGTCATCCTCACGTTGAATGAGATCTTCACCGGTTTCGTTGTCTTTACCTTCCACTTTGGGTGGGTTGTAAACAATGTGGTAAGTGCGACCAGAAGCTGGGTGGACTCGGCGTCCACTCATACGTTGAACAATTTCTTCATCGGCTACGTCGATCTCGACAACGTGGTCGATTTCAACACCCGCTTCAATCATGGCTTCTGCTTGAGGAATCGTACGAGGGAAACCATCAAATAGGCAACCATTTGAACAATCTGGTTGAGCGATACGTTCTTTTACGAGTGAGATGATCAGGTCGTCAGAGACTAAGCCACCGCTTTTCATGACTTCTTCCACTTGCTTTCCGAGTGGTGTTTCGGCTTTGACCGCAGCTCGCAACATATCTCCCGTTGAAATCTGGGGAATGTTGTACTTTTCAGTAATGAATTGAGCCTGAGTTCCCTTGCCGGCACCTGGGGCACCTAAGAGGATAATACGCATACAGGATGCTCCTTACAGTTTTGAATCTATCTCTGAATCATCCTTGTTCATGACGAGAACGCCAAACAAAGCGGATTAAGACATAAATTCAATATCAACCTTAAAGCTATCAACCCGCTTTAGGTGGTTAATTTTTCACCACTCATGGTGAAAAAGGAGGCTCACCTTACCCCAGCATTTCAATTAGGGCAAGTGTTGAAGGGGGGAGGTTAGAAGGGCAAATTCAGGCAGAATATCAGTATGTTAACCTGTAATTCCTAGGTGGTTGGTGCTTTCGAACCACTGAGCACCATGATTAAACGCGTACTCAACGTAGTCGGACGAACGGCACCGCCAGAAAGTACGTGGCGCGGGGCTTTGCAGTAATAGCGCACCCTCAGACCTTAAAGAGCGGTCTAAATAGCAGGGGAGCTTATACCCATCAGGAATAGGCAACCATTTACTGGGCCGAAATGGCATCTCATAGAAGTTTACACTCGTGTCAGATAATGCGTGTGGCAAGGAAGCCCGATGCTCAGTAGTAGAGGCATGGTTGGGCTTACCCGGAAAGCTGGATACGAGCAGATATTGGTCGTCTTGGTGAGTAAATACGTCTGCGTACAACAGCGTTGCATGGGTCAGCAGTTCTATTTGAAGCGGGCTGCATATCGCGGGCAGGTACAGAATATTCAATTCAAACGGACATTGCGCCGGCCAACTCTTGAGGGTCCTGTTCATAATCAATTTACCTCCCTATATTCATTCAGGTTCAGTAATCCTCTTCTGACCCTGAATGAATGCACCCACAAACCGAGGTTCACTAACGCTATAGTAATCACGTGTGCGTTAGGCTTCTACCACCAATCGTAAGCTAATGTTACCCCGTGTTTCGCATCCCTGCAGCAATGCCTGCCATGGTGACTTTGAGCGCATGATCAACATTTTCGTTGACGGTATCAGCACTGAGTCGGCTTCGGTACAGTAATTCAGCCTGCAAATAATGGAGCGGATCTGTGTAGGGGTTTCGCACTGCCATAGACTCTTTAATAATAGGCGCATTTTCTAAAATAGCGGTTTGATCTTTCAGAGTATTGATGGTGTTTATGGCAATCGCTAGGCGGTCACGTAGCAGTTTACCCAGTTCTCTTTCATCTTTGTGCACCAAACGGTTCTCATAGTACTCGGCTATGTCAGCGTCGGTTTTGCTGAGTACCATTTCGAGCATGTCAGTGAACGTATCGAAAAAAGGCCAACCCGCTTTCATCTCTTTAAGTTGTGCTAACTGACCGGCTTCAAGCATGTCCGCTAATGCTTTCTCACCACCCAGCCAGGCTGGTAGCATCAACCGAATTTGCATCCAAGCAAAGATCCAAGGAATGGCACGCAAGCTTTCTACGCCTCCACTGGCTTTTCGTTTGGCAGGGCGACTGCCTAACGCGAGTTTTCCCAGCTCTTGCTCAGGTGTCACCGCTCTAAAATAAGGAACAAAACCTTCGTGTTCACGAACAATGCCCCGATAGGAAGTAACAGCCGCCGCAGACATGCTCTCCATGGTTTTTCGCCAATCTTCTTTTGGTTCTGGAGGCGGAAGTAAAGTCGCTTCCAGAACGGCAGACAGATAAACCTGCAAAGAACGTAATGCTACGTCAGGTGTGCCAAATTTAAAGCGAATCATTTCGCCCTGTTCTGTGACTCGCAAACGTCCTTCTACAGACCCCGGAGGTTGAGATAAGATGGCGCCATGGGCAGGGCCGCCGCCGCGTCCGACGGTGCCACCACGACCATGAAACAACATGAGTTTTATATCGTGTTTATTGGCTATACCAACCAATGTTTCTTGAGCTTTATATTGCGCCCACGAAGCGGCCATTTGCCCAGCATCTTTAGCGGAGTCACTGTATCCGACCATCACCATTTGCTGTCCATTGCAGTATTTTTGATACCAAGGTAAAGCGAAAAGCCTTTCAATGGCGTCGCCAGCATTGGTTAAGTCATCCAGCGTTTCGAAAAGGGGTACAATGGGTAATCTCTTGGCTCGCCCTGCCATTTTAAGAAGTAAAGCAACGGCTAAAACATCTGAAGGTTGGCTCGCCATTGAGATCACGTAGGCGCTGATGGCATCTGATTTTTCTTTAGCTACGACACTGCATGTGTCTAAAACTTCCTGAACCTCTGCGCTTGGCTTCCAGTCAGAAGGCAGTAAAGGGCGTTTGTTTTGCAGTTCATTAATCAGAAACTGCTGTTTTTCGTGCTCAGACCATTCTTCATAATCACCAAGGTCTAAGTAGGAGCAAAGCTCCACAAACACCTGTTTGTGTCGACCGCTTTCTTGCCGAATATCCAGTTTGGTCAGTGTTAAGCCAAATGTATAAGCCCGTCTAAGTGTATCGAGCAACTTACCTTTAGCGATGACCTCCATTCCAGATTCGCACAGCGAGTCATAACAAAGTTTAAGAGGTTCAATTAGGCTGCTAATGTCTTTGATGGGGCGGCTATTTCGGCTCGGTGCCAAACCATTAAGTTTATTTTCTGCCCACTTTCGAGTTTCTTTTAGACGTTGCCGAAGTTCATGCAACAAATGTCGGTAGGGTTCTTTGACATCCCCAATGACGGCTTTCAAGGTTTCATTGCATTCGGTCATGGATAGGTCATTAGCGAGATCACGGACATCTCGTAAATATAAATCAGCCGCCATCCAGCGACCTAAGTAGAGAACGTTTTGGGTGACTTTTGCGGTGACATTTGGGTTGCCGTCTCGATCGCCACCCATCCAAGAGCAAAACCGTATGGGTGTGGTTTGGATCGGTAACGATTGCCCTCCTGATCGTTCAAGTAATACGTCGAGTTCTTTATAGAAACGAGGCACGGCATCCCACAGCGATTGCTCAATAACCGCAAATCCCCACTTAGCTTCATCTTCAGGGGAAGGGCGCTGCTGCCGAATTTCATCCGTAAACCAGATTTCGCCTACTAGCTCTTTCAGGCGAGATAAGACGAAACGGCGTTCGTGCTCGTATGGGAGGGTTTCTAATTCATTCAATGACGTGAGTATGTTGTCGTATTTTTTAATCAGTGTACGGCGTGTGACTTCCGTCGGGTGGGCTGTTAACACCAGCTCAATTTGTAAGTTTTCAATTTGTTGAACCATATCGACGGATTGATTCTGAGCTTGGAGTTTTTCGATCAATGATTCAAAGTGCTCTAGAAAAGCCTCGCCTTCATTTCTACGACGACGAACAACGTCGTGATATTGCTCGGCGATATTGGCTAGATTCAAAAACTGATTGAAGGCGCGGGTAATGGGAATCAGCTCTTCTTCAGGCAAATGGTTTAAGACAGCCAATAATGCTTGGCGATCTTCTTCGCTGCCCGTACGTGATTGCTTGGCCAATGTTCGAATGTTTTCAATCGTTTGTAAAAACGCAGCCCCTTTTTCTTGTTCGATAACCTCCCCTAAAAGTTCCCCGAGTAGTCTTACGTCATCTCGTAACGCGGAATCTAACAATGGTTCCATGCAGATCTCCCTTCACTGTACTGATTGAGTAATGGCCAGCTTTCGCTCGGCGCTAAAAAGCAATTTTTATCGGTGGCTGAAATAACGCATTTATATACTCATATTGAATAAGCCAGAGCAATAGGTCAATGGAATGTCAGGCAGAAGGTGTGAACAAGGTTTCATGAACTATGTCTAAGCAATTGGGATCGGTAGCACAAAGAACATCTGGGCCTGCTAGACTGATTTGTGTGTGTAATTGTTTTTGAATTGGGTAGGTTCAAACAAAATGAATGTAAGAGAACTAATGTTGTCTTGGGAAAAGGCCAGTGAGCGCAGCCTAGAGGAAGAAAAATATCAAGTTCGATTAAGTAAGCGCGATGCATCTCGCTTAGAAGCATTAGCCGGTCTTTATCCTGGCATGAAAAAAACGGAGGTTATATCTCAGTTATTGGTGGCGGCATTAGATGAGGTCGAACGACAAATGCCTTACAAGCCCGGTAATAAAGTGGTGGCTTTAGATGAAATGGGCGACCCATTATATGAAGACGTGGGTCTCACGCCACGCTATCAAAGGCTTAGGCAGCAGCACTTTCACGCGACTAATGATGTCAAAAATGGTTAGTGACCAGCGGAAGACTCACAAAGCGATGAAGTCGAAGGGGTGATCTATTGCAGCAAATTTTGTTGCTGCAATAGACCAGTAGATATGAATGTTTTAGTTTAATGTCACTTGAAGAATACTGCGGCGTAATTCAGCGTTGAGTAGAATCTTCGTGTCATCTGCAATGTTTTCAATGCGTTCACCAAAGTGAATATCCTGTTGTTCGTCGAGCGTTAAGATATTTCGCTCCTGTAGCTCATCAATCAAGTTTCTAAATAAGGCCTTATCGAAAAACTCAGGAGCATTGAGACCATGCAGAATGGATATGCGTTGTGCCATCAGTGAACAGCGGGAAACCATCTCATCTTTATTTAGTGTGCCCGATCCAGAACGTTGTAATAATGCAATGGCAATATAGTATCGTTCGAGTATTTGAATCACCTGCTGTGACAGCACAGACAGCATTATAAAGTCATTCGAACTCACCGACGGGCGAACCAGCATGCCATTCTTTTCCGTTAAGTAGCCTTTTTCTATGAAGAGGTCGACCCAGTGTTCAATGACGCTCTCAATATCGTCTTCTTTCCAGTGTAAGAACAACTCTGCCTTCATATAAGGGTAAATGGTCTTGGCAAAGCGAATGAGGTCGTCTCGTTTCAATTGATAATTATTAATGAACAATGAGGCCAGCATTGAAGGCACAGCAAAGACGTGCACCACGTTATTGCGGTAATACGTCAGCATGACGGCTTGGGTTTCATCGACATTGATTATGTCACCCAAGGGGTGCTTTAAACGTTCCACGACTTTCATCTTTTCTGCGTAAGCAATCCAATCTTTGCCATTGCCTTCGGGTAGCGTTGTTAAATGGCTATAGGGCTGGGAGGACACCAGTTCCTTAAATAAGTCGAGAGTTTGCGCCAGAATATTCTCATCCATGGCTTGCCTCGGCGTGGCTAACAGCGCGAGAGAAATCATGTTGATAGGGTTTAACGCAGCGGCTTTGTTGATTTGCGTGACCACTTCAAGCGCCAAGTTATTTACGGTGTCTTTTGTCCATTCAGGACGGAAATCTTCACCCATATCCTCATCGCGCCAGCCAGGACGCTCCCCATCTAAAAAGGATTTCAAATCGATGGGGTCGCCGAATGTCACGTACACTTGACCAAAGTTTTTCTTTAAATCTTTGAACGTTTTGGTTAAGCCTAACAACGACTCTTTTTTCTTGGTTTTACCACGTAGCTCACCAATGTAAGTGCCGCCTTCAAAGACTTTCTCGTAGCCCACGTAAACCGGCATGAACACGATGGGTTTATGGCTGTCGCGCAAGAAGCTGCGCACTGTCATGGCCAGCATGCCTGCACGCGGTTTAAGTGTCCGGCCCGTACGGCTACGACCACCCTCCACAAAGTATTCTGTGCTGTAGCCGGATGTGAAGATCGCGTGTAGATACTCATCGAAAACCGCGCTGTAGAGCGGGTTATCTTTAAAGCTACGACGCATGAAGAAAGCACCGCCTCGACGCAATATCGGCCCCAGAACGGGCATGTTTAAATTGATACCGGCCGCAATCTGAGGCGGCACATAACCATTGGCGAAGAGCAAGTAAGAGAGCAACAAGTAATCTATGTGGCTGCGATGACAAGGGACATAGATGACTTCATTGTTTTTATGAACTTCCTGCAATGTGCTCAAATTATGTACTTTGATGCCGTTGTAGATTTTGTTCCACAACCAAGTGAGGACAATATCTAAAAATCGAATGGTGGAATGGCTTTGGTTGGAAGCAATTTCGTCACCATATTTAATGGCGCGGGCAACGGCTTTTTCTCGGCTAATGTTTTTATCAGCCATTTCTTGTTCGATAGCTGCTTTAACGAGAGGTTTTCGAACCAGTCTGTGAACCAGAGTCCGGCGATGACTTAAGTCAGGCCCGATCACGGCCGTTCGAATATTACGGAAATGTACCCGCAATAGACGACCCAGCTTGCGAATCATTCGCTTGCGGTCTAGGTCTTGACTATCTTCGAGCAAATTTCTTAGTGATATAGGGGCACTTAAGTGAACGGTTGTATTTCGGCCATTTGTGAGAATAGTAAACAAAGTTCTTAGGCGGCCGCTCACTGACCAAGTATCCCCTAGCCATATTTTTAGCCAGCTCTTCTCTCTTTTAGGTTCTCTGCCCCAAAAAACGTTAACGGGCACGACTTGAACATCCAAATCCGGTTGGCTATCGCAGGCTTCCAACATGGCATTCACCGTTGGATGCAGATAAGGCATGTTTCGTTTACTCATGAACCCACCTTCTGGGCGAGACATGAAGACAATTCGATTTTTAAGGCTCTGATCGCCTAGCTGGATGGGCTCCAACGCCCCAGGAAGGTTCTGCCGAATGGCTTCTTGCTCTACCACCAAGGACGCCGCGTAGGAGCGAAGAGGCAGTGCATAAATAACTGGCTGCTCCGGATTGAGCTGCATTTCTTCTGGTTTGGTACCAACTAGGTTGGTTTTTACCCACAGATTAAGCATCTTACGGGCAATTCGATTAAACATGGAACGAATGGATCGCAAAGTTGTCACCTTGGTTCTGTTAAACACATATTTCTAAAATAGTCGTATAAAGGCAAAAATGAGCCAGCGAATTGTAGCAGTAAATGCGTTGATGCCAACGGCTGATTGATCCAATGAAACTGGCATTAACGGTGAAGCGTTTACTCAGCGCACAGTTTCAGCGATCAAATGTTTCGTCATTATACGACTTGAAGCGCATTGAGCTTCATATTGTAGAGTAGGTCAAAATGGTGCCGAGAATGGGGGGTTATGTGAGGCTTGCCTATCGGTTTTACCATTCGCTATATTATGCGCGCCAATTTTTTACGTGTTGACTAAATAATAGGCGAGGGTTTAAGGGCGCGAAGTACACGAATAGAGCGATACGATGGGAACAGACAAAAATGATCAACTATTTTGTTGGGGTTTAAGTCAGCCGCATCATTCGTTTTGTCTGGCGTAGAATCGTTTATTCCATGGTAGATCTCGTTGCTTTGCTATAACCTCAACCTTTTCAGAATGTACGATCAATAATAGGAGTGGTCGATGATTCGAGTGGAGAATCTCACCAAACGATTTGGCGATTTTGTCGCTGTAAATGAGTTAAGTTTTAACGTTGCACCCGGTGAAGTGCTCGGATTTTTAGGGCCTAATGGCGCTGGAAAATCCACGACCATGAAAATGATTACCGGTTTTTTAGAAGCAACGTCCGGTAGCGTAAGCATATTTGATGTGGACGTAGCGCAATCTCCTTTAGAAGCCCAAAAAATGATGGGTTATCTGCCTGAAGGCGCACCTGCCTACGGGGAGATGACGGTTGCGGCGTTCTTAAACTTTATTGCGGAAGTTCGTGGTTTCAAAGGCGCAGAAAAGCAGCAGCGCATTGACAAGGTGGTCAGCGAAGTTCAGCTTGGCAGTGTCTACAAGAAGCGTATCGAAACCTTATCAAAAGGATTTACTCGTCGTGTTGGGTTAGCACAAGCCTTAATCCATGACCCTAAAGTATTAATACTGGATGAACCAACAGACGGCCTTGACCCTAATCAAAAGCATCAAGTACGCCAACTGATTAAGGGCTTGGCCAAAGATAAAATCGTCATCATTTCTACTCACATACTCGAAGAAGTCAGTGCTGTATGTTCTCGCGCTTTGATCATCAGTGAGGGCAAGCTATTGCTAGACGGTGAGCCGCAGCAACTGGAATCTCAATCCCGTTACCATAATGCCATCCAAGTCGACCTTGAAACAGAACAAGCCGCCGCGCTGGCGAAGCTAACGGCTTTAGCAGGCGTAGCATCGGTTGAAGAAATAGAATCGCAACGTTGCTTTGTTATTTTTCCTGAAGGCGGAAAAAACATACTGCCATCCGTTATCAGACTGTTAGATGAGCATCAGTGGTCTGTCACGAATGTTCATTTAGAGAAAGGGCGTTTGGATGATGTTTTCAGAAATGTGACGCTGTCATCCGGTGAACGTGTTAACACGCGCTTAGTAGAGGAGAAAGTAGCATGAGTGCAGTGACAACGGTCATGAAGCGCGAATTGTATGGCTATTTCGCAACGCCCATCGCGTACGTTTTTATCTTTATGTTCTTAGTGCTGGCGGGTGTATTCGCATTTTACTTAGGACACTTTTACGAAAAAGGACAAGCTGATTTATCGGCATTCTTTAATTTTCATCCTTGGTTATATCTATTCTTTATGCCTGCCATTGCTATGGGACTTTGGTCTCCTGAGCGTCAATTAGGCACAGTTGAATTATTAATGACGCTGCCCATTGGGCAACATCAAGCGGTATTGGGCAAATTCTTAGCCGCTTGGGTATTTGCTGGATTATCGCTCATATTGACGTTTCCTTTGTGGATCACGGTAGCCTATCTTGGTGATCCAGATAATGGTGTCATCGTCGCGGGTTATATTGGCAGCTGGTTAATGGCGGGCAGCTTCTTAGCCATTGGGAGCTGCATGTCAGCTTGTACGAAGAATCAAATCATTGCGTTTATTCTAACCGTTGTTGTGTGTTTTATTTTCATCGTCAGTGGCGTTTCAATGGTACTGGACGCTTTTGCATGGGCACCGCAATGGATGGTGGACTTTGTTGCAGGGTTAAGTTTTCTAACTCGCTTTGAAGCCATTGCTCGAGGTGTCTTAGATATTCGAGACATCATTTATTTTATTGCCATGATTGGGTTGTGGTTGTATCTCACCCAATGCGTCTTGCAACGCAATAAAGCACATTAAGGAGGCTATGCAATGAAATCACCTGTAGTTAAAGTGCTAGCGGCTTTCGTGGCCTTTATTTTAATTCTTGCAATCGCCAATCCATTGTTCAAACGATTGCGCCTCGACCTTACTGAACAGAGCGTTTACAGCCTATCTGATGGCACTAAAGCGATTATTGACAAGCTGGAACAACCAATCACATTGACGCTTTATTATTCTGACAAAGCCAGCGAAGACTTAACTGCACTGCGCAGTTACGCAACGCGTGTTAAGGAAGTTCTGGAGGAATATGTCATTCTTTCCGACAATAAAATTACCTTAAAAATAGTCGACCCAGAACCGTTTTCCGAGAACGAAGATAAAGCGTCAGAATTTGGTTTACAGGCAGTACCGATTGCTACCGGAGATGATATTTACTTTGGTATGACGGCTGTGAACGAAAAAGGCGACGATGCGGTTATTACGTTTTTCCAGCCAGACAAAGAAGCGTTTCTTGAATATGAAATCAGTGAGTTGGTTTACCGGTTGGGGCAAGCAAAAGAACCCGTTGTGGGTTTAGCCAGCACCTTGGATATTCGAGGTGGCTTTGACATGCAGCGCGGACAGCCGACACCACCTTGGATGATCTACGAGCAGCTAGATCAAATGTACGATGTGCGTTGGATTGATGAATCATTAGAAACCATCGATAGCGACATCGAACTGCTGGTATTAGTGCAACCAAAAGCATTGACTGAGGCAGCACAATATCAATTGGACCAATACGTCATGAAAGGCGGCAAATTAATTGTATTCGTTGACCCTAAAGCAGAAACCGCAACCCCTGACCCAGCTGAAGCTGAGGCCGGTGTGGATGACAGTCTTGCACCATTATTAGATGCTTGGGGAGTCGCGTATGACGCTCAGCAAGTCGTGACAGATGCTGAGTACGGATTGACGGTATCCATGGGGCAAGGACGCCCACCTGTTCGCCATGCAGGTTTGCTTGGCATTCAAATGGAAAGTTTGAACTCAGAAGAAATATCGACGGCCGACCTCGAAAATCTCAATTTGGCCAGCGCGGGTATATTAGCCGCTGCAGAGAATGCAACGACCAGCCTCAGCCCACTGATTTGGACATCTTCTATCGCTCAGCCAGTTGATTTAAATCGATACAACTTGATGCGTGACCCATCCGAGTTGTTAAGAGATTTCCAACCAACCGGTGAGAATTACACCTTGGCAGCTCGTATTAATGGACCTGCAAAAAGTGCATTTGACCAGAAAGTCGGTGACGGTGAAGAAGAGCATGTTAAGGATAACGACAACTTGAATGTGCTGATTATCGCAGATACGGACTTACTGACAGACAGACTGTGGGTACAAGTCCAAAGTTTCTTTGGGCAGAGAGTTGCTCAGCCGTGGGCCGATAATGGCGCGTTTGTAAATAACTTGGTTGAGCAGTTCTTGGGTAGTTCTGACTTGATCAGTATTCGCAGCCGCGGACGCTTTGGTCGCCCGTTTGAAGTTGTTCAAGACCTGCAAAGAGAAGCAGAAACCAAGTTTTTGGAAAGTGAACGTCAACTTCAGCAAGAGTTGGAGCAAACAGAAGCTAAACTCGCTGAACTTGAGCAGCAACGAGATAAAGAGAGTTTGACACTTTCACCAGAACAGGAAGCAGCGCTCAGTGCATTCCAAGATGAAAAATTAAAAATTCGTAAAGCGTTGAGGGATGTTCGCCACGAGCTCGATAAAGAGATAGACGGTTTAGGGAGTTGGTTAAAGCTACTGAACATTGCGGTCTTCCCGCTATTGCTCACTTTACTGGTCTTAGGCTTTGCCCACCTTCGCATTCGTCGAATTGGCTAGCCTTGATCCGCAGTTCGACACGCTGACAACGGTTAGCGTGTTGAACGGTTATCCATTCTAATGCCACTTCATTTCTTGCTGCGCTTCGGCAACAGGAAAACCCTTCCAGATTACAATCCTAAAAAGCGTGATCTGAGTGCTTCTGTGGGGACCATACACTGATCGGCTTTGCCGAACAGACGGTAGCGATGACGGGCAAATATTCGGTAGGCCATATCACGAAGCGGGCGCGGGATAATCTTAAGCGCATTGAATAGATACCAGTACCCCTGCAGATCTTTAGCAATTTCGAGCGCCGCGTCGCTCCAAAGGAAAGCTTTTCGGTGTTTGATTAACAGAAAGGTATCGATGCCGACATTAGGAATATCGTATTGAGCGATCAGTTCTTGAGCAAATGCACTCTGCATGGGGGTGAATACATAACGTTGCCCAGCATCTCGCCGAATAATGAAGTTGACGGCCCCATTGCAAAAATGACACTTCCCATCAAATACGACGATATGTTGCGGTGTGCCGATCATAGTCGAACTAATAATGCGGCGGTGGTGTTTCTTCATCAGCTGCCCTTATATTAGGACCTGCTAATTGAACCAGCTGAGTATTCATGTGCTTCATAGCCCGCTCCATCAGGGTTATCTGGGCTTGTTGGTGCGTGACGACGTCATTTAAGTCGTCCACCGTTTGTTCTAAAAACGCCATTCGGGTTTCGAGTTCGATCACTTGTTCTTGGTCGCTAGTAGCCATAGTTTCTATCGTATTGATTTTTAACGCTAATTCATATTAGATACGCAGACTTGGCTGATTGTACACCAAGGTTGCGTAACTACTAGTCATTTAAAGATTGAAGAAGGTTTGAAATGCAAAACCAATTGGTTAAAAAAGCGTTAATTTGTTTGCTCATCGCAATACCTCTGCCCGCTATTATGGCGCTGCTTTTCGCAGTGGCTGGTGGTGCTCAAATTATCAACTTTGTTGATCCTGCCGTTAAAAATGCTTCAGGCGCGCCTATTGCACTGTTTTTTCAACAGTCTGGTGCGTTTTTAGCCTATTTTGTTGCCGTTATTGTTGCTTTCGCAACCTTACTGGCTGCAACCAGCATGTTTCAGGTACAGCGTTTTCAACGTCGTGGTACAGGTACAGTGGTTGAAACAGAGGATGTTGAAGACGGTCGTGAGCGCGGTATGGTGAAGTGGTTTAATGTCAAAAAAGGCTTTGGCTTTATTACGCGTGATAATGGTGATGACGTATTCGTACATTTCCGTTCGATACGTGGCAGTGGTCATCGCTCATTAAGTGAAGGTCAGCCTGTTAAGTTCAGTGTTGTAGATGGTCAGAAAGGACTTCAAGCCGAAGACGTATCTGTTCTTCGCTAATGTCGCTGCAGCGTTTGCTCCGTTGTCTGTAGGAGCAAGCAAAGCGGAAGTCAGAACAGAAAAAAGCCCTGTCCGGTGACAGGGCTTTTTTGCATTCGCGTGACTCTAATGTCAATGCGTCTATGTCTCAGCAGGAACATCCTCTCGTTCGCCTCGTAAGACGAAGGCATTCAGTTCTCGCTTACAGCGGACTTCAATATCAATAAGCTTGTCGATGATGGGCACACTCAGAACAGTGCCTTTAGACACGAGGAGAACACCGTCTTGATTGATCAGGTCACGGCTGATGACTTCTCCGGGTATCAGTTCTCTCGTCTTGCGAATCCGATCATTAAGCTGGGTACTGGTATCCGTTAGCTTAGTAAGCAGTTTAGCGTACACTTTTTGAAGGTCAGGGTCGTATTTCGTGCCGCTATGTGCTGCTAAATACTCAATGGCGTCTGTGCCGCTGTATTTGTCCTTAAAGTACAAGCCGCTGCACAGCAAATGATAATCAATCACCATCCTTAATATCCGAGACCCTAGAGGGATTTTATTCGTTGCTAACCCGTCAGGTTGTCCGGTACCGTCGTAGTTTTCATACTGGTGTCGAATGAGATTAGCTGCATAGTCCAAGCTGCTCAGCGGTGTGAGCAGATCAGCTCCAATCTCAGCGTGTTTATAGTAATACTCCAATTCAGCTTTACTCAGCTCCATTAAGGGGCCATCTAATAGCTTTTCAGGGAAGGAGAGTTTCCCTAATTGATACAGGCGGGCGGCGTGTCGATATTCTGCCACCACTTTATTGCTTAATTTGAGAATTTTAGCCATCGCGACACTATGTCGAATAATGTCTTCGCTGATGACCCCTGAACTGGGTATTCTTAGGTGAATTAAATTGCTGATGATACGAATGGTGGTATTGAATTGTTGTACGACCGATTCCTTGGCCATGTCAGCCAAAGATGTAGCGTTCTCAAGGTCCTTGCTGACGGTATCTACTTGTGATTTTAACTGCTCGTATTCCTCGAAATTCACAGAGTTTGCGTCTATGGATTGTTTTTCTTTCCATTCCGCCATCACCGCATCTCGGAGTTGATTATTATCCCAGGGTTTGGTGAGGTACTGATGCACTTGGCCTTCATTGATGGCTCGGACCGTGCTGTCTTGATCGCTGTAACCGGTTAATAAAATCCTACGACTGCCAGGGCAAATATCACAGCTAAGTGCTAAAAAAGCTGCGCCATCCATCTCGGGCATGCGCATATCAGAAATAATGACGTCAAAGTCTGTAGACTCTAACAGCTGCAACCCCTCTTGACCGCTATTGGCTGTACTGACTTCAAACTCTTCTCCTCTAAAGACCCGCTTGAGTGCAGTCAGCATTTGGCTTTCGTCGTCGACAAAAAGAATTTTGGCCGGTTGTGTCATGTTTAGGTGCTCCAGTTCGGGCTGCCTCCCGAATTCGACGATTCCATATCCAGTCAGATAGCGGCCAATGCCCTAGGTGCAGTCATTGGTATTATCATGAAACTATAGCAGGTGAGGGCGTCACTGCGGCTTGCCTGCCACCTCTTCACCGTGCCACCGGACTCTGTAGGACGCATATCAGTGAAGCCATCAATATGCATTCAGTGAATATAAAAAAACCTGTCTAACCTGTCTAAGATTAAAAAAGTATAAAAATCACCTATTATTTAGACGATACACGACTATGTTAAGTAAATGCCGTTAAAGGCATTACACTGAAAGTGATCAGATGAATTATCGGTTAACGCAGCGCAATGTTAGGGATGTACATTGTGCGTGATCAAAAATGTGAGCGGTCGGTCGAGAGTTTTGCTACTCATAGGGTCCCAAGAGTTGGACAGACCATGAATGAGCGGTAGGGAGTTGTGCAGCGGTGAAGCATAAAGTCGAAACCGAAGCAGTTTATACAACAGGCGAAGTGGCGCGCTTCACGGGCGTCAACTTTCGCACCGTCATTAGGTGGATCGAAAGAGGTGAAATGGAAGGGTATAAATTGCCCGGACGTGGCGATCACCGAGTGACTCAATCGGCTCTCAAAAATTTTATGCTGCAACATCAAATCCCCATCCCGCAAGATTTAGAAACACCCCATGAAAATAACGCTTCTCGTCTAGCTTTAGTCGTGGATGATGATGAGCAAATGGCCAAAGCGATCGCGCGTGTATTACGGCGTGACGGTTGGGAGACCTCTATCGCACTAGATGGATTTGAAGCAGGCCTAATAATGGTTGAAAAAAATCCTTTATTAATGACATTAGATTTAAAAATGCCTAGGTTGGATGGTGCACGTGTATTGGAATTAACTAGAGAAAAATACGATTCCGTTTCATTAAAAATATTATTGATTTCTGGTCAAGACAAGGCAGACGTCTCACCAGAGATATTATCCTCAGCAGATGGCTATTTATCTAAACCCTTCGAAAACGAAGTGTTGTTAAGCACAGTACAGTCCTTTTTTCCTAGTTTTCAAGCGAAGGCTCGTTCGTCATGAACGATAAAGCTGTTTGCATCGGCAGGAGAGTGGAACGAGGGAACAAAAGTTACATTATTAGCGAGAACGTATTTATTAAGAGGAGGCTCTTATGCAAGGCATTATTTTTAACGCACTTGAAGATTTTGTATTGGAAAAAGCGGATATGGAGTTGTGGAACTCAATTATTGAAGATAGTGAGGTGGCCAGCGGTGGAGCCTACACTTTTGGCGTAAACTATGACGACGCAGAGATTGTCGCATTGGCCACAACCCTTTGCGAAAAATTAGGTGTGTCACTTCAAGACGGATTAGTACTGTTTGGTGAATACTTGTTCGATTATTTGGTCGAGCGCGGCCCTATCGAATTGCAATCCTACAAGAACACACAAGTTTTATTAACAGAACTCGAAGACGTGGTTCATAAAGATGTTAAGCGTATTCACCCTGAAGCCTATACACCATTTTTTCACTATGAACCTAACACTGAATCCCAAGGTGAATTAAAGTATCAAAGCAAGCGACAATTATGTGCTGTAGCAGCGGGTTTAGTAAAGGGGGCTGCAAAACACTATAAACAATCTGTCGAACTTGAGCACACACAATGCATGCATGATGGGCATGATGAATGCATTTGGAAACTGACCTTTGCGGCTATGCACTGATGATTCGATGAACAAATGCGACAAAAGTCAGCTTGTTATAAAGAGCGCTTCAAATGGGTAATGATGCTTACAAAGTAGCGTACGAACGAGAGAGAAAGGCCCGACATGCCGCAGAAGTGTTGCTGGATGATAAAACTCGTGAAGTCCAGCTCAGCATGGCAACCATACAAAAGCAATACGATCACCTAAAGGTTCAGAAAAAAGAATCCGATTATCTTTTAGCGGTTGCGAGACTGACCCAGTCTAAAGGTACCTTGAAGGAAATGGTGCAAGAATACATAGCACAAACACAGTCCTTTTTAGGCGTTAAAATTGCGAGATACTCTTTTTTTGTCGATGAGGATTTCAAACAGGGGCCAACGTTCGGAGTAGATTACGATTTACCACCCTTTGATGACAACGTGTATAAGAAAATTTATGAAGCTGAAGATAGGGTGCAGCTAGCACTTTCCGATATTGCACCAGAGTCTCTGGTGGAATTACTAAAAGAACATCAAATTGAAAAAATTTATTGCCTGCCAATTAATCGTTTTGGAATCACCACGACCGTTTGTGAGTTTTATGCAACAGCAGAAATTGATATTCATGTTGATATGCTTGATCAATGCTTGGTTGCAGGCTATCAAGTAGGTGGTTTGCTAGAGCGTGCATCCAATTTGAAAAAAATTGAAGAGAACTATGAAGAAATTAAAGCGAATCATGAGAAGCTAAAAGAAACACAAAATCAATTGGTACATTCTGAAAAAATGGCGTCACTTGGTCAGTTGGCGGCGGGTGTTGCACATGAAATAAATAACCCAGTCGGATTTGTCATGAGCAATATCTCAACGCTAAAAGAATATGCAGTTGACTTAGGTAAGTATTATGAGCTTTCTCAAAAAGCAATAGCGGGAGATGAATCTGCGAAAGGAGAATTAATTGAGTTGGACAAAAAGTTGGAGTTTAGAGGCATTTTTGACGATATTCACGATATAGCCGCCGATACAGTCGATGGATTAAAGCGCGTAAAAGATATTGTATCCAATTTAAAAACCTTTGCGAGAACAGATGAAGAAGCCTTTCAGAAAGTAGATGTGAACCAATGTATAGAAAATACCATTAAATTGGTTTGGAATGAAATCAAGTATCACGTCACATTGACCAAAGATCTTGATCCATCCATGCCCTGCATCATGGGAAAAGAAGGGCAAATTGGTCAAGTGATAATGAATATGCTGGTGAATGCTTCACAAGCCATGGAAGGTCAGGGGGAGCTTGCAGTCAAGACAGAGGTGATACCTGGCGGATTAGTATTGATCAGCATTCGGGATAATGGCAAAGGTATCCCCGGTTCGTTGATTAAAAAAATATTTGATCCATTCTTCACAACCAAAGCTGTAAACGAAGGCACTGGGTTGGGCTTATCTATTTCAATCGGAATCATCGAACAGCATAGCGGTACTATAGAGGTTGATTCGGTGGAAGGTGAGGGGACATGTTTCAAAATTCGATTGCCGTTAGCTGTATAGTCCGTCACCAATTAATGACTTCACCTTTACTCGCTAACGGCCAATGGGTTATTGCTCGTACATATTTTGAATAATCTCGATGCTAGGTCGAATGACCTCACGCCATGTTGCTTCAAGCTCAAATGAAAACTCCGTATCGTGACGGTAAAGTGTCTCCATTAGTGCTTCAACCCATACACTATAGTATTCAGGTTTAATATCCATATTGGCTTTGCTATGGCTATCGCCGAGCGCGCGAATTTTTGTATCCGGCATACCTCGAGCGTGCATAACAAGGCATAATATTCCACTGCGGAGTAAACCGCGTTGAGTTTCCATATTAGTATCTTTGAACATGCTTCGTACATCATCAGATTTTCCCATGAAAATGGTGTAAAAATCTTCAAAGAATGCGGGTTTATGACATGCTCGTCCGTAACTTTGAAATACTAATTCTGAATTGGTCACTGACTATCCTTTTTGGGCGACTAAACGAAAGCCGACTCGCCGAATGGCTGATAAATTTAAGCGACGAACTTTACTGATCTTGCCTAAAAAAAGCAAAAAAAGTCTATTGTTGGCCTAGAAAAGTTTAGGGTACAGAATTCACGTGAGCGACTTGGAAGGGTGAAAAGCATGCATAGTATTGAATGCGAATAGATGAAAAATAAGCTGTGATGGCTCAATTAAGCTAGCATAATAGTAAGATGGTGAATACCTTGCAGGGATTCTACTAAAAGAGCTGAGTGCAACCAACGATCATAGTAAATGTAACTGAGGAGGCAGTAATTAACTGTCGGCATTGTCAAACAATCTGGCGGGATCACTAAAGAAGCGATGGGGAACATGCAGCGCACTAGAGATGGTCTGTTGAATAGAAAATCACCTTTTAGTACTAAGACACGTATAGAGCTTATACTTTTGGAGGGCATACGTACAACCAATGCCCAACATTTTGCATTTAAGTAACTAATAGAGTCATTCGGCCATGAAAAAATTAAAATAATGTTCAGATTCCTTTGAATCCTGGGACAAAATAAAATTTAATAAACCCATCTTCCAAGCTTTGCCTTTAGTAATATTTGAGCGAAGAGCATAATAAATATCTCCCGATTAAAGATTTTATGGTGGGTCTATGTCTGATCATTTTTGGATTAAATTGTCAGGTACCAGTTCGTCATAAAACGTCGGTTTCGGATATTTAACGTCTAGCATTTTATTTTGACTTGAGAGAGTCAGCTAAATCATTCGCCGGTTGCTTAATTTCTACCTAAAGTCGAATTTAGTAGCGAGCTACTAATAGATCGAATAGCTAGTAATCTAAAAGGTATGAGATAGGTGATAAATACACAGATAGAAATATAACGGCAGTACAAAGAATTTACATTCCTATAATGTGAATGTAAGCCAGTAAAGATTAAAATTACGTAAATATAATTTAGCAAGAGTGAAAATATGATTATTGATCTGAAAGTCAAACAGAATGAAATAGATTATGTGGTAGAAAGTCTATTTGAGTGTAAATACAAAGAGGTTTACTCTAAAATTGATGAGCTTAGAAAAGCAAGGGCATCTATGTCGATAGATGGCCATGTGGTCGTGTCACTTAATGAAGCACAAATTGAAAAAGCGCTCGAAATAATTGGTGAAAAAAAATTTAAGGATGTATTTGAATTGGCTGCCAAGATTAGCGAGCAATTAAATTTTAATGATGAGGTGCCAGAAAGTAAGAAGTTAAAAAATGAGGAGGCAAATTTTGATAATGACTTGGCCTTTTCTTTAAAAGATGAATCATCGGTAGATATAATGAGCGAAGCAGAAAATATTGAAGAACCTATAAAGGGAAATAAGCTAAATAGTGGGTCGTCAACGCTACAAGAATCCCTTCCTAAAGATCTACTTGAACGTATGGCTGAAAGAAAGAAAAGATTAGATCGTGCTTTTTTATAGTGTGAAAAATAATTAATTAAACTCCCAGAAACCTTTGCTTCCTGGGACAAAAAAATATTAAATAACCCCATGCTCAAATAATTCCATCAGGGCGAATTCAATAGTACGCACTATCTAGCCGGTCATTCTGACGTATTCAATTGGAAAGAATAGAGTGTTTATATGGTGCTCTGGAGGTCAAATGATCGATATCCATTATTTTCAAAGTAGAGTCTGTAAAGACCTGGTTGAGAATAACGTAGTACAGAACTGCGATATTCTAACGGAATACTCTGGTGGTATGATTGGCTCTATTATTGATTCGATTGATGCAACACCTAGGCTGCTTCTATCAGTGGTGGGTACTGGAGAATTGGATTATACGGCTACGGGAGAGACCGACGTTACGCTACATGTAGTTGGGTTTCTGGTGGCAAAAGCGAATTCAAATGCAGTTGATGAATTAAACTATGATGAGTTGCATGGAACTTATTTAGAAGCCACTGCCGATTCTAGCGCGGAAAGAACTAAAAATAATGAACCTAGCGCTGCGCTATTACATCCAGATTATTTGTCAACTAATAATGAACTATCAAAAATAGATGTAGTTAAAACGGAGGCGAACTTCTTCCAGTCGCTATCGAAACTACTGTCCTATATTCCAATCAAGCGGTTCACGTATCCAGGCTCATACCCTGCCATAAAAGTGGAGAGTATGGACCTGCATGGTTTAACCAAAGACTTTAAACCAGATACATCTACTTGGAGAACCGGGGTGTCTGTACTGTCGAGAGCTTCAGGACTCTTTGAAAGTGCTCAAAGTGCAATAAACTCATTATTGTTATGGTCTATAACGTGGGAGCAAAAAGTAAGAGTATCTAACGCGGAGGATTTGTCAAATACCCTTCAGAAACTTCCCGATAATGTAGAAGCAATTCAGCACTTAGACGGAACAGAAATAGAAGCTGATCCCGCCGACCCGGATGATAGAAATATTCATCGTGATAAGCCCGTCCCTAATATAATCGATTATAAAATAGACTATCTCGACAGCAATAAATCTGTAGCATTGGATATTTTAAATATTAATGAACCACCCATTATCTCGTTCACGCTATATTGGGGACGAGTGGTTGATAAAGTGGAAATAGAAAATATAATAAAAAAGGTAGCGGTGTATGGACGCCTAGATGGATTTGGAAAGATAGGTGAAGTTAACTCTTCAGATAGTATCAAGGGTTTTGAACAAGGTGCCACCGATTATATAAGCCTTGAAGGTGAAAACCCACCAATAAAAGCAACACATGTATTGGTTTATGCTAAGAACTATTTTCGTGAATCGACCATACCAAAAATATTAGAGATAGTCAGAGATTCAAGTGGCATTAAATTTCAAATTCCTATTGAAAACACTGACACCACTCCATAAAACTGGTCTATTTGCATATCTTTAACCCGCTGTGAATCGCAAAGTGGTTTTATTATGAATAGTAGAGGCTCTTTAACTCGTGCGAATAGCACGGGCGTAACGGCTAATAACATCGTTAGCATTGGCAAAGTAGTTGCCTTGGATGAGAAGGAAGCGAAGAATCTAAAACCACAGGATAATGATATTCCTCCATTTCAGAATGATGTTCCTAGAGTTTTAGTTCAAATAGGCGGGACAGAAATAGGTACTTATACGCGCACCTGGATGCCGTGGGTCATGCAGCGGGCAGGTATAGATACAGAATGGTGGGCACCGGAAATTGAAGAGCAAGTTTTGGTAGTGAGTATATCTGGCAATCCAGCTTTAGGAATAATTATTGGATCAATTTATAGGGGAGATCACTTTCAATTTGGTCTGCCAGTTAAAGCCACATCGGGTAAGACAATTGACTTAAAGACAAAGCTGCCTGATAGCTCTATCAATCGAGATATGTGGCAACGTATTCATGGTGATGGAACAGCGTTTACCTATAACCGATATTTGCATCAATTCTCTCTAGATGTTCGTGATAATAAGCCGCCAGAAAAAAAAGGTGAAAAATCAACAGAACAGGAAAGAAAAAAATCAGCAGAAACAGCTAGAGGAAAATCTCCAGCATTGCTGAAAAGCACTATCGAAAAAAATGAGTTGGATTTAAAACTATGGAATAAAGCTAAAGATAAGTTACCTAGTTCAGAACTAACGTCAACCCCAAATTTGTGGCATCAAAAATGGAGAAAGAGTGGTGACAAAGAAGAAACGGTTGCTGAAAATAAAATTGAAGTAAAAGGTAGTGGAACCAAATTAACAGCGAAAGTAGCAGACAGTGAAAAGAAAGGTATTTATCTTGATGCATCAAGCGATGGTGCTCTCACCATTAATACGACGAAGAATACAACCATTTTAATTGGCGAGAAGAACAATCCAAAGATAAAAATCAAATACGATGCTGAAGGTGGTGGTGATTTCACAGTAGAAACTGAAAAAAACGTCAATATAAAGGCTGCAAAAACAGTATCAATTACTGCGAAAAATATAAAAATAAAGGGCGATACGGAAATTGATGGTGAATTAACTGTTAAGAAGAAAGCTCAGTTAAAGAGCGGTGCCGCGATTCAAGGTAACGTTAATATAAATGGCAAATTAGATGTAAAGTAGGGTGTAAGATGGGGCTAATATGTGTGCATGGTGCTCAAGTGGTTATTACGCCCACACCTCCAGTAGTATTTACTAAGCTAGCTGACAGTATTCCGGGTGGAAAGCAACAAAAAATAAAAATTGGTGGGAAGCCAGTACTAATTCAAGCTGATTTAGATGCATGGGCTAAAACGTATATGACAAACTACATTAATGGCAGTTTTAGCATACCTGGCATGTCAGCAGGGAAGACCGCCGTAGCCGCAAATTTCACGGTAAAGTCATCAGTTTCTGGAAGCCCACTAATTAAAATGGATAGCCAAGTAACGTTAACCATAAGTGTAAATGCACCCGCTCAAATGCCTGCGCCACCGGGTCCCAATATCCCAGACCCAGTTCCAATACAAATAGCAACGGTCAAATTTGTTAATAGCGGACAGTTTAAATACCAGTCTTTATAGAAGGTAGACCTAGAAATTAATTTAATGCGGAAATTTAGTATATGTATGGCATGAATAGCGAAAATGGAGAAATTTCAAACGGTACCCCGTACTTAGGGCAATTAGTTCGGGACGTTTTGATAACACCCATTGGGTCTAGGGTGATGCGTCGTAACTATGGTAGCCGTCTATATACGTTGTTGGATAATCCAATTGATGCGGCGCTAGTAGCTAATATTAATGTGGCAGTAGTTGAAGCATTAACCGCTCATGTGCCAATCATTTCCATAACGGCCATAGAGGTAAATCCGGCAGAAGGAAACCAAACGGGTAAAATTAGATTAACAGTAATGGGTTATTTGATTAGTGAAAATAAACCAATCGAAATCAGTAATATTATAGTTTGAGTGCTTAGGTGTCTTCGAACTAACAATAGAATTCACCGCATTGAATCCAATGCAGTGATTTAATGCAATGTAAATCAATCTATATAACCTGATACGAAACGTTCGTAGGCATTCGGGTACACGCAATAAAATAAACTGAAAATTGGAGGAAGTATGGAATTTCTGCACGGCGTAGAAGTTTTTGAAGTAGATACGGGTAGTCGCCCCATAAGAGGGGTTGCTTCCTCGATCATTGGATTAGTAGGGACATCTGATTTTGATGCTTCGATAAAAAAGAATGATAATGGAGCTGATGTTCTTACAGGTATCGCTAAAATTGAGGATGGCATCCCCACGTTAATACGCAATATTGCTGACGCAAGAAAATATTTTGGTAATGCTGTGTACAATAATGAAG
Organism: uncultured Saccharospirillaceae bacterium; assembly: GCA_947503895.1. GTDB lineage: Bacteria > Pseudomonadota > Gammaproteobacteria > Pseudomonadales > Oceanobacteraceae > Bermanella. The sequence goes on from CANNFT010000004.1 coordinate 404,940, forward strand.
ATAATAGCATTGCAGCGGCGCTAGAAGGAATCTTTGAGCAGACAAGCGTTCCGGTAGTTGTAATTCAAGCTTCAGGTGTAGCAGGAACGGTCACCGTGAAAGATGCTATTGGCATGTTAAAAACTGCTGAAAGTGTTGTAGGTCTTGCTCCCAAAATACTTATCGCACCAGGGTTTTCAGAAGCTCATCGAGGTGATCTTGAGTCATCAGCTGAATCCTTACGGGCAATAGCTGTGGTAGATCACTATGATGATTCAAACTCAATTTCAGCGCCAACCGCTAAGCCATCTGCAAGTGATCGTATTTATAATGCTTACCCCAAAGTAAAAATAACGCGTAAAGAAGAAGATAGTGGGAAATTAGTAGATAAAATATATTCTGAACCGGCATCCTCACGAATTGCAGGAGTTATTGCTAAGTCTGATAGTGAGAGAGGCTTTTGGTGGAGCCCATCAAACCGCACGATCGCTGGGATTGTAGGAACTGAAAAACCAATTGGGTTTTCGCTGGGTGATAAAGACAGTGAAGCAAACTTTTTAAACAGTATAGACTACGCCACAATTGTTTATCAAAACGGCTATCGTTTATGGGGAAATCGGTTGTCACATGATCGCTGGAGGTTCATTAGTGTCCGTCGAACCGCTGATATGATTAATGATGCCTTACAGCGTGCTCATTTATGGGCAGTAGACAGAAATATTACTGCGACGTACTTAACTGATGTTACGGAAGGTGTTAATTCCTATTTGAGGTCCCTAAAAGCGCGAGGAGCGATTATTAATGGTAACTGTTGGGTAGATGAAGAATTTACAACGGTAGACTCAATTGCAGATGGAAAAGTGACTTTCGTATTTGATTTCACCCCGCCAAGTCCAGCAGAACACATTACATTCCGTAGTGTCATGACGAATAAATATCTATCGGAGGTATTCTAAGTGGCGACTTTACCTAAGGTACTCAAGAACTTTAACCTATTTATAAATAGTTCAAGTTACGCAGGTTTGGTTGAGGAGCTAACTCTGCCCAAGCTAACCATTAAAACTCAAGAGCATCGAGCTGGTGGGATGGATGCCCCTGTCGAATTGGATATGGGCATGAATAAGCTTGAATGTAACTTCACGCTTAGTGAATACGAGCCAGAAGTACTCAAGCTTTTCGGTATTCGTAATGGTGCTAAGACCAGGATCACTATGCGTGGTGCTCTTGACGCTGATGATCATACACAGGTCACCTCTGTTGTTATTACTCTTGAGGGAGCATGGCGTGAAGTAGACTTTGGTAATTGGAAGGCGGGTGAAAAGACTTCCTTAAAAGTCGCAATGGCACTTCGATTCTATAAGTTAGAAATTGGTGATGCAGAGATGGTTAAAATCGATGTAGACAATATGGAGCGTGTTATTGATGGTGAAGACAAGCTTGAGAGCATGCGTTCAGCACTAGGCTTGTAGAAATAACACATGTTTGACGGCAAAGAATACGTTAAAACTTGAGCTTTTATCTATACATCAAGTGATAGAAGCTCTATTAATTAGGAGTTAAATTAAATGAGTTCAGCACAACCCATTACCGTTACCCTTGACGTTCCTTTCGAGTGTGAGGGGCGGCTAATCCAAAGTCTAGCAGTACATGAGCCATGTGTTCGAGATATTATTGCATGTGAAAAACAAGGAGGTAGTGAAGCGGAGAAAGAGCTTAACTTGATTGCTGCTTTGTGCCATATGGCCCCTCAAAGTCTATTAAGTATGAAGGCTAGAGACTATTCGAAACTGCAGGAAGCATGCGCTAATTTTTTTATGCAGAGCCAGAGCGTTTAAAGGAAGCAATCTACGTTCTCGCAAAGCACACCCGCTGGCCGCTAAGTGAACTAATGCAACTGTCTGTTGCTGAACTTATGGACTGGCTAGAAGTGAGTAGACGAATCGAAGAGCAAGAATAAGAGCCTGACATGAGCAAAATAAATAGCTACTCGAAAGCAGCCACTCACTATAAAGTGGCAAGGTATAAGCCCTATGGAAGTTATCATTTGCAAGCGAGTAAGATTTATTATAACCAAGCTCCCTTGTTAGGCTCGATTAGTAAGAGTTTCTTTAGCAGTAAGGTAGGGTTATTATTTAACCTGGCAATATTTAATCTTTATGCTGGCTTAAAGAAAAAGGACAATAGGTTAAAACCGAATAGAGGAGGGATACTAAAATCTCAAAATATATTCGCTTCACATAAATATAATACGTACAAAAGTTTACAGCATAAATATACTTTTGAATCGCTGGCAATAATTGATAGTAGGTCGTTAAGTATACTAAATGTATTTAAACGGCTAGATAATACCAATAAACTGAAGAATGCAGTAAGACAAGGGGGTATTCATTTCCAAGTTAGGAATAGTTTGTATGACAACAAGGCTGTACTGCTAAATAATCGGAAGAACATTTACCGATGGATAAGCAGGAATATAGTAGCTTTCCAGAAAGCAAATTATGTGGGTATACATAAATCACAAGAATTGTTACAGCGTAAGACTCTGAAAATAGCTGAATTACTGCATTCAGGAAAATACACTGTGCTGAGACAAAATGTGCGCCCTAAGTGGCCACATAACAGATTTAATTACTTGATAAATGGCGAAGAAAAAGAATCCGTCTGGGAGAGAAAGTTTCTCCCTTTAAAATCAAGAATCACTAATCAAGAGTTGGATGATCAACTAACGCTAAATCAGTCATTTCAGGATAAATATAAACCTATAATTGATTTTGTATATAGAAATAATCGCTATAAGAAAATACGCATACAAGAATTAGGAAGTCATTTAACTAGTAAAAGCTCTAAAGTGGCGAACAGAATATACACCTATGTGTCGAACGTAAAATATTTAGATAAGAAAATAAAAAAATATCTAAGTAGTAGTTGGCAAGAAAGCAATCTAAAAATATCTTCCTACCAAGGTTCAAGTTCAGGAAATTCGTTTCAAATCAGGTCACTTGTCAGAGAAGGTAGTATTAGTAATGATTTGGTAGCACAGGTAGAATGGAAAAGGTCCCACATTAATGAGCAATATACTGCTGAAAACTATCTGGCAAGCAAGTCTAAAATTTTGAATAGGTTAAGATTACTTCGTAATAAAACTAGAATTAATACAAAGGCTAAGTTTTCTAATAAGCTAAACAACCTAGAAGAAAGACTGGTTGAAATAGCAGTCGCTAAGCATGATCGAATGTATGAATTAAATGGGAAGTTTAAACCCGTTCGACAAGGTTATATCGCTTCTGAGGTTTCTAGGCTCGTAGTTAAACTAAGAAACCAATTGGAAAATAGGCAGGCCAGATCTATATTCAGTTTGAAAGGCCGAGATCGGGAATCTGCTTTTAGTGTTTACCAAGTAAATGATAGATATTTTAAGCACTCAAGTCTTAATTCTGAGTTACAGAAGATAGTTGCTAAATTAAATTTTAAAGTACAACAATTATTGCCAAGCTACTTCAACAGAAAATCTGTGTTCGATGGTGGTGGAATTGAATTTTCAAAAAACAATGTCATTCTACCTAGTTATAGAAATAATGATACTCAAGACCAAAGCAGAAAGAAATTAGAGAGTTTAAGGTATAATACACTAGGCAAAAGTGTAGGAAATATTGGGCTTTCCAATCATATGCTTAGTCATAGTGCAGTATTTAAAACTGCTGAATATATATCAAAGTATAAAAATAAAACTAGTTCAGGTTTAAGTAATTTTGATGGCGATATCCCAATTACGGTCGACCAAGTAAATATGCCTAGAATATTAAAATTGATTGGTGGCGAAGTTAGACAAGCTATTTTGAATCCAATATTTCATAGCAAGAAAGCTCCTAGCATTGCTACTGTAGGCAGTGGATATAAAAAAGCTTATACCCTTGGTAATAAAAATGAATCATTGTTAGTTAATTCAGATAAGAATCGTACTATACGAAGTAAGTGGCAGTTAGGTAATAGATCTAAAGATATAGTACAGCCTACAAGCCAAGCGATGAATAGAAGTCGGTTTAAAAATATACCCCAAAACTCTAGTTTTATTACCAGTAGGGTGAAAAACATAATTAAGAGGGGCGTTCGGAATGATGTGTCCAAATCTCTTAGCGATATTAATGGGAAATTAATTTTTGATACTAAAGAATCAAGTACTAAACTCGATTCACTTATAAAATTAAATCGGCCTTCTGCAAAAGATCAATATTTAGATTTAACCACCCAGTTGAATGAGTTAAATAATTCGAAAGAAAAAAGCAGAGAGTCTATGGGCGTGATTGGGCAGCGAGTATCAATGCTTACAGATACAATTGCGTCAATGAGTAGCCAAGTAGCACAGATGACAGCTGCGCCTCAATTAGCTGAATTAACCTACTTTGATTAAATACCAAAAATAGAACTAGCCTATATGGTCAGTTTCTAGTCAAACTAATTTTTCGTGAGAACCCTAGTCCATGAATGATTTTATGATGGCTTTAGGGCCGTTCCTATTTTCTGTAGATACAGCAAACTATGATCGACTGCAGCGCAGTGCGAAATACAATTGGGCATCAAAAGATCGGATAACCTATTCGGGCAAAGGTACCCAAATGGTTGGAGGGCCCAGTCTACAATACATGGGACCAGGGGAGGAAACGATGCAGCTGAACGGAACATTCTATCCTCAGTACAGAGGGCTGCGCGTGGCTCCTTCGCTTTTACGTTTGATAGCCAGTCTTGGTTACCCTATGCCTATTGTGAGTATGCCAAAGGGTTCTGATAAATTAGGTGACAGATCAGATAGCCCATTTAGTATTGGTGGCAGTAGTGTAGGTAGTATCGCGGGTGGTCTTTCGGGTGTTGGTTCCTTAGCTAGCTCACTATCCCTTCCAAGCTTTCCTGGCGCAAGTGCTCTTACCGGTTTAGTTGGGCAGCCTTTAGGGTTTTGGGTCATTAAGAGCTTAGAGGAGACTAACTCTGAGTACGAGAAGTGGGGTAAGGCACGCAAGATCGAATATAACCTTTCACTCCAGCGCTATATACCAGACTCCAAACTAGGACTATTAAATGCCTTATCTATATAGAACCAAATCAGGTGAAATGTTAGATGAAATTTGCTGGAAACACTACGGAGCATCAAATAGCACGTTCGCAGCGGCAATCCAGTCTGATCCTGAGCTGGTGACCACCGCTACTCAAATATTTGAATCAAACTTACATTTTGCCAGTAGCATGAGTGAACAATTTAAAGGTGTGGTAGAGGCTGTACTAGATCAGAATTCTCATCTTTCAGGTTTGGGGATGATATTGCCGACAAATGTGGACATCCGACTGCCTGACATTCAGCCAGCATCTTCAAATGAAGAATCATTTAGTCTTTGGGGTAAAGTTAGTTAGGTGCAACACCTGATTAGGAGTGATATTCAATGCAGAATAAATTTCTAATTTGAATTTAAATGTCACCACCAAATTTACAACGTTAATAATAAGTTCTTATTTACCCACCTTTAACAGGCTCAATCTGAATAGGGAGGTTTTGTGTTTTCTAAGCTAAAGCCAAGTTTTGAAGTATCGATATCCAAAAAACCAGCAAATTCAAAAATGGGTTTGGTCGGTGCTATTCTTGAAAAGTTAGACCTTAATAGCGGGTTCGAGGACAGGATCATCTCGTTTACCGTGACACGAAACTCGGATCATAATGTAGATCAACTCAGTATGGTTTTTGACAATCAGCCAAAAGGAACCTTCGGTGGCCAATACATAGAAATTCCGGAAGAAGGTGATTTCGTTGAGTTGTCGCTTGGTTATAAGGGATTGAAAGGGATATCAAGTAATGTTGTTAGCTTTGGTAAGTTCGAAATAAACAGCTGGACAATGGCATCTTCCACCGGCGGTGATACGCTTTCTATGAATGCCAGTTCTATCCTATTAAGGGATATGACTGTTAGGAACTGGGATGAAAAAAACCTTACGGTTTATAGTCTAGTTAAAAAAATTGCTAAAGAAATTGGAATTAAGGCAGAAGTTTCTGACAGTTTTCGAGGCCCAGAATATAAAGTATCTGGAATGATCCAAAATAACGAGTCACACCAACAGTTTTTGGCTAAACTTGCCAATACCTATGATGCCGTGTTTAAAACAAGTGATAATAGAATTCTTTTTGTTAAACGGGGTGAAAAGTCTCAAACCCAAGTACTAACCCCTGAACTTGCTCCTGATCGCCTCTTATCCTGGGACTATACTTATACAACTCGGAATGATTTCGAGGGAGGAGAGGCCGGTACATTTAACCTCGCTAGTGGTGCACAGGATGTTATTAGAATAGGTGATACTAAGGATAATAGATCACTAACGCTCAAAACTAATGAGTATCATGCTTCCAGTGACATAACGAAGCAGGCATTACAATCTCAAGTGAATTCCAAGAACCGTAAATCAGATACGTTAGTATTAAAACTGTTAGGGGACCCGACCTTTGATGTAGAGGACAAGCTAAAAATTAACCTTAAATCGGTTCCCAGAAATGTAAATGGGTTATGGATTATAGAAACAGTTAATCACAGCTTTAGCATGCAAGGATTTACGACTGATCTAACGTGCCGTAAGCAAGATGATGACTCTATGAGTAGCATAGCTGGCAGCGTAGCATCAAGTGTAACCAGTGCGGTGAGATCCTTCTCACTCTAAATCGTGCAATGTATTAATGTTCTGCCTAAAAGCAACCTGTATGGCGTTAAATTATCAAACTAATATCCTAAACGGCTAAAATTATGAACGAAACCCAAGTATGTGATTTAGGCGCTTGTAATAAGCGCTCGGCCATTCGAGATATTAGTCTATATAGCGACCCTGGTGTATTTGAAAGCCTCGACTATGAAAAAATATTACTGGAAATAAAAAATCAAATTCAACAGTTTCTACCAGTTGAGATTCAAGTCAACCAACTGTATGAAGGCGACCCAATTGTAAAAATTGCTGAAACAATCGCATATCGTGAAATGTATATGCGACAAAGAATAATTGATGCGCTCAAAGATTCCTATCTTAAAACGGCCAAAGGCAGTGCACTCTCACAACTTCTATATTTGTTTGGGTTAAGTAGAGCTAACCCGCAGGATCAAAATGCTTCTGAATACACCGATGGTGAAATGGTTAATCGACTTATTGAGCTATATGAGGGTACTCATACGGGTGGTGCATCTCAGGGCTACCGTGATATTTGTTTGTCTGTAGAAAATATAAAAAATGCCTTTATTGAAATAGATTCATGCATACCAGCAAAGGTAAACGTATATGTATGGGTTGATGCAATTAATGGTAGTGCCAATTATTTTCAGGCTATGTCAAGTGTTAGAGAAAAAGTGAATTCACTAAGGCCAGTCACGGATTGGGTCGATGTAAAACCCATAGAGTTTCGAGAATACGAGTTGCAGGCTACTCTGACAATTCCTGCTAGTATAGCGCTTCAAGACATCAAAAAACGGGCTCGGAATAACCTACGTCAATACCTAAATGAGAGCCATAAAATAGGGTATCATGTAAAACGCTCAGAAATCATTGCAAAACTCAACCAAGATGGTGTCATTCGTGTGGACCTACACTCACCCGCGGATATCATGGTAGATGGAGGAGAGCTAGCTGTAATGATCCCGAAAGTACATAATCTATCATCTAGTGAATCTTACTTACTGGATGGAACACTTGAGTACAGTGATGAAGAATTAGATAGTCTAATCACATTCAAAACCGACACGCGAGACACTGGCAATAGTAGGCTGAAACCACGAGAGATCACCTTTCAAGGCGAGGGTGGAGAGGGTAAGATACATCGGTGTGTCATTGGTTTAGGGATCAACCGAACTTTACGGGGAACACTTACGCTTATAGGGGCGGAAGATGAGAAGAATATTCGCGGTTACAACCTTTACTTTGGAATTAGTAAGACAGCTAAACATAACGTTAATCCATTCTGGCGTTTTAACCGAGATTGTAACTTAAACGAAGAATCAAACTCTCAAGTAGACCACTTCGGGAATTGTATAAGGAAAGTTACTGATCCAGATAAACTCCCAGTTAAGCCAGAAGTAGAGCCATACACAATGTCTTTTAATCCGAACTTATATATTCCTGAAGGTGCTACACACATTATTGCCTTCAGTGTTGATAACTTTGGTGAAATGGAAAGTGGTATTTCAATCCCTATCAAACAAGAGTATGTACCCACAGTAATGGCATCAAGCTTACTGTTTGACAATAGATACAATACGGAATGTCATAATAACCTGCTCACTGGCATGCTCACATTTGATGCTGCTGAAGAGGGTAACATTACTCATTATAACCTCTACTGGGCTGATGAAAGTGGTCTTTATTTGACTGATGGTGTAGCAGGAAACTCTAGTCAAAGTGGGATAGGACGAGTTGTGCCCATTCAGACTTTCCAAAAGAATAGTATTTACGAGAAGCATTTTTACAAACATCCTGTGCCTAAAGAAGCGACCCAATTAATCTTGGTTAGTGCCAACGAGTATGGGGAAATGGATTTTGGTCTATGCATTCATATCCCTGAAGATAGCAGTCTTGATGATGCAATCCCGAGTGATGCTCGCCCTAAGTGATCTTAGGGCACAATGATTACTCATTAAACTGGCCTAGATAGAAACCAAGAAATTCAGACGTTGTAACGGGTAGTTGCATTTCTCCTACTACCTCCATCTCCTTCATTGTTTCAATTATTTATTCTGAGCTACAGAACGCTATGACATTTCCTTCAGAAGAACACTTGGCGAGTTTAGATTTTAGCCAGTTAGCATTGCCGGATCTTGTAACCGAATACATAACTTCGGAACTAGAAAAAAAGGTTTATGCCGATGTTAGAAATTTTAAGGCCAAAGGCGACCTAACCGGTTCGGTCTCTAAAGCAATATTAAGTGTAGTGGCAATGCGTGAGCAAACACTTCGCTCAGAAATAAATCGAGTGCTGGCACAAGTGCAGCTTAGCTCAGCCACTGGAGACAATCTCGATAATCTAGCGCTAGTACTAAATACTCCACGTAAATACAGAACCCCTGAGACCAAAGATTCTAGCGACGGCCAGGACTTGATTCCAGAGAGTGACACTGATTTTAGGCATCGAGCTAGCATCGCTTTAGCGCAACTGAGTGATACGGGGTCGTTTAAAAGTTACCGATATAAAGCTCTAGCAGCACACCCGCAGGTAAAAGATATAAAAGTTTATTCGACAGAAGCAGGACGGGTCACGATTAAAGTGCTAGATCATCGTAATGATGGAACACCCGAGCAGGAGGTATTGAATGCCGTAACAGCAGCATTATCCAGTACTTGTGATCGACCAATGACGGATATCGTGGATGTGGGCCCAGCAAATATAATTAACTACTCAGCCGCAGCGGTTGTGGTTGTTGACTGTGCTAACGCCAAGCCATTGGTAGAAACCGCGATCGATAGCAATCTGAATGAGTATATTGAACTACATAACCGGTTTGATACGACCATATCTCGTTCGGCAATTATCTCCACACTTTATGTCGATTATGTAAACAACGTACATGTGTACTCCCCTCACTGTGATCTGGTGACAGCATCGGGGCAAGCTCCATACGCTAAGCGGGAGAACATTACATTAGCTGTTCAGTCAGTAGAGCCGCAACCTGGTGCGCTTGGGTTTATAGAATCAAGTAAATGTAATGGCGACCTTATTGCAGTGCAAAAAGAAAGACTAGATATTGAACGCTACACGGCAAGACCGAAGACCTTATCAGGTGCATTAACCGTGAAGTTAGATGAGACTATAGTCGATATGGAGTTTATCACTGCACTTTGGGGTGATACCGCAGTAAGGCCATTGGATAGTACTGTCAACACTCCCATCTTTAAGCGTACCTTGAGGAATGACTGCGGAGATCGATCAAATGGACACGACACTTATCGATATGCCTTCCAGCCTAACAAGGTGGTGCCAGAAAATGCTAGTCATATTCTGCTGTATGGAAAAGCAATGAACGGAGAGACCATTTTTTTAGACAGCATCCTAGTTGACGATTGCTTTTGCGAAACTGATATTGACCCTCAACAACCAAGTAGTGAATCAATTGCTGGCACTGTCCAAGAACAGTGTGATTGTAGTTCGGAGAAATCAGAGCATTCAGCCATTAAAGATAGCGATAAGAATAGGCCGATGGTCCAAAACCGTAAAGCAATTAAAGTGCGTGGAAAACCATATTCAACCCTAGATGATATAAACATACTCCCTGATATAAAAATTCTATGTTATCAGGAAATAGAGACAGAGCAAACGCCAGAATAAGGGAGAATATTTTATGAGTACGGCAACTGAGATCCAGGATAAAAACACTTCCATATATAGGGTTCAGCTAACACCCCCAGAAAACCACCTAGACATAGATGGCTACGCAATATTTGTTGGTACTAGTGATGATATCATCGATGACTCATCTAATGTAGATGTAGACATCAATAGCAACATGATCGCCGATGTTGAATTGAAAGGCGTTAAACTAGAAGATGCATGTTTATATGTATATGGATATCAATATCTCACCCTAAGTATTGATAGGGATCAAAACTCAAGTCAGGCAGATGAAGAATGCAACCTTGAAAAGCTGCTTAGTAAATTTAGTAAGAAAATTAAACTTACAGAACTGTTAGGCTTAAAAGAGGATGACCGTAAAGGTCAAGAAGTTGATTTGACGTGGCCAGCAGGAGGCGACGAATTTTCGGATCTGAATATTTCTGATGACGAGTTAAGTGAGCTACTAGTCGAATCGATAATGGATTTCAGTGTAGCTAGTGAAGTTAATTTAGATGAAAGAGTTAACTTAGAAGGGAGTGGTAGATGGGGTAGGCGGTATATAAGGGCCATAGTTAGGTTAAATACCTTTAATAGTTACCTAGACCCGTCAAAATACCGTCTTTACTTAGCGAATGGTAGCAACGATTTAATAGATTTAGATAATTACTCAGATAAGTATTTAATGAGGGTAGGAGTCGAAGACGGTAGTCATTTGATTGGTTTCAGAGTCGGTCCTGATTCAGACTTAAGCAATGGAGATGACATTGATACGAGCAATGTTGTATTCAATGACGAGTATGACAAATTTATTCTTAAATACGAGGGTTCATCTAGTAATAAAAAATATACAGTTGCTACAAAGGCTATTCCTTTCAATAAGGTGGAAACCTCAATCAGTTTTACTGATGCGTGTTCCATAGACGGACTATTAGAGGGTGAGCTTGAAATTAAATGCAACATGGAGAATGTAAGCAAGGTACCTATTATTACAGATTACGAGGTTCACTGGATTAATGAGCATAAAGATCCACTAATAAACGCTGGCTATATCGCATCTTTACCAGCTGATATGAATAAGCTTTCCTATTATTTCCCGAGCGAGACTCCAGTTCCAATGGGAGCTACAGGGTTTATGGTTAAAGCATTTAATGACGGTGAAGAATACAACTTTAAGTTCTACAAGAGCTTTAAAGAAGAACAAGTCCCGTTTCGAAATATAACGTATCAAGATGGTCAGAATAAAATATCACTAGAGAAACCTACAGATTGGGACTCTAATGTTGATAATATCAAGCTGTTTACAAGTTCTTCTATGTTTAATCCAGAGGTGGGTTCTACGGAGTTTGTTCTGGAAACAGAACCCACTATTACAGCCTGGGATCTCATTGTAGATCTACCTGGTGATAAAATTCCTGGTGATACTTTTTATCTCATACTGCGACGGGAGACGGATGGCAAAGTATCAGGAACGTTTTCGATTATTCCTTGGAAGAAGCCGTTAAAACCGAATCAACTAACAGCGGTAACTGAACAGTCAAATGATCTAAGTAACATCATAGTTACGACATACCTAACACCGCCAAGTGTCGATATCGATATTACGAGTTTTAGCTACTATCTTGTTTCATTTGATGAAACGGATTATCTGGCCCCGTTAAGAAAAGTGCCTAAATTGGAAAGTGGAAGTTCATTAGTTCAAGAGTTCACGTTCTCTATAAATGGTGATTCAGGTAATACAGCCGAAACAGGAGCTGATGAGGAGCCAAACAAAGATAATAAACCAACCACGGATGGCGAGTCCGGCGGGAAAATTGAAGATAGTGGGGCCAAAGACATTAAAATTAATGTTTCAGCGGATCTTGAACAATCTACTAACTACTACATAGTTTGTTATTCATCAAACTTAGTAGGGGATAGTGAAGACTTTGCAATAGCACCAATTAAAATAGATTTCTCTGACTTAGATGCTAGTGGTGGGGAGACTAAATGACAAACTTAGTTAATCCCATTCAATTTGTTAATGAATATACAGGGCTAGAACCCAATGTTATCTCGGGACAACTGGTTATTAACCTACCTTTCAGTCACCAATCTTCGGAATACAGCTTACACTGGGCTAATGACTCTGGAACTCCTATCCAACCAGGGTCAACAGACTCCTTGATAAATCGATTTATAGAAAGCGCCCACCTTGCCCCATTAGCGGATGTTAATCAAAATTCAACCCATGAGTTTCATCATCCACTTTATTATTATTTTGACGATCAGATTGTACCTTTGGGGGCAACCACGTTTGCAATCTATGGTGTAAATAAGAGTACTGGACAGTCGGAAAAAATAGCAAGTAAGCCTATTTTTAATGAACAGCATTTATTGCCGAGTAATGCCACACCGCTAGAACAAAAGTTGGACATGGCTGCCAATCGCATTAGCGATTTACCTCTAAAACTAGGACACCTCTGGGATGTTGATCAATGCCCAGAAGAGTTTCTACCTTGGTTGGGGTGGGGGCTGTCAGTAAATGGCTGGGTAAATCTTGATGGGGATGATGAAACTCAAGAGACCTATCGACGAAGGGTCATTCGAAATAATGCTTGGTTACAAAAACATAACGGTACCAAAATAGGCATTATTAAAGCCCTTGAAATTATGGGAGTAAAAGTTGAGATTAAGGAATGGTGGGAGGAGTACCAGGAGTTTATAGCTAACCCTGATAATCTAAACGCTTTAGAATATGAGGATAAATCTAATTGCAATGCAGCGTATGAACTTTGGGCTCAACAGTCAAAAATTCCGCCCTATGGCTTTATCGTTAGCTACGACGAAAACTTAAACTCAGACATCGAATCCGAACACTTACATGATATTCTTCTGCAAACCATCACAGAGCTAAAACCAGTACGAAGTCGCTTCAAAATAGAGTTCAATGCCACAACCCAAGAAGGATTTGCTGACTTGAGTGTGGTTGCTCATACCTTGAATAGCATCCATTTTAGCGGTGATCTAGAGGTTGGTGTTCCCATACAGCATGTTAGCGTAGATAAAGAAATTGAAGTAGACACTAAGGTTAAAATGCGTCCAATCGCGGTCGTGCAAATAGCCGCAGAACTTGATTTATCTAGCTGTTAGATTTCCATTATAGCCGTGGAATACGGTTGACTATTAATTACTAGCCGAATTTTTTGCCATCGCCTACTAAATGTCCATAAGCCGGGTATGTACCGGTGCTTTACGTTTAAGAATATAAGGAAAAGTTACATGCCATACCACACTATGGGGCAAATGGTTGCTCGCAATGATTTTGAAAGTGAACAAAATGGTCAGGAAAATTCCTTAAAACCGATTGTAACCAATCTAGGGTTGACCAAACTCGTAGAATGGGGGGATTGTGCAGAAATCAAATACGCAGGCTTTGGAAGTGGTGAACTAGATGTAAATCAATTAGAAAGTCATCATATGGAACTACCCAATCATATTTGTGAATTGGGCTTGGTCTGTTTGGATGGAAAGGTTACAAGTGAAGGTAACCCTCGCTCATTGAAAATATCTGTTGCCGTATCGGGTGCATTTGTAAGCAGTAGAACGAATATAAGTACGATTGGCATTTACTTGATCAAAAACAATAAAAGTTGTGAATGTGGTTCTTCCGAAAGTTGTGACTGTGATAATAAAAATTATAGATCTGATAAAATTTCCGTTGGTGGTTTAAAACCTAAAAGCCGCGATGCTGTTAACGGGCTGGACGAAGAATGCAGCCAAAACGGTGCGGAAATGGTGTTGTTTGCCTATGTTCATAGCAACGAGCCCATAGGCTTCATCGGTCCGAACAGTGATTTTCTGATGAACTTTCACTTACGACTAACGGGACAAAACTCTCAACTGGTAAAACTATCCAGAAAGTTTGAAGATGTGGAATATAAATTATCAGAAACATTTTGGAGTGAGGGTACGTATATTGACAGCGTCCCGGTTATTGCCAAAAACAAATCAAAAACGCTCACCTTTATGGACCTCCAAAAGTCGGCATTTAGGTCGGGGCGTTTTGATGCCAACTCAATAGCTTCAAATAAAGTAGGTAAATATTCTACAGCCTTTGGCAAGAAATCCATTGCCTCTGGAAAATATTCGTATAGCCAGGGAAACTTCGTATCAGCGACAAGCAACAACCAAACGGTTATAGGTTCATTTAACAAGTTAGATAGTGAGCTTAAAACAAACCCTGATCATGCCTTTATTATTGGCAACGGATACTCTAAAGGGTCAAAGAAAGATGGAAACTACGCAGAGCATAGAAGCAATGCCTTTACCGTATCTAAATCAGGGGATGTAGCAGCTGCAGGAGCAATGACCAGCTCAGGCGGGTTTTATCAAGAAGTCTGTATTGAAAAGCCTGAAGAACTTACGAAAGTAGGTAGCGCCAAACTAGAAATCAAAAGAGGAATGATTTTATATTTTAGCGGAGAAATTAGTAATCCTGTAGGCTCATCAAAGAGAGTACCCAAAGTATCTGTCACTCCACCACAGGATAGTAACAATCCACTTTGGTGCATTTATCACGGACCGGATAACCCTGAATATGACATTCAGAATGATGAACATAATATTTACCCTGCTCAAATGACCGGAATAAGTGAAGTCGAAATAGAGGATGATTTGAGCGGAATAAGTGTAGGAACACCAATCTTTGCTGATAATAAAACATGGGTAGCAACAAAAGCCTCAGTCAGTGATGGCAAACCAAACTTTAAAATAGGTTATCTTATTTCCAATGAGCCTCTATCAAATACTAATAATCAAGTGTATGTGATGCTATCACCGGCAGCGCCCCCCCTTACTGACGAAGAAATTTCTTAAATCATTATCGGCAAACCCAAACCCTCCTTAGCTCCCGTGGAGCTGACAATACCAACCGCTGGTCCGTATAAATAGCTAACGGCCTAGGAGATACCTTAGATGCGTTATTCACCAAATAGACAATATGACGACGGTACGTGCCAAAGTGCATACGATAATGTCCCTAATCAGCAGAAACAACAATATCAACAATCCTATGATCCAGCTTGCCAACCGCCGCCACCTTGTAGTGCCACACTTAAGCCAGAGCTAACTGAACACGGTCGAATATACCTAGCTCAACAAGGTGAAAGTGCTGCCAGTAATATTCGCTATATCGTGATTACCGACCAATATTCTGATAATGATGCGGAAGCTGAACAGATCTTATGTAATGGGAATCCTATTGAAATTAACCCTCCGGTAGTTGGGGAAAATACAACGACAATTCAGGCGCTCATTAAGAAGTCAGAGCAAGGTGAAGCCACAACCCCTATTCGAATGATCGGCTTGTTTTTAGAATGCGATAGCCCAGGTGGTAAAACTCTTCCACTGTTTGCTTATGTCCGTAGCGAATGTCCTATTGCGACGGTAAATACCTATACCGACATCATGCTGTATTTCAACCTGCTTATCACTGGGCCGAGCGATGAAATAATCGTCGGCGGTGACGAAGAAATTGATATCTGCATAGACGAAAAACCAGGTGTTAATACGCCGTACCCTATGCGGCCTGCTTTAGGTGGGCTTTATGAGAAAGTTATTTTTGACCCCCAATGTCTTTGTGATGCCACTGTACAGAGTATTAAAGATGGCCAAGTCTTAATGGCTTGTGGCGTTACGTCTGCTGGAAAAGTCAAAATGACACTCGCTAGAAATCAGGGGGCTACTCCGGCAGGAGCAAACTACTTCTACGGTATTTATCGTGGAAACTGCCCACCTAGAAACGGATTCGAAATTTTGGTTCAAACGGGTGGCGTTGGCCAAGTATGGGTGTCTTCTTCTACGGGTAGCCGTCGCGAAAATATCCAGGCAGGTGACATATTGGGTGTCAGTAGTGAATGCGGAATGAATGGCTATGCTGACCCCTTTGACTTTAGAAGTGCAAAGATTGGTCGCGCATTAGAGTCAGTGGATTGGGAAGAAATTCAACCAGACCCTGATGATACAGAGGGTACATTCCAATATAAAGACAGCTATAGCGCTCAACAGCTCGCAAAGCGTAAAAAGATATTAGTGGCGTTCAATGGGCTGCCACTAGATTAATACCCAGCAAACGCCAATCTACGTTCATCTAACTTTCAAGAAATACTAACCGTAACCTATATCACATAAATCTTCCTGCGCAATCACAGTATTAAAAGACAACACTGCGAATTCACTTGAAAATTTAGCTTACAAGGCGCATTACCATGTCCGAAGCAACCAACATCATTTCAGAACCTGATTGTCAGGAATCGCTTAATGAGGCGTTAACCCATGAATTAATTAGCGCCAGTAATGAGCTAAAAACACTTATCGCTTCGCTAACTAATACGAAGCACCTCGAACTTCACGATAGTGAAAGTGTAACCCAACAAACGGAAGCCGTATCAGAAAAAGAATGTATATCAAACGATGAAGTGATGACATCAGCTGAAGAAGTTCGCTGTGTTCAATCTGAAACGGAATTATCAGCAGCAGGCTCTGAGCCTAAAATTGAATGGATGGAAAGCGTAAATTTCAACCCCCGTGCTGCTAAAGTGGATTACGAAGAACATGCTACTCAACTAGCAGAAAACGAACAGTCAATAAGTGAAATTTTCGAAGATTCCTTCTTACTAACCGAAGATATAGAGGTTGAAAAGCTTACTGATCAAGGTGACTGTGAAACTCAAGACATGGAGTCAAAGCCAATCAATCAAGATAATAGCGAAGAAAATACTCAGGTTATGAAAGGTGTTACAAGCTCTGAAACTAGGTTAGATAGGGTCAGAGATAGCTCAATCAATCTTGTTGAGTCAATTCATACAGATGAAAACGAAGACATATCTAAATCTGAGATCACTATTGGTAATGACCAAAATCCAACCCTAGTCAGCCAGAGCCCTGAAGAATACAGATTCATTGATTGGTCAGTACAAGTTCTGGCTGCATCGATGCAGCATCTACGTGATGGAAATACGCATAACTTTGCGTTAAGTGACCTAGATCTAACAAGCTGGCCTCCATTCAAAAAAATTACGGATCGCTTATTGTTGAGTGAGATGGAGCAACAAATACTCTGGTTGTGTTTTGCTTGCCAATACAGTGGAGGGTTGGCCAGTCTATGCGGCGAACTATCAAATCGATTTCAGCCTTCGTTAGAACTCGCTGCCAACTTGTTAAATGGAGGGCAAGTTCTACAACTACGTCCAGACTCTGCATTGAGATATTGGGGACTATTAACCCTTGAAAACGATACTGCGCCACAATTGAGCCCGTTATTGCTAGATGAAAGTATATTCTACTACCTGATGGGAACTAACAGTGTCCCAGTAGAGATTCAAAAATACCTTCTACCAATCGAAGTACCGACTACGCTAGAGAAAAATAGCTCAGAGACAACCCTTCAAATCTGTGATTACGTAACGAAGAATAAATATCTCGGTTCAAGCGGATCAGGCAATATGAAGAGTGAGCCGGGGCACATCATACGTTTCATCAGTGAGTCGAATAATGCATCCCATTCAGCCTTCGCAGAGTCATTGGCTTACCAGGTCGCTATTCAGTTGGATAATTCGCTGAAGCGCATTAACGTTGATCACTTACCTCATAAGGCAGATGAAACTCATGATATAGCAGTAATGCTACAACGGTACTGTCTTTTAACGGACACTCTACTGTTTATTGATGGTTACCAATCTGATAATCCAGCAATTGGGTATTTTCTTAATCTACTTACTGAGCCATTACGATCAAATAAAGTGGCTCTTGAACAAAATAGCCAATGTAAAGTGCCCGACCATAAACAGGCCAGCTCCATAGCCCTACCAAAATCGTGTTTTTATATTGGTGAGATACCAGAAGACGTGGGATCAAACAGAGTACTAAATGTCCAGCTACCGAAATCGAGTAAAGAAGCACAACGGGAAGAGTGGATTAACACCTTAAGCCAAAGGGGGTGGAACGTTAATCCTGATGTAATAGGCCAATTAACTACCCAATACCAAATCAATCACAGAGCCGCTCAAGCGATAAATAATCAATTAGCTTTATTGCATGGGAAAAGTGAACAAGAACTGGATGCCAATCTTTTAGCGCATGTTTGCCGCCTTCAAAGTCGACAAGAAGTGGAAGGCTACATAAAAGTCATTCCTCCAGCTTCACAGGGGCACCTAACATGGGAAGACTTAGTCCTCAGGCCCCAAGACAAGAATACGCTAATGGCTATTCGAAACCAGATGAGCCAACGCCAAAAAGTGTACGAGCAATGGGGCCTGGGAGACAAGAAAGCATACGGTACAGGGCTAGCAGTGTTGTTTTCAGGCCCAAGCGGAACCGGTAAAACCCATGCTGCCAGAGTATTGGCCACACAACTGGGCTTAGATATCTACCAAGTAGACCTGAGTACGGTTATGGATAAGTACATAGGCGAATCTGAGAAAAAGCTAGAGCGTATATTTACGGCCGCAGAATCTAGTGGGGCAATATTATTGTTTGACGAAGCTGACGCCTTATTTGGTAAGCGCTCTGATATTAAAGACAGCAAAGATCGTTTTGCCAATGCAGGGGTCAGCTACCTACTACAACGAATGGAAAGCTTTAATGGATTATCTATCCTGACATCCAACTTTAAAGATGCCCTTGATGGTGCCTTTAAACGCCGACTTCGCTTTATGGTGAACTTTGCCATGCCTGATACCTCAGAGCGAATCCAAATATGGCGTAGTTGTATCCCAGGTAGCATTCCCCAATCAAAAATCGACTTTACAAAATTGGCTAACTTACCCGTCGGTGGTGGCCTGATTAATAGCATTGCGACTAATAGTCTATTTATCGCAGCAGGGCGAGCAGAAGGTGAAGATCAAGTCACCATGAAGGACATTTTGATAGCAACACAAATGGAATACGCTAAGTCCGATAAGGTGATGCCGAAACATTGGGTGGCTAGCTGGCTTAAATAAATACTACGAATTACATAAAGGATATCGAAAATGGCAAAAAATTATAGTACCACCCCCTTAAAGCTAATACCTGCTTATACTGAAGTATTACAAATAGCGGAGCAAAACAAACAGAGTCAAATTACTAGCCTTGCTGGTTACAGTGATGGCGCCCACACTGGTGCTGTGGTCAATGCACAAGTTGACTCAAGAATAGATATATCTAGTGGCTATATCGAAATTACTGCGAATTTAAAAGCACAAGCGAATGTAGTTGTTAGGTCCTTTTCTCTTTTCTATAAACCACTGGAGCAAGGGCAAGAAAAACTGATTGGCCATGTTAGTGGAAACATAGAAATTTCACTTTTGGCCAATGTGGAAGAAGAGGTTGTATTCCGAGTTGATTATCAAAACACAGATTTTGTAAGTTGTTGTCACCACTTTATTAACTATAACTGCTCAGTGGCGGGATCATCTCATCACCACACTCATATTGAACAAGGTGAGCATACTCATGATGATTGCCATACCGAAAGTTCAGCATACACTGAAGATTTCTTAACTTCTGAGCGGGGATTTTGTCGTGTAGGCATAGTCAAAACTGGCTCAACTACCGAATTTATTGAAGGGTGTTTGGTTACAGCTGAGGCTTTTGTTAGAGATGGCGATAAGCCTCCAATTCCATCAGTATCGCTTCCTAATGGCCCCATTGGCGAATCCAGTTTTTGGGGAGTTTGTCAGGGTGCTACAGAGCACGTAGGTTCGAATAAAGTACGTTTACAACAGTCGGGAACCAGTGAAGTTTGGTTGCTAGCGTCAGTTGAGGCAGGAAAAGGTTTTCCTACTATCCCAGCTGAAGAAAAAATTGGCCAAAGCAAATTTAATGATTTTAGAAAGTTCGCTGGGGTTTATGAAGATGGTGCGGTAATCGGTCGATTAATCGAAGATGTTAACTGGAGTGGAGGCGAAACTAAGTACTTCGCGAAAGATGGAAGTATCGCTGATGATCAACATATAAATTCATATGGTGGATATATCGCAACCAAAGTTATTATCGAATTAGACAATGGTTGTGGTGCCAGTCAAGTGTTCCCAATGCCAGTTGTGGAAATCAATACAGATAATAGCACTGATAACACTTCATTTGTTTCTGTATCTGCAGTCGTCAATTATATTAGCAATCTGAACAATGACATTAAGGTTGATTTAGAAAATAATTTTTACTCGATAACAGAGGGTTATTTTGAAACAGATATATTCGCATTTATAGGGAGTGAAGATCGATCCAACTGGAACACTAAGGTGCCTACTTGTGGGGCAATGGTCACCTATATAGATGATATATACGGAAAACTTAAAGAAGAGTTGAGTTGTGATATCTATCAACCAACAAATGTTTCCATTAATGTAAATGGTGAAGAAAGTGTCACGGTTGCACCGACTCGACATGTGGTAAAAACCTACGTTGATGGTCGATTCAAAATACTCAATGATCAATTTGCTAGTCTTTGCCTGCATGTTGACGATAGTGATTTCTTTGTTTCAGAGTGCCATGATGATCACGACAAGGCACCGTCACGCCATGCGATCAAAAAATACGTAGATTATCGATTTCAATCTTGTTATGAAGCAATTCCAAATATATCAAGCTTTATTTCCAGTGAAAATATTGAATTCAGTGGTGATACGGAGACAACTATGGCCCCATCTCAGTGGGCTGTTAAACAGTATGTCAAATCCCAATGCGAACTGTATTTAGACCAGCTACCTGAATTTGATAAAAAAATTAGTCGCTATAGTTTTGTTGCATCGGATATGGATGTACATGACGCCGCACCTTCCCGCTCGGCAGTCTTGGAACTCGTCAACGACCGTTTCATGGAATGTGGTAGTCATGTACAAGCAGTCAGAAACCTGTTTGTACAATCAGTGGACAATGGCAGCAACAATACTGCTGAGATTGCCACTAGGGCTGCAGTTAAATCCTATGTGGATTTAACTTACTCCAGATTACGTCAAGAAATACCAGATATTAGTCACTATATCTCAGGAATGTCACTAAGCAGTAGCGATTGTAATAACTCGCTGGCACCAACCCGCTCGGCAGTTATTGATTATGTTGGGGGTATACGAGAAACCGTTAACAGAGTTTCACTCAACTTAAATGCAATCGTAGGAACAAAGGAATTAGGTTCAGAATTTGAGCATAAAGAAAGAACCGCCCCGTCCTACAGTAAAGTCGAACACTATGTTTCATCCCGTATTGGTGCATGCAACCAAAGAATTGATTCAATAAAAATTGATATAGATAACGATATTAAGGTTTTGCAAGAGAACCAACTTAATTTAGTCACGGTAGATCAGTTCAAGACACGTTTGAGTCAAGAGGTTGATTCAATAATAGATGTCGATATTGATGTAAATAGTGGTGATTTTGAATCAGGCAATACAGCGCCATCTACAAAAGGTGTAATTCAATTAATTCGTAATACATTTACACAGAGAAATGCATTTAATAGTTTTTTTGCTAATAGCTTTGTTCTTACCAGGGATTTTTTGGCGACCAGCATATCCAGTTTCCTTAATTTTACTGAAGACCAGAAAGTTAGTGAAAGGGAAAAAGTCGCAACACTGGGTACGGTGATTGATTATGTTGATCATGCAACTTCTCAAACCCAGGGTCATAGCGAAAAGGGTTATGATGTGGCTGTGTTTAAGGGAGATAAATCCACATTAAGCTATGGGAAACTTTTAGAATTCTCAACCGACGCTCAAGATAACTTAATGCCGACAATGATCTTAAGTACAGGGTCGACGGCTATGTTATATGGAGTATATAAAGGAGAGGTAAATCCGGGTGATTCAGCCTGTGATAAGATTTATATTCAAACAAGCGGAATTTGTAATCTTACCCTCGATTATGCCGTAAATGGGCCTCACGGTGAGGATACAATTGCAATAATCAAATCCTTAACTGGAAAGCCTATTAAGCCGTCCAATAACGGCTCAATTCAAGTGTCAAATTCTTCTGAAATTAAAATCGGGAAAATACTTAAAGTTAATAACTTTCACCAAGAAAGCCGTGAATCCTATATAAGTTTTAATATAATGGTGAAGTTATATGAGGAGCCTGTAGTTCCTTCATCTTTAAATATTGATGATCATCCTCCTATTGCAAAGATTCAAACATATAATGACATTAGTAACTCTATAAGCACCAATATGCCTTGCAGAGATTACGAGGCTGCGATTGTAAGCTTTGAAAGTACAGCTGGAAATATCGATCAATTTGGGAACGTTGATATTATGAAAATGTGGCTATCAAAAGAGGATAAGTCTGGAGAGGAATATTGGAAAGTTGATGCTGACTTCGCATCACATAAAAGAGGTGGGCATGAAAAATGGAACGTCAGAGTGATGTTCTTTGAAAAACATCTAATAACTGATTTAGATTCAGTAATACCGTCAAAAGTAGCCTAGCCAAATAATTTCCCCTCACCGTCATCGGTACGGGGAAAATTGATTATTGCCATGAAATCATCCTCCACTTTCACGGATAGTCCTATGTTGGAACAAGCAACTAAAAAACAGAGTGTAAACCCATCTGATAAAAATGAATATTCAAGCCAACTGAAGAAAAAAACTAGTACTGCTCAACTGCAAGAAAGTTCGTGCCCGACTTCTGGTTCCATAGAAGGTGGCGCTTCAATGCCTAATAACACTGGTTTACCAGATAATTTAAAATCGGGAATTGAACATCTATCTGGTTTTTCCATGGATAGCGTTAAGGTTCATTACAATTCAGATAAACCAGCACAATTAAATGCTCACGCATACGCGCAAGGCACAGATATTCACCTAGGAGCAGGACAAGAAAAACATCTCCCCCACGAGGCATGGCATGTAGTCCAGCAAATGCAAGGAAGAGTACAACCTACTAAGCAATCAGGAGATGGCACAAATATAAATGATGATGTTGGGCTAGAACGTGAAGCGGATGTGATGGGGGAAAGGGCGCTAAGTAGTAACTAAAATGTTACTTAATCAAAAGATGAAAGCTAGGCAGTAGTGGGGTTAAAATATTGATCAATGTCTTGAAATGTTTGTTAATTACTCGCGGATTCAATTCGGTAGTGCGACTCTCAAAGGTAGGAACTAGAAGTAAGTTAGGGTAACTATCCCCGCTTTTCGTTCCGGCCAGAATAAGATGCCATGAGAAAGAGATACACCCAACTTGCAGAAAATCAAAGGTACCAGATTTACAGTCTAAATTGAGCTGGGTACACGCAAGCTTATATTGCAGAACATATCGGGGTTCATAGGTCCACGATTAGTTGCGAGTTATAGCGAAACTAGTGACTGCGAGGGTGCCGTCCAAAGCAAACCCAGCACTTGACCGCAGATCCACGAAGGTGATTCGGCGCATTACAGAGTATTAATGAAGTAGTGCTGAGTCACTACATCAAGAGGTCTGAAGTCTAGAGTAAATCAATAACTGGCTAGAAAATAATGAAGGCATGAGTATTAGTACGGAGTGGATTTATCAATACATCTACGCTGATAAACATTCAAGCGGAAAGCTCAATCGGCATTTGCGTTGCCAGAAGCAAAGAAGAAAACGCTATAGTAGTTATGACCGTCGGGGACAGTTGAAAGATAGAATATAAATAGAGCTAAGGCCCCCATTAATTGAGCAATGACTACGAATAAGTGATTGGAAAGCAGACACGGTAGCGGGGCAACAAACAGGCCCTCGGCTCGTCACGTTAGTTGAAAGAAAGACCTGCTATACACTAGTCGGCTTGACCAAGAATAAAAGCTCTGGAATTGTGACGCAAACCACCCTAGCAATGACCAATAGTCTTGAGAGTAATTTTAAAACCATTTCCGTCGACAATGGGAAAGAATTTTCCGAGCACAAGGCAGTAACAACGACAACGAATTTAAAAGCCTATTTCGCGCTCCCTTACCACTCTTGGGAGCGTGGTTTAAATGAGAACAATATTGGTCTATTGAGGCAGTACTTTCGGAAGAGCGAAGACTTCGCCCTTTTATCTATAGACAAAATTACCGAAGCTGCTGAAAGACCAAATAACCGCCCAAGAGAATGGTTAGAATTTAAGGTGCACAATCAATTATTTTTGGGAATCAACCCTCCTGTTGCCTTAGTGAATTTAATCCGCGAGTTGAATTAACTATGTTAAATATCCTTATTTAACTTTCGTAGTTTGATCTAGTATATTTTCACTCGTTAAAAACCTGTCACTGATTACATTTAGAACTGGAGTTATCTGAGTATGTACAAAAAAATATCCCACAAAAAAGTCAATAAGGTATCTTCACCGCCATTAGTTCAAAATAATGAGATGAATGAGAAAGGTAACGCATTGGAATATAAGCCACTAAGGACTGTCTGCTTACTTAAAGAAAACATCGAAGATAAGGGCTGCTTAAATATTTCTAATGGAGTCTCACAATTGGTAAGAATAGGTGGTAAAAATTGTACAAATTATCGCGACCATAAACTCAAGGTTCAGGAGGATAGTGCTGCATGGGCTCGATGGAATATTTTAGTTGATCAGATAGGCGGTGAGGTTGCAATGAAAGCAGCAGTTGAGAGTATTAAAACTGATTGTAGTGATGCAGCCGAGTTTATGAATAAGCTGGAAGGTCTATATACTAGTGATCCGGGTGCAGCTGAGGACTCAGAAGATATGTCTGATTTATATATACCAAACAATGGAAGTGGCACGATAGCAGGAACAGGTTCAACTGCTGGAGGAAAACACTATTGGGTTACATCACCGGGCTCAAAGAGCTATGCTGGATCGTTTGGAAATCACGAAATGGCAAACAAATGGTGGGCTGCAAATAAAAGTAGCTACCCGGGTGGAACGTTTGGCCAAGGAAATTCTTCGAAAAAATTCAAGTAATATAAATCTATAAGCTTAGTTTTTTATCAGAATATAAGGGGCCTTTCAGAGAGATTTAGAGCGGCATGTGAATCGCGCTTTCGGAAAATAAATGTGAGGGCTAGCTGGTAGAGTCCATGCTTCTCCTGACTAAGAGAAAAGCACTGATGAGTTACCATCAGCTAACTGGAAACGAGCGATACCAAATTTATATTTTATTGAAATCAGGATTAACTCAAAAGATATAGTAGGTCAGCTGAAGCGTATTCTTCGACAATCAGTCGAGGGCTAAAACGAATTCATGGTCTCAAAGGCTACCGGCAAGATTAAGCACAGCGATTTAGCGATAATTGAAGAAGCCAAGCCTGCAAGGCTATTAAGCTGAAAGATGAAGTTGTTAGTTTGTTTGGGCGATTTCTTCGTTAAGATCCCACTCCTCAACAGGTTTCAGATTATCTGCTCAAGCCTAAAAAAGTGTCATTGCATTATGGGACGATTTATCAGCTAATTTACAAAGAAAAAGCCCGTGGAGGAAACCTCTATCAACACTTAAGTATCGCCGCCAAATCGTACCGTAAATGCTACGGCAGCTATGAACGGCGTGGAAAGATCAAAAACCGTCGAGATATTGATGGGCGCCAGAGGTCGTAGATCGTTGCGGCCGCATCGGAGATTGGGAAGGCTACACCATTATGGGGAAAGGTGTCGAAATACACTTCTAAGAATGTTTGAGCGAAAAACATTATGTACCGTGATAATTAGTTTAACGGGAAAGCGGGCCGATTTACTGGCCGAGGCTACGATAGCGAATATGACCGACTCAAAGCGAAAACTTAAACCATGACGTTTGATAATGACCTAGAGCTCGCTGAGCATGCAGCCATTTGCAAAAAACTAGGCGCTGATATCTATTTCGCTTATCTATATGCATCTTTGGAACGAGGATTAAATGAAAACACCAACGGACTCATACGGAAGTATTTTCCCAAAGGCACGGACTTCAACGCAGTTACGGATCAACAAATTAGGTTTGTAATGGATCGACTTAATGATCGCCCAAGAAAAACTAGCGGCTGTTATTCACCGAATTAATTAAGGGGGTGGCGAGTAGGTTTGCTCGCTACATACTGAAATTCCAGTTATTACTTGAAGCTGCGTGTCTTTTAGTAAAATCATTATAGGCAAAGAAGAAAGACTATAGCAAGTGCTAAGGAAAATAAAGGGTTTGAGATATGTATGCACAAGTAGAAAAATCGAAAGAGAATAAGAGTCAGGTGGTTACTAGTTCTGTTGCTCAGAAGAAAAGCAGTGAGAGGCGGGGCTTTGGGTTCGTTGATTATATGCCTGAAGCGATTGCTCAGAGAAAACATCAAAAAATACAGAATGAATACCATATGAGCGAAGTAGTTCAGCTAGCAAAGGGTAAAAAAAGTAAACATGATAGAAAGAATCAGGCACTCAACAAATACGAAGGAGTAGGTGGATTACCTGATATATGGAGGGAAAGACCATCGGCATTGTCATCCTCAAAAGCAACAATGGCGTTAATCAATGATGATCGTAACAAACATGCCTCTAGGCATTTAACCGATTCAAACATATTAGCTAATTGGAATCCAGAAACTGAAGAGAAATTTAAAAGGCTAGTACATTCCATTTTAACTGCTCCTTTCAATTCTTTTTTCTATGATTTAAGAGGTGAAAAATGCAAAGGCTACATATCACGCGACAGGATTGCAGCCTTAGTCTATGACTCTAGTGGTCTTATCGCAACTACCTATGTTGCCAGTGACGAACAGTTTGAACAATGGGGAGTAGCTCCGAGTTTTTGATATGGGTTTCCTGTTCCTAACGCAATCTAGAAAGCCAATGACAAAAATTACAATCTATTGAAATGTCTTTTATCCTAATTGCTATGATCAATAATAAGCACCTATAGCAAGTGCCAATGAAAAATACATGGTTTGAGAAATGTATGCACAAGTAGAGAAATCGAAAGTGAATAAGAGTAAGGTCGTAGCTCAAAAGAAACTGAAACAAAAGACTAACAGTGGTTCGCAACCTACTACACCATTCCTATCTATAGCGGATAACCATAATGCTCAATCACAGCCCTCTATTCAAAAGAAGGTAATCTCCCCTATTGATTTCAATTCTGGCTTATTAATTCAATTGGCTAAAGGAGGGGGCGTAAAGCAACCAGCAACAAAGAAGAAAGTAGCAACAAAGAAGAAAGCGGCAGGAAAGAAGAACGAGAAAGCAAAGAAAAGGGAGATTTTAAACTTAATTGGTACGTCTCACCTCAAATCTAGTGTGGCAAAATCGTGGATAAGCCATTATGCAACAGCTGCCGGGGTTCCACCAGTGGGAAAATGTTGTGTGTCAGGATGTGCTAGACAGGCAACGGTGGCAGCCCATGTGAAATTCAACATAGGCAAAGGACGAAAAAGTAATAGATATATTGCACCATTTTGTCAAAAACATAACAAACGTCCAAATGGTACTGTTTTGGGATTAAAAGAAGGCACGCAAGTGGTTGGTGTGGGTCCAAGCCAGAATGTAATGCCAGCATAGCAACGAAAAAAATGATACATAAATGGGCAAGGATAAAAAAAGTTGGACATGTGATAATAGATTCACTTTAGTAGATTCCCACAAAACCCCTAAAATCATCAAAACGATATTTAGCAAAATTGGTATTAAGATAATCAGGAAGCTAAGATGCTCTCTATTGAATCTCTACGTAGTTGGAAATTAGCTTCAATCACGGAAAGAGCTATTACAGAAAACGAACGTATTGTTTCTACTTTATATGACGAAAAAACAAGTCCTGAATCGATTTCTGATGAACTAAATCCTGAACAAGAATTTAGTTCATCAGAAGAAGAGAGTCCAATATCTTCGTGTTCAAGAGCAATTGGAGTCAAAAATGCAGTTGTATCTACTGCGAAATATTTAACACACACTGTATCTGATGGCATTCCAACGCAAAAACCTGTTAACGAAAATCAATTAAATATTTTTTATAATAATGTAAATGAAGATCGAATTAGATCCATCATTGAGCAATTCACATTAGTTATTAAGCATGATAATTTTTTAGGTTGGTTAACAGATTTACGCTATCAAGTGTTGGATTTTGATTTAGTTGATATCGAGAAAGTTAATCAAAATTCTATTGGGCTTAAGGTTCTACTAGCACCCGATTTATCAAATGGGAGCGAAGTTTGGATTGCTTTGGGTGACACATCAAGTGCTCAGGATATGACTCGGTTGTTGGCCTCTGGGTGGCCTAAAAAGCTTAAGATTGTAGTGAGCCTAGATCGTGAAATTGTGGAATTCGATTCTGCTGTAACTATATGTTTCTTTTTGGCGCACCAAGTGGGTGCGCATTTTGCCCCCTATTGGCAGTTATTAGAAAAAGCATTAATCCGAAATCGCCTGACTGCTAAAGAAGCAAGCCAACTACAAGGATTATGGGAAAATTCTGAGAAAACACGTATTGACCATCGAGAATTGCATCGGGGTTTTTTAACGTGGCGGCGTTTCAAATTTAGTTCAAGAGCTAAGCTTACCAGTCCGTCCAACTATAGAAATATAATTGAACTATTGAGTCAGATGCAGTTTAAAGGGGCGAACCGAAAGCTATTATGGGAGCATTATTGTGCAGATGTAGCGAGTTATAATCCGTTCTCTGGTAAAAGGGTGCGTACAGAAAAGCAGTATAAGAGGCAGTTGGCTTTTTATACGGAATATGAGCGGTATGCTCGGCGTGAGAGAAAGTCTTATCCGTGGGTTGAGAAGTTCATTGTGTATCGCGGGTTGCTGTTCGGGTTTGCCTGTTGTTCGGGATTGAGCGTGCTGGCTTATCAGCAATCAGCGAGTATCGGTTCTTTTATTGGTTTGTTGTATCAGTGGGTTTTTTAGGTGCCTAGTGTTAAAAGCTTTGATGGTTATTTCAATGGATTCCGCAGTCAAGCTGCGGAATGACGCTTTGAGTAGTCGCTATAAGTCGAACGGGGTGGTTGTAGAGTTAATTGTTGGAGCGCAGCCCTCTGCGCGATTGAGTTTATCTATACGCTTCGTTGATCTATCGCCCACGGGGTGGGCTCCAACAAGATAGTCGTTGGTGTTTAAATAAATCAGCCAGAGGGTTGGCTCCTACAATTTTAGCTTTTATTACAATATGAAATTTGGATTCTATTTGTATTTGTCGGACTGAAGTCCGACCTACAATTAAATGCCTTAGTCTATTTATATCTAAGAATTACAAAGTGAAGTACAGCGGATATTGTAGTCTGGATGTCTTGCTAAGCTAATTGTTATTGGTATGTAGCAAGTAGCAAGTAGGGTGGATCAACGGAGTGTCATCCAACATTAAATTGCCGGAAGACGGTTTCACCTTTTCCGGCCTACACATGACTTTCATTGAATGGTGTATTTTAGGTTACTACTGCTCGATATGTCGAACTAAAGTTCGACCTACAATTCAACGTGGATATGCTATTTATAAGCATAAATATAAAAGTAAAGTGCAGCGGATGGTGTAGAATTTAAACTCATTATTCTTGACAAGTAGGGTGGATAAACGAAGTGTCATCCACCATTAAAATTCCGGAAAACGGTTTCCGTTTTTCCTGCCTTCATGTGGGTTATGGCATGCTTTTAATCTGTTGCTCGTCGTTTTAATAAATGTAACTAATAGCAAAGTTTCTGTATTTTTAAGCATATTCAATTCTAATAGTTTATCGTCATTCCGTGACTTGATCACGGAATCTATCGTGGTGGCAGGGGGCCGTAATTAAGCGCGGGATGACGATCCTAAATCAACCTAAGTTCGTTTTATAAACTGAATATCTATTTATGATAGTGGTTAAACAAAATTATTTTTTGGGGTGTGATTTTCTACACATTAGAGCCTTTCAATTCATAATTCAGTAATCACCTGGTTTAATTCCTTAAGGGTATTTTTATGATGAGTATTTTAACTAACCTGTTTAGCTCAGGAACGGGAAATCTAGTTTCCAGTGTGGCGCAGGTAGCGGATCAATTTATTACGACGGATGCGGAGCGTCATGAGTTTAAGCTCAAAATGGAGGCTTTGGTACAGCAACGTGAATCGGAAATTCAAAAAACGATTCAGTCTGAGCAGCAAGCGAAGCAAAGTATTTTAGCGGCCGAATTAAATCAAGATGATAAATTTACTAAACGGGCTCGGCCCATGCTGGTGTATTTTGGTTTGGTCATGATTGCCATGAATTATATGGTATTTCCGATACTTTCAAGATTTTTTAATATAGACGGTTCTCCTCTACCCGATTTACCCATGGAGTTTTGGGCAGGTTGGTCGGGGATTGTGGCTACTTGGTGTATTGGGCGTTCGGCCGAGAAAATTGGTGCATCAAACAAAGTCACGCGTTTGGTGACGGGCAGCAAACCACCAGAGGTCATGGGATGATAAACGCACATAAGCTTAAAGATATTCCATTTCATGCTTCACCCAATGTAGGCGGAGTTATGTCTGGTATGCCTACGGCTGTTGTTATTCACTATACGGCCAACCAGTCGTTAAGTTCTGCCGTAAATTGGTTATGCGACCCAAATGCAAAAGCTTCAGCCCATATTGTAATCGGCGAAGGCGGAGATCTAGTGCAACTTGTACCGTTTAATCAAGTTGCTTGGCATGCAGGTAGAAGTGATTATCAAGGGCGAAGTAACTTTAACCAATTCTCCATTGGTATTGAATTAGTGAACCCAGGCCAACTTTCCAAAGTAGGAGATGCGTATTGCGCATGGTTTGGGAAGGAATACCCTCAAACACGGGTCGCACATATTGATAATATTGAGAATGGTAAAACAGAATATTGGTGTGCCTATACTCAAGCGCAAATTGAATCACTAAAACAATTAACGCTTCTGCTTAAGCAGCATTATCCCATTCAATGGGTATTGGGACATGAAGAAATCTCGCCTGGTCGTAAACGTGACCCCGGTCCTGCGTTTCCCATGGAAAGCTTACGTCGACAAGTTTTAAATATTAACCGCCATGAGCATGATTCTGCATTTTCCAAAGATGAACCTGTATCTGGAAAGGTGATTGCTAGCCGTTTAAATTTTCGTTCTAGTATTAATGGTTCTCCTCGTAGTGGTCCGTTAATGCAAGGACAATCTGTGTTTGTGTTAGAGGAGCAGTTAGGGTGGTTTAAAGTTCAGGTTCAGGAAACGGGGTGGGTAAAAAAAGAGTTTATTAATGTATTGCCTGATAAAAGTTGATTGACTATTGGTTTGGTCCGTACAGCTTGAATATATTGCAGCCAATCAAGTATGTCTTTGATTGCTTTCTTTAGGATCGCTATTCGTGGTGTCATTTATTTAGATCACCCAGCGATCAGATAGCAGTATTAAATATTTGGTTGAAGAATCAGTCTGGTTTGTTTATTTGGTTGCTCTTGTCGCGCTATTTTATCTGCGTATTAGGTGAGTGCGCTGGTAACTTGTTATTGTTAAGTTATGGAATGCTAGCATCGCCGACGAGCGCTAGGGTGTTTTTTCAAAAGGTTATTATTATGTACGAGTTCTCGAATATTGAGCATGATGGTGCCGTTATTAAAGTTTTCGGCGTGGGTGGTTGTGGTGGTAATGCGATCAATCACATGTTGGATCATGATGTTCAGGGCATCGAATTTATCGGTTTAAATACGGATGCACAGGCATTGGCGGATGTTAAGTCTGCGTTGCGGTTTCAGTTAGGGCGTGATATTACACGAGGGCTTGGTGCAGGTGCTAACCCTGAGTTGGGTCGAAAAGCTGCCTTAGAGGATAAAGGCATTTTGACCGAATTGTTAGCCGATGCCAATATGCTGTTTATTACTGCAGGAATGGGGGGGGGGACGGGCACGGGAGCGTCCCCTGTGATTGCGGATATCGCGAAAGAAATGGGTATTTTAACAGTTGCTGTCGTTACCCGGCCATTTCCGTTTGAAGGCAAAAAGCGCATTTCCGCTGCAGAAAAGGGTATCGAAGCGCTTAAAGATAAAGTAGATTCGTTGATTATTATTCCCAATGAAAAGCTGATGTCGGTACTGGGTAAAAACACCAGTTTAGTCGATGCGTTTCATGCGGCAAACGACGTATTGCTAAATGCCATTAAAGGTATTGCAGATTTAATTACCTGCCCTGGCATGATCAATGTGGATTTCGCTGATTTGCGCGCTGTTATGGAGAATCAAGGTGTCGCTATCTTAGGTGCATCATCTTCTAGGTCACAAGGGAGAGCAAAAGAAGCGACGGAAAAAGCCATTCGCAGTCCGCTTATGGAAGATTTAGATTTAGAAGGCGCTCAAAGTATACTGGTGAATATCACCGCAGGAATTGACTTAACGTTAGGTGAGTTCACTGAGGTAGGCGATACTGTAGAAAAATTCGCTGCTGATGGTGCCATGATTGTAGTGGGTACTGTCATAGATACGACAATGTCCGATATATTGCATGTGACTTTAATCGCAACAGGGCTTGGGTCGACTTCGAAAAACATTGCTCAATACCGTAATGATCAAAATTGTACTTCGTTTAATTCTAATGTAATTCCACGGAATGTTCCTCCAATTGAAGAAGAGTTGATAGATCCAGCAGCTATGCTAGGTGTGTATCAACGAAGTGCAAGAAACGCTAGCGCCACTCCAACAAGTGATCCGAATATCAGACAATCAAATGAAAGCGATGCATATTTAAGGGGCACTTCTAGGGATGACCCTAGCGGTGATGTTATGTCATCTCAAGAACATCGTTTTATTAAAAAACGGGACTACTCTTATTTCGATATCCCTGCCTTCATTCGGCGTCACTTTAAGCGGTAGTCATTTTTATGTTTATGTTTACTTTAAGAGCTTTATAAAAGCGGTAGGATGGAATGTGAATATTGTTCAGTGTCATCAGGAAGAGTTACTGGTGGATAAAATTATAAGTCAGCTAGTGCTTTCTGTTCAGGATGAAAAAAATATACGAGCATCTACTAGTAGGCCTATTGCATTGGCAAATGCTATTTTAGGTATTCGGCAGCAAATCGATAACCCCACTTTGTCATCTCATGATATTGCTAGCCAATTAGATATAAGTAATCAATCTCTGGTCAGGCTATTTAAAAGACAACTAAATATAACACCTAACCAGTTTATTTTCCGCTTTCGGTTGGAGTTAGCCAGCCAGTTACTCTCTCAAGAATTGAGCGTTAGTGACGTTGCGGTGCGGGTGGGCTTCACATCGGCCAATTATTTTACTCGTCAGTTTAAAAGGCACTACGGCTATGTTCCATCACGGACTGCCTATTTTGCAACGAATCAGCCGTCAAACTGTGAGGTACAGCTGACTCGTTCTTAAAGAGTTCTTTAGTTCGCATCTATAAAGATTGCCATTATAACGAACCAGAAACTCTATCTTGTGATGGGGATACGCCATAGTACTTTTTATACTGTCGAGAAAAGTAGTTGGCAGAATTGAAACCTACGGTAACAGCGGCTTCATTGACTCTCAAACCTTCTTTAAGTAGCGCTTTTGCCTTTTCCAGCCTAAATTCAGTTAAATATTGTAGCGGGGATTGGCCTAATGCTCGTTGAAATTGTCGTGCTAGTTGCCTTTCGCTTAAATGAGCCACAGATACGAGGTCGCCAATGGACAGTGTTGGGTCGCTGTGGCGTGAACTGATGAGCGTTTTACAATTATCAATTGCTCGTGTTGTACGCTCTTGAATTTTTATTATTTCACTTAAACACTCTGCGGAACGCTGCTTCTCATCTAGATGTTTAAGCACTTTACTATTAATTACGGTACCTTCCATGTCCGTAGAGCTCAACATTGATGGACGATCAAGCTGGGTAGTGAAGTCTTGCTTAGGTGTTTGGGAATTTTGTGTTTTGGGTGATCCATTCATTGGGAGGGGTGATTCGTTTTTGTCCAATGAACGAGGACCTCTTTCTCTATCGCACTCGTTGTTGATAGGTTTTATAGTCTGATGAGCTTGTGGTGAGAGGGAAATGCTCTCGCTTGTCTCTGCCTGCGTGCTTTCTATCTTTGGGTCGGACTCCGTGCTGCAGGTGTCTCTCAGGTTATCTTCGTATTTAAAGATGGGTAATGTTACCGTAAAGACGTGAACATTTGTATTTTTATGGTAGTAATTGAATGTACCATTATAGGTGTTTATTACACTACTAATTTCGTTTAAGCGCCCATATCGGTCAGTAAATTTATTGGCTGCAAAGTGAGACCAAAGCGAAATAAAGTCGATCACTGGATTGTGATGGCGCTTACGTGTATCTGTTAGTGAAGCTTCTATAACAAATTTTACAGTATCGTAGGTATCGGTCGTTAATCGTGCCTTCACGGCTCCTGATCTGCTGGTCGCAGATAGAACATGGAGTAATAGCTGCTGGATAGTAGATTCAATGAGTGTTTTGCCTTGCCGTGGCTTAATGTAAACTTCGGAGTCTAGTGTGTATTCAAATTTAATGCGTTTTTTCTTTGAGTAGTGAGTCATATTGTTACACCCACGGCGGCATATGTCGGAAAAGCTTTGAGGTATTGATTCCGGCTCTTGAGAAGGAGCCTGTGCATTGCTAGCCCATTGATCCAAATTCAAAGCCTTACGATCAGTATGCTCATGATTCCTATGTTTGTAGGTTATATGATTATAGTTTTTGGTTATATAATCCAAAGAGCCGGTATTGGAATGGGTGCTTCCTTTTGGAAAAACAAATGGTGTAAAGGATTGCTTAACCGAATATAAATGATTAATAAAGTTGCTATTCATAAGGTAAATTTTAGATTGAAAAGTGCTGAGCAAGCTTAGGAGAGACATAGGATATTTACTGATCGCGGTTTGCTAATTTACTTTAAAACAACACACGTATGTGTTGTTTTCCCTTTTATTCTATTTCTTGGACTTAATGCATGTCCACGATATTTTCAGTGTATCGACATCATGCACCACGTTCGATGTACAATTTCCATTTCCTCGTATAGTTGATGCTTTCTTATTATTGTCAATATGTAGAGTTGCAAATGAGATCAACGCCTACCTTCAAACGATAATCAATTTTTTTAATTACCTTAAAAAGTAATGGTCTTAATTACAATAGGTCATTGGCTAAATGACCCCATCAAATATGTTCTTTTGGATAAAGAGTCAATATTCGTATCCAAAAACCATCATTGTTCTGATGATTCCAGATTTAAATCTAAGTCTCTTCGTTATACAACTGCCATTTTAGGTGTTTCGTTACTTGATGTTCTAGCTCATAGGCGAGTGACAGTAATTCATCTATACGCTTTTTCCAATGGCGATCCCACGTGCTTGAAGGAATATTAGCGATACGCGCTCTATGCCGTTGACTTAAAGTGCCTAACCCTGTTCCTTCACATTTACTGCACTCTTTATGCCTAGGAATTATGCCTTTCTTGTCTAATTCAACCCCTTTCCCCTGACATCGCTTGCAAGAGCAACCGAATACGCCTTCGTATACCACTAAGGTTGCTAAAGATCTTGTGTCCTTAACATCTTTTTCCCATTCGTTGTTTGCAATTTTCTTTTTGAAGATGCTTTCAAAGTAATGAATTAACTTTTCTGCCGCGGCTTCGTCGTTGCAATACTTTACCAGCGCAAGGTAATGTGCTGCAGGGTGTAGATTTCCATAACTAAGTGCCGTTGCAACGTCGCTCGGCTGTATTTCGATCTTCCCTGCACCACCGACTGTATCGTACCTTACGCCTTGAGGGAGGAGTTTACTTAAAACTCTGAGGCTCATGCTGCACCTACTACTTTACGGATGGT
Source organism: uncultured Saccharospirillaceae bacterium (assembly GCA_947503895.1). Lineage (GTDB taxonomy): Bacteria > Pseudomonadota > Gammaproteobacteria > Pseudomonadales > Oceanobacteraceae > Bermanella. Next base: position 440,946 of record CANNFT010000004.1, read on the forward strand.
TTCAGGTAATACATAGAACATCTCTGCTATGCGTTTGTGATTCATGCCTCGCTGGGAGTTTAGTTTTTTAATTAATGTGCGTTCATCTTCGGAAAGAGAGAGTTCGTTTTTATTTACGAATGCTTTGACGAAGTGCCTGCGTGAGGGGGTGGCGTCTTCAGTAGTACTGGTAAGGGTGCTGCTCCCACTTTCTACATAGCTGAGAAAGCGATCACAAGCGAGATTTTCCTGGCCACACTTGTAAGTGTACATGCAGTTTTCGCACGGGCTAGGTGAATCGTTAAACGTGCAAGAGATCCAATCTATCTGACGCGACGCGCTTTCCATTACTTTAGCATTGATGAGTTTCATGTTCCTGTCCTAAAATCAATAGGTCCTGGTTGGTTCTAGGTTTGAGTTTCGACTTTCTTTCGCTCATTGGGCCAACAGAACGAGAAAGCAATATCGGAAAGAAGTCCGTTTAATACAATTTATTCTCGGTATGATGACGAAATTGTGCTAAGTATTGACGAATATGTGCTAAATGGTGATGGTTGTGTACTGGTATATTGCTAATTGATTGGATTGTTAATAGTTTTGTTTGATTGTTTTGCTTTATGTGGGTTAGGTGTAAGTTGATTTATTAGTTTGTGTTTGATTTAACGTAGCAGTATTGTTCAAACCGCAGAACGTTAATTTCCAGTTTTTCTCTGACTATCGTTATTGCTATGTGCTTCCCAGAAGCTAACACAGCACGTATCTTGTAGTTATATGTGAGTTGAAAAAGGATTTCTTGGCTAATGCATGATGAATATTTTTTTCATCTTCTTGATGGGGAAGTCGTCCATTCAATGTCAGTCCATAATGAACATATAGAAAGCGTCTGGATGCATTTAAGTACAAAGAGCGTGATAGCTTTCCATAATGACGAAACAGTGATATGGGATGCATGACACTTCAGGGTTATTGGAATAAATAGCAGGTGAGTGCTTGTTAATTTTATAACACCGATCAATGTGACTAGAGCTTAGAGTTTAATAGATCAGACTTTCTGACATCATTGGCTGTCACTAATGAAGGTTAGTGGATATCTAAGCTAGTGAAGATCATGAAGTTGTCTTTGCTTCCTAATGTTGAAATTAGAGTATCTTCTTACGAGCACTGATTACTCGTATCGTTGTAAGCCGCTTTACTCATTATTGCGACACAATTTTTAGTTACTGCTACAGAGAAGTCAACGTTTTCCTCGTAGGTTTTGAGATCGCTCGTGCATTTGACGTTTTTCAATAGACGGCTTTCATGAATGACTGCTTAAGAATAACGAAAGTCGGGTTTGCTAAGCTAAAATTAAAAGGACTAACATATCAATCATCTGTTCAAACAAATGTTGGAGTCTATGCTCACATCAACTTGGTTGAAAATTGAGTCATTACCATAGATTGGTATTAGTTTCTTGCAAGCTGACTAAGTCTTTACGATCTCACCATTTGTTTAAGTTCCGTTCATCCCAGTATCGCTTCTGCTTTTGAGGTTTTAGGTTAATCTAAAGAACTACATGACCCAATTAGAAAAAGTGAAGCATTTATTTCAAGGTGTGTATAGGCTCCTGTTCCTTACCCATGCTTGTAGTTTCATATGCATCTGTGCCAGTGCTAAAATTAAAAACCTCATAGCCGCGTGATACACTATTCTCTCTCTTAAGACTGCGTGATTTCTTGAGGGGAAATTTAAGATTACTTGTCTATAGAGCTTGTTTCTGCTCATCAAGTTATATAGGCTTTTGGCCTGGTTTATTTGCTTGCGTGCATGCGATAGGGGCTGTGCGACCCAGTTAGAAATTTCTTAATCAGTCCACACCTCTCGATGACGAAATCAAACGCATACCTTGAGCGCTTAAGCGTATGAATAGTTTAGTGACTCGCTGAAAACGGGAACGTGTTGGTGCGTTAAGTTTTGAATCATATTATCAATTGTTTATGGTTTTGCAATCAATAATGAATACGCTAAGCCAGTAGTCGCACGGTGCTGTCATTGGCTGCTTAGTAGCTAATGGGCGCCCCACTAATAATAGGTTATTTTAATGATTAAACCCTTTCGAATCCTTGCCATTTTATCATTAGGAGCATTGATTCATGGCTGTGCGACAACCGTCACGCCAGAATCATCCGTATCACCTACAGCAGGTTCAGCAACAACAGATTCAGCCAAAAATGAACCGACATACTATATATACTTGGCAGGGCCAGAGGTTTTTTTACCTGATCCGATTGGTGCTGGGGCTTCGAAAAAATCGACCATAGAACAATTGAACAAAGCAAATAACTGGCCTTTCAAATTGGTCGGTTTGTATCCTATGGATAATGAAATAGAAGACTTTGCGCCTGACTATAAAACAGGGATTAAAATTTACCATGCCAATATAGCGTTAATGGAGCAAGCTCACTTCGTGGTCGCTAATATGGTTCGATTTAGAGGCCCAAGTATGGATGTTGGGACAGCATTCGAAATGGGTTACATGGCGAGTGCTCGAAAACCTGTATTCGCCTATTACGATGCCCAACCTTTTTATGGTAAGGCAGAGCAGCCTAGTTTATACGTCGATCGAGTCGCCCAATTCTATCCCGTTTCTGAAGATAAAGAAGGCGTCGATATTCATGGTCAAAGCATTGAGAATTTCAAGATGGAAGATAACTTAATGATGATTGGCTCGCTTGATGAGGGTAAAATCAGCAGCAGTTTTGAAGAAGCTATTTTGAAAATTGCAGAAAAGATTAAGCAAAATAAAATGAGCAAGTAACACTGGATTCAACTATTCAGTGTCATGCCAATTTATTCAAATGCTTGATGTTTTACCTTGCCTTACTACCACAGAGACAAATCAGCACTTCTCTGTGGTCATCTTATCTTTAATCATCATTTCTCATGGATAGCTGCAGCGTATACAGCTCAGTACATTGATACGTGTCCGAACCTTTCTTATACGATGACTCAGCGGATAATCCCATGTACGGTCAATAGAAAAACTTATTGCCATGCACAATGTTTTTTTATTAAAGATGGCTTGGGTTCAGCGCGTATCGCCCGCGCTCTAAGTGTAAAGCTTGTTCTACGTCATCGGCTGATTTTAGCTTTTTAACCGATTCAAAGAATATTTCCCCCTCTTTATGTGTAGATTTTAGGAAGGATAGCCATTGTTTGATTCTCGATGGGCAATATTTGGCATTACCTTCATGCTTGGTCATTACCAATAAATTTTGTAGCAAGTCGAGCGCATCACGCCAAGACATATCATTAGGAGTGGTCAATGCAGGTTCTGGTGGTGTCTCGGATGATGCTCTGAGTGGCTGCATGTTTTTAATCTTAAAGGCCAAATCAGGTTGAGCGACCGCAGACCTTCCTATCATGACGTCAGAGCAACCACTGATCGCACGACAGCGAGCGTATTCAGCGGGTGACGTGATATCTCCGTTCGCCACGACATTGATTGACACAGACTCTCTGATGCGCCCGATCCATTCCCAATGTGCTGGGGGGCGATAGCCCTCAACTTTGGTCCGCGCATGTACGCATAGCTCCTGAACACCCGCCGTCTCGATGGCTTTCGCATTATCAATCGCGAGTGACTTGTCCTCAAACCCTAAGCGCATCTTAGCGGTGAGCGGAACGTGCGAAGGCAGTGCGCGGCGTATGGTGGTTAATATTTGATGAATCGTTTCGGGTTCTTTTAGCAGTACGGCGCCGCCCTTACTGTTATTAACCGTTTTGGAAGGGCAACCGAAATTCACATCAATGACAGGAGCGCCTAAGCCCGCTGCGCGACAAGCATTCTCTGCCATTGCATTAGGGTCGCTGCCGAGTAGCTGCAAGTGGACAGGGGTGCCGGATGGCGTTCTCCAGCCGTTCGCGGCCTCAGGGCAAACACGGTAAAACACACGCTCTGGCATAAGTTGATCTACGACGCGCATAAATTCGGTTACACAATGATCAAATCCGCCTGATCGTGTGAGTAACGTTCGCATATGCACATCAATCAAGCCTTCCATGGGCGCAAGAATTAATTTCATAAATAGTGGGAATAAGCCAAAAAAATAGCGGCGCATTTTAGCAGATAAAATACGGTTTTTGCGCAAGAAATCAGGAGTTTAGCCGTTTGCCTACATTGCTCTCATTACTGAATTACAGTAAATTAGCGCGAGTTTTTATTAAATTGATTGAAATCTAGTCAGTTTGATGTGTTTGGGTATCGGCATGGGCCGGTATTTCAAATGAAATAAAAGCAGTTCCGTTAGAACTAAAATAGGAGTGGATGCAATGTCCCAATTGATGTCTGACGGCCTGGGCCTTATGGGCTTTGGAATGGGCACGGTATTTTTATTTTTGATCGTGCTTATTTTTGCCACCACCATAATGTCGAAGTTGGTCGTAAAGTTTGCGCCGGAAGCGGTCCCCGCTCCTGCTAAACCACGTACCGCACCTTCACCGGGCGTCGATCCACAGCTGTTAAAAGTGTTGGCTGCGGCAGTAAAAGAGCATCGATCTCGTCGTAAATAAGATCGAAGCAAAGCCACCAGTCTGAACAACGAAATTCTACACAAGGCCATTCACATGACCGATAACAAAAAACCTCTAGGCATTACTGACGTCGTATTGCGCGATGCTCACCAATCTCTATTCGCTACCCGTATGCGTATTGACGACATGCTTCCCATTGCGGAGAAGTTGGATCAAGTAGGCTACTGGTCATTAGAATCTTGGGGTGGTGCGACATTTGACTCCTGCATTCGCTTCTTGGGCGAAGATCCATGGGATCGCATTCGTGAATTCAAGAAAGCGATGCCTAAAACCAAGCATCAAATGTTGCTACGTGGCCAAAATCTATTAGGTTATCGCCATTATGCCGATGACGTTGTAGAGAAATTCGTTGAACGTGCTGCGACCAATGGCGTTGATGTTTTCCGTGTTTTCGATGCGATGAACGACCCTCGCAACCTGCAAACAGCTATTAAAGCGGTTAAAGCGAACGGCAAGCATGCTCAAGGCACTCTGTCTTATACCACTTCTCCTGTGCACGGCATGGAAGCATGGTTGAGTCTAGCCAAGCAAATTGAAGACCTTGGTGCCGACTCGATTGCCATTAAAGATATGGCTGGCATCATCAACCCGTATGAAGTGTTTGAGTTAGTATCCCGCCTTAAGAAAGAAACCAGCCTAGAAGTTCAATTACATTGCCATGCTACGGCCGGTATGTCCGATATGGCGATATTAAAAGCCATCGAAGCGGGTGTTGACCGTGTTGATACGGCGATCTCGTCTATGTCTGGCACCTATGGTCACTCTGCCACCGAAACAGTGGTTGCAGCATTGAAGGGCACTGACCGCGATACGGGTCTAGATCTACTGCTACTTGAAGAGATTTCTGCTTACTTCCGTGATGTTCGTAAGAAATACGCTAAATTCGAAGGTGCATTGCGCGGTACGGATTCTCGCATCCTAGTGGCGCAAGTTCCGGGTGGCATGCTGACCAACATGGAAAACCAACTGCGTGAGCAGGGCGCTTCTGACAAGTTCGATGAAGTTCTAAAAGAAATCCCTCGTGTGCGTGAAGACTTAGGTCATATCCCACTGGTTACACCTACTTCTCAAATTGTTGGCACACAAGCAGTGTTAAACGTTTTGACCGGTGAGCGCTACAAGTCAATCTCAAAAGAAACTCAAGGCATCCTGAAAGGCGAATACGGCGCAGCTCCTGCTCCAATGAACGCTGAGCTGCAGGCCCGCGTATTAGATGGCGCAGAAGCGATTACTTGTCGTCCGGCTGACCTGATCGACAACGAAATGGACAAGATCATTGCTGACGTTGATAAGCTTGCAGCAGATAAAGGCTTCAAGTTAGCCGCTGAGAAAATAGACGACGCTCTGACTTATGCTTTGTTCCCTCAAGTTGCGCCTAAGTTCCTAGAAAACCGTGGCAACCCTGATGCATTTGAACCTGCTCCAAAAGGCGCGGCAGAAGATACATTCACAGTGAATGTTGATGGCAACGAATACGTTGTTCGCGTTGACGACGGTGGGGATGTTAAAGAATTGGCTCCAGTGAATGGTGCACCTCTGAGCTTTGGTGGCACAGCTGCTCCAGCAGCCGGTGCAGCTCCAGTAGCAGCGGGCGGTGGCGAGCCAATGCTTGCACCACTTGCAGGTAATATCTGGAAGGTTCAAGTTCAACCTGGTGACCAAGTAGCTGAAGGCGATGTCGTTCTGATCTTAGAAGCGATGAAAATGGAAACCGAAGTACGTGCCGCTAAATCCGGTACAGTCGGCACAGTGAGCGTCAAAGAAGGCGATTCCGTTGCTGTTGGCGATACGCTACTAACGATCGCTTAAGGGGACTGTCGATGGAAACTTTACTTAAATTTTGGCATGACACTGGTATCTACGCGATGGAGCCAGGTCAATTTGCCATGATGGTTGTCGCCTTTGTGATGCTATATCTAGCTATCAGAAAAGGCTTTGAGCCTCTGTTATTACTACCCATAGCGGTGGGTACGTTATTGGTGAACATTCCAGGTGCTGGTTTAGGTTGGTCGGCTGCAGAGCAAGCCATCCGTACCGGTAGTCCTGAAGTCGTTGATCAATTCCGTGCATTATTCGGACTAGCGGCCAATGCTGATACTGCGGCCCTGTTAGATGCTTACCATCAAGCTGGCACAATTCTATACAAGCAAGCCGTTGCACTCGGTGGCAGTCTAGGTTTTGACAACGGAATGTTGTACACCTTTTACTCTATGACAATTGCCAGTGGTGTTGCGCCATTGCTTATTTTCATGGGTGTAGGCGCGATGACCGACTTCGGACCTCTACTTGCCAACCCTAAAACCTTGTTACTCGGCGCAGCTGCTCAATTCGGTATCTTCGGTACGGTACTGGGCGCTGTGTTGCTCACGCACTTCGGCATTATGGACTTCTCTGTTCAGCAAGCCGCAGCGATCGGTATCATTGGTGGTGCAGACGGCCCAACTTCAATCTTTATTGCATCGAAGCTTGCGCCTGAACTTCTGGGTGCCATTGCGGTAGCAGCGTATTCATACATGGCGTTGGTTCCAATGATCCAGCCACCCATTATGAAAGCGCTGACGACAGAAGCTGAGCGCTCAATTAAGATGGAACAGCTACGCTCAGTATCTAAGCTTGAGAAGATCTTGTTCCCGCTAGCCGTATTGGTATTGGTCGCTTTGATTCTGCCATCTGCAGCGCCACTATTGGGTATGTTCTGCTTTGGTAACCTGATGAAAGAGTCTGGCGTGGTAGAGCGTCTAAGTGATACGTCTCAAAATGCATTAATTAACGTCGTCACCATCTTCCTTGGGTTGTCTGTGGGTTACAAAATGAGCTCTGATGCTTTCTTGAACCTAGACACCATCGCAATCATCGCACTGGGTCTTGCTGCTTTCTGTGTTGGTACAGCAGCAGGTGTCTTGATGGCTAAGTTGATGAACGTATTTGTTAAAACACCGATTAATCCACTCATTGGCTCAGCAGGTGTTTCGGCTGTACCGATGGCGGCGCGTGTATCAAACAAAGTGGGTTTAGAGGCTAACTCTCAAAACTTCTTGTTAATGCATGCAATGGGACCAAACGTAGCCGGTGTAATCGGTTCTGCGGTAGCGGCAGGTGTTATGCTGAGCTACCTTGGCTAACCCTCAAACCAGAGGCTGTTCTGAGCCACTGGTTGCTGATCACCCCCCATTAAGCTCTATGAAATTTATTCATAGAGCTTAAACCTAAAAAACCGCGACTGAATATCATCAGGTTGCGGTTTTTTTATTTATGCTTTGTCAAATCCCCTTTATTGCTTCTCTGAGCAGCGACCCCCTTAAGCCCAAAGACACCCACATACTTATAATTTGGTGTTGATTTAGCGTGATAGCACTAAATGCAATTTGAATAGCAGCCGACTCGTCATGTTAGAAATGAACACTCGGCGTATCGTGTGAGGGTGTCGTATTTGGCACAGCTTTATCCAAAATGTGCCTGCAATGTGGAATTTGGGATTTGAAAAGTCTATGGTTTATCAGGTAAACATTAGGCGATTATACTTCGAATTACCTACACGAAAATCCTAACAAAAATTTCATATTTTTCTACTTGAGTCTTCGCAGAGTATTGATTGGCTATAGTCATTAATATCGCATCAATGAGCAATGTAGGAGGGCAGTATGAAAAAGGTTCTGTCGGCTCGAATAAGACAAGTCTCTATCGTATTTCTCTGTGGTCTATTTTCTAGTCTTTCATTCTCTGAAGTGATGACAGGCACACTGGATATAGTCATTGAAGATTATTTTTTGGAAGAGCGCTCGAAAACAGAATATTACTTGACGACGACTGAGGCCCGTCGCTTTAGGCTAGCACTTCCTAAAACACTGGCGACTCAAGAATTTATACGTGGCATGGCTGTAACGATAGAGGGGACAGTTCGAGGTCACCCGTCAGGTAAAGTCTCTAGCAGTCTTCAGGTGATCGACGTTATCTCTGTTCATCGTGTTTTTAGTGAAAGCCGTCAGATAAAAAAACATAACTCCGCGAACGAAAACAGAAAATTGGTTACCTTTCTTGTGAGTTTTCGAGATAAAGCAATCGATCTTTTCACGAATGTTGATAAAGCTGACGTCGATTTATTTACGGGTGTTAAGTCCGTCAATAACTTGGTATGGAAAAGCTCATTCGAGCAACTTAAGTTTGAACGGGATGTTGATAATGACGGAATGGCCGATATATTTGAAATATATTTAGACTATGACATTGGTGATACCTGCGATGCATATCAATGGGCAAGAGATACAGAGCAAGCCGCCGCGAATTTGGGTGTCGACATCAGTCTTTATCAGCATCGACTATTTTTAGTTCCCGAAAGTATTGGTTGTGGGTGGGGAGGTATTGCAAACGTAGGATGCCAAAACTATTGTCGTGCATGGGTGAGATGGCATAAGTCTCCGTTTATTTATGCCCATGAATTAGGTCATAACTTGGATTTTCAACACGCAGGTGTCGATTTTAATAACGATGGTGTTATCGAAAACGAATATGGAGATCAGTCGGGGATCATGGGTGCAGGGCAATGGTATCCACATGAAATCAATGCGCCGCACAGAATACAAAAACATTGGTATGACACCGTTCCCAATATTGTAAAAGAAGTGAGCTCTACATCCGTTGAGACGCTAACCGCAATGCAAAAAGGGCCTTTCTTAGATGATCCGAATGTACAGCTACTGACTATTCCGATCCCAAATAACAATGAAAAGTATTACGTCACCTATCATCTTCCATATTACAGTCCGTTTGGTGTAGAGCGAAAATATGCTCATTATGTGCTGGTGCATCGATACAGTACTGGGAAAACGAAAACCCGATTAGTGGCGGTGTTAGGCCCTGGAGAGATACTCTCTGACCTGAGTAATCAAATTTATATTGAGGTGTTATCCAATGACTTTTTAAGCGCGGATGTGCAGGTGACTATAGGGCAGTAGGAAATCGACTCTTGAATGGCGCCATTGGAATTAACTAACCTGCAGTAATATGCCTTAGATTGAATTTGAACGGTAAATAGTTAGCGAGCGTTTTTTCTATGCACGCAGGTCGGATTTTAGCGTAACCATAAATGTTTAAGATTTATTTTTTAATTCTCCTTTGGGCTAAAGTCTGGCCTATAGTAGTGCTTTGCTTGTCGACAGGAGCTAGGATGCTAATAGGCACTTGACTAATACCTCGCTTGATTAATCATCACGGCCAAGTCATTTCTAACGAAATAGTGAGCTTTGCAGCATAGTCTGTAGTGATATTCGAAGCTTTCATGTGTATTACTGATTTTTAGGCTTTTAATGCGACATAACTGCCTATGATCACCAATATACCGCCAGCAAAATAGTTACTTTTTTCTGCGTATTTGGACTGAAGTAAGTGCCTAGAAAGTTTAGCGCCAAAAACTGCATACGCCACTTTGACACTGCCGACGCTTAATGCAGTGATCGCGAAAATAGTGGTGATTATTTGTGCATTGATGGTTGATGAACCGATAAACATTGGGAAAATACTGGCGTAGAAAAAAATGGCCTTTACATCACCTAGTGTAAGAAAAAGTCCAGCAAATAAGCTAGTGAATAAACCTTTAGATTTTTCCGGCCCAGTTGATGCTAACGTTACATTTATTTTTGATGTTAGGAGCTTGAATCCTAGATAGATGAGGTATATGCCGCCTATGATTTTTGCAAGCGTGAATAAACTCCCAAGAGTTTCGGCTATCACGAACAAACCAAGCATCGCGGTTGCGACAAAAATTAGGTCCCCTAGAACAATACCAATAGCCACAGCAATCCCACTCGCGGTTCCTAATGTCGCTGCACGAACAATGACTAATGCAACGCTAGAGCTTGGTAGTGCTGAAAGCGCAACCATGATTCCGGAAAAAATAATGACATCAAATGGGCTCATATCATGGAGAACCTAATCTTAATGCCTAGCACCTTACTTAAAGGAGAAATGCAAGAGGGATTTAATTGTTTGCCAATATAGAAAATTATTGGTTTTTGTTAATGATTAAGCACTACAACCAATTGAAAGACCTTTTAAGGAATGTCAGTGCATCATTTTCAATGCATTCTCCGTGCGAAATGATGATTCTTTTAGGATTCCAGCCGATCATTACCTGCAAAGATGCTTTTGCTTTGGTTTTATTAAAGATAAAGGACATCCGCCAATCTAATGGGGTTTTTCCGTTTGGACTGATAATGCCTGTTATTTTCGCCAATATCTTTCTGAATCCTTTGAAATGATTAGGGTGGAAATTTTCAATTAGGTCAGTAAGAATAAGTGTTCTGGAGGTTTTGTGAAAAAACACAACTTCCTCCATAACCTTGCTACCTTTGAAAATTAACTGCTCAATTTCATTTTCCCATTCTGTTTCTGCTGCATCAGCTAGCGTACTAGAGAAAATAATGTCTTTCCTTTTTTCTTCAAGGCCCGGTGAAGAATAGGCTTTAGCATTAGGGAACAGCTTAATCCAATCCTGAATAAAAAGATGATGAATTTTATTTGGAGAGATCAAATATGTAACATCACCAAGTTCTTGGATTTCGCAAACTAGCTCTTCACATATTTCTCCTGGAGAATGAACCCAAATTTCTCTATTACGCAAACGGACAAGAGTCATTCTTGTCGTATATGGCATTCCATACCATGAAACTGTACTGCCATTATGTATCCATATGTTTTCGTCAACCTGATGTAATTTTTTTATATTTGTCATTGCTGAACCTTTCTCCAAGTGTCGTGGTATTGATCCGTCATCATGGCTTATTGAAGTGATTTTGCTCATTAATTATGCCGTCACTATTTCTCAGATTCAGCAGATAAGAATGACACAGTTTAGTTGGCAATGAGGAGGTTGCCTTGCATACTTACCGGCTTCTCTTTTTTTCAGTGAATTAGGAGTCAGTTTAAAAAAGCTACCATGATACCCAGTTTGCCAAGCAAAGCTGGCGCAAGATTCGAGGTGCTAGTCCCCCATTTGGTAAGGCCTCGCAAGCCGCCAAAATTCCGGGTAATGGGCGATAATTAATGCGCTGGAGGTCAGTTATTTTTCAGTGCTATCTACTGTTCACTTACTATGTTCAGGTGGCTATTCACCCCTTGTATTCGTCTAATTCAATGGTATGATCGCGCCTCTTTTTTGTATCTTTTGTGATCATTCCGTATGAAATACACTGTTTTAGCGGCCATTGTAGCTATATTCCCTATGACGTCCACGGCAGTGGAGCAAATCGCTGGTACTTATTCTATTGGTATAGGGCATCGAGACGTAGCCGTTTCCTTACCCTCTAAATTAGGGCGTGATATTGACCCATTATTAGACCCAAGTGACTTATCCGATGATTCCACGGGGTTGCCAACGGCTGTCGCGTTGACGTTTGGAGCGAATATTACGGATAAGTGGAGTTTGAATGGCGAAATTGCGCAAGGTAAAGGCACAGCAAGCTCTGGATACGAATTTAGGATTTTTAGCTCTGATCTTGGAGCGCGTCATATAAAAGAAGATTATGTTTCGCAAGTGGATTACAGCTATTCAATATTGACCCAGTTTAGACCGTTCGGTGCCACACCTTTTCGCCCGTATATCACAGCAGGAATTAATAGCCTCTCTGTTTCGTATGATTACACCGTGACTTACAATCGCACACGCCTGATTAAGGAGGAAGATACACTGCAGTCTACAGGGTTAGTGTATGGGTTAGGGTTTGAATTTTTTCTATGGCGTAAGTTAGATATGGGGTTTGATTTTATTAAAATGACGCACATGAAAAATAAAGCAGACCAGTTATCATTTAACCTGTCATATTCGCTGTAATCATCTCGCTGCACGACAAATTGATGGGTAATAAATTTTCGGTCTGTTATTCATTAACTCTGTCGTGGCAGGACTCTGGACGTGCACAGGGTTTAGGTCGATGCTATCCTACGCACCTTGATCAATAGGTGAGTTTATTATGTCCAAAAGTTTTGACGTGCAGGGCGTGCTGCACTCTATCGGCGCGACCACAGAATACGGTTCGAATGGTTTTACCAAAAGAGAATTCGTGATCAAGCTGACGGGAGAGGGCGAAAATCCTGATTACCCTAACTTTGTTGCACTGGAGTTGATCAAAGACAAATGTGCTCTGATGGATCAATATCAAGTCGGTGAAGAAGTGGTCGCTCATTTTAATTTGTCGGGTCGATTGTGGAATGCACCAGGCAAGCCTGAAAAGTGCTTTACCAGCCTACAGGCGTGGCGGGTTGAGCGGGCCGGTAATCATGCTCAGTCTGCAGCGCCTATCTCGCCGGATGGAGATCCGTTTGGACAAGATTACGATGATGATGTGCCGTTCTAAGGTAGCATTTGTCGTCCACTCAATTTAAAAAAGCCTCTATGTTGAGGCTTTTTTTTGGGGCTGATTTTCTACCTCAATGAGCATGCACCAACACTGTAATATCATCGACGATCTGGGGTTATAGGCCTATACGAATACCCTAAAAAGTATCCGCAGCATTGATAAAGCTACTGGGTATATGAGGTTTATCTAATATTGTTGGATGCCCTTTAGATTATCTTGTTCTCAAGTGAAAATTTTAATTGCCATACTGAATTTTACCCCATCCATAGCCGTTCGCTGGTAAGCACATAAGTGCTTAATTTTTCACAATTTTGAAGTCGAACCCTTTGCGGTCGGATACTCTATTTATGGCTATGCTATTAGAAGCGTCTGTCGAACCTATTTGTACAGAGTGAGTCTCATTTTTCTGTAAGGTTGGATAATGCTTGAAATGAGCGTCTTGTATTGTGGTGAGTAGTATCCAATGAAGAGATTGACTGGAATGCTCAAAGTTTAGTGAGGGATGCGTTATGCACAAGCGAACCATGCGACGATCATTGGCTATTGCTGTGTCTACTCTGATAGGAGGGGCCGCTATGGAAGGTTTAGCGGAAGATACCGTATTTTTGAGTGAGCCTATTCAATCCAAAAACAATGTTGATGTTAATGGACGTTGTGGAGAAGGGCGATGTGCGAGCACGTCAGATTCACCAGCCAATCCTGGTCAAACCCTCCAAATGAATAACGACGGATTGTGTGGTGAGGGGCGTTGTGCTGGGACAGTCGTTGATCACTCTGCATCGGTCGACAAGGCTGACACAGAACATCATGCGGACGCCCAAACTTCTAAGCCTGAGTCCAATCCAAACTAGTTTCGCTGTCTGGAACAAACCGGTTATCAATAGGGATAATGTTTGCCATGGTGTACGACAATGGCACGACAAAGAATGTTTCTGGCGTCGGATTAGGGTTGCGTCGACCTTTAATAGACTATTTAAATGCTCCTCAAATTATGACGCCTCAGTTTTTGGAGTTGGCACCAGAGAATTGGATTGGTTTGGGTGGGCAATCTGAAGCGGACCTTCATCGGCTTGCTGAGTCCTATCCAATTATTTTGCATGGTCTATCTCTCTCCCTCGGATCGCCTGATCCACTTGATAGACGCCTGCTGAGTGCGATCAAGCACTTTATGTCGGCTTATACCATTCCCATTTATAGTGAGCACCTGAGTTTTAGTGGTGCTAATGGGCATCTTTACGACTTGCTGCCATTGCCGTTTACACAAACCATGGTTAAACAGGTAGTGGGTCGAATCAATGCGGTACAAGAGCTGCTTAACGTGCCTCTGGCGATAGAGAATATTGCCAGCTATGCGCAATCGCCGTCTGATATGACAGAGATAGATTTTTTCATGTCAGTGGTAGAAAAGTCGGGCTGTGAAATTTTATTGGATGTCAATAACGTGTATGTTAATAGCATCAACCACCAATTTGATGCACGAAAATACATATCTGCGTTACCTTCAAATCGAATTCGCTATATGCACATAGCGGGACACTATAAAGAATCAGAAAGTCTATTAATTGATACTCACGGTACCGCCGTCTGCCATGAGGTCTGGGATTTACTGGCATTTTCGTATGCGTGTCATGGCGTCAAACCCACAGTGTTAGAGCGCGATTTTAATTTGCCCGTATGGGATGAATTGAGTCGTGAACTAATATCTATCGCTGAACATCAAGAAGACGCAATCAATTCACTGATGAATGCTAATGGTGCACGCAGTGAGTGACGTCGATGATGTGAGACACCTGCACGATATTGCTCGTAGCATGAGAGACCCTGAGCAATTTCCTCATGTTAAAGGGTGGAGTGCGGAGCAAGTCGGTGTATATCGAGAACTGGTTTTTAATAACATAGAATCCCTGTTGTCGAATTGTTTTCCGTTGTTTAAAGCGTCTATTAGTGAAAAAATTTGGTCAAACGTGATTGAACAGTTTATTGCTTATCATAAGAGCAAAACGCCTTACTACTTTCAGTTGGCGACAGAGCTTCAGGATTTTTTAAATCATGAGGCTTCGATATCGTTACCAAGATGTGCTCAGTCTTTGGTGGATCTTGAATGTCAATTGATACTGTGTGCGCATTTTCAAAATACAAAATTATTTAGGTCAAGTAATGTGACGACTGAGGTGTTAATCAATAATGAAATTTATTTGAACGAAACTGCGTGGAGTTTAGGTTATGACTACCCAATAGATTCGCTATTTAATACTTTCCCAATTAATGGTCTGCCACCGCATCAAAAAAATGAATTCATCGAGACAGTGAATTCGATGCCATTGAAACCTTGTTTTATATTGGTGTATCGCAATCAACACCATGAAGTTAGACAGCTCAAATTGAATACTCTGTCTTACTACTTTTTTACACTGCTTTCTGACTATAGTGGATCTGCGGAAGCAGTGACGCCTCGTCATATCATTTGTCAATTAGCACAGACGTTAAATTTATCGTTAGAAAAAGTAATGACCAGTGGTGCGGAGTTGTTGCAGCAGTGGCAACGTGAATGCATTGTATCTGTGTGCAATCCCCATCAGCGTAGTTGCCTTTTACATGGCATGGATTGAGTATGCATTCGTGTATTCAAAGAGTATGTAGTACGGCTATGCGCGCTGTTAATTGCTCCCAATAACGTGCAGTGACTCTCGGCAGAGCCTTAATCAGTGAATGACTATGCTTTTTCGACTGTCTACGCCGATATTCAGTTGAGTATATTGAATAGAACGAAACTTGCATTCTTCTAGTGTTGTGACCGTATGCGTGGTCGGAACGGAATCGAGCGTCCCTATGGAATTGGGGGCTTGAACAGTCACACTAGGAGTGTACGTTGACGAATAAACATGGAACTTCGACGTTAAGGCAACCAACCTCTAAGCTATTTGTCATTTTGTTGTCAGTCATAATGGTATCAAACGTATTCGCAGAGGCGACGGTTTATGGGAAATTCAATGTGGCACTTGAGTATTTAAATACGGATGTACAAGTGTCTGATCCTGTGTGGTCGGTGGAATCGTTTGCTAGCCGACTGGGCATTCGGGGGAAAGATGATGCGAATTTAGTTCAGGTCATCTATGCCATGGAATATGAAGTAAATGGGGATGGTTCATCCGCGAGTCCATTCAAGCAACGAGATATCTTTGTGGGTGTGACGGGTGCGTTCGGCAGTTTAAAAATGGGTTACATGGATACGCCGGTTAAAGTCTCACAGGGACACTTCGATTTATTCAATGATGTTGTAGATTTAGATATTGTCATGGCAGGCGAACACCGCGTCGCAAATCAAATTAATGCCAGCAGTGCAGAAATTGAAGGCTTCAAATTGGATGTTTCTTCTGTGTTATCCGAAAGCACCAGCCAGGACAACGGTTATTCAATGAGCTTTTCCTATGACGGACCGCAGCTATATGTTGCGTTAGCGGCAGATCAATCTTTACCGGGTCTGGAAGACTCTCTGCAACGTATGACGATTCTTTATGAGATTGAGGCAGTTCGCATCGGCGCTTTGGTTCAGCAGGTTTCCTCAGAAGATGTCTGCGACAGCTGTGAAGTTTTGGGCTATGCCCTTAATCTTTCATACCGATATGAGGCCTTTCGTTTTAAATCTCAGTTTATGTCCTCTGACCAAGTGGCTACAGGACGGGCACTGGGTGCTGTCGGTGTGGATTACACGCTGGCTTCATCCACCGTTGCACATGTATACGCATCGCGTTACGAAGATGATGGATTGAACACAGGCGTCACCCGAGTGGGCATTGGATTGATCCATATGTTTTAGCGTTGTCGCAATCTTCACGAACGATTAAGCGGCTACAGTCTTCGGTCATTCTGCCCACACAACCTAAAGCAAATGTACCCAGTAAATTCAAATACGCTCAGCAGAACAATCCGTTTCCACTATCCTAATCTTGCACTTGACCTAAACCGCTGATTTAATTGCCCGCTGAAGCCAACAGGACAGTTCTATGCGCCGCTCTTTGATTGCGTTGATGCTTATATTTACGCCTCTTTCTTACGCTGAAAACCAAGATGACCCTTGGGAGGGCTGGAATCGCGGTGTATTTGAATTTAATGAGACGGTTGATAAATATGCCGCTAGGCCGTTGGCGATGGCCTATCGAAACGTGACTCCTCAGGCGGTTGATAATGCGTTTTCGAACGTATTTGGCAACCTTGGTGAGCCTCTGGTCATTATCAATGATTTATTTCAGCTGAAGTTTGCTCAAGCGGCATCGGACACAGGACGATTTCTCATAAACTCGACCATCGGCCTTTTGGGGATATTCGATGTGGCATCGCATATCGGACTCGAGAAACACGACGAAGATATCGGTCAAACACTTGGATATTGGGGGCTTAACTCTGGCCCTTACGTTGTATTACCGTTTTTAGGTCCCAGTACAGTAAGAGATGCCAGTGGACTGGCCATTCAATACAGCCTGCCTTCTGATATCGACGTGTTAAAGCAAACGATGGATGAATCTCAGGTGTTTTACAGCCCTACCTTTTTAAAGTTTCTAGATTTGCGCGCTGATCTTGTGCCAGCAGAAGGGTTGATCTCAGGTGATAAATATTCATTCGTGAGGAGCTTGTATTTGCAGCGTCGGCAATACTTGATTAATGACGGCAAAGTCGAGGATGAATTCAGTGATGAATTTGAAGACGACTGGGATGATGAGTGGGAAGATGATGAATTCGAAAGCGAGTCTATAGATGAAGAAGCGTTCAGCGAAGAAGAGCTTAGCTTAGATGACGGCAGTCGCGAAATCATTGAAGATGAAAATCAGACGACTCAACCCGTTGATTCTAATGCATCACCGCAAGCCAGTGACGCTGTACTCGATGAAGTGCCAGTGATGAACCCATCACCTGAACCAGAATCTTCTGAGGTCGATGAAGAAGCCATCAATTAATCGTAGCAGTGAAGCTGGCTATTCATCGCTTCACTGCCGATATTCTTTTCTAGCCAAGCAGTTCTACAATTTCAGCGCCGTATAAAAACTTACCGGACTCTTCCATGCATCGATTAATCCGAATGCTGGCGTTCAGTGGAGCAAACTGGTTTTGATAAGAAGGGATGTAAGCTTCTAAGGCTTGGCCCAACGGCAATTGATCCTCTAACTCAATGCACATGCCCGTACCGCTTAAGTCAACGCAGACGGCATCGAGCGTTTTATCACCCTGCTTAATCGTGACGGGGGAGTGAAGCTTCATGCGAATGAAATTACGTTTTTCTTCGTATGTATTTGCTAGGCTCATTATTTTTATTCCTCAACCATAGATGTTTAATGCTTAGGCTGCGCTTGGATTTCCGACCGCTGCCTTCATCCAACCTGTTTATTCACGCCGATCGAAAAGCGCTAAAAAATTGACGTTATTTTTGTGACGGTTCAAAAACCAACCAATTGGGTTTTGTTTATACCTTTCTCACTGAATCGCTGTCAAAGCGCTAAACAGACAGGCCACTGTGCGGTCACAATTTTAATCTCTCGTGTTGAACTTGTATCACATTTACGTTTTTTATGGCTTGTCTTCCGGCCCAATTTTCACCGGCAAATGGGGTAATTCCCCATGAGTTTCAGTTATAAAAACCGATTCGCGCTCAAACCTTTGTTTACAAAAACGCAAGATACAAAGGAATGGCGTCTCACGTTTCTTATGCAAACACTATGACAGTGTTAAATCTGCTCAAACTTGTGTGAATTTGCCGTATTTGCGGTTGCGTCAAAAATTGGAGCCATGTAAGGTTTGCCACTGCCGACCTAACGATCACAACAATAACAGGTATGAAGGCGTCTGGATGAGTGAGGCGAACGGCCAGGTACTGGTCATTGACGATGATGCAATTGTCAGAGACAGCATAGTAGCGTACTTGGAAGACAGCGGTTTTAACGTCTACGAAGCCGATAACGGCGCCACAGGTATCGACCTCTTTAAAGAGGTACGGCCGGATATTGTGCTGTGTGATCTTCGCATGCCAAAGATGGACGGCCTTTCCACGCTGCGCAAAATCAATGAAATTTCCCCGGTTACCCCCTTTATCGTCGTGTCTGGCGCGGGCGTCATGGCTGATGTTGTAGAGGCCTTAAGACTCGGAGCCTGTGACTACCTGATCAAACCCATTCTCGACTTAGAAGTTCTCGAACACAGCATCAATCGAAATCTACGTCAGCTACGCTTATTAGAGCAAAATCAATCGTATCGAGAAGAACTTGAAGACAAAAACCGAGAGTTAGAGCTGCGGTTAGATGAGCTGAGGCAAGATCAGCAAGCTGGGCGAGAGGTTCAGCGAAGAATGCTGCCTGAGAATCAAGCGCACATCGGTGGAATAGAATTTCAGTACAATATCATTCCATCTCTTTATCTCAGTGGCGACTTCGTCGATTACTTTCTCATCTCGAATGAAAAGGTACTGTTTTACATTGCGGATGTGTCTGGTCATGGCGCATCTTCTGCCTTTATCACTGTACTGCTCAAGAATATGACCAATCGGCTGCGTCGAAATCTAAAGCGACAATCCAGTGATGACATCTTATACCCTGAGCGTGTGCTCAGTAGAATTAATAAGGAATTGGTAGACGCTCGGCTGGGTAAACATGTCAGCATGTTTTTGGGTATTATTGATTTGCCAAGCAGTGTGCTTTCTTATAGTGTTGGCGGCCAATTCCCGATGCCGATACTTAAGAACGGGGCGGGAACACGGTATTTAGAAGGACGAAGTCAGCCAGCAGGGTTGTTCACTGGGGCAGAATACACGTGTCATCAGATTGAACTAGGGCAAGAATTCGAGCTGATTGTTCTATCCGATGGTATTATTGAAGTATTGCCCCAGCCAAGGCTTGCGGATAAAGAGGCTTGTTTGCTGGACATGGTCAACAATCGACAATTAAAAGCAGCACCTTTGAAAGACTTACTTGCATTAAATGATGGCAGAGAAGTGCCAGATGATATTACGTTACTGACATTGTCTAGGATTGGTTGAATATGGATGCGGGAAAGATTCTCGTTGCTGAAAGTCAGGGCATATACATAATCAAATTTGTCGGTGACGTGCGGCTGAACTTGTGTACGACATTAGATCAGTACACTGACGATATGTTTGAAGCCAACACGTTTAAAACTGTGATCATTGATTTGACAGAAACACAATGCATCGACAGTACCTCACTTGGCCAATTGGCTAAAATATCCATTCTTTACAAAGAACGATTCGATCAAGTACCGACTATTATTTCTACGAATGAGGATATCAATCGCATCTTAACCAGTATGGGTTTTGATAAGGTGTTCTATATTGTGAGGGAACTGGTGTCCCGGGTGGAATACCTCGATGAGGTTGAGTTGCCTACTCAGTCGGTCAATGAATCGGAAATGAAACAACGAGTACTGGAAGCCCATAAGTTACTCATGTCTCTGAATGAGAATAACCGTGCGGCTTTTCAGAATTTAGTGAATAGCTTGGAAGACCAATAACCTATGTCTGAAAACACACAAACTCAGAACCTTAAAGCAGCGGTTCTGGGTGGTGGCAGTTTCGGCACTGCCATCGCGAATATCTTGGCAGAAAACGGATTCAAAGTATCCTTATGGATGCGCAATACTGATACCATCGCTCAAATCCTTGAAACCCGCGAAAATAAACAATACTTACCCGGCGTCAAACTACACGAAAACATTGTGCCCACAGACGATTTAGAGTCTGGCATTGCGGATGCGTCTATTTTGTTCTATGCCGTCCCGAGTAAATCTTTTCGTGAACTCGTTGAACGAACGGAAGGGTTGGTCAGCAAAGACCAAATCCTCATCAGTACGACCAAAGGCATTGAGCCAGAAGGTTTTAACCTGATGAGCGACATCCTTCGTGGGGTTTTCCCTGCCAACTCAATCGGCGTCATCAGTGGCCCGAACCTCGCAAAAGAAATTGGCGCGCGGCAGCTTGCCGCTACAGTGATCGCGAGCAAAGATAAGCGCGTTAGAGATTTTATTCAGCAATCCCTGAGTTGTGAATTCTTCCGTATTTACGTCAACGCTGACATGTATGGGGTTGAACTGGGCGGTGCGCTTAAGAATATTTACGCCATCATCACAGGTATGGCGGCCGCCTTAGGTTACGGTGAAAACACCAAAGCTATGTTGATTACACGAAGCTTGGCCGAAATGAGCCGATTTGCCGTGTCGCAGGGCGCTAATCCCATGACCTTCCTAGGTCTAGCGGGTGTGGGCGATTTAGTTGCCACGTGCGTTTCACCGCTTAGCCGAAATTATCGAGTAGGCTACGCTATTGGTAATGGCGAAACGTTAGATGAGGCTGTAGAAGCGCTGGGAGAAGTCGCAGAAGGCATTAACACGTTGCGCTACGTGCGCAATCAAGCCAACGACACCGGTATCTATATGCCATTAGTAAATGCACTGTATGAAGTCATTTTTAATGGGGCTGAAGTGAATCAGGTTGCTAAAGCTTTGATGACGGGCGAACACAATACGGACGTAGAGTTTTCCCTGCCGCGCGGGGCATAGCTCATTGCCGATAGAGGGTGATGGCGCCCTCTAAAGATGATATGACAGCCATTTGCAGTTTGACGAGCATCACTCCACTTAATCGACGTAAAGGTCAGATAACACATGAACAATACATGGAAAGAAAACCTAAAATCTGAATCTTTTTGGTTGAGAACCATTTTTATGGTGCTCTTCTTAATTGTGTATCGCATTGTCGACATTGTCGTGATGTTGTTGGCCCTGTGTCAGTGGCTATACACGTTGATTACTGGGGACGCAAACGAGAGCTTAAGCCGATTTGCAAGAGGCCTAGGTATGTACGTTAAACAAATGATTGATTACATCAGTTACAACGCTGAGCAAAAGCCTTACCCTTTTAGCGATTGGCCAGATGTGCCTTCAGCCGATCATCAGTCTGAAGATGAATCGTCTATGATGGCTGATAAAGAGGACACCACTGCTCCATCAGCCACTCAATCATCGGCTAACCGTCAGTCAAAGACTTCCTCGAAAAATGAAAGCAGTACCGAGAAATCTGAAGCTGCTAGTAAAGCGGATGGGGATGATGAGACCAAGCAGGCGGCATCGTGATTCAGCTTTACTTGATGCGTCATGGGCAAGCGGAACCGATGTCAACGGATGATACGTCTCGCGCATTGACCTCTCATGGCCGCGCTGAAGTACATCAAGTAGCGACCAATCATTTAGCAGAACATACTTTTGACCAAGTGTTTGTGAGCCCGTATTTACGAGCGCAACAAACACTGGATGTCATTAAAGAAGTTGGGGTCACCATTCAGCAGGAGGAGACCGTTAGTTGGATTACGCCTGAGAGTAAAACTCAGTTCGCGATAGACCAACTTATTGGTGCAGTGAAGGATGACGCGCGAGTGTTGCTTGTGTGTCACCAGCCTTTCGTTGGCAAACTTGCGACTAAACTCACTGACGGCAATGACTTTGGTTTAGTGGTGGCTACTGCAGGGCTATTTGTAATAGAAACAGACGTGGTAGCGGCGCAGTGCGGTACGCTTCGAAATACTTTCAAACCCTAACCCTCCTACTTATTCTTCTTATTCCTTCGCCGGCTTTTAGTGAGGTCGGAACAGGGCTGTTGTGGCGTGTTCAAAAACCCAACACGCCAGCCAGTTATTTATTCGGCACGATCCACGTTAATGACAAGCGCGTCAAAGCACTTAATCAAGAAATTCGTCGTCGCTTCGATGAGTCGAAAACTCTTTGTCTTGAAATACTGCCGGACCGGCAAACCCAGATTGGGCTTGGGCAAGCCATGCTGCTCCCTGAGAATATCCTGCTTGATGGCTTGCTGGGCGAACCGTTATTTACGCAGCTAAGTTTAGCGATGAATCGCATGGGGATTACACCCGTTGAAACGCTTAGACTCAAACCTTGGGCGGCGATGGTTATTCTCAGTCGACCAAAAGACCACGGTGGCTACACATTAGATGAACAGTTATACCACTGGGCAAACCACCAATATAAACAATTGTGTGCGCTTGAATCTTTACAAGAACAACTTTCCGTATTTGATCAGCTAACGCATTTAGATCAGATCACATTGCTGGCGGATACATTGAAATATCTACCTGAGATATCCAGTCGTAATGAGCAACTCATTCAAGCGTATTTGAACGGCAATCTGGATAAAATTTACGAGCAAAGCTATGAGTTGGACGAACTCGAAAACAAAGCGCTGGCAAAACGTTTGAGACAAAAGTTGATCAGCGAACGAAATGAGCGAATGTTGCTACGCGCTCAACCTCATTTATTGAAAGGTAAGGCTTTTATCGCAGTGGGTGCTTTGCATTTACCGGGCGAAAAAGGGCTGATACGGTTATTGCAGCAATCAGGCTATGCAGTCACACCTCCCAACCTAGCGGTTGCACCTTGGTAATCAAACACTTGTTTGAAATCCCACTTCGGCCTATTGTGTCCCTTTCAATTTGAAAAATTAAATTGAAAGGGTGGCTGACACACCACACGCTTACGGTGACCTACCGTCATACTGATTATTGCCCGTGCGCTGGATTTTGGTGTGGTGGTGCTCAGTGGACGTTCAATGGGACACCGTAATCATTAACATTATCGGGTTTAGGCGGGCTTCATGGCTCAAGACATTGTTCATTTTTCTCATGCGAATGGTTTTCCTGCGCAAAGCTATCAAGTTATGTTCGACTGCTTAAATGAGCATTATGAAATCGGATACATTGATCGATTAGGGCACAACCCTAAATATCCGGTCACAGATAGCTGGCCTTACTTAGTCGATGAGCTTATTGATCACGTTGAATCCTCCTACACCCAGCCAGTTATTGCTGTCGGGCATAGCCTAGGTGGTGTCCTCAGTTTTATGGCCGCTTCACGAAGGCCCGATTTATTTAAATCCTTTCTCATGTTAGATGCACCCGTTTTGATCGGGGTAGACGCTTTGGCTGTTCAAATGTCCAAACGCTTTGGTTGGGTTGATCGTATCACCCCTGCCGGGCGTACGTTTGGGCGCAGAGAAGAATGGCCGGATGAGGAGACGGCATTGGAGTATTTTCGAGGCAAAGGTTTGTTTAGAAAAACCGATCCTCGATGCTTGGCTGATTACGTTCGATTTGGAACAGAGCCGTTCGAAGGTGGAATCAGACTTAGGTTCACCGCAGAAACGGAAGTCAATATCTATCGCACCTTACCGCATCGCATGCGGCAAATTGGACGTGCGCACCCGCCAGGTGGATTGATTTACGGACGAGAAAGCAATGTCATCAGGCCCTTTCAAGTATCTAACATGCGCAAACGAATGGGCATGTATACGTCGAGCTTAGAAGGCACTCACCTTTTTCCGTTAGAGCAGCCAGAAAAAACAGCTGAAAAAATTCGTCAAATTCTGGAGAAGTTAAACACATGGCAAACCCCTTAGTGCTATCGGTCAAAGGCATCGACATTCATGCCCAGCAGTGGGGAAACCCCAAGGGCATGCCAATGTTAGGTTTACACGGTTGGCTGGATAACTCCGCCACTTATCACAGACTGGCGCCATATTTGGCGGATTTCAATTTAGTCACGGTTGATCTGCCTGGGCATGGTCTGAGCGGTCACTGGCCGGAACATCAGCATTATCATTTGTGGGCCGGCGTTGAAGACGTTGAATTCATTGCCGATGCGTTAGGTTGGGAGCGTTTCCATTTGATGGGGCATTCAATGGGCGCTTCTATTTCGTCGCTCTATGCTGGGACCTTTCCTGAGCGTCTTTTAAGTTTAACCATGATTGAAGCATTAGGGCCATTGTCAGGTAGCGAAAATGAAGCGCCTAAACGCCTTGCTGAAGCCATATTAAAAATGAAAAAGCATGCTCCAGATCACAAGACCGTCGAGCAAGTATCGGATCTCGTTCATGCCCGGATGCACGGTATGCTCAAGCTCTCGGAGGCGGGAGCGATTGAAATAGTGAGTCGAGCCCACAAAGAAACCGAGCAAGGGTATCAATGGACACATGATCGACGACTGATGATTCCCTCGATGATGCGCCTACCCGAATCGTTAATTCAGTCATTTTTTGCCAACATCAGTGCGCCAACGTGTCTGATTTTGGCCAATGACGGCATGTTTAATGAAAAGGGGTTTGAGGCATCCGTTTTAGGTGCGCGCTGGGCGCTCATTCAGAGTAAGAAAGAAATTCACTGGCTTGCGGGCGGTCATCATCTGCATTTAGAGGGAGATGCTGCGCACATAGGTGACACTATTTGTCAGTTTATTCTAGCTCGCGACAATGGCTGACTATAAGGTCAGTAATTTAAAGGGTAATAAATGTGCGTGTACTTTACGCGCACGGACTACCTCTTCGTTTATTCTCGAAAAAAGTATCCTAACCGGTCATTCTGGGTGGGATATTAAGCAGTTCAGATGCTTTGAACGCCAGATTGAAACCCTTTTTGAGGCCTAGGTCTCATTACACACAATCGCTACAAAAGCCTTCATGATCTTACCCTCCCTGTGTATATGATTTGCAATGCCTAACCCGCTACAACCTGCACAACTTCAGCTTTATTTTCACGCAAATCGTCTAAAACAGGAGTCCGCGGATGATCAAAAGGATACTGAAAGCAGTCATCGTGCTGGGTCTTGCTCAGTCATTGCTTGCTTGTAATTCAGATCGGTATGACGGTTCTGTTGATGCTAATTCTAGCGGCCCGATCGTGGTCAATGAGCGAGGTCGCACCCAGTATAATCAGCAGTGCGCCGGCTGCCATGGTACCGACGGCACAGGTGGTGCGGATGTCCCGATTATTAATTGTGCAAACTGCACAGACACCGAAACGTTAGCCGCTTACATTCATAGCGCAATGCCCAGCATTGATAACGCTCACCTATGTGCAGATGACTGCGCACGCGATACCGCCGAATATATCATGGTGGCCTTCCACTCTCGTTCTTCGATTTCAGTTCGGTCTGCCCTAAACGGTGTAACAGCGTTAAACCCCAGCACCACGTTGCGAAAAGCAGCATTAAATTTAGCGGGTCGTATGCCCACGGTGACGGAACAGCGATTCATTGATCAAAACGGTGAGGATGGGTTGTTACAGGCGTTAGATTCGATCATGGCGGAAGATACCTTCTACGATCGTTTGGAGGAGATATACAACGAATTTCTACTCACCGATAAATACGAAACGAGAAATGGCGACAACGGCGGGTTGCAATTATTGAGTCAGGATGATTTCCCCAACCGTTATTGGTTTCAAGGTGATAATACCAGCGTGGCTGAAAACAATCAGCGCTGCTATCGCGCGGTCACAAATGATGCCATCGCTAAAGAACCATTAAAATTGGTCACGCATTTGGCCAAAAATAACTTACCCATTACCGGTGTTGTGAATGCGGATTACATTATGGTGAATTGGTACAGCCAAAAAGTGTATGAGGCAGAATTAGTAGAGGGTGGAAACCCTGATGATGTGTTTACGAAAGCCACGCCAGCGGTTCAGCAATCTCTCAAAGATCAGTATGGCTGGTATTGTACCGGTGGAAATGACACGGATCTCCCTTACGACCCGAATGATTTCCGTCCAGCACGCATTACCAAATCAACGGAATGGAGTCCATCGGGCACCCCGCATGCCGGTGTGCTGACATCTGTCATGTTCCTAAATCGCTACCCTACCACGAGCACCAATCGCAACCGAGGTCGAGCTAAAACCGTATTTGATTACTTCTTAGATACCGATATTTTGGCAATTGATGGAGAGCGTCCTGATGATTCAGAAGGTGCAGAACAATTTGATAACCCAACCTTGGAAAACCCAGGATGTTATGGCTGTCATTACATAATGGATCCAGTGGCATCGGCATTTCAACATTGGACCGATTCAGGGCGATACATTCAGTCTTCAAAACAAACTCGCGATAACAGCTGGGACAGCAATGGCATTTTAGCACCTGGTCTAGCCGGTAAAGTGGCACCCATCGCCGGCGCTGAAAGCGAATTTAAAACGCTGGTCAACTGGGTTGGGAATGAAATTGCGCAGGATGCTCGGTATCGCCGATCAGTGGTGCGTATTCTTTATCGTGGATTGGTCGGAACCGATCCAATTCGCTTAGAAAAGGGCGCGAGTTCAGCGGATCGTCAAGCGTATGAAGCTCAGCGAGCCATCCTAGATGCCATTGCCGCCAGCATGGTGAACAACCAGTGGAATATTAAGGCAGCCGTTAAAGGCATCGTGATGAGTCCGTATTACCGTGCAGCGGCCATTGATGAAAATGTGCCAGCCGTTAAAGCCGATACAGGTGCGTTTCGATATCTTTCACCCGAACAATTGCAGCGTAAACTGAAAGCAGTCGTGGGTAACACTTGGTCTGATCTTTATGACACGCGCAATAGCTTATTGATGGGAGGCATGAACAGCGATGATGTCACCACGCGAATTGATTCACCGAATGGCATCATGGCGGCTATGCAGCAAAGAATGGCCATTGAGATGGCTTGTCAGTCGGTAGCAATCGACTTCAAGCGAGTGGCCAATTCTTTGGTCAATGAACGTGTATTGTTCCCTTATGTTGCTTTAGATACGGCGCCGAAGAACGAAGATGGTGTCGACAATGCTGCTAACATTAGTGCGATTAAACAGAATATCCAATTCTTACATTGGCGATTACTCGGTGAAGACCTCGCTGTGAGCGATGCAGAAATCAACCACACCTATGATGTTTTCTATCAAGTTTGGCAGCAGGGCAATGCATTGCTGAACCTACCTCGAGCAGAGCGTGATTTATTGGATCCAAGACCCACCACTTGGCTGACTTGGAATTGCCAAGCGCGACACGACCCTGCGACTGGCGCTGAATTGCCAGATGAAGAAAGAATCAATCAAGACCCAAACTATGTGGTACGTGCCTGGATTGCAGTGATGACGTATCTATTGTCTGACTATCGATTCATTTACGAATAAAAGGAGGATCGGATATGAAACGTCGTGAGTTCTTACAAATTTTATCGGCTACGGGCATGGTGGCCTCATTGCCGCTCACCGTCAGCAAAGCACAAGCTGCACCCCCTGATCACTTTTACATTATGGTCAATGCCAGCGGTGGTTGGGATCCTACCAGTCTGATTGATCCAAAAGGGTTGAATGAAGCCTACCCCGACCGTGCGGGTGTATTTTCAAATTACGACGGCTCGGTCAACTCGGTTGCCTTGGATGCAAATAAGCGAATCGGTGATATTCAGTGGAGTGCGATTCCAGATGCATTTGGTGACAGTGAAAATGGCCTTGCTGAACGTGTCCGCATAGAAGGTCAGTTCGATAACCTTTTTCAAAGCTATGGTTCTCGAATGATTGTGGTGAACGGTATTGATGTGGGAACAAACAACCATGCAACCGGCAGTCGAAATGTTTGGAGTGGTAAACTAGAAATGGGCCATCCAAACTTTGCAGCTTTGTATTCTGCCTCCGTTGCGCCGAGTTTGCCCATGTCATTTATCAGCAATGGTGGCTATGACGAGACCGCAAATTTAGTGGCTAAATCACGTGCTAACAGTGCAGGATATTTAACGGAGTTAGCAGATGTAAATCGACGTGATAACAACAACGGATATTTGTATCGAACCAAAGATGGTGACATTGATTTTTATCGCACCGTGACCGATGCCCAAAGTGCTCGAATTGCACGGCAGCAGTCCAGCGAATCATTGCCACTTCGTCGCCAGCAACTGAGCAAACTATTAAGTGTTCGCAGTGCTAATTCCAACTTAGGTGCAATGAGTAACTTCATTGATCAATTAAACCTAGACTTAAATCGTGACACCCATATGAACAATCGTTCACGATCTTTTAAGAGCCAGGTGCAAGTTGCCACAGCGGCATTTGCTTCAGGTTTAAGTGCGAGCGCGATATTAAATCATGGTGGATACGATACACATGGAAACCACGATGTATCGCAATACAGAAGTCTGGGCGATCTAATGGAAGGCTTAGACTATTTGATGGAAGCGTTAAAGCTCTTAAACTTGGAGTCAAAAACGACCATCGTCATCGGTTCTGACTTTGGTCGTACACCCTACTATAACTCTGGTCGAGGTAAGGATCATTGGAACGTCACCAGCATGATGACGATCATGCCAAGCGGCGTGAACACTGGCGGGAAAGTGTTTGGTTCATCCAATGCACAGTTTAGAGCGGAGACTGTAAATCCCCAAACAGGTCAAGCGGATAATAGTGGAATTGTGATTACACCTGCACATGTTCAAAAAGCTTTGCGAAAGCACGCAGGTATTGAGAATTCTACGACTACGGTTGGGTTCCCATTGTCCGTGGAAGATATTAACCTGTTTAGCTAACTACATGTCGGATGATATTTAAAATGAAAAAAGCGCTCGTTCTTTGTCTATCCTTACTATTGGCACCCCTTGCGTCAGCATTGGAAGTCGGTGAAACAGCACCTTCATTCCGTTTGCCACAATTGGATGGAGCAGCCAAATTTAGTCTCAAGAGCTTACGCGGAAAGGTGGTTTACGTTGACTTCTGGGCGTCTTGGTGTGGTCCATGTCGTCAATCTTTGCCAATGCTGAGCGATTTACGTGAAGAGCTAAAAGGCAAAGGGTTTGAAGTATTGGCTGTGAATCTGGATGAAGACCCTGCGGCCGGTATCGCCTTCCTGAAAGAATACCCTGTGTCTTACCCAGTGGTATCCGATCCTAAAGGTTTAGTGCCAGAACGTTATGGTTTACAAGGTATGCCGACTTCTTATCTGATTGATCGCAATGGTGTTGTTCAAATGATACACGTTGGCTTCAAAAAGAAAGATATGCCGGAAATCAAAAAAGCGGTCGTTAAGCTGCTCAAAACGAAGTAGAAGTTTCTCACTATGAAAGAACTCATGATACTGGGTTTGTTGGTTCTGCTTTCCGGTTGCGCTCAAGTGAAACCTTGGGAGCGCGGTTACTTAGCTCAACCTGCGATGGCATGGCAGCCGGTAGGCCAGAAAGCAGCGCTGGATAATCATATTTATTATAGTAAGGAAGCCTCATCCGGAGGTGGACAGGCAGCCGGTGGTGGTTGTGGCTGCAACTAGGTTGATACAAATCGTTTTATATGAAAAATAAAAAGCAAAATGCTTTATCAGCGCTGACTCTGTCGGCGCTCGCTATCCCCAGCGTGACAAAAGCTGAAGTTGCCCCAGAGAACAACGTTCTTAGCTACCGGTATACTCAGTATGAAGAAGCTGACGCACCCGCTGCACGCGTGGTCGGCGGCGATCTTAAGCGGTTTAGTATTGATGTTCATCAGTTCAGCTTGCTGACCCCTTTCCGTGACAAATACTCCCTAAAAACCGATGTGGTGTACGAAACCTTATCAGGTGCATCCCCGTGGATTAGCCAAGAAAACAACGGTCAAACAGAACTGTTTATGAGTGGCGCCAGCGGTACCGGTATTCAAGAAACACGAACTGACATCAGTTTATCGCCTAAACGTTATTTTAAAGATGGTACGTTGGGTGGCACTGTGGCGATGTCTCAAGAGAACGATTACAAGTCATTGGCCGTTGGGCTCGACGGCACGATTGAGATGTATAACAGCCACACGACGTTGGTTGGCTCAATCAGCATTTCTAATGACCAGCTCAACCCTACTGACGCTGAAACCAGCTCAACCAGAGCAGCCGCTGACGGCGAGAAGAAACAAAGCTTTTCTATTTACGAAGGCGTCAGCCAAATCATCGATAAGTACCGAGCGATTCAGGTGGGTTTTGGTTTTACACGTAAAACAGGTTACTTATCAGACCCTTATAAAGGGGATGTTCGTCCAGATCGACGAGAAGAATACACCTTTACCACTCAATACCGACATTATGTTCGGTGGCTCAGTGGTGCCGGATTTCACGCGGATTATCGATTTTACGATGACAGCTGGAAAGTACGCTCTCACACCTTTGATATCGCTTTATGGCAAAATATGGAGATATTCGGTGAGCGATTCACGTTAGCGCCTAACTTTCGGTACTACATGCAGAATGCCGCTTACTTTTACTCCGTACAGCCAGGCAATACGAGTGAATTCCGAGCCAGCGACCCTAGATTGTCAGCGTATGGAGCAATAACGATTGGACTCCAAGCACAGTACCACTGGAAAAGTGGAACGGTGACCTTTGGCTATTCCCAATATCAAAGCCGAGAGGACTGGGCGTTGATAGATGGAGATGATACTGAGACACCGGGTCTGGTCGATTTTACGACCGTCAGCTTAGGAATAGACTATCGCTTCTAGGTGATAGTCTGCTGATGGGTTCGATCTGACTCAAAAGGCGTGTGGCTGGCTATACGCCATGCTGTTGTTCTAAATAGCGTCTGTTCTAAGCGTGCTGTTTGCCTTCGGTTATGCTTCACTGTTGATTCATTCTTACCAACGATTCTAATTTCATAAAATCCTTATGTTTACGCATGCATTTGATGCCATGGGAACACAGTGCATTTTAAACTTGCAGGGTGACCCAGAAAAAATAGCCCACGCGGCCCGCCTTTCTGAGCAGGAAGTCAGGCGCTTAGAGCAAAAATACTCTCGATTTCGTGACGACAGCATCGCCAGTGAGATAAATCATCAAGCAGGCCGACAACCCGTTGCGGTTGATGAAGAAACCCTCGCTTTATTGAGTTATGCAAATATTTGTTATCAGCAAAGTGACGGTATGTTTGATATTACCTCCGGTGTGTTCCGCCGAATTTGGGATTTTAAATCTGGGCGCTTGCCCACTGATCAACAAATTGAATCCATATTGCCACTCGTCAGCTGGTCGAGTGTGGAATGGAGCGAAGACCATATCTTTTTGCCCCAAAACGGTATGGAGGTCGACTTCGGAGGGATCGTGAAAGAATTCGCCGCGGATCGAGTCGCTGATCTGTGCCGCCAAGCGGGCATCGAGCACGGATTAGTCAATCTAGGTGGGGATATGGCTGTCATTGGTCCGCAATTAGATGAAGAAAATGATCATGAAGCACCTTGGTTGATCGGCATTCGAGATCCTCGGTCACCTGAAGATGCAGCAGCCTCCATTCCTTTGACAGAGGGCGGATTGGCGACCAGTGGGTATTATGAGCGTTTTATGATGGTGGATGGTCGCCGATACTGCCACATCATTAACCCTAAAACGGGCTGGCCCGTTGACTGGTGCGCCTCTGTCTCCGTCGTGTCTTCACAATGTTTGGTCAGTGGTAGTCTGGCCACCATGGCTATGTTGAAGGAATCGCATAGCCAAGAATGGCTGGATGACCAAGGCGTTCCTTACTTGCTAGCAAACAAATTCAATGAATGGCACGGCACCTTAAAACCATTATGAATGAGGCGGTCTAAATCAGTCTCATGCGCTTCACGTCCAATACAAACGTGCTAGAATAGAGTCATATTGAACCACTGAGATAGATTTTATGGGTCGCGAAGAAGTTATCCAAAAGCGCATTAACCTTGCTGAAACTCGAGTGACCAAAGCCGTCTTTCCAGACACCACCAATCACTACGACACACTTTTTGGTGGCACCGCATTACAGTGGATGGACGAGGTGTCTTTTATTGCAGCGACACGCTTTAGTCGTCAAAGAATGGTGACCGTAAGCAGTGATAAGATAGACTTTAAACATGCAGTGCCGGCGGGATCTGTGGTGGAACTTGTGGCTCAAGTCGTACACGTTGGCCGTACCAGTTTAAAAGTTCAAGTCGATATGTTTGTAGAAGAAATGTACGCCGACGGACGCAGCAAGGCGATCACTGGGACATTCAGCTTTGTGGCGATTGACGATGAAAAGAAGCCGGCCCCAGTATTGCCAGAGAGTTTCCTAGAGATGGTGGTCAAGAGCGCCTAGCGGACAGTGAATCGTCTGCTTGCTTTGACCGCGTTCTGTTAAAAATCAGGCGAAGCAGTAAAGTGTAATCGATGCTGAGTGATTGGGTGATAAAAACCTATCACCTGTGCGTGCAAACAAAGCCTTGGTCTCATCGCCAAGGCTTTTTTATTGGCATAAAATTCGTCCCCTAAAATTGGGTAGCCTAGCGATAGCATGTGTACGCGCAATTGATGCGAGCGGCCAGTGATAGGGGTTAACTGGACTCGGCTGATATATTCGTCCTGTTCTTTAATTTGGCTTAAGCATTGCCAGTGAGTGATTGAAGGGCGGCCATCAGGGCAGACATGTTGTTTAGGACGATTTGGCCAGTCACATAATAATGGAAGATTAATTGAGCCTTGTGGCGCCGGTAATTGACCTAGCACCAGCGCTTGATAAGACTTTGAAATTTGACGATTTTGGAATTGTCGAGCCAGTGATTTCTCCGCCAGTCGAGTGCGGGCAAAAACCATTAATCCGGACGTACTCATATCCAAACGATGGATTAAGCGCACATCACCCAGTTCTTGTTGTAACCGAGTGTGTACCGAATCGGGATTCGTTTTGCCTGGCTGAGAGAGCAATCCACTCGGTTTGTTGATGAGGATGAGATGAGCATCCAAATATAAAATAGGTAATGAATATGACAAGAAAAACCTGTAGCGGATGCGACCGACCAATTGCTGTTTGTATCTGTAGTGCGCTTGTGCATGTGCAGGCGCCCTGTGAAGTCGTCATTTTACAGCACCCATCAGAGCAAAAACAGCCACTGGCGACGGTTCCGTTACTTGAAAAATGTTTGGGTAATCTAACTGTTATGGTGGGTGAAGATTTCACTCAGCATCCTGTGGCCCATCGGTTTACAGGGCAAGATCCGAGCGTACGCGTCATCTACCCCAGCGAGGGTGGAATAAATTGGGATGTCTCTCGATTAATTGCCGCTCGACCGTCAGCGGAGAGAAATCAATCGGCCGAGGTGACTTTAGACGGTATCCAAACTGAAAATAGCGAGAATTTTACCCAAATAAAAACATTGATTTTCATCGATGGCACCTGGCGAAAAGCAAAAAAAATATGGTTGTTGAATGCTTGGCTTCATTCCCTTAAAACAGTGGCGTTAGATAACATGCCTCCCACTCGATATCAGATACGATCCAGTACGGTTGAAGGCGGTGCTTCAACACTTGAAGCCGTTGTCACAGCATTAAACGTACTTGCTTTTAATCAATCCGCTGAAAGTGACGCGGCTTATAACCACAAAGAATTTGACCAGTTACTGAAACCTTTTGAACGAATGATTGCATTGCAAATTGAAAAAATGGGTGAGGCGGTATTTAAAGCGCATTATTCGAGCGCTTTGTCTGAATAATTGATATCAGACAAAAATCCCCGTTTTATCACAAAGGCTGTGAGTCGACGCTGTGCTTGTCATTCCTCGACCAGACTTCACAGTAAGCGCACATCAATGTAATTGAATGATCCATTTCAAGGTTGAGTCTGCGCGGCTATGTTAGTGCATAGAGTGTTTAAATCTTTGCACGGATACGAACATACATTACGGCTGGCTTGGACAATGAAGGGAGTTGTTCGTGACTTGCCCATATTGTATGAATTCAGCTTAGAAAATGCGTCAAAAAATTCGGATAGTCAGCTAATCTTACGGGTAAACATTGGAGGTTTATCATGGCGCAGAGAATTCATGCTGACTTTATTGAAGCATTTAACCAGCAGTTTACAGAAGCTATCGCAAAAAAATACCAGCAATATCATCAAGAAAATTGCCATCATTGGGATTTTACCTTTTTGCCGTGGCATAGAAAATTTGTGACAGATTTCTGGAGCGAGATAGGGCTACCTAGAACCTACGCGGTGCTGACAGAAGCCACCGACAGAGCGCTTTTTGCGTCACTTCAAAAGTCGATGGTGCTAAATGACCAGCGTGACGCGGTCTTCGTCAATGACGCTAACAAGCTAAATTCATTTACCAATGAAGATTTGCAACAAGTCAGATTAGATATCGCAGAATCCATGATTTGCAGTGCGTTCGCATTAGATTTAGATTTTAAAGGCACGAACAGAGATTTTGGTTATAACCTTTCGTTTTCTTCTCAAATCGAGCAGTTTCACGATATTATTCATGGCGAAACGAGCCGAGGCATGCGTAATGTCATCACAGCCGGTGGAGATCAGTGTTTTTTTATTCACCATACGTTCGTTGACCTCGTTTTTGAAACCTGGCTAAACGACAACCCTGATTTTGAAATCCCCATTACGAAAGCGCATTTTGAGGCCAGTCCAGATTTAAAACTAGATTACGAATCCTATGAGGCATTTGAGTCGCTTTTTTTAGAAAGGCACTTTACCGAAGAAGATTATAAGCATGTTAGAAGAATCTCTGCGCCGCTCAGTCGACAGGCGGTGGTTTTTGATGAAATTAAACACGTTGAGAGCTTTCGCCGCGTCATCATGTTTCATAATAACCGAGAGGTCGGTCGATTCGCTGTGTTAACGGGGCAGATTGAATCCTGTGAGGGGTGTGCTAGGCGAAAGGCTCACAAAGGCCAGTTTTTATTGAATGCATTGATACCGGTTAGTGAAATTATCTGGAACATTAATAATCAGTGGTTTACTTGGGAAACAGCAAAAGTAAAGTTTGAAGAAATAGGCATGTCCATTCCCAAAATAGTGTCATTTTAATGAGTTGATCAATGCTTCGAAAACATTGGATGTTAGGTTCGGCTGACTACTTCACTTTAACGAATAACAGATCAATGATCCGTTAGTGTCAGATTAGGTCTGAACCACTTCAAGTCAGCCGATTAATGCATCAGATTTACCCTGATGCCTTGCGAGCAATGTACTGCGTTACATACCCATTTTGTGATTAGTTATATTGGTCATCATCTTTGCAATGACGACGTTTTTTTCCCTTCATCTCTTTACGGCGTTCATCGCGACGGTCGTGTGCTTGCTCCATTTTTCCCAATTGCTCTTCTGTCAAAATACTGGCTAATTGTTGTTTTGTTTTTTCCTTTGTCGCTTCTCTCTGTGCTTTTTTCTCTTGATGTGCTTCCTTCATAATTGTAATAAACGACGCTTTTTGGCTGTCATCGAGTTCTAAGCGCTCCGCCATGCGATGGAAATCTGGTTCACGTTCGTGAGGAGGCATGGCGCTCGCTGTGCCGGCTAGCAGTAGCAGAAGTAGCGCTCCTGAAATGACTTTATTGGCAGAATGAAATATGGCTACGTTTTTCATGAGATATTCCTCGTTTTCAATATGAGTGGATACAGCTCCAACACCCATAAGATTACGGCCAGATAAAGCAACAAATATGGAGGATGGGTAAAGAATATGAAAAGAACCGGTAAGATTCTGTGGGAAGAGCAATAGCGCCTGAAGGTGACGCATATACTGCTTGCGACGGACTCGTGTCATTATATTTTGACGCGGAAAATTCGAGTGATTTTCAAAATGGGTTATCGATACGGATTGAAACCGTTTACACGCAGAAAGACAGATGAGTCGTCATCTAGGTTTAAAAGTGGCTTAGGTATTGACGGTTTTACAGCGGGAGTTCAGGTTGTCGCGATGAATATTGCAGTATTGAATCGCTTTAACAACCTACTGAGCAAACCATTCATTCGAGTAGGGTGGAATTCTGAATGAATGGTTTGCTAGGCCGCTAGGTTGACGGTATTGCACGAGCAAATGTTAATGAGGTAATTCTACTTTATAGCCGACACCATAAACGGACTGGATCAAGTCGAGCGAGTTGTCGACCGCTAATAACTTTTTGCGAAGTTTTTTGATATGACTATCAATGGTTCGATCGCTCACCACTCGATGATCATCATAGATTTTGTCCATGAGTTGTTGCCGAGAGAATATACGCGAAGGCTCTTGCGCCATTAAATGCAGGAGGTGAAACTCGACAGCCGTTAAATCGACATTTGTGCCTTTTACGAGCGTCTGCATTTTATCGGTGTTAAAGGTCAGTATGCTGGAGGTCTTGGGTGCATCACCTTGTAAGCGTCTTAATACCGCTTTGACGCGTGCCATTACCTCTCTAGGGCTATAGGGTTTACATACATAATCATCAGCACCCAGCTCTAAACCTAGTAGGCGGTCAATTTCATCAATCCGTGCGGTGGTCATAATAATGGGGGTGTTGCTGGTCTGACGAATTTCTTTGCAAATGGTCATGCCATCTTTATTGGGCAGCATTAAATCCAACAGGACAAGGTGGGGCTGAACCGCGTTAAATTTTTCTATGGCGTGCGCGCCATCGCTTACCAATGTGGGTTCATACCCGGACTGCAACAGATAATCTTTTAATAACTCAGCCAATTTTGGTTCGTCTTCTACGACCAGAATGCGTTGAGACATTATTTACTCCAATGAAAATGTCGCTATTATTTTTAGTCCGCCGAGTGAGCTCAATTCGGCGTGAATTATTCCTTGGTGAGCTTCTACGATATTTTTACAGATAGCAAGCCCTAGCCCACTTCCCCCTAAAGAACGGTTTCGACTTTGATCCTCGCGGAATAGTCGATCAAATAACTTGTTGAGGTTTTCAGGTTTGACCCCAGGCGATGAGTCTTCCCATATAAACGTTAACTGCTTGCCATAATTAATGGTGATTTGTAGTTGGCCGGGTGCATCGGTGTATCGCAACGTATTTTGCAGGAAATTGTTGAACAGTTGATGCAACCGATGTTCATCACCGTCAATTTCATATGGCTTACCGACGACTTTTATGTCGGGCGTTATGCTCGCTTGTTGCAAACCATAATCGGCCATAGCAAGTTGCTGCTCGAGTAATTCATGGAGGAATAATGGGCTAAACCGATATCGCAGCGTTCCCATATCGGATAGCGCTAATTGATGTAAGTCATCCACTAAGTGCGATAGGTGCTTAGTTTCATTACCCAGCGATGTAATACTGTCTTGGTTGAGTGGGCGAATGCCATCTTGCATGGCCTCAATTTCACCACGTAAGACGGCTAACGGTGTTCGCAATTCGTGGGCAATATCCGCGAGCCATTCTCGTTGGCTTTCGTCGTATTCACCTAACGTGCGAGCCATCTGATTGAAGTTTTTCGCTAAATCCCCTAGTTCGTCTTTAGACTTTATGTCTACTCGGGTGTCGTACTCTCGTTGAGTGAGCGCATTCATGCCTTGTCCGACCTTCTTAATTGGCGCGGACAAACGTCGGGCGATCGGCCAGGCCATCAATAAACTGAGCAAAATTGCACCCACGGTTAACCATGCGAATACTTGTGTTTGCTCCTGTAAAAATACCTTGTCAGCATCATTCGAGGCTTTCTTAATTTTTGGAATGCCGAGGTAGCCCAATAGCTCCCCATCCTCTGTGTAAACAGGCTTGAGCAGCAGTTCTGCAAGCCATTCCGATTGTCGTTGCTCTGATTCGCCTCTTCTCGGGCCATACAACATGGATTTGTCTGCACTCAGCAAAACAAAAGGCATCTTCGGTCGGTCACCTCTGCGTTCAGGTGGTTTTCTGGGAGGGCGAGGGCGAAAGTCGTCTTCTTTCAGCAGAGGGCGACCTTGCTTGTCAGTTCGGTTGAATTCCGAATTGGGTGGTCTTGGTCTGCCGTTATCACGCCACTCGGGTGGTGGGCGTCGATGACGCTGATCACCGTCATCACGTTTGCCACGACGTGGTTCATCATCGCGATGTCGTCTGTCGCGGCGATCTTCATGTTTTCTTCGATCGCGTTTGCCGTCTCTCGGCTCGGCATCAAGGCGTAAGGTTTCACGACCTCCCGTGGCATTGCGAATCACGCGGTGCCAGACCCGTGGGTTTTGGCTTAAATGAGCCCAGTCTGCTTCAGAATTAAAGTTCTGCTGGAGGCTCTCTGCGACAACCGTTAATTCTTGCTCACGTAGCTCGTTGATGTAGTGTAAAAACCCCTGACTGAAACTTCTTTGTACGCCCAAGAAGAGTGCCGAGGCCACGATCACAACGACGATGACGAATGCGATCGCGAGCTTATGCTGAATCCCGATTCTCAAAAACGCTTTGCTCCAGTACTGACAATAGTCTTAGAAACCACCATGCCTGAAACGTGAGTACAGACATTCAGGCCAGTGCCTATTATGGTGAGTTTGCAACAGAAGACCAAGCAGGCGATTTGAAGCTCCTTCATATTTACACATTTGTTAAGGGCCTTTCACAAATACGTGAATCTGTCAGTAGGTTACAATGACACTCAGTTCTCGACATTACCCGACCAACACATGGCCATTAGGATTTAAAATATGCGTGGTATGCGCTCCGATTATGACCCCGAACACCCAATAGACTGGGGCGTGATTAAGCAGGTTTGGCCATATTTGATGGAATACAGGTTCCGTGTGTTCTTGGCGGTGATGTGTTTGGTGGCCGCTAAGCTTGCCAGTGTTGGGATGCCCTTCATATTAAAAGATATTGTGGATGGGTTGGATGAGCAATTAGGCGGTACACATTTAAACTTTGTCACTGTACCAATTGGTTTGTTATTGGCCTATGGAGCGGTGCGCTTGGCCAGCGTGCTGTTTGGAGAATTACGCGACACGTTATTTGGTCGCGTGACAGAGAGGGCAATGCGACGCATCGGTCTCCGTGTTTTCGAACATTTACATGCGTTAGATTTATCTTTTCACCTTGACCGCCGCACCGGGGGATTGTCTCGAGATATTGAGCGCGGCACCAGTGGTATTAGCTTCTTAATGCGCTTTATGATTTTTAATATTGTGCCGACATTTCTTGAGCTGTTTTTGGTCATGGGAATATTGTGGCAGCAATATAGCTGGGTGTTTGCACTTATCGTTTTGGTGTCGGTTGTGTCTTATGTTTGGTATTCAAAATCTGCCACGGATTGGAGAACTCGATTTATTCGAGAGGCGAATCAGGCTGATAATACAAGCAATACGCGTGCAATCGACAGCTTGTTGAATTACGAAACCGTTAAATATTTTGCCAATGAGCAGCACGAAGCCGCGCTGTATGACCAAGATTTAGCCGCATGGGAACGCGCAAAACGAAAAAATAGGTTAACGCTGTTTGCATTAAACGGTGGCCAAGCCTTGATCATATCTGCATCCATGACGGCGATGCTGACGATGGCTGCTTATGAGGTCGCCAATGGCAATATGTCACTAGGGGATTTTGTTTTGGTGAATGCGTTTATGATGCAAATATTTATGCCTCTGAATTTCTTGGGGTTTGTGTACCGAGAAATTAAAAGTTCCATGGCGAATATTGAGCGAATGTTTGGGTTGTTGGATGTCACCCCAAAAGTTGTCGACCAGCACGATGCTGTTGATTTAACTGTACGCAGCGGTGTGATTGAATTTAAAGATGTACGTTTTGGCTATCACCCTGATCGAGTCATCTTGAAAGGGTTGAGCTTTACCGTTCACGCAGGGGAAAAAGTCGCCATTGTAGGCGGCAGTGGCGCTGGTAAATCGACGATTGGAAAACTGCTATTTCGATTCTATGACGTGGACGACGGCGCGATATTAATTGATGGCCAAGATATACGCACAACGACGCAGCATAGCCTTAGGCAGGCTGTGGGTGTAGTCCCGCAAGATACCGTGTTATTTAACACCAGTATTCTTGAAAATGTTCGATATGGCCGGCCAGATGCGAATGATGAAGAAGTGAAAAACGCGATTCGAATGGCGCACCTTAATGAATTTATTGCTCAATTACCTAAAGGGTATGAAACCGAGGTAGGCGAGCGAGGATTGAAACTATCAGGGGGAGAAAAGCAGCGGGTGGCAATTGCACGTACGATTTTAAAATCTCCTAGCATCTTATTGTTTGATGAGGCAACGTCCTCGCTCGATTCAGAATCAGAAAAAGCCATTATGGCTGCGATTAATGAAATCTCTGTTGGCAAAAGTAGTGTAGTGATTGCGCATAGGCTGTCGACCGTGGTGAATGCCGATCGAATCATCGTATTAGAACAAGGCAAAATGGTAGAGGCTGGCAGTCATAAATCGTTGCTGGCAGCGAGAGGACGGTACTCACAACTTTGGCAAATGCAGCAAGAAGGAAATCATGCATGAGGGTGTTGTTGTTAGACGCAATGAATTTAATTCGTCGTATTTATGCCGCTCAAGAAAAACGTGCTGTCAACCCAGTAGAGCAAACTGAATTCTTAACCCAAAATGCTATTTTGAAGAACGTTGAGGAGACAAATGCAACCCATTTAGCATTGGTTTTCGATGGTCGGGGGCAAACTTGGCGTCATAAAATATACGCCGATTACAAAGGTGATCGAAAGCCCATGCCATCACCTTTATCGGAGGCTTTGCCAGGATTTATACAGCGCTATGAAGCCTTGGGAATCCGGTGCCTGCACTACGATGAGTACGAAGCGGATGACATCATTGCGACGTTGGCCGTGAAAGTGAGTAAATCGGGAGGTTGGGTACGCATTGTCTCAACGGACAAAGGATTTATGCAGATCAGTGATCATCAAATCCAAATTTATCACCACTTCGATAAGCGCATTTTGACCGTTGATGATGTACAGCTTCAACTTGGCTTAAAGCCTTACCAGCTCATTGATTATTTGGCCATGGTGGGGGACACCACGAACCATGTTCCGGGAGTACCAGGTATTGGTCCTAAACAAGCTGGGCAGCTGTTAGACGAATATGACGACCTTGATAATGTGTTAATCCACTGTCGAGAATTGCCAAGTCGTGCTGCGAATGCACTGAGCGAACACTTTCCTCAAGCGCTACTGGCTCGCAAATTGGTCACGCTCAAAACGGATTGTCCGCTAAATATCAATCTTCAGTCGCTCAGGTATCAGCCAGGTACTAGTAAATAGGTGAGGGTTGTATTTATTTTGATCTGCATGTTGGGGTCACAAATTAGGACAAAGTAACAATGTCTCACTAAGTGAGACTTAGGTCTTATGCTGAAGTGGTCTTTTAGATCTGCGTCACACTTTATGATTCGCATGTATCACAATAGTCATGTGACGGAATTATCATTAAACATATTTTGTCACTAAAGGCCCTAGAACGATTACCAATAATGACGAAAATGGCCTTGTTAATGTTGGGGAACATAAAATGAACAAGGTTGCCAAGTTTGGCTTTCTACCCGAGGGCGAATTCGATACCCGAGCTATTGAGTTTGACCATCGAATTACAGAATCGAAGCAAGTCTCTGAATTATCCTTAGAGAACGAGCACCTGCGTTCATTGCTGGCGGAAGCACAATCGTTAAAGAATCGAAACAAAGAAGAGCTCATCAAGCTTCGTGAAGACAAGATGGATCTTGAGCTTGAGATTGAAGAACTCAAAGATGTGGTTCTGAATCAAACCAGCGGCCCTCAAGAAAATGCTCAACTTAAAGCCTTCAAAGAACGCGTTCAGCTTTTAGAGGTGACACTGGGTCAGCTTCGCAAAGATAAAAGCGTACTCATTAACAAAGTAGAGGACTCAAACCGTAAAGCGTTTACGTTTGAGGCCCGAGCAAACAAAGCTGAAGCAGCCTTGCAGGAAGCCGTGCTGCAGCAAGATCATATTCGTGCCTCACTCGCGGATCGCAATGAGCGATTACAATCCATCAGCCAAGAAAAAAGTGAAGAGTCTCAAAAAGTCCAGCGCTTAGAAAGTGAATTGAAACGAGCGGAAGACGAGCTAGCCGAGCTGAAACAGTCACAGCAGAGTTTAAAAGAAGATGTATTAGAGCAAGCGCCATTGGTCACTGGTCAACTCAGTGGCATGTTAGAAACAATGAGCGTGCAAATGGAGGCTTTCCAGTCGCTGGTAGACCAAGCGACTGACATGGGTGATGAGTGGCGTGGGTTGATGGCCACCAATCAGGGATGTACGAAAACCATGGAAGAGCTGATTGAGAAGCAAGCCAACATGGAGATTAAGCCCGCTGAGACAGGCGGCCACGCCAAGTGGAACCCAGTGGCCAATACATTGCCCGAACAATCAGGTGTTTATCTTTTGACCGATGGCAACCGCCAGTGTGTGGGTTATTTTAATTCGCAGGCCCAGTCTTTTTCATCTACCACTCTGTTTGAAAGCCCTAGCCATTGGATGAAACAGCCCGAATTACCGTAGTGCTAGGCAAGTCCTTCCTCGTTTAACCGTAAATGCTGCACGGTAGGTTTGCTAATGCTGTCCTCTAAAGGGATAATCCTAATTATCACAAAAAGGATTGTCCCATGAGCCGGTTCCGAACTGTCATAGCTTTTTGCTTCTTGTTGGCAATAGGTTTTGCTGTCATAGCTTTTGTTGCAGCCAACCCTATACCTGTTCAATTGTCCCTTCTCGTCATGCAGACGCCAACCGTGGCACTCGGAACGCTGATTGTCATTGTATTTGGCGCAGGCTGCGCGCTAGGCTTATTCATCAATACGTTGTGGGTTTGGCGTTTACAGGCGTCAAATAGGCGTCTTAAAAAAGACTTAAAACCGGCGACTTCTCTGAGCACAGAGCAAACGAAATAAATCATGTCTGACTTAATGTTGCTGCTATCTTTGACCCTTGCGGTCGCGCTCGGCTGGTGGTTGGGGAGCAAGCAAAATAAGCCTGCCTCCACCGCGTTGCCCAGTATGGATATGCTGATGGGCGACCGACAATCTGAAACAGTACAAGCTAT
The DNA here is from genome assembly GCA_947503895.1 of uncultured Saccharospirillaceae bacterium. GTDB lineage: Bacteria > Pseudomonadota > Gammaproteobacteria > Pseudomonadales > Oceanobacteraceae > Bermanella. Next base: position 484,406 of record CANNFT010000004.1, read on the forward strand.
TTTAGATATGGCGGAGCGCGAGGAAGCCTTTGAGCTACAACTCAGTTTAGGCACTTTCTATCGAAGGCGTGGTGAGATAGAAAAGGCCATTGCGATTCATCAAAGTTTATTCGCCCGTCCTGATTTAGATAAAAATCTTGGAGCACAGGTTCAGTTAGCTTTAGCCACCGATTACTTAAATGCAGGCTTGTATGATCGCGCAGAGAGACTGTTGTTAGAGCTGTGTAAAGGCAGCAGCAAATTGCGCGTTGAAGCGACAGAAAAACTGATTTGTATCTACGAAGAAGAGCAGGACTGGGAGAAAATACTCAAGCTCGACAGCTACGCGCACATGGGATCACAAGGCATCAAGCCTGTGGCTTATGCATGTTGCGAACTCGCGGACCGCGCCATGAAAGACAGAGACTGGACAGTGGCGGAGCGCTATATTCATCAAGCGCTTAAACTCGACCCTTATTGTATCCGTGCTTTAATGTTAGATGCGGAGTTAGCTGACAACGAGGGTTTACCCAAGCGTGTCATCACGTCTCTCAAAGAAGTACTTAATATCGACCCATCCTTGCTTCCACTCGTGCAACCCAAGTTGACTGAAATATTTGAAGCTCGACATCGACCAGATGATCTTGAAGAAATTCTCACCACCTTGTGGAGTGAGGCCCCCATGCCACTCACGCTGCATAGTTTGGCACGCCACTTAGCCCAAGAGCAGGGTGTGGATGTGTCTATTCAGTTGTTAACTCAGTCTTTGCTTAAAGTCCCCACCGTTGAAGGTTTTGCATTGTTGCTTGAGCAGCTAATACAGCAGGACCAAGCGGTCAGTGTTGAATACTTAGGGAAGATTAAGCGCACAATTGATCAGCTCAGGAGTCATCAAGAAGGTTACCATTGTCATCATTGTGGCTTTCAAGCTGAAAAATATTATTGGCGTTGCCCTAGTTGCAAACACTGGGAGACCTACAAACCGAATATGGCGCTGGCGGAATTGGCTTCGTAGCGCGGTAAATCAAACCGACCACTTAACGGCTTTAAAGAGGTAATACATGCAAGACAAACCCATTCTGGTTGCTCTCGACTTTGATAATCAAGCTCAGACACTTGAGCTGGTTGAGCGTTTAGACCCGAGCCAGTGTCGTTTGAAGGTGGGTAAAGAGCTGTTTACGAGTGAAGGACCTCAATTGGTTGAGGCGCTGCAAAAACGAGGGTTTGACGTTTTCTTGGATTTAAAATTTCATGATATTCCAAATACGACAGCCAAAGCAGTGGCGTCAGCTGCACAATTAGGTGTTTGGATGGTCAACGTTCACGCTTCGGGCGGTCGCAGAATGATGGAAGCTGCTCGCGAGGCATTGGTGCCATTCAAGCAAAGGCCCCAGCTGATAGCCGTGACGGTGTTAACGAGTATGGAGCAGGCCGATTTAAGAGACATCGGTTTAGATGTCGATCCGAGAGAGCATGTCACTCGATTAGCCAAGTTAACCCAGCAAAGTGGATTGGACGGTGTCGTGTGCTCTGCTCAAGAAGCCTCCATGCTTAAGCAGCAATGCGGTGCGGACTTTAAGTTGGTTACGCCAGGAATTCGCCCTTCATTTGCACAGCAAGGTGATCAGCGAAGAATAATGACACCGGCTGAGGCAAAATTGGCGGGTGTGGATTACATGGTCATTGGCCGTCCTATTACTCAAGCGCCTGATCCAATCGAGGCACTCAAAAAAATTGAGCAAGAAGTACTAGGTTAACTCATACTCGTGGGTGATTAAAAAACATCGTTCTGCTTGTTAGTGTATCGACCGCATTTTGCGTAGAAACCAACAAGGAGAGCGTTTCATGTCATTTCCAACCACTTTTTTCACTAGTCTAATCTTGGCTTTCTTTTTGTCCTCTGGAGTATGGGCACAAGAGAAAATTAACCTAAATACCGCAACTGAGTCTGAGCTGGTTCAATTGATTAGCGTTGGCCCTAAAAAGGCGAAAGCGATCATTGATTATCGAACCACCCATGGTGCGTTTAAAACCATTGAGGAATTTTCTGAGGTTAAAGGGATTGGTCAGGATACTCTGGATAAGAATCGTCAAATGATAGCCATTAGCGATTAACTGACGTTTAAACGTTCATGAATAAAATGATCTGCTGGTTCGATCTGTAGATCATTCTCAATTTGTATGCCTGCTTACCTTCGCGTGAATGACCCTAAAGGTATCCAAAACAATACTGGTTGTTCACCTGCATTTGTTACTTCTATTTATCACGCATCTACTGCACTCCTGTGCACCTCAATCATTATTTCCTAAAACATCGCCGGCGAATGGGGTTCTAAATTTTATTGCTTGGTAGTAATGAGATTTTTTAAACGTGCGTTTAAATGAGCGAAATGACAGGATAGAGAAAACGAAATAAGGGAGAAGGCGGTGTGGTTGTCACCTAGGGTAACTTGACTGTTACCCCAGTTGTTACTTTTTTAATTTTATTGGCTATCTTGGTGCGCACGCATGAATCGTCTTTTCGCATGTTGATACCGTGAGGTCATACTCAATTTGGTCAATAAACCCTGCTGAATAGTCTCTTTTTGCTTGATGCAGTCTTTCGAGCGCATCTTTCCATTCTGTATAAAGACGATTTCTTTCCTGAATGCCTGAAATGTCGTCTTGGTGCATGGTTTGTTCCTCTGTGATATATCGTATTTCGTGCGTGATTGGATAGGTTCAAATTTCTAATTGCAGAATTAATGCCGAAACGCGCGTCCCGTAAAAAGTGAACTTATATTCGAGAGTACTACGTTTCTAGTATGAGACGAGCGACTCAAAAATTCGATTCTAGCCGCGATTTATTCAACAGAAAGTAGAAAAAATATTATTTTGGTGCGTCAGAGATGAGAGTTGTACAAATTTGAGCATAAACTTGCAGAGGTAGAGTGAAGTCAGGTTTAGGTTTTATCGTCAATTACGCAGGCTCCCTCAAGCCCTGAATACGCATTACTCGACTGAGGGTTCCATGAGTGGGTTTGGCAGTACGGTGCTGGTGGCGGCAATAATGGGAAGGCGAATGGTAAATGTGGTGCCGATGTTCGGTGTTGAGTCGACCAATAGCTGCCCACTGTGCTGCTCTTCAATAATGAGGTGTGAAATATATAGGCCGAGGCCTGTGCCAGACTTTTTAGTGGTATAGAAGGGTCTAAACAATTGTTGACGTTGTTCACTCGTCATGCCTTGCCCCTGATCGGTAACCACCACTTCAACATAATCTGCATGGCACCGCCCCTGAATGAGAATCTCAGCAGTATCACGTTCACTCTGTTCTGCTGGGGGGAAGGCTTCAATGCTATTTCGAATAATATTTACAAATACCTGTTGAATTTCTGATGGCGCACATTGTACGTGCGGCAAATTTTCATCTAGTTGTAATTTTATTTGCACATCTCGGAATGACAATTCACGGTTGTTCACGCTGAGTTTTGCAACCTCAACACTTTTTGAAATCAGCGCGGCGATGTTTGTTAATTCAAAGTGTGACGTAGCAGGTCGAGCATAGGTCAGCATATTTTCAACAATATTAGCAGCCTGAGCAGTGGACTCTCGAATCTTATTAAGTGAGTCTGAAATGCCAATGCCCTTTAAGAAGATTTCGATTTCTTGCGCAATCACATTGGGCGCCTGTGCGTCGCCTAGCCGGCCAAGTGCTCGATCGAGCTTTCGCTGTGTCAGTTGGGCATACTGACTAATGGCGGCAAGTGGTCCATTTATTTCGTGTGGCAAACCCGCTGCCAATGCTGACAAAGATGAAAGTTTCTCGCTTTGAATTAGCTGACTTTCTAAATTCACTCGCTTAGTAATATCGTCAATGCGAATAACAGCCCCATTGTGTGCGTCATTTAATGGAAATACGACGATGTTTTTATAGCGCTCGGTTTCATTTTGATCGTCACGAAGTCTTTCCACTGTCAGAACCGTATTCGAGGAAATACTCTGGGCTAACAGGGCTGGCTTAATGCCAATGCTTGGTACGATATCAAATAAATATTTACCTAATGCCGATGCTGCGAGTATGCCTGTGGTTTGGGCCGCTTGTTCGTTCCAATGGGTCACTCTGCTTTGGGTATCAACACCGATTAAAGCCGATGGCATTGCGTTAATGATTCGATTGAGAAAATATTGATTGTCTGCTTCAAGCGCTAGCTGTATTTCATGTTGTGCGATGGTTTCTTGCAAATAAAGCAATTGAGATTGGTGTGAAGAGATCAGCGCCAAATTATTTTGTTTGTAGTGATGCAGCTGTGTGCATAGATAGACGATAACGGATACTGCGACGACTAAGACAATCAAGCCAATACTAAAGAGTGGAGGTTCCATTCCTACAACCTTTCAATGCTGTGACTCACATTATGGCCTTGCCATGTATGAGGCGGTCAATTTCTGAGGGGCGCTACTTTGTCATAGGCTTTGTGAAGCGTCTACAGGCGAAATCCGCTATTTGTGCTCTTAAAGGTAACCGTTATAAGGGACGGCGAAAGGTCATACTAAATCGAATCACAGTAGACAGTTGATCGACAACTTTTGGTTGTAGTTGATACAAGCCACGACAAGTCTGCTTTCCGCCTTCGTATGCCTACGGTCACGATGAAGAAGCGGCGCTAAGTACTTGGGGTATATGAAAAAATTTGAAAAAGGGCGTTGACACTGAAATATATTTCTATAGAATGCGCATCTCGCTTGGCAAGGGTGATTAGCTCAGCTGGGAGAGCACCTCCCTTACAAGGAGGGGGTCGGCAGTTCGATCCTGTCATCACCCACCAATTTCACACTGAATAGAGTGTGTTGGTAAAGCTAAGCGAGTAGTGTTGAAAGACACGGTTGGACTGGTAGTTCAGTTGGTTAGAATACCGGCCTGTCACGCCGGGGGTCGCGGGTTCGAGTCCCGTCCAGTCCGCC
>CANNFT010000005.1 GCA_947503895.1 uncultured Saccharospirillaceae bacterium
GGGTTCGTCGGATCAGGGTTCGTCGGATCAGGGTTCGTCGGATCAGGGTTCGTCGGATCAGGATTAGTCGGATCAGGATTAGTCGGATCTGGGTTTGTCGGATCAGGGTTCGTCGGATCTGGGTTTGTCGGATCCGTTGGAATATTTGGGTCCTCTACATCCGGAAGCGTAGGTTCTGTGTCGGTATTACAACCCGCCAACAGTGCCAATAGTAGTAAATAGCTAATTTTTGTGGGCATCATGACCTCAACCGTGTTCATTGCTCGAATGGGTGCGGTGCCAAGCTATCAAAGCCGCATCACAATAAAACTGGACTAAAGTTAGATAAAAAAAACAGTCAGAAAAAATTGAGACGTTGCCCACAATGAAAAGGATAAGGCGAAGACATAAAAAGGAGGGGATAGACGCAAATCGACTGTATCTTGCCATCCTAGCGAGCGTTCTCATCGCTATAATTTATGGATTCTTTCCAACGAAACCTCGCGTGGTGGAAGTGACCTCGGATGCCAATCCACCACTTGCGCGTTCGCTCTCAAACGAGACAGAAGAACCAAATAAAAAAGCCGTCGTCCAACCTATATTAACGCCATCCACTGACGCGACGACAGCCGAAAAACCAGAACGATTTATTCGCATAGTGGATGCGCAAGATATCGATAGAATGTTAAAAACAGCGTCGAGTGAGCGTCAAAGTCAGGCGAATACCCGCAGCGATCTCTGGCCCTGTGTGTATGATCATCAGCTCAAGGTGATATGGGAAATTAAAAAAAACGACGGTGGATGGCAAGACAAAGAATTTACCTATAGCTGGTATTTTCCTGTGCAAGCTGACTCGTCGAATGCTGCAGCAGTCCCAGCTAAAGTATTATTAAAACAGGGTCGCCAAGATGCGGGGCAATGTTCTTATATACACTGTGATACCGATTCCTATATTCAAAAGTTGAATCAAAAATCGGTGTGTGGTGTCAATAATTGGCGTCTACCCACTGAGCAAGAGCTGCGCAGTTTAGACCACCCAACGGCTTATTTTCCGGATATTGATACGCAATATTTTCCGCACACCATGTCCGGTGCCTATTGGAGTATCACCGAGAGCCAAGGTAATCAGCGTTTAGCTTTGGTGGTCGACTTTAGCAATAACATTGGGTATCAGGTTGAAAAACGATTGCCGCAATTTGTAAGGGGCGTGGCGGATGTGACGTCACCATGACCGTCTTTTAGCCGCTCAAAAAAAAGCGTCTGAAAATACTGTACATTAGGGTTTAAAGCGGTGCTCAATTGTGACTTCTAATTTATCTTTATTGAGTTCCTCTGGTATGGGTAAAAAAGGCGATGCGCGAGTAATCGCCGCACGCATTTCTTGATTCAGTGCCTCATATTTCGAAGGTGCTTTATCAATCACCTCAATCACGCCGCCTTCGCTGTCCACCAAGATCGATACTTCGACTGTTCCTTTTTGGCGTAACACGCGCGCTGCTTCGGGGTATTGGATAACGTTAATCACGGAAGCCTGAATATCCTCGTTGTATTTCGCTAATAGTTTTTTATACGCCTCACTGCTGAGTTTTTTGGTCGCCAGTGATTTGGGTTTATCTGGCTTCGACAGTTCGGGTTGTAACGTATCCCGCAGATCAAATATATATTCAAAATTGATGTTCCAAGCCTCGCCGGTCAGCTTATCTGGCGGTAAAACAAAAAGCACGGTCTCTTGTATGGCGCGTTCCACTTCGGCCACCAACATTTGTGAGACACCGTCACTTTTATTCTCCAGGCTCAGTATGTTGCCATCTCTGTCTATGGAAAAATTCATTTTCACCGTACCGCTTTGTGAGAACTTTTTTGCCCAAACCGGGTAAGTGACATTGTTGCGAATGGAGCGCTTTAAATCCCATTCAAATAATTCTACATAGTATTTATTTTCTTCGGCTAACGTTTGCTTACTTTTTTCAGCTTTTTTAGGCTTGGGCTTGCTTGGCTTTTCATTGGCCTTTTTTCGAGCAGCAGCTTGGGCGGCGGCTTTCTTTTTTTCCGCTGCGATGCGTTTGGCTTTCGCAATTTCACGTTTCCTAGCTTGCGCACGTTGGGCGGCTTTCTGTTTAGCGAGTTCCTGTGCTTTGGCTTGTTCAATGATTCTTTGTTCTTCTTCCGCCTGTTTTTGAGCCGCTAAACGGGCGGCTGTATCTTCTTCCTCAGATTGTTCTGTTTGCTTAATCCAGCTGCCGACGACTTTTCGCCTTTCCGCCGGGACAGACATATCACTGAACTGTTTAATCCAAGCTTTTTCTTTGTCATCGAGATATCGCTTTAATATTCGCTGTTTAAACTCTTTTGACGGCGGTAAATCGCCAATCCATGTCTTTAAAATATACTCAAACAGCCCATCGCCTTTGGCGCTCGTGAGATCGTAGCCATTGAGTGTAATGGTGGTGCCGACCACGGGACGGTATTCGATAATTAATTCATCGCCATAGGTTAAATTGCCCTGCGGAAAAGCCGTGAAGGACATAATGTTTTCGATCAGTGCAGGTTGCGCGCTCAAATCATTATTGATGGCAATATTGTCTTGCCAGGTTAATGCCCAGCGGCGTGGCGACCATTTATCTGTGGTGACGCGAATGACCATGCGTTTATGGCCTGCATCGCTCAGGATTTCAGCTGGAAAAACCATAGGAGAGCGCAGATACAGGGCGCCTATGTAATATTCTTTACGCAACTGCTCAAAGGCGCTGATGCCATTTAAGATTAATTCCGCAGAAAGCACGCTGATGGGGTTTAAACAGCATGCAAGATATAGGAGTAACCGAAGGCATTTCATCATGGTGTTCGATACCTAGCCACAGTAATGGTTAAGCGTCTGGTCGCAGCGAACTTGACCTTAATGGCGACTCAGAGCTTAGCCGAATTAAGTGTTAATCGTTTATAGCGTAGCATTTCATTGGCAATTAATGATTGCAGTGAGCTGATCCATTGCTTTCTCGTAGATTGAGCGGTGAAAAACCGAAGGTGCGATGTGGCATGGGTATGATAGCGTGATCATAAAAACCTTAATTCTTATGCTCTTTAGTTTTGAGGCGGTGAGATAGCGGGAAGAGAAAAGGCAGGTGAATCACAGCAATTAGTTGAAGCTTCCTTTATAATCGCGACGCCGGTTTGGACGTGTCAGCCGGTTGGGTATTTCAATATTCACCGTAAAATAAGAAGTAAGTCAGTTGCCTTATGGATCGTATCTTTGAAACTCTGGCCAATGAACTGGCCGTTAAACTCCCGCAAGTATCTGCGGCCGTTGGTCTACTGGATGAAGGCGCCACCGTGCCCTTTATTTCCCGTTATCGAAAAGAAGTCACGGGTGGGTTAGACGATGGCCAACTTCGTACTTTAGAAGAACGTTTACGTTATCTGCGCGAAATGGAGGATCGTCGAGGAACGATTCTCAAAAGCATTGAAGAGCAGGGTAAATTAAACGATGAGCTGAAGGCTGATATTCTTCGTGCAGATAGTAAAAACCGATTAGAAGACCTTTACCTGCCTTATAAACCCAAACGTCGAACCAAAGGACAAATTGCCATCGAAGCAGGGTTAGCACCGCTAGCCGAAGCCCTGTTGAGTGACCCGCAGTTAACGCCAGAAGTGCATGCGGAAAGTTTTGTCGACGCTGAGAAAGGCATTAGTGATATTAAAGCGGCGTTAGACGGCGCAAAATATATTTTGATGGAACGCTTTGCCGAAAATGCAGACTTGCTGCAAAGCTTGCGAGACTTTTTGTGGCGAGAGGCACAAATGTCAGTGCGTGTGATGCCCGGTAAAGAGCAAGAGGCAGCCAAATTTCAGGATTATTTCGAACACGATGAGCAGTTAAACAAAGTACCAGGCCATCGTGCACTGGCCATTTTGCGTGGGCGAAATGAAGGCTTTTTGTCTGTAAATTTGGTGGTCGGTGACCCGTCAGATCGGCTTGCTCCGAATCCTTGCGAAGGCATCGTGGCCGATTACAGCGGCGTTGATCATCAAAATCGACCGGCCGATAAGTGGTTAGCTGAAGTTGTTAAATGGACTTGGCGTGTAAAATTACTGACCCATTTGGAAACCGAGCTGATTGGCCGCATTCGTGAAAGTGCCGAAGACGAAGCCATTAAAGTATTTGCCACAAACTTAAAAGATCTATTAATGGCAGCGCCTGCCGGCCATAAAGCAACACTTGGCCTCGACCCCGGATTACGAACGGGCGTGAAAGTGGTGGTGGTGGATGAAACCGGTAAGGTCTTGGATCACGGAGCGATTTTCCCACACCAGCCTCAGCGCCAAATGCGTGAAGCGTTGGCGACGCTACGTGCACTGTGCATCAAACATAAAGTGAGTTTGATCGCGATTGGTAATGGCACCGCCAGCCGAGAGACCGATCGTATGGTCGGTGAATTATTGAAAGCGTGCCCTGAAATTAAAGCGCAAAAAATTGTCGTCAGTGAAGCGGGTGCATCTGTCTATTCTGCATCAGAATTAGCGGCGAAAGAATTTCCTGATTTAGATGTCACCATTCGTGGCGCGATATCCATTGCACGACGATTGCAAGATCCTCTGGCTGAGCTGGTAAAAATTGAACCGAAAGCCATCGGTGTGGGCCAATACCAGCACGATGTTTCTCAACCCGCATTGGCACGATCGCTGGATGCAGTGGTTGAAGATTGTGTAAACGCAGTGGGCGTCGATTTGAATACGGCCTCCGCACCTTTGTTGACTCGCGTATCCGGTTTAAACATTACGATCGCCAACAACATCGTCAGTTATCGTGAAGAAAATGGTGCGTACGCTTCTCGAGCGCAGCTGAAAAAAGTCCCTCGTTTGGGCGAAAAAACGTTCGAGCAAGCTGCTGGCTTCTTAAAAATATCCAACGGTAAAAACCCACTGGATGCCAGTTCCGTGCACCCTGAATCCTATGCGGTAGTAAAAGATATTGCTGAAAAATCGAATCGCGATGTGAAATCCATCATCGGTGATACCGCCTTTTTACGGGCGATCAACCCGCAAGATTTTGTCAACGAGACAGTCGGTTTGATGACGGTAAAGGATATTTTGGCCGAGCTTGAAAAGCCGGGCCGAGACCCACGCCCCGAATTTGTCACCGCTGAATTTAAAGAAGGCGTTGAGGAAATAAAAGATTTACGTGACGACATGATACTTGAAGGTGTAATCACAAATGTGACGGCCTTTGGTGCGTTTGTGGACATCGGTGTTCACCAAGATGGCTTAGTCCACATTTCTATGATGTCAGATCGTTTTATATCGGATCCGCGTGAAGTCGTAAAAGCCGGTGACGTGGTCAAAGTGAAAGTAATGGAGGTGGACGCACCGCGTAAACGCATTGCGTTATCGATGCGCATGTCCGATGCCGCGTCAGATTATCAAGCAGAAAAGTCGACCCCTCGCGACGAACGTAAACCTCGTAGCCAAGGTGCTCAACGTTCACAAGCCCCTCAGCAGCCTCGACAAGCGCAAAAACAGGATAACGCGGCCGGTGGCATGGCAGCTTTATTCGCCGCAGCGCAAAAGAAGAAGGGTGGTCGTTTATAACGGTCATTGCCTGTCTAGCCGGTGGTTTTCAACCGCCGGTTCAGAAAACCGAGTATCAGCACAAAACGCATCGCTCGGTTTTCATCTGTCACCATTGCAGCCTATGCTCCATTCTGTACTCGCTGTTCGGGCGGCGGCACACTCTTTCTTAAAAAAAGAGCTTCCCGCGCCCTCAGCCCTCGTTATAATCCCAGCATTTCTTATTTGTAGGATGCGGTCCATTGTCCAAGCACACGTCATTTGCTGAAACGCTGACTGCTTTACGTCAGTCAGAACCTGAAAGTCTAACCTTCATGCGAGGCATCGAGAAGGAAGGGCTGCGAGTGACGCCTGAAGGCGTAATTAGCCAGCGCCCGCACCCTCAATCGATCGGTTCAGCCCTAACGCACCCTAGTATCACCACCGATTATTCCGAAGCCCTTCTCGAATTCATTACGCCTGCGACCGATAGCGCCAAGTCGGTCATGAAAAACTTAGAAGAAGTGCATCGTTATACCCATCAGCATTTGGGCGACGAGCGTATATGGCCCGCTTCTATGCCAAATAAAATTGACGATGAACTGGATGTGCCTATTGCTCAATATGGTCATTCGAATGTGGGACAACTCAAGCATGTGTATCGTCGAGGACTGTGGCATCGTTATGGTCGCATCATGCAATGCATTGCCGGCATGCACTATAACTTTTCGATAAAAGATAGTTTGTTTGAGCAGCTTGCAGCTATCGAAGGCGTCGCGTGTGATCAAGCGTTTAAGTCGAATAGATACTTCGGTTTGATTCGAAACTTTCGTCGTAATTCGTGGCTGTTGCTTTATTTGTTCGGAGCGTCACCTGCTGTAGACAAAAGTTTCGTGCAAGGAAAAGATCATCCATTGGAAACATGGGATGACGAAACACTTTACCTTCCGTACGCCACCAGTTTGCGTATGAGTGGGTTAGGTTATCAAAGCCATGCACAATCCAACCTGTTTGTTTGCTTTAACGCGCTGTCGACGTATACCAATACCTTGCGTGAAGCGTTGCATCATCCGATTGAAGAGTATCAAGCTGTGGGTGTTGAAACCGATGGCGTATACAACCAACTCAACACCAATCTTTTGCAAATTGAAAACGAATATTATGCTGACATTCGACCAAAGCGCACGGCAAAAAACGGTGAAAAACCTTTAACCGCATTGGATCAACAGGGTGTGGAATACATCGAAGTGCGTTGTTTAGATCTTAACCCATACGAACCGCTGGGCATCAGCTTGCAGCAAATTGATTTTATGGATTTGTTTTTGGCATTTTGTATGTTGAACGACAGTCCTAAACTAAGCGATGAAGAATGTCGTGAAGTGGACAACAACAAACGCAAAGTTGTTACTCAAGGTCGTCATCCTGAATTCAAAATGCATCGCAAAGGTGAAGAAATTTCGTTAAAAAGTTGGGCTAATGAATTGGTTGAACAGATGCAACCGTTAGCAAAGTTGTTAGATGAAAAACTGGAAACGCAATCCTACAGTAATGCTTTAGAATCGATGGCCGTGCGCATTAAGCAACCATCATTGACTCCAAGTGCTCGAATTTTAAAAGACATGGCCAATGACAAACTATCGCATTCGGAGTTTGCTTACCGCCAAGCACAAACGTTGTTCAGTGAATTGTCTGCGCCACTTTCGCCGGATCGGTTATCACAATGGAATGAAATGACAGCGGAATCGCTCAAAAAGCAAAAAGAAATTGAAGCTTCCGACGAGTGTGACTTTAAGACATATCTTACAAATTATTTAAAGGCACCGTGATAGAGTTCACACTCTTGCATGCCAGCCTGTGACATTGACCGAAATTGTCTCGATTACTGCTTGATATAACCGGCGGCTGTAATAGATTCAAAGAAAAACAAAGGACTTGCTTATGGAACTGGTGGAAACCCACTGGGATCTGCAATCTTTGGAAAAATCCTATCGCCGTGGATTTATGGTGGGAATGACTGGCCAAGCTAATGACAGTTGTCCCTACCGAGCTGAAGTGCTCGTTGATGCATGGGAAGCAGGTTGGCAGGATGGGCGTGAGCAGTTCGAGAAAAAACAATCGGCTGAGCACCACCAAGCAAATTAAAATACGATCACGGCGCGCAGGCTAACCTGCGACGCCTAGTCTTCTTACCTAAACCATATCCAAATAGCACTACAAATATGACCCTTGGTCATTTTGGTATATCGAATTATCCAACCCTCACCCGTTCTCATCTCGACTTTGGCAGGCTAGCGAGCTAGTTTTGCGCAACAAAATTTTGGAAAAATAAATCTTCCACGAATGGTTGCCCCTCTAACTCTGTTAGGAGCGCGCGAATTTCCTGCAACGCCGTTTGACGTAATTTTTCACGACCTTGTGTACTGTTGATGATCTCATCCTCTTGTTGACTCAGCAGCAGTACCAATTGATTGCGGATATAGGGTTGATGATGATTGACCTTGCCTGCTGCCGCGGCGCCGATCACTCTTAATGCAACATCCGTACGCACATATTTTAAGCGTCCTGTCGTATTGCTGCCGTAGTTAAGAACAAAAGCCGGTTGTAAATGCACATACTGCGGTGCGTTGGGGCCTTCTTCCGCCAAGGTGGTGGAGGTGAACAATATGGCCATCAGTAAACAAGCAAGTGCGAGCGTAGAGCTTACTTTAGCGTTTACGCTCAAGGCCCGTGAGTTGGCAGGCCAATGCGGCGACATTGAAGTTTCCATGAGGTAAATTTCCGAAAGTAGTTGGCGTCCTCACAAGCATAGACCAGCTTAGAAGAGAGGCGCTTGAGACATACCTTAAGCAAAATCGTCACTTGAAGCGTCGATTCGCGTGAGCAGTCGGCTGGTGCCATATTCGTTTGCAGTCAGCCTCCAGATGACGCATTCAACTGATCGGTAGAATGGCAGTTCTCATCGTGTAAAACATATGAAACAATTTGACGAGTTTTGACTCTCAATATGATCGAAAATAAACCTAGGAGTGTTGTATGTGGATGTTTTCCACGCGTCAGGTCTACGGATTGGGCTTCTTAGCCTGTTTTGGCCTTTTGGCAGCGGCGTATTATTTTGAGTATTTCTTGTATCTTGACCCTTGCCCGCTTTGCATTATGCAAAGAATAGCGGTTTTGCTATTAGGCATGGTTTTTCTCATTGGCTTTTTGCATAACCCTCAGGGCAAAGGCAAAGTGGTTTATGGGGGATTGGGCACCCTAGCTGGACTCTTTGGTGTGGCACTGGCCGGGCGACATGTTTGGATTCAAAGCTTACCCGCCGATGAAGTGCCTACCTGCGGACCCAGCTTGTCGTACATGCTCGATACGTTGCCCATATTAGATACCATTTCTGTCATGTTGCAGGGTAACGGTAACTGTGCCGAAGCGGTTTGGTCATTTGTTGGTTTGACCATGCCACAATGGACGCTGGTCTGGTTTGTAGGTTTTGCGGGGTTGTGTTTGGCGATGACATTGAAAGCCGGATTTCGTCGATAGTAGGGTAAAAAACCACCAGACTCAAGCATAAAATATATACAAATTTTGGGGCTTGCAGCGCTCTACAGCACTGCCTATATTGAATAGGCGGCGGCAAATAAGAACGAATCAAATAACGAGGAAACGTTATGTTAGAGAGCTGCGAGACTGCAAAAGAACGTTGGGGCGGCGTGCATCAGTTGATAGACCGTTGGCTGAACGAACGACAAGAATTAATCGTACTGTATTGTGCGATTCGAGGGCTCAAACCCTATTCACCTCGAGAAACCCCCGTTTCTGTGAAAGTTCAGGCATTTTGTCAGGTATTGATGGACTACTGTTCTGCTGGGCATTTTGAAATTTATGAGCAGCTACTCAAAGAAGCGCAAGAGTTCAACGACGGTGGGATTGCGCTTGCCAATAAAATTTGCCCCCGCTTGGAAACCATCACCGAAAAGTGTGTCGAATTCAATGATGCCTATGACAGCGCTGAACGCTGCTTAGAAAAGCTCACCGATTTGCCGGATGATCTGTCCCAGTTAGGTGAACTATTAGAAGAACGTTTCCAGCTCGAAGACCAGCTTATTGCCGAGTTGCATACGGCTCATAAAGAATTGGTGGTCTAACGGAAGATTCTTTTCTCCACCCATACGGCGAAACATAAGTACGGCTAACCCTCACTTGACCCAAAAGACCCATGTCAGTCACTTGCATGGGTCTTTTTGTTATTGGTTGATGGCTCAAATTGTTATTGTGGGGTCAGTTTTCGCTTGAGCGCGGAACGCTTTAGCTCTGCTACGCTTTAAGGTAATTGCCGGCGTTACTCAGGATGATGCATAACAGGATGTTACCTTCTATTCCCATGTTACCCATTCGATTTTGGCTGATTATTTTGCCGGTATTAACTGGTTGCACATCGGGCACCCCGCCTGAGAACCAATGGGAAATGGCCGTTCAAGGCGCATATTCTGCAGCACTCTCTCAGCAAGGTGAAAATCTGTTAATTGGCTCCGTGCATCATGGCGGCAGTTATTGGCAAGTGAGCCCGCAGGAACGTTTATTTGATTGGAATCACAAAGCGGAAGAGAAAACCGGACTCCTAGCAGTGGGCATCAGTGATGACGGTAAATATGCTGCCACAGCCGAACACCGTAAAATCGTTTTGTGGAATGCGCAAACAGGAGAAGCATTTTGGCTTTGGGAGGCGCCGGCCAATATTCAAGATTTAGACTTAGCCAGCGATGGCAGTTTAGCGTTATTGGGAATGGATAATTATCAAGCCGCGTTATTCGATATTCAAAATGGCGGCGTCAAACAGCGTTTATTACATGAAGGGATCGTACAAGCCGTAGATATGTCGGCGGATTTGAAGTGGGCAATATCGGGTGGTGACGATTCCAAAGTGAAGATTTGGAATCTTGAGTCAGGCAAGGCTGCTTTTGAATGGGAGTTAGATAATCAAATAAAAGTGGTGGCAATAAGCGATAATGGGCGCATGGCTTTTGCGTCTAGTCATCGTGGACAAAATATTATTTGGGATACCACCACTGGCAAACAGATTTCAGCATTGCCGACGATCAGCGGTTATTACTTGGCGGCACGATTTAATAAAAGTGGTGATCAATTGTTAACGGGAAATTCCAGTGGGCAAGTGCAACTATGGAAAACCGGTCAGGCTGAGCTGATCAATACTTGGCGTGCCACGCCACGAAACCCATGGATTGCGCAGAATACACAAGTGCTTGATGTAGCGTTTACGAATTCAGGGTATCGGGCAATTGGGGCGAACGGCATTACCTATGAATTTAAGGGCATCTCGATAAAGTGAATTATTAGAGGTGCTCTTTTATAGCGGCGCCCTTAATAAATGCCACTGAGTTTTATATTCACCGCCTTCACATGGGCATATGAAGGCGGGCAGGTTGTTATTGCAATGCATCTAACGCTTTTTGGCGGTTATCCATCTTTTTCTGAACGTCTTCGATTTTATCGAGCATCTCAGGTACTTTCTCGAGAGGCGCCGTGGTTAACGGGAAGCCACTGCCTTCATTATCCGTTGGGTCGAAAGTCTTATCTTGATCTTTCTTCTGCTCGCCAAAACCTTCCGGTAAATCCACTTGTTTTAGCCGATTCTGGGATTGCTTCACCGTGATCTGATCTTGTTGCACACCATCGACGGGTTTATCTGAGAAATGCCAATTCCCTTTTTCATCCTGCCAGCGGTAAACCTGCTCAGACTTAGTGGACGGCGCTATGGGTTTTAGCACATTAGTGGTTTTGCTGGTCAAATCAGAAACGGATAGCCAAGGTGTACCGTCCGGTTTCTTTATAAAAAATAATCCAGCGATGGCGAGTACCACGAGTAATAAGAGCAGTTTGATAAAAATTTTCATAGGTAGCGCCTTTTAATGATCCATATTAAGGGGATTTTAAGGTATTGAATCCAAATTGTCTCAATTGGTGATAAGCCATCTTAAAGAAGTGTAAAGCTTAAGGCTGTATTTAGGAGAAGCCAAGCTGCTTGGCGAGGTGTATTTGGCCGTCCTAGTTTAGTCGAGTATGGGTTTAGAGAATCTAAAATGCGGCGGTTCTAGTATGAGTACCGTTAGGTTGAGCGCTAATCCTCATCAATACCGATTGCGTGAGCAGCGATTCACTTTTTCTGTCCTGCTTTACATAGCACTCTGCGTAATGTGGTGTGGGTGAATAAATGGTGGGGCAAGGTGGCGAAATAGTAAATACATTGCTATGAGCTAAACTGTATGGAGTGTTCCCGAACAGGGTTATACCGTGGTTGATTCGCTTACTAGAACCCAACGGTTGTCTGCACCGTTACCTCATCATCAGGCGCGATTAGTTTCCAGTCATCGGTCCTGCCGCATTCTCGTGGCTAATGCAAAAGGAGGGTGTGGTAAAAGCACACTGGCCACAAATTTGGCTGCGTGGCTGGCGCAGCAAAATCCAAATGTCGCGCTCATTGATTATGATCCGCAAGGTTCAAGCACTCAGTGGTTGCAGGCTCGCAGTGAAAAACTACCGTCGATTTATTCCGTTGCAGCGTTTCGTCAGGCTACCCCGCATGCCACTCGAAGTTTTCAATTAAAAGTGCCTGCGAATACGACCCATGTTGTGATGGACACAGCCGCTGGTCTTACCGGAAATGAATTGTCTGACATGCTTCGACTGTCCGACATTGTATTAATGCCCGTTGTGCCGTCGGCCATAGATATTCGTGCGGCCACAACTTTTATTAAAGAAGTATTACTGAGCCCCGGATTTCGAAAACAACCTAAGCCCATTGCAGTGATTGCCAATCGTGTGAAAAAGAACACATTGGGATACAACAAGCTGGCGGTGTTTCTTAATAGTTTGAATATCCCCTTCATTACCGCGCTGCGAGATACGCAGCATTATGTCAGAGCTTCCGAATACGGGATGGGGATTTACGATTTCTCTCAGCCTCATAAAAAGGATTTAGAGGAATGGCATCCGCTTCTACTCTGGCTTTCCAGCCAACTCGATTTATACCACGGGCAATACGGTGCCCATCAGACGCCCGAGAAGCAGCCTAATCGTATAGGTATGTAATCTTGCGCTCAGCAAAACCGGCTCCCGATTCGAAGTGACCCTCCTGTGATCCCTTTAAATTGCATCGTTGTCTTTTTTAAATATTGGTTGGCAGCAAGATTGATCGAGCGATATAAAGCGGCCCGAATCTATGAAAATCATATCAAGCGCCCTTTTCGAGGTTTCCAATGGCAATGCTCAATCACGAGGCTCAATAGGGTGATATAAACCTAAGGTCGAATCCCCAGTCTTAGAAAACATCGAAAAGACAAACGGGCCAACCAATTGGAAATACCCAGTATGACGATTTTTAAAGATGGGAAATGCCCGATATTGAAATAATTAAGACCATTGCTCGCACATGACTTCCGGTAAATCACAAAAAATTTACCCCATCACTAACTTTGGTAGTGATCATTTGCGCGAAATAGGGTGTGTCGAAAAGACATTCGGAGTAAAAATAATAAAATTAAAACCCTAAATCAGAAAAAATTGGGTCAGAAGTGTTCTTTTTCTGACATTTTTGCAATTTCAAACTTTAATTTAATTAATAAACTAGCCAATCTGAAAAGGCTTTGTATAATTGGCAAACCCACAGAGTCAAATTAGAGGTGATATATATGGCCGCTCGTAAAAAGGCAACTCGTAAAACTGCAGTAAAAAAATCTCCTGGTCGTAAGCCAGGCGTAAAAAAAACAGCCACTACTAAAGCAGCTGTTAGCCCAATCGCTAAAATTGAGGCTGAGATTGCCAAACTGAACGGTCAACTAGAAGCTGCCCGTGCAAAACAGGCAACTGAGTTAGAAAAAGCACTGGCTAAAGCAGAGAAGGCTCTTGCGAAAGCAACAACTGCTCAAGACAAAGCAAAAGCCGCTCACGAAAAAGTAGCTGCTAAAGTTGCTGCTAAGAAAACACCTGCTTCAGTTAAGCAATTGGCCGGTGCTAAAGCGAAGTTGGCCGATGCTAAAGCCGTTGCTAAGACAGCAAAAGCAGAAGCGGATGCCGTTAAAGCAGAAGCTAAAGCGCTGAAAAATGAACAGAAGAACGCTGCTAAGCTAGAAAAAATGGTGGCTAAAGTCACTAAAGAGTTCGAAAAAGAGCAAAAAGCGTTAGAGAAAGCAGAAAAAGCAAAAGAAAAAGCCAAAGCTGCTAAGAAAAAAGCCGCTGAAGCTAAAAAAGCTGCACCGAAAAAGCGTGGCCGCAAGCCTAAAGCTGCAACTGCAGAAACGGCTGAAGCACCAAAGAAGCGCGGCAGAAAGCCTAAGGCTGCCACTGCTGAAGCAGCTGCACCGAAAAAGCGTGGTCGTAAGCCTAAAGCAGCAACTGCCGAGACAGCTGTAGCCGCTGCACCAAAAAAGCGTGGCCGTAAACCTAAAGCCGCCACTGCTGAGACAGCTGTAGCCGCTGCGCCAAAAAAACGTGGTCGTAAGCCAAAAGCTGCAACCGCTGAGACAGCTGTAGCTGCCGCACCGAAAAAGCGTGGCCGTAAGCCAGGTAGCAAAAACAAAGCAAAACCTGCTTTGAATGAAACAACAGCCGCTATGCCAAATGTTGCACCAGCTGCTGATGAGAAAAAGCCAGAAATGCCAAGTTCACCGATTCGTAGCATTTTTGACGAAAACTAATTCTGACTACCCTTCAATCTAAAGATTGAAGGGTTCAGAGGCAGTGCTTTTCATCGCATTTGGGTTCAGGTAATCAAGCGTTGCCTGAATCCAAGTGTTCTCCCCTCCGTTAGTCCACTCTCCCTGTTCTATTTCGCAATACTGTAAGTCGTCTCCATTATTGGATTCTTCAGCGTCTTTACGCGATGTCCCCAGCTGGCTGTTACCGTTCTTAGCCGCGCACAAATATACGCGGATGTTCTGTGCTGCCAAGGCATCGAATGGAGCGAGACGGGTTTCCATCTTTTCGGCAGCGCGATATAAGCACCATAATTGTTGCTGTTCGCAATCAAGCTCAATTTGCTTCAATGTGGGGCGCAAGTCTGCGATCAGTGCGGGAAATGGAATAAATGCTCGGCTAGCTCGACGTACCTGCCGCAATGGTAATACCACTTGAGACTGCCACAACATGGCTTGCTGAATGGGATCATCATCCGCACAGAATAATTTCTGCTGTGTTGCCAACCAGCCGCAATAGAGCAGCATATTAACGTCCACCCCCAGTTCATCTTGGTAACGCAAAAAGTGAGATTCTGCCCCCATGTTGCCGTACTGTTTTAATGCATAACGCCAAAATGGGTTATCGTCTTTATTTGTGGCATCATTCACCGCCTGATTTCCTTATTTACGATTAAATTGCGAAGTAAACGTCACCATGATACGCCTGCAGCAGGTCAACCTGAATCTGGGTACCAAAACCCTATTAGAGCAAGCCGATTTAACCGCACACGACGGTCATAAGCTAGCCGTCGTCGGTGCGAATGGTGCCGGTAAGTCCACCTTATTTAAGTTATTGCTAAAGGAACTGGTGCCGGATCAAGGTGATCTTTTTATTCCCGCTGCTTGGCGCGTCGCCCACATGGCACAGGAAGTGGCTGCCAGTTCTCAGACGGCATTAAATTATGTATTAGATGGACACGAAGAATATCGTCGTATCGAACAAAAAATCCAAGCGGCAGAGACCGCGCAAGATCATGACGCGTTAGCAAAATATCACGGAGAATTTGAAACCGTTCGCGGGTATGAAGTCCCGCAGCAAGTGAAAGTGATGCTGGCTGGATTAGGATTCAAAGCAGAACAATTTGAATTGCCCGTCAGTGCTTTCTCCGGCGGTTGGCGTATGCGCTTAAACCTCGCACGAGCGCTCATTATGCCGTCTGACTTGTTGTTATTGGATGAACCGACCAACCACTTAGATTTAGATGCCGCACTCTGGTTAGAGTCATTCTTGCAGCAGTATCGTGGCACGCTGATGTTAATCAGTCACGACCGAGAATTTATAGACTCTGTGGTCGACGGCATCGTGCATTTGCATCAATGTAAATTGAATCTTTACAGTGGTAATTATGCGGACTTTGAACGTCGCCGTGCAGAGCGATTGGCGCAACAGCAGTCGATGTACGAACAACAACAAGCGCAAATCGCACATATTGAAAGCTTTATTGAACGCTTTAAAGCAAAAGCCAGTAAAGCGAAACAGGCACAAAGCCGAGTGAAAGCCCTCGCGCGCATGGAAAAAATAGCCCCCGCCCATATCGACAGTGAATTCTCCTTCAGTTTCCCTAATGCGGAAAAATACTCAGACCCATTAGTGAAAGTCGAAAAAGCGGATATTGGTTATCAAGAAAAGGTGTGTTTATCGTCTGTTGAATTAACTCTGAGACCGGGTGATCGAATCGGATTGTTGGGACCAAATGGCGCGGGTAAGTCTACTTTGATTAAAGCGATTGTGGGCGAATTAGATTTGCTCGCAGGGGGCTACTTAGCGGGCGAATTTCTAGGCATCGGTTATTTTGCACAGCATCAGGTTGACGCGCTTGAACTCAATGTCAGCCCCATTGTTCAGCTTCAGAAATTAAAACCTGGCACTTCCGAGCAAGTTGCGCGCAATTTTCTTGGAGGCTTTGGATTCCATGGCGATCAGTCCGTTGAATCGTGTGAAAATTTTTCCGGTGGTGAATTAGCAAGGTTGGCACTGGCTCGAATCGCTTGGTTGAAACCGAATTTATTAATATTGGATGAGCCAACGAACCACCTAGATTTAGAAATGCGTCACGCACTGACGATGGCCTTACAAAACTACGAAGGCGCCATCATGGTCGTCAGCCATGATCGACATTTGTTGAGCAACACCGTGGATCAATTCTATTTGGTGTATGACGGGTCGGTTGCAGAATTTGATGGTGATTTAGATGATTATCGCCAGTGGCTCAAACAGCAAGCGAGTGATGCCACGGGCACCGCTCTCCCTGTTGATAAAAAAGAAAACAGCGCCGAAGCAAAGAAAGAAAAGAAGCGACGCGATGCTGAAATACGAGGGCAATTGAGCCCGCTCAAGAAAACCGTCGACAAACTGGAGCAAGCCGTCGAAAGCTTGCAAAACACCTTACAATCCCTCGATGAGCAATTAGCAGATACCACATTGTATGAGGCGGCTAATAAAGCGCAATTACAAACCGTGTTGAGCCAGCAGGCGGAAGCCAAGCAGCAATTGGAACAAACAGAAGAAGAATGGATGGCCAAACTAGAAGCACTGGAAGCGCTGCAGGAAGCACTAGAAAGCTAGCATCGCCGGTACATTAGAGGCTAATCGCGGCGCTGGAGTGAACCTTCGCGCCGCTCTATATTCATTACTCATTGTAGGAGATGTCCCACAAAACCCCTGATACATTGGCTATGATTTTGATAAATGGCCATCCCGCATTTTTCACTGACCTCATAAACGGTTATGCTTTCAGCCTTACCCTCCTCAATACCCGTGATGGATGCCAAGCAGGCTTTCGCACAGAAACGCAAAATGTATCAAGATGGTGCACGCCAACCTTGGGCGATATTTTCGACGAAATATTACGGTAAATAACCATGTTAAGCTTAAAAACCAAAATATTACTGTTGGCGTTGATCCCGCTTGTTCTTATGACGGCAGCCATTACGTGGATAAGTCAAAAACAAGCACGTGAGTTAGCCAATATCGAAATTGCGACCTTCGAAGAAAACCTATTGGCTTCTAAGCAACAGCAGCTGAAACACCACGTCAATTTAGCCACCGCTTCCGTGCGAGAAATCATTGCGACGTTGGATCGTGGAGCCGACCGCCAAAAAGTGGCCACAGAACTTAAACGCGTGCTGCATGGGTTAACTTTTGGGGAGGATGGTTACTTCTTTGTGTATGACAAGGAAGGTGTAAACCTTGTGCACCCGATTCAGCCTGAGCTTGTCGGACAGAACCTCTATCATCTTAAAGACGACAACGGCAAACCGGTCATACAGGAAATCCTGCAACTTGCCCGCGAAGGAGGGGGTTTCAGCCGATACACATGGAGACGACCAACCGGAAATAGTCACCAAGAAGATAAACTCAGCTACGTCGAAGCGTTACCCAATTTTGAATGGGTCGTCGGTACCGGGTTATACATAGATGAGATTGCAGACGAAGTCGCAGTGACTCGAAGACAGGTCGACCGAAACATCCGCGATACCTTTTTCTCCGTGTTGATTATTCTATCGGGCACCGTGGTGATGATCATATTAATGGGCGTCGGGATCAATATACACGCCACGCAATTGGCAGATCGCCGATTGAAAGAGTTAGCCAACCGCTCAGTTCAGTTGCAAGTTTCACAACGCCGACATTTTGCCAGAGAGTTACATGATGGTGTGAATCAGCTCATGGTGGCGGTTAAATTAAGGCTCAATCTTTTCAAACGAGAGTGGGAGCAAACGGGGTCGTTACAGAATTTAGAAAAAGCAGGTGAAATGCTCGACCTTGCGATGCAAGAGGTTCGACGTGTATCCCATGATCTCCGCCCCATTCTATTGGACGACCTTGGATTGGAGGCGGGCATTAAAAATATGTTGGTGGATTTTGCCAAAGTCTCTGATTTGGATGTCAGCGTTGATATTAATCTACCGGAGCAACGTTTACCGGATGCAGTGGAAATTACCCTTTACCGTATGGTTCAAGAAGCATTGACTAATGTAGAAAAGCACGCGGATGCTCGCCAATTGAAATTAAGAATCTGGCATCGACAGGATGTGGTGTACCTCGAGCTGGAGGATGATGGCAAAGGCTTTATGGTGTTAGAAGAAAGTCAGCCTGATGTTTTAGGCATTGGTTTGCTGAACATGCGTGAGCGCACAGAATTATTAGGCGGAGAGTTTAGTATCACCAGCCGCCCAAAACAGGGCACGTTAATTCGAGCAGTTTTCTTTTTAACCCTGAGTCCCGCGCAAGTACAGTCTTCGCGTGGCGAGGCGGATAAAGCCATTGTAACGTTAGACGATTTGGCTGAAGAAGTGCCGTCTTGAACATAACGATTATCCTAAATTGAGATAAGAGCATGTACCCTAAAATTCGAGTATTGCTGGCTGACGATCACCCCATGGTGCGCGAAGGCTTAAAGGCCAGTATCGAAAGCGATAATCGCATCACGGTCGTTGGCGAAGCGATCAATGGACAGCAAGCCGTAGACATGGCTGAGGCCTTGTCTCCGGATATCGTATTACTGGATATTTCCATGCCGGTATTAACAGGATTACAAGCCGCCGAAATTTTGCGTAAAACGCAACCGAAAGTAAAAGTACTCGTGCTCACCATGCATGAAGATAGAGAGTACATTGCAAAAATGGTGCAATTAGGCGTAGCGGGGTATGTATTAAAAGACGTGGCCACTGAAAAATTGATTTTTGCCATTCAAGAGGTGCATCAAAAGGGTGAATATTTTGGCACGGTGGCGGCTAAATTAATCGACGAAATGGAAGACGCATCAGAGGCAGATCGTATCCTTTCACAACGTGAAGAGACTGTGCTGACGTTATTAGCGGAGGGCTTAGGCAATAAAGAAATTGCGGAGAAGCTAGACCTCTCTATTCGAACCGTTGAGTCACACCGGCATCGAATTAAGCAGAAGTTGAACATCAGTACTTCTGCCGGTTTAGTGCATTACGCGATTCATCAGAATTTAATTAAAATTTAATATGGGTAGGCGAGCGGTGGTCAACTCATAGCAGTTTGGCCGCGCCATCTGCTTCTTTCTGCGCCAAGATGTGTTGTATGAGCGTATCTAATGTTGGGGCTTGAATGGGGTTGCCGTACCCGCTGTGGCTGGGCCTTTGATGAATCCCTTTGGCCATCAGTTCACTGACCGTGCTCAATGCTATTCCTAACTTGGGCAATTCGGGTATCACTTGTTTAAGATAATGAACGGTTTCGGGGTGTGGATGACCAATCACCACCGCTGAACCATGCTTTAAGGCGACGGCTAAGGCGCGCTTAAATTGCTGGTGGATGTGCTCCGTATCCACTTGATGATCTAAAAATACATCCCTTTGTGCGCTGCTGATACGATGTTGAATGGCCGTATCAAATGCAACGCTTTGTGCGGTCGTTCGGCTATCCACAAAAAATAATTGTTCTGATTGAAGTACCTCCATTACCCATCCCATGGCGATTTTATTTTGAGTGAGTTGGCTGCCCATGTGATTGTTAACGCCTTTTAAGTGCGGCACGTTTCGAATGGCATGTTGCAAGGTTTGCTTAAACTGGCGTTCCGTTAAGTCGCCACTGAGTGCTCCTGCCCCCAGTGCACGATTGTTTACCGTTGCCATGGGAATATGCAGCATAATTTCTTTATTGAGCCGATAGCCCCTCTGCGCCAGACGTTGACTGTGTTTGCGATGCGGTAAAACGGAATAGGTGATCTTGCCCGGAAGCGCGAGTGCATCTAACCCTTTACGCAGGCTATTTCCCAAATCATCAATGATGATGGCGACGTGACCGGCGACGGGAAGATTTTGCTGCATGGCGTTCGGCGGTTCTGAGGTTATGCTCGAAGGAGGAATGTGTTTCTCCTCGGTTTGACGCGGTGCAGGGGATGATTGTTCCGCAACCTGTGTCCTCAATTGGGAAGGCTTGGCTGGCCGTGATGGTTCGTCAGCATCCGTTGTGAGTGGAGGGAGCGCGTAATTGATCCTAGAAATGGAGTCGCTGTGTAGAATCGGCCATTCAAAAGATGGCAACACTTCCCTCGCGAACCATCTATTGAAGTCATTGCTTAGCGCGCTGGTAAAGGTGGCAGGTGAGATACGAATTGAGAGGGGAGGCATCCACTCGGCGTGTTCCGTATGAATATCATCGAAAATAGCGGGTGAAATAAACGGGTAAGCGCTCAGCTTACCCGTCCATAAAACTAAAATAAGGCTAAGACTGAATATCGTTGTGCTTAACCGGTTCAATGTATTCCTCACCTATGGTTTCGTTAGCGGCCGATTCGTCGCCATTCTCATCCAATGCGGTTGGCAGCGTCTTCGGCGCAATAAAGTGCATCCCTTTTAAGACGGTAATGGCTTGAGATAGTTGATAATCTTTATCGGCAGCGTGCTCTACTTCTTTAGCGGCCGTGGCGGGAGATTCCGCTTCAGATGGATCGCTTTCCAAGTGGCCTTCTAAGTCAGCCTCTTTATAGAAACGGCTTTCTTTTTCGGCCGTAAAAGTGCCCGGTTGTACTTCTAAATCAGGCGAAATACCTTGCGCCTGAATAGATCGACCCTTTGGTGTGAAGTAACGAGCCGTCGTGAGTTTCAACGCATGTTCACCATTGAGTGGCAGTACGGTTTGAACGGACCCTTTGCCAAAACTTTGCGTGCCCATAATAATGGCGCGACCGTGATCTTGAAGTGCACCGGCGACAATTTCAGAGGCGGATGCGGACCCCCCGTTTATTAACACGACCAGCGGTAAATCCGGCAGGAAAGTATCTAAACTGGCTTCGTAGCTGATATCCGAATTCGCCACCCGCCCCTTGGTATATACAATCAGCCCCTCTTCTAAAAATGCATCGCTGACTTGCACTGCGGCGTCTAATACGCCACCCGGGTTATTGCGTAAATCCAACACGACGCCTCTTAATGCGTTGTTGCTTTTTGCCATGAGTTTATCCAATGCGCGCGTCAGGTCACTGCCTGTGTTTTCTTGGAATTGGGTAATTCTTAAGTAACCATAATATTCATCGAGGAGGGTATGTTTTACGCTTGTGACTTTAATTTCGGCGCGTTTTAAGGTGAATTCTAGCGGCTGGCTTTGGCCCTCACGCAAAATGGTGAGAACGATTTCACTGCCGGGGACGCCGCGCATTTTCTCTACCGCGTCGTTCAGGTCCATACCTTTTACCGGTGTGTTGTCTAATTTAATAATCAAGTCGCCGGCTTGAATCCCAGCTTGCGCGGCAGGCGTATCGTCGATGGGTGAAACCACTTTAATAAAGCCGTCTTCCAATCCAACTTCTATACCCAGGCCACCAAATTTACCGCTGGTGCTGACTTGTAAATCCTTAAAATCCTCCGGCCCTAAATAAGCAGAGTGGGGATCTAATCCACCGAGCATGCCTCGAATGGCATTTTCCAACAGTGTTTTATCATCCACAGGTTCAACATAGCTTGAACGGATGCGCTCGAAGATTTCGGCGAAAGAACGCAGTTCGTCTAACGGTAATAAAGAGGGGGCAACGCGCGCTTCCCCTTCAATAATGTCATCGTTGCTCGCGTTCGGGGGGGTGTCGGCATGACTGTTCAGTGCCAGAGATGGCAAGGCAAGTAAGCAGCTGAAAGCGAGTACCGTACGAATTGAAGGAAATATCATAAAAGGAAAGCCATCAATAATGCATATTAAAGAGTTATAACAGATTGCTATTAGATTAGGAAACGTGCGGCAATCCGTCGACTTAGGGCACCCTTATTTCTATAAATGCCAAACCCGCACGCGTGTTTTCCACTCTTTAGCTTCGTTTCATCCAGTGTTTTGGGTTAATTGGGCGGCCTTTGGAACGTATTTCAAAGTACAGACCATCGACGTCGTAGCCGCCACTGCGTCCTATACGCGCCACGGGGTCTCCGGTCTCGACCCAATCACCGACGGTTTTGAGTAGCGCTTGATTGCGACCATAAAGACTCATATACCCTTGCCCATGATCCACAATCGTGAGCAAACCAAACCCTCTTAACCAATCAGAGAACACCACTCGGCCATGATGAATGGCGTGCACCGTGGTTCCCGGTTTATTTTTATAAAGCCAGCCTTCCCAACGTTGTTTGCCATTCTCTTGCAGCATGCCATAAAAACGATTGGGTTTCGTATTGAGAGGATTAGGCAATTTACCCTTGAGTTGTCGAAAAGGACGGCTTTCTTTTTCGCGTTCAAATGGCAAAAAGACTTCTTCTACTTTGCCCAGTAACTCAATAAGGTTTTGACGATCTTCTTTTAAGCGATTGAGTGTATTGCCTTGGCCTTTAATTTTTTGGTTTAAAGCCTTAGCGTCTCGTTGTTGTTTTTTTCGTAAGGACGCTAATGAACGCTGCTGTTTCTTAAGGCTTTTAAATTGAATATCGAGTTCGGCTTTTTTATTGGCCACTTCTAATTTGAGTGCCGATATTTGCACGAGTGTTTCTCGGTATGCTTCTATTTGAGATTGGTGTGCTTGATTGAGGTAATTGAGAAACGTCATATTGCGGGAAAGACGGGTAGGATCTTCTTGATTCAGCAACACTTTTAGTTGAGGTTGTTGGCCTAATTTAAAACTGGCCTTAATAATGTCTGCGAGGGCGCGTTGCTGATCGATTTGTTCACTGCTGAGCGTCCGTTGCTCCTGCTGGAGCTTTTTTAGGCGTTCACGCTCCTCCTTGAGCCGGTGACGGAGCGCTTCTACTTTTTCACTGATATCGGACACGTCCTTGTCGCTTTTACGCAGTGATTCAACCAATTGATCATGACTGGTTTGCGCATCCTTCAGCCATTTTTGTAACTCAGTAATATCGCTGCGCAGCTTTTTAAGCTGCGCTTCACTGATTTCAGGCTGTTTCGGCGTTTTATTTGCATCTGCCCAGCTAAGCGCGGGGCAGACCATGATCAAACTGAGCAGACATGCGAAAATTTTCATGCGCTTGGTTTCATGACCAAAGAGTGTCCTGTCATTTCTTCTGGCACAGAGTCACCCATCATCTCAAGCAGACTAGGGGCGATATCACACAGTGCACCACCTTCTTTCAGGCTGACAGATTTACCCGCTGAACTGACGTGAATCAGGTTCACAGGCCCAGTGGTATGTTGTGTCATTGGGCCGCCATTTGGGTCCAGCATTTGCTCACAATTCCCGTGGTCTGCTGTGATTAAACACTCACCACCGACGGATAACAAAGCATCTGTCACCCTTTTTAAACAGACATCTAAGGCTTCAACGGCTTTGACGGCTGCGTCGAATACACCGGTGTGGCCGACCATATCGCCATTGGCGTAATTGCAGACGATTAAATCGTACTGTTGTTTTTCGATGGCTTCGACGAGTTTATCGGTCACTTCGAAGGCACTCATTTCTGGCTTGAGATCGTAGGTGGCAACATCAGGGCTGTTGATTAACTCACGGGTTTCACCGTCGTAGAGTGCTTCGCGTCCACCACTGAAGAAAAATGTAACGTGAGCATATTTTTCGGTTTCTGCGATGCGCAATTGGGTCTTGCCCAGTTTTGCTACAGTTTCACCTAAGTCATTGACGATGGGTGCGGGAGGGAATGCACAGCTTGCCGGAATATCGGCTGCGTACTCGGTCATCATGACGAATTCTGCAAGGTCAGGTTGTTGCTTACGCTCAAAGCCGACAAAACGCTCGTCTTCCACAAATGCGCGGGTTAATTCACGGGCTCGATCGGGTCTGAAGTTCGCGAAAATGATGCTGTCACCATTATTGACTGTGACCGGTTCACCCAAGGTGGTGGCTTTCACAAATTCATCAAATTCGCCTCGTGCATAGGAATTCGTTAACCCCTCTACACCATTCTCCGCTTGATGAAGTCCTTCGCCTAATGTGTACATATCGTAAGCCGCTTGTACGCGTTCCCAACGATTATCTCGATCCATAGCGTAATAGCGTCCAACAATGGATGCCAGTTTGCCACCCTGATGTTGCGCGAAATATTGTTCAATTTTTTCGATTGATGGTTGCGCACTCTGAGGCGGCATATCACGGCCATCTAATATACCGTGCACATACACCTGTTTAGCGCCTTTTTCCTGTGCCATCTTGCACAGGGTAAGAATATGGTCTTCATGGCTGTGGACGCCGCCGGGTGAAAGCAAACCAAATATATGAACGGCTTTGTCTGTCTCTGCTGCTTTAGAAATGGCAGAGGAAAGGGCGGGGTTCTCAAAAAAATCGCCGTCTTCGATGCTTTTATTGATACGCGTAAAGTTCTGGTACACCACTCGACCTGCACCGAGGTTCATATGACCGACCTCTGAATTACCCATCTGTCCATCGGGCAGTCCGACGGCAGCGCCAGACGTATTGATAAGGACATTGGGATAGTGAGACTTAAGGTGATTCCAGGTGGGGGTGTTCGCGTTACTGATGGCGTTATCGGTAGCGTCTTCACGCTGGCCAAAACCGTCGAGGATGATCAGGGCAACAGGCTTGGGCTGGTTTGTCATACGGCTTATGCATTCTGGTGTGAAATTTAGCCAATAATTTTACCTGTTTCGACCGTCAGACGCCATCGTCCAACCTCATGCAAAGGTGCGATAGGGCTAGAATTTAGACAAAAATAGCGGCTGAAACCTGCTTTCGGTGGTTGGGATAAGGGCAGATTGGGTTATACTTCGCGCTCGAATTTTTGAGGTGTGTTATGGAACAGTTTTTAGAGTTTGCCATCAATCACTGGATGTTAGTGTCCATTCTGGCGGTATTGCTGGCAGCCTTGGCGTGGGACAGTGGTCATAAAGCGGGCCCTAAAGTATCGGTGCATGAGGCCACACGCCTGATCAACCAACAAAATGCATTGGTGCTCGATGTGCGCGAGAAGAAGGAATTCAAAGTGGGTCATTTAGTGGATTCAGTCAATATCCCGCAAACCCAAATTGCAAATCGCCTTTCTGAACTTGAGAAAGACAAAAGCAGACCCATTATTGTGGTTTGCAAAGCAGGTCAGACCGCAGGGATGGCCAGTAAAATGTTAAAGGACAATGGTTTCGAATCTGTATATCGCCTGTCAGGTGGCATTATGGAGTGGACGAACAGCAATTTACCTTTAGTGACCAAGTAATAACCAATAAGAAATAGAGTGTCGACATGAGTGAAGAACAAGCAGCAGTGAACGAGCAGCAGCAAAAAGGCCAGTTTGGCGTACAGCGCATTTATCTAAAAGATTCGTCTTTTGAAGCCCCTAATGTACCGGACATTTTCCGCGAACAGTGGAAGCCTCAAATAAACCTAGATTTGAACACCCGTAGCCAAAAGTTGAAAACTGAAGGCGACGAAGGTTTATACGAAGTGGTATTGGCGTTGACGGTCACTGCTAAACTGGGTGAAAAGACAGCGTTCCTAGCAGAAGTTCAGCAAGCGGGTATCTTCAAAATCGATGGTCTAGAAGGTCAAGCATTGCATCAGACTCTCGGTGCATTCTGCCCGAATCTACTGTTCCCATATGCTCGTCAAGCTGTGGATAACATGGTCATTGGGGGGAGCTTCCCAGCACTGATGTTGGCACCGGTTAACTTTGATGCGATTTATGCACAATCGGTTCAGCAGCAAGCAAAACAGCGTGCCGAACAAGCCAGCGAAGCGACGCACTAAAAATGTCGGCTAGCCAGTGTTGAACAGCATTGTGTGAGGCCTTCACTTTTACTAAAAAGCCCAATGAACGAGAGTACATTGGGCTTTTGCTTATTTAGACTACGACTTATTGTGAATGATTAATCATGTTTCATATCGCTTTATTTGAACCGCGTATCGCCCCTAACACGGGCAACATCATGAGGTTAGTGGCCAACAATGGTTGTCATTTACATCTGATCGAACCGTTGGGGTTCGACTTGGATGAGAAAAAATTACGCCGTGCAGGGTTGGATTATCACGACATGGCAAACGTGACACGACATGCGAATTATGAGGCTTTTCTAGCGGCGCTGCCGGGTCATCGTATATTGGCACTCACCACAAAGGGCAGTCGTCCGCACGACCAACTGCAATACCAACCCAATGATGTGTTGTTATTTGGTTCCGAAACCAGTGGTTTGCCCGATGAAGTCATGAACAGCATCAGCGTTGAGCAGCGTTTACGTATCCCGATGCAGCCAAATAGCCGCAGTTTGAATTTATCCAATGCGGTGGCCATCGTCAGTTACGAAGCATGGCGTCAAAACGGATACCAAGGCGCTGATTTATAGCGCCATTTTCTTTTCGGTGTTGGTACTCGATTGCTGCCACTCAATAGGCGCATTGATCGAAAGATAAAATGCGCGGGCCTGGATTCTGTCAATTTTTATTGTTTGTTCACACTTCAGCGAAATCGCTATCCAGTTTTTTGGTCAAATAAATATAAACGATTAACCTTATGGCAGGGTGAATTTAAATCGTTTCTAAGCATTAATTATTAAATTTAAGAAAAATAACACCGCCAAACATAATGAAAAAAATAAAATGCAATCATAAATATTCAAAAGTGTGAGCGTATCTTTACTCGGGCTTCAGTTTCTTTATAATGCCCGTTCTCCAAATGAGTTGGAGAGAATGAAGACATGGATGTGAACGAGTTGCACAATGAATGTGCCCTTTCTACGGCTAATCCCAATTGTATTTTCATGCAATTCGCCATTTCCTCGTCTGATCTTATTTTAAATACAGTAAACGAATTGGGTTGAGAAAGGTCCCGTGCGTCATTTGAATATCGAAGCGCGGGTCGATGTATAAAAAGCCCCAATCGTTGTAAAGGCCATAAGGAAATAGCAACATGCACTCTTTACTGAAACTCACCGCAATGATTGGTTGTGGCGCTACGCTTATCGCTTGCGGTGCCAGCGATGATGGCGATACGACAAACCGTATTGAATTACCGGACACATCAAAAGTGGAGTACCACTCCATCACCACGAATTTACAAGGTACACTTTTCGATGCAGTAACCGGTAATGAAATCACAGGCGCTTCAATTGTATTAACCCAGGGCAATGATTATCGAGCTGCAAGTCAATCTGGCGCAGACTTTTATTTTAGCGATATCCCTACGTCGGTTGATGGCAATTCACAATTTCGTTTAGCCGCTTCTGCTGAAGGCTACCAAAAATTTGTGAGCGTTCAGAACTTTAATATTCATTCTGAAACGGCGACAGAATTGCAAGATTCTGAAGTGAATAAGGTTGGTAACATTTATTTGTTTCCAATTGGTATGGCGACGCCTGATCTAAACATCACCGTTTCTTACAATGGCGAAGCCATTGAAAATGCCGCCGTTCAGTTAAATCCAGTGATCCAAGAAACCGATACAGTGAGTGATGCAAGCTATCGATTACTGCCGACGAAAGGGTTTTTAGGATCGGTGACGGCGATGACGGATGCAGATGGTAAAGTCCAATTTAATGGTGAAACATTAGTGTTAGGTGGACGCTATAACATCCAAGTGTTGACCACCGAACACGAAGGTTACGACTTAATTCAGTCATCGAATAATTCTGTGATCGTGGGTACGTCAGGCAGCGCTTACCAAGCGGTTACTATGTCTCATTTGGTAAATAACACCGACAACAGCTTATACATCATGGAAGCGTCTAACGCAGATTTCCATGATGTGAAGACTACCGGCGTATTGACTGTCACGTTGAACCGAGCGGTTCAAATAGTCGGTGAAAACCGTGCATTTGCGACGTTAACCAACGCGAACCAAGCTAAGCTGATGAGCGATGCTCAGGGCAGTCAGGTAACCGCGTCTGTATCGGCCGATGGCCATACCATTACGCTGACGCCCAATTTTGAAACCATGCCTACACACTTTAACGGCACGAATAATGCCGATGCTGACAATGGCCTTGAAGCGAGTTTCTCAGGTGTTTACGTGCGCATGACAAATGATAGCGACGATGAACTGTACGACTTGTTTGAATTGATGAGTGCGACTGGTGCTGCTATTTCAAATGAAGTGCTGGTTACTCCTGCATTTTAATGCCGTGGTAACAACGTTTAATCATCAAGACTCGGCTCCGTAAAATACGGAGCACATTCCTTTGACTGATAGTTGTGCCCTATCAGTCAGTTGGCGATAGCAATTATGATGATCTGTAATTGCTATCCCTTCATTTTTGTATCCTCTCATTACCCTTCAGCTTTCTGCTCAATCCATCGCGCAACGTCTGCGGGCTGAATAATGTTTGCCCCATGGATGCGGACACAACCTCTCGATGCTAAATGAGAGTGACATTCTATAAGCGATAACTAATAAAAGGTGCGCTAAAGAGATTCTTGGTTATTCCCGTGACCAATCTTAAGTTCACGGAATCCAAATCACATATCGGCCATTGAACTTTAGCGCAGCTGGCGTATCCTACAGCAAAGCCAATTACGTTGGTTAAACGACTCGGTAAAGTGTTAATTGTGATTCATCTGGGCCAAATACTGTCACGCGTTATATTGATACTGGCGATTGCTTTGCAACCGCTGGCCGTCATGAGTGCGCCGTGCCCAGCGATGAATGCTGATTCAGATATCATGCATGGATCGGCCATGCCGATGAACGCCGAGATGGCAAACATGATGATGGACTGCTGCGGTGAAGAAAGTTCCTGCAGTATGGATGCCTGTGCATCCCCCGCTATTCTTATCTCTCTTACACTAAGTAGTGTTTCCGCTACAGACGGCATTAAGCTCGCCAAGCTGCCTGATGCCAAACCATTCCAACGACAATCCTCCCTCTATCGACCCCCGATACTGGCTTAAGGTAACCCTAAAGAGCGTTAATTGGCCTCTGTAATGTGTCTTCAGTGATGACTGAAGCAGAGCCATTCATTGAGCGCTTCCACGTTACCCAACTTCCGGTTTCAGGCTCATCCACTTTTGGATGACCGCTTATTCATTTTTACAAAATAATCGAAGCTTGTGCGGCGTTTTATTCCTATACGCATTGCCACTTCGTTGGATAATCGATCGATATTGATAGAGGAAAGGTTTATGCGTCAGCACCTTTTTCTGAACCCTTTTATTTGGCTCTCCACATTGCGGGCACGTCTGTGCCTCATGGTGACCATGGTGGTATTAGCAGGTTGTGTGGATAACTCAGATAGTCCCTCCGTTGATCTTGAGCATCCTGCGGCCGCGACTCATGAACCGGCCCCTGATGGCGCTTTGAGCCAACACCATGATGCGCACTCCGCCTTAACGGTTTATAAGAGCCCAACCTGCGGTTGCTGCGGGAAATGGGTAGACCATATGAGTGCGAATGGATTTAACAGCGCCATTGAACACCCTTCTGATTTGTCGGCTATTAAAGACCAGTGGTCATTGCCGAAAGATATGCGCTCCTGTCATACAGCCGTCAGTGCAAATGGCTATGTGTTCGAAGGGCATATCCCAGCTAAATTTGTGCAACAGTTTTTGGAAGCCCCGCCAGAAAATGCCAAAGGTTTGATCGTGCCTTCTATGCCGGTGGGTAGCCCAGGGATGGAAGTCGGCGACAAATTTATGCCCTATACGGTTTTTCTTTTGTTGGCTGATGGTTCCACGACGGTGTTCGCTCGCGTCAATTCGGTAGAGGATGGTCAGTGATGAATCGCAGCACTGTAATGACGCTATTGCTCGGTTTATGTGTTGGATTCATATTGAGTGGCATCCTCATGATGTCGTTTTATGAATCGGGCCTTATTCACGAGGAAAGCCTTGCCGGTACGACGGAAAATAACGAGAAAAAGCCTTTGTACTGGGTTGCACCCATGGACCCCAATTATCGACGCGATGAACCTGGCTTGTCGCCGATGGGGATGGAGTTAATTCCGTTTTACGAAGAAGAAAGTGACGGCGGTGAAGGTCCCGGTACTGTGCGCATTTCTCCCGACGTGGTGAATAACTTAGGCGTGCGCACGGGCAAGGTCGAAAGCACATCCTTCAATTCACAAATACGCACCGTAGGGTACGTGC
Organism: uncultured Saccharospirillaceae bacterium; assembly: GCA_947503895.1. Classification (GTDB taxonomy): domain Bacteria; phylum Pseudomonadota; class Gammaproteobacteria; order Pseudomonadales; family Oceanobacteraceae; genus Bermanella. The sequence continues at coordinate 30,209 of CANNFT010000005.1, forward strand.
AATACGATGAAGATCGTTTAGTTCATATTCATCCGCGAGTGGAAGGGTGGGTCGAAAAACTGTTTATCAAGGCAGCGGGAGATCCCGTTAAAAAAGGGCAAAAACTGTACGAGTTGTATTCGCCAGAGTTAGTCAATGCGCAGGCAGACTTTCTACAGGCGCTGCGTCAAGACAGCAAAGGACTACAACGTGCTGCGGAAGAGCGGTTGAAGTCATTACACTTGCCCCATGACTTTATTGCTAAGCTCAAACGCGATCGTCGAGTGAAGCAGACGGTATTGTTTCGTGCTCCGCAATCGGGTGTTGTGGATAATTTGAATATCAGACAAGGTTTTTTTGTCGTGCCGGGTACAACCATTATGTCCATTGGCGCACTGGACGACGTATGGGTGGAAGCCGAAGTTTTTGAACGACAAGCATTCCTATTAAAAGAAAATGCTAATGTTTCGATGACGCTTGATTATTTACCGGGACGTGAATGGCTTGGCACGGTTGATTATATCTATCCCTCATTAAATGCAGAAAAGCGAACGCTGACGGTGCGCTTGCGGTTTGAAAATCAGGATAGAGCGTTAAAGCCGAATATGTTTGCAAATATTCGCATCGAAAATATTGATACAGAACCTTCTTTACAAGTGCCAAAAGAGGCGGTGATTCGCACGGGCTCCCAAAACCGAGTTGTGTTGGCCATCGGCGAAGGCAAATTTAAATCTCTAGAAGTTGAGATTGGTCGTGTGAGCGACCATAGCATCGAAATTCTATCGGGTCTGAATGAAGGCGACAGTGTTGTCACATCGGCTCAATTTTTATTGGATTCGGAGTCCAGTAAAACGTCTGATTTTGTACGCTTACATCACGGTGAAGACATGAAGCATGACGAGCCAGTGTGGGTAAAAGCGACTATCCAGTCCATTATGCGTGATGACTATTGGGTCGATGTGACTCATGATCCTATCCCTGCTTGGAGCTGGCCAGAGATGACAATGGGATTTTCCATTTCTAAAAACATTGATGTATCGCAATTACGCGAACAACAAACGCTCATGATAGAAATCGAAAAGCTGCCGGATCATGAATTTAATATTCGCAATATTGAGTTGCTGGATGCCATGACAAAAGGCGGTGCTCAATGATTGAAAAGATCATTTATTGGTCGGTGAACAATCGCTTTTTTGTTCTATTGGCGACGCTGCTGCTCATTGGCGGTGGTTTATATTCTTTGAAAAACACACCGGTCGATGCCATCCCTGACCTGTCGGATGTGCAGGTGATTGTAAAAACGCAATTTCCCGGACAAGCGCCGCAGGTGGTCGAGGACCAAGTGACCTACCCACTGACCACGGCCATGCTTTCTGTGCCAGGTGCGGTGACCGTTCGAGGGTTTTCGTTTTTCGGTGATTCTTACGTTTATATCATTTTCGATGAGAAAACGGATTTATATTGGGCGCGCAGCCGGGTGCTTGAGTACCTGAGTCAGGTCGCACCGTCGTTACCCAGTAGCGCGACTCCGCAGTTAGGCCCAGATGCAACAGGTGTGGGCTGGGTATATCAGTATGCCTTGGTTGATCGAACCGGGCAGCACGATCTGAGTCAACTGCGTTCATTGCAGGACTGGTTTTTAAAATACGAATTGCAAACCGTTCATGGTGTATCAGAAGTGGCTACCATGGGGGGAATGGTCAAGCAATATCAGGTCATGATTGACCCCGATAAGTTACGTGCCTTCAATATTCCGCTTTCCTTAATTCGAAATGCTATTCAGCAAGCCAATCAAGAAGTCGGCGCTTCAGTGATTGAACTGGCCGAAGCGGAGTACATGGTCAGCACCACAGGTTATTTAAAAAATATTGAGGATCTTAAAATGGTGCCATTAGGCACCAATCGCAATGGAACACCGTTGTTGCTTCAGGATGTGGCGGATATTCAAACGGGCCCGCAAATGCGCCGTGGTATCGTCGAATTGAATGGCGAAGGTGAAGTCGTGGGCGGCACCATTGTGATGCGCTTCGGTGAAAATGCACAAAAAACCATTGAAGGCGTAAAAGAAAAATTAGCGCAATTGGAAAAAGGCTTACCCGACGGTGTCGAAATTGTCACCGTATACGATCGATCAGGATTGATAGAACGCGCAGTCGAAAATCTGTGGTTTAAATTATTAGAAGAATTTGTCGTAGTGGCTTTGGTATGCATTGTTTTTTTATTCCATGTTCGCTCGTCGTTGGTCGCCATGATCAGTTTGCCCGTGGGTATTCTCACCGCATTTATCGTCATGCACTGGCAAGGAATCAATGCCAATATTATGAGCTTGGGAGGCATTGCTATCGCGATTGGAGCGATGATTGATGGTGCGATAGTGATGATTGAAAACATGCATAAACATATGGAACGAACACCGATAACCGAAGAAAACCGATGGAAAGTCGTAGCGGAATCGGCTTCGGAAGTGGGGCCGGCATTATTTTTCAGTTTATTGATTATCACCGTCAGTTTTGTCCCGGTGTTCACACTAGAAGCACAAGAAGGTCGAATGTTCTCTCCGCTGGCATTCACCAAAACGTATGCAATGGCGGCTTCCGCTGCTTTGGCCATAACGTTGGTGCCGGTGTTAATGGGTTATTTTGTTCGCGGGAAAATATTACCTGAGCATAAGAATCCCGTGAATCGAATGTTGACGTCAGTTTACATACCCATTCTCAAAAAAATTCTACAGTTTCCAAAAATCACACTGGTGTTGTCGGTCTTATTGTTGGGAACAGCGTGGATACCGTTGAAGCACATCGGCAGTGAATTTATGCCTCCGCTGGATGAAGGTGATCTGATGTATATGCCCACCACTTACCCGGGTATTTCGATCGGTAAAGCCCGAGAAATTTTACAGCAGACGGACAAGCTCATTAGCACTCTGCCGGAAGTGAAAACGGTATTCGGAAAGATCGGTCGTGCTGAGACCGCCACTGACCCTGCACCGCTGACCATGATAGAAACCTTAATTCAGTTTAAGCCGCAGTCGGAATGGCGAGACGGCATGACCATTGAAAAACTGAAGCAAGAGTTAGACAGCCTAGTCAAACTACCCGGTGTTACCAATGCTTGGGTGATGCCAATTAAAACACGTATTGATATGCTGGCCACGGGCATCAAAACGCCGGTGGGTATAAAAGTCGCAGGACCAGAACTGGAAACCATTCAAGACATTGGTCAGCGCTTAGAAAAAATTCTGGCGAATGTGCCAGGTACGGCGTCAGTTTATTCAGAACGGGTCGCGGGCGGTCGCTATATTAAAGTGGACATACAGCGAGAAAAAGCGGCCCGCTATGGATTAAACATTGCAGACGTGCAAACCGTCGTGATGTCTGCCATCGGTGGCATGAACGTGACCCAAACGGTTGAAAGATTGGAACGCTATCCTGTGAACGTGCGATACCCGCAATCTTATCGAGATTCGCCTGAGCAGTTGGCATTGCTCCCGGTAATAACACCAAGCGGACAACGAATAGGATTAGGTGATGTTGCCGACATTCGCATTGAAGACGGTCCCCCGGGCATAAAAAGTGAAAATGCCCGCTTAAACGGATGGACGTTTGTGGATATTGACGATATGGATATTGGGCGCTATGTAGAGTCTGCACAAAAAGCCGTTGAAGCAGAATTGAGTTTACCTGCGGGTTATTCGATTAATTGGTCAGGGCAATATGAATACATGCTGCGTGCAAAGGAAAAGTTAATGTACGTTGTGCCGTTAACGTTAGCGATTATTGCCATTCTATTGTTTATGAATTTCCGACGTGGGTCTGAAGTGCTGATACTCATGTCAACACTGCCATTTGCCTTGATCGGGAGCATTTGGTTGATGTACTGGTTAAACTTTAATTTTTCCATTGCGGTTGGCGTGGGGTTTATTGCACTGGCCGGAGTGGCAATAGAAATCAGTGTCATCATGCTGGTTTACTTAAACCAAGCTTATAAGCAGGCCACCGAGAATCAGGAGCATGCACTCTCCGAAGCATCGCTTCGGCAAGCCATCATAAATGGAGCAGGCTTAAGAGTTCGTCCTGTGATGATGACAGCTGCTGCGGTCACTGTGGGCTTGTTACCCATATTAATGGGCACAGGAACGGGTTCCGAAGTAATGAGTCGGATTGCTGCACCTATGGTGGGGGGAATGGTCAGTTCGGTTTTGTTAACCTTGCTGGTGTTACCGGCCATTTTTTTACTGTGGAAGCGCAGTCTCAATAAAATTGAATAACGCTTAGTCATTCATGCAAACGGAATCGCGCAGCAATTCTATTTCAGCTAATTGAGTTAAACCCTATTCAATATTGAGATAGGGTTTCAATTTTCATCAAGTCATTCAAACATTGAGAGCGACATGAAAATACGTATCGCAAGCAGCCAAGACTTTGAAGGTATCTGGGAATTCTTTGAAGGTATTGTAAGAGCAGGTAGTACCTACGCTTATCCTGTTAGCATGACAAAAAGCGAAGCATTTGATGTGTGGATGAATCAGCCATTGCACACTTACGTTGCAGAAGAAGACGCTCAAATTTTAGGCACATATTATTTGAAAGCCAATTTTTCAGGGCCAGCAGGGCACATTAGTAATGCCGGTTATATGGTATCGCCGTTAGCGCGTGGCCGTGGTGTTGCTAAAGCTATGTGTATTCATTCTCAAGAAATGGCATTAGAGCATGGGTTTAAAGCCATGCAGTACAACTGTGTTGTTTCAAGTAATACCGTCGCGGTCAATTTATGGCAGGCATTGGGGTTTGAAATTGTGGGTCAATTACCCCGCGCATTTGATCATCCAGAACAAGGATATGTTGACGTCTATGTGATGTATAAATGGTTGAATGAGCATGACCGAAATCACAGTTCGAGAGCCGTATCATGAAAAAAGCGTTTTTAGCGGTAGCCATTATTTTGGGTGCGGGTATGGGCTTTATTTACGCTGGGTTGTATCCGGTTGGTGCAGATAGCCGTCATCATGCGGTCACATTTTGGTTGCTAGAAACCATTCGAGAGCGTTCTATAGCCAGAGCCTCGAAAGACATTGCGGTGCCCGACCTAAGTCAACCAGACTTATTATTAATGGGCGGCCCAGACTATAACGATATGTGTGCTAGCTGCCACCTCGCACCGAGTGTCGGGCAAAGCGATTTAAGCTTGGGTTTATATCCTTCACCACCGAATTTATCCACAAAACGATTAATGCAAGAAGCGCCCGCCGATGCGCGCGCGCAGCGATCTTTCTGGATCATAAAACACGGCATCAAAGCATCTGGTATGCCGGCCTGGGGGCCCACTCACAGTGACGAAAGAATTTGGGCTATGGTCGCCTTTATTCAACATCTACCCGAATTAACGGAAGAGCAATACCAAATATTAACGGCTCGCGACGGTGATGCTCATCACTAATCCACAACAAGCACCTGTGTAAGCGACAAAGCCTGATACGGGCTTACGCATAAACGTTGAAAGCCGACCCATTTTAATTGAGGACAGACCCTTTTTTCGAAGGGTCTTTTAATGTTCAGCATACCCTTTCGAATTCTTTTCTTTGACTCAATTCTCTACTGAAGATTGGCTTGTATTCAAATATCAATCGCAGTCATCGCAGACTGATTTCATATAACCAAATCCCACAAAGCTGTAGTTGCTCATAACGCAATGAAAAGCGGCGGACGCTTCGACGACTAAGGTGGCTGATTATGTCCTGAAAGCCTGCTGCGAGGCATCGTATTTCATTGGCAAACTTAGGCAATTGACACTAGGTTTTATAGAGGCACACGGGTTATTGCGTTTAGCTTTCCCTGAGTGGGAGTGAGCACACTGAGTAACTGGGCAGAACGGATGCATTTTGGATTTAAGAAGAAAGATAAGCAGCCTGTCGGATGGGTGGGACTGTCGTGCTTTGCTGAAGGTGTCTCTTTGTGTCACTGCTATGAACGCGACGGTGAAAAACGCATTGACCATTACGAATATGCACGTGTGCCTAAAAATCAACAAGTGGAGTTTGTTAAAGATTGGTTGGAAGATCGCAAGCTCCAAAAAGCAATCTGTCATTACGTGTTGAATAAACGGGATTATGAATTACTACTGGTCGAGTCACCCACAGTTGAACCTTCCGAAATCGCAGAAGCGGTACGCTGGCGCTTAAAAGATCTGATTAAAATTCCATTAGATGATGCAGCGGTTGATGTTTTTGAACTACCCGAAGATGCTTATCGTGGAAGAGTCAAAATGATCTATGCGGCGGTGGCCTCCAAAACGCTCATTCGAGACCGTATTCGATTCATTTTAGATTGTGGATTAAAACCCTCGGTGATTGATATACCCGAAATGGTGCTTAGAAATATCTCATTGTACTTACCCGAAATCAACACAGGCAGTGTTGCATTATTGAGTTTGAGAAGAAGTAGCGGTGATATGTTGATGTACAGCAATCAAGCTTTATATCTGACGCGACAAATTGAGTTTGGCGTCAAAGATATAGCACCAGACGAGAGTGCTTTTCAGTTGGATAAAGAGCAAATGATCGCGAGGCTCTCATTAGATATTCAACGTTCTCTTGATTATTACGAAAGTCAACTTGGCAAAGGCACGGCGAGTAAGATTTATTTTTTGCCACTGGCAGATGATAGCGTGAGCTTACGCGATGAAGTTCAGAAAATGGTTCAAGTCACCATTGAAAACTACAATTTGATGGATCACTTGCCTATTGATACACCAAAAGCACTCGATAACTTAGAACAGACTTACTGTATTACTTCGATGGGTGCTGCATTGAGGGGCAATGCCTGATGCAGCAAATAAATCTGTATTTAGAAGAATTTAAACACAAGAAACGCCCTTATTCTGCGCAAACAATCATGGTCGCCATGTTGGCCGGCTTCGCGTTATCTGCTATTGCATCCGCTGGTATTTGGATGACCAATTATAAAATGAAAAGCCAAATCGAAGGTCAACGAGAAAAAGTAGAAGCCGCTGAAAACTACCTGAAAGAAGTGGCCAAAGACTATCCTGCGCCGATCATTGATAGTCGGCTGGAAAGAACCGTTGAGGCAATGTCAGAGCGAAAAGATCGAAACCAACGTTTGCTCGGTTACCTTTCCAAACACAATCTTTCAATACATCGTCAATCTTTTTCCAGGATATTAGAAGCGTTATACGGTATTTCAGAAAAAGGACTGTGGCTAACATCCATTATTATTCGGGATGGTGGAACATCTATAACGTTACAAGGACTCATGCAAAAACCGGATTCACTGCCAAAATATTTAAAAAAGCTGGGTCAAGAAGCCGCCTTTCAAGGCATGCAATTCAGTGTATTCGATTTAAATAGACAGGCTGAAAACATTGCTTTTAAAGTCAGCTCAGAAAGAAAGGAGGAAGCGAATGATCTTCTCCATGAAGTCTTTAGCACGTCAAATCAATAGTCTAAAAGAGCGTGAAAGGAAGCTCATTTTAGTCACCGGTTTAGTGACAATGATAGGGCTATTTACACTAATGGTCTGGAAACCGCTATTGGACACGGGGAGCGGTCACTTTAAAGTACTTGCGGAATATCAATCTCGAATTGCCACTATAAACACCCAAGCCGAAATGTTAAAAGCACAAGCAAACGAAGACCTAAATCAGCCGATTCGCGAAAAAATTACGGAATTGAAGCTGATACTCGAACGCCAAGAAAATGACATCAGTTCGATTACATCCGCATTGGTTAACCCCGAATTAATGACCAATGTATTCGGGCGATTACTATCATCCAGTCAATTACAAGTAGAAAAAATGAATAATTCGCCTGCGACGCCCGTAGAAATTTCAGCAAAAACAGAAGATGTCACCTTGTTATACCAGCATGACCTATTCTTAGGCATGACAGGTCGATATGAAGCCGTTATGAAATATGTCTCTGACATCGAACAGCAAGACTGGAAGTTGTATTGGGATGAATTGGAATTTGTTACGCGGAATTATCCAACAGGGTCCCTAACGTTAAAAGTGCATACATTGAGTACAAGCGAATACGTGCTGGGTATTTAATGCATTGAGGTGTTGCATGGGAAAGATCGGAATCGTCATTGGGCTGTTTTCTGTTTCCGTATGGTCCTTTGCAGACCCGATGGCACCGCCGGGTTATAGCGCAAGCCCAATAGGAGACGCCAAGGTGGAGCCAACACCGCCTGTATATGTACTGAATCAAATCATGGTTGGAGAAAAGCGACAGACTGCTGTCATAAATGGCGAAGTCGTCGTAGAGGGGGAAACCCTATTATCTGCCCGCATCGTGAAAATACTAACGGATCGTGTCGAGATTAGTATTAATGGAAAGCGGGAAATATTAACAATAGCGCCAGAGTATCCAGATATACGGCACTAAATTTTAGGACAGGTAGTTGAATGTGGCAAATTAGTCCATCGCGACTGGTTATTTTGATATTAACGATTGACCTCATGGCGTGCAGCAGCGAGCCAGAATATCGTATGGCACGAGAAACACTATCCGACATTAATGACCTACCTGCACCACTTGAAGCAACCCCTCCCCCCGCCGTACCACAAAATGCTATGAATGACCTGTTACCGAGCTTGAGTTTAAATGCGCTATCTGAACCCAGATTTGATGTCATTGCGCAAGGAAACGAAGCGCGCAGTTTCTTTATGGGGTTGGTGAAGGGAACGGGTATCAATATGGTGATCCATCCAGATGTCAGCGGAAAAATAACACTGGATCTAAAAGATGTGACGTTAGAAGAAACCTTATTAGCCGTTCGCGATAACTTTGGGTATGAATATATTAGAACCGATTACGGTTACCGAATTCTTGCTAAAACACTGCAAAACAAAGTCTTCAGAGTGAATTATTTAAATGTCACGCGCACGGGACGCTCGGGTATGTCGGTATCGAGTGGTCACATCACAAATAAAAACACATCAGATGATGATAATGCGAGTACCACCAGCAGTACCGCAAAAGCCAGTGAAATCGAAACGCAGGCCAGTACGGATTTTTGGTTAAATTTAAAATCATCAGTGCAGTTAATCATAGGAAATGAAAAAGATCGCCGGGTAATTGTAGATCCCCAAGCGGGGTTAATCGTCGTTCGAGCCTTCCCCGAAGAGCTGGCCTCAGTGGAAGACTTTCTAACAAAAGCGGAATTGAGTCTGCAAAAACAAGTGGTAATTGAAGCCAAAATATTGGAAGTGTCATTGAGTGATAGCTATCAAGCCGGCATTCGATGGGACACCTTCAATTTAGGCCCTGGAGGAACGTTCGCGGCATCCGGGAAAGAAATCGCGGGACAATTAACCGCTACAGATCTTAAAAATGAAGATGGGTTAGCAGGCATTTTTTCATTGAACTTTAATTTCACGGATTTTAATGGTGTTATTCAGTTACTTGAAACGCAAGGCGATGTTCAAGTGTTATCGAGCCCAAGAATATCCACCGTGAATAACCAAAAAGCAGTGATTAAGGTAGGAACAGACGAGTTCTTTGTCACAGAGGTCAGTACCAATACGACCAGTACGACCACCACTACAACCAGTACACCGGAATTGACCCTCACGCCTTTTTTCAGTGGTATCGCATTGGATGTTACGCCGCAAATCGGCGAAAACGACGATGTTATTTTGCACGTACATCCATCCGTAACCGAAGTGGTTGAGCGAAATAAATTAATAGAAATTAGTGGCTCTAGTTTTGATTTACCTTTGGCGTTTAGCTCAATACGAGAGACCGATAGCATAATTAAAGCGAAAAACGGTCAAGTTGTGGTAATTGGTGGATTATTACAAAACAAAAAAAGTGAACTAGAAGCCAGCGTTCCTTGGCTATCAAAAATACCAATTTTGGGTTTTCTATTTAAACAAAAGCAGAAAACGGTGACCAAAAGTGAGCTTGTTATTTTACTGCAACCCAAGGTCATTGATCCTAATGAGTGGTCGGAAGAAGTTTATCGCGTGAAGCAAACATTTCCTGCTTGGAAGCAGGAAGGAGCAAACCATGAATAGTGTCCATCCAATGGGACGCATAGTAGACGAATTTAAAGGCTTCTATGGTGTGCATGATATGCCATTTTCGTTGGTGCCCAATACGGACTATTTTGTAGCGCTACCGGCTCATGATTCTTGCTATAGCATGCTAATGTTCGCGGTGGAGTCCGGCGAAGGGTTTATTAAAATCACAGGGGAAGTAGGCACGGGGAAAACTTTGCTTTGCAGACGCTTGCTAAATGGCATAGATGAAAAACAATTTTATACCGCTTACCTGCCTAATCCTAGATTAACCCCCATGGAACTTAAACGGGCGGTGGCGAAGGAGTTAGGGATAGCAGGGTTAGACAAGACCCCTGAGCAGCACTATTTAGATGTGATTAATGATCGGCTTATCAATCTCGCAATGAAAAATAAGCAAGTATTGTTAGTGATTGATGAAGCTCAGGCATTGCCACTGGATACATTGGAAGAGTTGAGGTTACTGACAAATTTAGAAACAGAACACAGCAAACTGATTCAAATCGTCATGTTTGGGCAGCCGGAATTAGATGATGTTCTCCAGCGACATGAATTTCGACAATTAAGACAAAGAATCAGTTATTCAGGCACGCTCCCGAAACTAGGACGCAGCGAATTAATACAATATCTACAGCATCGAATGAGCATCGCGGGTTATAACGGCGAAGCCATATTCGATTCTGCTTCAATTAAACTTATGTTAAAAGCCACCCAAGGTATTCCCCGTTTGATCAATATTGTTTGTTCGAAATCGTTATTAATTGCTTTTGGATTAGGCTGTCGAAAAGTTAAGAAGTCCATGGTAAAGCAAGCCTTAAAAGAAACAGAAGGCATTGATTATGAACCCGGTTGGATCATGTGATGCAGCCCGTATCTATCACTCACACGTCATGCAAAAGGTGACACTTGAGCATAGTTAATGATCTCCTTAGAAACCTTGATCGCCGTAAAATCATGCCGAGTCTGCCCTCTGCTGGTGACCGATCCTTTTTTGCATCTAGCTTTATCGCGCGATCACAAAAACGAAAAGCGGGGTTTCTTTTTATCTTACTTAGAACCGCCAGTTTGGTGGTGATAGCGGCAATGATAATTGGGCTATACCTATTTTTTAACGTTTATGATGCTGCGTTTGATAAAAATCCTTCTGAAGACATGATCGTCACACCACAAAACAATGCGCGCTGGGAGATGGATTTATCACCAATATCGGATCGAATGACGGAGTCCCATATTCAGTCATTCATTTCGACCACGGTCGAATTAATCGAAAAGCCGTCGGTTAGTCGACCTAATCCCCATAATCGACTTATCGTCCATGATCATCCTAGTAAAGCCACGGGTGGTGATTTTAGCTTGGACAACGTCTTAAACCCAAGCGACATTCCGAATCATGCTGATCGTAAACAGGGCTTGGCGAAATCATCACAACCGAGCACCAAGCTGACAGAAGAAAGAGGTCAGCAAAGGACCGTCAAACCTGCGGTGCAGAGTGGCAACAAAGACATCACCGTTAGACCCGTTATAGAAAGGAGTAAACAGACCATTGCCCATGAAAAGGCGAATGATGCGTTTAAAAATGGCCATGAATTAAAAATAGAAGCAGCACTTTCAAATGCGAATCCCAATGTTCAAAAACATTTTAAAGCCCATGCACTCTTGGAATCGTCTCCCGAAGATGTGGTGCCATATTTGAAATCTGAATTTAAGCAATTTGAGAAAAGCCCTCATTTACTCGCGTTGGCTGCTCAATCGGAGCAGCGTTTAAGTAACCATAAAAAGGCAATTCAGTATTATGCATTGCTCCATCAGTTAGACTCAAACGACCCACGTTGGATGATGGGGTTAGCCATTAGCTTTGACGCGCAAGGTTATTCTGCTTCGGCACTAAAATGGTATCAGCAAGCGCTAAACAGTGGGCAATTGTCCTTGGCGTTGCAACAGTATGCACAACTGCGATTGTCGCAGTTCGAGAATTGAATCGTTATGACGACCCAGCATCAAAAAGTACGAGTCGGAGACCTATTAGTCGAAAAAGGCATTATTACAGCTGAACAGCTGTTGATGTGTTTGGATGAGCAAAAGCGTTCGGGGAAAAAGTTTGGACGCGCTGTTATCGATTTAGGCTTTATTGAAGAAGAAAAATTACTGACTGAGTTATCTGGGCATTTCGCTATCCCCTTTATTGATATTGCCCGTGTTCAATTAGAATCGGATATGACCCGTCGTTTGCCTGAAAGCGTCGCGAGGCGGTTTCGTGCCCTGATTCTATGGGAAGAACCTTCTGGGTATTTGGTTGGCTTTACGGACCCGTTAGACATATTGGCGGTGGATGAAGTCCGTCGAGCACTGGGTAAAAATATTATCCCTGCGTTTGTTAAAGAGCAGGATGTACTCAATGCCATTGATCGCATCTATCGGCGAACAGAGCAAATTGCATCGATTGCAGGTGAATTGGATGATGAACTATCAGAATCTGATTTGGATTTGGAGTCTTTACTCGAGCAATCTGATGCGATTGAAGCCCCCGTCGTTCGCCTACTGCAAAATATATTTGAAGATGCCGTTCAGGTCGCGGCTTCTGATATTCATATTGAACCCGACGAAAGTGTATTGCGCGTTCGTTTACGCATTGATGGCGAATTACAAGAACAGGTCATGAAAGAAAAGCGCGTGGTCAGCGCACTGGTCAGTCGACTCAAAATTATGTCTGGGCTGGATATTGCTGAAAAAAGGTTACCGCAAGATGGTCGGTTTAATGTTCGGATTTTACACCGGAGTATTGATGTACGCCTTTCAACCCTGCCCACGCAATATGGCGAAGCGGTGGTGATGCGTTTATTGGATCAAACACAAGGGTTATTAAGTTTAAATTCATTAGGGATGACCAGTGCTGTACGACAAAGATTTGATACATTAATCCACCGACCGCATGGCATGGTACTCGTAACTGGCCCAACCGGTAGTGGTAAAACCACGACCTTATATGCGGCGCTAAATACGTTAAATGCAGCGAATAAAAAAATCATTACTGCGGAGGACCCCGTAGAGTATCGGTTACCCAGAATCAATCAAGTGCAGATCAATTCTAAAATAGGACTTAATTTTGGGCGAATATTACGAACCGCTCTTCGACAAGACCCCGATATTATCTTGATTGGTGAAATGCGCGACCAAGAAACTGCAGAGATCGGTTTAAGAGCTGCCATGACAGGGCATTTAGTGCTATCAACTTTGCATACCAACGATGCAATATCGACCGCCGTCCGACTGATTGATATGGGTGCCGATGCTTTTTTAGTGGCTTCGAGTATTCGTGCTGTCATTGGGCAACGTTTGGTCAGAAAGCTATGCGAAAACTGCAAAGTTAATAAAGTCTTAAATTCGCAAGAACGTATATGGCTCAAGGGTATTGATCCAGAAGCGATACACCATCAATATTTTTATGGTGAGGGCTGTCACCAGTGTACCAACACCGGGTATATCGGGCGAACTGGGGTTTACGAATTATTAGAATTTGATGACAAAATGCTGGATGCGCTACGTTTACAGAATATCTCAGAATTCATGTCACTCGCCAAAAGCAGCAAACACTTTTTTCCACTATCAGCGTGCGCCTTGGACTTTGCTCAAGCGGGTAAAACCTCCATCGAAGAAGTATTTAAAATTACGGCCAGTCTGGATGAAACGGTCCAAATAGGGGGGCGAGAATAATGCCTCTCTTCGCATATCGTGCTCGGGATCGCTATGGGAATTTAGCTACCGGTAAGATGGATGTACCTGCGCAGGATCAAGTCGCCACTCGTTTGATCAATGATCAGCTCACACCGATTCATATTGAAGCCATTGAAGAAGAATCGATCTCTATTTTCCATAAAGATTTAAGCGGGTTCTTACCAAAGCCCAAGGTTAATCTCGAAGACTTAGTGTTGTTCTGTCGCCAAATGCACGCACTGACACGCGCAGGTATTCCCATTATGAGAGCGGTATTTGGATTAGCGGAAACCACACGTAATCCAACGCTCGTCGAAATATTAAAAGAAGTCGGTCATGTATTAAGTCGTGGAAATACACTCACAATGGCACTGGGCAATTATCCGGATACGTTTCCTTCTTTATTTGTCAGCATGATTAATGTCGGCGAAAGCACCGGTAAACTAGACGAAGCTTTTTTCCAGCTGATTAATCATTTGGAAATGGAACGTGAAACCAAAAAAAAGGTCAGCGCGGCACTTCGGTATCCAATGTTTGTCATCACCGCAATATTGATTGCTATCATCGTGGTGAATATCGCTGTGATCCCGAGTTTTGCGTCTGTATTTGCAAGATTTGGTGCGGACTTACCGCTGGCCACCCAAGTATTGCTTGCCACTTCAAATTTAATCGTCACCTATGGCTGGGTGATGGCATTGGCGACCGTTGCATTATTTATTATGTTTATTCGCTATATTAAAACCCCCGAAGGTGCGTATCGCTGGGATAGCCTAAAGCTAAAATTACCTTTAATTGGTGATTTGATTAATCGAATTGCACTTTCAAGGTTTACACGTACGTTTTCCATGTTGTTCAGCGCCGGTGTGCCGATTCTGCAAGCGCTTGAAATCAGTGCCAATGCCATTGGTAATTTATATATTGAAAAAGCCGTTAAAGAAATGCGCAGTGGCATTGAGCGAGGCGACACACTCGCTCGCACGGCGACCAGCAGTAAAATGTTTACGCCACTGATTCTACAGATGATTGCCGTGGGTGAAGAGTCGGGTGCACTTGATCGGTTATTAAATGATGTGTCAGATTTTTATGATGAAGAAACGGATTATGACGTCAAAAATATAGCATCTGCGGTGGAGCCCATTCTGTTGGTCTTTATGGGTTGTATGATATTGGTGTTGGCATTAGGTATATTCCTACCGTTATGGGATTTAGGGTCTACGGCACGTTAAAGGCTATAGCTTATATTATTACGATTACAGCAAAATAGATTCTGCGGATTGAATGTTCTCGCCAGCAGGTTGTTAGGAAGGTGCTAGACTTTTTAGTAAGTATTGGAGCCTTGATAGGGATCGCCCATCGAACTCATAGCAGGAGAGCAGTATGTACTTATTCGTCCCTGAGCCACCGCGTCCTAGTGCGCAACGTCAGCAACATGGCTTTACCCTGATTGAATTGATCATGGTAATTGTGATTCTCGGTATTCTTTCCGCTTTTGCTTTACCTCGGTTTGCAGATTTAACCGGAGATGCAGAACGGGCCAATATCGATGGCGCGCGTAGCTCTGTTCGATCTGCAGCTGCCATTGCCCATGCTGCTTGGCTAGCGAATGGAAATAACGCAGGTACAGTGAATCTTGAAGGCGCCACCATCACCATGGTGTTTGGCTACCCTGATGCGGCTACGATTGATGATGCAGCCAGTATCGATACCAACGATTTTTATTTCTTTGTGTCCGGCACCACCACGCTTTTTAGTATTGCAGACCCTGGCGCAAATGACCCTTGTTTCACGTATACAGAATCGGCCAGCGCCAATGCCGTACCCACAATTTCTGCAGTGGGTCAGTTGCAAGAGGGAGCAGCAAATTCCGGTTTTGAAGATGGTGATGAAACCTGTACTTAATTGAAAGTGCTTAATGTGGCACATGAGCGATTGGTGAGGGTTTATAACCCATGCGCATTCAATCTAAAATCAAAGGATTTACGCTGATTGAATTAATCATCGTCATTATACTGATATCAATCGTTAGCGCCGTGGGAATGGCGCTATTTCCCACTACTCAACAATATGCGTCTCGTCTAATTGCAGACCAATGGCTACTCAGTTTTCGGTTAGCGCAACGTCTTGCATTAACACGACAGAGCGCCACGGAATTATTAACCTTATCAACGAGCGATACTGGGGGAGAATGGTTGCTCACCATTTCTCAAGGCGCTACGACATTAGACTCAGTGACGATTGATAAGGTCAATGTGACGGCAAAAATTTCAAACATAGACTTTGCAAGCAGTTGTGACAACCTCACCAGTGCAGCGTTTCCAGTGCAATGGTATTTTAATGGTTACGGTGATCATGTCACCGCTGCTCGTGCACAGATGACTGGAAATACGCGAATATGCTTCGCTGATACGAATCCCCGAGAAATGTGCATTTCGCCTTCTGGATACAGTTATGAGGGAAGTTGTCTTTAAATGCAAAAGCAAGCAGTGACCGCCGCACTGGGCATGACGCTCATAGAGATGGTCATCACGATTGCTGTCTTGGGAGTGGCCATGTCAGCACTTATATCGGCGTTGGCATCTGGAATCAGTCGAAGCGCAACACCTTTATGGGAAGGTAAAGCTTTGGAACTTTCCCAAGCTTACTTAGATGAGATTCTCGCAATGCGATTCGATGAAGCCCAACCCGTGGGTGGCGGATCGGTATCAAGTTGCAGCATAAGCAGTGATGGTCAAAGCCGAAGCCACTTTAATGACGTTGATGATTATCATGGTTTAACGGATGCCCCACCTCAGCTTGTCGAAACGGCGATCGATATGTCTGAGTACGCGGCCTATCAAGTAACCGTTAATGTGACTTGTGCGGGAACCGAGGTGGGTTTTAGTAGCGATCTTTACGCTAAGCGTATAACGGTGACGGTCACCGTTCCCGGAGGAAGTGCTCGCACCCTTTCTGCCTACAAAGGTAACTTCTAAAACCGCATAAAAGTGCGCGATAGCGTCAAGTGCGAGAAGAGTTTATGACCAAAGGAAGCGTCTATACCGCACAGCATGCATTTACATTAATTGAATTAATTATCGTCATAGTCTTAATGTCTATTATGGCAGCGGGCAGTGTACAGTTCATTAGTTATTCTGCATTGGGATATGTTGACACTGCACGGCGCGCAGAATTGGCTTCGACCGCGACGATAATCAATGAAAAAATGAGCCGAATCATTCGCGATGCTTTACCAGGGAGTATACGTGTGACCGCGGATAATCGCTGTGTAGAAATCATTCCGATTTTGGCTTCAAGTTTTTATACGTTAGCCCCCTTTACTGATTCTACCTCTACCGTTAATCGAAATGAAGTGAGAGTGATAAACATAAATGGGGAACTGGCCCAAACCGGCTTCTTAGCCATCAATCCAATCTCCTCAAACATCAACGCAGCCTATCGTCGAAATGCTACTTCGCCTGTCAGTGGATATGTCAGTGAAATGATGGCGACTATTGATAATTTAGGGACGGTTGACCCAGACTTAAGTGATGACCAATCCTACTATCGATTTAACGCTGGGACGCTATTTGAATTTCTTCAACCTTCACCGCAAAAAAGAGTTTTTGTTGTCGACAACCCGAGGGCATTTTGCCAATCAGGCACACGACTTTTTTACTATCGAAACTATGGATTTATTCAGGATATTGCCAACTTACAAGCGGGACTCCCCACGGCCCAGCCGAATCGACTGTTGATCGCCGATCGGCTGCTTAACGACTCGCTGGTGTTTTCCTTCACACAGCCTAGCCTACAACGTAATGGCATCGTGGCTTACCAATTAACACTGTCGGACGACACGCAAGCATCCGAGATCTTACAGATTAATCAAGAAATACATATTCGGAACGTGCCCTAATGATGCATTCAGCAAAAAACGCGATGGTGCTCACGGCTTTTGGTGACCAAAACCAATATGGGGCGTCCAGAAGTGGATATGATCGACAGCAGGGTATCGGCTTGCCATCGGCGCTATTTTTAATTGTGGTCATGTCATTCATCGTGGCAGCTATTAATCAGTTGAATGACATTAGCGCGAAAACATACGGCCGAGAATGGTTGTCGCAGAAAGCGTTCTATGCAGCTGAATCAGGTGCCCAAATGGCAGCGACTCAAATTTTAAACTCAGACTTTGCACCGTCATGCACCACACCTTCTGTGTCTTTAACAGCAGCGGGCTTAGCTAATTGTCGTTACACAGTGACCTGTGATCAACAGAGTTTTAATGGCTTAAATTTCTATACATTAACCAGTGTCGGTCAATGTGGCGTCGGGCGAGATCAAGCAACTCGTATCATACAAGTTAGGTTGCATTAACACCGACATCTTATCGTGATAAAGCGAAGGTTTATCCTATTTTTCAGATTGAAACCTAAGGGGGGGATGTGAAAGAAAAATCGACCCGCTTGAGTCCGACATTCATATTCGTGTTCGGTATGGTTTGCTTGCTCGTACATTCAGAGGCCTTTTCTTATTGGAACTGTGCTTGGCCATATCGGACAGAAATTCAAGTACAGGATAATTCCGGATTAAACCTGACAAATTATCAAATTAAAATTGAGCTTTCTGGCTCAGTTCTGAATTCCGCATATGATTGGACCATCAATGGTTTTGATTTACGATTTGTGAACTCAGATGACTTGAGCGTCATGGACTACTGGATAGAATCATGGGATCAAGCTAATGAATCCGCAACGGTATGGGTAAGGTTACCCAATTTAAACGCAGGCGAACTGAAAACGCTTTATGTTTATTATGGAAATATCTATGCAGATCAATTGGATAATATTCCATTCACGTTTGTAGATCCGGGCATTAAATTTCACACACGACCCAGCACCATAAACCCCAATTCTAAATCAGATGCATTTGCTGCCTTTAACTTATCAAATGACAATAATGCGGGTTATGGCTGTGCGTTCATCACGAATTTTACAGGCATAACAAACAGCAATACATTTGGTGCTGGCAGTAATTTCGTTGCCTATTCTGAAACTTACTTTAACGTTGCAGAAGGAGAAGAGGGAAACTGGGGGATAAGATACGGAGCGGATTTTGGTGGAGGAGGCGGTTTATATGTCGATGGACAAACATTAGAAGAGGACTGGTTCAATGACTTATGGTGGAGTAACAATTGGAGCAGTGCAGACGTATTGCAAGGCAGTATTAATTTAACCCATGGCTATCATAAACTGGAAGTTATTGGCACTGAGGGCTGTTGTGATGGCGGTATTACGGTGCAGTTTCAAAAACCGGGTGGTCCATGGACAACCTATTCAACGGCCAGTATTGATATTGTTTCGCGTTCCTGTCCTCAGGTGGTGCCAACGGTTACATTTGGCGCCCAAGCCACCAGTAGTTGCCCATTACCGATTGCACAATATCGAGTGGATGAAACCCGTTGGTCTTCAGCGGGTGATGTAATTGACAGCATGGGGGGCTCCCATGGCAGCATGTTAGGAGATGTCACCAGTGAACCTGATTCGCAAGTTTGTCGAGGTGCGACGGTGCCTAATAATGACAATCATAATGCGATAGAAGGTATTCGAACTGGAATTGATGTCGATGCCCATATCGGTAATGTTGGCTCGATTGCATTTTGGGTGCGTACAGAAACCCCTTGGTCGGACAGTCTAAGTCGAACATTATTTGATGCCAGTCTCGACAATACACAAGGGGGATCCGATAAATATTTCTTTTTGGAAAAATTGGGTGATGGCAGATTACGTTTTCGTTTTGAAGACAGTAATGATGGCGATTACAGTATGATCGAAAATAGCATTCCTACTCGTACCGCCGGTACTTGGTATCATGTTACCGTGACTTGGGACATGCCCAGCAATCGTTACAAAATCTATGTGTCGGATCAAGAAGTTGCTTCCGCAATTATCAATACCAATCAACAGCTTTCAGATTTAACATGGCTATTAGTCGGCGATAATGCTTCATCATTTTATACGATTGCACCAGGGCGATCAGCTTATGCAACCTTTGATGAAATCACCATTTATGATCGTGTTATTACGCCCTCTCAAATTCGCGGACTGATGTCCAAAACGCGAAGCTGCGCGGCGCCAGTCGAATTTTGTAAAGCCACGTTCCCAGATGGCCTTAATAATTTAGCAGGCGGGCAGTTGCAGTTTGGCCTTCAAGCTGCGTTGTTCAATAACCCTGATACAGTATTGAGCGCTAGTAACATTTTAAAGGATGGTGCTTCGACACAATTGACCTGTGGCACAGCAGATTGCACCAGTGGAGGCGCGAGCGTCATACAAGGAAACCCCGGCAGTTTTCAGACGACTAATGTAGCTACCGATCGAACGGTTTCAGCAAATTCAAATGTAACATTGGGTGCGGGCTTTGATGAATTAGATAACCTTACCGTTCGGAGCAACGCGACGTTGACCATGGCAACGGGAGCCTCGAGTATCAAAGTTGATCGACTACGACTGCAGCAAGGTTCAACGCTCAATTTAGAGGCCGGTACGTACTGGATCAACCAGATTCGAGTGAGAAACAATGTTCGAATTAACGTTTTATCAACACCGGTGAGATTGCATATTAATCGTGTGACAAATTGGGGAAGCGGCACGATTATCAATTCACCTTCTGCTGCCACTGCTGGTCTGGCACAGAATTTATTGATGTACTTTTATGATGATATTGCATTTGGTGCATCGACCACACTGAGTGCTGCTTTATATGGGGCGGCGGATACATCGTTTGGTGGTTCGAGCTTTATTTCGGGCCTCATTACCAGTAATGATATTGTTTTGGGCAACAATACAAGGGTGGAATATAGCGCCCAGACTTATGGCGGACTCAGTGATGTAAGTTGGTGCCAAGGCAGTTCGATTGCATTAGCGTCTATCAATATTACAGCACCTGCCTCGGCGATTAATTGTTTACCAACTCAATTTACCGTAGAAATGCGTGACAATAACGGTGATGTGCTGACAAATTTCTCTGGCGATTTACAGTTGGCTACCTCCACTGCTCATGGTGATTGGGCGATCGTATCCGGAGACGGTGCATTAACCCAATCCACTGCGGATAGCGGTCAAGCGACTTACTCAATGGTGTCTACTGACAACGGTGTCGTCAATTTATCGCTCAAGAATACTCATCCAGAAACCACCACGGTGAGTGTATCGGCCGAGGGCATCACGACTACGCAATCGATCACCTTTCAATCTGCAGGGTTTGTGTTTTCAAATATTAGCCCGCAAGTAGCCAATAAAGTAAGTGCAGCTTATCAACTCAGTGCGGTGCAAACCGACGGTGTGACCGGAGCCTGCGAAGCCATGTTGGTGAATAGCAACGATGTTGATATGGCCATTGAATGTGAAAACCCTGCTAATTGTGGCAGCGCGAGCGCACGCATCACCGGTGCTTCGGCTGCCCAATCCGTTTCTGCTAATCCTCAAAACAACCTTTCAAATTATTCAGCGGTGGATTTAGACTTTGGCAACGCCACTGATTATGACGCCAGTTTTAATTTACATTACAGTGAAGCCGGCCAAATACGTTTACACGCACGATATGAACTTAAAGACGCGCTTGGAAATGGAACCGGTAATTTTATTGTAGGCATCTCAAATAGTTTTCCGGTGACCCCTGATGGGTTTTGCATTCAGTCGAACGATGCAAATTGGACGTGTCCAACAGACGACAGTGATTGCTCTGTATTTAAAAAGGCCGGTGAAGATTTTTCATTGGCCATCACCGCCATGCAATACCAACAAAATGCAGATACGGACTATTGTGATAATGCTCAAACCTATAATTTTAACGGCGCGGTTGATATTGCTTTACAAAAAATCGCCCCGACAGATGGCACGCTGGGCACCATCGGCGTAAACAGTATGACATTAAGTGCAGGTACACAGACGGTCGCCAATCAATATGTGTCGGAAGTGGGTGTATTCAGATTGACAGCAGGTGGCAATGGTTATCTCACGACCACCTTACCGAGCAACGGCTCGGTCAGCATGGGGCGATTCATTCCCGATCAATTTGAAATTACACAATCGAATGACGGCGCATTTAATTCAGCTTGTAATGGTTTTACTTATATTGGACAGCAAGCACTGAATGGTTCGGTGTGGCAAGGTGCGATTCAATATCAAACGACCCCGACGGATAGTCGCCCTAACGTTTTATATCAAGCCAAAAATACATTGGGCGACGTTACGCAAAACTATCGTGGTGACTTCATTAAAAACCCACAATTATCGTTAACCGCGAGTAGTCCTCAATTGGGTACAGATGGGATGACACCATTCAGTGTCGTTGCGGACTTTCATGCAACCACGGCATCATTTGACGCTGGGGCAACCACGCTCACGCAAACGCTCAATGCGAGTGATCATTTTTATTATGTAAAATCAGCGCAATCGGAAGTAACCCCGTTTACTAATAACATTCGAATTAACATTAACGATATTCAGGATGACGATGGTGTCCGTTTAGGGAATGGCCCGGATGCCTTTAACCCATCAGGGGGTGAAATTCGATTCGGTCGACTCGTGATCAATGATGTTTATGGCCCAGAAACCGAAGGTTTAACCATGTCGTTGCAGTCTGAATACTTGGCGAATACAGGGTTATATCAGCTGACCGCAGACGATAATGGTTGTACGGCCTATCCGGTTGGGCAATTCGTTACGAGCAGTTATACCGGAGATTTGGTTTCGGGCGATACCACTCTCTCAGGCAGTGGCACATTAACCAATGGCCTAGGTAGCTGGGATTTAACTGCACCGGACGATGAACATGTCGGCTCAGTGGATGTGACGTTAAATACAGCCAATATTTTTTGGCTGCGTTACGACTGGGATCAAAATGGCGCGCATGACAATGATCCACAAGCGACGGCCACCTTTGGCGTGTATCGTGGCAATGATCGTGTTATTTATTGGAAGGAAATTAACTATTAAGCCGCTTTTTAAGGCAGACTTTCCGGTCTTGTTCTCATCTACGACATCCTGCAAGGGTATCCTGACAGATAATGGCAGGCCGGTAGGTTAAGTTGCCTCTTTAAGTCACGGTTTTGGCAAGGGGTTAATGATGACGGGCGATCTTATACAGACGTTTATATTGTTAAATACGGCAGGCGATGTCCGACAATTGATGGAAGAGCTTTATGACGACCGTGTATTGGTGATCAGCAATGGCGTGGTGTTTGCGGAAAATCGACAGCAAGCCTACGCCAAACAAAAACCGTATATTGACCGCACCAAAAAGGCGTCTATATCTTTGCTGTCTCAATCGGCAGTGAAAAGCGATGATCGAGGCATTGAAAGCGTTGAATTAGTCTTTGCTTACCAATTTGAAAATATGGATGGCAGTGAAAATGCATTTACAGGACGCCACGTGTTGGACTGGCAGCATGGAAAAATTGTAAAAGAACAATTCTCAACTCAATAGCGGCCTATGTATCTTTCCACTCAGAAAAGTACTGCACAAGGAAGTCGATAGCCAGTCTTGTACGTAAGGGCATAAAGCGCTTGTTCTGATACACGATCCAACTGCTGGTGCCTTTACCCCAAAAGGGCTCAAGAATGGGCACCAGCTCACCATTAAGAATGGCAGTCTGAAACGTACTCTTCGGCATATACGCCACCCCAAGCCCACTTTTACAGGCTTCTAATACGGCATTTGCATTATTGCTCCGCCATCGGCCTTTTACCTTGACGCTTTCCTTATTGCCTTCGACATTAAATTCCCAAGACTCGTTATTTGAAATGATGCAACTGTGGTGCTTTAAGTGGCTGGGATGCTTAGGCACACTGTGCTGCGCCAAGTAATCAGGACTGGCCACCGCCATCATCGGTCGGCTAATGAGTTTACGGGCAACTAAGCTTGAATCATTGAGCTCACCGTAGCGAATCGCAAAATCAATACCATCCTCCAAGAGGTTAACGACACGGCTGTTAAAATCTAAATCAATGGTCAGTTCAGGATATTGAGCCACAAATTGCATCAGTGCAGGCGCGACAAAATGTTCGGCAAAACCGCCGGCAGCGCTGACTCTTAATGTCCCACTGAGGTGAATTTGTTGTTGATTGACCTGCTCATTGGCTTGTTGCAAACCCATTACCAGATCTTTGGTCTGTTGGTAATACACCGCGCCATTCTCAGTCAGAGTGACAAGCCGGGTAGACCGCGCGAGCAGGGCACACCCTAAGCGCTCCTCTAGTCGGGCAATTTGTCGGCTGACGTGGCTGGTACTGCAGCCAAGTTGCTTAGCAGCGGCAGAGAAACCGCGGCTTTCAGCCACGGCGACAAACTCAATAATACCGTCGAAACTGTCCACAGACGCCTCCGAATGTGCATATTATTGCTATATAGCAATACTGATTTAACTAAAGTGAATATTATCATCAGTACAGCAATAACTTAAAGTAGCCTCATCGTTAACAGCGACCCCAATCAATGAATGAGGACAGATCATGAAAAAAGTACTAATTCCCGTCACCAACCACGCGACCCTTGGTGAAACCGATCAAGCAAACGGCACCTACTCACCTGAGCTGACACATGCCCTGCATGTCTTTAAGGAGCAAGGTATTGATTACGATATTGCTTCTATCAAAGGCGGAAAGGCACCGCTTTACGGTACTGACATTGAAGACGATGCCGTCAACAGCAGTATCTTGGCGGATGAAGATTTCCAAAATCGCATTAACAACACCATCCCTGTTTCGCAATTGAATATTGCAGATTACGACGCTGTTTTTTACCCAGGTGGATTCGGCTTGCTGTCTGACTTGGCGACGAATGAAGATTTCGCCAAATTAAGCGCAGAGCATTATGAAAATGGCGGCATACTCGCGGCTGTTTGCCATGGCCCAGCTGGATTATTGCCGATCACTCTGAGCACTGGTGAAGCCTTATTGGCGACGAAATCGGTGACAGGTTTTACACGTGAAGAAGAAATTGATTTCGGCACCATTGATGATATTCCGTTCTTGCTTGAAGAGTCGTTGACGCGTAAAGCGGCGCGCTTCAATAAAGCACAACCATGGGCTCCGTTTGTCATTGAAGATGAGCGTGTTATTACGGGTCAAAACCCTGCTAGTGCACACTTTGTTGGTGAAGCCATCGCGAAACAATTAGCGGCACAATAATTCGCTCGCTTTCTATTTAAGGCTCCACGATGTTTGTGGAGTCTGGCTCGTTAATGAGAGGTCATTCCCATGCCAAATTCAATCATATACCCATCTCTGATGCTGATTGCTGGCATTGGGATACCCATCATGGCGGCGCTAAATAGCGGGCTCGGCATGAAACTCGGCAGCACCGCGCTAGCCACCACCGTGCTGTTTTTTGTAGGGTTAATGATTTCATTAATCTATTTATGGCAAGCCGGCGGATTACCCAGCGATTTATTTGAGCGCATTGAAAACCATGTGTCTTGGTATTTCTATCTGGGTGGGCTGTTAGTGGCGTTTTATATTTTTAGCATCACTTGGGTGTCACCTAAATACGGTGTTGGAAATGCAGTTTCCTTTGTTTTAGTTGGGCAGTTAATCGCGATTAGTTTAATTGATCACTTTGGGTGGTTTGGTTCTCGTCAATCGTTGATGGATACCAGTCGAGCCATGGGTTTGGTGATGATGGTGATTGGTGTTTTTTTAGTGATTAAACGTGCACCGGCGGCATAAAAAAAACGCGACTCAATGCCCGTTTCCCAATATTGAATTAACCAGTAGAAGAGTGAGAAGCATGAATAAATTATATGTGACGGCAGAAGTTAAAGCGCAATCTGAGCACATTCAATCCGTGTCCAGCCTATTAAACACACTGGCGCGTCATTCATTGGAAGAAGCAGGTTGTGATCAATATCAGATTTTGCAATCAAATACCGAAGCCGATACGTTTTTAACGTTTGAAGTGTGGGCATCCGAAGAGGCTGAGCGTGAACATTGGGCGACCGATCACTTAAAAGTGACGTTAGAGCAACTAACCCCATTATTGGCGGGTGAACCTGCGATCAAGAAATATAACGAAACGAAGTAAAGCGATCATTGAAAGGGGCGAGCGTTTGACCAAACGCCCCTTTGACGACGATCACGACGTTAGGGGCATTCGATTGAGCGAAAGCGGCGAACTACTCGCTCACTTCCTCTTCTACATTTTCATCTTCCATACCTAACTCTTTGATTTTTCGAGTAAGAGTATTGCGGCCCCAGCCTAACAGTATTGAAGCGTCGCGACGTCTACCGGCCGTATGTTTCAGAGCCGTTTCAATCATGATCCGTTCAAAAATCGGTACTGCGGTATCCAGTAAGCCTTTTTTACCCTGCATTAATTGTTGGTCGGCCCAGTTGCGCAGTGCCTGTTCCCAATTGTTACTGGTGGAAATTTTTTCTTCTTGGTTTAGAAGTTCAGGTGGCAAATCATTGATATGTACTTCGCGACCCGACGCCATTACCGTGATCCATCGACAAGTATTTTCCAGCTGACGGACATTGCCAGGCCAAGGCAAGGAACACAGGTACTCTTCGGTTTCGGGTTTTAGGACTTTGGCTTCTACGCCCAGTTCTTCTGCCGCACGGTTTAGAAAATGGTGCAATAAACGCGGTACGTCTTCGCTGCGTTCAGCCAGACAGGGTAGATGAACGCGAATGACGTTCAAGCGGTGAAATAAATCTTCACGGAATTTACCTTGCCTGACCAGCTCTTCTAAATCTTGGTGTGTCGCCGCAATGATGCGCACATTCACTTTGACCGGTGAACTGCCACCCACGCGATAAAACTCGCCATCTGCTAATACCCGTAATAAACGAGTTTGCGTATCAGCGGGCATGTCTCCAATTTCGTCTAAAAATAATGTGCCACTGTCAGCTTGCTCGAAGCGGCCACGACGTTGTCCACCAGCGCCGGTGAACGATCCTTTTTCATGACCAAATAACTCGGATTCGATTAAGTCTTTTGGAATAGCAGCCATGTTTAAGGCGACGAAAGGATTGTCTGAACGAGGGCTATGCTTATGCAACGCATGTGCGACCAGTTCTTTACCCGTGCCGGACTCACCGTTAATTAATACGGTGATATTTGAATGCGATAATCGCCCAATGGCGCGAAACACTTCCTGCATGGCCGGCGCTTCGCCAATGATTTCTGTATTCTTAAAAGACTCTGTGGGTTCGCTGTCAGGGCTGACGGCATTTTCCTGTTTGTGATTAATCGCTCGCTTAATCAGGCTGACGGCTTCATCAACGTCAAATGGTTTGGGTAAGTATTCAAACGCACCTTTTTGATAAGACGTCACCGCACTGTCTAAGTCACTGTGTGCAGTCATAATAATCACGGGAATATCAGGATGATGTTCGTGAATCAATTGCAACAGGCTCAAACCATCGACACCGGGCATACGTACGTCACTGATGATGGCATCGGGCTGTTGACGGGTCAGCGCATTCATAATGCGGTCACCGTTCTCAAAAGATTGTGTTTCGATATTTTCCTGTTCCAGTGCTTTTTCCAGCACCCAGCGAATCGAACGGTCGTCGTCAATAATCCAAACGTTATTCATGGTTCAGTTCCAACGGCAAGTAAATGGAGAATTCTGTATGACCCGGTGCACTCTGACATTCTATGATGCCTTGGTGTTGATTGATGATGGATTGCGCAATGGATAGACCGAGTCCGGTACCGTCTGCGCGACCACTCACCATGGGATAAAATAAACTTTCGCGTATTACTTCGGGAATGCCGGGCCCGTTATCTGTAATACTGATGTGCAGCACCAAACGATGCCGAGTGTGCCCAATCGTAAATTGGCGTACGCTGCGAGTGCGTAAATGAATGCAATGTTTTTGAGATGAAGATGTGCCAGCGTGTTCTTGTTCGAGCAGGGCTTGCATGGCATTGCGTGCAATATTAAGTGTGACTTGAATGAGCTGTTCTTTATCCGCTAAAAACTCTGGAATGCTGGGGTCATAATCTCGTATCAGTTTAACGTGCCCTTCTGACTCAACGGATATTAGGCTGTGTACTCGTTCTAATACTTCATGAATATTGGTGGGCTCTCGCTCGGGTAATTTATTGGGCCCTAACATTTTATCGACCAAATTTCGTAAGCGGTCGGCTTCATCAATAATGATGTCAGTGAATTCTTTTAATTCAGGGTTATCGAGAATACGCGCCAGTAATTGAGCAGAACCACGAATACCCCCCAGCGGGTTTTTAATTTCATGCGCCATTCCGCGCACCAGCGCTTGAGTGGTGGCCTGAGCGGCGAGTAAATCTTCCTCACGGCTGATGCGCATCAATCGATCTCGTGCCTGCAACTCAATGAGCAAACAAGGCTGACGATTTAATTCAACAGGGCTCACGGAGTAATCCACAGTGATTCGTTGCTTGATTGGTAATTCGATCTCGGCTTCACGCTTGGTGTAAGCATCCCCCGTTTTCACACAGTGGGACAATGCGGCGATCATGTTGTCTGCATCAGCAAAGACAGCTTCGACCGAACTGCCTTCGCAGCGTTTGCCACTGATTTGCAGTAGATCTTCGGCGGCTGGATTTAAATATTGAACGGTTAAGTCCTGATTCAATACCAGAGTCGCCGTGTCGAGATGCGTAATAATTTGTTGGTAGTAACTGACTTCAGACATAAGCTTCTTTTCGTGGACTTAGCCGATTTAGCAAGAAGCAGGCCACTAAAGATAATAATTTGTACGCACGTACATTTACTCAGTGGATGGATCACGCACTCGATCCCATAAACCCGAGAAGTGCTCATCCTTGAACGGAAAACGGTTCAAAGTGAGGGAATAGGGGTCGATTACTGCTGTTAACGGCAAATTCGATGGCGTGATGCCGCCTGCACTGCTTGCGTGGTGTTGTTGCTTAATGCTTGACCTTCGAATCCTGAATGCAGAACGACCGATTAACGAGCGACGGCGCTGAGCATTCAGAGGGAATTATGCTTATATTAGTGCACATTTTTGGTGCGTGCGCAGCTTTATTGTGCGCGTGACCGTTTTAGGATGGAGGGGCGCTGCACATGAATGCGGCGTTTACCGGTGGATTTCAGGATGGAGCCTTGATTCTTCACTTGCCCGTGTAATAAGTGAGCCCCTCGGTCGAGGTTTTGCACACTAAAACTCAAGGAATTTGAGGTTTCAATGGGCTTATTGTTGAGCAGAAGCACCACTTCATGACCGGGTTGCAGTGGCGGCTCCAGTGTGAACTGCACATTAATGGTGCCTGCCGCGCCGCTGGTGATGGTTTCGTTTGCCCGTGGGCTGGCCAGTTTGAATGAACGGTAACCCGTAAATTCAGGGGCTTCTTCATCGCCGCTGCTGTCAGCTTGAGCGGTGTCGGCGTCCTGATCTTTCAGTTGCCACTTTTGTTCGGGTAAATCTTGAATGGGTGGCAGAGAGACTTTTTCTCTTTTCGCTGCGGCTGGCGGTTCATCGCCGTAGACTCTCACACCGTCGGCATTGATCCATGTGTACACTTCCGCCTTAGCGATGGCGCTGAGCATAAGGGCGATAAACAGCATGCAAAGTGAGATTCGTGACATGTTGGTCAGTCCATTGTGAATCTCTTAACTTTAGCGGATCTTGGACGGAAATGGCAGGCGCGTGGGCTGAGTTAGAGATGTAGTACACGCTTTCTCGTTTTTAAGAAGCTGCGTTATTCAACAGCTTCTCGACAGGCGCTCGCGGATTAGTCACATCATGCCCTCTAAAAATGGATTCTATGGAATCAATCACTATTTGGAGGCACACTAACACTCTGTTGATTATCACGACGTCCAGAAAATGAAAGGGAACCTATGACTACTGAAGCAACTGATCTGCTAAAAGAGCTCAAAGCAATGAAGAAAGAGATGAAGATGCTGAGAGCGGAAATGGAAGTTGATAAAATGCTGATAGGAATGCTAATCGGCCACATGGGTGGTGACTCCAAAGATGTCATTGTCAAGCTGCGCGACTTAGTAAGTGAGAAACGCAAGACTGATTTTGAAACAGCTGTAGCGACAGCTGAACGATCGAAGCAATACGAAGAGCTGATCGAAAAAGCCAGATTCGAAGCTCTATTCGATAGATAAAAAATGCCCCGCCAACAGTGTTACTTCACTAGCGTTGGCCGCGCCTGAATACCAATGGAATAGAATGAAAGCTATTAAAATTGCGATAATCCTGATGGGATATTTGTCTCTTACCACCAACCAATCTCAGGCTGAACAAATCACCTTTAATCATCTTCATAGTAGTACTGGTCAGAATTCGGCACTGTCTGGAGATTGCATTGCTGAAAATGATAGGACCATCAGTTGCAGTCTTAGGCAGGTCATGTTCAGCAAGAAGCTTTCAAAAAAAGATGCTGAAACACGAACCGCAGAATACGAAAATGCTATTCAGGATGCTCTTAAGGACAAAACGCCTGCGCAAGTGGTTAATCAAGAGGTCGGTAAGTTTTGCTTCGGTCTAACAGACTTAGGGAATGAAGCTAGAAGTAAACTTTCTCTTGAGGCGGATGTATTTACCCTTTTCTCAGCTTTGTGCGAAAAACCTACGATTGAGAATTTGACTAAAGTATTCCAACATGACCTCAACAAGCAGCTTCAGACCTGTAAGGTCTGGGATTACAACATTGGAACCTTTCAGTTCGAAAAGGTGAATGAGCGAAAGTGGGTCAGCAACAATGGACCTCAAGGAGAGTGCGGTGTCATTACAGTATTAGAAATAGAGCGTGATCCGGAGTATTCCTTTTTATATACCTACCACCAAAGACGGTTCTATATAGACACAGAATCAAAACAATGCAAAGAAATAGCTGCCATTAATGAGGACATATCATACAGCTGGAAGGGGAAAGAAGCCCTAAAAGCAGATTGCTCGTATATTGAATTTGGGATGTTTTGAAAGATTATTACGAGTTGTTTATAGTCTCGAGGTTAGAGTTGACCCACCAATTTGAGCTAGCTGTTGCTAATCCCCGCTATGCGACACCGCTACTATGCATTAGATTTTATCACCATATACACTTTCGAATATTTCTTGTAATTCTGCTGCTTTATCAGCCAAATCTAAGAATGCCTTTTCATAATGAGAAAGTGACATATCCTTATGATCTACTGATAGCATCATGCCATTAGAAAACATCGATTTGAATTGTGAGTTAAATAAATCATCCAAAGCTACGACAACATTTGACTCGATAAGGTGGGAAACACTACTGACATCACGTTCAAGCCCAGCTAATTTAGGCAAAAAAACAGAGTGGTAAAGTTGCTTATATTTTATTTTACTTGGGTGATTATTGTTGAATGTAAATAGTTCTTTTTGATAAATATCTTCGATCCTATATCTCTGAAGGCGTTCTCTTATCTCATCTTTGACGGGAATTTCATACGTTTCATTCACTGATTGAAATATCTTTTTAATTAGCGAATGCACACGTGAACAGTGTCGTTTAGCTAGCAATTTAGTTGATTTTATATTAGAGACTCGTTTTCTAATTTCAGTCGAACAATAAAATATAAAACCTGCGATATAAGACAAAGATATATTTACCGCCAAGCTTGCAAGCTCAGCCCCTCCACTAAACCACTCTGGTGCTTCCTTAAAACAAATCTCGAACAGTATCACTATCGCAAATGCGACTAAGAAAAGAACTAATGCTGTGCTACTCTCTAACAAAACATGGCGGAATGTTTTCAATTTTCAAAAGAGTCCCTATAAATGAATTTAGGTTATCTTACCATTGCTGGAATGATCTAAACCATAAAGCAGGATCATTCAGGGCAAGTCTTTGTAAATTTCAACATTGGATACACAACCTCACTGACGCATACTCATGTGTCTAATATGGTATACCCTAAACTGACATATCAAATTCTTGGGTATTTGTGTCAGATTAGAGTCCACTTAAAGATTTACTGACACACTTTTGTTAGGGGAATAGACCCTAAATTGACACAATATAGAAAAACCAGAATACAGGGACAAAAAATCGGCTACGTTCGGGTCAGTGCCTTTGATCAAAACCCAGAACGCCAACTGGAAGGCATCGATCTGCATCGTACCTTTATTGATAAAGCATCGGGTAAAGATACCCAGCACCAACAGCTAGACGAGCTACTTCAATACGTGCGCGAAGGCGACACCATTGTTGTACACAGCATGGATAGACTGGCTCGAAACCTCGATGACCTGCGCCGCATTGTTCAATCGCTTACCAGCAAGGGCGTCTGCATCCAGTTCATAAAAGAGAATCTCTCGTTTACCGGCGAAGACTCGCCCATGGCAAATCTGATGCTGTCCGTGATGGGCGCCTTTGCAGAATTTGAGCGTGCCCTCATCAAAGAGCGTCAACGCGAAGGCATCGCACTGGCCAAACAACGTGGCGTATATAAAGGAAGAAAGAAGGCATTGTCGGATGAGGATGTGATCTCACTCAAAGCACGCGTGGATTCAGGTGAGAAAAAAGCGCAACTCGCCCGTGAATTTGGTATCAGCCGAGAGACGTTGTATCAGTATTTGAAGGTAAAGGACTGAGGCGCCGAGAGGGCGAATGAGGGTGATATTCCCAATCGAAATATCCATGGATAATTTAATACCCAAAAATTCAATTTTCTGTTTTGTACAATACAGAAAATCCCTAATTTGATTATAAATAAACGACTATTTATCGCATTTGGTTATCAAGAGGGATTTCAGGCCAAAAAAAAGGCCACCTTAGGTAGCCTTTATTCTTTAACTGCTGTGTCAAGGGTATCTTTATGCTTCTAAAGAGAAGCATCTGCCAACCCGACGCTTTGGGGAGGTGACACACCTCTTTACCAAGCCAATGACGTAATTCTAGACGTGTGACTAGTCACAGTCAATTAAAAATTCCCTGTCAAGATTGACATTTATATAGGCCTTTCAGTTCGGCAATCGCATCTTCAAAGCTGTCTCCAGCCCCATATAGATCTTTGCAAACGATGGTCAATAAGTCCTTTAATTGTTCCATCTCGATCTTTTTAGTCTGAAGTTTTTTTAGCAGGATCCCTCTTTCTTTACTGAGGTCTTCAACTCTTTTTTGTAGCTTGGTTTCTTCTTTTATTGCCGCTGGATTGAATCTTGATGAGAGTGCAATACGAAGTTTGTCTCGATCTGCGGAAGTGACCTTTTGAGCTCTATTGTAGGGCAGAGGTTTATTGTTTACGTCATTGGGTTGAAACATCCTAAACGCCGATACGGACAGCAACATATGCGTCATGCCATAACTTTGCTGATTTCTGTACCTTGGGGCTAAGTTTTTAAATGAAGCCTCATCGATTGCTATGCACTCATCTTTATCAGAAGCAGTCTCTTTCGTTGTCAGAGGGATAACTTGAGCAATACTTCGATCGACATTAAGAACAATACAAGGACGCCTTTTGTGAAGCTCTCCTGGCAAATGTGAGGAAAAAAAACTTTCATTCTCTTTTAAATCACTGCCATCAAATAGGTTAGATCTATGTCCAAAATCAACATCCACTACATCCCATTGCTCTAGGTAGGCGGTATAGTTCTTTTTATTTTTGCTTCTAACATAGGCTCCATGAGATAAAGCCCCACTTCGTGACTCTATTAAGCTAATTTGCACACTGTTTTGTGCTGTTTGGATCTCAGCTATTTCCCAATAGCCAGACGCCTGATTTATGAAGTGTTTATTCATGAATACTTGATGATCCCCTTTGTGTGGGATAATCATCTCCGAAATACTGAACCTCTCGACTTCCCCTAAGGCTTCGCCTGTTGATGAATCTATAAACTGAATTTTCAAATTCATGGGAGGTTGCCTAGTCAATAACACGTATCTAGGCATGATAGTGCAAATAACAAAGATATCGAAGTTGCTATTTGGCGCCATAACTTGCTGTCAACAACGGATGATTCGGACTAGCCAACCCCTTCCGAAAGTAGAATTTGCCAGACACTATTTTTTACGACAGCATGGTCGTTCTCATTAGGAAAGGAATTCACCATGATAAAACCAACAGCTCTACTCGCTATGGCGCTTCTGACTACAAAGCTCTGTATCGCAGTACCAACACTCGAGAACGATTGTAAACGTGACATTGTTGGATATTTAGATGGATTAAAAAGATATGAAAATTATAGGGACTCTGTATAGACCCTGTGATCAAAGCAAACGCCAAAAAGCAAATTGCTCGAGTAGAACGATTACGCATGTCAAAAACAGATTGCGAAGTGAGAAAAACCATCCAATATGTGGCAACTTACGATAAGGCAATTGAAAAGGGATATGAAGCAGCAGCGAAAGCTACTAAATCGAGCAAAAACTAGACAATATGATTGGCTGTCGCTAAAATTGAAAGCTGTTTTTTCAGCAATATAAAAAAGCATAAACCACGTTCAATTTTAGCGACAGCCATCGCAATCAACCTCGCTTTCGTTTTTTCGCATTTCAAGATAAAAGAGCGCATCATTTCATTCATCTTTGATTTCATTAAGAATTTCCTCATCGCATTGTTGGTAGCTTATTTTATCATAAAACTGCGTTTTTAGCCTTGTTTTATAGGGTTTTAGCACGAATCGTACATCGACATTCCGGGTGTGAATCTCTGACCTGCAACGGGCATTTTCCAACTTCATAAGGCCCGTTTTCACCATGTCGAACACAGATCGCGCTGACCTTTGAATCTCGGGTGTAGAAGTATTCATACTGCTTCATACCAAGTGCCTGGTATTTATCTGCTTTACCTTCCACATGCGCCCGGGCAACTTCAGCATGAGCAATTTGACGGTAGTTAATGGCGCGATCGGTAAAGCGCTCTCGCAACCGTTTCGCCACCGCTTTCGGGTCCATGTTGTTGTATTTATCTGCTGATTGCTTGGCATATACGGTACCCTTTAAAGCGATGGCGGCTTACCGAGTGCCTTTTTGGCAGGCAAATTTCTGCTGTTAGATATCGACACCAAACTCCTGCTTGAAAACACGTCGCGTATTATCAAACGCTTTCATTAATTCGACGCGATCGGACGCTCCTCGCGATCCAAAATAGGGGTAGTGGTGAAGGTATTCACCGAAAATGACTTGGCAATCCAAAACGTACTTTCGTGTATCTAAAATATGATTGTGCCAAACGGCATCCATCGCGAGCGAGGGTGAGCAGTTTTTCTCGGGATATTTGCTCAAAATATACAGGTACTGGCGATATTGTGTGATGGCAAAGTCGGCGTCCTCCGGCTCCCATAACAAGCCCAGTTCTCCGGCTAGCTCTGGGTCGGTCATCTTCTCGAAGATCATCGACATATCCATAGAGAAAATGTAGTCCTTGATTTCATCGAGTTGCGCCAGTGTTCGTACATTTGGAAGCGTCAGAGGCAGGGAAAGATCGTCCTCAGCGCCTTGAACATAAATCTCGGTTAACTCCATTAGACGTCACCTCATCTTGTTAAAACAGGCCCTGTGGGCCTGTGGAAATGAATGCGAAAGAGGCAGCGTAAATTATCGAGGCATACACAGCTTGCCACAAAATGCTTTTTTATCTTTAGGCAACTTCATGGTTTTTTGCTGTTTATTTAGCATCTGACCGGCTGTCATCGAAAGCATGCTTTTTGCAGTTTTTGTATCGACTTTATTGAGCATATTGAAATCCTCTTTGTTATTGTTTTGCCGCAGAAGCGGTCATTAAACATAAGAGTTTTTAATGATGCATGACCATGAAGTGTAAGGTCAAAAGGGCAAAAAACAGAATAAAGAATGAGATATAAAGCGACGATTGATTAATTGGAGTAGACTGCGCGCGCACAGTGATTGATGTACTTTTTCGGAATTGTTTTTGTTTTTGTTTTTGTTTTTTGGGGCGAAAGCGCTTGTTGGATTTACTGGTGTGTGGGCGTTGAGCCATCGAAGCTTGTTCGCTTGGATGACAATTCCTAGTGTGAAATTAGCCGGAATCTCGCGCCGTACACCCATAAAAAAAGGCCGCCTAAGCGACCTTTCTTTCCCAGCCAGAGGTGGGGCTGTTCGATTCCCACCTCGCAGACGGTATCCTGAAGTAATCAGTTACAACCGGTTATACCGAGTAGTACATGTCGAATTCAACAGGGTGCGTCGTGTGTTCAACACGGTACACTTCTTCCATCTTCAATTCGATGTAAGCGTCGATCATGTCTTGCGTGAATACACCGCCTTCCGTTAGGAATGCTGCGTCTTCTTTTAGGCAACCCAATGCTTCACGTAAGCTACCCGCCACTTGTGGAATGGCTGCCGCTTCTTCTGCTGGCAAGTCATACAAGTCTTTATCCGCAGCATCGCCAGGGTGAATCTTGTTCTTAACGCCGTCGATACCTGCCATCAACATAGCAGCAAATGCTAGGTATGGGTTAGCGGTTGGATCAGGGAAACGTGCTTCGATACGCTTGCCTTTAGGGCTAGCGACGTAAGGAATACGGATAGAAGCTGAACGGTTACGGGCAGAGTAGGCCAGCATAACAGGTGCTTCAAAACCAGGGATCAGACGCTTGTAAGAGTTGGTTGATGGGTTGGTGAACGCATTCAACGCTTTAGCGTGCTTGATGATACCGCCGATGTAGTAAAGTGCCGTTTCGCTGAGTCCAGCGTAAGAATCGCCGGCAAATTGGTTTTCGCCGTCTTTCCAGAAAGACTGGTGAACGTGCATACCAGAACCGTTATCACCGACTACAGGCTTAGGCATGAACGTCGCCGTTTTACCGTATGCGTGAGCAACGTTGTGTACAACATATTTCAACATTTGCACTTCGTCTGCTTTCTTAACCAGTGTGCTGAACTTAACACCGATTTCGTTTTGGTTGGCTGTTGCCACTTCGTGGTGATGCACTTCGACATCTAGGCCGATTGCCATCATGGTGTTACACATAGCGGCACGCATGTCGTGAGAAGAGTCAACAGGAGGTACTGGGAAGTAACCGCCTTTAACGCGTGGACGGTGACCCATGTTACCGCCATCGATGGTCGCGGCTGAGTTCCACGCACCTTCTTCAGAATTTAATTTGTAGAAAGCACCAGACATGTCTGCGCCGAACTGTACGTCATCAAAGATGAAGAATTCAGGCTCAGGACCGAAGAATGCTGTGTCCCCTAAACCTGTTGACTTCAAGAACTCTTCAGCGCGCTTAGCAACGGAACGTGGGTCACGCTCGTAGCCTTGCATGGTAGATGGTTCAATGATGTCGCAACGCAAGATGAGCGTAGCGTCTTCAGTGAAAGGATCTAGGAATGGTGTGGTGTCGTCCGGCATAAGAATCATGTCGGATTCGTTGATGCCTTTCCAGCCCGCGATAGAAGAGCCATCAAACATTTGGCCCACTTCGAAGAACTCTTCATCAACATAGCTAGCAGGAATAGAAACGTGCTGCTCTTTACCTTTTGTGTCCGTGAAGCGTAAATCGACCCACTTCACATCGTTCTCTTTAATCAGCTTCAGAGTAGTCTCTGACATGATGTTCTCCACTAGTTGAAGACGGTTAATGCGTCTGGTGTATGGCTAATTGGCTTAAATCGCCTGCATGGAATGCACTGGGCGATAATAGAGCAAGTTGTATGCCACCATCGAAAGGTCGATTGAAAAGATCACAGGTGAAGCATCATGATTCCCATATCAGGAATGTGGCGATAGGACTGGGTACAGTAAAGTGCGCATAAGCTGCCATCTCCACCGCTTTCAACTGAGCCCCTGTTGATTTCTTTCTAATCTTCCAATTCAGGCTTTACTAAATGCATATAGAGAGACCGGTACATCTGGCTCTAGAATATCTGCACCAAAATGGGTCGCTCAATGTATCTTGGTTTCATTTTGGTGCGTGTTTTCTCTAGTCTAGCGCGTTTTAGGGCGTATTTGAGAAAAACGTGCACATTATAGGTTCACTGAAGCGGTGTTTGAAAGGAATACCTCAGGGCGATTCAGGGTGAGATTGGTGGCAATAGCCGTCATCTTCAGCAAAAGGTGAAAAATTGAACAAATTGCTACCCCTTTTTCATAGATTGCCTGCTCCTAGATGGCTATAATCGCCGCCTAATTTTTTCCCGGCAGCCTGAAAGGTTCGGGCTGGCTGAATCAGGGCATTTCAAATGATCGAGAATTTACGCAACATCGCCATCATCGCGCACGTTGACCACGGCAAAACGACGCTGGTTGATAAACTGCTCGAGCAATCCGGCACCTTAGATCGTAAGGAGCAAGGCGGCGAGCGCATGATGGACTCCAATGATCAGGAGAAAGAGCGCG
Source organism: uncultured Saccharospirillaceae bacterium (assembly GCA_947503895.1). Classification (GTDB taxonomy): domain Bacteria; phylum Pseudomonadota; class Gammaproteobacteria; order Pseudomonadales; family Oceanobacteraceae; genus Bermanella. The sequence continues at coordinate 68,205 of CANNFT010000005.1, forward strand.
GCATCACCATCCTCGCAAAAAACACAGCCATTAAGTATGGCGACTACCGGGTCAACATCGTTGATACACCTGGGCACGCGGATTTCGGCGGTGAAGTTGAGCGTGTTATGTCCATGGTTGATTCTGTGTTGTTGATCGTAGACGCAGTAGATGGCCCTATGCCACAAACGCGCTTCGTGACACAGAAAGCATTTGACCAAGGCTTGAAGCCAATTGTTGTTATCAACAAAATTGACCGCCCAGGATCTCGTCCTGATTGGGTAATGGATGAGGTCTTCGACCTTTTTGACCGTCTAGGTGCCACGGAAGAGCAATTGGACTTCCCAGTGGTTTACGCATCCGCTCTAAACGGTATTGCCGGTGACGATCCTGCTGAGATGGGTGATGACATGACGGCATTGTTTGAAGCCATCATCGCAAACGTACCCGCGCCGAGTGTTGACCCTGAAGCACCGTTCCAAATGCAAATCTCTTCGCTAGATTACGACCCATACCAAGGGGTTATCGGTATTGGCCGTATCAAGCGCGGTAAGCTGGGCACGAACCAGCCGGTGACGGTAGTTGATCGCGACGGTAAAACCCGTAACGGTCGCGTATTGGAAGTAAAAGGCTATCACGGTCTGAACCGCGTCATTGTTGAAGAAGCGACTGCTGGTGACATCGTGTGTATTTCAGGCATCGATAAACTGAACATTTCTGACACCTTGTGTGACCCTCAAAATGTTGAAGCTTTGCCTGCGCTGAGCGTGGATGAGCCCACTGTGAGCATGACCTTCCAAGTGAACGATTCACCGTTCGCAGGTAAAGAAGGTAAGTACGTCACCAGCCGAAATATTGCAGAGCGTTTGGAAAAAGAATTGATCCACAACGTTGCCTTGCGTGTTGAGCCAGGTGAAAGCCCAGAGAAATTTAAAGTATCGGGCCGTGGTGAGCTTCACTTATCTGTACTGATCGAAACCATGCGTCGTGAAGGCTTCGAAATGGCAGTTGGTCGTCCAGAGGTCGTACAAAAAGAAGTAAATGGAGAAATCCAAGAGCCATATGAGCAAGTAGTCATTGACGTGGAAGAGCAGCACCAAGGTGCGATCATGTCTGAAATGGGTGATCGTCGTGCTGAAATGACGAATATGGTGCCAGATGGCAAAGGTCGTGTGCGTTTGGAATTCATCATGCCAGCACGTGGCTTGATCGGTTTCCGCAGTGACTTCATGACCATGACGTCAGGCTCAGGTATTTTGACTAACGTATTTGACCACTACGGTACGGTAAAAGAAGGCCCTGTGGCCAAGCGCCACAATGGTGTATTAGTGTCCATGGTGGCCGGTAAGGTATTGGGATATGCCTTGTTCACATTGCAAGAACGTGGTCGCTTATTTGTGGTGCCTGCGCAAGAGGTTTACGAAGGTCAGATCGTTGGTTTGCACTCTCGTGATAACGACCTTGTGGTTAACCCTACTAAGGCGAAGCAATTAACAAACGTTCGTGCTTCTGGTACAGACGAAGCCATTAACCTGACACCGGCTGTGCGTCATACCCTAGAACAAGCGCTTGAGTTTATCGAAGATGATGAACTGGTAGAAATCACACCAGAAAGCATTCGTATTCGTAAAAAATTCCTAACGGAAAATGAACGTAAGCGTAATAACCCAAAGAAAAAATAGTGCGATGATATAGCCACAAAAAAAACACCGCCTTTGCGGTGTTTTTTTTTGTGGGTGTTTTGTGTAGCGAATACAAAACGGCACGGGTATTTAGATTTTGATGCTTAATAAAAAGGACATAGAAAATGGAACGGTCGTCTCTTCAATTCGCGCGTTATGTTTTAGGGTTGAGTTGGATCTATCACGGTTTTTTTCCGAAATTACTCACCATTGCCCCTCTTGAGCAGGCTATGACGGGTACATTAGGTTTTTCAAATGAAGTCTCGCAGTGGATTACGCGAGGTGCTGGTGTGGGAGAGATATTATTTGGTGTTTTATTAATAACGTTTTACCAAAATAAAGCCATATTGATACTAAACAAAATAGCATTGCTGGTGTTATGCGCGTTTGTTGCTGTGCAATTACCTCAAGTATTAATTGAGGCATTTAATCCCATTACGACGAATTTTTCGCTTTTAGCCCTAAGTTACATACTGTTAAAAAATCGGCAAACGGTATAGGCGGGGAAAGTAAGCTTAAAGTGACGTTATTGCGAGCCCTCAACAACCTGTTGTTGCATAAAAGGCGAAAGGATTTTATTTTTTTGCACAATTTCGTAATATAGCTATATTCTCCTGCTTATCATCAATGAAACCCGTAAAATGACGCCACCTTTTTACGGGGTATGCTGCTCAGGTTACTGCACACTTTGGGGTAGCTAATCGTAGGCCTATTAATCATCAGCAGATTGTACGCTTACCCCTATTTCTGTCAGGTTCATTGCTATCTCAAGTCCAACGTGAGAAAACGCTAGGTCTTATCGAAATGTTGAAACAAACGTTACAGGAACATACAGAGACAATTACATCCCTTGCCTCAATTATAAATAGACATGTAAATTACTGGAAAAGCTTAGGTTATCCAGAGGCACGGCTTAACGCTATATTCGGTGATTTTTATTCAGAGTTGGATAACCCAAAAGGTAGAATTCCAATAGAATTGACGAATCGGGCTATGTCAGACGTTATTCGTTATTTTGACGATAGCAGCATACCCTTTCGATCAGGTTTTAAAATTTCATATTCTGCATTAAATGCATTTGGTCACTTACTGTTGACCTGTCCCAGTATTCGGGACGTGGTATCGATGGCGATTCAATTTCAAAAAATTGGATCGGTAGGCTATCAGTCATTGTTAATAGAAGGTGAAACGGAATCGTCATTCGATTTTATGGTGCCTTCGTATTCTGCATTCAGTGAAATTCAGCTGGAAATGACCATGGGAGTAGCGGTTCGAATTTTAAAAGAAGCCGTTGATACACATTCATTTAATATGCAAATTGATTTCCAGCACGAGAATAAAAAACTTGAGGAAAAGTGCCAATCAATTTGTGGTATACAGATTAATACACGCAGTGCCCGGAACCGAATTCGCTTCAATACTGAAATGCTTGATGAACCCTTTAATCGTTCAGATGTTTCAGTATTCGAAAGTAGTCGTGCTTCCAATAAACGATGGTTGAAATCCATGGGGCCAGAAAGCCATTTTCCTGTTTTATGCGAAGACATCATTATGGACTACATGGGGTCTGGTTCGACGAAAATCGAATTTTTAGCCAAGGCGCTGCAAGTCAATAAAAGAACCATTCAGCTGAGGTTAGCAGAGAATGGGATGACATTTCGAGATGTATTAAAGGCAGCAAGATTAAAAAAAGCGCAGTATTTTATTGAGAAAGCTTATCCGGTTAAAGAAATTGCACAAGAATTAGAATTCAGTAGCCGCAAAGCGTTTTACGAATCCTTTGAGCGAACCAAAGGCATTAAATTACAACAATATATTGGCGATTTAGCCAGTTAATGTTCGCCTTGTCTCTTGAGGTGTGCGTCAAATATCATTGACGCACGCGGATGATACAAACGGATAATCTGAATATTGGAATAATATTGTGAGCGCGACCTCAGCCATATTATTCCCTCAGACTCATACTTCTTACGACTCATCTTCGCTAGGTTTTGGCAGTGGCGGCAGCAGGATATTTGGTCATTAACATATTTAACCACAGTAACAGCTGTCTCCCGCAAAGGTGCACAGTCAGCCTCAGCTCATTCTTTTCAAGAAGCCGCTATACTTATCAAGTATTCGATTGGGAGGCCGGTCTGTGCCAAATCAAGTGAATCAAGACAGCACTGATGTGCTGGTCACCGGTTTATCCACATCTATCCTGCGGCATGTAAAGTACTGGCTGTCTTTAGGCTTTCCTGAAAACGAGTTAAAAGCCATTTATGGCGAGCATTATGATAATTTGAATAACTGGCGCTATCGAGTGCCCATCACCGTTACAGGCGAGGCGTTAGAGGCGGTCACCCGATACTTTGATGACGCTACCATTGCATTTAAGACAGGTCTCGATATTTCCTATTCCAGCATTCAGGTGTTTGGCCACTTGCTGTTAACGTGCCCTACGGTAAGAGATTTTATCGTCATGGCGATTCAGTTTCAGCATATCGCTACACAGGGGTGCCAAGCGGTTCTAAAAGAAGGTTCTGATGTCTCTAGCTATGATTTAATCGTGCCCAGCTATTCCCGCTTTAACAATCATCAAATAGAGCTGACGATTGGCGCAATATCTAAATTGTTGGGGGAGGTGGTGGACTATGGTCCCTATCAATTGAGAGTACACTTTCAGCACGAAAACGCTGAGTTACAGGAAAAGGCATCCGAGTTATCGGATATGCCACTGCTATTTGGCCAATCTGAAAATAGCATCCTCTTTAACACCGAGATGCTGGCTTTGAATATCAATTTCCATGATGAATCGGTATTCGAAACCAGTAAAGCAGCTATTCGAAAACGCTTAAAAGCGTTGAAATCTGAAAGTCTATTCCCTGAACTCTGCGAAAGCATCATTCAGCAATATCTACATAATGGATCTTCAAATTTAGATTTTGTTGCCGAGCTGCTCCAGTTGAGTCGACGCACTCTACAGATGCGATTGACAGCGCAAAATACCAACTTTAGAAAAGTGTTAGATAATGCGAGAAAAAATAAGCTTGAAAAAATACTGGCGACTGAGTTATCAGAGACGATTCTTGCAAAAGAATTAGGCTTTTCATCTGAAAATGCTTTCTTAGAGTCGTTTGAGCGCTGGAAAGGCATGCCATTCCGGCAATATTTTAATCGTTTAAACACCTAGGCCAGCTTCAATCTCGTGCCTAACTGAATAGAGCCTGCTAAGCACATCGTACATTCCCCATAAAGAATTCGCTGCTATTCTGATGATGTAGTTGGGGGAATGACTTCAATGTATAAAATGCTGCTATTTATATTGCTAATGGTTATATACCGTGGCCAATCAATTGCGCAGAGCGGTGATGACGAGCCTTATTTGGTGGCAACGGAACACTACCCCCCTTATGAAATGGAGCATCCGGCCGATGGGCTAAAGGGGTTTGATTATGAGGTGCTCTTAGAGATATTTTCTTTGCTGAATAAGCCCGTTAAAGTTGAATTTTTACCTTGGAAGCGAGTATTGTTGTATGCCCAGAAAGGGAGGGTGTTAGGTATTTTAACCTGTGCTCGTACGGAAGATCGCAGTAAATTTATGATTTTCTCCGACCCTCTTAGTGAGTTTGTGAGTGGCTACTATACCTTGAAGAACCACGCAGGCATCAAACCGCAACGTCTAACCGATGTAATGGGTGCAAAGGTGGGGTCCGTCGAAGGGTATGAGAGTTTTAAGGCATTAACCAATGTTGGCATCCAACCCATAGCTTCTAAAAATACGACGAATGCGCTTGATATGCTGCACAGTGGTCGATTCCAGTATTTGTACCTTGGCAAACAATCGACCGATTTCATCATTAAGCAAAAGGGCTTAACGCAACATTTTGATTTCCACCCTATTTCAAAGCAGAACTTTTATTTCTGCTTTTCAAAAAATTACAAAAAACTAGATGGCATGGTGGAAGCGTTCAACCGTGCACTCAAAACACTAAAATCTTCTGGACGTTATCAGGCCATTCATCGCCGATATCGCTAGTGTGTCGATACGGCCTTCAGGCCAAAATATATGGATGGAATCTCACATTACGTGCATCTCAATGTTGAGAATCATCAGTAGGTGGGTAGTATCACTGGCGGTAATTTCAGTGGCAGTAACGAGTAAATATGAGTAACGAAGTTTTTGATATTAGTACCAATAGTTTAATTGCACTTAACATCGTCATCGCAATCATGATGTTGGGTGTTTCACTAGAGCTTAACTGGCAAGATTTCAAAAAAATACTGATCGAGCCAAAAGCCTACTTCGTGGGTCTAGGGCTTCAATTTATAGCCTTTCCTATGCTGACCTGCTTAGCGATATTTGTGTTTCAAATAGAGGTCGGGTTAGCCATGGGGATGCTTTTGATTGCATCGTGTCCGGGCGGTAATCTCTCCAATGTTCTGGTATGGATGTCCAAAGGTAACACGGCATTGTCTGTCAGCATGACGGCGACTGCCAGTCTGTTGGCCAGTGTTATGATGCCCATAAACTTCTCGTTTTACACTTGGCTAAATCCAATTACGCGCCCGTTTATATCTAACATATCGCTCGATACGATTGAAATCATTATGTTTGTCTTCTTGGTTCTGGTTGTCCCACTCATTCTGGGAATGTTTATTGGTCATCGTATGCCCGCGCTTGCTCAAAAAATTAATAAACCGTTGAAGTTGTTTGCGCTTATGTTCTTGGTTGTGATTATTGCCATGGCGATCAACCGGCATATCGAACCCTTCCTGAAATACATTAACGTATTTTTTATGCTGGTTTTTTTACACAACTTAATGGCTCTGTCCATTGGATACTTTGGCGCCAAGCTGTTTGGATTAGATGCTAGACATCAACGAACGATGGCACTTGAGGTAGGCATACAAAACGGTGCGTTGGGAATTGTGGTGATATTGACGTTTTTCCCAACGGCAACGGAAATGCTATTGGTGACGGCTTTTTGGGGAGTTTGGCATTTAATTAGCGGATTAGTATATGCGGGATACTTTTCTAGAAAGCCTATCTGATGCTTCAGATAACAGGTTTGTGTAAATGTAATGGACGCTAGAAAATGGAAAGAGCCCCCGCAGAGGCTCTTCCATCAGACATTTACTGCGCGCTGATCAAGTAGTCGTAAGTATAGGCTTTAAACTCATTAAATTTAGTCGAAGGCGTATTGGCGACGACTAAGTAAAGTTTCTCACCGGCTTCGGCATACACCATAATACTGGAAGCAATACCCGCTGTGGTGTTGGGGATTTTATAGTACTGCCTTTCACCGCTTTGCTCGTTGTGTACCACGACTTGAGCACGGAATTCACTGTACGCCGGATTACTGACAGAGGGGTTAATACCCACTTCATAAGTGGTGTTCGAAGTGACGTCTACTTGATACGCATTGTATGCCCAGTCACCTATTTTGTAGCGACTGGGTACGGTCAGCCATTGGTTCTGGGTGCCGTTATGATCGTAAAATTCAGCGATTTTATTATCGACTTCTTCACTCGGAATGGGGTTATCTGAATTATTATTATTGCCATTCATTCGATTGAAGGAGCCCACTTCTGAGGCAATGAAGGTATCGGCATAGTCGACATCCCAAGTCGTGACCCGCGCAGCAAAATCCGAAAAGACGTCGCGCATATCAAACCCGGCTTCGGCTAATGCGTTGTACATGCCTTCAGACGGTTTGCCCGTGAGCGGCGCAAGATTCAATACATTGCGATTGAACACTTTGCCAATGAAATGATCATCATTTAATACGTGATGCGTCACGTACCACTCCCATATGGCCGCACCATACTGATGCCCCCCTTTTGCGTAATCAATAATGCCTTCTTCAAATACCGAGCTTTGAGTTGTCCACAACGCGAGTTGAGGTTGTAGGGTATACATACCCAATATCGTGTCGTAAGCCGTGGGTTTTTGGGAAAATGCGCCCCAAGAGGCAGATGATTCCGCTAAGAATTTCGTAGAGCCACCTGTTCGGCTTTGATAAGCGTGGAAGTTTTCGTGAAGCACATATTGATTCCAAGGTTTTTCAAAATTAAATTTACTGACCCATGATTTACGATAACCTTCGGTAAGCAACAAATCTCTTGGCTTCTCATACTCAGCACACAGTTGACCATGCTTATACATACCGGTTTCGAGTACATTGTGTTCCCATGTCATTTCGTGACCTGACAATTGATACTCGAAACTATCTTGTGTGGTATCGGTAACACCATCCGGCCAATATATACATTGATACACGCCACACAAATAATTGGGGTACGTGGGGTCGGGTAGAGGTTTCGATTGTGCATCATCGCAATCACTACCGATGCTGGTTATTTCTGCGGGTGTCAGTACCCGTTCGTATATGCGAACATCCCAAACTTTACCGTTATATGGGCCTATATTTAGCGTACCGCTCAATGCTTGGAGCGTGGCTGTGTTCACAGCGGTCTCAGCGGATTGACCGTTTAAGAAAGTACGAATATGGCTCGCGTCCACTTGTACCGCGACATGATTGCAGCTGCGATGTTTTAGAGTGGATGCATTATTCAGCAGCGTAACGGGGTTGGTAAGAGTTTCAAACGTTGTCGTGAGTGCACCACTGCTTTCTTTTAAACTGAGTGCGTCGGATTCAATGATGGTCGCTTCTTGATTGGCTTCACTTGGTTGCATTTTAAATGAAAGCGTCATCGGCTGGGAAATACTGGTGCTACCCAATTGCAGTTGAATATTCTTAGCAGTCATATCAACAGAGCTTTCAAATGGGAATAATTGATTATCCGTGTTGTGCTCAAGCAACGTCGTTTGTACGGAGTAACCATTCGGTGATAGGTCTTCATACGCAAATTGCAGTGGGGCGTATGCCAGAAGGTTATCAAATGGGCCGTCGTCAATTTGCGTTAAGCTACAACTGGATTCACAACGGTTACTTGAACAACTTTCACCGGTATCACATCCACCACAACTAATGGTATTGCCTTGTCCGTCTCGAATGGGTCCACAACTGGCCCCCGCAGCGGCGCAGGCTTGCGCAATGTAGGATGGGTCCATAGGGGAGCATTGATTACTGCTACAAGCTGAATTAGCCTCGCATGCGCCACATTGTATGGCACCGCCCATACCGTCATCTATGGTGCCGCATTGTGCACCTTGCACATAACACATGGTGGTGGTGTCGCTGGTTTGGACAGATAAACTATCAAACACCGCGGTGGCATTTTGGTCAATAACATGAGGACTTCCGGCTAATCCTAAGTAAATATCGTCAGCCATATTGATGGTTTTTTGTGTGGTCAATTGCCAGTTTATGTTATCGCTTGAGTAATACCCGCTAAATACATTTCCTTCGCGCATTAATTTCAAATAGTACGGTCCTGTACCGACATTGCGTCCCCAATAATACGAACGATTATTGGCAACGGGTCGCCATTGAAAGGCAATGTGTTCATGTGCAGAATAGTCCAGTGCGACATTGACGGATCCACTGTCTAATGTTTCACGAAACATGATCGAAGCTTTGGCCCAAGGGTGTGTATTCTCAATGCTAACGACACGCACTGTAATCGTCGCATCGCCGCGAACGGGAATATAAACATAGTAAAAGTTATCCTGGCTTCCCCAAATATCATTCCCTGATCCTTCTAGGGTGATGGTGTCTTGATTTTCTGAGACACTTCCGGGTATCGCTGCTGTTCCAATATCCTGTTTGTTCCAATTGATAATACTGGTGCTTTCAGCAACATGGCTGACAAGCAATGTGACAAATAGGGCCGTTGCCCGCCAGCCAATCTTTAATAAAGGTACTCTGAATAAGTTCATTTTTTTCTCCAACAGCGGAAAGAATACATTCAAATTGAACAGTTCAATTTGAATACTTTTGAGTTGAGCGCAATAGCATTTTCGTAGAACGGCTGAATCATTTGATTCAATGTAAGGCTAGAAGTGGATGGCAATGATTACAAAAAAAATAACGCACGGTGTAAAACGATTTTTCTGTAAATGATGACCCTTTAAAATCATTAATCTATAACACGGTGAATTGGCATTTACACAAACAGCGATCAAGATAAATCTTAATCGCTGTTTGTGTATTAGAAGGTGAACTGAGTCTTGTTAACGTAACCATTTAATGCTCGTAAAGTGTTACGCACATACTTGGTATTAATTCATGTTATATAATGCTTGTATTTCGATAGGGCTAAGTATTTTTCGATACAATCGAACATCATCCATGAACCCTTTGTAGGCATTTGAATTTCCATTGCCACCACCGGAACCATCCGCGATGGCCGATTCGTATTTATTGATTTCTCCGATTATGTTAGTGAGGTTTTTGTTGCCGACCTCAGCACCATCTATATAAAGACGCATGGTGTTTTCTGAAAAACCAAACGTCACGGCGACATGGTGCCAATTTCCATCCGCTAGGTCAGTGTTGCCAGCGACTAAAGATTGAGTTTTATCAATTTTCGTTTCATGATCAAAGGCTCCGACAAATCCTTTTATCCCCATGCCGGTATCCGACAACGTAAACGCAAAGCCAGATCGACTGTTATAGAAATATTTGTTGCTCATGAGGATCTGTTCTGAATTTATATTTGCGTCGGGTTTAATCCAAAGTGCAATGCTAAAGTCTTGAGTGGTTTGTAAATCTAAAAATGAATACACGGGGTACTCGATCATGTAATGCAAAAATTGTGAACCATTGAAGTAAGCTGCATTGCCAATTTTACCGGATTGATTGTAAGAACCGAAGCCACCTTTTTCGAGTGCGGTGACGCCAGATACAACATCAATGGGGGCCGTGTCCGAAAAATCGTCAAACGTATAATGCAATACAAGGGGGTTTGTCTGGTCACGTACCCAAAGCCGAACGGGTGTAACATTACTTAAGCGGCCATTTTTAATGGGATAGTAGGAAAAGGTATCCTGACCAATGTAGTTTGCATTGGGAGTATAAACGAAGCTACCGTCGTGATTAAACGTTAACATTCCATAGGTGGGCGATGTGGCGAGCTGTGCAGATGTTGGGACACCCAGATCATTTTGCAATACACCGTCGTTATTGACCAGTTGCGTGTTAGGGATAACGGTGTATTCATCTTTCACGCCCCCTGCATAGTTGAGTATGGGTAATGCAGCTTGCGCGATTCGATCACCAATGACCACGTAGCTGTCACTGCCGTAGTGGTAATAAGGTCTTTGGTCCCCGGTATAGACAAGACTGGCAAATTCATCTTCATTGGCAACGGTTGCCTGCGCCGCCATGACGATATCGCCAGCTGAGCCTCGGTTGTCATTTATTTGCGTAATAATGACGGGTAAATTGGGTTGATTTAAATCACTGCGAACGGAGCTGATTAAATTTCGAAGATGGTTTTCGTATAGGTGTTCGGTGCCGAATGTATCGTTGTACCCCTGAAACCAAACGAAGCCTGCAATTTCATATTCAATATTATTTGAAATGAATTCATCCTGTAAAAATTGTGTAAATCCCGTCATAAGTTGATCGTACAGGTTACCTTCTTCTCCCCCGTGCGCCAGTGGCCGCCAATGAGCGGTGTTATCCAAAGTGGTGCCACCCTTTGATCCTTTAAACATATAGACAGGTTCATCCAACACATCGCCAAGAACATTGCCCATTTTTAGCTCTACACCAAATTTACTGTTTCGTTCGCCATAACCAGGGGCTAATCCACTCAATGCGCGTGTATTTGAAATAACATTCTGCATAAAGACATCGTCTCTCACATCCACCAGATCAGCCCCTGATGTAAAAGGTAGTTCACTGTTGCTGCCGTGGCCTTGCATATTAGACTGGCCTGCCATGAGATAAACTTTTGCTTTGGTGTTGTAGGATTGAACCAAATTAAAGTCAGAAAATGTTGCGATGGTATTCGCGGTATCAATATGCGGACTGGACGCGAGACCGACATATACTTGAGCATTCATTGGAATCTCTTTACTGGTTGTTAATGTCCAGTCTTCGCCGTTGAGCGAGTAGTACCCGGTAAAAAGGTCTCCTTCGCGCACTAATTTAAGCCACACTGGACCACTGCCTACATTGCGCCCCCAATAATAAGATCGCTTATTTGCGAGAGGACGCCACTGTAACGCTACGTGTTCGTGCGCGCTGTAATCTAAGGCGACATTAATGGAGCCAGCATTGAGCGTTTCGCGAAACATGATCGCACCTTTTGCCCACGGATGCGTGTGATCCACACTATGGACTTTTGTTATAAGCGTCGCGTCGCCAGTAATTTCGGTATAAACATAATAAAAGTCGTCACTGCTATTCCAAATATCGTTGCCCGAACCATTGAGTGTAATGATGTTTCCATTGATGGTGTGACTACCGGGTATGTTGGCTGTGCCGATATCGCTGCCCGTCCATTGGCTTATATCTGTATCCGCTATTGCTGTGTTGATACTGCAACAAAATATCGATCCACAGATCAAAGTCTGTATGGATAGCCGTATTTTCCTTAGTTGATAATTGAACTGCATTCGAGCGTCCTCCAAAAAGGATTACAAAAGAATTGATGTGTTATTGATTTTGCAAATTGAAGGATAGGCAAGGATCGTGGGGTTTTATGCTCATAGATAAAACCGCTATAAGTTGGGTGCCTACATAATGTAGTTATGCTAAACATTAATTAATTTATCGAGCGGCATAGATTTTTGCTTGACCCTACAGAACGTATTTTGGACCAAAATGATATTCACATTTAAAAGGTTAAATATCGCATCAATATTGAAAGCTAATAACGTCGGCACGATTTCATAATGGATCGGAACTGCGTCATGTTTTATGCGTTTGTTGTCATGAATGCCGGACAGTATTGTAAATAAGCTGACGGAGTTTAGATCTGAACCATAAGTTAATTATTGTGTGCTTTAATTTGGTGCTAATTCAATTTTGTTTTAGCTGGCGAAAGCAATCTGTTAAATTGATACATTGTTTTAGTTTAGTAGGCAGTATCTTTATGAAAGGATTGATACAACGTGTAAGTCATGCGTCAGTCAGTGTGAATGACGTCACCATTGGTCAAATTGATACAGGGTTATTAATCTTATTGGGGATCGAAAAGTCAGATACGAAAGCATCCGCTGAGAAGCTATTGAACAAGATTTTGGCTTATCGCGTGTTTGCAGATGATGACGGGAAAATGAACTTGAATGTGCAGCAAGTGGGCGGGTCCCTATTGGTGGTCTCGCAGTTTACGTTGGTAGCCGATACTCGCAAAGGCACCCGACCTGGTTTTTCTAAGGGTGCGACACCCGAGCAGGGTAAAATGTTGTATGAATATTTCACATCAATTGCACAAGAACGCATTTCGACGGAAACAGGGGAGTTTGGTGCTGATATGCAAGTGAGTTTATTAAATGACGGCCCCGTCACGTTCATGCTTGAAGTTGAGTAAGCAACAACACTCATTCACGCGTTAGCGATAAATGAGTGTTGTTTGAATACATTTGCATATGGGTTAGAACAATTGTTCCGGTGCGATCTCTTCCTCGCCGCCGATCACTGGGCCAGCGTCTAAGTTAAAGACTTCTGGGCTTGCCATTTCTTGCGGAATATTTTCTTCACGAAAAATTTCAAAAATCGCATTGCTTTGTCCAGGGTAGGCTCGTTTGCCTGTTTCTGGGTCAATGCGGACAGATACTAAGCCATCCGGTTGCTTGATGGGTGACTCTGGCATGTCTTTAACCGCAGTCTTCATGTATTCCACCCAAATAGGCAGCGCCGTATTGCTTCCGTAAGCGTTTCGCCCCATGGTTTTAGGTGTATCGAAGCCGACCCAAACCGTGGTGACAATTTTGTTGTTGAAACCGGAAAACCATGCATCTTTTTGGTCGTTAGTGGTGCCGGTTTTGCCCGCTAGATCGTTACGGCCCAGTGCTAAGGCACGGCGTCCAGTGCCGCGTTTAACGACATCTTGTAGCATGGTATACATAATGTAGTTCACTTTAGGGTCCATCACTCGAGGCGCCAGCGGTGGGAAACGTCCTTCTACATTATTAAGAGCTGCCAATTCAACGCTCGGTTCAATACCCGCATGCGGCATACCGCTGCTGTTATTTTCCTTATGTTGAGAAATCGCTTTCAAGCAACTTTCGCATACGACTTGTGGGCTGTGTTCAAACAGTACTTCACTGTCAATGGACTCAACCCGACTGATAAAGTGTGGTTCGACACGGTATCCACCATTAGCCAGCACATTGTAGGCATTAGCCAATTGAATCGGCGTAATTCCAGAACTACCCAATGCTAATGAAAGATCGCGATTTAACTTATCCTTCGGAATGCCAAATTGGCTGACATAATTAATGGTGCGCGTGATGCCCGTTTGACGCAGCAAGCGTATAGAAACCAAATTTCTCGATTTGTAGAGAGCTTGACGCAGCCGCGTCGGTCCAAAGAATTTGCCGCTGTAGTTCTCTGGTCGCCAACTGGCTTCAAGACCATCGTCTTCAAACACGACAGGCGCATCATTGATCAGCGAAGCCGGTGTGAAATTTCGCTCGAGGGCTGAGCTGTAGATAAAAGGCTTAAAGGCAGAGCCAGGTTGACGATCGGCTTGAATGGCACGGTTAAACTTACTGTGATTAAAATCATACCCGCCCACCAGTGCAATGAGCGCACCGCTTTGCGGATCGAAAGAAATCAGAGACGACTGAGTCTCGGGAATTTGTGCCAGCCAATATTGTTCGCCTTCGGGTTGCAATAGAATCTTTTGCCCCACGGAGAATAAGTTGCTTGCCTGCTGTATGGGGGCGCCAACTTGATTAACGGATATATAAGGTCTGGCCCACTCATAGGACGTTTTTGGCAATGTTACAATTTGACCCGCAGCCGTGACGGCTTGGACTTCGTCGGCGTCGATTCGGCTGACGACCGCCCAGACAGTATCTCCATAGGTGGTATCCGTGAGAATTTGCTGACGCCAGAAATTCAGATTAAGGTCGTGCGGGCTTGGAGGCAGATCAATGAAACGATCGCTGGCGGGGGATGGGTCGCCTAATTTCCAGTTGGTCGGTGAAAATGTCACCGCCACATTTTGTTGTTCGGGCAAGACATAGCTACTGAGTTGTACGGCTTCAGTGCGTAAGCCATGTGCGCGGTCATATGCATGCAAACCATTGCGCACAGCAGTTTGTGCCGCAGTTTGTAGGTCACTGCGAACAGTGGTGTAAACCCGATAGCCTTGGGTGTAAAGATCATCTGGGTATTGCTTTAGCAATTCACTGCGAACCATTTCTGCTATATAAGGTGCTTCGACCTCAGTACTTAAGCCGTGATATTTAGCACTGATCGGTGCAGAGCCGGCTTCATCAAATTCTTCTTGAGAAATAAGGTCGGCAGTAAACATGCGGGCCAATACGTAATTACGTCTGTACTTAGCGCGATCTGGGTTATTGATGGGATTGGCTGCACTGGGCGCTTGAGGTAGACCGGCTAACATTGCCAACTGTGCTAGATTTAAATCATGGATAGGCAAACCGTAATAGACTTGCGCCGCTGCTTGGATGCCATAGGCGCGTTTGCCAAAGTAAATTTTATTGACGTAAAGCTCTAAAATTTCCGTTTTGGTGAGTTCTTGCTCAATGTGCAAGGCCAACATGATTTCAGTGAATTTACGGGTAAAGGTTTTTTCGCTGCTCAGAAAATAATTTTTGGCCACCTGCATGGTGAGGGTACTGCCGCCTGAACGTTTCTCGCCTGTTGTGATTAATTCAAAGGCGGCACGCGCAAGCCCTTTAAGGTCAATACCCATGTGAGAATGGAAGTCCTCATCTTCGGCAGCGATCAAGGCGTCAAAGAAACGTTGTGGAACATCGTCATAGGCAACAGGAGTTCGGCGCTTTTCACCAAACTCTGCCATTAGTTTGTAATCTGCAGTATAAATACGCAGTGGGGTTTGCAATTGGATGTTCCTTAGACTGTCTACCGATGGCAAACTAGGCGCCAGATACAGGTAGACTGCAGCAACACCCACTATGGAACTAAATAGGCCTGCAAATGAGGCCAATGTGAAAAAACGCAAAACAGGTCGATTTTTTTTCATATATAAATGCTTAGAATGCTGTCTTTACCCAGTAATGACGGGGCCTGCCATTATAAATGGTTTTTTGTCCTTTTCGCAGGATTGTGCTTATAATGACGACACTATTCACGTATTTTGGCACTTTTGCGGTGTAAGTGTCGGATTAATTAAGGAATAGCAGTGCTAGCCAACCTATTTAAAAAGAAGAATAAGGCCGTCCTCGGCATTGATATCAGCTCCACTGCTATCAAAATCATAGAGCTGAGTGACCAAAACGGTCGCATGCAGGTTGAAGCCTACGCATCCGAACCTCTACCCGAAAATGCCGTTGTTGAACAAAGCATCAACGACGAAGAGCTGGTCGGCAACGCCATTAAGAAAGCCATTAGTCGGTCGCGCACCTCCGTTAAGAGAGGCGCAGTTGCTGTGGCTGGCTCAGCGGTGATTACCAAAGTCATCCAAATGAGCGAAGGCTTGTCAGATGACGAGATGGAAAACCAAATCTCGGTTGAAGCAGACCAGTATATACCATACCCCCTTGAAGAAGTGGCCATGGATTTTGAAGTTCAAGGCCCAGCAACCGATGGCAGCGAAAACCAAGTCGATGTTTTGTTGGCCGCCTGCCGTAAAGAAACGGTTGAACTTCGAGAAGACTCGGTTGAGATAGCCGGTCTTGAATCCGCCATTGTAGATGTAGAAGCCTTCTGTGTTGAACGTGCTTACAAACTGGTTGAAAGTCAGTTAGAAAGTGCGAACGGAGAAACCGTTGCTATCATTGACATCGGTGCCCAGATGACCACATTAAATGTGGTGAACGGCGGAAGCATTATTTATACGCGTGAGCAGATGTTTGGTGGTCAACAATTGACCGAAGAAATTCAACGCCGTTATGGCTTGAGTGCTCAAGAAGCGAATAAAGCCAAGCTTGAAGGCGGATTACCAGACGACTATGAAATGGAATTACTTGAACCCTTCAAAGAATCCATTGTTCAGCAGGTGAGTCGTTCTCTGCAGTTTTTCTATTCCTCCAGCCAATTTAATGATGTAGATGCCGTTGTGTTAGCAGGTGGTACTGCTGCCATTCCCGGTCTGGCGGACTTGGTTCAAGATAAGATCGGAACCTTGGCAATTGTTGCCAACCCGTTCGTTACGATGACTTTAGGCTCGAAAGTGAATGCACAGTTGCTGGCTAATGATGCGCCCGGCTTGCTCATCGCCTGTGGTTTGGCTATGAGGAGTTTTGATTAATGGCAAAGATTAACCTTAGACCGTGGCGAGCGGAAGTTCGTCAACAACGTCAGAAGGAGTATGTATCTTTTCTGGCGCTGGTTGCTTTGGCGGCCGTGGCATTGTGGTATGGCGTCAGTAACTTTTATGCGGATTCTTCGAGTAGCCAAAACGCTCGAAATGGCTATCTCGAGAATGAGATTGCCATCCTTGATAAGAAAATTGAAGAGATTCGTGAATTGCGTGAAAAGCGTGAGCAGATGCTCGATCGAATGCAGTTGATCCAAGACCTTCAGGGCAATCGTCCCGTTATTGTTCGTACATTTGATGAGTTGGCCCGCGTTCTGCCAGATGAGGTTTTCTTTGAAAGCCTAAAAGTGGCTGGCAAAACGGCCACACTTAAAGGTAAGGCTAACTCGAACAGTCAGGTTTCCCAGTTAATGCGACGTTTTGATCAATCTTTGTGGTTTGCCAACCCAAATCTCTTAAACGTTCAGGCTCACAAGAATAAGTACAACGACTTTAATATGTTGGTGGAGTTGTCACAACCTAAGAAAGAGGAGGTGCAGTAATGGACTTCCAAGAACTAAACGAAAAGTTATCCAGTTTTGATGTCAATGACATAGATTGGAACAACATGGGCTCATGGCCTGTGGCGGGCAAAGCCATCTTTGCCAGCATTATTTTTGCAGCAATTGTTGGAGCATTTTATTGGTTTGACATCGCCGATAAAATTACGGCCTACGATCAGCTCGTTAATAAAGAATCACAGCTCAAGCGCGATTATGAGACCAAGGCCTTTCGAGTAGCCAATATGGACGCTTACCGAGAGCAGTTGATCGAAATAGAGGAATCCTTCGGCAGTCTATTGCGTCAATTGCCAAGAGACACTGAAGTCCCTGGATTATTGGAAGATATCACTGCAGCGGCCGTGGGTGCAGGGTTGACGATCAATGAAATTAAGCTAAAGCCTGAAGTCGATACTGAATTTTATACTGAGCTGCCCATCGATATCGATGTGTATGGCGAATATCATGATTTTGGTGCATTTGTGAGTGCGATCGCCGGATTAAGCCGAATCGTGACATTGCATGACTTCACGATAGAGCAAAAGGATACGGCGCTAAACTTGAAGATCTTGGCAAAAACTTATCGCTATAACGATGAGTCTGGTAAAAAGTCTAAGAAAGCGAAGCGGAAGAAATAATAATGATGAGGATATTGTTAATAGCCTTCGCGGCGTTTTTAGCTGGTTGTAGCGGCACTTCTGACATCCAAGATTTGCAAGCTTTCACGCAAGAAATTCAGGCAAAACCTCGTGGACGTATTGATCCTTTGCCTGAGTTCGAAACCTATTCAGCCTTCGTCTATGGTGCTTCAGCCTTGCGCTCACCTTTTGAAGCGCCCGTCACGATGGACGAAAGCGGACGCTTAAATTCTATACTGGTAGAAGCGCCGGATGCTGCTAGGCCGAAAGAAGCGCTGGAGTACTTTAGTTTGAATGAGTTGTCATTGGTCGGAACATTGGCCAAAGCCGAACAAAATGCTTTAAGTGGATTGATTCGAAATCAATCCGGAAGTGTATTCCGTATTTTAGTCGGGAACTATATTGGTAAAAACCACGGAAAAATCGTGGCTATCCAAGAATCCCAAGTTGATATTATTGAAGTTGTTCCAAACGGTAGCGGCGGCTGGATTTCTCGTCCCCATACCTTATTGTTGGAAACTGGTGCCGGGGCAGAGTAAAAAATGAAATTACAGGCAAAATTAACCATCTTAGGGATGCTGATGCTGGCGCCATTTTCTGGCGCTTGGTCCGTTGCATTACAGGGCGTAGAGTTTTCCTCATTGCCCGGCGACAAAACCGAAATGGAACTCAAGTTCTCAGGTACACCGCCAGAAATCTCAGGTTACACAATCGAAGAGCCTGCTCGAATCGCGCTGGATCTTCCGAATACCAACAGTGAATTGAAATCCAAGTACCACAAGATAGGTATGGGTAATGCCCGTACCGCCATCATTGTGGGCAACGGTGATAAAACGCGTGTGATCGTCAATTTGACAGATCTGACGGGTTATACGACGCGTGCGGAAGGCAACAGTCTATTTATATTAATTGGTCAGTCCGACAGCATGGTAAACACGTCCGCGGAACCAGAAACGGTCATGCAGACGCAAGAGGCAAATTACGCTCAGAGTAAATCGAAAGATGATGCTCGGGTTGTCGATATCGACTTCCGCCGAGGGGATATCGGTAATGGTCAAGTTTTGATCACGCTATCCAACCCGAATGTTCCTGTGGATATCTCTCAAGTATCGGGTCGTATTCGCGTTGAGTTGGGTGGTGTTTCATTATCGAGTGAATTGCGTCGTCGATTGGATGTGCGCGACTTTGCCACGCCTGTGCGCTTCGTTGATTCGTCTATTGAAGATGGCAACTCGGTATTTTACGTTGAGCCAACGGAAGAGCTTTATGAGTATTTGGCATACCAAACCGATAACCAATTGACCATTGATGTTAAACCGATCAAACCCGAAGACGAAGAGCGCATTAAGCGTGAACGCTTCCCGTACACCGGGGAGAAATTATCTTTGAACTTCCAAGACATCGAAGTGCGAACGGTATTACAGATCATTGCAGACTTTACAGGCTTTAACTTGGTTGCCAGCGACAGTGTGCAAGGCAGCATCACACTTCGTTTAAAGAATGTGCCGTGGGATCAGGCTTTGGATATTGTGTTGAAATCTCAAGGTTTGGCTAAGCAACAAATCGGTAACGTGTTAATGATTGGGCCTGCGGATCAATTAGCTAATCGTCAAAAGATTGAAATGGAAGCCACGAGACAGGTTGAAGAATTTGCTCCATTGCGGACTGAATTCATACAAATTCGTTACGCGAAAGCGACGGACTTACTGGCGCTGGTTGCAGCAGAAGGTGGCATGCTAACGGATCGAGGTTCGGCGTCTGTTGATGAGCGCACAAATACGATATTGATTCAAGACACGGCTTTTTCCATCGAAGCAGTGCGACGTGCGGTTTCAGTTTTAGATGTACCTGTGCGACAAGTACTCATTGAAGCCCGTATCGTGGTGGCGTCCACCAATATTGGTGAAGATTTAGGTATTCGTTGGGGCGGCGGCTATGGTGTGATCAACAATGGTTCGACCACGAATCCGGATCAGTTGAATTTGGCTGGTGGTAGTCTCGATACGGTGACCCGATTCAATAATAATATTCTGGCTGGATTACGAGGTGAATCAGGAGAGGATATTGATCTTGCTGATGCCACAATGGTGAACTTGCCCGTGACTAAGGCGGGTGCCTCCAGCTTTGCCGTGGGTGTGAACACGTTTGATTACATCTTAGATTTGGAATTGTCTGCGTTAGAATCTGATGGTAAAGCTGAGATTATTTCGCAACCGCGTGTAATCACAGCGGACGGGCAGACTGCTAAAATTCAAGCCGGTACCGAAATACCGTATGAGCAAGCCACTTCTAGTGGTGCAACATCGATCAGTTTTAAAGAGGCGGTGTTGAAGCTTGAAGTTACCCCACAAATTACGCCAGATGATCGTATCTTAATGGATTTATTGATCAATAAAGATGCAGTGGGGCAGTTGTTTAATAACATCCCATCCATTGATACCAACGCGGTAGAAACTCAAGTGTTGGTTGATAATGGTGAAACCATTGTATTAGGTGGTATATTCCAGTCTGAAGAGATTACCCAGGTGGATAAAACCCCTTTCTTTGGTGATTTACCAGTGATCGGCCGCTTATTCAGACGCACCAGCTATTCGGAAGACAAAAGTGAGTTGCTCATCTTTATCACCCCAAGATTGGTGAAGGATGCTTTGAGTGCTCGTTAACTATATAGAATGACAAATCAAAATATTTTTTTAGTCGGGCCGATGGGTGCAGGAAAAAGCACCATCGGCCGTTTGCTTTCTGTCGAATTGAAGTTGACGTTTAAAGATTCGGATAGAGAAATTGAAGAACGATGCGGCTGCAATATCCCTTGGATATTTGATGTCGAAGGTGAGACGGGCTTTCGGGACAGAGAATCCGCGACGATAGATGCGATCTCTCAGGAGTCCGGAGTGCTTATGGCCACTGGTGGCGGAGCAGTTCTTCGTGAAGACAATCGTCGTTTCTTGAAATCGCGTGGCACGGTCATTTATCTCAAAACCTCGGTTGAGCAACAACTGTCTCGGACGGCTAAAGATCGCAATAGGCCACTGCTACAAACCCCTGACCCAGAGGTAGTGTTGCGGACGTTATTTCAGCAACGAGATCCGTTGTATCAAGAAGTGGCAGACCTCGTTATTCAAACCGATGAACGACACCCAAAGTACGTAGTTCAAGAAATAGTCGAACGACTCCAATCATTAAATATCATCGAAAAGTCTTAGAATTAACCCTATGAATGCTCACTCTGATCGCGCAATGACCACCTTAAACGTCGACTTAGGGGATCGAAGCTACCCCATTTACATCGGTCACTCGCTATTGGGTGATAGCCAATGGGTTAACGCTCACGTTCGCGGAAAACAGGTGATGATCGTGACGAATGAGACGATTGCGCCTTTATACCTCGAATTAGCCAAACGCGCATTTCAGGCTTACCAAGTGGACACCGTTGTTTTGCCCGATGGTGAGCAGTATAAAAATCTAGACACGCTCAATCTCATCTATGATGCGCTGCTCGAAAATCGCCACAATCGAACCACCACATTGGTTGCCCTCGGGGGCGGAGTGATCGGTGATATGACAGGCTATGCGGCTGCGAGCTATCAAAGAGGCGTAGACTTTATTCAGATACCCACCACGTTGCTTTCCCAGGTGGATTCGTCAGTGGGCGGTAAAACCGGCGTGAACCATAGGCTGGGTAAAAACATGATTGGTGCATTTCATCAGCCCAATTGTGTGGTCATTGATATCGACAGTTTGAAGACGTTACCCCGACCAGAGTTGGCCGCTGGTATGGCAGAAGTGATTAAGTATGGTCTCATCAGTGACGCGCCTTTTTTCAGCTGGTTACAACAAAATGCGGAACAACTTATGCAGTTAGATTCCAACTGCTTAATCCACGCCATAGAACAGTCATGTCGTAACAAAGCAAAGGTTGTAGCATTGGATGAACGAGAAGGCGGCATTCGAGCCATTTTGAATCTGGGGCACACATTTGGTCACGCCATTGAGACGGCGGAAGGTTATGGGCAGTGGTTACATGGCGAAGCTGTTGCCGCGGGTACTGTGATGGCGGCAGACTTATCGCACAAGTTGGGCTGGATAAACCAGCAATCGTTAGACGCTGTACATGAAATATTGACGCGATGCGGCCTACCGGTCAGGCCGCCCGTGGACATGACCTCGGATACCTTTATGCAACTGATGGCAGTAGACAAAAAGGTGTTGGATGGTAAGCTCCGGCTGGTGTTATTAAAAGCAATCGGGGAGGCTGTCGTGACAGATGACTTTGACCTCTCACAATTGCAAGCAACGCTCGCCGAATTGACTCACTAATATAATCATAATTGGAGGCGCAGGGATGGCTGACTCTCTATTGAACGCTCCGGTTTACATCACAGTTGGGCAGCGAGCTCAACAGTTAGATATGCTGCTTCATTTGCAAGAATTCAGCTCAATGGTGGTGCTGATCACCGGCAAGGCAGGCGTCGGTAAATCGGCCTTGTTAAACGCTGCGCACAATCAATTATCCATTCACCACCAATCGGTTTTATTGCCCGCATATAAATTAATGGCTGAAACCCATGTCTTGGAAGCACTTGGGCAGGCATTACATTGCGATGCCTCAGAGCTGGGCTTTTCAGCGGCGATCAAGCTACTTGAAGAACAAGGCGACAGCTTTCATGCTTTGGTCGACGATGCGCATCTTCTCGAAGTCGATGCTTTGCAATTCTTGGTTGAGCAGGCTTGTCTGCATGACAATTTCCATCTTGTTTTGGCGGGAGATGATGGAATTGAACCGCAGTTGCGAATTCTTCAGGCTCGATTGAAGCAAGAGAGTTTGTATCATAACGCGGTTGTACAACCTTTATCAGAAGAAGAATTATTGGCCTTCTTGCAAGACTTATATCTGCAAACCAATGAGCAAGAAATGCCGCTGAGCGACCAAAAAGTCCACCAGTTATGGGTGTTGACGGAAGGTATTCCAGCCAAAGTCTTAGAGTTGCTCGAAGTTGAGGAAGAAAAGCAGCAAGCAAAAGCAAAGCGCTTTCCGATCGCCCATGTGGGTGCTCTAGCGCTGATCGCTGCAGCACTTTATTTATCATTTCAATACAAAGGCGATGACGCCCAAGACATCATTAATGCAGACGACCCGATTGCCGCACTGCTAGGAGAGCGAACCTCCGGTGGAGCGGAACGAATTGAGCGCTCTGCCGACACATTATCAGCTGACCCTGCTTCTGTAGATGTAGCGTCTTCTTCTCAGCTAGAAGCAGAGGATAACGCTCAAAGTCTGCTACTGGATGACGTCGACCCTCCCTCAGTTGACCTAACGGATGCTGCCCTAAAGCCTGAAGCACAAGATCTCACCTTTGCGACCGCAGAGGCACAAGGAATGGAGGAATCGATCAAGCCGACTCCCGCGAGGCCGGGGCCGGCTCCAACTGCACTTCCCAAACCAACAGGGCAACCTAAAAACGATCTTGCGTCACAACGCCCCAAAATCACACCAAAAGTTGATGAAACGGCCAATTTGCCTAAGCGGCCAAATCACCCATTGCTGAAAGAGCCACCTCAAACGTATGCTTTGCAGCTATTAGGCGTTCGTAACCAACAAAGTGCGAATGAATTCGTGCAAGGTCTAACTCGACAAATTGGTCAAGATTTGCTGAGTGTCTATCAAACGCGGTACCAAAATCAGCCATGGTATGTGGTGGTTTATGGACCATTTGAAGACAGAAATGATGCTGAGAATGCGGCCAATCAACTGCCCGGCAAACTCCGTCAGCAGCAACCTTGGATTCGCCAATTAAGTAAAATTCAGGAGGATATTCGTAAAGCAGAGCTTTGAATGGAAGTTTCTTTTCTCTAGCCGCCCACCGCCTTTTCCAGCTATCCTTGTCTGGAACACCCGCTCGTCTTCGCGTTTTATTTGTGACCAAGTCCTCGGATGTGTAGAATGAGCGTCCTTTTGTCTGTTCAAAGCTAATGAATCGGCGTTGAAATGCCATCTAAGGCATTGATTTTAAAGAAAAATTTGATGAGAGCGTCTATGAGAACAGGTCTGTACACTCCAGGTGAATTTAAAGACAACTGTGGCTTCGGGTTGATCGCCCATATGGAAGGTCAAGCTAGCCACGACCTACTACGTACAGCCATAGACTCATTAACCTGCATGACACACCGTGGCGGAATCGCGGCGGATGGTAAGACAGGTGATGGCTGTGGCCTTTTAATCCAGAAACCCGATAGCTTCCTTCGAGCTATTGCCAAATCGGATCTAAACGTAGACCTGCCAGAGCAATATGCTGTGGGCATGATTTTTCTT
Organism: uncultured Saccharospirillaceae bacterium; assembly: GCA_947503895.1. Classification (GTDB taxonomy): domain Bacteria; phylum Pseudomonadota; class Gammaproteobacteria; order Pseudomonadales; family Oceanobacteraceae; genus Bermanella. The sequence continues at coordinate 92,671 of CANNFT010000005.1, forward strand.
GATCTTGATGATGCGTTAGCAGAGCAACAGCGCGCAGCGGTCAACCAAGCCATCGCAGATCAAGGGTTAACACTGCACGGCTGGCGAGTGGTTCCCACTGATAACGCTTGTCTGGGTCCAATGGCCATTGATTGCCTACCTCGCTTTGAACAAGTGTTTGTGTCAGCCAGCGAATCGTTAGATGCACAGCAGTTTGCGGTTAAATTATTCTATGCTCGCCGAATGGCTGAGAAAGCGCTCGATGGGCATGAAAATTTCTATGTTTGCTCGTTATCCGACAAAGTCCTCTCATACAAAGGCTTGATGATGCCCGTGGACTTGCCGAGCTTTTACACCGATCTGAGCGATGAACGACTACAAACTGCCATTTGTGTCTTCCATCAACGCTTCTCGACTAATACCGCACCCCGTTGGCCTTTGGCGCAGCCATTCCGCTTGCTGGCGCACAACGGTGAAATTAACACCATCCGCGGTAATCGCAATTGGGCCGCCGCCCGAGGAAGCAAATTTGTCTCACCACTGTTACCAAATTTAGAGTCGATTCAGCCCGTTGTGAATACCACAGGTTCTGACAGTTCTTCGATGGACAACATGTTGGAATTGCTGCACATGGGTGGCATGAATATGTTCCGTGCTATTCGTATGATGATTCCGCCTGCATGGCAAAATGTTGAAACCATGGACCCGGATCTTCGTGCTTTTTATGAATACAACTCCATGCACATGGAACCTTGGGATGGACCGGCAGGGCTGGTCATCACAGATGGTCGTTATGCCATTTGTGGTCTGGACAGAAATGGTCTTCGCCCATCCCGTTGGGTCAAAACCAAAAATGGTTACATTACGGTCGCATCCGAAACCGGTACGCACGACTACAAACCTGAAGATGTGATTTCAAAAGGTCGTGTCGGCCCAGGTCAAATCCTGGCCATTGATACTCAGACAGGTGAAGTACTGGAAGCGGACGACATTGATACCCGTCTTAAGTCGGCTCAACCGTATCGCAAGTGGTTGAAAGAACAGGCTACGCGCATTGAGTCTCGCCTTGAATTACAACGTATGACGGGCACGCTGCTCGAAAGCGATGAATTGAAAGTCCGTCAAAAGTTGCATTTGATCAGCAACGAAGAGCGCGACCAAGTATTGCGTCCGTTAGCGGAAAAAGCCGTTGAAGGTACGGGTTCCATGGGGGATGACGCGCCAATGGCCGTTCTTTCCCAAAAATCTCGCCACATCGCAGATTACTTTAGACAAATGTTCGCTCAGGTGACCAACCCACCGATTGATCCCCTGCGTGAAGCCATCGTGATGTCGTTGGAAACCTGTATCGGTGCTGAAAAAAATGTATTCGATGAGTCGCCTGCTCATGCGACCCGAATCATTCTCACTTCGCCTGTTTTGTCTCCGATGAAATTCAATGGCTTGAAGAATAAAGATGAAGAAAACTTCAAATACACAACGCTTTCTCTGACATTTAAATCGAACGTTGGTTTGAAAAAGGCATTAAACAATCTTGTCGAGCAAGCGATCGCGGCTGTTCGCGAAGGTGTTACCATCGTTATCTTGTCAGATCGCAACGTTGAAGAAGGGGATTTGTTGATACCTTCAGCCATGGCAACCGGTGCGGTGCACCATGCATTGGTGAAAAGTGCCCTCAGAACCAGCTCAAATATCGTGGTTGAATCCGGTGATGCGCGCGACGCTCACCACTTTGCGGTATTGATTGGCTTTGGTGCGACCGCCGTGTACCCATGGTTGGCGTACGAGACCTTGGCCGACATGCACAGCAAAGGCGAATTGGTCGGTGACCCGTTCCAATCGAACCAACACTTCCGTAAAGGTATTCGCAAAGGTCTATTGAAGATCATGTCCAAAATGGGCATTTCGACGATCGCTTCCTATCGGGGTTCGCAACTCTTTGAGGCGATTGGTTTAGCCGATGAAGTGGTCGATTTATGCTTCACAGGCGTGAGCAGCCGAATTCAAGGTGCGACGTTTGATGATCTACAAGTGGACTTAGAGCGTAATGCTGCCAATGCTTGGAAGGCGCGCAAAGCGGTCGACCAAGGTGGATTACTCAAATATGTTCACGGTGGTGAGTACCACGCGTTTAATCCAGATGTGATTACAACGATTCAGGAAGCCGTGCAAACGGGCTCGCAAGCCGCATATGACAAGTATGCGCAATTGGTTAATGAAAGACCGGCTGCGACATTGCGTGATTTATTTAGCCTCAACACGCAGAACAGCATTCCATTGGAAGAAGTGGAGCCAGTCGAAGCTATTTATCCACGCTTTGACTCAGCCGCAATGTCTTTGGGCGCTTTATCGCCAGAAGCTCATGAAGCGTTGGCGCAGGCCATGAATGAATTGGGTGGCAATTCGAACTCGGGTGAAGGTGGTGAAGACCCTGCTCGTTACAACACTGTCAAAAACTCTAAGATTAAACAGATAGCCTCCGGTCGTTTTGGTGTGACACCGCATTACTTAAGCAGTGCGGATGTGTTGCAGATTAAGGTCGCGCAAGGTGCTAAGCCGGGTGAAGGCGGTCAATTACCGGGTGGTAAGGTGAACAATCTCATCGCTACCCTGCGTTATTCGGTACCGGGCGTCACCTTGATTTCGCCACCGCCCCACCACGACATTTACTCAATTGAAGATTTGGCTCAGCTCATTTACGACCTGAAACAGGTGAATCCACGGGCTAAGGTATCCGTTAAGTTGGTGTCTGAGCCGGGTGTCGGCACGATCGCCGCTGGAGTAGCAAAAGCCTATGCAGACTTAATTACCATCTCTGGTTACGACGGTGGTACGGCAGCATCGCCACTGACATCGATCAAATATGCGGGCTCGCCATTTGAGCTGGGTCTTTCAGAAGCGCATCAAGCTTTGCGAGCGAATGACCTTCGCGGCAAGGTTCGATTGCAGACGGATGGCGGTTTAAAAACCGGATTAGATATCGTCAAGGCCGCTATGTTAGGTGCAGAAAGCTTTGGTTTTGGCACCACGCCAATGGTCGCAATGGGCTGTAAATACTTACGTATTTGCCACCTGAACAATTGCGCCACCGGTGTGGCCACGCAACGTGAAGACCTGCGTGAGCAACACTTTATCGGTACGGTCGAAATGGTGAAACACTTCTTCCGTTTCGTGGCGGAAGAAACACGTCAATGGATGGCTGCTTTAGGCGTTCGTTCGTTGGCAGAATTAGTGGGTCGTACAGATCTTCTAGAGTTGGCCTCTGGCGCGACCGATAAGCAACGTCATCTAGATTTATCGCCGCTGCTCAATAACGACCACATTCCAGCCGATAAGCCGCACACAGTGCAGGTTGAACGCAATAGCCCATACGATGAAGGTGCATTGGCGGAGCGCATGGTCGCTGACTCCATGCCGGCGATCAAAGCCAAATCGGGTGGTGAATTTACCTATACAATCGGCAATTGTGATCGTTCGATCGGAGCTCGGTTATCTGGCGAGATAGCCTGCTTGCATGGTAATCAGGGTATGGCGTCGAGCCCGATCCAATTGAATTTAACCGGAACCGCGGGCCAATCGTTTGGTGTTTGGAATGCGGGTGGTCTGAACATGTACCTTGAGGGTGATGCAAACGACTACGTCGGTAAAGGGATGACAGGCGGAAAATTGGTGGTCTACCCACCGAAAGCCTCAACATTTGAATCGCAAGAAGCATCCATCGTGGGTAACACTTGTTTGTACGGCGCCACCGGCGGCAAGCTTTATGCGGCAGGTCGCGCAGGTGAGCGTTTTGCGGTACGTAACTCTGGTGCACACGCGGTTGTAGAAGGCGCGGGCGACCACTGCTGTGAATATATGACCGGTGGTTTAGTGACGGTGTTGGGCAGCACGGGGTATAACTTTGGTGCGGGCATGACAGGCGGTTTTGCTTACGTTCTCGACCTAAATCGCGACTTTGTGGATAAGTACAACCACGAATTGGTGGATATTCACCGAATCTCAAATGAAGAAACAGAAGCCTATCGCAACCATTTACGGGGTGTGATCGCGCAGTACGTAGACGAAACTGGCAGTGCCTGGGGCCAGGAAATATTGGATTACTTTGAAAACTACATTGGCAAATTCTGGTTAGTGAAGCCCAAAGCGGCGGGACTTGACCAATTGCTTCACAACACACGGACACGTTCCGAGTAAGTGCTGGTTTAGGTTTTTAAAGTGTCCAAGTGAGGTGCAGCATGGCAAAAAGATTAAATAACGATTTTCAGTTTCTGGATGTACGTCGTGGCGACCCTGCCAAGAAAGGCATTCATACACGCAAATCTAAGTTTGTTGAAATTTACGAGCCCTTTAAGCAAGAGCAAGTCACCGATCAGTCGCATCGTTGTCTTGCCTGCGGTAACCCTTATTGTGAATGGAAATGCCCTGTGCATAACTTCATTCCCAACTGGTTACAACTGGCGTCTGAAGGCAACATCATGGAGGCGGTGGAACTAAGTCACCAGACCAACACGCTGCCTGAAGTTTGTGGACGTGTTTGTCCACAAGATCGGTTGTGTGAAGGTGCGTGTACTTTGAATGACGGATTTGGCGCTGTGACGATCGGTAATGTTGAAAAGTACATTACCGATACAGCATTAGCCATGGGCTGGCGTCCAGACATGTCAGGCGTCACCATGACCAATAAGCGTGTTGCCATCATTGGTGCAGGGCCTGCTGGTTTGGGGGCAGCGGATATTCTGGCGCGTAACGGTGTAAAACCCGTTGTATTTGATAAATACCCAGAGATTGGTGGGTTGTTAACCTTTGGAATTCCCGAATTCAAACTTGAAAAATCGGTGATGACCAAACGACGCGAAGTCTTTGAAGGCATGGGTGTTGAGTTCCGTCTGAATACAGAGATTGGTAAAGACGTTGAGTTCAATGAGCTGGTCGAAGAGTACGATGCTGTTTTCTTGGGCATGGGTACCTACAACTACATGAAAGGCGGATTCCCAGGGGAAGATTTACCCGGCGTTTATGACGCACTGGATTTCCTCATTGCCAATGTGAACCACAATCAAGGCTGGGAGAAAAATCCTGCTGACTTTATAGATTTAAAAGGTAAGCGAGTGGTGGTACTGGGCGGTGGTGATACCGCGATGGACTGCAACCGCTCGTCCATTCGCCAAGGGGCTAAAGCAGTCACTTGTGCCTATCGCCGTGACGAAGCCAATATGCCTGGTTCTAAGCGTGAAGTGGTGAATGCGAAAGAAGAAGGCGTTAAGTTCTTATTCAATCGCCAGCCCGTTGCCATCGTCGGAGAAGAAAAAGTCGAAGGCGTAAAAGTAGTGACTACACGTATGGGCGAGCCAGACGAAAATGGCCGCAGCCGTCCCGAAGTGGTAGAAGGTTCTGAAGAAATCTTGCCAGCCGATGCGGTATTGGTGGCATTTGGTTTCCGCCCGAGTCCAGCACCTTGGTTTGCGGACCATGGGATTGAGCTTAACAGTTGGGATGGTGTCATTGCTCCTGAAGAGCAAGCCTTTAAGTTCCAAACCTCAAACCCGAAAGTGTTTGCTGGTGGTGATATGGTACGCGGCTCAGACCTCGTCGTGACGGCCATTTGGGAAGGTCGTCAAGCCGCTGAAGGCATTCTAGACTTCTTGGATGTGTAGTATTAATCGTAAGAGTGGTTAAAATTCACTCTATCTAGAGCGAACAGTTCTAACGGATGACCACTTATCCACAGAAAAGCACGGCTTAGCCGTGCTTTTTGCGTTCTGGGCCACAGTAGATGGTTTGCCCCCGTGATTCCATGGATAATTCTCGCTAAGTGCGTAAAATAGCCTGCGTTAACAGCGGTATGTCGTACCCTGTATGGAGAAATCTAAATGCTAACAATGATCAGAAAACTCGCCCTTTTGGCGTTGATGGGGAGCCTTGCTGCGTGCGGTGGTAGTGGCGTAGGGCCGAATACCAATAGTAACTCTGCGGCAGATGGGACAGATTCAACGGGCACGGATAACGATGGGTTTGATACTGGGGGGCCAGATACGAACACTGGGACGGACACAGGTGTCACCTATTACTCTCTCGCCATCCTTAATGGGTCAAAGGATTTTAGTGGTTTTCCTGAGGACAACCTATTTCAAGGTGACAGTGCTTTTCCATACATTGAGCACTATATGCTCCACCCGATTAGTTCCACATCGTTAAGCACCGTCACAAACGCCTCAGTCGATCATTTTAAAATAATGGAAAATGAAGCTGAACTTGACGCTGACGAAGCATTTCCATTATTACAAAAAGTGGAAGGTAATCGTGTTCAGTTGAGAACAGCGATTGTGGTTGATATTAGTGACTCCATGAATGCGGTCAGTCGCAGTAAAATGGTGAGTGCATTAAAGGCTTTTGTCGATTCCGCTAAAAAGTCGAGTGACTATAGAATTTCAAATCAGCTTGTCACGGTTTGGGCCTTTGGCCAAGGAGTTAAACAACTGACCTCAGGCTTTACTGAATTAAGTGCGTTGGATACCGCACTGAATGAGATACCGGGTGAAGACTTAGGCGGTTTCAGTAATCTTTATCGCGCCATCGCAGAAGCGATAGGTGGATACGATGAGAAAACCCCAAGTGAAATTGAATTAGATTTTAGAGATGACCCTGTGGTTGTGCCTGGTAAGACCTTTTATGACTTATATGAATTAGCCACAGTTGATGGGTCACCAGTGAATGACTTGTATGATCGTGTCACCGCAGACGGTATCAACTTGTCAACCGTCGTGGTTATCTCTTCCGGTTCCGACACCAGTGGGGATTTCAATAAGGAGTTGTATCAGAAGGCGATAGAGTGGCAGTCACTCGTGGTGTTCGATACTGATGCAGAAGCCGTTCAAAATGATGATGCTAACCCAGATGATGATTCGGCGTCGAATGACGATTCGGATGCCACGCTAGCAGAGACGACACTTCTTCCTAGGCCAGTGATCTATATTTATCCCAGCGAAGGCACGACAGATGAAACGGTACTCGCTCATGCTGAAAAGTCCATTCCTTTTTCTGTCAGTAGTACATCGTACGATTGGGATGAAGCGATTATCGATGCTCAAATAGCGGCGCTAGACGCACGCATCAAAGACTCGTATCAATATTTATTACGTTTTGCCTCCCCTAAAAGGCAAGGTAAACATACTCAAGCCATTGAATCGAAAAGTGCACAAAACAAATACAAGCTGTCCTCTAAAATTGAGCGAAACGATATTGGCACAGGGACGCCTCTCGAACTATCAATTAGTGATCCTACTAACTACAGCATCGTAGAGATCACCACGAAGAGCAATGCGTATCTCTCATCTAAAACAGCATCGAAATCGTTACAGCCGTTTTATCCTGCCACACGCTGGACGACTGAGACTTATGATAGTGCTAACTATAAATGGGAGCTGGACGGTGTGACACTGCCGACTGAATCTGATGGATCAGTATCGATTAGCACAGCAGGTACGCTAAAGCTAACCAATACAGTGCTTAACCAATCCTACACGCTCATTGTGACTGACTAAAAAATTTGAAAATACATGACCGAACTTAAGAACGATCGTTTTTTAAATGCACTACTCAAGCAGCCTGTCGATCGCACACCTATCTGGATGATGCGACAAGCGGGTCGCTATTTACCGGAATACCGTGCGTCTCGTAAAGACGCCGGTTCTTTTATGGACCTGTGTAAAAACGAGCAGTTTGCATGTGATGTTACCTTGCAACCGCTCGAGCGTTATCCGCTGGATGCTGCAATTTTGTTTTCCGATATTTTGACCATTCCTGATGCTATGGGATTGGGATTGTATTTCGAAACCGGTGAAGGCCCTAAATTCAAGAAGGTGATTCGTACTGCGGAAGAAGTGCAGTCTTTATCCGTTGTGAATACTAAGTCGGATTTAAATTACGTTTTGAAAGCGGTATCAACCATTCGCCATGAATTGAATGGGCGTGTGCCGTTAATCGGATTTTCCGGTTCACCTTGGACGCTCGCAACGTACATGGTCGAAGGTGGATCATCGAAAGATTTTCGTCATGTGAAAGGTATGATGTATGCGCAGCCAGAAGTCATGCATCAGCTACTGGACGTACTAGCCGATTCGGTGATTGATTATTTAAATGCTCAAATTGACGCGGGTGCTCAAGCGGTACAAATTTTTGATACATGGGGTGGTGTGTTAAGCCACAACGCTTATCAAACGTTCTCGTTAAAGTACATGCAGAAAATTGTGAATGGTCTGAATCGAGAGAGAAATGGCGTTAAGATTCCTGTGATTCTTTTTACTAAAGGCGCAGGCCAATGGTTGGAGTCCATGGCGGAAACGGGTTGCGATGCACTCGGGCTAGATTGGACAACGGACATTGGGCAAGCGCGAGCACGAGTTGGGAAACAAGTTGCACTACAAGGCAATATGGATCCGTCAGTATTGTATGCATCACCCGAAAGAATTCGCGAAGAAGTGCAAACTATTTTGACCTCTTACGGAAAAGGCACCGGGCATGTTTTTAATTTAGGTCACGGCATTCATCAGTTTGTTGATCCTGAACACGCCAAAGCCTTCATTGAGGCTGTCGTTGAGCTAAGTCCGGCCTTTCACTTAGCGGATTAAACAGTGGGCACGATTCCGTGCTCACTATCAATCGTCATAAAACTGCACAAAAATGGTTTGAATATTAAGGGTATCCAATACGGATGCCCTTTTTTTATGCATGGGTTTCTACTATTAATTTCATTTATATGAAGAATAACTTCCACAATTGTCGAAGAACAGTTAATTGCATTTGATCTTCAGGCGTACCAAGTCATAATGCCGTGACAGGAGGACCTATGCTTAAAACTATAAACAACTTTCTAAAGCGTGACTCAGCGAGCGGTATGCTGCTGATGGCGGCGGCTCTATTAGCGCTCATTGCTGCAAATTCGCCGTTTGATTATATTTATCGGCAACTCATTTCTTTGCAGCTGACGGTATCGGTTGAAGACTTCGAAATATCTAAACCCATACTGCTCTGGATAAATGATGGGTTGATGGCGTTATTTTTCTTGCTCGTAGGACTTGAACTCAAGCGAGAAGTATTAGCTGGGGACCTCAACTCCCCACAAAAAATAATGTTACCTGCATTTGCCGCCGTAGGTGGCATGTTGATACCAGCGTTATTGTATGTTTCCGTTAACTGGGGGAATGCAACGGCATTGCAAGGATGGGCCATTCCAACTGCGACAGATATTGCGTTCGCATTGGGTATTTTATTGTTGTTGGGTGATCGTGTTCCAGCAGCACTGAAAGTATTCTTAGTCTCCTTAGCGATTTTTGATGATTTGGGCGCGATTGTCATTATTGCTTTGTTTTATACCGAAAATTTGTCGATCGCCGCGCTGTCGATTTCTGCGTGCGGACTGACCATTTTGTTTGCGATGAATCGCTCGGGCGTTGTGAATAATGCCGCCTATTTAATTGTCGGTATTGTTATTTGGGTGGCTACCTTAAAGTCAGGTGTTCACGCAACGTTAGCCGGTGTTGCAATCGCACTGTTTATTCCCATGTCGGGTCGAGATGTTGACGGACACGAAAAACATCCGTTGCACGATTTGGAGCATGACCTTCATACCCCTGTGAATAATTTCATTCTGCCTATATTTGCATTCGCCAATGCAGGGTTGAGTTTCTCAGGACTCAGCTTCTCTTCTTTGATAGCACCGATCCCTCTTGGCATCATTTTGGGCTTGTTTGTTGGCAAGCAGCTCGGTGTCATGTCGATGGTCTGGTTGGCCATTAAATTGAAACTAGGCAAAATGCCAGATAACGTCAACTGGAGGCATATATACGGCATAGCCGTGCTGTGTGGTGTCGGCTTTACCATGAGTTTATTTATCGGTACGTTAGCTTTCGAACAATCTGGCTTAGTCAATGCCGCGACAGATCGATTGGGCATTCTGGTTGGCTCATTATTGTCAGGTATTTGGGCTTATGTGTGGTTGCGCTACTTTTGTGACGCGCCCCAAAAAGAGTCTGAAGCATCGCAGTCATCATGATGCAACCAGTGAAGCTGTAATCGAAGGGTGACTTGCGGATGGCCAAAAGAAAAATTGCTTATGTATGCTCCGAATGCGGAGCAGATCATAGCAAATGGCAGGGACAGTGCAGTGAGTGTCAGCAATGGAATACGCTGCAGGAATTTACTATCTCTTCGAAAAGCAGCGCCTCTTCCGGTGGATTAAGTAAGCAAGGTTACACCGGTGAGACACAAGCCAAAGTCGTTTCATTAAACGAAGTGTCGCTCGAAGAAGTTCCTCGTTTTACTTCCGGAATGGGCGAGTTTGACCGGGTGCTCGGCGGCGGTTTGGTGCCGGGCGCAGTGACATTAATTGGTGGGCATCCAGGTGCGGGTAAGTCCACCTTACTATTGCAAACGGTGTGTTTTCTCGCGGCTCAAATGCCTGTGTTATATGTCACCGGAGAAGAGTCACTGCAACAAGTCGGTATGCGCGCCAGGCGCTTAAATCTTCCTACCGATCAACTCAAAATGCTGGCCGAAACAGAGGTCGAGCAAATCGTGTCGTTGGCACGACATCATCAGCCCAAAGTGCTGGTCATTGATTCCATTCAAGTCATGCACGCTCCCGGCATTGAATCGGCGGCGGGCAGTGTGTCTCAAGTGCGTGAGAGCGCCGCTTATCTAACGCGTTTTGCGAAACAAACCGGCACCGTCTTGTTTTTGGTGGGGCATGTTACGAAAGACGGGAGCTTAGCGGGTCCAAAAGTACTTGAGCATATGATTGATTGCTCCGTGATGCTTGAAGGAGATGGCGACAGCCGCTTTCGGACGTTACGTGGTATTAAAAATCGATTTGGCGCAGTGAATGAATTAGGTGTCTTCGCCATGCTGGAAACCGGATTAAAAGAAGTCAAAAATCCGAGTTCTATATTTCTCAGTCGAAGCGAACAACCCGTATCGGGATCTGTCGTGATGGTCGTCTGGGAAGGCACACGTCCGCTATTGGTCGAAATCCAAGCATTGGTCGACGAAAGTCATTTTGGTCACCCTAAACGGGTGGCAGTGGGCGCTGATCAGAACCGATTGTCCATGTTGTTAGCCGTCATGCATCGCCATGCCGGTGTGCACACTGGAGATCAGGATGTCTACATTAATGTAGTCGGAGGCGTGAAGGTGACTGAAACGTCTGCTGACTTAGCATTATTACTCGCGGTCTTATCCAGTTTCAGAGATAAGCCCTTGCCACAGGATTTAGTCGTGTTTGGTGAGGTGGGGTTATCAGGGGAAATCCGTCCCGTACCCAGTGGTCAAGAGCGCCTAAAAGAGGCCGCGAAGCATGGCTTCAAACGGGCCATTGCGCCAAAAGCCAATGTCCCCAAAGGCGGTATTGAGGGTATGGAAATTATGGCAGTTGAGCAAATTTCTCAGGCTTTGGATTTAGTGTAGATCGACGTTATACGCGTTGCTATCTAGCACTCTGATGATTAACTCTCTGCGTTGTCAGAGCGTTGATTATCAAAGTCATGGTTACTTTATGATGCGGTACGCGACTTCTTTTTGGGTCATTCGGACTCAACTTCAGCATGGCAGTTTAGCGATTCAGTAAAACTGGCCATAATTTGAGAGGCTTCGAAGTAGAAGCCCTCAGCCTCATTTTGAGTTTTACCGTTGTTATACTGTTGCTGCTTTAATTGAGAATAATCACCAGTGATGTAACTTGTTGAGTGTTCCGTTTCAGCAAAACCCGATTAATCCCGATTTTATTGGGCACGTTGAGCGGAACCCTGATATGACGTTAAAAGTATTAGCTATACAGGGTGTCCCTGTAGCTTGTGCAAGACTCAAGTTAAAATAACTAATAGGGGCCTTCACTCTAACAGCCTAAGTCATTCGGCTGCTTAACATGCACAGGGCGTCCATATATGTCCAGTTAATTCAAAACTGGATTTATGATTAAAGGGCTAAACGATGGATTTCGAAGCTTTTAAAAGATTGGTAGAGAAAAGAAGAAATGAACATCCGGTTTGGTTTGGAATAGATCCAGATGAAACACCCGATGAAGTAGCTTTGATTGAAGCAGAGGTGAAGCTAGGCGCTAATCTTCCTACAGATTATAAGAAGTTCATCCTTGAATACGGTGGCGGATATTTTGTGTTTTCGAACGTGTTTTCTTTGGAAGGTGGAAGTGACTGGCATTTGGTTGATCAAAATTATAAGTATGGTGCAATTCGCGATGGCCATGTTCTGGTTTCGGAAAATGGTTCTGGCGATTTCTATGGGTTTAAGATTGTTGATGGTGTTTGTGAGCCAAAAATATACTTCTATGATCACGCAGTTGAATTATGGCAAGAGACACCATATAACAGCCTTTATGACTACCTTGAGGTTGCTGCTTTCTCTAACTAGTGCCCATCCATAAATGGCCATATTTTAGTTTTCTTAGCCACAATTTACATTGGCTGTTTATAACCTACCGTGACACTCAGCGCGCGAAGCGAAGCTGGCGCAAGATCCGATTTGAAATTCTATATGGTAAGGTCTAGCAAACCGCCAAAACCCCGAGTCATGGGCGATAATCGGTAACGATAAGGTTAAGCGTTGACAGGGAAAAGCATAGGTTCAGTAATGAGTTCTGAAATTACGCGTTAAGAACGCTGGCCTCGTTGGGTTAGAGAAAGGAAATAAAACATTTGCGCTAACTGCGAGCAAAATGTTGGGCGTTATCCATGAGGCACCGGCCTCATCCCTTTGTTTTTCAGTATCGGATATACCACTGGTAAGGCGCTGACATGAGTACCTTTAGAGCTCCTCCTCATGCGCTTCAATCAATGCCGTCAGTTCTCGATTATGCATGTCCGCGCCAATATTCAGTTCCATCAACCGTTTGAGCTGGGTAATAGAGTCGAGGTCGATATGCGCGCAGCGACAGCCTGCGGATTGTGCCGTCGTATGAACTAAATTGACGTCCATGCAGATGTGAACATCACCGCTTAGTTCGATATTCACTTTAAGGGGCTGACCGGGGTTAATGCTCCAGTCTTCGGGTTGTTTGAATAACAGACCGTTGAGACTGATATCGATTAACTCGACCGCCCACCTATTGCCACCTTGTTCGACATGGGTTTGTGCGTCAAAAGGTACGCGTGAAAAGTGACGACGTTGCTCATTCATGCTGGCTCCTCACTTGGCATGAGAAGCCAGAAGCTTCTCGTTTATCCTAAACGTTTGTAGCGGATTCGCTTGGGTTGATCGGCTTCAGCGCCGAAGCGACGTTTACGATCTTCCACATAATCCGCGTAGTTGCCTTCCATAAAGTATAGCTGGCTCTCACCTTCGTAAGCCAAAATATGGGTCGCAATACGATCCAAAAACCAACGGTCGTGTGAAATAACAATAGCACAGCCGGGAAAGCTCAGGAGGGCTTCTTCGAGTGCACGCAGTGTTTCGACGTCCAAGTCATTGGACGGCTCATCCAGCAGCAACATGTTCGCACCTTGTTTCAGGACACAAGCCAGTTGCAATCGTCCCCTTTCACCACCGGATAATTCACCCACCCGTTTTTGCTGATCATTGCCTTTGAAATTGAAACGCCCGCAATAGGCGCGTGATGAAACGTCGTAATTACCAATTTGAATTTGATCCATGCCGCCAGATATGGCTTCCCAGACGGTCTTGTTGTCGTCTAACTGATCACGGAGCTGTTCCACAAAGGCGGTTTTAACCGTTTCTCCCACACGAATGGTGCCGGAATCCGGTTGATCCACGCCGGCAACCATGCGGAACAAGGTGGATTTACCTGCGCCATTGGCACCGATCACACCAACGATGGCGCCTGGTGGAATGCTCGCAGTAAAATTATCAATCAGCAATTGATCGCCGAATGATTTAGAGACGCCATCAAACTCGACCACAATGTCGCCCAATCGCTCGCCGGGTGGAATAAAGATTTCATTGGTTTCGTTGCGCTTTTGGAAGTCTTGATTGTTCAGCTCATCAAAGCGTGCGATACGGGCTTTGCTTTTGGCTTGTCGTGCCTTCGGATTTGAGCGAACCCACTCTAATTCGTGTTTAATGGTGCGTTCGAGGGCGGCGTGCTTTTTGTCTTCTTGTTCCAAGCGCGCTTCTTTTTGCTCCAGCCATGAAGTGTAATTGCCTTGGAAAGGAATGCCGTGACCACGGTCGAGTTCTAAAATCCACTCAGCACAGTTATCAAGGAAGTACCGGTCGTGGGTAATGGCCACCACGGTGCCGGGGTAATCTTCGAGGAAGCGTTCTAACCAAGCGACGGACTCGGCATCCAAGTGGTTGGTGGGTTCGTCTAGCAGCAGCATGTCTGGGTTGGACATCATTAATCGGCACAATGCGACACGACGACGTTCCCCTCCGGATAATTTGGTGACATCGGCATCCCAAGGTGGCAGACGTAAAGCGTCTGCTGCACGCTCTAATTTATGATCTAAATTGTGCCCGTCGGCGGCTTCGATTTGTGCTTCTAGTCGAGCTTGTTTCTTGGCTAAGGCATCAAAGTCTGCACCTTCTTCGGCGTAAGCTGCGTACACCTTATCTAATTCCGCCATTGCGTTGAGTGTGTCACGGACGCCGTCTTCTACGTTGCCCTTCACATCTTTTTCTGGGTCTAATTCAGGCTCTTGCGGTAGGTAACCAATATTGATGTCAGGTTGAGGGCGGGCTTCACCGTTAAATTCTTTATCTACGCCTGCCATGATGCGCAGCAAGGTGGATTTTCCCGCTCCATTGAGGCCTAAAACGCCAATCTTCGCGCCAGGGAAAAAGGATAGGGAGATGTCTTTTAAAATCTCTCTCTTGGGTGGAACCACCTTTCCGACGCGGTTCATAGTGAAGACGTATTGTGCCATGTTGATGCGGTACCTTTAAAAGACGGTTTAGGGGTGAAAAAAGACGTTTTATTTCGGAATCGGCAGGCAGTATTGAAAAGTAACTACCGAGATTGCTAACACGGGGTGCAATGTCAGTCCGAAAGGCTGTTAGAATTCAGCGGCAAAGCTATAAGATTCACTCACTAAACGCAAACCTTATCCGGTAGCGGTGGGTAAACTCAGTGGAGAGCAGGTGACGTGCCAGTCAGCACCCAAAATCACAAAGACTATGTCGTCCCTTTATTGGTGCTGTTTTTCATTTTTTTATTGTTTGTGCTGGGTATTTCTTTCTATTTACAGGGTAACCGAGCACTGAGTAATTATCAGCGCGCCATGGAAAGCACGCTCGACAGCTACGTATCCCAAGCAGCCATTACTTCTCGAGCGGTGATCAAGGTCACCGATATGCTGGTCAATAATCAATATTCCAATCTGGTCAATTTCCTGCACGGCGACAAATCATTAGGCTCTGAGATCGAAATGGTCATGGCGGGTAATGCGTATAATTACCGCGGTTTTATGTTATTCGACGGTGATCGTCAATTGCAGTACGACAGTCAGGATGCATTGAGTGCCGCAGAAACGACGTTTATTCAAGAATACTTACTGAAGTCTTTGCGCAAGCTTGATTTGCAAAGTGAGATATTTGGCGCTTACTTCGGTGGCCCGAGCGGGTTATACACAGCGACGGCGATTAAAAGTAAAAATCGTATTATGGGGTACTTTGTGATTCGTCGGCCTTATGCAGCCTATGCGAATTCCATTCGTTTGGATCAATACCCCGGCTTTAGCTTATGGCTGTTAGATCGAGCCTCATCTAATGTTTTGATTGGCGAAGGACAGCTATTTGAATGGGATGAGCCGGTTAAATTAAACACCCTTGCTGATGAGCGGCGGATATTCAGTCGAAAAGCCATCGAGGGGACACCATGGGATGTGGTCGCACTGCCCAAGCAAGACTACATCTTGAATGAATTACTGAGTTTAGCGCTGCCTAAACTCTTCTTTTTGCTGCTGTATGCACTTTTAGCCATTTGGACGGTGCGTTATGTCCGTCGAGTGCAAAATCATCATGGTGAACAACTGGATGTATTCGCACAACAATCGGAGCGGGCAGAACAAGCCTTGTCCTATATTAGAGAAGCGGTCATCACCACAGACATAAAAGGTCGCATTCTTTATTTAAATTCAGCGGCCACCCAATGGGTGCGCACAGAAAGCGGTGCCGTGCCGGATGAGGAAATGTCGCAATTTTCGAGTCTCTTATCAGCCGATCATCATCAGCGACAACCCTCTGTGGTGGGTAAGCGCTTAAAGTCCGTATTTCAGCTATCCGGTGCTCGTTGGATGCAAAAATGGGATGTCACATCACTTCAATCCACAGAGGGGCAGCCGACAGAACTTTTCGCCATTGTGAAGGGCGCAAAGGTGAATCTGCGCATTACCCATCATTTATTTAAAAATGGGAAAAATAAAACCGCTGTGGTGTGGGTTATCCGCAATGTTACTCAGCAAGTGGCAGACCGAGAACTATTAGAAGAAAATCGGGCACGCTATCACGCGCTATACGAAGGCGCGGGCGTTGGTATGTGGCATGTGGATATTACCTTAGTACGCACGTGGCTCGAAGGTTTGTCCGGCATAATTCCTTCGGAATACTTGGCGGTTCATCCGAGAGAAATACATCGACTCCGTGCTGCTTTTCAATTAATGGATGTGAATTTAGCAGCCGTGCGCACGGCCGGACTGACATCCAAAGAAAAACTCAAAGCGGTGGCCAATACCTTGTTTAAGGGGCGCAATCAAAATCTGTTGGTGTGTGTGGCGAACGCTCTTTTTCTGAAGAAAGAAAGCATCAGCTTAGAAGCAGAGGTCAATGATATTGAAGGCGTTCCTCGGCACTACGTCGTGAATGTTACTTTTGATACTGTGGGGCAAGATCAAGCCTTGATTAGCTTCATTGACATCAGTGACCGCATCGCCGCAGAAAAGGCGGTGAAACAAAGTGAGCAGTTTTGGTCGAGTGTTATTCAAGCTCTGCCCGATACCGTTTATGTGAATGACCTCATCGAAAAAAATACCGTGTTTGTCAGTCGGCATGTTGCAGAATTGATTGGTTATAGTGAGCAAGAAGCCAAACAGGTCGAGCACTGGAAAGCGCTCACACACCCAGATGATCAGCAAAAATTAACGGCTTCCATACAAACCCTTCGCAATATGAAAGCAGGGGAAGTGCTGGAAACAGAATTGCGTTTGAAACATCGCAATGGCAGCTGGCGGGTGATGCGCTTTAGAGACTGCGTATTTACCACCAACGAGAAACACGAATCCAAACTTTATGTTGGCATGGGACGTGATGTCACGGAAGAAAATGATGCGCGTGTTCAACTGGCTTACAGTGAACGTCAATACCGCGTGTTAGCACAAAGCATCAGCGACATCGTGATTACCCTCGATAGCCATTTGGAATTAACGTTTGTCAGCCCATCCGTTGAAAAAATTCTGGGAGTGCAACCCAGCCAAGTCATGCGAGAAGGTTTGCAAATGATTTTCGCACCGGATGCGTATCGTCGCCTGGAAGTATTGGGCCGTAAAGATATTCACGATGCGGTCATGCACCAGCAACAACGTAAGAATCACCACAAAATACGCAGCATTGATTTACTGGCTCAAACTTTCAGTGGCGAACCGGTTATTTTGGAAGTGCAAGCCAGCATACTGCGCGATGAAGAAGGCAGAGTCGAAGGATTGCTGGCGATTGGACGGGATGTGACGCAGCGTCGAGCGATCGAGCAGGAAGTGCGTACTGCAGCCGAAGTGTTTGAAAACTCATCCGAAGCCATCGTGGTCACGGATGTCCGTGGCCATATTCAACGAGTCAATCGCGCCTTTAGTCATATGACAGGCTACCAATTGGCTGAAGTGAAAAGCAAAGACCCCATTCGGTTTTTAAGTCCCACGTTATCGCGAGCGGTTAGACGAAATATCATTGATGCCCTCGTACACGAAGGCTATTGGCAGGGCGAAGTGTCTTACCGTACACAATCTGGCGAAATGCGTCCCAGCTGGACAGGGGTCACCGCGCTGAAAGATGATATGGGCAAGGTGCAAAGTCACATCGTGATCAGTTCGGATATTACCGAGCGTAAAGTCAGTGAAGCGCGCATTCAACGATTGGCCTATTACGATCCGCTGACGGAACTGCCTAATCGAAGTCAAATGCATGAAAAGCTTGATCATTTAATGAAAGACCCACGACGTTCCGTGGCGTTACTGTTTATCGATTTAGATCGCTTCAAACCGATTAACGACACCATGGGGCACCCAGTCGGTGACCAAGTGCTGGTGGATGTAGCGCATCGTCTACGTCATGCCATTCGAGAGCAAGATCTGGTGGCCCGCATAGGTGGTGATGAATTTACCATCATCATGCCAGGGTTTGAGGATACACAAGCGGCTAGCCATGAAGCGATTCAAGAAAGTGAGCGAATACTTCAGCGCTTAATGAAACCCTTTACCATCAAAGATCGCCAACTATTCCTCTCCGCGAGCATCGGCGTGGCTTTGTTTCCTAAAGATGCAGATAACGGCACGGACCTACTGCGAAATGCAGACACGGCGATGTATTACGCGAAAGCCATGGGTAAAAATAACTTTCAATTTTATGCCGAAGAAATGAATGTTAAGGCTATGGAGCGTCTGGAGCTTGAAAATAATCTACACCAAGCCCTGCGCCGCGATGAGTTTGAAATTTACTATCAGCCTCAATTGGACACCAATCGAAATGAAATCTGCGGCATTGAAGCCTTGCTACGTTGGCGACGCCCGCATCATGGGTTAGTCGGTCCTGACTTATTCGTGCCCATCATTGAAGAAACCGGGTTAATTGTGCCGGTCGGTGAATGGGTACTGCGCAAGGTGTGTGAACAGATCATTGAGTGGCAGGAAGAAGGGCTCGTCGTGCCCACCTTTGCAGTGAACTTGTCAGCGCGTCAATTTAAAGATGAACAAATGCTGGATCGCATTTGCCGCATCGTCAATGAAACTGGGGTTGACCCTGAATTAATTGAATTGGAGCTGACCGAAAGTATCTTGATGGACGACGTACAGCGCACACTGGCCGTGCTAAACGAGGCCCGTAAAATGGGCTTCCATATCTCCATCGATGATTTTGGTACCGGGTATTCGTCTCTGAGTTACTTGAAGCAGTTCCCTGTGGATAACTTGAAAATTGACCAGAGCTTCATCAAAAACCTGCCCTATAATCAGGAAGATGCGCAAATCACACGCACCATAGTCGCCATGGCGAACATCTTAGGGTTGGGCGTGATCGCCGAAGGGGTAGAGACCTTAGAGCAGCAGTTGTTTTTGCAGGAGGTGGGTTGCCACCGCGTGCAAGGCTACCGTTATAGTCGACCTGTGCAGGCAGACTATCTGGCGGAAACGTTTCTTGAGTCAGAAGCTTTGTTGGAAGTGGACGCAGAAAGTGACCCCGTAATTTAAAGGCACGTTCAACTAAAAGCACACCCAGCTATAGGCACACGCAATGCTGGCGTAAAAAACGATACGCCCATGCCGCCAGTATGAGTGTTGTTGAAGCACAGTTGATCCTGTTTCAAGTGCTGCCTTTGAGCACCTGATATACAATACCGCATCAAAATTGCTCGCACTGGCCTGCGTGCATCACCAATCTAGAGATCGATGCATCTTCACGCCGCATCAGACCATACTTATAGGGGTTTACCATGTTTAAGAAAGACATGAATATTGCTGACTTTGATCCTGAAATCTGGGCTGCGATGCAGGCTGAAGATCAGCGCCAAGAGCATCACATTGAGTTAATTGCTTCAGAAAACTACACCAGCCCGCGTGTAATGGAAGCTCAAGGTTCACAATTAACCAACAAGTATGCGGAAGGCTATCCGGGTAAGCGTTACTACGGTGGTTGTGAACACGTGGATGTGGTGGAGCAACTGGCCATTGATCGAGCGAAAGCCTTGTTTGGCGCACCTTACGCCAACGTTCAGCCGCACTCTGGCTCTCAGGCAAACGCTGCGGTCTACATGGCATTGTGCAAGCCTGGCGATACCATTTTAGGCATGAGTCTAGCCCACGGTGGACATTTAACCCACGGTGCTTCCGTATCGTTTTCGGGTCGCATTTACAACGCTGTGCAATATGGTTTAAACCCAGAAACCGGTGAGATTGATTACGCTGAAGTCGAACGATTGGCACTTGAGCACAAACCAAAAATGATTGTGGCGGGCTTCTCAGCTTATAGCCGCGTGGTTGACTGGGCGAAGTTCCGTGAGATTGCAGACAAAGTCGG
Organism: uncultured Saccharospirillaceae bacterium; assembly: GCA_947503895.1. Lineage (GTDB taxonomy): Bacteria > Pseudomonadota > Gammaproteobacteria > Pseudomonadales > Oceanobacteraceae > Bermanella. The sequence goes on from CANNFT010000005.1 coordinate 112,891, forward strand.
CGCTTACTTGTTTGTCGATATGGCTCACGTTGCAGGCTTGATTGCAGCAGGGGTGTATCCCACACCTGTTGGCATTGCAGATGTCGTGACGACCACCACACATAAAACATTGCGTGGTCCACGTGGTGGTTTGATTCTGGCGAAAGAAGATGAAGAGCTAAATAAGAAGCTTAATTTTGCAGTCTTTCCTGAATCACAGGGTGGGCCACTGATGCATGTTATCGCAGCCAAAGCCGTGTGTTTCAAAGAAGCCATGTCTGAAGAGTACAAAACCTACCAAGCACAGGTCGTGAAAAACGCCCAAGCTATGGTGTCGGTTTTCCTTGATCGTGGTATCAACATTGTCTCGGGCGGCACGGACGATCACCTATTCTTAGTCGATCTCATCGGCAAAGAATACACAGGTAAAGATGCCGATGCGGCGTTAGGCGAAGCCAATATAACCGTTAATAAAAACGCCGTGCCGAATGATCCGCGTTCGCCGTTTATAACGTCGGGTTTACGTATCGGCACACCCGCCATCACAAGCCGAGGCTTTTCAGAGGCACAAGCAGCTGAATTAGCAGGTTGGATTTGCGACGTATTAGATAGTTTAGAAAACGGCAACAAAGAAGCCGTTACGGCGGAAGTCAAAGCTAAAGTCATCGCAGTGTGTGAAAAATTACCCGTATACAGCTAATAGCATGTGACACAAAAAAGGCGGAGTCAGTCAGTGACTCCGCCTTTTTTGTGATGGCGACAAATCTTTATTCAGCGGCTTCGGCTGTGATCATTGCGTCGGCATAACTTTGGTAAACGGACGCAAACTGTTTCGCCATCGGATCAGGAAACAATAAAAATTCCCCCGCCTCAAGTGACGCAACGATTCCTTCAGAGACATTACTGGCGGAGTCCATTTCTTCAAAACCGACTTGCTGGCCCATATCTGTATCAATCGGACCGGGGTGCACACTGAGTACCACCACACCGTGTTCCGCGAATTTATCTTTGAGCCCTTGTGTTATGGAATAAGCCGCGGCTTTAGAGGCAGAATACGTACTGGCATCGGTGAAGTTTTTGATCGAAGCCACTGAGTTGAGTTGCACCAGTGCGCCTTTATTGCTTTTTAATATTTTTTCAAATGCCTGCGCTACGTACAGTAAGCCAAATACGTTGACTGACATTTCTTTTTTCAATGCCGCTTCCGCATTGGCGCTGAACAAATCTTCCATTTGCAATACGCCTGCATTGTTGACGACAACTTCCACGTCTTGTGCAGCTTCGGCGAGTGCTTTTATGGACGCAGCATCGCTCACATCTGCTTGAATCGTTTTAACCTGTGGGCCGTACTGCTCTTCTAGAGCCGCAGTCGATTTCGGATCGCGCACAGCAAGGTACACTTTTTTTGCGCCGTGCTTTAGGAAAGACTCAACGATAGCCTTGCCGATACCACGGTTAGCGCCAGTCACCAATGCAATTTTGTCTCTGATTAAAAAACTCATGTTTCTATCCTTTTGGTTAAATGATCGGGCATTCGAATGTCTATCTACGGTTGCTAAAGCATCTGATCGATAGGTAGAAATACAGCATTTGAAATATTCTGTACCGATCGGTATGAATTGAAAAGAATTGTACCGACCGGTATAGTATTGTCAAGATTAATTCGGCTCCGTTGTAAAAGGTGATGTATGGCAGGTGGGCGTAAAATAGAGTTTGATCGCACTTCGGCCCTAAATGCTGCCATGAAAATATTCTGGCTAAAGGGCTATACGGGTGCCTCGTTGTCCGACCTGACTGAAAGCATGGGGATCAATAAGCCTAGTATGTATAGTGCATTTGGGAATAAGGAGTCACTGTTTATAGAGGCCACCCAGCATTACTTGGCGCAATATTCCGGTGAACACCAGCAGATGTTGTCCGAACCTCATCAGTCGCTGAAGATTCGGCTTAAAACGTTTTTAATGTCTATTCTGGCAGTACAATGTGACGAATCGTTACCCAGAGGCTGCATGGTGATGTTGTCGACAGGTGAGGCAGCCAGTGGTTGCCTTCCAGAAAAAGCCACACAGGTGATGTCAAAAGCGGCGGATTACATCCCAGAATGTTTAGGTGCGCTTTTGGAGCATGATCCTGAAGCCAAAGCACTGGGACTTGATCAACATGCGGCGAAGCATGCGCTATTCTTAGCAACGGTGTTGAATGGCACATCCACCATGGCGCGCAATCACAAAACACTTCAGGAACTTGAATCGGTCATTGATACTGCGCTCGTCGGAATAGGTCTGTCAGAAGGTTAATGACATCTCGGGTTCCTTACATAAGTCATTTTAAGCTCTGTACGTGAGAGTACTTCTAGCTCAATACATGTTTTTGAAGGTCTAACGGGTTAAATTGATACACTACAAAACAGAATTGACGTGCTCTAATACTTCTGTAGAGCATACGGCTTTATGGCTTGTTTAGGTTTTTTGGAGAATCGCCATTTTGCTGAAACTCCGGTGCATATTAAAACCCTGCCAGTGTTGCCTAGAGTCAACTGATGGTTAGAGGGCCCCTTTGTTTCGAAATTAATTGAGATCAAAGCGGGAAAATCACATATCTTTAACTAGAAATGTCAGAATAAGTCGGACACATATATCTTTTATGCAAGCGCTTCTTTTATATGCCTGTCTTTATGCTGTTGAGCTATGACACTTTGCTTTATATGAGTCGATGAGGTACGAGAGTTATATTGAACTTGAATGATTTGCTTTCCTCGAGATTTCAAATAGGATTCAACTGCAATATTATGAGGGTTATTCCCCCAATCTTCACCAATAACAAAAATATCCACATCTAATACCTGACAGGCAGATACATACTCAAGTTCATGGTAGGGACGCACAATATCCACACAGCCTAAAGCGTTTAGCATTTCCTCTCGCTGGTCAAGCGGGATAACGGGGACATTGGGTTTGTAAGAATTCACTACGCTATCAGATGCAACGCCAACTGCTAGTACGTCGCCTAATGTTTTACAGTATTGTAGTAATGCTAGGTGGCCTACATGTAACAAATCAAAAGTACCTACGGTGTATACAATCATCAACTATTAAACTCCAATCTAAATATGGTTCGTTAATTTACTGTGCGGGTCTTGCCATGTTCTAAACAAGTTTCCATACGTAAAAAAAAGTTATTCCTAGGGTATAAATAGCGAGACCATAGACATTAACCGGGTTACCAGAAAGCTTTGGTGTTTTTATTTGAGATATATTCAGTGCTGATAGCGCTAGACAGCTACCATAAAGAATTAAAGAAAACTCTTCTGCACTAACGAAACTTTCAAATAAGAATATAAAAACGAGAATGATACTATTATTGTCGAGAGCTAGCCCTGTGTATTTTGTTCCGCCAGACAGACCAAAAGTACTAAAGTAGCTTAGTCTTATTGCACTGGTTGCTAGTATAATAAAAGCTCCGATTAGAAATACGGGCTCAAATTTTCCATAACTCAACAGAAGAATTGCTGGTGTAACACCATAGCTGACAATGTCGATCAGTACATCAAGCTGCCCACCAAACGCTCGATCGTACCCAGTCCGTCCTTTCATCCTTCTAGCAATAAGACCATCTGCCCAGTCAAAGGCAACAGCCCAAATCATGCCGATCATGGTGGCGTAGTAAACGCCTAAAATACCAAAGTAAATAGCAAGTATTGTGCATGCTAACCCTGCAAGTGAGCACAAGTTGGGAAGGTCGTTTACATAGGAAAGAATGGTAGGTTGGAATTCTTGTGTGTCAGCATCTTGTGTGGTCATAGCAATCCTAGAAGTGATGGTTATGCGCATTGGTTAATGTATTTAATCAGTGTCTCATGACTAAAAGTGGATGCTTAACCAATTTTTATGTCGATGAAAAAAGCAGGGCAGGGCTTGATACTGTTCAATTTCTCAGTGTTAAAATTAAACGTATTTACAAAACTAATATTGGTGCAGCGTAAATAAAAATAAACCCATAATACCTGTCAGATAATGGAACCTAATAAGGAGGGTTTAGGCTGTCGGCCATCAATATAGGGTGATGAGAATAACAAGCCACATTGAGATATGAAATATCAATTTAGTCTATAGGGCGCCTCAATTAATCCAATTTGACTCTGCAAATTGCCCGTAGTGCATTGCTTTGAGGAAAGATTTGCCGTGTTTAAAAAGAAGCCTGTGGAAGAAAAGTAATTCCGGGCCTTGCCCAGAGGAGCCTGCTGGTCATATCAACTTCCACGCTATTTTTTTTAATTAACCCATTATATCTTTAAAAGCAGCTTTTGAGCTTGAAATGATCGAAAAGCCAGAGTTTGAAGTGAATTAATAAAGATACCTTATATTGGAATCACGGCACTAATATAAAATACGGTATGTATGAAGTGATATAGCGCTTCTGAAACCTAATCATTAAAGTTGAAAAACTATTCCTTCCTATGATGACGAACAGTATAGAGATTACTGGTTGCTGTACAGTGTTATTATGATTTCTTTCATAATAAATTATAAATGAACTTTAACTTATATCACATTGGATGTATAAGCTCAGAAATTCAAGTTAATTATCAGTGTGCTATTTGAACAGGCTCAAAGCCTTGGCCGCCTAATTCGAGTCAATAGGCATCTCTCGTCATTCATTTTAAGATCTGGAAGCATCGAGTAGCGTTAAATTGAATTTTTAAAAGCGCTCTTTAGCACCTTTTTTATGGAATTCACAGCCGTGGCACTGCACTTTTCCTAAAGCCCCTTTAGTATTGCTAAATTTTCTGCAAGTTTGGACGTCGTCATACTGCCCTCAAATCCAATGAGGACAGAATTATGAAGACGGGAAGTTCAACCCCTGAAGTGATGGCGGGCTCGTACAAAGGTCGACCGGAAGCACCCACCACCGGTGTGATTCAATCATGGACGAATATGCGTGCATCGGGCGGGATGCAGTTAACCGCAGCGATGGTGTTGTCTGGCACGATAGGCATGTTCGTACATGAGTCTGGATTGGCAAGTTTAAATGTCGTGTTTTTTCGCTGCTTATTTGGCTTGTGTTTTCTCGGTGCTTATTCAGCGTGGCGAGGCTACATTCAACTCAACCACTTAAATGGTCGTGATCTAAAATACATTGCCGTCGGTGGAGCAGCACTCACCTTTAACTGGTACTTCTTGTTTGAGGCCTTTCAATATTCGGGCATCGGCATGACGACGGTGGTGTATCACACGCAGCCATTTTTCGTTTTGCTGATTTCAGCCGTGTTTTTAAAAGAACGATTTACGTTAAGAGCTATTGGCTGGATAGCCGTAGCGTTTGCAGGCATTGTCCTCATTGCTCGTCCAACCAGTGGCTCGGCAGACTCCGATCTATACCTGTTAGGATTAGCCTACGCCTTGGTGGCGGCTATTTTGTATGCCATCGCGACGGTCTGTGCAAAAGAACTCAAACATTTGAAACCCCACATGGTGGTGGTGCTCCAATTAAGCTTGGGCACGATTTTATTGTGGCCCATGACATCATTAGAAACCGTACCGGGTGTGGGTCAACATTGGTTCTGGTTATTAGGGCTCGGCATCATTCATACCTGCGTGATGTATGTCTTAATGTATAGCGGTTTTCAAAAAGTGAAAACGGAAACCATCGCCGTGCTGTCTTATATTTATCCGGCGGTCGCCTTAGCGGTGGACTATTGGGTATACGATCAAACCATATCGTCTGGGCAGTTCATGGGAATCACCCTTATTTTAATGGCTGGGTTTGCGATGAATAATCCACGGGTTCAGCTATTTCGTGCACGCATTCGATGGATGCGTCCATCTCGTATTGACTAAAATCCACCAATTAAGCGAGTATGGATTTCTACCCCCATGTAATGGATTTCCATGCCTAGGCAATTACCCCCATTAGCGGCACTGCTAACACTTGAATCCATCATACGAACAGGCAGTGCAGCGAATGCAGCGCAAGACCTCAGCCTCAGTGCCTCGGCCGTCAGTCAGCGCATTCGTCAACTAGAAGATTGGTTTAAATGCACACTTTTTCAGCGAGAGGGCGGAAAGTTACTGCCGACACCGCAAGCGCATGACTTGTACCGAACCTGCATCGAATCTTTCGACGCCCTAGAGCACCAATCACAAATATTGCGTCAGCAATCCGATGACTCCAGTATTCGAATCAGTGCTATTCCCTCATTCGCTTACTTGGTGCTCATGCCCATTCTCAATCAGTTTAAAAAACAGTTCCCGCAGTACGATGTGTCCTTACAGACCAGCAATCAAATAGTGGATATGCGAGAACAAAATTTAGATATTGCTATTCGCTATACCCATAACATTCAGGTGGAAGGGCTGAGTTTTGAAAAGCTTGCCAGCGAATCGGTGTTTCCCGTGGCAGCGCCGGCATTGTTGGAGCAGCATCACACGCAAGACATGACGGAATTAGCCCGTAAAGTGGGTTTGATTATCGACGTCAGTCGAAAACTGGGTGACGCTAATCCTAAGTGGACGGACTGGTTAAATGCATCTGATTACGGCTCGCTCAGTGAATATCGAACCACGGCGTTTAGTGAATATCAGTTTGCCGTGAAGAGCGCCGTAGAGGGTCAAGGTTTATTATTGGGGCGAGAAGTGTTGATTCAAAATGAACTGAAAACCGGTGCTTTGGTGAGATTAAATAGCCATGAAATACAATCTAAGGTGGGGTATTACTTGGTGACACGAAAGGATCGGCCGATGAGAAACAGCGTGAAAGATTTTGTACGCTTTCTTCAACAACCATTAGGTTAATGTTATTTAGATGGTGACGAGTTATCCAGCCACTGACGTATAGAAAATGATCAATCAGAACGAGTTTTCTATGTACATCAGCAGCTAGGTTAAAGACAGTGCCGCTTTGCGATACTTACTTATTTAAAATATCCAAGTATGCTTTAACACCTTCTTCCACCGTCTTAAATGGGCGATCATAACCCGCGTTACGAAGCTGTGAAATATCGGCTTCAGTATAGCTTTGGTAAGCGCCCTTTAGGTGATCTGGGAAAGGAATGTAATTAATCTTCCCTTTGCCATGCCAGTCAATAACGGCGTTAGCGACATCGTTAAAAGCTTGGCTGCGGCCAGTCCCTAAATTATAAATACCGCTGACTTGTGGGTTCTCCATGAACCATAAATTGACAGAAACAACATCCCCAACGTAAACAAAATCACGACGTTGTTCACCGTCACCATAACCGCCACTGCCAGCAAATAAGTTGACCTGACCTTCTTTCGGAATTTGGTTATTAAAGTGAAAAGCAACCGATGACATACTGCCTTTATGCTGCTCACGAGGGCCATAAACATTGAAGTAGCGGAAACCCACGACTTGGCTTTTCGCAGTCGGTAAAATGCGGCGCACGTATTGATCGAATAAAAATTTCGAATAGCCGTAAACGTTTAACGGTTCCTCATGCTCGCGAATTTCTTTGAATATCTGGCCGCCACCATATACCGACGCACTGGATGCGTACAAAAATGGAATGCGACGATCTAAGCAGTAGTGCAACAAGACCTTGCTGTATTCATAATTATTTTTCATCATGAATTGGCCGTCCCACTCGGTGGTGGCAGAACAGGCGCCTTCATGAAAAATAGCATCAATCTCACCAAAATCATGACCGCCTTCAATCATATCGAGAAAGTCATCTTTATCGAGATAATCGGCTATTTCGCAGTCGGCTAAATTGGTGAACTTGTGGCCATCACTTAAGTCATCGACCACTAATATGTCATGGCGGCCTTGTTGATTGAGAGTGTGTACAATATTGGACCCGATAAAACCGGCGCCGCCTGTTACTATGATCATATTCCGCTTCCTTTTCGACGTGATCGTTTAACCGATCAGTTGCTTTGTCGAATAATTGATAATCGTAAATTACTTCGAATGTTTTTTAATGCTGTCAATGATATTTGAAGTGGAGCAACCATCTTCAAAATTTAATACGTTAACTTGACCGCCATTTTCAATAACGCACTGACCACCTGCGATATCTTCGATTCGATAATCGCCGCCTTTGACTAAAATAGTCGGCAATACTTTACAGATTAGACGCTCGGGCGTGTCTTCACTAAATGGGACCACCCAATCCACGCTTTCTAACCCGGCTAACACATCCATGCGATGTTCAGTTGGGTTGATAGGACGTTCAGGCCCTTTTAATCGACGTACAGAAGCGTCGTCATTCACTGCAACAATTAAACGGTCGCCCAGTTTTTTCGCGTTACGTAAATAAGATACGTGGCCCGGATGCAAAATATCAAAACAGCCATTCGTCATCACAATGGTTTCGCCATGGGCTTTGGCTTCTTCCACTAATAACATTAATTGATCTTCATTGAGCATACCGCCGTGGGCTTGTTGGTCGGCGCGAATTTCTCTGCGCAGCTCCGGTAAACTGACGGTCGCTGTACCCAATTTAGCGACCACCAATGCTGCGGCTGTGTTGGCCAATGCTGTAGCATCCGCCATGGTGGCGCCTGCGGCCAGAGAAGCTGCTAATACAGAAATAACAGTATCGCCTGCGCCGGTCACATCGAACACTTCTCGAGCGGCAGCGGGTAGGTGCAGCGGTTGCTGATCTTTTTGAAACAGCGTCATGCCTTTCTCGCTACGTGTCACCAACAGGGCATCTAGCTCGCATTCCGCCATGAGGGCAAAACCTTTTTCAAGCAGGTCAGCCTCATCGGCACATCTACCCACCACCGCTTCAAATTCGCTTAAATTGGGGGTAATCAGAGTGGCGCCTTTATAGCGACTAAAATCCGTGCCTTTTGGATCAACCAGCACGGGTACGCCTGCTTGACGTGCTTGTTGGATGAAGGTCTCGACATCCGATAACGCGCCCTTGCCGTAATCGGATAAAACAACCGCGCCGCAGTCGGATAATAAGCTATTGAATTGCCCGACCATGGGCTGGCTTTCAACATTGTGAAAGCCTTCTTCAAAGTCGAGGCGGATCAGTTGTTGATGGCGACTTAAAATGCGCAGTTTGGTAATCGTGGGGTGAGAAGGCAAACGTGTGAAGTGACAATGAATGCGTTCGTTATCCAGTGTTTTATGCAGGACGTGTGCATTTTCGTCTTGTCCCACTAAACCCATTAAATCTGCACTGGCGGTTAGGCTGGCGATATTCAGTGCCACGTTACCTGCACCACCGGCGCGATTTTCGATGTCTTCGACTTTGACAACCGGTACGGGTGCTTCTGGAGAAATGCGTGACGTTGGACCACTCCAATAACGATCCAACATGACATCTCCAAAGACCAGAACGCGAGCCTGACTAAAATTGGGAATTTGAACGGTCATGAAATAGGAAGCCACTTATGAAAATCGAGAAGGGTCGCTATGGTATCACAGTTGTTGGGTGGTAGAATCCTGAGCACCCTAGCCTGTGAATCTTTTCCCTAATGCGTTTATTTTACACTGTCATGTTTACGTTACTGCTGCCAGTGATCTTTTTGAATAAGCTTTGGCGTTCTCGTTTAGCGCCAGCTTATCGTTCTAGATTATGGGAGCGATTCGGTGTATTTCAAGGTCCGGCGCAGAAAGGCGGCGTTTGGTTTCATACGGTATCCGTAGGCGAATTCCTGGCGGCGGCCCCATTAATTGAGCAATTCATGGCGGCTCACCCCGGCACTCCGGTGACCGTGACCACTACTACCCCTACTGGGTCTGAACAAGTGCGAAAGCATTTCGCTGATCGCGTTTTTCATGTGTATTTACCTTACGATATACCGGTATTTTTGTCGGCATTCTTTCGGCGAGTACGGCCTGAATTGTTAGTGATTCTGGAAACGGAGCTTTGGCCGAATTTACTGCACACAGCGACACGCTTTCGGTGCCCTACGTATCTAGTGAATGCTCGTTTGTCTGAGCGATCGGCACGAGGTTACGGCAAAGTCAGTAGGCTAACCAATACCATGCTGCAACAGCTGGATCAGTTATGTGTTCAAAGCACCGCAGATGCGGAGCGATTTCGGGCATTGGGAATGGACCCAGCAAAAATGTCGATCACAGGCAGCATTAAATTCGATGTGGCCATACCGGATACGATGAATGCGCAAGCGGAGGCACTGCGTCGTCAATGGCACCTGCCCTTGGGTTCGACTGAACAGTCTCCACGGCCAGTCTGGATTTTGGCCAGTTCTCATGAAGGGGAAGATGAGATCGCATTGAGAGCACATCAGGCGGTCATGCAAGCTTTTCCCAATAGCCTATTGTTAATCGTTCCTCGACATCCTGAGCGTTTTGCGAAAGTCGCAGAATTAGTGGAGAAAAGCCATTTTACATTGGGATTACGCTCTCAATTTAAAAACGTTAATGCACAAACTCAAGTGTTGGTTGTCGATACAATGGGGGAATTAGTGCCATTTCTCGCGGCTTCCGATGTCGTGTGTATGGGTGGAAGTTTTATTGAAAGTGGTGGACACAATCCATTAGAGCCAGCTGCGTTAGGGAAAGCGACCTTGATTGGTCCCAGCCAATTTAACTTCGAGCAGATTTGTCAGTTGATGTTTGAAGCGGGCGGGTTGATAGCCGTAGATGATGCGCAGACGCTCGCGGATATCGTCATTCGATGCTTCCAAGAACCCGCTTTCAAAGCGCGGGTAGGGCAGCAAGCATTATCTGTGGTGGAAGCGAATCGAGGGGCGCAGCAGGCGATTTTTGAATTGATATCTAGGCAGTTTTAAAGGGGACTGGAATCAGTACCCTTTAATGGTGTAATCAATTTCAAACTCTATATCGTCAACGCGACTGACGCCGGTCTGAATACTGCCGTCGTCGTAGAGTTCCATCCAGCGATAACCTGGCCCGACTGAATCCACGGAAAAGTCAGTTGATTTAGGTGTGAATTGCACACAAGTCGAAGGCGTCGAAATATAACGCACGCCATCTTTCATCACATTACTGTCTTGATGAATGTGTCCCCACAGCAATACTCTGACGTTATCGTAGCGACTGACCAACTCTAAAAAAGCATCGCTGTTTTTGATTTGCTGATTGTCGAGCCACTTACAATCCATGGGAATGGGATGATGGTGAAATGTCACTAAGGTGTGTAGATCAGGTTCTGCCTGTAGCGCGGTTTCCAGTTTCTGCAATTCAGAATCTGAAAAGCGGCCGTGCACAGAGCCCGGTACTTGGCTGTCCATTAATACAATTTGCCAAGCCCCTTTTTTGACGACCGAGACCATTTCTTTTTGTTCAGAGACCACTTTGAGCATGTTGTCTCTGTGGTCGTGATTTCCCGGTAACCAAAATTGTTCTTTGCCAAAGGCGTCGAGTTGATCTTTCAGGCGGATATAAGAATCCACACTGCCATCTTGAGACAAATCACCTGTCCCGAGGAAGAAATCAAAATCTGGGTGCTCTGATTGTACGCGTTGCAGAACGGCATCTAGGCTGGACTGTGTTTCCATGCCGAGTAATTTGCCATCTGGAGACGCAAATAAATGACAATCAGTCACTTGTATAAATTTTTGAGGCTTTACAGTCATATCTTCTGTACTTCCGAACCCGTTCCATGGGCAAAAATGGTCATCTAATCGCCAAAAGCACTATATAAGTTCTAGCTTAGTCACTTCCAGTGCTCGAGTCACATTTTAACGTATGTGGACGAAAATTGAGGCTTATATCAGCTTCACCATGCTCAAGGCAATGCTGAAGCCAATCTGCAAGGAAATGATTTATCTGGTTTTTCTCATCAGGTAAGCGCATTTGGGGGTTGGGGTAATGGTATACCCCGTTGAATCGGTGGTCGTTATGAAAGCTCACCACCTCGGCCATGCGGACATCTTGATAGAAGCGTACTTCCATTTTCGGTGGCTTGAGAAAATCGGAGGTCGCGGTGGTTTGTTCTATCAATATAGTGCGCGTGTATTTGAACTGTTCTTCAATAGTGAAAATAATGCGGGTGCTGTGATGAGGTCCTCCAGTGACAACGAACTCACGACCAAGCCCATCTTCCATATCCGGCAGAAGCTTGAGCAAACGCACGTAATTGGCTTCGCATAGGCCCGCCATCGCGGATAAGTTGGGTGTGTATCGTTGTCGCATTCGAAGTTTCCTAACAGGGTGCGGAAATGCTACCTGCGTTACGCCAATTTGGTTAGGAATTTTTTCTTTTTTTGCACGTTCGAACGCTCATGTTGCTCATAGAGCTGCGATCTAGCGTTAAAAGTTATTAATTTCGCGCCACTTATTACTTTTCATTGTGCAAGTCTCCGTGCGTGCTTGAACTTTCAAACAGTGCCCGTGTTTTGGCAAGGTTTAGTTCCAGCCACTGCAACGCCATGATGGTCGCAGCGTTGTTAATCGCACCGGATGTCAGCGCGTGTACGGCATCGGTTCGACTGACGACATGTACTTGAATGTCCTCGTCTTCCGCTTCTAAACCGTGAATGCCGCCTAATTCTTGACTATCCACCGATGCACAAAATAGAGCGACGGATTCGTTGGTGCCCCCCGGACTGACCCAGTATTCGCAGATCGGTAATAGGTGTTGAATGTGGGCACCACTTTCTTCTTGAGCTTCTCTAACGGCCACGTCTTCAGCGGATTCACCTGCCTCAACGATGCCGGCGACCAATTCGAATAACCAAGGACTTTTACATTCTAGGGCACCAATTCGGAATTGTTGTGTCAGTACAACAGCATCTTGCTGCGCGTCATAGAGTAATACGGCGGCGGCTTGCCTGCGTTCGAAGCGTTCGCGGCGAATAGGTTGGCTCCACTCTCCGGCGAAGAGCCGATGGCGTAATTCAAAAATGCGAATTTGGAAAAAGCCATCATAAACGGTGCTGTCGTTTAACACTTCGACGTCTTGGCGGGTGAAACTTGGTACAAGTGCCATCTGGTCTCCTACTAATATTGGGTGAATGACGTGATACGGGCATTTGAAACAATGAGTTGGTGGATACTGTCTTTCGCGGCGTAGACGAACTGTTTAGAATCCGGCATTATTTTTTTTCACTTTATATAGGCCCTATCCCCATGAAAAAACTGGCCCTAACATGGTTCACTCTGGCTGCTTGCACAACGGTACAAGCTACAGATTTGAAAACTGTGTTTGAACAGGCATTGCAAAACGATCCTCAATTAGCCGCAGAGATCGCCTCTGCGAACGCTAATGGTGAAAGCGTCGGATTGGCGCGCGGGGGTATATTGCCACAAATTGCTTTTACTGCAGAGCAATCCACCACAACATTAGACGGTGGCGCCACAGCGACCGGCGGTGAATACGACCATGACAGTTTTGATAAAACGTCTTATGGACTTAATTTACGTCAAGCACTGATCGACCCCAATGCTTGGTATGGGTACGCGGCTGCCAGTGCGCAAACCGATCAAGCGCAATATCAACTCAGCAAAGCGCAGCAGGATTTTGTGGTGCGTTTGTCTGAAGCTTACTTCAATGTGCTGCGTGCAACCGCAGGGCTTGCTTCGAGCAAAGCGCAAGAAGCAGCGGTGAAGCGTCAGCTAGAACAAACTCAACAACGGTTTAAAGTGGGTTTAATTGCCATTACCGATGTACATGAAGCCCAAGCCATTTACGATGGTGCAACCGTAGAGTTGATTGCTGCCGAGAGTGAACTGGATATTGCTTATGAATCATTAGCCTTATTATCCGGCCAACGTTATCACCATATTAAGCCTTTAAAGCAGGCGATTCCGACTACTGGTCCTATTCCAGCAGATCGCACCCACTGGGAACAGCAAGCACTGGTCAAAAACATTGATGTCTTAATCGCCCAGAAAGGTCAAATTGCGGCTGAGCGTAATCATAAATCCAAGTTGGCGGATCACGCTCCTAAACTGGACGTTGTAGCCAGCTACTCGCGTTCCGAGGATGACATCAATACACAAGGTGAAGAATTAACGTCGACATATGTTGGTCTTCAATTAGATGTTCCTTTGTTTGCCGGTGGCAGCCAATATGCGGCCCACAAACAAGCTTACTATCAACGTCAAGCTGCGGAGCGTCAACTGGAGGCCGCACAACGTCGCGCCAGTTTGAATGTGCGTACGTTGTATCGTCAGCTAACGGCTGATATTGCTCGCATCAAAGCCCGTAAGCAGGCCATTACTTCTGCCCGCAGTGCGATGGAAGCGACTCAGACCGGTTATGAAGTGGGCAATCGTACCATCGTTGAAGTGCTGCAAGCGCAGCAGTCTGTTTTCAGCACGGAGCGTGACTATGCTTTTGCGCGTTACGACTACGTGATTGATTTATTGAAATTCCGTCGCGCCGTGGGTGATCTGTCGGTCGAGGATATTGAAGAAATCAACAGTTGGTTGCAGAGTTAATCGAGTGAACATTGAGTGATTCAAGCAGATAACGTTTGATCAACGACTGACTCAAAGGTTCGCACATACAAAGCCATGAAGTTCTCAACTTCATGGCTTTTTTGTTGTCGCTACCTTCCTGAGCTTGAAGCGAATGACTTCAAACGAGTATGCTTGCTCGCCATCCATCCAAGATCAAAAGTTAAGAATATGATCCGTTCAACGCTGCGTTGCTTGTATTTGCACGGCTTTAAAAGTGGTCCACAGTCCCACAAAGCGCAATTGATGACGGCTTTTTTTAAAGAGCATGATGCGCAGCATCAGTTAGTGGTGCCAACGTTGCCGGTAGAGCCAAAAGCGGCCATTGAACTGGCAAAGCAACATTACCTGACTATGATGGAGGACGTTGGTGAAGAACACTGTCTTGTGGTGGGCAGCTCACTTGGTGGCTTTTATGCGACATGGTTATTGGAGCACCACGGTGGTCAGGCGGTGGTCATCAACCCGGCGATTCGCCCCTATGAGTTGCTGACCGATTACATTGGTGTGAATCACAACTATCATACCGGTGAATCATTTGTTGTAACGGCAGACTATCTTGATCAAATGTTAGAGATAGATGTCCCTGCGCTGAGTCATCCTGAGCGGTGCTTACTATTGCAGCAAACAGGTGATGAAACATTGGATTATCGCGAAGCCTGTAAAAAATATTTAGCCTCGCCTTCTATTATTGAAGGTGGGGGTGATCACAGTTATCAGGGATTTGATTGGCGAATCCCAACCCTATTGCATTTTGCGCAGCGAACACGCTGCCAAACCGAGCGTCATGGGCCAAACAGTAAGAGTTAGTATTGAATGACAACCTATACCGCAGAATCCATAGAAGTCCTCAGTGGTCTTGACCCTGTTCGCAAGCGTCCGGGGATGTATACCGAAACCAGTCGGCCAAACCACTTAGCTCAAGAAGTGATCGACAACTCGGTGGATGAAGCCTTAGCCGGCCACTGTAATCACATAAAAGTTGAGCTATTCCCAGACCAGTCACTGGCCGTGACCGATAATGGTCGAGGCATGCCCACGGATATTCACCCTGAGCATGGCGTGTCTGGTGTAGAGCTCATTTTGACGCGCTTGCACGCGGGCGGGAAATTTTCCAATAAGAATTATCAATTTTCCGGTGGCCTACACGGTGTGGGGGTGTCGGTTGTCAACGCATTGTCATTAGGGTTAGAAGTGACGATTCGTCGTGGTGGCAAGGTGAGTCGAATTGCTTTTAAAGGCGGTGAAAAAGCCGTTGATTTAGAAGAGGTTGGCCAAACACCCAAGAAAAAAGACACGGGCACCACTGTCCGCTTCCTGCCGGACCCTAAATATTTCGATAGCTTCAAGTTCTCGGTTATTCGTTTAAAGCATGTTCTACGAGCTAAAGCCGTTTTGTGCCCAGGTTTACGGATCGAATTCGTGAATCATGGCAATGAAGCCGATAATGCAGATTGGTTTTATGAAGACGGTTTAGTCGATTATCTAACGGATGCCACTAAGGGTTACGAGGTTTTGCCCGAATCACCGTTTACGGGTTCGATGGCCGGAGATACGGAAGCAGTGGATTGGGCCGTACAATGGCTGCCGGAAGGTGGTGAGCAATTAATGGAAAGCTACGTCAATTTAATACCGACGGCGCAAGGCGGCACACACGTCAATGGCTTGCGAACAGGTTTGCTCGAAGCCTTGCGAGAATTTTGTGAGTTCCGAAATCTATTGCCTCGTGGGGTCAAGCTGACGCCCGATGATGTATGGGACAAGGTCGCGTTTGTGCTTTCTACCAAAATGGCAGACCCACAATTTAGTGGTCAAACCAAAGAACGTTTGTCTTCCCGTGAGGCTGCGGCATTCGTTTCAGGTGTGGTAAAAGACGCATTTAGTTTATGGCTGAACGAGCATACTAAGCTGGGCGAATTGGTCGCCGAAATGGTGATTAGCAATGCGCAACGACGTATGCGCAGCGCCAAAAAAGTCGTACGTAAAAAAGTCACACAGGGACCCGCGCTCCCCGGTAAATTAGCGGACTGTGCCAGCTCAGATCCGGAATATTCAGAACTGTTTCTGGTGGAAGGTGACTCAGCGGGTGGATCGGCTAAGCAAGCTCGTACCCGTGAAAATCAGGCGATCATGCCGCTGCGCGGTAAAATATTAAACAGCTGGGAAGTCGACAGCAGCGAAGTATTAAGCTCGCAAGAAATTCACGACATCTCAGTCGCATTGGGCATCGACCCTGCGAGTGATGATCTTAGCAATTTACGTTACGGGAAAGTCTGCATACTGGCCGATGCCGATAGCGATGGTTTGCACATTGCGACACTCTTGTGTGCATTATTTTTACGTCATTTCAGACCACTCGTTGAAGGCGGTCATGTTTATGTCGCTATGCCGCCACTGTATCGCATCGACGTTGGCAAAGATGTGTATTACGCGCTGGATGAAGCCGAACGCCAGGGCGTGCTTGATCGAATTAAAGCAGAGAAAAAACGCGGTAAAGTAAACGTGCAGCGCTTTAAAGGCTTGGGTGAAATGAACCCTATGCAGCTGCGTGAAACCACCATGGACCCAGACACTCGTCGGTTGGTGCAACTAACGCTGGAGCCGGGTGACGGCACCCATGAAATCATGGATATGCTACTGGCGAAAAAACGCGCTTCAGATCGAAAAAATTGGCTAGAAGAAAAAGGCAACATGGTTGAACTGTAACGTCAGTGCGTGGCAGTGATTGTGAATAAAAACGAAAATTTCACTCGCCCGATTGAACAATTCATCGGGCTTACACAGTGTAAACAAAAATAGATTGGCCTATGAATGATATGGTGATTGGGGAAGACGGCATTGAGCGTCAATCCCTAAAAAGTTATACCGAAAGTGCGTACTTGAATTATTCCATGTACGTCATTCTCGATCGCGCGTTACCGCATATTGGTGACGGTATGAAACCCGTGCAGCGCCGCATCATCTATGCGATGTCAGAATTGGGATTAAAAGCGGGATCAAAATATAAGAAGTCTGCCCGTACTGTCGGTGATGTCATTGGTAAATTTCATCCCCATGGTGATAGCGCTTGTTACGAAGCTATGGTCCTGATGGCACAGCCTTTTTCTTATCGCTATCCACTGGTAGATGGCCAAGGCAACTGGGGGTCACCAGATGACCCTAAATCGTTTGCAGCGATGCGATATACCGAATCGAAACTTACCAAGTTTTCGGAAGTGTTATTGAGTGAGCTTGGGCAGGGCACAGTGGATTGGACGCCCAACTTTGATGGCACATTAGATGAGCCCGTTAGTTTGCCCGCTCGACTACCGAACGTTTTATTGAACGGCACCACCGGCATTGCCGTGGGGATGGCTACCGATATTCCACCGCATAACGTTCGCGAAGTGGCCAATGCTTGTATTCATATGCTGGACAACCCCAAAGCCACTGTTGAAGATTTGATTCAATTTGTACCCGCACCCGATTACCCTACAGATGCGGAAATCATTACTCCTAAAGCGGATCTACAAAAGCTATACCACACCGGCCGTGGCAGCGTGAAAATGCGCGCCATCTATTTGATGGAAGAAGGCGATATTGTGGTGACTGCCCTCCCTCATCAAACATCCGGCGCGAAAGTGTTAGAGCAAATCGCAGACCAAATGCAAAAGAAAAAATTGCCCATGGTCACCGATTTACGTGACGAGTCAGATCACGAAAACCCAACACGATTAGTGATTACGCCTAAATCCAATCGCGTCGATATTAATCAATTGATGAATCACTTGTTCGCGACGACCGATTTAGAGAAAAATTATCGCGTCAACATGAATATGATTGGCATAGATGGTTTGCCGCAAGTGAAGAACCTCGCCATGATTGTTTCCGAATGGCTGCAATACCGTACGGAAACCGTTCGCAGACGATTACAACACCGATTGGACAAAGTGCTTGCTCGCCTGCATATTCTAGACGGCTTATTAGTGGCCTTCTTAAATATCGATGAAGTGATTGAAATTATTCGGTTCGAAGAAGAGCCGAAACAAGAACTGATGAAACGTTTCGGGTTAACCGACATTCAAGCCGAAGCCATTCTTGAATTAAAGTTGCGGCATTTAGCGAAGCTTGAAGAAATGCGCATTCGCGGTGAGCAAGATGAATTAGCGAAAGAGCGTGATCAGCTTGAAAAAACCCTTGGTTCTGAACGTCGCATGAAAACCTTGGTGAAAAAAGAAATTACTGCCGATGCCGACACCTACGGTGATGATCGTCGTTCGCCGATTGTGACGCGTCAAGAAGCTCAAGCATTATCAGAAATGGACTTGATGGGAGCAGATCCGGTTACGGTGGTGTTGTCTGAAAAAGGCTGGATTCGTGCGGCGAAAGGCCACGAAGTAGACGGCGAAACATTAAGTTATAAATCGGGCGATAAATTCCTCACCCAAGCGGAAGCCAAAACCAATCAACTCGCTGTTTTCTTGGATAGCACTGGGCGTTCCTACAGCATGGCGATTCATGGATTACCCGGTGCGCGTGGATACGGCGAGCCTGTTACCGGATCTTTAAATTTATCCTCTGGCGCAACATTGGCTGCCATGATCGTTGGCCATAATAAAGACCAGTATTTAGTCGCCAGTGAAGCCGGTTATGGGTTTATTGCGCAGTATGAAGACATGCTGTCAAAAAATAAATCAGGCAAAGCATTACTGAATAAACCCGATGATAAAAAACTGTTTTCCCCTGTAAAAGTGCAAGATATTGTAGAGGATTGGGTAATCGCTGTCAGTAATGAAGGACGCTTATTGGTGTTCCCTGTGGCTGACTTGCCCGTGATGTCGAAAGGCAAAGGCAATAAAATCATTAATCTGGGCACGGGTGGTACAGAGCATGTCGTCGGTGTTGCACTCATGAAAGCCGGCGATGTACTCATGGTCTTTGCAGGCAAACGTCATGTGAAAATGAAGTTTGCTGATTTGGAGCACTATCAAGGCGAGCGGGGCCGTCGTGGAAATAAATTACCGCGTGGTTTCCAAAACGTGTCTGCTATTGAAGTATTGCGCAAAGATGATTGATGTTAGCCAATCATGCAGCCTTAATTAAATAGCCCAATGCTAAAGAGCATGCGTTACTAAAAGCATGCTCTTTAGAACACCACATCAGACCGCCAGTCCGTTATCCATCAAACCCAATCACTCGAATTCATCGACTTCTTTGTTTTACATCCCGCTCAGTTGAGGCACTTAAGACCTTCTCAGTAGCGTCCCATCGTTTTGCTGCTATTTTAATGACAAGCTATTCTGTGAATACCTACGGGGCCTGTAGATTATCCCAATTTGTGTGGTGTGTTTTTTCGATTTAACCCATTAGACCTTCAAAAACAAACCTTGAACTTACAATGCTCTTTCGATCAGCGCTTAAAGTGAATGATTAGAAGCGCCCGACAGTGTTATCTAATTTTATGTCCACCTAGAAATAGTAGATTTTGGTCATTGAATTTATTCTGGCTAATGCTTACTCATTCAATTGCACTAATTTTCTTCACATACCCTCAAAAAGTCTGACTCTGCCGTATAAATATTCATCGCTCCTTCATATAAGCCGACTAGGGTTGGGTGGTAAGCCCTAAAAAATAATAAATAACAATCCCATTAATAAGGTCTCGCTATGAATACTTTAACGTTTTTAAAGAGAGTGTGTTGCACAGCAATGATCACGGTGGCCAGCTCCGCTTGGTCTATGTCATCAGCGCCAAGTGATGATAGTGCTCGAGAAATATTGGCACATAGAGGGGCTTCCGGTATGTACCCCCAGAGTACTTGGTTAGCATTCGATCAGGCACTGCAACAAGGTGCGGATGTGTTGGAAATGGATGTACATTTATCTAAAGACGATGTCGTGATCGTTAATCATGATGAAGATTTTACCAAGACAACAGGCAGCAACGAGTTAGTCAAAAATCTAACATTGGCAGAGATTAAAATGATGGATGCGGGTTATAAATTTAGCCCCGACGGCGGTGCAACCTTTCCATTCCGTGGAATGGGTTTAGAGGTGTTAACACTAGAGGAGGTTTTGACGTATTTTCCGAATGAAAATATTAATGTTGAAATGAAAGCAAATAGCCGGTTATTAGCCGAAAAGTTATGGGCGCTCATACGCGATGCTGGTGCCGAATCTCGTTCTGCGGTGGCCAGTCAACATACTAAAGCCATGAATCAATTCAGAGAAGTCTCAAATGGAAAGGTAAAAACCAGCGCGACGATTGCAGAGTTGACGGCAGCGAGCATTGCTTGGAGCACAGGTTTCGGCTGGGCCTATAAGCCTAAATTTCAACTGGCCCAAATTCCCTACGCGATAGTGACAAAGCCCTATCTCGATTTTTTCCGTAAAAAGGGTGTTAAAAGCCACGTATGGACGGTTAACGATGCGGACAAAATTGAGCGCGTTTTTGAGTTGGGAGCAGATGGTGTGATTGGTGATTACCCTGATCGAATTTACCAAGCATTAGTGGAACGAGGCGAACGCCCGCCGTTGAATTAGTCTGATTGCTAACGACGTCCCGTCTAGCATATAAACAGGAAGCTAATAGTTAAGCTTCCTGTTTATTTTTCAAATGCTCGCTGCATTTACATGGTGTGCCTTAGTGACGCATGCCTAGCCAACCAACCCCAATGCAGGTGGATTCTCCGTCACCCATTCGACCATATCCAAAGATTGGGATAAATCGAACACCTCTTTGCCCATTAAATCGTTAATGATGCGGGCCGATCGCCAGCACATTAAACTCATTTGAGGCTCGGCGATGCCGTGACTGTGTCGCCCAGCGTTTACGGCGTAAATACGATTTTCTTTCGGTCCATCCCAATCAACATGGAACGATTCACCTAGCGTGTAACGACCCTTGCTGTCTAAATTAAGTCGGTCTTTAATCGGCTCTAAGTACTGTGGGAGTGAGAAATCAAATCCTGTACAAAGGATCACAATATCGGCTTGAGACACTTCGGCTTTTTGAGTCAACCCATTCAACGCGGATATTTGATAGCTGGCACCGGTTTTTTCCAAGCCAAACATTTCACGATTCGGTCGCATGCTGAGATTAAAGCCAATGCTAGAGTCAATATTAAACTCGTACAGTTTTCGGTAAATAGACTTAAGTGTATCGGGTGAAATACCATCCGAGGCTAATTTTTGACTGTGCATCACACGGTCTTTGGTGTGTTCATCTTGATGGAAGAAAGTGTCAACGTATTGAGGCGTGAAAAACTCATTTGTGAACGGAGACTCATCCAAAGGCTCAAAGTTTTGACGACGACTTAACCAATGAACATCACGCGGCATGCCCCAGTGTTTGTCCATAATCGTTTCTAATATTTCCGCACCAGTTTGGCCACCACCGATGATTGCAATCGACTTTCCAGTGAAGTCCAATTTTCGCTTAGCAATGTCAATAGCATGAAAACAATGGGCTCCAAGATGTGGCTTT
The DNA here is from genome assembly GCA_947503895.1 of uncultured Saccharospirillaceae bacterium. GTDB lineage: Bacteria > Pseudomonadota > Gammaproteobacteria > Pseudomonadales > Oceanobacteraceae > Bermanella. The sequence continues at coordinate 134,702 of CANNFT010000005.1, forward strand.
GCACTATCCGGAATATAAGGTTGTTTACCGGTTCCTAAACATAAATTTCGGGCTGTATGCTGCGCACCATTACTAAACGTTAACTGAAATGCACTATTTTTATATTCAACAGTTTCAATGGCGTGATTGAAATTGACCGATGGGAGTTGCGCACTGACCCATGACAAATAATCGGCATATTCTTTACGCCCAACAGCCGTCAGTTCTGCGGATAAAAACTGGTAAAAGCGACGATTTTTAACCAAGTAATTTAAAAAACTGTAAGTGTTTGTTGGTGATACACCGGTGACAAGGTCTTTTAAGTAGCTGGTTTGCATTCGCACGCCGGGTAACAACATACCAGGGTGCCAATTAAAATTGTCTTTCTGATCAAAGAATGCAGCATTAGTTTGAGGTTGCTCGGTCAGTAGCGCTGCAATACTTAAGTTAAATGGGCCAATGCCCAATCCTGCGAGATCTAGAGTCGTATTCATAATTTTACTTTTTATTGAAGGCCAGTGGATTCTGTAAGGGGGTGCCCAGTTCTGGAATGGGACGTTCACTGAGGTCGCCATAACCAATGCGAAAACGAACGCGGTTAATGCAGACCTTGAGTATTGAGTTGTCAAGCACAGGGAATAGCGAAAACCGCTCATTCAATTCTGAATGTTTATTCATATGCTGTTGCAGCGTTTCACTAAGAATCTCGTAAAATCGCTCCTCACAACAATCCAGTTGGCTGGCAACGATAGGTGAAATAAATCTAAGTGTCGTGACGAAATGCCCCGTGATCAGATCGTGAATTAAATAGTGGGGCGGCAATGTGGTGAGCTCTTCACGCACGTGATTCGGCAATGAATCGAGTTCAGGAAAAGCTTGGTCCACGATGCGTAAGTCACCGTGAAAGTCCTTAATTCCGGCTCTAACCGGTACGCCATTTTTCAAAATAAGTGAAATATTTTGTCCGTGAGCCACCAAGCCAATGCCATACTTTGTGAGTAAATGGTAAAGAGGTATCACAACGGATTGAAATAAAGCACGTAACCAAGCTTCGGCTGATAAGCCAGATTGCTTGACGTATTCCGTGATCAAGCCGTTCCCGTGAATATCCTTCTCCATTAATACGGCCATTAACACGCCGGACTCATCCGCCTTTAAGTGCTGTGTGAGGCTGTCGCGCCAAACCACACCCAACATCTCATTGTAACGATAAGGTGTATTTTTAATTTGTTGTTGCATCGGATGAGGAACATGGGCGCCAGCACGCTCCTGTTGGACGATTAATCCACTTTCATTGAGTAGTGCGTCTTGACTGACGACTTGTTCAATCCATTGTGAGAGGTCTGCACCACTGGCAATATGTTTGCCGGGAATACCTCGATGACAAGATGTATTCAGTATGGTGAGCGGTAATTTTATATCGAAGGCCTGCTCACGCTGGATATTGCTTAACGTTCGAATCGACTGTTGGGCGCGATACTCATCCCCGAAAACACCTAAGTCGACCATTCGATGATGGGCGATATCATCCATATATTGCAAGGTTATAAATTGCTGCCATTGCCAAGGATGTACCGGCATGACCCAATAATTATCCCAGTCGATTTGACGTTCAACCATCCGGTGATTGAGCGATTCAAATTCTTCGTTGGTTAAGCTTTGCTTAATTAAATCTTGGTTCGTTAGTTCAGAGCTAACGCCGAGCGTAACACGCGACTGTAAAACTGCAATAAACCGTAGAGAAAAAGCATTCATTGACTCGGGGCTGTATAGTGACAATGCATCTTGTCCCCAGCCCACGCGTCCTTTATTGGCGATCGCTTTTGGATGACCTGAAAGCAAGCTCTGAAGTTCAATCGCCGGTAAACGTATTAATGTTTCTGCGTCATACTCACGCACTCTTAAATACTGTTGAGCATCTGAATAAAGGGTGTTTTGAAGTTCTTCAATTAGATTCCCGAGCACGATGTCGTTTAGCTTTAGCTCAACTTGCGCATCGATCAATAACTGCGTGGCACTCAGTGATTGAGGTGCAGATGTCGCGGTCTCTTTACTGTGTCGCGTCAGGCTTTCTGCATCAATATCTAAAAAGCCCCAAATCGTAGAATAGCCACTAAACTGATATTCAACGCCAGAGGTCAGTGCAACACGATAGTTGGATTTGCCGGCTTCTTTTGAAACGACAGTGACTTCAATACATTCTTCGTATGCACATTCGGCAATTATTTTTGATGCTAATTGACGGTTTAATTTTGCCCACTCTTGTTCATTGACGGGCAAAGGGAATATTTCGCTTGTGCTGGTCTGGTGATTTAATTGGCGATTCATAAGTAGCCTTAAAACTCATTCCCAGTGAAGAATTCGCCGCGAACTGCCCCTAATAAATTGGCTGTTTTATGGGGGAATTCAATGACACCATAATGTTTCCAACCCGGTACGGTGGGAATCAGTTTGAATATGTTTTTATTATCGACCCTAGGTTCGCCCATCACATTCTGGGTTCGTGGATCGACCAAAAAAAGGAAATGCGTGACGGCACGTAAGAAATGTGGCGTAGTGACACCTTGATACTGTGGTTCGCCAATTAACAAATGAAACCCTTGGTCGAAATCTTGAGTTTCATAATAGGACCCAAGGCGATCCTCTTTACACCAATAGGACTCTACATAAGCAAAAGCTTCACCATCCAGCGAAACAATAAGCGGTTCGCAATGTGGGTCAGCTCGATGTTCTTCAATATACTGGTCTAACTTAGGTTTTTCCCATGGATACTCCCAAAACTCTGAGACCCGAGGGTCATTTTGCCAGCGGTGGAAGCGTTCACCATCTTCTTCCACGGTTGCACGACGAATTTCAAGGGTTTTGTTTAATGTCGGGATATAACGACGATATAAATGTCGATCGTGCCAGCGCGGGCGTACAGGAACCTCGCCTTGCTCGCAGGTTTCCCCAGAAGGTACAGCCGGTTGAATAGGCAGCAGTGCGGGGTCTAACCAAAGCTCTCTGATTTGGTAAAAAGCACTTCTTTGTATTTTTAATTCATCTTCAGACTGCTGCCAATATACGGCACTAAACGAAAAGTCTTTGGCAAGGTTTTTATCAATAGAGATGCTCGTGACTTTTAGCTTTGAAAATAGGATATCAAGCAATGCGAGCAATTGAGTTTCGTCTTCAACATGCCCTTCCATTTTATGGATGTGCAACGCCGATGACTGATGTTCTGTCACGAAAGTCCAGGTTATATCGCCAGTGGATAGGGCAATGGTGGTGTTGTCATCGCTGACATTCATGTCGTATTTTGGGTAGTTATTCATAATTTAACAGTTCTAAATCATCAAGAAAAAATAGGATTAGGGAACGGGTGGTAAATGGCCGTAGGATCTTCTGTTGTGTTTTCATTAATATGTTGAATGGAGCACAGGAAATTGCCTTTCGCACTCAATGTCTGCGCATTTAATAGAACATTAATGCACTGAGGGTCGGTGACGTTTTCTTTTAAATTTAGCAACCAATTTTTGTAGATTGAAATTAACTCTGACTCTTCAACATTGGGTAAAGTAGCTAGGCTGCTGAGCATGTTGAAAGTTGAATTGACAAACAAATAGTAAATGAACAACTTAATGGCCATTTCGTCATGAATGAGGTTCTGACTGACTTCGCCTAAATCCGGTAGGCTATCGCCAAAGTTTTTAAACGCTAATTGAGTAAAGCCCGTACCTTGACAATCTCTGAAATAAACAGACTTAGGCTCAACGCCATCGAGTTCAATTAGTAAATTTTGCTGGTGTGCACCGAACACCAATCCTAGGTTTGATTGGGTGACGAGTAGAGGCTCGATACAAACTTCTAAAAACCTTTGAAACCATGCTTTGACGGATGAGCTGTCTGATTTATTCTCAGCGATCAAACGCTTCACTATTCTTGGAATGCCATCACGGGGGTCGTCCTGCACTAAGGAAGCTAACACTTCGACGCTGTGCTCTTCAGACGTTTGATTTGAATAAATGAAAGGGTTGTCGCGCCATAACACCATGGTTTCAGCCAACGGTTCGCCATCCGGCCCTTTTATTGCCGCGGCCGCAGGTTCCTTCAAAATGTGGAAATGGGGCGTGTTTTCCTTTAATGATCGAGCCGAAGGATGTTGCAGCACACGACACAATTCTACACCGCGTCGCATTTCTTCAGGTTGTAAATGACGGATGGAATTTGTGAGTTTTACGCTCATCGAAAATTTAAGCATCCATGGAGCATGCTCATTATAAATCGCACGTAATGAGCTCGTCGCACGCCACGGAAGCACGCTATCGCCTAAATATTTAATGCACTGGTCACGTTCAAGTTGTTGTAGCCAACTGTGGGCCTGCCAAACTCGGTGTTGAAATGGATGGCAGGGTAATAAAAAATAATCCGTCGGGAGCAACGATAAATATTGACTTAATTGTGTGTCGTTCTCAGCCATTGAGCGAATTAATGATGTGTATTCAAGGTGTGGCTCAAGATTTTTAAACAAATAATCTTTATGAACCTGATACCAACGCAACGTGAAAGAATTCCCATATTCAGGCGCATAGGCTACAGCGTCTGCTGTCGTAAATTGGTCACGTGCTTTAGGGCAAGGGTGAATGCTGTGCCCACTGAATAAGCTCCCCTCAGACTCAATAAAGGACACGGGCTCCATCATTAACTTGTCCAGCTCATTGGCTCTACTGTCAATGGCGTGTTGAGTATTGACGAGACTGTCTTTAACACGCGCCATTAATTCTGCATTGGACGTCTCACTGCCCATGCGGATTAATTCTGGTAATTCGAGTATCCACTGGCTGGCCGCTTCGAAATCAAGAATATGAATTTGACCATCGGAAACGAGGCGAGCAGGCATCAAAAGTGTGTGTCGACCCGTATTTGAATGGTGATGACAAGCAATTGAAAGTGTTTGAGTCTGTTGCGTGTGTGGGTCGATGGTTTCTATATCAAAGGTGCCGGCCAACGCTAATGCTTGGCCTGTTGATTGTGGTGTCTGAGCTGCCTGGAAGAAAGCATCGCAAGGGCGAAAAAGCCAGATGGCGCACTCGCGTAGGACTGCATTGAAAAAGCAGTTCGCAGCTGTATCGAAACGAAGTTCCATTGAAGGACCTTTTTTAGGGTAACAAATTATGCGTTGGCTGATGGCCATGCTTGAGCAGCTACTGCCTTGAGTGGGCTAAGTCTTATTCTTCCGTGATACTCAAATCTGAGACATGGCTAAGCGTTGTTCTCAATTAGTCTATTGTATGTGATAATCATTTGTAAATAGGAATGAGTATCATATGCATAAAAAAACTCACACTTCTGCCGTAGTTGGGGCTGTATTCACCATGGGGCTGATGCAGACGGGGACACTCACCTTGCTGCCGGTCTTAATGTCTATTTCTCAGCTGTCCGAAACCCATTGGGCATGGCTAATTTCCAGTGCCATGTTTGGTGTGGTGGTTTTGGGACCACTGTGGGGTCGCTGGGTTGATCAATACGGCGCGCATAAAACGCTTCAAGTCAGTTTTTTGGGGTTCACGGTTAGCAATGTGCTGCTGTTGGTAGCGTTAGGGCTTCCGCATGGAATTTGGTTGATCGCGGGATTGGTGGTCTCTCGTGTGTTTTACAGTTTATTTGTCGCGGGTATTTATCCGTCTGCGCAAGCGTTGGTAACAGAGACCGAGTCATCATCAGAATCTGTGGATAATTTGCAGGTAATGGATCGACTGGCAAAATTAAACGGATTGAATCAAATAGGGCGATTGCTGGGCCCTGTTTTGGTTGGTGTATGTGTTTGGAGCAGTTGGGCATTGATGCCATTAGCAGCGTTAGTGCTCATTTCTATGCTGGCAGCAGCAGCGCTATTGATCAGTTTCAGGCAGCTCACCTTGCGAGCCAATAAGAACATCACGAATGCGCGAGATGACAAAGGTGCTTTGTTAGAGCGTGACGATGGTACGGTGCATGAGCGTCATTCTCGGCATATTCAAAAAGGGTGGCCTTTGTATGCCTTGGCCTACTCACTCACGTTATTTGTGGGCGTTTTACAGTTCGTCATTGGCCCAGCACTCATGAAGTATTTTAATCTATTGCCCGAGACTGCCACCTTTCATCTCGGTGGAATGTTAACGGTGGCTGCCTTAGCAGCGTTAACAACCTCGTTGCTCGGCACGCGCTGGTTGTCTAAGCACGCGAAAACATTTGCGGCATTGCCCATTATCGTAATGTTGGTGTTGTTGTCGGTGGGTAGCGTGTTATTAGCGGTTGGACAAGGGCTGCTTTTCTTATACACGGGCGTCATATTTCTTTCGATGGGAATGGCACTGTGCACACCATGGTATGGCAGTGAGTTACGTCGGCAGTCTCCTACGCTGAGCGGCCGAATTGGTGGCAACTTATCAAGTCTACATATGTTGGGATATGGAAGTGGCACCTTGATCGGAGGGTATGGATTGGCACTGTTCGAAAATAATGTATTTTTTGTGTTTATCTTAATGCCCGTGGTAGCGACTCTATTTGCCTGCCTTGCGTATCGACGGACTCTACGTAGTCCCCATTAATCAGAAAAAACTGTCTGCCAATTTCACTGCCATCCTATAAATTTTAGAGATCTAGGTACATATTTGTCTCATGAATTTCGATTGGTGTTGGTGATTTAAAAAGCTCAATCAGATCTCAGCGCCCAAACCACGCCATCTGTAGCATCTGAACTATTCGGGAGGCCGCTTGGGTTAAACCGTTCTTCCACTTGAGGTAATGTATTAATAAGTCAGTACTAAGTGCCATCCAAATCTGAGTCAATACCGTATTTTTACTCGTTCCAATGAATGTTTTGATTTTCAGATTCTGCTTGATCCACTTAAAAAATAGCTCAATATCCCAGCGCTCTTTGTAGATGGCGGCAATGGTTTTCGCTGCTAGTCTTGTATGGTTGGTGATGTAATAATATTGTTTGCCAGTATGCAGATCCTTGTATCCGATTCGGCGCAGTGCCCCTTGGTAAAGCGATCCTTTTTGGCTGGTCAGTTCAATATGATGATCACTGGTGATGCTTTTTTTCGATCCGTTTTGAATCGTTTAATCGCGCGATACTAAATATTCCGCTAGTAAGAGTTACAAAGTACACACCTTGACCGTTGAGTTCATTAAACCACTGATAGTCGATGTATCCTCGATCCATTGTGAGGATACTGCCTTTTGGCAGGGTAACTTGCCGGCCCATTTTCACTTCATGGGTCTTACCATCGGTAATATCGACGAACGCAGGAATGAGGCCATCGTGATCGAGAACCGTATGCAGTTTTACCGCGCCTTTCTTAGCTCTAAACTCAGCCCAAGGAAAGACATTCAGACAGAGTACGATCGTTGATGCATCCATCGAATAGAGTTTATTGTGAAATTTGAACGAATGCTTTCCTGATATAGGACGACATCGACTGAATATTCGGTAAAATAAAGCCTGATAGAGTTGCCAAGGCTATTCTCTATTGATCCGGCTAAAGCTGCTGTGTGAAAGAATGCAAACGGCGATATGAAAAAGCTAATTCCTTTGAATTTTAAGCCCTTTTTATTTTCTCAACTGTGGGACAGCAGTGTGTTTGATTAGTTAATGTTTTTTAGAAAAATACTATTGACATAGCTATCCCACAGCTCTTTGCATTTTAGAACGACTTTGATATCCAAGCTTTTAAATGACTTGTCAAACTTGTATTCAAAATCGGAGATGTTATCGATATGCTTTGGAATCGTACCTCTAATAGCGTACTTCTTATCATCAATATGGAACATTCCCTTCAATATGTCTGGGTCTAGGCCATCCTTTGATACGCTATAGAAAAATATCGAATCCTGTTTATTGTCATTATTTAAATCTATAGTCTTTAAACTAGAAGATGCGTAGATGACGGATTCGTAAACATGTTGGGAGAAGTCTTTTATTTTCCAAATCTCTATGCATTTATCATCTATAATTTGACATTTGACTGCAGTAAGTTTTGAACTCCAATTATCGGTAAAAAAAGTACCTTTATTTGTTGAATTTATTTCAATTTTGAATTGATTGTTGCTTTCAGACCATAATTTGTTATCAACAATATCTCCTGCAAAAGTTGGTGTGTTGAACATAATGGTTATGATACTGATATACTTTATAATAAGTTTCATTGTCTAGTCTCATCAAATTAAATATTCCTATAGTTACCTGAAAGAGTCTTTATTTCATTCACTCTATCTATATATTCTCTCGGAGAAAAGAAAGCTATAAAGCTGCCTCTAGGAAAAGAAGATATCCTAACCATATTACCTCGATTACCCCCCAAATGAATTACTCGGCTATTCTTCACTCCTACTACAAATCCTACATGTACTCTGCCTTTTGAATATCCGATTAAATCGATCGCACCGTAAAATGGCTTTTTGACATCAACCCCCCATTTTGCCCAACTTCTTGCTGATGCACTGTTTGTTCCTTCTAATCCTGATTTTTTAATACACCAGTTAACAAAAGAAGAACACCAAGGAACCTCGTCCGTTGTTGCTTTTAGAGTTGTTGTAGAATGATATTCTATAATTTTAGGGTTGTGTTTGGTTTTACTTGCATCTTCACTTGTTCCTAACTCACCAATTGCTTTGATTATCCAAGGGAGGGCCTTTGGATATAGAGTTGAAATTTGAGTAATGAAAAATAAAGGATTCAAATGTTAAACATTCGAATCACCCAGCGATTTCACATCATCCCACCAAACCAGATTTGAAATATGCTCTTTCGTGGCTTCATGTTCTTCTTTTGTTGGTAGCCATTTTTTTATGTGATCCCACGCGCTGAGTTCGGAGTCAGCTTGCCTTTCAGATGGGTGTTTCACAATGGCTCGATTCAGTCGATCGGCGAGAATGGGGTCTTGGTGGGCCTTTTTTAGTTCTTCATGGCTGACGATGCCGTCATTGTTTTCATCGATGACATTGAGCAGGTTTTTAAAAAACGGATTCAGGTTATTAAAATCAATGTAGGCGTCTTTGGACCCGAGTCCACTTTCTTCAGCAATATGGAACCCTGGCCAGTTGAAGGGCGATATTTCTTTACATTCCTCCAGCTTTACCCAACCTGTTTTGGTTTGAGGGCGGGGCAGGTCAAGGTATTTGGTGAATAGGCTATATGAGCCTTGGCTATCAAACGGTAACTCAACGTTAACCCATTTCTTCCCTTCACTATCGAAGGAGGTGGTCTCTTGGCTTTCGCTTAGGTCAGAAAACGCATCACAGGTTGAGGCTTCGTTTGTGGTGGTGAAAACGAAGTTATCTGGGTTGCTTTTGTAGAATTTTGTTATGGACTTATGGGTCTTTTCGCCGAGTTCTTTATACTGACTTTTATCAAGGGCCGTATTTGGTACCCACCACGTTTCGTGCTTGCTTTCAGGCCATTCAAAATACACCAATCGGTAATCGCCTGCGGCTTTAGATTCTTTGGCGTTGCATGCTTGACCTTTTGCGTTGCAGTAGCCCAGATACTTCACCGTGGATTTGGTATCGAATATAGCACCAAAAACTTTTTTCATTGCATCAATATTGTCAGTTCGAATGCCATAGGTTTGCGTGACCTTGTCATACTGATCATCAGGGCCTAGCCAGTCTCGTTTTACGACTACAATTCTGCCTTTGCATTTAATTTCACAGCGTTCCTTTGCTGATTCGTTCTTTAGCACTTCAATCAATTTACATTAGATTGAGTGTCCCTATTATCCTTTCTTTTTAAAATGAAGTGGTCTTTATTCCATTTGTATTTCTCGATAATGGCTTGATCGAATTCGTTAATTATTTCTACGGTTAATCCAAATCTAGGGAGGTTATAGTATGGACAATATTGGATATAATCGAATCGAGACTCTAGTGAACCAAATGGCATTAGCTCCGTTAATTCAACCCAATTCCCTTTATGGAAAGTGTAAAATTTGTTTATTGAACCACAAGTATTCCCAGCACCACAGCCACCTGATTGAATAGCGATAATGTCACGGGTTTTCACTCTGTCCTTGAAAAGTACGATTTGAGAATTTGCATTAAATTCTAAATAGCCGTTTTTGATATCGATAAATTTTACGATTTTATTTCGCTTATCCATACTGTCGTAAGCATTGAATTTCGCACCTTCGCAATTAATTGAATCTGATGGTAGTAAGTGAAAGTAGTCGAGTATATTTTTGTGTTCCTTCATGGCAATCTCAAATTGCCAAGTAAATTGGTTTTCATCTGAAAAAGCGTTTAGCGAATTAATAATCAATAACGTAACGAAAAATTTCATAGGCCATCCTTACGATGAAATGAGCAAATGTACTTGATTTCTGTTTCTTCAATGTCTGACCATTTCCACAAGTTGTCTTCACCTAGACCAGATTCAGAGCTTCTACTGTTTGACGTCCCAGAATACCCAGATCCTCCTTCTTCCCGCTGCTTGAAATTATTAACTTGACCAAATGGATCATCGACTAATATACCCTCAGAAGAAACTCTTTGAAGTCTTACTATATGTCCCTTTTGTGACGCATATGAAAATGCTGATAAAATGACACCCTTTCCAGCCTTTAATTCATTTTCGCATATTTTTTTTATTTTGCTTTTTTTATTAGTAAATATCGAAACTAGTTTCATTTCGCAGTTAAATGTATTAGCGAGCTTTTTCCATGATGCGGAGTCGGTCCTGCTTACATTGGAAAAATCACTAGCCCTAATAGATTCTAAATAATCCTCAAACTGCATACTTGGGTTGGGGCATTCGATACCTAAGTATTCAAAGGCCATTGCAAGGCTGGTTAAATTACACATTCTATCTGAGATATATGCTGTATTATCATTATTGCGCTGATTTCTGTAATTAACTTTGTCTTGTAGCTTTAGGTAGTAGTGTTCGCGCTCTACTGGATTGTGTATGGAAATGAGCTTTCTAGCTCTCATTATTTTATGTGGCTCTAGTCTAGAGCTAAGTAGTAAAATGTCTAAAGAACCATATAATTTTTTTAAATGTATAATGGCAGAAACTGGATTCAAATGATAAACATTCGAATCACCCAGCGATTTTACATCATCCCACCAAATCAGATTTGAGATATGATCTTTCGTGGCTTCATGTTCTTCTTTTGTCGGAAACCACTTTTTAATGTGCTTCCATACACTTAGCTCCGAGTCAGCTTGCCATTCTGATGGATGTTTCACAATGGCTCGATTCAGTCGATCGGCGAGAATGGGGTCTTGGTAGGCCTTTTTGAGTTCTTCATGGCTGACGATGCCGTCATTGTTTTCATCGATGACATTGAGCAGGTTTTTAAAAAACGGATTTAAGTTATTGAAATCAATGTAGGCGTCTTTGGACCCGAGTCCACTTTCTTCAGCAATATGGAATCCTGGCCAGTTGAAGTGCGATATTTCTTTACATTCCTCCAGCTTTACCCAACCTGTTTTGGTTTGAGGGCGGGGCAGGTCAAGGTATTTGGTGAATAGGCTATATGAGCCTTGGCTATCAAACGGTAACTCAACGTTAACCCATTTCTTCCCTTCACTATCGAAGGAGGTGGTCTCTTGGCTTTCGGTTAAGTCAGAAAACGCATCACAGGTTGAAGCTTCGTTTGTGCTGGTGAAAACGAAGTGATCTGGGTTGCTCTTGTAGAATTTCGTTATAGGCTTATCGGTCTTTTCGCCGAGTTTTTTGTACTGACTTTTATCAAGGTCCGAATTTGGTACCCACCAAGTTTTGTGCTCATTCGTTGGCCATTCAAAGTACACCAATCGGTAATCGCCTGCGGCTTTAGATTCATTGGCGCTGCATGCTTGACCTTTTGCGTTGCAATAGCCCAGATACTTCACCGTGGATTCGGTATTAAATATGGCACCAAACACTTTTTTCATTGCATCAATATTGTCAGTTCGAATGCCATAGGTTTGCGTGACCTTGTCATACTGATCATCAGGGCCTAGCCAGTCTCGTTTTACGACTACAATTCTGCCTTTGCATTTAATTTCGCAGTGCTCTTTTGCTGATGCGTTCTTTAGCACTTCAATCAATGTGCCTTTTTCAATGGAGCCGACTTCGGGCGGTACCTTAGCGGGAGTTTTCGTGTGGAGTAGTGTGTTTTTCGGGATGCTGAGGACGGTTTTCTCACCTTCGTCTTTAGGGTTCGTGATAAACGTTTCGATGGAGTCATCCGCAAAAATTTCGAAGTGTAGGCAATGACGTTCGGTGAGGTTTGTCCCCGGATAACCCAGTAAATCCCCGCACTTAACCTCACTATTCGGGCATTTCACACCTCCTATATCCTCCTCGTCAATATCCCGTTCTTCGAGTTTAATGGTGTTCTTTAGATAGATGAACAAACCACTCTCGATTGTTTCGCCATCGATCTCTTTTACTTCACCCCACGGTCCGCTCTTTGGCATAATCACTTTTATGCACGTGCCTTTAGGGATAACACGTTTGATCTTACCCCCAACTCCCCCTTTGCGAAGTCTTAGGCCTTTTAGTGACGCATCGCTAATCTTATCTTCTTCTATTGTCACGGTGGCTTGATCGCCGTTGATTTTAGCGCGGGAGCGATCGAGCAATGTGTAGGCTAGCTCAACCTGTTGACCTTTATGATCAGTGAAACTAACGAGCCTGTAATCGCTCGACTTCTTTTTGGAATCTACAAACCCAGCATATTGGGGGTTACTATTCACATCTGAGGGAGTATCTAAAATGGTGAGCGTTGAGCCGACGGGGGCTGTGGCCAAAATGCTTTTATTCTTGGTCGAGCGAATATTTAGTCCGCCCGGCATGTCCTCAGAGGTGCTAATTGTTGCCTCTTGAGGTTCATTTTTACCAGGTCGCAGAAAAAGTGGAATGTTTTTCTTTTCGTCTTTTAGGATGTCGTTTGCAGGCAACAGGTGCATATACAATGAGTAGTAATTCAGCGTAACACCTTTCTGGGTTTTGAACTCATGCTGAATGAGCGCGAAGGAGTTGCTGTATTCTTTCGTCACCATTTTGCCGTTCTTACGATAAGTATGCGTGTGATAATCCTTGGACATACGAAACGCAATGAGCTTACCATCAGCGATGGCCTGAACGGGTTTGTTGATGCTGAAGTGCATGCCGCCATGCCAATGGCGATTGGCACCAAATAGGAAGTGACCTTCGTCTTTTTGTAGGTTGTTCTTAAACAATTCGCTGGCTTTGGTCTCTGCCAGTGGTAACACGATGCTCATAATTTTCCTTGTGTACGTTGGCCTTGTGTACTGTAGCCGTTAACTTGACGTTCGGTTTTAGGCAGAGAAGACGAATTCTTTGATGTCCGGTATCAGGTATTCCGCTAAATGCACGGTCACGTCCCCTTGGCGTGTTTCTGTTCGATTGATTTCTAATGGCGCGATTAATTCGTCCGATTCAGATTGATTTAAGTTGCCATTGAGACTCAAATCATCGAGCACGGATGTGAGATGCGGTGGCACGCAATACGCTTTAAACTCATCACCGGCTTCTAATTTAAACATCCTAGATTCTGGTTCATACAGAATATCTTTGGACTGCTTTAGTACGATGGCATCTTGAGCAGGATTGAGTACCACAATGGTCGCACTGTGTTTGCTGGGCAGTGATTGGTCACCCTCTGGATTGGCTTCGATGTAGATTAAGTGTTTTTTCTTTTGTGGCTTTTCCGTTTTCGCTGCTGGTGCGGGTTTGTCTTTAGGGGCGCTGGTAGAGTCATCATACTCCACACCGCCATCCAATATCGTCCATGTGATGTCGTCATAAATAAATTGGATGTGTTCCATGTGTCCCATATTATGGGCTGCGCTTCGACTAAATACTTCCATGGCATTTTGCTTCATCGTGAAGGCCACTGCATTCACTTGCGCGTTTTCCATTGTTTGTCGGAAATAAGGCTCAGCTAAACTGGTTTTGGGGTTAATGCGAAACCAATCGATCGTGACTTTCTGGAGTAATTCGCCACGGGAAAGATACTGATTCAATAGCGGACTGGTGCGATCCACTTCTTTGAAAATTTCTATCGGAAAATGAATGCGCTTTCCGTTGGGTAAACCTCTGCTATCTGTGGGTAAGCGCACAGCGTGGCTACCACCCCAAATTTGCACCCATTTTTCGCGTCCGGTTTCTCTACTTTCACCTTCAATGACATTGCCTTCAGCGTCGACAATTTGCATATATCCTGTTAAAGCCAAGTGACCTCCTTGTAAACGTCTTAACTATCCATCGTGAGTGAGTAGCGTGTGTTTCGTAAATGGGCATTTTGAGTGGCGCAATCTTGACCATATTGCGAATGTGATACAAGAGCGCACCAGAGTTATTTGTGAACAAAATCAAAGGAATACGATAATAAAATGAGAATCGTCGCTTAATTAAGCGTCCGCTGAACATGAGTCGTCGCCGTTTAAATGACATAGCAATGTGACCGTTTTGAATGCCATGGATACCGCGCGGCGCCTGCTTGTGTTTATCCATATTTGAGTTAACGAATCCATCCTCGTTCGGCAAACGAAGTGCATTCACCATCCCCCACAACGATGTGATCTAAAACGCGAACATCCACTAGCTCAAGGGCGCCCACTAAACGCTGAGTGATCTGCTCATCGCTGGAACTGGGTTCGGAGACACCGGATGGATGATTGTGGGCAAAAATGACGGCGGCAGCGTTGTGCTTTAAGGTTTTTTTGACCACCTCACGCGGGTACACGCTGGCACTGTCTATCGTGCCACTGAACAATTCTTCATAGCGCAATACTCGGTGCTGGTTATCTAAAAACAAACATGCAAAGACTTCATGTTGAAGATGCCGTAAGCGTGCGGATAGGTAGCGTTTAACGGCATCGGGCGATTGCAGTGCGATGCCTCGTTCGAGCGTTTGATGAAGATGACGGTTGGCCATCTCTAGCACAGCTTGAAGCTGCGTGAACTTTGCGCGACCAAGCCCTAGATGTGCACAAAACTCCTTTTCACTGGCCTGCAGTAAGGGCCTTAGCCCTCCGAATTCGTTGAGTAGATGCCGCGCTAAGTCGACTGCTGTGCGGCCTTGCGTTCCCGTACGCAGAAAAATAGCCAGTAGCTCCGCATCGCTTAGGGCGGTGGCCCCTAACTCAATGAGTTTTTCCCTTGGGCGCTCCTGTGCCGGCCAATCTGTGATTGCCATTCCAGACTCTCTCTTCCATGATTTATATCCCTTTATCGAGCCGTGTTATACTGCGCCACATTACTGGGAACAAGACCCATTTCGGCCCCTGGCATCGACCAACGTCACCTATAAAGCCGAATACATTTCTCCACATGGTTTCAATAGGAGACCTTATGCACAGGCTGATGAATAAGCGCATTCTTCTGGGAATTACAGGCGGCATTGCAGCCTATAAGAGTGCCGAACTCGTCCGCGCTCTGAAAACCGCTGGGGCTGATGTCCGTGTCGTGATGACTGATGGTGCGAAGGAGTTTATTACCCCTTTGACACTGCAGGCACTTTCCGGCAACCCTGTGCATCACAGCTTATTAGACCCCGAAGCAGAAGCCGGTATGGGGCATATTGAGCTTGCAAAGTGGGCCGATCTCATTTTAATCGCACCGGCCAGCGCCAATTTTATTGCTCGCTTTGCAGCCGGCATGGGCAATGATCTCCTCACGACATTGTGTTTAGCCAGCCGCGCTGACATCGCACTCGCACCCGCCATGAACCAAGCCATGTGGGCCGATGAAAACACTCAAGCTAACCTGCAAAAATTACAATCGCTTAAAGCCGATCGCCTCTCTATTTGGGGGCCCGATCAAGGCGAGCAAGCCTGTGGCGATGTAGGCCCAGGACGTATGCTGGAGCCTGTTGCGTTGGCCGAACGTGCTGCGCTGCATTTTGAACAAGGGCTGTTAAGCGGTAAAACGGTGATGATCACCGCGGGCCCCACACGGGAAGCCATTGATCCGGTGCGATACATTAGCAACCACAGCAGCGGCAAGATGGGTTATGCACTCGCCGAGGCTGCTCGTGATGCCGGCGCTAAAGTGATCTTGATCAGTGGCCCGGTTTCACTGCCTGCCCCCGATCGAGTCGAATGCATTCGTATTGATAGCGCACAGCAAATGTTGGACGCCGTACTCAAACCGCTCGTCAATGTGGATATCTTTATCGGTGCCGCAGCGGTCGCTGATTATCGCCCCGCTAGTCCTGCCGAGCAAAAGATCAAAAAGCATCAGGATGAGATGACCCTTTCTCTCGTTAAAAATCCCGATATTATCGCCACGGTTGCGGCACACATCCCTAAACCCTTTACCGTGGGTTTCGCAGCCGAAACGCAAGACGTTTTAAACTATGCGAAAAGTAAATTAGAACGCAAAGGATTGGACTTGATTGCGGCCAATGATGTCAGTCGTCAAGACATTGGTTTTAACAGCGAATACAATGCCGTCACACTCATCGGTCGCGAACGAGTGGTCGAGTTGGACGTTGCTAATAAAACCCAAATTGCACGAGACATGATTGAAGCCATAGCTGCTCAACTAACATCGTAAAACACAGCCGCTGGTTTAAAATAAGCTGCTGTGTGTATCTCATTTGCACCATCAACACCCATTTACATACATCATGAGTCGTTAATCATGAAAAAATCGTTTCAAGTTAAAATCGTCAACCCGCGCTTAGGTCAAGATATCCCGCTGCCGCATTACGGCACGGAAGGCAGCGCTGGCTTAGACCTGCGCGCGTGTTTAGATGAAAGCCTTGCCTTGGAGCCAGGCCAAACCAAGCTCATTCCAACCGGTCTGTCTATTTATATCGAAGATCCCAGCTTGGCTGCGATGATTTTGCCACGCAGCGGATTAGGTCATAAACACGGTATTGTTTTAGGTAACTTGGTCGGCCTCATTGACAGCGACTATCAAGGCGAGTTGATGGTGTCTTGTTGGAACCGAGGACAGGACACGTTTACCATTGAGCCAGGTGAGCGAATTGCACAAATGGTCATCGTGCCGGTTGTTCAGGCTGAATTTGAAATTGTTGATGAATTCGTCGCCAGCGATCGAGGCGAGGGCGGTTTTGGTTCAACAGGCACCAAATAATCCAGTCTGAGTACCGTTTAGGCTGAAAAGGAACCGCACCTATGCCTCACATCCCACACAGTATTTTTCGCGAGTATGATATACGCGGCGAATACCCCACAGCGTTGAACGAGACGAATGCGTTGTGGGTAGGTCAGGCCTTAGGCTCAGAAATTAAAATGGCGGGACAAAGTGCCTGTTTTGTTGCGTGGGACGGCCGCCATTCGAGTCCCACGTTAAAAGACGCCCTCATCCACGGCATCCTCAGCACAGGTTGCGATGTTCACCTCATTGGCCCAGCACCTACAGCGGTGGCTTTTTGGGCCATTAAAGAACAGCAATTAAGCTGCGCCATCATTACCGGCAGCCATAATCCGAAACAAGACAACGGCATTAAAATGGCCGTTGCAGGCAAGGCGCGCTGTGGTGAAGATATCCAAGTGCTCTACTCGCGCATCACTCAAAGCTTGTTTCATGAAGGGAGCGGGGAGCTTTACGATGCCTTTCATTGGCTCGGCGATTACGAAGCACGACTGACTCACAATCTAACACTGTCTCGGCCATTGAAAGTCGTGGTCGATGCCGGAAATGGTATCGCGGGACCCAGCGCGGTGCGCGTTTTGGAGGCACTCGGATGTGAACTCATCACGATTGCATGTGAGGTAGACGGCGACTTTCCATTGCATCATCCAGACCCAGCCAAAACCAAAAACTTAAAATGGCTTCGGGATGCCGTACTCGAACATCAGGCCGATTGCGGTATTGCGCTGGACGGTGATGGTGATCGCATTGGCGTGATCGACGAGCAAGGCGATGTGATCCTGCCAGATAGGCTATCTCTATTGTTTGTTGAAGATATTTTGCAGCGCGAAGCAAACGCGACGATCTTGTTTGATGTGAAATGCACACAATTGTTACCGCACACGATTCAACATCACGGTGGGCAATGGGAAATGATCGCCACTGGCCATTCAACGATGAAGCGTGCCATCAAACGCACGAATGCGGCCTTTGCCACTGAACTCAGTGGGCATTTACTGTTCAATGATCCTGCTCATGCTAATCTCGGCTTAGGCGTCGACGACGGCCTATATGCCGCTGTGCGCTTAATTCATTTACTGAGTCAGTCCGAACACACCTTATCTTCACGTTTCGAACACTTCGAACAAACGGTTTCCACAGAAGAAATTCAAATACGGGTTGAAGAAGAAGCCAAATTTCAGCTCATGCAAATCATCACTCGCCATGTCTTTCAAGACAGAGACAACATTCGTGTGGATGGATTGCGTATCCCATTCCGTCAAGGGTGGGCACTGGTTCGGGCCAGCAACACCACGCCCTGCCTGACATTGCGTTTCGAAGCACAAGACAAAGAAACATTAACGCGCATTCAGCGCGAGACCGTTGCAGAATTAGAACGCGTGCTGCCCAACGTCAATTGGCAGTTCTGATGTTTTTTTAAGCAAAAAAGAGCAAGCCGGTCGCTTATACGACCGAACCGCTTAATAAAATGCGCCAGAACCAAAGGATGGCGACATTTTATTCGGTGTGCGTTTATAATGAGCCGTCAACCTAACCGTAACTAATAAAATGCGAATTGCCATGCCGCTGTCCCGAGATGCTGCCTATAACGTCGCCCAGGTATTGAGCGAAGCCCTGCCGTATATTCAACGATTCGTTGGTAAAACCATCGTTGTTAAGTACGGCGGAAACGCCATGACGGAAGACGAGCTAAAGAACAGCTTCGCACGCGATATGGTCATGCTGAAACTCATTGGCATTAACCCGATTGTCGTCCATGGCGGTGGCCCACAAATCGGTGAACTGTTAGAAAAACTCAAAATTGAGTCGCACTTCGTCAATGGCATGCGCGTCACCAATAGCGAAGCCATGGATGTGGTTGAAATGGTACTGGGTGGTCTGGTGAATAAAGAAATCGTCAATTTGATTAATCAAAATGGCGGTAAAGCGGTTGGCCTCACAGGGAAAGATGGTCAATTAATCCACGCCAGAAAATTGAAAGTCACCCACAAAACGCCAGAAATGCAAAAGCCTGAGATTATTGATATTGGCCACGTTGGCGAAGTTGAACACATCAATACCAATGTGTTGGATATGCTGGTCAATTCAGACTTCATCCCCGTCATCGCCCCCATTGGCGTAGGGGAAGATGGCACATCCTACAACATCAATGCAGATCTTGTGGCTGGCAAAGTTGCCGAAGCCCTGAAAGCTGAGAAATTATTGTTGCTGACTAACATTGCCGGCCTGATGGATAAGAGCGGAAACATCTTGACCGGTCTCACCACCGAGCAGGTGAACGACCTTATTGCAGACGGCACGATTCACGGTGGTATGCTGCCTAAAATACAATGTGCGCTCGATGCCGTACACGCTGGTGTAAATTCTGCACATATCATTGATGGTCGGGTGAATCACACGACGCTATTAGAAATATTTACGGATGAAGGTGTAGGTACTTTAATCACTAATGGCGATTCAATGAACGAGGGTGCATGATTTTTAACCGCCTGCAGTGCTGTTCAGCGGTAAAAAAATATGCGCATCACGATTTAATCAAACTCACATTGCAGCCAAGCGCCATACCCATTAGGATTATGGCCCTTCTGTGGTCGAGTCCAGTCGAAAAATAAGTATGACGGAACGCGAATCAAAACTGTCGCGCAAACAGCAAATTTTGCAAGCATTAGCCCACATGCTGGAAGTGAATCCAGGGGCTCGCATCACCACGGCAAATCTTGCCAAAGAAGTGGGTGTTAGCGAAGCCGCCTTGTATCGTCACTTTCCCAGCAAGGCCAAAATGTTTGAAGGTTTGATCGAGTTTATCGAAGCGACGATCTTTACCCGAATCAATCGAATTCGCACGGAGCAGGACAACACCCTGACCCGTTGCGAACAATCCATGACACTTATCTTGGCGTTTGCTGAGAAAAACCCCGGCATCTGTCGAATATTGACCGGTGATGCGTTGTCCGGTGAAACCGAACGCCTGCGAGATCGAATTCAACAATTCTTTGATCGCTTAGAAACGCAATTCAAACAGTTCTTACGAGAAGTTGAACTGCGTGAGCATCGCTCTACTCGCATTAATGAAACCGCCGCTGCCAATTTCTTATTGGCATTGCTAGAAGGTCGAATTCGCCAATATGTCCGCAGCGAATTCAAAACCAGCCCATTGCAAATGTGGCCCGAGCAATGGAGCTATTTATCCCACACCTTATTGGTCGATAAACACGACTAATTTATCGAATACCTGCCAGATAGTAGCGTTATTATTTGGCAGATTTTCCCACCGCCTAAACCCACGACAATTAACATCACTGCCTTGAGATCGCTTAAATCAATCATGCGGTGCTTATGACGCTAAGACTAAGTTAGACCGCTCATCGCTATCACACCCATCGCACATGACACCCGTCGCATATTCCACGCATCCCTTCTGCTATAAAAGATGATCTTCGAAGACCGCTAACATTCAGTTTATAAATTAAAGAACAAACAGAGTTTGATTTTCTATCGTATTATTTAGGACAAATTCGGATAAAAAATAAGACAAATTGAAAAGAATGGCCATTAACTACTTTCACTACGTTAAAAAAGATTATTGCAATAAATAGGCTGGCAACGCGAAATACCGCGCGAACAAATCCATTATAAAGCTGTGTATATTCAATGCGATCGACACATCGTGAATTTATTATTTTTGACGCTTCATCGATATTAAGGAGAATTTTTCATATCACCATTATTGACTACAAACTCAATAAACCCGTTCTCAAAATTAAAATGATTGCCAATTAAACAATGCCAATCTAATAGGATTAATTTTTAGAAAATACTCATCAATTAGTTTTTTCTAATGCCCAAACGGTCAGGTAAATTTGCATTCTTTTGGCCATAATTCATTTGTGATTAGACCAGTTATGCAAGTAACTTTGCACACGACAAGCATAGTGTTAATTAGTTCACATTGAGCTTTCTTGTAAATCAATAGCTTTTATTTACTAACAATTATGTAAACGCGCTCAGTAATTTTAATGCGTTGGATTTCAGTATCCGAAATAGATAACTAATTAAAAATAAATTGACAGAAGTAAATAAATAGAACTCATAAAATCATTAAGAAGTGATCGGCTGTATATTATCGAGAAGTCCACTTTTCATTTTATACCGATTAGACCAACTTGAAAGTAAGCAGAATTTAAAGGTTTTATTGTTGATAAGGGTATGTGAGGAAAATACCAATATTTTCGTCATGGCTATGACCACTCATTATCAGTCTGATTTATAGATATGGTAGAAATCCGGAATCCGGAATCCGGTAGTTGATAAGAGACCTAGTTTGATAATCAATAATTTGAAATAAATATTAATAATAGGGCGTTTAGTGAATGTTTCATTAAAACCTCCTATAAAAAACGATAGACACGCTGGTTACAATCTTAAATTGATCTACGGGATGCTACTACTATGCTGGTCAAAGCATTAAAAGCTGCAGGGATTGCTGTATTAGTCGGCATTTCCTCAAGCAGTTTTGCGCAGTCACTATTTTCAAATTCATCAAATGAGCTTTGCAGCGCAAATTATTTGCAAGGGTGTGAAAGCCTCGAAACCAACGCATGCCTTAAAAAATATTACGCATGTGGGCACTACGAAGATATCATTCAACATTTTTCTGCCGAGCAAATCTCCACGAGTCCGCAGGCACATTATTACAAAGGCGTTTCTTACTATGGGCTATTTAATCGAAGCCGTGCAAACAGTGTGAGGTGCCACTTTTCTAAAGTCGGTCGCCTTGAACTCATGACGTATATTAAAAAGCAACAAAGTGAAGGGTTTAACGTGATCGAATCGTTTAATCAGGCCTATCACGCAAGTCAATCCTATGAGGCGTTAAGTGCAGTCGAAGGCTGCGAAGAATCTGCGTTATTAAAGGAAGAGGTTGAACTCTTAACCGAGCTGTACGCCGAAAAAACCTTAGGTTCGTTATTTGCGGGCCCTGTATCTAATGGTGCATTAGGCAGCACCGTAGCAGCCCTGAAAAAAGATATACAAACTGCCATAAGTGGATTCGTTACCAAAGCCAGCGCCGTCGAGACACAGCTTCAAATGCGCGAAACCGCGCTAGCCATGAGCCAAACTAGGCTTGAAAGCATTGTCGATAGGGTGAATGAAGATTTTGGTCAAGCTGATATTCAGCGAAATGGTGATGGGCAAATAACGGGTGTCACCGCTTCATTTTCAACTTCGAGCGCGTTTAGAGCCGCTCAGATCAATGCAGCAAATTGGAAGCAGCAAGTAGTGAATAAAGAAACCGAAATATACGGTGCAATGAATGCAACCAGTATATCGGATTACGAAGCAGCCCGAAGTGAGATTATTAATCGTGCCGTTTACGTTACACAAGCCTCCACCGCTCATATTAATTTATCGGGCAATTTTGTTAACAGCACGAAAATGTCTGATTTGTATAACCTCGCCAACGGAACAGAGATGGGACAGTCCGCTGAAGCCATCATCAACAGTATGGGAAATACTTGGGCTAATTCAAACACAGGCAGTGTCGATTGCCTTTTTCTATTCCCCCAGCCCTGGTATTGCGATCCGCAAAATCGCGGTGGGCTTCTAAACAGTTTTCAAATGTAACGGCAGACAGGTAGGGATTTAAAATGAAATTTAGCCGAGCTTACCATGCTGCCTTACTGACTTTAGGCATCAGTCTATCCATCACATCCATTGCGGATGACGATCAATCACTTATTCGAAAATATTCATTTTCGAGTTTGGAGCGATTTTGGAATAATGCCGTAGCGACGAGTAACCAGCCCAATGCCACGGTTATCCAAGATATTCTATTAACGAGTGACCAAGGGAGCAGTGATCCTTGGGATCCAATCGGTGATATTTGGTTAGACAACAATACCGTTGGGGACCGATACGTCTTTAATGTCCAGCGTATACCCGCACAACATATCGCTGAGTTTAATCGGCGTGAGGTTGCACTGGAGATGTATTTAAATCGCGAAGCATTTTACGAACCACCTACCGCATCCACTCCCTTCGAGACCATCAAACTTAGACGAACGACTATCCCAGCAGAAAAGCGAAAACTGGATAGCCGTCGAGCATCTGCAGCCGCTGAGCTCCATTTAATTAAAATGATTCAATATGTGCATGCCAATACATTAACCGATAAATGCAGCAAGCTTCAGCAAGCCATACACTACGGTGACCTTTACGGATCATTAGGTGCTTACTCGATTCAATCCAGTGAAAGTCGCTGGCAGGCTCTTAACGCTGTCGTTCAATCTGTCAGTGCCCAATTTAGCGATGCGCTTTCAAATCAAACTGTCTGCAAAGTAAGAGCGGTTAGCACTCGACAGGAAACCACGCAAGAAATTGAGCAAATCGTTAATGCGAAAATATCTGAGAGTTTGGAAAACCAGCGCACGCTGACCATTGATCCGATAAACGATACCCAGAACGCGTTCGAGATAGCGTTGACGCAGGCTACCTCGATTGATCCTAAAACCCAATCATTACTGGAATTGGAGCGCAATATGGAAGCCGCGTCGGCTAATGTGCGGTTCGTATATAACGATAGTTTTAATGTAAACGGCAACAACGATGGGATTTTACAGCAGTTAGATGAGATCGATGCTAGTAGGATTCAATCTATCAATGCTATTCCATCGCCAGTGCAAAACACTATGGATGCACAACAATCTTTGCAATTATCGGTGGCTGATTTTCTTGGAAGATTATCGAAGTTTTATGAAAGTGCCCACCCCAGCCAACGCGCAGCGCTGGCTTCCTGCAATCACTTAGACACACTGTATCATCAAGTTATTCCGGCACCACTCACTGAAAATGATTCTGTGCCGAGCAATTATCCCGGCATAAATGGTGGTGCATTGCTGAACCAATTTTCAAATTGCCTCACCGCTACAGAAGCCTATCTCAGTAACATCGGACAAGCTGAACCACGTGAAAAAATGGTCAATCTATTTGCCATTTATCTTCAATCACTTAGTGATCAGATACTTCAATTAAAAGGCAACTAGGAGAAGGGACCATGAGACATACTTTGACGTTACTAGCCGGTTCGATCTTAAGTCTAGTGGCCAGCGTTCAGGCTTCGGCCATTTGTAGCAGCAGTCTTTCATTAGATCAGGCGAGGGAAAAAAGCCAATCTTTTGTTCAAAATATGAAAGTGGCTAAAGCTCGTGGCGATATTAAATCCATGAATCATGCTTACCAGAGTTTTTATCCAAATTTTCTCGAGCAGTGTTCCGACGTAGAGACAGCAAAAATCTGTGGATTTGACTGCCAACTTCAAATCGGTGAATTCCATTTATTTATGGCCAGTGAAGTCAGCTACTACTATTCAAAATCGGTATTAAATTCCGATATTCCGGTTGTTAACCCGGAAGATATGCAAGTTTGGGTGAATGATGGCGTTAATATTATAGAGAAAGCCAAATCTACTTTGATTACCGATACAAAAGAAGGCGATATCACTGATTACTTTAGTAAAGGTGCAAAATTAAATGCACTGTTAGCAAAATTGTACATGGCGTCCGGTGATAACTGGTATCAAACCATGTCAGAAACGCGCATTGAACGACTCAAGTACATCGTAGCGAATGCGACAGATACAGAAGCGCCCACCGATATTACCAATGAAGCGCGCGCAATGTACAAAAAAGCGAGCTGGGTGTTGCAGTCTGCCATTATGGAAGTTCCAGATCAGTCAGCATTTGCTAGTATTCATGCTGATTTTTCGGCTCTGAATCATGACCTAGAAAATCGCTTACGCTCGTTGGATGAAGGATTATTGTTCTTAGATATTGATCCTGAAGAATTCACGAACATCTCAACCAAAAAATTACGTGACGAAATTGAACTGCTGTCCAATCAAATCGGTGTTGTCGAGCAGAAAGTAGAAAACATGATTAAAGAGTGGAATGCATTGTCATTGAATCACTCTGTTGATCAAATAAATGAATATCGCCGCTCTAATGAAATCAGTATTTCTCAAAGCTCCTATCGTTTAGCCAAGTTGGAAGGTCTGGCGCAAACCTATTCAAACCAAATTTCCGCAGACCTCGAAAAAATTCAGCAACAATCCAATGCCTTTCAATACCAGATGGATCGGTACAATTATCAATTTGGATTAAAAATCAAGTTACAGGAAATGCAAGATCGCCAAGCACTACTACTGAAGCGAAAGGAAATTGATGTGCTGGCATTTGAACAAAATTCAGCAGAGCGTCGATTGAATGATTTACGCTGGTTAATGAGCTGGGAAATTGCAAAAAATAACATTCAATTGCAATTAAGCCAGTTTGATTCACAGATCGAACAATACAACAGCGAGGCAAATCGAAAGACAGCTGCTCTACAGAAAATTCAAACTCAATATGCCAGCAATGAAGAGCGCATTAATATTTCCAAATTCAATCAGGAAGATGCCATCAGCACCATGCAGCAGCTTAAGTTAGAACGAGATCAAATTAACAGCGAGCATTTAGCTTCCTTAGAGGCACAGCTTTGTGGGGTTGTAAATCGCTTAAATTATCTAGACGAAGAGGGTGCACCTGATCAGTACACATTTGTGAACAATTGCAATTCTGTCAATTTTAACTACAACCAATCTAGTTATCAGAATGCCATGTGCGGCAGCAATGGATTGCGTCAACAGCTGGCTGCGCAACAAATTAGTACCGTTGAGCATGCGCTGTGTACGGTCGGTACCGAGCACCTACCTACGCACATGGTTGACCAACTGAATTTAAATTGTAGTGGTACCAGCCAAATTGCTATGGCCACTGACATCTTTGAAAAAGAAATGCAGTTGGCAGACTTGAAAATTTCTAATGCTGAAGCACAACGTAAGCGTCTGTCGGATCAGATTAAACAAGTCAGGAATAACTTTAAGAAAGACTCGATGGCGAAAGCTGCATTAGAGGCTTCTACCTTAGCGTTAGCGGCAGTCTACGGCGCGTCCACGGCCATCCCAAAAACATCTGCGTGTGCTTGTGGTCTAGCATCCGGCGTCGCCACACTATTTGATGCTGAAGCATCGGCAAAGGCTGCTTGGGCGACGGCGCAGTCCGCACTGGCTCTGGGGGTTGACTGGATGCAGTACGTGAGTGAGCACAATGAAGAGGTGACAGTGCTACGCAATCATTTAAAAAGTCTGGATGAAGCATTAGAAGCTGAGCAATTTGCCAAGGGCATCCAAAACATGCACGCCAATAAAGCCATTGCTGAAATGACCGGTAGCGCACTGGATTACAGCAATCAAATGCTCGCGTTGCTCATTCAAGAAGATATGACCTTGGTAGACTGCGATCAACAGACGGCATCACTACAGGAGCAAGTCGCTTCCTCATTGAGTACATATGATTACCTGACTGCAGAAATTCGTGCGCTCGATTATCAACGTGATCATATTAATCTGGCGATTGATCGACAACAAAGTGCGTGGAACCAAAACCAAGCAAATATTGCCATCCTTACCAATGCCAATAAAGAGTTGGACATTGAGGTGAATACTTTAAATGAGGAATTAGCGACGGTTGCGCGCTTGATCGGTCAAACTAGCGAGCGAAAAAACCTAGTGTTGGCATTAAATACCAAGCTATCTGATCTAGAATTTGAAGCTTCGGCAGAATCTCAAGCGATTGATGCTTTAGCTCAATTGAAACAGGATCAGGTATTGGCCTTGACCGATGAAGAGTTTGCTCAGATTGATAATGTCATTTTGCTTAATCAGACGTACACCGACCAGTTGATATCCTTTGTCAATGAACTCGAAAGCCTGAGCCAGATTGATTCCAATCTCAAGTTAGATGTCATCGCTTTTAGAGATGAAGTGAATGGTCTCGTCGCGCAGGAAAGAGAAAAAATTCTTAACCGTGTTCAGCTGAGCTTGGTCGAAGCCAATCAAAATGTTAAGCACCAAATGTTTATGGCCACTGAAGAAGAGTTGGCGACATTAACAGAAAGCCTACCGAATTTTGTCAAAGCCAAAAGAGGGTACTTGGAAAAAGCGAACAAGCTCTTAGTGCAACTGCGTAACCGAGTACAAGCCATGGTGTCGCTTGCGGGAGGGAATCCTTTGTCGTTAGCGAATTCTGCTGGGGTTACCTATGTCAAAACCCGTACTGACCTCGATAAGCTATCCAATATCGTCAAAGATCAATATTGGTTGCAAAGCCATCAAGTGGTCACGCAAACCACTGTCTTACCTATTCATGCCGAATGTGGCCTAGCGCGCGAGCTGGCATCCAATCGCAAAGCAGCGTTTGAAATTTCACCTTATGGGTTGGGTATGTCTGAGCAGAATGGCTGTTATACCCTTTGGAACAGCTCGCTGGAGCCAGATGTGAACGGCTTTATGCAAAACCTACTGTTGCTCGACGTGAACCTTGAAGTGGAGTTCTCCCAAGCCAGCTGTGAGAACCGTCGTTTTGCTGTGACTCACACAGGGCAGGGTATGATCTTTAAAGAAACGTCTGCTAATGATTCAACACTGGCGCCATCTTTAATTGCAACCGCGTCCAGAACACTGCTTCCCACCTACGTTACGAACGAGAACTATCCAGGTTCGATGGTTGAACGCGTCTGGGACTTTTGGTCTGCAAACCATTACTTAAATAACTTTCTGGAAACGCCGCCGCCAAATGAGCCGTCTAGCTCAGGGACCGTCCCATTACTTGGGTTACCCGTGATCGGCACCTATCAATTGGCCTTGGGTAATCCGAGTGAAGGTTGTAGCTATGACGATGCGGCATTCAATCTCATTATTTCTTATGCCAGCGACCCACGTTTAGCGAACTAACAAGCGTAAATACAAAAGGATTCGACCATGAAATTAATTAAATCGATCTGCGCTTTGTTGGTAGCCAGCTTTTGCGCAACCATTCAAGCCAATGACACGGTGGGCAGTGTGCTCATTACACAAAATGAAGTGTCGGGAAATTGCGAAACACAATACGATGCCATGACCCTGAGTGACAGAGAAAAACAGTTTCGCCAGGCTGTTTGTCGATTTCATCAAAAGTCATTCGCCACCGCAGACGAGTTAAACCGCAACCTTACACAATGGCAAAACCTACAAGTACAAGGGCTATCGAATGCTCAGCAAGCCCTAGCATCTTTATTGGAAGGTTTAACCCATTGCCATCAAGCAAAACAAGCCATGCCAAATCTACCTACAGGCAGTGCGTTGGACAGCACCTATTTTTGTGCCAGTCGTGCTAATGCCATGGCTAGCTTTAATAGCATTCATTGGAAAGTGGCTCGCTTTGGTTATGGGAGCGACACCCAATTTGACGAAACAGCATTACTGGATGAACTCGGTGCCTGTTTCTCACAAAATAATGGGCCGTTGAACTCGAATCATGACGTTACTTGCGGCATCACACCGAATTTAACCCAAGCCGAAAAAGAGCAAGCGATATCAGACCAATATAATGCGGTAGAAAGTCGATATTTTGGTGGTACGTCACCCATAACCGCGATGTTCGTTGAGAAAAAAGAAATAGCTGAGAAAACGCTGGAGAACACCGAAAGCCGCGTATCTTCCCTCAACCAGCAAGCTGCTGATGTCGCCAGCGCGCACAGCCAGTTACAAAATTTATTACACCAACACATCAAAAATCCGGATGACCCGAATAGCCCATTAGACACCACCATCAATCAATACAAATATGCCTACGCTATGGGCAATGCCATTCTAGAAACCTTTCAACAGTGGGAGGAAGGTCTACTAGTACAAAAGCACGATGATGGTACTGAAACACAGCACAAAACAATATTGGAAAGTAAAACCGATGATTTACAGACTCGCAAGCAAGGCATTATTGGGAGTTCTGGGTGGGTAAATAAAGTAGATTTTATTGCACAAAAGATTGCAGATATCGAAAACCAGCAAAGCGGCGCTGCAGATTCCGCAAAAAAGCTTTGTCAAATTTACTATTGTCATTTAGCCATCGCACCTGGCATGTGGGACCCTACCGATTATTACTTAACTGCCTGTCAAACACCGAATCTATTTCAAGTAGAAAAAAACCCATTGTGTGAAATCGTAGGGACAAAACTGGTTGTGGGTGACCTTCAGTGGACCCCTAATGAATTTTGCGCGGACTACGGTTTTAACGTCGCTCAATACGGCCGAGTGGGTTTATTAGAATCTGAAACTGCAGGTTGCTTCGACTAGTGCCACATAAAGCACCATTCGAGTGAAATATACTGAATAAATATGATGCGATATGGGGAAGGGGAAATCATGAAACGTTTACTTCAACTTGGGTTTGGTGCCCTGATTGCCACAAGTGCGGCTTGGGCAGAAGATCCCATAGATGAATCAAACGCGATTGATGCTCAGGTTGATATTATTGCGTATTACGATCAGCCTACTGGTGGTACCGATTACTTTATGCAAATTGGAAGTCGCTTTCATACCGTAAAAGATTGTACAAACGACCAAATTTTTTCGATTGTTAATCGTGATATTACTCCGCTCCCCCAAAAAACGGCCGAGTCCATTGCCGCTGCACCGAATGGACCCGTGCAACGAGCAGACCTTTCATGTGATGCATGGACTTTACCCTCCCATCAAAACGGTATGCTGGATCAATCTATCTACGTCGACGGAACCGATTATTACTTTACGACTGGTAATACCGGTGAATACTATAAATACGACGCACTGACCGCAACCTGCCTGTCAGAGGTGACGGGTAAACTCTTTAGTTTCGACGCCCGATTTTTTAACCATGTTTACAGTAAGCCCAGTGATTACGATAGCAGTGAGATCATTAAGCTCACTTGTGGCAGTGTGATGGATAATCCGTATGACCTTAACTTAGCCGTTTATCGAGGTGTAGGTGGGTTTAAAGCGGTACTCGCCGTAGGGTTTAACCGCATTGAGGAGGGTATTCCCACAACACGCTATTTGCCCATTAGTAAAGTCGATGGTGTAGCATTGAATGCTAGCAATCTTGGTCTGCTTGAAGCAGAACTGCGAAACGTATTCGGCATTCCTACTTCTGTTTACCGAAAAAATATCAGCGTGAATACGCTGATGAATGATATTTGGTTAGACTACTGCATAGATATGTGTGATGACGCAAATGCAGCCCAGCACGAATACTTTACGAATACATGGGTCAGCGAATCGAATGCCACCGTCACCAACTTGGTTAAAACCGATGGAACAGATTACCAAATTTGGCAAACAGCGAAACCCGTTATTTTTGAAGGGTGCGAAGCGGATGTACTGCCAGCACTAAAACTCACCCAGACGAATAGCACGGTATCTTGGTTCGAACGGCAGTTCCGAGAAATTGCTAACATGGCACCTCCAAGCAACGTGAAAACCTTTGTTTGCCCTACTGCATTAATTGAAAAAACCTGTGAAAAAACACTGAATCAGACGCACTACACTGTCTATGAATTTCGAGATCTATTACTGGACAATACCCACTGTGAGGATAAAACGGTCCTTAAATTGAATATCGAATCTGACTTCACAATTAACAGTAGTACCTATGTGCCTTTCTATTCGTTTATACCATTTGAAAAAGTCGTACTTGAAGCGCCTTCAGCTACCAGCCCTAAACAAATTACGTTTAACTATCAATGCAGTCGTGCTTCTCAGTGTACCAATGGATATAAAATCTCTGCATTTAAAATTATGACGGGTAAAGAAGTTGAAATTAATCATATTGATCTAATTCATTCATTGGATGCCAGTGTGTTGGGTGAGACCGAATCCAGCGTTAACTTCACCGGTATCGAAGTCACCGCAGGCACCAAGATTATGGCAGACAACCTGCGCATTCAATCTTATACGGATGTAAACAAAAATGATTTTCGTTGGCACAAAGGCATTCGTTTAACGACCAATAGCAGTCTATATTGCGAGAGTTGTCAGGTACAAGGCGATTGGATCGGCGTTGAAGGTTACAGTGCGAATGTAATGCTAAAAAGTGAAAAACCCGGAAATACGGGGCTGATTACCAGTGAAGGTTACGGTGTATTTATATCCGGCCTCGGATCACTTGTGACCAGCAAAGGTCAAATTTCAGCGCCAAGCATATTTAATGCAGGTTCCTATTCTCGAATATTTTCTTTCCAATCATCATTGGATATCACCGGTAATACGGCGGTGTTGCCGGTGTACGGGTTTAACTTCCAATCGAAAAATATTCCTGCAACGTATCCTACCTACCCTTATGCACTGACCATTTATGGCGGTAATGTCATGGGGTTACCGACCCAAAATATTGATCAATTTACATTTGCTGGTTTTTCATCTTCGGACGGAAGCAGTCGAGTATACGTCCATCCGTTAACCCAATT
Organism: uncultured Saccharospirillaceae bacterium; assembly: GCA_947503895.1. Lineage (GTDB taxonomy): Bacteria > Pseudomonadota > Gammaproteobacteria > Pseudomonadales > Oceanobacteraceae > Bermanella. The sequence goes on from CANNFT010000005.1 coordinate 166,140, forward strand.
TTTTGTGCAGGGCATAGATGGACACGATGCTCAACGCACGACAGATTACAATACTTATTTATCGTGTGAGGGTGTGGGACTGTTACAAATGGGTGGCACTTTCTTCTGTAATTAATTGGGTTTAAGGAACAGCGCTGCGTGCGTTGTTCCTACTTCACTAACATTACGTCTAACGAACTGGGGAATCTTGATGACCAAGAGATCCATCATTGCGGGTGGTCTGCTCGCAGTAGCGGGCTTAGCGCATGCAGCGTTTTGGGATCACCATCCCGATAAAAAAATCGAAGACAACCTGCTGTCGCCGATGTTGGTTGCCGTACCAAACGATCCGAACACGAGTATTATTCAGGTTTATGATCCCAACGACCCTTCCTTCCCACACTTCCCGTTATTGTTAACAGAAAGCACTGGCTATCAAATTGAATGCTCAAATATCCCTAAGCTAAAGAATATGTTTACAGGACTGGGGTTTGATCCGGATATGCTGGCTTGGATGGAACAAGTCGCTGTAGATGATGCCCGTGTGGTTGGCTCGGGTTACGAATTAAATCCATCCTTACACTGTGACAACAGCGCTCAATTGCTGTCAGTCGATTTTCCGAACGAGTCAAAATTCTTTTTAGATTTAGATGGCTTAAGTAGCAATAAAGTTAACCATATTGGCTGCCAAGGATTATTGGATGCCATGGGCTACGATATATCAACCGCCTATAAGGTTGATCCCGGTTTATTTGGTATCTACTTTAATGCTGCGGACGCTAATGATATTCATTGTATGAACGGTGTTCCGGTGGGGGAGACGGGTTCGTGTGGTGACTATGCTAATGGTGAGTCGTGGGATCAACTCATTCAAAACGGCACACAAACTTATATTTGTATTGATGGTGTTTCACAAACTCAGGGCGACCCCACATGTGAATCAGGATTCGAGCCGAATAATGGGCAATGTGTTTACGTTCCACAAAGTTGCGGTAGTCACAACCATGGATCATTTTGGTCTGAACGCATTGCGTATGGAAGCCAAAGCTATGGTTGTAACGACGGAAATATCACGGCGTTGGGTGCACCTGTTTGTGATTCAGGATATGAGGCCAGTGGTCTTCAATGTATTTACAAACCGAAAAATTGCGGCGACCACTCCCATGGAAGCTCTTGGATCGTTTCCATTACAAATGGCACACAGTCATTTAGCTGTCACGATGGCTCTACCGTTGCTGGTAATGTTACATGTAATAACGGCTTTAATTGGAATGGAAGCATTTGTGCCTATGTCCCCAAGACCTGTAAATCGCCTGTTAATAATACCGTGCATGCACACGCATCTTCTTGGACCGACAATATAGCAAATGGAGCTCGATCGTTTAGTTGTGACGATGGAAGTGTGACAAATACTTCTAATACCTGTCATTCCCAATATTCATGGAACGGTTCATCTTGTGCTTATGTTCCAAGGACCTGTAAATCCCCTGTAACGAACGAAATGAAAGCTCACGGTTCGAGCTGGACTGATAGCATTTCTAACGGTTCACGTTCATTTAAATGCAGTGATGGTTCTGTTAGTAATACCGCAAATAATTGCCATTCCAATTATAGCTGGAATGGTTCCTCCTGTGTTTATGTGCCTAAAAACTGTGGTAGTCGCACCCACAATACATCATGGAGCGAATCGATATCAAATGGTGATGTTACGAAAAAGTGTTATGACGGTAAAACATCCATCACTAAAACCACGTGCGACAGCCACTACAAAATCGCCGGTGTTGGTCAATGTACTTACGAATATTACAACTGTGGAAGTCGCTTACACAACACCACATGGAATGAGCACCGAGAGGGAAACCGAGCTGGCTGGTGTGATCCTCCGCGTTATAGAGATACCAAAAAGTGCTACAACGGAACAGTTTCGTTGCTAGATTCAGTAGAAACCTGGCCAGGCATACCACGTCGACCTGGTTACGAATGTAATCATTAATCCACGCTACCATTTAGCATGTTAGCTAAATGGTAGCGCTTTCACCATCAATACTTACTTGCAAAAAAGGCAATATAATAATGAAAAAAACATCACTGCTTGCAGGTGGTTTACTGGCAATTGCCGGTATTGCCCATTCTGCTTTTTGGGAGCCACCAGTTGAGGATAAAAAAATCGACAATGGCTTCATCACCCCTATGCTGGTAGCGGTGCCGAATGACCCCAACACCAATATTGTTCAGGTGTTTGATCCTAATGACCCAACGTTTCCGTTCTTTCCATTGTTGTTAACTGAAAATACGGGATACCAAATCGAATGTTCGAACATTCCCAAGTTAAAGGATATGTTTACAGGGCTGGGTTTTGACCCAGACATGTTGGCATGGATGGAACAAGTCCCATTGGATGACGCTCGCGTTGTGACTTCAGGGTACGAACTCAATCCGTCTTTGCATTGTGATACCAGTGCACAATTGTTGTCCGTTGATTTCACCAATGAAACAAAATTCTTTTTGGATTTAGATGGCTTGAGCAGTAACAAAGTGAACCATATCGGTTGCCAAGGTTTATTGGATGCCATGGGGTATGACATTACAACCGCCGCGTCAATGCCGCAGAATATATTCTCAATTTATTTTAATGCCGCCGATGCTAACGATATTCACTGCATGGACGGCGTGCCAGTAGGCGAAACGGGTGCCTGTGGTGATTACGCCAATGGTGAATCTTGGAATCAAATGATTCCTCATGGTACACAAACCTATATGTGTATTGATGGAAGTTCAGAACTTCAAGGCGACCCAAATTGCGATGCGGGTTACGATGCCGTAAACGGTCAGTGTGTTGATTTGCCAGATAACTGTGGCGCTCATGCACACAATAGTACTTGGTGGCAATCCATCCCCAATGGAGATCAAAGCTATACCTGCAATGATGGTAGTATTTCGACCGTAGGCGCACCAATATGCGATAGTGGTTATACAACTAGTGGTAGCCAGTGTATCTACCAACCTAGAAGTTGTGGTAGTCATGCGCATGGCAGCTCTTGGATACAAAGCATCACAAATGGTAGCCGTACATACAGTTGCAATGATGGTAGCGTGATTGCCGGCAACGTTTCATGTAATAGTGACTATAGTTGGAACGGCTCTGCTTGTGTTTACGTTCCTAATGGATGTATTTCACCAGTGACCGGGTCTTCACATGCACATAATGCATCGTGGACGGATAGCATTTCAAATGGTACTCGCTCATTCAGCTGTAATGATGGCAATGTGACCAATACAAATAATAGCTGTAATACACAATACTCATGGAATGGTTCTGCTTGTGTATACGTTCCTAAAACCTGTAAGTCACCTGTTACCGGTGCAACTAAAGCACACGGTGCTAGTTGGACGGACAATATTCCTAACGGCTCTCGCTCTTTTAGCTGTAATGATGGTTCCGTTAATAATACCGCAAACAATTGTAATACCAACTACAACTGGAACGGTTCTTCATGTGTCTATGTTCCAAAAAATTGTGGTAGCCGAGTGCATGGCGCTACATGGAGTGAATCCATTTCCAATGGCGATGTGACCAAGAAATGTAACGATGGCGCTACCTCCATTACCAAAACCACTTGCGATAGCCACTATAAAGTAAATGGCGTTGGTAGCTGCACATACGAATACTACAGTTGCGGTTCTCACGCTCACAATTCAACGTGGACGCAAAATCGAGTGGCTTCAGGAAGCTGGTGTGAGCCTCGTATCTATCAAGACACCAAAAAATGTAATGATGGAAGCACATCAACACTTAGCACAACCATAATTGAGCCGGGCATCCCATGGAGGTCTGGTACGCACTGCCCATAATATATTCATAAAACGGACGAGCTTATCACTATGACATCGAGACATAGTGATAAGCCAATCTAAAATATTTAACACGTCTGTATGTCAACCATCGCGATTCATACAATTTATTCTCAATAACCAAGCTATTGATTCACCTATATATCTAACAACGTCAGCGTTTTATTGTCGTACTCGTATTCATAAACATTGATTTCTGCTTGCTTTAAATTTACATAGTGAGACTTATCTTGAAAGGCATCATTGATACATACTCAAATTCCCGCTGGCCCACGAGATTATCGAGATGGGTCCAGCGTACTCTGATTGCATCCATAGCTTGTGCGCTTCCTATGAGTGCTGTATTGGCAACGGATAAATCCGGTGCTAAATCCGGTTTGGTCAAATTACCTGAAGCAGGCGGCACGGTTTTTCAGGAGTCCGGTCGTTTTTCTGTACACGCTAATAAAGGCTCTGGTCAATACACCTTACCCTTTCCATCTTTACCCAGCCGGAATCAAGTATCACCTTCTATCTCCATTCAATACAACCAATTTAATGGAGACAGTGGATTCGGCGTGGGCTGGGCATTATCTATTCCATCAATAGAAGTCTCTGCGGAGCTGGGTGTTCCCCTAAAAGGCAATTTATCTAATGGTGCTTTTCGAAACTATCTTACGTATGCCGGTGAAAAATTAGTTTTTCAATCCAATCAAGCGGGAACGCTGAACTACAAGCTTGAAAAATCTGAACAGTACATTTCCGTTACCTATCATCATTCAATTTATGCACCTGCACATGCTCGAACAGTAAGTGGTGTCAAACCTCATATTCAATCGGGATTTTCGGTGCAATTTTCTGATGGAAGCACTCAACTATTCAGCGCTGATTTGAATATAGCGGAAGGTCAAAACCAAAAATTAACCCGATTTCCACTGGCCTATGAAATTTCCCCTCAAGGCGAAGCCATTGCCTATCAGTATCAAAAAAATGACGGCCGTAGCTATTTAACGGACATTTATTTTTCTGGCGGTGCCAGTCATTACGAATTTACGTTATTGGATCGCCATCATAGCAGCGAACAATATCAGTATGGTTTTCAACAACGCACGAGCAAGGTATACGGAAAAGTCATAGCTCGATATAACAGTGCGATACACGGGCAATATTGCTTTGCGTATATCACTCGTCAAGAAGCCAATTTTTCAGTGCTCACAGACAGCGCTTGTCAGTCAGTCGCTGAAGCCGACTTGCAAAGCCACATTAATGGCGAATCACTCACTGTTTTAAATCAATTAAAATCCATTTATCGTTTTGGAAATGACGCACAACTTAAATCTAATACACAGCAGTTTCCGGCTATCCATTTTGATTATTCCGCTTGGTCGAAGGATAAGTTAGCAAATCGTGATTTAGTTTATTCACTGGATGCACTGAAAGACGAAACCCACTTTTCGGTTGAAAATTTTGAACTGGCTGATTTAAATCATGACGGCCTAGTAGATGTGCTAAGACGTAACGCTAATAATTCCAGTGATGTATTTTTTGGCCGAGGTGACGGCAACCAATTATTTGAATCAGCACAGAACTGGCAATTGCAACGCGGTAGTAAATTTGTTTCCCCTAATTTAAAGTCCGATAATTTTCACTTTGCTGATATGAACGGTGATTCCTATGTGGATATTGTGGAATTTAGCAGCGGTACAGAATCCTATATATACTTAGGTAACGCTGATGGCAGTTTTAACTGGACGGGCACTCCCGTATTTTTAACCAGCAATAACAGTATTGCGGCTGCATCTTTTCGTAGTGGTTTATCCCGATTCGTCGATCTCAATGCAGACGGTAAAAGCGATATTCTGACGACGACAAGTGGCGCCGGTGGTGTCGCCCAATTCCATGTCTACTTAAATCTCAGTAAACAAAATCTATCCGGGCAATGGCAATTCCGTCTAGCAGCCAAATCATTTGCAACACCCTTTTCCCAGCCCGGATTCGACTTAACGGATTTGAATATTAAATTAACCGATGTAAACGGTGATAAACTCGCAGACCTTGTTCAGCTTCGCCCATCATCCGCACCGAATCAAAGTGGTGTGTGTGTCTATCCTAATCGGGGTGATTTATACGAACTGGCCAGCCATCAACCTTTATTCGGGAACAGCGAGCATCAGCATGCTCGTTGTGGAAATGGTGGTCACTTTATTGCGTTAACCGGATTACAAGGCGTAAATCATTTACAGGGGCTTTGGTTAGCCGATGTCAATGGCGACGGCGTATTGGATTACGTTTCGCAAGGTACCACTAAAACGCAATTACTCGTCTGGTTAGGTTTGGGGAACCTCACTGCATTGGCAGAGCCGATCATGCTCGAACTCAATACGCCGATCACGGTCAGTCAAACACAAAATCGAAGTCGCGTTGCCGACATAGATGGTGATGGTCAAGCTGAAATATTGATTTTTGATGGTTCTGTATTATCGGATAACCCCATTGTTATGCTTGATTTCAATCGCGAGGGTGATATACAACTGATAAAATCCAACTTACTGACCAGTGTGGAATTTGATAGCGGTCTACGTCATGACATTTTGTATGCCACCTCAACCGACGAACGTATTCGAAATATAAAACAAAACAAATCCGAAAGCCCGTTGCATTTTCCGGTCGTTGTGGCCAAGCAATTAATATCGTCCTACGGCAAAACGGGTAATGTACGATCAAACGTTCAAGTCTCTGAATATTTTTACCATCAACCTTTTTATAATGCCGACACTCACAAGTTCGAAGGTTTTTCCCAGGTTGAAGTCTTAAAATATGGCGACCAGTATGCCGAGGAAAGTAGTTACTCCGTTGAACACTATTTCACTCAGGGCAGCACACCGGCAGAAGACGCCCTCGCTGGTAGATTAAAATCAAAAGAAATCTATACATTGCAGTCCGACGGCTACTTTGATTTGGCTGCGGTGTCGAATATTCAGTTTGATCCCAGCGACCCGACCGTACACTCACTCAGTACATCGACTCGTAATCAAGTACTACCCACGAAAAATCGTTTAACACAATCTGAGTTTTATGATTGGTCTGCACAGGATTTAGGCGGATATTTTAATGTGCGAAACACACAGCAGAATCATTATCAATATGGCACCGAAGGTACGGCTGTCGCACATTCTAAGATCGAGTGGTTTGATTTTGACGGATTTAATTTACCTCACCGTATTGTGGAAACCCATGACGGATTAACGGGGCCTTTCGGCATCCAGCTGCCACCCAGTACCACTGTAACCGAGGTGGATTTCACAACGTCTCGATCCGTGATGGGGCAGCGCCATATTTACACGCAGCCAGATTACCAATATGTGACACGCAACGGTCAGTTACTGAATTTCCAATATTACACCTATCTTGAGAATGGCCTGTTAGATACTGAATCACATTATCGTTTATCCGGCATTTCGTCTGTGCCAAATGCCATCGCAAGTGAATATACGTCTGAAATTGAAAGCGCCACGCGTTATCAATACGACGAGTTCGGTAATCTTACACATGTTTATGACGATATAGGCCTTTTGGAATCTGTCGAATACGATGTCAATGGCATCCTGCCCGTTCATTACCGCATGCCAAAAGTCACCAGTCAAAGCGAGGCGCAAACTTGGACATTCGAATACGAAGCAGGAAGAATTAAACGTTACCAATCGCCATTGAGTTTATGGACGACGCTAAATTATGACGCCTTAGGTCGTCGTATTCATGCGATCACCAGTGACGGTGCAGAACAAACGTTTGCTTACAAGCTGGGGAAAGATGGTTACCCCACGTTTATCAAAGCATCATTACGCCGTTATCAATCTGCAGGCTCAACGCCAGAAGGCGAACAGACTTGGATTCACCAATTGGCGGCTATCAATGCCGACGGCACCACACTAGCGGAAGTGGAAAATGCCCACAGTAAAAACAACGCAGCAGCAGACAGCATTCGCATAAAGGAATTCGCTCAATATAACCGTAACCAACAAAAAGTCTTCGCGTGGACGCCCTACCAATTGGATGGCCACTCCGTGGAATCTGTTTTTGCCGAGCTGACACAACTGCCACAACCTATTGATCAAGTTGGTAAAGCATTTACTTACAATGCACTGGGTCAAGTCAGTAGCATTCAATACCCCACGGGTAAAACCCGTGAATTTGAATATTACGCTTGGGGCAGCAAACAACGCACTCGTTACCAAAGCAATGACAGCACCATACTGCATGATCAATATCAGGTTGCCAATGCATTGGGGGTATTCGCAGTCATTGAAGCCGATGCCCAAGGCAGTGACGTCGATATCACTCGTTTCGAGCGAGATAACCTGGGTCACTTGTCCGACATTTTATTGCCGGATGAAACACAGCCTAGAAAGCTGACGTATGACAACTTGGGTCGCTTGGAATATCAATCTATTCCAGGTTTAGGTAAACGATATTATGTTTACGATACTCGAAGCCGTTTACGTGCTATGGCGCGCGTATCTAATAACGGTCACCATACTCAATATGCACAATATGAATACGATGCGTTAGACCGCCTATTAAACACTCGACTCGATGGCGCACTGTATGCCCAATACGGTTACGACCAGTATTCCTCAAGCTGGAAAACGACACCTGCATACTCGTTACCGATTAGCGACCCAGTAGGGCAATTAACCAGTATTCAGACTTTCGATGAAAATGGTTTTTACGATTTCAATGAGCGCATAGGCTACGATTTAAATGGCAGAACCATTCATCGTGAAGTCGATATCATAGATCGAGTAGATGGTTCAGATAGCAGAGCATTGGGAGAAAGTTACGAATATTCATTAGATGGTACAGAGCGTCGCACGATCAATCCGCACGGGCTAGAAGGTATTTACACACTCGGTAAAGACCAATACTTACGTGCAGTAGACATTCGATTACCGAATGAAAATCACGTTGAAAGCGTCATTAAAAACATTGCCTATAATGCGAAGGGAAAAATTGAACACATTCGCTATCGCCAAATTGATGGTGATGACCCTCAAGCACAAATTTACGCGCAGACCGATTTAACGTACTCACCTGAAACGCTGCAAATCACAGGAATCAAAAGTCATTACCAGGCACGCAGCCAAAATATTCCATTACAGGATTTACAGCTAAAACTAAATCAAAATAATTCGGTGAATGAAATTATTGATTTGCTTGATCCCGAAGATCCGCAAATTGATCACGGCCACATTAGTCGAAATGGTACGTTTGCCTATAACTGGAAAGACGAGCTAATTACAGAAAATCGCTATGGAAAACAGTACGAGTACCGTTATAACGGGTCGGGCAGTTTTACCCATAATGGTGAACAAGGTGGACGTACTGATCGACTGAATCATGGAATTTATGCAGAAACAAATCTCGTGCCTCAGGGTTCTGAGAACTCACCCTATTCGTTTGATGGTTTTGGCCAATTGGCCACCAGCCCAAATATTTTAGAAACGCAATTCAATCCGCTTGGCAAACTAAACTACGTTAAAACATCCGATAAACATGTTTATTACGGATATAATGTCAGCGGTGATCGCGTTTATAAAAAAGTGGTGGATCGCTCAGGTGCAGCGCAGTCAGAACGGTCGCTGTATCCCATGCAAAGTATCGCCTTTGAACCCAATAGTGCACAAAGTTATGTCTTCGTCGCGGACTCACGATTGGTCCGTCTGGAGCACGAAACGCATCAATGGTTCTACTACTTAAAAGACCATTTGGGTTCCAGTGATTTCATCATGTCTTCTTCTGGTTTACCCGTAGAACAAATGCTGTACCACGCTTATGGTAGCGAAGAACAACCGCAAGTGATTTCAACCCAATGGCAAGATCACATTGCGGGCAATCAGGATGCACTTCCCAAAGAAAAAACCCACCACCGTTTTACCGGTAAATATTTGGATGACGAAACCGGGCTATACGATTTCGGCGCTCGTTTTTACGATCCTAAACTGGGGCGCTTCATTAGCCCTGATGCTATTTACCTCAATGATCCCAATCAGTGTATTCAAACCGTACGTGAATGTAATCTCTATATCTACTCACTGAATAATCCACTGAAGTTTGTCGATGACGACGGCAATTCCGTCTGGAGTAAACTGGCTAAAGTTGCAGTGAAGGTTTACAAGGGTGGCTCCGCGGCGGATGCCTTTGCCGATAACGTTCAAGATGCCATGACCCTATTTGACTCCAACGCATCCATGGGTGAACGACTCTGGGCAGCGGCGTCTTTGGCGTCAGAACTTTTACCGGTGAGTGTATCCGATGTTAAAGACGTTAAACGTATTGTCGAAAAAACATCGATTGGCAAACCAAGTGAAAAGATTTACTCCAATGCGAAAGATCGGTCAAATAAAACAGACTCGACGATTCCATGCTGTTTTGTCGCAGGCACACAGGTTCTAACCGACCAAGGCTACCGTGACATTGAAGACATTAAAACTGGCGATAAGGTGTGGTCAAAAGACACGGAAACCGGTGAGCAGGCCTTCAAGCCTGTCACAACACTGTTCGTACGCGACGATCGGGAAATTTATAAAGTCAGTGTCTCCACGATGTCTGGGGAAATTGTGGATATTGAAACCACAGATGACCACCCATTCTATGTTGTGGATGCAGGCTGGACTCGCACACTGGCATTAAATGCAGGTGATCGTATTGAAACTCACGGTCATGGTGAAGTGGTGGTTGAGTCGATTGTTGATTTAAATACAGTCGCACCGACCTATAACTTCACCATTGCCGACTTCAATACCTATTATGTGACAGAGCAAAACGTACTGGTGCATAATGAAAATTGTAAGGGCAAGGTTTATCGACAGTTGCATGCTGGTGACCGTGCTAGAATAGATCAAGGATTAGGTATTCAACCAAAAGGTAACGGAGGATCAATTGCTGGACACGTGGCAGGTGACGATACAGGGCATATATCAGCAGCGTTGACTGAAAAAGCTACTCAACGATACGCAAGCGGAAATGGATTGGTTGAAATTGATATTAAAAAAGCCCAAGAAGGAGGGGCCAAATTTATCGACCATAACAATGTTCTGCAAGCTACGAAAAGACATGGAACTAAAACGGACATTAAAAATGCCAAACTTGCTCAAGAAGTATTATTCAAAGGCGAAATACCGGCTAACGCAATTAAATTAATTAAGAAGTGAGGAACGATATGCCCACACTTTCAGAGTACTCTAATGTCTACGATACGGCACTCAAATTACTCCAAAAGAAAGGATATCGATTTTGGTATGACGAAGACTTAGATTTGTATTATGCCGAAAAGAATGGGTGGGATTTTGCCTCTGAAACGCCTTGCGGGCTACTTGGGATTGTCTCAATCTATGAAGATAAAAACCCCCAAGACTATGTTGAATATTGGTGGAAGGATAGTGGAGAAAACATCTATAAAAGCATAAGTAAAACAGCCCCTGAATATACTCCTATTTGGAAAACGAGTAAGTAGTCTAAAAATAAAGCCCAACGGTCAATAGCTTGACTGTTGGGCACACTACGAAACGAGACTATAAATAATTCTGTGTAACAGAACCTTTATAAATTCCAATCAGCTTTCGAGCAAACAGAAAACGATCTATTTCATTCTAGTATTGGATTAAATCCTTAACCCTAGCCACGAATTCATGGTGGGCTTGTATCTGCTCAAGCATAAATCTAATAGACATTAATGGATCACTTACAAAACTGCCATTCCATTGTAAAAACCCATAGATGAAAAAAAAGGAAAGGGGCAGCCCTTTCCTTTTTTTAGTGCAAAGGCGGTGAGTCTTTTGCAGTGTGTTGAGTGCTTAAAAGTGCGCTGTAAATTTCACGGCGACATTTGATCCATCGAGTTTAAAGCCACCCACTGTGTATTCAATTTGCGTGTATCGAACGCCTAAATCGCCGCGTTTAGTGAGTGCATAGCTTGCTTCAAGGGCAGTGCCTGTTGCGTCATCAAAATTCACGGTCGCATCACTCGCATTCTCATCTTCACTGCTTAATTCATAGGTTGGTGATAGATGGTGGGTGAAACCACCGGCAAGGCGTACTTTTTTAAATTGAGTGCCGACTAATAAATCTAGCGGGAATCGAGTAAATTTGGCATCCCATTCTTCGCCATTAATCGAGTTGTACATAATGTTGAAACTGCCTTCAAAAAATATAGGCGTTTCCGTCGACAGTGTATGCCTCAGACCGACACCTAGGACGACACCACTGCCAGCGTCCATTTTTTGGGTGTGACCAAATTCATTTTCTACTTGCGCCATTCTGTCGCCACCTTGACCAAGGCTTGCGTTCAACATCATTTCCGTTTTATTGAGTGCTTGGTCGTGTTTAGGTTCTAGCACTGGCAGGTCAGCGATGGCTGCATGACTCAGGGCAATACCGCAAATCATGGTTGTGAGCGACAATATCGAGTTACGCATTGTGTTTTCCTTCTTCTTTTTGGTCCGTGTTGGTCTGTGATGTTGAATCAGTTGCGCGGTTGTCTGCATGATATTGATCGTCATGTGTGCCCTCTTGGTCTAAAGGCTCTTCCGATTCATCTTCTGTGCTGTCATCTTTCTTCACGAAGCGCCCTAAAAATAAACCCGCTTCAAATAAGAACCACATGGGCACGGCCAGTATGGTTTGGCTGATAATATCAGGCGGAGTGACTAACATGCCTATTACAAAACAGCCAACCACGATGTAGGGACGTTTTTGTTTTAGGCTCTCGACGGTGGTAATTCCGGTCATGATCAGCAATAAGGTGGCAATGGGAATCTCAAACGCAATTCCAAATGCGAAAAATATTTTCAGCGTAAAATTCAATATATTATTGATGTCGGGTAAAAAGTTGACGCCTTCAGGGCCTATGCCTGTGAAAAATCCGAACACTAAGGGCAGTACAACAAAATAAGCAAAGCAAACACCTGCATAAAAAAGCACGATGCTACTGAGTAATAAGGGAATGCCGAATCGCTTTTCGTGGTTATACAATCCCGGTGCAATGAACGCCCATGCTTGATGCAATATAAAAGGAATCGCTAAAAATACAGCTGCCACCAATGTCAATTTAAAGGGGACTAAGAACGGGGACGCGACACCCGTCGCAATCATCGATCCACCTTCGGGTAATAGCACATTTAATGGTTCTGACAGTATGAGATATAGATCATTGGAAAAGCTGTATAAGCATCCAAAGGCAATAAATATCACGACGATGGATCGCAACAAACGATTTCTCAATTCAATTAAATGAGATATCAAGGGTTGCTCGTGTTCGATAGTGTTCTGAGATGACTGGTCGTCTATGTTTTTATGATTGGGCATCGCGGTCTGTTTTCTTATCGTCGGCCGTTATTTCTTTTTTCTCTATTTCCCCGTGATGTTTCGTTCCATCGCCAATCACATTGCTTTCAATGTCATCGATAAAGGTACTCATGGGATTTTTTAACTTTTCACGAATTTCTTGATTGCGAACTTCTTGTTCTATTTCGTTTTGTATACCCGTCATGGTACGACGAATTTTTCCGACGACACGTCCAACGCTGCGTGCGGCTTTTGGCAGGCGTTCCGGCCCGAGGATGATTAACCCTAGTACGCCGACTAAGAGTAATTCAGTAAAACCGATATCAAACATAAGTTTGCTAACACACTCTTTTAATATAAACGCCTGTAAAACGAATGAGCGTTCTGCATGGCGGAACGTTCATTCGTTTAGACTTGTAAATACGGCTGGCCAAATAGCTTAAGCCTTGTCTTTTTTCTCGGCTGCGTCCGCCGTGCTTTTTTCAGCTTTCTGATCGAACGTGGCGTCGGCTTCTTGTTTCTCGAGTTTTTCAGGCGCAGCATTTTTCTCATCATCGACTGCTTTCTTGAAACCCTTTACGGCACCGCCAAGGTCGCTGCCTAGAGTACGTAATTTCTTTGTACCAAAAATTAGGATGACGATGCCAAGTACGATTAATAGCTGCCAGATACTGATTCCACCTAACATAATGTTTCCTCTCTTAAATACTTTATATGCGTAAACGCTAAAATTAAAAACCGGGTAATCGACCGCCACCTAACAGGTGCCAGTGCATATGGAAAACCTCTTGTCCGCCATCGGCACCGTTATTGGTGATGACGCGAAACCCTTCTAAACCTTCTGAATGAGCGATGGGTGTTAACTGTTGCAGTGCATGAGTCACGACCGGCCACTCACTCTCTTCTACAGTCGACAAGTTAGTGATGTGGCGCTTAGGAATGACCAGTATGTGGGTTTTAGCTTTGGGTGCAATGTCGCGAAAAGCTAAAATGTGATCATCTTCATACACTTTGTCTGCAGGTAAATCGCCTGCGACAATCTTACAAAATAGGCAATCGCTCATATTCCTTCCTATTTGATCTCAATTCTGAAAGGCGACCGTGACGTTCGTCTAAAATGAACGTTTACTGGCTGCGGCTCGCTTTTTCTTCCAGTCCCGATAAATTGAATCGGCGCTGTAACTCATCAATCACTGCTTGTGGTTTCTCGCCGAGCTCTGACAGCATAACCAGTGTATGGAACCAAAGATCGGCGGTTTCATACACCACATCGCTATTGTCACCGCTTAACTTTGCATCTTTGGCGGCAATGATGGCTTCAGTGGCTTCTTCACCGACTTTTTCCAGAATCTTGTTGAGCCCTTTACGATGCAGGCTGGCAACATAAGAACTGTCAGCATCTGCTGCCTTTCGAGCCTCAAGAATAGTGCCTAGCTCGATCAGTACATCACTCATATACAACCCCATATTCGATGCTCGTAGCATACCCCAATTTCCTAACCGGTAACACTGGCCGCAAGTGGCAGAAGACGCAGGGGAGCACCGGCTCTGGATGCGGTTTATTCAACCAAATATCGATCGATTGCTCGGCCGTCGCTGATGCATGAACGCGCCAGCCCTTGAGTGGCCTATGATTAGGCGGAAGAGGCCATAGTGCAATATTAGGCAAGATACCCTACTGCCTCTTCACCGATTGGGTATAACGAAGCCATTCGCCAAAAATGTGGGCGAAATTGAATGGTGATATTGGGAACGAGTTCAATAGCAGAACTTCGACTTGGTCAAAGATTGGCTGATATCTTCACATTCCCTTGTTGTGGCTAGCCTCGTAGCACGATCCAAGCTAGCCCCAACCCCAATAATGAGAGGCTAATGGGTTGTCCCCACAGGAAGGGAGAATGCAATCCAATGAGCCCTGCGGCTGCGATGAGTGTGCCCAGAGTGCGGGCTTTTTTGCCCTGTGCCTGCCGCTGTACGTCCGCTCGTAGTGCGCTGACTTGTTGTTCAAGTTTGGCTTGTTCTTGTGGATAACGTTGCAGTTGATACAGGGTATCCCGCACAAGCTCTGGCATTTGAGGCGCGTGTTGAACCCAAGCCGGCGCTTGGCGTTTGATTTCCTGCCACAGTGCTTTCGGTCCCATGCGCTGTTTCATCCAAGATTCCATATAGGGTTTGGCAGTGGCCCAGAGATCCAGCTGTGGATAAAGTTGCCGACCCAGTCCCTCTATATTGAGTAACGTTTTTTGCAGCAGCACTAATTGTGGCTGAACCTCCATATTGAAGCGGCGTGCGGTTTGAAACAGTCTGAGGAGCAACTGACCAAAGCTTATCTCATGCAACGGTTTTTCGAATATCGGTTCACAAACACTGCGAATGGCGGCTTCAAATTCGTTAATTTTAGTGTTCGAGCCGACCCAGCCACTTTCGACATGCAGCCGCGCCACTTCATGGTAGTCCTGATTAAAGAATGCCAGTAAGTTCCGCGCTAAATAATTCTGGTCGGTTTCGCTTAAGGTGCCGACGATGCCGCAGTCGATGGCGATGTATTGCGGCGATTCAGGGTCGTTATGGGCAACAAAAATGTTGCCTGGGTGCATGTCAGCATGAAAAAAACTGTGCTGGAATACTTGGCTAAAGAAGATTTCGACACCTCGTTCAGCGAGGACTTTCATATTGGTGCCGCGGGCGTGAAGAGCCGCTAAATCACCAATAGGGGTGCCATAAATGCGTTCCATGACGATGATGTTTTTACGGCAAAAATCCCAGTGAATTTCAGGTACGTACAACATCGGGCTATCTTGGAAGTTACGCTTAAGCTGGGTTGAGTTTGCAGCTTCGGCCATCAAATCCAGTTCACCAAAAATAGTATGGCGATACTCTTCTACCACTTCGACTGGGTGCAAGCGCTTGCCATCGGGAGCGTAGCGTTCCATTAAATGGGCAGCGAGTTCCATCACCATGAGGTCTTTGCGAATGGTCTTTTCGATATTGGGCCGAATGACTTTTACGACCACTTCTAAGTGATCGCCTTCGGTCTCAGGGTCGGCCGATTTAAGGCGGGCCGTATGGACTTGTGCGATGGATGCTGAAGCAAGTGGCGCTTCATCAAAGCGCTCAAAAGCGTCGTCGACAGACTGACCTAAGCCTTTCTCGATTAGGGTAATGGCTTGCTGACTGCCAAAAGGCGGAACCTTGTCTTGGAGTTTGGTCAGCTCATCTGCGAGATCATCTGGCAGAATATCCCGTCTTGTGGATAACAATTGCCCAAACTTAATGAATATCGGCCCGAGCGCCACCAAAGCTAAGCGCAACCGAACCGCTTTCGGCACACGTTTGGGGACCGGATTTAGTCGCCATGGGGCGAGGTAAAAGGCCAGTCGCCAATACCAGGGCAGTAATTCAATCGGAATGAATTCATCCAATCGATATTTGCTAAATACATACAGTATGGTGAGCAATCTGCGCAGTTGAGCCATGAAGAGGTGAGTGTCCTTCTATGCAATAGGAGTAATGCAATCCATCAGAGAAATTAATCGGTGCATCAGTATTATTTAAGTTGTTGGGCGAGCCGTTGGATACGCGCTTCCAGTCGATCGGTATCTAAGCGCAATTGATGTATTGCTCGATACTGCTGCTCAGCTTCCTGTGGATGTACGGCCATTTGTGCTTCATCACGAATGTACTCAACCCAATCGTTTTTTACTTTCTCGCCGGTTTGCTTGAGCCAGCCAAATAAGCCGCGTGCTCGTCGTCCGATAACATGAGCCATCACTGGGCCGATGAATTGGCTAAGCATGGCTTCCCAGTCGATATCCAATTGTGCCATGACATCTGCTAATGACAGCGCTAATTGACTGGAACCACGAATTTGAAGGTCGCTCTTCATGAGCGCTTGTTGCTTATCTTGATGGGTCGCCACATTTACAAAGGCACTCAGTTCGCCACTTAATGTGGCGTCTGCTGGAATCTCAGAATGGGACATGAGTTGTAACGGATATCCAAAGCGTACCCACAACTGCAATGGCTCGTCTGAGGATAATTCGGACTGAGCAAGCATCGGCGCAGGTAGCCCCATCACCTCAAGACACAACAATTTACCTTCCAATGCGCCCAACTTGGCTTGGCTAGCAGGATCATACTGCAGGGCCCCATTAATGGCTTTCTCTGCTGTGGATAATCCTGCTTGTATCAACATGCTCATGTGAACCTCAGGGCTTAATGCCTTTGTGGAGAGCAACAATGCCGCCCGTCATGTTGTGATAGCTGACATTGGCAAAACCAGCGTCTTCAAACATGCCCTTCAACGTATCTTGATCGGGGTGCATGCGAATGGATTCCGCTAAATAACGATAGCTGTCGGCGTCGTTCGTGATGAGCTTGCCCATGAAAGGCAATGCAGTAAAAGAATAGGTATCGTAAATTTTGCTCAGTAATGGGCTTTTGGTTTTTGAAAATTCCAGCACCAACAAGCGACCACCCGGTTTGAGTACGCGGTTGAATTCACGTAAGGCTTGATCTTTATCGGTGACGTTGCGTAACCCAAAGGCCATGGTGACCACGTCGAAGCTGTTGTCTTCGAACGGTAAGGCTTCAGCGTTGGCTTGCACGTATTCGATGTTGCCACTGTAGCCACGATCAATTAGACGATCACGACCGACCTTGAGCATGGAATCATTGATATCCGCTAAAACGACTTTACCTTCGGGGCCGACAAGATCAGAAAACTTCATGGTTAAGTCGCCGGTACCACCAGCAATATCCAATATATGGTTACCACGTCGCGCACCAGTGAACTCCATGGTGAAGCGTTTCCACAAGCGATGAATGCCCATAGACATAAGGTCATTCATAATGTCGTATTTAGCAGCCACGCTGTGGAAAACTTCGGCGACCTTACCTTCTTTTTCCTCTGCATTAACCGTTTGATAGCCGAAGTGGGTGGTTTGGCCTTCGGGGCTGGACTTCTCTTCTGGCATATTCTTGAATCTCTAACAGCCTGCTGAATTAGGAATGGTGGAACCCACTGACGATTAAGCGCCTCTAGGTTCCAAGCATGAATGTATATGTGACCATCATTTTAGCGATTGGGCGACGAGATGTCTGCAAAAAGCACCGATCTGATGGATTTGCTCAGCAACGTTACTCATCATCACTCATGCGCACTTGAATGAAGCCCGATGCGCGATCTTTTCCGGCCGCTGCTAGCTTATCTAAATAGGTTTGCCAGTATTCGTCGTGTCGCTGGCCTAGGTCTAGCAGATAGTCCCAGTTAAAAAGGCCGCTGTCGTGGCCATCATCGAAGCTGATTTTAAGCGCATAATTGCCCACAGGCTCTAGTGCCAAAATACGGACGTCTTTCTTACCGAACTGCAGCACCTCATTGCCTTGACCGTGACCTCGGACTTCGGCCGATGGACTATGAACCCTGAGAAACTCACTGCTTAATTGGAAATGGGCGTTTGGCAGTGATGACGCATCCCACGCCAATTCTAGCGATTGGCTTTTATTGTGAAATTTGATCAGAGAGGGAATTGAAGAATTGGCCATGAATGCTCACCAATGAATATAATTGCTGCATACTGTAGCAGATAATCGCTTGCAAATAAGGGTGCAGTGACTGGTAGCCGTGACGACGGCGATGTCCTGCACAATTTACCTGCTAAGCCATTCATACAAGCAAGAAACACTCTAGGGTCGTAATCGGTCCCGTCTGATTGATTCTAACGACTAAGCAACATTAATAATAAAATGCGAGTCCAATATGATACGTTCCATGACCCGTCTGAATAAGTGGGTATTTACATTCTTGATCATCACCGTGATGGCCAGCAGTCAGGCTAAGCCCAATAAATTAATGGGCGAGTTGGCAGAAAAAAATGCCTATAAGTTTTTAGCATTCATAGCGGAAGGGAACGTTGTAGAAGCGCATAAAATGCTGGATCGATCATTTAGCGTAGAACAGGGTGGCTCTGCTTCATTTAAAAATTTAACAGAGATCAAACCCTTTACGGCATACTTTGATCAAATATTTAATCAAGCCTTTAGAGAAGTGCTCGCTAAAAACTTATTGAAGGAACTCAATGTGTCGGGCGCTGAATGGTATGGACGCTCCCAATGGAATGTACGTTGGGAAGACGGTTCTAAGTATGAACAATATCGTGTTGTTTTTAATGAAAGCGGACGGCCTATAGGGGTCTCTAACCCTACAATGATCGCCCCCAGTTTTAATTGTTTACTCGCAAGGTCAATTACGGAAAAAGCCCTTTGCAGTAATAGAACGATTGCTAAATTAGATGTCCAAGTGGCTATGCATTACAAACATGCTAGAAAGTATCTAACAGGGGAGGAATTCAAATCTTTAAAAACCCAGCAACGAGCATTTAATCGATCGAGAGATAAATGTGAAGGCGCGGTCGACTGCCTTGAGATCGCATTAAAAAAACGATCAAGTCAACTCACTCAATTGATAGATGCTGAGCTCACCAAATCACCTTTGTCATTTGACTCAGAGAAGCAAAAGTATTTCTCAGGTCAATGGAGTAAAAGTCACTGGCTCGATGCATCTCATTGCGAAAGTGACAGCGAGCGAGAACGGAAAACGAATACCCGTATTGACATGATCATTGATTTTCCAAAGGTCAGCATTACTAAAAAAGATGAAACCGGAGAGCAAGTCTATGAATGTGAAACTCATTACACATCCAGTTTCACATACAAGAAAATAGAGAGCTTGCACAGTGACTTGTTTGACTTCGGTACGTGTCGTGGGAGCTTTGATCGATTACAGTATGAGGGGCACTACATCTATATACCATTGAAAGATGTTGCGCATGCTCCGAATAAAAATGCTTGCAAAGATCACGTCATGATCATTAGTGGTCGCCAGGGTCATTTCCAATTATTGTTTAATGATAGCAGTCAATTTGTTAACAAGAATGGATTATTAAGTTCAGGTTATAGAATGATAAAAGCAGCTGACCATTAATGAGTTTTTCTGCTTCAATATATTTTTGAATCTGGAATCTATAAATTTTAAGTCACTCTGACTTCCTATATGGTAATCCATAGTAGCTCTCTATCTTATCTGTTACAGCCATTTAACTAGAGAGCCTTGTACTGAATATCCAGCAGATTAAAATTCAATCTATTCTAGTTATTGAGTGTTAATTTTTCTCTTTGTTGATTGTTTGCTGCGCAATGGTGGCAGTTTTAATTGATTTACTATCTCCTATTACTATAATCGCTGGCGCAATATATCAAAATCAGGAAAAATGTTTTGCAAATTATAAAAAAAGCTTTAATAGCTGGCATTCTCAGTTCTACAATTTCTGTTGGCGCTACTGCCAGTGAGTGTTCAGCCCTTCTTCAAGACGGAATATTTGATCATTATTCATTTAGTGCACATGAAAGTACTCAAGCAGAGGTACATAATGCACTGTGTGACTTCAGTAAGGAAATTGTTGACACGTCTAAAGATGGGTCTAGCGGTAGTAATTTTGGCATAACAATTGGTGACAAAAAATTATCTCTTGGATCTAGTAGTAAAAGTGCTAAAGATTTTAAAAGTGTTTACGAAAGGCAAATCTGTACTTCAGAAAATAGAGAGTTGAACTATGAAAGTGAAGATGTATTACAGACTAGTATAGTTAATAAGGAAGTTGTTGATGCATTTGTAGATTGTAAAAAATTAGAAGAAAACGGAATTATTGTTGATGTTACAAAAAATAAATTTAATGAATCGATCGTGACAATTGATATTACTTTCATTGGAGATCCGGATGGTGAAACAATAGAAGGATATCAGATAATACCGGCATCTGCTGCGACCTGTAATGACACAAACTTTAAGCCAGGTCCACTGGCAGTTGACACATACTACTTGAATTGTCAACGAAATGAAGGGTTTACGTCTGGCTACGCTATTAGAATACATACGTCAGAAGGAAACTACACACATAATCAGCCAGCAACTCCAGGCACCCCAATGTTAAGTGTTCTAGAATCTGAAGTGGCGTCCTTAAGAGGCGAAGTAGGTGAGTGGCCTGACGGACAGTACTGTATTTTTCGAGCTGGTGGCTCATGCCCCACTGGATTTACCTCAAACGAAGGATATTTGCGTGCTATAAAGCAATACAGTGCATCTGGTGGATATATTAAATCAGCAACATTTGGAGATAGTGCCGTAAAGTGTCATGGTGGATGTGGTCAATATGGAGCCTACGGAGATCTAATTTTAAAAGTGTGCTGTAAGTAGATTTTATCTAAACTGAATTTGAAGCCAATCACTTACACCTGTATATGGTTTGTTTAACTTTCCTTTCGAGTGAACCATGTAGTATTTTTAGAAAAGTATATTACCCCCTTTTTTATTAAAAGGGGGTAATATACTTAGATTTTTTTACCAGTGAGCGTACTTCTAACAGACACTAGAATTTAAATCGCTTGTTTTTCAAATCACACCGCGTATTTCACTGGCATCCATAGACGGGCTACCAGCTTGAGCGACCTCGGCTTGTTTGACCAACATCATCACGCGTTCGTTCATGGGCGTTGGGATGCCCAGCTCTTTGCCCAGCCGAACAATTTCCCCAGTAATGAAGTCTACTTCGACTGTGCGACCTTGCTCCAGATCTTCCCACATGGAAGAACGAGCTTGAGGGTCAATGGTGAGCATTTGTTTGGCGATGAGTTTAAATAAAATATTGGGCAACCCTAAGATTGTTGGAATCCAATTGAGCGGCACCGCCGCTACTTTACCAATAGAAATATTGGCAGCGGATAGCACGGCTAAGCCTTCCATTAAACACATTTTGTATATGGAACGATAAGCCTTATCTTCAAGCTCAGCTTTGAGCGGTATGCCCGCTAATGCATTGATCGGATTATTTAAGTTTAACAATAACTTCCCCCACAAAATACTGTGCATATCTTGGTGGAGTTCAAATGAAAGCTGCGCTTCCTCTGCTAAAGTGAGCAATGACTCTGACTCTTGAGCCGTCTGACACATTAATGCGCCTTCTGTTCCACAATGAAAGTGTCCTTGCCCTTGGTGCACCACATTGTACGGCACCATGACGGGTAGAACCGTGTGGTAAGGCAAAACGTCTCGAAGGGTATCCACATTGCGGACACCATTTTGAAAACTGAAAATGGTCGCGTGTGCGTTACCACTCTTGAGTATGGTCTCTGCCATCTCGTGGGTGTCTTTGCTTTTTACGCACACTAAAATCATGTCCGCATCTTTTAAACAGCTTTCCTCTTGTGTGACTACAAACTGTGTCGGTGCTAACTGTTTTTCTTTTCCTGACCAGTCGGTGAGTGTGAGTCCATGGGTTTGAAGCTCGTTGTAGATGCGTGGTCGTGCAAGGAAGTGCACATCAGCAAGACGACTCGTTAACATCCCTCCCACATAACAACCGATGGAGCCGGAGCCGGCGATGACGATTTTCTTTTGATGCTGCGAATCGGTTGACGCTGCCATGGTGGATTCCTTCAGACGCCTGCATGTATGAGTGTATATCGAATGAGTTTAGCGCAACTGGATACCGTTCGCTGCCTAATTTGTGCAACCATCGAACGGTATGAAAATGATATTTAACGACATGCTCATTGAAGCATCGAAGTTAACTTCCTCAAAAGTGTAAATGTTGGTAGTGCCCGTTATAGGGTTAAACTTTTTGCCATTCAATATTTCTATTGAGAGATGCGAAAGAGATCTGCTTTTTGAGAAAATCTCGCCATTTCTAAACAGAGTAGTGTAAGATTTGCCGCCTAATAATAGACCTAGATTTACCCATTATGAGAAAGCTAGGCTAGGTTTTGCATGAATTCTGTACAACTTAGTACGGAGCATAGGGGAAAAAAATATGACTACAGGCAGTAGCGCATCGAATTCGTTTGGGACGATTTTAGAATCCAATAAAGTGACGATGCAAGAAATCGAAAACTTTAAAAACGAAAACATCACGACACTTAAACGCAACCTATCATTTGTTGCGTTAACCTTCCTTGCACTGATTCTCTTTGGCTTTTTTGCTTTACAAATTATAACGGGGGCCGTGGCGTTAGTCGTAACGCTCGTTTCAGCAGTGGGGGGCTTCTACGGATACAAGTATATCCAAGCGATGGACCCGGCTATTCGCCAAAAAATCAAAAACAAAGCACTGAAAACCATGGTGGATGAGGCACGTAAAAATGCGGTTCAGCAATTGGATAATCAGATACTGCTTAACACACAAAAGTTAGAAGATGCTCGTCAATCGCGTAACAAAATGGGTGCATTGATCGAGCAAATGAAAAATAGCCTTTATAAATCAGAAGCAACAAGCCCTAACTATCAACGTAAGCAAGATATGCTGGAGCGTGTGAAAGCGGCTTACGAACAGGTGGAGACTTCATTAGAAAAAGCAGCGAAAGCAAACCGCCAATTTGAAAAGAAGGTGGGTGAATATAAAGAAATGAAAGAGTTTACTGACTTAGCACAAGGTGCAATGGACATTTTCGAAGGCAGCTCAGGAATGAATATTGAAGAAATGCTTTCGCTAGAGGCGTTTAAGTCCATCGAGTTAGATTTCACCACGTCTCTTGTTACCATTGAGAACAGCGCTAAAGACTTGGCCTTAACCAATAGCTTGGACGATTAATAGAAGGAGAAATGGTCTCATGTCAAATAAAACGGAAGTCAGTAAAACGACAAAAGTACAAAAAATAATCTTTATTGTATTGGTGAGTATGACCGTATTGATGGGTGCTTTTAGCGCTTTAGTGGGTGATGGTTCTGGCTCAGATGACTATCACGCGAGCCAAGATAGCCCATTTTAATTAAAGGAATATGAGTATGAATATTAGATTTGCAATTATCCTTAGCATCTCCGTGATGTTATCTGCGATAGCTTCGGCTAAAGAAATCAAAATTGGTTCGGGCTCGGAAAAAGGTAACTACTTTTCCATGACACAAGATGTCGTGAGCTATTGTGGCGACGAGTTAGGGGAGGGTAACCAAGTTACTAATTTAGAGAGTAACGGTTCAATTAGTAATTTGGTCGGAATGAATGCTAAAAAATACACAGCGGGTATCGTACAAGAAGATGTTTTGCAGTATTACAGCAAGCGCGACCCAGGTAAGTACAATCAAAATCGTTTTAAGGTCATCGCTGGCATGCACAGCGAGACAGCCCATTTGTTGATCCCTAAAGATTATTCCGCTGGTTCGTGGTCTTCTAAGTTTTCATCTATGCTGGGGGGCAAAGGTAACAAAATCAGTATTGAAATGCTTAAAGGGCAGAAACTTGGCGCTTGGGGTGGAAGCTTGGTCAGTGCTGAAGCGTTGTCTTATTTCTTTAACCTTAAGGTAAAGATTGTTGCAGTCGAACCAAGCAAGGCTGAAAAAGCAACCATACCGTTGCTGTTGATGGCGGGGCAGCCAGATACGAAAGTGCAGCAGTTACTCAATACCGGTCGCTTTATTTTGGTGCCGATTGATTACGAAAAACTGTCTCAGAGCGCACCTTTTTACCTGAAAATGGATGCGAACTATGAAATTGATGGCAAAGTTGTTTCGGTCAATACGTTTGGTATACGCGCACTAATGGTAGGCAAGGCCTTTAGGAAAGAGTCGCGTAATGCACCACTGAAGTCGCTCGCGAAATGCATTGAAGACAGTCTGCTAGATTTAGCAGATGATGATGAAACAAACCCCAATTGGTTGTCTGTTTATGAGTTTTCTGAAGATGATATGATGACCGATTGGAAGTATTTTGAAATTTAAGATGTGACATTTTCCAGTCACCCGAGTGTGACTAGCCCGTAAAAAAAGCCTTTGATGCGTGCATCAAAGGCTTTTTTTATGTTAACGATGGTGATAGTGGTTCCGTCTAGTGAGCCGGCAACGCGTCAAACCCTTCACGCACTTGCTGAACATCTTTCACACTGACTTTTTTCGTTTGTTCAGTGAAAGTGCTGCGTAAATATTCGGTCAGTGTTCTGATCTCTTCTGTGGTTAATGTTTTTTCATATCCCGGCATTTTATAAAAACCAGATGCGATGCTGTAATGTTGGCTTGGAACGCCTTTCAGTAAGACGGCAATGGCGTTATACGGGCTTGCGCGATCAAGTGTTGCATTGCCCATCATAGCGGGTGAAACATTGGGTTTACCTTCCCCATCCTGTCCGTGACAGCCTGCGCAGTATCCCATATACAGTTTATAGCCGGGGTGCTGTTTATCGTGGCCTTTGAAGGTGAGTGGTTTTTCGGTAATGTCAGCGTCATTATCGAGCAAATAGGTGCTGACAGATCGCATATCTTCTTCTGTTAAATAGCTAAAGCTGTGATAAACCACCGGATACATGCCGGCGAATACGGTGCCTTTACGGGAATAGCCCGTGCGGAATAATGTGGCTAAATCGTCATGCGTCCAGTTCTGACGATTTAATTCTTCGGGCGTGATATTAGAGGCTTCGTAACCTTCGATCACGGCACCTTGGAAATATTGTTGTGGGTTCATAGCAAACGTGTTGGTACGCGGTGTATGGCACTCGCCACAGTGTCCCAATGCGTCAACAATGTATTTGCCACGGTTCCAAGCGTCAGACTTATTTGATTGGCTTTGGAATTGCCCATCTTCATGGGATATTGCGTTCCAAGCTTTTAACCCAAAACGAATATTGAAAGGAAAGCTGACGTCATTCGGTTTGTTTTTCTGCTTGATGGGCGTCGTATTCATAAAATATTCATATAAAGCCTTCGTGTCTTCGTCTGTCAGTAAGTGATAAGACGTATACGGCATAGCGGGGTACAAATTACCTTTCGGGCTTTTACCTAAGTGCATCGCATCATAAAAATCTTCATAAGAATAATGACCAATGCCGGTTTCTTTATCGGAGGTGATATTGGTCGAATACAACACCCCAAAAGGGGTCGCAAACGGCAGTCCGCCGGTAAACTTACGTCCGTTTGGTGCACTATGACAAGCCACGCAATCACCTAAGTGCGCCAAGTATTCTCCGCGATTTTTTATGTCCTGTTCAGCTGCCCATAGACTGCCCATTGGTAGTAAGGAGAGCACGAGAGCGAGCAGTTTAGAGTGGTATTTAGTAATTGCTCGTAAGCCGTGAAAATGGTCATTCGTCCGTATCATGAGTGGGTTAACCCCTCTGTTTTCAGAATCACGTCTTTCACCGCAGCGTAATATTTAACGTAGCCTGTGCACCGACAAACATGATCGCCCAGTGCATCTTCAATGACTTGTTCGACATCATTGACCGCAATGGGTTTTTTCTCTAACCGCTCGACCAGTGCGATGGCTTCATTGACAAAACCAGAGGTGCACCATCCGCACTGAAACGAAAAGTGTTCCAGAAATGCCGTTTGTATGGGATTTAACGCCGTAATTTCATTTTTATCATTTCGTTCTGCGTGGCCTTCCACTGTTCTGACTGCGTGCCCATTGAAGCGCTCCACGCCACTGATACAGGTGCGCACCACTTCACTGACGCCATTGGATTTATCCACAATCACCGTGCAGGCATGACATACCCCTGCGCCGCAGCCGAATTTGGTGCCGGTTAAATTTAAGTACTCGTGTAAAAAATCAATCATCATTAAGCCATCCGGTACTTCTACCGGGCCCACTGGCTGATCGTTTATGGTCATCTTAATATTCTGGCTCATGCGATGGCCTCCTTAATGCGTTCAGCTGACATGGGTAGTGATCTAAAACGTTTGCCTGTGGCTTGATACACAGCTTCAACTAACGCGGGCACAATGGGAATCATCACCACCTCACCAATGCCTTTACTGGGGTCAGAAGGTGAGAGCGGTGGCAGTAGGGTGTGGGTTTGTTTCCACACGCCCACATGTTTGGCCAGTGGCACTTGATAGCGGTTTAAATTCCACGTGCCATTACCAGCGCCGGCGTCCGATGGGGGCAGCTGTTCATACAGTGCATGACCGACGCCCATCACTAAACCGCCTTCAATTTGGCCTTCGACCAATTCTTTAACCAGCACCTTACCGGCTTCTAGCCAAGTGTGTGTGCTGAGAATTTCAACTTCGCCACTGCCTTCTGATACAGCGATTTCTGCGAGTGTGGCGCACGGTGCATAGTATGTGACCATGGCATTGTTGAGCGCAGTTTTAGGGTAGTTGACGCTTTTGCGGTCGAGTAAATGATAGCCCTTTGAATTCATTACGCGTTTTAATCGCGTCGATGCGCCCTTGCCGTATTGAATGGCTAAACCATCAATGGGCAGGTTTTTTGATTGCCCCTGAATTTCAAACTGTGCCTCGGTCCACGCCCAGCGATTGAAAGCGTGCACCATCGCACCTGTTACCAAACCTTCGTCGTGCGCTCTGCGCGCTAACTCTTGATAAGACAAAGGCGGATAGCCGTAAGCGCTAAGCTGTCCATCTTTCCATTGCGCGACGGAAGGGTCTTTAAAATCCGGCTCGGCTAACCGGCCATTAAAGTAACGTTCCGACCAGATCGAAACGGCAGCCGGCCACAAGCCATGTTCGAAAACAATACGCGCCGCCGCGGCGGTGGCATGGGTTTGATAATAAGACGACATCGAGGCTGCCGACGCCATCGCGATGACGGGTGTCCAGCGAGGGTTACGGGACATTTTATCTTGTCGCTCTTGCGACGTGATGTAGGGGTTGTCGGTTTGAATGAGTTGCATGGCTTCCCATGCTTCGACTTCACCCAACGTCACCGTGTCAGCCATGCTACCCAGCCACTCGCTGACGACTAAGGCTTGCGAGGTGTTGGTGCCGGTTCCCATTTCCATAAAGCAAATATCTAATTCAATTTGCCCGTCGGGTTGAATGCGAACCGCTGCACTGGGCGAAGCTGCCCCTGTCCCATAATCTTTCGAGGCGATGCCAAAACCCACGCCGTATTTTTTACCTGGGTTCGCTTTTTCAAACGCGGCTTTTTGGCTAGCTCTATTTTTCCATGTGGCATGTTGTTCTGCCATATCGAGCATTTCCCGATAGCGTAACGCACCGTTGGGAATGGCGCCTTGAGTGTTACGTTGCCCAGATTCCATGACATTGGCTTTGCGAATGGCAATGGGGTCGACTTTTAAGTCACCGGCGACTTCGTTGATCATCGTTTCCATTGCCGACATGGTTTGCAAGGTGCCGAATCCACGCATGGAACCGCAGTCAGGGTTATGAGAGGGGTATGCGGTGGCCAAAATGTCATTGCGGGGAATGTAGTAAATGCCTTGAATCGCAGATGCTCCCACCATGGTGATGGCACTGGTAAAATTTGCGCGCCCGCCACCGTCCACCGTCATGTCACAGGACATGGCTTGGATTTTGAGCGTTTCTTTGTCTACCGCGAGTTTATTTTTCATGGTGAAAGGGTGACGCTTCAGCCCAGATTGAAATTGCTCAAAACGGTCGTTGGCAATCAGCATGGGTTTTTGCGCATACAGCGAAGCGACCAGCCCATAATAAGGAAAAATAGAGTGATCTTTAGCGCCAAATCCGCCGCCGACATACGGCGAATGCACCACTAAATGTTTAATTTTTCCGCGGAACGGGCCGGTATTTAACATCACCACTGCTTGCTCTTGAAAATCATGGGGTGATTGCGACGTGAGCACGGTATGCAAGGTTTTGCTTTTAACATCAAACCAACCGTTAAACGCTTCCGGCTCCATCATCATGGGGTCTACAAACTGGGTACGATATTCTTGATCTAAAACGTGCCAGCCTTCGGGTGGTTTCTCAAAGTCCTGTTTTATTTTGTCGGCATAGTACATGCCACGCTCTGACACGGAGCCGTTTTCTTTATAGCTCGTGGGCCATGCAGGGCGATGCGCTTTAAAATTGGGGAAAAACAAACCGTCTTGCAGCGGACTGTAAGCATCTTCAGCACTCGCACCTTCTGGCCCTTCTTCGCGCACAATGCGCCAGCTGGCATACGGATTTTTACTATCTGCCACCCACGCGGTTTTCTCGGCGTATTGAATAACGCTCGCATTAAATTGCAGCTTATTTTTGGCTAAGCGAAAAGATGCGAAATCGTCAAATAACAATATGGCGACGGCGTGTCCGAGATAGTGTGGGGTTTGGCCTGCTTCGAGCAACATTTGCTCGCCAAAGAATGGCGGCAACTCGATTTTGTCGCGTTTTAATTCTTTCGCCGTAATGATGGTGCTGGGTCTTGCGCTAGCCGGCAGAATGGATAAATCAAAACCTTGGTATTTATGATCGGCTTTGTTGCACCGTAAAATAAAACCATAGCCTTGCTGGTCTGGCCATCCTGGCATATCGACCGCGCGATAATCACGGCCATATATTTTTTGCCCAGTGACTTTTTCTAAGCCATCGTTGCGATACTTGGGTTTACCCTGTCCCTTCCATTCTTTTGCTAAGTCGGGTGCAAAGCTAGCGGCATAGGCTGGATTCATTTCCCACAGCATGGGCGCCGTATAAACGGCCACCCCGCCAATGACACATTGCTTAATAAACCCTCTGCGAGTCGTATCGAATGATCCCATTCGTTCACCTATCGTTGTCATGTCTGGTCGCCGTTTCAGGTTTGCTTCGTATTCATTGCTGATGTTGAGTGTGTGTATGAAGGGTCAACCAACAGCCTTTTAAATCTAGCTCAAAAAAACAAGGTATGGGATGCGGCCTTAGATGTCTACTTTTTCCTGACCAATTGGCTAGGTAATGGTGGTTAGATATGCACACAGCGATCAGGCGCTGCAACGAGATGTCGCGCTTCTTGTAACTTGATACACTGAAGTTCACTTGATACAAGTAGGTAAGAAGGGAATCATGTCAACGCGATCCGGCTTTCAGTACGTTTTCGGCACACAATCATTTCATTTCTCCAACCTTGCTGAATTAATGGCCAAGGCATCGCCGTTGCGCAGTGGTGACGTATTAGCAAACGTTGCGGCTCACACAGAACAAGAACGGGCGATTGCTCAGATGTGTTTAGCCGATGTGCCCCTCAAACGTTTTTTGCAAGAAGCGCTCATTCCTTATGAACAGGATGAAGTCACACGGCTGATTCTGGATGAGCACGATGCTCAAGCCTTTCAGCGCATTAGTCATTTAACGGTGGGCGATTTTCGAAATTTTTTGCTAGGGGATACGTGCACGACGGAAGTCCTGCAATCGTTAAAAATGGCGATTACACCGGAGATGGCAGCCGCCGTCAGTAAAATCATGCGCAACCAAGATCTTATTCTTGTGGCAAAAAAATGCAGCGTTGTAACGCAGTTTAGAAACACCATTGGTCTGCCTGGCCACTTTTCCACACGGTTACAACCCAATCACCCCACTGACGATTTAACCGGTATTGCCGCCAGTATTATGGATGGCTTGCTTTACGCGAACGGCGATGCCGTCATTGGCATCAACCCTGCCACGGATAACGTTCAACAATGCTCAACTTTATTGCACATGTTGGATGACGTCATACAGCATTATCAAATACCGACACAGTCCTGTGTGTTGACTCATGTGACCAATACCCTGGAATGTATTCACGCTGGCATACCGGTGGATCTGGTGTTTCAAAGCATTGGTGGCACCGAAGCCACCAATGATAGTTTCGGCATTAACTTGGCATTGTTAGCAGAGGCGCAAGACGCTGCGCTCAGTCAACAGCGTGGCACGGTGGGGCAAAACCTGATGTACTTTGAAACGGGGCAAGGCAGCAGTCTCAGCGCAAATGCACACCATGGGTTGGATCAGCAGACCTGTGAAGCCCGTGCGTATGGTGTGGCTCGCACCTTCAATCCATTATTGGTAAACACCGTGGTTGGGTTTATTGGCCCTGAATATTTATACGATGGCAAACAAATCACCCGTGCAGGACTAGAAGATCATTTCTGTGGAAAGTTATTAGGTTTGCCGATGGGATGTGATGTTTGTTACACCAATCATGCGGAAGCTGATCAAAACGATATGGATAATTTGTTAACGCTTCTAGCAAATGCAGGTTGTAATTTCATCATGGGTATTCCCGGTTCCGACGACATCATGCTCAACTATCAAACGACGTCTTTTCACGATGCATTGTATATTCGAAAGTTGTTGGGTTTAAAACCGGCGCCAGAGTTTGAACAATGGCTACAGTCCATGGACATTATGGATAAGCAATTTTCAATATCCGATGCCATTCCTGCACCCTTTGCGAAAAACCTAAAAGCCTTACAAAACCATTAATGGAATCTAAAGAATGAAACCGCCGTTCGTCATTCAAAATCCATGGGAAACATTAAAGCAATTTACAGATGCACGCATCGCACTCGGGCGTGCTGGTAGCTCATTGCCCACTCATGAAATGCTCAAATTTCAAATGGAACACGCCATGGCACGCGATGCCGTGCACTTGCCACTGAACGGTTCGGAACTGCTCGGTGAAATCAAAACGCATCTTTCACGCGCCAGCGAATTAAGCGCGCGAGCTGATCTTCAAAAGTGGATTGATCAAACTATTACCCTCAACAGCCAAGCTGAAAATCGAGACCAGTATTTGCAGCGTCCTGATTTGGGGCGCTGTCTCCACAGCGCAGGCATAGATGAGCTAAAGCGTTCCGCTGGGGATTTTGATTTAGCGATTTGCCTTGTGGATGGACTATCGTCCATTGCCATGATGCGTAATGTTGCCCCATTTTTAGTCGAATGGCTTCCGTCGCTCGACCCCTCAATCTCACTGGCACCGCTGACACTGGTGATGCAAGGTCGAGTGGCCATTGGAGACGCCGTCGCGCAAACATTAAATGCAAAACAGGTACTGGTGCTGATCGGCGAGCGACCGGGATTATCCAGCCCAGATAGCATGGGGCTGTATTTAACCTACGCACCGAACGCAACGACAACCGATGCAGATCGAAATTGCGTATCGAATATTCGCCTAGGTGGATTAAGTTACCCTGATGCCGCGCATAAGGCCCATTACCTGATCAATGAATCACGCAGACTTCAATTGAGTGGTGTTCAATTAAAAGAACGTTCAGAGGTTGTGGACAATACACTCACATCGGCTAAAAGTTTTTTAACCGCTCGTTAATGACTTATCCAATGTGTGACCGGCTTAAAACAAGCTGATCGCGGCTATCACGACGCCATACCGAGCGCCCTTTCCGATAAACGTTAATATCAGCATGATGGAAAAACGCGTATTCATCATGCCCGCGATAAAGGGCAGTGCATCGCCGACGATGGGTAACCATGCAAATAATAATGACCAAACGCCATACTTTTGAAACCATGCTTGGCTGCGACTGAGTTTATTCGTATTAATTGGAAACCAACGTCGATCTTTAAAATGCAAACAATAACGCCCGAGCCACCAGTTCACCACCGAGCCGAGCGTATTGCCCGTGGTGGCAACGATCCATACTAATGCGGGTGCTTCGCCCTGTAGCAACAAAGTGGCCAGCACCACTTCGGAGTACATGGGTAGGAACGTGGCGGCGATAAACGCGCTCAAAAATAAAAACAATAAACCCTCCATTTTTTGTGTTAGCTCCGGTGATGCTTGGCTGCATGAGATTGCATGGCGAATTGCGCAAATGACGACATGCAGGATTTCGTAGCATCTTGCCGCCAGATTAAAGCCGTCACGGTTTTACGCCATTGTGCAGGCAGTGGGTGCACTTGAATGCTGTTCGCAAAGGGGTAGTCATCCAACAGGCGCTGTGGCACCAGCCCAACCCCCATGCCGGCAGCCGCACAACTCAAAATGGTGTGATAAGAATTCAGTTCAATGGTGTTCGCGATGACCCCTTCGTGTTTTAACCAATTCACCAGTCGCGCTCGGTAAGCGCATTGATCACTAAAACCCAGTACGGTGGGATTCTCGATCAGATCATCACCGGATTTAATTTTACGGTGCTGTAAATCCGAGACCATGACCAACACTTCTTTATAAGCCGGTTGAATGACGAGGCGGGGGTCATTCACAGGGTCAGCGACAAAGGCCATATCGAGTTTCCCGCTCAATACCTTCTCAATTAATGTGCCGGTGGGTGCAGTTTTAACTTCGAGTTGAACATTAGGGTGTGCGACGTGGAATTGCTTGAGGGGCTCGACTAACCGAGTGGCCGCGACGGCTTCCATGGCACCAATACTCAGCGCGCCAAATGGATGATTATCATCTAACGCTTGTCGTGCTTCGTCAGCCAATTTTAATATTTGGTGAGCGTACTCCAGCAGTTGTTGGCCAGCATCTGAGATATGCAAACGATTGTTTTCGCGTACAAATAATGCCTTGCCTAATGTTTGTTCGAGTTTCTGAATGCGAGCGGTAATATTCGAGGGGACACGGTGTAACTTTTCTGCTGCGCGTGTAATTCCACCGGTTTCAGCCACCGTTTTAAAAATGGTGAGATCGGATAACTCCATGATGCAATACTCATTCGGTGCAAGTGGATACCCATTTGAATACCTTGGGTAATCTATCATCATTCATAAATAGAGAATGTAATATTCACAATAATTCATTATTCGAGAAAGTTAAAGTCCTTTACTATCGCTACATTAAACGTGACTTAAGATTGAACAAAGAAGGATAGGTCTGTGAATCAACTCATGACGACTGATCGAAAAATCGGTTACATGTGCGCGCTCGGTGCAGTGCTCATTTGGTCTGGATTTATTCTTGTATCCAGAGTAGGTGGGATCAGTGAATTATCAGCCTATGATGTTATTGCGATTCGGTACGCGACGTGTGCGTCACTGCTGCTGCCGTTTTGGTGGTTTAAATATCGTTTTCCTTTATTTAACGTCAGGTTGATCACCGTTGCGATGATCGGAGGGATGGCCTATGCCTTGTGTACCTTTACCGGTTTTCAGCAAGCACCGGCTTCTCATGCTGCGATTTTAATGCCCGGATTAATGCCGTTATTTATCATCATACTGTCCGCGCGATTCAATCATGAAAAAATGCCCATGTCGAAATGGTTGGGGGTTGCCGTGATTACATTTGGTGTGAGTTTATTATTTGTGGAACAGTGGTGGAGTGGTGCACAGCCGGTGTACGGTGACCTTTGGTTTATTGCCGGTGCGTTGTGCTGGGCCATTTTCTCAGTGCTCATAAAAAAATGGAATATCACACCTTGGCAAGTCACGGTGAGTTTGGCCGTTCTCACAAGTTTAGTGTATTTACCCATCTATATTTTTTGGTTGCCTAAAAAAATGGCATTTTCATTATTGCCGGACATTGCATTACAGGCCGTTTATCAAGGTGTGTTAGCCACGATTATTCAAATGTTTTTTTACGTCCGAGCGGTTCAAATTTTAGGGGCTTCAGGTATGGGTTCTATGATGGCCATCGTACCCATTATATCTGGTCTGGGCGCGATAATATTATTAGCAGAGCCCGCTGGCGTGGGCGTATTGTCCGGTCTATTACTCGTTGCCATAGGCGCCTATGTCGCTCATTCAGGCTTCGTGTTTAATGTGTTGAATAGATGGGGCGCTCGACGTCGAGGGGAAGTCAGTTAATATGTTTAAAATAAGCATACAAATCGTTGTTTTCAATACAAAAGGAAAAAATCATGCCTTACGTTAATATTAAAATTACAGATGAACAGGTAACCGCAGAACAAAAAGCGAAACTCATCGAAGGTGCGACACAATTGCTGGTGGATGTTTTGAACAAGAATCCGGCCACTACCGTTGTCGTGATTGATGAAGTCAACACCGATAACTGGGGTATAGGAGGGGAAGTCGTCACAAAACTGCGGCAGCAGAAAAAATAGAATGCAGGGTTAGTTATTAAAATTCAGCAAGGACTATTTTGAGCGCTTTATTCACTTTTAGGTCAGTCGCCGAATTGATATGAAAGTGCGAAATTAAAGCGCAAGAATAAGAAAAGGGATCAAATATTGAAATACGTTTTTCTAGCCGGCATAGACAACTCTCTCAACGATCACTGGCAGCGCCAATGGTATGAATCATTGATTGATCACAGCATTTGGGTCGAGCATCATCACTGGGAGAGCCCAATTGCAGAGGATTGGATTCAGGATTTAAACGCAGCCACACGCGCCATTCATGAACCATTTATCATTATTGCACACAGTTTAGGTGGTGCTTTATTTTTGGATTGGGCAGCAAAAAATAAACATGCACATTTAATGGCTGCGTTCTTGGTCGCGTTACCGGATTCGCAAAGCGCTGCGTTTCCAAGCAACGCTGTGGGGTTTTCGACTCAAGCTCTCAGGCCGCTGAGTACCCCAATAAGGCTAGTAATGAGTGAGAATGATCCCTATGCGAATGCTGATTTTATTCAGCAAGTCGGGGCTCAATTAAATCTTGAGGTCATGTCTGTGGGAACGTTAGGGCACATCAATGCAGAATCGAATATTGGCCAGTGGCCGAAAGGTTGGCAGTGGCTGCATGAATTTGTTGAGCGAGTCATGACAGAACGTGCATCATAGTCGTTTTTTATTTCCTGCTGCAGGCAACCGTTTCACCGCTTATTGATAAGAAGACAACAAACGCGCCAATACAGAAAGGCCATGTTGAAAATGTTGCTCATCTACAATCGACATCAGTGATACACGAATGTGTTGATGAGACGAGGGTGAAATTTTATGACTGGTACTGAAGTAATTTCCACTACTGACCAATACTTTTTCCTGCTGCGCGCGTTTCGTAAAACGATCGGCCGACAGATGAGCGGGTAGAGTTATCCACAATTGAAAACTGGTCGGCTGAGCAGTCAATGTGGTTTTCGCTAAAATTTCCTTGGCGAGCTTGTGGCGGCGACGTGCAATTTCACGCTGCGTATTGGCCATATCGAATCCCATGCCGGAAGAAATCAGCTGATGCGCAAATTCAAATACGATAGGTGACGGCAACCATATGGAAGATCGGATAAAGCGTTCTACTTGTCCCACGAGATGATTGGGTACCTTTAAATACCCACAGCGCATACCGGGACTGATGGCCTTCGACAGACTGCTTAAATAAAAACTCTTTTCAGGCAGATAATTCGTAATGGGGGCCAGCTTTTCGTCATTTAAAAAACTGTAAATATCATCTTCAATCAGGTAAGCGTCGTACTGTTGCACCACGGCTGCAATCTGTTGTCTTCGTTGAGCGGACATCGTCGCACCGGTTGGGTTTTGGTGTGACGGTATGACAATAATGAGAGCGGGGTGCCATTCATGGCAAACCTCTGCTAATGCATCGGGGATAACGCCCTCTTCGTCGAGCGATACGGGTACAGCGGTCCGTCCTAGGTCTTGAATGATGGACAATATGCCGGGGTAGGTGAACGCTTCGACAGCAATATGATCCCCAGGCTGACTGAATAACTGTACCAACATGGACAGCGCATGTTGCGCGCCATTGGTTAATAAAACGTTGTCTGCATGAACCTGCTCTAAACCAAATTCAGACATCCAAACCGCGCCTGCTTGGCGATGCTCTGCTAAACCTGAATGGTCCAAATAACCAAAAATGTCAGCATGACGTAAAGGTTGGTAGCTGTTTTGCAGCTGCTGGTGCAAAGCGTCTAAATGCTCGGCATAGCAGGGTTGTAGAATGGAGAAATTTAACGCGTCTTGTTCTCGTTCTGTTTGTATGACTTGGCTTAGATGTGAGCGCGCACTGACAAAGCTGCCTCGTCCCACATGGGATTCAATTTTTCCTTGGTCTGCCAACACTTTATAAGCTTTTGCAATGGTCACCGGAGTGGTGAGGTTCTGCTCCGCCAATACTCGATGCGCAGGCAGTTTTTCACCCTCTGCATATTGGCCAGACTCAATTTGAGCCGCGATCTTGTCAGCAATTTGTTGAAACTTAGCGCGACTCATACGTTACTTCCGACAGCACATGATCAAACACTGGTTGAATCCATCTTTATAGCTGCATATTAGAGCACCATTGACTGCGCATTCAATTTTAATATTGACATATGTCAATGTGGCACCTAGGCTAAATTCTCGAAAAAGGGAAAATGGCAGAGGCAAATGACATGAGCATTAAGAATGTTGCGTTTATTGGACTGGGTGTCATGGGTTACCCAATGGCTGGGCACCTTGTCAAAGCGGGTTATCAGGTGACGGTGTATAACCGCACTCAAAGCAAAGCACAGCAGTGGTGTGAGCAATTTGGTGGTCAGTGCGCCCAAACACCAAGAGAGGCATCGCAGCACGCGCAAGTGGTGTTCGTGTGTGTGGGCAATGACGAAGATGTCCGCAGTGTGGTGTTAGGCCAAGACGGAATTTTGCAGGGCGCACCGGATCAATGCATCATCGTCGATCATACGACCACATCTGCTCAATTGGCGATTGCGTTATCAGCAGAGGTCAAACCGCGCAACATTCAATTTGTGGATGCGCCGGTATCCGGTGGGCAGGCGGGTGCCGAGAACGGCGCCTTAACCGTTATGTGTGGTGGGGACCCAGCGGCCTTTCAAAGGGTGCAGCCAGTCATGAATGCCTACTCCAAACACATGCAGTTAATGGGAGCAGTGGGTCAAGGACAGCGTTGTAAAATGGTGAATCAGATATGTATTACTGGCGTTCTGCAAGGGCTCAGTGAGGCGTTATTGTTAGCACAAGCCAGTGGGTTGGATATTCCACAGGTTGTGCAGACTCTTCAGCATGGGGCCGCAGGCTCCTGGCAGATGGAAAATCGAATGACCACCATGGCCAAAGATAAATTTGATTTTGGTTTTGCTATTGATTGGATGCGCAAGGACTTAGGCATCTGTAAAGAGGAAGCTGCACGACACGGTTTGCATCTTCAAGGGGTGGAATCAGCCGATGCCCATTACGCGTCATTGCAGCAAGATGGTTATGCTCGAATGGACACCTCTGCCATTGTTAAATCCATTCAAAGAGCCTCAAGCTAACTTGACGGAATGCTCATCTGTGTTTTGAGACGTATCTAAATCGTGTGGTTCGTTTCAGGTCATGTCGAGTGAAACAATATTACGGACGCTTTCAAACGTATTGGTAAACCAGCCAGCTTAAAAAAAAGCAGCTCAGATACGATCTAAGCTGCTTTTTATGATTCCTGTCTTCAACAAGGAACTGTCCGGATTTGCACGAGCACTCATGCAAGGAAATGAAACCTCATAACCTTATCCTAGCTTGGCTATTCGCTCATTATTGATAGCGCTCGGTGAATTCAGCAATTTTGCCGTCGGCTCGCATTTGGTCTAATGTCGCTTGTAATTTATCCACGACTTGCGAGGGCACATCCAAATTGAGCGCTAAGTACATTTCTGCGCTTCGTACTTTAAAAGCAGTACGCATGCCAGTGTGGCCTTCTAATTCAGCAATATAACGCCCAGTAATGTCGCCCGATACCCAAACATCAATTTTACCTTCAGCCAATTTCTTTGGATTGGCATTGTCTTTTAACGACTCTTCTATAGCGATCCCTTGAGTTTTTAAATAGTCCGCAATCGCACTGCCTTTGTAGCCACCCACTTTATATTTTTTAAGGTCAGACATCGAATTAATGCGAATATTGCTGCCGGAGCGAACGAATGCAACATAGTCGTTATTGACCAATGGTCCGACCCACTGAAATAGCTTTTCGCGGGCTTCTGTGCGCGTGGTCGAAAATATCCCATAATTAGGTTTTCTTAATGTAAGGTCGTAAATACGCTTCCATGGGAAACGAAGCGTCATGCTGTAATCAATACCGCTGCGCTTCATCATTTCGCGCACGATGTCAGTACTGATGCCATCTATGCCACTTTCGCGGCTGAAATTCTTATCTTCGATGCTCATGTTAAAGGGTGGATAGTTCTCGGTGAGTAACATGAGTTTAAATTCTCTTGCATGTGCCTGATGGCTACACAGAAGAATGAGTAAGAAATTGATCAGTAGAATTCGGGCCATGATGTGCTCTTTTTTTAGTTTTTTAATGGGTTACTAGTCTGTCATTATAATAGTTAACTTTTAATGCTAGACCTGAGGTCGAGCGTTATATTAACTCTGTCCCCATCCCTGAAGTCATCTACCGAGTGGCAGTCAAGCTTAATTAAGGTGTTGCTTCAATCTCTTGCAAAAGCAAGACGATTTATTGAATCAATTTGGCGTACTGACGTGCTGTTATGAGATCTAACTCTTTTGTAAAAACTACTGAATACGGTCAATAGAGTCAAGGAAAGCTAAATTTAGCGACGCCTAGGTATTCTTAATGCGAAAAAATGAAATAAAATTCACTTTTGATTGTAAAGCCGCACCTTCTTTAGTTACCCGTATATTGCGACAATTTAAGCCAAATTAAAATGACTAGAAGGCCTTAGTCTACTTAATTTTTAGGCTGATAATTAAATCTGACTGCAGATGAGACAAACTACGAAATAAATATGGTTTTTGCGTATTAAAGTAACTTTTTTAATACTTTTTAGTCACGCTCATTTCGTTGATTCGATCGGACAGTCGTCATCACGGATTCACCTGGGTGTGACTATTTGAATAATGAATATTCATTCATACGCTTAACTGGATTTGACGACCCAACGATCACGAGGCTCATTGACTGAAACAGGCATCAGTCGTTCGCTGTCGTTGGGTGACCCAGTTCGACCTCTATTGGTATCGTTGGGTTAATTGGGTGACAACGCCGTCAGATCGCATGGAATCCAATGTACCCTGAAGTCTATTAACAATCTCTTTTGGCACGCCTAAATTCAACGCAATGTATAAATCCGTATTTCTCATATCAAAGGCCGTTTTAAGACCGCTAATCCCTTCTAAATCAGCAATATAACGACCGGTTAATTCGCCTGTGGCCCAAGCGTCAATTCGTCCTGATTGAAGTTTTTTGGGGTTCGCGTTGTCTTTATGAGATTCAATCACTTCAATGCCATTGGCTTTTAAATGTTGCGCAATCGCATCTCCCTTATAGCCACCGACTTTGTATTTTTTTAAATCTTCAATACTGTTGATGACGATGTCACTGTCCGATTTAACGAAGATCACCCAATTATTACTGACCAGCGGCCCCACCCATTGGAACAATGGTTTTCTTTCTTCGGTTAACGTTGTGGAGAAAATACCGTAGTTTGGTTTTTTTAAGGTTAAGTCGTAAATTCGCTTCCAAGGAAAACGCAGGGTCATGGTGTAATCAATGTTACTGCGTTTCATTAGCTCGCGAACAATATCCGTGGCGATGCCATCTATGCCGGATTCCCGACTAAAGTTTTTATCCTCAATGCTCATGTTGAATGGCGGATAATTTTCGGTTTGTAACATTAAACGATAGGCTTGACTCAGACTCGTTGAGCTAAAAGTCAGCAGTGAAATGAATGCTAAACAGGTGGACCAGTATTTCATATGAACTCCTTTTTATTATTCTTTCAATGACCGCGACTTTGCAGCCGAGGTGAGCACCGATTCATCCGAGTGTCGCTCAAAGAATAAATTTACTGCCTTTGTGCGTAATTTAACGCCACGAAAGGATTTGCTACTTCCATTCTTATCAAGCATGACACCTGATTAGACAAAGCAAGATTGCAGCAATTTTTGTACACTCGACGAAGAAAAACCACGATTTCACCTTGAATCGCTTTTGTTTTTCCGAAATTCACACTTACGCCTTTATACCTTGAGCGTCTACTGTTTGTTAGGAATGAATAGTTATGTCAAAAATATTGTTTTAGAACAAGACTGGGGAACCACCATGAACAAAGGGTTAGCAAGGATAATGACACTGTAAATATAGGAGTGGATGTGAGAAAGGGAGAAAGAGAATCATGCTGAGGGTGTCGTCATTTCCGACTGCTGAGTGGTTAGACTGACCGACGTTTTGTCCTTCATCGGTACCAGATAAAAACAGCAGGGTTAGACATATTGATTCACTGAATGCACCCGTTGGGCGCATTCAGTGGTAGACAATGACCGTTTATGGATGCCTATCGGTTACAAGTGTTACAGGATGAAGCGACTTAAATCTTCATCTTGTGCAATGTCACCGAGGTGTTCATCCACAAATGTGGCATCAATTTTTAGCGGTTTTTCTGAATATTGCAGGGCTAAACTCTCGGCATCATAGCTTACTTTTTCCAGTAACCTTTCCATCATGGTGTGCAATCGGCGCGCACCAATATTTTCAGTGGTCTCATTCACTTTAAAAGCCGTCTGAGCCAATTTATCGATGCCACATTCTGAGAATTCGACATTTAAGCCTTCTGTCGACAATAGGGCTTTGTATTGTTCCGTCAGTGATGCATCAGGTTCCGTTAGGATGCGCTTAAAGTCATCAGGCGATAGTGCTTCCAATTCTACTCGAATAGGCAGTCGACCTTGCAGCTCTGGAATTAAGTCAGACGGTTTGGCAAGGTGGAAGGCACCAGAAGCAATAAATAGAATATGGTCAGTTTTGATCATGCCGTATTTCGTGCTCACGGTGCAGCCTTCGATCAAGGGCAGAAGGTCACGCTGTACACCTTCTCGGCTTACATCACCGCCACCACCACTTTCCTGACGCTTGGCAACCTTATCAATTTCATCTAAGAATACGATGCCGTTCTGCTCAACCAGATCGACTGCGCGGGCTTTAAGGT
Source organism: uncultured Saccharospirillaceae bacterium (assembly GCA_947503895.1). Taxonomy (GTDB): domain Bacteria; phylum Pseudomonadota; class Gammaproteobacteria; order Pseudomonadales; family Oceanobacteraceae; genus Bermanella. The sequence goes on from CANNFT010000005.1 coordinate 207,809, forward strand.
CGTCAATATTAAGCAGATTACTGGCTTCCTCGTCCTGAGCGCTCTTTAAGGCATCTTTGACTTTTAATTTACGCTTGGTGGTTTTACCACTGCCCATACTGCTGAACATGTTTTGAATTTGGCTGGTCATATCTTCCATGCCCGGCGGTGCCATGATCTCAACGCCTACCTGCGGTTGAGCCAAATTCAATTCCACTTCTTTATCGTCTAAATCACCGTTGCGCAATTTTTTACGGAATACTGTGCGCGTCGACGTTTCTTCTCGATTGGGCTCGTTCTCAAATCCACCGCGAGCGGGTGGCAGCAGAGCATCGAGAATGCGCTCTTCTGCTGCTTCTCTGGCACGCTCCGCTACGGCTTCCATCTCTTGTTCACGCAGCAGTTTAAAGCCTGTTTCTACAAGGTCGCGGACAATGGTTTCTACGTCACGGCCGACGTATCCCACTTCGGTGAACTTGGTGGCTTCAACTTTAATGAATGGCGCATTGGATAATTTTGCCAAACGGCGAGCAATTTCGGTTTTACCCACGCCGGTGGGGCCAATCATTAAAATATTCTTCGGCGTAATCTCATCACGCATTTCAGCCGGAAGTTGCATGCGACGCCAGCGGTTACGCAGTGCAATGGCGACAGAACGCTTGGCATTGCTCTGGCCGACGATGTGCTTGTCGAGCTCTTTTACAATTTGAGCCGGCGTGAGGTTTTGTTGGTTTAATGCAGTCATAAGCAACTCAATTGGTATCGTCCTGCCTAATTGAAAGCAGGACGTTAAAATTCTGTTTATTGGGTTTTTAAGGATTCGATGGTTAATTGGTGATTGGTAAACACGCAGATATCTGCTGCAATATTCAACCCTTTTTCCACAATGTCTCGTGCGCCTATATCTGTTTCATGGTAGAGCGCTTTGGCCGCTGCTAAGGCGTAATTACCACCAGAACCCACAGCAATGAGTCCATCTTCCGGTTCGAGTACATCGCCATTACCGGTGATGATGAGTGAGGCTGTTTTATCGGCAACGGCTAAGATGGCTTCGAGTTTTCGTAATGCTCGATCACTTCGCCACTCTTTTGCCATTTCCACCGCTGCTCGGGTCAGCTGACCGCTGTGTTTCTGCAAATGGCCTTCAAACTTCTCAAACAATGTGAACGCATCTGCAGTCGCACCTGCAAACCCTGCGATGACCTGTCCATCGTACAACGTTCGTACTTTTCGGGCGTTGCCTTTCATTACTGTATTGCCAAGGCTTACCTGGCCGTCACCACCCATTACCACTTCATCTTCGCGACGGACTGAGAGTATCGTTGTCATGTTGGAACATCTTCAATTTGTGCATCAGAAGACGATTATGGGGGTGATTGAATGGGATTCAAGGCCTGACATTTGAGCTTGCTCAGGGCATGGTCGCTGGGCGGTAGATGTGAAAACAGCGTGATGAGCCCGATTCCTGCTTAGGGAATTTGAGTAGAATTTCCTCCCTCAAATGTAGGCTGGGCTTTAGCTCGACCAGTCAGACCAATGGATCACCTCGGTGGCGGTTGATGGCTTGTCTGTTTCATTAGATAGACTGAATTAAAAGGGGCATGGCGATGAGATGCACATCTCTTGTCCTGTGATCGGATGTTGAAACGCTAGTTGGTTTGCGTGCAATAACAATCGATTAGCCATTACTTTAGATTCATCTGTGCAATATAAATCGCAACCAACAATAGGATGACCAAATTGATAGCTGTGTATGCGTAGCTGATGCGTCCGCCCTGTGTGAGGTGTGAACGTCACCCTTGTTATATGTTCTGATCGCTCTAACACTTCAAACGCACTTTGAGCTGCTTTGCCGTGCTTGTAGCATATTTTTTGCCTTGGAAATACACCGCGATCAATTGGGAAATCAAGTAATCCATTATCTTGCTCAACACTTCCATGTAATACCGCAGTGTAGGTTTTTCGAATACTTCGATGAGAAAATTGTTGATTGAGGTTTTTTACAACGTCCTTTGACAGCGCTATTAACATAACACCAGATGTACCAAAATCCAGTCGATGTACCATTAGAGCTGTTGGGAATAAGTGCACTAAGCGAAAATGCACGGAGTCTTTATTTAAAGGATTTTTACCAGATAAACTTAACAGACCGCTCGGCTTATTTATGGCTAAAAGAGCATCGTCTTGGTAAATAATTTCAATGTTTTCATCGCAGGGTGGTGCAATAAACTCGTCGGTGTTTACGGTATGGTCTGTCACCATCCTATCCTCTCAGGCTTTGCTTAAGGTTGCATATTAGAATTCATTCATAGACGCGTAACCATTAAGAGGCCTATTTGATTAACTGCACCGTGCGCGCAGATTAACCGATTTTGAAGAAATTGGGAAAACCATTGATGAATAAAATAAGAGAAGCACATTAAAGCCTCAGTGAACGGACCTGTAGCAGACAATCGCCAGAATTGAATTCATTAGGCGGGTTAACCCTTCATGGGTGTGGCTCATGTATTAATAAATGAGAGTTTGCTACTCGTCGAATACACTGCAATATGAAAAAGGGCCGCAAAGAAGCGGCCCTTCGTCGAGGAGCATTGTCCTCCATTGTTTAAATGAAAACGATCATACGGAAATTACAGCCCTAAATACTGCATAATGCGCTGCATTAACGTACTCCGATTGTCAGCGCCTTCAACGGCTTCTAGGCCGAACCCTAGATAGACCGTTTTGTCCGTGCGCATGGCGGGGCCTTCTTGGAATCCTGAGCTAGCGATGCGCTCCCAGTTGTTCACACTGAAGGGGGTAAGGGTGGTGATTTGCCAGTCGCCTAAACCGGATTCAAAATCTTGGACAGGTTCGTTACCGACTTGTGCGTCATCAACAAAAATACCTAGATTTTGTGTTCCCCAGTCGCTGGCGTAAGTAATATGGAACTGTACTTCTTTACCGGCATATGCAGATAAATCAAACGACAATTGTTTCCAGCCTGAGCTTGAGCCCGTTATGCCGTGCCACTCACCTGTGGAGCCAGTTGGGTTACAATCGGCATCCATGTAATTGGCCAGATGTGGATGCAGTTGATCTACCCAGCCTGAGGCACAAGCATCACCGGTATCTGGCGAGGTGTTGCCATTTGCATCTGCGAGCGTTGTCCATGTGTCGGTGCCGATTTCGTTAATTTCAACGAACGCGAAGTCCCAAGATGGTTCAATGTCATACGACATCCAAAAACTCAGATTGGAATTGTCTTCTGGCACTGTAAAGGTTTTACCCAAACGCTTGTAAGCAAAATCGGCCATTTGACTGTAAACATATTGATCACCTGAATGTGGGCTAAATGGCCCTCCTGGACGATCATACTCGGCGGCGAGTTTATCTTCGTATTGGGTGGCAAAAGCACTGGTCGGTAAGAATGATGCGCTGCGCACTTGGTTGTTTGCGCTGTCACTTCCACTTAGTGCTAAGGTCATTCCGTCAAAGATTGGGTCCCCTTTTACGCCTTTAACGTTCCAAGGCTTACCGTTCTCAGCATTCATACCGCCCGCATCAATGTGCATGTACGCGCCCATATAATACTGGAAGAAATCATCAGAGTAGTCCTGCAGTACAGAGGTCAAATACCCCAACGCCTGACCAGAAGCGAACAGTTTTCCTTGGTCATAATTAATGAAATCACGAATATTATGTGCGGTATCAATGCGGACTTCATAGCCCGGCACAGTGGGCGCAAAATCATCGCCGCTATACCAAACCACAGCATCATAATGAGACAGCACTTCTAAATAATCCGGTGCTTTTTTCATTTGATCCATATCCCAAACGTCGTACCCATAACCTGCACTGTCGAGTGCTTCGGTGTAGTAGTTTAGGTAGTTCGGTTCCAGATTATTTTCATATTCTGGCAGGGTGCCGGAGTAGTCTTCATTGGCAACGACGAGCACACGGTTATTGTCGGTTTTAGCGACCGTATACTGGTAAGGTCCTAAAATGTCTCTGCCTGCGATAATCGAATAGGTGACTTCGCTACCGGCAGACTGACCACGAATTTTAGCGCGGAATCGACTGTAGTGCGTGCCCATCTCGGTATTATATTCTTCACCAAATACCGGTAAAAAAGGTGCGTAACGATCGGCGCCGCCATCGATGCTGTACTTCATCCACTTCCACCACATACGGTTGCTGCCTTGTACATCCACTGCTTGGGTTGCACCGTAAGAGGTAGTGAGAGGTTGGTGGTATATGTCGGTGACCTTTGTCCCAACTGGCGATACAGGCTTGTGCGGTGTCTTCGCGCTTTCGGCAATGGAGAGTGCAAAGTTTAGGTTATCTTCGAAGACGGTTTGCAGCATGTCTGCATTATCAGGAAATTCGAAACCATATGGATTCCCTTCTGCATCCTCTCCTAGGGTTAATTCGACGGTATAAGATGGAATGCCTAGCTCACCGTAAGCCCAATCAGTGAATTCTCCATTCGTGGTGTACAAGTCTGCACCGACACCTGGGTCGTATCCTTGCTCCATGATGCTGTCGTAAATGGCAGGATTATCATCAGTACCGGCTTGCGCTAAGAAAATGGGATCATCATTACTGGGAGTCGATACCTGCCAACCCCAAGGGTAAAGAATTAAATCGCTGTACGTGTGATAAGAAACCGCAAAACGGAAGCGCTTTTTACGAATAAAATTGGTCAGTGCTTGCGTTTCGGGTTCGGACTCAGGCGATGCACCTCGATAGGTATTCGAGTCGGGAGCACTGCTGGAACCTTCTTCGTCACGTCCCCAATTGCCAGCGTAATTTCGGTTTAAATCAACACCGTCGGCCAGTGTAATTTCACCGTCGCCGTCGTTATCATTTAAATTCTTACGCCATAAACGCTCGTTTGTATGCGTGTATTCGTAACCGTCTGGATTGACCACAGGGACGATCCACACTTCGGTGGTGTCTAGAATGTTTTTGACACGCTTATCGGTTGCGTAATTATCCACTAAATAATTTAAATACTTCATGATGGTCGTAGTGGAGACCCATTCACGAGCGTGCGTGGTGCCAACGTACAAGACCTGAGGTTTAAAATGACGTTTAATCCCACGTTGTTTTTCATTCGTGAGGCGCATGGCATAAATGGGGCGATTTTGATGAGATTGCCCAATGGTTTTGAGTTTTGTTAAGTGCGGGTATTTCTGCGCAATGTTTTCAATTTGCTCGCGAATACCACCGGGCTCGTCAAAACTCTTATAGGATGTTTCGACATTTGATTCATCCACTGACATAGCACGCATTAATGTGTTATTTGCGCTTTGTTGTGCTTTGTTAGCATTCACTTGTGTGAATTTAACGCCCGCAGCGGTTAATTTTTTACGATCTTCATTAGAGACAACTGCTTCGATTCGATAGTCTCGCTGCAGTACATTGCCCGATTTTTCGGATGGTAAAGCTTTTACGTGGGCAATATCTAACCCCATGTTAGAAAGCTTATTCATGATTTTCACTGAATCAGTTTCAATGATTACCATTTCAAGTTGGCGCTCTGCAAAGGCATGCGCGCTGATAACCGACGCGAGTGCTGAAACACACAAGGTCCGAGTGAAGAGTTTAAGGGATGAGCCCATATGTCCTCCGTGAGGGTCGGGGATTTATTTTTATTGGTTGTATGGATTGTTTTATTTAATTTTGTGTATGACGCTGAGCCTATTAATAAAAAGCTTCAAGATTTCCTGTCCGGATCCCAAGCCCTTACAGCTAATTAACTTTGATGGTTCAAGTGTCACTTCAGCCACGAACCGCGAGCGGCTAAAAAGCACACACATTCATACTAAAATACGCATGGCAGGGTCAAGCAATCAAAGGCGTAATTGGACTCGCGAAAAATCCTATGGTGCAGGTTTGTGAAATGTGTGTTGCGGACATATTGATCGAGTAAGGGGGGCAAAAAAATTCTGACTCAGATTAAAAATATAGCGCTAATGGATGAACGGCCTGTGAATTCAACAGCGGTAAATATGCGTGTATTTGCTGGTCTGATGCAATTGAATGGGCAAAAAATGTCAAGATTATAAACTATTAACCTGATTATCATTAAGGGGGAAGATGGGCAGAGCTTGGTTTGAGTGTTTGCGATTATGGACTAGTCATTAAGTATTTGATGTTTGCTTCTCGGTCTAAAAAATTCCTATATGAAAAGTTGAATAAATAAATGGATCTGTCCGATATACACTCTTTTAATTGGCTAACTGTGTGGGTGATTGTGCAAAATTGGGAGAGCAGAAAAATGAAAGTATAAGGCCTATTAGACATGAATAGGCCTTATATTTATTCAATGGCTTCTTTAAGCACCATGGGCTGAATTCGCATTTCGGCGAGTTTATCCTGCGCCTTGTTCATCTTAGAGCGGTTTTCAAACGGGCCTACGTAAACGCGAAACCAAGTTTTACCATTAATATCTGCACTTTTTACCTGAGTATCCATGCCATTTAATATTAAGCTCGCCTTCATTCGGTCAGCATCTTGCTGTGTATTGAAGGATCCTGCTTGTAAGCGATAGATGATTTTTTTGCCGTCTTTGTTTTGCCCTTTGGGTGTAGACTTATACTCAACGACTTCCGGTACATCGACTTTTTTATTCTCAAGCAATTGGTAAAACTCGTACTCACCCACGCCGTTCGATTCTTCTGTTTGAACCGATCGGCTTTCAGGGGATTTAGGAGTAGAGAGTGTCGGTTTCCCGGACGAAAGGCTGGGTATGATTTTATCAATATCATTCCCAGCCGGAACCGTCGAGAGATAAAATAAAAAGCCGATAAAGCCAAGTGTTACAGTGGGTGTGAAAATCCACACCCAACGCGGTATACCGCCTGCGGCCATTTACATTTCCTCCGGCGCGCTGATTCCTAGTATTTGCAATCCATTTGCAATGACTTGTTTAGCGGCTTGCGTGAGTGCAATTCGTGCATCACGTAAATCCACATCATCCACAATCGTTTTATGGTTGTTGTAATACCCATGGAAGCTGCTGGCGAGTTCATGTAAATAATTGGCAATTTGATGTGGGGCATTCTGAACACAAGCAATGCTAACCACTTCCGGAAAACGCGCTAGTTGATTAGCCAACAATTTCTCTTGCTCTTCCGCTAAACGATCAAGTTTTGCTAAACCGTTTTCACGATCCCATTGCAATCCTTGTTCTTTCATTTTACGCAAGATACTGCACACACGAGCATGCGCATACTGAATGTAATACACCGGATTGTCATTGGACTGGCTGCGTGCCAAGTCAATATCAAACGTTAGTTGAGAGGTGGCGGCACGGGCAGTTAAGAAGTAACGCGTTGCGTCACGTCCTACTTCATCGATTAGATCGCGCAACGTCACATAACTACCTGCACGTTTAGACAATTTTACTTCTTCGCCCCCTTTCATAACGGTGACCATTTGATGCAAAACGTAATCTGGGTAACCTTCGGGGATATCCGCTTTTAAGGCTTGTAAGCCAGCACGGACACGCGTCACGGTGCTGTGATGATCGGCACCTTGCTCGTTAATAACGCGTTTGAAACCACGCTGCCATTTATTTAAATGGTAGGCCACGTCTGGCACAAAATAAGTGTAGCCACCATCAGTTTTGCGCATGACGCGATCTTTGTCATCGCCGAACTCTGTGGTTTTCAACCACAATGCACCGCCATCTTCGTAGGTGTAACCGTTTTCAATTAACGTGGTGACCGTTTCTTCGACTTTGCCTTCGGAGTACAAGCTGCTTTCAAGGAAATAAACATCAAAGTCGACCTCAAATGCTTTTAAATCTAAATCTTGTTCGCGACGTAAATAAGCCACCGCAAAGTGACGAATGCCTTCAAGGTCTTCCGCATCTTTTGTTCCGGTAAATGACTGGTCAGCGGATTCAATGGTGTCGCCACGCATAAAGCTATTGGCCACATCTTGGATGTACTCACCTTGATATCCGTCTTCGGGCCATCCCTCATCGCCCGGTGCGATGCCTTTGCAACGACATTGCACTGATGTGGCTAGATTATTGATTTGCTGGCCTGCATCGTTGTAATAAAACTCTCGAGTAGCATGCCAGCCGTTGGCTTCCAATAGACGCGCAAGGCAATCACCGACAGCGGCTCCTCGCCCATGACCGACGTGTAGTGGACCCGTTGGGTTTGCAGATACAAACTCAACCTGCACTTTTTGACCTTTACCCGAATCATTATGACCGTAGCGTGACCCTTGATTTAAAATGGTATCGACCACGGCTAGGCTGGCAGCCTCAGTCACGAAGAAATTAATAAAGCCAGGACCTGCGATCTCAGCCTTTTTTAAAATAGGGCTCGTCGGTAACGCATTCACCAGCACTTCTGCCCAATCTCGAGGTTTTTGTCCGGCTAATTTCGATGACACCATTGCGATGTTAGACGCATAGTCGCCATGGCTTTTGTCTTTGGTGTTGTCGACCATGATTTTTGGCGCAGCGTCCGCTGGGAGTTGTCCAGAGGCTTTTAGAGAGTCCAAAGTGGCTTGGATGAGCGCAATGAGTTCTTGTTTCATGGGGGCCTTGATTCTATGGGGCGTCCCGGAGGACAGACCAGTACTAAAAAATACTTTGATTATCCCACTTTGAGGTGTTCCCTCGCAAGTAGCACCATAGCCTATCTCGTATGTTCTGTAGGTGCTTGCTGAAGGCCATTTGTGGTCATTCGACCTCGCTTTAAAAATGTTGTGGCCAACAATTTCCGGTATTTATTAGGTCGGGGTTTCGCCTTGGCCGGCGAATACCTATCATAAAACAGAGTTGGGCCGACACAGATTGTAATTATCCGTTAGATAAACCCAATATCAGATAAGATTAAAAAATAGTGGGTCATTCTGTCCTCTTGGGTTCGATTCGCTCGTCTTGGTATTGGTCAGCGTAAAAGTTAAACAGCTGTAGACAGTGCTTTCTATCGCGCGTCTGAAACCCCATCACCATTTAATCTCTCCCCAGCCTTATGAATGTGTGTTGAGCACTAAAACCACTTTAGAGTGATGACTCTAAAGTGGTGTTTTCTAGGTCTATACGCTTTATTTTATACGGCCAAAGCACTTTTCATTTAGTTTGGCTGGCTGTGAAGTGATTTGCTAGACGGAGTTACGCCTCATCTTTACTAACGCGCTCTGCGTGAATGATTAATCGATATTAATTAGGATCAATGTCGTGAATGTGGGAGGTCTAGTAATTGTGTTTGTTGTTGCTATTAGGTGAGTGCCCCCTTGTCCAACTCGGTCCTGTTCTGCGCTCTAAATCAGTTGGTGTGAATGTCCTCATGGCTTTTGCTCATAGCTCCATTCAATTTTCGGGTCAACTGGATAGTCACATTGTTCTGTACATTTAATAATTAGTGGACATAGAATTTTGAGTAGCCTTGATTAGAAGTGTTAACAAATTACTCTTCTTCTCCAGCCTCTTCTAACCATGCATTAAATATGTCTGTAGTGAATTTAACATTCTTGCCCTCTTTACATTTATTTCATCTGGAGGCATAACTTCCACATTTATAAAAATATCCTTTTAACTTTCACATGTTTTTTGACGAATACAGAGTAACATTACTTCTACAAGAAATTTTACTTTGTGTTCATGTATTTCAACTTCAGAGAGTGGTTTACACACATCTATTCCTTCCCAAAACAAGTCAATAGCTTCCATAAATTCCTCACTAAACATGAAGTATGGTAAATCAGCATATGACCACTTATATACTGACCTGGCTTTATCTAACTCCATCTCTAAGCCGGAAATTTGCTTTTCTAAAGCTTGAAGAGAATGGGCTGTAATAATTGGTCGATGCCCCTCGCCTGACGTTATGAGAGAAAAGTAGTAAAATTCTTCATTATTTGAAAACAGTTTTTCAGCAGATTTTTTAATTGCCTAAATCAACTCTTCTTTTAGTTCGTTTAATTGCATCATTGTTTTGTCTCTTTATATTTATCACTAATAGAACTCAACTCTTTCCACATTGACTGACGATTGGTTGTTATATAGGCGTTAGGTAGGCCTAGTAAACCGAATAAACTATGCCGGCTTTCTAGGTTGAATAATGATCAATCCATTTCAGCATTAATAATGTTAGATTTAGTTATTTCAGTTGTATGCTCAAACGACACATCAGTTAATTGTGCTTTTTCAATTATCAATGACAAATCTTTAGGTAAATCCTTTAAGAAAAGAGGTGATTTAGGTGCACTAATAAGCTCATAATATTCTTCAGAAGTTCCGGCATCATATCCATACACGCCCCTTTCAGCCATATCTTTCCAATCATTTACACACCCATTACCAACAATTGGATACTTTTTTGCACTTGTTGATTTTCTTAATTTAAGAATTTCATCAATTGCCCTTTCATAGTCACCAGTGTTTTCTAAAAATGTAACTGGTGCATACCCAACTCCTGCTGTCGACATAAAGGCAATTTTACCTTCGCAATCGCATAACAACCAATCGTATTCATAACCAGCTATATCGACTAATTTTTTCATGGTATTAACTTAGGATTTTCTGCTTCATTGGTGAAATAACCAATAAAAATAAATTAATTGTAGATGATTTATCGCGCATTATTTATTTCTAATTTTTTTAATACCCCCAAGGGGGAGTGAAAAGCACAGCGCTCCTGGAAAACTTATGCTCTGGCAGTAAGATTGGACGGTCACCCTGATAGCCTACGCCAAACTCTCTTTATTTCGAATATTGTGGCTTTCGTAACCTTTTTTGTAGCCATCGAGCATTAGTACAATGGATGGCTCAAATTTACAAACGTATATTGCAAAGGTTGTTCCTTAAATTTAGCATTCAAGCTCCTAACAGTAGATGTACTGAATGCTGGGAGTGTCAGCGCTGCTGAACTCGCTAAGTAGAGGTTCCTCAGACATTTTCTGTGGGATCAACATCAATACTCCAACGAATACGGTGAAAACCTTTTAGTTGGTATAGATCGGTTAACGATTGATTTAAAAAACGGTGGAGAACGGTTCTATTTTGGCTGTTTATCCATAATTGACTGCGAAACCGTCCTGCTTTTAATTCCATAGGGGAGGGTAATGGCCCTAAAAAGGTCACACCTGCGTAGCCGGTACTGATTAATCGTTGATGTAATTGTTGCCGCACGACGTGGAGAAAGTGCTCCGCTTCTTGAGGGCGATGGCTGTCTGCTCGCACCAAAACCTGAAAAGTAAAAGGGGGAAGTTGACGTTCTTTACGCTCTTGCAATAGAGCAGAGGCCAGCGCTGAGTAAGGTTCCCTGACCAACAAACTGAGCATGGGGTGTTCTGCAAATTCAGTTTGAATGATGGCGGTTCCAGCTTTTGCTTCTCGACCTGCTCGGCCTGTCACTTGTAATAATAATTGAGCCGTTTTTTCCATGGCGCGAAAATCAGCGCTAAAAAAACCACTGTCTACGTTTATGGTGATGACGAGCGTGACATTTGGAAAATGGTGGCCTTTCGCCAACATTTGCGTGCCCACTAAGATACAGGGTTCGCCTGTGAATACGGGTTTTAGCAATGCTTCCATGGCATGTTTATTGGCCGTGCTGTCACGGTCTACACGAATAACAGGACAAGCTGGAAACTGTTGTTCGAGGAAATGTTCAAGTCTTTCCGTACCTGCGCCCACAGGCTGAATGTGCTGGCTCATGCAATTTGGGCACTGTCTTGGCAGGGCTTGCTTGGTGTCACAATGATGACAGTGCAAATATGGTGGCTTTTGATGCGTGGTCATTTTCGCATCGCATCGTTTGCACTCCGCCATCCAGCCGCAATCTGGGCAGTATAGTGTTGGAGCAAAACCGCGGCGATTGACAAAAACCAACACCTGCTCCTCTCGGGCTAATGTAGCTTTAATGTCGGCGACCAAGGCTGTGGCGAGACCTTGATCTTGCGGTTGTTTTTTTAAATTAAAGATTTTTAAACGGGTAGATTGAGCATCACCAGCACGCTCAGTGAGTTTCAAATGCTGATACTTTTGGTTGAGTGCGTTGTGGAGGCTATCGAGGCTCGGTGTTGCACTGCCTAATATCACCGGGATGTTACGTTGTTTGCCTCGTACCACCGCGACATCTCGACCATGGTAACGGACGCCTTCTTGCTGCTTAAAAGAAGCGTCGTGTTCTTCATCTATGACGATGATGCCCAAGTGAGGTAAAGGTGTGAATACCGCGGAGCGGGTGCCTATGATGATTTGTCCTCTCTCTCCTTTAGCGTTCAGTGCGCATAGCCAAGCATCCAATCGCTCCCGTGGGTTGAGCCCGCTGTGAAGGACAAGAATATCCGCGTCAAATCGTTGGGAAAAACGACGAATGGTTTGCGGTGTGAGTCCAATTTCGGGCACTAACACCAAGGCTTGCTGACCTCGCTCGATCACCGGGGCGATAGCTTGCAAATAGACCTCGGTTTTGCCGCTACCGGTCACACCATCCAATAAATAGGTCTGAAAGGCATTGTGTCTGCGGATCATCTCTAGGGCATCCGCCTGCTCTTGGTTTAACTCACGCGGTGGTGCTTCATTGCGGCCTTTTGTCGGCTCAAAGCTGGGTTTATCCACAGCGTCAATCAACTCCTTGGTGGATAACCCCTGAATGACGGACGGTGTATAACCCCAATCGGCTATTTGTTTCGGCGCATAGAGGGTGCCTTCTTCCAACTGTTCATATAATGCTTGCTGGCGTGGGGCTCTGGATAAACTGGCCATGACATCTGTGATTGATTCGCTGGTCGACGTGAGACGGGTAGAGCGTTGCCAAAAACGGCTTAAGCTGGTCTCAGCGGACTGACCCTTTCGCAGTAGCACAGGCCACAATAAATCAAAGCACTCACCCAGTGGCTGATGGTAGTACTCACTGATCCAGTGTCCAAGGCGGAATAAATCTTGGGGAAGTAAGGGTTTGCTATCAATTAACTCGTTGATTGGCTTGGCCTTGCCCAGTGGAACATCACTATGCTGCGGTATATCAACTATGGTGCCGATGAGGGTTTGACCACCAAAGGGGATACGTACGCGTAATCCTGCTTGATAGTCACTTAAGTCGGTTTGGGGCAGTGGTAAATAATCGAAAACTTTAGGCAGAGGCACGGGAACCGCGATGCTAAGATAAAAGGGCGGCTGTACCATAAATGAGGGCTCATTCCTGCGGCTTGTTTAAGAATCAAACTCTGGTATTATGCGCGCTCCCTGAAATTCTGTATAGATCGGCAAGTCTGATTAAGCAGAGTGATTTTTCGCGGTACTTATGAGGCTCACGAACATTGATCATTCAATGCTCGGCAGAGAATAAGCGGCGGCGTATTTAAGTGAGGTCACTATGAAAGACAATATCCATCCTAATTACGAAGCATTGGTTGCAACTTGTTCTTGCGGTAACGTGGTCAACACACGTTCAACTAAGTCAGGCACTATGCACTTAGACGTATGTTCAGCTTGTCACCCGTTCTATACTGGTAAGCAGAAAGTTCTTGATACTGGTGGCCGTATTGATCGCTTCAAGAAGCGTTTCGGCGGTCGTAGCGCTAAGGCGTAATTCGTCCGAGGCCAGAAACCCCAAGGGTTTCACCAAAAAAAGGCGCTCTCTTGAGCGCCTTTTTTTATGGAATTTCATTCAAATGGGTATTCCGTGACGTTATTTTGCGCAATAATACGCGACCCCATCGCCTGATGTGAGTGGCCTGGCTGGCCCCAGGTTGGTGCAAACTAACTAACGGATTTTCAGAATGTCAGATATCAAACAAGACGCTCTCGATTACCACGCTCTTCCTAAACCAGGAAAAATCAGCGTCGAACTTACTAAGCCTGCTGATTCAGCACGCGACCTGTCCTTGGCATACAGCCCAGGTGTTGCGGAGCCTGTTAAGGCTATTGCAGAAGACCCTGAAAATGCCTACAAGTACACCGCAAAAGGCAACATGGTCGCCGTTATTACCGATGGTACGGCGATTCTAGGTCTTGGCAACTTAGGCCCATTGGCCTCTAAGCCTGTTATGGAAGGTAAGTCGCTGTTGTTTAAACGCTTCGCGGGCGTTGACTCTATCGACATCGAAGTTGAATCTGAAAGTCCACAAGCGTTCATCGATACCGTTCGTCGTATCGCCAACACATTTGGTGGCATCAACCTAGAAGACATCAAAGCACCTGAGTGCTTCGAAATCGAACGCACCTTAATCGAGCAGTGCGACATCCCTGTTTTCCATGACGATCAACACGGTACGGCTATCGTAACGGTTGCCGGTATGTTGAATGCTCTAGAAATTCAAGGCAAAAAGATCGAAGAAGCCAGCATGGCTGTTCTAGGCGCCGGCGCTGCTGCGATCTCTTGTTCAAAACTATTGATCCTTGCGGGCATGAAGCCAGAAAATATCTTCATGTGTGACCGTAAAGGCGTGATTCATTCAGGCCGTGATGACCTGAACCAGTACAAAGCTATGTTCGCCGTTGATACTGACAAGCGCACATTTGATGACGCATTAAAAGATGCTGACATTTTCTTGGGACTTTCTGGCCCTGACATGGTAACTGGCGAGCAAATCAAGACGATGGCGGCTAACCCAATCATCTTTGCATGTGCTAACCCAGTACCAGAAGTGATGCCAGAAGTGGTTGCCTCTGTTCGTGATGACGCCATCATGGCAACGGGTCGTTCTGACTTCCCGAACCAAGTGAACAACGTACTTGGTTTCCCATTCATCTTCCGTGGCGCATTAGACGTTCGTGCACGCGTGATAAACGAAGAGATGAAATTGGCAGCCGCTAAAGCGTTGGCAGCATTGGCAAAAGAGCCTGTGACTCAAGAAGTACTGAATGCATATAAATTAGATGCATTAGAGTTTGGCCGTGACTACATCATTCCGAAAGCGACTGATTCGCGTCTATTGGGTGTTGTGTCCACTGCCGTTGCGCAAGCTGCGATCGATACGGGTGCTGCTGCTGGACCTTTGCCAGCCAACTACCCATTGAAGTCTATTGAAGATATTTAATCTTTAATGAGCACTCAGTAAAGGAGCATGCGTTCCTTTCAAAGTGTCTTAAAAAGCCGTGACGATGAGTCGCGGCTTTTTTTTGCTTTGTAAAAAGAAAGCGCAAACTATTGATGTGGTGATCGTTTTGTCTGCCCACAACACATTCAATTTTAGTTTATTGTTGGATTTGTAGAATTGAATTTGTGCTGTCTATCCAGCAGATTATTTGAAAATAATTCGCACGCTTTAATGACTTCAAACTCACTATTATGCAGCCTCGTCCACCTTACAAGACGCTTCCCCCTCATTTGAGTATGTTCAACGATATAAATGAATTATATTCATCGCCAATTAAAAATGGTTACCCAAGGTTGTGGTTATACATGTTAGCCCTGCCTAAAAATAATAATTTGAGAAGTAACCTTAGCGGTCAAATCTTAAATACATTGCTTCAATTTACGTTGAGTCGAGTGAATATTTTAATGGCAGCTCTGAGGGTGTTATTAATAATAAAAATGTTATTACTGGGTGTTCTGAGGAAGATGGCGCGTATCTCGCAACGTTAAACATAAAGCAAGCACCAGAAGCCTGCCTAATAGGCCACTAATGATTAAGTGTCAGTAAGGTTGTCATAAAAAAGCACTATATTCTTAGTTTAAAGTGACAACTAAAAACACTTATGCCTATTTAAGTTCGCTTTTTGCTTGGGTGACGGTTTCTCTATCGACCTAAATGTGAAATTTGATCAATTCTGCATCACATGAACGCCAGGATGAAACTTGAGTTCGTAGATAGAAAATTATTAGAACTAAAGTTTGGAGTCGCGCAAGTGAGAGTGTTTGCTTGATTCCCACAAAGGATAGCTTGTTTTTTTCATGACAATGCCATATTCGCATTTTGGTCGCGTCAAAGATTGTACGATTGGATGGAGTTAAAAAAGCGAGAAGATATGTGTCACAGTGAGACCCAGGCTCACGCTTAAAAGGCTTATCGGACGCATTGATAAAATTGAATTTTCATCAGTGGCAAGTTAGCCAGCATGGCCATTCACGATAAAAAGTGAAACTAATTAAATATCGATAAAAAATTGGATTGTGTGGTAATGGATGTAACCGTTAAGCAACTAAAAGAGGCGTTAAAGCTAACTGAGCAATGTTTGCAAATAAATTCGGATGATGATGTGCACGAGGCATTGATATGGCTTGGCAGTATCATTGACTGTGAATCTGCATTGACATTGAATGTTGATATGACAAATGAAACGCCAGAGCTTTCAAGAAACGTCGCCTATCATAAAAATAAAAACAATCATGTTTGTAGTTCAGAAGATATTGAAAGCAATGTATTCTTTCAAGAAACGGTTTCGCTTTTAAGCCAAGATCAGAAAAACAGCATTGTTTGCACGCCACCTTGCGGCGGGTTAGGCATCATTTCCACTACTAGAAATATGCGCGATAATAGTGCAACGGTCATGTTGGTGGTTTCAAATTCAGTACAAAATGTTTCGTCAAACAATCAAATTCTAAATTATATTGTTCCCCACATTAATACCGCATTTAAGCGGTACGCACCGTCTAATAAAATTCTACTCAGCAAACGTGAATTGCATGTTTTAGAGTGGATTTCTAAGGGTAAATCGAACTGGGAGACGGCAACGATACTTGGCGTCTCAGAAAATACTATTAAATTTCATGTTTCAAATATTTGTAGGAAATTAGACGTTCGAAAGCGAGGCCATGCCATTGCTAAGGCGACACAGCTTGGTTTCTTAAATTAGCCTGCTAAAAGTGAAAAACTACCTTTTCGTGTAGTCGCTGATGTTCTAAGTAAAATGTAGCCTTCTCCTGCCCATCTGAGCAAGGAGTTCAACATGTCAGCCGTACTCGCAAAAAATATAGACGATATACTAGGAGTCAGTAGCCAGCGCTATTTTGGTGCGGGTTACAAGCAGGTTCAGCACAGTATTCAGGACGTCAATATTGATCCAAACAGTAAGCAAATTAAGGCGACTGTTTGCATTAATTATCCGACCACTTGGTCAAAGAAAAACACATCAAAAGAACTGAAGCCACATTTGAGTACCATTGATGCCTTTGTAGTGGCCGCTCAGGTATGCGACGCGTTTGTTTCCTACTGCTATCAATTGTCAGACGGTTTAAGCAAGCGAATTTGGATTCGAGAATTATCGATTCGAGCGGGTAGGGGATCAGTATTAGAGTTGAACGATATTCCACTATCCGGTGAATTGGTCAGCAGTGCAACGTCTGAAGATAGCTTGAACGGTTATCTATCTGAATTCGAAATTACCCTCGGCGGATTCATTATCAATCTAGTGTTAGACCACAGTTTATTGGCGTCTAACCTCTGTCACGAGCCTATTCAGTTTGACTGTGTCGAAGAATTACTGGGGCAGAACCAGACGTCCATTTATGGTCATGAATACACGCATATTAAGCATAATATTCAGGTACTCAATCTAAATGCCACCTCTATTGATGCGACTCTTCGACTCGAACGAGAATCAAATTATAACCCCACCTCGGGCTTAGGTGCGGCGTTTTCAGGCTGCACAAGTCCGTTGGATCTACTGGTCTGTGCTGCTCAGCTGAGCCAAGTTTTAATTTATCACCTAGATGATTTGGATCGCACAGACACCAAAAACTTATGGATGCGCTCCGTTAAAGTGCACTCACCACACCCACTGGTTAAAAGTGGCGCGACTCCGATTAAAGTAGCCACAAAAAAATCTCGATTAGTAAATAAAGGAAATGAATGCTGGCGAACGGCTGATGTGTTGGTGACCACCGATGCTGATCCAGATTTCGTGATTGAATCCAGCATCGCCCATGAAATTCTCGCCGGAAAACTGAGTGAAAAGGCAACATCATGAAAGAAAATTTAAAACTAGCGGTATCGGGTACGTACTCCACGGGTAAAACGACTACAACAGAAGCCCTGTCGATCGCGACCGGAGTACCTAGAACCCACGCGCGGACAGCTCGGGAAATTTTACAAGAAATTATGCCTGGCAAAGCGCTAGAAGATTTGAGTGCCGGAGAGCTTATACAAATGGGAATGCGCAGATTGGAGGAGCGTATACACCATGAGGCAGCCATCCATGGCGCGTATATTTCCGACGGTAGTGTGATCCACGAATGGATTTACGGTGAAGTGCGTATGCGTCAGGGTATTAATCCAAATGCCACAACTTTTCATAAAGTGCTGACGGAAATTGTTGGCTGGCGTGTGAAAAAATTCTATCAACAATATATGAATGCATACGGTGCTATTGTTAAGGCTCGAGCAAAACGCACATATGATGCATACATACATTTGCCGGTTGAATTTGAAATGCATGCGGATGGTCACCGACCCGTTTCCGAACCATTCCGGAATGCATCCGATCAACTATTGCTTGATACCATCAATGAGTTGGGTATTCCCTGTCATATTGTGGGCGGAAAAATCGAAGAACGCATCGAAAAAATCACATCCATTTTAGACATGCCCATTGTGGTGCCGATTGATGAGGCAGCGGACATCGCGCGTGAACGAGTGGCGGCCTACCATGAAGATTTAGAAGAAGAGGCCAGGCGGGTTCAAGCGTTGCGTGATAACAGTTGGCTAATGCGATTAAAGTACAGCTTAAGGTATTAGTTTTGACTTACGCATTTTTTGATTTTGACGGCACGTTAACGACGAAAGACACATTACGTGGATTTGCGAAGTACTACTGGAAAAAACGTTATAAATGGAAGTTTTTAACGTTTCTTCCCGTTTACGCTGCCTATCGTTTGGGTGTTATCGGCCATAATAAAACGAAAGATAAATTTATAAAGCATTTCTATTACCAAGCGTCAGTTGATGATTTGTATGCGAAAGGGCGTGAGTATAGCCAGCATGAAATTCATCAAATTATACAACCAGCCATGCTCGCCCGACTTAAATGGCATATCGATCAATCACATACGGTTGTCATCGTCACCGCATCTTTGCCCTATTGGCTTAAATATTGGTGTGAACGACAGGGTGTCGCACTCTTATCAACCGAAGCGGAAGAGATCGATGGAAAAATATCGGGCCAGCTGAATGGGAATAACTGTTTCGGCCATGAAAAAGTACTACGCATAAAAAGGCGCTATGATATTCAGCCTAATGACAGTATTTACGCTTATGGTGATACGAAATCTGATTTCCCTATGCTGGACTTAGCACGTTTTGCATTCGACTGTTCTAATAATACAACCTCACCTTATACATTAGTAAGAAAGGAATCCTGGTATGCTCAAGCAATACAGTAGCCTTATATTGAATCACCGATGGAAGGTGCTCCTTCTCTGGATGATTTTAATTGTCCTATTCGGAATGGGATTAGGAAAAATAGGTTTTTCGTCAGATTATCGTGTGTTTTTTGGCGAGGATAATCCGGAATTAATTTCCTTCACCACCATGCAAGAGACATTTGATAGCTCTGACAACGTACTTATCGCTGTTACGCCTAAACAAGGTGGTACGGTATTTAATGAACAAGCACTCAAAGCTATTCAAGATATTACTGAGCAAGCCTGGCAAATTCCCTACTCTAGTCGAGTCGACTCCCTAACCAATTATCAATATAGCCATGCAGAAGGTGACGACCTAATGGTCGCGGACTTGGTGGGCAAAGATGATTTAAACACCCGTGCCATGATGTTAGCAAAAGAACGGGCATTGTCAGAGAAGCAATTGGTGAACCGTCTTGTATCGGAGAGCGGTGATGTCGGGGCCATTAATGTTACCGTGCGCTTACCTGGAAAAATGCGGGAGGCGGAAGTACCGGAAGTCGGTGTATACGTGAATGAAATGATGGCCAACGTGCGCGAACTGCATCCTGACATGGATTTTCATGTTAGCGGTCAAATTATGATGAATAACACGCTGGTGGAGGCCAGCCAATTTGATATGGGGGTATTATTTCCCATCACTTTACTGATTATCATCATTGGAACTGGGCTATTTGTTCGCGGTGTTTCAGCGACCTTTGGTGTCATGCTGGTGATTATCATGTCCATCGTGAGCGCAATCGGTATTACGGGCTGGCTGGGTATTCAAATGACACCGCCCTCTGCATCAGCACCCACGATTATACTGACCTTAGTGGTTGCAGATTGTATGCATATATTAAGCACCTATTTTTATAATCTACGCAAAGGCTTATCCTCGATCGCGGCCATGCAAGACAGCCTTGAATTAAATTTCAAAGCCGTGCTCATTACAACCGTCACGACGGTCATGGGTTTCTTAACATTAAACTTTTCAGACTCACCGCCGTTTCGTGACCTTGGAAACATCACCGCCATGGGGGTCATCGCGGCCTTCGCATTGTCGGTGAGTTTTTTACCCGCTTTAATTACGTTATTACCTGCAAGAAAAAGGAAAGCTTCAACTTCAAATAGAAATCTGTCCGAACGCTACGTTGCTTGGCTATCAAAAAATACTATATCGATTTCCGCTGGGTTAGTGGTCGTGACGTTATTTATGGCTTGGGCGCTGCCTAAAAATACCATCGATGATAATTTTTATGATTACTTTGGCGAGCATTTTGAAACGCGACAGGCCAATGACTTTATATTTGAGAACCTAACGGGTATTGCTACGCTGGAATATAAAATCAACAGTCAAAAAGAAATGGGGATTGCGGAACCCGAATTTTTGAAAAATATTGCTGACTTCGCAGCTTGGTATGAATCTCAGCCTGAGGTTTATAACGTGAATGTCATAACGGATACCTTTAAGCGATTAAACAAAAATATGCACGCGGATGACGAAGCTTGGAATCGACTACCTGAAGACCGTGAACTAGCCGCTCAATACCTCCTGCTGTATGAAATGTCATTGCCGTTTGGACTGAGTTTAGATAACCAATTAATGACAGATAAATCGGCCACTCGAATGGTAGTGACGTTACGAAAGGGTCCGAGCAGTCAATTGCTGCGCCTTGACGATGCGGCGCAAGCTTGGTTGCAAGAGAAAGGCATGGGCGAGTCAGTGAGTGCCGGTGTTAGTCCAGATATGATGTTTGCAAAAATTGGCTATCGTAACAATCGTGCGCTTCTGTGGGGTGCTTTTATCGCTTTGGTCGTGATTTCAATTACATTAATGGTGGTATTCAGAGATGTTAAAATCGGTTTCATTTCTTTAATACCCAATTTATATCCAGCTGGTATTGCATTTGCCATTTGGGGATTGGCGATTGGTGAGGTGGGATTAAGTCTATCGGTCGTGGGCACGATGACATTGGGTATTGTGGTTGATGACACCGTGCATTTCTTAAATAAGTATATGCATGCGACGCGGGAACTGGGGCACAAAAGCGTTAAAGCCATTAGTTATGCGTTTGAAACGGTTGGGCCAGCCATATTCGGTACCACGTTGATCTTAGCTTTAGGGTTTATGGTATTGGCGATGTCACCGTTTAGGCTTAACAGTGATATGGGTCTCATGACGGCCATTACCATCACCATTGCGCTGTTGCTAGATTTTATTGTACTCCCCGCTTTGTTATTGATATTTGATCGTAAATGGACGCCTGAAACGCAAGACGCTTTGGCGACAAGCTAAAGAGCAGAAATAAAAACGCTCAGAAGCGATAGAGACGGCTTCTGAGCGTTTTTGAATCTAGATTTTTTTTGATGCATAAAGTAATGCTAGACTTCCCTAAATAACGACCCATGTTAGCTGTAAAATGACAGTGTACGATCATGCATTCGTATTTCGTCATAAAGCATGAAGGGTGATATAGAAATAAATGTCTAGCATTATGCTCGATTAATTATTGTCAGCCCAGAATGGCGTCCCAAATACAACTTTTATTTTATTGTCTGATAGTTTTGGGTCTGTATGATTCGCTTTTGCAGATCGTTTATCATAATCTTGTGCAACACGAACAACATCCTCTAGCGTCGTGATTTCACATTGAATATCACTTTCCTGCATCATACCGTTCGTTTTAACCGTTGTGTTAGATTGGTCGGCGGGCCAGAAATTAATGACTTCTGGGGATCCTGATGTCTCATCAATTTCGCCAGTGGCCATCATTACATGAATCGCATTACGGTCATCCTTATCTGTGATAATAATAAGATCCCCTTTTTGTATGTTTTTCCCGTTGCCATCGGAACTACCAAATATGCAGCTACAGCAATTCGATGATGGTGGTTCATAATCTGTACTGTCATTTATTAAAATTGAAGGAAAAACATAATTCATGCCAATTCCTTCTAGTCGAGCAGAAGCGTTATAGTTTTTAGTATCGCAATGTTGAAACAGCTCATCAGTATTGGATGAATTTGCTAAGGCGCCCATGATAAATGGCGTCCAACAAGGTCCGCTAAAATTGTTTAGGTGATTGGATGTATTGTTTTTTAAAAAATCATCAGGCTTTTCACTTATCCCATTTAATGAAAAGTCAGATCCATCGTTGGTCCAAGTATATTCATTGCCCACCATATTGTTGCTGACCCAATTAAATACATTGTCTTTGGTCGGCCCCGTAGACTTTTGTGATTCAATTGAACTGACGCTATTTATTTGGCTAGGATTAAGTGAAATTTCTTGTTTGCTTGTTTTAATGGATGAGTTTTTAGATTTTTCATCCGATACTTCTATTTTTGACTCTATTTGAAGTTCTATTGGTTCGTTCTGAACTTGGACTGTATTTAAATTCGATGATATTTTAGTGCCGGTCTGCGGTATAGTGTTCATGGTATCACCTTTATATTTTCATTTGGTTTAGTGGGTTTGCCATGCTTAATCCCGTCTCTGTATTTAACATGGGTTTTATATTTTTTAGTTCGTCTTCAAATTCATTTTTAAACACCTTGGCATTTGATATGAAGTTGTTAATCATGTTGGTAAGACGTGCTTCATCTAAATCAAACGTGCTGTATCGATAGTTGAAAAATATCTTTTTTCGACGGGGGCAAATACTAATCGTGCCGCCAGTGCGTGCCTCGCCAAGATGATTATATTCAAGACACTGCTGAAGCAATGAAAGTGCTAGCGGTTCGTCAGACGGTAAGGGTTCCATTTCAGCTGATAGGTAAAACCAATCCGTTTCACTTGGGACAGTTATATCAATCCAAAGATCAGATTCTTTGATTCTAAGTTCTCCAGCATCATCAAGCTGAAATTGAGCAATGCCGTTTGCTTTTCCGATATTTAATAGCCATTGATTCACTTTATCTATTTGTTGAGTCATTTAACCCTCTGCTTAAGTATTATTTGCCTAATGTATTTAGGTTATAGAGCGTACAACACCATCATCCGCTTGAACGCAGTGCGTATCTATCCAGAATCCATGACCAAATGAGAGCGAAAATTAAGTATGAGTAGTCAACTCAAAATATTGTTATTCATATTAAATTTACGTCTACATGTTTTGATGCACGGGTAACTGCGGAATGGTACTTCCTCTTCAATCTCGCTGCGATTCGGTTTATGGATGGTTACTGTTTAATGACCTTTCGAAAACAAAAGGCCAAGGGTGTTGTGGTCGCATCCGTAAATATTCAGTAACCCATCAGCTTGTAAGGTTGCCTAACAGCATAATGAAAAGGGCTGTATTAAGAATGCAATGCCGCTGATATTGAATTGAATGGAGAGCGATGTATGCATCGTTCAGTGGGGTGCTATCAGTAGATATGCTCTACTAAAGGAAAGTGGGGCCGTAAAAGATTCATAATAGAATGAAGCTTTTAGCCCATAAGGTTTGATTCTGGGTAGAAATTATGTGAATTTTTTCAATCGGCATGCAATAAAAAACCGCTCAGATTCGTTTTGAATAACGATTCATGAGCGGTTCGAAGTCCGTCAAACACTATCCTGAATATAGGATGCCGTTCAGAGGGATTTTATTAAATTAAAACAAAACGCGAGCTCGAATCGTGCCTTCCACTTCTTTCACTTTCTCTAACGCCAGTTCCCCAGCAGAGGCCTCTACATCAATGACGACATAGCCGATATCTGCGCTGGTTTGTAAAAACTGACCTAAAATATTGATGTTGTTTTCTGCAAAAATCGTGTTGATGGCATTCAGCACACCTGGAACATTTTTGTGAATGTGCAGGATTCTGTGGAATTCACCGTGCTGAGGCAGTGCGACTTCTGGGAAGTTAACTGCTGATAGCGTGGTGCCCGTGTCAGAATAAGTGGCAATTTTTTCGCCCACTTCTTTACCGATGTTGGCTTGCGCCTCTTGCGTTGATCCACCTACATGTGGGGTGAGGATGACATTATCCAAACCGCGCAGTTCAGAGACAAACTCGTCATCGTTACCTTTAGGCTCCACAGGGAAAACGTCGACCGCAGCGCCTGCAATATGACCGCTCTTAATCGCATTGGCGAGCGCAGGAATATCCACGACGGTGCCGCGAGCGGCATTAATGAACAGCGAGCCTTTTTTCATTTGAGCGAATTCTTTTTCACCCATCATATTTTTCGTGTCAGGTGTTTGCGGTACATGCAAAGAAACAATATCGGCTTTGGCGAACAACTCTTCCATGGACTCCACTTGAACCGCATTGCCAAGGGGTAACTTGGTGACCACATCATAGAAGAACACTTTCATGCCTAAACTTTCGGCTAAAACAGAAAGCTGAGTACCGATGCTGCCATAGCCGACGATTCCCAATGCTTTGCCTCGGATCTCGTAGCTGCCAACCGCGGACTTCATCCAGCCACCACGATGACAAACTGCGTTCTTTTCAGGAATGCCACGTAGCATAAGAATCGCTTCGCCTAATACCAGTTCGGCTACCGAGCGGGTATTGGAATAGGGCGCATTAAAGACCGGAATACCGCGTTTAGCCGCCGCATCTAGGTCAACTTGGTTGGTGCCAATACAGAAGCAGCCGACACCGATGAGTTTTTCGGCTGCTGCAAAGACTTCTTCCGTTAACTGAGTGCGGGAGCGGATACCGATAAAATGAGCATCTTTCACTTTGTTCAGTAGATCATCGCCTGACAATGCAGTCTTAATATATTCGATATTGGAATAGCCAGCAGCGTTCAGCGTGTCTAGAGCGGACTGGTGTACACCTTCCAGTAGCAGGATACGAATTTTGCTTTTATCCAAAGAGGTATCAGTCATCTTAATGCACCTATTGTCTCTAATTTGCGTCTATACGCAGTAAGTAAGTCTTCACTTATTGAGGGTTCTATTAACACGATATAAGCTTAATCTATACTGAGAATAAACGAGCCTTGAATTCTCAGTCCTCAATTTGAAGGCGCGTATGGTATCATAATCGCCTTTGATTGAAGCCCCTCACTGCTGCAAAAGTATGCAACTACAATTGCAGCTCGTTCATATTGGAACCTAGTATATGAGTCAGTCAGCCGTCATCAGTCGATTGCAAGGCATCGTCGGACCCGACAAAGTCAAAACCGACGCCGAAAGTCTTGAGACCTTTGGTAAGGACTGGACTAAGATTTATCCGCCGAAGCCCACCGCCATCGTTTTCCCAAAAACCACAGAACAAGTCGCCGATATCGTTAAGTTGGCCAATGAGTTGTCTTTCGCCGTGGTGCCATCGGGTGGTCGTACAGGATTGAGTGCGGGGGCGGTGGCTGCTAACGGCGAAGTGGTCGTCGCAATGGATCACATGAACAGTTTGTCGGATTTTAACGCCACAGATCGTACCGTCCGCTGTGGCGCGGGTGTGATCACGGAGCAGTTGCAAGTTTTTGCGCAAGAAAATGGGCTGTATTACGCGGTGGATTTTGCTTCAGCAGGTTCCAGCCAAATAGGTGGAAATATCGGCACGAATGCTGGCGGTATTAAAGTCATCAAATACGGCATGACTCGTGACTGGGTTGCTGGCATGACGGTGGTCACGGGCAAAGGTGATATTCTTGAATTAAATAAAGACTTGGTGAAAAACAATACCGGTTACGACATGCGACAGCTGTTTATTGGTGGTGAAGGCACCCTCGGTATTGTGACAGAAGCCACGATGCGACTAGCGCGCCCTCCCAAAAACCTCCATGTTCTGGTGCTCGGAGTGTCGGAATTAGAGGCTGTCATGCACGTATTAAATACCTATCAGAGTAAAATGGATTTAACTGCATTTGAGTTCTTTTCTGATAAGGCCATGCGCAAGGTACTAGCCCGAGGGGATGTACCTGCCCCCTTTGAAACACAGTCGGAATATTATGCACTCTTAGAATTTGAAGCGATCAGCGACAGCGATATAGATTTAGCTATGGAGTTATTCGAATACTGTGTTGAACAAGAGTGGGTGTTGGACGGTGTTATTTCGCAAAGTGAAACGCAAGCCAAGAATTTATGGCGATTAAGAGAAGATATTTCAGAAACGATTTCCGAGTGGACACCTTATAAAAATGACATCAGCGTCGTGGTGTCCAAAGTGCCACCATTTTTACAT
The DNA here is from genome assembly GCA_947503895.1 of uncultured Saccharospirillaceae bacterium. Lineage (GTDB taxonomy): Bacteria > Pseudomonadota > Gammaproteobacteria > Pseudomonadales > Oceanobacteraceae > Bermanella. The sequence continues at coordinate 234,196 of CANNFT010000005.1, forward strand.
GAAATCGAATCGGTCGTGAATGATGCCTACCCTGATTTCGAAATCATTTGGTTTGGGCATATTGGTGATGGCAATCTTCATTTAAATATACTCAAGCCCGACGATTTAGACAAAACCATTTTCTTTGAAAAATGTGCAGAAGTCAGTAAATGGGTTTTCGAAATAGTCGAGAAATATAAAGGATCGGTTTCTGCCGAGCATGGTGTCGGCATGACGAAAAAGCCATACCTAGAATACACGCGCTCTGCTGTTGAAATAGAATATATGAAAGCGCTAAAGCTGGTATTCGATCCAAATAATGTCATGAACCCTGGAAAAATCATCGACTTATAGCGCTTAAAAAGCGTGAGTACCTGTGGGGCTCGCGCTTTTTAATACGCCAAGTAAAGGAATATCTATGTTTCGACATCAATATGTATCCGGTGATGCCATCGACTTACCGGTGGGTAAAGTCGTCTGCGTTGGGCGAAATTATGTTGAGCATGTCAAAGAGCTCAATAATGAAATGCCAACAGAGCCCCTGCTTTTTATAAAACCGAGCACAGCGGTCGTCACCTTAGAAGATGCCTTTTCGATTCCTCAAAATCGTGGTGCGGTTCATCATGAAGTGGAAATTGCTATTTTAATTGGCCAAAAGGTTTCGTCCATTTCAGAAGCATCTGCTTGGCAATTTGTTCGAGGTGTGGGCATCGCATTAGACCTCACGCTGCGAGATGTTCAATCTCGCTTAAAAGAAAAAGGCCACCCTTGGGAGCAAGCAAAAGCATTTGATGGTGCTTGCCCATTGTCGCGTTGGTTGCCCGTTTCTGAAATATCGAATCGAGACAATATCGAGATTCAATTAATGCGTAATGGTGTGCTACAGCAGAAAGGCGCTAGCCAGCAAATGATTACGGCGATACCGACATTAATGGCTTACATCAGTCAGTACTTCACACTCGAGCCTGGGGATATTGTACTTACCGGCACCCCGGCGGGTGTTGGTCCATTAGAAAGCGGTGATACGCTCGTGACTGAATTAAACAACCAGTATCAGGTGGAAACGTCAGTCATTTAGAGTTTGACGTGTTAGCCACCGATTATTTCGTACACATGAGAAGGTTAAAATATGGGTTTGCTCGATTGGTTTAAAAAGCCACTAAATTGGTGGTTGGGCATGCTACTGATCGTGAGTGGAACGGTATTGGTGCGAGGCATTGATGGCTGGGAAAGCTCAGTGCCGGTCGGGGCCATTTCCATATTTGTCGGTATCACTATGGTCGTATTCTTTGGCAAAGTGGATAAGGAATCGTAACGCGATAACGGTATGGTGCACGTCTCGGTCACCAGCCTCGTCCAATTCCGATGAGTCTCACCACGCTGATTAGCCGTAGGATGCAGGCTAATCGGCACCGGTATGATTTATATCTCTGCACTCAATGCTATGTTCATTGAGTGGTTTCTGATTTTAATTCCCCAATGATCTCAGACAATAAAGTGCGAATAGCATTTGCTGGAAATGTGCTTTGATTGAAGGATAAAGCAAAGGCATGTAGACATGCTCAGAGACGAGAAAATAAAACGGAAGAGACTTAATTCTAATCGCTTCTCACTCGAAGGATTAGAATTAAGGAGTTAACGGCAATTAATAAAAATTAACCGCTATTTTGCGGTTATTTCTTTGACGCCATCGGCGGTGCCCATGAGTAAAACATCAGCCGGCCGTGCGGCAAATAATCCATTTGTCACGACACCCACAATATTGTTAATACGCTCTTCTAATGCAATCGCACTCTCAATGTTTAAGTTATGCACATCCAATATTACGTTACCGTTGTCGGTGAGCACGCCTTGACGGTAAACGGGATCGCCACCGAGTTTAACAATTTCCCGAGCAACATAACTGCGAGCCATGGGAATGACTTCAATCGGGAGTGGAAAAGTCCCCAGCATATTGACCCATTTACTGTCATCAGCAATACAAATGAATTGATCGGCGCAAGCGGCAACGATTTTTTCGCGTGTCAGGGCAGCGCCACCCCCTTTAATGAGCTGAAGTTTGTCGTTCGTTTCGTCTGCGCCGTCTACGTAAAACGCAATAGGTCCGGCACCGTTCAAGTCGTAAACAGGAATACCATGTTGTTTGAGTCGTTCGGCGGTGGCATCGGAGCTGGCGACAGCACCATCAAACATTTGCTTATGCTCAGCCAGAGCATCAATGAAGCAATTTGCAGTGGAGCCGGTACCGACACCGATGATGCTGTTTTCTTCTAGATGTGGCTTGATGTAATCCACGGCAGCCTGTCCAACGGCGCGTTTCAGTTCATCTTGGGTCATGGGATGGGCTCTCTGATCTAAAGGGCAATGTCCACTCTCTTGCGTTGGGCTAAAGTCGAGTGCGCGTCAGTGAACAGATGAATAGCCATACAGGAGCGTTACTGGGTGCTGGTATGACTGAGCTTCTATCCGTCACGTACACAGCATGCTCAGTTAAGCCTTGCTGAGGGTGGAAACCTGCTATCGGGTTGCGAGTCTCTGGAACGGGCGAATTATAGTCAAATCGAGGCGTATTCCCCAAGCAAAAACCGTATTTTGTGTTTACAATGGCCAACCATTGCGAAATTTCTTCGCAGTGATAGATTTTTAAATAGCCAACTGATCGAGAGCCTCATGGCAGATAACTACATCAAGCGCATTCTAGAAGCGAACGTTTATGACGTCGCAGTGGAGTCTCCACTGTCCGAAGCCCATTTTTTGAGCGAGCGTTTCGAGAATATTATTAAGATTAAGCGCGAAGATGAGCAACCTGTTTATAGCTTCAAGTGTCGTGGTGCTTACAACTGTATATCACGTAAAAGCCCTGAAGAACTCGCAAAAGGCATCGTCACGGCGTCCGCTGGTAACCACGCCCAAGGCGTGGCCTTGTCTGCTCAAAAGCTTGGCATTAAAGCCACTATTGTCATGCCGCGCACCACACCCGAAATTAAAGTGGCATCGGTACGTGCCCGCGGGGCTAAAGCCGTGCTGCATGGGGACTCATTTGAAGAAGCCTTTGCCCACAGTCAAAAGCTCGTGGAAGAAAAAGGCATGACCTACATTCATCCGTACGATGATCCAGACGTGATCGCCGGGCAAGGCACCATTGCCATGGAAATCCTACGTCAGGAAACTGGGCCGATTCACGCGATTTTTGTGCCTGTAGGCGGCGGTGGCCTGATCTCAGGTGTGGCTGCTTATGTAAAATATTTACGGCCTGACATCAAAGTGATTGGTGTGGAGTCTGTTGAAAGTGCTTGTTTGGCTGCGGCAATGGCTGCGGGCCGAAGGGTCACCTTGCCCAGTGTTGGAATTTTTGCTGATGGTGTTGCGGTCGCGCAAATCGGTAAACATACATGGCAGGTATGCAAAGACTTGGTGGATGAAGTCATTACCGTCACACCAGATGAGCTGTGTGCAGCGATTAAAGATATATTCGACGACACACGCTCTGTGGCAGAACCGTCGGGTGCATTGGGTGTGGCCGGATTGAAAAAATATGTTGATCGTGAAGGTGTGAAGGGACAAACCCTCATTGCCATCGAATCTGGCGCTAACGTTAACTTTGACCGCTTGCGCTATGTTTCCGAAACCGCGGAAGTGGGTGAGGGCCGAGAAATGATCATGGCCGTCACGATTCCAGAGAAAGCCGGCAGCTTCCAAACGTTTTGCAACATCTTAGGGCGCCGCCCCATCACCGAATTTAATTATCGTTATCGAGATGAGAAAAACGCGCAAATTTATGTGGGTGTGAAAGTTGCGGAAGGCCCGCAAGGCAAACAAGAATTGTTAGAAGAACTGGAGAACAAAGGGTATCCAGTCTTAAATCTGACGGATGACGATATATCAAAATACCATATTCGTCATATGGTCGGTGGCCATGCCCCGGACTCCGTGAAAAACGAAATTTTGTGTCACGCTGAATTTCCAGAGCGTCCCGGTGCATTGCTCGGTTTTCTGAAAAAATTGGGTAAGCGTTGGAACATCACCATGTTTCATTACCGAAATCACGGGGCCGCCAGTGGTCGCGTGTTGGTTGGTTTGCAAGTCGATAAAGCAGAGCGTAAAGAGTTATTAAACGATATGGCAGAGGCAGGATATCCTTTGCAAGATGAAAGTGATAACCCTGCCTACAAGCTGTTTTTACGCGGCGATCAAGACGCTTAAACGATTAACACCACCATAAAAAAAGGGGTTAGCCATGGCTAACCCCTTTTTTATGGTGTAATGAAACCGCGCGAACATTCTATTGATTAAACGGCTGGCTTCGGCTCACTGGTTTCGACATTCTCGGGCTCTGAATCGGTGGTTTGGCCTGCTAATTTGGCCTCCCAGTAATCCGCATTTTTAATCCCAAGTTTAACCGGGTCAAAGGTAAATTGGCTGACACCTTGTTTCAGTTGTTCTTCATAGTCGTGCAGGGCTTTTAATGCCGGACGCGACATAAAGAAGATGATCAATATGCCAATGATGTTTAGCCAAGCCATCATGCCGACACCGATGTCGCCTAATCCCCACGCCAAATCAGCGGCTTTCACCGTGCCATAAAACACAGAAACCAACAGAGCCAGTTTAAGCACGAAGGTCATGGCTGGCACTTTAAAAGTGCGACGAATATAGGCCACATTGGTTTCGGCTATATAGTAGTAAGCCAAAATGGTGGTAAATGAGAAGAACAACAATGCAAATGCCACAAACGGTTTACCAATGCCAGGCAATGTACTTTCAACCGCCATTTGGGTAAATGCAGGGCCATTTGCTTCAATCGTGGCGGGTAAGTTTTGTACGATGAAGCTGCCTTCAGCGCTACCTTGAACATTGTAGGCACCGGTAATCAAAATCATAAACGCCGTGGCAGAACAGACTAACAAAGTATCAACGTAAATAGAGAAAGACTGAACCAAGCCTTGTTGCGCAGGGTGCTGCACATTTGAGGCTGCCGCGGCGTGTGGGCCAGAACCTTGACCGGCTTCATTAGAGTAAATACCCCGTTTAACGCCCCAGCCGATCGCCGCGGCGAAGCCGGCCATTGGAGTGAAGGCATCGCCGACAATCATGGCGACAATACCCGGAATTTGTTCGATGTTTAATAAACAGATCACCAATGCCACGACGATGTAAGCCATCGCCATAAAAGGCACTACCACCTGAGTAAAGCTGGCAATTCGTTTAACCCCACCAAAGATAATAAAACCCAATACCATGGCGATAATGGTACCCGTGGTGATTTTCACCATGCTCAGCATCCCCATGCTGGTATCAATCATTTCGCCGGTTCCGATGGCCGTTTCGATGGCGTTGCCGATGCTATTGGACTGTACGCCTGGCAGTAAAATACCGCAAGCGAGGATGGTGGCAAGCGCGAACAGAATGGCATACCACTTTTCTCCCATGGCCTTCTCGATATAGTAAGCAGGGCCCCCGCGAAACTGACCATTGTCTTCTTCTTTATAAATTTGAGCCAATGTGGACTCTGTATAAGCCGTGGCCGCTCCAAAAAACGCGACTACCCACATCCAAAAAACGGCCCCTGGACCACCAAATCCAATAGCAGCGGCTACCCCGGCGATGTTACCTGTGCCCACTCGGCCAGAGAGTGATAGGGTCAAGGCTTGAAACGATGAAATGCCCTTTTCTGAGCTTTGACCATTAAACAATAGGCGCAGCATCTCCTTAAATTGGCGTACTTGTACTAAACGAGTCGTGATGGAATAAAACAAACCGGCAGCGAGGCACAAATAGATGAGCACAGGGCTCCAAATAATCCCGTTAAGGGTATTGACCAACTCTTGCATACAGAGCTCCTTTTAATTGTTATTGGTCGTTGAGCGACCACACTGCTTTGTGTTGCAGCAGTCCAGTGAACGGCGTCAAATAAACGCGTCAGATACAAACGGTGTCATGAACCCACGAACACATGATCGAGACGCTCGAAAATACCGATACCTGACATATTCGGCCGAATGGCAAATAAGCGCGGGAGCATGTCAGTTTTGTTAGTGAATTTCAGCTTTTTGGTGCCCTGAAATAAGGCATGACTGGGATCGATTTATCTTGTTTTGTAAATATATCTTTACGGGTCAAATCCCTTTGGTTGGCATTATTGGACAAAGCCCTGGCCTTATATGTCATTGTCCATTATTGACCAGTCGGACAGCTCTTGGTGGTCGCCACTTAAGTTGGGGAAAAGCGGTCGAATGGCGCGCTGACTTGGACAAGAAGTGAACCTAGTGTGCGACTGTTGGACAATTGTAAGTGCTTGAAAATTAAGATGTTTTTTCTGATCTTTAATAATAGCGTGAAAAAAACATCGCTTGCCAAGCAAAAGCCTTGGAGTGGATATTTTGCGTATGGTATGGTTCTGACACGTAAAAAAACGCCTGATAAAAATAATAACAAGGCTGCTCGATAAAACCTTTGCATTCACCCAAATGTGTTTCCGATCTGAGTGATCAATGCAGTCTGAGCGAAAGCCCGTCAGCCGTTTCTAGCAAAGCAACCCGATAATAAAAAGTCTAACGGGAGCCACCATGGCGGATAAATACAAGATCATCGGACCTTTGTACGATTTTCTCAGCATGATTTACAGCGGCAAGCAAATTCATCGTTGCAAGACGGCTATGAACACAGACCTTCAACCGGACGATAAAATTCTGTTCGCGGGGGTTGGACACGGTCGAGATGCCATTGATGCAGCAGAAAAAGGCGCGCAAGTGACGGTGGTCGATCTTTCCGAAACCATGCTCAAAAATTTCGAAAAAAATCTCAAGAATCGTCAGTTTAAACATCCGATTCGCATGGTGCACAGTGACATTCTCAAGTTTGAAGAAACGGGAGAGTTCGACATGGTGACCGCGAATTTCTTCCTAAATGTATTTCCAGAAGAGTTCATGGCAAAAGTCATGGCGCATCTCACGACGCTGGTTAAACCAGAAGGATCGTTTGTCGTAGGAGATTTCCACTACCCAACCGGTAATGTGTTTACCCGAGCCTTTCAAAATATCTATTGGTACATCGCCGTCGGAATATTTGCCATATTTGCTAAAAATGCGGTTCATGAAATTTATGATTACCCAAGTCATTTAAAAGCACTGGGTTTCAAGGTTGAAAAGAAACACGCTTTTAATGTTTTGGCTATCCCCAGTTTATGGAGCCTTAAAGCACAACGCATGGATAGCGAACCGTCTACTCAATCTTCACCAGAAGCTGCGTGAAAATTGTCGAATAGGCTAATGGTCGGAACCGTTCGCTGAATCGACATAGAAGAAGATAATAAAAATAAAAAGTGACGAGGCCGTAACAATGGAAAAAGCGGAAGTAACCATGTTGGATATTGCGAACGATGAATCGAGTATCCACGGAGGAGGCTTATTTACCTTTGCCGAGAGAATTGATTACCTGAAAAACTTCGGTAAACACTCCATGGCTTTCTCTGCCTTACAACCTTTTATGCAATATTTTGATTTAGAGGATGTGGGTTACATTGCCTATCGGAAGCAATGGGGAACCGTTGTTTGCTTGGGCGATCCTATCTGCGCCCCTCAAGATCGTGAACAATTAATTTCTGCGTTTTTACAAAAGTACAAAAATCCGGTGTTTATACAGGTGACAGAACCTGTTGCCCAATTATTACATGAACTCACTGGATTTTATGCCACGCAATTTGGTAAAGAAACGCTCATTGATTTGCAACGTTGGACCACCTCCGGCAAGAAAAAACAAGTGATACGGACTGCCGTAAATCACGCCCAAAAAGAAAATATTGTCGTTAAAGAAAGTTATGGGGATACGGGATATCGTAAGCTGTCAGAGAACTGGCTGCAGACTCGAAAGTGCAAGGGAAGAGAAATTATATTTCTGATTCGCCCCATGGAAATGGACTATAAAGAAGGCACAAGACGCTTCTTTGCTTATCAGAACGATGAAATGATCGGCTTTGTCTTCTTTGATCCCATTTACGAAAATGGCAATATTGTTGGCTATGTACCGAATATCTCGCGGGCTTCTGAAAAGTTTCCGCAAGGCATTTTTTACACACTGATGGCGCACGCATTTGAAGTATTCAAGGAAGAGGGTGTGCCGTACGTCTACCTAGGCCTTTCACCGCTCGCCATGGACTACCCCGTTAAAAATCATGAATCGAGTCCGTTACGATGGATGCAGGAAATGACATTAAAGTATGCAAATTTCCTTTATAACTTTAAGGGAATAGATTTTACCAAGAGTCGATTCCGTGGCGAGGAAGAACCCACCTATGCTGTACATAAGCGTGCCATTCCTGCTAAAGAATTTGTGTGCATGTTCAAAATCTGTAACGTTATTTAAAGGGCTTTTATCGGTGGGATATTTTCGGGCTGATTGATTGTCGCTTTTTCATGAACAAAAACCGATAAAAACCGCTTTTTGTCCACAAGAATAGGACTACAAGCCATGCATTCCTATTAGGCACAAATATATTCATCAATAGTGTGAAAACTTATTCAAGTTGGGCTGGTTAAATTCCCCTGTCTGTGTGAATATTTCGTCTTCGTTTAACAATAAAAATAAATCCAGCGAATTCATTGGAGTAAATCTATGGATGCCAGTTTTTGGAATGATAAACGCCCTGCAGGCGTGTCTAATACGATCGACCTTGATCAGTACCAGTCTATATTAGAAGTATTTGATGAAGCCTGTCAGACCTATGCTGATCGTCCTGCCTTTACCAACATGAACCATACGATCACTTACGCAGAGCTGGATCAACTCGCATCCGATTTTGCTGCCTATTTACAAGAAAACACAAATTTAGAACCGGGTGATCGAATCGCGATTCAAATGCCTAATTTACTGCAATATCCCATTGCGGTTTTTGGTGCCATGCGAGCCGGTTTCGTGGTCGTCAATACGAATCCACTCTATACCGCTCGTGAAATGAAGCACCAATTTAATGACTCGGGTGCAAAAGCGTTGATTTTCACGGACATGTTTGGGCACATGGTTGAAGAAGTGTTAAATGAAACACCATTAGAACACCTCATCATTACCAGCATGGGGGATATGATGCCAGGGCTGAAACGTCACCTGGTAAACGCTGTCATTAAATACGGCAAAAAGATGGTGCCCGCTTATAATTTACCGCAAGCTGTATCCATGCGAACCGCATTAAAAATGGGTGCAGGAAAACCTTATAAGAAACACCCTGTGAAACAAGAAGACATTGCCATTCTGCAGTATACCGGTGGTACAACGGGCGTGGCCAAAGGCGCGATGCTGACGCACCGTAATATCATTGCCAATATGCTGCAAACTCAGGCTGTCATCAAGCAAACGGATGACAAAGGCAATGAGATGTTTTTGAAAGGGCAGGAGGTATTAGTGGCACCTTTACCGCTCTATCACATTTATTCGTTTACTGTGCACTGCATGTGTGCGGTTGAAATGGGTAACCACAATATCCTGATCACCAATCCACGTGATCCTAAAATGTTTATCAAAACCATTAAAGACAAGGGCGTCACGGGCTTTGTTGGTTTGAACACCTTGTTTGTCTTATTGATGGATCACCCGGACTTTAAATTAATTGACTTTAGCAAGCTAAAATTCACCTTATCGGGTGGTACGGCACTGGTACGTAGCGTAGGCGAACGCTGGAAAAAATGGACCGGCGTGACCATATCGGAAGCCTACGGTTTAACGGAGTGCTCTCCCGCCGTTACCGCCAACCCCATTGGAGATCTCGCGCGCATCGGAACAGTCGGCCTGCCATTGCCGACGACCGATATAAAGTGTGTCGATGCCGAAGGTAAAGAAGTCCAAATTGGTGAGCGTGGCGAGCTGTGTGTCCGTGGTGCGCAAGTGATGAAAGGGTATTGGAATCGACCTGAAGCCACCGCAGAGGTGATGGACTCAGAAGGCTTCTTTAAGACAGGCGATGTAGCCATTATCAAAAAAGACGGATTCATCAGTATTGTGGATCGTATCAAAGATATGATTTTGGTATCAGGGTTTAACGTCTATCCAAACGAGATTGAAGACGTAGTGGCATCCCATCCAAAAGTGGCGAATTGTGCGGCGATCGGTGTGCCAGATGAAAAATCAGGCGAAGTACCTAAATTATTTGTCGTACCGGTTGATAATTCGTTAACAGAAGAAGAAATGAAAGCTTACTGCAAAGCCAATCTCACGGGGTACAAACTACCTAAGTACATCGTATTTAAAGATGAACTGCCAATGACCAATGTCGGTAAAATCTTACGACGCGAGTTACGCGACGAATAAACGTCGGGTTCGTTATGAAAATAAAAGCCCCGCTTTCTATGTGAGAGCGGGGCTTTTTCATTTGTACTATTCAACAACTGCAGATTGATGTGGCTAAAGTCTAATATCGACGGCTAGATCTGTGTCACTCAAGGTGCTGTTTTATATTGCCTGCTACCCGTTGAAGTTCACTTTGCTTAGCTTTAAAACCAAATATACCGGTAAAATGCAGCAGAAGGTTTCGGGCAAATCGTAAACTGTCTTTCGGTTCTCGCGGAATAAGATGCAAATGCACATGAGGGATATGTTGATTGGTGGCTTTGCCATCATTCAGTAAATAGTGCGTACCTTTAATGCCGTATCCTGCGCGTCTTTGTGCGTCCACCACTTTGTGTGCAACAGTGAATAAATGTTGTTGCAGGGTCGTTTGCTGGGCCGCGAGCTGCTCACTGTGTTGTTTGGGGATCAGAAGTATATGCCCCGAAGTGAGAGGATAGATATCCATAAAAGCCATGCAGTGCTCGTCTTCAAAGACTAATTCCGCTGATTCAGTGCCTTGCACGATGTTGCAAAATAGACAGTCTGACATGGGGTTTCCTTTGAATAGTTAATAGGCTCGAGGCTCAGCTGATGGCATCCTGCCACCGTTACATTTGTTTAATATTGGCTAATTTAACTGTCTGAATTGGGGCTTTTTTGTGCAGTGGCATAGTCTCGAATAATGAGTTAATTAACCAAACGATGCTGGATCATAATCCAATACCTATATGAAAAATAGGGGCGGCTTAATCAATATTAAAACGCGCCGAGCGTTACAATGAGCTTGCCATTTTTCACTTCGACAGACTTCAAGACACTTTTAGCAAGCGTGTGTTTTAAGTTTTCATCCTTGAGTGTGTACACGGGTCTATTGGAAAGGACATTGGCCGCCGCGAGTTGTGCGATACTCTGTATCTTCGGTGTTAGTTTTTCTGGCACTTTATCGACGACGAGGTTTACGACGGTCGGTTGGCTGAAATAAAACGTTCCCTCCATTGCATTATAGACTAACGTCCCTCTAATTTCACCGCGTCCCGTTCCTTTGATATTCCCCGGTGCGATGACTTCTATACGGGATTGAATGCCTATCTCCTGACTATTTTCCCGTAACGAGATGTTGGGGTCCGATATCATAACCGTGACGAAAAATTTCTTTTTCGTCATAGGCATAAGTGCTTCTATTTTTTCCTGTAATTCATCTTCCGTTAATTCGAGTGTGTAACTAAATGCGAATGAAAGTGACGATGCAAAGATAGCGAATAAAAATAAGCAATAGCGAAACATATATGCTCCTAATGCATACCCGTTTATTAAGAGATGGAAGAATAAGCGTTATGATAACTGATTAAAAGCACTAATACGTTTGGGTGTGGCAAATATTGAATATGTTTTCCTTATACCATAAGACGCTTTTAATATTAGAGGGTGTCCATTGACATGAGGATAAGGGGTTGTCTTCGCACTCATCAAACATGCCACACTAAATGAAGATGTGTGGCACTGTTTATTTACTCTTAAGATACTACGCTTTGTATAAAAGTTTATATATTACTGTGCAATTATTAGAGGTGCCCTATATATTGAGGGGCAGAAAGTTGCGGGACTGACAAGTCGCTATGACTAAAACTAAATTGTCCCGTTTTAATGTTAGTCCAGTGCTCGCCATCCTGGCTTTTGACAATGTTCGTGTGTAGTTGGTGATAAATAAATTGCCCTTTGATAATCCAAATTTCATCTTTGAACTTAACGAGGGTGGCATTTTGGTCTATCTCACCGATGAAAGGGTGCTTCACTTCATCCCATTGGTAACCATTTTTTGAGCGGAAAAGTGCTTTAGTATGGTTTCTTTTCCGGTCCTTATGAGACTTAAAACCAAATATATACATATGATCATGAAGTGCGATGATCTGTTCTGCTCGAATGGGCAGCCCGTCATATTCTAATGACCAGAGGATACCATCCGTCGAGCTTAATAATTTATCGTCCCGGCAGGTAAACCACATTCGATCCTTGAATACAGTGCTGGCTCCCCAGCCGCTGCGGCAAGATTCTAATCCTTTAACGGTATGAGATGTCCATTGGTTATTTTCGTGTATTTTCACTTTTTGATCTCGGGTTTGCAGCCAAAGCTTACCTTTAAAGCTCTGCAGTGCAGCCTTACCACCGGTGTGAATTTTCCAGTACTTTTCTAAATCGGTTTTCCAATGTTGACCATCACTTGAATGGGCAATACGCGTTTTCCACCATTCGGTTTTATGGCTTTCAGAGATACTCCAGAGTTTTCCGTTATGCTCTGCCACCGTTGCCAGAGAGAACGTACGTTGGGATGGGCTCTTTTGCCACTGCATTCCGTCCTTAGAATACCAAGTATCAACAAAGGACATGTCTTTGACATAACCCTCAGTTTTTAATGCTCGCTTAGGGTATAGAAATAAGGTGTCATTCAGTGTCGCGACACGAAACTTGTCGAGTTGCTTTTCTTGATTGTCCCATTTTACGCCGTCCTTAGAAATCCAATGTAACCCCGTTCTTTTGTTCTCTTGTTTGAGTTTGCCCGTGTAATACGTTGAAAATATGTTTGCTCCAGACAAGTGTATGGCTTGTTTATAAACATAGGGCGTACAGTCGTTCCGACATTCGACGTTGAGGGTTTTAGACTGAGTATCCCATTGAATGGCATCCTTGGATCGCCACACTACATTGTCGCCTAACATATAGAGTGTATGATCGAGTTCGACCACGCGATTAAACGTTTTCCGTTTCATGCTAATAGGCGATTTTGAATTCTCCACGGTCCATTTTATGCCATCGGTCGAAGATAAAATTTCTCTTTCCACTGAAAACAGCCACATTTTCTTCTGAAACGATGTGGGTTGTTTTTCATTAATCTGAGAAAACAATCGGGCATCTTCGTTAACTTTAAACCAATGAACACCATTGGGCGATTTCCACAGTTCAGTGCGCGCTTGGAATCGTTTGCGGCTGTTTTTTAATTGATTAAATTCTTCTGATGATAAAATTCGCCCGCCACCATAAGACCATAAGTGTTGATTAAACGCGACGACGACATGGCTATCGATTTCACCCAGCGCACTGCTCTCACTTTCTTGGTGCCAGTGCACGCCATCTTCTGAAGACCAAATATCACTGCTGGTGCGTCTTTTAATACCAGCAAGCTTAACGCGGCCCCCAATAACCCACAGTTTGTTTCTGAAAACAACTACTTGCTGAAGCGTTCGTGGCGAAAAAATAGGTCCCTGTGTTTTAACTTTGAACCAATGTATTCCGTCATCTGAATGCCAAACATCATTGGATAATTCCGTGTCTATTCCGCCAATCAACCAGACTTTATTTCGATGGGTGACGGGCTTAAACGTTGGGTTGTGGGTGCGTTTCCAAGGAGATGGCCTGCTCAGGCGAACGGTGGCGCTGTTTATCTCGCGTTGAAAATTTGCTTGTAATGTCAGTGCAGCTTGCTGATCCAGATTTACGTTGTCGAACACAGCGCGACGTTGATTGAGTGTTGAAGTGTGCGTTTGATGGTTAACTTTAAGCGTAAATGGCGACTCGGTGGCATGCAGTATTAATTGTGTGCGCGAATCCGATTGCACGGTTGCAAAATCGACGCGCAGTGTGGGGTCCTGTGCGTCATTAATGCCATCAGCATCAATGTCAGTGGTCAGCTCTGGTTGCTTGTCGTCAAGATCATACTGGGCGTCCACACCATCAGCGTCCTTGTCTAAACTCAGCTGAGGATCTAATGGAAAGGCATCCTGTACATCGGGAATGTCATCGTTATCGTCATCCTCATCAATTCGATTACCCTTGCCATCTTTATCTGTGTCGGCTATTTCGCTAGCATCATTTGGGAAATCGTCTTGGTTGTCGCCGACGCCATCTCCGTCACTATCTTTTGCTTCTTGTGAATTAAATGGAAAGGCATCGGATTGATCGCTGACACCATCAAGGTCGCTGTCTAAATACGCACTCGCGTCCAGTGGAAAGGCGTCGGAAATATCTAAGACCTGATCGCCATCGTCATCGTTATCCAGCGCATTGCTGATGCCATCATTGTCGGTATCGAATTGCGCTTGACTGTCGAGGGGGAAAGCGTCATCTGCATCGACCACCGTATCGTTGTCATCATCTTCATCACAAGCGTCACCGAGTAAGTCATGATCCGTATCAATTTGCTCCGGATTTGGCGTTTCCGGGCAGTTGTCTAAGTCATCGACAATAGCGTCATTGTCCATATCCTTGGGTAACAATATTAACGTGCAAAGAATAACCCCAATACAAGCGATCAATGCCCACTCTAGCTTACCGAATTTATATCCCATCATATTTCCTGTGCATATGTCCTTTTACTCAATACCAAACGTCGTGCAGAGCGAGCAGCTTGCTTATTACACCGTGTGAGTCGTGCCGATCACTTTTCAAGTCGCTATTAGGATGGGGGAATCTACAGGAGCAGGTGAGATACATCAATTGCGCTATCACATTCCTGTGAAACAGATTATGTACGGGCTCCAACGATTACATGGCGCAAAATAACGATCAATAAATAAACAATGCGATCGCCAGTATGCCCTTGAGTAATCGGTTCGGTGAATACAGAAAAACTCGCCGAATCGACATGGCGTGGCGAATAATGACGTCACTTATTGATCATAAATTCTTTTGATTTGCTCGCTGATGAATGTTGCTAAGTTGGGTATTTGAATCTACTTTTACATTACTACGTGATGGAACCGGTTTATCACTATTCCATTCTATTGGTTCGATGCAGTCCAAGAGCGCAAAGGGCAAGTTAGAACGATATGAATCAGGCATCAATAAAAACGATAATTACAGTCACATTGCTGGGCTTTGTTATATTCGTTGCTGTCTTGGTAGGAACCATCAGTCAGTGGACAGCCAAAAATATAATTGAATACCGAGTCACACAAATCGAGTTGCCCAATATGATTGGGGTGATATCTGAAAAAATTAATAAAGAAGTGTCTGTCATGTCGGCAATTGCGACACAGATCGCCACTGATTCTCACATTTTAGATTGGATTAATGACGGGAAAAACCCAGACAAAGAATCAGTGCTCACAAATAAACTCAAAAGTATCACATTAAAAAATGGGTTAAGTGCTGCATCATTTGTGGATCGGGAAACGGCAGACTTTTGGAACCAAGATGGCTATTTGAGACAATTACAAAGAGACAGCCGAGACGGTTGGTTTTTCGATTATTCCTCAAGTAATCGAGAGACCATGGTGAGTGTATACACGGATAAAGAAACGGGTAAAACCGATATGTTCGTGAACTTTCAGCAGCTCAATGGTCGGGGTCTGGGTGGAACAGGCAAGTCGTTTGAATCCGTTATATCAATGTTGAAAAATTTCAAGATTGAAGATACGGGCTTTGTTTATCTGGTGAATGAAAAGGGTGATGTGAAAATACACCCTAATAGTGATTCTCAAAAAGCCACCAATATCAGTGCCATGTATGGTTCGAGCGCCGCAAACGTATTATTGGATAAGTCCGCTATCAATACGACATCAGCCAAGTTTCAAGGTCACAACATGATATTGGCGTCTAGTCATATCGAAAGTATGGGCTGGTTTGTTGTGGTTCAAGTGCCGCATTCTGAGGTGTTTGCCACACTCAATCAGGCTGCTTTAGAAATTACATTTTGGGCATTGTTGGTGGTGATTGGGTCTGGCTTCGCGGCGTGGTTTATGGCTCGCAGACTGACCTTACCGATCAATCAAACTGCACAACTTTTTCAAAAGATGGGCCGTCAAGATGCGGACTTATCCTATCGGTTGCCTGAGTCAGGACAAAAAGAACTGGTCGATGTCGCCAGCGGTTACAATGCATTTGCTGTCAAACTGGACGAAGTGTTTAAAGAGATTGCCACAGCAGGCAGCAAGTTACGCGATATCTCAGGTCAGTTAAAAGGCAATTCAGAAGCCACCATGGAAAGCACACTGGGAAATGATGAGAGCACCACTCAAATATCTCATACGTTGAGTGAAGTCAGTACAGCTGTCTCTGAAGTGGCAAATAACGCAGGCGAAGCCGCTGAGATTGCGGAAGTAATTGAAAAAAATGGTAACACTATCAATATGGTGATTGGAGAGACCAAGAAAGACATCGATGGACTCTCACTAAAAATTCAAGATGTGTCTGAAGTGATCAACTCCATGACCAGCAATACAGAAACCATCGCGGGTGCATTGGCTGTCATTCAGGCTATCTCAGATCAAACCAATTTATTGGCCCTGAATGCCGCGATTGAAGCTGCAAGAGCGGGCGAGCATGGAAGGGGATTTGCCGTAGTAGCAGACGAAGTCCGAAATCTAGCGAAAAAAACCGCCGACTCAACCTATGAAGTTCAGTCAATCATGGATAAATTAAAATCGACCTCGGTATCGGCTAATTCAGAGATCACGTCAATTATCAAACAGTCAGAGGTGACCAATAGCTCGATTAGCAAAGCAGAAGATATTTTAAATGAAAATAAACACCACTTTTCAACCATATCCGATGCCAATCGAATGGTGGCAGCGGCCACGGAAGAACAATCTGTCAGTATTGAAGATATCAATCAGAGGATGAATGTCATTAAATCAAACTCTAAGAAAAACCGGGAAAATGTCACTAAAATTGCTGACGAAGTACGCGGATTAAATCAAGTTGCTGAAAACTTAGATGACCTAATCCGCCAGTTTAGGAAAGATTAACCTGTCATATTGTGGTAGGTTAATTTCCACCATTACTCAATGCCGTAATACTCTTTTCGCTCTCGCACCCACTTTCGGTTTTCCCGCAAAAATTTATTGATGCCTAAAACGGTATTGCCGTAATTGATGGAAGAAATCATATATAGAGAATGCGACTTTATAAGGTCCTGCCTAAACACGACACGATCTTTATTGTAGCCAGCGCCTTGCACCTGCCGAATAAACGCTTCTACATTATAATATACGCCATCAGTCCGACCGTTAAATAGTCCTTCGATCAGCCCTCTGGTGCCGCGTTCTTCCACGAGTTTAATCTCGCCCGATTCAATTTTCTCCTTATAACTCCAGGCGGTAAAGCCTTCAATAGTGCCAAGACGGGTGACGGGTTTATCTTTGTTCTTTGCTAAGGTCATGACGCCAGAGTTAAAGTAAGCTAATGGCGCGCTATAGGTCAGTTTAAACTCTGATTTCCGCGAGCGCTTCCACAGCAAATTATCCGGCATGCGAAAATCGACATCTTGATTGAGATAGGCCACCCATAATTCGTTGGGTTTCATCACACGAAACTCAAATGTGATGTCGTTTTCCTTACCAAATTGATTCAGCAAATCAACTAAATACCCTTTGGGTTGATTGTCTGTGAAATTAAAGAATGGGTATAGGTTGACGTTTTCAACGCCCACCACGTACGACTTAGCCTGCACGCTATTCATCATGAAAAGCGAACATACTACCGTAGCAAAGGCGAACAATTTTGATCGAAGAAACGGAAGCAGTCTGCTTGAAAAGCAGCGTGCACTTATATCCAAGTTATACATTCTGAATATCCTATTTAGATATTTCGCAGATTCAGTTTTATTCGATGAGCCAGTACCAACGGGCAGGCTCATCGATGAAATGTTAGAATTAGCAGTAATACGATTTATTTCGAGGGCGAATGAACATTAACATTGATAGCAAGATCAACACGCTACCCAATGAACCGATCTTGGTCAGTGCGTCCTCTTCTTCATCATCGTCTTTATTCTTACCTGTACTATTAGTTTGCTCAGCAAGGCTCATGGTTTTAGAAGTAAACGTGCCGACAACACCGTTAACATTGATCTCTGTTGTGGTTTCCACTTCGTATTCTGCAGATGAGGTATGGCGTAGGCAAAGGTAATCACCATTTTCAACGTTACCTGCAGCCGAGGTGAAGTTGCCATTACAGCCGATAGAATATTCTCCCCCCTCACTGATGGTGATCGGAACCGTCACTTGAATACCCGAGATACGGATTATGCTAGACGTAATGATCGATGATAGGTCTGTACCTGAGACGTACGGTATCGAAATTTTAGTCGGTGTTGCATTACTTGGAAATTCGTTGACCGGATTGTTTGTATCTGGTGTTTCGTCCACAGGTGTTTCGTCTACAGGTGTTTCGTCTACAGGTGTTTCGTCTACAGGTGTTTCGTCTACAGGCGTTTCATCCACAGGTGTTTCATCTACCGGTGCAGAAGGGTCCGCCAGTGTGACCGAACTAAAGTTAACCACGGTTTGCCCAATCGTCATGGAAGTGGTCGTCGTTGTTGAATAGTTAGCAGATGAAGTATGACGTAAACAAACGGTATCACCTTGTGAAACATTCCCCGCTTCTGTGGTGAAGGTGTCGTTACAGCCAATAGAGTATTCACCATTGGTAATGGAAATAGCCAGTGGTGTATCAAAGCCCGATAGCGTTTGGGCTTCACTCGTCACGATGGTGGATAACGCAACGTCATTTTGAGTAGCAAAACCAATTGGTGTTATTTCAGTAGCGCAACTGTTTTGGAACGCAATCCATGCCCACTCCGGGTGATCAATAAATGGGTTGCGGTTACCTTGATAAGCGTGAATTTTATCGTTACGTGCGCGCTCAATATCATCGACTGGATCAGCAGCATGCCAAGACAATATGTCACACAACTTACCTAAGTTGGCAACAGGATCTCCAGCATTTTCAAATGCATCGACGCCGACGGAGTCAATCAACACTAAATCCGGCATATCTGAGTCCGCCGTTTCATAGCGTACATCCATATACATAACCATACGGGCCACATCGCCTTTTACTTCATCTCGTGGTTCCCAAGAAGTACCCGCGACACGCTTGTTATCAGACGTTTCAACTTGTTCGCCGCCATTAGCAAAATCTAAATTTCCGCGTGCGCTGTTAAGTGAAACATCGGCAGGGCGTAGGTGGTGGATATCCGTGTAGCCTTTTTGAGAGCTGCTGGGGAAACCATGGCTTTTTGCCCACACGTGTTCGCGGTTCCAGTAATCTTGGTTGTTGGCTTGATCGCCAGAGGCATTTTGTTGTTTAAAAATAGAACGACCAGAATACAACAGTAAGACATTGTCAGAGTCGGCAGGGTCTTCATCAGTATAAGTTAAAGCAGTCCACACTTCGCTGTAACTGAGCATTGTATGATTCGCGGAGATATCTTGCGTTAAGGCGGCTCTAAAAGCCGTTTTATCCGTTGTATTGGCTGCCAGGCTATTTGCGTAATAGGTATCGTGGTTATAGGTATTAATGTCAAAGACAGGCGCAATATCAGGGCAGTTTAAACATTGAGTGACCACCAGCGCAGAACCTGCAGTCGGCATTGCTTCGCCACCGACACAGGCTGATTCGCCTTTACATCCTAAACCATCAAATGTGTTTTGCAGTTCGCTGCTCCACTCGCTGGCTTGGGTAGTAAAGTCGTCTGTTAAATTGGTATTACCAGAGGTGACGGTATCTTTTCGACGTAAGGTGTCAGTAGCAGAGATCCAAACTTGATTAACACCTACTTGGCCAAAGCTATCAACCACTGTTTCACCAGCACCGGACAATAGAGCAATGACATCATTACCCGTAAAAGTGGCAACATCGGCAGCGTCGATACCCTGTGGAGCTGCTTTTTTAAAGTTGGCTTCTGCGTTAGCATTGTAGACCACTAAGCTGGAACCCGCGACAAGGTTACCTTGTAAAAAGACTTGCTCAGAAGGCCAGGTCGAACCGTCACGGAATAATTGCAGTTTAAATTTGTTATCAGCCAAATCGATATCGGCATCACCAATATTTGAAATTTCAATGACTTTATTATTGTCTGTGCCATTCACAATTTCAGAAAGCACAACCACTGGGCCAGATGGCACAACCGGATTATCTGGATCGACAGGATCCGCGCCGCATGCATCTACACCTGAGCAACCTAGTCCATCGGCAACGTCTTTACCCGCAGAAAACCATTCCGCACTTGTCCAAGTATCCGTGAAGTCTGTATCACCCGCTAGAATGTTAGCATTTCTTCGTAGCGTGACATCTTGTGCAAACGAGCTGGCATTTAAATATTGGCCAATTGAATCGATGACAGCACCATCTTTGTTTAGCGTAAATTGATCGTTACCATTGTGCTGCACAATGCTGGTTTCTGAAATGGCGCCTGTTGCGGTTTTGAATTCGGCGGCGGCGCTACTGTTATAAATCACCAAGCTGGCCCCCGCGGCTAATGTGCCGCTGTAATTATAAGCCAGTTGCGAGTCTGTACCGTTGCTGAATTTGATCAGCTGATAACCGGTTAAATCTACATCAGCGTTACCGAGGTTGGATATTTCAATCGCTTTGTTATTACCACCACCTTCTATGTACTCGGTAATGATGACATTTGCATTAACTGTAGGAATGCTTATCCCAAGTATTAACGGTAAATATTTTCCAAAACTGGACCAGATATTTCTCATGAATACCTCCCGTGGTACTAATTAGTTTGCGTTAAGCGGAATTTAAAAGTTTGAATGTGATCAGCCGTATTTTAAAAATGAATACTGGTCCACATTTTTTGGTGTGGGAAATATATCGGTTTAGAACTTATTAGGTTGTTATTATGTGTAACCCAGTCGTGTAAAACTGTAAGCCTAAAGTGATATGAATTTGCGTATTTATTCGCTGACCAAAATTGAATTATTGAATGACTAAAATTCCTAAAATATTTAGGCAGTAGACATTTAATGGGTAGGTTTAATAAACCTTAGTGAGAAATGCAGGGCTGATTAGGCCCTGCATTTTTAAATTTAAGACTTTCTTTTTAGGCGTAGCAAGCCGAGTAATCCGACTAATAACATTGGGCCAAGCGGACCACCGCCTCCAGTGTGATCGTAAGGAGGTGTAATGGATTCAGCGATTAAACCACTGCGTTTTTTAACACTGATTTCCATTGATTGCTTTGCATCAGAGACCACTGTGCCTTCACGTGATTCAGCATCTGGATCTTCCGGTGCGCCTTTTACTAACGACATTTCCAGTGTGTATTGACCTTCATCTAGGTTAACCACTTCAAAGAAGACCGTTTGTTGACCGTTTTCGGTTAACTTAATCTCCGGAATGGCCACTGTATTTGAATTTTTATTCAGTCCGCGAATTTTTAGTTTTGCCACATCGTTCACTTCAGGAGTCGCCGTCGCGGGAATACTGAAGGGTACAGTGATGCTGTCACCGCTGCTTGCGAACGTGACTCGTTTACCATCTGTTTCACCGTAGCGATAACTTAGAGACATGACGGCAGAGTCATGGTCTGAAGATCGAAATGGACTCACCTCATAAAATGCATTGGCGTTTGACCCTTTGAATTCTTCATTGTAGTCATACAGTGTTGATTCGGCCGCATTGATATGCCATTCAACAGCATCGACTAAGCGATCTTCCAGTGAAGGGCTAATCAGCATGTGATCCAGTGAACCGACTTCGTCATTATACGAGTAACTCCAACTTAGCTTACCTTTTTCGTCATCTTTAAGTGCAGCCGCACTGATGTAGCCATAGGTTTTGGTTATCTTTTTACCCGAGCTACCAAATTGTTTTATGCCTTTAATAAATGTATCGCGAGCGGCATAAATAGCTTTGTCAGTTGGGTTTTTGGTGAGAACCAGTATTGGATCTTCGTATGTATAGGCATTCATATCACCCAATAGAATTCGATCACCACCAATTTTTTCCATTTGCTCGCCCAATTGAACCGCAGCAGCCACTCGGAAATGTTCACAATTACCTTGGAAGTCTAGGTCTTGAACATTGTCATTGGTTGGGTCAAAGTTTTCCCAAGTTTCCCATCCTTGCCAATCTTCCCAACACGTAGAACCTTTCGATTTAAGATGGTTGGCAACGACCGTTAAGCGTTTACCGGTCGAGTGTACGATGAATGTTGCCATCAAAGAGTCACGTTGATAGTTATCACCGCTTTCTCTAATTTCCCCTTTGCCATCTAAAATAGCGGCACCGGTCTCATCGACGATAATAGGGGCATGCTGAGACGGCATTGGAATGACATCTACTGCTTCCAACGTTAATTTGCTCGGACGATACAATATACCGGTCGTCACAACATCACTACCAATGGTGTCTTGCTCATCAATGATCGTATCGCCATTGGCATCAAAACCGACAAATGCATAACGATTATCTTGATGTCGAGCATCACCACGGTCACGAGGGAATTCTTTATAATATTCGTTGTTTAATTCATCTTGAATTTTTTTAATGGCGCTGAACGTACCAAAGCCATTATTTTCCACTTCGAGAAGTCCTACCACATCTGAATCCATGGCATACAAGGTGTTAATCAATTTCTCTGTCTGACGGGTAAATTCATCGGATGAATCAGCACCACGATCATCACCATGAGGGTTCTGCTCGCCACCAAATGGTGAGTTGAAATAATTCAATACATTTTGTGTGGCAACCTTAATAATAAATTCGTCGTAGTCTGATACCGTTGAAATAATGGGGGTATCACTTCTTGGTGTATTACGAATGAAGTTGCTGCTGGTCACATTAAACTCTGAGCTATCCGGTACGTATAAACGATAACGGTCATAGTTATAAAGAATGACACCTTTTAAGTCGACGACACTGTCATTGACACGAATATAGTTAGTATTTGGATTGCTTTGAAATCCAGGGTAGTAAGGAATCTCGCCGTTAGAAGCTCGATCATCGCTTTCTAAAAATAGGAGGTAATCTTGGTTTTGTGCGCGTTGTGCAATGGATTCGGCACTGCCAGGTGCAGCGACCTGATTAGGGTGCAGATTAATACGTGAATAAGTCAACGCCATATTGTTGCGACGAGCATCATAGTCATAGCTGTACGTACGCGCCACGCGCATATCTTGATAGCCGGCTTGCGAGTCATTCATATCCGACGGTAGGTTGACCAGCATACCTTCATGACGTTCCAGTAATTCGGCAAAAGAACCGTTTTCATCTGTCACTTTTAAATCAATCGCGCCGGGTGAAGTCGTTGTATTATCGACTAATTCCCATTCTTTATTCGTGGCTGATATTTGGGTTAATCCAAAATACTCTTTGACGATACCGCGCACACAAACGGTATGGCCTACGCTGGGTAGAGATGTGTTACCCATGTAAACGTATAGTCCGTCTGATGTTGTGTCATCACCATCTTGGTTATACAGCGTGATGGCATTATAGAGATGTGCGCTGACGATACCGGTAACCATATATTCTTGTTCCGTCTCGTACACACCTTCAGATAGCAATGGTGAGATAGCAGACGAACCTTGGATTTCCGCAATGGTCTTGTGTTCAATGCCGGTTGCGTCTGTACAGGTATTCGTTTGTGATGCAAATGACCACTGACTAAATGCAAGACTCGCAAAAGTCGTTAGCATTGGGAGTTTAAATAAATTCTTCATCAATATTTCCACTTAATATTTCAATAACTCATCATTTCAATAAGTGATTTTGATTCTTAAAAATAGATGCGTGTATAGGCGTAGAGAACTTGGGCTGCTTCACCCTGATTGGCTTCGGCAGCAAAAACAACCGATGGGTAAGGCTTGAAATTTACACCCAGTGTTTGCCACTCACGCTCTTTTCCCCAGCTGTATTCGGTGCCGGACCAGTACGGGCTATCTTCGTCCCACTCTTCGTACTGTTCGAAATTGTGTGAAGCCACGACTTCCCATTTTTCATTGAAGGTATATTTTGATGAGATCAGCCATCCACTGCGATCAAGCTTTTCAAATTGGTTATATTGTTTTTCGATATTGAGAGGGTCCGAATTATCCACCACGTAACTCTTTTGTGATATGTACTCTTCTTCTTGATAGCCGTTAATGCCAAATGAAAGCGCTTTTGTTGCCTTGACTCTCATACCTAAACCGTAAAGTTTTTGCTGACCGTATTTTGATTCGCCTTTAGAGCCCAATCGACCTTCAGCGCCTAGCACCACCGAAAATCGGTCACTAAAGAATCCAATATAACCATTAGTGATATTGCCCAGTTCCGCGCCTGAAGTTGAACGTCCCATGTGGCTGTAAGAGGTAGCAAATTTTAAATACCCGAACTCACCTTGATATTTAATGGTGCGATCTTGATCACCGGCTTCACCCGTCTCAACGGTGATATCAAAAGTAAAATCACCATAGTGATCGTATTTGTCGAACGCGGTGTCGGTTAAACCAACTTCGATAGAATGGCCCGGTAGAATGCGGTATCCGAAATAACTTTTATCAACGCCGAAGACCATATCGCCAGAACCGCCTTGCCAATTTTCGCGTTGGTAGTCCATTTCAAGGGCGTAATAAAGATTTTCGTAGGTGCCTTTGATGCCTAAAGAAGAGAAACTGTCATCAATGAAGGCATCGTCTGAGTAGAACTCTCCATATTCATCATCGGCCCCAAAGTGGCCGCCGGTTCCTATTTCGCCATAGAGATCAACTTTATGTCCGTATTGATCTTCAAATAAATTCAGTGCCCAAGATGGCGTGGTCATTAAACAAGAAAGCACAACTAAAAACGGTGCCTTAAATCTATGCTTCATTATCGTTACCCAATTCGAAAAGCGAGCGGAATAAGTTAATCACGGAGATCGAACTCATTTTTAAGGCTGGCCAATATACGGATAATGACTAAGCAGAAGTATTTTAATGTGTAACAATTGAAATCAAATTTGTTAAAACGGCAGGTCTTAGATGAAAGTTTCATAAGCCTTCGTTTGACAAATAGAGATCTCGGATTTCTTCAAAAATAATGAGTGAAATCAATGATTTGCTAGAATAGATTTGCTGCTATTTTGGCGAAATGAAAACTGAATAAAGATTCAAGTGTGTTGGGTGTCACATTAACGATGCATGGGCGAGCGAGGGTGGTATTTACGTATTTTATTTGTATAACAGACACTTAGGTGAATAAAAGTAAAAAACAAATATTTCAGCGAGTTTGATGAGGTTCACAAATTGCTTATGTTATTTTCGTTTAACCCTGAAACATAATGTAAGTGAATGTAGAGAAAAGTAATGTTTATCGTCCGATTTAAATGGCTCGCTGACGAGATTGGAGGGCGAATAAATCATCCCTATTTTTTGTTTTACCTTTCTAAATGTGAAAATTAATGGATAATATTGACGGTGATTTGTGAAACCACATTTCACCAGGAAGACGGAGTTGACTAAAAAAATGTAAATTTATCATGATAAGGATGTATAACATGAAGATTAAGCAATTACTAATGATGGTCTTGGTCACAGGATTAACGGTGACAACATGGGCCCAAGATTACAACTTCTTAAATGGCAAGAAGGTCCAAATCCCTGGTTTGGCCGAAGCCTATTTGGTAGATCAAGGGCAGAAGCGATGGATTCCAAACTATGGGACATTATTGCAATTATTTGCCAACCCAACTGATATCCTGTTCGATTTAGATGTCATGAATATTCCAGTCGGTACACAAATCACCGACGGTGCTTTTTTAGCCACTTGTTTGGCGGATGGGAAAGTGTACCTAATTGACAATCAAATGAAGCGCCATATTGCAAATCCATCGGTGATGAACAAATACGGTTTTGATTGGAATAAAATACAGGATGTAAACTGTTTAGCCCTTAGTTTCATTCAGACTGGCCCTCAAATTCACTAACACGATATTCTGATGTTTTAAGCCACTCCATTGCGATGTCCTACAATGGGGTGGTGCCGAGAAGACCCCTGACCATTCGCGCTCAGTTGAGGCCATTTCTAACACCATGACATCTTTGCCGGTTCGATGACGTCTAGGCACCGATTTGTTTAATCCAGTCATGGTTCGCTCCCATATGCAACGTTCTAGCCGCGCGCTCATTCTACTGACGCAGTCCAATTCCCTATGGTCTTTAATGAATGTTTAACGCTGAGTGATTCAAACGAATTACCGGATCCAGCGTAGCGTCAATGGGCATTGCCTAGTATCATCCGCCCCCAACTTTTTAGTCGACTCAGGCGGTCAGTGACGAGAAACGACGCCGACTGTCATAATTTTAGGTACTTGCTATGACTAAGCCAAAGACCTCAGCTCTACTAGCTCAGGCCCATACTCATATGCCGTTGGGTGTGGCCGATAGCTATCGGTACTGGGGTGAGGACAATACGGTCTTCGTTAAGAGTATGCAGGGCGGTTCAATCAGCGATGTTGATGGCCAAGAATATGTGGATTTTCGCTTAGCGTATGGCCCGATCATTCTAGGCTATCGTGATGCTCGTGTGGATAACGCGGTGATCCAAGCGATTACGGAAGTGGGCACCATTTCTGGCTTTAGTACGGCACTGGATTCAGAAGTCATCGACTTAATTAAGTCCATGTGTCCCAATATTGAGAAAATGCGCTTTGCAAATTCTGGCACTGAAGCCGTGATTGGAGCAGTTAGAACGGCGCGGGGTTATACGGGACGCAACAAAATCGTGGTGGTCGAAGGAGGATTTCACGGACTCTACGACGAGATGATGTGGAAGTCCGATGTGGATAACTGGGATAACACCACTCAAGCAGCGCCCGAGATCAAGCCTTTCGGGGCAGGCATTCCTGAGAGCAGCCGGGAACATCTTGAAACCATACCTCTAAATGACTTCGAAGCATTGGATCAGGTATTTAAGCGCGTCGGTCATGACGTTGCGGCCATCGTGATCGAGCCGATTTTGGGTAATTGCGGCAGCATCGCATCCACCCAAGCGTACATGCAGAAGCTTCGCGACGTGTGTAATGAAAGTGGTGCGCTACTGATCTTGGATGAGGTAAAGACAGGATTTCGTGTCGCCAAAGGGGGCGCGCAAGAACTGTATGGCATTCATGCAGACCTAACCACTTACGCAAAAGCCATGGGGAATGGTTATCCGGTGGCCTGTTTTGGTGGGCGAGCGGAGGTGATGAATCGCATCAGTTTCGATCAGGATGGCGTCACACACGGCGGCACCTATACGGCCAATATGATTGCATTGAGTGCGGCCAAAGCGACACTGACCGTGCTCAAAGAAACGCAAGCTTATGAAACCATTAATCAAGTGGGTGCCGACATTCAAGCTCGTCTGTCACGTGTTTTCACTAAGCATGGCATCGAACATAAATTTGCTGGCCCGGATGCGATGTTTGGCGTTCACTTCGGCAGTGAAGTCCCACAGAACTATCGAGATTGGAAAAAAACCAACAGCGATTTGTACACGGTATTTGCGCACAACTTGATTAAACACGGCATCATGTTGGAGCCAGATTCGCGCGAGCCTTGGTTTATTTGTGAGGCTCACCAGTCAGTCGATCTGGATTGGCTTGAGTCGGTAGCCGATCAGTCCATGGCGGAAGCCTTGGCCGAGCAAGGTTAACCTGACACCGCTCAGTCTACCCAAGGACTGAGCGGCTGTTCTATTCCCTCCGCACCTTCGACACAGATCAATTCTAGACAGCACTTCCGCTGACAACATCTATTGTCGACAACACCTATCATCGACAACACTTAGGGTGCCCATTCAGCGCGAGCAAATACATAAGGAATAGGGCGAGGGCGATTAGTTTTTATTCACCAGCATGTGCAGCGGATCATTTTTGCCGAGCACGAAACAAGGAATGGTGGTCGCCCCTAACGCCATCATGCTGGCCAGTCGATTGTGTCCATCCAGTACTTCATAAGTGCCGTTTTCTGATTTCTTGACTTGGATGGCGAGGTAAATATTAAAGCCATTTTCTTTGAAGGACGTTTCCAGTTCTTTTCTCCCGGCATCTTTATTTTCGGACACGGTTAAGTCATTGATGGAAATTTCGATGGGCTTTTTATTGGGCTCACTGATATAGGTTTGGTGCTCAATGTTTTTATCTTCATAGCGCCCATTAACGCCAGAATACTCATTGGTTTGACACGTCGACAAAGGTGTTAACTCGGGTCCACTTTGATGGTCTGGTTGGAGATCGTTGTTATTCTTCGAATGTGGCTGGAGCTGAAATTCTTGATTCGGCGCTTCCAGTACTGACGGGCCGCCATTCGATGGCAGCGTTCCATTTAGAAGTGGTGAGTTTGACTGTGGATGCAATGAACTAGACGACAACGGTTGCATGTCATGCTTAATTTCCATTTGTTCTTGGATTTTTTGCCCAAGCTGAGTCGATGTAGGGCTGGTTATTGGCGTCATATTATCCCTCGCATATTACATTTAGTGTTGACTGGTTTGTGAGCCTACAATCGCTCACAGCTAAATGAATACGTAACGAATGATGACGAAGAGTTGCCGTTCAACCATCATCATTCGGTTTGCTCGAAAGGGCCGTTTTATAGCGGTGATGTCCATGGCGGAACTGTGCTGATTTATGTATAAAAACTGTATCTATGGCGGGTACAGTTGCAGGCGCATAATACGGTCACATGAAGGCATTTCAATTTCATCATCATGAGAATAAGGCATCGCAGTGGACGCATTACAAATAGACCAAGAAAATCTAGAGGGTTTGAGTGAGGAATACCGTCAAGCCGTCATGGCATATCATCGTAATTTAGATCAACGTGCGGCAGCTCGATCAGATGACCCCCAGATGCCTCGCTTGGCCATGCCGAAAGAGGGCATGGGTGCGGCGTCCGCACTGACACAGTATCAAACGTTGATTGAACCCAATCTAGCCGCCACATTGGGTCCAAGGTACTGGGGATTTATCACCGGTGGCTCAACACCGGCCGCCATGTTAGCAGACGGTATTGTCGGCAGCATAGATCAAAACCCTTCTACACCCGCGGATTCCATTACCAGTTCTGTTGAGCAACAAGTCATTGAATGGTTACGCGAGTTTTTCAATTTGCCGGCTGCATTTGAAGGTGTATTGACGACCGGTGCAACCGCATCGAACTTGCTCGGTCTTATTTGCGGCCGACAATTTGCTGGCGAGCAGCAGGGTTTAGATATCGCCAAAGCGGGCATGCAAGGGGCAAATATTGAAGTGTTTTCTGCCACCGCTCATGCCAGCTCAGTGAAGTGTTTAGGCATGGCGGGACTGGGACAGGAATACACTAAAATCGCGACACTGCCTGATCGAGAAGCCATTGACCTGTTGGCATTGGAACAAGCATTAGCGAACAGCCAGGCAAAAGGCAAAATAGTCATCGCGAATTGTGGCACAGTGACGACCAATGACTTTGACGACTTATCTGCCGTGGCTGACTTATGTGAACGCCATCATGCGTGGCTGCATGTTGATGCCGCATTTGGATTATTCGCACGCTGTTTACCCGATAAGGCGCACCTTGCAAAAGACATAGAACGAGCAGACTCGATCACAAGTGACGGGCATAAATGGTTAAATGTGCCTTACGATTGTGGATTGTTTTTCTCTCGTCATATTGACAAGCTAGAGACCAGTTTATCCGTCGCAGCGCCTTACTTGGCGGTTGAGTCCAGCAGCCCAACCTTTATGAATCGTGGTATCGAGAATTCCAGACGTTTTCGTGCGCTGCCAATTTGGTTTACGTTAACCGCTTATGGCACAGAGGGGCATAAAAATATCGTGGCTAACAATTGCCTACGAGCACAGCAATTAGCCAACTGGATCGAACAATCAAGCACTTATGAATTATTATCTCCTTGCCAGCTCAATACAGTATTATTTCGACGTCAATCGAGCACGAGGCATACTGCATTAGATTTACAGAATATCGACAATAAAAAACACCTTAAAGCGATAAATGAAACGGGAGAAGTCTTTTTAACACCGGGTGTATGGCAAGGAAAATATGGATTTCGTGCTGCAATCAGTAATTGGAAAACCACGAAGGATGATGTGTTAAGAGTCATCGCACTGCTGGAAAAACTCAGTAACGATTGATTCGAATCTTCAGAATGCACCTGCTTTAAGTACGGAAAGGAAAAGAAAAATGATCACCTGTCATATCCGGTACGAAATTGACCCTAAGCTTGTACAATCATTTGAGCGCTACGCAAAAATGTGGATTCCGCTTGTGCAAAAGTATGGGGGCATTCATCATGGGTATTTTTTGCCACACGAAGGTCGAGACTATGAGGCATATGCTATGTTTAGTTTCCCCTCCTTGGCTGAGTACGAAGAGTATCGAACTAAAATTAAAGATGATCCTGAATGTCAGGCTGCTTTTGATTTTGCTAATGAACATCACTGTATAAAAAAAATCGATCGGCAGTTTATGAGGCCCATATTAACGGGCACTGATGAATAGTTCGTCATCTTAGAAAAATGAAATCAGCAGGCACCCCTCTCGGTGGGCGTTTATATTCAGCAACACAGAATAAAAAACGGGTATTACGCTGTAATGGGGTGCTTCAATACACTAGAACAATATAGGAACATTGAACTTATCCATGCATAATAATCAATATGAACAGGATGGATACGAATGTCACCGTCAAATCATAGCGCAATCGGAACTGCAAAAAATACGAGGTATTGCAGAAAAATTTCATGCTAATTGGAAAGTAGAGAATGAGCAATTCTATCTTGAAAAGGCCATCAATAGTGCGTATTTAACATCAAAGCAATATCTTTCAGAAGCCGAACGGCTGGAAATGTTTAAGCTCATAGGCAGTACAACCATTAGTACGATTCTGAATCGTATCTTTCCTCAGTCGTATGCATTCATGAATACGCAGTTGTTTTTTGATCCTTTTAATCAAGGGCAGAAAAACTATTGGCATCGTGACTCGCAATATCATCTGGATCTTGAGGAACAGAAGGCTGCACTGGCAGGTCCTGAGGTGATTCATGTACGCATCCCACTATACCCTGAAGCAGGAATCGAACTGATACCTAGAAGCCATCGACAATGGGATACTCCAGAAATGCAAAATATTCGATTGGAGCAAGCAGGACGTCGGTGCTATGAGCCTGCGCCAGACGGTAAAGCGATTGCATTACAGCCGGGAGACGCATTGTTTTTTTCCGCTAACATGATTCATCGAGGGATATACGGACAAGGACGGTTGGCATTGGACATACTGTATTGTGAACCGGAGACGTCTCTCTTAAAATACTCAAACCCTGAATGCTTTCCGACCAACGATCAAGCAGAATCTTGTGAAAATAGCGCTGTATTTTTTTGCGCTCAACCGTTCTTCTCGGAGTAGGTCGTCTATAGAGATGCTTTACAGGGTATTATTCGTGCGTGTGTTGATACGCAGTTGGCGAATAGCCAATGGAAAATAATAAGGGTGACCACCCACTAAATGGAATTACCACATGCCATCCACCAAAATAGCGCTTGCTCAAATACTGTTAAAAGAATCGAATGTTTGTTTCAATATTTCACAACATTTAAAAATGATCGTCGAAGCGGCCAAGCATGATGTTCGATACCTTATTTTTCCTGAACTCTCCTTAACGGGTTACATGACATCGCTGGCCGCGTATTACACGATTGATCCTAAAGCATTTCTAGCACAAGAAAATGAATTGTCCGATCTACGGGAAGCTGCTAAGCAGTACAATATGGATATCGTCGTAGGTGCGCCTGTACCGACAGATATGCCAGAGAGTACGAATCGGCTGCCTGCCATCGGTGCCATAACCCTTCAATCGAATGGCGAAATATCGATTTACCGAAAAATGCATCTTCATGCAGGTGAAGAAGCGCATTACCGTGCAGGTAAACATTATAAGCAGCATCATCTTCAAGTAGGGGTCGACAGCATTGCGATTGGCCAAGGCATTTGTGCGGATACCCTATGCCCAGAACATATAGAATATTATTCTCGTCACCATAGCGCCGCCTACATGTCGGGCGTCTCCATATCCCAAAATGGATACATTTCAGATTCACAAAAAATGCTCAAATACTCGTCGCAGTACACAATGCTTGTAGGCGTGGCCAATAACCTCGGGGAGTCCAATGGACTAACCGGTGTTGGGAAAAGTGCTTTTTGGTATGAGGGGCAAACACTGGCCTGTGCTGATGATAAAACGGATAGTCTGATTGTGGCCACTCGTGAAGATGCAAAAAAATCGATATGGCACGGAGAAGTCATTCCCGTTCATGCTACCTGGTGTGGTGAATACCGAACACAAGAACAGGATAGATAAAGAACATATGATTACCGTTACCCCTTATCAAAAAGAAGACCAAGAAGCGGTTTTGAACCTAATATTGACGATTCAACGCGAAGAATTTGAATTTCCTATTACCGAAGCCGACCAACCCGATCTAAATAATATCGAGGGTTATTATCAAACGGGTAACGGTCAATTTTGGGTTGCTAAGATGAAGGATGAAATTGTTGGAACGATTTCCTTGCTTGACCTAGGGAACAACGATACCGCACTGCGAAAAATGTTTGTAAAAGAAGCGTATCGAGGTGGCGAATATCAAGTGGCGAAAACACTGCTGGCGACACTGATCGCCTGGAGTGAAGGCAATGATGTAAAAAATATTTATCTCGGTACAACCGAAAAATTTAAAGCCGCTCATCGATTTTATGAAAAAAATGGTTTTGCTCGCCTAGAACGTGAAGAACTGCCGAAAACATTTGAATTTATGGCCGTTGATACGCGATTCTATCAGCGTAACCTGCCGTAAACGACAAATCGACATTCTCCTAACCCGATTTAGACAGGTATAAAACTTAATTTATTGCGGTGATGAATCAGTAGATCAGTACAATCAGGAGTGGATACATGAGCACAATATCTTGGGAAGATTTTGAAAAAGTACAACTTAGAGTCGGGACGATTTTGGAGGCGACCCCATTTCCAGAGGCGAGAAAACCAGCGTATAAATTAAAAGTCGACTTTGGTGCGGAAGTGGGCATTAAAAAATCCAGTGCGCAAATAACCGATCTTTATTCGCCCGAAACGTTAATCGGCAAACAAGTATTGGGTGTGGTGAATTTTCCACCCCGCCAAATTGGCCCTTTTATGTCTGAATGCTTAATTACGGGTTTTCATCAAGCAGATGGATCCGTTGTATTGGCTGTGCCGGATAACGTCAATGCATCAATACTTTCAACTTCAACTTCAACTTCAGCTTCGGATTCAGAGAACGGATTCACAGAGTATGAATCTACGATTGAAAATGGCACTGCGTTAGCATGATGCTTGATCAGAAAATTTAAATGAATATGCAGTTAAACCGTAAAACCAAACGTATCTAGGAAAGATTAATGAAATTAGTCATTGGTAATAAAGATTATTCGTCTTGGTCCATGAGGGCGTGGTTGTTATTGAAACACTTTAATATTGCATTCGAAGAAGAACAAGTCTCACTCTTCAGTGGTCATCTACGAGAGCGACTATTAAAGTATTCACCATCGGCAAGGGTACCTGTACTGATCGATAACGGATTAGACATTTGGGATTCGTTGGCCATCAGTGAATATATCAATGAACAGTATCTACACGGTAAAGGCTGGCCAGAAAACATGGATGCGCGTACGAGAGCACGTACTATCAGTGCAGAAATGCATGCAGGGTTTGTGGCATTAAGAAGTGAATTGCCCATGAGCATTGCGAGAAAAATTGAAAAAAGCCCAAGCAGAGATGCTCAGCAAGATATCAATCGTGTCCTTGACATATGGCAAGATTGCAGGCAACGCATCGTAGATCAGCCATCAAAATCATCCGGCCCTTGGTTGTTTGGTGAGTTCTCCATTGCGGACTGCATGTACGCACCGGTTGTGACACGCTTCGTGACCTACGGTATAAAAGTAGAAGGGCTAGCGAAAGACTATATGGATACTGTATTAGCTCATCAAGAGATGCAAGCCTGGATTGAACAGGCAAAGATGGAAACAGAAATCGACCCAGAAATTTCCTAATTATTATTGGCATCAATACATATCAATCTGCTACAGATTGATATGCATTCCGTATCGACGCCAGATTTTATCTAGGCTATCGACACAGAGAAACATATTTTATTTCGGTCTAAGTCCCTCACATACGCAGAAAGTCGAGGTCCTCTGTGCATAGGTTCACCTTCGCAGGTTCCACCTAATTCGATCGCCTTTCTATGAAGCCGCCTCACTTCGTCCTCAGACTTCACACCAAAACCGAGCATCGTCCGGTTACCATTGGTCGCAGTTTCCTGATCGAAGGGTATCGCAACGGCAAATGCTGCGTCCTTGTCTTCTCCTTGCCAATACGTCATTCGTTCGGTAGCCAAAACTTGGCTTAATTCTGTTTGCTCAAAAAGTGAGTCATAGAATTGAGTGGATGCTTCCAAATTATTGGTTCCAAGTACAAAATAATTCATTTTCATATTAATATCCCTGCATAATATTATAAATTGATCAGCACAACCGTGTTGCTTCAAGCGACAACAGTACGTAATGCTGTTTAGGCCGACACAAGAAGGTTATATCTTAAAAGTGTCAGATCCTGTCAGCAGGTTAAAACTAGCCTGTAGTATCGTTTGTAAGCCAGGAGATACTGATATTAGCGGTTAAGTTTATGGTCATCATTGCCGAGTCAGATGGGGGTGACGATTAACTCATCCTGAGTAACCTACATTTAATGACCGCATCGGAGTCTGTGCAATATGCTGAAATATTGGGTGATGGGTGTGATTGATAGACAAACGTATCTGGATATCTAAAGCCAACGGGGAACAACGTTCCATTGGAGTCTCAGCGGTCGAAGATAAAATGGTACAGAAAGCCATTTGTGAGGCAGACTTGTTCAGATTAAATTACGGGTCCGACCCAATCGGAATAAAAATATTAGGATGGGAGTCCTCATTAGTTTTTTGGTCGAGCTATTAGGGATCTTTATGGGGATGGCGTGCAAGTGGAAGTAACTCTTCCAAAACCTACAAAAATTAAGAGTAATTCTCTTCCAAAAGTTATTTTTAAAGTGCAGGAGTAATGCTGTGTCAACAATAACTGCAGACATAATACTTAAGTTAATTGCAAGTAGATCGAGTGATCTACTTGCAATTATGGAGAACCGTTCAACATACAACAAAATACTAGGATGGGTGTCCTCATTAGTTATAATAAAAGAGAATCAGCAGTCAGCACTACAATCGTTGAATGAGATAAAAGCGGGAATTAATCGTGCTCAGGTTGAAATTGATGATATCCAATTTCTATTTGACGCGAATGGGAGATTTGTGGTGAATGATCCACAAAGGATAATCCCTAAAAATTCAGGAGGAGACCCTGATATTTCAATAGATATAACAGATGATTTGATTAATTACATTGAGTCACTTTGAGGATGATTTAAATGAGTATAGATGGTAAACACCCAAGTCAATTTAAAAGTGAATTAAGAGAGCTTATAGGGAAAAATATTAGTGGGATTTATCGATTTGGATTTCTAAGAGAGTCCTATATAGAAAAGGTAATGAAAAAGGATGGTGAAGAAGAGCTATTACGTGCCCATCCTGGTTTTTTAGCAATAAAATTAGAAGATGGGAGAGTTTTGTCATTTCTTGAAATTGAAGAGCAAAACTCTGTGCGTGTTTATGTAATGGATCAAGATGATTTTAATGAGCTTGGAAGTCAAGAAACATATGGGAATGTTTCATTTCGTGAAATTAACTTCCCCGATGAATTAATTCGAAAGCGCTTGGGTGGAGAATATAAAGGGGTAATTAAAGACATATCAATTATTCGCCAAAAGTCAAAAAATGTCCGATATCGTGACACGTTGAACGAAATAGGGGTGGTTATTAAACTAGCTGCGCCCAGCAGTATAAATATTGCGGTAGGTGCCAACTTGGCACCACGAGGGGGATTTGGGGTTGTGTTATTGTTGAATGAAAGCGAAATAGATCTTGAATGGGTGGAAGGCTACGAGCTATTGGATATTAACGGTTAAAGAACGATAGGGACTGGGCTAATTAACTAAAAGTAATAACTAAAAGGACACCCATCCTAGTAACCATCAGGACGACAACCAGGCATCCTTATTATTAGAATGAGTGACCCCCTAAATTCTTGAGATACAAAAAGGTGTCAAAGAGCCGGTATATAGTTTTCAAGATAAACAAAGAAAGCAACCTGTCGGTTTTAAAGTTAAGTGGGTAACAATAAGAGATATTCATGTTCGTACAAATATTTTAAAGGAGGAAAATTAGTGGCTATTAGATATGCTATAAGTCCGAATTTGTCTGTAGGTTCATCGATACCGACAGAATTATGGAGTGACCTAGTAAGGGAATATTTTTGTAGCTTTAAATATATTGCTTTCAGTGGTGTTAATTCTTACCTAGCCAATGACTTTGAAAGCATTGAATTGGATGTGGAGGTATTTGGTGAGGTAAATGTAGACTTAAAGTGGTTTGGTTCTAATGCAGTACCATCGCCTGTAAGAGAAACTGTAACAGTGTTCTTGCTGAGTGATGCCCTTAGAAATTGGCTTTATAGCTTGTCATTAAGAGATTGGACAAGTAGTAATTTACCGTCAGATGAAGTCTATTTTTTCGATGGGTTTGATGAATGCAAAGAAATGGTGTTAACACATGGTGTATTTAATATGTTCACAATTTTTAAAGAAAATGAGTCTGATTTGGAATGTTTAAGACTTATTGATAGAAACCTAGAAGAACATATTCAAGCATATGAATCTTCTTGGAAGATAAAAATTAATAGCACGAATAGCAAGCTATAAGGACACCTGATTAATTGAGGAATTATCTCTTATTCAGGTGTCCGGTTCTATTAGGCCACTACAGTTTAATCGAATGATACTTAATGGCCAAGTGGTGCAGTAGCAATGTTATATTATCAATTTAGAGATTCTGTTGAGCGGTTAGCTTTTTCTATTGGGGGCGTCATTAAATATGGTGCCCCTGACTCAGACGAGGAAGCGCTAGCGAACCTAAAAGCAGCTTTATCTGCTTTTGAGGCGTGCTCTTTGAAGTTAAAGAAAGTGTTGGATAGTCTGCCTGTCGAGTTGGAGGGGCACCCAAATAAAAACTTTGGGCCTGTAGTGGCTCCTGAAGACTTGCAGCAAGTATTGTCTTTAATGTTTCCATTGGTTGTTAAGCTGGATAACCAATTTCCTATATTGTCGTATTTTCCCGTTAGGTTATTTCGAGATAAAAGCTTAATTTTACTTGAAGTGATGAATTTATATTGTGAGTGGAAGACTTATTTTCAAGACGAAGATCAGCCAGTATTGCAAGAACCTCAGAGTTTTATAGGAGGGCCTTTAGTTGATTCTGAAAATACAATATCAAAAGAAGAAAAAAGCTTTGAGATGCTGTTTAAAAACTTGAGGCATTCGGCTAAACAAGCTCAGCGTGATCTTGGTCGTGAGTTTAATAAAAATTATGACCAAATCTAGTCTATTTGTAGTTTCTTTGTAATTTGGTCGTTAACTGAATAACTTGCTTCGACAGGAAGCAGCTTCGAAATTAAAAGGACACTCACTCTAAGATCTATTCCATCTGCCTGATTGAACGTGGATGGTTAGCTCGTTAGAGTGGCGTCTCAATTCAGTAATTTTTGTGCAAAAGAATAACAAACTATGGGGATACTCAATCTAACAGCCTAAGTAAATCGACTGATTGATCTTGACTTTTGCTTTACTTACAGTAGCAAGATAAATTTAAAACCAAGCAAAGGAATGCATTGTGACCAAGCCCAGAAAGCAACTCGTCAGTTTAGAGGCCACGCCGTATTACCACTGCATATCTCGCTGTGTCCGTCGCGCTTTCCTATGCGGTCACGACAAACAGAGTGATACCAGTTACGAACACAGGCGCGCTTGGTTAGAAGAAGAATTGATAAAGCAAGCTCAAGTATTTGCGATTGACATTGCTGCTTACGCCATCATGTCGAATCATTATCATGTGGTGCTACATATCAATTCCAAGCAAGCAAAAGACTGGGCTGATAAAGAAGTCATTGATCGCTGGCACATGCTTTATCAGGGGAATCAATTCAGTCAGCGCTATCGTCGTGGAGATGCCTTATCCAACGCAGAACAAGCAAAGCTCAGTGAATATGTCGAGTTGTGGCGAGAGCGTTTGCACAGCATTAGCTGGTTTATGCGTCGCTTAAATGAAACTATTGCTCGGCAAGCGAATATCGAAGATCAATGTACGGGGCGATTTAAATCACAAGCCCTTCTGGATGAAAAAGCCTTAGCAGCCTGCATGGCCTACGTCGATTTAAATTCCATACGAGCCAATATGGCCAAAACTCCAGAAACATCACATCACACTTCCGTTAAACATCGCTCTAAAAAAGCGAAAACCGCACAAAACCCCAATCATCCTAAACAGCAAGTGAAAGCACTGATGCCTTTTGTCGGTAACCCTCGACAACCCATGCCTGATGGCCTGCCATTTCGTTTAACCGACTACCTTGAACTCGTTGACTGGACGGGCTGTATCATTCGAAAAGACAAGCGCGGAGCCATACATAAATCAATTCCACCTGTTTTAGATCGATTGGGTATCAGTGTCGACAACTGGATGACAATGGCGAATGAATTTGAAAAAACGTTTAAAGGCTTTGTCGGCAGCAGTGAATCATTAACCAAGAATATAGAGTACTTCAATTTAGAGCGGCGAGTAGGTCTAAGATCATGTAGGCAATATTTGTAATATTGTGCGTTTCCGTAATCTTTTTAGCTAAGTGATGGGATTATTAGACTCAAGCATTAGAGAGTTTCCTTTGTTTAGATATTGATTCGACACCAACATCTAAACGGGAAACTCTCTTCTTTTCAATAGAAGTGTCAGATTAGGTCTGAACTACATCAATTAATGCAGAGCTATTGTTTCTCTATTAGATAATCGTAGGCATAGGCTTCGTAGTCCGTGAACTTCGTTGAAGGTGTGCTTGCAACAATCAAATACAGTTTTTCACCTTTGTGTGCAATGACATTCGTCGTTACAGCAATGCCTGCAGATGTAACCGGTAAATCCGTGTACCTGCGTTCACCGGTCGCTTCGTTATATACCACCGCTTTTGCTCGGAATTCAGCATAGTCTGGATTATTCGTAGAAGGGTTGATGCCAAGCTTGTAGCTGACGCTTTCATCGACGCTGACCTCATAGGCATTAAATGCCCAAGCACTCACTTTGTAGCGAGCAGGGACGGCAACCCAATTGCCTTTGGTGCCATTCTCGTCATAAAAAACAGAGATTTTGTTATCGACCTCTTCATCCGGAATAGGGCTGTCGGACTTTTTGTTGTTGCCATTCATTCGATTGAATGAACCTATTTCTGATTTTAAGAATGTATCACCGTAGTCTACGTCCCAAGTGGTAATGCGTGCAGCAAAGTCAACGAAGACCTCTCTCATATCATAACCACCATCCTTAATAACATTGTAAAATGCTTCCGCTGGCGAGCCTGTTAAAGGCGCTAAGTCAAAACGATCACGATTGAATACCTTACCCATTGCGTTATCGGCTAATACGTAATGTGTCACATACCATTCAAAGATACTTGCACCATATTGATGTCCGCCTTTTGAATAATCAATGATGCCATCCTCGAAAACGGAATCTTGCTTGGTCCACAATGCTAGGTGTGGCTGAAGCGTATACATACCCAAAAGCGTGTCATATGCAGTTGGCTTCATAGTGAAGGCCCCCCATGACGCGGATGACTCCGCTAGAAATTTGGTCGAGCCACCAGTACGTTTTTGATAAGCATGGAAGTTTTCATGAAGGACATATTGGTTCCACGGGTTTTCAAAGTTGAATTTGCTGACCCAAGATTTTCGGTAGCCATCCGTTAACTCGAGGTTCCTTGATTTCTCGTATTCCGCACAGAGTGCACCATGCACATACATGCCAGTATCCATTACATTGTGTTCCCAGGTCATGTCGTGCCCGCTTAATTGGTATTCAAAACTGTCCATAGTTGTATCTTCGACGTTGGCTGGCCAATACATGCACTGGTACACACC
The DNA here is from genome assembly GCA_947503895.1 of uncultured Saccharospirillaceae bacterium. Classification (GTDB taxonomy): domain Bacteria; phylum Pseudomonadota; class Gammaproteobacteria; order Pseudomonadales; family Oceanobacteraceae; genus Bermanella. Next base: position 274,370 of record CANNFT010000005.1, read on the forward strand.
ACATAGGTAATTTGGGAACTCAGGGTTCTCAACGACCATATCCTGCGCATCATCACACTCTTTACCAAGTTTTTTGATATCAGAGTCATTTAATGCATTGTCGAATACACGAATATCCCAGATTCGTCCTTCGTACTCTCCCAATGATAGACTGCCAGCTAAGTGACCAATCGAATTTAGATTTGCTTGCTTAGAAACAGCGTGTCCATTGAAACTGGTTTTGATCTCGTTTTCAGTTAAGCGCACAGCAATGTGATTACAAGACCGGCTTTTCATGTTGCTCTTGTCATTTAAAACCGTGACCTGATTATTGGTTAGCTTCACTTGTAACTGACCATTTATTTCATCAACTGATAGCAGGTTGGTGTTTAATAAGTTGTCGGTTTGATTTTTTTCGTTTGCAATGGCTTTGAACGAAATCGTTAATGGGAGTGATAGTGTTTTCTCGCCAAAATCCATCTCCATTTTCTTTGCTTTCATATCGACAGCGCTTTCAAATGGAAACTCACCTCCATAGTTTCTAGGTAATAATTTTGTATTGACTGAATGTTGGTTCTCAGATTGATCCTCATATGCGAACTGAGTAGGCACGTAGGCAAACAGCCCATCGAATGGACCATCATCAATTTGATTAAGCGAACAGCTTGTTTCACAACGATTATTCGAGCAGGTTTCACTTCCATCACAACTGCCGCAGCTAATCGAATTTCCAGATTTGTCTCGAACAACACCGCACTGCGCGCCTTCCGATGCGCACACGGCTACTCGGTGGTTTTCATCAATAACAGGTGCTGTATTGTTGTTACTTTGTTCATCGGAATCTGTCTTAGTCTCAGCCTGACAGCCGGATAAAATCATTGCCATTAGTAAAAAGGCAATGGAAAAAAAATCTGATAGTACAGATCTATTTTTACTTTGAATATTCATGTTCATTCCTAGAAAGCAGATAAAATTTTATTGTGAAATCATGGGTTTCATGGCTTCAGCCATACGTTGGCCAATCGTAATGTGAGCAGCGGCATCAAAGTGGTAGTAACCAGAGAGGTCATCTGTTATGGATAGATTGGTGTTTTGTGTTTGCTCAGCTACATTTTTCTGACCTACTTGAACACCGTTTGTCAGGTCGCCTACATGGCTCTGCGAAATAACAATCGGCAGCTCAGGCATGTTGAGGTCTTTTCGGATATCCTCCACCAAGCATTTCATGTTGGTTTCATAGTTATCGCGGTTTAAGTCGTTTAAACCATCATTCCAGCCTTGAAACCAAACAAAACCAGCAATTTCGAGTGTTTTTCCTTCGTATTCTGGAAATAACTCAGCGGCTGTTTCTGGGTTCAGAATATTTGTCGCATTGTCAATGAGAGCATCGTAAAGTGAAGGCTGTTGTAATTCTTCCGCTGTTAGCTGATTGCCTACGTTCTGTGTGCTACATGGTGTTTTCCAATCTACTCGTAAGCTTGTTCCACCTTGAACAACTTTTAGCAAAAGAATGTCATTGGAGAGGTGGTTACCCATGTAATGACCAAAGGTGTATTCGGGGCCATACATGTTGCTCTTCACGCCAAAGTCTGGAATAAGAGCCCCTTTACGGGTAGCGAAAGAAAGACTGCCATTTCGTAAACTGCCTTGATATTGAATGACATTAACATCTTCCCTTGGCTTTAACCCATTTGAGTTAAGGATGCCATCTGTGGCTGCTTGGGCAACACCCATTGATGCTGACATTTGTTTATAAGCATCGTTACCATATGCGTATTTTGAGCCGTTGTAATAATATCCGCTCACCGTAGCAAATATGCGATCAGTAAGATCAAACTCATCAGAGCAAGAGAGATCGTTCAATTGACCCACTTTGCATAAGAAATCACCCAGCTTTGTTGAAACTGCGTCATTTTGATCGCCGGAGTAAGGATTTTGATAATTTTTTAGTGGAGCATCTTGATTGGTAAACAGTGACTGAATAGTTTCTTGATCAATGTCATAGCTACCACATTGTTTTCCATCGAGATCGAAGTTGGAATCTGCGTAACAAACCAATTCTTCTAGACGTTCTACTTTTGCATTATGGCCTTCCATGTTGGATTGACCCGCCATTAGAAATACTTTGACAGATTGGTTGTCTGCCACTGGGTTTACTCGTAATGTAATGACTCCAACATCTGAGTTTACTGTTCCGTCATTTGCTTTAAATGTAAAAGAGTCTTCACCAGTGAATTCATTGCTGGATCGATAAACAATATTCGGTAACTCACCTATAAGCTCACCATGTCGTGGCTGCGTTAAAATGGAGTAAGTCAGCAGATCATTATCCCTGTCATTTCCAGTTAGGCTGATGTTTGTAGAGGTACCCGTATCTAGAGAAAGAGTTTGACTAAAAACCGTAGGGGCATTATTTCCATTTGATGGGTCTGTATTACCTGTTTTTGAATCATCATTTGAGTCTGATTGTTCGACGAATTCACTTTCTTCGCCTGAGGAATAATCTACTTCGCATCCAGCCAATGAAAAAGCAGCTAAAGCTACACAAATGCTTAGCTTTTTCTTAAGCAAGTCTTGTTTTTTTATCATGAGATAATCTCATTCTCGTTTTAATTGAGGTTTTTTCGCCTAGCCAAACAGGGTTATTTCGCCGGCGAAACAATCAAGAAAGAATTAATCGGAAGGTGGATTTACGAGTTCGTGCCATTTTTGAAGTAATTCTTTGTACTAATATATGAAGCTCAGTCATTTAGATTTGAGACACGGTGCACAGGTTAAAAGCTGCCAAAATAGCTAAAGAGAATATGTGATCTAATTCAAAAAGAAATAGATAACTCATTGGATAGTTAACTGTGAATGGTTTAACACAGAAAAACGAAATGTTTCGCTTTATGCATCTTTACTAACGGGTATCGGCTATTTATGACGTGTTTTGGCCGATTATTTTCATTTTCTCTAGCGTTCAAGTGGGCTAAAGAGGGTAATTATTTATTGTGCTGCTTGGTGCTCTAATCAGCTGTGAAGGATGTACCAGTTGGTCATGGGGCTTTAAAAAGGGCGACTGCACTTGCAAAGTGAGGATAAGATAAATAGATAAGAGCTAAAAGGATCGAAGAGCAATGGGGACAGTCAATCTAGAGTCAGCGTCATAAGTTTTGCAGTGCTAATACTTCACTTCCCTGCTTAATGTAATGTGAAAGGGAGCTGAGGGGGTTTTTCTATTTGTAGTGGCTAAAATGTTAGGGGTTCTACATAACTTTGATTTTATTTGGCACGTTGAGCTGACCCCTGAAAAGACGTTACAAGTAGTAGCTATTCTGGGTGTTCCTTTAGCCCTACTTCAATTGTAAATGAATGCATAATGCGAGTGCAGCAAATACGTTGATGGATCGCATTGACCAAATATAGAAAAAAGCAGGTCGTAACTGGCCTGTAGATATGCAGTTTTGCATTGTAAATTTGAACAGTTGTAATGAATATGCAATATATGATTTAAAATATCGCACAATTAGTGTGTCGCTTTTATGGCTGACTTTTTGCACAAACTGAGTTGAGGATATTGAATTTTTTATAATTCGTTTTCTTCTTAATCAATCATAATTTATTTTGGAGCAGCCCATGCCGACACAACAGGTCACCCATAATCAAGTAAACTATCTGGTAGCAACAAACGGAGCGAATATTCCTCATGGTCAAAACTGGGAGCAGAAAGTTGTTTGTGATAATCAGCAATTATGTGATCTAAGTTTTGCAGACGCGATTGATATCGTTAATGCAGCCCATGAATTAAATAATGATATACCCGCCATTGTCATCGTTGGGTCACCAGATTCGGCAGAGGAAAATTCGTATTTAGCTGCAAATGTCACGATATACGCGCAATCGGCTGGTGAAGAAGATAGTAGTGATGAGGAAGATTAGTCTTCTTCCTTTGGGCGCTCTCCATATAAACTTAAAAGGTTGCGATTTTAGTTTGGCACGTTGATGCTGTAATGATAGAGCGTCCATCTCATCAATCGTTTTGGCATAGCGTTAGAATTTAGAAGACGTGTCCCGCTAGTGCTTCGATAGCGCTTTCTTCGCCCGCAGAGGAACGTTATAAACGCTAGTATAATCGGCAGGTATTGAAAATGACATTTGAGCGACTAAACTTGCCCGCCTAGGTGGACAAGTTTAGTGTATTAAGTTTCTCATTAGTATAAACAAAGAGGTGTAATATTCATGCGTTTACCCTGAAAAGGCATCGTTTTGATGCCTTTGTTTCATCCAATGTCGATTAGCGCTTAATTAAATATGAATTATATTTTTGACAGTTATTTGAATGTAATGGCCCAAGAATCAAGGTAGCCTCGGTCTCCTCGATAAGCATCATATACTTCTAGTTTCCACTCACCTTCTGATAATAGTCCCATTAAATTAAGATCATAAGTGGCCACTAAATCATCTGATGAGTCGTTTGATGTGTCTTGTAAGGTAAACTTGTTACCATTTGGTTCCACTAGGCTGATTCTAAGGTCTCCAATATACGTGTGTTTGATGTCAACAGCGATGGATATTTCATAGGTGTTTTGTTGATGGGTAACGTCAATCGTGCTCGTAGCGGTTGACCAATCGCGTATATTCACATTCGTTGTATTTTCATAATAACTGGAATCTGGGCAATCATTACCGCAGCCATCATCGGTATCAATGATGCTATCAATCCAATTAGTGTAACTGCTGATGCGAGTGTATACGCTAGGGGCGATATTACTGCTACAGGATGTGCTGTAGCCGTAGCTGACAATACCAATCTGTTTGTCTTGACCGTTTTCAGTCACATATAAGGGACCGCCACTGTCTCCGCTGCAAGATGTTTTGGTTGCGGTGCTTGCACAAATTTGAGTGGAAGGAATACTGCTGCCCCATCGACTAGAGCATTCGGATTGGGAAATAATAGGAAGTTCGACCGATTGAAGAATGTCGGGGAATTCACGATTTCCATGGCTGGTATCTCCCCAACCTAATAGTGTCGCAAGGTCGCCTGTGGAACCGGTGGTAAAACCGACCGTGCTGTTATTAACGGGTGAAGATAATTTCAGCAAGGCGATATCATTAATCGTTTGACGTGAACTCCAGTTCGGGTGGATATGAATTTCAGAAATGTCTACGGTAATGCCGTCTCTGCTATCACCCGTATCCCTTGCGCCAATTTGCATTGAAAACTCTGACGCTTGCTTTCCTCCATCTACACAATGGGCTGCGGTTAATACCCATTGTGATGCGACTAAACTTCCGCCACACCAGTGATTATATTCATCCCATCCGATTGAAACCATCCATTCTCGTGCGTATGTATCTTCACCACCAATGACGAATCTTGATGCACTCGCATCGGAAATTTCGGCCGTATCAATATCTGCTGCAATGGAAGCATGGGATAGAATTGCGCCTAAGCCAATGGCGAGCCATTTTTTATTGAATATGAAATTACTCATACAGTTTCCTTGTCATTCATTTTAACTTTTATTTTTAGAAAATGATGTCGGTGTGTTTGCTCATCATATGTGTCTAGAGCTGAAGTGCTCAGACAATGGCTTTTGGCCAAAAGCTGAAATAAATATATCACATGAATTCCATAAGAAAATAAAATCACGTTTTACTGGATGGTTGAACGAAACCGAAATTTATCGTTAATAAAAATTAATGCGCACCAAAGAAGCGCTGATAATGTCACAAGATAAATTCGATTAAGTGTAAAAGTGAATAAGGTTATTCGATGCAGTTTGGTGAAGTAGGTGAGGGGGGTTTTGGCGTGCGTAAATAATTTGCTATCTGAAATATCAAATCTTCTTCGCAAGGTCTCGACCAGCACGTTTTCATTGGCGAATTAGGTGTTGATTTTTTGAACGTGTCTGGGCGTCTGGAGGCGTGATTGCGTTTCGCGTAAGCGCTTTAATGGTCTTACGACATCGCGTTAGCCAAGTCCGGCAGCTTCGATTTAAGTCCTTCGCTTGAGGGATGAAGATTTATTTCATTAACGATAGAAAAATAAATCGCTTGTTAATAAAAGCCTGATTTTCAATGGCTTGCAACTGGTTTCCAGAATTTTGTACTGATTGATCATCGATGATGGTTGGGCGATATCAGAATTTAATAATAGGCAGTTCATGATAACTCAACCACCTTAGGGGGACGGAAAAGTCATCGCGACTAATGGAAAAGTATTGTTATTACCCTGAGCGAAATTCACTGTATGCGAAGCGTGACATACCTGTATTTATAAAAATACGAAAAAATTACCTTCTTCGCTAATATGATTTTCTGCGCGCTATTGTCAAATTCGAATGTCATGAAATCCGCCTGTTAATTTAATCCGTTGCTACTTACTGTCTAATGATCTTGATAGGCAAGGTTAAGTATTCTTTTTTGTGACGGTTTGATGATAAAGAACTTTAATCGCTTCTCGAATAATAAAACTTATTTCACATGGGCAGCGCGCACTATTTTAGGTCGGATTTCTTGGCTAAAAACATGACTAAATGGTTTTATTTTGAGGTTGATTTCGGACAGCACCTATTATTATCACTCTGCATGCACCTTTGCGACATTCGTTAATAGTGAAACATTCTATTCCTTGGCGCCTCGGGTAGTAAATGGAATCGCCAAAAATGGTCAACGACCACTGTGCCAGATGACGCTCGTGTAAGGGTTAAGCGCATGTTTATATTTCATCTGACTGAGTGCACCGATCACCATTCATGTGAATACGGCTAACGATGGGGTATTTGAGCAGGGTACTTTGGAGGATTGGCGAGCTGCGCTTGAATACCGAGTTTAATCTCGGGCAATGAGAGGAGTGCAAGCCTAGGAATTCATTCCTTGGTGTAGATTGAATTTTGCAAACGGAACTCGGGTCTATAGCATGACCCTGCGTGCCTGCCAAAATCGATCACGCCAGTAATAGTCATTCATCTTTGACACCTTAACGCCTTTTTTTGACGACACATGGAGAAACTTTCCTTTCTCGATGTAAATCCCAACGTGGCGACTTTTAAACCCAGTTTTAAAAAATACTAAGTCTCCCGCGGACAGTTGCTCTCGATCAATTTCAATACCTGCTTGAGATTGATACTCCGTCGTGCGCGGTATGCTAACACCAAATTTTTCTTTAAAGGTTCGATAGACCAGTCCGGAGCAATCAATTCCGTCTTTCGTCATGCCGCCCAATCTATGCTGTGTACCTTTCCATTGTGCATATTGAGCATAAAGCGTCTTCTTGGTGGCTGGTTGGGTTGGTGCGCCATGTGTATTGGCGCTGGAGGCGTGCTGATCTGGCGTTGTATCAGGTAGTGCGGGCTTGACGAGTGCTTGCTCAACAGATGTAAAACCACAACCGGTCAGTGTAAACAGTAACAAATATGCATGGAGCTGTTTAATGGATTGAATCATCAGATTATATGCTTTCTGCTGTTGGTATTAGGCACAATTGAGTATCTGATAATGTACGACGTATTGCGGGGGGCTTCAATAAGAGAAAACTCCTAAGAAATCACGAATTGAGTATGAATGAGGGGGATAGGTTAAGGCAATCTGTCGCGCTAAGACGGCACACTTGCTTGAAGTGTGCCGCAGTTCTCATCAATTGCCCTGTCTAGTCGTTGGCAGAATCTTGTAGTTGGCAGAATCGCCATCGAAACGGAGCGTAGATGCCTTTACGCTCCATTTCGATCGTTTGTTGCTTCGCCGCTTAGCGCATTAATTGAAGGGTGTTGGTGGTGGGGTTTTATCCGTAGAAGGTGGCAGTTGAGGCAGCAAAAAACTAGGCTGATCACCGGTTAGTGTTTTTAAGAATGCCACAATCTGTGTGTTTTCAGTGGTTGTTAGCGTTAATCCGAGCTGCACATCCGCCATTACATCCACCGCTTCGCTTAAAGTTTGTGCGCTGCCATCATGAAAATAAGGGTAAGTGAGTTCAATATTACGAAGCGTCGGGACTTTAAATTTATATTGGTCATCTAACTTGCCTGTTACATTTTTTAACCCTTCAGACGGATTATTCGTTTTAAAGGGTTTAACCAGACCCATCTTCTGAAAGGAATTCCCACCCGCCGCTGGGCCGTTATGACAACCTATACAGCCTTTATTTTTAAAGAGTTGGTAGCCGTTTAATTCTTGTTTAGTGAGGGCTTGCTCATCGCCTTTTAACCACTGATCAAATCGCGAGTTGGGTGTCACTAACGTGCTTTCGAAAGCCGCTATCACTTCGGTGACATTGTCTATTGTAATGGGCGATTTGTGGTAAATAGCAGAAAAGTAGCGAACGTATTCAGGAATAGAGGCTAACACCTCCAAGGCCAACGGGTGTGTCGATGCCATCTCTCCGGGGTTGGCAATAGGGCCTGCAGCTTGTTCTTGCAAATTGACTGCTCGTCCATCCCAGAATTGAACAAAATTCAAGCTGGCGTTCAATACTGTAGGCGAATTAATGGGGCCTTGCTGCCAGTTGTGTCCAATCGATGTTTTAATGTTGTCGGTTCCTCCCATGCTTAGGTTGTGACAGGAATTACAAGAAATAAAACCAGACTTCGAAAGGCGTGGATCAAAAAATAATTTTTTACCGAGCTCAACTTTTTCGTGGTTTATACTATCGGGTTTTTTAATCGGCGTTATAGGTTCATTTTTAACTGCAAACGCAGAGTAGCCACTGCTGGTTGTTAAGAAAATGGTCAGCAAGCCTTTTACTAGTATTCTCATTCGTCTCATCCGTTCATTATTTTAATTTATGTATATCAATTTGGGTGTGATATCGAGTAATCAGTGGGCGTGACGTCATTAAGTTAGTCAATGTGACGACGTAAAACATCACAAAAACATCACAAAAACATCACGAATGGATTGCGTTATGCATTATTTGTCTGCTTTTGGAGACTCAATTGGATTAAAACGGCGTTCATGAATGCTGATCATGAAAGATGTCGAATACTGAGCGTAGTGAGACTTAAATATGATGATGAAGTTTAAATTGATTGACAGAGTGTCGAAGATTGTTTATGAGCGAAATCTCTTTTATGATACAGGCTCTTTCACATAGGTATAGGCGGCATCCCAAGGCAATTGCAATTGGCATATTGATTTCCTATGCAATCGCTTGAAATGCTTTATTGCACGGTCAACACGGAATGAGGTCAAGAAATGAATGAACTATTAACGTTTTCTCTGGTGGTTTTTTTATTGGTCATTTCACCGGGGCCCAATGCAGTCTTAATTGTGAAAACCTATACTATTCATGGTCGATCAGGCGCACTTCTAAATATTTTCGGTTTGTTTAGTGCCACTTTTGCTCATGGTGCTTTTTCGATTTTGGGTTTGTCTGCACTTGTACTTCAGTCGGCGGAGTTATTCACCCTGATAAAATGGTTGGGCGCTGCTTATTTATTTTACATCGGAGTCAAAGCGTTATATCAGTCTTTTCAATTTAATATGGATGCGCGCGTGTCGCCTACAGTCGGTAATCATAGTCTCTCATCGGTTAAACCAAATAAAAAGCTGCCCGTTCTAAGCTTGTATTTTGAAGGAGTGATGACTCAGATATTGAATCCTAAAGTGTCGATGTTTTATTTGGCCGCCTTCCCGCAATTCTTAGCGTTTGATGCGTTCTCTTACTCTGCAGCATTTAGCATGGTGACCATTCATGCGGTGATTATCTTTTTTTGGTTTTTAGCATTGACGGCTACCCTGCACTGGATGCGCTCAGTGAAGTCGAATGCTTTTATGCGGCTGGATTTAAAACGCTGGTTACAACGATTGACGGGTAGCGCCATGGTGTATTTTAGTGCGCTGGTTGTTACACAAGAACGTTAAATAACTTCGAAGATTGACATCTGTATAGTAATGGTGGAAGTCATGAAAAAAAGCATGCTTAGTTTTTCTAGGCATGCTTTTTTTATCGGCGTATGTGGATTCTCTAACGCACGCTTAAAGGGTTATGAACAGGCAAACTCCTCATCTGACACATTCATGAGTGAATCCGCACTGGCGAGCATACTGGCTTTATGGGCGAGTGCTCGGGGTAATATACGGTCAAAATAAAAGCGCGCGGTTTTGATTTTAGAACGGTGAAAGGCGGAGTCATCCGCTGAGCTTGAGTGAGTTGCCATTTGTGCCCACATAAAAGCCAGCGAGACGTAACCCGAATACATTAAAAAATCATGCGCGGCAGCACCGGCCTCATTTGGATTTTTCATGGCTTTCATACCAATCTTCATCGCCATGTCTGGCCACTCTTTGCAATACGGTGCGAGAACGGTGGACCATTCATTATCCTGTTGCTTGCAGAAATGATGCATTCTTTTCGTAAAAGCCATCAGCACTTTGCCTTGGCTACCAAGCACTTTACGCCCCAACATGTCGAGTGCTTGAATACCGGTGGTGCCTTCATAAAGCGTGGCGATACGCCCATCACGATATAGTTGCTCAACACCATTTTCTTGGATATACCCATGACCACCAAAAACTTGGATCGCATGGCTTGCGCTTTCCAGGCCCATTTCTGTTAAAAAACCCTTTGCGAGCGGTGTCAGCAACTGCAATAAAGCATCGGCTTCTTGTTTTTGTGCTTCATCGGTAGAGTGTTGCATCACGTCTAGCTGTAAAGCACAGAAGTGACATAAGGCACGTCCGCCTTCCGCGAAGGCTTTTTGTGTCATCAGCATGCGTCTGACATCGGGATGCTCAATTAAACGATCAGCTTCGCTATGTTTATCTTTGGCCCCAGTGAGTGCTCGCATTTGTCTGCGCTCTTGTGCATAGGCTAGGCTCGTAAGATAGCTGCGATGCGATAAGCCAACCCCTTGTAATGCTGTGCCGAGACGAACGTTATTCATCATGGTGAACATGGCGTGCAAACCTTTTCCGGCTTCACCGATTAAAAAACCGATGGATTGATCGAACGCCATGGTACAAGTGGGATTTGCATGAATGCCCATTTTTTTCTCAATCCCCACGCAGGTGACGTTATTTATGTCCGGCGCTAATGCTTGATTTTCCTCAACGAGGAATTTCGGCACTAAAAATAGAGATAGCCCTTTTACACCGGCAGGTGCATCAAGCAAACGAGCCAAGACTAAATGCACGATGTTATCGGTGAGATCATGTTCACCGGTTGAAATAAAGATCTTCTGTCCGCTGATTTGGTAATGCTGCTCATTTACTGGAATGGCTTTGGCTTTAATCAAGCCTAAATCACTGCCGCAATGTGGCTCGGTCAAACACATAGTGCCCGTCCAACTCCCTTCCACCATGGGCATCATATAAGCCTGTTTTTGCGCTTCGCTGCCATGGGCTAGGAGTACGCGGATTGCGCCCATGGTTAACGCTGGGAACATGCTAAAAGCATGATTGGAGGCTGTAATCATTTCGCTGATGGCTCCCACCAGCAACTCGGGAAGTGCCTGCCCATTGTAAGCTTCCGGGGCAAACATGCCCATCCAACCGCCTTGCGTATAAGCTCGAAAACAGGTTTTTAGGCTCTCCGGAGTGGTCACTTGCCCTTGCTTAAAAAGGCAGCCTGCATCGTCACCGGCTTGGTTATTTGGTGCGAGCACCTGTTCCGCTAACTGCGCCATTTGCTGCAGTGTGGCAGGCCCAAAGTCTTGAATGCAGGCTTCTATGGCAGCCGGTAAGGCTGCGCGGCGTTCGTCAGCAAACACGGTCTGGGTGAGATATTCGATATCGGCTAAAGGCGCACGGTAAGTCAGCATAATGGAAGCACACAATTAATGGGTTTTGTTCAGTGTGTGCTCAGGCGGAACCGGTAGCATTAACATTTGTTAAGCGCTTCATGTTTATTATGATTGGCCTGCTGAAATTTAAAATTCTGCGTGTATCGGCGCATATACACTATTGCTAAGCGAGGTGGGGCGGGGCAGTCTTAACGCTGAATTTCAACCCAGATTGATTGGCCTGTGTGCTCAGTATGGTGATATGAGCAGTGCACGACGATAGCCTCCAAATACACAAGCTGAGGAGCGAGCGATATGAAAATGAAAGCAATAGGCGTTGTGTTAGCGGCGATCACACTCTTTATGTGGGGCTTCTTTTCTTGGGCGGTTTTACCTTGGCACAACATGGTGGTGAATCAGTTTTATGATGAAAGTGTCGTCGCGCAAACTCTGCGGGAACAAGCGCCTCAAGCGGGTGTTTATTATCTGCCTTCGAATGAAGAAGATTACCAAGAGGGTGCGACGACGGGTTTCATACAAGTATTGCCTGACGGTTTCGGCATGGGAATGGGCGAAATGATGGGTTTGGCCATGGTGGGTCATGTGCTCAGTGTGATCCTGATGATGATTTTATTAATGCACACTTCAGGGTTAAATTATTTGGGGCGCGTCCGTTTTATTACGCTGAGTGGTTTGACCATTGGGTTTATTAGTCATTTCCCTTATTGGAATTGGTTTGGTTTTCCAACCAGTTATATTGCCGTGACGATTTTAGATATGACGATTTCCTATTGTTTGGCGGGGCTGGTGTTGGCCAAGTTTGTAGATCCAGATGACATTACGCATTAATGATCAGCGGATCAGCCTGTTCGTCTATCCGCACGGGAATGTTGAAAAAAATAGAGAAAAGACCCTGTGATGTGCGGAGGGCGTTGCGAGTTTAGCTGTGCCGTCAGAGCCGATCAGTCAAACTGACTTGATAGAGGCGCCCTTAAGTTTTTTTCGGATTCTCGAAAGACTCACCGGAGTGATGCCCAAATAAGCCGCTAATTGATATTGCGGAATGCGCTCAACCAATTCGGGCTTCGATTTGCAAAACCATTGATAGCGCTGCTCTGCGGTGCCCAGTAACAATTCGGCTTGTCTGCGGGCGTTGCGCAGAAAGAGTCGTTGGGTAAATTTTAATTCGAAGCTTTGCCATTCAAAATAGACGTTTACAAATTCCTTTTGAAAACGCTCATAGCTGAATAACAGTACTTCGGTTTTTTCCAATGCTTGGATGCTGTAAGCGCAAGGCGAATTTGACAGCAAACCATCCAGTGGCGCGAGCACTTCATTTTCTAAATAAAAATCCTGATTAAATGCGTGACCGTCGCGAGTGTCGTAAAACAATCGTAATATGCCAGAATAAATAAAGACCGCATCCGCGCAAGGGTCACCGGTTTGAATCCAGAATTCATCGGCAGACAGCACCCTAGGGGTCAACATGTCTAAAAAACGATCCCACTCTGGCAGAGACTCTGCGCCGTAATTTTCCAACGCATGTTTCAGTTTACCAATGTGTTCTGGCGTAAGGTTGGCGTGCATAGCATCTTATAAAATAAGTGAGTGGGCTGAGTCAGGGTACTGATTAAACGATGCGCGTGATTTTAACAGGGTCAAACCGAGATCGCACGATTCGCGGGTGAGCAGCAACAAAAATCAGATTAAGCCAAGCCTACCTTGGAACCGGTAAGCTCTGGGTGATTATGGCTGTCTAGGCGGCGGTGGGTCTTTAAAATCCTGCGGCTCTTCCCACCATTCATCGGCCCCTTGCTCCGGTGGATGCCAGTCATCATGCTCGTGCCATTCATCGTTCCAATGTCCGCCCGGATCCGCATGCCAGTCACCATCTGGTTCCGGTGACCAGTGGTCGGGCTCGTCATTAAAATGCTCGACGTCGTTTAAGGTACGCCATTGACCGTCCATCATCGGCTCATCATAAAAATGATCGGGTGGCTGCATCCACATTTCACGATCGTCCATATCAATACCGATGCGAAATGTCTCCTCCATGATGAAGTCATCCATCTGCGGCAGCTGGACTTCAAATCCGTCAATAAATAAGTCTGCGTCGGGTGTCGGAAAACCTTCAAGCCAAATTTCATCGGCTAACTCAAAGAAACGTGTATGGGGTAAAGGTTGCCACTGATCAACCACAAAAATATCACGGTCGAGGTGGCCCTCCATTCGCAACGGCTCGTCGAAGTGGGGCAGGGGAGCACTGAACGAAAGCCGTTGTTGATCCAGCCAATATTGTCCGTCGATTTGACTCACAGGGCCTGCCAGCAGTAGTGATTGCGACCGGACCGCCGATGAATTTCTTGTGTTGGCTTGTACCTGCATGAGCGTGACACGAATGGATTGATCGGGTGAACGGAAACCACTAACGGAAACCCATTGGCCACTCTTCAGTTCATTGACATCTAGGCGACGGCCCTGTGTGTCGACGATGCGCGTGCTGCTCTGGGGTATCAGTCTTTGTCCTAGCACGGTCCAAGGCACGCGTGTTTTATCACTGGCCACCGGTTGAGTGGTGGGGATGTGCAGTGGCCCCGCGACGTGATTTAACAGGTGCACTTCGTTGGCTAGATAGTCATCGCCAAGTACATCGGCCAACACGGCGACTACTTGACCGAGCTGCAAATCGGACTGGCTGGCAGGGCGATCACCGTTCAAGTACTGCGTTTGCTCTGGGAGCAAAATGTGTTTGTCATTCACATAGATGGAACCGAAAGCAGTAATCTCACCCAATATGGCGCTTTTTCCGCTGCCACCGATGCCGTTATCCACAGGCTGGTTAAGCGCCAGTGAATCGTTGGTGGGTTGTTTGCCGCTGCCGCCGATACCATTGGCTGGGCTGTCTTGTTCGTCAATCGCTGTACGACCGCTGCCGCCGATACCATTGGCCACGATACGGCGACCTGTGCCGCCCACACCGTTGTATTCAATGATTCCGCTGCCGCCGATGCCGCCACCGCTGTCCATTTCCATCATCGCCCAGCGAGGTTGATGACTACACGCCAGCAGCGCAGAAGCGGCGATGAGGACCCAGAAGAAGCGTTTACTCATGATCGGACTGGGCCTCATGAAAGACGTACATGCCCATATTGATGCGTTGTTTTCCGGGTTGCTGTTGTTTCAGCAACATGGCCTGTTCGTTCAGTGCCACCAGTGTTTCCATGCCGCGTGCTTCGGCAGCTGCCTTGAGGGTCGCGATGGCTTGCTCGGAGAGTCCATCGTAGTAAACGCAGCGCTCGAAGTTCGGTGTCGATTCCCCCCGCACGTTTTCGGTGGCAGCGGCTAAATGGTCTGCCACGTTCATACCGAGGAAAAACGCTTTTTCTTCCAAGCCTTTATGGGGCACGAACGCGCCTGGATTTAAGTGCAATAGACCTTGCTCATCTTCAGATACCACCTCCAAGCGCAGCCATTCATCAAGCACGACGCGTGCTCGAATATCCTTTTTAACCACGGCTTCGACTAAGGTTTCAAAGCTTTCCCCTGAATCTTGCTTAAAGGGCAGCGGGCGAGGCTGTTTTTGTGCATCTAAATACGCTGGATCTCCCATCCAACGAGCCGCTAATTGCACGCCGACACTGACCGATTCTGGTGTGTCTGGGTTGTCGACGCTTGCGTGGCGTAAGCGCTTCATATCTTTGCGATGAATGCCCGTCAGCAGGCTGATACGGGTATCGGTTTGGGGCTTATCGTTGAGTGGAAATTCTTTCTCTGCCACGTCCACATAGGCCCGTTTGAGCCACTCTGACAGAACTGGAAAGGTCACCTGGAAACTCAGCAATAGGCGCACCAGCGGGCGTAACAGCCTTTGCACTGCTTGCTCGACAGCCTTGGGCACTCTGGCCTGTGTGGGAGGTGTTGGAAGACTCATATAGGCATATTAACCGAAAATCTGCGATACGTTGAGGGAAATTTTCCCAACAGCGAGAGAATGTATGTTCATGCGTGGTAGCTAAATTAGGTTTTCTAGAAAGAGCGCGGTAAGGAGTGTGTGAAACAATGGCTGGCGAGCGCAATGTTTAAGGCGTGCTTGATGTCGGGGTCAGGCACAGAATTTTGAACAAACTCTTTGATTCAGTTCAAAGCACGCTCGTTCGTTCAAATCATTAAAAAACAAATAAACGTTTTGCGGGTCATTCTCATTAAATGGCTCAATTTTCTATATCGAGCCACTACGTATTACGCCTAATTAAAATAACGTATTTTTATTTTCTTCCTTTCATCTTGTTCATTCATTACTAGGCTTCAAAAACTGTCATTTGACGGAATGATAACGTTAATAATTTCTGATCTAAGGAAAAACTATGATTAAGTTGATGAAGGCTACTTTGGCGTTAGGGGCATTCTTAAGTGTGCCGACAATGGCCGACACTTATACCATTTCAGGGGGATTAATGGGGTTAGATGTTTCGATTCCCCCTTTTGGCATGAAATCAGTGCAATTTAACCCTTCGCCAACCGGCATTGAAGAAAGTCATTTTTATTTAGACGTTAACCCGCAAACGGGAGAAGTGTCGATGCTGCAAGGCAGTTATTTAATTTTGTCAGACTTTGAAGCATCGGTACGGTTTTTGGGAACGACAAAGGCCGACGTGATAAATACTTCCGTAGAATTTTTAAATTTAACAGGCGGAATAGTCGATGATAGCCGTCGATTAAAAGTGACGTCTGGTAATGCATCGCCGTCCGTGCGAGTGGACCCAACGATTGTCAACTGCTCTGGTTTGTTTTGCTCATTATTGACCAGCTCAAATATGAACTTATCAAGCTATACGCTGGATATTACATTTAGTGAAGACTTCTCTTCATTTAGCGGCAGTTTTGATGGTTTTACGTCAGAAGGTTCACATACCAAAGCGGAAGTATCAGGGCTTCGATCAGACATGGATTAGCGTCAGGGTGTGCAGCGGTACAAAACAAGAAATGGGGCTGAATCTATCAGCCCCATTTCATTTTAATTAACGGCGCGCAACGGACCATGAAACAACTTAATGTTGCGTATTAGCCGTCCATATTTGAGTGCCATTTTGATAGAGTGACAAATGCCCCGCATTATTTAGATACAAATAGTCTTCAAGGTCTCTTGAGTGATGTGTATCTGAACGCCATTCCGGTTGACCAGATTGATCATAAGTCACTAACTCACCGTTTTCTAATAAAGCGAGGTAAGCACTATTATTCGTGGCACTGCCAGATTGCCATAATAATTGCTGATCATCAGCATGGTATAACGCGATACCACGATCGGCTTCTACTTTAATGGCATATTGGCCGTTACAGGAATACAGTAACTCATCTTTCAATAACTTTTCGCCTTCTACCAGTACGCCGCAATTGGGCATCTGTTGCAGGCTATTGTCTTGTGTGATGACTGTGATTCTTTCCCATGCACCAATAGCAGATCGATTTGCATTGGCAGCGCCATCGGATTCGGCCACAACAAAGTGATTGAAATGTGATTGCAGTGAAATGCTATCAAGATTCTGCAGGCAACCTTGTTGGTCCGTGTGATTGATTAACCTGAATTTCTCCCACGACCCCAATCGGGTTCGATCCGCAGTCAGCTCGCCGGTGGGTTGCGCGCTATAGTAGTAGCCTGATGTGGTTTGCAGCCATACCGTGTCTCCGTCAATAAAACAACCTTGCTCACGGCTGTCGCCACTCAAGACAATTTTCCCCCAAGCACTCATTTTGGTCGCGCTAGCATTCACTGTTCGGTTTTCACCGCCATTTTCAGAGGCATAAAAATAGGTGCCGTGATCACCTTGCAAATACAGTCCTATTGATTTCACGGGCCGCTGTCCGACTGCCATATAACCAACGAGCCCTTGGATGGGTGTGTCTTTGTTTTTATTGGCATCTTCGACCATCAAGCTCACATCAAAATGTCCTGTCGTAACATTATCTAATCGCGTGCTTAATGCCCATTCTGCATCGTGCCCTTGTACTTGAGTGATAAGTTGATAGTTTTGTAAATCAACACCGACCGTTTCAAAATGTGTTGAACCATTTAAATCATCGGTTAAAAGCACGGCGCCTACCTCAATGAAACGATTATTCGAAATAGGGTAGGTGCCTGCTTCCATCACCACGTAATGTACGTTTTCGTAAGTGTGAGTACCGTCATTCCAATTAAACTCTGCAAGTCGCACATCAAAGCTGCTGGAAGTCACGTTTCTCAGTTCAGTCACCACGGGGTCCATGCCGTTTGCGGTAACAATGGAAGCAAAAATAACCGGATGGGTATAACTGAAATTTAACTCGACGGTGAACCATTCATCATTAATATTTTCCAGAATACCGGCTTCACCGCCTGCGAATACTGTATTTTCAAATGACACGATGTGGATCGTTTCTTCTGTATGTTCGGTCTCGTCGTCGAGTGATTGATCTTCTTGTAAGAACGCAGCGCATTGACCATCACTACCTTCCTGCAATCGTAAAATAGCGGAATCGGCTCCATTATACGTGGTAGTTTGATGCAAGATGACATTGTCATGCCTTGCACAATGACTGACACCGCTGTTGCTCGCAACATGTGTGATATTGTCCGTTTGATGACTTTGTACAGCAGCGGTTTCAATCGTATTGGATCTTGTCACCCCTGCTAATTCCCACATTTCTGCGTCTGTTAGATCATCAACATTCGCTTCCCAGCCATAGCTGATGGTTTTGCCATCCACCTCAATGGTGGTTTCCCATACGTGTCTTGTTTTGGCCCAACTCCAATACCATTTACTTTTAATTTTGGCCTCACTCACGGTGAATATAAATTGTGTAAAACTTTCGTGGGTCTCCTCATTGCCAACGACAGCCGCCCACACTTGTTCATTGGCTCGACAACTGTATTCTTCGTATTGAATGTTTTTTTCTACCCCCTCTATTTTTTCATTCTTACTGAATGTTTTGGTATCTTGGCAATGTCGATAGATGGCCACATAGCCATCACCTTCGCGACCGAATATCCAATTTCCATACGTGGCGGTATCATCAAAATAGGCTTCCGGCCAATATAGATTGACGGGCTCGGTCTCAAAATCATCTACGGGAATAAAACTCGCGGCACTCTCTAGACTATCCATAAACCGAAGTTCCATTGCAGCTTTGTAGAGGATTAACGCGACATTTCCGTTTTGGCGGATGTACGGCAGGTGAGTATTCATTTGTTCTTGTCCCCCGGCTTTCCAGCCACCAAACTCCGCACCAGTACGGGTATATACCGCGTGCTCGCCTGCGGTAGCCGACCAAGGTTGTTGCTGCCAGCCAGCATTGCCTGCATGATAATTTTGCAGAGAGGCCAATTGCACATTGCCATGACGATATAAATCCATGGTCTTTTCCGAAATAATCGAACTGGTCGTAAAGGGAGCGGATGTTTCGTTTAATAACACGCCCGACATATCCACAATGTCATCTGCAAGGTTGGCATCTACAATTAAATCATCCATAAAAAAGGTTAAACCGGCTAATGGATTGAGATATACATCTAGTAAATCATCGATTAACTCTGGGTGTGCATAAGCCCCCGCACTTTGCGAAAAAATGACTTTGTCTTGTTGATCAAGTCCTTGCCATAGCGAATCGACGGCGTTTATGGAGTGCCCAAACTGATAACTTAAATTAACCTGACTGCCCAATTTTTCTAATCGATTGTAGATGACGCCGCTTACATCCAAAGTCGTTGTGGCGAGCGCATCTAATTTATTACTGTTTGAATATTCTTGATGCCCGAGACCTGTCACCATTCTTGCAATGCTAGAATAATCGCCAGTGGTATAATCGGACTGCATATACATCCGTTCGTATGCTCTGGCGTCCACTGCGATCGGTGCGCCTAGATCATTGGTCACCATGGCAATGTCGTTGAGTAACAGTAGAGCGGCTTGACCTGCTAAGGTTTTAATTTCGATATCCTGTGCAAAGTCGTAAAGATTGAGCAGTGCGACCATTGTAAACTTGTTGTAGACGCCTGAAAGTGACTCGTAAAATCCATATTTTGTTTTCACATTTAGATAACGAACGAGTCTTTCACGGACTTTATCCGGTCCACCACCTAACTCTAGACCTTCCATTTCCCAGAGTAACCAAGTGGCACTCATCCACATTAATGCATGGTTTTCTGAGGTGTAGACGCGTTTTCGTTCGGTATCCTCATCTTGCCAAAAAGGCAATGCGATTAAGGCGGTCACAATTTGTTCATCATAAGCATCGGTCTGCGCCATAATGCGCATCAGTTCTATCATGGTGAAATCAGGATTTTTGCTTTCTGCTAAGTTGTCCAGGGTAGATTGCAGACCGCTTTCATCAAGACTGAGCCCTAAGTAAGTTCGAATGATTCGATGGTCGTTTTTTTCGGCGTCCTCTTCACTTAAATTCAGGCTGTCTATATAAGCATTTTGCCTTTCTTGAAATGCAAATTTATATTCACTGCGATCGGGTGCATGATCATAGTCTTCAATTTTCCATAATCTTGCATGGTCTTCCGAATTGTAAATACCCGATGTAAACCAGTGTGAAATATCGACGTCTAACCCGAAGAATGACAATACGGTAACCGTACCGTTTGCGACGCCAAAAAAGAAATTTAAGGAGCCTTCAATGACGGTGGTTAATGTATCGTAGAGCCATGCTCCTGTATCAACAATAAATTCCACGACATTGGTGACGACTTCTTCAACGGTTTCTACCACCACTTCGACAACATCTTCAACTATGTCTACGGCTACATCGACGATGGTTTCGACCGTTTCTGTTGCCCAATTCTTAAACTTATCCCAAAGCCCTGCATGAGCTTGCGCGGGAAAACTTAAACTGAGCAACAGTGTCACCATCAGTCCTATTTTTTTTATTGTCATAAGTGATCAGCCTTTAGAACGTTTTAGTTGAAATGTGCAATTGAGGGGCAAATTTTCGCAATTGCTGCTAAGGCTGTGAAAATTAATTCAATTGATTAGCATAAATCAATATTTTATGTATTTCCGCACATGCCATACCCACCCTACCCAAAGCGAAAATAAAATAAATCGTGCGCTGTGCGTAGCGTGTTAAATTTATGATGTCTTTGTTGTGTTTGCTGGAAGTGCTGATAGCACTAAGGCTGGATGTAATCTTTACACTTTTAATATGCTCGTTAGTTGATAAAACGATCAGAATTTCTATAGATGTTTTTGAGATATTAAATTGGCGAATATCATCTAAATGTATAGGTCAGCTCGTCGGTAAATATTGACGCATCTTCGTTTTTTTAATTTTATTTTTGGATCTAAACGCCATTTTTCTGATTCAAATAGATTATACCTTGGCTAGATGTCTTGAATTTTAAATGCTAGCGAAAGCTAGTATTGCCAATGTGCTTTTAAAGATTGAGCTTGCATTTAGTAGAGCGGTGGATGAAAAAACAAGTAGCTTTACAGCTGGGAAATGCGGAAATGTTTGTGCTCGTACAGTGTGTTTGTCATTTTGCTTTAATCGCAGAAATATAGATTCATTACTTCTCTCATTCTGTTTTTAATTTTTAATGTTGCACTAAGGAAATAATCGCTATGAGTAGTGTCCGTGATTTGCGTTATTTTATGTGGTCTAAAAATAAAGGTTGTAAAAAATTGCAGCGGACATTGAATTAAAGGCCATTGCTGTCTAATTTAAGTGAACCTAGATCTTCCTCGTTAACATATTCAAGGAGTTGGGAATATGTATGACTGCAACCGCACGAAAATTGTATTTAAAACATCTGTGTTATTCATGTTTATTCTTTTTCTAATCATGAATACTGCTCGTGCCTCTGAAATCATTACACAAACTGACGCGGCACGATTTCTTCAGCAAGCCACTTTTGGCCCTTCTATGTCGACTGTCGAACACTTACAACAAGTAGGATTTGATGGCTGGTTTAATGAGCAATGCAATCTTGCGCCGACCTATCATAAATTCTTACATGGTGGGAATCATGGTCGAAGAAATGTTGAACGCGTGACTGCATGGATTAAAGCCTCGCTGTGGGGGGCTGACCAGCTTCGACAACGAATGGCCTATGCTCTGAGCGAGATTTTGGTGGTCTCTGAAAATGAAGGTGAATTGGAGTGGCATCAAGATGCTTTAATTAATTACTATGATCTGCTTGTGAGCCATAGTTTGGGAAATTACCGTGATTTACTGGGTGTTATCTCTCGCAATCCCATTATGGCGGAGTATCTTTCATTTTCAGGTATGCGAAAAAACGATGGAACATTAAACCTTGATGAAAATTATGCACGAGAACTTTTGCAGTTATTTACGATTGGCGTGTTTAAATTAAATATCGACGGTTCTTTGCAATTGGACGAGAATGATCAGCCTATACCTAATTATTCTCAAGACACGATTCGCGATCTCGCTAAAGTATTTACTGGGTGGTGTTTTAAAGATCCCTATCAGGGTCGATTTTGCTATCGGCATGCAAGAAATTTGATTGATCAAATGGAACCTTGGAATGCATACCATGATTCAAGTGAAAAATTACTCTTTACAGATCAAGTGATTCCAGCCGGACTCACGGCAAATGATGATATGGATGCTGCGTTAGACATTATTTTTGCCCACCCTAATGTGGGACCTTATGTCAGTAAATTATTAATTCAGCGTTTAGTGACTTCTAATCCGAGCCCTGACTACATTGCAAGGGTTGCCACTGTTTTTAATGACAACGGCGGTGGTGTTAAAGGTGATTTAACAGCGGTCGCAAAAGCAATATTACTCGATATTGAGGCCAGGGCTGGCCATCAAACTCAACCGGAAGTATTTGGGAAAATGCGTGAACCTATTTTAAGGATGACGCATTTCTGGCGTGGATTGGATGTGCTGAATTATTATTCAAGTTTAGCGTTTTACTCTTTAGAAGACTATATTGGGCAAGCTCCCTTGACTGCACCATCGGTCTTTAATTTTTTCCCAGTTGACTACGCACCCGCTGATATAGCAGCGCAAAATTTAGTGGCTCCTGAAACCAAACTCAATTCGGAATCCTCCATTACGGAGTTCTTCAATTATTTCTCGAATCAAATTTCTCGTGGCATTGCCGAGTTAACCACGGTGGAGAATGGGAGGCGCTGGATTCTCTACAGTCAATATCAACCTTACGTCGATTTATTGAATCAACCTAATGGAATCGAACGGGTCATCGAACGCATTAATGTTTTGTTTACCGGTGGGCAGATGAGTGACGGCTTGCGTCAGGCGATTCGAGATTTAATAAATGAATTGATCGGTGATATTAACGAATACATCGTAATGGCAAGTGTCATGCAGTTGGTTTTTATCAGTCCAGATTTTGCGGTGCAGAGGTAGGGCATTTCAGAATCAAAGAATCTTATATTTCATGTTTAACAGATTTGAACGAAGGAATGCATCATGAAAAACCAACCTTCATCAAGAAGACAATTTTTAAAATCCATGTTGTCCAGTGCAGCGGGTGTTTCACTTTTAAGTTCATCTCAATTGGCCTTTCAGTCAAAGAGTTTTGCATCAAGTGTGAATGATTACAAAGCATTAGTGGGTGTTTTTCTTTACGGTGGAAATGACGGCTTCAATATGTTGGTGCCATTGCAAAATGAAACACTATCTAATTATCAGCAAGTTCGGACTCATTTAACGCAAGTTAATCCCTTGCCCATTTCCCCCAGTGTTCCGATCACTGATGGTATTGGGCTGGCTCAACCACTCGCATCATTACAGCCATTATTTCAGCAGGGCAAGCTCGCGATCCAAGCGCGTGTGGGTACGCTTATTGAGCCTGTGATGTCCGGTGCTCTAATACCCGCGGGTTTATTGTCACACAGTAATCAGCAAGAAGCGTGGCAAAGAGGCGCGGAATTGAACCAAGGAATAGTGGGGGGAACAGGATGGGCAGGACGAGTATTGGATCATCTCGCGTTGTCGCATGATCAGGAATATTTAATGAATATGAGTCTACAAGGTAGAAACCTATGGCAGGCAGGCAATCAGGTGAGTCCTTATGCGGTATCCACAGACAGTGTGAATGCCATCAATGCATTTTCCTTGTCTGGGTTAGGCGCGCGAAGTACACCCATCATGAAACACTATTTTGATCAAACACAGCATCACCATAAAATCATGGAGCACTTCCGAAAAGCGATCAATCACACGGATTCCAGCTCGCAATGGTTAGGTTCGGCACTTGAATCTCTGCCTGCATCTGAAGCAGAGGCATTATTTCCAAATGGCAATCATCTGGCAGATCAACTCAAGCAGGTACTCAAGCTCATTCGGCTTGGGCAGCAGCAACAAATTGGTCGGCAAATATTTTTGGTGGGAATGGGGGGCTTTGATACGCATCGAGGTCAGCGTGCCAGACACGATGCTTTATTGAACTCACTCAGTGAAGCATTGGCTGCATTCTATCAAGCGACGGAGCAGCTAAACGTGAGTGATCAAGTGACGACCTTTACCCTGTCTGACTTTGGGCGCTCGCGCGTGCCGAACAGCAGTGGCACCGATCACGGTTGGGCCAGTCATCAATTTATACTGGGAGGCGCTGTCAGAGGAGATTTATACGGTGACTTGCCATCTTGGTCGTTATCGGAAGTAGGCGAAACGGACACGGTGCCGACCACCGCCAATGAACAGATGTTTGCTTCTTTAGCACATTGGTTTGGTGTTCCTGAGCAGGATTGCTTTGATATCTTCCCCAATTTGGCAAACTTTGGCCCTTCATTGCAGGTGGATTACTTTCAAAGTTAAGTGTCGTTTTATATGCACATTCAAGGTGCTCTTCGCTGAGTCGGCGCGCGCCCGCTGGATTGGAAACCTCGGCAGGATGGGGCACCTGCCTTATGTCCCGCTGATGAAGCTGGACTGGTGGTTCAAGTCACTCCCAAAGGGTCCGTGACTGCCTGTCACCACGATTATCGTATTCCTGTTCCTGTTCCGACAGCCTCTATTTATTGACCTCAGGCCCACAATGCCAACCTGTACAAAAAACTAACACAAAGATTTTGACAAGGGAATATTTCCCTCGTAGGCTGAGTGCGTGTAAGGGAAATATTCCCTCGATAAAAGTGAAATCGTGGTCAATCCCTTACCACCCTTAAACCTAAATAATAAGAACAATGTATTCGGACTAGAAATTGGTGGAGTCGAGCCTATGAATTGCAATATGAATGAGAACACTCACCGCCGGAGTCGGCATGACATCCGTCGTTGGCGACCCATGGTGGGCAGGCTAAAAGTGGCCCTTGCCAGCGTCGTCGCCTTGAGTGGCGCGACCGTTTTGCCAGTGCAAGCGGATATCAGTACCCGCATTATTGGAGGTGAGAACGCCACGAGCGGCACGTATCCATGGGTGGTGTCGCTGCAATCATCGGATGGACAGCACTTCTGTGGTGGTAGCTTAATTGATCAGCAGTTCGTCCTAACGGCTGCACATTGTGTCGAGGATGAGCAAGCGGCCAATATGAAAGCGGTGATCGCCGAATACGATTTGTCAGCCCAAGGTGCTGAGCAAATGCGAACGGTGGAAGCCATTTATATTCATCAGGATTATGGAAATGACCATGACATTGCGTTGCTGAAGCTGGTTTCGCCTGTGGATAACGTGACACAGAATTCATTGGTTGCCACAGCCAGTGCAAGTTTCTCATCAGGCTTAGCCGTCGCGACACCGATGACGGTGATTGGGTGGGGGAATACCAGCACCACTGAATCAACCTACCCAAATATTTTGCAGCAAGTGCAAGTCCCTTTGTTCAATCATGCTGCCTGTACCGAAGCTTATAGTGGGTTAGGAATCGGCATTACCAGCAATATGATCTGCGCCGGATTCGCTGAGGGCGGTAAAGATTCCTGCCAAGGCGATAGCGGGGGTCCATTGGTGGTGGACTCAAATGGTAGCTGGACGCAGGTCGGCGTGGTGAGTTTCGGTGAAGGCTGTGCACAACCGGGTTACCCAGGTGTTTATACCAATGTCAGCGCCTACTTAGATTGGATCGAGCAAGCGAAGAATGGGCAAATAGGCCAGCATGAGGGGCGGCCAGGCGGCAAGCCAAAACCATCTGGGGCCTTGGGCTTACCCCCATTGGTTGATTTCTTTGCAACGCAATCACAAGGCAGTGTTACTCAATCATTTAGTGTGACTCAAGCAGCAGATGCCACCGCTCATTTACTGCTGAAGACAATCACTATAAGCGGAAATGGATTTTCCCTGAGCCAGCATGACTGCGCCAATCAGTCTTTGGCGGCAGGAGAGTCTTGCGCATTTAATGTCACGTATACCGCAGATGACCAACAAGCGATAAGCGAAGGTCTATTAACCGTCACGACGGATGACGCCGCGCACAGCGAAATCAAAGTTCATCTGTTTGGTAGCAGCTTACGTGAAAACGGTGATGGCTGGTTTGAAAATGAAGACGGTGCTTGGCAGCAGGATGGGGATGGCTTCGCCATAGACTGTGACGTTCTCGCCCAAAACCCAGATAAAAGCGCGACTTTGGGGCTGCAAATAACCGGCCCGAGCCGATTACAGTTCACAGCCAAAACGACTGGCGATAACCGCATCATCTATCGTGTGGACGGTCGAGAAGTACGTGAATTTCGCAAGCGTCCAGGTATTCAGTCTCCAGAGCACAGCACTGAATTAGGTGCAGGCGAGCATGACATTACTTGGCAATTCATCGGCGATGGCGCGTGTGATGACGAAGGATTGGAGAATGTCACGACCGAATCTGGCGAAGACACCGACGCTAGTGATGGTAGTGAGTCAGAGGAAGGGACAACGGACAATGAAAACAGCAATGATTCGGATAACAGTTTAGAGGATGAGGCCTTAGCTTTTGCTGGTTCGTGGCAGCCTTTTTGGATTTGCATATTACTAGGGTTATTGGTTCGTTCGCGCTCGGTTAGGCGTCGATAGGCACCACAGAATAGAGGCCACTTCACTGCGTTCTTTCGCAACCCTTGTGCGATCGATCCTCGGTGGCTCCAACCGCAAGGTGAGGTGGCCTCTTTATTTATCCACTTAAAATAGATCACCAACAAGATTTGCTGTGCGGGTGACGTTTGATCGAGATGACAGTGAAACGTGAGCGTACAGATAAAGCGTCGTGCAGCAACGGAGAGTTTATTGTGAAATATCTGTTAGTCAGTGGGTTGGCGTTGATGATGACGGCGGTCATCTACGCTCAAGACCCAAACACCTATCATTTAGAAACCCTATTTGGCATCAGCGCCACGGAGAATGGATTGCTGGTGGATGTAAAAAGTATGGGGTGTACCAACAGCCAAGATTTTTATGTTGCAAAATACGAGACCCCAAAAGGCTTTGAAATCGCCATACTGAAACAAACCGTGGATCGGTGTCGAAAGCGTGAAAAAATTATCTCGGTTCAGCTACCGCTTGACGCTGATGCGAAAAGTGCGCACCTTAGAATACTTAATCCGATTCAACTGCGCCCTTAGCCCATGAATGTGTCCCAAGCCTTTCTTTTCCTGTTAATGATTCTCTTATGGATACCCACTGTTCATGCCTATGAACGCGTCACATTAGGGGTGGCATCCTATTATTATGAAGGTGATTACGGACTCGAAGAAACGACCTTCACATGGGTTCAACAAATATCTGCAAAATATCAGCGCGATGCCTGGAGCGGTCAATTGAGTTTGCCTTATATTTCTCAGGACGGGCCTGCCTATTATGAATTTATTGACGTGGGTACTGTGGAAAATCCTGACGTCGATGAGCTGGTTTTAGTCAGAGAGAAACGCTCCGGTATGGGCGATCCAACCGCCACCTTGGCTTACAGTTGGCCCAAGCGCAGTCGCAATGGTCGCTGGACATTGTCAGGTCGCTATAAAGCGCCGATCGCTGATGAAGACGCCGGTTTGTCAAACGGTCGTCAAGAAGTGAGCGGCAGTTTATCGCGAAGCTGGCGTATCCATCACTGGATGTTAAATGGAAGAGCCGGTCTGCAATGGCGCGAAGCAAAAGAGGGGTACGATAATAGTCGGCGCGTGCAAATCAGTTTAGGCAGCCTCTATTTTTTGAATAACCGAACCGGTGTTGGGGTTTCTTACTATCAGCGAATGGGATTAAGCAGTGCCAGTGACCCCATCAAAACGCTCAGCGCACAAATGCGCTATCGACTCACACCCAGTTGGCAAATCGGTGCGAATTATGGTCGAGGGTTAACAGAGAGCACCTCCGATCAATTTATAGGGCTGCAAATCAGCTATGCTAAAGGGTGGCGTTCGAGTAGCCGGTAACGACCACCTGTATTGAATTTTATCGACGCTCGTCTGCATGGATGGAGGGGGTAAAGCGAAGCAGGAAATCAGAGCCGAGAGTCAAATTGACTTTATAGAGGTGCCCTATACTCTATACTGATCATTTGCTGACTGCCATTTATAGCTGAATATTGCCTATGCACAATAAACATTTTCAACGTCAGTTTATTCGCCAAGCGTTAGTTGATGATTGTGGTCAGATTTTTTAGCTATTTTATTATTCTGCTTTATGCACAATTAGGCTGGTCTGATCCCAGTGTGGACCGTATTGCCAACGATGATTTATCGCTCCCTAATCATGCCTCTTCACTTCCGTTTAAGATTGTCGCAAATCCTCAAGCGCCCTATAAATTTGAAAACGATGGTCTACCCGCGGGTATCGACTACGATGTGATTTCAATAGTGATGGCAGAATTGGAAATTCCATTTGAACTTCGATTTATTCAGTCCGACGGCCGCATTCATGCCTTGGCTAAGTCTGGCGACATTGATATGGCGTTATTATTTTCTAAAACAGCAGATCGAGAAAAATATCTGCACTACCCACAAGAGTCTTATGTCGACATCAGCTGGCACTTTTTTATCCTAAAGACACGGGAAAACGATATTCGTTTTGAAACGTTATCGGATTTACGTGGGCTGGTAATTGGGGCAACACGGGATATTGCCTACACGGAGGAATTTTGGCAATCAGGGTTAAAATTAGATCGCGTGACGGGTAATCATTTGCAGTTGCCTAAATTGCAAAATGGGCGTATTGACGCCGTGCCATTAAATACCATCAGCACGCTATATCAAATACATCAAGATCCTAGACTCAGTAATATCACGTTTCTTGACACCGCTTTAAAAAAGAAAGCTTATTACAACGTGATTAGTCGGCGTTCTCAACATCCTGATACGAAAAAGGTGATAAGTCATTACGACGCTATTATATTAGCGTTAAAACGCAATGGAAAAATCAAAGAAATATACCAGCGTTATCTTGGGCGCTCAGAATTATTGTGCCAAGCGATAGATTGTTGATTGCATTTGCTACAGAGGACTGAACGCAAATGCAATTCGATCGGTTAGGTTTACGCTTAATTGGACTGACGCTTATTTCGGTTGACGCTAGTTGGGTTGACTGAATTTGGCAAGGTGAATGCCAATGCCGTCTTCGGCTGTGACGACAGACGTACTGATCAAAGCAGAATCGTTAAACGTCATGATACTGCCGGTGGTGACATCGCCAGCCAGTGACGTGTTATGAGTGGCGATCAGCTCACCATTGGAATTCAAAACGCCGCTGTGTCCTGCGCCAGTGATGATCAGTTGGCCGTTTGATAATTTTGCCATATCTTGGATCGGCCCAGTATCATCCGAAAATTGCCATAGGTTTTTTCCATTTTGGTTTAAGGCGAAAACCGCTCGTTGGTTAAGATCTGAAACCGCCACCAACAGTTGCTTTGACGATGCAATTAATTGAGGCTTACCTTGAATGGTAAAACCTTCTTTCTTCTCCAGTGATCGAGTCCACTGCAGTTGCCCAGACGCAGAGATTTTTTCAAGGGTATTCGTATGACCGTTTAACGAAGGGGTGAGGAGAATGGCATTGCCTTGGTCATCTAATTCGAGGTTGACGCGTAAACTGTAAGATTCGGCTTCCGTTTTTGAGCGAGCGTATTCTGATACTGGCTCTCCCTCAAATGAATAATGCTGCACGCCATATCGACTGCCGACAAATATCTCACCTGTTTCATTGAGTTCGACATCCCAGGCTTTTTCCGCGTGCGGTATGGAAAACTGAATGTTGCCATCCAGTGATATTTTATGAGTGGAATAACCTGTGACAAAAATGGCGTTATTTGAAATTTCTATATCGTGAGCATCGTGAAATTGACTGGTTTCCGTTGACCAGATTTGTTGACCATCTGCATTCAACTTCATGACAAAGGAACTGAGTAGCGGACGCTCACCACTGTAGGCACGTCGATGACCGACCGCATAAATATTACCGTCAAGGTCGGTGACAATATCTTGTAGTGCCTCATCCACATTATTGAAGGCGATATCCGTTTTATGGCTTTGGCTTTGAATGTGCCAAACGAGGTTGCCAAATGCATCGAACTTGGCGACTAAACCATGCTCCTGACGTGGTTGGCCCGCGATCACGTGTGTGCCAGCCACTATATAGTCGCCATTGGAATCAGTGGTGGATGCTTTAACCCATTCAATGTTGTGGGCTTGGTTTTTTTGAGTGGTAAAAATCGTTTCCCAGTCGGGTGTGAGTTCGACGGTGCAAGCCGTCATGGTTAGAACGGAAAACCCCGTTAAGAAACGTTTTGGATTTTGACCCATGCTCATGCCATTTGCTCCACTTTTTATTAAATGAAAAGAATAAAAAAATCGTAAACAAATGTACCAATAACGACAAGGAAAACTGACGATAAGAGGTAAATATAAAGATAAAGTATGAGGGATGATGTATTTTTAATGACTGAGTAAAAGCACTAATCAATCATTTTGATGGGGTTGTGTTAGATGTGTGCGGTATTTTAGTGCAAATAAACGGCTCAATAATAAAACGTGCGAAAATAAATTGATTTAGATCAGTCAATATTTTCATATTTAGGTCACGGTATTGTCATAATGCTCTATCGCCTGCGGTGGGTTGACTCAGACACAATGAATCTGAGTCATTAAGCATCTCAATGATTGACGTTATTGATTGAGGTTATTGATTGGCCAAATAGAAGCCAATCACTTCATCGTATTTACCCGTATTTTTAATATGCTGAAGTCCTGCATCCAATTGTTCCATAAGCTGTACGGTATCGGGATGTTTTTTGGAAAACGCCACATAAAGATTCGTATCGTAAACCACGGTTTTATGTAAGCCGACTTTACGGCCATTATCGGCACTGAACGCTTTTTTCAAAAAATAGTAACCCACGTATTTATTTGCAATGAACGCATCAATTTTACCGTCGAGTAAATTTTGAATATTTTCAGTTTGGTTTTTCGCGGGCAGATAAGATAAGTCATGCTGTTTGTAAAAATCCACATGAGCATAGCCATCGATTCCGCCTAGTCGATATTGAGATAAATCACTGGGCGTCTCCCAGTGAAAGTTCGAGTCGTGTCGGTAGAAAAAAACAGACTCCGCTTTAATCAGCGGCTCCCTTGGGAAAATAACATCCGATGCTCTAGTTTGCGTCTTTTGCCAAGGAAAGCTGGCGACGGTATCGCCATCGAGCAATGCTTGGTAAGACTGATCCCAATCGTGGTACTCGACATGTGTGCGTATATGGCTATACCGTAATGCACGCTTAACCAGGGCAACGGCCAAATTAGCAAGCCGATCATCTGACGATGTAAACGGTCCCCATTCTCCCACCATAAAGGTCGCGCTGTCTTTCGCGTGAACGGCGCTTGATACACAGAGTAATCCTAACAAGATTAATGTTTTGAAATTGATCACGAAGAATGTGCCTATCTTTTGGTGGGAGTATTTTTGAGGGCGATTATGAGTTTTACTCAGTAGCTGTCAACTTTTCGTATTGAAATGCAGTCTATTAATAATATTGTTTTTATTATTACGTGCCAAAGTGCGTTTTGTGTTTTAAAAGAAGGGGTATTGCTGACTATTTAGATAAATTTTTACCGCTCTTTTGAGTTTGACGACAATCAAGAAAGCGGTAGCGAATGAACCCGTTACGAAGCAGGCCTGTCATACAGAGCACGTGTCAAAAACAGCGCAATGATATTTTAAAATTAAACCAACTCAGGCCATTCTAATTGTTTGCGAAACCACTTCATGGCTTTTCGATATGCATTAGTGTTGGTATAGCCCTGATGTCTATCAGATTGAACATAACCGACACCGCCACCTAGATCCGGTTCGGGTCCGTTGATCATCGACTCAATTTTTTTCGCCTTATGTGGATCGTGTTTCTGTGCATCAATGGTGAGTGCAATCAAATGAGCCATATCATCAAACAGTTTGTAAGCGCCGCCGTTTGTTTCAATAAAGCCATTGATGAATAAATTAGGAATGGATGGATTAAAAACTTTCATAAAGGTTTCAGGGCGATGATGTTTCCACTGGAAGTATTGATCGTTGAGATAGGGTATTCGCCATTGATAACCGGTTGCGAGAATCACAAGATCGGCTTGGACCTGAGATTGATCGACGAAGTGCACACGATCACCGTCTAAATAATCAATGTCCGGTTTGGCGTGAAGATCGCCGTGTTGTAAATAATGCAGTATTTGCGTATTTAAAATAGGATGACTGGCAAATATTTTGTGGTCGGGTTTCGGAAGGTTTAATCGAGTGAGATCACCGTTCAATAATTTTAACAACAGACCAAATGATCGTTGTTGCAAGGGTAGAGGCACCCAATTTGAGCGTGCGCCAAATTCATCTGCAGGCACGCCAAAAACATGTTTGGGGACAAAGTGGTAACCTCTTCTAAGACTGATATAAGCCTCATCTGCCATAAACGCCGCGTCACAGGCTATATCAACACCGGAGTTGCCAGCGCCTACCACCACCACTTTCTTATTTTCTAAAGCAGTGCTCTTGCGATATTCCACTGCATGCAAAACTTTTCCGGAGAATGCGTCTTCACCTTTTAACGTGGGCCGATTAGGGTGCCAATTGGTACCATTCGCACAGACCAACCATCCAAACGTGTGTTGCTCACCTTGCTCTGTGGTCAATTGCCACTGCTCATTTACCAACTCAGCCTGTGTGATTTTAGTATTGAACCGAATATGTTGATTGAGTTGGTATTGCTCACTGAATCGTTGAATGTATTGCAGTATTTGCCGGTTGGAAGGGTAGTCCGGATACGATTCAGGCATCGGGAATCCGTAATGGCCAGACATGTTTTTAGAGGAAATAAAATGGGCGGAGTCATACATCGGGCTGCCTGCGTGCTCCACATCCCAAATACCGCCGACTTGGTGATGTGCTTCAAAAATAACAAACGCTATATTTTGAGCCGCTAATGCCCGCCCCATAGATAGACCTGCAGGTCCTGCTCCAATAATGGCAACGGCTTGTTCGGTGTTCATGTCTTGTTTCCTGATACGTTGAGTCCATCCTTCGTGCTTTCCGGTGGTCGAATTGAATCAATTGGAAATAGCGTTTTAGGTGCACCCAAAGGTTTTATTTTTATATTTTTGTTGGCATGTGTTCAGGTCGATAGCCCAAACGCAGTGCGATCATCACACCGGTTGGGTGTTGAGTATGCCGACCCAAACCTTAAACTTATTCAGTTTTTCCTGTCAATCAAAAGCTGAATAAGTTTAAGGTTTTGCTATGAAGGTGAAATCAAGCGTATGATGTGCCAAAGGTATGGTGTGTCAGAGTTTGTACCTGGCGTTCACCCCATTAAACGAAGACAGGCGTGATCCTTTGCATATTGGTAAAAAGAAATGGCTGTGAAGCAAACGGCAACGAAACCCTCTGCCACAGGGGTAAGCCAGCGTGCGCCATCACAAGCGCGTTCTCGTGCACGAGTGGACAGCATTCTAAACGCGGCTAAAGCCCTCATTCGGGAACAAGGCAGTGCACAGCTTAAGATACAAGATATTGCCGAACGCGCGGGTATTACTGCTGGCTCAATGTATCAATATTTCCCAAATAAAGCGGCGATTCTGGAAGCGCTAGCCCAGCAAAATATAGAAATGGTTCGGCAACATTTATTAGGCAGCCTGCCTCCCATCGAGAGCCAAGCAGATTGCATTGACGCTTTTCGCTTAATCGTCGATCGCTACTTTTCACTTTATCGCTCAGAGCCCGCGTTACGGGACATTTGGGTCAGCATGGCGGCGGATAAAAATTTAAAGGCCATGGATCTCGAAGACAGTCGATACAATGCCGAGCTAGTTTTCAAAGCAATCGGGTCGCATTTTGCTAAAAAGCATCACCCGAAGCTGAAACGATTTTTGTATTTATTAATGCATTGGACAGGCGCCACCGTACAATTAGCTTTGGCTGAAGAAGCGTCCACGCAACGTAGTGCGGCTGCGGGGCGAAAAGAAGCGAACAAACTCATTCATTTATTCAAGGAGGTGATATCAATCGAGTTGATAGAAGGGATATTCCAAGACGAGTAAAGCGGGCACCTCTCACGGACTGACGCTTGAGTCATCCTGCGATGCCTCTGTAACATTCGCTCGTCGTCGCTATTGACCTGACTATAACTTCACACTTTATGCTCTCTAACACACTGGGTCGGCGACAATTGAGCGCTGACAGAGCCCTCATCACCAAAGAGGTTAGAGCGTTATGCTTGTATCCCACTCGCCTTCAACACGGTCATTATCCGAACTGGACGATGCGCGGTTTCTCGCGCAATTTGAACAACTTACATTGGACAAACGCCTGTTTAACCACCATGGCCACTTACGCATTGCGTGGCTATATTTAGAGCAGTATCCATTAGAGCAAGCGAGTATCAAAACCTGTCAGGGGATAAGTGCATACGCGCAAGCTTTAGGGGCGAGCACCAAGTTTCACTGGACGATCACGGATGCCATGGTGCGGATTATTCATGCGCGAAGAAGGCAACCGTATCAGAGCTTTGAAGATTTCCTAGCTCAGCATCAGGATTTGGTTATGTCGGCAGAGCAGGTACTGCTAACGTATTTCACACCCGCTCAGTTAGCTCATCCGGATAGTCGCATGAAGCGAATAAAACCTGAAAAGCAGGACTTTTAATATGTTAACCATTGGCGAAGTGGTGAAGCGATTTCATTTGTCGCGCAGTACGCTCATTTATTACGACAAAATCGGTTTGTTAAAGCCATCGGGCCGCAGTCAACATCAATATCGACAGTACACAGATGAAGACTTAAAGCGCATGGAGAAAATTGCGTTGTATAAGCAAGCGGGGTTGTCGCTCAAGGACATCAACATTCAGCTGACGCGCGATCATGAGCAACATGACGACCAACCTTTAAACCGTGCACCGAGCAGTACGGAATTATTGGAGCGGCGTTTGCAGCAGCTCAATCAAGATATTCATGCCTTACGACAACAGCAACATTTGATTATTCATTTATTGGGTCATGAGGCATTGCAGCACAGCCGTTCTGTGTTATCGAAAGACCAATGGGTAAAGATTCTGCAAGCGTCCGGTATGGATGAGGCGGCCATGAAACAATGGCATATTGAATTTGAACGCAGTATGCCGGAAGCGCACACGGATTTTTTATGGTCTTTAGGCATCGAAGAGGCGGAAATCAAGACGATAAAAACTTGGTCTGCCATGGGTTTAAAGAACAAGGCAAAAACCTAAGTTAGCCGGTCAGCATGAACTGAACCGGCTTTGCGCATGCGCACGGGTTTATTTGTGGTTATCGCTTTTTATGTTGCCGCATTTCTTTTTGAACATTGCGATAAAGTTTGCTGAGTTTTTTATCTTTCGATCGTTTTTCTGCCAAACTGGCGGAATTTATTTCATCCTCTTTTTGCAATTTGTGGTAGCTGTTTAATCGACGTAGTGTCAGTTGTCCGGCTGTAATAGCTGCTTGTACAGCGCAACCAGGTTCTTGGTGGTGCTGGCAATCTGCGAATCGACAGGCTTGGGCAATGTGGATGATGTCTGAAAATGTTTCCTCTAACCCATCTTCACTGTTGCTCAGTTGTAACTCTCTCATCCCAGGTGTATCAATGATGATCCCCGCCGGTCCAGCCTGCTGGCGAGCCTCATTTCTTCGGGGGAATTTTCCTTTTCTAATTGGAGGGTTAACCGTTTCCGTCACTTGTGCCGTGGGGGTCGCCTCTGTCGCAGGCAACTGATCAATGATGTGCAAAGATCGATGCGTGGTCGTATGACGACCTTTTGCATCATCCTCACGAATGGCTTGGGTCGATTGCACCGTTTGACCTAATAGTACATTCACCAATGTGGATTTTCCGACACCCGATGAACCTAACACGCTTAAAGTCTTACCGGTTTGGCACCATGGCAACAAAGACGTTAAGCACTGCTGGTCTAAACCATTAATGGCGATCACAGGCAGAAGTGGGTCAAGCGATTGAACCTGCCGGATGTGGTCTTCGATGATGGTCTGCGACGCGCATAAATCCGACTTGGTTAAAATAATCACCGGTTCGACGCCCGCCTCGTGGGCCAATACCAGATAGCGTTCAATTCGATTTAAATTAAAATCATCATTTAATGAGGTGACGATGAATACTGTATCCACATTAGCAGCAATTTTTTGCTCATCGATTTTACTGCCCGCTGATTTTCGGCGAAATAAGCTTTTACGCTCTAAACACTTTTCAATGCGATGCGTTTTATTAAGCAATACCCAATCGCCGACGGTGACGGATAGCGATTCATTGATCAAAGGAACCGTGAGTTGGCCGGACACCGTCAATAAAATTAGGCTGTTTTTATGTTGCACGACCACACGAGCGGGTTGTAGCTGTTCGAGTTCGTCGAGTGAAAGTTGCTGTTGGAAGTAATGACCCCAACCGAGTTGTTGTAAAGAATAACGAGATGCCGAATAAGTTTCTGACATGTTGGCCCCATAGTCTGTAGGGTCGTGTTAGACGCAAAGGCGCGTTGCTTTGGCGCGACACTAATACCACACAGATTCATAATGAATTTGAATGCATTGGGTGTTCACCGGTCAGTTCATTGTTAACGACATGATGACAATGAAAATAACCCTCATGAACGGGGCGGGGGCGGCTTTACTAAAGTGTCCTAACTGAGCAAAAAAGCTCGGTTATATCCTTTACAAAAGGGTCGCGACATTTAAGTGAGTGCGTCCGTAAAGTGAGCCCGGTAATGTTAGAACAATCATACAAATCCTCATTGATATCCAATTGAATATAGGGGGGACCCTATAGGTATTTATCATCTGTTTATTCGCAATAGCGGATATCACGAATGCTCAGCGATTAAAAATCGTGAAATACAGTCTAGCGCGACTGTGGAAGCTTGTAAATTCTGCCGTGGCAGAGGACTTGTACAGCGGGGATAACGGGCCTTTCTTCAATGCATCATGGTAATAAGAGTGGAGC
Organism: uncultured Saccharospirillaceae bacterium; assembly: GCA_947503895.1. Taxonomy (GTDB): domain Bacteria; phylum Pseudomonadota; class Gammaproteobacteria; order Pseudomonadales; family Oceanobacteraceae; genus Bermanella. Next base: position 311,420 of record CANNFT010000005.1, read on the forward strand.
TGCTAATATATACAAAGCGTGTTCATGTAATTTGAGAAAAGGGATATAAAATGGCGTTAAACCAACAACAAATGGATGCATGCGATAGCAGTCGATGGGACTTTTCAGACTTATCCGCGCTATTTTTAAATTGCACCTTAAAGCGCACGCCAGAACTGTCCCACACTCAGGGTTTAATTGATATTAGCCGTGGGATTATGGAGCGCAACGGAATGCGAGTGGATGTTATTCGCCCCGTGGATTTAGCGCTTGCTGTAGGGGTCTATCCCGACATGACAGAACATGGATGGGAAAAGGACGATTGGCCGACGCTGTATAACACTGTACAAGCCTCTGACATATTGGTGATCACGACGCCCATTTGGCTGGGTGAAAAATCGTCGGTCTGCACGCATACCATTGAGCGCCTCTATGCCAATTCGGCTGAATTAAATCAGCAGGGGCAATACGCCTATTACGGAAGAGTGGGGGGCTGTTTGGTGACAGGCAATGAAGATGGCGCGAAGCACTGCGCCATGAATATTTTGTACTCATTACAACATTTAGGTTATGTCATTCCGCCACAAGCCGATGCTGCATGGTTGGGTGAGGCTGGCCCCGGCCCGTCTTATTTGGATGATCACTCCGGCGGCCCTGATAACGATTTTACGAATCGAAACACGACTTTTATGACTTGGAATTTAATGCATATGGCTCGCATGATCAAAGATGCCGGTGGGATTCCCGCTCACGGTAATCAGCGCTCACAATGGGAAGCCGGTTGCCGCTTTGATTTCGAAAACCCCGACTACCGTTAAAAAAGTTAGGACGTTTTGTCCGTCGGCACTCTATTCTTGGCCTCGATCCACTGCGCCATATATTGGGTGCTTTTCATGGAGTGATGCCGCAGCATGGCGCCGGTAAAATTATTTAATCGATGTTGGGTGAGCGTTTGCAGAACGTCGTCGACCCGTTCTAATAATAGCTTTTGCAGTACAGGGCCATTAAAGCGCGTGGGAATCACTGCTTCACACGCTTGGTGTAATGACTGCCAGTGCTGAGCGTTTTCATACAGATTGACGGCCTCATGAATGAAGTCTTCTGCTGCATTTGCGATACACACTGGAGGTGTCAGTTCGCCATACATACCTTCTGCCCCGATGGATGTGGTTACCGCCGGTGTGCCGGTCAATGCTGCATCAATCAACTTACCTTTCAGTCCGGCACCAAACCTTAACGGCGCGAGCAGTACGCGAGACGTGAATAAAACATCGTGTGCATCTTCAGCCCAGCCTTTTACTAAGAACCCTTGCTGATCATTATGCAGTTGCGTGGCTTTTTTCGGTGGATAGCCACCATAAATATGGCATTGAGCTTGAGGCAATACTTTTCGAATGCCGGGCCAAATGGCTGTTTTTAAATAGCGTACGGCATCCCAGTTGGGTTCGTGCCGGAAGTTTCCGATGCTGACGAAGTGTTGTCGCCTCTCGAACTCTCGTGTTGGATTTGAATCTATGAATGTGGTGGACTGCTGGGGGTTTAACATGAAGGGACAGTAGTGCAATAAACTGGGATCGACTTTAAAGGTATCTTGCAGTAAGGACATCTCATATTCTGAAATCATGAGAGTCAAATCACTGCGTAAAATGGCGGCGATTTCACGTTGGGCGATGTCAGAAAAAAGGTGCTCATGGGTACATTGGGTTTGCTGCTTCAGGGCTTGATGGCGAGCGTGACGCAAGCTATGCAAGTCTTCGGTGTCTAAAATGCGCACGGCCTGGGGACAGAACTTTTCCACGCGCCAGCCGAATTGTTCTTCCATCATAAAGCGGTCAAATAAGACCACGTCAGGATTGAGCGTGGAAACGAATTGATCAAAGCTGCTGCAATTCAATGCGATGTTTTCAACCACAATGCCTTGTGCGGGTAAGTCCACAGCATGTGGGCTGGGTTCAGCAGGCGAAGCATAGGTAATATGCGTGCCGCGCGATTGAAAGGCTTCAATCAACTGCATCATACGGCTACCCGCCGCAGAGGATTTTGGCTCCGGCCAAACATAGCCGATGACGAGTAATTTTTTCATGGGCGCAGTATAACCTGCGCCTCTTTACAATGCAGGATATTAAGCTGAATCGCTGGGTGACGCTGATGGTGTGATGGGCGAAGTCTTTTCATTGTGTACGTGGGAGTCGGGCTGCCAATTGGGGGAGCCCCATAAGTGTTTTAACCGTGTGCGAATAGACTTGTTCGGTTGCATGGCATCGCGAAACATATCGCGCCACTCATGGAATGTGAGGTACAAAGGGTGGTGAGATTGTATTTGTCGAGTGATGCCAAAAACCATGGGTATTGAATTGTTCTCTTCGACAAACGTGCCAAACATGCGATCCCATATAATCAGCACACCGGCAAAGTTGCGGTCTATGTATTCCGTGTTTTTAGCATGGTGCACTCGGTGGTGGCTCGGTGTATTCAGTACCCATTCCAGCACACCCAGTTTCGGTACGACCTGCGTATGAATAAAAAACTGGTACGCCAAAGACAACAAAACCGTGAGTACCACCTGCTCTGGTGGAAAGCCAATCCAGATAATGGGCACCCAAAATAACCACATGCCTGAAATAGGGTAGGTGAGACTTTGCCGAAATGCGGTGGATAAATTTAAGGACTCTGAACTGTGGTGTACAACATGGCTCGCCCACATCCAGCGAATATGATGACTGCCTCGGTGAAACCAATAATAAAAAAAGTCCTGTAAAAAGAATAAGCCAATGAATGAGATGACGCTGGGCTCAATATCCCAAATGCGCACTTCAAAAATGGCAGCATAAATTCCCATGATAAACAGTGACGCGCAAAGGGCGTCGCTGGCTTCGTGCAGGAGGGCTAAGACGCCATTACTGAGCGTGTCTCGAAGGCTATAATGTGCACTGGGCCAGCGATGGTTGCGTTGTCGCAAATACCACCATTCAACGGCAATGAATACCGCAAATATCGGCCCGAGGGCGAGTAGGACATACTGAGCTGAAAACGTCATAAGCGCTCGAATTTTCAAGGTAAGGGAATGACGAGATCGCCATAAAATGTGTTCGTCATTTACTGTAGAGTGCTTTGAAAAAGGGACAATGTCCCATCGAGCCACCATGCCATCAGAACCCGCCAGGGTTTTCCGTTATACTGTGCCGCTTTCCATACTTGGCAGACGGAATTAACCGGCCAAGTTGATCAGTTTATCAATATAACGGTAGAGAAATGGCGCTTCCGCAACCTAATCTTAAAGACCCGATTCACTGGCTAGCCTTTGGCTTAGGCAGTGGTCTTGCTAAAAAAGCGCCTGGGACATTCGGGACGCTCGCCGCCTTGCCCATTTATTGGTTTCTTCTACAACACCTCAGTCCGTTGGTTTATGGCCTAGTTTTAGTGGTCACGGGGGTCGTGGGTGTGTGGATTTGCCATAAAACTGCGCGAGATTTAAATGTGCACGATCACCCTGGCATTGTTTGGGATGAATGGGTGGGCGTGTGGATAACGCTGTTTTTAGCGCCCACCGGCTGGGAATGGGTGGTCCTTGGATTTGTGCTGTTTCGGTTTTTCGATATTTTGAAGCCGTGGCCCATCAGTTGGCTTGATAAAAATGTTCATGATGGCATCGGTATCATGTTGGATGACATCGCGGCAGGCCTAGCTGCTTGGGTGGTTCTGCAAGCTATTATAAGAGTTGGCTAGCTGAATTCGACACGCCGGTAAAAGGCCGTGTCGGTGTGTGTCGCTCGCCATGATCTTTGTCCCGAAATTCGGTGTAAACTTTTTATACGTTGGGGATACTGACCATTGAAGGTTGGATGTTGATGAAGATTCTTACGGTGTGTCAGTAGAATGCGTTGTCTGAACGAAGTCATAACAAGTGGTTGGGTCGGCATCGCGGGTGCAGAGGTGTGCTCATGATGTTGATCCGTGTGCTAAAGCTCTGGCTCGTTTGGGCATTCATGGGTGTGTCTATATTCAGTCAGGCTGATGCACCTTCAACGGCACCTTCTTCTGCGCCCGTGACCCACCCACTTCTTAATTCACAGTCGTCAGAGCCTCCGTCTTTCACAACCCCTCAATCCGATTTCCGCAGCGTAGAGACCCGCTCCATTCGCCCCACCGAGCTGGGCGCCGACCCTATTTATAATCTCGCCTATGGTATGTGGTATTTACAAGAACCTGCCCACCCAGATTCAAACACGGATCACCACGCCTACTCACCTTTGGATGTTTTGGCGATGCAAGGCTGGCAGCGTAACCAAGGGGATGCCGGCAACTTAGGGTATTCATCTCACGCTTACTGGTTCCATATTCCCTTATCTGTGGCCACCTCAGACACTTGGTATATTTTGATTAAGTATGCCTTGCATGATCATGTGGACTTTTATTGGGTGCAGGGTGGTGAAGTGCTTGAGCATATGAGCACAGGTGATGGTCGGCCATTTGACGAGCGCCCCATTAAATTGCGGGACACCATTATCAAACGCACCTTGTCGGCGGATGAGCAGATCGATCTCGTCTTTCGAATTAAAACCATGGGCAGCTATCAAGTCCCCGTCTCTGCTTATCGCCAGTACGCATTCGAGCAATATATCCAGCAAGAAGATTTGGTGCGTGGCGCGTACTACGGTGTGATGCTGGTGATGCTGCTGTATAACATCATGATATTTATTGCGACCCGTACACCGGCATACCGGAATTACGTCATGTACGTAGCCGCGTTTGTCTTGATGCAGCTAAGTTATGACGGGTTGGGGTTTCAATATTTGTGGCCGGAGTCACCTTGGCTGAATCGCTGGATGCTGCCATTCTTTTTGAATATTAGCTTATTGTTATTTGTGTACTTCACCTACACCTTTTTAGAATTAGATCGCGCGAGCCCCAAGCTTCAGTATTCCTTTATCAGTCTAATGGCCGTTAGCCTTTTACTGATCATGATGACGCCATTTTTACCCTATGCATTGAGTGTCAAACTATCAAATGTAATGAGCACGCCGATCATCCTTGGTTGTTTTTTTGCGGCATCATGGTTGGCCTATCATGGTAAGCGCTTTGCAGCCGTATTTGCCGTCGCCAGTGCTATTTTCGTCGCCGGATTGGTCACCGGCAGCTTACGTTCATTAGGGTTGGTGGAATCAAACTTTTTAACCTTGCACGGTTACATGATTGGTAGCGTGATTGAAGTGGTCTTGTTGGCACTGGCGCTGGGGATGCGCATAACGGATATGCGTGAAGCCCAATTTTTAGCGGAAAATAAGGCACTAGAGGCGCAAGAAAGAGCCATTGCTAATTTGCAGCGTTATGAACGAATGTATGAATCTGCACTCAATGCGAATTTTATTGCTGATCCTCAAGGCTCAATTCGCAATGGTAACGCAGCATTTTGGGCGCTGATTCAACAAGATAAAAAAGAGGATTGTCGCTTTCAAGACTGCTTTCAGGATGTAAATTTAGCGCAAGAATTGTTGGAAAAATGCCACCGCAAACATGGCATTCAAAAGATGGAGATAAAAACCGACAAAGGCTACTGGGTGCTGGCGGCTTTGCACAGCGTTGAGCTGGAAGGTGAGCGCATTATTGAAGGTTCATTACTGAATATAGAAGGCCAAAAAGCCGCAGAAGCCATTAAAGAGCAAGCCGATAAAGACAAAATGAATGCCTTGCAGCAATTAGTCGTGGGTGTCTCCCACGAGCTGAATTCACCGCTCGGAGTGGTGCGCACCAGTGCAGACTTTGCACGGGCCGCGCTTGATAAACTTATGAGTGGATTTGGCACCGGTTCGTTAACGAAGCAACGCTTTAAAGAAACCGTAACGGAAGGGACAGAAGCCTTGGCCTTGGTCGAAGACAATTTAGCCCGTGTCACCAACCTCATTGAAAATTTCAAGCAGGTATCTGTGCAGCAGATGCAATTGCACATTGGGCAATTCAATTCGGCACAATTGGTGGACCAAGTAAAAGAATGGGCCAATCAAAGAGGCATAGCACTAGAACTTGAAGTGCAAGATGATCACCCCGAATCATTTACGACGTTTCCGGATGCCGTCACCCTAATTGTGAAAGAGTGGATCGAAAACAGTGCAGCACACAGTCAAGTAGAAGCATTAAAGGTGAACATGGGCATTCATGTGAAAGCCAGTGAATTAATGATTCATTATTTTGATAATGGGTTGGGCATGGAGCCTCAACTGCAAAAACAGATATTTGATCCATTTTTTACCACTCAACGCGGCGTCCAGAAAAAAATTGGGCTGGGGCTGTATCAAGTACACAACATTGCTCATCAGCTATTAAAAGGGCGATTATACTTAGATCAAGTATCCCCATTGTTACGGGATCAGCCTCAACAGTTGGTGTTTATATTAAGTGTCCCTAATTTAGATAAAGATAAATTAGATTCGCATTAAGGCATGTTAGCAGTGCGTAATCGAGGTTATTCAAGCAAGGTAAAATACAGCATGAGGGAAAGCGTGTCGTTTATGTCTGTAAAGCAGGCAATACCGACCCGCCCCCACTTAATTTGCATGCAGAATCGCTCGATTCTCGCCGTCTAGTTCTCGTCATATTATCCACTGTCTGCATGTCCCACTTTTAGTGGATTGAAATACCGCATACTCGGCGGTACGTAAATGGACTCGTGTTATACGTAAGGCGCATAAAGCCCGATGGCGACCCATTGGTTCATTTTAGAAACGCCAACCGGCTCACAAGTTGAGACAAAAATAGTTATCCTATGACAAAATTTGTCATAGACTCTACGTAGTCGGATGGTAGCTGCGCCCATTCATTTTTCCCCGCCAAAAATATCCACAGTGCACGGTTCACACTCTCTCTGCTTTATCCACAGCTTGTGGTTATTTCCATCGAATTGTGACGAAGCTCTCTTGTATTGTGTGACGCAAATACACAAGGCAAGGTATTTGTGTCGAGCCTATTGCAGTTCCAGTGTGACGCAATTCAAAAAAATTATAAGTTACATTCTATTAGATTTTTTTTCATTTCAAAAAATTTTTACCAACTACGTCACGAACCGAAACATTTCATTACAGCGGTCGGTGAAGTGTGTGTTGGTTCCCACCGGAAAAAGCAGAATTCCCTATAGTCGCCATCAACGAATTGGGTAGATCAAAAGAACAACAACGTGACTCTGCCTAATCGCTTAAACCACAAAAATGAGTAAGAGAAGAACTTATGTTTGATTTACTTAATAGCGGCGGCGCATTTATGTACGTCATTCTTGTTACGTCCATCGGAGCATTGGCTCTGTTCTGCGAAAGAGCTTTTTTCCTTTATGGAAAAATGAACTTAAACATGGATGCAGCCTTCCAGCGCGTGGCGGTGCTACTGGAAAGAGCCAATTATCGTGCAGCACTCGAAGAAGTGAATCGCATGCAAGGACACCCACTAGGTCGTACATTAAAAAGCGGCTTATTGAAGGCTGGTAAGCGTGACAAAGAAATTGAACAAGCCATGCAAGAAAGCATCTTGCGTGAAATGCCACAGCTAAAGAAACGCATCAACTATCTAAGCATGCTCGCAAACGTAGCAACGCTACTGGGACTACTGGGTACGATTATCGGTCTGATCGCAGCATTCGCCGGTGTAAGTGGCGCTTCTGCAGCAGAGAAACAGCAAATTCTAGCATCGGGTATCTCGGTGGCGATGTTTACAACGGCATTTGGATTGATCGTTTCAATCCCATGTCTTGTAGGTTTCTACTTCCTGAATAACCGTGGCGATCACATCATCGATAAGATTGATGAAAAGTCTCTAGCGTTGTTTAACATTCTGTCTGGCTTAAAGCGCGAGAAATAATTATGGCACTTGGTCAACGTAAACGTCGCGGTGGTGATCTTGATGTGGAAATCGATATGGTTCCCATCATGAACATGTTCCTAGTTTTGATTCCGTTTTTGTTAGCGTCGTCCAGTTTCTTAAATCTCAAAGCGATCAATACATCAATACCGGTCGCTGCGGAAACATCGGCTCCAGCCGAGCCAGAAAAGAAAGACAAGAAGCCGGAAATTAAAATTACCGCAACAGTTAAGCTCGAACCCAATCGCATACGTTTACAGGCAACTTCAGAAGAGCTGCCTGAGAACAAACTAAAAGAGATGGATGCTCAGGTAAATAAAGATGCTAAAGGTAAATATGTCTATCGCGATTTAGCGCAGGCACTTGCCAAAATTCAGCAGCTTTATCCTAAGAGCGATACCGTCATATTAGTACCCAGTGATGCCATCTTGTATGACGACATAGTCAAAACGATGGATGTTGCGCGAGAGTTCGAAGGTAAAAAACTGTTTCCAAATGTTGTCATCTCCGGACAGGTACAGTGAGGTAATTTATGGCACTGGGAAATTCAAGGGCTTCGCGCCCTCAGTCTGAAGAAGCATCGCTTAACATAACGTCGATGATGGACATGTTTACCATCATCGTATTCTTCCTGCTTTTTTCGTATGCAGAAAAGCCAGATGAATTCGAAGTCGACAAGAATGTTGACTTACCTGCGTCTTCTTCCGTTTTTAGTTACGAAAATTCAGTCAAGTTATTTTTGAGTGAAAAGCAAGTGAAGCTAGAAGACGACATTGTTGCACAAATGCAAAATGGTCGAGTGGTTGGCTTAGATAGCAAAAATCCACAATCTTCTGCTCTATATTTAAAGCTAAAAGAGCACAAAGAGAAGCAATTAGCGCAAGCGAAAGAGAAGGCATTGAAAACAGGCGAACCTGAAAAAACAGATTTCCATGTTTTGTTCTTCTGCGATCGCGGCCTACCATTTAAAACCATGAACAGCATTATAAAAGTAGCCGGTATGGCGGGTTATCCTAACTTTCAGTTAGCCGTACTTGAACAGTAATGTGTGATTGGCAAGAAAAACATTAGGTTGGTAATCAATGTTGGTTGATGTTAGCAAAGTAGAAAATGAATGCGGAGGAAAGAACATGGAGCATCTAATTAAGGCTTTGAGTGTTTCCGCGCTGCTGGCGCTCGTAATCGCCACCATTCTTTTTGTACAGAAAGCTTCTGCGGATGAAGGCAGCGAAGCTAGCAATCGAATTGACTTTGGTAACTCTTATGTGCAGGGACAATCGATAAAGTCAGGTGCCGTTTACTTGATGAATCGTAAAAAGAACGAAATCAGCAGTATGCTGAAAAAACGCGAACATTATCGCACGGAAATATTGGCGGAATATCCAGAGTTTCGAGAAGAAGCCGAAGAGGATGAATGGGCAGAGTCTGAGAACACTGCTAGCAGTTCAGCGAAAAGCGCTGTACTAAAAACGAATTAATATTAATTGGCGGAGCAGCATCTAACGTTTGTTTAAGCAAATTATGATGCAGTACTGAAATCATGTATCCAAACAATGCGATTAAAAAGACACAGTTAGGGGCTGATTCTGATCAGGATCAGACTGCGTTGACGATTAATCTGCGTAATCAGAAAGTGGATGTCGCCAAGCTGAACCCAGACGCGAAATCTAAGCTGATCGATTTTCTATCAAATCGTTACGAAGAAAATACGACCAACATTCAAGTAAAGGGCAGGCAGTCTAGCGATAGAGTGACCTCCGACTTTGATGACTTGATTCAGCTGATTACCAATGAATTAAATCCAAAAGTCATGTCTGAAGAGGGCAAGGCGAAACTTATTTATTTGTTACACCATCGTGTTGAACAGCAAGATATCTTGTTGGGTAGTCACACGAAGAGTGACGCCACTGTCGACAACAATCAGCCGAGTGCCAGGCCGCGTCCACAGCCATCCGCTGCACCTGTCAGCACTAAGCGAGCATCCACAGAAGCTCAACGTCATTCAAATATTTCATCTGACGCATTAAATTTATTTGATGAACAAGCGAATGCGCCGGTTACCAAGGCAGCGCCTGGGCAAGCACAACGAGCTGCAGCGAGACAGGCTGCTAAGCCTCAAATGCGTCAACCGATTGATCTAACGGATACGCACAACCAAGAACCCATCGGGCAACCTGAAAAAACAGGTTTGCTGGATCGGTTAGTGAGCATGGTAAAAGGCATTGCGCCTAACGCCTCTTCTGAGCCACAAGAAAATTACGAGTTTTACACGGAGTCCTCCCGTCAAGGTGCTGAGCAAGGCATGGGCATGCCCGTTTACACGGGCCCTGAAGATGATGAGGATGACGATGAAGACGACGAGATTGATAACGAAAAAATCTTTGCATTAAAAGACCATTTTAACGCGCATAGCCAAAGCCAATGGCCGACCGAAGGTCGAGACATGGTCATTGAGGTGGTTCACCTTAGCAAAGGCGAAGTTAAAAACGTTACCTATCTTGAGAAAGGCGAAAGTTATTCGGCATTGGTCGGTAAGAAAAGCGTTGTTATTGCTAAAAATAAAGGCAAAAACAAGTGCGAATACGTCTTTAATAGCGATTATTTTAAGGGCGAAATTCGTCAGCGTGCGGGTGGCCAGTTAAGCGTTAATCCATTGACCGACCCTGGTGGCGGTATGTTCGGTAGCAAGGGATCAGAGATTCCACAGCAATCGGATGTTTGCATGCGTGTTGGGAATGACACCTACGTCATTCGTTGCAATTTCCCTATTTGTACACCCAAGGTAAAAATTGAAGAAGTTGACTTAAAGCCAACGTATAAAAGTTTGGCTGGTTCAACAGGCTTCCATGTATTCGTCATTTTGGCATTAGCGATTTTAGTGAACTATGAGGCGCCAAAAGCACCCGAAGAACCTAAGTTCGTTAAAATGGAACTGCCTAAAGAGAAGCCACCGGAACCAAAAGTGGTGCCACCTAAGCCGAAGCCAAAGCCAAAACCACCTGAGCCTAAACCTGAGGTGAAGAAAGAAAAGCCGAAGCCAAAACCTAAACCAAAGCCGAAGCCAAAACCTGAGCCAAAACCGAAGCCAAAACCGGCGACTAAGGCTGAGAAAAAACCGGTTAAGAAGCCGCTTGCAAAACCAAAAGCGGGTGGTGGTAAAGAAGGCAATATTAAGAAACGTAATGTGAACAATACTGGTTTGCTTGCTGCGCTGGGGTCAAGTTCTGGCAAAAAGCCAGGCCCTAAAAAAGCACTGGCAAAAGTAACAAGCTTAGATGCTGTTAGCTCTAGTTCAACCAATGCGAAATTGAAAGTAGCCGGGCTAAAAGCAAACCTAGGTGACACTCGTATGTCTTTGCCGACGGGCGAGTTAATCACCAGTAAAGGTGCGGCAGATGTTCTGCGTAGCGGTGGTGTTGGCGGCAAAGGTTCTGTTGCAGCACTTGCTCGTGGCGGCACTGGTAGTAAAGCGGTTCAAGGTACAGTTTCACCTGTAACGACCAGCCGTTTGAAAACCAAAGGTGGCTTAACCAAAGACCAAGTGAAGCGCGTGATCGATGCGCATATGGATGATGTGACTTACTGCTATGAAACTGCCTTGATGAATAATCCTGGACTGGGCGGAAAGATCGAATTCGAATGGAAAGTACTGGCTTCCGGTAAAGTGGGATCAGTGAATATTAAATCCTCCACCGTTAGGTCGGATGACATTCACTCATGTATTAAATCAGCTATTAAAGGCTGGCCGTTCCCTCAACCAAGTGGTGGTCAATCAGTCGTCGTATCGTATCCATTCATTTTCGATACAGTAGGATTCTAAGGCGCGTGCAAACGCGTCTTGAACAAGAGTAGGTAATATGAAAAAACAGTATCAATTAATAATAGGCTTTCTGACAGCATCCGTGCTGTCAGTCATATCACATGCAGAGACTGTCTTTGATCGTGAAACCGTATCCGTTATTCAAGAACGAATTTACGAGCGTAAGCACGAAATCGGTTTCACCGTAGGCAACATCCCAGATGATGACTACTACGAAGTCTATCCTATTGGTGTTGGCTACACTTACCACTTCAATAAAAACGTTGCTTGGGAAGTGGGTCGTGCGCAGTACATGGTGAACCAAGAGAAAGAATTAAAAAGTAAGCTGGAGACACAGTTCTCAGTGACACCTGAGAATTTTGACCAGTTGACGTACATGGCGCATACCACATTCATTTTGAAACCTACCTACGGCAAAGATGCGATCTGGGACCGCGGTATTATCAATCATGAAGGCTTTTTTGCATTAGGCGCTGGCATCGCAAATTACGAGCGTGAATACTCGTTTGGTGAGCCAACATCGGAAACCGTATTTTCGGTCACCGCCGGTATGGGGCGTCGTTATTTTTTATCCAAGAAGTTTGCGCTGTTACTTGAAGTAAAAAGTTACACCAACTTTAAAGACACCAAGACAGAAACCAACGTCTATTTAGGTGCTGGCATCAGTTACCGATTCAACTTCTCTGATCGTATTTCTGCCGTCCGTGAGAAAACCGATTCTGTTTACAGGTATTTAGAAGATGAAGAAGAGTAAGCTGTTTCACGCCTTGCTGTTGGCAGGATTGATACAGCACGGGGCGGTATATGCCGATGATACGGTCTGGGATGACGACTACGAAGATCCTGTTGAACAAGCGGCCGCTGCTGATGACGATGAGATTTCCTATGATCAAATTGAGCAGCAAGAAGCCGAAGCTGAACGTCTCGCACAAGAAGCCGAAATAGCAGAAGCAGAAGCAGAAGCTGCTGCTGAGGCCGAAGCTGAGGAGTCATCATCTGAAGAGGTAGAAACATCTGTTGCAGATGTCGAATCTGAAGAGGTCATCGAAGAAGATGAGATTGACGAAGACGTTGAGTCCAATGATTCAGGCGAAATTCTGGCGATAGAAGACGTTGAGTTGGGCCCGGATGATATCTTTAAAAATGCCTATGTTCATTTTAAAGCAGAAAAATGGGAATCCGCAGCTCAGGGGTTTTTAGGGTATATCAATCTGACCACATCCGATGATAAAAACTATGAATGGGCAGAATTCTTTTTAGGGGTCAGCCTAGATAATCTCGGCTTCACTCATGCGGCGATTGACCGTTTTTCTAGCCTTGCAGCACGTAAGCCGAATACTAAAATCGTCACCTATGTGCTCGATATGTTCGAAAAAATCAGTCGTACTCAACCTTTCGACTATGACCAAGTCATTCTTCAAGTCGTTAACGATAAAGATTACGGGTTTATCAATGGCGAAATTAACGGCTTTATCCACTACTATCAGGGTATTCAAGATTGGAAAACCGGTCACCGTGATTGGGCTGAAGACCATTTCGTACGCATTCCGAAAGATAGTTACTACTACAACCGATATCTATATCACCAAGCACTCTACCAAGTGGAAATAGAAAAACCCAAAAAGGCTTTGGATCAGTTAGGTGTGTTGCTGCGTCAAGAAGATCTTGATCAAAAATTAGCAGATGAGGCTATGTGGACAGCAGCTCGTTTACACTATGAGCTAGGCGAAATGAAGGAAGCAGCGTTTTTGTACAAAAAGATAAAAACGCCAGTGGTTGAGCAAGCTTCATTTCTGTTAGAGCAAGCGTGGATCGAATATCAGAAAAAAGATTACGAGCGTGCAATGGGCTTTTTATACGCATTTGAAGCGCCTAGCTTCCGTCAATTTTTTACGCCCGAATACTTCATCCTGAAAAGCTTTATATATAAAGACGTTTGCCACTATGAATCTGCTTTGTCGGTCGTAACCGAATTTACGCAGCGTTACGGTAAGTCTCTTGAAGCTATCTACAATCGTAAAGAAGCGAACGATGTTGAAAGCGAAGAGCTGCTGTATGTGATACTGGCGAGAAAAGGCGTTAAAAAAATCTGGGAATTTATTCAGTTACTCGAAAAAGAAAGAAGCCATTTAGACGATATTGAAGAAGGTGTATTGCAGCAGTACGTTGCGGATGTGTACAGCTTACAAATAGAAGAAAGCAGCTACTATTTGCAAAATATAGTCGAAACTGAATACGAGAGTCACGCCAATGATTTACTTCAGTACGAAGAAGAATCTAACTTAATGCGTTACGAAATTGGTGTTGATATGTATCAGCGTGTAGCGGATACCGTATATCAAGGGCAAGCTAAGAAGAGCAAGAAAAAGGACGATGCAAAGGCTCAAGTGGTTTTCCCATTCCAGCATGAATACTGGAACGACGAGCTAGGTTTTTACACAGTAAAACTGCCTAATAAATGTGAGACGTTCGACGACTGGGATTTGTTTTTCTAATGAAGTATTTAACCTATCTCCTTACCGTTGGGCTGACATTGACGGCATCTATCTCGATGCCAGTACAGTCTAACGACGCCGTAGAGGGCAAAACAAAGAAGCCAGAACTTGATAAGTATGGCTTCGAGAAAGTCGACAAGACAGATGAGCAAAAACGGCTAATTGCTAAGTTCACGCGAGATCGCGATCAGTTAGATAAAGCAATTGATAACACAAAGACGCTTATTCATCAGTCTCAGGGTAAAGTGTATCTGCCGGAGCTGTACCTTCGCTTAGCGGAGCTCTACATCGAAAAATCACGCGTCGCTTATTTCTTGAGAAGAACGGAATCAGGCGCAGCGGTCAAATCAGCGATGGAGTCGTTAGAATCCAATACGCTGAAAAGCCAAGCGATTGAAACCTATAAGCGCATTATCCATAGCTATCCTGAATTTAAAGATATGGATAAAGTGCACTTCTATCTGGCCCATGAATTTCGGGAGCTTAACCGTCTCGATGAGATGGTGGATGAATATAAAACCATTATCAAAAAGTATCCGAAAAGTGATTTCGTAGCAGAAAGCCATCTGTTATTGGCAGATTATTATTCGGGTCAAAAGAACCTAACTGGTGCAAAGAAGCACTATATGGCGGTTTTAAAATATCCAGGAAGCAGTGCGATCGGTATCGCACAGTACAAACTGGCTTGGGTGCATATTTCTAAAAAAGAATATAAAGAAGCCATTAAACTGTTAGAAAAATCGGTAGCGGGCCCCGATGCCGGTAAAGAAGTCGAAGTGGACACCTATGGCCGTGTGGATATTCGTACTGAAGCGTTTAACGACATGGCGTTCGTGTATTCCAATCACTATAAAGAAGCAACGCCAGAAGAAGCCATGGCGTACTTTAAAAAGTACGCTTGGGCACGTCCTGCTTATATCGTCGTATTAGAGAAGCTGGCTTACCGCTACCTAATTAAGAAAAAGTGGAGCCATGCGGCGACAATATACCGTGAACTTTCTCGTATTCAGCACGACCCTGTGAAATTACTTGAATACGCTGATAGCGTTTACACCGCCGTCAGAGAGTTAAAATCGTATGAGAATGCCTATGAAGACGTAAAAGTCGTCGTGGAAGCCTTACGTCGAATTAAGTACTCGGTTCACGTTGAGGATGAAATTAAAGAAAAAGCCTATGCCGACTACGAAATCTTTGCACGAGATGTGTCAACTCAGTTACACATAAAAGCGAAAAAAACCAAGTCTATTAAAGACTTTTCACGCAGTGCGGATGCTTACGATCTCTATCTCGACTTTTTCGAGCGCAGCGAACACTTTGCGGAAATCGAGTTAAACTTCGCAGAAGCATTATTTAACAGTAAACGCTTCACCGAAGCCGGAAAAGTGTATGAAAAACTTGCTAAAGCGACGGATGATCCGAAAATTAAGCAAGATCGACTCTACAGTTCTACTTTGTCTTTTTATGAAGCGCTCAAAGACAGAAAAGACTTAAACTACTACGAAACGGTTCAGGCACAATCTGGCTTGGCTCAAACTGGTGAAATATTCGCTAATACTTTCCCTGAGTCGAAGCAAGTTTCTAACGTATTATTTAACGTAGCGTGGATTCGTTACGATGAAGGTAAGTTCGAAGAGGCGATCAAAGAATTCACTCGCTTTATTGAAAAATACCCAACCGGAAAAGAAGCAAAAGCAGCGGTACAGCTAATTGTCGACTCTTATAGCATCATGGAAGACTACGATGGACTGATTGCCTTCAATAAAGTCGTGGCTAAAAATCCAAAACTGGACCCCACTATTAAAGCTGGTGTGGCTGAATTAGCGGCTACTGCGGAAGCGAAGATGGTCAGTAATTTGACCGTTGCATCTATCGAAGATTGGGAAACCGGTAAAGACGACCTCTTAGCCTTTGCTCAAAAGCATAAATCTTCCTCTATGGGAGCACAGGCACTGAATGCTTTGTTTATTTCCAGTAAGGAAAAGAACGATTTAGAAACCATGCAGGCAACAGGTCAAAACATTATCGCGAATTATCCTGATTCTAATGAAGCAGCGAGCGTGATGAATGCCATGATTGAAGCCAGTATTCGAACGTCTCAATACCGAGTATTGGCTGCTAACTTGGAGCAATCCGCTAAGAAGAATAAAGGCAAGGGATCGTCACAAGAATTTCTATTGCAGGCCGCACAAATTAGGCAAGGGCTTAACCAGCCTGGTGTAGCGAATGGGCTGTATCGTACGCTGCTCTCGCAATATAAAGTGAGTGCCGGTATGCGTCGTGACCTAGCGGTATCGATGGCGGATAACGAATTACTCAGAGGCAATCAAAAAGGTGCAATACAAGCACTGGAAAGCCAACGTGGATCAGTGGGCGGTGGTTTCCGAGTGGATATTGATGCACGGTTAGCCTCTCTCTATTGGGATCTCGGCCAGAAAGGCAAAGCCAATTCGTACCTAAAACAAGCGCTTAATGGCTTTCAAGGCGGTCAGGGGAGCGATATTCCTCAGGTACGTGAAAATATCTCCAAACTGCTTTACGCCGGTGCGGGCTCACAAATGGGTACGTTTAAAGCGACTCGTTTAAGTGGCGCAATTGACAATGATGTGGTTGCGAAGAAAACCCAATTGTTTGAAAGCCTGCAATCAAACTACTACAGCGTTCTGGACTTTGAATCAGCGAAATGGAGCCTACTGGCTTGCTATCGCCTATATGAAGTGAATCAAGAATATGCAACGTTCCTTGAGACTGCGCCATTACCGGATATGTCTGCAGAGGAAAAAGAACAGTACAGAGCCATTATTGGGCAAAAGGTAGCGGAATACCGTGCAGAGGCTGATCAATTTATTGAAACGGGTAAGCAATTGTCTGACCGTTTGAAAGCATTTGATCCGCGCCTTGGCCACTACGAGCAATCCATAAATGCGAGCAATCGTGAGCCTCAACCTTACGCGAAAAATATTCAGAGCAAGCAAATCTCTATGGATGCGTTTAAAGATAAAGCACTACGTGATTTGCATAACCAGATATCTCGAGATCCTAAAGATATGGAAGTCATGATTGCGCTATCGAAAGCCTATCTGAAACGAGGTGATTTAGGGCAAGCCGGCATCATTGCGCAAAGTGTTATTGACGGTGGTAGCTCAGAAAGCAGTGTAATGGCAGATGCCTTCACCGTGTCTGGCCTAACCGCTATATCGCGCGGGCAAGACCAGTTGGCGCGTGAAATGTTTGAAAAGGCACTGGCAGAAGAATCATCCCACGGTGCGGCCAATACAAATTTAGCAGCATTGCTTGCCCATTATGGGTATGAAGATGAAGCGCGTGCTCATCTCAACAAAGTGGGAAATAGTGCTAAAACAGCTGAGCTGATTCATAGCAAAGCGAAAGGCATGTCTCTGGCGAATAACTAATCCCGTTAAACACACATTGTTAACGTTACGTTATTCCGTGCCGATGTTTTTAACAAAAACATCGGCCAAATTTAAATAAAAATGATTAAGGGATGAATCATATAAAAGGTTAATTGAGGTAAAGTTCATGTGGGATTCACTCAATAAATGGTTAACCGTGGGTGCATTACTGTCGACAGGTTTATTGACGGCTTGTCTGGGAAATAATGCATCTGACAAAGAAAAAGAAGTGTTGGTGAATCCTGGCGAGCTCATTGACAATGAAAGCTATTGGGAAAATTTTAAGGTGGTTACGCCGGTACGAAATGGCTTAATGAACCCTTATTTCGATGCTGAAATCGACAATGATAAAAATATACATGTTGTTTTTTACAGTTTATCGAAAGAAGCTAAAACCATTAGTGATAGCTTATACGATATCAATTACGGCATTTTCAATACCACGACACAAGAATTCACTCTTCACCCAACTGCTTCACTAGCGGTATCTTCATTGACCAACACAGACAGCTTAGCACTGGCTCGTGATGAGCAGGGACAGCTTTACGTCGTATATCGTGGCGGAAAGCCAAAAGCATGCCAAGGCGGCACGGTGCCTGCCGATACCATGGTTTCTGTCTTTGATGGAACCAAGTGGACGGAATACACAGGGGCGATTGGGTTTGTTGAGCGGGCCGCTGGTAGTGTTTTAGAAGATGGCCATGCCGGCGCATTCGCTAATATTGAAGTCGATAGCACGGGCAAGCTGCACATTACGTATCAGTTTTCTTACGAGGGATGTGATATTTCCAACTCGCAATTCCCCGACTTATTTTATGTTGGCAAACAGTACAGTCAATTAGCCAATGACCAGCGTAGCTATTCTGAACAAGAAGAGCAGGTATCGGGGAATATTGGCAGCAACGGTGGGTTTCAAAATACCACCGGTGACGTGAGTGATATTGTGCTAAATGAGAATAATGAACCCCTTGTATTTTACTACTCGAAAGGTACGGGTGCGAATGGGTTTGGGTTGTATATGGGTTACCAATTTGAAGCAGATAATTGGAAATTCGAAACCATTCATGATCGATGCGAAGTGGAAGACGTCGCTGCAGGTATGGCAAAAAATGGGGATATCCATGTGGCCTATATTGCGAAAGACACGTGTGACGGCATTGATGGTGAATGGACACTGATGCACGCTTACAGATCAGCAGCAACACTCGAAACACCGGAACCAATCTGGCAGCACAATTACATTTTTAAAGCCCCTAAAGTGGGTGGATTTGGCCGCCACTTAGGCTTGGTCATGAATAAAAATGATTTACCTCAAATTGCTTACTATGAATTAGAAAATTATGGTGGCGCTGCCAACGATTTACAAAATTTAGCAACGGTCGAACTAACTCCTCAAAACGGTTATTTAACCAAAGATGTTGCGCAGTGGGATGAAATTGGCAAGCACAATAAAATGATAAAAGACCAAGATGGAGAGGTATACATCCTCTCTTACACACCTGCTAACGGTGGCTCCATTCATTTGTTCGTCGAAGGAGTTAATGGACGCTTGGCAGATTGATGCCACGTGTTTATAGCGAAAGTATTTGTGTATGCGACAGGCTCAAGAAATTCAACTGACGATCGAAGAAAGATTGCGCTTACAATGGTTTGTAGGGCGTAAATCTGTATCGAGCAAAGTGGTTGAGCGCGCAGAAATAATATTATTGGCAGAAAAAGGTATGAGTAATATTGAAATTGCAAAGCAATTAAATATTACTCGTCAAAAAGTGGCGCGTTGGCGTCAACGCTTCTTGGAACACCGACTAGATGGCATCGAGAAAGATGCCACTCGCCCCGGCCGTAAAGCCGAATTACCAGACGATATTGTCAGCCGAATTATTGAAACGACCTTAAAAAGAAAACCTTCTGAAGGCGACGTATGGACACAAAAATCCGTCGCAGAAGTGTGTGGTGTGAGCAGTTCATCCGTGGGAAGAATTTGGAAAAAATACGGAATTTCTCCCAAAATTAAAGACGCTGATACGGCCCTCGATTAAGCCTTTTCTGGTGACAAAAAAAGTCACTTCTTGACATTCCAAAAATACAACTATCGAAAGTTACAATCTGTTGGAATTAAGTATGGTCGTGTGCCCCAGTTCTCACTCAAAGTGTAGAGCGAATCTACATAAGCCTCGTCCAAGCATCGTATTATCACTCCATCAAATGAATACCGAATTAATTGACATAGAAGTAGAACTCGTCCGATCGAGGAGATTCAAAAAATGAAAAAAAGAAGTTTCGCTCTAATACTTGCTATGCAGGCAGCCATGCTTAGCGCATCCGTTTACGCTGACGATATTAAGCCAGGCGATATTGATCCGGATACCTTGCCAGATGAATGTGGCCAAGAGGTCTGTGGTGCACCCCCAGTGGGTAACCCAGGTCGCGGAGGCGCGCCTGTGCAAGTGGTATTGGATTTAGGCCCAACGGTATCCGTTGATGAAGATATTGACTCAGATGGCGCGGTAGACACTCGAGATAACTGCAAATTCGTCCCTAATAGCATCGCAGTGGCTATGAGCAACAGCTCAGAGAAACTCACCGGCAACACAGACACAACATTAGCGGACGTCACAGAAGCCTTTGCCAATAAAGACGGTGACGATTACGGCGATGCTTGTGATAACTGCCCAACAGATGCAAACAACGACCAGCTTGATACCGATGGTGACGGCTTAGGGGATGCTTGCGATGAAGATATCGATAACGATGGCAAACTAAACGATGCCGACAACTGCCCAACCGTAGCTAATGCAGGCCAAGAAGACCTGGATAATGACGGTCTAGGCGATGTGTGCGATGAAGATAAAGACGGAGACACTGTTCTAGATGTTGTCGATAACTGTCCTTGGAAAGCCAACCTTGAGCAAAACAATGATGACGCTTTCCTAATTGGGGATAAGCAAGGCACAGCCTGCGAAAACAACTTAGATAATGATGGTTTCGAAGATTCCGTTGATCTATGCCCGACGACATGGTCTGAAAACAACCTAGATCTTGATAACGACGGTGTGGGCGATGCGTGTGATAACTGCCCAAGCGTTAAGAATCCAAATCAAGAAGATGATAACCAAGATGGTACTGGTAATGCGTGCCCTAACTAAGAAATGGCTGTTGGCGGTTGCACTTGTTGCAACTGCCGCAGGCAGCGGCTGTAAAGAGTCGTCGGACCTAGAGTGGACGCAGAACCGAAGTGGTTCTGCGATTGATGGCCAGTTTCTGACAAAAGATCCTGACAGCATCACCTTTCCGGTCAAAATATTGTTTGCGCTCGACTTCTCATTGTCGATGGGTGAGAACAATAACGGAACCTTAACCGGCTCAGATCCTACTTTTCAGCGGGTGAATGCTGTTAAAAACTTTGTCGATGAATACAACACACTCGACAATGTGTCGTTTGAAATTATGTACTGGAGTGACTCAGTATTTGATGTGACTCGAAATGAAGATGGTGAGCCAGGCTTTACAAAAAACCAAGCCAGCTTCGACACGATTTTTACCGTGAATGATGACTCCAATGTCGCCCAGACCAATTACCTTGGCACCTTGAGTCAAATATATGTCGACATTCAAAACGACATTCAAAATACACGTGCCAGTGATTTAAAGCGCTCTAAATACATCGTCGTGTTTCTAAGTGATGGACAGCCTTTAAATAATGGTGCCCGACAAGATAAAGATGACATTGTTAAGCGTGTCACCGAAATCAAAGAAATGACAGAGCTAGCAAAAGTCGGCGGCTTTGCATTTCATACCTACTTACTGGATGCATTTGGTAAAGATGACGCATCCATTGAGGAAAAAAGTAATGCAATCGACATTTTGCAAACGATGGCAACAGCCGGTGAAGGAAATTATTTTTCATTTACCAATGCAGATGCCATCAGTTTTATTAGCACCGTCGATTTACGATTAGCCGTTGAGTACTTATTGCGATATGTGATCGCTTATAACGTGAATACGATACCGGGCACGGAAACCATTGCATTGGATTCAGATGGCGATGGCCTATCTGACGAGCGAGAGTTGCTATACGGATCTTATCCGTGGTGTCGAGATTCAGACAATGATGGGGTCAGCGATTTTGTTGAGTACAAGCTGACAACGCCGACACATGTATTTAACCCCTTAACGGGCATTGCAGATCCTGATGGTGCTGGTCCAATGAAAAAGGATGACGAAGATAATAATTGCACGATTGGAGTCAATGGAACGTGGCCAGATACCGATGGCGATCTATTGAATGACTGCGAAGAAAGCATGATTGGAACGGATCGTCGAGAAGCTGATACTGATAATGACGGCATTCCAGATGGCTTAGAATTTATGGCCGGCACCAATCACCTAATTGCCGAAGAGACAACCGATTCGGATATTGATGGCATTTCCAACCCGATTGAAATTCGTAATCACACGAATGTGAACTCTGATGATGCAAAATTAAGAGAACGATATTCCTACGAATATCTCTTGATTGATCACGGCAAAGTAAAGATTGATCAAGGTGAAGGTGATGACATTGTTCAATCCATCCGTCGTCGATATACGTTGGACGTCAAAAATATCGATTTAATGGAAGTCGGCATCAACCCAATTACCAATAAGCCCTACGATACAACCGGGCAAAGTTGTGTGGATTATGTTGAAGGCGAAAACACGGTTTATGTTTATCTATCCGAAGTACCGGGTGATGATCCAAGCAGTACGTCATTTGTGTCCAAAACAGAATTTAAGGTCAATATTGATTCTGATAAAAACCCAAGTGGCAATAAAGTGATGGAGTTTCACTCAAACGGTTTAGAAAACAGCAAGTCGAGTATCTTTTCACAAATCATGAATGAATTAAATTAGAGAGGAGCAGGCGATGAATGCATTTTTCGACAGCTTAGTCGCCTTTCTTCGACGAGCTAGCAATACGATGAAATTCCTAAACCTAAGCTTGATATGGGTCGCGAGTCTATTTTTCTTGTCGGGTTGTAAAGAAACATCCGACTTGGAGTACTCGCAAGAGAGAAATGATGCGTCGATTTTTGGCCAGTTCATTACGCGCGAGCCAGACAAAGTCGATTTTCCGATTAAAGTCCTATTCGCCATCGATTACTCGCTTTCTATGGGCGTGGCCGTGAATGGCGCTGACGATGGTGGTGCTGACCCTACGTATCTAAGACGAGAAGCAGTCAAGAGCTTTATTAACGAATATAACGAAATTGATAGCGTTTACTTTTCGGTCATGCTCTGGAATACATCGATCATCAGTCGCACGAATGGATTTACAAAAGATCCAGATATTTTAAACAATGCCTTAAGCGACAGCATTCAAGCGGATTCACAAACTAACTATTTGGGAACGCTCGATGAAATTTATCAAGAAATTGAAAATGACATTAATAAAAGTGATGTAGAAACCATAAAGCGTACAAAATACATTGTTATTTTCTTAAGTGATGGTATTCCGCAGATATTTGTAAATGGTCGACCGGTCATTCAAGACGACAACGATATTGTTCAACGCATTCTCGAAATGAAGAACATGACGGAACGAGCCGACGTAAATGGGTTTGAATTTCATACCTTCTTACTACGAGGTGCGATTTCTAATGACACCATTCTAGCGTATGCACGACAAGTACTGAATAAAATGGCAGATGCTGCTGATGGTTTGTTTACTGAATTCCAAGATGCTGAATCCATTGGATTCTTAAGCTTTATCAGTTTGCAGTTGGCGGTGGATTATATAGTTAAATACGTCATCGCTTATAACATCAACACCATCCCCGGCACTGAGATTGTGGTGTTGGATACCGATGGTGATGGGCTTTCGGATGAGGCCGAACTGGATTTAGGCACAGACCCCATCTGCCGAGATACGGACGGCGACGGTGCCAGCGATTACGTTGAATTTATATTGCAAGATCAGGATAGCGGATTCGATCCAATCGGCTTTTCAATTGACGAAGATGAAAATGGAGTTATTGATTCTGAAGAAGACAAGAGCAGTACGCAATGTATCAGCGGTATCAATAACGTATGGCCGGACACCGACCGAGATATGTTAAATGATTGTGAGGAACAAGAAAGTTTACTGGGCACAGACCCTAGGGTTGCGGATACGGACGGTGATGGTATTCCCGATGGAATTGAGATTCTAGCAGGCACGGACCCTAAAGTACGTGATGATATCAAGGACACAGATTTTGATGGCCTATCCAACAGTGAAGAAATTCGTAAGCACACCAATGCGTTAGTGAATGACCCAAAATTAAGAGAACGCTACGCCTATGATTATGACTTGGTCGATTATGGCAAGGTATTGGTCATGCCGGAATCAGGTAACCAAATTGATGAGGAAACCTACCGACGTATTTACACTCTGAGCGTTAAAAATTTCGACATTGTGGATGTAGGCGTGAACCCGAGAACGAAAAAACCTTACGATCTAACCAACAAAAGTTGTGTAGATTTTACGCGAGGGGAAAATACGGTGCAGTTGTATATCGCTCAGGTGCCAGAAAACAGACCTGAAAGTGCACCGTATTACTCGACGGTCGAATTTAAAGTCAATATTGATAAAGACAAGAACGAAAGCAAAAGCAAGTTAATGGAATTCCATTCAGATGAGTTAATCAACCAGTCTGGAACCTACTCCGTTCCGTTAAACGAGTTGAATTAAAAGAGGTGGCATAATGAAAATAACGACATTACGTAAAACCGCACTGTGCGCAGTGATTGCCGCGTTGGCAACTGGCTGCGGCGGAGGCAACAATAGCAGCTCCAGTTCTAGTTCCGCTGTAGATGAAAGCATCATTGGTTCCGGTGCGATCTCCAAAACAGGTGAAGTAGATTGGTTTTCTGTTAAAACCAATGCAAATAATCAGGTAGTAAGCTTTAATGTATCGTCTGTTACAAAGCGCCCAACCGTCGATTTATTAGTCGGTGTTTACACTATTAATGACCAAGGCAAAAAAGAACTCATTACTGGTAAACATGCATCGGAGAATACGACTAACCAAGGCACCGTCAATATCAATGTCTTAATAGAAGAACAACAGGAAGTCTTTGTTTCTGTTCGTGACCTAAAAGACGATGAGTATGCTGAGAGCCAGGAATATGTTGTTCGTGCAACGATGACGGATGCTGCTAATACAGGTCAAACCAATATTACGATTGATGTCCCAACGGATGGTGTGGCTAATTGTGCAACCGATCAAGCCATTACGAATATCAATGAAACGGATGCATTTGGCTTTACCATTGCCGAAGATGATGTTTATAAAATTAAAACCACGATTCCTAATGCAGACTCGACAGATATTGAGCTACAAGTCGGTTTATACGACGGACAAGGTCGTCTGCTGACGAACTTGGATTCTGATGACGTATCGGCGCATAAAGAAATTTACCCAATCATTCGTTACTTGCAGTCTGGCGACTACAAAGTACTGGTGAGCGATCAAGGTAAAAACGAATACGATGCAGCCAGCAGCTACTCCGTATGTTTAGAAAAAGTGGGTGCAACCGGTGAAGGTGAAGATGACACCTTGGCAACCGCTCAAACGTTTTCACTGGGTAGCAGTACAACAGGCGAGTCGCTTAACTACGACGGTGACGAAGATTGGTTCAAGATCGATGTTGATGGCAATAGTTCAGCAGATTTGATTAAGGTGCTGACACTGGACTTCAATACAGAAGAAGCGCAACCGTCTTTCGAATTTGATGTTGTGGTCACCGATAAAGATGGTAAGGCTTTATTAAGCCACTCACATCTAGCGGCCTCTAAGAGCTACAACGTTGAAATGCAGTTGGTTGGCAATGGTCCTTTCTATGCGATGGTCAAACCTTCACGCACGCTTATTGCTAAAACGGATGAAGCGGGCAACTTCATTTTTGAAGAACCCTATACTCTGACGTTAAGTGCAAACGATGTTGCAGATCAATATGAAGCGAATGAAAAACAAGCGGACGCGATTCTGCTGACTTCCGGTGTGGAGATTGAGAGCAAAATTGCATACCGTTCAGATACCGATTACTACAAAATCAACGTAAACGATCCTCGTAAAGTGCTAGAAGTTTACCTAGAAGCTAATGGCACCAGTGCAGTTGACTATTCTTTAGCCGTCATTGGCTACAGCGGTGACAACGCAGGTGTTGAACGCATCGTAAATGACGAAGATGGTACAGATGCGGCAACTAAACTAAAAACATCATTGTTAACCCGTAATGAGTCTAACAACACTTACTATATTCGTGTACGCGATATGAGTGATGATGATTCTAGTTCGACCAGTGGCTATAAGCTGAAAGCAGTGATTAAAGATATTCCAAATAGTGCATCTACGGCGGGCATGCCAGCGGCTCAGTATCATTCTGAACTGACTGAGCAATCTGCATTGGACGCATTAGCGGATAAAGATATTCTAAACCTTTTGATTAATGACAATAGCAAGAGCTTCACAAGCGTAGAAGACTATTACATTAATTTGCACAATATGACGCGCACATTTGCGGATGATGCCGATATGTTGGCCATAGGTAACGGCACACAAGTGACTAATTCAGATGGGTCCATCACGATTACGTTCCCTTGGATTTCTGGGTATGTTGATTATCAAGGTGACCAAGATTTCTTCCGCTTGAACCTTGCCGCACTGAATGAGATGGATGAAAAATGGTACTACGATGCAAAAGTAGAACTCAAAGCACCAGCATCTGAAGTCGAATTTGTTTGGAAATTCCATAAAGAAAAATCAAGCGGCCAAATTGAGCGCGTGGTTTATCCAGAAAA
Source organism: uncultured Saccharospirillaceae bacterium (assembly GCA_947503895.1). GTDB lineage: Bacteria > Pseudomonadota > Gammaproteobacteria > Pseudomonadales > Oceanobacteraceae > Bermanella. Next base: position 337,790 of record CANNFT010000005.1, read on the forward strand.
CAACATTTGGGGCTCTAGTGGCGATAAAGATATTGCAGTAGAAGCGCTGGATAGTGTTACTGGTGGTGAACCTAAGACGTTCTGGGCAAGTGAAGCTTGGGCTGGCACTTACATCCTGAAAGTCGGCGATAACAACTTGGCTAAACAAGCTGACAATAACTACATTGATGCTGACTGGAGTGTAGAAGACCCTTACTTTGTGCGTCTGACACTCACTTACTTCCCTGGTGTTTCAATTTACGCTGGAGAGTAATCTCAAAGAAAAAGCGTATTAGCTTCGGCTAATGCGCTTTTTTTATAACAATTTATTTTATGTTTGCAGACATAAAATAGAAGTTTAATCAAATAACTGACTGGTTCTGCCTCAAGAACCATGAAATGTTAGAAAAATATAAATTAGAAAAGAGTATATAAAGTGGTGCTAATGTAGCCCCTTAATGACTCGAGTCGGCCAGAATTGAGGCCTACTTAACCGTTTGCAAGTTGAGGTTTACACAGCTTCGCCGCGAAACAGTACGCAGTTAACGTATTCTGTTGCTCCCGCCAGAGCTGGATGTGTTCCAATTGTGTATAGTGTAAATCTCATTTCCAGGTTCAGCTTGTGTCCCGAGCTGAGCCTGCTTTTTTGAATTAGATAATAATGAATGGTGTGATGTATGGCAGGTAAAGGCATCGGGTTTTGGTCAATACCTTTATTGTTTGCAATGCAAGCTGTCAACTCAGTGGCGGCAGAATTTGATCTGCATGACCACTCGCAAAATCAAGATACCATGAATAAATGGTCGGATACGCAGCAAGGTATTAAGTTGGTGATTGAGGGCAGCGATACCCTGCATCAAGACAGCAATGGTATTGGAATTGAAGATGATCATGCAGCCAATGAGCTGGACGGAAAAGATGGTCACAATGACAAAATGACCTTCACGTTCTTTGATGAGTTTGGTGATCCACTGAATGTCGTTATAAAAAGCCTACGTTTGACCATGTATGAGCCTAAGGTTGCTCAAGACGCCGGCAAACTCGTGCAGTTGGACGGCAAAGACATTGCAACACTCAACGCATCCTTGGATTTTCGGGGTGCAGCCGGCTTTGGAAAAGACCGACATACAAATAATAGCTGGAGCCTAGAAGAAGACGTTCGCGTCATGAAAGGGTTTAGCATAGAGCCTGATACGGGTGCTGGGTTTTACGTTTACAGCATCGAAGTGGAGCCAATGAATATGCCGGCTCAATTTGTATCGAAACCTATTATCAGTGCACCAGAAGGTCGTCCATATCTTTACCGTTTCGAAATTCAAGATGAAGAGCCAGAGTCGGTCACCTTTAATTTAGAGCAAGGCCCCGAAGGCATGTATTTAGAGCCGCTTGAGCAAACCATCAAGTGGGAAATCGGATTTGAATCAGAAGGGCAGTATCCGGTTGTCGTTACCGCCAATGATTCAGAAGGGCAAATAAGTAAGCACAGTTTTACACTGGAGATTACCAACCGAAATCAATCCCCCACTTTTGCATCCACGCCCGAGCTAAAAGCCAAAGAAACAGAGCTTTACCAGTACACACTTCAGACTCATGATAAAGATAACGACTCCATTTTCTTGAAGTTACTGGAAGGCCCAAAGGGAATGACGTTTGACCAAGAAACCAAAACGTTATCTTGGAAGCCTGGCTATAACGATGCCGGTAAACATTTTGTTAAGTTATCAGCGTCTGATGTTTATGACGAAAAACAACAAACATTCAATATTCTAGTAGAAGATACGAATCGGTTGCCTCGAATAGACAGTCAGGCTCCTAAATCCATCGCCGAAGGAAAATCCTACCGTTACACGATCAAGGCCAGCGACCCAGATAAAGATGTGTTGCAGCATCGTTTATTGAACGGCCCGCAAGGTATGAGTCTGGACCCTAAAACGGGGCTGTTAACTTGGAACCCAGATTATCTACAGGCGGGGCAGCACGCAGTGCGGGTGCAGGTCAATGATGGTAAAAAAGGCTACTTTGTTCAAACCTTTAATATTGAAGTCGAAAACGTTAATCGAGGTCCCAAAATTGGTTCTAAACCCATTTTGGTCGCCAAAGAAAACTCGCCTTATCGCTACCGATTATTAGCCGAAGATGCAGACTTAGATGGACTCACCATCACATTGAATGATGGCCCGGATGGAATGTATCTGGACAAAGCCACCAATAGCTTACATTGGGTGCCAAACTTCGACGCGGCTGGTCAGCATGAAGTGGAATTAATTGTCAGTGATGGTACAGATGAACAACTGCAAAAATTTGTACTGCAGGTCAAAAATGTTAACCGTGATCCGGTTCTACAGAACCTAGCACCCCAGCAGACCAAGGAAGGTCAGCACCTAGAATGGGTTGTAAAAGCGGATGACCCTGATATGCAGAAGCTCTCTTATGCTTTGTTACAGGCCCCAAAAGGCATGGTAATGGAAGCACGCACCGGCAAAATAAAATGGTCGCCTGATTATGAACAAGCCGGATCACACCAAGTTTGGGTACAAGTGACGGACGAAGAGGGCGCGCGCCACGAAGGTCAATTATCGGTGGTGGTGGACAACGTCAATCGCGCACCTAAAGTTGAATCAAAAGCCATTGTTGATGCCCAAGAAAATCATCATTACTTCTATAACTTCTCAGCAAGAGACGATGACGACGATGTATTAAGTTACAAAATTCTATCCGCTCCAAAAGGCATGCAAATTGATAGTAAAACCGGTTACGTTAACTGGAAGCCAGATTTTAATAGTGCGGGTCAGCATCAAGTGACGCTCGCAGTCAGCGATGGTTTTAAAGAAGTCAAACAACACTATACGGTGAAAGTGGATAGCACCAACCGTGCGCCGAGTTTTGCCTCAAAACCGGTCGTGAGTGCATCTGAAACCAAAGATTATGCCTATAGCTTAAAAGGTAAAGATGCTGATCAAGATAAGCTGACATTCCGATTGGTCAAAGGCCCCGAAGGCATGACATTGGATAGTAAGCAAAATGCCGTTCGCTGGACACCCACTTATGATCAAGCAGGGTTTCATCAGGTTGTGGTAGAGCTGACAGATGGCAAAGGTGGATTGGTTGAGCAGTTTTTCAACTTAGAAGTTAAAAACCGAAACCGTCAGCCTAAATTTATTAGCCAACCTATAGCGTCTGTGCAAGAGAATAGACAGTACCTTTACCAATTAGTCGCTGAAGACGCAGATGGTGACCGTCTAAAGTATAAATTACTGGATGCACCGCCAGCTATGAAACTTGATCCGTATTCGCATACCCTAACGTGGCGTCCAGGCTATCGCAGTGCAGGTAAGAAAGACGTCAAAGTCTCGGTAACAGATGGAAAGCACTCCGTCGAGCAGCGCTTCAGTATTGAAGTGCAAAACCAAAACCGTGGTCCGAAAATTAACAGTGTTGCACCTGTCGCGCTCAATGAAGGTGAAACCTATGAATACATGGTATTGGCTTCAGACTTAGATACGGATGAACTCACGTATTCATTGGTGACTGCGCCGCGAGGCATGATCATCAACGAAAAATCTGGACTCATTGAGTGGGTAACAGGGTATGACGATGCAGGTCAGCACGGTGTAGAAGTAGAAGTAAACGATGGTAAAGGCGAAACGGTTCGTCAGAGCTACACCTTAAACGTCGCGAACAAAAATCGTTTGCCAGAGTTCCTATCAACACCCGTAGTCACGGCGGAAGTGAAGCAAGCATACCGTTACCAATTGCATGCGAAAGACCCAGACTGGAATATTCTTTCTTATTCATTGAATAGTGCCCCGAACGGTATGCGATTGGATAAGAAAACCAATACCATTTACTGGGATGCGGAGAAAATAGCGGAAGGCAAGCATAACGTCATTGTCGAGCTGTCTGACGGTGAAGCAAAACTCGAGCAGAACTTTGAAATCTTGGTTAAACCCCCGCAAGAGTTTGTGTCAGTCCAGTAACATCCAGGTCATTCAGCGAATGCACTGACGAGCAATAAAAAAGCGAAGCTAAGGTAAACTAAGCTTCGCTTTTTTTATTTTGTGCAGACTGACGATTACTTTAAAACTTTGCTTCAATACGAGTGGCACTGACTTTCGAATAAAACGAATTTTATCTGAAATTACCGCACAAACAGAATTATTAGAATATTTGGCGTGACTACTGTATAGATCTTTTAGTCCCTATGACGAAAGGTGTGATGCATCCCTACTCAGCTTGTTCTGGATACATTGGAATTTTAAATGCGTTACATGGGGCAAGGCTACTATAGTTAAATCTGCCAAATACTCGGCGTACTTAAAAGTGGACTGATAGCTATTGATGGGGAATCTTGCTCATATTGACAAGTTAGTATCATGTTTTGGGAGTAAATGAAAAAGTAAGTAGGTTTCAATGGATATACTTTACGATTCATTGATCACAGGTTTAATCGTATCGAGAGGATACGCAGCTATGACTCTATTAACGTGATGCAAATCAATCGAAGAAGTTGAATTTATCGGTGTGCAATAATTTTTGTGAGGGTAATATCGCGCTAGAATTTATAAAACTGGAAATTAAACGGCAGTAAGACTATTAACTATCAATACTTTATGGTGTCGATCAGACTATAAAGATACAAAAATACCTTATAGGCATAAAGTCTAATTTAGAAGCTGACTCTCTTCAACTTCATTTACTTTCACCCTCAAATGGAGGTGAGCTGATAGAGCTTAGTGACGAGGTGAAAATAAAAAAGTATAGTGCAAATGGTATATATAAGGACTCTGGCTGAAAGTTATTGCAAAAGCGCAACAGAGCGTTCTTTAGGTTGCCAATCTAAGCTTTTCAATCATTAAGTACATGGTGGACTACCGTTAGAGAAGGAGCACCCTGCGATAGCTCCAATTGTTATTGTAGGAGTATTCGGTCGGGTTTTTCAAAATACTCTTCGAGAGAATGTCGAATCAGACTGTGTCATACAATCTCCGTAATACCATTTCAACATCGATATGAAACAAAAAAACGCTAAACTCTTGTTCTAAGTCTCTAGGCGATTGGGATGTAAGCAATTATGATTAATATAGATTCGTGGATTTCATGTGATAATGGCTTGTGTCAAGTGGTTGCAATCCAGAATGAAATAAACGTTCACCCATTGGTAGAAAATATTCCAAACCTTGTATGGTACAAAATACTGTGTGATTACTCCGGAAAACTTAGGAAGGGTCGGTACTTTAATTTCTCCAACCTGGAAAACTGCCAGCTTTTAACAAGTAAGGAAGTTAGCGTAATTGAAGATATCAAAGATAGCTTTCCTATTGAGTTTAAAAAGCATTTAGATCGGAAACCAAAAACTAAACCAAAATCATCTATTGATTTGTCTATTAGAGCGGAAAAATCAAAGATAGACTTTACAATTTCAATTTTAACCACAAGATTGAATAATATTTGTAAGCCATTTTCTTTCCAACAGTTTATTGATGATATAAATAGTAGTGAAGTCTACTTTGAGTCTGGCTTACTCCCAAAGACCTCGGATACATTATCGTCAAATATAATGATTTCGATAGATTGTGAGCTATTTGGAAGTGAAGACCAGTTGACCTTCTTAAGTGGTTCTGTGTTTAAAACGTATTGCAGAAGTTCATAGTAAGAAATTATTGAGTCTATAGTGCGAATGAAGTTCTACTGGCATATTCAATTTATAAAAATTGGAACTGATGATATGGGGGGAAACTACAGGGACACACATCTTAGAAAACTATCGAACCGGAGCGAAACAAAATCGTAAAGATGCTTTGAGAGAAATTAAAAATCAAGCTGGAAAGGATCGAGATGAATACCCTCCGGCAATGTTTAAAGAAGGTGGTTCAGGAGCTAGTGTTAGACACATGCAGCCAAGAGATAATCAAGCCTCTGGAGCAAGCATTGGCGGTCAATGTTGAGGGCTAGTTTGTGGTACACAAGTTACTATTGAAGTAGTGGATTAATTATGGGTGTGAACATAGAGAAATTAATATCTATTTCTAGTCGTTCATTTAACCAGGGGCAAGTTAGTTTAGCTTCTGATCTGTTATTGGTTGCTGGAAAACTAGGGACAGAACTTGAACAACTCTTAAATTTGAAAGACGGCTTCTACGTATTTGAGTTAGCTTTGCGTATATTTTCTTCTCAAGAATCAGAATACTCTTATTCATTAGTTCAGTGGAATTCACCTGATTTGTGCGTAATCATTATGCTAGGTTGGCCGATGATTGCTTGTTCCTTGCTGAAGATGTTTTTGGCGGACAATTATGTATTAAGGGCGATGCGATCTATGCCTTTGATCCTGAAACAGGGAATATGGAAGTAATTGCTAATAGCTTTGAGTCATGGGCAGAGGACATTCTGACTGATTATAATGTATGGACAGGTTACCCATTGGCGTGTGAGTGGCAAAGGCGTTATGGAGCATTAACTCACCTGCAACGCTTAATGCCCAAAACGCCTATTGTTTGTGGTGGGCAGTTTGAGCTTAATAATTTATCGCCTGTTAATGTTGTAACAGGAATGAGGTCACGCGGTAACTTAGCCTGTCAAATAGTCGACATGCCTGAGGGTGCGCAAATCCAATTTAATATAGTTGAGTAAATACATGGAAAGCTACTCTTTAGAAGTCTTTGCCGATTACCGTCAAATATTATTGCACGACGAAAAGGATGATGGAGATCATTCTGAATTGTGGGACGATGAGGTGTCCAAACAAATGGTTGTTGTGTCTGATGGAGCAGTGACCATGTCAACAGCTAGGGATATGGATGTACCAGTGGAGATTGTTATTACTGATAGTGAGCCTTCTTATATAGCTGGTGAATGGGATCATATCGTTAAGTGCGGTCTTAAGCTCTCTTCTGGAAATCTGGTTGTTCGTGGTGTTAGCGACTATCTCCCTAATGCAAAAAAAATAGCAGTGGCACCAGGACAATACACTGTTTGGCTTTTGTACGGTGGTTTAAATACGATAGACGATGATGGCTTGGAAGGTGAGGATCACTATAAGGTTGTGCTACTTCGGTCAGAGTCCATTACAGAGTTGGCCATATTAAAAATGGATTGATATGGCGTGTCAAGTAGTAGCTATGCTGGGTGTCCCTACAGCTGGTACAGTGATCGTTAGCTGACTATGCTCTAGTAGAATACCCCGCTTCACGAAGTGAATCCGAGCCTAAGCGAGAGGGCTTGCCCCGGGGATCTTTATTAGATAATACTGCCTCAGAAATTAAGATAGTTAACAAGGTTTCACATGTCTGAAGTTGAAGAATTAGAGCGTAACTTAACTATATTTGTCCATGATCTATTTTCTATGCATCAATATGCACAATGGCGAGAATATTTATCTAATCAAGAAACGAATCGCTGGTATTCCTTGATTGTTGAGTTGGAAAAATCTCATTGTAGCTTGAGCTTAATAAAAAATTTTGGTGAAGCTGTCTATTCAAAGCTTGTTTATAGATGTATTCCTTCACCAGATTTTAAAACTACAGGGAAAAAAATGTTCCTATTTAATCTTTCAGGTAGAATCTGGCACAGTTTGATTCATCATTCTAATGGACAAGTTAACAGGATAAGTTAACGCTACTAGCGGTGACTTATGATGAAATAAGACAATTTAAGTTTTTAATGGAAGCTTTCCAGATAATCTAAGCTATTGGGACAGTCATTCTAATGAATGCTAGCCCCGACACTGTACCACTACAAGGAGCTATTATGTTATGTGAGAGTTTAGATAGCACCGAATTAGATGGCACTATTTATGACTTGGCAACAGTTTGGTCTGATGATTTTGATCCGATATAAAAAAATACTGTCTTGGTCAACGACTGAGATTATTTTTTTAACTCTTCTATATAATCTTCTAGTGTTTTTGAACTGCATGAATTGGGGTGAACTTGAATTAAGTTCCTCCATTCATCTGCGTTCATGTCATCAATCATAACCTGGGGTTTAGGAAGGAAGCCTATAAATATATTTTCTATATCGAATTCTTCGGCACTTTCACGAGCATAGTCAGCGCCGCCGGAACTCCAACAATAGAGTTTTACGCCTTGTGTGTGTAAATATTTAAGGTGTTCAAGTGTTGCTGGTATCGGAATACGCTTGCTGCCATAGCTGCGTACAAAGGTATCATCAACATCTATAAAAAAGGTGAGAGGTTTGCTCATGTTCGCTTACTCGTTCGATTTTGAGAACTAAAGAACTAACAGAAAGAACTAACAGGACATATATGGACGCCCTCTGAATGTTAAGCTGCGGAATATTAAATAGTAACTATACTGGGTGTCCCTGTAGCTGCGGAATATTAAATGACTAAAGGTTTTTTACGATGAGCATTACAGTTTTAGCGTTGGCGAAATCGTTCGCTGCTGAGAGGTTGAGCGCGGACGAATTTTCAAACTCTTATATGGAATTATGGAAATTCGAGCGTGATAGTAATCTTCTTCAGAAGGATGAGGATAATTTGAATGAATGTCTTTCAAGTATTTTTTGTTTGGCAGATTTGTATAATCCAGATGCAGATCGTGAAGAGTATGAACTAGATAAAGGGCAGCTTCGTACTAAAGTGATAGAAGTTATAGAAAAATTTATGTTATAGGATTATAAACTACAAGGACACTCAGTGCGCCAAGCGAAGCTGGCGCAAGATTGGAGGGAGGCTCCCATCCTAGCAACCTATTTATTTTGATTGTTTGTATTGGATAGCAATTTTTACCGATAGAAAGCATCATCAACCTTGCAGTTGTCACCTAAAATGCCTGAGAAAACCCCACCCACTACGAAAAAATAAATATTTAGTTAACGCATCTTATTCTGTAGAATATTCTGAAAATATTAGGATGAGTGTCCTCAATATCTGTGCAGGGTCGAGCGCAGTAGCTCAAGTTTCTACTATGGCTTTCGATCCGTGCGCAGAATTTTCCTTTCTACAGTTGAGTATGAGCGCAATCCCAGGTCCTATGGGCATCATGAATCCTTTGGCTATTGCATCTAGGTTTCAAACAGGGGCAATTTTAACTAGTAGAGCAGGATCTCTTACTGGAACAGGATTTTAACTGGGGGTTGCTCGTAGCTTAAGGGGGGCAGGGCAATTAGGAGTTCAATACCTTGTTGATCCTCCTGATTGAAAGTATTAATAATAAATTTGTAGGTATTAAAAGTGCCATTTTTAGATGAAATGTTTATCAAATCGGTTGCATTTAGCGTTGTAGGTATTGCGGTTTCAGTGGTCGTACTTGAATCATTTTTATTTTTTCAAAATAAAATTTCATCACGAAGGTGGCTTTTTGTTGTTAAAAAAATATTATTGTTGGTGTTCATTGGTCTAGTTTTTGGTCTGATATGGATACTTAGAAATTGCATTGTAGGAGTAGAAAATCCCAGCCAAAAAAATATAGTGATTGTGTACTTATTAGTAATCAATCTGTATCTTTTTCAGTTTTTTTTTCCTAGGCAAAAACATATAGATTAGTAGATTTTAGTGGTTATGAAATTATTAAATAAGGTGGTTAGTCAAAAGTATCGAAATGTGAATTTAAGTAATTTAATATTATGGGAATTGAACGATCTTAAGATACCCCTCTAAATAGCTATAAGGACACCCATCCTAGTAAGACTACAGTACAAGACTACAGGGACACACATCTTAGTGATTAAACTCATGTTGGGGTATTCGTTCAGAATGCCCCAATAATTTTAGAGTATTATGGGGACATATATGGACGCCCTGTAAATGTCAAGCAGGGCTACGGAACAACAATAGAGTCAGTCACTCTAGAGCCTTGAGATGAACCCTGATATGACGTGTCAAGTAGTAGCTATGCTGGGTGTCCCTATAGCTGGTACAATACAAAGGCACAGCATGGTTATGAAATTGTTAACACCAAAACAAAAACGGTTTGTAAAACTGGCGTTAGCGGATGTGGCCTAAATCAAAACTGCAGTTCACCTAGAGCGAATTCACAGGCCAATAAATGGAATAAAGAGCCTGGTAATGAAGGGCGGTATCAACCTAGAGTTGTTAAAAAAATTCCAGCAGGGACTGGAGCCCGTCAAGATATATTAAAATGTGAGCAGCAGAATGCTGCTAGATTAAGACAAGAACTAGATCCTGCTAGGCATTCGAGACCATGATATTAAAAGAGCTTTATCTTTATCCTGATTTGGTGGAGTACGAGAAAGGTACTGTCCATTCGTTTAGGGATCAATCGCGGAGTATCTGCAATTATTTGGAAAGGCACTTAAAGAAAATAAAGTTTAATACTGATGGGTTTACAAGGGTTTGTTTTGTTGGGAAAAGCAAGCCTAGCCCTGAGGGTTTTGTTAATTCATCAAATGTATTGGTTGTTGAAATTCCGTTTGATGAAGAGCAGTATAAAACGCTGGAGCGAAATCAGCTTAATACTTTTTTTTCGAAATTACTTTCCGTCGGAATTGAATGCTGTAAAAAGAACTACGATATTCCGGGGTATGAATTGCTTGAGTGGCTGGAAGATTTTAATGAGAGCGGTTGTGTAAATAAATGGATTTTCAAAACAAAGACAATTAAAGAGCTTGGTGTTAAGTGTATTCTTAAATGCAATTTGACAGTAGAGGCTTTCTATTTGAATTTGAATGTTGTCAAAGGGAAAGAGGTAATCTTTAGTCACGAAATACTTTCAACTGAGCCTGACGAAATTGTTTTTGTTCCAATGTTTAAAGATGTGAGCCTAGTCGGTGATTGTATAGTCGTCTCGGATAAGTACAGTGATCCTATTTATAGCATAAGCGTTAATGAGTTGAATCTTTAGTATGAAGCCCGCACTCGCGGGCTTTTTTCAAAGGAATATAACAACTACAGGGACATAACAACTACAGGGACACACATCTTAGTGACTAAACTTTTGTTGGTGTATTCGTTCATAAAACAAACTCACGGGACATCCAGTGCGCCAAACAAAGCTGGCGCAAGATTGCAACAACTAACGGAACAAGGAAGCTATAAGGACACCCATCCTAGCACTGTTAATCAGCGAAACGGCGGCGCAGACGATATTTTGATTGTTTGTGCTGGATAACAGTTTGTACAGATAGAAAGCATCATCAACCTTGCAGTTATCACCTAAAACGCCTGAGAAAAACCCCGTCCACTACGGAAAAATAAATATTTAGTTAACGCATCTTATTCTGTAGAATATTCTGAAAATTTAGGATGAGTGTCCTCTTTATTTTTTACAAGGAAATCCGTTAAGCTTTTTTGACCCTTATGGATTAAGAGCGGTGTTGTGTCCTGGCCGATGCCTAATGCCAGGTGGATTCTATGGTGGTATAGGAGGAGGTGGTGGGGGTGGTGGGGGTGGTGGGGGTGGTTCCCTTGGAGGCAAGCGTAGTGCAATAGCTGGAGGTGAAGGGACAGGAGTTGGTATAGATGCTTACAACTCAGAAAGCGATTCTAGTCTAGAAGACTGTGAGGATGACGTCCAAGAAGAATATGATTCATTAGAGGCGTGTGTCGGTTGTGTTAATCCATTGGATGAAGTCGAATACGAAGGACAAACTAAGCTACCAGGTCTTCGTGATCAAGGATACACAGAAAAATGGACAGGGAGGGACTCTGATGGAACATATCAGTCTGGATTTAAAAACCCATCGACAGGAAAATGGACAGGTGGTCATGAGTCATCAAAAAATGACAAATATTGGTAAAGGAGTTAGATAAAAATGCCTAGAAAAATAGAGGTAAAGCATTATATATCGGCTTCTGAATATAACTCACTTTCAGATTCTGTATTGGCTTGTAAGGAGAAAAATAAGTCGAAGATAGATAAGTTAGGGCAAATAAATGGACGTTTTGTATTGAGTTATCAATACAATTATGACTCAGTTTATTTGCACCTTGATAATTCGATTATTGTAAAAATATGGGTATCAGATGGGCGAATTGAATGGGATATTTCAAACGATACATTAAGTCCCAGTGAACCTTTATTGGATATTGTTGATTTTCAATTTTGTTTTTCTGATGGAAGAATATTGGAGTGGACATTGGGTAAAAATTTGGCAAAATTTGTTAACAAACAAATAGTTTTGGCACCTAGTGAGCAGTACTTATTTATGTATACTAAAGATAGAATTGAATACATATTTGATTCATTGGTAGATTTAAAATTGAAAAATAAATATTTGACACTTTCTAAAGCATAGTCAATTTCTGCTTCAATGAAATAAATAGAGTATTTATGGACGTCCATTAATTATTGGCGTTTGATTATTTCTTGGGACTGCTGTTTTTTTGGGGTCCTGTGCGGGTTTGTTATAAATGAAAGCTATAAGGACACCCATCTTAGCAACCTAAGTAGTCGGGCCTGAAAATATCCTGTAGACGCTATGTTTCAAGGAATTGGCCGGTTTAATCCGTAGTCATTTCGACCAGAATTCAGTATTTTAAGCTCAATAACTGGTCGAAATGATTTTCAATTTTATGCCCACCACAACGGATTCTCAGTATCAAACTAACCTGTTTGGTACAGACATACTCAATCAACTTGATCCGTCAGACCCATTGATCGCCTTAGCACACAAAATACCCTGGCATCATTTTGATGATCAATTTTCTCTACACTATTCAAAATCTAAAGGGCGACCAGCACATCCCATTCGGAAAATGGTGGGTCTTTTAATACTCAAATACCTCGAAAATCTGAGTGACGAATCCCTTGTCGTTCAGTGGAAACGAAATCCCTATTACCAATACTTTTGTGGATTGAAACATTTCCAATGCCAAAATGCCTGTCATCCAACAGAGCTGGTTAGAAGCTATAAGGACACCCATCCTAGCAACCTAAGTAAATCGCCTGATTGAACTTGGTTTTAGTTTTGCTACAGTACGGAATTAATCAAAGCAAGCAATGGAATGCATTGTGACCAAGCCCAGAAAGCAACTCGTCAGTTTAGAAGCCACGCCGTATTATCACTGTATCTCCAGCTGTGTCCGTCGTGCTTTCTTGTGCGGGCATGACAAACAGAGTGATACCAGTTACGAACACAGGCGTGCTTGGTTAGAAGAAGAATTGGTTAAGCAAGCTCAAGTATTTGCCATTGACATTGCTGCTTACGCCATCATGTCAAACCACTATCACGTGGTGCTGCATATCAATGCAAAGCAAGCAAACTACTGGACTGATAAAGAAGTCATTGATCGCTGGCACATGCTTTATCAGGGGAATCAATTCAGTCAGCGCTATCGTCGCGGAGATACCTTATCCAAAGCAGAACAAGCAAAGCTCAGTGAATATGTCGAGTTGTGGCGAGAACGTTTACACAGCATCAGCTGGTTTATGCGTCGCTTAAATGAAACCATTGCTCGGCAAGCGAATATCGAAGATCAATGTACGGGGCGATTTTGGGAAGGGCGATTTAAATCACAGGCCCTTCTGGATGAAAAAGCCTTAGCAGCCTGCATGGCCTATGTCGATTTAAATCCCATACGAGCCAATATGGCCAAAACTCCAGAAACATCAGATCACACTTCTGTTAAACATCGCTCTAAAAAAGCCAAAACAGCACAAAACTCCAATCATCCTAACCAGCAAGTGAAAGCACTGATGCCCTTTGTCGGCAACCCTCGACAACCCATGCCAGATGGCCTGCCATTTCGTTTAACCGACTACCTTGAACTCGTCGACTGGACGGGCCGTATCATTCGAAAAGACAAGCGCAGAGCCATACAAAAATCAATTCCACCTGTTTTAGATCGATTGGGTATCAGTGTCGACAACTGGATGACAATGGCGAATGAATTTGAAAAAAGGTTTAAAGGCTTTGTCGGCAGCAGTGAATCATTAACCAATAATATAGAGCATTTCAATTTAGAGCGACGAGTAGGTCTAAGTTCATGTAGACAATATTTGTAGTATTGAGCGCTTTTGTAATTCTTTAAGCGAAATGACAACTCCTTTTCTTAATCAGCGAAACGGCGGCGCAGACGATATTTTGATTGTTTGTGCTGGATAACAGTTTTTACCGATAGAAAGCATCATCAACCTTGCAGTTATCATCTAAAACACCTGAGAAAAATCCCGTCCACTACGAAAAAATAAATATTTAGTTAACGCATCTTATTCTGTAGAATATTCTGAAAATATAGGATGAGTGTCCTCTATATTTCTCTCATGGTGCGAAAGAAGCCCTGCAGGAGTATTCAAGGTGAGAAATAGGAATTGATTATATGAAGAAGGGGCTGATTGCTCTAACTACATTCTTAGTAGTAGGTATTATATTAGGAAGTTTATCAATTACTTTTGATTATCCTGTCAGCGATATTTGTGATGAAATAAGACAATTTAAAGTTTTTAATGGAATCTTTCCAGATAATCTAACAAACCTCAATAGCTACAAGGATGTAAGAGTGTTATCTATTTTGAAATATAGAACGAGTGGCGATGATTTTTTGTTTTATTTTTGTCCAACTCGTATGGGGCCTTGTGAGGTTTGTACTAATACTGAAGATCCTCATTTTGACGAAATATAATAACTAACAGGATATATCTTAGTGTTATCTATGGAAGCTATCGGGACAGTCAGTGCGCCAAGCGAAGCTGGCGCAAGATCGGAGGTGAAAGTCCTCTATTTGGTAAGGTCTAGCAAAAGCTATCGGGACAGTCATTCTAATGAATGCTAGCCCCGACACCCACGCTAAGCCGTAATCTACGAGGACACTCAGTGCGCCAAGCAAAGCTGGCGCAAGATCGGAGGTGAAAGTCCTCTATTTGGTAATACCGGTCTACGGGTCTACGAGGACATTCTAAGAAGCTATAAGGACACCCATCCTAGCACTGGTGGTTGGAGTCCAAGTGAAAATATGATTAATTTCTCCGCTGGCTTTGGAGACGCTTTGTTATTAGGTTTTGGTGATGACTTAAGAGAAGCATTAGATATTGACGGTGGTGTTGATAAATGTAGCGACTCATATATAAACTCTGGTTATTTCGGTATAGCTGCAAGTGCCTTAACTGGTGCTGTTGCTAGAGTGAGTTATGTGGTCGCAGCTAGAGCAATACCATCAGCAACTACTTCAGCTAAACATGCAGTTCATTTGCGAAACTCTTTAAAGTTTTCCCACAGAAGGCCTTTTAATTGGTTGTTGGGGAAATGGCATACAAGTAGCTATCAAAGTTTATCAGCCACAAAAACTGAAAGTCAGATAATTTCTGGGGCTGGTAGAACAAATAACTATTGGACGGGCGGAATTATTGGCTCTAGTGTATTGTTAGGGGGAGCGAGGGCAGCTAATCAATAATATGAAGATTTATTCTGAATACAGCGATGATGGTTGTCTTCATTCATTCGAAGTTAGTGGTTTTTTTATGACTAGAAAGAAGGTCGTAAATAGATTTGGAGCTATTGCTGGTGTTAAAATTTTAAGAAAACCACTGAAATATTTTTCGTGGTTTAGAGAAGAAGTGTTTTGTGAATTTCAGTTCAAAGGTAAAAAATTCCAAATAGAAGAACTTTTTGGCGACAACTCTAGGTATTGGGTAGGATCAAAAGAAAAAAATAATGGTTGTTTGTTGCAGGAAATAATTGATTCACTCCAGATTTGATGGTTTTCGACAGAAGAGTAAGTATTCATTAGAAGCACTCTTATATCTCGGACCGTAGCTGCTGGGGCAATAGGTGGTGCTACCACTAATTTAGCAAAACAGCGTTTAAAAAATATAAACAATGAAGATTGTGAGTTTAACTGGGACTCATTGGCTTTTGACACAGCGGTCGGAGGCGCTATCGGCTATTTACCTGGGGTAAAAATCCCTGGGGTAACCTCTGGAAAGCAGCTATAAGGACTGCTATAAGGACAAAGCTATAAGGACACCCATCCTGGCAACCTAAGCAAAGCTATAAGGACACCCATCCTGGCAACCTAAGTAAATCGCCTGATTGAACTTGGTTTTAGTTTTGCTACAGTACGGAATTAATCAAAGCAAGCAAAGGAATGCATTGTGACCAAACCCAGAAAGCAACTCGTCAGTTTAGAAGCCACGCCGTATTATCACTGCATCTCCCGCTGTGTCCGCCGTGCTTTCTTGTGCGGTCATGACAAGCAAAGTGGTACCAGTTACGAACACAGGCGCGCTTGGTTAGAAGAAGAATTGGTTAAGCAAGCTCAAGTATTTGCCATTGATATTGCTGCTTACGCCATCATGTCAAACCACTATCACGTTGTGCTGCATATTAATGCAAAGCAAGCAAACGACTGGACTGATGAAGAAGTTATAGATCGTTGGCACATGCTTTATCATGGAAACTTATTCAGTCAGCGCTATCGTCGTGGCGATACCTTATCCAAGGCAGAACAAGCAAGGCTCAGTGAATATGTCGAGTTGTGGCGAGAACGTTTACACAGCATTAGCTGGTTTATGCGTCGCATAAATGAAACCATTGCTCGGCAAGCGAATATCGAAGATCAATGTACGGGGCGATTTTGGGAAGGGCGATTTAAATCACAGGCCCTTCTGGATGAAAAAGCCTTAGCAGCCTGCATGGCCTATGTCGATTTAAATCCTATACGAGCCAATATGGCCAAAACTCCAGAAACATCAGATCACACTTCCGTAAAACATCGCTCTAAAAAAGCGAAAACCACACAAAACCCCAATCATCCTAACCAGCAAGTGAAAGCCCTGATGCCTTTTGTCGGTAATCCTCGACAACCCATGCCGGATGGCCTGCCATTTCGATTATCCGACTACATTGAGCTTGTCGATTGGACGGGGCGCATTATTCGAAAAGACAAGCGTGGAGCCATACAAAAATCAATTCCACCTATTTTAGATCGATTGGGTATCAGTGTTGATAACTGGATGACAATGGCGAATGAATTTGAAAAAACCTTTAAAGGCTTTGTCGGCAGCAGTGAATCATTAACCAAGAATATTGAGTACTTTAATTTAGAGCGGCGAGTAGGCATAAGTTCATGTAGACAATATTTGTAGTATTGAGCGCTTTTGTAATTCTTTAAGCGAAATGACAACTCCTTTTCTTAATCAGCGAAACGGCGGCGCAGACGGTATTTTGATTGTTTGTGCTGGATAACAGTTTGTACCGATAGAAAGCTTCATCAGCCTTGCAGTTATCACCTAAAACGCCTGAGAAAAACTCCGTCCACTAAAAAATAAATATTTAGTTAACGCATCTTATTCTGTAGAATATTCTGAAAATTTAGGATGAGTGTCCTCAATATTTTCTCCTCAATATTTCCCCCTGTTCAAGATGTGTCTGTGTAGTGGGATGATTTCGAGTTGGGCTAAGAAAGACAGAGAGGTTTTAATTCAGGGTGGTATACCTGCAAGTGCAATTGAGAGGGTTAAATAAAAATGGCAATAACAAATGTAATTGAAAGGCTTGAATATGAATGGTCTCTAGAAAATGGCTTTTTGGGCCTTCTTCGAGAGGGGCGTTTTTCTGAAGATGGTTTAGCTCGTTTGCTAAATTTACTTGATGAGATTGAGTCGAGTGAGAGTGAGTTTATCGAGCGCCGCTTAGTTGAATTACTTTGGCATATGCCTATTTTTATGAGGTGGCAAAAAGAGCGGTTACAAGAAAATGGCGTTCAACCCGAAAAGCTTAGTTCTGCTATTACTGAGGTTGAGAACCGTTTAGAGGTGGCGCTTGGTTTCCCCTGAACTTAAAAACTTAAACCCTGATATGACGTGTCAAGTAGTAGTTGTACTGGGTGTCCCTATAGCTGCCGTGCATAACTTGTCAAAGAAAAGAAGGTGCAGTAGCTTCAAGATATTCACGTGAGCAAGCTAAAAAGCATGGCTTATAGTAGGTGTAAAATTGGAAAAAATATATAAAGGTTTGTTCGACCATGTTGATCGATTCTGGTCGAAAAATATTAAGGAAAGCTTTACATGGGAGTTGGGTAAGATCAATGAGATTCTGCCCAATTTTTCTGTGATTCGTATTTCTCCTAAATCTAGTGATGAGCCGTGGGTTTACCTAACTCAGGGAGCATGGGAAGTTAATTCGAATAGGGAGTATAGGTCTGAGTTTTTTATAATGTGCCCTTATGAGAATCCGAGGCATGTTGAAACTTTAGCAATGCTGGCAAGCTTTCATGCAGATCCAAAACATCATTTTGGTATTGGAAGCAGTATCGATATTGGTAGAGGCTGGTTAGAAGAATCTGATTGTGATCACCTCTTGGTTTCATTACCCTATCCCTTTGGGCCGGATTTAGAAATATGCAAACCTGATAACGACATAACCGTTAAATATCTTTGGTTGCTTCCAATAACTCGTATTGAGGATGAGTACCTGAAACAGCGAGGGTTAGAGGCTTTAGAGCAAAAATTTGATAAAGCTGAATTAGATTTCTTAGATTCTTGCCGTTCTTCTGTAATATGTTAAGCCCGCATAGCGGGCTTAGGCTGCTAATAGTTCCCGGCTTTTTAGTCGGGGATTATTACTTTTTGGGCTACTCTTAATCAGCAACCATAAGGACACCCATCCTAGCAACCTAAGTAAATCGCCTGATTGAACTTGGTTTTAGTTTTGCTACAGTACGGAATTAATCAAAGCAAGCAAAGGAATGCATTGTGACCAAACCCAGAAAGCAACTCGTCAGTTTAGAAGCCACGCCGTATTATCGAATCTATCGGGACAGTCATCATAGCAGCATTAATTACTTAAGGTGTTTTTACCATGGTATTCTAGTGCTCTCAGGCCCCAATGCCCATTTGTAGCAACCACCATTCGAATACCCTAATCCACCATCGCAACTATCCAGTTTATAGCATTCAGTTTTAGTTATTTTACGTTTCATTCCTTGGGTTGATTCAGATGGAATCCATTTGTATTGACCTGAATAGTTTTCCATCCAATAGCACTGATAACTCTCACTTTGGAGGGTATTGCTTTTTGTGAGCATTCCACCTCCACACCCGCTCAAACCAAGTGCAAATATAGCAATTACGAAAAACGATTTTGTAGTATTCATATTATTCACTTAGTAACCGAGAAAGAGATTTCTTAATACGGATAGTGCCTTTAACAGTATGCTCGACTCGCTGCAATATACATAATGGTTGTGCTCAAGGGAACTCCCATTGATCAATTTGCCAAATCGACACCAGTTTCTTTCATTTTGGTTTTCTTTTCTGGGGAAGAATCCTTCTGCCTAGCACTTTTTCGACCGCTGCTGGCCTTACGACTGTAGCGACCACTTAAGCACCCCTATTGGTACATCATAGAGGTGCTTAGAAGCACTACGCCTAAATACTAAAATTTAAAAGCTAATATTTAAAAATTAATATTTAAACCAATTCCATTTCTTAATTCTCATACTCTTTGATAATCACATCCGCTGCTTTCTCACTCACCATATAAACGGCTGATGCGATAAATGTGCCTGGGATTTTTGGAAAGATAGAAGCATCTACGACCCTCAGTTTATTAATACCGCGCACTTTGAATTCGCTATCCAAAACAGCCAGTGGATCGCTGTCTGCCCCTATTCGTGCCGTACCGCTCGCGTGGTGGCCCCACGTCTCGCGCTTTACCCAGTCGCTAATATCTTGATCACTTTGCACGGCGATTCCCGGTTGAATTTCATCGAATGCCATGCCGTTCGCTTCAATGTGAGCATTAATATTCCGCACGGTCCGAACGGCTTCAATGACCGCGGTCATATCACGTTGACTGGCGTCTGTCACGCCACCTTGTTCGACGGTATTGGCATCGCCACCTTCAAAATAGTTGAATTGGATGTTGAGTCGGTCGAATGGTTGTTGACTGGCGAGTTGTACTACTCCACCTCGATTTTCGGTGTGCCCCTTTAATATTAACCAGCTCCATTTATTGCTGTCTAGTTCGGCGGCACTGTAGCCGTTATAATAGCCTCGAAAATCAATTGGCCCACCGAAGATATGTAAGTCGGGCACAGCGCTGACGCTGGATTGTTTTAGGTAAGAAAATATTGTTCCGTTTGTTGAATAGAGCCCCGTCCCTCTGCCTGAAAATTTTCTTCCCAGAATGTATTTTAGTGCACATGGATCAAGCAGTGGATTAGATAGATTGCAATCGTCATAGATTTTAAATGCTCCTTGAATTTCATTTACCACAGACACTTCGTACCGGTCTTGTAAATTTTTACCTACGCCAGGGAGGTGTTGGCGAATATTAATTTGATGTTCTTGCAGGTGTGTTTGATCCCCAATGCCCGACAACATTAATATTTGAGGCGTGTTAAACGCGCCAGCAGATACAATCACTTCATGATTTGTCATGGCTTGTTCGATGGGTAAATTCCACGGGATGGATTGATTTCGATCAGCTGCATAGACGCGCCCCTGATCTACATACTCTACACCGATAACCGTTTTGCATCCATGGTCACAATGCCAGGTTTGATTGCTAGCGTCGAAGGTCGGGGCGCTTGCAAATAATAGCTTTGTAACAAATACGCCGGTTTTAACCGTTAAATAAGGGTTGCCTGTATTAGGGTTGATTAGCCCTTCAGAGATACAATCTATATAGCGTCTTAGATCACTTCGAAAGTCGAACGCATTGGGGTCTTTTAAACAGGCCGCTTGCAATATCATTTCTCGTGCTCCTTCACGCTGTCCATTCACGATAGCCAGCGGCGTCATCCATAAACCGTGACCATTATTACCGTTTAATAAATCTTCATTTAATCCATGGCTAAGTGCTTCCAGCGGTGTGGCATGTGGGTCGAGGTTTTTAGGCTGTTCGACTTCAATGACGGCATCTAATATCTTTTCTAATTTATTGCCATGAAGCTCTAAGATGGTTTGGGGCGAGTGCTGATCATTTGTGAGGTTTGACACAACTTGTTCAGCATAGTGCTTCATATTTTCTGGTGCCCAACTTAAGTCTCCTGTCAGGTCAGCTACATATTGCCAGTCACTGTTTTTCGGAAGTACGGTAATCATGGCATTGACTGCGGTTGATCCTCCCAGTGCGCTGCCTCTTGGGTAGAAAATACCTCTCTGAATGGGGTGTGTGCTCGGGCAATTACAATCAGCACCGTTTACTGTGCAGCGAGCGAGTTCACCCGCTTCATTTTCACACATCATTTTGCTGTCAGGTTTGGCATTTTGGTAATGGGCGACGGGAAAGTCCCAGCTTAACAGGGGATTTTCAGACGCCATGGCATGGGCGATTGGAATGTAATAATTTCGATCGCTACCTTCATCGAATCCAGCTTCCAGTAAGAGAACTTCGTGCCCAGCGCGCGCCAGCTTGGATGCGAGCGGTCCTCCGCCAGCACCTGAACCGACCACAATAAAGTCATAATTTTGCGCATGGGATAACGCGCCATAACCAAAGGCAATAGCGCCTATCATCATTAGCATGAATATTCTTTTGAAATAGCGAGACATTGTGATTAACCCTTCCTTCTTTACATTTTATTATTTTGGTCACTTGATCATTGATTTCAGGCACCACTGCACAGCAGTGTGATAACGCGAATGCAATCAATTTATGAGCGAATGGGTGCGCTTTAAAATTACAAGCGAACTCAAGATCGCTTAACCATCAGTCAGAAGCAAGACATGAGCAGGACAATAGGCTCGAATTGAGAAAGCGTCGAAAATTATTTTTTGTCGTCTAATATTTTTTCCTAATAGTGAGGTGATTAGTCTAATTCATTCTAGGTATGCAGAATGAAGATTAATTTCGTCAATAATCCTGATTGAATGAATCTGAGTAACTTTCTCGTGGTGACGGTATATTGCTACTTTTTATGACAATATTGGTCATAAAATATATGTGCGATTTAGATAGTGCATGGCAGGGTGATGTATAAATATGGAACGGATCCGAAATGTAAGCGCATCATTCATGAAACGCATCTATTTAAATTTCTTCCATCAAAGAAGTATTGTGTCTGTGTCGCTTAGCACAGTCGAATCATTAGTGTATGACTGTATTGGCAGTCTCGATCGATATTGCAACAGTGAGTTATCGTTTTGTAGTCTCTTATTTTGTTTTGGTTTTATGTAATCTACGGAAAATCTAATGTTAACCTTTATATCTCGATTCGATTCTTAGCATGCTTGTGGCTTTTTCTTCTGCCTATTACGGTGCGCCTTCATAGAATGTGTGTGTTGATTGCAAGGCAATGTTATGACAGAAAATCAGCACCTGGGACGAAGATATTTGTCAGTCAAAAATAAATGAGTGGATTTTTTTAATGAATGATAGCAGGAAGAGAATGACTAGGGTATTTGGTATTTTGGGATTAGTGCTGTTGGTAGCTTGTGCATATTCACCTTCTGTCACAGAAAAACAATGGATTGATCAGTACGTCGACTTGGGTTCGTTCCGTGGAGAGTCTATAAAGACAGATAAAATTCAATTTTTAGGTAGCGTTAATCAATCCTATAGCAATGTCGATGAAGGCCTGGTGCATGAAATTAACTCGCAATTATTGCTATTGATGTTAAACAAGTATGGTAGAGACCATGTAATCAGCGAATTTAATCATTCGGAGTTAAATCCATCGAGCGATACTGCTCGGTTTTTGCTTACTTACAATATTTTAAATAACAAGGTGGATTATAAAAGTCATCAGGAAGATACGAAGGAATGTTTTAAGTCGATACGCAGTGTTGAGATCGAGTTAAGTGTGATCGATAGAGAAATTGGCAAAAAAGTATGGGGAGGTGTCGTCGATAAACGTTCATTCAATCGCAGCTGTAACAGTCGTTCAAAACCGACCAGCGATCATGTCGTCAGTGTTATTTTTGAGGCTATTTTTCTTAGTGTAGTGGATTCTGCATTTGATGAGGCGTTTGGCACATATCCTGATGCGCCGAGTGTCACCAGTCTGACGAAACAAATATTTCTGGCATTTGGTCAAAGCCTTCCGGATGCATAGGGTGGAATGCAATTTATGAATGGTTGAATTTGACGCTTTTTACTAAGCGTCAAAGCGGCACTGGTTCATTATTCTATGAAATACTAATCTACCAAAATTTAGTGCAGTGAGTGTTGTATGGTTTAGCACGTTACGTTCGCGCGACGAGAGTCACACAAGCCGTTAACTCTCTTAACGCTCAACGAGTTGCCTTCGTAAAAGCGCGATGCTTTTCGTTAGGCCTGCTTGGCTTTGACTTGCTTGGATGCCCATATAGCCAATTTATGCTCATAGACTTTTGCGACACTTGGTCTTCAGGCAAAGGCTGAATAATTTTATCGTGAACAAACAGCCGATAAATGTATTCTACCTTTTCAGTAGCTGAATCGGTGGCTTCAAACTGTGCTGCACCGCGTTTTTCAGCGTATGACATCCCGAGTAAAATAGCCTTTTTTATTGTAGTGACTGGCATTAATGATCCAATGCTATTTAGTTTGCTAGAGAAACTAACCTTGCGTTAGGTTGCCGCAGTTGTAAATGAGAAAGGCTCGATTGCTGATAAATATGTCAGTCAATTTTTCGTTGGCTTGAACTAATGTACATGGTTAAGCTTGAATATTGTGATCTGGCTTCATTCTTTTCCTTTCTGTTCAATGTTTTATTTACTATTGTTTCGCATTGGTATAGTTTTTAGCTATAAGGGATTTAATAATAAAATATCAATCCTTGTCATAAATATGAAATATTGAATTTAAAATGATGGTTCGTGAAGATCAAACCTATTAATAGAAGTATCACTTCATTTTTCTATTTTAAAATATTATTGGTGTCGCCTTTGAAATTTTAGGGCGGTCTATGCGGGTTTTGTTGGAACTAAATTTTCGCTATTGTCGTACGCAATATTCAATAAATGTTTGTATCGGCCATTATTTTTTAAAAAGCAGCGCATTGATCGATTATCTATTAAAAACTAGAAAAAAATACATGGATTAAATTTATGGCTATTCCTAGTTTTAAATTAGTAGTGGGGCAGACACCTAGGCAAATGAAGATCATTGGGTTTAATGGTAGGGAATCCATGAATCGTCTGTTCAGTTACGAACTAATCATTGATAAAGTCGATTACGGTGGGGTTGATGTCGCGATATTAGATGTTTTAGAAATGGAAGGAAGCCCAGCTGAGCTAGAGGTCAATGATCCTAACTCGGTTTTGGATGCAGATTCTTATACCATTACAATTAGTGGATATATCGAATCTGCAGAATTGTGCAGGTCTGAAATAAGATTAGTGATGGTGCCGCATTTAAAGCAGGCACATGCTAACCAGAAATCTGAAATTTATTTTGATGAAAGTGCGACTAGAGACATCACAGAAATTATTACAGAAGAGCTCGATGAGAATGTCTCTGTATTTCAGCAGAGCAACCTTTCGACTGTTTTAAATGTCCCCAAGAAGAAGATTACTACGCAATTTCAAGAATCTAATTTCAATTTTATCGCACGGCAGTGTGATTATTGGGGAATTCAATTTTATTTCGATTATCCAGCCAATTTAATTGGCTTTAGCAACGACAGGAATTATCAACCTCTGCTGCTCAACGCGATAAATAATACCCTCACGGTTGATGAGCCTACGGCAGGAACGCCTTTTTTAAAAATTGAGCTGGAATCCCTTAAATCAAGAACGATTGATCACTACTATCAAGTGGTGGGTTATGACCCTGAAAATGCATCGGGTGCGATTGAATCTACATATCAACCGGCAGGGAATTTAGCCAAGCACACGTTGGTTTACACTGATGTTATTACTGAAAGTGAGGCGAACTACCTAGCAGAGCAGAGGTATTTAGCTGACGCCTGTTTAAAAAGGGTAGTAACTTTTAACTCTAGACACTTGTTTCTTTTTCCTGGATTTACAGTGAAAATAGCACTGGGTAGTACGAATACTCAGCAACCAGCAGAGGATTGGTTGATCATATCTGTCGATCATAAAGCTGAAAATCTTATGCAAAGTGCTTCAGCCAATACTAACAGCGCACCTCAATATTTTTGCCAGGTAAAGGCCATTCCCGCTACAGAACTATTTGTTCCCTCGCAGCATTATCCCATTCCAATGCCCAGCAAAGTGATTGGTAAGGTTATGGAGCTGTCAAACAACGGTCCTGATGTCAATGCAAACGGAGAATATCGCGTTCAGCCACTAGGGTTTGACGAAGGTTTCAGTTTTTATCCGTACATGAGGCAAGCGCAAACAACAGCGGGCGGTAATAGTAATAATGTACCTCTCCTGCCCAACACCGAGGTGCTGATCAACTTTCAGGGTAATAATGTAAATTGCCCATATATTGAAAGTGTATTTAACAACTCAATGCACCCCAGTCAGGTGAATAGTCACAACTCTCATCATGCCGTTATTTCAACACAAGGAACGCTTGTCCATCGTTCAGAGCAGGGGCGAATTGATTTATCTAAGACAAAGTCCACTCAAATACTTGAAGATGCTTCCTTTAACCCTCCCGTCCTGAATTATCTTGCGGATCGTATAAATGGACCCAGTGATGAATTGGCTTCCATTAATCCCCCCGAAACTATTAGTACGAATAATCGCTTTAAAGCAGATTTAGAAGCATCTGGGGAGTGGGATATTTCTCGAAGGTACGGTGATAAGTTAATCGTTAAGACGGGAGATGAACTTCATTGGCATCACGGCATTAAGTACGAATTCTCTCAGTTAGGATCATATAATTTTTATGGTCGTTATTCTGTAGCGTATGGGCATGAAAATGTGCCGATTGACATTAAGGTGTTAAGAGAACCAGTTTCAAAAATCGAAATTAAGGCTGCGCCTGAGAAATTGCGGACCGGCTACAGTGGTGACCTTATGAGTCACAGCGGGCCAGAGAATACGTCGAACAACGATTCTTCATTAGATTTCTTTAAGCTTAGAGGTGTGTTTCATCCAATAGCGGAATTGAATGATGAAGATATCAAGCTTAACTCAGATGTTGGAAAGCCAATAGTCACGGATTCTACAGGTCAAAATTTAGAACTAAACCGTTCAGGTAAGCTCTGGGATATTGACGGGATGGATGTTCGGAAAACTTATAATCAAAGTTATGATTATAAGTTTGGTGATAGCGTAAAAGTTCAGGACCGAAATAACTACTTGAATGCAAATTTTGTCGATGAAGATACCGTGCAAATTGATATTAAATTGCATGAAGGGCAGCCAAGAGAGTTTCGCAAGGAAGAGGGTGCTTACTACGAATATAAAAAATGGTCAAAAAAAGGAGTAATGTACACTCAAGAATTTGAAGAAGATACCAATGATGGTTGGCAAATCAATAAAAACAAGTGGCACGCGCCGACGGGTCTAAAGAAGCAAGAATACAGTGAGCGTGATGAGGCAAGGGCCGTCGTTAAAGAAACTAAAGATTACAATTTTGTGAATGGCAATGCATTATCTGCTCATAAAATAGAACGATTTGATGGGATGGGTTTTGGCGAAGTAAATTTTTCTTTTGCTGAGAAAGGCATTACTAATTTAAACTTTGGTGGAGAAACAAAATTCGAATTATCCGCTCAGCATAAGGTGTCACTAGCTATTAGCATGAGCGGTAATCTGGAAGTAGAAGTAAAAAACGGTGGGTTTATTAAAATACAGACAGGACTGACTGCAAATATAGATTTAGATTTACGTAAAGGAACTAAGTTGGTTCTGGATGCTGACGGAAAATTAGAGGCTAAAACAGTGGGCTTGCAAGCCTTAAAAGATGCCAGGGTTAAAGCAAGAGATAAACAAGCCGAAATAGACAATATCAAGATGAGTATTGTAAATGTAAAAACATCGATTCAAAATGCGACTATAGATTTCAAAATTGGCAGCATTATGCTTAGCCAGAAAAAATTGAATATTCACTTCTAAAATTGAGCTATTTACCGTGAAAATATTTACACCTCTACAGCTCAATTGCCAGCAACGCGTGTTGGAAGTCGATCGTAAATTTGGTTGGGTTGTGTCTGCTTCACTGTTCGTGAAGCTTTCAACGTCAGAAGCCGTTCTGGTGAGTGACGCCATGGCTGAAACTCTACCCGCAATGGGCAACGTGCCGAGGCCCGATCCCGGTTTGCCGAAGCCAATGGGAGAGTGGCTGCTATCCGGTAAGGCCTATTCGCCCGATATGGGGCCTGTTCCTGCCATGGAAGTGGCTGCGACGATTGGCAATCAAACCAAAAGAATCTGGGTCTTTGGTGATCGTGAATGGCGGCTTGGTATTCCAACACAGCCTAACGAGTTTATAGAAATGCCTTTGGACTATTCCTTGGCATTTGGTGGGGTAGAATCTCCTTTAAACCCCGAAGGCAAAGGCTATAAATCTACTGCTCTACCAAATTTAGAATTTTCTAACGAGGTGTTGACCAATAACAATAAGTTACTTCCTCCAGCTGCTTTTGGACCAATTGACCAAACCTGGCATCAAAGGGCTCAATATCAAGGTACTTATGACAAGGGGTATATGAAAAACTATTTTCCCGGATTTCCCGCAGATATAGATAGGCGATTTTTTTTAATGGCGGCACAAGATCAACGCTTACCGAATCACTATTATAGTGGTGATGAGTCATTTGAATTTCGAAATATGCACCCTAGTTTAGCCGTTTTAAGAGGACAATTACCTGGGTACCGGGTGCGGTGTGTGTATCGAGACACTTCAGAGATGAATGCGATCAAAGAGCTACCATTAAAAATTGATACATTGTGGTTTTTCCCTGAGCAGGATTTGGTTCAAATTATCTATCGAGGGACGCATCCAGTTCATTCTGATGACGCAGCTGAGATTAGTGATTTGCTGCTGGGTTTTGAGTCAAAAGATGAGCCTATTCGAAGTAAGCTGCACTACGAGGTAGCGCTAGAAAATAGAATTCTTAACTATGATCCTATACAGCATACAATGAATGCTACGGATTTAATTCCCGCCGACGCACAAACCGCGCTTCAGGCACTGCAAGATTCAGTCGCCATGGATGCTCCGAAAAATCCTTTAAGTGAAAATCTGAAGGCAAAGCAAGTATCGTTGGAAGCATTAGCGAACAGTCAGTTAGCAAAAGAAGCAGATAAAATTAAGTCGCAAGCTGAAGCTAACAATATTGGCTCTGAACTCGAAAGTACACTCCAATCAATACTGAAGCCCGATAAAAAAACTATTGAAGAAGATTCAAAAATTAGCGCACTGATAGAAGATCTTGATTGTATTTTGCCGGGTATTCAGGGAGATGGGGCGCTTGATTTGTCTAATTTATCTGGCCAAAATCTCGAAAAAATATCACAGGTTTTATCGGATTACTTTCGGGAGGTAGAAAGTGATCTTGAGAAAGTGATTTCGGATGAAATTATATCATCAGAAAAAATGCTATCGGATATTAAGAAAAAACTTGTGTCCTCTATAACGGCAGAAGAAAAATTAAAGCATTCAGATGAAATGCACTTGGTTGAGCAGTCTTTAGAGGAGTTAAAGAAGGTTAAAATAGGTGGGCCACAAGAAAATTTACCTTTGTCTGCACTGCCTAGAGCCGATATTTCCGAATTAGAGAGCCAATTAGAGAGTATTCAACGAGAATTAGACAAGGCTCAAAATCAAATTCAGACATCAGAGGAGGTGGGCGAAAAAGGGGGTGATATGTGCACAAAAATTGAAGATACAAGAAAAAATATAGAAAATACTTTGCTGCCTGAGATTAAGCAAATTAAGGAAGATTATTTTGATCTTTATCGAATGGCTGCACACATGACCCCTGAAGGTTGCTCTCCGCACTCAGATCCTATTCTTGTGATGGCTGAATTTAAAAGACGTCTGTACGCAAAGGATGTCAGCTATGGTGATTGGGCTTGTCTTGATTTAACGGGTATGGACCTTCGTGATGTCAATTTTAGTCATTGTTTTTTAGAGCAAGTAAATTTTAGTCAAACTCAGTTGGATGGTGTTGATTTTTCTAACTCCATACTAGTGCGCTCTAATTTTACGGGTGCAAAAGGTTCGAATGTTAATTTGAATGATACAAATTTAGGTGGGGTAGTGTTCCGTAGTGCTAAATTTAGCCACTGTGAAATGATCAATGTTAAATTATCGGAGTCTCAATTCGAAAGCTGTGTATTCGATCACTGCAAGGTTAAACCTGAAGAAGCATTGGCGGTCAATTTTGATGGCGCGAAATTTAACGAAACGGACTTTACGAGCTGGCTATTTCTTGATTCGAAATTAACCCAATGTGAGTTCTCACATTGCCGATTGACCGAATGTACCTTTATAAACACGAAATTGGAAAGAGTAAAATTCAGTGGATCGGATTTGCCCAGTACCGTTTGGACAGATACAGAACTAATGTCAATTGATTTCGAATTTTCAAACTTGAGTCAAAATTGCATCGTGTTCAGTGATGACGAAGATATTTCAACCAAATTCTATGGTGTTGATTTTAGACGGTCGAATGTCGAAAAATCTAACTTACAAGGGTTGAATTTTCAACGTTCTATTTTTTCTAATAGTATATTGGACGGTGCCAATTTGAGTGGCGCTGACCTAAGAAACTCAGATTTTAGTGAAGTGAGTGCCAAAGAGGCGTTGTTTACGAAAGCTAATATGCAGGGGGCTAACTTTTCTGGTGCGGATCTAATGAATGCAATCATGGGCAAGACAACGCTAGTAGAAGTAGATTTACAACGTAGTAATTTATATTCAGTCGATTTTATGCGTGCCACTGTTAGGCATACAAACTTTAAACATGCCAATTTAGAGGCGACAATTCTCAAAGATTGGAGGCCATCCTAATGATTGATGAAACCATCGATCGACCCACAGATGATATTGCGTTGAGTCATTGGGTCAAATCAGGAGAAGTGCTAGATGGTGACTCTTTCAATGCACAGAGTTTTGGCAATGTCGACCTCAGTGGCGGGGTGTTTACGAATGTAATATTTGATGGTTGTAGATTTTTAAAAACCAACTTATCAGATTCCATTTTTAATCGTTGTCAATTTAAAAATTGTTGTTTTTCTGATGTGAATTTAACTAAGTGTAAAATCATTGACTCAGATTTAGACAGTCCAGAGTTCCGTGGTTGCCAACTTGAAGAAATTAATGTTCTTCAAAGCAAGATCACTCATTCGATTTTTAAAGATGGAATCATTCAAAATTCGGTATTTGTTGAAGTAGATATGGCTTACGCCAGTTTTGATAAGATAAAATTTGATATGGTGTTATTTAATGAGTCTAATTTACAAGGAGCTGTTTTTGATTCGGTAGGGCTCTATCGCTCAACCTTTAACCAGTGCCATTTCCGCGATAATCAATTTGTTGAATGCTCCATCGAACGGTGTTGTTTTACGGAAGCTGATTTGCCCGCTATAAATTTTTCAAAAATGAATATTAAAGAATGTCAGTTCATGGAATGTAATTTAGAAGGATGTAATTTTTCATATTCGGATCTAACTCAAACAGGCTTCCTAGATTCAAAAATTAAAAGGTGTGACTTTAACCATTGTAAAATGCAGTATGTAAATTTGATGAATGCAGAGGTATTCAGTAGTATATTTTGCCATGCAATTTTAAATCAGGCAATTCTTCAAAAAGCTATTCTCATACAATGTGACTTTACAGGTGCTCAGCTTGAAATGGCACAGCTAAATGAAAGTTTAGTACGACACTCTATCCTAGCGAAGGCAAATATGGTTTACGCGGATTTATCTCATGCAAAATTGCTAGAGTCAGATCTCAGTCAAACCAATGTCTCGTTAGCAAATTTTCATGAGCTGTATGATGAACATTGTGTGTGGCAAGGCTGTAATCGACAAGACGCACAAGGTACTAATGAATCTTTAAAAAAAGCAGAAATGTGGAAAGCATAAATATGGCTCAGAATATTCTAAAGCTACCAACGACCAATTCGCACGCGTTAACCCTTAGTCAGTGGGATGTTGTGTCGGTCGAGGGTGACATTATGACATTAAGGCAGGGGAATGATGTTGCTCAGGCAACGCTGGCTTTTAGCTGTATGGTGCAACCTATTCCTAATGATAAGGTAGTTTGCTTCTGCAGTGAGGATGAAAAAATACAAATCATGGCGATTGCAGAGCGTAGAGACGCTCAACCTATTCAGTATCGTTTTCCTACCGATGCAAGTATCACTTCGCCAAATGGTAGCATCGACATCATCGCACGTGACGATGCAAGAGTGTTAGCAAATAAAATCACTCAGATCAGTCATCATTGGGTGGTGCAAAGCCAGCAAACCATTTTGGATTTACTGAGTGTATTAGCGAAGGGCGATAAAACAAAATTGGTATTTAAGCAAATTACGACAATTTCAGATTTAATTAATACCAGTGCTAAGCAGAGTCTACAAAAATTTGTAACTTATATTCGCAAAACAGATCAACTGGATCAAACAGAAGCAGGTCAAGTGGGTATTCAGGCTCGCAGTTTATATTCTGTTCGATCGAAACACAGCATGTTAATCAGTGAAAAAGACACCAAGATTGACGGTGAACACATTCATATGGGTTAACCCATAAGGAAAATTGAACTATGTTTGCAAATACATCTGGTGCGACAGGTATGTGTATCGCACCTATCGATGTTTGTAAGGTACCGGCGCCACCGATACCTTTTATCCCGACACCTTTTCCGAATATTGCCCAAACGGCGATGGCCGTTCCAACACAGTTTAAGCATTTTATAATGATGATGCCTTCTCATAACTTGTCGACGATGATCCCCTTAACGAATGGCGATCAAGCAGGCGTAATGGGAGGGTTAATATCCAGCACCATTATGGGCCCCAGTCGGTGCTTAATGGGCAGCATGAAGGTTTTAATTGGCGGTCTTCCCGCCACTAAAATGTTATCTCCAACGTTGCATAACGCGATTAATGCACCCGGCGGGCAGGTGCTGGCACCGAGTCAGACTAAAGTAATGTATATGTCATAACATGACGATGGTTGTGTTTATGACCAGTAAAAATTTAAATTTAGGCTAAGTTAGCGGCCCTGATCAGTACTAAATAGGATAACGTCGTTATCGTTTAGCGTGATGACGCTTTGTTGGCGAA
Organism: uncultured Saccharospirillaceae bacterium; assembly: GCA_947503895.1. Taxonomy (GTDB): domain Bacteria; phylum Pseudomonadota; class Gammaproteobacteria; order Pseudomonadales; family Oceanobacteraceae; genus Bermanella. Next base: position 369,771 of record CANNFT010000005.1, read on the forward strand.
GCCCGAGTTTGTTTAATAAGCGAATTGAGCGGTCATTTTCTGGATTAGCCACGCCTAATATGTGCTTTATTTGAAGATTGTTTCTGGCGTAGTCCATGACGGCGAGGGCGGACTCAAGCGCATAGTTTTTTCCCATATGTTCTGGTAAAAAACAAAATCCAATATCTGGATGGGGAAGTGCATTCCTAATTACCAAGCCCGTCATACCGATAAGGCATTGGCTTTCCTGTAATTGGACAGCGTATAACCCAAATCCATTGGTTTCGTAGCTTGATCTAATATGATTGTTTAAATAGCGCTCCGCATCTTCTTTGTTTTTTATATTTCGGTCACCAATGTTTTTGAGGTACAGCTCTGAGTTCATCAATTCATAAATAAAATCGGTATCACAAACATCAAACTGTCTTAGTATCAGTCGCTTTGTTTCTAAAATATACCGATGTTTATCGTTAGGCATTTTTTGCTTTAACTTGCTTTGAAGCCCAAATGGCTAACTTATGCTGCATAGACTTTTGCGACACTTGGTCTTCAGGCAAAGGCTGAATAATTTTATCGTGAACAAACAGCCGATAAATGTACTCTACCTTTTCAGCAGCTGAATCGGTGGCTTCAAACTGTGCTGCACCGCGTTTTTCAGCGTATGACATCCCGAGTAAAATAGCCTTTTTTATTAGCTCTTTCTCGTCTTTTAGTTTTTTCATAATGCATTCGAGCTCTTTTCAGTCGTTATTATTCTTACCGAGATTGAAGAACAATGTATAGGCTCATTCTGCTCATGTTAATAAAATACTGCTTATATTAGCATCTGCTTATGGCGATCAGCCCAATGCGAGCCAAGCGCCCACGCCTAACATTAATGTTCCAGCCAAACGATTTATTAACTTAACGTTTTCAGATTTCTGCAATAGGTGGCTGACGGTTTTACCGCCAGCGGCGTAGAGGGTTAGGCAGATAAACTCGATGCAAAGAATTAAGCTTAATAAGATGACCAGTTGAGGCCCCATGCTTTTTTCGACATCAATGAACGGAGGTAATAACGCCACAAAAAATGCCCAGCCTTTTGGGTTGGCAACCGCAGTGACAAAGCCCTGCATGGCTAACGTTTTGTTCGGCACATTAAAGCCATGGCTGCCATCTTTTTGTAATGCCATTTTGCCCTTAGATTGCCATAACTGGAACCCAAGGTACGCTAAATATGCGCCCCCCAAGTATTTGAAGACTTCAAATGCTGCAGGGTAATTTAACATGACGGCAGCAACACCCACGACGGATAACGACGCCACTAAGCCAACCCCCACTAATTCACCGGCCATCATGGCAAATGTTCTGCCCACACCAATGGTCATGCCCATGGTCATGGCAAGCGTCATGCACATGCCGGGCGTGATGGACACCAAGAAAAAAGTCGGAATAAACACCGCGAGCAGGGCGAGGTTGATAAAGGCTAAATCCATGGTGGTGATCTCCAATATTGACGGTTCAATCTAACGGTCCGTCCGCATTATTATGGAATTTCGTCTAATAAGAAAGTCGTCGGTAGTGCGAGAGGGTATGATCGTTTGATGGATGAGCTTAAACCGATTGGCGAGGTGAGCCTATCTTGCTAGCGGCGGAAAAAACGAAGCCAGCGCCAGATATTCAGTAAACTGGATAGTGCGCCTGCCACGTAGGTTAATGCGCAGGCCAGCAATATTTTACGAGCGGTTTGATAATCCTTTTGATTAAGGTATGCCCCTTTTTTGAGCAGTGGTAAGGCGCGATTGAAACTCGCATCAATTTCCACGGGCAAGGTCACTAGATGCACCAGCGTTGAGGCGATCATACCGCCAATGGCGACCAATAATGATAACCTCCCCATTCCTGGCAGAAAGCCTATAATGAAGGGCGTACTAATGAGGGCAATTTGCGCCACTCGTTCAACCCAATACGCAAAGATGGCTAAAGGCCCTCGGGCTAAAAAGAGCGGCATGCGCTCTTGATGCTGCATGGCATGACCGACTTCGTGGGCTGCCGTGGCGACGGCGGTTAAGGACTTAGCATTCAGGTTTTGCTCCGATAAGCGCACTGCATGCTGTTGGGGGTCGTAATGGTCGCCTTGCGCCGTAGATTCGAGCGAGATACCTTTAAGCTGATGGGTATCGATCAGGTGCTGTGCAAACTCGCCTCCGGTGCCAGGGTAATCCTCTCTTGGCGCACTGTGCTTTTTTAAGATATGTTGTGTCCAAAGTTGTGGGCCAAGTAGTAGCACAAGTAAAAGCAGGCCGAGTAGAATCCAGAGCATATGTTAGTAAACCGAATGAATATAATGTCTATCTCTAAAGTATACGTGAAGGCTTTGTCGCTGTTGACCCTGATCTTCAGCCTGTGGATAACTGCCGTGCAGGCTGAAGTCAAAGCGGTCGGCCTCATGCCTGGTACGGCCATTCTAGAGGTGAATGGGCAAACTCGAGTGCTCAAACAGGGCAACACCTCGCCAGAAGGCATTAAGTTGATTCAATCGAATAGTCGTCAAGCGGTGATTGAAATGGACGGTAAGCGGCAGGTGCTGGGATTGGGCACCAGTTTAGCGTCAGGCTATCGTGAACCTGCCAGAGCATCGGTGAGACTCAGTAAAGGACAAATGGGGCATTATTGGGCCAATGGGCGCATCAATGGCACGCCCATAAAAATGCTCGTGGATACCGGTGCGAGTAATGTTGCCATCAGCGGGCGCGCGGCGGCCAGCATGGGCATCAGTTATCGCAAAGGCCGGCGCAGTAAAAGCTCCACGGCGGCGGGTATCGTGGATAGCTTCCAAATTGTATTGGACAAAGTGCAGGTCGGTGATGTCACTTTGCATAATGTCGCAGCTACGGTCATAGAAGGGGCCTTCCCAGAGCAGCCTCTATTGGGCATGAGCTTTTTAGGGCGTTTAAATATGACGGAAGACAAGGGCATGTTACTGCTCACGAAGCAATGATGGTGTCGTTCAAGCAGGCTGTCATCAGTGTTTCCGTTGCCGCTTTGTTGCAAGCCTGCGTTGCCTACCCTAAACAGGTCCACGACAAAGACATCAAGCGATGTGACCTTGTTTCAAAACAGTATAGCCTTGCTGTGAAGCGGGTTGATCGGGATATCAACATTAGCGGATCAAACGACCTTTTTAGTATTTTATTGGTGTCTGGTGTGGTCATCACTGCCAGTGCTGTGGTGTCGGGGTCCATTGTCATTTTGGGCAATACGGTGCACTTTTTAGAAAAGCAGGGCAGGTGTGATGACAGTTATTTAAATGAAAAGGTTTTGAGTTTTGTCATTCCGCTACTGGATGCAGGTGGTGAAAGAGTAGAGCAAGGCGATATGTTTGAGACCTCGAGATAAGCATCGCATCATGCCAGACGGGTTTAGGAAGAATATGATCAATACAGAACGGGTTTATTCAACCGAATCGGAAAGTGCATTCGAAGGCGATGTGATTTGGGAGCCATTGAAATCAATTTGGTTTCTACTCAATCTTTTCACTTTGTTATTTATAGCGCCATTTGTTTTTTCATTATCAGCGTTGTTTGTATTTACCTTATTGACGGCTATTACACTTTGTTTAGGGCATTCTCTTGGAATGCACCGACTTTTGATTCACCGGTCTTATGAATGCCCAAAATGGATGGAGTATATATTTGTTTATCTGGGGGTATTAGTGGGTATGGCTGGCCCCATATCCATGATGCAACAACACGACTTAAGGGACTGGGCACAGCGTCAAAAAAAGTGCCATGACTTTTTACTGCACGGTTCAAACATATGGAAAGATGCTTGGTGGCAATTAAATTGTGATCTTAATTTAAAATCACCGCCTAATTTCATTTTAGAAGAGTCAGTATCAGGGAGTAAATTTTATCGATTTATTGAAAAATATTGGTTGCAACAACAGTTAATCCTAGCTATTCCACTTTATTTTTTTGGGGGTTTGCCTTGGCTTGTGTGGGGTATTTCTGTGCGCGTGGTAGTTTCTGTCGGTGGTCATTGGCTTATTGGGTATTTTGCTCATAATCAAGGTCAGCGTACTTGGAAAGTAGAAGGGGCGGCTGTTCAGGGACACAATATACGCCTTGCTGGCTTTCTTTCAATGGGAGAAGCATGGCATAACAATCATCATGCTTTTCCTGGTTCGGCAATGCTAGGTCTGTATAAAGATGAACCCGATCCGGGCTGGTGGGTGCTCAATGCACTTCATAATTTAGGACTGGTTAGTAATATAGTATTGCCGAGTGAGCTTCCGCTTCGAACTGAATTAGTGGTTGAGGATAAGGAGCTTGAGTGTCGGGTTGAGCGTACGCTAGAGGCGTGTTACATCGTAGATCAACTCAGGCACAAACATTAATGATCGGTTAGTGGGTTACGAAGCAGGCATGATCGGTGTGCCGTTGCATGAAACAATAACAAGAGCCTAATACATATTCTCGAGCCCCTTGATCATTCTTCTGTGAATACCCTATGGTTTCCTCTAAAATGCGCCCCTTATTTTTTAAACCGGCACATCTATTTTGTTTACCTTGCAGCAGCTTCAAACAGGTGCAATAACATCTGAAGTATTGGGCCCTGAAAAGCGCCTAAAATTAACGCAAAACCTGACGGAATTCCCTCGCGAATTATTCGATTTAGCGGAAGATATTGAAATCTTAGATTTAGGTGGGAATCAGTTATCCGATTTACCGGACGACTTTGGTCGTTTCAAAAACCTTAAAACACTGTTTTTAACGGATAACCAATTTGAGCACATTCCTGCGGTATTATCCCAATGCGAAAAGCTAGAAATCGTCGCTTTTAAGTCCAATAATGTCAGCACATTTGCTGAGAATTGTTTGCCGAAGTCCGTATTCTGGTTAATTTTAACCAATAATAAAATTGAACAGTTACCTGAATCCATCGGTGACTTAACCAAGCTCAGAAAATTAGCGTTAGCCGGAAATCGACTGACAGCATTGCCGGACAGTATGGCCGCTTGTCGAGCATTAGAGTTGGTGAGGTTATCCGCGAATCAGCTTACCGAAGTACCGGACTGGTTGCTCGAATTACCGAAATTATCTTGGCTTGGGTTTTCGGGCAATCCTGTATCGTTCACGCCTGATCTAAAAACCTCTCAGATGCCAAAAATAGACCTAAATTCAGTGCAATTAAACGAGCCCATTGGGGAAGGCGCATCCGGCATTATTTATCATGCAGACTGGTTTAATAAGGAAAGTAGCGGAGCCATTAACCAGCAGGCGATGGCGGTAAAAATATTTAAAGGCTCGGTGACCAGTGACGGTTATCCACAAGACGAAATTCAGTGCTGCTTAAAAGTCGGTGCGCATCCTAATTTAATTAAGCCGCTTTCCCACATCGAATATGAACACGAATTGGGTCTGGCGATGGAACTGATACCCTCTGATTTTAAAAATTTAGGTTTGCCGCCCAGTCTGCAATCTTGCACCCGTGATACCTTTGAAGTTGGTACGACATTTGAGGAAAGTGATGTGTTAAACATAGGGCTTCAAATGGCCGATACGCTTCAACATATCCATCGCCAAGCTGTGAGTCACGGCGATATTTACGCGCATAATATGATGGTTAATTCGGATAGAACCATCCTGTTCGGCGATTTCGGTGCGGCCACTCATTTAGCGTCGTTAAGCGCACAGCAAAAACAAAGTATGCAGTGCATCGAAGTGCGCGCGTTCGGTTGTTTGTTAGAAGATTTATTATTGCTCGTTAATAAAAAGACATCACTGTTTTCATTATTATTGGAGCTGAGCCGCGAATGCATGCGGGATTCCGTATTGACGCGGCCGAGTTTTCAAACCATTGCAGCAAGGCTATCTAAAATACATTCTGATAACACGATTGACCGGATGGCGGTTGTCTAAATGAATGAAGCATGAAGAGATGTACTCGAAACGTAAACCGCGCATCGAGTACATTTTGGAATGACACCCTGTGGTGTATTTATGACCGGTTAATCGTTCGAAGCGCGCCGTCTACTTTCAAACTCAGTTAGGCGTGCGCTGATGCCCGCCGCGTCCATACCTAACGATGCCCACTGTTCTTGCTGGCTACCGTGATCGACATAGATATCGGGAATGCCGAGATTGACTACCTTGCCATGGTAACCCTCTTTCAACAGCACTTCGTTCACCGCGGAGCCTGCACCGCCCATGATGGCGTTATCTTCTAGCGTGATGATGAAATCATGGCTTTGTGCCATCGCCAACACCAAGGATTCGTCCATGGGCTTAATAAAGCGCATGTCGACGACGGTAGCATTGTGTTGCCTTGCGGCTGTTAGCGCTTCGCTTAATAATGGACCAAAACATAAGATAGCGGTGTCAGCACCTTCTCGTACGATGCGGCCTTTGCCAAGCGTTAAGCGCTGCATATTGTTTTCGGCTTCAATACCACTGCCACTGCCGCGTGGGTAACGCACGGCGGCTGGGCCTTCGTGCATATAACAGGTGTAGAGCAATTGACGGCATTCGTTCTCGTCTGACGGTGCAGCAATGACCATGTTAGGAATGCACCGCAGGAAACTAATGTCGTACGCACCGGCGTGTGTTGGACCATCGGCCCCGACTAAACCGGCGCGATCGACAGCAAACGTGACGTCTAAATTTTGAATGGCGACATCGTGGATCAATTGATCGTAGGCCCGCTGTAAAAAGGTTGAGTAGATGGCGACCACAGGTTTGCTGCCTTCGCAGGCCATGCCAGCGGCGACGGTCACCGCATGTTGTTCGGCTATGGCCACATCAAAATAGCGCTCAGGGTACTGCTCTGAAAACTTCACGAGGTCGGAGCCTTCACGCATGGCTGGGGTAATGCCCATAAGGCGTTCGTCTTGCTCAGCCATGTCACACATCCACTGACCAAAAATATTGCTAAAGCTCAGCTTCTTTTTGGCCGGACTGGTGGTCGTTGAGTTGGTGGCAGCGGAGCTGGCTGGCGACAGCGCGTGGTAAGTGATCGGGTCGGCTTCAGCGGGTTCGAAGCCCTTGCCTTTTTTGGTCACGACGTGCAAAAACTGTGGGCCTTTTAGCTCGCGCATGTTGTTAAGGGTTTTGATTAATGCCGGAAGGTCATGGCCATCCACTGGGCCAATGTAATTAAAGCCCAATTCTTCAAATAAAATGCCGGGTGTGAAGAAGCCCTTAACGTGCTCTTCAGTTTTGCTGGCCAGTTCCCACGCATGAGGGATATTAGACAGTACCTTGCGACTGCCTTCGCGCATGCTGGCGTAGGTTTTTGAGCTTAGAATTTTGGCGAGGTATTTATTGAGTCCACCGACGTTCTCAGAGATGGACATATCGTTGTCATTCAAAATCACTAACATGTCGGCATTTTCATGACCGGCGTGATTAAGGGCCTCAAAAGCCATACCGGCAGTTAATGCACCGTCGCCAATGACGGCGGCTACTTTTTTGTCTTTGCCCATGTTCTTAGCTGCGATGGCCATACCCAGCGCGGCGCTGATGGATGTTGAAGAATGACCGACGCCGAACGTGTCAAATTCGCTTTCGCCCTGTTTTGGAAAAGGCGATAAACCATCTTTCTGACGAATAGTGGGCAATTGCTCACGGCGACCCGTCAGCACTTTGTGCGGATAGGCTTGGTGGCCAACGTCCCAGACCAATAAATCTTCCGGGGTGTCGTATACGAAGTGCAGGGCTATGGTGAGCTCAACCACGCCCAGCCCAGCTCCGAAATGGCCGCCGGACTGGCCCACGCTGTACAGGAGGTATTCACGCAGTTCGTTGGCTAATTGTGGTAATGATTGCTTATCTAACTCGCGCAGCTGGGCCGGTGCATCGATGCGATCCAATAGTGGCGTATTCGGCCGAATGCGAGGAATTTCCTGGAACATCTGCTACCCAGTTGGTGAATATTCGTGAAAAGGCGGCCATTTTACCGATTTAGCCGCCAAGATGGTACTCAGTGTCGAGGCTTGTGTCTGATTTCACCAATCAACTGCGCTACCACTGGGTAGGGCAAGGCTGATTAAACCATTCAAGGGAGATAAATGGCGTCTAATGACGCCGCTCAATGATGTAGTCAGCCAATTCACGTAGGCGGGTTGCCTGTGACTCAAACGGAGCCAGTGCATCCAATGCGAGGTGATGCAGCTCAGAGGCTTTCTTTTGTGCGCCTTCCAACCCCAGTAGCGAGACGTAGGTTGGTTTATTCAATGCGGCATCCGCACCTTGTTGCTTACCCAGTGTTTGGGTGTCGCTGATGACATCTAGGATATCGTCCTGTACCTGAAAGGCTAGGCCGATCGCATCCGCGTAGGTAGCCAGTGCGGCTAAGCGTCCGGCACTGATGTCAGGTTGGCAGTGTGCACCCATTAATACGCTGGCTTTGATAAGTGCCCCAGTTTTGTGGTTATGCATGTTTTCAAGGTAAGCCAAGTCGACATGGCGTCCGTTCGACTCAAGATCAACGGCTTCTAAGTCGATGGATTGGCCACCGGCCATGCCATCTACACCGCTGCCACTGGCGAGCAGTTGAATCATGGTGACTTTTTGTTGTGGGGATAATTCTTTTCCCTGACTCAAGACTTGGAACGCTTTGCTTTGCAAAGCATCACCGGCCAAAATTGCAGAAGCTTCATCAAAAGCAATGTGGCAGGTGGGCTTGCCGCGGCGTAATTCATCGTTGTCCATGGCTGGTAAATCATCGTGTACCAGTGAGTAACTGTGGATCATTTCAACGGCAACGGCAGCATAGTCAGCAGCACGTTGACTGGCATGGCAAGCTTCAGCAGTGGCATAGACGAGCACGGGGCGCACACGTTTACCGCCATTCAGCACGCTGTACTGCATTGCTTGTAGTAATCGTGACGCTGCTGGTTGGGTGGCGCTTAGGTGTAGCTGAAGTGATTGTTCGACCCGTTGTTGGCACTGCTCAAGGTACAATTTAAAAGACATTACTCGCCCTCAGGCACAAAAGGGACGGCTTGCGTTTCACCGTTCTCTTCCATCAAGATTTGCACTTTTTGCTCGGCAGCAGATAGGGCTTGTTGGCAGTGACGTGTCAATTTGACGCCTTTTTCAAAGGCTTCCAGCGATTCTTCTAGTGTGAACTCGCTGTTTTCCAGCTTTTCCACTAGGGATTCCAATTCTGTTAGGGATTTTTCAAAATCCAGCGATGCGCTTTTTTTAGCCATGATAGTCACCCAAAATGAATGCGGGAACCCTATCCAATGGCGGCTTTTGGGTCAACCGTTATAGCGGTGGCTGGTTGAATTTAGCCCTTATTCTCAGACGGGTGGGCCGCACGGACAAACAGCGGAGTCTCTTAGGTTTTCACCTCTTAATAATGTGAATGACCGTTATACGCAAATTATCTAAATCGCAGCCCTTCAGGTTTTCTTAAGTTGGTCGAGGGCGAGACCCCTGCTTTATGGATATTGCGCAGACGGCAAAGAGACGATTCAACTTCTGACACAATTTTCATTTCCCTGTCTAGACTGAAAATGAAGGGCTTATTCTGAGCGTTCGTTCAGACTGCCGTGTGAGCAGAAGGGCGTTGACTTAGACAAGTTCGATCCACCTCGGCACGAGTCTTTGCTTGCCGGTGGGTGGCAATGATTGTGTGCATGGATTGTATAAAGACTGGGGACGGAGTCAGTGGATTTAGCGACACTCGTCGGACTAATCGGATGTTGGATCATCGTTGCCATGGCCATGGTGCTAGGCGGTGATCCGAGCATGTTTATTAATATTCCTTCATTGCTGATCGTTATGGGCGGCGCCATGTTTGCTGTGCTCATGAAGTTTGAGCTGGGACAATTTTTGAGTGCCGTTAAAGTGGCGGGTAAGGCCTTTAGCTTTAAGCTACCAAAGCCGGATGCCATGATTGATGAAATCGTAGAGCTGGCAGGTGAGGCGCGCAAAAATGGTTTACTGGCGCTCGAAGGAAAAGAAGTCAGCTACGATTTTTTAGCAAAAGGCATTCAGTTATTGGTTGATGGTCATGACCCTGACGTCGTCAAAAGCCTATTAGGCAAAGACGTGAAGCTTAGTGAAGAGCGGCATGGTATCGGCTCCGATATTTTTGGACAGTTGGGAGACGTCGCACCTGCAATGGGCATGATTGGTACATTGATTGGCTTAGTGGCGATGCTGGCTAATATGGATGACCCAAAATCCATTGGCCCAGCGATGGCGGTCGCACTGTTGACGACGTTGTACGGTGCCATGATGGCGAACATGTTTTGTTTACCGGTGAGCGATAAGTGCAAGCTGCGCAGTGCGGAAGAAAGCCGCTTACAAAGCATGGTCATTGATGCTTTGTTAGCCATTCAAGCTGGGCAAAACCCAAGAGTGATTGAATCGCTGTTGCGAACCTACCTGCCGACGTCAAAACGTGCCGAAGGTGGGGAATGAGTCGCGTTGTGTATTGCCCGATTAATGATTCGTTTTTTTCACATTCAATACGTAGCCATATTGAATAATTGAGCAGGGAGGCCAAGGGATGGCTGACGAAGAGGAAGCGCCGGATTGTCCGGATTGTCCCGTCTGTCCGCCAAGTTGGTTGGCAACCTTTGCGGACTTAATGTCGCTGCTGATGTGCTTCTTTGTATTATTACTGTCCTTTTCTGAAATGGACGCCTTAAAGTTCAAGCGACTAGCAGGTGAGCTGAGGCAAGCATTTGGTGTGCAAACCATCATTAATGCGGATGATCCCCCGAAAGGCACCAGCGTGATCGCTAAACACTTTAGCCCATCCATACCCGAGCCGACCCCCATCAACGAAATTCGCCAGAAAACCTCTGATGTGACGCAGAGCAGCCTAGAAGTGCTTTGCCAAGATGCGGTCACGGCTCAGACCGAAGCCCAAGGCGATACCGGTAAACAGACGCGTGAGATCGTCGTGCCGAAAGACGTTGTCAAAGAATCCACGCCAGAAAAAGTAGAAGAGCAAGCCTTGGAAATCGCCACGGAACTGGAGCGAGAGATTTCAAAAGGCCAGGTTGAACTCGAAACACAAGGTAAAAAAATCATTATCCGCATTCGAGAAAACGGCTCGTTCAAAGGAGGCTCCGCGTACGTGGAAGACGACTTTTTACCGGTGCTAGATAAAATTCGTGAAGTGTTGGTTGAAGTGCCTGGTCGCATCAGCGTAGAAGGCCATACCGATAATACGCCGCTTGGTCGTGGAGGGCGTTTTCGTTCCAATTGGGAGCTAAGCGCAGCCCGTGCGGCTTCTGTCTCAGAGCAATTATTCATTGCACCTGAAATGGATGAAAGCCGCTTTATGGTCGTGGGACACGGCTCGGTCAGACCGCTCATTGACAATAAGACCGCAGAGAATCGCGCCAAAAACCGACGGGTCGAAATTATCATCGTGCGCAGCGACGTGGGTGACGACGATGAACAGCCCGAAATTGATGCGGAAAGCTCTGAGTTTAGCGACCAGCTAAACGCGCGTCCTGAAGATTTCGAGTTAGACCCTGATGAAGTCTTCTAAAATGATGATTGGCTTTTGGCACTAGAACCTTACTGCTAGCGAACAATAAAAATGAAGGATCCAGTCATGTCTAATGAAGAGCGAAGACGTTTCTTTCGGATTGACGATCAAGTGGCATTAAGCGTCACCCTGATTGAAAAAGACAGCGCATATGGCGATGCCACGAATGACCTGAGTCAAGACGACATGATGGCGGTGAGTCTGGAAATTAAGATTCGTCACGCATTAGCGGAAGTACGAGGACACTCACCCAAAGTGGCTACGGCACTCGATTTACTGAATCAAAAAATAAACATGCTGCGAACCGTGGAGCAAACGGATGATGCTGAACCGATGATTCGCCCCGTCAATTTAAGTGCCTGTGGCATCTCATTTACGTGGAAAGAGAAACTGCCCATTAACCAAAAAGTCGCCTTAACGCTGTATCTTCAACCGCGTCATGAAATCGTGAAAGCGCTGGGACATGTGGCGGCGGTAGATCGAAATATTGACCCCGATACGCAGCAACAAGAGCCTTATATCCTTAGACTCGATTTCGATCACCTACACTCAACTTATCAAGAAGTGCTCATTCAGCATGTGGTGCAGCGTCAAGGTGACCAACTGAGAAAATTGAAAGAGCAGGCGACCGAATGAATGAACGTGTGGCGAAAAAGCGGCTTAAATGTCCCAAAAAGTGGCATTCTGGAACGGAGAAAGCGAAAAAATGTACACTCAGGTCAAATAAAACGTATGCCAATCAAATCGACAGTGTATAATCCCTCGCCATGACAAAAAGGAAAAAGACCTCTGGTCAACACTCAAGCCCCTGGCAAGACCCACACAGCGCGCGCGAAGCGGATAAGTACGAAAACCCCATCCCAAGCCGCGAATTGATAGAAGCCCACCTAGAAGATTGCACTGCCCCGCTGACACACCCTGAGCTCGCAACCGTTTTTAACTTACGTGAAGAAGAGCAAATAGAAGCCTTGCGACGTCGTTTAATTGCGATGTGCCGCGACGGACAGCTTATTGAAAACCGTCGAAATGCATTTATTCCCATCAGCCGCATTGAATTGATTCGTGGCCGAGTACAAGGCCATAAAGACGGTTACGGATTTTTAATCCCAGAAGACGGCGGTGATGATTTACACCTTAACCCTCGCCAAATGCGAAAAGTTTTTGATGGCGATCGCGTAGCGGCCCGCGTGGCGGGTGTCGACAATCGCGGAAAACAAGAAGCCGTTATCGTCGAAATCATACAACGCAATACCCATCAAATTGTGGGTCGTTTTTATATGCAGGGCGAAGGTGGTTACGTCGTCCCAGATAATCGCAGAATCAGCCATGAAATTATGATTCATGGCAAAAATTTGAATAAAGCCGAGCATGGCCAATTTGTGGTCGTGGATATTACGCAACAGCCCGACAGCCGCCAAATGGCCGTGGGCAGCATTACAGAAGTGTTGGGTGACCATTTAGCCCCTGGAATGGAAATCGATATTGCATTGCGCAGCCATGATATTCCATTTGTATTTCCCGATGCGGTGATTCATCAAACAAAGCGTTTAGCAGATGAAGTCACGGAAGCCGATAAACAGCATCGTATTGATATTCGCCATTTGCCCTTAGTCACCATTGATGGTGAAGACGCAAAAGATTTTGATGATGCGGTTTATTGTGAATTTAATACGAAAACCAAAGGCTGGCGGTTATACGTTGCCATTGCGGATGTTAGCCACTATGTGGGTGTCAATTCACCCTTAGACACGGAAGCACAAAACCGCGGTAACTCGGTTTATTTTCCTGAGCACGTTGTGCCCATGCTGCCGGAAAAACTGTCCAATGGATTGTGTTCGTTAAAACCGAAAGTCGATCGTCTTTGTATGGTCTGTGAAATGACCATCAGTGCCAGTGGTCGCATCAGTGGTTATCAGTTTTATGAAGGCGTGATGCACAGTCATGCACGACTCACCTATAAAATGGTGGGTAAAATGCTCGATCATGATGACGAAGAGCGCGATTTGTTACGCGAGCAGTACCGTGATTTGGTGCCGCATTTAGATGCCTTGCACGACTTGTATAATACATTGCGTGTGACACGTAATCAGCGTGGTGCCATTGAATTTGAAACCACAGAAACGCGAATCGTCTTTAATGCCGAACGCAAAATTCAAGATATTGTACCGGTACAGCGTAATGACGCGCATAAATTAATTGAAGAATGCATGTTGGCTGCCAATGTGGCGACAGCAAGATTTTTACAAAAACATAAAGTGCCGGCTTTGTATCGTGTTCACGAAGGGCCATCTGCGCAAAAGTTAGAAAATCTAAGGACGTATTTAACAGAACTTGGCTTGCAATTAAATGGGGGCAATGAACCTAAACCGACCGATTATCTGCACGTTATGGAACAAATTGCAGATCGTGAAGATGGTCATTTAATTCAAACCATGCTGCTGCGTTCTATGAGCCAAGCAGTGTATCAACCGGAAAACAAAGGCCACTTTGGCTTAGCGTATCCCGCGTACACACACTTTACATCACCGATTCGTCGCTACCCAGATTTAATGGTGCACCGAGCCATCCGCTCGATTATTCGATCAGATGCCATACCAACGGAAGATTTAAAAGATGTTCAGTGCGCTGCAGGTGCAAAACCCTTAGCAAAGGCAGACATTTATCCTTACGACATGGCGGCACTGCTGCAGTTAGGAGAGCAATGCTCACTGACTGAACGACGTGCTGATGAAGCGACGCGAGATGTTGTCGATTTCCTCAAGTGTGAGTACATGCGTGCCCACGTGGGCGAAACATTTGAAGGTGTGATCAGTGCGGTGACCAACTTCGGATTATTTGTACAACTCAAAGACCTCTATATCGAGGGTTTGATACATGTGTCGAACTTGAGCAACGATTTTTACAGCTTTGATCCTGTACGTATGCGCTTACGAGGTGAACGCAGTGGTACGCAGTTCCGTATGGGAGATACGTTATCGGTACAGGTCAGTCGTGTGGACTTGGATGATCGTAAAATTGATTTCCAACTGGACGGTGTACCTGTCAGTGGCAAAAAATTTAAAACGAAAAAATCCAGCGGCAAACGCAATACTAGTGATCGTGGTACCGCAAAAAATGATGGTTCAAGCTCTCCACGCAAACGCAAAGTAGCGTCGGCAAAAGCAAACAGTGAATCGTCAACCGTCGATAGTCAGGTGCAAGCATCACGTGACAAAAAGCATAAACTGCTGGCGGATGCGAAAAAGAAAAGTAAAAAGTCGAGTAAAAAACCGAGTAAACGGCAAAAACTGAACAACAAAAAAAGCGCAGCCAAAGCTTCTTCTGCAAAAGCAAAAAAGAAAAGTGGCGGTAAAAGTAAGAAAAAATAGTACAACCTATTCGTCACACCTGAATCGGTTGTAGCGTTTTTGAATGAGTAAACTACTTTAAAAGAGGTGGCGCCCCCACCTCTTTTTTATCGTAAGTGAAAAAGTAGTTGCATCAAAGAATATGTGAAATAAGCGAATAATATTAATTATGAGTGATGAAATTGTTTTTGGGTTCCATGCCGTCAGTAACTTACTGAAACGTTCACCGGAGCGTGTTCGCGAATTGCTGATACAAAAAGGCCGTGATGACGAGCGCCTACAGGAAATCGTCGATCTCGCTTATAAAAACAGTATTCACGTGCAAGCGGCCAAAAAAAGTGTGCTGGATGAAAAAGCCGATGGCAACCATCAAGGCGTATTGGCTCGCGCGAAGCCCGTTCAGGCTAAAGGTGAAAATGATCTGTTGAAGCAATTGGATGAACTCAATGAAGCACCACTATTGTTGATTTTAGACACCATTACCGACCCGCATAACTTAGGCGCTTGTTTGCGAACGGCCGATGCAGCAGGTGTTCATGCCGTCATCGCGCCGAAAGACAAAGCCGTTGGATTAACGGCAACGGTCAGCAAGGTCGCTTGCGGGGCCGCAGAGACTGTACCTTTTTACCAAGTCACCAATCTTGCCCGCACGTTGCAGGAGCTGAAAGATCGTGGGATTTGGTTGTACGGTACTGCCGGTGAAGCCAGCGAATCGGTTTACAAAACAGATTTAAAAGGCCCTATTGCAATCTTAATGGGAGCAGAAGGAAAAGGTTTGCGTCGACTTACCCGTGAAGCCTGTGACCATCTTATACATATCCCAATGGCGGGTGACGTGAGCTCACTCAACGTGTCCGTCGCGACGGGCGTGTGCTTATTTGAAGCCGTTCGACAGCGCCAGTAATTCCGCTGCACGAATACAGCCATATTTCTCTTCTCCTGCGCGGTAGTCATATCACACTCTGCTAGTCTTAAGAAATAGACTGGCAGGTGTGTGGCTCTTGAAAAAGCAGCGTTTATCGATTCGATTGGCTCTATGGATGGTTGTGGCGGCCGCCGTCCTGCAAGGGAGCTATACGCTCTACCGAATAGCGGTCGATTTGCCTCGTGCCTACAACAACGGCATGAGCGACATGGACAATCTTGTGCGTTCGCTCGAACCTGCGCTGGCGGAAGCACTATTCCACTACAACGAATATTTGGGCGACCAAATCCTTCGAACTTTCGAGTTTTATCCACAAGTCCATTCGGCTAGGTTGATTGACGATGAAAGCGAGCGCGTCACCGAGTGGCAGCGTAATGCGGTAGAAATTACGGACGCGAGCGAAGAACGGACTTGGGCCATGCAGCACGGTGATTTAGCTGTGGGTCATCTCGCGTTAATGTTGAACATGGAGCCAGTTATAGCCACTGCGCGCCAAAAGTTAATGGGTGTGTTGTTGGCTTCTTGGATCATTGCGCTCATTAACTTAGTGATTCTGTATTGGGTGGCAAAACGATTGGTCACAACGCCCATTCAGCGGCTCAGCGAACGCGTTTTAGCGGTCGATACGATGGCGCTCAATAATGCGGACATAAGTCGAATCGAGTCCATTCAAGCGCACGATGAAGTATTGCAATTAGCGGATAGCATAGCGGCGATATTGCATACACTAGCGGATAACATGGATGAAAAGAAAAATGCTTTGGACATTCTTAAGCGGCTGACCAGTTCGCTAGAGGCTCAAGTGAGTGAGCGTACCCGAGAATATCAAGAGGCTTCCAGTCGTGCAGAAACCGCCAATCAGGCGAAAACTAATTTTTTGAATACCATGACGCATGAGTTGCGCACTCCCCTTAACAGCATCATGGGTTTCACGACCATTTTAGAAAAACAAGAAATGACGGAGCGCAGCAAAATATTAGTGAATAATATTTTAGACTCGTCGAGACATTTACTGATGTTGATTAATGACATCATCGACTACATTGATTTAGAAACCAAAGAACTGCGTATTCAACCGTTTTCCGTACTGGATGTGGTGAATAGTGTGGTGCAACAAAATGCCAAATTAGCAGAAGATAAGGGACTAAATTTAGAGTGGGTAACAGAGGACGACAGTGTGGCCCATGGCGACGGTAAACGACTTGGAAATGCATTGCGGCATCTTGTTAGCAATGGCATTAAATTTACCGATCAAGGCTCTGTCACATTGACCTACCGAAAAGAGGACGAAGACTTAATATTTATCGTGAAAGACACGGGCACAGGCATGGACTTAGATCGTGTGCATTATTATTTGGAAGCTTTTACACAAGAAGATGAAGGGTTAGCGCGTGCCAGTGAAGGCACAGGTTTAGGGTTATCGATCGTCTCTCGTATTTGCTCAAAATGGGGTGGGCAACTGACTTTTGACAGAAATGAACCACAGGGCACCGTGGTGACGTTAAGGTTGAGCAGTTTAATTGACCCTCCTCAAGATAGGATTGAGTCTTCGACTGACCGCTCGGCCATCGCATAATTGGCCAGAACTTAAAGTGACGTTATAGCGATGCTCTAAAGCTTAAGCGATTGACGCAACTGTTTTAAATGTTGCTTATTTTCTTCCGTCGACAAGGGTTGCTCGATTTCAGCGGGAATGGCTTTTATGATGGGTTTTTCAATCTGCTCACCTTTTACCACTCGTTCACACAGCATTTCATAGTTGCGCTTAAAAACAGGGAAAACTTTGTCCTCAGGTTCTGAAGCAATAAAAAACCAATCGGTGGCCAAACCAGCATAATAGACCGCAGGGTGCGTCCAATTGTAAGCGGACTTAGGTTGCGATGCGCGGCACGCTTCTACATAGGCTTGGCGAGCTTCTGGTAAGCCAAATAATCGATAGGCCGAGTCACAATATTCTCGAAACTTGGCCAGTGTCGGCAGATAGTTTTCGTTTTTAATGACTTCTTCAATGGCTAAGCGAATCAAACTGGCAGGGTAGTCTTGCAGATGCTTGAGCCACAGACGCATGACGGCCGTCGACCGCTCCAAATCTGGATAGGCTGCATTGAACTGGTTGCCGTAATTTATACGCAACAGCTCAAATGTTTCCGCCAATGCAGACTTTTGTTCATCAGAGACCGTCTGCCCAGCTGAGGTCTTTGACGCGCTGTTCAATGGAGGTAGTTGCAGCGTAGTCCCGTTGAGAAGTCGCTGCGGATACGATTCCGTTTTGGCCATTTAAGCGTTTGCTCCACTGCTGTTTGGCATATTGCAAAAACTTGCTGTTCCACGAAGTGTGTAACTGGTTACTGTCCCGCCAGTATAAAGCAAACTCGGCCACAAGGCTTTGAACGAATGCTCGGTCGATGTTTGCCATCGCGAGAATTTCGAAGACGTCTTCATTGGGCTGCCAGCCATCAACCATGGCGACGGGATCGGTAGGGTTAGCGATTGATGCACTGAAGCGCGCCCATTGACGGCGTACCCATGCCACAAACTTTGTATTCCAAGTGTCGTGGGCCTCGCCTTTTTCCATCCAAAATAAAATGAATTCGCTGACACAGTCTTGAATAAAGCTGGGGTCGACGCCTGCGCGGTGCAAAATGTCGAGCGTCGCGGCTTCCGGCTGCCAATCCATGGTGAGTACAAACTTACGTCCAGCGTCTTGTTGGAATATCGCGGGGTTATTTTGATCGTCTTCTTTGCTCTTTTTCACCCAGCGAATGAACATGCTGGCCCAGCTGGCTGCCAGTGTACCTTGCGCCTGATAGTGGAAAACGAAATCTTGAATTTGTTGGCGCGCATACGGCTTAGGAATGCCTAAGGTTTCCTCAATGTATCTCAGCGTTTCATGATCGGGCTGCCAGTTCGCTGCAATGGGGTTCTTGTACTGAGCCTCTGACTTCTTAAAGGCTTGATGGGTCGGACTGCGCACCGGTTTTGCTTCAAAGCTAAAAAACAGTTGCTCTGTTTGCGGAAAAGGAGGGCTATTAAAAAACACGATGCCCTTATCGGCTAGGCTTTTCAAAATACGCTTGATTTCTAGATCTGACCAAAACGGAAGCCAGTCTCGCAAGGCTTGCTTCGCGATGCTTTTCCAAGCGTCTTGGCCTGATTGCCCGCCATCATTTAAAGCTTGCAGCATCACGGCTTCTTCAAGGCCGATGGTGGCAGCGAGGCTGGGTGAGACAACCAGCATTCGTTCGGGAATTAAGCTATGAGCCATAAGTGTTTGTTTGTACTTAAAAAAGAGTGCGATAATCGGCGGTCAAACAGACAGTTGAGCGTATCATGATCTCGAAACGAGTACACGCCGACTGAGCGGGCCAAAATCTAGATTTACTGAGTGTGTTTGCATTCGCCTCAAGAGGCGATGGTCAATCGGGCATTGTAACCTAAAGAGCGGTAGAAAAGCGCCATCGTTACGATGAAGATCAGCATATTGACGAAATCAGCATGGTTTCATCAATTTTAGGACATTCGGAACCGCATCACTATGAGTACTTCGACCAGCAACTGCTGAGCAAGCGAGCAATATGACCAGAGCCACTGAAGCGATCATTAATCTCCATGCCTTGGGTGACAATTATCAACTGGCGAAACAGCAGGCACCTAATGCTCGCGCTTATGCAGTACTAAAAGCGAATGCCTACGGGCACGGGTTGGAAACAGTCGCAAAATTTTTGAGCAAGATAGCCGACGGTATTGCGGTCGCCTGCATGGATGAAGCTGCCCAACTTCGTCAGGCCGGCATATTGCTCCCCATACTCGTCATGCAGGGGCCATACTCACTGGCTGAAACTCAGGAAGCGCTGGACCTAGACCTTGAACTGGCCATTCATCGCGAAGAACAGGTGCAGTGGCTCGAAACCTTGGAGCAGGGCAGTGCTTCCGTGTGGATAAAAGTCGATACGGGCATGCATCGTCTGGGCTTTGCGGTTGAAGATGTACCGGCGATTGTGAGCCGACTGCGCAATCATCCAAGAGTGAGTAAATTGCAATTAATGAGTCATTTTGGTTGTGCTGACGAGATTGACCACCCATTGAACCGTTTGCAATTGCAACGCATGGCCACGCTATCGCCGTTGGGATTGCCCACCAGTTTTTGCAACAGCGCCGGTATTCAAACGCTACCGGAAGCTCATGGTGATATGGTGCGTCCGGGTATTATGCTATACGGCGCAGCGCCTTTAATCGGACAGCGCGGCCCAGACGCAGGCTTATTACCCGTTATGACGTTGCAGAGCGAAATCATCGCACTTAAGCAATTGCATACCGGCGAAGGCGTCGGCTATGGCCAGTCTTGGTCCGCACAAAAACCTTGTGTGATTGCCACCGTCGCCATCGGCTATGGGGATGGCTACCCCCGCCACGCAAAAAACGGCACCCCTGTGTTGATCCATGGTCAAAAAGTACCCTTGGTGGGACGCGTATCCATGGACATGTTGACCTGTGATGTGACTCAGTTAGACCACGTTGCCGTTGGCGATAAAGTGACCTTATGGGGAACAGGCTTACCCGCAGATGAGATTGCAGATTATTGTGACACCATTGCCTATGAGCTGTTTTGCCAAGTCACCCAACGAGTTCGAGTTCGCTATTTAGGGGCTCGCTAACCGAATCGGTTGAGATGATGACGGTGTGAGCGTCCTACCTATTGGCTGATCCAATGGTGAGTTTGCATCGTATACCGTCTGAGAGCAGTGGGCTTTGACGCCCTAGGACTATCCAACTAATCTAAAAACAGCATCGTATTCACATTAATTTGAATGTGGATCTGTGGATAAGTGAGGCTGTTTCCTCTCAATAAATGCCCGATCATTGTGCATCGCGGAGGGATTGAGAGTGCGTTTGAGTCATCGCACTCGTTTATGAGCATTATCACGACAGGAATGTTACAAAAAATCCCAAAGCCGTTGTCGATTGGGTATAATGCGCAACCCGAAAAACACGTTCGGCGATAAAAGTCGCTAAACGGCCCTACCCAAGCTCGGTTTTACAAAAACGGGGTTGGTTGTCGATTTAACGAATTGATCAACCGGTAGCGGGCAAACGTTTTCATTTACAGCAGAGTGTGAAAACCCATGACAGCAAGCAAGTATGACGTTCTTATTATTGGCGGTGGTATTTCAGGTACAGCCCTGTTGTATGAACTCGCCAAATACACCGACTTGAAATCCATTGGTCTGGTCGAAAAATACGAAGACCTTGCTCGAGTTAATTCTTACGCCACTAATAATTCACAAACTATACATTGTGGCGATATAGAAACGAACTACACCCTAGAAAAAGCCCTGAACGTAAAAAAAGCCGCAGATATGCTGGTGAACTATTCATTGGCAGAAAATAATACAGACGAGCTGATGGGCAAGTACCCCAAAATGGTATTGGGTGTAGGCAAAGATGAGTGTGATCAACTACGTGAGCGCTTTAAAGTATTTAGCCCACATTATCCCAATATGCGTTTATGGGAAGCAGAAGACATAAAGCGTGTCGAGCCTGCGGTAATGGAAGGTCGCCAAGAAGAAGTGGTGGCTTTGGGTGTCGAAGGTGAATACACCGCCGTTAACTACTATGAGTTATCCCATTCGTTTGTGCGTAAAGCGAAAACGATTGAAGATAAAACCATCGATGTACGTTTAGGCGAAGGTGTTGAAAAAATTGAAGAAGCCGATGATGGTTATAAAGTAACCACATCGAAAGGCACGATCGAAGCAAAATTTGTGGTCGTTTCAGCGGGTGGGCATTCATTATTGTTTGCTAAACGCATGGGATATGGTTTGGAGTTTTCCTGCCTACCGATGGGTGGCTCGTATTATTTCACTCCGATGTTCTTGAACGGAAAAGTGTATACCGTTCAAAATGACAAACTACCTTTCGCTGCGATCCATGGTGATCCTGATGTATTGGTACCGGGTAAAACTCGTTTTGGTCCGACTGCGTTAATGCTTCCATTGCTGGAGCGTTACAACAGTAAAACCTTCTTTGAGTTTGTGCAGGTGCTGGGTTTAGGTTCCGCCGTTGCAAAAGTCTTTTGGGACTTATTTAAAGTCAGTGACATTCGCAATTACATCTTTAAAAATTTCTTGTTTGAGATTCCTTGGATTAACCGTCGTTTATTCCTGAAAGATGTTAAGAAAATACTGCCGAGTCTGAAGTTGGAAGATTTAACGTTTGCCAAAGGTTTCGGTGGCTTACGGCCGCAGTTGATCGACAAGAAGAATAAAGAACTCTTGTTGGGCGAAGCGAAAATCAACACAGGCAAGGGCATTACTTTCAATATGACCCCATCGCCTGGTGGCACCAGCTGCTTAGATAATGCTTTGAAAGATCTTATGATCATTAAAGACTATTTAGGTTGTGAGTTTGATGAGGAAGCGTTTAATCGTGATCTTGTTGAACCGACTAAAGCCCGCGAAGAAAAAATGGTGGAGTCGGCTTAATTAAATCGCCAAGGTGATTTAATCTATAAAAACCCTAGCTTTGCTAGGGTTTTTTATTTGCGCATCCTAAACGATAGCCTTATCTATTAATAAAGCGGAACGCTATTTGCTGCTCACACTGTGCACCGTCAATGTCTTCAAACGAGGCAAGCATTTTTATGAATAAACAAATCTTTAATCAAGTTCACGGGCTGGCTGAGCAATTGATGGCAGCCGCTGAAAAAGAAGATATAAATACCTTCCATGCGCTTTATGACCAGCTTGAGAGCCTATGCATCGAACATGACGGCGGTAAAAAAGATCATCCGCTTCAATGGGAAGCTCTAGCCGATTTTACGGAAGATTATGAGGAGGCGGTTGATATTTACGAGAAGGCTTTCCAACTAGCCAAAGCGCAACGGGATTTTGACTTTCAGGCGAGCATCCAGTTTTCGCTGGCACGAGTTTTTAGGGAATTGGGGAAAATGCCTGAATCGAAAGCAGCCAGTGAATTGTCACTTGAAGCTGCAAAGAAAGTCGATGACGAAGAGCTCATTGAAGAAATTCAGCAGTGGGTAGCCGGGTAACGCGATGGTTCCTTTTTGCTGGCAGCGTGCTTGAAAGGCTGTATTTTATGGTCGGGCGATGTCCTCGTTTGATTAAGCTGTTTGGTGTTCATCCGCTTGTTCTAAAAACATAAACCCAGCAACAGCTGGGTTTATTGTACGTTAAATGGCGATTGAGTTTATGTGCGTTCAATGGTCAGGGCGACACCCATTCCACCGCCGATGCACAGAGTGGCTAAACCTTTTTTGGCATCGCGTTTTTGCATTTCATGAATCAGTGATACGAGAATGCGACAACCGGAAGCGCCGATCGGATGACCCAATGCAATCGCGCCACCGTTGACGTTGACTTTTTCACTGTTCCATCCCAACTCTTTTCCAACCGATAGCGCTTGAACGGCAAAGGCTTCATTCGCTTCAATTAAATCTAATTCGTCCAGTGTCCAGTTTGCTTTAGACAAACAGCGTTGTGTTGCACTGACGGGTCCAATGCCCATAATCGCGGGATCGACACCGGCGTTCGCATAGCCAGTAATAGTGGCTAATATCGGTAAGCCGAGTGCTTCTGCTTTTTCGCGGCTAGCAACGATAACCGCTGCAGCGCCGTCGTTCAGTGAAGAAGCATTCGCGGCCGTGACGGTTCCGTCCTTTTTGAACGCTGGACGCATGCCGGCTAATTTTTCAGCGCTGACGCCTGCACGTGGGCATTCATCTTTATCCACTACGACATCATCGCCTTTGCGTTGTGGAATGGACACAGGAATGATTTCGTCATTGAAACGTCCTGCTGCTTGAGCCGCTACCGCTTTTTCTTGGGAAAGAGCAGCAAACTCATCTTGTGCCTCACGGCTGATGTTGTATTTTTCTGCGAGATTCTCAGCGGTTATGCCCATGTGAAAATCGTTAAACGCATCCCATAAACCGTCAACGATCATGGTGTCAGTCATGGTTATCGGCCCCATGCGCTGACCGGTGCGGCTATTTGGCAAGGTATGCGGAGCGTTGGACATACTTTCTTGGCCACCAGCAATGATGATGTCCGCATCGCCGGCTTTAATGGCTTGAGCTGCAAGATGAATCGCTTTTAAACCACTGCCACAGACTTTGTTAATGGTGAGCGCAGAGGTTTGCTGGTCCAATCCGGCGTGAATGGCTGTCTGGCGAGCAGGGTTTTGACCACTGCCGGCAGTTAGTACTTGCCCCAGAATAACTTCGTCGACCTGGTCAGCTTGGAGTCCTGATTGCTCCATCAGAGACTTGACGACCGCAGTGCCTAATTGAACGGCGGATAAGTTAGAAAATGCCCCTTGGAAGGCGCCTATGGCAGTTCGGCCTGCGGCAACAATAACGACGTCTTTCATGGTGTGCTCCTTATGCAACGATTGCATGAAAAGTGTAAGAATTTATGCATTCGGTGGTTGAATATGAATGTCGGTAAAACAACTCACCACGGGATGGGCATCGGTGGTTTGTCCACTCTGTTCTGAGATAGCGTCTTGTGTTTCCTGATCGCGGATCAGCCAGACGGTCTGGAAGCCTACAGATTTTGCAGCTTCTAGTTCTTCTTTAATATCAGATAAAAACACGATGTGTTCGGCCGGTAAATCGAGCGCACGCTGAATATTCTCGTACGCAGAGGCCGTTTGTTTGGCGCCGATTTGCGTATCAAAATGGCCTTGAAAGAGTGGCAGTAAATCACCGTCTTCAGTATGGCCAAAAAATAATTTTTGCGCATACACTGAGCCTGAAGAATAAACGTAAAGCGGAAATCCATCTGCGTGCCATGACTTTAAGCATTGTGTGGCATCTGGATACATATGGGCCTTAAAGTCGCCTTGGCGGTATCCTGTTTCCCAAATCAAACCTTGTAGGGTTTTTAATGGCGTGGCTTTTTTATCTTCGGCAATCCATGCCTGCAGTGTTTGTATGATTGCAGGTAGATCGGTGTCATCTAAATGTGCGGCGTTGGCCGTTAATTTTAATTGTGTTTTGACGGCATCGTCCTGCTGGTGTTGTTCGATATATGATGCAAGATATTTGGCAGCATAGGGGAACAGCACTTCTTTAACAAAAGATATTGAGGATGTTGTGCCTTCAATATCAGTGACAATGGCTTTAACGTTTTTTAGCTCAATCGTATTGGTTGACGTCATACCGGTTTATGCTCCGTTTTCCAGCCGACTAAATTGACTGGCAATGTCGCTGCCGGTGTAATGTGCAACCCAGCCCTCAGGATTATTAAATAGTCGAATGGCAATGAAGTTTGGGTTGGGACCCATGTCAAACCAATGCGGCGTATTGGCAGGCACACTGATTAAATCCCCGCGTGTGCACAGTACTTCGTACACTTTATTCTCGATGTGTAATGAAAACAGGCCTTCACCACCGACAAAAAACCGTACTTCGTCTTCATTATGAGTATGTTCATCCAAGAACTTTTGTCTTAGCTCATTTTTTTGTGGGTGATCGGATGACAGGCTAACCACATCAACGGTTTGGTAGCCTTCTTGTTCGATCAGTCGATTAATATCCGTCTGGTACGCGGCCAGAATCGTGTCTGTTTCTGCACCGGGTTGAATATCGCTGTCGGTATCCCACTGCTCAAATCGAACGCCCACTGCATGTAATTGATCCCGAATATCAGCCTGAGCACTGGATTGAAATTCAGCGTGATTTGGTTGTTGGTCGGAAAAAATAGTGATATGACTCATACTAAAACAGCCCCAATCATGGATGGTGTTGTCAATTGAAAAACGATGCCGCAGCGTTTAGGTCTTCACATGCATAGCGTGCCGCTTTTCAATGATGATGTTGTTTGTTACATGGATTTTGGAATTTAGGTGGCTTGAGCGCCCATAAAAACCCCTAAGTATTAATGCTCAGGCGACCTTTATAAATAATCTGAAATTTTAAAACCAAACCCCAAGCGTTTCTGATAATGGTCGTATTCAATTAAGCTTTCACCATAACCTTCAAAATACTGCACGAAACCTTTAACGCGTGGCGTAATGGGAAAACTCCAATCCAACTCGATCGATCCGTTATTGTGATCGGTGCGTAAATTATTTCTCACTTTAATGGATAAAGAGCGCTGCCCGACCATACGCATAAAGATAAATTCTCCGTAGCCCATATAGTCGTCAATGTCTGGATTATCATTGTCAGAAGGGTCTTCAGGGTCCGCCTTTTGGGTTTCTGGAATACGCCACCAAGGGGCAACGCCGACCACCATGTTACCTGTGATGTGAAACATACCCAACATGATGCGATTCCAGCTGCGGCTTAAACCTGTGTACTGGCCGTTGGATTGGTGGTTCAGAGATAAATAAACACGGTCTATATAGCCCCAGTCAGGGGTAAATACCGCCATGATTTCGGGTTCGTGATTGGTCTCTCTAAAGGGTCTTGAGGTACGGTCATTGTAGACCTGCCAGTGAGATTTATTGGTATAGGCGACGTATAAGCGATTGCTATTATCGGGTGTTAAGCGTGCAATTTGATATTTAACGCTGATTTGAAACACGGCTTCTTCGTGATTCAGTCCTGGCCATTCATCGCCCAATACGTCAGCAAAGGGTTGATCGTTGGGCAAAAACTGATAGGTAATGGGCATGATGTAATTGGGGCGGTGCGGTAAGAGTAAAAAAGGCACGGCACCGGCTTTGTCTTCGATAAATTCCTTACGCTTAACGGCTTTACGTAAAGCAAAGTCATCATCTTCATTTTCGGCTAGTGGCGGCAAATCTTCGACGGTTTCGGTGGGGCGATCCAGCATCAGTATGCGGTCTATTTCGTCATCTTCGCTCGGTGCTTTAGCCGGTTGTTTTTCTTGCTTTTGTGTGGACGGCGATTCACGACTGTCTGACGATTTCAGTACATCCGAATGCTCGGTTGGCGCGTCCTTTTCAAACAATTGAGCATCGTCATCTGCATTGCTGATATCTATGGTGTCCGCCATGCTGTGTGAGCAGAATAATAATGCTCCACAGAACAACATACCGTTTAAGAATCGAAATGTGTTGTGAATCATGGGTAAATTCCGCATTACTTGAGCTTTCGCAATTCAAGGTCATAGTTTAGCAAGCAATCCATGGCTTCTAGATGACGAAAGCAATCATCGAGTGTTTCGCCCCATGTATAGATACCATGCCCACGAATTAAGTACGCTGGAAAGGATTGTGTTTCCATTAAGGCATCTACTTGTGTTGCCAATGTGGCAATGTCTTGCGTATTGTCAAAAACGGGAATACGTAATTCAACGTCGTGAGTGTTAATGTTGGGTAACGCTTTCAATAACTCCCAACCGGCCAACGTCAGGTGGGTCTCCGTGGTGAGTTGGCTGACTAATACGGCCGCTGGGGCGTGTGTGTGCAGTACAGCACCAATGTTTTGATCACGCGCATAAAGTTGCGTATGCAGTAGAGTTTCAGCAGAAGGTTTGCCTGCTGTGACGGCTTCGCCCGCCCAGTTCACTACGAGAATGTCGGCCGGTGTCAATTGCCCTTTATGTTTGCCAGAGCTGGTGAGGGCGCAGTGCTCATCGTCTAACCGTATGCTGTAATTTGAACTGGTGGCCGGACTCCAGCCACGTTCATAACAGATTTTTCCTATTTCACAGAGCGCTTGCGCTTTTTGTCGAAAGGCCTCGGTCTCGGCCAAGCTATTAATCATGCGAACATCCTAAATACTATTGCCCTAACAACTGTGCAATGGATTGAGCGTAGGGCGGTAATAAAATCCCTTTTTCACACACAATGGCATCAATGAGGTCGTGCGGTGTGACATCAAATGAAGGGTTGATGGCTTCACAGTGTTCCGGCGCAATTTGCTGTCCCTGTATCGCCGTGACTTCGTGCATGGGGCGTGCTTCGATGGGGATATCTTCGCCTGATGTCATGGATAAATCGAACGTCGTGCTGGGTGCGACGACCATGAACTTGACGCCATGGTGACGGGCCAGCACAGATAAATTGTATGTCCCAATTTTGTTGGCGACATCACCCTGTGCGGTGATTCGATCCGCGCCGACAATGACCCATTTGACCTCACCTTGCCTGAGCAATTGACCGGCTGCACCTTCGCAACTGAGTTTGACAGGAATGTCGTCTCGCATTAATTCCCATGCCGTTAACCTTGCACCTTGTAACCAAGGTCTGGTTTCACCGGCGTAAACTTGTTTCACTTTTCCTGCTGCGTAGGCGCTACGAATCACACCCAGTGCCGTGCCGTAACCGCCTGTGGCCAGAGATCCTGTGTTGCAGTGAGTGTAAACCGCTGAGTCAGACTCCATTAAGCTCGCGCCGAGTTCTCCCATGGCTTTATTGGCCAGCACGTCATCTTCATTTATGCGATGCGCACAAGCGAGCAAAGCGTCAAGCTGCGCTTGAAGAGGTTGCTGTTCTTGTTCAATGAGCGTCTTTTTCATTTGCTCCAAGGCCCAAAACAAATTGACCGCGGTCGGACGAGACTCTGCGAGCACCAAAAATGCACTGTCTAGCGCCGTTAAGAGAGACGTTTGTAAGCCCGCTGTTAGTTTTTGTGCTTCTAGGACAATGCCGTAGGCGGCTGCAATACCAATAGCTGGTGCGCCTCTGACCACCATATCTTTGATGGCTTGAGCAACGGATGCCGCATCATCAAAGGTGAGATAGGTTTCTTGTTTGGGTAATAAGCGTTGGTCAAGCAGTCTGAGTTGTTGGCGCTCGTATTGAATGGCGCGAACGCTATCCCATTGACTGATTTGAGTATGCATGGGCAATGACATCGTCCATTGGCTAATTAGATGGCGTCGTATTATAGCGAAGGAACGACGGTGCGGCTCGCTTTTTAGCAAAAGGAAAGGCTGTGCAAATCAGCCAAAATGAAAAGCGAGTTGGATTCGACTCGCGTTAAAGACAGAGGGCGCTAAACCGTAAATTCGTTGACGATGCTTTTGAGTTGCTCAGCTTGGTCGCTCAGCGTCGAGGTAGCTTGTGTTGTGGCTTTTGCATCTTCAACCGTTTGATCTGATACCTGATTGATACGAATAATGTTTTTACTGACTTCTTCTGCCACCGCGCTTTGTTCTTCTGCGGAACTGGCGACTAACACATTCATCTCGTTTATGGTGTGGACGGAACCGAGAATGGCTTGCAATGAATGGCCCGTTGTTTGTGACTGTTGTACGGACTCATAAGCGCGTTCTTTCGAACGCTCCATAACATCCACTGCTTTTTGGGCGCCAGCCAATAAACTGGTAATAATATTTTCAATGTCGTTGGTCGATTGGCCAGTGCGGGCGGCCAATGTTCTGACCTCATCTGCGACCACGGCAAACCCTCGCCCTTGTTCGCCTGCGCGTGCAGCTTCAATCGCTGCGTTTAAGGCTAGCAAATTGGTTTGATCAGCGATGGCGCGGATATCATGGCTGGCGGATGCAATTTTTTGTACCTCGTCCGCAAGAGTTTGTATGACCGCTCGAGATGATTCGATTTCCTCTGCTAATTGCGTAATGGCAGAAATATTATCACTGACGACTTGTTGCCCATTTTGCGATTCGTGGTCGGCTTGATCGGTGGCTTTGCTGGCTTCACCTGCATTGCGTGATACTTCCTGCGCCGTTTGCGCCATCTCGGTGACGGCCGTGGCCACCTGTTGAATTTCACCCTGCTGTTCCATGATGCCTTCATGGGTATGATTGGCAATACTGGCGACCTTCCGAGCACCATCGGTCACCCCATTGGATAAATTGGCGAGCACCTTAACCATGAGTTGAAGGTGCGTGACGAATGCATTGAAATTATCGACCAATTCGCCCACCTCATCCTGTGCCTTGGTGGTGAGTCTGATCGTCAGATCTCCTTTACCGGTCGACATTTCACCCAGTGCCGAAATGACGCGGTTCAAATTCCTCGTGACGATACCGGCAATGGCCCAAGCTGTGATGCAGAGTAACAAGATGACGCCTGCGCCCAAAATACCGCCATTGAGCAACGCTTGACGACTTTCAAAATTGGCTTCATCTAAGCGTTGGGCAAAGTCTTGGTGGGCGCGAGCGCGAAACTGAGTGAGCGCATGATTAAAAGATTGGTAATGCTGGTTCATGGTCTCAGCTGCATTCGCCATTTGTGATAACTCTAACGTGCCTTCAATCATTCCGCGGGTTAAGCTTTCCGCGTTGCTCATGTAAGCATTTAAGTGTGAGGCCAATGCTTGCGTGTCTTGTGCATACTTGGGTTCAAGTGTGCTGATGACTTTTAGATGTTCCTCTATCTGTTTTCGATGGTTTTGCGCGTCCTTGATCAGGTCTAGCTCACTTTCACTGATAGCGGTTTGCATTGCAGTCCGTGCAGCGAATAAGTCGAGCCAAACGCTACTGGTTTTATCTAAGATAGGAAAATTGGCCGATTGAATTTTAACCAATCGTTGCTCATTTGCGCTGGCGGTTTGGTATTGAAATGCAAGATAGCCACAAAATCCCACCGCACCAATGACGGCAATGCTTAATATTTTAATTTTAAGTGATAAACGAGAAAACAATACCATGCCAGTCCCTGGTTCGTGCGCTACGGTATTCGATGTCAGTGGTTCATGGACAACGGGCCATCATACTAGGTGTAGCTAATGAATAGGGTGCAATCAAGCTATTGGCCATTGAAGATGATGAAGGCGTCGTCATTCCGTCGAATGGGTATTGGGTACGAAGAGGATATCGTCTGCTTAAGTCGATCTGCATGACCCGATTGTAGAGCCACTGTGCAGAACGACTTTGCTGAGCGAGAGATCAGATTATAGTTTAGATTTCATGGCGCGAAAGGCGTTGATTAATCCATTCGTTGAGCTGTCGTGCGCTTGGCTGGATTGCGAAGCCAGTAAATCTTCCAATACGCGATTTCCCAAATGCTTGCCTAACTCAACGCCCCATTGATCGAATGAATTGACCCCCCACAATAAACCTTGGGCACACACCTTATGTTCGTATAACGCAATAAGTGCGCCGATGGTTTTAGGTGTCGCGCGGTCAAAGAAAAGCGTATTGCTCGGGCGATTACCGGGAATCACGCGTTGAGGGGCCAGTCGTTCTGCTTCTTCTGGTGTTAACCCTAATGCAAGCAGCTCGGCTTTTGCTTCATCAAAATTTTTCCCCTGCATGAGAGCTTGGCTTTGACTAAAACAATTTGATGCCAGCGTTGCATGGAATTCATCAATTGGATTGTGTGTCGTC
Organism: uncultured Saccharospirillaceae bacterium; assembly: GCA_947503895.1. Classification (GTDB taxonomy): domain Bacteria; phylum Pseudomonadota; class Gammaproteobacteria; order Pseudomonadales; family Oceanobacteraceae; genus Bermanella. The sequence continues at coordinate 400,754 of CANNFT010000005.1, forward strand.
AATGGTAGAATAAAATCACAAGGCGAAAAATGCGTGCCTTGATGCAGTAGTTGATGGTAAGCATGTTGGCCATTTGAGCCGGCTCCGCCCCAAATAATCGGGCCAGTATCGTAATCACAAATTTGGCCATCTGAGGTGACGCTCTTGCCATTACTTTCCATATCAAGTTGTTGCAAGTGTGCGGGCAGGCCTCGCAAATAATGATCATACGGCAAAATAGCATGTGATCGAATGCCATAAAAATTGATGTACCAAATACCTATTAGCGCCATGATAATGGGTAGATTTTGCTCCAGAGGGGCTGTGCGAAAATGTTCATCCATTTCATAAGCACCGTGGAGTAAATCGCGGAAAGCGTCTAGGCCAATCGTCAATGCTAATGGTAACCCGATGGCTGACCACATGGAGTATCGGCCGCCGACCCAGTCCCACATCGGAAAAATATTGTCTTCTTCAATTCCAAACTCAACCGCTTTTTCAACATTCGCTGTGACGGCTGCAAAGTGTTTTCCTAAGTGCTCAATCGCACCTCCGTTTTGCAGAAACCACTCACGACATCCCAGTGCATTTTTTAACGTTTCTTGAGTGCTAAAAGATTTAGATTGCACAATGAATAGGGTGGTTTCAGGATTAAGGTGGCGCAGAATTTCAGTGATGTGACTGCCGTCAATATTGGCAAGATAATGACATTTAATTTGTGTATCCCAAAAGGGTTTCAGTGCACTGGACGCCAGTTTGGGGCCAAGAAAAGAGCCGCCTATTCCAATACTGACGACATCTGTGAAGGGCTTATTGCCATAGCCTCGCCATTGGTGGCGGCGCACTTTCCAGCAAAAGTCTTCCATGCGTTTGAGCGTATCACGCACCAATGGCATGACATCTTCGCCATCGACCGTCACTGGGCGGCCAGAAAAATTACGCAGTGCGGTATGCAGAACAGAACGATTTTCTGAGCCATTGATAGGTTTGCCATCGAACATGGCTTGAATGCCGGGTTGAATGGCGCGTTCCTGCGCAAATTGAATCAACAGAGATAACGTGTCGTCGCAAATTCGATTCTTAGAAAAATCGAGTGTGATACCGGCAGCCGTTAAGCTGAACTCTTGAAAGCGATTCGGGTTAGCGGTGAAAAGGTCACGCATGTGCACTTCGCTGACGCGATCAAAATGTGTTTGTAGTTGTAACCAACTTTTTAGCTGGGTGATTGATGTAGACATTTCCCTAAATCCCTATGCATCGCTGAGTACCGATCGCGAAGTATAACCCAGCCTAAAATGTATGCGAGTAACAATAGAAGCGCCTGCTCACAGGCATAAAAAAACCGCCATCAGGCGGTTTAGGTTCGATTCTCTGTTTGTCCGCGTTAAGCGACTTGAACAGGAATCGCATTAGAAGCGTGGCTAACGTTATTACCTTCTTGCATATAAATAAGGCGTGGTTTGAAATTGACCAACTCTGCCTCTGTGTAGTTTGCATATGCACAGATAATGACGCGATGTCCTACTTCTGCTAGATGCGCAGCTGCGCCATTCACAGAAATAATTCCACTGCCTTCTTCACCGCGAATGGCGTACGTCGTAAAACGTTCACCGTTCTCGATGTTGTAAATTTGTATTTGCTCATATTCTCGGATGCCTGCCATATCCAACAGGTTACCATCGATAGCGCATGAGCCTTCATATTCAAGCACTGCGTGTGTTACACGCGCTTGGTGTAACTTGGCTTTAAGCATAACTGATTGCATAGTCACAACCTTTAACCCGGTGTCTCACTTTAGGGCCAGCGTAATAAAACTGCTGCCTTAGCTGCCCGCCCCTGTGTTAGCCTGGCACGGCGACGCGGAAGTATGCCCGAATCACCCTAGCTATTCAACGCCATGATCAAATTAACATCCCGTGTGCCAACTTGGCACGCCTTCACGCACCTAATGTGTCGTGAAAGGGCAGGTATTTAATTGATTAGCGCCCCGTTAAGTGGCAATGAATGCCGTTTACCCGTACATGCCCCAATTGGGCATTTACGCTGACTCATACTGACCAATACTAGGAAAGAGTCAAGGTAAAATTGTCGATCAATCGCGCGCTTCCTAAGAAGACTGCGCCGAGAATGACCAATTCTTTATCATCTGTCGAGGCCTGTTTTAGAGTATCTACTCGACAAATTTCCACATAATCTGGTGTTAAACCGTGCTCATTAAGGTACGCCTTGGCTTCTTCAATGAGCATAGGAAAATCTGAGCTGCCTGCACGAATCTGTTCCTTTAGCGTGATAAGCGCTTTTGATAGGTGAACCGCCTGCACGCGCTCTTCGGCGCTCAGGTAGCCATTACGAGAACTCATCGCTAGGCCATCGGGTTCACGACAGGTTGGAACACCTATGATCTCAATCGGCATGCACAGATCCGCCACCATACGACGAATGACCGCCAATTGCTGAAAATCTTTCTCGCCAAAAAAAGCGGCGTCTGGCTGCACCATATTAAATAGCTTGCTCACCACGGTAGAAACACCGTCAAAGTGGCCGGGACGACTGCCACCACATAGGCCTTGCGATACTTCTGGCACGCCGACCAATGTTTGTTGGGCTTGACCGTTAGGATAAACCTCATCGACATCAGGAAAGAACAGAAGGTCGCAGTCATGGTCTTTAAGGTGCATCTGGTCCGCCGACAAGGTTCGCGGATAGCGCTTCAGGTCGTCTTTGTCATTAAACTGCAAAGGGTTTACGAAAATGCTGGCGACGACAAAGTCACACTGTTCAGCGGCTTCGTCGATGAGCGTCATGTGGCCGTTGTGCAGGTTGCCCATGGTGGGGACAAAACCAATACGCTTGCCTTCGCTTCGGGCTTGAGCGATGTGTGCCCGTAATTCAGCTAAGGTTTCGACGGTAATCATGCTTCAAACCCATGTTCGGCCTGAGGAAAATCACCATTCTTCACGGCTTGATCAAACGCCGCAAAAGCTTGCTGAACATTGCGCCCTTCGACGAGGAAGTTTTTTACAAAGCGAGGGACGCGACCTGAATTCATACCGAGCATGTCGTAGCAGACCAGCACTTGGCCATCCGTATCTGGTCCTGCACCGATCCCAATCACGGGCACGTTCACAGCTTCCGTGACAGCTTTCGCCAAAGGTGAAGGGACGCATTCTAGTAGGATGATGTCCGCACCGGCCGCTTCCATAGCTTTGGCGTCTTTGATCATTTGTTTTGCCGCATTGTCTTCTCGGCCCTGAACTTTGTAACCGCCAAACTTATGTACATATTGAGGGGTCAGTCCGAGATGTGTGCAGACCGGAACCCCACGCTCAGAGAGCATTTCAACGGTATCGACGAGCCACCCACCACCTTCCATTTTGACCATTTCGGCACCTGCTTGCATCAATGCAGCGGCAGAGGCCATGGCTTGTTCGGGGGTGGCATAACTCATAAACGGCAAATCAGACATGATTAATGCGCCTTGATTACCACGGCTAACGGCCTGTGTGTGGTAACACATATCTTCTAACGTTACTGGTACGGTGGAAGAACTGCCTTGGAGCACCATACCGAGTGAGTCGCCGACCAATAGCACATCCACACCAGCTTCACTGGCCAAGTGGGCAAATGTTGCGTCGTAGGCCGTCAGGACTGAGAACTTATCCCCTGCCAACTTACTTTTTTGCAGAGTGCTTATGGTGGTTTTGCTCATAGATAACTCGCTTGTGTCTTAATGGGGCGTATAGTCCCGATCTCAGCAAGTGAAGTCAATTGCCATTTTTGACAGGAACTAAGTCGTATTTCACCTGTTTTATCCACTGATGAAGGGGTTCACCACTGGGTAGAATGAGCTCAGGTGCTAGAGTCTGTAAGGGGTAGAGCACAAAACTGCGTTCGTGCATATGGGCATGGGGCACGGTTAAACGCGGGGTGCGTATGGTGGCATTACCGTACAAAATTAAATCTAAATCGAGCGTGCGCTCTCCCCAATGACGCTTTCTGACACGGCCATGGTCCTGTTCAATGCTTTGCAGTAAATCAAGCACATCGTGGGGTTTTAAGTAGGTGGATGCCTGTACGACCGCATTAATGTAATCCGGTTGGTCCTGAGGGCCAACCGGTTTACTACTGAAAAGGGGGGAGGCTTGTACATCATGTAATTGGCGGTGCTGCTGCAGTGCGAGAATCGCTTGGTTTGCCTGAATAAGCGGTTCGTCTAAATTGCTGCCAACTCCAATGTATACACGCGTCAGCGATGACTTGATCATGACCGCGTTCGAGGACCTTTTGACCGGCCATTGGATTTACTGCCGCGATCACGGTGCCGAGGACGATAGTTACCCTTACGTTTCTTCGGCGCCGGATCGTGCTGAGGAACGATTTCGTTCTCTTCTTGGTATTTTGTCCACCAATTGCCTGAGCCATTTAAAGATTCACCCACTGCTTCACGCAGTAATAAGAAATCATAGGCTGCTCGGAAACGAGGGTGGCTGGCCGTCGACTCGACAAACTTAGCTTGCCTGCGAATAAGCCGACGCTGTAAATCCCAAATCTCGCGCAGCGGTGTAATAAAACGACGAGGAATGGCAATGCGGGCTTGTTGATTCGACATTACCTGGCTGGCTGCTTGGTGCATGGCCGGTGCCGGTGGCATGCCTTTATCAGCCAATAATTTTGACTGCTCCAGCATAGGAGGCCACAAAAAGACGGCGTACAGGAATGCGGGTGTGAGCGTTTTGCCTTGACGAATACGGTCATCTGAATTGATCAGTGCTTGCTCTATGAACTGACGATAGAAGTCAGAAGTATCCAAGCATTGTTGCGTTTGAGGAAAGAGTGGCTCAAACAGAGAATACTCTTCCAGTAAGCGGAATGTCTCCAGAGCATGCCCAGCCATGAAGAGCTTGAGTACTTCTTCAAATAGGCGAGCAGGTGGAATCTCGCCCAGCAGCGGTGCGAGCTCGCTAATGGGCGCAGCCGTTTCGGCTTCGATTTCGAAATTCAGTTTGGCGGCGAACCGAACAGCGCGAATCATACGAACAGGGTCTTCACGGTAGCGTGTCGCAGGATCGCCAATTAAACGTAATTGCCCATTGTGTATGTCATCAATGCCGCCAGCGTAGCTGTGCACGGCAAAATTATGAATATTGTAGTAGAGCGCGTTGACGGTGAAATCTCGACGCATAGCGTCTTCTTCAATCGTGCCGTAAACGTTATCTCTGAGTAACATGCCGGATTCAGATTGATGGGCCTCTTGTTTGCCCGTGGCGTTACTGTGATGTCCCCTAAAGGTGGCGACTTCAATGATTTCGCGGCCAAAAACAACGTGCACTAGCTTAAACCGCTTGCCGATGAGGCGAGAATTGTTAAATAGTCGTCTAACTTGTTCTGGGGTCGCATCGGTCACGACATCAAAATCTTTCGGTTCTTGGCCGAGCAATAAATCTCTGACGCCGCCACCGACTAAATAGCCTTCATAGCCTTCTTTCTTGAGGCGATAAAGTACCTTCAGTGCGTACTCACTGATATTTGTTCGAGATATGCTGTGATGGTCGCGGGGAATAATCTGTGCGCGAAGCGGATCTTGAGGTTGGTTTTTTTTAAATTTGGAAATAAAGCGTTTCAGCATAGCGCATCAGGGCGATTAATTGAGTGGGGCAGTGTACATGAGGATAAGGCAATTACAAGGTTCACGGCGAGGCTGGGCGGTGGGCCGGTGTCGATCAGGCCTAATGTTACTGAAAAGGCACGGATTGTTCGATTTTTGAAGTCAACATTAGCCAATCGTCGATGTGCCTAGTAGAAGGATAGAATGCTCAATGAGCAGCGATGCTAGAGGCTCAAATGTTGAACAGTACCGTCTTGTATCGATGATAGGGTTTGAAGCAGGAATATGAAGCAGGAATATGAAGCAGATAAACGTAGGGTAAAGCATAGAAGGTAAAAGAAATTAGCCGGCAGCTTTGTTATTTTTGTTTGTGCTGCCAGTCCTGAGCGGATTCCGAATGTTTGTTATTTTTATTCTTAAAATTCGAATTGTGTTTTGAGTGTATCGTGCAGCCTAGTTGTTATTTTTAGTTATTGGATCACTACACACTCAAAACACGAATTCTTGTTTGCCTGTTATATTTATTATTTTGGCACTGGCTTGAGGTCCCGATTTTTATTTTTATTGGTGTTCTCTCAACTCAGTTCAGCGATGACTTTTTTATTTTTATTGATGTCTTCGCCTTATGCTCCCTAGTTAGAGCAGATACCGTGCCAAAAATAAAAAAACCTTATAAAACAATAACTTAGCAATATCGTGAACTTTTTTTCTCTGTTTGTGTCAGAAGACTGTTACCGCCACACCCCTCAAGTAACAAAAATGTGGGGCATAAGGTAACGTCCGTAACAATATTGGCACACTCTGACTTTGTTGCTTTTTTAATCTGCGCTACCCGTCACGAAATTGCCGCCAACTCGTGCACCTCTTGTGAATCACAACCTTCTTTTGGCGCTATTGCTTGGCAACGCTTCACACCTTTCCACCAATCGCATTCAAACCTGATCAACTGGTCTATTTTTACTGTGTTATTAGGGACTTAGAATGCGTGGTTCTAATCCGTTAGCTTATTAAAGGAGGATAAAGCTGTGACCGTCAGTGTGGGCGGTGAATGAAAATGACAGGTTAAGTGGGTAGACGTGAGAAAGGGTGGTTTGAATGTCGTTTCACCCTCTTCGAGATGACAAGCCGAAAGAGCTAGCTTGAAGAGGGTGATCAGTAAAAGAAGGCAGTATTAGGCCTTGCCGGCTTTCTTTCTTGGAATGCCTAGGCGTTGACGGCGTTCCCACAAACTTTTTCGCGAGATGCCCAATTTTAAGGCCAGCTCGGTTTCGGTCATTTTGTCTTCGTTCTCTAGAACAAAGTGCTGGAAGTAATCATCTAGCGATAAATCCGAGACTTGAGTTTCAATTTTCTCGGCGGACTCTTCGAGGGACGCGACCATGGATGGCGCTACTTTCTTATCTGCCTGTAAATCAATAGCCATGGCTTCTGCGGTGATATCCTCGCCATCGTTAAGGATAACGGCGCGCTCGACGGCGTTCTCAAGTTCGCGAACATTACCGGGCCAGCGGTAGTCGCGAATGGCGTCCACGCACTGGGGGCTAAAGATCAACTGCGGCCGGTTAAGTTTGTCGCAAGCTCGATGCAGCAACTGCGTGGCCAGGTCTAGTACGTCGTCGCCACGGTCACGCAATGGTGGGAGCTTCAATTCAACAACATTCAAGCGATAGTACAAATCTTCGCGGAATTCAGCTTTTTGCGCTAAGGCTTTAAGGTTTCTGTGAGTGGCGGCCACTAAGCGAACATTGACCTTTTTAGATTGCACTGAGCCCACGCGTCGAATTTCACTTTCTTGCAATACTCGCAGTAACCGCGCTTGGGCTTCGAGCGGCAGCTCCCCAATTTCATCTAAAAAGAGGGTACCGCCGTCTGCAGCTTCCACCAGACCTTGGCGTACGGTCGTGGCGCCGGTGAATGCGCCCTTTTCGTGCCCAAACAGCTCAGATTCAATTAAGGTTTCTGGGATGGCGGCACAGTTGACGCTAATCATAGGTGCGTCGACGCGCTGACTTTGCTCATGAATCGCACGAGCCACCAACTCCTTGCCGGTACCAGACTCGCCGAGAATTAATACCGTGGCGTCAGTGGGCGCGACTTTGCGAATTTTCTTAAACAGGTCTTGCATGGGCGGGCAGCTGCCGATGATCCCCGTCGTGGGGTAATCTTTGGCAAGATCTTCTTTAAGTGCCTGATTTTGCCTGACCAGTTTGCGCTCTTTAAGAATACGTTGCACGGCCAAGAGCATTTCATCATGGTCGAAAGGCTTTGCGATGTAATCGACTGCACCGAGTTTCATCGCATCCACCGCAGAGCGTAAGCTGGCGAAACTGGTCATAATTAACACCGGCGTTTTGGCTGCTTTCTCGATGATCTCGGTGCCATGACCGCCCGGTAGGCGTAGGTCAGAAATAATGAGGTCAAATTGATCAAGCGGGTTGAGTAATGCATCGGGTAATGTTGCTGCTTCTTCGACTTGGTAATCGTTACGTTCGAGTAATCTGCGCAGCGCACTGCGAATGACTTTTTCGTCTTCTACGATCAGAATATTTGCCACTTAGTATTCCTCCCCTGCGGACGCTGCGTGAAACAAAGGCAGCGTGATGACCATACGTGTGCCACGTTGTGTGGAGTCGTTAGCTGGGCTTTCGATGGTGATATGCCCATAGTGCTCTTCGATGATGCTGTAAACCAGTGCTAAACCGAGCCCAGTCCCTTTACCGACTTCTTTTGTGGTGAAAAATGGCTCGAATATTTGTTCAATCTGTTCTTTCGGGATGCCGTCCCCTTCATCTGTGACTCGGATAACCACCGTGTGCTCACCGCTCTCAGCGTGTATCCATATCCGGCTGTTTTCTTCGCTGGCGTCACGGGCATTGGTGAGAAGGTTAACAAAAACCTGCTGTAGCCTTTGCGCATCTCCGAGAACATAACATGTCTGAGGGCATTCATTTAGGTACTGCATCCCGCGTTCACGATCACTCAATTCAATTAAATTGATGGCGTCCTGCGCGCATTGATAAATATTCACCGGGCCTTGCTCTTTGCGTTGTAAGTGGTTGCCCGTATGAGAGAAGTTGACGAGTGACTGCACGATGCGTGTCACCCGCTGAGTTTGCTCTAAGATTTGCTCGCCCAACTCAAGTAAGTGGGGGTCTTGGGTTTCGTACTTTAAATCCTGCGCTAAACATGCGATGCCCGTAATAGGATTGCCAATTTCATGCGCCACACCGGCGGCCAGTCGCCCAACCGATGCCAATCTTTCACTGTGGATTAATTCATCTTCAAGCAGCTGAGTATCGGTTTGATCTTCAATGAGGATGACCAAGCCACCGTATTCGTGACTGTCTGGATTTTGTAAGGCACCTTTATGCAAGTTGAGCCACCTTGGACGCCCACTGCTTTCGATGGTTTTTTTATGGCGATGCGTCGCATTATCCTCAATGAATTCAATTAACAATGCCTGCCATGGCTGTTTTAAATTATTGAGCTTAGAGCCCACCACGTCGTCCGCTGTGATGCCGGTCAATTCCGCAAGTGCTGCATTCCACATTAAAATCTCACCGTCGCTGCCCAAGCTGCAAGCGCCCATGGGGAGTTGCTCTAGAGTTTGGCGATGAAAACGGCGCAGGTTATCGAGCTCCGCAGCCAATCCTGTTAATCGACTGTGATACGCCTCAAGACCCTTCTCGATATATTGGATGTCCTGATTACCCTGCGGGTGATGTGTGTGCTTATACGGAATGTATTGGTTGACTAACCGATGGGCAACCGACGGCCCCATTAATCCAGAAAGGTTGATTTCTAATCGAGAGCGTAGGCGGCGTAATGCGTAGGGGCGATTTTCATTTTGGTGTAATTGTAAATCGTTCAAGGCTTGGCTGACTTCGCGTTCTGCCACCACTCGCCCGAGCGCCTCCGTTAAGCCATCAACAAATTCCTGAGCATCATGTGCCACCAATTCCAGGCGCTGCGGTGTGCTGAGCGTGTCGATCGAGCAAGCTTCGGCTGAGCTTTCCTCGATGGCCCGCGTTTTAGTGGAGATTGAGACGAGAATAAACACGATTAGATTGGCGATGAGTGCACCCGAAGCGGCTAGGTACCAATTTTCTTCATTTGTATCGGGCAGTAAGTAAGTCAGCCAATGATGTTCACTAAAACCGAGCAACGGCAGTAGCATCGCCCACATCCAAATTAAGATGCCGACCACTAACCCACCAATGAAGCCTTGTCGATTTGCGGATGGCCAGTAAAGCACGCCGAGCACACCGGGCAAAAATTGAATGGTAGCCACGAAGGCTATGATCCCGAGGCGAGCAAGGTCTTGATCACTGCCAATAAACCGATAAAACAAGTAACCCGCCAGAAAAATCGCCGCAATGAGCCAACGCCGTGTCCACAGTAACCAGCTGTACATATCCTTATTGGGATTGGGTTGTTGAATGGGCAAAACAATGTGGTTCATGACCATGGCGGCTAAGGCGAGCGTGGTGACAATCATAATGCCAGAAGCGGCTGCCAATCCTCCGACAAAGGCGACACCCGTGAGCCAGGGGGATTCAAGTGTCAGTCCTAGGCCAATCGCAAAATAGGTCGGTGGTGTATCGACCTCTAAAAACACACCAGCCCACAATATAGGTGGCACCATGACGGCCATGGCCAGTAGAAATAAAGGCAATCCCCAACTGGCTTTGCTCAGAGCATCAGGGTTGTTATTTTCAGTGAAGGCCATGTGAAACATGTGTGGCATCACCACGGCGGCGGCAAAAAATACTAATAGGAGTGTGCGCCAAGGTCCTGCTTGTACGGGGGCTTGAATGGATTGCAAAATAGATTGGTGCTCTTGAAGCCAAGCTTCCATGGCCAGTGGGCCGTCAAATACGGAGTACAGTGCAAACAGACCCAATATTACGATGGCCACAAGCTTCACCAGTGATTCCAGTGCAATGGCGAAAACGAGACTCTCGTGTTTTTCGCGAGGACTGACGTGGCGCGCACCAAATAAAATGGCAAAGACCGTCATCACCATGCAGTAGCCCATCGCAATTTCCTGCCGACTGATTTCATTATTCAGTAGCAAGAAGGTTTCGGTCACGGCGGTAATTTGAAGGGTGAGTAAGGGCAAGATGGCGGCGAACATAAATACGGTGGATAGCGTTCCCGCGGCGCGGCTTCGGTATCGAAAAGCAAATAAATCGGCCAAGCTGGTCAATTGGTAATTGTGGGTAATGCGTAGGATTGGCTTGAGTAAAATGGGCGCTAAGACAAAGGCACCTGAGATGCCCAAATAGTAAGTGAGGTAGGCATAACCGTATTCATGTGCCATCCCCACGGTGCCGTAAAAGGCCCAAGCACTGGCATAAACCCCTAAAGAGAGAATATAAATAACGGGATTTCTAACGAGCTTGTCGGGTAGCCAGTTTTTTTCGACCGCATAAGCGGTGAAGAAGAGGACGAAGAGGTATCCGATGACGATGGCGACTAGCGCGCTGATGCTAAAGCTCATCGTGTTCCTGCCATCTTTGAAGCCATATTGCTGCCGCCAATAATACGAACCAAATGGCGAATGGGCGATACCATGCACCAGAGGGCGATAGCCAGCTGTCGACGATCACGGGTGAAAACATGAAGATGGCGAATACCAGTAACAGAATAAGTCTGTGTGCGTACATAGGCCTACAAAAATGATCTGAATATGTGCATTGAGCGCATGATCTGAGCTTTCGTTACTTCGTAGAGAATGTGTGATGTTACTGCTGGTAACATGGGGTAGCAAGTTTAGTTGATCAGTCCGTCGTCAGATGGCCGAATTAGACTAGTATCCCAATGTTCGATCCCCCATTCTAAGATCGTGGAAGAGGGCTCCTGAGCGAGTGCACTGGGCGGTTGTTGACCCAGAAACCGCAAAGCTCGAAACAGGTTCTGACTCACACTATTTAGATCCAGAGGTTCAGCCTTGTTCTGCTTGCTAAGTTTCTGGCCAGCGGCGTTGGTGGCCAAAGGGAGGTGCAAATAAGTCAGGGGTTCTGCGCCTAAGCACGCCCGTAAATAGCACTGGCGAGCAGTGTTATCCAGTAAATCAGCCCCCCTTACAACGTGCGAAATGTTGGACTGAATATCATCCACAACGACCGCTAACTGGTAGGCATAGAAACCATCCCGCCGCTTCAAGACTTGATCACCGACATCGCGCAGTAAATTTTGGGAGACCTCACCGTATACTCGGTCATGAAATGACCACTCAGAGTCGGGTACAGAAAGCCGCCATGCAAAGTCGCTTTCCGATGACGATGAGGGGGCGCCGCCCGGGTCAAAACTGCAGCGGCCCAGATGTCGACCTTGGGTGGGTTTTAATTTGCTACGACTGCACTGGCAGGCGAATAAATGACCGTGCTCTCTGAGCCATCGTAATGTTGCCTCATAATGCGTGCTTTGCTGGCTCTGAGATATGAGTGTTTCGTCCCACAGCAATCCATGCGCTTCGACTTGCTGTTGAATCAAGGCATGGGCGCTAGGATCTTCTCTTGGCGGGTCTAAATCTTCAATGCGCAATAACCACACACCTTGATGCGCTTTGGCATCGAGATAGCTGGCTAATGCCGCGACCAGTGAGCCGAAATGAAGCGGGCCAGTGGGGGTGGGCGCAAATCGCCCGCGATAGGGTTGAGACGGTGTCGTTGGCAATAGAATCGATTTCTGAGACAAAGAGGGCATTGTAAAAAACACCGGTAAGGATGCAAAGCCGAAAGGTTTAATAAATCACTGAGGTGTGACAATCGTGCGGCGCGGTTTGGCCAAAGATTTGAAAGGAGGTGCATTATGGGCATATCCCGCACGCAAGCATGCAGGATAGGAAGTGCAAGATAGGTGTTGATCCGATCGCTCACAGGCCAAACTGCCGCCTGCTGGATTCACTATGCGCCGACTTGCTTCTCTTTTATCTCGGCTAATGTTTTACAGTCGATGCATAAATCAGCGGTCGGGCGTGCTTCGAGTCGACGAACGCCAATTTCAATTCCGCAAGCATCGCAATAGCCGTAATCGCCAGATTCAATTAATTCGAGGGTTTTCTCGATTTTCTTGATCAGTTTACGTTCGCGATCTCGAGTTCGAAGTTCGAGACTGAACTCTTCTTCTTGACTCGCTCGGTCGTTAGGATCGGCGTAGTTTTCAGCGTCGGTTTGCATGTGGACCTTGGTTCGGTCCGCTTCTTCCATCAGCTCTTGTTTCCAATTCATCAGGATTTGTTTGAAATGCGCCTGCATTTCATCGCTCATGAATTCTTCGTTTTTCTTTTGCTCGTAGGGTTTGAAATTCGTCAGAGCAAATGAACTTTGTTCTTTTTCTGGCATAGATATCTGCCTCACCTTGCTTGGCCTTAGGCCTATCTTGTTTCCCTCGGAAATCCTTTGCAGCTTAGAAATTAATCAATATCCAAGCTTTACCAACAGTCTGAGGAGACCTTGGTTTGCGTCAAAAAGAGCTCCTCCCAAGGACCGCTACCCAAGTGGGGGCCAAAAGCTATCAGATTACTTTAGACCGTGCCACAAAATTTGTAAAAATTAGAGATCTTTGGATGAAAATAAAGGCAATAATAGGCACCCGTACAAAGGTTACTCACTACACCGCCCAAGGACATCAATACAAATAATGAAGCTAGCACAAAGACTGAACAAAATAGCGCCATTCCACGTGATGGACCTATTAGCTAAAGCAAAACACATGCAAAGTTTAGGGCGTGACGTCATTCATCTAGAAGTGGGGGAGCCCGACTTCTCAACGGTTGAGCCCATTGTGCAAGCCGGAGTAAAGGCTTTACAGGAAGGAGCCACTCACTATACAGCCGCCACCGGATTGCCTGAGCTTAAGCGCGCCATCGCGCAGTTTTACCGTCAGCGCTACGATGCTGAAGTCGCAGCAGAGCGCATCGTCATCACGCCAGGGGCTTCCGGTGCCTTGCAATTGGTCACCGCCTTGTTGGCCGATGAGGGGGAAAACTTATTATTAGCAGATCCCGGATACCCCTGTAATAGACACTTTCTTCGATTGGTGGGGGCGGATGGGCTGTTGGTGCCCACTCAGGCGGAGGATGGGTTTCAATTGACGCCAGAAAATGTCCAAGCCCATTGGTCGCCTTCAACCATTGGTGCCTTAGTCGCTAGCCCTGCGAATCCAACGGGTACAGTTTTGAGTGAAGAAGAGTTACACGCATTGCATCAGCACATCAGCGATCGAGACGGTGTGCTCATCGTAGATGAAATTTACCACGGACTCACCTATGACACTGAAGCTGCCACGGCGGTTGAATTGGGCGAAAACGTATTCGTGATAAACAGTTTCTCTAAATATTTTGGTATGACGGGCTGGCGTTTGGGGTGGGTGGTGGCACCTCAATGGGCGGTGCCTGAGTTGGATAAATTAGCGCAAAATGTATTTCTGGCACCTTCAACCATTGCGCAACATGCTGCTTTAGCGGCTCTTGAGCCAGACACTTTGCATTTATTAGAACAGCGCCGACAGGTATTTACAGAACGACGAGATTACTTGTTACCGGCGTTAAAATCGTTGGGATTTCACATTCCTGCGCAACCGCAGGGTGCTTTTTACATTTATTGTGACATCTCTGGCATATGTGGATCAGAGCAATGTGACAGTATGGCGTTTTGCTTAGAACTGCTCGAACAAGAAGGCGTGGCGATTACACCCGGTATCGATTTTGGCGAACAAAATGCTCAGCAATTTGTGCGCTTTGCGTACACAGCCGATGTTGAGCGATTACAAGAAGCGGTTAAACGTATTCAACGATTTGTAGAGCGGTTTCAGCGTTAGACGTTCATTCTTATAGACGAAGGTGCCACGCTCATTACGAGCGAATGTAGGCTCAATGAACTGAACACCTTCAATCAGACAGTATAAAAGGACTCCCTTGAAATTCGAATTTCCCTTGGAGAAAGGCCGCTGGATCAAACGCTACAAACGATTCATGGTCGATGTGGAAACAGCATCAACAGAAACATTAACCGTGCACAGCGCAAACACAGGATCCATGAAAAACTGCTTTGTTGAAGGGGGCGAAGTGTGGTTTTGGAATAGCCAAAATGACAAACGGAAGTACCCTCATTCGCTGGAGCTGTGCGAAACGCCTTCAGGCCACATCGCCTGTGTAAATACGGCACGCCCCAACCATTTAGTGGCTGAAGCCATTGAAAATAAAACCATCAGTGAACTACAGGATTACACGGAATTACGGCAAGAAGTGCGATATGGGGACGAGCGCAGTCGCATTGATATTTTATTGAGCGGTGGCGAAAAAAATATTTATGTCGAAGTGAAAAACACAACATTAATGGAAAGTGAGGCGAATAAAAGGATAGGGTATTTCCCTGACTCTGTGAGCGAGCGAGCCAGCAAACATTTACGAGAGTTAATACGCATGGTGGAATTAGGGCATCGTGCGGTCATCTTTTTCTGTGTGAATCACACCGGGATTGAGGTTGTGCGACCAGCAGATCATATCGATACGATATACGGCCAATTATTGAGGCAAGCGAAAGCTGCCGGTGTTGAGATTCTGGCTTATCGGTCGGAAATATCAGACACTGAAATCCGTATTCAGCATCCATTACCCGTTGAGCTGCCCTAGCCTAAGCACTATGATGCGACGGTTTTAATACAGATTGAATTAGAGATTAAGGCGTTCAATGAAAAACTTTATCATCGCACTGCTGTTGGGTTTTGGAATCGGCATTTGGTTTGGAGTCAATATTGGCAAGGGTAATGAGTTTTACGACAACCCGTTCTCCGAGCCAACGCTGTTAGAGAAAATGCAAAGAGGCGCTGAAAAGTCTGGCCTAATGGATAAAAGCGAAGAGCTCTTTGGCAATGGTAAAGAATCCATTAAAGAGCAAGCTAAAAAGTTAGTTGAAGAGCTGTAACGCACTGTATTACGTCATCGGCCTCAGGTTTTAATATTGAAAGTGTTAAATCCCTGCGGCCGAAATGACAGTGAATGCCCCGTTATTTACGCAGCAGTGAGCGTAAGAATAACCCCAAACCACCGACGCCTAGCACCAGTATAGCGATCAAATCAAACGCACTCATATTGTGAAAACCAAAGCGTACCGATGCGATCACACCAAAGCATAGTGCGATGATTGAGCCAGCGGCAAGAATCCAACCGATATAGTTTTTCGCATTGAAGAAGATCATGCCAATTCCAAACATAAATGGGATCAAGATCATGCCACTGGTGACGCTAAAACTACGTCCAAAGGCTGGAACGCCATAAAGCTGTGTGCCCATGCCAAACGTAGACGTCACTGTGATGGCATTCAAAAATAAATAACTTCCACCAATCATCATGATCAGGCCGATGAAAAATTCGCCTAATCCTCCTGATGTACCACCGGCTCCATTCATGTTTTTTCCTTTTAGATTCTGATTTGTGCTGCTCGAGAGGCGTAGGGTTAAAAACGCAGTTGATACTCTTCGAAATCGAGACGCTCACCCGTCGCTGAAACGATCTCCATGGTGACTTCTTGCACGGTTCCCATGAGTGATAAAAAAATGTTCTGCCCAAAGGCCACAATCTCTAATGGCGCATTGTGTGCACTTCGCAAAGAAGCTAAGTCGTTTTGCTCACAATCGAGCGTTTGAGCGTGTTCTCCGATTCGGGCTTTTAATTGATTCATGGGATTTCCTTAAGCGCATGATTTGCCCCGATTCTACATGAAAACCGCCAATGAGTGGAATTGACTGCCGAGAATTCTGCGGCGGATTTGGCATAGCCATCAAACCTGCTGTAAATCAATATTGATCTTATTAAGGGGTGGAATAATGGTCCAGGCGATAAGGTGGTTTCGGTGCGGTGGGTTTGAAAAAATGGTTAGGTTGAACGCGCTGATTTTGCATCATGGCCACTCAACAAGCTGAAAAGCACATAAAAACGCGCTAGTGTCAGTGTAGAAGCAAACTCAAGTTGGTCTGTAATTTAAAAGTTTGTTTCTCCCAATAACAAAAAGAATGGGAGTTCACGATGAAACCGCTACAAACCATGGCCACAGTCTTTGTCATGATGACATCATTAACCTGCATACCGTTTTCATTTGCCGAGTCCGAGTCCGCTGCGGCCATCCCGCAAACAAGTCTATGCGAAACGTTATTTGAAACGCTTATTAAAAGCGAGCCCACGTTGCGATCGGATTTTTCAGATTTAAATCAACTGTGTCAGCTGGATATCGCGCACTCGGGCCCAGCTTATTGGGTGTGTGTAGACAGTGGTATGAAACGTTCTGGTTATACCTCTAAAAACTTAATTGAATTTGGGCATGAGTGCGAGGAAGCAGGAGCGAGAACAGTGGTTGGGCAGGCAAAATAAACGTATTTCATTTTAGAAAGCTGAAGTAAATCGATTTAATAAACATTGACTACAACTTTCTAAAGAATACGCATTGGCGCCCTATTAAAAATTGAAAGCTAAGTTTAGTCCGAGTCCTTCAGTCAAAGGCTTTAAATTGATAGCCATATTTAGTTTTTGACTAGGGTTGATTCTGTTATTTTCGTTTATGAACTCAAAATAATCGTCTCTACTGGGACGAATATATAAACTTCCGAAGAGGCTACCAAGGATCAATACTGTTGGAGTGGTGGTATCTGGGTTTTCTATATCTTGGTTTCGGGCAAGAGCAAATCCGCCAATTGCGCCGGCTGCAAATACAACCCAGCTTAGTGTCTGCCGCATTTCAAGTTTGGAAAGTTTTTGATCTAAATGGGAAAATGCATCCGGTTTATCATGCTTTAGTGTATTAACAAATCGACGAAGCCCACTCAAACTGGCACTATAGTATTGCGACCCTGAATTCAATCCATCTACTGATGAGTTTGATGCATGGATCCCTGTTTGAGGGGAGGTCACATTTGCAGAGTGATGCATGGTATGAATGCCTGCTGGGTTCATGGCAGCAGGTGGATGCATTGAGTATGAGGCAACACTAAAAGACAAAAGTGCAAAGGAGATAAGATATTTCATTTTTAACTACTTCTTTATGAAAAACAGGCAAGTTAATGCCTGTTTTGATTGTGAACTGTATGGCTTTTTACAACGCTTTAATGGCTTCAATTTGTTCTTGAAGCTTTTTGTGCGTGCCTTCGATATCGGCTAATTTTGCTTTCTCTTTCTCAATAACGTCTTCTGGCGCTTTATCGACAAACTTAGGATTATTTAATTTGCCTGCCACGCGATCCAATTCTTTTTGAGATTTCTCAAGCGATTTGGTTAAGCGATTAATTTCCGCAGTCACGTCAATATTGCCCGCCATCGGTACCATCACTTCCATTTCGCCCACCAGTGCCGTGGCTGAAAGTGGGGCTGTGTCCTTGGCAGAAAGCCACTGAATATTTTCCAATTTGGCCAAATTCTTCAAGAACGTATTGTTCGCTTTTAAGCGCGCTTGATCGTCCGTGGCAACGTCGACATTGCTGTTTCGGAATAAGGCTTCAATCGGTTTGCCAGGGCCAATTCCCATTTCTGCGCGAATATTTCGGATGCCGGTAATCACGCCTTTCAGCCACTCGATATCAGACTCTGCATCCAAATCAATTTTATCTTGTTCGGGATACGGGAATGGTGCCAGCATGATGGTATCCGCTGACTTGTCTGCGATCGGGGCAATGGTCTGCCAAATTTCTTCTGTAATATACGGCATCATAGGATGTGCCATTCTTAATATGGCTTCCAATGTACGCACTAATGTACGACGCGCAGCACGTTTTTGTGCCTCGCTCGCCGCTTTGTCCCATAATACGGGTTTGGACAGTTCTAAATACCACGCGCAGTATTCATTCCAGATGAAGTCATACAGGGCTTGGGCAGCATGGTCAAAACGATAATTTTCCATCGCATCAATCACGTCTTTTTCGGCTTGCTGTAATCGAGAAACGATCCAGCGATCCGCCAATGACATATCCACGTCACCCGTATTGAGATCTTTAATTTGATCGGCGTTGAAGCCTTTTTCTTCATCGTACCCAATGCTTTCTAATACGAATCGAGTCGCATTCCAAAGCTTGTTACAGAAATTTCGATACCCTTCCAAGCGACTCATATCAAACTTGATGTCACGACCCGTGCTGGCCAAAGACATAAAGGTGAAACGCAAAGCGTCTGTACCGCAGGACGTAATGCCGTCGGGGAAATGTTTACGCGTTTGTTTTTCAATTTTGGGGGCCAGTTGATCCTGCATCATGCCTTGGGTGCGCTTGGCGACCAAATCTTCAAGGGTGATGCCATCAATGATGTCCAGTGGGTCGAGTACGTTGCCCTTGGACTTCGACATTTTTTGACCTTCCTGGTCTCGCACAAGGCCGTGCACATACACCTTTTTGAATGGAACTTCGCCTGTAAATTTCAATGTCATCATGATCATTCGGGCGACCCAGAAGAAAATAATATCGAAGCCTGTGACCAGCACATCCGTTGGGTGGAAGGTTTTTAACTCTGGCGTTTGCTCAGGCCAGCCCAACGTCGAGAAGGTCCATAATGCAGAGCTAAACCACGTGTCGAGCACGTCGTTATCTTGGGAGAGCGCCACATCTTCAGCGATGTTATTTTCGCGACGCACTTCTGCTTCATCACGACCGACATAAACATTACCCTGCTCGTCATACCAAGCCGGAATACGATGCCCCCACCATAATTGACGAGAAATACACCAGTCTTGGATATCGCGCATCCAAGCGTAGTACATGTTTTCGTAGCTTTTTGGCACGAATTCAATATCACCGTTTTCAACGGCTTCGATGGCCGGTTTAGCGAGGTCTGCAATGCGCACATACCATTGATCGGTTAGCATGGGCTCAATGACAACACCGCCACGGTCTCCGTAGGGTACGGTCAGATCGTGATCTTTAATTTCATCCAGTAAACCCAATTCGTCAAATTTAGCGACGATGCTCTTACGCGCTTCAAAGCGATCTTGGCCCGCATATTCAGCTGGTAAATCGGAGCTGTAGGCATCGCTTGGTTCGCCGTTGGTATTGAAAACTTCAGCGCTTTCACGAATCTCTGCGTTAAATGTTAAGACGTTGATCATGGGTAGTTGGTGGCGTTTACCCACTTCATAATCGTTAAAGTCGTGAGCTGGGGTGATTTTTACACAGCCCGTGCCTTTTTCCATGTCGGCGTGTTCATCCCCAACAATGGGAATGCGTCTACCGACTAAGGGCAGCTCGATGAATTGGCCAATTAAATGCTGGTAACGTGGATCATCTGGATTAACGGCCACCCCTGTATCCCCGAGCATCGTTTCGGGACGTGTCGTGGCAACGACAATGTAATCGAGACCATCTTTAGTGGTGACGCCATCAGCCAGCGGATAGCGGAAATGCCACATATGGCCTTTTTTGTCTTTATTTTCCACTTCAAGATCTGAGATGGCGGTGTGCAGTTTCGGGTCCCAGTTGACCAAGCGCTTACCGCGATAAATAAGGTCTTCTTTAAACAAACGAACAAACACTTCTTTGACCGCGTTTGAAAGCCCGTCGTCCATGGTGAAGCGCTCACGACTCCAGTCAACCGAGGCACCCATACGACGTAATTGTTGAGTGATGGTGCCGCCCGATTCCGCTTTCCATTCCCATACTTTCTCTAGAAACTTCTCTCGGCCCAGCGTCTTACGGTCAACACCTTGTGCTGCTAATTGGCGCTCGACCACCATTTGAGTTGCGATTCCAGCGTGGTCAGTACCCACTTGCCAAAGGGTATTTTTACCCTTCATGCGGTTATAGCGGGTGAGTGTATCCATGATGGTGTCTTGAAAGGCATGGCCCATGTGAAGACTGCCCGTGACATTGGGCGGTGGGATCATGATGCAATAGCTGTCATCCCCGCCTTGAGGGGCAAAATAGCCTTTTTCTTCCCAAGTTTTATACCAGGACGTTTCGATTTCGTGGGGCTGATATGTCTTATCCATCGCCATAGGAGTATTCGCTGAACCCAAGATGCTGTTGTGAAAAAAACTAATGAGGTCAGCGTTGAAGCGCACCGCCAACCTAGGGGTAATATAACCGACGGATTATAGCGAACTTTAGGGGCGCTGGGCAGGGTGTAGACAAATCCATTGTGTATCACAAAATGGCAGGTTTTTGGGTGATAATTGAACAGGTTCTGCGACGTTGCGACTCAGACAGGGTATACTCGCCGCAGTAAAAATGAGAGTGAGTGACCCATGGTGAGGTTTGTTCGAGAAATTAAGGGATATTTTGTCAGCAGTCTATGGTTGATCGTCAGCCTGCTGTTGGTGGCCTGTGAAGGGTCTTCTGTTGAGCCGAGTCAACCCACCAATCGCCCGTTTGATCCTGCTAGCCTAGAGGGCGAATGGCGTTTTGTGAGCACGTCACCTAGCCCTTTAAATGACTTTCAAGAGAGAAGTGTGTCCAGCAATTCACTAGACGGCACATGGGTGGGCTTTGTGGATTTGGTGAAGGCCGGCGTGGTCGATAAAGTTGACGGTGGCCGCATTCGTAAGCGCACCCAGTTTGACTCGCCCATTGTTGCTCATCGTTTTTATATGGTGATTGAAAACGGGCAAACCTCTTTGCATTTTCCTACTGCACGCAACTTATTTGAAGGATTGCAGTGCTCCGATACGCTTCATGCTGTGACGGTAGAAGACGGCAGAATCCGCTTTAATAGTCGTACTGAGGGAGTCGTGACGGATAATCGTCGAATCGACATAACACGATTCAATGGACACGACGCGAAAGACCAAACCCTGTTATTTGAAATAATCAAGGTGAGTGATCAAGTGGCTGCATTCGGACAAGCCCATTACCTAGGTTCAAATGGCACAGAAGCGACGCGTGACATTAATTGCTACTCAGCCACCATGTTCAGTGCTGAAAATAGTTCGACGCAAAGTAAGAACACGCAAAACATCCAGCCTATTCACTTTTTGCTTCAGAATACCTTTACCACGGAAGCCAATCATCAGCTGGGCAGTCTATTTTTTCGCGCTGAAAACAAGGAATTAAACACACCTCCGAGCATGGGGACATGGTCTCATTACTCCTTTAAGAATGAATGGATCGAAGACATTAACAGCGAGTATCGATGGGAAAGCTTTCGTATCAATGGCTTGTCAGATTACGGCAGTGCCTACGAATTTATGGCCATTGATTCGTCCACCGGCGTGAGCGGCATCGACCGAGTTGTCTTTAGATTGCCAGACCAATAAAAACACATGACTTGCGATTTATCTAAAGCTGACATAATATTTTGAGCCTTAGGGCAGCCGCTGTGCCCATCTTCCCACAAGAAAAAGCCGATAGGCTAAGCGGCGCAGTGAAAGACTATTCGCCTTAATCACGTTTTTGATGACTCATTAAAGTGTTCGCCATATGTGCACACAACAGGTATCAGAGTGGGACTACCCTGTTGCAGTGAAATATGGACGAGAACTTTATTATGCCTTTCCTCATATCTCCCAGCATTCTTAAGCAACAAGCCAAAGCATTACAAAAAAACTGGCCTTTTCCTGATGTGAAGATATCTCATGTCCGCGAAGTGCTCTGTCAGTTATATGGTTTTCGCAACCATCACGATTATCAAAAACAACTTCTAAATAAATCGGCGGTACTGATTGCATTAGACAAACAGTCTGTGGGTGTTCATTACATCTCTTGGATTAAAAAACTCGCTCGCGGGAATCCGTCCGCAATATGGGATCTTTCTAAAAGATTATCAGTCCTGCGAATGGTAAATCGAACAATGGCATTCGGTAGAAGCGAACTTGAAAATGCGCAAGAAACCGAATGTTTCCACGCATTAGACTGTGCGATATTCAGGGACAGTATTCGTTGAGGTAGCGTGAATACTGTCGGACTATTGGAATATCAAAAGGAAATAATCAGTGAGTGCGGATTTTCAGGTAGTGTCATTAAACGAGACGGCTATTCATCGGTATCGCGGACTTAGCGATCAAGCATTACAAGCCTTAAACGCCCGTTGGCTAACTGTCGATAAAAACCCCGGCTATCCCTGTCGAGTTTCATTGCAAGATGCTGCAGTGGGGGAGCGTGTATTAGCATTCAGCTACGCCCACCACAACGTGTCATCGGCTTATGCGGCGACCGGCCCGATATTTATACGCGAATTCGCACACGCGGCGCATTGCGAAAAGAATACTTTGCCTAAAATGCTCGATCATCGTTTATTGTCGGTTCGAGGGTATAATGCAGAGTGCAATATGGTCGTAGCAGAGGTGGTAGAAGGTAAGCGTGCACCATCGTTAATACGACAGATTTTTCAAAACTCTAGCGTAGAATATCTGCATATTCATAACGCGGGACCAGGGTGTTTTAATTGCTCGGTGATTCGAAGTTAAATGAAGGAGATGGTGAGAGGCGCGCTAAAGGTAGTCGAAAGCCATCCTTTAGCGCTTTGTTTCAGCATTAGGCGCTTGGCTGCTCGCAAATGCCTTTCATTAGAATTTTATTGGTCCAATGTAAAAAACCATGCGAGGTAGAAAATTGTGTGCTAACGGCACGAATATTTCCATCGCATTGGTTGAGTAGGCGTGTATGCGCTTCGTCAACGTAATCCACATCAAACACGAATCCAAATACAACGACTTGCTCTGAACGTGCTTCAATATATTGCGTTGTACTACCCTTTGGCATGACATCACCGAACCCATTGGTATTCACCATATGAACGCTGTGTGTGCATCCTCCGAGCGCCAGCATAAGGCTGCTCAATACGGCTGTTAATATTAAACGTTTCATAGAGATTCCTTATGCTTTATGGCAGTAGCCGCTGGCAATCACTTCGCGTTTAAATACCAATAAATACGCAGTTGTTTGGTGCTTGGTTAAAATACCTTGTAGCTTACCGCCTTCGCATTTTGACTTTAGGTTGTCGATGGCTTCGTCAACGAAATCATTATTGGATGTTAAGCCTAAAAATAACCAGTCATGTGCTTCGGCACTAATGAGGTTGCTTCGATCATCAGGGATCTGAGTTAATGAAACCGAGTTTAAGTTAACGCAACCGGCGAGTGAAAATAGCGCGATAAAGGTGAAAATAAGACGAGACATGATTAATTTCCTGACTGAATACAAAAAGCGTCGATACGAACAATTTCACCACTGACTGGGCCGTAGGTTTTCGCTTCGCGAATATTACGAATGCCAGTGATATTGCCACTGGGGCACTGTTGATAAAGCTGATCCAATATATTTTCCGCATAGGTATCATCGAAAACTGGATTGCCTGTTCTTGGCCCCATATTGATGAGCGCCAGAAGATCTCGGATTTCTTGAGACTGTGAACGGGCGGCTGAGTTGGTGGCAACGTGTCGTCCAACCTCTGCTACGGCGGCCATTTCGATGGCAAACTGACTAACTTTGACGGATATTGGCGTGAGCTGCCCCTGTGATTGGTCGATGTCGCCAAGCTGGACATAGTCCACTCGCGCACAAGCCCCCAGAAGCAATATCGCGCTCATTAGCATGAGCTTATACATGGTGTTTCCCTGAGTTTAAGGTGATGATAAAGCGTGCGAAGGTTAGATAAATGGACTAGTAAAAACAAGTCATAAAGAGGGGAAACGAAGCTTATTTCTCATTTATTGGGGGAAGTAAACGCCAGTCTGGTGGCGGTTAGCCCCGTAAGTCTCGGTGGGTGACCGTATAGCCACGATCTTTGTAAAATTTATAGTGCTCACGAGTTTGCTTCAAGATGGCTTCTTCCTGAATCACAACCTCTAGAACGCGATCAAAGCGGCTGAAGAATGTGGGTAAGGGTGAAACGAGGTTGATCAGTACACCTTTGTGATGCTCTGGGTGTTGCTGCCAACCAATTTCGACATCGCAACTGCCATCTGCGACCTTACCTGCCAATTGATGAGGCACAAAGCTATCTGGCTTATAGGTCCACAGTAGCGCATCGAGTTCCATTGCGGCTTCTTCGCTGTCGACATGAATGTAGACTTGATGGCCTTCAGTCCAAGCTTTTTCTGTTAATCGGCAGGTAAATGTCAGCCTGTCTTGCTGCTGAGTTTGACCGAGAATGTAAAAATCAACAGAAGTCATAGGAAAATAGGCTTAATGATCGCGTGGGCTGAAAACGAGGGCCCAGTATAGCGATGAAATGGACTTTCCCCAACTGAATTCCCGCTTAAGCTAAAAATCAGCAAGCGGATTCCAATGTCATCTAGCGTCATTGAAGAAAGCGCCAATTCAGCACAATGGCCATATAGGGAAAATTTGCCTTTTCTGTATGATTCATTGACCCCTAACGCTTGACCCATTTCCCGTAACTGTTTAGCTTTCGCCTCGTCCCAAACTACCGATCGTACAGGCCATGTTTACTTCAAGATTAAATTACAGTCGAGATATTGAAGCATTCTGTCAGCGTTTACTGAAACGTCAGCGTCAAACGCGCACTTTTTTCAAAACCGCTTTCACTGTGTTGCGTAAACCAAGAGCATCAACGCTTAAGCCAGTTATTCTGACGGAAGGGGATAGCTGGTTTGATTATCCTCTAAAAAGCCTGACAGAAGTCATGGGCTCTATCCTTAAGCACACAATTGGATTAAAAAATTTCGGTGTGGGCAGCCATACGAATGTTATTGATCATCTGATCGCGGACAAGCACGTAAATGGTTTGTTTTTGAGGTTAGAACGCTCTGGTGATACTTCTCCTGACTTGGTGGCGAAAGTCTCAGACGGTCAGTGTGGTGTGGCTGAGAAATCAATGCCATCACATACTTTATTTGAGGCGCTGAGCCGAAAAGAAATCGCTGAGCAAACGCAGTTTATATTGTTATCTGCGGGTGGCAATGACATGGTGAATCGCGCCCAGCGTCATAGCATTTTAGAATATGATGGATCATGGCAATCGTCCTATGACCCCGATATTTTACAAGATGAAGCTGACCGAGTGGTAAGTCATTATATCGGCGCAATTCAACTGAGAGATCAGTACGCCCCACAGGCACACATTATTACCCATTCATATTGTTACGCTACGCACACTTCAAAAGGCTCACCGATCCAATTTGATATGAAGGAAGTCGGTTTCGTAAAGCAGTTTCTATTTAAACTGTTCAATTTGAGTTGGCTGAAAATACCCCTGAAAAGTGTTGGTCTTAATCTGTCAGAGTTGGGCGAAATTACAATTGATACAGATGCCCATTTGCATAAAGTATTTGATAAAAAAGGGTGGCCTGAGAATCAGGGAGAAAGTGTGCACCCAGAGCGACAGGCGTTTATTAAGGTACTTTTGGATGCGCTTTATGATGCAATGTACGATATTCCCCAACGATATCATGAAGTGTGTGGAGAGGGTTTGGAACGATTTGACTTACTGGATATCCGCGAAGAATGTCAAGATGCTCGTTACTGGGCAGACTACATACACTTGAACCCCCTTGGTTATCAACGCATCAAAGATTGCTTCAAGGATAAATTATTGGAGTATTTATAAATGAATGTTACTACCGGTAAATAATATCCGAGCGCATGGGCGCAAGGAGTGAAAGCAATTGATTTTGTGTGCTCGTGGGAAGGCTGATGTTTTCCATCGCTAAGATTAAGTCCTCAACGATTGCGTTAAAATGATGTTCGTTGATGTCCATGCCGCTATGGACATCCACCATGGTGTCCCCTGTATAGCGGCAAGGGCCACCACTGATCGTGCATAATTGCTCAATAAATTTTTCGCGAAATCGCACGATATCGGACTTTAGGAAATAGGGTAATACTCTCTTGTCATATTGTATTTCTTCAATAAAAGCATCGGTCAACCGTGCAATACCCTCTTGTTTTCCGAGTGCGTCATAAAGTGACTGGTGTGGTTTGATCGTTGTGCATGCAATCAATAACAGTGCAATGGAATAGGCAATTAATAGTTTTTTAATTTGTGCAAATGAACCGTGCATGGTGCCAACCCTTACTCAGGCGCGCGATCATTAAAATGATCCTTGAATGGAAAAATACGTACCGGTTTGATCTTTCAATGTGGCAATTTCACCCAGTTGTAAATATGCGAGGGTTATGGATAAAGATTTACTCGGGAAGTATGCAATAAATACATCTTGCCAGTCTTCTTCCTTTACGTTGTTAATGTTATCGGGTTTTTCTCTGTATTCTAGGCCAACCGCAATACGCCGATGAATAAACAAAGCTGCAGCCACTTCAAATAAGATATCTGCATGGTCGCTCGACTTCGTTCCGTAACCGAGTAGACCTAATTGGTTTGCTTTGCTGTAACGGAGATTGGCGTTGAGGAGTGCCGTGCGCATTAGTGGGCCAGCCAGCCATATTTTAGCGGTGCTTAAATAAATGTCCGTACCTTTGGTGTCACGAGCACCCAGTGAGTTTGCCACCGCTTTATCTAATAGACTTTTGTGTTGCAACCCCAAGCTGAATTGAGGCCAGGTGCCGTACAATGCATCTCCGTAAAGACGGGTTTTAATACCCAATATATTTTGCTTAATATCAACACTATTGGTTTTATTCTGAAAGCGAAGTTGAGAAAACGAGGTCTCTACTCGGTCATACAGCCCTAATGCCACGCCATGGGAAGATAATGTGTAATCTTTTACGTCTGCCTCGCTCATCGTGGCGCTCAATCCCACTTCATCTCGTGTTGCATAGCCACTCAACATTGCCCACGGAATGATGCCACCACCGGCACCACCTTCAATTGGCCCCACACCTGAAGTCGCCAGTATTTTACCGTTGTCAGCGTGTCCCAAAGACCCCACTATGATCAGCGCGACTGTGGCCAAACGGTATTTCATGATGATGCCTCTGGTACTTTGTATTCCTGAAGCCAAGTTTCAAAATCGCTCGCACTAATGGGGCGGCTGATTAAATAACCTTGTAATTTATTACACCCCCAATGCTTTAGCATTGAAAATGATTGCAATGTTTCAACGCCTTCTGCGACCACACTTAAACCAATGTTATGCGCGAGTTCTATCGTCGATTTAACGATGGCCTGATCATTTTTGTCACTGTCGAGATGAATAACAAAGGACTTGTCAATTTTCAGCTCGTCTATGGGCATATTTTTAAGTTGAGATAATGATGAATAACCGGTTCCATAATCATCAATGGATAAAGAGAAGCCAATTTTCTTAAGTCTGTGTAACACTTGAATGGCTACTTCTGGATTATTCATGACGGCACTCTCAGTGATTTCCAGCATGATGTCATCTGGTTGTAGCTGGTGCTTGATCAGCAGTAATTCAAGATTCTTCGGAAAATCACTGACTAAATCGTAGGCAGATAAATTGACGGCAATGGTGATGCCGAGACCTTGTTTCTTCCAGCGACTAGCTTGTGTAAAGACGTTCGTTAATACCCAATTGGTTAGGCTAGGCATCAGTCCTGTTTGCTCGGCAAGGGTAATGAATTCCTCAGGTGAAATCACGCCATACTTTGGGTGAACCCAGCGCAATAACGCTTCTACTTGATTAACGACATTTAATTTACTGTCAACTTTGGCTTGGTAATGAATATTTAACGCATCCGCCTTCAGAGCTTCCTTAAGGCCATTAATCAAATCAATTTGCCTCAAATGCCGTTCATCTTGACCTTCTTCGTAAATAAAGTAATCAAGCTTGAAATCTTTTGCATGGTTGAGAGCAATTTCGCTACGTCGCAGCAGTTGCTCCGCTTCATTGCCTTGTTTTGGGTAAAATGAAATACCCATGATGATATGATTTTTTAAGCGAAGGTCATGGACAGAGAGTGGATACTCTAAAATGGTTTGAAAGTTTGTAATTTTTTCAGTGATTGTATTGTCGTTTACGTTATTGAGAATGACTGCAAACTCAGCAGCATTGAGTCGAGCTACGTAGTGCGTGCGATAAGTATAAGATATTAAAACCTGAGCGAACGCTATGAGCAGTGCATCCCCAATGTCATAGCCAAAAGTGTCATTTACCTCTTTAAATTTATCAATGTAAATTCGTACGATGGCAATTTCTTTGTTTGGCGTACTCGAGATGGAATCGGAAAGCTGTTTAATCAGGTAGCTGCGATTTGCAACACCCGTCAAACTGTCGTTATAGGCTAGATAAGTGAGTTTTTCTTCCCGTGATGCAATTTCTTTCTGCATGATATTGAAGTGTTCGCTGAGTCTAGAAATTTCAACGCTTGAATGATTGGGCTCTATGATTTCTTTGTAATTTCCGGAACTCACTTCCTTTGTTACCTTGGCCAAGTTGATAATTGGGCTGGTGATTTTTCGGGCAAGAAAGAATGCGCTGATAATGGATAGAATTAGCGTGATACCGGCGATGATGACGATTTGCACTTTTAAAGGATAAAACTGTAAAAAAGACTCTCTTAATGAGGTATTCAAAAATGCGTTAATTTCAAAAAAATCCGATTCAGATAGTTTGACCGCAAGCGTTAAATAGTTCAATTCATGTTGACTGAGTAGTTCTTTAATGGATGTATCGTTACTTGAGCGAGCGTGAATGTCAGCTTGAATGCTTTCTATGGTCGAAACGAATGCCACATTATTTTTATTGCCCTTAGCTTTGAATATAACATCTAGGTTCGTCAGTTCTTTAAGCTGTAGCGCGAACTCTTTATCAATTCGTGTTGCAACAATCGCCCAGGCCAGTGTAATGGGTGCTTTGACGGGCAGCATGACATATTGAAATATCTCGTCTTGTATGAGAAAAATGCCCGATAATCCGCTTTTGGTTTGATCAGACTTAAGCAGTACTTTTATATATGCCGTATCCAGTTGGTGCGCTTGCTGGCTGCTAATAACCTCTCCATTTAGCGTAATTAACATCATTAAATCTGCATTAATGCGGTTGCGATTATTGACCAGTGCAGATTCTATGGTTGCTTGATCGTTCGAGGTGACGGCATCTTTGAATCCAAAGTCGGCAACCAAAACAGTGGCAGAGTTTAAAAGTTGATTCCCCCGTTCGTTGAGCAGTTGCTCAAAGACTTTCTTACCGACATTTAGCTTGGCTTGTGCTTGAACCTTAACACTATTATTGGTGGCCAACAGCACAGATCCAATGGTTGCAATGGTACTCACGATTAATAAGCTCAGGAAAAATATTGCAATACGATTACGCAAGCTCATTTTCATTATTTTAGATACCTACGCTTAAATGTCTTAAGTTCAGGTTGGGGCTCGGGCTTATTCAACATCAGTTTCAGAATAAGCGGACCGGTTTCTGGCCAATCTTGAATGTTGTGTGTAATGATTTGATTGGGGAGCAAGCTCCAAGGATGCCAGTACTCGAGACTTTGAGGTGCTTCGGCAGCCTGAATTTCAGCGATACCATTTTGATCACTTACGGCAAAATCTCGCCAAGGTGAAACGTAAATATAGCCGATCATGGTGTCGTGAATATTGCACCCGAGCACAACCACGCCGGCTTGATCAAATAAAATAGGTGCATCTGGTTTATTCGCGTAAAGCTTGGTTTCAAAGCGCTTAGCTTTTGAGAATGAATAAACGTGATGACGTATGTTGTCGCTGTTTGGAAAGCTCACCGTGCGGCCTTGTTCAATGGCAATGACCATGGGCGAGAATTGCATATCTATTTGGTCGATGACAGCAGGCTCAGCTGGCAACAAGGCCTCCGTCACTGGCGCGTTTGGGTGAGCAATGACGGCAAATTCAACGGGTTTATTTTCATCATCGACGAACTGTATTTGATAGCGATCCGCACTCGTCAATGGCGCAATTGAAACCCCTACAAACGCACAGAACTGTGGCAGTAACTGTTTCCAAAACATGGTGGACTCTTATCTCGTAGCTCGACCTCTTTAGCATAGATGATAAAACTGTGTAGATGGGTTTTGGCTGATGAACGAAATAAGGATCAAAAAAACAAAAACCGGCAGTTGATAATCAACTGTCGGTTTGTATTTTTTTACTCAAACTGGTGTTTTCCCCTGTTTGAGTGTGTTGTTGGTTATTCCTTACCCATTAGATAAGTGACCAGTAAGGGAACAGGTCGGCCACTGGAGCCTTTGTTCTTGCCACCGCTAAACCATGCTGTACCGGCAATATCCAAATGCGCCCATTTCTGGCCTTCGGTAAAACGAGATAAGAAACACGCAGCGGTTGTTGCACCTGCCAGTCGCCCACCAATATTAGCGATGTCGGCAAAGTTGCTATCGAGCAACTCTTGGTATTCTTCCTGAAGTGGCAAGCGCCACACAGCATCACGCGACAGCTCTGCTGCTGATTGGATTTCTTCAGCCAGTGCTTCGTCTTGTGTCATGAGACCCGAATTAACCCCGCCTAAAGCCATCATGCAGGCACCGGTGAGTGTCGCGATGTCCACAATCGAAGCGGGCTTGAAGGTGTCGATGGCATAGGTGAGTGCATCGCATAGCACCAATCGGCCCTCTGCGTCAGTATTGAGAATTTCAATGGTGGTGCCATTCATGGCCGTCACAATGTCGCCCGGCTTCGTCGCGTGCCCCGCGGGCATGTTCTCTGCGGCGGCGATGACCCCCACGACATTGATGGGTAAGTTCAGCGCACATAGAGTTTTTAAGGTCCCCAATACCGACGCGGCGCCACACATGTCGTACTTCATTTCATCCATACCTGCGCCGGGCTTCAAGCTAATGCCGCCGGTATCAAATGTGATGCCTTTGCCGACTAATACATGCGGAGCATCGCCTTTTTTGCCGCCGGTGTAATTCAGGCAGATTAACTTGCCTGGCTCGATCGAACCTGCGGATACGGATAAGAATGATCCCATTCCCAACTCTTCCATGCGGTCTTCTTCTAGAACATCCACGGCGAGCTTATCGTATTGTTCCGCTAACGATACGGCGGTTTCCGCTAGGAAAGAGGGTGTGGCAATGTTGCCGGGAAGGTTACCCAAGGTTTTGCACAGGGCCATGCCGACAGCAATGGCTTTGCCTTGTTGTAGGGCTGTTTCCATGGCTGGATCGGCGATGACAGTCAACGTTTCTATGGTTTTAGATTCGTCTTCTTCGCCTTCTTTCGGTTTGCTCTTGCACTCTTTGAACTCGTACAGTGCATCTTCAAAGCATTGTGCGAGTTGCTGATGCGCCCATGCTTCATCGACATCATCAAACGACAGGCCATGAAGTGTGATGGCGCCTTTATCACTGGCAGAGTTTTTGAGGCAAGTGGCAGCGGCTTTAACGGATTTGATCCAGTCTTTACCTTTGATGGCATCTTTACCGATGCCCATGAGGATCATGCGGGTTCCGTTGACGGACGGCAGTAGCAATGTGCTGCCGGCTTTACCGCTAAAATCTTTTTGCTGCAGTAGCGTGTCAATGATCCCCCCAAAGTCTTGGTTTATTTGCTGGGTGGCGGAAGGTAAATCCCCTTCGCTGGGAACCGCTACAATCAGAGTGTGGTCAGTAAGTGTGTTTAATGCGCCTGTCGATAGACTAAAGTCCATGATGTCTCCACATGGTTTGCACACGGCGGTATGCCGTGTAGAGGTCGTGAATAAAATCGGTGATAATGCCGAGTCTACTTGAACATGCCAAATTTTCCAGAGATCCGGTTTTGATATTAACTCGTTACTTTGTTCGCGAATTACTCACATCGACGTTTGTCATCACCGGTGTGCTTATGATGATTGTGATCAGTGCTCGTTTGATCGTCTATTTGAATCAAGCTGTGGCCGGCATCATCTCCACTAAAATGGTGTTCTACACCGTTCTATTCAACACGCCAATGTTTTTGCAGCTGATTTTGCCGCTGGGGTTTTTCATCAGTATTTTGCTGGTTTACGGCCGCATGTACGTCGAAAATGAAATGACCACACTGCATGCCTGTGGTTACGGGCCATCTCATGTATTAAAGACAACCCTCGTGCCGGCCGCCATGATGGCGGTCATCGTGGCGCTTCTAAGCCTTTGGTTATCCCCCAAATCTGCCGAGCTGCTCGATCGCTACTATCAGGAACAGCAAAAAGAAAGTGAGTTTTCGTTTCTGACGCCGGGGCGTTTCCAAAGTTTTGGCAAGGGCGGCAGTCGCGTGAGTTACGCAGAAGGGTTAAGCGATGACCGAAAAGCGATGAAAGGCGTGTTCATCGCCGATGGTGATACCTTACTGTTGGCAGACTACGGCACTCAGTATGTGAAAGATGATACGGGCAGTCGCTATTTAGAGCTGACCAATGGTCGCCGTTTTGATGGTACACCGGGGCAGTTAGAGTTTCGCAGCATGGAGTTTGAATCGTACTCCGTCAAAATTGCCGAAGAAAGCGCAGCGGCGAAAGCGGCGCGACAAGAGGCCAAGAGCAGCTTTTCGTTGTTGGGCAGTGACAAGCTAAAAGACCGCGCTCAGCTGCACTATCGCATAGGTTTGGTATTGCTGATTCCGATAGTGACCTTGATTGCTTTTCCTTTGGCCAAGGTGAACCCTCGTCAAGGCCGCTATTCTCGCCTGCTCCCTGCGATATTAATTTACATGGCTTATTACTCCTCCATGGTGACGGGCTTGAGTGTCATGGGCGATGGCAAAACACCAGAGTGGGCCGGTTTGTGGTGGATTCACGGGATCTTCCTCACAATTGGTATCGGTTTGATGTTTGGAATAGACGGCATTAAATCGCTGTTTCAAAAAAATAAAACAGCAGTGATTTCGAATAAAACAGGTGCCGATCATGCGTAAGATTGATAGCTATGTACGCACGTCCGTACTGAACGCAATTTTGATGGTTCTGTTGGTGTTGGCGATGCTGGACATGGTGTTCGCCCTACTTGATCAATTGGATGATATGCGTAAAGGGTACGGCATCTGGCAGGTGATGTATTACGTGGTGTTATCAACACCGACGCGATTGTACGAATACGTTCCCATGGCAACGTTGATCGGCTGTTTGGCCGGTTTAGGTGGATTGGCCAACAACAGCGAGTTGACGGCCATACGTGCGGCGGGCGTTTCTACTAACCGTATTTTGATTTCCACCATGAAGCCGGCGGCCATCATGATGGCCCTTGGGCTGATTCTGGGTGAATTTGTGGTGCCTAATCTCGAGAGTATGTCGAGCAGCTTCCGTACTATTGCGCAAGGGAAGTCTGAGGTCGAGAACAACCGAGGAAAGGGCTATTGGCACCGCGAAGGCAATGCGTTTATGCGGTTTAAAGCCATTGAACCCAATGGTGTACTACACGGTGTCACGCACTTCCAGTTTAATGATGAACAGCAGTTGGTAAAAATGACTCATGCTCGCCGCGCATTGTATCAACGAAATAGTTGGCAAATGGAAAATGTGCGGGAGACACGTATTGGTGCATTCAAATCCGAAGTGCAGCAGTTTCCAACGCTCGAATGGAAAAGTGACCTTACCCCCGATCAGTTAAAATTTGTGGCCCAAGCCCCTGCTTTTATGGCGATCTCCACTCTTTATGACTATTCCAATTACTTAGATAGCCAAGGTCTGAACGGCGGGGAATTTAAACTGGCATTTTGGAAGAAGATTCTTCAGCCGTTAAGTACGGCTGCTTTGGTGCTCATTGGTATTTCTTTCATTTTTGGGCCATTGCGCTCGGTGACCATGGGGCAGCGGTTGTTCAGCGGGATATTAGTGGGGCTAATTTATAAATTCAGTGTGGATTTACTCGGACCGGCTGGGCTGGTGCTGGGCTTTGGACCGTTCTGGGCGAACATATTGCCGGTGGTGGTATGCGTTGGCTGGGGCAGTTGGATGCTGCGCAAAGCAGGTTAACGCTTCGCAGCGCCGGTGGATTTGGTGCCTATTACAACAACCTGCTAGTCAATGTTGTCGATTCGGTTATAATCCGCGGCCAAATTATCGTACGGCATGCGATCAGCCTCGCTTCTGCTCTGACATTACAGGGTAGGCGCGCGGGTTGACCACCCTAGCAATGCAGCAGATGGACAAAATTGCAGGCTGTTAATCCAAACCCTCGGACCTCATGTGGAGTGGACAATGGAAAAGAAGTTCATCAGTGCTCAGCAACTGCTGGAAGACTCATTTAAGCTGGCGCTTCAAGTGTATGAAAGTGGCTATCGCCCCAACTACATAGTGGGCGTATGGCGTGGTGGTGCACCTGTTGGCATCGCGGTCCAAGAGTTGTTTGATGTCTTAGATGTTAAGGCAGATCACATCGCCATCCGAACGTCTTCTTATAACGCGATTGGTGAGCGTGAGAAGCACGTGAAAGTGCACGGCTTAACCTACTTGATTAAGCGTCTGGAAAGCGAAGACTCACTATTGATCGTCGATGATGTGCATGACTCAGGTTTGAGTATTCATGAGACGATTAAAGATCTAGAAAAAGCATGTAAAAAGAATACGCCTGAGATTCGTATTGCGACGCCTTACTATAAGCCAGCAAACAATAAAACTGGCCGTATTCCGGATTACTTCATGTATGAGACCAGTGAGTGGTTGGTCTTCCCGCATGAGCTAGACGGCTTATCGCCAGAGGAATTGAAGGAGCATAATCCGGGGATCGCGGATATTGTGGATCGATTGGAAGCACTAAAAGCAGAGAAATAGCCCGCTGATACTCGCAGGGTTATATATCCAGTTCGTGTGATGAAAAAGCCAGACCACCTATTCGAATAGAAAGGGGGTCTGGCTTTTTGCATTTCTGGGTTAGCCTAGAATTTCTTGCTTAATCTCAGAGTAAGATTGTGACTCTAAACGTGGCCCAAAATGGGATACGACTTCGGCAGATGTTTTACTGGCCAACTTACCCGCAGCTTCCCAGCTTTCACCATTGGTAATACCGTGTAGGAAAGCCCCTGCAAAGTTATCCCCAGCCCCATTACTGTCTACCGCGGTCACATCGTAAGCATCAATCAAAATCTCGCGTTCACCATCAAATAACAGTGCGCCCTTTTCACCTAGGGTAATGACAAATGATTGGGCGATGGTTTTCAGCGCAGCTTTGGCTTCTTCAAGGTCGTCTGTACCAGCGAATCCTAAGGCTTCTGCTTCGTTACAAAATAACAAATCCACCCCATTCCCCAGCATCTCTTGCAAACCATCTTTGAAGAACTGAACCATGGCAGGATCGGAAAAGGTGAGGGCGGTTTTAACACCATGTTTTTCGGCTAACTGCTTGGCCTTGATCGCTGCCGCACGGGCGGTATCAGAAGAGACCAGATAACCTTCAATATAGAGGTATTCGCTGTCAGCCAATGCCGCTTCATTAATGTGCTCACTGCCCAAGTCAGCGGTAATGCCGAGAAAGGTATTCATGGTGCGCTCTGCGTCGCTGGTGACCATCACGAGACACTTTCCGGTGACACCGTCGGTGCGTTGTTCCAGCAGATTGGTGTCGATGCCGGCTTGGGTTAAATCGCTGACGTAGAAATCCCCCGTTTCATCGTTAGCAACATTGCAACTGTAAAAGGTGCGAGAACCGAGGTACTGAGCCGCAAATAACGTGTTCGCTGCGGACCCGCCACCAGCGCGCTTCTTCAGGCCGAATTGTTGCTTGAGTGCATCGAGGAGCAAATGGTGGTGATCTTCGTCGATCAGCGTCATTAAGCCTTTTTCAATTTTATGCTCGTCGAAAAAAGACTCCGTCACCTCGAACTCTTTATCGACCAATGCGTTGCCAATGCCGTAAATTTGGTACTTAGCCATAGCTGCCTCTGTGCAGAAAACTGAAAAATCATATAAGTGTGGAAGGTGATTTTCGGTGTGAAAATCCAATGGAGGCGGAGTTTACCAGAACAAGTGAGGCGTCGGCACCGTAGCAAGCGAAGAGTGGCATTTTTAGCATACTGGCTAATCAAATGCTGCTTGAGCGGGTATACTGCCGGCCATGAAAAAACAAGATAAAAGCCGCCGCCGTAAAATACTGGGATGGCTATTCAAACTCTCTATCGTTGGCATCGTCATTTTAGCGGGCGTCATGGCCTATTTGGATGCCCAAGTCCGCAGCCAATTTGAAGGTAAGCGTTGGGCGTTGCCTGCTAAGGTCTACGCGCGACCGCTAGAGCTTTATCCGGGATTATCGTTAAAGCAGCGCCACCTTATCCAAGAGCTGGAGCAAATTGGTTATCACCGTGTGGCCAGTGTCAGCACACCCGGTCAATACAGCATCAATAATAACGAAATGGACGTATTCCGCCGCTATGTGGCCCTATGGGACGGCAGTGAGCCGGCGATGCGCATTCACTTACGTTTTGCTGAAGATAAAGTAGATGCCATTTGGGAAGATGGGCAACCGGCAGAATTGGCCCGATTGGAGCCACTGTTAATCGGTGGTATTTACCCGGCACACAATGAAGATCGCCAACTGATTCAAATCAGTGAAGCGCCGCCGTTACTGGTACAAACCTTGGTCGCAGTGGAAGATCGAGATTATTACGATCACCACGGCGTGTCGATCAAGGGCATTGCCCGCGCCATGATGGTCAATTTGCAAAAAGGCAGAATGGTTCAAGGCGGATCAACGCTGACACAGCAGCTGGTGAAAAACTTTTTCCTAACCCATGAGCGCACACTCAGACGAAAAGTGACGGAAGCGCTCATGGCACTGCTGCTGGACTTTCATTACAGCAAAGAAGAAATCTTAGAAGCCTATTTAAATGAAGTGTTTTTAGGGCAAAGCGGTCGGCGCGCGATTCATGGATTCGGCTTAGCCAGTCAATATTATTTTGGCAAGCATATTAGTGCGCTGAATGCTTATGAAATTGCAACGATGGTTGGGTTGGTGAAAGGCGCGAGTTATTACCATCCTAAGCGTCACCCTGAGCGCGCCACAGAGCGGCGTAATGTTGTTTTGCAAATCATGCGCGAGCAATCGCTCATCACTCCCTATCAAGAGAAAGTATGGTCCATGAAACCACTGGGAGTGGTGGAATACTCCAGCTATCAGCGTGTTGAATACCCTGCATATTTAGATTTGGTGCGACGACAATTAAGAGAAGATTACGCCGAAAAAGATTTAACCAGTGAAGGCTTACGAATCTTCACCAGTCTAGATCCGATTATGCAAAGACAGGCGGAGTTAGCGGTTGAAAAACGATTAGATCAGATTGAAAAAGGCTACAAAATAACGACGGGCTCATTGCAAGCTGCTGTCGTCGTCGCGGGTACAGAATCCGGTGAAGTACAGGCGCTGGTAGGTGATCGTAACCCTCGTTATTTTGGTTTTAATCGAGCATTGGATGCCAGTCGTTCAATTGGCTCATTGGCTAAACCTGCTGTGTATTTGAGTGCCTTGCGAAGTCGTCAATACACCTTAACCACCCCTTTAGATGATGACCTTGTGACGGTGCAAGGCACCAATGGAAAGGTATGGGAGCCGCAAAACTACGATAAAAAAAGTCATGGAATCGTGCCCTTGTATCAGGCGATGGCAAAGTCCTTGAATCAAGCGACCGCGCGCATGGGGATGCATGTGGGACTAAGTCACGTTGCGGATACTTTTGTGGATTTAGGCATCAAAAAACGCCCACCGGAATACCCCTCCATTTTGCTGGGAGCGTTTGAGATGAATCCGTTTACGGTCGCTGAAATGTATCAAACCATTGCCGCGTCAGGGTTCCACACACCGCTTAAATCCATTCGCGGCGTTACCACGGCGGATGGTCAATTGTTGACGCGCTACGGATACAACGTTGTGCAAAACATTAATACCGAATCCTCTTATTTATTACAAAAAGCCATGCAAAGCGTCGTGAAAGAAGGGACTGCCCGCTATTTAAATACGCAGTTTAATCCGGAGCTTAATTTGGCCGGAAAAACGGGTACCTCGGATAGCCAACGAGACAGTTGGTTTGCAGGTTTCAGTGGCGACCGCTTAGGCATTGTATGGGTGGGGTTAGACGACAACGGCACCATGCCCATCACAGGTTCAAGTGGTGCCTTGCGAGTGTGGTCCGATACGATGTTGGATATGCCATTAGAGCCTTTGTACCCGCTGCCGACAGAGAACATTGTGGATCATTGGGTTGACCCCGTGCAAAATACCTTATCATTGGAGTCCTGTGAGGGAACGGTGCTCATTTCTTATATAAAAGGAACAGAGCCCACTGAAAAGAGTGAATGTTTAGAAACAGACACCAGTGGCAAAAAAAGTTGGTGGAATCGTTTATTTGGCGGGGATGAGTCATGAAGTTTTTCGAATATCACAATGGGTTAAGTCGTGCAGTCAAACAGAGTGGATTCATCCTTTTATTATTGCTGAGTGGCTGTAGCTTGCACTCAACCATGGAGAGCTTAGAGGCTGGTGAGACCCGAAATACCCTGCCTGATTGGTATCACGATTCGGTTGATTTTCAGGTAGACGGCGGTCATGAATACCCTGACCAACCTGCACTCGCTAAATTACTTCGCGATGCCGACCTGGCTTTTATCCAAAATCGACTCAATGACTGCTTAACATTGCTTGAGCGAGCGCAGCGCATTTCAACGCGAGAAAGCGCAGTCTATGTGCGATTAAGCTATTTATATTGGGTACAGCAAAAGCAGTCCCAAGCCGAACAAATGGCTCGCAGAGCGTTAGCTGTTTTAGGAAAGGACAGCGCACAAAAACAGGAAGTTCAGCGCCTACTCGCAGCCATTCAAAAACACTAATGTCAGGCTTCAGCCCATTTAGTCATGCGCGATACTGAATGGGCTGTCAGTGGAAAACTCAATTGATTTCTCGCTAAATTATTCCGCCATTTCTTTGCCAATTTATCCCAATTGAATAATCGCCACCCTCCCATTTCGTGAGAGTCACTTTTCTTCTTCGTTTATGGCTCTATATTTGTTGGCGCTTTGTCTTTGCGATGTGCAGGGGGACAGCGTTATTACGTGTCAGGCTTAACGCAAATAAAGGAAAGTGAGGGCCACCGTTTGGATACATAACATTAGTTTGTCCAAGCAGTCCTTTTGCCTCTGCTCGTGCTTGCCCGTACAATGCAGCGCATTGTATGGCGACCATAGTGTTCAAATTCCATGAATGACCCCGTTAGCAGCCCATTCGGCAAAGACATTACCCCTGAAGAAATTGTGGACTCACTGAGCTTTTTTGACAGCTGGGAAGAGCGTTACAAATACATCATTGATTTGGGTAAGCAGTTGCCGCCGATGGCGGATGCGTTAAAAACAGAGGAGCGCCTTGTTCGAGGTTGTCAGAGTCAAGTCTGGATAGAACCGCACCAGCAAGACGGTAAGCTGTATTTTGAAGTCGCCAGTGATGCTCATATTGTTTCAGGGTTATTGGGTGTCGTAATGGCGGCCTATAATGGTAAATCACCGGAGGAAATCCTGAATTTTGATATTGAGAGTTTCTTCACTCAGCTAGACCTCGTTAAGCACTTATCCCCAACCCGAGGCAATGGGCTACGAGCCATGGTGAAGCGCATTCACGGGGTCGCCCAGGCCGCATAGGGTATTTGCTCGACAGTTCGAAAGTCGGATTGTCCGGTTGGGCCTGGAGCTGCTTAATCGCTGATGAATCAGTCTTCCGCCTTACCGCGCTGGCCAATAAATAACCAGTGGTAATTCCCGCTGATTACCGTATAATCCGCGAGATTTTTGACATATAACGCCCTTTTATTGGAGATCAAAATGGCCGTTGAACGTACTCTTTCTATCGTTAAGCCTGATGCAGTTGCTAAAAACGTAATCGGTGAAATCTACAGCCGTTTCGAGAAAGCGGGTCTGCAGGTGATCGCGTCTAAAATGATCAAGCTTGACGACGAATTGGCTGGCGGTTTCTACGCTGAGCACAAAGAACGTCCTTTCTTCAAAGACTTGGTTGGTTTCATGACGTCTGGTCCTGTTATGGTTCAAGTTCTAGAAGGCGAAGGCGCTGTTCTTAAAAACCGTGACCTTATGGGTGCTACTAACCCACAAGAAGCAGCCGCTGGCACCATCCGTGCTGATTTCGCTGAAAGCATTGATGCGAACGCTGTTCACGGTTCTGACTCTGCAGAATCTGCTGCGCGCGAAATCGCTTACTTCTTCAAAGCTGAAGAGATTTGCGCACGCTAATCTCACCACCATGTGAGATCAGTTGGCTTACTCTGTGTTACGCTTTTGTAATCTGATGGGTAAGCAAGCCAGCTTTATTGCTGGCAAAAAGGGCGGATTAGCAGATGGAGTGCTCCATTTTGCCACCGCCCTTTTTCCGTATTTAGCCGCCAATGTTGGCAGTGAACCAAGTAGGTAAATGTGCATGACCGTTGAGCAACACCAGGTCGAAGAATCCAAGGTTAATCTTTTGGGGATGTCCCCAAAGAAAATGAAAGATTTCTTTGTCGAAATGGGCGAAAAACCGTTTCGTGCCCAGCAGTTGCTGCAATGGGTACATCAGCGCGGCCTTGATGACTTCGACCAAATGACCAATGTCAGTAAGGTGATGCGCGAGAAGCTGAAAGAAATAGCCACCATTCATTACCCCGAAATTATTTATCACGATGTCTCGAAAGATGGCACCAAGAAATGGGTTATGCGGATGCCCGGTGGCAGCGCGATCGAAACGGTTTACATTCCGGAAGGGGACCGAGGCACGTTGTGTGTGTCTTCGCAAATTGGTTGTTCCCTCGACTGCAGCTTCTGTTCCACAGGCAAGCAAGGTTTTAATCGAGATCTCTCCGTTGCTGAGATCATTGGTCAAGTTTGGGTAGCTGCAAAGAGTTTTGATGTACCTGGTGAAAAGCGTGAGCGTCGCATTACCAATGTGGTCATGATGGGAATGGGCGAACCACTGCTGAACTTTGAAAACGTGGTCGATGCGATGGATCTTATGATGCACGACTTCGCTTATGGGTTGTCCAAGCGTCGAGTGACCCTCAGTACCTCGGGTGTGGTGCCAAACCTGTATAAGCTGGCCGATGTCAGCGATGTTTCTTTGGCTGTGTCTCTGCATGCGCCGAATGATGCACTGCGTAATGAATTGGTTCCCATCAACAAAAAGTACCCCATTAAAGAACTAATGGCCGCCTGTGATCACTACATGAGCTCATTGGCTGACCGACGCAAGTTGACCGTTGAATACACCTTGATTGATAAGGTGAATGATGAGATGGAACACGCAAAAGAGTTGGCTGAACTTTTACGTGACACGCCATGTAAGATAAATTTGATCCCGTTCAATCCGTTCCCAGCATCGGACTACAAACGACCGAGTAACAATCGTGTGTATAAATTCCGCGACTATTTGCACAACGCGGGTTACACCGTCACCATACGCACCACGCGTGGTGATGATATTGATGCTGCTTGCGGTCAATTGGTGGGGAATGTGAAAGATCGCACCCGCCGTAGCGAACGTTACATTAAAATGCGCGAAATCAGCGAAACGGATCAATCTGCAGGATTGCAATAAGGTTAATTAATGCCCATTTTCCAGAAACTCACCTTAATAACAGTCGCGTTGCTGTTATGTGCTTGCGTGACCACGACCGACAGCCGCTTTAGTAAGAAAGCGAGTCCAGAAAAAGCGGTCGAGAGTTATGTCGCATTGGGGCTGGGTTACTTGCGCAGCGGCGATATGGTCATGGCCCGTCGAAAGATCGAACGTGCTTTGAAGATCGACCCAGATTCAGCCGGTGCGCACAATGCCATGGCTTTATTCTGGCAAGAACGCGGTGAAATCGACTTAGCTCGAAAAGAGTTTGTGAAAGCTGTGGCGTTAGATGATGAGTATAGCCCTGCTCGATATCATTACGGTCGATTCTTAATGTCGCAGGGTCAACTGCAGTCCGCTTGTGAGCATATTAAATTCGCGACGGACGATATTGATTACGCCGGACGAGTGGTGGCGCATGAAGATTTAGGGCTTTGTTATGGTGCGCGGCAAGAGTGGACGCAAGCATTGGATACTTTCGAAAAAGCGTGGCAACTCGACTCGAATAGCACCGTTTCTAGCTTGAACCTTACAAAAATTTATATTGATCGAAAACGCTTCGATCTTGCCAGTCGTTGGTATCAGCGCTTCGAAAGCGTCATTTTAAAACACAAAGTCAAACACAGTGCACAAAGCCTCTGGCTGGGTGTACAGATTGCGATGGCCACGCGGGATAAAAAAGCGGAAGCTCGATATGCCGTTCAGTTAAAAAAGCGCTTCCCTCGCTCTCAAGAATTTAAGCAGTACAAACGCCTGAAGGGCATGAAGTAACTTCGGGTAACAGGACAGTACAAGTACATGAATAAGCAAGGTATATCACCTATTAAACGTCGTCAGTCTCGCCAAATCATGGTGGGTAATGTACCTGTGGGCGGTGACGCGCCGATTGCCGTTCAGAGCATGACGAACACAGACACTTGCGATGTCGCGGCTACGGTTGCGCAGATTCGTGCACTGGAAGAAGCCGGCGCAGACCTCGTGCGCGTTTCCGTCCCGACCATGGATGCGGCCGAAGCATTTGGAGCAATTCGCCAGCAGGTTAATGTTCCCCT
This sequence comes from uncultured Saccharospirillaceae bacterium, assembly GCA_947503895.1. Taxonomy (GTDB): domain Bacteria; phylum Pseudomonadota; class Gammaproteobacteria; order Pseudomonadales; family Oceanobacteraceae; genus Bermanella. Next base: position 443,711 of record CANNFT010000005.1, read on the forward strand.
CATCAGTGATATCCACTTTGATTACAAAATAGCTTTGCGTGTGGCGGAGCTAGGTGTGGATTGTTTACGAATTAACCCAGGTAATATTGGTCGAGAAGATCGAGTGCGCGCAGTGGTTGATGCGGCAAAAGACAAAAATATCCCCATTCGTATTGGCGTCAATGCAGGGTCGTTAGAAAAAGATTTACAGAAAAAATACGGTGAGCCCACACCAGATGCATTAGTTGAAAGCGCCATGCGTCATATTGATATTCTCGACCGTCTTAATTTTCCGAATTTTAAGCTCAGTTTAAAAGCCTCGGATGTCTTCATGACCGTGGCGGCGTACCGTCAAATTGCACATCAAATCGAGCAGCCCTTACACCTTGGCATCACAGAGGCTGGTGGACTACGAAGTGGAACCGTTAAAAGCTCTGTTGGCTTAGGCATGTTATTAATGGATGGCATTGGTGACACATTAAGAGTGTCATTAGCTGCAGACCCGGTTGAAGAAATCAAGGTCGGCTTCGATATTCTGAAGAGCCTTAAGTTACGCAGCAAAGGCATTAATTTCATCGCTTGCCCGAGTTGTTCGCGACAAAACTTCGACGTGGTGAAAACCATGAATGAATTAGAGTCTCGGGTAGAAGACATATTAACACCGCTGGATGTGTCGATTATCGGTTGTGTGGTCAATGGACCCGGCGAAGCAAAAGAAACAGATTTGGGTCTAACCGGCGGCAGCCCCAATAACCTAATGTACGAAAACGGCGTACCGGCATCCAAACTGGGTAATGAAGACTTAGTGGATAACCTTGAGCGCATGATCCGCCGAAAAGTAGCAGAAAAAGAAGCCGCCGAAGCATCATTGATTGTTAAAGAATCTTAGGCAGTTTGGCGTGGCAGGCCGGTAATGCGGTTCGTCGCGCGGCTCAACGAAGTAGGGTGTGAACACAGTGATGGTAAATAGGTTTGCACCAAAAAGCATAGATTGAAGTTTGAAAAGCCGGCTGGCTTTTCGGTAAAGGAAATGAACGTGGCACAAGCAAAAATCAAAGCCATTCGTGGTATGAATGACATATTACCAGGGCAAAGCCAAATCTGGCGCTATTTTGAAGCTCAGGTTAAAGGCGCTTTGGATAGTTTTGGCTATCAAGAAATTCGCATGCCCGTTGTGGAACAAACGCATCTTTTTAAGCGTTCAATTGGCGAAGTCACTGACATCGTTGAAAAGGAAATGTACACCTTTGACGATCGCAATGGCGAAAGCTTAACTTTGCGCCCAGAAGGCACCGCAAGCTGTGTACGTGCGTGCGAAGAACATCAACTCATCGCGAATAATCGCCAGCAGCGCTTGTGGTACATGGGCCCCATGTTTCGTTACGAGCGCCCACAAAAAGGGCGCTACCGCCAGTTCCACCAAATTGGTGTTGAAACTTTCGGTATTAACGGGCCTGACATCGACGCCGAATTGATATTGATGACCCATCAGCTTTGGCAGCGTTTAGGTATCCGCGACAAAGTCAGTTTACAGCTAAACACCTTGGGCAGCGCAGAAGATCGCGCACGCTATAAAGCAGACTTGGTGACGTACTTATCCGAGCGCAAAGATCAATTAGATGAAGACAGCGCACGTCGCTTAGACACTAATCCACTGCGTATTTTAGATAGCAAGAACGCGCAGACCCAAGCATTGTTAAATGACGCTCCCGACTTCCACAGCTACCTTGGCGAAGAATCGAGAGAACATTTTGAGCAGCTCAAGGCACTTTTGGATGCCGTTGGCGTCGAATACGTCATCAATCCACGCTTGGTGCGTGGTCTCGATTATTACGGCAAAACCGTATTCGAATGGGTAACAGAAGAGCTGGGCGCTCAAGGCACCGTGTGTGCGGGCGGCCGCTATGATGGTTTGGTCGAACAGTTGGGGGGCAAACCCACTGCAGCCGTGGGATTCGCTATGGGCATCGAGCGACTCATATTGATGCTTGAAGCATTGAATGCGGTGCCAGAATATGTGCTCAATGACTTAGACGTTTATCTGGTCGCGGTCGGAGATGTCGCCGCCAGCGCTATGCAGTTAGCGGCACTGTTGCGAGAAGCCTTGCCGAACCTCCGATTGCAAATGCACTGCGGTGGTGGCAACTTCAAAAAGCAAATGAAAAAGGCAGACGAGAGTGGTGCACGCTTTGCCATTTTATTAGGCGAAGATGAAGTAAAAGCCGGTCAAGTGAGCATCAAATCACTTCGTGGTGAGATGGATCAGATTAGCTTGAGTCATGACAGCGTTGCTCAATGGCTCTCTACTCAACTAGTCAGCCAATAAAATCAGTACACACAGGCGAACAGCAATAGCGTTCGCCTTTTTCAATTGATCGAAGAGCATCTCGGTGAATTGTAAATAAACCCTTAAGCCATGCAGGTCATCTTGTATATCCTGCGAATAAACAAAAGCCCGAAGATATCTGGGTGGAAGTAAAATAAAAAATCAGGAGTAGCACAGTGAGCGAAATGCGCAGCGAAGAAGAGCAAATTGAAGCGATCAAAAATTGGTGGAAAGAAAACGGTACGCAAACCATCGCAGCCGTTGCGTTAGTCGTAGCAGGTTGGGGAGGATTTAACTTCTATCAAAACCAACAGCAATCTACGGGCGAGGCAGCCTCTGTCATCTACCAACAAGTATTGGAACTGAGCGATACGACTGAAGAAGCCGACAAAGGTCAGCGCGCACAGCTTCTCGACCAGCTTAAAGGCGATTATGCCAGTACAACCTACGCAAAATATGCTGCCCTATTTAAAGCAAAAGATGCCATCGATGCAGGCGACCTAGACATGGCGGCAGAAGAGCTGAGCTTTGTAAAAGACAATGCAGAAGACCTTGCGCTGAAGCATCTAGCGACCGTTCGTTTAGCGCGTGTACTTAAAGAACAAGAGAAACTAGACGAAGCACTGGCACTGGTTGACGTTAAAGAAGACATCGGTGCGTTTAAATCTGAATACGCAGAGGTGCAAGGCGACATCCTTTATCAGCAAGGCAAACGAGATGCTGCTCGTGAAGCTTATCAAGCGGCTAAAGAAGCTGCACAGAAAAATGGCACGAACAACCCAGACTTAGAAATGAAACTGAACGATCTGGCGGTGGCTGAATAATGCGATTGATCCTGAACCGACTACTGTTGTTGGCTGTGGGAGCGTCACTGGCTGCATGCAGCAGTGACCCTGAAAAGCCTGTGGTCAAAGGCCCTGCGGATCTACCCAGCTATGAAGAAGAAGTGGATCTGGATCGCGTATGGAGTATGCAAATTGGGGACGGCATGGGGACGGCGTATGCACGAATTCAGCCGGCCCTAGAGGGCAAAAACTTTTATATTTCTGATGCGAAAGGGTTGGTGCAAGCCTACGAATTAGAAGATGCTGACCTCGTTTGGGAACACCGTCTAGAGGAAGAAATCACAGCAGGCGTCGGCGTCTATGGCGATAAAGTGTATCTGGCCACATCCAATGGCGAAGTACACGCGTTAAATAAATCAGACGGTCAACGTGCTTGGCGCTCGATGCTGAAATCCGAAATACTCTCTGTACCTGTCGTGCACAACGGTGCCGTTGCGGTACAGACGGTTGATGGCAAGTTGTATTTACTCGATGAGCAAACCGGTGAGCGTCGCTGGGTGTTCGACAGTAATTTACCTAACCTGTCCGTACGGGGCACCTCACAACCGGTATTCTACAAAGACATTGTCGTGGCTGGTTACGCGAATGGTAAATTAGTCGCGGTTCGTGTTGAAGATGGTACAGAGGTCTGGAATGAACGCGTTGGCATACCCGCAGGACGATCTGAATTAGAACGTTTAGTCGATATTGATGGACGCCTATTAGTGGATTCAGACACATTGTTCGTCGTGGGTTATCAAGGGCATCTCGTAGCCATTGATTTACGTAGCGGCAAAGCGATGTGGAAGCGTGAAGCATCCAGCTACCATGGTCCGCTTTACGGACTGGGAAATCTGTATGTTCTGAATGCAAACGATGAACTCGAAGCCTTCGATGAGCGCAGCGGTAATGATGTGTGGATCAGTCCTGATCTATACGCGCGTCAATTGACCGAGCCGGTGTTTTATCAAAATCACATCGCGGTAGCGGATTATGAAGGTTATATCCATTTAATTAAGCAATTGGATGGCTCGATCATTGGACGAGATCAAGTCGATCGTCCTGCCGTAGATTGGGTGCGTGGCGGTAGCTATGCTTATAAAAACCCCTCTCGGTATTTTGATTTAGACGCAGGTATTCGCACGCGCTTAGTAGCCCATGGCAAATACCTGTTAGCGATTAACAATTCTGGTTACCTGAATTTATTTGAAATAGATCAGTAATGTTATTCAGTCAGTGAAGATTGGCTGATTGAAAAACACGTTAACCTCCGTTGATCATCTATTATTAAAATCGACTGCTGCTAAATGGATGAAAGTCCTCGTTTAGTTCAGTCGATTTTTTCACTTTGTTAGAAAAGATTTTTCATGAATCCAGTTATTGCTCTAGTGGGACGCCCAAATGTTGGCAAATCCACCCTGTTTAACCGATTGACCCGTACGCGTGACGCACTGGTGGCGGATGTTGCGGGTCTCACCCGAGACCGTAAGTTCGGCGCGGGCAAAGTCGGCGAGCGGGATTACATTGTCGTGGATACTGGCGGCATTTCTGGCATGGAAGAGGGGTTGGATGAAAAAATGGCCGAGCAAAGCTTCTTGGCCATGGAAGAAGCTGACGTTGTTTTCTTCTTAGTGGATGCACGAGCCGGTCTGACGTCCGCTGACCGCATGATTGCGCAACATTTGCGTGCGACCCATAAGAAAACCTATTTAGTCGTTAATAAGATTGATGGTCTGAATCCAGATGTCGCCGTCAGTGAGTTTTATGAATTAGGACTGGGCGATTTACAAGTGATTGCGGCGTCGCAAAATCGCGGTGTTTCTCAATTGATGGAAACCGTACTGGATGAGTTGCCGCCTGAGTTCATGCAGGAACATGAAGAGCAGCAAGAAAAAGTTAAGGGCATCAAAATTTCGGTAGTTGGTCGACCGAATGTGGGTAAATCCACTTTGGTTAACCGTATGCTGGGCGAAGACCGAGTGGTGGTTTACGACAAAGCCGGTACCACCATGGACAGCATATACATTCCGTATGAGCGCCATGACAAACAATATACCTTGATTGACACTGCGGGTGTACGCAGACGAAAAAGCATTACTGAAGCAACGGAGAAGTTCTCCATTGTGAAAACACTACAAGCGATTCAAGACAGTAATGTGTGTATTTTAGTGGTAGATGCACGTGATGGAATCGTTGAACAAGACCTGACTATGTTGAGTTTTGTATTGAATGCCGGACGGGCGCTTGTCATCGCCTTAAACAAATGGGATGGCATGGATACAGAACAAAAAGATTTCGTTAAAAAAGAATTAGAACGCCGATTAAACTTTGCTGATTGGGCGGATATACATTTTATTTCTGCTTTGCATGGCACAGGTGTTGGCCACCTCTATGACTCGGTAGAAGAAGCTTATGAATCCGCTCATATGAATTTGCCGACGAGCCAATTAACCCGAGTGCTAGAAGATGCGGTGATGAACCACCAACCGCCACTCGTGGGCGGGCGACGCATAAAATTGCGTTATGCTCACCAAGGCGGCATGAACCCTCCCATCATCGTTGTGCACGGTAATAAAACCGCATCCTTACCGGACCACTATAAACGCTATTTAGCAAATACATTCCGTACGGTTCTAAATATCAGTGGCACCCCGATTCGTTTCGAATTTAAATCCGGCGAAAACCCGTTTGATGATAAGAAAGAGGATAAGCTGTTTAACCGTTCGAAACGACAAGATCGGGTTAAGCAAACATCCGATATTCGCAAAGCGAAACATGAGAAACGTCGAAAATCACGTGCTAAAGACAAAAATAAGTAAAACGCTATTAACTAATTGTTAAGCCCCCATGAAACCCCGATGCAGGTAATGCTCGGGGTTTTTTATGGGAATAAGAATGAGGAAATTAGGTTCATTAAAAAAGGACAATCTGCGTATGACTGTGGGTATAATCTAGATGTTCAGGGCATCCGGTTGAGATCATGCCTTACATTTTTTTGAACGAGTGACGTGAGGAAATGCATGACAATTGAAACGCCATTAAAGCCTTATGGCACATTAGATGCCAGCTATCAGGCAGCTGGTCAATTTGAAGGACTGGTGAAGCTGGTCAATGACTTTTATGATTTGATGGATACATTGCCAGAAGCACAAACAATCCGTGCCATGCATCCAAGTGATTTGACCGTATCTCGAGATAAACTCGCCCGCTTTTTATCTGGGTGGACAGGCGGGCCGAGGCTATTTGCAGAAACCTACGGCCCCATTAGTATTCCTTCCGCTCATCGTCATTTGAGTATTGGTGAAAGTGAAAGAGATGCTTGGTTATTGTGTATGGAAAAGGCCTTAGAAAAACAGCCGTACGCTCCAGAGTTTCGACAATATCTTTTGAAACAATTAGCCGTGCCCGCAGAGCGTTGCCGTAATCAATAACAAACCTGACGCTGAGCTTACGATGGTGGCTGGCCAGTATCAGGCTGCGTTCTGCCTAGCAAACCATTGTTCTAGAAACTCGATGCATTGTACGATCTTCGGAGGAACAAAGTGTCGAGCAGGATAGAGTGCATAAAGTGTGAGGTTCGGTTTATGCGCACTTTCTAAGACTTCAACGATCTCACCTTTTTTCAGCGCCTCCCGGCATAAAAATTCAGGGATTAAACCGATGCCTAAATCTGCTTTTATGGCTTCCAACATAAACAGCACACTATTTACGCGCAACGTGCCTTTAATGGCTACACCATCTTCAATCGGCCAAATGTGTTTCCCTTTAAAATAACTGTAAACAAAGCAATTATGGTTTTGTAAATCTCTTGGCAGATTAATAGGATCATGTTGCTCCAAATACCGTTGCGTTGCGCAAACGTGGTAACGGAATGTCGTAAGGGGCTTGCCAACGTAACTGGAATCTAACGGTTGGCTGGAAGCGCGAAAGCCTAAGTCGAAGCCTTGCTCCACAAGATCAACATCTTCATCTCCGAGGTGAATATCCAATTCAATATCCGGGTAGGCCTTCATAAAATCTGCAAATAACGTCGACAACTCCGTAATACCGAGCGCCATGGGGGCATTAATTTTAAGTTGGCCACGTGGGTGTTGTTGTAAATCTTGTACAAACCCTTCGGCGTCATCCAGCTTCGCTAATATCTCCCGCGCACGTTGCAAATAGCCCTCACCCACGTGCGTCAGCCGCACATTCCGCGTCGAGCGATGAAGCAGCCGCGCACCTAAAGCGTCTTCTAAACGGCTAATTTCTTTACTGATCATGGATTTGGAGGCGTGGGTTTGTTCAGCAACACGCGTAAAGCTGCCAAGATCAGCCAATCGCACAAACAGTTGAATCGCACGCAATTTATCCACAGATGACTTCCCTACATTAACAACCGTGATATGGGTTTAATTGTCTTCAATTTGGAAACATTAGGTTCTTATTGTAGATATATATGCACTCTCCACAACCCCTTAGACTCACCTGATCGCTTCGGCAGATTGACCTCGATAAGGGTTCTTGACCAGCGTTCGGGCTTTCAGGCTGGCGTGAGCGATATCAATTCTTAGCATCGTTGGAGACACAACATGTACACACTGTATTTCGTACCAGACACTTGCTCGTTGGCTACTCAAGTCGTGTTAAGGGAGTTAGAACAGCCTGTGAAACTCATTAACAAGCAAAGCGTTAATGACTTTAAGGCGATTAATCCTGTTGGCGTAGTGCCTGTTTTGGATGACGGTCAACACTTGTGGCGCGAAGGTGCTGCGGTCATGTTGTATATATTGAAAAACCATCCTAGCCACATGTTTCCAGAGAATGATGCGATTGCTCAGCAGAAGGCGACACAGGACATAATGTTCGCGAACGCCACCATGCATCCAGCCTACGGTCGCATGTTTTTCGCAGCAGGAAATATCGAGAGTAAAGCCGCACAGCAAGCCATTTTCGATGCAGCGGCTATTGCAATTAATGGGTTATGGGAAGTGGTAGAAGATCGCTTACAAACGCAGCCTTTTTTAGGTGGGCAACACGTTTCGCCCGCTGACATTATGCTGACAGTGTATTCTCGTTGGGGCGCTGCTTTTCCTGTGAACATTAAAATGGGTGAGCAGACGACACGCATGATCCATCATGTGTTGGCTCTGCCCAGCTTCCAAGCAGCATTAGCGGCTGAGAAAGAACAATCGCTCACCGCAGCTTAATGAGGTGGTGGTCGTGAATGCCAGCCAAATTGCTGACAAAGATATTGATCGCGTAACGGCGGTTGTGCAGACCTATTTTGCAGGATTGCACCACGCAAATATTGAAGACCTCAGTGAGATTTTTCATCCTGATACAGTTTTGAAAGCGCCGGGGTTAAGAAGAACGCTCACGGAATGGCTAACATTAGTATCACAGCGTGAAGTGCCTGCTCAATTGGGTCATGCCGATGAATATAAAATATTATCCATTGATATTGTGGGTGAACAAGCCATGGTCAAAGTACTTTGTCCGTTGTTAGGTCGACGATACATAGACTTTCTTGGACTGCTTAAAGAAAAGCAGAAGTGGCTAATTGTAAATAAAATGTATGCCGATATTTAAAGTCAACGTCATACCAAAAATAGGATCTTAAGTATGCCCTTATTAGAATAACCAATGAAAATGTCACTAACGAACAAAAACAAGCGTTAATTAAAGGCACGACACAGTTAATGGTCGATGTCTTGGATAAAAACCCTGCCACCACTTTTGTGGTCATTGATGAAGTGAATACAGATAATTGGGGCATTGGCTTTGATCAAGTGACAGAGCTTCGACAGACATCAAATTAGCCTTAGCCATGATGCTATTGCTGACCGTTAATTGGCAATAGGATTCAAACAACACCGACGAGTGATAGATTAGACAGATGTGTTAGCGACCGTTACTCTATGTTCTAAGCCGGACATTGAGTAACGCAGCATGCGCAAAACAGATAAAAAAATGGATAACAGTATTCGTTTAGTGTTGACAGAAGTGTGTGAGCGCGCCTTACAGGAGCACAAGGGCTTTCTATGGTTGACGCACCTAGTCAATTATAATCAGTTTCCGAATAGCTTAAAAATTGTATGCATTTTCGATACAGATGATCATTTGCAAGCTTTTTTAAGCTCGTCCGGTAAAGCGTCGTTGCATCAAGATATTATTCGTAGCTTAAAATTAATCAATATTCCGCTCAATTCCTCCCCTAAATTACAGGAACAATTAGTGTGCTACGATACAGAGGAGAAATGCTTAAACCAACACAACGGAAACTGGGCATTGAGGTTGGAGACCCATTAATTTCTACCAACCTCTTTCTATTCTTCTTCAGAGCCTGTCATTAATATCGTTCAGTGGGCTTATAATCGTTTCTATCAAGTGCTGATAATACAGTAAAAACCTGTCGGATTGAGCGTGAAAGGTGGCGGATTTGCCATTGGTTTGACCGTTCACATCGCATAATAATCATTCTGTTAGGAACCCAAAATAACAGGATTTAAAAATGACAGTCGCGCTGATCGTGGTAGACCTTCAAAATGACTATTTCGAAAATGGGAAACACCCCCTTGATAATATCGATGTCGCCGTAAAAAATGCGTACCGTTTGTTATCGGCGTTTAGGGAGAGAAAATCACCGGTTTTTCACGTTCAACATATTGTTGATAGTGAGCAGGCTCCGTTTTTCCAGAAAGATACCTGGGGGGCAGAGATTCATGAAATGGTCAAACCTACAGGTGATGAACATCTCATTGTCAAAGAAACCGTTAACAGTTATTTAAATACTTCACTCCTACAGCGACTCACAACCGCCAACATTAAAGGTGTCATCATTTGCGGTGCCATGAGTCACATGTGCATTGATGCAATCGCGCGAGCCTCTGCTGATTATGGCTTTAGAACACAGGTCATTCAGGATGCTTGTGCCACTAAAGCACTCAAATTTAATGATGTTTTGGTCGATGCTCAATCTGTACATGCTACTATGATGGCTGCATTAGAAGCTGGGTACGCGGAAGTACTGAGTACGGACGCAGTATTGAATGCCTTGTGAAAAACCTACAGCCTGATTTTGTACAAGGGTCACACATTGATGACTGAATTTTCGTTGTAAAAAAATACGATATTGGTTAATGTTTTGCCACATTAAAGGTCTACCAACGATTTTAGACGCCACTAAAATTATAGGTGCATGACTGCTTAACGGTTAATCACGAATCAATATTAGGAAGACACAATGCACATTAAGGGACACGTCAAACTCAACATTGCGACGTTGATAGCATCGAGCTTAATTTCTTTTGGTACACAAGCCGATACCACGGAAGTGATTTCAGAAACCACCAAAAGCATCATTCAGTTTGGGAAAAACTTTGCCAAGGGCCTTAATGATGATGTAGATGAAGGTAGAGCTGGTGCTGAAGGGCAAGACGGTGCCGTGACAGTGACGAACATTGAACAACTGGAAAAGTACGTCGTCGTTAACGTGATCAAGGCCACCAAAATAAATGGTCGCATTGTGGTTGAAGTGGGCTTTAAAAATACCTCTGATAAATCGGTTCGAATCGCAAATTTAGATGATAAGGGCGTCGTGTTATTGATCGATCAAGATGGCTATGCGGAGACGTTACTCTGGAGCAGTCGTCGAAATGCCGATATTACCGTACCTTCAAATACGGGCATCAAACATCCATTTGAATTTAATGGAGCGCTATCAGCCGCTCATCAAATTCGATTTTGGGAAAAGTCGTATGACCTTTCCCAAGTCAAAATTTTTCCTGAGCCGACGACCTCTTCTTCGGAGCAAAACCAGAAGCAAGGTGATATTGAGAAACCGACCACCATTTAATGAAATCTGTCCAGACTCGCATGGTTACAATATTGCTGACGGATCGCTGCTAAAACGTATTCATTTTCTGCCTCGCAAAGAGAGCGTTTCAACGCTCTCTTCTCTGATTAAAAATCCACCACCTCATTAGACCGTTAATTTAATCGATCAATTTTATGTGAGCAATCGTAAGCACTCCCTGTCAGTCAAAAGATATTTCCTAAGTTCGACTAATGCTTATCTATTATTGAATGGCTGTTTTGGTTTTATTGGTCTGATCCATGGCTGAGATTCTCCGTCTAATACACCTATGAATACGCTTCGCATGTCATTGCAGTGTGCATATTGTCTCTTACTCTATATCTGGCTTTGCTGATAACGGCGTACGGGAAGGCCTTATTTATTCGTAAAGGAGAATGCAATGATTCATCGAAACCCATTTCGGTTTTTTTATGTCATTTTTATGGCATGGCTTTTATCCGCCTGCCAGCTATCGGGCAATGATTCTAATAGCGATACAGCACAGGTGGATAAGCGATCAGGTTCACTGGAATTATCCATCGGCACGCTCATCCGCAATAAAACGCTTGAACCCAATGTCAGTTTGGACGTTGCGCAATATCAAATTACGGGCTTAGGACCTGATGGCACCAGTTTCAGCACGGAACTCACTGGAAGCAATACCATTGCTGTGGATTTCTTACGCTTTGGCAACTGGAATATTATGGTCGAAGCGTTAAACGACACCGGCTATATTTTTGCGCGTGGCTCGAGCACAGCCATGATTAATGTTGGCGAAACCACGGATATAAATATTGTTTTATCCATGCTGGAAGGCCCTGGGTCTTTAGATTTAAGTATTCAATGGTCCACAGAAGAAGTCCAATCGCCTGTGCTGTCTGGGTTCCTACGCTCGGATGGTGCCGCTGATATTCCAGTTGTGTTTCAAGGCGGTGCGCCCGCGCTGACGGATGAAACACGAACGGCATTATTGGATGGAAATGTCCCTGCAGGTTATTACACACTCATCGTCACCTTGTTCGATCAAGGTGCTGATGGCAATCAAACTCATTTGGCGATGGGTATTGCTGAAACGGTTCGCATCCTAGAAGGGCAAACCACCACCGGTGCGTATGTGATGGATGGTGTGCCGGGCTTAGGCAGCGTTGGATTAAACTTGAATGTGGACAGTGATGATCCCATTTTGTTGTCGTTTATTGATGCTGAAAATTACCCCCTAACGTTTGATTTAAATGGCAATACTCAATTTACCGCTGGGGTTACCGTCGATGAAAACGATGAAGACGCGGGTAATATTTCTTATGTTTGGTTCATGAATGGCGAATTATTAGCGATAGACAATAGCTACACGTTTAATAGCCTGACTTCGCCTCAATCTTCCACGGTTAATGGTCGCTATCTGCCCGGACACTATCGAATTGATGTCGTAGCGCAAAATGTTGATGGGTCGCGCGCCGGTTCCAATACGTTTAGTTTTGAAGTCACAGGAAACCCCACAGAGATTCCTTTGCCGGTTACGTTTGGTGCGGTGGCAGGTCAAGTCGGCATGATGGAATCTATTGATGGTGATGCGCAATTTGTTCCTTTATTAGGGGCTCAGATATTGGTAGGAGGACGTAGTGCAGCGACGGACTTAAGCGGCAACTTCTCTGTTGATTTTGTTGCGGATGGCGAACAAGTGGTGCAAGTCGTCTTAGATGGATACTTCTCAACATTTAAGCCTGTTACGGTATTTGATCAAGCATTAACAAATACAGACACCATCATCCTGCGGGCGTCGGAAACGTTTTCCATTGATGCCAGCACGGGCGGCAGTATTTCGTTAGGGAGTGGTCAAGCGGGCGTGACATTTGGCGCGAACGTCATCGTCGATGAAAATGGCAATGCCTATAGCGGCACCATGAGTGTAAACGCGACGGCTGTTAACCCATTGAATAACGACTTTTTTGAAGCTTTCCCCGGTGATTTTGAGGGCTTAACGGAAGGTGGAGACGTGGTTGATATCATTTCGTTTGGCGCCATTGCAGTTGAATTAAAAGATGCCAATGGCAATGACTTGGCCATCGCCGATGGCGAAAGCGCTGAAATTCGTATACCGGTAGAAGATCCTGTGAATGCACCGCCGACATTGGCCCTTTGGTATTTAGATGAGAATACCGGTATGTGGACAGAAGAAGGTATTGCGACTCTCATTGGAAATGAATACGTTGGCAGTGTGACGCATTTTAGTTGGTGGAACTTCGATTATCGACCCGCTGGTTTCAATGATGGATTTTATGCTCGTACCAATATCAGTGGCACGGTAGTGGATAACAATGGAAGCCCAATTGCAGATGCCCAGGTTATTTTATCCAGTGTTGCAGGGCTTAACTGGGCTACCACGGTTCAATCGGATGCTTCGGGTAATTTTGCAGCGACGGTGTACGTTGCTCGTAACCAACCGTCGCCTTACTATGCCGCATATGCGAGTAAAGATGCTTTGCGTAGCGTGCAAGTCCCGATTAGATTGATCGAAAATCAAAACGTCAGTGGTGTGCAAATCACGTTGGACGAACCAGAAATTCGTATGAGTCTTGAGGCTAGATTAAATGGCGTCGTACAAGGGCTTATCAACGATGGTCCCTTACTGCGGTTTGGTGAAAGTGATACAAGTGCCCAAATAGAAATTAGTAACGAAGTTATTAATGGTCTTTCTATTGCTTCCATTTCGATTAACAACACCACCAACACCGCGTTTAATTTAATTAACAATAATGTGGATTTGATCAATCCATTAACGAATGAAAGGCGTGGTAACCTTAATCGTGGAGCATCACTGACGTTTCTCGTTCAATACATTCGCCCTAATGATGGCTCGCAGTCCTTTGCAGATATCACCATCAATAGTAACGATGCGAAAAACCCTTCCATCACCATTCGGCTAGAGGCTGGAACCGATCGTTCAGCGCCTGTCTCACAATCAACCACGATTGATCACGCCGAAACACACAGTGGTTATGTGTTGCGAGATAACGCCGGTGCGTTAACCGCTATTAATACCAGTACCGACCAGTTCGTACCGATATTTGAAGGCACGCCCGATGCTTATCGAGTCATGTTTGGATTCGACGTCTCCTTTCTACCGGATACATTATTAAACATTACTGCTGCACGTTTAATATTGAATACGGCTGATCATAATGGTTTAAATCTTTATCAAGGGCAGCAAGGCGCCAACCTAGCTACCTCAGACTTTGAGCCATTGGATTTAACGGCGTTGACGGATGTGGTGATACCCGCAGGGGCTGTAACCGTTGATTTGAATGCTGCAGGTGTGCAGAAAATATTTGATGTTATCCAGCAAAATTCAGCGGATAAAGTGATGCCATTCTTATTAATGAACACGGACGCTACGATTGGTACCGTGAATTTAATGTCAATGCAATTGGAATTGGAATTTGAACTGTAACGTTTGTTGATGTGAACCAGCTAAAACGCGTTTCTGCGTTTTAGCTGGTTGAATTGCAGGTAGCTGACTCACTCGTTTTATTGAATGGACCCTTCGAAATACATGAACCCTTCTTATCGAGTGCTGATGTTTTTAAACATTACAGATTGCAGATACCTTGGTTGTAATCGACAACCGCAGCAGATTGTGAGTTAAACCACATCGGCGCTTGGTAGTCTTCATAAAACGTTTTAGCAGCGTCTACGTCCTCAACAATGTAACCAAAATCTTGTAGTGTCGCTGGGTATAGATTTTTAGACCCTACATAAAATGCTGCTTCATCGACGGCGATGACTTTAGCGTGATTGCCGATGCTGTTGCCATTGCTCCATGTGCCAACACCGCTAGCAATGCGTAGGGGTGCCAATTGCAAGTTTTGACAAATTTTAGCTTTGGCGTTGCTGCTTGATAAGTTGCCGCGAGATTTCACTTTGCGCACTAAAACATCTGTGATTTCTGACATCTCTTTCATATTGGAGTAGGGTGCAAGTGCTGACTGTTTGGCGCCTGGTGTACTCGTAACGATTTGAACTTTCACACCTTGAAGTAATTTATCGGCAAGTACATCAAACAAACGAGCATCGTAATAAGCGTTTGCGATCGGCGCCACGCAAGGTGCAATCAAATCCTGTTGAGAGATGAATACAGAAGACTGCGCGCTACGAATCAGTGTTCTCAAACCTTCTTCTTCTGGGTTCGCCACGGTGTAGCTTTTGTCGTTATTGTAATAGTCTTTGAATAACCATGAACAAGCCGCTGAGCTGTCATTGGCTTTTGAGAGGCCGCCACTATCGCCGCCCGGCACGTCCATTCCGAACCCTAAGCCGCCCAATGCCATGACGGTGGCACTGCCTGCAGAAGCATTCGAAAAGGTGCTGTGTGTTTTAGGACAAGCATTACCCATTGCCGGTGTGCGTTCAATGTCGACATAAAATGTATCGTTAACAATGCCTGAGCTCCACGTACACGCAAAGTCCCACAGTAAGTCAGCAAATGCATGGGCAGATTCCGCTGCTGGCCCGATCAAACGCATCGACACGTCACTGATCGGATTGGCAACGTCGCCATAGGCACCTTCCCAAAGGTTATGGCCACCGACAATGGAAGTCCGGCTATCCACGGCAATAATTTTTGAGTGGTTCCATGAATACAACCAGCTGGTTTCGACACCGGCCACAATAATGTTGGCATCGTTGTACTGAGCCCCTAGATCGCTTTTTAAGCGAGATACATAAGCCGCGGCGCTTTCGGTAACGGGTGAGCTAAAGTTGCCCATGCCCGGTGGCGTCCCGCCCATAATACGGATCGTTAAGTCAGGATGGCTTTTCAATGCCTCAGAAATGCCATCGACAATGGCTTTTTGGAAAATGCCATCTGGGTAGGTGACCAAAGTGGTGATGTCCACCCATTGTGTAGCGGCTGCGATGTCACGGTAAATCGTGTCAGCAAGGGTTTGTACCCCCGATGCTTGCTGGCATTGTGCATCGCCCCAACAATCTGGTGTTTGCAATAACCAATTACTTTTATACGGGCCATAGCCAGCAATATCATTTCCGGATGTACGCTGCCAGACTTTGCCTTCAGAGCCGGGTGCTAAATCGCGTAACGCATTTTCAACCGCATCAATATGAGGCGTTGCGGCCATAGCTTGGCTGGCGAGAAGTGTTGTTGCCAGCCATGTCGATGCCATTAGCTTCGATATCTGAGTGGCTTGGGAAAGCGGTTTGGTGATGAATGATTTCATAGAAAGGGTGCAACCTCTTAGTACCATCATTATTGTGTTTTTATTAAATTGAACGTTCAATCAATTTAAAATGGTACGCGAGTATAAGGTTTAAACTTAAGCCGTTGCAATATATTGCGATCGCTCATGGCAAAATGGACTGGATTTATTGATATTGCTTGAGATATTCACGCAAATTAGGTGGGGTGTTTCGTAAAAGGTGGTCTTCCTCCTTCCAGTATCGAAACGTAAATAGGTTGAGGAAAACGTATTTTTTGGAATCGTTTTTCCAATTCTCATGGAACCACATCATGTGTTCTGCCATCACTTTTTTATGAGATTGATGGCGTGGATGCAACATTAAGTACATGTATCCAAACGACACTTGGCTAATCGTATTAAAACGTTGCCTCACGGGTTCCATTAACAATTGAAAATCACTTGAAGACAAAATGACCAGTGCTGTTTTGTTGGAAAGTGCTTGCATCATGGCTTGATCGACACTGCGCATCGCCTCGTGCTGCAATCGCTTACCGGGTAATGATTCCTGTATATAAAATTCTGCCTGAATATCATCCCGCGCAAAATAAACGCTTGGCCGCTGTGCGGTGGTAGAGACGTGGACATCAGCCAAAGTGCGAAAAGAAAGCGATGAAATTTGCAGTTGCAGGCCTTCCTGACTGACCAAAAGTGGAATGTATCCTTGTTGTTTCAGCAGCGATGCATAAGCGGCATCCACATAGACTAAATCCAGCTCGCCTTCTCTAGCGAGAGCAATGAAATCTACTCGATTGGAAGCATGCACAAATCGACTATCGGGTCGAGTTTGCTGCAGGTAATCGAGCAGAGGGAGTAATTCCTTTATGACGATATTGGAAGGAACAAACGGAGGCATGGCGACGCCCATTCCGTGCCCGATCACGCTGAATGCGAGCAAGAATAAGCCAGTGACGATGCGCTGAGTGAGACGATTAAGCATGTGATCTCTACACAGTAAAAAGACAAATAACGCCTGAAAACGCGTCAATATATACCTTTAACGTCTGAATACCATTGATTTATCGATGACTGACGTCGGATACCATAAAAATATCACTATTTTCACGATTTAAGGATAGCTTAGCCACCACAATTAAAGCATCTACCTCAACTCAGGCTAGACTAAATTTAATTAACCCCATCATTGATAAGTCTAACGATAAAGTATGACTCGTCTTACGGTCGCGTATCGAAGGCCATAGGAATCGCAGGGTATATGAAAAGGACGGACCAAACTTTACTCGAACAAATGCGCATTAACGAAATGGAAATTCGTGGGCGTATGGATTTGCTTGAAATATCCACAGAAGAGTTGGACTTCTTACATCGGCAGCAAGTGGTCATATCAGACAAGATAGATGAAATAGTCGATGAGTTTTATCAGGTTCAAACGGGCATCAGCGAAATTTCATTATTAATCGGTGATGCGGATACTTTGCAACGTTTGAAGGCAGCTCAACGTCGTTATATATCCGATCTATTTGCGGGTCATTATGATGAAGAATATGTTAACAATCGTCTGCGAATCGGAATGGTCCATAAACGAATTGGAGTGGAACCCAAATTATATCTTTCTGCTGTGCGTGTCTTAAAGGAAATCATTGCCAATAAATTGAGGGATGCCATACATAATGAGGATGTCACTACCAAGACTTTGATCATTTTAGACAAACTTTTTTACTTTGATGTGACGTTGGTATTCGATACCTACATTGTCAGTTTGGTTGAAGCGATTGAGAATGAAAAGAAACGCACTGAAACCTATGCCAAGAGTCTAGAAGAGAAAGTACTAGAGCGCACTCATCAGCTTGAAACTCAAGTCAAAATGGATTCACTGACGAATATTTATAATCAGCGGGCCATGCAAGAGTTTTTGCGAAGAGAGCTTTTGTTATCCAAGCGCAATCAAACGCATTTATCAATTTTGTATATCGATGTCGATGACTTTAAACACATTAATGATCAATTTGGTCATGTAAAAGGAGATGAGGTCTTAAAAAATTTGGCATTGAGTTTAATCAAGTCAATTCGAGGCACCGATGTTCCTTGTCGATATGGTGGCGACGAATTTTGTATCATTTTACCGAATTGTGCTAAAGAAGAGGCATTGCGTGTGGCAGAAGCGATTGAAAAAGATTTCAGTCGTCGTCAGCCTGACGTTAGCATCAGTATTGGTGTCGCTGAAAATGGTCCGACCAAGTACCTCGACGAAGACGGCATTATTCGAGCCGCTGATGCGAGTATGTATGATATGAAAAATAAGAAAAAAGAATCTAAAACTGAAAAAATTGTTAAATCTGTGAGCCAATCTCTGGGTAAGTCTTAATCGGTATGGGCTGCTGCCTGCGCAACAACCCATCGAGCCAGACAATCGTTATTTCACGCTAAACGTGCGACTCTTACCTGTATAACTTTTTAAGCTGCCACCCCAACCACTTTTCCAGTGACCTTTATGCTTTAAACGATAGTTGCCGCTGGGCGCGTCTGAGGGAATAGTCCACTCAAGTTGCGCGTATGAGCAAGCTAAACAATCGGCATCGGTGTCCCTAATCCAGCGGAATCGAGTACTGATGTCATTTTCGGTGTAAACCGTCACCCAGTTTCCATTTACTTTGCGTTGCACTTCCATAAAAGCATCCATGGTACGGTAATGGTTTTGTGGATGTCCGGAGCGGAATTTAACGATAGCGGTTTGCCCTTTGTTGTAACTCGATGCTGTGTTTTTCTTTACCCCACCGAATGATTCCCATAAGCGCTTATCGTCGTATACCACGCCTATGGTATTCACGAGTTGATCGTTAGACCAATCCAACGGTGCAGGGCCGGGTACGACAGAGCTGCCCGCCAACATTGATTCCGCCTGTAGAGAATAAATTTGTCGGTAAGCTGCGAGGCTATTGGGGCCATACAATGTGTGTCCGCCCGCATAATGCTGCACATTAAACTCCTCCGGCGTGGTGATATAGCCGCCATAAGCATTAGCCAAGCCGGCGATGATCACTTGCTCGACACCACGAGCAGACATGTGATTCAGTAAATCCGCTTTTAAACGGCGACCGGCCATTGTGGTTATTTCGCCCGGAACCCCCACCAATAAAACTTTGCCTAATTGAAACATCTGGAACGGCAAGGTATCGGTGTACAAATGAATGTTGTTTGAAAGTTTGGTGTTTAAAAAAGTGGGTTTCGGGTATTGGCATTCGTGATGTTGCGTATCACCGGCAGAACCAAATAAGTTTGTCGCATTTGATAACGCATCCATTATGCCCAGCAAGGGATAACCAGCAAAAACATTGCCCAGTAACGTTTCGTTTGCGTTCCAAAAAGTGCCTTCGTTGTCTTGCGTCATTCCCTCTTGAATGCCGTCTATGTGCATGGGGCCGTCCCAACCGGCACCCGCAGTCATGGACCAACCCAGTGTGCCTTCGCATACCGTCTGCGAGCCATTGCCGGTGTACTGACCGCTGACTTCGTAGCCTGGCAATGTGACATATTGAAAACGGTAATCCAGCGTGTTGGCTAAGGATTCCTGCGCACTGTGATAAAGGGACCAAGCTTTATTAAATTGCAGGTTGGCAGAACGTAAAATATTTTTTTCGGTTGAAGACTCGCAGCCATTTTCGGGGCCGCAAACATTCGGTGAAACATCTCCTTCATCGCTATTAGCAAACGCTGCGACAAAGCCTGTGGTGAGCGGAGGCTGAGTGCCTTTTTCAGTTTCAAATAGCTGGCTCGCGACGCCTTTATTATCACCACTGATGTACCGATGAGTTTGCGGCGCAGAAACATTATGCACCGCAAACCAGTTGACCATACCAACTTCCTGTCCATTATCCTTAACCAGTTTTAAAACGGTCATCGTGTCATTGACGTTTGTTGGGTAGTCAGCAGCATCGGGGTTTAAATGATAAGCTTCAGTATTTCGGTTAACGCTTGCGCCGGTCAGTTGGCCCTGCGCGATTTTTATATCCCCTTCTGATTGACTGTTAAATGCGCTGACGATGGACTGATAAATCCCTTCTACGATCGTACTGTGATTTTTTCCATCATAGCCGAGTGCACTCATATTCAGCATGACATTATGATCAAAGCCACCAGGGCCAACATGAGTATGTGTCGCGGTGAGCATGACATTATTTTTATTTAGATAGGGCGCTAATGCACCATTGGCGGCGATCTTTTCCATCACGCCTTGATGCACACCCTGTGGAATACTCATAAGGTCAGCGCTCACAAACACGACATAATCCTGCGTACCGGCTTTCCCCATAGTGAAGGCGCGAGACCATAGTCGAGTATCAATACCTTGTGTGGTTTGAGCGGTACTGCCATAACCCACCATGCCTCGATCGGCGGCGGGGCCTGTGATGTCGTAGATGCCACTACCGACTATCCAGTCACCTGCATGAGCTGAAAACGAAGAGAGAGCGGCTGATGTCGCGAGAACACCGAGTGCCGCTATCGGTTTAATCGGGCGAAGCATTCGATCAAAAGGACGTGGCGAGAGTAAGCGAGTCATTGGGCCTCCGAGGCTCGTCATCTGGGGTGCGAAGCACAAGCTAGTTATGATTATTTTTTGTGCGTGCCTGGTGTTTTACTATGACTAAAAAACAATCGCTTATAGTAAATTTTGCCTACGCAATGACGTCGACGTGTCGATGTCACCCAATGCTTGAAGGTAAAAAGGAGGTGAGTCGCAATATCAGCTGCTTGATTCAAGAATTGGGACAGGCCACTCGGGCGATCAATGGAGAGAGTCGAGTCTGCTACTGGAAGTAACAGAAAAAACAGTGGCAGCAGATGTGTCAGGATGAACGCAGAATTGTCTAAGACCAGACAGGCCTAGAAGTCGAAGCTGGCTTAAATAAGCTAAAACGAGATAACCGTTTGTGCACGACACGCCATGCTGGTTGGGTGCATTTGCAAAAATAAGCCGATTACCCAAAGCTTCCCATGAGCCAAGTCGAGGGATTGCCCCTAAGGGGCGGATAAATCATGATACGATCTGGGATATCGACAGTGCTTATCGGGTCAAATATGCCCATAATGACCTTATTGTGCCGGTTACCCAAAGGCAGGTGTTTAAACATCTACCCATAGAGGTTAGTGGTGGTAGAATGACGCCACTTCGATCCATTAAGTGTCAGAAGATGAATATCAATAGCAGTATCGAATTAAGGAAACCATGAAAGCACCCAAGTCCATTCAGCCCCTAATTAACGACGGTATTGTCGATGAAGTCATTGCCCGATTGATGAGCGGTAAAGAAGCGGATGTTTATATCGTGCGTTGTGGTGATGAATATCGTTGCGCCAAGGTATACAAAGACGCTGTGAAGCGGAGCTTCAAAAAGGCAGTGACTTACCAAGAAGGCCGTAAGGTACGCAGTGGACGCCGTGCTCGTGCCATGGAAAAAGGCTCGGCATATGGCCGTAAGCAACAGGAAGAAGTCTGGCAAAATGCTGAAGTTGACGCGTTATACAAGTTAGTGAGTGCTGGCGTACGAGTGCCAGAACCGTTCGGTTGTATCGACGGTGTGTTGATCATGGAATTAATCACCACGGAAGACGGCGACACGGCACCGCGCTTAGATGATGTGGCCATGCCGGCCGATCAAGCGGTCGAAGATCATGCCACTATGATGAACTATATCGTACGCATGTTATGTGCAGGCATTATTCACGGTGACTTATCCGAATTTAATGTGCTGGTGGATGAATATGGGCCTGTCGTCATTGACTTGCCACAAGCCGTTAACGCTGCGGCCAATAACTCTGCACAAGCGATGCTAGCCCGTGATGTGGATAATATGACGCGTTATTACGGACAATATGCCCCTCAATTGCTGAAGACGCGCTACGCAGATGAAATTTGGTCGCACTATAAAGAAGGCACACTGACACCTGAAACGGAGTTAACCGGCTTGTATAAAGGGCCCACAGACAGTGCAGACGTCGACAGCGTCATGGCCGAAATTCGAGCGGTCTTGGCAGAAGAGCAAGAAAGAAAAGCCCGAATTGCAGAAGAAGATGGCGACGAGTATTAGTCGTCGCCGTATGTGCTTTGCCCCAGCCTTGCTTAAGCCTTGCCAAATCTAAATGCGACTTCTACGACGTCAGTCGTATTCCAATACGTTACTTGGGCAGCAATATATTGGCTTGCCCAATACCGCTATTGCGCTCCGAATCGAAAAGTTCGTGATAATCTTCAACGTATAATCTGGCGATGGGCGTAATGGATTTTTCATCATCGATATTTAATTCTTGAATGCGCACTTTAAACCATTTGCGATTGCCGGTTGAACTTTTCAGCGCATATCTTTCATTATTTTCTATTAATTCTGAAATCGTTTTATTGCGTTTGTTTAAGACAATCACGCCTTGCTCACTTTTTTTATCTGAATGGTAAACGGCTAATTTGAATTCACCTTGTGCTTGCGCCTCGAGTACACTGACACGCTGTTGGAGTCGAGCAATGGTATTTTCCAGCAGCTGAATCTCGTTTTGTTGTTCGGTGTCGTAAACGCGGCGTATTCTTTTTATCTCTGTTTGAATGCGATTGATCGGCTCGGACAATTGCAATGGCGTAATAAATTGTTGTTTATCCAGTGCTCGTAAATGATCTGGGTTGAGCGGAAAGTTTGTGTTGAAAGCATCTTCGTCAACGACAGCAAATCGACCCTGCTGAATTTCTTTTCGCAAGTACTGTTCGGCGATTAATGTGTCGCGAATGTGCGGCACAAGAAATTTATCTATCGCCACATCCCAACCAAAAAAGCCTAATAGACTGAGGAATACCGTTACAATCACCACAGGCTTAGTACATATCTCAATGATTTTATTTTTGACGTTGGAAATCATCATGTTCGCCTTGAATGTTAGCAGGGTGTCATTATGTAAAAAAAATGAAATGTGCAAAGGTCAGTTTCAACGTGCAGCTTATTTTGACCGAACTAAGGATTTTGATCATTTCAGATAGGGGGGAGTTCCATTGAATCTGCCGTAGGCTTATCCCTTAGGCGAAATAGCTGTAATTTCATTCTAATGGCTTAGGTTGATTGATGCCATTCGCCCACCATGTCTGCTCCGTGTCATTCGCCATCATTCGTGTTTTTCACTGTCAGTCACCTCTTGCGGATCTCATCAGCACAATGCGCGATTGTGCCTATACTGATGAAAGGAGACCGACGCCCTTCGGCGTTTCCGCTGCATTCAGTTTGCCCTGACGCAAGTGAGGGCACTGAAGCAGTGATGTGTTATTGACGTCTATTTGATGGCTTGCCAACGCTTAACATGGCCGCTCTCGTTAAATTCAGCCACGCTACAAGGCCAATATGATTCGCTTAAATAATTTAAAGATCAGCACCCGTCTCGGCACGGCATTTACTTTGATTTTACTGCTACTGATCACCATTTCGATCATTGCGCTAACCGGCCTAAATAGATTGACTAAAGGTGCGCGCCAATTTGCTAACCAAGATGTGCAAGAAGTCTTGCTGGTGAGCGATATAAAAATCGAAGCGCAATCGGCTGCTTTAAGGCTATTGCAAATTCTGCCGAATCCTGACCGAGATTCCCGGATCGAATTGTACAAACAAATGGATGCCCATAATCGCGCTGTAGACAGTTTGATTGGTCAGTTTCAAGAGACAAATGCGTCATCCTCCGACCAGCAAGTGGCGAGCGCTTTATTGCTAAAAGTGGTCGAGAATCGAAAACGCTACAACAACGCCTTTTTGGAAACGGTTGATTTGGTGGAGGCAGACGCCGAAGCGGCTATTTCCCACTTCAACCGCACAACAGCGCCTCAGTTGCAAGAATTGTTGGCCAGCATCACAGTGTTACTAAAAGAGAAACAAGCCACTATGGCTGCAGAGCAGGTCATGATGGAGCAAGATAGCCAGCAGTCGACATGGTTGGTGATGGGATTGTCGGCCAGTGCCATCATGTTAGGCGTATTACTCGCCTTTATGACTGCTCGTAGCATATCAAAGCCTTTATCCTCTGCTGTCTCTGTTGCGAGGCAAGTAGCCAATGGCCATTTAACGTTTCAAAAGCAGCCGGTGAGCAAAGACGAAGTGGGCGACTTAATGGCGGCATTCAATACCATTAGTGTCGATTTAGGTGAAATAATTGATTCAATACGGCGTTCTGCTGAAAAAGTGGGAAGTACCGCAGACGATATGGAGAAGCCTGTTCAGCGGGTTGAGCAAGCGTCTAATGACCAAGACCGAAGCGTTAATGACATCGATCAAACCATTCAAAGTTTTGTTGAAGATATCGCACGGGCCGCGACCACAGCGCAAGAGGCGAAAGCCCAAGCTAAGAGTGCGCGTGACTTAGCATTGGAAGGGAAAGGGCATATCGGTCGTGCGACACAGCAGTTTCAAACTATATCGACGACGATCAATAAGTCTGCGGATGCGGTAGAAGAATTAAGGGTGCGGGCAGAATCCGTACGTGACTTAACGACAACGATAGGCGACATTGCCGAGCAAACCAATTTATTGGCGCTGAATGCGGCCATCGAAGCCGCGCGTGCGGGAGAAAGTGGAAGGGGGTTTAGCGTCGTTGCAGATGAAGTGCGGAACTTGGCGAATCGAACCACCAAGTCTACCGTCGAAATTAACGAGGTCATTGATGCCATTGATCAAGAAACCCGAAATGCGGTGGCGCAAATCACGCAAGGTCGACAAGAAATGGAATCTGGTGTGCAATTAATTGAATCCATGGTGACGCCATTGACAGAATTAAGTCATGGTGCAGATGCGTCTCTGGTGCAATTACAAGCATTGGAACAGGTTGTCTCTAACCAAGCCGATGAAAGCCAAAGAATTGGAAAAAATATATCTTCAATTAGTCACTTAGCGAAGGAGAATCATGAAGCCGCAGCAGATGTGTGCACATTAACCATGGAATTAAAAACCGTAGCCCAAGAATTAGTGGGTAAGGTTCGTCAATTCTCCTAGCCTATACGAGGTCAATATTTTTCATTCCCCCGTTCATTTCTTGTAAGAATTTACTGACCCCTATGCCTATCAAAATGGCATGATCGATTTGAAATTTAAAAGCAATACCTTTGCAACAGAGCGGTAACGCGTCAGCATCATTGTGATTTCTAATAATGCTTCTTCGATAGTTTCGTAGAGGAATGCGGAGGCTTAATTGAACAACCCAATAAGAACACAGATATAAAACTCAATTAAAAATCTAGATTAAATAGCGGGACAAGGTGTAAATCAACTCGACTTTTTTCACGGGTTTGGACATGCAGCCTAGCATACCCACATCGCAGCACCTCAGTCGATCTTCAAAGTCATGATTAGCGGTGACGGCTACAACCGGCATGCGGGTGTGCTGTAATTCGGTAAATATCCGATGGGTGGCTTCAAAGCCATCCATCACTGGCATTTGCAAATCCATTAACACTAAATCAAATGACTGTGTGTGGCAGGCATCGAAGGCTTGTTTACCATCTTTAGCGATGGTTGTTTTAGCTCCCGTTGCCTTCACCATAGTATCCAATACCATAAGGTTTATATCATTATCTTCAGCAATGAGTACGGTGGCATGGTTAGGTATTACCACGGTTTTCGATATTTTTTCCATAAATCGAAAGAGATGTTGATGCAGTTTATCCATAAATTCAGACATTTCTTTACGGCTGCATAGCTGAGATATCGCACGATCGGATTCATCGATTAACTTAGAATCCGGGTGTAAAAATACCATGCAGTATTCATGCTTTAATCCTTTGTGGTTGCGTGCATCCGCGACGATTTCTTGCAACACAGTTCGACTACTAACGTCATCAAGACACACTAATATTAAGTCGAACGGACGCTTTTGATTTTCTTGTTCTAGTAATATAGGAATGATGTCATCCGTCTGTTCACATTGTTCCTGTGTTACACCTAATATGATGGAAAAATTGTGCTTAATATCTTCAAAAGTGTGTTCACTTGGGTTACACCAAAGAATGCGTTTACTTTCGAGTAAGCGGGGATGAATATCTTGATAGGGGCTATTGGCGGTGCTGGCAGAA
The DNA here is from genome assembly GCA_947503895.1 of uncultured Saccharospirillaceae bacterium. Lineage (GTDB taxonomy): Bacteria > Pseudomonadota > Gammaproteobacteria > Pseudomonadales > Oceanobacteraceae > Bermanella. Next base: position 469,970 of record CANNFT010000005.1, read on the forward strand.
AAGTAAGGCAATACAAGATGTGTTTGTGCGAGTCCTGCGTGTTTATCGGAATCTGAACGGTTGTGATCATCAGTGTGGCTCGGCGATGTAAAACTAAGGTTGCCACCCATTGCATCCACTAAGTGAAAGCAGATGAGTAAACCAATGCCCAAGCCTTCTTTTATATTGTCCAAAGGACGTAAAGGACTTTGCTCCAATGCGTGCAAAATATTTTTTGATAATCCTGGGCCATCATCTTCGATGATGATTTCAAGTCGATTCTCTTGAATTTTGTTTGCCATAATGCGGACATATTGGCCTTCGCTGTATTGAACGGCATTATTCAATAAATGGGAAAGCACTTTTTCGAGTAACAATTCATCTAACTGAATATGCTCTGGCAATTGCTTATCAATTTGTATATCAAGCTCGATTCGTTTGTTTAAGCAGACTTGCCGAACAAGGTGAAGTTGTTGATGGAGAACCTCTCGCAATGAGCAACAGCTTGGTTGTGCTGTCATATCACCGTGTAAAATCTGATTGTAATCAGATAGCTTTTCTAATAATGATTGCAATATCTGTGTTTGGTCCGTGGTATCCAACAATAACGCTTTAACTTGCTGTGGGTCTTCTTCGTGTAAAGCTAATTCCGTGAGCGATTTAATCTTGTTTAATAAAGGTTGAACGCGATTTTGCAGTCGGCTCAGTAAATTGCTGCGCGAATTTTTTTGAGATTGAACATGCGCTAAATCGACTAATAGATCTGAGTGTCGACTTTGCCAATGCTGCTGGGCGTGCTGAAGGTATAGAACAATAGGATGCAGCACCCATCGATACAAACCGTACACCAATACGAGCATAACTATCCCAAATAATAAATTTATCGTGCTCTGCAATGACAGGGCCTGATTAATCTTAGGCGTGGAAAATCGAATAACTTTGTGTGTATTTCTGATCAAGTGCTGAATACTCTTTAATGTGTCTTGTAATGAAACATCTTTTGCATTCACAGCGTTTTGCTGGCCCTTCAAGGTTTGTAATAGAGTATTGCTTTGCGTCATTAGTGTTGTGACGCCGTTCTGACCATTATCCAACGCAGAGATCATGCGTAAGTTATCTTCGAATTGACTCGTTAAGGTGGTGAATGGAATGGAAAAATCAGGGATGCTCTGCTGACGGGTAATATGACGATCGAATTCGGTTCCCAAAGCTTCCAGAATGGCCAATTGCTCAATTAATGAAGACTGGTGATTTTGAAGGTGAGTCAGTTCATGATGATGCCAGCGATGAATCCCCCAAAAAAGCAATAGCGGTACCGCCAATAGAAGCAATCCTAATTGGATGCGTCGAGTGACAAATCGCTCGATATTCGCTTCATTTAATATCGCTTGCATATGGCCTGTCTTTAAAACGATCTCTGCATAGGATTTAGCATAGCGCTAATATGACGAAGTGGTACAGGGCATCTAGGGGCGCGCCGAGTGTTGCCTTGGCTCATATTCGCGTTGTCAGTACAGACTAAGGCAAGACTTGAATACCCTTACTCACCGTGACTCACGTCAATCATGCATTAGAGGTGCCCTAAAGATCGACTCGCTCATTTCAGCGTGGGTGCTACACTTCTATGCGTCCAAACTAGGCATGTTTATCATGATTAATTGTGTGAAGCAGCGTAGTCATGTCTGGATGACGCTTGGGCTCATCTTGCTATCGGGTGTGAATACGCTACCGGCTTATGGCGAAAACTCGTCTCCATCCACTGAATGTCCACGCGCCGTGGCTCGCATTGGTGATATTCCGATGATTTGTGCGGATCGTGATAACTTTTCCAAACAAGCCAAGCAATCGGGATTGCAATTTAGTCAGTCTGCACAAGATAAGGAGCTGTATCGCAGCGATGCGTTATTTCCGTTACCAGCGAAAATGATCGCTGTTTATAACGAGTCGAAAGACCTCGTGATCGCGCAGTTTATTTTTCCGGCGAACGACAGTAAAAACAGTTATAAAAAAATCCGTCTATATATTCGTGAACAATATGGTGTGGCACAGCGTGTCGCGGGGTATGAGCGATCACCACAGTTTGAATATAAGTGGAAATTAAAAGATGGTGTCGCGATCAGTTTTTTTAAACGCGCAGGACAAAGCCAAGCGCGTTTAATGTATTCGGTCAGTCATAAGGCAAGAGCCTACATGGCCAACCATTAATGGCTTATTGCAAGTTTTGTGCGGCATTTAAGTATTGCACGCCAAGGCGCGCGGCAAGGCGAAATCCTAATTGATTGCCTTTGGCCCACGCGCGTGCTGCGTGGGGCATTTGGGTTTTTGAATATGGGTTATTGGCTTTCGTAGCTGCTTTCAGGCCTTCATGAAAAGCCTGTTGTTCGATGGCGGTCAAAAACTGATAGCGTTGTCCTGTGTACATACTGACAAACTCCCTGTAAGCCGATAGGTCATTGTTTGATACCGTATGGACGTTATCGACCGCTGAGACAGACGCTTTAATGCGAAATGCTTTTCTGATGTCAATCGAGCATTAAAAGATACCTGGGAAAAAGCGCCATTTTACCCGTTCGGAATAGGCGCTGTAGGCTGGAAACTTTTCGGTTAAATACAGTTCTTCATATTGCCCTTTAAGCCGCAATACGATGATGAGACCTACCCAACTGATGAAGGCTAATGCCGATTGGTTGTGGGTAACCATGGTCAAGCCCGCCAGTATCAAACTGGCATACATGGGATGACGTACCAATCCGTAAGGGCCACTGGTGACGAGCACGCTGTTTTCTTTTGGCTTGGGCAGCATGGACCAGTTCCCGATGCGATTTGCCACCAATACCCATACAACACTCATTGCGGTTAAAACAGTGAGCATCAAGGTTAAACGATTGGGCCATTGTAACGATAAAGGTAGGGTACAAAAGACCATGGCGAGAATTTGTAAAGCGAGTAAAGTTTGACCATAAAATGGCATGAAAGTCAGCTCCTTGCGGTGGTTTTGTGAGAGTTTGCCATGAATTACACTGTTATGTTGCCTTAGCCATAGGTTTCTGCAACATTCTCTCACTCTAAACGCCTAGCATTACCGTTAACGTTTCAGCGCAAGTCATCGTTACCTTTGGATAAACACCACGAGATCGTATATTGGGTATGAGCAATATAAATCAAAATATTAAGCTGTATGCCGGCGAGCAGGCATTAGCTGAATTACGAGAACAGGGATTATCACCTCAGCGCATTCGCATGATGATCGGTGCCTCTGGGGGGCCGAAGTGGTTGATGCTCAGTCGATTGGATCAATACTTAAGCGAGCACTTTTTACCCGCCGCATCACAGCCCATACAGTTACTCGGTTCTAGCATTGGTGCTTGGAGAATGTCTTGCTATGCCATGCGGGACCCTTTGGCCTCGTTTCGTCAATTCGAGGATTTATACCTTGATCAAACCTATGCCAAAAAAATCACAGCGGATCAGGTGACGGTATATGCCAATACGGTGTTGGAGACATTACTGGGTGAGCAAGGGGCCCAATACATTGCCAGCAATGCGCAGCGGAATTTGCACGTTGTCGCGGTGCGTAATCGAAAGGTGTTCAATAGCCGACATCCATTCATGCAGGGCTTGTCATTATTAAGTGCTGCAACCGCGAACCTGGTGTCTGCCAGAGCGGTCTCTGCTTTGTACCCTAGAGTTGTCATTTCTCCGAATGGATCGACTCAACCGTATTTTGGTGAGCACCAGTCTATTCATCTGACGGCGGAAAATTTAAAAGATGCTTTGTTGGCTTCAGGCGCGATTCCCTTAGTATTGGAGCCGACGAAAGTGTCGGGTGGATTAGATCGCTGGCATTGGGATGGTGGAATGGTCGACTACCATTTTTCTGGCCCCTTTAATGTGGACGATGGATTGGTGTTTTACCCGCACTTTTTCCCTCGCATTGTGCCGGGTTGGTTCGATAAAGGCCTCCCTTGGCGCAAACTCAAACCGCAAAACTATCGCAATGTTGTGGTGTTATGTCCAAGCCACTCCTTCATCGAAAAACTGCCTTTCGGTAAAATACCGGACCGGAATGACTTCAACCGATTATCCAATGAAAGCAGGACTCAGTATTGGAGAACAGTGCTGTCTGCTACGGATACACTGGTCGATGAGTTCCACGAGTTGCTCACCAAAGATATGGGGCGTTCGGCGGTTGAGCCTATCGACCGGATGCTACGCGCATGAAATCGTGAACCAAGAAAACGCAATGCATCAAACGTCGAAATAACTGGCGTATAGCGGTTTTAAATGATGGATGGACTGCTTTAAGAAATAGGGAAAGGTTTTGGCGAAGTTATCGAGAAAAACGATAGCTGTTGCACAAGCGTCTTCATCCACTTGGTTTCGCAATCGTCTCGCCATATATTGATTAACGATTTCAATATTTTGATAAAGACTTAACAGACGTTCAAACCCTTGAATGGGAGCACCTTGTTCGCTTCGAAAATACTGGGCTAGCATGAAATTACTGCTGGCCCGCCACAGTGTTTCATCGGCACTGGCCATAGGTAAATGATACCTAGCCATCGGCAGCAAGAATTCCGTGTGCGGACACCCGGAACTGGCCAGTAGCAAGCCAAGCATCGAACCAATACCTTCTTGTGCAGACGTGGACTGAGCAATGGTTCTATTCGGAGTGATGGCCTTCAGTTCAATTTTATCGTAAGACACAAGGTGCTCAAGCTTTCGTACGACTTGGGCAATCTGAAGTGCTGCTGGGCAAGTTTTGGGGCCTGAACCACCATTGTACGGACAATGGTGACACTTCTGGAAAGCAAGATCCGTCCAAGGCGGCCGATTCAGTTCTTCTTCGTCCACCAGCTGGTATCGCTCGCCATCAAACTGAAATTCGAATGCAACGATCCGGTCGTCAGGAAGATGAAACTCATATCGAATACGATCACTCATAAGTTGATCCTGATATTGAATCCTCGTCACTAAGTCTAGTTGAATTGTGAAAAACGACCGCTTTAATCCAGTTTAAATTTCCGCTGTTGGCCCTGCCATTGTCATCAATATTATTCGATATTGGTTTTGTCCTTGTAACCATTGTGAGTGGTTATATTGGTTACTTATATAAAGAGATTTTAATTGGTCAAAATGCGAATCCTTGACTACACCTGATAAAGGTTTTCCTACCAAAGTATCAGCCGTAAGAAAGGGGTTTTGTATGAATAAAAATGTGTGGCTAATTCCCGTAATGTCGATCGCCATGGCTGGCTGTATCGATATTGGGGATGACGACGACGATGACAACGGAGCCAGTGGTCCGACCGCGAGTGAGACGATTAGTGGTAAGGCGGCTGACGGATACCTCCAAGGCGCATTCGCTTGCCTAGATATCAATGATAATAAAGTATGTGACGCGACAGAGCCCGGTGCGACCACAGGGCCAAACGGCGACTTTAGCATCAGTGCGACGCCCGAACAGGCTGAAGCCAATATCATTGTTGAAATTCGAGTGGGCACCATTGACCAAGACGATCCAGACAATCCAATCGATTCTGCTTATACCATCACGGCACCGCCGGGTTACAGTTTTGTCAGCCCATTAACCACTCTCGTACTTAATGAAATGCAATCCGGTAATTTAGATGCTGATGCTGCTGAATCAGCGGTAAAAAGCCTATTGGGAACGTCTTTGGATCTAAACAAAGATTATGTTGCCGGCAGCACAGCCTCCGGTGATGATTTAGAAGCGACGTTTGCAACGGAGTTTAAAAAGCTCCATAAAGTGGCGCGTGTGGCGGCCCGAATCATTAAAGACAATGTGAAGAAAGTTAAGGATGCAGGCGGCTCTGTCAGCAATAGTGATGCATTAAAAGTCATCGTGACGAAAGTATCGGGTGCGGTAAAAGAGATAGCGAACCAAGTTGAAGCAGCGGGTGATGACGCTAACTTTGACCCTGCCACGATAGCCGCTGTCGGCTCAATTGCTGCGGCAACAGAAGTGGATGTGGAAGCCATTGAAGAAGAAATTCAAGTAGCGGAAGACTTGAAGAATGCCACGGATGTCAATATGGGTACGATATTGACAGCAGGTGTGTACTGGCTAGAAGAAGACTTATTTTTTGATTTTCAAGCGCAAAAAGACCGTATCTTTTTCGGGTATGGGTTTGTCGACTTCGATGGGGCAACTCAAAATGATGAGTTCTACTTCTTTAATGGCGTCGACTTTGTCCTCGATGACGGTGACGACGATGATGATCAAAATGGCGGTGGCAGTGAAGACTTTTTAATACTGGCTGCAACGGGCTTTGAACTGGTAGAAGACGAGGACGAAGAGGGCCCTGATTTCGTATCCACCAATGCAGATGGTTCAGTAAGAATGAATCAAGGGCCGTTTAAAGTCGATTTATACGGAAAAGAAGTCGACATCGCCGGCAAGAAAATCAGCACTACGCTGCTGAATACGCGCAATTGGCTTTGGGCGGATGCAGTGGGCGGCACAGCCACATTCGCAGCGGGCTCTAAGGCCTATCGATTACGGCAGGTGGTCGGTGAAACCGTATATGGTTTGCCTTATGATCAACCCAGTGACAATGATCATCACGGTTGCCCAGATGACGAAGCGGAAGGCGATGAGAACCCTTCCTGCAATTATGTCCGCATGATTGATGCAGCAAATGAAATTCTGGGTGAGGCAGCCGCGGCAGAGGATAGTCTCATTAGCGCCGCACCGGCCAGTGCAGTGGGCTCATTAAAAGGCCCCATTGTTTATCATGAGGAAACCACGACCGGTACGAAAATCGTGGTCGCTGAAATGCAGTCAAACGGTACGGTTCGTTACATTGAAGTGCGCGGAAATGATAACGGTTTATCTGGCTTTAAACTGTTAGCGACCAGTACCTATTCTAGTGAAACGGTTCATGGGAAAACGCTGCTCATGTTTGAAATCCCAGATGCGGTTCCCAGTCACTTCCGCGGAGACGGTGAAGACGATGACGGCGGTCCAGAGTTTAAAACCTTTTTCCTCGTCGCCTATGATGGTTTTTGGCGGGTGGGCGTTGTGCTTAAAAAAGGCACCCTGTTACCCGATGACGCACCGTTTGTCATGAACGAAGCGGCCAAAAACTCTGCGGAAACAGCGTTTGATATCGAAAATATTGATTTGAATGATGGTACGATCGATATTATTCGTGATCCCGGACAGCTAGATGATTTTGACGATGAGGATAACATCGGTGAAATTTTTGTACCTTGCCGTTTTGGAGATTCAGGTTGGGATGACGAAGCAGAAATGCCCATTCATCTTCTCGGCTTTGACGACTTTACAAAATCCGTCACGGATTGTCGGTTATCGGGTAACACGCTAACAGGCGGTGGGTTTACCGAAGCCGATATTCGAGGTAAAACCTTCAAAGTGAGTCACGATAGTACACTATCATTTGAGTCAACAGGCCAAGTCGGCACACTCAAAGAATACGAAGGTGATGTCGTCTCGGATACAGAAGGGCTAACCTGGGAAATTCAAGCTGTCAATGGATCAACGGCGACCAACTATCTGGTGGTGACCAGTGACGTTGGTGACATCGTGGCGGTGTTTGCATTAATCGCGAAGGATCAAAATGAGTATTTGATAAAAGCGTATATTAAAGATATTGATGATGACGGTGCTGCGGAAGACGATGATGGTTTTAGTTCTGATCTTGACTTAAATAATGATCATGATGGTGAAGTGGCCGGCATGGTTTGGGTGGAAGAGACGGGTTAATCTTTCAATTTGAGCTTGTTCATTGAAGCCCTCCTCGGAGGGCTTTTTTTATGGCAGTGGTAATTGAATTTCAACGCACAACCCACCTCGCAATTCGTTTCTAGCTTGGATTTGGCCGCCATGAATATCGACGGCCCGCTTGGCGATGGCCAGTCCGAGTCCATAACCGCCACTGCTGCGATCTCGTGCTTCGCTGGTGCGGTAAAACGGTTTAAAGATATCCTGAATTTTATCTTCCGGCACACCAGGCCCTTGGTCACAGCACTGAATGTGAATATTTCTGTCCTGCATTTCAATGGTGAGGCGGATGGCGTCTGTGGGTTCACTATAATGCTGTGCATTTTTAAGTATGTTTTCGAACGCACTGCGAAGCAGTTGTGCACTGGCGAGAAAAATAACCGGTTGCGTTAACCGATTAACGTAATAAATAGATGCGCGTTGCGAATCATAATTAAGGTCATCGCATAAGGTTTCCAATAATACAGCAATATCAACTTGATCCGTCAGTGCAAGCGATGGATCTAATTCAAAAGCGGGAAGATTAAGCAATGTTGTGATGATATTGTTAATTTGTGTGCATTCGCTTTCGATGCGATCGAGTTCTTGGCTACTGTCTTGATTTAACCGTTTGCGGGCGAGTGCAAGTGCAAATTGTAAGCGCGCGACGGGCGATCGTAACTCATGGCTTATGTCTTGAATTAATCGTTTTTGCGCGGCAACAGACCGATCTAATTGCTCCGCCATGTGATCGAAATCTTGTGCTAAAGAATACAGCTCATCCTGCCGTGTGGGTAAAGTCGGTAATACACGAGTGGATAAATCTCCTGCGGCTAACTGCTTGGTCGCATTGCGTAATGCGCGAATGGGAGAGCTAATGTAACGAGCTAATCCATAACTGATTAAGCCGCTAAATAATATCGCCAGTAAAAATACACCCAACACATTATCTAAAATCACTTGTCGCCATGGACGATGTGGGTCCTTAGCACGGATTAATATTTTTACATGCTCACCATTTGGCAGTAGGAGAAGCCGTCCAACAAAAACAAAATGGTCTCGCTGGCGGTGCAAAAAAGGATGTTGGGTATTTAACCTACGAGCCATTTTTCTTAAAGGTCTAGGAAGCGTTCGCGATAGCAATTCCTGCTCTTTATAAACAACAAAAATTCGATGAACATCCATTTCGGGTTGTTGTGCAAACCACGCGCGCACCGTTTCGATGTCTTGTGTGAGCAGTTTTAGCGCTAAATCGTTCCCTGTTTTAATGGGCGGTAATGGGCCGTGGGTTTCATGATCCTCTCGGTCAAAGAGAATTAAAAACCAACCGGTGAGGAATACCAATAGTAAGGTTAACCAAAAACACAATAAGATGCGGCTGGTCAAATTGAGGTGTGTCAGGGAGGCGCGGATATCCATTTAGATGGGAGCGCCCGTTATTCCGGCTTCAGGAGGTAGCCTGTACCTCGCTGGTTGACAATAATATCGGTGGGCGCGCCAACATCGACGAGTTTTTTTCGAAGGTTACTGATGTGAACGTCCACACTGCGATCATAGCGTGTCAGTGTCCGGCCTAAAGCGGTTTCACATAAATGTTCTTTGGAGACAATTTCCCCTAAATGCTGACTTAAAGCTTCAAGCAATTTGAATTCAGCCCCGGTTAATTTAATGCTGCTGTTGTCATAACTGGCTTCAAATCGGCTGCTGAAAATTTCCAATTTCCCAATATGCGTTTTGGGGCTTGATTGACGGCGTAAGATGGCTCGAATTCGGGCGAGTAATTCGCGTGGATTGCAAGGTTTGGGTAGGTAGTCGTCTGCACCTAGCTCAAGTCCTAAAATGCGATCAACATCGTCCCCTTTGGCGGTCAGCATGAGCACTGGGGTCTGGATATCAGAGTGTCGCAAATGTTTGAGCACTTCGATGCCTGTCATACCCGGAAGCATAATATCGAGAATAATTAGGTCTTCATTTTGCTGTTCCGCTGCTTTTAGACCGTCCTGACCATTGTAGACAGGCCGAACGGTGAAGCCTTCATCTTCAAGGTATTCACGCAGCAGTTGGGACAGAGATTGATCATCGTCGATCAGGAGTATGCTATTCATGGTGGTATTTTCTGCGTTCACGTACAGTTTTCAAGTGACCTGACGTTACTTTACACTCATTTCACAATGTTATTTTTTTGTTTTCACGTCCACTTCTTCTCCTGCGGCATGGGTTTTTAGCCATCCGCGAATTCGGCGGCTTAAAAGATTGTGTTTGCCGGTTAATGCCGTTTTGACGGCGGGCAATTTCATCTGCATATATAAGTTGCGTTGGTTTCGCTGCATCGCATTTTTTCGATCAGCGGCTGCGCGCACTTCGTTCTCAAGAATACCGGTGTAAATATCCAATATTGGAATATCTAAATTAGCCAACAACGTATTCAGTGGGTAGTCGGGGTAGCGGCTGGGGAAAGCATCCACGAGTACCAGCGCGAAACCTTTTGCTTTTGGTTGGTCTTTTATATTGTCATTCAGCGCCGCCACGGCCCAATTGGCACTGACACCATGAGCGATGATGACTAAGTTGAATTGACCCAAATTGTTTAAGTGGGCGAGACTTGATTTCACCTGCTGGCTGACCGACTCTAAAAATCGTTGGTCAATCGTCGGCTCTGATGCGTTGGCAGCGGTATCCGTTGGCGGCTCGGTGGCTAATGTGGGAATACGGTCCAATGTGGCAGCAATGTCGCCGAGTGGGTCACCGGCATCCGGAGCAGCTAAAGCATTTAAGTCGGCAGGCGCTTCAGTCGTTTGCTCTGCGTCAGTTACAGGCGCCTGATCGATTGGAGGCTCATTGGTTTCATTTGTCGGAGCGGAGGCCTCCTCTGTGGCTGGTACCGCTTCATTATCAGGAGTGTTTTTGCCAGCATTTCGATCGGGTACAGCAGGAAGCGGAACGCTGGGTGACTTCTCCATAAAAAGGCTTAATGTATTCCACCCGTAATCCGGTAGATATTCCCGCAGGGGTGAAACAGTCTCAGGCCAATGAGCGTGTTGCTCAACATCGTGCAGTATCAACACACCTCCTTGTGGTTTGCCCGTATTTTCTTCCATATACAGGCCTGACACGGACAGGCCTGAAGCATCGAATTGCATCAACTCATGACTGCGTTGGTTTAATTGAAGAAAACGTAAAACACTTTCCATGCGCGCTTTGGTTGGATTCGGTTGAGGTCGTTCTAATTTAGGGGATGGAGTTTGGTCGGGAGGCGAGGAGGGTTCCGTGGTGGATGTAGCGTCATCTGTTGTGGATTCAGGCGCAGTATTTCCTGTGCTGTCGGGTGAGACGGGTTCCTCTTGACTATAAAGAGTGGGTGATGAAATCAGCAACCCAATCATCATGATGGGCGTAAGCTTAATGGCCATATACGTTCCAGTGATTGATGGCTTCAGTTTAGTGCACGTTTGAAGCTTCTTTGAAACAATCAACTTATATGCCATGTCACCCTTACGATAGCGACTGGCCAAAAAACAAACGTTTAACAAATAGCGACATTAAGTCTGCGTAATATTGATCTAACGCCTTGGGTGGTGCAGAAAGAATCGGTACACTTTTCTCTGCTATCAATCTCATTCAACATTCGATAGGAATAATCCATGCCACAAGTAGCCAAGCAGTTTATCCCTTTAAAGTTAGCGGTATTAACCGTCAGTGATACTCGAACGTTGGACACGGATACATCTGGCCAAACACTTGTCGACGCGCTCACCTCTGCAGGGCATCAATTAGCCGCGCGAGAGATATGCATAGACGACATCTATCAGATGCGGGCCATCGTTTCGAGTTGGATTGCCAATACTGATGTACAAGGGATATTGATAACCGGAGGCACAGGCTTTACGGGGCGTGATAGTACACCTGAGGCAATACAGCCTTTATTTGATAAAGAGGTAACAGGATTTGGAGAACTGTTTCGGCAAATATCCTTTGAGCAAATTGGAACGTCCACAATACAAAGCCGTGCATTAGCCGGCCTAGCGAACCGAACCATTATTTTCTGTATGCCTGGGTCCACGAATGCTTGCCGTACTGCTTGGAACGATGTGATCGCCAGTCAGCTTGATGCCACTCACAAGCCTTGCAATTTTGTTGAGCAAGTTTTACCACTGGAGGCCGACGTCGAAACCTGTGGCCCAAGAGGCTAAGGCAGTCTGTAGTAGTCAACCGCCGATGCTTAGAGTAATCGCATATGCATGGCTGGCCGTTGGCTTCCCTTAAGTGAAAGTCATGCCTTGCTTCTTTCTACATACTATATAGATGGATGAGCACCTTATTCAGATGCTTAAAGAGCATTCCTGCAGGCAATGAGTGGCCTCCATAACGGATCTGATGGGTTAATCCACGAAAAAAGGTTAAATATCGATCGATTTGAGGGGTGAAATCAGCGTAATGGAAGTAAATGCAGCAATATGTGTAGTTTGGCCAATTAATCGTTGACGCCATCCAGAAAGTCCCTATAATGCGCCCCTCAACAACAGAGCAGCAGATTGAACGCAGCTAAGTGGTTGATTTTGAAAGAGTTTTTCAAGTGTTCAGGCTTCTAAGTCAGCTTGAAAAAAGACTTCAAAAAAGAGGTTGACGCAGACATTAAACACTGTAGAATGCGCGCCTCGCTTAACGAAGACCTCCTCGGAGAGATCAGTTAAGCGCCTAATTAACTGCTTGTTTTCATTAGAAAATAACGAAAAATTAGGGTTGACAATCAGATGCGAATCATTAAAATACGCATCCCGCTTCGAGAGAAGCTACTGATTAGCCCGAGCGGCAATCAGGTTCCTTAAAAACGAATTCAGACAATTCGTGTGGGTGCTTACCGAAAGTCTTGATGTAAAGCTACTTCTTAGGAAGTTAGCCAAAAGACTTTTCGAGTAAGTTCAAACACTGTCAAATTATTTAACAGTAGTTTTAAATACTTGAGCACATCTTAGGATGTAAAATTTTTAAACTGAAGAGTTT
>CANNFT010000006.1 GCA_947503895.1 uncultured Saccharospirillaceae bacterium
GAAGTGAAACGACACATCGCCGATGGTAGTGTGGGGCCTCCCCATGCGAGAGTAGGTCATCGTCAAGCTCTTAAATAGAAATCCCAGTAGAGAAATCTACTGGGATTTTTTCGTTTTAGGGGTTAAAAAATGGGGATTAAAAGTTTAGACATGAAAAACATACGTGACGTATCGTCAAGCTCAGGCACTTAATGCACAAATCCCAGTGGAGATAATTTATTGGGATTTTTTCGTTTTGGGGATTAAGAAGTAATGAAGAAAACGAAGAATTAAATGGAATAAAAATTATACGGCTTTGGGCTCCCAGTTTTCTTTTTGCGGGGTTGCACCCCACACCCCGCTTCGCGGCTGCTCAGACTCCCTCCGACCTTGTATATTGCCGACCGGTTCAGTGGGCGGTCGTCTGAAAGGCCGCCATTAGGTGATCGATTCAATTATATTTGCCAAAACCACCATCAAAATCAAACCCAAGCCAGAAAACAGGCAGAGCCAGACTTAAAATCAGGCACTTAATGCACAAATCCCAGTGGAGATAATTAATTGGGATTTTTTCGTTTTGGGGGTTAAAAAGTTGGGGATTAAGAAGTAATGAAGAAAACGAAGAATTAAATGGAATAAAAAATTATACGACTTTGGGCGCCCGTTTTCTTTTTGCGGGGTTGCACCCCCACACCCCGCTTCGCGGCTGCTCAGCCTCCCTCCGACCGTTGTATATTGCCGACCTGTTTGGTGGGCGGTCGTCTGAAAGGCCGCCATGAGGTGATCGATTCAATTATATTTGCCAAACCCAAACCCAAACCCAAACCCATGAAATGAATTCCTCTGTTAGATGGATTTCATTGTGTTCATCGATGTCGCGCTCGTGTTTCTGGCTATGAAACCCTATGCAAAATATCTGGCTTTGTGAAATGTTGGTGCGATCGGATTGATTGAATTATGTTCATCTATTTTTTAAATGACTGATAAACCTTTTCTCTAATCATTGTCTGCGTAAATTTTGAGGTGTTGACGTCACTAGTGGTACATATGTCTAACTGAATTTATTTCCGGCGTATATTTTTGCTTGGAAACTGGGTGATAGGCGAAAATGAACGATCTTTCACTACCTTCGATCGCTAAAAATCAGTATTCTGCCCCTATATGGCTAAAAAAATAATTAAAGAGGCCTAAAGTGGACGTTCGAGCCCTCCTTTGTGTTTACCTAACCTTTGCTAGCGTTGGGACATTTGCCGAATTAAAAGACCTTTCTGAAGATGAGCTATCGGGCGTCTCAGGGGAGGGGATTGGTCTCGTCTACGAAGATTACCAATTCAATGCGATCAGTGCAGAATTAGAGACTGATCCGAATGCCGAAACTGTGTCATTTAAGCTTACGGGCATTAATGACCAAGATGGCAACCCAGTTGATGTCTCGCTTTCCCAAATGTATATCGCTGGCCCGAATACCAACCGCGGCCAAGACCTCGAAGGTAAAGTCGTTAATATCGGTCGATTAAATAACCCTTATACGATTGATATGCTAGACGGGAATGATCTGGGCGGTGGCGGACTTCAAGATAAAGCAGTGTTAGCAATAGCTGCACCCACGCATGTTGCCCAATCTGAGGGCTATCACTGCACGGATAAAAGCCAAACAAGTGCAGGCTCCGGAACCTGTGCCAGCCGTCCTGAAATCGGCAGCTATCATGGCGAAAGAATGGATATCGGCCTCAGAATTAATACGGAGTATGTCGACGCTTCTAAAAACACAAACCTAAACTTCCATGCTGAATCTGCTCACTTTGATGGCAGTTACCTACGTTTTTGGGGAGGAGAGGCAGACGTGGACGGTGAAGACGGTTCGGGTGGCGCGGTCAGTACTATGATGATGGAGGCTCGCCTTAATGTTTATGCCGACAAACTTATTTTAAATAGTCACAAGGCTGGATGTGATTTTACCACTGAGGATTGCGGCCATGACATTAGCTTTGATCAATTCAGCCTTGAGCTCGCGCTTGGCGATGCAAAATACCATCAGCCCATGACCTTTGATGTGACCAGTGATGGCCATTTTAAATTTATTATCCACAAAACTCCCGCACCAAACGATAGCCGACTTCCCAGCAATAGCGGGGATGGTCGGTCTGGTATTGGGGCTGACGGACTCATCGGGACGAGTGATGCGGCTACTTGGAATTGGTATAACGATTATTACACTAACGGCGCTAAATCCAACGTATATATTGGTGAGCTGCGTGTCGGGGGGGAATCTTTTGGGACCTCCACCATAGAAGGTTTACAGATACAGTATTTGGAGATCACCAGCCATGATTTATAAAATACTGGTTTTATTGAGCATCATTTTTGCGTGCTCTGTGATGGCGCTAGAGCCAATATCAGATGGTGATCTAGAAAGTGTAACTGGTCAAAACGGCGTTTACCTTTCTGGTGATATTACATTGAACGATACCGGCGGCCCACTTCTCTCAAGCGATGCGGGTAATCGCTATCACGGCACGACGGATGTCGTCTGGGGAACGTGTAACGAAAAACAAAGTGGGGCTGTTGACCGTTGTGGTGCTCGTATATCTATTCAAACAAACTCCACGGACGGCCACTTTGTTTTAGATGAAATGCGCGGCAAGATGTCTTTCGAGGGGTTAACCCTGAAGGCACGTGAGATCACTACCGAAGATGACTTTGGTGGCGATGAAGTGGATTTTGCTGGTGATACAGTGCTGGAAATTGGTTTACCCAATAAAGTCAGGTTTGAAGACTTATCGTACACCATCGCTACCAGCAGTACAGCTCGACCAACGGATGAAGGATTTACACAGCAAGATGTATTTGGTGTTGAGATTGACGGCACGATTCAAATGCAAGGCAATCTTTTAATCTTTCCAACGGGGACCCCCTAATGCCCCAACCAATTAATCTCACGACCTGTTTTAAAAACGCCCTTAGCCCCAGTATTGTTTGGTTTGGTTTTCTCTTTGCCACTGCGACCCACGCTGAACTGGTCGGGCTGGACGATGAATTAATGGAATCAGTGAGCGGGCAAACTGGCTTAACCATCGAAATGCATCAGCAATTGGAAGTGAGTGAAGTACTTTATTCGGATAAAGATGATGTAAGTGGGGGGATTCTCGAACTTAAAGATATCGTCATAGGTCATCCCGATGATGTTGAAAATCAGCAAGCAGTATCGGTCCGTCAGATTGATGCTGATGGTACGGATGGGCTCGTTATTCGCAGTACCTACCAGCCTACCCGTTTAAAAATAGGCTCTATTTCTGTCGGTGCGCATCGAGGTACGGTGTCCAATCATTATGCAGATCGTAAAAGTTTTGGCACCGTTATCTACGACTGGACAGGTTCTAGTGTTACAAAAATCAAAGGGAAGTCCGGTGGTGAAACGGGTTTAATCATAAATGGTTCGACTAATATCACAGATGCTGATTTAAGATGGAGTACGAACGGAAACACATTGCTGCTTGACCACCTAACCTTTCAAACCAGTGTGACGGACATGGCTATTGATGTCATGGATAACGGGTCACAGGCTTATCTTAATATAGCCGTACCAGCCATGGATTATGATTTTAAGCTAGGTGGATTATGTTTCTCAGAAGCGAAAAACTGCGATTCAAATCAGTCTTTCGGTTCGCTAGCCGGTAACATGGCGTTTCAGAATAGCTTCTTCAAGATCTATGGTGGTGGCCGCGAGGGGGCTGGAATCACGATTGACGCTTACCTTGAAATTAATCAAGGCGAAGGCAATGCCTTCAGCTATACCGACGAAGCCTTGTTAACCATGGCAGACATGTCAGGGTCAGTGAATATTGAAGGGTTAACGTTTGATATTGATACGGCCGATACCGAAATAGGCGATCACATATCACTACAACTCGACTCAATGGTCGGCAATTTTAGGGCAGAAACACTTGAAATTGGCGCAGGGAAAGCCATAGGCCATTTTGAAGTGTTGTATGATTTTCATGATGGTGAACATAACGGTCAGCTGTACCAAAATAAAGTTAAGCTTGCACCAGGAGTCGCTTGGGCGGGTCAATCCTTTGCAGATCTCGACGCATATGGCTTTTCTGAGCTACAGGATTTTTACGCAAAAGTTGGTAACTATGGAGATGGCTTAAGCCTTTATACCGAGTGGAATCTTACGGCAGATGCTATTTATACGGATCGAGATAATCTGAATGTGCCGGGTGCTAATCTGCCAGGGATGATTGTGATTAGCCATTTTCAAAGTTATGGGTCTGGCTATGCTTCATTAGATATTCGTAACGGTAATTCGATTAACTCAAATCATAATGCCTCTGAAAGTTATCTTGCGCTAGGCTTCCGCAATATTAAAGGCAGTTATTCGATGGAAGGCTTAAAAGTGGGCGATGCAAATGCGCCTCTGCAAGGCGGAACGGAGTTATTGCTCCCACTCGGTATTTACCCTTCATACGATTTTACTCTGAATGGCGGCGTCGAAATTCGCGGTGGTGGTGCCAATGGATCGGGGCTGACGTTTGATGGAGATCTATTAATCACCGATGGAACCTTTGCTTTGTCCACTAATATTTTAAATTATGGTCAGCCGGATCAAAGAACGGTTGGAATATGGGCTGACAACGTTACGTACGAATATCACTTCAGAAACTATACATTGGATGTTGGAGATGACAATAGTAGTCCTTTCACAGGTGATGCGATCAGGCTTCGTCAAGGTGAATTGTGGAGTGACATGGATATTGGAAACTTTCGATGGGGTGATAAAGAGACTGGTAAAAGTTTAGGTCGTGTACGACTTCAGCGTTATCAAACAGATTCTCAATTGGTTATAAGAGCAGGTGGTGCGGGTGTCGATGCAAATGGTACGGCGCTTGGTGCTTCTTGCATTGGTGGCTCAGGTGGTAGTGAGGCCGCTTGTGAAGCCAGCGGGGGGCACTGGATTGACCGCGGTACTGACGGCGTGACCATTGGCTTGAAGCAAAATTGGCTTGATGAGAATCAGGCTCAGGATAAACGTAACGCGTTAACATGGGAAAATAATCGCACCCTTGATGCGCAAGGAAATCCTGCAGACGGGACGGGTACCAGCCTGACGTTGCACAATATGCGAACCTCCGATGGTTACAACCTCAGCGACAACGAATTCGGCATGCAATTAGAATTAGCAGTCGATGTTGCGCCAACGAAGGTGGTAAAGAAAACAGACGGTGTGGATGAAAATGGTGTCGTCGGTGATCGTGGTGATGAGAAAATTATGACGGGCGCGAACACTTATGTTTATAAAAAAACAGGGGATTTAACCTCTGATGAAAAAGCCAATCGCCCCCTCGGTTTTGCTGTGCGTGCTCAGCTTCAATTTAAGGAATTGGATATTGAAGCTGTTCAGCTTAAGCATCCGAATGTGACCGCTCCTCAAACAGTGGTGCATGGCTTGAAAATGCAAAACTTCAATATGACCTCTAACCTAACAGCGACGCCTATTCAGTAGGTGAACCGAGAATCTTTATGATTCGATGTCATGCGGTAAATTGCTCCGTTTATTTGTTGATTGTCTATCGCTGATCATGATCGTTAGAATCGATCCACCATAAAGAGATGAATTCATTGGTGTGACGATAACGTGACCGTTTTTGTAAGTCCCCTGAGGATGGCGAAAATACTCATTACACATCCTCCGTCATACCCATTTTCATTTCTCTCCCTTAATTTCAAAACATCTTCAATTAATTGTAATAAAGCGCGATTAGATTTTGTCGCTAAAGTATGTCTGCCTGAGTGTTGCTTCTTTGATTCATTTCTTTAACGTTTATCCTCGCTGAAAGTCGTTTACTAATAATAATTGCACTGCTTCTTTGGTTAACTATTGCCTGTTGCTAGATGGAATTCCTCACGCCAGTCTTGGGTTAGTACTATGATGAGCCCTGTGGTTTTCATTCACCGTTTTTGACGTTTTACAGTTGCCAGAAAAGTGAGCCGATGCGTATAGTGGAGACCAATATTGACCTTAAATTACATTGGAAAAAATATATGTTGGTGCTAAGCCTGCTATTTATCTCATAAGGGTGATCAAACGGCAGTGAAAGTAACGTGTTATGAGTTAATGCTATTAGGTCTAACTAACATTTTGTTTATATCAATAACATTTCTTTTAAGTTTCTTTTAAGTTTCTTTTTGGGTTTCAGCTCTATTATTACAAGGAACCGCACAGACAGACGATCATGTGGTTCGAATTAGGAGATCAAGTCTATGAGCCAATTAATCATTTTTGATACCACGATGCGAGACGGCGAGCAAAGCCCGGGCGCATCTATGACGAAAGAGGAGAAAGTGAGAATTGGCAAGGCACTGGAAAAAATGCGGGTTGATGTTATCGAGTCGGGTTTTGCTGCTGCCAGTGAAGGTGACTTTGAGTCTATCCGCGCGGTAGCGCAAGCGGTGAAAAACAGCACCATTTGCTCACTGGCGCGTGCGGTTGACTCGGATATTGATCGAGCTGCTGAAGCGTTAAAGGCTGCACAGCGCGCTCGTATTCACACGTTTATTGCGACTAGCCCAATTCATATGGAGCATAAGCTGCGTATGACGCCAGAACAAGTGATTGCGAGAGCCGTTCATGCGGTTTCTCGTGCGCGTAATCTGGTTGAGGACGTGGAATTTTCTTGTGAGGATGCGGGCCGTTCGGAACTGGATTTCTTATGTCGAATCATCGAGGCCGCCATTGATGCTGGGGCAAGAACGATCAACATTCCAGACACAGTGGGTTATGCCATTCCCGAAGAGTTCGGGCAGACCGTTAAGCAGCTGATTGAACGTATTCCAAATTCAGACAAGGCAATCTTTTCCGTGCACTGTCACAATGATCTTGGGTTAGCTGTTGCAAACTCTCTAGCCGCTGTTGCACATGGTGCACGTCAGGTGGAATGCACGATCAACGGTCTAGGTGAGCGCGCTGGGAACGCCGCACTAGAAGAGATTGTAATGGGTGTTCAAACTCGTGCTGACCTCTTTAACATGACCACCCATATCGATACGACTCAGATTGTGCCCACTTCTCGATTGGTCTCAACGATTACCGGTTTTCCCGTTCAACCGAACAAAGCCATCGTTGGTGCAAACGCATTCGCGCATGAATCGGGAATTCATCAAGATGGTGTGTTGAAGCACCGTGAAACCTACGAAATTATGAAAGCTGAAGATGTGGGTTGGGGCGCGAATAAAATGGTGATGGGTAAGCATTCTGGCCGCGCCGCTTTTCGAGCGAAATTGGATGAGCTGGGAGTAAGTTTCGAGTCCGATCAGGACTTGAATGATGCATTTGTTCGCTTCAAAGCGCTGGCGGATAAAAAACACGAAATATTTGATGAGGACCTTCAGGCACTGGTCAGCGAAACCCATTCAGAGACCGACCGTTACGAGTTGGTTTCTTTAGAAACCCACACTAAAACCGGCGATATCCCTCATGCGCATATCTCTTTAATGGTTGACGGTGAGGAGTTGTCAGCCCGTTCAAGTGGCAGCGGTGCGGTTGACGCGACATTTAATGCGATAGAGGCCATTGTCAATGCAAGTGCTCACTTACAGTTATACTCTGTCAACGCCATCACCAGTGGTACGGACAGTCAGGGAGAAGTGACGGTTCGGCTGGAGCGTGATGGTCGCATAGTGAATGGATTGGGGTCGGATACTGATATTGTCGTCGCCTCCGCTAAGGCGATGATCAGTGCTCTGAACCACCTTGAAAGTGCTTCTGAGCGTGCGCATCCACAGACATCAGGGGTTTAGCTTATCGGTCGGAAAAAGCTTACAATAGCCGTCGAAAAAGCATGTGTATGGTAACCATCGCATGCTTTTGGCTCATGGATAAAGATTTCCGCAATAGACTGATTCGGGTTAAACAGCGACTTTATGAACTCATCGACAGATGCCAGCTACCTACAGGCGATGGGCATTGATCTATGGCTTGAACAACATCAAGTGCTGGCCATGTATTCCACCAACCAAGATGATGCAGCGCCTGTGAATCCTGTAGCAGCGATTCAAACGTT
Source organism: uncultured Saccharospirillaceae bacterium (assembly GCA_947503895.1). Classification (GTDB taxonomy): domain Bacteria; phylum Pseudomonadota; class Gammaproteobacteria; order Pseudomonadales; family Oceanobacteraceae; genus Bermanella. Next base: position 8,043 of record CANNFT010000006.1, read on the forward strand.
GCGGTCTCAGCATTCGTCCAGTGATCAACGCTCCAACGGTTCGACCAGTGTCTCTCACATTTCAGATGTGCCTCCCTCTGTTCCATCCCGTACCGACACACCGAAAGCGAGCGTGGGGTTGGGCGAATCGAATGCGGTGGCTGATCAGGTCGTGCTCACTCAAGAGGCACAACACGCGCTTTCTAATCGAAGTCCAGCTGAGGGCCCTAGTACTGTTCAAGGTTTGACTTCCGGTGCTGTCACTCACCACTTTGACCCTGCGCCGAATATCCATTTGCAGTTTTGGTGTTACCGCTCAGGTGTTTGGTTTGTGAGCGCGGAGTCTGATTTACTGCCACAGCATCATCAATTTGTGCACAACCTAGCTTTGTATCTCCACGGCAAGAAAAAACGGCCAAAGCATGTCGGTGTGTTTTCATGGCCGATGATTGATGCGCCCAATTTGGATCAAAGTGAAAGAGTGGCTCGGCATTACCTGCAGCAACATATTCAACAACTGGAAAGCCTGTCACCTGCGGCTAAAATTTTTGCTTTTGAAGGCGCAAGCCAATGGTTGCCTGACAGCCAATGTGTTCCTTTGCCTGCGTTGCTGAGCCAATATTCAGAAATCGACACGAAAAAATCACTGTGGTCGGCGCTAATGCCACATCGCTCAGTCTCTTAAACAAAGCAGATTAAATGATCATTCGAGAAATGTTGTTAACGGATGTCGAAGATGTCCATCGTATTGAAAAACAGGCTCACCCATTTCCTTGTTCAAAGAAAATCATTACCGAAGCCGTTACGTCCAGTAAACATGCCGTTGTACTTGAACGAGACGATGAGATCGTTGGTTTTGCAATTCTTTCATTTGTGGTGGGTGAAGTTGAGCTATTAAATATTTGTATTAATCCTAGCCATCAAGGAAAAGGATTTGGAAAGTATTTATTGGATGCGTTGATTGAGCATGCCATTCAGTCAGGCAATCAAGATATGTATTTAGAAGTTCGTGAATCCAATGACAAAGCTTATCAGCTATATTTAAATTTAGGGTTTAATGAGATAGGACGTCGCAAAGGGTACTATCCGATTAACGGCGGTAGAGAGGATGCCATATTAATGGCCCTGCCTTTAAATTTTTAACCAAAGCAAACCGATTTATTTAATCCTCCCCCACTTATTCAAAGCCTATTTAATTGGATTAAATAGGCTTTTTTTCAATTGTTTTTCGTCTTTTGTTTAGAAGTGCCCTAATGTTAATTTAGTCAATTAAAGCGGTGTTTACTGCCAAATTTAAGTTGTGACGTAATGTTTCTAATTCCTAGTGATCACTGAAACGCTATCCGCACTAATTGGCCCGAATTCCCTAACAAATGACCACTTGGCACATTTGGAAAATCCTGTTCGTTCTCTTTACTCAATGCAGGTTTCTTGAGGCTGTATTCAGTCTATCAAGCTTACTGGCACACAAAATAAGAGAATAAAAATGAAATTAGCCCGCATAAGCACAGTGCTCGCCTGTGCAACCCTCCTATCTGCGACCAGCTATGGTATGTCCAAAGCGCCCCAGAAAACGGGCCAGCCTCAAGCGGCTGGATACACTGGAAATGTTGACAGTTTGGCTCAGCAGTGTTTCTCCATTCAGTCGCCAGATAATGGCGACTATATGCAACGCTTTAATCAAGGTGGTGTTGTAGATGATGGGCAGAGCTTCCGCTTTTCAAATGTTTCTAAAAATAACGCCGCAAAATTCTATTTTAAACCGACATTAGGCGGTCGATTCATGTTGACCGATCAATCTGGGCGTTATTTTGCCAGTCATTTACCGGCGGAAATCAGTGCAGGAAAATCACCAGGTAAATTTGCTGAGTGGTCATTAAGCAAAGAAGGGTCAGATAAGTTTTCACTGAAGGGAACGGGCCTAAACATGAAAGTGCGCCATCGCACCAATAAAGGCACGATGTACTTTTTTGATTTATTAAATCCCTTTAATTTAAACAGCGAAAATAAATTCAAACTCATTCCTGCCACAGGGTGCGCTAGTTATCCAGAGGTGGCGACGAATGTAAGCGGCAGCGTGAATGTGCTAAAAGGCAATGTGAACGACCCTGTTCGCGGTTTTATTGATGCACACACACATATTACGTCTTATGAGTTTATGGGCGGTAAGTTTATGGCCGGAGCGCCGTTTTCTCGATGGGGTGTAAAAGATGCATTAAGAGACAGTAAAGATAAGCATGGTCCAAATGGTGCGCTCGACTTAATTGGTAATCTTTATACATTTGAAGATCCAAATATGCGTTATGACACACGAGGTTGGCCTGATTTTCCTTGGTGGCCAAATCACCGTCAAATGAGCCATACGGGTTATTATTACAAATGGATTGAGCGTGCATATTTAGGTGGCATGCGCATGATGGTGACAGACTTAGTTGAAAACGAAGTTTTGTGTAATGTGCAGAAAACGGTTAACCCAGCGAGCTGGATTAATCCAAATAGTTGCAACACGATGGACAGTATTCGATTGCAAGCTAAACGATTGAAAGAAATGGAAGCCTATATAGATGCGCAAGCGGGCGGCCAGGGTAAAGGATTCTTCCGACTAGTCGATTCACCTGCTCAGGCACGTCAAGTCATTGCAGATGGAAAACTAGCCGTGGTCGTCGGCGTGGAAGCGTCTGAAACATTCAATTGCGGTGAAAAAGATAGCTGTAGCAAAGAAAAAATTGATACACAGCTTGATGAATTGTACAACATGGGTGTTCGAGCGATTTACCCAACTCATAAATTCGACAACCAACTTGCAGGTTCGCGTGTTGAAGGCGGGCTGATTAATTTAGGCAATTGGTTGGCGACAGGTTACTTCTTTAATACCAAAGAGTGTGATGATCATACACAAGGTAAACACATCGAGAGCGGTTTCCCACTGATTGGGGATATCCCAGTATTTAAACAAATACTCGATGCTGCTAATTTGAATCCTGTATACGATGAATCCATCGAGCACTGTAATCAACGGGGCATTTCAGAATTAGGGGTTTACTTAGTTAACCGAATGATCGACAAAAAAATGTTGATCGAGTTAGATCACATGAGTAACGATACGGCGACCGCTACTATGGATATCGTCGAAGCACGAGGCTACAGCGGTGTGATTTCTTCTCACGGTTGGATGAATCATGGTAAGCACGGAGCGGTGCACGCGAATCAACGCCGCTTGATGGAAGCCGGTGGATATATGTCCCCAATGAATTCAAGTGCTAATAATATTGACTCAAAAATTTCTAAATACTTGGATGTTGTGGAGCAAACGCCTTTCTTAAATGGTGTCGGCTTTAGTACCGATATGAGCGGACTGGCAGGGCAGCCTGGTCCAAGGGGAGATGCGGATACAAATCCATTAAGTTATCCATTTACGTCTGAATTTGGTCTAGTATTTGATAAACAAAAATCGGGTAATCGAACTTTTGATTTCAATGTGGACGGCATTGCGCACTACGGTATGGTCGCCGATCACTTACAAGATCTGCGTGAGCAAGGCACCAATCGAGTGTATGAGTCGGTCATGAACTCGACAGAGGCTTACTTGCAAATGTGGGAGCGCGCTGAAAATAGTCCTAGCACGCACCATCATAACCCGCTTTAAAAAAACCAAAACCCTGTAAGTATTCACTTGCAGGGTTTCTTGATGTTTCCCGAATGATATTTAGCGAAGAACTTTAAGCCAGTTTGTCGGTGACAACATGATATTTAGGGTCTTCAATAACATCCACTTCTACCATATCGCCGGCATTTTTTAGCAATTGACGGCATTCTGGGCTTAGATGTTTAAGGCTCAGTTTTTTGCCAAGCTTAAGATATCGATCGGCTAACACATCAATGACTTCCAGACCAGAATGGTCTGCCACGCGTGAATGTTTAAATTCAATGACGACTTCATCCGGATCGTTTTGAGGATCAAATAATTCTAAGAAAAAGCTGGTCGAACCGAAAAATAACGGCCCGTGTAATTCATAAGTTTTAACACCGTTTTCTTCTTTAATATCGGCACGTATATGTTGCGCGTGTTCCCAGGCAAATACGAGCGCGGAGACAATGACACCGACCACCACCGCCATGGCCAAATCGGTGGCCACGGTGACAGCGGAGACTAAAATCAGTACGAAAGCATCTTTCTTCGGTACTTTTTTCAGAATACGGAAGCTCGACCATTCGAATGTGCCAATCACTACCATCATCATGACACCCACCAAGGCTGCCAATGGAATCTGTTCAATAATACTGGACCCGAATAGGATAAATAACAGCAATGCCACGGCAGCGGTAATACCTGACAAACGCCCACGTCCACCGGAATTTATATTGATCATAGACTGCCCGATCATTGCGCAGCCGCCCATGCCACCGAAGAAACCATTTACGGTGTTGGAAGCGCCTTGAGCAATACATTCGCGATTACCGCGTCCACGGGTTTGGGTTAATTCATCGATTAATGTGAGTGTCAGTAAGGATTCAATTAAGCCAACACCCGCTAAGATGAAGCTATAAGGCAAGATGATCCAAAGTGTTTCAAGCGTGAACGGTACGTTTGGAATACTGAACTCCGGTAAGCCACCGGCGATGTTTGCAACATCACCCACGGTACGTGTATCCAGCCCTAAAAATATGACGGCTAATGTAATGGCTACAATGGCGGCCAGTGCAGATGGTACAAGCTTGGTAAATTTAGGTAAGAAATGGATGATGATCATTGCAATCAGCATCAATGCCAGCATTACACCGTTGTCGCTCAGCCAAGCCGGTAAGCTAGCCACATTTGTGAGAAGACTCTCAGATTGCATACTGTCATTGGTAAACTGACCAATTTGGCTCAAGAAGATAACAATGGCCAAGCCATTCACAAAACCGAGCATGACAGGCTGCGGCACCAAGCGAATAAATTTGCCTAATTTAAGCACCCCTGCGAGGACTTGAATCAATCCGCACAACACGACGGCAGCAAATAGGTATTCCACACCGTGGTCCGCGACCAATGCGACCATGACGACCGCCATCGCACCGGTGGCACCACTGATCATACCTGGACGACCGCCAAAAATAGACGTGATAAGGCCAACCATGAATGCGGCATATAAGCCCACGAGTGGGTTTACGCCCGCAACAAACGCAAATGCGACGGCTTCTGGAACCAGTGCCAAGGCAACGGTTAACCCAGACAGAATGTCGTCTTTGGGGTTTTCGGTGGTTTTCGATATCAGATTAAACATTCTGCTCTCTTGGTTGACGGCACTGAGTAGACTCAATGCGTTAAAATTCGGGGCGCGTAGGCTACCTGAAATGACTCAGAATAACTACCTTGTGTATAAAAAACGCTCAAGGTGAGCGAGTGGAAATAAATGGGGTGTAGTACCGTTTTGCCCATAGTATGAGCATAGCGGAAGGATCTTGATGGTCGGTATTTTCGTCGGGTTGTTAGCTAAAAATGAGGCGGGTAAAAAGTGTGCGTATTGGCAATGCTGATCCCCGTTAATGTTTAACGGGGTGTTTCTGTAACTTGCGCTGCAGTGTGCGGCGGTGCATCCCTAATTCTCTGGCAGTCACCGAGATGTTGCCATCGTTTTCCTGTAATACCTTGTGAATGTGCTCCCATTCTAAGCGCTTAACGGATATTGGTTTGTCCTCCACAACGGTGGACTCCGATAATTCCGCGTCTTCATGGAATGCCGCTAACACCTGGTCGGCATCTGCTGGTTTGCAGAGGTATTGTATGGCTCCAAGTTTAATCGCGTCTACGGCGGTAGCGATGCTGGCATAGGCCGTTAGCATGACAATCCGTGAATCAGGGCAGGCTAGTTTGATGTCTGGAATGAGGTGAAGGCCGGTTTCCTCTGCGAGCTTTAAATCGAGCGTTATATGTGTTGGCTGAAACGTCTTGACTTTATCCAACGCTTGCACGCCGTCTTCAGCGGTTTCAACCTCAAAATCCCGTCGAGACATAGCGCGGCCCATCGCGCGTAATAGAGCGCTATCGTCATCAATGATTAACATGCGTTTTTGCAAAATGGCACCTCTATCTTCGTGTGGCATCCGCCGGTTTGTTTATTCTGAAGTTCTACCGTTCCACCGAGCCTCTGAATACTGCTGTGGCTGAGTAATAACCCAATGCCCATACCGTTTTCAGACTTATGCGGCGCAGCGGCTGATTTTAACACCGACTCGGGTGCCCCTTGACCATGATCTTCAATACAAAGAGACCACCTAAGGTCGTTTGCAAACAACCCAATGCCGAGTGACTTGGCTGGGTTCGCATCCATTGCATTGTTTAATAAATTTATAATGGCCTGCTGGAGCATGGGCGAATACTGGATGTTTTGCTCGGGTGCTTGTGCTGGCTCGGATGCATCGTCTTGCCAATGATACTGGGCTTTTGGTCTCATGAGCAGCCATTGATCCAACGTGTCCTGAATAAACTGCTTGAGCGGCTTATCCAGCGTTGATTCTTGAGTGGAGTAGCGCACCAATTGCTTTAGCTTGTCTTTACATAAAGCAATTTGCTGTTGAATTTCCTCTAGATCTGCGAGCCGTTCTTCTGTCGATAGATTAGGCATTTTTATTAAATCTTGTGTAATCACCGCGACGGTTGTGAGGGGTGTGCCCAATTCATGAGCCGTGGCGGCAGATTGACTGGCGACCACCATTAGGTGTTCGTCTTGCATGCTTTCTTCTCGCAATTGCGCCACCTGCTGTTGTTCTTGGCGGAGTTGTTGCGCCATATCCACAACAAAATAGGCGATAAATAATGCGCTCATTACAAAAGTCAGCAGCATCCCAATAATGTGCGGATTTAAATCACCACTGTGAACATGCAATACATGCAGCGGTTCGTGATAGAAGAGCAATAACCCGTATGCGGCCATGGAGAGAATGCAGAGTGTCCAAGTTTTGGTACCAGATTGCGTAGCAGCGCTGATGACAATCGGCACCAGTAGGTAGGTGATAAACGGGTTGTTTGCACCGCCCGTGAAATAGATTAATGCAATGATTAACGTGCTATCGGTCAATAAATAGGCAAACAGTTCACTGCGCTCAGGTACTTTTTGTTTTGCGCGGATCAGATTAAGAAAAGATAGTGCTGTGAGGGCAGCCCAAATGATCCAAGGAATGGTCAGTGCTGGCGGGTGATGCGCGACATACGGTAAATACACTAATGCGATGGCGATACCTACACAAGTAATCAGCCTTAAGTACGCCAGACGTTTGAGGTTATGCGTCAGGGCATCTGAGGTTGTGAGCAAGCTTCACTCCAATCGCGTGTTGTTCAAAGACCGCAATGATGCGTGAGATTGAAGCATGATCAAAGGTCTGATTTGTCGAGGTAAGCACTTTCTTGCCGTTAAACAGAGCTGATAGGCTCTAACATCCCTCTGCGATCGACAGGAGCATGTTAGAGCCAGCGAAGTTCCGTTATAATGCGCGCCAATTTTGATCAATCAGATGCGCCGTATATGAGCACCCAAGCAACAGAAGTAGGCAAGCGACGTACTTTTGCCATTATCTCCCACCCCGATGCGGGTAAGACCACCATTACCGAAAAGGTATTGTTATTCGGCAACGCTATTCAGAAGGCCGGCACGGTAAAGGGGCGCGGATCAAATCAGCATGCTAAATCAGATTGGATGCAGATGGAGAAAGATCGGGGTATTTCGATCACGACATCGGTGATGCAGTTTCCTTACAACGATTGCTTGGTCAATCTGCTGGATACGCCTGGCCACGAAGACTTCTCTGAAGATACCTATCGCACGCTCACGGCAGTGGACTCCTGTTTAATGGTGATCGATGCCGCAAAAGGTGTTGAAGAACGTACCGTTAAGCTGATGGAAGTGACGCGACTACGCGACACGCCCATTATCACCTTTATGAATAAGCTGGATCGAGACACGCGAGATCCGATCGATGTCATGGATGAAGTAGAAGACGTACTCAATATTATGTGCGCGCCGATCACTTGGCCCATTGGCATGGGAAAAGAGTTTAAGGGTGTGTACAACTTGTACGATGATGAAGTCATTTTGTATGCAACAGGCCAAGGCCACATGATTCAAGAGCGTCGAGTGATCAAGGGCTTGGATAATCCGGAATTCGACAAAGAAGTGGGTGCATTTGCTGACGATTTCCGTGAAGAAATTGAACTGGTGCGCGGCGCATCTAATCCGTTTGATTTGGAGTTATTCCTAACGGGCGAATTGACCCCGGTCTACTTCGGAACCGCTTTAGGAAATTTCGGTGTTGATCATATGCTGGATGGCTTGACTGCTTGGGCGCCCACCCCTAAAGCGCGTCAAACAGAAGTGCGCGAGGTTGAGCCTACGGAAGAAAAATTCACGGGGTTTGTATTTAAGATTCAAGCGAATATGGACCCACAGCATCGAGATCGTGTTGCTTTTATGCGGATTGTTTCCGGTCAGTATGAGAAAGGCATGAAGGCAAAGCACGTTCGTATTGGTAAAGATGTGCGAATTGGCGACGCTCTAACCTTTATGGCTGGTGATCGTGAGGCGGCTGAATCGGCATACGCTGGTGATATTATTGGCCTGCACAATCACGGCTCTATTCAGATTGGGGATACATTTACCCAGGGTGAAGACCTAAAATTTACCGGTATTCCGCACTTTGCGCCGGAGCTGTTTAAGCGCATTCGTTTAAAAGACCCTCTAAAACAGAAGCAATTGCTTAAAGGCATTATTCAATTGTCAGAAGAAGGGGCGGTGCAGGTATTCCGACCTCTTAAAAACAACGACTTGATCGTGGGCGCAGTGGGTGTGCTTCAGTTTGATGTGGTCGCACAGCGTCTTAAAGATGAATACAAAGTTGAGGCGATTTACGAGCCGATCAGTGTCGCAACAGCGCGTTGGGTTTCTTGTGATGATAAGGTTAAATTTTCTGAGTTTCAGAAAAAGGCCCATGACAATCTCGCCTTGGATGGCGGTGATAACCTAACTTATATTGCACCCACTATGGTTAATTTATCGTTAGCGGAAGAGCGTCATCCGGACGTCCACTTCTTTGCCACTCGCGAGCACTAGGCTTATAAAGAAGCGAGTCCTTTAATAAAAGCCCGTCTTCTTGGAAGGCGGGCTTTTAGGTTGTGATCGTTAACCCGCCGCACGACCTTGTCACTCCTTGAGTGGTCATGAACGCCCTCCTAAAACTTTACCCCCTAGTCGCTTGTTGCTCCGTCAAACTGTATTACCCTTAGAAATGTCGTTGAATTCTTACCTTGAGTTCTAGCTTTAGGTTGGCTGCTATGATTCTGTACCTACTAGTGATAACAGCACTGACATTAGGTTTGTGTGGGCTGATGTTTCGTGTATTCGACCATAAAATTAAACGACTGGCGATTAAGCTAGATGACGGGCGTGGGTACTATTTAGTCAGTGTGCTGTTGATCGCTTTTCTGGGGGCGATCGCATCTTACTATTTGGGCAGCTGGTTGGGTTACGATCAGCATCCAGAGCAGCAAGGTCGGCTGGTGGCTGCCATATTACTCAATGCGGTGATCGCATTATTGGCCCTGACTTACGGCCTTATACGCTTCAAGGAAGGGGAGCGTTATCGCTAGTAAAGTGTTTTACTGCTCAGGTGAGAGGCGGGTTTACAATTTCCCTCTTGTATCAAGAGGATAGGGCAAAAAAGGCGATTTTATGGGTTAGCGAAGGCCGGCCAAAAAAGGGGTGTAATCCTTATCTCTTTTCTGTATAATCCGCCGCCATCGTTTCCCCAAGACGAAGCCCTAACGGTGTTGCCGACCGGCTTTTGTTGGTCAGAAATGCGTAACATGCTGATTAGGCGGAATATCTATATGAAAACTTATACTGCAAAACCTGAAAGTGTAAAACGTGAATGGATTGTGATTGACGCAGAGGGTGTAACCCTTGGTCGTCTAGCAACCGAAATTGCTTCACGTCTACGCGGCAAGCATAAGCCTGAGTACACTCCTCACGTTGACACTGGCGATTACATCGTTGTTGTAAACGCTGATAAAGTGGCTGTAACTGGCGCGAAAGCCCAGGACAAAATGTACTATCGTCACACTGGTTACCCAGGTGGCCTACGCGAAATTAACTTCAACGACTTGCAAACCCGTAAGCCTGGTCGTGTTGTTGAATTGGCGGTTAAAGGTATGCTTCCTAAAAACCCTCTTGGTCGTGCAATGTTCAAGAAATTGAAAGTGTATGCGGGAACTGAGCATCCACACACTGCACAACAACCAAAAGAACTTAAAGTTTAAGGGGATTAATCATGGCAGCTACTCAATATTACGGCACTGGTCGTCGCAAGTCCTCAGCAGCGCGTGTTTTCTTGCGCCCTGGTTCTGGCCAAATCCTAATTAACAAGCGTCCTTTGGATGAGTACTTCGGTCGTCAAACTTCTCGCATGGTTGTTCGTCAGCCTCTAGAATTGACTGAAAATACTGAGAAATTTGACATCTACATCACTGTTAAAGGTGGTGGTGCAAGCGGTCAAGCAGGTGCGATCCGTCACGGAATCACACGTGCATTGATGGAATATGACGAAACTCTACGTCCTTCATTGCGTCAAGCGGGTTATGTTACTCGTGATGATCGTGAAGTTGAGCGTAAGAAAGTCGGTCTACGCAAAGCACGTAAGAAGCCTCAGTTCTCCAAGCGTTAATCGCTTTTGGACGATTGGAAAAGAACGCTCAGATGCTCGCATCTGGGCGTTTTTTTTACCTAAAACAATAGCTTACAGACTAAAACAGCCTACATTATTGATCTCTCACCTTGTAAGGTTTCAGCGATTTCATTACTATCTGTGCCGTTTTTTCACGGTACATATCACTAGGCTTGTGGCATGGTAGGCTGTTGAAGAATTTCCATTATGGGCACGTGATAGCGAGTGGTTACGCTATGTTTGTATACGGGCTACTAAATAATGGACGCATTTCAGTTAACTGGCGCATTTTTTTGCCCCAGTTAAGCTGCACAGAATTATTAATAATCTTGATGGGAGAATGCCAGAATGAGTAATGACGGCGTAAATCAAGGCCGGCGTCGATTCCTGATCGCTACCACTGCGGTCGGTGGCGGTGTGGGCGCTGTCGGCGTTGCTGTTCCTTTCGTCAAATCTTGGAATCCAAGTGAAAAGGCGAAGGCAGCTGGGGCACCTGCTAAGGCAGATATTAGCAAGGTCGAACCCGGTGCAATGATCGTAGTGGAATGGCGCGGAAAACCAGTCTATGTCGTTCGTAGAACGGATGAGCTGGTAGGCTATCTTGAGGGTTTGGCTGAAAAGCTAAAAGACCCTGCAAATGCCGACGAAGGTCAACAGCCGTCGTATGCGAAAAATACTGGGCGTTCTCGTAAGCCAGAAATTTTGGTACTAGAAGGTGTTTGTACACACCTTGGTTGTGCACCGAAGTTTGTGCCGGAAGTGAAGCCTCAGCCATTTGTCGACGGTGAAGATTGGAAAGGTGGTTTCTTTTGTCCTTGTCACGGTTCGCGTTTTGATATCGCTGGTCGAGTATTCAAAGGCTCGCCGGCTGCTAAAAACTTGAAAGTGCCGCCGCATTCCTATTTGGACGAAACTACATTGCTAATTGGTGTAGATGAGGAGAATGCGTAATGAGTAAATTTCAAGCATTCATGGGCTGGGTTGATCACCGCCTGCCTGTGACCACCACGTTCGAAAAGCATATGTCTAAGTACTATGCGCCCAAAAATTTCAATTTTTGGTACTTCTTTGGTGTTTTCTCTTTCTTGATGTTAGCAAACCAGATCTTATCTGGCGTTTGGTTGACGATGTCTTACAACCCATCTGCTGAAGGCGCATTTGCTTCAGTAGAGTACATTATGCGTGATGTAGAACTTGGGTGGCTCATTCGTTATATGCACTCAACGGGGGCTTCGTTCTTCTTTATCGCAGTCTACCTACATATGTTCCGCGGGTTAATTTACGGCTCTTACCAAAAGCCACGTGAATTGATCTGGATTTTCGGTATGTGTATTTACCTTATGCTAATGGCAGAAGCTTTCATGGGCTATGTATTGCCATGGGGTCAAATGTCTTACTGGGGTGCGCAGGTTATTATCTCACTCTTCGGCGCGATCCCTGTTATTGGTGATGATCTCGTAACGTGGATTCGAGGTGATTTCTTAATTTCGGGTATTACACTGAACCGTTTCTTCGCCTTACACGTTATTGCATTGCCATTGGTTATCGTGGCGTTGGTGGTACTGCATATATTAGCACTGCACGAAGTGGGTTCTAACAACCCTGATGGTATCGATATTAAGAAGCATAAAGATGCTGAAGGACGTCCGCTGGATGGCGTACCGTTCCACCCTTACTATACCGTGCATGACTTAGTGGGCATTGTGGTGTTCTTGTTCGTCTTCTGTTTTGTATTGTTCTTTTGGCCAGAAGGTAATGGCTATTTCTTGGAATATGCAAACTTCGAAGAAGCCAACCCTCTGAAAACGCCTGAGCATATTGCTCCTGTTTGGTACTTTGGCGCGTTCTACACGATCTTGCGTGCGGTCACGTTTGATATTGGTCCGATTAACTCGCAGTTGGGTGGTGTTATTGCCATGGGGGCGGCCATTGCCATCTTGTTTGTTCTGCCTTGGTTGGATCGTAGTCCTGTTAAATCATGGCGCTACAAGGGCTGGATCTCTCGCTTAAATTTGGTGTTGTTTGGTGTTTTCTTTGCCTTGCTCACTTGGTTGGGCACTAAGCCAGCGTCTGGTCTTTATCAAATCCTAGGTCAGATAGGTACACTGGTTTATTTCGGATGGTTTATCACGTTGCCGTTTATCTCTGCAAAAGAGAAAACAAAACCAGTACCAGAGAGGGTAACAGGCTAATGAAAAAGTTAATCGCAATTGCATTCGCACTGATGCCTGCCTTTGCTTTGGCTGCTGGTGGCGCTGGTGTCCCGCTAGACGAAATGAAGGTCGACCTTGAAGATAAAGCTTCGATGCAACGTGGCGCTCAGGTCTTCGTGAACTACTGCATGGGCTGTCACAGTGCAAAGTTTGCTCGATACAATCGTGTTGCCCGTGATTTAGGTATTCCTGAAGAAGCGATGCAAGAAAACCTTATTTTTGCCGAAACCAAAATCGGTAACTTGATGGAAATTGCAATGCGCCCCGATGACTCCAAGAAGTGGTTTGGGGCAACGCCTCCAGACCTAACCTTGGTAGCGCGAGTGCGTGGTGCTGACTGGCTATACACTTATCTTCGCAGCTTCTATAAGGATGATTCTCGTCCTTATGGTGTGAACAACGCAGTGTTCAAGGATGTGGGTATGCCTCACGTTCTTCAGAGCCTGCAAGGCATGCAAGAAAAAGGCTGTGCTCCTGTTGCAGATGGTGTTGATCCTTTAACTGGCCTACAACATTACACTGATTCTTGTGCTGAAGATGCAGACAATAAAGTCTTATTCTTGGCCGAGAAAGGCTCTATGAGCGAGAAGGAATACGATACCGCAGTTGCGGATCTAACCAACTTCTTGGTTTATATGGCAGAGCCGATGGCGCTTGATCGTCAGAGAATTGGTTTTTGGGTATTGTTGTTCTTAGCCATACTTTTTGTACCGGTTTATTACTTAAATCGTGACTACTGGCGCGACATCCATTAATTTGGCCGTCTAACCGTTTATTAAATCCCCAAAGACTCGGTGGTTCGTGTATAATCGGCCGCCGAGTTTTTTTATTTTTTAAGGTGAGGAAAACCTCTATGGGTGTTGTGGCCAAGCGCTCTTCCATGACCTTTTTTTCCGACGGTAATGACCATTACTGCCATCGAGTTCGTATCGTGTTGGCCGAAAAAGGTGTTGCAGTAGAAATTAATGAAGTTGATCCAGACAATATTCCTGAAGATCTAACCTCATTAAACCCCTACAACAGTGTGCCAACGTTAGTTGATCGTGATTTGGTGTTGTATGAGCCAAACATCATGATGGAATATTTAGATGAGCGCTTCCCTCATCCGCCGCTACTACCGGTTTACCCAGTAGCGCGTGCTCAAAGCCGTCTGTATGTGCACCGCATTCAACGCGATTGGTGTGTACTTGCTGATACCATCTTATCCGGTAAGGATGTTGATGCGGCGAACAAGGCGCGCAAAGAGCTGCGCGAAAGCTTGATTACGACGTCTCAGATTTTTGCTGAAAAGCCTTATTTCATGAGCGAAGAGTACTCGATTGTAGATTGCTGCACAGCACCGTTGTTGTGGCGTTTACCTGAGATGGGTATTGATCTGCCTGAGAAGCAAACTCAGGATTTGCATGACTACATGGAACGCTTGTTTGAGCGTGAAGCTTTTCAAGCCAGTTTGTCTGAAGCCGAACAGGAAATGCGTGAATGACACCGAGTCGCCCTTACTTAATGCGTGGTTTGTACGAGTGGATACTTGATAACGACTGCACGCCTTACGTATTGGTGGACGCCAACATAGTGGGTGTCCAGGTGCCAGAAGAGCATATCAAGAACGGGCAGATTGTTTTAAATATCAGCCCGGGCGCCGTGCGTGACATCGTCATTGATAATGATGCCATGCACTTTAACGCTCGGTTTGGTGGTGTTCCTCAGAATATCTATGTGCCCACGTTGGCTATATTAGCGATCTATGCTCGTGAAAACGGGCAGGGAATGGTCTTTGGTCATGAAGCGGGCGCGCCAGATCCAAATGAGCCGACGCCACCTCCAAAAGAACGTTTGCGTGCAGTGAAAGATACCAAGCCTGCTAGTCGACCTTCTCTCACGGTTGTGAAGTAAGTCGATTTAGGCGTTCTCACTCGCCAATGCTAGACATAAAAAAACACGCTGATGGCGTGTTTTTTTTATGTCTAAAATTTATATGAGTTTGATCAATCGTTTAGCGATTACTCCAATGCACCAAAGATCTGTGTATCAATTAGGTCACACAAGCAGTGGATGGCGAGCAAGTGAACTTCTTGTATGCGAGCAGTAACGGTAGACGGCACTCGAATTTCAACATCTTCCGCTTGCAGCAAGCGATACATATCGCCACCGTCTTTGCCACTCAGTGCAACGACTCTCATTTCTCTATCGTGGGCGGCTTGTATGGCCTGCACGACGTTTGCTGAGTTACCGCTGGTTGAGATGGCTAGTAGCACATCCCCAGGATTTCCAAGCGCCCGAATCTGTTTTGAAAAAACTTCATTGTAGCTGTAGTCATTGGCGATAGATGTCACAGTGGAGCTGTCTGTCGTTAATGCAATCGCTGGTAAGCTGGGACGCTCTCGCTCAAACCGGTTCAATAACTCTGACGAAAAATGCTGCGCATCACCTGCGGACCCGCCATTGCCACAGGAAAGGATTTTCCCGCCGCTAAGAAGACTTTGAACCATTAAATCGCTGGCATGCTCAATGGTGGGTGCCAAAACCGACATGGCGTTTTGCTTGGTTTCGATGCTGGCCAGGAAATGGCGCTGAATCTGTTCTTGGAACTGCATGTCAACTACCTATCTATAAGCTGTGCACAGGATACACCAGCCTGACCCAGTGTGTCATATGTGGAACGCGTTTCTTGTGCTTCTGAAGATGGATCGCCTAAAAGGCATTCTTTATCCATTGGTATTCGGGCTTATTGGTGTCTGCTAATTGGATGGCGACGACGTCAAATCGACAGAACGGTGGATTATTGGAAAATCTTGATTGCAAGTAAGATTGTGCTGCTTTGGTGAGTTTGCGCTGCTTGTGGATATCAATACTGGCAAGCGCCCCTCCGAAGTGGCTGCTTTTCCGAAAGCGCACCTCGACAAATACGAGGTGTGCTTCATCTTGCATAACAAGGTCTATCTCCCCGTGGCGAAACAAGACGTTTCTCTCCACAAACTTAAGTCCTTGTTTTTTCAAATAGCGACAAGCTAATGCTTCGTAATGATTACCTTGCTCACGCTTGTCAGGTTTCGGGACTCGCTTCCACACTTTTGATCACTCCCTGTGTTAGTTTTGGTCGTCCTTTTGTGAAAGTAGCAAACGGCAAGTACCGAATAATTTGACCGTGTTGATCCATGGACAGCAATCCTGTTTGCCCTTGGACTTGGCTGTGGTTTAACACTTTCAATTGCCCTAAGCGGGTGTAGAGTTGGTAAGAGTCAACTCCCAAAGCAAATAAGCGATCAAAGGCTGACTTTGATTTTGGCCACAGCTTGTGAATATCTTTGCGCAGCTGGCTATTTTCAAACACCCATGGAATATCGCAAAAAACGATGTTCTCTAAGTCACGATCTTTACTGGTTTGTAATTGGCCGCTGTAAATATGGCTGGTGGCGATGACGGGCAAGCTACCAGCATAGTTGAAGGCCAGTGTGGGTTTAATTTGTCGCGCTTGCTGTGGCAGTGCCGCTAGGAAGATAAAGTCTACATCTTCACGGCGGCGTGCTTGGAATTCAATTTTTTGACCGAGCTGCTTGCGTAGTGACTTAGCACGTCTTTCGCTGTCTTCTACAGCAAAGAGGTCTCGTATCACCCGATTATAATCGCCTTTTCCGCTGAAGAATTTCGCTTCAACCACTTGCCCTCCTTGCCCTTGCCATACTTCACTGAATCGCTTAAAGACTCTCTCGCCCCATGGTCCTTTCGGCATTAAGGCGACAGCTCTTTCGTAGCCTTGTTGACGAGCGTAGCGCGCGGCTAATTCTGCTTCATCTTCCACGGCCAAGCCAAACTGGTAGAGGTTGTCAGGGTTTTCGCCAAAATCACGGACACCGTAATTTAAGGCCAGGGTGGGCACTGGTAATTGCGATTCTTGTTGTAGGCGTTCTACGGACAGTTTTTGAATCGGGCCGATCACTAATTGAGCGCCATCCATAACCCCCTTTTTGTACAAATCCCAGAAGTTCGTGCTTTTCGCTGTATCGTAAACGCGAATGCTAGGGACTTCTGCGCCAGCTTTTTGAGCTTGGTAATACGCGGCAAAGAGACCGTCGCGAATGGCTTTACCTGTGCTCCCTAGCTTGCCTGAAAGGGGTAACATGAGTGCAATGTGTTTGGGTTTGTTTAACACATAGGTTTCTAACTGGTCGAGGCCGCCAGGGAGCTGTTCCGCAGCAGGGTGCTGAGCATATTGTGATTGCCATAAGCGGAGAGAGGACAATTGGCGATCAATATCCATTTGGTGACGCTTCATAATGATCGCCAGCTCTAACCAGCCTTTATAGGCGTATGTGGTGGTCTTAGCATTAAGGCCTTCAAGTTCGCTCAGGCTGGCTTGGTTGAGGCTTTTCCAAATACCTTCGTGATTGAAGCGATAGGCATCACCTTTTAACGCTTCAGACATAAACATCCGTTCGCGTGCACTGGCAATGAACTCGCCTTTTAGAAAAAGTGCTTGAGATCGTAAAAAACCGGGGGCATAAGGCGCCACCCAAGGCAATTTAACAAACTCGCCGGGAGGAAGTGCATTTAACGCGCTTAAGGCATCATCTCCTCGACTCAATTCAATGGCTAAGTTGGCTGAAAGCCAGTAATAATGGATATGATCGAGTTCTGGTAGACCCAAAGGGTCGATAATTTCGAGTGCATGTTCAGCATCCAGTAATCTTCCATTGCTGATCATGGTGTCAATGTTTGATAATTGCCCTTTTGAGACGAAAACAGGGGCATCATCATTTGTTTCTACGGTTTTCGTGGGTTGCCCGCTACAGGCAGCCAGTAAAACACTGAGTAAGATCAGCGGCGCAATTCGGTTGTTCATCATATCCATTAATACCCAGATTAAGGCGAGTCATTATGGCAGAAAATCAGCTCTATGTGGTGGCAACACCCATAGGAAATTTGGCTGATATTAGTCAGCGCGCACAGCAAGTTTTTGACGCAGTCGACATTATTGCTGCGGAAGACACTCGTCATACCAAGCGCTTATTGAATCATTTAGGCATCCAAAAAACATTGGTCGCTGTGCACGATCATAACGAAAGTCAGGCCGCGGGATTGTTGCTACGGCATCTTAACGAAGGTCGATCGGTGGCGCTGGTGTCTGATGCTGGCACGCCACTCATCGCAGACCCGGGTTATCATGTGCTCACTGAGGTGGTGAAGGCTGGGTTTAATGTTGTGCCGGTACCGGGCCCATGCGCGATCATCACAGCACTGTGTGCAGCAGCCTTGCCGACCGATCGTTTTATTTTTGATGGTTTCTTACCGCCGAAATCCACTGCGCGTCAGCAATACTTCTCAAGCATGCTAAAAGAAGAGCGAACGCTGGTGATGTATGAATCTCCGCATCGCATACAAGAAAGCTTGTCTGACATGGTCTCCGTATACGGTGCCGACCGAGAGGTCGTGCTTGCTCGTGAGTTGACCAAAACTTTCGAAACCTTCTTGAGAGGGTCGCTCGCAGATGTGCTAGCAAGGGTTGAATCGGATAATAACCAGCGTAAAGGTGAGTTTGTCGTCATGATACGCGGTGCTTTACAGGCGAAAAAGCTGGATGTGTCAGATGACGCGATACGTATGTTAACCGTCATGGCCGATGAATTACCCCTGAAGCAAGCGGCCTCATTGACGGCAAAAATTACGGGTTATAAGAAAAACAAGCTTTACCAAATTGGCTTGGATTTATCGCTTTAATGTCCAATGTTGATTTTAAGATGATGATATTTTGGTATTAGTCGATTGAGGTCATGTCTTCATTGACTCTGTTTGGCAAAAGAGTATGCTTGCCCGCGAAGTTGGTCAGGCAATCGCTGCTGAATCGGTTTACCGATTCAGGAGAGGAAAGTCCGGGCTCCACAGAGCAGAGTGCCAGGTAACGCCTGGGCAGTGTAAACTGACGGCCAGTGCAGCAGAGAGTATACCGCCGATGGCCCGCAAGCTTGTCTTGTTGGCACAGGTAAGGGTGAAAGGGTGCGGTAAGAGCGCACCGCGCGTCTGGTAACAGTTCGTGGCATGGTAAACCCCACTCGGAGCAAGACCAAATAGGTTCCCATTGGCGTGGCTCGCGTTGGGAACGGGTAGGTTGCTTGAACCCTGGAGCGATTCAGGGTCTAGATGAATGATTGTCGCTTCTTCGGAGGTAACAGAACCCGGCTTATCGACCAACTTCACACTTCTTTCCTTGTCCCGCCTCATATGGCGAATTGATCTAAAAAACAGGTGCGAACCCTGTCTTATTTCATCTGCTCCCATTCTATCGGTGTTGCATCCCAATTCGGTCAGGTTTTTTCACTTCGTAAATTGCTAAACCCTTGTCAAATCAGGGAATTCGAGGCTTTCACGCCATGTCTGCGCTTGCAAAGGGGTAGTTCTGTTCCTATAGTGTGCAAAAGTGTGGAATTGTGGGTAATTGTGGGTTTTGATGGAGAAATCCCGCCCATAGGTTGACCAACTAACAACTCAAGAGAGTGGCGATTTATGTTTCGCGGAGTGCATAGCATCAATCTTGACGCTAAAGGCCGAATGGCCGTGCCTGCGCGATATCGCCAGTTGCTACAAGATAGCGACAATGGAAACTTAGTGGTGACCATTGATACCGAAGAAAAATGCTTATTGGTCTACCCGTTACAAGAATGGGAACCCATACAAGCAAAACTGGAAGCGTTACCCAGTTTCAATCCGGCTGCTCGTCGGATACAGAGACTGATCATTGGCCATGCAACCGATTTAGAAATGGACAATAGTGGCCGAGTTTTGCTGCCTGCTCCCTTAAGAGAGTACGCCGGTCTACAGAAAAAAGTGATTTTAATGGGGCAAGGCAAAAAATTTGAACTCTGGGATGAAGATCACTGGAGTGAATGTCGTCAGCAGTACCTAAACGCGATGCGTGATGATCAACAACTACCTGAAGAATTATTGAATTTGTCCTTATGAGCGAACACATCACGGTTTTATTAAATGAAGCAGTCGACGCATTGGTAACCGATGTTGATGGTCTTTTCGTCGATTGCACATTCGGTCGCGGTGGACACAGTCGATTAATTTTGGAGCGTCTGTCTCCACAGGGACGATTAATCGGCATTGATAAAGACCCGAGAGCCATTGCGACGGCAGAAGCACTCGAGCAAGAAGACGACCGATTCACGATTTGTCACGGAAGCTTTGCTGACCTACAAGGGCTGGTGGCATCGAAATTTGCAGATCGACCGGTGCTGGGTGTCTTAATGGATTTGGGTGTCAGCAGCCCACAACTGGATGAAGCTGAGCGTGGCTTTAGCTTTATGCAGGACGGCCCGCTTGATATGCGAATGGATACAAAAAGTGGTGAAACAGCCGCTCAGTGGATTGCCCACGTGGATGAATCAGACCTTGCGGATGTATTTTATCAGTTTGGTGAGGAGCGATATAGCCGCCGCATCGCGAAGGCGATTGTGACACGTCGCGAAAGCGAACCGTTCACCCGTACGAAAGATTTAGCGGAGGTGATAAAAGAAGCGCACCCCCGCTGGGAAAAAGGAAAGCATCCTGCGACACGCTGCTTTCAAGCGATGCGCATTTATTTAAATAATGAATTGGGTGATTTAGATATCGGCCTAAACAGAGCCACAGAACTGCTCGCAGCGACAGGACGATTAGTGGTGATTAGCTTTCATTCGTTGGAAGACAGAATGGTAAAGCGCTTTATTCGAGAAAAAGAAAAAGGGCCGCAGTTACCACCGGGTCTCCCAATTATGGAGAAAGATATTTTATCGACGTTAAAAAAGGTCGGTAAGGCGATTAAACCCAGCAAGGCTGAAGTCGACGCGAATGTCCGATCTCGAAGTGCCGTCATGCGCATTGCCGAAAAGCAAGCTTAGTGTTCGCGGGTTATGACAAAGATCGTGTTGGGAATTTTGGTCGCTTCAGCATTGGGCGCAATTTATAGCAGTTTCATTAATCGCCAATTGGCGTACGAGTGGCAAGCTTTGAACGATCAACAAACCAAGCTGGTTGAAGAGCATGGTCGCTTGATGCTGGAGTACAGTACGCTGGCAGCACCGAGTCGAATCGAAGTGCTGGCAAGAGATAAATTAAACATGAAGTTTCCACAGAAAGATGATCAGCGTGTGATTGAGATGCACTCGAGTGGAGAAGGGCTTAAACCTAAATTGTAAAAATGTGAAGAGATGAACAAACGTAACCAAATTAAATCAGTCAGCGGAGCCTGGCGCCACTATGTAGTCGTGGCGGCAGGCTTGCTGCTGTTTGGTGGTTTGATATTTCGATTAGCGCATCTGCATTGGATAGAAACCGATTTCCTACAAGGTGAAGGCGCGAAGCGCTCTTTACGTGAGCAAAACATCGTGGCCTATCGCGGTATGATCACCGATCGCAACGGCGAGCCATTAGCAGTCAGTACACCTGTACACAGTGTGTGGATGAATCCCAAGCAAGTGTTATTGGAACAGCCAAACCTCAAGCCGTTGGCGCAGCAGCTCGGTATTTCAGTGGCGACGCTGAACAAAAAAGTAAAGCGTAATGCGGGGCGTGAATTTGTCTATTTGGCACGTCACCTCAACCCCGTGGAAGCCAACAAGATTGCGAAACTGAATATAGCAGGCGTTGCCCTTGAGCAAGAATACAAGCGTTATTACCCCGCCGCGGAAGTAACAGCCCACTTGGTCGGTTTTACCAATATCGATGAAAAAGGCATTGAAGGCGTGGAATTGGCTTATGACGATTGGCTGGATGGTGAAATGGGTAAGAGCCGCGTCATTAAAGACAGACTGGGTCGTTTGGTTAAAGATTTAGGTGTGGTATCCCCAGCCACAGCAGGCAATGAGCTGCAGCTCAGCATAGACTTAAGACTTCAATATCAAGCCTACCGAGAGCTAAAAGCCGCAGTGAAGCAGCATGGTGCTAAGTCGGGCTCTTTGGTCATGGTCGATGTTGATAGTGGCGAAATATTGGCGATGGTAAATCAGCCTTCCTTTAACCCGAATAATCGCAATGAACTGCGCTCTTCCTCCGTTCGCAATCGCGCGGTAACAGACATTATTGAACCCGGTTCGACCGTCAAACCATTTACTGTGGTGGCAGCGCTCTTAACCGACCAAGTGAATAAGTTTTCTGTAATCGACACCTCTCCAGGATACATGCGGGTCGGGCGAAAAACGATCCGCGACCATAGAAACTATGGTGTGCTCGACATCACCGGAATATTAACTAAGTCCAGTAATATTGGTGTGAGTAAGTTGGCGCTGGAAATGGGAGGCGACACTCTGTGGAGCATATATCAACAGCTCGGCTTGGGTCGTCCTGTCGGCATAGGTTTACCGGGTGAGCAGGGTGGAAAAGTCGCAGTGACAGGCAACCGTTGGAGTGATTTGGAAACGGCTACTTTATCCTACGGTTATGGCTTGGCAGTGACGCCGATACAACTTGCGCAAGCTTATCAAACATTGGCCCATCAAGGAGTCAAAATGCCGTTGTCATTGGTGCCGCAAGATAATGTACAAGGTCAGCGTGTCATTCCTACCGAAATCGCGAAAGACGTGGTGGATATGCTGGAAACCGTGATCGGGCCAAAAGGTACGGCTAGGCGAGGCAAGGTAGAAGGTTATCGCGTAGCGGGGAAGACTGGCACGGCGCACAAAGTGGGGGTGAGTGGTTACCAAGATGATCGCTATCGATCGGTTTTTGCAGGCGTGGCCCCTGTGGATAACCCCAAGATTGTGACTGTGGTGGTCATTGATGAGCCTTCTGGTCAAGAATATTACGGCGGAGAAGTTGCTGCGCCCGTGTTTTCGCGTGTAATGCAATCAAGCTTACGATTACTTAATGTGCCGCCAACTCAAATTGACGGTTATACCATTGCTGGGAGGCCTTAATGATTCCGGTGAATGCCACGATATCCAGTTTATTTTCTTTGGACGATACGGGCAGCGTCGTGCCTGATCTCCATATTAAAAACCTGTGTTTCGATAGTCGCGAAGTACAAGCGGGTGATGCTTTCGTCTCTATGCCTTCTGTTGCGGGTAACGATCAGACCTATATACAACAAGCTCGTTCGCAAGGTGCCATAGCCATCATCACCAGCGAAGATCGCCCAGTTGACGACGGAGATGTGCCAGTTTTGGCTTTGCCACGTTTGGAGTCGACCTTGGGTCAAATTGTCCACCAATTAATGGGATGCCCGACTGATCGACTCACCGCCATTGGTATTACCGGCACCAATGGTAAGTCGTCCACCAGTTTCTATGTGTCACAGTTGTTAAGTGAGCTGCGTGCAAGCTGTGCCGTCATGGGCACCCTAGGTTACGGCACACCGGAACAATTAACCGAGACCGGTATGACGACTTTACCGCTCGAGCGATTGCATAAAGTGCTCGCAGGTCTCAGCAGTGAGTTCGAAAATGTTGCGATTGAAGTATCCAGCCATGGCTTAGATCAAGAGCGGTTGGCGGGTGTTCAATTTGCCGGCGCGGTATACACCAACCTGAGTCATGATCATCTGGATTATCACGGCACCATGGAGGCTTACGCATTAGCGAAAACGCAGTTATTCGCTTGGCCGAATCTGCGGTTTGCCGTGGTGAATATAGATGATCAATACGGAGAAACCATGCTCCAAACAGCCCGTGATGCAAGGGTTCCAACCCTATTAACTTACGGGCAAACCGACGCGGCTGACCTTCAGTTTTCTATTGTGGCGGTGAGTGATGCAGGCTTAGAACTATTGATACGCTTTGGAACCCAAAGTGCTCGCGTGGCTGTCCCATTGTATGGTGAGTTTAATGCCTACAATGCAGTGGCGGCACTGGGTGTAGGCCTGTCTTTGGGGCTGCCGTTTGACGAATTGGTAGAAGGGCTCAACCATTTGCGGTCTGTGGCCGGCAGAATGGAACGACTATCCGATCGGCCATTGGTCATTGTTGACTACGCCCACACCCCTGATGCGCTTCAGCAAGTATTAAAGACCAGTTTGCAACACTGTCATGGTGAATTACATGTAGTGGTTGGCTGTGGTGGTGATCGAGACCAGTCAAAGCGGCCGTTAATGGGACAAATTGCGGCCCAATTTGCAGACAAGGCCTATATTACCAGTGATAATCCGCGCACCGAGTCAGCCCAATTTATTGCTGACCAAATGACCGAACATTTAACCTCGCAAAACTTTATCGTCGAGTTGGATCGAGCGAAAGCCATTCGACTTGCTATCGAGCACGCGCAACCCAGCGACCTTGTGTTAATAGCCGGTAAAGGACACGAAGATTATCAAGAAATCGATGGCATCAAACAGCCATTTAGTGATCACGCAGTGGCCCGCGCAGTATTGGAGGAACGGTCATGATTGGTGCTATTCGACTGGCAGAACTTGCCGAATTCATTCCTGCCCAACACCGTGGCGCAAACATCCCGTTTCAAACGGTGAGCACAGATACTAGAACGTTGCAGCCCGGTGATTTATTTATTGCACTGATCGGTGATCGATTCGACGGGCACGAATACGTGGCTCAAGCCGTGGAAAAAGGAGCATGTGCCGTCGTGGTCAGCAAACCGGTCGACGTGCGAGTGCCTTTTTTATTGGTCGAAGATACAACCCATGCGCTTGGACGATTGGGTTTATACAACCGTCAACGTTTTGATAAGCCCGTTGTAACGGTGACGGGCAGCAGTGGAAAGACCACGGTTAAAGGAATGATGGCTTCGTTGCTACGCCAAAAAAACGAAGTGTTAGTGACACGAGGCAATTTAAATAACCATATAGGTACGCCATTAACTCTCATTCGAATTGGTGAAAATGATGAGATCGCCATGTTGGAATTAGGTGCCAGTGCAGAAGGCGAAATTGCCTACACCGCGAATCTAGCAAAGCCCGATGTCGCCATATTAACAAACGCCGAAGCATCACACCTAGAAGGGTTTGGCGATGTAGAAACCATTGCGCGCACTAAAGGCGAAATTATTGACGCATTGGGTGAGGCCGGCACGGCAATATTAAATGCCGATAGCCCATTTTTTAATGAGTGGGTAAGTCGTGCAGGCAATAAAAAAGTGTTCAGCTTCGGGTTGTCTGCTACAGCAGATATTCGTGCGGAAAACATTACGGTTCGTGATGATGGATGCTGTGATTTTACACTGACATTTTTAAATGAGCAGGTCCCTGTGCAGATGCAAGTCATGGGACGTCACAATGTAATGAATGGTTTAGCTTGTGCAGGCGCGTGTATCGCACTGGATATGACGCTGGATGAAATTGCCTCGGGTCTTAAACTTTTCACCGGTGTGCAAGGGCGGTTAATTGAAAAGAAAGGCATCAACGATAGTGTTGTCATTGATGACAGTTACAACGCAAATCCAGCCTCGGTTCGAGCCGCCATTGACGTTTTAGCTACGCGAGCGGGTGAGCGTGTTTTCGTGCTGGGTGACATGGCTGAACTGGGAGCTGAAACCAAAATAGCGCATGCTGAAATGGGTGCGTACGCTCGTGAAGCTGGCATAGAAACGTTTCTGGCCATTGGTGAATTTAGTCGTGCTGCGGTCGATGCCTTCGGCGATCAAGGGCATTGGTTTGCTAGTCACGGTAGTTTGGTTCGTTACTTAAATGGTTACTTAAAACATACAGTGACCGCACTGGTTAAAGGGTCGCGTAGTGCACATATGGATCGAGTGGTCAGCGACATTTTAGCCAAAGCAGAAGATAGCAAGTCTTAATACAGGCCATGCAATCATGAAAAAAAATAATTTTAAAAAAGTAGGGTGAATTTAGGATGCTTCTCTGGTTAGGGGAATACTTACAGCAGTTCCATAGTGGCTTCGGGGTGATTAACTACCTTTCGTTGCGAGCTATATTTGCTGCATTAACTGCATTGGCATTGGCGTTGTGGCTTGGCCCAATTGTAATTGAAAAATTAAGACAGCGTCAGATTGGGCAGTCGGTTCGTCAGGACGGCCCGAAAACACATTTAAGCAAAGCAGGTACACCGACTATGGGCGGTGTATTGATACTTTTGAGCATTGCTATCAGTACCCTTTTGTGGGGTGACCTGAGCAATCATTACGTTTGGGTTGTGTTGATTGTCACGTTGTCCACAGGTGTGATTGGCTGGATTGATGACTATCGAAAAGTCGTACAGAAAAACTCACGAGGTTTACCGGGCAGATGGAAATTCTTTTGGCAAAGTGTCATCGCCATCATTGCTGGCGGCTTTTTATATGCAAGCGCTTCCACGCCTGCTGAAACCACGCTTATTGTTCCATTCTTTAAAGATGTCGCACTAGAGTTAGGTATTTTTTATGTCGTGCTCACTTACTTTGTCATCGTGGGGAGCAGTAATGCCGTCAATCTCACTGATGGATTGGATGGTTTGGCAATATTACCAACGGTCATGGTGGGCGGCGCATTAGGTATTTGTGCCTACTTAATTGGCCACGTGAATTTTGCAGATTATTTGTTTCTACCCTACGTCGCCGGTGCGGGGGAAGTGGTTATTTTTTGTGGTGCATTAGTCGGTGCGGGTATCGGTTTTCTGTGGTTTAACACCTACCCAGCTCAAGTATTTATGGGCGACGTTGGCTCACTATCATTGGGAGCTGCGCTCGGTGTGCTAGCTGTGATAGTACGACAAGAAATACTCTTGTTCATCATGGGAGGCATCTTTGTGGCGGAGACTGTAAGCGTTATTTTGCAAGTTGGCTCTTTTAAAATGACGGGGAAACGTATCTTTCGCATGGCACCCCTACATCACCACTTTGAATTAAAAGGGTGGCCCGAACCGCGCGTTATCGTGCGCTTTTGGATCATCACATTGTGCTTGGTGCTATTAGGTTTAGCAACCTTGAAAATTCGTTAATAAAAAAGAGATGTAAGACAATCGCATGGCTTCACTGATATCGACGGACAAACAAAGAATCGTTATAGGCCTGGGTAAAACGGGTTACTCCGTCGTGGCTTTTTTTGTCCGTGCGGGTATACCGGTGATCGCAATGGATACGCGTGAAAACCCGCCTTATGCAGAGCAAGTTCGGTTGAATTTTCCGAATGTGCAACTTTGCTTAGGGCGGTTAGAAGTCGACCTATTACAAGCGGCTGCTGAAATTATTGTCAGCCCAGGCTTGTCGTTGAAAACACCAGAAATACAAACGGCTATTTCGTCTGGTGTACGAGTGATTGGTGATATTCAAGTATTTGCAGATCATGTGAAGGCACCGGTTATTGCGATTACGGGATCCAATGCAAAAAGCACGGTGACCAGCTTAGTGGGAGAGTTGGCATTAGCGGCGGATAAAAAAGTAGCGGTGGGTGGCAATATTGGAACACCCGCACTGGACTTACTGAATGACGATGTTGAACTCTATGTGATGGAGCTCAGTAGCTTTCAGCTTGAAACCACACCGGCTTTGAAAGCCACTGTCGCCACTGTATTAAATGTGAGTCCGGATCATCTAGATCGATACGATAGTTACTTGGAATATCATCAGGCAAAACACAAAATATTTAAAGGTTGCCAATCGGTGGTGATCAACAAAGAAGATCCATTAAGTGCGCCTATGCTGGCGGATGGTGTTATGGCAACTTACTTTGGATTGAGTCAACCGGACCTTAATCAGTTTGGCCTTTTAGAAAAGGATGGAGTGTCTTGGTTAGCAAAGTTTGATCAACCACTGTTGCCTGTGTCTGAATTAAAAATTAAGGGTACGCACAATCAAAGTAACGCATTAGCTGCATTAGCCTTAGGAGAAGCAGTGAATTTGCCTATGGAAAAAATGTTGCTTGGGTTGAAATCCTATTCAGGTTTGCCGCATCGTTGTCAGTGGTTACGTTCCGTTAAGGGTGTTGATTATTATAATGATTCAAAAGGTACCAATGTTGGCGCAACAGAAGCCGCAGTGTTGGGTCTAGGCCCTGATTTAAAAGGCGGCATTGTTTTAATGTTGGGCGGCGATGGAAAAGGGGCAGAGTTTTCTGAATTAAACGCGGCGATTAAGAAATACGTCACCACGGTCATTGCCTATGGCCGAGATCAAACATTGATCCAAGCCGCGATGGATGAAACCATTCCATTAAAACGAGCAGAATCGTTCGAACAGGCCTGTGAATTAGCGCAGCAAAGTGCCATTGAGGGGGATGCTGTATTGCTGTCACCGGCCTGCGCCAGTTTTGATATGTTTAAAAATTTTGAAGTCCGTGGTGAAGTCTTTACGCAGTGGGTTGCTCAATTATGACTTCTGCAACGCGTAAAATTCAACGCGAGCCGATTTGGCAAAATATTCAATGGTTTCAGCCATTATCATTGGATAAGCCACTTCTTTATGCCGCATTGGTTTTATGCACCTTGGGTTGGTTGATGGTGACGTCTGCCAGTATGGATTGGGCGCAGCGTCAATTTGGAAACCCGTTTTATATTTCAATGCGTCACGGAATTTATTTAGTTCTAGCATTAGGCGTGGGATGGGTGACAACGCAAATTCCACTGTCACTGTGGCGCAGATTTAGCGGCGTGATGATTATTGTCGCGCTTTTAGGATTGGTGCTGGTACTCATTCCGGGTCTGGGCCGTGAAGTCAATGGCAGTGTGCGTTGGTTACCGCTCGGCATTATGAACGTGCAACCGAGTGAATTTGCAAAGATAGCAACCGTCATCTACTTAGCGGGCTATTTAGATCGTCGGCGAGAGGAAGTTCAATCACGTTGGTCAGGCTTTATTAAACCGCTCATCGTGTTGTCGTTTTTATCTGTGCTGCTGTTATTAGAACCTGATTTTGGTGCAGTCGTTGTCATGATGTTGGCAACGATTGCGTTATTGTTTTTAGGAGGCGTTAAAGCGGGGCAGTTTTTTATCACCACAGCGGTGATGATTGGCGCGTCGGTGGCTATCTTGGTGAGTCAGCCCTATCGACTCAAGCGATTAATCGCATATTTAGATCCATGGAATCCTGATAACGTTTATGGCAGTGGTTACCAGCTCACACAAAGCTTAATCGCATTCGGACGCGGTGAATGGACGGGCGTGGGTTTAGGGAACAGTCTGCAGAAATTGTTTTATCTGCCTGAAGCTCACACAGACTTTGTGTTCGCTATCTGGGCAGAAGAAACCGGCTTATTAGGAGTACTGACGATAATCGGGCTGTTTATTTTTATCTTTTTGCGTGGGTGCAACTTAGGTCTGAAAGCCGCGACACAACAACAATACTTTTCGGCCTTTATTGCATACGGCATGGCATTGTTGATCGGCTTTCAGGCGTTTATAAATCTGGGTGTTAATATCGGGCTTTTACCGACCAAAGGGTTAACGCTGCCTTTTGTCAGTTACGGCGGCTCAAGTTTAATCGCTTGCTCCATCGCCATGGCGCTAATGCTGCGTGTTCAGCATGAATTAACCAGCGCTCAGCCGAAGGGGAAAAAATGAAATCAACGGTTTTAATCATGGCTGGTGGCACGGGTGGGCACGTCATTCCAGCATTAAGCGTGGCTAAGCAATTGAAGTCTCAAGGGTATGAGGTTCATTGGCTGGGCAGTACGCAAGGGATAGAGAACGATTTAGTGCCCGATGCGGGTTATGAATTGCATCGAATCCGTGTGACTGGGTTAAGAGGGAAAGGTGCGCTCAAATTATTCGTAGCGCCTATTTTGTTATTGAAAGCCGTATGGCAAGCCTACGGTGTTATTCGAAAAGTTAAACCGGTTTTAGCGTTAGGCATGGGCGGGTTCGCTTCAGGTCCAGGCGGATTTGTCGCGGCCAAAATGGGTATACCGGTGGTCATCCATGAACAAAACGCCATTCCAGGGATGACAAATCGATTATTAAGTCGGTGGGCGCATACTGTTTTGCAAGCATTTGATCAAACTTTTACTGCCGATGTGAAGCCGAAAACGGTTGGGAACCCTGTTCGCCAATCGATTTTTAAATTGCCTGAGCCAAATGTACGAGTGGCCAGTCATGAAGGGCTAAATGTTTTGGTGGTAGGTGGAAGCCTCGGCGCGGTCGCGGTTAATCAAGTGGTGGTGGATGCATTGGCATTAATGCCAGAGAATACTCGCCCGAATATTTGGCATCAAGCGGGCAAACGCAACTATGACAATGTGAAGCAAGCCTATGATGCGCAATCTATTCAGGCCAAGGTAAGTGCATTCATTGCTGATATGTCTGAAGCTTACGAGTGGGCGGACGTGGTGATTTGTCGCTCAGGCGCATTGACCGTCTCAGAACTAATGGCTGCCGGAGTAGCGTCCATCTTAGTACCTTTTCCACATGCCGTTGATGATCACCAAACCGCAAACGCTCAGTTTTTAGTTGAGGCTGGAGCGGCACGTTTAAGGCCGCAAGCAGAATTAACCCCAGAACGTTTAGTGCAAGATTTAACGGAGCTTGGGGCCTCCAAAGAATCTCGTTTGGCAATGGCAATGGCCGCGAGAAGTTTAGCAAAACCGGAAGCAGCGCGAGTGGCTGCAAATTACTGTATCGAGGCAATCCATGGCTGATGAAAATAGAGCTGTACAGCGTTGGGATATTCCTGAAATGCGACGCATACGTCGAATCCACTTTATTGGTATCGGCGGCGTTGGCATGTGTGGAATTGCCGAAGTTTTATTGAATCAGGGTTATGACATCTCAGGCTCTGATTTACGTCAATCCGCAGTAACTGAAAGATTGACTTCTCTAGGCGCAGATATTTTTTTGGGGCACGCCAAGGAAAATGTTGTGAGTGCGGATGTGATCGTTGTTTCAACCGCCATCAATGAAGAGAACCCTGAGATTCAATACGCGCTAGAGCATCGAATTCCGATAGTGCGTCGTGCCGAAATGTTGGCGGAATTAATGCGTTATCGCCACGGAATAGCCGTCGCGGGAACACACGGAAAAACCACAACAACGAGCTTGGTGGCGTCTATTTTAGCGGAAGGCGAAAAAGATCCGACATTCGTGATTGGCGGACGCCTAACCAGTGCGGGAACGAACGCTAAACTGGGTGGCAGTCGATACTTGGTCGCGGAAGCAGACGAGTCTGACGCTTCCTTTTTGCATTTGCAGCCAATGGTTTCCATTGTTACCAATATTGATGCGGATCATATGTCAACCTATGACGGAGATTTCAATAAAGTAAAACAAACCTTTATTGAATTTCTGCATAATTTACCGTTTTACGGCTTAGCCGTGATGTGTATTGACGATGAAATTGTGCGTGAAGTGATGCCGCAGGTGAATCGTCCGGTGTTGACATACGGATTTGATGAAAGCGCTGATTATTATGCATCAAACGTCAAACAAGAGGGGTTATATACATCCTTCACGGCTAATCGACCCAAAGGTCATGCGCCGCTTACCGTCAAACTCAGAATGCCGGGTCGTCACAATGTATTGAATGCATTGGCGGCGATTACGGTAGCAACGGACGAAAATATTGCGGATGAAGCCATTGTGACGGCTTTGGAAAAATTCCAAGGCGTGGGGCGACGATTCCAAGTGTGCGGTGAATACCCGTATCAAGACAATGAAATCATGCTTGTGGACGATTACGGGCATCATCCGCGTGAAGTAGAAGTGACCATTCAAGCTATTCGTAAAGGCTGGCCCGACAAACGATTGGTTATGTTATTTCAACCCCATCGTTTTAGTCGGACCCGTGATCTTTACGAAGATTTTGTTCGAGTCTTAAGCGAAGTCGATGTTTTATTGTTGTTAGATGTTTATCCCGCAGGTGAAGAAGAAATTGCCGGAGCAGATGGACGATCATTATGTCGAAGTATCCGTCAGCGAGGCCGTGTTGATCCGATTTTTATTGAACGGGGCGGAGATGTAGCGCCCGTTCTCAAAGATATTCTGCAAGGTGGTGACTTGTTAATGACGCAAGGCGCAGGAGATATTGGCTCACTTGCCATGAAACTGTCGCAATCATTGCCGGCTATTTTGAAAAACGAAGATGGAAAAAATACATGAGTCGCTTTGGTAAAGTAGCGGTCTTATTAGGCGGTAGCAGCGGCGAGCGCTCGGTCTCACTGAAAAGCGGTGAAGAGATTTACCAAGCAATGCTACGCAGTGGTATTGATGCAGTGAAGATTGACCCAATTGAGAATGTGGCTAAACAGCTGCAAGAACACAACATCGAGCGCGCTTTTATTGCATTGCATGGGCCGGGTGGTGAGGATGGCACCATACAGGGCATGTTGGAGTTCTTAAACATTCCCTATACCGGGAGTGGCGTGAAGGCATCAGCTCTGTGCATGGATAAGTGGCGAACGAAGTTGATCTGGTCAGCGTTAACTCTGCCTACACCGTCGTACAAGCAGGTTTCTTCAGTGGGGGAGCTTAATGAATTTGCCGAAAAGCATGGCCTCCCGATGATGGTTAAACCAGCGCTAGAAGGTTCAAGCTTGGGTATTTCCAAAGTGTCAAACTTACATGACGTTGAGAAGGCGTTTGAATTCGCAGCGAATACCAAATCACCTGTAATGGTTGAGCAATTTATTCAGGGTAAAGAATTCACAGTTGCTATTTTAAACGACACGGCATTGCCCGTTATTCAACTCAAAACAGATAACGAGTTTTATGACTTTAACGCCAAATACGTTTCAAACGATACTCAGTATTTAGTGCCTTGTGGGCTCAGTCAGGAAAAAGAAAGTGAATTGCAGGCATTGGCTTTGCAAGCATATCAATCATTGGATTGTCGAGGGTGGGGCCGTGTTGATGCAATGCAGGACGAAAATGGAAAATTTTGGCTCATTGAAGTGAACACAGTTCCGGGTATGACAGACCATAGTTTGGTCCCGATGGCTGCAAAAGCAAAAAATATGACGTTTGATGATCTGATTATTGCGATATTAGATCAAACGCTCGCAACACGAACTGTAGGGTAACAGGAACCTCATACAACAATGAGCAAGGGCGCGACTCGTAAAAAGCCTAAAAGAACCAAATTACAATTAGTGCAGATTCGGCGCTGGGTTCAGCCCATTGTTGTGGCAGTTTTCGCATGTGGGAGTATGGGCGCTGCTGGATTCTTAGTGCTCGAATGGGTTAATCGGGATATTACTCAATTGAAAATCGTAGCCCCGATCGCACAGGTGTCCGAGTCAGAGATCCGACAGCAACTCAGTACACATTTTCCATCCAGCTTTTTTTATTTGGATGTCATTGATGTGCGGGAGCAGCTCAAAAAGTTACCCATGGTCCGTGAAGCATCGGTTAAAAAAGTTTGGCCGGACACACTGGAAATCACCTTGCAAGAGGAAATTCCGGTGGCAAGTTGGAATTCGGATGCCGTGTTGAGCCACGCCGGAGACATACTGCCAGTTACTGTGAAGGATGCCCAGCTACCGAAACTAGAAGGAGCGGTGGGTAACAGTCACACTGTGATGAAGCATTTTCATTTGTTTTCATCATGGGGGAAAACTCATCAACTGGAATTGATGGGGTTAAAGAAAAACGGAACCGATTGGCAATTACGTACCAAAGCAGGCATTCAAATTTGGATTGATCAGGAAGATGCGTTACAAGGTTTGAAGCGATTGGGTGCAGTGTTAAATCGAGTAGAGATTGATCGCGTTTCAGGAATTGATTTGCGTTACGAACAGGGATTTGCCGTGGCCTGGAAACTAGATAGCCAGAACGAAACGGTTAACGAAGAGAACGTATTATGAGTGCTGGGGTAGATT
Source organism: uncultured Saccharospirillaceae bacterium (assembly GCA_947503895.1). GTDB lineage: Bacteria > Pseudomonadota > Gammaproteobacteria > Pseudomonadales > Oceanobacteraceae > Bermanella. The sequence goes on from CANNFT010000006.1 coordinate 41,589, forward strand.
GTAAATTAATCGTTGGCTTGGATATTGGAACGTCCAAAGTGGTTGCGATAGTGGGCGAAGTCGGTGCTGGTGGCAAAATAAAAATTGTCGGCATTGGGAGTCATCCATCGCGTGGATTGAAAAAAGGTGTCGTGGTAAATATCGAATCAACGGTTCAATCCATACAGCGCGCCATCGAAGAAGCAGAATTGATGGCAGGGTGCCAGATACACTCGGTTTATGCAGGAATTGCAGGCAGCCACATTCAATCTATGAATAGCCATGGCATCGTGGCCATAAAAGATCGTGAAGTTGAGCAGTCAGACCTCGAGCGCGTCATAGATGCTGCAAAAGCTGTGGCCATACCGGCAGACCAAAAGATTTTGCATGTATTACCTCAAGAATACGTCATTGATATGCAAGAAGGGATAAAAGAGCCGATTGGCATGTCAGGCGTACGGTTAGAAGCAAAAGTTCACATGGTGTCTTGTGCATTAAATGCAGCTCAAAACATTGAAAAATGTGTGCAACGATGCGGCCTAGCGATAGACGATATTATTCTAGAGCAACTTGCTTCCAGTTATGCGGTACTAACGGAAGATGAAAAAGAATTAGGAGTGTGCATTGTTGATATTGGTGGCGGCACGACGGATATCGCAATTTTTACAGAAGGCGCAATTCGTCATACGGCAGTGATTCCAATTGCGGGTGATCAAGTTACAAATGACATTGCGATGGCGCTACGAACGCCAACCCAATATGCAGAAGAAATAAAAATTAAATATGCTTGCGCGTTAACACAACTGGCGGGACCAGATGAACTGATTAAGGTTCCGAGTGTCGGTGATAGGCCTCCGCGAAATCTGTCGCGTCAAGCATTGGCTGAAGTCGTTGAACCACGCTACGAAGAGTTATTCACATTGATCCAAGCTGAATTACGTCGTAGCGGTTTCGAAGATTTGATTGCTGCTGGTGTCGTACTGACCGGTGGTACATCAAAAATGGAAGGGGTCGTAGAGTTGGCCGAAGAAATCTTCCATGTCCCTGTACGCTTAGCAAAGCCCATAGGTATAGAAGGATTATCCGATGTCGTATCGAATCCAATTTATGCCACATCTGTTGGGTTATTAGTTTATGGGGCGAAACATCAACGAGGAGAGTTAGTTTTTGCACGCAAAGAAGAAGACCCGGTTGGGTTTCTTGTTCGCGCAAAAAATTGGATTAAAGGGAATTTTTAATATTTAATAGGCGTCATTAGAAGTGCGCCTGCCGAATAAAAAGGAGAAGGGCGATGACTCAAAGAGAAGGGGATATGTTCGAATTAGTTGATGAAGCACAACACAGTGCCGTAATTAAAGTAGTCGGTGTCGGTGGTGGTGGTGGCAATGCTGTACAGCATATGGTCACAAGCCAAGTTGATGGTGTTGACTTTATCTGTGCCAATACGGACTCTCAGGCGTTAAAAAACATGACGTCTCGTTCCGTACTGCAAATTGGTTCTACTGTGACGAAAGGCTTGGGGGCTGGTGCGAACCCTGAAGTGGGCCGTCAAGCTGCTATGGAGGACCGTGATCGCATCGCGGAAGCTCTAACCGGCGCGGACATGGTTTTCATAACGGCGGGCATGGGTGGCGGTACCGGCACGGGAGCCGCTCCTGTTGTGGCTGAGGTCGCAAAAGAACTCGGCATCCTAACGGTCGCCGTTGTGACAAAGCCATTCCCATTTGAAGGTCGCAAGCGAATTTCGTTAGCGGATGGCGGATTGTCGGAACTTGCTAAGCATGTTGACTCTCTTATTACGATTCCTAACGAAAAGCTACTTGCAGTTTTAGGAAAAAACACTAGTCTTCTGGACGCCTTCTCTGCCGCAAACGATGTGTTATTGGGTGCGGTACAAGGGATTGCAGACTTAATCATTCGCCCCGGCATGATTAACGTCGACTTTGCGGACGTGAGAACCGTGATGTCAGAAATGGGGCAGGCCATGATGGGCACAGGCTCATCAACGGGTGAGAATCGAGCGCGTGAAGCGGCTGAAGCTGCTATTCGAAGCCCACTATTGGAAGATGTCAATCTCCAAGGCGCACGCGGAATACTTGTGAACATCACTGCAGGAACGAACTTATCTTTGGGTGAGTTCACAGAAGTAGGTGACACAATTGAGGAATTTTCCTCTGAAAACGCTACCATTGTGGTAGGAACCGTTATTGACGAGAACATGACGGACGAGTTGCGGGTTACCGTAGTGGCCACTGGCTTGGGACGTATTGAAGCGGCCCCCCAAAAAGTAGTGGATAATACGGCAACTAAGGCAGATGGCTCCGTTGATTACAAAAAGCTGGATCGCCCTACGGTAATGAGGGGATCGAACGCTCAACCTGCTGAACAGACGCGGGTGCGAGCAGAAGCCAACAAGGATATGGAGTATTTAGATATTCCAGCTTTCTTGCGACGCCAAGCCGACTGAGGCTTGGTGGTTGGCCAGTCAAGTCAATAGGGTTATAATGCTAGATTGCCGAGCGTGAGTAACGATATAGAATGATTAGGCAACGTACCCTAAAAAACACCATTAGAGCCACCGGAATCGGACTGCATTCTGGTGAAAAGGTCTATTTGACCCTAAAGCCTGCTCCAGTGGATACCGGCATCATATTTGTCCGGACAGACCTAGAGCCAGCCGTAGAGATACGTGCGACGGCAGATAACGTAGGCGATACTACGCTATCCACAACCTTAATGAACGGGGATGTTAAAGCATCCACTGTTGAACACTTGCTCTCAGCGATGGCGGGTATTGGTATTGATAATGCCTATGTTGAGTTGAGTGCGGCAGAAGTCCCTATCATGGACGGTTCTGCGGGCCCGTTTGTATTTTTGCTGCAATCAGCTGGTATTGAAGAGCAAAATGCGGCTAAGCGATTTATTCGCATTAAAAAGCCTGTCACAGTGACAGACGGCGATAAAGAAGCCAGCTTCCAGCCTCACAACGGTTTCAAGGTGACGTTTACGATTGAATTCGATCACCCGTTGTTTGATAAAGCCAATCAAATGGCCAGCTTAGATTTTTCAACGACTTCGTTTGTTAAAGAAGTTAGCCGTGCTAGAACGTTTGCGTTCATGAGAGACGTTGAATACCTTCGTTCTCAGAACTTAGCTCTGGGCGGCAGCGTGAGTAATGCCATCGTAGTCGACGACTACAGAGTGCTAAATGAAGATGGATTGCGTTACGAAAATGAATTCGTCAAACATAAAATCCTAGATGCAGTCGGCGATTTGTATCTTTTGGGGCATAGCTTGATCGGCGAGTTTGTTGCTAAAAAGTCGGGCCATGGTCTAAATAATCAGCTATTGCGCGCTTTACTTGAGCAGAAAGATTGCTGGGAAATTGTTGTGTTTGAAGACGAAAAAGAGGCTCCGATCTCTTACTCGAGACCGGTAGCAGCGACATAAAAATTGGCACACTAGTGCCTTTTTTATGTTTGATTGCGTTAACTTTAGTACCCATGAGCGCTGTATCTCAATATTGTTGGCTTTTAGGGTCTAAACTGTCTGGTAGAAAATGGTAGCAGGTAATTAGGATTCGCTTTCCATGAATATCATCATTGTTGGTCAACGTCACGGCCAGTCGAAAACAATTAGTCTGGGGCCGTTGGCGCGCCTGACTCTATTGCTTTTGTTGGCGATATTGCCCTTCTCGATGGGGGCGGCGGGCTATTACCTAACAATGTTGTTAGCAGATGAAGGGTTACTTGGCCCAGAGACTGCTAAGGCGTGGGAACAAGACCTAAGTCAGCAACGGCAAGAGCTAGAGAAAATTCGCGAACAGACGGACGAGCAGCTTGTTGGCCTGACATCCCGTATGGCGCAGCTTCAAGCACGATTAACTCGATTGGATGCCTTAGGCGAACGTCTGATTGATCGCTCCAGCCTAGATAAAGGTGAGTTTAACTTCGGTGACTTACCTGCAATTGGCGGCCCAGCTTCTCAAGATATCGGTTCTATTTATCAAGCCCCCGATATTGTCAGCGTGTTAGATGAGTTAAGCGAACAAATTGATAATAGAGAGCAGCAGCTCGAAGTATTAGATAGTCTCCTCAGCGAACGAAAAATAACCAGCGATACCTTTGTTGCTGGTTTGCCTATCAAAAAAGGCTGGATGTCTTCCCGTTACGGAATGCGAACCGATCCTTTTACCGGGCGGTTAGCTTGGCACGCAGGTGTCGACTTCGCAGGTAAAATGGAATCCGAGATTGTTTCTGTTGCCTCAGGCGTGGTGACATGGGCATCTGACCGCTACGGTTATGGTTTACTGGTTGAAGTTAATCATGGCAATGGTTTTAAAACGCGTTACGCTCACTGCAAAGAATCACTGGTCAAAGTTGGTGATGTCGTACGCAAAGGGCAAGCGATTGCACAAATGGGCAGTAGTGGGCGATCCACTGGGCCTCACGTACACTTCGAAGTGTATAAAAACGGACGCACAGTTGACCCAGCAGCCTACATCCACCGTACTCACCGCTAATACTATTCATCTTACCTGCTAATTCCTGTATAACGCAGTAACTCATACTGCGTTTACGTGCACAATTTCTAATAATAATCCGATATAAGAACTCCACCCATGTTGATGAATGTCCTAACCAAGGTTCTGGGTAGTAAGAACGAACGAGAACTGAAACGTCTACGTAAATCAGTCGCTAAAATAAACGCTCTTGAACCAGAGATGGAGGCGCTAGATGATGCGGCTCTAAAAGCGAAAACAACAGAATTTAAATCCCGAATCGAGAACGGTGAAAGCTTAGATAGCTTATTACCAGAAGCTTTTGCTGCTATCCGCGAGGGCAGTAAGCGCGTTATGGGGATGCGTCATTTTGACGTCCAATTAATCGGGGGCATGACGCTCAATAACGGTAAAATTGCTGAGATGCGCACGGGTGAAGGTAAAACCCTTGTGGCGACATTGGCGGTATACTTGAATGCATTGACCGGTTTAGGCGTGCACGTCATCACCGTGAACGACTACCTTGCACGTCGAGATGCGGAATGGATGAAGCCTCTCTATGAATTCATGGGTTTAACGGTAGGGGTTTGTGTATCTGGCCAACAGCCAGATGAAAAGCGCGCTGCATACCAAGCTGATATTACTTACGGCACGAATAATGAGTTCGGTTTTGATTACTTGCGTGACAACATGGCGTTGTCGAAAGAAGACCGCAGTCAGCGGGGACTCGCTTTTGCAGTGATCGATGAAGTGGATTCAATATTAATTGATGAAGCGCGGACACCATTGATTATCTCCGGTGCTGCTCAAGACAGCTCGGAGATGTACAAATCTATCAATCTTCTTGTGCCAAAACTCAGTGAGCATAAAGAGGAAGAAGAAGGCGTCGTCGAACAAGAAGGTCACTATGTTATTGACCTAAAATCTCGCAGTGTAGAATTAAATGAAGCTGGCCATGAGCTGGTTGAAGAAATGCTAATAGAAGCAGGGTTACTTGAAGAAGGTGATAGCCTTTATGCTCCTAGTAATTTGCTAAAGCTACACCACGTGCATTCTGCATTACGCGCCCACACGCTGTATCAACGTAATGTTGATTACATTGTGCAAGGCGGGCAAGTGATCATCGTTGATGAGCATACCGGCCGTACAATGCCTGGCCGTCGCTGGGGCGAAGGGCTGCACCAAGCCATTGAAGCGAAAGAAGGTGTACGAATACAAGCTGAAAGCCAAACACTGGCTTCTACAACTTTCCAGAATTATTTCCGACTGTACAGCAAGCTTTCCGGTATGACCGGCACCGCGGATACAGAAGCATTTGAGTTTCGTGAAATCTACGGCCTTGATGTTGTGGTTATCCCTACCAATAAACCTGTTAGCCGAATTGATTATAACGATTTAATTTTCTTGACTGAGCAAGAAAAATACAACGCTGTGATTGAGGAAATTAAAGAAGCGACGGCGCAAGGGCGACCTGTGCTTGTGGGTACTGCCAGCATTGAATCCAGTGAATTAATTTCGAATGCACTCGATGCTGCGAAAATAAAGCACAGCGTGTTGAATGCTAAGCAGCATGACAGTGAAGCGCAAATCATTGCTGATGCTGGTCGTCCGGGTACGGTCACCATTGCAACCAATATGGCTGGTCGTGGTACCGACATCATGTTGGGCGGTAACTGGGAGTCCGAAGTTGAAAAGTTAGAGAGCCCAACAGAATCGCAAATTGAGGAGATTAAAGCAGCCTGGGCTAAGCGCCATCAAGATGTTTTGGATGCAGGCGGATTGCACATTATCGGCACAGAGCGTCATGAATCTCGTCGTATTGATAATCAGCTACGTGGTCGTGCTGGTCGTCAAGGTGACCCTGGTTCCTCCCGTTTCTTCCTGTCTCTCGAAGATAATTTAATGCGTATTTTTGCATCAGATAGAATGCGAAAACTCATGCATACCTTGGGTATGAAAGACGGCGAGGCCATTGAAGCCAAAATGGTCACCAATGCCATCGAAAAGGCACAGCGTAAGGTGGAGGGTCGAAACTTCGATATTCGTAAGCAATTGCTTGAATACGATAATGTCGCCAATGATCAACGCCGCGTAATATATCAACAACGTAATGAATTATTAGAAGCGGATTCTATTGAAGAAACGATTTCAGGTGTGCGTGTCGATGTCGTCAATGACTCGATCAGTGAATATGTGCCTCCGCAAAGCATGGTCGAGCAGTGGGATGTTGAAGGGTTAGAGAAAGCATTAACAGAACAATTTGCGCTTGAGATGCCTGTGCAGAAATGGCTAGAAGAAGATAAGTCTCTGTACGAAGAAACTCTGCGTGACCGAATCCTTGACGTAGTGACTAAAGAGTATGACGAAAAAGCCAACAGTGTAGGCGAAGACATGATGCGTGATTTCGAAAAACGCATCATGCTACAAATACTTGATCACCAATGGAAAGAGCACCTCGCAACAATGGATCACCTTAGACAGGGTATTCACTTACGAGGATATGCACAAAAGAACCCTAAACAAGAATATAAACGTGAATCGTTTGAATTGTTTAAGCAGCTATTAACGGACATTAAGCAAGAAACGATTAAGTACTTATCTCATGTTCAGTTTGTACGTGACGATGAGGTGCAGAGAATGGAAGCGCAAGCCCGTGCTGAAGCCGAAAAACAGCAAATACAATACGAACATGAAACAGCAAATGCATTGGCCTCTGAAGAGCATAATGAAGAGTTGGCAGAGCCCGCTCACCAGCCCTTTGTTCGTGATGCGAAAAAAGTAGGAAGAAACGATCCCTGCCCGTGCGGTTCTGGTAAAAAATATAAGCAATGTCATGGGAAATTAGCTTAGCACCCCCAAGCTATAGCGGTATTCGTACGGCAAGTCATTCAAAAAAGCACTCTGTGAATTATTCATTGAGTGCTTTTTTAACCGCTTTAACATCAATACACCTCTTTGGAAAGTCACAATGTCTGTAAACCTCCCTATTTTAAATGATTTCCATGCCATTAAAGGCCTTAAAATGGGTATTGCCAGTGCGGGAATTAAGAAAGCTGGTCGAAAGGATATTGTTGTTTTTGAATTGGGATTGAATGCTACGACGGCCGGTGTGTTTACCCAGAATGCATTTTGTGCTGCGCCCGTAAATATTGCTAAAGAGCACCTCAAAAACAGTAAAACTCGTTACTTGCTCATCAATACCGGTAATGCAAATGCAGGTACCGGCGAACGAGGGCATAAAGATTGCCTAGAGGTATGCCAAGCACTGGCTGATGCCACGAATGTCCCAGTCCAATCCGTATTGCCTTTTTCTACAGGTGTGATTGGAGAGCCGCTGCCCGTTGATAAAATTGTTCACGCTCTCCCTCTCGCCGTTGAAAACTTGGCATCCGATCATTGGTTTGCAGCCAGTGAAGGCATATTAACTACCGATACTCAGCCAAAGGGTTATACCCACCAGTTTGAATTTGAAGGAGACCTCATCACGGTTTCTGGGATTTCCAAAGGTGCAGGTATGATCATGCCCAATATGGCAACGATGCTTGGGTTCATTGCAACAGATGCAGCAGTAGAGCATGAGTTGTTGCAGCAGTTGTGTCGAGAGTGCGCCGATTACTCCTTTAACCGTGTCACTATTGATGGCGATACTTCGACGAATGATGCTTGCATATTAATGGCTACGGGTGAGTCAACTTGCTCTGTGTTGTCTGACGACTCGCAACCACTTTATGCCGTATTAAAAGCTGAACTAAAGAAAGCGTTTTTGTATTTGGCTCAGGCAATTGTTCGAGATGGTGAAGGTGCAACTAAATTTATTCGCATCGATGTGGAAGACTGTAAAAACAATGAAGAAGCGTTAGCGATCGGTTATACCGTCGCACATTCACCGTTGGTAAAAACCGCTTTGTATGCAAGTGATGCGAACTGGGGAAGAATTCTAGCTGCGGTGGGTCGAAGTGGTGTCGAAAACATGGATATAAATGCTATTCAGATTTTCTTGGATGATGTTTGCATCGTTGAGAAAGGTGGTCGTGCGGATAGTTACACTGAATCAGCAGGCAGTGCCGTTATGCAGCAGCAGGAATTATCAATTCGAATTAAAATGGGTCGTGGACATCACAAAGAAAGCATTTGGACATCCGACCTATCACATGACTATGTCTCTATTAATGCCGATTACCGCTCTTAAAGAATAAATTCGCTATGGAAAACGTGATGAAACAAATTAATGTTGTCGCGGCAGCGATTTTTAACGAAGCTGGCGAACTTTTTATTGCGAAGCGTGCTATGAGTGCACATCAAGGAGGGTTGTGGGAGTTTCCTGGTGGAAAAATTGAATCAGGTGAGACGGCGCAACAAGCACTGATTAGAGAATTAAAAGAAGAAATTGGAATCACAGCGGTATCTATTAGTGCGCTTATAAAAGTAGAACATGATTACGGAGATAAGCGGGTTTCACTGGATGTGTACACAGTTGAGCAGTTTAGCGGAAGCGCTCATGGAGCTGAAGGGCAGGAGACCCGTTGGATTCAATTGGTGGATATCACAAAGTATAATTTCCCTGCAGCTAACCAACCCATTATTGAATCGTTATTGAAACGTTAAAGTAACTATTCAGCACCGCTGTTTTGATATTCATAGCTTTAGAATCGATCAAGGGCTTTGGGCTCCCGGTTTCTTCTTGTGGGGTTGGCACCCCACACCCCGCTTCGCGACTGTTCAGCCTCCCTACGACTTTATATATTTACGACCTGTAAGGTGGGCGGTCACCTGAAAGGCCGCATAATGATGATCGATTCAGTTATATTTCCCACCAATACTGCTACGTTATTTTTGCAGCCATTTTTCGTGACATACATAGAGATTAAGAATCGTGCTGAATGGCTACAAGTTAAATTAAGACTGGAGGAAGAATGTATGCAGGCGAAGTGCTAGCACATATTCGTTATCGCCTGATTTGCTGCATCTGAATAGCGTGTCTTCGAACACAGACGCAGATCAATGCAGCTGAGCATCCTGTTCTAACCGCGAAAGATCTTCACTCATTAATTCCTCCGCTGATGGCCTACCTGGAATAGCATGACCTTCGCTGGCCCATTCGCCTAAATCAATTAAGCGGCAGCGTTCTGAGCAGAAAGGGCGATCTGGAAACTTTTCGCTCCATTCAACTGACTTTTGGCAAGTTGGGCACTTTAAATTCATAGTAAAAATCTTTTAAGCTTGAACTGCGCGATCAGACTCTCTTAGCGCAATGTATTGTTTGTGAAGAGCAGCCACTTGCTGATCGAGGTGATCAAGCGTGCTGTCATTATTGATGACATCATCTGCATGCTTTAGGCGATTCTGACGAGACAGTTGTGCATCCATGATGGCCCGCACTTGAATATCTGAATTGTTATCACGTTGAATGGTGCGTTTGATTTGAACAGCTTCTGGTACATCTATCACTAATACTTTATTAACCAAGTGATACTGCCCTGACTCTATTAAGAGTGGAGACACCAAAATAGCATAGGGCGAAGTAGCGGACTGAAGTTCTTCAATGATCAAGCTACGAATTAATGGGTGAGTTAAATTTTCCAGCCACTTTCGCTCTTCTGGTGTTTTAAACACAATTTCACGTAGCGCTGGTCTATTCAATTCACCATTTGGCAATATAATTTCTTTGCCAAAATGCTGCTTAATAGCAACCAGTGCCTCGGAGCCAGCAGCAACCACTTGTCGTGCAGCAATGTCTGCGTCGACGACCTTTATACCAAGTTCTTCGAATCGTTGGGTGACAGCGGATTTTCCGCTGCCTATGCCACCTGTGATACCAATGATTAACATTTTAGGTTTCATTTAGCCTTTAAAGGCCCATCATTTGGAAATAGGCCGTGGTCAATTCTGTGCCCCAAAGCGCAGCTAACCAGCCGGCAGCAGCCAAGTAGGGGCCAAATGGAATCGGAATGTTTTTGTCGCGACCGAGTACCATTATTCCGATAATGCCGACGACAGCTCCTACGACAGAAGATAAGAGCACAACAACCGGTAATGCTTGCCATCCAAGGAATGCGCCGATAGCTGCTAACAGTTTGAAATCTCCATACCCCATGCCTTCCTTGCCCGTCACTAATTTAAATAACCAAAATATGGACCACAAAGCCAGATAGCCTATCATGGCACCATATACTGCGCTTTGTAGGTCGGTGAAAATGCCATAGGTGTTGCACAGTAAGCCTATCCAGACTAGCGGTAGCGTCATTGAATCGGGAAGCAAATACTCATCTAGATCAATCAGGGTTAAAGCCACTAAAAACCAAGTGAAAATCAACAAACCAGCTGTTTGCCAGGTCACTCCGAATTTCACGGCTACAACTACACTGAGTACGCCCGTAATGGCTTCAACGATAGGGTAGCGAGGGCTGATACTGGCTTGGCAGTTAGCGCATTTACCTTTTAAAAATAACCAGCCAAACACTGGGATATTGTGCCAGGGCTTAATACCCGAGCCGCACTCACAGCAGCGAGACGCAGGAGTGAGTAAATTAAATGCAGGCTGGGTTGGTGGTTCAGTGCTGGGCGGTTCATCTGAATGGAGGTCTTTAAAGTCGGCTTCCAGCGCGCGCTTCATCATAATGGGAATGCGATAGGCCACGACATTTAAGAAGCTGCCAATACAGAGGCCTAAAACTAAAACGCTGGCGTAAAAAGCCAGCGGGTATTGAGTATATAGTTCAATCATTAAGGTAACCTAAACGACTTCGCCTAAAGAGAATATAGGCATATACATAGCGATGAGTAACCCTCCCACTACCACACCTAAAAATGCCATTATTAACGGCTCTATCATTGCTGTTAAGCCATCAACAGCGTTATCTACTTCTTCTTCGTAGTAGGTGGCAACTTTATCCAGCATCGCATCTAAGGCGCCAGACTCCTCTCCAATGGCCACCATTTGAGCAACCATGTTAGGGAAGACGCCGGATGCTCGAATTGATGCGTTCATTTGGATACCCGTTGAAACATCATCTCTTATTCGTAAAATTGCGTCTCTGTAAACGACGTTTCCCGATGCCTGTGCGACACTTTCTAGTGCTTCCACGAGCGGTACGCCTGCTGCAAACGTTGTCGACAACACTCTTCCAAATCGAGCAATTACACCTTTTGTAAGAATGTCACCAACTATTGGAAGCTGCAACACGCGCTTATCTATTTCAGCTGCTACTTTTGTTGATCTTTTGGCTGCTTGCTTAAAACCAATAACAATTACTGCAACACTGGCTATCAACATTAACCAATACTCTTGTACCCAGTCAGATAAGAAAATAACAAAGCGAGTAGGTGCTGGAAGTGACCCCCCCATACTTGCGAACATACTTTCAAAAGTTGGAACTACTTTAATTAACAAAATCATCGTTACCGCAGTTGCAATTAACATGGTTACCAATGGATATCTTGTAGCTTTTTTGATTTTGAGTTTAAGTAGTTCAGTTTTTTCCTTATACATTGCGACTCGGTCCAGCATGTTTTCTAAGGCACCTGACTGTTCGCCAGATTCTATTAGACTGCACATCAGGTCATCAAAATATTTTGGATGTTTTTTTAGGCAAGAAGCAAAGTCATTACCAGCAGCTACTTCATCCTTTACGGTTAGAATGAGTTTTTGCATGGACTTATTTTCCAGCCCGTCAGCGACGATTTCTAATGCTTGTACTAATGGAACCCCCGCTTTTGACATCGTGGCTAGCTGTCGCATGAAGAGGGTAATATCTTTATTGGTGACTTTCTTTTCACCTGAGCCGACAGAAAGACCAAATATCGCGTCCTGTTTCCGCTTTATTCTTTTTGGGTTGACACCCTGCTTTCTTAATTGAGCTTTTATGATTGCAGAATTTTCACCAAGCATTTCGCCTGTAATCTTTTGGCCGCGTTTATTTAGACCTTCCCATTCAAAGGTTGCTGTTTTAGCTTTCTGTTTGGCCATCTTATACTCTTAATTAGTCTGATGTTACACGATTAGCTTCTTCTAAGCTCGTAACACCTTGCGCTACCTTAAGTAATGCAGATTCTCGAAGGTTTGGAAATCCTTCTTTTTTTGCTACATCTGCAATTTGAATTGAGTTTCCATTTTCCATTATAATACGTGACATTGCCTCAGTGATTTTAACCACTTCATAAATCCCAACTCTCCCTTTATAGCCTTGAGTACAGTTCCCACACCCTACCGGCGTATAGATACTAGCATCAATTAGCATAGCATCAGTAAATCCTTCTTTTTTTAGGGTGTCGGTAGGGATATTTGCCTTTCTTTTACACTGACTACAGAGTCGGCGCCCTAATCTTTGGGCTATAATTAGGCTGACAGATGTCGCTATATTAAAGGCAGGGACCCCCATGTTGCCAAGCCTTGTGAGTGTTTCTGCGGCACTATTGGTGTGTAAGGTGGATAGCACCAAATGACCTGTTTGGGCTGCCTTAATGGCAATATTTGCAGTCTCAACATCTCTAATTTCACCCACCATGACGACATCCGGATCTTGACGAAGAAAGGATCTAAGCGCTTCAGCAAAATCTAAACCAACGCGAGTACTTACGTTAACTTGGTTTATTCCTTCAAGATTGATCTCCACAGGGTCTTCAGCGGTTGAAATGTTAACGGTTTCTGTGTTGAGGATATTCAAGCCGGTATAAAGAGAGACTGTTTTACCGGATCCTGTTGGGCCGGTGACTAATATCATACCCTGTGGCTGTGACAATGCGTCCATGTACAGTTGCTTTTGTTCTGTTTCGTACCCAAGGGCATCAATACCCATTTGAGCGCTTGAAGGGTCTAGTATTCGTAATACTATTTTTTCACCCCAAAGTGTGGGCAATGTGTTAACACGAAAATCAATAGCTTTTGTTTTTGATATTTTCATCTTAATGCGCCCATCTTGAGGGACGCGACGCTCCGAGATGTCCATTCTAGACATAACTTTTAGTCTTGCTGAAATTTTATTGGCTAAGTTGACAGGAGGTGATGCAACTTCATGTAGAACTCCATCTGTTCTTAGTCTAACCCTAAATCGTTTTTCATAAGGTTCAAAATGGATATCGGAAGCCCCTCCTCTAATTGCATCAAGTAAAATTTTGTTCACAAACCGAACAATAGGGGCGTCGTCTGCCTTATCATGCTCTTCGTTAGGCTGTTTGTCTGTATCCTCAATGCTATCAAACTCCTCGTCTAAATCGTCGAGTGTGTTATTTCCTGCACTGAGCTTTTCTATTAAGTGGTGTAGTTTTTCATAGTCAACTACAACTACATCGATATTCATTCCTGTTGCGAATTTGATTTCATCGCTGGCTTGGATGTCGCTGGGATCTGCCTGCGCAATAATGAGTCGAGTACCCCTTTTGAACAAAGGGATGACCTTATGCTTTTCAATCATCCCACTGGTAATGGAATCAAGTGGGAGTTGCTCATTATCAAATGCTGCTAGCTCTAGAAAGGGGAGGCCAAATTCTTCTGAGACAAGAATAGCTAGTGGCTCTCCTTTGCAGATTCCAGATTTGAGTAGTTGCTGGACTATTGAGTTGTTTTCGTTAGCGGCTGCTGTTTGGGCTTCAATAACTTGAAATTCTTGAGCAAGCCCTTTTTCTACTATTCGCCGAGATAGGCCGCTTAATTTCATATCATCAGCTTCACTGTGAGATTTATTTATAAAGGTTTTAGCATATAGATAGGGTAATTCCAATGAGGAATTCTAGACTACTAGAAGAGAATTGTATGTGAATGGAATCAAAAAAGGGACGCTAAGCGTCCCTTTTTCATAGATTGCTCAAGCTTACGATTACTTAAGTTTAGGTAGGAACTGAGCGTCAATCGTACCAACAGAGCTGGCCCAAGTTACGACACCATTTGAGTTGATGCTAGGGGTAAGTACGTAAGTTTTACCAGATAGTTCGGTAGGAACATCAGAGTTGTTTGCTGTTGTGTCAAATGAAGCAGTAAGAACACCATTTGTTCCGATTGAAATTTGTGAGATTTTACCGGCTGCGTGATCGGTAACTTTAGAGCTAATGCCTGTATAGCCAGTAAGGTCGGTTACAGCCGCTGGAAGTTTTGAGTAGCGAGCTGCGTATTCGCTAACTGCAAGTTGTAGTGGGCGAACTGCATTCAAGCTGTTTGTAGCGTCAGTGCGCAGAGTGTAATTTTTGTACTGAGGGATTGCAACAGAGGCTAGAATACCAATGATAGCAACAACGATCATCAATTCGATGAGTGTAAAACCTTTTTGACCTTTCATAGGACCGCTCCAATTTTTATGTTGTGGTAATACAACCGGCTAAATCTCCAGTCTTGCTTACGTCCTAGCAGTTATCATGCCAACCGAAGACAAAGACAGCTAAGCCCGCCATAGGACTGTATTTTACATCAAATTATGCAAGTGATGTGAGTTCTGTTTCACACCAATTTTAATTGCAAGCTACGGGTGCTGTGACACTTACTGTCACATTTGCAGAATTTATGACGTATAAAACGTGATGCTTAATGTGTGTGGCCGATAAGGCGATTTAATTGGATGTTGCTCCTAGGGCTGTTTCGCATTCGGTCTTGATAAATTCTGAGTCACGGTGAAAGAACCGACATAAAGCTTTAGCTGGTTTTTGGGGTGCCAGAGCTAACTTATTGATACGGCTAAATGTATTTGTGTGGTGATTGATAACGAGCCATGGGTTATCTGAATTCCTTGTAAGGTAAATAGATTGATTACCATACTTAATACCGATCTCTTTTAAGGGGATCATTGCATGAACAGAGCTGTCTTTAAGCCTAACCTTGCCTGCAGAGGTGATGTTATAGTGTTTCGCGCCTTCGGTGGCAGCGTTTATGGTGCTAGGGTTTGACAAATCAATACCGCTAATATAAACGCCTGACTCAAATGGCAGGGCTCGCTCAGAGTTGAGGGGTAGACTTGTTAGGCTCTTACCGTCAACTTGCGATTTGTCATAGTGGGTGTCTAATAGACTTAAAATAGTCGGAGTAATGTCTGAGAGTGAGCTATCGGCCTCGTAAATGCCAGTGGGTATAGATGAATCCCGTATTGAAATAAGTACTGATTGGCTGAGGGGGCTATATGCCGTTTGGCCATGACCGTAATCCGTAACGGTTAATTTGGCACCCTCTGCATTTGTAAGGTGGGTTTCTAGGTTTCCCCAGCTCTCACCGTGATCAGAAAGAAAAACGATGATGCTATTCTCGAGGATGTGCTCTTTTTTTAATATTTGTATAAGGCTTTGAATCTGTTTATCTATGTCACCTAGCATTGCAGCATAATCCGGGCTGTTAGGAAAGTCATGTTGTGGCTTGCTGTATTTGGCGTGTGTAAAGGGCCAGTGTGCGAGACAGAAATGAGTTGCCATGAATACTGGTTTAAGCGGACGCTGTTCTATTGCTCGCTTAAGTTGGTTACTAAACCTATCTGGGTAATAAAGGATGTGAGCTGCTCTATTTGAATATAGATCTGGGAAAATAATGTTATAGGAGTCAAGTGCCAATAGTAAGTTAGTAATAGGGAAGTCTGCAAAAGAACCGAGAATAAATTCACTTGCTCGTGAACTTGGACCAATTACTTCATCAAAGCCTTGCTTTTTTCCTAGTTGGCTAAACCTTCTTTCGTCGCTTGCGTAGATTGTGTGGTAGCCATTTTGACCCAAAATAGCCGGTAGATATAGATTATCTTTAGATATAAATTGTTCTGGAATTAGGTTGAATCTAGCTCCATGTGAGACTGGGTGTCGACCTGTAATGATACTCATCCAGGCAGGAAAAGTTCTAGCAAGTGGTGTGTATGCGTTTCTAAAGACGGTGCTGGTGTCTAATTGAGATTGCAGGAATGGCATGTGTGTAGAGACTAGCTCGGGTCTCAATGAATCTACTCCTATAATGATAACGTTTTTCTTTTTACTGTTTATGAAAGTGGAGTCGTAGTGGTTGGGTGGCATGGTGAGTATTGCCACTATACCGATTAAGGCATACAGCTTTAAAAAGCGAGGTCTTAGTAGAAGTACTAGTGGGGCTAAGCATATCAATACAGAAGTGCTAGACGTAAAATATTGAGCGTCAGAAGGTAATTGTAAAGGGATTGAAAAATCTGACTTTGGGTAAAAAAGGCTGTTCAAAAATATTAGGGCGTAACTGGAAATTATTGCCCATGCACTGTGCAATAGTAATGGGTTAGTACTGCTGAATGGTTTTGTGGAGTGTATTTTTTTAGTCAGAATGAAGTGACACCATATATAGAGGCTGCTCCCAATTATGGTTAGTAGGATGTATGTTGTTACTGGCAAAATAACATTTATATTTGTTAAGGTGTTTTCGGGTAGTCGGGCTAGTAATGAGCTAGGTTGCAGGTTGTTTAGTGATGATAGTATGGATAGAGCGCCAAACGCGTGCACAGCAATAAAAATTGAAATATGAATGAAGAATGCTTTGCAGTTCTTTGTTGTCATGTTTGCCATCGCCATAATTAACTCTTGACTTTCCCATTGCAGTGCTTTGAGTGAATCAGGGCTGATTCGATATTGCTTAGCTGATATTTGTTTTTGTCGTTAGTGAGGGCGTTCACATATATGCATGGATTTGGGCTGTATTTTATTGAATGAAAGTAAGCTTGCTTTTTTAATTCTGGTGTCGTTGCTGTGCTAATCCAAAAGTCTGTATTAGTGTATGAGGGGAAAATCATTACTGAGTGTATGTGCTTTTCGTCAGTAAGTGGAGCTATTAGAAGGGAATATGTATATGTGTGAAGCGATAAAACGATAATGCAAAAAGCAAATGTGGTTACTTCTGTCTTATTGTACTTTGAAACTATTTTGTCGGCATCGGCATCGGCATCGGCATCGGCAGGTATTATTGTGCTGAAGAATAATGCGACTACAATAGCAAACTGGAATAATGAATATGAGTGATATAGGCCACCATCAATTAGAGAGCTAATAATTAGTGAGGATAGAGATGTAAGATATATTTTTGACGTGTCTGTTAGTTTCTTTTGAAAGTATTTTTTAAGGCTGAGTGAAATATATATGCAAGCTAAAATGCCTGTAATGCCAAAGCTGTATGTGATTTGTAAAATAATATTGTGAGGGTGAGTAACAGACTTTGCGACTCCTGTTAAGTCATTTGAAAACCGGAACATATCCGATCCATATCCAAATACAAGTTGAACTGGATCGAAATTTTTAATGATATCAATCCAGAGTTGAAGTCGTCCTGAGCTATATGAATTAACGGAATCAAATTTGTTTGTGCTATCTGCTAGGAAAAAAAGTCTCTCTATGCCTAATGAAGGGTGGTTTGCGCTTAATAAAAATGCAAGGTAACTACCAATAGCAATAGCAATGAAATTACTAATGCATATTCGCTTCTTGTGTTTGCTAACAAATATTGGGAGTACAATGACTGTTAGTAGCATGAGTGAGAAGAAAGTCCCGCGCCCGCCACTCCAAAGAATTATAAACCAACTTAGCGAAAGGCATAGTATGCCAGTGCAATGCAATAGTTTGCTCTTTGATAGTATTAGTAGAAAAATTAAAGGTGTGACAATGGCTTGCGTATATCCGAAATGTCTAATGTTGTCATAGAATAGGGTGCCTAATATCCAATTATAATCAATGTTTTTCAGGTAGATGATCTGTTCGAGTGTTAGAGTTGTAATGAAGAAAATATATGTGACTATTAAGGAGTATGGAAGTATATTTCTTTCCCCAACTTTAAGTATTGCGTTGATTATGGCGACAACAAAAAGTATGTGGAGGCATGATTCCATTATACTTACAATTGATGAGTAAACGTAGGCTGAACCGAGTGTTGAAATTAGGATGGGGATTGTTAAATAATGTAGGCTATTTAGTGGTTTGCTTATTGGTTTTCTACGGCTTAATGATAGGGCGATGACAAATACTTCTAACCAAGAAATAATTATTTTGTATTCATGGAATGAATTTACGAAGCTCAAATTGCTAGAAAGTAAAACCAGTCCTGGCGCTAATGCCACACACAGTATTAATATGAGTGGCATTGGCCTAGTGTGTAAGTGGATCACAACATCCTCATCGACAAATCAACTGCTTTAACATCCTTGGTTAATGCACCTATGGATATGTAGTCTACGCCGGTTTCTGCGATGGCGACTAAGGTTTCATCGGTTATACCGCCGGACGCTTCAAGCTTGGCACTGCCTTGTGCGATCGCTACTGCTTTCACTAAATCGTTCGGCCCAAAATTATCAAGCATGATGATATCCGCTTTTGCACTGAGCGCTTGATCCAGTTCCTCGAAGCTTTCCACTTCCACCTCAACAGGTTTGCCCGGAGCAATACGGTGTGCTTGCACAATTGCTTCGCTGATGGAACCGCAGGCATTGATGTGGTTTTCTTTAATCAGAAAGGCGTCGTACAAGCCAATTCTATGGTTGTGGCAGCCACCCTGCGTAACTGAGTATTTTTGCGCTGTGCGTAATCCGGGCAGTGTCTTGCGTGTATCGAGCAGTTTAACCTGTGTGTGAGCGACTTTTTGTGCGTAAAAGTGACACTTTGTGGCAGTGGCGGAGAGCGTTTGTAAGAAATTGAGGGCGGTTCTCTCTCCTGTCAGCAAACTGCGAGCAGATCCTTTTAGCTCAAATAAGGTTTGGTTTGGTTTAACTAGGGAGCCTTCTTCGACGAACCAAGATATTTCCACTGTGGGATCAAGCTGCGCGAACACCTCATTAACCCAAGCTTGGCCTGCGATGATCGCTTCATCTCGACAAATAATGCGAGCATGGGCTAATTTGGATTCAGGTATGAGTTGAGCCGTAATGTCACCGCTCACAAGATCGGAACCTATGTCTTCTTGAAGCGCCCACCGAACGGTGGATTCAATGTCCTGCTTGATATCGTCGATAGTGAGGTTCATACAGCTCTTGGTTCTTGTCCGATAGGGTGGCATGGGCCACTAGAATATAGTGCAGCATTTTACCTTGCTACGTTCAGGATTGCACCCGAACTGACACTCACTTCTCATCATGGATGGGGTGTAAAGGCCATCGGCTCAAAGCAAGTCGAGTCCTCCGCGTGATTAAATTCACGGTAAAAAGTGTGCAATTCGGACGCTACTAAGAACTGAAAAGTATATCAGCTTGCGCCTTCGGTAGGATTAAAGTGCCACTGCTGGCCACGGGTATCAAGATGTGAGCGAAGTCTCACAAAATTTGCCATGCACGCCTTAGCCATGCGTACAAAAATTCGTCATACTTCTCGGGTTTGCAGTATTGCATTAAGGCGGCATAATCAGCCCCCAAATGTTGTCTTGTTTGCCTATTTGAATGAATACCACCGCTTCATGTACCACTTGTTTTGTGTGGCGGCAATTCACTCGTTAATTATGAATAAGCATCTGCTCGTTACGCCAAGATAAGGATACTCAAGGTTGGTTCAAGTAATGTACCAATCTGTTAATTAATGAACATTTATCAATGGTTTCGTCTGTGTCGTCATCACTAACAGTCCACAATTGGTCAACGCAACTCGCGCCTGTCGTGACGGACAAACTGATCCCGTTGCTGGAGGCCTTGCTTAAAAAAGCAGACGATACCTTGTTTGATATGTCTGAGCGGGCGACCAGCACAGACAAGCAACAACGTTTTTTTGATGCTATGCGCGACTTACGCGTGAGCCAGAAATCCATCATCGCGTCCGTCGTTCGAGATTTAAAAACCCCGCCAGCATTAGATGGTCAAGATGTTGATGAGCCATCCTATGACTTTGATTCCCTCAGTTTGATTGATGAAGCTGAGATGGAGGAAACCGTTGCCCTTGAGTCTATGAGCGCCAGAGCTGTTGATCAGGGTGCTGAGCCTTACTCGGACTACGTGAGTCGCATTGAAGAAGGGCTTTCTCAAACTTATAAGCCTCAGCAAGTACCGCTGGGGCCATACCATATTGCTAAGTCCTTCTTAGGCGCACTGAAAAGCCGAGACTACGATGTCACGGTGACCCTTATCTTATTTAAACTGTTTGAGCGGCATGTTGGGGCTGAAATCGATACGCTTTATGAAGAGGCCAATCGAATTCTCATAGATGACGGTTTATTACCAGATTTGAAAACCCGCAAAAAGCAATCTCGACGTGCATCCTCAAAAAGTGATGAACCTGAAGAAGAAATGGGGCTATTAGGCCAATTGTTGCAGGCCATGCAGGGGGGAACACAATCTCCAACGGCTGCAATGAATCAAGGGCTAGGGAATGCACAAGCAATGGGGGGTTTTGGAATGAACAATCCCGCATTGAACGGTGCGCAAGGGCAATTCGCCGGAGGGCCATTGGCGGGTGGGCATTTTGGGGCCACTCCCCAAGGTGGCGGTTATCATTCAGGTGGCGGGCCGCACGGCGGTGGAGATGGAAATCCAGCGAATGGTTCTGGTGCTAACGGTGTTGCTCCTACTGGGAGTGAGGGTGGTTTTGTGCCCGTTGTGGCGCTGAGTCCTTCCCCCAATCTCTATACCGGTTTGCATCAAGTGCAAAATCAAGTCCTGGATATGCAAATGTCTCCTCAGCAAGTGAGCCAGCAGCTTCAATCGCAATTGCATTACTCCACCCAGCATCATTCTAACGAAATGGTCACCCATGGTGCGGTGATCAATTTAGTGGCGTTATTATTTGATTTTATTTTGGAAGATCACCAGCTACAGCCTGAAATGAAGCAGTTAATTGCTCGGCTGCAGGTGCCTTTCGTAAAAGTAGCCTTGTTAGATAAAGGTTTTTTTGAAAAGAACGAACATCCCGCTCGTCTGTTACTCAATCGTCTTGCTGAAGCCGCTACCGGTTGGCAAAAGCAAGAAGACGATGGCTTGTACGAAACATTAGAATCATGTGTGCATGGTGTACTGCGAGATTTTGACGAGGACATCAGTTTATTTGAGGACAGCCTTCAAGCACTTGAAGCTAAAATGCAGCCCGAAAACGAGCAACACCTCGAAATTGAAAAAAATCTGGTTCGAATTGAGAGAACTAAGACCGTCGCTGATGCTGCAACTCGCGCAGGCAGGGCGATCATTGACAGAGTATTGGATAATCACCCGGTTGCGCCCTCCTTCCAACCGGTTCTTCGTCAGGCATGGCTGCAAGTACTGTTTCGACTGTACTACAAGCAGGGTGGATCACGACCTTGGCGACAAGCGTGTAAAGTTGCAAATGCATTGGCTTGGTCGCTTCAGCCGGATTCTGCTTTCAACCGAGAGCATTATGAAAAAACGACCCGCCAAGTAATGTCCGCAGTGCGCAAAGGTTTGGCGGCGATTCAATATAGTCATCCACAAATTGACGAGCGATTATTAGCGATTGAAGACTTTTGGCAGCGTCAATTGTTGCGTGACGATGAATCCGCTAATGATGGTCTCGCGATTGTCTTAAATGAGGATGATCAGCAAGCATCATTAGGCAGCCTAGATCTGGCAGATGATGAGCTTGATGACGTTTTAGGTGGTTTAGGAAGTGAAGATGCGGATGAAGAAGAAGCGATCGATGAACAATGGCTGGATCTAGTGACTGCCATGACGCCCGGTTCTTGGTGTGAACAACTGCTGGAAGACCAGTGGCTGCGTATTAAATTGGCCGATATCTTGCCTCAATCCGGACGTTATTTATTTGTGAATCGTGCGGGGGTGAAGCAAGCGAGTTTGAGTAAATCTGAGCTGGCGCTCGCATTACGCGCAGGGCGTATTCGCTTAATTGAAAATAGTTTGTTATTTGATCGTGCTTTATCCTCTGTCATCGAATCGCTCCGGATTGCCATTTAGTTTTCAACACCTGTCCGTGCATTTTCAGTGAGATAAGGTATGGTGATACGTCTGTTAGTCCGTAACTTCAGGCGACTTCCTTGAACAACCAATCTGACCTTCGTCTTCGAATCATAAACCACAAGCTGGTTCAGGCTCGGTGGGTACCTTCTCCCAATTACAATCAACGCCCGATGAACCAATCTCCCTCGCTGCTGGTGATTCATAATATTAGCCTGCCCCCTAGAGAATACGGTGGGCCGTATATTGAACAATTCTTTAGCAATCAATTGGACACACATGCGCACCCATATTTTCAGGAAATTGAAGGTTTGGAAGTTTCGGCTCATCTACTGATCCGACGTGATGGCGAATTGATTCAATTTGTGGCATTTGATCAACGAGCTTGGCATGCGGGAGTCAGCCAGTTTGAGGGGTGCGAAAACTGCAATGATTTTTCAATTGGAATTGAATTAGAAGGCACCGATAACGACGAATACACAGACCAACAATATGAACAGTTGAAAGCTGTTACGCATTGCTTGATGATGGAATACACTCATATTTTGCCGGATAGAATAGTCGGTCATCAGGATATTGCACCTTTGAGAAAAACTGACCCTGGTCCTGCGTTTGATTGGTTACGATATAAGGGTGAACTTTAGCCCACCGCTTATATTAAGATTCAAGCGCACAGACCCGTAGAGGATTAACTCTCTCGTGACCGTAACGCAATACTCGTAAAGGATCGTTCATGAAATTCATGGTGTTGTTATTCAGTTTGTTATTGCAAAGACAAACACACAAAATGGATTACGAACGAAACCAAGTTTGGTTTGAGCG
Organism: uncultured Saccharospirillaceae bacterium; assembly: GCA_947503895.1. Lineage (GTDB taxonomy): Bacteria > Pseudomonadota > Gammaproteobacteria > Pseudomonadales > Oceanobacteraceae > Bermanella. The sequence goes on from CANNFT010000006.1 coordinate 64,692, forward strand.
CTTGGTTAAACCATTTGATGTCATTAATCTCAGCGTGAAAGGTCAAGTGCTGGCTTATCTAACAGCCGTTGTTTTACCGAGTGTTTTGCTGTGGGGGGCGTTGGCAGCCATCGCGCCGTTATTTTGGGGATTAGTGGGATTTGTAGCCCAAGTCTTGGTGTTTCTATACATTCTCGGGCGTGACGATTACAGCCAACACTTTAAGCAGTACAAGGCCTGCTGGCAGCGACAAGACTACCAAGCCGCCTATATTTGTGCCCATGAACTGCTTAATGTGGATGAAAAACGCTGTGCAGCCAGTCCAAAGCAGTTGCATCAGGAAGTGACTGAAGCCTTAATCTACACATGGTTTACACGATTTTTTGTGGTCGTCTTTTGGTTGCTCGTGGCGGGTGTGCCGGGTGCGTTTGGTTGTATGCTCAGTTACTGGTTTGCGCAAACCTATCGATTAGATTGGACGCACATTTTAGTGTCAGCGTTGGAATGGATTCCTGCGAGAATTCTGAGTGTTTCAATGGCCCTGGCGGGCGATTTTGTAGGCAGCTTCTCGAAATCAATGACCTACTTCACGGACTTTCATACCGACTCAAAAACCGTTTTGCTGGGGTCAGCACAGCTGAACGAAAGCGACAGTGAATTCAGTGTCAGTGAAGCCCAAGATAAACTCAGCGACATTAACCAGCTTATGATTCGATGCGCGATTATCTGGTTATTGATGGCGGCCTTCTTCACTATATTTGGTCGCCTGTAGGTTCGACCAGCATGTGCAAGTCATGCTGGCCTGCTGGACGTTGAGGATATGACTGACCCAAGATTTACCGCGTATCACCCCACAGCCATGCTGCACCACGCACACCACTGGAGTCACCGTGTTGATTCTGCAGCAGTTGAGTTTCTACCTGATCTGAAAAAACGTATTTTCCCCATCGCTTTGGAACATCCTCGTATAAACCATCCACGTTAGAAACCCCACCTCCTAGCACAATGACGTCGGGATCAAATAGATTGATGACGGTTGCCAGTCCGCGCGCGAGACGGTCGATATACTCAGCGTATACCCGTTCAGACTCAGTCAATGCGCTGTCTTTACTGGCGCATAACGCAAAGTGTGCTCGATTTTCAAAGGGAGAAGGGTGCAGGTTAAGCAACTCGTTTGCTTGTAGATTAACGCCGTGTTGCAGTCGGGCTTGCTCCGCCATCCCAGGTCCTGAAAGATAGGTCTCAATGCAGCCATGTTGTCCGCAATAACAAGGTTGTTGTGGGGTATCTCGATACGTTGGCCAAGGTAGAGGGTTGTGTCCCCATTCCCCTGCAATACTGTTTACACCACCAATAATGGATCGATTCACCACCAGTCCACCCCCAACGCCAGTGCCCAGAATGACACCGAACACCGAACTTGCAGATGCCGCTGCGCCATCGCTGGCTTCTGATAGGGTAAAGCAGTTCGCATCATTCGCGACCCTAACGGGTCGGGCCAGACTTGCTTCCAGATCACCTTTTAAATCTCTACCATTCAGACAAGTTGTATTGGCATTTTTTACCTTGCCTGTGGCTTTAGATAAACTGCCAGGAATGCCGATGCCGACTGAGCCGTGTGCGGACAGTTCTTTTTCGGTGTTGAGAATGAGTTGGGTAATGGCACTGAGAATGGCCTCATAGTCACCTTTTGGCGTCGGAACTCGATTTCGAATGAGTGTTTGGCCTGCGCGATCCATTGCGAGCACTTCAATCTTACTGCCACCTAGGTCAATACCAAGGCGAAGATCAGGTGTCGTCATAACTTTTAAACATTTCTTTTGCTGAGGAAGAGAGGTCGCAGAGTTTAAAGCCTGTGCCATACATAGTGCTATTTATTTTATTGCTCCACACACTTTCTGCCGTGAAAGTACCATTTCTTTTTTGGCCGATGGTATTGGGAATATCCACCATGAGTAACCGATAGACGCGTCCTACATTCATGGGCGCCGCACTGGATACCATTACGCCACCCTCAGAGAAATCTGCCATGATGCCGAGGTATTCGTTATTGTCTTGGTCAAATATGCTGACGGTTTGGCTGAGTGTTTTTCGAGCAAATTTACGGTTGTCACTTCCGGATTCCATATATTACTCCCCCTGATGAATCGAACAGACAGGTTATCCGAGGCAGGTGCCAAAACGGACAAGTTGATAGGATTATCACTAGGCATTACTACCTGTTAAAACTAAGATTAGCCCCATTTGATGTTTGTGTCGTTATTGGGCTAGAGGTTAGCGGTCACTATTTATTGAAAATGCGCTGGACGGCATGTTGTTTACAGGCTGTCCGTTTAAGTGACTTCGGTTAGAATGTTAAGCCATTTTTTTACGCTAAAAGGGTCAACATGCTGCATTTCGTATTAGGTGGTGCTCGTTCAGGCAAGAGTCGTTATGCAGAGAGTCAGGCGGCACTTTACCATGAACAAACCGGACAGGTTGTCACCTACATGGCAACAGCGCAATCTCTCGATTTGGAAATGCAAGCCCGTATTACTCAACATCAAAATGATCGGCCGGATGCATGGTTGACCCGTGAAGAGCCGCTGAATGTGAGTGATGCGCTAGCGGATTTTTCTGCAAAAGACATTGTCATACTCGACTGCCTAACCCTTTGGTTAATGAATGTTTTAGACAGTGAGCGGGCATTACAACCTTGCGTTGATGAATTATTAGTGGCTTTAAACAGCACACCTGCAGATGTATTTATTGTGTCCAATGAAATCACGCTAGGGGTGGTGCCGATGGGCGCGCTAAGCAGAAAATACGTCGACGAATTGGGGCGTTTGCATCAACGAGTTGCCGCGCAAGCAGATAAAGTGACATTAATGGTGGCGGGTATTCCGCTCTCCGTTAAGTCTTCGTGAAATAAGAAAACATCTTTTTTGGATATCAAAACAATAAAAGGAAGCTCCGTAATGCCTTGGTGGAATGAGCCCTGTAAGCCTTTAAGTATTGACGCTAAAACACTCGCACAAACGAGACAAAATGCATTAACCAAACCCACCGGCGCTTTGGGGGATTTGGAAGGGCTTGCCATTAATTTGGCTGCCATGCAAGGTGAAGAGAAACCCACCTTGGAACGGATATTTATCAGTGTTTTTGCGGCTGACCATGGCATTGCAGCGCAAGGCACATCGGCTTATCCGCAGGCCGTCACAACAGAAATGGTGAAAAATTTTGCGAACGCGGGGGCCGCTATATCAGTATTGGCGAATGATTTAGATGCTGCCTTCGAAGTGATTAACTTGGGCACCTTATTTGAAGTATTGCCGCACCCCCAAATTATTGATTATCGCATTGCGGCGGGCACACAGGACTTTAGCCAAGCTGAGGCCATGACAGAAGAGCAGTTACAGGAAGCGCTACTGTGCGGACAGCGGGCAGCGCATCGTGCTCATGAACGGGATGCACAGCTCTTCATTGGTGGCGAAATGGGCATTGGTAATACCACCTCAGCCACTGCATTAGCAGGCTATCAATTGCAACAAGAGATCGACTCTCTCGTGGGCCCAGGCACGGGCGCGAACGCTGAGCAAATTCAATTGAAAGTTGCATTGATCAAACAAGGCTTAGCCTTGCATCAATGCGGTTCGGCGGTTGAAGCCTTACAAAAACTCGGCGGGTTCGAAATTGCGGGCTTGGTCGGCGCTTATATCGGTTGTGCCCAGCTCGGGATTCCCATTTTAGTGGATGGTTTTATCAGCTCTTCTGCTGTCATGATTGCCGTGGCGATGAACCCAGGTGTAGCGGACTGGCTATTCTTTGGTCATCAAAGTGCCGAGCCTGGTCATCAAGCCATACTCGCATCATTGAAAGCCAAGCCGATATTGTCGCTAAATATGCGCTTAGGAGAAGGCAGTGGTGCCGCAGTGGCGGCAAATATTTTGCGTAGCGCCTGTGCGCTGCACAACCACATGGCGACGTTCGAACAGGCGGGCGTCACCGATAAAGGTTAAAGAAAACCGTCATTGAACCTGCGCCGTTCATTCAATTAATCTCAAGGGCATCTCTATAAAGGCAAATTGACTTTATAGAGATGCCCTCAATTAAAGCCAGCAAATGTTATGCTGGCTTTTTTGGTTTAGGCCATTCGCAGGCCCAGAAAAACATTAGGTGAACGAATGAAACAACTGGATCTTCTTCGACACGGCGAGCCCATTGGGGGGCAAGTACTGCGGGGCACAACCAATCATCCTCTCAGCGAGAAAGGCTGGCGGCAATTGGAGCAAAAATGCCGTGATCAACAATGGGATGTCATTATCTCATCGCCATTAGATCGCTGTTATCAATTTGCTGTTCAGCTTGGTCGCCAATTAAACATCGAAGTGATCACCGCAGAGGATTTAAGAGAGTTTGATTTTGGAATTTGGGAAAACCAACCCATGGAAAAGGTATTTAAAGAAGATTTTGATCGTTTTAAAGGCATGTGGGGCGACCCTTTGAATTTCAGTGCGCCAGAAGGCGAAAGTTTAACGGCATTCGAAGCGCGTGTATTAAAAGCATGGTTCGGCTGTCTGGCACGCCAAGAACAAAAACAGCTATTAGTGTGCCATGGTGGCGTGATAAGAATTTTATTAAAAGAAATCCTAGGCTTACCTTTTCAAAATATTAACCGTATTGATGTACCCTATGCTTCCATTAGCAGAGTGCAAGTGAGTGAGGAAGAGCCTTACTATTACCAGCTTATGCAGCATGCATAAGCCATTAAATTTCGCGAACAAAACGAAGTATGAATGATGAATGTGTTCACCAGTAAGAGCAGAGGCAAGCGATGGTTTCGGTCTTGTATTTTCATGCTTATATGGCTTAGTCCGTGCACCTACTCAGAAGAAACGACACCCATTAAAATCGTCTCCCTTGCACCTCATATCACCGAGTTACTGTTTGAGATTGGTGCTGGCCATATGATTGTAGCAACGGTGAATTATGCCAATTATCCTGAAGCGGCTAAAACCATTCCACGGATTGGTGATTATAATAGCGTGCGCATTGAGTCAGTGCTTATGCTTCAGCCTACCTTTGTGGTTGCACAGCCAGGGACAGCATTGGAGCCATATTTATTAAAACTCAAGAAATTAGGCGTGGATGTTCGATACAGTCATCCTGAAAACGCTCAACAAGTGGCTGAGCATCTTCTGAAATTGGGGCGTTGGACGGGGCAAGGCGAAGAAGCCAAGCGAGTCGCGGATCAATTTTTGAGTGACTGGCAAACACTGAGGCAGACCTACAATCATCGGAATATATCCAAGCAGCCGCTTAAAGTGTTTTTTCAAGCCTGGCTCAACCCATTGATGACGCTTAATCGCAATAACTTGATCCATGAAGTTATTGAGCTATGCGGTGGGCGTAATGTATTTGCAGAATTGCCCATGCAAGTTCCTCAGGTGAGCGTTGAAGCGGTTATTAACGCAAACCCTGATGTCATCATTTACAGTGGCGAAACGCCAATGGATGACACACCGCAGCATTGGGCTTCTTGGCAGGGCATTACAGCTGTGCGAGACAACAAGATCTTTTGGGTTCACTCAGATGATCTTGCTAGACCAGTGCCCGGTATTCTGAAGGGGGCCAGAAAGTTGTGCCAATTGATGCATCCCGCTTCGTCCTGAGCAGGTGAAGGGCGCTAGTACGCTGTGTCAATTGACGCATCCCGCTGCCTCTTGGCGAGGCGAGTGGTGCACGTATCTGATTAAAAATCATCCTGTTTTATGCTGAGACAGGAGGTTTGTGCTAAAAACGAAGTAGACATAAATCGCCATTTTTTAAATGTCATTCCCTCGCAGACCCATCCTGTATTCATAAGCAAATACCTTTATAAGTACTGTGAATACAGGCTATTCGTAAGACTTATGGGTGTTTTAAGGTCCAATTTAATCCATTAATCTCAAACATCCGTTTGAATATTCTGGTTGACCAGACAAGCCAATTTTGTGAATCTCTTTGGCCGTCAAGTTAGCAATGCCTTCAAAAACGGCCTAATTTGACAGGCTAAAATCTGCTGAGATGTGCATTCAAAAATAATCGTGCGATGCTCATGCAGAAGATATTCAAGAATGATAATTCTATTGGTTAGCAGTTGGTTGAAACGCACTTTTAGTGATTCTGACTCACAGCGTTCACTTTAATAATAATGAAAAACAACGTAGGTAGGTTGTGACCAAAAGCCGAATATTGTACGCATTTGTACACCTCTTTTTTTTCGGATATTCAACCCAGAGCTTCATGTGCATTTCAACACTCACTGCGATTAGTACAACAGCGATAGATGATTCTTTGTCTATACTCTCCTTATAACTTTGTGTCACAAGGAAACCTTGATGGATTCTTTTGAGAAGGACAATGATCCTATAGAAACGCAGGAATGGTTGGAGTCAATTGACTCGGTCATCCGCGAAGTAGGCATAGATCGGGCTCGTTACCTTTTGGAAAGATTATCCGAGCGTGCAACCCGTAACGGGCTACCTTTGCCCTATGCTTTTAGAACACCTTACCGAAATACCATACCGGCCAGCGAAGAAGCTAAGATGCCCGGTGATTTATTTTTAGAGCGCCGAATACGCTCACTGATACGTTGGAATGCATTGGCCATGGTGGTCCGTGCGAACCAAAGTGGAGATGATCTAGGCGGCCACATATCCAGCTTCGCTTCCAGTGCCACATTATATGATGTGGGCTTTAACTATTTCTTCCGAGCGCCAAATTCGAGCAGTACGGATTGCCCACTGGGCGACCTAATTTATTTCCAAGGTCATATATCCCCTGGTATTTACGCGCGTTCATTTTTAGAGGGGCGATTGAGCCAATCGAAACTCGAAAATTTCCGCCGTGAAGTCGATGGACAAGGATTATCTTCTTATCCACACCCCAGATTAATGCCAGACTACTGGCAGTTCCCAACTGTTTCCATGGGTCTTGGGCCCATACAAGCCATCTATCAAGCGCATTTCATGCGTTACATTTCTGCCCGTGGTATGGCGCCGCGTTTAGACCGTAAGGTTTGGGCGTTCTTAGGCGATGGCGAATGTGATGAGCCAGAATCTTTGGGTGCTATTTCACTGGCTGGCCGAGAGAAACTTGAGAACCTCATTTTTGTGGTGAACTGTAACCTTCAACGTTTAGACGGCCCAGTGCGCGGTAATGGCAAAATCATTCAGGAACTGGAAGGCAGTTTCCGTGGTGCTGGCTGGAACGTCATCAAAGTCGTTTGGGGCAGGCACTGGGATCCCTTGTTCCTAAAAGACAAACATGGATTGATGCAAAAACGCATGGACGAAGTGGTTGACGGTGAATTCCAAAACTACAAAGCGAAAGGTGCAGAATACACACGTGATCATTTCTTTGGTGAGTACCCAGAGTTACAAGACATGATCAAAGACATGTCTGATGAGGAAATTTTCCAGTTGAACCGAGGTGGTCATGACCCATATAAAGTTTATGCCGCCTATCACGCTGCTGTGAATCACAAAGGTCAGCCGACCGTCATATTAGCGCACACCGTCAAAGGTTACGGAATGGGCGATGCGGCTGAAGCGAAAAATGAAACGCACTCGGTTAAGAAGCTTGATTTGGAAAGTCTAAAAGGCTTCCGCGATCGATTTGACATCCCCATTACCGATTCCGAAATTGAAAAACTGCCGTTCTACCGTCCACCGGAAGACAGCCAAGAAATGCAGTACATGCGCAAGCGTCGGGAATCGTTAGGCGGATTCCTACCGGTGCGCAAAGAAAACCGTGAGCCGATGCCAGTTCCGGAATTGAGTGCATTTAAAGCGCAGTTGGATGGTTCGGGTGATCGTGCTATTTCCAGTACGATGGCGTTTGTGCGCGTGTTGACGACATTGGTGAAAGACAAAGCCATGGGTGAGCGAGTTGTCCCGATTGTACCGGATGAAGCTCGTACGTTCGGGATGGAAGGATTGTTCCGTCAGTTAGGTATTTATTCGTCTGAAGGGCAGGCATATGAGCCCGTCGATTTCGGGCAAATGATGTATTACAAAGAAGATAAAAAAGGCCGCATTTTAGAAGAAGGTATAACCGAAGCGGGCGCTATGTCGGCTTGGCTATCAGCAGCTACTGCTTACAGCACATATGATATTTCGATGGTGCCGTTTTATATTTTCTACTCAATGTTTGGCTTCCAGCGCATTGGCGACTTGGCTTGGGCGGCAGGTGATTGCCAAGCGCAAGGCTTCTTGATAGGTGCCACTGCGGGCCGCACCACGTTAAATGGCGAAGGCTTACAACACCAAGATGGCCACAGCCACATTCTTGCTAATACCATTCCAAACTGCATCACTTATGACCCCACTTACGGTTATGAGCTGGCCGTGATTATTCAAGACGGTCTAAAACGCATGTATCAGCAAAACGAGCGTGTGTTCTATTACATTACCGTTATGAACGAAAATTACGTTCAACCTGCCATGCCGAAAGGTGCAGAAGAAGGCATCATCAAAGGGTTGTATCCATTGATGGAGTCCGGTGATGCGGAGCACAAAGTTCAACTCATGGGCTCTGGCACAATCCTGAATGAAGTGATCGCTGCCAAGAAAATGCTCGAAGAAGATTTTGGTGTGCTGTCCGATGTGTGGAGCGCCACCAGTATGAATGAACTGGCCCGCGACGGTCGAAGCGTAGAGCGTTGGAATCGTATGAATCCAACGAAGAAACAAAAGCAGAGTCACGTTAATCAGTGTCTTGAAGACACACATGGCCCGATCGTTTGTGCCACGGATTACATCAAGCAATACAGTGAACAAATTCGTCCATATCTACCTGCCGGCCGTGTATACGTGACATTAGGAACAGATGGATTTGGTCGCAGTGACAGCCGCGAAAATCTACGCAAATTCTTCGAAGTAGACCGTAAGCACATTGCTTACACCGCAATCAGTGCATTGGTACAAGACGGTCGAATGGACGAGAAGCAACTTCAAGTCGCCATGGAAAAATATGGCATACAGGGTGACAAGCTTGATCCCCTATATAATTAATGAGACTGCATAATGGCCCAACAAGAAATCAAAGTACCCGATTTAGGTGGCATCGATGAAGTTGAAGTCATCGAACTTTGCGTCACTGCGGGAGATCAAGTAGAAGAAGAAGCTGCTCTGGTCGTGCTCGAATCAGATAAAGCATCTATGGAGGTACCCAGCTCCGCGTCTGGTCAGCTTGTTAAGTTGACCGTCGCAGTGGGCGACATGGTGAGTGAAGGATCGGTCATTGCCATCTTAGAAACCGATGCTCAGAGTGGCAGTGATACAGCCACGAACGAAGACAGTGAAAATCAGAAAGGTGCAAAAGCAGAAGCGGGTCCTGCGACAACGAGTCATCAGGATGACGCCAAAAGCGCGCCAAAAAAAACTGGTGGAAACGACTCTGGTGAACAAACTGTCTCCGTGACCGTTCCGGATCTCGGAGGCATTGATAGTGTAGAAGTCATCGAGATATCAGTGAAAATCGGTGACACGCTGGATGAAGAAGCTTCATTGCTGGTCGTCGAGTCAGACAAAGCAACGATGGAAATTCCCGCTTCTCATGCGGGTGAAGTCCTCACGCTTGAAGTGAATGTAGGCGATACCGTTAAACAGGGGGATTTGGTGGCCACCATGAAAGTCAGTGGTGGCAAAGCCTCGGCAACAGAAGCGCCGAAAACTGCTTCCAAGCCTGCGGAAAAATCATCGTCTGACGCCTCTGAATCAAAGCCATCAGCACCTGCACCGGCGACAAATGAATCTGTGCCTCAAGATGCACCGTACGAAAATACCGGAACCGTGCATGCCGGCCCAGCCGTGAGGCGATTAGCGCGAGAGTTAGGCGTCAATTTAAGTCATGTGAAAGGCAGTGGTCCGAAAGGTCGAGTCGTTAAAGAAGATCTGCATGCTTTTGTTAAGCAAAAAGTCAATGCGCCAGCCTCTGCTCAGGGTGGCCCCATCAGGATCGAAGGCAGTAAGGAAGACTTTAGCAAGCATGGGCCAATAGAAGAAATACCGCTCAATAAAATCAAACAAGTCACCGCGCGTAACATGGTTCAAAGTTGGACTACGATCCCGCAGGTTACACAGTTTGATGAAGCGGATATTACTGAGCTTGAGCATTACCGTAAAAACAGCCTCGCTGCACAAACCCCAGAAGGTGTGAAGGTAACGCCATTGGCTTTTGTTGTGAAAGCGACACAGAAAGCATTGCAGAAGTTTCCTCAGTTTAACGCCTCCTTATCGGCTGACGGGACGGGTGTCATCCAGAAAGGCTATTACAATATTGGTGTAGCCGTTGATACGCCGGAAGGCTTGTTGGTGCCGTCCATCAAAGGCGTTGACGGTAAAGGGCTGGTGGATATCGCACAGCAAGCCGGTGAGTTGGCGAAAAAAGCGCGTGACAAAAAACTCCCCATGGATGCGATGCAAGGAACGAGTTTTACCATATCGAGCCTCGGCGGAATTGGCGGAACAAATTTCACACCGATCGTCAACGCACCGCAAGTGGCGATCTTGGGTGTTTCCAAAGCCAGCTATAAGCCGGTTTGGAATGGAAAGGAATTTGAGCCGAGACTCATGTTGCCATTGGCCGTGAGTTATGATCACCGAGTAATCGATGGTGCCGAAGCAGCACGCTTTACTCGCTATTTATGTGAGTTGCTCAGTGAAGTACGACACTTGTTGTTGTAAATCATCAGCGTAGCCGCATTGATCTATTGTTTACACAAATGATGTGATCACACTGAAAAAGCCAATAAACGTTTCGCCGGCGTTTATTGGCTTTTTATTTTGTGCATTAACGTGCAGGTCGATCCCATTCAAATATATGGGCATCTCTTCATAAAGAGATGTCCATATATCTTCTTAGTTTCTCGTCTACACTTTTAGTTGAGTTTCACTCAAATCTTCAGCTCGACTCTGATTTGTGAAGCCTTGGATACCGCGTCAAAAGAGACGTGACCAAACCGCCATTAAAAATAGTGCAAAGGAATACAGGTGCAGGGTTTACTGTCTCCAGCAATAAGGTTAATGAATAGGCTTAGTTACGCCAAAAAATTTGGTGTCATAAGCCTCACTTTTTTCATTCCTCTTATCTTTTTAAGCTTTGTCATCATTAATAATGCATACAAAGTGATACAGGTAACCGAGCGCTCGTTAAGTGACTTAGATGTCGTGAGTGCCTTGCTAGGCATCGCTGATTTAGCCGGTCAGTATCGAAACTTAGCTTCTGCGGAGGTGCACTACCCTCGGCCAGAATTAACCAGTGCGACTGAGTTGGCTGAAAGTAACTTATTCGCTGCGCTGGATAATTTTAAAAATATGCATCGTCATCACAGCGCCTCGCAAGAAATTGACGTTCGAATTGACAGTTGGCGGACGCGATTGAAGCGAGGAGGCGATCAAAAACAACCCACAGTACAAGATCAATTTAATCATTACCATTCTGTTGTCACGGATTTATATTTTCTATCACAAAAGACTGCTCAAGCATCCGGTTTGTCCTTGGATTTAAGTCAAGATGTTCAAATACTATTAAAACTAATATTAACCGACTATCAAGACTATCAGTACGCAATGGGATTGGCCGATGCCGTTGGTGTTTATGCCATCATTGAAAAATATATTAAGACAGTGACCTTTGATGCGCTCAATGAAGCTTACGATCAATTAGACGCCGCAGGTAAAAGTATTACCCAAATACACGAAGCACTGATTAAACAGAGTCAAGATAATAGCGCTTTATTTGGATCAAATTTCTCAAGCGCTGAGAAGGCGGTTGATGAATTGAAATTCAAGCTTGATGACGCGTTAATTGCAGCTGCGAATGTTGAAATAGAGTGGCAAACTTACCATCAATTTGCCATTGAAAAACAAAAAGCATTATCCGCTGTAGAGCAAGCCGCCTTTCCAAGGATGCGGGATATTTTAACCGATAGATTGGATGGTCAGATAGAACAACTATTCACAGTGGTGGCGTTGTTAGTGTTAGTGATTCTGACCATAATCTATTTGTACGGTGCATTCTTCTTATCTGTGCGTTCAAGCGTTGAACAGTTTTATGTAGCGGCTCAAAAAATAGCGAAAGGCGATATGACCGTGCGTGTATCCGTTTCATCAAAAGATGAAATGGGGCAGTTGACTCACGAATTTAACGCCATGGTGGAGCAAATTCATAGCCTGATAAAGGCCGTGCGTAAAACCGCTCAAGATGTTGGAGCTTCTATGCAGCAAGTTGAGAAAAATGCGAATCAAAGTAATAAAGCTGCAAATGAACAATTACAACAATCGGAACAAGTGGCTTCCGCAGTGACTGAAATGGCGACGACGGCAGAAGAGGTAAATAATCAATCAAGTGCCGCTTCGGCGAGTGCTAAAGATGCCAGCACGGAAGCGGGTTCGGCCAATAATGTCGTTGACGATACGCTCAGTCAAATAAACCTGCTGGCCGATGAAATTATGCGATCCACTGAAGTGATAAATACATTGTCAGAAAATTCAGAAAACATTGCCAATATGTTAGCGGTGATAAAAGGCATAGCAGAGCAAACGAACCTACTCGCATTGAATGCAGCAATTGAAGCCGCACGCGCAGGAGAGCAAGGAAGAGGCTTTGCAGTTGTGGCTGATGAAGTGCGTACTTTAGCAAGTCGAACTCAAAGATCGGCACAAGAAATAGATGAGGTCATGACGACGATTCATAATGGAATCAGCAATGCAGTGGAGGTGATGGGAAACAGTCATATGATGGCCCAGTCCACAGTGGAGACCTCCTCGAAAGTGCGAGAAGCGCTTGGAAAAATTGTAGCGGCCATTAATGTTATTTCGCAGAGCAATCAACAAATAGCACATTCGGCAAGTGAGCAAACGAAGGTTGCTCGAACCATTGACGAAAATGTGGTTAAGATAAATGATTTAGGCAAGGGGACAGTTGAAGATGCGAAATACACGGTCAGTGCTATTCAGGAGGTGACCCAACTTACAGAGTCGTTGCAGCGTAAGTTGGATCGTTTTCAGGTTTAGAGTTGTTAACTAAGCTTACCTAAAATTAAATTTCGTATTTTAAGCCGAGCATAACGGTTAAAGGTTGACTGCTGTAAGTTGTATTTGGTGTATATTCTCGATCAAATATGTTTTTGATGGAGAATAGAGTGGTTATATTTTTCTTGGGCTTAGAAGTCATTGCAAGATTAAAGGTCGTATAAGGACTGAGCTGTTCATTTCTATCGTTATCCATTCTCACACCGACGAAGTTTCCTTCTAAACTTGCATTGAGCTTGCCATGAAGTGTGATTCTAGCTGAACTAGAATACTCTGGAGTATAAGATAATCTCTTGTTATCTAGCTTGTTCACCCCAATTGTTTTCTCTGTTGAGAAATGAGAACTAATTGAATCATTCCATTGTTCAGACCAGTTCAATTGAGAACCTTCAATAAACGAAGCAACAACATTCGATGGTTGCATGCCTTGCCATATAATTAGATTTGATAAGTCAGTCCTGAATAATTTAACCGAAATATTTCGATTAGTATCTTCATATGCATATCGAATGAATTTTGATTTGGACTCCTCTGGGTCAAGGTCAGGATTTCCAGAGCCAGGGTAATATAAATCGTTAAATGTCGGAGCTTTAAACCCTGACCCTTGGCTAACGGTGATTGAATGATTATTTATAGCGTACTGTAGCGCTGCGGAGTAACTTAAATGAACTCCAAAAGCATCATCATTATCCCTTCTGCTGCCTGCACTCATTAGAATGCTATCAAGTGGTTTAAATGATGCGTGTATGAAGTTACTGAGCACTTCATTTTTTTCATCATCATAGTTAGTATTAAGATCTGAGTCGCCAATATAGTCACGACGCCAATCTACCCCGGACAATAATTCGATCTTTGAATACTTAAGCCTCACGTCTGTACTTGCAAAATCTGAGATGGTGGTAAAACGATCTGCATCTGTTCGGCTATTTATTACACCATAATTTGAACTAACATCAGTTTGCCTAGATGCTTTAATCGAAGAAGTGACATTGTTATTGAAAGCATAACTCAGTACGGAATTAATTTGTGTGTTTTTATATGTGGCTTGGTCATCCCATGCCTTTGAGTCATATTCATATGTACCCGACGATCGGTATACAGAATTATCAAATGAAAGCTTGGCTGTTGGTTTTAAATTAGCATATGCCGTAATCGAGTGATTTGCATAGCCATCGTCGTCATTATCAAATTTGACTTCTTCATTAGTAAAATAATTAACGTAATTTCCAGTTCGTGCGCTTATGCCATCCGACTTTTCAAAGCTCCAATTTACACCAGTATCGACTATTCCGTTAATGTTTTGTGAGTGTGAGAAACTTGCTTTCTTAGAGTTATACGATCCGGTAGCGAAAGAACCTCCTGTCATATAATTTTGATTTGTAACAATATTTATGACACCAGCCATGGCACTTGATCCATAAAGTACACTGCCACCGCTCTTAATGATCTCAATGCGCTCAACTTGTTCTACCGGAATAAGATGCAGAGAGGCTTGCCCTAATGTTGCTGAACCAACCGGTTGACCGTTGATAAGAATAACGGCATTAGCAGAAGATTGGCCGTCTATATTAACGTGTTGATTTTGTCCTTTGCCACCGTTTGAGGCCACGTGAACACCTGAGAGTGAGTTTAATATATCCCCAATGGTTTTTTGTTGTGAAATCAGCGGGTCTATGTAGATCACGTGACTATCAGTCAGTTGAGCGTTGAGGGAGTCACTATAGCCTTTTGAAGTGACGGAAATAGTATCCAGTTTGACTTCAGCTAACGAAACTGCGGGTATTAGTAGTGATGTAAAAAGAATATTTCTCATGAGTATTCCAATTGGTAATGGCACCAATCGGTGTGTAAGGGCAGTGAAAAGAATGCAGTATTCAATTCCGGTAGTCGCCCTCCGCAACACCGTTAAATATCACCAGGCCGGTATCCGGGCTCATAATCGTTACGGGCTAAATAGACGCCTTCCCAAGTCTTATAACTCAGTGGCATATGTCTATTACTTTGATTATTTACCGTTGCGGGGGCAGCACTGGACTGAGAAGGGCGCAAGATCATAGATATTGCGATTCTGTCACCAGTTTCCCGTTTAACGTTCTACAATGAAGCCGCGCAGTTTTACGCTGGCCAAAATGAACGCACCTGAATGTGTGCGGCATACTACGTGCGCATGGTTAGACCGTCAAGGCATCATCCACTCTGACAGGGGTCAGCGGAAGGCGAATCACGAAACGTGTACCTTGCCCGGGTGTACTGTTAACGTGCATGCTGCCTTGATGGTGGCTGGTGAGAATAAAATAGGAAACCGATAGCCCAAGGCCCGTGCCCGTCCCGACTTCTTTTGTTGTAAAGAAGGGCTCAAATATATGTCGCCTCGTGTCTTCATTCATGCCCGGACCGTTATCGGCTACCGTAATTTCAGCTTGGCCTGACCGCAGTCGTGTTTTGATTTTAATATGAGCATACCAATCTAAATTGAATTCTTTTGTTTGTTTAAAATCTCTCAATGCTTGTGCGGCATTTTTTAATAAATTGATGACGACTTGCTCAATCTCAGAAGGAATGCAGGGTACATCTGGTAGCAAATGATCGAAGTCGGTAATGAGATCAATGCTTTTAAGGTCGTAGCCTGAGCTGAGGTCATATTCATTTTTAGCAATATTAATGGCACGTTCGACAATTTGGTTTAAATTTTGAGGTTGTAGATTCTTAGCCGTTTGGCGGCTAAATTGAAGCATATTACTGACAATCGTGCTGGCTCGACTGCCCGCCTCTAAAATATTATCTAAAAAACTAAATATATCGCGTTCTGCGATATACCCTCTGATTTGTGTAATATCGAGTCCAAGTTTATTAGCAATTTCTTGGTTTTTGCTCACATTGGGGTTTAAGCGTCGTTGAATATTTTGAATCGTGTGAATAATTGCCCCGAGAGGATTATTGATCTCATGTGCCATTCCTGCTGCTAGCCCGCCTAATGACATCATTTTCTCTGATTGGACCATCATGTCTTCAATTTGGCTGCGTCGGGTCACGTCGTCGATACGAATCACGGCACCATTAGTGGTGGTGTCGAGCAGTGGGTAAATCGTAATGTCTAAAAACTGCGGATATTTTCCTTGTTTAAAGGGTATACGCTCAATTTTGTTAATGATTTGATCATCTAGCGATTGCTGTATAAGACGTTTATGCATTGAAAGAAATGAACACGCTTCTTCGATGGGATTGAGTATGGCTTTTTCTTTTTCTACGAGCGTGAGATCGGTAGCGCCTCGATTCCATTCAGTAATCTTTTGTGTATCGTCTATCGCAATAATGCCACTGGGCATGGAGTTTATGATGTTGTTGAGATATTTTTGAAACTCGGTCAACTTTCTTTCGATTCGCATCCTTATTTTGACTTCACTTGCTAATTGTTCATTGGTTTCATGAACACTTCTGGATAGTTCAATGGCACGTTGTCTTGCTTGTTCGGCCTTTTCTTTTTCACTTCTCAGCATTTGCTCATGTTTTTCTACCCGATTTAACATGTAGTTGAAATTTTCACTCAGTGTTCCGATTTCATCTGGGTAAAACCTTTTTGCTCTCAGTGCATAATTTTGCTCTAAAGCAATTTCATTGGTGGTATCAATGAGCGATAAAATGGGGCGTGTTATTAAACGATCAACAACATTGAGGATTAAATAGATGAGCAAGGCACCAGGAATGATTAATATAAATGTGATGGCCATAATGTCGAGCATGAACATGCTAAACGTATGCACTTCAAGCTCAACTAAAAAAGTTAGATTTGGGCCTGCCAATAAGCTCAGTTTACTGGATGTTTCATTGAGCGATTCTTGGGTAATTGATAAGGGCAAGTGTGTGTGGGTAGCGGATAAACGATCCCCTTCAGGGTTATAGATCGCCAAATTTAAAATGGTGAAATTATCCTGGGCACTATTTAAGTATTGGCGCCATTCATTGCTGGTGTAGCCTATTTTTTCCTTTTGATATAGGTAGGCGTTTAGCGTGGTCAAATGTTGCTGTATGGAATTTTGTGAAGCCAGCCAAACGCTGTTTGTGATGCTCAGTGCGACTAAGCCTAACAACGCGATGGCCAATAAAATAAAGAGTTTTTGCCTCACTTTTAAACGACGAAAGAATTGTCGCATAAGCACCAAATCCGTTCGGAAATTTTATTGCCCAGCGTAAACCTTTGAGCACTAGGTGTCGAGGCTTTAACCGAATGGATACCGCGGTGTCTACGGGGATATTTGCCTAACAGTATCCAATAGTGCTTTATTTGTAGGCATTTCTAATTGAAGGTCATTTGCCATCTGAATAATGTAACCCGTAATAAAGTCAATTTCAGTCTGGCGGTGATGATGAACATCTTGATACATGGAGCTAAAATTATTTTCTGTTTTAATAGCTACATTTTTGGCGATGTCGTAAACGGAGTGAATGGGTACGCTTAGTTTATGATTAAGTTGGTCTAACTCCTGACAAACGGCGGTAAATTCTTCATGTGCCTTTCGAGAGGTTAATAATGCGCCATTTTTGCATTGGTGTTTTACGGTCAGCGGGTTAATGGCTGCATTGATCATTAATTTTTGCCAAAGGACAGGTTCAATGGGTTCTCGCCATTGATAGGCGCTGGACGGTAACCAATGTGATAAATCAGCCAGGGTTGCATTTTCGGTGAGAGGGCCCACTGTATTCTCGCCAAATCCAGCATGGAAAAATGTTTGTTGGTCAACTTTGTATGCCCCTTCAGTAGAGGACACGGCGTAAACCGGCTGTGTATTAAAAGCCTGAGCCACTTGCTGTTGGCTACCCATCCCATTTTGCAATAAAAGAATGCGGGTCGATTCGGTGATGTGAGGTTTTAGCGCGGTGAGCGCGGTTAAGCAATCGTAAGCTTTTGTTGTGACAATCAGTCGCTCTATTGGTGGGAAACGGTGTTCGGAGGTATTGATATTAGAACGATCTATGTCAGCGATAGATACGGGTGTAATGGCAATTTGTCGCTTATTTGGAAGGCAGGTCAGTGTGGGTGTGGGGTCTTGAAGCCATGGGTGATTGGGTTTAACAATAAAATGTATGCGAGTGGTTTCAGGAAAGTAACTTGCCCAAAGGCAGCCCATTGCACCCGCCCCTAAGATATAAATGTCGCTCATTTTACCGCGCTATCGATTGTTGACCCCAGTGCTCGATAATATACCTCAAAAACGAAGATGGGTGGTGCAATTGCACCGAGCGAATATTGAGCTGCAAAGTTTCTTCGTCAACGGACAGCCATTTTGCGGCGTATTTTGTAGGCCCCTTCGCCACATTGACAAATAACCAAGCTAATAAGTGATGCGCATCTGGCATGCTGTGATGGCGGCTTTTCCCCAAGACGGTACTTTCATCTAAATGAATAAGACGAGATAACGTGTCCACACACCGCTGCCATAGATCGTTAAGTTCTTGGTGGCCAATCTCCTCTCTGTTCAGTTCATACTGGGTCATCACGCGGGTTAAAAAGCCATCTTCTGCGATAGCAAAATGAAATGGCAAATTGCCCTCCAACATGTGTCGGAGCTCCGTGTGCGAGATACGTTGATCCATGTAATTTTGATAGCGCCGAATACGTTGACCACTGTGTGGAGAAAGTAACGTCAGCACTAATGGATCTTTAATCAGATCGTTTGGAAGCGGCTTCAAATACTCGTGGTATGACGAATAAAGATATTGTGATGCGGTACTGGCAATTTTCTTGAGCATCGGCAATTGATGAAGATAGCGGATCACTTTGGGTAATTGCTTGGGTTGGACCAATATGGTCCGAGTGGATAAATCGTTAAATAAATAGCCACTGTCGCCAGAGGTGCTTTGGTGCCATTGGTTATAGCGCATTAAAAACGGTTCTAACCACAGGCTGGGTTTGTCGTGGCATTTTACTACTATATGAAGACTGTGGTCGAAGAAGCAGTATCCGTGGAGATCAATGCGATCATCTTTTAATAAAATGAGCAATAATTGATCAATTGCGAAGACGGAACTGAAGAGAGCTTTGTGCGCAGCAGCAGGCACATGGAAGTAATAGATATTCTGAGCCAAGTCTAGGCTAATTTTTTTCTCCATACCCCAACTTTAGTTTAGATAAAGCGGTTTGCCAGCCAATGATACGGGGGATAAAATGCTTTCATTTACTATTGGAGATGGATAATGCCTTCATTTGACGTTGTGTCTGAAGTGGACAATCACGAAGCGCAAAACGCTGTGGATCAAAGCAACCGAGAACTTGAACGACGTTTTGATTTTAAAGGCGTAAATGCAAGCTTTGAACTTAAAGATGGTGCCGTGACGTTGACGGCAAACGAAGAGTTTCAAGTTGAGCAAATGAAGCCCATTCTAGAAGGGTGTTTCATAAAGCGAAATATTAAAGTGAGCTGCTTAGAGTACGGCGACTTAAAAGGTGCGGGTAAGCAAGTCAAAATGATTTGCACCATTCGACAAGGTATCGATGCGGATCTTGGTCGAAAAATGGTCAAAATGATTAAAGAAAATAAAATGAAGGTTCAAGCAGCCATTCAGGGTGAAAGCATTCGTGTGACAGGTAAAAAGCGAGATGACTTGCAAGAAGTGATGGCGCTATGGAAGGGCTCGGAAGACATCGCTTTACCCTTACAATTTAAAAACTTTAAAGATTAGTATGTAGAGTCTCTCATTTGAGAGACTCACACTGCGGAACGGAGTCAGCTTTTCTCAAAGGATATTTCCTGAGGACCTGACTCCTTTTCTTTTGCGGCGCTTGGCATGCCGCCATCGCCATTCCACGGCGCCACTCGAAACAGCAATAACATCCCCGGAATCGCAATGATTGCGCAGAATATGTAAAACTGCGTCCACCCAATATCTTCGACAATGTACCCTGTAGACGCATTTAAAAACGTTCGCGGTAGGGCGGTGAGCGCCGTGAATAATGCTAGTTGCGTGGCTGTATAGCGAATATTTGTCGTACGAGCCATGTACGCAACAAATGCCGCTGTTCCTAACCCGACACCCAGATACTCAAAACTGATGACCATGCCAAGTAGCCATAACCCCGGTTCGGAGACGCTCGAGAGATATGCAAATCCTAATATTGAGGCCATTTGAATTGCGCCAAATATCCACAGCGCTTTGTTGATGCCAATTTTAACCATGATGATGCCACCAATCATGCCACCAATAATCATAGGCCAAAGTCCGGCATGCTTAGCCACTAAGCCAATCTGAGTCATGGAGTATCCCATCTCTAAATAGAAGGGTGTGGAAAGTGCGGTGGCCATGCTGTCACCTACTTTATAGAGCAGCATGAAAAGTAAAATTTCAGTGGCGCGTAATACACCCTGACGCTGGAAAAATTCCTTAAATGGGTCAACGATGGACTCTTTCAAGCTCAATCGTTTTATTTGAATGTTGCCGGGTTCTTGAATGGTTAACGTCAGGCCAATTCCGAATAGCATAAACGCGCTGGTGATCATAAAAACCATTTCCCATGGAATATGATCAGCGAGAAAAAGTGACAGCGAGCCGGGCACTAGGCCAGCGATACGGTATGCATTAATGTGAACAGAATTCCCTAAGCCCAGCTCATGATCGGGCAATATTTCGCGGCGGTAGGCGTCGATGACAATGTCAAGACTGGCGCTCATAAAGGCGATGGTGACACATAAGTAGACGACTTGTTTGAGGTTGGTGGCAGGGTCAATAAACCCGAGCGCTGCGATACAAAATAAGAGGATAAGCTGTGTCACAAGCATCCATCCACGTCGCCGGCCCAACATCGGAAAGGAGAAGTAATCCATGAGGGGAGCCCAAACAAATTTCCAAACATATGGAAACTGTGTCAGTGCAAACAAGCCAATTTCTGCGAGAGAAACGCCTCCATCCTTTAACCAAGCCGGTACGAGTTGCAGCAAAATATACAGGGGCAAACCGGACGTGAACCCGCAAAATATGCAGATCACCATGCGGCGATTGAATATGGCCTGTTTTATGGAATGAGAATTCGCGCTCATAACGTCTTCGATTTATTTTTGTTGGTTTGTATTGTGCCCAAGGGGAGTCACAGCGTCCAACTTATTGATTCAGAATGCGCTATTCAACCGGAATGATGGTGGATACCGCATTATCTTAGGCATCAGTGATGGCGATATTGTTTGAGCCGTATGCGGCCATTTATAAAGAGCACGCCTTCTGACGTTAATCGTGCATGTTGTTTTAAATAAGCTGGAGAATTTTCCGGAAAGCTGATGCGGCCTTGGCTGTTGATAACACGGTGCCATGGGATAGTGCTATTTTTGGGTAGCTTTTTTAACACGCTGCCGACGTAGCGGGCGTGGGACGGATAACCACAGGCTTTTGCTATATCACCATACGTGGCGACTTTTCCAAGTGGGATCGCGTGTATCTGTTGGTATATTGCATCCACGAAGTCTTGAACGGCACGTGACGTTGGGTTTTCCTGAGCGGATTGGGGAGTGTTTTTTCTCATGTGATTCAGTTTACCAGCTGACGACAGCGCAGTGTTAGTCAGCGGGTAAACCACAAAGGTGTAAACAGTCGTTACTTATGCCTATGCACGCTATTGGATGCAATCACGTGGCGTAACCTAAGAGGCTTTCAGTTTTTTCACCAGAGCGCCCAACGTTTTGGCCATATTTTGCAATTGTTCGCTGTACTGTAGTGTACTTTTAGCGTTGTCGGCAGACTCTTGAGCAATCGAAGATACTTCATTCACATTTTTGGAAATATCCTCGGCGACTGAGCTTTGCTCCATTGCCGCTTGCGCGATTTGTTCATTAGTTCCTAGGATTTGCTGAACGGCATTGCTAATTTCTTCAATGGTTGCGCCTGCTTGGTTGACTTGTGTCACGCTGGCTTCGGTACGCGATTGTCCTGTTTCAATAGCCGTCACTGCGTTCTGTGCGCCGGTTTGTACGTTTTCAATAATGGTATGAATTTCTGCCGTCGATTCTTGTGTGCGTTGCGCTAAAGTCCTCACTTCATCGGCGACTACTGCAAATCCTCTACCTTGCTCGCCAGCACGGGCAGCTTCAATCGCTGCGTTTAAAGCCAGTAAATTGGTTTGTTCGGCAATGCCTTTAATGACATCCAATACCGTTCCAACACTTTTGGTGTCTTCCTCTAAATGCCTGACCACTTCCGCTGTACTGGCAATTTGTTCTGATGTGCTGTTGATGGTCGCGATAGCCTGACGCATGCTCGACACGCCGTTTTTCGCAGCGGACTCGACTCTATTAGCAAGGTCGGCGGCCGAGCTCGCATGGTTTGCGACCTCGCCTGACGCGGCAGACATTTCAGTAATGGCAGTGGCAATCTGATCCGTACGTTGATACTGCTGATGAGTGCCTTTTTCGATGGTGGCGGCAATTTGATTCAGTGCAGTAGAAGACGTACTTAATTCATCTAGACTATTGAGAATCGCCGTGACAGACCCGTTTAAGTTACCTTGCAACTCACTCACCGCTGTATACATTTGGCCACACTCGTCGCCTGTATCTTTTGCTACGTTGAAATCCAGCACGCCATGGCTCAAATCATATAAGTATGTTCGTACTAAATTTAAGGGCACCATAATCCACATATTGATGAAGAAGTAGCTGACGGCAAACATCGCAATCATGGCGACCACAATAACGATGGAGCCACTCACTATGGTTGACTCTGCGTTGTCTTCCGTTATTTGTGCTTGAGTCAGAGAACGTTCAGAAAGTAGATCGGTTACAGCGGTGCCCAGTTTTGTGGGTTCTCGGTCGATCCCTGATACGGCTTTATCGCCCACTTTATGGTCGAATCCGGAAGCAATGAAGGCTTGATAGCCTTTCTCGTATTTGGGCAGCAGGGCATTGTGTTCTTTGAGGAAGGTGTCTATTTGGGCCTTAATATCGTTTAGGGGGGTAAGGGCTTTAGCTTCTAAGCCGAGAGATTGGACGACTTCATGGTTCTTTTTAAACCTTCCCCAGTATTTATCTAAACTGGCAGCATCGTGACCACGCAAAAGAACATTCTTCCACTCTTGAACCTGAACTTTAAACGCGATAGTCATCTTATCGGCGGCTAAAGCAGCTGCGACTTCTTCGTGGACCAAGGACTCAAAGTTATTGACACTTTTTGAGAGCATCGAAAAACAGATACCTGCAATCACGCCGAGCCCGATAATGCCTGCGCCTAGGACACTGAGTAATTTGGTGCGTAAGCCGATTGACATGGAGAACCTCAATTCATAGCCAAACACTACTTTCTCATAGTGTAGCCGCCTTCCGCCTAAATCGTATAAAAAATACTCATTTTTGTGCCATCTTCTTTAACGGCTAAAGACATTATCAGAGATTAAGTGATTGACACTTACAGTCTAAGCCCACCATCGACTTCTATTGTGCGTCCGGTGACATATTCGTTCTCAAGTAAATAAGCGACAGTATGGGCAATTTCTGACGGCTCTCCCATGCGCTTAGCTGGAATGCCCGCCGTCATTTTGGCCAGAGCTTCTGGTTTCATACCGGAGGTCATTTCAGTGGCAACAAATCCTGGTGCAATGGCATTCGAGCGAATATTGTATTTGGCGAGCTCTTTCGCCCAGACGACGGCCATAGCAGCCACCCCTGATTTCGCGGCGGAGTAGTTGGTTTGTCCCATATTGCCTGCACGTGAAATACTCGAAATGTTAATGATGCAACCAGGTTGTTGAAGTTCGATGGCTTGCGCTGCAAATTCACGAGAACATAAAAATACCCCCGTCAAATTCACATCGATGACCATTTGCCATTGCTCGAGTGATAGCTTAGTTATGACGCCGTCTTTCGATTTGACAAGCAAGCCGTCTCGAAGAATGCCCGCATTGTTAATCAGCCCGTTGAGTCCGCCTAAATCTTTTGGAATGCGGGCAAAGAGGGATTCCACTTCGCTTTCTTGCGCGACGTTACAGACATAATACTCGACTTTTGAAGCGCCCATGTTTAAGCACGCTTGCGCGGTTTCTTTTAGTTTGTCGGGATTCAAATCCACCAGAGCGAGTTTGGCGCCGCGTTTGGCTAAATCGAAAGCCATGGCTTTTCCGAGCCCCTGCCCTCCGCCTGTAATCACAATGACGCTGTTTTTAATATTCATGAGTGCCTTCCTTTAATGTGTGTGCCTCCAATGAACTTTGATATGGGTGGATGACTGCACCGTGTGTATGCACGACGTCGTCCAGCGTTTAATTATTTCAAAGTTCTAGTGCGTTGGTCTCGTTATTGAGTATAGGCGTTGGCCGTCAATTGGATAAAAAATCGCAGTAAATATCTAGCGATTTCATACAAAAGTCACAATCTATTGCCATTTTTCTAAATGGATATCGATGGGTGTGAGCGTTAAAAGTCAATTGCGAAGTGTGTGACAAGACTTCGTCACGAGCAGGTTGGTGATCGTAATGAGAGCAAAGCGAGAGACGGCGACATGCAATGATAACGTCGATAAAATTGAAACGTTAATAACACTAATAGATTTAATGAGTTCGTACTGCGAGCGATATAAATATTCAACCCGTAGTGTGCGGTCTTAGAATGTTATACCGTGGCGTACTTCTCACTCAAAGTATCGAAAAATTGTTCGCGCAGCTTGCTGATTTCGCGCTTAATTTCTGAAGCTTCTTGCTCACTAAGATCCTTTTTATCAATGTAAAAGTGTCGCCGAAAAAAGACCACTCGATTGCGGAATTTTCGTAACGCTTTGTATAGGTTTTTTTCATTCAATAGCAATAATTTAGACTCGGCAGCTGTCAGTTCATTGAAACTGTGTACCAATTCGTCGACTACTAAGTAAAGTTCAGATCGGCGCGTTTGTGGCCAATCGTAATGGGCTTTGGTGGCGGTCATATACTCATGCATTAATTCATAATATTTCATAAACACATGGTGAACCTGCTCCGCTTCGCAGGCAATATCTTGCATGAGGTCGCGGTGGTGATCGACGCGCTGCTGTTGTCGAGAGTGTCGAAAACGGACGCCCGATAACCAAAAGATCGAAAACCAACTAATGAAAGCACCTAGACCGACTTTTATACTGGTATCGATTAGTTCAAATGCAGAAATCATCCGGCTATCTCTCAATGTCAATAAATGGTCTCTATTCCCTTGAAAAGCAAAATTGGCACCACCATTTAGGGCTTACACGTATATAAAGAGTTTGTTATGAAGTTTTTGGTTCTGCTGTTACTGATTCCCTTGGCTGAAGTGGCCGTATTTATTGAGGTGGGGGATGAAATAGGCGCCCTGTGGACCGTCCTACTGACGATTGGTACGGCGGCATTGGGCATTGCCCTCGTAAAAATTCAGGGTATTCGCACGGTGTTGGCGGCACGCCAGCAAGTGGCTCAGGGACAATTGCCTGCCGGCACCATGATAGAAGGCGTCATGCTTCTGCTAGCGGGCACGATGCTGCTCATACCCGGTTTTATCTCCGACACTTTGGGCTTCTTGTTATTGATTCCTGCGGTTCGAAGCCATTTCGCCGCCGCTATTATGAGTCGAATGATTGTCAATCAGAGAAACCGTGCACATTCACAAGATAATGCAACGCACATTATTGAAGGTGAGTTTCGGAGAGACGACTAATTTTTTGTGTTTGGGGTGTTGAAAAGTGGTTTACCGCCCCCATTGTCAGATCACAAGAAAGCCCACGCTAGAGGGCATGAATATCCACCAAATTGAATTTCAATTCTGGTGGTCATTATTAAGTGAAAATGCTGCATTTCGCAGCCTTTTTAAATATGGCCAAAATCGATACTGGAGACTACATCGATGAAAATTCGTCCGTTACACGACCGTATTGTCGTTCGTCGCAAAGAAGAAGAGACTAAGACAGCTGGCGGAATCGTGCTTCCTGGAGCAGCAGCTGAAAAACCGAATCAAGGTGAAGTTGTGGCTGTTGGTACTGGTCGAATCTTACAAAATGGCGATATTCAGCCATTGGATGTCAAAGTTGGTGACAACGTTGTTTTCGGCAAGTACTCAGGTCAGAACACCATTGCTGTTGACGGTGAAGAATTACTGATCCTGAACGAAAACGAAATTTACGGCATTGTTGAAGCTTAATCGTTACCGCTTCCGTAAATAGACCAATTCAATCGACTAGATAAGTGAAAGGATAGAGATCATGGCAGCAAAAGAAGTCATTTTTGGTGATAGTGCTCGTCAAAAAATGTTGGCAGGTGTCAATGTTTTAGCAGATGCAGTGAAAGTTACCTTGGGCCCTAAAGGCCGTAACGTAGTATTAGATAAGTCTTTCGGTGCGCCGACCATCACTAAAGACGGTGTATCCGTTGCGAAAGAAATCGAGCTAAAAGATAAGTTCGAGAACATGGGCGCACAAATGGTGAAAGAAGTGGCTTCTCAAGCCAACGACAAAGCCGGCGACGGCACCACCACCGCGACAGTATTGGCTCAGTCAATCATTAACGAAGGTCTAAAGTCAGTGGCTGCTGGCATGAACCCAATGGATCTTAAACGCGGCATCGACAAAGCGACTGCAGCGGTAGTGGAAGAACTGGCTAAACTGGCGCAACCTTGTGCAGACGGTAAGTCAATTGCGCAGGTCGGTACCATCTCAGCAAATGCTGACGAAACCGTCGGTCAATTGATTGCTGAAGCCATGGAAAAAGTGGGCAAAGAAGGCGTCATCACGGTTGAAGAAGGGTCTGGTCTAGCTGATGAGTTAGAAGTGGTAGAAGGTATGCAGTTTGATCGTGGTTACCTGTCTCCTTACTTCGTGAACAACCAAGAAAAAATGATTGCAGAAATGGAAAGCCCATTGCTGCTATTGGTTGATAAGAAAATCGACAACCTTCAAGAGCTGATCCCAGTATTGGAAGCGGTTGCTAAGTCTGGTCGTCCTTTACTGATCGTTGCAGAAGACGTTGAAGGTCAAGCTTTGGCGACTTTGGTAGTTAACAACCTACGCGGCACATTCAAAGTTGCGGCTGTTAAAGCGCCTGGTTTTGGCGACCGTCGTAAAGCCATGTTGCAAGATCTTGCTATCTTGACGGGTGCGACTGTGATTTCTGAAGAAATCGGTATGAGCCTAGAGACCACTACGCTTGAGCAATTGGGTACAGCGAAGAAAGTTGTTATCGATAAAGAAAACACCGTTATTGTCGATGGCGCTGGTTCTGAAGCTGACGTGAAATCTCGCGTTGAGCAAATCCGTGCAGAAGTCGAAGCGTCTAGCTCAGATTACGACAAAGAAAAACTTCAAGAGCGTCTAGCTAAGCTTTCTGGTGGCGTTGCCGTCATCAAAGTGGGTGCAGGTTCTGAAGTCGAAATGAAAGAGAAAAAAGCTCGTGTTGAAGATGCATTGCACGCAACACGCGCAGCTGTCGAAGAAG
This sequence comes from uncultured Saccharospirillaceae bacterium, assembly GCA_947503895.1. GTDB lineage: Bacteria > Pseudomonadota > Gammaproteobacteria > Pseudomonadales > Oceanobacteraceae > Bermanella. The sequence goes on from CANNFT010000006.1 coordinate 92,124, forward strand.
GTGTTGTAGCGGGCGGTGGTGTTGCGTTAATTCGTGCACTGAGCGCGATTACCGTTGAAGGTGATAACGAAGACCAAAATGTGGGTATTGCATTAGCACTGCGTGCAATGGAAGCGCCTATTCGTCAAATTGCGAGCAACGCGGGTGACGAAGGTTCTGTCGTAGTCGACAAAGTGAAATCTGGAGAAGGTAACTTTGGTTACAACGCAGCTACTGGTCAATACGGTGACATGATCGAAATGGGTATCCTAGACCCAGCGAAAGTGACTCGTTCTTCTTTGCAAGCAGCCGCTTCAGTCGGTGGATTGATGATCACGACAGAAGCTATGGTCGCAGACTCTCCTGAAGAAGGCGGTAGCGCTGGTATGCCTGATATGGGCGGCATGGGTGGAATGGGCGGCATGCCTGGAATGATGTAATCGTTCCTTTTTGTCCCCCCAAAAATTGACGAGCGTTATGCTCGTCAATTTTGACAAAGCCTCGCTTTATGCGGGGCTTTTCATTTTTTGGGGTCTACTTGACCGGAGTGCTGTGTCTAAGCGGTGGAGAGAGCAATAGGCAAGCTTAAATATCATCACTAATATGCTATAAGTGCGAAGTTTTGGGTTTTTGGTGGTCCATTTGGTTATATGGGGATTCATTCAATCCGTGCCCTCGGACTGGTCGCCAAATGACTGATCGTCCATCAAAAGAGTGATAATCACGACCAAGTCTCCAAAATTGAGGGGTTGTTTCACTTTTTTGTCACAGACCCACATTACACTTTTGCGCCTCCTGCTTTACAATGTCGCCCTTTACTTACAATAAGATCAAAAACGGTACCACTTTGGCTGCAAAAACTCGGAATCGCTGGATCATCGCTGTCGGCATTCTCGCCTACCTATTTTTTCTGGTGGCATTATTCCCAATCAACATGGCGCACAAGCTCATTAAGCCTGAAGGTCTACCTGTGGAGATCGTTGGGCTGACGGGTACGCTTTGGGATGGCGGGGCCGTATTGAAGCATCCCAGCGCTGGACGCGTGGATTTAGATTGGCGTTTGCATCCCTCGTCACTGCTGATGGGCAGCTTGAATGTCGATATTGATCTTAAGAGCCCAGTGGTCAGGCTAAATGGTAATGCAAAAGTGGGCGCTGGCAGGGTGCTCGAGCTGAATAATATAGATGGCTACCTAACCTCTGATGTAGTCAATGGTGTATTGAGGTCACAGCGGACACAAATTGAGGGTGATCTTGAACTCTCAAAAGCAAACCTCGTCTATGACTTAGGCCAGCGCAAAGCCGAACTCGCGGAAGGTCGCTTAGTTTGGCAGGGCGGTAACGTGCAATACCCCGCTGGGCGTCAAAAGAAATCTTCAAAAATGCCCATGCTGGTAGCCAATTTAAGAGCCGATCAAGGCAATATTCTTGCGACTGTTACGTCCGCTGAGGGTGATGTAGTGGCAGAAGCGAATGTGAAATCGGATGGTTGGGCTGGTGTGGCGATCAAACGACGTTTAATCGACCTTGCAGGTGAGCAGTGGCCGAACAAAGCTCAACCAGATACGACTGTTTTTGAAGTGTCTGAAAAGATTTTTTAATTTTGTGCGTTTTTTCTGAAGGATAAATTGTGGATTGGACTGAGCATAAAGCGGTATCACTCAGTGTGCGAATCCTGAGATGGGTGTTGGCCATTTTGATCGCGTATTTAGGGGCCAAGTTAACATGGTTGATTGTGGATCAGCCCGTGTTGGTTTTACCAGAGGCTCGTCAATCAGAATCAGGGTCGCCAAAAAGAATACAGCAGCAGTTTAATATCGCCTCTTGGAACTTATTTGGTGAGGCGAATCTCGTGCCGGTTAAATTAGACATTGAACCAGAAGCGAAAAAGACGACGTTAAGGCTTCATTTGTTAGGTGTATTTACTTCACCTGATAAAACTCAGGGTAGCGCTATTATTGCGGAGCAGGGGCGCGAAGGTGAATTCTTTAAAGTCGGTGATCGAGTTCAGGGTCGAGCGACACTGGCTCAAGTATTCGATGACAAAGTTATCTTGGATAACAATGGTAAAATTGAATCGTTGCCATTTGATGACGCAGACAAGAATGTAACGGGCATCACTCGGCAAGCTGCGCCTGCACGACCGACTAAGAAGCGGGAAAAGCGCGGTAGTTTCAATGAGCGAATTCAAGGCATTCGCACCCCCGAAGATTTTGTGGGCTTTGCGAAAGACGAATTAGCCAATAACCCAGAAGAAGCCATGCGCAATGTTGGATTAAAGCAGGCAGATGTGGGTTATGAGGTGACGTCTTCAGCCTCAATGCTAATGAGTTTAGGTATGAAGCCCGGAGATAAAATCATCTCCATAAATGGGCAAAGTCTGGGAGACCCAGCGCAGGATAAGGAACTTATTGATGAAGTGTACGCCCAAGGCAGTGCTCGAATTGAAGTTGAACGTGGCAGCCGTCGCTTTGTCATTAACCACCAGTTTAAGTAGTTATGGCTTTTAATATGAATATGAAGAAGTGGATTGTTTTTACCCTATTGAGCCTGACCATGATCACAGGCAATGCTTTTGCCGAAGATCAAACTTGGAAGGTTAACCTCAAAGATGCCGATATAAAGGCCTATATTAGCCAAGTGGCAAACATTACCGGCTACAGCTTTGTCATTGATCCGCGAGTGAAAGGCAAGGTCACGATTATTTCAGACACAACCATGTCGAAATTAGAAGTGTATGAAATGTTCCAATCTGTACTGGGCGTTCATGGGTTTGCCGCAGTACCTGCAGGTAATGTGATCAAAATTGTACAGCAGAACTCTGTGAAGCAAGAAGGTGGTGTCCCCACATCATTGCGTAATAAAAAGAGTGAGCAAATCATCACTCAAGTCATTCAAATTAAAGATACCCCTGCGCTGGACCTAGTGCCTATATTGCGTCCGATGGTTGCAAAGTATGGACACCTTGCCGGTGTTAAAAGTGCTAATGCATTAATCATCAGTGATCACGCTTCGAATGTTCGTCGCATGGAAAAAATCATTGAAAAGTTGGATGGTGCAGGCAGTCAAGAACTTGAAGTGGTGCAATTGGAAGAGGCTTGGGTGGGCGACATTGTCGACATACTAACGAACCTTGATCCAGATAAAGTATCGGAAGGCGGCAAAAGTAAAAATGCCAGTGGTGTAGCCGGTCGTATCAGTGTCGTTGCCGATGAGCGAGCCAATCGACTGATTATCAAAGGCGAAAAAACGGCCCGTGAGCGTGTGAAGCGACTGATCGTTACACTGGATCAGCCCTCTAAATTTTCTGGCACCGCCTCTGTTATTCGCTTACGTCATGCGGACTCCAAAGAAATGGCCGATATGCTCAAGAATCTGATGGGCGACGTTAAAGACGAAAAGGGTAAAAGCAAAGCCAGTTCTAAAGTGAGTATCCATGCAGATGAGGGTTTGAATGCGTTAGTCGTCAGAGCCGATCCTTCTGTCATGAGTGAAATTAAAGAGATTGTATCTCAACTGGACATTCGTCGTGCGCAAGTCTTGATTGAAGCGGCGATCGTTGAAGTGACAGGCAATATTGAAGATCAAGTGGGTGTGCAAACAGCCATTCTAGATGTTGATAATTATGAAAATGGTACGACTCCTGTTACTGCCACTAACTTCAGTAATGCCGGTGTTAGTCTGACTGATTTGATAGCAGGCATTAAGACGGGTGGAGCTGTGCCATTGGGCACGGGCCTGTCATTGGGTGGTGCAGGTAAAGCGAATGGCAACGACTTTGCGGTTTTAATTCAAGCAATCGAGTCAGTGAGTAACTCTAATTTGTTATCGACGCCTTCTATTATGACGATGGATAACCAAGAAGCTGAAATTATTGTTGGTCAGAATGTTCCATTTGTGACGGGTTCTCAGTCATCGTCTTCAAACTCGAATCCATTTACGACCATCAAGCGTGAAGATATTGGTACGACTCTTAAAGTTATTCCCCACGTACAGGATGGCAAATTTATTCGATTAGAGGTTGAGCAAAGTACGGAATCTGTTGATGACACGATCAAAGCTGGTCAGTCCGATATCATCACGAAGAAGCGCTCATTGAAAACGCAGATTCTTGCTGAAAATGGTCAGGTCATTGTATTGGGTGGCCTAATGAGTGACACGATGACCGAAACGGAAAGCAAGGTGCCATTTTTGGGAGACATCCCTATCTTGGGCTGGCTATTCCGTGCAAGTGGTGAAAAACGAGAGAAACAAAACCTGATTATCTTCATTAAACCTTCTGTGATTATGGATAAAGAAGACAGCGATGCCGTCGCTCGTAGAAAATACGATGGTATCTATGACGTTAACCTTAGTGCGGAAATTGGTGCTGAAGGTATTGATGAGCGTATCAATCGTCTATTTGAAAAATAATCAGATAGATTGGACGGTAAAAAAAGCAGCTTCGGCTGCTTTTTTTGTTATGAGTGGCGAGAAGGTGAACCCAATATGGGGGGAGATTCCTGTTACAGTACATCCACGCCAAAGTTTTCGAGCATATCGATTAACTGAATCAGCGGAAGGCCAATGAGAGTATTAGGGTCGTCACCTTCCAAGCGTTCAAATAGGCTGATGCCTAACCCTTCTGATTTAAAGCTACCAGCACAATTATAGGGTTCTTCTTTCTCTAAGTAGCGCTCAATTTGCACGTCGGTTAGCTGTCTAAAATAAACGTGATAGGGCACCACGGTGACTTCTTGCTTCTGAAGAGCGCTGTCCATGACACATAGACTGGTATAAAAGGTGACGGCACGACCACTCGCCGCTTTCAGTTGTTCAACCGCAGAAGCGTGATCGCCTGGTTTGCCAATAATCTTGCCATCTAAAGTAGCGCACTGGTCTGAGGCTATGATAATGGACTGTGGGTGGCGTTCAGCGATCGCTTCAGCTTTGGCTTTTGCCAGCCTGAGTACCATGTCCTTGGGTTGCTCATCCTTCATAGGTGTTTCATCTATGTCTGGAGAGTCAGTCGAGAATTCGAGCTGCAACTTGTCTAATAACGCTTTTCTAAAAGGAGAGCTTGAGCCAAGAATGATGGGCTTCATGAGTGGACATCCAGTAGGGCAATATTGCGGCCATATTAAACAAAAAAAGGCCCAGCCTCAAAGAGACAGGGCCTTTAGAAGGATCGTTTGCTCGATTACTTAGCGAAGTTCTCGGCAGCAAAGTCCCAATTTACCAACGCCCAGAAACCTTCTAGGTATTTAGGGCGAAGGTTGCGGTAATCGATGTAGTATGCGTGTTCCCATAGGTCTACGGTCATCAATGGCGTCACGCCTTCTTCTGTGATGGGTGTACCAGCATTTGAAGTGTTGACGATATCCAATGAGCCGTCAGCTTTCTTAACCAGCCAAGTCCAGCTAGAGCCGAAGTTATTTACGGCGCTGTCATTGAATTTTGCTTGGAAGTCAGCGAAGGATCCGAAGGCTGCCTTAATGGCGTCTGCCAGTGCACCTGTTGGCTCACCGCCGCCATTTGGGCTTAGGCTGTTCCAGTAAAATGTGTGGTTCCAGATTTGAGCGGCGTTGTTGAAAATACCACCAGAAGAAGTTTTGATGATTTCTTCAAGAGACTTATTCGCTAAGTCAGTTCCTTCAACCAAACCATTTAGTTTAGTGACATAGGTGTTATGGTGCTTGCCGTGGTGGAAATCCAGAGTCTCAGCAGAAATATGAGGTTCCAAAGCATCTTTAGCGTAAGGCAATGCTGGAAGTTCAAATGCCATTTTATCTCTCCGTTTATTAGTATTCTCAATCATCAGTACGGGTCGACTGGACCCAGCCTACATGTAGGTTCCAAGATGATAGCACTCCCGTTCTGAGTAGGCTATTCACTTAAGAGAAGCCTGTAAAATGTGTGGTTATTTGTGAAGGCCTCGGCTGAGGCTGTTAAAGGACAGACATGTGATGCATTTAACTAATTAGCGGCAATGACTTGCCAAATTTCGCTGGGCTGCGACAATGCAAAAAGAGTGGCCTTTAATTTCTTGGACTATTGCTGTGCAGCCCAATCACGACCGTGAACCAGATCAACTAGCTTCTATTGCCGTCAGTCGCGACGAAATTGCGTCTCGTAGTCGGCCCACCGGCCCCGCAAACAGGCGGCCGTCTTCATCGTCAACAGAAGGTTCAAAGCAGCCTTGGTTACTATGGGCTCTGCTGGTTATATGCCTAATAGCGGTAGGTTACTTGTTTGTACAAAACCAAAAGTTACAAACGCAGGCTGATCGACAGCTTGCGGCCATTGCCAAGCTTCAATCGATGTTAAGCAATACCGATGAACAGGCGAACTTATCCCTCGAAGCGCTCAAAATATTAGTTAAAGAGCAGGAACATGAGATTCGTAAACTATGGGATTTGTCTAATAAGCGTAATAAGGTGGATATTGCTAAGCAAAAAGAACGGATGGATGACCAAAGCAAGTTGATTACCCGCCATTCCGGTAAAATTAGCCAAATGGATAAAGCGTTAGACGCGCAAGCTAAGTCGGTGAAAACGGCATCTGAGCATGTGGCAAATATGGAAAAAACGTTAGAAGGCACGCGTTTTGAATTTCAAAGCTCGCTTGAAAAAAGCCAAAATGATATCGATAGCCTTAAGAAATCCATTCCTAAGTCTTTAGCTAAAGATGTGAATGCGCTAGAAAAGCAAGTTAAGTCGCAAGCAAAATCGATCAAGGCGATCGATGCTACTCGACTTCAACATAATAAGCGCCTGAAAAGCCTAGAGGCTGAATTGAATAAGCTTAAAGCCGCCGGTGCTGCGCCTCAATAATAGAGAGGGCATACTTGCTGGTTAGCCACCCCTGAATATTGATAAAAAAAGGAATCTTTATAGATTCCTTTTTTTATGGCACATGATCGAATGACCATCATTTTATGAGCCGATTTGTTGGGCGATTCATGAATTCAGAAAAAATTTTAGCGTTAGGTACAGTATGTATTCAAAACTCTCCACACTTTTTGACAGCCCTGTGTATCGTGATTTTTTGGAATTTGAAGGTGATTTTTTACCGCTGTCTGAATCTTCAACCTTAGAGAACACACTCAAATCATCCGCTCGCTCAACGTCAATTGGTCTCGCCTTTGCTGCGGGTTACCGTAGTGCATTGCAGGCATTGCTACCTTCACTTGATGTGGGTCAGTGGGCAGCATTTTGTGTGTCTGAAGAAAAAGGAAACCACCCTAGAAATATAGCCACGCAATTGAACGAGCAACATGAACTGAGTGGCCATAAATCTTTTGTAACGTTTGCCGATAAAGCAGCTCAATATATTGTGATTGCTAAAATGCAAGAAGGCTCTGAGCATCCAATATTAAAAGCAGTATTGGTGGATGCAAAGACGGAGGGTGTCAGCACGCAATTAATGCCAGATCTACCCATGATTCCTGAAATACCTCATGGCCAGTTGCATTTAGATGGTGCAAAGGGAAAGGTTTTGATCGGTGATGGCTATTTGGAATACAGCAAACGGTTTCGAACGCTAGAAGATTTACATGTCTTATGTGGGTTTTGCACGTTGATTTTATCTGTGTCTTATCGTCATGATTTAAGCACACAGTTAATTGAACGTGCCCTTCAGTTATTATCGTCACTGCCGTGGGGAGACTTACCAGAAGAAAGTGCTTGGTATCACTTGCAGTTATCTTCGCAATTTCAATTGTTTCGCGCTTTAGTGGACGCTTTTGAAGCTGAGTTTGAGCACCTCCCTAATGATTTTGTCAAAAATTGGCTGCGTGATAAGACCTTATTTGGTATTGCAAATAAGGCCCGTCAGGTGCGTTACCAAAAAGCTCTGAATGCCCTCAATCTATCAAAATAAAAGCTCGTTTTGGTGCATGATTAATGGGTGCTAATGATCGGCCATTAAGGGCGTGGAGTTGAAGTCAGTACACTGTTGCTGTAAACGCCTTGCGTACTGAGTTCACCATTGGGTGAAACGGATGCACCGACGTTGTGTTGAATCAGTCGAGTAGGCAACTCAACTTGAGGCCGAGTCGCGTCGTCTTGATTGCTGCGATACATCAAATCGCTATCCATGTGAGAAGGGTTATCTGTTGGGAGGCTTAGGTCATCAATGATCGAAGTCTCCGTTGGGGACTCGGTTAGCCCAACCAAACTCGTACTATCCATTTCTTCTAAATCTAAGCGGTTTAATTCAATACTCTGAGCGGTTGTGCGCTTATATCGGTACGTTGTGCTGTAATCATAGTGATGAGGTGCTTGTTTCGCTTGATGAACCGCGTCATGTAAATCATGAGAGTAATAATCATCCATTGTATCTTGGGCGTTTAGCACGGAAGAAAACAAAACACATAAAATGGTGCTTACGTTTAATAGCATGTATTGAATAAAAAACTTCATGAATATTTCTCGAACGATACTGTCTTGCACATTAACAGCGATGTGCTGCAAATGGATTATTTCTACGTTCAGTCCTATACAAATATGCGCAGAATAAACGGTGCTGAATTTGTATAAGACCGATGCTCTTAAGGTCTAGGGGTGCTAATTAAGGTTCCGCTAGAATACACACCCTTGATGCTCATCACTTCGCCGTCAGGGAATCGTGTTTCGAGCTGGTCGATTATGAGTGTGACAGGCGTGGCTTGAATATCTTGAAATTCAGCACTGGGGTTGCCAGCCTGGCTGACTCTGCGATCTTGCTCAAAGGTATCTTGATCTGCTTTCACCATTTCTGCTTGTTCGTCAGCGGGTAAGTCAGGATCAACAATATTTGTATCGCCGATTTCGCCACCGGATGCGGTAGCACTCAGTGCGCCCTCTAAACGGGTGTCATCCATATCATCAATGTCCAGTTTAGGCAGCTCAAAAGATCGCGCTGTCGTACGGTTGTACCAGTACTTATTTGCATAATCAAATTGATGGTTGCGTTGGCTTCGATGGGCTTCTTTGACGGCAGCATCAATATCATTGAGGTAATAATCCTCGTCGATTCGTGTGTCACTTTGCACTTCTACTACTGAAAAGGAAACCATGATGAGTGTACTGGCAAGTAATAATTCGGGTAGTAGAATGCGATCCATTGCTTCAGGCTCCTTCGGCTAATGGGTTTTGTTATTTTTTTTAATTATGTCATCATAGTCTTTTATTTGAAAACCGTTCACGCCCGCTAAAACAGATGTCATAGCATTAAGGCGCAAAGAGTCCAAAATGATAAAAATAATAATTGGATTGGCAGCCAAATTATCGGTGTTCTCGGCCATCATGATGGCCAGTGGTTGCATCCATATCTATCAGTCAATCGGTCACAGCCATGGTGCTTATGTGGCAACAGTGTCGGGTAAAGAATACGAGCCCATCGCAAATCGTTGGGATTATCAGAATAAAGCACTCGTCTACATCTATCGACCGAACAGTCAATGGGCGGCCGATGAAGTCGAAGCGCCCAGTTTTTATATTGATGATGAACGCGTTTTTAATATTCGCGCGAATGGTTATACCTGGTTTGAATTAGAGCCAGGCGAATATGAGGTTGTGATGCGACGCCCTCTATTCGGTTTAGAAGGCATTGAAACCTTTGATCTCAAAAGAATTGCTGAAATGCAACTGCACGTAGAAGCAGAGCGAGTGTATTACTTGAGGTATTCGGAGATCGATCCTCCATCCGAGGATCAATTGGTCATGGTGGATGAGATTGTGTCGGGCGATGGCCCCTTACAACTGGTGACGACTCAGCTGGCTCACAATGAGTTGGATGCGACTCGCATGTTGCCTGAAGGTGGACGCTTTATTCAAACTCAGGGGCCCCTCTCAGAAGATGAACTGGAAGAGGTGTTTGATAGTCGTGTTGTAGACAATGCCGATGAAGACAGCAATACCATGAAGTGGTGGTGGTAAATCTCTTCGGCGCTCGCTCGCATGCAGTCAAAGACCCCTGCCATTGCCCAGTCTGAATGTCAGAATCGGTCAGTGCGGTAGGCATTCCATATAAATAGGTGGCATAACCATATTCGCTCACCATTCACTGAATGAATGGTCTGTACAGCTTCAGACAATGATCAGTCTCCGCCATCCATGCTACAATCTTGTCACAGACTTAAATTTGCCGAGAGAGCATTTTGCATGACCGTGATCAAGCAAGAAGATCTAATTCAGAGCGTTGCTGACGCCTTACAATTTATTTCCTACTACCATCCATTGGATTTTATACAAGCAATGGAAGAGGCTTACCACCTAGAAGAAAGTCAGGGTGCAAAAGACGCCATTGCACAAATCCTCATCAATTCCAGAATGTGTGCCCAAGGTCATCGTCCTATTTGTCAAGATACAGGAATTGTGACGGTATTTTTGACCATCGGTATGGATGTGCGCTTTGAAGACGCGACAATGGGTGTTGAGGATATGGCAAATGAAGGCGTTCGACGTGCCTATTTATTGCCAGATAATGTTTTACGAGCTTCGGTATTGGCTGATCCAGATGGCGCCCGTAAAAATACCACGGATAACACACCTGCAGTAATTCACACCAAACTGGTGCCAGGTAACACCGTTGATGTGCACGTTGCAGCCAAAGGCGGCGGCTCAGAAGCTAAATCCAAATTTGCGATGCTCAATCCTTCAGATTCTGTTGTTGACTGGGTGTTGGAGCAGATTCCTAAAATGGGCGCAGGTTGGTGTCCGCCAGGTATGTTAGGCATAGGGATTGGAGGCACGGCCGAAAAAGCTATGCAAATTGCAAAAGAAGCCTTACTAGAACCGATTAACATCAAAGAGTTACAAGCGCGCGGTGCTCAAAATCGCTCAGAAGAGCTGCGTCTTGAACTGTATGAGAAAGTGAATAAGCTAGGTATCGGCGCACAAGGGCTAGGCGGCCTGACAACGGTACTGGACGTTAAAGTAGCCGATTACCCAACCCATGCGGCGAACAAGCCGGTGGCCATTATTCCAAACTGTGCCGCTACCCGTCACGCACACTTTGAATTGGATGGATCTGGCCCTGCGAAGTTGGAACCCCCTAAACTGGAAGACTGGCCTGAGATTTCTTGGGAAGTCGGTGACAGTGTCAGAAGGGTTGATTTGAATACCATCACTCGTGAAGACATGAAAGATTGGAAGCCTGGGGAAACGCTGCTGCTGTCAGGCAAAATGCTCACTGGTCGGGATGCTGCACACAAACGCATTGTGGATATGCTCTCTAAAGGTGAACAGTTGCCGGTCGACTTAAAAAACCGTTTCATCTATTACGTGGGTCCGGTTGACCCAGTACGCGAAGAAGTGGTTGGCCCAGCAGGCCCGACAACGGCGACGCGAATGGATAAATTCACGCGCACCGTCTTAGAAGAAACGGGACTGATGGGCATGATTGGTAAAGCAGAACGTGGCCAGATTGCCATTGATGCGATAAAAGACAATCAAGCGACATACTTGATGGCCGTCGGAGGAGCAGCCTACTTAGTGTCTCAAGCTATTAAAGGCGCGGAGGTCGTGGGTTTTGAAGATTTAGGTATGGAAGCCATCTACGAATTCGATGTGGTGGATATGCCCGTGACGGTGGCCGTGGATGTGAATGGAACCTCTGTCCATAAGATTGGCCCACAAGAATGGTATGCCAAAATCAACGCTACCGAAATTAGCTGATGATATAAAGGCTTCTGATATGCTAAAAGGGCGCTATTTATAGCGCCCTTTTTTATTGCCAATGAAGATCCCGTCCATTCACAATTTTCCTAATTGCACACCCTTCACCTTCAATGCACTACCGTCGCAACCATCCGTGGTGAATGTGAGCGGAAGATGGCTTCTGAGCGCTTCCAGCACCAGTAAAAAACGACGATGCCCTACTTCAGGATCTTGGCTGTATACACGAAACCAATTAGACGTCTTGCCCCCACACTTGTGTATTTTGTTACTGGAGATGATGTCGAAGGGTGCTTCTTCGTCATCGACATTTTGAGCGATGCTCTGAACCACCACGCCCTGAACGGTTTGCGATAGAGTGGATGAAGCGATCAGCATCCCAAAGATGAATATTGATAAACACGCTGTTAGGTGTTGCCGACTCATTTGAATGCAGCCTCGTTGGAATAAATAACGTTTGCCTTACTTAAATATAGACCTATTTCGCTGCGAAACGGGATTTAGACAGGTTTCGATTTTCAGTTTAAAAATGACGTAAATTGTCGAGCTAGTTGGATTAATACGACAGAAAAATAGCGACTGTTGAAGGCTCAGCTATGCTAAATCGAGAAGGAGTATTTGGTTATCAGTTCGTTAGGGGACGGGTTAGACATGGAGTGTCACGCGAACGGAAAATTAATAAATAATGGCATCGTAACGTGTCAATGTGTGCATCTAGATCGCTTTTCCATTTGTTCTGTTCAATTTAAAAAACGAAATAGCCGCCGTCTTTATTTAATCAGTGCTTTATTTTCCGCTTGTATATTAATGCTATTGGCGTTTTTTGCCTCTGCTGAGACTCGCCTAGTCACATCCGATGTTGCCATGCATTCAAAGCCACCGACTCAATATTCCGGTTTCGCACGGTTACTGGAAGATGAAGGTATTTTAGTCGCAGAAGAATTACTGGATGTCAGTGAAGATATTCAAAGAATTGCTTTTTACCATACAGGGGATCGCCTGCATCGACAAATATCCAAACAAGTTCACTTAATGATTGAAAATAAACTGATGGGAAAGTTTATGGGGCTTGGGCGATTTGAAATTGTGGATTGTATCGAATGCAGAATGACTCAAGTGAGTTTTGATCAGTCAAAAATGAAAATAAGCCAGATGGCGCAGTCTAATCAAGATTTAAGGTTTTTATCTAAAGATGTGCGTGCAGATGCGTTTGTATTATGGAGCGCTAGCGTACATGAAGATAAATTCACGGTTAATTTACGACTGGTGAGTGCTAAAAATAATGAAATATTATGGATTAAAGAATACGCCAAAAAAACAACTCGGGTGCAAGAAAGCATGGAGTTCGAAAGTATTGATTTTGAAGTGGTCGTCAGTGCTTGGGGTTTAAAGGCTAATCGAGACGCGACGGCCAATGGTGTAGACGATGCCACACTTGATGGCGTCACTGGATTTGGGCTTAGGCGTAGAGAATCCACCACGATCAATAAAGATATTGAGTACACTTTGGGTATTGAATATTTCAAAAACTTTTCTGCAACAGACCAATTCAATGTGAATGGAATTAATTTGGAAGGTCGAATTTACGTGAACATTGACGCCACCAAAGACTGGGTTGAGACCAAGGCCTATCTGGGTATTGGACAAGCTTTCTTTAGTGGAGCCCATGGCTTGATGTTGAAATTCGGCTTGGAGTTTCCATTTGTGACGAATGGGTTTATGTCAATTGGATCCGTCTATCTGGTGCCGGGTGAGGTGGAATGGGATCAGAATTCAGATTTTGAAGCGAGATCGGAATTTGGTGGGGCTGGATTAGATCTTACTTTAGGTTATCGGTTTTAGTGTCCAGCATCGATAGGACAAAATAATGATTTGTCGGTAATGGACAGTACTAAGTGAAGTCGTTCAGCGAAAGAAAACGAGGCAATGGAGGTAGCGATGAATATTGTTTTAAATGTCTGCATCGTATTGATCGCCGTTATGGGAATATTCGGCTGTGCAACGGAGACTTTTGACATTGAAGCTGATCCCTTTAACGGTGAAGTGCCGCCGGAGTTTGTGGATCAATCGGCGCTGCAATCTTATGCCTCTGAACATCATGGTGTGGTAAACATACACCGTCATGGCCCGGGTTTCGACATTTTGATGACATTGAATGCGGGTGACAGTGACATGATTTTCAGTATGGACTTACCGGAAGATGGCGAAACGTTTATGCCTGAAGTAAAGCGTATTGCACGGGTGAAGGCCTTACATGAAGAAGGCACAGTATCGACATCTGCTGAAAGTGCCGAAAATGAAAAATCTTTCTTCAATGATCAAGCGGTGACGCTCTTCTCGGAGGCCACCAAACACATGTTGAGTGCCCAAGCGCTTTTTTATCGTAAATCTTACTGGAAAGCATTAGAGGAAACGAATAAAGCAGTATCGCTTGTACCACAATCGGCTCAAGCGTACGCCTTGAAAGGCAGTATTTATTTTAAGATGGGGCGAAAAAAAGAGGCCAAGTCGGCATGGCAAGAAGCATTAAAGCTTGATCCAAGTTTGGTAGATGTAGAACAAAGTCTTAAGCGGATTCGATAAATGATTGGAGTGTGGCAATGAATAATCGCGTCATTGCTCGATGCAGTTTATGGTTACTGGTATGCAGCTTTTTTCTGCTCATTAAAATCGCTGATGTCGTGGCAGAAAGCCAAGAGCCAATTGAAGTCATATCTAAAAAAGATGACTTAGAAGAGATTCAGTTAAAATCCAGATTGGAAGATCGGTTAGCAAGAGACATTCGTTCTTATCTTGGGCACAATCGATTTATTGTGAATGTGGATGTTTCACTACAGCGTATACGGCAGGTGATTAAGCAGTCACTACCTTCCATGCAGGCATCGTCGCAGCCCAATCGCTCCTACCCGAAAATACAGTTTCCAGATTCGCCGAACAATGAATTCATCGACGATGATGTTGATAGTCTTCCTGGGTTACCTTATGTCGACATTCCCGTGGATCGAGATAAGGATGCTGAACTGCAATTTATGCGAGAACAAATTAAACGATTGCAGCGTGAGCAAAAGCAACCCACATGGAACGGGAATGGAAAGGAAGGGGATAGAGAAACGGAGCAAACGGTTGCTGTATTTAATAAAATCAAGAAACTCGTTGTTTCCGTAGTCGTTGAGTTAAATATCACGTCTGAACAAGAGGTGTTTATTCGAAATCTTGTGTACAGAAAGGCATCCTTAAATGATTTACGCGGTGATGAATTTAAATTTATCAAAACAGAATTCTCTTCCGCGCCTGTCACGGATAAATTAGTAGGGATAGAAGAAGAGCACAAAGACGGATCATGGTTGAACCAATATTTCGATGAATTAGTATTAGCTTTGTTGTCACTTCTAATGCTTCTGCTCCTTACATTGATTTTATTGTCCTTGCGTAAAAAGGCTGAAGTCAACCAACCTCATTCGCCAGAGGTTGCCCATAAAGCGGCAATTTCAACCGCAGATAGTCCCAAAACCCTAGAAGAAAAAGGCGAATCAGAAAGCGAATCTGAGCGCATCCAAAAAACCCGACAAAGTATTATATCGCAAGGGTTAGGACACCCCCGTCAAGTACAATTAGTCATGCAGGAACTGTCGCAGCAGGAAGACAAAATTCAAATGGTGGCTTCAATGTACAAAATATTGGGGCGGAGTTTATTTCGATCACTGTTTCCAAATATACAACAAGATGGATTGCAATCGATTATGGCTTACCTTGCGGATCAGACAATCGATGAAGAGCAATTGAATACCAATCTCTTCGGCTTTCATGAATTAATTAAGAATGCCATTGAAGGAAATCAGGATGAAAGCGCTCATCCGTTTGATTTTTTGAAAAAGTTAAATGACAGCCAAGTGTTGTATTTGATCCAGCATGAAGAACCAAGGTTACAAGCTCTGGTGATCAGTCAATTATCTTCAGAGCAAGGCGCACGTGTGCTCAACCGTGTATCGGATAAAAAGCAAACTCAAGTCATTGCTGAGCTTGGACAGTTTGAAACCTTTCCCTTGGAAGCCTTTAAAGATGTCGCTGACCGTATGGCCAAGGCCGCACAAAGCGTGCCCAGCTTCGAGAATGTTAATGCTGACGGATTGAATATGTTAATCAATATGCTAGATAACATGACTTCTGGCGAAGAGGCCAAGGTACTAAAAAAATTAAAGCATGATAAACCGGATACATTCTATCGCTTGCGGAAAAGCTATTTTACGTTTGCGGATTTAATGCGTACGCCTAGGCAGGTTTTAAGTAATGCGTTGAGAGAGATTGATCGCGGATTTATTGGCCCAGCATTATGCAATACTCCGGACGAATTTAAGTTGCATGTGTTGACTTCGTTGCCACCTAAATTAAAAGCCTTGGCCCGAGAAGATTTAAAGCGAACTGAGGGGCGCATCGCCATTAAAGATGTTGACTCTGCTCGGCGTCAAATTGTGCATAAACTGCGAGAGTACATTGCGGCGGGTAAATTCTCTATGGATCAACTTCACCAACCTCAGCGTAAAACGAGCTCATGATTTCATTTAGCACATTGATTGGTATAGCTGCAGGTGTTGGGCTATTTGTTTTTGCTATTTATACCAGTACAGACAACTATTTAATCTTCATCAGTGTGGCTAGCGCCATGATGGTCATTGGAAGCACGTTTGCCGCATCACTGATTAGCTTTAGCTTTGGCGAAGTTATGCATGCCATTCGTGCGATGTCTGAGACCTTATTGGCTTCCCAGTGTACGCAAAAACACCTGCAAAAATGGGTCAAACGCTTCATGGAACTCAGCAATATATATCGTGATGGTGGCATTAGTGCGTTGGAAGACAGTGTGACGAAGAAAGAAATGCGTAATCGTTTTTTTGCGCTCGGCATGGAGTTACTCAGCAATGGGTACAAGCATGCAGATATCCGCACCATCATGACAGATGCCATGGATTCACACTGGCAGCGCCAATCTTTGGAGAGCAAAATTTTAAATACCATGGGTGTTTACGCACCGGGCTTTGGGATGGTGGGTACCATAGTGGGGCTGATCATTATGCTGGACAGTATGGGCGATGATATGGCAAATCTCGGAAAAGGTCTCGCTCTGGCGCTGATCACCACACTGTATGGAGTCTTGCTTGCCAATTTATTGTTTAAGCCGACTGCCTCTCATGTAACGGAGAAACAAGAACAAGAGTATTTTTTACATCAACTGATGATGGATGGCTTTGTCATGCTGGTGGATAAAAAAGATGCCGTCCTCATTCAAGATCGACTGAATGCATTTGTCCATCCTCGTCGACGCTACATTGTGGAAGAGAGTGAAGGTTGATGTCGATGATATCCGCCACCTTTAAGCTGGGTAATCAATATGAGTGAGAATGCCCATAAGCGTGGGCTGAGGCGCAGGCGAGCGACATTTGATGCAGATGGCGAAGGTTGGATTGTGACCTATGCTGATGCAATCACCTTGTTGCTGGCCTTCTTCGTGATGATTCTATCCGTATCGGATATCAATCAGGGTAAAGTGGAAGTTTTAAAAGAAGGCTTGGCGGGCTTGGTCAGCAATAAAAAGCCTGTGACGCCCTTTTCGGATATTAAAGAGGCGCTAGAAAAAATTGTTGGACAACATGGCATGCAAGATAACGTCAACGTCGATATAGACGTGAAAGGTGTGCGCGTTGAGTTCTCAAACTTTTCATTGTATGAGTCAGGATCAGCAGCTATCCGGCCCACGGCAATGCCGATGCTTGAAGAAGTGACAAACGTGATTCGGGACACCAGTCATGAAACGCATTTAGTGGAAGTTGAGGGACACACGGACGATCAGCCAATTAGCACGGACCGATTCCCTTCAAATTGGGAGCTGTCATCGTCGCGAGCCAGTAATGTTGTGAAGTATTTATTGAAACAAGGCATTGATAAACAGCGCCTCAAAGCCTCAGGATACGCGGACTCTCGGCCAAAACAGCTGCCTGAAGCCGGTGCGGATATGACGCAAGAGATGCGTGCCAGTAATCGACGAGTGGTGATCTACATTCGTCGTTATTAACCCAAAAGCGGTGATTGTTTCTAGCGTCATCATTAAGGTTCTGGTAGACTGTAGCGCCATCTTGTTCCCACAATTCCTATTACTTTTTCACTCGGATATCACCAGAATATGTCGACTCGTTTTATATTCGTCACAGGTGGTGTCGTGTCCTCATTGGGCAAAGGCATCGCTTCCGCTTCCCTTGGTGCTATCCTGGAAGCACGTGGATTAAAGGTCACCATGCTAAAGCTGGACCCTTATATCAACGTAGACCCAGGCACCATGAGTCCATTCCAGCACGGTGAAGTATTTGTTACTGATGACGGTGCAGAAACGGACCTCGACCTTGGGCATTATGAACGATTCATTCGTACCACCATGGGTCGTCGCAACAACTTCACGACGGGTCGAATTTATATGGACGTCTTGCGCAAAGAGCGCCGTGGCGACTATCTAGGCGGTACGGTTCAAGTCATCCCTCACATCACAGACGAAATCAAACGCCGAGTATATGAAGGGGCAGAAGGTGCGGATGTTGCGCTGGTTGAGATAGGAGGCACTGTCGGCGATATTGAGTCATTGCCTTTCCTAGAAGCCATTCGTCAATTAAAAGTCGAGCTGGGCAGTAAACGAGCGTTATCTATGCACCTGACATTGGTGCCCTACATCGCGACCGCGGGTGAAACGAAGACTAAGCCCACTCAGCACTCGGTAAAAGAATTGCGCTCAATCGGTTTGCAGCCAGACATCCTAGTTTGTCGTTCAGACCACCGTATTGACTCCAGTTCACTTCGAAAAATTGCGCTGTTTACGAACGTTGAAGAGCGTGCCGTTATTCCATTAGAAGATGCCGATACGATTTATCGTATTCCTGCGTTGCTGCAAAAAACCGGTTTGGATGACTACGTTGTTGATAAGTTTGGCATTGAGTGCCCAGAAGCTGATTTAAGCGAATGGGATGAAGTGATTGATGCCAAGTTAAATCCTGATCATCAAATCAACATCGCCATGGTGGGTAAATACATGGAATTGTTGGATGCCTACAAGTCGTTGATCGAAGCTGTTGATCATGCGGGCTTAAAGCACCGGACAAAAGTAAATATTGAATATATCGATTCAGAAATTATAGAGCGCGACGGTTGCGGCATTCTTGAGGGTAAAGATGCCATTCTGGTGCCCGGTGGCTTTGGTCATCGCGGTGTCGAAGGTAAAATCCGCACGGTTCAGTTTGCCCGTGAAAATAAAGTACCGTATCTCGGCATTTGCTTAGGCATGCAGTCTGCTGTTATCGAATTTGCCCGTAATGTGTGCGGTATTAAAGATGCCCACAGTACAGAATTTAGTCACACCACACCAGATCCTGTAGTGGGATTGATTACAGAGTGGACGACTGCTGAAGGCGAAACAGAAGAGCGCTCTAAAGATTCAGACTTGGGTGGCACAATGCGTTTAGGCGGCCAAGAGTGTCAGCTAACAGCAGGTTCACTTTCTGCGCAAGCTTACGACGCTGAGACCATCGTTGAGCGCCATCGTCATCGCTACGAAGTGAATAATAACTACCTAGAAGACCTCGAAAAGCACGGTATGCGAATAGCAGGTCGTTCAATGGATGGCAGTTTGGTCGAAGTCGTGGAAGTCATTGACCATCCGTGGTTTGTTGCTTGCCAGTTCCACCCTGAATTTACATCGACACCAAGGGATGGGCATGGATTGTTTAGCGCATTTGTGGGTGCGGCTTTAAAGCATGCAGGTAAAGCTGAATAACGAATGATTGGGCACTTTGTAATTGCAATTGCAAGGTGCCATTTAGCAAAATTTATTATTTTTAGACCGTACTGGAGAGATCAGCCCGATGGCAAAGATTGTAGACATAAAAGCGCGTGAAGTGATGGACAGCCGTGGTAACCCAACGGTTGAAGCGGATGTTTATTTGGAAGGCGGCATTATGGGTACAGCCTGTGCCCCATCTGGTGCATCAACAGGGTCTCGTGAAGCATTGGAGCTTCGTGATGGCGATCAGGCTCGATACATGGGTAAAGGTGTATTGAAAGCCGTTGCTAATATTAATCGCGACATTAAAGAAGCTTTAGTGGGGCTGGATTCAACGGATCAACGCGCCCTTGATAACAAAATGCTCGAGCTTGATGGAACTGAAAACAAGTCGAAGCTAGGCGCTAACGCGATTCTCGCTGTATCTCTAGCAAATGCGAAAGCAGCGGCGCAAGCTAAAGGCGTTGAGCTGTATGTTCACATTGCAGATATCAATGGTACCGCCGGTCAGTACAGCATGCCTTTGCCGATGATGAACATCTTAAATGGTGGCGAGCACGCTGATAATAACGTGGATATTCAAGAGTTCATGGTTCAGCCTGTTGGTGCTACGTCTTTCAGTGAAGGCTTGCGCGCCGGTGCAGAAATTTTCCATAATTTGAAAAAAGTGCTGCAAGCTAAAGGTTTGAATACAGCAGTTGGCGATGAAGGTGGGTTTGCGCCTAACTTAGCTTCTAATGCGGATGCACTGGCTGTGATCAAAGAAGCCGTGGCAAATGCAGGTTATGAGTTGGGCAAAGACATCACATTGGCTTTGGATTGTGCAGCATCTGAATTCTATAAAGATGGTCAGTACAATTTAAGTGGCGAAGGTAAAATCTTTTCGGCTGAAGAGTTCTCTGATTACCTTGCAGACTTATGTGACCAGTATCCGATTGTTTCCATTGAAGATGGACAAGATGAATCTGATTGGAATGGTTGGAAATATCAAACAGAGAAACTGGGTGACCGCGTTCAATTAGTGGGCGACGATTTGTTTGTCACTAATACAAAAATCTTGAAGGAAGGCATTGATAAAAGCATTGCCAACTCTATCTTGATTAAGTTCAACCAAATTGGCTCGTTATCGGAAACATTAGACGCTATTAAAATGGCCAATGATGCGGGTTATACCGCCGTTATTTCTCACCGCTCAGGCGAAACGGAAGATACTACCATTGCTGATTTAGCGGTTGGTACCTGTGCGGGTCAAATTAAAACAGGATCGCTGTGTCGTTCAGATCGAGTATCTAAATATAATCGACTGTTGCGCATCCAAGAACAACTTGGCGACAAAGCGATTTACAAAGGCTTAAAAGAAGTGAAAGGCCAAGCTTAAACTGGCTTAACTGTAAGACATAAAAAAACCTGCTCAGGCAGGTTTTTTTATGTCTTAATTTTCTGCTATCAAAAATGTATGAAATTAAAGTTTGTGGATTACGGTCTATCAACCGCTGATGTGAGATTGGGAGTGTTTATCGATTGTCGATCACTCACCGCTTGAGCCATGATTTGTTGATATCGCTCGTTTGCGTTTTCGCTGACTTTGGCATGAGTGTAATTACACACCAATGCTTTGCAATAACGGCCAGCAGTTAATTTATCTAATATAAAGTCGCTGAGTTGAAAATGGTGGGTCCCATCAAATGTGGTGGGTTTGCCTTGGTCGATAAAGTAGAGCAAATTTTGATACATGGGTTTTGGCATGGTGTCTAAATAGCCAAATTCTTTGTAAATACCCGTCATCCCATCCAAGGGAGGTAAATGATCGCTAATCACCAAAATAAGTGATGTCGGATCTATTTTTATGAGTGATTGCAAATAGGAATTTAGGGCTTCCGTTCGGTACGTGTATTCATTTGTAATCTTTTGAATAAGAGTATCATCAATTGACGCTTCCACTTTTAACGGAAATCGGCTTTCATCTATTAAGTGTGGCGCGTGTCCATAGACCCCTAGAACATAGTTCAGAATTGGCTGTTGGGATTCTAGCTTCTTTTCAATAAACGCTAAGTTTTGCTCAAACAGGTCTCCGTCGAACATTAAACCATTCGGTATGCTCGTATTTCGCTTCATGTAGGTGCTGGGATTGCCAGAGTATTCAATTGGGAAATAAATTTCCTCGAACCCTAAGCCCGGATAAGCTTTTTTACGGTTAAAGAATGTCGTTTTATGGGCATGGCTGGCGATCGTGTTGTAACCAATCGCTTGTAGCCATTGCGGTAAGCAACTGACTTTCGCACCGGTAAAGAGATTGAACTCTATGCTGGAATATTTAGATTGTGCGGGGATGCCACACAGCAACTCAAACTCCGCCTGAGGAGTGTGGCCACCAAACACGGGTGATATTGAATAGTCTTTGTATGGACTGAGCCATTTAAAGTCTGCTGGCTCAATTGGCTGAGTAAATTTAATGCCTTTAAAATTACTCGGATCAATGTATGACTCCAACACAATAATGTGAATATTTCGGTTGGGGGCCAGCTCTTGTAATGTGCTGACGTTAGTTTGGTAATGTTCAAATTGATTAAGTGGCTTATTCGCCATCAATGACAGCGAAGAGAGCACATTCTGTCGGCTAGCTTCATAGAAGAGCGTGGTTAATACTCTGCCGTTGTTTCGAACGGTTCTGGATTCATTCTGTGGAATGACCGGCTTACTGACGGCGAGATATGTAGCGATGTAAGATTGCGGTGCTGATTGCAACCAAGTGTAGGTTGAAAATACGATAGCTAGGGGCAGTGCCAGCCATGCAATTCTTTTGGGCGCGATAACAGCGCTGTATATGGCTAACGGCAGTAAAGCAGGAATCCACAGTAACACTAAATCAAACAAGGGCAGAACATCGATCATTTCTGGAATTTCGTGAAGCTCTGACCACTTAAAAACGCGATTAAAAGCCACGTCGTAAATATCAATAAACAGGTATAATGCCAGTACTGGAATACAGGCTATGACCCAGCGCAGTTTAAACTGCCTCAGTGGTAACCCAAACAGAACGCACATAAGCATCATGAGTGGTATCTCACTGGCCAATTGCGGTGGGTTAGTATTGGGTCCACCGACGCTTTTCATGATCAGCACATAAGCGAGCAAGGTAAGAAATATTGTGAAGATCGGTTTAACAGCAGCTTTGATGTTCATTGGCAATCATTAATATAAAAAACGCGGCCATTTTATCACATGTCTAAGGACGATGTTCTCTTGGGTAAAGAGGAGTTATTAAGAATGATTCTCAAAAAGGCGGTTCTCGTAGGCTTGATCGCCCTACTGTTTGGATGGCTCCAGTACCAACTGTGGTTTGATGGCACTGGTGTGCTGGCAAATTTAAGACTGGCTGACAAAATTGAGCAACAAAAGGAAGATAACGCAGTGCACACGGTGCGCAATGAAGCATTAGCAGAGGATATTCGCTCATTTAGAGGGTCTTTAGACAGTGTTGAAGCGAAGGCAAGAAAGGACCTTGGCATGATTAAAGAAGGAGAGACCTTCTTCATTACAGTGGAGCAACCGGTTCATGAGTAGCCCTCAAGTGATGGCAAGCAGCCCGCAATCAGACTGTGTGGACCAAGAGGAATTGTACATCATTGTTCCGGCTGCGGGTGTTGGCAGCCGCATGCAAACTGAGGTGCCCAAGCAATATTTAGAGGTTTGTGGCAAGCCGATCTTGTTACATACCCTAGAGCGTTTATCGACCTTACCGAATCTTAGCTCGATGATGGTGGTGATCGCCTCCCATGACAGTTGGTTTAATCAGATTAAATGGCCATCCCCATTGGACTTAAAATCATGCTTAGGTGGCGGTGAGCGATTTGAGTCTGTATTAGCCGGTCTAAATGCGCTTGAAGCCAATGGTGTGACGAAAAATGCTTGGGTCATGGTGCATGATGCGGCGCGGCCTTGCGTTGACCTAACCCACTTATTAGCGCTTTACCATGCACGAAACCCAGCAGGTGCGTTTCTTGGGTTGGATGTACGCGACACTATGAAACGTACCAACAGCGACTTTCGCATTGTCGAAACCGTTGATCGCCAACACCTTTGGCACGCTCAAACCCCGCAGTTGGCACCGTTGGGTGTTTTAAAGGCAGCCATTGAACGCTGTATCGAAGATGGTGTGGAAATTACGGATGAAACTTCCGCTTTAGAATACGTTGGGCTGATGCCGAAGGTGGTGCCGGGCCACCCCATGAACATAAAAGTCACTCGCCCTGAAGATCTTGAACTGGTTCGGTTATTTATCCAAGCGCAATCATCATAAGTTCGCAGCCATTATTTATTTTAGACAACAGAATAGTAGAACATGATAAATACATTTCGAATCGGTCATGGGTTTGACGTTCATAAATTTGCGGAACCAAAAGCCGGTAGCGTTATTTTTATATGCGGTGTTTCGATTCCTTATGAATCAGCACTGATCGCCCATAGTGATGGCGATGTGGCATTGCATGCTCTATGCGATGCGTTACTGGGGGCAGCTGCGCTCGGGGATATTGGTCATCACTTTCCCGATACTGATCCGCAGTATGCCGGTTCTGATAGTCGAGACCTGCTGAAGCACGTGATAAAGGCCGTTAAACAATCAGGTTATCAAGTGGGTAATGTCGATTTAACCATTATGGCGCAGAGCCCTAAAATGGCACCGCATATTTCAGCGATGCGGCAGAATATCGCCCAAGTGTTAAAGGTCGATATCGGGCAAGTGAATGTGAAAGCAACGACCACAGAAAAATTAGGATTTGTCGGTCGTAAAGAAGGTATTGCGGCAGAGGCCGTTGCATTAATTGTCAAAATTTAAATCAACCGTTTATACAATCCGGCATAACGTGTTTACATCATTTAAGGTATCAATGTGACCGATAAAGAATCGAGTGAAAAAAATCTTGAATCAAACAGCCAAGGTTCGAATACAAAAAAATCACAAACAATAGACGCGCCTGTTTATGAAATGAATTGGCCTTTGGCCTATCCTCCGTTGGCTGCGACGGGGCAGTATAGAAAGCAGGATGAAGATTTTCAGGTCACTGAATCATCCAACCGTCAATTAAAAGAAGACGGCCCTCACTGGTATCTTTTTATCGAAAAGCGCGGCACAAATACGCATTGGTTAGCGCGTCAACTGGCGAATCATGCACACGTCAACTTGAAAGACATTGGATATGCAGGTTTAAAAGACCGACACGCGATTACACGCCAATGGTTTAGTGTGCCCATTAATAAAAACGTTCCAGATCTGGGCGCTATGTGGGGAGATGAATTTACTTTACTTCGAAGCGGTTTTTACGGTGCTAAATTAAAACGGGGTGCGCTGGGTGGAAACCGTTTTCGTTTAACTTTGCGTGATGTTAGTGGTTCAATCGATGCCATAAACCAACGACTTGAATTAATTCGTCAACGTGGAGTGCCGAATTATTTTGGTCCGCAAAGATTTGGTAATCATGGCGAAAATTTGCAGCAAGCGCACAAGCTGTTTGTGTCGGGCAAGCGTCCGCGTAACCGGCAAAAAGCCTCTATTTATATTTCTTCCGCTCGCTCCTATTTATTCAATGAAATTGTTAAGTGGCGCGTTGAAAGCGAACTTTGGGATCGACCTATGTCGGGTGAAGTGTACGGTTTTGCCGGTGGTTTACGAGGTTTTCGTCAAGAACACTCATCGGAAGAACGAGAAAGGTGGCGCCAGTGTGAAATACACCCAACCGCTGCCATGTGGGGGCGTGGTCAAAGTTTAAGCGAAGAAGATTTATCCAATCTTGAAACGAGTGTGGCTCAACGTTTTCCCGTTTTCAGTGAAGGCATTGAGAAACAAGGCATTAAACAGGAGAGACGTGCTAGCCGATTGATGGTGCCGGATCTATCTTGGCAGTGGCTTGAATCAGACCAATTGGTGCTGCAATTCAGTTTGCCTTCAGGGTACTATGCGACTTCCATATTGCGTGAACTGGGTCAAATGGTTGAGGCCACACGCGACTTTGATCGATCTACGAAAACGGACGAAGCTGAATGAAGCAACTTTTGCTCTCCAATGATGATGGTGTTCATGCGCCGGGGTTGAATACATTAGCTAAAGCTTTAAGTGATCACGGCTTTGCTGTGCAAGTGGTGGCACCGGATCGAGATCGCAGTGGCGCCAGCAACTCCCTAACATTAGACCGTCCATTGCACCCAATACATCTAGAGAACGGATCCATCAGTATTAATGGAACCCCCACCGACTGCGTTCATTTGGGTATCAATACATTATGTGATGCTGACCCAGAGCGCGTTGTGTCAGGGATTAATTCGGGCGCAAATCTTGGTGATGACGTGTTGTACAGCGGCACCGTCGCTGCGGCGATGGAAGGTCGATTCCTGAGTAAGTTACCCATCGCTGTATCATTGGTTGGCAGTCGACATTTCGAAACAGCTGCGCGAGTGATCGTTGAGCTATTAGAAAAAGTGGAATCACTTCATTTACCTGAACGAACGCTTTTAAATGTGAACGTACCCGATGTTCCGTACGAGCAGTTAAAAGGCTGGGAAATTACGCGACTCGGGCACCGCCAGAGAAGTGATAATCCGGTGAGAGCCACGAACCCGCGTGGTAAAGAATGCTATTGGATTTCGGCGGCAGGGCAAGGCGCCGATGCCGGGCCAGGAACAGACTTCCATGCCATCGACCAACAAAAAGTCAGTATTACTGCCATTCATGTGGATATGACAGCGCACAATGTTGAAGAACGTATGCAGGAGTGGCTCAAGTGACACCTTTGCAGTTTCAAGGCATTGGCATGACATCTCAACGCACGCGAGATCGATTGATTACTCGATTAATTGAGCAAGGTATCAAGAGTCACGCCGTTCTGGATGTGATGGCCAATACGCCCCGCCATCTATTTATTGACGAAGCGCTGTCGCACCGTGCTTACGAAGATACGGCATTGCCCATTGGTTTTGGCCAAACCATCAGCCAGCCTTATATTGTCGCCAAAATGACAGAGGTTTTGTTGGCGAATGGACCACTCGAATCCGTATTAGAAATCGGCACAGGGTGTGGCTATCAAACGGCCGTTCTGTCTCAATTAGTCCAAAGGGTTTACAGTGTGGAACGCATCGCAGGGTTACAATCTAAAGCCCGAGAACGTGCCGCATTACTGCGAATGAATAATGTGAAATTCCAGCTAGCAGATGGCAATTGGGGGTGGGAAGACGAAGGGCCATTTGACGGCATATTATCTGCCGCAGCGCCTGAAAAAGTCCCGCCTGAATTGGTGGCTCAACTGAAGGTGGGTGGACGCTTAATTATGCCAGTTGGCTCTGAAGATAAGCAGCAGCTTGTATTAATCATTCGCGAAGAAGAAGGCATATCCAAGCAATACCTAGATGCTGTGAGATTCGTGCCGATGTTAGATGGCATACAAAAATAACGTGCAAGCCACCGCATCGAAATCTGCTGGCTTAAAACTCATTTAATCATAAACCGTATGCACCCTGACGGATGATGTCGGGGGGTCTAGAAAGCGATGTGAATGATTTCTCTGAGCGATATGTCGTAAACCTCATTCCGCTTTGCGTGTAAATAAAATAGAAAATAGGAACCTTCGTGATTCAATCAGTACTTTTGTTTCTTAAAGGCATGGCAATGGGGGCAGCGGATGTGGTCCCCGGTGTTTCAGGTGGCACGATCGCGTTAGTGACCGGCATTTACGACCGGCTATTAATGGCCATAAAAAGTGTTGGGTTGGACACTTTTGTCGCGCTCAGAAGAGGCGGCATTGCTCTCGCTTGGAAACAAATTGATGGTCAGTTTCTGATGACTTTACTATTGGGCATTTTAACCAGCGTGTTCCTATTAGCCAAAGTCATCCATCACCTACTTGACGTTCAACCCGTGCTGGTGTGGTCATTCTTTTTCGGTTTAGTCTTGGCCTCCTCAATCTACGTTGGCGCACGGGTCAATCAATGGAACGCAAGAATCATCGGCATGTTGGTGCTCGGTGTGGCAGTAGCAGCCTTTATCGGTACATCCACACCCACCTCCATCGCAGTGTCGCCTATTACACTTTTCCTCGCTGGTGCACTGGCAATTTGCGCCATGATCTTACCGGGAATATCCGGCAGCTTCATTTTGTTGCTAATGGGAATGTATGGGCCGGTCATTGAGGCGGTAAAAAGCTTTAATATCGTCAACTTGCTGATATTTGCCCTAGGGTGCGTAGTCGGAATACTTGCCTTTTCTCGTGTACTTTCCTATCTACTTCAACGCTACCACGATGCCATGCTCGCTCTGCTCACCGGATTTATGGTGGGAGCTTTGGTTAAAATCTGGCCTTGGAAGATTGTAATGAGTTTTAATATCAGTGCATCCGGCAAGAAAACACCGCTTATCGAAGACCTTGTCCTGCCTAGTGCATACATAGGTGATCCACAAATTGGCTTGGCTTGTGCGTTGATTATAACGGGCGCTGGCGTCATATTTCTGTTTGACCGTGTAGGGAAAATGGCAAAAAAGACCAATTTTTAAACAGTGGTAAACTGCCATGCTATTTCGGTATGGAAAAATTGAGAACGGAAAGTCGTCGAATTGCGATATTTCCAAAAAATAAACTGTGAATTTTATCCTTTTTTAATATTATTTTTTTATATGCATAAAATTTTAATTTCAAATTTGCATAAAAATAGAGTGAGTCTTTGAAAGCAAATCCTGTCATGAGCGTGAACCGTCAAAATATACGAAAAAATACTGTTTATATGGTCAGCAAAGCCAGTTTTTTTGGTGCGATCGTATTGTTTTGTTTATCGGGTTGTAGTGGTTTTACGTCAGTAGACGCAAAGTTTGGTCGGCCTGTCGGTGTTGGGGGTGTCCATATTGTGAGCAAGGGTGAGACACTTTACTCCATTGCATGGGACTATGGGTGGGACTATAAGGCGTTAGCGAGTGCTAACTCGATATATTACCCTTATCTCATCTACCCCGGACAAAGCTTAAAAATTAATCGCAATCAGTACCAAGTGACTACAAAGGCCAGAACTGCTCAAAAAGGCAGCAAAGTTTTGACGTCTCAACAGAAGCCTAGTGCGTCTGTGACTCCTAGCGCCTACAAAAATAGACTAGCGGAGCCATTAGTAAGTACTAATAAAGAAAAAATCCAGTGGCACTGGCCATTCAGAGGGGAGGTGATCGCCAAATTTTCAGCGAATGCACCCGTGAACAAGGGGATTGATATCGGGGGGCGCATAGGGGAGCCTGTCATGGCAGCAGCGGCTGGAACAGTTGTGTACGCGGGGAGCGGACTCCTCGGATACGGAAATCTGGTGATCGTCAAACACAATGATCGTTATCTCAGTGCATATGCTCACAACCAACGATTGTTAGTAAAAGAAAATCAGCAGGTTACAGCAAATCAGCCGATAGCTGAATTAGGATCCAGTGGGACGGATACAGTAAAACTACATTTTGAAATTCGTCGCGATGGAAAGCCGGTAAACCCGATGAATCATTTGCCAAAGGCTGGATAATAACGGCCTAATGCGCAGATTCGGGTTTGGACGTAAACCCATAGTTGTACGATTGGAACAGGTCTTGAATAAGTTCCATCACAACAACAATTAGAGTAGGCGGGGCTAGACTATGGCAGTTCAAAGGGAATTAAATACCGATGTAATTGACAGTGACTCCGATACCGCAATAGTGGATGAAAAATCTGCTGATGTGGTTGAGCTGAATAGTGCAGCGGAAGTAAAACCCTCAAAGTCGACACGACCGAGTTCCGGTCAAGCGTCAACTTATGAAGCAGAGTCACAAAAAAATCTTGATGCCACACAGCTTTATCTAAACGAAATTGGATTTTCTCCACTATTAACACCGGAAGAAGAAGTACACTTCGCTCGTCTCGCTCGCAAAGGTGATGAGAAAGGCCGCAAACGCATGATCGAAAGTAATTTGCGCCTAGTGGTGAAGATTGCCCGACGTTATGTCAATCGAGGTTTGTCGTTATTAGACCTAATAGAAGAAGGTAATCTTGGTTTAATCCGTGCCGTCGAAAAATTTGACCCAGAGCGTGGCTTCCGATTTTCTACCTACGCGACGTGGTGGATTCGGCAAACCATTGAACGGGCAATCATGAACCAAACCCGAACCATTCGATTACCCATTCATGTTGTAAAAGAATTAAATGTCTACTTGCGTGCAGCGCGAGAGCTGACTCAAAAGTTAGATCATGAACCCAGTGCAGAAGAAATAGCAGACCTACTGGAAAAGCCGGTTAACGATGTAAAGCGGATGCTCGGATTAAATGAGCGAGTCACATCGGTGGACTCACCGCTCGGATATAACACAGATAAATCAGTTTTAGACACGATAGCCGATGAAGCCGTGAGTGATCCTTGTCAATTATTGCAGGATGACGATATTCGATTTAGCTTAGACGGATGGCTAGACGAATTAACCGAGAAGCAACGAGAAGTCATTTCTAGGCGTTTCGGTTTGAGGGGGTATGAAACCAGCACTTTAGAAGAAGTGGGACGAGAGATTGGTTTAACCCGTGAACGTGTACGCCAAATTCAAGTAGAAGCATTGAAAAGAATGCGTGAAATCATGGAAAAACAAGGATTGAACGCTGGGTCTTTATTTGGAGTGCAGGACATGTGAATCCAATCATTTGAATTAAAAAAATGGTGATATTCAATCACCATTTTTTTTTGCTTCAATAAACGAACAGTTGCACATCTAGAGCCTTGCAGCTTCCAGTGCTTGCGAAAGATCAGCAATAATGTCGTCAATATGCTCGATACCCACTGAAATGCGAATCATGTCTTCGCTGACGCCTGCAGATTTTAATTCGTCGCTATTAAGTTGGCGATGGGTGGTAGTCGCTGGGTGGCAGGCCAACGATTTAGCGTCTCCGATATTGACCAGTCGCAAAATCATTTGTAAAGCATCAATAAATTGACTGCCGGCCTCAACGCCCCCTTCGATACCAAAACTTAAAATCCCCGAAGCTTGACCACCACTGATTTGATGGCAGAGATCATAATAAGGGCTGCTTTCCAATGCCGCATAGCGCACCCATTTTACCTGCTCGTGTTTTTCTAAGAATTGGGCGACCTTTAACGCATTTTCACAATGGCGCTCCATTCTTAAGCCAAGGGTTTCCAAGCCTTGCATAATGAGGAATGCACTGTGTGGAGATAAAGCTGCACCGGTATTTCTCAGTGGAACCACGCGGCAGCGTCCGATAAAAGCAGCCGCTCCTAATGCTTCTGTGTAAACCACCCCATGGTAGGAAGGGTCCGGTTCATTAAACATCGGAAAACGTTCTTTGTTTGCAGCCCAATCGAATTTACCTGAATCAATAATCGCTCCACCAATCGTTGTACCGTGACCACCAATGTATTTAGTCAGTGAATGCACGACGATGTCTGCACCTAATTCAAATGGGCGACATAAGAACGGCGTGGCAACCGTGTTATCAACGATCAGTGGAATACCGTGTTTGTGTGCAAGATCGGCCAGACGACGAATATCAACAATGTTTCCCGCTGGGTTACCAATTGACTCACAAAATATAGCGCGGGTCTTTTCATCAATGTGTGCTTCTAGCGCATCGTAATCATCTGCTGAGGCGAGGCGGCAATCAATGCCTTGTTGCGGAAAGGTATGCGCAAATAAATTGTAGGTGCCGCCATACAATTGGCTCGTCGCGACGATGTTATCGCCTGCTCGCGTGAGGCATTGAATAGAATAGGTGATAGCAGACATCCCAGATGCAACAGCTAATGCGCCAATTCCGCCTTCCATTTCTGCCATTCGCTGTTCGAGTACAGACGTCGTTGGGTTCATGATGCGTGTATAAATATTGCCGGGAACTTTTAAATCAAACAAATCTGCACCGTGTTGCGTGTCATCAAATGTATACGATGTCGTTTGATACACGGGAACAGCGGCAGATTTAGTCGTGGCTTCAGATTCATAACCATGGTGTAACGCGATGGATTCAAGCTTCATCGTTTTTCCTATCTCAGCAATGGATAAATTTTTGGCATGAGCATGCTACAAATTTAACTTCCGTTTGCATAGGGGAACGGTATGAATGTTTTTCATCATTTATCGTAATAAAAATGGGTTGCTAAATTTTGCACGGCCGTTGTTCGTTGAGGCAAACAATAGCCGTGCATTTTTTATTCTGTGAAAGAATAGGAGAGGTGCCCTTAAATGTTATTTTGATTCAACAATCTGATAACAAGGCTCGTAGTGGCTGCCTGGTAATTTCATTCTTTGCTGTTTCACCATTGACTCCAGTAATTTTTCCATCGGACGTATGATGTCGGTATCGCCATGCAATGTAAACGGACCATGTTTCCGGACGGCTAATATACCTTCCATCTTAACGTTGCCCGCCACGATGCCAGAGAAGGCTCGTCTTAAATTGGCCGCCAAGCTATGAACCGGCTGATTTCGGGTTAAGTCGAGTTTACTCATGTTTTCATGTGTCGGATCGAATGGAGATTGAAATGCACGGTCAATTGTTAGCATCCAGTTGTAAAAAAATGCATCATTATTTTGCTTACGGAAGTCTCTGACTTCTGCAATTTTTTCACGCATGTATTGCGCAACAGCATTAGGGTCACCCACGATTATTTTGTACAGTGATTGCGCTTTTTTACCGAGGCAAGTGCCTATAAACTCATGAATTTGTTCAAAGTATTCGGCCGAATTTTCGGGGCCCGTGAACACCACTGGAAAAGGAATCGCTTCATTGTTAGGGTGCAACAACATACCTAACAAATACAATATTTCTTCAGCCGTACCTGCACCACCCGGAAACACAATGATGCCATGAGCTAAACGAACAAATGCCTCCAATCGCTTTTCGATATCGGGCAAAATGACCAGCTCATTAACAATCGGATTCGGTGCTTCAGCTGCAATGATACTGGGTTCCGTAATGCCGACATACCGGCCTTGTTTATTGTGTTGTTTGGCATGGCCAATAGTGGCACCTTTCATTGGGCCTTTCATCGCGCCGGGTCCGCATCCTGTGCCGACATCCATGCCGCGTAGGCCCATTTGATAACCGACGTCTTTTGTGTAGTCGTACTCTTCTCGCCCTATTGAATGGCCGCCCCAACAAATCACCAAATTGGGCAGGCGATTATATTTCAAGACTTGTGCATTGCGTAAAATATGAAAAACAGCATTAGTGATGTCTTCACCAGAGTCTAAATCGAAGCGGTTGCTGTCCAGCACGGCATCATGGGTATAGACAATGTCCCTCAGCACAGAAAATAGGTGCTCACGAATACCAAATATCAGCTCATTGTCGACAAATGCATGCTCAGGGGCATTGATTAAATCCAACACAATCCCTCTGTCCATTTGAATGACCTGAATATCAAATGCGTTATATTCATCTTGTGAAGCAAAACAATCATCACTGTGGGCACCGCAATTTAAGACAGCAAAAGCACAACGCTTCAGAATCTCGTGTAAGCCGCCTTCACTGGAATCCTTGAGGCAATTCACTTCTCGACGAGATAATACTCTCAGAGCGTTACGTGGGGTGATACGGGCATTAATAGCAGGCATATATAAACTTCCTGTACGACTGAGTGTGAGGTTGATACGGCAGTAACGAATTGCAGGTTGTGGAATAGCTACAATACGACAAACTAATAACCAAAGCAGGTGTTAGCCGTTACCGTTTGTAATTCAGTAAAACTAAAAAAAAGGGTGCGCTAAATGACGATGACCGCGCGCTGGGCGGCAGTAAAATGATGAATGCAGGGGAGTAGTAGAGGTTGAGAAGATGTTAATCATATCTAGCTCCTAAATTCGTGCGGCTAACCGTGAATAGGCAGCGGCACACTATTGAGTCACCATCCGGCCCAAGATATTCACTTACCGTATAGAAGATTTCAGCAGCACAAATATGATAACGATGTTTGAGTCCAGTGCTGAATGGGCGATAAGCGGCCATTGGATAATCGTTTAATAATGAAGAGTTTAGCAGCCATTGTGTATTTTCGTAATCGATTTTCTCATCAGGTTGCGAGCTCTGTGAATGAGCGCCGATTGGCATTTATGCCCACACTTGTAATGGCCCGTAGTGACTCATTACTTTCAATAAATCGTATCGAGTCACTATGCCTAACACGTTTTTCTCTTCATTTACGATTGGTATGGCCCCCAGTTTTTCATCGAACATCCAAAAAGCTAGTTGGTGAATATCGGTATTTGTCGTTGCGGCAAATACGCGGGTTTGCATCACTTTATCCACACCCGTTTCAATCGGTTGATTGCTGGCAAGCCAGCGCAGTATATCGCGTTCGGTGATCATTCCGACCAAGACATCTTGTGTCATGACGGGCAAGTGCCGTATACGGTGTTGCTCCATTAAGCGCCATGCGTCTTTTGCTGTTCGAGAGGTTAAAATCGTAACAGCTGGATGCGCCATTATTTCAGAAGCCAATTGAACGGTTTTAAATGATTCGTTTTGTTGGTAAGGGTTGGCTTCGGGCTTTTTATTCGTTGATCCAGATTGTCCTTGCTGAGTGGACGCATTGACGGCCTTAGCAGGATTTTCAGGAAATTTTGAAGGAGGCTCATGGTTTGAGCGCAAATTTTTCGTCGCTGCAACCGGAGTGACGCCATCTGTGGGTTGAGCAGCAGGTTTGCGCTCGTAGTGACGCTGTATCGCATGGCCCTGATCAATAATAAAAAATGGCATACCGATTTTGCTCTTAGTCAGTGAGAGTGCTTGGGTTAATTTTCAAGAACGGTTCCTGATGATGTTTCTGTGCAAAATCGACGACCATTATTGATCGCTCAATGGCGCACTGGGCTCAGCCGCACGTCCTTGCTTGATCCAATTGGTAAATAGCTGCCGCTCTTGTACGGGAGATTGTTGCCACCAGTATTTGAGCTGTTCGAAGTGCGGATTGGCGATTTCGTCGCTGGATTCTCGGTTTAAAAAAGACAGTGTTTTCGGGGCTAATTGTGGTATTCCCTGAACGTTTTGTTGCGCGCTCACAAGGGACAATTTCGGTGAGGTTGAAAATTGAAGCGCTTCGGCGTGCAGGCGAATGGCTGGGTGGGCGAATTTGAGAATTTCCCCCTTTTGGGTATGCAATTGAAAGAGTATCGGGGCGGATTGAATTTTTTCATGTTGATCGGCTCCGATCCTCCAAACCTGAGCATATCGAACCTGTAATGTGTGTCGTCCTGGCGGCAGGTACACGGTGGTAAGTCGATTCCTGAATAGTTGAGAATGTGTGTTTATGGGCTGTTGATTCCATTTAACGAGCTCAAATTGAGATGGCAGGCGTAATTCTGCCAACTGCTGCTCAGGCAGCTGCGGCCCATCGTACAAATGCACAGCGCGTGTGTGACTGCACGCGCTGATATTTATGCACAACAGGGTCATACACAAGCGGTGAAGGTGCTTGTTGAATGCTTGTATTAATTGCCACCAGTGGGACATGCTTGCGACCTATTAGAAATGAGGAAGCGGTGAAAGCAGTATTTTATTCGTCATAGCCTGAAAACAAGCAAAAAACGTTCACGATTGAGGCGGAAATAGAACCAGATTCTTGTGCCGCAACTATAATCCGTTTATAACGAGCGCCGTAGCAGTAAAAGGCCAATTTTATGGAACATACATATCGACTCGTCATTTCTTGCCCAGACCGGGTAGGCATCGTAGCCAAGGTCGGGGAGTTCGTCTCTCAGCACGGTGGTTGGATCGTAGAAGCTAATCATTATTCGGATGCTGCGAGCGACTGGTTTTTTATGCGTCATTGCATTCGAGCCGACTCACTACCATTTGGCCTTCAAGACTTCCGTGAAAAGTTTCAACCCATCGCCGACGAGTTTGGTATGGAGTGGGCAATCACTGACTCGCAATCCCCGAAGAAAATGGTGTTGTTGGCCAGTAAAGACAGCCACTGCCTAGCCGATTTGTTGCACCGCTGGCATTCAAAAGAACTCTACTGCGACATCCCCTGTGTCATTTCTAACCATGAAGACTTGCGCAGCATGGTGGAATGGCATGGCATACCGTTTTTCCATGTCCCTGTGGATAAGAACAACAAGGCTGAACACTTTGCCAAAGTGAGCCGCATCATTGCAGAACACAAAGCCGATGCCATAGTACTGGCGCGGTACATGCAAATTTTACCGGCTGATGTGTGTGAGACCTATGAAGGTCGGGTGATCAATATACACCACAGCTTCCTGCCGTCTTTTGTAGGAGCAAAGCCTTACCATCAAGCGGCTGAACGAGGTGTGAAGCTTATTGGGGCAACGTGCCATTATGTCACCAGCGAATTGGATGCTGGGCCGATAATCGATCAGGACGTTATTCGAATTAGCCACAAAGACAAAGTGGAAGACATGGTGAGGTTGGGCAAAGACGTTGAAAAAATGGTGCTCAGTCGTGGTGTGCGTTTTCACTTAGAAGACCGTGTACTGCGACACGGCAATAAAACCATCGTATTTTAAGCTTCAAACTGGGGAAATTTTGTGTCGTTGGTATCCGTGCAATAGGGCGATGCGATTACAACCTAAAAGGCCGATGACGATGTCATCGGCCTTTTTTGTGCGCATTATCCGTGAATACCCCATTACTCCGCGTTTAATAACGACATGGAACGTCCTGGGTGCAATGTAATTTTAGGCGAACCATTAGAAACGATTTGATTGCTGTGTCGTAATCTAAATTCGCGGTCAATTCGGCGAACACATAGCGTCAATCGGACTGTTAACCAACGGTAGTCTTGAGGTGTGCGAGTGTGTAATACCACGGACGCTTCGTTATCGAGCACTTCTTTACAAACAGGCTCAAGTGCTTTTCGGATGTCGCTGGATGATCGCTCGTCGATAATGCCCTGATCGAGAGAAAACTGAGCAATGGGTTTCGAATCTTCTTTGGCATTTTTAAGGGCTTCCGCAGCTTTGGCTTGCTGGGCTTTCAAAGCAGTTAGCTTAGCGACTTCTGCACGTCTTGCTTCTTCTTCTCGACTTTTTTCAGCCAATTGCTTTTCTAACGCTGCTTTCTCTTTCGCTAGTTTGCGTGCTTTTTCAGCGGCGGCTTTCTCGGCAGCGATTTGCTTTTTACGTTTTGCCTCTTGCGCTCGCTTAGCTGCTTTGGCTTTAGCCGCTTTCTCTTTATCGGCCTTGGCTTTTGCAGCTTTACTGTTGTCCTTTTTAGGTGCGGCTTTTTTCGGTGCAGCCGGTGTCGCTTTTGCTTTTTGTGGCGCTGGTTGCGGAGCCGCAGCTGCGGTGGATTGACCACCTGAATAGACGGCATCCAGTTTATCTTGTGCGGTTTCCAGTCCCGGCGTTAAGTAGGCCACCATCCATGCTTTGTCCAAATACCCTTGCGCTTTGTCATATTGCTTGGTGCTAATGGCTTTATTGGCAAGCTTCACATAGAATTCGCCCACTTTATAAACACGAGTATTTATACGTTGGTCGTAGGGTGCGATGGCTTTGAATTGCCAGATACCTTCTATGGCGTTATTGCCTACAGGTGAACTTAATCGGCTGGCGGAAATATCGGCATCAATCTTGGACAGTAATGTATCCAGTTTGGCGTTCGCCATAACCAGTGGAGTGATCAGAAGTGCCAGAGTGGCAGCACATGCCGACTTCACTAAACGATTCATAGATAATACTCAGATTGTTGTTTTTATAAGCGTATTCGTGGCCATTATTGCCCACCCTAATGGGTGAATGCAACGTCTCGGCTAGTCTGAATGAGCTAAATTTAACCATATTAGTACGTTGGTACATCACAAAAGAGGTCGTTATGCTCCGTTGGGGAATGATAATGCTGTTCTTACCCAGTGTTTTGCTTATAACGCATTACATGATAGAAGCCCAGGATGTGGCCACATGCGTCCAAAATAAAGGCAGTTGGGACTACGTTAAAGGACTATGCGACTCAGTAGCGAAACATGAGTTTATTGCTTACTCGGCCAGATACGGCCTTTGGGTTAACTTAGGTATGCTCGTTTCCATTATTGGCCTGATCTTGGGTACCATCGGTATGATCACCAAGGGTATGACGCAGCCAAAAGATAGGGCTTGATGGAAGAGATATAAGGTTAACCAAATGACACAATATTTAGCGCCTTCTAATGATTACTGTTCGCATTGTGGTGCGCGTACAAAGCAAATATGGGTGGAAGGGCTACCGTTCAAGGGATGCGCGGTCGAGTGTGGTTTCGTTCACTGGAATAATCCAACGCCCGTGGTGGCAGTGGTGGTTGAAACGCCGCAAGGTGTTGTATTGGCTCATAACGTGGCTTGGCCAGAAAACGTATTTAGCATTATTACGGGATTTTTAGACGCGCATGAATTACCGGAAGAATGTGCAGTGCGCGAAACACGAGAAGAGTTAGGCTTAAAAGCTTATGCGCCCAAGTTCATTGGCCATTATATGTTTAAGGCGAAGAACCAACTCATTATTGGGTACTCGGTTAAAGCGGAAGGTGACGTGGTGCTGAACCATGAACTCGATGATTATAAAATTATTCCGTCAGATAAATTACAAGGATGGCCAGGGCAAACAGGTCAAACAGTATCGGACTGGGTTCACTTAAATCGGTTTTTAAAGCGTAATGTTTAATCTCGCTTAAATAACCTAATCATGGGATGCTCCGCAATCGTTATTTCTCTGCATCCCATTTAAGGTGTCTTTAAAAAAGAATCACACTGCGCAACATTTCTTAAATTTTTTCCCGCTGCCACAAAGGCAAACATCATTGCGTGATGGCTTATATTCACTAAACGATGCGTCGCCATCTACATACTGCCAGCGTCCTTGGTCATGACTAAAGCGAGACACTT
Source organism: uncultured Saccharospirillaceae bacterium (assembly GCA_947503895.1). Lineage (GTDB taxonomy): Bacteria > Pseudomonadota > Gammaproteobacteria > Pseudomonadales > Oceanobacteraceae > Bermanella. The sequence continues at coordinate 130,425 of CANNFT010000006.1, forward strand.
CTTCTAGGCAACCATAACTTTGCTTTTCCGATGGATTGTCCTCTTTAAAGTATGCCTTAAAATGAACAGTATTTGATTCGGAATGAATAATGTCGAGCTTTAGCCAGTGATCATTCGTTGGCGATAACTCGGTGGGCCGAGTGCTTGGATGCCAACTTTCCAGTAAATACGCTGTTAAATTAAGAGCGAAAGCACTGAAGCGTGAACGCATTAACTGTTCACAGGTATCAGGAGACTGACCAAGATGAAACCTTTGGCAACATGCCTCATAGGTTTTTTGAGTCGCTGCCAATTTTTGACAAGGACAAATATTTTTTTCATTCATAACGCGCAGTGATATCTAAAGGAAATTTAAATTAACGGCTCTGTATATCTTGCAGTAAGGCTTGCATTGCATGACCTAAAATTTCAGCGCGATCCGGTGCGCGTAATGCAGATAGATATAAATTACGCGTTCCAGGCAAAAAGAGTAAATCACTCATGATTTTCTTGAAGGCAGAAAAATCATTGTCCAAGTTGGCTAGTCTTTCTAAAAATACAGGGATCAACTCTGGCGTGAAGGCTAAGTCATCAAAGTTTCGTGTTGCGAATGCCAATAACGTGGCGACCTCGCTGCTATAAATTGAATTAATCCACTGTTTCCATGCTTCAATGCGTAACGTATCTGCCTGACATGCGCCGACGATGCGCATTCCAGCTTCAACCGCACTGGTATTGTCTTCTAAGGTTAAGTCTTGCAGTAATCGCTTCAACGCAATTTCACCTAGATCAAAGGGTATCGATTGATGCTCTAAGCTCTGCGCCAATGCAAGATATGGCTCAGCGGGTAGCAAGGGTAAACTCGCTTTTATTAGCGTCAAATGATCGAGCGCGCGAGCAGATAAATCTGCTAAACCTTGAAACCCGATCTCTTGCCAGTGATTAAAAGACAGAGGATTCATGTTACCTGCTTTTAAATAATTGATCACGGTATCAAAATGGGAAGATGGTTTTCTCCGTGCGCTGGCTTGAACGATGGCATGCAGACTGGCACGGCGAACATCATCTGGGTTAAATGAAAAAGGATTATCTTTTAAAGGATCTTCGATTTCACTGTCTGCCTTTAAAGGCGTTTGAGAAAGTGCAAGAAAACGCTGTACGAGATCGTCACGTACGGCAGGAACCACATTACCTTGTTCATCCAGTGGCCACTTTAAAAACCACAACGTTTCGTTTTCTGGCTGCTTGGGCTGTGAAATATACAACGCTAGCCAAGCATGTTGGAGGTAAGGATAGGGATACTGTGTGTTGAGAGTCTCAAACTGCAAAAACAATTGTTTGTCCAGCTTACGAATGCGACGACCGACATCATAAATACGGTATTGACCATCAAGCTGTGAAAGGTACTCTGTTAAATTCATTCGAAATCTCTGCTAGGGAAGCGCATGGGTGGATCAGGATGCGCGCAGGCCCACGTTGTGTAACCCACCGATATTTGGCCGAATTATATCGTAAGCCAACCGTGTATCGCGAGTAGAACGACGTAAGTTAGAATTTCTTGAATTTGTTGGCTCGCACCGAGGGCATCACCTGTGTAGCCTTGAAGGCGGCGCCAAAACCAACGCTTGATATACATAAATGCCAGTGTGCCGACTAAGATGACCGCCAGTGCTTGCTGCCAACCAAGCATCAATAAGGGTAATAGTGCGAAGGTCCAACAAATCGCCAGATCACTGCTGTTAAGTGTTCTTGCGACGGGTTTTGCCTTGCTTTGGCGATCGAGCTGAACATAGGGCAGCACGGCAATGAGAGAAATGCTCCAAGCTCGGCTGAGCCCGTGAGCAGCCAGTAATGCCCAAAATAAATCCTTCAACGGAAGGCTGATCAACGAAGCATACTTTAAAGCGAGCATCGCGGATAATCCTGCCACGCCATAAGTGCCTAAGCGGCTGTCCTTCATGATTCTTAATATATCTTCTGTGGTCCATCCCCCGCCAAAGCCATCGCATAAATCGGCGAAACCATCTTCATGGAACGCGCCTGTGGCCAGTAAACTCGCTGTCATGCCCAATAAAATACTAATCGATATCGGCAGCACCATTGAGGATAAGTAGATCACGGCGAAGGTGAGGCCCGCGATGAACCATCCGACGAAGGAGAAGTATCGACTCCCTCGATTGAGGTAGTCATCGTTAAATACTACCCAGCTAGGCGCTGGTATTCTTGTGTAAAACGTCAGTGCATTGAAAAAGTACATAAGCTGTAATTTCAGCATGCTTTATCTCGATTGCTCATAAAATCCCGTATAATCGTCGCGATTTAACAAGGTTACAGCACATTGAGCAAGTTGGGTCTTGTGCGTGTGAATAACCTCAAAAATTTTGTGATGGATCAGACCAAGCCCCTATGACCACAACTCAAGAATACAATGCGTTGAAGCAGCTTATCGTTCATTTAGAATCCGCTTTGCGGGCGGCTCAGTGTTGGAGCGCTAATCCGCCATCTAAAAAAGCCCTTGCGAGTGAGCAACCGTTTTGTATTGATACGCTCTCGTTTGATCAATGGCTTCAGTTTGTCTTTATTCCAAAAATCAACACGTTGATAGCGCAAGGTAAAGCCTTACCTTCAGAAAGTAATATTGCGCCATTAGCAAAGCAAGTGATGTCGCAACATGTGGAAGTTGTTGAAACATTAGCCGCAATTGATGCTTTGATAACCAACGGCTATCAATAAATTGGCGCTTGGACTCAAAATGGCAGTTTAAATGGGGATAAGATCGAAAATTACTTCGAAATAGTGGGATAAATCCGTTGACAATGACGTTCATGTTCTAGGTTATGCACATTTTGTCGATGCTGATTATTTTACTCACAATTGCGCGCTAACTTTTGTACAGTAAATGATCGCCTCTAGTAACTGACTGAAAAATAAAGCTTTTTCAGCATGGATTAAAAAGTGAACAATTTATAGCAGCGCCGGTAATATAGCGGTGTTGAGCAGTTTACCGACTGCTTATTAACAAAGTTATGCACAGTTTTTGTGGAAATCTTCACAGCGCTGTAATTTTGACGAATTCAGATAGTAGAATTAAGTTAGTTATCCAAATCTTTAGAAAAAAGTGAGGTTTTTACCATGATTTACATGCTAGCGGCGGCGTTGGTTCTGGGGATAATCCTCAGTTACTTCTTATTTGCTTTCCCGATGCGTAAACAGCTGAGGGAGCAACAATCTGATTTGATGGAAAGCCATCGTTTATTACAAGCAGCGAAAGAAGATAAAGATGCGATGGCACAAAAAGTCGCAGATTTGGAATATAAGTTGGGCGAGAGCCAGAAGGACTTAGCCTTTGAGCGAGGCCAAAAAGGCTCAGATTAATCAAGCAAGCAGCAGATGAAATAGACAGGTGGTGTTTAGACAACAACATGTCCATTTCTCTTGTTTGGCTGCGCGCAATGATGTGATTTATATTCGTGCAATTTTAATGTGAAGAATTTGTGCTGATCGGGCCAGATTCGTAACGCTAAGCAGTTTTAGTCCTCGTATTATTCTGTGTTGGCTGACGCGAAATGCGCCAACGTTCAGTGATGCTTTAGCTGCATAGCAATGTGAATCAATGTTCGGTAGTCTTAGCGGCATAAAAATAACAAGACGAACAGGCACAGAATATGTTGCTAAAGAAGCTGACGTTTATCGTCATCGCATCTTTTTGTCTCCTTGCATGCGAAGAGAAAAAAGATAAAAAACCAAGTTTTAGCCGCTCAGGCGCCAGTCAAAATCTCGCAATAGACGAATTTCTCGTTCGATTCCCAGATTACTATTCACAGTATTTATTGGTCGCGGGCAATGGTCGTACCTGCTCTTATTACCCGGTGAATGCATTACGAGGCCCTTACTTAAGCTGTTGGGGACGCTCAATCAGCCGAGGCGATCAAGTAGGCGGTAATGTACCGGGGAACACGAAATCTTTGTCGATTGGCGAAAATCACGTGTGTACTCGATTTGTGGATCACGGTGGTGTGAGAGTCGGCTGTGATGGTGCGAATGGCGATGGCCAAGCAACCGAACCCTCACCCGCTACAGGGATGGGAGATGGATTTTGGTCTTCAGCACCGGCGATGGTGGCGAGCGGCCGTGCTCATAATTGTTTGATCGACACTTTCGGTGTGTATTGTTGGGGAAGCAATAACAAAGGGCAGACTGAGCTTCCGAAGGTTGAAAATCCATTATGGGTAGCAGCGGGCGGAGATAACAGTTGTGCTTTGCAATTAGACGGTAATGTCGTCTGTTGGGGTGATAACCAACATGGCCAATTAAATATCCCTGCATCTATTCAAGGGAATACCACGCATTTGGATGTCGGCGATGGGTTTGTCTGTGCCATTGCCAGTGAAAACGTCACGTGTTGGGGTAAGCAATCGACGCCGGCTGAATTATCGGTCCGTCAACCGTCTTTCGTCAGCGTAGGTCAAAATCATGCTTGTGTGATCGAACAAGAAAGCGATGATCAATCCATTCGGTGTTTTGGTAGTAATGATTACGGCCAATTGGATATGCCAAGTTTTAATGGTGATCCGTCGTATGGGGTCGTCAGTGTTTCAGCGGGTTATGGTTATACTTGTGCACAATATCGTTATGTAGGCTATCCATTTACCGGCGGTACGGTAAAAAATACGACTTATCTTGGTTCTGTCTGCCGGGGTAAAAACGATGAAGGGCAATCACAAGTTCCAGAGCGTGCTTGTGTTGGTTATCATGCTTCAGCTGAAGAATTGGAAAATCGATATTGTCCACCTCAATGAAATAAGGAATAACCGATGGCGCTATTAGAAAAGATACCAGCCAACTCATTACAACTGGCCGCAATATTCACAATATTTGCTTTTCCATTGGCCATTTTGGCTGCTCGATTTGAGTTAATTCACTTTCGGTTTAGCTTTTTGATTTTTGTTATTGCGGCGCTCATCGCATTTATCATTTGTGTTCTGGCGCTGTTTAAATTATCCAAAGGCGTGGAATCCGATGGCAAACCGTTATTGATTGCATTGGTCTTAACGGTTGTACCATTGATCACACTCGGCATTAACATTGTAAAAGCGAAGCAATATCCGTTTATTCATGACATCAGTACCGATATAGAAAACATACCGGCCTTTGAAGCCGCCGCTGCTGCGCGTAAAGAAGGCGACCACAGTACAGAGCATGAAGGGAGCCAAATTATAGAAATGCAAGTGGAAGGGTATCCAAATATTAAGCCGGTTATAGTGAAAACGGAGCCTACCGATGTATTGTCAGAAGTGAATACTTTAATCATTGAACAAGGCTGGGAGCCGCTGGCGGTCTACTCTAGTGCCATGCCCTATCGAGTAGAGGCGGTGGATACCAGCTTACTATTCGGTTTTAAAGATGATGTTGTTATCCGAATTGATTTACAACCAGATGGCATGACGCGGATCGACATGCGGTCTATGAGTCGACAGGGCCAAAGCGATTTGGGCGCTAATGCAAATCGCATTCAAAATTTCCTTGCGAAACTAGAGAAAAAACTTGCTGAATAAAGCGGTTTAATTGTTCGTAGTGACCTGACACACAATAAAAGCCCTAAATACGAAAGTAGATAGGGCTTTTTTATTTCTGGACGGCCCCTACAAAGTCAATTTGATTCTCAGTTCTGGCTCCTGCTTCGCTCTAACGCCTGCATCCATGCAGGCGTATAAGTTTTCTGTCGCGCTTTAATGCTAGAAAGTCTTCGCAGTAGAAAATCTGTTTAGCGCTTCAAAAGCACGCCTTAAACTTGAAAAGAGCACTCGGTCAGAGCTAAAAGTGACGTTACGGAGATGCCCTTAATATTGTTAAGCTTTTGCTAGTAGCGTTCGAACATCTTTTTCTAACGATGCTGCGGAGACATTGATCGGATTTTGAGGTGCATCCATAGAGATGTTCACTTTCGACCAAAATCTTTTTGGTTTAGTGGATAATGCTGCACCATCTTTATGACTAAAAAAACTGCCCCATAAACCATCTAAAGCCATCGGGATAACAGGGACAGGCGTTTCAGTGATGATTCTTTCAATACCGGGTTTAAAGGTGTCTATTTCACCATCTTTGGTTAACTTACCTTCCGGAAATATGCATACCACATTGCCTTGGCTCAGTTCCTCTTGAATGCGTGAAAAGGCTTTTTCATATACGATTTCATCGGCTTTGGGTGAGCAAATCGGTATGGTTTTGGCCCATCTGAAAAAGGTTTTTAATCCTTTCATTTCAGAAATACTGCGGTCCATGACAAACCGGATAGGGCGATGACACGCACCAGCAATCAGTAATGCATCAACATAACTAACATGATTGCATACAATGATTGCAGGGCCTTCGTCAGGTAGATGATGAAAGCCTTTGTGCGTGACGCGATACATGCTGTGTGACAATATCCAAATGAAAAAGCGCAATACAAATTCTGGAATTTGGGCGTAAATATAGGCCGCGACGGCGACGTTCATTATGGCGATAATAGCAAAATACTCAGGAATGCTGAGTTGCAAAACGACCAGAATCAATATACCGATCACGGCACTCACTACCATAAATAAAGCATTCATTACATTGTTCGCCGCAATGGTTTGTGCACGCATCTTTTCATCACTTCGATTTTGAATTAGCGCTTGCAATGGCACCACATAAAGGCCACCAAAGGCGCTGATCATGGCTATATCAAACATCATTCGCCAGTTTTCTGGTTGTGAAATAAATGCTAAAGCATTCATCCCCTCTGTTACCGAAATTGCATCCGTAGCGAAATATAAATCTAGCCCGAATAAACTCATGCCAATTGAACCAATCGGCACAATACCTATTTCAATTTTATGCCCTGATAGACGCTCACATAATAGAGAACCTACGGCGACCCCTACGGAAAATAATGTCAGCAGTAAGGTCACCACTTGTGGATTGCCCCCCAAATAGTCTCTCGAAAACGTTGGGAACTGTGTCAGGTAACTCGCACCAATAAACCAAAACCAGCTAATCGCTAATATAGATAAAAAGACTGGGCGGTTTTGTTTCGCATTTCGAAGTGTATTCACTAGCTCAGTGAATGGATTCCAATTTATCTTGAGTGAGGGATCATTTGGAACGGCATGAGGAATAAATCGGCTAGACGCATAACCAGCGATGGCAAATACGATAACGCCAGAGGCAATCCAGTATTTGGCGGCCTCTAAATCAAAAAATAAACCGGCAGTAATGGTCCCGGTTAATATCGCTAAAAATGTACCGGTTTCCACTAAGCCGTTTCCACCGACCAACTCTTCTTCTTCAAGGTGCTGTGGTAACAATGCGAATTTAACTGGACCGAACATGGCGGATTGAAGGCCCATTAAAAATAACAGCGTCATCATGAGTAGGATGTGATCAAATATCACGGCATATGCAGCGATGAGCATGATGCCAATCTCAAGAAGTTTGACCCAGCGAATAAGCTGAGACTTTTCTCTTTTATCTGCAATTTGCCCAGCAATGGGTGAAAACAAGAAAAACGGAAGAATAAAAAGACCGGCTGCTAAATTGGTATACAGTGCCGCATCTTCCTGTGCGCTGATGCCGCCAAAGGCGATCAGCAGTAAAAGTGCATTTTTGTATAAATTATCATTGAATGCACCTAACGCTTGAGTAACAAAGTAAGGTAAAAACCGGCGTTTTGTTAAAAGACTAAATTGACTCGCTTGGCTCATGATCTTCAATCCTTTCAAATGTATTGATTAGCAGCATCAATTGATTATTTTTCTTATGACTGCATCTCGGGCAATGTCCACGATCCTAAGTAGTGTGTCAGTAATGATTGGATCATACTTTCACCTGTTAAGGTTTCTTGTGCAAACAGTTTATCGTCAATCACTAATGTACAAATACCATGAACGGCCGCCCATATGACGCGACTCGCTTTGTGCCTTTCTTCTTCAGAGCTTTGCGGGTTAAGCACTTTTAAACGGCTTTCCAACAATGAGAATAACCTACTGATGCGATTTAGTTGCCAATCTGGAATGTCGTCTGCTTCATCTAGGTGATGCTCAAATAATATTTGCCACTGATAAGGGTGTTCCACTGCAAACGTTAAATAGGCATTTGCAAATAAACGCAGCTGCTCTTTAGGGTCGTCACTGATCGTCATACTGGATTCAAGTTGATCTGATATGTGGTCTAGCGTGTGCGCATTGGCCGCTAATATCAAAAAAGCATAACTGCCAAACAAATTTATGAGGGTGCCGGGTGAATAACCCACCATCTTTGCTACCTGTCGTAGGCTGAGTTTGTCGGCGGGTTGCTCTTGTAGAAATTCGATCACAGCCTTGATTGCCATGCTTTTCAGCTCTTCTGGAGCATGATCTTTACGTCTCGCCATAATTGAACACCGTTTAGAATTCTTGACTATTGGGAACTTTCTAGTATTATTGTGAACACTGTTCATAATAGCAAGAACATTATGAACAGTGGATTTTTATTTGTGTTTATTTTGAACACTGTTAAATATAAGCAAGAGGACTTGAAGATGAAGAGCATAATCTGTTCGATTAAAAAGCTTGCAAGCCGCTATATAGCTGTCGCCACAGCGGCGACCGCCAGCTTAGGTTCAATGGTATCAATCCTACCTGTTCAGGCTGCTGGATTACTGACACCAGCCGGTACCCAAACACCCTTAGAGATACGGACACAATCAGTGAACGTGCGAATTCAAGATGGTTTTGCGATGACAACCGTTGAACAGGTTTTCGCTCACCCATCCATCCACCAACCAGAGGAGCCTAGTCAGGCTAGCCAGACGAGTCATGGAGAGCAAGGAAGTCTAGATTCAAAGACGGCATACGATGCACATTATCAATTTCCAGTGCCCGAAAAAGCTTCTGTGAGTCAATTCACCTATTGGATTGATGGTCAACCAATCCATGGAGAAGTGGTTGAAAAGGAAAAAGCGAAAGAGATTTATCAGCAAGAAAAGCAGGCCGGTCGCAAAGTCGCGGTAACGGAGCAAGAATCTTTCTTACATTTTGATATTAAGGTCGCACAGATTCCGGCTGGTCAGGATGCACGCATAAAACTCGTGTATTACCAGCCCATTGAGATTGATCACGGCGTTGGGCGCTACGTATACCCATTGGAGGAGGGAGGCACAGACAGTGAACAATCGGCATTCTGGACGAGGAAGTCCGAGGTGCAGCAGCAATTCAGTTTTCATTTAGAGTTGTTGAGCGGTCATCCGGTGGATGCGGTTCGAGTGCCGAACGTTCCGCAAGCGCTTATACAGCAGTTTACCAGTCAACATTGGCAAGTTTCACTAGACAGCCAAGTGAATACAGCTGCCCCGCAGCAACCTGCCTTTAAACTTAATGAAGACATTGTCTTTTACTGGAGACTACCGGAAGGCACACCGGGTTCGTTGAATGTCGTAGCCTATAAGCCGGAACCCACGAGTGGTCATAAAATGGGGACCGTGATGATGACATTAACGCCGGCAGACGACCTAAAGCCGATTGTTGAGGGCACAGACTGGACGTTAGTGTTAGATATATCTGGATCGATGAAGGGGAAATTCCAAACCTTAGTTGAAGGGGTTTCACAGGGGTTGTCGAAATTTAAGCCGCAAGATCGCGTTCGCATTATTTTATTCAATAACGGCGTTCAACCGTTAAGCCGAGGTTACGTTCAAGCTACGCCTGAGAATTTAATCGAATTGGCAAATAAGCTGTCAAACATTACACCTTCAGGTGGTACCAACTTGATGGCGGGAATACGCATGGGCTTAGATGATATGGATGAGGATCGTACGTCTGCCATATGGTTAGTGACCGATGGTGTGGCCAATGTTGGTGAGACGAATCAACGCGCCTTTCTAAAATTATTAAAGGATCATGACATCAGGTTGTTCACATTTATCATGGGAAATGGCGCGAACAAACCCCTACTTCAGGCTTTAAGTAAGGCTTCTAACGGCTTTGCACTGGCAGTCTCCAATGCCGACGACATTCTGGGCAAATTAGAAATGGCGGCCAGTAAGGTATCTTATGAAGCGTTACACGATGTAAAAGTGAAATTTAAGGGGCTTAAAGTACGTGATGTTCAACCGAGCACGATCGGGAGTCTGTATCGTGGCCAACAGCTGCAAATATTCGGGCACTATTGGAAGGGCGGAGAAGGGGAGTTGGTCGTGACAGGCAAGCGCAGTGGTCAGGATATTGAGTACCGATTGCCCATCACATTACCAGAAGCTGATATTCGCTATCCAGAGCTAGAGCGTCTTTGGGCGTTTGCAGAAATTCAAACGCAGCTTGACGACCAAAGAACGTATGGGGATTCAGACGATAGGCGAGATGCCGTTGTGGACTTGGCCAAGACTTATGGCTTAGTGACGCCTTATACGTCTATGTTAGTGTTGGAGCAGTCTCAATTTCAGCGCTATGGCATAGAACAAAAAAATGCAGTTCGAATTGAACAGGAAGTGAATGCTCAGACAAAACGTAAGGACCAAGGGATTCAAAATCATCAGCAAGCTTCATCTCACTCCGCCCTAAGCGGCAGTCGATCATCATTAGGAAGCGGCGGAAGTGCCGACTGGAAGTGGCTGGTTCTCTTGGCCATGGGTCTTTACTCTCGACGCAAGCTCAAAAAAGTCATGAGTTAGTTTATACCGTTATCATCATATTGGTGTGACATCCTGTAATGCTGTTCAGCAATGTGACAGGGGCAAAATAGGGTTGGCATATTTGCCAACCCTATTTTGTTTGGGCTGTATATTTATCTCTCAATATCCGTCAAATCAGCGACTGTCACCCCCATTATTTTGAGGGCCAAATATTGCTGTTTTTGTCTATGTCCGGGTTCATTTTGAGCTCTTCCCTACACGGTTTGTGCCTCCTGTATCAGATAAATAATATTTTGCTAGGAATTAGCACCCTTTCTACCTAGAATCTCGGCCCATTTATCTGGGGGATCTATGGCCGCTTCATTCGTTCATCTTCGCATACATTCTGAATTCTCCCTCATGGACGGAATCGTCCGCGTCAAAGGGTTGATCAAAAACGTTGCTGCAAACCATCAGCCTGCGGTGGCATTAACCGATCAATCGAACATGTTCGCCTTGATTAAATTTTACTCAGGCTGTCTTTCCGCCGGTATCAAGCCCATTTTGGCGGCCGATATTTGGTTAGAAAATGAAGATGAACCCGCCAACCCTTGGCAGATGACTCTAATTGCTCAAAATGAAGTGGGCTACCGGCATCTAACCGAGTTAATCAGCTCTGGCTTTACCGACAATCAACATCATGAATTTGCACAGGTTAAGCGCGAGTGGTTGGCCGAGAAATCGGAAGGCTTAATCGCTTTATCGGGGTTTCAGTCAGGGGACATTGGCGATGCTCTGCTTCGCGATAAGCTTGAGCTGGCCAAATCGTATTTACAGCACTGGCAGAGCATTTTTCCTAATCGATTTTATTTAGAGCTACAGCGAACCAGCCGCCCGAGAGATGAAGAGCTGGTCCAAAAAATGGTGCAGCTGGCGGCTGAAATGGGTAGCCCTGTGGTAGCAACCAATGATGTGCGGTTTATCGAAAAAGATGATTTTTACGCACATGAAGCACGCGTCTGCATTGGGGATGGCGTTGTACTAGATGACCCTAGACGTGAAAAGCGCTACAGCGAAGAGCAATACTTAAAAAGTGCGGAAGAAATGTCGGCGCTCTTCTCCGACATTCCATCCGCCTTGAGTAACACATTGGAAATTGCAGAACGATGCAGTGTTCAAGTTTTATTAGGTAAATACTTCTTACCCGAGTTTCCAATACCAGACGGGTTAACCGAAAACGAATTCTTCCGCAAAATCTCCTATGAAGGACTTGAGGAGCGGCTCGAAACCATCTTAGATAAGGCAGATCCTGAGTACGACGCAAAATACCAAGTGTACGTTGATCGATTGGAATTTGAATTGGATATCATTATTCAAATGGGATTCCCAGGCTACTTTCTAATCGTAATGGACTTCATACAGTGGGCGAAAGATCACGACATACCCGTTGGACCGGGCCGAGGATCAGGTGCCGGTTCACTGGTCGCTTACGTGCAGAAAATTACCGATCTGGATCCATTGGAATATGACCTGCTTTTCGAGCGATTTCTAAATCCGGAACGGGTCTCTATGCCCGATTTCGATATCGACTTTTGCATGGAAAAGCGTGACCGCGTGATTTCATATGTTGCCGACCATTACGGCAGAAATGCGGTATCTCAGATCGTGACATTTGGCACCATGGCTGCGAAAGCAGTGGTGCGAGATGTGGCGCGGGTACAGGGCAAATCCTATGGCTTAGCCGATAAACTGTCGAAATTAATTCCGGGTGACCCCGGCATGACCTTGTCTAAAGCATTGGATATGGAGCCGGCGCTTAAAGAATTCTTGGATGGTGATGAGGAAGCCCAAGAAATTTGGGAAATGGCGACCAAATTAGAAGGGGTCACCAGACAAACCGGTAAACATGCGGGTGGGGTGGTGATCGCTCCCACTAAATTGACCGACTTCTCGCCGACGCTGTGCGACGAAGACGGCAGTGGCTTGGTGACGCAATTCGATAAAAATGATGTTGAAACCGCCGGCTTGGTGAAGTTCGACTTCTTGGGGCTAAGAACGCTAACCATCATTGATTGGGCTTTGAAAACCATCAATGCATTGCGCGCAAAAACCCATGAGCCGCCACTGCGAATTGAAGAAATTCCACTCACAGATGAAGCCTCATTTAGTTTATTGAAAGAAGCTAAAACCACCGCCGTTTTCCAGTTGGAATCGCGTGGCATGAAGGATCTTATCCGACGTCTGCAACCCGATACACTTGAAGAAATGATCGCACTGGTGGCCCTGTTTAGACCGGGCCCACTGGAATCAGGCATGGTTGACGACTTTATCAACCGTAAGCATGGCCGTGCAGAGGTGGCGTATCCCCATCCAGATTTTCAGCACGAAAGCTTAAAAACCATATTGGAACCTACCTACGGCGTTATCGTATACCAAGAACAGGTTATGCAGATTGCGCAGACACTGGCGGGCTACACGCTGGGTGGCGCTGACATGCTGCGTCGGGCTATGGGTAAGAAAAAGCCCGAAGAAATGGCGAAGCAGCGTGATACTTTTAGAGAAGGTGCTGCCAGTCAAAATGTAGATCCTGGCTTAGCCATGAAGATCTTTGATTTGGTAGAAAAATTTGCCGGTTATGGCTTCAACAAATCGCACTCAGCAGCGTATGCAATTGTTTCTTACCAAACACTGTGGTTAAAAACGCATTATCCCGCGCCCTTTATGGCCGCTGTACTGACATCCGATATGCAGAACACCGATAAGGTGGTGACGTTTATTGAAGAGTGTCGAGAAATGGGATTGGAGTTGATATTACCGGATGTGAATCAATCACAGTTTGGTTTTACCGTAAATGATGATGGCTCCGTGGTTTATGGGTTAGGAGCGGTGAAAGGGGCGGGTGAAGGCCCCATCGAAGCGATTTTAAAAGCTCGTGCAACCGGTGAGCCATTCAAAGATATTTTTGACTTTTGTAAGCGCGTTGACAAAAGTAAATTGAACAAACGTGTGATGGAAGCCCTCGTAAGGTGCGGAGCATTTGATAATATTGGCCCCAGTCGATCAATATTGTTTGCCAGTATTGAGGATGCTTTAAAAGCGGCCGATCAAAATGCTAAAAACCAAGCGGCCGGCATGATTGATATGTTTGGCGCGGTGGAAGAAGAAGCTGATATTAATCCATATGACGATTACCAAGGCAAAGTGCGTGATTGGAACTTAAAAGAAAAGTTGCAAGGCGAAAAAGACACGCTGGGTTTATTTGTCACGGGTCATCCGTTTGATGAATACGAGAAAGAAATTCGGCGTATTGCGAAAACCAGCATCAGTAATTTACAGCCCGATAAAAAAACGCAAAAAATAGCAGGGATCATTGTGGGTCAACGCGTCATGAAAACCAAACGCGGTGGCAATATGGCGATTCTGACCATTGATGATCGTACAGGCCGAATAGATGCACGACTGTTTACGGAAACCTATGAACAATTTAGAGACAAATTGTTATTGGATCATTTAGTGGTGTTAGATGTAGAAGTCAAACATGACAATTACAATGATTCATTAGGTGCTAATGTGAATCATATTTGGAACATTACGGAAGCACGGAGCAGCTTTTGTGCCGGCATCAAACTGACGTTAAATGAACAAAATATGAATGGCCGAACGACGCGTTTGCTTCATGAAAAATTAGCGCCTTTTCAGGAAAATGGCAGTCCAGTTTGGATTGATTATTATCGCAGTGACGCTAAGGCACGCATTCGGTTAGGCGATGCTTATCGCATAGAACCAACGGATGATTTGTTCTACCGATTGCAGCATCAATTTGGTGATGACGCGGTAGAGTATGTGTACGAGTAGCCGCAGAAAATAAGCGATACATCGTCAATTATAAAACAAACACGGCGTGGGAGATTCGCTTTAAATCATTCTCCCTATGCCGCAGCATTATATTACTCATGAAGGGAAGGGGATTCGCACTTCCCATTACCGTTAACTACAATGTGAAAATAACTGGGTGATCGATTGTTAGAACCGCAGCATAAATTGGCCACTCAATTCACGGAAGATTTGAATCAGCCATTTTACCCTCTATCTATTCAAGCTGGTCAGTAGTTCATGCCATTTAGTGCTTCATCCCAAGACATTACATCGTCTATTGTTCAACTGCTTAAACTGAACCCTTGTCAGCATTACTGGGTGGGGTATTCAGGCGGTGTTGACTCGACCGTGTTGTTGCATGCACTCAGTCAAATGCCGATTTCACTCTCTGCAATTCATGTTCATCACGGGCTGTCGGATCACGCTGACGACTGGGCCAGACATTGTCAGCGAGTTTGTGACGAACTGAATGTGCCTTTGATGATCGAGCGGGTGGAGGTCGATTTGCAGGACGGTGGATTAGAGCAAGCTGCCCGCAGTGCTCGGCAAAGCGTCTTCAAACGCTTTATTCGTCCCAATGAAGGTTTGCTGCTTGGGCACCATAAAGACGACCAAGTTGAAACCTTTATGATGAGGCTCATGCGCGGTTCCGGCCTCACGGGTTTGACTGTGATGGATGAACAGCGTGACTTTTACAGTGGTAAATTAATGCGGCCATTGTTGGAGTGCTCACGTGAGGATATCGAAGCGTATGCTCAAGCGAACGCATTAAGCTGGATTGAAGACGAATCAAATTTAGATACAGACCTCGACCGAAACTGGTGGCGGCAAATTCAATTACCGGCGATATATGCACGCTATCCTCAAGCAGCTCAAAGTATTCTGAAAACGGTTTCAGTGTTACAAGACGAACACCGTCTGCTGACCGAATTAATTCAGCCTATTTATGAAGGCGTGATTGACGATAAAAGGCGATTAGATATTAATAAGTTGTCTCGTCAAAACTCTAACCTCCAAGGACAATTGATCCGCAAATGGTTAGAAGACACGTTGCATTACCCTTTATTGTCGGATAAGCACATTCGCATATTATTAAAAGATTTCTTAAATAGCCGAGATGATGCGGAACCTGTTTTTCGTTGGGCTGACAACGAAATTCGTCGCCATACCGGCAAGCTTTACATAATGAAACAATTGCCAGCCTTGCCCAATCACATTCAACCGTTGCCCCTCGAAGGTGAAGTGCGTTTATCATTAGGTCGTTTAAAAGTGGCGGCTGGCAAAGGGCTGAAGCCCAGTGACTATGTGATAGGTGTCTACGACGGCACGCTGAAGGCAAAACCGGTAGGACGACCGACAAAAGTCCTTAAAAAGTGGTTTCAAGAATTCTCCATACCGCCATGGCAAAGGGCTTACTGGCCCATTGTGCTAAAAGGTGAGCAGGTGGTGGCCGTACCTGGATTGTTCATTTGTGAGGGTGTGGTGAGCGAAAACGGTCTAGCGATTGATTATGAGCCATATTGAGAATTGTAAGGCAATGTCATCGCTGAGTTCAGTGTTCGAGTGACGCATCGAAGAAACGTCGGAAATTGCCAAGAAAATCGACTTTTCTTCTGAGGTGTTCTCTAACTTTGACAGGCTGCTACCCTTAACAGAGCTGAATATGCTGAATTGCAGATGAATTGGGCAGGAAATGATCGCAAAACATGGGTATAATGTCCGCCAATCACACACGTTAAACCCTCCAGATCGCGCATCAAAGAAAAATGCCCATCCGGTAATATTCCCGACAATAGGTTAATTCATGTCAGAAACATCCGCTGGTTTTGCCAGCCTTGGCCTCCCGTTCGCTTTGCTTCGAGCTGTTGAAGAGCAAGGCTATGAGCAGCCGTCCCCGATCCAAGAACAAAGTATTCCCGAATTACTAGCTGGTAAAGATGTATTGGGGTTGGCCCAAACAGGTACCGGTAAGACAGCAGCATTTACTTTGCCAATATTGGCCCGTACCTCTGCCGAAGTACGTGAGCCACAGGTATTGGTTTTAGCCCCAACGCGTGAACTGGCGCAGCAAGTAGCTGCGGCGTGTGAGTCTTACGCCAAACATATTCCAGGTGTTAAAGTAGCCTCCATATACGGCGGCCAAGACTTTGGCACTCAGTTCCGTGCACTAAAAGCCGGCCCACAATGGGTCGTCGGAACGCCGGGTCGAATCATGGACCATATTCGACGCGAAACCCTAAAGCTCGACACCATTAAAGCCGTTGTATTAGACGAAGCCGATGAAATGCTGCGTATGGGCTTTATCGATGATGTTGATTGGATTCTTTCCCACGTGCCTAAACAGCGTCAAGTGGCACTCTTTTCAGCCACCATGCCGCGTCAGATTCGTGATGTTGCTGAAAAGCACTTAAACGATCCTGTAGAAATTCGTATTAAATCCAAGACCGCCACCAATGATTCCATCAAGCAAAAATATTGGTTGGTGAATACGGATAAAAATGAAGCCATGCTGCGTATTGCTGAAACCGCTGATTTTGACGCCATGATGGTCTTTGTACGTACAAAACAAGCGACTGAAGAAGTGGCTGAATATATGCGCACCAATGGCTACCGTTGCGAAGCGCTAAACGGTGATGTTGCTCAGGCACAGCGTGAGCGTGCCGTAGGCCGCTTAAAATCAGGCCATCTTGACATGCTAGTAGCCACAGATGTTGCTGCGCGTGGACTGGACGTTGAGCGTATTAGCCACGTAATTAACTACGATATTCCTTACGATGCTGAGAGCTATGTACACCGTATCGGTCGTACGGGTCGTGCAGGGCGTACCGGTGAAGCCATTTTGTTTGTTCGCCCGCGCGAGCGCAGAATGCTTGGCACGATTGAGCGAGTGACTCGCCAAAAAATTGAAGAGATGCCACTGCCTTCAGCAGATGATGTGAACGCCAAGCGCCGCGAACGCTTTAAAACTAAAGTTCTAGAGAGCTTAGATGGTCGCGACATTGACATTTTCAAAGGCATTATCAGTGAACTGTTGACTGAAAACGAAGAGCTGGACCCAATTGATTTAGCCGCCGCGGTGGCTCAGCTGGGACAAGGTCGTAAGCCGCTTTTCATAAAAGAATCAGAACGTAAGCGTCGTGATCGTGATGATCGTCCTGAACGAAACGAACGTGGTAGCCGCAATGAGCGTGGAAACCGCGATCGTGATCGTGATAGAGGACGCGAGAACAAAACGATTGATCGTAAGCCAATGCCACTGAAAGATGATCCGTCGGTTCCAATGAATCGATACCGTATTGATGTCGGTTATAACGACGGCGTTAAACCCGGTAACATCGTGGGTGCGATTGCTAACGAAGCCGATATCGAGAGCCGTTTCATCGGTCACATCGAAATCTTTGATGATTTCGCCACGGTTGATTTGCCTGATGGCATGCCAGGTGATGTCATGAAACATCTGAGCAAAACACGTATCTGTGGACGTCCTCTGAATATTGAAGACGTGAATGCGCCAGCCAGCGAAAAACGGGGAGAGCGCAAGCCGAGAAGATCAGATGGCGGCAAACCAAAATCAAAGTCTTTTTCGAAAGACCGTCCTGCCAAAGACGGTGCTAAAAAGAAATCTTACAAACCAAAAGACAAAGATGGCCAGACGCGTAAGCGCCGAGCTACTGGCGAATAATCCATTCGATTAAATTCGCACTGTCTGAAAGCCGTACACCTTGTGTGCGGCTTTTTTTTGGAATATCACCATTTCCCCTAGCGACATTAAGTCGTGCTTCCCAATTAATCTTTTCTAAGATTTTAGTTTGAATTATACCGCTTCGACACATTCAGTATTTGTTTTAAAAGACGACGTTCTGATATAAAACGGGCCGCATTTGACCAGTTCATATGCGAACCGAGGATCTCCTGCAGTTTACTCATCAGATCTACCATCGCCTGTTGGTGGTGTGTGGATGAGCAATTGGAATGCACTCGGATTGAGAAATGTGAAGCCATTTGGATCACTGCTCACCTGAACTCAAACCTTGAATTAAAAGGACGAAAGATGAAATTATTGAAAGTTTTGGCTACCGGTGCCATCACACTCATGGCTTTGCCTGCGATAGCGAGTGATGACGCACAATCCGTTAGCCCAGAGTTTAAGTGGAAAACCACCCATGGTGCTTCTTTAGTCGAATTTTCTGACGGTGCGCAGCTTGCGTGCTGGTACGGTTCGACGTACGAAAAAAATGCAGATGCCCAGGTGTATACGAATTATCGAGAGTCTAATGTAGATTGGGATAACACGGTCTACGGTGTAGCAGTCGGTGTGGGTGAACGCGCGCATTTGGGATTAGTCGATAATAAATCCCTTGGAAACTGCTCGCTGTACATTGATGAAAACGAAACGGTTCATATGTATTACAACGCTTTAGTGAGCTGCGATGATGAATGGCAGTGCGCCCAAGTTCAATATAAATCCAGCTCAGACCGTGGGCAATCATGGGGTCAAGCCAAACAAATTACCACACCCGGTTTTTTAACGCGCAGTAAGCCAGTTGCGTATAAAGACGGAAAAATCATTGTACCTATTCACCTTGAATACCTCATTGGCCGATCGTATGCCTGTATTTTAGAGCCAGGACAATTTGCTTATCCTCACACGTGTATTGATACAGGCTTTCAATTGGGTGATGGTGAATTCATGACGGGGGACGGTCAAATTCAACCGACGTTTATTTACGATGAAGCAAAAGATGAAATTTTGGTTTACATGCGCGACACCAAAAAAGATGCCGTACCGTATTCACGTCTTTATAAAGGGGGCCTATTTGGCCTAACGTGGAAAACCGATAATGGGCATACGAACTTGCCCAACCCAGACTCTGCGGTGGAGATGGTTCGTGATGGAAATGATATTTACATCATCCATAATAACGACAGTAAATCTCGTCAGCAATTAACGCTATCACGAGCCAGTATGGATAATCCGTTTGAATTTGAAGTGCTCAAAGTACTTGATGAAGCTGCGGAAGGTGAACAAGTGAGCTATGCATCAGCCGTCATTGTTGATGGAATATTGAAAGTAGCCTACACGTTCGAAAAAGATTTCATTCGTTATCAAGAATTTAAGTTGTCAGAATTGTCATTAAACTAAGTCCATTTTTAATGATTGACCTTTCTTAAATAACCCCCACTCTCGCTACTCGCAGAGTGGGGGTTTTCTTTGCATAAAATAGTGCACCC
The DNA here is from genome assembly GCA_947503895.1 of uncultured Saccharospirillaceae bacterium. Lineage (GTDB taxonomy): Bacteria > Pseudomonadota > Gammaproteobacteria > Pseudomonadales > Oceanobacteraceae > Bermanella. The sequence continues at coordinate 150,121 of CANNFT010000006.1, forward strand.
TAAGTTTTATCAATCAGAATTACCGTAGAGCGCAAAAAACATCGTGCAAATATCGTTGGCGATTTTTTCATGTTGTGAGCTGGGTATCTCTTTCTCGCCCATTAATAACTGAGGCCACAGCGCTAAGGATTTAATGAGTCCATAAAAATGCTTACATGCGGCTTCTGGATCTTCAACGTTTAATGCACCTTTTAAGCTAGCCTCTTTAAACCACAGCGTGAGATGTGATTCCTCTTTATTAATATGGCTAAGCGTTTCATCCGCCAGAGCTTGATTGTGCATAAACTCAGCTAATAAAACTTTGAGAATACCTTTGAAGTGCGGATCACTGACCAACGCCAGCTCGTTTAATGCAGCTTGTTTGAGTTGATCATAAACGGAAACGTCAGCCAAAAAAGTCACATCCACCGCTTGATTAGCGGTTTGCCAAACTTGCTGTGCGATGGAATTAAAAAGCGTGGCCTTAGACTCAAAGTGGTTATAGACCGTTCGCTTGGACACGCTTGCGGTCGCTGCAATGGCGTCCATACTGGTGCCTTGGAAGCCATTTCTTTGAAACTCCTCAATGGCTGCATCCACTATGGCTTGTCGTTTTCGCTTGCTGAGAGTGGGCATGGCGATCTCTTCACTCGTTTCGTTTGTTCGATAAATCACTAAAGGGACTCTATAAAGTCAGTTTAAGCTCTGGTCGAGCGGCCTTTTCAAAGACTGTCGCGCTTGACGACAGCGTCAGTCTGCTTGGAAAGGACTCGTCATTTATTAAACGACATCCTGTCGTTCACTCGATGGGCGCCTGCGGCATGAGAGTGAAGCAGGAAGCCAAACCCGAGCGTTAAATTGCATGATTAGAGGTGCCCTTTATAAAGGTGCTCTCAAGGCAGTGCTTGATAGAACCCCTGCTTATAAGGTTTAACAAGGCATTAGCGCTGCGCTTGCAACGATAAATTCTACACTGACTAGTTTACTTTTGAAAATCAATAAGTACACTCGTCAGTGTACTTATTGCAGCGTATTGATTGGAGTGTGCTGATGGTTCAGATTAAAACCCGAATGGTCGGCTCGATAATTTCTCGCTATTCATCATTCATCCGCTCGATTATGGGGGTGTCGGTCATGTCATTATCACTGGGTGCCTGTGCTACCGGTCTAAACGCGCAAAAAGTGGAGCAATCGCCCAATTTCAAAGACGGCAAATTTATTAACACAGAGCCTTTCCCTGCACCGTCGTTTGGGAAAACCGTCAGCATCTTTAAGCGCTTCATGTTCGAGGAGCGCGTAAATGGCGTACCCACATTGGACATCCCGCTCAAACCTATTCTTGCCAATACACTGAACTCATCAACGCAGGGAAATGAGACGGCTATTTATCGACTTGGACACTCGACACTTTTACTCGAATTAGATGGAGGTTATTGGTTAACCGACCCTGTATTTTCAGAGCGTGCATCCCCTGTGCAATGGGCGGGACCAAAGCGTTTTCACCCTACGCCGATAGCGTTAGAAGCGTTGCCAAACATTACAGGTGTCATCATCTCTCATGATCACTACGATCACCTCGATAAAGACAGCATTAAGCGTCTACATGAAAAAGTGGATCATTTTTATGTGCCGCTGGGAGTGGGTCAGTACTTGCAGGATTGGGGGGTGCCAGTCGCAAAAATCCATGAATTCGACTGGTGGGAAGAAAAACAAATCGGCAATGTGATGCTGGTCAGCACACCCGCGAATCACTTCTCTGGGCGCGGGTTATTTGATGGCAATGAAACACTATGGTCATCTTGGGTGATTAAAACCCCGCACCAATCGTTGTATTTTAGTGGCGATAGTGGTTATTTCTCTGGTTTCAAAGACATTGGCGAGCGCTATGGGCCGTTTGACGTGACCTTGATGGAAAACGGTGCTTATGATGCTAGCTGGAAACATGTCCACATGACGCCGGAAGAATCAGTACAGGCGCATTTGGATTTACAGGGCGAAGTGTTGTTTCCGATTCATAACGGGACGTTTGAGTTGGCATTTCATCCTTGGACCGAGCCATTCGAGCGAATTAAAGCCATTGCCTCTGCCCATGGCAAAAAAGTGGCCACTCCCATTATGGGAGAGCGCTGGTCGCTGAAAGACAATGTCCCTGAGTTGTCTTGGTGGCAAGAAGAGGCACCCGGAATGAGCGTGGAATCGGCCGCGAGCAATTTGCCTTAGCGATAAAAAAAAGTTACCGCACGATTTTAGAATAGGCAGAGCAGATGTCCCCTGCGACACCTTGGCATAAAGGTGCCAAGCGTGCCAAAAAGCAGGGCGACTCGGTCACTGTCTATTGCCACGTATTTACCTGAATGGCCCCGCTCGCCATTATGTAGGTTATTCATTTTTGGCACTTTATTATGACATTGGCGCTTGATCCTTATACCACTGAACCACAAGATACGCCGCAGGCGATCTACCTAGCGTTAATTCGTTTAATGCATCAGCGCCCATTAGCGTCGATTACGATTTCTCAAATAACGCGGGAAGCCGGCGTCAGTCGTCCGACTTTTTATCGATATTTTGACGGTAAAATGGCGGTGATTCATTGGTATTGCCAGAAAGTGTTTGATCAATTTATGAAAACACTCAGCATGTATGCCGAAGAAGATATTTCGAACCAGCATATTGCTTACACATCATTTTATTATTGGGAAGAACAATCGGTGTTTATTGAAGTGCTGATTGATCATGAAATTGACCATGTATTAATGGATCGACTCAAAGAATTTACACAACGTTCACCACTGAAATTTCAATATGAAAATGATCGAGAGCGTGCGTATAAAGTGAGTTTTTTTGCGGGTGGTGTTTTTAATTTGGTTCGAGACTGGATTCGCTCCGGAAAGCGCGAATCCATAGATGAAATGAGTGCGATTCTTAGTGGCATCGTTTCATAAAGAATCGTTAATCGTCTGTCTTTATGCGGCTTTTTTATAAATGGTTGACTTGCCTTCCGGTTGACGACGAAAACGTTTATATCCCCATTGATATTGTTCTGGACAGTCCAGAATGCAGTCTTCAATGCTCTTATTTAAAGCAGTGGCTGCTACAACAGGGTCTTCATTTCGAATGTCTTCGCTGGCAGGTTTGAGCACCACTCCGTAAGTACTGTCCTCTAATCGTTTAGCATAACAACACAATAAATAGGCTGGCGTTCGATGGGCAAGTTCGCCGATGAGTTTTCCGGTCAGTGCTGTTTGCCCGAAAAACGGTGCGAAAACCCCGCTTTTTAATCCTGGTTCTTGATCTGGGAGTACCGCCACCACTTCTTTCTTGCTGAGCAAGCGAAATAAATTAAGCACCCCTTTTTTATCCGCGGGCACTAAGCCTACGTCGACACGTTTACGGGTTTTGAATATAAACTTGTCTAAAGCAGGTATTTTGGCGGGTTTGTACATCACAGTCATATACAAGTAAGTACGGAAGAAGTGATTTAGAATTTCCCAGTTCCCTAAGTGGGGCGCAATCAGCACGATGCCATTATCATCCTTAATGGCTTGTTCCAAATATTCTAAGCCTTCAACTTGGGTAATGAGTTTGTGTACTTTGGGAATCGGCCATGCCCACGACATGCCCATTTCAGCGTAGGTTTTCCCCAATGCCACCAAGCTGGCTTTCGCTAGCTGATTCACCTGCTCGTCTGAATAATCGGCGAAGCAATGACGAATATTGGTTTTAGCCACGCGAGCCGTTCCGCTGTTGGTATACCAAAGTAGAAGACCGATCAGCTTCCCTAATGCGCGCGCAATAGGCAACGGCAAAAGTGCAATGAGGTATATGATTCCAATACCGATGTAGACAACCAAACTTTTCACCTAAGTCTCCTAAAAAATGTTCAACACCGCTAAGTACGGACCGTATCCCAAAAAAATGGACCGTCCCTAAAAAACGAAGAGTACCGACTTTTTTGGTGGCTCGCCAGATAAGGATTGGGCCAGTATTGATGCATAGAAGCAGTTGTGGTTCAGCTACTGCGTGCAGTCATGAGTGAAAAATAAAAAAATGAGTGAGCACAAAGGCGCGCCTTCGGCAGATGGCAGCAGATTAACTGACTTTCTGGTTGTTTTTTGATCAAAAACGGAACTTTTAGACAGGTTGGCGAATAATGACTTGAATGACGGCTAATCTGTATTACTTTAAAGCATAGCGATATGGAAATTCGCAGTAAGGGACAGGACAAAGGACGTTAGAATCAGGGACCTCGCCAGGAAGGCAGTCAGGACGACACCTAGGGTGATAAAAAAGGGGAGGGCTTTGAAAAACCTTCCCCTTTTTTTATGAATCTGGTCGAGCGCTTATTTTTCTAGGTATTGGATTTTACCTTCCACACCATCCCACTCTTCAGCGTCGTCCATTTTATCTTTCATTTCTGTAATATTTGGCCATTTTTCAGCCAGCTCAGCGTTCAGCTCAATAAAGGCTTCTTGACCTGCTGGTACCTCATCTTCGGAGAAGATGGCTTCTGCAGGACACTCAGGCTCACACAACGCGCAATCAATGCACTCATCTGGGTGAATGACCAAAAAGTTTGGGCCTTCATAGAAGCAATCGACTGGGCAGACTTCAACGCAGTCGGTGTATTTACACTTGATACAGTTATCGGTAACAACAAAAGTCATGGTGTGATCTCTATCTCATCAGTCTGCTGTTACGTTGACAGCAAATTCTCATATTTAATGGGGCGTAATTCTAGTGGCGAGTTGCGCCGCTCGCAACCACATTACCGACTTTGATTAATAGCATGCAGTTATACAGCCTTCATACTTGGTTATATAACGCATATTTTTTATAAGCGATATTGATTAGCTGGGTCAATATTGGGCGAGCACATCATGTGATCGCCGATATTACACCTTCTCTTTTAGAGCGTAGAGCAGGGCCAGTGCTTCCCTCGGAGATAAGCCGTCTACATCCAACTCCTTTAAGGTTTCCTCAACTTCGGAGGGAGCCTGAGAGAAGGCGAACATATCGCCCTGTAGTGTATCCGCTACACGAGAGGATGCTTTCTTGGGCGCTGGAATCAGCGTATCCACTGGCTTGGCTTCCGTTATGCGCGCAGTGGAGTCTGCTTGATCGCTTGTTGGAGCATCAGACGCCTCTAACCCTTCATTCGCCTCCAACGCTGCCAATTTGAACTTGGCTTGATCAATCACATTTTGTGGGACACCGGCTAACTTCGCGACTTGCAAGCCATAACTTTGGCTGGCAGGCCCTTCCTCAACATGATGCATAAAGACGATATGGTCTTTGTGCTCCGTTGCCGTTAAATGCACATTGGCAACGCCTGCCACCTGTTCCGGTAATTGCGTCATTTCAAAGTAATGAGTCGCAAACAAGGTGTAAGCATTTACACTTTGCGCCAAATGCTCCGCACTTGCCCAAGCGAGAGATAAGCCGTCGAACGTACTGGTGCCCCGTCCGACTTCATCCATCAGCACCAAACTGTGCTGCGTGGCGTTGTGCAAAATATTCGCGGTTTCGGTCATCTCTACCATGAACGTCGAACGACCACCGGCGACATCATCACTGGAACCCATGCGCGTAAAGATGCGATCCAATGGGCCAATGCGTGCGCTGTCAGCCGGTACGTAACTACCGATATGGGCCAATAATGCAATTAAGGCAACTTGGCGCATATAGGTAGATTTACCACCCATGTTCGGACCGGTGATGATCAGCATTTTGCGGTCCGAGCTGAACTCAAGATCATTCGCTACGAACGGGTTCTCGATGACCGCCTCAACCACAGGGTGTCGACCTTGAGAAATATTCACCCCATTGTCAGACACCAGCGTCGGTCGCACATAATTTTGGCTGACGGCACGCTCGGCTAAATTCGAGAGCACATCCAACTCGGCGATACTGGCAGCGGTGTCCTGCAAAGGAGCCAGTTCGAGTGCGACATTTTCGAGTAGCTCTTCGTAGAGCCCTTTCTCGCGCGACAGAGCACGACTTTTGCTCGATAACGCTTTATCTTCAAACTCTTTCAACTCTGGTGTTATAAACCGTTCGGCATTTTTTAAGGTTTGGCGACGGATGTATTCAGCGGGCGCTTGTTCGGATTGCGCCTTGCTGATTTCGATGTAATAGCCGTGAACACGGTTGTAACCGACTTTTAACGTTGAAATACCGGTACGTTCTTTTTCGCGGGTTTCGATATCAATCAAAAACTGACCGGCGTTCTCACTCAGTCCACGTAACTCATCTAGCTCTTCGTCATAGCCCTCAGCGATGACACCACCGTCACGAATAATGACCGGAGGGTTTTCAATAATCGCTTTCTCAAGCAACGCCACCAGATCAGGATAGGTTGAAATAACGAGGGCAAGATTTTGTAATGAATTGGAATCAACGCCTGAAATGGCGACTTGCAGTTCGGGTAAAACGGCTAATGCATCACGCAAGCGCGCAAGGTCACGAGGCCGAGCAGAGCGCAGAGCAATGCGCGAAAGAATACGTTCAATATCACCGATTTGTTTCAACACACCGTGAATATTCTCATAGCCATACGCTTGTACCATGGCTTCAATCGCATCTTGCCGATCGTTCAATACCGCTTGATTGCGCAATGGGCGATTTAACCAGCGGCGCAGCATACGGCTACCCATGGCAGTGGCGGTTCTATCCAGCACCCACGCCAAAGTGAAGTCTTGCCCACCATTTAAATTTAAATCAATTTCCAAATTCTTACGGGTGGCCGCATCTAGAATAATGGCATCATCCACCTGTTCAACCGTAATGGTGCGAATGTGAGGCAATGCTGTTCGTTGCGTATCTTTTGCGTAGTGGATTAAACAGCCCGCAGCCTGAATGCCTTGCTGTAAATCTTGGCAGCCAAAACCATGCAGATCTTTGGTTTGAAATTGTTGCGTCAGCAGACGAAAGGCCGTCTCATATTCAAATTCCCATACGGGTTGCTTCTGGCAACCGGGACGCTCAGAGATAGCATCTGGATAGTGATGGTCTTCGCTGATGAGCAGCTCGGCAGGGCGTAGACGTTCCATTTCGGCTAGTAGCGCTTCCTCAGTGTCGACCTCCATCATACTGAAGCGACCGGTACTGATCTCTAAGGTTGCAATACCGTGGTTTTGCTTAGCCGTGCGCTTATCTGAGTGCGTACAAATGGCCACCAGCAGGCTGTCGCGGTGCTCGTCCAAAAAACTTTCATCTGTAATGGTGCCCGGCGTAATGACACGCACCACCTTGCGCTCAACAGGGCCTTTACTGGTAGCAGGGTCACCAATTTGCTCGGCTATGGCGACAGATTCGCCCATCTTTACCATCTTCGCGATGTAGCCTTCCGCAGCATGGTAGGGAATGCCCGCCATGGGAATCGGTGAGCCACCACTTTTACCACGGGCCGTTAACGTGATATCCAACAGGCGAGAAGCCTTCTTAGCATCGTCATAAAATAGCTCGTAAAAGTCGCCCATGCGATAAAACACCAACTGATTAGGGTGCTCTGCTTTAATGCGCAGATACTGCTGCATCATCGGCGTATGCTGGGTCGCGCCTTGTTTAGCGGAAGCATCTTTTACGGCCATGGGTGTCCTGCTATTGGTGGTGTGGTATTGGTGGAGTCAAAGGTGCGGGATTGTAATAGAAATCGAAGTGTTCGTCAGGTATGAAAGTGAGGTAAACGGCTACGATCTATAGTAGGAAAATACATGCTGTATATTAAGTATACACTTCCAGCAGGGTGGTGAAGGTTTTGTCATTAGTCGTGGGCCGCTGGAATAAATAAACCTTACACAAAAGTACTAATAGACATAATATTTGGCCGTTGGCACGTGAACGGGCAGTGAAGGAGTAGCAGGTCAGGTATGGCACACCACGGTAATTTCGAATTTTTAAAAGAACATGACCCGATCTTCTTTCAGTTAACCCATAACGCTGAAAGAATTTTCGCCATTGATCCCAATGCGAGTCTCATGAAGCTGCGCCAATTTGGCGAAGCCCTTGCGCAAGACTTAGCCACTCGGGTGGGTTTGATGCGTAATGAACGCGATAGCCAATTAGAGCTGCTTAATCGTTTACGCTACAAGCTAGACCTTGATCGCTCTGTCAGTGATTTATTTCATGTGCTGCGCACCTCAGGTAATGACGCCAGTCATGGTTTTACCACCTCTTATAAAGATGCTATGAATGGCATACGAATCGCTCGTGAACTTGCTCTGTGGTACCACCGTTCTTTCGGTAAGCGTGGCGACGCCTTCAAAGCCCCCGCGTTTATCTTGCCAGAAGACCCAAGCGTTAATTTACGCAATCTGCAAAACGAAATCGCCACGTTAAAAACCAAACTCGAAGAGACTGAGCAATCTGTTGAAGCAAGCTCAGAGCTGGCTGCACTTAAAGCACAAGAAGCTGAGCAACAAGCACAGCTTGCTAAGCAACGCGAAGACGACGCTAAAACTTATGAAGAACTCTACTACGAACAAGAGAACGAGCTTAAAGCCTCACAGGCTGAATTCGAAGCCAAAATCAAAGCTCTCACAGAAGAAACCGAGCGCTTAAAACACGAAAAAGACAGCCTACAATCGGTGAAAGAAAACACCCGTAAAGCATCCGCCAAAGTTGAATTAAGCGAAGAAGAAACTCGCCAAATAATCGACAAGCAATTACAAGATGCCGGCTGGCTCACCGATACCCAAGTATTGACTTTTAAAAACGGCGCGCGTCCAGAAAAGGGCAAAAATAAAGCTATTGCAGAATGGCCAACCGAGCACGAAGGTCAAAAAGGCCGAGCCGATTATGTGTTGTTTGTCGGCTTAACACCTATTGCTATTGTAGAAGCAAAAAAAGAAAACCAAGACGTCTCCGCTAAAATTCCACAGGCCGAACGTTACGCGTTAGGCTTTAAACAACAAACGCAATTTACACCCGCTTGGGCAGAAGAAGGTCGCACCATTGCATGGCCTTATGGTGACGATAGCCACTATCAAATCCCGTTTGTTTATTCGTGCAATGGTCGCCCATACGTTAAGCAATACGCTGAAAAATCCGGCACTTGGTTTCGTGATGTACGCCATCCTAGTAACACCGCAAAAGCCTTGCAGGCATTTCATAGCCCGGATGGTTTAATCGATAAACTCACACGCAGCAAAGAAGAAGCACAAGCCAAACTACAACAAGAAGGTTTTGGTTATTTAGGTTTACGTGAGTATCAGCACAAAGCCATTCAAGCGGTTGAAGGCGCACTTGAACATAATGCGCAAAACGCTTTGCTTGCTATGGCCACCGGCACAGGTAAAACCAGAACAATCATTGGATTGCTTTACCGCTTTTTAAAAACAGAGCGCTTCAAACGTATTTTGTTTTTAGTGGATCGCAGTGCCCTTGGTAAACAAGCACATGATTCATTCACCGAAGCCAAGCTTGAGCAAAATCAATCACTCACCCAAATTTATAATGTAGCTGATCTTGGCGATATGCGCGCCGAAGCCGAAACCCGCGTTCACGTGGCCACAGTACAAGCCATGGTTAAACGCGTATTTGCCAGTGATGTGCCAATACCGGTTGATGAATACGACTGCATTATCGTTGATGAAGCCCACCGTGGTTACACGCTGGATCAAGAAATGGGCGAAGGTGAGGCGTTGGTGCGCGACACCAATCAATACCTCTCAAGTTATCGTCGAGTATTGGATTACTTTGATGCCTTTAAAGTAGGTTTAACCGCCACACCAGCAGCCCATACGACCGAAATTTTTGGCCGCCCAGTTTATACCTACAGCTATCGCGAAGCGGTTGCGGACGATTGGCTTATTGATCATGAACCGCCTTACACTTACGAAACTCAGCTCAATAAAAATGGCATCAAGCTAGTGGCGGGTGATGAAGTGAGTGTGGTGGATCGCAGCACCGGGCAATTAGACTTAGCCACACTAGAAGACGAACTGAACTTTGAAGTGGAATCGTTTAACCGTAACGTCATCACGCCGGATTTTAATCGCGTCATAGCCGAAGCCTTTGCGCAAAACTTTGACCCAACCGGCGATGAAAAAGCCATGGTGTTTTGCGTGAACCAAGAGCACGCCGAACTATTTAAAAACGCCTTAGACACCGCATTTAAAACTCTCTGGGAAGACGAATACAACGCCAATGCAGTACAGGTGATCACGGGCAAAACCGATCAAGTGGATAAAGCCATTGCGCGCTATAAAAATGAGCGCTACCCAAGCGTGGCCATCACGGTGGACTTACTCACCACTGGCATTGATGTGCCGCCTATTTGTCATCTATTATTTTTGCGCCGGGTGAAGTCCCGTATTTTGTATGAGCAAATGATTGGCCGCGCCACGCGCCGCTGCGACGAAATTGGTAAAACCGCGTTCTACATTCACGATGCCGTAGGCTTGTACGAAACTCTGCAAGACGTGAATACCATGAAGCCCTTGGTAAAAGACCCAAATATTCAACTGGGCCAATTAATCGATGAGTTGCAAAATCCAGCCAGCTTTGATGCGCCGGGTTCACAAGAAGGCACCAGCCATGCCCATGATGTGCTGGACCAGCTTTCGCAAAAAGTCATGCGCGTATTGCGTAAAGCCACCAACAAAGCTGAAATGCAGCCAGAGAAACATCAAGGCTTAAAACAAAAATTAGACGAACTGCAAAACCTATGGGGCGTCGAGCCAGACAAATTACATAAACATCTACATGAAATGGGGCCGCAGCAAGCTAAACAATTTTTGAGTGAGCACATCAACCTGGTTAACCAACTTGAAGAAGTCAAATATCTTATTGGCAGCGCTAACCGTCCAGTTTTTTACGAAGGCAAGGACGAGCTACTAGGTGTTGAACAAGGTTATGGCGTGGCAGAAAAACCCGCTGATTATCTAGAGCAATTTGCCCAGTTTGTAAAAAACCAAATGAACGACAACGTCGCCTTAAACGTGGTATGCAGCAAACCAAAAGAACTCACGCGTAAGCAACTAAAAGAAGTGCGCTTACTACTAGACAGCGCAGGCTACAGCGAAACAAAACTGGCCAGCGCATGGCGCAACCAAACCAACCAAGAAATCGCCGCCAGTATTGTGGGGCATATTCGCCGCGCCGCATTGGGTGAAGCCTTGGTGCCATTTGAGCAGCGTGTGCAGCACGCAATGGAAGGTATCTACCAACAGCATCCGTGGACAAAAGTTCAAAAGCAATGGCTAGACCGCCTAGCCAAACAGCTGGTACATGAAGTGGTGGTGGACCAAGACTTTGTAAACCGCCGCTTTGCCGACAAAGGTGGTGTGAAACGTTTGAATACCGTGCTCAATAACAAGCTTGATGACGTGCTAGAAGAATTTAGAGAGCACCTATGGGATGCGGTTTAAAAGAGTCATTTAGTTTTGTCCCTTATCCTGGGACAAGGGACGCATCGAAACATGAACTTAAAACAAGGTACCCCGTTATTTTAAGTTAGGGCCTAAGTTAAAATAGTCACTACCTGTAAATTGGGTGCCTACTTGAAAGTGAGCTTGAAACATACCGTGTATGTGGCTAAGGTGCGTGTTAACACACCCGCCAAGCCTATGATTGTCCGCAATTACGCTCAAATTGATGCGGGTTTTTTATGCCTGCCGTTTGTTGGATGTGTATATAAATAACGTTTTTTATACATGTCCTATTTATATGTCGATTTTATCCTGTTTTTTCGACATATGAGATTGATATGTCGATACCATCGACATACACTGCTGATATGTCGAAATAATTAGATAATTTAAACATGACAATGCACAAACCTTGGCAGCCAGACCAGCCTTTCAATGAAATGCCCTTGCTTCCTCCGCAGCTAGAGTTAGAAACCGCGCCAGTGTTAAAGGCCTGTATCACTGCGCGTGCAGCACTGGCAGAGTTAAAACAAGCAGGCGAATTACTGCCTAATCAGGCGCTATTGATCAACCTGCTGCCACTGCTAGAAGCCAAGGACAGTTCTGAGATTGAAAACATTGTCACCACCAGTGATAGCTTGTTTCAATATGCCGAAGATGATGGCGCAGCCGACATGGCCACAAAAGAGGCGTTAAGGTATCGCACCGCTCTTTATCAAGGCTTTATACAACTCAAAGATCGCCCCTTGTGTACCAATACCGCTGTGAGTATTTGCTCACAAATCAAAGATACGCAAATGGACATACGCAAAGTACCGGGCACGGTCATCGCCAACCAAGCGACCAAGGCTGTCATTTATACACCACCGGTAGGCGAGACAGTGATTCGAGATTTGCTAGCAAATTGGGAAGCCTTTTTACATGCAGATGACGACCTAGACCCGCTTATTAAAATGGCAGTGGCTCATTATCAGTTTGAAGCCATTCACCCTTTTACCGATGGCAATGGCCGTACGGGTAGGGTGTTAAACATGCTGTACCTGATTCATGAAGGGTTATTAACCTTGCCTATTTTGTACCTGAGCCGTTTTATTTTAGAAAATAAAGCGGATTATTATCGATTATTAAATAGCGTCACCCGAGATCAAAATTGGCAAGAGTGGCTGTTATACATGCTCAAAGCCGTCTCAGAAACGTCAAAATGGACAACTGAAAAAATAGCAGCGGTAAGGTTACTGTTCGAAAATACCAGCGAGCATGTTAAGCAACAGCTACCTAAAATTTACAGCCATGAATTAGTGCAGCTGATTTTTGAGCAGCCCTATTGTCGCATTCATAACTTGGTTGATCGAGGCATTTGCAAGCGCCAAACCGCCTCAACCTACTTAAAAAGCCTGTGTGATATTGGCGTATTACAAGAACAAACCGTGGGCAAAGAAAAACTCTTTGTGCACCCAAAACTGGTGAACCTATTCACCCAAAACAGCAATCAGATTGAACTGTAATAACCTGTATTTATATTTTTTATCGAGCCACCATGACCAACAACAACATCGTACAAAAACTCTGGAACCTTTGTGACGTATTACGTGACGACGGCATCAACTACTCCGACTACGTCACCGAACTGGTGCTACTGCTGTTTATAAAAATGGTGCAAGAAAACACCGAAGCCGGCCTGCTCAACAAACACCCCTTACCCGAAGGCTGCCGCTGGTCTGATATCAGCGGTAAAGACGGCATTAACCTGCTTAACGATTACAAGCGCATACTGCTCACGTTATCGACAGGCAAAAACGAAGCGGGGGAAAGCATCCACGAAGACCCACTTATCCAAGCCATCTATGCCGATGCACAAACCCGCTTGCGTGAACCGCGCCACCTAAAACAAATGATCGAAACCCTCGATCAAATCGACTGGTTCAGCGCACAAGAAGATGGCCTTGGTGACTTATACGAAGGCCTATTAGAGAAAAACGCCAACGAAACCAAATCCGGTGCCGGCCAATACTTCACCCCCCGCGCATTAATCGACAGCATCGTGCGTTGCGTCAAACCGCAACCCGGTGAAACCATACAAGACCCAGCCGCCGGTACAGCGGGCTTCTTAATCGCCGCCGACATCTACATGAAAGCCAACAGTGACGACTACTTTGACCTTTCTGATAAAGACCAAGCCTTTCAAAAAAACAAAGCCTTTGTGGGCATAGAGCTTGTTCCGTCCACCCGTCGCTTAGCGTTAATGAACTGCCTATTACACGGCATGGAAGGGGACGACGAAGGCGTGGTGCATCTAGGCAACGCCCTAGGGGATGGTGGCAAAAGCCTGCCCCGTGCCGATGTCATATTAGCCAACCCACCGTTTGGCACCTCAAAGGGCGGCGAAGCCTCCATCACCCGTGATGATTTAACCTACAACACCAGCAACAAGCAGCTGGCGTTTTTGCAGCACATCTACCGCAACCTAAAACCCGGTGGCCGCGCCGCCGTGGTCTTACCGGACAACGTATTATTCGAAGCCGGCATCGGCAGCGACATCCGCCGTGACCTCATGCATAAGTGTAACCTGCACACCATCTTGCGTTTACCCACCGGTATTTTTTACGCAGCAGGCGTAAAAACCAACGTATTATTTTTTACAAAAGGCACAGTAAAAAAACCAACTCAAGAAGAAAACTGTACAACAAAAACCTGGGTGTACGATCTGCGCACCAACATGCCAAGCTTTGGTAAACGCACCCCTTTTGGTAATCAGCACCTAGCACCGTTTGAAAAAGTGTTTGGTAAAAAAGCCGACGGCACCAGCAAACGCAAAGAAGAGGAGTGGAGCTTTACCGAAATTGAAAAAGAAGAGAACGCTCAGAGCAGCCCTGAGCGTCTTGCAGAAAATAGCCGTTGGAAGTGCTTCACCCGCGACTACATTCGCGACACCAAGTCTGATTCCCTAGACATCAGCTGGCTAAAAGACAAAGACAGCATCGACGCTGCCGACCTGCCCGAGCCAGACGTACTGGCCGCCGAAGCCATGACCGAACTGACAGAAGCCCTGCGCGAATTAGATTGCCTAATGGCCGCCCTCGGCGCCAGCGATCAAGCCAAGGTGCAAAAACAATTGCTGGCGGATGCGTTGGGTTTGGAAGAGGGCGTTGAAGATGCTTAATGCGGGACGGAAGACGGGAGACGCTTTGAGTTGGCAGGACGGACGTCAGGCGTCGGGAGTCGGAGGCTTAAAGCTTAACGCTAGACGGAAAACGGAAGGCGCTCTTGTAGGAGCGCAGCTAGCACACCCCGTTGGTGCAACCAACGCATTGGGTGCCTCTGCGTTACTAAGCGCTATGTGTGTTTCTACCCAAGCGGTTAAACCTAATCGGCCAAAGGTTTGGCATCCTACAAATTCTGCTATGCAAGTAAATCAACCTACTCAACGTGAAATGCGCTGGAGCGGTATCGAATGACCAGCAAAGTAAAAAATAAAATTGCCGAAAAAAGCGCGATGTATGAGGGTGTCGGAAGCGTGATGGCACAAACCGAATTAGGGTTGAGTGAAATGGAACGGGCTCTAGACGCTGGGTATTTGCTAGATGCTGGACGGGAGACGGAAGACGCAAAACCTGTAGGAGCGCACCCCGTGCGCGATTCGGGTTATGGATTGCCTGAAGGGTGGGGAATAGAATCATTAGAAGCTTTGACTTCAAAAATTGGATCGGGCTCTACTCCTAAAGGCGGCCAGAAAGCCTACTTGGAAGAAGGAACGCCTTTAATTCGGTCGATGAATATTCATTTTGATCGAATTAAAAAGGATGGATTAGCATTTATATCAGATGAAGCTGCAGAGAAACTAAAAAATGTTGAAGTGCTAACTTCTGACGTACTTTTAAACATCACCGGTGCTTCAATAGGTAGGGTAAATATTGCCACTGATGAATATAGCGGTGCGAGAGTAAACCAACACGTGGCGATAATTAGAATGCTCAATGGCATGTCTGCCGAATACGTTTACTATTATTTACGGACGCCTAAAGTTCAATCTTATATTCATAGTAATGAGTCTGGGGCAACTCGGCAGGCACTCACTAAGGATAAGATAGCAAGTTTCGAAATCCCCCTCCCCCCCCTTGCGGAACAAACCGTCATTGCCCAAACCTTGGACACCCTACTGGCACAGGTGGATAACATCAAAACCCGCCTCGACGCCATTCCCAATATCCTAAAAACCTTCCGCCAAAGCGTGTTGGCTGCTGCTGTGAGCGGCAAGCTCACCGAAGCATGGCGCGGGGAGAATGAGAAGCCTTTTAGCTCTTGGAAAGAGTTAGCATTGAACAAGTGCTTTGAGTGTATCGATGGTGATCGAGGGCCAAATTATCCGAAGAAAGAAGAATATTTACATGAGGGATACTGTTTGTTTCTTTCTACAAAAAATGTACGACCCTATGGTTTTGACTTTTCAAGGACTGTATTTATTTCAGAAGAAAAGGATCAAATTCTTAGAAAGGGAAGGATGCAACGTGGGGATATCGTTATAACGACACGCGGTACTCTAGGGTATGTCGCATCTTATGATGATAGTGTTGATTATGAAGTGATTAGAATTAATTCAGGAATGCTTATACTTCGTAAAAAAGACGAGTCATTTGTGAATGACTACTTTAAGATATTAATTGCATCGCCTAAGTTTCAAAAGGAAATTGATATTCAGCGAACAGGGTCTGCCCAGCCTCAGTTGCCCGCCAAGATTCTAAAAGAGTTTTTATTGAACGTCCCTCCAGCCGAGGAACAAACCGAAATCGTCCGCCGCGTTGAAGAGCTCTTCGCCTTTGCAGATCAAATCGAGCAGCAAGTGAAAAACGCCCAAGGGCGCGTGAACAACCTCACCCAATCCATCTTAGCCAAAGCTTTCCGCGGTGAACTCACTACCCAATGGCGTGCAGAGAATCCGGATTTAATCTCAGGTGAAAACAGCGCCGAGGCGTTACTAGCTAAGATTCAAGCCGAGCGCGACGCACTTAAAAAGAGTAGTAAGCCTAAGAAGAAAAGCACGGCGAAGAAAACAACTAAGAGCTAGCTTAATGCTCGTTAAATGCAAGGATGCGAAATGAACATCAGATTGTTTTGGAAGCTTATCAATTATGTGGCCTCTCAAGAAGAGAAAGCCTACCGTAAAATTTGGGGGAATCGATTGCTAGCCCGATTCAGGGGCAAGCCGAAAACCTTTTCAAAGATCTCTACCATAGAGGCGAAGAAAACAAAGAAGGGCTATAAAAAAATCAAGTCTATGGTCAAGCCCAAGCATGATATTGACGATTTAATATTGCTCTGCGATAGAGGTATAGCAAAGTACAATGAAACCAGTGGGTTTTTTAAAAACTTACGTTTGTTAACACTGGTAGCAGGTTTGATATTTGCAAATGCTTTTGCCTTTCAAACAGTAATGAAGGTTAATCAAATAAATGACAAGGTGGGTATCACTATTGATGAGAGCTGTCTTGTCAAAGACCAATATGAAGCGTGTGAAAAAGAAGCAAAAAGACAATCTGTAACAGAAATTGAAGCGGTTACCCGCACAGCTAAGTGGCAAGCGCTGGTATTTTCAATTGTAATTTCTATCGTTGGTTTGCTTGTTATCGGTATTGTCAGTAACGATAATAAAGGCAAGCTTCATCTTGAAGTGCTTTCACTTTATTTGAGTCGCCTGAAAAAAGAACGAGAGGCATGTGAGGCGAAAAATGCTGATCAGTGATAAAGGCCTAGAGTACAAATTGCTTGTCCATCATGTGAATGGGATGGAGGCTCAAGGTCAAACCAGAAAAGGCTATGTGTTTGATATAGATGACCGATTAGTTGAGGCGCTATATGAGAATGTGACCACGACGTTATTGGAACTAGAGAAAGCCTGTAACTATTGCGTGACCCACGAGTACATTGAGCACAGAGGGATTAGCAATAAATATGGATTTTTAAGCCTCACTGAAAAAGGATTAGGTGTAGTTAGATCGATTCAAGCGTCCGAAAAGCTGAGGCGAGATCGAAGTCCAGCGAAGAAGCTCAGTGACTGGGTGCTTGACCATAAAGGTTTAGTTGCATTGGGCGGGCTTCTGCTTGCACTCGTTCCATTTTTAATAAGTAGCTGAAGGTTAGTATGGATATCAAACCTGTGACAATAATCTTAACGTGCCTTTTTTGTGACTCTGATTTAGAAAAGGCGGAAGGCAAAGGTTTACAGTCAGGCGACTTATTGAAATGTCCATCCTGTAAACAAGAAAACGATTACGACAGCTTAATCTCAGTGGCCAAAGAAAAAGGCATGGAGCAGCTGAAGCAGCAAGTAACACTAGAAGCTAAGAAAGCTTTTGGTAACTTGTTCAAATAAACGGAAGTTTTACTGAATGAACCGTCTCAATTTAATCACTGACGCCATTACTGTCCTCCCCGTTGAGCTTGCGAAGAATCAATTCGCGGCATTTTTGCAAACCCGAAAAACCAAACGCTTCGAGCGCTTTCTATATTTAGTGGCTCTTATAGTTCTGATGAAGTCACTGAAAGGGTTTCAGAGTTGGTGTCATTGAAGCTGCTTCTTAATGATCCTAAAAATTATACTACATGGGATGAAGATGCTAGCTGGACTGTCAGCTGGGGTATGAATGAGTCAAAGTGGGATATGCTTTGGCTTTTGAAAAAAGCGAATTGCTTATCGTTGATCCATAACGAGTAATAGGCAGAAATAACAATTACACATTAATAAATAACGCTTGTTGAGCGCATGGCGAATATTGATAAGGAAGCAGTAGAGCAATGAAAGCAGAAGAAAAGAAAAATGACCCTTGGTTGAATGAATTTGAAGACAAGGGGCGGGGAATATTTAGGTCTATTTATGATTTTTTGTCGTCATTAGTTATGGGGATAGTGGGTTTAATCGTGTTCGGCATGTGCCTGTTCACTGTGTTTCGTCATGGCGATTGGTTGGCAGATGTCTCAATATTGGAGTGGCTGTTATTTTTTTGGCTGGCCTATTGTTTTCATGCAGTGAAAGCGATGGCAGTGGAGCAAACGCGCAGTGTGTTTTTGTTTCGCTGGCGTTTGTTTGCGTATACCGGCTGGACCATTTTTTGGGCGTTAATTGGTTATGCAGCTTGGTTTAAATGGGGCAGCGATGATGGTTTTGATCAGACGTTTTTTGCGTCTAATTTATTTGAGATGACGCTGTTAGCGGTGGTGGCGTTTGGGTTTGGATTAGGCGTGTTATTAAGCCTAGAGCTTGAGGACAAAAAGAAAGAACAAAAACAGGCTCAAGGAGAGGCAATATGAGAGGGGTATTGATTATATTGATGCTGAGCTTTGCATCTGTGAGTTATGCACAAGACTCGGATGGTGAGCGACTTGTACAGGGCTGCAATGAGCTGATTGGCATATACAAAAACAAAAAAGAGAAGCGCTTATTAGCGTCTCAGCTTGTCTCATCTTCTGATGCCATGCTAGCGGGTTATTGCATGGGGGTTATTAAAGCATTTAAACAGGTAGCGAATCCAAGAGTGACTTATGAGCGCGTACAGTGTGCCTATGGTGTGAGAGGTCCTTGCCATAAAGTTAAAGAAGTTACTTGGTGCCAGAACGATGATTGGTTTGAAATCGCGGAAAGGGTGGCTAATTATTGGAATGTTGAGCCGATTAATTACTCTGTTAGCGAGCTACTAACGGATGTTTGTGGTGCTTAGTGAATTAACCTATAAACGCTCCGAAGCGATCCAAAAGCTATTCGGAATCAAGCTTACTGGCTTTGCTAAGTTCAAAGATAAAATTATTACGCTTGAAAATAAGGCGTGTATTCATTGCGAAAATGAAATGGCAATGGGCGGTAAGCATAGCCGCGGAAAACGCTCTTATTTACCTAGCCAATTAAATCGCCTGCATAATGTGGTATTGATTGCAGGCTTCTATTCTAAGCCTGCCATTGTTAAAGATGTCGCTGATAACCTTAGCCGTAGGCAAGAGCATGTTACGGCTTTGCGTGAGCTATTGGCTGGGCGTGAAAGGGTGGGTGATATTCAATTTGATGTTGCTGCCCTTGCAAGTTTTTTGGATCGTTTAGAGCTTTGCCAGTCCATTGATGATGAGCGCTTGCCTAATCCATTCATTAAACTGCCTCAAGTGATTGATAATGGCACTGGTCAATTGCTGTCGGTACTTGATGTATACAGTGATGCCGATGTGCAGTTATCCAAAGTCGAGCGAATGCTGGCAGCCTATCTTAACCTCGATTTAGATGTTGCTTATAAATTGTCCAATGAATTAGATGCAGCTTCAGGCGTCTCTTTACAACTTAAGCAGCGTATTCAACGAGATTATTGCGAAGCGCAACACTTCGACGATTTATTAGAAAGTTTTTTCAATTAGTGCTTTTTAGTGGATTCCACTAACTGAACCTATCTCCGTCATCAACCAACGGAGATAGATCCATGACACACTCAAATGAACTCGTAATCAACTTCCACATGACAGAAGCCTGTAACTACCGCTGCGATTACTGCTACGCAACGTGGGATTCAGGCTGCCATTCTAAAGAGCTGCACCGCATAGAAGGAGCGGTTGAGGCTCTTATCGATAAGCTCGCAGACTATTTCTTGAATAATAACCCGCTTAAAGACGCTATGGGCTATGGCTCAGTGAGGCTGAACTTTGCTGGGGGTGAGCCTATGTTACTTGGCAAGCGCTTCTGTGATGCATTGCTACATGCCAAAGCGAAGGGGTTTCGTACCTCTATCATCACTAATGCGGCTTTCTTGGATGATGACTGCTTGTTAGCGCTTTCACGCCATATTGATGTACTGGGCGTAAGCTTTGATAGCGCGGATGAAATCACGGCAAAAACCATTGGCCGCATGGACCGTAAAGGCGGTTGGATTAGCCCGATTAAATTAGCGCACATTGCATCGATGTATCGTCAGTTAAATCCCTTTGGCGTGTTTAAAGTGAACACGGTCGTCAATCAGCACAACTGCCATGAATCGCTGGTGGATACCATGTTGATGGTGAATCCAGATAAATGGAAGCTTTTAAGGGTGCTACCTATTTACAATCATATTAAGCCTGTGAGTGATCGGCAGTTTAACGCTTTTGTTGATCGTCACGAGTTGTTCTCTCATCTAACCGTTGTTGAAGACAATCAAGATATGTTGGCCTCGTATCTGATGATTAACCCTGAGGGGTGTTTTTATCAAAATGGAGGTACTCAGTCGGGTTACATTATCAGTAAGCCAATTTTGGAGGTAGGCGTTAGGCAGGCCTTATCAGCAGTGCAATTCGATTTTGACAGCTTTTTAGGTCGTTATGCTTAGGGGAGCGCTATGTGTAAATATAGTGCTGATAAGGAGCTGAATAAATATGTTCGCGAATTGATCACTGATGGGTGGGTTTATGCTAGAAAAAAGAAACACGGCAGATTAAAAAGTCCATGCAATAAATGGGTTACAACGGTGCCTGGCTCACCTAGTGACGTTCGAGCTTTTCGAAATTTTAAGCAGGATATTGCTAGGTTTACCAAGCGAAAGTTTAGTAAGCACTTGAAAAATGACTAAGGTTCAGGCGTAGCGGAAATTGATTGGGCGCTTTTCTTTAATTGTAATTCTTGGAGGAAAAGTTTCAGAATATTGCCTAATTACCCGCATTAAATTGTATGTAGTTCAGACTTTTCTTCACCCCATTACTCTCTCAAAAAAAATACCAATCAGCCTTGCTGATTGGTATTCGCTTGTAAGCGGTTTTTATATTGGACCACTAAATTATTAACGCATTAGCATTTTTCATCTAGCTTGGTTTTCAGTACGCTGTTTACCATGCCTGGATTGGCTGAGCCTTTACTGGCTTTCATCACCTGCCCAACAAAGAAACCTAGCATTTTGCCGCGCTTGTCTTCTGCGGCGGCTACGTAGTTATCAACTTGAGCCTGATTGTTCGCCAGCACTTCGTCGACGATGCTTTCGATTGCACCGCTGTCCTGCACTTGCTTTATGCCCAGTGATTCAATGAGTGCGTCAACGTCATCGCTTTGTTTTTCCCATAAGCTTTGGAATAACGTCTTTGCCCCTTTACCATTGATGGTTTCATCTTTGAGCCTTAACAACATCGCACCTAAGACTTCTGCTGATATCGGGCATGCTTGAATGGAAACATCGCTTTTGTTCATGGCCGCTGATAGTTCACCCATTACCCAGTTGGTGGCCAGTTTATAGTCGCCACACTTTTCCGCAACGGTTTCAAAATACGCGGCCAATTCTCGTGAGGCAGTCAGAACCGAAGCATCGTATTCAGACAGTTTATGGTCATCCATAAAGCGCTGCTTTTTCTGATCGGGTAGCTCTGGCAGGTGGCTGCGAATGGCTTCGATATAGTCATCATCAATAACCACTGGCAGCAAATCTGGGCATGGGAAATAGCGGTAGTCGTTGGCAACTTCTTTCGAGCGCATGGAGCGTGTTTCATTTTTGTTTGGATCGTATAAACGGGTTTCTTGAACGATGCTTCCACCGTCTTCCAAAATATCGCGTTGACGCTCGATTTCACAATTAATGGCTTGTTCCACAAAACGGAAACTGTTGACGTTTTTAATTTCGGTACGTGTGCCAAATTCTTCTTGGCCTTTTGGACGCAAAGAAACGTTGCAGTCGCAGCGCATCGATCCTTGTGAAAGGTCTCCGTCGCAAATGCCCAGATAAGTGACAATGCTGTGCATTTTTTTGAAATAGGCGACGGCTTCTTTTGCGTTGCGCATTTCAGGTTCGGAAACAATTTCAATTAACGGCGTGCCGGCTCGGTTTAAATCGATGCCTGACATGCCTTGGAAATCTTCGTGTAATGACTTACCTGCATCTTCTTCAAGATGAGCACGGGTGACATTAATGCGTTTTGTCACGCCTTTGTCGGGGCCATCTTCTAATGTAATGTCGATGTGACCCATGCCAACAATTGGGTGATGCAATTGCGTGGTTTGGTAACCCTTAGGTGAGTCAGGGTAAAAATAGTTTTTACGATCAAACACTGACACTTTGCCAATCTCAGCATCGATGGCGCAACCAAACTGCACTGCCATATTGAGTGCTTCTTTATTAAATACGGGCAATACGCCGGGTAAACCCAAATCTACCAGTGAAGCCTGCGTATTGGGTTCTGCACCAAATGCGGTGCTGGAACCTGAAAATATTTTTGATTTTGTGGCCAATTGAGCATGTATCTCAAGGCCGATCACTACTTCCCATTCCATGATGGTCTCCTGCTAAAGGGTATCGAGACGGTGAATAAACCCATTCAGCCGTCTCGGAGTGCCTTGAATTTAACGGTTACTGTCGATGCCTGCTGGCGCTTCTTTATGAAAGTCGGTGGCGGTTTGAAATTGGTGGGCCATATTCAACATGCCGGCTTCGTTCCAATAGTTACCTATAATTTGTAAACCCACAGGTAGGTTGTTTACTTTACCCGCGGGAATAGACATGCCGGGTAAACCCGCGAGGTTTAATGCAATGGTAAATACGTCTTCCATATACATCTCAACAGGATCACCGGTTTTTTCACCGGTTTTGAAAGCTGGCGTCGGCGTTGTGGGGCTCATGATGAAGTCAACATCATTAAATGCGGCGACAAAATCATTTTTAATTAAGCGTCGGATTTTTTGCGCTTTGACATAATAAGCATCGTAAAAGCCCGTCGATAACGCATAAGTTCCGACCATAATACGGCGTTTTACTTCTGCACCGAAACCTTCTCCACGACTGCGCTTGTATAGGTCTTCTAAATCTTTAGGGTCTTCACAGCGCACACCAAAGCGCACACCGTCCATGCGCGATAAGTTGGCTGAACATTCGGCAGGTGCGACAACGTAATAAGCAGGAATGCCCAGCCCAGTGTTTGGCAGACTGATTTCTTTAATAGTGCATCCCAGCTTTTCAAACTCGGCAATGGCGCTACGCACGACGCTTGCCATCTCGGGGTCTAAATTTTCTGGGAAATATTCTTTGGGTAGCCCAATGACTTTACCTTTAATGTCGTCATTCAACGTAGCCGTGTAGTCCGGTACGGGTTGTTCAATGGAGGTGCTGTCTTTTTCATCAAAGCTGGCCATCACATTGAGCATCATGGCGGCATCTTCTGCTGTTTGTGCAATGGGCCCAGCTTGATCAAGTGAGGAAGCATAAGCCACCATACCCCAGCGAGAGCAACGACCATAAGTGGGTTTTAATCCCGTTAAGCCGGTAAATGCAGCTGGTTGACGAATGGAACCGCCTGTATCGGTGGCGGTGGCTGCGGGTACTAAGCGTGCTGCCACGGCAGCGGCTGATCCACCGGATGAACCGCCCGGAACTCGCTCTAAGTCCCATGGGTTTTTAACGGCACCGAAATAGGAATTTTCATTGGAGGACCCCATGGCAAATTCGTCCATGTTGGTTTTACCCAAACAGACGGCACCTTCTTTTTTGAAGTTCTCTACGATCGTCGCGTCATAGGGCGGTACAAAGTTGCTCAGAATCTTTGAACCACAAGTGGTTAATGTTCCATCGGTACACAATAAATCTTTATGTGCAATCGGGACACCTGTCCACGCAGTGGCATTGCCAGCTGCGCGGCGTTCATCTGCTGCTTTTGCCTCGGCGAGGGCGAGTTCTTCATTGACAGTGATGAAGCTATTAAGGCCGTTTTCGCCTTGATCCAGTTGTTTTATTCTATCTAAGTAATGTTGGGTGATTTCAACGCTGGTAAATTCACCCGCTTCTAGGCCCTTGGATATTTGGGCAAGCGTTAGGTTTTGCATAGGGTTGCCTCGTGAATCACTCAATGACTTTAGGTACTAGAAATAGGCCTTCTTCTTTGGCCGGTGCACATTGCATATACTTTTCGCGTTGATTCGTTTCTGTGACTTCATCAGCACGAAGACGTTGAACGGCGTCTGTTGGGTGAGCCAACGGCTGCACGTCATCGGTATTGACGGCATTCATTTGCTCTACCAATTCTAAAATATTGCTGAGTTCTTGCTGATACTGCGGAATGTCGTTTTCTGCAATCGCAAGGCGGGCTAAGTCCGCAATGTTTGGGATATCTGAACGGTCGAGCGCCATGATTATCTCTCTGTTGATGATGGATGGGGCCGGTGCACGAATCGATAACGGCCCATTCCCCCTGAAAAAGGGGCATAAGTTAACATATTTGTGCCTTGCCCAAAAAGCCCGCCGTTGATAGTCTTGTCCGCCATATAAGAACTCCGGAATACGGCGGAATCTGCGGAATGTTTAAAAAACTAAGAGGGATGTTCTCCAGCGATCTTTCGATCGACCTGGGCACTGCGAACACCCTGATCTACGAACGTGACAATGGCATAACATTAAACGAGCCATCGGTTGTTGCGGTTCGTATTCAGGGAAACCAAAAAACAGTGGCAGCGGTAGGGCATGATGCCAAACGCATGTTAGGTAGAACACCTGGCAACATTCAAGCTATTCGTCCTCTCAAAGACGGTGTCATCGCCGACTTTCAAGTGACTGAAAAAATGCTTCAGCACTTTATCAAAAAAGTTCACCAAGATAGCTTTTTCACGCCTAGCCCACGTGTATTGGTTTGCGTACCTTGCAAATCAACACAGGTTGAGCGTAAGGCCATTCGCGAGTCCTGTATCGGCGCGGGTGCTCGTAAAGTTTATTTGATTGAAGAACCTATGGCTGCTGCCATTGGGGCGGGATTACCAGTCGAAGAAGCCACTGGTTCCATGGTGGTCGATATTGGCGGCGGCACCACAGAGATTGCCATCATCTCGCTCAGTGGTGTGGTGTATTCTGAATCCGTCAAAATTGGCGGTGATAAGTTTGATGAAGCCATCGTCACTTATGTTCGTCGAAATTATGGATCACTCATCGGTGAAGCCACCGCTGAGCGCATTAAGCAAGAGATTGGTACGGCCTATCCCGGTGGCGATGTACGAGAAATCGACGTTCGTGGCCGAAACCTCGCTGAAGGTATTCCTCGTTCATTCACGCTGAACTCGAATGAAATTTTGGAAGCACTGCAAGAGTCTTTAGCGCAAATTGTACAAGCGGTTAAAAGCGCGCTTGAGCAATGTCCGCCAGAATTAGCCTCTGACATCGCCGAGCGAGGCCTTGTGTTGACAGGTGGTGGTGCCATGTTATGTGATTTGGATAAGCTGCTAAGCGAAGAAACTGGCTTACCCGTGATCGTCGCAGAAGAGCCATTAACCTGTGTTGCTCGTGGTGGTGGTCGAGCGCTTGAAACCATGACGGATCAGCAATTAGATTTAATGGCGTCTGAGTATTAACTTAGATTGGCTCATTACGGATGTAGTTTTTGGTGGATACTGGATCAAAAACTACAGACTGACCTGATCATAAAAAGTACGTCATCGCCAAAGTCATCCAACTGACTGGCGTTTGTCGTGCTCAATATATAGCCATTTTCGCATCGAAGTCTCTTCAAGAGCACAATCCTCGCAATCAAATGTATTCGTTTCCCGCCTAATTTACTAAACTCTACCCATCTAATCATTCACCCGCTGTATTCATGATGAACGAATGCATCGCTTTTCGATTGATTGTTTTTTAAGCGCGGGAAATTTGTAACGGGAGTTTGACCATCAAGGGTATTTTTTCTTCTGGACCTACATTGGGTTATCGCCTTGTCTTTGTGGTTATTTTATCCGTGGGTTTGATGTTGTCCGACAAGTACCTTTCTCCAACCGAATACTTGCGTACGGGTTTAGGGTACTTGGTGACGCCGGTTCAATTTATCGCCGCCCTGCCAAGCCAAATTGGTGGTTGGGCTGGCGAAACGGCACGCAGTCACAGTGATCTCGTCGAAGATAATTTAAGGCTGCAAACCGAATCTCTCATTCTTAAGCAAAAAGTTCAGCAAATGGCCGCGCTACGTGCAGAAAATAACCAACTGCGTGAATTGCTGAATGCATCTGAGCAGGTAGACGACAGCGTGCTCGTCGCTGAATTAATCGGTGTTGATCCAGACCCTTACACGCATCATGTAATCTTGAATAAAGGTGCAAAGCACGGTGTTTTTAAAGGTCAGCCCATCTTGGATGCGCAAGGATTAATGGGCCAAGTCATAGAGGTTTTACCCGTTACCAGTCGGGTTATTTTGATAGCTGATCGTAACCACGCCATTCCAGTACAGGTCAATCGTAATGGCGTACGTGCGATTGCAGTTGGCTCAGGTTTGCTGGACGAATTAACGCTCATTTATGTGCCGGATACTGCCGATATTAAAGCGGGTGATTTATTAATGAGCAGTGGGCTGGGTGATCGTTTTCCTAAAGGGTATCCTGTGGGGGAGATCAGCAGTGTGGAGCATGATCCCGGTGAGGCATTTGCCATTGTCAAAGCGCGCCCGTCAGCAAAGCTGGATCGCAGTCGCTACGTTTTACTTGTGTTCTCCAAAAATAGTCAATTACCTGAAATAAAAGTGGTGCCGCCCACCGAACCGTCCGAAGAAGATACCGAACAAGAGCCGGTTTCTGTGGAGGGTGCGCCACTGGCGAATACCTCAAATGATGCCAACCCTCAGGACGGTGCAGTGGTATCGTCGCCGGCTTTACCGTCAGAATCGCCAAATTCGACAGAGCTTCAGTTGCCCCAAGCCGTCGCAGAAGGAGGGTTGAATTGATGCGCACCTATGGATTGATATTGATCAGCTTCTTCGTGGCGATGGTGTTGGCGGTCTTTCCCATGCCAGAACTATTGAATTATGTTCGCCCTGAATGGGTTGCCATGACCTTAATATTTTGGGTTCTCGCGATGCCCACTAAATCCGGTATTTTACTGGGCTTCTGCATGGGACTATTGCTGGATGTGTTAGAGGGGCACACACTAGGACAAAGTGCTTTGGCTATGGGATTGCTTGGGTATTTATGCCAAGTGCTCTATCCCAGATTACGGTTGTACTTACCGATTCAGCAAAGTTTAATGGTATTCGTGTTGGTGGGTTTATATCAGTTGGTGAATTATTGGGCGGAGTCGATGTTGGTGGGTCAAACAGAAACCGTACTACTGTCACCAGCCTTAGGCAGTGCGGTGCTATGGCCCATTTGGCATGGAATATTGCATTGGATTCGCATGTCCATGCGGGTTTAGCTAGAACTTCTAAACACAGTCACTCAAGGCGGACGTCGAATCCGCTGACGATAGAACATGAGAAAAACGTGGCAAATCTGGTATTAGCATCGGGTTCTCCCAGAAGGCGAGAACTGTTAGAACAAATTGGCGTCCAAATTCGTACTTGCCCCGTCGATATTGATGAGCGTGTCCAAGCAGGTGAGTCAGCCGAAACCTATGTTGTTCGTTTGGCCAAAGAGAAGGCGGAAGCCGGCTTGGCATTTGCTGAAGGACTGCCTGTTCTGGGGTCGGACACCAGTGTCGTGATTGCCGGCGAAATATTAGGCAAGCCCAGCTCATTAGA
The DNA here is from genome assembly GCA_947503895.1 of uncultured Saccharospirillaceae bacterium. GTDB lineage: Bacteria > Pseudomonadota > Gammaproteobacteria > Pseudomonadales > Oceanobacteraceae > Bermanella. Next base: position 177,921 of record CANNFT010000006.1, read on the forward strand.
AGATGCTCATGGCATGTTGCGGCGTTTATCGGCCCAATGCCATGATGTGATGACGGCGGTAGCCGTTGTCAATGAGAATGAATGTTACTCTGTGCTGGTCAAAACCCAAGTTCGTTTTAGAGCACTGAGTGAACAAGAAATACAAGACTACTGCGCCACAGGCGAGCCCATGGATAAAGCGGGAGCCTATGGCATTCAAGGTCTTGGAGCAGTATTTGTCGAACATATCGAGGGTAGCTACTCGGGTGTAGTGGGTCTGCCACTCACAGAAACCGCAGCCTTATTAAAAAAAATAAACGTGCCCATTTGGGGCCAATAAAGAATAGACAGGACTATGAACACTGAAATCCTGCTGAATGTAACACCCAGTGAAACCCGAGTTGGTGTGGTTGAGAACGGCGTGTTGCAGGAAGTGTATATAGAACGTACCAATCGACGTGGCATTGTTGGCAATATTTACAAAGGCAAAGTCGTTCGTGTATTGCCCGGCATGCAGGCCGCCTTTGTTGATGTTGGGTTAGAGCGGGCCGCTTTTATTCATGCTGCGGATATTCAATTAGCGCCGAAAGACAGCGATCACGCTCGTAAAAACCCAGATGCGATCACCAGCTTATTGCATGAAGGGCAATCGCTGGTGGTTCAAGTCACCAAAGATCCCATTGGCACCAAAGGCGCGCGCCTGACGACTCACTTATCCGTGCCTTCTCGTTACCTCGTCTTTATGCCTCATACTGATCATGTGGGCATTAGTCAGCGCATCGAAGGTGAGGATGAGCGTAATCGACTGCGCCAAATGGTTGAAACCTGCATGAAAAAAGAAGGTTTAAGAGAAGGATGCGGTTTTATACTGAGGACAGCCGCCGAAGGCGCGGGTGAAGAAGAGATATTATCAGACACTAATTATTTAAAACGACTGTGGAATAAAGTGCAGGAGCGCATCAGTAACGTTACGGCCCCCGAAATGATTTACGAAGAGTTGCCGTTGCACCTAAGGACCTTTAGAGACTTTGTTCGCCCAGACGTCGACAAAGTCTTGATTGATTCACGCGAGACCTACCAAAAAGCACAAGAGTTTGCGAACTCTTATGTACCTGATATCGAAGATAAGCTGGAATATTACCCTGGCGAACGTCCCATCTTAGATTTATACAGTGTGGAAGATGAAATTCAGAAAGCCTTGGGTCGAAAAGTGCAGTTGAAGTCGGGTGGATATCTGATTATTGATCAGACTGAAGCTATGACAACCGTGGACGTTAACACAGGTGCTTATGTGGGCCACCGAAACTTAGAAGAAACCATTTTCAAAACGAACTTGGAAGCCGCTACGGTGATTGGGCGTCAGCTTCGATTGAGAAATCTTGGTGGCATCATCATTCTGGATTTCATCGATATGGAAGACCCAGAGCATCAAAGACAAGTATTGCGCATGCTCGAAAAGGTGCTTGAAAAGGATCACGCTAAAACCAAAATTAGCCAAGTATCTGAACTCGGCTTAGTCGAAATGACACGTAAGCGCACGCGTGAAAGCCTGGGTCAAATGCTTTGCGAGCCCTGCCCATCATGCGAAGGGCGCGGTGAAGTAAAAACGTCTGAAACCGTGTGCTATGAAATCTTCCGTGAAATTATACGTGAGGCGCGTGCCTACGACACGGACAGTTACATGGTGCTCGCATCTCAGTCCGTGGTTGAATTGCTACTCGATGAAGAAAGTCAGACCTTAGCCGATCTCGAAAACTTCATTGGCAAAACCATCAAATTGCAAGTCGAGCCCATGTATGGGCGCGAGCAGTTTGATGTGATACTAAAGTAGTCATGAGTTAAATCATCATGGCACACAAATTTTTCCGCCAAGGCCTGAACGCCTTCATTTTGCTGTTTGTAGCTGCCTTTCTCGTATTGGCACTGTATTCTGCTATTGGGCAGCAAATCTTTCCGCGCGTCGGTGAATACCAACATGATGTCGAGGCTTACGTCAGTGAGCGGCTGGACGCGCACATCACAATGGGCAAGCTGTGGGGGGGAATGGATTTACTGACGCCATCCATTCACATTGAAGGGCTAACACTACAAGAATCACAATCGGAAGCCCCCACATTATCTGTCGCTGCCATCGACGCCATTCTCGATCCTCGCTTATCCATCATCAATATGACGCCTGTATTCAAATCCGTGAGGTTGTCAGGGTTATCCATGACAGTGGCGCGACCTGATGAAGAAAACGAAGAAGATCAACAGACGCCCGAACCCGATGATGACTCACCACTACAGTCCATCATCGATGCCTTGCTGTTACAGCAACATGTGGAGCTGAACGGCGTTACGGTCCACTCTTGGTTTAAAGGTAAGCAACGCACTCTACAGTTGAATCACCTCGTGATGACCGGTGATGGCTTTCATCGCTTACTGACGGGCAATCTAAGCTATGGTGATGAAAAACCCATCAAAACCGGCTTTCGTATTTACTCTGAAGGCTCACCTTACGATTTGGATACTTTTTATGCCCGAGGTGCGTTGGACTTTCCCGAGTCGGATATCGGCTATTGGTTAGAACAATTAACGGGCGAAAATACACTGGATCAATTTGAAGCCTCTGCTCAATTGAACTTTGAGTTTGAACAAGGGTTACTGCAAACAGCACGCTTAAAGGTCGCCAGTACAGAATTGTCCGTTCCCAAACAACCCGCCATGAAAAATCTATTGGCGGAAGTATGGCTAAAGCAAGAATCCCCGCAGGTGTGGACATCTTGGTTGTCGCAAGGGGATTTCACGATAAATGAACAACCTCAGGCTATTCAAGACATTGGTCTACGATTATCACGTCGCGCTGAAGGAAATCGTTGGCAATTATTTGCCCAAAAAGGCGACTTGTCGAAATGGCAATCACTCATCCAACCCTTTTCAGTTTTACCGGAATCCGTTACATCAATACTGGACCAATTAAAACCAGCGGGTGAAGTGCATCAATTGCATGTGGTGCTCGATACCAAGCCGAACCAACCGCTAGAGTACACAGTGGCAGCCCAAATTCAGGATTTATCGGTTGACTCTTATGAAGGGGTGCCGGCAGCGCGACACGTCAATGGTGTGCTCGCGGCTAATCAAAATGGTGGACGAGTACAATTTCTCCAAACAGATAAACAGTCAACATTACCGATGACGTTACTGGTGCCAGGTGTGTATGACAGCGCTTTAATCTTGACCGAAGCGCAGGGCCAAATAGATTGGCATTTGCGACCGCACCAAGTACACATTGTGGGTGATGGTCTGAAATTGGCGATGGATAAAGTCACTTCCGTCTCGGGAGGATTCCAAGTTTGGATACCCACCGATTTACCAAGTCATTTCGTTTCTTCGGTCGAAGAAGAGCCTGTGTCTTCAAACAGTACATCTACAGTTTCTTCTCTTGTCACAGAAGCGGCTCCTGTTAAAGAACTCACTGAATCGGATCAGGCCAATGCGAAGCAGTCGGTTTTGACCCGTGCAGACAAACAGGCTTTTCAAAAACGTGAAACAAAGTTGTTGCTGAATTTAGGATTCAGTGATGTAGACGCATTGGCGCACACCGCTTTAGTGCCACAGGATTTGGATGAAGGGTTAGTGGAATGGCTAAACGGAGCGATTAAAGGGGGTCGTGTTTCACAAGGCCAATTGTTATTGATGACGTCACTCGAAGACAAAAGCCCTGACCCCATTTTGGAGCTGCATTTAGGGATACAAAATGCCCGGCTTGCCTATTTAGAGGAATGGCCCGACGTAAACAACATCACAGGTGATTTGTTTATTGATAGCCAGCGAGTGGTCGGACATATTTCACAAGCCGACAGTTTAGGGGGCGTGGTCAAGCGAGCGGATGTCAGATTTACACAGGCGAAAAACCTGCCAACTTTGTGGGTAGGACTAGAGGCAGCGGGTGCTGCGGCTGAAGGGGTTCGATATTTCACTGAAACGCCTCTACAGGAAGCGGTGAGTGGTGCGCTCGATCAATGGCAAATCAGCGGTAAAAACGACTTATCGCTCGGATTAAAAATTCCATTAGTGGACGACAGTGAATTGGCCGTGGATGTCCGTGCTCGTTTGCAGAATGCAGATTTAAAAATGCACGATCTAGATTTAACGTTTAATCACATCAATGGAACGATTGGGTACAGCACAGAAAAAGGGTTGCATGCCTCTAAAATTCAGGCCGAGTTGTGGCAACAAAAAATCGAAATGCAAGCGGCGAGTCATTATGTCGTGGGCGATATGGTGAGTGAATTCTCGTTTAATGGCGCTTTGAATGCTGCAGGCTTAAAAGATTGGCTGCAATTGGGTTTATTAGAATCTTTATCTGGAACTGGGCCTGTTTCAGGTCAATTTATTTTAGATACCCAAACAAATGCTGCCAGTCGACTGTTAATAGACAGTTCGCTCGAAGGATTAAGTTTAGATTTACCCAAACCATTCGGTAAATCACCGCAAGAATCGCGTGGTTTAAACCTCAGTCTTGCGCTTGAGAGCCGAGCGCTTTCGAGCGGTGACGAAGAAACATCGATACAAACGCTCAAATTGGCTTACAGCGACGATGTCAATCTCGCAATTGAAATGCGGGACGGCGATTTATTTGGTGGTCAGATCTTTATCGGAGAGACGGAAGCTTACGTACCAAATGATCCAGGCTTGGTCATCAAAGGGCATATCGATCGAATAGATGCTGTGCAATGGCAAGCAGTCTGGGAAAAAATAGAAGCGCAAGATGCAGGGTATGAAAAGCAACGTCAACGTGATTTAGCAGCATTAGGCCCCCAACCGCTGCAATCCAGTGTTGATAAAGCTAATAAAAATGCATCCAATAAAAGTGAATCGGCCAGCGAAGGAAATGAAAAACTGATCGCCAACCGCTCACCGATTAATAAAATTGTAGTCAGCACGGATACTTTAGTCTACGAAGAACAACGATTTGAAAGCGTTCAGGCTGAGATTCAACAACTCAATGGTGACTGGGTGGTAAAAGTGGACGCTCCCATTGTCAGAGGTCAGGTGAGTGTATTTGAAAATAAACCCATGCTGATTGATCTCGACTACATTCATTGGCCTCAAAGCACAGAAGAAGTAACCACTGAAGAGCCGAGCGAATCTGTAGATGTATTGGCCGAGTTAAATCCAGCGGATTTTCCGGCGCTCTCATTTAAAATCAAAGAAATTTTTGTTGGCCCTCGAAATTTTGGAAGCTGGCAATTAGATATGGAGCCCATCAAAAACGGTGCTCGTTTTTATAATATCAATGGTGAAATTAAAAAATTAGCTGCAAAAGGTGAAGTTAAATGGATTAAAGATGAGCGTCACCAGTCTTTTGCAAAGGTTGAGTTAAAAAGCTCAGATGTGGCAGGGATTCAAAGAGCTTGGCATATCAAACCGGCGGTAGACGCTAAAAAAGCCGTGGCCAATTTAGATTTTAATTGGCAAGGCAGCCCAGCCAATTTTGAGGTTGCATCTTTAAATGGTGAGCTATCCTTCAAACTGGAAAATGGAAGTTTTGTAGAAGCGAAAGATGCCAGTGCCCTTAATGTATTTGGCATACTAAACTTTGGTGCAATCGGAAGACGGCTGAGGCTGGATTTCTCTGATTTATACCAAAGTGGTTTACATTACGATTCATTCAAAGGAAAAACGACGATTTCCAATGGACTTGTGCGTATCGTCGACACGATGATCATTGAAGGGCCTGCTGCAAAATTTGAAGCGAATGGCACGATCAACTTAAATACTAAAGCACTGGATCAAAATCTATCGGTTACGTTTCCCATTTCTAGTACGCTACCCCTTGTAGCAATACTCGCGGGTTTTGCACCACCGGTTGCAGCCTCCATTTACATTGGTGAAAAGCTGGTGGGTGATGAGTTATCGCGTTTCACCAGTGCTACGTATTCTATAAAAGGCACATGGGATGACCCCAAACTGGAATTAAATAAGCGATTTAATGACCAGATTGAAGGAAAGAAAACGCGATCATTTTGGCATAAAATGAGAGATATTTTTACGTTTGGTGATGACTAACCTCCACCTTAAAAAAATGTGGTGCAACCATAATGTGGCGCTAAACTTGGGTGTACCGTTACATCAACGAACGTCTACGAGAGAATTGAATGAGTAATCACACCAATACGACGACAGCCGCGGTCATTCAGATGGTCAGTAACCAAGATGTGGATGTTAATTTAGAGCGTGCAGCTACATTAATTCAACAGGCTGCCGACCAGCATGCAACGCTGATCGTTCTACCGGAAATGTTTGCTTGTTTAGGTGTTAAAAATCAACGTGAAATTGCTGCCCGAATGACGGAGTCTGACGTGTTAGGTACGCTTTCAGATTTGGCAAAAAACACGAACGCCTGCATCATTGCTGGCTCCGTACCGTTTATCACACCAGATTGCGCAGAAGATAAAGTGAAAGCCAGTAGTTTTGTTTTTGCGGCGGATGGTTCGATTTTAGCGCGCTATGACAAAATACATTTGTTTGATGTCGATGTAGCGGATAACAAAGGCAGTTATCGTGAGTCGGATACGTTTAGCCCAGGCAATGCCGGCACTGTATTAGATGTCCATCAACGTAAATTGGGCTTGAGTATTTGTTACGATTTGCGTTTTCCTGAATTGTATCAGCATTATCAGCAGATGGGTTGTCACCTCATTTCTGCACCTTCTGCATTTACGTATCGTACGGGTGAAGCACATTGGGAAACGCTCATTAAAGCACGCGCTATCGAAACCCAGTGCTTTGTCTTAGCGGCCAACCAAGGTGGTACGCATGAAGATGGTCGTCAAACATGGGGGCACAGCATGATTGTGAATCCTTGGGGAGAGGTCTTGGCCGAGGTCAAGACCAGTGGAGAAGGTATTGCGGTGGCTCAGTTGGATTTCGATGAGCTTGAAAGCGTGCGCCGAAATATGCCGATAAGCAAGCATAAGCGTCTGCGGTAGGCACATGTGCTGAAGATCTTACGATGGTGCCTTATCGCTTGTCCCCATTCTTTTTTCACTTCTGATTATCATGCCTGAAGATCTGCACGCCGCTTGGTTCGGCGTCTTTACGATTATTCGCTGATAACGAGTAATTCTCAGAAAGTGCTATTTTAATAAGAGCACCGACGCCGTATAGTGCACCTCTATTTAATACGACGAAATTAGCCAGTATGGCTAACTTGAGGCACGGTATGATCTCATCCCTTGAACCCTGGTCATTTCAAATCAAGGAAAATTTCACCATGCGCGGCTGGCGTACCCAGTGGCGTAATAAACCAGTGTTGCATTTCCTACATGGCAATGGTTTTAGCGGGCTGACTTATAGCCCAATGCTGCAATCTTTAATGGATGACTTTGATTTAATCTTAACGGATCTGCCCGGTCATGGAGACAGTGACTCAGGCGGTGCTTTTATGGGGTGGAATCGCTGTGCCGATTATTGTTTGAATATCATGGGACACTTCAGTCAGCAGATTTCACCGACGGTACCGCGTTATGCACTGGGGCATAGTTTTGGTGGTGTGATCACCGCTTTAATGATGGGTAAAGATCAGCGTCGATTTGCTAAGGCTGTTTTAATGGATCCTGTGATATTTTCGCCGGGTATGCTGCGTGTGATGGCAGCCGCTGATTTAGTCGGATTATTGCAAAACGCGCCCATGGCCAAACAAGCACGAGGACGCAAAAATACCTGGCCTGATCGAACGGCAGCTTATGAGTCGTTTGTGGGGCGTGGGATATTTAAAACATGGAGCGACGATAGCCTACAAGCTTATGTGGACTATGCTTTGGCGGATCATACGACGGGCGTTGTTTTAAAATGCCAGCCTGAGCGAGAGGCCGATATTTTCAGTTCCTATCCGAAAAAATTGTGGTCATATTTAAAAGACGTTAAAACGCCGACTCGCATACAAATGGCGGAAGACTCATTTCCTTTTATTGCGAGATCGGTAGAGCGACTGATTCAACAGCCAGCCTACTCCGCCGAAACGGTGGCAGGGGGTCATTGCTTTATGATGGAAGACCCAAAAGCCTCGGCAGAAAGGGTAAAGCAGTATTTGCTAGCTAATTAATAACGAAGATTGCCTGTCCAGTATTAAAAAGGCCTGCTGACATCCATGATGTAGCAGGCCTTTTTATGCGTCACTTACCTGGTGGCGTCTCAATCGTATAGAGTCTTGATATACAAGAACAACTTACGAGCGTCTGTTTTACCGCCCTTGGTACGAGCTTCGCCCGCATCCATTTTTTCTTTTTCTTTGGTGGCATTACGCACCAGCTGACGGAGATGCTGAGTTTCTGCTTGCGGAAAGGCCTCCATAAAAGCCTGAAGCGCGGTGTTGCCTTCAGTAATTAAACGTTCACGCCATTTCTCTTGTTGATGCAAGACACGCGTATAAACATCGCTGCTAGGGTCCATTTTATCTAGAGCAAGCTGAATGGCGTCCGCGTCTTCGGTTCTCATGACTTTACCGACGTATTGCAAATGACGACGACGGGCTTCATGTTTCTTAATGCGATCCCATTCTTCGACCGCAGCTTTCATCGTGTCGGAAATCGGTAATTCCGCAAGGTGCTTTTTAGGCAGCTCGCAGATACGCTGACCCAGTGCTTGCAATGCGTGCATCTCACGTTTGATTTGAGACTTACTGATAAAGTCTTCGTCTTCGAATTGATCATCGTCATGCATAGTGAGGTAAAACCTTGAGTCTAAAAATTACAAATAAAATAGGGTCGCCAAACCTAAAAAGGATAAAAATCCGACCACATCGGTGATGGTCGTCAGCACTACACCGCCTGCCAGTGCGGGGTCTATATTGAGTTTTTTGAGCAGTATAGGCAAAAACGCTCCAGACAGCGCCGCCACGATTAAATTAATGACGATGGCCGCACCTATAATCGCGGCAATACCGAGATCTTGAAACCACAACAGCGTGACGAGGGCAATAACGATGGCCCACAATACTCCATTCGTGGCACCGACAAATAACTCTCGGTTTAACAACCATCGTACATTTGATTGATCGATGTGCCCAACGGCTTGCCCACGAATAACCAGTGTCAGGGTTTGACTGCCTGCGATGCCGCCCATGCTGGCAACGATGGGCATTAATACCGCTAGGGCCACCACTTGATCAATGGTCGCTTGAAAAAGTCCGATTACAGCCGAGGCAAGGAAGGCCGTGATCAAATTAATGCCTAACCAAACTGCTCGTCGTCGACTGGTTTTCATGGCGGGCGCGAAGGTGTCTTCGTCTTCATCAAGACCAGCCATACTCATTAATGAATGATCGGCTTCTTCACGAATAACATCTACCACGTCATCAATGGTAATCCGGCCAAGTAATCGGCCTTGTGAATCCAATACGGGGGCCATGACTAAATCGTGGCGTTCAAAAAGCTTAGCGACTTCATTGTCTTCGAGGTCAGCGCGGATGGTAATGACTTCCGTGCTCATTAACTCACGCACGGTAGAGTCTTGCGGACTGACCAGAATTTTATTAACCGGTAGCAGACCAATGAACTCATCTCGACGGCTGACCACCAAAAGGTTGTCCATCATGCTGGGCAGACTACGATGGCGACGCAGGTAACGTAATACAACTTCAATGGTAATATCCGGCCGAACGGTCACCGTATCGGTGTTCATCAGGCCGCCAGCCGTATCTTCCGCATAGGAGAGGACGGCTTCGACACGCGCTCGATCTTGCGTGTCCATTGACGTTAATACTTCGCCAATGACGGTGTCGGGTAGGTTTTGCAATAAGTCGGCGACGTCATCCGTGTCGAGATCCGACATCGCATTTGCCACTTCTTGCGCACTCATGGAGTTGAGTATCCAACCCTGAATGTCGTCGCTTAAGTGCTGGAGGACTTCACCTTCGTTTTCCTCGTCAATTAACTCCCATAACAACTTACGCTCTTTGGGAGGGGAGGATTCCAGTAAGTGAGCAACGTCAACGGGTTGTAAACCAGAATTGAGAATACGACGAACCTGAGCTAAGGCACCGCTTTCCAGTGCCTCATTGAGGTGTCGAAACTTCTTTTGCTGATTTTCCGCTTGTGACATGAATATTTCCCGTTGCTCGCGCCAGCGGCCTTGCCATTAGAGAGACCATTATGTTTGCCACTGTGTCTTGGGCTGGCGAATTAGGCGGACGGATTGTATCGGGAAAGACAAGGCGAGGCTACGTCTCTCATGCCTTTGGGTGATGAATTGCGCTCCATCCGTCTAACGCCCTTTTAAAAAGTGTAGCGGCTTCACGGGAGAGGCTCATATTGATCGACAGAGTTTTTACGCCGTCGGTACTCAGTCAATCGATTTTTTGCGGCCGGCTGTGGACAGCGTCAATGTTACTCTTCTTCATCAAAGCGATTGTTGACCAAGTCTGTCACGGCCTGCATGGCCAATTCTTGGTCTTCCCCTTCGATATGAACGGTTATTTCAGAGCCTTTGCTGGCAGCCAGCATCATGACGGACATGATGCTCTTGCCATCGACTTCTTTGCCATTGTGGGCAATCTTTACTTTGCTTGAATAGGCCGATGTGGTGGATACCAATTTTGCAGCGGCCCTAGCATGTAAACCCAGTTTATTAATTATGGTTATACGGGATTCGAGCATGCGGGTTCTCATTGACATTAACGTTGATGTAACAGTAGCGAAAAGGGGGAGTCTCTGTCTAGCTTCGTGCGCATCACACTTTCAGTTAGGACAGTGCCGCAGTTAAGCGTCGAGCTCACGATGGCGCAACTGAACATTGGCAAATGCCTGCCGGAAATGTTTCGTTAAGCGCTCGCTCATGTAGACGCTGCGATGTTGACCGCCAGTACAGCCAATACTGACTGTCATATAGGTTCGATTGTTATTTTGAAACTCAGGGAGCCAGTTTTCTAAAAACTGACGAATGTCGTGAAACATTTTGTCCACGAGAGCTTCTTGGCTAAGAAAACGAATGATGGCAGGGTCTTGTCCCGTGTACTTTCGTAACTTGGGGTCCCAGTAGGGGTTGGGGAGGCAGCGCACATCAAACACCAAGTCCGAATCGGTGGGGATGCCATGCTTAAAACCAAAAGATTCAAATAATAGTGCGGTTTCTTCCCCTTGTTTTTGAGCCACTCGGGTTTTAATTAAACTGCGCAACTGGTGCATCGAAAGGGCCGTCGTGTCGACCGTTAAATCCGCCATGTCTGCGATGCCGCCAAGCAGTGTTCCTTCTTTTTCGATCGCTTCGTTTAGCGAAGTGTCAGGACCGGTCAACGGGTGCTTACGACGAGTCGCGCTGAATCGTGTTAAGAGTGTGTCTGGATGAGCATCTAGATAAACGATTTCTACTTGGTTATCCGGCCCTTCTAACTCTGTGACGATTTCGCGAAAGTTGGCTAATGCTGAGGGGATGTTGCGAGCATCAATACTGACCGCCATATTCGTGGTGGTCGATGTATCTTCGTTTGCTTGTTTGGCTAACGTTGGCAGCAGGCTAACCGGTAAATTATCAATGCAGTAATACCCTAAGTCTTCGAGTACGTTCAGTGCTGTACTTTTACCCGATCCAGAGCGGCCGCTGATAATGACCAGTTTCATGCTGTCTCCCACAGTATATTGATAGGTTGATTGATGCTATTCGAGCATGCTACTGATTAACAGTAGACGTTTATACATGTTTTCTGTGAATTTCTAAATTAAAGACTCAGGGCCACATTGATTCTGATTGACGCTGAGTTGAGTGCTAAAAAGAAAAAAGATCGCATTAGGCGATCTTTTGATAATGAATGGCGGTATCGTACAAGGTGTTTGTGTCAGATGCGCTACGCAGTGCATCTCGAAAGTCGGGCTGATTAAATTTTTCAGCCAGCATACTGAGTGTCTGCAAATGTTGCTCGGTTGCTTCCTCAGGAACGAGTAACACGAACACGAGATCGACTGGTTTGCGATCAACTGAGTCAAAGTCGATAGGAGTCTCTAACAGGAAGAGTGCACCTAAAGTGTCTTCGCATTGCGCTAATCGGCTATGAGGAATCGCTATTCCTTCACCTATGCCAGTGCTGCCCAGTTTTTCTCGAGCAATTAACTTCTCGAATATGTCGTCAGCCTGAGTGTCCTCAAATTGATCTGCGAGAAACGTGCTAACGTGCTCTATCAGGCGTTTTTTGCTGGTACATTGCGCACCCATTTGGGTGCGCTCCAGTGTAAGAATATCTGCGATTTTTTGGCTCATGCTCTAACTTAGTGGCCATTGCCGTGACGGCGATCCACCATTTTCTCTTTGTGTTTTAACAACTGCCTGTCCAATTTATCGGTCAGGCCATCGATCGCGGCATACATATCTTCTGAATCCATATTCGCATGCAATTCTCCTCCTGAGACATGTAATGTTGCTTCAGCCTTTTGACTTAACTTTTCAACGGTAAGTGTCACCTGCACATTCGTGATGTTATCAAAGTGTCGTTCTAACTTGTCAATTTTGTTATGAACGTAGTCTTTGAGTGCCGGCGTTACTTCGACATGGTGGCCGCTGATATTGATTTGCATAGATGGCTCCTTCTGTCTGCAGCCCTTCGGGTTGAAGCGCTGCGGGGGTTTACCTATATTCTAGTGTAAGAATATAGGTGAAAGCCTGTGTCGTTAACGATCTATATCAATCTTTTTCGTTCATTCGAGGGCGGAATGTGCATTGCCTCTCGATACTTTGCAACTGTTCTGCGTGCTACTTTAATCCCTTCTTCCTCTAACATGCCAGCTATTTTGCTATCACTGAGTGGTTTTTTGGCATTTTCGACCGCAATCAGTTTTTTGATCATGGCGCGAATCGCTGTAGAGGAACATTCACCGCCACTGGTTGTGCTGACATGGCTGGAGAAAAAATATTTCAATTCATAAATGCCACGCGGTGTATGCATATACTTTTGCGTGGTGACACGAGAAATCGTGGACTCGTGCATACCGACGGCCTCTGCAATATCGTGCAAGACAAGAGGCTTCATGGCTTCATCGCCCTGTTCTAAAAACTCTTGTTGATACTCTACAATCTTGCTGGCTACTTTGAGTAATGTCTCGTTACGACTTTGTAAGCTTTTTAAAAACCAGCGTGCTTCTTGTAAATGGTCTTTGATGAAATTGTTATCCGCGCTGCTATCGGCGCGTTTGACCATGGATGCATACTGCTCATTTATTCTTAATTTGGGCGCAATGTCAGGATTCAACTCCACACGCCAGCCATCTCGCACTTTTCTAACCATCACATCGGGTACAACGTATTCTGATGGTTGGGGGGCGATTTGCGATCCCGGACGGGGAGTCAATTCTTGAATGCCCCGAATCACAACTTTCAACTCGTCTTCTTTGACTTTGAGCTTTCGCATTAATGCGGCGTAATCTTTAGCCCCGAGTAGTTCAATGTACTCATCCACCAGTTTTTGCGCTAATGGCAACCACTCAGTGTCTTGAGGGAGTTGACGAAGTTGCAGTGACAAACACTCTTGCAAATCGCGAGCGCAAACGCCGGCTGGCTCAAACTGTTGAACCCGAGTTAATACGGCTTGAATCTCGTCCATTTCCAAGCCTAACTCAGGGTCTAGGCTGTTGAATATGTCTTCGAGCGAAACTTTTAGATAGCCATCGTCATCGACACCTTCAATGATATTTACGGCAATGAGATGGTCGTTATCCGACATGGGGGTTAGGTTAAGTTGCCACAGTAAGTGGTCTTGAAGGTCGTCTGTGCTGCCGTTACGGGAATCAAAGTCAAAGTCATCATCGCCTGAGCCGCCAGAGGACGAAGTGCTGGGTCCTGGAGCCGCGGATGCTTGCCAAGTGTCATCCCAATCGCTGTCTGTGGACAAGTGTTCAGGGATGTCATCATTCCAATCGCTGTCGGCAGCTGCGTTTTCTTCTGTGTTGTCACCGAGGTTTTCGGGCTCTTTTATCTCTTGAGGATCGTTATCGCTGCCATCTGCCTTGGTGGTGTCATTCTCGAACTCTTCATCCACATCTAAAAGAGGGTTTGAATCCAATGCGGATTGAATCTCTTGTTGCAGGTCGAGGGTAGAAAGCTGTAGGAGTCGAATGGCTTGTTGCAGCTGGGGTGTCATGGTCAGCTGCTGACCCATCTTTAGTTGGAGCGATGCTTTCATAAAGTACTGCTAGTCCTGTCCCACGATTTGAACGCTATCCATGGGTTGACGGGAAGTATACCAATTGTCACGTGTACCATTGCTCAGTGCCTTCTCGTCACCCTGAGATCATTGTCCCTGAGGATATATAAAATTACAGCTTAAAGTCATCACCTAAATATATATCTTTTACTTGTTGGTTTGCCAACACCACATCGGCAGACCCTTCAGCGATGATATGACCATTGCCCACGATATAAGCTTTTTCACATATATCAAGGGTTTCTCTTACATTGTGATCCGTTATTAACACACCAAGGCCACGATTTTTTAATTGTTTGACAATTGCCTTAATGTCCCCAACAGAAATGGGGTCAACGCCAGCAAACGGCTCATCCAGTAGGATAAAAGCAGGTTCAGCAGCCAATGCCCGAGCAATTTCAACTCGCCTACGTTCACCGCCAGACAGCGCCATTCCTAGGCTATCGCGGATATGCTGGATGTTAAACTCATCCAGCAAGCTCTCCATTTTTTCTTTGCGCTCCGCCTGACTGAGTTCCTTTCTAGTTTCCAGTATAGCCATGATGTTATTGGCGACGGTCATTTTTCTGAAAATAGAGGCTTCTTGGGGTAAATATCCGATGCCTTTCTTTGCACGTCCGTGCATGGGCAACTGTGTAATATCTTCATCGTTAATGACAATCTTACCCTGATCGGCACTGACTAAGTTGACGATCATGTAAAAACAGGTGGTTTTACCCGCCCCATTGGGACCGAGTAGCCCGACGATTTGTCCGCTTTCGATGGACAGCGAAACATCTTTGACGACTTGTCGTGGCCCATAGCTCTTTGCCAAGTGTTGTGCGCTCAGTGTGGCCATGGCTACTGCTCTTCCTTATCGGATGCTGCTTTGTCGCTTTGTGGCTGAATGATCATTTTGATGCGACCGGATTTTTCTTCGGCTCCATCTTGAGCTTGGGCCTTCGTGGAGGATGATTGACCATCAGCCATGACGCGTTGCTCATTGATGAGATAAACAATTTTTTCGCCTGAAAACAGATTGCCTTGTTTTTCCAAACCGGCATTTTTAAGTAGGGTTAATTCTTTGCGGACAGCTTGATAGATGATGGTATTGCCGTAAGCAAAAGTTTTCGCTTCATCTTTTTCTAATATTTGTTCGTATCGAGCAGGATTCCCGATGGCAACGATTTTTTGTAGGCCTTGCTCGGTTCGCGTGAGGGTAATCTTTTCCGCTTCGATTGATAACGTACCCTGTTGCATTTTGACATTGCCCGTGTAGACAATGAGGCCTTTTTGCCGGTCGAGTGAAGCTTGGTCTGAGGCGATGTGAATTTCTTGCTGACTGTCCTCAGGCAACGCTTGAACGAATGCAGAAGAGCAAAACAAAATAAGACTGATGATGCGCAACATGGAGCCGCCTAACAATTTATGTACGGTGAATATGGATCGAGTAGAGAATAGGTTAATGGGCAACCGGGTCATGTCGCCCTCTAACGTCGCTTAAAAATGTGGCTTTTTCTTCTTTCAGTAATAGTCGCATGCCGGTAGCTTTGAGTTCCGTCGCTGGCCCTTCAATTAACACCAAGTCTTGAGTCTCGGCGATTTCTTGCTGTAAGTCTACGGTCAAGCTGCTCGTCGACAATGTATAGGCAGGTTGAACGGTGGATAAAGGCACGATGCGAACATGGCCGGTCAACTTTAAAGTTTTGTTGTCTTCTAAAATACCTTCATCGGCTTGAATGCCCCATTCCGGAATCTCGCCGTCACTCAAAATCATGGAAGGTTTTTGAAAGAAGGTATGTTGCGTGTTTTTCATTTGACGGGCGGACTCAGCATCAATTTGCTGAGTCAGCTGTCCTTGCGCATTAAAGTATTCGGCGCTGATGCCAGAGACAATAAACTCTGGTTCGTTGGCATCGTTTTGATTGGTTTGCTTTTCTACGGGCGCAAAGATGTCCATGGTAAAAAAAGCGATCATGGCGACGACACCGAACACAAAAGCAATGTAGCGTTTCCGCATTTAGATGACCCCAGCCCTCAGCAGATCATGCATATTGATGACGCCAATGGCATCACCGTTTTCGACCGCTACGATGGCATTGATCTTTTTCTCTTCCATAATCTGTAAGGCTTCAGCAGCCAGTTTTTCCGGGTGAATGGTTGTGCAACCCACAGTCATAACGTCGCGAACGGTGGTGTTGTGAACATCCAAATCTTTATCGAGTGCGCGTCGTAAGTCGCCATCGGTAAAGATGCCGAGCAAATGGCCATCGTCATCGACCACGGTTGTCATACCCAGACCTTTGGTCGTCATTTCGAGTAGGGCATCCTTCATGAGGGTGCTGGCCGTGACCTGTGGAATTTGACTGCCGCAGTGCATGATGTTTTTAACTTTGAGCAATAAGCGTCGTCCCAAGCTGCCGCCGGGGTGACTGAATGCAAACTCTTCAGCGGTGAAGCCTCTCGCCTCTAACAAGGCAATGGCCAGAGCATCGCCCATGACCAGAGCGACGGTTGTGCTGGAGGTGGGCGCTAAATCGAGTGGGCAAGCTTCTTTTTCGACGCCTACGTTCAAGTGGCTATCCGCGGCCAATGCGAGGGTGGATTGGTCTTTACCCGTCATAGAGATCAGCGGAACATGTAAACGCTTGAGCAGTGGCAGCAATGTGGTGACTTCGCCGGATTCGCCGGAGTTCGACAAAGCGATGACGACGTCTTTAGCGGTAATCATACCCATGTCGCCATGGGCAGCTTCGCCTGGATGAACGAAAAAAGCAGGCGTGCCTGTGCTGGCTAATGTGGCGGCAAGCTTGTTGCCGATGTGCCCAGACTTACCCATTCCCGTGACGACCACGCGCCCTTCGCATTGCATAAGTAATTCGCAGGCGGTGTTTAACGCCGTTTCGTCCAGTTTAGCGTGGAGTTCCGTGACGGCATCACGTTCTGCTGTGATGGTGCGTTTAATGGATTGGATGTAATTAAAATGACTCATTAAATATCGGTTTTCCAAATTCTTTGTATCGTCGATGGATCGCGGGCATGTATTCAATCAATATTAATCAGGCTTATATCATTGCCCGAATAGCCACGTAATCTGACCGACTGTTTCGATGTTAGTTGCGTTTTATTGGGTTGTTTTCAAGCTTTGCTGGTTATGCGGCCTGCGTTTGTACTAATAATAAGCCCAAATAGCTGCAATAGCCCGCCAGCATCAATACGCCCGCACCTCTGCCAACTTTGCCGCTTCGGCGGAATAAATAGACACACCCAATCAATAATACGGTCATGCCGAGCATGGTTCCATAATCGCGCCACAGTACGCTGGACTCAATTTGAGTCGTGGCGACGAGTCCAGGGATCGGGAGGACGGCCAATAAATTAAAAATGTTGGAACCCACAACATTGCCAATGGCGATGTCATGATGACCTTTTAGTGCGCTGGCAATACTTGCTGCAAGTTCAGGCAGACTGGTGCCGATGGCGACGATGGTCAACCCAATGACTAATTCACTGATGCCAAAATAGCGTGCAACGTCAACGGCTCCCCATACTAATAGCTTGGCACTGACCATGAGCAGCACCAGACCAACGACTAACCAAAAGATGGCCTTTGTGGTGCTGGTGTGTTCGATTTCATTGGCTTCTTCTTCGTCTAGCCCTCCAATGCCTTGTTCGCTGCTTTCGTTAAACAACCAGAAAAGCGTGACCACCAAACAGGCCAGTAAAATGAGCCCATCGACGAATGTGATCTCTAGATCCTGTAGGACCAAACCGGCAATCACCGTGACCAGCAGTAAGATTGGAATTTCTTTTTTCAGCATTTTGCCCTGAATCGGAAGGGGTGCCATCAGTGCGGTGATACCCAGCACTAGGCCGATGTTGGTGATGTTCGAACCAATGGCATTACCGATGGCCAGCGTACCTGCGCCATCTAAACTGGCTGTCGCACTCACGAAAATTTCTGGCGCGGATGTGCCCAGTGAAACAATGGTCATTCCGATCAATAGGGGCGACATGCCAAATTGACGGGCTGTTGCAGCTGCGCCGAAAACGAAGCGGTCTGCACTCCAAACCAAAATGACTAATCCAACAAGTATTGCGGCGCTGGCGGCTAGCATAATAAGTAGTGTCTCTGAAGAGTGTTCAATGAGGAGCGCATTCTACCTGCCAAAGGTGAGAATTAAAATGCAACGCTGAGTGAATCCTCTAGCGCCTTCGCCATTTGGTGCAGTTGTAGGCTGGACTGTGACGTCTACACTTCTAAGAGCATAGGTGGTCTACCGTTCAGCCTCCTGAATTGGAGGTTGAAATCGGGCTGTTGGTGGGTCACATGAATGACGTTACGTATAAATATGCCTTTGACGGAACAAGGTCGATACTCAATTGAATAAGCAAGAAAACCATTACGTCGAGATCAGAGACCTTTCGTTTAGCCGAGGTGACAAGGTGATTTACCACGAGCTGAATTTAGATATTCCAGCCGGCAAAGTCACTGGAATTTTAGGCCCCAGTGGCACAGGAAAAACCACCTTGCTGCGCTTAATTGGTGGTCAAATCAGACCAGACAAAGGAAGCGTGACGGTGGCTGGGTTGGATGTCCCGAGCCTAGATCGTGGGGCGCTGTTCATGCTGAGAAAACGCATGAGTTTGTTATTTCAAACCGGTGCGCTGTTCACGGATTTAAATGTTTTTGAAAATGTGGCTTTTCCATTGCGTGAGCATACACACATCCCAGAGCACATGATTCGAGACCTTGTCTTACTACGATTAGAAAGCGTGGGCTTACGTGGCATCGCTGAAGATATGCCGCAATCCCTGTCAGGGGGCATGGCGCGAAGAGTGGCTTTGGCTCGCAGCATGGCGTTAGACCCTGAAATGATCATGTATGACGAGCCGTTTACCGGACAAGACCCAATCTCAATGGGCGTGTTAGTCAAATTAATTCGTTCGCTAAATGATGCGCTTGGGATGACCAGCGTGCTTGTGAGTCATGATGTGAACGAAACGCTAAGTATTGCGGATCAGGTATACGTTTTATCCGCAGGCAAAGTATTGGAAAGTGGCTCACCAGAGGCCATCAAACGGTCCACAAACCCTGCCGTTAAACAGTTTCTTTTCGGCGAGCCAGACGGCCCCGTGCCGTTCCACGTTCCCGCAGAATCTCTCGCGAAATCGTTGCTGCATTCTGGCTTGGATCAAAGCCGATGAGCGTGCTGCAAAAGTGGGGCAAGCTGGGTTTACGTGCACTGTCTATATTGGGTCGTGCGGCATTGTTTCTGTCGGCAAGCTGGCGCTTGGGTGGGCCTTGGCGGCCAGCGTTAGGGCGTCTCATTCACCAAATTTATCAACAGGGTGTTTTGTCGCTGGCGATTATATTGGTCGCTGGTTTTTTCGTTGGGATGGTATTGGCGCTACAAGGCTACAATATTTTAGTGTCCTATGGCTCAGAAGAAGCATTAGGGCAAATGGTTGCGCTTTCGCTGTTGCGTGAGTTTGGTCCAGTGGTCACGGCTTTGTTATTTGCAGGTCGCGCGGGTTCCGCATTGACGGCCGAAATTGGTCTGATGAAAACCACAGATCAACTGTCGGCCATGGAGATGATGGGCGTTGATCCCATGGTGCGCATCATGGCTCCCAGAATGTGGGCAGGATTCGTTTGTGTGCCCATTTTGTCATTGATGTTTAGTGCGGTGGGTGTGTATGGCGGTGCTTTAGTGGCGGTCGATATGCTGGGCATTTATGAAGGTTCTTACTGGGCCAATATGCAGGCGTCTGTGGATATCTATGATGATTTACTTAAGGGCCTTGTTAAGTGTTTTGTGTTTGGTTTGGTCGTCACTTGGATTGCCGTTTATCAAGGTTGGGACGCCGAGCCGACTTCCGAGGGAATCAGTCGAGCCACGACATACACAGTGGTATTCGCGTCGTTAGCGGTGCTTGGAATTGATTTCGTGTTAACGGCCGTCATGTTGGGCGGATTTTAATTTGGCCCATCGTAGAACAAATTAATGTAGGTAAGTGAATCAGCTCGAGTGTCAGGATTGGGAGGTCAGTGTGCAAAATAAATCATTAGAAATGAGCGTGGGTGCCTTTTTGGTCGCAGGTATTCTCACTTTGGTGTTGCTAGCGTTTAAAGTCAGTGGACTGAATTATAAAGCCAATGCTGATACGTACACGCTCTATGCGCGGTTTGAGAATCTAGCCGGATTGACTGAGCGCGCAAAAGTGTCGATGTCTGGGGTGACTATTGGGCGTGTGGTCGATATACAGCTGGACACGGAAGACTATGTCGCCGTTGTGACATTGGCCATACAGAAAAATGTTCCTCTTTCATTGGATACCTCAGCCTCCGTTTTGACCTCTGGGCTTTTAGGCGAAAAGTACATCGGTCTGAGTGTAGGGGCGGAGGAAGAGCTGTTGAGAAACGGTGACAATATTGACGATACCCAGTCCGCTATTGTGCTTGAGGAGCTTATTGGCCAATTTCTATTTAGTCGAAGTGAATAAACCATTGCGATTGTGGGCATCTCAAATGTGTGTTCTTCATCGTGCTCTAAGGCAGGTCCTACTTTTAGGGCTCGTGGCGTTTGCGAGTTTGAAGGTTTCGGTCAGTGTTGCTTCGACGCCAGAGGATGCTCATCAACTGGTCGATCAAACCATTCATCAATTAATGTCAGTGATGGCGAAAGATAAAGCCCGTTTTTTACAAGACAATGAAGCGCTACTAAACGCCGTGGATACGATATTAGGAGATAAAGTCGATTTTCCTCGAATCGCTCGCCGAGTGATGGCAAAGCATTTTAAGAAATCAGATAAAACGCAAAGACAACGCTTTGCTCGGCTCTTTAAAGAAAGTTTGCTAAATACTTATGCAAAAGGGCTAATTGAGTTTGAAGACTATAAAGTTCGATTACTGCCGCTGAAAACGACCCATCAAACGACTCGAAATACACAAATTGATTTTGAAGTGGTGACGTCGAGTGGACAAGTTTTTCCCATTACACAGAGTTTGTACTTCAATAAAAAACGTAAATCTTGGATGGTGCAAAACGTCATAATTAATGGTGTCAATATTGGGCAGCTTTTCAGAGATCAATTTGCACGCTTGGTCAGCCAGCAAAATGGCAATATCAGTGAAGCGATTGATCAATGGCAGGCATCTCTCCCATCTGCGGCAACACCAACAAACTCATCTCAAGAGTCTGAAGACAGTGCTGACGAGGAAACAGCAGAGGAGGACGATGATGGAGCAGTTCATCCAGAAGCAGCCTAACTTATGTGAAGTACAGGGTGATATTACATTTGATTCTGTCATCAAAATTGAGGTGGAAGGGTTGTCTATTATACCGTTATCTAAATCGCCGTTAGTGATCAACTTCTCTCAGGTTCAGCACGTCTCCAGCGTGGCAGTGGCCTTGTTGCTCAGTTGGATGAGGTGCGCTGAGCGGCAGGGCATTCAGCTTCAGTTCACAGGTTTATCCGAACGGTTCAAGGCAATTCTTGCTGTTTCGGATGTGCTGGAATTGATAGACCCGCGCTGATTAATCTTGTTTGTGAAGACTTACTATTCTTAGAAGGGCTGGTGAATAAGAGTGTGAAGACGAACGTTGATTTATCAGGAGGTCAGCGGAACAAGCAAGGTGAAGTTTAGCCATTTGCTTGTATATCCGGTACAATCATTCCCCTTTTTTTAATGTATACCGCGCCTATGCGTGGCGGATGAAACAACGGCGGAGAGATCCATGAGCCCAGTAGAAGTACAGGCATTGTTAGCCGAAAAGCTGACGGAATGTCAGGTGCAGGTTGATGGCGATGGCTATAAGTACGAAATAACAGTCGTTGGCGATGTATTTGATGGCCTGAATGCCGTAAAACGCCAACAATACGTATACGCTGCTCTAAATGAAAAGATTGCCGACGGCAGTATCCACGCTGTCACTATCAAGACCTTTACGCCGGCCCAATGGGCTGAGCAATAATCCAGAATTAGAACGGTATGCCTTCAATGGATAAGCTAATCATTCAGGGCGGAAAGCCACTGGCCGGAGAGATTCGAATCTCTGGCGCAAAGAACTCCGCACTGCCTATCATCGCCGCCACACTGCTGACGGAAACCCCTATGACCGTGGGGAATCTGCCGCATTTGCACGACGTCACGACTATGATCAATTTACTGGGCACCATGGGCGTCCAAGTGATCATGGGGGAAGAGCTATCCATTGAAGTGGATGCCAGCACCATTGATAGTTTGGTCGCACCGTACGAATTGGTGAAAACCATGCGTGCATCAATATTAGTGCTCGGTCCTATGCTCGCACGCTTCAAAAAGGCAGAAGTGTCTTTACCGGGTGGTTGCGCGATAGGCAGTCGCCCAGTCGATTTACACATTGCCGGTCTTGAAGCCATGGGTGCCGATATTGTCGTGGAAGATGGCTACATTCGCGCCAAAGTTGACGGCCGCTTAAAGGGCGCCACGATTTTCATGGATACGGTGACAGTCACCGGAACGGAAAATCTATTGATGGCCGCCGCACTCGCAGAAGGCACCACCATTTTAGAAAATGCCGCTCGCGAACCTGAAGTCGTTGATTTAGCAGAATGCTTGATTGCTATGGGTGCGAAAATTACCGGTCACGGGACTGATGTCATTACCGTAGAAGGTGTCGAGCGTTTATTAGGCTGCGAATATAACGTCA
The DNA here is from genome assembly GCA_947503895.1 of uncultured Saccharospirillaceae bacterium. Classification (GTDB taxonomy): domain Bacteria; phylum Pseudomonadota; class Gammaproteobacteria; order Pseudomonadales; family Oceanobacteraceae; genus Bermanella. The sequence continues at coordinate 200,748 of CANNFT010000006.1, forward strand.
TGCCAGACCGTATTGAGACGGGCACATTTTTGGTCGCAGCCGCCGCCTCTGGTGGCAAAGTAAAACTAAAAGACACGCGCTCAGATATTCTTGAAGCCGTATTGCATAAGCTGGAAGAAGCCGGTGCTAAGATTGAAACCGGTGACGATTGGATTAGCCTTGATATGGAAGGCCGTCGTCCAAAAGCGGTGAACATCAAAACCGCCCCTTACCCCGCTTTTCCTACCGACATGCAAGCCCAGTTCTTAGTGATGAATGCAATCGCTGAGGGCACTTCAACTGTGACAGAAACCATTTTCGAGAACCGCTTTATGCACGTACAAGAATTGGCGCGCATGGGAGCGAATATCCACGTCGAAGGCAATACCTGCATCGTTACCGGCAAAGAGAAATTAGCGGGTGCGCCGGTTATGGCGACCGACTTACGTGCATCAGCCAGTTTGGTGATTGCCGCAATGATCGCGACGGGTGAAACGCTTGTGGATAGAATTTATCACATCGACCGTGGTTATGAGTGCATCGAGGAAAAACTGCAATTATTAGGTGCCAAAATTCAGCGTGTACCTCACTAATTAACATCCACTTGCTAAGCTGTAAATCAAACCGGAAATTTTTTTCGGTTTGATAAATGACATCGCGCTGATCAGCGTGAGCACTTAGATTGACGAAGAGCTAAAAAATAAATGAGCGAGCAGCCTCTCACTATTGCGTTATCTAAAGGTCGTATTTTAGACGATACCCTGCCTTTGTTCGCAGAGGCTGGCATTGTGCCAGCAGAAGATATTAAAAAAAGTCGCAAACTGATTTTTGATACAAATCATGCTCATATTAAGCTCGTCGTCATTCGAGCAACGGACGTTCCTACTTATGTAGAATATGGTGCCGCTGACATGGGTGTTGCCGGTAAAGATGTTTTAATGGAGTACAATAGTAATGGTTTTTATGAACCATTAGATTTAAACATCGCTACATGCCGACTCATGACCGCTGCATTAAAAGGTGCTAAAGAACCTGAAGGGCGAATAAAAGTCGCTTCAAAATTTGTCGGGTTAACTAAACGCTATTTTGCAGAGCAGGGCCGCCAAGCCGATATTATTAAACTATACGGCGGAATGGAATTAGCCCCCATCATGGGGTTAGCGGACTTAATCGTCGATATTGTCGATACAGGAAATACGTTGAAAGCCAATGGCTTAGAAGCACGGGATCTGATTGCGCCTATTAGCTCTCGCCTAGTGGTAGGCAAAGCCGCCATGAAAATAAAGCATCGACAAATCCAGCCAATAATTGATAAGTTATCGGAAGCAGTAGAGCGCCGCCGATAAAACACAAAGCATAAATATTAATATTTATGTGATGACAGCCTATTACGAATCACTGAATAGGCTGTCTTAAAAGCCCTCTGCTCGTACCACGACCTCGTGACACATATTGAGATTATTCTATGAACATCAACATTCGTAAATTCAGCACGGAACAAAATGATTTTTCGAACGCTCTTGACCATTTATTAGCATGGGAATCAGTGTCGGACACTCAGGTGCAATCTACAGTGTTGGATATTCTGCATCATGTGAAAAAACGTGGTGACGAGGCAGTGGTTGAATACTCAAATAAATTTGATCGCCTCAACGTCGACAGCATGGCCGATCTTGAAATTTCGCAAGCACAACTGCGAGATGCATTGGATAATTTACCTGCCGCAGAGCGAGAAGCCTTGTTAACCGCAGCCGAACGTATTCGTGCTTATCACGAACATCAACGCGCTGAGAGTTGGGAATATAAAGAAGCGGACGGTACGTTATTAGGGCAGCAAGTCACACCGATGGATCGCGTCGGAATATACGTGCCCGGCGGTAAGGCATCGTATCCTTCTAGTGTTTTAATGAATGCGATTCCTGCACATGTTGCCGGCGTTAAAGAAATTATTATGGTGGTCCCCACACCTGATGGTGAAATGAACCAACTCGTATTGGCAGCAGCGGCTGCGGCGGGTGTGAATCGTGTATTCACAATTGGAGGAGCGCAAGCAATTGCTGCGTTAGCCTACGGAACAGCCAGCGTGCCTAAGGTGGACAAAATAGTCGGCCCAGGCAATATATATGTGGCGACTGCCAAGCGTTTTGTTTTTGGTGAAGTGGGCATTGATATGATAGCCGGGCCCTCAGAAATATTGGTAGTGTGTGACGGTAAAACCGATCCTGACTGGATTGCGATGGATTTATTTTCTCAAGCCGAACACGATGAAGATGCCCAGTCCATATTAATATCTTGGGATCAAAACTACCTCGATCAAGTCGAGGCCAGTATTAATAAATTATTGCCGACAATGGAACGTCAGGACATTATCCGCGCGTCTCTCAATGGCCGTGGTGCATTAATTAAAGTTAAAGATCAATCTGAAGCCATAGCGATTACCAATCGAATTGCGCCTGAGCATTTAGAGCTTTCTATTGAAAACCCAGAAGCGGTTGCAAAAGAGATTCGACATGCGGGCGCGATTTTCATGGGGCGCTACACCGCTGAAGCATTGGGAGACTATTGTGCAGGGCCAAATCACGTGTTGCCGACTTCAGGCACTTCGCGTTTTTCTTCACCGCTCGGTGTTTACGATTTCCAAAAGCGCACTTCATTGATCATGTTCAGTGCTGATGGTGCTTCTGAATTGGGTAAGGTGGCGAGCGTATTAGCACGTGGCGAAGCGCTAACAGCGCATGCGCGTTCGGCGGAATACCGCATTAAAGAACAGTAAAAGCACTTCGCTGAAATATGATGGGAGCAAGTGCTGTGCAAATGATAATGGTTGATCGAAAAATCTAATTTGTGCAGCTAATACGAGCGGCAAACGACCATGCTAGAAATGGTTTTTATTCTAGTACTGTAAAGGCAAGGTCGCTCAGACTCCCAGTCTCTCCTACTAAAATTAGTGTGAATACCATGAGTCGAATTCAAAAAATTATCCGTCCTGAAATACAAGCGCTTACCGCTTACCATGTTCCTAGCTCAGATGGTTATCTGAAACTGGATGCCATGGAAAATCCCTATACATGGCCTGCTGTGGCAAAAGAATCTTGGGCGGAAATGCTCAAAACGTTGCCGATTAACCGCTATCCTGATCCTCAAGCCCAATTTGTAAAAGATGAGCTAAGAACGCTCATGGGCGTGGCAGATCAATATGAAATAATGTTAAGCAATGGTTCTGATGAACTGATACAGATTTTAGCGATGGCTATTGCTAAACCTGGTGCAACGATTTTAGCACCTGAGCCAAGCTTCGTTATGTATAAAATGGTTGCCACACTCTGTGGTTTAAACTATGTCGGTGTACCGCTGACAGAAGACTATGAATTAGATCATGCTGCCATGAGTGCCGCGATCAAAGATCACCAACCTGAATTGATTTACCTCGCGCAACCTAATAATCCCACAGGAAATCTATGGGATACAGACGTTATGGAGGACATCATTAAGAGTGCGCCGGGCTTGGTGGTAATGGACGAGGCTTACACAGCCTTTACAGATGCTGATTTCATTGAATGGCTCGATCGTTACGACAATCTATTGATTATGCGAACGTTGTCCAAAGTGGGATTGGCCGGTTTACGTTTAGGTATTCTAATTGGACATTCTGAATGGCTAAATGAATTCGATAAAATTAGATTACCTTATAACGTGAATATCTTAACGCAAGCGAGTGCATTGTTCGCGTTAGAGCACTATGACATGTTAAAAGTACAGACAGAGCAAATTCGTGCAGATCGTGTTTTATTGATGCAATCTTTAACGGAAATCTCTGGCTTAACGATTTATCCAAGTGAAGCGAATTTTGTGTTGGTTAAAACTCAAAATGGTATGGCATCCATTTGGCATGAAGAGTTGAAAAACAGGAAAATTCTAATTAAAAATCTTCACGGTAGCCACGCGCTACTGCAAGACTGCCTTCGTATTACCGTCGGTAGTGCTGATCAAAATGAAGAGTTGTGCAACGCCCTGAAAGAAATTGCTCAATCTGGGGCGATACAGTAGCCTTGTAATGATACTGGAGGGTGTTTCTTAGCAAGCGCCCGCAGCGATATAAAACACCTTTATTGTATTCCTTGATTATCCATAATACGGTTTATTGTATTATGGATAATAATCATTGTATCTCGCTTCGAAAGCAAAATGCTACGAGTTTATTATGCGGTAGCTACCGTGCTGGAACGGTTTTCTAGGTAGTCAATAATGTCATTGGATTCATACATCCAAGTGATCGCACCACTTTCTTCTTCGATCCTTAAGCAAGGAACCTTTAAAGCCCCTCCTTGCTCTTCTAATTCTTTTGCAAACTCTGGATTTCGTTTTGCATCGCGTGTTTCTATATTTAAGGTATTGCGCTTCATGGCCCAGCGTACTTTGACGCAAAATGGACAGGCAGCGTATTGGTACAACGCTAAAGTGCTTAGACTTTTATCCAGCGCAGCTTGCTCATCTGTACTGCGCTTAATGCCGGTTGGGCGATATAAAAAGTCTACGACTAAGATAATGCGCGCTAAAATCCAACGAATAACAATCATTTCTGTCCTGCCAATTAATTTTTCAGTACGTACTGTAAACGAACACGCGATTCTATCAGTACACAGCACCGCGATCTATGCTGTTGATCACTTAATGAACGTCTACCAGCAATCTATTCTAACCAGTGAATTCTGTACGTTGTAAGAACCTTGCCTTAGTGTCTCTACGGCACTAACATTCAGATTATTAACCTAGAGGTGCGCATAATGACAAGCCCAGTATCAGAGACGACTTACTTAAAAAGTTACAACATACACGACTTTGATGTGCCGCTCACCTCAGTCGATATGGCCATTTTCACAGTGCATGAAGATCGATTAAAAGTGTTACTGACCAAGCGTGCACATCATCCTGAAATGGGAAAGTGGGCGTTGCCGGGTGGCTTTATTGACCAAATAAAGGATCACTCGTTAAGCGATACTGCACGCCGAAAATTAAAAGAAAAAACCGGAGTCGATACACCCTACTTGGAACAGGTGGAGACGTTTGGTTCGGCAAAGCGAGATCCCAGAGGGTGGTCGGTCACGGTGGCTTATCTTGCTTTATTGCCATATGAATCGATTACACTTGCAATAGGTGAAAACACTGAATCTGTAATTTGGGTGAATTTAGATGAGGTGGAGCAGAACGATACTTTAGCATTCGATCATAATTCGATATTGAGCATCTGCCACGAACGATTAAAAGCGAAAGTTCAATACACATCTTTACCTGTCAATTTACTGCCCGAAGCGTTTACACTGACAGAACTGCAAAATATATTTGAAATCATCTTAGGGAAACCCACTGAAAAAAAATCCTTTAGGCGAAGAATACTGGATGCAAATATATTAGAGGAAACCGGCGACATGAAAACCGGTAGCAATAGGCCGGCAAAACTATACCGTGTATCAGAAAACGGTGAAAAACATGTATTTAACCGAATAATTGAAGGGCCTAGGGTCTGAATAGTATGTTTTCGAATGTGGTAAAGCTAGAGATTATAATACTCAAAGCATAGTCTAATGTATAAATATCCACTAAAAAATAGGTTTCAAAAAATATACAAAAGTAAAATAATTAAAATTAATGCATATTCTTCATAGAAATTTGTAATGCAACGAAATAGATTACTAGAAAACGGTATGGCACTATGGGCGTTTAAGTATAAGGATATTTAAAAATGATCCGGCCGATTGAAGAACATGAATTAGATCAATAGCTTGAGCTGTGCGCGGAGCACGCTGAATACGAAAAGCTCCCTTTTCAGGGTAATAATCAGTCTGAACGTTGGAAAAATTTAGTATTTAGCACGTCGCCAAAGTTGCATGTGTGGGTGAGCGAGCAGGATGGAGTGATTCAAGGTTATATGAGTGTCACGATAGATTACTCCACATGGTCAGGAGAAGCATTTGCTTATATGGATTGTCTCTACATTCGTTCAGAATATCGGGGCTCTGGCATTGGTTGGGCATTTGTGAATGCTTTACAGCAGTTTGCCGCACACCATCAATGTGTAGAAATTCAGTGGCAGACCCCTCCAGACAATAAATTGGGGATTGAATTCTATCGTCGTATCGGTGCAGCAGAAAAACAGAAAGTACGTTTTTATATGGATGTAGATAGCAACCTGTAAACACATAGGGGCATGAATGCTGGAGCTAAACAGGCAAATATCGTTTGATATTTGCCTGTTTGTTTATTAAGTCACGGATTAATCCGCACCTATTTGGTATCGAAGTTAAAAAGGCATCGGGTGTTGACGTCTTATTTGTTCGATACCTTGCACGACTTCATCGGACAATGTCACATTGATAGAATCAATATTACTGCGCAGCTGTTCCATGGTCGTTGCACCAATTAAATTAGAGGCGACAAAAGGGCGGCTGTTGACAAAAGCCAGTGCCATTTGGCATGGATCTAAATTAAACTTTTGAGCCAAATCGACATATTTTTGTGTCGCCATTTCGACTTGCTCCCCCACTCGGTGCTCGGGCCTGGTTTCTAGTGTCAGTCTTGACCCTTTTGGCTGCGCGCCATTCAAGTATTTTCCAGTGAGAATGCCGCGAGCTAATGGTGACCAAGCTAAAAGACCGCAATTTTCGTGAAGCGAAATTTCGCTCAAATCGAGATCAAAATATCGGCAGAGCAATGAATATTCATTTTGAATGGAAGCCATGCGTGGCAGGTTGTGATCTTTTGACAGTTGTAGCCATTTATTTAGGCCCCACGCCGTCTCATTTGACAACCCAATGTGACGAATTTTACCTTGAGTGATTAAATCTTGCAGGGTCGATAAGACTTCTATGAAATTCTCTTCTTCTTTTTTAGCATCAAAATCGGGGGCAAAGTCCCATGTTTTTCCAAAGTGATACGAGCCTCGATTCGGCCAATGCAGTTGATATAAATCGATATAGTCCGTTTTAAGGCGTGATAAGCTATCCTCAACTGCAGCGATTATGGAGGACTGGGTGATACGATGTTGGCCATCTCTTAGCCAAGGTAACCCCGGTCCAGTAATTTTCGAGGCTAAAATGACTTTGTCACGTTGTCCACGAGAAGCAAACCAATTACCAATGATGGTTTCTGTGGTGCCAAACCGCTCTGGGCTAGGAGGAATGGCATACATCTCTGCGGTATCGAAGAAGTTTACTCCTTGCTCCAATGCATAATCCATTTGTTCAAAACCTTCTTCTTGAGTGTTTTGCCAACCCCAAGTCATGGTTCCTAAACCTATTAAGCTGATATCGAGCCCGGTCGTGCCGAGTTTCCTATATTCCATTTTAACGTCTCTCTAAATGTGGTTTAGTGTTTAGAAGAAAGTGACACTATAAATCATTTTTTGTAATAAGGTGTATAGCTGAGATGCTTAGGCTTGGATAGCATGAGAGGACAAAAGAGTTCAGGAGAAAAGATAGGATAAGGGGTTCGATAAATATGACTGACTCCATTGAGGAAAGGTGAATTCTGTTATCGAAAAGTCATCGAAAAGCAGAACATTAGAATGAATCTTGATTGAGTCAAATGGTTGGGGGTGTAAATTAACGCGTCTGCCAAGCCAGCAATAACAAACCAGATAGCACGCTAGCACCACCACTTAATTTGCTCCATGTTGCAGGTTCTTTTAAAAGTACAATGCCCAATAGCATGGCCAAGGGAATACTCAGTTGACGCATAGCAACAACATAACTTAGGTTATCCACAAAGTACATGCTGGCTAATACCATGGTGTAGCAACCCGTCATAAATACGCCAGTGCCTAAAATACCGGCTTTCTTGGATATCCAAATGGCGGTCATTTGGTTCAGATTCCCTTTGAGCATCACAAACAAACCTAGCCATATACTGGCTGACATGCCTTGGAAAAAAGCAAAATAAATAGCATTCACCATTTGGGGTAATTCAGAAAAATGGGATATTAACGTTAATGCATGTTTGTCGATTAATGAATAACCCGTTGTCCCCAGAGCAGATATACAGGCTAGACCTAATCCCATGCTTTTCGTCTGACGCCAATGCCGTAGTCCCGGTAATAACATAGTACCCACTAATACGAGCCCAATGCCGAGCCAGTCTATTGCACTAATGGCTTTGCCCAATGCGAACAGGCTCACTATTAATGTGACCAATAAAACCGGCAACGCACGAATAATAGGGTATGCGATGGACAACTGCCCATTGCGATATGCCGCGGCCATAGCGCCTAAATAGATACTCTGAAATACACCGGACACTAAAATCCATAGCGTGATCTCAGCGGTTAACCAATTCAATGATGATGGGAATACAAGGAATACTGGGCTCAAAAAGAAACAACCACAAGCACTGGCGAGTAAGAAAAAACTCACAGTCGGCGTTTGTTTCTTGCCAATGTAATTCCAGCCAGCATGCATGATGGATGAGGTGGTGAGTAGAATGAGTGCGATCCATGTCATTTCGGTTTCTGCTTGGCTAATAATTTACAAAGAATAAAACCTAATATCGATTTTAATCTGTATGGCAGGTAGCTTTTGCATGACGCAGGGTTAAATCAATCTGACAGACGAGTAACGGATAGTAGTTTTCTAAAGGTGGCACTGACAAATTGGGTATCTTTGCGAAATCATCGGCGCGACGTAATTCTATTGCATCATTGAAAGCGGGTGAGCGCTCAAATGCCTTTGATTCGCGTAAGTTGTAGGCACCGCCTTGTAATTCTAAGCTCTGTTTTGATGCGTCGCTCAGCGAATTAAAATAGTGATTGTCGCGGGCGAGATACCGTTTTGCCGCTACGTGTAAACGTATCGGTTGCGTGATTTCTTTGCTAAAAAAGCGCTCAAGAAACTGAGCGCCAATGATTTCATGTTTTGTATCAATACCATTATTAGCGATGAATTCCGTACCACTATGTAGAAAATGACCGATATCATGTAGTAAAGCCGCTACAACCAGTGTGTCGCTCCCGTTGTTCAACTGTGCGAAGTGGGCGCTTTGCTCAGCATGACTTTGTTGACTAATGTTCTCGCCATAATTGAGATGGCCATCTGAGTGGAACAAAGACATAAGATAGTCAGCAATTTGAGTGGGTTCTGTCAGCATAGTAGATTTCACTATGGCTTTTCCCCTTTGGCTAAGCGCTTCTCAATATCCTCAACACAAGGAATGAGTTCTGCTACTGTATCAATCACATAATGAGCGCCAGCTGACTGTAATCGACCATATGCGTGTTCACGCATTGTATATTGCTCGGCTGAAGATAAGTTTTGCCATTGTGCTAGCGAGAGACCCACTTCATTTCCACTAATGGCCACACCAATGGTCCACATACCGGCCGCCAGCCCTTCTTCGATGCCGGGTAACGTATCGTCAATTTTAATACAGGCATGAGCATGAGAAACATTTAGCTCGATCGCATTCATCCACGCCATATAGGGAAAAGGCCTGCCTTTTGTGACATCCGTAGCGCAGACTATACTATCTGGTTTGTATCCTGCTTGACGTGATTGTTCGATTAAATCCGTGCACATATCGCGGCTATAACCTGTATTACCGCCAATTTTATAATCTTTTTCTTTTAACGCTTTAAATGTCTTAAGCCACCCAGGAATTAATTGGCTATGCATCGCAATGGTTTCAATTTGTAGTGGAATAAAATCGTGATAGAGACGATTAATATCCGCTTCTGTAGGGGTTTCACCTTTAACGCACTTCCATCTTTCTAATACATCATTCATCGCTAAAATTTGTTTGATATGCTCGCGCTTTTCTGTCCCCATGGGTGCGCGGGCCTGTTCCAATGAAATGGGTACCTGTTCCTTTTCAAACAATGCTTGAAATGCAGCCAAGGGTGCGCGACTTCCAAAATCCACAGTGGTGCCCGCCCAATCTAAAATTAATGCTTGAACGTTTTTTGAATGCGGTGCGGTCTTTAATGTATTCATAATAAAAAACTATTTCTCTAGCCAATAACGATTATTACTAACGATAGTGAGTAGCCGATCAATATCCATTGGAAATACTTCACCAATAGTGCCAATTCGAAAGCAGGGTGCTTCACTGACTTTTCCTGGGTATATAACAAAACCCTGTTTTTTTAGTCGTGTATAAAATGTTTTAAAATCAAAATCACTGCTGTCTGGATTATAAAACGCGGTAATGATGGGTGATTGATCCTGCATGGGTAATAAGGGGGTAAATCCAAGCGCTTGCATACCCTTTACCAATTTTTTTTGATTGCTCATGTAGCGTTCGTAGCGTGCTGGAATACCGCCTTCGTCTGAGAGTTCGTCTAATGCATGTGCAAACGCCCTGACAACGTGAGTGGGAGATGTAAAACGCCATTTACCTTTTCCTTCTTCCATGGTTTTCCATTGATCATATAGATCTAGACTGAGTGATTGGGCGTTACCTTCACATTTTTCTAATTTACTTTGTTTTGCAATGACAAATCCAAATCCAGGCACACCTTGTATGCACTTATTGGCACTAGAGATTAAATAGTCGATGGATAGTTTTCCAATGTCCAGTGGAATGCCACCAAAACTACTCATTGCATCTAAAATTAATTGGCGTTTTGCTTGCGAAACCACATTTGCAATTTGTTCAATTGGATTTAGCATACCGGTAGTGGTCTCGCAGTGTACAACCGCGACGTGGCTAATACTGGTATCATTTAAAAGGGTTTGTTTAACCACTTCTGGGTCGACCGTGTGCAACTCTCCAAAATTTAAGACACAGTGGTTAATACGGCAGCGTTGGCAAATTTCTTCGATACGTTGTCCATATGCTCCATTTGAAAGCACTAGCACTTTTTCATCTTTCGAAATGACACTGGACAAAGTCGCTTCTACACAAAATGTTCCACTACCTTGCATTAACACACTGGTATAACCACGCTCAGTCGTTGCCAAAGAAACTATTTGGCGGCGAATAGACTCAACAATATTATTGTAATCGTCATCCCATGTGCACCAGTCTCGAAGTAATGCAGCTCGTACACCTGCGCTGGTTGAGAGAGGCCCGGGCGTTAAGAGTAGGTAAGGGTTATCGGGGATCATCTGTGCTTTTGCTGTCATAATGTTTATGGCACTTTTATTAAATTGGTCTATACCAGATGACGAGCACAATATGGTGATCAAATGTTTTGGTCAACCCAGTCATAAAAAATTAATATAGGAAAGAATACAGGTGATGGTTTTAATATTTCGGCAATATTATTTAATGATGGTTGTAATGTGAAATATTTATGACATGTTTTACCGTTATAATTCTGAGCAATACCTAAGTATCGACTTTGTAATTAGTTAATTTCGAACATAAATGCAATGTTTTTAAAATGGCTAAATAGTAGAGAATTACATTGAATTCTGTAGCTCAATATCAAACTATCCATAATCAGTTGATGGCTGAAATTTCCTCTGGATTATGGTTGGCGGGCGAAAAGTTACCTTCCGAGCGGGAGTTAAGTGTACGATTTCAAACCACGCGTATTACGGTGCGAGAGGCGCTTCTGCAATTAGAATTTTCAGGCGTAATATATAGATTGAATCGACGAGGCTGGTTTGTCGCGGCTCCTCGTTTGCTTTACAACCCAAAGAACAGCGCAAACTTTAATGAGTATGCATGTGAACAAGGTCGATTACCCCACACCGAATTACTATCTGTGAAATTACGCACCGCTAGCGAAACAGATGTGGCGCAACTACAAATGGCTCAGGGTGCTCGATTGTACGTCTTGCAACGTCGCCGTAGCCTAGAAGGGCAGCCTGTACTGCTAGAGCGCATTCGAGTGAACGCTGGATTGTGCCCCGATATTGATCAATTTAATTTAGATCGTTCACTGACGGAAATTATGGCAAATCACTACGATATTCGTATTAGTCGTAGTCGTATGCATATGTACCCGACGGTTTTAGATGCTGAACAAGCGCGCCTATTACAAGTGATGTCTGGTGCACCAGCAATGTTCATTTCTCAGTCTCGATATGATCAGAATAATCGACTTGTAGAATATACGCAGGAAATCTGGCGACACGATGTGCTTGAAGTGACTTTAGATCAGCAGTATTAACTCGCATATTATCTTTTTAAAATCCTATTTATATATCAATGCAATCAACCTTGAATTGGTCTATACCAATATTTATTTCTTCATTTAATTGTCATAAAGCATTGCTTTAATAAGCTGAATATCAGATTTTAATTCTATTAAAGCGGGGTAGCATTATGCGGAAAGTGATGAAAGCGTTAGTGATGGTCTTGGGCACTTCGATGCTTTCGGTCGGTGGGTATGCGGCGGAAGAATTAACGGTGTACACCGCTCTTGAAGCAGAAGATCTAAAAAAATATGCGACCAGGTTTAATCAGAAACACCCTGAGATAAAAATTAATTGGGTAAGAGACTCAACAGGCATCACCACCGCCAAGTTGATCGCCGAGAAAGAGAATCCTCGTGCTGATGTTGTACTGGGCTTGGCTGCCACGAGCTTATTGGTGTTAAAAAAGCAAAATATGTTGCAACCGTACTCACCTAAAGGCGTTGAAAAACTAAAGACGAGTTTTGTTGATGCCGACTCGACCCCATCTTGGGTTGGCATGAACGCATGGGTCGCATCTATCTGTTTTAATACTATTGAAGCCAAAAAGCATAATATCCCCAAACCCACGAGTTGGAGTGACTTACTGGATCCTGTTTATCAAGGGCAAGTGATCATGCCGAATCCGAATTCTTCTGGAACCGGTTTTTTAGATGTATCGTCATGGCAGCAACTGTTTGGTGAGGAACTTGGCTGGGCTTATATGGATGCTTTGCATAATAATATAAGTCGTTACACGCACTCAGGTTCTAAACCTTGCAAACTAGCCGCCTCAGGTGAAACGGTTATCGGTATTTCATTTGCTTTTAGAGGCGCTCGGCTTAAAGAAAAGGGAGCACCAATCGACCTCATTTTCCCTGAAGAAGGATTAGGTTGGGACATGGAAGCAGCCGCTATTGTAAAAGGCACTAAAAATCTATCAGCTGCAAAAACGCTCATGGATTGGGTGGTCACACGAGAAGCTAATGAGCTTTACAACGAAGGCTTTGCTGTCGTCGCGATGCCGGGCGTTGCTAAACCAATAAAATATTACCCTCAAAATATTGATGAACTCATGATTGAAAACAATTTCGAATGGGCCGCCAAAAATAGAACCACTATTTTAGCCATGTGGCAAAAGCGATTTGATGGAAAATCGGAAGCACGTTAATTTTCAATCTTGATTGAGGTATGGCCGGTTGCTTCAACCGGCTTATGTGAATATGAATCACTTAGCACAAAAAAATAGTCAAGTCGGTCTGGACGGAGTAGAAGATAGTGCTTTGCATGCGCAATCACATCAGGTGCCTCAGCCATACCTCCAGCTAAAAAATATACGACGCCAATTTGATTCGCAGTATGTATTAAAGGGCATTGACCTTGAGCTAAAGGCCGGTGAATTAGTGTGTTTTTTGGGGCCATCGGGCTGCGGAAAAACGACACTTTTGCGAGCCATTGCAGGCTTAGATATGAATTATCTAGGAGTGATCGTGCAGAATGGTGTGGATGTTAGCCGTGTACCCGCACAAAAGCGCGATTTTGGTATTGTCTTTCAGTCTTATGCATTGTTTCCAAATTTAAACGCGGAGCAAAATATCGCCTATGGGTTGAGGCGATTATCTAAGATATCGCGTCAGACACGAGTAGATGAATTGCTGACAATGGTGGGTTTATCTGAGCATCGAAAAAAGCTACCCAGCCAGTTATCCGGCGGACAGCAGCAGCGTGTCGCATTGGCAAGAGCGTTGGCACCTAGTCCTGGATTATTATTGTTAGATGAACCGCTGTCGGCATTAGATGCGCAAGTGCGTGAACATTTAAGGGGAGAGATTCGTCGAATACAAAAGACGTTGGGTATTACGACCATTATGGTGACGCACGATCAAGATGAAGCGATGGCTATGGCAGATCGAATAGTACTCATGAATAACGGCGTCATTGAGCAATGTGGCACACCCGAAGATTTATATAGAAACCCTCGTACACCCTTTGCGGCTCAATTTCTTGGATTATCCAACCTTATTTCTTTAAACGACGGTGGAGTCTTGGCCAGTGGCCATGCATTATCGACAAACACCCGCTCAATATTGGGTGAGCATTGCTTACTTCGTCCAGAGCAATGGTGTGTCAGCGACGACCCCGCTAAGGGGTTACCGGCAATTGTAACGACTCGTGAATTTCTCGGTAACTGTATTCGATTGCAGCTTAAGATGGAAAATGGATACGAAATTGTAGCTGAAATATCCAGCCAAGCGACGACTTTAATTCACGCCGAAAAACTTTATGTCGGATTGCCCGAAGACCATCTGGTAATGCTGTCTGCGTAACATCTGAGGTTAACATGCCGTATGTAGTAGATCGATTCAGTATGCAAGATCGCATGACCGAATTTCCTTGGGCTCGTCTTTGTATATTATTATTTGCAGTGTCTCTTTTTGTATTGGGTATGGCCGCACCGATTTTTATGTTGGTGGGAAAAAGCTTTTATACTCAAGATATATTTGTCGGATTATCCAACTACGCTCACTATTTTAATAATCCTACCTACCTTACTAGTTTAGGAAATACTTTATGGGTGGGTCTCTTGGTGGTGCTGATATCGGTTCCGATGACTTATATTTATGCATATGCGTTGAATCGGAGTCGGTTACCTGCGAAAGGTTTGTTGCGTGTCATTTCATTGCTACCAGTTTTAGCACCTTCATTGATGCCGGCCATCAGTTTAGTGTACTTGTTTGGAAACCAAGGGATTTTAAATAAGTGGCTGTTCGATCAAAGTATCTATGGTCCTATTGGCGTCGTGATAGGGCTTGTATTTTGGGTATTTCCTCACGTGTTTATGATAATGAATACGGCATTGTCCAGTGGCGATAATCGTCATTATGATGCTGCTCGCGCCATGGGTGCCGGAAAATTACGTATTTTTTTCACCGTCACTTTACCTTCGGTTAAATACGGCCTATTAAGTGCGGCATTTGTAGCGTTTACGTTGGCAATTACAGATTTTGGTGTGCCTAAAGTCATTGGAGGCCAGTTTAATATGTTGTCTACGGATATTTTTAAGCAGGTGATTGGTCAGCAAAATTTTAGCATGGGAGCAACGCTCAGTGTGCTGATGTTATTGCCCGCTGTTCTTTCGTTCATTATGGATCGCTGGCTCAATCGTCGACAGGCTGGCATACATGATCACCGAGCAGAAGTGTATTGTATTCCAGAAAATAAACCTCGCGATATTCTGTTAGGCATTTACTGTTTGTCTATTGCCGCTATTTTTATTGGCATTATTGGCATGGCCGTGTATGCATCATTTATCAGTTTTTGGCCTTATTCATTGACGTTTACGTTGGAACATTATGCTTTTGACGTTATGGACGGAGGTGGGTGGGATGCATATTATAATTCGCTTTATTTGGCGGTCTTCAGTGCGCTGCTCGGTGGAAGTGTGGTAGTGATGGTTGCTTATTTAGCAGAGCGCTTGCCCGGATTTAACGTTCTGCGAGGTATATTGCAAATATTTACGTTGATGCCACTGGCTGTCCCAGGCATGGTGCTTGGTTTAAGTTATATATTTTTCTTTAATCAGCCAAATAACCCATTAGGTTTTATATATGGCAGTATGACGATATTAGTACTTTCAACGGTAGTGCACTATTACACGGTGAGTCATCTAACGCTCGTCACTGGTCTGAAGAAAATTCCTTCGGCGACAGAGGACGTTTCCTTATCATTGAAAGTACCTTTGATAAATACATTTTTTAAAGTGGTTGTGCCGGCATGTGCTAGGCCGATAGGGGATGTGTCTTTATATTTGTTTGTGAATGCTATGACCACGGTTTCCGCGGTGGTTTTTCTATATTCCCCTGACACGATATTGGCTTCAATCTCGATTCTCAATATGGATGGAGCCGGGGATATTGCACCTGCAGCGGCAATGTCGACGGTCATATTTTCAACCTGTGTAGCCGCAAAATTAGTACATTGGGCGATTAGCCACTATTGGTATTGCAGAAACGTGTAGTACTTGTGCTAGCGTATTACTACACAGGAGGGTTGCATAGCCCCTCCTGTTTGAGGCAATGAGTATTGCTCGAACTGCTGCTTATTATCCTATATATCTTTTTTAGGAGCCCTCGCTTTGAGCGGCTTTGCTCAATGTCCCGTTCTGGGTAGGCGCTGTCCGACGGTCGATTTGACCTCGTAAAATTGACCGCCTCTGATTAAACCCATGGTAACGCTGTCGCCGGGCATTAAATCTGCGATTTGTCTCATGGTTTGGGTGCCTTTATCCGCTTCTTGGCCATTATAATGAGTAATAATGTCTCCTTTGCGAATTCCAGCGGCATAGGCTGGGCCATTTTCGGCTACACCCACCACCACTTGACCGATTAAGTCAGAGGGCAGGCCAAAAGTCGCTTTCAATTCGTCGCTTAACTCTTGTGTTTCTAACCCTAACCAACCCCGTATCACTTGTCCGTACTTCACTAAATCTGCCGCTACCCTAAGGGCATGCTTAATAGGAATCGCGAAGCTTATGCCTTGGTTGCCTCCAGATTTACTATAAATCGCAGTATTGATACCGACTAAATCGCCCAATGCATTCACCAAGGCGCCACCAGAGTTTCCTGGATTCACCGCCGCATCGGTTTGAATGAAATCTTCGTAAGTCGTAATACCTAATTGATTTCTGCCTGTGGCACTGACAATACCCATGGTGACGGTTTGCCCAACGCCAAACGGATTACCAATGGCCAGCGTGACATCGCCCACTTTTAAATCATCTTCTTGTGCAAATTGAATGACGGGGACATCGGGCAGCTCTATCTTGAGCAAGGCCAAATCTGACTCCACATCTCGGCCGATAACACGTGCGTTACTGGTCCGGCCATCATTGAGGGCGATTAATATTTCATCTGCGCCAGAAATGACATGGTTATTTGTCAAGATGAGCCCCTGTTCAGAAATAATCACGCCAGACCCTAAGCTCGACTGCATCCGGCTGCGTGGCATGGGAGATCGATCAAAAAAACGACGGAAAAACGGGTCGCTGAGTAAAGGATGAACTTGGGTTTGTGTTTTCTTACTGGTATATATGTTAACAACCGCAGGTGCAGCTAGGTCTACGGCATCAGAGTAGGAAACTGGCCCTGACACTTGTCTCAATGTGGGGGCGGGCTTGGGAATGAAATGCAGAGCAAGGCTGGCGATAACCAGCCCAAGTAAGATAGACCATGAAAAGAACCCCGGCTTTTGCATCTTAATTCTAAATCTCTTTACAATAAATGTGAGGTAAAGCTGCCACAAGATGCACGCACAATATGCGAAGATAGACAAAACATCGAGTGATTAACGCAGGCAGTCCTAAAAAGTGCTACCAGTGTAAGAAATTAAGAGAGAGAAATGAAGCTATCTACCCTAGTCTCCTATCTGAACGAACAGCTGAGCCCGCAATCCTTTCGCGATTATTGTCCGAATGGTTTGCAAATTGAGGGCAAAAGCGATGTTCAAAAAATTGTGACGGGCGTAACGGCCTGTCAAGATCTTATTGATGCTGCGATCGAGCTTCAAGCAGATGCTATTCTTGTCCATCATGGATATTTTTGGAAAGGCGAACCTGAAGCCATTGTTGGTATAAAAAAGCAACGTATTCAAAGCTTGTTAGCCCATGATATCAGTTTAATCGCGTATCACTTGCCGCTTGATGGCCATAAGGAGTGGGGGAACAATGTACAGTTAGCAAAAGAGCTGGAGTTAGAAATCACTGGCCCGCTTGATGCCACTGATTTGCGTGTTCCTGGCAATGTTGGACGTCTACCTAAACCCATGTCAGCGTCTGATTTCAGCCTGTGGATTGAACAAAAACTGCATCGTGCTCCGCAGCACATCGGTGATGCGTCTGACACCATTGAAACCATCGCCTGGTGTACGGGTGGTGCACAAAGTTATATGCAATATGCGATTAATCAAGGGATTGATGCTTATTTAACGGGGGAGATTAATGAACCCAGTGTACATAACGCACGTGAATCGGGTACGCATTATTTTGCAGCTGGGCACCATGCCACCGAACGCTATGGGGCAAAAGCACTGGGTGAGCATTTAGCAGAACACTTTGCACTGGACGTACAATTCATTGATATCGACAATCCGGTATAGACGTCAGTAGTGTCAAGATCAGAAGTCTGATGAATTAATGCGTTAACTTAGGTGAGTGTGGATTCCATGAAAAATAAGCCATTTAAGGTGGTTGTGCTGTATTCAGCGGGCCATTTAGGCAGCGCACTCATCATTAATAAAATGTTGTCGATGCCGGAAATTGAAGTAGTGGGGGTCGTAAAAGCGCAGCCTTTACCTATGACTTTTAAAGGGCGTGCTAAGGTACGCCAGCATCTTAACAAAGTAGGCTGGCGATTCGCTTGGTTGCTATTGTGGCAGCGCGCGATACAAGCGTTTGGTTTTGCCGTTACTTTAATTTTTCCATTTCTTCGCAGGCGTTTACGACCCGCATGGAAAATTGCTGCTGAATTAAATATCCCCATTCTGAAATGCCAAAATATTAATGATGATCATGCATTGTCGTTCATAAAAAGCTGCCAACCTGATTTGCTCGTGTCAGCATACTTTTCTCAAATACTTAAAAAGCCCGTGATCGACACCGCGCCAATGGGAGTGCTCAACGTACACCCCGGATGGCTACCGTCTTATCAAGGTGCTATGGCTTATTTTTGGGTGCTTAAAAATCAAAGTGATCGAGCGGGCGTGACGGTTCACTGGATTGATGAAGGCATTGATACCGGAGAAATTTTGGCCAGAAAATCTTTTCTCATTAAGGCCAATGCCACTCAAGAAACAGTATTAATGACGACGGCAGTGATGGGCGCCAGTTTGTTACGTCGAATTTTTAGGCGATTGCATGCTGGGCAAGCACCTCATATATCGCCAACTGCATGGGTAGAAAATGAACATGCTGAAAAGGCGGCGTATTATTCAATGCCGGGGAGAAAAGATTTTAAGGGTTATTTTAAACAACGCCGCTTTTTTAAAATTAGAAATATCCTCGGCGTACTGGTGTTTAAGAAATTTCGTTGAGATCAGAAGGATATGGCGATTTATGGCGTGGTGTTTTTTAATAATTGCAGGTTATATAGGTAAATCTTATCGATTGAATTTTTATGGATGAAATAGGTGTCGTCGATCAAATAATAAGTATAAAAATATGCCTATGGCTGCGGAGGGCTAATGACCCACTCAGAAACTCAAAATACAAATACTTCTTCATTAGGCAATATTGCTGAAAACGTCAATTCTCCTGAAAAAGCATCCCAAAAAGCCCAGCCTTTAAAATCGCTCGATGAAATCCCAAACATGCCTACCGGACCCCTTACACCGAGCACCTTGCGATCAGGTGTGCGTTATCGTGCAAGTCGATTAAATGGCCCTTACGACGCCATTGTTATTGGATCTGGAATGGGCGGCTTGACCACCGCAGCGTGTCTTAGCAAGCTGGGTAAAAAAGTGCTCGTACTGGAACAACATTACACGGCGGGCGGGTTTACGCATGCCTATGAAAGAAACGGCTACGAATGGGATATTGGTGTGCACTATGTTGGTGACATAGGGCATGAAGGTACGCTAGCCTGGCGGCTCAATGAGTTTATCAGCGAAGGGCGTTTGTGCTGGGAGCCGATGGATGAACACTACGATACATTTATTATTGACGGTGACGAATATTCGTTAAAAGCAGGTAAACAAGGATTTATCGATAGCCTCACTGCGTATTTTCCGCAGGAGCGTGTGGCTATTGTGACGTATATAAAAAAAATCAGCGAATGCGCAAAGTTAGTGAAAAACTATGCGTTAGGTAAAATAGCCCCATGGCCTGTTAAAGCCTGGTTAAACTATGCATTGAATGATCACGAACTCATGCAAAAAACCACATATGACGTGCTGCGTGAATTAACACAAAATGAACGATTGATAGCGGTCTTGACGGGACAATGGGGTGATTTAGGACTCCCGCCTAAAACGTCTTCTTTTATGATGCACGCATTAATCGCTAAACATTATATTTATGGCGGTTACTACCCCATAGGCGGTTCTTCTCGCATTGCTAATAGCATTATTCCAACGATTCAGCAGAATGGCGGAGAAGTTTTTACGTATGCGCGAGTGAATAAAATTGTGATTGAAAATGAGCGTGCTGCCGGTGTCGAGATGACAGGTGGCGAAATCATTCGGTCTCCGAGTATTATTTCAAATGCTGGCGTGTTCAATACATTTGAAAAACTGGTGCCAATGAATACATCCGTCGCCGCGCATTACCCGCAAAAACTATCGTCAGTTAAGCCTTCATTAGGGCATTTGTCTCTCTATATTGGTTTAAAAGCGGACGCTCAAACATTAGGGCTGCCCAAATCTAACTTTTGGATTTATCCCAGTGATCAATACTCTCAAGATATTGAGAACTATCAAAACAATGTCAATGCAGATTTTCCTGTTGTCTATATTTCTTTTCCCTCCGCCAAAGATCCTAGTTGGAAACATCGTCATGGAGACACCGCAACCATTGAAATTATTGCACCCGCGCCGTACGAATGGTTTAAGTCATGGGAAGACAAAGCTTGGGGTCAAAGAGGTAGCGATTACGAAAGCTTAAAAAATCACTTCAGTACGAGGCTAATGGACATCTTATTGAATAAGATGCCCCATCTCGCCCCCTTCATTGATTATTACGAGCTATCAACACCGTTATCGACACAGCACTTTTCGAATTATAAATGGGGGGAAATGTATGGCTTGGATCATAGTCCTCAACGTTTCCAGCAGAATTGGTTAAAACCTAAAACACCGATTAAAGGCTTGCATCTTACTGGGCAAGATATTTTCTCGTGTGGTGTCGTGGGCGCTATGTTGGCAGGATTGGTGTGTACGGTTTCAGTCGAAGGCATAAAGGGAATGAGGCTGTATAAAAAAATTATGAATCCAAGTAAACAACGTTCGCGTAAACAAAAACGGTTTGACTTGGTTGAACCTTAATATAGGAACGCAACTTAGCCGTATGCTGGTGAGTTGATTGACGACTTAGGCAAGTTGAAGTCGTGAAGTCAGAACGATTCGTCGGTCGGGCAGTTAACACGGCGTCGTTCAACTCAACTCACTATTTTTACTTATAAAGACCACAATGCCACCCTAAAAAATAAAGCAACTTCTGCTGCTTTATCCACTGATGTCAATTTGCATTAAATAACGCGAGATACCAAATGTTCGATTTAGCCCATTGGATGATGGAATCCATGTATCGTAGTGTTTATGCGGACACCGAGTCACTGCGTCATGAGGATTTAGTTGATAAGTATGGCTTGCCTGAATCGAGAGTGGTCAACATTGAAGATATGCCCGTGCATTTCACGGATTCAGATAAACGTCGGCTGGACGGGAAAAAGGTAAAAACGAATAAACATCCCCAGCACACCATTATTTTATTGCATGGCATATACGGTTCTTGTCATAACTGGCAAGCATGTTCAACGTATTGGTCAAACGATTACAGAGTCATTGCATTGGATCTTCCAAATTTTGGATTAACGGGGCCATTTCCAAGTAACCCTTCGATTCAGCACAAAACGTATTCCCATTTTCTGCAGTCATTTATGAATGAATTAGAAATATCGACCTGTACTCTGATTGGAAATTCATTGGGAGGATATTTTACCTATCGCTATGCGTACGATTATCCCGACCGTGTTAATGCCATCGTGTTATTAGATGCGGCCGGTTTTCCTTTTGTCCCCCCAATGGCAACCCTTGCGTGGGCTAGCCCATTTTTTGGCTTAGCCGCACAAAACAGTAATTTACCTCGGTCCTTAATGAATCATCTTGTTCAGTTGGCTTACAAGGATAAATCATTGGCAACTGACACGGTGCTCGAGCGCTATTATGAATTGAGTTTACGCGAGGGCAATCGAAAAGGTGTTGCGAATCTTATGAAATTTATTTCCACGCGGGTGGGGTTTGATCATGAGATTTTAAAATCGATAGCCTGCCCAGCTTTAATCATTTGGGGGCAAGAAGATGAATGGATACCAGTGTCTCACGTTCATCAATTTCAGCAATACCTTCCCCAATCTCAATCGGTGATATTAGAAAACTCAGGGCACATGCCGATGGAAGAAACCCCAGACGTCTTCGTACAGCAAGTTGAAACATTTCTTTCATCGCTTTGACGGTTACTTCGGTGAATCCATTCTGGTAGGTGGCAGAGCGATCCGCCTCGTCGGTGTGCCGTGAGGACACTGTCTGATTGAAGCCTACCTTCCCTAACCTTCTCATCGAAATCAATGTCTGAAATCACTCTTATTAAGTCAAATATGACACTATAATGTCGGATTAAGTCCTGATAGTGTGATTTCAGACGTTGATGCTCAAGGCTATCAGTACTTGGGCAGACACTAGTGCGTTAACGGCCGTGATTGGGAGAAAGGAAACCATGATCAATCTACAGGTATTGGTGTCAGAGCGCTGCATCGGGGCCAGTATTTTCACCGTTTTGGATATCATCACAGCAGCCAATTTTGTTTACCGCAAGCAACAGGGCACCCAACAGAGCCTGATCGACGTAAAGTTGATTGGAGCAGCAGACTACCAACACGCTTATAACGGTCAGCGCATTGGCCCTTTAGACAATATGATGACGGTTGAGCGACCCGATGTACTGATATTACCCGGGCTAATTGAAGCCGTCATGCCTGCGGGGAAAATCGCGGAAGCGCTGAAAGCCTATGATCACTGGATCCCGACCCTGAGGCGTTGGCATGGTTCGGGCACGATTGTGGCGGCCGCCTGCGGCGGTAACCTGTTATTAAATGCTTCTGGACTCACGCGTCAGCGCCCCGTTACCTGCCACTGGGCGACGGAGCAGGCGGCCAAATCTTTATTCCCCAATGAATCGTTTGAAGTCGATAAATTGCTGCTGGATCACGGTGACATCGTCAGCGCTGGAGGCGCATCGGCGATTGGTCAACTGGTGTTATACATTTTAGAGCGCATGGCTGGTCGTGATTTGGCTCTCTATTGTGCCAAGTTAATGCTGATCGACATTGCTTATCGCGATCAGGCACCCTTCGCAATGTTTAGTCCTAATAAGCAGCATGACGATAAACTCGTGCGGCAGATGCAGGATTGGCTGGAGCAACACTATAAAGGACAGATTCATGTTTCCGAAATGGTCGAAAAGTGGCCAATGAGTGAACGACAGCTGGGTCGACGATTCAAACAGGCCACCGGTGAATCGCCTGGGGCTTACCTTCAGAAGTTGAGAATTGAACACGTGAAACGTGGATTAGAGTCCGGTCAAACCAATGGACACCAATTGATTTGGGAAGCCGGTTACGAAGATGTCAGCTCGTTTCGTCGTCTGTTTAAACGCGAAACCAGTATGACAATGAATGAATATCGGCAGCGCTTTGGGCAGAGATTCGCCTAACAGGCACCTCTGTTTAGTAAGCGCTCCACGAACTACATACTAGCCAGATCATAATCCCCAACTCATAGGTAAGTGACACGAGAAGTGCATCTGTACGCAGTTTAAGTGCCTCTTACTAAAAGGCCGCATCTAAAGGGCTCATCACACCTTTACCACCGCGATTTAACACATGCGTATAGACCATAGTGGTATTTACATTGGCATGACCTAACAGTTCTTGAACGGTTCTAATATCTTGCCCACGCTCTAATAGGTGCGTTGCAAATGAATGCCTAAACGTATGGCAAGTAGCATGCTTATAAACTTCTGCATCACGAAAGGCTTGCTTAACCGGCTTACGGATTAAACTTTCATCCATGTGATGACGACCCCGTCGCTTTGTAATAGGGTCAACCGAAATATGCTCGGACGCAAACACATATTGCCAAGGTAATTCCTTACCAGCATTGGGGTACTTTTTCCAAAGCTTACCCGGCATATGCACAAAATTCACACCTTCAGCCAGCGCTACTTGATGCAGAGCCTTTGCACGCTCAATGGCAACATGTAGCCCCTGTTCCGCTATATTGGGCAGCATGGTCACTCGATCTTTAAAGCCTTTGCCTTGGCGAATGGTGATTTCCTTACGTCCAAAGTCCACGTCCTTAATCCTTAATCGTAATACCTCCATCACCCGCATACCTGAGCCATACATCAACTGAGCAGCGGTCAGTGGCAAGC
This sequence comes from uncultured Saccharospirillaceae bacterium, assembly GCA_947503895.1. Classification (GTDB taxonomy): domain Bacteria; phylum Pseudomonadota; class Gammaproteobacteria; order Pseudomonadales; family Oceanobacteraceae; genus Bermanella. The sequence goes on from CANNFT010000006.1 coordinate 225,036, forward strand.
CGCTCATGCAAGAGAGGGTTCTGCGCACTTCATCAACCGTTAAAACCACTGGAAGTGTTTTAGTTTTCCTAGGGCGAACCCAGTCTTCGATCTCAACTTCTTTAAACAGCACCTTTTCATATAAAAATACGAGGGCGGCGAGCGCCTGCTTTTGCGTCGCCCCCGCTACAAACTCTTTGGTCGCTAAATGGGTTAAGAACATGGATATTTCAGGGGCCCCCATATCTTTAGGGTGTTTCATTCCATGAAAGAAAAGATAACGACGAATCCAGTTCCAGTAAGAGCGCTCAGTATTCAATGCATAATGAGCTGCCCGCATTTTCCCGTGGAATTCTTCTTGTAGCTTAGCCACAACTCCCCCTCCTTTGGTGACCTCACATTCAAAGTCCTGTATTTATATACACTAGATTATCAAGATGCAATCTGTATAACCCAAATTTAAGAGATCGCTTACAAATGGCTGTAGACCCCGTTGTTAAGGGGTTACAGATAACATCAAACATTTAGAGCACCATATACGGATATTAAATGAATTATTCGATTGAACTAATTTCGAGCTACGTTATTATCCACCATCCATCAATATGGATGAGATAACGCCTTGAAAGCAAAGGGAAAACACCAATCGCCTACCCTCCCATATATAGAGGGTTATCAAGATCCATCCGAATAACCAAATTGTTATGCGATATTCATTCAAGTTTACGAGTTGAGAATATTATAAAGGAGATAAAAAGTGGCAGATTTGGCATCACAACCCACGTCAATACAATCAGTTTATAATTGGTACAAGGAAGGTAAGCTCAACGTTAATCGTCGTTATCAAAGAAAACTAGTTTGGACATTGGAAGAAAAGCAAAAGCTAATAGAGTCGATTATGAAGAAGTACCCGATACCTGCGATATTAATTGCGGAGAGGGATACTTCAGGCGAATTCGAGATAATTGATGGCCTTCAAAGGCTACATGCGATTATCTCATTCATCGAGACTTCTTTTCCAACGCTAGATAGTAAGCATTTCAATCTAGAGTACTTCCCAACTGCGAAAAGCCAAGCTGATGAGGGAGTATTTCAGTCGAATCAAACGGGAGAATTAATCGAACGAAATCAAGTGTCAACAATACTCGATTATACTCTAGCTATTTCAGTAATGCGTAATGTTACTGAAGATGAGGTTAATGATGTTTTTGATAGAATCAATACATATGGTCATCGATTAAGTGATCAAGAGAGGCGGCAAGCTGGAGTTCAGAATGAATTTTCAGATTTAGTGAGGCATATTGCTTGCCAGATTCGTGGAGACGATTCTCTTGACACCGTCCCTTTAAGCTTGATGCCGTCGATAAGTGTTGATTTGCCAATGGCTAAACATGGTTATGAAGTTAGAGCCGAAGAGGTTTTCTGGGTAGAGCAAGGCATTCTTCGATCTACCGATTTGAGAGATAGCCTAGATGAGCAATGTATTGCTGATATAGTTGCATCTATCGTTGGCGGTGAGCTGATCACAAGGTCAAAAGACGCCTTGGATAAAATATATCTCAATGGCAGTGATCAATGTAAAAGAGTACTGGATTCATTGGACGTTTATGGCACGACAAAAATTTCCGAGGAATTTAAATACTGCGTTGAGGAAATTGAAAAAATATGTAATGCAGATGGTTTCGAAAAGTTAAGAGATATTATTTTTAACAAAACCACGACAAATGCATTTCCATCAACATTCGCAGCATTATTCATTGCACTGCATGAACTATTCGTTCAAGAGAGCAAAGTTATTTCAGACTATTCATCTGCAAAAGCCTCTATAAACAATCTAACTGCAAGAATCGAATCTAGCAGGAAAGCGGGTTCCCCTGAAGAAAGAAGAAAAAATATTGATACGATAAAGGGACTTATTTCGGGTTCTTTTGTTGATTCAGTCAATACTAACCATATCTACGGAGCACACTCTACTGTTGATATACAAAGTTCAATTCGGCGCTCTGAAATCGAACTTGCAAATTATGAGTTGAAACAAGGCTTACTAAGCCTAAGTCCTGAGAGGAACGTAGACAACAATATAATAGAAAAAATAGTCAAGACAATCTGTGCGATGGCAAATAACGGGCCTAATAATAGCAGTAAAATTATTATTGGAGTGGCTGATAAGGAAGCAGATAAAAATAGAGTTCATGAGCTTGATGGCATTGAAGCAAAAAAGATAGGTCAACGGTATGTTGTAGGTGTATCAAGAGAAGCTAAAGTTTTGGGGATTACGATTGAGCAGTATTTTTCAAAATGGAAAGATGGCATCAGAAATTCAGACTTATCTATTGGTTTGCGTGATCAAGTATTATCAAATATTGATTTTAATGACTTTTATGGCTTGGGCATTATTACAATAACTATTCCACCACAAACTGAGATGTCATACGTAGGTGAAGAGACGTATTTGAGAAGTTCTGATGACACGATTCAAGCGACAACACCCAAGCAGGTGGCAGCAATTGCAAAGAGATTCTAAGACTGCGCGCATAACAAATCAAAGCACTCGGACGCAGCAAAGCTGCGCCGGTGTTTGAGGCGTTACATTTCAGGCAGGAATCTGAGAGGTTGAGTTACTACGAACTAACTGATGATATAAATTACCCCAATAGATGGTACTTAGGCGATATCGCTTTTTCAGATAATTGGGAATTAGCAAAGCACCTCAATCCAGAAAGAGAGTATGAGATAGAGGTATATCGTGATGGTTCTGAGATGGACTACACCTGTAATGAAGCATATGGCGTAAGCGTAGTAAGCAAAAAATTCAAAGAGGCTCTTGTTGGTGTTGCTGGTGTCACATTTGCAAAAGTAAATATCATTGGTAAAAGACCAGATAGTGAATTCTATATCATGGCTGTCCCAAAAGAGTTTGTTAAAACCACTGGAAGTGTTTTAGTTTTCCTAGGGCGAACTCAGTCTTCGATCTCAACTTCTTTAAACAGCACCTTTTCATATAAAAATACGAGGGCGGCGAGCGCCTGCTTTTGCGTCGCCCCTGCTACAAACTCTTTGGTCGCTAAATGGGTTAAGAACATGGATATTTCAGGGGCCCCCATATCTTTAGGGTGTTTCATTCCATGAAAGAAAAGATAACGACGAATCCAGTTCCAGTAAGAGCGCTCAGTATTCAATGCATAATGAGCTGCCCGCATTTTCCCGTGGAATTCTTCTTGTAGCTTAGCCACAACTCCCCCTCCTTTGGTGACCTCACATTCAAAGTCCTGTATTTCTATACACTAGATTATCAAGATGCAATCTGTATAACCCAAATTTAAGAGATCGCTTACAAACGGCTGTAGACCCCGTCGTTAAGGGGTTACAGATAGCATCAAACATTTAGAGCACCATATACGGATATTAATTGAATTATTCGATTGAACTAATTTCGAGCTACGTTATTATCCACCATCCATCAATATGGATGAGATAACGCCTTGAAAGCAAAGGGAAAACACCAATCGCCTACCCTCCCATATATAGAGGGTTATCAAGATCCATCCGAATAACCAAATTGTTAGACATCAAGGAGAGCTAATGGAGCTTGAAGTTAGGAAGCTATCAAAAGCTACTGTTTTTAAAATCTATTTTATAGGGATTGGCATCTCAGCCATGACTGTCACTGTCCTTAGTGGGATAGCGGCTATATTTGGAGCCGAAACTGTAAATTGGAATGGAGAGCAAGTTACAGGATTTTCTGCTCTTATTTATGGGCCCTTAATAGGTGCGATGTTTACTATATTTGCTTCGTTATTTTGTTGGGTTTTATCGCTCTTTGGGCTGTGGGTATATTCTTTCTTTAGGCCTTTGTCATTAGAATTTATAGAGTTAAATATTGAGTCAAATTTACAGGATACTAAAAATGAAAATTAAATCCCTTTTTCTAGCACTTGCTGTAGTTGCCCTAGTTGGTTGCGAGATTAGTGTCAATCTTAATGCAAGATCAGGCTCAAATTCGAATGATTATGTAGGTGAACCTCTTTCTGATCGAGTCGTCGATTATTCTAATGCCCTAGATACAGCTAATCTTTTTCTAGACTCAATAATCTCAAAGAAATATTCCAATGCATATGAATTTCTAGACGAAAATTATTTTAATGGCATATCTAAAGAGGACTTACAAAACCTGCTTACTAAAGATGATCAAGTTTTAGGTGATATTAAGGAGTACTTGAAAGATCAATGGGCTTTTAAAAATGCAACTTACGATAGAAAGAAGTACCTTCAGTTAACGAAAATTGTTAAGTATGAAGTGTACACAATGAACTATATTTTTACTTTTCCATACGCTAGTGATTACAAAAAGCTTGCTGGTTTCACGTTTAAAGAAAAGACTGAATTACTATAATGTATAACAAAGCCTTGCTTGGGATAAACCCAAGAAGGCGGCGTTAACTGTCCAAGAGAATATGAAGAAATCTTACCTAATTATAAGCGCTTTAATTTTAGTAAGTGCCCTAATGTGCTTAGTGGAGGTGCTTCTAAACCTTCAAGAAAAGGATATTTCAGAATCTACTGCAACAATGTGGCACGCTGTATTTGTGATCTGTACTGTTCTATGGGCAAAATACGATGCTCAAGAAAATAGCGTGAGTCGGCCATTTGATTTTGATTTTTTGGTTTATGTATTTTGGCCTGTAGCTTTTCCTTGGTACTTACTAAAAACTAGGGGAGTAGAAGGTCTTCTTTTATTGTTTGGTTTTATGTGGATTTTATTGATCCCTTGGTTATCAGGGCTGGTAGCTTATGTGTACTACACCTAAAAGCCAGTTAACAAGGCGTTCAATGATCAGCCAACAAGTTGGCTTGGACAGTCACTACTGCGGCCTTTTTGGTGTATGTCGCTTCGCGCCAGTTTACACCAAAAAATCCTCCGCAGTGCCTGCCCATTAACGCGGCGTTAGTGTAATTATGAAAATAATACAGATCGCAGTACTACTTTTAATTTCTTCCATTTGCTTAGCTGAGGACGATATGTCTGTAGTTAATAATTCCAAAAGTATATCGGAACTTAAAGAGCTTTTGGCTAAAGAAAAGTTCTTTATTGACAATTCAATTCAATACCCAGGCGCACCATCTGAAGAAATTAGACTTTTATGCCAGCAAGTTATTGATGCAATAATTACTGCATTAATAGAAATTCCCAAGGAAGGTTTAAGTAAGGCTCAATTCTGGAGCCTCTTAGAACAAGGCGCTATGTTTTATCAGCGATTAGATTCCGAAGAAATGGATAGAGGCCTTACATATATGGAAAATATAATGGATATCTACGGAATTGAAAGTTCGGATGGGAGATTGAATATTTGGAGATATGGCTTCGACCCGAAGCAGTCCACTAACAAATCTATTAACACCGCCCAGTAAACAGGGCTGGACTCGCAACAAGTTGCTCGCCTGTTATGGGAGCGTTATGCGAAAGAAATAATCTGCAATGTATAAATTTACTGAAATCATAGGCGCAGTTTTAGAAACTATCACTGAGAGTGATGCTACTTACGTAGATGCTGGTGAGGGTGGCGAGGTATTGTCCATAAAAGGCCAATCTTTAGCATTCGATAAAGGTTGGTTTGTGATTGAAAATCCTCATACTATTGTTGGTGTACCGAGTCTTAGCGCACTTATCGGATCGAAGGTGATTGACGCTTTTTCAAACGATGACAAAATCATCCTGAAATTTGATAATGATTCAGTTATTTCTGTTTCATTGAAAGATGAAGATTTTGTTGGCCCTGAAGCAGCTAGTTACGCACCTAAGAAAGGTGAAATAATTGTATTCGACTAAATCGCATAACAAGAACATGTTGCATCAACCACTGCGTGGTTTGGACGGTTTTTCCGCTCGTTCCTCGCTACAATACCGCCGCAAATGTAGGCGCTATGTTTCACGGAGAGTTAAGTGCCATATAGGATGAATGAAAAGCAGTACGAAGCTGTCTTGGCTCTTGAGAGTTTCGATCGGTACGATCACTTCGTAAGTAAGGTCGCTGACTGGGAGCAGTTATGGGGTGCTAAAAGCGAGGATGGTTGGCTCGTGCCAGTAGCTCCAGAGGAATTTGAGTACTTTCCACTTTGGCCTCATCCTGAGTACGCACAAAAAATTACAGATGAAAACTTCCCTGGCCATATCGCTACAGAAATTAGCCTCAAAGAGCTACTTGAACATTGGTTGCCACTATTCGAACAAGATGAAGTAAAGGTGGCGGTTTTCCCAAACAAAGAATGGAATTTCTGGTGTATTGAGCCGCAAGACCTAAAAGAAGAACTGTTAAATGAAATGGCTAAGTACGAATAAAAACATAACAAGGCAAGGCTTGGGACAGCTTCGCTGCCCCAGCTCGCGGCGTTATAAGGCACACAAGATTCAACCATGGGATTAATAGAAGCAATACTGTTAGGAATACAGTTTAAGAGGTTACAAAAGCCTCTAGTATTCTTTTCTATGCTCATCGGTCTCGTTGCATTTAGTATTTTCGGTGTTGGTATAATCGGAGCACTAATTACCGAGCTTGCATCTACTGACAAAGAGTTCACTCTTCAGCTAGTTGGTGCAAGCTTTGGTCTGCTTGCCATATCAGGTATCTTTTTTGGTCTGGCGTGGTTATGTGGTTACTTGATAAAAAGGTGCTTCGAGTAATGCCATATAACAAGTTGCTCAAGTGCACTCCGGCCGCAAAAAGCGCGGCCTCCGCGGGACAGCCTACACTGCGTTTCGGCTGCCCCTTAGCAAGGCGTTATGCATTAAAGAAGTGAGGAAGAAGTGAAAGGAATATTCCATTTATCTTTTGTGGCTGACAACTTTGAAACCACCCGAAAATTTTATGAGGAAGTGCTTGGGTGTCGTACCGGTAGGGAAAAAGAGACATGGCTTGATATTCACTTTTTCGGCCACCAACTAACTATCCATAGGAATAATTGCCCATCCGAAGTAAGCCCTATTGATCACTTTGGTGTGATTCTTGATAAAGATGAGTGGCATAATCTTTCTGAAAGAGTTTCCGCAAGTAATACTGGTTATGTTCTTTCGCCACATGTAATAAAAATAGATACTGAAGCCGAGTCTGGAAAATACATTATAAAAGATCCATCGGGGAACATCCTTGAGTTTAAGTACTACTCAGAGCTGATCCACCCCTGAGCGAGGCCCATGCATAACAAGCAGCGGCAGAGCGACAGCCAACACTACGCACATTTTGTGTTACTCGCTGGCGCTCAAACATTAACACAAAATGCGCTCCGCGCTGGCTGCGCCTGCGCTGGGCGTTAAAAATAATTGTTATCAAGCTACTAAATTATTAGCTACTTTTTCTAGCTGAATATTCCACGGCAGCAACGCTTCATAATCCTCAACGGTTTGGCAGTGAGGTATGGCCTTTAGAACTTTAACTTAATAAAGGTAAGGGTCGAGACCATGATGTTTGGCAGTTCGAATAAGGCTAAAGTGAATGCACAACGCTTTAGCGCCGTCTACGGTATCACTGAACAGGAAGTTCTTACGGGCCATCACAAACGGTTTAATGGCTTGTTCGGTAAGGTTGTTATCGGGTTTGAGCCGGCCGTCTTCTAAGAAAACTGTGAGCCCATTCCAAAACTTGAGCATGTATCGAGTGGCTTTCGCTATTTCAGAGTTGGGTGGCACCTTAGGATAATGCTCATCCAGCCAAGCTTTGAACTCAATCATGATGGGAGCGGCTTTCTCTTGGCGTAACGCCAATCGTTGATCAGGAGTTAGCTCCGCTTTGTTAGCGATTTCTTAAATTTTGTACAGCTTTCCAAAAAAGCTTAATGCCTGTTTCGCCAGACTGTTGCTCCTGCTTTTACCTTTTCTGATTAAAGCTTGATAGATGACTTCAAACTTCCGTCGAGCATGGGCATTGCAATAGCTGGCCGCTATGTTCTCGCGTTTGAACACCAGGTCAAAGAACGGATCACCATCACAATGCAAGGTTCCACTGAAGCCAGTGAACCAATCATCGATGAAGGTCTTATGCCGTAAGGTATTGTACTCATAGAGGAGACTTCTTTACCTGGCGGTCCACCACGAAAGCAATAGGCATAAGATGTTCGGGTAGCTGGTCGATCGTGTTCTTTTAACACCTGCAATCCCGTAGCATCTAAGCTACTCACATCATAATCAATCACTTCGTCTTTCATGAGGTTGATTAAGGGTTGTAAGGGCAAGCTGCACTTAATCTTGTTTCGAGCAATGGTCTGTCTGGATAACCCCACGCCAAAACGACTCTCCAACTGTTTGGATAGGTGGTAGTCCGGCTGGCGATCATCCAGTTTACTCACGATTAGGTGGGCTAGTAAGGATTCCGTGATTTTAGCTTTAGGAAGAATATGCTGAGGCTTATTGGCGGTGACCATCTCACCGGAACAACCTTTAGGGCACACCACCACTTCCCGTCGTTCAACCAGGACTTCAAATACGGCAGGGACATAATTCAAACGTTCATGAAGGGTGTGATTGATAACGACCTTCTGGCATCTGCACGTACAGAGCTCGTCTTGCTCATCCACTGGGATGGTGGTTTCCACTCTGCGGAAGTGATCTGGAAAGACACTTGTTTTCGTTTTGCGAGGTTTAGCGGATTGGATGTCAATGACGTTGCTATCAGGTGATTGGGGGCTGATAGCCGATGTAGGGTCTTCTTCGTTATCATCTGACTCTTCGTTACCGGATTCTTCATCTGAATCAGACTCAATAGGTTGACCACCTGCATCAAAGGCCATTTGTGGATCGTCGGGATCAATAAACCGTTCTGATCGTTGGCCAAAGCGATGTCGTTTCATGAGCTGTAGTTGCGACATCAAACCTGTGCACAACTCTTCTGAATGACGGCACCGTTCCAAAGCACTTTCTAAGCTTTTAGTGGCTTGGGCCAGTTCTTGTGTGAGTTTGAATTCAAGTGGTGTCATGAGTATTCAGTTGAGATATTCGTTGAATGACTGTAAGTGGATTATCAAAACCATGCTGACTATTTTAATAAAGTGGGTGTATTTCAGTGGTTTGTATTGCTCCATTTTTGACATATCCAACCCTGATAATAAGTGAGCCAATTGCTGACTGGATAGCTCCATCGCACCGTATGAAATACTGGGGAATTTAAAACGGTATTGTTCAAGCGTGTCTGCCACCAACACCATCAACCCGTCTATCTGTTTACGGAAATCAATGGACTTACGGTAAAACCAAATTTTGGCGTTAAACGGCAACCACATACTAAAATTAACGATCCAATATCAGAGGCAAATAGCTGAACACACTCGGGTCTTGAATGATCAGTCGAGTGCCATTGGGAAACTCTAATATCCCCAGACATTCAGAAGAATTTGAACCGGCTTTGAGGGAAACCTGCACAAAATCCTCGGGGCTAGCATTGGCTTTTTCGGACTTGGCCACGTGATAAAGCAACTGGTGATAGGAAAGATCATGCTCTTTGGTATAAGCCGTCTTGGAAAGATTGGTTTGAGCAAAAGCTTCTATATGCTCCTGCCATTGAGAATGGTTCATGCGCACCTCCGTTTTTAGCATGGGAGGTACTATGGGTGGGGGGGTTTAGTATCTGGCTAGGATGTAATTCGTGGAGCGCTTACTCTGTTTTACAGAGGGTTTATCTGAAGCAGTCAGCGATCTTGTGGTCAGGCTATTGAAAAAATGATGGCAGCTTCAAAAAAGCTGCCATCACCTAAAGGCAGTTAAGCATTATCTAATATTAATTTGGGTATAGCCCCTAACGTGCCTAAATGAGGCTTTAAAGTGAAAGTCGCTTCTGGGTATTTAGACTTGGCTTCTTTTACCAAGGCCGGTAAATCCGAGGTGACATGGTAGCCTGCCGCCAAAAAGTATGGGAACAGATGGATGTCCTGACAGCCAAGACGGATTAATTCAGCCAGTCCAGCGTGTACGGAAGGCTCGGTCAGTTCAAGAAAACTGTGCGTAATATGATCAAACTGGCCATCTACTAGCTGGCTGTTTTCCCGTTTTAACTGTTCTGTTAAATCCGCAATTTCGGCATTTGAACTGCTTAATCGACTGCCGTGTGCGATTAACAATAACCCTTTCATGGTCTATTCACCTTGTTAGCCAGTTGGGCGTGCACCCGCTCGCATGTTTTATGTTATACGATAAAAATTACAGCCTTCTACGCACCATAAACCAAACCAGATCACTTAGCTAATATACGCCAGTTACATTTTGGTGTATCTGAATATGTTGGGCACATCATAAACAGTATGGGCTGTTTGTCGGGTATGGCGCGCTGTGATCCATGATGGTAAGCAGCGTATATCGAGGTGAGGAATGGCTTGATTTTATAGGCCGGATCGGCATCCGCAAACTTTCCTGTAAAAAGCGCCAGATTCGGGCAGCTGATTGTGCCTATATAAGTACTCTGTCTTTCCCCTAAACCACGATTTCAGGTAAAGTTACGGGTTTTTCGTCGCCCCCTTTGAGATAGTGTTTGTATGTTTTTTGAGCAGGAACGCAGTCAGTTTTTTCGCCCCCTGACCAGCAAATATCGCGAGCAGGTAGTGGAATGCATGCGCGAGCTCTATAAGCAGCTTTACTCCAGTAGCTATGCCGGTTCTACCGAATACGGTCAGGCCATGAGCCGTGAAGCCATAATGGGGATTTTTTCAGAAGCGTTGACACGTGCGCCCATTATCCAAGTAGAAGATGAGCAGCTAGAGGCGGAAGGAGACAGTCGCTTTAAAAACCATCGTGAACAAGCCAGTTGGATGTTATCCGTGCTGGTTGAACATGGATGGTTAGAAAAGCAAGTGGATGAAGCCACACTGCAATCAAGCTTTAGCTTCACGCGCTGGGGACGGCATTTTGTAGAGCCATTTTTAGAAGCGCAACGTGGTCATAATGTCGCCCGCCACCGTAATACGAGAAATGTCCGCAATGCATTGGAGTCCTTCCTTGAGCATGGCGAAGTGTATGATTTGCTGGATGCATATGAATACAGCGAACGCATCATAAGTGACTTTACGGATGTTATTTCGGAATTGGATGAGCGCAAGCGCGCGTTGGTTCGTGAGATGGAAGGTCAGATGCTGGTTCAGCGAGCCAGCGATCAGTTCTTCGACTTTATGGAAAAGCGATTCCAACCAGATCTTGCTGTGCGCTTATCAGCCGATAACGTGGAAAAATACCGCGATCAAATTAGCGTACTGGTCGACCAAATTCGAACCAGTCCAAAATCTGTCAAAGTCATGGCAGAAAAACGCCTGCGTGAACTATTACCTGAACAAGTTCGGGACGGTGAGTCTGTATTGTGGTCTGTGCTGGATGACATTGAGCATAGAATGAAAAGTGCCTGCGAACATATTTTGCCTTTGGTCAGAAAGGCACTGCAAAACTTTACTAAGCGTGCTGATATTATTATTCGTCAAATGAGCTACTTGGCTAGCCAAAAAAACAATGACGTGGTGTCAGTTTGCAAGCAATTATCTGACATGCCACAACGAGAGCAAAATGCCCAACTCGACAGAGTCGCTGAGTTGATGGCCGTACCCCAACTTAAATTCATTGATCCCATGCAAGTGCGCTTAGCGCCACCAAGAAGACGATTAGTGATCGACACCGTTGTCGATGAAGGGTTAGAAACCGTTGACCAAGACAGTCGCCGTGAGCTTTATGTGCAACAAGCGCTTGATCAAGCCTTTTTTGTGAATAACAACCAAGTACGCCGATTTATGGTTGAGCAATTTAAGCAGCGTAATGAAATTTACAGTAATGAAATTCCCGTTGATAACGCCAATGATCTATTAGCATTAGCGCACGTCGTCAGCGTGGGAGCCATTGACAATCTTTCGAGTGAATATCATTTCGACGTGAAATGGATTAAGCAAGATCAACATGAATACTTCCAACAAAAAGATGTATTTAGTATTCGCCTAGTTAAATTGCAGGCTGACAGCTCAAAAATCGACGAAAATTTAAAAAATGAGTCCGCTACATCAGCGACTGCATTGAGCTGAGTTTCTTGAAATGGTCATGCTGTTTTTTCCTAAGTTATCCTTTTTGTACTCTATATATTTATTCCTTTTTTATTCGGCTGATCGCCGTCAGCCAGAGGTAGTGACATGCTAAATCGAGTAGAACAGCTGCTTGAAAAAGAAGGCGTTCAGTTACGAGAATTCAGTGAATTACTGATTCGTTTGATGGACTACGGCGTCATTTGCCGTGATGAATCACAAGTAGAGCAAGTGTTGTACGATCGTTTTTTGCGCGTAGAAGCGCTATTAACGGAATACCTTTCAGTGATGGCGATACGTATTCAACATGATCGTCGTTTTCAGTTTGTGCGTTTGTATCCGCCAGGTGCTCAAGTACCGGGAATGGATGATGAACAAGACCAGCCGTTTAATGGAGGCTTTCGCATTAAACTGAGCCAAAACGAAGTTGCACTCGTACTGGTGTTGAGAAGCCAGTACGACAAAGCACTCCGTGAAGGTAAGGTTGATGAGCAAGGCTGCGCTTTAGTGAGTTTAGAATCATTAAGCATAGCGTTAAAGAACCTATTGGCGCGTGCGTTACCCGAGCAGCTGACTGAACGTAAAAACTTGTTTCGTCGTTTACGCCAACTCAGGTTAATCCACTTAGCGAATGAAGACTCACTGGGTAATGCAGAGTTTTGGATTAAAATTCGACCCATGATTATGAGCTATGTTAGCGATGACGTACTGTCTGAATTGCTCAACAGTGAGCGTCAAGCGCCGATGGAAACCGATCAGCCTATTGAAATAACTCCATTGCAAAACGACTCGGAATTGAATGTGCTGGCGGAAACGGCGGAACAAACCACACCGTCGGACGCGAATCCGATCGAGAGTGCCGGCAATGATCGAGATATCACGATAGATGCTAAAAGTATATTCGACGACATCAGTGCCCCGCAGAGTACCAAAGAGGAGACGCAGTAATGTTTTTAAAAAACTTTATCTATGTCAATTGGGGCAACATTCCTGCAACCGATTTTGAATTTGGCCCGATTAATTTATTGTCCGGTGGAAACGGTTCAGGCAAGACCACAGCGGCGGATGCCATTCAAACGATTATGACCGCTGCCCATGACAATTTATTTAACTACAACCCAGGTCAAGATGAAGCCACACAAAAAGGACGGGGCAAACAAGTTCGCACACTGGCGTCGTATGTTTTGGGTTGTGACGATGGTAGCTATGCTCGCCCCAATGGCGCGAACGGATATTTAGCCGCTGTTTTTCACCCAACGCAAGGTGAAAGTGGTCAACCTTTTACGGCCATTATTGGTGTGAGTGCTTATATTGATAAAGCGGGCAATCAGGCTGTTGCAAGGCAAAGTGATTTTTTACTCATGATCGTCGCGGGTCATGAGTTAACGCAAAGCGACTTCTTACTATCGGAAGAAGATGGCAAGCAGGTCGTTGGCGTTGACAAAATATATAAACGGTTGCAGAAGCGATGCGGGCAAAAAGCCGTTGAAAAGTATGATACTAAAAAACAATATTTGCGTCGTTTATATTCAGCGCTTAGGGGCCGTGACGATGCGGTCAGTGAGCGAGAGGCCTTGAATGCTGCTCGGGCATTTTCACGTTTTATGGCATACAAACCCGTTAAAAGCATAAACGGTTTTGTTGCCAATGAAATTCTTGAAAAGAAAGACCTAGGCGAAGCGATTCGAACAGTATCGGACTTGATGAAAACCATTCATGCTATGGAAGCCGATGCAACGCGATTGAAAGACAATATTAATATATTGAATGACAGCAAACGTCACAGCCAAACTTATATTGACCAATGGATTGATTATCAAGTCGCGCACTACATAGCGGCAAAGAGTCGATATGTAGAAGACCAAAAAGCTTATCGTGACGCGAAACAATTTCAGCAAAAATTACGCAGCGACTTGAGTGCAAAACAGGCCGATCGTGAAACTTCAGAGTCTCGTCGTAAGCAAGCGCGAGAACAGTTAGTCAGCTTAGAAGCCCGTCGCCAAGGCATTCCTGCACTCAAAGATAAAGATAATCTTGAAAGTGAGATCGCGAGCTATCAAAAACAACTGCAACAATATGCCGTTTTGCTATTAGAGCAAGACAAGCAATTAAAATTTACACTGGATGCTTCTAAGTCTATCTACAAAGCACTCACCAAATCGAGTGTCGGTGCAGAAGTATCAGTGCTAAATGAGCGTAGCTTATTGCAACAAGGTAAAACCATTGTCAGCTTGGCTGATGAAGGGCAATTAGACTTTCCGAAGTTATTGAATAAAGACATGGTTGATATGTCGCCGCTTGAAGCACATTTAGATGAAGCGCTAAAGCGTCAAGAGCAAATCAATCAGTGGCGTGACAAATGGTTTAATGCGGACATCACAACCGAAGGCGTTAGCTTACGAGATCAACTCGCTAAGCTGGCTGATCGTCGTGAACAAAAGCTGCAGAACCAGCAAAAGAAAATGCAACAAATCCAAATGGAAATGGATCGTCTCAATGCAAGCCAAGTCAGCTATCCGAATTATGTAGAAGCCGCACTGGAGTTCATTCGTCGAGAATGCCCCGAAGCGGACCCTAAAGTGTTATGTGACTATGTCGAAGTATTGGACCCACAGTGGCAAAATGCTATCGAAGGCTATATAGGTGGCGCTCGCTACTCAATCATAGTAGAAAGTGACTTTGAGTCCGAAGCCATAAAAATTGTGCGTGGTATGCCGGGTGGTAACCGCGCCAGAGTGATTCAAGGTAGCAAAGCGAAGCAAGATGCTGACCGCATGAAAGTACCGCACAATTCAATCATGAACTTGATGCAGTTTGACCATGCTACCGCTAAACATTATTTGATGGCCAGTTATGGCACCGTAGAGCAAGTACCGGACGCCGAAACGCTTCGAAAAACGCGCAGAGGGTTAATGAAGCAAGGAATGGGCTCGGGTTCCTATTCTATGTACCGTTGTGACGTTCATGACAGCGAATTGGTCTTTGGTCAAGGCGCACGGGAATTAGCACTCGTGGCGAAGCAGCAGGAGTATCAATCACTGGTTGACCAAGCCAGTGTTGCACAACAAAGCCAGCGCGAGGCGCAAGATTTATTGCTAGCGGTTAATCAGCTACGTCACCTTACTTATGGTGATCAGTTACAACAAATGGTTAATGTTAATCGTCAGTGGCAAAACGCAGAAAAACAACTAGGTAATATTGATCTATCCGACTTTTCGGCATTAGAAGATGAATTCAGTCAATTAGCCACGCAGGCATCTGACTTAGATGCCTATATACAAAAATTGGATGGTGAGCTAGGCAAATTCGCACAACAATTGAAAGAAAGTGAGCGTCGCTGTGGCTATCTAAGCGAACAACAAGATAATACCGCAGGCCGAGCAGACCAAAATGAAGCCCACCTGCGCAGCATCGGTAAATTTTGGCCCGACTTTAATGTGGAAAAGTGCTTGCAAGAAGCAGATGAAGAAGCAGAACGTACTACGGCTGACATTGCTGAAAATCAACAGCGGGCGATATTGAGTGAATTAAACAGCCGGGCCAATGCATTGGATAAATCCATCGCTGAGCATAATCAGCGTTGCCAAACATCGGACTCAATTGTATATGCAGCGGATTATACCGATGAACACAGCGCTCGTTTTTTCCAGCGTATTTGTGATTTACAGCGTGAAATTGATCGTGTTCATAACCGCTTGAAAAACAATATCCTGGTTGAAAAACAAGATAAATTACTGGTCTTAAAAGACAGCTTTGATAACGCTTTCGTTACCAACTTATGTCATGCCATTTATCAAGCTATCAGCGAAGGTAAACGTACATTAGAAGATCTTAACAAAGAGCTTGAGCATCACCGCTTCGGTACAGATAAAGAATGCTATTGGTTCGATTGGGATTGGGTGCCAGAATTCAAAGATTACTGGAATTTCTTCGAAGAAGTCATTAAGAACCCTGCCATAGGTGAAGGGCAAACATTATTCGAAGTAGAGCTATCTGCGAAATCAGCAAAAGTGCGTGCGCAACTTATGGAAATGCTACTCGACGATGACGAAGTAAAAGCCATGCGTGAGTTAGAGCGACTATCGGACTACCGAAACTATCGCAGCTATGAAATCTATAAACAGCCAGAAGGCAAAGAACCCATTGCATTATCGCAATACGGCACGGGCTCGGGTGGCCAGTTAGAAACCCCCGCTTATATTATTCGAAGCGCTGCGATCACATCAGCATTCCGCTTTAACCATGGCGATACGCATTTGCGCATGGTGTTGGTGGATGAAGCGTTTTCAAAAATGGATGAAACACGCTCAAAAGAAGTGATCAACTACCTGACAGAAAGTTTAGGGCTACAATTGCTATTTATTATGCCGACCAGTAAATCAGGACCCTTTATGGACTTGATAAGCAATCAATACGTGTTCAGTAAAGTTCCCCTTGCGAGTGGCAAGCGAGGAGAATTGAATACGCGGGTACTGGTGGATCGTCAGCAGTGTAACCAAGAGAAAATACAAGACTTGTGGTCAAACCATCGTCGTGTAGTGCGCCAACAGGCTGAGTTAGACTTTATGGAAGAGTTTGCCTAATCGTTTATGATTTAGTGTTAGCGCTGATTAGGTGACAAGATAAAAACCCTTGAAGCACAGGATGCTTCAAGGGTTTTTATTTATATGAAAATTGCATGTAACATGCAAAAGAAGGTTCATAATCAAGATTTTTTGTAGGGCTATTATGATCCTGCAGGAATGGAAGAAACTGATTTTACTCTGAATAAAAAAAGGACTCTCAAATGGGAATATTGGACAAGGCAAAGGCATTAGGTGATAAAGTCAGCGACTCCGTCACATCCTTTAGCAGTGATGAAGTGATTGCAGATACAATCATCAAGGCGGTAGACAAGCAAGAACGAGTGAATGCTATTCTTCGAGCGAAAGGTTCTAATTATAGAGTATGCGATATTGACCTAGGAATGGGGATACCACCGTCAGTCACATTTGGTGTGCGTAGGCTGGGGGAGGAAACATCAAACGATGTTTTATTGGATGAAAGCATTGATTCATAGATTAGCTGCAGCTAATGAAATACATTGAATCTTATATCGGAATGGTTGCTACTAAGTTAATCAACGAAACTTGATTTGTACAGCCTGTTTTTTTCAATACATTATTGAGTTGTTCGCGTACGGTATAAACAGATTTATTTTCTTTGGAGGCAATTTCTTTAATCGCCAGTCCAGTATGAAGCCAGTATGCGACTCTGGCTTCCGATTGAGTCAGCTTGAATAGAGACTTTAATATGTCCTCTGATACAGCTGATTTTCCATCTTTTGAGATAATAAAAACCATGATGCCTAGGAATTGCGCCTGTTCGCTGGTATCGGTGTAAAGCTCGGTAAAGCCAAGAGTGGCGTTTGAAGATATTTGAATTCTACGGGCATCCTCTATCGCAAGATCTATTCCATTTGCTTTTTTACTGGCTTGCAGTATACCTACGTTCAGATCTTTATCATCTTTAAGGTTTGACAGTCGTAGGCTATTGGATTCTATGCTTAGGTGATGGCTATTCTCAATATAGTGTGTCATTGGATCATTTAGCGCCCACAAATCACCAAACTCTGTTAGGACGGCGACAGGAATACGAAAAGTTCGTACGATCGCTTTAGCCCTTTGTTCACTTATAGATAAATCGTTGAGTGTAAAAGAGGCACGAAGTGCTCTTTCTATAAAGGGTAATATCGCGTTCATACGTTCGATTTCATCTTCACCGTATGGACCTTGACTGAGATTACGATTACTTGCCATGAAGCAATCCCATCCGTCTTCTTGAAATAGGCATGCCACACACCCCTCAATAATACCTTGAGGCTTAGCCCAATATTGGTAATGATCATTTTCATAGACCGCATAACGCTGAGGCAATAAATTGCTGGCATAAAAACACCCGGTTGGGTTATCTAAAACGGCATTCATTAAATGATCTTGATGAATGTACTTGTCTACATAAATACCCATGTACTCCGCAGATACTGGTTCGCCGGCATCTATGTGGAATCTCATGGCTTGGGTTTTTCGGTTGATGATATATAAATGAACAGATCGCAAGTCGAAGTGCTCCAAGAAGGCTTGAATAAAGCGATTCCAACCCCCAGTAGATTGATTTACTTCGAGTAATTTTCCTATAAGAAATGCTTCTTCGGGGCGAGGGAGCTGCATAGTAAACCTGTATTTTTGCAAACTACTTGCACCCAATGATACCACGACAAATCGATTTAGCCGTAAATTAAGAGTGAATTTTATAATAAGACGGTGTCCACAAAGCTGTCTTTTTGGGTTTGTCACCTCAGAGCTACATCATTTCTGGAAGTGCGGTAAACCCCTTAATCGAAGGGTGTGAGTGAAGGGGTACTCTTTGATAGCCTTCAGGCGAAAGGAAAGCCCATGTTTGCGTATCCTTTGAGCACTCCCTAGCACGAAATTCTGAATGCTAGGTAATGCACACTTTGACCATAAAAATTATTAAGCATCTACAGAAATTTAAATATTGGGGTTTACTAATGTATTCGAAACTTAACCGTTTTTCTAAAAAGAGGCTATGGGGTGGCACTTCATTACATAAGCTCTTACTGATATCTTTTTTGAGCTTGCTGATGACGGCTTGTGGGTCTAGCTCAGGGTCAGATAATGACACAGATGCTGCAGATTTTGATCGGGATGGAATTGCCGATAATCAAGATGAGGACGATGACAATGATGGTGTATTGGATATTAACGATGTTTTTCCATTAAACCCTGATGAATCACTTGATACCGACTTAGATGGGATTGGTAATAATGCGGATACCGATGATGATAATGATGGTGTCGCAGATAGTAATGACGTATTTGCTTTGAACCCAAATGAATCGTTAGATACCGATAATGATGGCATAGGAAACAATGCTGATACGGATGACGATAATGACGGCGTATTAGATGTTAATGATGCTTTTGCGTTGGACCCATCTGAATCACTGGACACTGATGGGGATGGTATTGGGAATAATGCTGACATGGATGACGATAACGATGGTGTTTTAGATGTTGATGATGCCTATGCGTTGGACCCAGCAGAAACTATTGATACTGATTTAGATGGCATTGGGAATAATGCCGATACTGATGATGATAATGATGGAGTTTTAGATGTGAATGATGCCTTTACTCTGAATCCATCTGAATCAGTGGATACGGATGGAGATGGTATCGGGAATAATGCTGACACTGATGATGATAACGATGGTGTCGAAGATGCGCTAGATGACGCACCGTTAGATGCGCTAGTTTTTGATAGTACACCTCCAACGGTACAGAATTCTATACCTGTTCATTCGCAAGCGAATATATTGATTGATAGTACAGTAGTTGTTAATTTCTCTGAGCCGCTAAATATTGAGAGTATTAATAGTCAAAGCGTTGTGCTGACGGATGGGCTGACAGAGGTAGATACAAATCTTTCTTTGACCAACGATGGTCTTTCAATTTTGATATCTCCCAATGTCAGTATGAAAAAGGCAACGGCTTATACCCTTACCTTAAACAATGTAGAAGATATTCATGGTAATGCACTATCGAGCGAAGTTTTTATTCGTTTTATAACTGAAGACTTCCAATGGTCTGAAGATACAATACGCATTAATACTGCAGCAGAATCTGGAAAAATGGTCCATCTTGAGGATGGAAATTTGATAAGTGTATTCAATCTAAATAGCCCATCGAACAATCCGGGCATTTGGGTAAAACTCTACTCCGAAAAGTCAGGTTGGGATAACAAAGCAATACGAATTGATAGTCGGCAATCATCTGAATTTAATGACTTACAAGTCGCTGTAAGCGAAAAAACAAATATTGTCGTTTCGTGGGTAGAAAAAGACGAATTTGGTTCAAACAATAGCGTTTGGTCTGCATATTACAATAGGAGTAGCGATACCTGGAAGGATGCTGAGCTAATGGAGTTCGCGAATACAACTGTGATGTATGGCATGAATTTATCGACGGTATTATACAAAACGGGTTATGAATTTATATTGACTTGGGCGCAAAGACATTCTGTAACAGGAAGAAGTAGTCTATATAGTCGCCGCTATCTGTGGGAAGAAGCGAGATGGGAAGAAACCTTGTTTACCCTCACCGCTGAAAATAAAACAGTTATATCTGATTTTTCTGTGGCTAGCGACTTAGCAGGATTGACGCACTTCGCGTGGGCGCAGCATGATCAGACTGGAAGACGTCGCGTTGCAGCAACGCGTTCTCTAAATCACAATACAGTAGATGATTTAAGTAACGAGAATTTAAACACTTTAAGCGAAATTCAAATTATTGAGAACGCTGAATATGATGTCACGCATCCCTCATTGGCGTTTAATAATCAAAATGAGGGGGTGTTGGTCTGGGCGGCACTTCAGCAAGAAGGTGGTGTATACGCCAGCTTATATCAAAAAGAATCACAAAATTGGTCTCTACCATTACTCATTAGTGATATTAATCGATTGGTTCGCAAACCACTTGTAGAGTTGGACAATAAAGGTAATGCCTTGGTTATTTGGCAGCAAAATTCGCGTATGGGGGAGGAAGATGGCCTGTCTATTGGCGCTGCTCGATATGAAAACAGTATGTGGTTTGCGCCTACTGAGTTGGATAGCAGTAATGGGGCGTTGAACATCAATCAAAATTTATCGATGGATAGTGCCGGGAAAGCAATAGCTTGTTGGGAAGGTCAAAAATCTGGAAATGTGGATCATTTAATGTGGAGCCGTTATATTCCCGGTATTGGCTGGACTGAAAAAGAAGTACTACTAGAAAATGGTACGCAATGTGAAACGGTATTTGATGCTTTTGGGCGTGCTGTAATGATGTTTGAAGATTCCGGTCTGAACGTTAAAGCGTTTGGTAAGGAATTAAAGACAGGAGACTCAACTATTAAATAAGGTTGTGATGGTCTACATCTAAAGTGTTAGATTTTTTAGGCTGGTGTTCTTCGAATTTAACAAATGGACCTGATGTAAGTAGAGCCCTAGGTTTCATAATGAATATCTAGGGCTTTTTTAAGGATTTAGGTCGAGATTTAACTACTACTTAGCCCATTCAAATAATTGCTCAACAATAGCGGTTAAAGGTTGGTCGTACTTAGACGCCTTTTGAGCTCGACTTTGCCAATCAGCGGGTAAAGCTGAATCTTGGCTCCATGCCGTGCCACCAGTATTTTGACCATATTGGATGTTTAATTGAAAGTCAGATTGATCAGCGTACCCGTTAACAGAGACGTAATACGTGCCAGCACCTTTTACCTTACAATTTTCGTTTGAACCGGAATCCCATGGTCGGCAAGTATAGCTGTCTTCGTTTGGTTGCGCGTTTTTATGTACGTACAAATCTGCGTCATTATTGCCCGTCAGTGTGACCACAATAGATTCGCCCTCAGATTGATATGGACCAAAATGTGCCCACTCTCCCTGCTTGACAGAACCTTGCTGCTTCACCGTGATGGTTTCTAGGTTGCCAGTATTCTCAGGGTTATAGTAAGAAACAGCTCGCGCATCAGGAGCCGGTGTCCATAAGAAATCAGGGTGACGATTGGTGTACCACTCACCTCCAATAATGTTACCAATCTCATCTAACTCTAAATCATATCGATAAGTTACACTGGTTTTGGCATCAAATCTTGGGCTATCAGTACGGCGATGGCTTGCTTCTGTTTCTACTAGATAAGTCATGCGCATTTGAATACCCACGACACTGTCCGTTGATGATGAGCGATGTGATGAAAACTTATCTTTGCTATAACTCGCGAGTTTAATGATCGCGTCTTTTGCTGTGGGAAATGTTTCACCGGTTTCTGGATTGAAATACTGATAACTGTACTTGATAACAGGCTGATTCCAAACTTGATAATCATAGGTAGCATCTAAAATAAAGCTTCGCTTACTCACGCCAATTTGGTTAACAACAGACTGGTGCCAACTGCCTGGGTTTGTGTCAAAGCATTGTTGCTCAATGATGCGGCCATTTTCATCGGTTTCTGGATTCTTAATATTGCATCGTCCACCAATAAATCGAACACGAGGTGAGGCATTTGACCAGAGTAATGTACCAAGTGCTTTAATGTCGGAAGGATAAAAGGTGACCGTCTCACCGCTCGGTGTTGCTAGGTCGAGTGTTTTTTCAGGTCGAGATAGCATATAGGCTGCTGGTGCCCACCCGTGACATAAGCCCATCCATGTTTCGACACTGCCATTACGATCAAAGTAGCCTTTACCTGATTTCCACATTTTATCGGTCAGACTAAAATTTTCATCGCCTACCAACATATCGTATTTCTCGGCTGGTGATAGGAAAGCCGTTTTATTATTCTCAATATACTCTGATGGTAAGTGATCGACCGTCGCAAATTTATAACGCTCACCGAAGTCTTGAGGCCAAGCATCTGCTAATAGCGGGTCTTCATATCGATCACTTAAAGCGCCTTTGTAGAGAGGCCAATAAGTATCTGACCAAGGTTGTTCTGAAAGAGATGCCGATGTTAGATTTTTCTCATCTATTTCATGAATGTTTTTAATAACCGCAGTGTAATTATCAACGAGGTTTGCAGGGTTGTCATTTCCTCTAATAGCGGCCATGGAACGCATCATTCGGTCATTTGACTGTGCATTGAGTGTCGCTTGTCTTTGTTGATCTTTTTGTTGAATATACTGCCTGCTGCTGATGTCTTCTTCCGAGAACTTTAATACACCTGCACGATTACTTTTAGGCGGAAGCTCATTCATAACGGAAGCGGGATCTTGATGAAACCTATCTAAGAATGTCTTTGCGGACTCAGATGATTCATTTGCAATAGAAGGTATAGCCAAGCTCATACCAAAGAAAGTGAGTGTCAATGGGTGGTGTAGCAATGTATTTTTTTTCAAAATAGTAGCCTTTTTGCAAGTCTTATTGTTCGCTTTTCACGATTATTATGCAGGGTGAAAATAGAGTTTCCATTTGACTTAATCGGTATATGAATAGGCTCAATATGCTCATCTATAAATGGATGAGTTTATACACTGTATAGACAGCGTCTAAAAATAGCGCGATTTTTGTAGCGTTATTTAGGCGTGATCCTAGTAATGATACGACTAGATTTAAATGGCGGTGCTGATTTCTACCCTGTTTGTTTATAGTTATTTAAGGATGCTTAACTTGGATTTCATTTGTAGTTTCAATCGTGAGTAAGTGACGATCAGAATAGGTCCACATACACACCTAAGTATGCTTGCTTGTAAGATCTTTCACGATATAAAACGAATACTTTAACTTAGAATAAATTAAAATATTTTGAATGAAGGCGCTAAAGCATGCCTAATATTTTAAGGATTACGCTGTTGTCAGCGAATGATTGACCCTTAGTCATTTTATTGGGTGACGCTTTTACTTGAATGACGTCGTCATTCTGTCCAGCGCTCCCCAATGCGACGCAATTTTGCTTATAAATTTTTTTGAAGGCTAGATTAATTAACCAGACCTGTCTTTTTGGGCGTAGCAAGCCATTAAGATTGATTTTATGACAGCTTCAAACGTCAGTTTGTATTTACATTATGAGCAATGACGTTCGATGATTGAACGGGCGTGCTTTAATGTAATAGAAGGGGGAGATTATTAAACTGAGCACTTTTGCAGCTTTGATGTTCATCGCCGAAGTCGTCAGCGCGACACAGGTTTGCAAAAGTGCAATGGATAGAATGGAGCAAAGTTTGCGAACGTCAATTAATTAGGTGAGTAGGCAAGTCAGATATTTTTGTGTTTCGCGTATTTCCCGAATTAGTCGTCCTCTGATTCTCTCGGTAATACCAAGTCAAATAATTTTGTTAAGTTTTGGATGCGTTTTTCCACCTTTGCGGCCGCGCCATCTAGTGAGTACCCATCTTCAATTAACTCTTGGATTAAATAGATTTTTTTAAGATTGACTAAGTCGTACTGACGGGCATTAGATTCTTCTGAGGCAACACTGATAAAGCCTTTCTCTTGCCAGTAGCGAATTTTTCGCGCTGGGACACCGGTTATATCAGAGGCTTCGTGAATGCCGACTTTGACCTTTCGTAAAAATTGATCATATTTATTGCTCTCAACATCATCAGACACTTTTCCTCTCCTCTCTAATTCGCGGCTGATGTTTGCTTGAATAGTAATCTAGGAGCGTATTAATGTTCCTGATGTGCACCTTCTTCCTGCTTCTGCCTGTATTTAAAGTGATTGATTACAGAGCAGGACTTACTGTCAGCCAGTTATTGGTTTTTTTACTAAAAAAGTGGCTTTGCATTCTATTACAGACGAATGAAACATCGTACAACTATTTGCAATCTATCTGCCACCTTTGCGAATAAGTTACAAAAATGCCGCATATTCAAATGTTAGCAGTGATAAAGAATCAATTTTGGTTGTTAAATGACCATTTTACAGATCTTTATTGTAGCTAAATTACGAAGATTTCCTGAAAGTTACATGTTGCGTCGCTTATTTACCATGTGTAGAATCCCGGCAATAAATGTAACCAAGTTACTATTATTGGATTTTAACTAACATAGGGGACGGCTTGTGATTGTATCTAATCGAGCGACGATGGCATTACTGGTCTCAGCAGCGGTGATGGTCGTATCTCAGCTTTATTGTCTTTTACCCGTATTCACTCAACTCCAAGTAGCGCTGTCTGTGCCAGTGACAGATGTGGCTCTGTTGACTACGTTTTTTGGGTTTGCTTATGCAGTGGGGTTTTTATTTTGGGGGCCAATATCCGATAAATTTGGTCGTCAATTAGTGATGTTGGTGGGCATGATTTTACTGGCGTGCATATCTGTCGTGGTCGCAATGTTGGAAAGCTATGATCATTTATTAATGATGCGAGTCGTTCAGGGTTTTTTTGCGGCATCTTACCCTCCGGTCGCATTGGCATGGATCGCTGAAAACTTAGCGGCAGAAAAACGAATGAAAGCTATCGCTTATATGAGCAGTGCTTTTTTACTGGCCGCGTTGATCGGCCAGCTTTTAGGGGAGTGGTTAATTCAATCGTCGCTCTTCACTTATATGTTGATCAGTGCCGCTGCGTACGCTGTTATTGCACTTGGCATTACATTTCTGCCAAAAGCACCCCATCGAAAACCCGTTTCATTACTCAGTATCTGGGTAAAAATGCCTGCTGTTTTGTGTTCGCCAAGACTTTTTAAAGCGTATTTAGCGACACTCTTTGTTTTAGCGAGTTTTGTTTCGGTTTATGGATTTTTTGCACAATCGTATCAGGCGTCATTGGATGTTATGGGTATTTCGGCTTCGGCGATTAGATGGTGGGTGGCGCCATTTATGTTGATTCCACTCTTTGTCAGTAAATTGATCATAAAGTGGGGGGCTCAAAAAACAGTGACGTTTGGATTGCTAGGAATCGCAATAACATTGGTAGCTCAAATCTTTTTACTGAATATGAACAGTTTAGTATTTATTTTATTTCATATTGGTTTTGTAGCGTGCATAGCAACGGTCGTCCCGTCACTGATCGCATATGTTAGTGCGCTTGCTGATGATCGTCATCGCGGATTAGCCATAGCTTTGTACACCTTTTTTCTTTTTGTGGGTGCCAGTGCCGGCGCTTGGGTGGTCACAAAATTTGAGCCTAGTGCAATGTATTGGGTGTCTGCAGTTCTAGTCATCGTTAGTTTAATCAATGCACCTTGGGTGCCTGTACAAGGAAAGGTTAAAACACAATGAAGACATTGATAAAAATACTGCCTGTCATATTGCTTATTTCAGGTTTTGCCAATTCAAAACTTCCTGAAGTTGAAGGTATAAAAATGAATAAATATGAAGGGCTAGTTGATCAAGGGTATGAGTTTACAGGGTTCGCTAACGGTCAGATGGACACTCGGTCAATAACCTTGTTTCGATATCAACCAAAAAACGATCATATGGAACCTCGCTTTGGAGCGGAACACATCAGCACAGTCGTTGATGAACATGGTGCATTAAAAGGATTGGTACGATTGAAAAAAGCGCTTATTTCCAATCCCCAAAATCTGCCAGATAAAGAAGAAGCACTGACAGTTGCTTCGCTTTTTTTAAAGGAATATGCACCTGACTTGGTGGACGATATGTCCGTTCAGTGGATTGACGTTCACTCTGAAAAGATAAAAACCAATGCTGGAATTCTTACATTGGAAGGGATGAAGGTGAAATGCAGAAAACCCAGTGATGGACTTTATTTCTGGGTCATCGTTGCGGCAGATCGTAGTGTAATCGCATTCGAGAGAGATATAGAGTGGGACTTTTTTAGATCGGGCAGAAAAACTGAAAAATGGCTGCATGATAGTTGGCTCGAAGAACACTCCATAAGTTTCAATCGATAAGTATCAATAAAAGATTTCGATAGATATAGCATTTCTGTTCAAATATAAAACTAGGAAGTTACGTTATGAATACAACGATCATTGTTGGTGATGGATTAACAGGGTTTGGCACATTGGATAACGTTGTGCACTACAGTGAAGCCATACAGAATATTGAGCGTGGATTATTGCCAGATGAGTACTTTCAATTAGGGCAAGGATTATCGAAAGAATCGATTGCTTATATTGATAATCTTTTACTGAGATCAGGGCAGTCGGATCGTCTTCTCAGTAAAGACGTCGTGAACGCAAAATATGCGAGCAAGAAGGAATCACATAAGCACAAATCAGAAAACATTCTTATTACATCTCCGAAAAAAGTGGATGAAGATCATTATGATATGATGCTGGTGGTCGATGAGCGTGGCGAGCTATTGCTGGATCATATAACTGGATTCCATATTCAAGGGATGGTACTAATTGAGGCTGCTCGGCAGGCATTTCTTGCGGTAACAGAAAAATATTTTTACGAAAATGATATTCCATCTGCGCACTATTTTGTGATTAATAAAATGGACACCGCTTACCATGCTTTTGTCTTTGCGATTGATATTGATATCCGATATTGCATCACAGAAAAGAAGATAGAGCCACATCGTTCTAAATTCAGTGCGGATGTTGAGTTCTGGCAAAATGAGACTTTGTGCACAACGGTCAAAGTTGCCTTTTCTGTATATGAAGCCCAAAAGTTGGAGCAAAAAGAAAAAGCGCTTGCACAATTAGCGCTTAACCAATTCGTTCAAAAACAGCAACCTGAAAGATTTAACCAAGCGGTATAGTACCTATGAAAGTAGCAGCATTTTTTGATGTAGATGAAACACTCATTAATATGAAAAGTATGTTTCATTTTCTCTCTTTTTTATGTTCGAAAGTTAATCAGGAAGAATTAGAGATCAGTCTGAACTACTCGAATATCATATCAAGTATTAAGACCTTTGCTGCTACTCATCCACGTTCGGAAGTTAATTTTCTCTACTACCGCTACTATGAAGGTCTTAGTCGAGAATTTGTTAGGCAAACGGCTCACGAGTGGTATGACGGTATTGATAAAGAACATGACTTTTTTATTCATACGGTTTGCGAACAATTGCAGTGGCACAAGGATCGAGGAGATGATGTTGTATTTGTATCCGGTACTAGCAATGAAATTTTAGCCCCTCTGGCTGAAGCGCTTGGTGCGACCGCCACTTTGGGTGCGAATTTAGAATGCCAAAATGGCATGTTCACAGGGCGTCTTATATTGCCGCAGACCATTGGTCAGGGGAAAGCTGAAGCAATTTGTCAGTATCTTTGGTTGAATAATATCGAGGCAAAAAACTGTTACGCCTATGGCGATGATATTTCAGATCGCTATATGCTGGAAGCGGTAGGGCACCCTAATGTGGTCTCGGGTAATGCTGAATTGGAAGCGTGGGCAAAAGAATTTAATTATCCAATTATTAAGAGTGCTTCTAAAACATCAACTTGATTCAGCAAGTTTTCTGTCGCGCTTTAGTACCAGGGAGCCCTCGCAGTGGACAACCTGTATGGAATAGGTTAGATGCTGAAGGTCCCCATCGGATGAATGGCAGTAAACCGTTCGTTAAATGATGGCTCCTTTCTAAGGAGATTGATGCCGTTGTAAAGCGCTACTAACTCTGTCTTACGAGGCCTGGTGTTCAATCTAATTTCGACGTTTTGTTTTTTGATTTAACTCTTTAGATCTTCTACAGCACGCCTTGAACTTGAAAAGACCACTTGGCCAGAGCTTGAACTGAATTTATAGAGATGTCCTTAATTTATCGCTATCAAACTCTGTTCAATCAGTATCCATTACACACTTCTTTTGCTCAGCTCGGATAGTCGTGCCTGTATTGATGAATGTTACAGGACTTTCGTGCATGAGAATGAGTAAGTGAACTATTAAACATCATGCTAGTGATGCATAAGAAGAACCTCTATGAAATCATTTTACGTTTGTAAAGCGTTGCTATTCGCAGGACTAGCGTCCTGGTTGTCAATGGCGGCTATCAATAATGCAACAGATTCGGGTACCAATACCTATTTGCTGTCGAATATGATGTCGATGCAGGGCTTAATAGAAAACCCTGTATTGGGTAATGGTATAGAGTGGCGGGCAATCAACTCTCCCATGCTGGCGAGTACTATGCTCTACTTTATTGTTATTGTTCAATTCTCCATTTCAGGATTATTGTGGCTAGCTTCATGGAAACATGTTCAGTTTGTCGTAAGCGGAAACGGCGAAGTTCAGGCCGTTATCATTGCTAATTACGCTATTGCGTCGTTTATGTGCTTATGGTTTTTCTTTTTAATTGGGGGGTTGTTTTTTGGCTATTGGATGAAGTTTGGTGGGCCGCAAGGGGTGCACTTTACGCTGCTCATTATATCGATTCTAAGTATGATATTGAATAACATGCCAACTAAAGACGATTTTCGTAATATTTAATCGCGTTTTCGAGTACCAGTGTTACGAGTAATGGATAGGGGTATACACTACCCCTTAACCTTTTCTGACCGGACTTTAATTTTAAACTTGTTGCCTCGAATCAAATTAAATTTTAACGGAGTGAGTTGCGATAAAATCCGTTTTACATCGGTTTCGGGAATCGGTGCGTTAATTTTAATATTTTTGGCAATGCCGGAATGATCGATATCAAAGATGACTTCAATTTTTTCCTGTGTAGAATTCGACAAAATGCTACTGATGGTTTTAAGCAGTGGCACACTCTGAGTCTTCCAATTCGCTAAAAATGCTTCGCTATCATTTTTGCAGCCTATTCTTAGGTCGCTGCGGTGAATCACTTCACAGTTGGCATCCATAACCGTTGTATGGGAGACACGTTGCTTGTCAGCTGCTTGGGCGTTCAGAGAAACCATCAGCGCCAGTAGAATAAAAAGATGCTTCATACCATTCGCCCTTTACTTCACTTTTAGGGTGACAGAAAGAATATCGATACTCGACTCATCTGCCCAAGTATCGTTGTGATTGTCCCGCACAAGTTGCCCGCTGCCGCTTTCAGGTTTTTCTATTATAAGGTCAGCTCGGGTTAGCATTTGATCTCCATTGGTATCCCGGGTTAGGTCGGGAAATCGATCTATTTGGGAATCAGCACCTTGCAGCGTTGATGTAGCCTCAACTTCTACTTGTAAGATAGATTTAATGGATTTGGCTTTTGTGTCGGTTGATTGTAATTTAAAGCGTAGAGTATTGTTAATTTGGCTAACGGAAACTTTTTTGAATTGTTTGGTTTTATCGCTGAAATCTCGAATCGGTGCTGCATTCACACAGGTGACACACCCTGAATTGATGGATGTCGACACAGCTGCATTTGAATCTTGTAATGTGTAGGCCTGTAGAGGTAATTCGTTGATGGGGAACAAATCTATAATATCTGTGCCCGTGTTGTCGCTGCCCAACTCAACCACGAGCGGATGGGTTTCGCCTTCATCTCCCAGAATGATTCGCAGCTGATAGTCGTACACAAATGTACTGGACTGCGGCAATGCGGCAAACTCGACATCAATATACAGGAATTCTTTTCCCTCGGGCTGGCTGCATCCTGAGGCTGCTACGGAAAAGCACAATATTAAAAATGCACGGATGTATTGAGTGCGTATATCCGCAATATCGAAGCGCACCTTGAACCAAGAGAACAGCATAATTGAATTCCTATCAGCGGTTGAGCAATGCTTTTGTTAAGTCAATGTCGAATGGCAAAGCGGTTGAGAATACCGTGGCAGGAGGGAGAATTGCAATGGCATTAGTCATGCACTCTATGCCGGACAGAGCGATGGAGTGTGAACCATGAATAGTGACTTCTCGAAAGTCGTTAACAATCGGTCAGTCTTGCATGGGTGGGTACAAACTAGGCGTGCGTAGGCACGCAAGCTCAGTGGTTTTTGCTCATATCGAAACTTTGCTAATCAATCATCAGGGTGTCAGCTCGATGTGCCGGCCTAGGGTGTACTTAGGCCAGCCCATCTAGGCTCAATGCGCAATCATCGATGATTGAATTACACTGCTGGGTAGTGATTTTCGTGCCAGTGTTTTGCAATGTCATCACGACGACATACCCACGCACCTTCATGCTGCATGACATAATCTAAGAATCGTGCCAGCGAAGCAGCCCGTCCAGGCCGTCCGACTAATCGACAGTGCAAGCCAATACTCATCATTTTCGGGGCACTGTCACCTTCCGCGTACAGCACGTCAAAGCTGTCTTTTAAATACTGATAGAACTGCTCGCCAGAGTTAAACCCTTGGTTGGTCGCAAAGCGCATGTCATTAGCGTCTAAGGTGTAAGGAACAACGAGATGTGGCTTTTCAAAATCATGCACCCAATACGGCAAGTCGTCTGCATAGGCATCTGCATCGTACAAGAAACCACCGGCTTCATTTACCAGTCTGCGCGTATTTGGGCTCATTCTGCCGGTATACCAGCCCACTGGACGGCTGCCCGTGACACGAGTATGAATCTCGATGGCCTGCTCTATATGCTCTCGCTCAACGCTCTCAGGCACATATTGATAATCGATCCAGCGAAGGCCATGGCTGGCAATTTCCCAATCGGCTTTGACCATGGCTTCTACGACTTCAGGATTGCGCTCCAGCGCCATAGCCACACCGTACACTGTGACGGGTAAGTTTCGTTCGGTAAACATACGATGAAGTCGCCAAAAACCGGCGCGGCTGCCATATTCATAGATCGACTCCATATTCATGTTGCGAACGCCTTCAAGGGCTGGCGCACCGACGATTTCTGATAAGAACGCTTCCGATGCATTGTCGCCATGCAGGATGCAGTTTTCGCCACCCTCTTCATAGTTAATGACAAACTGCACCGCAATTTTTGCCTTGTTGGGCCATTGTGCGTGGGGGGGCGTTTGGCCGTAGCCAAGCATGTCTCTTGGATAAGTCATTCTAGAGCCTCTGATTCAAGCCTGATAAGAAGGATAGGGGTGGATCGGGATTCTATCCAAAAAATAAAAAACTGACCACTTGGTTATGTTTAAAGGTCCATGCTACTACTATTATCCGTTCTCGGCATCACGAAGTGTTTGTGATCACTTACATGCAGCCTAATTCCCCAGCCACTCATGCGATTCAACCTTGAATACACAGAGATGAAAAGATTGTATACAGTGGGCATTACTGGCTACTCAATGCCGTATCTTGCTGGTATAGTATCCGCCCGATTTAACCGATTCAGGAATTCAAGCCGTGCGAGTACTCTTCTGCGCAGCACGTTTTAGTATCAGCCTCATCGTCAGACGATGGCTTTAGCAGGGCGCTGTCGTCCCCTGTGTGTAATTGATACATCTCAGATTCTTAGCGTCCTGCCTGCTCATACTACCCCCTTTAGTGATTGGCATTTTTAGGAAGCACCATGACCCCAGAAGTATTCAATTCGTTGTCCCAACAAGGCTACAATCGAATTCCTGTATATCAAGAAGTATTAGCTGATTTAGACACCCCGCTCAGTACCTATCTAAAATTGGCTCAAGGCCGTTACACCTATTTGTTGGAGTCCGTACAAGGCGGCGAGAAATGGGGCCGTTTTTCAATGATTGGCCTTCCGGCGCGTCGAGTGATACGCGTGGTCGGTCATACAGTGTACATCGAAGAAGATGGTCGCACCGTTGAAGAAGAGCACGTCGCAGATCCATTGGACTTCATTTCGCAATACCAATCACGCTTTAACGTCGCACCTGTTGAAGGGCTACCAAGGTTTAATGGCGGGTTAGTCGGTTACTTTGGTTATGATGTCGTGCGTTATGTTGAACAGCGCTTGGCAGAAAGCTGCCCTGAGGATGAAATTGGCAATCCGGACATTCTGCTGATGCAGAGTGAAGAAGTCGTGGTTTTCGACAACCTAAGTGGCAAATTATTCTTTATTGTCATGGCGGACCCGGCTGAAGAAGGTGCCTATCAAAATGCTAAACGTCGCATCACAATATTGCGAGGGCAATTGCGTCGCTCTTACCAAGGGCCGATCGGACAACCTTTAATTAATAGTCGCCGGGTAGAGGAAGAGCACTTCCACAGTGGGTTTGGAGAAGCCGCTTTTACTGAAGCTGTTAGCAAGATCAAAGAGTACATTTTATCTGGCGACGTGATGCAAACGGTGATCAGTCAGCGCATGACCGTGGACTATTTTGGCGAGCCGATCAACTTATACCGCGCGCTACGAACGCTCAATCCTTCACCTTATATGTATTTCATGAACATGGGTGATCATCACGTTGTGGGGTCTTCGCCGGAAATCTTAGCTCGGTTTGAAGATAATGAAATAACGGTACGTCCGATTGCCGGCACGCGATACCGCGGACAAACGGATGAAGAAGATCGAGCGTTAGAAGCCGAGCTACTGTCAGACCCCAAAGAGTTGGCTGAGCACCTCATGCTTATCGATTTAGGTCGAAACGACGTGGGTAAAGTGGCTCAAACTGGGCAGGTACAGGTCACGGATCAAATGGTGGTTGAGCGTTATAGCCATGTTATGCACATTGTTTCCAACGTGAATGGCAAAGCCAAAGAAGGTGTGACGGCTATGGATGTGCTGAAAGCAGCGCACCCGGCGGGAACATTGAGCGGCGCACCCAAAATTCGCGCGATGGAAATCATTGATGAAATTGAACCGGTAAAGCGTGGCGTTTACGGCGGTGCTATTGGTTATTTGAGTTGGAATGGCAACATGGATACCGCCATTGCGATTCGAACAGCGGTGATCAAAGGTGGAAAACTTTACATTCAAGCCGGTGCCGGTGTAGTGGCTGACAGTGTTCCGCGCTTAGAGTGGAAAGAAACGATGAATAAAGGCCGTGCCATGTTCAGAGCAGTGGCGATGGCAGAACAAGGGTTGGACAACTGATTTTGTGCAGACTTTTACACTCGCTAAAAGCAGGCAGGAAATATACGGTTTGTTCTCACCTGAATAAATTGAGTAAGAGATTGATTAGGTAAGAAAGATGCAAGCAATGTGCGCACGGTTGGTGAATACCAATGGCTTTCAGGCATTTATAATCGGCACGATTATCGTGAATGCCATTATATTGGGGTTGGAAACATCCCCTGATTTGAATCACCGTTATGGGGCGTTATTAAGTTTATGTAATGACATTGTATTGGGTATTTTTATCATCGAGGCCATTATGAAAATGGTCGCCTTGTCTCCCAAGCCTCTGAGTTACTTTAAAGATGGTTGGAATATCTTTGATTTCAGTATTATTTTGATCAGTTTGATTCCGATGACAGGCTCACTGGCAACGGTTGCAAGACTGGCCCGTCTACTACGTGTGATGCGATTAATTTCGGCCTTTCCACAATTGCGTTTAATAGTCAGTACATTAATTCATTCCATACCGGGCATGGCCAATGTCATTCTATTGATGAGCGTTTTGTTTTACATCTATGCCGTGGCAGGTTACCACTTATTTCATGATATCGATCCAACCCATTGGGCATCGTTGGGCCTATCGCTCTTAACGCTGTTTCGCATTGTGACATTGGAAGACTGGACGGATGTCATGTACGCAGCTATGGAAGCGAATAGTTGGTACTGGATCTATTTTGTTAGCTTTGTGGTACTTGGCACCTTCGTTATCGTCAACCTCTTTATTGCAGTTGTATTGAATAACTTAGAAGAAGCGAAGCACGAAAAATTGGAAGAACTCGTGAAGCACCCAGAAAATTTACTGCAAGAAATTAACGAGACGATGGCGTCATTGCAACGATTACAACAGCAATTGGCGAAACAACAACATGAATTGTCGCCAAAAGAGGCTAGCTCTGAGATGGATGAATCTAGAAAGCAAAGCCTGCCCATTGGTGGTCTTGAGGAGAATCGCTAATGTTGCTGATGATTGATAACTACGATTCCTTTACTTACAACGTCGTGCAATATTTGGGTGAGCTGGGTGCTGATGTTCGCGTATTTCGTAATGATGAAATCAGCGTTGAAGATATATCGGCATTAAAACCATCGCACTTAGTCGTGAGTCCGGGCCCTTGTACACCCAATGAAGCCGGTGTCTCTGTCGAGGCCATTCAACGCTTTGCAGGTGAAATACCATTGTTAGGAATTTGCCTCGGACACCAAAGTATTGCCCAGGCATTTGGCGGAAAAATCATTCGTGCGGGTCAAGTCATGCATGGCAAAACCAGCCCGGTTTTCCACAATGACCAAGGTGTATTTAAAGGTTTAGATAATCCGTTTGTTGCGACGCGCTATCATTCTTTAGTCATCGATAAAGATACATTACCCGAGTGCCTTGAGTTAACGGCTTGGACGCAAAATGAAGATGGATCAATTGAAGAAATCATGGGAATCCAGCATAAAACGCTGCCGATTCAAGGTGTGCAGTTTCACCCTGAGTCTATATTGACGCGTCATGGTCATGATTTATTACAAAACTTTTTAGATATTAAACTATAGCGATTCAAATTGAAGTGTATTACCTCGCGTCAAATAATTTGAATATGAAATAGGAGCGTCATTTTGGACATGAAACAAGCCTTAGCGAGCGTCGTCGCGGGACAACATTTAAGTGAAGCCGAGATGTCTGATGTCATGGAAATCATCATGACAGGCCAAGCCAGTGACGCTCAAATCGGTGGTTTTTTAGTGGCTTTACGCATGAAAGGTGAAACCATAGATGAAATCACAGGCGCGGCCCGAGTGATGCGCCAGCTTGCTACACCGGTGCAGATTAAGGGTGAGCACATCGTCGATACGTGCGGTACAGGCGGTGATGGCGCGAACATTTTTAACGTATCGACGGCCGCTGCATTTGTGGTGGCCGCTGCAGGCGGACAAGTAGCAAAGCACGGCAACCGTAGTGTTTCATCATCCACTGGCAGTGCTGACGTTTTAGAGGCGGCGGGTGTTAA
Organism: uncultured Saccharospirillaceae bacterium; assembly: GCA_947503895.1. Classification (GTDB taxonomy): domain Bacteria; phylum Pseudomonadota; class Gammaproteobacteria; order Pseudomonadales; family Oceanobacteraceae; genus Bermanella. The sequence goes on from CANNFT010000006.1 coordinate 260,369, forward strand.
CCTTGCATTAAAACCTGAGCAAGTGGCTCGCGCTGTAGAAGAAGTCGGTGTGGGCTTTATGTTTGCGCCGGCCCATCACAGTGCGATGAAGCACGCGATCGGCCCGCGTAAAGAATTAGCATTGCGCACCATTTTTAATATGTTAGGCCCTATCACCAATCCTGCAGGTGTGAAGAACCAAGTACTGGGTGTGTTTGATAAAGCATTATGTAAACCGCTTGCTGAAGTGTTAGGGCGATTGGGGTCGGATCATGTATTGGTGGTGCATGCAGAAGATGGGCTGGATGAAATCAGTTTAGCCGGCAGCACGCACGTCGCTGAATTGAAAGCAGGTCACGTGAGCGAGTACCAAATTAAACCAGAAGACTTTTCAATACCCTCACAAAATTTAGAAGGGTTATCTGTTGATAGCGCTGAAGCGAGTTTGGCATTGATTCGCGATGCACTTACAAAGCGCGAAACACCTGCCGGCGAAAAAGCCGCAGATCTTATTGCATTAAATGCAGGTGCAGCCATTTACGCATCGAATTTAGCTAGCACGTTTGCTGAAGGCGTAGCCATGGCAGAAGACGCGATATCAACCGGTCTCGCAATGGAAAAACTTCGCGAGTTGATCGCGTTTACAGAAATGTTATCGGATTAACGTAGTCATTATTTGGGCGTTATCGATGCTTGATCTGAAGTCACCCTGTGCAACGCATAGGTGTAGTGTGAAGCGTTATTAGTTGAGTAGTGTTATGAATACACCCACCATTTTGAAAAAAATTGTTGATCGTAAATGGGAAGAAGTCAAAGAGCGATCAGAAAAAGTATCGGTTGCTCAACTTCACTCATTGGCGAAAGCGCAAAGTGCGTGTCGTGGTTTTAAACAATCATTAGAAACGAAAATTGCGGCTGGTCTTCCGGCAGTTATCTCCGAAATCAAGAAAGCCTCCCCTAGCAAGGGCGTATTGCGCGAACATTTTGTACCTGCCGACATTGCAGTGGCTTACGAAAAAGCTGGCGCTGCTTGTTTGTCTGTACTGACGGATGTGGACTTTTTTAAAGGCGCTGACGATTATTTAAAACAAGCTCGTAATGCATGCGCATTGCCGGTGTTGCGCAAGGACTTTATGGTCGACCCCTATCAGGTCATTGAGGCTCGTGCATTGGGCGCAGATTGTATTTTGTTGATCGCTGCTTGCTTGTCAGATGCGCAAATGAAAGAGTTGAATAGCTGCGCGTTGGAACTAGGAATGGACGTTCTGGTTGAGGTGCATGATGAAGAAGAATTTAATCGCGCAGTAGCGCTGCCTTCTCCGTTATTAGGCATTAATAACCGCAATCTACACACCTTTGATCTTTCGCTACAAACCACTTTTGATTTACTGCATAAAGCACCAGCAGATACGCTACTGGTTACCGAAAGTGGAATCTTAAGTAAAGAAGACGTTGATGCAATGCGCGACAAAAATGTGAACGCATTTTTGGTGGGTGAAGCCTTTATGCGTGCTGATGAACCTGGTGAGGCATTAAAAGCCCTGTTTTTTTAGTCACGAGAGCACTAGTGTTCGTCAGGGTACGCTTCACGAATGGCTAAAAATTCATCCAGATTTTCATTAAGAATATCGACAAGGGCGGGGTCGAATTGTGAACCCTTGCCCGCTTCAATTTCTTTCAATATATCTTCAAGCGGCCACGCTTCCTTATAACAACGTTTGCAGCCCAGCGCATCAAACACGTCTGAGATCGCTGTGATACGGCCAGCGATGTGAATGTCATCCCCCTTTAAGCCTTTAGGGTATCCTGTTCCATCCCAGCGTTCATGATGTTGAGCAGCAATGATGCTGCCCATTTGAATGACTTCGTTATTGCTGTGCCGCAGCATATCCGCGCCGATTTGCGCGTGGGTTTTCATGATTTCCCACTCTTCGGGCGTAAACGAACCCGGTTTTTTTAGGATGTGATCGGGAATGCCGATTTTACCAACGTCGTGCAGGGGAGACGCCAATTTCATAATGGCTGCTGTGGATTTTGAAAGTCCGTATTTGTGCGCAAAAAGATCTGTGTATAACGCCACTCTTTTGACGTGTGCTCCGGTTTCTTTACTGCGCTTCTCAACCGCTTCACCGAGTGTGTAGGCCAGTTCTTTTTGAGTATCGAGAATTTCATCACTCAATAATAAGTTTTCGTATGTAGCGGCAACATTTGAAGCGTAGATATCCAATAGTTGTTGGTCGAATGGGGATAATTTTTTACCCAGAGAGACGTATAGAAGGTTTTCACTTTCATGGGAGCTGGCGAAATACCCTGTATAGGTCAGGTCTTCGCTGTACGATGATTTGCGTTTTAATGCCTCGGAAAAGGCATGTTGAACGGGCTCGGGCAGTTCATCTCGATGGTAGGTTTTGAATGCTTCCAGATCACCTGTTGCGGCGAGAGCGTGATAATTGGATACGTCTTCAACGTCTTCATTCAGGCTAGCGCAATAGAAAATGGCGCCATTGATTTTGAGCAAATTGCATATTTGTTGTAACACTGCCGAGGCAAAATGCTTGAGTGAATTGGCTTCAAATATTTCGGTTGAGGCGCGAATCACGTGCTCTAAACTGCGTCGGTGCTCGTCAATGGAACAAATATCTCGATATGCACGCAATGAAGCATAAAGTAATGTAATAAGCTTATTGCTGGTTAACTCCGTCTTATCCTTATAATCATCAATATCGTATTCGCGAATCACATCTTCTTCAGGGGCTTGTCCCGGCTGCCCAGTTCTAAGTACCAAACGTGAGTAGTGATTATTGAGATCATTGCGGATGAACTTTACGAGATCAAGGCCGGCATCGTCGGTTTCCATCACCACATCGACAATTGCCAGGGCGATATCATCATGGTTCTGCATGATTTCTCTGGCTTGCGCTGCGTTGTAGGCATTGCTGATTTTGAGGGTGCGATCATCAAAGGCAAAGTCTCGAAGCACCATTTCCGTAATTTGATGTATCCCTTGTTCATCATCGACGATCAGCAGGTGCCATTGATCACCGTTGGTGTCGTGCACAGTGGGCGTTTCAACTTCATCTGCAAAGAGTGAATCTTCCATATAATTCAAGTGCCCAGCCGAGTACTCAGGTTGGTTGAGTGAGACGTCAAATAGATATGTCTGCGTTAAGATTAGAGTATAGCTGTTAAATACTGGATCAGGGTTGAATACACAGTGTGCGTTGGAGGGTGTTGAGTGGCCTAGAAGCCGCATCGCAATAGTCTGGAGGTATGACGGAGAACGTTCTTAGTCTAAAAGATTATACTGTTTTTTTAAATGAATGAGATTATAGGGCTCGATAAGCCGTACAGATACGAAGAGGAGCGTCAGATAGGTAGAAAGAATACACAGTGGTTTGGTGTGCAGAATCCGAATGGGATAGATTGAAACAATAAAAAACGGCGCGGCTACGCCGTTTTTTATTGGGACTCAAGCAGCAGAGCTGCTTAATCCATATCTTTTCGACTTGGAAGCGTTGCTGCATTGCGAGCGCCGAAAATCACCATGGTTTTGCCCTTTACAGACACCAACCCTTGATCTTCTAAGCTCTTCAGAACACGTCCGACCATTTCACGGGAGCAACCGACGATGCGGCCAATCTCTTGTCGTGTAATTTTGATCTGCATGCCATCAGGATGCGTCATGGCATCAGGTTCTTGGCTGAGGTCTAGTAGCGTACGTGCTACACGTCCAGTCACATCCAAGAAGGCCAAATCACCAACTTTACGGGTGGTTTTACGCAAACGAGTCGCCATTTGCTCACCAATAAAGTACAAAATCTTTTGATCTTGAAAAGATATTTCACGGAATTTTGAGTAGCTTATTTCAGCCACTTCGCATTCCGTTTTTGCCTTGATCCATGCGGATCTTGGCGATACTTCGTCAAATAGACCCATCTCCCCGAAGAAGTCACCCTCATTCAGGTAGGCCATAATCATCTCTCGTCCGTCGTCGTCTTCGATGATGACGGTCACGGAACCTTTGATGATATAAAACAAAGAGTCGCTTTTATCGCCTGCGTAAATAATAGTGCTTCGCGCAGGGTAGCGACGGCGGTGGCACTGCGACAGGAAATAGTCGAGGTGCTTATGTCGATCAGCGCGTAACCCAGTATTCATAATGCAAATCCAAAAACATCAAACCTTGATTTCATTATTATCATAGTCAATCGAATTGATTATGGCCTAATGGCCTAACAAGTTGAATAGACAGAGTCGCCATTTAGTGACAAACAACCGACAGAAGGTTGTTTTTGGGAACTGCGTCCCTATGACATTTCTGATCTGGCATAAATTTGATCGTGTAATAACCACTATTTTACAAACCGTTACAATTCACACGATCTAACGACTCTATGATAATCTTCGCACGTTAATCTATAGGTATTTATAAATGAAAGCACGTATTAAATGGGTTCAAGATGCCATGTTTTTGGCGGAGTCAGGCAGTGGTCACTCGGTCGTGATGGATGGGCCGGAGGATCACGGTGGTCGTAATTTAGGCGTGAGACCGATGGAAATGCTGCTGATGGGCATGGGCGGTTGCACCAGTTTTGACGTCATGAGCATATTGAAAAAGAGTCGCCAAGACGTGGTTGATTGTGTCGCTCAAATGGAAGCCGAGCGCGCGGATGAAGTCCCCAGTGTCTTCACCAAGATTCATGTACATTTTGTTGTCACGGGAAACAAGCTAAAAGAGGCTCAGGTCAAACGTGCGGTTGAGCTTTCGGCAGAGAAGTATTGCAGTGCCTCCATTATGCTGGAGAAAGGCGGTGTAGAGATTACCCATAGCCACGAGATCGTTGAGCTTTCAGCAGGGTGATTGTGAGCGGGCTCATGAAGAATGACACATTAGGCAGCAGGGATGATGGCGTTCGATATTCGTGACAAATATAGCCGTGCCGTCTAGCCTTTAGCCCAGCTTTCATGGCTGGCTGGGGCGCGTTTTCCGTGATCGAAAAAATTCACATTTAAGCCTATTTTATCAACAACAAAATAGGCATAATGGCGCGCCCTGAAATCAGGTGGCGATAGCGGGGCAAGGCCCCATACGTGTTAGCCTCAGCCTGATCAGGTTTTGGTTATTTAGTCATTCAGCTCTACTAAGTGAGGCTTGCGAAGTTGCATTCATCCATCAAACTTCACGGTTTTAACAACCTAACAAAATCTCTCAGCTTCAATATCTACGATATTTGTTACGCGAAAACAGAAAAAGAGCGTCAGGAATACATTGAATATATTGATGAGATGTATTCGGCTGATCGACTCACAGAGATTTTAAGCGACGTGGTGGATATAATCGGTGCTCATATTTTGAATGTTGCTCGTCAAGATTATGATCCTCATGGTGCTTCTGTGACCATCTTAATCGCCGAACACGAGATGCCGCATTTACCCAGCAATATGCAAGAAGCACCAGGCCCTCTAAAGGACTCTGTCGTTGCACATTTGGATAAAAGCCACGTAACGGTTCACACCTACCCAGAAAGCCACCCTGATAATGGCATTTGTACCTTTAGAGCCGATATCGACGTATCGACCTGTGGATTAATTTCACCGTTGAAAGCGCTCAACCATCTTATCCATGCATTTGATTCTGATATTGTGATCATGGATTACCGTGTGCGTGGCTTTACACGTGACATTGATGGCAAAAAGCACTATATCGACCATGAAATAAATTCCATCCAGAATTACTTATCTGAAGATACCCGCGAAGATTATCAAATGATCGACGTAAATGTATTCCAAGAAAATACCTTCCATACCAAGATGATTAAAAAAGAACTCGATTTTGATAATTATCTATTTGGTGAAGATGTGAAGGGGCTAGAGAAAAAAGAGCGTGAGGATATTGAGCAGAGAATTCGTAAAGAAATGCTTGAGATCTTTTATTCGCGAAATATGAGCTAACACATCTTAGTGCCACAGCCAGTGACGTTCCACTGGCTACGGTATGTCTTGATCAACTCTCAATAAATGAATGATCTGAGCTTATAGGTGCCCTAAAGTCTATAAGTCGTTTTGGTCATCACTTTTGACATCTCTGTCATCACTGCTTTAACCCATCGTGGGAACTGCACGCCACCTGCATCCAATGCGAGCGCGCCGTGCTTCAACTCATCTTCGTGCATTTGGCTTAATACCGCGCGACTTCGTAGATCTTGGTCCGGCAAGGTTTCCAAATGCTCCTCTAAATGCTTACAGACTTGATCTTCGGTGGCGGCGACAAACCCTAAGCTCCACTTATCGCCTATGGCGCCAGCCAGTGCTCCCATGCTGTAAGATAAACCGTAGAAAACGGGGTTAAGTACGCTTGTGCTGCTGTTGAGTTCGACGAGTCGGTCTTCACACCAAACCAGGTGATCAATTTCTTCGATTGCGGCGTGCTCCATCGCCGATCGCACTTGGGGTAATTTGGCCGTCAAAGCTTGCCCTTGATACAGCGCCTGCGCACATACCTCACCTGTGTGGTTAATGCGCATAAGGCCGGCGGCGTGTCGGCGTTCTGAGTCATCCAGTTCGCTATCTGCCACCGACAATGCTGGGCTGGGTCTTTCCGCTGAGCTGCGTGCAGCACTGGGTACCAGCGTTTTTAGTACATTGTCTACCTGCATAACTAGGTTGTCGATCTTGCTTAAGGTGCGCATAGTGGACGACTCATATCTGATATAGTGGCTGTATTTTACGTGAGAAGTGCTTGATTTACATGTTATAGGTCAATGAGCTGCGATCATAATGATCCGATGGTTCACCTAAAGCGATTTAAGCAGGCTCAGGGTTGGATTTCTGTACGGTAGTTAGGCTAATCTCGACTGAGAAAGATGATGCGTAACGCGATCTCTAAGACCTCTGTCTCACAAGGCTCATTACACCACGCAAAAGGTAATATCATGCAAGATCTTGAAGATTTAAATCGTGTGGTTTCCCATCGATTGCCCATCATTGTGGTTGAAAGTTTTGAAGAAGTTCGAGCGTTGGAGCTACTGACACGGCTAGCCATAAAGCGCAGCATGAGCATGTACCATTGGACATTCAGTGAAGGATTAAAGCGAAGCCAGTTTGGCGAAGAAACCGATGGCCAAAAAACGCAGAAGCCGCTCGATGCTTTGCGATATATCAAACAATCCGCACCTGCGGGGCTTTATGTTTTATGTGATATGCATCCTTTTTTAGAAGAGCCTTCCGTGGTGCGATTAATCAAGGATATTGCGCTGGATTACGAGATTAGCGGAAAAGCCTTAGTGTTGCTGAGTTATAAAGTCGATATCCCTCCTGAAATTAGTCGTCTTTGCGCACGATTCCAATTCCAATTACCCGGCGAAGCGCAATTAATGAAGCTAGTACAAGATGAAGCAAAAGCTTGGGGAAGAGAATCTCGACAAAAAGTTAAAACCGACGCTGGAACATTGAGACAATTAATTCAACATTTAAAAGGCGTCACTTTGTCGGACGCGAAGCGGTTAATCCGCGGCGCGATCACGGATGACGGTGCCATTACGGAATCCGATTTGCCACAAATTAACAAGGCTAAGTTTGAATTAATGGATATGGAATCTGTGCTGGCGTACGAGTATGAGACAGCTGAATTTAATGAAGTAGCAGGATTGAAGCATTTAAAAGAGTGGCTGAACATACGCAGTTCTGCGTTTCATCAGAACGACGCCAAGCTGCGTCCAAAAGGCCTGTTGCTATTAGGGGTGCAAGGCAGTGGGAAAAGTTTAGCGGCTAAAGCCATTGCAGGTACATGGAATATTCCATTGCTTAGATTGGATATGGGTGCAATGTATAACAAATTCTTTGGCGAAACTGAAAGAAACTTGCGTGATGCACTTTCTCTCGCCGATATGATGTCCCCCTGCGTATTATGGTTAGACGAAATTGAAAAAGGACTCGGCACAGATCAAAATGATGCGGGGGTTTCCCAACGGATTTTAGGCACCTTACTCACCTGGATGTCGGAGAGAAAAGAGCCTGTTTTTATGGTGGCGACTGCAAACGATATTCAAAAACTACCGGCTGAATTAGTACGAAAAGGGCGATTTGATGAAGTCTTTTTTGTGGATCTTCCAGCCACAGATGTACGACATGCTATTTTTGAAATTCACTTGAAAAAAAGGGATATCAATACCGCCTTTCTCGATCTGAAAACTTGTGCGCTTCTCAGTGAAGGATTTAGTGGAGCCGAAATCGAACAAGCAGTCGTGTCGGCCATTCATGTAGCTCAAGCGCAAAATGCAGAGCTTTCTGCGGACTTCATCATTGAAGAGCTGAATCGAACGCAACCATTGTCGGTTTTAATGGGCGAAAAAATGGCGGCATTAAGGCATTGGGCAGAAGGCCGTACGGTCTCAGCGGGCTAACGACTCTGCACGATACGATTGAATTTGATAAACTCATGAATTCGGGTAGATGGGTGACTTCCTATTTACACGCTTAGTAAATGTTAATGATAAGGCCACTAAACAATGAATACGCTTTTGCGTCACTCCACCATTCGCACGTTGTACGCGACGACTTTTTCAATTGCGTTTTTTCTACTTTCGGGTGCGATTATACTTTCTTCTATTCACGCTATCATCACGGGAATAATTGGTGATACGGGTTTAATGGAAATTATATTAAATGGCATCAATTCGGGTGTCATAGCATTAGCATTGTTCGAGTTGGCCATGGTGATCCACAAAGAATATGGCACCAAAGAAGAAGACGAAGAAGATGATGTTATTCTCAGTATTCGCAGAACGTTACCGCGTTTTATTGGCACCGTTTGTGTCGCCCTGTCACTAGAGGGCTTAATTATGATTATTAAATACAGTCAACTTGAGTTAGCGGGTAATTTGTATTATCCCGTCGCTATCATCACCAGTACGGCACTTTTATTGTTGGCGCTGGGTGCTTTTATCCGATTGACCAGGCCTTAAATTTCACCCTATACGATCACCTGAAGCTAGACGATCAATGTGATTATCTAAATCCACTACAGGCTTGATAAGCTTGTAGTGGCCAGTCGTGCACATTTCACCACCCTGTAGGTCATGCATACTCAGCCATCACATGGCGGGTTGCGCATTTCAATAGATGCGCTTAAGTAGAGAAAAACGTTGCTGAAAGTATCACGCATCATCCAAGCATATGCGCAACACTCATTTTTCATTGGCACGAAATAATAATAAAAATCAAGGTAAAACTGCGTCAATGAGTACGTTTTATATGGACGATGGTACTTAAGCTAGTATTTTATGGGAATGATTCTTAGATATATCTCATACTTTTTCATGAATATGGGCTAGTCTTTCACCGTAATCTATCATTCTGTATTTCTTCTTCCTTTCTTCAATTGGATCATATCCCCTCAAGATTAAGCGTGACTGATTGCTTGATTGCCAAACGGACACACTCAAATTTGTTCAATGGCAGCAAGCCTTCGCACGGTAATCTCGAATGGCTTTGAATTAAAGCCTCATCATTATGGAGTGGTAAGTGATCGTGCTTGCTTTACTCAAATGCGACTAAAGGGAAGGAGTCTTTCATTGAGCGATCACTCTGTGTCATTGCTCAATTTAATAACAATTAAAATGCGAAAAGCACCCTTAAGGTAATAAAAATGAAAAAACCACTCGTAAATCTATTTGCTGGTCTGGTGTTGACTGCAACGGCCAGTAGCGCAATGGCGGCTTGTAATGATAAGCCAATTGTCTTTGTTCATGGTTATAACAGCAGTGTTTCAACTTGGAACACCATGGTGGACCGCTTTAAAGATTATGGATACGAATCCTGCGCGCTGTATCGGTTTGGCTATAACTCAACGGGTGATAGCAACCGTGACTCTGCAGTGGATTTAGCTGATTTTGTGGATGATATATTGGCGGATCCTCAGCACGCTGCATTCAACAAAATTCGCATTATTGCTCATTCAAATGGGGGACTGGTGTCACGTTGGTATCGCGTATTTGAAGGTGGTGAAAGCAAAAATGATGAGTTTGTAACTTTAGCAACGCCTCATGACGGCACGAGTTGGGCAAACTTTTGTGCGGGCGTGAGCCCAGCCTGTCAGAATATGCAATCTGGATCGGGATTCCTAACATCACTAGGTGAGGATGGCTGCGTTCACGCAATATGGTCTGACTTTGATGAAGTGGTTCTGCCCAATAAAAGCGCTAAATGTGATGGAGATGGTACGAGTAATAAAATTGCCTTCTCTGAAGGTATTAGCCATTCAGAAATTAAAGAGAAAGGCAATCCATGGCAAAAAGTTAAAAAATATTTAGGCATGTAATCAATCCTTAAAGCCTTTATAGCCCCGTTTTTTTGTGCTATTAGCATGCAAAAATGGGGCGTTTAAGGAGGAGAGTTGATGCTAGGTATTTATTTGTATTAAACAAATGATGATTGCCTAGAGTGGCTGGTTAGAATTAATAAACAGATAAAAAATGAAAAATATCATTACGTATAAAATAATCCTATTCGTTACGCTCGCAGTCATTGTTGCCTTGTTGTTTATGACGATGGAAAGTCGAGACTCAATAACCGTGATGAGTACAAAAACCGATACGCCACGGGAACCAATGTTGAACCCGCTTCAACAAACTGAACAGTCGGATGCAATGCTTAATCAGAAGACCAAGATCTTAATGACTGCTGAAAGTGATACCGTCGATGCTCAAAATATACTGTTGCAAAAGGTGACAAGCCGAGCCGTTTCTAAACTGAGATTCGACGAATATGGTCAATTAATAATAGACGATAAACTGCAAACGCAATTAAAAAGTATGATAGCTCGGCTACCAACCAATCTTTCAGATCAGGCTTTGGCTCAGTTAAATAAAAATATAATGACTAGCCTGCCAAATGAGCAAGGTGAAAAATTTGCACAGTTGGCTGTGGGATTTTACCAATACAAGCAAGGTGAAGAGTTATTATTAGAAAACTTGGAATCGTCCCCAGATCCTATCGTACTGGCGAAGCAAAGGTTGGAAAAAAATGACCTGCTTAGGCGAAGTATTTTTTCTCAGGAAACGGTAGAGGCTTTATTTGGAGAACGTCGACGGAAAACGCTTTACCATATCGAGCGCAGTGAAATACAGCAGGATATAACGATAACGGCTGCTCAGCGAGAGGAAAAAATAGCAGCATTGGAAAAAGCAGCAATGAGTGATGGCATCATAGAATCGTCCCATGGCTTGAATGCTCACCAGGATGAAAGTCCAATTGATCGCAGCGAAATAGATGAATCAGAAAAACTCATTGCACAAGAATGGCAGAACCGCTACCAAATGTATTTAATAGAAAAACAAAGGATATTAAATGCGGGTATTGACGACCAGGAGCAAGCCATACAAATTGAAGCATTGTTGAAGGAGCATTATTCTGAGAGTGAGCTAGCCGGTGCCCGAGCATATGATCAGCAACAAAGTTTGAATTACAAATAGAGAGTCCACACTCATTTCTACAGAAAAAATTTTAGTGATTGCCTGTGGTGCGTCTAAAAGTCTGTTCAAGCGGTTGTAGCATACTCAAGCCGGATTTTTTAGCCAGCAGTGTGATTAGTTGTTAATGTATCTAGGTGATTGTTAGTGCGCTCGGCAATTGAGATGCGTTTTTTTTGCTCTACATCATCAGGTATATTACTCTGAGGCCATTAATGGAACGGGTTGATGGTTATGTCATTAGAATGGATTTTTGCCATAGTATTTGTACTTTTGATGATTTGGGGATGTCGTAATTTCCTACGTCAAAAGCGAAAAAATTACCTCAATAATGCTCAATTTGATCAAGTCCTAAAGAAAGTCGCACAGCATTACCCTCATCTCAGCCGCGAGCAACTTGATTTAGTCATGGATGGATTAAGAATATACTTTCAGGCCTGCCAGAGGTTCGGCCCCAAAGCCGTGGCCATGCCGTCACAAATCGTTGACGTTGCTTGGCATGAATTTATACTGTTCACGAAAGATTATGCGACGTTTTGCAATAAGGCGTTTGGTTATTTTCTTCATCACACCCCGTCCGAAGCCATGAAGTCCCCGACAGAAGCACAGTTTGGCATTCAGCGTATTTGGCAATTCAGTTGTAAGCAGGCATATATTAATCCGACGGAACCGACACGATTACCACTATTGTTTGCCATTGATAAGCACTTAAAGATAGAAAATGGATTTTATTACACATTAAATTGCATGAACAAAAAAATAACCCAATCAGTGCCGTTGTATTGTGCGAGCCATATTGGCGGCTTCTCGGGGGGATGGGGAGGTGGTTGCGCTAGTGGTTGTAGTAGCTGAGGTGGTTGTGGCGGTTCAGCATAAAAATTCTATGTGATTTCATATGCAAAGCAGAAAGTATACATTCCTTTTTGCTCGGAATTCGAATAATACTTTAGCTTTTTCGAAGCCATTTAAATGGGGCGAATCACTTAAATTTTAAATTACGCACGATGCGTTATGCTGACATTCATTAGCCAGCAGCATGTCGAATATGCATTTTATAAACTATTGCGGTAATTTTCCAGCTGATGGCCTAACCCGTTCGATCATTTTTTTATCCTTAACATGTTTGGCTAAGGCATGCTTAAGGGCTCGAGAACTAACGGGTTTGGTGATCACTTGGTGAATGCCAAATTTACGAGCCTCTTTATGTGTGCTCGATATGCCGAGACCGGTTAACATAATTTTAAGCAGTCCATCATTAATTTCTTGGTCTTCATGCATGCGTTCTGCCAGTTGAAAGCCATTCATTATCGGCATATCTTGATCTATTAATATAATATCGTAGGGCGTGCCTAAGTTAGCTTTGGTGCGTAGCATGGCCAGCGCTTCTTTGCCGCTGTAGGTCGAATCGGCTTGCATACCCCAGCTTTTGGCGTATTTTTGAATGACCTTTCTTAATGTACTGTTGTCATCGACAATCAACAGAGATAGCCCATTTAATAAATGGCTTTCATCTTCTTCGTCGAGTGCCCGCGGGGCAGGGTAATAAGGAAGAGAAAAACTAAAATTACTGCCAACACCAATGGTACTATCTGCAAAGATTTCGCCCCCCATCAATTCGACTAAGCGCTTGGATAATGCTAAACCTAGCCCTGTGCCTTGAACACTTTGATCTTTTTGTGGGTCAAATAAATCAAACGCTGAAAAAACACGACGTAAATCTTCTTTGCTTATGCCTGAGCCTGTATCCCTCACTTGGAAAAACAATCGTTTTCCAGGGGCGGATTCATCCCAGCCAATGCGTAATTCCACCTCACCGTGCTCGGTGTTGTTGAGTGCGTTCTCTAGTAGATTATCCACAATGGTTTGCAGGCGCTGAGAATCAAGTTTTAATCGAGTTGGTATGTCGCTCGCGACGTTGAGTACCAACTCAAGTCGTTTTTGATTGGCATTAAACTGAAACTTTTTCAGTGTCTCATCCATGAGCTCAGATAACTCAACATTCAATTCTTCTAATTGTAATCGGCCTGTTGTGAGTTTTGAGTAATCTGAAATTCGATTGACCAGCAGCAATATATCGTGTCCTGCAAGCTGAATGGTTTCCAAGTAGTCTCGTTGTGTGGTGCTGAGTGATGTGTCCGATAACAACTCAGACATACCCAATACACCATTCATCGGTGTGCGCAACTCATGGGTTAATTTGGATAGAAATTCTGCATTACCATTAGATGTGCTAGAGGGTTTATGCAGTACTTTTTGACGACGAAAATACGTGATAATCATACTCATGCTGGCGATGAGTACGGACACGGCTGGTGTGGCCAATTCAATAAAACTGGATTGATGAGGAACGGTTTCGGGCCAAAATGAATACAAAATTTGCCAACTGTAAAAGGCAAACAGCAGCATGGCACTGACAGTGAGCGTCAGTGAGTGTGGTGTGGAGCGGTAGATGGCAAACGCGATGGGAATGAGCGATACAATCCAGACGGTTTCTACTGACATCGTAAATAAGAACAGTGTGATCATGATAAATATCAGCATGGCAATCAATGCTCGGCTAGAGCGTAACCAGAGTCGATAAGAGAGAGTATTGAAACTGGATAGCGCTAAGCATGATCCCATTCCCCATGGCACCAAATGATTTAGGTTACTGAGAAAAGCGGGCCAGTGGGATAATGGAAAATAATTCAAAATATAAAGCATGCCCATTATTGCCATGGAGATGACCAACACATGCCGAACATGATTATGGAATTGGCTGGCGACGATATGTGTGAGCGCAATAAAGCACATTAATGCCATAACGGCGCCAAGCAGTTGTTCCAGCGAAAGTATATTTTGTGTGTATTGCCCCATATTGCTGAGGCTGGGCATCAGAGCCACCGTTTTATCGCTGGCCAGACGTAAGTAAATCCATTGGTCTGAATTAGCTGGAACAAGAATTTGTATGGCCCGTCGTGCGTTTAATCGAGTGGGGCGCTCATATCCGGGTAATCTCTGCCATAAATCATTTTGAAAGTTATAAGCTGCTTGAACATAGTAGGGGCCTTGACCCAACGTGAGGGCGATGGGAACTGGGACATCCAATGGGTTCAGTATTCGAAAACGAAACCAGTAGATATGGTCGGCTTTTAGAATGGGGATTTGGGTTAATGTCTCAAATTGATGAGACTGAGTGACTTGTAACTGGCCAAGGCTGAAACTGGTGTGGTCCGCTTCAAGCCATTGTGCATTGCCCAGTAAATTCACTTCAAATGGACCTTTGGGAATGACCAGTGGTGGCTCTTTAGCCTGCGCTGAATACCCCAGTGTGATACAGAATAACGTCAGTAAGATGGTGACTAGGTCGCGCATTGAATTCAAATTCGTCCTTACAATGATGAATCAGTATATAACATATTAGAAACCATTGAACCTTGCGATGCAGTGGGTCACGATGTGATCAACCATTGGGCGTGATTAAACTGAGAAGGTTAGTAAACGCAGAGTGTGAGCCTGTGAGTTTTCAATAAGATCAAGTGTAAGCGTTGGATTCGAAGATTTAGTGATAAAAATATCAATGCTGGATTTTTGGAAACGTCCCGTTTAAATCAATCGAAACTTTAGTGTGCGAAAGCAATAGGGGTATTTAAAAAGCAATAGCCTTCGCGAGTGATGAGTGGCGTGCTCGCGAAGGTATTTGATGATCAACGGCCATCCAGTGAATGCCGCGATGACCTTTTACTGTTTATTTTCGCGTGCGATAGCACGGTAAGCAATATCGCTGCGATAGAAGCAGCCTTCCCAGCTTATTTTTTTCGTGAGTTCATAGGCCCGTGCTTGAGCTTCTGTCACGGTATTGCCCAATGCAGTTGCACACAATACGCGACCACCGTTTGTTAGGGCCTCGCCGTTAGCCCCTGTTTTCGTACCCGCATGAAACACTTTTTCGCCGGCGATATCTTCGGATGGTAAGCCTGAAATCACATGGCCTTTGTTGTATTGCGCGGGGTAACCGCCTGCTGCGAGCACCACACCAATGGCGGCGCGTGGATCCCACTCGGCTGTCACATTCGTTAACCCATTTTCTTCGAGCGCAGCCTCGCACAACGTCACCAAGTCAGACTTCATGCGCAGCATGATCGGCTGAGTTTCTGGATCACCAAAACGGCAATTGTACTCGATCACTTTTGGTACACCGTCTTTATTGATCATTAAGCCTGCGTACAAAAAGCCTGTGTAATCGTTGCCTTCTTTTGCCATGCCTTCAACCGTCGGGATGATCACTTCTTTCATGATGCGATCATGAATGTCGGGCGTGACAACCGGCGCAGGAGAGTAGGCGCCCATGCCGCCTGTATTTGGCCCGGTGTCGCCATCTCCAACACGTTTGTGGTCTTGGCTGGTGGCCATAGGCACAACGTTTTTACCGTCGACGACCACGATAAAGCTGGCTTCTTCACCGGCTAAAAACTCTTCAATGACCACGCGGCAGCCAGCATCGCCAAATGCGTTACCGGATAACATGTCTTTCACGGCTTCTTCGGCTTGTTCAAGCGTTTCAGCTACGATTACACCTTTACCTGCGGCTAAGCCATCTGCTTTCACCACGATCGGTGCGCCTTTTTCTTTCAAATAGGCGAGCGCGGGCTCAACTTCGGTAAAATTTTGATATTCAGCAGTGGGGATATTGTGGCGTGCTAGAAAGTCTTTAGTGAACGCTTTTGAGCCTTCAAGTTGCGCTGCGCCTTTTTTCGGGCCAAAGCATTTTAGACCTTTTTCTTCGAAGAAATCGACGACACCTTCGACGAGCGGCGCTTCAGGGCCCACGATGGTCAGTCCACACTGGTTATTCTGTGCAAACTCTGCAAGACCGGCGAAATCCATCACATCAATGTCAACATTACTGAGGTTGGCTTCGAGGGCTGTGCCCGCATTGCCAGGCGCAACAAATACGGTTTCGACGTTCGGGCTTTGTGCCGCTTTCCAAGCCAGTGCGTGTTCGCGGCCGCCGGAGCCAATCACTAATACATTCATAATTTCGCTAGATGCTGGACGGGAGGCGGAAAACGCTTAGTCGCACCTCCAGCATCATTCTCCTTCGTTATTTTTTGAGACTATTATAGAGTGGCTTGAGAAATCGAGTTGAAAACGGAAGACCTGCGTCTCCCGTCTTCCGTTCTGCGCCAAGCGCTTTTAATGGCGGAAGTGACGCATCCCCGTGAACACCATTGCCATACCAGCATCGTCAGCTGCGGCGATGACTTCTTCATCACGAATCGAACCACCGGGTTGAATCACGGCAGCAATTCCCGCTTTTGCAGCGTTATCAATTCCGTCACGGAATGGGAAGAATGCGTCTGATGCCATCACTGAACCTTTGACTTCCAGCCCAGCGTGCTCGGCTTTAATGGCAGCGATTCGAGCAGAATTCACTCGACTCATTTGGCCTGCGCCCACACCTACCGTTTGTCGATTCTTCGCGTAAACAATCGCGTTAGATTTCACGTACTTGGCGACCTTCCAAGCAAAAATTAAGTCATTTAATTCTTGTTCGGTGGGCTGACGCTTCGTCACGACTTTTAGGTCGTCCACGGTAATCATGCCGTTATCGCGAGATTGAACCAATAGTCCGCCGTTAACGCGTTTAAAGTCGTAGCCCAGTGCGCGTTCTGCTGCCCACTCACCGGTGACCAATAATCGAACGTTCTTTTTAGCCGCTACCACCAACTTGGCATCGTCTGAAATAGACGGCGCGATAATGACTTCAACAAATTGGCGCTCGACGATGGCAGCAGCGGTATCGCCATCCAATTCACGGTTAAAGGCAATGATGCCACCGAAGGCAGATTCCGTATCGGTCGCGAATGCAAGATCGTAAGCTTCTTTAATGCCATTGGTGGAGACTGCGACGCCACAAGGGTTTGCATGTTTAACGATGACACAAGCGGGTTTGGTGAACGATTTTACGCATTCCAGTGCGGCATCGGTATCGGCAACATTGTTGAACGAAAGCTCTTTACCTTGAATTTGGGATGCTGTGGCAATAGACGCTTCTTTAGGTTGAGCTTCTACATAAAACGCTGCATTTTGATGCGGGTTTTCACCGTATCGCATGCCTTGCGCTTTAATAAATTGGGTATTGAAGGTACGAGGGAACTCATCCATATTTTTAGTACTGAGTACGTCGGATGATTGATTGATGCGACCTAGGTAATTCGCAATCATGCCGTCGTAGGCGGCGGTATGTTCAAATGCTTTTAATGCTAAATCAAATCGCGTTTTGGCTGTAAGGCCTTGCTCATTGTCTAGCTCAGCTAAGATCGCGTCATAGTCGTGAGCATTAACAACGATGCCAACATGCGCATTATTTTTAGCCGCTGAACGAACCATGGTCGGTCCGCCAATATCGATATTTTCGATGGCCATATCTAATGTGCAGTCTGGATTGGCGGTGGTGCTTTCGAATGGGTAAAGATTGACGACGACCATGTCGATCGGGTTGATGCCGTGTTCAGTCATCACCGCGTCATCTTGCCCGCGGCGGCCTAAAACGCCACCATGAATTTTGGGGTGTAATGTTTTAACTCGGCCATCCATCATCTCAGGGAATCCAGTGTAATCGGAAACTTCGATGGCGTTGATATTGTTATCTTTTAACAGCTTATAAGTACCACCTGTGGAAAGTATCTCCACGTTTTTGGCGACTAAAGACTGTGCAAATTCAACAATGCCGGTTTTATCCGATACGCTAATCAGCGCACGACGAACGGGAGTGACGGGAGAGCTGGCCATAATGGTGCGATAACCCAGAGTTCTAGTTTCAGGAAGTGTTTTAGCCACAGTAAAATGGGCATCCACGTTCATGAGCACTGTCGACTCGCTTTTGAGTACCAAACTCAAATAAACCATGTCATTGCAGTAGCACATTGGTTATTTGGGTTTGATATCAAAAACTGTTTCGTATCAAGCGACTGATGCACTTGCGATTCAGCTCTGTAAGCCTTTACCCAACGGTAAGCGACATAAAGGTGCGCTGAAGCAATGGCGAATGAATCGCTCAATATCACTCATTAAACTGGATACGCCACACATTACTGTAGCCAGTCAAACGTCAGTAAAGTCAGAAAGTTAAAGCCATTGCAGGCTTAAAGCATTCCGTATTGCTTTAGTTTTTTACGTAGCGTGCCACGGTTTAGACCCAGCAATACAGCAGCTTTGGTCTGGTTATCTCGAGTGTAGCGCATAACCACTTCTAGGAGCGGCGCTTCGACTTCAGATAACACCATGTCGTATACGTCGGTGACTGGTTGTCCGTCCAGTTGCGCGAAATAACTATCCAGTGCCTTTTCCACGCTGTCACGCAAAGTTTGCGTGTTCTCAGCAGGTAAGTTCTGTTGTGTTGTTTCGTTTTCCATAGGGTTGTTCACCGCAGGTGCTTCGTGCGTACTCATGCAGCCAAGTCCTTCCCCAATTGCTGTTCAAAGTGAGTGTTTATAAGTTCTAATTGCTCTTCTGGCGTTTCCAGTCGATTAAACTGCCGACGT
Source organism: uncultured Saccharospirillaceae bacterium (assembly GCA_947503895.1). Taxonomy (GTDB): domain Bacteria; phylum Pseudomonadota; class Gammaproteobacteria; order Pseudomonadales; family Oceanobacteraceae; genus Bermanella. The sequence goes on from CANNFT010000006.1 coordinate 279,342, forward strand.
ACATCCTTATTGTCGTCGTGAGCCTGAAGGTACCAACCAACATGCTTACGTGCGATGCGCACACCTAGGTACTCCCCGTAGAATTCATGCAGTGCCAGTAAATGATCTACCAGTATGCTCTTCACTTCTTTGAGGCTAGGTTCAGCAAGATGCTGGCCAGTTTCCAGATAGTGTTGAATCTCACGAAATATCCAAGGGCTACCTTGAGCCGCGCGGCCCAACATAACACCATCAGCATTCGTGTAATCCAATACGGCTTTGGCTTGCTCGGGTGAACAAATGTCACCGTTGGCCAAAACTGGAATTTGGATGCTTTCTTTTATGGCCTTAATGGTGTCGTATTCAACGGCACCTTTATACCCGCAGCTGCGAGTACGACCATGGATGGCTAACGCTTGAATTCCTATGCGTTCTGCCATTTGAGCAATCTTTGGGGCATTTTTATGTTCCGGAGACCAGCCTGTACGCATTTTCAGCGTGACGGGAATGTCTACGGATTCAACCACTGCCTGCAATATGGCTTCAACCAACCCTTCATCTTTCATCAAGGCTGATCCTGCAGCTTTGTTGCAGACTTTTTTGGCAGGGCAACCCATATTGATATCAATAATCTGTGCGCCATTTAAGACGTTCATTCTGGCTGCTTCAGCCATCATTTCTGGATCGCCACCGGCAATTTGCACAGAAATGGGCTCAGCCTCCCCATCGTGGTTCAATCGAGTCTGAGACTTACGACTGTTCCAGAGCTTTACATCGGACGTTACCATTTCTGATACCACCAAGCCTGCCCCCAAGCGTCGACATAGTTGTCGAAAGGGTCGGTCGGTGACACCTGCCATGGGCGCGAGGACCACGGGTGTTTCAATGGAATAGGGGCCAATGCTGAACATATGAAAGCTGCTGTTCATTTTTTGCTCGTTTAAGGGCGGGTAATGATACTCGCAAAGGGGTGAGGGTTAAAGGCTTGACAGGCGAAGAATTGACCTGAATTTCAAGGTATTTTCTGCATGAATTCTGCACAGTTTCGGACTACTCGATCAACTTTGTTTAGACTTTGATCAATCAAGTGGAATTTGGGGTATTTACCTTAAATTTGTTGAAGAAACTAGCGTGAATGGCTGAAATTTAATCAATGAAGTTTTTTCAGCCCAATTATTGGTTTGGTAAAAACTTCACACGGTAGCTGCTGGTTTTCGCACTCGGGTCGCGAATATCAAGCGATATATGGATGGGAACGCGTACCGGCATCATTTCCATTCCTGCACCTTCACCCGCAAGATACTCATTAGGATGAAAGCGACGCTGCGCGACGACTTTATCTCGTCCATCGAGGAAACTTAACTCTAATAAAGGGAAGGGCTGCTCGTAATCAGCATCATTTCTGAACAAAATATCAACGGTCAGTGCATCCTGATATTTTGCGTGACTTTTCACTTGCGGTGTCGCCGTGGTGTGAATTTTAGCAATATTGTAAATCGGCGGTAACTGGCATTCGGTAAATTGGCAGGCGAAATCATAGTAAGGGCGTAAGCTTGGATCTCGCGACCATTGTGCCAAGTTAATCATGGCAATTTGCACGACGAGCCCACCCGCCAGCAATGCACACAGAACAAACCACATTAGGCCACGGCCTCTGCTCTGTTGAGGCAGGTGCAGTTCGATGGGATTGTCTTGAATGTAACTTACATTAGGGCGGTGCGGTGATTGCAATGACCCCAAACTCGCCGGTTGTGCGTGATGAGCCGGTGAGTTGGGCTCTAACTGAGCTGCTGTGGCGCGTTTGTTTTGCGGATGATCATCAAACGGCAATCGTCCATACTGGGCGTCATCGATTAAAAACTCATCGGCGGGGTTAGGCGCTGGCTCAGAATCATCTAGCAGTGCTTCGGCCCATGATTCATCCGCTTCTTCTTTTTCCGCTTTGTCGCCGCTGTCTGAATCGTGAAACAGAGGGACATCATCGGTGCTGGTATCCAGTGATAAAAATTCCTCATTGAGATCATTGGCAAATTGGTTATCGACCTCGTGATCGTCATAAATGAGTTCATCCTCATCTATGCCTTTCGAATCATCAATGAGGAAATCATCGTCATCTGATGACAAGAGCTGTGTGTTATCAGGCTCGTCCTGAATCAGTCCGTCATCTTCGTCATCGTCGTCGTCAAAATCGATGTCCATGTCATCGCTGATGAGCAGATTGTCATCATCGAATGGGTCAAACTCTTCTTTTTTGGCAGGCTTAGCGGATTTAACGGGTTGATCCAATAATTTTTCGACGGTTTCCTGCTGGCCATTGTCATGCAAGGTGGGGTCATCACTGAGTTCCAGTGCGAGTGCGTCGAAGATAGCAGTGGTGCTGTTACCTTCAATGCTGTCAGAAAGCGAAGGCCCTTGAAAATGTTCCGCAGCTTTAAAAACATGCAAACAAGCGCCACAACGCACTGCACCTTTGGCTACTTGCAATTGAGCAGGCGTAACCCGGAAGGTGGTATGGCACTTAGGGCATTGTGTTATTTGCGCTTCGGTCATGTTGTTATCGTTGCACTCGTACTGCTAAATAGCTCGCTTCGTGATGAGCAAAGAACGTTATTAAATTAAAATGCCAATGTTAGTGGGCACTTATTATTCCAAACTGGCTATTATAGCTGCGTTTCTCAGCCATGTTTACGGGCAGTTATGCGAACCCAGTCTCCTTCCACGGCGATTTCCAATATTTCGCACGTTTCTTGATAGGCTTGCGCGACATCCTGAGCCTGACTTTCGAGTATGCCGGAGAGCACAAGGTCGCCTCCAGGTAATAAATAGGCCAGTATGGCGTCTCTTAGTTCAACCAGCGGCCCCGCTAATATATTGGCCAATACTACTTCAACTTGTGTCTGTGGCGCGGCTTCTGGTAAGTACACTTCGTATTGAGCTTCAGAAATGGCATTTCGTTCGGCGTTATTATGTGTGGCTTGCACTGCCTGCGGGTCAATATCAATGCCGAGCATGTGCTGGGCACCTAACAGTAAGGCTGCAACCCCTAGTACGCCTGATCCACACCCAAAATCAACGACCCGTTTGCCATCCAGTTTTTGACCGTCCAACCAACGCAAGCAGAGTGCGGTAGTGGGATGTGTTCCGGTTCCGAAGGCTAAACCTGGGTCGAGTTTCAAATTGACCGCGCTAGGATCGGGTGCATCCAGCCAGCTAGGGCATATCCACAGACGTTTGCCAAATGGCATAGGTTTGAAGTTGTCCATCCACTCTCGAACCCAATCTTTATCTTCGACGAGTTCCAGCTTATAAGCTGGAAATGGGCGCTCTGCTTCTGCTTTGTACAAAATGCTTAGCTGTTCCATTTGGTTGGCCAGTGGCTGCTCTGCGTCGAACAGGGCAACCACTTGAGTTTGATCCCACAGCGGAGTAGTCCCGAGTTTGGGTTCGTAAATAGGTTGGTCTGCGCCGTCTTTCAGAGTGACTGCCTGAGCGCCAATGGCCAGCAGAAGCTCTTCAATTTCTTCTGCATTACTTGGTTCTACATCAACTATGGCTTGAATCCAGGGCATATTATCAATCTGTCTTATGATTTTGGTGGTTTTCAATCGAGGCGTAGCGAACTCCACTAGGCCCGTATTTTTCGCAAGCATCCATACTTGCTGTTTTCAATTGAGGTGGGCTAGACACACGAGTTTGGGTGTTCACCTGCATTCGAGAGACCATTTCACCCGCTAGAGCCTGCTGTTATCTAGGGTTTGGCTTTCCCAATTCTTGCCATCTTTGAGCCTCAAGCACCCATGAGACTTTCAATGGGCGGCACACTATAGCCATTAAATATGCGGGAATCCACCCTACGTATCGTGCATGGCTAATGCTCTGCACAAGGTAATTTCTGGCCTTTTCTCGCAGGCCGAAATCATACGCCGAAATCGGTGACGACGATCAAATGCTCACTGTTATGACGCGAGTAGCGTAAAAGCGCGTTGCAGTGCAAATTCATACCCTTGCGTGCCTAGACCGCAAATCACCCCTACCGCCACATCCGAAAAATAGGAGTGCTGACGAAAAGACTCTCGAGCGTGCACATTAGAAATATGGACTTCGATAAACGGAATGTTGACCCCTAAAATAGCGTCTCGTAATGCGACACTCGTGTGTGTGAATGCCGCTGGGTTAATGATGATAAAGTCGATGCCTTCGCTTCGTGCATCGTGAATGCGCTCAATTAATTCATATTCAGCGTTGCTTTGCAGTGATTGCAAATGGTGGCCTTGGCTTTGTGCCAATTGACTGAGCGTTTGGTTTACATCCTCTAATGTTTCGGCGCCATATATTTCAGGTTCTCGAGTGCCGAGTAAATTCAAGTTAGGGCCGTGCAATACTAATATGGATGCCATAATTTCGTTCAGCCTTTTAAGGATTATTCTTTATTTTTACCAGTGCGAGCGCTTGGACACGCGCCCCGTCATCTAATATATCCGTGACGTTATAATATTGGGCCTGCATTGCACGCCTCAATTTGTGCCTAACGTCGCAGGTATAGTACCAGCGCTGAATCCGTTGTGCGAAAAAGTCAGCCATCATAATCAAGAGACTGTCAGTCGAAATAGAACCCATTGTAATAAAGAATAGTTGTATCCCTTTATTTTTGCATGGCGATCTTATGGGTGCTTGGTCTAGAAAAAGAATAGGCGTGAATTAGGTTTTGTCTGACGACTCTGTTTGATCGGTAGGAGACTCGTAGAGTACAACCTTATTTCTACCGGCTTTTTTGGCTTCATACAATGCAGCATCGGCGTACTCGATCATATGATCTTGGTTTTCGCCGTCAAATGCACAAATACCGCAGGAAAAGGTCACTTTAAAGTCGCTATCATTTGACTGATGTTCGAGTTTCCCAAATCCCTCTCGTATTTCATCCATTAAGTAAACGGCGTCATCGGCGCGTGTTCCGACGAGTACAACGGCGAACTCTTCGCCGCCATATCGACCAATATGATCGGTTTTGCGAAGTCGCTGTTTGAGAAATAAAGACAATGAACCGATGACTTTGTCACCGACTGGGTGGCCGTAATTGTCGTTAATTTTTTTGAAAAAATCGATGTCGACCATTGCGAAACACAGGCGAGAATGTTTTTCTTTGGCCCGCCGTTGAGCTTGATAAAGACTATTCAAAATATGTGTGTGATTGAATAATCCGGTCAGGCTGTCTCGCACAATTAAATTATTAAGCTCTCTCGCTCTTTGTCCACGGTTATGAATCGTAGCAATGAGATGCTTAGGATCAACCGGTTTAGTCAGAAAGTCGTCCCCTCCTTGGCTCATGGCATTGAGTTGTTTTTCTCGATCTTCTTCCCCGCTTAAAAACAAAATGGGAATACGCAGATACTCTGGTTTTTGCCGTATGACCATAGCCAGTTCTGTGCCTTCACAGCCGGGCATGTACATATCCATAACGATCAACTCAGGTTGAAAATCTTCAATGGCATTCAACACTTCCATGGGATCAATGACGGCCTTCGTGATCATCCCAGCTTGATTCATAATGCGCTCGCTGTATAGCGCCTGGCTCTTTGAGTCATCGACCACCAACACTTTATAAGGTTGCTCAGGCATATCATTGCGTAATTTCTCAATGCTCCGGATCAACTGAGAAGAATTAGGTTGCGTAAAAAAGCGTAAGCCGCCCACGCGACAGGCGGCCAACCGCTCTTGTAATGATGCTTCTTGGCGACTGCTGGTAAAAATCACTGGAAATTTCAAGGCAAGGCGTTGACGAATTAATTCAATGCCGTTACCTGGACCGTCGAAGTCCACATCAATGACAATGGTGCTGGGGACGCGGCGCTGGATAATGTGAGTAAAGTGTTTGCTGTCCTCAATGATCAAATGAGGAATGCCAAAATGTTCCAATTGAGTGGCCAGTTTTGCTGCGTTCGCACTGGCGAGATAAACCGGTTTGGTGGAGGGAATACGATCATCTGGGTGTTTCTCAGAATCAGTTCGTCGCCGTGTGCTTTGGCTAAGGCTGTACACTAAATCATTGAGTTCAGCGAGTTGCTCACTATTCGGTTGGGATTTGCTCTCTTTTACTTGTTTCAGCAACTCCAAAATTTGTTTGGCTTTTTGTAAATGCACATCTGCTTCAAAGCGGATGGCATGGCGCACGAGTTTGTCTGTGGCCGCCGTAAACTCCCTTAGAATACGCGGTTCCCAGTGGCCAACGTTCAGTAATCGCCATTGATCGAGCACCGTTCGGACCTGTGTGGAGACACGACTGGCAAAATGCCGCTTTAGGGCTTCTGAGCGTGAATCTTCCTGGCTCATCTTCAATGCCATGACCTGTTGCGACTACTCCCATAACTTTAGCAGATCAATTCGATCATGATCTTTCTCGCGGATGAATCTGCGGTTTTTTGATGGCCTTCAACTAGGCTCAAGATAATGTAAGTGGGCGTGTCACCGTGCTGTGATCTCACAGTAGTCGCGCCGTGGAATGCTTTAGATGAGGCGCATTGACTGATTTAACCTGTGTGCGTCCTGTTGTCACCTCTTGTAGCGAAGAAGTCGGATGGTTGTGGATGTAGTGGTGCAAACCTCTGTGGTACGCGAGCACAACGCGTTGATTAACCGGCGCGCAGTCAAGCGGACACGCCACATGCTGGCTTGGTGGATGTGGTGGGTGGTGATGACCTTGCAAGTTCAAAGTAGTGGTCCCCCCCAATTAATCAGTGATGCCCTCATTCAATCGGTACAACAACAATACGGCGTCGAAGCGGAACGCCAGCTCTTGCAGTGGAAACAATTATTGCAAGAGGCTTGGGGCGCGCCAATTAATCATCAGCTGGAAGTGGTGAACGGGTATTTTAACCGCCAAGTGCAGTTTACCAGTGACGCTAGCCATTGGGCTGATGAAGACTACTGGGCAACGCCATTGGAGACCTTAGGTACGGCCGGAGGGGATTGCGAGGATTTTGTGATAGCCAAGTACTTTTCATTGTTACAGCTCGGTATTCCATTAGAGCGCTTGCGTATTACCTACGTGAAGGCTTTGTCATTGAATCAAGCGCATATGGTGCTGGCGTACTATCCCTCGGCGAATGCTGAGCCTTTGATTTTGGATAATCTCACGGATCATATTCAACGCGCTTCGTTGAGGCGGGATTTATCCTTGGTATATAGCTTTAATGGCGCGGGAATGTGGTTGGAGCGAATGCAAGGTGGCAGCATAAAAGTGGGTGACCCAAATCGGCTAAGTATGTGGAGCGAATTAATGGCCCGCATGAAAGCGCAAGGTTTAGGGCAATTCTTGGTGCTGCCATGAGCATGAAACGGCAACTGTTGTTGGCCATTGGAGTGCTCATGATTTTGATCATGGGTGGAAATTTCGTCATCAGCGTGGTTCAGCTCCGCAGTCAATTTGAGCAGCAGCTGCAAAATCGGGCAGAAGAAGCGGCTACATCGCTGGCGTTGTCGATGGTGCATTCTGTCGACAATCAAGATGATGCGACAATTCGCTCTCTCATTGATGTGGTCTTTGATCGAGGCGACTTTCAGAGCATTTATTTCCGCTATGTTGATCAACGACCTGAGATTTCACGGGGGATGAAAGCACCAGACGCTCACTCGGCGTTGCATCATTTAGGGTGGATGGCGAGGCAATTTAACCGGATGTTGAGATTAAAGCCGGCCGTAGCACAAGCATCAGTCACCCAAGGGTGGCGTCAGTTGGGAGAGCTAACGGTTCAAGTGTCAACCGCCAGCGTGGCCGAACATTTCTGGCGTTTAGCGCTGGCGGATGCGGCTTGGTATGCGCTCATGACATTTGTCACGCTGTATTGCGTACACCTTCTGTTAACGCTGCAACTTAAACCATTACACCTCTTATTACGGCGACTGGATGGTCTAGGCAAAGGGCAGTTTAGGGCATTAAATGGTGAGTCATTGTCTCGACATCCGCCGGTTAAAGAATTTGAGCAGCTGACTCAGGCCATTGAAGTACTCAGCCAAAGACTCGAACAGAGCTATGCCGAACACAGCGATACGATTCAATCGCTGCAGCGTAACCATTACGAAGACACGTTAACAGGGTTAGGAAATCTTAAAAGTTGGGATCGCTTTGTTCAACATTGGATGTCCCCCGAAGTGTTTGCACCTTGTTGGATGATGCTGATACAAGTGGAAAATTTACATCACATCAATCGCCGATTAGGTAAGCCAGAAGGCGATCGATTGCTCATTCAAATGGCAAAGCACCTTAAGCAAAGTGTCGAACTTGAACATGAGAATGTACACATAGCACGGGGTGTGGGAGGGGAGTATTGGGTCTGTTGTCCGAGTCCAATTAGCCGACAATTTCAGCAGCCAGCCGAAGTGATTTTGCGGCGACTGTGGCAGTTGCCACTGGTGAATCAAATGGAAGCTCGGATGCGCGCGGCCGTCATACCGCTGGCTCATATCACGCAAATTCACGTCATCAAACATCAACTGGATCGATTGATTCGTCGGGCTCATGATTCCCATACCGATTGGCTGGTGGATGAGCCGGATCAGTTGGCCATCACCAATTGGGTGCAGTGGCAGCAAAGACTCGCCAAAGCCCTGAGAGAAAACCAAATCGAATTGTTTGTGCAGCCCCTCTATGCGTATGAGCCTGACGGCGATGGTGTTTCAATTACGTTGGCGGGTGTGAAACAGCAACAACGCATTTTGCAGTACGAAATTCATTGCCGCTTATGTTGTAACGGCCAACCTTCCATGCGAGCGGGCGCATTTTGGCCCATGGTAGAGGAATTGGGTCTCGCTGCGGATTTTGACCGTTTAATTGTCGAAGTATTTTTGCAACATAGCGCGGTTCGATCAACCGGCGGGCAGTGGGTCATTAATTTATCTGGCCAGAGTCTAATGAGCACGGACTTTCGGCAGTGGTTTTTAGAGACCGTATTGACCAGCGAGCAGCTCAAACATGTGCAATTGATGCTCGAATTCAGTGAATTTACGTTAGCAAAAACCCTTAAATCATCCATTCATCGGCACCCTACGTCGGTATCTCAACCGCAGGCCGAACTCGATGATACGATGACTCAAGAGGGCGATGCGGCAATGGAATGGCTCTACACGCTGTCAAAAAAAGGGATTGGTTTAAGCGTCGACCATCTTGGCACCTCTGGCCAAAGTTTTGGATTCATTGCCCACTTCCCTATTAAACAGGGCAAAATTGAGCGTCGGTATATTCATCGAATTCAGCATCAACCGGATAGTGCATTGTTTGTCACGGGGATGGCCAATATACTGCACAGCCAGCATGCAAAATGTTTTGTAGAGGGTGTTGAAACCGAAGAAGAATTCCAATCGTTGGCGTCGCTCAATATCAACGGGTTAATGGGATATGGTGTTGAAGAACCCAAAGCGCTCATTGAATTGGGGTAATACACGTATGGCGCGCGAGCATTATTGAGTATCGCCCACTTTCAACGGTACTCATCATCAAAAATAGGATTCTGATATAGTAAACCTCGCTCAGTAAATGACGTATTGCGGTGAGGTAGACCTAAGATAGGCATCATGGTGTTAGACAGGCCATCGACACCAATGCTTGGATACGCAGTAGGCGGTCAACGTTGTTAGCCGAAATAAATATTATTAGACGTCATCGCCTCAGTTCGAGCCCTCTATCACCTTTGCAAACTGAGCGCTAAATTTGCAACAAACAGGACCATTTTAGAATGACAACATTTTCTCGTCTCAAAATGACTGCCATCCGACAGACTTCATCTCTTGTCCGTTTATCACGCTCAGCTTGTAAGGTTTCATTACTGCTGGCCATTAGCACCAGCGTGGCATGGGCAGAACTGACTCTGAAAGACGCGCATGTACGCGCTATGCCCCCTGGACAGCCAGTGACTGCAGCCTTTTTGACGCTGATGAATACAGGTAAACAAGAGATAGTGTTGGAGTCCGCCAGCAGTGACATTTCGCATCACAGTGAGTTTCACAGTCACACGATGGATGAGAAAGGGGTCATGAGAATGCGCGAAGAAACTCAAATCTCGATTCCAGCAGGTCAATCATTTGTCTTCAAACCGGGTCATCATCACATCATGCTAATGGGCCTGAAAAAAAACTTGGTCGTTGGGGATAACGTTCAATTAACGTTGACCGATTCTTCGGGACAGCAGCATGTATTTGATTTACCCGTGCAAAGCCTGCACAGTGTTGGGCAAGATTAGCGACATACCTGACTGTAAAGAGTGAGTGCGTTAAGTCGCCACAGTATTGTTAAGTAAGGGTCATCATGAACGAGAAATTACGCGGCAGCAAACTAGAAGCTTTTATGGAAGCAGGTTGGATGGTACGAGGATTGATCGGTGGTTTGTCTGTTTACCTCCTCGGTGCGTTATTCGTAGGCATGTATTGGAGCAGTGAACCTGACGCCTTTTCTGTGACAGAAAACGCGTCACAGCATGCCAATGAAAACCAACGATTATTAACCACAGGGTATACGACTACCGCAACGGTTATCCGTGTGGCAGACACGTTGCTGAATAAACCGGGCTGGTACTTGACCAATGATGTGACACCACCAGGCATCTGGCTGGACAACATACCGCATTGGGAGTTTGGTGTTTTGGTTCAGCTGCGAGATTTAACACGAGCGATGCGTAAAGATTTTAGCCGTAGTCAAAGCCAGAGTACTGAAGATCCTGATTTGGCCGTTGCCGAACCGCAGCTGCACTTCGATAATGGGTCTTGGGCACTGCCCGCAACGGAAAACGAATACGAACGCGGCATTGTTAAATTGAACGACTTTCTGCTGCGATTATCTCATCCCGATGAACCTGACGCGCAATTTTATGCCCGTGCGGATAATCTTCGCCAGTGGCTTAAAGATGTTGAAACTCGTTTAGGTTCTCTGTCACAACGACTCAGTGCCAGCGTGGGACAAAAACGACTCAATGTCGATTTGGCGGGAGAATCTGAAGCCAGCCAAAGTACAGAAAACGCCAGCGAGTTTGAAGTGAAAACGCCTTGGACTGAAATTGATGATGTCTTTTACGAAGCGCGTGGCACCACTTGGGCATTGATGCATTTTTTGAAAGCCATCGAAGTAGACTTTGCAGATGTGCTGCGCAAGAAAAACGCGCTTGTCAGTCTGCGTCAAATCGTTCGAGAACTTGAAGCGACTCAAGAAACCGTTTGGTCTCCGATGATTTTAAATGGAGGAAATGGTGGATTTGGACTCTTGGCCAATCACTCTCTTGTGATGGCGTCATACATAGCGCGTGCAAACGCCGGCATAATTGATTTACGCGATTTATTATCACAAGGTTAGCAGTCGGTATTCAAAAAGCGCATAACCCTTCATGGTCTCCAAACCTGCCCAGTAGTAGAACGGTTGAATTTAATCGGTGAAGTTACTCAGGGCAGGCGTCTAATTGTCGAACGCTTACCGCGTTTACCCGCCAAGCCAATATTAGAGAAAACTGTTCAAGGTCTCAAAAGCCATCATCTGATTCTAGGATTACGGTTTTTTATGCGATCTTGATAACTCTGTACCAACGCACCGTCTTCATTCTCATCTACACTTCAACATGAAGTCTAAATAGTCAGGTAAGTAACGAATGGATGCCTCAAATTTCATGGAATATGTTGCTGATCTTGAGCTGCGCTTGCAGACCATTCAGCAGGAATTCCTCGCCACCCAAAATGAAAAAGCGCAATTAATCGGACCGTTGTTGGCGATTACCATGCTGGTGAGATCGGACTTAATTCCATTTGCACGGGATCGCTATAAAGCCATGTCGGATGGCCCCGGCTGGAAAATGGCAGACGATTATTTGCTGTCATTAAGGGAAGAGGTCGAGATGATATTGGCTGGCCCAATGACCTACCAAAAACAAAGTAATGGTTAATACGCCATTGAATCTTAAAAACGCTGAATGACGACTGTTATTCACTTTCTGAAAATATAAAAAAGCCGCATCAACAGCGGCTTTTTATTTCTATGCAATACAGCGAATTTAAACGCCATATCGGTCAAGACGGTTACTGATTGGCAGCGGCGTATGCTTCGATAGAATCGCTGATGGCTTTACGTGCTGCGTCTGCGTTATCCCAACCTTCTACTTTTACCCACTTGCCTTCTTCAAGGTCTTTGTAGTTCTCAAAGAAATGTGAGATTTGATCCAGCAACAACTTAGGTAGGTCGTGAATGTCTTGAACATCATCGTACATTTTAGTCAGCTTGCTGTGTGGAACAGCAATCAGCTTGGCGTCTCCACCGGCTTCGTCGGTCATATTTAGAACGCCAACAGGACGGCAGCGGATCACCGCGCCTGGCTGGATGGGATACGGTGTCACAACTAACACATCGAGCGCATCACCGTCATCTGCCAGTGTGTGGTTGATGAATCCATAGTTAGCTGGGTAGAACATAGGCGTGGCCATGAAGCGGTCTACGAGTAGCGCGCCGCCCATATCCTTGTCGATTTCGTACTTGATCGGGCTTGAGTTCGCAGGAATCTCAATGGCTACGTAGATATCGTTAGGTGCGTCTTTACCGACAGGAACTTGGTCAAACTGCATGATGAACCCTTGATTGGTTGGATAGTGGATATAAACGGGCGTGGATTATAGCGCCACCCTCCCTCGGATGCCAATCAACGCCGCTCATCAGAACAACCTGCTTTCAGCCCAGCTTATGGTGGGTCAATGGAGTGGGCAAATGGTCTTACAAAGACTGGTTGTGCAATATCGTCAATGATAGCTCTTTTACCAAGCCTCATAGGTCGTAACGGTTCTCCTTAGGGCAATTTTGAACGGAGAATTGATAATCAGGCGTGTCAGCACCTTGCTGACAAGGGCCAATGTTATATTTGGTACGTGCATTAGATGGTTTTGTTTTAAGAAATAAGACCGGTCGCGAGACTGCTAGATTTAGATCAAAGAGGTTGGGTGAATACCCCCATAGATCTTATCAATCATTGAATGGCAGGAGTGCTACCGAGCATGAATAACTCGAAATGGCTAAGTTTACTGTTAATAGGCTGTATCGCATTAACGGGTTGTCTGGATTCGGACGACGACGATGATGACGCAGACGATGATCCCATTGGAGACAGCGGCGAGCTCGGCGCTGTTACGGTTCCGTCTACGGCGATCAATGCGGCGTTAACTTATATGGATGAAAGCCTGCCTGAATATGGGTCCGCTTCAACAGTCGCCTATACGAAAGCGCAAATACAAAGATTTCTGGTTCAGTCCTCGCGGTCCTGGCTGCCGATTTCCACTGCGCATGCTGCGGCTACAGCAACGGCAGGCGATACGCTCACTGCTACAAATTGGGATTCAACCTCAACAGCTAATAAAATATTTCCTCCTGGTGGATTTCCTCAGACCAATGAAACCTATCCAGACAGTACAGACCCTGTGGTTTATGTAAGTTTAAAAGAGCACATAGGGAAGCAACTGGATGCCGATTTTGCGAGAGAGTCAGGCGATGGCGGTGCTTTTAAACCCACATTATTTGGTCGTTTTGACTCGGCGATAAACATTATTAATGTACTAGCAGCCGCAGTGCCTGATGGTTTTGAAGCGGGTGAACAAACGATTTATATCACCATGGATAACCAAGGTACGCCAACAGCAGCTGAAGAAGAGGATGAGGGTGCCATCGCCATCGAATTGGACATTGTGGATATCAGCGACGATAGCACGCTGTACGATTTAGCGCTTAGAATCGTTTCTGAGCCGATGGATTTAGAAGTATGGGTATGGTTAAAAAATACGACCGCTGTACTTAATTTCCAGCAACTCGAATACGACATGGTCGACCATGAAGATGACGACAGTATTCCGGAGTCTGCGGGTGAAATTACCCGTATGTCCACCGTCACATTAAATTGGAATCGCACCTCAGGCGAAATGTTATTTGAATATGTTTCTGTTGATGACGACGCTGCGACGCAAGCAAATGGCAGTGCCATGAGGATGTACGTGGAAGAGGAAGGTGGGGATTCATATTTAGTGGGATTTGAAGGCGACACCGCAGGTGATGCTACTCGAAATACGTACTCTGCTTTTTCTATCGTTTCTACCGGTGGGGATGAGGCAGTGGATGCGTTGCTTAGTTTAAACATTAAAACCAATGCCGAAGATCAGAGTGGGTTTCATGTGTCGGGAAGTGACTTTTGCGTATCCATGCAAAATGGTGATCCCATCACATCTGGCGGTTGTACGGGCTTAGATGATAATGGTTTATCGCTCACTTCGTCTTTTCCTGCATTCATTACCAACGTGATTGCGGTTGATGAAGCGGACGATATAGTGGATCGACTGGGTGTGGGTACGTGGACTGACTCAGATGAGCCTAATTTAGGATCGGCACCGCAGTTTACAGGCGCATCTGATATTGCGTCTGGTTTTGCTGCCCCCTAAGCGATTGTTAATGATCGATTTGCATCTTATAGAATATTGAGGCATCTATAGGTCGGGCTTTAGCCCGACCATTCTTATTGGTTATCAATTTATATTTTGGAGTATTGTAGGTTCTTAAATAATCGGCAGTACTAGCTCTATTCATAGGGTTATAGAGGCGTCCCATAGGTTTATTTCGACGCGCATTTCATTAATTGACCCTTCGATCAGTCTGTCATTTTGGAAAAACGAAAACCAAATGAAATATAAATTCGGCTACTGGTTAATTCTTATCTTCAGTTTATTAGGTTCTGGCCATTCATATACAAAAGAAAAAGTCGTTTGGATTGTGAATGACTTTCCTCCCGGGACGATACTCTCCGGCGAATTTAAGGGACAGGGAATAACGGATGTTTATGAATCTATCGTCATGAAGCATTTGCCTGAATTTGAGCACGAACGACGAGTGACGAATATTCGACGAGCATTTCATTTAATGCGCAATGGCGAGAATGCTTGTAGTGCTGGTCGAGCGCTATCTGAAGAGCGTGCTGAAATAGCGTGGTTTTCAATACCATCGGCATTTGTACCTTCCCAGAGGCTCATTACGAATGAAGAGAATCATGCTGAATTCGATAAAATTTTTAATTTCGGTCATGGTGAATCATCGACTAACGACGCCGTCAATAAACATTTTTCATTGGTGTCATTGAATACCATTCTTGAACAGCACGCACACATGAAACTGGGGATTGTAGAGGGTCGAGCATACGGAAGTAAATTTGATCCTATTTTAGAAAAATACGGTGATGCGGAGCATGTTTTTAAACGTGCAGGTGCGGATCTCGGTACCAGTATCTTGAGAATGTTACAAGTTAATCGCATAAATTATACAATCGAATTTCCGTTTGTACTTCAGTATGAGGTCAAAGCCAGTGGAGGGTTAGCATCACTTTATAGTTTTCCGCTACTGGAATCGTCAAACTA
This sequence comes from uncultured Saccharospirillaceae bacterium, assembly GCA_947503895.1. Lineage (GTDB taxonomy): Bacteria > Pseudomonadota > Gammaproteobacteria > Pseudomonadales > Oceanobacteraceae > Bermanella. Next base: position 294,723 of record CANNFT010000006.1, read on the forward strand.
TCTCAAGGGGTACATTGTTTGCACTAAAAACAAATGGGGCAAGCGCATGATAGCTAAGATTAATTCTGTTCTCTTAAAAGTTCGTCCTCTTGATGAATATCGTGACAGCTTTGAACGTTGGCTTGATAAAAAAAGCATTCCAGAGTTTCGCAGACAATACAAAAAAATATTTCTGAATTCTAAGTAATGCCTATTTTTTCCATAAACAGATGATATTCCGTCTTTGTTTTTAAACTGTTCACGTTTGGTTTGATGTAGAGGGAGTGGCAGAAGCGTCTGCTGCTGCCACATAATTGAGGTTTAACAGGCAGACTCTGCTAATAAAGACTTTAACTCGGGTAAGCAACTACCGCAGTTGGTGCCAGCTTTTAACGTTTTGCCAATTCCAGCGGTGTCCGTTAAAGACTGTTCTTTAATCGCTTTACAAATTGACTTCTCACCCACACCAAAACAAGCGCAAATGATTGCTCCCATATCTTCTCCGATAGGTGCGAAACCACTAAGAATGGCTGCTCTACTTCGATCATCGAGATGATCTTTTTTAAACTGCTGGCTTAACCAGCTAACTTCAGGAAGTTGATAATGGGTTGCTTGCTGTGTATTTTGGAAAAATCCGATGCTGTTCAATGTTCCGTTTGAATTAACCCCTGCGATGCGCGCAACGCCTTGTGTTCGGTCTTCAAAGTGCAGGTAGGAAACTTCCTGTGGTGATTGAGTGCTGGCATCTTCCGTATCCGCAATGTTAAGCCACTCTTTTAGCTTCAGAAGTGGTGCATCAATAGAATGTTCATCGGATAACTGAAGCTGCCAATGGGCATCCCCTTTGGTATAAACTTGGTACTCAGCATCTTGAACGGTGATTTTCTCGCGGGTGAGTATCAATGCTTCCCATTGGCCATGAAATTTTTCAATCTTGACAGGCGTGTGTTTGCTTTCTGGTTGAAAGCTAATTGGGTCAACGGCTGGATTTATGACAGGGCCAACACGACCATTTCGGCTTAATTCATCTGTCCAGTGCATCGGTGCAAAAAGATGACCTTTCTGGGTATCCGGCGTGATGCTCAATTTTGCCAGCATCTTCCCCCAGGTACTTTCGATGCGAATAATTTGGCCCGCTTTCAGCGATTGCACATGAGCATCATCTGGATGCATTTCCAAGTAAGGTGCTCGAATATGCTGATTAAGTTGAGGCGCTAATGACGTTCGCGTCATAGTATGCCATTGATCCCGAATGCGTCCTGAATTGAGTTTATAGGGGTAGTCAGTTGATATTCGGTGCGCAGGCGTTTTATATTGCACCGCAATAAAACGTGCCTTTCTACTGGCCGTGTAAAACTCTCCGGCAGCAAAAAAGCGCTGGGTTCCGTTCGGGCTTTGCTCGGTGACGGGCCATTGAATGGGCTGTAAATGTTCATATTCTTGCGATGTTAAGTGCGCCAAGCCAGAAATATCAAAATCTCTTCTGCGATATTGATTTGGGCATATAGAATTTTTGCTTTGCGATATAGTGGTATTTTCAAAGCCAGATAATAAAGCATGTTCCTTAAATATTTCGGCAGGCGTTTGATAATTGAATGCCGATTTAAAGCCCATGCGCTGCGCAACTTGCGAAATGATCCACCAATCATGTCGCGCATTACCCGCTGGAATGAGTAATGCGCGTTGACGACTGATACGACGTTCGGAGTTCGTGACTGTACCGTCTTTTTCACTCCAGCCAGTTGCTGGTAGCGCGACCGTGGCTAATCGGGTGGTATCGGTATGCGCAATGCAATCGGATACTACAACAAGTGGGCATTTTTCTAATGCGGATTTGACTTTATTAGCATTTGGCATACTGACAACAGGATTGGTGGCCATTATCCAAACGGCTTTAATTTTTCCCTCATCAATGGCGTCAAATAGATCGACAGCGGTTAATCCTGCTTTTGGTGGTACGCGATCGGTATTCCAAAAGCGATTTAGCCGATCAATGTTATCTTCTTCAAAATCCATATGTGCCGCCAGCGTATTGGCAAGGCCACCCACCTCTCGGCCACCCATCGCATTGGGTTGGCCAGTCATAGAAAACGGGCCCATGCCTAAGCGGCCAATACGACCAGTTGCTAGGTGACAATTAATAATGGCGTTCACTTTGTCTGTGCCGGAGCTGCTCTGGTTGACCCCCTGACTGTATAATGTGACCGTTTTTTCGGTTTCTGCGAACCACTGGTAAAAGGTGTTTACGTCATCAATATCCAATCCACATACATTAGAAAGTTCATATAAATTATGGAACGCTTCATTGGCACATGCCCGTGCCTGATCAAATCCTTCGCAGTGCGCTTGAACATATTGAGTATCGATATATTCATTTTTATCTAAGTATTGAAGCAGGCCATTAAATAACGCTACGTCAGCCCCTAACTGTATGGGTAAATGTAAATCGGCAATTTCGCAGGTGGCGGTTTTTCGAGGGTCTATCACGACCACTTTCACATTAGGGTTTTGTTCTTTGTGCAATTTGATGCGTTGAAATAAGACGGGATGACACCAAGCTGTATTGCTGCCTACTAACACAATAAGATCTGAATGTTCAAAATCCTCATAGCATCCCGGAACAGTGTCTGTACCGAATGCTCGTTTATGACCAACAACAGAGGACGACATGCACAAGCGAGAATTGGTATCGATATTAGCGCTGCCAATAAAGCCTTTCATCAATTTATTAGCGACGTAATAGTCTTCTGTGAGCAGTTGCCCAGAAAGGTAAAAAGCCACGGCATCGGGGCCATGTTCTTCAATTATGTCTGAAAAACCTTTGGCTACCGTATCAAGTGCATCATCCCAATCGGCCGTTTGCCCATTAATTTTCGGATTCAGTAATCGTCCTTCCAACTCTAATGTATCACCCAGCGCTGTGCCTTTTGAACACAGTCGACCTAGGTTTGCTGGGTGTTGTCCATCGCCTTTGATGTGAACCTTTCGGGTGGTCGAATTAACTGTGGCTTCTATTCCGCAACCTACACCGCAATAAGCACAAGTGGTATGTTTTAATTCAGTGGGCATTTACGCACTTCCTGTTACGGTCAGGGTTTTTGGGCAGTCGACTACTTTGGGTTTTTCCACTGTAATAGATCGCTGTTCAATTGGCGGCCGAGTGCGATGGGGTATCGACGAAGCTGCATCTAATGTGGATGTATCCGATGAAGATGCATCAGGTGAAGGTGAGCCCAGCGTTATTGACATCTCGTCACATAATCCACGGCCGAACATTAGGTAGGGGCGAATATGTTTAATATTTGTATGTTGATCGATCAGTTCACTGTAAAAAGCGCCTTCTTTTGTATCGCCATACAAAACGACACCAACTAATGTTTCATTTTCGATGACGAGCTTTTTATAAATATTTTGCGCATCGTCTTGAAAGATTAAAGTCTCGCAGTGCTGACTTTCTAAGAACTTCCCCATAGAAAAAAGATGAATACCCGTGACTTTTAATTTGGTTGCTGTGGGCAGTGTTTGGTAGCGTGCGATGCCATGTTCACTTAAGTGATTAACCAAAACTTTGGCTTGATCATACAGCGGTGCGACCAACCCGAACGTGTCTCCACGATGTTCGATGCATTCACCCAGCGCATAAATACGCGGATCATAAGTTTGCAACGTGTCATTGACGATGATCCCCTTTTCACAATAAACGCCTGAGGATTTAGCTAGCTCAATATTAGGGCGTATGCCAACAGCCATCACAATTAGGTCGGTTTCTATTTTGCTGCCATCGTCAAATTGAATGGCCGTTACTCGGCCTTGTTCATCGCCAATAATCTTATGAGTGGAGGCATTTAATTTAAACGACAGGCCACGGCTAGCCAATTCATGTTTTAAGAGCATTCCGGCTTGAGCGTCTAATTGGCGATTGAGTGGAATATCATGATTATGCACAACCGTTACTTGCATACCGCGCGTGGTCAAGCCCATCGCAGCTTCCAGCCCGAGTAGCCCTCCACCGATAACGATCGCGCGTCGGTGTGATTGTGCTGTGGTAATCATCTTTTCGACATCTGCGATATCTCGAAAACTGATGACACCTTCGAGGTGAGCGCCTTCAACCGGTAAAATAAAAGGTTGTGATCCGGTTGCAATCACGAGACGGTGGTAAGGTGTGATGCTTCCATCTGCTGCAATAACTTGTTGCCGTGCTCGGTCGATTTTGACGATGGCTTTTTCTTTACCAGCATGAAGCTGAATGTCATGATCGGTATACCATTGTCGATGATTGATCATAATATCGTCGAGTGTTTTATCGCCAGCTAATAGTGGCGACAACATAATACGATTGTAATTCCCATACGGCTCATTACCGAAAACGGTAATATCATAAAGGTCTGCGCAAGTGGCTACGATTTCTTCTAGTAGTTTCCCACCAGCCATGCCATTGCCGATTAATACGAGCTTTGCCTTCATGGAGCATTCTCAATCGAAAATTAAGTGAATGAATCAATCATAAAATAATGTGAAAAGGTGATTGCAACTGGTGTACCAGTTACAACGAGGGCACAGAAATTTTCTGAGGGACACAAGCAGGCCTGATGATACGTGACCTGTAGGCAGATATGAAGTTAAAGTCTTAGGTGTGCTATGAATCTAATAGGCGAATTTTTTGCTGGATAGATCGTTATGCACTCTTTTGGTTGCGGCTGAAATGGGGGTAGGCTCCGTAATAGTGCGTGAATTATTAGAGGTGTTCAATAATCGTTTCTTTATCCATCAAGGAATGCACAGTTAAAGATGAACGGTGGATGATGCATTCAGTCAAGTCGTGATAATAGGCACCTAAACTGAGTCCACAGGTGGCTTTGGTTTAAGAATAAATATATCCGTGCCTACGACTTCCAATAAGCGTTCTGCTGTACTGCCAATTAACCATTGGTCGATTTGACTGCGTGAAACTGCTCCCATGACGACCATTGGCGATTGATGCGTTTTCAATGTTTCGGGTAAGGTTTCATAAATGTCACCTTCTTGTAGCCAAGTTCTATCGGCATCAATGGGGTATCGTTTCATAAAATCTTGGAATGCCAATTGGTGACGCTGCCGGATAGAATCACTCAAGTCTTGATAGCTCACACTATCAACATCCGTTAATAAGCTAGGCGGTATGGGATCGTAGCTATGAAAAATTGCGATATCCCCGCCCAGATGTTTAGCAAGATGCAAAGATTCATGTACTAGCAAGTGGTCGAGATGGGCAGGCTTATCGTGGCTGTGTACGGGATCAACGGCGGCAGTGATGGTGGGGGATTCTGGATAGCGAGCGTTTGGGTTGACCATGAGAAGAGGGTGCTGGCTTTCTCGGATCAAGTGCCATTCATTATGACTATAAAATACTTTCTGAATGAAAGTGTGTTCACGAATGGTTTTCACGACTAAATCAAAGTCCGACTGATTTAAATACGTGATGATGTCCTGATGCTTATGTTTACTCCATAAGACTTCGATATGAGCATCAATTCCTGCGTCACTCAATTGGTGTTGCAATGGTAATAGCTTGCGTTTGCACTGTGCAGTATAACCTTCATGTGCTTTGTATTTGCCTTCTTCATTGAACAAATAGTCCACATCCAAAGAACGGTTGTATACCAAGCTTAACAGGGTGACTTCGGTTCTGCCTTTGTTCGCCAGGAGAATGGCGCGCTCAATGGCGGCCGAATTGTCTTTTTCGATATTAACCAGCACGAGCATATGATCAAACACGATAAACTCCTGTAGTAGTTTCGTATCTATGCTGCGATATGTCATCAATGAGGTCAAGTCAGAAAAGCAAGACGAAAAAGGCCGATAGGAAGATTAGGCAACTTCAAATCGGCAAAGAGGGCTTACAGTAAATGGTTGGGCGTAGCAGCGACATATCTGTATCAATTTGTTGTACGGATT
>CANNFT010000007.1 GCA_947503895.1 uncultured Saccharospirillaceae bacterium
ATTTCATGACCTTGTTTCGTGTGCTCATCATCATAATAAGATGTTGATACTGAGGTACGTGGGTAATCCACTATGACGTCTTGTCCATCACCTAGATTAAAGATGTAAATGTCATTGCCATAGTTACCCCATAGTTCATCATTTCCTAGCCCACCTTCGAACGTGTCATTCGAGATGATTCCGTAACCTCTCGGGTTCGTCCATTGTGGTGTTTGGTAGTAAGTGTTTGTGTGGTCATATAGCTTATCGTCACCGTTACCACCAATTAGATGGTCATTTCCTTGTCCACCAATCAGGATGTCATCCCCGGACTCGCCTACTAACAAGTCATCATCATTTTGACCATATAGTTTGTCATCCCCCTGACCACCGTACATTTTATCGATATCTGTTCCACCAGTGAGTGTGTCTTTTTGGTCTGTTCCTGCATGAAGAACACCTACCGAAACTAACGATTCAATGTTTAATTCTGTTCCATTATTTAAAACAATAATAAATTGGGCCGTGTTTTTTCGAACCCACTGAGGAATCGTGATGGTTTGTATGCCAGCATCGACCACATTGTTAATTACAAGGTCTTTATTACTTAAAGAAAACTCCAACTCAGGTAGGGTTTCTACGTTTTTGAAAAACAATCGATCTTTTTCAGTTAACGATAAGGCTTCTGTAATCGTATCTGAGCCACTGTTTTCGTCGAAGATATAGAAGTCTTCGCCTGCGCCGCCATTTAAGTTATCGTTATCTTCACCACCAATTAAATGATCGGTTCCGCCATTACCATTTAATGTATCAGCACCTTTACCGCCTTCGATAGTGTCATTGCCACTGGTTCCAGTAATGGTGTCATTACCTTCCTCACTTGCAATCCTATTTATACCAATTAACGTAATACCGGTAAGATAAATATTGTCATTGCCGCTTGTACCTTGAATGATGTTATTTCCGCCATTCAGGTCAATTTCTTCAATACTGTGATAACTATTTAATACGTTAACTTGAAGTACATCATCTAACACGCCACCGGTAATTTTGTCGTAACCAGCACCACCGTTAAACGAATCAGTTCCTTGGCTACCGGAAATTCTAAATTCATCATCACCGGCGCCACCTTCTACAGTATCGTTACCGGCGCCCGCATCAATTACATCTTCAGTTGCAGAACCTTTAATAACATCATCGCCCGCTAAACCTTGAATAAGCTGAATGTTCAGTAATTCAATTTCAGAAAGGTCTAAGGTGTCATTGTTTTCCGTGCCGGAAATAATATTGTAGCCGCCTTTACCATCAATCAGTTCTACACCGCTAATTTCAGCTAATCGCAATGTATCCGATTGTTCAGAACCAATGATTTGGTCATCACCCTCTCCACCATGAATACGATCAAAACCAATGTCCATTCCACTAAAGGTAAAGGTATCGTTACCTAGACCACCATTTAGGGTATCGCTACCTAGATCGCCATTAATAACGTCATTACCTACAGAACCTGTAATCAAGTCGTCGCCTGCGCCACCATTAATTTGGTCAATGTTATTTAGTAAGGTTTCTGAGAAATCAAATTCATCATTACCAGACATACCACTGATTTGGTTGTAGCCGTCACCACCATCAATTTCTTCAACGCGGTTTTCACCCGTGAAGTTAGCTAACTTAATGTCGTCATCACCTCCACCAGAGACTACTTTGTCGTAGCCTGCTCCGCCATTTACAGTATCGGCATAAGCGTCGTTACCTTCGATAATGATCACATCGTTACCGTCACTACCAAAGATGACATCTTGGCCGATACCACCAATGATGATGTCATCGCCTGCGCCAGCATTGATGGTGTCGTTACCTTCTCCTCCGTCGATTACGTCAAAATCATCAGAGCCAGTAATCGTATCGTCACTGGTATCGCCCTGTGTAACTGGTGAGATTTCACCAGGCGTAATAGCCCATTGAATACTGTCCGTTAAGAGTGATTTACCAACAGGCACACGGACCACAAATGTCTCATAGCTTTCCTGAGTTTCATGTTGCATCAATGATGGGAAAGTTAAATCCGCAGTACTCTGTAAAGACAAATCGTCAGTAACAAACATAGATGAAATTGATGCTGAACTGATTGGATTGCCACGGTTATATAATTTCGCAACAGCCGTAACATCGTTATAGACATCATTAGCGATATAAATTGGTGTTTGATTGATGATTCGATAACCACATACAAAGTAATCTGAAGGTGGCGTATCCAAGTTGGTTAGCTGGATATCATTCATGGTGACTTGTGCGAATGCAGGGTCTGTCGACGTAATACTCTGGATATCAACGAAATAAGCTGTATCACCATCCGCATAACAATCGACAGCACCTTTCACTCTCACAATCTGAGGTACGTACCAGTTATTTTCATCAAAGCGAACAACTTTACTGGTGACAGGTTGCAATTGATCGTTAAGCAAGAATCCTTCATTGGTATTACTGCTGCGCAACTCAATATCAAGCGTACTTCCTGAAGCCAGAGGCCCGTTCAATGACAGCTCCAGCTCAGCAACAGAGCCAGCCTCATCGGTTTGTGGTTCTGTTAGCAATGTGGCTTTTACATCATTACTGGTTGGCAATTTAGTAAACGTAAACGCATTGAACTGACCAATGACATTGTCATCATCTTCAATGATGGCCGATATCTGATAGTCACCCGATTCTAATCCACCAATAAACCAGCGATAGCTATCACCATCACCGTCCAAATCTTCTTCAATGTCTCTAGCAATGAGGTTATTGCCGTTGTAGTACAGGCTGATTTTAGCGCTGTTATCTGGGTCTTCATCTGTCCACTGGATATCAACAAAACCGCCTAGTGCAGATACATTCTGATTTGGTAAAATGAAGTCTAGCGTCGGTGCTTTGTTAACACCGGTCAGGTTCACAAAGAAATGCTGTAAGTCTGTCCAACCAGACGTTAAACCGTGCTCGTCTTGTGCTTGGGCACGCCAGTAATAGTGAGTGTAATCTTGTAATGTTGTATCCACTTGCCAATGCTGGAACGGCAACACGCGGCTGGCGACCAATTGAGTCATGGCTTCATCGGCATAGACTTCATAACGATACTTAATGGCATCGTTATCGATATCTGATGATGGGTTTACGATTAGGCGTGGGCGATTGGTTTGCAGCAATGCATCGTCACCAGGGTTATTAATAGTTGGTTTAGTCGGCGCTTCGTTAAATAAGTTAACGAAGAAATTGCCCTGCTGCCATAGACTACTTAGTTCACCATCGTGAGATTGCACACGCCAGAAATAACGGGTGTTATCTTCAAAGTAGTTGGTAGTCCAAGTGGTGAAATACAAAGCTTCATTCACATCACCGGAGAAAATGTGTTCAATGGCATCAAAGGTATTCACCTTATCCACTTCATAGCGATATACCAGCGGTTGATATTCAGGGTCTACCGCGTTGTAAACCGTTAACGGAATCGCTTGTGTATTACCTTCATCACCAATTCCTGGTGTTAGAATGATCGGTGCGTAAGGCGCATCATTTGCAGTACTCAGCACAAAGTTTGCCATGGGTGACTGGGTAGATAAACCATGCTCATCTGTCACAGTCGCGCGCCAGTAATACTTAAGGTTTTCACCTTGTAGCTCAACATTATTAGTCCAATGAGTTGCGCCTAGTGGCCCTTCAGGAATATCAGTGACGGAGGCAATTAACCCAGTGCCATTGGCATTACTGAATATTTCAAAGCCATAGGTTAAATAGTCACCGTCTACATCAACTGCGTTGTTTACTTCAATAACCGGAGTGCGGTCGCTGACCACCTCATTCACAACCGGGTAACTGATACGTACCTGTGTTGGCGCTTCGTTAATGGTGTTTACGAAGAAGCGGCCATTGGTCCAAGTACTGGCGATTTTCAAGGTATTATCATAAGTGATCGCGCGGGCACGCCAGTAGTAAGTCTGGTTTTCGATTAAACCAAGAGGCTCTTGGGTAAATAGATCTTGAGAAATATCCACACTGGTTTGAGTTGGGCCAGACTCAATTTCCGAGAAGCGTTGGATCAATTGGTTCATGGCTTCATCTGCAAACACTTCAAAGGTGTAAGTCACTACCTGATTTGCATCGTGTTCACCATTGTTAATGGTTAACTGCGGATTCGCAGTAATGACTTCTGTGCCATAGATAGGGGCTTGAATAGACGGTGCCCCAGGAATACGAGCAGCCACTTGAGGTGGCGTGTTGTGAATGAATTCTTCTAAATCCGTAAACCCATCTTTATCAAAATCGCCGGTACCATCTCGCAACAAGTTACCAAAATGCTGCATTTCCCACTCGTCTTTCATGCCATCGCCATCGATGTCATCCGCAGGGTTCACTTGTACATTAACGGTTTGACGAACCACATGTTGGCCATCGCTGGCCAAGAACGTCAGAGGGTATTTACCAGCCTGACCAATTTCAGGGAACCAAGTAAACAAACCACGGCCATTGGCCTGCAATTCAAACTCAGCTCCGTTAGGTGTTTGTTCCAGCCACAATTGTGGAATAGTGCCGTTAATATCATAGGTACGAACCAAAAAGCCTATCTGACTGCCTTCGTAGGTCACTCGATCAGAAATAAACTGAATGACAGGTGGTGTAGGAATATCTGACAAGCTACCAAAGGTTAAAGTGTAACGGTCCTTGGCACTACTATCAAAGACATGTATCCAATACGAATATTCGGATTCGCCTTTTCCACGGGTTTTAGATAGCCAAACATTTAACTGATGTAGGATTTTACCATCGCTGCGCACGACGCGCGTCAGTTCTTTTTCACCTTGGTACGGGTCAGCAATTTTCACATAAGTCAGACCTTGAGCCGCTGGTGTACTTAGTTCACGACTGACTACTCCGCCCGCACGTTCTTGCTCTGTACCTAAAATCACATTATCAACCGTGGCCACATCACTACAGCTCACACACGGTACATTGTCTCCGCCCAGATACTCCGACTCATAAATCCGAAGAATACGTTCACCAGTTTCAATATCTTCGTCTTCAGCCAGGATATCAGAAACAAAATCACGGCCCGGTAAATCGACATTTACCCGTTTAATTAAATAGTGAGGGCTGTTTACTTTAAATAGAGTGGTCAGTTCACCCCCTAGTTCAGCACTGTGGGTGGCACTGGTAGAAAAGCCCATAAAGTTACCGGCCACAGGGCTTCGCATTTCCCAGTGGGCTGATTTAATGGTTTGACCATTTAATGCACCAAAGTTTAGATTTAGCTGAGCAATTGAAGGCTGGTCATTTATAAAGCCTTTTAATACATCAAATTTAATGGGTAGGTTATTTTCGTTAGAAACAACCAGAGGCTTAGGCTCTTGCAGATTAAAGTTGGCGACTTCGCCCAAACCAATATTGCTTAATCGGGTTACAAACTCATAAGGTTCAGACTGCTCAATAATAGATTCTGTTTGTGGGTCATCACCAATGACCGTTTCTGGCATAAAGTAATCAAGTTGCAACTGTGGTGGCGGAGTAACCGTAATAAAGTCCGGAGCCACATCTAATGACTGGCTGTCACCATTAAAAGTATAGCTAACATCGGCACCCACAAAATAACGCTTGCCCGATGGTAAATCACCGGCAGCACTGGCAGCCGGTACAATTAACCAGCGAATATCTGCAGATTGGCCAGAGGGTATAGTTCCCGACCCATTAATAGCATTAACACCACGGGTAGAAGATAGACGAACAAAGAATTCAGCGGTGGTATTGCTGCTATCTGATGTGGCTAATACTGAATTACCTTCATCATCTTCGAAGGTTAACTGCACATTAAGCTGGTCTAACGACAGGGTGTCCAGCGTATTGGTAATGCGCATTTTCGCTTCGAAGGCTTGACGCTCTAGTGAAACCTCCTGAGGGATTTCAAGTTGGACAGTGGCGCAGATAAGTTCTTGGGAGTTAGAACTATTAGATGCACCAAAAAGCATGATTAAAAAAAACACCCTACAGTAAAAATACAAAGTTTTCCCTGTCATCACAACATCCTATTATCATTATATAGTTTCAATTTCTAGATAGCCCAAAAATAAAAAAGTGAATCCAAATCTAATTAAACTCGCATTGCGAAATATCCATTTCCTTTCGACCTATGTAGCAAGATATGTCCGGCTTCAATACTCTCGATTGATAAAACCTGGGAGCGGCGAATGGGAGAGAGCAGCCCCCTCCATGCATACTCTCATCAGCACTCACTTTTAACATATGTTTGCGATCTTGACCTTCAGTGATACTTGCAAAGTACTCAATGAAGTACCAATGCCCAGAAAGCTCAAACTGAGCGACATTTAAAGCTTTCAGTTTTCTAATGCTAATATCTATAAATGTCTTGCTTCCATTAATGATCCTAATTCGATCATTAGCTTCATTTATAATGTTGAACGTTAAGCCTCCCAGGGACACTTTATCCCCAACGAGAACTAGCTCACTCTGACATTTCCATACTTGAGTTTCTTCATCTAAAAAAATATTCCTGCCACTTACTGAATCAGAAAGGCCCGGTTTGTCCTGTACATAGCTTCCAAGCCATACATCACGATAACCCTCCTTCTTAACGGACACAGTGTTTGCATTTTTTAAAACAGTTGCCCTACCCAGACTATCAGTAAGAGACTTAGTAACTTTCCAAGTAGTAAAAATATAAGGTCGAATTTCACTTTTAACGATAACTCCTTCTAGAGCTTGACCTTCTCTGTTCTTCACATACACAACTGTATTAGTGCACCCAAAAAGCAACTGCGTTAAAAACAAAACGATTATAATCCTGTAATAGGCAAGCATTTATACACCATATTAATAGCATCAATTGCCTTCCACATTCCAGACACATCACCATGGTGACGGTTTAGATCTATAGATACATCTGCAATTCCCTTCATGTCATCATCCCACTCCAAACCTGCGGCAGATATATAATCTGATAAATCCCAATCACTAATACTTAGAGGCTGAGCATTTACATTGACCCAGTTCTCAATGTTGTTTGGTCGATTCCTATTAATAAATCCAACACCATCAAAGGTGATCAGAGAGTCAACGTTAATACCATTCTTTGCCAGTATGTTTGCAACATCCAAGCTAGTAGTTGCCCCCCAGCTATGGGCATAAATGTTTATTTTTTCACCTGATGATGCATAGCCAGCGATATCTCTAGCAATTGCGCTTTTTTCAGACCACCCGTAGTAAGAATAGTTATTACTCATGAGATTATATTGGGCAAAATCTTCCATAATTCCAGTTGGTCCGGGAAAGCCAGCATCAGCAGCGCCACCAATAATGATATCAACTAACCCAAATGGATCAAAAGAGGTAATAGGTGTTGACTTAACGTAAGTGAATAAATTAACACCTCCTTTCAACCCAATGGGATCACTTTGAATATATCGTCCCAGACCCGGATCATAATCCCTAAAGTAGTTGTAATGGGTTTGTGTTTCACCATCAAAATACTGACCAGGGAAACGTAGGTTATTGGTAGTGGAGCTTACTCCGACATAGGCCTTGCCAAAGCTTTCATAATCGGCGAACCAAGCTAGTGCGCCATTTTTGGCAAATAGTTTTTGTGGTGTGCCTAAGTGATCGTTCTGATAAAAGTAAATATTGCTTTTAATTGAAACCTGTTCACCTTCCATTGATTCGCGTTTGAATAATGGACGGGTCATAAAGGTGGAGCCCGGCGTGTAATGGTATTCAGCCTGCAACACACCAGCACTGGTGTATTCACCTATCAAACCGGTTTGGTCATATAAGAAATATGTGGTGGCTCCGCTGACAGTTTTAGCAATGCGCTGACCCATGCCGTTGTATTGATATTGCACAATCGATTGCTTGGCTTGAACATCTTGCTGAGTTGAAACACTAACTAAGCGTTCACTGGCGTCATACACATAGTGGGTATGGAATTTAGAAATGACGGCCTGCTGTTGTGCATCAATGGATTTGGTCAACTTAGTTTTGAGAACCATTTGGCCATTGTGATTGTATTCAAACTCATAAGCTTCGTTATTTGTTTGAATATTTCCTATGGCCAGTAGTTGGTTAGTACCGCTGTACGTCCAGTTATTAAATAAATGACTGGTTAAGCGGTTGTGCACCAAATCGTAAGAGTAAGATTCATCTTGTAGTTCTGCATTCAGGTTATTTGGATTATCTACCGTGGTGAGTCGATATAAATCATCATAGGTATATTGATGCTGACCGCGTTCGCTGTTGATGCCAGTAATATTGTTTTGAGCATCGTAACTGTAAACCGCTTGAGCTTGTTGGTTGCCTGCACCATCTAACACCTCACGAGTGAATTCACGGTTTAGACCGTCGTAGTTATAGAGCTGTTTTAGACCACCGGGGAATAAAATCTGGTTTGGACGGCGACCTTGATAACCCAAGAAGCTGATTTGACCATGCTGGGGCAATACCACATTGGTAACGTTGCCATTACCGTCATATTGGTATTGATAAGTTAAGCCCTCTGGTGTGGTGTACGTGGCTTTTTTACCGCGCTTGTCATAGGTGTAAACCAAAGTTTTTGAGAATGCCCCAAAGTCGATTTCTGTTTCGATTAACTGCCCTAGCACATTGTATTGGTAGGTTTGACGGCTTTGCCCGTCATCCATTGATTTTAATTGCCCTAGATCGTTGTAGGTGTAACTAATGGTTTTTTCGAGGGCACCGGCAACCTGTCCTACGTCGGCCTGATAATATCTGGATGCAATACGTTGGTTTGCCGCATCATAATCATGTTCAATTCGAGTACCGCTTGGTGCGGTTTCTTTTATTAGATTACCAATGCTGTCGTATTCATAGGTTCTGATTTGTTGAACACCAACCGATGGTTCACGAATTTCACTGACTTTTCTGCCATTGCGGTCATAATTGAATTTTGTGATTCTGTTTTCAGCATCGGTTACTGACAGCAAATTATTGCGACTGTCGTAAGCAAACTTTGTTACATCGCCCAATGCACCTGTACGACTGATCAAACGGCCTAGGACATCATATTGTGAGTTGGTTTGATTATTGAGTGCATCTGTATACAGGGTTGGCTGACCATGAGAATCGTACTGCTGTTGATGCTCCTGTTGATTATCTTGCCCTTGGTGCTGCCAGCTTAGAGTTTGTTTATTTACGCGGTTTCGCTGATCATAAAATACCTTTTGCGAAAAGGTAGGAAAATCCACTTGTGACAGTAGCAACCCGTTGTAGTGGTATCGGGTTTGATTGCCATTGGCGTCTTGTACGTAACTGATTTGACCTATGCTGTTGTACTTTTGTTTTAGTGAAAAGCCTAATGGATCAATAGCGGTTACAGAGCGACCAACATCGTCATGAATGTAGTTCTGCACGGCATTGGTATTTTGAGGCCAGGATAAACTGGTGGTGCGACCACGATGATCGTATTCAGCTTTGGTGATTCGACCATTAGGAGCGATAACTTCAATGCGCTGACCAATTTTATTGTATTTGGCAGAGTAGATTCTATTGAGCGGGCCTTTAACGGATAGCAAGTTCCCTACTGCGTCTAAAGTGTACAGCCATTTGTAGTTTTTAGGATTGGTGACACTGGTAACACGGCCTTGTACATTGTGAGAATAGGTTGTGATATTACCTAAAGGATCGGTAACTGTTTGACGATTGCCTTTATCGTCGTAACCAAACTGATAAGAGGCAGTTTGAGTCTCTGCATCACCTTGGTAAGTAATGCGCGTCAATTGACCGTATTCGTCATGTGCATAGTTGGCGATACGCTCTAATGTCGTTCCCACAGCTTGTTTAACTTGAGCGATGTTTCCTTTTGCATCGTAAACAAATTGCGTTTTTGAACCTAAGCTATTGGTGTGTTCACTCATTTTATTGAACACACCATTGTAGCTTGCGCTTTCAACAGAGCTGTCGTTTCGCTCTACCTTGATCATATTACCGTTTTGATCGTAGGTTTGTTTAATGCGATTGCCGGTGCTGTCTGTTAGTACGCGATATTTATAGATGCCTTGACGGGTTTCAATGGTTTTGCGTACTAACAGTCCATCGACTTTCTGCTCTAATAACACACCTTGGCTATCGTAGGTGCTTTCTTTGATTGCGCCTGAACTATGGGTCTCACGGAAGTAGTACTGCTTACTAATTGAGTTGTAGTCGTAGCTATAAGTGGTGCCTACGCCTAGGTCGTCCTTAATGGCGGTTACATTACCCTGTACGTAAAAAATGTTACGGCTTTGCGCTTCTGGGTTTTTAACCTTGATTAATAGGCCGTCGGTGTCATATTGGTAGTGCCAGGTTTGGCCGAGCGCGTCCACCACTCGCACTAAGCGATCAGAGTCATCATATTGGTAAGCGATCGTACGGCCAGTATAATCGGTAATTTGTTTGATTAAGCTTGAGTCAGGTGAAACATAATCGTAGCTCAATACTAGGCTGTCTTTAGCATCTAAGATTTGAAAAATACGGCCTTGTACATCTAACACGGTTTTGGTGGTGACAGTATTGGCGTTCCCCCCTTGGGTGATTTGACCGTCGGCGTTGTAATCTAACCAATTACCTTGATTATCTTCCCATTTAAAGCTGTCACTATATTTCTCAATTCGGCTTTGGTTGATGCCCAGTTCTGAATCGGCTTCGGAGAAGTAAAGCGCTTGAGGATCATCCCCTGTTGCTGAATCATTAACCGATTGGCTATCTAGCTGGTAGCTTACACCTGCAACGGTAATTTCATTAGGCACTGAATCATGTTCGCGGTTGTACTCAAAGGTCATACCTTTTGTACCGTGGTTAAATTGCCAAGAGTTGGCCATATAAATACGCTGTACTTTTATGTAACCGCCAATAGTTTTTACTGATAAATCAATATTGCTTTCTTCGTATTGAGCAGATGAATAATTTGGTTTTGCTAACACTGTACGTATGCTGGAATCTGCATTCACAGTTAATGTAAGTAGCGTCAACACACAAGCGAGTAAGAGATTCATTCTTGGTTTCATCACTAATTCCCTTTAATCACACGGTGATGATGATACGTTGAGTAAACGAGCAACAGATGCATTTGATAGTTTTCGACAGTTGGTGAATTTATTACCCCCAACAGTGATTTCACGTGGCTTTATGGAGTCGTCATACATATCGACTGGGGTGTTGGAGGTATTCGTACCTCCACCGCTTGATGAACCTCCACCGCTTGATGAACCTCCACCGCTTGATGAACCTCCACCGCTTGATGAACCACCGCTGCTTGATGAACCACCACCCAAAGAGCCAGTACTTCCGCTAACCCTTCCACCAGAGCTTCCTCGGTCATTTGCTGTCTCTCTAATGACAACCGTAGTCCCATTGCCATGACCAATAACTACGCCATCACCATTAGGGGTGGGTCTAGAATATCCACCAGATGATCCACCAGAGGTTGGAGCTGACGTGGTTACGCAACTACCTGAGTTATTACACGCAGTTCCTCGAAAGTAATAACCGGGGTTAACAATAAATTCGCATTCAGGACTATAGAAAAGAACTACGCCAGCATCACAGCGATAGTATCCACTTAATTTTATCAAATATTTTTGTCTTAGACGATTTGTCGAACTTAGAATAGAACTAAAGCCTGAGCCAAATGCACCAGAAGAATCAGCCTCACCATCATTATCTGCTGCTAATCTTTTTATCCGATAGGAAAGCGTCACGACTTCCCCGGCAGCCAAGAACGTTGGCGCATAGTTTAAAAACTCAAATTCAAAATCACTATCTGATTCGGGGTATTGTACCGACATTGAATATGCGTCTAGTAGACCTTTGTTTATGACTTTTATTTGACCTGCATGTTCTTCGCCCTGTTCCATAACTGGAATACCAATTGAAGACGGCTCAAACACAATTACAGCCGCAGGGACATCCGTTTCGAATTTAATGTTAGTGTTAATATCATACTGGTCTGTAACCGTGGTTTCTGTGACGTCAAGTTCCACCTGGACAGTTTGTAAAGGCATAAAAATGTTGGCCATTGAAGTTATGTCTGCCCTAATCAACACGCGACCAGTAACTTCTTGATGGTCAAATGCGCTTACACGATAAACGTACTCGCCGACCGGTAAGTTCTCAAATGATACTTGACCTTGGGAATCCGTCGTTGCCTCGAACGTATCAGATAAAACTTTAGGATTTTGAATTTCTACCTTTGCGTTATGTACTCCAGGAATTATAACTCCTTGCTGATTTTCAGTACCTGTAAAATTATCTGAAACTTGAAACTGAATATTGCCATTGGAATTAGTGGTGACCTTTACGTACATATTGACGTAAGTTTCCGGCATATTGTCTGCTGATATATAAATACGGGCTTCATAATCACCAACTTCTATACTGCTATCTGGTTTTGATATTACATTCAATACGACTGAATCACCCACAGGTAAGCGGGCTATTTGATTTGCACCAGCCAAAGACAACCACTCCGGGGCTGGTTCCCAATTAACCCCCTGCTTAATGCGCAACTCAATCTCGGCATTTAATAAGTCGCTCAGTCCCGCATTTTTTAAGCTAACTCCATCTGTAACAGAACCATCTAATGTCACGCCCGTTTCAATATAGCTAGGCGTAGGCACAACTGATGGCTGAGAATTAGTTGCCACATAGTTGAGATTTATTGTGCCGAGCGGTGTTAAATATTCATCAGCCATAACTTCCAGCTTTTGAATACCGCTTCCTAATTCTTTAGCAGTCACTTCTAACGGGATAAAGCCCAACTCATTTTCATTAATATCGATGGCGCCATTCAGGTTTAGCTCTAGATTCGAATCGACAGTCGCTCCCAATGGCACCTGTAGGCGCACATTTGTTAAAGAAGTTTCCCTGCCTGCCCGTACTTCCACAGCGAGTGGCTTATTGAATTGTCTGGCTAACTGAACATTTAGATTTTCAGGAAAAACGCCTGCGCCTTTAACGCTAAACTGTCCATGAATTGGTCGCTCAGAGCTAACTGGATGAACGACAGAGACTTTATACAAACCTGTTTCTGACACCCTTGGTTTGAATACACCTGTAAATTGACCGTTTTCGTTAGTGACAATTTCAATACGTCGTTCAAAACCAGAAATAGACAAAACGATATTTAAGGGCACATAGGCTTTGACCTGTTGAGATGCGCGGTCAATAGCTCGACCAGAAATAGTTACCTGCTCACCTTCTGCATTGGCAAGTAGATCGTTTTTTGAAAGTACAACACTATCCGCATAATAGTCCGTTGATTGGAGTAGAACAGACTTAGCGGGAGATACACCCGGTAACTGCAAGTGGTCAGCCATGCCATAGTTGTAATGGTATCGATCTAGGGCTATTTGAATACGTACATTGTCAGGCCACGACTCCCGGCTCACAATAGAAATGGGGCCACTAATAAAGTTGGAATTAGGAGCAATAACAGCAACTAAACTGTCGCCTTTTTCAATTAGTCCTCCATCAACTTGCTTGACTGGTGAAATCGCTAAGACGTTATTGCTTTCATCTCTTACAATTACTTTTAAATCAGGGCTTGGTTGATAGCCTTTACCAATCTTTTTAGCAAAAACAACTTGGTTTTCTACTTCACTGCTATTTTCAAATTCGAGTCGGACCTCATTGGTACTACCTTTGGTAAATGCGCCTAGGATTACTCTTGCATTTATCATGTTGTCTACAACAACACCATTTAGTGTTTGAGGTACAACATTTTTTGCTTTGGAATTAACGTATTTATAAGTAGATATTGTCATATCAATTTCATTAGACAAATCTTCGAATCCTGGAACAACTAACTCAATCCATTTATATTGACGCCCTTCTAAATTAAACGATTCCGAGACAATCTTGTTATTTGTATTTTCAGACGGGAGGGTTAAAGCAATTTTTAGATTATTAACTGATGACCTACCAAAATTTGCCACTTTAAAAAATAGCTTATTAAAGAGTCCGCGTTTTATATCGCCATCTATGTCTATAATACTGTACATTGGCAGAGCTTGTTTGGCTTCTGGACTAGGTGCATCATCAGTCGATATAGCCGTCACAATATACTCAATTGATTCTGACCAAGTGTATTCAATGGATACTTCTGTATCTGTTATAGAGTAGCCTGTTATTAAACCACCTGATATTTCCACCGTCGATTCACTGGTTTTACGATAAACTTTATATCCTTTTACATTTATTCCAGGATGCGTCCAAGTGATCAGCGGCACTCCACTTTCATTCCGAAAAATTGATAGGTTCGAAACGGGTATTACTGGCAAATCAACTTCTGCCACCACTGAAGGTTCTGATTCGTTACCAACAGCATCTTTTGCCGTTACGATGTAATACGCTTTATGACCTTCCAACTCAGTGTCAGTAATCGCTATTTCTTTTAAATTAATCGCTAATGGTGTTGCACCATCAACTGTCGCAGCTTGATTGTTTGGAATCTGATAAACATTATAAGTTACATCTTCTTGATTGTTCGGCTCCCAAGTTGTGACAATGCCATCACCAGTTAATGTAGACTGAACGTTTTGAACGATAGCTGGTGGGAGAGAATCCGCCTTCACTATTACAACATCCGATTTTGCACTCTCCGTTTTCTTACCTAGCTTTTCTCGGTTGCTCGTTATTGTGTATTCCACTTCTCCGTTAAGCGGCACCTCTAACCCATCAACATAGACCAAGTCTGTGAGGTTATCTTTTAAGAGTGAAAATTCATCTTCATTGGGCAATTTTCTATATAGTGAATAACTTGCGGCTTGCTCAACCTTTTCCCAACCTAGCTCAACAACTCCTTTGGGTAGCGCATCGGCAGATAAACTTTCGGGGACGGGAGCTGGAGGCAATGCTCCTTGGAATACTTGAAATGCTGAATCTAATACCGTGCTAGATAGATTGCCCAGACCGTCAGTCGCTCTGAGCTCAAACACCAGCCGATCAACCGTAGGAAGTAAGTTATCATCTAACCCCATAGAATAATCAAACGGTAATGTTGCGCGCCACTTTAAACCTTGCGGATTTACATTTTCAGGCTCAGCTATTAGATCAACTCCAGCTTCAAATCCTGGAAGCACCTCACCATTTAGCAGTGGCACAAGTGTTGGTGATGACCCGTCAACTATCTTTTCATCAAGAATAAGACTTAAGTTTAATGTTTGGTAAAGGCCATCATTATCAGGGTTGTTATCTATCAATTTGTCCAACGAAGACGTTAGATCAACTAACATAGGACCTTGTGTATCGATTAAAAATTGATTGCCATGCCTTACTTCGGTCCCTCTGTTACCTTGATTGTCTGTTCCTGAAAAAATCAAATAAGCCACACCATTCTTCATATTTGGAGTAATTTCAATTTCAGAAGAATATTGCAGATTTTTGTCCGTCTGTTGTTGTACTTGCAGCGTAATCGGTGAGGCATTTGGAGGGACAAGCGCCAAATAGGGCAACTCTTGTAATGATTCATTTACACTGAATTGAACCTTGATTTTTCCTAGCCCAGCCTTCGATGTAAGATCATCGTAGGCTCCCTCAAAAGTATAGTGAACGTTTGAGACGAATGGCAGTTCACTATCGGCTTCGACAAGCACTGAATTTGATAATGGGCTTTCGATACCAGCAGTGGAGATTGCTTGTACAACGTAGTAATAGCTTCCATCTTCCGCTAACAAATCTAAATACGAGTCCCCTTCTATTAACTCTTGATTTACTTTTACAACATCCGTTTGAATGGCATTACTAATATCATTTTTCGAACGGTACAAGTTATAACCAGCTATTATATCTTGATTTTCAGGGTACCAAGAGATTTGGACCTGACCATTTAATAATGCTTGGGCATCTAGGCTAACAGGCTGGCTAGGAACATTAAGATCAACCTTTATATTCATCATGTTTGATAAAGCGACTTCACCAACATTTGCATTTAGCCGAGCTTGTGCTTGCAGTGCATTGTCCCCTACATTGAGCGTAACAGTGGAGTAAGCAACGCCTTCATGATTGGTGTTTAACCAAGCCTGGGGCTCTCCATTCAGCACTAACTGCACTTGAGCGCGAGGTGAACTCATAAGCTGTACTGGCCATACTGTTTTATTAATGACTCCATTTATACTATCAAGTCTAACGACTGGTAATTTGGCTACGGGGGCATGAACTTGCAGCTGAATATTCTTTTCTGTTTTATTTCCTACTGAGTCGGTCGCCACAATCTTTAACGTTTGCAAGCCCTCTGCCTGTTGTTGTAAAGGCCATACTGCTTCGAATTCACCGTGGGCTTTGTAAATAGAAGTTAGGATCGAGCTACCGATCTTGAAAGAAATAGTAGATAAACCGGAATCATCTTGAGCCTTTGCTCGAATGATAATAGAGGAGCTTACGTTATAACTACCTATTACTGGCTCGTCATTGATGGTCGTTTCTACAATTTCTGGACTGAGAGTATCTGCCACTGGGGTTAATAGTTCCGGGGTCACGCTTTTGTGCTCTATAGAACCTAACGCTTCAGTCACTACTGCGAAGAAATAGCTTTTACCATTGATTAAACCAGCCACCCCTGCGTCTAGCTTTAAGTGAGAAACAGGAATGAAATCAGTAGCATTCTCGATATTAGTGAACTCATTCTCTGAATAGTAGATTTTATAACCTTCTGCACCATCCACTCCTTCCCAGCTTAGGGCTACACGACCATCATAGGCCGATGAGCCAGTAATTGCCGGGTTTGGAAGCCCAAATACTGTATTCACTGATAAAAATAAGTAGACACTAAAAAGAGAAATTACACTAATTTTTATATCCATATCGCTTCCCCATTATATCAACTTAACTTTCAGTCGTTCATCTGAAATTGAAAATCTGTGAGTATTTGAAAGTGTTTGAATTTCATCTTTTGCAATAACCCTAAACACTACATATTCACTTTGTTTATCATCAAAGTTATTACCCTGACTATCACTCAATCGCCATTCGCTACCTGTATCAAAGTAATTCCAGTTATGATAATTCACTGCACTCAACATTCCATTGGTATTGCCAATATAAAACCCTGAAACAGGAATATTGGCTATACCTTGGGCTCGCATAATGGCTGCGTTTAAATACATATATTCTGTACAATCGCCACGTAAATTATTAATAGCATAGACTGCACCTAAATCTTTCTTTTCGTAGCTAGAGTAAACCATATTTTTAGATACCCATTTATGAGTTTCCTGGGCAACATCTATTAACTCTTGAGATTTGGATGATTCACTGAGAGATGATGCAAGCATGCTGATCTTTAAGTTGTTTTTATCAATGTACTTTTCACTTTGTAAGAATGTATTATTAGGGAACTTTTTATAAGATTCCGCATTCTTTTTATCGAAACTTATTAGTGCTGTGACAGTTATATATTGCTTAGAGTAAGGAGCGACTTCGGAAAGTGCGAAATCAAGCATTTGATTTCCATAAGAATCAGATTTCAAATCAAAATCACGGTCCGACTTAATTTCTAGGGTGCGCTGCCAACCAATGGAATCAACTGGAGCAAAAACTCGAACACGTGCGTTTTTTACTGGTAAATTAGTCGAGTTTTCAAGTTCCAGTTTGTATCGTACAACCTGTTCCTTGGCAGACATGGGGTTACCAAGGTCATTACCATATAAACCCCAAAAAACTAATATCAATACGATTGACAGCAGCCCGACACTTATAAATTTAGAATTAAACATCCGTACATTTATACCTATTTGGGATTTTTGTTTTATTTGGTTTTGATTTTAATTTCCTAATTTCATCGAGCAAATCAAACGGGCTATGAGTTAAAAAATACACATTATTTTGTACTGATGGCCGCTGAAAACTCATCAGCACCTGTCCATTCTCTGGACTAGTGAAAAGCACAATTGGTATAAGACCTTCTTTTCCATGCTTACGATTAAGCTTCTGAAGCTCTGCAATTTGATTTATTGGGGTTTTAGCGTTCAATTGGTGAACACCAGCTAATTCGCTGGAAAGTTGACTAGCAACATCCTCATTATCAGCGACCAAAAATACCTCGTTTTGAGAGAGCTCCCTTATCACATCTGATACAGAAACAACATTGCTCAGGCTTGCTCTAGGTCGATGAGGTGAGATTTTTAATTCTACCGCCTTATGCCGAATGCCATCAAGAAGGATTGAGGGGGATTTAAATCCACGATCAATTAATTCAGCACAAAGCTCTGAAAGAGCTGCTCGCCCAAACCCATTCGATATTAATAGCAATCTCTTGTACTTCAGGAATGACTTTGAAGACAATGCTGCTGGTGAAATATTTAATGCACCAGGAATGCGCTCATACTCGAGTTGAGACGCTCTTCGCACATCGATCCAGACTAAATCAGAATCGCGTTCAATATCAGTAATAAAACATTGATTTGACCGTCTTTTTCGAGCAGGCACAGCAGGATCGAACAGCTGAGTCAAATACTGCTGTGTAGCTTCACATATATTTTCGTGGGCAATAGCTATGTTTTTATGCTGAGCTAGAATCAACAATGCAAAAGCCAGTGCCACATTCATAATTATTCTTATTTGAAAGTGGATCACAAAAGAATGTCATATTTCTACCCATAGAACCCGGCAATCTTATAGACACTACTACTTATGTCAACATGTCGAACAATAAAACTTTCGACTCCTCATCGGCTGATCAATAATCAAACAAATTAGCAAAAAGCAAAAGTAACCCCATAAAATGAGTTCACCAATCTATAAAAATAGGGTAGATGTTTAATATACGTAATTATTCACTGGCTGAATACTCAATTTAAACGAAGCACTACTGACGATATAATACCCTTAAAATGTAGGCAACTTTAGATTAATAGGTGGTTGAAATGAATAAAATATCGGTTTTTGTGGACGTGCAAAACATCTACTACACCACCCGAGAAAAATATCAGCGGCCGTTTAACTACCGCCAGTTTTGGCAAATAATTAAGCACCAAGGCATCATTACTACGGCAAATGCTTATGCAATTCATCGAGGTGATGATAAACAACTTAAGTTTCAAGATGCCCTTAAGCACATCGGTTTTAACGTGAAATTAAAACCCTACATACAACGCAGTGACGGTTCTGCAAAAGGAGATTGGGATGTCGGCATTACGATTGATGTGCTTGAAACGGCTCCGCATGTCGACACTGTCATTTTGCTATCAGGTGATGGCGACTTCGACTTATTACTCGAAAAAATCAAGCTCAAATATAATATCAATGCTGAAGTGTACGGAGTGCCTGGACTCACCGCAAATTCACTCATCGATTCAGCTTCGATTTACCATCCGATTGATGAGTCTTTTTTGCTGTAGCGTCTCGCACATCGCGCAGGCCAAACCATAAAGATCGCTATTTTTAACAGTTCAGGCAGGTTGATTCGAAGAATAACCAACCTGTCGAATACTTCTATCGCTTCTTGTTGGGTCGTTCATTAGATCAAGGTGAAGGTGATTTAATTTGGTGCAATAAAATATTAACGAACCAAATTGAATCACGCGATCAAGGCACCTTAATGGCTCAACTTGATTAACAATACACAATCACACATTGCTCCGAATATTATTTCCTTAAAAGCTATTTTGTCTGAATCATGTTTTGGATTTAACGCCAAAAAACCTAAGAGCATAAATTCTCATCCTTATTAAGCCCAATAATATAATTGGCCTCACTATTGCTTTATCAGTATTACGAGCATGCTCGTATAAAGGAACGGCTGAACATACAATCTCATATGTTCTCACTCACAAGTGAACAAAGCCAATGATTGGCTCATGTTCAAAAAATGAAAGGGAATAATAAATCGGCGAAGGAAACGCCATACCTGTAGGTTTACAGGTTTAGATTGCAAAACAATAATAACAATATCCAATAATCGTATTTCCCATCAGGCCAACCATAGGTTGGCCTATTTTATGTTTTCTAAAAAGCATCCAAGGTTATGTTATGAGTATTAATCGATACGGTAATATCTATCACGTATAAATTATTGTGCATCTTTACAGATGTGATACCAGCACATTAAATCGGATAAAGCTGTTGATTCAATTAAATATGCACTTGATCGCTCCATGGCTCTTTTTTGCGTCATGTCAATAAGTGTTTCTAAGGGTGACGATGCTTTATTTAAACTGGGCTCAGAAACGTATCCCCACATATGTTGAATTGCATTCCTTATGCCACCTAGCGTAGGTGTTAACCTTAATGCGTTCAACATTGGATTGATCCACATTTCTATCGGTTGCTTACCCATGGCTAATGCCTTTCCAATCGCCTTGTATTGATTAGGATCACGTGCCAGAACCGAATATTTATGTTGTCGCCACAATACCTGCGCCGTTTTAGGCTTAGGAATGCGTGCACTCTCATCATTGTCAGTTAATCGGTGATATTCGTTCAGCACTACATGTTTATGACGTTCTGTTAAATCTTGATATGTGGACGATAAGATAAAATCAATTAATCCTTTCGATTGGCTATTTTCATTTAATTGTTTTAACAATTTAATAAAGGCTTCGTTCATACCGTGTGCATCCATCAATCGAAGATGCAACTCACAGGCAATACTCAAACACCTTACCAACACTTCTGCCAACAGCGTATTTATCGGGTGTGGTAACGTATCGGCAGCCTCTAATGTTGAATGGTATTCAAAGGCTGACGTAATACTCTCCACCGTGGGTTTAGGTGAATCTACCGCTCCTTGGACGTGCATGGAGCGGATTATAAACGCGCAGTATTCCTTCAGCGTTGAGTGTATGCCTGCCCCATGGATGAGGTTCTCGCTGGAAGCCACGTTTGGATAATCGCTGACACCTTTAGTAGCAGCCGTATTTGTGGCGCTCTCAAGCGCGCCAGAAAAATATAGAGATAGATCATCCAGTTCAGATAGTAGTGCCAGCGTGCTGTAATACCCCGGGTGCCAGTACTTCAAATACGCTGAAAAATGATCCGACTTCATACCCTACCCTCCTCATACACTTTAATGCTCAGTCGCCACCTTAATATCATGCATGCCCCCAATGGTTACCATGCCGGGCGAGCACTGTCATACACTCTGCTCCACCGAGCAGAATGCCTGCGCCGATTTATTTCTGGTCTACACTCATTACAGTCAAGCTGGACGCCTATGGTATTCAAAATCATTGGCCGCCACTTTCACTATCAACTATTAAAAGGGATTTCGTGACGTGAATAAACCAATAACGAAGAATATAACGGGTGCCGCATTGGCCATGGCCGCCGCTGGCATGGTGGGCTGTGCCAGCTCTGGAGGCATGGCAGGAGGTGCAAGTACCGACTTGGTTCACTGTTATGGCGTATCTCAATGTAAAGGGATGAACGACTGCAAATCAGCGGGCAACGCGTGTAAGGGGCAGTCCGACTGCAAAGGACAAGGATTTGTGGCCATGCCATCTAAATCCTGTGGTGGTATTGGAGGTGAGCAAAAAGACGAGTGGTCTGGCACCGTGGCCAAAGGAGACCTCATCAAATGCTATGGCGTCAACATGTGTAATGGGCAGAATGATTGTAAATCGGCAGACCATGCCTGCGCAGGTCAAGGCAGCTGCAAGGGACAAGGATTTGTATTTATGTCGGCGAAGTCTTGCGAGAGTGTTGGCGGTAAAACCACCGGCTAACGATTCGGTGCATACTCAAAATTCTTAAAATTGCGTCATCCATTTATCGATCTAGGTGAATAAATGGATGATGCTGACGATTGTGTGGTTCTGGTAATGATTATTTCATTCGCCTATTTCCTCTGTAGCGTCCCAAATGGGTCAATATTTTTAGGCGTGCAAAAATCACCTTGAATCCCGCTGAAAACTCATGTTTTACTCATTTAGTCACGCAGAATCAGAAAATTCAAACGCTTAAAGATTAAAAAATCATAAGAATTTTCAGTTTTTTAAATTGAGTGACGTAAAACAAGCAATGGCAGCTAAGCATATTTTATATAATGAAGCTGTCCGTTTAAACCAGTCCGGAAGGCACCGGCCATGAAACTGGCAATCATTACGTAAGCCTATCTACGAGCATCATGACGTAAACCGACAAGGAAGAAGAGAAATTCTGTTGTCTCAATATAAATGAAAACGAATCTGACGTTGTATTTTATCAGCACCAAAAGATAGAAATTGGAAAGATCCCGTTATCTATTTAATGAGATATGACCATTCATTTTTATCAACTACGGGATAACACATGCAGAAACCGTTTTTAGGATTCGGCTTAGGGCTACGCACCGATCATTTCCAAGATGTGCTTGATCGCGCACCAACTGTCGATTGGTTTGAAGTCATTTCCGAGAATTTTATGGTCGCAGGTGGTAAACCCAAGTTTTATTTACATGCCATTCGTGAACGCTACCCCCTTGTCATGCATGGTGTCTCAATGTCCATTGGTTCTGCAGATCCTCTCAATATGGACTATTTAAGTAATTTAAAGGCACTGATTAATGAAGTGCAGCCTGAATGGGTATCGGATCATCTTTGCTGGACGGGCATGCAAAAAATGAACTCACATGATCTTTTACCTTTGCCATATACAGATGACGTGATTCAGCATTTAATTGAGCGAATAAAGTTTGTGCAAGACTACTTAGGCCGTCAAATACTCATTGAGAATGTGAGCAGTTATTTAACATTCTCAGAATCACATCTTACCGAGTGGGATTTTCTCAATATCATTGCGGAAGAAGCCGACTGTAATATCTTACTGGATATCAACAACATTTATGTCAGTGCACGCAATCATGGTTTTAAAGCTGAGCAGTATATTGATGCAATGAACCCTAATCGAATTTGGCAAATACATTTAGCGGGCCATAGCGATTATGGTCAATACGTTATTGATACTCATGATCATGATATCTCGGAAGCGGTATGGGAGCTTTATCAATACACCGCCAAAAAGATAGGGCCTGTCAGCACCATGATCGAAAGAGATGATCACATTCCTCCATTAGGTGAGCTTGTTACAGAATTGGATAAAGCACGCTTGCTGACCGCTCCACTTTGGCACCCCCAGCCACACTTGGTGTGTGTATGAGTTCAGATGCATTAGCCGAATTGCAAAAGCATTTTTTAGCCTATTTACAAGGAAGCGACCAAGTTCAGTTTTCAGATTACATTCTCACCCAAGGGGAAATAAGTGATGAACAGCGATTGGCCATCTATCGCAATGCATATCGCATACGATTGAAAGATGTCATTCTGGTCGACCATCCCGTTCTATCGGCCTATATTGGCGATATATGGTTCGATAAAATGACAGACGAATATATTAATATCCATCCCAGCCAATATTATTCGCTCCGCCAATTTGCTGACCACCTTCCTCAATATCTAAATCATCACGCGCCCTTTCTTGATCATCCACAAATCGGTGAACTTGCTCGATTTGAGCGTCTGCTGCTGACAGCCTTTGACGCAGCGGATGCTGAACGAGCGACGACTGAAGAACTAAGTACTTTATCACCTACTTTATGGCCAAGCCTCACACTCAGGTTTCATCCTAGTGTCCAGTTATTTCAATCGGAATGGAACGTTCCCTTAATATGGAAAGCCATAAAAAATGAGCAAGATCCACCAATAGCAATTAAAGAAAAGTGCCACTGGTTAATATGGCGTAACACCGAACGGCTGACGGAATTTCATCGCATAGATGACGTATCTTTAACGCTATTTGAGAACTTTAATCAAGGTTATGATCTGGCCTACAATTGCGAGCAAATATTAGCTTTAATGATTGAAGACGATGTCAGTAGCCGGGTCGTCAGTGATTTGCTGGGCTGGCTAAGCAATGGATTAATTCATGCACTCATACATGAACAAAAACCAGCGAGTTCCAATTTATTACCTGTTTGAATTTCTATGAGTTGTATGAACATTTAATAACACATCTTCTATTTATATTCGTTTTTATGCGCTTTGATTCCCGTGCACAACGACAACCAAAGCGCAGTGTTTCATATTAATTAACGATTAGATTAACCCCTCTAATCCGCCTGTCCCATGTCCGGTATACCCAAACTGATTGATGTTCACACCCATTAAATTAGCCACCGACACCAGCATTTTAGTGTGTGCATCGCCATTAAAGTCGAGCATTCGACCACCTTGTACACCCAACGCTTGACCACCGGCTAGCACAAATGGCATGTTTTTATGATCATGACGGTTACCGTCACCCAAATCTGATATGGTCAATATCAAGGTATGATCCAACATACTGCCATCTCCTTCGGGACGGCTAGCGAGTTCCTCTATCAAATACTTATAGCGCTCTAAATGCCATTGCTTAATGGCAATGAAGTCGCCGGCACCGCCACTGTCGGGTGAGCCGTAATGCGATGCGTCATGGCCATTGATGCTTTTGCCATTGACGGTGACTCGGGTTGCCGTCACAGGGTGAGACCAAGCTAATGAGATAACATTGGTCATCCCGCATGCAAATGCCATGAGCGAAAGGTCCATCTGCATTTTTCCGACCGTCTCATAATGTTTTTCTAAGTGATAAGTTTTCGGATAATAGTCCGTAGGACTGACACTAAACCCAGTTGGATTAAACCCACTGACATCGCAACTTCCAGAGGTCGATTTAACGCGTTTTTCGACTTCTCGCAGAGACTCTAAATGTGTATCTAGTTTGACCTTCTCGGTGTTGCCTAGTTTTCCACGAATCGTATTGAGATCAGCCAGTGCCGTGTCCAGTATCGAACCCTTTCGACTATCGTTATTTTCACTATCCGGATTGGCACCCGCAAATATGCGATTAAAAGCATTTAAAGGGTTGTCTTCCGTCGTGATACGAGAGCCATTGATGTAAGATCCACCGCCTTGGGTACTTTGGAAATTCGTACACACACCTAATTGAAGTGATGAAAACGGCGTTGATGCTGCCATGTTTTTACCAAGATAAACGTCCAGTGAAGTATCACCATTACCGGTCAATACTTTTCGGATGCCCCCCTCATGCGTCGCACCACCCTCGTACATATTTAGGCCCTTTAAAAAGACCAGTTTATCTTTAACGCTGGCTAATGGTGACGTCATCTCAGGAATCGTGAAGTTAAACTCACTACCTGATGGATGCCAGCGTTCTGGAATACAACCATCCGAAAGGTAAACAAACATAACACGTTTTATATTGGTGGCCGCTAACGCTGGGCGTGCCAATAACCCTGCAAAAGGGGCTGCCGCGCCAGCAGCCAATATTGATTCTAAGAACCGGCGGCGACTTTTTAAAAATTCATTTTTCATAATTGCGTCCTATTATTGAGCGGCAGGTGCACGCAAAGTGAAGGCAGGTGAAGTCGTTAAATACAACATAAACGACTGCACGTTAAATCCATCTGCAATAAAGGCTTGCTTAAGCTGATCAACAGCACATTGATCTTGCTCGCTCACATCACTGCCAAATGCATATTGATAATAGTGCTCGGTGATGCAACTTTTCGTCACATCACTGGACGAAAGCAATGTCGCCAAACCCTGTGTGCCGACAAAATTGTGTTCATCTGTCGTCACGAGTGAATTTAGGCCTCTTAATACGCCAGAAGTGTCCACTGTGAGCCCATTTTCTTTTGAGCGGAATGCGCCTATGCCGTCAAACCCTTCAAAGCCATAGCCCAAATCATCAATGTAGGTATGACAACTGGCACAGGAGGGGTCCGAGCTGTGTATAGCGAAACGTTCTCGGGTAGTTTTCGTCGGGTCTAATCCCGGTGGTGTCGCATCCAAATCCGGCGGTGGTGGCGCCATTTCTTGACACATTAATCGTTCCCGCACAAACACAGCTCTTTTAATCGGTGAGGATTCGTTAGCGTGTGCGTGACTCGCCAATACACTGCCTAAACTCAGCAAGCCGCCACGGTTGGTAGCGTTCATTTTGACAAAATCATCACCTTGTACGGCACCAACACCATAAAATTCAGCCAATTTGTCATTCACCATGACGTAGTTCGCGTTCATGAGCTCATCGACGGTTCCGGTGGATTCAAAGACGACATAATTTACAAACTCATACAGTTCTCGGTCCATGGATTCTCGTATTTCGTTGGTAAAGCTAGGATAAATAACTGCGTCTTTATCACCAATTTGATTTGCACCAGCCTTCAACCATTGGGCAGTAAAGTTTTTCATTTGCTCTTTCGCTGCTGGCATTTCAAGCAAACGTTTGGCTTGCGCTTCTATTTTTTCACTGCTGTTTAAGTTATTCGTCGCGGCAGCTTGCAGCAAAGTCGAATCTGGCATAGTGCCGATGAATAGATAGGATAATGCACTGGCAATTTCATATTGTGTTAGCTGATACAGCCCCGCACCGTTGGCTACACCAATTTCTGATCGGTATAGAAAATTTGGCGAATTTAAGTAAGCCTCAATGACCATTCGAATGGAATCATTCAACGTATTTTGAGAATCAAACAATGCTTGATAACGGTTTTTTTCTATCGTCGAAAGCGGGCGTCTAAAGGCACGCAAACCAAATTCCGACACAAAGTTATTAGCACAGCTTTCAACATTAAGATTACAACTCACCAGCTTTGAAAAAGATTGATTGACAGCCTGCTCCGCGAGCGTTTCAGCCGCCGCTAAGTATTGATCGATATGATTTGTGGTTACAAAGCTCGCACCTGCATTGTTATCATATCCATTAAGTACAGATTCAACCGGAAAGTCGTCTGCTACTTGGGTTTCCAAGCCGAGTAAATCAGATATGGTGTTGCTGTATTCTCGACGCGTTAGCAAACGTAATTGCTGTTCAATGGGGGCGCTAGACGCAGCATCGCAGGCAAGCTCTTCTTTTTCTACGAAGTTTGCTTGAATGTAGGTTGCCAATGCCTCGGCACACTCACGATCACAATCATTCACCGCACCGACGGGCATGGTCTCTTCAATAATTTTTGCTAATTCTTCGAAACTGGCATCACGCTGTAGGTTAGGAAATGGACCTACGCCTTCACCATTTGCACCATGACAGAACGCACAATCGGCTGAATAAATCCCCTTTGCATCGACCGTATTCACCGCATCAATGACGACTGACGCCACGCTGGAAAAAATGGATGCGCCCACACCGTTTATGGCGCGTATTTTATAGGCGTAGGTATGGCCAGCATCTAAGTTTTTATCCTGATATTGCATGCTGTTTGAACTGAGAATGCCTAGTTTTTTAAATTCAGATTCGTCAATAGCACGAAATAATTCGAACCCTGTTTCGTCGTCGCTATTATCAGCCCAAGCAAGCAAAATAGTATTATTTTTTGCCATTGGTTCGGCCGCGCGTTTTGCGGTCAAATTTGAAGGCGCTGTCGGTTCTGTTAATTCAACCATAGGATCGAATTGCAAATAATTTAAATTGAATTCACCTTCTACCATTTCAAGTTTTAACGTGTGTTCACCTTCTGGCATTTCGTACTCTTCAAGTACTGAGATGGTCTGCCAGGCTTGCCATCCTCCTGTGGCCGGGATATTCACATCGGCAATCACTTGCTCATCCACCAACACTCTCATGCGTCCGACCGCTTCCGTCGCTGCAATTCGAGCAGAAATATTCAATGCCTCATTGCTGCTGCTAAAAACGCTGTAGGTTAGCCATTCCCCCGCAACGATATAGGCCAGTGCCAATCCTTCGCCTGCATCCTCTGCCAGTTCAAGATCGACTGCTTCCGTGCGATTGCCCTCTAACCCTCGGTTTTCAGTTTCAAAATCATGATAGGCCACACCCTCTCCGCCTTTATCAAAGTATTCCGCTTGAACCAAACCGGGTAACAAATGAGGTTGCGGCCCTGGGTAAGCAGTGCTTTGAGGATCATTGATTCGATGCGAGCGCACAGTACTGTAATTAGAAAATAGCGTGATCGGTTGGTTGTCTTGTAAAAGGGTACGTTGGGTACGCACACGGTAGCTGTATTCAATGCCACGCATGATCGTATCGTCTGTGTATTGAAGACTTTGACCCGATAATTCGGTTATTTGCTTCCAGACAGAGTTAGCAACTCGCCTTTCTAACAGTACCGCCGTGAGCCCCTCGTCTGGCAGATTCCATTGAATTTTAATTTGATCATCTAATTCTGAAATCGCCGTTAGCGTTGGTGTTTGCAGCATTTCAGGTACGTTGGTGGAGTCGTCCGGTAAATCTATATTGGGTGGACTCGTTTCGTCATTGGGTTGCTTTTCACCCTCTCCTATCGTGTCTACATCACCATTACAGGCAGACAATAAATATGCCAGCCCGAGGACCATTATTCTTTTCATCTCTCGCCTCATTGTCGGTATCTCAACGTAAGGCGAGTATCCAGCGTGATACTGTAAAACTTATCTGACTAAAGTTAGAGAAACAGAAAAACGGGAATCCCTTCTAGTCACTTTGGGATCTAACCGACAAAACGCACAACGATGAATCATCATTTCGAGCCATTTATGCGACAAATTGCACCAGTTTTTCACATTTCAGGATTCGATTTGAATCGGTTTAAGCATCCGCATCACTCAATACGTTTCGATAGTGGCTTAATACCAAACCGCTAGGGTAAGACTGGGTTCGCACATGCTGAAACGGAATATCCTGATTGAGTGTGCCAAACAGCGGAATTCCACCTCCAATTAGGACGGGCACCCTCGTGAGAATCAATTCGGTAACGAGCCCGTCTCGTAAGAACGCTTGAATGGTTTTCCCGCCATCGACGTATAAATGCTGATGCCCTAGCCCTTTCATCTTTTTGACTAATTCAGCAGGTGTTCCACTGCACAATTGTACGCAGCTGGGTAGATCATCAGGCAACACCGATAATGACTGGCTAGCAACAAAAACCGGTTTATCCCCATATGACCATTGTCCAAAACCGTACACCATTTCGAACGTATTCCGCCCCATAATGAGAGCATCCACAGATGCCATTAGGTCCACATAGCCATAATCTTCATCTAAAGCAGCAGATTCGCCATCACTACCGGGGAGCCAATCGAGTCCACCATCCTGACGTGCAATAAAACCATCTAAGGTCGTTGCGATATAAACCGTCACTTTCATATTTCAATTCTTCCTAAACAATATGCGTGTCCAATGTTAGCGGCGAGCGCCTTCGGCACCCGAGAAACGGGTTAACCTGTTAAATGGATGGCAGATAAGATGAATGGGTATTCATACACATTTATGTTATTCAATGCGTCATTTTTCATCATCTGTCACACCATCCTAGCAGGGTACTTTTGCTCAAAAGCTCTATACTACTAATGATGCATGGATCTCAACACCCGATCTCCACTGCATCAAGGTCCACAGAGCAGACTACTGTGCACTTTAACCCGTAGCGAGGTGAAATGTCTTGGATTTGACAACACTAGACTTCGTTCATGGCCGACTATAAGCGCATCAAAAGTGACGAATCCACTGCATCATCAGTACGCATTGCTTGATCAATTCCATGCATATTCGCTATCCGATCTTAGTGAACAAGAGCGCAATCAGCACATGCTAAGAGAGGATGTTAAATTTCTATTTCCAATGAATTTAGTACCCATGCTGCTGGAACGACTAAATATAGGTTTTAAATGCTTAAATGTGGGTGGTCACCGTCTACATCATTACCGCAATATGTATTACGACACAGATAAATGGGCGCTGTATCATAAACATCATAATGAGCACCAAAACCGGTATAAGCTTAGGTTGAGAGATTACCTCAGCAGCGGAAAACGTTACCTAGAAATTAAATTCCATGGCAAACGTGGACTAACCAAAAAAATTCGCATTGAAACCAGTACAAATGGAATGGATACATTATCCTTGCATCGAGATTTTCTCGCTCACTTTAAAATTGACGCTGCCTGCTTTATTCCCAAATTACTCAATGACTACCGACGCATTACACTGCTAAATGATATCAATAATGAGAGAGTCAGTATTGATACTCAAATACAATTCAAATCATTATCCCAAACCACTAATGAATCAATATTGCAGAATTTTGCCATCGTTGAAATTAAGCATAATGGACATAAGCATGAATCTTCTGCGTTATCGCTTATGCATCAACTAGGATTTCGGGCTGTCTCATTTAGTAAATATTGCATCGCCGTTGCTACTTTATTTCCCAAGCAAGTCAAAACAAACCGGTTTAAAGCGATACTGCGGCAGTCTCACCTACTACACACACATGAATTTAGGGTAGAAAAATGGAATGGTGGGGCATAGAACAATCACTACTAATCAGACTAACGATTAACATCCTTTCATGCGGGGGTCTGCTTTGGTTGGTGTATGGCAAAAATTCGGATAAACACACGACTTTACACGCATTCTTTTTATTTGGAATGGGTGTATTTTTCGTTACTTCACTTTTACACAGTGTAGAAATGTCGATGGGATTCGCCTTTGGACTGTTCGCTGTATTTTCGATGCTTCGATACAGAACAGAATCACTGAGTGTTAAAGACATGACTTACCTGTTTATTATCATCGCCTTATCTTTGATTAATGCCGTCAGTGAATCATCGGTTTCGACACTCATTAGCATTCATATGTTTATTATTATGTTAGTCGGTTCTTCAAATTGGTATATGTCTCAAAGTCACAATAAGGAAATACGAATTTTGTATGAAGAAATCGAAAATATTCTGCCAGACCGCTACCCACAACTTGTTCAAGATTTAAAGAAAAGAACGGGATTGAATATACTCAATGTTAAAATACTGGATATTGATTTTCTCAAAGATACCGCTAATTTAAGCGTGACTTATACTGAACCCTCTCATGCTCCCCAGTCGGACAGCGTATTAATGGATACGCATTCTATTCACGCGAGAAATACAAAACGGACGGGGGAAGGAGCGGCAGCGGTAGAGCAGCCGCATGAACGATCAAATGAAAGATGATGGGCGAAGTAGTAAATGGCCCGTCATGAGTTCGGCCTTAAGCGGCTTACTCTATTTACTCATGGGACCCTCACTGGCAATGGCCGATGTGAACGATCGCTATCCGAGCTTTAGTCTATCTGGGTATATTATGTTCGACTACCATCACCTCAATGGCATTGAGCCTGAAGACGATCAACCTGAAGTG
Organism: uncultured Saccharospirillaceae bacterium; assembly: GCA_947503895.1. GTDB lineage: Bacteria > Pseudomonadota > Gammaproteobacteria > Pseudomonadales > Oceanobacteraceae > Bermanella. The sequence continues at coordinate 31,093 of CANNFT010000007.1, forward strand.
GGAGAAATTCGTCGTGCTAGATTCAACATTAATTCAATACTGCATTCTCGTTGGTCATTAAAAATTCAGGCTCACTATAACACACCCAATCGGAATGAAGCCCATCACCTTGAGTGGAAAGACATCTATATCAAATACCGCAGTGGTGATGACTATTTTATTCAATTTGGACAATTCGATCCTCCAATTGGCCTTGAAAACGATATCAGCTCACAGCAGTTACCCACCTTAGAACGCTCTATGACGTCTGAAGTTATCAGCCTCCCAAGTTCACTCGGTGCTATGATCGGGTACTACCGAAAACGCTGGACACTGACCTCCGGTTACTTCGATGCAAGCGATGAGGATAAGTCCGTTTATGATTTTGTCACTCGCGCGACCACAAACATTAAATTCAACTCAAATCATCGTTTGCATTTAGGTGCGAATACCGCCCAACGTGATTGGAAAAGCGGAACTTACGATATTCGTGAGCGACCTGAAATTAATACCGCAAATAATCCCATCATAAGCCCCGTATTTGATGTCAAAAAAGTTCAGACATACAGCACAGAATGGGCGTGGCAATGGGAAAATGTCACCGCGCAGGGTGAATGGTTTATTCAGAACATTACCAATATGCATCAGCAATCTCAAAGCGATGTACAATACGACGGCTATTATGTTCAGCTCAGTGGACTCACTCATGCCAAACGCCGATACAAAAATGGTCGGTTTACAAAATTGAACAACAAACAAGGTAAAAGCGCATTTGAAGGCGTCGTTCGATACAGTGAACTCGATGTTTTCGATCGAGATATCGGTACAGTCGCAGAGGTATTCACTACGGGCTTAAACTACTATTACGCGCAAGGTTTGAAAGCCATGCTGTCTTATACACATATTGAATGGCGTCGACCCGCAACGGGGGTTATACGAAAAGGGAATACTTGGTCCGGTCGAATTCAGTTCAGTTTCTAGATATGAATATGCTTAAATCAACATTATCCCATCAAAATAGAGCCGTCATTATATTAATATGTATGGGGTTATCAGGCTGCCCGCTGATTGAACCATCAAATGAAAATACATTATCCAATGACAAAGTTAATTTAAATCGCTTAGATATTTTTGATACAACACAATTAATACCTTATCAAATTCAATTAACAGATTCTGATTGGCAGTCATTGCGGTACGAAGGCCGCAACTTAGGCACTATTGCCGGTGCTTGTGATACGTTTGGAGAATATACACGCTTCCGTAGCAAGGTAGAGATTGCTCGATATACACTCGAGGATGTAGAAATTCGAAAAAAAGGTGGGCTCGGTTCCCTGTCTGCTATCCGCCCTTCTATCAAGCTGGATGTTGGTGACGGAGCGATTAATGCCGGCCGTACCGTGGGCGGAAATAGGCGATTAACACTCAATAACAATCATCAGGACCCATCAAACGTCGAACAATGTTTAGCCTACCAAATTTTTAATGCAGCCGGCATACATGCTCCGAGGTGCAGTCTCGTGCAGGTCGCCATCCGGGGTATTGATAAAGGCATTTATAGTCAGGTTGAAAATATTAGAAAGCCCTTTTTACAACGCGCCTTCGGAAATAGTAACGGTCAACTCTTAGAAGGTGAAAGCTCAGATTTTAATCAAGCATTAATGCCAATGTTTGAAAGTAAATATACCCAATCGGGGACGACACAGGAAAAATTGCAGGCCGTCTTAGAGGCGTTGACCTCAGATGATGATCAACTTTGGAATACTTTGGATCAGTTGATTAACATGGAATATTTCCTGACTTTTATTGCCATAGAAGCATTAATTGGACATTCAGATAGCTATTCTGCTGGCCAATCAAATTTTTACTTGTATTTAAACCCGCAAGACAACCGATTTTATTTTATACCCTGGGGAGCGGATCAAAGTTTTCAGACCAACCTCGTTAAAACGGGTGAAACGAGCCCTTACCATTCTATCTATCTAAGAAGCGAACTCAGTCACCGAGTATGGCAGGTCAAAGATATACGCGATAGATACGACACCATTATGTCAACGCTATTGAATTCGGTATGGAATGAAAGTGATCTACTCGCCGAAGTGGATCGCCTTGCACAGTTAGCCCAAACTGAAAGCTTGCACTTAGAGGAGATTAAAGCCTTCATAGCACAAAGACGAGGGCAAATCCTCGCTGAATTAGGAGACGACAATCGTGTCGCTAATAAAACCCCAATAAGAACCTTGCCGGCTTCCTTGGACGAAAACTGCATTACCTTACCTGAATTTACAGCACGCTTTAACGGCGTAATGAGCACTGCGGATTCGGATGATTTCAATGCTCAATTTTCCATTCAATACTTGCACCGTTCGACTGAGTATAAGATTGATAGTATTCCAGGTACATTCGACAGCGGCATTAAAACCGAGCTGGATACTTCTCACATTGAAGAACCCAAAGATACGGTCTTTGTCCGCTTTTGGAGAGAAACAGAAGCGAATAACTTCTGGGTTACATTGGTGATTCCTAAGGCGACATTTATTCGTGGAAAACACCGGCTTCATGGCTTTGATACGTTTGGCGTCTACGGCAATGATAATGACGGCTTTTTGGGGTTTATTGGCGATGGATCACTGATATTTGATAAAGCGTCAATCGGCAAAGATGCGCCCCTTAGCGGCACCTTGTCTGGCAAAGCCATTCCCATCAATTAGCCCCACGGTCATTATTGAAAACCATTCATCCTATAGGGCACCCCGAATTATGGTTATATTTTTAATTCCTCACCATAAAGCGGGCATGACTCGCTTGTGATCAACCCAATCATGCATTTTGTGGCATAGAGGGTGCACTTGCCTAAATAGGCAATCAACCGCGAAATTGAACCTCTTCACCAAATGGATTTTGTGTCATGACAAAGATCAGTACAATTTGTCTATTCATCTTAATAGGGACTTTATCGGGCTGTGGAGCATCATCAGAGCATGATTCATCCACTTTACCACCTGCCAGTCAAAATGATTTACCTGTGGATATTGAGTCGAAGCCAAAACGATACTTGGATTTTTCGATTTCATCCACATTTCTTTCTGAAAATGAAAATGCCAATTTCTCCCACCGTGTTGATGCTAAAACGAATGCATTAGCAACGTCTAATCCAACAATGGTTCAGAATCAGATAAACTCTTGGCGAGCTAACGGTCTACTCACTTCCGACTTACAAAATCAGTCAAGTAACACATGGCCAACCTATCAAGCGCCGTCTCTTTCTTCTACTGAAGAGGGGCCATTTGACTTTAGTAATAATGCTTCGCTTTGGTTTAATATTCACTACACCGATGAAGTAGGTGATCAAACTACATTTTTAATAAAAATATCTGGGGCGTCCGGTGAAAATGCATCCGCTATTACTGAAAACGACATATTCTTTGCTATTGCACAAGTTACGGGTTCGACCTTAACGTTAACGAAAGCACCCTTAACCCTAACCGGTAAAGTTGAGACGGGTGGTACGATTGAATTAGTGCCCATTATTGAGTCCGGTATGACTTTAGCGAATATCGGATTTTCCACTAATAATCGAAAATCAGTAGGCGGAATTGACAATAGCATAGAACCTCCACTATTAAGCGCTACCACTGCCGGCCCTTATGATTTTAGCGGGTCTATCACGCTATGGTTTAATATTGAATACACACCATTCGGTGAAAATACGCAGACTTTTTCAGTAAAAATTGACAATAGTACGTCTAGTAATCCTGAAGCCACAACATTGGCAGACTTAGTAGCAAAAATTGATGAAGCCGTTGGTACTCATCTATTAACCAGTCAAAACCCGCTGACCATTAAAGCACCGGAGGGGACATGGGGAACCCTTATTATAAAACCGATCATTGAGTCGGGTATCTCATTATCGACTATTGGTTTTGGTGAAAACAACCGTATTTCGACAGGCGGGTTAAATGGCAGCGGAGACCAATATAATGGCACCTTGAGCGTATTCGACCACCAGTTATCTGAGATTTTCTACTATCCTTGGTCACTGTACATTGAACAAAATGGCTTCAATGTATTTTCCAATTCAAATCTTGCCCTATCACCTGGTGAGTACACGCTTGAGTTACTGGTTACCAATGCAGATAAAATGTTTGGCGGCGAGGGAACAATCACAATTATTGACGGAAACTTAGACGCGTTGCCTTTTTCGCTTTCCCCCATAATTGGCAATAGTCAAATAAACGTGGAGGACGTCTCTAATCTATCCGAAATGCAAGTTCAGTTTGTACTAGACCAACTGGAAGATATTTCAGTACCACGATTAGGTTTGGTCGTGAATAATGACGAAGAATACATCTTTGATATCAGTCAGGTTGAGAGTTTAAATCATTTCTATTTGGACACGCTCGATTTTATATATTCAATTCAATTGAATTTTTATGATGACAGTTACATGCTCGCCCAATCTGAACTGCTCAACGCCAGTGAAATATTCAGTAGCGATGAAACCACCAATATTGAGCTGAAACCGTTCGTCAGTCGACTGTCATTAAACTATGAAAATAGCAGCCCTTTTCCAAGCCAACTTTTATTAAGCATACCTGAAAATGTCATGGCAAATTTTGATGATGTCTCAAATGTCAAAGCCACATTATCATTGGTGGGAGAATACACAGAGTATCAAACGTATGCCTACAACGAATTTTCGATGGTAGATGATCATTTTGTCGCTGTATCGGATATCGAACTTAAATACTTCGAAACGCTTTCGTTTGACCTAACATTTACACATAAACAAACTAATGCTTCGCTTGGTGGATGTAATGGTGAATGGTCCATCACAGCATTCGACCAACACTTATCCTGCGCTGCAAAAATCCTCAATAACAATATATTGTACGCGAGTTTAAAGTCTCTCGTGACCGTCAACACATTGTCTGTGTTTGGCAATCCTTTATCTGGCGTCATTATCACCGATCATTATGGGACACAGTGGGGAATAACAGGCAGCGACAACCAAACACTGGGACTGTTAATGCATTCAGTGCTACCCGACGAGTACATATTAACGGCAACCTTAAATGACGAAATCGTTGCGACTCAAACTGTAAATATTCCGTCTTTAAAATCCGCTAACGTGACCATGATCATTAACGACGCAAGTGAAGCTGCGTACCCTAAAACCAGTTGCAAAGCGCTTCATGTATTTAAAGACAGCTTGGTCAGTGGTTTCTATATGATTGATCCTGATGGGCCGAGCGAAAGTAACGAAGAACAAAATCAGCCTCCTCACACTGTCTACTGCGACATGGAGACACTGAATGGCGGGTGGACATTAATTGGTTATCATGGCAAAAATCGTGACTGGAAACCCGTGGCATCTGTCTCACCCAATCAGCAGATCTCAATGGGCAGTGGCCTATTAGCTGACCCATATTGGGCAAGTATCCGACCGACTATCAGCCAAGGCATCATGCTAATGGATGAGCAGGGATTGATTAGCCATATACCCATCGCAAAATTGAACGCGGCAAGCTGCACAGATCCAAGCAGTGATTTAACCAGTTTAATTTCCAGCTCAAGCACATTCGCTTTTTACTTAAGCAGTGACTCCAGCTGTGACTTAACTGGGGCTAATAAAAGCGCCATTATTCTAAATCAAAATGCTGACAACGGCGTCGTATTGGAGCAAGGTGCAGAAGCCCCTTTTGATATATGGCCCTACGCTGGTACCAGTTCTCAGGGCCTGCACAATCATATGTGGATATACGTAAAGTAATATAACGATTTTATCATTACGGTGCCGTAAATGTTGCAGCCTTACGAGGGTCTCCATTTATAATACTTAGCTGGGCCTTTATCTGCGATATGGCTTGACTATCGTAACCAGTCGGCCGCTGATTTCGCCCGAGAATGATCTTTTCAATTATGCTCGGCCAGTCCTCTGGCTTGATTTTAGGGTACACTGCTGCCAAATACACCGCCAATTCAGTTCGATCCATACCATTAAAATCAACAGCCTTCTCTGCAACAAACTCTTGAAGTCCGGCCAATAAATAATATAAGTCACTCAAAAGCACCGGAATATTCTGAGACATCTCTTGAGCAGCTTGAATCGAGTAATTATTGCTGGTGAATTCATTCAGCGCAGACATCTCTTTAAGCATTTTGTCTCGAAAGAATATAGACAAGGGTGCCAAATAGGGGTCTCTATCGCTATATGCTATGTCCCATTTCAAGGTCATTTCACTATACAGTGCTTTAGCACTTTTATTAATGGCATTGAATGCTTCTTCTCTTTGATTGGCTTGTTTTAATTTATCTCGATTATCAAGAATTAAATCTATCAACTCTTGTATCTGAACTTGCAGTGCAATCTCCCCTGCATTCGCTGCAATTAAATCATATCCTGTCAGTGCAGCGATTTGACTACGAACAGAACCGAGTTGATCGCCTGCACCAATTGTTAACTGATTAAGCTTTAATACCAAATTCATCATACTATTGATGACAGAAGGAACATTTGTATTATCATCAAAATAATCAGAAAGTCTGTAATACTCTCGATCTAATTTAGATTGATCAAATTTGGTCATGCTCTCTTGATACTTTATTGCTGGCTGTCCTGAGCATGCAGAGCTTTCAACCTCAGCATAGTCTTTCCCGAAGTTTTGGTGGGTAATATAATTTTGCTCAACAACGGGTGTCCCTCTTCCTGCCAGCGCTAACGCTGCTGCTCCCACCACTTGTAATCCCTGATATTGAGAGCCAAATTTATCCTGCAATGCCACTGCCGTTTCAAACCATCTGCCATAGCGCTGATTACGATCATAAATAGGGGTAAGCGTTTCATAATTTAAAACCGGTTTCAGCACCTTCTGAGCCCCTATTCGGATCACCTCTTCTGCATTGCCATTGCCTTTTCTTTCTTCAAGCGAGGGATTTTGCCCAATTGCGAACACATAATACTTAATATTTATATTGGCTTGATGATTATCAATATCAGGCATACCTTCGCCTGGTTGACTGGAAAAATATTCCGTTTGCTTCACCGTGAGACGAATCGGATTTTGCATGTTATTGCTTGCAGCAACCTCAATCGACTTATAATTTAATATCCGCCCTTCCGCATATTTAATAGCAGCATCATCTTTATAGACTTGCCCATTTCGAGTAAACGTATAGTGCTTACTGGGTAACCAAGCAGGTTTGACCCCTTTTGCGCCCCGAATAAGCCAAAATAAATTGAGATTATCATTACTCAATGCTTCGATTGCCGCATCAATGCCAGCATTGGGGCCAACTAGTGCCACGTTTCCCGCAGTGAGTGGGTTGTTTGAATCTGATTTAGATCTGACCATAAAGGTGTCCAAATCCATGACAACTGCATCATCTGGATACTTAACAATATCACCCTGCTTGGGATTAATAATATTAATAGCTTGCCATTCACCATTTGATAGCATGGGCGGTGTATGCGGCCCAGCGCCACCACCGTATACTACTTTTAAGGCATGAATCGTTTCGGAAGCTTCTGTTAACTTTGCACCAACATCCTGATTTCTAATTCTTTTGAAGGTAATATCATAAAAAGGAACAACATCACCCGCAGTGCGTTTCAAAATAGCATCATTTTCACTGGGCTTTTCGATTTTTTCTCGTCGACCAAGCTTAATACTTTCACGTCCGATAGCGGAAACAATGCCTTTTATATACGTGACCGTGCAACCTTTTGGTGGACTTGAAACGAAATCTCTTATAATTTTTGCATTACTATTCGCTAAATCTTCTCTGCTCGGTTGCAAACTGTTTCTTAAATCCGTCAAATTGCTCCGTTTTACTACCTCCCTCGCTAGAAGATGACGACTATGGTTGATGACACCTGTACCACGCACAGTATCAGCCCAAGAATCCGTTCCGCCAACAATCGCTATTCGCTTACTGACACTGAAATCTGCCATGGTGATATAGGTCGAGACGCTGTATCCACTTCCGATTAATACTAAATCGTAATAGTTATTGGGTATAGTCATACCGATTCTCTTATGATTCGAATTTTCATTATTTTTAAACGTTTGATGTCCGTTAGGCTAACGTAGATACCCAATTTTCGGTATTAACAAAAGCGGCATCATTAAAGTGTATGTACGGCATTGAATTCGCTAATTCATCTTGAATCGCCCATACATTCATACTTGGATTTTGTGCTTGGTGAACAGGTATATTTTTCTCAGTTTCACGGCTTTCAGTGGATAAATTTTCATTAGAATGGGTATTTTGCGAAAGGGGTGAGTCTGATGATTCATTTGATTGTGAAGCACTACTATTGAATTCTTCACTTTCATGTGTATTTGATGGTAGTTCAAGCAAAAAATCTGAAGCATTTTTCTCATATTGCTTAAATCGAGTGTACTCCTGTGTAACAAAGGACTGAAGCTTAATGACATCACTTCGAAGCTTTGTTCGCCTGGCTTTCTCAACTCCTCGGTCAAATAAATTAACCGCCTTTTCTGGGTTCGGCACCTCACCATACACATTCGCAAGTGTATTCTTTATTTCGCTTTCTTCTTCTAACAATTTTGTTACAGATGTATTGAGTCTTTGTGCATTTTCTTTGTCATTATTTAGGTTAAACCTCTCACCGTCACTGTCACATGCCAAATCATGAGCACGCCATTGCTTCAGCTCGGTTTTCTGTTGCGTCGTCAGCACGCTATCTAGATCATCCAATAGCATTTCGAATTCAAACGGGTTATCAGCCATACCATTACCTCTTTTCAAAAAAAACAATGACATTGTCGAAATAATCTTAGGCCAGTCTCATCTCAACTTACTGAAAGCGCGTAGAAATAGGTCCATTATCGTTTTTCGCTCTCAACATTGGTATTTAATACCGACCAACTCAGACAAGCATTTTCCTTGGTCATTTTCTTAGAGAATTCAAATCCCAGTGTGAGATGCTATCAACACGTGCAATCAATACCGGACTGACACCCATCAAACTAGGCAGATTGTATGCCATATAAAATAAATTTAGACGGTAGGGCTGTAAGCTATAAATAATCAATACAAATGGTATTATTTTCGATATTAACATGGTCACGTTCGTCCATTTGAAAAATACAGCTGGATGAAATCGACCGAATTAGGCCAACTATGCCTTGTCTTGAGGTGTACAAAGGCAGGCGTATTAGAGCAGTGATTGGCAGTCAAACTCAGCGTTAATCAAACGCTCATCCTTATCAATTAATATTTGATATTAAAAATTCGATCGGAGGTAAAACTGAAAATACATCCCTGTCTCGATATCCATTTGAATTCATCGTTAAAAATACAAAAAGCTAGCAATACAATAGGAGAAAGTTTTAGCTATAACGGACTAGCTGTGAAGTGCATGCCATGAATGCTTTGTAATAACGATTGAATGGCACTTGATATAAGACACTCGATTTATTAATTGCCCTCATTCTCACTGCAGAATAAACACTACGGATCAGTTTCGCTATAGACTCTATTTCGACCGTGCCTTTTTGCCTCATACAACGCATGATCCGCTCTGTTAACGACGGCATCACTATCATCATTGGCACGATATGCGCTGACGCCAAAACTTGCGGTGACCGAACCGACTGTTTTAAATTCATATTCAGCAATTGAGTTTCGCAATATTTCAGCGGCGTTGATGGCTTTTTCGATATTTGTGCTAGGCAATATTAATATAAACTCCTCTCCTCCCCAACGCCCTTTAATATCGGTTTCTCGTGTGTGCTGCTCCATCAGTATTGCTAATTCTTTTAAGACGGTGTCGCCGACAAGGTGTCCAAAACTGTCATTAATTGATTTAAAATGATCAATGTCTATTAAAACAACCGAAAACACATGTTCGTACCGTTCAGCCATAGAGAGTTCGTGAACGAGATCTTTGTCAATCTTTGCTCGGTTATACAAACCTGTTAGTTTATCGGTGACGGCTAATATTTCCAATTCACGATTTGCTTCTCTTAATTCTTTAGAAACGGTTCCAATGAAATGCGTCAATCGGGCAACAAGACGCTTATGAGGTTTTACCTCTTCAACGTGCTTATCTAGATTTTTTGGGAGGACTTTCTGAGTATTTCCTTTATTTTCATTCAGGCCCACAACAACCATCGCTGCATTCAGGTATTCTATTCGGTTATTGCTTCCATGAATTTCTCCTGCTGTATATAAGCCAAATGCCGGGGCAATTTTTTCATAGGGAAGCGTTTCATACACGACATCTTGTCCCATCAAAAACCATCGACACAAGCAAGAATAAAGATAAATGGCTTCAGGTGGATCGCGTGTAAAATCATTTTGTATGTATTGAGCATTGTCGATAATTGTTCTATGGTCACCATATCCAATCTGAACCACCTCGCCTTCGAAAATATCCGCTGAAAACAGCAGGCCACCATCTGGCAATACTTGATTCGGGACTCTAGCAATAAGTTGTGAGTTTCGCTTAATCAATAATGGAAACTCCACTGCATTTAAGAAGAATTGATCATCAGCCTCAATATCCAGATATTTTGAGTATATATTATATGCCGGCTCATGATTAATCTCTGTAACCGTTAGCCCATCAACAGCGGTCACTTTCATTTCCTGACTTAATGGAAGCCACCCCAAATAATTGTTAACATCCATATTTAAATCCGTTCCGCAAAAAGCGACTACTGCCACGCCCTCATTTATTATTTTGTCATGACATAATAAAATAGAATGCTGCGTATTAATGTCACCTACGCCGCATCCAAAGACTGGATAATTTTGGTGGCTGGTTTTTAATCCGGATAATAATTGAATCGCATCTAGCGATATTGGTGTAGTCATGACCAATAAACCTGCAATTCTCTCTTCTACAGATTGAATGCCTTTAGAGATTTCAACTCCGGCTTCAAAATCACTCATTCCCTCACAGGTTTGTGTCAGGAGTTGAAGACTTGACGTCTTAAAAAAGGTGATGCCGACTACTGTTTCATCCGTCACGGTTTCACCATGAGCAATTGAAGCCGGTGTATTCCCTCCGACGATAATGGCCTGATGAAACTGGCTTTGTATGACTTTAGATATATTTAAAAACCAGTGCTCATTATCTTCATGACTAAATACTTGTACCAGTATTGATGCGCTTTCCGAACCAAGCGACGGATCAATATCTTGTTTTAATATTCTCGAAAGCGTATCTATATCATTGATTTTATAGGATAAATGTTTCATAGCCGGCTCACACTCATTTTATGAAGTGCGTTAATGACATATCAAATACAAGCGCATTCTTCTAGCTTAGTTGAGTTTTACACGTATGAGGCCGTGTATATGCGTTGTACTATATGCGACATGAATCAGTATTCATGTTTATGAGAGTGGTTCAGGGGGCAGCTATGATCCTCTGTCAACGACATTGCTCGATCGTCGACCAGAAAAAACAAGAACGGGATATACTTTACACATGTTTCGGTGCACGCCTCCTAAATCACACTGTGTGCATGTTTAGGCGAGGACTATTGGTACACCTTAGATAGTGTAACGGCTGCAGAGAAAACCCTCTGCAGCTGAAACGCCTTAAAAGCCAAGGACCACTTCAGACGATTCTCCGGTTTGAGGCAAACAAATCGTCACTCTATTAGACAAGGAGTGATCATTTTCGTCATTAAAATCAGCTAAATATTGCTTAATCCCGCTGGCTCTATTCTGCCCTAAAACGTTCCAATCATCGCCTGACGCTTCCACCTCTTGAGCGCTGACAAACGGGCAAACTTGTAATTCTAATTCCGTTTTTTCAACCATTATATCTTTCACTTTATCAAGCAGGGCTTTGTGTTCATCTAATAATTTGCTTTCATTCGTCTCAAAATGTATGGCGTCTAACTTAATTGCCATTAAATGAGAGCCTGCATAATTCGCTAAACTAATGAGCGTGCCAAAGGGCTGAATACTTTGTTTAAGGTAGTGAATCGCAGCTGTTTTAATGGCGAGTGTGCCAATTTGCTGAGTCAGGTCGTCTAGGCCAACGTCGGGTTTCGTGATGTCACCTGAGATGGGTAAGCTTATCCTAATGTTGTGATTATCGTCACGCAGCAATGATAGCGCAGTGTCGACAGGCATAGATATTTTTTTACTGAGTTGATCAATTATACTGTCGTCCGCCGGCTCTAACTTTGAGTTTTTCACCAAAATATTGGCTGAACCCGCTAGCTCGCCTTTATTCACAGTAATATTCCCGTCCATTTGAAGCATGCCTTTTTGTATCTGATAACCGATACCTTCTATGACGTAGCCGTTGAATGGCACCATATCCATCTGCTCAATATTGATGTCAAGCTTGCCGTTTGGAACTTCATTAATATAACTCAGGTCTGTCTTCAGTTTTATTTTGTTAAATGCGTCAAGGGAGGATTCAAATACGAATTCAATAGGCTGAATAGATTGGAGTGAATTAATCGCTACTCTATTTATCTCAAATTGGCTAATTGAAAGTGTCCCATTGTACGGAGGGGAAACCGTATAATCTGATATAGAAATATTGCTTTTTCCGCCTTCTATTTGCTGAATGCCATCAATATTGATCTCCAGTGCAGCCGTATTGCTATTTTCTTCTTCCTTATTGTCTGATGCCCCCCCTGCTGAGTCGCTATTCGATTTAGATGCTGCATCTTCGGTCGTGCTGGTTACGTTTTTGTGATCCTCGGCTTGCTCTTCATTTAAGGGGATATGAAAAGGGGGTATAGTCAATGTTTGATCTTTATTTCGAATCACACTCATGTTCAATCCATTAAATTCATGCTTGCCTGATGTCATGGACTTGAATTTTTCAAATGAGTAATCAATTTCATATACCGCATATTGTTGCAGTGAGAATGCCTGAGAGCGATTAGTGCTCGTGTTATTGGATGTATCCATATCCTTATCATCGGTTTGAACAGATTGAGCTAAGTTCAATTGTTCGATCATCATTTTTTCAATTTTAATATTTTCAGTGCTGGCCACGATTTGATTAAATATCAAACCTTCCATCAATACATCAAAGTCTTGTCCTGTTTGAAGGTTGATATGATTGAATTCAAAATTGCCGACTATCTTGGGGTGGGATAATAGACTCTCCAACGCGCCTTCCCACTTCACTGACAATGGCGATTGAATTTTAATCGGATTGTCTACCTTTACAGAAAGAGATTCAACCGATAGCTGAAGGTCAATCGACAGCGTCAGATCCGAAAGATTTTGGCTTTTGCTTTGACTGCTGACTGAAGTTTGATTGACATCATTCTGTAATGGAAACTCAAATCGGAACGGCGCAATATCAATATGTTGAATAACAACTTGCGTATCAACGACTGTATCCCGAAAAGTAATATTGTGATCAGAAAATAAAATGGAATCGACGGCTACCTTCCATGTATTACTGTCACTGCTATTGGTGATTTGATTTCCAGTATGGTCAGCATTATCAGTGTTTTCATTTTCTTCTATTTTCACATCGTCAGAGGGCGTGTTCGAAGTCGATGACGAATCAGCTTCATCTAGCGGAATTTTGAGGCCTGCTACGGTCATAGCAGCATCCGTTTTTCGAATACTGATTTCGCTACCGGATACATGAAGACGTTTTATAATAATTTCTCGATCCAATAAGCGCTTAGGTGAAAAAACAAGATCGAATTGAGTGAGCGAGGTATGTTTATTTTCTTGGTCAGGGTGGGTTAGTGTCAGTCCGTTAAGCTGGAGTTTGCCCTCAAATGGCGAGAAATGGTAGTCACCTAGCTTCAGTTGATAACCTTCTCCCTGAGACTGATACCACTGATCGGCATAGTACAATCCGACTTTGGGCAACCAAACAACAGCTGTCACCAGTATTAATATTAGAAGAAGTAATAATGCAATAACTGTTTTGGCCAATCTACGAAACCAGATGGTTGAAGCGGGCGACATACGTCATATATCCTCATATTCTTATCATGATAGATACCTTAACATACTTTAAAGCGCAGATTGCCTAGGTAATTTGGCCTCCACTCTTTAGGTTGGCAGTACTCCAAGCAGATCAATTCAGCTAAGCGGCGACTTAAATGGCAATCGTTTACTCTGACCGCGTCAGCCAATATTTCTAACAGGAGTAAGTGCTTCTAACATGGCCCTCCTTAACCACACGACATTCGATTAATGAAACCGCGATTTGCATCAGGATGACTTTCTAGATTTTATAATCTTATCGTAAGCAGATTGAATCTCTTGTGTTTTCTCTTTAGCAATTTTCATCATTTCTTCTGGCAAGCCTTTAGCGACTAACTTATCCGGATGATGCTGACTCATCAGTTTTCGATACGCTTTTTTAATTTCCTGATTTGAAGCACTGGATTCCACGCCCAGTATTCCGTAAGCAATCATCAGTTCATTTTTACCATTGCTGAAATCTTTATTAAATTGTCCACGGTATTGTTCTCGACTTGCACGCACACGTGCATGGATGTATTCAAACTGCAGAGCAGAAATCCCCAGTACGCGGCAGACACGATCCAGCAAGCGCTTTTCAGATATGGTTAATTGACCATCTGCGTAGGCAATGCTCAGTTGTATTTCAAGGAATAATTGAATGAGGCTGCCACGATGACCTACTGCACGTAAAAATCGCTGTAGTTCGGGCATTAAATCAAATTCTGGGGATTTGCCTTCACTGAAGTATCGAATGGCTTCTTTACGCTGAGCCTCGTTTAACCCCATTTGATCCATAATCACACGCGCTTGATCAATCTCTTGCTCCGTTACGCGGCCATCACTTTTTGCCAACTGACCCATCGTTAAAAAAGTCACACGGAAAAAAATATTTTGCCCTTCAGCCCGTATCGACTCGGGTTTTCGTTGACGAGCGTACATTTGGTCAAAAGCATTGCCGACCAGCAACCCAAGCAACAACCCGAACCACTTACCTGTTACAAACCCAATAAAGGCGCCAATGAGTTTGCCAGCCCAAATTAATTTCACTCTGTTTTTCCTTACTCAGTTGCCATCGAGGGTTTGGATAAATAAGCATCCAGTTCTGTCAGCCGTTCTGGTGTTCCAACATCTAACCAATAACCAGTGTGATGCTGTCCGCTTACTTTACCTTTCGACATTGCCGATTTTAATAATGGAGCAAGCTTATAGACGCCACCGTCTTTTGATGGGTCGCATTCATCAAAAAGCTCAGCCTTCAAAACACTGACACCGCTAAAGGTCAACGTTGGCGAACGCGCACCTGAGGCAGTGGGTTCGAAGACTTTGCCAGCCTGCAGTGAAAAGTCGCCACAAGCATGATGACGAGGGTTATCCACCAGCATTAGATTAGCCTGTTCGCTAGCAGGCAAGGGGGTACATTGTCGGTAGTCAATGTCCGACCATATATCGCCATTCACCACTAAAAAAGAATCCATAGTGGAGGTGGTTAACATTGGCAGTGCTTTTAAAATACCGCCAGCTGTTTCTAGTGGCGATGGCTCCGCACTGTATTGGATATTACAACCCCATTGTTTACCCGTTTGTAAATAAGCTTCTATTTGCTCACCCAAATATGCGTGATTAATCACGATGTCTGTAAAACCGGCATCCACCAGTTTCATCACTTGGTGTTCGATTAAGGGTTTATTTGCCACTTTTAGCATGGGTTTAGGTGTCTTTAGCGTCAGTGGACGCATGCGAGTGCCGAGGCCAGCGGCTAATATCATGGCTTTCATGAAGCGCTCTCTTTCGCTTTTTGAGCCGGCACAACCACTTGCTGTAGCCACTGATGGAACGCTTCCATCCCCTCGTATTGACTGGACACCTGCAATACGTAGTTTAATGTTCTGGGGATATCATGTAGGTAGGCGTGCTTACCATCGCGATGGCACAGACGGCTAAAAATTCCGATGGCTTTTAGATGTCTTTGCAGGCCCATCCAGTCAAACCACAACATTTGTTGCTCTAATGCTGTACCCGAGCCTACCCCTTGATGATGGGCTTTCTTAAAGTAAAGGATTGCCCACTCCTCTACTTTTTCCTGTGGCCATGCAATGTAACAGTCTCGCAGCAACGATACGAGATCGTAGGTATAAGGCCCCTGAACCGCATCTTGAAAATCGATAATGCCTATCGAATGATCATTCAATAACATCAGATTGCGACTATGAAAATCCCGATGAACCGGCACTTGAGGCTGACCTAAGGCCGTATCACGCAGCAATGAAAATGTATCCGCCAGCAAACTTTTGTCGCTTCTGTTCAGGGTCAAACCCAGTTGCACTTCCAAGTACCAATCCTGAAAAAGTGCCATTTCGCGGTCCAGCAGTGCTTGGTCATAAGGGGGTAGGGATAATTGAGTTTGCTGTATGTGAATTAAACTGTCGATTGCCTGACCATAAAGCTGGTCGGCCGTTTGATCTGTTAGGGAAGGCAACAGCAGTCGATCTCCAAAATCAGACAACAGCATGAAGCCTTGGGTTAAATCAATATTGAGTAATGTCGGTACCTGTACCCCCTGCGCATGCCATTGTCGAGCGATGTCGACGAAAGGTTGAGAATTCTCCTTCTCAGGAGGGGCATCTACCGCGATAAGCGAGCCTTGATCGGTGTTTTGACGAAAGTAACGGCGAAAGCTGGCATCCCCAGAGACGGATTCAAGCTGATCAATACCGCGGTAATCTAAGGAGGACAATGACTGGTTAACCCAGTGTTGTAACTGTTGAAGACGCTGATCCATACGGGCAAAAACTTCTGTTCAAATTCGAAAGTCGTAATAGCAGCCACCTTAGCACATATTTCGATTAAAAATATTGAGCCACAATCAATATTTACTGGCTCAGATAGTCTACTTACTATACAATGCGCGACCGATTTCGACCCTTAGAACCTCTCACCTGTTAGCCACTCGATGTTTAGACACCTTTTTTTCTGCTTAACCATTTCAGTACTATTTTATCTGCCTGATTTTTATTTATCGCTAAAGTCAGGCATTTCAGTGATGCCCTACAAAGGCGCTTCTCAATGGACGACGGTAATACTGTGTTCGGCAATTATTTTCTGCGCATTGTTATCCACCAACAAAGTCTTAAAATACGCTTTATTGTTCGCGCTAATGTTCTTTCAGCACACTCAGATTGTTCACTTTACTTACTTTGGCGGATTTTATAGCCAGCACAACATTCAGTTTATGTTTTCAGAAATGCATGACTTCCTTCTCGGCGTCATGGATTTATTTAAAATCATTTGGGATGTAGTCGTAATCACTTTATGCGTTTACGTCACGATTTTCATACTTGCCATCAAACATGAGGCGGTAGCTATTCCATGGCGGTCAAATTTCCCTGCCCTAATCGTAGCCTTTCTGCTATTTGCTCCGTTGGGTAAAGCGCTCCAATCGAAACATGATTTTCGCCCCAGCTTCAATCACCATTCAGTGAGAAATGGTCTTTATAGTTGGAATTATTTTATTGCGAAGGCATTTAAAGATTATGAGGGCAAGCAGTACAAACCTTATGTACTTGAAAAACAAAATCGATCCATTGACAACTTAATTTTAATTTTAGGTGAAAGTGCCAACCCTAAAAGGATGAGTTTATTTGGTAGCAAAACGGATACGACACCATTTTTGAAGTCATTATCACAATCAAATAAATTGCATTATCAATTGGCCTACTCTTCTTCTGTCGCCACACAATATTCACTGGCAAGGTTCTTCAGCGGTGTCAAAGAACCCGATAACCCTCAACAAATAGCATCCCAGCAAACTAATTTGTTTAAATTGGCTTTAGATAATGGATTTGAAACGCACTATATTAGCAATCAGCGGGTGAATGGAATCTCGCATAGTTACAATATTAAGGGCATCCACACATGGATTGATAGAGATATGCCGATGAACACTTGGGGTGAGTATGACATTGGCTTATCGAAGGCATTACTGAGCAACATTAAACAGCTAAACTCTCCTCAATTTGCAGTTATGCATATGCGCAATATGCATGTCATATACAGTGATAATTACCCTGCTAGCTTTACCAAATTCAAACCTGCCTCCGCGTCATCACTCGACTTATTAAAAAGTGACTATGACAACTCGCTGGCGTACTTTGATCACACCATCAGCACATGGATACAACAACTACAGCCTAAATTGCATGGGCGTACGTTATTGGTTTATATACCTGACCATGGAGAGAAGTTTGGAGAAAACGGTAACGGCCACAACACCCTAGACCTTGAAACTGCCACCATCCCGATTTTTGCCTATAACCTCAATGATGCTGATGAGGCACTTGAGTTGTTTAAATCTAAGCTCAGTTGCATTACCTCACACGATCAATTGCACAACTCAATATCCGAACTTCTCGGCTATAAAGTTCATAATCCAAATGGTCACCTCGATAAATATTACGTCAGTGGGCTGAGCTTAACGGGCGAAGCCGGTTGGATTGAAGGATCACTCCATAGTACGCCCTGCCAAAGTTAGCGGTTTTACCGCTAACGCCTCTTGGAGATAAGCCCAAGTGGAAACTCTTCGCCCTCCGCAGAGTCACATTCGGTAGATTCTGGCCTGAGCGGGTTAAAACAACAAACAGGTTGTTTTTTGCACATGTAACAGCATGACTGGCTCTCTGCACGGATAAAACGTACAATTTTGCCCCAATGTGCCGCCATTCATCACTAGTACAGCGAAATCAGTTTGATCAGGAAAAACAATCACATGCCACGGTTTCGGCACTTGCTCTTGCCGTCTTTCATTATCTCTGTCACTGCAGTCGCTGATGTCTCTTATGAGCGTCTAGATTGGGTGCCCCGAGAAGCGCTTCCTGCCAGCCAATTGAAGCAGTTACCTGGGTTTTGCAGTGGTACATACCTCCCACCGTCTTTGACGATCAAAGAAGGGGAAGCGCTCTATGTGGAAGCGGATCATGCAGACTTCAAAGAACAAGGTGCAACCGTATTAAGCGGCAATGTTCTGCTGGAGCAAAAAGATCGCAAGATCGCCGGAGATCAAGCCACCTACGAACAAGCAACGGGTGCAGCCAGCTTTAATGGGAATATCCAATTTCGTGCAGACGGATTGGTCATGCTCGCCGAGTCGCTGGACTACAATGCGCAAACCGGCTACGCCCACCTAGAGAATGCGCATTATGTTATCGCCCCGATTCATATGCGTGGGGAAGCCAACCACATTCGCGTCGAAGAAGCCGGCATTGCGGTGTTGGATGGCGCAACCTATACATTTTGCGAGCCAGGCCAAAACGACTGGGATATTCGAGCCAGTGAGTTTGAACTCGATCAAAATGCCGGCTGGGGCGAGGTCTACCATGGCCGTCTGCGTGTGCTTGGCGTGCCCGTGTTTTATGTGCCCTACTACCGTTTCCCCATCACAGACAAACGCATGACAGGCTTTTTAGACCCAACACTCGATCTCAATATGGAAATCGATGGCTTTGGTGTGAACGATTTCGATATTAGCCAAGCCGGTTTCCGCGTGTTTAATGTTCAAGAAGCCGCCACGCCTTTCTATATCAATATTGCACCGAATTATGATGACACTATCACCCCCAGATACGTGAGGGATCATGGCGTATTATGGGAAAACGAATTCCGATACTTAAATATTTTAGGTGAGGGGTCTATTTCAGGCGCGTATCTCGGAAATGACTGGTCACACGATAAACCTTTATTGGTAGACGCAGACGGCGATGGCCTAGTCGATGATGAAAATGACGACTATCGACTTCAAGAGCGCTGGGCAAAAGCGCTACGCCACTCGGGGAAAATTGGACGTTACTGGAGCGATCGTATCCACTACGATGAAGTCAGTGATATCGACTACATTGACGACTTTAAGCGATCCGGTCAGGTCAATCGCACCAGCCATTTAAAGCAAAGCGCGGAATTGGAGTACAACGACGGCCGTTTCCAACTGCTCAATCTAGTCGAAAGCTCACAAACGGTCGATGAAGATATTGCCGACAGCAATAAGCCCTTTCGTCGCCTGCCGCAAGTCACGTTCAGTAAGTTAAATAGCTACGAAACAAACCAGCTAAATTATGAGTTCACATCCGAAGCGACTCGGTTTACCCGCAGTAATTTCACGTTGTCCGGTGTGGATAAAATGAACGCTCAACGCTTCCATAACGATATTACCCTGAGTTACCCACTTGAAAGCAGTTGGGGATTTGTGACCCCTAAAGTTCAGACCCTGCATACCCAATATCGATTTAACAATTTAGATGAAACCGCCGAAGATGAAGGGTATACCGAGGACCACACACGAAATATCAGCGTATCCAGCTTAGATGCTGGCATCTATCTAGAGCGATCTTTTTCATGGTTTGACGTACCGTTCATGCAAACATTGGAGCCTCGCATCCTGTATGCCCATATTCCATATGTGGATCAATCCGATATACCGCTATTCGATACGACGGAAACGTCTTTCAGCTATGCCAATTTATTCTCCCCGAATCGATTTACCGGTCATGACCGAGTGGGTGATACCGAGCAAGTCACGCTGGGTGTGACCTCTCGTTTCATTAACGATCTCGGCAGCGAGGTGTTTCGAGTTAGCCTTGGTCAAGTTTTGTACTTCAAAGATCGCCAAGTGGCGCTAAACCCCGGGATAGATAGCCTAGAAGCTGCCGAACAAGATGAAGATAACCTTGTGAGTAGCTCACCTTTTGCGGGTGAAGTAGAGTGGCGATTCACATCTAATTGGCGCTGGAAAACCGACGTGCAGTACAATCCAAGAAAATTCGCCACCACAGCAACAGAACGTGATGCCGGAGCGTCCGAAGAGCGCTTTGAAAAAGTCACTTCGCAGTTGAACTATCAGAATGAAGACAATCTTATATTCGACATGTCATACACCCATGTGGAAGCCGAACAGAAAAAGCAGCTAGGCGCGGCATTTTTTGCCCCACTCAATGACAGCTGGGCACTATACGGGCAGCAAAAACGAGATGTCTGGAATTACCGTAACGCTGAAACACGAGAAGCCTTACAAGACGACAACCGCTTTATCATTGAGGGATTGGGTGGCATAGAATATCAAAACTGCTGCTGGCGTGTTCAGATGTCTTATGAAGAGCACACCAATACCGATAAAACCAAAGACTATTTATTTATGTTCCAAATTCACTTGAAGGGGCTTGGCATCTTTGGCCGCCGCTCAGACGAGACTTTGGCACAACGCATTAACGGATACGACCAGAGACAGATCCATGACTATTAAGCACGTTTATCAATCATTGCTTCTGAGCCTTGGCCTCAGTGCGAGCCTGCTCTCTCACGCAGAGTTAAAACCCGTCGATAGCATCGCCGCCATAGTTGACGACAGCATCATTCTGCACAGTGAAATTAATAGCCGTGTTAAAACCGTAAAAAATCAATCTCGAGGTATGCAATTACCCCCAGATTCTGTGCTAAAAACTCAGGTTCTGGATCGCCTAATCACCGAGAGTATTCAGCTACAAATTGCCGAACGCGCCGGCATGCGGGTCAGTGACCAAGAGCTAAACCAAACCATTGAAAGCATTGCTCGCCAAAATAAAATGAGCTTGCCGCAGTTCAAAAAGGCCCTCGAAAAAGATGGCATCCCATTCTTAGATGCCCGTGAGCAAATTCGCCGTGAGCGCTTGATCACAGAAGTACAACGTTACCGTGTCGGTAATACGATTCAAATTTCCGAGCAAGATGTGGATGCATTTTTAAACTCCATCCGTGGTAAAGCCGCCACAGCAGAAGAATACCGTCTGCTTCATATATTGGTTCAGGTACCTGGCCAAGCCTCCAGCGCGGATGTCAAAAAAGCCAAAGCCAAAGCTCAGTCAATCGTCAAAGAGTTGCGCGCCGGTGCGGATTTCCGTCAAACAGCGGTGGCTAAATCGGATGGTCGTAATGCACTGAAGGGCGGTGATTTAGGCTGGCGTAAAGAAGGCGAATTACCGACATTATTCGCTGAAGTCGTACCGACATTGCCATTGGGCGGCATCTCGAGCCCCATCAAAAGTGCCAGCGGATTTCATATTATAAAAATTGATGAAAAACGTGGCGGTACCACCAAGCTCGTTAAACAAACCCGTGTACGTCACATATTATTGCAGGCCAATGAAATTCGTGACGAAATCGCCACACAGAAATTAATCAATGAATTATATCAGCGCCTTAAAAAAGGCGAAGACTTTGCAAAGCTGGCCAAAGAGTTTAGTGATGACCCAGGCAGCAAAGTAGCCGGTGGCGACCTCAATTGGGTGAGCCAAGGCGATATGGTGCCAGCATTTGACGAAGTGATGCTAGCGTCGAAAAAAGACGTTATTTCAAAACCGTTTAAGTCTCGATTTGGCTGGCATGTTCTGCAAGTCACTGGGCATCGTGAGAAAGACATGGGCAACGAAATTCAACGCAGCCAAGCACGTCAATTATTGTACTCTCGTCGCTTCGAAGAAGAGCTGCCTATTTGGCTACGTCAGGTTCGCGCGGAAGCTTACGTGGAAATTAAATAATGACTCAGCGATTAGCCCTCACTGTGGGCGAACCCGCTGGTATTGGCCCAGACTTAACGGTAGCACTGGCGCAACAAGCTCATGATGTGCAAATTGTAGCGATTTGCGACCCTCAGCTATTGGAGCGTCGTGCACAGCAGTTAGACCTACCGCTTAAAATTTTGCATTTTGATCGCTCATCCGCTGATTCAGCCGAGCGTACTCTATGCGAAGCTGGAACGATATGGGTGGACTCAGTCTCTTTGGCTGAAGAAGAAACTGCCGGTCAATTGAATCCTGCTAACAGTGCTTACGTGTTGCGCACACTGGAAGTCGCAGCACAAGGCTGCCTAGATGGCGTCTACGATGCCATGGTCACCGCACCGGTTCACAAAGGCGTGATCAACGATGCCGGCATTCCTTTTAGTGGGCATACCGAGTTTTTAGAAGCCTACACAGACACACCCAAAGTGGTCATGATGCTGGCCACGAAGGGGCTAATGGTCGCGTTAGCCACGACGCATTTGCCATTACGAGACGTACCAGATGCGATCACGCCAAGCCTATTAGAAGACGTCATCAAGGTGCTCAATCAAGACTTAAAACAGTACTTTGGGCTACCGCATCCAAATATTCTGGTCTGTGGATTAAATCCCCATGCCGGTGAAGGTGGCCATATGGGTCGAGAAGAAATCGACGTGATCGAACCCACGCTCAAGCGTTTACGCCAGCAAGGTATTCACCTAACAGACCCTTTACCCGCCGATACCTTATTCACAGACAAAGTATTGCAACAGGGTGATGCTGTATTGGCGATGTACCACGACCAAGGTCTGCCCGTATTGAAATTCAAAGGCTTCGGTCAGGCCGCCAATATCACACTGGGCCTACCTATCATTCGCACATCAGTCGACCACGGCACCGCGCTGGATTTAGCGGGCACAGGAAAAGCAGACAAAGGTAGCCTGTTCACCGCCATTCACTATGCTCAATATATGGCCAAGGCACGAGGAAAAGCAGTATGAGCTCGAAACACAAGAGCCAGAGCCACATGGGGCATCAAGCCCGTAAGCGATTTGGACAAAATTTTCTCCACGATCCACGGGTCATCAATAACATTGTTAAGTCTATTCGCCCGAAAGCTGGCGATAACATTGTCGAGATCGGCCCCGGTATGGGCGCCATCACCGAAGAATTGCTCGAAGGCACCAGCGGCTATTTAAATGTCGTGGAGCTGGACCGCGATTTGATTCCAGGCCTGCGCGTGAAATTCTTCAATCAGCCAGGGTTTCAAATTCATGAAGCCGATGCACTCAAATTTGATTTCGCATCCCTCAAAAAAGACGATACACCTCTTCGTATTGTTGGCAATTTGCCCTACAACATCTCCACTCCACTCATTTTTCACCTACTGAGTTATTCCGGTCTGGTGAAAGACATGCATTTCATGTTGCAAAAAGAAGTGGTCCAGAGATTGGCAGCACAACCGGGTGATAAAAACTACGGTCGTCTTAGTATCATGGCGCAGTATCGTTGCCAGGTTCAGCACTTGTTTGATGTTGGGCCGGGAGCATTTAAACCGGCCCCCAAAGTCGACAGCGCCATCGTTCGCTTATTGCCTTACACCGAGTTGCCACACCCTGCCAAAGACACCAAAGTATTGAGTTCGGTTGTCCGCACTGCATTTTCAATGCGCAGGAAAACCCTAAGAAATAATCTAAAGAATATAATCAGTTCGGATGCACTAGAAAGTTTGTCCATTGATCCTGGCCTGCGCCCTGAAAGATTGACACTGGAACATTACGTCCGAATCAGTGATTATCTCGTCGATCATGCAATTGAAATTGACCGCAACCAAGACGACGAACACCTCATTGAACATGAATAAGATCGTTTGCAAGCAGGATAGAGCGTTACTATGAGCAGTCTTCTACCTGATGACATTAATATTCGCGTTGAACCGCTGTATTTAGACCAAGAGTCTGTGCCAGATAAAAACCGTTTTGTCTTCAGCTATACCGTGACCATCACCAATGCGGGCAATTTCCCCGCCCAATTGATGTCTCGTCATTGGATCATCACCAATGGTGAAACACTGGATACGCAAGAAGTCGTGGGCGACGGCGTTATTGGCCAACAGCCGCATATCATGCCGGGCGAGAGTTACACCTATACCAGTGGAACCGTCAGTGAATCTCCCGTCACCACCATGCACGGCTCTTACCTCATGGTGGATGAAAGCGGAGAGGAGTTTGATGTCGTTATTGAGCCGTTTGTTTTAGCCGCACCCAATCGCTTGCATTAACCATGTATGGCATTGAGCGAATTATGACTAATCATCGAGGTTGAGCATGGGCCGATTATTCGCCGTTGGCGACATTCAAGGTTGTTATGCTCCGTTGGCTCAGCTGCTCGATGACGTAAAGTTTGATCCCGCTTGCGACCGTTTATGGTGTGTTGGGGACCTCGTCAATCGCGGTCCCGAATCCTTGCGTACCCTCTTATTTCTGCACAGTATCCGAGATAGCATCCAAATCGTATTAGGCAATCACGACTTGCATTTACTGGCCGTGATTTATGGCCAAAAGAAGGTTAAAAAAGGCGATGATTTATTAACCATTGCTGACTCAGAACACAGTCGTAAACTGGCAAAATGGCTCAGAAAACAGCCTCTTGTCCATTATGATAAGGCGCGAAACCTTGCGATGGTCCATGCGGGCATTCCGCCCTTTTGGTCGATCAAAAAAGCGCTCGCCTACTCAGCCGAAGTAGAAACCGTGCTCCAAGGTGAAGACCACAAGCAATTTTATGCCGCGATGTATGGCAATCACCCTGCACGCTGGCAAGATGACCTCAGTGGAATGGAACGCATACGGACTATTGTTAACTATTTTACTCGCATGCGATTTATTAACCACTCAGGCGACCTAGAGTTATCCGCTAAGGAAGGTGCTGGCCGCGGCCCGGAAGGCTACCGCCCTTGGTTTGAATTCGAACACAAACGCAAAAAAACGCATTTGCTGTTTGGACATTGGGCAGCCCTAGAGGGTGTCTTTGATGTATCTGGTATCACGGGCTTAGACACAGGATGTGTTTGGGGTGGCGATTTGACGCTACTCAATGTAGATACGGGAGAATGTCATTACCGCAGGTTATGAGTCAGGCACCGAAACCCAGTGACTAAATTGAAAACATCAACCCTGCGAAGGGCACCTCTAATAATGAAAGCACTTTCATTTCAATCACAATGCTTGCCCGTTTAATTCAACGAACTCAGTCTCATTTTTTACCCGTTAAAGTGAGAGAGTTCGTATATATCGAGAATGAATATGTTTAAACATATAAACCCTATAGAACTAAAGGAAAAACTGGGCGAAGAGAATGTTCAAATTGTGGATATTCGTGACACTGCCAGTTACCAATCCGGTCACATTCCCGCCGCCAAGCACATTGATAATCACAATGTTGCACAATTTATAGACAGCGCCCAGCGCGACCAACCGCTGGTGGTGTGTTGTTATCTTGGAAATAGCAGCCAAGGTGCCGCTCAGTATTTTTACGAGCAGGGCTTTCACGACGTTTACAGCTTAGATGGCGGATTCGAACTGTGGCGCACTGTGCAGCCCGATAGTATTGAGTTTGACAGTTAACCCCATCCACTCATTCTCTCCTTAACCACCGCTGGCATTCAGTCTTTTTGAGTGCCAGTTATGCAGCCTAATAAAGATCATTCACACGACTGTTTTAATTCTCTTCTCTTTATTCTCAAACAGCGGCACAACCTATGCAGCATATTGCATTAAGCATTAAAAAATTGACAGCTTAACGCCAAACTATTTGATGCTGAAAACAAAAAGTGAATTACAAGCCGCTCAAGAAGGTCTAACTTATAACTAACCAAATTGAAGAATCCTGCATAACGGAAATACATATTTTCAGGAGCTTTAGGCACATTTATTCGTAAGTAAATCACAATAAATACGCTAAGCTTACAGGTCTCTCAAGCGTGTTAATTAAATCAGATTTAGGCAGTATTCGCGCACTACGAGGAACCCATTAGAAAAAATGTTACTTATGCAAGAAGATTGACAGTTTGGAACGTCAGACGTTTTTTTTGCGAGCAAGCCAATGAGTTAGTCGGCATACACCAGTTTTTTTGCGGAGGTAGAAGATGAGTATCTTCAATCATTTTCAAGATAGATATCATTCCACTCAAGAAGAAGTCATGAGCTTGCAAGAATACTTGGAGCTTTGCAAAAATGATCCCTCAGCTTATGCATCTGCGCCTGAGCGCATGCTGCAAGCGATTGGTGAACCCGAGCTGATCGATACATCCAATCATTCGCGACTGAGTCGTATATTTTCTAATAAAATCATTAAACGCTATCCGGCTTTTAACGAATTTTATGGTATGGAAGAAGCCGTCGAGCAGATTGTTTCTTATTTTCGTCATGCCGCACAAGGGCTTGAAGAAAAGAAACAGATCCTCTATTTATTAGGGCCCGTCGGTGGTGGTAAATCATCACTGGCAGAACGCCTAAAGCATTTAATTCAACGCATTCCTTTTTATGCCATTCAAGGGTCACCGGTATTTGAATCACCGCTTGGCTTATTCGACCCTGACGAAGACGCAAATATTTTAGAAGAAGATTTTGGCATTCCTAAACGCTACGTCAAAGGCATTATGTCGCCTTGGGCTGCAAAGCGAATGCATGAATTTAAAGGCGATATCAGCCAATTTAAAGTCGTTAAATTGTTCCCAAGTATCGTCGATCAAATTGCTGTTGCCAAAACGGAACCTGGGGATGAAAACAATCAAGACATTTCTTCCTTAGTGGGCAAAGTCGATATTCGTAAATTGGAAGAATACAGTCAAGATGATCCTGACGCGTATGGTTTTTCAGGGGCATTATGCCGAGCAAACCAAGGCATGATGGAATTCGTCGAAATGTTTAAAGCGCCTATCAAAGTATTGCATCCTCTACTAACGGCGACACAAGAGGGTAACTACAATGGCACCGAGGGCATGGGGGCCATTCCTTACGATGGCATCGTCATGGCGCATTCAAATGAATCTGAGTGGCAAACATTCAAAAATAATAAAACCAATGAGGCCTTTATCGACCGGGTGTATATCGTCAAAGTCCCTTATTGCTTGCGCATCAGTGAAGAAGTGCATATTTATGAAAAATTATTACGTAACAGCTCTTTAGCAGAAGCGCCCTGTGCACCTGACACATTGAAAATGCTGGCCAAGTTCTCCGTACTTTCGAGAATTAAGGAGCCTGAAAATTCAAGCACGTTCAGCAAGATGCGCATCTACAACGGTGAAAATTTAAAAGACACCGACCCAAAAGCCAAATCCATTCAAGAATATCATGATGCGGCTGGCGTGAATGAAGGCATGAACGGCCTATCCACTCGGTTCGCCTTTAAAATTCTTTCCCGAGTTTTTAACTTCGATGCTTCCGAAGTGGCCGCAAACCCTGTACACCTTATGTACGTATTAGAAAAACAAATTGAACAAGAGCAGTTCCCACAAGAAGTAGCCGATCGTTACTTAAATTATATTAAAGAGTACCTTGCACCGAAATATGTCGAATTTATTGGAAAAGAAATTCAGACTGCTTACTTAGAATCCTATAGCGAATATGGTCAAAATATTTTTGATCGTTATGTGGTATACGCTGATTTCTGGATACAAGATCAAGAGTATCGGGACCCTGAAACCGGTGAAATTCTCGATCGCGCAGCCATCAATGAAGAGCTGGAAAAAATCGAAAAACCGGCAGGCATCAGCAATCCGAAAGATTTTAGAAATGAAGTGGTTAATTTCGTATTGCGGGCTCGTGCCAATAACCATGGGAAGAACCCCAGCTGGCAATCGTATGAAAAAATGCGAACCGTCATTGAGAAGAAAATGTTCGCGAATACGGAAGATCTCTTACCTGTTATTTCTTTCAATGCCAAAGGGTCCAAGGACGAGAAGAAAAAGCACGATAATTTTGTTGCTAGGATGGTTGACCGAGGATACACAGAGAAACAAGTGCGCTTGTTATCTGAATGGTATCTACGTGTACGTAAATCTCAATAATCAATGTCATCGGGTCAGCGCCGACAAGCGCATGGCCCGATTGAGTGAGGTTCTATGAGTTATATTGTTGACCGACGCCTAAACGGTAAAAACAAAAGCATGGTCAATCGGCAACGATTTCTACGGCGGTATCGTAGTCACATAAAAAAAGCAGTTTCTGATGCTGTTAATAAACGCTCGATTACTGACATGGAGCGTGGTGAAAAAATTTCCATTCCAACAAAAGATACCAATGAACCGGTTTTTGGCCATACCACCGGCGGTACTCGTCATCGAGTGTTTCCCGGCAATAAAGAATTTAATACTGGGGATAAAATCCCGCGCCCGAAAGGTGGAGGGGGCGATGGCGGCGGAGACGGTAAAGCCAGCAATCAAGGAGAAGGCATTGACGATTTTTCCTTTTTTATTAGCAAGGAAGAGTTTCTCGATTACGTATTCGAAGATTTAGCCCTGCCTAATTTGGTGAAGAAGACGTTAAATGCAGCAGAAGAAGTCGCTTATCGGCGTGCAGGCTACACGAATGTCGGCACACCCAATAACTTAGCCATTGTAAAGTCGATGCGAGCGGCTCAAGCACGACGTATTGCTCTATCTGCCAGCTCACGTCGTAAGCTAAAAGCGAAAAAGGCAGAGTTAGAAGAAGAGCTAGAAAAAGATCCAGTTTTGCAAGATCAACGAAAAATACTGCTATTGAAAGAAAGCATTAAAAAACTCGAAGATAAAATTAAAGCCATTCCATTTATTGATACGTTTGATATCAAATATCGCAATATTATTAAAGAACCCGTGCCCAGCACGAAAGCAGTGATGTTCTGCGTAATGGATGTTTCCGGTTCGATGACACAACAAATTAAGGACATGGCTAAGCGTTTTTACATTCTGTTATATCTCTTTCTTCAACGTAGTTATGAAAAAACCGAAGTGGTTTTTATCCGTCATCACACCAGCGCGAAGGAAGTTGACGAAGAAGAGTTTTTTTACAGCCGCGAAACGGGCGGCACCATCGTATCGAGTGCTCTCGAATTAATGGCTGAAATCATTCGAGACCGCTACCCACCAAGCCAATGGAACATTTATGGCGCTCAAGCATCCGATGGCGATAATTGGGATGATGACAGCCCAAGATGCGCGCAATTACTGAACGAACAAATTATGCCCATGGTGCAATATTTTGCTTATATTGAAATTACACCTAACGCCCATCAAGCTTTGTGGCGCGCGTACGATGGCTTAGCGGGTTCCCACGACAATCGATTTGCCATGGAGCAAATTACCTCAGCCGAAGAAATATACCCCGTATTCAGAGAACTGTTCTCTAGAAAAGAATACAAGGAGGCTGTATGAGTGAGGATAAAAAGTTAGATACGCCCAAGCCAAAGCGAAAAGCAGCGAGTAAGAAAACGGCGACCAAACGGAAACCCAAGAAAAATCAGCCCATCTCCACCGACTCTGAATGGACGTTTGACCTACTCGAAACCTATGACCGAGAAATTGCGCGCATTGCAAAAGAATATCGATTGGACACTTACCCAAATCAAATCGAAGTGATTACGGCAGAACAAATGATGGATGCCTATGCTTCTGTCGGCATGCCCATCTCTTATCACCATTGGTCTTACGGTAAACATTTTTTAAGCACACAAGGCACATATAAGCGAGGCCAGATGGGCTTAGCCTATGAAATAGTCATCAACTCTGACCCTTGTATTGCATACTTAATGGAAGAAAACACCATGACGATGCAAGCACTCGTCATTGCGCATGCTTGTTATGGTCACAACTCTTTCTTTAAGGGTAATTATTTATTCCGTACGTGGACGGACGCCAGTGCGATCATTGATTATTTGGTGTTTGCTCGCAACTACATTAAAGATTGTGAGGAACGACACGGCATTGATGCCGTAGAAGATATCATTGACGCTGCCCATGCATTAATGAATTACGGTGTTGATCGCTATAAGCGCCCCATTCCTATTTCAGCAGAAGAAGAGAAACTCAGACAAAAAGAACGGGAGGATATTTTACAGCAACAAGTGAATGACTTGTGGCGTACCATTCCAACTACGCAAAAGCAAAAACAAAAACAACAGCGAAAATTCCCGCAAGAACCACAAGAGAATTTACTGTACTTCCTTGAAAAACACGCACCGTTACTGAAACCTTGGCAACGGGAAGTGATACGTATCGTTCGCAAACTCGCACAGTATTTTTATCCACAAAGACAAACGCAAGTGATGAACGAAGGGTGGGCAACGTTTTGGCACTATACATTGCTGAATACCATGTATGACGAAGGATTAGTCACCGATGGTTTCATGATGGAATTTTTAAATAGTCATACCAACGTCGTTTATCAACCCCCATTCGATTCACCCTATTTTAGCGGTATCAATCCATACACGTTAGGCTTCAACATGATGTGTGATATCAGACGTATTTGCGAGCACCCCACTAAGGAAGATTACGAGTGGTTCCCAGATATGGCAGGCGGAAACTGGCTGGACACCTTGCATTTTGCGATGCAAAATTTTAAAGACGAAAGTTTTATTCTTCAGTATTTGTCCCCAAAAATCATACGAGATTTAAAACTCTTTTCGATCATGGATGACGAACAAAAAATGCATTTAAAAGTGGAAGCCATTCATGATGAAGATGGGTATCGTACAGTGAGGCAAAACCTGGCTAAACAATATGACCTTTCTTATCGTGAACCGAATATCCAAGTCTATTCTGTTGACATAGAGGGAGACCGTTCGCTCACCCTGCATCATTCCAGACAGGATAATGCACCATTGAATGATGAAACCACAGAGGTGCTCAGACACTTAAGAGAGTTATGGGGTTTTGATGTCTACTTACACTCTATAGATGATCAAGACCGCGTGATTAAATCTTACTCTTGCACGGTCGATCGTAAATCTGACACCGGTGACCAATTAAGTTTTTCCACTAATTAACGAACATGAGTACTGACCGTGCCTGAAGCGGGCACGGTTTATTACCTCACTCTATCAAACGCTGACTAATTGAAATCCTTCATCAAGCCAGCCTGTGACACCTCCAATCATTTTTTTCACGGGTCGATTTAGCATTGCCAGTTTAATGGCCGCTTTTTCGGTCGCATTACAATGTGGACCAGCACAATAAACAACAAATAACATATCCATCGGATATTCGGACACGACCTTCTCATTAATTCGCACATAGGGCCAATTGAGCGCGCCTTGAATATGGCCTTTAGCAAACGCCTCCTCTCCTCTCACATCCAATAAAATAAAGTCCTGACGTCCTTGCGTTAACGCATGGTGTACATCCCAACAGTCCGTTTCATATTGCATCAGTGTTTCAAAATGCCGTATCGCATCTTGACTGTTGGCAGCCGGTGGCCGCGAAACCATGGAGCTCATTGATTCAATCCTTCTCTTTGTGTTCGGCTGACATTATGGAATGAGGTCGCGACAACCAACATTGACTTAAAAGACTATAATCGTTAATTTTAAGCCAGTATCATCACCATTGAGCCAGTACTCGATTGAACGCGCTATGAAACGCATTGCCATCCTCACTTATCCAAATGCCGCGCTTTTTGAGCTGGGTTGTGCGACAGAACTGTTTGCGCTGGCCCGTCCCGACATACAAAACTGGTATCAAGCTGATGTCGTGACCTTCTCGGATGAACCGCTAAACGGTATTGCGGGGCTCACCTTACAAGCCCCTGTGATAAAGGATTTAGACGAATTTGATATGTTAGTCGTGCCGAGCTGGCCGACAACACCAGCAGGCTCCTCCGCCCTACTGAACCGCCAAATGATCACCGCTATTAAACGATTTGCTGACGCCGGCCATCGGGTCCTGTCATTTTGCTCGGGTGCTTTTCTATTGGGCGAATTAAATCTGTTGAATCAACGCCCTGCGACCACTCACTGGCGATACGAAGCAACGTTTAAACAACGCTTTCCTTTCACGCAATATGTGGACGACGTGCTCTATCTCTACGATGGTTTAATCGGTTGTTCGGCTGGCAGTGCCGCAGCCATCGACTTAGGTATTGAAGTGATTCGACAGGATTATGGCTACGTCGTGGCTAACCAGGTAGCACGGCGCTTGGTGCTGCCGCCACATCGCCAAGGTGGACAGTCACAGTTTGTGGAAACCCCCGTCCTACCGAAAGCCAACGGGTTTGCCGAAACCGTAGATTGGGCAATCGAGCACTTAGGCACAGAGATAACGGTTGAATCCCTCGCAGCGAAAGCTTCCATGTCACGGCGTACCTTTGATCGACAATTTCGAAAGGCCTTCAATATGGCACCAAAAGAGTGGTTAATTGCACAACGCTTACACTTGGCTAAACAGCTCCTCTCAAGCACTCGTCGCCCAATCGAAGAGGTCGCGACCCTCGCTGGATTCAATAATGCCACCACTCTGAGACATCACTTTCGCTCTATTTACCATATTTCTCCGCGCCAATTTCGAGACCAGTATTCACTGGCCCAGGACGCCACTTAGTACTCTACACGCACCTGCGTTCGCCATTCGTTCGTTTTTCAGGTATCCGTACGTTTTTCAGACATCCGTAGTGGGTCGAGAAATACCTGCCCGTTTTCCGATCCATCAAACGTTCTAGTGTCGTCTCCGCCTCTGCCAAACACCCTAAAAGACTGGGCATAACACGAAATTTTACGCAATTTCGTGGAACCGGCCTTACGGGTTTGTGCCATTAAATCCGCGTCAAATTAGAACAATTGCACCATTATTGACAGATTAATCAAGAAAAGCAGGAAATGAGTCGTAATACCTTGGTATGAATTTGAGTCTAAAATGGACACCCTCACATGCAACACTATTTTCTTAGTTATTTTGCGCAAGGATGATATGCACCAGCCCGAGTGGTGTAAGGACACACCTCATAGAATTAGGAATGGCTAATAAGCACCACAATAATAAGAGGTTAGCCCCAAATGAAACTTAAGACACTTGTCTCTTCACTCGTATTCGCTGGACTTTCAGCAGCAAGCCAAGCCCAACTGGCCGGCCATAATGTCATCCTAGTGCATGGTTTTCAGTCCGATAACCTATTTCACCCTCCTTCGTCCAATACAGAAATTGTGCAAAATGGCGAAAACTATTGGTCAAGCTATTGGAATTCACGAGCCGAAGCGCGTTTTGATTGGGATTCCTCAGAGCGTATAGAAGATGGTACTGCTCAACGCTTATACGATGATGCTGTATCCATGTCTCAGCAGGGCTTGTGTACAAATGGTTGCGTTATTGTGACGCACTCCACGGGCGATCTTGTCACACGTTATTTTCTAGACAACCAAGCTGACTGGTTGGCTGCAGCGGGGCACGAGCCGCTTAATATTCTCACCGTTCTCGACTTTGCGGGGGCTGGCGGTGGTACCGAAATCGCTGATACAGCGGTATCTATGGCAACTAGCAATAATGTATTTGCTTGGGCGGCCCTTGAGGCGGTTAAAGCTTGGGTGGGTGGCGATTTAGATAGCAACAACTTGGGTGTGCTATATGACCTTCAGCCATCGAATGCTCGTAATCTTGCCGTGTCTCCAAGCTCCGTTCCTCGTCTACGTTTTGCCGGTGCGGGTAACGATTACTATGGATTGACCGGTGGTTTTATCACAGGTACAGATGATGGTGTGGTACCCACCCACTCTAGTTGTGGTGCCGTGAGTGCGAAGTCTTATGAAAGCTGTTCAAGAGATGTCTATTTTGATGGTGCAAAAGACTCGGGCGATGTTAATGGGCCCAGCACGTTATTCTATAACCACTATGCCGTGCTCATGGGCGACGACATCCATCACAATGGCGCTATTGGCAACCAGAAAGGCGTGAAATTAACTTACGTTGATAATCACTTCTCTGCTGGTGGCATTAATGTCGATTTCTCCACTAAGAATGAATCAAAATGGTACTGGAGATACAACTATCAGTACGTTCAAAACAGCTCAAATTACACAATGAGCGAAACGGTTTTTAATACATTAAATAACTAATGACATTAAAACCTCATTCGTATACTAAAATATAAAAGGCTTCGCGAAATATTTCGCCAAGCCTTTTCTTTATTACACGTTTTGATTGTCAGAACGAAAGCATGGAGTGCTTTATTAATGGCTTTAGCACATGCGTATATTCATCTTTATTAGTGTTTGCATTTTTCTCACCATCCTATTGCTTCAGCCGCAAAATATGATTGCGCGCTTTCAGTCTGATACATCACGTGATGCAAACGAGTGGGTTGATACGAATATCACCCCGCCTCCCGTTTCAACGATTCAGACTC
Organism: uncultured Saccharospirillaceae bacterium; assembly: GCA_947503895.1. Taxonomy (GTDB): domain Bacteria; phylum Pseudomonadota; class Gammaproteobacteria; order Pseudomonadales; family Oceanobacteraceae; genus Bermanella. The sequence continues at coordinate 65,948 of CANNFT010000007.1, forward strand.
AAAAAGAAAAAGCCTTCGAGAATGAATTAGCGGCTCAAATGGCGGTACTCGCAACGCGGTATGAAGAGAATATTCGTTTCCCAAATTACTCGGTGCCGATTACACGGGGACAAACAGATTTACTGCAACCTCTACAAGTATTACCGGTTCAATTAAATTTAGGGCCAGATGCAGACTCCACAGCTTATTTAGCACCCGATCAATATATTTTTTTCCACGGCGACAGCCTTACAGCCACCTTGAAGACATCCGGCCCGACCAAAGCCACTCACGTGAGAATCGAGTTAGTTGAAAACAATAACAGCATCGCTCGCTTTCACGTGAAAGAAAAAGACCAGACCTTTACAGCATCGCTCGAACATTCCAGTTCGCAATGGCCAGTCAACCTTCATATACGAGCGCAGTTTAAGTTTGGTGAGCATGGTGATTTAAGCATTTTATCTCCCATTAAATACTCGCCAGATAACGGCAGCATTACCTCAGTGGGCGAAAGCTACATTGACGGTGCAAACCTGGCTATTCCCGTAACGCTTGATATAAAGCAGGCTGGACGCTACCGACTAGCGGTTAACTTTTTTGATGAAACGGGCTCACCGTTAGCGCATTTAAATGCCAAGCAAAATCTTAATATTGGTTCTAATCAATGGATACTGAATGTCCACAGTGAAGTGTTACGGGCAGCCGCTCAGCCTGGGCCTTATTATGTCGATACTTGGACGTTAACTAAGTTGCCCGAGAGACCTGGTATTAAAACCAGTTATGGGTCCAGTGCGGTGGGAAAAGTCGTCGTAAAAGGTTTCCCACTTGAAGAGTATGACGATACGCCATGGGAAGACCCAAAAGACAAAGCGCGCTTGGAATTTTTGAAGAAGCTACAATAAGCGCAAGCTCATCAATACGGAGCGCAATGGCACTCCGTGATTGAGTGGCAGAGTATCTGGGTTATGCTCGTTTTTCCTGATGTATTTGCTGCCGTAATGCCTCTCGCACTTGTTCTTCCGTCGGAATATTTGACGTCCTCACCAACATAATAATACTTTGTGCCTGAATCGTTTCATCACCCGCCGGGTGAATGCATACTTTCCCTTCTTTGCTGACGTACGCCAGAGGCGTACCCAAATTAGCGTCGATCATGGCATGAACAACGTTTTTCCACTTATCGCCTTCTAGCCACAATGGATAACGAATGAAATGATCGTTCGCCCGAGTAAACATATCTTCAATGAGTAACTCTGACCCTGGGCTTTCCATCGTACGCACAAGAATTTCAGGATAGGATCGAATGGGGCGCACAACGGATTTAACGCCAATTCGTTTTAGTCGCTCGCGATTTTCATCATCTACACATTCAACAATGACTCGATACGCTAAGCCATGTTCTTTCATTCGATAACAAACATCAAAGCACAAACTGTCTGAATCCAGTAAATATTCATCTTTAGCTAACACTAATATATGTTCTGCTTCATATAAATTAGCCACTTTAAAATCGGCTTCATGATTACCGTGAGCTTGTACCAGATGAACGCCCATATTCAACAATGAGGTGGGTAATCCATTCGGATAATCTGTATTCATGAGAACGATTGGCGTTTTTTTATGAAGCTTATTTTCACGTACTTGAGAGACAAAGCGTTCAAAATAAATATTAGGATTGTATTTGGGACTGTTAATAATCACGATATGTTTATTCATAGCACCTCGCACGCTTATTTTCGATTATTGTGATTTGAGCCAACCAGCTGAGCCGAGTTAACCCTATGACCACTGATCAACCAATTGAATACCCGCCATGGGCTGATTAGAGTATAGATAGAGATTGAAGAAAACGGTGGGGTTCACCAAGCGACCACTACATCTTCACGTTGGATCGCATAACGTGATGCGGTTTTATTCAGTTTAGCAATGGCAAAGCGAGGCTGGACTTGAGTCACCGTCGCTTTTACTTTCGTATCGTTGAGTTCCACCAATCCTTCATTATCCAAATTGTAAAATGTTCGTGTTCGAAACACCGTGAGTTCATCGCCAGGACGCATGCCGACACTCCCACCGGTATCAACGCGAATATAATCTCCTCGCGCTTCAATAATTTTTGCCATATACGGTTGGCAACCCAAGTTTGCGTTTAAATCTTGCGTCAATTCGCTAATGGTCTTTTTAACCTGCTGTCCGAAATCGGTTTTCCAAAACATAGGCGTCGCAAACCCTGTTTTTTCAAAGTCGCCATGATCCCATATGCCTTGCGTTGCATAGGTATTTTGAAACATCAGTGAACCACTGATGCCGTCATGGACGTAGACATCTAACGCGAAGTTTCGTAATCGTTTCTCTCTTGATAACCCCAAATAATCCAATGGTGCATCCCAGCTGCGCTCTATGTCAGCATCGCGATTGATCATCGCTAAATCTCGAATCACACCGGACACCACAAATTGCGCACCAAGTTCCTTTGCTAATTCAACTGAATTCGTTAATCGCTGAAGATTATTTTGAGAAGAAGGCGCACGATCTATGCTGGAGAAGAGCAGCACATGCCCTGAGTCCATGGCGTGCAGACGATGCTTGGCATTGATCGTATTTGCAATCACACCTGATAACCGCTGTTCTATATTATCCAAGCGCCCCAACACTGCTTCCTTCGGTGACTGCAAGGCAAACCCCGCTACCGCAATGGCCTTTCGGTAACCGTTTCCGGCATTGAAAGGGCACATTTGTTGGTTATCTCCGGAAAATTCTGCCCGAATTTTCACTTCTAAAATGCCGTCTGAGATTTTTTCCTGCATGATACGTACATGCCGAAATTGACCGGTGGTTTTCAAGTGCACGCGATCAGAGGTCACTAATCCATCCACCAGCATTTGCGAAGAATGTATACTGCCACCCACTTGAAGCGATGCCTGCCTTAAAGCATCTCGTATCGCCAAGTCACGTGATTGCTCGATGTTATCCGACATCACCGACGAGCCCACAGCCGTAATTTCTTTAGCCTGCACGTCATTGATACAAACGTATAGCGTGCTGGCCACTATTAATAACAACAGAGGTTTGAGGCGAGTGTTGAACAGCGGGTGAGCACTAAACATTCGCAATCAGCTTATTCGACAAAGTAGTGATTGGTTTCGGGGATACTGGATTGGCTTTGCACACGATTCATATCTTGGTAACGACTGGTTCGTAAACCTTTGCTATCGTGCACGACACCAATTTTACAGTCTGCGTTAAACCGCATATTGTTTTCAGTGGTTAAGCAATTACGAAACCCCTGATCAATCACCATTTCGAGAACGGTTTCAACACTGCCGTCTTGTAAAACGTCAGTTGATACCACTCTTGAACCGTGAATAAAGGTATCCACATAGGTACGAAATGAATCACTTCTAATGACGACGTCTTTCACGGTAGAAGAACCAGACAATCGAGTGCCATAGACACGTTCGGCCATGGATCGATATGCATCTAATCGAGAGGCGCGAATTGCGAGTAGACGCTTTTGAACTTTAGACTGACCTTTTGCTTTTTCATTTATGGCTCCGTAGCCCACTACTCTTAATATCATGGGTGCAACAGGGTCTACGGCTTGTTGTACAGGTTTCAGCAATACCTCAGCGGACGACACTTCATCGACCTTATCATCATCTTTGGTTAAACCTAGCCAACTACAACCAGCCATTGGAATAAACAGATACACACATAACATCATCAAGCCCGCCAGCCTGAGCGCTGACAAATTCTGAACCATGCGCATCCTGAACTCCTTACCTAACGTCAAACTGAAACAAAGATCGTTTAGAACGTTATCGGCAAGGTAAGGATAAGGTTTAACTATTTTTGCTCTCAAGCCACTATTGAGCAGAACGGCCCAATAGCAAGGGACGAATCGTAGACCAGTGGTAAAGTATCAACCCCAGCATGATGACTCCGGTGCCAAGTAATGCGCTCATTGAAAGCTGTTCTTGTTCCAATATGCTACCCAACATCAAAGCCAACACAGGCGTTATCAAGGTCGTCAGAGAAACCGTCGCTGCCGACATCTTTTTTAATAAATAGAAGTAGGCGACAAATCCAATCACCGATCCCATTACGGACAAATACAAGATCGCCCACGCCGATTTTGCCGATATTGAATACGGAAAATCGCTGCCTGTTACCCACCATGCGATTCCGTAAATGGGAGCTGACAACAGTAGCGCGCCTGCCGTTTGTGCGAGCGGGTGAACGGGTGCATTTTCTTTTACCAGCATGACCGTACTGGCTGCATGTAAATTGACACCCAGTAGCAATACCATCAGGCCAGGCAACAAGTACAACGCGACGGTTAACTGCCCACTGAACACCATTGATAAACCAGCCAATGCCAATGCAATGCTCCATAGTTTTAAATAAGAAAGGTGACTACCTGGCAGTAGCCATTGGCTGTATAAAGAGACCAACATGGGCAATAGGCCCCAGATCACAGCAATCAAACCACTGGGAACAATGTTGGCAGCCCAATAAACACAAAGCATACCTCCCGTGACCCCTAACGCACCTGCGGCATAGCTACGCATCGCAGAGCGAGTAAAGGGAAAAGCAATTCCCCAACCTTTCAGAAGCAACACACAGAGCGCTAAACTTAGCCACATGCGCAGCGCTACTGCGGGTATAAAGTCCACCGAATCAACACTGTATGTGATCGCTAGCGGTGTGGTTGACCAAATAAGAACAACACCGATATAACTTAACGGTACACGCATTTTTTTCTCCTTGTGATGCGCATTTTCGCGATCCTAAAAAAAAGAAACCGCGGTCAATGCCGCGGTTTCTTTTTCTAACGAGGAAATATCTCGTTCATCAAATTGAAAGCACGACGCAGGCTTTGCGAATACGTTTGACGACTCGCAAAGTGTGCATCGGGATATCTCTGTGACGGTAAAATATTTTCATAGTCGAGAAAGTATGCAGCGTCACTCTCTTTACTGCAAGTGATGAAAGTTGGAACGGTTAGATTCACGATGCTTTTTTGATCGAGATGTCGCTCACCTTGAATCGTGAAAATACTATGAATATTACAAATTTCTAACAAATGTCCGATAGTGTGTCTTGAGTTGTTTTACTATTATGACTAATGCATATATGGAGCTAAAGCCTTTATTCCATTCAAACCTACCTGCTTGATGTGTATCGACTAGGCTTATGCTAGAGAGCAGAATTGAATTAAAAGGAATACCAATGAGTAGACGTTTTTCATTAGGGGCAGTCGTTCTCTTCACCACTTTCAATGCGCATGCCATCCCATTTACGGTCTTGGATGCACGCACCATGGGCATGGGGGGAACAGGTGTTTCCTCTGCACCGTTATCCGCCATCATTCCATACAACCCCGCGTTGCTATCTGCCTACCCTTATCGCGATGAAGATTATATTTCCGTTACACCGAGGTTTGGTTTTTATCTGGGTGATGAGGATGAAGTCATCAAAAATGTGGACGACTTCAAGCCCGAGGATAAAGTGGATGAATTAGATGGACTTTTTCAAGAAGTGAATGATCTTAGTACACAGCTCACAGATGTTATTGAAAACGGCGCAAATGGGAATTTAGGGATTACAGATGCCGTCGCCAACATTAGCGGGGTCGTGGCCTCTGTCAATTCAAGTGATTTTTCTACGGTGGCCGCCCAAGATATAACGACACTTCAGACCGCTGCTGCTGCGCTCGACCCAGATACTCCCACCAGCTCGCTAGCGGTTTATATTGAGACTTCCAACGAGGTGAATGGTGTAGCCGGTACAAACGGCAAATTAGAATTAAAACTCAATGAGTTCGTGGACTTTTTACAAGACGATATTTCAAACTCAAGAATCGGGGGTGGGGCAGCCGGAGGGTTTGCTATTGTCGTGCCAAGCAAAAAATTTGCAATGGGCATCAGTATTGATGCCAATGTCATTGGCGGAGGCACCATTACGATTGAGCAACAAGATACCAACCTGCTGCGTGACTATATCGCAGGCGGTACAACCTTTGTTTCAACTTCGCTGGATGTCAATCAAGATGCCGCCACCTTGGGCGGCAGCACTACAAACTTTGTTGCAGAATTGGCGGCTTTTCAACAAGCCACTACAGATGGCGATGCAGCCGCCGCTGCACAAGCAGAAACCAACGCCACAACCGCACTCGCATCCATGCTGGACTGCACAACCACAGGTGGCACTTGCGATGTTCAGTCGAGCGTTGATGCCGTCAGTAATTACAATTTCACCGGCAGTAATTCAGGGGAAGTCATCTTTCAAAATGGCGAGGTCTCAAATACCGAACCCGAACTCACTTCAACCATTCACTTATTCGGTGCTGTTGTTACCGATATGGCATTAGGATTGAGCCGTGAATGGAACATATCCGGCAGAAATATATCCATTGGTATCGCACCAAAGCTGCAAAGAGTCGATGTGTTTGACATTATCTTTCAAATTGATGGTGAAGACCAAAACGGGCAAGAATTGGATTTCGACGATATAGAAGTTGCGGATTACCATAAAGAATATGTCGCGCCCAATTTGGATATTGGTGCTGCCTACCGATTTGGCTTTAATGAACGCTGGACAACAGGTTTATCTCTTAAAAACCTGATGGGCGGCAGCTACGATTCTGCCGAAGGTAAAGAGGTCACCATTAATCCCATGGCGCGCACGGGCATTAGCTATTATAACCGTGACTATTTTTTAAAACCCAAATTCGCCGTTGACCTAGATTTAACATCCAATGAACCCACGGGTTTCGAAGATGGCACTCAATTTTTTGCACTCGGTGGAGAAATTGATTTGTTCCGCACCATTCAGCTACGAGCGGGCTACCGAACCAATCTATCGTCCTCTAACAAAGAAGTGGTCACCGCAGGCTTAGGATTATCACCTGCTTTTGTACACATCAACGTGGCCGCCTTTGCGAACCCTGGCAATTATCAAAAAGAATTTGGTGGTGCCTTTGATTTAGGGATAGAGTTTTAATTTGTTCAGACCACATTACCTCTAATGGCCATCAAAAGTGTAGGCGATCGAAACGCCTGCACTTTAATTTCACAAAAATAGATCCGTCAAAAAAAACGCACCGTTAAGAAAAAGAAGCTTTATTACAACCGCTTGGCCATCAGCACCCTCACAATACGCCAACTCACCACTGACTCCGTACGATTCCGCTAAAACAACCTATTAGATAAATTCCCCTTTAGCGTTTAACATGCGTATCAAAGTCCATATACTTTAATCATTCACCCCTTGAACGAGTATGACAATGAAAACCTATCTGGTAGGTGGCGCTGTCCGTGATCGCCTATTGAATCTTCCCATCAAAGACCAAGACTGGGTTGTGGTGGGTACGACCCCCTCCGCTATGTTAGATGCAGGCTACAAACAAGTGGGAGCAGATTTTCCGGTTTTTCTGCACCCAGACTCCCAAGAAGAATACGCATTGGCCAGAACCGAACGAAAGTCCGGAAAGGGATACAAAGGCTTTGATGTTGCTTTTGGCGAAGATGTCACCCTAGAAGAAGATTTGCAACGCCGTGATCTGACAATAAATGCGATGGCTCAGTCAGCGTCCGGTGAAATTATTGACCCCTATAACGGACAACAAGATCTGGAGGATCGGTTATTACGCCATGTATCAGATGCTTTTCAAGAAGACCCTCTACGTGTATTGCGTGTAGCTCGCTTTGCCGCACGCTTTCATCACTTAGGCTTTCGGGTGGCCGAAGAGACAATGCACTTAATGGGTGAAATGGTTCGAACAAATGAACTGACTCACTTAACGGCAGAGCGCGTGTGGCAAGAAACAGAGCGTGCACTCAGCGAGCGCTCGCCTTGGATATTCTTTGAAGTGCTCAAAGAATGTGGCTGCTTAGCCGTGTGCTTCCCAGAAATTGATGCTTTATTTGGTGTACCTCAACCCAAAGAGCACCATCCTGAAATTGATGTGGGCATTCATACCATGATGTGCCTCCAACAAGCCACATTACTATCGGAGGACACTCAAGTTCGTTTCGCCACGTTGGTACATGACCTTGGTAAAGCCACCACACCTATTGATGTATTGCCAAGGCACATAGGGCATGAAAAACGCGGGCTGAGTGAAATAAAGACATTATGTAAACGATTGCGAATTCCTAACGACTTTCGAGACTTAGGGTTAAAAGTTTGCGAATTTCACACCCATATTCATCGCGCACTATCACTTAAGCCATCCACAATTTGGAAGGTATTTAAAGCCACGGATGCTTTGCGTAAACCAAAGCGCTTTGAGCAACTTCTCGTATCGTGTGTTGCCGATTCTCGTGGCCGTACAGGATTTGAAAATGTGGATTACCCACAACAAACTTACATGCAAGCCATGCTAAACGCTGCAAAAAATGTCGATATACAGTCTCTCGTTAATCAAGGGCTAACCGGAGCTGCACTTGGGCAAGCTATTGAAGAAGCACGCATTACCGCAATACAGTCCGCACTGCCAAATGAATAGAAATATAATTTATATTAGCACCTTCTGATTTATAGGCTTTCGAGGTAACAGAACAATATGGCTATTGAGAATCACGACACGCAACATAAAAAAGTACAATGGGCATTGGTGACCGGTGGCGCGGTGCGCATTGGTGCGAGTATTTGCACAACACTGCATGAGGCAGGCTATAATATTCTGATGCACTATGGACGCAGTCAAACAGAGGCTGAAGCGTTAAGTGCAAAGCTCAATGCCGTTCGTCCGAATAGCTGTTTTATATTTTCTGCAAATCTTTCCGCTATCAATGACGTTACGTCGCTAATCGCTTGGGTAAAAAAAATCACTTTGCACTTACACGTATTAGTTAATAATGCTTCCGTTTTTTATCCAACACCTTGGCTCACTCATCATTCAGAAAAATCACATGAATATGAAGAGCAAACAATGAATGATTGGGAAAACATTTTTAACGTCAATGCCCGTGCGCCTTATCTATTATGCAAGGGATTATTAAAGCCACTTCAAGCTAGCCGTGGCTCTGTCATCAATATTATTGATATTCATGCAGAACGCACTTTATCCCACCATCCTGCGTACTGTGCCAGTAAAGCCGCATTAAAAAACTTAACATTATCGTTAGCAAAAGATCACGGTGCTACATTGCAAAGTAATGGTGTATCGCCCGGTGCGATTTCTTGGCCAGAAACCAGCCAAGATAATAACGAAAACAATGTTCAAGCCTCTGATTATAGCCTTCAAAAAAAACAAGTTATTTTACAATCCATTCCAAAAGGCACCATGGGTAATGAGCTAGACATCGCCAATGCAGTATTGTTCCTGACACAATCAAAATATATTAATGGTCATATATTAAATGTCGATGGTGGTCGATTACTTAATAGTTAGCGAGCGAACACGTGTTATTTTCTAAGCCTATATTCGTACATAAAAAGGTCATTCACAAAATTTTCTAATATTTTTCTTAGTTGTTTTTTTGTGATCTATTGCACATTCCTAAAAGCTCTATTACTCTCTGCGTGGATTGCTTATTCATACGAATAAATTCCATCGCACGCATCATCCTGAATTAAAAAAACAATAATGCCCTTTATGCCTCACCAAGGAGAGCAACAATGAACAAATGGACCGCATTACTCACTGCTACATCACTTACCGTCGCCACAATGGCGACTGTTCAAGCAGAGACACATCAGTTTGCAGCCATCACCTTTGGCAGCGCTACATCAGATGTTGAAGCAAAGACGAGTTTTAGCAAGCGCTCTGATCGCACCGATGCTAGCTCACAGTACAGTATTGCCTACGGTATTTCTGATCGAAATTATCGACTTTATGCCGATGTTGCCTACAACAACAACAAAATTGCTAACCAAACAACTCTGACATTTAATGCAGACTACACCTATCCCGTCATTCAAAAATTAAATGTATTTGGGGGCGCTGCTGTAGGCCACGCTACATTAGAATGGGACGAAGATAATCTAGGCAATGGCGATTTGGGTGGCACAACGGATGATAGCTTTGTGTATGGATTGAAAGCGGGTGTGAATTACCAAGTCATCCCGAAAGCACAGATTGAATTTGGCTATCGTCAGCTTTATTCATCTCTTAAATCAACAGAAGATACGCTTTCTCTTGATGTGCAGGACACAGCCACCACCTATATTGGCCTGACCTACAGCTTCTAAACATGGCTTAGCTCTTAAATCATAAAGGGCAACCCATCAAAAACGCCAGCTAATCGCCGGCGTTTTTTGTATGTTGGTGACACGCCTCAGCACGCACCTTTTAAATTTAAAAAGGCTAGTTGCCCTTCAGCTCCACCCGCCACAGCTTTTGTTTGTCTTTCTCATAGAAAAACCATAAACGAGCGTAGCTTACTTGCAGCTCAGGATGTATTTCATCCGCTGCTATTTCAGACAATGGTAATAATACAAATGCATTTTCTATGATTTCAGCACGAGGCAATAGAACGCCATCAATTTCACCGACTTGCTGATCGTAGGTGAGTATATCGATGTCCAGTGTCCGGCCACTAAACTTAGGGCTATTTCGCTCACGCCCAAAGTGATCTTCCATGGCTTTTAAGGCGCGACTTAATTCTCCGACAGTCAATTGCGTTTCAAAGCAGGCAACTAGGTTGAAAAAATTATCGCCATCAAACCCCACGGCTTCACTTTCATAAATATTAGAAAGCGTTAATTCACCAAATTGCTTCGCTAGCTCAATCAATGCGCCTTGAATGTTTTGATGCTTATCAATATTGCTGCCAATACTGACATAAACTTTAGCCATAACTAGCGGCTTCCTCTTTCAATCATCACACCCACTGCTTTTGCACCACGAACGGCTCCGGGCTTACTCAGCCTCAGTGACAGCCAAGGCACATGGAATTCATCCATCAATATTTCTGCAATCGCTTCAGCCATGGTTTCGACCAGCAAAAATTCGCTGTCACCAATAAATTGAATCAGTCGCTTTGACACTTCTTTATAATTTAACGCTTTCTCAATATTTTCAGATGCTGCCGCGGGTCGATTATCCCAAGCCATTTCTAAGTCAATGCGAACGATTTGCTTAACTTCTCGCTCCCAATCATAAATGCCAATGATGGTTTCGATTTCTAAACCGTCGATAAACACTTTGTCCATTGATCGTCTCACTTAATGTCTGGTGTCACTCACGTCGGTGTGGTTAACAATGTACCGGCGAAAAATACTGTCGAACCAACACGCTCATTATACCGCTTCAAGCGTATCCATTGGCCAACGAGGGAAAACACGAATTTCATCACCATCTTTTTGCCCAGCCATTAAACGCTGACAACCGGCATAGGCAATCATGGCACCATTATCAGTACAAAACTCAGGGCGAGGATAATACACCTGACCGCGTTTTTTATTCATCAAGTCATGCAGACGCTCACGTAAATAGTGATTAGCACTGACACCTCCGGCAATCACTAATCGCTTATGCCCAGTTTGTTCGAGGGCACGACGACATTTAATTACCAAGGTATCCACGACGGCTTGCTCAAACGCTCGCGCAATATCAGCTTGATCTTGTTGCTCAACATACTTATGACCATCACGATCTTGCTGGCATTTAATGATGGTATTCCGTGCAAATGTTTTAAGACCACTAAACGAAAAGTCCAAACCGGGGCGATCGGTCATCGGACGAGGAAATTTGAATCGACCTTCAGTGCCCTGTTGAGCCAATTTAGCAATATGAGGGCCACCCGGATAAGGGAGGTTCATCATCTTAGCGGTCTTATCAAAAGCTTCCCCAGCAGCATCATCTATGCTTTCTCCGAGCACCGTATATTGGCCTATGCCTTTTACATCAACCAATTGGGTGTGCCCACCGCTGACCAACAAGGCAACAAACGGGAATTCGGGGGCAGGGTCTTCTAACAAAGGGGCGAGAAGGTGGCCTTCCATATGGTGCACACCGAGCGCAGGCAATTGCCATGTCCATGCTAAGCTTCGCGCGAGACAGGCACCCACCAATAGGGCTCCCGCCAACCCTGGGCCTGAAGTATAGGCAATGCCGTCCAGCGTTTGCTCGTCACACTGCGCATCCGAAAATACTTGCTTAATCAAAGGGATGGCTTTACGGATATGGTCTCTCGATGCGAGTTCAGGCACCACTCCGCCATAATTGGCGTGCATGTCCACCTGACTGTAAAGACTATGCGCTAATAGCCCCTGCTCGGAATCGTACAACGCAATTCCTGTTTCATCACAACTGCTTTCTATGCCTAAAACTCGCATATCCGCCTCTCATTCTCAGAACGGCGCCATGATACTGCTCATACCAGAGCAAGGCCAGCCACCAACCACTTACCCTCTGTTTTTCTTGCCGAAAGATCGAGAAAGCAGACAAAAAGATCGAGCATATATACCGCTAAGCCCCATATCACAAGGCTTAGGCTATACTGGCACAGGGCTTTGCATTTGCAGGTCAAACCGAGTAGAATGCCCCGCCTCATAGGGTCTCTGTGGTTGAAGAACGCACAGAGCAAACGCCAAAATCGGCGTCTAAGTCAACGGATACAATTTTAGGTAGTTTGAATGCCACAAGTTAAAGTTAAAGAAAACGAGCCATTTGACGTAGCTTTGCGTCGTTTCAAACGTTCTTGCGAAAAAGCAGGCGTTTTATCTGAAGTACGTCGTCGTGAGCACTATGAAAAGCCTACGACTGAGCGCAAGCGCAAGAAAGCTGCAGCTGTTAAGCGTCACCAAAAGAAAGTAATGCGCGAAACACGTAAAATGACTCGTTTGTACTAATACAGTACATCCTTTTGTGCTAGGTTCTCGCCTCACACTATCTTGTTAGTGGATGGGCGTTGTTGATAAGCACATAAAGCTTTAAGAATTTTTAGAGTAAAGAGAGACATTATGTCTGAGCAAGGACTGGTTCAAGAATTAAAAGATGCAGTAAAAGCTTCTATGCGTGCGAAAGATAAGCCACGCACTCAAGCATTGCGTCTGATTCAGGCCGAGCTCAAGCGTGTAGAAGTTGACGAACGCATTGAACTGGATGATGCGCGCGTACTGGTCATCATGGATAAAATGATGAAACAGCGCCGCGACTCGGTGACTCAATACGAAGAAGCCGGACGAACCGAGCTTGCTGACATTGAGAAATACGAGATGAGCGTCATTCAGGACTTCCTGCCAGAAGCCCTATCTGCGGAAGCGCTATCAGCCATTGTCGAACAGGCAGTGATTGATAGCGGCGCGTCTTCAATGCAAGACATGGGCAAAGTCATGGCATTGGTTAAGCCTAAAACACAAGGCAGAGCCGACATGGGTCAAATCAGCAAGCTGGTAAAAGCCAAGCTCGCTTAATCTTTATGCTTAAGGCAAGCTAATCCTCTATGGCTGGCCGCATCCCAGAAAGCTTCATTGACGAACTGCTGTCACGCACCAACATTGTTGATGTGGTAGACGGTCGTGTTCGCCTGAAAAAAGCCGGTAAAAACTACCACGCCTGCTGTCCATTCCATAACGAAAAAACCCCCTCTTTTACTGTGAGTCTCGACAAGCAATTTTACTATTGCTTTGGTTGCGGAGCGAAAGGCAACGCACTGGGCTTTGTTATGGAATTTGACAATGTCGACTTCCCAGAGGCCATCGAAACCCTTGCGGGCGCATTGGGCATGGAAGTCCCGAGAGAAGAAACCAGCCCTTTTCAGCAACAGCAGCAAAAAGCCAAAGTCAGTCTGTATGAATTAATGGAAGCCGCCGATACGTTTTATCAGCAACAATTGCGCTTCCACCAAGATAAACAAGCCCCTGTTGAATACTTAAAAAACCGCGGCCTATCCGGTAAAGCGGCTAAGTACTTTCATATCGGCTACGCTCCTGCTGGCTGGGATAACCTTAAAGCCGCACTCGGTACAGATGAAGAAAAAACGCAAGGGCTGATTGATGCAGGCATGCTGATTCAGAAAGACGGTGGTGGCACCTACGACCGTTTTCGTAATCGCATTGTTTTTCCGATACGTGATTTGCGAGGCCGCACCATCGCATTTGGGGCTCGCACGCTCGGTGATGACAAGCCCAAATACCTAAACAGCCCAGAGACCCCCATTTTCAACAAGGGTCATGAACTATACGGACTGTACGAATGCCGGCAAATCCGACAAACCCTTAAGCGATTTCTGGTCGTTGAGGGCTATATGGATGTTGTGGCACTGCACCAATTCGGCATTCATTACGCCGTCGCAACACTCGGCACCGCCACCAGCGACACACACCTTAAAAAGCTGTTTAAAATTGCACCAGAAGTTGTGTTCTGTTTTGACGGTGACAGTGCAGGACAACGGGCAGCCAAGCGGGCCTTAGAGATCGTACTGCCCATCCTCGAAGACGGGCAGCAGATTCGTTTTCTATTCCTGCCCGACGGTGAAGACCCCGATTCATTGGTGAGAAAAGAAGGTAAGGACGGATTTGAGTTGCGCATGAAGCATGCTCTGCCTGTCTCTGACTTTCTGCTAAATACCCTAAAAGAGGACATCGATCATCCGGAAAGTTTAGATGGTCGTGCTCGGTTAGCTTCACTCGCTGCACCTCGCATCGCCGGCATACCAGGTGTCGCACTCAAGAGCCTTTTTTGGCAAGCCTTAGCAGAAGCGACCCACCTCAGCACGGATGAACTAAAAGGGCTGGCGAAGGATGCGACATCACCTCATGAAACACTGCCTAGCAATACATTAAGCCATCAACCACCTTCGGCGCCCTCTTTATACGAAGACGCATCTGCCCATAAAAGTGAACCGGCTGAAGGCTTAGACGAGCCCGTTAGAATCCAAGATACCGTACTAGTACAAACCACCATTGGACTCATTCTTCACGCCCCGACCATTATTCAACCCACAGGTGATTACCGCTATCTAGCACAACTCAGTGGCACCTATGGCAGGCTATTACACAAACTGGTGCATCAACTGCAGCAACATGAGCAGTCTGAACTTCTAGGCGTGATTACCTCACTGGGCACTGATCCAGATCTAGAGCACTACAAGTACCTCGCCAGCCAAACAAACCAGCAAAAAGGCCACTTACAGCTGGAGCAAGAAGCTCGCGATGCTCTGCGCCACTTACGAGAATTGGTCCGTAAACACGATGCCCAGCGCAGCCGACAATCACTTCAACAGCTGGGGGCACATGTCCGCAGCAAAGACATACCCGATAGCATTCTTATCCCATTGAAACGAAAAGAACTCAGCGTACTCGAAGATAAGATCCAAAAAGCGGGAGGACTGGAACACCTGCCTCCCCGCGAACAAGCAAAATTCCATGAGCTTAAAGCGCTTTTGGGTTGAAAAAACAAACCTAGGCCCCATATTGGCCTCACATCACTCACTTCTTACTGGATAACGCCTAACCAGAAAGATATAATTTCCGGTTTACTATTTCGCGCGACAGTACAGGACATACAGGGTATCTATGGCCGCCACACAACAGTCCCGTCTAAAGGAACTCATAGCCAAGGGTAAGGAACAGGGTTACCTGACTTACGCTCAGGTTAACGACCACCTCCCAGATGACATTGCTACCCCAGAACAGGTCGAAGACATCATTCGGATGATTAACGACATCGGCATTAATGTTGCCGAAGTCGCTCCCGATGCCGACACCTTGTTAATGGGCGACAGCTCCACCGATGAGGCGGCTGCTGAAGAAGCCGCTGCCGCCTTGGCCGCTGTAGAAAGTGACGTGGGTCGAACCACCGACCCCGTGCGCATGTACATGCGTGAAATGGGCACCGTCGAGCTGCTAACACGCGAAGGCGAAATCGTCATCGCTAAGCGGATCGAAGAAGGCATCCGTGAAGTCATGTCTGCCTTGGCATATTACACGCCTGCCGTGCGAACCATTGTTGATGCATGCTTCGAAGCACTGGCTGATGAAGAAGTTAATCGCCTCTCCGACGTATTTAACGGGTTTATTGATCCGTCTGATGACGTCCCTGTGCCTGCAACCCCCATCTCGACTGAGCCAAAAGTCGAAGAAGAGAAAGACGAAGGTGACGAAGCAGATAGCGAAGACGACGAAGATGAAGACGAAGCTCCAACGGGGCCAGACCCAGTTGAAGTGAAACGTCGCATGTCTGAAGTTGAGGATCAGCTCAACATCGCAGAAGCCATGATCGAAAAGCATGGCCGTGGCAGCAAGCAAGCAGACAAAGAGCTGGCCGCATTAGCAGAACTATTTGCGCCCATTAAATTGTCGCCAAAATATTTTGAAGAATTGGTCGGCACGGCACGTGACAACCTAGATGCTATCCGCGCACAAGAACGCCAAATCATGGTGATCTGTACGCGTAAATGTAAGATGGACCGCAAAGAGTTCATCAAGTCATTCCAAGGCAGCGAAGGTAAGGACGAGTGGATTGACAGCCTGATCAATGCAGGCAAGCCATATTCAGAGCGAATTGAAGCCTACAAATACGACTTGCAACGCTCTCAGAAGAAAATCCGCCAAGTAGAGAAGCGCGTTAGTCTTGATATCTCCGATATCAAAGAGATTAACCGTCGGGTTTCCATTGGTGAAGCACGTGCTCGTCGCGCGAAGAAAGAAATGGTCGAGGCCAACCTACGTTTGGTTATCTCCATCGCGAAAAAATACACCAACCGTGGTTTGCAGTTCTTGGATTTGATTCAAGAAGGCAACATTGGCTTGATGAAAGCAGTGGATAAGTTTGAGTACCGTCGCGGCTACAAATTCTCCACCTACGCAACCTGGTGGATTCGTCAGGCGATCACTCGATCGATCGCTGACCAAGCACGCACCATACGTATTCCGGTTCACATGATTGAAACCATCAACAAGTTGAACCGAGTGAGCCGTCAAATGCTTCAGGAGATGGGCCGTGAGCCAACGCCTGAAGAACTGGCTGAACGCATGGACATGCCAGAAGACAAAGTCCGCAAGGTATTGAAGATTGCCAAAGAGCCCATCTCCATGGAGACGCCCATTGGTGATGATGAAGATTCCCACTTGGGTGATTTCATTGAAGATACCGGCACCGAAAGCCCGATTGAGTCAGCAACAGAAGAAGGCTTGATCGAAGCCACTCGCGGTGTACTAAATGGTCTTACTGCTCGTGAATCAAAGGTACTGCGCATGCGCTTTGGTATCGACATGAATACGGATCACACACTTGAAGAAGTCGGTAAGCAGTTTGATGTCACGCGTGAGCGTATTCGTCAAATTGAAGCCAAAGCGCTTCGTAAGCTGCGCCATCCAAGCCGTAGCGACCATTTGCGCTCATTTTTAGATGAATAATCTATAAAATCATAGACTTACATCTAGTCAAACGGAGCATCGGACTATATAATCCGATGCTCTTTTTTTAAGTCTGCGCACAGCAACTTAAGAAATCTGTAAAATGGGCCTTTAGCTCAGTTGGTCAGAGCGCTCGACTCATAATCGATCGGTCGCAGGTTCAAGTCCTGCAAGGCCCACCATTTTACTTCCCTTTATTTTTCCCCTGTCACCTTAAGACATTCTTTCAAGCCTTGATTTCATCTCCTAGACGTCTATTCAAGTTCAACTGCACAGTATTTTTTGTGGAGATAAATGCATTCTATTGACCTCTAAAGTTGTTAACCGATCATTAAGACATCACCTTTCTCTAGCGATATAAAACTTTACCGTGCCAATATTTTGCCCATGCTGGATGTTGCAATGATGAGTCGGCAGAGCGTCCCCTCTTCTACATGCGTCCATAGTGGAACAATAATCTTTGAGGTATTCCGCGCTGTTCTGTCGTATGGCATTGATGACTGTTGCCAAAGGGCGATGCTTTTAAAAAAGGCGGATCTCTCCGCCTTCGAGCTTTTATGATGAGATTGAAATGCGTTTCACTTTGTCCTTAGGCAACGATTTTCGCGGAATCTGAATGACCAGCAAACCATTTTTCATATTCGCTGATATTGCCTCTCGGTCAGCATCTTCAGGCAATGATAGGGTCCGCTGAAAAGCCCCAACACTGCGCTCTATACGGTAATATTGCTGATCATTATGTTCGTTTTTTTCCTCCTTCTGCCCTTTGACAATCAACGCGTTACCGTTTAGTTCAATTTGAAGATCGTCCTCAGACAAACCCGGCAGGTCAATGGACACTTCATATGCCTGATCATTACCCGAAATATCCAAGTTAGCTCGATAGTCCATTAATTTAGACGCATCAAACATACCGCCACCCAAGGAGAATGATGGGTCCATTAATCTTGAGCTCAACGGCATGGCAAACGACCGCCACACACGATTAAACAAATGATCCATCTCACTATGCAGCTGCATTAATGATCCCACAGCTTGATTTTGTGGTCCCGTCAGGGCATTGGACCCTGTTGAGTCTTTCGCTGACGCCTCATTCCTTGCTACCGGGATCTGAGTAGCAGAATCATCTTCATGTTTAAACCAATTCCAAGGTTTCAATTTTTCAAAATCCATAAACCACCTCCCATTAACAGGTTTCATGTAAATGACGTGCGAGTGAGGATAGGCAAATACGCATCCTCAATTGAATTAGGTAACTTTTTTGCCTTTAGTGTCTTTCATTAAGCTCTTTTACACAGCACCACCTTGATTGATTACAATCGTTTTCGGCTTCATGGCTTCAGGAATTGTTTTCACCAAGCTGATGGTTAACAGGCCATTAGAAAGCTCAGCGGCCGTAACTTCGACGTAGTCGGCAAGATTAAATTTGCGCTCGAACGTACGAGTCGCAATACCTTGGTACAAATACTGAGGGTCACGCTCACCCTCCACTATTTTGCTACCTATTACCGTCAGCACGCCTTTTTCAACCTTAATATCTAGCTCCTCTTCAGAAAAACCCGCCACTGCCAAGGTAATGGCATACTGGTTTTCGTCGAGTGCCTCGATATTGTAAGGAGGGTACCCACTGGATATTGACTCTGCCGTGAGCGCATTGTCGATCTGCGATGCAAGGCGGTCAAAGCCAATACTGCCACGATAGAGAGGGGTAAGATCAATTGCGTTCATGTCATATCCTCCATTAGAAGCAATACTCAATAAAACAATCACTGGTGAGCCATTCTCCATCTGGACAAACGCTCACGTACCAATTACTAAGGTCGATCGAATGGATTTCAATTTCGTTTTTTAGAAAAAAAGCATATTTCACAAGGCGTTTTCAAAACCCATTTTTATATAAAGGCGTCTCTCTGAAATTCGCTTAATAATTGGTTTTTGTGTGTTACTCAAATGACCTGAACCACGCTTTAATCTTCATGTGATAACATGGCTATTTTTCTGTCTAACCAACATCAACACCAAAATAATGAAAAATACGTTTCTCTATATCGCCACGGTCATATTGTGGGGTTCTTCTTGGATATCAATTAAATTTCAACTTGAAGAGGTGGCTATTGAAACAGCTTTATTTCATCGCTTCCTATTGGCTGCAGGCTTGATGCTGATTTTTTGTGTGCTGTTCAAATTACCCATGCGCTTTAGTTTAAGAAATCATGGTTTCATATTCTTGCTGTCTCTATTAAATTTTAGCTTCAATTATTTCATCGTCTACCGAGCTCTCAACTATCTCTCTTCTGGTACGGCATCCGTGGCCTTTACTACCATGGTGTTAATGAATCTCTTGAATGTCCGGATATTCTTCGGGAAAAAAATTGAGCCAAAATCCTATGCCGGTGCAGCGATGGGTATTGTCGGGGTGGGATATTTGTTTTGGGGGGATTTATCAACACTTTCTCTCAATAGCGATACGACTATTGGCCTCATCTTAACGCTCATAGCCGCTTATGTAGCTTCACTTGGGAACATGATCAGTATTCGTAATTCCGATGCAAAACTTCCCGTTTTACAGGTTAATGCGCTGTGTATGGCATATGGTTGTTTAATCATCTTTTTGGTCACCTTGATCAGTGGCCATGAGCTGTTTCCAACTGTAAGCCCCACCTACATATCATTAAGTATTTATATGTCTGTGTTTGCAACAGTATTTGGATTTGCCGCATATTATGTGCTGTTAAAAAATATAGGGCCGGAAAAAGCTAGCTACGCCATCGTTTTGTTTCCTGTTGTTGCGGTATCACTTGGTTTGTATTTTGATGAAACGGATTGGAGTGAGCCACTGGCCTATGGCATGGGGCTCACATTATTAGGCAATGCTGTCGTCTTAACGAATTTTTCACGTATTCGAGAACTATATTCAAGGATTCGATATCGCCAAATATAATGATAGCAAGACAACTTCTATACAAATTGGCGAATCAAAAACTAAGAAATAGACTGATAGTTTGAATACTGACTCGCCACTTTTTGAATATATCGTCTAGCCTCATCGTGCTTAAGATGACGTTTTAAATGCTGATACACTTGATCTGAAGTCTGTTTATTAATTTTTAATGCCGCTTTTTTCACATCATGGCTGTTTACATACGATCTTGCGACATTTCCAGAACCTGTATTGTATGCAGCGATGGTGCAATATAACCTTGCTGTGCGATCTTTAACGGCGGACAAGTAACGATGATTTAAAATATGCAAATAGGCGCAACCGAGTTCAATGTTCGTTTTCGGTTCAAATAAACGCTGACTACTCATCAATTGAGGCTTTCCATACACCAGACTAGAGGCATCAACACCAGCCGTCTGCGGTACGATTTGCATCAATCCAAATGCCGGTGCTGCACTGCGTGCCATCGGATTAAAATGACTCTCTACGTGTATAATCGCTAATATTAACGGTACTTCTATGTCCCATTTTTTGG
The DNA here is from genome assembly GCA_947503895.1 of uncultured Saccharospirillaceae bacterium. Taxonomy (GTDB): domain Bacteria; phylum Pseudomonadota; class Gammaproteobacteria; order Pseudomonadales; family Oceanobacteraceae; genus Bermanella. The sequence goes on from CANNFT010000007.1 coordinate 86,713, forward strand.
CTTGTTGTTTAACCCAGGGTAAGTAACGTTTCGCGCGTGCTGACGTACTATTTTGTGGAAGGGTGTAAGTCACTATCGTGTTGCCAAGGTTATCTTTTCGAACATCACTCGATCTTGCTAATTCATCAGCCGTATCATTAATATTCCCCATAGCTTCTAAAAGTTCAGCCATGACATGCTCATGATTGGATACCGTTCCACGGGTGGTTTGGCTTAAAACAGGGTCATTCCGATAAGCATCTGCATAAGTACGTCGTAATACTTTTTTGAGCTCTTTACGAAACTGCGATTGATCTTGCTTACCATTTAAAAAACTGATGCGGATTTCATTTCGCTCAAAATCGACGACGCGCTTTACACTCATACTACGATTATATTCAACCCAAGTTTTGAGGCTACTCACTTCAGCCTCACTCCAAACGGTTAAAATATCATCTTTATACGCCTTGAATGCTTGTTCATACCGCTTTTTGTACTGCTCAAACGCTTGCTTATATTTGTTGTATTCTGATTCAGAATCTTTCTTGTACGCATTGAAGTCTGAGGTTTCAGTAAGACTCGAGTTATCAGATAGGGCGGGGTAATAAATCGTGGGCAAAGCCAGCGCACTCGCCATATAAATGAACTGTCTTCTTTTCATATGTCAATTCCTCGCTATGCGCCATGCGCCATGCGCCATGCAGTATCATGCATGAAAGTTTCAATTGAGGAATATTATGGGGATGCGATCAGCCGAATGAAAAGACGAGAAAGCATTAGATGTCATTTTTGTGATTGCGTAGATATAAATGATTGCAAAAACAATAAAACTCATCGCGAATTGTCTAGCTCAAATAGAGTGTTGTGAGGATGAGTGACGAAGCTGTCTGTAAAATAAAGTTGATTTGGTAGGCCTGCATACAAAAACGTCATCTGCAGTCGTGAGGCGTTGCACGACGCTTTGTATCAATATCGGACAATTCCGTGCTGTGGATAACCCGTTCAAGTTTACACAACCTGACGCGATTGAACGTACCTATTTGGTGGGCGTTTTAAACCAAATAGGTACACCTGATTAACTAAACTGTCCCTAACCGTAAATTGATTAGAAGGTTGCCTTTAAAGTAAGACCTGAAAACGCTGAATAAGCTTTTACCGTTACATGCCAAATACCAGCACGTGGCGATTGAACCACAATAGACTCATGATTTGTCGATTGCTCAGATTTGTAGTCAGCGTTGTTCTCTGAAGCCAACGCACCGTATTTAATGTAGAGATCTGCATCACCCATTCCGTTTTGAGTCAGGACTTCCAATGTCTGGGTGCCTTCTACGATTAAGATCTCGTATTGTAGCGTTTCACCACGAGAAGCCATCAAGTCGATGACCGGTTCACCTGATGCGAGTTGTTTTGACGTAGGTTCAACGTACACGCCTTTCAGCTGAACATTTTCAAATGCTTCATAACCAAACAACATCACATGCCAAGTGCCCGCTTGAGGTTGATTAATGATCACCTTTTCATGATTGCCCGGTAAGTATGGACGATAGTCGTAGTCAGACTGCATGGGTTTAGATTCGAATTTAATATACAGGTCCGCATCACCGGATCCAGATGCCATATCAAAAGTCAGTGATTGCACATTCTCTGGTATCTCCATCGTGTAGTAGATAGCGCCATTTAAGCCTGCTGACAATCCCGAAACTGTCTCATTGTTTTTCAACACATTGCCAATCGGTTCACCCGTTTCGATGGTTGCCGTGAGATTTACGTTTTCGAATGAACGTTCAATCGGTTGAAGCATGACATACCAAATGCCCGATTGCGGCTGGTTCGCAGTAATTAATTCAACGTTACCAGCATTTGTAGATGCGTAATCGTAATCACTCTCGCTGGGTTGACGGTTAAATGCAATGTATACATTCATTTCACCACCTAACGGTTGTCCTTCCATATTATTGGTTTTTACTTCGAGTGAACGTGCGTCATTCGGCACCTGAATTGTAAACGTCTTCGCCCCTTTGCTTCTTAAATCATTCCTTGTTTTTCCGTTAATTAACGTCAGCGCTGCGGCCTCATCACATACCAGTGCATCGCCAGACTTAACCGGCGATACCGTCAAATTTACACTGGAATACGCTTGCTGGATAAAATTGATATTTTCACAGGAATAAACATCTATATTGTTATGCGATGCATCAATACTGCTGATAAATGGACGGGATACTAACCAAGCTGAATCCATTTCATTGAATAGATTATTCGAAACGTCAACTGTTTCGATTCGTCGTGGTAGTTGAGGATAATGTGTCAGCGCTTCGTTAGACGCCGTTAGATTTTTTAAATAACGAAATAGATGCAGCCCATCTAAACTTTGAATTTCACCTTGACCCGGCGTTTGGATTGATTCTACTTTTGCAGCTTCTAAACTGCTAATTTCACCATCGCCATTTAAATCAAAATTTGCGATCAAATAATTTTTGAAGGCAGCATCGGGAATATCAATATTGGTGTCGCCATAGTGACTGGCGACGGCTACCTGATCTCCACCGCCGATATCTGTTCTCTGCCCCATGATTTCTGTAAATTTTTCAAATTCTGGATGCGGTACAATCGTCGGTTCACTATTCTTGCTAAATGCCCACTTTGGGTAATGCATGACGGACATGAAATCATATTCGCTGTACAGCTCAGTGTCATATTGACCAAAATTTTGTGTGTTACCAGGCTCAATATTGTCTTCTTGTATCGTCACATATGAATCGCGATCCGAGCGCTGTTGCTCATGACGCATACCCAAAGCATGACCAATCTCATGTACGATCACATATTTAGAGCCCCAGTTATTCATTGTAAAAAACTGACCCCCTCCAGACTTACCCACCGATGCCTGATTTTTTGATCCGTTACGCACGTTGATATAATCAACCTGATCTGTGCGTTTAACAAAGGTGAGCGCTGCGACTTCTTCCCATACTTTCGCCGCATCCACAAAGTACTGTCGATGTTCTTCTGTTACCGCTGCATCAAAGTCGTAATATACAATTCCATTAGGCCATTTGTTTGCACTTTTTTGGAAGGCAGACATGATGCCTACTGTATTTTCCGACTCATTGATGCGCTCTAACATGTCATCAGTAATGCGATAACGAATGCCATCAATCATCACGATCGACCCGCTCTCAATATCCGTCGATAAATCCGCAAAACTTTCAGCGGTGTATGTCGTATCAACGTGCGAAGCAGATGCATACGTTGATACCGAAAAACCAAGTAAGGTCGCCGATACGGCCAGTCCCAATGCAGAGTTTCTAACTACTTTATTCATTTAACATTCCTAGTATGTAGGCTGTTAGGTCAGTTTTCGAACTGATCTGTTTTATATTTTTGTAGCCAGCTACACACGTTTAGCAACGAGTTAACCGTTAGCGGATGTGGGCTGTGCAACCCGTAAACCATTCACATCCAAATAACTGAAAACCATTAGGGCCTGTCACTAAAATGTCATTTTTCAAAGGCTGGCTACAAATTCAGCAATCTCCATGCTGAATGGCGGCGATTATTTAGAGGTGGACACTATAAGACAATGTTACTTTCGGTAATCATTGTTACAGAACAGATAGAGGGGCTGAGCGACACGATGAAAAAGTGATAACAAACTAAGAAATATCTGGGAGGTCAGGACAAAAAAAAGGCGGTCTGATTAGGCAGACCGCCAAAACACATAGCAGAGTGTTAACTGTTAGGGTACAAAAATGCACCCGTTATTTTTTCTCCTCTTATGATCGATCAATTGTGCAATAATCGATCATAAGAGGTGTCGATGATGGCTTTTATAAAAAACTTTGCCGCTTTGCAGGCTTAAACGGTTTATTTTGCCTGGCTCGCCCAAGCAATAAACTCACTGCGTTCTTCATCTGTCATTTGGGTCATGTTTCCAAGCGGCATGTAATTCGTTTGCACGGCTTGCAACACACGTTGCTTATTGGCTGTTAATTGATCGGCATTTTCCAGCGCGATGCCAGCAGGTGCCGCCGTAAAGGCAGCATTTGAGGGTTTGTCAGCGTGGCAGCTCGCGCATCGCAGTTCAGAAATTTCAACCGCGCGTTCAACACTAATCACTTGAGTAGTTTCGACTGGCTTAGGCATCATCCAACCAATAATCGCAAACAACATAATCGACCCAACGATGAGTATCCAAGGTTGATGGTTATCTTGATGCTTCAAGTTAAAGTAGTGACGAACAAATGCAGCGGTACCACCAATTAATGCTAATACTAACCAAGCATTCTCATGACCATAGGTCATGGGGTAATGGTTACTGATCATAATGAACAGCAGAGGGAGTGTTAAATAGTTGTTGTGCGTAGAGCGTAGTTTTGCGAAAGCGGCCGGTGTTGAGTCAGGCTGTTCACCTGCTTCAATCGCTCGTACCAGTTCACGCTGAGCAGGCATAATGCCAAAGAATACGTTGCCCGCCATAATGGTTCCGATCAGCGCACCAACATGTAAATACGCTGCTCGATCACTGAAAATTTCGCCTAAGGCCCAAGCCGAAGCGGTCAAAATAGCAAATAAGATAGCGCCAAATACTTTTGGCGAATCTTTAAGTGGACTTTTTACCAGCGCTTCATAAACGACAAACCCACCGGCTAGGAAGGCTAAACTTATGCCAATCGCTTGTAATTGCGTGAGTTCCATTTTTGATGGATCAATCAAATACTGGTCAGCTCCCCAATAGTACATCACACTCATCAGAGCAAAACCGGTCATCCACGTGGTGTAAGCTTCCCATTTGAACCAATGCAGTGTTTTAGGCATCTGTTCAGGTTCGAGTTTGTATTTCGCAATTTCATAAATACCTCCCCCGTGAATCGCCCACAAGTCGCCCTTAATGCCTTTATCAGATTTCCATTTAGGTGGCTCGCGTAAGCTTAAATCAAGCCATACGAAATAGAAGGACGCACCAATCCAAGCGACACCAGTGATAACGTGGAACCACCTGAAAAACATATTCAGCCAGTCAAAAAAATAGGCTTCCATTTATTAACCTCTTTTCAAATTCTCTCAAGATTCTAGATTGAACCCGATACCTTAAAATAGCGTACTCAACGCCGGGCATACGCCTAGATGAGCACCATTTAAATAAATTCTACTATTTTTTGTAGACCGACTTACCGGCCACATATGTTTCACCAATTGCACGGTCGTCGCCTAACATCATCAATGAAAACAGTACTTCATCCAATGTTTTACATCTTGATTGCTTGCGAGACATGAGCGGCGTGCTATCAAAATCAATAACGATAAAGTCCGCTTCTTTTCCACTTTCAAAGTTACCAATTTTATCCTCTAGCTGTAGAGTTTTAGCATTACCCAACGTCGCCATATAAAAGGCTTTTTGCGGGGCAAGACTGTAATCACGCAGCTGACAAATTTTGTACGCTTCGTTCAATGTTTGCAGCATAGAGAAGCTGGTGCCTCCCCCAACATCCGTCGCAATACTCACGGGTACGTTGTACTTCTGAGTATCTTCTAAACTAAAAAGGCCGCTACCAAGGAACAAATTTGATGTCGGGCAGAAAGATGCACTGCTTTGTGTTTCAGCCAGACGTCGATAATCGGTTTCATCCAAATGCACACAATGTGCGAATACACTACGCGGCCCCAATAAACCGTAGTGATCATATACATCTAAATAGCTGCTGCGCTCAGGAAACAACTCAGATACAAAGGCTATTTCATCTTTGTTTTCAGACAAGTGTGTTTGCATATAGGCTGTCGGATTATTCTTTAATAATTCGCCAGCCTTTTCTAACTGTTCTCTCGTCGATGTAATCGCAAATCTCGGTGTGATGGCATACAACTGACGCCCCTTTTCATGCCACTCATTGATCAGCGCTTGCGAATCTTCAAAACTGCTATCCGGCGTATCACACAGGTCTTGTGGAGCATTTCGATCCATCATGACCTTGCCGCAAATCATACGCGTATTACGCTGATGACTGGCTTCAAAAAACGCTTGTACCGATTCCTTGTGAACCGAACCAAACACGAGCGCGCTGGTTGTTCCGTTCTTCAATAGTTCATTCAAGAAAAAGTTAGCCGTTTCACTGGCGAATTCAGGGTCTTTAAACTGAAGTTCTGTTGGAAACGTATAATTGTTTAACCAATCTAATAGCTGTTCACCATAAGAGGCTATGACATCAACTTGCGGGTAATGAATATGCGTGTCAATAAACCCAGGCATAATGAGTTTGTTCTCATATTCTATTACATCAACCTGAGCGAGTTGCGGCAATAATGTTTCAGCCGGTCCAACTTGTTGAATCGTACCGTTTTCTGAGTCAACCACCAAAATGCCATCATCAAAATACTCGGTTTGAGTTTCCGATAAAAAGTGCAAAATTGAGGATCGATAGGCAGTGATGGCCATATTTATTACGTCTCTTTGATCTTTATGGCTTCGCAATCACACGTCGGCGATTCAAGCAATTTATGTGTATTAAACTTATCTTTGTTGGACCGAACCAATTAAGATATAACGGGAATTTCAATTTCAAAATGCTCTGGAAAATAACGCTCTTCCAGATTGTTTCCGGGGCCTGCACGATCTACGACCCAAAAATCTGTCCGTTCATCCAGCGCGAGCAGAGGATGATGCCAACAATTGGCCTTGTAATTCACGCCTTGCACGCTGTTTCTATCGCTCTTTGGATCATTCGCTAAAAACAAACGTAATGTGTTGGGGTCAGGCTCATTTTCACCCTCACACACTAATACTAAATAGGGTTTATTATTCGTCGGTAAAAATGCCTGACTGCCTAATGGATGGCGTTCCATCATTTTTATGGGCATAGGAAACGAACGTGGCTGAGCACGAAATATATTCAGAATGCCCCCACCCAGAAAATCGCCACTACCCGTCGTAACATCCCCCAGTCGATGATAGCGCTCGGTCGTTCCCTCATTAATCATGACCGGGTCACCATGCACTTCTATGAGATCACCAAACGGAGCAAAAGCGGCTTGTGTTAGGGGTTCGATCGTTAATACGATTTGAGTGGCCACGTCGCTCATCATTAAGATCCTCGGTAGGTTGAGAAACCGAAGGCGCTAACTAATAGAGGTACATGATAGTGTTCATCCGTCGCTTCAATTCTAAAGTCAATGGTCACACTGGGATAAAAACAAGTTTGCCCTAGCTTCTCAAAATAGGCATCTGTCTCAAAACGAATTTGATATTCACCTGCCTGACGTTCAGTTTCCGCCATCCACTCAACAATACGACCGTCACTGTTCGTTTTGTCTTTAGCAATTTCAGTCAGCGTATTACCCTGCTTGCGATAAAGTGTCACTTCGATGCCTTCAGCAGGCTTACCTAAATTGGTATCTAAAACATGGGTTGTAATTGGGCTTCTCATGACTTTACTCCACCAGTCCTAATAATTTATTGATACGCAACGCGGTAATTTTACTTTGTTCTTCGGCTGCATTTTTTAACTCTGTGCGGCGGTCATTGGGTAAGCGAGCCTGCAAAATATCCAGCATTTGGGCCGCGCTTTTTCCGGTTGCATAAACGATAAAGATGAAGCCGTTTTTCTTATCGTATTCTTGATTACCTGATGCTAATGCTTGTATAACCGCTTCATCAGCATCATTCACACCGCTTTGTTCATTGCTGGCGAGTCCTTTTGTATTCGCGTACTTTTTACGCAAACTGCTCACGTCACCAATTTTTGGGTGTCCTTCAAAGGCTTCTAGAAAATCGGGCTCTTTTAGGTCCCACCATATATCCAGCGCTACTTGTTGAATATGCTCAACACTGTTAAATGGACGAGAAAAGGCCATTTTTTCAATCCAACGGCTTGAAGTACAGCAGGTACCAAATGCTTCTTCTGCAGCTTCAATCGAAAGATTATTTAATTCTTCTAAAGTCATAATTCCTCACTCAAAAAGAAAGACCTTTCGGCCTTTCTTTTTACGTTCACAGCCAAATTTGATCGTTATCCTTTTTCAGGGTAACCAAATACGCGTAAACGACTCACGCCACCATCAGGGAAAATATTCAAGCGTACGTGCGTAAAGGCTTGATCGCCTGATAGTACTTCATCTTTATAAAAATGCTCAGCGTCGGCTGTCAGCTTCTGACGGTCAATCACCGTCGTCCACTCCGTGCTTTCCACTGGATGCTGACCATCTGGTAATTGACATGCTTCTAACGAGAACGTGTCAGGGAAGTTACCTTTAAAGTGAGCAGTGTCGACTAATACTTTTTTAATGGTGCCCGTTGCGCCTAATTTAACGATGATCCAATCACACACTCGTCCACCGCGACGGCGCTTGGTTTCCCAACCATCACCCATATCTTTACCACGGTTTGGCATGATCAGGTTTTCCATAGAGCTGAAAAACATATCTGAGCATTCGATCGGTCGACCACCATTTTTTACATATGCTAGGTCGACTGGCTCACCCGGTAAAAACCAATTCCAATCAATCACTGGCTCACCATAAACACGTAGACGTGCCACACCTCCGTCAGGGAAAATATTTAAACGTAAGTGAGTCCAAGCACCGTCATTGGCAATATCAAAGAAATTGTTACTGTCAGGTTGTACTTCTGATACCGGTAAAACTTCAGTCCATACCGTTTCATCGTTTGGTGCTTCTTGTGAATTGCAGCCCTCGATAGAAACTTTCTGCGGAGCATTGCCTGCAAAGTGTGTTGTGCAAACATTTAGACCATGAATAATACCTTGTGCACCCAGTTTGATAATGCACCAGTCATAACCTTCTACACGTTTGCGACGACTTTCCCAGCCGTCCATCCACTTACCACGATCTGTGTATTTGTCATCGATAAATACGGGTAAAGATGGCTTGAGAAGGTTCTCCATCTCGGCAAAAAAATCATCACTGCATGAAAGCGTCTGACCACCTAGACGACAGCTTGCCAAGTCAATCCAAGTTTTATACGGATGTTGTTCAACTTTCATTCGTGTTATTTCCTCGTTCGCATCAAAATGCGCTTTAATATTGCGTTATTTAAATCAGTATTTTTGAGCGCTTTCGCTCTCTAAAACTCATATGCGCTGATTAGCAGTGACGGATGCTCTACTATCAAGCTTCTTGCATTTCCCGCTTTATTTGTTTCCAACTCACGCCTTGCCGCAAGGCTTTTTCTTCACCATTGTGAATATGTGCAATAAGTTCTGCTGACATGGATACCGCCACTTCCATTGGCAGCTTTCCAGGGATACTTCGATGACCTACTGGGCATACTAACGATGCGATTTGTGTGTCATCAAACCCTCTATGTTTTAAGCGCATTTGAAAGCGCTCGGCTTTCGTATTGGAGCCAATGCACCCGACATAAGAAAAGTCACCGCGCTGTAAAGCAGCCTCCACCAACTCGAAATCAAGTTGATGATTATGTGTCAGAATTAATATTTGGCTGTGACTGGGCAAGGTTGCAATCACATCAACCGGGTTTTCCATTAACTGCATTTGAACGTTATCTGGCGCACTATTCGGAAACATATCAGGACGATTATCGACCCAACGAACTTGTCCCGGTAAACCGCCTAAAATATTCATTAATGCTTTGGCAACATGACCCGCACCAAATACCGTTAGGTTTAATCCTTTTTGTACAAAACTTTCCATCAATACGGTGACGCTTCCGCCACAGCACTGGCCCAAACTTGCACCTAATGGAAAATGTTCAACATGATTGCCGGCTGTATCATTGGCGATCATCTCGCGGGCTTTCTGCATGACTTTATATTCCAAGTGGCCGCCACCCAAGGTGTCGTATTCTGCATCAGCAGTGATCACCATTTTACTGCCTTGGTCGCGCGGAATAGATCCTGCCGCCCCCAATACAGTCGCGATGACATACGATTGTCCACCTTGCTCACAGGCTTGTACGGCTTCGTACCACTTGGAAAATTTCATGTTTACTGGCCTTTGTGCTGTTGAGCGTACATTACAGCATTCAATACGCACTCAGGTGTCGCAGGCGTATTCATTGGTGGATTAACTTTATAATCCGCAACGCTCGCGGCAGCATCACGTAACGCTAACCAGACGGCCATGCCCAACATTAACGGCGGTTCACCCACCGCTTTTGAATGGTATATCGTGTCTTCTTCATTTGGACGATCAAATAAACGAACATTAAATTCGTTCGGCATATCTGCGGCCGTTGGAATTTTATAACTCGCTGGGCCATTTGAAACAACGCGGCCTTTTTCATCCCAAGAGAGATCTTCCGTCGTCAACCAACCCATACCTTGAATAAAACCACCTTCTATTTGGCCAATATCAATTGCAGGGTTCAGTGACTTACCCACATCGTGAATGATGTCTGTACGCAGTACATCGTATTCACCCGTGAGCGTGTCGATTTCCACTTCGCTGCAAGCTGCGCCCATGGCGTAATAGAAAAACGGACGGCCTGTTGCGGTATTACGGTCGTAATGAATTTTTGGTGTACTGTAATAACCCGTTGAAGAAAGCGATACACGATTCATGTAAGCCATTTCGACAAAAGGTCCAAAACCAATCCACTCTTCTTTTCCATCCTGCCCTTCTCCGTTATGAGTAATGACAACATGGTTATTTTGAAAACGTACATCCGTTTTAGCAACGCTGAAATGTTCAGCCGCAAATTCGATTAAACGGTTTTTAATTGTAATACAGGCATTTTGTGCCGCTTTACCGTTTAAGTCTGTACCGGAAGATGCAGCAGTAGGAGACGTATTCGGCACTTTTTCGGTATTGGTTGAGCTCACCTGAACCATATCGAGATCGATATTAAATTCGTTCGCGACCACTTGTGCGACTTTGGTAAATAAACCTTGTCCCATTTCCGTGCCGCCATGATTCAAATGCACCGAACCATCGGTGTAAACATGAACTAAAGCGCCCGCTTGATTGAGGAATTGAACCGTAAATGAAATTCCAAACTTAACCGGCGTAATGGCAATACCCCGTTTCTTATAAGTATTTTTTTCATTAAATTCATTGATGGCTTTACGACGCGCACGGTACTCGCTTTCAGCTTCTAACTGCTTTAAAAGCTGCGGCATTAGATAGTGTTCAATGGTTTGGCCGTAATGTGTGGTATCACCATCTTTGTATAAATTATCATAACGCACATCCAGTGGATCACGACCCACAGCACGAGCGATATCATCCATTATATATTCGGCAATGACGGTGCCTTGTGGGCCACCAAATCCACGAAACGCTGTATTTGAAACCGTGTGCGTTTTGCAACGGTGTCCAACGACGCGCGTGTCTTGCAAGTTATATGCGTTATCACTGTGGAACATGGCACGGTCAACGATGGCGTCTGACAAATCTGGCGAATAACCACATTTACCTGCAACCATTATGTCGCTGCCTAATAAGCGTCCTTGATCATCAAAACCCACTCGATAACGATTTAAAAAGTCGTGTCGCTTACCAGTCATGACCATGTCATCTTGACGGGCTAAACGAATTTTAATCGGGCGACGCAAACGATGGGCCAGTAGTGATGCCATACACGCCCAAGGAGCAGCTTGCGTTTCTTTGCCACCAAAACCGCCTCCCATTCGACGCACTTCAACCTGCACATAATTAATCGGCAGGTCGAGTACTTCAGCGACCAGCTTTTGCACTTCGGTGGGGTGTTGGGTAGAGGTAAAAACTTTCATGCCTTGGTCTTCAGTCGGTATGACATAACTGACCTGACCTTCAAGGTAAAAATGCTCTTGCCCTTTCACGTATAGCTCGCCTTCTAACTGGCGAGGTGCATTGGCAATGGCCGTTTCGTAATCGCCTTTTTGCATGCTGTGTGTTGGGCGAACAAAGTGCTGCTGTTTTAACGCATCTTCAACTTCTAATATGGCGTCCAGTACTTCGTACTCAACTTTCGCCAATTGCACTGCACGTTTGGCTTCTTCAAAACTATTTGCTGCTACGGCAAATAACGGTTGTCCGATGTATTCCACTTTTCCATCCGCGAACAATGGATCGCCTTTGAATACAGGGCCGATGTCTTTTTCACCTGGTACATCATCTAGCACGACAACGTCGACAACGCCGGGAGCAGCTTTTACAGCACTTAAATCCATGCTTTTGATATTGGCATGGGCTTCAGTACTTTGACCCACTGCTACGTGTAGCGTGTTCGGTAACTCAGGCATATCATCAATGTAAATTGCATCGCCTGTTACGTGTTTTTCAGCGCTTTCGTGTTGAACACTTTTACCGCTGCGACCTTTTGCCGGTCGCTCACGACGCACTTCGTAGGCATCAAATTTGGATGACATAAAACTCATTATGCGTGTGCTCCTACTACGTCTTCCGCGAGCTCACCCGTCATTTGTAAGCCAGCTTTTATAACTAGGTTTGTAGCAACCGTAATACGATATTCTGCGGTTGCTCTAACATCTTTAATGGGCGAGTAATCGTTAGCGATTTGTTGAGCTGCTGTTTCAAAACTGCTGACGTGATTGGGCTGTCCCTTTAACGCAGCTTCTGTTTTCGCGGCGCGCAACGGTGTCGCGGCCATGCCACCACAAGCAATACGAACGTCATGAATGGTTGAGCCATCAGTATCAATTCTCACAGCCATTAACACCGCAGAGATGTCATCTTCTTTGCGCTTACTGACTTTGTAGACGTTCAGCTTTTGAGTATCCGTTAATTTAGGCACCACGATCGACTTCAAGTACTCACCCGCTTGAATATCGGTTTGCTTATAACCTTTGAAAAAGTCTTCGATTGATATTTCACGTGTCCCTTTTGCCGATGCAATTTCAATGCGTGCATCCAGAGCAAAAAAGACGGGTGGGGTGTCGCCAATAGGCGAGCCATTGGCGACATTCCCACCCAAGGTGCCCAAATTACGTATCTGCCGTGAACCGATACGTTGAATTAACTGGGCAAACGAAGGAAATTGTTTCTCTAAGTATTGTTCGGCGTTACTGTAGGTAACCATAGCCCCGAAGCGTATTTCGTCAGTTGACTCGCTCACTTCGGTCAAGCTGATTATTTTGTGCAAGCTGATTAATTTTTCAAATTGCTTAAATTGCTGGGTCAACTCCAACCCTAAATCCGTACCGCCAGCCCACAATCTAGCATCTGGGTGTTGCGCGAGGATGCTTTGTAATTGTGCTTCCGTTTCAGGCACGAATAACAAACGATTTTCATATTCGATCACGGCATGATCGCCGTGTTGCGGGGCATTCGGATCAAAAATCCCCACTTCAGCACTCATCACCGGCGCGGTTTCGACCGGTGCTGGATAGGTGTTCATGGCTTTAGCGGCATCAATGATCGGGCGGTATCCGGTGCAACGACATAGGTTGCCAGACAACGCCTCGTGAATTTCATGCTCAGTTGGGGTTTCGCCCGCTTTGTTGTGATACAGCGCCGCTAATGATGAGACGATACCCGGCGTGCAAAACCCACATTGCGAACCATGATGCTCAACCATGGCTTGTTGAACTGGGTGCAGTTGTTCGCCGTCTTTTAGACCTTCTACCGTGATCACATACTGGCCGTCTAAGCTGCCCAGCAGCGCGATGCACGCATTGATGGCGCGGTACTGCAATACACCTTCACTATTGCGGTCACCCACCATAATGGAGCAGGCACCACAATCGCCCCCTGCACAGCCTTCTTTTGCAGCAAGTTGCGCCATGTCGGTGCGCAGATATCTTAGTACGGTCCAGTTAGGATCGAACCTATCTTCTTCAATCCATTGACCATTCAGGTTAAAGCGAATCACATCAACACCCTTTTTGTTCGTTTCTTAGTCTGTACTACTGCTCTTGCTCGAAGGTTGCGAGGCACTCGACTACACTCTCACTCATCATACATACGCATCGTACTCTGAATGGCTGCTAATTTTTTGACCAAACGGTCAAAAAATCAAGTGTTAAATTTTATTTCTTTCAGATGGCGTTTTATGGCAAAGTAATTGCATATAATAATTGTCCGACTGGTCAAGAATTAAATATAAATACAGGAACCCTTCTACGCCGACTCTACTGGTCGATACATTGTGTGATGAAAAAATGAACGCTCGCACCGTTCTTGAAGCGCGAAACGAAAGCGTAAAATCACAGTTTCTCAGTATCAGTATAGATCAGCGATAACGTTCAGCGGCGTGGATGAGGGCCCCAAAAGTGGTTAATAATATGGCTCGGTTATCTTTGACAGGTATTACCAAGCGCTATCCCGGTACCATTGCGAACCAGGATATTGACTTGGCAGTAAAAGAAGGGGAAATCCACGCACTGCTCGGTGAGAACGGCGCTGGAAAAAGTACGCTCATGAAAATTATCTACGGCGTGGTGAAACCCGACGCCGGTACTTTTTTGTGGGAAGGTGAACAAATTAAAGTCAGCGGCCCTGCACACGCCCGAGGTTTGGGCATCGGCATGGTGTTTCAGCACTTTTCACTCTTTGAGACCCTCACTGTCGCTGAAAATATTGCCCTGAGCCTACCGAAAGAAGATGGTAAGGATCTCGAAGCCCTCAGCGCCCGTATCAAAGAGGTTTCGGAACATTACAACATGGGACTAGACCCACAGCGTTATGTCCACTCACTGTCTGTAGGGGAGCAGCAGCGCGTAGAAATTGTCCGCTGCCTACTGCAAGACATCAAATTGCTCATTCTTGACGAGCCAACGTCCGTATTAACCCCTCAAGAAGTGAAAGGTTTATTCAAGACGCTTAAGCAGCTCGCATCTGAAGGCTGTGCCATATTATTCATTTCCCACAAGCTGGATGAGGTCACTGAAATCTGCGAGGCGGCAACCATTTTGCGCCATGGCAAGGTATCAGGCGACTGCAAACCACAAGAAGTCAGCAGTGCAGACATTGCCCGCATGATGGTCGGCGATGACACACCGCTAAACGAAGATTACGCAAAAGCAGAAGGCACGACCGCGGTGGTCACGATCAAGGACCTCAATTTCCGCAGCGATGATCCTTTTGCCTCGCCCATCCATCATTTGGACTTAGAAATAAAAGCCGGTGAAATTTTGGGCATCGCGGGTGTCGCAGGCAATGGCCAGGATGAGCTGATGAGCTTACTCAGTGGCGAAGAAACGAGCAATGCCAATACCATTACAATGCTCGGACAAGATATTGGTCTCTGGAATCCAGCGCAGCGTCGTGAAATTGGATTAGCATTTGTACCGGAAGAACGACTGGGTCGAGGGGCTGTACCCGATATGTCATTGCAACAGAATGCACTATTGAGCAGCTCTCATTGCGGTATGACCAAAAAGGGTTTCATCGACTTTGGCAAAGTCAAAGAGTATGCACAAAATGTCATCGACAAATACAAAGTAAAATGTGCCGACCAATTTGCTCAAGCAAAATCATTATCCGGCGGAAACTTGCAGAAGTTCATTATTGGCCGAGAGATCGAACAAAACCCTAAGTTTTTAGTGTGCTCGCATCCCACTTGGGGTGTGGATATCGGTGCAGCGATTCTGATTCGTCACGCTTTAATTGAGTTGCGCGACCAAGGCGCTGCCATTTTGGTGGTCTCAGAAGACATTGACGAGCTTTACCAAATCAGCGATCGCATTTGCGCTATCTGCCAGGGCGAGTTGAGCCCCATCCAGAAAACACAAGACGTCAATATTGAAACCCTAGGTCAGTGGATGGCGGGTAGCTTCGATAAAAGCACGATAGAGAAATCCGCAGGAGAGTCCGCATATGTTAAGGCTTGAGAAACGCCCATCTGATTCACAAACGATGGCGTACTGGTCACCCGTGCTCGCCATTGTATTAACATTGATTTGCGGTGCAATACTGTTCATGTCTTTAGGACACGAACCGCTCGGTGCCCTTTACACGTTCTTTATTGCGCCACTGTCAGATACTTACGGGTGGACAGAACTCGGCATCAAGGTGGCACCGTTGCTACTATGCGCCATGGGACTCACCCTATGTTTTAAAGCGAAGATTTGGAATATTGGTGCTGAAGGCCAGTTTATTATGGGCGGCCTAGGTGGCGGCTTCATGGCACTGCAATTCTTAGATGCAGAAAGCAGCTGGGTGTTGGTGCCGATACTGCTCGCAGGCATGGCTTCCGGCTTGCTCTGGGCGGCACTCGCGGCGTATTTAAAAACACACTTTCGTTGTAATGAAATACTCACCACCATCATGCTCAATTACATCGCTTTAAATGCTTTGCTTTGGGCTGTGCATGGCCCTTTAAAAGACCCCGCAGGATTTAATTTCCCCGAGTCAGCCACGTTTGCCGACGCTGCACTGCTGCCGTTGATTAGCGAAGGCTACCGTCTCAATATATCGTTATTTTTCGGTCTATTTGCCGTGGTAGCGATTTGGACACTCATGAGTCGCGCTTGGATCGGCTATCAAATTCATGTACTAGGCGAGGATGCCAGCGCAGCACGTTATGCCGGCTTTAAAGAGAAAGCCCTGATTTGGTTTGCATTGTTAACCTGTGGCGCGTTAGCCGGTCTGGCGGGTGTGTCAGAGGTGACGGGACCCATTGGACAGCTCATCCCTCAAATATCACCTGGATATGGCTATGCAGCTATTATCGTTGTGTTTTTAGGGCGTATGCACCCTATCGGAATCATCTTCGCTTCTATGTTATTAGGCTTAACCTACATGGGCGGCGAGATGGTGCAAATGGAAATGTCACTGCCTAAATCTCTAACGGGATTATTCCAGGGTATGTTGCTGTTTTTCTTACTGGCGTGTGATCTCTTAATTGGCTACCGAATACTGTGGTCAAAATCAGCTGACCCCAAAGCGGCTTAGGGTTTTGGCAAACGTCACCTGTTCCACGTATCAAGTTGTTGTGTAGAGGATTTCCATGGATATCGATTTAATTACAAATATTTTGTACGCCACGGTGCGTACTGGTACACCACTCATACTGGTCGCGCTCGGCGAGATGGTGTGTGAAAAGTCAGGAGTACTAAATTTAGGTCAAGAGGGCATGCTGCTAATGGGCGCGGTCGTCGGGTTTATGGCCGCAGTCACCACTGGCAGTTTATTTGCCGCCGTCTTGCTCGCCATTGCAGCCGGCATGCTCATGTCATTGCTGTTTGGCTTTTTGTCCATCACCATGGTGTCGAATCAAGTCGCAACCGGATTAGCGCTCACCATATTTGGGGCTGGCTTGAGTGCATTTCTAGGCTCAAGCTTTGTCGGTGTTGGCATCGACGGCATCGAACCATTTGCCATACCGTTCTTATCCGACATCCCCGTCATTGGTAAAATATTCTTCCAACAAGACCCATTGGTCTACTTGTCTTTCATATTATTCGGTGTGGTTTTTTGGGTGTTTAAAAGCAGCCGAATCGGCCTGAAGCTGCGCGCCGTTGGTGAAAACCCTGAAGCCGCCAATGCGATGGGCATCAATGTTCACGCTACACGTTATATGGCAGTATTATTTGGCGGTGCGATGACAGGCTTGGCCGGAGGGTATTTATCATTAGCGTACACACCTTTATGGTCTGAAGGCATGTCAGCGGGTCGCGGTTGGATTGCTTTGGCATTGGTGGTGTTTGCCAGTTGGAAAGCCGAACGCATCATGCTGGGTGCTTACCTATTTGGTGCGGCCAGTATCATGCACTTGGTCATGCAAGGCACCGGTCACGACGTAGCCCCCAACCTATTGGCGATGCTGCCTTATGTCGCCACCATTGTCGTTTTGGTATTGCTTTCCACTAACCACGCGAAGTCTAAGCTGAACGCACCAATGTCACTAGGGACACCCTATCGACCACAAGTTTAAGCGACATTCGTCAAACATTCGCTTTCAGGAAACACCCTGTCTCCGAAAGCGAGTGAGTAAAAATAAAAAATGTGTAATGCGATTTAGGGCTACTATATTGGCTGTTCCACTCGGAGTAGCCAGCGTCTTACCCTAACTCATCAAACCAGCGAACGATTGGAGTAAATTATGAAGTCACTTCGCACCCTTCTAGCCTGTACTGCTCTTGCGGCGGCTGGTAGCGTCAATGCTGCCGATGACGTAAAGATTGGCTTCGTCTATGTTGGTCCTACCGGTGATGCAGGCTGGACATACAGCCACGATGAAGCACGAAAATACGTCGAGAAAGAACTCGGAGATAAAGTAAACACTTCCTATGTTGAAAGCGTGGCAGAAGGTGCCGATGCGGAGCGCGTTATTCGCCAGTTAGCGGCCAAAGGCCACGACCTGATCTTCACCACCTCATTTGGTTACATGAACCCCACACTCAAAGTCGCCAAGCGTTTTAAAAAGACCAAATTTGAGCACGCGACCGGCTACAAGCAAAGTAAAAATGTCGGCACCTATATGGCTCGCGCCTACCAAGGTCGCTATCTCACAGGCTTAGTGGCCGGCAAAATGACGAAAACCAACACCATAGGCTACGTTGCCTCTTTCCCTATTCCGGAAGTCATTCGTGGTATCAATGCCTTCACAAAAGGGGTGCGCGAAGCCAACCCAAAAGCAAACGTCAAAGTGGTTTGGGTCAGCAGCTGGTATGATCCTGCAAAAGAGCGTGAAGCGGCCGAAACGTTGCTGCTACAAGGTGCCGATATTCTTACCCAACACACAGACTCCGCTGCCGTCATTCAAACGGCAGAAGCCAAAGGTAAGTTTGCCATTGGCTATCATTCTGATATGTCAGCCTTCGGTGCAAATGCTCATTTAACCGCCACGGTTCACAATTGGGGGCCGATTTACTTAGCAAAGGCTAAAGCGGTACTGAATGATTCATGGCAGTCTGAAGATCTTTGGTATGGTATCCAAGAAGGCGTGACCGATATCGCACCCCTCAACAAAGTCGTACCAGCCGATGTAAAACAACTAGTAGAGACGAAAAAAGCTGCAATCAAAGCGGGAAAACTGCGCGTATTTGATGGCCCAGTTAAGGATCAAAGCGGGAAACAGCGTGTCGCTGAAGGCGCAACACTCACCGATGATCAGCTGAAAGGCTTCGACTGGTATGTGGAAGGCGTCGAAGGCAAGATGCCTAAAGGTTAACCACCATCTAACTTGGTGAACCGAAAAAAGGCTGCCCCTACGAAAGGCAGCCTTTTTTTTGATCGGTCAAATGACACAGCCGCAAATTTAACCCATGAATAGCCTTATTTTTGACCTGCTAGGTGGGAAAGTCATTTAAACAGCCCTTATTTTTTGCGGCTTCCACGAAGTCATGTATCATAACCGTAATTTTTGGCACGCATTATCGAAAAGAGTTGCACCATCAGGGGGCACCGGAATTGACGACTAAAAAGTATAAAACAGGCAAAATTCGCGAGCGTAATAGCGAGCAAATCCTTCAAGCCGCAGAACAAGAATTTGTATTAAACGGTTACAAAGGCACCAGCATGCAGTCCATTGCGGATCGCGCGCAGTTACCCAAAGCCAATATACATTATTACTTTAAGAACAAGTCGAACCTATACATCGCGGTGCTTGAAAATATCACCACCGCCTGGAACGAAGTCCTTGAAGACATGACCGAAGATATGGACCCTGCCGTGGTTCTATCCAGCTTTATCGACGCTAAAGTTCGGTTGTCTTATACCAACCCAAACGGCTCTAAGATTTTCGCCATGGAAATCATTCAGGGTGCCCCTCATCTTCGTGAACACATTAGTGGTGAGCTCCGCCAGTGGGTCAAAGAAAAAACACACGTCATTCAGAGCTGGATCGACCAAGGGAAGATGCGTCCAGTCGACCCCATGCACCTAATCTTCTTAATTTGGTCATCTACTCAGCACTATGCCGACTTCGATACTCAAGTATTGGAAATTATGAATTGCAGAGAATACGAGGAACAAGAAGTACAGCGTATATCCCGTTTTCTAAAAGATATGATTCTCACCGGTTGCGGACTTGAAGTACCAGCAGAAGAAGTTCCAGAAGTTGCTGAAGCACATACGACGGAAGTTTAAGTTTAAAATGGATACTGCGCCTAATCGAAATAAATATTAGGCGCAAAATAATAGAGTATGTCTCTTAAGTTTACCCTCCCCATCACACACAGTTATTCCATTATTTTCAGCACGTTTATATCTTAACTTTACAACAATACTTTCCTTAGCCCCCACTTCAATCTGACACCTTTATCTCGAGCCGAACAAAAGTCAGTCATCCATCCCTTTCGCGCATATTACGACCCTGATATTTCATAGCTGAATTACATTAATTGAACGCATACAACCGTACAATTAGACAGGTCATAAACTCACAATACACTCTCCCAATTGCATTGAAATCCGTATAGCTTTGCACGCCTAATAATAATCCCTCAGGAATAACACCAATATGGATTTGAAAGGCTTCACGCTACCGCTACTTTTGTCCGCAGCACTTACGCTAAGTGGATGCGACTCTGACGAGGAAAGCAGCAGCGTTACATTGCGCATTCTCGAAACCACAGACATTCATGCGAATGTCATGAATTACAATTATTATCAAAACACCGTTGACAACAGCGTTGGTCTTGTCAAAACCGCTACACTCATTGAACAAGCTCGATCGGAAGTAAAAAACAGTGTATTGGTCGATAATGGTGATTTAATTCAAGGCAGCCCTCTGGGCGACTACTTTGCAAAAATCAAAACCCTTGAGAGCCATCAAGTTCATCCCATTTATAAAGCAATGAATCTACTGGACTATGATGTCGCAAATATCGGCAACCATGAGTTCAACTACGGTTTAGATTTCTTAAAAGAAGCCATCAACGATGCGAACTTTCCGTATATCTCCGCCAATGTTTTCTATGACGATGGAGACAATGATTCATCCAATGATGTGCCCTACTTCAAACCTTATCTCATCCAATCGAAAAGCGTACTAGATGAAGATGGCAACAGTCATACCTTAAACATAGGTTATATCGGTTTCGTACCACCTCAAATTATGCAATGGGATCAATCAAATCTCGAACAGAAAGTGATTGCAAAAGACATGGTGGAAATGGCTCAGTTCTATGTGCCTAAAATGAAAGCTGAAGGCGCCGACATTATCATCGCAATTCCCCATTCCGGTTTAACCGCGGCACCACGTATGGGTGACGATGAAAATGCGAGCTTCTATCTTTCGCAAGTGAACGGTATAGATGCCATCATGTTTGGCCATGCACATCGACATTTCCCCGGGGATGCAAGCTACGACAATTTAGAAGGCATAGACAACGTAAACGGTAAAATTAACGGTGTGCCTGCGGTTATGCCAGGCTACTGGGGACGCTATCTAGGTTTTATTGATTTAACACTAACCCGTACCGACAATGAGCAATGGGAAATCAGTAGCAGCAATACCGTTCTTCGCCCGATATCAGAAAAAAATGCTGATAAAAGTATCTCGTCATTAGTAGACTCCCATAAAGCCATCGTTGAAGCTGTCGCCACTGACCATGCTGCTGTAACTGACTGGGTAAATGAACCCTTTGCAAAAATTACCCAGCCCATTAATAGCTTTTTTGCTTTGGTTCAAGATGATCCATCTGTGCAAGTGGTCACGGATGCTCAAAAAAATTATGTCGAAAAACACATTCGCGGAACCGATCTCAGCGAATACCCAGTGCTATCAGTTGGCTCACCATTTCGTGCAGGACGCGGAGGCCTTGATGATTACACGAATATACCCGCCGGCAATATGACGTACGGCAACGTCTCTGACTTATATATCTATGCAAATACACTGCAAGCACTGTTGCTTAATGGTGAGCAAGTAAAAGAGTGGTTAGAAATGTCCGCAGGGCAATTTAATCAAATTCAGCCAGGATCACAGGGTGCCCAGCTTATTAACTCAGATTTCCCAAGTTATAATTTTGACGTTATTGATGGCCTCGAGTATCAAATCGACATCTCACAGCCTGCACGATACGATACTAAAGGAAAGTTGATCAATGCTGAGTCGGAGAGAATCGTCGCACTCAGCTTTAATGGTCGCCCCATCAATCTTGACCAAAAATTTTTAGTCGCGACAAATAATTATCGTGGCTCTGGCGGTGGAAATTTTCCATATGTTGTAGCAGAAAATATCGTTATTAACGCACCTGATGAAAACCGTCAAATAGTAGCAAACTATCTTAAAGATAAAACGGATGCCAGTGAAGGACAGACTGGCTTCGATCCTTCTGCCGACACTAACTGGCGCATACGCCCTCTAGCAAACACAACTGTCTTATTCACATCGTCTAATACGGATACAGCACAGTCATTTGCTGGCCAGTTTGAAAACATTCAATACGTAGAAAGCAATGAAGAGGGATATGGCGTCTATAAGTTAGACTTAAACCCATAGCCCTATCACAGAAATTGACTTAACAAGTAAGCCCTCATTCGAGTATGACGGGCTTATGATGTTAACTCATATAAATAACATGAAATACAGCGCAAAAATTCCCAGCAAAACCATTTATAAAACCACTTAATTTAACACCGCCTCAGGCCCAGATCGGACATGTCGGTACCACCTAAAAATTCCTTATCACGTTACTCGTTTTCAACCATTTTGAGTGCTAAAATCGAAGTAGATTTTAAATCTGCTTACGAAATAAGTTTTAACTCTCAATGGCATGCGCATTCTCAGCTAAATCAGAAAAGGCTTCAGTCAGAATGAAATTGTGCACAACAATATTAGATTGCATTGGAAATACCGGAACACTGAGATCGTGCAGACAAACATGCTCTTGAATACCAAAGCTATACCACCCATTCATAATAAGGATATAAAATGAGCATTGAAAAACTGAAAACGCAATCTGAAAAAATTATCAAGACACACTCATCTAAGGTAGTGACAGCTTACTTGCTTGAAAGTACAAACAAAACACCTGTTGACACCGATATCAATAGAACTTGTGGCGCACCAATTGGAGTATCAGAAGAAAAATGGCCAAAATTTAACGGCAAAAAAATGGATCACGCCATCACGCTCGACTTATCAACGGCTCCAGCCCTGAAAAGTTTATTTCCACCACATGCGAAAGCCATTGCATTATTCGTCAGCAGCCTGATCGAAAATGAAGCATTCTCACCAGGAAATAAAGAAACAGAGCTATTAATTCTTACAGAGGAGGATTTAAATAAAAGTGTCAGCGAATACTCGCCAGATGAAGAATTTGAGAGCACTACCTTTATTTCTCATGAAGTCATATTGCCTATCGAGGTATTTGCAGAAGATATTTATGAGCGAGATGAAAATGATCCGGTCTATTTACTGTCTGAAAAACTCTGTGAATACTCAATGGCTGGTGGTAAACCAATATGGCTACAGGGAAATGAACACGATGGTGACATCATTCTACAATTTGATGATGGGTTAGTTGACATGAACTTAGGTGATGCAGGTGTTATGTACGTATTTAATGACACTTCATTTTGGCAATGCCACTAAGATTAAGCATATAACTTCGAAAAGTCACCTTATTAACATCGACAGAATAAATAATGCACTTAATAATAAGCAATATTAAAACCGTTTAAATTTAACGAAAAAGTAAAGGAAAAATAATGAAAGGAAGCTGTCTATGTGGCGAAATAGAATATGAAGTGAGTGAACTAGATTCTCCAATTCAGCATTGCTCCTGTAAAACATGCAGAAAAGCACATGCAGCCGCATTTAATACCGCAGCAGGCGTAAGCCATGAGAATTTCCATTGGGTGAAAGGGGAATCCACACTGTCAAAATTTGAATCATCTCCTGGCAAATTAAGATACTTTTGCTCGAAATGCGGCACTCATCTGATCAAAACCAAAAAAGGCACCTCAACGCTTGTTTTGAGAGTCGCTACTCTTGATGATGATCCAGGAAAAGTACCTGAATTCAGAATATGGGGCTCACATGAAGTCTCATGGTTAAACTACACCTCTGAAATACCAGTGTATGATGAATGGGAGCCTGAACGGTAATATCAATGATTGACAGTGTGCAAGTCCTTGATGACTAAGCACGAATAAGTTGAGTGTGATTAACAATTGAATACTAGCGATGCAGTTGTCTTGGTCACTGTCAATTTACACTTGTAACAATCAGTTAGAGTATTTATTTTTAAGTATATTGTTGGTTATTTTTATCTACCATTTACAATAATATTTATAGTGGGAGTCATTCGACTATCAGATTCACACGAGATACTCGATACCCTCCTACTAATAACGGCGATTTAGGAAAGCTCATCAGGTCAATAAAAACGAGCACACCTAGATCAGTCCCATTAGCACTAATAGAAAGCTATGGACTATGAATTTTAGGAAGATTAAAAATTACAGCTGGCTATTTGTTGCTTGCTGTTTTTTTGGTATAGGCACATTTTTCTTTTTTGGTGACCCAACAATTCTAAAAGCCAGTGGAGGATCGGCAGGGCTATTACTCGGTTTCCTATCCCTAACGGTTATTTCTATACAGCCAATCTTTGGAAATTTCTCAGGCATGGTTATCTATTATCCAATTGGCACTATATTGGTCTATCGGTTTTACAAAGAATTTATTAAACTAAAAAAATAGCTTAAAGTACTCTCCATCTTCGTTTTTTGTACTTCTTAATTAACCGACAATATCAGGCAATCAATCCACCTTGGCACTTTCTCCAAAAAATGGTAATGCATTCTATGAGATACATTTCACTTTTAATGACGCTCCTCACTAATCTCACCTTCGCCGACGTTGATCTAGTCAAAGTTGATAAGTCCATTAACAAAATGTACTTGCTTGATGGGGATTAAATCATCAAAGAATATCATGTTGCCTTTGGTGGAAGCCCAATAGGTCATAAACAACAAGAAGGTGACCAAAAAACACCCGAAGGGACTTATACACTGGATTACAAAAAAGAAGACTCTTCATTTTATCGTGCAATGCACGCCTCATATCCAAACATTGAAGACAAAAAGAAAGCTCTAGAGCGTGGCGTTTCGCCCGGTGGATTCATCATGATTCATGGTCAACGTAATGGGTTGGGGTGGCTCTCTCCAATTACCCAACAATTTAACTGGACCAATGGCTGCATTGCTTTAACGAACAATGAGATGGACGAATTTATGGCTTTAGTAAAAGTTGGCACACCCATTGAAATTAGCTGGTAGGTACTCTTGATATGAATATAATGGCTGGCAAAATTATTAATTCGAGTTTAGAAAATGGTAAAGAATTATATTAACCTCTGAGCTTGGTCAGGGATATCTCATGAACGATTCCAAAGAACTTAATGCTTAAAATATTCTAAAAAATTAGCCTACACCAATACAATCACATCTTCTGTACTGGGTCCAACACTGAGTACGAAGACCCGCTTTAGTCAGTGGTGAACCCCGATCTCGATCAGCTTGAAATCTTATTCTTCATAAAAATCTCTCTTTGCTCACTGACTCACAAAATATAAAGACAAACTGAAAAATGCGTTTTGGCTAGAATTGATCTGCAAAGCCCTTTAATTCAGAAATAGATCGAATCACGTATACCGACTTATTGGTCGACATCCCTTCCAGTTTTTGTAAAAAGTCTTCATTCCAAAATTTTGGGCACAGTTTTAATACTTTATAACTTTCCAATGTTCCTTTTAAAACTGAGCTACCACTCGGCCAACCTTCTGGCTTAACGAATAAGCCTTTCAGAAGTCGCTTTGTGACCAGACAGTAACTCACAAAATAGGGTAAATCGATATAAATAAGCGTGTCTGCTTCACTTAATCGCTCATTGAATGATCCCATTGGCCCGAAGCCATCAACAATCCAACGATCAGAAGACAGTATTCTTTTATGCGCACGATCGAATGTCTCTCGATCTACCAAAGAGCCATTTTTTTTGTATACGATTGAATCCAACTGATGTAAGGGTATGCCCGTTGTGTATGCCAGACTTTTACTAAGGGTGGACTTGCCGCTACCAGGCTTTCCAAAAACAGCTACTTTCTTCATGTTACCTCCATTAACTGAGACGAA
Source organism: uncultured Saccharospirillaceae bacterium (assembly GCA_947503895.1). Classification (GTDB taxonomy): domain Bacteria; phylum Pseudomonadota; class Gammaproteobacteria; order Pseudomonadales; family Oceanobacteraceae; genus Bermanella. The sequence goes on from CANNFT010000007.1 coordinate 112,639, forward strand.
TCCCATGAGGCAGCAATAGAAAACCCGCCTCTTGGGCGGGTTTGAAAAATCTCAATGCATCAATTAACCCACCATTCTTATGGAACGATGATAATTCGAGCGACGTGATGCGTGTGATTTATTTTCATACTTTTATGCTGCTAGATGATGCAAATAAAGTCAATAACTTTTAGGGCTCACTGCTGCCTCTTGCAATATTCATCATAGAATTGTGGTTTTGAGTGGCCAATGCGCGCAGGTGGTCGCCCACCCTCAAACTTCATAACTCCTCAGTAACACAATAACGATCAAAGTGCGTTCGGTCATGGCGCTTAAATCTCAAAGTAGCTCAACAAAATAGTCAGATTATTATCAACCTCGAGGCTCAGGCCTCTCGGTGCGAATACTCCCACTGGTAATTTTCTCGACAAACCAACGCATGGCTTTTCCTTTATTGGCTGTTCGCCACGAGCAAAACTGCGGTGTGATTGGCGCAGCTTTATGAATGGCTATCGGTACCAATTCTCCGCTGGCCAGCTCTTTGGTAATTTTATGCTGGGGTAAAAAGCCCACTCCTATTCCTTGTATTTGAGCACAAATTTTTTGCGTCATGCTGGCAACTCTTAATGTACGTTGCTTCTCAAATACGCGATGGGCGAGAATCGGAGAAGAGAGGGATGAATCTCTAATCACTACGGATATATAAGGTTGAATATCAGCCTCAGTTATGGGTTGTGGTAAGTCCAGCAGCGGGTGATTTTTAGCCACCACAAATATCCATTCAGATTGGGCGATCAGCTCAAACCTTACACCTTGTATTTGGCTAACAGGTGGTGGACCGCCTACAACGATATCAACTCTATTATCTATGATCGCTTCTAAGCTGCCTCCCATGACTTCTTCAGTAAGGTTTACCTGCACCCCAGTATCCATACTAAGGAACTCATTTAAGATAGGGTAAAAGGCATTTAAGTCCCACAAGGTGTCTAGGGCAATATTCACTTGGGATTCCCAACCATTATGCACCTGATGCGCAGATTCAAATACACCTTGGGCTGCTTGTAATAACTGCTGACCTTGTTCTAGAAGCACCTTTCCGGCTGGCGTCATAATCGAGCGGCGCCCTTCACGTCTAAAAATAGGGAACCCCAAATCATCCTCAAGTTTTTGAATCGTATAGGTAATGGCCGATGGCACTTTAAAAAGCGCCTCTGCTGCACCGGCAAAGCTGCCTTTGCGATCAATCGCATCCAGTACCTCTAGTGCTTCCAATGTGAGTTTCACGAGGTATTTTCCTTAAATTCAGTTTGTTCAATTATTTTGAATTAATTATTCATTAATACCCGATTTTTATTACATGAGCCATATTTATAATGGCCTTATTGATTCAAATATGACAAACAATAACTGATGAAGGCATGGTAACGATGAAAATTTTACAACGAGATACATTAAAACGCGGTGGTTTTGCAGGCTTAACCGAAACACGTTTGATTCAAGATAAACAGATTGGAGGCAGTGACGCCACTTGGGATGGCCTCGGAAAATTTGTTTACTTGGCTGACGCAAAATACTTGCCTTTCGGTGAGACTCACATGCACCCACACAAAGAAATTGATGTGATTACCATCTTGCTGGAAGGGCGTTTAAAACACGAAGGTTCCATGGAGCACGGTCGCTCGATGGTGGCCAATCAAGCTCAGGTGCAGCGAGCTGGTGGTGAAGGCTTTGAGCACAATGAAATTAACCCCGACAAATCATCGACTCGCTTGCTTCAATTATGGGCCCTACCAGAGACACCTGGAGAGCCAGCCTCTTACAAGTTTTACCCGACAGACAAAGGACTAGTGAAAATCTATGGTGGTACTAAGCATCAGCATGAAACGTTTGATAGCCACACCGCAATTGAAACAGGGTTAATGACCAAAGGTGAGTCCCTTAGCCATAACGGTGAATTTCTATTGTATATCACTAATGGTCAAGTCGAGGTTAGTGGCAAAATACTTAATGATGGTGACTTGGTGAGAGCAAATCAATTAGCGCTCAATGTTCTCAGTGAAAACGTGCAGGTCACTCTCATTACATTAGAAAATTAAAAAATCCTCAATTCACGGACATTATTATTTGTATTAGTTTAGTTGTAGTTGTAGTAGTTCAGACCTGATCTGACACGCTTCTTTTCAATTAGAAGTGTCAGATCTGAATGAATGCATATACTCAGTTCAGCACCTCATTAAAAAACTCCTATACAGTGCCAATTCATGCCTCTAGCTCAATTGGTGTTTTCCACTCTCTCGCTCACATGACTGTACTGCACTTTCTATTTCTCACTGTGTATTGAACGTAATACTCACACTCCGTAATCTAAGCACTCAATAAGGAGGCCTTTATGCTACTGCCATTGTTTCAAGTAGATGCATTTACTAATACGCCATTTACAGGTAACCCCGCTGCTGTTATTCCATTGGAGTCATGGCTCGATGACGCGCTAATGCAAAAGATTGCAATGGAAAACAATCTTTCTGAAACTGTATTTTTTGTCGCTACGCCAGACTCCGTCGATTCAGATTTCTATATACGCTGGTTTACACCTACTAGCGAAGTCGATTTGTGCGGCCATGCCACGCTGGCAAGTGCGAAGGTATTATTCGATGAATTGGGGTTTGATCAATCTAGCATACGTTTTCAAAGTAAAAGCGGCATATTAATCGTTAAGAAACAAGGCGACCGCTTTGAGCTTGATTTTCCTAGTCGTCCTCCGGAACCCATCACATTAACCGGACTTGCAGAAGCATTGGGAGCAGAGCCGACTGAGGTCTATCAGTCTCGCGATATAGTCGCTGTATTCGAACATGAAGATGATGTTCGCAACTTAAAGCCTGATTTTTCTAAATTAAAATTGCTCGACGTATTTGGATTTTCCATCACAGCGCCTTCTTCTACCACTGAAACGGGTAATGAACAAGACTTCGTGAATCGCTTTTTTACGCCATCCAACGGTGTGAATGAAGACCCTGTAACAGGTTCTGCTTATTGTTCGTTGATTCCCTATTGGAGTAATCGATTACACAAAACTCAATTAGTTGGACAACAAGTTTCCCAACGAACGGGTTTAGTTTATTGTGAACTCCAAGGTGACCGCATTAAAATTGCAGGTGATGCTGTCATTTTTTTGCGCGGTCAGATTTATATCTAGGCTTTTTTACAAATAAAAAGGCCCAATAGTTTGAGCAGCATGAGTATTTTTTTATCCGAAAACAGGCAGAGGACGAAAAGAATTTTTAGGTAGTGTTCAGAATTCTCTGCCATTGTCTGTGCGATTCACTTTCATACTCATGCATCCGCACAGCTAACCCCCATCAGATTTTGGGGGTATGGGGCGGCCCATTAATAACACTTACTGTAATGCACCTGTCTCTAAACGTAAAAAATTCCTGCGCATAATTGCATCATTTAAATCGGTTTCAGCCGCGATGGTGTACCACCTTAATGCTTCTTCTAGATCTTTTTTTACTCCGATAGCATTTTCAAAAACTTCCCCGATTAAAAGTGGTAATAATCCGCTAGTATCTAGACTTGCTGAGCCCTGATATTTTTCAATGTGACCTGCTATTTTTGAATGCTGATTTGAATCAATATAAGCTTGCAATAAATAGGATGCCCCAACCACTACTAACATTTCGTTTTCGGACGAAAGTGATTTCATTATATTTTCTAACCAATTACCGGCCTTTTCGACATCCTTCAATGCCAAGACAGTTGATCCATAGTCCATTGTAACCGTTACACCTTCAACGTACTTAATGCCAAGCAATATCCCAGCAAATGGATACATTTTCGCTTTCTCTACATATATGGCTTCGCCTATCTCCAAATTCGATTGCTTACCGCTAATCATAAGTAAATCAGCTACCTGTAATTGCGCCATTAAATCGCCTGCCTTAGCACGATTGACGGTCATTTCATCCAATGCAGGCACAGCTTCCGACAATGTTGACCAATTGAAGTCTTATTGATCGGCTTTTTGCGTTATGCCGAAAAATACTGCAGAGGTAGTGACGACTAATGCCACTATTATTACGAATTTTTTCATTCTATGATCCAATCGGTTTAAGCAATACTATAAAGCGCAATAAAACGAAATACTGAATGCAAAAAAAAGCCTGTTCTATAAAATTCAACAGGCTTTCTTCACGATGTAACTTTTATTAAGTCAGTCTTAATTCAATGACTGACTTAGTTACATTGGTATTTTGATGCTTCAATAGAACTAGTGATCGCAGTTTTCACCGTGGATGTGACCATGTTCTAATTCGCTTTCAGTTGCTTCACGGATATCTTCAATCACACCTGAGAATGCTAGCGGCACACCTGCCAATGGGTGATTTGAATCAACCGTCACCATGTCATTTTCAACTTTAGTTACCTCAACGACCACTGGGCCTTCTGGTGAATCAGCTGTAAATTCCATGCCAACTTCGACTTTTTCAATACCTTGGAATGCAGCCATTGGGACGTTTTGCACCATGTTCTCATCACGAACACCGTAACCTTCTTCAGGTGTAACGGTGACATCGTATTGGTCGCCGACCGCTTTGCCTGTCAGGGCGTTTTCTAAGCCTGGCACAAGGTTGTTGAAGCCGTGCAAGTAAATTAACGGTTCTGCACCTTCAGAGGTTTCGATCAGATCGCCTGTTTCTGCATTTTTGACAGTGAACTGTAACGATACTACTTTTTTGTCTTCGATGATCATAATGATCTCCTGTTATGTGCTTATTCTCTGTTGCCTACCACTGTAGGTAAAATTTAGAGAGTCACAGGCTACGAATAAATCTTGGCAAGTATTGAATAGTCTATCCCTCTTGCAAAATTCATCTGTTTAATACGAAAAAAGAACCAAGGGATACTTGGTTCTTTTTCTTTATTGATATTTAAGGTAATTCTTTTGAATTACGCTTCCATACCTTTCATGGTGAGCTTGATGCGACCTTTGTTATCCACATCTAACACTTTTACTTTGATTTTTTGACCTTCTGTTAGATGGTCTGCCACATTTTCCACACGCTCATCACTGATTTGAGAAATGTGTACTAAGCCGTCTTTACCCGGAAGAATATTAACGAAAGCACCAAAATCAACAATTTTATTCACTTTGCCTTCGTAAATGGTTCCCACTTCCGCTTCAGCCGTTACCGCTTCGAACATGCCTTTAGCTTTTTCAGCGGCGACTTTCGTCAATGCAAAAATGCTAATCAGACCTTCATCAGAGATGTCTACATCAGCACCCGTTTCGTCGCAAATACCGCGGATGGTTGCACCACCTTTACCAATCGCTTCAGCAATTTTGTCTGAAGGAATTTTTAAGGTTAAGTACGTTGGCGCATTGTCTGGCATTTCAGAACGAGCAGATGGCAATACTTCATTCATTTGCTTGAGGATTGTCATTCGAGCGTCAAGTGCTTGCTCCAGTGCAATCTCCATAATTTCTTCAGTGATACCCTGAATTTTTATGTCCATTTGAAGTGCAGTGATGCCTTTTTCAGATCCCGCTACTTTAAAGTCCATATCACCTAAGTGATCTTCATCGCCAAGGATGTCGGTAAGAACAGCAAACTTTTCGCCTTCTTTAACCAGACCCATCGCAATGCCCGCAACAGGCGCTTTCAATGGTACACCCGCATCCATCAATGCAAGTGATGCTGAACATACCGATGCCATTGAAGATGAACCATTCGATTCTGTGATTTCAGATACCACACGCACGGTGTAAGGGAAGTCTTCTAATTTAGGCATCATGGCTTGAACACCACGACGAGCCAAACGGCCATGCCCCACTTCACGACGCCCTGGTGCACCCATTCGGCCGCACTCACCTACAGAGTATGGAGGGAAGTTATAGTGGAACATGAAGTTATCTTTCGTGACTTCATGTAGAAATTCTACAGTTTGTGCGTCACGAGTCGAACCCAGTGTTACGGTGCCGATAGACTGTGTTTCGCCACGTGTAAACAAGGCTGAGCCGTGTGTACCTTTTAAAATATTGGTTTGAATATTTAGGTCACGTACGGTTTTGTTATCACGACCATCAATACGTGGCTCATGATTAACGATGCGCTCACGCACGACTTCTTTTTGCAGTTTTTTGAACAGTTTAGAGACTTCTTCGGCGTTGCTTTCTTCGCCTTCTTCTTTAACAAACTGCTCTTTTAGTTTCGCACTGATCGCGTCAACTTTCGTGTAACGCTCCATTTTGTCGCTGACTTGGTAGGCGGCTGCTAGTTCTGCGCCAAAGGCTGATTTCATATCGCCGTATAATGCGTCATTGAATGACGGTGCAGTCCATTCCCAGCGCTCTGTACCGTCTGCGGCCGCGAATTCTTTAATGGCTTCAATCACACACTGGAAACCTTCGTGTGCAAACAAAACACCGCCCAGCATTTCATCTTCGCTCAATTCTAAAGCGTCAGATTCAACCATTAGTACAGCGTCAGTGGTACCAGCGACGACCATGTCGAGCTCAGAGGTTTTAAGCTGTTCAAAGGTTGGGTTTAATACGTAACCGCCGTCACGCGTGTAACCAACGCGAGCTGCACCGATAGGGCCGTCAAATGGAATACCTGAAATGGCAAGTGCCGCAGATGCACCAATCATTGCTGCAATATCAGGATCATTTTCTGTATCAGCTGACATGACTTGTAGTACCACTTGTACTTCATTCATGTAACCTTCAGGGAAAAGAGGACGAATAGGGCGGTCAATCAGACGACTGGTCAACGTTTCTTTTTCGCTCGGACGGTTTTCACGCTTGATGTAACCACCGGGTATTTTACCCGCAGCATAATATTTTTCTTGATAGTTAACCGTTAGCGGGAAGAAGTCTTGACCCGGCTTCATGTCTTTTTTGCCCGTGACGGCAGCCAATACCTGAATATCACCGATGGTGACCAAAACGGCACCGCTTGCTTGACGAGCAATGCGTTGAGTTTCTAACGTAACTTCTTGATTACCAAACTGAAAGGTTTTAGTGACGGGTGTTAAATTTAGCATAGTTTTCCTTATGGACAATTTTCATGGCGCTTTTTAGCGCCTACTTTGTCGCAGCACAAAGGAAATAGTGTGAACGGAATACTGTACTTCCAAGCATTAGCCCTTTCTCAACATTATGGTTCAAACATTCAGTGCACAACGCATTGTTGTGGTACGTCTGAATGCTTGAATATCTAAGCCGAAAAGGCGAATGGGTAGAAACACAGTCCCATACTGCTCTATTTCTCTGACTGCCAACAGGTTGTAGCGTGATGAATACACATCATTTCAAGGTAAAAACACCTTGTCGGCATTCTATTTGAATACCCTAGAAATGCAAAAACCCCCGTTAGGGGGTTTGAGCAATCGGCGAACTTAGCGACGTAGGCCAAGACGCTTGATCAAAGAAGCATAACGAGCAACGTCTTTACGCTTCAAGTAATCCAACAACTTACGACGTTGGTTTACCATGCGGATCAAACCACGACGAGAGTGGTGATCTTGCTTGTTAGCTTGGAAGTGAGATTGCAAGCCGTTGATGTTGTGCGTCAACAATGCAACCTGAACTTCTGGAGAACCCGTATCGCCTTCGGCAGTTTGGTATTCTTTAACAATGTCAGCTTTAGTTTGAACATCTAATGCCATTGTTCATTTCCTCGTAGGTATATGCGTTAAATGTTGGAAGGTAATCACCGTGCATATAAACAGCAGTACCCCACCAGACCTGCTCCCTAAGAGAGCATTACGGGTTAGAGGGCGATAGGCCCTCTACCTTGAGCAAACGTTTCGGTTGAATCAACCCAGTTGCCTGCCATTCTCCAATACCGATCAGGATTTCCTGCTGGTCTTGAAGAAGGCGCAATTGTACCTGAGCTTGAGGCGCCAAACCAGCACTAGGCTCAGCTTTTACCCCAAGGTTATCCACAGACTCTGTCGCGATATAAGGCTGACTTTGAGTAGTGATGGCACGCCCCTGCAACAAGTCTTTTGCTTGCTCCAAAGTGACCTGAATAATAGGCGTGGATTCCAGTGCGGTATAGGTCGGAAGTAGCCTATCATCCATGGAAGCCATGTCATCCGATTCAGCTAAGGCCAGCAATTGGTCTAGGGTAATCATCATATCAGCGCGATATGGGCCTGCCCCTAACCGCCGCAATGTAGCAACGTAGCCGGTTGTGCCCAAGCCTTTTGCCACGTCTTCAGCCAACGAGCGAATATAGGTGCCTTTGGAACAACGCACGTCTAACTCTAACCAGTCTTCGCCCCAGTCAACCAACTTCAGACTGTGGATAACTATTTGACGAGCCTTGGAGGCGATATCAAAGTCTTTGCCTTCCCTCGCTAATTCATAGAGCTTCTTGCCCTCATGCTTCAGCGCACTGTACATCGGCGGTATCTGGGTAATCTCTCCCGTCAGCGACGCTAACACAGCTAAAATTTTGGATTCATCCAATGAAGGGATGTCAGTAGTGGTCACCACTTCCCCCTCTATGTCGCCTGTCGTCCGGCTTTCGCCTAGCTGCACGCGCGTCACGTAACGCTTGTCGCTGTCCAGCAATCGCTGGCTAAACTTGGTCGCCTCGCCTAAGCAGATCGGCAACACACCGGTCGCAATTGGATCAAGCGCCCCTGTATGACCCGCTTTCGCTGCCTTATATAGCCATTTTACTTTTTGTAAAACCGCATTGGAGGTCATACCGGAAGGTTTATCTAAAACAAGAATGCCGCTAATATCGCGGCCTTTGCGTCTGCGGGCCAAACTGCGTCCCCCAACGTTGGAGCCAACTCGCACAGTGAAAGCGCTCATCGCGCATGCTCCATGTACGTTAGACTCAGGATTGAATGGATTTAGACTCTCACTCGAACATTACTCCGAGTCATTGTCCTTTTTACGTTTGTTGTCTTCACGCGTCGCTTGATTAATCAAATTGGTCAAACGATGGCCACGCTCAAGGGTGACATCATAGTGGAAGCGCGGAAGTGGTGTGATACGGGTTTTCATGTCTCGCGCCAACTCGGTGCGTAAAAAACCGGCCATATCATTAAGTACTTTCTCGGTTTCTTTAATGGTGTCTTCGTCTGCTTCGGGCATGCCCGGCTTCATAACCGTGAAGTAAATATCTGCATAAGCCAAGTCAGTCGCTACTTTAACGCTGTTGAGCGTCACCAAACCTAACCTTGGGTCTTTCGCTTGAAATTGCAGCATTTGAGCAAGGTCGCGTTTAATCTGCTCACCTAACCGCTGAGTACGACTGTATTCTTTTGCCATAGTGTCTCTTTGTGTGACCCATCTTATGATCCTCTCACTCAATATTATGAAGGATCGCAATTAAGTTGCTTGTCACAGCGTTTTTTCACTGCGACCGTTAAACGGCAAAAGCACAAGCCGGTCATCTTCGTCAGACGCCAACTTGTGCTTTTTGCTATCCAGTTAAAACTAGATTACAGGCTACGCGCCACTTCTTTAACATCAAAGACTTCGATCTGATCGCCTTCTTTAACATCATTGTAGCTCTTAACCGCGATACCACACTCGGTACCTAGGCGAACTTCTTGAACGTCATCTTTGAAGCGACGTAGAGATTCAAGCTCACCTTCGTACACCACGACATTGTCGCGCAGAACACGAATCTTCTTATTACGGTGTACTGAACCTTCAATAACCATACAACCGGCCACTGCACCAAACTTAGGCGAACGGAAGACATCACGCACTTGGGCGATACCCACGATTTCTTCGCGCAGTTCTGGCGCCAGCAAGCCCGACATCGCTTGCTTAACATCATCAATCAAATCATAAATGATGCTGTAGTAACGCATATCGATTGCATTGGTTTCAACCAAACGCTTAGCCGCTGCATCGGCACGTACATTGAAGCCGAAGATCACGGCATTCGAAGTAAATGCTAGGTTAGCATCGGTTTCGGTGATGCCACCGACACCACTGGACACAACCGTTAACTTCACTTCATCAGTGGATAGCTGCTCCAAGGCAGACACCAAGGCTTCTAGTGAGCCGCGAACGTCCGCTTTCAATACAACATTCAAGCTAGACGCTTCAGCGCCGCCCATGTTGTTGAACAACGCATCCAACTTAGCAGCTTGTTGTTTCGCCTGATGCAATTCTTTTTCTTTGTTGAAACGAATTTCCGCCACTTCACGTGCACGTTTTTCGCTTTCAGCCACTAAGAATTGATCACCCGCACCCGGAGGCGTGTCTAGACCCAAGATCTCAACAGGGATAGATGGACCAGCCGATTCAATAGGCTGACCATTTTCATCCAACAAGGCACGAACACGACCAATCGAAGTACCAGCCAGTACGATATCACCTTTGTTCAATGTACCGTTTTGGATCAATAGCGTTGCCACTGGACCACGTCCTTTATCAAGACGAGATTCAACAACCGTACCGGTCGCCGCGCCTTCTTGAACAGCTTTCAGTTCAAGCAGTTCAGATTGCAGCAGGATCGCTTCTAGCAGTTCATCAATACCTTCACCCGTATGGGCCGAAACCGGTACGAACTGTACATCGCCGCCCCAATCTTCAGGAATCACATCTTTGGCAGCCAATTCGTTTTTAACGCGATCAGGGTCTGCAGACTCTTTGTCCATCTTGTTGATGGCAACCACCACAGGCACACCCGCCGCTTTGGCGTGTTGAATAGCTTCTTCTGTCTGAGGCATCACACCATCATCAGCAGCCACTACTAGGATCACGATGTCCGTCGATTGAGCACCACGAGCACGCATAGCGGTAAACGCCGCGTGACCCGGTGTATCCAAGAAGGTCACCATGCCTTTATCTGTATCGACGTGGTATGCACCTATGTGCTGTGTAATTCCACCGGCTTCACCCGTGGTGACACGTGTGCTACGGATGTAATCCAGCAACGATGTTTTACCATGGTCAACGTGGCCCATAACGGTAACAACGGGAGCACGTGATACCAATTCACCTTCGTATTTCACTTCTTCTAGGAAGCTATCTTCGATGGCGTTGTCGCTAACTTGCTTATACTTGTGACCCATTTCTTCAATCACAAGGATGGCTGTATCCATATCCAACGCTTGGTTGATGGTGGCCATCATGCCGAGCTTCATCAATTCCTTAATCACTTCGCCGGCTTTAACTGCCATGCTCTGTGCTAGCTCGCCCACAGTGATGGTTTCGCCTTTCAGCTCAACTTCACGAATGATTGGGGCTGTCGGCTGTTGGAATTGGTGCTCACCATCTTCGCGACCACGACGCTTACCACCACCACGACGACGTGAGTTGTAATCATCATCACCTTGAGAGCGCTTACCACCACCTGAACGACCTTTATTTCGGCTATCAAAACGGCTATTGCGTTCTTTTTCTTTGTCTTTATTACGAAACTCTTTCTTTCTACGCGCATCTTTATCTGCAGCAGAAGCCGGAGCATCGGAAGATGGTGCATCTGTTCTTGGCGCTGCAGGTTTGCGAGCGTCCGCAGAACGATTGTCTGTGCGCTTGCGATCACCAGCGTCTTTCTTAGGCGCAGGCTTACGCGGCGCTTTCTTATCGCCACCTTCTTTATTTTCTTCTTCGCCTTTAACGTATGTACGCTTTTTACGCACTTCGATATTAACGGCTTTTTTACCACTGCCTGTATTAAGGGTCGTAGTCGTTTTACGCTTCAGTGTAATTTTTTTAGGCTCAGCGTCAGTCGCCGCTTCACCATGGCTTTTCTTTAGGAAGGCCAACAGTACTTGTTTTTGTTCATCATTTACTGCTTGTTCGCCACTTGCATGAGGCAACCCGGCTTCCTTCATCTGCCCCAGTAGTCGCTCTACCGGCGACCCCACTGCTGCAGCTAACTGTTTTACCGTCACTTCTGACATTCGATTATCTCCTCCCGCCTACGGCTGCCTATTCTGTTTCTTCAAACCAGGGCTTACGCGCGGTCATAATGAGTTGGGCGGCCTTCTCTTCATCGATATCTTCAATACCAACAATGTCGTCTACGCCTTGCTCGGCCAGGTCTTCCATTGTGCAGATGCCACGACTTGCCAACACCAAGGCCAGGTGTTGGTCCATACCTTCCATATTCAATAGATCATCGGCAGGTTTTGCATCTTCCAGCTTCTCTTCGCTGGCAATGGCCTGAGTCAGCAGAATGTCTTTGGCGCGAGTTCTTAGTTCTTCGACAATATCTTCATCAAAGCCTTCGATTTCCAGCATCTCTTCCTGAGGGACATAAGCGACTTCTTCAAGGCTGGTGAAGCCTTCGTCTACCAATACAGCAGCCACATCTTCATCAATGTTTAAGCTATCCATAAAGGTTTGAACAATTGAACCTTGTTCAGCCTCTTGTTTGGCACCGGCTTCATCTTCGGTCATCACGTTGATTGTCCAGCCTGTCAGTTCACTGGCTAGCTTAACGTTCTGACCGCCTCGACCAATTGCGATCGGCAATTGATCTTCTGAGACAGCAACATCCATCGTGTTGGACTCTTCATCCACAATGATAGAAGCCACTTCTGCTGGGGCTAAGGCGTTGATGACCAATTGCGCTGGGTTGTCGTCCCATAACACAATATCAACACGCTCATTACCCAGTTCATTGGAAACCGCTTGAACACGCGCACCACGCATGCCCACACAAGCTCCTACTGGATCAATTCGCCCGTCATTGGTTTTAACAGCAATTTTAGCGCGCGACCCTGTGTCACGAGCCGCTGCTTTAATTTCAATGACTTCCTCACCGATCTCAGGTACTTCGATGCGGAACAGTTCAATCAACATAGCGTTTGCAGCACGGCTCAGGATCAACTGTGGGCCGCGGTTTTCAGGATTAATATCCAATAACACACAACGCACACGATCACCGATGCGGAAGACTTCACGCGCGATCACTTGATCACGTGGCAACAAGCCTTCGGCGTTTGCACCTAAGTCAACGATAATGTTATCGCGGGTGACTTTCTTCACGGTACCGTGAACCAATTCACCGACCCGATCAGCATACGCTTCTGTAATAATGGCGCGCTCAGCTTCACGTACTTTTTGTACGATGATTTGCTTAGCGGCTTGCGCTGCAATACGTCCGAAATCAGGGTTTTCAACCTGTTCTTCGTGCGTATCACCCTCTTTCAAAGCGGTATCAATTTCTGCCGCTTCTTGCATATTTAATTCGGAGCCTAAAGCAGGAACAACATCGTTGCTCACGATTGTCCAATGGCGAAACGTCTCGTAATCACCTGTTCGACGATCAATGACAACACGAATCTCGGGCTCTTCATCTTCGTACCGTTTTTTAGCAGCTGCTGCCAAAGCCAATTCGATAGCCTCGAATATGACTTCTTTCTCCACGCCTTTCTCGTTAGAGACAGCTTCGGCAACCAGCAGTATTTCTTTGCTCATGACCTTGCCTCGCAGTAGTCCTAGTTATCCTTGTTGTCTTGATAGATTATGCTGGCTTTGTCGATGGCATCGAAAGGCAACAAATATTCATGGTCATCAACGTGCACCACAACATCGTCGTCTTCAATGCCAACCAATTTGCCTCTGAATTTACGTCGGCCTTCGTAGGCATAACGCAAACGCACATCGACAAACTCACCAACATACCGTGTGTATTGTTCAATCGTGAACAGGGGACGATCCAAGCCCGGAGACGAAACCTCCAAGCTGTACTCTGAGCTGATGGGATCTTCTACATCCATGACTCCGCTGATTTGACGGCTCACTGCCGCGCAATCATCGACCGTGATGCCTTTTTCGCTGTCGATAAACACTCGCAATATGGAGTGTTTTCCGGAGGGGAGATACTCTAGCCCCCAGAATTCGAAGTCCAATGCTTCCACCACAGGTTGAAGCATTTCAATCAGCTGTTGTTCTTTACTCGCCACTCGCTTGTCCACTTAAATAAAAATTGGGCTAAAAGATGACTCGGTTTCTACATCCAAGCCACCTGAGCCCAATCTTTAGCACTGTTTATATGACGTTAAACCATCATAAAACGATTAAACTATTGCTAAATCGTGGCTAACTGAACATTTCTGTCACGCTAGCTACGAAAAAGCCCCAGCTGAAACCACTTTAGTCCAACAGCACCAAAGCAATTCCCGTTAGGGGCTTCCATATTGTAAAGCTCAACTGCGCTCTACAAAGTCTGCTAGGGTTTGCTGACTCATCAGTACACCCTTGCCATCTGAACTCAAATGGCAGAAGAATATTTAACAAAACATTCTTCTAAAATTCTACAAGAGCTGAGCCATCTGGCTCTCCCATCTCGATATGAGACTGGGTATCAACGATATTCCACTCTTTACAACCACACTTTGCTAACGACCAGCGTTAAATATGGTTGCGGGGGCCGGATTCGAACCGACGACCTTCGGGTTATGAGCCCGACGAGCTACCAGACTGCTCCACCCCGCGTCAAAGTGCCGATGTATTATAGAGATCTGTTGATTGATCAGCAAGTAAGCCCACGCCATGCTGCGTGAATCGAACCGTTTCGCTCACGTTCTGATTCAATAGTAAGGTATCAAAAATGCTATTTATGACGAACTTACCCAGAAAAACCTGAGCCAAACAAAAAGCGAGACCTGTCCCGCTCAAATGTGATACCCGCCGAATGTATATAGCTGGGTCATCGGATCTGCTGTGGATACGGATCTAAAATCGCGTTTGGGACGTTGCCCCATCATCCACATAAGAAGGCTTTACCTTGCTTGTTCCATCAATCGCTGGTCAGAACCTTACTCAGGGTGCGCATTAAAACAGATTTTAAGTCTGGATGGAATCAATAACTTGGGCGTGAATTAACCACATTCCAATGTATTACTAGATTTCATATCCGGTGCGCTTTTTATAACTAAGTCGCAACACGGTTCGCTCTAACGCCTAGTCACATCTTGATGCCCATCACTTTGAGGTATGCCGGAACGTACCATCCCAGTCTTCTGGTAATGTTTCATGCTGGAGTGATTCAATACGCTCAATGTAAACCTCATACAATTTCAGTCCGCCTGCACTAAAAAGTGCCTTGAAAGCCATCTGAGCAGCTTCCCACTGCCTTTGCAGATATAACTGATAGGCATGCTCATACTGCTTGATTTCATCTAAGATGGCGCTAGAGACTTGGCCTTCTAGCCCAAGCGGCTCATAAACCCGAATGGCTTCTTCTTTTCCTTTTACCTGAATTTTGTCTACAAATCGGCAAACAATGCCCGTGATATGATCAAAGGTATCTTCTCCGATCAGAATTTTGGCACCATAAAACTTGGTGATGCTCTCTAGCCTAGAACCCAAATTGACTGCATCACCGAGCACGGTATAAGCACGACGATAGGACGAGCCCATATCACCGACATTCATAAAACCCGTGTTCACACCGACACCAATGTTAATTTCAGGTAGCCCTTTCTCTTTAAATTCCGCCTTCAGCGCCTCAGTCACCTCTTGCATTTTCAGGGCGGCCTCAACTGCGTTTTTTCGGTGATCAGGATCATCTACTGGAGCGCCCCAAAAAGCCATTACCATATCCCCTACATACTTATCTATGGTGCCGTGGTAATCGAATATCTCTTTCGTAATCGGCGTGAAATAGGTGTTAAGCATGAGTTTTAATTCTTGCGCATTCAGTGATTCTGATATGTTCGTGAAACTGCGAATGTCGGAAAAGAGTACGGTTAATTCTTTGCTTTCTCCACTAAAGGTATAAGCGTCAGGATCATTCATCATCTTATCGATGTGCGCGGGTGGCACGTACTGGTCAAACATGCCTTTGAGCACTTTACGCGTAGCATTTTCCTTTAAGAAACCTTCAGCAACAAACAACATAGTCAGTGATATGGTGAGCAAGAGCGCCGCAGCGAATGACAAATCAATACCGATCACCCAGACGCCGAAGTTGGCCACCGCTACCATCATCAAAATAATCACACCACTGCCGAGCATCCACACCGGCCCTAACCGCGGCAACACTAAAATTGCAAAAAGGGCGATCACTAAGAGCTGCAACCAGATCGCACCGGCCTCCCAATCCGGCTTGGCTGGAAATCCACCACTTAATAAGGCATCTAATATATTGGCATGCACTTCGACACCCGGGTATTGCGGTCCCATGGGCGTGCTTCGCAGGTCCGCAAGACCAATAGCCGACGTGCCAATAAAGACGACCGCACTTTCTAGCGCACCCTCCTGCAGATTGCCTTGCAGTACATCTGACGCTGAAATATAGGGGTATGTAAAAGCTTTTCCTTGATAGGGAACCGTTACAAAACCGCGTGCATCTGTGGGGGCAGGAAAGTCACTGACCTTCACATTTAACAGGGTGAGTATCTCTCCTATCTCGGCAACCTGCGCTTCAATTTCTTCTAGAAACAAATACCGCATTGCGGCACCCAGCGCTAAAGAGGGGTACAGAAATTCTCCTTTTCGAATCACAAGTGGTGCACGCCGGACTGTGCCATCGAAATCAGGAAACATCGTCACAAACCCGCCTCCTTGCGCAGCGTTCTGCAAAACCGGCAAATTCGCGGTGTAACCCGGACGCTGTGTGACGACCAGTTTATCTTTCCAAGCATTCGGTAAACTGTAGACGGGGGGCGGTAATGTACCGTTCTGATATTGCTCATCATCCTGAAAGAAGAAACCCAGCACAACATCTTGCTTTGACATGGCTTGGGCTAAATCAAGATCAGCATCAACGGTTTGACGCAATTGATTCCAAACGCTTTCCGGAATGGGTTCTCGAATGGTTTTGGGCGCATGCTGCGTAAGGAAGTCCACAGGGTTCATTTCAGCTTCGCTAAACACCACGTCAAACGCAATCACAATCGCACCAGCCTCCCCCAATTTATTCACCAGCTCAGCAATGGTGTGTCGACTCCACGGCCAACGCCCATGTTTAACGATGGCTTTTTCGTCAATATCTACAATGGCAATTTTGTGATCACTGCTTTCGCGCTGAGTTAATGGCAACATCAATTGATATCGCAGGTCATACAAAAGGTATTCGACGCGTGTTAATAATGCGCCACTTTGACCGATGGATAAATTCAACCACATAAATAACACCGTCAACGCAATGGCAACGGTCTTTGCTCCGTGTGCTGAAATCAGTTTCGAGATTTGCATGAATTGAGTGTAGGCAAGAGAGGAAGGGATTGTGAAAATCTGACGGGCCAGTTGAAGGCTGGTCAATCCGGCACGCAGACAAGGCGTGCCGATTAGGGCATTAGACTCGCGTCAAATTAGACGGCATTGAGCTACGCAATAACTTGACCTCGATACACGCGTTCGGTTTTTTGAGTCCGTTCTTCAGGCGGTACTTCTATTAAGATTTTCTGACCACGATATACACCATTACTGCCACTCTTATGGGCCTTAGGGGCATCAGCTGGGTGCGCCTGATACGATCCCGAACCTGCTACTGGTGCGAGCATATGTTCCATACCGAGTCCCTTCATGAGCTGTCCATACAATAATTGCGTACGTTCATCCTTACTTTTTCCGCACCACTCCTGAAATTTATCCAGTAAATCCATTTGGCTTAACCGCAGATCAACACCAAACTCGGCACGGATTCTTTTGCGAACTTGCTGCATGAGGTTAATCATGTCTTTCGTTAAGTTAGGAATCATGGGTTACCTGCACTCATCGTGATCACGTTTAATCAATCACTACTCAGCAAAACATGTTCCATAATTTAAAGCGTTTGAATGTATAACCAATAAAAATAGAATCACCCCACTGACTGGACAGGTCTAGCGAATTATTCGAATAGAATGCATGAGAACACGTTATGCAAATTGCTTTTCGAGTCGATACCTCAATTGCCTAGGTGTCATACCGAGCACTTTTGCTGCCATTGTTTTATTACCATTGCACTGTTGCAGCGCAGATTGAATGCGGTTGACTTCGTCTGCTTCTACTCGTTGATAGGGACGCGCATACAAGGTAATGAAATTCGGCAATAGACTACTGCTGATGCACTGCGCAATGATGGCATTTATCATCTTTATCCAAGCGATGGATATTCGCTCCAAACTATTCGGTTCAATTGCCAGCATCACGACACCAATGCACGTATTATTAATACGCATGGGCAACATTAAGTGTGTAGCTCGACCTAAAGCGGGTTCACGCTGACGATCACAGTGAGCAGGAAGAGGATTCAGCCCATGCTCTTCTGAGTAATAACAAGTGGTCTGACGATTGAAGCAGCTGTAAACAGATTGATCGATGGCAGCGAAGGTTTCTAAGCTTAAGTCACCACGATAGTGCTGCATTTCGAGTTGCATCTGTTGGTCTTTTTTTACTGCTTGATAAATTTGAGCGGATTGTATGCTCACCTCACAAACCAATAACTCTAACAATACTTTAATCGTACCTTTGTTAAACGAACGCTGCTCCAATGCGTCTGTTAACCATTCCATGGCCTCGTCTGATGGTCCTCCATCAGGAGAAGGCTGAAACGACATCATAATTTTTCCCTTCTGATTAATCCGATACACGACGCACTTCATTCACCGGCATGAACCACTCCGCTGCTGATAGAAGTGCCTGTTAGATTAAGGGGTAATGATGACAATTACATAACAAATCAATGATGCCGTCAGATAAGTGTACGAGAGATTATTTAGTCGGGATTCAGACGAGATTCAAAATGGCACCAATATGTACATTTACAGATAACGTTGCACCATTTTCAATCATAGTCATTCACAACAAAACTGATTTACCAATGAGTCATTATACTGTTCGCTGCCATTTCCATTCGATTTGTCATATTTTGAATCACTCTAATCAAGATTGATTGTTTTCTGGGCAACGAAATATCATTTATGTCATTTTGGCGAAGGATTTCTAAAACTGGCAAGGTTTCTGCAAAGTTTCTGTTAGCGAGTCCAGAAACTTAAAGTGTACGCACTGCGAAGAAGCGATACCGTCTGGTATTGCCTCTACTTTCACGTAGTTGGTATTAACGATGGTTTTTGATTTTTAACTTGCAAGGCATAGGCCTTTCTATTGAAAGGGGAGACTTATTCTGGGGCCATTGACTCGTTAGAGTTGATATTGAATGGGAATCCAATGGCCTATGCCTTTTTTTTATCTGTTAGTCGTTTGCCATAAACGGTGAATCATTCGTTATTAATTTCCCATGACGCATGGCTTAACAATCCGCTCATCAAATTGAAAAGCACTCTGTGCAGCGGTTGACAAATTCCACCACCTCTCTCAGCGCAACTTTATTTAGGCAACAGCGTTCCAGATTGATCAAATGTCCTGATGCGATTCAGCATCCGCTCTAACGGTGCTGTCATAACACCCGCTTGTTTCGTAAAGACTTCTAATTCTGTGACAAATAAACCATCACTCCATTCTTCACGCGGGCGCGAGTTAACAAACTTAGCGTATTGACGATGCCCTAATACCTCAAGCGCGAGCTTATTCAATGATTCCATTAAAAACCGGTGAACGACTTCATTCACTCTGGTTTGCACAGAGTTTTTGATGGATTGATCGAACCCAAGTACATTCAAGTGATCAAGCATCTCATCTCGCCATTGAATTTTTTGCTGGATAGTTTGTTCCGTTTCAGAAGCGGAGGGTTGTGAGATCGTCGTAAGCGTCGCTTCAATTTGCACAGACGTAAGACGACGATACAGCGCTAGCTGCTGCGCAATACCGGCTTCATAGTGGGCGATTTTTTCGAGAAATCGGTCGTCTTCCGCTTTGTGTAAGAGATAGATCTTATCAAGCGAAATAACGGCGAAATCAAACGTAATCAGTAAGGCGGTCAATGAAAAGAATACAACATTGCGCATACGTTTCTTGAAGAGCAATGTTGTAAAAAGAGCGATTAGCCCTGCATTAATGAGAAGTAGATAAAGTGTCAGGCTCATGTTGTTTTACAAACTCAGTCAGCACAGCATTAAATGATTGGGTTGCCTCCCAAGGTAGCAAATGACCCGCACCTTTTACAACGTGAAGACTTGAATTCGCCAACTGTGCCTCTAAAAACTGACTGTATTTTTCAGGCGTCAATAAGTCGGAGTCGCCGACCGTTACCAGGCAAGGGGTGGAAATTTCACCTAATCGTTCCATCACATCAAAGCTATTGCAAGCTAGAAAATCACGGATACTGACTTCCGAGTTCACCATTTGCTGGCCTAGTAGCAATAAGTCCATCATTGAAATATTCTTGCTGGCCTTCGCAAATTGATCAATTAAGCCACCGCCTTTTTCGCGCAGCATATCCACAACAGCAGGCGCGACTTTCAATCGAGCCCCTGTACTGACCAGCACGGCAGATTCAATATTATCGTGACCCGCTAGCAAGGTTTGTAAAACAACGGCCCCGCCCATGCTGTGCCCAACCAATACCACTGATGAAAGCTCTTTTATACAGTAGCCAACCTCTTGTGCATACTGGGCAATACCCAACTGTTCTGTGAGAGCGCCTTCTCTACCGGGTAGGTTCAGGAAGATTAAATTAAAATGTCCAGCCAATGTGGATTGTTGCTGCCAAAAACCGCCATGGAACCCTGCACCGTGTAAAAAAACTAATGTGGTTTGATGCGGTTTTAGAGGCCACGATGACGCCAACGCGGTTAAATTCCCCAATGCAATTCTATGCAAGATCATTTCCTTTTGCTGGAAAAAATTCGTCACGCAAATGCGTCGCATACGCTCGGCAAGCATCCGAGAACGTAAATATGCCGGCCAATTTTTCATGGCGGGTAATCAATGCGCAATCTGTGTGTGTTTCTGCCATATACCCTAACACCTCAATTAATGGGGTATATAAATCGACGGTATAGACATCCACAGGGCATAAGTCCCCCACTGCCAACTCATCAAAATCGGTATGGGTGTGGCCCGGTAATTTAACGCGTTCCAGTTCTCGCAAACTGATCACGCTTAATGTTTCGTCTTCGCATTTAACAGGAAGATGCCCGACTCCGTGTTCTTTCATCATCAATCGAGCGTCATCCATACTGGCACGTGCTTGAATAGAGAAAGGAAAAGCCGTCATTACATCCTTGATACGAGGCATGCGTTTCATATTTAAATGCCCATCTTGCCTAACACGTCAATGATGTCTCGTAAGATAGCAGACATTTGAGGATGTTCACCCTCAAATTTAATGGTTTCTTGTTCGATCTTGTGACTCAGGTTATCCGTCACGGTGCCGCCTTGTTGAATGCGCTGAATTTCTTCACCCAACGTACTTAACAACTCTGCGGAGTCTTCGTCTAAATGATCAATATTGGAAAGCGCTTCTTGGAGATCCGCCAGCTTTTGCTTCAACGCTTTTTGCATACTGCTGCATCCCTTTTGCTGAGAAATACAATGGATTCAATCATCAAAGACATGAAATATACATCAGGTGAACATGCCATTGGCAGGCCCCATTGAGGATATTTCATGACTCATGTAAAACTCGATGACTACAGTAGACTGCGCGTATTGAACGCTATCGTCAACAGTATAGCCGCTTTAAGCGACATCCATTTGACGATGTATTCGATGATTGAGGGTGGTGAGCTAAAACCGAGAAGAGATGGGTGAGTATAGGTTAGCGTGAAATAGCGTTCTTGCGACTTATACCGCCACTGCTGATTCACAGTGGCGGGCGTTGAAATTCCCTATTTTTTATCAACAGCAGCGAAGTCATGATTAGTCTATGTTAAGTGTAACTTGAAGCACGCCTTTTAATATAAAGCCTAACATTCCCAACCCAAGTGCGAAAAATAAAACACTCATACCGAATTTACCGGCATTTGAGCGCTTCCCTAAGTCGTAAATAATAAACGCCATAAAGCCCATTAACGCCGCAAGCCCTAGATACAGAGCGAGTTCTTCAAATTGTTCGAATGTCATGCGGGCTCCCAAAGCACATCGTATTCAATTTAGATGGCGCATTATAACTTGTATTGTAGAGCAGCTCCAGAAACCGTACAGGATGACTCGTCAGCTTTTGTAAAATCAGCCACCCCCATTTAATGATCATCTCATGGTGCTAATTCCGCTAAAATCCCATCCATGAAATGCAGAGGTATTGTTAAATAATATGAATGAAGTAGACGTTATTGTGGTGGGTGCAGGCGTTGTGGGATTGGCTATCGCAGCAAGGCTAAGCCAGCAATTCGACTCTGTGCTCATCATTGATAAGAATAAACACTTTGGTGAAGAGACCAGTAGCCGCAACAGCGAGGTCATTCATGCGGGCATTTACTACCCCAAACACAGCCTGAAAGCGCGATTGTGCGTCGAAGGAAAACACCGTCTTTACGAATATTGCCAGCAGCGGCACATCCCACACCATAACATCGGTAAATTAATCGTTGCCCAGTCTGAAGCCGAAGTGCAGGTTCTTCAAACCACCTTAGAAAAAGCCGTGGCTAATGGTGTTGAGGATTGCCGATGGGTATCCGCCACCGAATTAAAACATCGAGAGCCGGCATTAGCCGCACACAGCGCATTACTCTCGCCTTCAACAGGCATTGTCGATGCCCATTCCCTCATGCAAAGCTTACTGGCAGAAGCCGAGTCCAATGGCGCTTGGTTGGTCGCTCAAACACACATGACGCACGCAGAACCCACGAACAATGGGCTGACCGTTACCATGAATAGCCAAGGCGAAGCTATGCGTTTAGGTTGCCGCTATTTAATTAACAGCGCGGGACTGCACGCCGTCAACGTTGCACACAGCATTGAGGGATTGAACAAACAATCCATACCCACACTTCATTTATGCCGCGGCCATTATTTTGCCTATCAAGGTAAAAGCCCATTTTCACAACTCATTTACCCCGTGCCAGACCCGCAAGGTATCGGGCTAGGAATACACGGCACTTTAGATTTAGGTCATCAATTGAGGTTTGGGCCAGATACGCAATACATAGAGCAAATCGACTATGCTTTTCCCGATATCCAAGGCCCGACCTCTGGCGCGATTTCGGCATATTCCAACGAACTGCCGCCAACATTGAAAGACCAATTCGTCGCGGCTATCAGGCGCTACTTCCCGTCATTAGACCCTTTAAAACTCAGTCCTGCCTACGCTGGTATTCGACCCAAACTTCAAGGTCCCCATGACTCAGTACAGGATTTTATGATTCAAAATAATAAAGATCACGGCTTAAATGGGCTGATAAATTTGTTTGGCATTGAATCGCCCGGCCTCACGGCCAGTCTCGCCATTGCTGAGTATGTGGCTCAGAATTTAGAATGAGAAATGCGGCGCGCTCATCCGGAATGGCCACCTCACACGAAAGTAAGATAAAAAAACGACGACATATTTCGCCTTATTTATTTTGTGATTCAAACAATAAAAAGCCTTTTTAATCATCAGCTTACAGGTGCTTTTCGGTCTACACTGACCAACAAGACTAACGCAGTATGCGCCAACTTGATCATGCCCAGCACCTTAGTACTAGAAATAGTAATGAAACACTCTAAAATATCGCCCGCTTTCTAAACCAGAAAGCAGTTGGATTAGGGCTTACCTAATTGCACTCTTGGGGAGAACGAATGCTAAATTTTCATGAAAAACCGCTCGACACTCAGACGGAACCCAGCTCGGCTAGTGTCACCACTATTTTGAGCGCTAAGACGCAGGTGCCACTGGATTGCGATCATTGCGGCATCGAACAAAATCACACTATAGAATATCTACGTCAATTACCTAAACTGAACTGCGCACATTGTGAGGATGAGCGAACATTTTCGGAGTTTGAATTGGGTATATTAGAAAACGCTTTAAAAGAGATGGGATTTTACTTAGCCAGTTAAGTCATCAGTCTGCGCAGGCCATGCGCACTTGCTAAGAATGGCGGATTCAAAGCAAGCACTGGACAATAATAATGATAAAAAGACTGAGGAATCGTCCATGCAACGGTCGTAAAAAAGCCAATCCAGCGGTAGCAGGATTGGCTTTTTAGTACTGGTCGCACGCAATCAATCAAACAGCCTTGATCGTATTCTATTAAGACGACGGCACATCAATTTTCAATATTAATGACACCTGTCTTTCAACCATACCGCGAATCAAATCTCGACTCACTTCTTCTGGCTTAAGCAACAAAGCTTCATACTCGGCACGTCGCACGGTACTGATCAATATTTGTGCATCTTCTTTGGGGTGCGAAGAATGCACTAAATTGAGGAATTCGATTAGCTTTTGTTCAAGGGCTCTTTCATGGGCACTGGCCAATCCACGTAAAGCTTCATTAAGCAATGCTTCGTAATGAAAAGCTTGGTCAGCAATCAGCATTTCACGGTCCGTCGTTGCTTTATCGTAAATGTAGCTGACCAGCTGGTCGACGATGACCTCTACGAGTTTGACGCCGGTTGTCAGCTCCGCCAAACGTTTACCGTCTGCGTTTTCCAGTGGCTCATACATTTTACGGGCAAAGGTATTCACGCGAGACTGGGCTTTTTCGGCGTAAAGCATGAAAGTGTCACCGATCAGCTCTTGAATATCTTTGAAATAATACGTCGTGGCGGCGAGTGGTACATCGGCTTCTTTGGCCACTGAGCGATGACGAATCCCGCGAACCCCTTCTTGCACAACAATGCGCAATGCTGCTTCCAGTATGGCGCGTCTACGCTGCTCACTGCCAGCCCGCGACGCTTTTCGGCCCCGATACTGAATCTGGTTTTTGTCGCTGCCTTCAGATTTACTTAACACCGTCATGTTGCTTTCCATTATTGTTATTGGCCTCTGAATGGGCTCTTATTTGTAACATGTGTACCGCCTAGATTACCTGAATAGGGCGGCAAAAGCCAAACACCGGAAAAGGCATTTTTTTGCCTGTTTCCCATCATCCACAATAAAAAAACGCCTTATATCAACCAGTTATATTGTTGGCCCAATAATTGATGGTTATTCGTATCTTTTCAAATAACCCACAGTCACAGTCAATCCAATACTGTGTGTGCTGTGAAGGGGACGGATCGTTATGGATATTCTCGGGTTATCCAAGCGCATGTTCAGCCAGCTTGGGCAATTCAGTGCCGATAAAACATCGGCCGCCAAGGAAAAAGAAACCGCCACAGGTGTTCACGCTCGCGACACCCATATGCTATCCAATAGCACTGAGCGGTTAAATCAATTGGCCGGTCGTTACGATATTCGAGCCCTGCCCGTCTCAGATCTCCTGCCATTGCAACAAGATCTGATGCAACAGGGCTTTATTGGCCAGAATCAGGTCAGAGCACAGGGCCTATTACCGCAACTCGCCTATGCACATTATCAAGCAGGCCCTATGGACGTGGAGCAGGCGTTACAAAATCGATTAGACCAGCTATCAGAAAAACCCGCGGTCTTAGCCGATTATCAGGACACACAACACGTGCTCAATGTTGTTCGCAACCTTGGTTCGGCTCGACAACTTCAACATCACGCGGCATAAGATGTATGAGGGTGATCTATTCTCAAAGGGTTAACGGAATAAAACTGCCCCTAGTCAGGTTACCTTGTGAAGCCAGTCATGAAGGGCGCGTTTCTATTGCTTTTGGTCAATGCCGATCCCTGTCATACCATCACCAATATTGAAAGCGAGCGCCTATCCAATACAGAATTTGGGACATCCGGTGCCGTTGGCCTGACATTAGATGGCCGTAAAGGTAGCAGCGATAAAATTGCGGGTGGCCTCGAATTGAAACTCATTCACACCAGCCCGAAAGATCAGTGGATCACGTTACTGAATCGTGATTACGCGGAAGTCGACAATGAAATCAATACGGATAAAACCTTTCTTCATATTCAATATTTAACCGTGGACACACCTAATTGGGGGCATGAGGTATTTACCCAATATGAGGACGATGCGTTCCGCTCATTTGCCTCAACTTGGCTTTTAGGTGGGGGTATGCGCTATACCCTCACACCGACGTCACCTAATCGTGCACATGTTTTGGGGTTTGGTGCTTTCTATGAAGACGAAGATTACCTAGGAGAGGGGCACCGTAACGATGAACATATTGTACGATTAAATTTCTACTGGGCATTTCGCCGTATATTTTCTGGAAATGCAGAGTACACCAGCACCTTTTATTTTCAGCCCAGTGTGAGAAATCTCAGCGATGAAAAAGGGCTTTGGCAAAATGCCATCACACTGGGCGTCACGGCGAAGGTCAGCCTACGGGTAAGATGGGATGTCGCCCACGACACGGATTCGCCCGAATCGGTTGTGGCGACAGAAACGGCTTATAAAACGGTGTTGATTTACGAGTTTTAGTGCCGTTAATTCAAAGTGCGTTAGGGTGTGGTGGTCGTGTACCGAGTTGCAAATAACAGACATAAAAAAACGCGCTGATATGCGCGTTATTTATAACCGGGACGTTCAATCAGTTACGCTGAAGCCGCCATTAATAATTTAGAAACCGTTCCTAACAATTGTTTTTCTTCTGCTGGCTTAATGAGGTAATCCTGTGCGCCCTGACGTTTGCCCCACATGATGTCGGTCTTTTGATCTTTCGATGTCACGATGATCACAGGAATATGCTTAGTGCGATCATCACGGGTAAGCTTACGTGTGGCTTGGAATCCATTCATCTTAGGCATGACCACATCCATTAGGATCAAATCTGGCTGTAGCTCAATAGCGCGGGCAATGCCTGCTTCGCCATTGTCTGCGCTATAAACCACATGACCGGCTTTTTCTAGAATGCGCTTATGCCCTTCCATCATGGTCATAGAGTCATCCACAATTAAAATGGTCGCCATGAGTGTCCCTCATTAAAAACTACGGCTATTTCTGGATTGGGGTCGCCGTACCCACCGCCAGAAATACAAATGATTAAATCTTATCCACACAGTTTAGCGCCCACTTACCGGCTACGTCCACTGGATCAAAGTGTTCAGTTGCATCAATGTTAAGGCGTTCGCAAAAAGGTTGGGCCTGAAGCTCGTACATTAGCTCTTCCATAATATTCCCACCTTGGCAAAAAGTACTGTAGGAACTATCACCCAGCGCCACGATCGCAAAACGCTTGTTCGTTAACATGGGAAACTGGCTTTGTAATTCAGCGTAAAGTGGCACCATGGGCGGCGGTAGATCACCTTGGCCCGTCGTCGACACCACGATAATGAGGTGCGAGATGTCGTCCGCAGTGACGTCTGCCAGCTCTGGGCGAGACTGAACATTAACCGGATGCCCCTGCTGACGGATAACGTTCGCGATGGTCTCAGCAGCTTTGAGTGAACGACCCGTTACTGATCCCACTAACACATTGATATTTGCCACATTTCACCCCTTTAATTCTGTTTGGCATTGGTTGGGGGCACGAAACATGATTGTCACCCGCCAAGCAGCCGAAAACGCCGCATTATGCAGTAAGTACTCGGACATGCGAAGGGATTAACACTGAGCCACTTGCTGGAAAATGACCCACAAAGAAAAACCGACGAGCACAAACCCCAAGGCACCCACACAGCCCCAAAGCGCACGTTTGGTCCACATGGATTCCTGAGGAGCAGACGCTAACAGCAGGTCTCGCTGGGCTTCCAATAACAATTGGGTGTCTTTAGCTGCGTGCTCCACTAGATGCCAAGCGGCCTCGCGCCACAGCGGATGTGATTTGCCCTGCCGTAAGATAAGTATGGCCTCTTGAATGCGAAAGCGTCGGCCCCCGCGCTCAGGAGGGCTTCTGTGCTCGACGTGAGAACGTTCCGACGGTGCCTTAGAATTGGTATTGCTGAATAGCATGTGAAAATGGCTCCTTGATTCTTCGAATCGTTCGCTCGATATCAAATCGCCATAAGTTTCGGGCATGCAAGATGTCTAGCGCCGTTTGCACGATACGATCCATCGTCTGCGACAGTTCTTGCTGAAAGTCTTGCAGTGCAGCATCCTGACCTCTCAGAAGCTGGTAACGCACGCCACACAATGGAATTAAAGCTTCCAGTTGACCAAGCAAGCTAGGGCCATCTTGTATACTGCCAAGCACCGATTCGCTGTCGACCTGAATGCCATATTCTTCAAACATTTGATCCGCCGCTTGGCCATACACCAACTGCAATGCCACCTTCATATTATCTTGTTGATAACTGTTTTCCGCCGCTTCAATTGCAGCATCAATAGATTGTGCCATCTCATATTGTGTCATGCCGTTTAAGTCCAAGTACTTAGGCTGAGATTCCTTATGGATTTTTGCCATTTAACTTTCCCTCTCGAACAGGCGTATCTTCTTATAAAGCAGATAGGACTAATATTGTCGAGTTTTTGGCCGATGGTATAGAAAGATGACGGCTGAAAAGTGCGCTTTTTATAGTTAATAGGTTATTAAAATATGCGCACGCTTTAGCATCGCACGGAGCTTCATCTGCCTTTTCTAGTGAAGAAAAGCGACTTGGAATCGGAGACGTTCAGCGTGGATACACAATCACAACAGGACACTAAGAAAACCACAGGGTTAGGCGTGGTTGATTTCGAAACTTGGTTCAATGTTCTATTACAGCGTTTATTTCCAGTCTGGTACTGCGTTCGGTATGTCTCTGAAATGACGATGGAATCCATCGGAGATATCAACCCCAAAAGCTTCCTCAGCCATCGCTGGCTATCCGTCCCCTCCGTTTGTAAAGCTGCCGCTGACTCTCTCGAGCATGCCGGTCCGAATTGGACCTCTTGTGCACAATTGCTCAGAAAACTCCCCAGGTCACGTACGTATAAACGGTATTTGTCCGTGCGCTATTTAATGGCAGTAGAATCCAGCACGGTAGATGAAAATTACCCCTCTCTGATCGACTACGCCGAAGATCACAGTAAAGATGTTCCCAATTCCAGCGCGGAGCACTTTGATCAGCTGGTCAGTGCAGCCTTTCCAGACAGCAATAAACATTACCCTGTGTGTTATCGAGAATGGGACGGTCGTTATTACCTAAAAAACGAAGGGGAACCCAAGCATCTAGGTGCCTTGTTAATGCATTGCCGCGAACGCTCGCGTGACATCAATGTGAAAGTCGAGATCGATATTGATTATATTGATCAACGCGTACTGGAAATTATTCGTAGCCGTTACTGGCTGCTATTAATGAAGCGGGATGCCGCTTATCAAGTGGCCTACTTGATTCGCTCGGCTAAAATTCCTTGCCAGCTGGCAGAATTTGAATGGCGTCGCAGCGATTTAGTCTTCATGGTATTGAAAAAAAGTCACTATCGCACCGCACAAATTGTTGAAGCCATGGTTCGAAAACACTTTCCACACTCCGTGATCGAATGGGGGCGGTATTTATCCAGCCATAATTATCCATTCCGAAACCGATAGATATAACATTAAATTAGAATAAACTAATATGGCCAACCAATGATTCGATGCATCAAGGATCAAGCGCCACTGCCCTTTCTATCCATCAGGCAGGTAACGGATAAAACCCAACAAACCACGTTAAAAACAAACTGCTGGTGATCGCCGTGTTTAATGACGGAGATGGCGTTTCCGTTTTCTGCGATGAAGCATATATCGGTGCCAACTGGATGTCAGAAAGACCCCAGATAAGAGAATTAATGCCGTGACGGAAAACAGTAATAATGTATCGGACATACTTTTTCCTCCGATGATGCGACCTTGAGCCATAACCTGCTAATATAGTGGCCATTCACAGATAGGCTCCTGCAAGACAGACGGCATGGCAACCGCTGCCCAACTATTGGAGCAAAACAATCTAAACACTAGGTTCCTATGGATAAAAACGCTATTGAAGCTGCGGTCATGCGTCGCTTCTTACAACATTTAGACAAACGCAAAGACGTACAAAACTTAGAGCTTATGACGGTGGCTGGTTTCTGCCGTAATTGCTTATCTAAGTGGTATCGGGCAGAAGCAGAAAAGCAAGGCAGTGAAATCAGTGATTCAGAAGCTCGTGCATGGGCTTATGGCATGCCTTACGAAGACTGGAAAAGCCAGTATCAAAGTCAAGCCAGCGACATGGAAATGGCCTTGTTTAATCAACAGCAGGCTTTGCAATCCGACATGAATCAATATCGTGAGAAGCTTGCACAGAACACCGTCATATTTTCTGAAACATTAGCGCTGGTTGAAAAGTGGTATGAACTATCACCCACGGCCTTTAAAAACGGCTTAGATGATCAAGCCGTATCGAATGCTCAAGGACAAAATGAAGGCTCCCTCAAAGTATTTGCACTCGGACGCCTGAATGGGTTCACGCCAGAACAAACTCTGGCTTGTTTTGGCGAACACTACCGAGACGTGCTTAATACGCCAGATGGGGACGATCACCAAAACATTCGCCAATTTATGCGACACGGTTGGCAAGGAATTGCATTTGATTCTGTACCACTGAGGTTAAAATCTGTTGAAGCAACCGGTCACGCATAAGACTGCTTCACCGACTAGGTAATCATCGGGTGGCACGCTGCCTGATGATTCTGAATAGACCGTCAAATGGGTTTACACCAAGGACTTCTCAAGGGAGAATTCGATGGAATCCGCTCTCCAACAAGCGCCCATCCTGCGCTTAAAAGCCAGCCTTTATCCATTTACGTTGCTTGAATTAAATGAGTTAGATTTACCCGCGATTGAGAGAGATCTGCGCCATCGTCTAAAGCAAGCGCCACAATTACTCCACCGTGCACCCGTTGTGATTCAGCTTCCACAGCAACCCGTGACACATGAATTGGGCGCAGCACTGCTCACATTATTATCGCGACTGACGTTGATTCCCATCGGCATCAGAAGCAAAGGCGAACAACACCAAGCACTAGCAAACGCTTTACAGCTGCCATTGCTGAATGAGAGTACCGCCGATAAAACGTCTAAAAAGCAGCGTAAATCTCTAGATTCCGCAACAGAAAGTAAAACAAAAACACCCTTAATCATCCAAAGTCCGGTTCGTTCGGGCCAACAAATTATTCATGCCGAAGGCGACGTCATCGTATTCGGACACGTGGGGCAAGGGGCAGAAGTCTTAGCCAGTGGCAGTATCCATATTTATGGCACGCTAAATGGCCGGGCTTTAGCCGGTATACATGGTGATGAAAGCAGCACGATTTGCTGTCAAAAACTGCAAGCCGAACTTTGTGCCATTGCTGGGCACTATCAAGTCAGCGATGATATGGATCACCAACATTGGCAAAAGCCAGCATATATACAACTATCGGATGGGCGCTTGATTATCCAAAGCGTTTAATAAATACTCAGTGCTGTTGTCGGCTCACATCCGTATTAATTTTTGAATTCATAATAAATACATTTATAGGACCAAGGTTTTGGCCAAAATTATCGTAGTGACATCAGGTAAAGGGGGCGTTGGCAAGACCACCACGAGTGCCGCTATTAGCACAGGTCTCGCGCTAAAAGGACATAAGACTGTCGTCATCGATTTCGATGTAGGGTTGCGAAATCTCGATCTCATCATGGGGTGCGAGCGCCGTGTGGTATACGACTTTGTTAACGTCGTTAATGGTGAATCCTCACTTAAGCAAACGCTAATAAAAGATAAAAGAACAGAAAATCTGTTTATTTTGCCTGCTTCTCAAACCCGCGATAAAGACGCACTCACCAAAGAAGGCGTTGAAAAAGTATTGATGGAATTGAGCCAAGAATTCGAATTTATCATTTGCGACTCACCCGCCGGCATCGAACACGGTGCTCAAATGGCTCTGTATTTTGCTGATGAAGCCATCATTGTGACCAATCCTGAAGTCTCCTCTGTCCGCGACAGTGACCGAATTATCGGCATTCTGCAAAGCAAAAGCCGAAAAGCAGAGCAAGGCGAACCGGTAAAAGAACATCTGTTATTGACGCGTTATAACCCTAAGCGTGTCGAAGAAGGTGAAATGCTGTCAGTGAACGACGTTGAAGAAATCTTAGCCGTTGATCTATTGGGGGTCATTCCTGAATCTCAGGATGTGCTTAAGGCCTCAAACCAAGGCACACCGGTCATATTGGAAGATCAATCTACAGCAGGCCAAGCATACAGCGATGCTGTCGCCAGATTACTCGGTGAAAGTTTACCGCACCGATTTTTAGAGGCGCAAAAGAAGGGTTTCTTAGCAAGAGTATTCGGAGGCTAGCATGTCACTGTTCAGCTACTTTAAATCCGACGACAAAAACTCCGCTTCCGTTGCAAAAGAAAGGTTGCAAATTCTGGTTGCCCACGAGCGTAACCAGCGCAATGCTCCCGATTATTTACCTGCCTTGCAAAAGGAATTAATGGCCGTGGTTGCAAAATACGCAGATATTGAAGCCGACGATATTCACGTTAGCCTCGATAATCAGGATAATTTATCAGTATTAGAACTGAACATAACACTGCCGAACTAACGGTAAATCGTTTAGCTGCAACCATAAAAAAACCGAAGCTTAGCTTCGGTTTTTTTATTTGATGCCAAATTAAATTAAAAGGCACCACGACAGTTTAAGCATTAATCCCAACGATTAAACAAGACATGTACCGCGCCATCACGTGCGGTAATGTATTGAAAATAACCGCCGTTTGTTGCTGTCATTGCACAAATTTTGCTGCCAAAAGTATTGTATTCAATGCACTGCATTTTCGAAGTTTCAATACCTTGCGTTTCATACGCACAATCATTGCTGGTTTCTGCGGTATCACTCACTAAGTCTCGCGTCGTACGCGCTAAAACATAACGCAAATCCTGATAATGACGATAAGACATGCCATCTAATCCATAGGCTTGACTGTCACGGTTCTTAAGCAAGTCGCTGTAACACAATGCAGGGTCCGGTAACCACAGCGTCGTATCATCATAACGTGTACGAACCTTCGGTAACGTTGAGAAACCACTTTCTGCTAACACGATATTGGTTGAGTCGACATAATCCTTTGAAACAATAAAATCACCTTTGTCGCTTGGTACCACACAAATGTCGTAACCAACGTTATGACATTGAATGTCATTCAGTGAGATTGACACGGTATCGTTCGCGCACGTGGTATCAGCAGCAAATGTTTGCGTCATCGTTTCCAATGCTTTCACAGCATAAGCGCGTTTGTCTTCAAGCTCGTAATAAAAATCACTGAAAATGAAATAGGTAGATGGGTCTTGCGTATTACTAGCTGCTAAGTCAGATTGACATGCAGAAAAAACGGGTACTGACACAGTCGGTGCAGGCTTTTGTGCATTCGCAAAAGTCGTAAAACTAGCCGCACTTAATAATGCTGCAGTGGTCAGTACTTGAGTAAATTTCATGATGTGCCTCACATGATTAATAGTGGTGCGCAGACTAATGGGTTGCTGCACGTCTGACAATCAGAACTATTTATTAGGATTGAACACAAATAAGACTATTTACGCCATTATTGCACCAATATGAAGCCAATTTTGTGAAGTGTTCTTTTTCGAAGGGGGAAGTTCGCGTATCTTAACACTGAGCAGATTTCATACTTTGGACTTCATCACAATGCCGCCACGAAGCTATTTGATCGAATTACACATCGCTGTTTTACTGCTCGGGGCAACGGCTTTATTTGGAAAACTTGTGAGCTTACCCGCCGTGAGCATCATCGTCGGTCGATCCGCTTTCACCGTGATGGCATTAATATTCGTTATGTTTTTTTTAAAGGTTTCGTTTCGCCTATCTTCGAGGCAACAAACGATTAAACTTTCGTTTACCGGTTTTCTATTGGCATTACATTGGTGTGCTTTCTTTGCATCCATTCAGATGTCGACGGTCGCGATTGGCGTATTGGGGTTTGCGACCTACCCAATGTTTGTCACCTTACTCGAACCGATATTTTTTAACGAACGCTTGCAGAAAAAAGATGTATTAAGCGGGTTAGGTGTATTTACAGGCCTTTTGCTCATGGTGCCAGAGTGGGAAATTAAAAACACGCACACAATTGCCTTATTAATAGCCGTTCTGTCTGGTTTCTTACTGGCAATTTTTACAATACTGAATCGAAAGCTGGTTAAACAGCATCACTTTTTGCAAATTACATTTTATCAACACTTGTCAGCGGGAGCTTGCATGTTGCCATTTGCCATGTGGTGGTCACCCATACCTAATGGACAGCAGTGGGCGCTTTTAGCTTTATTGGGTGTTGCCTTTACCGCCATTCCACAAGCATTACTCGTACGCTGTCTCAACCACTTGAAAGCACACTTAGTCAGTATCAGCGTCGGGCTTGAACCGGTCTATTCCATTTTGTTAGCCATGCTTTTACTATCCGAATTTCCTACCCTAAATATTGTGATCGGCGGCGGTGTGATCATGGTGTCCGTATTCTACGCTTCAATCACCCATAACCAGCGCCACCGTGCACTACAGATTGAGAATTAAGACTTCCATGCTCTACCCGTGAAAGACGTTGTGAAAGTTGTACTCAATGGACACAGCAGAATTTTCGGCAGAGCAAGTGAAGTCTCGTTATTTCTTTATCTTCCAAATTCGGCCGTCAATAAACGATAAACCTAATCCAATAAATGCCATACCGATGAAATGAATCATCTGTAAGGATTCATCTAAAAACACGGAACCCAATAATATTGCCGATACGGGAATCAGAAAAGTAACCAGAGAAATATTACCGGCACCCGACGTCGATAATATTCGAAAATAAATAATGTATGCGAGTGCCGTAGAGAATAATGCCAGCCCGATCACTGCACCCCATATCCCCATGCTCGGGTTGCTTAAATTAAAGGGTTGGTCCACCCAAAGCACGATGGGCAGCAATATGACAGATGCCATGGTAAGCTGCCCAGTGGTCGCCATGATGGGATTCACGCCCATGGATTTTAAGCGCCGACCGTAAACACTGGCTAATCCATAGCAAAACGTCGCCATGACAATCGCCAATTGCCCCAACACGCTGTCCCCTATGCCAACCAATAAATCAGGGCCAATCATAATCACAACGCCAATAAAGCCGATCACGATACCGCTTATTTTACTCAGTGATAATTTTTCATCGGCTAACATTAACCCTGCCAATAGAACGGTCCACAAAGGCATGGTCGCATTTAATATAGACGCCAGCCCCGACTGAATATGTGTTTGCCCCCAAACAATAAGCGTAAATGGAATAACATTATTGACGCACCCCATTATCGCTAATGTGCTCCATACAGACCACGACCGAGGTGGTCGGATACCCATCGCGAACAAAATACACCACAAGGCCGATGCGGCGAGTAAAACTCTTAGCGTAACAATGGTCAGTGGTGGCAATGCCTTAACGGCGATTTCAACAAAAAAGAATGAACACCCCCAAAGTACAGATAAAAATAACAGCATGGCCCATTCAAGTGGGCCCATTGTACGATTGATGGCAGTGTTCATGAGTGAATGTCCTTGCAATGATGGCTTTCTATTGTAATTCCTATAACGGCTTTCTCCACCGATACTCAACACGTAAGAGTGTTTTAATAAACACTACGCTTCTAGGGTGACTTTTTTAGAATAGGAATGACGATCGATATCTAATATCTCAACGGTTACTGAGCCGGTAAACCATGTTAACGATTGGCACACAGCTGACAAGATACAGTTCGACAAATACAATTTTTCTTCATCCGTTCTTCCCGATAAAAGACGCGTACTCACATGAATAAAGTCGGGCATTGTCTCGGTGTCACTGGCGACAAAATAGTGGTCAAAGCCCATTGCTCTGACTTTAATATCGTGGACTTCAAATAAATTACTGTTAGACGCCCCCGCATGAACAGCCTTCAATAGGGCTTTAACATCAATATCTGAATGAGAATACTCAATAATACAATGTGGCATACATTTTCCCCTTTATTTCGATGCAGTCGCTAATCCAACGCCAAACCCAATAAAACAACCTCCCCCTATTCTATTCACCCACTTACGGCCCTTTGATGAACCTAACCAAACTTGTGCAGACTGAGCCAAATACGCATACAGCAAATGAATGATCAGCACTAACACGCTGTAAGTGATCACTAGAAAACTAAACTGTTGTGCAGAATGATCTTGGTAAGAAATGAATTGAGGAAAGACCGACAGGAAGAAAAAAACAGCTTTTGGGTTCGTCAATTGTAAACTCAACCCTTCAAAAAATTTCCAGAAATACGTGTTGTTACTCTGTTGTGTCACGGCAACAATAGGCGAAGCCGTTGACCGCCAAAGCTTTATGCCTAAATAAATCAAATACACAGCACCTAACACTTTCATAACATTGAATGCCAATGACGATGTCATCAACAGCAATCCCAAACTCGTTGCTGAAACAGCAGCCACCAAAAAGGTTCCTGCGACGATACCAAGAATGCCACTGACCGCCGTCAAAAATCCGGAGCGAATGGAATTGGTGAGTGTTAGTATCACACCAGGGCCAGGACTCATCACCGTAATGGTTGCCACTACAACGAATAATAAATAGTTCTCCATCAACCCTCACCCCTATTTGGCAATACAGCAATATACGCCGTCGAAGGGAAAAATCCCAGCGGAAACCATTTTCTTGTTTGTGAGATGGTCTGGTTAATTACATGCAAAACGCGGACGTTACAAAGGCGTTATTTAATTGAAGATCACTCAATCATTGAGTTTTTCACCATCTCGATGGGTTTTATACTGGGGTAAGTCATCGTGAATATCGAACCAATCTGCTTTCGATTCAGTAAAGATATGAGCATCCCCTTTAACACCACTGTGCGAATCCAGTGTGCCCAATGAGAACTCCACGACGGAACCATGACTGTCGGAAGCCTGAAACGTTAAACTTGAACCGCAGCGTCGACAAAATTGACGAACACTGCCGTTATGAGCAACGTATTTCTGAAGATTGGTTTCACCAGACAGCCAACTAAAATTTTGAGACGCCACTTCACCAAAAGTTGAAAATGCAGCACCGTGAAACTTACGACACATTTTACAGTGGCAATGACCAACATTGGGTAAAAGATCACACACCTGATATTTCACCGCACCACATAGACAAGAACCATGTTGAATTGACGTACTTGAATTTGAATGCATTTTTTAATGCTCTTGCATGAAGCATGGCTGGAGCCCATAACCCTCATTTTGAATTTATCAATGAATGAGGGTCGTTAGGCAATGGAATATATTAGGCAGATTGAACTCGACCAAACATAGCTGAAATGGTGTGTTTGAGTCCTTCGTCAAACGGTGTCAGTCGAACCCCTAGTTCACGCTGTACTTTTGATCCATTGGGAATCGCTTGCCATTGCAGAAAATGGAATTCACCCTTAGCGACCAAAGGCGGCTTGTTGATCACATTTGCTACGCTTTCCCCAACACTGGCCAGCGCCTTGCCCAGCCAAGTGGGCAATACAATGGGTAGGCGCTTATTCATGCCGAGTTCACGATACACTTCCGCCACCATCTCCGTTAATGAAAGATAGCGCTCAGACACAATAAAACGCTCACCGGTCTGTGCTTGTTCTGCGAGCACATGCGCTTCTCCTACGTCCTCTGAATACACCAATGGAAAACCGCCGGGCAACAATGCAGGTAACTGCCCGTGGTAACTCTTTTGAATGATGTCATTCAAACCAACTGCGTGCTCGATATCAGGGCCTGGGCCGTACACACCTGCAGGGTGAATAAAAACCGCATCTAAACCTTGTTCGATGGCTTGGGTGACAAAGTGATCGGCTTGTTGCTTAGAGCGTTCGTAGTAGGTGCCTTTGGGGTTTGAATCGAGCGTCGATTCATCGTAATGCTCACCACGTCCCGCTTGAAATACGTCTATGGTGCTGGTGTAGACAAACTTAGCAACCGAGTGCTCCAAGGCTGCACGCAACATATTTTGAGTACCAATCACATTCACACGGGTAAAAACATCTGGGTCGCGGAACCATTGCTCTGGCAAGCCCGCTGCGTGGTGAACCACACTGCACCCTTGCATTGCTTGCTTTACCGAATCGTAATCGCAGATGTCGCCTTCAACGAACTCGCACGCACTGGGTAAAACAGCTTGCGCTCGCTCAATCGAACGCACTAAAACGCGAACGGTACGGCCACGTTTGATCAATGATTGTACGATATTAAAGCCAACCGTACCCGTTGCGCCGGTCACGAGGGTCAGGTCTTGAGTCATAGCGATTCTTATTGTTAGTGGCTGAAGTACCTTCATATGCGATTCAATTTTGTGACGCAAGCCATATTTTTAAAAATTTATCGCTGTGGGCCGTTTTGACACCAAACTGGCCTTACCTGCAATCCTTCCTCTGATTCAATGAAGGCAGTAGAACCCGTTAAGTGACTCGGGTCCACTCAAATGGGGTTTCGATGTTTCGTGACAACCACACCTGAAGATTTAGAGTTGAACAGGGCTAAAAGAAAACTATGACGATACGCTTTCAAAGCAAAATGGGTAGGCAAAAGTATCCATTCTGGCACCCTGCCTACGGACTCCTAATATAAAATGCAATACATATCAAAGCGCCCCAACGACGTGATCAATTAGGTCCAACAATATTGGATTCATAATAAACAGAATCAGGAGCGCAGGCTAAAAGCGGGGCCACTGTGGCCATAATTTTTTTGAATTCAGCTGAATTTTTGTAACGCTCAAATGCCGTCATATTTTCCCACTCTTCGTACAACAAAAAATCGTGAGGTTCAGCTGCATCTTGGTACAGGGTATAAGTCATACAACCATCCAGTATTTTATTTCGTTCTACTTCAGCACTCAAAAACTTAACAAACGCTTCTTGATTGGATTGATCCACATTCAATCTTATACGAATAACCACCATGTGACAGACTCCCTGAGATATAGTAAAGTTAACTTACTAAATTATAGTAAACCTACTTTACCTTTTTGCCAAGAACTAAACATGACTAAATTATCTAAAGACCTAATAGAAATGAGGGACAACAATATTGGTCGGTTATTTCAACATGCCGCACGATGTTACAGTGAACAAGCCCTATCATTGCTGCATGAGCGCGGTTTTTCAGATATTTCACTTTATCATACCGTGCTTATTTCGAATCTGAGTTCGACAGGGGATCAAATTACAACGATCGCAGATAAAGCAGGCATCACGAAACAAGCAATGGGTCAATTAGTCAATGAACTGGAAAAAAAAGGGTACATTAGAAAAACCCAAAGCCCCGTCGATAAACGATCTTATCTGATACAATTTACAGAACGCGGACAAGATGCCCTACGCGCAGCATATGAAGTCAAACTTATCATTGAGAAAGAGTATGCTGAAATACTTGGAGAGAGTAATGCAAAAAAACTACGTAACTTGCTACAGAAACTCATCAACCATTAAATCTCGTATGAACAGCCATATAATCAACTAGAGGCTGCTACAAGAATAAATTTATACTAAAAAAATGGCTTAACGATTCCTTTAGTTCACATCGTCTAACGAATTACTTTCGATATCTGGCACATAATAACGATCATCGACATACACTCCGTTAAATGTCGACAGGATTACTCAATCACCACCAAGATAAACGTAAAAAATGGTTTCACTTTCATCCCGTTTATCATAAATGGGCGATTCTTCAAATGAATAAAGAACCCCTTTTTAGGATAACTCCTTCATTACCTTGCTCATAATGTGGGTGCAAAATAAAATTATTGAACATACCTACTCTGTGAATTGATTCGAAATTACCATCGTTAAAATAAATGTCGAGATTAGCGCCATCATCATTCAACCGAATACGATAATCGCCTTTGATAAAAATTTTACGGTCTAAAATCGGCACAGAGCTTTTAGGACGATACAAATCCAGAGAATGATGAGGGAGAGAGTCAGTTGCTTAGCGAGTGGCCAGTTTTACTGGAGCGGATCACTTTCACTGTGATGCATTAAAGTGTATTAACGCATCACAGCATTTTAGGCGAACGTAAGGATTACATTAAGCTCGCTGGGTCAATCCAACGGCCGAGCGAACGACGATCGATAACAAGTCCGTCTTTATGGTCTACGTATCGAAACACTACGACTTCGCCAATTTCCACGCCTAAGTCGGTGGAGTCAGATTCATAACGATAGGTATTGCCGTCAATTTCTAAGGTGTGACGGTAAAACTCAGGTTTACCTACCCATTCAATATAAGGTCCTTCCGTCTTAACGCTGGCAAGTTCACCTTTGCCTTGGAGCTTTTGAACCTTGTTCCGACGGAACCCACCTTGAGCCATGATACTACCTGCTTTTTGGGACTAAAAACTGAGCGCGGCATTCTAGCGACTATTGTCACTAGCAGCAATGACCACCCTTTGATTCACGCAGTTGGCGTTGCAGCACGCTCAGTAACGGATGCCCATTGCGAGTGCTTACTTACGACAACTGCTCTATTTTCATTAGATGCAGACCATGTCGGCTCTTAATGGGCCCAACCACATCTCCTACCGGCGCCTCTTGCAGTGCTTCGACGAGTTCACTGGGGAGATCATTTGCATTGAGTATTCCCCAGTCTCCACCCTGAGCAGCCGACGGGCAGGCAGAATGCTCCCGTGCCAATATCGCAAAGTCCGCACCTTGGCGGAGCGAGGTCATGATGGTTTCAACTAAGAAAGGGGTTTTCAACAGTATGTGGCGCACGCGCATGTCGGGTACTCTTTCTGTGTGTCTAATCCAGTATAGGCAATAGACACTGGGCGGGCGGCAGTGCATTAAAAAACCCCCATGTCATTGCTGACATGAGGGTTTTGACGGATAGCCGGTTAAAGCTTAGCGCTTACTTTTCTAGGTCATCTAAGTAACGCTCAGCATCCAGCGCTGCCATGCAGCCTGTACCCGCAGAGGTGATCGCTTGACGATAAATATGGTCCATCACGTCACCCGCTGCGAAGACACCTTCAACACTGGTTTGTGTTGCGTTGCCTTCTAAACCGCTATTCACCTTAAGGTAGCCATTATTCATGGTGAGCTGGCCTTCAAAGATACCGGTATTCGGCGTATGACCAATGGCGATGAAAATACCGTCTAACTTCAGCTCTTGCGTGTCGCCTGTCTGCTTATTTTTCATGCGCAGACCGGTGACGCCCATTTCATCACCTATTACTTCATCCAGCTCATTGAACCAGTGAATTTCGATGTTGCCGTTCTTCGCTTTTTCCATCAATTTATCAGACAGAATTTTTTCTGAGCGGAAGCTGTCACGACGGTGTATCACATGCACTTTGCTGGCGATATTTGATAGATACAATGCTTCTTCTACCGCCGTGTTTCCACCACCCACGACCGCCACTTCTTTTCCGCGATAAAAGAATCCATCACAGGTGGCACACGCCGATACGCCTTTACCTTTAAAAGCTTCTTCGCTTTCGAGTCCTAAGTACTGGGCGCTGGCACCCGTACAAATGATCAGCGCATCACAGGTGTAGACACCTTGATCGCCTTTCAAGCGGAAGGGCTTTTGCTTTAAATCCACTTCATTGATGTGGTCAAACAAGATTTCTGTGTTGAAGCGCTCAGCGTGCTTTTGCATGCGTTGCATCAACTCTGGGCCTTGCAAGCCCTCAACGTCACCGGGCCAGTTATCCACATCCGTGGTCGTGGTCAGCTGCCCACCCATTTCCGTGCCTGTAATGACAACAGGGTTTAGATTGGCACGCGCTGCATAAACAGCGGCTGTGTATCCAGCAGGGCCGGAGCCGAGAATTAAAAGCTTGATGTGACGTTCTTCAGACATGTTGTACTCCTAACTAAAAACCACAATAAAAAATCGTTTGACCCAATTCAAAAGTCGGTTAATCCGCAGCTTACTCGCTGACAGCCAGCTGATTACTGGCCCAGAAAATGATGAGGTAATGAAAATATACACCGACACCTAGAAATGCTGACTTGTGCCTTTCTATTCGCATTCCTCATCACTTTCACGCTCTGCCTTTGATTTCACGACAGCCGATACTCTGGAGGGTGGTCACCACCCGTCCCCTTAAACCGAAGATCCGCGAAAGGGGGACTTTACCAGCCTGTTAATATGCGGTCACTTTTCTTGTTCACAAGTCACGATGGCCACAAACTCACACAATCACAGAAACATGCCAGTAAATGCGTGATCACAGGCGGCCCTTATGCGAACGGTTCCGCGCTCAAACCGCCCAACAGCGCAGACAAACTATAGCAAACGTCATCTCAAGATGGCGTACCGTAGAATACAGAACGCTTTCCAACGGACACTAATGGCATTTAGTTATGAGGCTAATAGAAGCCCGCTATGGGTACGGAAACAGACCCATCCCGCCTCACTAAATTCACAGATGCGCTTTTCAACACGCACGTCACCCGATTCTATCCGCGAAGCATCGGCGTTATACCGCGAGTAATAGCTGACGTATAGGGTCTACCCGAAGGCATAGAGCAAAGGTGCATAAGAGAAACTGAGCGGCTTTCTATACTCAATTTAAGGGTGCCTGTTCCAGACACATTGATCGAATCGGTGCCCATTGGGGATGAAGTCAATGCTACTCAGGGGGAAGTCATTATGCCGGCGTTCGCGTCCACGAACCGTAGGGAACAAGCCACCAGTCAATCACGCCTTGGCTATTTATTACTGCAAAAAGGCTTTATTAACCGCTATCAACTGAATAATGCACTCAAACTTCAAGCAGAGACGGGTCAGTTACTGGGTGAAGTGTTGCTCGCGCAGGGCCTGTTAACACAAAGGCAACTGCATAAAGTCCTTAAGAGGCAATCACGCTACCGGCTCATTGCGCCCTTTCTCGCCATGCTGTTAGCGCCGTTAGGGCTCACTTCCTCATGGGCGGGATCTCTCTCTACTGCGACGCCCGTGTCGGATAATGTATCACCCACTTTAAACCTAAAAACATCACACACCGTCAAGCCCGCTGAAAAAGCGTCACCGGATCACCTCGCCGCGACGACGATGGCCCCTTTATCCGACGAAGAAATGTCAGTCGTTCATGGTCAGGCTTTGCAATCAGAGTCCTTCATAAACTTAGATGGCAAGGTGGCCACACAGGACGCCACTGCAAACTTGTCCAATCCTTTGCTGACGGAAGGCATCGTGCAAGAAGCCGTCGAGATGGATTTACTCACTGCATTTGACCAGTTATTGAAAGAAACACGTGGCGAACGTGAAGATGAGCTGGGCGTCCTCAATGAACTCGGCACCTTATTGTTACCCATTCGCCAATTTCTCGATGCTGATGTCACAGTGACTGGCGTGACATACGATCATCGACCCAGACGGGTCGTGAATAACGACGGCAGCGTGAATTTAACGCTCCCCCAAGAAATTGAAGAAATCGCCTTTCGTAATATGCGCGTTAAAGGGGATCAGAGCCTGGCCACATTCGGTGATTTAATCATTCAGGGTATTCGATTTTCGCCTAATTCAAACATTACGATTCGGGTACATGAATGAACGCTCTAGAGACCATGTCACATTATTATTGAGCGGTTTATTACGATGGCGGTCATTCATTGAAAAAATGGCCGCAACTTAATAAATCATCATTCTGTGGAATTGAGCGCTCACGCTATTTAAGCCCGGCTTAATATTGAACAGTTTGAAAAAAAGACTGTGCATCAGAAGGCACTTGCGCTTTACCGTACAAATAACCTTGACCAATATCACAGCCATGATGACTTAAAAATTCTTCTTGCTCCACCGTCTCAATGCCTTCAGCAACCACTTTTAAATCTAAGTTATGTGCAAGATTTATAATAGAGCGCGTAATGATTTCACTGTTATTTTCAACAAAGAGATCTTTGATGAATGATTGATCAATTTTTAAATAATCCAACGGCAGTACTTTCAAGTAGTTTAATGACGAGTACCCCGTACCAAAATCATCCACTGAGAT
The DNA here is from genome assembly GCA_947503895.1 of uncultured Saccharospirillaceae bacterium. Classification (GTDB taxonomy): domain Bacteria; phylum Pseudomonadota; class Gammaproteobacteria; order Pseudomonadales; family Oceanobacteraceae; genus Bermanella. The sequence continues at coordinate 156,363 of CANNFT010000007.1, forward strand.
TGTCATACCCATTTCACTTAAAATTCTGAGTAATGGCACCACCACATTGGGATTTGACATTAATGTAGATTCCGTAATTTCAATATCGAGATGAACGGGATCAATATCTAACGTTTTAATAATTTTTTCTAACCTGATCAAAAATTTTGGATCATTTAACTGCTTTATAGAAAAATTCACAGACAAACTAAAACCATCTTCAAATAACCCTTGAGATTTCCACGATTTTAACTGTTTGCAAGCCTGATTTAATACCCAATTTCCTATTTCGTTTATTCGACCACAATCTTCCGAAATAGGAATAAAGGTAGCCGGTGATATTGATCCTAATTCGGGTGAGTCCCAGCGTACTAATGCTTCAAAGCCTTTTAAAGATTTGTCTTTAATATTTATTTTAGGCTGGTAGGTCAAATAAAATTCATCATTGTTAAGTGCCGGCACAATGAGCGTCTCTACTTTTGAACGAAATGACACCTTTTGGTTAAGCTCTTTATCATAAAACTGGTAACTGTTCCGACCACTTGATTTTGCGTTATACATGGCAATATCAGCCGCTTTCACCAACTCATTGGGATCTGACGATACGTCCGGTGCTACCGCAATACCCACACTGACGGAGCTATGTACAATTTGATGATTTAATTGAAACGGTTTACTCATTTCGCTTAATAACTTTTTAGCCACAAGGGAAATATCTGTCGTCGTTAATTCTCCTTCCAGAATAACGATAAACTCATCACCGCTTAAACGCACCACACTATCACTTTCTCGAATGGAGTCTCTAAGCCGTTCTGCCACTTGAGACAATAACAAATCACCAACAATATGGCCTAACGTATCATTAATCGATTTAAAGTTATCAATATCTACAAACAATAGCGCTATTTTATGATTGAAGCGCTTTGCACGAGAAAGGATTCCGGGCAACATTTTATAAAAGAGTCGCCTATTTGCAAGACCGGTAAGAGCGTCGTATTCGGCAAGATGTGTGAGCTGCTGTTGCGTTTTGATTCGCTCACTGATATCCGTAAAAACCAGAACAAATCCGGGTTTCTCATCCGACACACTTTTCATCTCAGAAACGGTACACTCAACTGGGAAGACTTCACCATTATCCGATTGAAAATACATGTCGGCACGGGAATAGTTCATACCTGATCGACATGTTTTGTATATGTCACTGTTTTCCCACTCTAACTCCTGATGGTCTTTTATAAAACTAACGACCTTCTGCCCCTGTAACAGATGCCGGTCAGCGTCTAACATTCGAGCAGCAGCAGGGTTACAAAATACAATTATTCCGTTAGCATCTAGCCCTAGCACACCATCTTTAACTGAATCCAAGATTAGTTGATTTTTTTTAGCTAACTCTAAGAAACTAACGCGTTGGCGATACAGTTCCATAAAGACACTCACCTTATAGCGAAGAATATAAGGGTCAAAGGGTTTGAATAAATAGTCAACGGCCCCTAACTCATAGCCCTGCTGGACATACTTCTTTTCTTTACTGATGGCGGTGACAAATATGATGGGTAAATTTTTGGTGTCCTCATTTTCTCGAATGATGCTGGCAGTTTCGAATCCGTTCATACCCGGCATCTGAACATCCATTAACACAACGGCAAATTCATCTCGAATAAGTTGTTTCAGTGCCTCGTTACCGCTTCCCACACACACAACTTCACTGCCTGAGTGCGCTAATATATGGCGCATGGCCACTAAATTATCTGGGTGATCATCCACCACCAACACCTTGGGAGTACTGATGTTTTCAGCTATCATCGAATACTGCCTCCGGAATCTTCCAATGATAATGGGTCTTCGTTTGAGTCTGGTGCCGGTGTTGTCGTTTGGTATATTCGACAATGCCGATCTATGGTCACAAAATTATGTTCCAACTCTGAATAATCAATAGCCTCACTTTCACCTAAACACAAATAACCTTGGCTGGTCAGGCTTGCGTTAAAAAGATCTATACAGCGTTGTTTTAATGTTCGATTGAAATAAATCATGACATTACGGCAAGACACGACCGTCATCTCTCCGAATACACCATCCTGAACCAAGTTATGTTGGGCAAAGGTGATATAACTTTGTAAATTGTCACTCATCTTGATAGCGTGGTAATTTTGCTGGCAGTAGTCATGAAAATTCGAGTCTTTTTTCCCAAACGTTAAATCAAAATTATGACACGCTTTTTCAAAATGCTCTTGGCTATAAACCCCTTCCTTGGCTTCATTTAATGCATCTTCATTGATATCCGTCGCGTAGATGCGACACCGGTCCAATAGCCCTGCCTCCTTCAATAATATCGCCCAACTGTAAGCCTCTTCACCTGTGGCGCAGCCAGCGCACCAGAATGTAATAAACGGATAGGTTCGCAAGATGGGAACCACCATCTGATTAAATTGTTTAAAAAAGCTCGGATCACGAAAAAATTCCGTCACCGTGACAGACATACATTGCAGTAAATGCCGCATCGCTCCTGGCTGGTGAAGCAAATTCGGAATTAATTCTGAAAAATATTCCGCTTGGCATTCGTGCCGATAAAGGTTAAGGCGCCGCTTTAAAACATCCTCAGAATACTGCCGAAAGTCATAACCAAAGCGACGGGCGATGGCATCCAGTAATAATTCCATTTCAAAAATATCGGTTTCAGAAAGGACTGGATCAACCCATGGCTTAAATTCATCATGCTTTTTTCGATCCCGTTCATCTTTCACTATGCCGTGCCCCAGATACGAATCGCAGACAGTAATCGCTCAGAATCAACGGGTTTAGCAAGATAATCATTTGCACCGACTTTCAGACATTTGTCACGATCTTCGGGCATTGCTTTAGCGGTCAACGCGATAATCGGTAAATCTTTATAGTCATTGCGTTCTCGAATTTTTCGTATGGCTTCATATCCGTCCATAACAGGCATCATAATATCCATGATCGCCAACTCAATATCTTTATTTTCACTCAATTTTTCGAGCGCTAAACTTCCGTTATCTGCCAGAATAACGGTCATTCCATTTCGGCGCAGCAAACTCGCCAGAGCAAACGTGTTTCGCATATCATCATCGACCACTAAAACTTTCTTCCCTTCCAATTTATTGTCAGTCACTAAGTCTTTTTTATTGGAGTGGATATTTTTGGGCTTCAAGCTATGTAAAAACAACGTAATTTCATTGAGTAGTCGCTCATGGGCTAGGCTCCCTTTTATAATTATATTGGCTGTATATTGTCGTAGATTCTTATATTCTTCATGATTAAGATCTCGCCCAGTATAAATGACGACAGGCATCGGTTCCGGCAACTCTGGTGAAGCCACCAATTTTAAAATATCAACACTGTCCATATCTGGCAGACTCAAATCGAGAATCATACAATTAGGTTCATCTTTCTTTATTCTCTTTAAACCTTCCTTTCCCGTGGCGGCATGAATAACGTTTAAATCGGTATTTTTTAATAGCATTTCGATGGTTTTTCGAGTATTAGGGTCATCTTCGATTACCAGCAATGTTTGTTTCTGGTCCGGATGCAGTTGCTTGAGTATTTTTTTCAACGCTTCATCTATAGCATCTTTACTAATCGGCTTAGTGATGACGTCAATGGATTGATCAACCTTTAATTCATCCTTATTCAATGAAGACACAACATGAATGGGGATATCCTTTGTTTTATCATCTTTTTTTAATGCATTAATCACATCATTACCGCTACCATCAGGTAAAATCATATCCAAGACAATTGAGTTAGGCATGAAATGTTTTGCCATCTCAACACCCATTTTTACATTCTTAGAAACGATACACTGCATACTACGCTTATGAGCTAAATCCCGTATACTCTGCGCAAAGACCTTGTCATCCTCAATAATTAAGAGTAGATCTAATCGGGGATCAATACTGTTCCTATCATCATCTATATACGTGTCGAAATGGTTTGTTTTAATTGACACAACATTCCCATTTCGCCTTGATCCATCACGATCATTTGCGGTTTTATTGGCAATAGCGTCATGACCTCTGTCATCAAGTAGTTCTGCTTTGTCGTTCTCCACATTTGATGGACGAGTGATATTCCCTTCTGGCCCATGACCATTCGAATTGGATTGATCGGTTGCATTTTCAGACGTTAAACCGTCCGTCTCATGAGTCGAATCAATCGCAATACTCGCCGGTAGCACCAATGTAAATTCTGAACCCGCGCCTTCTTTACTGTTAAGTAAAATCTCCCCACCTAATTTGTGTGACAACTCTCTTGATATGGTGAGTCCAAGACCCGTACCTGAGTATTTTCTTCGTGTCGAACCGTCACCTTGCTGGAATGCCTCAAAAATGTCCGCTTTAAGTTTTTCCGGTATACCAATCCCCGTATCCTTCACAGCAAACTCGAAACATCCATCCTGATTTAGGGCTACTGACAATGAGACACTCCCTTGCTCAGTGAATTTAATAGCATTCCCTATCAAATTTCTAAGGATCTGCTGAATGCGCTGTGCATCGCTGAAAAATTGCTTTGGTACATGCTCATCAATGTGTATGTTTAGCGCTAGATTTTTGTCGTTGGCCAGCGGTAAGAACTGCTTGACGACTTGATCAATAATCTCTCTTGAATCAAAGCATTGATTTTCAATTTTTAGTTTTCCTGCCTCTACCTTGGAAAGATCTAAAATATCATTAATTAAATTGAGTAGATCCGAGCCAGAGCTGAATATAATTTTAATAGCTTCTAGCTGATGCTCTGTAAGATTTCTTTCATCGTTTTCTTTTAATGTCTGCGCAAGCAATAGAAGGCTATTCAATGGCGTTCTTAATTCATGTGACATGTTCGCCAGAAACTCTGTTTTGTATTTGCTGGCCGCGGTTAGCTCTTCTGCCTTCAACTCAAGTGTATGACGAGCATTTTCAAGTTCTTCCGATCTTGTCTCTACTTCTTTATTACGTTTCTCTAACTCAGATGTCTGTTGCATTAATTCTTCATTCGATTTAATGAGTTGTTTCTTCTGCAGCACAAGCTCTTCTTTCGATTCTTCCAATTCTTGCGCTTGTTGCTCTAATTCAGAATTTGCTTTTTCCAGTCTATCTTGCTGTTCTTTCAACCTATCAGTGTGCTGTTCAAGCTCACTATTCGCCTGCTCTAGCTCAGCCTGCTGATTTTGCAGTTCTTCTGACTGTGATTGAGTCTGCTCAAGAAGCACGGCGGTTCTTTCTCGACTGACGGTAGCATGCAGTGCAATGGCCAAGCTAGAAGTGGCTTTTTTCAAAAAATTGGTTTCTGTCTTTGATAATGTTTTTAATGTGCCCAATTCTAAAACACCCAGCACAGTATCATTGTAGAGTAGCGGATAGACGAGCACATTTTGCGGTATGGATTTTCCTAAACCTGATTGCACGCATATATAGTCATCTGGTATTTGCTCAACAATGATCGGTTTACGTTCCAAGACAGTCTGACCGATAAGAGATTCGCCTTTAACAAAACGGTTTTTATTATCTTTCCTGATGGTGTATGCATAGCTGGCACATAGTTCGGCGGTTCCCTCTTTATCTACCAAGTAAATCGCGCCCACGGGGGCTTTAATATAGGGCGCTAAATACGAAATCGCATTCTGGGCCAATACATGTAAAGATTGATCGGTGTTGATTTTGCTGGACAGTTCACTCTGGCCTGTTTTGATCCAATTTTCTTTTTGCATGCTATCAACGGATTCACGCAATGTCCTAAACATGTGATTTAAAGACAGTGCAAGGCTGTCCTGTTCACTTTTCACCTCTATTTCTTGGTCGTACTCGCCGTTCGCAACCGATTCCGCCGCTTGACTGATGTCGATTAATTTATCTATTAAATGGTTGTAGGCTTGTGCAACCTCTCCCACTTCATCTGCGGTGCTCACAGACACTTTTTTGAGCGCGCCATTCTCTGTAAAACCGATTGAGGATTCTCGTAATTGTAGGAAACCACTGGCTAGTTTTCCGGTTGCAAACCAAGTGACAATCGAAACGATCAAAATAATAATCAACGCGGTTATGAGCGTCACCCAAAGTGTATTTTCTGACCGTGTTCGCGCGTCTTCCGCATGCAAGAGTAGAGTCTGTGTAATTTCTTTTTCTAACTCTCTTAATGCATTAATACGTATTGTCGTATCGCGAAACCAGCGATTAGCATCGTATTCTATCTTTGTGCCTACCGGAGATTGAGTGATTTCCGTTATTAAACTCGATTTGTACTTTTCTATTTCATCGAAGCCTGCTGCAAAGAACATTTCTTGTATTCTGTGCGGCGCTAACTCTAAAAAATTTTCAGCTAAGTATTTTTCCTTAACTTTTAATGCATCAAGTTGTTCAATTTCATCTTCTGTTGCAGACCCCTTGCTTAAGATCGTCGCAACAATAGCCCGTTGCAAACCTTCCGTTTCTTTGAGTTCTGAAATGACAGAAGTGGAATCCGCCAATTGAAATATCTGACTTTGTGGTGCAAGCTTCACTAAATCACGGATATTTCCGTGGATAACTTTAATTAAATCTGTATACAACTCACGTGCGGTTTTAGCTGTGAGCTTTTGATCATTGATAATGGAAGAGCGGATAAGACTTAATCGTGTGAGACTGCCTTCAATATTTTCAATTGCTCGCAATATCGCCTCATTACTGCCTTTGGATTCAAATGATTTTTTTAGCTCAGGAATTTCAGATATGAAACGGTCTGTCAGTTCACCTGCATTCCGCCATTCAATTAAAGAAGTCGCACTGCGACTAGACAGATAAGCAGCAGACTTACCGCGTTCATATTGTAATCGATGGACTATTTTAACGAGGTCGGTAGCTTGCGCGAAATCATAGATATTATTTGATTCCATCAGCCCTAATTGACGTTCATAAGCTCGATCAATTGCAAATAGAAGCACGAGAGTGAGGGGTAATGAAATCAGCAGCAACAATTTATGTCTTAGCTGTAGTTTATCCATAATTCTCATTGTCAAATCCCAGTTTCTAGGCTGAAACTACCCTAACCTAGAGACTAGTATATGAAACTGGTTGGCTTCAGATTGATTTGCACTAACCAGTTTACTTGAGATCGGTCAGGGCTATTAGAGCTATTGTGCTGTTTCCAGAACGGCGCTGTGTCTCCATTGCGTGCGGAAACATTGTCTATTGAGTTGGGGAGTGTTGCAGGTAGGATTTCAGGGTACCGTCTTCAATCATGGACTGGATGGACTGATTAAGTTTGGTTCGCAGCACCTCGTATCCTTTGTACTGTTTAGAAATGGTCATATGAAGGGGACGATCTTCAATGACATTCTCATCGAAAAAGAATACGTCCTGAGTATCAAATAATGCCTGTGTTTCAAATCGCAGAACGGCAGCATCACCTAATGTCACATCAATGCGCTTAGCCTGAAGTTTACGTAGGTTTGTCCTTACGTCTTCGCCTAGATCAAATATTAAATTTGGCTCATTCATGATGACCGGTGGATAAGAGTAATTTCTCGCCACGCCGATGCGATATCCAATCAGCTTTCTGGGCTCTGTGAACTTAATCGCTTGATCGCGTCGACTCACCAGCACTATTTTATTCGATCCATAGGGTTGTGTGTAAGTCAGAAACTCGGTTCGTGAAGGCTCATACCAAACAGCCGGTTGAAGGTGGTAAATACCATTTTTAATTCCACTTAGGGAACGGCTCCAAGGCACAAAGTGGACGACCATGTCATACCCTGCACGCTTCAGAGCTTCGCGGGTTGCTTTTAAGCAGTAACCGCCGCCTTCATAGCTTTTACTCATAAATGGACGCCACTCAATGGCGGAGACCTCTATCACCGGCTTGCTGGCAACCGCCGATTGAGTCCACATCCAGGCCAGGGTAACCCACGCCAATAAACCCACATTCAGGCCGCTCATTAGGCGTCATCACTCGGAGGGAGAGGCTGTGCGCCAAAGCATGTACATTTTTTCATCAAGGTGCTTCTACTTTTCTTGTCTCATCGTCTTTTGTGTGAAATTGGCGAATTTTTTACTGGACATTCAACGTCTGTTATCCCCTGATTTCAAATTCCGGCATTTATTCACTCATAATCTGGCAGGATTCCCGTTGACATTTGCTCTAAGTCCTTGATTTGCAAGCGCTGACGAAATTTTCACCAAATTGAGGCTCCGTGAGTAAAATGGCCACTTACCGGCATTTGCCCCATGCCTATCCCCAATGTTATCAACAGATTCTGTGAGTTAAATGAAAGTTATTCACCAATCACCCGTTATACACAGGATAAGTCACCATCATGGCCAAAATGTGGATAAATACCCTCAGGGGCACGGCTAAAGCACCGATCAGCCCTTACATTAATCGATATTATGTTTTCAGTTTAGACCTAAGATGTCCAAACGCTTTTAGGTTGACCTTCGAGTCAATGGCACCACCTAGAGTCAATCGATGACCCCATCCAATGGATGGTGGCAATAAATCCGCATCGCATAATGCTACCGTGCAATGCCGCCCGCTGTAATGCTGAACCTAGATTGTTCCGTTCTATGAAACAGTACCTTCCTGAGATGACTCTGTGCCTAAAGGTACAGTTTGTCTACACTCTCAACACTTTTGTATCTTCCTTCAATTACATTAAAACCATCCACTGCGATGCAGCTGTAACGGAAGTCAGTACTTTTCTGCCAGGACGGAGATTCCGCTATGTCCACCGATTTAACAAAAGATCCCGTTGCGCAAACACTGTATCGACTCACGTCACCCATGGTGATTGGTATACTCGCGATTTTCTTTTTTAATTTAGTGGATACTTTCTTTATCGGTTTGCTGGGCACGGAAGCACTGGCTGCGGTGAGTTTTACCTTTCCGATCACGATGATGGTCATGAACATTGCCATCGGGCTGAGCATTGCCACAGGCGCGGTCGTGGCACGCGCGATTGGTCAACAAGATTTGGTGCAAGCGTCACAGTGGATCTCGTCCAGTTTAATGCTGGGAGTCGTAGTGGCCATCAGTGTTGCAACGGTCGGTGTGTTATCTCAAGAAATGCTGTTCAGTGGGCTTGGTGCAGAGCCTCATCTTATTCCGTTAATCAAAGAATATTTAAACTGGTGGTTCCCGGGCAGTGTTCTGTTGGTGGTCATGATTGTCATAAACGCTTCGATTCGAGCGGCGGGGAATACCAAGTTACCAAGCATCATGATGATGGTGTCGGCGGCTTTAAACGGCTTGCTGGACCCATTACTGATCTTTGGCATTGGGCCGTTTCCTGAATTAGGTATTCAAGGCGCAGCCATTGCGACCATTATTTCTTGGGCAGCTGCGTTTGCTTTTATTACGCATAAAATTATTCGTGATCAACTTTTGCAGTTTAGTGTGCCCGATGCACTATTCGACAACTGGAAAAAACTGCTTTCATTAGGTATTCCAGCCGCGCTTACCAATATGCTCGGGCCGCTCGCGAACGGTATTTTGGTATCACTGGTCGCGGTACATGGTACCGCTGCAGTGGCTGCTTATGGCGTAGGGTTGAGGTTAGAACCCTTAGCAGCGATTGTCATTATGGCTTTTACTGCCAGTTTACCGCCATTTGTGGGGCAAAATTCGGGGGCGGGTAATCCGATTCGCATTGCGGACGGTTTAAAGAAAAGCATGCAGTTTATTTTCGTTTGGCAAATATTAATCTACTTCGTGATGGTGCTAAATGCGCATAGTATAAGTGCGCTTTTCTCAGACAACCCTGACGTTCAAGCCATTATCCAACTCTTTATCTATATATTGCCGCTCAGTTACGCGGGCATGGGTTTTTGTCTCGTCAGCACGGCTACGCTCAATGCATTGCACAAAACGCGCTTGTCATTGGTCATTAATTTATTGCGACTGTTCGTTTTTTACCTGCCGTTTGCTTGGTTTGGAAACCTTCACTGGGGATTAACCGGCTTGTTTTGGGGGTGTGCGATTGGAAACCTTGCAGTGGGTGCTGCGGTGGTCATTGCGCTATGGCAAATAAACATTCGGCCAAATGTTAAAACTCGATTACTCACTCTATCCTCTTAAGCATTTGAGTGAGACGTAGCGGTCATCGCGTCAGTACTTAGATTGAATTCGCCTTGCAGTTTGCTGACCTGCGCGGCAATTCAATACGCCGCTAAAATAAATCGACCTCACCTTCTTCGTCCTGATTGCTGCCGATTTCCACATCGTCTAATCCCGATGCTTGCATCGCCACCTCCAATCGGCCCAAAGCATCCACCAGCTCATTACTGGCTTGCTCCATTTGTTCCAGCGCGTTTAAACATGACTCCTCCTGCTTTTGCTTTGCCGCTGATAAGGCCTCAATACCATGTTCATGCAGGGCTTTATGACATCGCTCAATCGCTTTGTATTCGGACAATTTTTGATATTTTTTTCCGGCGCCTTGGTAGTACCAGTTCCCCAATCGACAACTTAAATGATCACTGAAGTCTTCTATTTTGTATTCAAACATCTCCCAAATGACACGATAAATGTCTGCCTTCCACATAACATGATCCAGTTTCATGGTTTGCATGTGGCTGGTTTGGGTTGAATGCTGAATGACCTCAAACATGTTTTTTGAGACTACCGTAATATCTTCAATGATGGATTTCACTGAAACGGTTTGTTCAGACAATTGTTTCGTCGATGTCCCGACACGATCAATTTCGTCACCCACCCGTTGAGTTTGCGAGTTGATGCCTGACACAAGATGAGTAATTTCGCTTGAAGCATCCGCTGACTTTTTCGCCAAAGCTCGCACTTCATCCGCCACGACAGCAAATCCCCTACCCTGTTCACCCGCGCGTGCGGCTTCGATGGCTGCATTCAATGCCAATAGGTTGGTTTGTTCCGATATGGTTTTTATGTCATTCACAAAGCGAGAAATTTTATCGCCATGCTCAGATAAGGTGGAGACCGTTTCGCAGGCATCTGCTGCGCGTGCGTCTATGTCATTTAAGCTCCCAGCAATATAACTGAGTAGCACGTGGATTTGATCGAAGCTGGTAACAGACTCTTTGAGCGTCTCATGTTGGCCGCTTAATTTTTCCGAAGAGTCGGCAACCGCATGGCGAATAGTGTCGATGGTTCGAGCACTCTCCATCCACATTTTGTGTAGACGAGCTTCCTCGTCCATTCGTTCCATTCCATACACTTGCTGCAGGTCGGCGACTTCGCGAATGCCATGCATGAGATCGCTGTGCACCCTATAGTTCTCTAACGCTTGGCGTAATTCCGCATTTTCTTGCTGTAGAGCCTTCATGCTCTGCTTATTGCGGTTCCAAAACATAATGGGTGTTTTACTCAGGCTTATCGTTTAATTTCCCTAATTTCAGTATAGATACATTTATGCATTGTCAGGCCGAGTCTCTCTATTCTCATGTTCTTTGAGTATTGGCATTTTCTGACGAAGTTTGCTTTCCTGCGCTATTTCTCTCATGATCCATTTTTTATGCCCACAGCCGTGCTGTCCTAAGCTTGATATTATGCCAACCCTGAAGACTTTTCGTTTTTCATTCGTGCTAAGTGCTACTGGCGCTGTCATCGCCATTGCACTCAGTCTTTGGTTATCGCCCACCCCCATTCCGCTGTTCGATACCTTCCATGAAGACAGTCCTTGGTCGGTGATATTTTGGGATATTCGCATTCCGAGAGTGTTTGGCGGTTTTTTTGTTGGCGCTCTATTAGCCGCAAGCGGGGTCATTATTCAAGGGCTGTTTCGAAACCCCTTGGCCGAACCAGGCGTGATCGGCATTTCCAGCGGTGCAGCCTTAGGCGCGGCCTGCGCCTTATTTTTTCAATTATCGGTTATATGGTTACCGGTATCTGCCTGCATCGGAGCCGGTGCAGCCACCTTATTATTGTTGTGGGCCGGACGGCATTTAATGGGCCACGACATGAGTCAATTTATCTTAATTGGCGTCGCACTTAACTTCACGACCAGCGCATTCATAGGCTTAATGACCTATCTATCTTCCGACTCCGTCATGCGATCCATTGCATTCTGGAGCCTCGGAAACCTCAGCGCGATTCACCATGAAGAACTGGTCATTCTAGCGAGTGTCACCCTCTTGAGCAGTCTTTGCATTTGGCGCTACTTAGCATCATTAAATATTTGGCTATTAGGGGCGGATACGTCTTTGCAGCTAGGCGTCAATACTCAGCAACTGACACGAATAATGGTTTTGTTCATCAGCATTATGGTCGGTATTGCCGTCGCATTTTGCGGTGTGATCGGCTTCATTGGGTTATTGATACCACACGCCGTTCGCTTCTTTGTCGGAGTGGATGTGAAGCGTGTTTTACCCCTTTCCATGCTCTGGGGAGGTGCCGCGTTGGTTTTATCAGATTGGTTATCACAATCCATATTGCCGCCCGCACAATTGCCATTAAGTATGATCTTGGCGATGGCGGGTGGGCCATTATTTATTGCATTGTTATACCGCGTTCAACGAAAAGGTTGGGGATAACTCTTTATGTCGCATACATCAACCTCAATGCTACTAAGGGGAGACGGGCTACAGTTTACGGTTGGCAAACATGCACTGCTTCAGACCTTGGACATTGAAATAAACCGAGGTGAAATTTGGGCGATTGTCGGGCCAAACGGCGCAGGTAAGTCCACCTTAATGAGCATACTATCGGGTATCCAGGCGCCGACCCGTGGCTCCTTATATTGGAATGAGTCCCCCAGCACTTCTGAAACTGGTGCGCCTACTTTGATCGAGTTAGCACGCATGGAACCCTCGCAGCTGGCACAGCGTCGATCTTACCTACCGCAACAGAACGCCACAGATCTAGGTTTCACCGTTCAAGAGGTGGTGTCCATGGCCCACTACCCATGGCGCAGACCCTCTTCAAGTGAACACTTAAATACCGTGTTGGATTGGTTTGAATTGGATCAGCTTCGAAACCGGCCCTTTAACCAGTTATCCGGGGGCGAGCGCCAGCGCACGCATTTAGCTCGCACCTGTTTGCAGGTCATGGCGAACGGATTTCAACATCGCTTACTCTTGCTAGACGAGCCCCTCACAGGCTTGGATATCGCTCATCAGGTAGCGTTATTTGAGCGCTTAAAAACCATACAATCTCAAGGTGCAGCGATGGTCATGGTGTTACACGACATTAATTTAGCGCGACGCTTCTGCACCCATTGTTTATTACTGGATAACGGGCAACCCGTGATTCAGGGTCGCGCCGATGACGTGCTCACAGCCGAGCGATTAAGCCAAGTATTTAATACGCCACTGCTGTATAGCGCGACACCGAGCCCGCATTTTTACTGGGCGAATTCCTAGATAATTCATCCACTGGATGCATTTTTCCAGCTATGCTTAATGAAAGTGTACACGGCAGGTGGAAGGGATTCACCTATGGCCGAACACGTGGATTATCCAAAATTAGGGCAGTGGTCAGCATGAAAATACAGTGCCAGATTTGGACCATGAGAATTGAGCAGACGACTAGACTTGAGTGTTTGATTCATTCAGACGAGAGTGCCTTTTGGTATTCAAACGATCAACACCCACTAAACGCCCGAGAACAGCGTTTTTGGACAACCCGTTATTCTTAGCCTGTTGACTCGTGAATACCAATGACCCAGAGCTAAACGCCCAATTCGTAAAGCGATATAACCTTTCGCAACGGCCATTAAAGCGCAAATATACCTTGTGCATCATCGGTGTAATTGTATTTTACGCCATCTGGGATGCTTATTATTTGGGGCTTTACCACCCATTGTTATGGGAAATTTGCTTTACCCGTATTGCGATCACACTCCCCTTTCTTATCTTACTCTACGTTGCCACCCTAAAAGAAAATTGGTGTCAGCGATTAGATCGCTGGGTGCTGATTGTCGATATCAGCATTGGATTTAGCCTACTCATTAATATTTATCAGTATGCTCAAATACATTACCAAGCCAGTGCAAATGCAATGTTTTTGTTTTTGGTCGTCACCTATTTAGCGCCCGGTTTTTTCTGGCAGCAAAAATTATTCGCCGCCACTCTTTTTAGCGCTTTATTTATTCTACAAATGATTGACCTGCAATATGGCATGCTTTACATACAAAATACCGCGATTTATCTCGTGCTATTTAATGTTTTGTGTGGACTGAACAGCTACGCTTTTGACCAAAAAGTCCGAGCGCATTTTTATCAAACACAATATTTAAGAGACATAGCCGGCACAGATAAACTGACGGGTTTATCGAATCGCTATCAATTTGAAGAACGATTGGATGATTTATTAAGTCAGTCTCGGGATACACAAGTCGGATTGGCCTTAGCATTTGTAGACATTGATTGGTTTAAACAATATAACGATGAGTATGGACATATTCGTGGAGATGGATGTTTGGTCAGTGTCGCTAAAACATTAAACACCATTATTGAACATGAATCAGATATGGTCATTCGATTTGGAGGCGAAGAATTTATTATTGTTCGCACGCAGATGAATTTAAACGACACTGAAAACTGGGCGGGCAGCATTTGTCAGTGCATAGAAGATTTAAAACTGCCCCATGAAGCCTCGCCATTTGAAGTCGTCACCGTCAGCGCGGGCGTCGCTTGGTATAATCCTGCAACCTTTCCTCGCCGGGGCATATTAATGCAATCGGCTGATCAAGCATTGTATGATGCTAAACATCATGGACGAAATCGTTTCGCACTTACAACGGTGGTCTAAATGTCAAAACATAGATTGATCAACAGGTGCTTCTTTATCGCGGCCCCAAAACATCGCTACGCAACCACCACACAAGATTGCCAATAAAATCATCACAACTTCCGACCACCAAATCACATACTGCACACTATTAAACGATTCCATCACTTCTGCTTGGTGGATTTTAGCCACCAGACCAATATCCAGTTCACCAATATAACGAGTAGAGGCCACCACAGAATTGCCAAGGTAATCAGGCACACCAACAAATATCATTTCATGGCCCAGTAACGCTTGTGTGATCGGAACATCAAATCGATTTTTAGGAATGGATAATCGAAACCCTGCGGTCTCATCAAACTTCAACGGTGTGGTAAACAACGCATTGCCATCGTTATTGCGTATCGCCAACAAATATTCGCCGGTTTTCCCTAGCCCGGGATGCCCACGCACTAAGTCTGTGATCATGTAGGCATAGAAGGCAACCTCAACATAGCCAACGACACCATTGTTAATCACCAATTCTGAAATGGCGACGATGTAAACTTGATCACGCTTCACTAATTTGATCTTGTTACCATTCTGCGACAACGTTTGCAGGTCGTAATTGGGTAAGTTTTCCATCGTTGTGGCAATCGGGTCGCCAGCTTGATCATATATCGAAATATAATGCACTTTTTCTAACGACTGCGCGGCGTCCGTGATTATTTTGGTGATTTTTTGTGAATGCTGTTTCGAAGGTGTTGCATTCCACTTCTGTAAACTAATACGCATCTGAGTACGACTAGAAATGGATGAGATGTTATCGCGAATTTGATCCAACACCATCAATATTCGCTTTTTAGTCATAGCGGATAACAGGCTCAGCCTTTCTTCCACCTGTGCTTGGTGTTGCGATTCAAGGAAGGAATTAAAGTAACTGAGCGTGAAAATGAGTGGGATGACGAACACCATTCCCCATAATAAAATCAGTCGTTTACGTCGTGTCATGAGACGAACTCGCCCAGTTACGTACTCTGCCAAGAATCCAGTGACTGCATCAGATGGTGCAGCATACGATTAAATACGCTCATTCGTGATGCCTGCATGAACCGCCACCGTACCCCGCACGGCTCTCTTTCTTAGCTTAGACGAATTGCTATGAAGTTCTGCGTTATGAGCGTGATAAACAAAAAAAAGCCACTCTGTATTAAACAGAGTGGCAAACCGTGATTAGCTTGATGAGAGAGAATGTGTCAGGGTTCAACTCGCTGCTGATCTCTGAACACATGCAAATAATAGTCATTCTCATTAATGCAGTCAATAATAATTATCATTTATATTTAGAAAATGCAAAATATGGCAGTCTAAGACCAAACCATTGGCTGCACAGGGGTCGATGAAATGCTGAAATCAAGAAGAAAATAGCCGATGGTCTGCTGCGCCATCGCGCAACTGGCGAGATAAGACCGCACGGGCTGTGTGGCCTTATCTTAGGAGCGATCTGCCTTGAGGCTAAGACTGTTTATCAATCACTTGCTGATTCAGCGCTTTAATGCGCCGCGACATGTTGTCGAGCAAGGTCATAGCCGTGTCTGGCTGAGCACGGATCAGGTCGATGAATTGATCTTGGGGAATCGCTAATAAGGTGCAGTCTTCTCGCGCAGTGACCGTCGCATTACGGCGCTCTCCAGTAAATACCGCCATGGCACCGAAGATCTCACCCTCTAACACCTCACCGACTTGCGTGCCGCCGACATCAACATTGGCACTGCCCGACATCAACTGAAAAACGGTATCCGCCAGCTCACCCTCTTTGACAATCACATCACCGTCGATTAAGTGTTCGAAACCTGTGGGGGTTCGCAATTGATGACGTACTTGAACGTTGCTCAGCAGCTGCTGATAAAATGATTGCGCTGCTAGCAAGTAGTGGCTCCAACGATGTTGTCTGACCGCATCGGTGTACAAGTATTGTGTGAAAACATCCCGTTGAATGAGCTCAATCACCGTGTCATCTTGCGCTCGCAATTCACAGTGCGGTAAATCAAAAATACGTTGGATTCCAAACAGGTCACCATTTTCATAACAAAATATATCTTCTCCCTCTGTCGACGCACACAGTACACCTTCTTTAATACGGCCAATGCAGTCGTCTGGCATTTGGCCATACGCATAGCTGTCTGCATTGAGCGTTAATAGATCAGAAGGGCCGTTAAAATCAGCCATCAGTTTGACGCTTAAAGTTTGAAGTCGATCGAGCAAGGGTAAAACCGGCTCGGGTAGCTCACCCAGAAAAAACATACTTGTTCACTATTTAATCTATATCGGGTTCTTTTTTACCATACTCGGCGTAAGAAGGCTGGGAAAATATGCTGATCTTTAGGCTCAATGGCGGCTTTAGAGTAAGTCAAAACGGAAAATGAGAACTGGCTCTAATTTAGTGCGTCAGCTTGCATGATGCGTCATTCCAACCCTGCTGTCTGTGGATAAGAATCAGACGACAATCTATGTCAGGTTTGTGCTGAAGCCGTCATGAAATGGGCGCTGGAGGAGAGGTGAATGCTGAATTTGGGCCGGTGAACACATGGCCCTGTGTTTACTGACTGGGCTGACGAATACGGGTGCCGTGCTCCACGGACATTAATATTTCTGAAGCGCTAATATCGCTGGGGAAAAACGCACCGCTGATTTTTGCATCCGCTAAACTCACCCCCCCTAATTTGGCACCACGGAAATCAATCGAGCGTAGGTCAGCTCCCCTGAAATAGGCGTTGGACAAATCCATTGAACGGACATCCAACCCTCGTAAGTCCAAGCCACGAAAATCACAACTGGTTAAATCACAGGTTTTTCCCTGAGCTTTTAACTTGTTAAACTCTTCGACCTTTTCAGCCCGCAACAATTGATACATTGGGTCCTGAGAAATTCTAGGGGTCACAGCGGAGACATTCCTGTTTTTATGTCGATTGGTTTACGCTCAATGTAACAGGCCTAGTCATTTACAAGGTCTATTTTGAACATGCCTTTAGTAAGGATTAGCCCAAATATCAACAAGGTCAAACGTGGAAGGTTTCATTCTTAGCCATCATTGGCGCGATTCTGAACAAGGGCTCATGCTGGAATACTGGCTAAGCACCGATGAAGGGCCACGCTGCTTACAATTTCAGCAACAAACCCTCGTCTGCTTTTTCCCCAAGGCCGCTCAACATTTATTGCCTGTGTGGCAAGACATTCACACCAAGGATGTTGGCCTAAAGCACTTCTCTGGTGAACCCGTCGTCGCCGTTTACTGTGGACAATACCAAACTCTGCTGCGATTCCGTCAGTACTGCCAAGACCAAGAAATCACCCTGTGGGAAGACGACATCAAGCCCGTCGACCGATTTATGATGGAACGCCATATTCGAGGAAGTTTGCAATGGCGTGCAGATGACCAAAGCACTCGCCCGCCAATTTTACCGTCACTCGATACGGAAACCACACACGACGAAGCGGACCCATCTCTGTGGGTCACCAACCCAAAGGTCAAAAGCAGCGACTATAAACCCAAACTAAAAGTGCTGTCGGTTGATATTGAAACTTCCATGCCCACCGCTCGTCAGCGCGAGCGCTTGTACAGCATCGGGTTTGTTGGCCAGACCATGGGCGCGCCATCCGATCAGCGCGTCGATGCCGTCCTAATGTTGGCCGAGTCAAATGGCCAACAAACCGAACGCTTACCGGATTACGTTTTCCTTTACGAAGACACACTCTCTTTGCTGCACGCAGCCAATGACTGGATTACCCAATACGATCCCGATGTATTGATTGGCTGGAGCGTGGTGAACTTCGACATAGCAGTTTTAGATCGTGTTTATCGGGAGCACCGTGTTCCCTTTCAGTGGGGTCGGCAAGGTAATCTCATTCGCTTAAGAGACGGACAAAATAATCGCAAGTTTGTGGATATTCCCGGACGAGTCATTGTTGACGGCATTGATGCTTTAAAGAGCGCTACGTATCAGTTTCCCAGTTTTTCATTGCAGAATGTGAGCGAAACCCTGCTTGGCGAAGGCAAAGACTTAGGCGAGCACCAAGATAAAGTGCATAACCGTGGTCAAGCTATTACTGACTTATTCTTGAATAACAAATCCGCATTTGCTCGCTACAATCGCAAAGATTGCGCGTTAGTACTGGATATCTTTGCCCATACACACATTTTAGACTTCCTCATTCAGCGCAGTTTTTTAACCGGTCATACGCTCGACCGGTTCGGTGGATCAGTGGCTGCATTCGAGTATCTGTATTTACCGAAACTGCACCGAGCAGGTTATGTCGCTCCTAATTTGGGTGAAGGGTACGATGCCGTCAAAGCACCGGGCGGGTTTGTCATGGACTCTCAACCGGGGTTTTACCAAAACGTATTGGTGCTGGATTTTAAGAGTCTATATCCCAGTATTATCCGAACCTTTAAAGTTGACCCTATGGGTTTAATTGAAGGGTTAAATGCATACGCCGCTCTCACGTCGAGTGAAAATGAAACTGAAAAACCGGCAGAAAACGTATCAACTTCAGAAACCGTACCCGGATTTAACGGCGCTCACTTTCATCGCCAGCGTCATTTTTTACCCGACATTATTCGGGATTTATGGGCCGCACGCGATGTGGCCAAACGCCAAAAAGATGCGGCTGCCTCTCAAGCCATTAAAATCATCATGAATTCTTTTTATGGCATTTTGGGCTCAACGGGTTGTCGATTTTTTGACGTGCGTCTTGCCAGTTCCATTACGCAGCGGGGCCATGAAATTATTCAAACCACCGCCGATTGGATTAATCAACAAGGCTATGAAGTCATTTATGGCGACACCGACTCCGTGTTCGTGTGGTTGAAGAAGCAGCACAGTTCAGAGCAAGCACGGGAAGTTGGTCAGCGGTTAGCCGTCGACCTGAATGCTTGGTGGCAAAAACAATTATCCACACGCTATCAATTAGAATGCGATTTAGAAATCGAGTTTGAAAATCATTATTCTAAATTCCTTATGCCCACCATTCGGGGGAGCGATACGGGCAGCAAAAAAAGGTACGCTGGCTTAACCGATGACCACCAAATGGTGTTCAAAGGCTTAGAAGCCGTTCGCAGCGACTGGACGCCTCTGGCTAAACATCTACAAATTGAGCTTTATCGCCGCATCTTCCACGACGAAGACTATCGAGAATACTTGCAGGACTGCGTTCGGCAGTTATTTGAAGGGCGCTGTGATGATTTGCTGGTTTATCGTAAACGTATTCGTCGCTCGCTCAAAGATTACATACGTAATGTGCCGCCGCAAATTCAGGCAGCCCGTAAGGCGGAAGAAGCTCGTGCAGCTCAGGGGTTAACCGAATTGTATGAGTACGGTGGCTGGATCGAGTACGTCATGACCGTCAATGGACCTGAGCCTATTGAGTTCCAAGTCTCGGCTTTGGACTATGATCATTATTTAGAGAAACAAATGACGCCTGTCGTGGACGGCATCCTCCATTTCTTCAAGCAGTCACTCGGGCAACTGGTCAATCCACAACGCGATATCTTTGACACAGACTAATAGCGCGGTGGCAGATCATTCATCAAGGAGGAGAGCCAGTAGCCGGCAAGCAGCATTTCCGGTATAACGCCGTCCCGCGCTTATGCGAAGCTCGGGGTTAATAATACGTTTCACCCCATCAATGAATACAAGGTAGACACTATGGATTTTTGGACCGTTACCCTGATGCTTCTGTTCATCATGGACCCTGTGGGTAACATTCCGATGTTTCACCATATTTTGGATCACATCGAACCCAAGCACCGCTGGCGCATTATTCTGCGCGAACTCTTGTTTGCGTACTTAATTTTAAGCGCGTTTCTATGGGGTGGGCAGCATATCCTGTCATTCCTCGGACTTAAACAAGCTTCACTCAGTATTACCGGCGGTATCATTTTATTTGTCATTGCGCTGGACTTGGTATTTCCACGCAAAAAAGGCAAAGGGGACGATCTTGATAACGAAGATCCCTTTATCGTGCCCCTTGCGATGCCGATGCTGGCCGGCCCTTCCGCCATGGCGACCTTGATTCTGGTGGCGACAAAAGACCCGGCCAATATTTGGCATTGGCACCTTGCCTTAACCACCGCCTGCACCATCACTGGGGTGATATTAGTTAGCTCAAATTTGATTTTAAAATTCTTGGGCAAGCGCGGTATTCGAGCCCTTAAAAAGTTGATCGGCATGCTGTTAATTATGATTGCCGTACAAATGTTCTTGGATGGCGTTAAAGAATACTTAGGCCTCTAGTATCCCTCTAGGCTCGACGTGCGGCAGCCATCGCAGCCGCCGTTTTTCTCTATCAATGCAAAGGTCATCTGTCATTTCGGATTAAGCCGCGATTCGTTCATCCATATGGATCATCGCGTCGACCAGAGATTTTCAAGCGAAATTTGATTATAGTCGCGGCCTTGATTCTCCGTCCCAGCCGCTTTGGATTAATGAAAACCGTCACTATGTCTCAACCACCTGTCATCCCGACGCACCTAAATATTGCCATTCAGCGCATGTTACAAGACGCCTTTGTATCAGAGCAGAGCTTGCCTCAATGCCCTGAATTAAAATTGTGGCTGGTGGAACCCAAAACGATGCAACGTGCTTTTAATCTCGATGAAATTCGCGCCATTTGGGAGCACACCGCTTATTGGGCTTTTTGCTGGGCAAGCGGGCAGGTATTAGCTCAATACATTCTCAAGCACCCGGACTGGGTCGCGGGTAAAAAGGTGCTAGATTTTGGTACGGGATCAGGCGTCGTGGCCATCGCTGCCATGAAAGCCGGTGCAGCCTCTGTGGTGGCGTGCGATATTGATCGCGATGCGCTCATGAGCGCGCAGGCCAATGCAGAATTGAACGGTGTGTCCCTTCACTACAGTGACGATCTTTACGGTATTAAAGCACGAGACTTTGACCTGCTGATTGCGGCCGATGTACTTTACGATCGATCTAACCTCCCGTTTTTAGACACTTTTTTTGAATTTGCCCCGCGCGTGCTACTGGCTGATTCTCGTATACGCTCCTTTCAACATGATCGTTATAAGCACCTTGACCGAGTGGAATCCTTCACCGTGCCCGACCTCGATGAGTTTGATGAATTTAAATGGGTTAACCTGTACCAAGGCACACAATCAGACCGATAAAACTTAATCCCACGCGCCGACGGGTGATGCTCATCCGTGGACGCAACACTCCATTTTCCTCTGCCCTAGAAATCTTCTAATTCCTTAAATTTAAAGGGAAAGATCTCCCGGATCGGCCTTGTTTGTTGAGTGAGGTGTCTATACTCAATAAATCACGATGAATCCAATTTAGGTTAGGGAGGGAGTAATGAAACTATTCAGTTTTTTACGCACCCGCGCAAACCTATTTGGCATTGCGGTTGCCACGTGGTTGGCGTTGGTAGCATTATTGTTGCAGGCCAGCTACCTCAAGCAAGAGCAACTGGCGTTTGAGCGTTTGGAATATAAATCTGAAGTCGTCAGTATACAATTTGATCGTCACTGGCAGAATTTACAGGAAAATGACGAATCTGAACAAAAGACCTATCTAAAGTACCACACCCAGCGATTTCGCCCCTTTATTCACCTCACCATTCTCAATGATCTTGGCAAGCTCGAATCCAGCACACTGAACAATCTGGAGCAATTATCTTACTCGCCTGCATTGAATATGATCAAAATGTATTTAGATCGTGGCCAACATTGCTTTGAATCGATTAACGGATTTATACAAGGCAGTATTTATGTCTGCGCGTTTAAACACAGTAGCCTTGATAGCTACCTGATTAGCACTTTGAATCAACAATCTATTTTCGAATATTGGTTGCAGCAAAGTGGCTATTTTATTGTCACGATTGTTTTAGGACTGCTGGTATTTTCATTTCTCTATTGGCTCTTATCAAATCGACATAAACAAATACTTGCACAGCAAAGTGCTTTAACTGGCGCAATGGAAAAGCAAGGCAGTGAATTTAAACGCCTGCTCAGTAATTTACCGGGCTTGGTTTATCGGATGCATTTGAAAAGTAGACAATTGGTTTATGTCAGCCCTGGCAGCATCCAATTAATTGGATATCCACCTGAGTATTTAATTGAACGGCACATCAGCCCCATTGATTTAATTGACAGTGAAGACGAAGAACATTTTGATAAACGCACACGCGCAGCACACTTTTCATTAAAACCATTCGAGCTGGTTTATCGCATTCGAACCCAGAAGGGTGAACGTAAATGGGTGTTAGATCGCGGACAGTGCTTTCAAGATGACAATGGCGATTATTTTATTGAAGGCGTCATCCTCGACATTACAGAGCGTGAGCTTGTCAGGCAGCAAATTGAATACCTAGCAGAACAAGACCCTTTGACAGAATTGTTTAATCGATACCGCTTTAATGATGAGCTCGTGGGTGCCGTTGATGATGCCAATCGTAAGCACGAACATTTTGCCATGCTGTTTATTGATTTAGATCGTTTTAAAAATATCAATGATTCGCTCGGTCACCAATTAGGGGACAGGTTAATTCGAAAAGCAGCTGCTCGCTTACAATCGGTTATTCCCGCATCACATTTTCTTGCACGTATGGGCGGCGACGAATTTGTTATATTAATGCGCTGGGTCAACAACATCAGTGAAGTGGAAACGCTGGCCGAACGCATTAACCGAGAGCTTAGAAAACCCTTTAATATTGACACCTATCAATTACGTACCAGTTGCTCCATTGGCATTTCGTTATGTCCAGACGACAGTAATCAATCACATATCTTATGGCGCTATGCGGATACCGCCATGTATCAGGTTAAAAGTCGCGGCGGCGACAATTATCAATTTTTTACCCGTGAAATGGGTGATCAGGTACAGCATCGCATCACCATTGAGCACAGTTTTATTTCCGCTATCGAAAATAGTGAGTTCGAATTATTTTATCAACCACAAGTGGATATTGCATCGGGCGAACTGAAAGGTGCAGAAGCACTTATTCGCTGGAAGCATCCAAAACTCGGCATGATCTCACCTGCTGAGTTTATTCCCATTGCCGAAGAAACAGGATTTATACACGATCTAGGCGATTGGATCTTAAACCAAGCACTGGATCAACTTGAAAAATGGCAAACGTACAAACCAGACATGACTCTCGCCGTCAATATTTCTGCTTTACAAATAAACCAAGAGTTCCCCATAAAACTTAAAGAATTTATCGAAGTACACAGTATTCATGAAAATACGCTAGAATTAGAAATCACAGAAAGTCTACTGATGGAAAATATTTCATTTGTACAACAACTCTTGCATGAAGTATGCGAACAGGATGTGACGTTTGCTATCGATGATTTTGGTACAGGTTATTCTTCTTTAAGTTATCTTCGCTACCTTCCCATTAATAAGTTAAAAATTGACCGAGCGTTTGTTAAAAATCTTGAAACGAATCAAGATGATGTTTCCATGGTCAAGGCCATTATTGCGATGGGTAAGAACTTAGGCATGAAGGTGCTTGCAGAAGGCATCGAAACCGAGAGCCAATTGGAAATATTAAAAGCGCAAGGCTGTGATACTTATCAAGGCTATCTTTTTAGCCCGCCGGTCGATACAAGTACTTTTTACGAACGCTATATCTATAAAAGCGAAGATGATATAAAGGACTCTCAGATAAGCTCGTAACGCAGTTGTGTCATCCGCCCCGAAAACTTAACCATGACAATCAATCTACACAGGAAAGCTATGTCGTCTCTTGAATCCATTTTAAACTTTGCAACACAACTCGCTGAAAAAGCCGGTGACTTAATTGTTGAAATGCGATCAGGAAAACACCTATCTGTGGATTTTAAACAGGGTATCGAACTGGTCACCAACGCAGACATTGCTGCTGACAAATTGATAACGTCCGCCATACAGGATCAATTTCAAGATCACCGAATTCTCGCCGAAGAATCGGCACCCGATCTTGAAAAAATATCTGATTTATCCACCCCGCTTTGGATCATTGATCCAATCGATGGCACGGTTAATTATGCACACAACCACCACCAAGTCGCGATTAGTATTGCTTATTGTGTGCGTGGAAAAGTGCAGGTAGGCGTGGTGTATTGTCCGTTCCAAGCTGAAATGTTTACGGCCATACGAGGACAAGGTGCATGGTTAAACGACCAACCATTACAAACCAGCTCTGTTAACGACATTCAACGTGCAATCGTCGCAACCGGTTTTCCATACGATAAGTCCGAAACCTTACCCTTATTGATGAAACGACTGGAATCCATTTTACAACATTGCGCTGATGTTCGCCGATTAGGCTCGGCCGCGCTCGATATTTGCTGGGTGGCTATGGGTAGATTAGATGCTTACTATGAAACAGTCAGTCCCTGGGATTTTGCCGCTGCGCAACTCATTGCCAGAGAGGCAGGAGCATTATGCGGGCATTTTATCGACGTTCCTGCCGACATGCCGGAAGAACTCTACGGTGAGAATCTTCTGATCAGCAACCCACACTTATTTAAACCATTAAAATCGCTTTTGGCGGATGCAGAAAACGCCCGTTAGCCGTTTGACTTGATTGTCGTTAATCCTGTTCCGTTGCCATTAATTCGTACGCTTTTAATCGGCGCTGCTCACTATCATCAAAGGCAGATTGTTTAAGCCGTTCATACTGTTCGTTTTTTTCTTCTTCAGAGAGATCAGAATTATTTGTGATTTCCGCTTTGTCTTCGAGGTAGGTGTTTACACGACGTTTCCATTCTGTTCGCTGTTTCTCAAGCGCTTGAATTCTTAATGCGGCATCCTGACCAAATGCTTGAGCATTCACGTCAAATTGGGCTTCCGCACTCGCGCCGGACGCTTTCATGGCTTCAACCTTGGAAAAAACATTTGATATACGCTGAGTCTCATCTCGTAGTTCGCTCAATTCAGGCGGTAATTGATCTTCTAGTGCCGACAACTGAGCCTGCTTTTCGGCCTCGGTCAATTGTGTTTGATGCATGATTTCTAATTTTGACAACATGTAGTCATCATAGATTTCATCAAAACCAAAAAACGCATCGGCGGCTTCAGGGCTAAAGTATTCCCGCCGTTTATTTCGTAATTGTTCTAACTGCATGCGCATATGTTGAACATTATTGAGATCGAAATCAGCCATTTCGTCTGTGCCTTGCTCTAATTCGACCAACGCTTTTTTATATAGAATATAATCATTAAACAATTTTAATGCTTCGCTGCGTGCTGGTTCCTGTAAATTGAGATGAATATCTTCTTTAATCATATTTAAAACTTGATCCAATTCAAACTCACCCAGCGTTGATAAAAAATATTCAAACCGATGTTTAATATCATCGTTTAGAATTAAATGGCCCTGATCATCAACAGCATAAAGGCCGTCAATTTCGGTTCCTTTCAAAGATATCCCACTTTGATCAATCGCGAGTTGATCAAACACGGTTAATGCCGGAGCGTCTTGTTTTGCTGTCTGCGATGCCGCTACCTGTGAAGGCTCAGCCAATTTAGGGGCGTCTGCTTGATGCGTCAAAACCGCCGTGGGGTTAGGGTTCCAAAACCAAAGTAATGCGAATATGAAGAGCAAGGATAGAATGATTTTCCACATAGTTGGCTACATCAGTAATCGAGGGGGTAAGCTTTAAACAACAGTACTGGATCTTAGCGAGGATGAAAACGGGTAAAAGGATAAAGGCGTCAACGCGCCTCTATCCTTTTGGTGTTTTCATGAAACTCGATGACGCTTTACAAACCTGCGTTTTTCAAGCGATTGGCATGGTTGCGATACGTCGTGATAGGGTCTGTCTCGAATAGATGATGCAAACCGAACAGTAGGTTGACTTCATCCAAATGGTTCATTCGATAATCATCACGAATTACTTGACCAAGGTGGCTGTCACAAGTGCCAACCAGACCATCGTTATCGGTAAAGCCAAACGGCACGGAAGTAATGCCCAGTAGCGCATCACTCGGGTCCAACACATTGGTTAGCACGCCGCCGCCACTCCAAGAGTAATAGCGCACGCCATTGACACGGTAAGCACCTTCACCACAGGCAGACTCAGGAATACCTTGAGGGTGATCTGCATTAAACGCCAACGCACCCGCCGTCGTTAAAGAAGCCATGGCACCCAATGCATCTTGTTCATAACCACCACCTGATACGAAATCAATGACCGTCGACAGTGCCTGAAACATGGAGGCTAATAACGCTTCTGCCGCTGAACCTTCGGGAATCTTGCGGACAAAATCGGCAGTTTTGGAGCCTTTATTCACACCTGCCACGGTGGTGACTGAGGCCACTAAATCAGGTCTTACGGAAGCCACATAACGAATCGTCGGGCCACCGTGGCTGTGACCGATCAGATTGACTTTCGATGCACCACTAACAGCAATGATGTTTTCAACTTGCGCAATTAACTGCTCACCGCGCACTTCAGTGTAATTCGTGTTCGCCACCTGCGTGACGTAGACTTCTGCACCATCTTTGCGTAATTCTGCTGGGATTTTATACCAGTATTCGATGCCGAGTATTTCGTCAAAGCCGAGTAACCCGTGTGCGAGAACGATCGGATATTTTGTTTCGGTGTAGTGGTTAGGTTGAAACCAACTATCCCAAAACCAAGCGTGACTTTGCATGGCTGTCATGAGCAGCGATAACAAAGTCAGGCGTTTTATTATTTTTATCATTGCCTTTTTCCTTGATTTTATGATTGATCAATCGGGGCGGTATTGTGACGCTCTGCATGAGATTCATGACAGGCTGCAAACTGAAACTCTGCGCTTCTGTGCAATCCTGTTACGACACGACCTAGCAGACCCAAACGTGTTTAGAAGTCGTCACGTTGGCGAGTATAGGTAATGCTCACGCCTATCACTGCCCGATTTTCGCCCATATTTAGTCCCTCGATGCCATATTTTTGAGTAATGACTCTAAATTCACTCTTTCAGGTGAATACTCAGAAAATGTGAATATCTCTGTGGAAAAACAGAGGGATAAAGTCTGTATAGGGACTAACTTGACGATAATTTGAGCCGCTCAATCCGCAAACGGTCAAAAATGTGTATGAACATCGTACGAATGCGTTTCAACGAAAAGCCCCCATTTATAGGACCTTTCACGTATCCAATTGCGCCCACTCATTTTTATAAACAGCAAATTGTCTAATAAATGAGCCAAGGCAACCCATATGAATTAATCCACAAAATCTGTGGATAAAACCTTGGATAAACACTGAATGAATGTCGTCAATGCACTAAAGTTGGGACAGTGTTACAAATTGGTGTTTTTTTGGGCGTCAAATTTTGTGCAGCTCACGATTTAACAGCCGCGAGTGAATGAACAGGAATAAAACGGGGATGGCAGACACCTCGATTAAAGGTGTCTATTCAAATGATTTGAAGTTTCTATGCCTTGAATTGCACAGCCAATCGCTCATGCCAATTGTGGTTTAGCACGCTTAATAATGGCTTTTGTACCCACGCCTGAGGGTAAAGTGCCGTAGTAATGGCCACTCTGCCCCGCAATACGAGAAGCTAAGAAAGCGTCGGCTACAACATCATCACCAGATTGCAATAACACATTAGCCTGCCAAGCCAGTGCCATTTTTTCGACCACTTGCCGTGCGCGAAACTCTAATGAACCGGTATCGCTGAAATCCTGTTTAATCACCTGAACATATCGATCAAGCGCTTTGCTGCTACCTTGATTTCGGCTGATTTCGTGTATAAATGCTTCGATCACCTTCGGTTCCTTATGCATTGCTCTCAGCACATCTAAGCACTGAACATTACCGGAACCTTCCCAAATGGCATTAATCGGCGCTTCTCGGTAAAGCCGCGGTAATATATTGTCTTCCACCACGCCGACACCGCCAATACATTCCATCGACTCATAAGTATGTTGTGGCGCGCGCTTGCAAATCCAATATTTACCCACTGCCGTCGCCACGCGATTAAACAATACCTCGTGCTCACTCGCCTGCCCATTTTGAATACGGTCTAATTGATTGGCCGTATGCATGGATATAGCCAAAGCCGCTTCGCTTTCTATCGCCAAATCCGCCAGCACATTTTGCATTAATGGCTGGTCATGCAATGGCTGACCAAAGGCTTTTCGACCACCCGTGTGGTGTAAAGCTTGTGCCGCTGCCTGACGCATAATCGCTGCGGACCCCACCATGCAATCAAAACGCGTCATCGCCACCATTTCAATGATCGTCGGCACGCCGCGCCCTTCTTCGCCGATCATCCATGCCAAGGCACCTCGATATTCCACTTCACTGGACGCATTGGAAACGTTGCCCATTTTGTCTTTGATACGCTGGATGTACATTTCATTTTTGCTACCGTCGGGACGCCAACGCGGCAACAAAAAGCAGGATAACTGAGGATGGCGGTCGTTCCCTCGCATTGTATAAGCCAACACTAAGAATGCATCGCACATGGGGGCCGAGCAAAACCATTTATGCCCTACTAGTTCATATTCTTGTCCTGCTCCTCCTTGGCCAATGGCATACGCTTGTGTGGTATTGGCTCGCACGTCACTGCCACCTTGCTTTTCCGTCATCGCCATGCCGATGGTGAGCCCATTTTTTTCATAAAATGGAATGTTTCGGCGGTCGTACTCATTGGATAATATTTTCGGAATCCACTGCTGGGCAATGTCGGGTTGATGTTGCAGCGCGGGCACCGCAGCAAACGTCATCGTTAACGGACAACCGGTTCCTGGGTCAGCCTGAGAGTGCATATACTCCATGCTCGCTCGCGCAACGTGCGCCCCTATTTTGGCGTGCGCCCATGGTAGGTTGTGATGGCCTGCCTGAATGGCAGCCTCCATCAATTGATGATAGGCAGGGTGAAAATCTACTTGGTCAATTCGCTGACCAAATCGGTCATGTGAAGAAAACTCAGGTTTGAATTTATTGGCCGCAAAGCCCGCGCTCCATAATTCGCCACCCAGTAATGCACCGTATTGTGAAAGGGATGGCGCATGCCAGTCACCGTGGAAATGACGGGTCCAATGCTGCAGTGCTAAATCGGACTCATACAGGTTAAAGTTTTCTAAGGCCGACGGTTGATTAAATACTTCGTGCGTCTCTGCGCGGGTACGGCGATCAAACTCCGCATGCCTAGGTCGAGTGTCCGCATTCATCTTTTCGAGACTTCCTTTATTATCTTTATTTTTAAGGTCAGCCACAGATTTAGCGCTTAACCTACTGCGTTCTTTTGGCCCACCGCCCGCAGTGCCAACGCGGTGATGGACTTCAATAAACCGGCTTGCTGATCATCGCTGAGCGACTCACGTTCAGACACCTGTTCTTCATAAGTGGAAGCGTGCGGTGCTAATGGGCCCACTAAAGCTTCCGACAATATGCCCACCAAAGCAGCTGCGGTGACGCTGGCATCTTGCTCCACAAATTCACCATTGCTGATGCCGTCATTAACCAGATCTTCGAAGGCTTCAGCGTAAGCAAATCGATAATTGAGACGTTCTTTTTCAACCAATGGATCAACCGGCTCAGCCAATAGCGCATAAGCCAAACGAGGTGCTTTCAATGCACGTTCCGCGAAGGTCGACACCGCCCGAATAATTCGGTCAGCGGCGGGGCCCGCCACTTGTGCCGCCGTCGTCACGGCCTGCAACTCGTGCTCAGTCGCATGGCGAAACACTTCAGCCACTAACTCAGCTTTGGAGGGAAAATGTCGATATATGGTCCCCGTGGCAATGCCAGACAATTTCGCGATTGGGGCCACAGAAGCGGCACCGAAGCCTCCTTGTGCCACCAGCAACCGTGCCTCTTTTAAAATTCGCGCTCGAGTGCCTGCTTTCTTGGCTTGTGTGTGTTCTGTGGGTCGATAAACCATAAGTTGAACCTCGATTCATACTATGAGTGAACCAGCATTCACATCATGGGTCAAGTCGAAACTAGGAAAGGCATGGATGTGATCGCTGTTTATATATTAGACAATTTACGAATAAACATACGCTAACCGTAAGTTTGGGACAGCTTTAAAGGATATTTCAACTAACTGAAGACATTTTTAACATTTAGGTTTACGGCCAGTAATTGACCCTTTCAGCTGAGATGACAGGTTAAGACTAATAATCTATCCCCAAATGGGGGATTTAATTTGATTGATTGACCAATTAATCTTACAGTCGACGTTTGAGAGGAAAAACCCAACCCGCCAGGTTTGGAATGTGCGTTTTTCACCATTGCTCTTATGTAGAGTGATCTCTCCCATGGCACGTTGCTTTGCAACATTTTTGAGGCTGCCCATTTGGCAGCTTTTTTTTGCCTGTTTGTTGGCGCATATCACCTTACTCTGTATTCATTCTTGCTCGCCTACTCATAATGCGGGTGAAAACTTTGCATCGTTGTCGCTTTTATAGAATAGTATTCATCAAAATAATAAGAACAGGCTTGAGGTTGTGCCAGACACGAAAAACCATGCTTTGAACCATAATATGTTTTGGCCTAAATTCTCCCCCGCAGTCGAAGATCAATTTCAGCAGCACCAGTTCGCCGAAAAAATCCCTCGGATTAGATTACTGGCTTTCACCGCCATCGGCATGATGCTGTTCTATAGCCTGATGGACGGCTATTTACTGGAAGGTACGGTCATCGCTTACACCATTGCGATCCGCCTAGGGTTAGACGTACCCATTATTTTGTTTACCCTATGGTTCAGCTACCGTTGCCAGAATTACGTGGCCTTTAATCGCGTTTACATTGGCAGTTACGCCATCACAGGCCTTTCCATCTTGGCCATATTATTTATCTGCCGACATCACAATATTTCTCTGCCTTATGAAGGCTTATTTCTCTGGTTAATTTTCGGCTACTTCTTATTAGCCTTGCCTGTTCGTGCTGCCATTGTTGTCAACTGGAGCATCACGCTGCTGTACATATTCATGGAGGGGTACTTAGGAACAGCCGGTTCACAAGCACTGCATTACAACGGTTTCTTTCTGGTCAGCGCGAATATAGTGGGCATGGTCGGCATCGGTATGCTTGAGCGTTTGGCCCGACTCAACTTTCAATATTTAAGTGCAGCCCAGCAAGCCCGCGAATCAGCATTGCAAGACGTGGAAAAGCGAACACAATTTATCGCCGCCGCAAGCCACGATTTACGACAACCCATACACGCCATGGGATTGATGATTGCTCGCCTACAGGATTCCCCAAACGACGCCGAACATATCTCACCGCAAATGCAATCTGCACATGAACAACTGAATGAGCTGTTAAATAATTTGCTCGATATGTCACGCCTGGAAATCGGGTTGATTAAACCGCAACATAAACCCGTTCAATTGAGTCGCCTATCCGCGACTTTGCCAAAAAACACCCGCGTCAAAGTCGATTTACCCAGTCACCTTTGGGTCAAAAGCGATCCTATTTTATTGAATCGGATTGTCACAAATTTAGTCACAAACGCGATTCGTCACTCGCGAGCCTCTTATATTGAGGTGCGCGGGAGTGTTTGCAAAGACGATACACGGGAAACCGTTTTATTAAGTATTTACGATAACGGTTTAGGGATAAGCGAAGACGTACGGGCACGCATTTACACCCCGTTCGAAAGAGGTGATCACAATCAGGAAGGATTAGGGCTAGGACTGGCCATCGTGCATGAGATGTGTGATTTATTGGGCTTAAACTTAACCCTGACCACCGCACCGGGATTAGGGTGTCGGTTCGATATGAGGCTGGAGTCGACGGTAGCAGTGAAAACCACCACCCCCACTCATCAATCAATGGGGCTTAATATTTTATTGCTGCAAAAAGACTCTAACATGCGTGCGGCGTTTCAATCTGCATTAATCGGATGGGGCTACACAGTGTTTGACCTTGAGGATTTAGGTGAGGACCTAGGTGATCATTGCGCACTAGACGTCGTCATTTCGGATCATGATTTAGGCACACCCGGAACGGGATTAGATTGGATTTATGCGCTGCGCAGTCATACGCCCAACTTACCGGCTTTGTTAATTGCGGATCCTCAAGATGCATTATTGCGTCGTCAATGCCAGCAATCAGAGGTAGAAGTCATCAACACGCCCGCCACCCCTGTGGCGATTAAGATATGGCTTGAGAGGATTCCAGCTCAATCAGTCGTTGCTTAACGGCTTTTGCAACGCATTCCGTTCGGTTGTGTACACCAAAGTGATTGAACAACGCTTTTAAATGCGTTTTGACTGTGTCACCGGTGAGTCCCAGTTTTTGACAGATCACTTTATTAGGACAGCCTTGAGCCAATAACAATAATACATCGTACTGCCGAGGTGTGACGCCATCTTGCATCGCCTGCTCTCGGCCACTCAGTGAAAGGCGACCCGGTTCCGGCGTGTAGACGTTTCCGCTCATGACGGTCTCTATGGCGCGAATTAATTCGGCGCTATCAACACCTTTGTTAATAAATCCTCGCGCACCTTTTTCCAATGCTCGGTTTAAATCTGTTTGGTGGTCGGAGCTGGTAATCACGACACAAGGTATGGGTGTCGATAATTGGTTAATCCAGCGCAGTAATTCCCAACCCGTACCATCAGGCAGGTGAAGGTCTAACAGAGTAAGATGAGGTGCATTTT
Source organism: uncultured Saccharospirillaceae bacterium (assembly GCA_947503895.1). Lineage (GTDB taxonomy): Bacteria > Pseudomonadota > Gammaproteobacteria > Pseudomonadales > Oceanobacteraceae > Bermanella. Next base: position 189,612 of record CANNFT010000007.1, read on the forward strand.
GCAATAACCAACTTTGGGCTTTTTCAACCGAAGGTTGTGCTGTAAGGTCCACGCTAAACGACGCGCTCGACAGCGCCATTCTCAGGCCTTCAACGTAGAGAGTATGGTCCTCAACGACCAATATTTGTAGTGGTTCGGGTAGGCTGACAGAGTTCATGTCGTACTTAGAAGCGAGTTTTTGTTATGTTTTTAGCCAGTATACTGGCCTTATTACGGATGACCAGTAGTAAATGCGGGTTTTAATTCTATCTGCTTATAACACCGCCAGTCATAAGGCTTGGCAAGAAGGGCTTACCGCACTTTTCCCAGAGTGGGACTGGACCATACTGAGCCTTCCCGGACGCTATTTTAGTTGGCGTATCCGTGGAAACCCATTGAGTTGGGCTTTCGGAAAAGATCGCCCACAGCTGGATGCCCAATACGATGTCATTCTCGCGACGTCGATGGTGGATTTGGCGACGCTGCAAGGTATGGTTCCGAACATCGCGCAGACGCCCTGTGTTTTATATTTTCACGAAAATCAATTTGCCTACCCTAAGAGCCAGCGCCAGCACACGAGCATTGAACCCCAAATGGTCAACCTTTATGCCGCGCTCAGTGCCCAATCATTGGTATTTAACTCACGCTACAATCGGGATAGTTTTTTATTGGGCGTCGAAGCACTGCTTAACAAAATGCCCGATGAAGTACCAAATGGTTTGACAGAAATCCTCAAAAATAAAAGCCGTGTTTTGCCCGTGGGCATCGATACTTCGTTTTTCGATGAAGCCATTCATTCAATCAATAATGCCCCCAGCCGAGCGACCCGTTCATGGTCAACGCAGCCCTTAAAATTAGTGTGGAACCATCGCTGGGAGTACGATAAAGGCCCTGAAATATTGGCTGAAGTTATTCAACAAATTGATCAGCGGTCACTGCCCATTGCCGTCAGCATTTTAGGGCAGCGATTTCGCCAAATACCTGATTCACTGCAAGCGATTATCCACTCACCGCCACCTTGCCTCGTGCGCAGCGAACCACTAGACAGTCGTCATGCCTACCAAGATTATTTAAAACAACAGGATGTTGTCTTGTCGACGGCCATACATGAATTTCAAGGGTTAGCGATGTTAGAAGCCACCGCTGCGGGTTGCATTCCCCTTGCACCCACTCGACTAGCCTACCCTGAAGTGTTGTCTCCTGCCTTTTTATACCCCTCAGATGACGGTCATGTGGCAAACGAAGCGCATAGCATCATTGCTCGGTTACAGCATTGGATCGAGTGTGGTTTACCCGATCATTGTGATGTTCACTCCTATCAGTGGAGCGCATTAAAACCTGCTTACCAAGAGTTATTTGAATCGTATTTGTCATAACCTAATCACTGGACTCTCGTCACCTATCGCACCGCTTTTCAGCGCCGTTGATCTATTCTTAAAAAAAGATTGCCTTTCCGATTGCTAACCGCAAACGATCATTTTCGGTACGACTCGTTGCATCGTAAGGGTGAGTAGCGTTCCGCTCCGCAGTAAAGTGGGAGAAATGTTTTTGCGCGTATTGGTCGCATTATTGATGTTCTGGCACTTGTATGCTCAAGCCGCTCCACTGGTTAAGGCTGACCATACCCTTTCACAGTTGGATATTGGTGCCAGTGTCCGCTATCTCGCCGATGTGGGACAACATTACTCCAATGATTTATTGTATCTCGACAAAGACACGCTTCCATGGAAAAAGGCCCCCAAGGAAGGGCTTAATTTTGGTTTTAATCACCAACCCCATTGGTTATGGCTACAGATCGAAAATACCGCTGAAAGACCGGTCCAATGGGTGCTGAAAATTGATTATCCCTTGTTAGACTTTGTGGATGCTTATATTTATCAGCAAGATAATACTTTACAGCATTGGCAAGCAGGAGATTACTACCCATTTGATAAACGTCCGATTGATCATCGACATATTTTATTTCCCTTATCGTTAAAGGGTTCTGAAAAAATAAATATTTTATTACGCGTTCAAACAGAGGGGGCGTTGCAAATACCGTTAAAACTCTGGGACGAGTCAGCCTTCCACGAAAGTGAGCATGTTACGTTCGTTTTGCATGGCACCATTTTTGGCATTTTTCTCATTATGATTATTTACAATGCCTTTTTATTTATCACGGTGCGCGATTGGAATTACTTTTATTATGTTGGGTTCACCAGTTTTTTTATACTTTTCCTTATCGCATTAAGTGGCTATGGCTATCAGCACTTTTGGCAAAACTGGTACTTATTACAGCAGTATTCCATTATATTTTTTGCGGGTGGCAATTTGATTTGGGTATCACTGTTTACGCGTAGTTTTCTCAATATTGATGTCAGCAATGCCTACCGTCACTATACACTCAGAGGGCTATCCATCGCGGGTAGCATAGCGTTATTATCCAGCTTTATACTGCCTTACAACATCCAAATATTTGGATTAATGTTACTGAGTATTATCGCTTGCCTGCTGTTTATGTTAGTGGGTATTAGCAGTTGGTTTGATCGTGGAAAAATCGCTCAGTTCTATACCATATCCTGGTTTATGGTGGCCATCGGTGTATCTATTTCTTCGATGGATAAACTCGGTTTTATTCACTATCACGAACTCTCTGCGTATGCTCCGCCCATCGCCGTATGCGCACAGGCATTATTATTGTCTCTCGCCTTAGGGCTTCGAATTAAGTCTGAAAGAAATGACCGAATGAAGGCACAGAGCTTAGCTCTGGAAAGTCAAAAAGACGCTTTGAGAGCAAAGCTTCGAGCAAAAGAAGTGGCCTTTGAGAGTGAGCAAATTCAAATGAAAGCAGAGGCAGAAAGTAAGGCTAAGAACGAATTTCTTGCCATCATGAGCCATGAAATCCGTACACCTCTCAATGGTATTATGGGCATGGCAGACCTCTTGCGTACAACCTCAGCACTCGACGAGCAACAACGCCGTTACGTCAATACAATCTATAGCTCCGGCGAGTCTTTATTAACCATTATCAATGACATTTTGGATTTTTCTAAAATTCAAGCGGGAAAGCTTGAAATAGAAAACATTCCACTGTCTCTAATGGATTTAATTGAAGACAGCACTTCCATTTTTTCTCAACACGTTAAAACTAAAGGCCTCACACTTTTGGCATCGGTCTACCCGCCCGTTCCCATCATCATTAAAAGCGATCCTGTTCGACTCAGACAAGTCATACTGAATTACGTTAGCAATGCCGTTAAATTCACAGAGCACGGCGAAATTCAATTAAAAGTTGCCCTTGATAGTGAAGAAAAAACGCTCAAAATTATCGTCTCGGATACAGGCATCGGCGTGCCGGATAATAAAAAAAATGAATTGTTTAATTTCTTTTCGCAAGCAGATAACTCCACCACTCGAAAATACGGCGGCACAGGGTTAGGTTTAGCGATATGTCATCGCCTTTCGCAACTCATGTCTGGCTCAACGGGGATGGAAAGTACGCAGGGAAAAGGTTCGAAGTTTTGGTTTACCTGTAAAGTCGATTTACCTCAAGGCTTACAAAAGAATGAAAAATACTTGAATAAACAAACCGTTGGAATCCAACTGAAGAATAGCAACGAGACACAATGGCTAAATGAGCATTGTCATTTTTGGGGGGGCGACACCTTAAAGTTCACGATAGGAGAAACCACTTCCGCGTTAGATTGGCTCATCATAGAGTACGATTCTATCAAAGAAACAACAGTTGAGACGTTATCGAAAGTGCATAACATTCCTGTTGAAAGAATTATCAGTGTGGGCGATTTCGATCAAACCGCACACCTTAGAAGACCCCTCACGACCAGTGATGTACACCGTGTAATAGCCGCTCCCAATTTGGCCACCTATGGTACAGGCATAAGCTCTAACACCGTAAATGAACTGCCTTTAAATGGTTGTCGTATATTGGTAGCAGAAGACAATAAGGTTAATCAGATGGTGATTACTGCATTACTTCGTAAATTGGGTGCCGATTTAAAAGTGGTTGAAAATGGGGAACTCGCGGTTAATGAAGTCTGCTCTGCCCATAATGATTTTGACCTTATATTAATGGATTGTGAAATGCCCATTACCGATGGTTTTACCGCTAGTCAACAAATACGAGAGTATGAAGCGAAAGAGGCAATTTCACCTATTCCGATTATTGCCCTGACGGCACACGCTATGGACATCCATCGAAAAAAAGCGTTTGAAAGCGGTATGAATGGATTTATCACAAAACCCGTCAAACAACCCGAATTGCTACAAGCTATATCGGAAGTACTAAGCGAATGTATCGAGGCATTTATACATTCACCGGATAAGATTCTAAAAAACTAATACCGCTACAACTAATCGAAATTTTAAGTCTGCTCTATGCATGAACGATGAAGTAAGAACAAATAAGCAAGAAAAAGCATGACGTCTGATTCAGAGTGTAAGCCAAGCTAACATTCAATATGAAAGAATCGACTCATCTGCATTCAGGGTTACGATTTTGAAGCCATTTTAGATTGACGCTTATCCTCATACATTCGCTCATCTGCGGCAATGAGCAGGTGGTCCAAACTGGTTGCATCATCAGGAAACAATGCAAAACCAATGCTCGCTCGCATCACCATTTTGAAGCCTTCTATTTCGGTGAGCATCGAAAACTGTTCATGTATAAGATTCACCACCCGCATGACATCCTCTCGATACTCAATATTTTCCAGCATAATGACAAACTCATCACCTCCAAAGCGACATGGCAAATCATCGGCTCGGATAGAATCTTGAATAATGCCTGCGGCAATCTGTAACATTCTATCGCCAATATGGTGCCCAAAGGTATCATTGACGCCTTTGAAATCGTTTAGGTCTAAATACAAAATGGCTATTTTTTCTTGTCGCCTGAGCGCTGAAACCATTGCGCGCGTAAAGGCATCATCAAAATGATTGCGATTAGGTAACCCCGTTAGGGTATCGTAATTGGCCTGTCTATAAAGTTTCTGTTTAAATTCGTAATTTTTTCGTTCACTATGCAGGTGTCGTCTTAATAAAAATAAGATGAAACTAATCACAAACAATGCAATGACGAGCAATGCAATACTCAGCACCCAATCTACATGTTGAAAGCCTAACTGCTGCTGTATTTTTAATTTAAGCGTGTCATTACCGACGGTTAAATCCTGATTAAAGGTTAACACCGGAAATAGTGTCTTTTCCCAGTCCGATAGATCATCGGTTTTGATGTCGAGAATGTTGAAATCGTTTTCTATATTGAGTGTTAAATGATGGCCAGCATCTTCGGGCCGTATCTCGGTTAAGAACGATTGCAGCTCAATTATAAGCAATGCATATTGATCTGGGATGTGGCGATGTTGCAAATAACTGGGTTTGACTAACACCAACGCTTGCTGTCCTTCTGCAAGTTCAATGGGTTGCGTCAATGCCGCTAAACCATGTTTTCGTGCTTTTTGCATGGCATCATGAATAAATTGAATGGAGGAAATATCCAGCCCTAAGATATTGAAGCCATCTTTAAATACGGGTTCAACAAAGACGAGCGGGAAGTATTCAGAATGACCGTTCTCCATGGCAGGAATGAGTCCTGTCCCAAATTCGAAGCGTTTGATGTAAAAGGTTTCGCCGACCTTTTCACTGAAGGTCTGTTGAAAACGGGATATGTTATCCGCAGGTACCCGCTGTGCCGCCTGAAACATGTACAAATGCGGATATCGATTCATCATTAAACGGGTGTAATAGCGTGCCCGATTAGGATCTTGAATGCCCACCTCAGCTAAAAAAGCCGCAAACCCATCGAGTATGGTTTCATTGATCGCAAAAGAAGCGACCAAATTTTGATGAACACGATGACTGTAGCGCTGAAATTCTAAGTTCGATTCATTGATGTTTTGTCGCATTAAAGCAATATTACCACCCACCAATGTAATGACGCTCAATACGAGAATCACCGCATAAATATTGGCGAGTTTGTTATCCACAACCCACTGAAACGTAGCATTTATCAGCGCTACGAAACTCCTTTTCACGTCATAGGACTCCTAAACTCACCATACGCTCTCTCCTCGGTACAGAATGATATGCCCCACTCACCCACTCTAAGGCTAGCAGACACCTGTCGAAGCCGTAGCATCAAAGATGCTGAATATTTAAACAAGGCGATCTAGGCCGCTATCTTATCCCGTGGAGCAGGCCCCGTCGTAATATGCACGATAATAGCTCCTTCATTGGCCATCGCATGGCTTGAATGCCGTGATTTAGTGCTTTGATCTATACTTCTACCAAGGTCAATGCACCGTTTTTCTACATCTGCTCACATTGGCAAAGTTTGTGCGTACATTCACGACATTTTGATTCAGGTTAACCAGAGGTGATCGTTTCGAGAAATGCGCTATTATTTGCGTTTTATTCGAAATGGCGGCTGACACCTAATGCTATTTAAGGTATCTTGCCGCGCCCATCTTTGTATGCACACCACACACTGTATTTCTAATCGAACAACGACGGAGTTTCTATGGGGCAATTAATCAAGACCGAGATGACCGAGCTGGTTACCCCATCTATGGCCAACTTTTCTGGCAAAATGCACGGTGGCGAATTACTGAAGCTGCTCGATAAAGTGGCTTATACCTGCGCCATGCGCTACAGCGGCCACTACGCCGTCACGTTATCGGTGGATAATGTACTGTTTAAGGAGCCGATCCATATCGGTGAAATGGTCACCTGCTTGGCGACCATCAATTTCACAGGCCGGAGTTCTATGGAAGTCGGCATTAAAGTCATTGCTGAGAATATTCAACAAAAAACCGTCCGTCATACTCACAGTTGTTTCTTCACCATGGTCGCAATGGATGAAGATGGAAAGTCGACGGCGGTTCCACCCCTTGAATTAAATACAGATGAGCAACGTCGTCGCTGGAACAAAGCCATTAAACGCCGTGAAGCGCGCCTGAAACTACAAAAAATGATGAAAGCCATCGAGCAAGAAGATGATGCGGAATTCATGAGCGCCGCATCTTAAAATACTGAACACGGCACCATAAGCAGATTCCCGTCATAAAAAAACCGCAATCAGCATTGCTGATCGCGGTTTTTTTATAGGCAGGTTCGCTGCTTTATTTACTTAAACGTAATACTCCAACCATTAATGGTTCCCGTATCGGCAGCATAGGTATCCACTGCTTTTAGCTTCCAAGTACCATTCGCACTTTCACTGCCGGCATTTACGCTGTAGGTTTCCTTGATATCGTTGGCACTGCCACCGGTTTTATTGTGTAGGTTATACACAGTGCCGCTCGGTGCAATGAGATCAACCACTAAATCACCTTTGTAGGTGTGAGAGATATCCACCGCAACATCGACATTCCCTGCATTCCCACTGCGCACGACATTAATGGCGCTGCTGGCTCCTGTCGAATTGTTATCAGGAATAGCGTAATCCGTGGTGTTCTCAAAAACGTCGCCACCGGTATCACCGCCTTCCGTAATGGTCACGGTATAATCTTCAACTTCACCGTACGTAAACGTTGAGGCCGACTCGCAAGAGGAAGGTGCCGCATTGTATTTCATCGCAATACGCATACGCGTCGTGGTGCCCACGGCACTCGTTGGCAATGAAATACTGCCGGTTACCGCTGCTTTTGACGGACCCGCCGTAAACAAGGTTTCACCTGCATCATCAAAATCACCATCAACATTTAAATCTACCCAGATTTTCCAGTGTTCGTTGTAGGTGCTACCACTGAACGCTGGCGTTAACGTCACGTTAGAGGCACCCGCTGCGAGACTGATCGTTTGCGCTGTAAAATCGGTGTACTTAGCGGCACCGGACGAGTTGCTAAAACTGCCAATGTCCACTTTTCCGATCCATTCATCACTGGCGCTATTTGAGGCAATATCGCAGTACTCGATTGGCGGGTTATTATTAATCTCCAAGTATTTCGCGGTATAGACACCCCAAACGTTATTGCTGTCCTTGGCACGCGCCATCAGCATGTACTTGCCTTCGGCCCAACCTGTGGTATCAATGGAATGCGTGGCTGTTTCCGTGGTTTCGTTGAAATTGCCATCATCTGCAGACATGGCGATGGCCGTTCCGCCATTCCAGAACGGCGTATCAATGTAGTACTCCACTTGAGAAACCGTCTGACTCGGTTCCGTTCCTTTACGCGTACTGTGGCGCGAGTCATCTGCCGTTAAGCTAAAGCTCACTTGCGTGCCCGGTGTCACGACCACGTTTCCTGTGGAGCCATTTAAAGCGAGATTGTGAACCTCAGGGCCTTGTGCCGTCACATAAGGTGCGCGCACCGCTTTCGCCGCATACATCAGCATGGGTAAGTTATCGGGCACGATATCATTTGTGAACACATTACATTTTTCGAAAAATTCGGTGCCGAGCTCAATGGTAAAGCCCGGTATACCCAATTCACCGTAACTGATGGATTTAGATGTACCGCGAGTGGGGTACAGTCCAATCGATTGCTTGGGTTCATAACCATTAAAGAATGCGAGTTTACGTCCCAACGTTTGCAACTGCGTGCCGTTCGGTGCAGCGTTGCTGGTATAGCCCCAAGGCCAAAGCACTAAGCCACCAGAGGAGTGAATATCGAGATGAATACCTGTTACATCATCCGGTGCTTTATCATTCTCACCTGGACCACGACGATCGGCGAATATGGAACGCATATAGTTTTCCATATAGTTGACTTCTGGCTCAGAAGCCGCACCGGTTCCACGGTAGGTTTGCGAACATTGATCATCGCTCGAACCACCGGCAGGGTTATCCCACGTGTGCGTAAAGTTGCGGTTTAAATCCACACCCGCCCAGCCATTGGAGCAGTGATTTGTGTTGGCATTCTTACGCCACAGCACACCTTTTTCAGCCTCTTTACGGCCGTCCGGATTGGTTTGAAGCAAAATATGCACTTCGTGGTGATCTAATATCCACGTCGCGTCGGCATCCACACCATAGTTATTCACCAATTGCTGAGCAAAGATCAGCGTCAATGGTGCAGTGGTATATTCACGCGCATGAATAGCGCTGTTTAGGAACAAAATCGGTTTCGTACCACTGATGTTTTGATTGGTAAGCTTCAGCAGATTAAGGTCATGGCCATTGCTCATACCTTGCGTTTTACGCCAAGAGTCACCGATATCTTTCCATTCCACTAAGGTTGGATTAGCACTGGCCAATGCAGCGGCTTCTGCAAAGCTTTCTTCCACGGTCTCGTAGCACGAATACCCAGGAATGCCGGCCATGATGTTACTCATGGCGCTGGACATTGTGGTTTGTGGTTGCGCGCCATTTAACAGCTCGCTTCGCTCAGCCACCCATTCGTTTGCCGCTGAAAAAGTAAAACCAAATGACGCTAACTGGCCTTTTTGCTCTTCCGTCAGCTCCATGACGAGATATTCATTGTCGTACTGAGTTTGCAGTACGGATTCGTGAAATGAGATCACGGCTTTGTGGGCGAGATCCAAATCGGTAAAGTGCACTTTGTAAATATTATGGTGATTGGCTTGCTCTAAATTGATGAGCGTCGTGGTGTCATTTGCCATGACGGATGAAGCTAAGCTCACACCGAGTGCGAGCGTTTTTAGCTTAAACAAGAGTCCCTTGTTCACGAGTTATCTCCAGGATTATTATCATTATTAGTGGTGAGTGCAGAACGTGGTCAATGCGACACAAAGCGATACTTTGTGGAGACTGCAATAAACCACATCGAAGGCGTAGCAATACTAAAAAGTAATATTCAACCATCAGGTCGGCCACGCCAAAGGGAACGCTAAACTACTTTACGCGTCGAACCAAGGTTCGAATTGACCGAAAAGACTCAGAGAGGAACGGGCGGGTTTCAAATATGCCCTAGTCGCGGACATCGAGATTAAAAGATATTAAGCCAAGCATTTTTATTCCATCTTTATGATTAAATGACGCCATCGACTAAAGTGATCATGGTGCTCAGGCAGTCTTACATTTTGGCCCTGTGAATGACTGTTTTTAAACAAAGTGAATGCCATCGTCTACACTATTCAGACAATAAAGCTTTTACCCGGTCCACATGTGTTCATGTTCATCATTCTGGTATTTCTGACCATTCGATGAAATATAAAACGCACTGAAATTACCGATTGTCAGGACACTGCAGCAGAGCAAATCAAGGAGGATACATTGAGTATTTTCACAAACCTGAAAACAGCGACCAAGCTGGCAATCTTAATGATCACATCCGGCCTTGCACTCATTGCGGTGGCCACCCTGCTCTTAACCTCACAACATAAGACGCTTTACAAAGATAGGTTGGAATTACTCAGCTCTCAGGTAGATGTGGCTTATAGTTTAGTAAACTCCTTTTATCAAGCATCTAAAACAGGGAGTGTCTCGGAAGATGAGGCTAAACAGCAAGCCATACATACATTAAATAATTTACGCTATCAAACCAATGAGTATTTTTTTACGATATTGCAAAAAGACGTGACGCTCATTCAACACCCTCACCTGCCTAAATTAATTGGTACGCAAGTCAATAATGTCGAAGACGTCCATGGTCTAAAGTTATTTCAAGAATTTAAAGAGTCGGTGATTAATGACACAAAACGGGGTCAAGTCGATTACTATTGGAATAAACCCGGCGACGATGTTGCACAGCCAAAGTCCAGTTTCTTAGCGCTTTTTGAGCCTTGGGGCTGGACGATTGGAACAGGGGTGTATACGGATGATATTCGAAATGCATTCATAGAGGATTTAATCGGTGTTATATTGGTCATTGCGGCGATTTTTGCGGGTACCTCTGCGCTGGCATACGTTATTTCAATTGATATAAATCGACCGTTAAAAAGTCTCGAACAAACCATTGAAGCCGTGAGTGAGACCTATGATCTCACACTGCGAAGTCAAGTGGACAATGATAGCGAAACAGGACACATCGCTAAAAGTGCCAATCGATTATTTGAGATGTTTCAAAGCAGCTGTCAAAGCATGTTTAAAACAGCGCTTAAAGTTCGACAAGAAAGCCTCACACTTACCACCAGTGCAACAAATACACACAAGGCCGTCGGTCACCAAACCCAACAAATCGAACAGATTGCCACAGCCATGAACCAAATGTCTGCCACGGTGGATGAGGTCGCAAGAAATACAGAAAATGCCAATATTCAAACACAAGCTGTCGACGGACACGCACAACAAGGTCAAACCGTTTTAACGCAAACCACACAACAGGTTTCACGTCTCGCCAGTGAGGTGGAATCTATTGGCGAAAGCATCACCAGTTTACAAGTGGAAACCCAAGGTATTGGCGATATTGTGGGTGTCATTACGGGCATTGCCGACCAAACAAATTTATTGGCACTGAACGCCGCAATTGAAGCCGCGAGGGCTGGCGAACAAGGGCGCGGTTTTGCAGTTGTAGCCGATGAAGTTCGCAGCTTAGCCAGTAAAACTCAGGAGTCCACTGAAGAGATTCGCAGTAAAATTGAAAGCCTTCAGCAAGGTTCGCACACAGCCATGAGTCGAATGAAAGAAGGTGAAAAGCAGGCTAAAGAAAGTGAAACCCGCATACAGGAAGTACACGCAACGTTCCAAGATATCGTCAACACGGTGGATGATTTAGCCACCATGATCGCTCAAATTTCGACGGCGGCGAATCAACAAAGTGCCGTTGCAGACGAAATCAACCGAAACATTTCAGAGGTCAACTCTGCGGCTAAAGGTACAAATGAGCAAGCCAGCCAGATTGAAAAAATAGCCGGAAACTTATCGGGTCAAGCAGAAGCTATGAATAAAATGTTGGGGCAGTTTAAGTTGTAAACCTCATCTATTAGTAAAGTGAATACAATAAGCGCTAGAATATATTAGCCACATCAAAATGATGTGGCTAAATCATTCATAATGACTTAATCACAAACAACCGTTTCAATATTAATCGGGTTGACCGTCCCCGTTACTTCGCACTGATTATCTGCAATACAAATATCAATGCTCATATCCTGATTAATATCAGCACCATACGGAAATTCTGGGTTAAGACACTGCTTCGTCGTAAAGGTTTGTTTACTCGCTTTTACATAAGCTGAGTGACGACCAATATTTCCATTGGGAATAAATGTACATTGATAGTATCGAATGGCGACACCGTTGCTCGGATTATAGTAACCCACTTCCGCACCATCTTGCTCGCAAGCCCACTTTTCTTTAGGTGATTTTAGGATTTGAATATCTGAAAGAAAATATTCGAGCTGATCTCGACAACCCGATACAGATGTTTGAAAGTTTTGATACACACACCATTGATCCGATATTTGACCCAGCGTTGGCAATTCGTATTCCAAGCCATTTGCAAACATTGAACTGGTAATAAGTGAGAGAGTCAGCGAAAATTTTTTAATCATTTTCATGCACCCATATAAATTCATATTAGTCTTTGAACGGGCATGATTTTAATTCATACACCCACCGACCAATATAGTCGAGAGTCAGATTTACCGTCAATTATCAACTCAGTTTACATTCAAAAATTAAGCTTACCGGCGCGCAGAATCTAAAATGGTAACGTCACAAACATCATGTATAGCGGTAAATGAATGGTATAGAACAGCATTCATTCAAGTGAAATTTGAAATGAGTTTTTAAACATAAAAAAGGGGCCTAAGCCCCTTTGATTTAGCACCTAAATGATTGTAAGGCACTGATATTCCATCTCTACGCCCAGCTATTCCAACTAGGGTGATTCTCATCATACATTTGCATGGCTGATATGACAGCGCCCGATGCCGAGTACAAAGCATCATGGTCAATACGAAAGTCTAACAATACATCTTCCAGTACGGATACTTTTTCATCAATGTATTCAAACGAAGCACAAACGTCTTTTAGTTCACCCAAAAATTCAAACGTTTTGCTTCTATCAACCGAATATTGGTTTTCTACTCCCGCCACGAGTTGCTTTATTTTCTTCATTTTACTGATTTTTGACATCCAAGCCTCGTCAATCGCGCACCGTTTTGCGAGCTGTATATTAATACAGCATACTACTCAGTGCACCAAAAATTAGCGAGATTTAGAGAAAATGGCAGCCTTCAGTTTCGATCAAGAACACTCAAGGCTTCTAAACGTCATATTTTGGCAGATCAATACAATTAAAGGCACATACTGGTCTTTTTTCGATCAACGTTATCCCAACCAATTGTCTAACTGAGATTGATACGGTGCCACATCACCAATATGTTTTTCAACCCACCCTTTATCGTAATAAGTGTCTAAATAACGATCGCCACTGTCACACATAAGCGTCACGATTGATCCCGTTTGCTTTTGCTGAACCATTTTTTCGGCAATTTTCAGCGCACCCCATAAGTTTGTGCCTGTGGATGCGCCTGCTTTCCGGCCGATGCGTTTCTCCAGCCAATGTATGGTGGCAACACTGGCAGCATCTTCGACCTTCATCATCTCAGTGATGACATCGGGCTGAAAAGACAGCTCGACCTTAGGGCGACCGATACCTTCAATCCTGCTGGAGCAACTGGCTTGCAAGGTCGTATTTTTCTGCATGAAACTATCGTAAAAAACAGAGTTTTCGGGGTCCACCACCACTAGGGACGTATCGTAACCTTTATATAAAATATAGCGGCCCAACGTGGCTGATGTGCCGCCCGTTCCTGCACTCATTACAATGGTTGACGGTTCAGGGTATCGTTCTTTTTCCATTTGCTTAAAAATACTTTCGGCAATGTTGTTATTGCCTCGCCAATCGGTAGCGCGTTCTGCAAATGTAAATTGATCCATAAAATAGCCATTCTTCTCTCGCGCTAACTGTACGGCGGCGTCATGCATTTGTGGCGCCGAATCGACATAATGGCACTGCCCACCGTACAGTTTAATTTGACGTATTTTACTTTGAGCCGTGCTTTTTGGCATAACAGCAATAAATGGCACACCGATCATTTGTGCAAAATAGGCTTCAGATACAGCCGTACTGCCAGAAGATGCTTCTATGATCGGCGTATGCTCGACGATTTTTCCGTTGCACAGCGCATACAGAAACAGCGATCGTGCTAATCGGTGCTTTAGACTGCCGGTTGGATGTGTACTTTCATCTTTCAAGTACAAGTCGATACCCGACAATTGCGGAATGTTTAGTTTGAATAAGTGCGTATCTGCAGATCGATTGTAGTCTGCCTCAATTTTTTGAATGGCTTCTCTTACCCAACGACTCATATCAACCTCGCTTAAGCAGTACACATTGTCATGTTCGTACCCTTGAATGTCACTGTACAGCCTACATGTAAAAATGAAAGGATGCATTTCATCAAAGTTCATGCAAGCGCAACAGATGCAGTTGTCATCAATACAGAGAGATCAGTGATGGCAAATTCAGACTATGGATGATCATCCGCGAAAGGTAAGGGAGCGGCGATGCGCATTGGAATTTAAAAGGTTATTCAGATGGCAAGTTTCAGCGAGGATTGATAGCTGATAGACCCGTCAATATCTCCAATACTACGAGATGGTATTGCTTAATTTTTTGATTACCCCATAAAAAAAACCAGAACGCATTCTGGTTTTTTTTACTTCATGGAAATCGCGCTATTGAGCAACGATTCTAAACGGGGCGAGCCTAAATGTGCTGTACCTCGTCAATTTCATATTCAATAATGCCACTGGGTATTTTAACCGCGACCACGTCGCCTTCTTCTTTACCGATCAAAGCGCGCGCAATAGGTGAACCAACTGAAATTTTACCGTTTGGAATGTCGGCTTCATCTTCACCCACAATCTTATATTCTTTCTCTTCGTCCGTATCGACATCAATCAATCGTACTGTGGTGCCGAAGATGACTTTGCCCGTTTTAGGAATGGCTAACACGTCTACAACTTGGCATAACGATAACTTGGCTTCAATGTCTTGAATACGGCCTTCAATAAAACCTTGTTGCTCACGAGCGGCATGGTATTCAGCATTTTCTTTTAAGTCACCATGTTCACGCGCTTCAGCGATATCGGCAATCACTTTAGGTCGAGCGTTTTTCTTTAGGTCTTCTAGTTCATCACGCAAGGCTTTTTCACCTTGAACGGTCATAGGTACCTTTTGCATTTTATTTTATCCCTCTTGCAATCTTTTCATACACGTCGGCAAGTTTCAGCTGATTAACTGCCACAAAATAATAATCCGCTCTAACATGGATGCTGAATCCATATGAGAGCGGATTGGGGATGTTGAGCAAGCCACCTATTCGGGAGCTTGCTTACTGGGCTAATGCCCTATTTTAACGAATCAATTATTGAATTGTCGCGTGCAACTCTTGAAGACGGCGCACAGTTTTCAATCCTTCTGACTCTAAAGCTTTCACAACGGCTTCGGCACCGGCCAGTGTCGTAGTGTAGAACACTTTATGCTGCAGCGCTGTTCTGCGAATTTCTGCCGAGTCAGCGATGGCAACGGGTCCCTCGGTCGTATTCACCGACATGGCAATTTCGTCGTTTTTCATCATGTCTACGATGTGTGGACGTCCTTCGTTCACCTTATTAACACGTGACACTTCAACGCCTGCATCAAGCAGAGCTTGGTGCGTCCCACCGGTCGCGACCAAATCAAAGCCCAGAGACCTTAAGCCTTTCGCCACTGAAACAGCACCTTTTTTATCTGCATCTCGCACGGATACAAATACGGTGCCCTCAGTCGGTAGCTTTTCTCCAGCACCCAATTGGGCCTTAAAGAATGCTTCGCCAAAGGACTCTCCTGCTCCCATGACTTCACCGGTCGACTTCATTTCAGGCCCAAGAATCGGATCAACGCCTTGGAATTTATTAAACGGGAATACCGCTTCTTTGACCGAATAATAAGGAGGAATCACTTCTTTCGTGAAGCCTAACTCGGCCAAAGTTTTGCCCATCATGACTTTCGCAGCGATCGCAGCGAGCGACGTACCAATGCATTTTGATACAAATGGCACGGTTCTCGATGCGCGAGGATTCACCTCAATCACGTAGATTTCGCCATCTTGCCATGCCAACTGGGTATTCATCAATCCAATCACACCCAATTCCATTGCCATTGCAGCCACTTGCTTACGCATTTCGTCTTGCACATCATCGGGCAAGCTGTACGGTGGCAGCGAACAGGCAGAGTCACCGGAGTGAATACCCGCTTGCTCGATGTGTTGCATAATGGCACCAATGACCACTTGTTCACCATCGCAGACGGCGTCAATGTCGACCTCTACAGCTTGGTTCAAGAAGTAGTCGAGCAAGACAGGCGAGTCATTGCTCACTTGCACGGCTTCGCGCATGTAGCGGCGTAATGCTTCTTCGTTATTGACGATTTCCATGGCTCGACCGCCCAATACATAAGAAGGACGAACCACCAGCGGATAACCAATTTCGCTGGCTTTGATCACCGCTTCTTCGGCGGAAGTCACGGTGGCGTTCACAGGCTGCTTCAAGCCTAAACGCTGAATCATCTGCTGGAAACGCTCACGATCCTCGGCACGGTCAATGGCTTCTGGAGAAGTCCCGATGATCGGTACCCCAGCGGCTTCCAATTCATTCGCCAGCTTCAATGGTGTTTGACCACCATATTGAACGATCACCCCTTTTGGTTTTTCTTTGTCGACGATTTCCAGTACGTCTTCTAAGGTGACCGGCTCAAAGAATAAGCGGTCTGACGTGTCGTAATCTGTAGAGACCGTCTCCGGGTTACAGTTAACCATAATGGCTTCGTAACCTTCTTCTTTGGCGGCCAACGCTGCATGCACACAGCAGTAATCAAACTCAATACCTTGACCAATACGGTTAGGCCCACCACCGAGTACGATAATCTTATCGCGCTCGCTTGGATTCGCTTCGCATTCTTCTTCGTACGTGGAATACATGTAAGCGGTGTCGGTGGAAAACTCTGCCGCACAGGTATCGACGCGCTTATAGACCGGACGCACATTGAGCTTTTGACGATATTTGCGGAAAGCTTTTTCGCTCACACCCAGTAGTGTTGCCAAGCGCGCATCGGAGAAGCCTTTGCGTTTCAAACGGTAAATGCGATCCGCATCCATCGATGACATTGAAACTTGCTGAACGGCTTCCTCTTCTTTAATCAGATCTTCAATTTGTACCAAGAACCAGGGATCGACGGCACAGCAATTGAAAATTTCTTCAACGCTCATACCCGCTCTAAACGCATCCGCGATGTACCAGATTCGCTCAGCACCAGGGGTATTGAGTTCTGAAAGTATTTTCGCTTTTGCACCTTCATCGGCTAAATCGACTTTAGGATCAAAACCATCTGCGCCCACTTCGAGCCCACGAAGTGCTTTTTGAAGCGACTCCTGCTGAGTACGTCCAATGGCCATGACCTCACCCACAGATTTCATTTGCGTGGTGAGACGCGAATCTGCTTGCGGGAATTTTTCGAAGGTAAAGCGAGGAATTTTGGTGACGACGTAGTCGATTGATGGCTCAAATGAAGCGGGGGTACGACCACCCGTAATGTCATTTTGCAGCTCATCAAGGGTATAACCAATGGCCAGCTTAGCGGCAATTTTAGCAATGGGGAAACCCGTTGCTTTTGACGCCAATGCCGATGAACGACTCACACGAGGGTTCATCTCAATCACGACCATTCGACCGTCTTTCGGATTAATACCAAACTGAACGTTTGACCCGCCTGTTTCGACACCGATTTCACGCAAGACTGCTAACGATGCATTTCGCATGATTTGCAGTTCTTTATCAGTCAAGGTTTGAGCCGGTGCAACGGTGATCGAGTCACCGGTGTGTACGCCCATTGGGTCAAAATTTTCGATGGAACATATGATGATGCAGTTGTCGTTTTTGTCACGCACCACTTCCATCTCATATTCTTTCCAGCCAATGAGCGACTCGTCGATGAGCAGCTCATTGGTCGGAGAAAGATCTAAACCACGAGTACAGATCTCTTCGAATTCTTCTTTGTTGTAAGCGATACCGCCACCGGTTCCACCCATCGTGAAAGAAGGGCGAATAATACAAGGAAAGCCTAAACCTTTTTGTACGTCCCAAGCTTCATCCATGCTGTGAGCAATACCCGCGCGTGGACACTCCAGACCAATTTTTTTCATGGCCTGATCGAAGCGATTACGATCTTCTGCTTTATCAATAACGTCGGCGTTTGCGCCAATCATCTCAACATTAAATTCTTTCAGTACACCAGCCGCCTCTAGCCCAAGTGCACAGTTCAATGCTGTCTGACCACCCATGGTGGGTAGCAATACATCTGGTCGCTCTTTTTCGATGATCTTCGTGACAGACTCCACCGTAATGGGCTCGATGTACGTCGCATCTGCCATGGATGGATCGGTCATGATGGTGGCTGGGTTAGAGTTAACCAGTATGACGCGATAACCTTCTTCGCGCAGCGCCTTACAGGCTTGAGCACCTGAATAATCGAATTCGCAGGCTTGTCCGATAACAATAGGACCCGCGCCGATAATTAGAATACTGTTTATGTCCGTGCGTTTTGGCATGGCTCTGTGTTTCTCCAATTAAATGCGCAATGAATTACTTGCGAGCTGTCATCAGTTCAATGAAATGGTCAAATAAAGGTGCTGCATCATGCGGGCCTGGGCTGGCTTCAGGGTGCCCCTGGAAGCTAAAGGCCGGCTTGTCATTACGATGAATACCTTGCGTCGTGCCATCAAATAACGATTTGTGCGTCACCCGCAGATTGTCAGGGATTTCCGCCTCTGCAACGGCAAAACCGTGGTTTTGTGCGGTGATCATGACCGTATCATTTTCTAAATTTTTAACTGGGTGGTTGCCACCGTGATGCCCGAACTTCATTTTTTCAGTCTGAGCACCTGAAGCTAACGCTAATAACTGATGCCCTAAACAAATACCGAATACGGGGATATCCGTGTTTTCCACAATCTCTTTAATCGCCGTGATCGCGTAATCGCAAGGTTCTGGATCACCCGGACCATTGGATAAAAACACGCCGTCAGGATTCATCGCCAATACATCGCTCGCGGGTGTTTGCGCAGGTACGACAGTGATGTCACATCCGCGATCAGCCAACATTCTTAAAATGTTACGCTTTACACCGTAATCGTAGGCAACGACCTTAAATTTCTTGTCCGTTATCTCCGAATGGCCTTCACCCAGCTTCCAGCTACCTTCGGTCCACGGGTAAGGGGCTTTCGTCGACACGACTTTGGCTAAATCCATGCCTTTTAAGCCATCAAATCCATTTGCTAATTCGAAGGCTTTTGCCTCAGCTTGTTCATCAATCGTATCGGCAGCCATGACGCAGCCATTTAAGCTGCCTTTCTCGCGTAATAGTCGCGTCAGACGGCGCGTATCAATGTCAGCAATGGCGACGACATTACGGTCACGCAGGTATTCATCAAGTGCTTTTTCACTACGGAAGTTGCTCGCGACGAGCGGCAAATCACGAATCACAAGACCGGCAGCCCAAATATCTGAGCACTCTTCGTCTTCTTCGTTGGTTCCGTAATTTCCGATATGAGGGTAAGTTAAGGTAATGATTTGGCGGCAATAAGAAGGGTCGGTAAGTATCTCTTGGTATCCCGTCATGGAGGTATTAAAGACTACCTCACCAACGGATTCACCATCAGCCCCGATGGCTGTTCCCCTAAAGATACTACCGTCTTCAAGCGCAAGAATAGCTGGTTTGGACAAGGCTTTCTTCCCCGTGACACTGCAAGTTGGATGGCCGTAAAAAAGCGGAACGAAGAAAACTCTTCATTCCGCTTCAATATCAATTCTGTTTGTGCATTGCGCACACATGCAATTTAGCGCGCTATCATACGCTACTTTTTAATCAAAGTCCATGCGCAAAACAATGCGAATAAGGTATTTGCGGACAACCCTCTGATAATTGGCCGGTCCTTTGCTTAACAGTAGCTATACGGCCAAAAAACACCAACCCGACACCGATTCGATGTTTTTTTGACCGTCGCAGACGGCATTTTGACTCCCGCTTACCCATCCCGCAGCAAAGTGAATGGGTCGGCACCAACGCAGAGGTTGCACCATGGCCGACATACTGCATAACATCAGCATCAAAGCCCCGCCGCCCACGGTGTTTGCCGCCCTTACCACGTGTAATGGCGTCCAGCAGTGGTGGACAGACCAATGTGACATGGCCAATCGCGAGGGTGAGCGTTGCCACTTTTGGTTCGATGACGGTCACACCTGCTTTACGATGGAAGCCCGAAAACTCTTAGCCAACCAACGTGTTTTTTGGCAGTGCAGCGAAGGCCCTTCAGAATGGCTAAACACTGATCTGTGGTGGGAGATTACGCCTCAAGACAGGGACTGGACACTGCTCGACCTCAAGCACATGAACTGGCAAAGCGACGAAGGCATGTTTCCTGTTTGCAACACCACATGGGGAGCATTAATGCACCGCCTGAAACAATATTGCGAAACAGGTTGTGGAGAACCTTTATTTAGAAATTACTAATTTACTTTTTGTAATCAATTCAAAAAGCAGATAAGCGAATAAAATTAATTCGTTTCACAATTCCTATATTTCATTTCTCAATTTTTTAGATATTTTAATCGATCAAGCCCCATAGATTTGATTTACTCTAATTATTCATTGACCTAGTTAAATGGATTCAACATGCTTTAAATTTAGGAGGCGATTATGGAAATCACGATATTTGGGGCAACGGGCAAAGTCGGTCAACAATGTTTAACTCAGGCTATTTTAGAAGGGCATCGCGTGACGGTTTTAGTACGAAGCGCTCAAAAACTCAGAGCGCTACTTCCCGTATCGATTCTGCAAAATGTCGCAATAGTCGAAGGTGATGCCCTTAATGAGCATGACGTTCAGCAATCCATCACGCCACTGACCCAAGCGATTCTTTTTACCATCGGAGTCGATAAAAACTCACCAAATAACCTTTGCACTAACATTACAAAAAACATACTAAAAGCTATTGGCGAAGCAAAAATACGCTTTATCTTTTGCGGAGGTGGCAGCACATTTCTCAAGGAAGACAAGCTCACCTTGGGAGCCCACTTTGTTCGATTGTTTGCAAGCACATTCTTTAAAAAAAAGCACTTGGATAAAGAGCATCAAATGCAATTATTACTCAGCACCCAAGAGCTAATATGGCTTGGTATTCGACCATTAAAAATAGTCAATGGTCCAAAGACTGCGAATTATAAATTAGGCTTCAATTCATTTGGACCTGCGTCCAAAATTAACCACTCCGATTGTGCCAATGCGATGCTCTGCATGTTGACTGAAAACGAGTGGCTTAACCAAGCACCTATAATTCAATACAACTAGCAAAAACCATCACTATTTTGTGATATGTCCCACAACAACCGCTTCTTAATGACCATATGCAGCCCAGATTTTCCTATTACGTATGGCCTTGCAATTTTTCTGTGTTTCAATTCACAAGACTCGATTAAATGTATTTCAGCCTCAAAATTCGCATTTAAAGGGCAATGGCCACCCAGTGCGACTCAATTTGAGATACTCCTTCCAAAACATTTAAAAAATTTAAAGTGCCTATCGAGTTGATATGAATGATCTAATAAAACCTATTGTAACCACATACTTAACAACCTTACTTCTCGCGTGTGGTGGCGGCGGAAGCGAGTCTGATGAAAATATTAAAAAACCCACTCAACCAATTCAGCCCAGTATCGTTGACGGTGGTAATGGCTACGTAATTGAAGATCAGAAATTGACGGCTACTGGCAAGCTGACGCATCACAATGGTAGCTCTCAAAATTTCAAAGCGATCGATGAAACTGGTCTATACGGCCGCATCATGGTTGACACAAATGGAACGTGGAAATACTCACTGTCGAGCGAATTGGCCGACCCATTAAATGATGGTGAAATAGTCGTCGATCAATATAACGTAAACATTACCAATTCTACGAATATTGCAAAAATTGAAATCACGATTACAGGAACAGACGATCCATACACTTTTATACCAAATGCTCCATTGTCCACTCTCATAGCGGGTAGCGACATGAGTCAAAGCGGTACTCTAGTTATTCAAGATGTTGATGGCAATACCCCTGGGTTTGTAAGAAATAGCGTCAGCACCGAGTACGGTGATTTTACCCTCAATCAAAACGGAAAATGGGATTATTCGCTGAAACAGAATATTCAAAAAATTAAGCCTAGCGGAACCCATAAAGATATCTTATCAATTACGCTTTCAGATCAATCTGAACATCAACTCCAATTCTCCATAGTCATTCCTGCAACAGATGCAACCAGCATATTAACGGGTAATGAGGGTAGCGTTACTGAAAATGAAAAAGTCTCAACTTCAGGCATGTTAGTTGATACTAAAAACCCTAATCAAACATTTGGTCCATTTAATGGCTGGGGCAAGTATGGACAGTTAACCGTCACAACAGATGGTTCGTGGGCATACACCTTGAGTGAGGATCTATCCAACCCGTTAAGTGAAAATGAAATTGCAGATGACGAATTTTCGGTTTCTGTTGGAACTAAAGGCGACACCACCACGATTACCATCGAAATATCAGGACAGGATGACGCCTATCAATTCAAACCAGAATCCCCACTGGCCACATTAATAGTCACAACGAAAGAAGCTGTTAAAGGCACATTGATCATTCGTGATGTTGATGGCAACACACCCGATTTTATTGAAAATACGATTTCAGGGAAACACGGTGAAATTAATCTATCACGAACTGGAAATTGGAAATACACACTAAGCAGCACTTCGAAAGCCTTACCTAAAGGCACTTCAACGGAAGATACCCTCACCATCCAGCTTTCTAATGGCACGGAACATCAAATTACGTTTTCAATTGTTGTGACCGACCCCAATGCAAATAACACGTTTGATCTGTCTTTAGAGCAAAAAAGGAAAATGCTCGACACACATAACCACTACCGAAAAAAATGTGCAAATGGTGAGTCTGGTGAAGGTGAAAATGCGCCGAAAAGCGCGGGCAATATGCAAACGTTGTTTTGGGATAATGCCTTAGCAAAAATGGCTAAGGAGCGTGCAGCTGCGTGCTACTTTGGTCACCTTGGAGACGCAACCGGAATCAGAGATGCTTTTGAAAAAGTCAAACATGAAGCCTCCTTTGAGCTCCCGGTTTCCTATGAAATAGGAGAAAATATTTCAATCAATATTTTGAATCCACCCGCAACGCAATATGAAGATGAGACTTGGACAGGCTCGGTGAAGTCATGGTACGACGAAAGTTACGCGTACGATTGGGATTCAAATTATTGCCATACGGATACTTGTGGACACTGGTCACAAGTCTGTAGCGGAGAAACACGCTATGTGGGCTGTGCTGTAGCAGAGTGCGACAATATAAAGGGTTCCAACAATCCTGCGTACAATGATGGTGCACACGTCATCGTCTGCAATTATTACCCCTCCGTAAACAAAGGCGAACTACCTTTTACCGATGGCTGGGGGTACAAAACGTGTCGAACCTGCACCAACTACGACTATCCATTTTGTGTTGACAATATGTGTGCTGGTGGTATAACGACCAATTGGAATCAATCCGAAAAACGCAATAAAAATATTAACCAGTGCACCGATGGACTTAACAGAGATATCGTTCCCTGCACCTATGGGGATCACCCACCACCGCCCCAAGTCACAGGATTAAAACACAGGCTTTCTTATAACCGAGTAAATTTATTTTGGAACGAAACCATTGAAAGCGGTGGCGTCAATCACTACGAAATTTATCGCGATGGTGAATTGATCGGCGAGACAAAGCAGTTAACTTTTCAGGATACGAAAACTAAACAAGGTGTGACTTACCAATATGAAGTAAGAGCAGTGGATCACTCAAGCCAGAATGGATTATTTGCTGCCCTTGAAGTATTTGTCACACCCATGTAGCTTGAAACTCGGTTTCAACTACAAAACCGAGCTTCAATAAAAGTGTTATTTCCCTTCAAAGTAGCCCAGCTTTAATTTTGCTGGGCAATCTCAACCCCGTTGACACCATTCAGGCGTTTCTTAGCACAACAAGGCTTGTTAATTTAACTCGACTTCAATTGACTCACTTGGAACAGTAAATGAGTCAATTTTGTAGAGTTAAATGTTAATCGAGCGTTTCCGGTTTTGTCAGATCATGTGCTGAAGAGACTTCGACGCTACTATGACGAAATACAATACGGTCCACTTTGAATTTCTGCGATCTTCCAGACATGACAAACTTATAATTCTCACCCGACTTTAAGTCGTAAATTGCAACACGTTTATTATGTTCACCGCCAGGGTCCAGATGGTTTCCCCAGGTCCACGAAAATTGCAAATTTGAACCACCAAAGAATTTAGTATCTGACTTCAGCATAGCGAGTGGGGCATCATCACCATGATTATTGCCCGCGTTAGGGCCTGCATTAAAGTCCCCTTCCAAACGCACATAGGCATCATTGGCAACATCAGTACGATGCTCATCATTAATAATGAGATGCTCTTTCGCTGCGAACAGATGTAAATAATATAGGCCACTTTGATTAACACTTAAGTGATATTCTAATGGAGATTTTGGTGGGCCGCTTTCTGGATTATTACCCATAAATTCCATATAGCCAGCTCCAGTATGCCCATTAATTTCCGATTTTTGTTGCCAGAGTTCTAAGTTTGAGTTGGTATTTTCTGCCTCCATAATGACTAGCCCATCGATCTCTGTGTAGTGTGTGGTTTCAGGCTTTTCTTTTACCAGTGCAACCCAATCCAAATGGGACTCTGCTGGCGGTAAGCCAATGGATACCTGATTACCACCTTCAACAGATGCAATACTGCCTGTTTGTAATACACCGCCCAATCTGGGGTCATACCAATGTACTGTGTATTGCCCAGACTGGTTGCTTAGATCGAGTTGAGCGTTTGCTGCATTTCGATAATATATTGCATAAATTTCCCCTTCCTTTGCAAAAACAAAATTACTTGCTGCATTATTGGTTAGGTGATCGGCCGTTTTCATTTCATGGAAGGGTAAATACTGACTAAAAAAGTCTTTAGCGATCCTGCACATTTGCCACCAGCCATGACGGCTTTCATAGCTCTGTGCGGTCAGGTCGGAATCTGGAAGCGAATATCCGAAGTAAGCCTCAACACCGGCGCCACCAGCCATGAGGTTACCCCATAGTGTGTGATGTCTCAGATCAATTCTATACGGTGTGCTTTCTGAATACCCTTTCCAACCATCATCAGGGGGAACACCAATATTTGCGCCGCCTTGTTCATCGTTTGCTACGACCCAAGGCTTACCTGAATTTTCAGAATTTATGACCCATTTTTTTGTATCGGAATGCACATTATTCCAATGGGTTTGAACCGAGGCACCTGTTAATTTGGATTGATTCCCAATCAGCGCACCATAAACTTTGTTCTGATCTCCGGGGAAAGTATGAATCACAATATTGTGATGATACGGATCAGTTTGATAAAAATAATCCGCCATTTGTTTTTGCTGTTTGGTTGTTTGAGAATTCTCTTCACCAAGATTCCAATTTAATGCTAGCTGATATCCGAATCGTGCGATTAACTCTCTATAGTAAAGTTTTCGCTCTAACTCAACCGCGCCGCCATCTAAGCCATGTGTACCGTTATCATTTTCAGTTTCCTGAGTTTTAAAATGCAGGTACATGCCTTTATTGCGAGCGTGATCAAAAACGATTCCCCATTGATCGAGCTTTGAAATATCGTAACGCAGGCGTTGATTGGGTGCGATAAACGGCCAAACGTCTTTAGAATCCCCACCCACGTTGTAAGTGAGAAAAGAGACCGCGTTCATGCCCTGATCAGATAGATAATTGATCGCACCGATAATGCCTTTACCATGGTTATTGGCTCCCCATACTGGGTCGCCATTGTTGTAGTGTTTTTCATGATCGCTCCACCAGCGGGTAAAGTTCGTTCCACCGCTGTTATAGGTTCCATCGAATCCAAGGTAATTTAAAAAATTCTCTGGAGCGTCTGCCCCCACCTTAATAAAGTACTCACCGCTTTGTGAGAATTTCAAATAGCGTTCGCCTACGTATTCCAATCTACCTTTGCCACGCAAATCAATTCCGCTTTTATCTGACTCGGTAACAAAAAAACTTCCAGTTATGTCATCAAATCCAGAAACTGGAAAGCCTGTTTCATCTGATACGGCAATATTATTGCCTGTGACAAAATCAATATGGTATTGCCATTCGCCTGTATGGTCAGGAGAAAGATGTGCTCGCCATGTGGTTCCCTCGGTAGATGAAGAGTGAGCTGCGAAACCATCTGCCGCAAAATACCCGGGTACTTGATATACAGTCTGCGACTCGGCATGAGTGAACGTCACGTTCATTCGATAATCTGTAAAGGGATTAACCTCTGCATCTTCACTGGAGTAGACACCGTTTAATGACAGTATCACGTTGTGCCATTTTTTAGTTTCGCCAGAAATGGTGACGCTGCCGTCACCGTCCTGGTCATTATCGTCTTTTACTTTAACCTGAAAATGAATGGATAAGCTTGCGCCTTGTGTACCTGTTTGATCATCTCCACTAAACGGTGTTGCCGTCAGCGTATAGCTGCCCAAATTGGGATTCCACGCATTGTAATCTCCATTGGCATCACCAAATAAGGCATAGGGAATTTCATTATCTGTTGCTATATGAGACTGAGTGCCGCTTAATTGCCATTGAACACTTTCTGTCGCACCACTGGTATTAGCACGAATATTTACGAGTTCATCAATAGATGCCAATTGAATGGTCGAGCCATTGGTCAATGTCATGACGTCCTGATTGGTTACGGCATCCACCAGAGTCAAAGACGTGACAGCAGATTGCTCTGGGTCATCTTCATGTTGCACCGTGAAAGAAATTGAAGCGCTGTTTCCGGCTGTTCCACTGCCATTGTCTAATGCGTAGGCTGTTGCCTCTAATGTGTAATTTCCGACAGCAGGCGTCCAATTGTAGTAGTTTCCACTTTCGTCTCCGAATAAAGCATATGGCGAAACGTTTTCAGTACGTTGATAGTGTTGAGTTCCAGATAATTTAAGAATGACACTCTCAGTGTTTGCTGAGCTATTGGCGCGAATATTCAGTTGATGACCAACCTGATTCAAGCTGATGACCGAGCCGTTGCTCAACGGGATGATGTCAGTATTGGACTGGCTGTCCACCAAAGTAAACGATGTAACTTCATAGTCGCCACCTGGCTCAGGTTTTTCCTGATCGTTAATTGAAAATGATATTTGAAGTGAATCACCTTCGTTTCCACCTGCATGATCTGAGCTAAAGGGTGTGGCTTTTAGCGTGTAATTGCCCAGTGATGGAAACCATTGAGCATAATCGCTATTTACGTCACCAAACAATGCATAGGGGCTGATGTTTTCAAGCTGACTATGTTGCTCAACTCCCGACAATTGGAGCTGAACACTCTCGACATTTCCGCTGGTATTGGCGCGTATATTAAGTGGTTGACCTACCGAGTTGAGGTTAATCACCCCGCCATGGTTAATTGATGCAATATCCTGGTTTGTTATTGCATTTACCAGTGTCATAGAGGTAACAGCATTGCTGAGCGTGAAACTACTCACTGTCGATAGCACTAACATGCCAATACAGTGCTTAACCTTCACGGTGAAGCGCCTGGGCGGGAGAATTAAGTTTCTTTGTATCATTGCACATACCCCAAAGTGGGTTGGTTGATTTAGATGTCTTGAAGATAGCTTGATATCCTCAATCAAGAGATTAATTAACCACTGAATAATACAATTGGTTTTAAAATGGCGTTCTACCTGCCTAACAGGATAAGACGGGGAATCTCACAATGAGAATTCTATGAACTTGATTGGATAACTATAAAAAATGAATAAATAATATATTTTTCGTCAAAACCAAATTCCGAAATACGAAATACGAAATACGAAATACGAAATACGAAATACGAAATACGAAATACAGATTTCTTTATGTCTGCAAGAATCAAAATAGTGATAAATGTTCTAAGAAGCGCCACTACGAGATATCCAAGTGGCGCATGTGGGTAAGAATTTTATTGATCTAGCGTTTCTAAAGCGCTTATATTTTGTGCTTCAGATGTCGCAACGCTTGAATGACGAAAAACAATTCTATCGACTTTAAATTTCTGAGAGCGTCCAGACATAACCAACTTGTAACTCTCCCCTGCTTTTAAGTCATAAACGGCAACCCGTTTGTTGTCATGACCACCAGGATCAAAGTGGTTGCCTGACTGCCAAATAAATTGATTGTGTTGACCACCAAAGAACTTCGTGTCCTTTTTAAGCAATTCAAGTGGAGCATCATCACCATGCTTATTGCCAGCGTTGGGGCCTGCACCAAAGTTCCCTTCCAATCGGAAATACGCATCATTGGCCAGATCATAGCGAAGCTCGCCCTCGTAAATGACATTTTCTTTCGCAGCATGTAAATGCAAATAGTACAGCCCACTTTGAGTGATGCTAAATGTATATTCTAACGGCGACTTAGGCGGCCCATTTAACGGTGTGTTACCGTTAAATTCCAAATAGCCGCTGCCCGTATGTCCTGCGATTTCGGTTTTCTTTAGCCATTCCCCTAAAGATGTTGATGTATTTTCGGCTTCCATGATGACCAACCCATTTTGCTCAATGTAAGCGCCTGTTACTTCATTGGAATTTGCTTTATTAAAGTTCCATACAGGGCCAATATGACCACAACCCTCTTTACCCATGTCTACACGACCGGGGCAATAGTCTTCATCGCCTGCATCATTGTAAGGGCCATTACCGCATTGAATATCATTATACTTTGGTCGGCCAGCGGAACCGGGGCCAGTTCCAATAATGTCGCATGCTTCTTTAACCGTTTTGGTTCCTTGAGGCGTCTGCACCATGACGTCAGCAATATTGTGGTCAAACGTGGATTCACAAAAGCATTGGTCGCCTACCGAATAACTGTCCATCCAATTACTTTGCGGTGTCAGTAGAACATCGTCAGGATTAATTGGAATAGTTTTAACAATATCAGGATGAAGGTTACCGTTTAATCCTTCCACTTTTATGACGACAGCCCAATCCATGTTGGAGTCTGTTGGTGCTGTGCCAATGCTATGAGTACCTGCTCCGTGAAGCTGATTACCCGAAGACAGCTCGCCCGTTCTTGGATTAAACCAATGAATATTGTAGGTGTCGGCATTTGGAAGCTGAATGTTTGTGGTTCCACCGTCGCGAAGAAATATGAGGTAGGCATTTCCAGAGTCAGATAACACCCAATCATTGTTTGTTGACGTGACGCCATTGGTTTCATTTAAGCTGTGCAAATTAATTTCAAATTGATTTTGCAATATGTCATTAAAGAATTTAACAAAATGACCCGTTTGCTCCCAAAACTGATCAAACTCTCTCAGGTCTTCAACGGCCAAATCGTAAGCATGGCCCGCACCTGGGTTTTTCAAATACCACTCAAACCCAGCACCGCCACCCATGACGCTTCCCCACATCCAATTCACACGCTGAGATTTGGATACGTCGGAATTAGGAGTGGGTGCACCACTTCCAGACGCTTCTGTGAACGTGACAAACCAAAGGTGACTGTGCGCTTGTGATTCAGCAAGCCACTTTCTGCTTATTTGATAAGGCATATCTCGATGATTTGCATCACTTTTAATATCACCAATTTGAATGCTTGGCCCGTCAAAATGATGATTCCCTAACAATGGGCGATAGTGTTTGTCCCATTGACCCGGATAAGTATGTAACAACACGGGGTGGTTATAAGGGTCAGAATTTTTTAAATATTGAGCAATGGCTTGATGTTGATCCTGACTCAAAGTGGACTCTTCACCCATATTCCATTGCAATGCAGGATGATGGCCAAAGCGAGAAATCAATTCACGGTAGTACAGCTGACGTTCAAATCCCAAGTCGCCATTATTGAGAACACGGTTATTCTCCGTTTCTTGGGTCATAATATGAATCAACATGCCTTTACGCGTCATGTGTTCCATGACGATTTCCCATTGATCGAGTTTACTGACATCAAATGCACGATGATTTCCGTTGTACACGGACCATGGGTGAGCGTCGCAGCCATCACCACTTTCAGTATTCGCCATGATGTAAACAGCATTGACATTTTTTTCTGCAATATAATTCACTAAGCCAACAACGCCTTTACCTTTGCCGTCTTTCCAGGTTGGGTCTCCGTTATTCCAATCGTTTCGATGTGGTTCGAAGTGATGCAAAATACCTTTACAGGTTCCGGCATTATTATGTTTTACGGTATTGTCAAATTCGCTATAGCCAAAGATGTTTTCCGGGCTGTCCATTCCACCTTGAATATAAATGGATTTATCACCTAAGTGTTGTAGATAACGGGTACCTTTTTTATGCACCAATAACCCCTTACTTCTCATATCTTTAGCCGATGCTGTCGATTGCAACACAGGAAAGTATCCACTTTCGCCATCAACCGAAACGGGCGTCCCTGCATTTTCATTTAGATCAACAGCAACTTGGCTGCCTTGTCTCATGGATACAGAGAAAAACCATTTTCCAGAGGTTGGCGGAGCAAAATAAGCGCGCCATTTTGTCCCTTCTATGGCACCGGAATTCGCTGCATTGCCATCGGCTGCAAAATGACCGGGAACGGTGTAAGACAAATCACCTTGAGTGAACGTTACGTTAAAACGATAGTCGGTAAAGGTTGCGTCATCATTTTCAGATGCAAACAATTCATCACAAGTAATGGAAACACGATGCCATTTTTCTAGTGTACCTGAGATAGTACAGTGTTCACTGTGATTAATGTCTTTAGGGTCGACAGAACCGGGCGGATCGGTTGGGTCTGGCTCGTTCGGATCAGGTTCATTGGGATCAGGATTAGGTGGTGTCGGGTCGGTGCCATCTTGCTTAATGGTAAATGAAATGGACTTACGGGTTCCTTCTGTACCTGAACCACCATTTTGAGAATAAGGGGTGGCGATCAAAGTGTAGCTGCCGACAGCAGGTGACCAATCATTGTAATCACCTTGATCATCGCCAAATACAGCATAAGGGGGATTACTTTCAGTCATGCTGTGAGACATGCTGCCCAATAATTCAAATACCACACTTTCAGCATTAGCGCTTTCCGCACGGATATTTAAAAAACTGCCGACTTCACTCAGATTGATCTCCATGCCATTTGTCAGCAACTGAATATCGGAATCAGATTGCGAGTTCACTAACGTAACGGAGGATATAGATAGGCCGTTAATAGGGTTCGACGGATCAGGGGTCGATGGATCAGGATTCGATGGATCTGGGTTCGATGGGTCAGGATTCGATGGGTCAGGATTCGATGGGTCAGGATTCGATGGGTCAGGATTCGATGGGTCAGGATTCGATGGATCAGGGTTCGATGGATCAGGATTCGATGGATCAGGGTTTACAGGGTCTGTGGGGGATGCATTTTCAACAGGTGGATTCGTATTTTTATCTGGTTCACTGCTGGGTGAATCTCCCCCGCAGCCTGCAAGCGTTGCAGTGACCAGTATTGCCAATGGCAGATGACTGTAGTTCATTTTTAGATTTCTCTTATTTGTAAGAATGCTCAATCAGGTTTTAGGAAACCTATTGAATACATGCACGATGGCTAACGTGTTAGCAGCACTGTATGGATATTAATTGGAAAGGAAGCTTCGACACCGAGAGGCTAATCACAAGGTGTTTGGGACTAAAAGCACATCATTAAGACTAACGAAAAATTTACATTTTTTTCATAATTACCTAACATTTTTCGTCACCCTCAGTGCCCGTTAATATTGGTTATACGCATGTTTTTTGATAAAAAGGTAAAATAAGCCTGTTAGTACACCCCAGATTAGGAAGAAGGTACGTCAGTAGTAATAGATAAGATAAGAGAAAATTAAACGAAAGAAATGTCTATTTTTCGTGAATAAAAAATTATTAACTGGATGATACAAAATAGCTTACAGGGGGAAATTTACACACTCATCAAGTCCATTTGATGAGCCGTCAAACAATATGGCCAATATTAGGCGACTACTCCCTCGAATACTAAGCCATCCGTTGTTTGATTGAAGTTTACATTGTCATTCAAAGTTGAATTATTCAGTGCACCTTCATTTTCAAGTATGCTATCGAGAATGGTATCAATTTCCGAGGAAGCGACTTTCAAAACAGAGCCATTATCAAGTGTGATTGTCAGCCCGTTCCAACGAGTTGACGAGTCCACGAATGATGATAGGTCGACAATATTGGATTGGGAAACACTATTGCCTAAGATAATTCGTTCACCGCTTTCAAAGTCGCGAACGAAATCCACATCACCGGCTGATGTAACAAGATCAGATGCATCAAATGTATCTAGACCAGAATGCCCATACATTACATCGTTGCCTGAACCACCGTTTAGGAAGTCGGCTCCTTCATCTCCTAATAAAATATCATTGCCTACACCACCATAAAGAAAGTCATTTTCCAGTCCGCCATAGATGATATCGTTACCGACCTCACCATAGAGAATGTCAGAACCTTCATCCCCATCAAATCCATC
The DNA here is from genome assembly GCA_947503895.1 of uncultured Saccharospirillaceae bacterium. GTDB lineage: Bacteria > Pseudomonadota > Gammaproteobacteria > Pseudomonadales > Oceanobacteraceae > Bermanella. The sequence goes on from CANNFT010000007.1 coordinate 222,128, forward strand.
ATCACCATTACCACCATATAAAGTGTCCTGGCCGGCATTTCCGACTAACGTGTCATTTCCTTCTCCACCATATAATGTATCGTTGCCACTACCGCCACGCAGTGAATCACGACCGCTCAATCCATAAATAACATCATCCTCATTTTCACGACCCGTTATAAAATCTTCGCCTGAAAAAGAGTTGGACGCTTCAGTGCCAACAAAGCCTTCAATTCCCGTAAACAATCGATTACCGAATTGATAGAACGTATCGTTCAAGTGTTCACTGTCAATCAGGTTGCCATATTGCGCATTAATTTGCGTACCTGTCAGCGTAGTTGCCATGTGGAATGGTATATAGGCTTCATATCCGCCTAATGCCATTCCGTAACCCAAGTCAATAACACCGTTGGAATTAGGGTTAAAATACTCCACTTCGTTAAAGCTAAGTAAGTCGATTCCTGCTCCACCGTAAACAATATCGAAACCGTTAATGTTTGCCGTTCCCACTAGAATAGTGTCATCGCCATTTCCACCATAGATAACATCGTTACCCAAACCAGCATGAATTTGATCGTTACCTCCGTCACCCATGATCGTGTCGTTGCCGATGCCTCCATGAATTTCATCATGGCCTTCACCTCCATAGAGCGTGTCGTTTCCATCGCGGCCTTGAAGTAAATCATCTCCACTCACACCATGTATAACGTCATTTCCAGTACTGCCCACCATGTGATCTTTACCAGACCAATTGGTGTCTACGTCCGTACCGATATAGCCATGAATACCAACGAAATAGGTTTGATTAAAATATTGGAATGTCCAATTATTTGCATAGTCAGGAACCCCTTGGGCATTGGTACCTGAAATTTGATGGCCGTAAATATTTTGAATTTGGCTTAAATCAATATAGGTATTGAATCTGGTATCGGTAGAGTAACCAAAACCAACATCCAGGCGGGACTGACTTGGGTTGAATGAAAAATCTTGGAAACTTAGCAAGTTGTGAGCAGCATTACCTCCACCGCCGTAGATAATGTCATAGCCGCCCGTTCTCGCTACACCGACATAAAGTGTATCGTCTCCGGCTCCGCCATAAAGTGCATCATCCCCGACGTTTCCATGTACATGGTCGTCGCCATCACCGCCGTAAAGGACATCTTGATCCCATAATCCTTGAGCATAGTGCGTTTCATTATCACCGTATATGATATCGTTTCCGGCACCACCTTCTATGTAATCGCCACCTTCATCTCCATAAAGAATGTCGTGTCCTTCACCACCATAGATTTTATCGTCTTGGCCTTGACCCCTAATAAAGTCATGTCCGTCTAACCCATATAAAGTTTCGCGTTCATGACGACCACCGATATAATCATTTGCTTCCGTTCCGGCCCAGCCTTCAATATCTTTAAATTTAATATGCCCCATTTGATAGAAACCATTACTATCTGCACTCAAATTAAATAGATTTAAGTTCACTCCATCGTAATTTGTGGCAGTTGACTGATTCCATATGGCTTGCCAAGTTTCAGCACCCGTTACCGGATTGACATCCTTAAACTCTTGAATGGCAATGCCAGTTAGATTCAAAATATCTGTTCCTGCACCGCCATAAACCCAGTCAAGATTATTTATACTGTTATTTGTTCCTCTGGTGGTTATGACATCATTCCCATCACCACCATATATTTTGTCAGCACCGTAGCCACTAACAATTTTATCATTACCATCAAAACCCCAAATATTGGTGTTGCCATTGGTAACGGTTTCGTCGCCATCATCAGCATAAATGACATCACTATGTTTGGTACCGGTTAATGAACCACCTCCATCAGTATCTTGAAAAATTGTCAGTCCTGCATAAGCACCGATTAAATAGGTTCGATGATCCTCTTGCACGTTAAAATTGACATCTTTAAATGGATTGTCATCGCCTAAACTGTCAAATGTTGATGTAATATCTTGTCCATTTGAATAGAATTTATTGTTTTGATCTACCGAAATCGCTGAGTGCAAATATTCTTTCGCAGCGTTTGTCACAGCGTCTAGATTAACAGCTCCATTAACTGACTTGAATTGATTCAAGTAGTCTGTAGACAACTGTATCTTCATGTATGCTTGAGCGTTGGATGAATCACTTTCTTTTAGTATCCATGTGTAGCCTGTTGGACCTGTAGCTGTCACACTGATATCTAACGTATTTTTAGCCGTAATATTTAGTATATCTTCTGAGGGGTTAAAGTCAGTTACAAAAGTAATTTTTGAATCATCATCAGCTGAAACGCTTTCGACAACACCGTTTACATTACCTGTGGATACAAGGTTGTTAACAACCTTGCCCAACAATCCAACACCGAAGTCTTTAGCAATCTTAAGAAATGGATTCATTTCAAATGCTTTTTCCGCAGTGCTTAATGCAATTTTTAACCCTGCATCAAATGTAGAATTTGCAGAGCCCGTGGCTAACTGTGCGGAGTAGGCTGACCAGTTAGTTTGGGTAGAAGTTGATTCTTCGGGATCTTTTGATATTCCAGCTTTTACGATATCGCTTCCATCACCCAAGGTAATTGTATGACGAATTGATTCTGTTATTTTGATATCAATTTCGTCATTACCACTTCCACCATTAATCGTATTTTGGCCTGAATGAGCGATGATGACATCACCACCACTACCACCAAATACGGTATCATTCCCAGAACCAGCATCTATGGTGTCATTACCAGTACCACCATCTAAAGTATCGTTTCCATTGCCACCGTATAGTTCATCAGAATCACCATCGCCATATAAAAAGTCTACACCATCACCACCGTAAAGCTTGTCATCATTAGCTCCACCGTATAGCTGGTCATTGTGGCCATTGCCGTAAAGGTGGTCATCGCCAACACCTCCGTATAACTTATCTACACTTGCACCACCATGCAGAAAGTCGTCACCGCCGTCTCCTTTAAACGTCACAGTAGCATTTGAATTACCATTAGTAATACCCGATTTTATGGTATCGTTGCCGCTACCACCTTCGGCATAGTTATCGTAACTTTGATTATTGAACTCGATATAATCGTTCTCTGTGCCACCATAGGCAGAACCATAACCAACATAGAGATTATCGCTCCCCCCGTCACCATGAAGCACATTCACTCCAGAACCACCATAGAGAACATCTGAATCAGCTCCGCCGTACAGCGTGTCATTACCACCATATCCATATAACGTATCATTGCCGCCGTGCCCATACAGCGTATCATGGCCACTATAGTAAACTATAGGATCACCCTCGATTGGCCAATCCGTATAAGATTGCCCACCGTATATTGTGTCACTACCCGCTGTACCGTTCAGCGTATCACTTGCTCTGCTATCCGAGCTTCTGCTTACTTTGCCTCTAATTATTGCCATAGTCTATTCACCTTCGTATTTTAAGTTTTGTTTTATTACTTATTACTTCTTGATACGTGCTGCGTGCTGCGTGCTGCGTGCTGCGTGCTACTGAGTTTTAGTGTTTTAAATTGCAGATACCTCCCATTGCATCTTTCTAAATTAGAACCCCATATAACCTGTGTAGGATTTCTAAATCGAATAAATAGCAGCTATTTTTCTACAAGAAAATTTCCATTCTTTTGTTTTTCTGCCTCTTTAAACAGAGAAAATGTTTGATTTACATAATTTGTAACAGAAGCCATTTTTTGAGTGTGTTGGCGCAATTCCGATGTCATTGTCGCCTCTACCAATTTAACTCGCCTGTTCAAATCGTCTGTTTCAAAATACGCATAAAACCAAGGGTCTCCGCGTTTGATTTTTAATGGTTTTGAAATATCAAACCATTCAAACGCCCACATGAGCGTACGAGGCCATATATGTGTCGGCAGCCTGCCGCCAAATACCAATCCAGGCCATGACTTGGCATTGAAGTGCATAAAGGGTTCAGCTTGTGTGAGATAAACAGGCTCATCCGCTACAAATAAGTAGGGAGCATTAATTTGAATCATAGGGCGACTAGGATGACGCCACTCTTTTTCAGAGACTAAATGTATTTCTTTTGCTAAATAGTTTTGACGAATAGCGCTATCGTCTCCGGCAAGGTTACGAATTTGAGTACGTCCTTTATCATCTTTAATTAATGCAATATGCAAATCAAAAGGGCATCGAATTAAAAAATGGCGAGATTCCATATCAAGCACTGCTGGACAGCGTGCTGCTGACTTTACGTGTTGCTGCAGAGCAATATCTGTTTTCACCCGTTCTGGTTCAAAATAAATAAACCCGGCTTTTGGTGCATCAACAATCCAACCTATTTTTAAAGGCTTATTGGTTTTGATTGTTTTAGGTGAAGTGGGTTTTCCTGTATAAGGGCAATTATTCATATCGTACCTGCTACGGATGACATATTTGTAATGAGTGGTTTTTATTTATTTAGTTGGTTCAAAATAAATGGTTTAATCCTCAATAAATGACCTCGCTATTGAATCTGTAACCGGTTGCACCATATAAGCTAACAGCGTTCTGGAACCTGTGTTGATGAGCACCTCAGTGGGCATTCCGGGAACCAAGGCTTGGTCACCCAGTGGTATAAGGGCTTCTCTGGTGATAACTACTTTCGCCAAATAGTAAGGCATATTGGTATGTTCATTTGTCAGAGCATCTGCGGATATTTCTACCAGAGTCCCGGCCACCTCTGGGGTAACACTGGATTTAAACGATGCGAATCGGACTTTCGCTACCATCCCATGACGCACACGATCAATATCCTGCGGACTTATTTGTGCATGTACGATGAGAGGTTGATTTTCGGGAACAATATCGAGAATTTTTTCACCGGGTTCAATAACAGCGCCCAAAGTATGAATATTAAGCGCCAATACTTTTCCATCGACAGGTGCCCGAACATTGCTTCTCTCAACCTGATCTTGAAGAACAATTAGTTCCTGTTCGACTTCAAACAGAGTTTGGTGTACTTCCGCTAGCTGAATTGAAATCTCTTTACGCTGTTTTTGCTTGATATAACGATATTTGATCTTTAACTCTTGAATGCGCTGCTCGCTACTTTCAATTCTGGATTGATAGCCTTGAACCTCACCCATCAACGATTGGGTATGACGCTCTAACCGCTTGACCTGCATAGCATCAATATAACCACCTTCTAACAACTTGTATTTATCGGTCAGTTCGCCATTAAGCGACTCTAAAATTAAATTATTAGTGTCTACATTGGCTTTATATCCCTTAACATTGGCTTGTAACGATTTGATTTTTTGCTTAGTCATGCTCAATTCACTCTCTAGTGCTTTTTTACGTGATTCATAAAGCGCTGTTTCATTGCGTATCAATTTCTCCGAATGTGATCCAAGTAGATTAAGCTTATTCATTTCTTTTGTGATTGATGTTTTGGGGTTTAACTCCGCTAATAAGCGCACCTGTGTTATGAGAAGCTGCTCTTGTTTACTTTTAAGTGATTTTTTTATGGAAAGTGATTTTGTATCATCCATTATTATCAATATGTCTCCTTGCTTTACCTCTAGACCTTCTTGCACCAAAATAGATTTAACAATGCCCCCCTCTAAATGCTGAACGGTTTTCCTGTTCCCTTCTATTGCTACCTGACCTGGAGCAAGCGCTGCACTTTCTAAGGGAGCAACCGTTCCCCAAACCACGAAAGTGCCAAATAGCCCCACTATTAATATATAGCTAAGCCACTTCAATTTTATTATGGACACAGGAACACTATTCGAATCTTCTATTTTCATAGCTAAACTCTCTTTAATACTATATAGCACGCATCACTAGGTGATTTATTAATGATTCAATAGAAAAGCAGCGACTAGAATTATGATATTGGACTGATCATTATTTTAATTAGCCGCTATTCATTATTTTGTTGCATTCACTTTATTGTCACTTAATGCGGTGTAGCTTGATGACCCGCTCGGGTTACTTGACTGGGAACTTTCTCTCAACTTCTGTAGTACTGCCTCTCTTGGGCCATACATACTGAGTTGTCCATTCGCCATTACGAGGATTTTATCTGCTTGAAATAATGCACTTTGACGATGACTAATCACTATGACGGTATTGCCGTCTTGCTTACATTGCTTTAACGCTTGCGCCAAAGCTTGCTCACCTGCTTCATCTAAATTGGAATTGGGTTCATCTAAAACAATCACTTTCGGATTACAGTAAAGTGCCCGTGCTAATGCAATACGTTGTTTTTGACCTCCTGACAGTCCATGCCCTCCAACGCCTAATTCTGTATCGTATCCATCGGGCAATTGAAGTATTAATTCATGAACACCAGATTTTTTGGCAGCGGCAATGACTTGTTCTGAATCCACATTTCCAAAACGAGCAATATTTTCTTTGACCGTTCCAGGGAATAGTTCAATATCTTGTGGTAGATAGCCTAAATGAGGCCCAATAGATTCACGATTCCACTGCTGAATATCTGCGCCATCCAATCGAACATGACCACTCGTTGTTGGCCAAATTCCTAAAATTGCTCTAGCCAGACTGGATTTTCCTGAAGCACTTGCACCAATGACTGCGACAACATCGCCCGCTTTAATACCGAAGCTTAGCCCTTTTAATACAACCTGTTTATCCGGATTCTCTTTATGATCTATTCCAGGTATTGCAACCACAGCTTTTTCAAATGCTAGATTGCCTTTAGGTTCGGGAAGTTCCATATTATTAGTTGAAACTAATATTTTTCGTGATATTTTATTGAGGCGATCATATTGGCCACGGGAACTCACAACTGATTGCCAAGCACCCGTGAGCTGATCAATCGGAGCTAAGGCTCTACCCAATAAAATGGAGCCGGCTATCATCAGTCCTGGGGTGATTTCCTGATTCAACACTAAAAGTGCGCCGGCTCCTAAAATCAGAGACTGTAATATGAGCCTCAATGTTTTCGAAGTACTGGTTATCAATGCATTCCAATCTGCTGACTGGCTTTGTTCGATCAAGCTCTTAAAATGATGTTTTTCCCACCGGTTAATGAATCGCCTTAGCATTCCCATACCATGTATTGCTTCGGCATTAGTCAAGGTAGAGCGATAGAGGTTATCTGCTTTATTCGAAAAATGATTCGCATTTGACTGTGGTTTCTTAATCAACATAGCATTTGCGAAAGTTAAAGTAACTAATAGCAATGCTGCAAATATAGCAATCCAGCCATACCACGGATGAAATAAAAACATTACGGCTAGATATACCGGCACCCATGGTGCATCGAAAAACGCGGTTATAGCATGACCAGAAATGAACTGGCGAATTCCCTTAACATCACTCATCAATTGATAGGGTCGTTGGTCAGATTTATTATTTAGCGCCCCTATGAACCCAATTTCAAAAGCATAGGAATTGGTGAGCTTATCGAATTGGTTTGCAGCCCTAGTCAATACCTTACTTCGTATCCACTGTAGGACGCCCATAAAACCTAACATTAAAATCATGAGCAATGTCAGCATCATTAGCGTGTCATAGCTTCCGCTGGTGACTACCCTATCGTATACCTGTAACATATAGAGCGTTGGTACCAGCATAAGTATGTTTATGAACATGCTGATTATTCCAACATGAATAAACGCCCCTTTGCATTGCTGTAATACTTCCTGAAGCAAAGTGTATTGTTTCATTTATTATTTTTTTTCTGTCGGAGAGAAGGTGAGATCAAAAGTAACGCTATAGGTGGGACGGGTAAAGAACTGATTGATCGAATTGAAAAGTTGTGATTAATTTATTTTTTTTTCGCCAATTTATATCTGGAAAGTCATTTCAAACCAACTAAAAAGATAAATTAAAACTCAAAAGTATTTATCTTAAATCAGACTATCTTGTTGTGACATTTAAATTTTAAACAATTGGCAAGCTAATGCTACAATCCCATCTTCCCTATACTGATAGTATTGTTAATCCAATAACTTATAACCAATCAAAATGAGCGAATTCCAAAATGGAATAAGAAATTTTATATTCGGGCTTAGCAATATACTAATACACCCCTGACTAACTATTAGACCCATCTCACAGCATTATTTTAATAATCCTGCTATAACAGTTAATCTGCACGTTTAACTATGAATTAATAATAATTAAATCAATATGCTTGCAAAACACCCCTCTAACCCAGACTCAGAACCCACTGGCATGGCATCATCCATTAATCGCCATGTTAAATATTGGCAACACCTAGGGTTTCCCAAAGAACAATTAAAAGAAATATATGGTGCCCACTATGATCAATTACATAATACTCAGCATCGTATTCCCGTTAAACTCACTGGCTACGCACTTGACTCGGTATCAGAGTATTTCAATGATGAAACTGTCGCATTTCGTACCGGGCTAAATGCTTCCATTTCAAGCTTGCAGGCAATGTCTCATGTATTATTAACCTGCCCATCTGTTCGACATTTCATTAGTCTGGCTACTCAATTTCAACAATTGGCTACGCAAGGCTATCAAATGCTATTCAATGAAGGTGACTGCCGATCTAGCGTCGACATATTTGTGCCTAGCTACTCTCCATTTACAAACAAACAAATTGAGCTAAATATAGGAATAATTTTCAAATTGGTTGCAGATATAATTTCCGACTATGAAAGTTTTAATCCTGTTATTCACATTAAACACTATAATCAGCAACTCCAGACTCCTAGGGAAATAGGCATTGATCTCCCTATTATGTTTAATTGCAAAAAGAATTCTGTAAGCTTTGATTCAAGTATTTTAGACAAACCACTTTGTAGCCCGAGCAAAGCGACTTTTGACTTAAATAAGCTGACGGCAAAAAAACAACTACAAGAAGTTCGTCTTGAGCAAGGCTTGCCTGAGCTTTGTAAAGGTATTATTAAACAATATTTATGCGACGGGGCTGCTAACTTAGAGGTTCTGGCAGGTTTGCTACAAATCAATAAGCGTGTCTTACAAGCACGCTTGAGCGACCAAAATACTACTTTTCGTCGCTTGTTAGATATAGCAAGAAAAGAAAAGCTCGAGACACTTGACATCAATTCATTAAGCAAGCGAGAAATGGCTCAGGAATTAGGGTTTACAACGTGCGTTGCTTTTGAAGAATCCTATAAACGATGGAAAAATATTTCGTACTGTAAATCCTGCTAATGATTGATGTAAACCAAACCGCTATTGGCATTGCGAAGTGGTGACATTAAATTGACCATCCCCACTACAAATATCGCTCACCGACCAAGGTGAGCCAAAGTTAAACTTCTTGTAGTGATTTTTACTGCCAAATACCATTAGTCCCCTAGCGAGGGTCGCCGCTGATTTACAAGCACTTAATGGTTTAGGTTTAAAAAAAGCCTGCCAACCACTTCTCTGCTGATACGAATGGTTGCAAATTTCAATTGCTCGCTTATAAAAAACGCCATCACATTGTGCTCTGGTTTTGCCTGAGAAACCAGGCTCATTCTGATAGCACAGGTCGTGCATTATGCAGGCACCATGAAATACTTGCCCCCAATTTGAAGCATTCCATCCCGCATTAGGACCTTTATTCATTAAAGGCGGATTTCCCGGTGGATAGCCTGTACAACCATCGTGAAATAATAGGGCGTTGGTTTTTTCATTCCAGTTTGCACATACACCTTGATGATCTTGCTTGGTATTTTCTTTATCCCAAAGCTTCTCATATCCGTTAAATTCAACACGGATGCGCCCGTTATAAAACTCGGCTAAATCAGAACCGGGTGTGGAGCCTCTTTCGCATAGCTCCCGTTTAAACTGCTGGTTGTAGTTACCCTTAGTACAAATTCCCGTGCAATTGCCATTATCTGCACCATCCTTATCACCTGACCAAGACCAGCTATTTAATACGTCACTGTAGGCAGCGATTGGAAAGCTTAAGATCAAAATAAGGAATAATGTAGATTGGTTTCTCTTGTGAATTCGTCTCATCGCTATCCACAGACAGATTTATACTAAAAGGATATCGGATATTAGTTCATTAGAATTTGGTAGTAAATCAATACCATTGGCCCTAAAGAACTCATGAATTACTGCCAATTTTTTCGCATTTACAGGAAACGAGATCTTTTTACTAGCCAATTGAGAGAATGCCGCTTCTTATTTATACCTATCATCAATAGAAACCTGATTTTTTTATTCATCTCATTAGCTTTCATCTGGTTCAATGTGCATAATTTGAGCGTTTTCATTTTGCTTGAATTGCATATTCTTCAATTAGCCCCTCTGCCTTCATTGCTTTTAACGCATCAGCAATGGGCTGCGCATATTTTTTATTTTTTGGGTGTAAAAAAGCGTGGGCAATCACCGATTGCATGACGCCTACGCGATAAATCCCCCCACGTGCAAACTCGTCATTCTGGCTAATAAATTCATCTATGACGCTCCCCACGCCGATATGGAGCTGGGTTCGTCCTTCTTTGAGCTGGGCCAGCCCTTGCGACGTCGAATTCACAACAACGATCTTGCTTGGCTTTATCCATTTGGGTACATGTTGCGTGGTCATCTTCACTCCTCGACGGTAGCTAACAAAACCATCGAAGTTTTTTAAATCGCTCCAGCCGTTGAGTTTATTGATCGGTTTGGCAGCAAAAGCGGAAAAGTTAAGACTAAAGTGAGGTTCGGGCACGATCACCATGCTCGGGTGCTTTTGTGCATAACTACTGACTCTGTGGATTTCCCCATCCGTCTTGCCGCTCACCGCAAAGTGCGTCGCGCGTTTTAGTGGTAAACCCTTATATTCTAAAGTGACGCCTATGCGATTGAGGGCTTCGGTGTAAATGAGCTTGAGCCAGCGGCCGTGGTAGGTGTTTTTCGTATCTTCAGAGCTCGATAACACAAGCGTCTTCGGCGGGCGCTTCGTCGATTGACTGTCTGAGCTGGCCCACGAATACATATCGAAGGACATTAGCACTAGGCAAAATATCGACAAGCTGATGGAAGACAATAACATGCGGTTTGAATCTTTTATTCGCATAGAAGAACCTCGCCCAATGACCCCTTTTAAAGGTGCCCTTAATCGCTACAGCTGCCTGTCCACACATTAATACATCCGTCGATCCTTCTCATGCCAACAATACGCGCCCAACCCATTCTGACTTATGACCCTACCTTAGTTACCAGTATGAAGGCGAATCATCGTTCTTTTTTCAAACCATTTGTTCTATGCACACACTGCGCATATGGATTTAAGCTATTTGGTAGCGCAATACCACATGAATGGTGTGTGCCTGCAGGCGGAAATCAGCTAAACCAAGATTTAAAGATGAGCGATGCGGGGGGATCGGATAGCGCCGGTGCCTTTGGATCGACACCGGCGGAAATTAACTGAAAAGAGTGCTTAAAAACCTAAGACATCCTGCATATCGTATAAACCATTGGGCTGATTAACGACCCACTGCGCTGCACGAATGGCGCCTTTTGCGAAGGTCATTCGGCTTTGCGCTTTATGTGTGATTTCCACCCGCTCGCCTTCAGTAGCAAACATAACCGTATGATCACCCACCACATCACCGCCGCGTATGGTCTCAAAACCGATTTGCTTTTGTGGTCGTGCGCCCGTCTGGCCTTCACGCCCGTATACAGCGACCTCATTGAGATCCCAACCCATGGTTTCTGCTACGACTTCACCCAACCTTAGTGCAGTGCCTGACGGTGCATCGACTTTGTGACGGTGGTGCATTTCAATGACTTCGATATCACTGTCCTCACCCATTACCGAGGCAGCCATGCGAAGCAGATTCAAACAGAGGTTCACGCCGACGGAGTAGTTAGGGGCAAATACGATTTTAGTGTCCGCAGCGCTGGCCTGCATACTGGCCTTTTGCTCATCGGTTAAGCCCGTTGTACCAATGACAATGGCCTTACCCGCTGCCTTACAAATTTCGATGTTTTTCATGGACGCCTCTGGCGCAGTGAAGTCGACCACTACATCAAAATCGCCAATCACTGAATTCAGGTCGCTGACCAAAGCAACCCCTAACTTTTTACCCAGGCCTGCCATATCACCCGCATCTGCACCGATCAGCGAGTCAGTTGGCAATACAATACCCGCTCCAAGCTCAGCACCTTCCGCCAATTCTGTAGCTTCAATTAATACGCGGCCCATGCGACCAGCGGCACCCATAATGGCAATTCGAGTCATGAGAAAATTCCTGACAGTATTCGATAAACGTCGTGAGTGGGATTGTACATCAAGTTGATCGCGCTGACTGCCGAGTCAAAGATGCTCCGAAACATAAACGCTGAACCTCAATAAACAAAAACCCCGCTGGACTGAGTCCCGCGGGGTTTTTGTTCGAGTTCAACTCAGGCATGCAAGCCCTAGTCGATTATTCGAAAAATTGCTTCACGTTTTCGAACCAGCTTTTCTTACGCGGCGAGTGCGTCTCACCTTTTAAGCTCGCTTGAAACTGTTGAAGTATCTCTTTCTGTTCAGAGGTCAAATTGATCGGTGTTTCCACCATCACTCTGCAGAGTAAATCGCCCGCAGAACCTCCACGTACCGGTACCACACCCTTTCCACGCAGGCGGAAAAGCTTTCCACTTTGCGTCTCGGCAGGAATCTTCAGATTCACACGGCCATCCAGAGTAGGCACTTCAATTTCACCGCCCAATGCTGCATCGGCAATCGTGATTGGCACATCGCAGTATAGGTTTCGACCATCTCGCTCAAAAATAGAGTGAGGCTTAATGTGGGATTCTACATACAAATCGCCCGCTGGGCCGCCTCGTGTTCCGGCTTCCCCTTCGCCTGATAAGCGAATGCGATCTCCGTTATCCACGCCGGCTGGCACTTTAACATTAAGCGTTTTGGTCTCTTCTTTAACGCCTTGTCCGTGACAGCTGTTACAAGGGTCTTTGATAATGCTGCCCTGACCTCGACACGTTGGGCAAGTTTGCTGAACAGAGAAGAAACCCTGCTGCATTCTGACTTGTCCTTGTCCATGACAGGTGCCACAGGCAGACGGTTTAGAACCTTCTTTAGCGCCGCTACCATGACAGGTATCACATTCGGTCAGCGTCGGCACACGAATTTTAACTTCCGCGCCTTTAACCGCTTGCTCTAACGTGAGCTCTAAATTGTATTTAAGGTCCGAACCTCTTTGAGGGCCGTTTCGGCTTCTACCGCCACCTCCGCCGCCACCAAAGATATCACCGAATACATCACCGAAAATATCTGAGAAATTACCACCACCGCCAAAGCCACCCGCACCGCCGGCTTGACCGTCAACGCCTGCATGGCCAAATTGATCATAACGCGCACGCTTGTCTTCATCGCCTAAAATTTCATAGGCTTCTGTCGCTTCTTTGAATTTTGCGTCAGCGTCTTTATCGTCCGGATTACGGTCCGGATGATACTTCATCGCCAGCTTGCGATAAGCACGCTTAATTTCTTTACTATCCGCGCCCTTTTGGACACTCAGTACTTCGTAATAATCTCGTTTAGACATAAACTTTTGTCTTCACTTAGATGGGTTAAGTCAGACGCAAGACGGGAGACGTCTGTATAAGATGCCTCCCGTCTCCCATCTATCGTCTGTTACTTGTTGTCTTTAACTTCTTCAAACTCAGCATCAACAACGTCGTCGTCTTTTTTGCCTTCAGCTTGCTCTGCACCCGCTTCACCGGCTTGCGCTTGGGCAGCCTGCTCAGCATACATTTTTTGAGCTAGGCCAGAAGAAGCTTCCGTCAACGCATTGGTTTTCGCTTCGATTTCTTCTTTAGAATCGCCTTTAAGCGCTTCTTCTAGTTCAGAAATGGCTTTTTCAATGGCTGACTTTTCGTCTTCAGTCGCTTTATCACCCGCTTCTTCCAACGTTTTCTTGGTCGCGTGGATCATGCCGTCAGCGGTATTGCGAACCTGAATCATCTCTTCAAATTTCTTATCGGCTTCCGCATTCGCTTCCGCGTCTTGAACCATTTGATCGATCTCATCATCGCTCAAGCCTGAAGAAGCTTTAATAACGATAGACTGTTCTTTGCCTGTAGCCTTATCTTTAGCGCTAACATTCAGAATACCGTTAGCGTCGATATCAAAGGTCACTTCAATTTGTGGCATGCCACGTGGAGCTGGTGGAATGTCACTTAAATCGAAACGTCCCAAAGATTTGTTAGAGGCAGCTTGCTTACGCTCACCTTGAACCACGTGAATCGTTACTGCAGATTGATTGTCGTCTGCGGTAGAGAATACTTGTGATTTCTTAGTTGGGATCGTCGTATTTTTGTCGATCAATGCTGTTGCTACGCCACCCATGGTTTCGATACCAAGCGTCAATGGTGTTACGTCCAACAGAAGTACGTCTTTCACATCACCAGAAAGAACAGCACCTTGAATCGCAGCACCCATTGCTACTGCTTCATCAGGGTTGACGTCTTTACGTGGCTCTTTACCGAAGAACTCAGATACAGAAGTCTGAACCAAAGGCATACGAGTCTGACCACCCACCAAGATGACTTCGTCGATTTCAGATGCTTTCAAACCAGCATCGCTCAACGCCATTTGGCAAGGCTTCAAAGAATTCTTAACAAGGTCTTCAACCAATGCTTCCAGCTTGGCGCGTGTTACCTTCACATTTAAGTGCTTAGGACCACTTGCATCAGCCGTGATGTAAGGCAAGTTAACATCGGTTTGCGCTGCGGATGACAACTCAACCTTGGCTTTCTCGGCTGCTTCTTTTAGACGCTGCATCGCTAGCGGATCACCGTGGATGTCCATGCCAGTGTCTTTCTTAAATTCTTCAGCCAAGAATTCGATTAAACGCATATCGAAATCTTCACCACCTAGGAAGGTGTCGCCGTTTGTCGCCAATACTTCAAACTGCTTCTCGCCATCTACATCGGCTACTTCGATGATGGAGATATCGAATGTACCACCACCCAAGTCATAAACGGCAATCGTGCGGTCGCCGCCTTCTTTGTCGATGCCGTATGCTAGTGCGGCTGCTGTTGGCTCGTTGATGATACGCTTAACGTCTAAACCAGCGATTTTACCCGCATCTTTTGTCGCTTGACGCTGAGAGTCATTGAAGTAAGCCGGTACGGTGATAACGGCTTCGGTTACTTTTTCACCGAGGTAGTCTTCAGCTGTTTTCTTCATTTTTTTCAAAACTTCAGCTGAGATTTGCGGTGGCGCAAATTTCTCACCTTTTACTTCAACCCAAGCATCGCCATTGTCTGCCTTGCTGATTTTATACGGCACCATTTTGATGTCTTTCTGAACAACATCGTCTTCGAAACGACGTCCGATCAGACGCTTGATGGCGTAAAGAGTGTTGGTAGGGTTCGTCACAGCCTGACGCTTAGCTGGCTGACCGACCAAAATTTCATTGTCATCTGTGTAAGCGATAATAGACGGCGTAGTACGATCGCCTTCAGCGTTCTCGATTACGCGCGCTTTTCCGCCGTCCAAGATGGACACACAAGAGTTAGTTGTGCCCAAGTCGATACCAATGATTTTACCCATATCTGTCATCTCCAATCTAAATTCAGCGAGGAGCTGCGGCTCCTGTGTTGAACCCTAAGGTTCGATTTCTGTTTGCTTGACCCTTTAATGGGTCCGGTTATTTCGAATTCAAGTCGATTTTCAAACGGTTTGTTAAGCTTTTTCGTCCACCTGCGGTGCGGCCTTGGAAACCACGACCATAGCAGGACGCAACAAGCGGCCATGGTTCGTATAACCCTTTTGAACCACGTTCAATACCGTGTTTGGCTCCGCATCCGGCGCATCAACCATGCTAATGGCTTGGTGTAAATCAGGATCGAAGGGGTGACCTTCTGGATCGATCACTTCGACTTTGAATTTGGCCAATGTGTCAGTGAAAGATTTGAACGTCATTTCAACGCCTTCCAGCAGCGGCTTCACCACTTCATCATCAGGGCTGGCGGCAATTGTGCGCTCTAGGTTATCGGCGACATTAAGCAATTCACGAGCAAATTTTTCAGTGCTGAATTTATGTGCCTTTTCAACGTCTTGTTCTGCACGACGACGAATATTTTGCATTTCCGCTTGGCTGCGCAGTACATCTTCTTTCAAGGATGCGATTTCTTCCTGCAAAGCTTGTACTTGAGCGTCGGTATTCAGCTCTTCTGCTTCCGGAACCACCTGCTCTTGGCCTTCGATTTCTTCAGATTGTACGTCTTGAACGGAATTGTCTTGCTCAGACATAGGTCTCTCCACCACTTAAATTGAGCTTTGTAATTGAACTGCTGCCCTATATGGGGATGGTAAAAACCGGTTTCAACCCTGTTTACTTTATGGATAATATACTGTACAAACATACACCTGTTAAAACATACAGACTTTTAGCTCTAAAATTGCTGCTCATCCAGTCCGTATTGAAGGATGACATCCCAACATCAACCAAAAGGGGAATCAGATGCTGACACACATATCCATCAAAGATTTCACAATTGTGGATGCCCTTGAACTGGATTTAAATCAAGGCCTTACCGCCGTCACAGGCGAAACCGGTGCAGGAAAGTCGGTGATGCTGGATGCCTTGTCATTAGCCAGTGGTGGAAAAGCGGAAGGCAGTCAGGTTCGACCCGGAGCCAGCAAAGCAGAAATCTACGCGTGTTTTGAATTACCCAGCCACCATCGTCTTTATCACTGGTTGCACGAAAACGATATGGATGGCGACCAAGGCCAACTCATTCTGTCTCGCATTCTCACCCAAGAAGGTCGAAGTCGCGGATACATCAACGGCCGACCCGCGCCGTTACAGCAATTACGAGAAGTGGGGGCGCAATTATTAGACATACACGGCCAGCACGCACATCAACAGCTTCTCCATAAAGACAGCCCGCGCAACATGCTCGATACTTACGGAAAACACGACTCCGTGCTGCGTGCCTTGAAAGCGCAGTTCGCAACATGGCAGAAGTTGAAACAACGTGTACAGAGTCTTCAACATCAAAGTGAAGAGTCACTTGCTCGCATTAAATTATTGGAGTATCAGGTTCAAGAACTGGATGCTTTAGATTTACAGCCTGAAGAGCTAGAAGAGTTAGAGCGTGAACAAAAGCGACTATCCAATGCTGAATTTAACTTACTGTCAGCACAGCAGGCCGCTTATCTTTGCCGCAGTGATGACGAACAACCAGATGCCTATCAAGCGCTGCAAAAAGCCCTGCAAAAGCTCGACCCATTGATCGAAAACACACCCGAATTACAGACCACACATGACCTGCTCAACCAAGCCTACATCTTAGTCGAAGAAGTGAGTTCAGAACTTCATCGGTACATCGAAGGGTTTGAAATCAATCCACAGCGATTACAGCAAGTAGATGAACGCTTAAATGCCATCTACGATTTAGCGCGCAAACACAAAATTCGGCCTGAAGAGCTGCATGAATTGCATCACCAAATGGCACAAGAACTCAGCCACTTAAAAGGCGAAGATCAACCGCTCGAAGCACTCGAAGCCGAACTGCAGAATGCGGAACAAGCATTTACCAAGCTGGCACAGGAGTTAACTCAAGCACGCACTGAAACGGCTGAAAAGCTGAGTAAAGTTCTGATAAAGCAACTTAAGCAATTAGCTCTCGAAAAAGCTCAAATACGCTTTGCTGTCGACACGCTGCCTTTACATAAAGCCAACCAATATGGCTTAGATGAGGTTCAGTTTTTAGTCAGTCTCAACCCTGGGCAGAAACTGCAACCTCTCCACAAAGTAGCCTCAGGTGGCGAATTATCACGTATCAGCCTCGCGCTACAGGTATTGATTCAACAAGGACCCAGCACATTGATTTTTGACGAGGTCGATGTGGGCATAGGCGGAGCCACCGCTGAGCGAGTGGGCCGATTAATGAAAACACTGGCTAAAGACAAGCAGATTATTACGGTGACGCATCAGCCCCAGGTGGCAGCACAAGCAGAGACCCACCTGAAAGTGATGAAACTCAGCAGTAAATCCCAAACGCGAACGCAAATTCGCACACTCGATGCAGACCAACGACAACATGAGCTGGCCAGAATGCTCGGCGGCGTGGACATTACAGAGCACACACTGGCTCACGCTGAAGACATGCTAAAAACCGCTCAAGTTTAACGTCTCATCCACCAATGTAGTAAAAGGAGGTTTTATCGACGAGAGCCATAAGGCAACCAAACATCATCCCCTAAAGTCGTCAAAGAACGACTCTTCTCTGTGGATTGCCGATGCAGGTATGCGGATACCGACATCGGCTTTTTTCAACTCAACACACTTGAGCCTTCCGGTGCACTTCAGGTCAAATTGCAGACAATAAAAAAGCCGCTTTCGCGACTTTTTAAAGGAACCAAATAGTTTAATCTTTGGGTTTCACATACAACACCAAATTGTGTTCAACCAGATCATAACCGTACTCTTCAGCGATTTGATGCTGCAGACGCTCAATCTCTTGGTTAACAAACTCAATGACTTTCCCTGTTTTCACACAGACCATATGATCATGATGATCACCTCGATCCAGTTCAAACACGGAGTGACCGCCATCAAAATTGTGTCGTTCGACCAGTCCGGCCGATTCAAATTGCGTCAATACGCGGTAAACTGTGGCTAAGCCGACATCCTCACCTGCGTCCATTAACGCCTTGTAGACATCTTCTGCGCTCATGTGAGGTTCAGATGCCGCTTCTAAAATTTGCAGTATTTTAACGCGTGGCAGTGTCACTTTAAGACCGGCCTTGCGTAATTCCAGATTCTCGTCAGCCATGGTGTGCCCTTTGGTCGTTGCGAGACAAGCAACTTCAGGTATTATGCGCTCAACTCATTTATATATATTGGTGATTGTACGATGTTCCGCCTTATTATCACAGCAACTCTTGCCCTGCTTATATCCGCATGTTCTATGCAGGTATACAAACTGGAAGTACAACAAGGGAACATTGTCACCGAGGACATGTTAAACCAGCTTAAGCCAGGTATGAATAAGCGTCAGGTATCTTATGTGATGGGTAACCCCGTTTTGAAGGATACCTTTACCACCCAGCACTGGGACTACATTTACCGTGTCGAACGTGAGCCCGGTGATGCCAAAGATTATAAAGTCCGCGTATTCTTTGATGCGCAAGGCAAATACAGCCACTACGAAGGCAATACTGAGCTTAAACTCATTAAAAAAGCGAAGTCATAAGACTCCGCTTTCGACCATTTGGCTCAACACGATCAATCCCCGCTTGCTGGCAGTCCATCTAGGCTGCCATACACCCGCTCATGTAAATTCGAACGCTAGATAACCGATTACTCTTTCGCCGCTGCCGCTTTCGCCGCTCGATTCGCCCGTGCAACTTTAGGATCAATCAGTAGTGGTCGATATATTTCAACTCGATCCGAAGGCTTCAAGACTTCTTCCTTAGGGTTACGCACCGCTTTTCCGAACAACCCCATTTTAGCCTCATCTAAATTGATCTCCGGAAATTCATCCACAATTCCTGACAATTCAGCGGCTTCGAAAACAGTGGTGCCTTCGGGTACATCTAAAGCAATGATTTGCTGCTTTTCGGGTTTTGCGTACGCAACTTCAACTCGCATTGTGTTCACCGAGATCGTGTGTAAAAAAGGTGGGTTAATCTTTATACAAGCTATTGGCCCGATTAACGAAAGCCTCAACCATCGTATTGGCAGCTTGTTTGAATATTGGGGTCAGAGCCATCGACAGTATTTTACCCGATACCTCAAAGTCCAATTCTAGCGTGACCTTACAGGCATTGCTCTCCAATGACTGGAATCGCCATACACCCGACAGAGATTTAAACGGCCCTTTAACCAATTCAAGCGTCATACTTTCAGGGGGCTGTAGCGTGTTTCGGGTAGTAAAGGTTTGGGAAAGACTTCCCTTTTGAATGGTCAGGCCCGCCACCAACTGGTGGTCGTCTTCTGAAATAATGTGGGATTCGCTACACCAAGGTAAGAACTCGGGATAACGTCTAACATCATGCACCAGATCAAACATACGTTGATCTGAGTGCATCACTAAGGCTGAACGTGCTATTTGTGGCATGGGCAGCCCATACTCCTGTACACAACTAAAAACGCGGACGTACCTGAGTCGCCTCAGATACGTCCTATTGTGCCAGTATTTTATTACCCAAAGGCAAAAACACCAAGTCCATTCAAGAAGACGAAAACAATCGCCAGTGGTGCAAGGAACTTAACGGTGACAGTCCAAGCTTTGTAAAGTGTTTCGTTTTCTACTTCTAGAGCGGCTTTCACATCGTCTTGACGCATCACCCAAGCCACGAACAAGGCAATCAACAGGCCGCCTAGTGGCAACATGATATTCGCAGTCAGGTAATCCAAGGTGTCGAAGAAGGTTTTATCGAAGAGCTTGATTTCTGCCCACTCGTTGAACGACAACACTGTACCAATACCAAGTACCCAAGCAATCAAACCCACCAGAACACCCGCTTTGAAGCGATTTAATCCTTTCGATTCAACCAACCAAGCCATGACCGGTTCTGCCAAAGAAATAGACGAAGACCAAGCTGCAAAGCTAACTAGAATGAAGAACAAAGTACCGAACAGAATACCGCCTGGCATATTACCAAACGCAATAGGCAAAGTTTGGAACAATAGACCTGGGCCCGCACCTGGCTCTAAGCCATTACTGAATACGATTGGGAAAATAGCCATACCTGCAGCCAGTGCCACAACGGTATCTAACACCGCAATGGTCACGACGGTCTTACCAATCGAATGACCACTTGGCAAGTAAGCACCGTATGCCATGATGGCACCCATACCTAAACTCAAGGTAAAGAACGCGTGCCCCAGTGCCACCACTACGGAGTTCCAGCTTAATTTGCTGAAGTCAGGCGAGAATAAGAATTCTAGACCCTGTGCGAAACCATCGGAAGCCATGGCATAACCCATCATGATGATCAGCAATACGAAGAGCGCCGGCATCAGGATGCTGATGGCCGTTTCCAAACCTTTCGTCACACCACGTGCTACGACAGCGATGGTTAGAATCATGAAGACAGTGTGCCACGTCATTAACGTACCAGGGTCACCCAACAATCCACCGAACACTTCCCCTGCGTGCTCTGCTGTTGTGGCTGCAAATTCTCCACTCATCATTTGGAAGACATAGTACAACGCCCAACCCGCGATAACGGAGTAGAATGACAAGATTAGGAAGCCCGCAAGCGCGCCCATCCAACCGATGCCCACCCAAGCAGGGTTTCCGCCATTGTCTTTAATTAATGCTTTCATGGTGTTAATTGGGCTTTGACGTCCCATACGACCCATTACTACTTCGCCGATCATGACCGGTATACCGATCAAACAAATACAGGCGAGATACACTAATACGAATGCACCACCACCGTTTTCACCAGTGATGTATGGAAATTTCCAAATGTTCCCCAATCCCACTGCGGAACCCGTGGCTGCTAAAATAAACAACCAACGGCTGCGCCATAAACCATGGATGCTTGCTTGTTCTGCCATAGCCCTATCCTAATTATTATTGAGTTATTGTTATTCAGAATCTTTAAACGCAATCGGCACGACACAAACAACGAGGTCACTCAGAATCTAAGCTGAGGTTAGGTTCGATTATCAGAAATCGACCAAAACTAAGAAGATGCTGGGCTGCCCTGCATGTCTCGTCCGGATATTCTCGGATTCATCTCATCTTATACGCTCGAAATGGACATTTCTTACCGTAAAAAATTTGAGTCAGCCCGTAAAATTACCCCTAGCCGAACTAAGCTTGCGCAAAGGTTCCCTATTTTTTTGTGACATTCTCTGAAAAAACGCGCACTTACTCAAGAACGCATTTGCATTTCAATAATAGATTCGGCGATTCAAGTCCGCTTTCAACTTATTTTTTGCACAATGTCGCGAATAGTCTGCCAGACAATCTAGTGCTGAGCGAACTATCAGCAATTCCCACCCAGCCAACCTTAAGAACCCGTATTTCTATTGCGACTGACTCGCTTTCCGAGCATATCTTTTTTTTAAACAGCGCCCTATAATGCGCGCCATGGGAAAGAGTAAGAAAAAAACAGCCAATAGTGGATCGAGCATATGCGCGAATAAGCGTGCTCGACACGACTACATTTTATCCGACCAAACCGAAGCCGGCCTCGTCCTGCAGGGTTGGGAAGTCAAAAGCCTACGAGCCGGAAAAGCACAGCTCGTTGACTCCTATGTTGTATTGCACAAGGGAGAAGCATGGTTGTCCGGCGCGATGATCACTCCGCTCAATACAGCCAGCACACATGTCATCTGCGATCCAAAAGCCGATCGCAAGCTGTTGCTACACCGTAAAGAAATAGACAAACTCATCATGGCCAGCACGGCTAAAGGTTATACCGTGGTCGCCCTGGAGCTTTATTGGAAAGGCCCAAATGTGAAGTGCAAAATTGCATTGGCTAAAGGTAAGCAAGCGCACGACAAACGTGATAGCGACAAAGAACGAGATTGGAACAAACAAAAAGAACGCATCATGAAGCACAACGTTCGATAAATCACCATCGAACAAAGTATTCGTTAAATGCACACTGACAAACTGATCAATAAAACATCAGAATGACATTGATTCAGACATTTAGCCTAGTTGACTTGAATTCGGCGACGCCCGCCCATACAATTCAGCTAACCAAAAAGCTTTTGGGGACGATTTTGGATTCGACGCCGATGATGAAGCTTGAGGTGCATGTGGTGAGGGTATGACGATCACCTAAATCCCCGTTATACATATTATAGTCGCAAACGACGAAAACTACGCACTAGCGGCTTAAGCCCGCTAACCTCCGATTCTGGATGCTTATGGACGGATGACGAGGGCACGCAACATAAGCTCGCTCGGGAAGCTTGCCTAAGGCCGAACAGCTAAACAAGTATTAGGCTCGCCCTAAACGCCCTGTCTCTCGGGCCGTGATGGGTTAATCTAGTAGAGCAGACTAAACATGTAGATCCGATAGGGGAGTGTTGGCGGACGCGGGTTCAAATCCCGCCGTCTCCACCAAAATCAGGTTTTAGGAACATCTAAGACCATCGAAAACCCGCTAAATCACTAGGTTTAGCGGGTTTTTTGTACCCAATACCCTCCTATAGAAACTTGTAACATCCACCGTTTTAAGTAACATCCATAGTAACACCAGCCAACTTAACGGATTCAGTGTTACTAAAATGGCCAGTGTCACCAAACTGCTTACGGACAAGCAAATTAAACAGGCTAAGCCTAAAGACAAGGAATACAACCTTGCAGACGGGAACGGCCTTCAGCTAAGAATTAAGCCTAGCGGCTCCAAGCTGTGGCTTTTCAACTATTCCCGCCCCTACATCAAAAAAAGAACCAACCTAGGATTTGGAACCTACCCCGAGGTGAGTCTTCCACGCGCGCGCGAGTTGCGAGCCGACGCCAGAGAGCTATTGGCCAAGGACATTGACCCAAAGGAGTTCAAAGATACTCACAACCGCCAGCAAAAGGCGGCACACGGCAACACCTTAAAGTTTGTGACGGATAGCTGGGTAATCGTAAAGAAAAGCCAAGTCAGTGAAGACCATACGAACGATATTTACCGCTCATTCGAGCTACACATATTCCCCAAGCTCGGTAATTACCCCTTACACAAACTCAAAGCCTCGCTTGTCATTGATGCGTTTCAACCGATTCATCAGAATGGTCACCACGATCTAGTGAAGCGTCTATGCCAGCGAATTAACGAAGTCATGAACTACGCGGTAAACACTGGTTTATGTGAGAACAACCCGCTTACAGGTATCACCAAAGCTTTCAAAGCTCCAAGTAAAAGCCACTACCCCACAATCAAGCCAGAAGATCTATTTGAATTTTCGGAGTCCATAAAAAAGGCCAGCATTCAGCCTTTAACCCGCGCGCTTATTTTCTGGCAACTACGCACAATGGTTAGACCAAGCGAAGCCGCCGGTACACGCTGGAGCGAAATCGACTTCGACAACAAACTTTGGCACATACCCGCCGAACGAATGAAAAAGAAAAAGACCCATACCGTCCCACTAACAGATGAAGCCCTTGAAGTTATAGGACACATTAAGCCTCTTACGGGCCATTACGAGCATGTCTTTCACTCCGCCAGAACCAAAAGCAAGCACTTAAATGAAAGCACCGTAAATACGGTTTTAAAGCGAAACGGATACAAAGACAAAATGGTTGCCCACGGTATGCGAGCACTTGCCAGTACCACCTTAAACGAAGCTGGGTTTGATCATGATGTTATTGAAGCAGCACTAGCCCATGTTGATAAAAATGAAGTGAGAGCCGCCTACAATCGGGCTGAATACATTGAGAGACGGAAGGTGATGATGGATTGGTGGTCTAGCAAAATAAGTGGCGAAGAAGCCAAGAAATTTTCCACCTAGTGAATGGAGATTGAAGTGGAGAAGCTATTTAATCTAAAGCAATGGATGAACCTAGATGATGCCTGCGAATACCTTAGCCTCGTTTTTGGTGCCTCCGTAAAAAAAAGCGACTTATACCAATTGGCCCTCGATAAAAAATTAGTACTCTCAGTCGATTTAGTTAATAAAGCCCAAGCTAAAATTGGAAAGTTAGTATCACGCCCAGAAGCGAAGACTATAGAACTAAGCGGACCATTCGCGGAAGCTATGATTGAGGACTTTGAAGATAAGGCCTGTTTATCCTATCTTGAAGGCATTGCTTACACAGATAACCAGCAACTAATTTTAGAAGAAAAGGTTTATTCAATCGACGGAATTTGGGATATACCCATGGTTGGGTCCGAGGCTTTAGATATTTCACATTACTACCAACTAGAAACCGATGGCTCACCAATAGAACTAATAAACTTAGAAGGTACGTTCTTGGAAAAAGAAGCCGAAGAAGGAAAACTTATCGCACAAATTCAAGAGCGATTCACTAAAGAAGACAGACTACAAATTGGGATAGATGATCTACCGTATAATTCAGCTAGGAACTATTTTCCAGCCGGAACCCTACCAGATGATTGTAATATAATAGTCAAAACTGAGAGCCTAACTAAGTTAATAAATAGCGCCTCAAGCACCAAAAACGAACCGAGCACAAAGTCTAAAAATAGCTACCTAAGTACAATCCACGCTCTATCTACAGCCCTAGCTGACGGCCTAACTAATAAGCCAAGCAAAGATGCAAAAGCAATTATTCAGATTTTAGCTCAAAAAGGAATCGAACTAGAGATTGGAGAAAGAACACTAATTAATTACCTTAAGTCAGCTCAAGATTTGATTAAATAAGAGTGAATATTCAAAAGATATTCCTGAATATTCAGCATTCCATTTAAGCTCAGTTTTAACCTAATAGAGCCTAATAACTCCAAAGGTTAAAACAATGAAAATACCCAATAATAGAATTGTCCGAAAACCCGAAGTCCTAAACACACTAGGCATTTCTAAATCAACCCTTTTCAACCGAATAAACGCTGGATTAATCCCCCCTTCGATCAATCTAGGCGGCCGCGCTTGTGGCTGGCTGGAAGAAGAAATTCAAACTGTATTGGTAGCTCTTGTCACTAGTAAAGCACCGGAGGATATAAAAGACTTGGTTAAAGGCATTGTAGAAAACCGCAAAATTAATGGAGGGCTAATCAATGGATAAGTACGAAGGTATACCTAATAGGTTCATTCCCAAAGCTGGAACACAGGCCCGTCTACTACTTGAAATACTCAATGATGGGCACTCAAGAAGCACAATTGATCTCACTATTTTGCTAAAAGCCAACCCAAGGTCGGCACTTCAAACGCTCGCAAGAGAATACAACTGGCTCATACACAATAATGGGAATCGTGAGGGCATCTACAGGCTAGACTCTAGGCACCTTTCTAAAGATGAGAAATTAGATGCTGAAGCCAGAGTTGAAGCTGAATTGATGTACAAGGCTCGTTCACTTGGATTAAGTAAGCGGGAAGCAGCAAGACTCCCCAAAGCCAAAATTGACTTGTTACTGGCCAAGAAAAAAGCTCAGTCTACTCAAGATCAACTAAACCTGTAAAAAAGCCCTTACCTAGTTTGCCTAAGTAAGAGCCCTTTGTTATCGCTGGTAGATGTCTCCGCAAAAAGTCTTCTACCAGCCACCAGCAAAGCCTTCACCCCCATGAATTCTAAAGCAAAACATGGCAATCTTTTATTAGTGCCCACTATCAGTACAAGCTATAATTTAAGAGCCCTAAACCGTATTGGACACTATTTTCATGAATATAAGGCAAAAATAAGGGCAATAGCTCTGACCATCCCTATAGAGCCTAAGGCTCTCAGCTTGGGGGTACAGAGTGGGCGGCCATTTTTACCTAGTATGGTTTGAGCGATACCACAAGATCTATCCTGTTTGAATACCAGAAGACCGCACCTTTAGTAACACTAGATGTAACATTTTATAGAATCAAAAGCCGAAAGGCGCCTTTAAATTGAGGCATACAGCAAAATTCTATATCCCCGCCGTCCCAAATTTTGCCGCAAGGCAGTATTTGATACCGAGTTAACGCTGCAAGTTAACTCCATCCAAAATCAAGGTCACTCGAACTTCTTATTCACTTAGAATTTTGAAGCATTAAGGAGTTGCACCAGTCCCAAAACGGGACTACCATAGTCCTTATGAGAATCATTGCCCTATCGACACTGAAAACTTTCTGGGAAGAAAACCCAGAGTATATGGATGCGAAAGAGCCTACGCTTGCTTGGTATCGACATGCCTTAGCGGCTGACTGGAGGGCTCCTGCCGATCTTAAGCAGGATTTCAGAAATGCCAGCATCCTCAAAGATGGGCGTGCGGTTTTTAATATTGCGGGTAACAAGTACCGTTTGGTCGTGTGGATCAACTATGCCTATCGCGTGGTCTATATCCGGTTCATCGGTACCCATGCGCAGTACGACAAAATTGATGTACAAACTATTTAATTGCCGGAGGAATTACCATGGACATCAAACCGATTAAAACTGATGCCGACTACCGAACGGCATTAAAAGAAATTGAAAGTCTGATGATGGCTGACCCTGACACACCCGAAGGTGAGAAGCTGGATGTCATGGTCACTCTTATCGAAGCTTATGAGGCCAAGAATTTCCCTATGGATCTACCTGACCCTGTTGAAGCCATCAAGTTCGAGATGGAACGTAAAGGTTTAACAGTGAAAGACCTCGAGCCCATGATTGGTAAAAGCAACCGAGTTTATGAAATTCTCAATCACAAACGCTCGCTTACGCTAAAAATGATCTGGAAGCTGCACGAGGGCTTGGGTATTCCTGCTGAGTCTCTGATCAAACCACCGCAAGCACATGCTTAAACATGAGGGTTTCCAGAGCATTGCCGAGATTGACTCTCGGCTTGTTGCGCTTGAACAGGAGAAAAAGCAACTTTTAGCTCTCAGAGAACAACTTCAACAACCCCCATCAAATACATCTGACTCGCCCCTATATTCACCAGAACAAAAGATTGCCATTTTTAGAGGATTGTTTCAGGGCCGAGCCGATATTTTTGCTAACCGCTGGCAAAATATACAAGGTCGCAGTGGTTACTCTGTTGCCTGTAATAACGAGTGGGTACAAGGACTCTGTCACAAGCCTCGCATCAAATGTCAGGATTGCAATCACCGTCAGTTCACTGAGTTAAATGACCAGATCATTTATCGCCACTTAGCCGGGCAACAAATCGTTGGCCTTTATCCTTTAATGCACGATAACACCTGCTACTTTCTTGCCACCGATTTTGATAAAGGCCAATGGCAAGACGAAGTGAAAGCAATGTCGAAAGCTTGCCAGAACTTTGAAATACCACATGCCATTGAGATTTCACGTTCCGGTAATGGCGCGCACCTTTGGATTTTCTTCAACGAGAAAGTGCCAGCCAAAGAAGCTAGGCTACTGGGATTTGGCCTGCTCGACAAAGCGATGGAGTTTTATCCCAACTTATCGTTTGATTCCTATGATCGCCTTTTCCCCAATCAGGATATTTTACCCGAAGGCGGATTTGGAAATTTAATCGCTCTACCACTTCAGAAGGAAGCACGATTGTCTGGCAATAGCGCCTTTGTCAATAACGAACTTAATGTCATCCAAGACCAATGGCAACACCTAGCTACTATGGAGTCTATTTCACACAGCAGACTGACAAAGTTACTAACACAGATTTCACCAAATTCTGCGTTATTTAAAGAACAAGAGGTTATAGAGAATCGCCCACCTTGGGAGGTAACCGCCAAGGCAAAACCGCTCTTATTGGAAAACCCACCGAAAACGATATCCGTCACCCTAGCAAATCAAGTTTATTTTGATTTAAGCGAAATACCGAGCGCATTAGCAGCAAGGTTAAGGCGACTCGCGAGCTTTTCAAACCCGGTATTCTTTAAAACACAGGCATTACGATTTTCAACTCATGGTATCCCGCGATTTATCTCCTGTGCTCGAATTGAGCAAGGCTACTTGGCAATACCTCGCGGTTGCTTAGACGAAGCGCTAGAGTTGTTAACCGAGAATCATATCGAAGTTCTATTAGACGATCAGCGAGAACGTGGTATTAAACTGAAAGCCACTGAGTCGCTCGTCAAGCTCAGAAAGAGTCAACAAGCTGCAGTGCGAGCTATGAGTAAGCATGATGCAGGTATTCTTCACGCACCTACAGCCTTTGGTAAAACAGTTACCGCTATTGGCATGATTACAAAGCGCAAAGCCAATACGCTAATTTTACTACACAGTAGACAGCTGCTCGACCAGTGGAAAGAACGATTAAAATCGTTTTTGCCTGGTGTGGATGTAGGTATCATCGGTGGTGGCAAGAAAAAACCAACGGGTGTCGTTGACATCGCAATCTATCAAAGCCTCATCAATAAAAAAGACAACACTGTATCGGAGATCGTCCAAGATTATGGGCATGTGATCGTAGATGAGTGCCATCACGTTTCTGCGCCGCGCTTTGAAATGGTGTTAAACGAAGTTCGAGCCAAATATGTCCTCGGCTTGACAGCTACCCCCGAACGACAGGATGGCCACCAGAAAATCATCTTTATGGCAGCAGGGCCTATTCGTCACAAAGTTAAAAGCACTACTGAAGATAAATTTGAGCAACAAGTCGTTGTTCATCAGCTTTATGACAACCCTCCAAAGCAGTTAATCAATTCAGAAGAGCGACCAAAAATCTCTGACGCTTATAGCTGGATCATGGAAAATGATCAACGAACACAGAGAATTATCAGCGATGTTCTCGCCTGTATTCAACAATCTAAACACCCAATAGTGTTAACAGAACGCAGGGAACATGCAGAGACGATCAATGCTTTGCTTCTCGACAAAGAGGTCGATTCGGTCGTTTTAAAAGGCGCAATGCGCGCGTCTGAGCGGAAGGCTGTTGAAGAGCAACTACCTACCGCGCAAGTTGTCGTTGCCACTGGCAAATATGTAGGTGAAGGTTTTGATCTGCCAAGACTAGATACGCTGTTCTTAGCCATGCCCATTGCATGGAAAGGTTCACTGGCTCAGTATGCCGGGCGTATTCACCGAGAGGCGGATGGCAAAGAGCGTGTCACCATTTACGATTATGTCGATTGCTCGCTCCCAATGTTGCAGCGAATGTTCACAAACGGGAGAAAAGCTATAAGGCAATGGGATATCAAATTTCGTTCAATGGTGAAGCGCCCGTACAAGGCCAATTGTCAACCGAGTTTCTGCTAGCTTCTGACAAACAGGGTTCCGAAGCTCCCGCGTAAGCATAGACCCGCATTGGCTTACTAAAGCAATTGAGGGACTAATGCAGTTCCTATTGAGGGAACCAAACCGGCGTTCCACCCCACCACCAAAATCAAGGTTAAGAGATTCTCCTAACCTACTGAAAAGCCTCAACTTTGTTTGCGAAGTTGGGGCTTTTTCATTTCAGAGTAAGAAAAAGCACTGCTTAGATCATCTACTGAATATCCTAGGTTATTCATTCCACCCCAATCACGGTCAAATCCATAAGCGTCGTCACCTTCGACTCAGCGGACTTTTATCAATACATCTTGGCACATAGCGAAAAATCGGGACTATTCTTAAAGAGTCCGCGCTTCAAAGTCTGTCCAGCCGTTATGCCGTATCGAGCTTGAATTATGCGCCAATCACATATCTACAGTACTCATCTCATTTTCTATATTATTGCCTTTGCTGTATCAATTGCCGCGTCCCATGCGGAAAACATTATCGTTATGGGTGACGACTCACCACCCTATATGGGGCGCTCTCTGGAAAACTACGGTTTTCTACCTGAAGTGATTTCTACAGCTTTATCTGATTCGAAATACAATATCGATATTCAGATCGTGCCTTGGGCGCGAGCTATTTTAAACGCTAAATCGGGCAGTATTGATGCCATTCTGGGTGTTTATTTCACGGAAGAACGTGATCAATATCTTTTGTATTCAGACCCTATTATTGAAGTGCAAACGGTTTTATTTTCCCACCCTTCCGACGAACTGAAATTTAGTAAATTGAGTGATCTATCCAACTATCGGATTGGGATAGTCCGCGGCTCATCGTACGGAAGTGAATTTGATAATGCTTCATTCTTGAAAAAAGAAGTGGCAACGACTGAGCTTCAAAATATTAGAAAATTAATGCTACGACGCATTGATTTGATTGCTGGAGCAAAAAATGTAATTTATTACCTGCATTCAAAGAAGTTAGATTATCCCGAAAATACAATTATAGATTTAAAACCTGCATTAGATAGTCGCCCTTTGTACATTGGCTTTACAAAAAAAAGAGGGAAATCAAACGATATTCGAGAAAAATTCAACAAAGCGCTTAAGGCTATGAATGTAGACGGTCGATTAAACTCAATAGCAAAAAAACATGGGATTTTATATTAAACAACCTTAAACCCTTTGGTGGATAAAAATCACTAACTTTAGGTATCAAATCCATTGAATTTTTTCTGAGGTAGTATGGTAATAATATCCGAGAGTCATTTATAGGGCCCCTCATTATCGACGCAGCATCCCCCCATTATCTCCTTACGCCATATTTTTAATTGCACCAATTTGACGCATCCTAAAAGTATCTATCAAAGGAACATAAAGTCATGATGGTCAATAAATAGTGCCTATAAGTTAATTCAATTTTCACTCATTCATTCTTAAACCTCTAGTTTTTCGACCTATAGGTCAATTTTTACCTTTTATACATTTCAATCCATTGATCAACAATTGGATTACCACATCGACGCACCAATTAAGTGCTTGGCCGCACCAATAATAGTCGCTAATATTCGCACTTGATTTACTATTTTTGTATTAGTTATATTTCGCCACTGGTACGTTCTCACCACTATACAAATAATAGGTAAAATCGATGAATTTTCAGAAATTAGTACTTGCAAGTTCTATCTCAGCACTTGCATTGGCTGGCTGTGGCAGTGATAAAAACAGTAGTGATAAAGTCGAAACAGAAGTATCTGCTCAAGACCTCTTGAGTTCCAAGATCACGACCAGTGCTGTTGAATCTCACCTCATTAATTTACAGCGTATCGCTGAAGAGAATAGAGTCAATGACGTTTCAACACGCGCTGCCGGCACCCCAGGTTACGACTCCTCTACTGAGTATATAAAAGCTCAGTTAGAAGCGGCTGGGTACGAAGTCAAACTTCAGTCTTTTGAATTTCGCCTATGGGAGCAAATGGAGCCCAGTAGTTTCGTTCTTTCAACCGTTTCAGGTAAAGGAGACGAGAACATAACTCAACCACAAAATCCAGAGGAGAGTGCAGAAGAGTTTAGCTACAACACCATGAGCTATTCTGGGTCAGCTTTAATTGATACGGCAAAAGATCTTGTTTTTGTTACTCCTAGCTTTTCAGAAGCCGATGATAAAGCTTATGATTATTCAGATGGATGTGAGGCGAGTGATTTTGAAGGTAAAGAAATTGAAGGAAAAATCGCTGTTATACAACGTGGAAGTTGTGCATTTGATAAAAAGGCTAGCAATGCAGAAGCCGTGGGAGCAGTTGCTGTCATTATATTCAATGATGGTAATGGCGAAGGTAGAATGGCTACCTTCGGTGGAACTCTAGGTGAAGACACTAGTGTGAGCATCCCCGTTCTAAGCAGTTCATACGATCTCGGCCTTCAAATTTTCCAATTAAAAGATGCACAAGCAACAATCAAGACTTCTACCACAGACAAAACGGTTAATACAAACAATGTAATTACTGAAACAAAAGAAGGTAACGCTGAGCAAGTTGTGATGTTAGGTGCGCACCTCGATAGCGTCAATGAAGGTCCAGGTATAAACGATAATGGAACCGGATCAGCTGGGCTACTTGAATACGCCATACAATTTGCTAAATCTGAGCAAGTGCCAGAAAATAAAATGCGGTTTGCGTGGTGGTCCGCTGAAGAAGCTGGATTAATTGGCTCCCAACACTATGTAGATTCAACGTTCCGTCCAATACAAGACGAATTATTTAAGTCGATTGCTGCTGAATTCAAACTAGACCCAAGTGACTTGGACAGTTGGACGAATGAACAGTACAATTCTGTGCTCGAAGAAACGAATAAGCAATTTACTGAGACTGTTGATGTCGCAATGTATTTAAATTTCGATATGATTGGCTCACCCAATCCTGTTTATTTCGTTTATGATGGTGACTTGTCAGACACGATGGAAGATGAAGCCAACGCATATGACGAGACGTTCTTACCACCTCATGGTACTGCCGATATTGAAGCAACATTTAATGGCTTCTTTAATAAGAATAATCTAGAAACGGCACCAAGCGCACTAGCAAAACGTTCCGACTACGCAGGCTTTGCCAATTATGGTATTGCATTCGGAGGGCTATTTACCGGCGCAGAAGTGAATAAGTCAGAGGAAGAAGCTGCTACTTGGGGTGGTACAGCAGGAGAAGCTTACGACAAGTGCTATCACAAAGAATGTGATGATATTATAAATATTGAATCTGAGACGCTTACATACAACTCTAAGGCATTGGCCTATGTCGGCACCACTTACGCAATGCGCAGTCAATTATTTCCTGCTGTTTCGGTCGAAGAAAAGAGCAACAGAAAACTAATAAACAAATCAACTGCCATCAAGACTCAAACAGCAAATTACGCTACAAGAGGCATGAAGTACGACGTAGAGACTGGATTAGCGAAGTATATTTCACATGGTCATGGTGATTTGTATTACAAATAGAATCATAGATTCACATTAATCAATAAGTGGGGAGACGCTCCCTTAATTAAATATTTAATTAAGGGACGTTTTCATTAACCATAAAAATATCCCGCTAATTCACCAAAATAAAAGCCAACCAATCACGGTTGGTTTTTTTATTTTGGTGTAATATCACACCAACTCAGTACAGCAATAATTAACTGATATCGCATTATTTTTAATCTGGAAATTTTCTAGAGCAGTATTCAATAATTCGCCTATTGCAACTAAACAAATCTCCAGCCCCACAAGCTTATGGTGAATGTATTTAATGCCCAAGCATTGATCCTAGCTAAAGTAGAGCTGTCAAAGAATCCCGGATTAACATGAAACCGAAAAATAATTAGGCTGGACAAGGTATTTTATTTAAACATGTCGTCCATTTCTCTAATTGGGTTTTTATCATTGGTCTGAGAGGTGTAACATAACCAGCACTAATAGGTGTACTCTAAAGCCAGTAAATCACACAATTTAGCATTCTATTAATCCAGTAAAAGTGGCATCCTAGGTATTCAAGGCTTTTCTTAGTAGCAGTTAGCTCCATCTCGATGCATTCTGCGAAAAGTGAATAGGTACAATGTCAGGCATATATTATTAAAAGAATCGTTATTAGCTTGCTGATTTTACAGCTCATTTTCACTGTAATTGTGTTCAAATTTGGGCACTATTCGCTCAATCTTCATGATGTGATGGCGGCAATCACTTCTGCGTTAATTGCCGTTATCTGGGTCAGCATTGAAGGCATTCCATATGGAATACGCATATTTAACTGGCCGTTTGCGATAGCTGTTTGTTTTTCCTGTGTGATGATAACGACTGGGCTAATTAAGCAAAAAACGCTTTACGGTCAAGTATTCGCCGTTTTGGGCATTATTGCCTGGCCGTTACTTGGGATCATGGCTTTAGGACAAGGTGGCTGATTGATAGCGCTTAAGAAAAGGTTTAAAAAAAGATTTCGTAGAGCACTTTGATAATCATATTTATTTTCATTTATACAATGTCCATTAAATAGTGCAAAATAAGCAATGCAAAAAAAAGCCCAAATGAATTGGGCTTTTTAAGTTTAATTACTTTTGGCTAGACTCATGAGCGTTATTTCTAATCGCCTACCCGCTTGCGGTCACGATCAAGCTCAATAGCCATTTTTATTTAAGCGATCAGAAGCGATAAGCTAATACTAATGCCAATTCACTTTCAGACCCTAATTCGGCCCCCCTCGCTTCGTATTCTTTTTTCTTATCGTCAAAGTCTGGCGAGTCAATGAATAGGAGTTCAAACTGAAAATGTTTGACGACAAATCCCAACCCTAAAGCGGTTCCTGCAAACTGCTCGTATTCACACCCATTATCTTCGCCGAAGAAAGAAAACTCACATACTTCAATTGCGGCGACTGCCGTACTGTAATAAGCACTTAGACGAGGTTTCAATGATATCTCGGTAGGAATCAGCAGATGTCCACCGAATGCAAATGCGGGCTCTTCAAGGCCGATCCCGATGCCTGCAGATACTGCAGCATATTCATGTAACTTAATTTCCCCATTCACGCCTAGTAATCCGTAGGGAATTCCCAGCCCAACACCACCACTCAACTCTGGTTCTTGAGCGGCATGGGAAGACATCGCTATACAGAAAGATAGCGCGATAAACGTAATTAATTGTTTCACTTTTATGACCTCTTTTTAAAAGCGCTCGAATGATACGCACTACCGCGTTTTTTGAAAAGCTTGTATAGAATATATTTTGTACTACGTGCATTTTAACCTTGTGCCATAAAATATAAGGCGGTGGCCAAATGCTCTACCCCCCCCTACAGCGGTATACAGCGATTGGAGAGGCAAACGGATGCTCATCTACTATAGATTGCCGGCTTCCAACCAGAAAGGTGCTACAAGCGAGATTAATCAGCAGGCATAAAAAAACGCGACTTAAAGTCGCGTTTTTTTATGTTGCTTAAACCGGTCTCAATGACTAAGGACGGTCGTCCACTTCTTCTTCAACTTCGGGTGGCAATAAGTCTTCACGAGAAATATTCATCGCTAATAGAATATTGGCAGCCACGTATATGGATGAGTAAGTACCCACCACCACACCAATGGTAAGCGCCAGTGCGAACAAATAAATCAACTCACCACCAAATATCAACAGCGCCAACAACACCAGCAAGGTGGTTAACGAGGTGATGATCGTACGGCCTAGTGTTTGATTTAATGAAAGGTTAATCACATTGATGGGTGACATTTGACGCACAATTCGAAAGTTCTCACGTATGCGATCAGATACCACTATGGTGTCATTCAGTGAGTAACCTATCACCGCTAACAGTGCCGCCAGCACGGTCAAGTCAAAATCAAACTGAAAGATTGAGTAGATTCCCAGAATGACGATGACGTCGTGCATCAACGCCAATACAGCGCCCACTGAGAATTTAAATTGGAAACGGACGGCGACGTATACCATGACAACGGCGAGTGCGAGTAATAAGGCTAATCCGCCTTCGTCACGTAATTCTTCGCCGACATTCGCACCCACAAACTCCGCTCGACGCAACGTTACATTTTCATCAAGCTTGGTTTTTAAGGTTTTAAGTACTTCATCACCTAAGTCAGGACGATAGCTTTCAGACATCCTGACCAACACTTCTTCTTCGCTGCCGAAGTGTTGCACGACGATGTCTTTATAACCTGATTCAATGAGGGTGGATTTAACTTCTTCAACGTTAGCGGCTTCGTTAAAAGCCACTTCGATTAATGTTCCGCCTGTAAAATCCAATCCTAATTTAAGGCCTTGCGTGGCCAAGCTTCCGATTGAAGCCAGTAATAGGAGGATGGAGAAAGCAGCAGCTATTTTGCGGCCGCCCATAAAATTAACGTTTTTCATTACGTGCGGCTCCTATATTGATAATTTGCTGACACGACGACCGCCGTATACGAGGTTTATCATGGCGCGAGTTAAAACGATCGCGGTGAACATTGAGGTTAAGATACCAATCGACAATGTCACGGCAAATCCTTTAACAGGACCCGTTCCTACAGCAAACAAGATAATCGCCACGATGAGTGTGGTGATGTTGGCGTCCAATATGGTTAAGAAGGCTTTATCGTATCCGCTGTGAATCGCTTGCTGCGGATTCAAACCCTCTTTCAACTCCTCTTTTATGCGCGCAAATATGAGGACATTCGCGTCGACGGCCATACCCACGGTTAATACGATCCCGGCAATACCCGGTAGTGTCAGAGTGGCGCCTAACATGGACATAATCGCAGTTAATAGCATTAGGTTTGCTGTTAGCGCGATATTGGCGACGATACCAAATACCTTGTAATACAGCAGCATGAAAAGCAGCACGAGGGCTAAGCCCATTTGTACAGACGTTACCCCGAGCTTGATATTTTCTTTACCTAAGCTCGGCCCCACTGTGCGCTCTTCCACGAAATACATGGGAGCGGCGAGGGCTCCTGCACGCAGTAATAAGGCCAATTCTGATGCTTCACCGGCTTCCAGTCCTGTGATGCGGAAACTACTGCCCAATGCGCTTTGAATGGTGGCTAAACTAATGATGCCTTTTTCTTTGTATTTATCTTCATGCGTGATGATCTCGCCATCTTTTTCTTCATAACGGGTACGCACTTTGTGCTCAATGAACAGCACCGCCATCCGACGTCCGATGCTCTTTTTCGTCGCATCGCCCATCAGTGCGCCACCTGTGCCATCAAGGTTGATGTTTACTTGTGGTTGCCCATTTTCATCAAATGCAGGCTGTGCATTAGAGACATTATCGCCCGTTACAATCAGCGCTTTTTCTACACGTGCATCAGCTCGGCCAGGGGAAGGATTTTTAAACTTAAAGACTTCCGTATTGTATTTGGGCTCGTCAGGAGTCGCTTCTAAACGGAATTCGAGGTTTGCAGCTTTACCCAGTATTTTTTTCGCTGCAGCTGTGTCTTGAACACCTGGCAGCTCAACCACGATTCGATTGCGCCCTTGGCGTTGAACCAGAGGCTCAGCCACACCCAGTTCATTTACTCGATTACGAATTGTTGTCAGGTTTTGCTTAACGGCGTAGGTTTCAAGCTCTTTTACTTTCGCGTCGGTCATACGCAATGAAACCCAGAATGCATCTTCGCTATCATCACGCGTGGAGGTGATAAATTCTGTGTACTCACGGCGAATCAGCGATTCAGCATCATCTCGATGATCCGCTTTGGTGAACATGATATCAATGCCGTGCTCGCCGGCCAGAATCACACGGCGGTAACGTAGATTTTCTTCACGCAGTGAACGCTTTAAGGCTTCGCGGTAATTATCCACACGCTGCTTTAAGAATTGCTCCATATCCACTTCCATTAAGAAGTGCACACCACCACTCAGATCGAGACCTAGAGTCATAGGCCCTGCATTCAAATCACGCAACCATTGAGGGGTGGTCGGAGCAAGATTCAAAGCAACAATGAAGCTGTCACCCAGTTCACGCTGAATGGCGCTTTTAGCGGCCAATTGGATCTCTTGATCTTTAACACGCAGTAATGCGGTTTTACCTTCTTGTAAGGTTTCACCAAAGTATTCGATATTCTTGCTGTCCAATACGGCCAGCGCTTTCTTGAGCGTGTATTCGTCAACGGCATCGCCACTTTTCGCAGGCGTGATTTGCACGGCTGGATCAGGGGGATACAAATTCGGTAATGAATATACGGCTCCCATCGCACAGACGATGAGTATAAGTAGGTACTTCCAGAGAGGATATTTATTGAGCATAAGCCCGGGTTCCTGATTTATTTTTTTAAGAGCCAGCGGGCACAGCAAGTGAAGAGCATGAAACTGGCTTGTGAAATTACGTCAAAAATTGCGTAAACCGTCGCCATTGCATTTCAGTCAACCATAAGTGCATTCCATCTAGCGGAACCGGCGACA
The DNA here is from genome assembly GCA_947503895.1 of uncultured Saccharospirillaceae bacterium. Taxonomy (GTDB): domain Bacteria; phylum Pseudomonadota; class Gammaproteobacteria; order Pseudomonadales; family Oceanobacteraceae; genus Bermanella. The sequence goes on from CANNFT010000007.1 coordinate 260,150, forward strand.
CTTAGGTCGCCGCTACCACTTAATGCGGCTCTTTTTTGAATTTTCAAATGCTTATTCTTGAATCGATTTGATCGTGCCTTTTGGCAACTCAGCCGCCACCGCGTGCTTTTGCACAGGGATTTCAACGTTATCGGTCACCTTGATCACGACAAAATCGTCTGTCACTTTTGTGATTCGACCCAAAATACCGCCGCTCGTGACCACTTCGGACCCTTTTTGCAAGCCACCTAATAGGTTTTTATGCTCTTTTGCACGCTTGCTTTGTGGGCGCCACAATAAGAAATAGAAAATCAGGACAAAGCCGCCCAAAAAGATTAACTGCTCCCAGCCCGCGCCTTGCGGTTGAGGGGCGCCTTCAGCAAAGGCTGAAACAGGCATAATAGCGGCAGCCAATAATGCAGCAAGTTTGGCCATTCTTTTTCTCCTAAGATAATGAAAAGCGCTCAATAGAGGGTTCATCCTGCTATTCAGCGCTGCGATATATTCGTTGTTGTGGGTCAGACCCAAGTTTCAGACGGTCAATCCGCGAGTGGCGGGGTCTCCATGCCACGTTTCGCGTAGAACTCATCCACAAAGGCCGACAATGTACCTTCTTCAAGGGCCTTGCGCAAACCAGCCATTAACGTCTGGTAGTAATGCAGGTTGTGAATGGTATTCAACGTGCAACCCAAAATTTCTTTACACTTATCCAAATGGTGTAAGTAAGCTCGGCTAAAGTTCTGGCAGGTATAGCAATCACAAGCCTCATCGACCGGCCCAGTATGGGTTTTATTCGCCGCATTACGCAATTTCAGGACACCAGTGCTGGTGAATAAGTGTCCGTTTCGTGCATTTCGAGTGGGCATTACACAGTCAAACATATCCACACCGCGACGTACGCCTTCAACCAGATCTTCTGGTTTCCCAACGCCCATCAGGTAACGAGGCTTATCAGCCGGCATTTTGTGGGCAAGGTGATCCAAAATACGGATCATATCTTCTTTTGGTTCACCCACAGATAAGCCGCCAATGGCGTATCCATCGAATCCGAGTTCTTCAAGACCGGCAATACTGATGTCGCGCAGATTCTCATACATTCCCCCCTGCACAATACCAAAAAGCGCTGAAAGGCTGTCACCATGGGCAGCCTTCGAACGCTTGGCCCAACGCAAGGACATTTCCATAGACTCACGCGCTTCTTTTTCGGTGGCAGGAAAGGGGGTGCACTCATCAAAGATCATGACCACGTCGGAACCCAGCGCCTTTTGAATTTCCATAGACTTTTCGGGGGTCAGCTCGACTTTGTTGCCATTTACCGGACTACGGAATGTCACGCCTTTTTCAGTAATCTTTCGAAGCTTACCCAAACTGAATACCTGAAAGCCGCCGCTGTCGGTCAAAATGGGCTTATCCCACTGTGCAAAATCGTGCAGGTCTCCGTGCTGAGCAATAATGTCAGTGCCTGGACGCAACCATAGGTGGAAGGTGTTACCCAAGATGATTTCAGCACCAGTGGCTTCTATGTCACGAGGCATCATGCCTTTGACGGTTCCATAAGTGCCGACAGGCATAAAAGCAGGCGTCTGTACTTCACCGCGAGGAAATGACAGCGTGCCGCGACGGGCCTTCCCTTCAGTGGTTTGAATGTTAAATTTCATAAAGCTCATGGGAATTAAACCTCGTCCCGATTATCGATCAACCCACTCCCCACACGCTAATACGATGCAGCTTGGGCTGAATAAAAAGACAAATCTCGGCCTAACGCTATGTCACCTCGCGCCAAGCCAATATTTACATTTGGTGTATATTATTGATCCCAGCGATCAACCGCGTTGGGATTTAGGGTAATAAACATAGCATCGCCATAGCTGAAGAAACGGTATTCATGGGCGACCGCCTCTGCATAGGCATTCAATACAGGCCCGCGTCCAGCAAACCCACTGATTAACATCAGTAAGGTGGACTCTGGCAGGTGAAAATTAGTGACCAGTGCATCGACCGATTTAAATTCATACCCAGGATAAATAAAGATATCTGTTTCACCGCTGTAGGGTTGAATGCTACCCGAGGCACTGGCGCTCTCTAAACTGCGCACGGATGTAGTGCCCACGGCGATCACTCGCTTGCCCGCTGCTCGCGTGGCGTTGATGGCATCGCAAACAGACTGGTCAACCTCAAGGTATTCACTGTGCATAACATGGTCATTCACGTCATCCACTTTAACGGGCTGAAACGTGCCAGCACCGACATGTAAGGTGACAAACGCCAGCTGCACACCTTTTTGCTTGAGAGACTCAAGCATTGACTCATCAAAATGCAAGCCAGCGGTCGGTGCGGCCACCGCGCCGGGCTTCTCATTGTAAACCGTTTGGTAGCGCTCGCGATCACTCAGTTCATCTTCCCGCTCCATATACGGCGGCAATGGCATATGGCCCACGGTTTCCAACCACTCCACGAGCGGCTGCGCTAATTCGAATTTAAGACGAAACAAAGCGCCTTCACGGCTCACCACTTCTACCTTGGCACCTTCGAGTTCAATAATGGCGCCGGGCTTAGGGGAGCGACTACTTTTGATATGGCTGAGTGCTTCATCATCGCTGATGACTCTCTCTAGCAACGCTTCGAGCTTGCCACCGCTGGCTTTTTGTCCAAATAAGCGAGCGGGAATCACACGAGTATTATTAAAAACCAGTAGGTCTCCGGCCTCGACCAAGCCCAAAAGATCGGTAAATTGGCGGTGTGTCACCTCACCACTAGGGCCGTCCAAGTGCAGCAGTCGACTGCCGCTGCGCTCTGGCTGTGGGTATCGTGCAATGAGCTGATCGGGCAACTCGAAAGAAAAGTCACTGGTTTTCATATTTACTACAGTCGGGGCCATGACAGCCGAGAAAAACAAAGGCGCGCAGTATACAAATTCGTCCAATCTGTGAACACCCTGAGTATCGCATTATCGACATTAAAAGGAGATGGGCTGAAGGTGAGGCATCCATTTGTAAACACACCTAGCTGAACGCAGATATGACGCATTGCTCGGCTGGGCGGATTGATCCCTTCGATCAAAGCCGCAAAACGCCCTAAGCCTCTGTTTCTATGCCATATTCTCACGATCTATTTTAACGCTGATGACAAAAAAACATTGACTCGAAGAATTCGACTGGTAACATGCGCTCCCACTTGATTACGGCCTTGTTAGTCGAACACTTGTTTTAGTGTGGTCAGTGGGTCGCTCGATTTGCCGAAGTGGTGAAATTGGTAGACACGCAGTGTTCAGGTCGCTGTGCCTTCGGGTGTGCGAGTTCGAGTCTCGCCTTCGGCACCAATGCTATCTTGTATAGCTGAACAAAGATCAAGATGTAGAGTATGCGTTTTTCTTATCGCTTCTCTCTAGAAACCAAATTTTAGTTTTATGCTGATTTAGCATGAAATGAAAATATCAGTTTGTTTAACGTTTTTAAGCAGATTGAGCAGTGCCAGTGTGGTGAAATTGGTATACACGACGGATTCAAAATCCGTTGCCTTCGGGCGTGGCGGTTCGAGTCCGCCCACTGGTACCATTTATTTAAAACCCTAGCTAGAAATAGCTGGGGTTTTTTTATGCCGGTCTTGGAGAGTAACACTCCAGCTAACCCACGAGGATTGCCATTCACACACCTCGACTTTTATCCACACAGCACATCTCACCTCACCTTTTTACGATCCTCTTTATCCCAATTCGGGTGACAATGGAAAGCCCATCGCGGTCATCATCAGACAATTATTCGAGCGTTGGAAATTAGCAAATATCAGTGGTTTTTAACTCTCAGGCTAGATTATTATGGCGCCCGCTGACATTGCATACCAATATGTCTCGCCATAATGGCGAGACGCCTTGAGTCATCATCATTTCTACTAGACATGTACTTTATGTATTACTTATTTAGCTGGCCAATTCACCCTCAACTCATTCGCACGTTTTGCTTGATCGCGACCCTCTTCTCGTGCACCGCATATGGTCAGGACGTTGTGTACCTTAAAGACGGCACTATTTTAAAAGGTGATCTCATTCTGCAAGATTTTAGTACAGGGCAATACAGACTCAAAGTGTTGGGCGGGTCGATTTTCAATCTGAAACAAGCTGACATTGATAGGATCACTCAAGAAAAACCATTACAGCCCACTCAGAGTCAACCTGATCAGGGTATAGCGCACTCTTCTGATCAACGGCAGCATCAGGCGTTTACCCCGTCTCCCCATCAGCGAACTGAGCGTATGCCGGTCAATCACGTGATCGGTGGGTTAACGGGCAGCCAATCGGTAATATATCGAACGGATGACTCATTTGAGTATGAGTATACTTTCAAGACCCGCGGCATCAGCTACCAATACAATTTTTCGAAAAACCTTGGACTCTACAATCACTATATATTCGGCAACCTTGTTGAGGTTATTCAAATCGGTAAAAATGGCGAGCCAGACCAAACGATCCATTTTCGTGATGATGTCCCCCAAGGAAACCGCGTAAAATTGCAAACGCTCAGCAGTATGGCTTTATTATCAACCAATCATTATCAAGGCTTTCAATTATACGGTGGCGCGGGCTTGGCCATTATCGATATAAAGAACGGAAGCGAGTATCATCGTGAAATAACCAACCATAAAACCATTGTCGCACCTGTTATCGCATTTGGATTAGGGTATGCTTGGCGACCCGTCCAGCTACTCCTTCGCTATGAGGGACACTCCAACGCGAGTTATGGCTATAAAGTTTCCAATAGCCGACATTTCTCGCTTCAATTTGGCATCCATTTTTAGCGTTTATTGCATGGGAGGCTCCGCCTTGTTGCCTTGAATTTGAATAGGGGGAATATCAATGAAGCGCTCACTAAATAATAACCTTATGGTGACAATGACACCTACATCATCAATAGGCCATTTAAATGATTTAAAGGCTCAATTAATTAGGAGTTTTTTGTAAATGCGTACTATATGCATTAAACCTGTTGTTTTAGTCATTTTTCACGTTTGTATATTGCTGTGCTCCGTTATGAGTGTCGCCAGCGAACTCGAAGATGTCATATATAAAAAAGATGGTTCTATTTTACGAGGCGAAATGACAGAGGTGAATACGGAAGGTTCATTCTATGTCATTCGTTTACTCGGTGGATTAACTTTTACTGTACATAAACAAGATATTCTGCGCATTACAAAAGAAGAAAAAATACCCGCATCCCCTCAGCCAATAGCAACACAAAAAACGCAACGCACAACACCCATATACTTGCGTTCATATGGGCTATTCGACCGCCTTTATTTTGCCTTAGGCGGAGACAGACCCGATAACGGCTCACAACCCAGCTTGCCCATAAAAAAATATGAGCCTGTGAAGTACCGCCAATCCATTCACTATGGCCAATTTGCTCATACCTACCGTCTTATCTCTAATGATTACACAAAGGAATATACGTTTAGTGGACACTCCGCCACCTATCAATGGGTATATAATCAACAATGGATGTTAAGCACTTCTCTTAGCCAAGGCCTACTGGAAAGTATTTATTTTAAAGACCGGCACAGTGGTTTTAATACAGCTAATGATCGACACCACTCATTGCATACGGACGATTTCGCCGACGCGAAAGCCACTCAGTTTAAATCGGTCGCATTATTTTCAAATCACTATGCTCGCTTCCATTACTACTCTCTAGGTGGAGGCCTTGTTTTCGATAAAGCATACTATCGAGGTCCACTGGGGGATTTAGATGAACAGACTTTCGGAGCAATTGCGATGGCAGGGTTCGGTCTAAATATCCGCAGAGTAAAGCTCCAACTACATTACTTTAGGCATTTATCAACAGGCTATAGCCATACAGTAAAAAAAGTTGATGGTGCTGAATTAACCATTGGGCTTCGATTTGATGAAATATAAATGAGCCTTCATCTTCACAAACATTTTAAGTTTCACTCACCACCAGGGAGTTAATTGTGTCGTCTTCATCTGCTTCAAACACTACACCAGCCGTCCCCAAGAATACGGCCGGGGTTATTATTCGTTTTGCCGCTTTTTTATATGATGCGCTACTGATTATCGCTCTCTGGTTTCTACTGGGGGTATTCGGCGTTGCATTCAATCAAGGCGAAGCGGTAGCTACATACAGTCCGTTTCTTTCTTCTGCCTGCTTTATTGTCGCATTTGTTTTTAATGCCTATTTTTGGCGCAACGGTGGTCAAACATTGGGAATGCGCGCTTGGCGACTCAGGTTGATCAATTCAAGATTAGAACCTCTCACTCTCACCCAATGCTTTGTTCGATTTATTACGGCAATCGCATCTCTTGCCATTTTTGGGTTAGGTTATTTTTGGCTATGGATTGATAAAGATCGATTGAGTTGGCATGACCGGATGAGTGACACACGCGTCATTCGTGAACCGAAGAAAAAGAAGTGAACAATAACCGCTCAAGCTTAAAGTTTGTTACTAAGCGGTATTGACCGGAAAAATTAAGTACATAAAAAAACGCCCCATCAAGGTATCTTGTTGGGGCGTTTTGCTAAGTTAAGCAGTCATGCACATACATCACGGCTTAATGTGTTTGAATAAATGGCTTAATCTACGTTAGTAACGTATTTCATCCACCACTAATGAGCAATAAAGAAGAAATTATCAACCGCAACTTTATCCGCTTCGGTTGATCCACTGGCATCTTTCACGTATTTAAATGTGAACGTATGGATGCCGGCCGTTTCTATTCTCACTTTCATACGAGACTCGTAAACACCCGATTGACGCAGTACTTCTTTACCATCCATATACAGAATGAATTCATCTTTATTCACATCAGTATCGGGTTTCAAGTCAAACCACAGGGTGCCGGCTTTAAACAGATTTGTGTAGTGCATCACTGCTTCCATGCCGTTGCCTATGGCTTGCGACTGTAAGCGTCGATCATTTAACTCCCAAGCTGCGGCAGAAAATTCACTTGAACTTGGAATCACAAAGTTTTGCGTACTAGGCAGTTCATGGGTCCAAGCACCGTTTAACGAGCGACCAAGGAAAGATTCGATCCACATAAATTGGAATTTTGGCAGACTAAAGCGGCGATCTAAACGACCACCATACAAGTACTCTTCGATATTGGTGAAGCGATCGCCGTCCATATCAAGGTGTGCATCCGCTGCCAATAAAGGGTTTAACCCGTATGACACTTCCACACCATCCGGCAAGCCGTCTGCATCACTATCTTGTAGATTGGCCTGCGTGCCGTGTGTGTTTATTTCATCAAAGTCACTTAGATTATCTTGGTCGCTGTCCATCATGACGGGACTGGTACCAAAACGATATTCTTCGATATTTCTTAAACCATCACGGTCATCATCTGCATCGGCGTAAACAACACCATAAAACGTTTGCCAGAAATCCGGTAAACCGTTTTCATCGCCGTCTTTGCCACCTGCAAATCGCAATTCATCAATCCATACTTGGTCGCTGCCACCAGACACACTGCTGTCTTTTTGATAAACAAATGAGACCGTTTGCAAACCCGTTTTCTTGAATTCATACATGACACTTTGCCAATCAGTGATGCCAGATTCATTCAGTTCAACAAAGCCATCAATCGCAAGAATAAAGAAATCATACCCAGATTCCGTTGAGGTTTTTAACTTGAAGCGCATAATGTCACCTGCATGAGCAAGGACTTGTATGTCTATTTGCGCATATTCATTATCACTGATGTCGTCTGATACCAGTGAATACGCACCGCGATCGTATTCTTGATCGGTGATACTCCAAGTGTTTTCTGCTGTGCTAATCCATTTCTGGCTCAATTCAGCTTCAAAACCTTCGTTGATATCTAATAGATCTTGACCAGGAATCCAAGTATCTTTCTTACTCGGGCTTAGACCCAAAGAATATTCCAAAATATTCGATAGCTTGTCACCGTCAAAATCTTTTTCAGAATCATCTTCTTTTGGATTTAGACCATGCTGAATTTCGTAACCATCACTCATGCCATCACCATCAAAATCAGCATTAAGTGGGTTTAAGCCCAATTCAATTTCACGTCCATCCAATAAACCATCGAAGTCAGAATCATTGTATTTCGGGTTGGTTTTGGTTTGTGACTCAACAAAGTTCGTTAAACCATCATTGTCGAAATCCAATTCTGCATCATGAGCAGACTCATCGTTGAATCCGTGCAATATCTCCCAGTCGCGGAACATCTTGTCGCCATCCGCATCAATCAATTTATTGCATTCAACACCCACTTCATTAAAAGCGTTACGAATGTCATCTTGGTTATAATCCAATACCGCAGCAGACATTAAGAGACCACATAAGCCTCCCTCAAAAGTCTCATCCGCTATCCAGTAATGTTGGTTAGCGTAAACAAAAACATCAAATGCTTTTCGAACGTTCCAGTTTTGAGTTTCGGAAAGATGATAAAAGGCTTTATTGTAGATGCCGCTACTGTAATGCACGTTTAGGCCATCGGTGTACTCATCGGTATGACCGATAGATTTACCATCGAGACTGGGATCTTTAAAGAAGCGAAGTGCCTCTGCTTCTTGCATAATGTCTGAACCGACTAGCCAGTCAACGCTATCTTTCATGAAGTATTCTGCCGCTTCTCCTGCAATATCAGAAAAGGCTTCGTTCATGCCGCCAGATTCACCCGAGTAAATTAAACCTGAATTAAACTCTGTAAATCCATGGCTGACTTCATGAGCAGAAACATTTACATCGACTAAGGGATAAAAGAAGGTATCACCGTCACCAAAATACATCGCTTCGCCAGTCCAGAAGGCATTTTCGTATTGGTTTCCATAGTGTACCTTCATGGAAAGCTGCATCGGTAATGGGGCTGTTTCATACCACTGGTCATACATTTCGAAAACTAAATTACCGAAGTAAAATGCGTCATTAATGGGCGAAAATGCACCATTGATTTCCTTAAAGTCATTTCGATATAGCTTTTCTAAAGCACATTCGTAGGAGAATGCGTCTACAATCGATTCGTCTTCAGCATGATTGAGATTCACCGCTTTAACATTTACATTTTCCATCACACAGTTATTGTTATTTTCTTCGACAATAAAAGCGGGGAAATCCGTACCGTATTCATAACGGCCAGTCTTAACATTGCCGCCAGGGCCTGTACCATGAACATCTGCGAACTGTAAACCGTCCCAAGATTCCAGTAATAGCAAGTCAGCGCCGCGAATCATCATTTGTGGACGCGTCGCTACCTTATCGTTAAGCACTAACATATCAACCAAGAAAGCCTCTACCAATCGGCCACTTTTTTCTCGATATAAATATTTTTTAATATTTGTTTTTTTGATGTCTGAATCAGATACCAATTGGTTTTTTTCCGATACTATTTTAATGCTGTGCGCAATAACATCCTTCTCACTAAACACTGATGATTTTATTTTTTTAACATCAAAGTCTTTTAATAGTTGGCCTAGCATATGTGTCTGCTGGCCTTCATGCAGGGTGGTTTCAGCTTTCCAAATCGGCAACCCGTTTACGGTTTGCTGATAACGTGTATGCAGCGTATTCGTTTTATTTGACTTTACCTGCTTTACCATCGCCAAGGCACTGTTCGCTGAAGTGCTTTTGCTGCTGTGCAAGGTTTGGATGTCGTGCCTTGCCATGGAATTAGGCAGCTGTTGGTCGACGCGTTCAAAGTAAGATCCCATTGCGACAGCTGGCGTCAGCAATACGGGAAAGATAGAGTGTTTTAGTTTCATTTAGCGATTCCGTGAAATGAATGGGTACTACGGAACGCGAAATACTTGCACATTCGAAATATTGTAACCAAGGTTTAAAAAGACGTTTGGCCAGTTGTCATAAGTGACGCTTCTCGTCTCGCTCTATTGTCACAGGTGTATTTAAGCCAAATAAAAAATGATTTCTAAACTAAAAAATCCTCCTTCTGAAATTCATGATCGGCTTCCCCAGTAATACGCTGTACAGAAAAGAAAATAAGGTATGCATTTTAGTTTTTAGTCATGGGGCGCGCACATTTTTAACCTTGTTTTTTAGTTCGTTTCCAAATGAACATAAATAAAGGCTACATTCACGAGCAGAAAGGATTGACTGGATGCAATATTTTCACTCGAATTGATCTAAAGGGCACCGCTATGCTTTATGATACGGCGCTCGGAGTCATGAATACTTATATTAATACGTGACGAGGCATGGAATTCAATAATTGACGGGCATTTTCAATGCAATCGTCACCGAGCGAGTCGGCTTTGAGCGTAGATAATATGGCGTTAATTGAAGCCTTATTTTCTTCGATCTTTGACTGTACTTGCGACAAGCTTTTCAATTTGGCTTCTAGCGCCTCTATTAATGCACCATGATGGCTCTCACCTTTATCTCTGAAGTTGGGCAATAACCCTTTTAATTCATTGAGCGAGAACCCCACTTCTTGCGCTTGAATGATGATATTCAATAAATCTAATGTGTCGTCGGGGTAAACACGATATCCATTGGCCTGCCTCTGGCCGACCGTTAATAGTCCCTGCTTCTCGAAATAACGAATTTTCGATGCATTTAATCCTGATAATGTCGCCAACTCACCAATTTTTAACACGCTTATTAAATCTCTATTGACCTTAAACCTAGCTTTAAGGTTAGCCTTTCGAAAATACCCAAACAAGAGGTGGCCATATGATTTTTGGTTCTTACACATTCCCAAATGGCTCTATTACGAAAAATCGTTTAGTAAAGGCTGCGATGGAAGAAAACTTAGCGGCAGACAATCGTTCACCGAGTACGGAACTGATTGATTTATATCAGCGATGGTCGAAGGGAGGCGTAGGGCTAATCATCACTGGCAACGTGATGATCGATCATCGTCATATGACAGGCCCCGGAGGGCTTGTATTGGAAAATCACCATCAACTTGATGTGTTTACCCGTTGGGCTAAAGCGGCTCAGCATGAAGGCACTCAGGTTTGGATGCAGATCAACCATCCTGGACGCCAAACACCTGCCAGTATATCCACAGGTAGCATCGCCCCGTCTGCTATTCCGGTCAATATGGGTAAACTTTCGAAGATGTTCGCACCACCAAGAGCCATGACCGAGGCCGACATCCATGAAGTAATTGAGCGTTTTGCACGTACTGCCAAATTGGCTGAACAAGCGGGATTTAACGGTGTAGAGATTCATGCTGCCCACGGTTACCTCCTGAGCCAATTTCTATCTCCGCTGACTAATCAGCGACATGATCGGTGGGGCGGCACACTGGAAAACCGTGCTCGATTGCTGATAGAAGTGATTCGAGCCGTCCGTCAGCGCGTATCAAAAACGTTCGCTGTGGCTGTCAAAATAAACTCTGCTGACTTTCAACGGGGAGGGTTTCAACCCGAAGACGCATTGTCGGTCGCGAAAATGCTTGAGAATGAAGCGGTGGATCTGTTAGAGCTTTCTGGTGGAAGCTATGAAGCACCAGCGATGCAAGGTGATAATCGTGATGAGCGGACACTCGCTCGAGAGGCTTATTTTTTAACATTCGCGAAGGACATTGCACGAGCAACGCAATTACCGGTCATGACAACCGGTGGTATTTATCGATATGCCACTGCTGAAACAGTGATCAAAGCGGGCATTGACCTCGTCGGCATGGGCACTGCGTTGGCTTTAAACCCTGAATTGCCCAATACATGGCAATCCCAATCAGACCATGTTTTGACCCTGAAACCATTGACGTGGAAAAACAAAAGTCTTGCAGCATTGGGCCGTATGGCACTGATCCGTCAAATGCTAAAGGCTCATGCAGGTACCCATAAAATAAAAAAACCAATGCCATACTGGTTTGCACTCATTCGAGATCAATGGCATAACGCGCGAAACACACGTCGCTTGAATCAATGGCGACAAGAACGTCAGCAGCGTTAAAAAAAAAGATGATTGAATATACATTAGGGCACCGTTGAGGTGCTCGTTAATATGCATTCGACCGAAAGTGCATTTGTATAAAGTCCATTTGACTCTCGACCTTGGCTTCCTGCTTCGCTAACGCCTGCATCCATGCAATTGTGCAAGTTTTCTGTTGTGCTTTTTGGGTTTAATCCGTTAGATCTTCAAAGCACACCTTGAACTTGAAAAGACCACTCGTACAGAACTTCCAATGACTTCATGAAAGATGCACAAAAAAGTAAGATCAGTTTCTTAGAAACTCAGCATGTATTTCGAGTTCAACCTCGTCTGATACCGCTGGAATATAGGCATCAATTCCGAAGTCACTGCGCTTAAAGGTGGCATGCGCGGCAAAGCCCAATGTATAGCTGGCACTGAGTACATTGAAAGCTCCACCATTAAACGTCACATCAAAGCACAGAGGCTTAATGACGCCGAGTAGTGTCAATTGCCCACAGAATTTTGCTTGCTGTTGACCCGCCGCATTTTTATGCGTCAACTTTATTGATTCAGATGAAAAGTATGCTTGTGGGAACTGACCGCTTTCCAACCAGGTTGAGCCTTGCAATGAATCTTCAAAGTCGACATCACCCACATCAATGCTGCCTGTATTTACCGTCGCTTGAAGCTTGGTTTGCTCAGGGATTTTAGGGTCAAAAGAAAGACTGGCATTGAATTGATTAAATCGTCCAACGTATTTAGACAATCCCAAATGACCCACTTTAAAAATGACACTGCTGTGTTCTGGGTCTATCTTATAGTTGCCTGCTTTTAATTCAGTGACGCTTTTCTCGACTGTTGGCGTAATCAAGGACGTACAGCCCTGAGCCATCATGAATAAACTCAGCATGGTGATTTGAAGTAATAGCTTCATAAATTCCCTTTAAATAGGCTTTTTTTATATGGTAGGTGAACGCTGAAAATTGTAGATAGGACTTTAAAAAAACAAGCCTGTTTCTAATTGCGCTTCTTCGCTCATCATGTCTCGCGACCATGGTGGATCAAATACCAATTCAACAATCACCTCTTCGACATTAGGTACTAAGCGGGTGCGGTATTTAACATCGCTGACTAAAACCGCTCCCATGCCGCAAGTAGGTGAAGTCAAAGTCATATCAATGCGAACTTTATGCTGTTCTTGATTGATATCCACTTTATAAATCAAGCCTAAATCAGCTAGATTTACTGGGATCTCAGGGTCGTAAATAGTTCTTAACGCTTGCCAAACATCGTCTTCTCGAATGCGTGTTCCATCGGCGGCTTCAAACTCAAGGCTTTCAGACTCCAACCCTAAAGCAGACGCATCCGTTCCGTCGACACGGGCCATATTGCCATTGTGAACGACCGTATAATTACCACCTAAGGCTTGGGTAAGCGTGACAAAACTGCCTTCAGGTATTGTAATCGGTGTGCCGACAGGCACTAATCTGGCGGGACAGTCGCGTTGAGCGACGACCATTCTCTTTTCCATATGCGGAAAATCTCAATATCAATAATGTGTAAAATTCACAGTGAGCACGGTAAATCTGCACGCACCTGACACAACGGGTAGTTAAGCGCTGAGCTGCTTAATGGTACGAATAACACTTAGCCTATATCGTAGGCGGCTTCCATTAAACGCTGAAAGACTCACCACAGCCGCATTCATCTTTGGCATTCGGGTTGTTGAATACCATGGTGCTGTTTAATCCGTTCTTTGTGTAATCGATTTCGGTGCCATTAACATAAGGTAAAGCTTCCGCTGTCACATACAACTGAACATCGTCAGCTAACGAGAACTGCCGTTCGTCACCTTTTAATTCTTTCGCCAATTGCAAATCGTACATAAAGCCAGAGCAACCGCTTTTTTTAACACCGAGTAATATGCCTTGCGCTGGATGATTAGCAAGCTGCTTACGGGCATAATCCAGTGCCGCTTCTGTCATAGAAACGTGTATTTCGTCAGGCGAAAACGTCTTTACTTCACTCATAAGTTTTATCTACCTACCGTGTCTTTCTCATCGCTAAATGAGGAACATTTTCACTTTTTCAATGGCTTCGAACAATGCGTCCACTTCTTCCATCGTATTGTAGATCGAAAACGAGGCGCGTGCCGTTCCTGGAATGTTGAACTGTTCCATGATTGGCATTGCACAGTGGTGCCCCGTACGAACCGCAATACCTTGCTGGTCTAACAACATCCCAACATCAGAGGGGTGTGCACCTTCGATCAAAAAACTCATCACACCCGCTTTGTGCTGTGCATTACCCACTAGTTTAAAGCCTTCGCAAGCGGCAGCTCTTTGATGAGCGTAATCCAGCACCGCTTTTTCATGCGCCATCAAACCAGCATGATCTAATTGATTTAAATAGTTTATGGCTGCATGCAAACCTATGGCACCTGAAATATGAGGGGTTCCTGATTCAAACTTAAATGGCAGCCCCTGATAAGTCGTGCCAGAGAAACTGACTTTCTCAATCATTTCACCACCACCTTGCACCGGTGGCATAGCATCTAACAGGGATTTTTTCCCATAAAGTACACCCACTCCAGTAGGCGCAAACATTTTGTGACCAGAGAACACGTAAAAATCGGCATCCAATGCTTGAACATCAATATCATAATGCGCAACCGCCTGAGCACCATCGAGTAATACCTTGGCACCCACTGCATGTGCTTGTTCAATAATCTCTTTAACCGGATTCACGGTACCTAGTGCATTGGAGATGTGTACAACAGACACCATTTTGACGTTTTCATTAAGCAGCCCTGCGAAAGCGTCCATGTCTAGATCGCCGCTCTCTAGTACAGGAATCACTTTTAGTTCAGCACCTGTGCGCTGGCACAGCATTTGCCAAGGTACAATGTTAGCGTGGTGCTCCATTGCACTCACTAGTATTTGGTCACCCTCCCGAATAAAAGCATGACCAAAACTTTGAGCGATGATGTTTATGCTTTCCGTTGTACCACTTGTCCAAATAATTTCTTCAGAAAGTTCAGCATTAAGAAAGGTTTGCACACCTTTTCGTGCATTTTCAAATGCAATAGTGGCTCGATCACTCAGCGTGTGGGCTCCACGGTGAACATTAGAGTTTATTTGCTGATAATATTGTTCAACTGCTTTGATAACAGCGTTAGGCTTTTGTGTCGTGGCACCATTATCCAAATACACTAATGGTTTACCGTGAATTTCCTGTTTTAGAATTGGAAACTCAGCCCGCACCGCGTGCACATCAAATGCAGCCACAGCGGATGTGTTGTCACTAATGTTTGTAGCGGCCGTTTCAATCACACTCATGCCTCGACTCCTTGCGCCTGACCCTCACCTGCCAATGCTTTATCCAATAGATGGCGTGTCAATGCAGCGTTCGACGTAAATTGTTGTGCCAATAGTGGTCGTAATTTATCGCGCAGTGCGACTAATGGCATCGCATCGAGCAATTCATTGATGAACCCAAAACTCAACATGATTTCAGCTTCCTGACGACTTATGCCACGGCTTTGCAAATAGAATCGCGCCTTTGCATCTAACTGTGCAACCGTTGCACCGTGAGCACAACGCACATCGTCCGCGTAAATTTCCAGTTCAGGCTTAGTGTTAATTTCAGCTTGATTGGACAACAGTAAATTTTTATTGCTGAGCTCAGCGAGGGTTTTTTGCGCGTCAGGGTGAATATGAATACGCCCATTGAATACGGCTTTTGATTTGTCCGCCATAATACCGCGATACACCTCATCCGTTGTGCAGTGTGCCGCTTTGTGTTCAATGTAAGTATGGAAGTCCACTTGCTGTTCATGCTTCGGCAAGTAAACCCCTTTCATTTCACAATGCGAGCCAGGCTGATTATGATTCACTAATACGTCTAAACGCTTGACCTTACCGCCTAACGCTAATTGGTAACTTTCAAACTGACTATCTCGATTTAAATCGACATACACACCACCTAGGTGAATGCTGGATTCATCCTCTAAATGTAATCGGTAGTGGTTTAATTTCGCCGCATCGCCAATGATAAATTCACTGGTTTGATTGAAGATGGTATTTAACGTTTCATGGGTCGAGACAAACTGTTCAATTAAGGTTAACTCTGCCTGTTGTTCCAATACCACTAAGCAACGAGCAAATACGCTGGCATTTTCAGGCTGCTGACTGGAAATATGAACCAGTTGCACTGGGCGTTCAATACGCACCTTTTTATCGACGGTAATCAATAGTCCATTGTCGATTAAACCCGCATTTAACGCCGTAAACAAATTGCGCTCAGTTTCTGAAACATTAGCGAGATGTGTTTTGATGGTCTTCTGCTGTGATTCATTTGCATCCGCAAATTGAATGATATTCAAACCACTCGTTGACAATAACTCCGGTGAACTTAATTCTGCATTAAATTCACCGTTCACAAATACGACGCGCAGTGCTTCTAAGCCTTCGACTTCAAATAACGCTTCCGCATTGGCGATAGAAAACTGCTGTGCGGGGCGATGGAAATTTTCCGCAGACAGTGCGCGCAGACTGGTGTATTTCCAAGCTTCTGTTTTACGAGTAGGGAACGGCATTCGTTTAAAGGTGGCTAAACCTTTTTCACGAACATCCGCCAGCCAAGGTGTTTTCGAATTTTGTTGAGTATTCGATGCCAGCGATACTGCTTGCTCAGAAAACTCATGCAGCTCCACTGCTTTTGCGACATTAGACATGATTAAGCCGCTCCGTTTTCAATCCAGCCATAGCCTTTTTCTTCTAACTCTAAGGCTAACTCTTTACCACCGGACTTCACAATCTTACCGTCTGCTAATACATGCACGTAATCAGGCACGATATAGTCCAACAAGCGTTGATAGTGTGTCACAACAATAAAGCTACGATTTGGATCACGCTGACTATTAACACCTTCTGCAACGACTTGAAGAGCATCAATATCTAATCCAGAGTCGGTTTCATCCAGAATGCATAATTTCGGCTCAAGCATCATCATTTGCATGATTTCGTTACGCTTTTTCTCGCCGCCCGAAAACCCTTCATTTACGCCGCGCTTTAAGAAGTTCTGGTCTAAATTAACCGCTTTACATTTTTCACGTGCCAACTTTAAAAATGCAACGCTGTCCATGGGCTCTTCGCCACGGTGTTCACGTGCGGCATCTACCGACGCTTTTAAAAACTCTAAATTGCTCACACCCGGAATTTCGACTGGGTATTGAAACGCAAGGAACAAACCTTCTCTGGCACGCTCTTCGGTTTCCATTTCCAATAAGTTTTTGCCATCAAATGTCACGTCTCCACCGGTAACTTCGTAACCTTCGCGGCCCGACAGAACATTGCCCAGTGTACTTTTACCCGCACCATTGGGGCCCATGATGGCATGTATCTCGCCGGGCTTAACATCCAGATTTAAGCCTTTTAGGATGTTTTTATCTTCAACGTTGGCGTGTAAATTTTTAATCGTCAGCATGTCGTTTACCTAGATTTGCTCAGGTGCGAGCAATTCAACTTTCATTCTTTAGTGACAATGTCGTACGAGTACGGAACATTGCTTACGTCTGTCACGGGGTGTCGCTATCGCTTTGTATAAGCGTCGTCGTTTAGCCGACGGAGCCTTCTAGGCTGACTTCTAGCAATTTGCCAGCTTCAACCGCAAATTCCATCGGCAGCTCTTTAAATACTTCTTTACAAAATCCGTTCACAATCATCGACACCGCTTTTTCTGGGTCAAGACCGCGCTGCTGACACAAGAACATTTGGTCGTCACTTACTTTAGACGTCGTTGCTTCATGTTCGATGACGGCACCCGGATGCTTGCTTTCAATATATGGGAATGTGTGTGCGCCACACTTATCACCAATGAGTAAAGAGTCGCATTGGGTGAAGTTTCGTGCGCCTTCTGCATTGGGATTCATGCGCACCAAACCACGGTAAGCATTTTGGCTTTTGCCTGCAGATATGCCCTTGGAAATAATGGTCGACTTGGTGTTTTTGCCCAAGTGAATCATTTTGGTTCCAGTATCAGCCTGTTGATAATTGTTGGTTAAGGCAACGCTGTAAAATTCACCAATGGAATTATCACCTTTTAAGATACAACTCGGATATTTCCATGTAACAGCGGAACCGGTTTCAACTTGCGTCCATGAAACTTTGGCATTGGTATGGGCCACGGCACGCTTGGTGACAAAGTTATAAATGCCGCCTTTGCCGTTTTCATCGCCGGGATACCAGTTTTGAACCGTGCTGTACTTAATCTCAGCGTTATCCAGTGCTACCAGCTCCACCACCGCCGCATGCAATTGATTTTCATCTCGCATAGGCGCGGTACAGCCTTCTAAATAGCTGACATGAGACCCTTCATCCGCAATGATCAACGTGCGCTCAAATTGGCCGGTATTCTGTTCATTGATGCGGAAGTAGGTGGATAACTCCATCGGGCAACGTACACCTTTGGGAATATAGACAAAGCTACCATCCGAAAATACGGCACTGTTTAAGGCGGCATAGTAGTTATCACGCTGCGGAACCACTGTGCCCAAATATTTTTGCACCAGTTCTGGATGCTTATGAACAGCTTCACTTATGGGCATAAAGATAACACCAGCATCCGCCAGCTTTTCTTTAAATGTGGTGGCAACGGATACAGAGTCAAAAACAACATCCATCGCGATATTGTTTTTTACACCCGCAAGCATTTCTTGTTCGTGTAATGGAATGCCCAACTTCTCGTATGTACGAAGCAGCTCTGGGTCAACTTCATCGAGAGATTGAGGGCCATCTTCCATACTTTTCGGTGCGGAATAATACGAGATTGCTTGAAAATCCACTTCAGGATAATGAACATGCGCCCACTTTGGCTCGTCCATTTCTTGCCAAGCATGAAACGCTTTTAAGCGCCATTCTAGCATCCACTCTGGTTCACCTTTTTTAGCAGAAATAAAACGAATGACATCATCGTTTAGTCCTGGCGGTAAGGTGTCTGATTCAATATCCGTAATGAAGCCCGCTTCATATTCGGATTTGATGTATTCGTTAATTTCTTCACTCATCAAACTGCTCTCCGGTGTCTGGCCTGCTGAATTAAGCAGCCATCCCCTTCAATCTTTTTACGGCGGTAGCGAGCTGCTGTGCCGCCTGATCTATTTCTTCTTCTGTGGTAAAGCGGCCAAAGGAAAAACGAATGGACGCATGCGCCAATTCATCATTCAGCCCAATGGCTTTTAAAACGTATGAGGGGGCCATGGTCGCACTGTTACAGGCTGATCCCGAACTCACGGCCAATTGCGGTAATGACAACAATAGAGATTCGCCATCAACGCCTTCCACGCTTAAATTGATAATGTTAGCAACGCCATGTTGCTCGCTACCATTACGTTGAAGGCCCGCAATAGGTTCTATCGCTCGCCAGAAACGTGCGTTAAAGGCTTGGAGTTTCGCCTCTTCGCTTTCAAACTCTTGGGTGACGATCGCAGCGGCCTCACCCATGCCCACAATTTGGTGGGTTGGTAAGGTCCCTGAACGCATGCCTCGCTCATGACCACCGCCATGAATCTGTGCGGCGATGGTGACACCCCGTTTCACGTACAATGCTCCGATGCCTTTCGGGCCATACATTTTATGTGCGGAGATGGACATCAGGTCGATCTGGTCCCGCTCAACGTCTACGACGGTTTTACCCATGGCTTGTGCAGCATCGACGTGGAATAAAACCCCTTTCGCTCGACAAAGTGCTCCAATCTCCGAGATTGGATTCACACAACCCAGTTCGTTATTTACATACATGATGGAAACAAGGATCGTGTCTGTCCGCAGGTTATTCGCGATGTCTTCAAGGGAGATTCGACCATCGGGTTGAGGGTCTAAATAGGTGACTTCGTAGCCATGCGTTTCTAGGTAGGCACAGGTATCCAGCACTGCTTTGTGCTCGATGCGACTCGTAATAATATGTTTGCCTTTATCTGCATGGGCTTCAGCCACACCTTTAATGGCTAAGTTATCGGCTTCTGTCGCACCTGAAGTCCAGACGATTTCTCTCGCATCTGCCTGAATTAAGGTCGCCACTTGCTGACGAGCATTTTCGACGGCTTCCTCTGCTAACCAACCTAAACGATGAGAACGGGAAGCTGGGTTGCCAAAGTTGCCCTCTAATGTCAGGCATGCACTCATTTTTTCGACAACACGGGGGTCAGCTGGTGGTGCCGCAGCGTAATCCATGTAAATGGGGTTTTGCATATCAGCCTCTAGTGGTGGATATCAATCAGGCAGAAGTCATCTGAATGAGTGCTTCAGTACTGTTGTCTTGTTGCTGCACTCGTTCATCCTGACGTTTTGCAACATCGAGAATATCTTGGCGATTCACCAAGTCATTGAGCGAAATATCATTCAAAAAAGCGTGTATCTGGCGACTTAAGTCCTGCCAAAGATGATGGGTTAAACATTGGTCCCCATCTTGGCAATCCCCTTTGCCTAGGCAGCGCGTCGCATCCATGGATTCATTCACCGCGTCGACTACTTGAGCGACACTGATGTCTTGCTCGTGGCGAGCGAGTCTGTAACCACCACCCGGCCCACGCACCGAGCAAACCAATTCGTTTCTTCTTAATTTGGCAAACAGTTGCTCTAAATAGGAAAGTGAAATTCCTTGGCGACCTGAAATATCATTCAAACTAACAGGCTTTTGTTGCCCGTGGATTGCCAAATCCAGCATTGCTGTCACCGCATAGCGGCCTTTTGTCGTCAATCGCATGACTGCTTCCCTCAAAGCGCGAGCCTTGAGTATGATAATTCCGACTATTATAGTCAAGTATTTACCCGACTAAAACAGTAGGTCTTTCATTCAGTTATCCACAGCTCAATGCGCTAAACAGGTCGAACCCAGTGGTCTAGAGGTGATCGCGAAGGGCGTGTGGTCAATGTCCAAAAAAGACGGGCGCAGATTGTAGCAGAATTGATCAGATTTGTGGGGGCGATATTTAGGGGTCATCGCAAATAACTTAGCCATCGGCAAGCGAAATACAGAGGAGGACGATCAAAGCGCCTCCCCCGTGTTTCTTAGGCATATGCTCACTTACAGTGTTGATTCTGGCGTTTTGACCACTTCCGTGACCAATTCATCCTTCAACTCAGGCAGCGAACCATCGCATTCGGTGCGCCCTAGCTCGCATAAGGCATGGCTCATGCGATCAATCTTGGCGTCAACTGCATGCATATGGTCAAGCATATTGTGGATAGAGCGGGCGATTGGGTCTGGCATTTCATCCGTCATGCCGTAAGCATCGAACCCCATTTTATCGGCAATGGCCTTACGACGACGATTCACTTCATCTCCGGCCTCTGCCCTCACAATTATGCGACCCGGAATGCCCACAACCGTGGCTCCTTGCGGAACGTCCTTGGTCACTACGGCATTTGAACCAACCCGACCATCTTTGCCGACGGTGATGGGCCCCAAAACTTTTGCGCCGGCACCGACGACCACGCCGTCTCGCAACGTTGGATGTCGCTTACCTTTATTCCAGCTCGTACCGCCAAGCGTCACACCGTGATAAAGCGTGACATCATCCCCAATTTCTGCTGTTTCTCCGATGACTACGCCCATGCCATGATCAATAAAGAATCGTCGGCCAATGGTAGCACCAGGATGAATTTCGATACCGGTAAACCAGCGGCTGAAGAAAGATATACAGCGCGCAATGTATTGTAAGCCTCGCGTCCAACACCAATTCGCCAATCGGTAATGCAGAAGTGCATGCAGCCCAGGATAGGTCGTTAACACCTCGAATGTATTACGAGCCGCTGGATCACGGTCGAATACACATCGGATGTCCTCACGAATCTGCTTAAACACAGTTACTCCTTATTTAAATCTGAACTTGAAGCTGCCTGAGACGCAACTCGCTCCGAGGCATCCGACTTTTGCGCACGCCCCATCATTTTCAGTACACCACGCAATATATTGATTTCAACTTTATCTGGCGCAGCGCGTTGAAATAAACGACGTAATTTTGGCATCAACTGTTTCGGGTTATTAGGATCAAGAAACTCAATATCCACGAGTGTCGACTCCAAGTGTGTAAAGAAACTATTCAATTCACCCTGATTTGCCAATTCGTGATCCCAATTGACGCCCCATGTACCATCGTAGGCAGCATCGAGTTGGTCTTGCGCATCCAACACGGCCATGCGCATTTCATAAGTTAAGACCTGAACCGCAGCGGCTACATTTAAGGAAGCGTAGTCAGGGTTGGTGGGAATATGAACATGCACATGGCATTGCGCCAACTCTTCGTTGGTCAAACCTGTGCGCTCACGTCCAAATACCAGCGCAATTCGATTATTGGCCCGCATCGCTTCAACCGCCTTGCTAGAGGCCTTCCGCGGATGCATCAGCGGCCAAGGTAAAGAGCGAGAGCGCGCACTGGCACCAAATACGACCCCGCAGTCTGCGGTGGCTTCTTCCAGCGTGGCCACAACCTTTGCTTGCTCAAACACATCTGTTGCCCCAGAGGAACGCGCTTCCGCGATTTCATAGGTCTCCGCCGATGGTTTACCGTCTTCGTATCCTTTCGGGTCAACTAGGACTAAATCCTGTAAGCCCATGGTTTTCATTGCTCTTGCTGCCGCGCCAATATTGCCCGGATGGGAGGTATTGATCAGTACGACCCGAATCTGATCCAACATAGTGTGAGTGACCACCTGAACTATTCTCATAAAAGTTTACATAGTGTACCCATAAGATGTACGTCTCTGGGAAACTTTTTGATATACTGCGCGGTTCCCCACCCAGTGAGTGTTTTAGCAGATATGCAACCAATGGTAAGTATTGCCCTGCGTGTTTTGAGGGAAGCCGGCGAAGAACTGGTACACGCAGTCGAGCGATTTGATTTTGAACGCGCGTCCGACCAAGAGATCAGCAAGTTTATCGCTGATAGCAGTATTGGCACTGAAAAGCAGATCATCTTTAAGCTGCGTAAGCACTTTCAGGACGATAACTTCCAAGGCCGCGAAACCGGTACTCATGCGCGTAACCCTGACGCGAATGCAGTCTGGTTGATTAATCCAATGGCGGGTAAAGACAATTTCCGCAGCGGACTTCCCTTATACAGCTTGGTGCTTGTTCACCAAGTAAACGGTAAAACCGAGCATGCGCTCATCGTGAACCCCGCTACGGGCGAAGAGTTTACGGCGACCCGTGGCCGCGGTGCCGAGATGAATGGCCGACGCATTCGCACGAGTGATCGCGCGAAGCTTAGCCAAGCGATCCTTGGTATCAAGTTTCCGGGTATCGCAGACAGCGAACGCAATGATCGCTTGCGCGAGCGAATCGGTAAGCTTACCACGCAAACGCGAATGATTCGTGCACTCGGCAATGATGCGCTCACCATGGCCCACGTTGCTGCCGGACACATTGATGCCGCTTGGTTAGGTGATGTTGATGAGTTCAGCTTAGAGGCCGGTGCTCTGATGGCGAAAGAAGCAGGTTGTTTGATCACTGACTTCAGTGGCGGGCACGATGCGATGACGCAACGCGATGTGATCGTTTCAAATGCGAAGCTTTTGAAGGGTGTATTGCAGGGTAGCCTGTAATTTTCTCTGATAAAGAACGGCTTCATCGTTGTATATAAAAAAAGCAGCTATTAGCTGCTTTTTTTATTCGCTAAATTTCTAGCTTACCGATTATTCACCGTTCATACTGGCCCAAATAAGCCAATATCAGCCTATACTCAAAAGACAAGACATGGCTGACCGAGGCTGAAACGATGAAGCATTGGATAAAACTACTGACTCAATTTTTCACACAGCTCGCCGAATCTCAACACACCCAGCCCATTCCCATACATGCTACACGCTCGCTCAACTCAAAAGGTGTTCGACTGCATCGTCGAAACCGGTCGTCCGTGGCACGATAAGCTATTAATTTGACCTGAAGCAGGTGAAGAAACCACCGCCCCTTATGCTTTGTGCTCCCTTGCAAGATAGTCGTGACTTTGCATTTCGAGCATTCTGGACGTCGTGCGTTGAAATTCAAATTCCAATTTACCACTACCGTAAATATCTGGAATAGCCGCATCTGCTGACATAATAACTTTTACACCACGATCATAAAATTCGTCGATTAAATTAATAAAGCGTCGCGCCAAATCATCGTTTTTTACATCCATTTTTGGCACATTGGATATTAAAATTGCGTGAAATAAACGGCCCATTTCAATGTAATCATTTTGCGATCTTGGCCCATCGCACAATGCATTAAATTCAAACCAAGCAATGTCATCGCACACTGATTTAGCTGGAATTAATCGCCCTAATATTTCCACACTGACATTTTCCTCAAGGTGCGCAGCGTCGGGAATTAATTGATCAAAACTTTTTTGCAGGCTGCTTTCCGCAGTACTATCTAATGGGTAATGATACAACTCGGCTTGCTCAAGTGTACGCAGTCGGTAGTCCACACCACTGTCAACGTTCACCACCTCTGTGAATTGGTTCAATAATTTGATGGCGGGCATAAATCGGTCACGCTGCAAGCCGTTCTCATACAAACCATCGGGGACAATATTTGAAGTCGCGACCAGTGTGACACCACGTGCAAATAATTCTTGCATCAGGCCACCGAGTATCATCGCATCACCAATGTCAGAAACAAAAAACTCATCAAAACAAATGACTCGGGCTTCATCAGCTATTTTGTCAGCAATGACGGTTAATGGATTTTTTGCCCCCACTAACTGTGTTAAATCACCGTGAACACGCTGCATAAATCGATGGAAGTGCGTTCGCATTTTTTGATCAAACGGTAGCGTGTCGTAAAAAGTATCCACAAGATACGTTTTACCACGACCCACGCCCCCCCAAAAATACAGGCCTTTAACTGGCTCGGCTTTATGACCGGTGAGCTTTCGCGCCCATTTCTTAATCGCAGACTGATTTTGCTCGACTTGATATGCCGCCACCAAATCGTCGTATAAACGCTGTAAATGCTTGACCGCCAGTTCTTGCGCAGCATCGTAGGAAAAGTCGTCTCGCTCGAGATCTTTACGGTAACTTTCAAGTGGCGTCATATGCGTACTAGCCTGTCTGGCGGCCTCGATGTTTGAAGGCTGTATGAATCAGATAATAAACTGGGCCGCCAATGTACAGATTCAGCATAATGAAGGCAACATTTGACCGATCCAGGGCAGCCCCTCTTCCTTAGCTAACCTTAGATGGAAATTTTTAATCCGCGGTGAATTTCCAAAGAGTGCTTATAAAACAGCCGCAATGCTATCCATAACTTTTGCACGCAATTCTAAAAGTCGCCCATGAAAAAAGTGTCCGGCCTCTTCCATTTCAATTAAGTCTACGGGCGGATAGAGCTGGCCCGCCCAGTCCAACACGCCATCAACTGGAACAATTTCGTCTGCATTACCAATTACGACAGTCGTTGGACATACCATTGGTTCCGCCTGATCATAAGGGAAATTGGCCACCGATGGCGCTATCAGCAATAAATGCTCTGGCGTTTGATGCCCTTGTTCATCCCAGTCATGTGCTGCCTGAGCGGCCACATACGAGCCAAAACTAAAACCCGCTACGAATATATGTTCTGGCGATTGTTGATTCATCACCCAATGCATCACTGCTAAACAATCTTGAGTTTCACCACGTGCATTGTCATATTCTCCAGCACTATGGCCAATTCCTCTAAAATTAAACCGGACGACATTAATACCGGATAATTCGTATGCCTTCGCCAATGTCGTCACCACTTTGTTGCTCATCGTGCCGCCGAATTGCGGGTGCGGATGGCAGACCACCGCCCAACGATGACTCCCCTCGACCCGGTGCATACAAGCCTCAAGTGGCCCTACCGGACCTTCGATAAACAATGTTTCCATGACAACCTTTTTAATCGCTTTTTAGTTGACTGCCGAACTGGATGTTGCAAGCAATCCAAGAGGATTATAGAGTGGGGCAAATAAGGACACAGAACAAGAGGTAGGGTGATGGGGATTCAATTTGTATCCAGTTTGCTGATATTTGTTGTTGGCGTGGGCATTGGCGTATTGCTCCAGCGTTATATCCTCGGGCGTCGCAATACAGTGACGAAAATGGAAGCCGAGCTCACTCAGATGCGCAATGAGAAACTGCAAACTCAAGATTCATTGCAACAGCATTTCGACCAAACGGCACACCTCGCTAATTCTATGACTGACAGCTACAAAGCACTCTACGACCACTTAGCGAAAGGCTCTGATCAATTCACTTCTGCACCACTTGAAGATTTACGTGACGCGCTCTCTGAAAGCAAACACTCACTTACCTCTGAGCCTAATAAAAATAGTCTAGAAGAAGAACTCACTGATCAGGCATTGGATGAGGCAGGACTGGTTCGAGAAGCCGACAAAACACACTAGACAATCGGGCTATAAGCGGCATATCCATATTAGATTTTCATATAAGCTATTCTCTTCTTATGCCCACCACACGCTGGTATAGTACGGCCAACTTAATATATGTAGGCTGTGGGCGTGTGGTATGTCTGACTATAACCTGACTCATTTAAAACAGCTTGAAGCTGAAAGTATTCACATTATTCGTGAAGTGGCAGCCGAGTTTGATAATCCTGTAATGATGTATTCCGTGGGTAAAGACAGCGCCGTCATGCTGCATCTTGCTCGCAAAGCATTTGCACCTGGAATTCCTCCTTTCCCGCTTTTGCATGTGGACACCACATGGAAATTCAAAGAAATGATCCAGTTCCGTGATCACATGGCGAAAACATCTGGTATGGAACTGCTCGTTCATATCAACCAAGAAGGTGTTGAGCAAGGTGTTGGACCATTCACCCATGGCTCCAGCAAACATACCGATATTATGAAAACCCAAGGGTTAAAGCAGGCACTCAATAAATACAAATTTGATGCTGCATTCGGTGGTGCACGACGCGACGAAGAAAAATCTCGAGCAAAAGAGCGCGTATATTCATTCCGTGACCAGAACCACAGGTGGGATCCAAAAAACCAACGCCCTGAACTTTGGAATATATACAACGGTAACGTGAACAAAGGCGAGAGTATCCGAGTATTTCCGCTATCAAACTGGACTGAACTGGATATTTGGCAATATATCTACTTAGAAAACATTGAGATTCCTGGGTTGTACCTTGCTGAGAAGCGCCCCGTCGTCGAGCGTGATGGCATGTTGATCATGGTCGATGATGATCGGATGCCCTTAAAAGAAGGCGAAGTGCCTGAAGAAAAAATGGTGCGATTCAGAACCCTTGGATGCTACCCGCTCACAGGTGCCGTCGAATCTGACGCAGCCACATTACCGGATATCATCCAAGAAATGTTGCTTACCACGACCTCAGAGCGACAAGGTCGTGCCATTGACCATGATTCTTCAGGATCGATGGAAAAGAAAAAGCAAGAAGGTTATTTCTAATTGCTCAAAAAGACTGAACAAGCTCGGCTAGCGTTTATGTATTTTTCAGGCCGAGCCATTTGAATTTTTAACACTGGTATTATTTTATCAGTGAGTCGTTAGAGGCTAAAAAATGTCACACCAATCAGATTTAATCGCAGAAGATATTCTTGCCTATCTCAAACAACATGAAAATAAAGAGCTACTGCGCTTTTTAACTTGCGGTAATGTTGACGATGGAAAATCGACACTTATCGGCAGACTGCTCTATGATTCAAAAATGATCTTTGAAGATCAACTTGCTGCGATTGAGAATGACTCTACCAAGCACGGCACCACTGGCGAAAAAGTCGACCTAGCACTTTTGGTTGACGGTCTCGCAGCAGAGCGCGAACAAGGTATCACCATTGATGTCGCCTACCGTTATTTCTCAACAGATAAGCGTAAATTCATCATTGCAGACACACCCGGACACGAACAGTACACGCGAAATATGGCGACCGGTGCGTCCACCTGTGATCTTGCCATTATTTTGATTGATGCTCGCTATGGTGTACAAACACAGACTAAACGACACAGTTTTATTGCATCCCTATTAGGCATTAAGCATGTTGTGGTGGCCGTCAACAAAATGGATTTACTCGATTTTGACGAAGCTAAATTCAATGAAATTCAAAACGACTACAATGAATTTGCAAAAAACCTAAATTTAAAGGATGTCCATTTCGTTCCTTTATCTGCACTAGACGGCGACAATGTCGTCAACCGCAGTGAGCGCAGCCCTTGGTATCAAGGTCAAACGTTAATGGAAATATTAGAAACAGTTGAAATTAACGCTGACAAAAATTTTGAAAACTTTCGTTTTCCTGTGCAATACGTTAACCGACCAAACCTCGATTTCCGTGGATTCTGTGGTACGGTTTCTTCCGGTACCATAAAACCAGGAGACCAAATCACCGCATTACCGTCAGGCAAAACCTCTACCGTCAAATCCATTGTCACATTTGATGGCGAAATAGATGAAGCATTTAATGGTCAAGCTATTACGCTCACGCTTGAAGATGAAATAGACATTAGCCGCGGAGACATGATCGTCAAAAGTGATGATCAACCGACCACAGCAAACCGTATTAATGCTGACATCGTTTGGATGGCAGAAGATGCGATGAAGCTCGGTAAGCAATATAATTTAAAATTTGCATCAACTCCGACAAACGGCAGTATTTCTGCAGTGCATCATCGAGTCGATGTAAATACCATGGATCAGCATGATGCGAATGAGCTAGGCCTTAATGAAATTGGCCTTTGTGAATTAACATTAAGCAAACCCGTGGCTTTTGATCCATACAAGAAAAATCGTGCTACGGGTGCCTTTATTATTATCGATCGCCTCACCAATGTAACGGTGGGCGCTGGCATGGTAGTTGGCCAAGCGGAGTCAGAATCATCTGAGCAACTGATCGCAGTCACAGCAGAAGAAAAAGCAAATCGCTTTGATCAAAAGCCTGCTGTTATATCGATTAAGGGTAAAGATAAGGTTGCGCTATCAGAAGCGATCGACCGCAAGCTTTTCACGATGGGTAAAGCGGCTGTGTACATTCGCGAGACGGATCTTAAAGCGGATATGGAAGACACCCTAACGCTACTCAAGAACGCGGGTCTTATCGCAATATGTGCATTCGATGCTGCAAACGCACAGATTGCAATTGATGCAGACAGCACAACCCTTGAAGCGGCAATTGCTGAGATTCAAGACAAAGGCATCATCTAAGATGCTTTGAATTATTCCGCCTTACTGAACCATTAAAAAGCCCGAAGTCACTGAGTGATTTCGGGTTTTTTGATGGTTCAGCATTCAGTCCAATATATCGATGCTTCATATCTTCAATTAATCATCTGATTTTATCAGTCTGGCCTTTGAGATAAGTCTAAAATGGAAAGGAATGAATCCAGGCGATTATCAAAGGGTTCGAATCAATCGTTATGCTTTTTCAATATATCGCGATATGGAACCCTAGCCTCGCGAACATGACAAACAAAATGGGCCACATCTCAACTATCGCGAGCGGAAATGATGCGCAATCTGTTTGTTTTCTTATTTTTCGTCTGCCTAACTTACGGGGTAGGTACATACTTACAGTCTGATCATGCCAATGCAGATATTTCACCCTTTCCCGCACCGAACTTTACTGCCAAGAAAGCCGTAGACTGGATCAATTCACAGCCTCTAGACAGCAGCGTGTTTCAAGGAAAAGTCACCCTCATTGATATATGGACCTATTCCTGCTGGAATTGTTATCGAAGTTTCCCTTGGTTGAACGAAACTGAAGAACGTTATAAGCCCCAAGGGTTTCAAGTCATTGGAATTCATTCACCCGAATTTGAACATGAAAAGGAGAAACAGGCCGTTGTCGACAAAGCAAATCACTTCGGATTGCGTCACCCCATTATGCTGGATAACGACTTTCAATACTGGCGTGCGCTTAAAAACCAATATTGGCCCACTTATTATTTAGTGGATAAACGCGGTATCATCCGACATCGTTTTATCGGAGAAACACACGCTAATACGAAAAAGGCACGAGAAATAGAGTTCTCAATACAAACGTTATTAGAACAGCCTTGAGAACGCTTACATGACGCTGTTCCAAGCACAAATCCAGTACTCGAATGGCGACATAGCAAGAATATTATAGTGATTAACCTAACTCATATTGCAGTATAAGCCCTATCAAACACTGTCTATCCTAGAGCTCATGTTCTCGACAAATCAACGTTGTTTCGTCAATGCGTAATGACTCATGGGTTAAGCCACATAAAAACTGGTCACCCTTGAGGTGTATATTATGCCGGCATTGCCGACACTGCCCAAAAGACCTAAAACCATTAGCAAACTGCAATGCTGCTAACAATTCAACCACACTTTGCGAAAGATTCGCCTGTTGTTTCTGATCTAATTGAGTTAAAGCAATTTCTAGATTTGGAAAAGGCGTCACTTTTTCTATTAAGTGGCGTCCATTAATCGTCAGCTTCATATGACTTACACGCTTATCTTTCGTGTCTGCAACCTTTTCAATCAGCCCCTTTTTTTCCAGTACTTTTAAGGTTTGAGATACCGTGCCCTTGGTTTGCCCTAGGTATTCGGTGACCGCCATGGGTGTATCTGAATAACGATTACAAATAGACAGGTAATGTAATACTTCAAATTGAACCGGCTGCAGTCCATCTTCAAGCAATAACTGCCTGCATTCATTTCTGAGCAAACTGGCTAAACGCTCTAAAGCGTGTTGGGTGAATAACTTATCCATACGTTAAATAGTATCGAGTCAAAACATTGTTGACAAGACATTTAAGCAATGCAAAACTATTTAGTATCGAGTCAATACCAAATAGGAGTATTAAAATGAACATTTCTCGATACGTTAGTTTAGCCACGTTAACAGCCGCCATTTCCTTCGCAAGTACCAGTACGCTTGCGCATACGCAAGGAATTCAGGCTACAAAAGGGGTTAAGAAGGGTATAAGCACGTCATTCGACATCATTCATGCCAAAGTGTCGATAGATCATCAAGTTGCTACGTTCCACATGGGCGTAGCTGAAGCAGCGGGTAACAGTAAACCTGCAAAAAACGGCAAACTCGCTGGAAGCAGTGTGTATTCATACGTATGGCCAACGACGTTGGACTCCGCATCAGTGGGATTTGAATCAAATGCCGGCATATTGGCATTGGCTGTCACCGCTCACCCAGACTTTGATGACACTCCTCTGTACGACGAAAATGCCGACAACGACCCAAATAATGATGGTGACGTCTGGCATAGCCATTGGGTTGTGCTGGAAAAGAATCAACACTGCGGAGACGGTGCATTAGGGGTTGTGGATATCCCTAAGGGCTCGACACCGAAACTCCCTAAAACCTGGCCTGGATTGCCTATATTGCTGGATAGCCCTGGATGGGACCCTGTGATTAAAGGTGATACGGTAGAAGTCAAAGTAGCATTTGATTCCTCGGTACAACTTTCAGATCTACGCTATGATGGTGTAACCGCAGGCCTGCGTGTCAATCAAAGTGTGCATGCTCCATTGCTTTGCGTCGTTGATGTTATGGACATCGCATCAGGCGACCTAAGCCTACCCGGTAAAGTGAGCCACTAATAGATTGTTGCAGATCCTTATTAGGATCTGCAATTCATCATCACTAAACGGCACTGCTCGGCTGATTAAAAACCCAGCAATTAGCTGTAATAGCCCTTTTAAAGCAGTTCCTGATCCATCTCTATATACATGCCACGACTTGATAACTCCACTGACTCGCCGCAATCTCACCATTACGATTGCTTTGCATAGACTTCGATGGCCCTATT
Source organism: uncultured Saccharospirillaceae bacterium (assembly GCA_947503895.1). Taxonomy (GTDB): domain Bacteria; phylum Pseudomonadota; class Gammaproteobacteria; order Pseudomonadales; family Oceanobacteraceae; genus Bermanella. The sequence continues at coordinate 291,769 of CANNFT010000007.1, forward strand.
GTTAAAAGGGCGAACCTCGTCAGTCAGAATTTGCTTTTCGGAGCGATTCCAGTACTTCAGAATCACGACAATCCCTACGGCCTATATATTTCTCTGTGTACGCTTCACCTATTTTGTTCGCTTGCTGCATTCAATAAGCAGCGAATAATAGTTGGCTATAATTGAGAACGAAGTGAACGCAGCCAACTATTATGCGTCCGACTTGATTGGCTTGTTAGATTTTTCTTTCGCCAATAGCTTCATAACGTGCTCATTCATAGCTTGAACTTGTTTTTCTTTTTCCTGCCATTCCTTTCGAGATTTTGGTTTCCTACCAAATTCGTCTTGTGTGGCAATTAGTTTTCCGTCTTTACCACCAATGAAAATTTCTCGGTCAATACCATAAAGCTTTGTACTATGAGATATAAAAACTTTATCCAATGATCTCCAGTCTGTCTTCTTTAAGTATCGTTCTGGATATAGCCAACCTTCCTTAGCTGCCGCAATATACTTTGTCGCACGATTTTTCAAAATATAGTTTATAGATAGAACTTGTTGTTCTTGCAGCTCACGTTCTCGAATAATATCGTCATATTTAATTATAGTTTCATCAAAGTATCGCGGATTCGTTCTAGGCTTTGGTGCTTTTAGTTTTCCGGGACTTCTCGCATATTCTACATTAGTCAGAACTGCACAATGATTCATATCGAGAGGGAAAATTGTCCTTGTCCCTTTTAGGTATATTTCTGGGTCTGACGGAAACTTACACTTGGCATTAGCAGGATAAAAAACTGAATTATAAAATGTTACGGGACTGTCACTAACTATGAACTTTACATCGGATTCATTTGCGCCAACTATCTCCATTGAGGCTTCTGCCCACATTGTGCAATGCATTCTCCGAACTTCCTGCATTTTCATGAGTAAATCGTTGTAACTCTTAGGTTTAGTAATACCTATCAGCCAATTTAAACCTTTTGGTGTTCTTAGTCTTTGTGCATCTAAATATTCGAAATAATTGACAATATGAGGATGAATCAACCGCATCCAATCTGGGGCTGCCATTGCAGATATAGCTGCCGAACCATCGGTATCAATCTTTCCGAATAGATGACGTTCGATGTCATCATTTTGATGACCAAAATAATTGGTCGTGTAGATATCTATTTCGTAAAAAAACTTACCAGGGCCTTTCTTAAGAACTTCACCTTTTCGGATTTTTTTACCGTCTGGTCTTTTAATTACTTCGGGAAATAGATCCAGTCTGAAGTACGCTTTTTGTCCTTCAAGCATAAACCTTCTTTGATACCATTCTGGAACATAATGATGTTTATGAGATTGCTTCACTAATCTTCCCTGAAAAATCTATCGCTTCAATCACCCGACGCGCCAGCGGTCCGCTGCATTGACTTGTTAGTGTTGATGTTACGTTTATATACGGAGATATCATCATCAACCAATAGTATCTCTTCTGTTTTAGCATAAAAGAACCGGTTAGCTGATAACACAAGCTTTGTATTGGTAAGACCAATGAATTCTTTAGTTGCCGTAAAAACACCTTCTTTCATTGCTTCGTTTCTAGCAATTAGTACAGCCTTGCTTGTAATTGGAACACAAATCTCAATATTTGATGTATTCAGGCCAAAGTAAAATCCCTTCCCGCCTTTAGGGTGACTCATGATAAACGGAGTATCTGAAGTTACTACATCAAGGCTATCATCTTCGACTATGTGCAATTGATAGAACTTATTTGATAAGCACTCTTGTACAGTATCTATTAGTCTTAACTCTGTCATTATCACATCAGTTTTTGAGTAATCAAATTCGCTTTTATTAGAGATATTTACATCTTGGCTCATGCTATCTACGATTTCCTTGGTTCTCCGCATGGGCATTTCCAAGGTTTCTCTGTGTGAAGGAACTCGCAAATACAGAGTTGCCAACAATAAAATAAGATGCTTCATTTCCTCATTAGGAGGCAGACAAGAATGTTCAGCGATATGACTAATTGCCTTACTAATTTTGGGCTCTATTTGCTCAGCGTAGAAATCTTCAACAATCAAAGAATTCTCATGATCTACGCTATAGTAGTCTCGTTTAGCACATGCATCATTTGGGCTGGTAGGAAATGGTTTGTCATTATTTATTGGCACAGCCCAAAATGGTGAATAGTTTTCACCGCCATCTGTAAATCCCTTCAAATAGCACTTTGGAATGTAATGATGCTTTGCTTTTCTTCCCATGCCGTCTCCATTGATCACTAACATTGGTATATAACGCTGGCGCACTTTGCTTTTTCACTTTACACGCCAACCCTTTCTAACCCAATGATTTAATGGGAGTTTTCCGGATAGGCCAAATCTAGCCTCCATAAAAGCGAGCTCGCTCGATATCCACGCTCTATAACTAGGAAGCGTTTTTCCTAACCCATTGTATTCAAGGGGTTTCAAAGATTGTTCTACAAGTAAAGCGCGCCATTTCCGGCTCAATTCTACCTATAATTTACTAAACCTCAATTATACTGTGCATTTATACAGCATTATTAGTATTGGAAATGCTTAGGCTGGCCAGTCAATTCGTAACTGATATCAGTCAATTAAAAACAAATGAATATAATTTAATCAATCCGATCACACCATCATTTCACAAAGCCAAATATTTGGCTTAGGGCTTCATAGCCAGAAACACGAGCGCGGCATCGATGTACACAAAGAAAGCCATCTAACAGAGGAATTCATGGCACGGATTTGGTTTTGGTTTTGGTTTTGGTTTTGGTTTTGGTTTTGGCAAATATAATTGAATCGGTCACCTCATGGCGGCCTTTCAGACGACCGCCCACTGAACCGGTAGGCAATATACAAGGTCGGAGGGAGGCTGAACAGCCGCGAAGCGGGGTGTGGGGTGCAACCCCGCAAAAAGAAAACGGGCGCCCAAAGCCGTATAATTTTTATTCCATTTAAGTCTTCGTTTTCTTCATTACTTCTTAATCCCCAACTTTTTAATCCTCAAAACGAAAAAATCCCAGTAGATTTCTCTACTGGGATTCTTATTTAAGAGCTTGACGATGACCTACTCTCGCATGGGGAGGCCCCACACTACCATCGGCGATGTGTCGTTTCACTTC
>CANNFT010000008.1 GCA_947503895.1 uncultured Saccharospirillaceae bacterium
CCATGCGAGAGTAGGTCATCGTCAAGCTCTTAAATAAGAATCCCAGTAGAGAAATCTACTGGGATTTTTTCGTTTTGGGGGTTAAAAAATGGGGATTAAAAGTTTAGACATGAAAAACACACGTGACGTATCGTTAAGCTCAGGCGCTTAGTGCACAAATCCCCGTGGAGATAATTTACTGGGATTTTTTCGTTTTGGGAGTTAAAAAGGAATGAGAAAACGAAGAATTAAATGGAATAAAAAATTATACGACTTTGGGCGCCCGTTTTCTTTTTGCGGGGTTGCACCCCACACCCCGCTTCGCGGCTGCTCAGCCTCCCTCCGACCTTGTATATTGACGACCTGTATCGTGGGCGGTCGCCTGAAAGGCCGCCATGAGGTGATCGACTCAATTATATTTGCCAAAACCAAAACCAAAACCAAAACCAAAACCAAAACCAAACCAAACCAAACCAAAAACCAAAAACCCAAAACCCAAAACCCAAAACCAGACAGAGGCAGAACCAAAACTTAATCAGGTAGAACATGGCTGTCTATCTTGGGGCTATGATTAATTCTGCTGATTAATGGAAGGTTAGCTCCCAGTGTTCTCCTTGCATATCGCAGCCCCAGCGATGCTCCTGCTGTTGGGCGATTATTTCAAAGCCGAGCTTTTTATAAATGCGTCTGGCATTTTGTAGGTGGTCGCACGTCCATAAAACAAGCTTTTTATAGCCTGCATCTTTTGAAAATAATATGCATTGCTCAACCAGTTTCTGCCCAACCTGATATCCACGATATTTGGGATCTACTAATAATCCTCTAAGCTGTGCGGTATCTGTATCTTTTTGCATGACAAAGACACAGCCGGAAAATTGCTGCTGAATTTCAGCAATCCAAGCTCGCTCAAAAAGTGGTTTGCGCTTTCGTAGAAAGGCGGTAAATACATCGGCGGCTTCCAATTCAAATGTCTCATCCCAACCAAACTCTCTAGAAAACAACACGCCGTGCTTCTGGACGATTAACCCTAAGTCACCAATTTGCATGTCCCGGTAAGATATTTCGTGGGCTGTCTGACTCATGACCGCGCGTATTTGTTGCATGGACTCGATCAGAAGCTGCTTTTGAGCGGTGTCCAGTTTGCTGATCCAGGAGTGTATATACTCATCTGCAAACTGATTTAACGTGTTCATTTTTTTGTGCCCGCTTGCTGATAATGCAAGTGTTTTTCGGCGGCCGTCGTTAGCATCTGGCTGGCGCGTGATAAGCTCTTTTTCTTCGAGTGATTTCACGATGCGACTGAGATAGCCCTGATCCACGGCTAGCTCCATGGCTAATTCGGAAGCAGTAATGTTTTTATTATGTGAAATTTCAAACAGCAAGCGGATGGCCAATAACGATAAATCTCCATTTAAGAATTGCTGATCAAACATGACGGTGTTTTTAACATAAAAGCGGTCGAATTCACGAATTTGACCAATGATTTCTAGTCCGTGAGTAGGGAGGGTCATCTTCATTGTCCAAGCAATACATTCACTTGCTAATTTCATTCAAAAGCTTGCTTTTGTCAAGTAATTGGGTGAATTATCGTTTCAATGAGCATTTTCTATTTGGACACCATAGCGGTTGTTTCTTTGTCTTGCTCCTTTGCAGGAAATCGATCGCGAGTTTGCGAGCCCCTCTGAGCGTCTGTTTCTATTGTTGGGTTGCGATTCCAGACCCTATTTCGAGAGTGGTCGCCTCCTTCTAACCTTATATATAGCCGGTCGGTTCAGTGGGCGGTCGTCTGGCAGTCGCTAAAATATGATCGAATCAATTATATTTTCCAAAACCCCAATTCGATGTCACTTTGCATTGATATATTGAGACTCGCTCTATACAAAAGCATTTTTCCTCCACGCTATTGTATGATTAGGTTTTTTTGCTGTTTATGCTGCGGGAGTATTTATGAGTCATATCGATTTAAACGAAGGGGCTAAGGCTCAAGTGATTGTGAAGATTAAGCAATATTTTGAGCAAGAATTGTCGATGGATATCGGTGCATTTGACGCCGAGTTTTTACTGGATTTTTTTGCTCAAGAACTGGGGGCGTATTTTTATAATCAAGGTTTGCTAGACGCTCAGGTTATTGTTGCCGGAAAGGTGGAAGAGATAGCAGACGCCATCTCTGAAATTGAAAAGCCAATAAATTAGCTATTGGACAGGCTCTCTAGCCTCGCAGACCCCAAAAGGTGAAATGTAATCAATTTTAAGGGTCCATAAGCACGGCCTTAATTCATTTGGATTAATACAATGATGTTGCTTTATCGATAATGGATTTCAATGCGCCGTTTTCTCTCATTTTGGCTAAGCCAGCATTGAATTTATTTAAAATAGATTCGCAGTCGCTGTATGACTTGGCACATATTGCATGCATGCTGTCGTCACTTAAACTGGGTGTCGATACCACTTCTAGCGTAGCCGCTTCATCGGGTGTTAGTTTTTCGCGTATGAATTGAGCGCCAACATATGGGTCTACTGGATAAATATCAATTCGTTTGGCCACCAGTTTACGAATATTCTGTTCGTCATTAGCGGCTTCAAATACTTGAAACTCTGACATCCGTTTATCGAAGGCTTCGCCATAGCTGTATCCGCGACTGATGCCAATTCGATAGGGTTTTAAGTCATCGATGGTTTTCCAGCTAAATCTGCTGCCTTTTAAAGTGATGAAAACTGTGGTGGCAGACATGATGTTATCGGAGAAAAGCCATTTATTTTGCCTTTCTTCGGTCTTAATCCAAGCGAATGATAGGGCGTTCATTTTATCAATTTCAACCTCTTCGATTCGCTTCCAAGGCCTGAATTCTATCTTTGGCTGGATGCCTGAGAGTTCGAAGGCTTTGACCACAATCTCAGTCATAAATCCGTTGTTGCTTTTAGACTTATCTATATAAGGTGAATAGTCATCCACGACGACTAATACACTTTGGGATAGTGTAGGCAGTGCCAATGAGAGTAAACTTATTAAAACGGTTGTTTTTATCATGCTAACACCTTAAGAATTAAACGCTCCGTTAAAAGCGTAGCATGCTATCAACAAGCGAGCGGATTAACGGATGGTGTTATTAACCCGTGAATAATGGACCCTGGATATGAGCAATGCTTCGGAGCATAAAATCAGAAATGAGATAAGACTATTCTGACCGTTTAAAATTGAATAAAAACAGCCATTAAAATAATAATAGAGACACACATTGAATACCCACCAAAAGCACCATTCAGTCAATGCCGTTAATTGGGACAAAGATCCCGCTGAAGGCAGTTTACCCGTTCAGCTAATCGACCTCATGGAGAACGTTTTCGCCCGCGCTCAAATTACCGTAACGGCAGCACCCTATCGAGAAGCCGAGAGTGCGGAATATGGTGCAAGTAGATTTGAAGTGAATGGCAACAAAGTGCTTTTTCGAGTTTCGAAAACTACCCCAACCAAGGTTGGTCAATTTGTCACGCTTTGGCATAGGCCAGAGGGCAGGGAGATCGCGCCGTTTCATCAGGATTCACCCGTCGACTTTGTCTTAGTCTGTGTATTTGAGAATCATCATAAAGGCTTCTTCTTATTCGATCGTGCGACATTACTAAAGAAGCGAATATTTTCCCATTCCAGCATGCCTCAATCCAGCATGTCTCAATCCAGAATAGAGGGTAAGCGAGCCATTCGAGTGTATGCTCCTTGGGTAGCGCCGATGTCCAAACAAGCGATCAGCACACAGAAGTGGCAATCAGCGTACTTCTTTTCTCTGCACGATGTCACTGAAGAGACGCTCGCGCGTCTTAAAGCCCGACTTTCCTGACCCATACGCTGTCCCTAGGCGAGAGCTGGATATTCCGTTGATTGATCTTAGGGGGAGCACGTCGTTTTTAATATGGGATTTTTTCACACATTGGTGTAGTCTACCCTTTATGAGCAATGACACACATGAGAATCCACTATTGCGCAGGGCAATCAAACATGTCCTGAAGCCATTGGTGCGGTTTTTTATCAAAAAACAAATCACGCTACCGACGCTTGTTGAGTTGGTGAAATCTGCATACGTTGAAGTCGCGGAAAAGGATTTTGCCATCGATGGCAAAGCTCCCACAGACAGTCGTATAAATCTAATCACCGGCGTTCATCGCAAAGATGTGAAACGATTACGTGATTTAAATGATGAGCACAAACCCTCTGAACGCCTGTCTATTAACAGTTTAATGTTAGCCACGTGGATGGCTGAGGCGCCGTATGCTCAGAAGGGTGAGCCGCAAGATTTACCCATACAGGGTGATGTGAGTTTCGAGAGCCTTGCGAATCTATACAGCCGACAAAATATTCGAGCGAGCAGTATCTTAGCCAACTGGCGCGACCTTGGGTGGGTTGTTGATACAGAAGATGGTGCATTGCGCCTGAATTTGGATGAATTACAAAGCCACCAATTATCTGAAGACCAATTGTATTTTTTTGCAGAAAACTTAGCTGATCACATGGCCACGAGCACGGGTAACTTGGCCAGTCAACGAAAGCAATTTGAACGAGCGGTTTTTTACAATCGCTTAACGGAAAGCAGTATTAAAAAGCTGAGAGCCTCCAGTAAAGAAAAGGCGATGACCGTTTTAAAAGCGCTGAACCAAGAAGCCCTCACAATGCAGAAACAAGATAAACAGCTAGATGACGCGAACTATCGGTTCCGGCTTGGCAGTTACTTTTATACGGATCTAGATGATGAGTAACATTAATCGGTTTATCACTTTAATTGCTATGGGTCTAGCGACGAGCGCTTGGAGCGAACAGCAGGACGCCATTGGCGGGATCGGTGGTACTGGGGCTGACGAAGAAATTATTGGCGGTATCGGGGGGACTGGCATTCGGGATATGGAACGGCCGGAACGGTTAGAGCGTCCCGATTTGCTAGAGGATAGAGATATTCTAGAAGATATCTTGGGTGATGTTGAAGCGACGAATCCTATTGACGATGCGCCGAATGCTTCAGATCTACCGGACACGGAAGTGCCTTAGTGCGCATAAATTTAGCTGGGGTTTAACCCGGCATTCCTCGATATTAATAACGGTATTGCCACTGGAGCCCTGTGATCCAATCGGGGCTATCGGCGGTAAGGCCTTTGCCGACATAGAGCATGGTTTTTTGCCGCTGAGTCCAGCGGTATTGAGTGAGCGCAGAGAAGGTTTGGTCGATTTGGCCCAGTGCACTTGGTTTATGATCAATCACGCTGCCGATTATCCACGAGCGAGATAATGCGATGATGCCGCCCAGTGCTAAGCTCCCTGTGTTTTTGCGATCAAAACGCGTTTTCTCTCGCCACCAATATCCGAACTCTGTAAACCAGATCCCTCGACCTATGCGGCCGCTGAGTTCTAAGCTCAGACCTTGGTCGTGAACGGGTAATGTTACACGCTTAGCGGCGGTTGCAAGTCGCTGTCGGAGGTGAAAGTCCACAAATACCTGCTGCCATTGATTCATCCACGATAATTTTAATAATCCGTTGCCGATACCTGAGTCGCCATTCTCTCGCTGAATATGTGGAAGGCTCGCTTTGAGTTTAAACGACTGAACGCGATATTGAGCACTGAGATTGGAATACCAATATGAGCGCCCCTGTTCATCGCTCACGCGAAAATACCCCAGTGTCCATTTCTCCGGTAGATAACCATTGGTGGTACTCATTTCCACTGCAAGTGCTAAGGGTACATTGAGCAATAACACGCAACCTAAAACGAGTGATCGGCTCCATGTCATATGGGGTTGAATTAACTGGGATTTCAGAATGGTGAATATTTGCCTCGTAGCGTGCTGGGTCGCAGTGATCAATGCATCGCACTGGGAATGCTTCACGTAAATGCCCCCTTTTCTGATGGAAGCCGAATTCATAACCATAAGCCAGTCGATTCTAAAAAGGCGAACATTGTAACGTTTTCTGGATAAGAGTCTTTATTATCTTGACGTGTGAAAATTTCACACCAATAATGAGTTTCGAACATTCAGTGTCACTCGCTCTAGGAAAGGGGAGTGATGAAAACAATAAGCTCGACTTTAGGGAGACAAACAATGAATCAGAAAATGGTGGTGAGCACGCTCGCCGGTTTAATCATTGCAGTGGGGTTAACAGGGTGTTTTCGTCAAAACGCTTCCTCCACGTCAGAAGCCGATGAACCTTCAACCACGCTGCAGTTAGCGGCCGATGAGCAGCAATTGAAAACCTATCTAACGGCGCAATTTACGTCGCTTCGGTCGGACGCTATGTATCTTGACGCGAGCTTACCTGAACCCGCTGACGCGAGTCAGGTTACCAGTCCAAGCGCTTCTGAGAGCAGCAATGAAGCGTTTAGTGGCACGAATACTCAAGTTGCGGGCGTGGATGAGGGGGATATCTGGAAGTACGATGGGGAACACTTTTACATTTTGAAATCTCGCTCCAACCATCATTGCCAAGACGACGTGCTGAATTCACCAGAAGTTGACCCGTTAGATAAAACTGACTGCGATGCAGAGCCGAGCTCCGCACAAGTTCGCATTGTGAAGAATACTCAGGAGAGCGTTTCGACCGTGGCGCTAGGTGAGCTTAACCCGACAGAGTTATACCTAGAAGAGGGCCACTTAGCGGTTCTGGGAAATCGCTCAAACCATCCTGAATATCGAGGCTCATTTGTTTCATGGCAGTCAGGACTATCGCAGATTCGCATCATCGATGTGGCGGAGCCGAGCGAGCCGAAACAAACATTTGAAATAGACCTAGATGGTTATGTGGTTCAGAGCCGTCGTTTGGGTGATGAGCTCATTCTGGTATCGCGTTTCACACCTTCACTCCCTAATCTCATTAATTACCCTCAGAATCAGGCTCAAGTGAAACAGAACCGGTCATTATTGGAGGCGACTCCCCTGAAGCAAATCCTGCCGAGTATCACCATTAATAGCACCGAGCAAGCATTGGTGGATGCTTCTCAATGTTGGATTGCCGATACGCCTTCAAACGACTGGGGCTATCCATCACTTTCAACCATCACGCGTTTTAATATCAAAACGGGTACATTCACCAGTCGTTGTATTGCGGGGCAGGTCGATGGCCTTTATATGAGCACAGAACACCTCTATTTGCACCGCACGTCTTATTGGCACAACACTGCGGATAGCAACATCGCGGTGAATAGTGGTGACGCCACATCACAACCCTTTGTGAGTGATATTTTACCCCCACACAGCGCGCATACGCTTGTGCACCAATTTAAGTTGGATGAACACTTTAATTATCAAGGTTCTGGATTGGTGAAAGGTGAATTAGGTTGGAATCATACTGCTTTTCGAATTGGTGAGCTGGCGGACGGCAGTCTAGGTTTGGTGACGTCTTCAGGGGGGTGGAATAATCCAGAGCATTACCTGACGGTGCTCAAAGCAAAAGACGGTGTGTTGGAGAAAGTCTCGCAGTTGCCTAACAGTCTGCACCCAGAGGCGATTGGGAAGCCCGGAGAGCGTATTTACAGTGTTCGCTTTATGCAGAATCGCGCCTATATTGTGACCTTTCAAACGGTCGATCCCTTGTATGTGATTGATCTGACGAACCCAGCCGAGCCCTATATTGCGGGTGAATTAGAAATCCCCGGTTTCAGTGTTTACTTACATCCGATTGGTGATGACCTATTACTCGGTGTAGGGAAGAATGCCGCGACAGGCGTGAGTGGTACGACCTGGTTTCAGGGTATAAAAGTGGAGCTGTTTGATGTTGCCCAAATCGAAAATCCACAAGCGTTAGGGAGTATTTCAATTGGTCGGCGCGACTCAGAAACGGCTCTCTCTTATGATCATCACGCATTCACAGGTCTGTTCACATCCGAATCAGAAAACGAAACCTATCGTTTTGCTTTTCCCATTCGAGTACACGACACCCAGCGTGACGATATGTCCATTCGGGACCCTGAAAGTGAGGGCTTCGATTGGACTTATACCGGTTTGCACTTATTTGAAGTTGAAAATAAAACGTTAACCGCGGCAGGCGTCATGGTGACAGAGAAGAATCAAGAAGGAGTTTCAAAACGACACCGTAGCATGTCTTCATCCAGAGGACTGATTCAAGGTGAAGATGTTTACCACTTGAGTGGCGCACAAGTCTTCCATGCAAATTGGCATACACCAGAACAGATGAGTGAGCCTTTTTAGGCTTCTCCAAAATTGCCAAGTTAACGCTGTGGACGAGCGTTAGCTTGGCAAGAGCTGGTGCGTCAGTACATTTACTCTTAGGTTTCATCTAGCCTGAATTCTTCCTATCCCCCATCCTTAAATACACTAGAATCTAAACTGACATCCGAGTCTTCATCCGTTGGCAGTCGAGCTTAAACCTTGACGATGAGACAAAGTGTTCAATGATGGCTCTAAATGACCGGTAGCCATTTTGAGGGTGATTCCCTATAGTGGCAGCACATATCCATCCGCTCGCAGATGACTGCGATGGCGAGTCTAGATCGTTATCTCGATATTCAAGGGGATCTTCATGCTGAATTTTAGTTTTCAAAATACAACGCACATTCATTTTGGTGAAGGCCAAATTCAAGCGATTGCAAAGGCCATCCCGTTGGACGCGAAAGTGTTGGTCACATACGGTGGTGGCTCCATCAAATCTAACGGTGTTTACGATCAAGTTGCGAAGGCGTTAAAAGAACATACATGGCAGGAATTTTCAGGTATTGAGCCGAATCCTCAGTACGACACGCTTATGAAAGCCGTTCAACAAATAAAGGAAAACGAACTTGATTATGTCCTAGCCGTTGGCGGTGGTTCGGTCGTTGATGGCAGCAAGTTCATTGTGGCGGCCGCTCAATTTGAAGGCGAAGACCCGTGGGATATTCTAGCCAAGGGCAGCAAAGTGAAAGCTGCTCTGCCATTGGGCTGCGTGTTAACTCTGCCGGCCACCGGCAGTGAGTCAAACACCGGCGCTGTGGTCACGCGAGATCGCAATAAACTCGCGTTCGGCAGCCCATTAGTACGTCCATTATTTGCGGTGTTGGACCCAGCTGTGACGTTAAGCTTATCGGAGCGTCAAGTGGGTAATGGCGTGGTAGATGCCTTTGTTCATGTTATGGAACAATATTTAACCTACCCAGTGAATGGACGAGTGCAAGACCGTTTCGCAGAAGGTCTATTGCAAACTTTGATCGAAGAAGGTCCAAAAGCGTTTAGTGACCCTGATGATTTAGATGTGAGAGCGAACATCATGTGGGCCGCAACGCAGGCGCTGAATGGTCTGATCGGTGCGGGTGTTCCTCAAGATTGGGGGACGCATATGATTGGTCATGAATTGACTGGCTTATTTGGAATTGATCATGCTCGTACGTTATCCATTATTCTACCGGCCATGATGAAGGTGCGTCGTGAGCAAAAAGAAGCGAAGCTTCTGCAATATGCTGAACGGGTTTGGAATATTACCCAGGGAAGTGTGGATGAACGCATTGATGAAGCGATTCAGCAAACGGAAAACTTCTTCAGCCGTATGGGGTTACCAGTGCGTTTACGTGAAGTCGAACTCGGTGAAGAGAATGTTGCCGAAATTATCGAGCAGTTAACCAACCACGGAATGATTAAGTTGGGTGAGAAAAGGGACGTCACGCCCGAAATCAGTGAACTAGTGGTTCGCACCGCTCTATAGGGCGATCATCACTAAGCTCATCAGCGCTTTCTACCTATGAGTACAGGGAGAAAACGCTGACATTCCGTATGATTAGGCCGCCGTAATAATTGGTGGCCCTTATTTCTTTAATCATCCTCTGATGACACCCACTGAATACACGTCAATTTATAACATATTGTTATTAAAGCATTGTATTTCATAGGAAAGAATGCGCATTTAACGCAGACACTTGAAGTCAAATACGATTATAAAATGCTTGAGTGACACCCGCCATGCTTCAAGACACTCGCCAGTATTCAGTGAAATAGGACAATTATGTCTGATAATGGGCTTCTGTTTACGCCATATATGCATCGAAGCAAAAGAGGCCCTAGATTGGCAAAAGGGTGTCTAATACAGGGCGTGCTGAACTCACACTTGAATGTCACAGTGTCTTGGCTAAGGTTTATAGAGTGACTAAACAGTGCTCTCAATATGCCCATTCCATTTTTCAATCGTTCAAAACGTAATGAACAGTCGGAAGAAATTGAATCGCTGAAAAATACCGTCAGTGAACAGGCGCGTACAATAGAGAATTTACATCAAGCCCGAAATGCGTCGGATCATTGGTATAAATTTATTGGTGAAGTGATACAAGAGCATAAGACGCTTAATAGTCTTTTGTTCCAAAGCATGTCATCTGTCAATGATATCCATGAAATGGTTGCGAACAACGCAGACACGCTCGGTTCTGAACGCAGTAAATTGAAAGAATCGGAAGCCACATTTGATCAAATTGGTATTATTCTGCAAAGCATTGGCAGCAATCTGGCGAACATTGATCAAAAAGCACTGAGTACTTCAGAAAGAATGCAGTCATTGGGGGAGTCAGCCAATAAAATTACGGATTTCATCGGGCAAATTGAAGGCATATCAGAGCAAACTAATCTTTTGGCACTCAATGCTGCCATTGAAGCGGCACGCGCAGGAGACCAAGGGCGTGGGTTTGCAGTAGTCGCCGATGAGGTGCGCACACTCGCTGGTCAAACCGGTAAAACCACGTTAGAAATCGCGAGCATTATTCAGGCGACCAATTCTCATATATCGTCTATTGGCGAAGGTATAGAAGGCATACGGCAGGATGCTAGCAATTTAGCTGAAACGACGAATACCGTGACAGATGCGGTTAATTCTATTACGGAATTATCCCGCAGTATGCATAACATCATTGGTCGATCGACCAATGAAAGTTATATTCAGATGGCCATGTTGTCTCATACGGTCTTTAAATCTCGTATATATGAATTCATTGCGACCGGAAATTTTGATGAGCAACATGTTATCAATATTCTAGATCCAAAACCCAGTCGGCTAGGGCGCTGGTATTACGACGGTCTTGGACAACAAACCTTTGGGCACTTGCAGTCGTACACCTCTTTAGAGAAGCCTTTAGAAAAAGTTCACCGTGCGGCATCTCAAGCGCTTCAGGCGCGCTTGGATAAAAAAGTCTCAGAAAAATTATCTGCATTGGCCAAAATGGAAGACAGTAGCGAGGTATTAATCAAAGGGTTATATCATCTAAATTCTGAACTGCAAGAGATGGCGGCGAATATCGTGCCGCAGTCAAACAACGATGAAGACGTCTTGTTTTAATCGAATGTATTGATTTGCCTCACCGATAAGAAATGATTCTTGACGTAAGTAATTTCCTTCTCTAGTTGCTCGCGATATAAGTTAAGCCTATTTTTATCGATAGGTAGCCAAAACGGTGCAAATGGTATGGCAGACGTATTGGCGTAACTTACCATTTTTTGTGCACGCGCTAACTTTTCTTGATCGATATCTTCTCTGACGAGCATCATTAAATGGCTTTTAGGCGAGAATGTCTGAATGACTCGCATTTTGGTACCCACTTGCTCTTCGACAATATTCAAAATATTCACGGCGATGACGCCTGCTGCTGCGCGACCCGTAATAACTTCGGAGAAGACGTGATTATGCCGGCCCATATAGTTAAAAGATCGATTAACTCCCATTTTATTTTTCATAAAAATGTCCGCTTGAACGGATACAATTGAAAGGGGATCTGGGGCGACGATGATTTCATTGGCGATGTCTGATAGTGAAAAGAAAGCACTTTTTTCTCTGACAAAAATGACCGACTCAACGTCTTTCTTATCGAAGGCGATCATATTAAGTCGTCCTTGCTCCCTCAAATAATATGCGATGTGCGCAGGTGCAATCAGTAAATCAAATTTGCCTGAAATGGCGTCAACAATAAAACTCTCGTAGCTGGCGGATGATTTGAATTCTAAATATGCGCTGTCGTTAGCGCCCTCTTCTCTGAATAAATTTGCCCATAGTTGAACGGCATTGGAAGAGGCGAGTGGTAATAGACCGATGATTAATTTGGGTGGGTTATTCTCGATGGTATTTTGTTGGTCGGAAAAAACGGAGGGATCACCGCTAGCGTAACTTGGATAAAAAAGGAAAATACACACATATAAAAACGCTAAATGACGAGTGATTCGCGAGTAATCCATAATGTCCTATTTTACCTAAACAATATATGACTATCTGAGTAACGGAGTTTAATCTTTTCTCAGGGCGAAATACTTCTATTTCAAAATCATCATAATAAACCGGTCTCTAAAATATAGACGACTAAACATCAGTATGCCTAGTGTTGATGTGTGGGTAATGATTGCGCCTTTTATTTAGGGCTCATTAAGAGTTTTATTCTGATTGACTTAATTTACGTTTGAAGTGGCTTGGTTTGCAACTGGATAGCACAGCCAAAAATCAATATAAAGGCATCTCTATAAAGTCAATTTGACGTTCGGCTCAGGCTTCGTTTAAACGCCTAAATCCATGCAGTCTTGCGCGATTCCTGTAGCGCTTTAATGTTATGCGGTCTTTGCAGTGGGCAGTCTGTATGAAACAGATTAATTGACGGGTCCTTTCCAAAGAGACTGTTCTTAGAATAAAGGTGAGTGAATGCCATGTGTGACTCAATATGTGTAACTTATTCAACGTAATGTTGCACGAATTAAAAGCTCAATCATGACGTCAATAAAACCACTACATAATAAGTCTAATACTAATATCCGTTTTATAGAGGTATCAGACTTTATTCACTTTTAGGCAGACAAAAATAAAGTAAAAACAGAGGCGCTACAAAAACACTAAAAAACCATTTCCGTATAGATAATATTAATAATAAAAAACGCCAACTGACCGTGCTATTAAGGATTCATCAATGAAGAGAAGATCATTTTTAAAAGCGGCTGGAGTGGTTTCCGCAGCTCCCGCCGCGACATTGTCACCATTGTCTCAAGCTGACGATACCAGTTTTCCTAATTCCATAATGAATAGCAGTTTGCAACCCTCGTCAGGAAAGCTTGAGGTAATGGCGGGGCAATTACCCTCAGATATTTTTGGCCATGTTTTGATGGCAGAGGGTATACCGATGGAGAGAAATCATCTCACCCCGAATGGGCGAGGTGCGCTTACTCGATTCGACTTTAGTCAAGATGGCGTGAATTTCACCCGTAAAATGATAAATACACCCTCTGCCATCATGCAAGAGCATGCAACCGGACTGTTTGATAAGTTTCATTTACTCGGCGGCACCGTTTATTACAGCCCCAACATGGGATTTATGAATTACTGCAATACGGCACCAAACAATATGGGAAATAATCGGTTTGCACTCAGTTATGAGGGAGGTGTTCCATTTGAATTTGATGCCAGTACTTTAGAGTTAGTCACGCCGATTGGAAATCAAAATGAATGGCGCTCTTCATTACCGCCTATTGCAGATGTGTTCACACCAAATAAATGGCTGTTCCCTCAAGTGAGAACAACCGGCCATCCATTTTTTGATATTGAACAGTCGCAATGTTACACCATTAACTACGGGGGTAATGCTGGAGAATCAGGTCTCAAAGACGGATTTATTCGCCTGATTCGGTGGGATATGGCTGGAGCATTCGAACACTGGAATATTATTGATCGTAAGGGTAAAAATGCCTACATTGCAGCGACATCTCATTCCTTGGGGGTGACGCGGAACCATATCTTGATATTTCAAACAGCGGCTTTTGTGGAAAACTCCCGCATAATGGGTTTTAAATCCGTCACGCCGCAAAATCATACCACGCCAGTTTGGATCATACGCAAAGCAGATTTAGTCGAAGGTCATGATACGGTGATTGCAGACTATCTAGAACTGGATTTTGATACCTCTGACATTATGTGCAACTACGATGATTGGGGAGATGAAATCACCCTCTATGGCCAATACTTAGGTGCGATGGATAAATCTGAACAACAATTTAATTGGGAGCGATTGCAATTTGGTGGTCGCGTCAGTTCTGAAATTGCAGGTTGTCCGGTCGCACCCGTCGATGTTGGTGGTTTAGTTCGTGCGCGAATTAAGGTTCATCCTACTTCAGTAGAAGAAATTCACGCCGACTTTACCGTCACGCGTGATGAAAACACAATGTGGGATTTAAATGATCCCGCGTACCGAGGTCATTTTCAATTTCCAGAAACATTTGAGCATATCTATTGGGCCGCTATCGGCTACCGTCCCCAACACTTGGTCAAGCGCGTTGCAGATGCGTACGAAGACTACCCTAATCGTGTTTATCGCAATAACACATTACCCAAGCGGGAAATTCCTTCAGCATTAATTCATATTGATTGTCGAACCATGAATGTAGCAGATCAGTATATTTTCCCTGAAGATTGCGTCATGCGTACGCCACAATTTATGAATCGTCCTGGGTCAACAGCTCAAGATGATGGCTATATATTTACCGCTGTGGTTCGAAAGTATCCGACGGGCCAATCCTCAATTGGAAAAGAAATCTGGATATTTGATGCTCAGTATCTTTCACAAGGTCCAATTTGTATTTTAGCCAGTCGTGATTTGAATTTCGCGACGACAAATCACGCGCTTTGGGTGTCGAGTATAGGGCCTCGGCCAACCGGTATTTATCGATCTGATATGGTGGATTTCTTACGTGAAAAAATGCCTTCGCATAGTCGTAATGTACGTGAAGCACTACAAAGTCATGTTTTTCCAAAATTTGGTTAGTCGCTAAGAGGCTTAATTTAACTTAGTAGCGCATTCGTTGAATTCAATCAAGCTGAAGTCGGCTTTGAGCTAATTGAATGCAAATAATAAAACAGTCAAACCATCTTTGGTTTTTCTATAACTGAAATGTATTTATCGCGATACATTCATAAAGTGTCCAACATCAAAAGGAGATCGGACATGCTGTTAAAGAAACCGTTTATGGCTATTATGTTGTTAGTCTTATTGCTCGGCAGTGCATTTACGCTGTACTCACTGGAAAACGAAGACCTTACTATTAATAATTATCAAGGCACATTCGAGTGCTTCCCTGGGGTAATTTATGACCCTCATACCGTAGAAGAAGTGCAACAAATTGTACGGAATGCACTGGCTGACGGTAAAACCGTGATGGCAGGAAATCGTAAATTTTCTAGCCAAATTGATGCTGCCTGTACCGATAGCGGACAAGTACAGATATCGCTGAAAAATATGGATAATATTTTACAGTTCGACGCAGCGGCTAAAACGGTAACTGTACAAGCGGGTATGCGATTTAATATCCTTAATGACTTTTTAAGGGAACAGCAATTAGCTGTCAATATGGTCACTGAGCTGGGTACCTTTTCGGTCGGCGGAATGCTCGGCAGTGGCACGCACGGCTCTACATTACAGAAGCCCAGTAATATGCTGGCAGATTATGTGACCGAAATGAAAATGGTTGATGGATTAGGAGATGTTCGCGTGCTCACCGGCGAGGCATTAAATGCCGCACGGGTGAACCTTGGCGTGCTGGGCGTAGTGGTAGAAGTGACCATTCAACTTGAAGACGCATTTAAAGTCAGGGCTGATGTGAATGGCTATAAAGATGATTCCAACCTTGAAAACGTCATTCTCGATCTTGCTCGTGACAATTACTCCGCCAATATCGCGTGGTTTCCGGGTTTAGGGCGTTACGCGACGACAACTTATAATGAAGTGCCGCTTGATACGCCAGGCAATGCTTTTAATGCGCAAGCGAATGTTTCTTCTATACAAGAATATTTCTTTGGTCTGCTATTTGATGGCCTACATGAAGTAAATGGAACCGGCTTGCAATGCTTTGTCGCGAAATTAAGATACGGTGCAAGAGATAGCTCATATTTTCGCGATTTAAATACCAATTTTGTGAAAAGAAACCCTGTCGGCCACTCAGATCAAATGCAGTACTTTGGTTGCCGCGAAGAAGACCAATGTGTTTGGGACAGGTTGCCGATTGCACTTCAAGAAGTGGCTATCCCCATCGAAGAATTACCCAACTGGATATCGGATGTTCGTCAGATTCTCGCAAAACATGAAAAAACGTGCTTCCCATTGAACGGTATTTATTTCCGCTTTGGTAAAGCATCACCAAGTTATTTGGGGATGAGTGCTGGTCGTGACACCGCCTATTTAGGGATTGAATACACCTTGCGGCAGGAAGGCGAAGCAGTACCTAAAAACTACTTCGTCAATTTAGAAATAGAGCAAATGTCCATTCGTAAATATAACGCTCGTCCTCACTGGGGTAAAAACTCAGTTGCTATATTTGAGAATATGCCCTCTAAATTTGAAAAGTGGGATGACTTTCTAGCGTTCAAAGCCGAAATGGATCCTCATAATATTTTTACGAATGAGTTTTGGAAGCGAGCAAGTGGTGAAATCCCGTTATCCGATTACATGACCGCAGGATGCAATGAGCGAGGTGAATGTTATTGCCAAACGGATGCACATTGCGAGACAGGGTCAACTTGTCAACCGGGGAAATGGTATGGAGGATCAAATATCTGTATGAAACCCTAACATTAATAAAGGCCACGGGAACGACTGCTTTCCGTGGCTTGACTATTAAAGAGATAAGCCTGGACTCGTTCTGATAAACTGAAATTAAAAATAAAATTTAATCAAAGGTATTTAGGCTTTCCTACGAAATAACACCGTTATATGCAATCCTAATCCAATCTCAATTCATGAATTCAGGCTTCATATTAAAAAATACTATATGGTGTTGGGTAGTATGATGCACTAAAAGATAATGTTCATGATCTCTTTATCAATTTTTATTCGAGTTTTTCGCAGAGTTATTGAGGATATTTAAATAAATCGATTGCGGTCTGAACAGTTCGTTAAAGCTATTAAAGTTTAACTTAACAAGCGCTTAATGGAATAGGGCTGTAATGCTGTGTGGTGTTACAGTCAAATTGCATTGACTATATTTGCCCATAACGATTGGTCGACATCTTGCTAAAAGAGATGAGGATACAATAATTATTAAAACGTTGCAGTTGATAATATTCAGCCGAAAAACAACTGAGAGTTGGACTAACTTCAGGCAAATAGAGGTGGTAAAAGCGACTCTCAGATTAGAGTCGCTTAATGTTTAATAACGTTAGGATAGTAGTGCTAATGCCCCATTTTTACTGACACCCCTTATCTCCTGAAAATTCTAGTAGTCCTTGATTAAAATACGACGTTTCAACCAGTTTATTGTGTTTAAAAACTTGAACCTCTATTTTAGCGTTCATTGTTTTCATCGGTGCATCGGAAGCATTAAATATCACTACCCCGGGAAACTCAGAATCATAGAAATCGCTCGGAGCAGCGTGAGCATTGACTATCAATTTTTTTCCAAGCCCTTTAATTTCTAGATGTAAGCTGCCTGCACAAGCGTCGATAATGCGCTTAACACCAAGTCCCTTCAAAGTAGGTAAATAGGTCACATCTTGATTTTCGGAGATATATCGCGCGGTCCAAAATTCCAATGGTATGCCAGAATCTGATCCTGTGACTGCCATAATTTTCTGTTTTTCCTCAGTCCCGAGTACATAGGTAAACCCGCTGCTATAATCCGTATACCAGGTTTTATCAATGTAAATAGTTCCAATTCCATTAAATTTATATTGGTCAGATGAATATGTGTAATTTGAAGGATTACCCATACTAAAAATAAACCATCGGTTCTTAACATTTGGAAAATCAGCTAGAAATAAAAATGGGCTCCTTCCAGGATTATAATCAGACCAGTAATGTGTATAATCGTCTGTCCAATTTGCAGAAACTTTGACGTCGGGAAGATTTAGGTCGATGTTGTTTTCATTCGCTGTTACAACTCCTGGTGCTTCAAATCGAAAACCATAGTCGTAAAACGCTTGGTCTGATGCGGCATAGACTTCGTCAAGGTAATAATCAAAAATTTCAGTTTTACCATCCAGTGCTGTATAAACTACATGAATAAAACCTTTATAAAGGTTTTTACTCGTGTCTGAATCGTTTTGTTCACCGACTAGTTCGTACGTATGTAAGCCTATTTTAAAGTAACCAACATTAGGGTCATTAATATAGTACAACCATTGCTCAGCCCAAGGTTGAGTTGGGAATTCATGAGGCTGCATATCTTTTAAAGTAGTTGCGACGGCGTTTGTGCTAATAACAAACACGAAGCTGATTAGAAGTTGCTTGTATCTCACGGCCAATCCTTTTGATAATAATATTAGTTGTCTCATTCCTCTTGCTCAGTCTTCGACTACATTAATTATTACCTCGCACTACATTTAGGCAATAACTCACCTTATGAGCAAAAAAGGAAATTCATTTAAGCCCAAAACAAATTACTATTCAAATACAGTCTAAAGTGCAAGTAAGAAATTTTAAATTGGACCAGACAACGTCACGCTCTTGATTATTCTTAGCCTGATCCGACGAGATTGATCAAAAAAGAATTCATCTTTAATGAGTGCTTCCAAAACAAGCACTTACAAGGCGATGTCTTTCTGAATACGGAATTTTTCAGAAGAGTATTGGGAGTATTAATTTTTGCCGAATCAAATTGAACTTGTATTTACGAGGATCAGACTAGATCCACCAAAAATAGGAGTTGCATTAGCTAGATCATCATGCTGACGATAGTACAGAATTTAATGGAAGCAGCATTCGAAATGCTGGCACAGATTACGTTGGTATAGCCTATTAGCGAATGTTATGGGTGGGGGTAATATTCAGCAATAGCACATGAAATTTACAGTGTGATAGGGGTGTATCTTAATGCGCCACACCAGATATGACGATGGCTCGTACTTTTTTTTCGTTCTGACACAGTCAGTTAGTTGGGGTTAGCTTGATTTAAAGTGGAGATGCGGGAAGGGAAGGGCCAGATTAGACTGCATCGGTGCTTTGTGGTGAGGTTTCAGGCGCGATAATTGGATCATATACTGGTCGATGGAACTGTCTAATTTACGAACTTGTCTGTTCCTGCGTTTACGAATCTTCGAATACAGCGAGGAAATACAGCATTTACTGAGTTTCTGGCTATGTAGGCCTAATATTTTGACCGCAGGAATAGTGTGTCACCTTGTTTCTTAAGATCCTTTCTACCTACCTGAGACTTCCCATCTGTTGCTGTGTTTGGTGGTGAAAAAGCCTATATGAAATCTATGAACGCTGAAATAGCGCTTAATTTATTCGCCTTTGGGCGACTAAAGGAGTCGATTCATCTGGAGCAGGGGTTATTGGAATTTAGCGGTCGATTCGCCTGCAGTGACATTGTAAGCCCATGATTTTATTGGACTTTTTTGCACGGTATTGGAAATGAAGATGAAGGCAGGCTTAGCTGTTAAATTAGCAGGCATAAAAAAAGGTAAGCCAGTTGGCTTACCTTTTGGGTCACACTATAAGTCAGCGTTGAGTAGTCTCAACGGCCGTCATTATAATGGAACGATGTTCTCAGCTTGAGGACCTTTTTGGCCTTGAGTTACAGTGAACTCAACTTGCTGACCTTCAGTTAGCGTTTTGAAACCTGAAGTAGAGATAGCACTGAAGTGTGCGAAAACGTCTGGGCCAGAAGGCTGCTCAATGAAACCAAAACCTTTAGTTTCGTTGAACCACTTAACTGTACCAGTAATTGTGTTAGACATAATTTTAATCCTGAGATGTAAATAATAAGCAAATTTGCCAAAAAAGGCATAAGTAGCAGGAATTTCAGACTGATACTTAAAACGACAGGACGGAGAATTACGAATAAAACGACGACTTGATTGTAAATAATAGACTTTCTTTCGAGCTGGCCTGAAGTCTAACCTGTTCTCTACCAATGTCAACCGTTTGTTTGCAATTCACCATAACGTCTAACGAACTGCGCCGTAGCTTGATTTTACGCAAGTTTACACACCCATAATTGGGTGAAATAAGGGCTAAAAAACCAAGTGATATGTCATTCCAATGTCGTCATCAGGTACCTGAATCCGAATGCGTTACCTTTACCCGAATTGGGGATAAGTGCAATGTTTTGATATGCCAATTTCCATCATTTTTTTGTGACTATTTGGGACAAATGTTGAATAAGTAGATAATTGGCGCAATCGGAAACCCTTTCGCTCATCAGTAGACACATGCATGGACGTTTTATCTTAAATGCAGTGCGCCAAGTTCATTTTTTTATTAATTGGTCAGTCAATAATATCGACGTGCAATCGTGTGCGTGAAGTGCACCATCTGATGAGTAAATGAAGGGCATCTCTTTAAAGTCAATTTAACTCTCGGCTCTGGCTTCCTGCTTACCCCAAGTGGCCTGATGGTCATTTTAACAATGACCACTCGGCCAGATCTTAAAATGACGTAATCGAGATGCTCATAAGACAAAACATCGTAAAATTTGACATACTAAGGGTCTAGGGGCACCTCTAAATAGAACGGCAGTGGTTTAAACATGATTAAGTTATGTCTGTTATCCGATTTATCTGAAGGAGCAAGCAAAGGATTTGATGTGGATGGGCGTAAATTATTTGCGGTTATGAAATACGGGAAAATCACGCTGTACGAAAATCATTGCCCTCACCTTGGTATTCAGCTTGAGTGGATGCCCGACCAATTTTTAGACCGAGATAAATCGCTCATTCAATGTGCCATGCATGGAGCATTATTTCGTATTGAAGATGGCCTATGTATTAGCGGTCCCTGTATTGATCGAAGTTTAGTGAGTGTGTCATTTGAGCTAAGAGAGCAGGCCATATGGCTGACGGATTAAGCACACTGTCGTTCTTTGACACTGCCCTTTGACGCTGTTCTTCAAGAAGCCGAAGTGTCTCAATTTCTGAAGTCATAGAATTGGTGTTTTCCGCCACTTCAATTCACGGATGACTTATCTACAGTTTAGCGATCATTAATCCTGAGTAATTTATCGATGGCATTGCACCCTAATCGAATGAAGCAAGGGTTTTGGCTTGCTGGCTTTGTGAATATTTTTGGTATTGTATTGTTCTCAAAGGGATTCTCTAATGAAACGATCGCTCAAGTTGATCCGATCGTGATGGGAAACTTTGGATTACTGATGATTATGTTGTGGGGCGCGGCTTATTTATCCATTGCCCAGCACTGGCAAAAGCTTCCGTTAATGTGTCTTGTATTTGCATTGGAGAAAGGCATTTATTTTGTCTTGTGGGTGAATTGGATACTGTCTTCCGGTGATTCATTACCGGCGATCTATGAGCAAGATATTTTTGCCGGTGTTTTTTATACCATTTATGGGCTGAACGATGCGGTATTTATGCTGTTCTTTCTAATCGCATATTGGCAGGCTAAAAAATCTCCTGCGACAATATATTCCTAAGCATCACATCAAACGCAGACAATTGCTGAAGAAACAGCGTTCAGTCACGGTTACATGTTTCGCGCAGGCCGTTATCAATGACCTGCGCATCTGATACGTTTGGTTAATACAGTGTATATTGTTTGGGTTGGCTTAAAGCGTAATCTTTTCCGCCAGTGCTATCGACTTTCTCCACGGTTAATTCGCCGTTATGAAAGCGTGCAAGTAAGAATGTCTGGTAATCGGAACCACCGGCTAAAATAACCGGGACGCCTTGGCGACTATTATTGTAACGCTTAAACTCCCCGCTTTGACTATGAAAATGCCCTGCAAACACAACGGATACCGCATAATCCTCTAGTAATTGAATAAATTCAGCGTCATTCTGATTCCAGTGTTGAGACGGATCATGGTAATTCAATACAATTTTTTGGCCTCGTTCTCGGGCGAGAGATAAATCAGTTTCTAACCAACTTAAAGCGGATTGCACGTCATAATAGTCTCGTAATGCCGCGCCAAAATGCCAAATATTCCATTGGGCTTGATAAGTAGGGAAGTTATTTAATTGCACAAAGTGAATTGGGCCCACATCCCAAGAGTAAGCAAAACTGCCTGATTTATCTCGACGATAGGATGGGAATTGATAATAGGGATCGCTCACCTGATAATCAAAAGCCGTCGGGCGTAAGGTGCCTTCCACCTCATTAATAAAATACTCCATCATACGAGTGGTGCATGATTGCTTTAATGTGCAGTCGCCTAGGTTATTAAAGTAGTCGTGATTGCCTAGGCCTAGGTACATATTTAAATTCATTTTATTGACATAAAAATCATGGAAGGCTTCTAATTGCCAGTCGTGACCAAAGGCTGTGAGATCGCCATTAATGATGGTGCCCGCCACATGATCTATGCCCAAGTCTTGCAATAATTGATTGCTGGCATCCACTTGCAATTGATTATTGTAATCGGCTGTTGTGACATTGCTGCAGTCGCCATCCGATGTGCTTTTGCATGTCCATGGATATTGTGGGTCAGATTGAATCAACATATAGAAATCATCGTAATTAAAGCGAATCAGCGTAATATGAGAAAAACGATCATTCAGATTATGACCGACATTGTTGACCGAGTTAAAATAGGTTTGACAGCGCCCAGAGCCATCCGCATTTTCACATGCTTTTACTGCCAAACCATTGGGTATTTTGATCGATGAAATGGTGTCGTTGGCAAATCCTGAAGTAAACACTTTGCTGGGCTGATCATCCAAACAAAACCAACTCACCTTCCCCTTAAATTGAATGTGTTCATATACACTGGCGCATGAACCGATTGTTGAATCAGCTGGTAATCTATCCACTTCGATCTGAGCAGGCTGGCTCATCGCATGACCATATGGAGCCAAGCTTGTCAGAGCAATTAAGAGCAGAGTGACTCGTTTAAGACGAATACGTCTTGCCAGAGAAATGAGTGCGTTAAACATTATGTAGTGACCCTCGTACGATAGTTTCGCGATGGGATACTGCATTCAATACTGAGCTTATTATTAATAACAAGCTACACGCTTGTATTGTTCACCATTGCATTGGACGATTAATTGGCATGATGGGATTATTGATCATGCCATTAAATGCTAATGGATAATATTTTCAGTGGATATGTTGCAAATGACTTGGCATTTAAAGCCAGCAGGGAAGTAGCCTGTCTTCATCGGATAATCGAGACGCGAACGGCATCTTATTTATTTGGGCGGCCCGAAGCGTGATTCACCAAAATGAGCATAGTCTTTGTGCCAACGGGCGTAAATTTTTCGAATCGTGCCATCTTGGACGGCTTTAGACATCATTTCATCAAAAGCCAAAACGAACGCTTGGTCAATTTTACGCGCGGAGAAACCAATGTAAATTCGGCGGCCTTTACGAAATTCTTCTAAAATAAAGCGCTGACTGAAGTTTGGAAAAACCTGCTTAATTGACGCTTCGTGTTTGTTTAAAGTAGAGGCGTAATCAAGCAGCGCGGTCACTCGGCCAGCGTTGACTAACCGTAAACCTTGCAACACGCTATTCACCTCCAGAAATCGAACGGTATTCTCAGAATGTTGTTCAAATCCATAACCTCTGATCCATGAGAAGGTGAGGTCTCTGTTTCGTGTGCGCCAATTTCGAGGAGTGGTGTGAGAGGTGACGGCGACAATATTCTCCTCAACACTCAAATGCCATTGAGGAAAAAATAGCTCGTCTGATTTTTCGTAGTAGGCACCGACAATGATGTCAGCTTGTCCGGCACGCACTTCACGCTCTGCTCGCGCCCAAGGCACCGTCCTTTTTTTGGCCGATAGCCCCATTTTCTGTAGAACAGCATCGAGTGTATGCCAATAAACACCAGAACCATTATTCTCGGTATACCCTGCCCATTCTTCCGATACCGCCAATAGCGGTTGGCTGCGGGACGTCCAAGAATATGCAAGCGCAAGCATAAGAGTAATTAATCGTAACCATGACATAGAATGTGTTGATCATGAAAGAAGGGTTAAAAACAAAGAATAGGTGATTTTAAAGCGTCCTTCGAGGCGTTACGTGGAATACAGGATTTATTGGCACAACCATTGGCAGTTTATGAGTGATTACCTTAAATTTGGTCGCGCAGCGCTATGCAGGCATCAGCGCTTAAGGCTTCATTTTTGCTGCGCAATAGTGCAATTTTGTACTCTAAATAGCGATGCATTTTATTCATCTCTTCTATTTTTGCTTCTACATCTTGTTTGCGTTTCTCAAGTAGTGAAATCTGGCCTTCAAGGGTCAAGTCTCCCGAATAATAGGCTTCTATTTGTTTTGCCATTTGTGACAGTGTGAATCCCAACTCTTTGGCCAAGCGTATTAACTCAATACGTTCTATATTGTCTTGAGAGTAGTCTTTGTACTGTCGGCTGCCCGCTTGTCTTTGAACGCTGACCAAAAGGCCCAGTGCATCATAATGACGGATCGTATCTTTGGTACTATTCGTGGCTTTCGCCAGTTCACCTATTAACATCGGTTCTTTGCTCTACTGCTTAGGTCGTCATTTGTGTCTATTCTGGAATGATGCATCCCAGCCAATTGAGATCAGACTATTCTTGACTGTGGGGTATACCCAACAGGTTACATTGTTGCCCATAATGCCTGATGCTCCGGATGAGTATCAAGTGGTTACTTTGTCGTCGATGAGAGAGACGAAGCGCATTGTGGTTACCAGTTGATTGTGGATAACCCATAGATTTGATACCCGCAAGACAATAATAAAATGATGAAAAGCACCA
The DNA here is from genome assembly GCA_947503895.1 of uncultured Saccharospirillaceae bacterium. Lineage (GTDB taxonomy): Bacteria > Pseudomonadota > Gammaproteobacteria > Pseudomonadales > Oceanobacteraceae > Bermanella. The sequence continues at coordinate 24,580 of CANNFT010000008.1, forward strand.
GAGGTCACCGTGATTAAATTCAAATTGAATGGTCAGGCCGTTCAGGCTGACGTACCGGGCGACATGCCGCTCCTATGGGTGGTGAGAGACCACTTTAAAATGAAAGGCGCCAAATTTGGCTGTGGTATGGGCCTATGTGGCGCTTGCAGCATGATCGTGGATGGCGAGAGCACTCGTACCTGTGTGCTGCCGGTCGCCGCTGTCGCTAATCGAGACGTCACCACCATCGAAGGTGTCGGCCAACCTGAGCAACTTTCCGTATTGCAGCAAGCATGGGTGGATGAAAGCGTACCGCAGTGTGGCTATTGCCAGTCAGGCCAGTTGATCAGCGCGACGGCTCTATTGAATAAAAACCCGAACCCATCAGATGCGGAAATTGATCAAGCGATGAGTGGCAATATTTGTCGTTGTGGTACGTACCCTCGCATCAAACAAGCGATTAAAAAAGCAGCAGGACAGCCAGCAGTCAACGTATTTGATCCTAAGGGGGCTGAGGCATGAATCAATCGACTTCAAGCAGCCAAGTATTGAATGCATCGCGTCGCCGCTTTTTAAAGCAATCTGGAATGGTGGGTGGCGGTTTGGTCATGGGAGTGTCGCTATCAGCGTGTGCCGCGACCAGTGCCGATAATCGCAGTGAAACAGGCTTTCGCCCCGATGCTTTTTTACACATCACGGACAAAAACCAGTTCCACTTTTATATGCCGCGTTCTGAGATGGGGCAGGGCACCTATACCGGTTTAACCACGGTACTCGCAGAAGACTTAGACGTCGACCCCGCTAATATCATTATTCATCATGCGTCGGTGGATGAAGCGTTTATTAATGCGGATTACGGTATGCAGGTCACCGGTGGCAGCACCAGTATGAAACTGCATTATCGAACACTGAGGCAGCTCGGTGCGAATACGAAGGCATTGATTATACAGGCGGCGGCGCAATCACTGAAAGTATCCGTCGATCAAATTCGTACAGAAAACGGGCAGATCCTCGTCGCAGACAAAGCCATACCCTATGGTGAATTTGCAGTATTAGCGGGGACCTTGGAGTTGGCGAAAGATGCCGCGCTCAAACCGGATAACGCCTTCCGCTACATAGGGAAAGATCGACCACGACTGGATGCTCTGGCTAAATCTACGGGAACCGCGAAATTCGGTATCGATGTCGATTTTCCGGGTTTGTATCGAGCAGTGTTATTGCGTTGTCCGGTGGCGGGAGGAACGGTGAAGCAGTTCGACGCCACGGCGGCGCTTGCCATGACCGGCGTACACAAAGTGGTAAAAATTCATAACGGTGTTGCGGTGGTGGCAGAACATTATTGGCAAGCCAAGCAAGCATTGACCAATTTGAAAGTCGAGTGGGAAAAGCCAGAAACCCTGTCAGCATTTTCATCGGATACAGGCAAGGCGCAATTTGAAGCAGCCATAAATGGCGATGATTTTGATACGGCCTTTGAGCAAGGTGATACCGACAAAGCATTAAAAGCGGCAGCGCAAACCGTCACGGCCGATTATTGGGCACCTTATTTGGCGCATGCCACCATGGAGCCAATGAACTGCACCGTGAAAATTGAAGAAGGTCAGTGCGAGGTTTGGGTGGGATGTCAGTCACCGCAAATTGCGCAAGGGCTCGCCGCATTTTATGGTGATGTGGATAAAGACAAGGTGAAAGTCCATTCACTATTTTTAGGCGGTGGATTCGGTCGCCGCGCTGCGTCTGATTATGTCGGCGAAGCTGCCGCGATCGCCAAAGAAAGTGGCGTGCCTATCCAGCTGGTGTGGAGTCGAGAGGACGATACGCAGCATGATGTTTATCGCCCCGCTTCAATGGCACGTTTTACGGTGGGACTCGATAAAGAGGGTAACATTAGTGCATGGCGAGTGCGCCGCGCCGGTCCAAATATTATGCCTTATACCATTGATGAAGCGGTTGATGCCGTCGCGCCAGCCTTTTTACCAAATGGCATGGTCGACTGGATGAGTAAAGGTGGTTATGGTCTGTTTGATGGCTGGACAGTGGATCATGCCAGTGTTGAAGGCCTGTATGAAGATTATGATGCCAGTAATAAAGACGTGCAGCACACCACAGTTGACCCGGGTTTACCCTTGGGCTATTGGCGTTCAGTTGGCCACTCATTCAGTGCATTCTTTAAAGAATCCATGATGGATGAGCTTGCACATAAAACCCAACAAGACCCCGTAGCATTTCGACTCAAACATGTCGGTGACAACCCTAAGTTAAAAAATGTCATCGAAGTAGCAGCGAAGCAATCTGGCTGGGGTCAGGCTGCTAAAAATAACCGGTATTTGGGCTTTTCAGCGCACACATCCTTTTTAGCGGCGGTCGCGCAAGTAGCAGAAGTGTCCGTTAAAAACGATCAAATCACTGTGCATAAAGTGGTGTGTGTGATTGATTGCGGCAAAGTGGTTAATCCTGAAATCGTGAAAGCACAAATGGAAAGTGGCATTATCTTTGGGTTAACAGCGGCACTGCATGGTGAAATTACGTTGGAAGACGGTGTTGTTCAGCAAAGTAACTTTCACGATTACCCGATGTTGAGAATGCCTGAAACACCAGAAATAGAAGTGCATATTATCAACAGCCCGAACGACCCTACGGGTGTCGGGGAGCCGGGCCTGCCGCCCATTGCCGGGGCGGTGGCTAACGCCATATATGCAGCCACCGGTAAACGATTACGCAGTTTACCGCTAACATTATCTTCATAAACACCTGATAGTAAACGTGGTCGCCCTTTAGCTTTAGTTTAAAGGGCGATTGATCAGATCACCGATAGATGGACAGACTATCCCATGCATGACTCACAGCTAGAAGTATTAAAGGGTTGCCTTGACTGTTTGCAAAAAGGTGAACGTGTGACACTGGTATCGGTTGCGCAAACATGGGGAACGTCGCCTCGTCCTGTCGGCGCATTATTAGCGGTTAACGATACTGGTCGTTTTTATGGCAGCGTCTCGGGAGGCTGTGTTGAAGAGGATCTGATAGAACGATTAACGCAGCAACCGCCTGACTGCCCAGAAATATTTTTGTATGGTGAAACTCAGGAAGAAAGACATCATTTCGGCTTACCTTGTGGCGGTGTATTGCAGCTGGTGGCTGAACCTCTTAATGATAAAGCGGCACTGCAAAATCTCATTAGAGATATTGAGCAGCGCAAAACGTTTAGCCGCACATTAGATTTAAAAAATGGAGAGGTAACGTACCAAGATTTGAAGCTGCCCTCATCCGAGTCTTCGAATACAGTGGCAAAGCAACAAAGGCATTTGCCTCAACTCACGGAAACCCATTGGCGAAATATTTTTGGTCCTGTGTGGCAATTGGTGATTGTGGGGGCGGGCGAAACTGGCAAATATTTAGCGGAAATGGGGTTAACCTTAGGGTATAAAGTCACGGTATTAGATTCTCGGCCGGATTATCAAAAAAACTGGGATCGCCCCAACATTCCATTAATTGCCGATTTTCCTGACGATGCGTTAGCCAATATGCTCATTGATCAGCGGACTGCTATTGTGACGGTTGCGCATGACCCAAGAGTGGATGACATGGCGTTGTTACAAGCATTAAACAGTGACGCCTTTTATGTGGGAGCACTCGGATCGCGGGTCAACAATCAACAAAGGCGTGAGCGTTTAGTGGAGCACTTTGACTTTACCGTAGAGCAAGTGAATAAATTAAAAGGCCCTGTTGGATTGCCCATCGGCAGTAAAACACCACCAGAAATAGCACTCGCTATTCTTTCAGAAATCACGGCATTAAAAAATGGCGTCGATTTAAAAGCTCGTTTACAAAATGCAAGCGCACACACTGAGACAGCCAGTGAAGCACTTGCTTCATCACCCGCTAAAGTGTGTGGCGATACCAGTATTTGCCACCTTAAATGAAAATAGGAATATTGCTCGCTGCGGGATTAGGCCGTCGTTTTGGTGGTGGTAAAATGATTCATCCGCTGCCTAATGGCACACCCATGGCATTGCAGTCAGCGCGTCATCTACGTCCTTTTGTGGATGAGCTGATTTGTGTGGTACAGCCGCAGGACCAAGTGCTTAAAGATCTTTTTCAAGCCGAACACTACCATGTATGCGAAAACTCAAACTATGCGGATGGCATGAGTAGTAGTATCAAAACTGGTATACGTTATTGTGATGACCTTTTAGATCGTTCAGAAACGAAAAACGATGAGCACTATTTTGTTATTGCGTTAGGTGATATGCCTTATATTGATAATGCCACTTACGCTCAATTAAATATTACAATAGAAAGGGAATTGTCTAAGCCTAGTCATGAGCAACGCATTACTCGACCAGCCTACTCATCAATGAATTGTAACCCTCCGCAATATGGTTCAATGACGGGTGGTCGTTACCTCCTATGTCATACATCTGAAAAAAATAAGAATGCAGCAAACTCTTTGAAGATGGGGCACCCCGTCGCTTTTCCTACCCGTTTTAAACCAGCATTACTAAAACTGAAAAGTAATGAGGGTGCTCAAACGTTTATTAAGCCGTTAATGTGCTCCGACCAACGCGATGATGCTATTAATTTGGTTTACGTTGAAGATAAGGGGGTGTTACTGGATATAGATCGAGTAGAAGATATCATTTCATAAATCCCTCGAATAGAACACTGTGTTTTCCTAATCTATTGTGAAGCATAATCGAGTACCATTGGCGGCGCTAAATAGCCAAGCGTTACAGCGTCAATGTCAGTGGTATAAATGGAAGATTATCGTGAATCAAAGTATTAGAAAGTTCTTATTGTTGTGCTTGACCGTTTTAAATTTAGCCGTCTTAAGCAATGTAGAAGCTGATTCTAGCTGGATTCCTAGCCAGCCTTCAGGTCAATCCTATCAGGGATATTTAGATGCAATCGGTGCACCTAATATTGATAGTATTAAAACAAAATGCAAAAAAAAACGATGCACGTCTAAACTAAACATAGGTGATTTTACCCATGAGTTACCTTCAAAGAGTGCGAATATCATAGCGGCATCACGCTATAAAGACAGGGCATGGGTAGCAGTTCGCTATAACCAATCTGAGTGTATTGATGAGAATAACTGCTCTGAAACGCATATTTTTGGATCAAATGGTACTCATACTATAATTTCAAAAGGCTACTTTTGTAGCAGCGATGAAAATTCGAACATGGTTACCTATGATGGAATTTTACAATGTATAAACGGCGGTTCTATTTTCCGTTTATATGAAAATGAAATGAACATCTCGTCCCTGCCCGCTAAAGCCATTGTGGGACACTTTGGCCACAATCCAAATGGAATTTGGACGGCTGCCTTCATCAGTGAAGACTCCTATGACCTCTACATGGGAAAGGGAACGGAATGGGTTAAAGCTAGTACTGATTTAAATGCATCAAGCCGTTTTAAAAATATTCTAAATAGTTATCCCGTATCTGATAAATCGTCATTTGTGGTACTTGAGCAATACGTCAATTCCATCAACAAAAGTATTGAAATATTTTCTGTTCAAAATGGAGAATTTGAACAGAAAACATTACTCAATAGTACTCACGCTAACATCCCAGGTAAACCAGAAATATACAGCGATAAAGAGAATACTCTTCATGTAAAACTACAAAATCGAAAGAATGATGATGACGAATTTTACTCAGTGAATGCGCTTAATTTCGAAAAAGGCGTCAAGTATCGTTCTCCATATACGTATGAAGATTATTTCATTATCAGCATAGGTGCCGGTTTATCCGTTCAAGATTGGTCTGCTTCGCATTCATCCCAAACCAGTATTGGGGAAGATTATTTTGGTTTAAGAGATACGGAAGCCACGACGGAATATGATGTAAACAAAGAAGTTATGCGGACCATTCAACTTGAAAGTCAAGTAGGATCGGCTCAAATAGGTTTTAACCTTGCTAGGCCGGTCAATCAAGAAAATGAAGACGTGGATGCTTATCGGGCATTCAGGTATGCGAGCTATTTTGCCATGAATACTGGTGAATCCATGTGGGTAGCTGAGTTCGAAATGGCCAAGTATGTCGGATCGGCAACTGTAGATTCTGATATAAGCGATGAAGAAAAATTTGATTTTGAATCCTATTACCGGAGCATTAGCATTCTGTCCGGAAAAGTTGAAGGAAATTACTTGGGATTGAACGTAGACTATTTTCAGGCACCGGTAGCGACGGTTGATGTGGATGAATTAAGCCATACCATTTATTCTGCTTATTCAGAAAACGCTTCATTAATGCGATTGCTCTTTGTCATTGGTTATGATGCACGAAATTATAACCGTAAAATGAATTACAATTACAAGGGGCTATATGGCTCGTTTCGACTGGGTGCGGGATTAGCGTTTTTGGATGCGGGAGAAACGACTGCTGCAGCGCCAGCAATAGACTTGAAAACCCAATTTGGGTATGAATATCGTTTGAGGTTTGTTGAGGCCAGAGGATTGGGAGCATCTCTAAAAGTCGGTATGGATTTACATTGGAATTTAGCATCGACGCATATTGTTGATGTCTGGGATATTTTTGGTGGATCTTCAGATCAAGATGATTCTGAGGTCGATTCGGAAATGCATCGATTGGATACTCGATATGGCCCGTTTGTTCGCTTAAATATGGTGTTTTAGTTTCCCCGTGATTATTTACATTTAGCGTTCGTATTTTATTCGCGCTAGCAGACAAAAAAGTATTGTATTAATCGCCCCGAGTTTTTTTAGACACCTCCACTGTTAGGTGGAGATGTAGTTTACAGACTGAAAAAGTAGTAACGAGCTAGTTTCGATTCTACTTATCATTTCCTAATTATTGTGTGTGCATATCCTAACGCTATCTCTCTAGCGTCTAGCGGAGGAATCTTTGTTCAGCCATCACGAAAGGTGCACATAGGTTAATAACATGCTGTTACAAGGCTTATTGAAATGAAAGGTATGTTGATCTTAGAATTAGATTGTCATCTTTCTATTTTTTAACGCTCTAAAATTGAACATATTCTTACTCGCTATTTTTGGGGTCTGTTAGTAATAAATCAATTTTCTTCTCCAGTCTTTCTAGACGTTTTTCTATTTCTATCATCTGCTGAAGGCTTTGTTGCTCTTTATCCTTAATTTCTTTTTCTTCCTCTGCCATAAAAAACGACGCGAAGCTGGCCGTTAGCATCGTAAACAAACCAATGCCCATTAAAATCAGAATGGAACCGAATAATCGGCCAGCAGTACTGCCGGGAACGATATCGCCATAGCCGACCGTCGTGACCGTGACCCAAGCCCACCAAATGCCATCTAAGGGGGTAGCGACGTTAGGATCTATGACCGACATTACTGTACCGGCCATGATAATGATGCAGAAACTTGCGATGAGAGTACTGCCTAAATTATGCCGCGCTAATATCCTTCTCGCATTGGACGACAAGTGAATAAATAACATCACCATAACGACTAGACGTAATGCTCGTAGACCAGCAGCATGGGGAAATATCTCCCACATTAACGGGCAGCCAAAAACGACAATCAGCACGTTCACCCAATTGCCGGCCAAATAGCGGCGTGTATCTTGGACCAGCCATGCAAATAAGGTGGTTTCTACGACAAAGAATCCCCATATGGCCCAATCTGTAATGCGTGTGGATATCAATTCCCCATAAGCACTTTCCATGTACCATTCTAAAATGATCCAAATGGCCATTAGCATCATGGGCCATTCGAACCACCGGCTGAGATTTTTAATGTTACTGGGTTCCATCGGGTCAACACCTGCCAACCCGATAATACGTGGAAATTGTGCCTTGTCGTTTAACACCATACTCTGACTCTCGGTTTACCTAGAGGCTGAAAAAATTTGCAACAAACGACAAGCATAAAAGGTTATGCCGATTGAATAAAGACGCCAGAGCTTATGCATGGCCACTCAGCTCAGCGTGGACTGATGAGAGCACTTTACTTGACGCCTTTCAATCGGGCAGATGTTTTATTATCGCACCTTTACGTATATAGGGTTCGAATAAAACCATAAATCTTGCCAAGCGATTATTTCGGCTGACGAGAGGTTCTGGTGCTCGATGTCTGTCGTGGGTGGTGTCAATTTTTCCGTATCAACAATCGGATTACCGAACTCATCCACAAATCCAGGGCTGCCTTTTTTATGGTTGCTGCCTCGTAACCGAATATACTGATCATCCTGAACATTGCTCAGAGTAAAAGAAAACGTCACTGTGCGGCCATGTTCATTCTTGCTGATGGGCCACTCTGCATTGGCAGCGGTATATGACTTAATGACCCTCGTGGTGTCTGTAAAAGGTTTATTGAAATGCGGGTGCTGTTCACTTAAAGGCGCGCTGACTTTGCCTGCAATGACATCGATAAATGCTAACTCAGGCGTATGCCCGATATGATTTTCCACCGGCATCGTCGCTTGAATATGAATAGTGATGTTGTCACCCTTTTCAACCGCTAGGGTTTGTCCCATGAACGCTTCCTCGGTCGGTGAGGATGCGGAAAAGTTTAAGTGAGAAATGAGGTCGCCATGAGTGACGAAACTGGTGCCGGATTGTAAAGCATGAACCAAACGTTCCGCAGCTGATTGGTTTTCATTATCGGATAAAAAAAGGTGAGTTTTACTGTATTGGTTTGGCCAAAAATCTTTTGATGTGCTATGAAAATCGCTCTGTGCAATAATTGAAAAGTGTCGTCCCTCGCTAAGCAATGCGTCCCAAACGCCACCTACTTTGGCTGTCATATAATCGAAACCACCATAAGTACGACCATGATAAGCGATGCCATATTCAGAGTATTCATCCAAGATAATAGGATCCACCTGCTCGTATGACCCACGTGCGAGTGGATTACGTTGATGCCCCGGAGCACCTTCCATACCGATAAGCGCCGTTGGGGCTGCGTTATGTAACCGTCTTATATCTTCAATTTTAACTTTGTTTTTTCTCGACGGATGGTTTAACGCCACAATCGCTTTATTCGCGAACGTACTTTCAAGCATTTCTAGAGCAGATTGAGTGTGCGCAAATGTTTTTGGAGTGTCATTACCTTTTGCAAACTGGTTATGAAAATTCGCTAACGCGCTCGCGGGTGATGGGTCGAGCATGAGCAATGTGGCATGTTCGTTAATGTAGGGGATGGTCCACTCCATCCCTAATAGTAGTTGTTGTGATGACGCCAGCTGATTTCGATATTGAGTGATACTATTTTCAATGGGTGTAATCACATCTTCTTTATTCACGGGTCCCTTATCATTAGGGTAATGTATTTTCGCAAAGTCGTGACTATGAAGTTCACCAAGTCGATCTGTATTTAAAATAAGATCACCTGAAAGTGATGTGCGCACTAAATCGGAATTGATTTGATAAGCATTAAAGCCACTGTGATCAGTGCTGACAATAAAGTGAGCGCCATAATGATTAAAAGCCTGATCTAATACGGTGGGCAATGTGTAATGGCCGTCTGAACCTGTGGAGTGTACATGCATATCTCCGTATATCCAGTTTCCATGTTCAAGGGTGGGAACTGGGTTGTTTTTGTCATGTAATTCAGTGTGGTTCGTATGCTTATTTTTAGAATCAGAGGCCAGTTGACACGCACTTATTGATGCAATGGTTGTGGTGATGATCGTAAACTGTGTGATGCGTTGTATGAATTTCATGGTTTTATTCCATTAAATTTTTAAGCACCATATGAATGATTTGTGAATGTTTAATGAAACTAAATATTTATTTATAAAATACGCGCTAAATCATTAAATTAAATACGGTTGATTATGACTTCGTGCCAAATTGGTCGTGTTGCTGGTAATGGTTAATGGTTTAAATTTAAAGTGATTCGATGATTGTAATGGGATGATTTAAATTAGGGTTGTTTATTTTTTATTGAAACCAGATAAAAAATCTAGTCTGAGCGCAGGTTTGGCAGGATGTATTGCTAATAGCACCGTTTAGGGTTTGGTCTGGCTTCACATTAGTGGTAAAGGCTCCTAAATAGGTTGAACTGTTGAATGGTGATTCCGACTATGAGAGCGCTCTTCAGTTTAAAAATCATCAGCTACACTAAAACAACAAATTTGATTGGCCTGCTGATAGCGAAGGATAGCGGACATGAAAAGAATATTGGTAGTGTTGGTGGCCCTGACCGCAGTACTCGGTTTTTCATCTTTTTCACCTGCTGAATCTAAACAAGGTAAAATTTCGAGTTTTACTCAATTGCCCGAGATCATCACACAATTCGGAGATCCAGCTGTGACGTTGCTGGTGATGGATGACGACGATACATTGACGATGATGCCGTGTAATTTAAAGTCGCCGATGGAGCGTTGCCAATACCTCGGTGGGCCAGCTTGGTTTAGTTGGCAAAATAAATTGTTGAATCACTACCTAGATAAGAAAGGTGATTCACCTTTTCGTATTGCCTCCAATCAGCAACAGCTTTTCGATATATCGTCTTTATTATTTTCACTGAGCGATATGGTGTTTACGGAGGAAAGTATTCCATCCGTGCTCAATACATTAACGCAACAAGGCGTGCGTTTATTGGTAGAAACGGCGAGGGGGGGCAGCGATGTGTCGTCAACACAGCGACAATTTAGGGCACTCAACAGCGCCCGTGATGGGGAAACGTTTGAGCAATTTATTCAACAAAATGCGCTGGTCTTTCAATCCGGATATGTGACGAGTTTAGCAAGCCCTTATGCTCCTTGTCGCATTCCAGGCAGCCGGCCAATTTCATATTCCCAAGGCATGATGTTTCTTGCAGGTCAAAACAAAGGCGTTATGTTGAAGTGTTTTGTGCAGCATTATAATCAAAATGCAGTGCAAGCTGGGTTGGGTTTGCGAATCAAAAATATCGTTTTTTTAGACGATACACTGGAAAACGTGACCCATGTCTATGATGCATTCAAAATGGACCCTGAAGTCAGAGTGCGAGCGTATCACTACACGGCGCTTCAACCGCATAAAGCAGCCTTGACGATGGGCAAGTACCATGGCGTTTTTCAGGAGAAAGCCCATAAACGATGGTCAGCCATTAAAACGACAATGGAAGCGCAATTACTCATTCCCAACCTTTAATTTAATGCTGAAGACCGGCGCACTGTCTGGTTAAGCGCGATGGGTTGGCTTTTGATAGAGAGACATTGCCGATCAAAAAAGATGTCCAACTCGTCAAGAATTTAAGGTGATACTCATACTGTATAGATTGCACCTAAAGCACATAGTGGTTTTTAGGGGCACTTTTTATTTATAACAAAATAATTGCACCAAAATGCAGACAATGGTTTACCGCAGGCATACGAAAATCTATAATTAGCCGCCATTCTTATTTAGGTATGGCGGTTCCCTTCATGTTGCGCATTGCACAAGACGCACTAACGTTCGACGATCTCCTGCTGGTTCCCGGTTATTCTGAAGTCCTGCCTAATCAGGTCAGTCTAAAGACCAAGCTGACGCGTGGCATAGAACTAAATATCCCCCTTGTATCGGCTGCTATGGACACGGTTACCGAAGCACGACTGGCGATTGCCATGGCCCAGGAAGGCGGATTGGGCATTATTCATAAGAATATGAATATTGAGCAGCAAGCTGCCGAAGTACGCAAAGTAAAAAAATACGAAAGCGGCGTAGTTAAAGACCCCATTACGGTTCCCAGCGATACCACCATTCGAGAGCTACTGAGTATTACTCGTCAAAATAATATTTCCGGTGTTCCGGTGGTTAATGGCAATGAGTTAATTGGCATTGTGACTGGCCGAGATGTGCGCTTCGAAACCAATTTGGATGCCGACGTTGCTTCGGTTATGACGCCAAAAGAAAAATTAATTACGGTTAAAGAAGGGGCCAGTGCGGAAGAAGTGCAGAGCCTGCTCCATATTAATCGCATTGAAAAAGTATTGGTTATTAATGACGACTTCGAGTTAGTCGGCTTGATGACGGTCAAAGACATCGATAAAGCCAGTGCGTATCCAAACGCCTGTAAAGATGAGCAAGGCCGCTTGCGCGTGGGTGCGGCGGTTGGTACCGGCGCAGAAACGCCAGATCGCGTGACCGCTCTCGTTAATGCTGGAGTGGATGTCATTATTGTTGATACCGCACACGGTCATTCGAAAGGCGTGATAGACCGCGTTCGCTGGGTCAAAGAGACTTATCCGCAAGTCCAAGTTATTGGTGGCAACATTGCGACGGGAGCAGCGGCTAAAGCACTGGCAGAGGCCGGTGCGGATGGCGTTAAAGTAGGTATTGGCCCAGGCTCCATTTGTACGACTCGTATCGTAGCGGGTGTCGGTGTGCCGCAAATTAGCGCGGTAGCCGATGTGGCAGAAGCGCTGAAAGGCACCGATATTCCATTGGTGGCCGATGGCGGTATCCGTTTTTCTGGAGACATGGCAAAAGCCATCGTGGCGGGCGGCAGCTGCATTATGGCGGGTTCTTTATTGGCCGGTACTGATGAGGCGCCAGGTGAAGTTGAGCTTTACCAAGGTCGAGCTTACAAGTCTTATCGTGGCATGGGGTCTTTAGGGGCCATGGGCCAAAGCCAAGGTTCATCTGACCGTTATTTCCAAGATGCCAAAGCGGGTGTTGAGAAGCTGGTGCCAGAGGGTATCGAAGGACGCATCGCGGTCAAAGGCCCACTGTCTAATATTGTGCATCAAATGATGGGCGGGTTACGCAGCGCTATGGGTTATACCGGTTGTGCCACTATTGACGAAATGCGCACTAAGCCGGAATTCGTCAAAATTTCCAATGCGGGCATGAAAGAAAGCCACGTACATGACGTGCAAATCACAAAAGAAGCGCCGAACTACCGCATGGGCTAAGGCCCCGCAGGACACAATGCACTCTAATGTTGTGTCCGCCTGACTTCGATTGGCCTGTTGAGTTATCAACAGGCTTTTTCAATTTTAGATGAGAGGTTTTCAATGACCGACATTCACGCTCAGAAAATACTAATTCTGGATTTTGGTTCTCAATACACTCAATTGATTGCGCGTCGTGTGCGTGAATTGGGTGTGTACTCAGAAATTCGCGCGTGGGACATGAGCGCCGAAGAAATTAAAGAGTATGACCCAAAAGCCATCATTTTAGCGGGCGGCCCAGAGTCTGTTCATGAAGAAAACAGCCCTCGTGCGAATGACGTGGTATTTAATTTAGGATTGCCAATACTCGGTATTTGTTACGGCATGCAAACCATGGCGGAACAGCTGGGTGGAAAAGTTCAGGGTTCGACCATACGAGAGTTTGGTTATGCTCAAGTTAAAGCAGAAGGGGACAGTGCATTACTCGAAGACATTCGCGATCACGTTGACCATGACGGTGCAGCTCTGCTCGACGTATGGATGAGCCATGGCGATAAAGTGGTGAAAATGCCAGACGGATTTAAAGTGATGGCTTCAACCCCCAGTTGCCCAATCGCTGGCATGTATCATCCCGAGAAAAATTTCTTCGGTGTACAGTTTCACCCAGAAGTCACGCATACATTGCAAGGTGGCCGTATACTGGAGCATTTCTTAAAAAATATTGCTGGCTGTGAAAGCTTATGGACCGCCGCCAATATTATTGAGGATCAAATCGCGCGCGTACGCGAGCAAGTTGGCGATAAGAAAGTTCTACTCGGTCTATCTGGTGGTGTCGACTCTTCTGTGGTGGCAGCCTTGCTGCATAAAGCGATTGGTGACCAGCTAACCTGTGTGTTTGTCGACAATGGTTTGTTGCGTAAAAACGAAGGCGATATGGTCATGGACATGTTTGCTAAAAACATGGGTGTGAAAGTGATCCGCGCAGACGCCGAAGAATTATTTTTAGGAAAATTGGCGGGTGTTTCTGATCCGGAAGCAAAACGTAAAGTCATCGGTAATACCTTCATCGAAGTTTTTGATGCTGAAGCCACTAAAATTAAAGAAGTTGATTTCCTCGCACAGGGCACCATTTATCCTGACGTGATTGAATCGGCGGCGGCCAAAACGGGTAAAGCGCATGTCATTAAATCGCACCACAACGTTGGTGGATTACCAGATGATATGAAAATGGATTTGGTTGAACCGCTGCGAGAGTTGTTCAAGGATGAAGTCAGAAAGATCGGCCTAGAATTAGGGTTGCCTTACGATATGGTTTATCGTCACCCATTTCCTGGTCCGGGTTTGGGCGTGCGAATCTTAGGAGAGGTGAAAAAAGAATACGCAGACGTGTTGCGCGAAGCCGATGCTATATTCATTGAAGAGCTGCATAATGCAGACTGGTACCATAAAACCTCACAGGCCTTCGTTGTATTTTTGCCGGTAAAATCCGTGGGTGTCGTGGGTGACGCACGTCGATACGAATGGGTTGTGTCACTGCGCGCAGTGGAAACCATTGATTTTATGACGGCGCGTTGGGCACATCTGCCATATGAATTGCTTGAAAAAGTATCGAACCGAATCATTAATGAAATCGAGCATATTTCACGTGTCGCCTACGATGTGAGTTCTAAACCGCCTGCGACCATTGAGTGGGAATAGTTATTTCACTGGATAAACGGTGGCATAACATTTAAAAAATGAATGGCAGCCTTCGGGCTGCTATTCATTGTTCATATAAACCGATTGAAAGGTTGGCTGCGTCATTTGAAAAAATATTTAGTGATTATCATTGCACTGGCTATTTTCCAAAATAGAGGGGAGATATCACACTTTTTTAACCCTCCACCAGACTACAGTGCTCAGCATGAAGAATCTGTCATTCTCTATGCGACATCTTGGTGTGGCTATTGTACAAAGGCACGCCAGTTTTTGGCAGAAAAGGGCATCCCTTATTACGAGTACGATATAGAAGCCTCAGCTGAGGGGCGTGAACAATACGATGCACTGGGAGGCAATGGCGTACCTCTTTTACTGGTGAACGGAACCGTGATCAAAGGCTACAACCCCGGCAAAATTATTGATTCCCTTTAAGGATATGAACCTACCCCTTTTGCAAGATATATGATCATGAGCCGGCAATGAGTCGTCCCTCAAACAACCGGTTAGACGCAGTGATGTTTCTAGCCGTGCCAAGGTTTATCATCTCTTCTTTTCCGAATCGTCCTTTCTGTTTATTTTCTCAATGCGCTATATTGTCTTTTTGATTGGATGTAACCCATCTTGAATGGAGGTGAAGCATGATAAAAATAATAACGTTCACAATATTGACGATTTTACTGAGTCAGCTAACAGGTTGCGCGTCAATGCAGGGCGCAATTTTCGACACTGGGCTAAATATAGAACGGTCTTGGTCGGGACTGGATAAAAAACACATTACACTTTCCGATCACACTTGGGTCTATTTAGAAGCAGGCAATGCGAGTATGCCTACGGTGGTTTTACTGCATGGCTTTGGTGCCGATAAAGATAATTGGGTACGCATGACTCGGCACCTAGAAGGCTTTCATGTGATCGCGCCTGATCTACCTGGGCACGGCGACAGCAGTTACAACGATGCGCTTTATTATGGGATGGACTTGCAAAGCAGGCGTCTCAGTGAATTTATTGATGCGCTTCACTTAAAACATTTCCATCTAGTTGGAAATTCAATGGGCGGTGCTATTGCTTCAATGTATGCCTACCGCCATCCAGATAAAGTTAAAACGCTTTCCTTGATTTGCTCGGTCGGGTTTGTCGGCGACGAACCGAGTGAGATGTTAAAGCGACTGGCCAGAAATGAGAAAAACCCGATTATCGTGCAGGATGAAAATGAATACGATGCACTATTGCAGTTTGTTGCGTCCAAACAACCCACACTACCTTGGCCTGCACGCAGTGTATTGGGTAGGCGAGCAGTGGCAAGACTAGATGCCAATCAGCGTATTTTTAGTCATATCCAACCTGAAATTGAGGTAGGTAATTTATCGGGTGGCTTCGAAGCAATATTTAGCCGTATCAAAGCACCTACCTACGTGTTGTGGGGCGAGGACGATAAGGTTTTGCATGTTTCCAGTGTCGATAAGTTTTACCGCCATATCCCACATGTTGAAACGGAGATTATTCCCGATATTGGGCACGTTCCAATGATTGAGATTCCCGAATCGACCGCTGAGCGGCTTCAGCGATTTTGGGCGGAGCAAAAAGAGTAACCAGTATGCTCCGGTTTAGCGTGACGTTGTCGATTCTAAGTTCGTCGTCGATTCTAAGTTTGAATCAGCTACACTGATGAGTATGTGGGGCTTTTAAAAGTGTTCACATACGTTGTGATGCGAACCGGAGTTTGATCCTTGCCAGAGCTACTCATTGAGCAGGTGCGTTTGTACAGTCGTGGGCAATGGGTGGGTGAAATTGTATTGCCTGATCATCAATTTAAAAGCCCACTGCTCATTTATGAGTGGCAAGGCGGCCACCGTGCTATACATCGTTCCTGTCCACATAAAGAATATGATTTGGTCGGCTGTCCAATTAGCCGTGGCGGTGTGGTGATTTGTCCATGGCACGGCTTACCTGTCTCTGTTGTCGACCCCAAAACGTCTTTTCATGTCATTCAGCGCGATGAGCAATTTTTCTTGCAGTTAACATGAGTCTGTAGGAAGCATTGAATGGTGTGCAGCGAGATGACAAGCGAGCAGGAAGCAGCGTTTTTTGGTGATAGAATAGGAAGTGAGCGACCCAATTGTTAATGAGCCGATGAATGAGCCAAGCGTCAGATATAGAAAAAGAAACGTCACAGCATGAGCGATGGATGCGCGAAGCGTTGATAGAAGCACAAAAGGCAGATGAAGCAAATGAAGTGCCTGTTGGCGCGGTTGTGGTTTTAGAAGGTAAAATTATAGGACGTGGTTTTAACCAGCCCATTACGGGCTGCGATCCGACTGCGCACGCTGAAATTATCGCACTGAGAAACGCCTCGCTGAATGTACAAAATTACCGCTTAACCCACGCAGTGTTATACGTCACGATAGAGCCTTGCACTATGTGTGCGGGAGCGATCGTACATAGCCGAGTCAGTCAATTGGTTTACGGTGCAACCGAGCCGAAGGCGGGTGTGGCGGAAAGCCAAGGCAATCTTTTTGACGCGCCTTATTTTAACCATCAGCTCAGTGTGGTGGGGGGAATTTTAATGCAAGAGTGCACAGATGCGATTCAGCGCTTTTTTCAGCGAAGACGAAGTGAGAAAAAAGCGCAAAAGTTATTGTCCAATCGTGCGCAGCAGCCGAAATAAAAAAGGTGACGAAGCGTCACCTTTTTTATTTAAACTTTCGATGTTGCCGTCACGTATTAATTAATGCTGGTGAGCGGTGGAATGGTTGTAAAACCTGCACTGGCAGTGAAAATAACACCTTCTTCGCCTTCATTTCCCAATGCATAGCTCGGTTCGGGCTGGTCGCTCCAGACTAATAAATCGTAAAAACGACGAATATTTTGTACATAAGTCACGGGCTCGTATCCGCGAGCATAACCGTAACGAGTTTTGCTGTAGTATTTCTTTTTCGTTAACAACGGTAAGCGTTCTTTTACATCCATCCAACGGTTTGCGTTTCCGCCTTGTTCCGTGGTGATATTTTGTGCGTCGCGAACATGTCCTAGCCCGACGTTGTATGCTGCAAGCGCTAGCCAAGTTCTATCGGGTTCCGCGATGTGATCAAACCGTTTTTGGAGTTTCTTAAAGTAGCGCGCGCCGCCATTGATACTTTGTGTGGCGTTTAATCGATTTTTCACACCCACTTCTTTTGCCGTTGTACGCGTTAACATCATTAAGCCACGAACACCTGTACGCGATTTTGCGCGAGGTCGCCAATGGCTTTCTTGGTAGCCAATGGCAGCGACGAGTCGCCAATCAAGATCATGTTCTTCAGCTGCTTTTTTAAAGGTTGGTTTGTATTTACCTAAGCGATTATCAACCTGCTTTAAGAACGTCAGTGTGCCGGTATTATCGATTTGATTTAAGTGGCCGTAATAACGTTCTTGCAGCTGGGCCAGTTGGCCTTTTTCGCGCATGGTTTGGAAGAAACGCTTTGCTTCCTGTTGCAAGCTTGGGTCACCATATTTTTGGAATGCCCAAGCGAGTTGCTGTTGCTCACTTAAATCGAACGCGACGCGAACACGGGGAAAGAATGTATCAATGGCTTGAAACTCATTCGAGTCGACAATGGTGTAGTCAATTTCACCATTTGCCACCATCTGAACCAACTCTACTACTTCTGCATCATTGCGTTCAATCCAACTTAATTGTGGCAATAATTTTTGTTGTAGCTCGCGTAAATACTGAGAGTGGCTGCTGTGCTCGGTGACAACCAGTCGACTGTTGAGCAGGTCTTGTAAATCAGCCGGTGCGGGCTTGCCACTGCGATAGATCAGTTGTTGAGTCACCTTGAGATAAGAATCACCGAATGTGACGCGATTTAAACGTTCTGGCGTAATCGTTAAACCAGCCGCCGCGAGTTGGACTTTGCCGGTTTCGACACGCGTAATGAGGTCGTCGAGGGAATCTGCAATTTCGACTTCAAGCTCAACGCCAAGGTGACGAGCAAATGCTTGCGCCAGTTCATATTCAAAACCAGAAATTTGGTCGCGATCTTGATAGTAGGTGGTTGGGCTATTGCGAGTGATGATTTTGAGCACACCGCTTTCTAACACGGACTCTAATTGGCCATTGCGGTTTGATCCGAGCGCCAACACCACCATGACGCCAAATAGGCAGAGGGCAAAGCAGGACTTAAGAAGCCACTGCTGCTTTTCGCGCTTAAAACCGTCCAAGCTTACCCCCTCTGATATCAATGTTTTGTGATTTGAATCATATTTTAATGGGGTGACTGAGTTCGGCCAACTGAAACTGTTAGACGTAAGTTTCAGGTTGATTGAAAAATAGCCGTCAGGCCGCGCCGTTGTTGATCAAACTCCTTTTAGAATATTTAGTTATAAGGGGCGAGCGGTCGTCCAAATAGGCCTAGCATCTGGCCAAAGAGGACAATACGTCGCATTTAGACTGGCAAACTTTGACCAAATGGTTAACGGTGGTGGCCCACAGCCCTTTCCATTAGAATTACGACCTCATTTTTTACACCTACTTTCAGTAAGGCCCATTTCAATGCTTAAACTGTCTGGTGCGCCCGCACTTTCCGCCTTTCGCCGCGAAAAGCTGCTTTCAAAACTTCAAGCTCTTAATCCTAAGGTTAAAGGTATCTATGCAGAATTTGTGCATTTCGCTGAGAGCACGGCTGAGCTAGAAGAAAACGAAAAGGCTATGCTGGATCGAATTCTTCGATACGGCCCTTCTGTGCCGACAGAAACGCCTGTGGGTGTCATGCTGCTGGTGTTGCCGAGATTCGGCACGATTTCACCTTGGTCATCGAAAGCAACAGACATCATAAAGAACTGTGGGCTAAGCAAAGTGGCGCGTGTCGAGCGCGGCGTAGCCTATTGGATTGACGGTGACATCGATAACCAAGCATTAGCAGCCTTAAAAGCACTCATTTACGATCGCATGGTCGAGACCGTGGTTCAGGATTTTGATGCCGCCTCTGCGCTCTTTAGTCATGCTGAACCGACACCTATGCAGCAGGTGGATATTCTATCGGAGGGCAAAGCAGCACTGGAGGCAGCCAATCAATCATTGGGCTTGGCGCTGGCCGAAGATGAAATAGACTACCTTATCGAGAATTACACAGCGTTGGGTCGTAATCCAAACGATATTGAATTGATGATGTTTGCTCAGGCGAATTCAGAGCACTGTCGTCATAAAATATTTAATGCCAGTTGGGATATTGATGGCGAGTCACAAGACAAGTCTCTGTTTCAAATGATCAAAAACACTTACGAGTGTTACAGCGAAAATATTTTATCTGCCTACAAAGACAATGCCTCTGTCATTAGAGGTCATACAGCGGGTCGTTTTTTCCCAACGC
The DNA here is from genome assembly GCA_947503895.1 of uncultured Saccharospirillaceae bacterium. Lineage (GTDB taxonomy): Bacteria > Pseudomonadota > Gammaproteobacteria > Pseudomonadales > Oceanobacteraceae > Bermanella. The sequence goes on from CANNFT010000008.1 coordinate 44,409, forward strand.
CAGATGGCAAAGACTACCAATATCATCAAGAAGCCATGCATATCTTGATGAAGGTAGAGACGCATAACCATCCGACGGCGATTGCTCCTTTCTCTGGAGCCGCGACAGGTTCCGGTGGTGAAATTCGTGACGAAGGGGCGACAGGGGTTGGTTCTAAGCCCAAGGCGGGTCTGACAGGTTTTACGGTTTCAGATTTAAAAATACCGGGGTACGAACAACCTTGGGAAAGCCAATATGGTAAACCGGATCGTATAGCTTCGGCATTGGATATCATGTTGGAAGGGCCAATTGGTGGGGCAGCGTTTAACAACGAATTTGGTCGTCCTAACCTTTGCGGTTATTTTCGCACTTATGAAGAAGCATCCAATGGTGAAGTTCGTGGTTACCACAAACCCATTATGATCGCGGGTGGTTACGGCAATATACGCGAAGAGCACGTACAAAAAGGCGATATTCCGGTCGGCGGTAAACTCATCGTTCTCGGCGGCCCCGCCATGCAAATTGGCTTGGGCGGCAGCGCGGCGTCATCGGTTGATACCGGTGAATCAAACGAAGACTTGGATTTTGCATCCGTTCAGCGAGGTAATCCAGAAATGGAGCGCCGTTGCCAAGAGGTGATCGATCGCTGCTGGCAGTTGGGCGACGAAAACCCAATTTGCTTTATCCACGATGTTGGAGCGGGGGGGTTGTCGAACGCTTTTCCCGAATTGGTCAGCGATGCGGGTCGAGGTGGTCAATTTGAATTGCGCAGCGTACCGAACGATGAGCCGGGCATGAGCCCGCTGGCTGTTTGGTGTAATGAATCGCAAGAGCGCTATGTACTGTCAGTTGCACCGGAAAACTTAGCCCGCTTTGAGGCAATATGCGAGCGTGAAAGATGCCCATACGCTGTGATTGGAGAGGCGACGGAAGCAGAGCATTTAACCGTTACGGATGCACACTTTAATGACAAGCCAGTGGATCTGCCGCTTGAAGTATTACTGGGTAAAGCACCCAGAATGCATCGTAGCGCGCAAACATTACATGTCTCATTACCGGATGTCATTTTAGATAATATTGAATTAAAAGACGCCGCTGAACGCGTACTTCAATTGCCCTGTGTTGCCAGTAAGAGTTTCTTAATTACGATTGGCGATCGCACCATTACCGGCACGGTCGCGCGCGATCAAATGGTGGGTCCGTGGCAGGTACCGGTGGCTGACGTTGCAGTCACAACGGCTTCATACGATTCTTATACGGGTGAAGCGATGGCGATGGGTGAGCGTACCCCTGCTGCATTAATTAATGCACCTGCATCCGGCCGAATGGCAGTGGGTGAGGTGGTGACGAATATTGCTGCAGCGAAAATTGCACAACTAAAAGACATTAAATTGTCGGCTAACTGGATGTGTGCTGCAGGCCACCCGGGAGAAGATGAAAAACTTTATCAAACCGTAAAAGCAGTTGGTATGGAGTTGTGTCCTGAACTAGGGTTAACCATTCCAGTGGGTAAAGATTCCATGTCCATGAAAACAAAATGGGCGGAGAGGGTCGGCGACTCAACCTCAGAAGAAAAAACGGTGACCGCTCCGCTTTCATTGGTTGTGACGGGGTTTGCGCCCGTTGAAGATGCGCGGCAAACACTGACACCGCAATTGAGAGCAGATGACGAAGATACCGATTTAATTTTGATTGATCTTGGTCGAGGCAAAAACCGGTTAGGGGCATCTGCGCTCACTCAAGTATTTGATCAACTGGGTAATGAAGTTCCCGACGTTGATGAAGCGGAAGATTTAAAAGCCTTTTTTGCTGTGGTTCAGGGGTTGAATCAAGATAACAAGCTACTGGCTTACCACGATCGTTCTGATGGCGGGTTGTGGGCCACGCTTGCAGAAATGAGTTTTGCTGGCCATGTCGGCGTGACAGTTAAAATGGATTCGCTTGTGGATTCAAGTGACGATATCTTGCCTGCACTATTTGCAGAAGAGCTGGGCGCGGTGATTCAAATTCGACAAGACGATACGGAATTCGTACTGGCGCAGTTATCAGCAGCGGGCTTGGGAGATTGCAGTGCGGTGGTGGCAGCGTTAAATGATCAAGACGAGATTCAAATCACGCTCGAAGGTCATACGCTGTTTTCTGAGTCGCGCGCGCAATTACAACGCTTATGGAGTCGAACATCTTACGAAATGCAGGCCTTACGTGATAACGCAGACTGCGCTCAGCAAGAATTTGAACAAATTTTGGATACCGATAATCCAGGGCTTCACGCAGAGTTGACGTTTGATGTAAATGAAGATGTTGCACTGTCATTCATTAAGCAAGGCGTTCGACCGACTGTTGCCATTTTGCGCGAACAAGGAGTCAACGGGCAGATTGAAATGGCGGCGGCGTTTGATCGCGCAGGCTTCAAAGCTGTGGATGTTCACATGAGCGATATTTTATCCGGTAGAGTCTCGCTGAAGGATTTCCGAGGCTTGGTGGCGTGCGGCGGATTCTCCTACGGTGATGTGTTAGGTGCGGGTGAAGGTTGGGCTAAGTCCATTTTATTTAACGACATTGCGCGTGAGCAATTTAAATCCTTTTTTGAGCGTGAAGATACGTTCACTTTAGGCGTTTGTAATGGCTGTCAAATGCTATCAAACCTACATGAGTTAATCCCAGGTGCCGAACATTGGCCACACTTCGTGCGAAACCAATCTGAGCAATTCGAAGGTCGAGTAGCCATGGTTGAAGTGCAGAAAAGCGATTCCATCTTATTGCAAGGCATGGAAGGTTCCAGAATGCCGATCGCCATCGCGCACGGAGAAGGACATGCTGAGTTTGCCCACGAAGATGATTTAAAGGCGGTTAATCAGCAAGGTAACGTTGCTTTACGTTATGTGGATAATTATGGCTTAGTGACCGAAAGTTATCCGGCCAACCCTAATGGTTCCACTCAAGGTATCACAGGGTTAACGGCAGCCAGTGGCCGAGTCACCATTATGATGCCTCATCCTGAGCGTGTATTCCGAGCCGTTCAAAACAGTTGGCAGCCAGATGAATGGTCTGAAGACGCAGGGTGGATGCGCATGTTCCGCAATGCGCGAGTTTGGTGCCAATAACCGAGGCGATAATTATCCTCATTCGCTTGGAGCATAACGCAATGCTCCAAGCGACTATATCGTAGTCAATATTGATCGCAGTCTCGTGGTGAGAGTGCTCATTGAAGTAATGAGCACAGTGTCTTACCGTCTGTATGTGTATGCTTAGAAGGATGTTCGATCAACCATGCTGCTAACCGCTCTATATCATTTTCCTCACCTGAAAATCACTTCCCTATACTTAATCCGTTAACGAAACCGTCAACTTTATTGGATCAAAATCATGTGAATTATTTAGATGTGATTCGCAACTGACGCAGTACTTTCTATCCGCAGCTCATTGAAAAAAAAACGGTAGCGCAACGCAACAGGTATGCACTCGAAGTAAATATGCCATCTCAAGTTCAGGCAAAAAGCAATCAAAAATTATCCCAGTCTTAAGTGGAACGAAAGAATTATGATTAGGGTCATACCTAAAGTGTGATATTGAAATCTATAGCGTACGTAAATATTTTAAATGTCTGTCCGACTTTGACGACTATTACTTGTAGGAAAAACACGGATACAGATATTGAAGATTTACATTTGGATCTGGTTTTCTTGTTATTAAATGTTGCGTTAGACACTAGACTTCATCTGGCCTTCAAGCAGAACAGCCCACTCTATTGACTGATTAAACTAAAGATAGATAGACGTATTCTGATCGATGATTGATTGAGAAGAAGTCATGAAAAAGTACCAATCACGTTTGAAATGCCAACGATTGCAAAATTTGAAGTCCATTTAAGTGGCTGACATAATCTGCGCCCGACTCGACGCTCAATGGATTGAACGGCTTTAGAGAATGGAAATCTCACTCCTGCCTTTCTAGCTTATTTATCTATTCAGCCAGCCAGTCTTCTAACATCAGATTTTTTTGATTAAAAATTTAAAAAATCTGCATCGTTAAAATATTTAGTCTTTTTATGGAATAGGCACAATGGAAAGCACAATTTTTAAAAAAGCCAAACTAGCCGCGGTCATCGCGTTGGCATCGAGCACATTAACGTTGACAGGTTGCTTGGTTGAAGGCGACGAGTCCGATTCAGTATCCACATCTACTACTGCACCAGCACCGGGTAATAATCATGAGCGTGTAACCGCACCAAAAGGTACTGTTGTAGGAACCGTACAAGACACCAATGGTAATCCAATTGTTGGTGCAACTGTTTACATCGGCAATAAAGAGACCAAAACAAATAATGGTGGCACATATCAATTCGATGATATTGCAGTGTCACAATTGTCGCTAACTGATAATAAAGATGGTTATGAAGGTCAAGCAGTTCAGCTTGTTGTCGTGCCTCCTGCAGGATATTTAGGTGCAACAGTAACCGTTTTACCAAGCGCGGTGTTAGACCGCGGCATGCAAGAAATTGAAGTTGATGGTGGCAAAGGCGATTTGGATGCCGATATTCAGCTTTATACTGGTACTACCAATACATTCATTGATGGATTCACAGCCAATGCAGGTTCTGCAGTATTACCTGCGCTGACTGCAACGGTGTCTGGAACCGTTTTTGAAAATGAAAACCTTTCAGCTCGTTTAACGGGCGTTAAGGTTGCTCTAGATATGGTAGGTGTTAATGTTCTATCGAGCACGCGATTAAAAGACTCAATCGTAACTTCATATCAAACCCTCGAATACACCGCACAAATTAATGAAGAGGGCCAGTTTATTATTGAAAATGTTCCTGCTGACAGTGTATTACGATTGGCCGTTGAGAATCATAAGATTGTGAGTAAGGAGGATGCAGAATCAAAAGGCACATTTGTAACAACCAACAATGAAAGTGTGATTGAACCCATTGGTTTGGTTAATGTGACACCTATCGTTGCTGTTGATAAAAACGCGCCATACATAGTTTCAGTTGATAACATAATTGCACTTTCTGTTGAAGAAGCACTTTTGAAAGATGATGTTAAAAATGAATTGGTTATTCGATTCAGCGAAGCCCTAAAATCGGACCAAATTGATGATATCAATTTTGATGAGGCAAACTCTGTCATTGTTTGGGATCTCGATAAAAAGCAACAGCTAGGTATCACTTCTCTGGACATTGCAGATGCTAGTTTAAAAATAACACTGGCTGAAGATTTGGAAGCCGGTAACAGCATTGAAGTGTCACTACTACAAGCTGACTTCATGGATCTTGCTGAATTACCAAATCATTTGGTTGATAGTAAAAATCCTGAAAGTAAGGTTGGTTTTGATAGTGAATATCAATCCTATAATGGCAATACTTACGTAAAAGTAGCGTTAAAAGTATTCAGTGCTGACTTGCTGAATACAGATCAGCCTGTACCAGCTCAAACAGCTAAATTAAACGGGCAACAAAAAGGTTTAATCGAAGCCAGTAACACAGTATTTAATGATATTGATCTAATTACTGAAGGTATTCAGCACTTAAACTCTAATGATAAAGAGGATAATACGAACGTATCGACAAAGGTTCGTTTACAAGCGCTGGCCAACGCGCTTGCTGATACTGCTGGATTAGATCCTGTTGATATCGCGGTGGACGTTGCACATATTTCTTTTGCACCTACAACCGCCGCTCAGTATACAATCGCCGTACTGAACGACAAAGGCGAAGTGGCAAATGATGCTGTTGTTGAATTCACACAAGGTGTAGACAGTAGTAAAACTACAGACTTGGGTGAACATGTCCAGCAGATTGCTGTAGACGGTTCTGCATTAAATGTAGAATTCACTGTAGCGAAGGTTAAGCCTAACTATATGGTGGTTGTCACGCCATTAAATCACTTAGGTTATGAGGGTAATGCAGCGACTGTTGTACTGAAGGATCACGTCGGACCAACTACTATTTTGCAAGACGCGTATGGCGTATTAGCATTAGATGAAGGTGACACGGACTCAGGTTCAATTGTCGGACGTATTTACGGTGATGGTGGCGAGCAAGCTTCCACTTCAACGGCTAAAATTGGCACCCCTTACCTCAATCTAACGCCAAGGTTATTGGGTGAGGTTGATGGTACAGAGACTGGGCCTAACAATAAGGTAGAGCAAATTAACACTTTTGTTCGTTTATATGAGTTGAACACAGTAAACAGCAGCGATACTGAAATCGCCTCTAAGCAACCTGGTGAGGAATATATTAATCCAGATGATAATGTCTATGACGCCAATGCTTATACGAGTTACGTGAGCTTAGATCAATTCAACCGTAATATTGCCGTTGCTTTTTCTGAAGATGTTCAATTAACAGGAGTACCTGCATTTGAAACAGCTCAGGAAACCGTGGCAGTGGATTTCACACCAGAAAACTACCTTGTTGAAAACAATGTTATGAAAAATGACATTGGAGGTATAAATGAAACGACTAATGATCCATACGCAGATTTAGTACGTTTTGATATTTCAAATATTTATCATTTTTCGCGTATTGAAAATGGCTCGGTATTGGACTTTAAGAATTCAGTAAAAGATTTGGCGGTGGAGCCTAACAGTGCGACATCTAATGCAAAAGTTATCTTTAGGGATATGATTCCAGCATTAGTGAAACGTGCCGTTTATATGGGTGATACTCTAGAAATAGACTTTGATAAGCCAGTATCAATTGATGAAGACGACGCGATCAAACTAACCCTTGGAAGTGTTGACATTACATTGGACGATGCGGAAGCGTTCCAGTTATCTGAAGATAGCATGAAGTTGACGATTCACTCTGCTGCTTGGGGCGGTGCTGAGGAAATGGATTTTGCTGCTGCCTTTAAGTTGGCTCAATATGATGAGCGTAATCCTGAAAGCTATGCATTATTTGGAAAAAATAATGAGGATGCCAATTTCGATACATCCATTGCTAAACACGCGAAACTTGACTTCTCTGAAGTAAAATCAATGAATGGAGTTTCTTGGTCACAGTATAATGCTGATAAAACCAAGAGCTACTATTTTGAAAAGCCAATGTTTGCTGTAGAAAGCAAAATTTACGACTTTAAAGTTGAAAATGATGCTCAGATTTTTGGTGCGGATGACAATAAATTACTGCTAAGTATTAAGTCAACACACAGGCTAGAGTTAGCGGACTTAGATTTAACCAATACAGAGGAAAATAAAACACTGTTTGATTGGGATGGTGGTTCAATTGAAGAAGCTTCAGAAATAAAGGAAGTTGAGATTTCTGACAGTGGTAAATATAGTTATATGTATTCCGTAACATTAACGTTGGATAGTCCAGCAAGTGCGGGTGAAACGGTTGTCATCAACCCTGAAGGTGGTCTAACTGCATGGCTAAGTGGATACGATAATGATTTAGAAGCCACAGTTAAGGCCTTTGAACTAGAAGACTAACCAGTCTTTAAAATTCACAGCTATAGATTTTCATCGCAGTTGAGAATGTCCTCCTGATCTTTCATCTGGAGGACATTCTTTTAAGGTTCTATAATCTTTCCAGCAAATCTAGCACATATCCATATTCGTTCTACTCTTTTAAGAATGGGTAGAGCGAATATGTTATGCCGGACTTAGCACTAACTTCAAAATTTATATTTCTAGTCTTATTCAGTCTAGCCACTTCTTGGTCTCGGGCGATCTGCCTTCCTAATAATAGCCCGCTTCGACAGCTGCACCATACACCTTGCTTTGAGTCGCTATTGGGTCAATCTGTTTTAGCTTTGACCTTTTCCAGTGAGCGATCAAATATTTTCTATAAAGAAGGCTTTCATGAACTGGATACAGAGTCTGTCAGTATGGACGGTGAGGTTGCGAGGCATGCCGTCCAGGTCGCAGCACGTTCGGGCGGGTGGCAATGGCTGTCGAGATTTGAATCGTATCAATTTGAGCCAGGTTTTCTCGATGAGCATATAGAAGGCTGGCACAACAGTTTGCAGCAAACGAATCGTGATCGCGAAGAATTCGCTCAAGATCAAGTTGACTTAACCTATCAAAGCGATCGCTCAAATTGGGTAGTGAATAAGACGACCGAATGGCAAAAGTACATTATGGAAGTCTCTAGGTCACTCGGCGTGCCGGGGCTATCTCGCGTTTATCTCGGAACGGCACAAAAGAGCTCGGCTGATCTTATCTGGCTTGGGCAATCGTATTGGTTTGCGATATCAACTACTCCGCTTTCTATCACTCCAGTCAGCTTTATACAGGTTCATAGTGGAATATCGTATGCGCCAGCCACCCATGAGCTGCAATCAATCCAGCGCCCATTTGTGTATTTTGGGCAATTAAATAGCCAATGGCAGTGGTCTACTGCGATGAGTGTTGAAATTTCTGTACTGGCAAGTACACCGCCCTTTGACAGTGAAACAACGGCATTGGGGAAACCTTATAGTGGATTTAATGTTGGGCTAAACTGGGATGCTAATAGGCAGCATCGTTTTAGTATGGTCGTCGGCGAGGATATTGCGGTGGGCACCAGCCCAGATGTTTCATTTCAGCTGGCGTATCAATATTTAGTACTCAAAGACTGACCCCACTTGATGTCGGAGGTCAGCACAGGGTCTCACGTTAATGAGCAGAAGCAGGATGAATAATGACTAACGCAGTAGGTTCGACTTTTTAGGGTCTGGCTTTTGCGCTGCGCGAAACAGCAGTGCGATATTGCCAATGCTCTGGACCAGCACAGATCGGGATGCCTCCACAGTACGCTCGATCATTTCCTTCTTTAATTCTCTATCACCAACCGCATACTTCACTTTAATCAGTTCGTGATCTTCCAAGGCGCGGTCAATTTCCATGAGTACGTTTTCGGTGAGTCCTTTACCTGCAACAGTCACTATAGGGTTTAGGTTATGTCCTACAGATCGTAAGGCTTTTTTGCGGTCTTGGGACAATTCTTGGTTTTGGGCCATGCCAGCTAATTTCTCAACAATTTGGGGGGTTTAACAACAAACCCGAGGCGAATTTTTGTATTATACCTAAGTTATGGTTTGTCGCAGTAACTAGTTCAATTCACAGAGAGATTTGATTAAATCTGGAATTGATTAGTTTAAGCGCGTCCATTGACTGATGACGCTGGCCTTTGACGCTATCAAGGCGATGGCACACGTGAAGTCATCGCGAGCACGGTGGGCGACGAGTAGGCTATTTTGAGGGTGGATGTGTGCACAATCGAAGTTTAGTGGTTGAGCTAATTTGCCAACCTGCGAATAAAGCGAGTGGTGGTCTATCCTTATAGTCATCTCAGTTACTCGATTGGACCTTGTATTTTGAACAATGGGCCCCAATATTAACCGTACACAAAACGGCTGATGATCAATTGCGTAAGCATAGCGACATAGATCTCTGTACGTTTGTACTAGGTAGGAGCAGTGGCTTCATTACCAAGGTGTTAAAGGTGAGGAGCCAATGCTTATCTACTGAGCATACAACCTCACTTTATTCATCTTGCGAACGTTAGCCTGTGTAATTGATTTTTGGCTTCTGTGTCTGAACGCGCTGTTTTATTAATCTGCAGGATAATTGTGTATGTTACCTGCGCCGTACATGGCTATTGATTCTTATCTGTAGTACTGTTTTGGCTATCTATGCCTTGAGGAAGGCATCCTGAAATTGAGGTTGGACCTTGAATAATATGGCAAAAAACTTGATTTTGTGGCTCATCATAGCCGCAGTACTGTTAACAGTGTTCCAGAAGCTTGATTCACCCGTTTCGAGCCAAGAGATTGCATATTCCCAATTTATACAGCTTGTCCAAAGCGGACAAGTGAAAAAGGTGACCATTGCTGGTGCCACCATCGAGGGCGAATTTGCAAATGGGCAGTCTTTTGAGACCATTCGCCCAGGCCAAGACCAAAAAATGATGGACGACCTACTACAGCATAATGTTGAGGTACTAGGTAAAAAACCAGAACAACAAAGCATTTGGACACAATTGCTGGTGGCCTCATTTCCTATCCTTGTCATCATCGCGGTATTTATGTTTTTCATGCGTCAAATGCAAGGCGGTGGCGGTGGCGGCCGTGGTCCGATGGCATTTGGTAAATCAAAAGCCAAGCTGTTGGGCGAAGATCAAATTAAAACCACCTTTGCAGATGTTGCAGGTTGTGATGAAGCAAAAGAAGACGTCCAAGAGCTGGTTGAATTCTTACGTGACCCAGCCAAGTACCAGCGTCTAGGTGGCAAGATTCCCCGTGGTGTGCTTATGGTTGGGCAACCGGGTACCGGTAAGACGCTTCTCGCTAAAGCCATTGCAGGCGAAGCCAAGGTGCCATTTTTCTCCATTTCGGGTTCAGACTTTGTTGAAATGTTTGTGGGGGTTGGTGCATCGCGCGTTCGAGATATGTTTGATCAAGCCAAGAAACAAGCACCTTGCATCATTTTCATCGATGAAATTGATGCGGTGGGCCGAAGCCGTGGTGTTGGCATTGGCGGTGGCAATGATGAGCGAGAGCAAACATTGAACCAGTTGTTGGTTGAGATGGATGGTTTCGAAGTAAATGATGGCATTATTGTTATTGCCGCCACGAACCGACCAGACGTGCTTGACCCTGCGTTATTACGCCCAGGTCGATTTGATCGCCAAGTTGTAGTGGGATTGCCAGACATTCGTGGTCGAGAGCAAATTCTAAAAGTACATATGCGCAAAGTACCACTAGGCGACGGCGTCGACGCGAAAGTCATCGCTCGTGGAACCCCCGGGTTTTCGGGTGCGGACCTAGCGAACCTCGTGAACGAAGCGGCATTGTTTGCAGCACGTGCCAATCGTACAACGGTTGCCATGGATGAGTTTGAAAAAGCGAAAGACAAAATCATGATGGGCGCTGAGCGCAAGACCATGGTGATGTCGGATAAAGAAAAAACCAATACGGCTTATCATGAAGCGGGCCATGCGATTGTCGGCCGATTAGTGCCTGAGCACGATCCTGTTTATAAGGTATCCATTATTCCACGTGGTCGCGCACTGGGTGTGACCATGTTTTTACCCGAAGAAGATCGTCACAGCATCAGCAAACGCGGTATCGAGAGCAACATCTGTTCTTTGTACGGTGGGCGAATTGCGGAAGAAATGACACTTGGTAAAGATGGTGTCACGACGGGTGCCTCGAATGACATAGAGCGCGCGACCCAATACGCACGTAATTACGTGACTAAGTGGGGATTGTCTGAGAAGTTAGGCGCACAACTTTATACGGAAGAAGAGCAAAGTGGTTATCTCGGTTCAGCAGGCGGTGGGCAAATGTCGCACCTATCTGATGAAACGGCTCGCTTGATTGATTCTGAGGTGAAGTCATTGCTAGACAGTTGTTACGACCAAGCAGCGAAGATCTTGGAAGAGAATCGAGACAAGCTTGAGCTTATGAAGGATGCGTTGATGGAATATGAAACCATCGATAGCATGCAAATCGACGACATCATGAATGGCCGGAAACCTCGTCCGCCTCAAAGTTGGTCTGACGATGACTCAGGCGAAGGCAGTGCCGGAGCAAATGCTGAGAAACCAGAGCAAAAAGTGGATGTTTCAGACGACGATAAGCCTGTGCAAGGCGATGCTGCCAGCGAGCATTGATAGCAGCATAATCGTTTTATGTTTCAATAATTGAATAATTAGACAAAAAAGCAGTCTGTTGAACCAGACTGCTTTTTTTATGTGGATAAAAGGCACTTTATGCTATTGCGATGCGGAACTCGCACTCTCGATTTGTCGACTCCTAAGGTGATGGGAGTGCTCAATGTCACGCCGGATTCCTTTTCGGACGGCGGCAATTTTAGCTCAATCAATACGGCTGTGGCTCAAGCCGCTAAAATGGTGCGCGACGGGGCGGCGATTATTGATGTTGGTGGTGAATCCACACGCCCGGGAGCAAAACCGGTTAGCCTTCAAGAAGAACTAGACCGTGTCTTGCCTGTGGTTGAAAAAATATTGGCCGAGCTCGATATCATTGTCTCCGTCGATACGAGCCAACCAGAGGTGATGGCAGAAGCGGCTAAATTGGGCGCAGGATTGGTGAATGATGTTCGTGCGCTGCAAGCGCCGGCGGCCGTGCAAACGGTTTCAGACATCGGTTTGCCTGTTTGTTTAATGCATATGCAAGGCGAGCCAAGCAACATGCAAAACGCTCCGACCTACCACCAGTTACTGGATGATATCTACATATTTCTGGCTAAACGCATTCAGCAGTGCAACCAGGCGGGGATACCCAACCAGCAGCTATTGGTTGACCCAGGGTTTGGTTTTGGAAAAAGCGTTGAGCATAACTATCGTCTACTGTCGAAATTGGCAAATTTCAAAACCCTAGGCGTGCCCGTCTTGGTCGGTTTATCGAGAAAGAGTATGATTGGCGCCGTTTTAGATAACCGACCGGTCGACGGTCGATTGGCCGGTAGCGTTGCAGCAGCAGTCATTGCTGCCAACAATGGCGCACATATTTTGCGCGTTCATGATGTTGCCGAAACCGTTGACGCAATGAAAATAGTCGCAGCAGTAAAGGGACAAGAATCATGAGCAGGAAATACTTTGGCACCGATGGAATTCGTGGTCGTGTAGGTGAATTTCCGATTAACCCAGAGTTTGTAATGAAGCTAGGTTGGGCAGCGGGTAAAGTATTTGCTAGCCAAGGTAAGCGTCACATACTGATCGGCAAAGATACTCGCATATCTGGTTATATGTTTGAGTCGGCACTAGAGGCTGGATTGTCTTCCGCTGGTGTAGATGTTGGGTTGTTAGGGCCTATGCCGACGCCGGGAATCGCGTATTTGACGCGCACCTTCCATGCTGATGCGGGCATTGTCATTAGCGCCTCCCATAACCCTTATTATGACAACGGCATCAAGTTTTTTAGTGGCGCGGGCGCTAAATTAGACGACGAGGTCGAGCTACAAATTGAGCAATTGTTAGATCAGAAGATGGATACCGTGGCTTCAGATAAGCTCGGAAAAGCCAGTAGAATCGTCGACGCAGCGGGTCGATATATAGAATTTTGTAAAAGTACCGTATTCGGTACAAGCTTGAAGGGGCTACGCATCGCGCTTGACTGTGCGAATGGTGCAACCTACCAAATCGCGCCGTCTGTCTTTGCGGAGCTTGGAGCCGATGTTGTCACCATTGGCAATAAGCCTGACGGTTTAAACATTAATGAGAAGGTGGGGTCCACCTCTCCTAGAAGTTTGCAAGAGAAGGTTCTGGAATCCAGAGCCGACATGGGCATTGCTTTTGATGGTGACGGCGATCGCGTTGTGATGGTGGATCACAAGGGTGAGCTGGTGGATGGCGATGAACTCATCTTTATGATTGCTCGAAGCCAATTGGAGCAAGGCCTATTAGAAGGCGGCGTCGTCGGAACATTAATGAGTAATATGGGAATGGAACTCGCATTAAAAGACCTCGGCGTGCCATTTCTTCGCGCAAAAGTCGGTGACCGCTATGTTATGCAGAAGCTTAGTGAAAACAACTGGTCGATTGGTGGCGAAAACTCAGGCCATATATTGTGCTTAAACTCCACCACAACGGGAGACGGCATTGTCGCGGCTTTACAGGTGGTGAAAGCATTGCAGGACCATGGCAAAACGCTTCATGAATTCAAGCAGGGCATGAGTAAATTCCCTCAGATTATGAAAAACGTGCGCGTGACCGATAAGGCCATCGTGAAAAGCGAAAGCATTGCTCAAGCGGTGGCTGCCGCTGAAACCGAACTGGCTGGCCGTGGACGGGTATTGCTAAGACCTTCTGGTACTGAGCCGGTGGTACGTGTCATGGTCGAAGGTGAAGACAAGGCGCTGGTTGAAGCGCTGGTTGACCGACTCGTTGATGTAGTGAGTAAAGCGGCTTAAACAGCGCGAATAACAGGGTTGTTTGAAGTGTAAATATGAGAGGCAATGCCCATGTCGGCCGAGCTGCAATCTTGCGTGCGTTGGCTAACTTGGGTAGTATCGCCTCCTTCCTGCAGTAGAGGGATAGGAATGCGCAACAAGTTAGTCGCTGGTAACTGGAAAATGTTTGGCAGTTTGGCAGAGAATCAAACACGCCTTACGCAGCTAGCCGGTGCTCAATTAGGCAAAAATAAGGCTGATATTGCGGTTATCCCGCCATTTCCCTACTTAGCACAGTGCAAGAGCTTGCTCTCGCCTGCCGGTATTAGCACGGGCGCACAAAACGTCAGTGATCACGCGGAAGGCGCATTTACGGGTGAAGTGTCTGTGAGTATGTTACGGGACTTTGGTTGTCGCTATATACTGGTCGGACACAGTGAACGACGCAGTATTTTCGGTGAGTCCGATACTCAAGTCGCGCAAAAATTCCAGCGTGCTCAAAATGGTGGCTTAACACCCATTTTGTGTGTAGGCGAAACGCTTGATGAGCGTGAAGCTGATTTAACTGAACAAGTGGTTCAGCAACAAATTCAAGCAGTCTTAGATTTGGTGGGCATTCAGGCCTTTTCTAATGCTGTTGTCGCATATGAGCCTGTATGGGCCATAGGGACAGGTAGAACGGCATCTCCAGAGCAAGCTCAGGCGGTGCATCAGGCTATTCGCTCTCAACTAGCAGAACTGGATAGCGGCGTTGCCGCCAATACCCAGATTCTATACGGCGGAAGCGTAAAAGCGAATAACGCACAATCCATCTTTGCACAGCCCGATGTGGACGGCGCATTAGTGGGTGGTGCATCTTTGATAGCAGACGATTTTATTCAAATCTGTAAAGCAGCAGGCTAGGCGGACAAATGGAAAGTTTAATTGTTATTTTTCACATCATAATTGCCATTGCCATTATTGGACTGGTCTTAATTCAGCAAGGCAAAGGTGCAGATGCTGGTGCGAGCTTTGGCGGTGGTGCATCTCAAACTGTATTCGGCAGCGCGGGTTCAGGTAATTTCCTAACTCGCTCAACTTCGTTTCTTGCCACTGTATTCTTTGTGACAAGCTTTTCATTGGCTTATTTTGCAAAAGAAAAGGCAATGTCGCTTGATGAAGCAGGATTACCTAGCATTTCAGTGCAAAAAACAGTTGAGCCTACCCCCGAAGGTATGGAAGAATACGCCCCCACTGAATCAGACGCGCCAGCTGTAGAATAATTAGGCGGGTCGTACTTGTTTATGCGAATGTGGTGGAATTGGTAGACACGCCATCTTGAGGGGGTGGTGGGCGAAAGCCCGTGCGAGTTCGAGTCTCGCCATTCGCACCAAAAACAAGTTTGTTCAGATATTAAAAAGGCTCCTTTAATTGGGGCCTTTTTTGTGCCTAGCGTTTTTACCTTGAGGACTCGGCGCAGGTGAAAAATTTTTCACGCGGCCAGTCTCGGTTGGATATCAGTCTGACCCAAACCACGAACAATGATTGGCCACTTCAAAAGTGAAACCTGCCTTAAGAGTAGTCACCTGAGCGCATCAAGTTTAAAAGCAGTTTCACTGCGTCTGGTTGTGGGATAGACAAGCAGCTTAATCACGCTACTGAATAGCAGCCTGTTTTAGCGTTGCAAAAACCAATGCGTAGGCAAGCCTTGCTGGTATAGCAGTACGATGCGGTGGTGGAGCTAGGCTCGCGATGAGCATTGCCGACTCTGTTGTTCGACAGCCTGCGTTTGTTAACTGTTTTGCACGTCACTACGCACACCTTTCTTTATTAGGAACACAGTACCCAATGGATCAACAAATAGAACGTTGTAACTAAAAACCCACCTAAATTAATTAGTAGAAGTCCTATATCTTTTTTACTTAAACGTTCGTCTGGTGCTATAGAGTTTTGAGTACTAGATTACTAATAACTAAGGAGGCAGGGATGGCTCGTTTGCAAGAAGTGTTTTACGCAAAAATCCCGTTGTACACGACGCGCTAAACACTGAACGTGCCTATTGGAATTGAATTTGTCGCAATATTTTTTTCACGGTAAGTGTCATTCTAAAGATATGGGAGAATCTGAAATATCCATGCTCCTTACTCATCTGGCGACTAAGGAGCGGGAGGCAGATACAATTCAAAACAAGCGCTTGCGGCGTTGTTTTCTTGTACGAAAAAGTGCTGTTAATAAAAGTTGAATTAGATGAGCGAGAGGCCTCCGAAAGGCCAAAAAACTGCCGGTTGTTTTAACCCATGATGACGTAAAAAGAACGCTGGCTTGCATGAAAGAATTTTCGTTAACGGCGGCACAGCGCATGTTTGGTTTGGGTATGCGAGTCATGGGGGTGCTACTGTAAAAAATACAGGGAACCGAAAGCCATTAGATCTATTCTATCGCTATGAATGTAAAAGAAGCTGTGCTGAATCGTTTCAATTATTTTATATATCTTCTGCAAATAAGTAGCCTTTACTACGAACAGTTTTAATATGGCGATTAATTTCACTATCTCCAGTTAACTTAGCTCGTATTTGAGAGACCGTAATATCGATAAAGCGATTTAATCCGTCGTACTCAATGCCTCTGAGCTGAGAAAGCATTTCATCTCGTGACAAGACCGTGCCGCGATTTTTAACCAGTAACTCCAACAGATCGTATTCAGGCACGGTAAATTCGATATTCTTGCCATCCAGTGTGACCTTACGAGATTCAAAATTCACGACAAACCCTTTCAGCTGGTAAGTCGATAAATCAAGATGTGTTGTGCTGCTTCGTGGCTGGCTTTCTAAGCGCCTTAATACCGCTCTTGCATGTGCCAGTAAAACTCTGGGCTCTACAGGCTTGGTAAGGTAATCATCTGCACCGAGCTCTAGCCCTAATACGTGGTCAACGGACTCGCCCGAAGCGGTTAGCATGATAATCCCTCCGTGGTATTGTTTGCGTATTTGCCTGCAAATACTAATACCGTCTTTACCGGGCAGCATTAAATCGAGGATCACAAGGTCAGGTGGATTGCTTAAAATATACGCTTCGGCTTTTAAGCCGTTCTCCTCGACCTCTACCGTAAACTCCATCGTTTGCAGGTATTCTTGGATTAATAGAGCGAGCTCGCGGTCATCCTCGACTAAGAATACTTGTTTTTTGTCTGTCGAATTCATGATGCTTCTCTAGCAGGCTGTTTGTATGCTGAGCAGAGGTTGTTGGTATAATTTAGCAAAGGGTAATAAAGCACAGTGTATGACTCACGGTTAAGGTTGGTAAAATGCGTATTTTTGTGCTGATGCCAAAAGGTACTTCAGCGAGGCAGGTTGCTCTTTGTAGTCTGCCCAATGTAAAACGCTAGAATCTCCAAACTAATAATAGACGGAAATATAGGCTTCGGTTTTAATGCGGTCATAGTTAAAGCGACTTTGGTTTGACTTAATGTTCAGTGACGTAATCTCTGCACCTATACGAACATTTTTTAATACCGTAAATTCAAGCCCGCTTTCCCAGTATGACCTTTCATCTCTTCTTCTAAAGGGGTATAGAATGTCTTCCTCCTCATCTTCCTCATCGGCTTGCACAAGATCAGTATCAATCCCCTGATATTGATCGTTCATCTTTGTTACTTTGAAATGACTTTTTAAATTTTCAGATAAATACCACTCAATTTTAGCGAAGCTTGTGAATCGTTGATATGCGCGCGACAGTGAGTCAGGAGATTGTTGATAGTGACCACCTACCCCAAGTGAAAGAGTTAAATGACTCGGTAGCAGATTAATATCGGTGCTAATGGACGTGCCCATCCGCATTCCGTTTTTACTTTGGTCAGCCTGTTTGACGTATTGTTTATCTCTAAGTTGTAATTCTGCTGTCATTGCTCCCCACGAGGTATCATATTGGTAAGAGGGTGCAATACTGAAGTAGTTGACTAAGTGCTGGTTATTTAAATGAATTTGGTGAACAGAGAAAGGCAGTTTGATATGCCACTCAGAATAATTGACCCACTCTAGGCTAGAATAAAGTTTTACATATTTAAGATCACGATGCTGCGCCTCATTTTGATCATATTGCTTTTGGTAGTATAAAGAACCAAGCTTGAAGTATCCGTTGGCAGAGGCGTTTTGGATGTCAAATTTATTGAGCGGGCGATAGCGATACGCTGCAGACAGTTTATAAATTTGATAGCTGCTATTAATGGTTTCCTCATTCGCAACATCAGACTCTTCAATCATATCAATGGACAAAGGGCCGTTAACATTACTGTCTTCGCCTATCCTCCATTGAGCAGAAGCAAACGCTCTATGTTGATATCGTTTCCGGCTATTTAGACGTGATCGAATGCGTGACTTTAGAGCTGATTTATAGGTCGGGAACGCACTATTGAACGAATTAAATGCTGTATTCGCTTCACTGTATCGCCCTAAGGATATTTGACAATCTATTGTGGCCAACCGCGAATGAGGAACTTGGTTTGAGTTGTTCTCTCGATTGTCTATGGCTTTTTTATATTTTAAGAGAGCGTCTTCGCATTGACCATTTTTCCTTAGCTGATCTGCTTCTGCTATGGCTGCCCGAATGTTTTGATTTTTTTCTTTGCTCGTGTTTCCAGTGGTCTGCGATGAAGCATGTTTATTTGAAGGGTAAAATTTTGATTTAAATACTTGAATATTCTTTCTTACAGTAGCGCTAACATTGGGTGTTGCGAGTAATTCGTTAAACAATTTATCGGCCTGATGGTAGTATTCTAAATGCGTATAGGTCGCCGCTAATTCGACCTTGATTCGAATGTTTCCGGGAGCTTGGGCGAGCAGCTCTTGCAGCCAAAGGGCTGCTTCTTTTAATTGCCCTTGTTGACGCATCTCTAGTGCGGACTCAAGTGCATGGCTCAACTTACTATTCAAGCGTGGTTCTGCTAGGGTGGATTCACACCGGAGTAGCAATAATGCCAGTACAGCAACGGATAAAATAGCAGATTGATATCTCAGTTTAGTAATAGGCATAGCATCTTGATACCGTTTATTGTATTGCATAAATTGTATTAGTTTGTCTGTTGAATTTATTCGTCATCTTCATCTTCTAGTTCTTCATCTTCTAGCTCTTCATCCTCTAGCTCTTCATCCTCTAGTTCTTCATCTTCTAGCTCTTCATCTTCTAGTTCTTCATCCTCTAGTTCTTCATCTTCTAAGTCAGCGTAATCATCGTCGCTCATTTCGCTGTCAGATAAGGCGTCTTCGATATCATGTTCGATTTCTTGATCGTTGTTTTCTAAAAGCTCAAGTGCATCTTGTGATTCATTCCATTCATCGTGAGAACTGTTAGAAAAAAAATCAAACTGCAATTGGCTGTCATCGAGTTCATTTAATTTTCTAAGTTGCTCCAGTTCAGATTCATCGGCGAGGGCTAATGGAATATAAATGGATGCCAACCCGTACCCTGAAATTAAAATAGCGCGAAGTAAATTACTAAAGAATCTATTCATTCTTTAGTATCCGATTTAAAGTTTTCAGTGTTTTTTGATAGAGTTTTTAGCTGGCGATCTGATGAACCGTCAATGCTCGGTGGATCAATTGAGGCTCCTGAAGTGTGAAGAGCCAGTACCAATTCGAAGCATGCACCTGGTAATGTTTCCTCGAGGCTCGTTCGTTCGATCTCAACCGCTTTTAATGTGCCTTGATGAGCCTGAGCAATATGTCGAGATATCGCAAGTCCTAGTCCATAGCCACCAGTTTGTCTATTGCGACTGTTATCTAAACGTACAAATGGATTGAAAATTGATTCATATTCGTTCTTGGGTATACCCTCTCCATCATCATTGACAAAGATAGTGACAAACTGCGGATGTTTTCTTAATTCAATGCGTACTTTGGAATAGCAATGCTTGCAGGCATTACTGATTAAATTAGAAAACAGTCTCTTAATCAGGTTTTTGTCGGCAAAAATTTCAAGGTCTGTCAGATTTTTGTGCGAAAATAAGAATATGACGTGTGGGTAGAGGATCTTACTCTCATCAATGATGCCATTTATAATATTCAATAAATGGGTAACCTCTAGCGTCATTTTATTTTGCACATCTGATTCTAATTGTTGATGGGTTAATATTTCATCAACGAGCTGGTCCAGTTCCAGAATATCCTGCTTCATGCCATCGATTCGCAATTCACGCTCAGACTGATTTTCAGCAGTACGCAACATTTCTAAACGAAACTTTAGGCGAGAAATTGGTGTTCTAATTTCATGACTAACCGCTTGCGTTAGCCGTTTTTGATTGATCACGAGTTCACTGATTCGATCCGCCATGCTATTCATGCTAAACCCCAGCCTAGCGATGGCATCTTTGCCTTCAATTTGAACGCGAGTGCGCATATCCCCTAGGCCGAAGGTTCCCAATGCTTGATCAACTTGTTGAAGTCTTTTTTCGAGGTGGCGAACCATTAGATAAGCCACCATGGCGGTGATGAGAATAGCGAGTGCAATGAGTATTAAAATGAGCGGCATGGGCGTGGGATCAAACACTGGAATTGGGCCTAAAGCTAAGACTTGGCCTTGATCAAAAGGAGCATAAGCGAGCAGTATTTCTTTGTTATTTTTAGATTGACTAAATGTCACAACGACATCGCCCCGAGCAATGCGCTTTTTTTGTTGTTGGTCGAGTTGAGTGTTATCAATTTTTTGCAGCGAAATAGGGTAGGCAAAACGTTTTTGAAGTAACAACAATTGCTCTTTCTGATCCGCCGAGCTGTATCGACCCAATTCGTTAAGAATGAGAAAGGCACCTATCCGAATATGCTGTTCAGATATGTTTTTAATTTCGGCTTCTATAAAGGTAGGCGTGTCGCTATTGCCTATTGAGATAACACCATAAATATGGGTAGTTTCATTCTCGATCAAAACCTTAGTTTCGTTTTCCTTTAAGCGAAATAGTGCATCAATGATGTCGATGTGTAGATCGTGCTTTTGCTTTGCGAGAGAGTCTGCTGTATGCACGACCAATTTGGCACCGATGAGCTGGCTTACAACATTCAGCCACTGATCACGCTTATTACCTGTGTGTCTAGATGCGCCTTCGGTAATGAGTTGAAATGTGCCGGAAAATATTTGCTGGGTGTGCTGAGTCAGTCGAATTTCGTTTGCGACGGTGAGCACCAGATAGCAGCAAGAAATGGCGGCTACGATTGATAGAACTAGCCCAGTGTATATGCGGATAAACATAGCACTACCTTATTTCACCTCCCCGCTGGAGTACAGGGTAGGGGGTGCTCTTTTTGTTATGAAATTGTAGGTCAGTTTGTACATAACCTGAACATTCTCATGACAGACCCTACATTTCCTAGCTTCGATACTGTTACTTCAGATCAATAACCCCTTATTGAACCCCAATCATCAGAGCCATGACGCCAGATATGCGGTGTCTGAGTTAGCTAGAGAAGCATTATGAAAGATAATATCGATCGGTCAGAGCCGCTGACGCCTGCCCAATCTCCCCGAAGGGGGAAGCGACTTGGGCATTTAATGCGGAAGCTCAGGGTAGATTTTGTGCTAATCCTCTGTGGCGCCGTGTTATTGATTTGGCAGGTGAGCACTCAAAGGGATGTTCAGCGGGCCGTGGTTCAGCAATTGAAACCCCAGTCTGTATTTTCTGTACAAATGTTCAGCCAGTTTGAACCCTTAGGTGACGAGGTGGATGTTTATACTTATTTGCCTCGTGAAAACACTTACCAGCAAATACTGGATGAATCGTTAATGGCGGACTCAATGGCAGTACGTGTCAGTGAGGATTTCCGTGGTAGGCAAGTGCACTGGAGCGGCACTCAAAATAGTCGCAGTGCTCAATACGACTTCTTAGTACGCACCCAAGGCGTGGCGTATCAACTGCCAGATGACTTATTTGTAGATGAGGCGGGTAGCGATGACACTCAAACTGAGTTGGATGAAGATTTACAGCCATATCTAAAATCGACAAAGGACATTCAGGTTGGGCATAGTGAAATTGTTGCATTGTGGCAATCTATCGCGCCAGAAAAAAATGATATCAAATCTATTTTGAGCGCTATTTATCGTTATACATATGAGAATATAGAAACGGTTCCTTTTAAAGGCACAACAGACGCATTAACAACCTTACGACTCGGCACAGCAAGTTGTAATGGGAAAAGTCGATTATTTGTTGCACTTGCTCGAATGAATGGCATTCCTGCCCGTCTAGTGGGCGGGTTGATCCTTAATGATGGTAGCAAGAAAACGTCTCATCAATGGGTAGAAGTATTAGTCCAAGACCATTGGGTGCCTTTTGGCCCTACGAATGGATATTTTGCTGAGAAGCCCAACCACTATTTGACGCTTTACTACGGTGATCAAGTACTGTTTCGTCATACGAGCAACATTGCATTTGATTACGAATTCAGCATACAGAAACGCCTTATCGCGTCCACTTTTGTTCCTGAATCTATTTCTAGTCAACAAAACTGGAATTTAGCCAGCGTATTATCCTCATTAGAAATATCACAAAACACAATATCTATTCTATTGATGTTCCCTTTATGCACACTGCTAATTACCTTTCTCAGAAACATGATTGGTATAAAAACCTTCGGCATATTTATGCCCATGCTTATAGCAGCGACCTGTTTATATAGCGGTCTTTTAAATGGATTATTAGGATTTGCTGTCATCGTGACAATAGCGGCGATATGCCATGGCATTTTAGAAAGGATGCGGGTGTTGAAAACGGCTAGATTGGCTGCCGTTGTGACGATTGTCACGCTCATCTCACTGCTTGGGCTAAGTCTGGCTGATGAAAAGCTAAGAGTCGAGTTCGGTATGCTTTCTATGCTGCCCATCGTCATCATTAGCTTTATATCAGAACGAGTTTATCAAGTGATAAGCGTGCAGGATTGGAAGCAATTTTGGTTGACGTTAGGCGGTACACTTTTAACGATTATACTGTGCTTTAGTTACATGACATCTGCTATGTTGCAGAGTGCATTTTCCTATTATCCCGCATTATTTTTAATTATATTGGCTGCGCAGCTTTATATTGGGCAATGGTCTGGGCTGCGATTAAGCGAATTATTGCGCTTTAAACAGGTGCTATCAAATGCTCCAAATACACTGGTCGGTATCAATCAACGTAATCGAGAATTAGTCTATAAATTAAATGACAAGAAATTACTCAGTTTGGCAGCCGATAAGTTAGCCTCAAAAAAAGCGCTGAAAAAATACGATGTGCCTGTCGCAGAAAATTTACTTGAGTGTCGAGAAAGTGGAGATCTTGAATTGCTGTCTTCGGTAATTCAAGAACACGATTCTTTTGTCGTTAAGCCAAATCAAGGGTCGCAGGGTAATGGCATAATCGTGATTAGTCATGTACGTCGTCATTCAACTGGCCCTGAGTTAAGCCGTCAAGGCTGTGATCAACAGCTAAATAATATTAAATTGGATCAGCCTGTTTGTATGGGGGCAGGCGGTCACCCGTGGTCAATGGATGCGCTAAAACGGCATATTCAAGAAATACTAGCGGGTACGTTTTCGCAAACTGGACTACCTGATGTGGCCTATATCGAACCTAAAATTGAACAGGATAGTCTCTTAACCAATATTGCACCGGGAGGTTTATCCGATATTAGAATTGTCGTCATAAATGGCATTCCGGTGAATGCGATGTTGCGTATGCCGACATCTCAATCTTCAGGTAAAGCTAATTTACATCAAGGCGCCATTGGTGTGGCGATTGATTTGAAAACGGGTATCACCACACAGGCGCGTCATCAAGGAAAAGCACTCACGCACCACCCTGACACCCAACAATCTTTAATAAACGTCACTATTCCCAATTGGGAGTTTATATTAGATATGACCATTAGGTGCTATAAGGCCGTACCGTTGGGGTATTTAGGTGTCGATATATGTTTGGATGAAAAAAAGGGGGCATTAGTGTTAGAGGTAAATGGTCGGCCAGGTTTAGAGATTCAAAATGTTCAAGGTAAAGGCCTTATGGCGATCGATTCTTGGTCATCCATCGTAAACAAAATCAAGTCATCGCCTCTGAATAGTAAAAAAGATAGTGAAGGTTGGGTATAGAAAATGTCGTTAAATAAACATAATTTTTTACTTTACTTAAGTGCCATGATTGTTCTCGCATTACCAATATTCATGTTTTGGTATACGGGCGGTTCTCAATTAAATTCAACAGAAACTCTGGTAATTATAAATAATGACGCAGAAGACTCTTGGGATCTATCTGATGAAAATACATTGCTCAATGAAAATCAAATCGCACTAACGCAATTTATACCTCTAGAGTTAAATCATGAAGATGCTTGGTTTTCGGCCTCGCCTGATTCTGCTCGAAATTCTTCTGAAAGTCATCACTCCGTATTTACGTTAAGACAAGTTGAGACCTCTAAATCTGAAAAATCGCCTAATGGCCGCTCTTCTCATCGTCAAAAAGGCGATGACCGCTATGAAAAGCTAGCGGATACCATGGCGAAAGCAAGAAAAGCAGCTCGGCAAAAAAAGTATGACCTAGCAGAGCGGTTATATCGCTCAATATTGTTAGAATATCCCAATCATCAAGGTGCGGGCATTAATCTTGGCTTAATGCTAAAAAAGCGCAAGCGATACGACGATGCTATTCATGTACTTAAAAATACTTCGGCTATTGCCAGTGGAAGACGTAAAGGTAAAGCATTAGCGTTACTGGCAGATACATATTCTGATGCTGGACAAGCAGAAGTAGCCATTCCACTATTTAAAAAGGCGATTGAATTTAGGCCATCTCATGCATTGACGTGGCTCAATTTGGCAGAAGCACAAAGTCGCTCGCAGCAGCCATGGTACATATCATCGTCCTCTTATCGTAGGGCATTATCTTTAGCACCCAAAAATCTAAAAACACGATTGAAAGCAGTAGAGTTTGAGCTGAACGCATTGAACCCAGAAGGCGCACTGGCTTATTTAAATGATAAAAGAGCAAAAGGTTCGAACAAACAAATTCACTGGTATAAATCCTGGGCACATATACTCGCAGGTAAGGAACAAGCAGCAGTTGAGAATTTGGAATGGTTAATGAAACATGAAAAGAAAATTGAAAAATTAGCCTTCTATAAATCGATTATTCAGGTCATTGATACGGATAGTTATACTAAAGAGCTATTTCTGGAGTTAAAGCTTGAAACTCAGCATGCCATTGATAGGGGCGATGATTTATTTAGAGAAGAACGAAAGCTGTTGTTGCTGATTGCAGCATTGAAGGCACAAAAAAATAATGCTTTGGATATTGATCTCGTTAGTCTAGAAAAGCTTGTTCTTCCTGATATTAAATCGGACGATGATCTCTCAAAAGAAATGCAGAAGGCTAACAATACTGGCCATCTCTATGGACACTATTTCGCGCTCAATTGGGCTCGCCTGAATGCTAATCGTCATCCTCACGAGGCTTTAGAATTAATGGAGTCGATATTAACGAATCCGGTTAAATTCCATGCCATTTCAAAAGAGATGCTTTTATTGTCGATGAATCTGGGTAATAAAGATAAAGCCATTAGTATCGCGGAAAAGTCTATCTCTATGTTAGAAGATATGATTGATCATGATAGCTATTACAGTAAAAATTCAAATTTAGAAACATCCCTGATCATTAATTATGCTTCAACGTACTTGCATTTTGATATGCTTAGAAACGCATTGACTGTCTTGTTGCCTTTAAGTAAACGATATCCAGATAATGTAGAAGTTAAACATGTCCTCGCGAAAATATTGCTGAATCAAAATAGGCAAATTGAAGCAGTAGAATTACTGTCTAGCATATCGGAGAAGCAAAGAAATCAATCCATATTGTATGACTTGGCATTGGCATTGAGTCAAGTTAATCAATTGAAAGAAGCGAATATCATCCTCGAATCATTAACTGAATCGCAAAGCACACATATTCCAACACGCTTATTACTAGCGAACAACCTATGCTCACTTAAGCAATACGCCGCCTGTCACAAGCAAGCAGCATTAGTATTGAAACTCGATAGAGGAAATGAACAAGCAATCAAAATTCAGCGATTGGCCGCATCGGAGGTATAGTTATGTTGTTATTTACTCGGCAAGCCAATCTAAAAAAACATCCTAATGGTCACTTTAATCAGCGATCAATTGAAGTTTTAGGCAGCATTAAAAGGATGATGAATAAGAATAGTTTGATGGCGGTTATCGGTTTTACATTAATACTTCAAGCACAGGCAAACGATCTTGACCTATCGCTAGGCTATGGCGTCGACTCTAACCCATATAAAATTAAACAGAAATTAGGGCCGGCCGATACGGCTTACACCCGTCTTAATATCGATGGTAGTTGGTCTATCGGTTCAAGTATTAAATGGGAGCTGCAAACCGAAATACGCGACTATGAAGAAGACAGTAACTTTGCTGACGAGTTTAAATGGGGAACAGCGTTAGAGTCCGATCTTCCTTTAAATTGGATCAGTAAACGTCTTCAATGGCAGTCTAAGTTGTATTACAGTCAGCGAGATAAGTCATATATTAGCAAAAGCAGTGGTCAGATAGGCACCTATAAAAATGTTTCAATACGTGATCGATACGATTACTCCGAAAAAGGATTTCAAACTGGATTCAAGTGGAAATGGAGCCGCCGTTTCATGACACAAATTAATGCTGATGTTCGTGAACGGGAATATACCGACTATACCCGCCTGGGGACGAGCAATTTTGACTATCAACAGCGGTCACTGGAGGGAGTGCTGACGTGGTTCCCTGCGCGTAGTCATCGCTTTCGTTTACATGCAGAGGCTTCTGAACAAACTTTTTCCGATAAAAGGCAGCGAACCTTAACGGGAACGAGCATTAAATCGACGGACTTGGCCTATGATGAACACACCTATCGTGTGGACTACCGGTGGAAAGAAAAGAATAAGTTCGCTTGGACGCTGAGTGGCCAATATACGCAATTGCGCGATAATGGTTTAGGGTATTACGATAATGATAAAATGATTGCCCGTACGGGGTTACGTTTTACGGGCCTTCCACAAATTGAATGGGGTGGGCAGTACCAATATGCCGAAACACAATACATTAAACGTGCACAATCAACGCAAGACACCAGTGAAGACACGTACAGTCATAGAAAAACCAATACTCTTAAATTATTTTTAGAATTTAATTTAAAACCTAGGACTGGATTGGACGTCATTTGGTTTACGGATTATAAGATTGAACAACATCAATCTGACAAATCAGATTATCAATTCGATCGCTCAATTATTGAAACAGGTGTGAAAATAGATTTCCTATAATGGATGTCCGTAAATGTGATCTGAGCGTGTGAAGGCTGTTATCGCTTTTATACCCGTGTATAAAAGCAGCCAGACATTTATGAGAGATCCCCTATATTAAATGTAGGGGTATAGAATGGCTTTTTGGATTGCCTAAACACGTTCACACCACTGATTTTACGAACGCGATCGAGTAGTATTAATCTATTACACTAAAGCCTATTTTTGTCTATCAAATTCCGGCATGTTTAAAGGCCCGTCCAAAAAGCGATTACAGTAAACCCAGAATCGCTCCCATAATGGCATATCCCACCACAATGTATCCGGCGTTGATATAGAATAATTTGCGCGGTCGTCCTTCAAATAGATACCCAACACCTAAGGCTGAGCTGGCTAGAAAGGCTCCGGCCAGTCCTCCTACCATAAGGCCGTGAGTGGGATTTTCAGGCGAAAATAGGTATTCCATCACTTGAGCCGTGATGATTTGAACGATAAAGGTCGTACCGTAAATAAGCGCCATTCCATCTTTATCAGCTTTGACATCTTCTTCCGTGAGATTCAAAGTCTCCATCCAAACCCGACCAAAGAATGGGCCGTACCAAAGCCCTCCCAATATAAACATGCACACTGCTGCTACACCGCTCCCAATCCATTCCATACGTGATCCCTATTTTTTGATGAGATTTATCCTTTCAGTTTAGTTGAAATAACGGTGAGGTCGAATTCCAGTGCTTGTTCGGAACTTAAGCGCCGCTGGATTTTGCAGATTGACTGATGCGCTCGGCTTGTGACTCAATTAAGTGGCGACACGTAATGGCCAAATCAATGGCGTGATCTTCTGTTAACCCACGCGTGCTAAGTGGCGGCAGGGCTCTTACCTTAATGGTGCCTGCGCGCCAGCGGCTGTAACTTAAAGTTTTGTGTCGTAATGAAAAGGCCACTGGGACGATGTCAGCTTCAGCTGCGATGGCCAGCTTAAACGCGCCTAATTTAAACGGTAGCGGTTTCCCCCAGTTTCGAGTGCCTTCTGGAAAAATCAGTACCGACATATTTTGTGATGTTAAGATGTGGGCCACTCGATTTAAGGCTGCTTGAGCCTTGAGCTTTTTATTGCGTTTGATCGGAATGTTGCCTGCTAACCAATACACCCAGCCTATTATAGGAATATAAAGCAGTTCCCACTTACCGAGTGTCACGACACCGCTTCTAATCATTACGGGCGCAAAAAACATATCGAGCGTATCTTGGTGATTGCAAATATAAATAGTTGGTTTACTAGGTGTTAGGTATTCCTCTCCTTCAATTTCAAATCTCACCCCCCAAATCCATTTGCAAGTATGGCTGACCCAATGACTTGCCATCGCCATATTGCTACGGTGACGCGGGCGCACCATGAGAACGGGGATAAGAAGCGCTGCTACCACGGCCATTAGAGCAAAGCCGATGATCAGTCGTAGGAAATACACCATAAATTGCCTATGATCCCTGTCATGTTATCTTTTCGGCTTTCACCGTACGCCTCTTCCCACCCATGACTCTGTTGTCTTTATGTAATTCGTTAATCGAGTTTCCGCTTGAATCCCTCCGTCATGGTACGATGTTGAATGCAGTACAGCCGTCGTTAGTACAGTCGTCGTTAAATTCAGTCGTCGTTAAAGCACGTACAACGATAAGTCTCTTGCTGTTCATCTGCTTATCCGCAGGTAAATCATGGGTATGCGTCAGTATAATATATATGAGGGCGTTAAAGGTTCCGTTAGGTGAGTCACTATTCAGAAATGCTCTTTAAACTGAACGACATCATTACACTCAATCAATGCTCTCCCAGCGCATTTTACGATTTTGATCGGTTGGTCCGTCAATGGTTTGTCAATATGCATCACCCGTATCGCTGGCGTTTGGCAATATGTTCTTGCTATTAAATGCTTACTCATTACAATTTACCGAAAATCATCGCGTGATTGAGACAGTACTCGTGAATCGAAAGAAAAAAATACAGGGCATTTTCAATAAAAAATTGAAAAAGGCCAAGGCACGTTTAAATCCTAAAAACAAACCAAAATATGTCTCTAAAGCAGAGCGCGCTAAATTAGAAAATTCTAATGATGAGCATGCGACCTTGAATTCGGATGCCGCATCTGAATCATCATAATGTGCGGGGTCACATTCAACGAAGTGGATTGTGCTGAAGTTTGTGTTGAGGATTGCGTTTATTGAGTGTCTTCGGCTTCAATAAGTAAATGATCATCCTCGACGCCTATAATTTTCACCGTATCATTCAACTCAAATGAAGATTGCTGCGATCTGGCAGCCCACCTTGTGTCACCAATTCTCACATACCCCTGACCATTGCGGATGGGCTCCGAAAGGGTCACGACACGACCAATGAATTGTGCCAGTTTATGGTTCAATGTAGGCGCGGTTGTGTATTTGTTGAACCGGCGAAAAAATTTCCAATATGCGAACGATATGGCAATCGACAGCACAGCAAAAATCGTTAATTGATAATGCCAATGTAAATCTGGTTGGATGAGCAGCACGATCCAAAGTAAAAGTGATGCGAGCCCTGGACCGAGAAAGAATCCCACTGCACTGGACGCTTCAATGACCAACAGCACTATGCCGAGTATGCACCAATGCCAAGCACTGAGTTCAGAAAACAGCGTATTAAAAATATCCATCGTCTAAGAGGCCTTGGTTTTTACACTGTCGACTAATTCCTTTATACCTTCTATGGAACCGATCACGGAAGCCGCTTCTAATGGCACCATGATGACCTTGGCATTTTCGGATGCGGTTAGCTTGCCTAATGCATCCAAGTAGCGTTGTGCCACGAAGTAATTAATCGCTTGAGTATTTCCCTCTGCGATGGCCCGAGAAACGGTTGCGGTCGCTTTGGCTTCTGCTTCGGCTTCTCGCTCCCGTGCTTCTGCTTCTAAGAATGCTGCGTTTCGTTCGCCTTCGGCTCGTAAAATTTCGGATTGTTTTTCGCCTTCCGCAACGGCAATGGCAGCAGCTCGTTCACCTTCCGCTCTTAACACCACGGCTCTTTTTTCTCGCTCCGCCATCATTTGTTTATTCATCGCGTCTTTTAAGTCGTCGGGTGGGTTGATATTTTTTAATTCAACGCGCGTAATCTTTATTCCCCAAGGGTCGGTGGCCTCATCCAATTTAATTTGAACTTCGCTATTGATTCGATCACGGCTGGAAAGCATTTCATCGAGTTCCATGCTGCCTAATACAGCACGGATATTCGTCATAACGAGGTTTTCGAGTGCGCGCTGAATGTCGGCAATTTCATAGGCGGCTTTTTCAGCATTGATGACTTGATAATAGGCCACACCGTCTGCCTCAACCGTGGCATTGTCTCGTGAAATGACTTCCTGCGGGGGGACATTTAGCACTTGCTCCATCACAAGTTGTTTGCTGCCGACGGAATCGATAAACGGGACAATGACGTGCAGTCCTGGCCTGAGTGTATGCGTATATTTACCAAACCGCTCAACCGTGTACGCGTAGCCTTGAGGCACCATCTTGATGGACGTAAATATAATCGTAATGGCTAACACCACCAAAATGATCAGACTGATCCCGATTTCCATGACGTTGATCCCTTATTCGGCAATGAATGAATAGGTTTGACGTAAGTGGGCGCAGTGCTCGTATAGATCGGTGGCGGGAAAAGAATGTATCCACAGCCCCCACATTATCAGGTTAGTAGCCTAGCTTATCTTTTGCATAAATCTACTTTTGCCGTTGGCAGCAGCCATGCGTACAATACGCACATTGCTAAATAGGGGAATGTCCATGGCTGCTAAGCCCGCTTTGATTGCTCCATCCATCTTGTCCGCCGATTTCGCGCGTTTGGGCGAAGAAGTCGACAATGTTCTGGCTGCCGGAGCTGATGTTGTTCACTTTGATGTAATGGATAATCACTATGTTCCCAATCTCACCATTGGCCCCATGGTGTGTAAAGCTCTGCGTAAGCATGGTGTCAGTGCAGATATTGATGTGCACCTCATGGTGAGCCCTGTAGATCGTATTATTGGCGACTTTATTGAAGCTGGTGCCACTTACATCACATTTCATCCAGAAGCTTCCGACCACATTGACCGCTCTTTACAGCTTATTAAAAGCGCTGGTTGTAAAGCCGGACTGGTATTTAACCCAGCGACCCCATTGCATTACATGGACTATGTGATGGATAAACTCGACATGGTGTTATTGATGTCCGTTAACCCAGGGTTCGGTGGTCAGAGCTTTATTCCTAATACGTTAGAAAAATTAAAAGCTGCACGCGCTAAGATTGATAACAGCGGTTTCGATATTCGATTGGAAATTGATGGCGGTGTTAAAGTTGAAAACATCGGTGAAATTGCCGCAGCAGGGGCAGATACGTTCGTAGCTGGTTCAGCCATCTTTAATGCACCAGATTACAAGACGACCATTGATGCCATGCGTGCAGAGATTGCTAAGGCCACAGCTTAATGCGGCTGGCACCCTTACCCAAGTTGGTGATTTTTGATCTCGACGGCACGTTAGTGGATAGCGTGCCAGAAATTGCGATCGCCATCGATCATACCTTACGTGAAATGCACTTGCCGGTGGCCGGTGAAGAGCGTGTTCGACATTGGGTAGGGAATGGACTGCACAAACTGGTTGAGCGCGCTTTACGTTTTGCTGAGCACTTTTCCACTGAATATCAACATCAGGCTATCACACTTTTTGAGAAGCACTACGCTGAGGTGCTCAATCAAAAAAGTCCGTTGTATCATCAAGTTGTCGCATTGCTCACGGAACTCAAACGAAGCAACATATGCATGGCGCTGTGCACCAATAAACCAGAGCAGTTTGTTTGGCCGTTACTCAAGCATCACCAAATAGAGACTTTTTTTAGTTTGGTGGTGGGGGGCGATACGGTATCCGAGAAAAAGCCCAGCCCGCTTCCGTTACACTTTATCTGTAACTCTCTGGATATTTCACCCAGTGATACATGGATGGTGGGCGATAGCCAAGCCGATGCACTGAGCGCAGAGGCTGCAGGCGTGTCGGGCATACTGTTAAAGCAAGGTTATTCTCAAGGGCTTGATTTAACCGCGTTACCACACTTAGCGGTGTTCCAGGATATTGAAAGTTTCTTGGCATCCATCACACAGTGAATAGCTGCGTAATAAAAGCCTGCTGAGTGCAAAAAAAAACGGGACAATGTGTCCCGTTTTTTCAATGATCATCCCGTGTAGATTTAAATTGACTGCTAAGGCGCTTTATCTAATAAGAAGACACCTTCTGCATGGACTTCTAAATTGTCGGTTTTACGCAAATTGTATCCGCCGGCAAATCCGTCACCCGGTTTAACGAATATACCGCCGACCTCTCCATTCACGCACCCTGTGCAATTCGTTAAACCCGAAATATGGCTATTAGCGGAATCAACACCTGCGTGCATGCCTGCACCTGATACGGTTCCCTGAAATTGTACATCCCAAGTGGTGACCGTGGTTTGATTTCCACTAAGGTTAAAGTCGTTAGCGACTTCGATATTTAATGCTCCGTTGGTTACTGCACCGGTATTGAAATTCACATCAAATTTGCCATCCAGCTTATGGACATATCCATCGTTAGCCGACCCAATACATTGACTGAAGTCTGTGCAATCTAATGTTTGCGAAAACGTCCCTGTACCGGTCAGTGTATTGACATCTGCTCGTTCCGCCGCGAGCCAATAAACAGCCACGTCTTGTTCCGTTTCAAAAGCAGTGGGGTTGTTGGGATCTTTATAAAACTCTAAGGGGTGAGTAGCGTCGGCGGCCCATAATCCCCACGCAACATTTGGACGTTGGTCCACATTGTAGACTGCAACATCACATAGATTACCCCCGTCTTGGCAGACCGCTAAGTCAATAAGAGAATCGACTGTTTGATTGGGCGTGCCGCGTCGGATCACCTCAGTGCCGGCAGAATCGTCGTCGATATCTTCAACGAATACCATTTCACCATTGGTATCAATGGTGCCTTTTCCAATCACAACATCAATGTCATCAACGCTAGAAAACTGCAATCCTTCCTGCATATTTCCCAGCATTGATACGAAATTGTTTTCTCCTCCTCCTGCGTTGTCTGAGTATGAAATATCAGAAATTCCTAATTGAACGACACTCACAGTATCTTGATCCAGCGCATGCACGGTGAGTCGTGTCTCAGAGGTGAACTCTTCATCAATGGAGACTCTGAAAGGTGCGCCATTGTCATCCAATTGATCATTTAATTCCGTGATTAAGTCATCGACGGAACCAATCAATGCATCCAAGGATAGGGTGATATTTTGCTCTGCTGGCGACTCACTGGTTTTCCAAACAAATGTCATCGTGAGGGCATTAAAGTTATCAACTTTTCCGGTGGAGAATCCAAGTGGTTGGAGGGCGCTGTCAATGTTTTGTATATCTATATAGCCGCCCAGTGAGGTTTGTAGGTTCTCAAAAAACAGTGTGCCATCAATGTGATTTGCGCCGATCTTAGATCCCAGACCCGCATTAGCTATGGCTGTATTCACTGCGGCGACGAGATCATCAGCATTATTATAGTTACCAATGTCGGATAGTAATAGCGGTTGACTGTTGCCATTAATATCCATGGTGATGGAGGAGGTACCAATGCCGTCAAAATTAAACCCTGTTGAAACATCGCCGCCAATTTGCCGAGCACGACCGTAGTTAAACAAGTCTTCATTATCAAAACTGGTAATCTTGGTGGGTGAAAACAATGCTGCTTCCTGAATTTCTGAATCAACGGGAATCGCCAGTGCAGCGATATTACCATTGGTGAGGAGTGAGTACTCGGCATTGGTTAACCTAGGATCTGCGGAGGCGGTAACGGTTATGCCGTTATAAGGGTCGGTTAAATCAGCGAGATTTGTGCCCGTGTCACCCCCTGAGCCAGTATTTGGATCAGCATCCTCGTCATCAATTTTATTTCCTTGATCAAAAAAATCCGCCAAGTCATCTAGATCTGCTAACCCTAGATTTTCCAGTACAGCTTTTACGTCATCGTTATTGCTCGCTTCATTTAATATTTCTTCTGTGAGGACAGTATCAATGACTTCATTTAATTGCCCTAGACTTTCACGCGTGCTGTCATCTTGGCTTGCAATTTCCGTGGCAATGCGTGTGTCGAGCTCTGTTGTGGGTGCTCCGGCGTTGTCATTGGATGAGTCTGTGCTAACGAGCGTTGCGCTGCCATCGTCATCATCGGTGAGTGGAACAGAGCTACCATCATCGGTGTCTGCAGTGTCTTCATTGCTGTCACCATCCTCTTCGCCATCGTTCTCGGATGTGTTGTCATCGCTGCTTTCGGAGTCCTCTTCTTCTTCGGCATCCAATTCAACCACTGATCCTCTTCGTAGAGATCTCGGCGGTGAGAGCAATCCTTTAGGAGAGCTAGTGGGGGTCACACGAACGTAGTTAAAATCCTCACCTAAACCTAAGTCCAACGTACCGGCGTCATTCTCTACTCGAATGCCGCCGCTATACACCGCCATGACAAAAGCATCTTTGCCTTCTTGTTGAACCTCATAATTCGTACCACGAATTCCGATAGAGGCAGCTGGGGTGTTGACGGTATACGCAGATTTATCGCCTTTACCAATTTGTCCTGTAATGGTTCGGAAACCTCCTTTAACCAGCTTCATGAGTGCTTTGTCAGAACCTGGCGCGGCACCTTGTTGCTTAAATAAATATTGAGTGATATTTAATTCAGTGTCCGCTTTAACGGTCATTAGAGCTTTATCCACAAAGCGTAACTGTACCGAACTGAGCTTGCCGGTGGTAATGGTGTCGCCGCTGAAAAACTGAGAGCGGCGTTTAAGTGGGCGTTTGGTTCCATCCTCTGCGAGTGCAACGACACTCCCTTTACTGATAATGACATGCCCTGCTACTTCAGCAGCCATTGACGGTGAGGCGGTCAAGGCGAACACGACGATTAAAACAATCAGCAAAAATGGATGATGAGTCTGTAATCGATTAAGTGCGGGCTTGGGGAAACAATCAATGGGTTGTGCACAGTGCATGGCTGACATCCTCATATTACACTCGCAATTCAGATGGCTGAATGCTGATGACCGTCGATCGTGGTGGCAAAACGGTTACACTCTTCACGGCTATTAAAAGCTGTAGGTGAGGCCCAGTTCGGCTTTAAAACGTTTATAGGTATATTGGGTGAGGTTGCTGGAATTATATCCCGCGCTGAAGTCGTTCCGAATACTGAAGCCTTCTGTAATACCGTAACGCCAACCAAAGCGTAGCGTGGTGGCTAAATCTTCGCGAATGATGTCAGGATTAATCGCAGCATTTGCAGTGTCGTGTTTACTTTGTGTCATATTAAATGACCAATACCCCGAACCTCTTTGTCCCCATAGGGCGGTTCGTTGGTAGTTATAGCCGTAGTATGTCTTACCATTGTAGTCGCCTTCTGCCTGCTTTGCCGTATCAATGCCTAAAATGAGCGTAGCCGCACAAGACAGCGTTTTGGGAGGGCAAACAAAATTAAGGCTGTATTGCTGTTGTGTCACATCTGAACTCGGCGTATCGGGATAGGTTGATTCCCCGTAATTTCCGTATAGCCCGTACATCCAGCCGCTATTGGTTCGCCATTGAATTTGACCGGTTCCCCCGACGTTATCCAGCAAATGGCTATCATCTAAGATAACGTGCTGGTAACGGCCAGCTAATCGCCAGCGTACGGGACCCGTATTAATCGCATAGCCGGCTTCAGCTAACGCCGTGGTTAAATCGTAGAGTTCAATTTCATTATTAGCGCGTTTTGTTGCTAAAAAGCGAACATCAAAATGAGACACTTTTGTTAATGGGGAAAGATAAAACAAACTCGCTAAGGCGCTCCAGTAACCGCTATCTGTCTCACGGCTAGCCTCATCAAGCTCTATGTCAAAACTAAAGGCGGTTTCTTCTTCTGGTAAGTCTTTCTCGAAAGGTCCGCTGTTAATATTTGAATCAAAGCCGCCTGCTACATCGACCGTGACAAAGAATTGTGACTCAAGGCTGCGTTGCATCACGGAAATTTGATCTAAGAAGCGTTTGACATTTCGACGAACTGGTACAGGTGGATTAAGTTTTAATATTTTATTGAACTCCGATTCAGCGCGTTTTAAATTCTTGAGATAAAAATGAGTGCGCGCTAATTCAAGTCGATAACGAGGTTCATTTGGGTGCAGCAACACCAAGCGCTCAAATGCGAACAATGCCTCATCGTAATGTTGTGTTTCTACCGCTGCTAAACCGTAGTCAAAATCAAACCTAGGATCACCTTCCCAAGCTTCTAACATGGGGGCTGATAAATCCCAAGCCGCTTGATATTGACGCTGTTTAACCAAAGATCTTAATGCTTCTAACCGTGCAGGAGAGGTGATAGCGACGGATGATTGACTAGAAGCGGGGACAGCGTTTTCGCTTTTAGGTGTTACCTTCTCTGAAGTTTCTGAATTAGGGGGGTCTTCTGCCCAGCTTTTTATTGCAAAAAGTAATAATGTAAATATGACTAATTGCTTCATGGAATGAGAACCCGCTGCGATGAAAGTACAATAGAATATTAATCACTACATCAGCATAGCAGCGAATACATGCGCCGCACGATTTCAGCAGTACCCATTGCGCCAAGTAAGGAACCTTTAGCAACAGCCATTTTTTTCTCAGGGTATCAAAGTCGTTTCACCTTATAACCTAGTGATTTTAGTGAGCGGCCAACTCTTTATTTTACACCGAAACTTAGCTTATCCGCGGGCTTGGCCCAGTGGTCATATAGCAGTAAGAGAATAGGTAGCGTGAAGTTAAATATTTCAAGAATGATTTTATTCAGGCGTTCGTTCTTAGCATTGTTTCAACTATGCTTATGACAGAGTCACAATGTTTATGGATATTGGGACAGGGTTGCCTGATGGCAACACATCGGGCTAGGCATTTGACTCGGTAATACGTTGTTTGGCAGAAGCATTGATTAAAGCAAAGAGTGAAGCTGAGTGATCACGGATTGATAATATGAAAAGGATTAATAATCTAGGCCGCGGAAAAGTTTTAATGCTGCTGAATAAAGTCCCCTTTTTTAGAGAATTTACCCCTACGGAACGAGAACGGATTGTCGACAATGATGCGGCATTTTTTGTAGCGAATGAGGGGGAGTACATTATTGAACAGGGCACACTGGATACTGCTTTCTATATCTTAATGAGTGGAGAAGCCAAAGTCACGCTGACCGATCATGAAGAGCCATTGGCCACGGTAGGCCCTGGAGACTTCTTTGGCGAAATATCATTTATTCAAAACTCGCCTCGTTCTTCAAATGTCGTCGCGCATGAGGTATGTATTTTACTGCGAGTGGATAGACGACTGCTCGGCGCACTGAATTCTGAAGTCAGGGAGAAATTCAAAGATCAGATTATTGAGAAACTTGTTCATATGGTGACGGTGATGAACAGTAAATAAAACATTGAGATGACCGTGGTGCGAATAGGATCATTCAACTCGTCGAACCTATATTTTATAGAAATGGAGAGTTTTACAATGTTCAGTTAAAGGGCCGAAGATCCAGTACATTGATGTGAGTCAATTCCTCCAATCGGTAAAGCAGTATGATGACCACAAAGACATAAATAATAAGTGTGGTTGCCATGTATATTGATGAAGTCGTCATCTCTGGAATTGTGATTGTCGCGTTGACACTGGTGTTTTTCGTTGGCTTCTATTTAGCCGTCCGTCGCGATATCAATAGTCATAAAGGTGAAAATAAAGGCATAGATCATTAATTCTTACAAGTTCTGATTTGTGCGTTTACGAGTAATAAATTCGTAAATTAGAATACTAAAGAAAACACCATTTTGCAGCGAATGACAGTAATGGATCATCGCCTTTTCTCATCAAGCTATGTCATCACTCGCATGACCTAGCCTGTTCGCATACACGTTTAATATCGCATATCCTTTCATCATTACCGATATCGCTCAATCCCCCGTCTATTGATTGACAGGTTCAACGTTCATTCTATACAGCCAAACCCTCTTTCTCATCAATCCATGCGTAATCTGAACTTTACGGTGATTTTGATTAATGGTGAATTTTGCTTTAAATATACCTATAATGAAAACAATCCCGAAAATAGGCAGGTAATGTTTCCAATAGGAAAACACCGAAGAGGCGCGCCTTGCAAGAAATTGAAATTAAACAACTGCGCTACTTTGTGGAAGTCGCAACGACACTCAATGTTACCAAAGCAGCTGACAACTTAAATGTTGTGAAATCAGTGGTCAGTAAATCACTGACTCAACTGGAAAAACAGGTGGGCGGTAAACTCTTAGATCGAACCACACGCAATATACGTTTAACGGAAACCGGTGAATTTCTGCTGCAAAGGGCACAAAACCTTCTACAAGAATTTCGACACCTCACCGAGGATATGAGCAGTATTAGCACCGAAGTACGCGGCGTATTAAAACTCACAGCAGCGCCAGCATTGGGCTATTACTTGACCAAACATCTCATTCCTATTTTTTCATCCCAGTGGCCTGATATACGAGTCTCTCTCGAACTCTCCTATGATTATGAAAATCTATTTTCAAAAGGCCTAGATTTAGCGTTTCGATTTTCGCAAATTAAAGATGACCGCTTGATCACGCGGACAATTGGCAATTCTAGAAGAGTGCTGGTCGCCAGCAATCAGTACCTGTCAAAAGCCGATTTAATTCGCAATATTGACGATGTCAGCAAGCATCGATGCCTCTTGTTTCAAACCCATGAAGAGTTTTCCAGCTGGGGGTTAGATAATGGTCAAGAATCCAAGTCTCTATCCGTCACGGGGCCGTTTCAATGCAGTAATATTGAAGTGTTAAAAGAAGCGACTTTAAATGGCATGGGTATCGGATTTATACCATTATTTGCGATTCAAGAGGAGCTAAAGGAAAAGCGGTTGGTTCGGGTGTTACCTGAGTGGAGCAGAAAAACACAAATTTTAGCCGCCTATCGAACCGGTTCACACCAGTCGCCAAAATTGGCGGCCTTTCTAAAATGTATTTCTGAAAACACACACCTTTTTAACATAGATTAAGCGCGCACTGACGAAAGATCATTCAGGATACTCATTCGTCAATGAAACTCGTTAACGGGTGTCCTCTCGTCGCCTACGCGATTTCTCCCCTTGAGTATCCACTGCGTTAATGCACTTGGCATTTACGCTTGTCTCCTCATCGTCCAACACATTGTCGAGTTCTGCATCGTACAGCATTGTGGTGCCGTAGCATCCGTAAAATAAGGCTTAAAAAAAGGCACCACTGCGGATTCATTGTTTCTAAAAACAGAACCTAGCTTTTCTACGGGCCAGATTGTTTGCGTTTTAAGATCAAATACAATGTGCTTTAAACGTGGCATCTGCTTATGGGCAGTCCCAACCCCAATTATGTTAAATGCGAGATAATGTGATGAAAATTCATGAATCCATAAGAGACGGAAAAGTGGCTGTGGTGACTGGCGGGGCTAACGGAATTGGTTTAGCCACGGCCCAGTATCTTTCTAACGCAGGTATGAAAGTCATTATTGCAGATATTGACGGTCCAAACCTTGAACAAGCCATTTCTCAACTCCCTAGCAATGTCGACGGATACCAGCTCGATGTCACTAATGAAAAAGTGGTCACTGAATTCAGAAATCAAGTTTTTGAGCAATATGGTCGGGTGGATTTTTTACTTAACAACGCCGGTATTAGTCGTCCTACTGCCAGTTGGGAAAAATATGATAATTGGCAAACGGTTCTAAACACCAATCTTTGGGGGGTTCTCAATATCAATCATGCGTTTATGCCGACGATATCTGCACAAAGCCATTCATCGATCGTGGTGACGACAGGCTCAAAGCAAGGTATCACCACGCCCCCAGGAAATCCTGCATACAATGCAAGCAAAGCTGCAGTGAAATCCATTGCTGAGGCAATGGAGCACCAATTACGCAATACTAATGGTAATCAAGTGCAAACCCATCTATTGGTGCCGGGATTTACATACACCGGCATGATCAGCGCACCGCAAAAACCTTCAGGTGCTTGGAGCAGTGCTCAAGTGGTTAATTTTATGATGGAGAACATTTCAGAAAACAATTTTTATATTATTTGCCCCGATAACATGGTCACTCGGGAAGATGATAATAAAAGAATGGCTTGGGCGATAGGAGACATTATTCATAATCGACCACCGTTATCTAGGTGGCACCGTGACTATGAAGAAGAGTTTTCCAGCTTTATGAAAAAATAACGTTGGCTACAACATTATAGTTTTACAACCCATGTCATAACGACATCAATTAAGTAGGTAAATTAATGAATTTTGCACAAAAACTCGTGCCTGGAAGTATTTTTCCTGTAATAGAATTATCGGCGGATCAAAATAATAATATTCGTTTAGGGCAACCAAATATAGCGGGCAATTGGCAATTAGTCGTCGTCTATCGCGGAGTGCATTGTCCTTTATGTACTCAATATTTGAATCAGCTAGAAGGGGTTTTAGACACGTTGCAGTCGGCTGGTATAGAGGTTGTCGCTGTGTCCGCTGATGCTTTGTCACAATATAATCAGCATAAAGCAAAACTAAATGTTTCATATCCAATCGGTCACGGGCTCACCATCGAACAGATGACGAGTTTAGGGCTTTATATCTCGTCGCCTCGATCACCACAAGAAACAGATCATGAGTTTTCAGAACCGGCTTTATTTGTCGTAAACGATGAAGGCGTGATTCAAATGTTAGAATATTCGAATAACCCATTTATCAGACCGGATCTAAATTCACTGGTAGGCGGGTTAAACTGGGCAAAGCAGAATCACTATCCAATTCGTGGTCGGTTTACTCACTCATAAAGACGGTGTTTTTTCATCTTTGCTGACTTTACTCATCCGAGTAGGGTCAGCGGTTTTAAACGTCATCGCCGAACGTACTCATATCGTCATAAGAACTTGAGCGTAATATAAGGCGTTCTTTTTCAAATACGCTCTACTTCCTACCGTTCACTGTATTTAAATAATCAGCATATTGTTAATGATGATTAGGTGAAAAGCTTGCCGACATAGATGTCTATTAATCTGCATCACATTGTCACTGATAATCAATTCTTAATAATAATCGAGCCAATGAACGTCCTTAGCCTATAGACGCTCTCCTAGTTGCTTCTAAGCGACCCTGCTTACCATCCTATAATCGCCCTGTAGCCCCCGTATATAGCCATTCTGACGGCCTTAAAGCAGGCTATCTTCTGTGGTTATTCATCCCCTATGATTGTTTCCAATTGGCGAATGGTACTTTTCCTAGAGTGGAATTGTTTCCATTTCGTAAATCTTCATAATTCATCCTACACGCACGACGTGATGCACATTAAATTAACTGAGGACAATGAAATGTCACAATCAAAAGTAGCATTAATCACAGGTGGTAACAGAGGCTTAGGTTACGAGTCTGCGCTTCAATTAGCAGATCAAGTTGCCACAGTCATCATTACGGGCCGCGATAAGGCTCAACTAGAAACGGCTGTTAAAAACTGGCCATCTAAAACCACACAGCTTGATACGATTGTAATGGATGTTGAAGATTCAAACAGTATTTTATCTGCTGCTGAGTACGTTGCAAATAAATACGGAAAACTCGACATTCTAATGAATAACGCCGGTGTTATTTTAGAAGGTACTTGGGGACAAAACAGCACTTTAACCGCTGAAATGTCTGTCATTAAACGTACATTCGATATTAACTACTTCGGTTTAATTGAAGTGACGAACGCTTTCCTACCATTGGTTCGCAAAAGTGATCAAGGACGTATCGTCAACGTCAGCAGTATTCTAGGTTCTCTTGATACGCAGTCGGATGCTGAAAGTCCATTCGCTCCGGTCAAAGTATTGGCTTACAACTCAAGTAAGAGCGCTGTTAATTCTTACACTGTTCATTTGGCTGAAGCATTAAAAGATACCAATATCAAAGTGAATGCTGCACACCCAGGTTGGGTTAAAACTGAACTGGGTACTCAAGATGCTCCAATGGAAATTGTAGACGGTGCTAAAACTCAAGTTGAGCTTGCACTATTGGGCGAAGATGGCCCTACCGGCGGCTTCTTCCACATGGGTGAAGTGGTAGCTTGGTAAGCACACAGTAATAAAGTTGGCCAGTGGTCACTTATCTACTGGCCAACCGGCACCAAAACAGATTAATTAATTAGGTATATAGAAATGAACTTTAAAAAACTGCTTGCTACAGCCGCTCTGGTGGTTAGCCCACTAACATTTGCTGATAACATACTCGTCGTCATGTCAGATGTTGATACATTGACATTAAAAGACGGTAAAACCACACAAACGGGTTTTTACTTAAACGAATTAATGGAACCTGTAAAACGTTTCCTTGATGAAGGTCACGACCTGACATTCGCGACACCGACTGGAATGGCTCCAACTTTAGATAAGCACTCTGATACGGCTCAGCTTTTTGCTGAAGGTGAAAAAGCTTATAAGATTCACCGTCAACTATTAAATGACTTAAAGCTTACTGATAAAGCAAATAGCCCAGTAATTAGCTTTAACCGAGTTGAGCAAATTGGCCTTGAAAAATTCGACGCATTTTATGCACCGGGTGGACACGCTCCAATGGAAGACCTATTGCTAAATGATCAATTGGGTCGAATTCTTACTCACTTTAATAAGGAAAACAAGCCAACAGGTTTGGTTTGTCATGGACCAATCGCATTGGTTGCAGCTATGTCAAATAACGATGAATTTGTCTCTAAAATTCGTGCAGGAAAAAAAGCGAAGGCGGATTCAAATTGGATTTATAAAGGCTATAAAATGACTGTATTCAGCAATACCGAAGAAGAAGCCGTAAAAGGTTACTTGGGTGGTGGAGAACTGATGTTTAATCCACAAGATGCTTTGACGATTGCAGGTGGCAAATACAAAGCTGAAGCTGACTGGTCAGAAAACGTGATCGTCGATCGTGAATTGGTGACGGGTCAAAACCCAGCTTCTGCAAAAGGTGTTGCTGACGCAATGCTAAAAATGTTGAAGTAATACGTTTCCCATAAATAGTGCCGGTGTAGAAGTTACATCGGCACTATGCGATGAACGCGATTTATAAGTATTCTGCTACTTCATACATTCTGCAGTCTAGAGAATCCACACGCAGCTATCATTCCATACCATCTACAGGCTACCGGCCTAATTTATCAGCCTACACGTGAAATAAACTGAGCACCTGATTCCCCTCTTTTGTATATTATTGAATAAAAAATATTTTTTTAATCGTCAATGCGTATATATCTATACAAGAAAACGCGCTGTCATTTCATTCCGATTAGCGTCTCACCGGTTCACGGTCGCGGAGCCGTTTTATAAAATACAGAATTCTGACGCCGCCAATGACGGCTATCAGTCATCGAAATCTCGCAAAAATTTGCATTCTGTAACGGTGAATTACATGCCCTAACACATACCTACGATACATGACGGTGATTACAATGAGTATTCGTTAGCATACGGTCTGGTCAAATTTTCCCTTAGGGGGCGCTATGTTCCGAGCTGTATCAAACGGTCTTTTAGTATTGATCGCAACTGTTTCCACCTCGGTTCAAGCTGCAAACTGCCCCGATGATT
Source organism: uncultured Saccharospirillaceae bacterium (assembly GCA_947503895.1). GTDB lineage: Bacteria > Pseudomonadota > Gammaproteobacteria > Pseudomonadales > Oceanobacteraceae > Bermanella. The sequence continues at coordinate 88,187 of CANNFT010000008.1, forward strand.
CCAATACCAGCACGATCAGTGCGACTAGCTGTACGGTAGTTGGGACAGCCTCTTCAATTACATTGAATTTCAATTCAGGGTTTTCTGACGCCACAGCAATAAGTGCAACAGGCGGAAACCCCGGCACAACCGTCGGTCAGCAACGTAAGCGTTCTTTTATTAAGGCAGCATCCATTATTGCGGATCAGCTTCAATATAACGTAGCAGGTGATTCACTGGTTGTTGATGCTAACTTCTCTGCGCTTACATGCAGTGCATTTTCCGCTGTTCTGGGGAGTGCAGGCGCAACGACATGGACAGGTAGTTCGGGTGTCAGTGGCAACTGGGAGTCCAATACGTTTTACCCCATCGGATTATGGAGTGAATTGAACTCTGCTGGTTTGAAACTCAGTTCAGGTGTCACGTCAGATGTGACCGCGAATTTTAACAGCAACCTTGGCGGCGTTAATTGCTTATCGAGCAGCAATGGTTGGTATTACGGTTATGACGCCCCGCCTGCTAATCACATTGGTTTTGTAACGGTCCTGCTCCATGAAATGATTCATGGCTTAGGGTTCGCGAGTTTGGTGAATGCAAGTTCAGGCGCTAAGGCAAGTGGTTTCGACGACATTTTCTCTGACCACCTTTATGATCAAGTAAACGGCCCGTGGCCAAACTTAAGCAATGCGCAAAGAGCGACTAACGCGACCAGCGTCAATCAGTTGCTGTGGGATGGGTTTAATGTGAACACCCAAGCTGTCGGCGCGCTGTCGACAGGTTTTCACGATGCAGATGCCAGCAACAGTTTTACTGCAGGTGACCGCATTCAAATGTATGCGCCTTCATCTGTTTCCTCGGGCAGCTCTGTCTCTCACTTCACCACCAGTGCATCACCTGATGAACTGATGGAGCCTCAATATACAGAAGGGCAAACGGATTTAGGGTTGTCGTTATTTTTGCTGCAAGATTTAGGTTGGTCAATCAACCGTTCGAATACGGCACCGACGATGACAGCTGTCGACCAGAGCACGCTCGAAGACACTGCAAAAGTGCTGAGTGTTCATGATTGGGGGCAGGATGCGGACGGTGACTCACTGACGTATACCATCACTCAATGTGCCACTGATATAACCTGCCAGCTCTCAGGAACAACGTTGACGCTAACCCCAGCAGATAATGTAAATGGCAATGTCTACCCCATCACGATTAGCGTTAATGATGGCATCGATACCGTCACTGATACCTTCAATTTAACGGTGGATGCCGTGAATGATGCCCCAACGATCGAAGCAATGACAGATTTGTCCGTAGCTGTGGGTAATACTATTTCAGTGAGTGCAAATGTTGCAGATATTGACAGCTCATCGCTGAGCGTATCTTTGAGCGCAAATAACGGTGCATTGAACGGCAGTGTGAGTGGTACGCAAATCACCTTTCGCCCGGAAACAGTTGGTCAATATACCGAAACCATCACGGTTTCTGACGGTGCGTTAAGCGCAAGTACGCCGGTTAGTATAAGTGTGTATGAATCCATTACCGCTACCTTGGAGATTGATGGCAGTGCAGACGTCAACTTGGCAGACCAGTCTACCCACGTCATTAGTAATACGGCCGTTCGTCTAACGACACAGGGTGGAAGCCAGTCCCATTCGATCAGTTTGCTCTTTAACGGACAAAATGCCGATCACTTAATTGAAATGGATGGAAATCAGATTGAGATTGGCATGCCCAGCGCTGACGATTTTGATGGTGCTTATGCTGGTATTTATGTGTTAACGATTAGTGATCAGCAATTTAATGAATCGACCAGCATGACGTTAACACGAACGCCAAAGATGACATTGTCCACCACGAACATGTTGGATAAAGACACCACTCAAACACTGAGCATAGAAGGTGCCGCTGTAGGTGAAACGTTTATTTTTACGGTCGATCACGCTTCATTACTCAATTCACAAGGCGTATCTGTATCGAGTGTTGATGCGATTAATCATCCATCAAGTTTTAATCGAACGTCGCTCACTGTATCACCCAATGTTGTCACCGATAGCACAGAGGGTTCCATTCATGCCGATTCAAACTATGAAACGGTATCGGTAACCTTCAACGTATTGCCGTCGAAAAATCGAGTGGTACACGTCAATAGCGAGCGTGATTTGCCGATATCTGGGGCAGAGTTAAATATTAATGCGCTTACTGAATATGGACGTCCCGATCGATATGAAACCTCTACAAACGGAGAGGCGACGGTGTTGCTGCCAATAAATGGCAATGACATAGAAATTCAGGTGAGTGCAGAAGGCTATATCAGCGAAACGGTAACTTTAAAAGCACAGCAGGAAGAAGCGTTCGTGACATTAGAGCAACCTTCGCAGCCGGTTGTTATATCGGGCAGCATATTTGCCGAAGGGGAAATTGACTTCACCACCCTCGCCCCCGTGCTTACGTTACATACAACAGATGATCAAGAGCATGACGTCAGGGTCAATATTTTATCAGCTCATCAAGCGACGTATTCTTATACCCATGATTTAAGTCAAAGCGAGCTAAATAAGCTCACGCTCAAACATGACATGGCAGAAGATGCAGTGGTAAACCTGCAAAATACAACGAGCGATTCGACGGTTAATATAACGATTGTTGCGACGGTCACGTCTAACGATTCAATCAACACGGGCACTGACAGTGAACCAACCAGTAATGATGCTGTAGATGATGCAGCAAGTGATACCGTATTGAGCGCCGGAAGCACGACCGCTCCTGAGCCAAAGAAAGTGGGTAATAGCAGTGGTGCTGGTGCATTGCATTGGTTGCTACTGCTCTGCATGCTTTCAGTCAGAAAGTGTAAGCGCAATAGACGTGAAATCTGATTCGCTGATTTTGTTGCTGCATTGATTTAAGTGCAGACTTTCATTTGAATGCAGCATTCTCATATAAATGTTGATGCTGCATCGATATTTAAGCGAAGAGAGCACTAAATGGTGCTACTGTCCTCGGTCTGTACGAATGGGATAATTGCTTCATGGACGCGCTGAAAGAATCCAACATGGTAGACGGATCAAATACATTGATGATCAATCCGAGTGTTTCAAATAGGTGCTGCATGGACATGATTTCACGTATACGGTAGTCGTCGCGATATATATAACGAGAATCCAATCGACCCCGAAAAAATTGAAGCTTTAAACCCTCCGTCTTCTTGTTTACAAGAGAACGATAATCACCACTCTAAACTGACTACGCGCACTGCCCTCATTGCCTTTTAGTTGATCGCCCACGCCCAAAAAAAATGTAATAGCTTCGTGTCTGATGTATTTCGATTGATGTCGATAATTTGATGGACTATTGGTGATATATTTATCAACTGGGCACAATGGTCTGCAAGGCTATCGATAATGCATTGTATGTAGGTTGATACCAAGTTTATAGAAATCCTCAATCGGCAGGATACCTCCGCGATCCACTCAGTTGAACCGCTCAATGTCGTTGCTAACAACGACTAATGCTCGTAGTACAGTCATTTATGGGTGTTCGCCACGCCACGATAATATTTCTGCTTCCTATTTGAATTTCTGTGCAACTTTTTTTCCTCTTAGTCGTATATGTCTTAAACATGTGAAGGATCCAAGTTGGATGAATGGCATATTTATTCATGCGGGTGTTTATTTTCTCGTCAAAATTAATAAAAAAGGGAAAGGTCGTGGTGATCAGAAATCGTCAAAATAAAAAGTTGAAATGGGTAACTCGACTCATTGAGATGAGCGTGTTGTGTCTCATCGTTCCAATCACCGCGCTAGCAGCAGAAGTAGAAGAGGTTATTCAGTTTTATCATGAATCCATCTATGGTGATCTTGGCAATGTCGCGGGTGCGAGTACGACGAATGGACACTTGGGTAAGTTGAGTAAAGGGGTTCAATATATTGTGCAAGGCACACTGGCGAGTGAAGACTATCGAGATAGCATTTACCTAGAATCTGAGGCCCCCTTTACGATCAGTATTATTGGCTTTGAAGGGACGTCTTCCACACTTACCGCATTCGGATTTGGCCCGGCATTTCCAGAATTTACAAGCGGTGTGGAGAGCGTGCGAGAGAGTAAAGCATTGTATCAAGGTAGAAAATTACAGTCGGGAGCATATCGATTTGATTTTGGTGCACCAGGTGGGACAATTACGCATAAAGCGATTGACCATTATGCCGTGCATATTGCAGTTGATACGGGATTAGAAGATCTACCTGAAGATTCATTGCTCGTCAGAGTTGGTGAGCATGCAAGCGACTTTCTTCGTGACGATCATCGTCATTTTTTGATGGCAAAAAGAGAGTGGCTGGATATAGAGTATTATTTATCAGAGGCGATGAACCTTCCAACCAGTGAAACCGGTATGCGGCAACTACTGTCCATAGATGAAGTCATTGACTTTGAACTTCACTTTAGATCAATGCAAGAAAAGTATGCGGCAATAAAATCATCAGCACTAGAGTGGCAGAATATTATTCAACCAAATATGAACGTCACCACCTCACAAATAGCGAATATATCTCAGTTTGATGATCAGTATATCGCGCCTATTCAATCCAATTTAGACTTATTGGAGACGCTCATACGAGCTGAATTATTAGTATTTAATCCTATAGAAAAGCGACATAGTTCAAGCAGGTTATTGAAACAAATTGAAGTCGTTAATCTGAAAATAGAGCAGCTCGAAAATAGTGTACAGACATTAACGTCGATGGCAGAAGGCGTTAAATTGGCCACTTTGGATTATTCTGCAGATATGAGAGCCTATCAAGCCCAGTTGACCAGTTTAGTCATGAACTTTTATCAGCTGATGGCAGAGGATAATACGGTTCAACTCAGGCATAGTATTCATACGAAAACTCATGAGATAAACAGTCAATCAAAAGCCATTAACGACAAAGAGAGAAAATTAAAATTAAGCTCTGCGGGTGGTGCCATCTCTGCAGCCATTGCCGCGTCAATTCTTGTACCTCAAATCAAAGATCTCAAAAGAGCTCGAAATAATCTTATTAGTCAAAGAAAGTCCTATCAAGATCAACTCAAAAGAACCATTTTACACAACAGCGCATATCAAAACGCACATCATCATATTAACCAAATACATGAAACCTTATCTGAGACATCCCCTTATTTTGAGCGGGTCAAATTTCAATGGCAAGCACTCAGTTCTGAGTTTAGGTTACTTGCGCAATTGCTTCATCAGATCAAAGGGCCACAGGGTCTACAAAATGAGTCTATCCTGATTGGACAGGGTATTTCAGTTTTATTAATGCGTGAAGTGGAGACAAAGCTAGCAGGGATATGGCAGACAAACCAATCTTACATGCATTAGACAACCTTACATATAATAGAAAAACACGAATCAATCGTTTGAAGATCAGAGGAGATTGAGCCTCTCATTTATATGTGTGGAATGGACGGTTAATTGGGTGATGTCAAGAGGCTTCGGAACAGATATTGAAATATATGTTAGCCCCAATGGCTCAATTGTCAACTTCTACTATTTTGTTCATCGTCATGGAAGCATCTATTTTGGCGATCAAATATTTCTCGTACACATTTCCTTATGCAAACCAATAGAAAACGTTAGAAGAGTATGTTTTCTATTGGTGGTCATAGCCCTATTTCTAATTCTATTAGTGGTTTTTAAGAACATGGAAGCCTTTAAAACCATTAGTATGAAATAAATTAAAAATTATTAGAAATAAATGCAACTTAATTTCTTTAGGTGCGTATATATCATAGAACTCATTTTCAATATGCAGATGATGACGATGTTGAATACGGAGTTTGATCGATTAAATCTTTAATGTGTGAAGATAGGTCGATCTAATATTTTAATTTTAACTGTAATTTATGGAATGAATGATGATTAAAAATATCAATATACCCAAAGAGACGCCGTCTTTTTTTCTTCGGAAAACTCTAGTAAGTGCCATATTAATTGGCTGTTCGATGCAGGTTAGCCCTGTATTTTCGGACGTACAGGTGTTCAATGATTCATCTGTGAATGCTACTACGCCAAGCGAAGTAGATACGATTGCAGTAGATGAAATTTTAGGGAGTTCTAGCGAGACTGGAGATACGTTGTTTCTCGATGTTGGCACAGATGAATTTATTTTGAGTCAAAAAGAGTGGTACGTCATACAAGCGTATACGGATAGCGCATTAGCATTGCCGACGACGCAGGCGTCATTAGAAAGTGCATTGCTATTCGGTGATTCCGTTGAGTTTGATTCACATTATCAAGGTCTATTAGAAGAGTACGTAGCCATTCACGACACAGGCAAAGACTGGAATACGAATATCTATCCTTCAATTGTTGATTTGGCATTACAATTGTCGAACTATAAAGATATCCATCTTATTTTCCTTAAACCGTTGGTCGATCAATTGTCGGCGGTATCAAATGGATTGATTTCCGCAACGTTTATAGAGGCTACCTTCGGTAAAGAATCACAAGAATACGCTGACGCGATACAGGAAGTAAGAAGTAAATTTCCCGCCGTTAAATCCTACTTAAATATACTCAATGTTTTTTCGTCTGCAAGGATGGCAGATGCACTCAATGCAAAAGAAAGCTTAGCGACTTTTGCAACCGACCTTAAAGATCAATCACTTTCACTGGATGTTTACAATGATACATTTAGTGATTTATTGAACCTTGATAACACGGAATCGATGCGTAATCGAATAGATGAAATCAATCTTGAAATCCAGGCAATTAACGATGAAATCGCCAAGAAAAAAAGAGATGTAGGCTTGACGGCAATTGGTGGCGGCATCTCGCTCTTAATCGGAGGCAGTATTTTGGGGTCTCAAATTCAAGCGCTAAAAGATGAAATATCCAGTCTTAAATCAGAAAAAGAAGGCTTGCAAGGTGACTTGGCACACGCCGTCGCGCTGTATGAATCATATGAACATGCCACTATTAGTATTCGCCAAATTGACGAAAAAATTGAAGCGGCTGAACCATATGTCGATAAAGTGATGCTTGCTTGGCAAGAATTAACAGGAGTTTTTGTTTCGCTTAATACTGCGATTGTGAGTGCAGAAGGGCCAAACGGTATCGAAAACTTAGATACTGCGATCGCCGGGTTCAGCACCGCGGGATTCGTCACGGTGGCAGAATCTAATTGGGAAAATATCAGCAATAAGGCAAAAGCGTTTGCCCAAAATGCATACGTAAATAGCATCGATTGATTGACTGCAAAGTAAATCATGATCAGGTCATTGGCCTGATCATTCTTAATGGAATATTAAATATGAATACTAACTATTTAAGTTGGTTTAAAGAAAAAGTGAACAAAGAAGTGACCTCAGCGATCACTGTGGTCTTATTTTTTTTACTTTGCTCGCTAAGTATGCATTCAAGTGCAAATAAATGGGCGGAGTTTAACGATATTGAATTGCCGTCGACGGTGCCCAAAACAACATTTGAGGTAATCGAAACGGTGGATTCAAATAAGTATCAGCTATTTGATTTACATATGAATCTTTCAAATGTTATATCAAAAATAAAATCTTCTCAGGTAGCGCCCAATATTATTGTATTGGTCGCGGATACTATTGAAGTGCCCAGCAACTTCATTATGAACCTAGAGAATCAAACCGTTTACATTTATGCTCGAAAAATAGCAGGAGAGGGAGCAGCAGCCTTTTTGGTTAATGCTAGCCAAGGCGCAACGGGTGGTGTTTTTGCTTATGCAGATGAAATCACGACAAATCTGACCGTGGGTGCATTATTCCCAAATTCTAATGTGGAATTTTCAAACATTACGCCCTTTGGCACATCTGAAGGCAGTTTTCTTGCAGCCAGTATCGGTGTGAATACGCTTGTAAAATCAACGGCTTCATTAGAAGGACTAATGGACATATCACCTGCGTTATTAGAAGCGATTTTCTCTAAAACGTTTGATCTGTCTGCATCAATCTTTGATCAGAATCCAGATCTTAGCCGGGCCATGTTGAATTCGATCGAAACTTCATTAAGAAGCATCCCGACTTTTCGTGAGGATGACATCTTATTAGATAATTTGTATCTTCAGACGGCGAATCTTAAACAATTTTTTGACTTTTCAACATTAAGCCCAAGTTATGTACCGGAGCTAGACGCCAATCTTTACGAAGATGTCTACGTGGCTTATCTAAATGCCATGGAAAGTTATCAAACGCAATACGATCGATTTGTGGATCGCAGCATTGATATAGAAGCTCGAAAAGATGCTGCAGTGTTGATGCAAGCCAATCTCATGGATGCAGTATCAGCAGAAGAAGCAACGATTGGTCGGTCGCTACAGCAAGTAGAGCATTTTAAGGATACGATTGAAAATTTACGTGTTCAATTTCGCGATCAAAACTTTTTAGTCTCTTCTGCACGCGTTCAGTTTGAAATCGGCATAGATCGATACAAGCGAGAGCAAGAAATTGCACTACAACTGGGTGTATTAGAAACGATCGTAGGCGGTGCGGTAGCACTTGGCTCATCCGCTGCGACGGGTAATCCAGCCGGTTTGATTGACTTTGCAACGACGATTCCGGATACCACTCAAAATCTTCAGGGAATAAAAGAGAAAATTGCCGGTGTGGGTGATATTTTGAAACGCGTCCAGGCCATGGTGAATGAAGTGAGCGATCTTTCTAGCAGTGTGAACGAATCGGTCAATACACAGGATATCGCAAGCTCATTAAGTTCTTTGAATTTAGTCGTGCCTTCATTAGAAGCTGCGAACGATACATGGGAACTCTTTTTGAATGAGGTTCGACAAGGATTACAACCTGCAATTGATGAAGGTATTGATGGGGCAGCCCCGTTTCTGAGTACACTTGAAACACTGATAATTTATGGTCAATCTGTCACTGCGACCGAAGTCAACCTAACGCAAGAGCTATCTAGACTGATTGACCTCAAGATTGCAGCAGAAGTGAACAGTCGACATCTTGATCGCATGAATGACTTGGTGGGTCAAATTGAAACCGACGAAGCGTCAGTAGAGGAACTCGAAGTATTACACTTCAGGACCTTGACCGCACTGAAACGACCCATTTTTGTCGCAGTGGCAAAACTCGCCGCTGCATTTGAATACTGGGCACTGCAAGAAAGCCAAATTAAACCTGCTTTGAATAAAACGTATGAGCAGTATCGATTAGATCTCGCCTTGCTTCAGGAGCAATACAATGCTGCATTGTTAGCATTTCAACCGCGACCACAGGATTTCAACCTGACTAATGTGGTGCTTTCTAATAATGTACATCTGGATGATTTTAGAGCAGATGGAGAAATGAGCTTTAGCATTGATTTATTGGACCCACATTTCATTCACTTTGATCGAGTTCGGCTTAGCCAAGTGCGCGTGATTCTTCAGGGAGCTGAGTTGCCTGAAGATACAAACTATTTTATAGACATCGAGTCGAATGGTGTTTACCAAGATCGATTTGCCAGTACTGACTTTACTTTTAATTCCGAGCAGTTGTTCCGATTCTTTGGATATCGAGATCTCAATAGCTCATCAGATGATTATGAAGTGATCGTAGAGGGTGCCGTGGCTGATGTGTTTAAATTTGCCTATTTCGAACCCACTCCGTTTACCACTTGGTCAATTCGATTGAGAGAAGCCGAGGATTTTGATCTGAGTAAGGTTGAAAGTATTCGACTGGAATTTAAAGGAACGGCCATACCGATCATTTAGCGCGTTCTTTTTGTCACTCACAGTAGCGAGCATGGTCATCATGTTCGTTACTGATGAATGTATCCACAATCACGAGTACTTTCGCTTAGCTTTACTCTCTTCATTTACTCCTTTGTTTGTACCCCCCCCATAAGTTTTGGCTTACATGCTGTCAATACGGAACAGTATTTATTGTTGAAAGGCGTATAATGGCTAATGAAATAGGCGTAATCTTAGCGTTCGAAAAAGCGTGGTTTATCCTTCCTAATTTGAACGCTCGGTTTTCTTTTTAATGGGTGCGCCGCCCGACCTTATCCAAATGCGTCACGAAGTGACTCAGAATGCACTACGACTTTGTAGATATTCATCCCGTGCGGTTGGCGGTCGTCTGAATGGCGACAGGGTAGTGATTGATACGATTATAATACCCGTGCGCCTGCGAGAAATCGGTATTGCTTAAGCACAGCAGCGTATCCGATCACCATCACCTGCCAATGAAACGTTTCTACATTCTCGCAAATTCGGTGAATGATGAGCGGTAGTTGTAATCGTCATAAAGTACTAACGAAATTATTGCGCACTTAGTATATATTAGCGCGCTTACTAGAGGTCGTTTTCATTTGGCTGGTTAGGAGCTTGATTTATTGTGATGACGGTAGGGTTCGATGGACACTAACAGAGATGAGCTTTATTCAAATTTGATTGCTCGCTGCGCTATTCATGATCAAAAGGCATTAGAAGCGCTTTACAAGCATGTAGCGCCTTACCTAAATAAAGTTGCCTTTAGCATTCTCCGATCTGAAGATCTCAGCAACGATGTATTACAAGAGGCTTTTATACAGATTTGGAAAAATGCCGGAGAATATCGAGTTGATAAATCGAAACCGATTACTTGGATGACCAGCATTGTTCGTTATCGAGCACTTGATCGCCTTGCCAAAGAGAAGCGGCATTACGAGTCTATTAATCATGAAGAAGACCCTGATGAAATGCACTCAGATGAATTGATTTCTGAAGAAAAGGAGTCCAATGATCGACCAGATATTGCTGCCATGCAGTTGCAAGACTCCAACATATTGCTTGAATGTATGGAAACATTGAACGACCGGGCGAAAGAGAGTATTACTTTAGCGTATTTGCAAGGGTATTCACGGCAAGAACTGGCCGAAAAATTCAATTCAAGTGTGAATACGGTGAAATCGTGGCTAAAACGTGGGGCAGAACGCCTGAAAAACTGTATTGAAAGTAAAGCAGAGGTGAACCATGAGTAAGCTTAGCTTTTGGGCGTTTGAGTACGTCCTCGGTACAATGAATGAAGAAGAGCGGCGTCGGTTTGAAGAACATTTGAAAGAAAATAATGCGTTAGCGGAACACGTAAGATATTGGGAGAATTATTTCATAGCCTTTAACGATACTCGCGATACGCTCCCTCCTCAGCCTAACACTTGGGTGAATATTAAAAATCAAATTAAACCTGAAGATCGATCAAATCCTGCTCGTCGCCAATTGATTAACCGTCGATGGTTGCCTTGGAGTATCTCCTTCGTTACATCTATGGCATTGGTCATACTCATCAGCATGCAATTTTTCAAGCCGAATAACCAACTGATGGCGCCTGTTGATTATGTGGCTGTATTGCTCAATACAGAAGGCTCGTCTGTACTGACCGCTATTACCGAAGGCAGTGAAAAGCAAATGTGGTTAGAGTGGGGGCAACTTACTTTAGCGGACAACAAAGATGCTCAGATATGGGCCAAGTCGAAATCCGATGGTCAAATACGCTCCATTGCCGTGATTGATCATCAAGGTACGCGAACGCTAACACTATCAAATGCAGATTGGCGTTTAATAAAAGACGCACATTCACTTATATTGACGGAGGAAGAACCCGGCGGATCGGCACTTGATGAGCCGTCAGATATCGTATTAGCAAAGGGTATTTGCGTTCGCCTTAACCAAGAGGATAAAGCCACATGAAGGCGATAGCGAACAGCTATACAAGGCTCGTCACATCATTCTTTCTAGCACTCAGTTTGTATTCGCCCGTGAACATGGCCTATGTGCTCGATACTGGATTTAAAGCCTGTCTTGAGCAATTGGCGACTCAAAACAATTGGGGCACACCTGAAGATTTCATTGAAATCACTTGTCATGATCGTGAAATAAAGAGCGTTGAAGGCATTAATTTGTTTGTAAACGTTAAAAAGCTATCGCTGTTTAATAATCAGCTAAAAAGCGCTGATGTCAATGGATTAAAGAAACTCGAGCATCTTAATTTAGCAGGAAATCAGCTCTCCTATTTGACTCTTCAAAACCTACCTAATTTACGAGAGTGTTTTGTTTTCAAAAATCGTCTGCAGCGAATATCGATTGATAACTTGCCAAACTTGCTTAAATTGAAAGCCAATGTTAATCAATTAGTTGAACTTAATATTGTTAGAGTCAATAAACTTGAAAAACTGTATCTGTTCAATAATCAATTAAAAGAAATTAGCATGACATCATTGCCGGTACTAAGTTACTTTGACGCAAGGCAAAATCCAATGCCAGATGAGTTCTACGACTATTTGGACTCCATTGAAAATCTCACTGTATTACATGACGGTAATGCTGAGGATTGGCAGTGATGATTGGCATTTCTGGTGCTCATCTGTCCTGCTAAATTATACATAGGATTTAATTTCCCATAATAGGAATATGCAGTTGTTATGGTTAAGAATAAGAGATGGAATTTATCGTTTTTATTTTTCAGTACTTGGATTGTTGGAATAAGTCATGCTGAATCGTTTGATATTGACTTTTCAGCTAGGGCTAGATGGGAATCGATAGACATTGATGGCGAATCCGCTGACGCCTCCACCATCAAATCTCGGGCTGGGGTTAATTATAACCTGTCTGAGAACCTCAAGGCTTTTTTACAAGTTGATAGTGTTGTCAGCTTGAATCAAGGTCGACACAGCGACGGTGTCGATCAAAGTAGTGACCCCACCATTGCCGATCCAGCTGGTACGGAGTTGAACCAAGCTAATTTGATGTTTCGTTGGCAGGGAGGAGAGGCTATTCTCGGACGTCAACGAATGGTATTAGGGGATCATAGGTTCATTGGGGATGTTGGCTTCAGGCAAAATGACCAAACTTACGATGCTTTACTACTGAAGTATTCCATGCTTTCTGCGTCGCAATTGTCGGTGGCCTACATCAGAAATGTGCATCGAATATTCGGTGATCGAGCCGGTCAACGGCTTTCTAAAGATGATCGTCGATTTAGTGAATTAGACGGGGTTCGGCCCAGTGCATTGTTAGGTAATCATCGAGTAGATGGTGTGTTGATTGATGCCCGAATTAGGGAGTGGGATCACATTGAGCTTTCTTCCTATGGTTACGACATCTATAACTATGATCATGCTGCATTTTCAAATACGACGGTCGGTGCAGAAGGGCAATATCGCAAAAAAATAGCGGAAATCAAGTTATCCGCTGCTGTTGAACTGGCCGTTCAAAATCAGCCGGATCAAAAAACGACGGGAATCCCTTACCATAAGGTGAGTACAAGTCTGCAATACAAAAAGGTTCAGATGGGTTTAAGGCACGAACAACTTTCTCAGAAAAATGGCGTAGCATTTATCACACCCTTGGCTACGGTTCATAAATTTCAAGGATGGGCTGATCAGTTTTTGTTGACCCCGTTTGTAGGTTTAATTGATAACTCTATCAGCGTTAAGTGGCGTTCTCGCCCGTGGACTGTCGATGCACGCTATCATTGGTTTAAATCACAGCGATCATCTTTTGCGATTGCTGAAGAAGCCGATGTGGATTTTATTTTTTCACCAAACAGAAAACATGAATTTAAAATAAGGATTGCAGATTTCAAACCGAGTAAAGGGCAGTCAATTAAGACAGACTCGGTAAAAAAACTGTTCGTTATGTATGCTTATAATATGTGAATTTGACAGATAACTTATTTTCTATCGCTCAATTAATGCTGCGTTACTGGTGTGGTGTAAAGTGATGGAATCTATTGGCTTGATATTTTTTTGTGGCTGGAATGATAAATGGAAATAAAAGGGTACAGAGGCGAGTATGAGCGTGAAGTTAAATTTGATCGGTTCTCATTGTACCTTTTAATCGCATGGACTTTATTTTTTGTTTCGCTTATTTTCGAAATTCAAGTCAGTGAGTATATTCCATTATTGCTATTGTGTTGTGTTAATTTACTGGTGAGTATTTATAGATATAGACATGATAAAAAAAATATGGTCGTATCAAAACTGTTTGAGTATACAAGCGGCAGTATTTATCATTGTTTCTATCCAACATCAGAACCGGTTGAGTTTGATCTCAAATTAGTTAAGGAGATTTTGTATGGTAGAAATTTTATCATTTTTATCGGAGATTATCCGTTTGCAAAGGAGATATTCTTCCCTCGGAAGTATTGTGGAAGAATTTTCGAAATCACTGTACGGATTAATTCTGATTTTCCAGATATTGATATTAAGCAAGCAAGGTAAGTAGGTATGCTTGCTGCTCAAATGTGACCCGATACTCTATTCATGAAAGGGTCGTAAAATTATGTTTTGAGTCTGGCAGTGTATGGAACCAATAAACTGTGGAGCCAATAAACTGGCTCCTCAATAGATTGCACCCGCTTATTATCCTGCTATTTTATTATTCATTAGATAATCAATGCCTGCTTTAATAGCTGCTACCTGTGCTTGTGTACAGAGTTCATCTGTTGCTTTTGGACTATCAGGGTACACCTCTGTGGTTGTGGTATATGGTGCATTCGTCATGCTGCTGCACAGGCCGAGGGTCTGTATCGGATAATTAATGACGCCAAATTGCGATATAGGCTCTCCAATTAGTTTTCCGTCACTATCTGCAGGTGCTATATGAGTAATCTGTTTGACCGCTTGAATAATGGCTTCCTGAAAGGCAGCTTGCGGGTTGTCAGTATCACCAACTAAATAAAAACCGTCAGGAATATTCCAAGATTTTTGTGGTATGCCATCTCGGTCCGCGAGAGCGGGTCTAAATACGCTGTTATCGGTGTCGGTTGTTTCGTGTAGATCAATATGCATTATTATCGAAGCGTCAAAACCATTTAAATACTGCATAAATAAACGCGATTCTTCTGCTTCATGATTGATACCGTGTGTGTGATTGACAGGAAAGAATGACCGGTTTGGATCAACGGCATATGGGTTCCATCGATTAATGGTTTCGTATCCCCAAGGGCTAATACAAGGCGCTACAATGATGTTAAATGTGTCGGCATAATTCAGGGCTTCTTGCTCTAAAAAAGTGAGTGCGCCATGAACACCACTGGTTTCGTAACCATGCACACCACCCGTCACGAGGATCGAAGGCTTGCTGGCAACCCAATTGGATGTGCAAATCACATACAGCGGGTAGCGATCGGAATCATAAGAAAGCGCACCATACTGCTCTACAGTGAATGTGCCTCTTAATGCCTGTATTCTTTTCAAGACGTCTTCATGATAGGAGCGCTTGATTGTTTGGGTCGATAGCCAATTATTTTTCTCATGTGAACCCCATATAGTTGGCAAGGTTTTCATTCGTTATTCCCTAATGAATATCGGTAATATTGAGTGGTCATCTAGAGTCACTCGACAAAGTTTTCTGACCATTTAAGCTATCTGAGTATCTTATACTTTTCGTTAGGATTTTGTCAGAAAATAAATTAAAAAGAGTCGATGGAAATATTGTTCCGACTTATGAGAAAACTGCAGACACTCAGAGAGATAAGAATCTTGGCTGTCGATTGAATATTTTAACCCCAACCCCAGAATCAAGTGACATATTAATCGACGGAAAACGAATCTAAAGGTTCTTTTTAAGATGATGTACAAAGCCATATCAAGGACTTCAAATACTAGAAATTAATCGTGATTAATATTCAACTATTTTTATTAGAGACATCAGTTGATGGCGTTTTCTCTAATGTTGGCCCCTTATTTATCCATCTGGCCCTGCTGTACAAAACCGAAAATCGCCCTAAATTTTCGTCAATAGGCCGAAGGAAAATTGATTTAATCGAAAATGTCACAAACTTTACTAACAGTCTAATGAGTAGACTTTATAGAAATGCAGTGTTTCCGCAATAGAAACGCGAATGCACAACATTATTGATGATCATTGGTTAAAATACCCACAGTGCAATAAGGTGATATTGCACGCTTGCTTAAATCAGTGATATGCCGAGCTATATTCCGAGAGGGATCTCCAAAAGCGCAGATCTGAATAGCAGTGATGTTTAATGAACGGATGATGATTTATATGAGTATCGCTGCCCAAATCTAGAAAATGACAATTATAAATTTAATAGTACCCTTATGAATACACGATACGTCTTAGATAGCGAAAACGAAGTGACGAGTCTGTCTACCCCAGTCTACAATCAATTGAGCTACTGGCGTTCATTGGGGTATCCTGAAAGTAAACTGAAATTGATTTTTGGTATCCACTACGACTTAATGAATCTATGGGATTACCGAGTCCCGGTTTCAGTCGTCGGAGAGGCAATCCATGAGGTGACCGCATATTTCAATGACCAGACGATTGCATTTCGGTCGGGTATGCAAGTTTCCTACTCAAGTATTCAATCACTCGGACACTTATTACTATCGTGCCAAACGGTAGCAGATTATTTAAATTGTTTGGTGCGCTTCCAATCGTTTGCATCACAAGGTTTTCAGGTGCTGTTAATAGATCGACGTGACGCGGCAAGATTGGATTTTCTTGTTCCGAGTTATTCGGCGTTTACGCATCAACAAGTGGAATCCAATATAGCTATGATTTACAACATGTTGATAGATGTTGTACCGAATTATCGCGAGTATAACCTCGAGCTGCATTTAGCACATGCCAACGCTACATTAGAAAACGATGCGGGGCATATTATTGATACACCTATATTTTCTGGTAGTGAAAGAAATCATATAAAATTCGACTCCAGTATGTTGAGATTAAAAGTCAACGCGCCCAGTCAATCGGTATATGATTCCAGTAAATTAGCCCTAAAAAAACGAATTAAACTGATTGCCAACGACGCTTTCTTACCGGCACTATGCCGAAATATTATCGTTGAATATATGGATGCCGGTGCTTCAAATTTGGACTATTTAGCAAGTTTGTTGAAGCTGAATAAACGGGTTCTACAACTCCGGTTAACTGCGCAGAATACAAGTTTTCGAAAATTGTTAGATGAGTCTAGAAAAATAAAACTGGACAGTTTGAACGTTAATTTAATGAAGAAGATTGAGGTGGCTCGGGCACTGGGTTTCGCCTCGGCCTCTGCATTTGAGGAGTCCTATAAGCGTTGGATGGATATTACATAATGCGTGGAGGGCTGATAATCGATTAAACAATGATGTGCGTTGACTTTTAAAGCTCACCATCGAAGGGAAGCGTCGACCGGTATCACATGAGTTTACTATACCGTTCGTTCTGATCAGCTTAGCCAAATATGGGCATTGATGGCCATCGTGGTACTATGCCATTTTTAAGCGAATGGACGTTGGCCAAATGCAAGTTTTTGCATCATTATCTAGGTTGAATGGTTCTCCTGAGGCAGTGCTATGGATGGTGGGTGCATTGTTCTCATTTGCATTGATGGCCGTGGGTGCAAGAGAGTTAAGTGCCGACATGCATACATGGCATATACTCGCCATTAGAAGCTTGGTGGGATTAAGCGCACTCGCCATCGTCTGGTGTGTGTGGCGGCCAAAAGTGCGGCTCAGTCGGGCAGCACTCCCTATGCATGGTATTCGCAATTTCTTTCATTTATGCGGTCAATTTGGTTGGTTTTTAGGTCTAGGGCTTTTACCGTTAGCAGAAGTGTTTGCCATTGAGTTTACGGTGCCATTTTGGACGGCGATACTAGCGGCGATCCTTTTGAATGAGCGTATTACCGCTCGAAAACTCCTATCCATTGCCCTCGGGCTAATAGGTGTATGCGTTATCGTCAAGCCAGGCACCGAAGTATTTCAACCGGCAGCGCTATGGGTGTTAGCAGCAGCACTAGGGTATGCCGTCTCTTACATTGCCACCAAACAATTATCCGCGACTGAATCTCCGTTCAGCATTCTTATCATGATGTGTTTAATGCAGTTCCCCCTTGCATGGTTATTAGGGTTCACATTGGTTGACAAGCCATGGGTGTGGCCAAATGCTGTTCAATGGTGCTGGTTACTCGTTGTAGGAATAACGGCAATGACTGCGCATTATTGTTTAACGCGGGCAATGAAGGTAGCCCAGGCCAGTGTCGTCGTGACACTGGATTTCTTGCGTTTACCTTTGATTTCATTTGTGGGTGCTTGGCTCTATGGTGAAAGTTTATCTGTGAGTCTATTGGTGGGTGCATTGTGCATGTTAATGGGAAATTACATTTTGCTGCGTGATAAAACGAGTTTGGTGGTTCGGGCAGATCGTAAGGTGTGATATGTACCACTGTTATGAACTGAACGGTGAACTGAACGGCAGGTCAGCAGAGGGCTGCTACTCTTATAAGATTCTGCACTGAGTAGTGAGGGAGGGAAGGCCCCGTGAGCTTCCTCCAGCGATTGTCATGATGAAGCCGTATTCAGTCAAAAGCGCTTTGCTGTGTTTTATGCTGGTCTTCACTAGCTGTAGTGTGGTGGCAGAGCGCTATCACTTTGCGGATGTTGAGGCTTACCCACTTGCTTATAGCAAAACATTGGCAAACGGAGAGACTGAGGTTCAAGGCTTAGCCATTGAGCTTTTTCTTTTGGTGATGCATCGACTAGGGCACACCGTCAAACTAGAGCTTTTACCGGGAAAACGCGTTTTATTATTGGCCAAAAGGGGAATGATTGATGGCATCCCTTTTTTGTATAAAACAAAGCAGCGTGAAGAATATCTTGATTATTGCGAAACCGTA
The DNA here is from genome assembly GCA_947503895.1 of uncultured Saccharospirillaceae bacterium. Taxonomy (GTDB): domain Bacteria; phylum Pseudomonadota; class Gammaproteobacteria; order Pseudomonadales; family Oceanobacteraceae; genus Bermanella. Next base: position 106,775 of record CANNFT010000008.1, read on the forward strand.
TTATTTCACGAGAAGATACATTTTTATGTCACTAAAGACAGTGATTTTCAATTTGATGGAAACTTGAAAACCCTTATACAAACGCCGCTAGCCATTATTCTAGGAGATACCTATGGCGAAGCATTTAATACGGTTCGTCATCAGTTAACCTTAATTGAAACTCAGGATGTGGGGGCTGGATTTCGCATGCTGATCAACCGACGAGTTGAAGCTGTACTCAGCACCCCGCTCCGTTCTCATAATGAATTGCAGAGATATCAGAAGCAGGTTAGAAAATATCCCAGAGTCGTCGATGAGTTGGCTTTGTATGTGGCGATGAGTAAAAAGAGAAATCTCATGCCGTTAAAGAAAGCCTTTGACGACATGTTTCAGCAACTCAAGTTATCCGGTGAAGTTCAAAGAGTGACGCAATCTTGGTTCGAGCGCTTTCGTATTGAATGAGAGCGTTTAATGATGCCCATTGTTATGGCGATACATCTCACACACTGTACGATGATGGCGCGCTATGTTTTTTTCACATCCTCGTACGCATCGGGTTTTGATACGGAGCTTTGGCGGTCAAGCGTGCCTACATCCAGTACCGGCGATGCATCAATATGCTGAGCGTCCATCATATGAGACACGCGTTGCAAGGACGAGATAATCATCGTTTGCTCCCAATCTTGTAAATCACCAAATTGGCGCGTGAAATGGTCTTGAAGCGGTATCGGCGCTTTTTGCAGCATTTCAATGCCGGCTTCTGTTAAATAAGCATGAACTTTTCGTTTATCTTCCTTAGAACGTTCACGAAATACCAATGTGCGCTTTTCTAAGCGATCTAGAATCGTGGTGACCGTGGCTTGGCTTAAGCTCATTTTGCCGGCTAATTCGCCAATCGTGATCTCGCCCTTATCCCGTATCGTCTGTAGTAACAGGATTTGAGGGGCGGTGAGCCCGGTCGTTTTAGCAAGGTGCTTTGAATGTAGGTCGGTAGCGCGGATGACACGTCTGAGCGCCACGAGCACCTCTTCAATACTGTTCAAGAAGAACTCCTCAATATACTTCTACGTTGACTGGATCAACTCATTATACGTGCCATTGGCCCGACCTGCTGCTCATATTACATTGTATATCGGCCCAAAACGCCCTGAAGTTAAACTCGCGCTGATGTCGCCTCTTAATGGCTCGGCCAAAATTGAGGCCTATCGCACAAAACGCTGCACCGGTTCGAGGCTTAAAATTGCATAGAGTACAAAGTAATAGAATTCACTTCAGACACTGAAGTTGGGTTGGATTCATTCTCCATTCGCTGAAAATAATCGAGATTGAGGTATTTAAAAATATTGGCGGACATCAGAAACGATGGGCTCTTGAGTGAAGATGGACGCTAGAAATGTTTTAAATGGCGTGCTTATCGGAAGAAGTGAGTAATGTGGTCAGGTTAAGCGTTATTCGAGTAAATGGTCGCCTGAAGTCAGGTTTCAGTGGCTTGATTTTGCAATGACTCGGGCTGGACAGTGAATTTATTTAGTGTACTATATTTAGACCTCTAAGCAATTGAACAGAAAAATGAGCCCTAAGCATCCAAAACACCCTGCTTTCATCTCCAAAACCCCTCAAATGACGCCTGTCAGTTCAAAATCTACTCTGCCTATCGGTCTGTAACGCTTCTATATCAGATTAGATGGTTAAAAAAATACTTAGATCTATAAATATTTGAGCTGTATGCGGTTACAAGGTTTCGATGACTGTGAACCTGGCATATCCACAACCGTATGAACCCTAGCGAGAGGTTAAGGCATGCGTGACTCCGTCAACTTAGCACCTGAATTATCGAATAACCCTATTCTTAGAGCGCCGACTGCTGAAGACGGGATGTCCGTTTTTCGATTAGTCGAAGCGTGTTCGCCATTGGACCCCAATTCATCTTATTGCAACTTGCTTCAATGCACCCATTTTGCCGTCACATCGGTTGCCGCTGAACTGGATGGCGAATTAGTGGGGTTTGTGAGCGGCTACCTTATTCCTGATCGACCTAATACTTTGTTTGTATGGCAAGTTGCCGTGAGTGAAAAAGCGCGGGGCCAAGGGCTGGCCACTAAGATGATCGAAGCCATTCTCCAACGTCGTACTTGTCGTGGCGTGCAATTTATTGAGACCACCATTACCGAAGATAATGCAGGCTCTTGGGCTTTATTTGAACGCTTGTCTTCCAAGCTAGATGGGAAATTAGAACGCTCAAACGGATTTGATAAAGACCGACATTTTGATGGCCAGCACGACTCAGAAAAATTGGTGAGAATCGGACCATTTGTATTGCCGATTGGTTAAATCACCGCAGATGAGGCGCAAGCATCGCCGACTGACGTGCGCATTATGTTGCTTGCCAGCCAATTATTAACCTTGAATTTAAATACTAAAACGGAAAAAACCATGAAAATATTTGATGAAATTGAATCTGAAGTACAGTCATATGCACGCTCATTTCCTCGTGTTTTTAATCGTGCTAAAGGTGAGCACCTTTACGATGAAGAAGGGAATGAATACTTAGACTTTTTGGCCGGTGCCGGTACATTAAACTACGGTCATAACAACACGATATTTAAAGAAAAGCTGCTTGAATATATTCACAGTGACGGCATTACGCACGGATTAGACTTACATACCAAAGCAAAAGGCGAGTTTCTTGAAGCCTTTAATGAAAAGATTCTTCAGCCACGTAACCTTGATTACATGGTGCAGTTTACCGGGCCAACCGGTACAAATGCCGTGGAAGCAGCATTAAAGCTGGCTCGAAATATTACAGGTCGAGAGAATATCATTACGTTTACGAATGGCTTTCATGGTGTGAGTCTAGGGGCATTAGCCGCGACGGGTAATTCACATCACCGTGGTGCCGCCGGTATTAGTCTGAGTGGTACCAGTCGAATGCCGTTCGATGGTTACCTCGGCGATGATGTTGATACGACCGCTTATTTAGACAAAGTATTATCGGATTCCAGCAGTGGAATTGATAAACCGGCAGCCGTCATTGTGGAAACGGTGCAGGGTGAAGGTGGTATTAATGCGGCTAGTTTTGAGTGGTTGAAAAACCTCGCCTCGGTTTGTAAAGAACATGATGTATTGCTGATTGTTGATGACATTCAAGCCGGTTGTGGACGTACCGGTACGTTTTTTAGCTTTGAAGAAGCCGGTATTAAGCCAGACATCGTTACGTTATCAAAATCACTAGGTGGGTACGGTCTTCCATTTGCCGTCGTATTAATTAGCCCAGAACTGGATCAGTGGAAACCCGGTGAGCACAATGGCACCTTCCGAGGGAATAACTTTGCTTTTGTAACAGCAAAAGCAGCGTTAGATTTCTATTGGTCTGATGACAAGTTTTCAAATGAAATTAAGCGGAAAGGGCAATACATTTCGGATCGATTAAACGCCATTATTGAGCAATACGGTGAAGGTAACTTTACGACTCGCGGCAGAGGTATGTTCCAAGGTATTAACTGTGTTAATGGTGAGTTAGCAGGAAAAATTACCAAGCGAGCTTTCCAAAAAGGCCTGATCATTGAAACCAGTGGAGCAGATGATCAGGTTATTAAATTTTTATGTCCGCTGGTTATCAGTGAGGCTAATCTGGCAAAAGGCATTGATATCGTTGAAGAGTCTATTCGTGAAATTTGCGAGAAAGAATCCTCCATGCCTGAAGAGCAAGATTATTTCGATGATGTTCGCGTAGCTTGCTAAGTGGCAAGTCAATCGTTTGGTGAAGAGTGGAGCCGAGTATTGAAGGCAATGGCTCCAAAATTCACGCACATTTTCTGATCCTTATATATCGCCTCAACTTAAAGGAAAAATAATGATTGTTCGAAATTTATCAGAAGTATCACAGACAGATCGCAAAATTGTCTCACCGGATGGCAATTGGGACAGCGTTAGAATGCTGTTAAAAGAAGATAATATGGGGTTTTCGTTTCATATTACTACTATCTATGAAGGTGCAGACTTTCAAATGCATTATCAAAATCACTTGGAATCCGTTTTTTGTTTGTCTGGCGAAGGGGAGGTAGAAACAGTCGAAGATGGCAAATGTTACCCTATTTCACCGGGCACACTTTATATTTTAGATAAAAACGATAAGCACTTCTTACGCGCTAAAAAAGAAATGATTATGGCTTGTGTATTTAATCCGCCGTTAAATGGAAAAGAAGTACATAACAAAGAAGGCGCATACGAGTTGACAGCCGAAACAATAGAAGCCTAAGCATATCGTATAGAAACCAAGACTAACAAGGATCGTTATTCGCTTTAGTATATTTTGCACATATAAGAAGTTAAAGAATTCACTATGCACACCATAGAAAAAATAGGTGGTACTTCCATGAGCGACTATATGTCGATTCGTGAAAATATCATTTTCAATCCCGTTAAGTTGTCTGCCAGCCAAGAAAAAAATTACTATCAGAGAGTATTCGTGGTGTCTGCCTATGCAGGCATCACCAATAAGCTTTTGGAACACAAGAAGAATGCACAGCCGGGTATTTATGCACTATTTTCAGGCAGTGTTATGGATGAAGGCTGGATGAACGCATTCGATGAGTTGGAAACAATGCTCTTCGAAATTAATGCCTCATTATTTGGTGAGCCATTATTATTAGAACAAGCGAATCAGTTTATTGGGGAACGGTTGCAGGATGCAAAACAATGTCTAATTGATCTACAGCGGCTGTGTCAGCATGGTCACTTTGCGCTGGATCAACACCTAAAGACCGTGCGTGAAATGTTAGCCAGTATTGGCGAAGCGCACAGTGCATGGAATACCACGCAATTGTTAAAGCGAGATGGCGTAAATGCTCGTTTTATCGATTTAACGGGGTGGCGTTCACAGCAACACATATCGTTAGATGAGCGTATATTATCTGCATTTTCAGATGTTAATTTAAATACAGAGCTGCCAATTGTAACCGGCTATGCACACAGTGAAACAGGCCTCATGAATACCTTTGATCGGGGTTACAGTGAGATGACGTTCAGTCGCATCGCTGTGTTAACCCAAGCCCGAGAAGCAGTCATCCATAAAGAGTTTCATTTAAGCAGTGCGGACCCTCGATTGGTGGGTGAGAATAATGCGGTACCCATTGGCCGAACAAACTATGACGTAGCGGATCAGCTTGCCAATTTAGGCATGGAGGCTATTCACCCGAAAGCGGCGAAGGGATTAAGGCAGCATAATATTCCATTGCGAGTGAAAAATACCTTTGAACCGGAGCACGCAGGCACCTTAATTACAGGTGACTATATCAGCGACAAGCCGTGTGTCGAAATTATTGCAGGAACGAAAGGTGTTTATGCGTTGGAATTATTCGATCAGGATATGGCTGGAAACATTGATCAATATGACCGAGAAATTTTAACCGTATTAAGGCGTTACAAAGCCCATATAGTGTCAAAAGATATTAATGCCAATACGATCACGCATTATATTTCTACGAATTTAAAAACGGTACGTCGAATTCGAAAAGATCTAGAGGCGACTTACCCAGAGGCTGAAATTAATCAGCAAAAAGTGGCGGTTGTGTCTGCAATCGGCAGCGACATGCATGTTGCTGGTGTATTGGCCAAGGCCGTGGCAGCACTCGCGGAAAATCATGTACGAGTGCTCGCGATGCATCAATCAATGCGATTAGTCGACATGCAGTTTGTCATTAATGAAGACGACTATGAATCTGCGATTCGATACCTTCACCAAAACTTGGTGGAAGTACATGATCACGGTAGAGCGATTTGTTTAGCCTCGTAATACAGGCTAGGCAAAGCGCGATTCATGTCGCTATGGGTAGATTTTCAGGACTTGGGTGGTATTTTGATTGATAAGATCTTCAATTGAAAAGTTACCCAAGTAGTCTAAATATTGGTTTTGTGCGTCAACCAAAATAGGCTTCAACAGACATGCACCACTGATGCGACACATAGGGGACTCGCAGTTAATCGGGTCTAATGTATTTTCCATATACTCCACGACCGCTCTTAAGGATATTTCCGAGGCCGCGACCCCCAGCTTAATACCGCCATTTTTCCCCCTCAACGATTGAATCCATCCTTTATTGACCAACGCATTGACCACCTTCATGAGATGGGTCTTTGAGATGTCAAAGGCCTCTGTAATAGTCAATATGGTGGTTTTTTGACCCTCTAGTCCTGCTAGATAGATTAATACTCGAAATGCGTAATCGGTATGTTTCGTAAGTTGCATAGCGTGACTTCTGTGTGCAGTAGCAGGAATAAATCGTTGACGCCTATAAATATACATGTAATATGCATCTTATTAAAGATTCATATAACATTCATGTTAAGAGGGAGAGGAAATGTTATCCACAACAACGATTGAGATCGTGAAGTCAACCGCGCCATTGCTAGAAGAGCATGGAGAGACCATCACCAAAGTTTTCTATGCCGAGCTTTTTGAATTAAACCCCCAATTAAAAAACTTATTTAACATGTCGAATCAGGCGAAGGGCGAGCAGTCTCGTGCATTGAGCGACACGGTTATAGCCTATGCTAAAAATATTGATCAGCTAGAAGCCTTGCTACCAGCTGTTCGACGTATTGCACATAAGCATGTGAGTTTGGGGGTGCAACCAAATCAGTATCAGTTAGTCGGGAATTCTCTGCTGCATGCGATTCAAACCGTGTTGGATTTAGATGAAGCACACCCAGCGATGCTGGCTTGGACAGAGGCTTACGCGGTACTGGCCAATGTCTTTAAAGATGTAGAGCAAGAAATATACAAGAAAAATCAATCTGCTACGGGTGGCTGGGAAGGATTTCGAGATTTTTATATTGATCGTATTGAACAAGAAGCCATCGGTGTAAAGTCGTTTTACTTAAAGCCTCTTGATATGGCTGCTTTACCCAAGTTTAAGGGCGGTCAGTATGTCGGGGTAAAACTGCGTCCAGATGGAAGTACACACTATCAAATCCGTCAATACTCTTTGTCCGCTTATGCGCATGACGCACTACGGATCACAGTAAAAGCAGAACCAGAAGGCAAAGCCTCGCACTTTTTGCATCAATGTCAGGTCGGAGAAGGCGTATTAGTACAAAGCCCTACCGGCGTATTTAATTTAAGTGGCGATCGTCAAAAACACATCTTTGTGGCCGGTGGCGTAGGGATCACACCTTTAATGTCTATGGCCGAGCAAGCGATACAACAAGGTGTAAAAGGTGAAGACATTCTATTTATTCAATGCGCCAAAAGTATGGATCACCAAATATTTAAAGCCGATTTAGCAGACAAAAAAGATCGAAGTTTGTTAAGGCATAAATTGTGTTTTGAGGAGTCCAACACCGGAGACCACCAAGGTTATTTAACGCCCGATGTGCTTCAACAATGGCTGGATGATGCAGATATAAATGCCGGTAATTCACAGGTGTATTTCTGTGGGCCTAAATCATTCATGGCGATTATGAAACAGTATTTTCTGGCCCTTGAATACCAAGAATCTGACATCCATTACGAGGTCTTTGGTCCAACCCTTAATATTTAACAGTAAGCCACGAGTCACCGCGCGATCATTGATCGTGCGACGCTTTTTGGGTGGGTTTGTATATGCCCTTAAGGCGCATGGATGCCGTCAATGCGCTCGCTTTTGATTGACGAATATTAAAATATCGAATATTCATGAGGGGTAGGAGCCAACGGATCGCTCAAATCATGTCATGACTCAGTGATACCGTGGATCGTTGCTAGACACGTGCACAGATAATAGGTAGCAAATGTATATTGGTGAAGTATCGGACCGGACCGGATTAAGCGTTAAAGCCATTCGCTTGTACGAAGAGAAAGGGCTTATTCGTACACCCGCTCGAATTGGGCGGTATCGTGTTTATACCGAGACGGATATTGAGTTGCTTTTGCTCATCAAAGAAGCCAAAACCTTTGGTGTGACCTTAAATCAATTGAAAGGCGTCATACAATATACCGGAGAAGAGGTGGATTGGACGCGTATTGGTCTGTTTTTAGCCGACATTAAACAGTCACTTATTGAGCAACAGAATACGATTCACTCGAGAATCGAGAGCGTTGAGCGCTGTATGATGTCTATTTCTTCCTGCCCAAATTACACACAAGATTAATGAAGCGAAATTTAGAATACACCACTCAAACGCTTGACTCTTCCCTATAGGGAAGAGTTTAAGATGGATTCCGTTACCATGATTTAAGCGGAGTCTCAGTATGTCAGTTTTATCCACACTACCGAACAAACAAAAAATTCTATTGCTAAACGGAAACCCCAAAAAAGCAAGTTTAAGTAGACGGTTTATTGAGGTTTATTTCGAAGCCATCAAAAATCATGCTCAAGTAGAGGTGGTTCATCTAGAGGCACTATCGTTTAATACGGACTTATCAACGGGCTACGACTCTCCTATTGAGATGGAGCCGTGCTTAGTTGAATTTCAAGAAAAACTGTTACAGGCAGATCAATTAGTGATTGCCTTACCCGTTTGGTGGGGTGGGCTACCGGCTAAGTTAAAGGGGTTAATCGATCGAACTTTTTCACCGGGCTTTGCATTTCGATACGAATCGAATAACCCAGAAGTTATACCGCTTTTGAAAGGAAAAAGAGCAAAAATCTTCATTACAATGGATATGCCCGAACCATGGAAAAGAGAGCAAGCACAGCCCATTATTGATCAGCTTGATAAATATACGTTGCAATTCTGTGGATTTGAACCTGCGGATATTCATTTATTTGGCTCTGTGATTATGTCAGATACAGCAGAACTAAATCGTTGGATTCAAACGATAGAAAGTTTAGCCAGTGCTTCAATTGAGATGACCAAAACAGTTCAGACGGGATAGCAAACTGTAACAATGGCCTCTACGACATATGGTGAGGTGCTCATTGAATCCTCAAAAATAAAAGGTTTACAGTTTTACGGCTCTTATGTCATGATTTTTCAGTAGAATTTAAGATTCATATTTTGAATAATGATTGCTCGATTAATCGAGTGTTACATGGAGCCGTTATGCATCTCGCTCAATTAAATATCGCAAAAGCCAAAGCCCCTTTGGACAGTCCCGTACTAAAAGATTTTGTTGATAACCTCGACCCCATTAATGCATTAGCGGAAAACAGTCCTGGTTTTATATGGCGATTAAAAGGTGATTCCGGTAATGCGACCGAGATTCAATTTAGCGAAGATCCTTTAATGATTAGTAATATGTCCGTCTGGGCATCGCTCGATAGTTTGAAGGATTTTATTTTTAAAACACACCACCTTGAATTCCTGAAGCGTAAAAAAGAATGGTTTGAAAAAATGGCATCGGCCCATCAAGTGATGTGGTGGATTCCAGAAGGTCATATTCCTAGCTTGGAAGAAGCGAATGCTCGTTTGAGGTACTTAGACGAACACGGAGAGACCCCATACGCATTCACCTTTCGTAAATCCTATCAGTCTTGTGATGTCAGTTTAGAGCCCGCGTAGTGATTCGTGGCAGCCGTGTGGCCGAACATTGCAGGGCCCGATTATTCGCTGTGGTGAGATGTGAGTAGGGAGGTAATAACAGTCCTTAGAAGTAAGTGATTACTTGCTAATCTCATGGTCCATGGAAATAGAGCATATGGGGTTGGCTTTCGTCATACACAAACACGATTGAACCTTGGTGATGTCCAGCTAGACGAGGCAAAATGTTAAGTTTAGCTGAGCGAATTTTATCCAGTTGACTCGACAATTACCGCCTATCTCTATATAGTGCGCGGCATTCAATGCGAATCGCAAAACGCGCCAAGCCCTACTCCTACACACCTAGGTACACCTCTTGATAACCACCGCAAACATCACGATGCAGTTTGGCGCTGAGCCATTGTTTGAAAATATCTCCGCTCAATTCGGAAACGGCAACCGCTATGGTTTGATTGGTGCAAATGGATGCGGCAAATCTACCTTTATGAAAATATTGAGTGGAGAGCTTGTGCCGACTTCTGGGAATATTTCCATTACGCCCGGTAATAAGGTAGGAACACTCAGTCAGGATCAATTTGCCTTCGAAGATTTCAGCGTTGTAGATGCTGTGATTATGGGTGATGCTGAACTTTGGAAGGTAAAACAGGAGCGTGATCGAATTTATGCACTCCCTGAAATGTCCGAAGAAGATGGCATGAAAGTCGCCAATTTAGAAGTCGAATTTGCTGAGATGGATGGCTACAGCGCCGAAAGCCGTGCAGGTGATATATTGCTCGAAGCGGGGATTGATGAAGCATATCACTTTGGGTTAATGAGCCAAGTGGCACCGGGTTATAAAGTGCGTGTCTTACTGGCGCAGGCACTATTTTCAAATCCAGATATTTTATTGCTGGATGAACCGACCAACAACTTAGATATTGATACCATTAATTGGTTGGCCACCGTATTAAATCAGCGTAAATGCACGATGATTATCATTTCCCATGATCGACACTTTCTGAATTCAGTGTGCACACATATGGCTGATATTGATTATGGTGAATTACGCATCTACCCAGGCAATTACGAATACTTTCTAGAGGCATCATCTTTAATTCGCGACCAATTACAGACAGAAAACGCGAAAAAGAGTGCAGAAATTGACGAATTGCAAGCTTTTGTTAATCGATTTTCTGCAAATGCCTCTAAAGCCAAATTGGCCAGCTCGCGTGCTAAGAAAATGGATAAGATCACACTGGAAGAAGTGAAGATCTCAAGTCGACAGACACCATCGTTGCGTTTTAAACAAGACAAGAAATTACACCGTCAAGTGTTGACCTTGGAAGAGCTGGCGCATGGCTTCGACGAAGAATTGTTTAGCCAGGTTAACTTAATTCTGGAAGCCGGTGCTAGACTCGCAATTATCGGCGAAAACGGTGCAGGTAAAACGACATTTCTTCGTTGCTTAATGAACGAAATAAACGCGAATAAAGGGGTGATCAAGTGGTCGGAAAATGCATCGATCGGCTATTGCCCTCAAGATAGCACGGCAGATTTTGACTGCGATTTAACCTTGTTTGAATGGATGTCTCAATGGCGAACACCCAAGCATGATGATTTAATGGTTCGTGCAATGTTGGGTCGCTTACTGTTTACCGCAGATGACTTCAACAAAAAAGCGAAGGTGTGTTCCGGAGGTGAAAAGAACCGACTATTGTTTGGGAAGCTAATGATGATGGATATTAATGTTCTCATCATGGATGAACCCACCAACCACTTAGATATGGAATCAATTGAAGCATTGAATAATGCGTTGTTGGAATTTGATGGCACTTTAATTTTTGTGAGTCACGATAGAGAGTTTGTATCGTCGCTGGCGGATCACATTATTGATATTAAACATCAGCAAGCGAATATTTTTCATGGCACTTATGATGAATATTTAGCACGCAGTTAACATTGAACTATGGCAGCTCTACGAAATCATTTTAGTATCTGGAGAGGCCATTAAGAATTCAGAGCGAGCATCAAGACTCAGATGCTCGCTAAAAATACAGCATTTTATACAATTTTCGAAAAATACTACCATTGCGAGAATAATCCGTAAAAATATAAGTTTACGTATATTTAACGCACTGCGAGTACCACCTTTCCGACTGAATCTCCTGTACGCAAACACTGAAGCGCCTGATGCGCATCATCAAACGAGAATACATGTCCCACATGTGGCGGTGGAATACTGATTGATTGCATATCCGTAATCAGCGACTGCATTAAATTTAGCTGGTCCCAAAGCCAAATGAGGTTAAAAGCCATTACAGATCGATTGATACTGATCATATCCATGACATCGTACCTTGGACGCTTTAAATACTGCATGGCTGCTCTCAAATAATTTGGTCGATTCTTTCCGGGTGTAAACTCAGCAGCGCCAAATACAATTAAGCGTCCCATTGGGTTCAAGGCATCAAAACTGTCCTTTTGTACTCTTCCCCCGATGCCATCTAAAATTAAGTCAAAGGTCATCTTGTTGGACTGAAGCTGTTGTTTAAAGTCTGACTCGCGCACCAATACAGAATGAAAACCCTGATCCGAAAGAAACTGTGCTTTAGACGACGAACGAACGGTGCCGACGGGTTTGGCATTAAGAGCAGAAGCTAGTTGCATGGCTTGCAGCCCGACCCCGCCCGCTGCACTATGAATTAATACCTGCTGATTTGGTTTTAAATTTCCAAGTTCTTTCAGGGCATACCAAGCTGTCAGGGTTTGCACTAAATAGGCAGCACCTTGCTCAAAGTTCCAGTCCAGCGGCAGCGGCTGCAAATACTCACTTTGAGTACAGATGTGGCTGCTATACCCGCCAAATCGCGTTACACCCATCACTCGATCACCGATTTTATATTGATTATTGCCATCAGCCACTTTGATGACGACACCGGAATACTCGAGGCCAGGAATGAATGGACCTTCGGGAGTAGCGCTATATAAACCGGTGAGCGCAAAGATATCAGCAAAATTCAGCCCAACAGCCTTTACCTCCACCAACACTTCGCCCGTATCTAATGGCTGTATGGGCTCAGACTGCAGAGTCAGTCGGCTAATGGCACCGGCTTTTGATGTTTTCCAAATCATTCTGTTTTGCATTGCTTGAATTGTTTCCTTTTAGGGAAAATATGACGATGACTCAATAGCGTGGGAAATAAAAATACTGCTGTGATTATGAAAATATAACGCTGATGACATTTAATGAAAAAGGTAAAACCTTTTTCATTTATCGGCTGAAATTAGGCAACAATAATAGCGTTTCTATAGAGGCCCAATGTAAGTCAATGCACTTTTGTGAGTACAGACTTTAGATCCTACTGGTAATCTCTTTTAGGTTGGCTTGATTGAACATAATAAACGTCGATGTGGTTCAAACAACCTTAATCCTGCACTTATCAATTATTTCTCGGCGAGTCAATTTAAATGTCTACGCTCGTTAAGTCTTGTCAAAGTCGACTACGGTATCCACCTAATTTCTGACGAATGATTAAATTTCGCTCAATTCGCAGAATATATGGTTAATTTTAACATTGAAAAGCCATGGTGGAATACATAGTCTAGTGGCGCACAATATCCAGTGCATGTGATATATACACCCCCTTTGAATACCGCATTGTCTTAAGCGTTCTTTCACCATTGATGATTAAAGGAAAAATCACTTCATGCTGCTTGTCGCTCGTATCCCAAATTGGTTTATGCCATTGGTGTTGTTTAGTTTTCTATCTGCTTGTGGGGGGGGAAATTCCTCTGATTCAAATAATAATTCAAATAATAGTTCAATTACTTCGAATTCTAGCGTTGATTCAGACTCAGATGGCTATGTTGATGATATAGATTGCGCACCGAATGATCCCCAAAAATGGCGCCAATTTAATTATAAATTTGAAGATAAAGACGAAGATGATGTCTTAGTTGAACTTGATATGCGTCAAACAGTGTGTATCGGCAGCACGGTACCGAAAACAATTTACGCTACTTCAACGGGTAAGCAAACGGGTGACTGCAATGATTTGGATGCTAGTCAGTTCATCAAGTACCAATACCGCTATGTAGATTTAGACCATGATAAGCATGCCGTTTACCAAGGAAAGCATTTAGAAATATGTGCGGGAAAGGATCGGCCAGCCGGATATTTAGATCGACTCACAGAAGATTATTCTTTGGGTGATTGCTCTGACGACCCCATGACTGGACATTCTGCGTTCCGGAATGTCAGGCTTTATCATGATCGGGATGGTGATCAATATGGCTCTGGAGCCAGTAGAACCATCTGCATTGGAAGCATTGTTCCTAATGGCTATTCAGAATTTGCGACAGATTGTAATGATGCAAATGCAGAAGTATTTAGGTATATGCCTTACTGGTTTAGAGATGCCGACTTAGACGGTCGCTGGGCCGCTCTTTCGTCATCGAAGTTGGTATGTGGCGGCGATCAACACCCTGTTGGTTATGCAGAAGAATTGAGTGATCGTAGTGCCATTGACTGTGATGATTCGAATGCTTCAGTTTACCGAAAAGAGCGATTATTCCAAGACAATGATGGCGATGGGTTTGGTATGGGGAAACAGGTATCCGTATGTATAGGTGATAAAATTCCACAGCTTTATTCTACAAATAATCAAGACTGCGATGATAGTGACGTCACAAGATACAAAGACTACTTGTACAAATACAGTGATCGTGACCTGGACAAATTTGTTATTGAAGAAAATGCATTTCAGGCAGTCTGTGCAGGTAGTGAACGTCCTTCCAGCTTTATTCTCAATTTATCAGCTGACCACTTCATAGGTGATTGCAATGATAATGATAATAAAGCTTACCGATCTGTGAGCCTTTTCCCTGATGCAGATGGAGATGAATTTGGATATGGGGCAGTTGTCAGCATGTGTATCGGGAAAGAGATACCCAATTCATTTTCTAAAAATAACGAAGACTGTGACGATAACGATGCAGAGCGTTTCAAATGGTATGACTACCTTTATCGGGATCAAGATCTAGATGGGCATGTTATTAAGGAACAGGCAGTAGCGAAGTTGTGTGCAGGTAGTCAACGACCTGCTGATTATATTTTGACGCTGGATGACTCGCACAGTATCGGGGATTGCGATGATTCAGAACTGAGTGGGAGAGCATTATATCGATCTGTTAATTTGTTCCAAGATAACGACAAAGATGGATACGGAATCGATAGCGGAAATGAGCAGTGCATAGGGGACCTTGTTCCTGAAAAATACTCAGAGGTAGCAGGCGATTGTAATGATAATGATCCACTTGTTTATTCTAATTTATCTTATCGGTATCGAGATCAAGATTTAGATGACCGATGGGTGGATCAGCAAGAAACCCAGCAGATTTGTACCGGTGGGAGTTTACCTTCAGGTTACAGTATGACTAAGAATAGATCTGAGCTAGGAGATTGCGATGATACAGACCCCGCCAAGTTTATTCATCAGCGTTATAAATATATAGATATGGATCATGATCGGTATGTGGTTGAACAAGATTCGATAAATGAAATATGCGGTGGTGAAAATATCGTTAACACACATTTGTTAACCTTAAATCGTTCACATGTAAAAGGGGATTGTGATGATAATCCTGTAAGTGGGAAAGAAAAGTATCGGCTTGTTGATTTATATGAAGACATAGATCTCGATGGGTTTGGAGGAGAAACATCAATCAAAGCCTGTATTGGGAGAATGACGCCCAAAGGATATACATTAATAAATAACGAAGACTGTGACGATAATGATGCAGAGCATTTCAAATGGTATGACTATCTTTATCGGGATCAAGATCTAGATGGACATGTCATTAAGGAACAGGCAGTAGCGAAGTTGTGTGCAGGTAGTCAACGACCTGCTGATTATATTTTGACGCTGGATGACTCGCACAGTATCGGGGATTGCGATGATTCAGCACTGAGTGGGAGAGCATTATATCGATCTGTTAATTTGTTCCAAGATAACGACAAAGATGGATATGGAATCGATAGCGGAAATGAGCAGTGCATAGGGGACCTTGTACCGGAAAAATACTCAGAGGTAGCAGGCGATTGTAATGATAATGATCCGCTTGTTTATTCTAATTTATCTTATCGGTATCGAGATCAAGATTTAGATGACCGATGGGTGGATCAGCAAGAAACCCAACAGATTTGTACCGGTGGGAGTTTACCTTCAGGTTACAGTATGACTAAGAATAGATCTGAGCTAGGAGATTGCGATGATACAGACCCCGCCAAGTTTATTCATCAGCGTTATAAATATATAGACATGGATCATGATCGGTATGTGGTTGAACAAGATTCGATAAATGAAATATGCGGTGGTGAAAATATCGTTAACACACATTTGTTAACTTTAAATCGTTCTCATGTAAAAGGGGATTGTGATGATAATCCTGTAAGTGGGAAAGAAAAGTATCGGCTTGTTGATTTATATGAAGATATAGATCTCGATGGGTTTGGAGGACAAACATCAATCAAAGCCTGTATTGGGAAAACGACGCCCAAAGGATATGCATTAATGGGTTTCGATTGCGACGAGCAAGACAATCAAAAGTATGTCTCATTGAAATATCGTTTCGAAGATTACGATATGGATGGTCATTGGCATGATACTGAAAAGGTAAATGAAATTTGTACAAATGACATTACGACTTTAATTTTTGGATTTTCACTGACTCCCCCAGACACAGAGGAGTCCATTGGTGATTGTGATGATCATGAGCCAAACATATATCGCAGCGTCAATTTGTTTGCTGATATTGATCAGGATGGTTACGGGGCTTCCGACGGTGAAATGACTTGCATTGGTGATAATCTCCCACAAAATACATCGTTGATTTCAAGTGATTGTGACGATACGAACTCGCAGCATTATCAAAGACTCCCTTTTGATTTAATCGATACTGATGGTGATGGATCCTATGTTCAGGTGGAACAAAAATTTGTTTGTACTGGAGCGGCGCTTGGTAAAGATAAAGCGTATTTAGGGTATGCTTTGGAGAAAGAAGATCAAGATTGCAATGACAATGATCCAGAAGGTTTTATCTATCGGGACTACTACTTAGATTTGGACGTTGATGGTTTTGGTAGTGGGCCACTTCAACGCATATGCTCAGAAAACCTAGTCACAGGACTCGCTAGAAACAATTCAGATTGTGATGATATGGATCAGAACAAATGGAATTTGGTTTCCTTTGTCTATAAAGATTTAGATGGCGATGGATTCTACAAGCAATACCCTTTCGCGGAACAAATCTGTATTGGGCGGTATCCTCCTATTGGGTATACACTCGAAACCCCTTCCCAGTTTGATTGTAATGATGAGCCAAATACCGGTAATGCCGTATTTCTAAATCGCACATTATTTAAAGATATTGATAAAGATGGTGTGGGCGGTTTAGGCAATAAACCAAGTGTCTATTGTGTCGGCAGCAAGTTGCCTGATGGACTTTCTCCCTACACAGGAGATGCAAACGATCACGATCCGTTGATTCAACAGATGGTAAATGATGAGACGCTCATTCTTCATTTTAATTAATTCATAAAATAAAACTATATAATTTAATAAGGGAACGTATAAATGGTTAAAACGATTAAAAATTTTATCATTTCAAGTGCATTATGTGTCGTTGGTTACACGCACGCTGACCCCACTAGTGTTACGGAGGGTAGGGTTATTTATGATGATATATTTAAAGCATCATTCGTGTGTACAGATAAAACGATATCTAACGTCTCTTGTCAATTTTCTCGGGATTATGCTTACCTCGATATTAAAGGCTGGGCAAGGATATCAGATGTTGAAGACAGTCGGATGATCAGTGAGACGACTGCATTTGCAGACCATCGATTTCAATTTTATGATCTAGCGTCGGAATCTTATAGTCGAACGGCATGCATACAGGCGATTAACTTAGTGAAGGCCTATCCAGAAAAATGGGATCTTTACATATCAATTCATCGAGCTAGTCTTCACTGTGAAGCTATTAATCAAAATACAGCATTGAAATATTACACAGAAAGTACATCTGCTTCTTTTTAGTCTATATGAATTGGTTGTATACGAGTATAAAGAAATACAATTGCGCTTGATGCTCTTGAAAATAAAAATATAAGAGTGTTAAAGCGCGGTCATCATTTATATCCATTCTCGTTATCACTGAGAAAGATACTGTAGATAAATCTGTACTGCCAATCTTAGATCATTCCAGCATGTCTTGTTTAAATTCGCTATTTGAGTATGGTCGTATATTTCCTGTCATTTGACAAACTTGGATGTGAGTGTCCATGTGCTACTGAATAAAACGCCCTATTTTGTCTTTATTTCTGGGCTAACGTAGAAACGAGCTGATCTCTAAGGTGCCTGTTTTATACCATGTTACCGTATTGTTATATGCTGTCTACCAATTAGGGAAGAGAAGATAGCTCAATCGTCTTCCTCTAATGAATCATCGTATGATTAATTTTAGTTGGTACATGACGTGCAAATACTACTTTAAATGTAAAGTATGATGGTTGGAAATTCGAAATGGAAAGTCTCGATAACATTAAAGCCATGCTTGTGTTTTCTCAAGTTGTCCGCTATGGAAGTTTTGCGGAAGCGGGGCGTAATTTGGGCCTGACGAGGGCGGTGGTTAGCTATCATATCAAGCGGCTAGAAAAGAAGGTAAAAACACAATTATTGGTGCGCAATACACGAAACATTAGCTTAACGCCTAATGGAGAACGCTTCCATCGTCATTGCGACAAAATAGCGTTAGAAGCACAGGCTGCCACTGAAGAGTTACGGGACTGTAAAAGCCGGTCTCTAGGAAGCATACATTTAACTTGCCCAATATTTCTAGGACAGGCGAATATTGTACCTGTCATATCAGAATTTAGAAGAGAATTTCCAGACGTTGATATTACCTTGTGCTTGAATGACGATGTCGATTTTTCTGATGGTAAAACGGATATCGCAATACAAAGTAGAACGTTAAATAGCGCGGAATTTACTTCACAGAAATTAAATATTGAGGAGCGCGTGATTGTTGCGTCACCAGAACTCATTGAACATCTTGGGGATGCCATCAAGCTGAGTGAACTGCCAAAAATGAACTGTATTTTATGCGGAAATGCATCTAAAGAAATAATTTTATACGACAAAACCGATCGAATAAAAATGCATTTACAAGGTAGCCTGCAAACGAATGATACGTTTTCCCAATTGAGCCTAGTGCTAGCTGGTGCGGGTGTAGCGATTATACCTAAGTGGGCGGTTCAATCACATATTCAAGCGGGAAGATTGGAAGTGATACTCCCTGAATACGATATCGAACCCACGAGTATTTACGCAGTATGTGCTCAGCATCCCCAATCTCCGTTTGTACCCAAATTAGTAGAATACATACGTGGTAAATTAATGAGATTAAACTCTTAAAGGAACAATATGCTAAGCCGTTGAAGTATGAGCATAGATAGGGGTGTGAATTGAATCCTGCTGCGTGTTGTTCATCGTGCAATGAGTTGGGGCACCATTATGATGAGAGAAAACGTTGCTCATGACATCATGGCTATTTTCTAAAAAAGAGGGTGGTTGATCTAACAATTGCTTTCCGATGCTGCTTACAAGGGCTTCTTCTGCACCGTCAAGTATTCGTGTCATTCTAGCTAAATGGAAAATGTGGGGTAAAGACGTACGATCCGAAAAACCCTCTGCGCCATGTACCTGAATAGCCACATCAGCGGCTATGCACAATGCTTCGGATGCAGACACTTTAGCCAAGTTCACTTCGACTGCGGCGTTTTTGTGCTGATCAAGTAATGAAGCCGCTTGCATATGGATGGCACGAGCACTGATTAATTTTTGGTAGGCGGTGACAGCTTGTTGACGTATAAGCTGTTTGCTGGATAAATAGATTCTCTTGCCATGTTCAGAGTTAACGCGATCACACATTAAGTCGTAACACCGTTGTGCTAGTCCTAGCCATTGAGCTGAGCGTAACAGACGTCCAGTCATTAATCGTTCTTTCACGATATTCATGCCATCACCAATGGTCCCGAGTACATGGCTAGTGGGCACGAATACAGAGTCGTAGGATAATTCGCATTGTCCCTGATAGTTCCCGAACAACGGAATTGGACGTTCTACACGAAACCCTGCCGATTTGGTGTCCACCAACATAAGCGAAAATGAAGCTTCGTTTGAGCAACGGCTATTTTGATCTGAGTGATCGTATTCTGGTGGCGTTCGAACAAGTGTGAGTATCACTTTTGCTGTTTTGGCTCTACAAATAAACCACTTTCTCCCGTTTATTAGCCATCCATCATGGCATGGAGTGCCAATGGTGGTAAAAGTGTGGGGTACGGACCCGTTTGCATTGGGTTCAGTCATGCCGTAGCTCGATGTGTATCGCCCATCTGCGATGGCAGCCGTGTAGGCTTTTTGAATATGTGAGGTGCCGTACTTCTTGAGTGTGTGTATATCCAGTGAGATTTCACTACCAAAAATTTCGGGGCCAAATTCTGAGTAGCCTTCTATTTGGGCAATCATTAAATAATCACTTAATTGATTAAACATCCCCCCATATTGCTTTGGGAAAAATTGGCCGTACAAACCTAGGTGACGAGCCTCATCTTGAAGGTCGCTTATTAAACTGATTTTGTCTTTGCTTATATTCTCTGGACCGTTAGCTTCATGTCTTTCCTTATACAATTTCGCCTCGGCAGGAATGACTTTGCCGGCCATAAATTTACGAAGAGTATTGGAATACTCGTTAATATTAATGTCTGTTTCAGTTTTATAGATTTCCATGATCATATGGCTCTTTCAACACGGTGCGCATTAAGTTTATTCAACTGTTCTGACATCAATTGTTTGTCTACTTTACCTGCTGGGTTCAATGGGAATTGACGATAATATTTTAAGTATTCAGGCAGTTTATTTTTTTCTAGTCCTTTCTTGTAGAGAAATTGGTTTATTTCATTCAATGGCACTCTGCTATGTTTAGGTTGAAGCATTATAC
The DNA here is from genome assembly GCA_947503895.1 of uncultured Saccharospirillaceae bacterium. GTDB lineage: Bacteria > Pseudomonadota > Gammaproteobacteria > Pseudomonadales > Oceanobacteraceae > Bermanella. The sequence continues at coordinate 127,253 of CANNFT010000008.1, forward strand.
ATAAACAAACCCTTTGACCCACGATGGGATCAGGGACTGGTAAGCACAACGCACCGAGAACGTGTGGATGTGCGGTGGCGAGCTTTTCTATCTGAACAGGACTAATATTGGCACCACCTCGAATAATAATATCTTTTTTACGGCCAGATAAAATTAAGTAGCCTTGCTGATCTATCAGGCCCAAATCTCCGGTTTTCACCCAGCCATTATCATTACGATAACGTTTGTCTAGCTCCGGTGCATTCACATACTGCATGGGACTAATAGGGCCGCGTGTATAAATCTCGCCTACTTCACCCGATGCGAGTGATTCGCCTGCTTCATTAACAATTTTAAATTCACATATGGTCGGATTGGGTTTCCCTACGCTATAAAGCAGTGTATCTGGATGATCGCTGGGTAAATTATGGCAATTCACCCCATCAGCCGAGCCATATAAATTAATAAAATGACAATCAAATTGTTTTCTGCATCGGCGTATGGTTTCTTCATCGCTCACAGACCCGCCACTAATCAGAGCTTGTATGCTTTGTTTATTAATTGATTTTAATGCAGGCTCCGCCATCAACTTTTGAAACATGGTTGGTACACCCAATAGGTGTGTGGGATTCAATTGATCAATGATAGCCAATGCTTCATGCACATTGAATCGTTCCATGAGCGCAATCGTCCCTCCCATATAACACAATGCTCCGAATGTAGCAGTCGAACCAAATGCTGATCCTAATGGTATAAGGTATAACCCACAAAAATTGTCCGATGGTGGACAAGCAATACTATGATGGCTGAGGTGTCTCGTTTGTTCATGGATTGTTTTTAAGAATCGACCTCTGCCGCCTGTTAATGCGTTGTGTGAATACGCGATTAATTTTGGTTCCGATTCAGTGCCAGAGGAAACCAAAAATCGTAATGGAGCATTAGGGTTAATATCGGGTAGATTCGTTTCGCTAATCGGTTCACCTTTTAACAATGCGCTAAAATTTATCCAATTTGGCTGTTGGCATGTGTTAATGTGATTTATAGGATATTGTTCGTCGAGCGTTTGACGTTCAGTCGGAGGGTTAATTAAGCCGGATGAACTTGAGCTTTGAATCTTGACTAGAGTTCTCAATGACAGCAGCTGAGGTTGAATTTCTGTCATCATCTCTTCGATACTTTCTCCCGCAAAGTGGGATAGTCCTATAAACATTCGTGCTCGGCTGCGATTTAACAGCGATAAAATATCCAGTTTGCTTCTGCCGGGAGGAAAGGGCGAAACGATTGCACCAAGTGCAGATGCCGCTAAATCTATCGCGCAAGCATACCAGTGATTGGTTAGTTGATAGGCTACAACGTCACCTTCGACGATGCCTAGGGAGCGAAAATGGTTAGCTAAAACCAAGGAGGCATCATAAAGCGACTGATAACTAATGCTTTCTTGCAATGATACAACTGCAGCCTTTGATGGGTGTTGACTCACCTTTTCCTTAAACTGATGAAATACAGATTTGTTGGGGTAATAGCCTTGGGATGTCCAGTCTGCTCTTAATTGAGAGGGCACTAAGTCGGTAATACCTGAATGAAAAACTGTCACGTGAATCTCACTGATGCTTTATATGATTGAAAAAATAACGGTTATTGCTTTCGATCACTGATTTACGAATGAAAATCCCACGCAGGCATCACCTGAGCATAACCGTCTTTGTATTGAATTTTATTGGTTAGGTTTAATGTTCGAATTGAATGAGTAGTATGCGTTTCGTTACCTGGAGGTTTATACAAACCTAAAGGCACAAATGAAGCCGCGATGCCGAGATTATGAAATCTATCCAGCCAGTGGCCACAAGTCTCTTGACGGATGAGGGAATTGACCTGTTGTTGCAATTGAAATTGCGATTGTAAGTATGAAGATTTGAAGGGGCATGAATTTAAGGAATGAGGTTGCTGAGTAATATCATTAAACTGATTTAAATGGATACTCTGCCGGTTTTGATCGATATATGAAGCGCTATTGGTTATTTCATCTAAGGTGCTCTTAAATTCAGGGCCGACGCCAATAGCTTTGTAGAACTGAAGCGTTAGGTTAAAATTGTAACTTCGACAGTCAATTGCTATAAACCCATCTTGTGCCTTGAGTGTAGCATAACAGCCTTTTAATAATGTCTCGTTGATGGATGGAGATTGCTGGTTTCTTACATTATCCACATCGATTAAAAGATTAGCGCTGTCCAATAATGAAGTGTCTACGCGAGTGATCGGGGCGGGTACGGTGGCCCCGTCATTTTCGTTACATTGGTTTATTCTATTTTTTAACAATGCACTGACAACCCCTTGAGCACAAATAGCGCCTCCCAACAGGTCGAGCATCGTAAATAGGCTGCCGCCTGATCTTGAGCTTTGCTTTTGAATGAGGTCGGCGACACCGCTGTAGGCTTGTACCATAAAGTCCGTACCCGGAAGATCTACATGAGCGTCTTGTTTACCCCATCCACCGGCATAAACGTAAATGAGCTTGTCATTGACTTTATGCATATCACACTCGTCTAAACCTAATGATGCGGCTTTACTGGGTGCCCAGTTTTGAATAAAAACATCTGCATTTTGAACGAGCTTAAGTACTTCAAGCCGACCGTGCGTCGACTTAATATCAATCTCAAGAATAGCCTTGTGCCTATTGAGTGCATCGTAACGAACGGAGACACCATTTGAGACGGGTAACATGCCTCTTAAAGGGTCGCCACCCGGTGGTTCAATTCGAATGACAGTTGCCCCAAGCTGGGCCAGTAAATGGCTGGCCATTGGCCCTTGTATTCTTCTACATGACTCAATGACGGTAACACCTAATAGAGGGCCTTTAGGTATAGCGTTAGGGAATTTGGGTGTTGCCAATCGGATATTTTGCAGTGTATCCACATCGTATTCTTCGGCGCTTATGCTTTCGCGAGTGGAAAATCTCCAAGGGTGTTGGGCGGATGGTGTTATATTTCTATCATCGGCTACGGCATCTGTTTGTCTGACTGGGCAAATAGATAGGGCCGCTCTTTCGGCCAACATATTGATGTCTGAATACGATAAACGACTGAGTACGGACTGTAATTCTGACGGTAAGGGTGCTACGGCTTTTGCATACCTTAGCATAAAGCTTTTCCAGCCCTGACCGATCACAGATTTGTCTACTCCTAGTGCGAGCCAAAAGTTTAGCCAAGGCTCGACTGATAGCGTTTCTAGTTCGAAAATAACGCCGTCTTTTGAACGGAAGGGAGGATGAAAAAAAGTGTCGTCAGAAGAACCGGCATCCGTAGCTGAGTAGGTATCCGGCAGTATAGACTCAGCTTGCTCTTCCGCGCTTGCACCGGCTATGTACTGACTGATGGCCACCAGCGCAGCCGACTCGAATGATATACGGCAGTGCTTATAGTTAGTATCACCGTTTAGTTGTGAAAATAGGCTTGCCATACCGCTTTGCATCGCTAGTACAGATGTAAAACAAGAGATAAATGGAATATTTAACCCTGTGGGTTCACCCATGGTTCTGCCATGTACTGACATTAGGCCTGTTGAGGCTTGAAGTGTAAATTCATTAAATAGGCTGTAGGAATTTGAAACATTTTCTATTGTTGACGATGTTGAGCAGTGCGCGGTATATGATTCACTTCCTATATCGCAGGAGAGCGTCCATTCAAGTGCATCCGTTCGTGATGTTTGATTCGTAAACGTGTTCGAATTTTTCGAGTCAGATTTCTCTATTTGGCTCAAACCTAACGCCTCAACCTGAATGTTCAGAGAGTTGATCAGCTCAGAAAAACCGAACCGTTGATGACCAGGATGGATTTCGATATTGACATCATGCTGGAAAATATTATCCCTAGGTCGATTGAACTCAAATTTTTTAGCTGAATTTAAATGATTTTCTAAATCAGTCTCAATGGCAGACATAATATTTATCACTTATTGATGGTTAATGATCCCAATGTGCCGCTGGTTCGTTTAATGATGGCTACAATCTATGATTATGTAGAAAGTATTTGTCAGTTTAATGTTGTTAGATTGTGCCACCCGCAACAGCTGGTAATATTGTAATGACGTCATTTTCATTTAATTGAGTATATATATTATCGGAGAAACGAATATCTTCATCGTTGATATAAATATTCATAAATCGATGTACTTGCTCACCCTTCATAATTCTTTCTTTGATGCCTGGATATTGTTTATCCATGTTGTCGATAAGTTCAGCGACATTTTTTGCATCAAGCTTTATGCATTTTTGTTGTTGAGTCAGCGGTCTTAATATAGTTGGAATGTTTATCGTCGCCATGATGTTTTTATATACCCATTTTATTTTTAGATTAGTTTTGCTTAAACGAAGCGTTATTGGTCATGCAACACTGGTTTGGTAGCTTGCAACTCTCGCGATGCGTTCTTCTACAATTTCTCCGTTCATGATTCTAAAGCTTCTAATAGCATGATCGGCGTCAGGCAAATCTTTGTCCTGTGTAGAAATAATCACATAGTGCGCATTGGGTTCCATGGCCAATGAACAATCAGCGGGGCTGGGATATGCTTCAGAATGCGTATGTGAGTGGAAAATGACAATCGGCTCTTCGTCATTAACTTCCATTTCCCGCCATACCTGTAATTGTTCTTTAGGATCAAATTCAAAAAAGGATGTGGATTGAGCAATGTTTTTCATTGGGATAAAGCGGCTGGCTTCATTGGAGCCTAGCTTACCCGCGATGATTCCGCAGGTTTCAATAGGGTGGTCTTTAATCGCTTGTTGCCACATTCTATCTAAATGCATTTGCAATATATTAAGCATGGTCGTTACACTTTTATTATTATGATTGGAATTTAATAACGCGGCAGGGTAGGGTCGACATCATCAATCCATGCGAGGATTCCCCCTGCTAAGTTCATAACGTTGGTGTATCCTTTTTCTCTTAAATGGATCGCTGCTTGTTGAGAGCGAATACCTGACTTGCAATGGACAACAATGGAATCACTTAGCAGTAAATTTTCGAGTGCTTCACCTGATAGAATGTTAGATCGAGTGATATGTATAGTATTTTGTATGCTAGAAATATCTCGCTCGTTTTGTTCTCTGACGTCAATGACCTTAATCGCGGGTTCTGAATGCAGTAATGCTTGTAGTTCAAGCGGGTTAATTTGATATATGTTATCGATTTCAGAATGCGTTTGATGGTGATTCTTATGCGGGCGAATGCCACAAAAATGGTCATAATCACTTAAAGCGGAAATCTTCTGTCTTTGTGGATCGGGCCGTAATGGTACGGTGCGAAAGCTCATATCGAGGGCATCGTACGTCATTAATTTGCCTAACAGGGATTCCCCCATCCCAGTCAATAACTTTATTGCTTCGGTTGTCATCACTGAAGCAATTGATGCGCATAATATGCCCAGTACACCTCCTTCAGAACATGAAGGGGCAAACTCGGGCGGAGGCGGTGCTGGGTACAGGTCACGGTAATTAATACCGCACGGCTTGCCGTCTATGTCTTGAGCATCTTCCCAAAAAACAGATGTTTGCCCTTCAAACTGGAAAATGGATCCCCAAATATAAGGTCGATTTGTTAGAATGCATGCATCATTGATTAAATATCGAGTAGAAAAATTGTCGGTGCCATCCACAATAAGGTCATACTCTGAAAATAGAGCGATAACATTTTCATTGGATAACCGAATGGGGTGGCAAGTCACCGTCACATGAGGGTTTAATTTTTGTATGGCTAACTGTGCGCTGGTGCTTTTGGGGTGGCCAACTTGATCGACGGTATGAATTATTTGTCGTTGAAGATTCGAATCCTCAACCACATCAAACTCGACTATACCAATATGCCCAATGCCTGCCGCAGCTAAGTACAATAATGTTGGTGACCCTAATCCACCTGCCCCGATAACCAACACCTTGCTGTTCTTTAATCGCGTTTGCCCCTCTAATCCCATTTCTGGAATTAAAATGTGGCGGCTATAACGCTCGATTTCAGCACGATTCAGCGTTAAAGGGTTCTTCCTACTATTCAAATTAATCAGTGGAGGCAGTTTCATGGGTGGCTGCTCTTATTTTTGCGTCATGGATGAGTTATTTTTCGTTAGAAGTTTGCTCTAAACCCGATTTGCGCCCACCGTCCTGGCATAGCATAACCCGGGCGGTAGGCATATTTTTTGTCCAGTAGATTTTCAATGGCAATGAAGGTTTCACCCTTGGCTCCCAACCATTTTAATGGATAGGCGAATCGACTGTTGATAACCGTAAAGCCACTGACTGATTCCAGAGGACTACCTTCGGGCGTACGCGACTGATCTGAATTTGTCATGACGTAGGTGTCACTTTGATACTGTGCATCCATACTCATGGTCACTTTTTTCACCGTAGCATTGCTACCAATGGTGATTGACTTTTTAGGCGCGTAGGGTAGCGTTTTTAAGTTAGAGTCGAGTAATGTTATGCCGGCGAAAAGGTTCCAGTATTGATTAAATGCTTGATGGAGAGAAATTTCGCTCCCTTGTGTTGAGTACCCTGAGATATTTGTGAACTGAGGGCTGGACGTGTGAGGTGGAAAAGAAAAAATGTACCGATTTTTTATGTCGTCATTGAATCTATTTATTTCGAGTTGAGTCGAATCTGTTACACGCCATTGGATGCCTAGCTCTCGATGGTAAATGGTTTCAGCTTCGAGGCTTTTCCAACTATCGTTTAATGCTGGTATCAAGTACGAAAGCGAGGTGACCTCTAAGCCAGGATAGTTGGCGCCCTCAGCAATATTTACAAATACTTTAAAGTCCGAATTGCTTGTGGAGAATCCGAATTGTTTCTGTGTCAGCGAATCGAAGAAATTGTGTTGATAATGCCGTACGCTCATTGCTGGTATGAATTCCCAATCGTTCACATAATAACTTTGACTTAAAGCAGCATAGGATGAGGTTAATTGGAAATTGGGTGCATTAAAGTCTCTACGCTCAGTAGGATCATCTCGATTAAATTCAATATCGCCCCGAGTAGAGTCGTAATCCATACCGCCGACCAGTAGTGCGTTTCGCCATGGGGTGATGGATTCTTTCCAACGAATGCCTTTTGTTTCAAAATGACTCAATGTATCACCGGCGCCATCTGTTTGATCCAGCAGGTTTCCATTACCATTATTTAAGTAAAATTTAATGCCGCCTTGGATCATTTCATATTGATGTTGAACAGAAACGGATATTAGAGAAGCTTGCGTTGTATAGGCCGTTGTATTTTGAAGGTTCGAATCAGATTTGGCGAGGGTGCGTTCATCTAAAGGATCATGGGCGATATTGTCGGTATGCAAATAGAATGTATCGACATTCCAGTTCGGCATGAGCTGATATCCGAATCGCCCCATGACATTTTTCAGTTCGCCATCTGCGTTATCTCGATGACCTTGAGATTGCGAAAAACCCTGCGCAAACATATAGTTCGATTGGCCACTTTCTCCGACAGCGTCTAACTGTTGGATGACGGTGCTAAAAGCGCCGGTAGACAATTTAGCTTGAGTTTCGAGTTTGGAGCTGCCCGTTTGAGAACGACGAGTTACCGCCCTTTTGGTGAGAAGATTGATTGATGCGAAATTATTGCCACTCGACTGGAGTTGCGGAGACTTATGGACCTCAATACTGCTCATGCCATTTAACGGCAGTAGGTCGAGTAATGGGTGATTCCACATGCTCATATAGAATGGTACATCGTCGATATATGTTTTAATCTCACTGCCGGGCCGACTTGCGCCCAGGCTTCGAATGTATACACCACCACCTTCAGCGCCTCCAAATGCACCAACGGGGTTAAATCGTGATATTTGCACACCCGGAGTGGCTCTGAGTGCTGCTGTTAAATCTATGGAGTTTTGTTGAGTGATTTGTTCGTCCGTAATCATTGTACTGCTGGATGAGAAAGCATCGATAATATTGCGTTCAATTAATGGATTCGCAACTACAGTTATGCTGGGTAAGTCATCAGCCGCTTGAGCGCTGACATGGCTCGCAGTGAACACTCCGTATAAAAACATTGTTAAGCGATTGATCCGTTTCATGTTTATCTTCTGTCTTATCAATTTTCACGTTTAAGGTGATGGGCGACCATCAAAATAGTTGATGATTACGGCTGTCTATCGCAATCGCAGTGCTTCAAGGAAATATCTGGGCTTCGTAATGCATTCAATATTGGTGTTTGCGATCTTGGCTTTTTAATCATTTATCCGTAGTCGCAGTTTGTTGTTGAGTGTGAAGCTTGTGATCGGTCGTTGAATGTTCGTGTTGTTCATCCGTTTTTATGGATGTATGAGAATGTTTTTTATGAGATCGCTGTCCATAAACGATGGCGTTAAAACTATCAAATTGCAGACGTTGCTTTTCAGAAAGAGTCGCTTCTTTTTTTGTCAAAGCCTTGCTTAAAAGGTCGGCAATGGGTCTAGTGATTCCGCTTTTTTGTAAGAACTGACTGTCTAAAACAGCTTTGCCCGAGCATAAAACAACTTCCCATTGATCATGGCTATTTTTATTCATAATGACACGCCCGCCTTTGTTACCTTGCACCCAGCTGGCCAATGCGTGTTCCGCGTTTATGACAATGGGATTAATAATGACTTTTCCATTTGGTGTGTCATAAGTGCTGTTAATAACGTGCCTTATTTTTTTTTCATCTAGAGAAATGTCTTGAGAAATGATGGGCGTGCTATGGGTTGCTGATGCCATTAATACAAAGCATAGGCAGGCAAGGCTACTGACAAAATGGAAGAATAGAAAATTAAAGTGCTTTAAAACATTCAACATAACGAAGCCTAATTTTAAATAGAGCGGTGATGTTAATTAAGGTTTTACGCATGGCGATGGGCAATACGATTTAATGCTCATCGCTTTTGAGTCTGAGATTATAGGGTGATCATTTGTAGATAAGGAATGTGTCATATTGTCGCACGCATAAAGGATAAGATGGATTGAGACAGAGTGTCAGATCGGACACGGCACAGGTGTCAACAAATGATGTGCTATCGGAAGCAATAGGAATATATGCCTGCAAGGTCTCGCAGCAAACTACGCGTATTTTTGTCGGTAATTGGGATATGAGGTTGGCTGAAAGAAGGGCATAAAAAAGAGAGCGAAAGCTCTCTTTTTTAAATCTAGGTCCGGATGAATTGCCTCTGGCAGTCAGAACGGACGTTAGATTGATACAGCTACTGAATGACTATGATGGTTCAGTAAAGCGGTATATCCAAATACCAATATTAGTATTTGATTTCAGTACGACGGTTTTTAGCCCAGCTCTCTTCATCGCTGCTCAGTACGGCTGGTTGCTCTTCGCCGTAGCTAACAGTAGAAATTTGAGAAGGGTTTACACCTTGTACCACTAGATATTGCTTGGCTTTCTCAGCACGACGCTCACCTAGAGCCATGTTGTATTCAGTCGTACCGCGCTCATCTGCGTGACCTTCTAGAACAACACTCATTTCTGGGTTGCTTACTAAATAAGCAGCATGTGCGTTAAGAACAGATTCGAATTCACTGGTCAAATCTGAACGATCAAATGCGAAGTAAATAGTCGTCGTTTGAAGCAATGGATCAGCAGTAGCTTGTTCGGCTACATCTGTGCTTTCAGCGACTTCGCCTTCAGCGCTTTCTTCTGCCACTTCTTCAGTTGCTGGGTTTTCGTTTTCAGCTGTACCTTCTTCTACGCCGCCGGTTGAAGAACAACCAACGATTCCCGCCATAATTAGGCCGGCTAGAAAAGGTTTAAGTGCAGAAATGGACGTGATGGAATATTGCATTTTCATTATCTCTATTTGCCTTGCCTCCGTTCGACCTGACTTAAAAAGACAAATCTTGGTTGGCGGTTAGTTACAGAATGTGTGCTTGAGTATAAATAAGTTTACTCAATGGTATCTGTAGGCTACCGCACACTCAGCGTCACTGAGTGCGCTTAAATGTCACTTAATCAGCAAAAATGTGATTTCTTCAACACTTTTAAAGATTAAGCCCTCTTCAGTTGCCTAGGCTGCATGCAAACCTGTGGGCTTGTCAATGGCAGCCTGAATGCAACAAACAGGGCTAATCTTGGGGCGTTAAGGCACATTTACAATATGCCAGAATAACCTTTATCGATACTGCAACCGTTGATGCATTCTGGTTTGCGCTGGCTTGTGGATCATTTCCGATACTACAGCTCTGCGCAGAGCGCATTATTACGGGTTTTACTGCGTTTGAACAGGTTAAAAGTTCACGTAAAGGCTGCCAGATATTGTCAGGATTGGCTAAGGCTAGCACCTTCTTTTTTGGCTGCGGGTGGTCATCAGTTGAGGTGAGACTTCGTCGGCCTACCTCAAGTGGGTGCATCTTTGACGTAAAAAGCGGGTAGGTCGTGCTCCTGCATGGGGCGGGCGTCAGAGACAAAGTCTGCCAGTCGTCATTTGATTGACAGGCTGCAATGAAAACAAGGGCGAAAACGTTTACAAGGGCCTCTTCTAGTGGGGTTGTCAGCAGATATAAAACAGAATGGCAGCGATATTGCTCCGTTGAAGAGCCTGTTTAAGAGTGGTTTAAAATCTGGTTATTCAGTACCGCTGATCAGAAATACCTGACTCTATAGACCCTTTCCATGTCCAGTACGATGCCAGTCACGCATGTGTCCCCCCTCGCTAAAGTTCGTACAGAATATGTGCTGTTTGCTGTTATGCCATTGTTGTCAGGTGGTATTCGTTGCGGTACGAAGTGAAGGGCAGCTGATTTTATTCGTCAAATATCGGCTAAAACTTGAACGGCGGTCAGCGTCGAAGGCACTACAAGGATCGGATGACGCTTAGGCACTGCCTTCATAAAACATGGATCTTGCCGTCCGCTGAGAGAAAGGGGTTCGTGATGGTGCTATCGAGTAGTTGAAGGCTGACTTCTGGGTGATGATTGGCCATCAGCGCTTTCATGTTTTCAACATCCTCTACCTTGAGATCAATCATCAAAAGATATTGACCCTTTTCAATGGCGTTGTGAAAGCGCTGAATTTTATAGTTTTCGCAACTGATGCCACCCACGCAACCGATCCATGCCCCTGACAGCATGCAAAACAATACCATGGCAAGTAATAACGAAGCTGGCAGAGGTGCCACAGACAATTGCGTTGCCGGTATGACAAGCGCTAGGCCTATGAGTGCGCCCAGCATGATACCGCGCTCCAAAAAACGCACGATATCCGTTTTGTGCAGAATATTAGCAGAGTGTAATTTGTGGGTGAAAAGTCCCGCCTCATCTCGACTAATAATATGAAAACGCCAATCAGAAATGCCGTGGCGGTGTAAATCTTCAGAGACTTCTTCGGCGCTAGTAATGGATTTGGTCAAATAATATAGGCGTTTCATGTGGTCACCTCACCCTAACAGTTTCGTTTACCTTGGTCATATACAAGAGGAAGGTAAATTCCCAAGATAGAAGCATTCTCTGTGCGGATTGTCTCTTACGATTGTACGCGTTGAATGATGGTTCGTTTCCCCTTCTTTAGATTGCTTGGTATTAAACAGGCCTGCGGCGAGTATGAAAAATTTTATAGGCCACTATTTCTCGACCCTTGAATCAAGGTTGCGTATAGGATGCTAAAATTTTAGTGACAGGTTGAAGTGTAAGTACTGCAGATGCAGTGAAGGTGCGTGCAGAGCTTATTCGTTCGGTCAGAGAAAAAATGCTTTGTACGTGTGGTAACACCGCCAATGTTAGTCGGGGGCGATCAGTCTATGGGTGTTATTCAATCGATGGTTGTGGGCGTCAAGAAAATAGTAAAACATGATTGGCTGTTCATATTTTTATTCGGTATGTGCCTGATTGGACGTAGCACGGCAGACCAACCTGTCACCTTGCTTGCAGATCACTTCCCATCTTATGAATTTGCTTCGCCCAATGGTCAAGCACTGGGATTTGACTCTGAAGTGATTCAGTTGGTTTTTAAACGGATGCAGGTGCCACTCACCTTCGAATTTCAACCTTGGAAAAGAGTTGTGGCTCAGGTTAAACAAGGGTTGGTTGCGGGTATGTTTTCGTGCGCATTGACGGAAAAACGCAAGGAATATGTGTATTACTCCGACCCGATCAGCACCGCAACACAGGGTGTAGTGGTGAGTCGCTTTTATGATGGACCGTCTATTCATACGTTAAAAGATTTGCACAATGTTCAGGTGGCGAGCATTTCGGGGTACGCAGCTAACAGTTATTTGGAACAGGAAGGAATCGAATTTATCAGCATTTCTCATATTAGTCATGGCTTTCCAATGTTGTCCCATAAGCGATTTGATGCATTATTTCTAAGTTTAGAAGCCGGTCGTTATATGGCGTACGAGGCAGGTATGGCATCGAGCCTAAAATTTATCCCGTTACAAGATATTCGTTCTCGGCAGTATCACGTCTGTTTTAGCAAGCTTTGGCCAAATGCTGAAGCACTCATGATTCAGTTCAATGAAGCATTGCGGCAGATCATTGCCAGTGGTGAATATCAGCGTATACATGAAAAGTATCAGTAGTTCTGATGCTTTGGTGTGACGGGAGAGAAGAACTGGAGAGACGAACTATTGATATTTATTTAGAATTTTTTCATAAGTACCATTTTTTTGTATGCGCTTTAAAGCCACGCCGAATTGATGGGCTTTTTCGGTATCGTGTTTTGAGAATGCAACAAATCGCTCAGCGGTCCTCAACGGTTTAGATAGAAATTGAATACGATCCAGTATGTTCAGATTTTTAGCTTCTGTCGTGAGCACTGCAAGATCACCGATTATGATATTCACCCTGCCATTGACTAACTTCTTAAGCAACATTTTATTTTCAGTCGCTTGATCATCTTTATTAAAAAACTTGGCTTGGTCAAATCGTATATCGTAGGCATACCCCCGGACGGTGCCAACTGTAAACCCTGATAAATCTTCTAATGAATTATATTGAAAGCCTTTCATTCCCTTTCTGACAGCGAAAACGGTTTTTCCTTCGTGAAGCGGGCCCACCAGAAGATATTTTTCTCGCCTTTCGGGTTTGCTGATCCATGGAAAACTAAACACGACTTTTCTTTTATCGGTGACGGCAACTACTCTGGCCCAAGGGTAGGTGGCCAATTGATATTTGACGCCCATTTCCTGCATCACAGCATCGATTAGATCTGCGTGCAAACCTTTTATTTTACCCTGTTCTTGGTACACGTAAGGAGGAAAATTTTGGTCAGTAGCGATTTGCCAAACTTCAGTATGACCGGTAAGGGGAACAAGCAGTAAAATGAATCGGCATAAAATAGTACAGCTGAACTGCATGCCACTATTTCCTATGTTTAAATTAAAATGGTGTCAGAGGATTATAGGGAAACAGTCTATAAATAACAGCTTTTCGAATCGTTTTACGAGACAGACAAACCGCAAATTATTGACACTTATCTTTATAAACAGCAGTCGGGGTATTCCATTGTGTAATGGCTGTGCAAACCAATTGACGCAGTGTCGAAGAGTGTTGAACTGGTCAATCGCAGCATTATTCCAGTAGCGAGAAAGGTAGGGCGTGAGTTAAGGCCGTTTCACAACGCATACGGCCTTGTTTAATTAATGCAAACCAAGCGCTGCTCGGTTCACTTTTCATTATATGCTGATAATTAAACGTTTTAACTAGGCAGTACCCAATTGACCACTAAACTGATGCTGCCAATAAAGATCACCAAAAATAAAATAATCGCTGTGGCAAATGCGAGAGGGTCACCATCCGATAAATCGCGTTTCCAAATAGCCTTTTTTTGCACACCAAAGGCGGCCCAAAACACGCTTTTAAAGGTTTCCCAAAATGAGAGTTTATGCTTTTGGTCGATCATCAATGCCCACTCCTTTCGTGAGGAACTCATGAATACCGCAGTGCAGCCACCAACGTCTTTGACCGCTGTACGCTTTTAACACTATCAGCTCACGGCTTTGAGTACTATGTGCGAATACGTCTATTCACTCGATGACTTTATGCTACCGTGGGAGGCGTCGTCTCGATAGAACCGCTCGGTTGGCCGCAATGATCAAATCCATTTGCCGAGTCGCTCGAACTGAGGTCATGCCAGAAAATGTTTTTGACACACACTTTCGCTTCTCGGTACTGTAGTTTATGAATTAGAGTGATTACTCTATTGCGCACTTTGTCTAATTTCCGAGTGCTGTCACGGCTTTTAACTTGATAAGAATAAAAATATGAATTCAACCACTGAGCGTGAAAATCATTACGAGTACGATTATGTCATTGTTGGAGGTGGATCTGCTGGGTGTGTGTTAGCTAATCGGTTGTCTGAAAACCCTGACGTTACGGTGGCTTTGGTAGAGGCGGGTCCTGAATCTAACCACTTGGCGATATCAACACCTGCGTATATGTGGATGTTGATGAAAATGAAATCGATTAATTGGTCTTACAATACGCGATCAGAACCAAACTTAAATCGTCGCTCCTTATTTTGGCCAAGGGGTAAAATGATGGGCGGGTGCAGCTCCAGTAATGCCATGGTTTACACGAGAGGACACCCTTCAGATTACGATCATTGGCAGTCATTAGGGAATATAGGATGGTCTTTTCAGGATATGCTGCCGTATTTTAAGAAGTCGGAGAATCAAGAAAACCATCACAACGAGTTTCATGGTCGAGGCGGTTTGCTGAATGTCATGAACTTAAAACAATACAAGAAAATCAATGAAGCCTTCTACTCAGCAGGGCAGGCATGCGGGTACGAGTTTAATGCTGATTTCAATGGCGCCCAACAAGAAGGGGTTGGTCCGTATCAAGTGACCCAAAAGAATGGCCGCCGATGGAGCACGTATGAGGCGTATGTGAAGCCCATTAAACAACGACAAAATCTAACGATTCTCTCGAATGCGACCGTGACGAAAATAGAGGTAAATGAGGGAGCAGCACAAGGCGTTTCCTACATCAGGCGATCTAAGTGGGGTCGCTCATCCCGAGGGTTTTTAACCGCCAAGCGAGAAGTCATTTTGTCTGGCGGAGCCATAAACTCACCGCAATTATTAAAGCTATCGGGAATTGGACCAGCAGACGAACTTAAGCAGCATAATATTCCAGTGGTAGTGGATTTACCGGGAGTGGGTGAAAACTTACAAGACCACTTAGATATTACCTTGGTGGATAAATGTAAGAAATGGGCCACCCATGGCATACATGTGGATCAAGTCGTCACGACCTTTACCGATTTATTTCAGTACTATGTGAGGGGGACAGGGCGATTAGCCTCCAATGGCACCGAGTCCGGTGGCTTCATTAAGTCTTCGCCTGAGGAACCCATTCCCGATTTACAATTGCACTTTACCGCCATTGAACTGCGGAACCATGGTCGAGATATTACAGCGCTGCTAGGTCATGCTTACTCACTGCATGTCTGTCATTTAAGACCCAAAAGTCGGGGTAGGGTCTGCTTAAAAAGCGCAGATCCTATGGAAAAGGCCGACATCTATGCCAATTATTTAAGTCACGCTGATGATATTAAAAAACTGGTTCAGGGGGCGCGAGCTGCGATTGAAATATTGAATGCCCATGCGTTTGAACCCTATCGAGATAAGGCTTTGACTCAGCATGATAAGCTCATTTCAGATACAGATATTGAGCATTTTATTCGTCAACGAGCGGAAAGCATTTACCACCCAGTGGGTACTTGTAAAATGGGTATTGATGAATGGGCGGTAGTGGACGATCAACTCAAGGTCAAAGGTGTTCGTCAATTACGCGTCGTCGACGCATCGATCATGCCGACGATCGTCGGTTCAAATACGAATGCCCCTACCATTGCCATTGCCGAAAAAGCGGCAGATATGATTTTGTACGACCAAGATAGTCAGCGGGAAAATAATGCAGCCTAACCATGCTTGCGTTTAAGCTTTAGCATTGAAGAAATCGTGTTCAATGATGCGTGATATCGTAAACTCAGTCCTTGGATTGGGTCATTGAATTCGATTCGACCTTCAGAAGTAGAGCCTGCTGGCGGGTGTTAGCGTTCGCCGATCGGCTCAGTAACATAATCTCGTTATGGGTTTCGGCTATTCTGTTAAATTTTATGTGTTCACCACGTGCGTTTAGTCAAATGCGCGTTCATATTAATGACTACCGAGGCTCAAGTGGGATAACGTATTGCGATGTTAAACTGTTTTCCTCAAACGCTTCTGCATCGAATAAACCATCGAAATCATTTACATCCTTGAAGAATTCGTAATCACATCCCTGACCTCGATGGTAATTTGAATTTGGCAGCCAGTAACCATAAATATAATCCATTGTTTTATTGACGGTATCAAAGTCCACTTGGTGCACATCAAACACAGCGACTAACTGTTCGGGTAATTCAAATGTGGACATTTGGCTCGGTACATTTTCAAAGTGGGTGACGGGTACTGCGCTCAAATAGGTTAAATTTTCTTCGGTAAAACGCCCCGACTCACTAATCGTCAAACCAAAAAATGTGCTTGGTACACGATGCAGAATAGCGCTTCTATGATTTAGCAAGTTATACCAAGGTTCTTCCAGCATGTGGCAGTAGGATTCACTCAATGAAAAAGGGGATGGGATAACCGTATTGAAGCCGACCAGTCTTTGTGCCGGTCGAGTGAATATTAATGGTTCTCGTTGCATGTCCTGGGTAAAGTGTTCAAATAAATTTGGGCTGAGTAAGGGCTTGGTGTTTAACGTGACAGAAGACGGGTTTTCGCGGAAGGCCTTAGGCGACATATGATAATAGGATTTAAATGATCGAGTAAATGCCTCATGAGATTGAAAGCCGACTTCGAGCGCTATATTTAATATGCTGTCTGGTGATTGAGCCAACAGTTCAGCGCCACGCGCGAGTCGGCGGCCCCGTATATATTGTCCCAATGTATCCCCCACCAAGCTTTTAAAAAGTCGCTGAAAATGCCAGGGCGATATATGTGCTTTCTCCGCCAAGCGGACGATATTCACGTCTTCAGTCAGATTATTTTCAATGGCATTAACAATACTTTGGATAAATACCATTTCGGATTTCATAAATTAGTCGCCCCTAATATATCTGTAAGAAATTGGGTTATTTGTCTCCTGCATTGAGCACAAAATATCAAGTATCGCTTGTCGTGTGTAGCTAGGATGCATCTAAACCCAACATTCATTAGGAGCCATTATGGTTGCAACAATGAAAGCAGCGGTGTGCACTCGTTATGGGGACGCGACCGCTATCCAGATGGTGCAGACGGCAGTGCCTGTTCCCAAGGCGAATGAAGTATTGATTCGCGTGAAAGCGACGAGCGTTTCTTCAGGAGACGCGAGGCTGCGGCGGGCAGATCCGGCCATCATTCGATTGTTCTTCGGGCTGTTTAAACCGCGACAAGCCGTTTTTGGAGCGGAGTTAGCCGGTGTGGTCGAAGCAGTAGGAGAAAACGTGACCACTTTTGCACCGGGTGATGAGGTGATGGCAGGTGCTGGCATGAGGCTTGGCGCGCATGCTGAGTTTATCACCTTACCCGAGTCGGGTGCTGTAGTGCACAAGCCGAAAGTACTGAGCTTTGAACAAGCGGCTGCTGTTCCATTTGGTGCAACGGCCTCTTGGTTTTTCTTAAAGGAAAAAGTGTCATTGAAAGCGGGACAACGTATTTTAATTAATGGTGCATCGGGGGCATTGGGCAGTTATGCCATCCAGTTGGCTAAGAGCTGTGGTGCGCACGTCACAGCAGTTTGCAGCGATCGAAATTTAGGTCTAGTTGAAGAGTTGGGGGCAGACGCATGGATTGATTATACAAAGGCTTCACCGACGTCTTGGTGCGATTCCGCTTCTCCATTTCACTTCATCTATGACACGGTGGGAACACTGAGCTTTAGCCAGAGTCGTCATTTGTTGGTAGAGGATGGAACGTTCATTTCAGCATCAGCCGGTCTTAAAACGGCCTTACAAATGTTCTGGTCTAGGTGTTGGGGTCGACAGAAAGTGATAATGGGGGTTGTGGAGGAAACCCAAGCTCAAATGCTGGCCTTGGAGGCGTTGATCCGTGCTGGCACACTGAAGCCCGTAGTGGATAGAGTGTACCCTTTTGAGCAGATACAAAAGGCCCACCAATACGTGGATTCACAACGTAAAAAAGGCGCGGTGATCTTGACGCTCTGAGGTGTCAAGCACCGGATAAAACCATTTGAAAGTGTGGTGAAATGGCCATAGATCAAAAAATTATTTAAAGACGCTAAAAAAAAGATTGCGCGCGGGAGAAAAAATAATATTATGCGCAAATCTTGTTGATAGCCAATCCGAGTACATCGCATTCCTATGCGGCCAGGCAAATAGAGTAACTATCCAAGAGTGAATTTGATTGCCATAACGAGTAATCGAGCCGCTCAACCCACTGGGTTTATTGCTGACTTTTTTGTTAAATAGGAATGCCATGATTATTTCTTCTATCAGTCCCTCTTTTGATAATGTTTCTTCAATCGAAGCCGTCAATGATGCGTCAGATGTTCAGTTAATTGAATCATTGGTCGCCCGTCACGGTGCGCCCTTAATGGTGCTCGATTGCGATAGCATTCGACACCAATATCGCTTACTTCAAGCGGCTTTACCGGGTGTTGTATTGCATTTTGCCTTAAAACCTTTGCCGTTAGCGTCGGTTGTTCGATCCTTAATGGACGAGGGCGCGCACTTTGATTTGGCAACAGCAGGAGAAGTCGACTTGGTCGCCGCTGAGTCTGTGCCGGCAGATCGAACCATTTACACACACCCTATCAAGCGGGATGCGGATATTCGAGCTGCACTCGAATACGGTTGCAATGTGTTTGTGGTGGATAGCATTAACGAACTTGAGAAATTCATTCGTTATAAAGACGCGGTGGAAATATTAGTGCGTTTGAGTTTCCGCAATGAAGATGCGTACGCAGACTTATCGAAAAAATTTGGTTGTTCTGCTGAAGCTGCGATTCAGATTATTCAGCGAGCCTTTAAATTAGGGATTCGTATAAAAGGGTTATCGTTCCATGTTGGTTCGCAAACCACGGACCCTGAAAAATACGTAAACGCGATTGAACAAAGTGCAGCGGTATTGACGCAGGTGAGTGCACTGGGGCTACCTGCACTATCCACATTGGACATAGGTGGTGGTTTTCCAGTGGGGTATGCAGAAGAAGTGATTGGCATTGATGAATTTTGCCGACCGATTCGCCAAGCACTTGCGGAATTACCAGAAACCGTGGCTGTCTGGGCTGAGCCAGGGCGATTTATTGTTGCACCAGCGATGATTAACGTATCGTCTGTCATGGGCCAAGCCAACCGAGACGGAAAGCAATGGTATTACTTGGATGACGGTATTTATGGTTCATTCAGTGGCATTGTCTTTGATCACGGCAACTATCCAATGGATGCGTTGCATTGGGAAGGTGAACGTTTTGCCTCTGTGTTAGCCGGCCCCACCTGCGACAGTGTTGATGTCATCAGTGAAGATATTATGTTGCCCAAATTGAAAAATGGCGACTTAATCGTAACGCGAATGATGGGCGCATATACATTGGCCACAGCCACGGATTTTAATTTCTTCCGTCGTGCTGAAGTGGTGACTTTAAACGAACAACCTGTCATGGATCAGGTCTCATCGTTTAACGCTGGCTAACAGCGGTCATTGAAACACGCAACAGGTTGCCAGATGGTAGCCTGTTGCTTGTTAAAGCAGATTAAGTTTTTATTCCCATCCAATAATAAAAACGGCTGTGCTTTTTAAGGCAGGGCTTTCCATTCAACGCAATAAGTGACTCAGCTTGGCCTATCGGCGCATCAAGAAAAATTCGAACAGCACCTTTATCCACTCATTATGAGCGTCTTTGATGTCGACGTTCATTTCGTTATGATGCGATTTCATATTGGCCCCTGATTTTAATGAAAGCGAGTTTTCACGTGACTGACAACGAGAGCGAATGGACGAAAATGCGGTGTGGAATGCCTTTTTACGGGGCGCACCCTGAACTTCGTCAACTGCGTGAAACTGCACGTCTAGCTTGTGCTAAATTTAATGCGCATCCGAGTAAAGGCAACCTGAGACACGTCACTCGATTATTTAAATTGTTTGGGAGCGTTAACATCGAACCCGGATTTCAATGTGATTATGGTGGCAATATTGAAATTGGCGAACACTTTTATGCAAATTTTAATTGCGTCATCCTAGACAGCGCGCCTGTCACAATAGGGAATAACGTGTTGTTAGGCCCAGGTGTTCACCTGTATACGGTGGATCATCCACGAGACGCCGCAGAACGAAAATTAGGTTTGTGTTCTGCGAGACCGATTTCGATCGGCAATAATGTGTGGATCGGTGGTGGCGCGAAGATACTGCCTGACGTTTCCATTGGGGATGACGTCATCATTGGTGCAAATGCAGTGGTAACGCGCAGTCTAGCGCCGGGTATTCGGTTTTATTCCTAAGCGTTGACCACGGGCAACTAACACCCTATCCAATGAATACCTCATCGCCGCCTCTTTTCCATTTAGTGATCCTTCATAATTGTACATATATGGTTTTTCATATATATTTCATTTCATATGTGCATGGTACACCTAATCCATATAGACAGACTATGATGGTAGGTAATTGATGGAACCCGTTCAGTTTTTCAAATGCTTGGCTGATGACACTCGGTTGCGATGTGTGCTTTTGATTCAGCAGGAGCGAGAATTATGTGTATGTGAATTAATGGTCGCTTTGGATGATATTCAGCCTAAAATCTCTCGCCATCTTGCTCAATTGAGAAAATGCGGTCTATTAGTCGATGAGCGGCGTGGTCAATGGGTGCATTATCGACTGAACCCTGCATTGCCAGATTGGTGTCAGGGGGTGCTGAAATCTGCAGCCGACTTACCAATGCACTACTTAAAATCGAATACGCAAAAGCTTCATAAAATGGGTAGCCGCCCCGAGCGCCAACAGGTTTGCTGCTAAGCCTAAACTTACCTTTCACTACGCCAGCTCTGAGATTTGCAAGAGCGGCAATGCTCAATGAGGGATTTCGATATGACAATTAAAATTGGTATTAATGGATTTGGTCGAATGGGACGCCTCACAATGCGTGCGGCCTACGACTGGGACGACATTGAAATTGTGCAAATCAATGACCCTGCAGGAGATGCCGCCACACTGGCTCACCTATTGAATTTTGATTCGGTTCATGGACGCTGGCATCACAACGCAGAAGCAATAGAAAACAGCATAAAGATTAATGGTCATCGTATCAGTTGTACTTCTAATAAAGCGATTCATGAGACGGACTGGCAAAAATGCGATTTAGTCATTGAAGCATCAGGTGTCATGAAAACCAAAGCACTGTTGCAGGCATACTTAGATCAAGGTGTTAAAAGAGTGGTGGTAACGGCACCGGTTAAAGAAGACGGTGTATTAAATGTTGTGATGGGCGTGAATGATCAAGACTATGATGCGAGTGTCCACCGCATTGTCACCGCAGCATCTTGTACCACAAATAGCTTAGCGCCGGTGGTTAAAGTTCTGCAAGATGCCATTGGCATTGAGCATGGTTCAATGACCACTATTCACGATGTGACCAATACCCAAACGATATTAGATGCTCCTCATAAAGACCTGAGACGTGCGCGAGCCTGCGGAATGAGTTTGATCCCCACCACGACGGGATCAGCCACTGCAATCACGCATATCTTTCCCGAATTAGCCGGTAAATTGAATGGGCACGCGGTACGTGTGCCATTAGCCAATGCTTCCTTGACCGATTGCGTATTCGAATTAAAGCGAAAAACCACCGTGCAGGAAATCAATGAGCTGTTTAAGCAAGCATCGGAAAACCAATTGCACAATATTTTAGGCTACGAAGAGCGGCCATTGGTGTCAATTGATTACAAAACGGACCCCCGCTCCGGAATTGTCGATGCGCTATCGACTATGGTGATTAATGAAACCCAAGTGAAGCTTTACGTGTGGTATGACAATGAATGGGGATATGCGAATCGCACGGCTGAACTGGCGCGTAAGGTAGGGTTAAGTGACATTACCTCAGAAATGACTGGGCACTAGACATGTCTTTTGTGGGTAATTTATCGTCCGATGTAAAACAGTACTTAGTGGTTACCGCTAACTATTGGGCGTTTACGTTAACCGACGGCGCACTGCGCATGTTGGTTATTTTACATTTTCATATGCAAGGGTTTAGTCCTATAAAAATAGCGACACTCTTTATTTTTTATGAAATTTTCGGCGTGATTACCAATTTAGTCGGTGGATGGTTAGGTGCTAGGCTAGGACTCAATCGAACCATGAATACAGGGCTACTGTTACAAGTGATTGCACTTGCGATGCTTATGGTGCCCAGCAGTTTACTCACGGTGGTGTGGGTTATGGTGGCTCAAGCACTGTCTGGCATTGCCAAAGACTTAAATAAAATGAGCGCTAAAAGTGCGATCAAGCTGCTAGTGCCAGAAAATGAAAACCGACAACTTTTTCGATGGGTTGCAATATTAACGGGTTCAAAGAACGCACTTAAAGGTATTGGCTTTTTCTTAGGGGGGGGGCTGCTCACCCTCGTCGGTTTTCAGGGTGCCATGCTAGTGATGAGTGCGGGTTTGTTATTGGTACTGGTCGGCAGTTTATACTTGCTAAAGCAAGATTTAGGGCGTAGCCAATTTAAACCTAAATTTTCAGACCTTTTTTCTAAAAGTCGATCCATTAATGTGTTATCCGCAGCACGGCTTTTATTATTTGCTGCACGGGATGTTTGGTTTGTCGTTGCTCTACCTGTGTACCTCGCCATTGAATTTAATTGGAGCCATTGGAGTATCGGGTCTTTTCTGGCGATATGGGTGATTGGCTATGGGTTCGTTCAGGCTCAAGCCCCTCGAATACTACGAATATTACGTGCAGGTAACCAAGACTCTCAAAACGACCAGCCTCCCAATGGGCGAGACGCTATGATATGGGCCGGTGCACTCATGGGCATACCCACTGTGATCGCAGTGTTGCTGTCACCATCAATCGGTCTTTTGAATCAATATGCACAGCTTGCGCTGATAGTCGGGTTATTATTGTTTGGTGCCGTATTCGCTGTTAATTCTGCGTTGCACAGTTTTTTAATTGTTAGCTATGCAGGTAGAGACGGTGTTTCACTGGATGTGGGGTTTTATTATATGGCGAATGCCATGGGCAGATTGCTTGGAACGATTTTATCGGGTGCGGTATTTCAGTACTATGGATTGACGGCTTGCTTAGTGATCTCAAGTATCTTCTTATTGTTAACCGCTCTGTTGTCTATCGCATTACCGCGACGGGCTTTGACAATATAATTCGTCTGTTTTTACCTTGCTAAGTTTCAATTCACAACTTTAGGGTTATGCTTAAAGCATTAATAGTGGGAAGCCTTTATTTTTTTATGCGAGTGTTACGCTAGCTAATCTGTAAACCATCCCGTTCCCACGCTTAGACATTTGAGGAATGAGTGATTGCTCATTTTTTTGATGCACTGTACACGTCTCCAACTCATATCAACCGCTGGTAAAAAGCCGTTCGCTGGCGGCTATTCAAAGAACGCCATTTTTACAAAAATTATAGACGTGATTCTGTCTTAATAATGAAGGTCTAAATATTTTCTTAATTTAAAAAAATAAAACAGGGTTTTATCTACATTAATTTGTATGAGGAATGATCAATGCTTTTGAGTGTGGGTTGATAATTAAACAATTTAATAGGGGATAAACACAGATACAAATTTACACATAAAAGCCATTTGTGACCTAAACTGCCAAGCTATGACCAAATAGTTCATTTTAATTGTTCTAACCTTACATTTTTCTATGGAGCACGGCGATTAAATGTGCATTAAATTGATGCAAAATTATCCAGTTTACAGACGCTCAATATTGTATAAAAAATGACTGATAGTCATCATGGGTTTAGATTTGTTTGTTTTACGATCAATATTGAAGTTATTACTATTGGATTTCATGTTAATCACACTTTTTTTGACAAAAAAGTTTCATTTTCTGCCACATAGAACCCATTCCATCTACTGTTCAGCCCATCAAGACTGCATATTTTCATCTGCTTTTCAATTTGTTTATCAATCCTATTAGTTTAAAAATGTGCACCAATTAGGAACATTTATGTAAATTTGTATGAGTTGTTCACATATTGTAAAATTTTTTACTAATAATAAATTCGTAGATAGTTAACCTCAGAGCTTGACTTCATGATCTTGGTTAAATGTCACCAATCACTACTAGATCGCTTATTTAGGTATCAAAGATGAGACAGAAGATTAACGTAAGGGTTATTGCAGCGGCTTCCCTGCTACTTGCTGCGCAGTCCCAAGCGCTAAATATTTTTGAAGACCAGTATGGCCATAAAATGGACCTATACGGTGAAATCGGTACCGGCGGTCACTTCGGGGCAGACTACGAATACGGAGAGTTCTACACAGATGAAACGTTCGTTGATGACACCTTCTCTTCATTAGGTATTAAAGGTACTTACGACAATATTTACTACAAACTCGAAATGGACTATCAGCGTGAAAACTGGAAGGGCGGATCGGGTGATATGGTTTTAGCAGTAGATAAGTCGTTTTTTGGTTATCGAATTACACCGAAGCACTCACTTGAATTCGGTCTGACCGATACAGCGTTCGATGCGTATGACAAATACGGTGACTTTACTTTTGACACAACCGTTGAAACAGGTGAGGCCGGGGATCAAAGCAGTACATTAAAGTATGACGGACAATTAGGTTACATTAAGTTTGGTTCATCCTACAGTTACCGCGGTAAGTCTGAGTCTGGCTCAGAGCTAGGAAATATCTACAACGGTTATATCGGTTTTTTCCATGATATTTTTTCAGTCGTTGTTGGCACAGAAAGACGCGTTGGTTCAGACGGATTATCTAAATATGGTAAGCAGGAATTAACCGGTCTTGGAATGCGACTGAATGTCACTGAAGCACTTTCATTCGGGGTCAATGGTTATCAAGAAGAAGAGTACATTTCGCAAGAAAAACAACCCATTGACTTATCAGATGTTGAAAATTCAGAGTACAGATACAACCAATACGAACCACTCGATCGCTCCGGCTGGTTAATATCGTCTAAATACGTATTTAACGAAAAGTGGGAAGTGGTTGCCTCTCACAACAATGAAGAGCACGAGGAGTGGGATGACAAAGGCTCTGTCTTCATTGATCAGCCTAGTTGGGGCGCTGTCCGTAACTGGCAGACATTTGGCGTGAACTTTAGACCTCATCGTTCCGTTATTTTCTCGGCAGAAGTTAATACTGGCGAAGCCGCACAGGATTTATACGCCTATACTCGCATCTATTTTTAACGACTTAATTAAAAATAATTAGAGCATACACTTTTACGTATTGGGAAATTGATGAAAAAGATAATGAATACTTCCATGCTCGCAGTGATTGCGAGCATGGCGTTTAGCCAAACGACATGGGCTGGGGCGACTACTGTTTGTAGTGATGCGACAGATATCGAAACAAAAACAATCGCTGAGGTGCAAGGTGATTCATCATCGTCTCCTCTATTAGCTGATGGTGTTTACGAAAGCGATGTAGATTATAAAATTGAGGGCATCGTTAGTACCAAACTATATAAAACTATTTTGCTTTATAGTTTTGATGGCAACCCAAAAACGTCTGATGGACTTTATGTTTACATGGGGACAACAGATTTGCCCGCTGTGGGCGACACAGTATGCGTTAAAGGTAAAGTAAAAGAATATTTTGGATTAACGCAAGTAACCAGCGGTAGCGATTGGGAATTAATAGACAACACTACTAGCGCTCCTGGTGCAATAGATTTAAAAGTTAGCGAAGAAGATGACACTTTTGCTGATACATTGGAGCGTCATGAAGGAATGTTGGTTAACCTTCCTCAGGATTTAGATGACTCGACGGAACTTCATGAGGATATGCGAGTTACACGTCCTTTTGGTTTTGACTTTGAGTTATACAATAACTTCAATAAATTCGTTGATAATTTTGCATTATCTTATGCTCGTATTAACCAGCATCCAAACCAAGTTTCTGTGGCAGGAAGCGTAGAAGCTGAACAAGTCCGTGCTGAAAATGAAAGTGCACTATTGTTTGTTGAAGCAGATGCACGAGCAAACGATGCAGAAATTCCTTACTACCCTGACTTTCAGGTAGACCCAAAAGGAAACCATATTCGTATCAATGATAGTGCTGTAGACATCAAGGGCGTTATCACATACACCTATGGTCGATATCGCCTTGTAATACCTGATGATCCTCAATTCGATGTCAGCAATAGTAACTTTTTTCGAAACACACCTAGAGAAAGTCAGCCACCAGTGTCGAACGCTGTAAATTATGATCAATTTACATTGCGGGTCGCGACGCAAAATGTACTCAACTATTTTAATTCTCCATTTGGTGGTGAGCCAAATCCAAATGGCAGTAACCGTGGTGCCGAAAGCTTAAGCGAGTTTGATCGTCAAACCGATAAACTGGTCAGTACGCTATTCGCGATGAATGCTGATGTATTAGGGTTGCTTGAAGTTGAGAACAATGGCTTTGGGAAGTTTGGTGCAATCGCTAAAATTCGTGATGAACTAAACAATAAATATTATAGAGAAGAAGCGGAATATCGTGGAAATCCAAACTATGAAGGGAATAAGTATGCTTTTGTTGCAATAGATAGCAATGGAGACACCATCATTGATGAAAAAGATATGATTGGTGGAGATGCTGTGACAACGGGAATTATATATCGTCCAAGCAAAATGACCTTAGAGGCGGCTAAAGTTATTCCTATGCCATCCCAGCACGCGCCGATCATCAAAGATGAAATGGGAGCAGCGATTCTCGATAAGGATGGTGAAGTACGTGAAAGCGGTGTGAACTATCAGCGTGATTCTTTAATGGCAACCTTTATCGTTCACGGTACAGGAAAGCGATTAACCATCGTAGCGAATCACTTTAAATCTAAAGGCTCCACCTGCTGGGAAGATTGGCAAGGCTGGGAGACTTGGGAAAATTTCGATCCTGTCAATGACAGCATGGTTGACGTTGATTTCCAAGGAAACTGCGAAAATTTCCGTGTAGCAGCTGCAGTGCAACTGGGTGAATACTTAGAAGATGTTGGGGGCGACCGGATAATACTGGGCGATTTAAATGCTTATACATATGAAGACCCACTGCTTGTGCTCACTTCAAATCCAACGGGTAAGAATATTCGTGCCGCTCGTGATACGTATATTGGAAAAGAAATACAGTTTGGTAGTTCAGGTAAGAAGATAACGAAAACATATGGCTATTTAAGCGCTGCGGAGCTTAAGGATCATGAGAAGGGGCAGGCAAGCTGGAGTTTTTCATATAATGATGAAGTAGGATCACTCGATCACATGCTGATTAGCCCATCGCTTAAGAATAATTTAGTGGATGCTGTCGAATGGCATATCAATGCCGCAGAGTCTTCTTATTATGATTACTCTGAAAAGCATAAAGGCAGCAGAGCGAATGACTTATTCGATGCCTCGGAACCTTATCGGTCATCCGACCACGACCCCGCTATTATGACACTTGGGTATCATTTTGGTGAAACAAATGGGGCGCGTGTGCATTATACGCCTGATTCAAACGTTACTTTCATACCATACGCCATTCCAGCTTCTGCATTGGCACAAGAAGGTGATTACGCGGTGCTAAGTATAGAAGGGCTTGAACAGCGTTCTTCTACTGTTGCGATTCCTAAAATTAAATTGTCAAAAGGTGGCGTGCAAACCGTATTCTTCGAAGTAGCTAATTTGGACACTGGCAATTACAAAATGAAAATGTCGCTCATCAAAGGTGATGAAGCTGTTGGTAGCAATGAGGAATCAGTAGCTGGAAAACGCATTTCAGTCGCAGATGCATCTATGAACGTCTCAATTGGTAAAAAGGATAAATTAACTCCAGAAGCGATTGTTGCACCTTACGATGGTTCGGGTGGCGGCGGCTCTTTTGGTCATGTATTTATTTTAGGTTTATTGATGTTGTTTGGTTTTAGCAACATTCGTCAACGCAGTCATTAATAAATTAAGGGTCCTGGTTCAGGGGCCCTTTTTTTTGAAAATATTCCGTAAGCGAATGAATTATTTTTGCATTTCACATTTTAAAATCTGTGTTTTGTAGGAGTAAGTAATGCTCGTGAGGCATTGTTTCAGTCGAATTTATATTTGTCTTAACGTAATTGATTGATTGAATGCTATTTGTAGAAATATTCCAGAGACAATCAGTGCACATGTTATACGTCTAAGGTATTTGTAAAGTCATAAGCTTACAAATTGATACATGCTTATTACACATTTAAATATTAAGTTTTACGTAGAGTCAGTATATTGCACGCTCCCAAAGTGTGAGGAGCTGCACAAAAAAACTATGCTGACCCACTGAAGAAAATAAAAAACCTTCGCGTAAAACAAAAAAATAATTCAGTAAAATAAGGATTGGGTAATTTTATGATAACTAATTGGGGAAAAGCCGCGAGGTTATTGCCGATTTTAATGGGGGCCGTCACTACATCAGTACAAGCTGAAGTATTAATAACTGAATATGTGGAAGGTGGCGGAAATAATAAGGCCATTGAAATTTCAAATATTGGCAGTGAAAGCGTCAGTTTAGAGGGCTACATTCTTAACCTTTATGATGGCTCAGATGGAACTAAGACAAAAGCAACATATGAATATAGCGGTACACTTGAAGCTGGAGCCAGTTTCGCTATCTATAACAGCGGTTCTTTCACAACGTTTACGGAACAGTTTGGCTCTGCAGCAAACGTAGTTGCAGCGCCTAGTGCAACCATTGTGCAGCACAATGGGAATGATTCTTTTACCTTAACAAAAAATGGTGTTGTTGTAGATTCAATTGGCACGGTTGGTGATAGCGCAAATTTTGCTAAAGATAAAACGTTACGCCGAAAAGCTACGATTACGACAGGTGATACTAATTCTACAGATGCGTGGTCCGAAGCAGATTGGTTCTCTGCAGGAAAGGATGTTGGTGACGGTTTAGGCTGCCCAGGTATCGAAGCCTGTGCTGCCGGTCCTGTTGAGCCCGTAGACGGCCCAAATGTATTAATTACAGAAATTGTGAACGGCACAGCGTCCAATAAAGTGATTGAGATATCCAATATCGGCAATAAAGACATTGATCTTGCGACTGAGTACTATCAAATACAAATGTATCGGGACGGAGCGGATTGGCCGAGCGAGCAAGTCTGGTTGCAAGGTAATTTAAAAGCAGGCAGCAGCTTGGTGATTTCTCATGCGGATGCCGGTGTAACCTTTAAAAAAGAAGCCCCTCAAGGCTTAGATGCAGCCGATGTTGCAACATTTAACGGCAATGATGCCATTGTTCTGCTTAAAGGACTCGGCAAAGGCACCGTTCTTGACAGCTTTGGGCAGGTAGGTTCTAACTTAGATATTATTTCAACCACGGCTACATTGCGTCGTAAAACCTCTGCGACAGTGGGTAACACCAATATCAACGACAGCTTCGCAGAAGATCAAGCTGCTGAGTGGGATGAGATTGCACAGGATACTTCTGATGGCTTAGGGTGCAGTGGTGAAGCAGCGTGCGCAGGTGGTGAGACATTACCAGAAGCAGGTACGCCCGTTAAAATGGGCATTTGCTTTAACTGTGAAGCATTGGATGTTCATACTAATCTAGCGGATTATAATCACGACAATTATTACGCAACGACTCTAGCCGCCGATCAGGCAGATAAAACCGCTTTCAGGGCGGCGCTAACCCAAGATATTACGAAAGGTGTTAAGCAGCTAACCTACAATGAAGCTTGGACAGCGCTGACTTATACAGACCAGGATCCTAATGACTCAGACAATGTCGTTTTGTTGTATACCGGTCGTTCTGTATTTAAGACTCAAAATGGGTCGGGTGATCAATCTACCATTACTGACTTTTGGAATCGTGAGCATGTATGGCCAAAAGGAAGAGGGTTTAACGATGACGCCAAATCAGGCTACAGCGATATTCATCATCTTCGTGCCACTGAATCAGATATTAATAATAAGCGTGGAAGTTTAGACTTTGCTGCGGGTGGTGAACTCGTTGGGGATACCGAGAATAAATCAACAAATAACTCTTGGGAGCCAAGAGATGCGGTTAAAGGTGATGTCGCTCGTATAGCACTTTATATGGATGTGCGATACGAAGTGGGTGATGCCAATATGCCAGATCTTGAGCTAATTGATGAAGTGGGGAATGCAGGTGATGAATCCGTTTCTAAAATGGGTAAATTGTGCGACTTGTTAGCATGGCATGCACAAGATCCAGTCGATGATACTGAGCGCGCTCGTAATAACACTGTTTACGAGTATCAGGGTAACCGGAATCCATTTATTGATCATCCTGAATGGGCTTCTGTCGCATTTAAAGATGCTTGCCCTACTTTAATTGACTCGATTACATTTGAAACTCAATCGGATGTTGAATTATCGACTCAAATTACGTCTGAAACACAGACACTCACGGGTTTCTTTGAAGCACAAGATATTTCAGTCACAGGCGGTGAGTATTCAATTGGATGCACAGATACATTTGTGTCCACGACAGGAAAAGCCGAGCCAAGCGATACGATTTGCCTGCGTCACACATCGTCTTCAAAGTATGAAACTGAAGTAAAAACCTCCGTCAAAATTGGTGGTTCGACGTTCTTCTTTAGTTCAATTACCTTGAAAGACCCATTTCCGGTTGTTGAAATAAATCCAATTACATTCGGGACCAAGGAGAATCAAGAGCGCTCTACCTTGATCGTCAGTGATTCTGAAACATTAAGTGGGTTCGATACACCTCAAAATATTTCGGTTATTAATGGTGAATATTCTGTTGGCTGTACGGACACATTTACATCTGAGACTAATAAAGTGAATTCTGGAGATTCGCTCTGTCTTCGCCACACAACAGCACCTGGATACTCTGGTAAGACAATGACCATTGTCACTATTGGTGCATCAACATTTGGCTTTTCTTCGGTAACCCTTGCTGATCCACAGCCAAATAACCAGACGCCAGAGCCATTTGGCTTTGCGCCAATCAAGGACACGCCAAGGTTTACAGATATTCAATCTGGCATCGTTGTTATTTCTGGCCTTGGAGAAAACATTCAGGTGGATATAAGCGTTACTGGTGGCAGCTACTCAATCGGTTGTAATGGCGGGTTTACATCCAAAGATGGCAAGGTATCTCAGGGTGATCGAATTTGTGTGAAACATACATCTTCAGCCGACTTTGAAGAATCTACGACAACAACACTCATCGTGGCTGGCGTTAAGGCTACTTTCGTGTCAACGACTAAGAGTAAGAAAGAAGAACAAGAAGAAACGAAAGGCAGAACGGTTAAGGATGACGATGATGAAAAGGATACCGTTATCGGTAGTATTAATGGTTCGCTATTAATGATGTTAGCGCTATTGATATTCGCTCGACGTAGAAACCTGATGAAAGGTTAATACATTGAAATGCCAGAGTACGTTGGCGAAGCTGCTCTCAATGATGAGCGAAAAAAATCGTACTCTGGCTTGCAGTATCTCAGTACAGTGTTGTGCTTGCTGTACTGTGTAAGGCCCCAATAGGCATATACACAAAACATTCAATCTCTTATTGAATTAATTCCTTCTCATACAACTTGGGATACGTCATTTAAATCAATTAAAGTAAAGCTATCCAAATGTCTTTGGAGCTTTAGCTGTACTTATAAATTAAGAAATTGATTGCTTTGTATGCAAAAACTATAAATTTACTAATTATTTGGATAGAGCGTCATGATGCCATCTAGTGATAATTCTGTTTCTGCTTCGATGAATTCGGTAGTGACTGAATCTAATGCAACAACTGGCGGAGTTGCATTAATATTGAATTGGTTTAGCCAATTTAAATTACTGCTCTTGGCAATCTCACTCATCTTTTTTAATCTATCTACTGTTCAAGCAAAATCGTTTGTTTTTGGTGTTGAAGACGTTAATCTTTACCCTTTCTATGACTTCACCTCCAGCAAGCCGCGAGGATACTTGGTCGAAATGATCGAGAAGTTTGCAGCTGAACAAGGAATGGAAGTCGAGTTTCGAGTGTTACCACCACGTGAACTCTGGAAAGCATATTTAAATCATGAAGTGGATTTTCGTATGCCAGATAATTTACTGTGGAAACGCTCTAAAAAAGTTGAACATCGTTTAACCTATAGTGCACCTCTGGTTTACTTTAACTCTGGCGTTGTCAGCTTGACTAAAAATAAAAATCTTCCCATTTCTCGACTGGGTACCATTCAAGGTTTTACCGCATGGAGTTACAAAGAAAAAATCGAATCAGGAGAGATTCAGTTAGTAGAAGAGTCTGGAACAGGCGGCTTAATCGAGGGTCTATTTAACGGTCGAACTGATGGCGTTTACTATAACGTGGAAGCCTATATTAGACAGGTTCAAGATGCTGGCTACCCTGTCGACAGTGTCGTATTTCGTAGAGAACTCATTAAGTCACATTCATTATATATGATGTCGTCGATTAATCACGGTGATAAAGTGCTCGCTCTTAACCAATTTTTAAGAGACAACCGTAAATGGGTTCGAGACCGTAAAAACTTCTACGGCATCAAGTAAAGCTTCAGAACTGCTGGCCTCTGTAGAATGATTTCTCTGTACTGGCGCGTAAGTTGGATTAAGTAAATTTTAGATAGTACATAGCCTAGTTTAAAGAGATTGCAAGCCTCTTTGGCTAGGCTGACCTTTCGAATCACCTCTTTAAAATAACCACTCCCTTCTTGACACTTTCAATATAGATCAGAGATATATGCTGTTATTTAGTACTTATTAAAAGCGTATAGTACCTAAGGATTTATGCCATAGAGTGCCGTAAAAACTATAAAAAGATAGTAACGAATTTGGATTCGCGACCATTTCATATGCTGCGATAGATAGCTTGGTCGGTAACAAAGATGGGTGATATTAGGCGGGATCAAAGTGAATGATGGGTATAACTGACTCGAATTTCATAGCATGACTTCAGTCAGTTATACCTACCCAGCAATGTTATTGAGTTTTTATCTCACCTTTAGGGTTGAATTTAGAGACGTCAATGTTTTTCAACTTGCTTAAATAATGTTTAAGCGCATCTGCGTCAACATAGCCACTATCAAAGTAGCTCTTATGACCCGTAATGTCAGGATAGCTATTACCACCTGCCGCGTTGTAAGATGGAACCGTAAAGCGGTAAATCTTTTTCTTATTTAAAGGTTTGCCACCAATACGCACATTTTTGACCGTACCATTTGTGACGGTCATGGATACGTTGGCAAACTGAGCATAACCACCTGATCCAGCTTTTATGTTGGCAACGACACTCAGGTATTCAAGCACTTCGGCTCCTGTCATTTCTACCACACCCACCGTATTCGCAAATGGTTGTACGGTTAAAACATCACGATAAGTGATGGGGCCTTTTTCAATGGAAGCGCGCACGCCACCCGAGTTCATAACACTAAAATCAGCATTGACGCGATCCATATGTGCAGCAGCAATGAGTCGTCCTAAATTCGTTTGTTGGCTACGTACGATTTTCCGTTCACCAATTAAATCTCCATTCGTATTGGCAATGACAACATCCAGGGCTGCTTGACCTTTTTTCTGGAATGGCTCTAGGGCTGCAAGCACCGATGGGTCTTGTTTAATTTCATCTTGTATATAGATACGCTTTGTTTTACCCAGCAATGTTGCTTTTTGCTTCAGGTTTACAGGAATTAATGTGTAATTGATCAATTCAAGCTCACCATCGGACACTTCAAAATCTGCGCGACCAACGTATTTTCCCCATTCATGAGCTTGCATAATGTATATGCCGTTTTGCTGGTCGGGTTTGCACTCTGTGCTGGGCTTGTAATCTTGGTCTAGGACATTTTCTGCTGTCATACATACAGGCTTTTGAGAATGCCCACCCACTATCATGTCCAAACTACCGGCTTTTAGTGATCGTGCGAGTGTGACGTCCCCTGGTGCATTTGAGCCGTAAGCCCCATTTTGATAATGCCCCATATGCGTAACGGCAATGGTGATATCGGGTTTAATGCTGGCTTTTAGTTCATTAATGGCAATTTGAACTTCCTTTTTGGGGTCACGAAATTCGATGCCTTTTATAAACTCAGGATTACCAATATTCGCGGTATCTTCTGTAGTTAACCCAATAACAGCAATTTTTAATCCGCTTCTTTCAAAAACAGTATAAGGTTTAAAAAGTCTTTTGCCGTTCTTGTATATATTCGCAGCTAAGAAGGGGAAGTTAGCCAATTCTTTTTGCCACATGAGTACGTCTAGCGGGTTATCGAACTCATGGTTCCCCACTGCCATTGCGTCGTAACCCAACATATTCATGCCAATGAAGTCAGGCTCAGCATTCTGCATGTCGGATTCTGGCGTACCGGTGTTGATATCTCCCCCCGATAAAAGCAATACACTGCTGCCGTCTGCTTCTACTTCTGCCTTAATCTGTTTGATCAGGGTTGCACGAGCGGCCATACCCTGTTCACCATGTTTATTTTGCCAAAAATGGCCATGGTGGTCATTCGTATGAAGAATGGTGACTTTCTTAGTGTCTGAAAATAAACCAGCTTGTGCAGAAATGGACAGCGCACTAAGAGCAGTGACGAATGCGACTCTGGTAATGTTTAAGAGCGACTTTGGCTTATGTTTGCTATTTTGCATACAGCCCCTATATTTGGTCATTGATTGAAATATTAGCCATTTTTGTAAATGTTACTAAGCCATTCGCTCATTTCGCGCAGAGGCTCGGTACTTAATTCATCGGCATGAAAAGTGTTTTGATCCATCTGTTTTATCATGTAACAAGTGAATATCTTTTGTTAAAACAGGCCTTCTTAAGGTTATTCAATCATCCAATAATGGACGATCCACCACTCCACGTAATCGAGTCGTTCGTTTGGCGCCTGTTATCTTGCCGAACCCGCAATAATAGCATAATTTACCGACGATCGAATATCCTTTGCTGAGGTTCTCTGCTATGAGTCATGGCTTATCAAGGGATGCACCAAAACAAGTCACAACCTGACGAAAATGCATACGCGGGCTAGGGATAAGTGGTTAGAAGTCATGCCTAAGTACAGGTGTACTGAAGTTGTTCATCATGCATATTACCTGTGTTAAAACGACATAGGTGTTATATTTCGACGATACTCTTTTCATTGAATGCCTATAAAGGCTAAGGCACACACTTCCGACTCATTTTTTAAACCGCAAGCCTATATTTTTTATGTTAAAACCCGTATTAGTTTTGTTTACGAACGTTTCCTCAAATGCAATTAGGGTTTCAGTTTTGGTGAGTAAATGAGTATCCTCACTGTGGGGCGAAGATATATCGAAAATTAATGCTTTAGTAAACTCAATGATTAAGGTATTTAATTTGTGCCCATACTAAACGGATGGCGCTTTGTAGTTTCTATTAATCTATTACTTTAATTGGAGAATGGTTTAACTCAAGTGGCTTCTTGAATTATTCTGACACTACAGCTGAAGTGGTTTTAGCGTATAGACTTGGGTGATCTTTTTAAACTATCTATACTGGTCGAAAGTCATGAGGAAATATGTGACTAGATCTCTAAAATTTATAGGACAGCAGTGAATATGAATATATGGAAAGTACTATACACTGATGATGTAAAATCATTAATATTACAAGATCCCCGACTTTCAGAGTTAATTAAAGATGGTTCGACAGAATGTGATGACGCTGTGATAGTTACGGATTGCGAATATAATGAGAATAAGCCTTTTGGCGATTTTATGCTTTTATTGCTCGAAGCATTGTTAATGAGTGACTCACTAAAGCAAAAATTTGATGAAAGATACAAAGGGGACTGGAGAAGTTGCAATTACATATCGGGTGAAAAATACCATTTGTACTACCCTCCAATTGTTAAGGGTGTAGTCGATGAAAAGTTGTCCAAATTTACATTTGTTGCAGATATATTAGTCGGAACAGAGCAGCTTAATAATTGCACACCTGCGCAGTTTGAAGAAGCAAGAAAAATGATGTTTACTTGTGATTACTTGGTAATTAAAAGAAATTCATTGCCGCCGTTATTTTTCTTGGAACAAAAATTCCCTATTCACCTGCTTTGCACTGATGATTTTCGTCAATTGGCATTAGGTTGTACAGGAATTGAATTTAGCCGCATTGGATCGACTTGATTATTCTGAAATATAAATGCACTTTTGATGCTCTCACATATTTAAGCTGATGTCAGTACGGAGAAGTAGCGTCGGTTTTAATAACTGGAGATTCGAATTCGAGGCATTGAGGCATATCAGAAATATAAAAAAGGTCACTGCTCTCTACATGTCAAATGTAATCAAGAACAAATATTGATTGAGACATTAGGAGAGCAATATTCATTATTTAAATTCTAACTCTTTTAACATCACACAAACTGCCCCGCACAATACCCGCTGGCCCATGCCCATTGAAAGTTAAAGCCGCCTAAATGGCCTGTCACATCCAGCACTTCACCAATAAAATACAATCCTTTTACTTTTTTGGCTTCAAATGATTTAGATGAAATCTCATTTGTATCTACGCCTCCTAGGGTGACTTCTGCTTTTTTGTAGCCTTCAGTACCACTTGGGATAAAACGCCATTTCTGAAATAAATTAGCAATACGTTCTAATTCTGCATGCTTAAATGATTGCAGCGGTTGTTGGCTGACCTCTTCATTAATAAACGCACTGACGACACGTTGTGGAAAATGCTGATTTAAAATGGTTTGCAGTTGTTTTTTTGGTGCACTTTGTTGTGCGGCTTTTAATACATCAAATAGGTCTATTTCAGGTAGCAGGCAGACTTCCACAGTATTCCCAGGCTTCCAATAAGAGGATATTTGCAAAACCGCAGGCCCGCTAAGACCCTTGTGTGTAAAAAGAATATTTTCTCTAAAGGACTGGTGATTGCATTCAATGGTCGCGTCAACACTGACACCGCTTAATTCAACAAACTGTGTTTTGTCTTTCCCGTCAAATGTAAAGGGGACGAGTCCGGGTGAGGTAGCTGTGACCGCTAATTCAAACTGTTTCGCTAATTTATGGCCAAAATCTGTCGCGCCCATAGTTGGGAATGACATGGCACCGGTGGCGATGACCAAACTTTGTGCATGTTTTTCGCCCTCGGATGTTTGTAGCGTAAAGCCGTGTTCTTCTTTTAGTACTTTATTGACGCTGCACTCTAATTGAATATTCACACCTAATGCTTCGCATTCATTTAGCAGTAGATTGAGAATGGCTTTACTGCCTTGATCGCTGAACAACTGGCCGAGTTTTTTTTCGTGCCAAGGTAATTGAGCTTTGTCCACTTTGGCGATGAAGTCCCATTGTGTGTAGCGTTTCAGAGCCGACTTGCAAAAATGGGGATTTTCACTGAGGTAATTGGCGGGCTCTGTAAACATATTGGTGAAATTACAGCGTCCGCCGCCACTGATGAGAATCTTTTTGCCCGCTTTATTTGCATGGTCGATGACTTGCACGTTCCGCCCACGTTCTGCTGCCGAAATGGCACACATTAAGCCGGCAGCTCCAGCTCCAATGATAATGACGTCTGTATTCATGAATTGAACCTTGTGGTACTGCTTTTCGTCGATAAAGCATATGAGGCAGGTAACTTTAGAGCCAAAGGTAAGGTGTTTAATGCTCTTTGGTGTGAGTGAGCACTAACAAAATTTACCTGTGTGACAAAATGAAATCCAGATGGCATCGCACTGTTTATCGAATTCTGCAGGAAAAGGCGCATATTAACACAGCTGAGAGCGGATTCTATTACCTGACCCAATGGTTAAGAAATACTTACAAATCGACATATAAGTACTACAGTACAGCCTTCAGGTAACGATTAAAATCGCCTGTTCTAACGATAAATTATTTTGAATGACCTTTAGAGCGGCAACGCTAAGAAGGAATGGGGGAGTTTTCCGATATGCGGTGCCATTATTGCCTTAACAGAGTGGTGGGCAAGCCTAACATTGTCATTTTAAAAGGTATTGGCCCAGCGCATTATCAATGCTACGAAAATAATCGAGTGCATAGCCGTGTATTTGGTGATCTCGATTTACAAACGCTGAATGACGATGCGCTCAATGAGTTGAAAGAAATGGTGTTATCAGAATGTAATAGTCGAAAACTCATGACCGAAGAGGAGGCTGTTGAGCTTTTTTCCTAGGTGTGCAGCAGAGTGAATCCCGCCAACGTCCGTAAATGTACTCCCTTTGTATCGATTCTAATGAACGCCTCATGCTATTGAATATGTTTTCAACACCAGTCCGTAAAGAAAATAGAAACATAGCTCGATTACACCTCGGGCTTTGATACAGCACTATTGTCTGACAAAACGATCTATTGAAATCTGCTATTTTTGATAAGAGCTCAATTATTTTAAGATTTATTGATCAATCTGGCTGACAACGGTTGATCAATCGCTCAGGATGCTCAATTAACGGGGCAGAGAGGCGTAATCCTTCCAATATGGAACAATCAGTTATCTTCTCATGGACGACTTCGCACTCTATAGTGCCCATTTCTTTTTACATTCTTCCCCTTTTCCGTAAAACGGTCTGGAGTTTGACAAATGCGCATCGTAATACCTTCATTATTGTTGGTCCTGTTATCAGGGTGCAGTAAACCTGAACCTGTTGAAAATGATGAGATGGTTGCTCGTCCGGTCAAATTAATGCGTATTCAAGAATCAGGTGAAGGAGACTGGCGAACGTTTCCGGCTCAAGTTCAAGCCTCAGATAAAACCGATATGGCGTTTCGAGTGGGAGGGGAAATTGATCGCTTGCCGATTAAATCGGGACAGGTTGTTAAGAAAGGCCAGTTACTTGCGCAGTTAGACCCAACCGATTATCAACTTCAACTGGATGATCGCAAAGCACGGCTGGATCTTGCGACCGCGCAATTTAAACGTGTTGAAACCATGATTGAAAACGGCTTGGCATCAAGCTCGCAATTTGACCAATCCAAAGCTGAGCTGGAAATTGCTCGTTCAGCTTATAATGCCGCGCAAAAAAATCTCACTTACACCAAGCTCTTTGCACCCTTTAATGGTGTGGTGTCTGAAATTTACGGCAAAGCGAATCAAAGTGTGGCCCCGATGAAACCCGTTGTTCGCTTGCAAAGTGAAGAGGTGCTAGAGATTAGCTTACAAATGCCTGAAGACTTAGTCGCCCGAGTGCGAAAAGATGTCGCTACCGGTGGCTATCAGCCTCAGGTTATATTCAGTGCACTACCGGGCAAAACCTTTTATGTCACTTATAAAGAACACAATGCAGCAGCCGACCCACAAACGGGCTCTTACAGTGTTGTATTCGTACTCACGCGCCCAACAGAACTGAATATTTTACCCGGGATGACGGCGACGATGCGGATTGATATGAGCAAAGTATTACGAGATCAATCTGTTACCTATACCGTCCCAGCCAATGCCGTTTTTAGTGACAGTAAAAATGAAATAGACAGCGATACAAAAAGTCTTTGGGTGGTGAATGAAAGTATTATGCGTGCTGAAAAACGCGCTGTGAAAGTGGGACAACTCAAGCAGGATGGACTGGAAATCCTATCAGGCTTATCTGGCGGAGAGTTAGTGATCACCGCTGGTGTTCATCAAATTCAAGACGGCCAATTGGTTCGTGCTTGGGTGAATGAGCGAGGCCTATAATGTCAAAACAAGACAACCCAAACACATCATCGGGTGCTGCCGATTCAGCCAGCGGTCAGAATGCAGCGACGTACTTCATTCAACATAAAACCACCAGTTGGATGATGACGTTAATTCTCCTAGTCGGGGGCGTGACAGCTTACTTAGGTCTTGGGCAGCTTGAAGACCCCGAATTTACATTGAAGCAGGCACTCGTATTAACAAATTATCCCGGTGCGAGCGCATTGCAAGTGGAAGAAGAAGTCACCTATCCACTTGAAAATGCCATTCAACAATTACCGTATGTGGATAAAGTTGACAGTATTTCGAAAAGTGGTTTATCGCAAATTACGGTGTCTATGCAATCCACGTATGACTCGAACGATTTACCTCAAATCTGGGATGAGCTACGCCGAAAGGTCAATGACTATCAACCTTATCTCCCTCCTGGTGTAAGTACGCCACGTGTCATAGACGACTTTGGCGATGTCTTCGGCATTTTATTGTCCGTCACCGGTGATGGTTATAGCCTGCAAGAAGTAAACGACTATGTGGACTATCTTCGTCGTGAGCTGGTGTTGGTCGAAGGTGTGGGCAAAGTCAGTAAGGCTGGTGAGCCATCACTGCAAGTGTCAGTTGAAATCAGTCATGAAAAGCTAGCGAATCTTGGTATACCGGTTTCCCGTTTGTATCAGCTCTTACAAAGTCAAAACAGCGTAGTAGAGGCCGGTAAAGTGCGGGTGGGTAGCGAGTATATTCGCATTTACCCAACGGGGGAGTTTGCTTCGGTGGAAGAACTCGGCAATTTGCTGATTAGCGCACCCGGTGAAAAAGAACTGATTTATTTGAAAGACGTTGCCGTAGTTTCCAAAAAGGAGCAGGAAATACCGTCCCAACTTGTGAGCTATATGGGTGAGCCTTCGGTACATGTGGGTATTTCATTTTCATCCGGCGTAAACGTTGTGGAAGTGGGTGAAGCCGTGAATGCCAGAATGGCTGAATTGAAACGCCATCAACCCGTAGGCATGAACATAGATTATCTCTACAACCAACCTGCGGAAGTGGATCGCTCCGTTGCGGATTTTATTTTTAATTTATTAGCAGCCGTTGCCATTGTGTTTGTGGTGTTACTGCTCTTTATGGGTTTAAAAAGCGGTGCAATTATTGGCATGGTGTTATTTCTAACCATTCTTGGCACATTAATTTTCATGCTGTTATTTGAAATTAACTTGCATCGAATCTCGTTAGGCGCACTCATTATTGCGCTGGGAATGTTGGTGGACAATGCGATTGTCGTGACCGAAGGCATATTGGTCGGAATGAAGAAAGGCCAAAGCCGATTAGAAGCGGGTTATCAGGTGGTGAGTCAAACCCAATGGCCATTATTGGGCGCAACCATTATTGCCATTGCGGCGTTTGCGCCCATTGGGTTATCGCCGGATGCTACCGGGGAATTTGCAGGCAGTCTTTTTTACGTCTTATTAATATCGCTGTTTTTAAGCTGGGTGACGGCCATCACCATTACACCTTTTTTCTGTGATTTATTGCTAGGAAAAGAAGCAGAAAACGCCTCAGATGAAGATCCCTATAAAGGTCTTTTATTCGATAGCTATAAAGCATTGCTGGATGCCGCCATGCGCAATCGAGTTGTTTCTATGGTTTTAATGGTGGCTTTATTAGCAGCGAGTGTTGTGGGCTTTGGGTTTGTTCGTCAGAGTTTCTTCCCTCCATCGACGACGCCGATGTTTTTAATGGACTATTGGTTACCAGAAGGAACGGATATTCGCGCCACCAGTGAGCAAATTCTAGAAATAGAAAACTTTGTGAGCCAAGACGATCGAGTTGAGTATGTAGCCTCTACCGTAGGGCAAGGTGAATTGCGCTTTATGCTCACGTATGCCGTAGAGCGTCGATATGACGCCTATGGGCAATTGATGATTCGTGTGCACGAGCGCGAGCAAATTTCTCAATTAATTGCAGATCTTAGAGATCATATAGGCGGTCGTTATCCAGATGCACAAGTGAAGTTTAAACGTCTCGAAATCGGCCCATCGACACCTGCAAAAATTGAAGCGCGCTTTACAGGCCCTGATCCTGAAGTTTTGAGAACGTTGATTGCTGAGGCGGAAAAAATCTTCTTGGAAGAAAAAGGTACCACCAATATTCGGAATAATTGGCGCGAGCGTGTAAAAGTGCTACGGCCAAATTTTGATGAAGCGCGTGCTAGACGCTTAGGCATTAGTCGGCAAGATTTGGATGATGTGCTACAGATGAGTTTCAGTGGTAAAACCATTGGTCTTTATCGTGAAAGCACAGATGTCATGCCCATTGTCATTTCTCCACCCAAAGCATCTCGAATGGATGTTGATAGCATCATGGAGATTCAAATTTTTAGTCCGGTTTTCAACCGCTATGTGCCGATACAACAAGTCGTGAAGTCATTTGATGTTGTGTGGGAAGACCCCTTAATAATGCGCTTGGATCGCAAGCGC
This sequence comes from uncultured Saccharospirillaceae bacterium, assembly GCA_947503895.1. Classification (GTDB taxonomy): domain Bacteria; phylum Pseudomonadota; class Gammaproteobacteria; order Pseudomonadales; family Oceanobacteraceae; genus Bermanella. Next base: position 169,453 of record CANNFT010000008.1, read on the forward strand.
ACGATGACCTTAATGGCTGACCCAGATGTGTTATCGGATATGACTACAGCTTCATTATTTGCAAAATTGAAGCCTAAGCTGGAAGCAATGGAACTTCCTGCGGACTATGAATTAACATGGGGTGGAGAGTTTGAAGCACAAACCGATGCAGAAAAAAGTCTTTTTGGCTCATTGCCATTAGGTTACTTATTTATGTTCATCATCACCGTGCTGTTGTTTAATGAATTCAAAAGCGCGTTAGTGATTTGGGCTTGTGTGCCCCTTTCGATTATTGGCATCACAGCCGGTATGCTGATTACTCGAGCTGAATTTGGGTTTATGTCCCTGCTAGGTATGCTTAGTTTATCTGGGATGATCATTAAAAATGGCATCGTACTGCTGGATCAAATAAATGTCGAATTGAGAGAAGGTAAAGACGCTTACAAAGCCGTCGTTCATGCATCCGTTAGCCGCGTGCGTCCGGTTTGTATGGCAGCGGTCACCACGATATTAGGCATGTTGCCATTGTTGGCAGATGCCTTCTTCGCCAGTATGGCGGTGGTCATCACGTTCGGCTTGGGTTTCGCGACCATTTTAACGCTGGTCATCGTACCGGTATTGTATTCAATGACACATAAAATTGAATATAAGAAACTCAATTAGCAACACACCATTGAGTGCGATGAGTACTAAATAAAAAACGCGGCTTGCCGCGTTTTTTTATTGGGGGCAACTTACCACGCGTGTAACAGTTTGTTTGGTATTTAGAGGGCTTATTTTTTATATCTGATACTTTAATATCTTGTTTATCTTGAGGGCGTTTTTATAAAGTCAATTTGACACTCTGCTCTGGCTTACTGATTCACTCCAACGTCTGCATACATGCAGTTGTGCAAGTTTGTTGTTGTGATCTTTTAATTAACCCGTTAGACCTCCAAAAACACGCCTTGAACTTGAAAAGACTACTCGGACAGAGTTTAAAGTAACGATATTAGAGAAGTCCTAAATATATCAATAATAAACAGAAAAACTGGGATTACTTATGAGACGATTGAATTCCTTCTTCGCTTTTGCGACGTTGCTATTGTCACTGGCGATCAGTGGTTGTGCAATTACCACGGGTGACGATAACAATGCTAGATTTATATCGAGTTCACCGGATAATTATTCAAGTCGTGTACAGAGTGTGCCAATTTATTATGAAGGCATGACGATTGATGCGCCTTATACGCAAATTGGTCTTTTACTCGCAGAGGGAAATCGATATGCGAGAGATGAAATGGTCATTAATTATCTAAAGGTAAAAGCATTGCATGTAGGAGCTGATGCTGTCATTAATGTAAAAAGAACGCTCTCCCAACGTAATGAAAAATCCATGATGGATGAAGAAGATCATTATTATTCATCCATTAATTATGAAGGCGTTGCCATTCGCTTTACGGATTTAGATGCTGTTCCTGCGAATATTAAGGCGAGTATGAATGTGAGTAATCAGAGTGCAGTGACCGAGGTTGATCACGATAGAGAAAGTCAATCTGCAAAGTCTGGTTTCGAAATTATTTTATCGATTATATTAGGTATAGCCTACATTGCTGCAAAAATATCAGGGGCTTAGTATTCGTTTCGGCATCGCTTTAGAGTATAAAGACTAAAGCGAATTCAACACGCTCAATAGGCGATCATCTTTATACTCTTCATTAAATTGAACGATAAAATTCTTATCGATGATAACCGTAATCGCCATATTGCCCTGCAACATATTCTCTAAGTGATTATCAAAATCACTGATAGTGGGGATATGTTTCCATCCTTGTGAAGATTGTGTGCTGCGAGTGGATGAAATACTATTGGAAAGATAGTCTACAAAGACGAAGTCAATATTTTCATATTCTTCTTCAAATTCTTTATCGATTGCACGCATATGGGTGCTGCAAACCGGGCACCACATTGTAAAATACAGCACAACCGCATCGTGCGTTGCCAATTGCTCGCTAAGTGTATAAGTGTCTCCCGTGGATAATGAAGCAGAAAAGTCGCTGATCACTTGTCCAACGCGACTGCCTTCTGAGCCAGCTTCAACCGACTTTCGTTCATCTTTGTTACTGGGCAACATGTCTTCTTGGCAACCGCTGATACCACTTAAAAATGCTGTGGCGATCAAACACAAACTGACCTTTTTAAAAAACATATCCCCCTCCTATGGAAATCGATCGGCTTTTCGGTGTGCCGTAACCGCGCTCTGCTTGGGAATATCCAAGTTTATAAAACCAATCGCGACGCGCAGTGGAATAAGCAAAGCTAAGGCCCGAGGAAATCTTTTGAAAGGCGCCTTCATCTGTAAGCTGGCCATCAATACGGCTACCACCTTCCGACAGGTCTGTGTAAGTGCCCGTCAAGGTGAGCAATGCAGCATTCGGTAAAAACCAAGTGTACCCTACAGAACCCGACAAACTATGCCGATGGCCTAATTGCTTTTGGTACGGCTCAGATTTTCGACCGTATTCTTGGTTCACGGGGCGTTCAATATAGTAGCCATACAGCCAAGTGAGCGAAGCACTCCAAGGATAAATGGTTTTTTCCAGCATGACCTGAGCATCCCAGCGATAAAAGCCACGTCCAGTCACTTCTTGATTATTATCAACTCGGTCGCTATAGCGACTTAAGCCTGTCGGTATGATGATTTGAGAACCTAAATACACAGAGGGCTGCAAACTGGCTAAATCTGTAATGCGATACACACATGTGACGTTCTCAAAAGCTTCGTACCAAACGCTAACACTGGTATCGCCTATGCCTTGTGTGGTGTGGTGGTCGCCTGAATAGGTATTTTCATGGCGAGTAAATGGAATGACGCTGCTGATTTGCCAACGGTCAGCCAATCTTTTGGCGGCACCCACTTGCATTCCCACTTCGGCTAAATCGGTTCCGTTTGGGTCATCTATATAGCGCCCATGTTCATCCCAGCTGCCGTCAAATGGTTCTGCACGCAAGCTGACATCCACCATGTAATCATTAAATTTGGGCAGTATGACGCTCGTGCCCGCGCCGCCGCCACAGCATGAGGCAGCATGCGAGGTTGAGCTGACACCCATGGTGAAAACACTCATGATAAACACGCTTTTTATGAAAGCATACGGGGCACTGACCATCGCCAGTGCCCCGTATGCTGCTTGAATGGTTGAACTGGTCATGGGTAACTTTTAATGCCCGCCGTGTTCAGACATGCTGCCATCTGAGAGGAGCTTCAATTCAGCTATCGTACTTTCACCATTGACCTTAGCTTCATCATTGATGGTCAGGCGAATGTGAGCGCTTCCCATTGCGGTCTCCATCATGTTGGGCAACATGGTGGAATAGACACCCTCTGATTCAACGGATGCTTCGGCTGTTTTCCAGTTACTTTCGTCATCGCAACTCATCAAACAAAGGTCTAATGCCATCTGGGTGATGGATAAATCAGCCATGTTCATACCGCTGGTCAGGGTCGCGCCGATGAATATGGGGGCGTAATCATGCATGGACTCTTTGCCCGCAACAAACAGGCTAATGTGCTGCATGTTGTCATCGTTTTTCAGGTGTGCGCTGCGCGTGAAGACATAGTAAGTACGTTCTTCAGTGTTGCCGTCCATTTTCATGATCATGTCTTCCACGCCTGACAGTCTAGTATGACCAGCTTTCATCACCTCTAATGCTTGCGTAACGCTCTCACCGTCGAACGTTGCGTTCATACTCCAATCGCCCATTTTATTGTCGCCCATCATCGACGGCATTAGATAATAAGCGGTGGTGGTCGCTTGCCCGTTCTCATCCAGCGTTAACTCTGTCTCGCTCATTGGCGTGCCATGTGTCATACCTGACATCGTCATAAGCATATTTGGCGTGATGGTAATGGTCTGTCCTTCTACGCTGCTGCCGTCTTTAGCGATGACGGTTGCGGTGATGTCGCTGACCCCGAAATCTGAAACTTCAGAAGCGGTAATGCTGATATCGTATCGGGCTTGGGTCTCTGCGGTGGAGTCTTTGTCATGACTGCTGTTGCTGTCACCACCACAAGCGGTGAGCAATGATGTGAGTGAGACGACAGCGAATAAAGAAGAGCGCATTTGAATGACCTATCAACCAAGCGTAAATTATTAGGCCGTATTTTACGAAGGTGAGGGGATTTGTCGCTGCGACATATTGTCGCATGCTAAAACGGACAAATATTTAGCGTGTCGGTAACCCATGTTTGGGAGGCGGCGAATGGTAAAAGGTGCAATCTGAGTCAATACTTTAGAAGCCCTCTTTAAATTGGGAACGGTGACGTGAGGGGGTTAACGTTCAGTGTGCTATCAGCGCTAAGTGCAAATATTGAATCTTTGTGCTGAGAATGGGAGTGACAATGGCTGACATCGTACTTGAGTACCCGTATTTACTCGTCCCGCTTATATTCTTCGCGCGAGTGGCGGATGTCTCGCTTGGGACGTTTCGCACCATTGTGATCTTTCGAGGTTACAAGCTCCTTGCCTCGTTTATCGGCTTTTTTGAAGTGATCATTTGGCTCGTGGCAGCCGCTCAAGTATTGACGAACCTCGATAAATGGTACTTGGCACTGGCCTATGCCGGTGGTTTCGCGGTCGGGAATTACGTGGGGATGTGGATCGAAAACCATTTTGCGATTGGCGATGAATTAGTACGCTGCATGTCGTTCAATCACGATGTATTGGCTGAGCAAATTCGGCAGGCGGGATTTAAAGTGGTGTCTTTTGATGGAGAAATGGGGAAGGACCACCCAGTGGAATTGCTCTTTATTCTTGAAAAAAGGCGAAATGTTCCTGCCCTTATTCGGTTGATTAAAGAGCTGGATAAAAGTGCGGTTTACTCCGTATCCGATGTTAAGAGTGTGTATGAAGGCCCTGATCTTTTACCACGGCGAAGTTTTTTGGGGAGTGGGCTAACCCTGCCAGGCAAGCGTCGTTGATAGAGCTATTTATCACCTGCCTAAAAACCAATGCTACTTTCGCTTGCTTCACTTAGAAGTACGCGGCTATGAGACTCAATGCCAATTTTTAATGTTGCTGCTAAAACAATAGATAGCCGAAAGTGTAAATTTTTACAATTTATGAGAACCTACCGGTGTGAGTTCAGTAAAATTGTGAAAATTTAAGGAAGAACGCTTGAGTCAGTTTACAAAGAAAATCACCCCTTATGTAAATGCAGAGCTAACAAAAGCTATCAAAGCTGAATCAGAGGGAAAGTATGCCAGCGCATTTACACATCTTGAAAATGCACATGTGTTGGGTCAGGCATCCACGTATTGGCATGTGAAGGTGCATGTGTTGATGTTGTTCTGGGGGATAAGACGTAGGGATGCAAAGGAAATTTTTGGGCAAGTCATTCGTATTATTGGCGCGGCTGCATTAACGGCGATCAAAGGTGTGCCGATTGGCAACACCGGTGGCAGCAATGTGAGTCCTGTTAAAGTCATGCCGATTAAGCCTGAGCATGCCGAAATTTTAGCAAAGGTCAGTGCTCAAACAGAGTGAAATAAACCGTTATCCATTCAGCATTTATGATGTTCGTGTAGGTAGATGAGAACATGAGGAAAACCGCTACATGTTCTCAACAGATTTTGTTAGAAGGCTTCTGCCTTTTGAACGCCTGCATTTTTAATTACGTTGTGTACAAAGCGTAACTTATTCAGTGTTGTGATAGAAATGACAAATGGATAAGCATCATCGTGGCCCATGCTTCGATTGATTGCATTAACGGCTTTGGTCACACGGCACCAATCATCAAATAGCTGCGTAAAGCTGATAGCTTTGTACGCGGAGTCAATATGATCGTATTTCACCAACGGGTTTTCAACGCGTTGATTTGAAATGCTGAGCTCAAAGTCATTAGCGGTTTCCAATGTATCCACCATATGTAGGTAATGTGCCCAAGTCTCGGCCCAGTCTTCCCATGGGTGCATGCTGGCGTAAGCACTGATCCACGTGTCTTGCCAATTTGGGCTCGGGCCATTTTTATAATATTCTTCTAATGCAAACTTGTAGCTTAAATTCTCATCGCCAAAAAGACTTCTAAACTCATCTATATTCTGAGTGCCTTCAATTAAGACATCCCAGTAGTAGTGTCCAGATTCATGTCGAAAATGCCCTACGAGCGTGCGGTATTGTTCGTTCATTTTTTCCCGCATTTCAACCCGTGCGCTGGGTTCTGCTTCATTTAAATTAAGTGTGATTAAACCGGAACTATGGCCCGTTATAACGTACTCTTTGACGGTGAGTTCGTTGCCGTATTCGTCTTCAACTTGATTTTCTAAGAAGGAAAACCCTAACCCCTTACGAGCATCGGTAGCACGATCTATCACGGGTAAATTTAGTTTGAGTAATGTGTAAATTAAGCGACGTTTCGCTTGTTCCATTCTAAACCAGAGTGTGATGTTATTGGGTTTGTCTAGGTTGGGAATAACCATATTTAAGCGGCAAGATTTGCAGAGTTCATTCGGATCGTCGGCTGAAACCATCCAATTGCAGACATTAAATGCCTTGTAGTTTTTACATTGACGATAGACCTTTTTATCCCGAGCATCGTAAAACTGATGATTTGTCGTGGGGATTAAACTTTCAATTTTTAGCGTGTCGGGTAAAAACCCCAGCATAGCATTGCAATTAACACATAGATTATTGGGGAAATAGAGTGCGTTTCCACATAGGCACGTAAACGTCTTCACATAAATACCCTAGTAAGAGGATGGGTAAGGAAAGTGCTTCAATCTTAGCAGTAAAAAGTGTGTTTACCTAGAACAGGTTTGAACAGTGCTTTATTGTTCTAATACTGAATACAAAGCCCGATGGATGTTCTATATACCAAGCGGGTGACCTCCGCAGATTGCATCATGGTAACGTCGGCTAGTATTCGTATTAATAGATCAATGAATATGATCAGGTGCGGATTGGCTGAGTGGTGAGGCAGTCAAACGTCGAACTTTCTGGCTGATTGCGGTGCCAGAAAGCTCGAAGTAGCAAGCAAGGTTAGGCGCTTTGTTGGCCACCCACTTGGATAATTTTAACTTCACGTTGTGGAAATGGAATTTCAATTTTATGGGCTTTCAAGGCATCCCATATCATCAGGTACAAATCTCCACCGACGCGATTTTCACCATCATCAATTCCCTCCATCCAGAATTCGATGAGGATGTTCACACCACTGTCGCCAAAGCCTGCAATTTCAGCGTCGGGTTTCTCCTCAATGGGAACATCTGGCCCACTGATGACTTTGGGGTGACTGGCGACGACATCTCGGAGTAAATCGAAAAGAGCATGAAGGTCTGTGCTATAGGCCACTTGAAATTCAATTGAGTAGCGTTGCTTCTTATTTTTGTGTGTCCAATTAATAAAGCTGGTTGTGATAAATTGTTCATTAGGCACCATGATGTCTTTGCCATCAAAGGTTTCAATGGTCGTGGATCGCATGTTCAACTCTCGAATCGCGCCCTTTCTGCCGTCGGCTAATTCAATGTAGTCGCCTACCGCCAGTGATCGATCAATCAAAATAATCATGCCGGAAATAAAATTCGATGCGATGGATTGCAAACCAAAACCGAGCCCGACACCCAATGCACCACCAAAAACAGCCAGCGCGGTCAAGTTGATCCCCATCACCTGCATGAGCAGTAAAAAGATGACGAATATCAGCGCCACTTGAAACAGTTTGGCGAAGACTTCTCGTGTACCCACATCCCAGTGCGCTTGTTGGCGGATGATGCGTTGCCCGGTTCGATTCGAAATGCGGCCCATCCAAAAGAGAATCGCACCAAATACTAATACACGCACAATGCCATACAGCGAAATCTTTATATTGCCGGCTTCAAAATGCAGTGATTCCATATAGGTAATGATGGGTCCGAGCCAATCCATTACTTCGAAAATAGCGGCGGGAATAACGACCCAATTGATCAATGCGTGAATAAAAGGACTGCGAACAAAACGAACGTTTAATGAGTAGATCATTAATACGATTGCCCAGCCTTCTGCGATTTTTATAACGCCGTTCTTTTGAATGAGCCATTGACTCAAATCGGACATAATCACCAAAAATAGAATATTAAAGAGCGGGAAGAGTAGCGCGCCCATTTCGTAAACCCAGATGCGCAGAAAAAGGAAAGGGCCTTTTTTGGGTTTATGTTTGAAGAGTGGGGTTTTACGTTTAAGCATGGCGCTCAAAGTAAAAGCGAGGGTCATCGCGAGTAGGATGAAACCCAGTTGCGAATAAAACGCTGGGCTACTGGCCCACATCCAAGCTTTATCCAAAAACTCATTTGCGTATTGAGTGAGTTGTGCAGTATCCAAATGTTAGTCTCGTTCTATAGGGTAAACGGGGCGATATTTAGCATGTTTTCCACCTTTATAACAGATGAACTTGATGGTTATTTTAGCATTAAAAAAGCCGCACTATGTGCATAGTGCGGCTTAGAGGTGTCTGGCTTCGAAATTACATTCGATGTCTTTCTAAATAACTAACACTTCTCAAACTGGCGGTTGTCGTTCAATGGCACGGTCCAGATTGAGAAGTTTAAACTGCTTACTTAAGGTGCCAGAGTGATTTTCCACCCTTCAAGGCTACCCGTGTCCTGACGCGCTTTGTCCTGAACGGTTAGCACCCAGTCGCCATCTAGGCTGCTAACTTCAGAGGCATTGAACGTCTTCGTGTAAGTTTTGGTGCCGGACGTGTTGTCGCTACCATTGGTTTTAACCGTAATGGTGTTGCTGCCTTTCGTTAACGTCACAAGCAAGTCACCTTGGTATGTGTGGTTAAAGGTCGCAGAAACCGTTACGGAGCTAGCAGCGATTGAATCTGTCGCTGTAATGGTGCTGGAAATGGTGCCTAAATCTGGAATCGCAACAGAAGTTGTGTTTTCAAACTCAGTATTACCGCCAGGATTGGTGTCGCCTTCACCAATCGTCACCGTGTAATCTTCAACTTCGCCATAGTCGAAAGAACCACAAGGTACTGGAGCGGTGTTGTAGCGCATGGCTACACGCATGGTGGTGGTTGTACCGGCTGCACTGGTAGGAACAGTTAGGTTTCCTGTCACAGTCGTTTTAGACAATCCACCTGATGAGAATACTTCTTCGCCTGCATCTTCAAAGTCGCCATCTTTGTTAAGATCCATCCAAATTTTCCAGTATTCATTGTACGAACTACCACTGAAACTCGGCGTCAATGAAACGGCTGTTGAGCCTGCATTGATCGAAACGGTTTTATTGGTGAAATCAGAATAACCCGATGCGCTTGAGGTATTCGAGAAGTTGCCAACGGTGACATTAGATGCCCACTCATAGCTGCTGTTGTCGCCGCCCGCGGAACAGTAGTTTGGCTCAATATCGCCGCCGATGGTTAGGAACTCAGCCGTCACTGCACCCCAAGTGCCAGAAGCATCTTTAGAGCGAACATAGATGAGGTGTTTGCCATCGCTTAAGCCGGTTGTATCGATCGTGCCGGTTGCACCTTCTGTTTTCTCATTGAAGCTACCATCCGTTGCGCTGAGTGGATAAGCCACTGCACCGGTTTCCCAAGGTGCTTGATCAATGTAGTACTCAACATTGGTAATGTTTTGAGTAGCTTCGGTGCCATTACGCGTACTGAAACGTAGATCAGAAGCAGAAGCTGTGATGGTGACATCTGTACCAGCAGGTACGCCTGCGCTGCTCAAGTTGACGCTGGTGACGTCAGGACCTGATGGTGTGACGTACGGTGCACGCACCACTTTCGCTGCGTATACCAACGCGGGTAGGTTATCTGGCTTGATTGTATTTTCGTACGTAGAGCAATCTTGGAAGAACGCTGTGCCCAGCTCAAATGTATAAGCCGGTACACCTAACTCACCATAGCTCACACCATCGCTGGTGCCGTCTGTTGGGTATAGACCCACTGACTGTTGTGGCATGTAACCATTGTAGTTAGCGAACTTACGTCCAAGTGCTTCTAAACCCGCGGCATTAGGTGCAGGGCTATTGGTCGTGCCCCAAGGCCAAAGGATGAGTTCACTGTAAGAGTGAATATCGATATGAATCCCTGTGGTCGTTAAAGGTGCAGGGTCATTGTCATTCGGTCCTCGTAGGTCAGGCCATAAATTGCGGACATACGCTTCGATGGCTTGAGTTTCTGGCTCTGACGCGGGTGATGGGCCACGGTAGGTGTCATTACACTGACTACCACTTGAACCACCGCTCACTGTGTTCCAACCTTCAGTAAAGTTACGGTTCAAGTCAGCACCGCGGCTATTACTGGTTGGGCTACAGTAATTCTCGTTTGCATTTTTACGCCACAAAATACCGGTCTCTGCTTTTTTACGACCGTCTGGGTTCGTTTGCAGCATTAGGTGCACTTCGTGATGATCTAGAATCCACGTTGCATCAGCGTTATTGCCGTATCCCTCTACTAACCAGCGAGCAAAATCGAGGTTAAGAGGAGCGGTAGCGTATTCGCGTGCGTGAATAGCGGAGTTTGCAAACAGAACTGGCTTATCACCTGTGGTGTTCTTGTTGGTCAGTTTCAATACACGAATATCAAAACCGCCAGAGTTATCTGTTTTTTTCCATGAGTCGCCGACATCTACCCAGCTCGCAAGGTTAGAGTAGTTACTGGCAATTTGCGCGGCAGCAGTAAAGGTTTCTTCAACGGTTTCGTAGCAAGCGTAACCAGGAATAGAAGTAGCAGCAGACGATGAAGACATCGCCGACATGGCGGACATGCCCATGTTCGACAAAGCATCCAATTGAGCTGAACGTTGCGTGGTCCATTCAGCAGCGTCTGATATTTCGAAGCCGAAAGATTCTAGCTTTCCGATCTCTTCGCCGGTAAGCGACATGATCATATAGCCATCTTCTTTATTGGTTTCTAGTAATTGACCGTGAAAAGAAATGGCGGCTTTAGTCGCCAATTCCTCATTTGGGTAAATCACTTTGTAAACCGATCCTAGCTCTGCTTGTTCTTGTACAGCTAAAGAGTGTACAGAATCAGCATGTGAAACTGCGGATATGCCCGAAGACATAAGAGCAGGTATCACCAGAGACAGGGACGGTAGAAGTTTCCTGTAAGACATGGTGGTTCCTTATGGTTGCTTCTCTATCCTTGAATTAGATAGATCGCAATTGATTTTTGTTATTGGATAAATATGAAGCGCTGTAAACCCCTCATACTTAGTTGCTCGAAATTGAATCACTTTTGATGATCCAAAATTTCGAGCAGCCAAAAAACTAATAACAGAATTGCTCGCTGTAAATTAAAACTAATACTTAAACCCAAGAATTAGTACTTTAGTATGAGTTGTTTTTTAAAATGTGCGTTCCGGAATGACCGTATTCGAGTTGAAGACAAGTGAAGCGTGCTAACCCATTTTTGAAACTGAAACTACAATTTGTAAAACAATGCTCATAACGGTCAATAAATAGAATTGTGATAGAACTTCAATTTAATCGAATAAAATCAGATGAAAGTGATTTCATTCCGAATAAAGTGAGGCAAATCAGGCAGGTAGGGTGATAAGGCTATTGATGAGCGTGAAATTTATTCAATCCAGAGAAAGGGATTTTCTGAGTGAAAAATAGGCGTTGAAAATTATTTTTGAGGGCCGAATTGCTCGTAAAAAATGTACAAGGTTGTGGCGGAATAAGACTTAAAAATGGGAAGGTTAAAAGTGGCAATGAAAAACTTGAATTGATTTTAATTTAATCAAATCTAATGCTTTGTTATTCGGCGCACTACTTTGAGGCAAAAAATTACCCTTCTATTTGCCTATGTGAATGCATCGCTTGTCTGCAGCTTGCATGTATAAACGCTTCTGCTGCTATGGAATAGATTTGCTAGTATTACCAGTACACTGCATTACAGGGTGTTTTGTATTAGATGCACCAAAATAATGCGATCTAAGTATTAAGTCGCAGTCAAACATGTGCATCTGGTTTGGTGACGTTATAGAGGCGGACTGTTCATACGATTTGAAACGGTTGTTTGCGTGCTAAGAAACGTTTTCGGGTAGACATCGATTGCCTCATCTAGCAAGATGATCCCCGTCATTCAAGGGCCAATATTACTCAGAGATAGCCCGCAAATAGATAGGATATAAGAATGCAATTAAGATTGAGGATTATCATATTGGTATGCATCTCTTTATTGAGTGCCTTTACCCTTGCTGAACCTAAAAATGTGACGCCTGAAGATGATGATCCTATCGCCAAATTAGAAAAGCCTTTGTATACCCCATTCATTGAGCGGTACGTTTTAGACGAGTTGAAGCAAATTCGAGTTGATATGACCAATCAGCGCTACGACTTAATTAAGCAAGTCACCGATCGCGAGCACACCTCTATCGACCGAGCGGTTCGATATGCCACAGACACCGTCACTTATTTTTTCTATTTGATTGCGGGTGCAACCTCGGTGCTGGTACTAGCAGGCTGGACATCGATTCGGGATATGAAAGACAAGGTGCAATCGCTGGCGGATGAGGAAATTTCTAAACTCGTCAAAGAATACGAGCAACGATTGTTTTCCATTGAGCGTCAGTTAAACCAAAAAACGCAACACATTGAGGAAAACCGAGAGGAAATTGAGTTGACGCAGGAAGTTCAATCTCTATGGCTAAGAGCAGGTCAGGAACACAGCCCACCAAACAAAATTCCTGTATACGACCAAATATTAAAACTGCGTCCAAACGATTGTGAAGCCATGACCTACAAAGCCGATGCGATATTGGAGATTGGTGAGCCTCAATGGGCTGCGAGCCTCTGTCATCAGGCTTTAAACATTGATCCTGATAATAGCCATGCCTTTTACCAATTGGCGTGCGCCTACACCGCTATGGAGCATTACGACGAAGGTGTGCGCTATTTGAAAGAAGCGCTTACTCGTGCTGAGACCTATCGTGATGTCATCATGAATGACTCTGCGTTAATCCCACTGCATAACTATGAGCCATTCCAAGAGATGTTAAAGGCACGAGATGAGAGTGCAGTTTAGGATTCACGTTTAGCCTCAATTATATTTGTCATTCTGATCCGTATAACGGGTAAATGTAATTTTGTTTGCACGTTATACGCATAGGAAAGAGTGATAGTACGCCATGGAACATCATAGGCACTAAGCTATATTGGTAGGCCTATTGGATAGTTTTGTTAGCCAAAAATAAGCACAAAAATTGGAATCAAGCTCCAAATGAGTTCCCAAAAGCTTAATGGATCTAGGCCATCTGTTGCGAGCATGCATGCAAAATACACCATGCTTAATCCGGTGATCAGACTGGATAATACGGCTAAGCTTTGCTTCCAAAAATTAGACTCAAATGGAATTAACTCCATTAAAATATTTAAAATGAGTGTAACCGCAGCGGCGGAAATAGATGTAAATTGATATCCACTGGCGATGTAATATCGTGAGCTGCCCGTTAAGCTTGCCACGCAGTGGGCGATCAATGTCACCAACGAATACGACCTATAAGTACCACCAAAACGCCTAGAAGCTTGATAGTATTTAGACATACTCAGAGCACGTGTTGTCCCCGTTATATAACTGCTGCGCCTACTTTTAAATGTGCGTTTAAATTGTAAATTGTTATTGGTGATGGCCCTTGTCAAATGTCCCTGTTGAACGTCGATCTCTAGATCATTATTGATGTAAGAATATCGGCCTAGATTTTGAGACAGGACTTTTAAAAAATGAATACAGTTGCCCATTATGGCGGGGTTGTAATCATTGTAGAATACACCGCCACGCGTTATGTATTGTTGCAATAGATTCTGGGTGGTTGGATCCAGTTGTTTTCGAATGCGTTTCAACATTTTACGTGCGTCATTTTTGTTTAATTTAAATTCAATACAGACTGAGTCAGGACTCAGAAACATGGAGTCTTCGTCATAGTTATAACCGGTTGTAGGCTGGGTGCCTGCCTCAACGGCGCGCATCGTACGCATATCTGCCACATTAAACATGGCCAAACGGTTTGGGTCGAATCCTACTGCATCCGCTACTTTGCCATCCATTCGAACATAGACCGCAGTGTGCCCCCATAAATTAGCAATTTGTACTGGGTTGGTCACGAGTTGAGACGTGGTTTCAACAATGCCACGAGGTTTAGGCTGAATAATGACTCCGATGCTAAACTTGAACCTGCCATGATCAATGTGTTTTTTAGGGGACTTAAATACATAAGCCAACGGCAACATTTCTTTAATTAGGTCGTAGCACATAATGCCCTCTAATTGATGATGTGTGTGGGTTTAACAATTTGACTAAAGCTCGTTTTACTGGGCTTTAGAATTCGTTATCGGCTTAGTTTCAATTTCCATGTCAAAAGCTACGCTAGCCCGTTATGAAACTTTGACCCAAAATTCAATAACAGGCTAAACATAAATAATCGTGGCTGATAATGAGTTTAATTTTTTGTTACCTTATATTTGATTGGGCCAACATAAGTATTCACGGTTAGTGGTGCCCAGTTGTTATTATTCCCATCATGATAATAAATTGTTTGATTGCTGTTATAGTGTCCCCCAGGCACTCTGGGTGCATCTCTTGTTAATAATACACCCGTCGCACCTTGAGGAACCGAGTTGTTTGGCCCTGGGTTACCATCCCACTCAATTTCGTTTACTGGGGTTGAATGTGTTCCATCTGCATTTGGGGATACGTTACCCCCAATTAATTTAAAAGACATATTTTTTCCTTTTTAGTTAATTTTAATAATTGTTATAGGCTTCCTTCATTGTCTATAACAATTGACTCTTGCTTGCTTTATGTGGATTAAAACGATCCTTTGGTCATTTCTTCCGTGTCTAATCAGATCCATTGAATTTTGTTGTTTTCCTGTTAATCATCGGACAGTAAGATGGCATTTTCTTCCGAATTAGAATAACTCTGTGATGAAGTGTCACTGCTATCTTCATCGTCAATAAAATCGGAATAGACATCATCTGATAGTTCTTCTAGCAACATATCGGTGAATTCAAGTGCATTTTCCATGTTGATATAAAATGAAATTTCTTCTGAATTTCCCTCCGGAAAAACCGGTTCAAACCCTTCTATTTCTGAGGATGCTTGTTGTTCTAATTCGAGTAATTCAGCAACGCTGTTTTCTTTATAAAAGTCGTTTATGTAAGTGGTCACAGCAGAAATTTGATCACGAATAGATTGACGTTTTCGTTGCTCTTCACCGCCATCGAACGTGACAGTGGGTGACGCTAATTCTGGGTTTTTAGACACTCTAAATCGCCGATTTAAAATGTCGAGCATGGCGGGGTAAGTATCCGGATTAAATAAGTATTCAAAGGTGTTAGAGTCGGGTAATTTGGCTTGGCTATCAGTGTTGAATACTATTACATTTGTATTCCAATTGCATAATTCATCGAAGTCCAGTTGATCTTGAGCTTTTTGGGGTTCTGAATTTTGCGAGTCCTGATTGCTAATTGCCGGGTATAAGCTGTCAATCGTTGTGATAAATTCTAAATTGTCCATATCGAATTCGTTTAGTGTGTTTAATGAATGATAAAGGAGCAAAATGAATGCCATTTGATTACTGAAGTGTTTGCAGAGGTAAAAAGTTGAATAATATGTCTGTTTCTATTTAGACAGATGGTAGGTGAATGTAGAGTGGGGATAATTAAAGGGTGAGCACGAATGAAATTGTGTTTTATTCGCTTAATGCATGTAATAAATAGACGTGTGCTCTATAGAATAGCCATTCATATTTAATGGGTTATAAGCAAAAATAGAATAATGATGACATGTCGCAAACGCCTCATTGAAACTCCTTTTCGTGTTATGGATATGGACTGAACTGTCCAATGAATGAAACCTATTGGACGGCTGAGTTGTACATAAAAAATTAAATCGTGAAGGAAAAGGTACGCCACTGACAACCCTGTGATTTCTGAAATTCATGTCTCTGCAATTCATATTTATACAATTTGTGCACTGAGAAACGTGAATAGCACGGGCAATCTCACTAAAAAGTTACTGACTTTACTGCATGAATATCCAAGTATTCACACAGCAAAACAATTAGCGCATTCAATCCTTTGAGAATAAAACCTGCGCCGCTTTATGATGGCGGTGCATGAGTGCTTTCACGTCACCACCCAACCATTCGCCGTCTTGAACTTTCCATTCCCCTGCAATCATGACCGCGTCTGCGCGATGTGCGCCACATAAAACCAAGGCCGCTAATGGATCATGACTGCCACTAAATCTGGGTTCATCCAGCGTATATAAAGCGATATCGGCTTGTGCACCGATACTCAAATGGCCAATGTTATCGCGGCGTAATAGTTCGGCCGAGCCTTTTGTTGCGAGGTGCAATGCATCTAGGTGCGTAAACTCGTCTGCATCATAGCGCAATCGCTGAATCAGCAGTGCCTGCCTAACTTCTTGCATTAAATTACTGTGGTCATTGGATGCAGAACCGTCTACACCTAGACCTACTCTGACACCAGCATTTTGTAATGCCTTGACTTTACAAATTCCAGACGCCAATACCATATTAGAAGAGGGGCAGTGGCATACGCCAACATTATGCTGTCCTAAGCGCGTAATTTCTTCATCGTTAAAATGAATGCCGTGGGCCAGCCAAGTTTTATTCGTCATCCAATTTACCGACTCCAAATAATCCACTGGGCGTAAGCCAAATCGTTTTATGCAAAATTCGTTTTCATCTTCCGTTTCGGATAGATGAGTATGCAGGCCGACGTTGAAACGCTGCGCTAATTCAGCGCTTGATTTCATCAACTCTGGCGTGACGGAAAATGGCGAGCAGGGTGCCAATGCAATCTCGATCATTTTATACGGATCTTTCTGATGGTATTGCTGAATGAGTCGTTCGCTGTCGGCCATAATGACCGCTTCATTTTGCACGACAGATTGTGGTGGAAGGCCTCCTTGATCATGGCCCAAACTCATCGAGCCACGCGTAAACGTAGCGTTTATACCCAGTTTTAAGGCTACTTTTACTTGAATATCGATGGCGCTTTCAAGACCGGCCGGAAATAAATAATGATGATCGCTGACGGTTGTGCAGCCACTGAGTAGTAACTCAACCATAGCCATTTCAGTGGCTAACGCGTGCTGCTCAGGCGTGAGTCGTGACCAAATGGGGTAAAGTGTTTGTAGCCACGGAAAGAGCTTTTTATTTAAGGCTGGAGGGCAGGCACGTGTGAGTGTTTGATAAAAATGATGATGTGTATTGACCAGCCCGGGTGTCACCACATGATTGGAGGCATCAAATACTTGATTGTAAGGCTGCGTCGGTTGCGATCCTTTTGCGACAAGCTCAATGATTTTCCTACCCTGAATGAGTAAACCATTGTCAGCATTGAGTGCGTTGGCGGTGTATATTGCTTTGGGGTTTTTAATCCACAGGATAGGGGAATGTAAATTTTGGTTGGAAGGAGAAAGAGACATGTCATGTACCTTATGCAAAATGTACATGGATGACGGGCAGCCGAACCATGCACTAATGAAACATCAGAACATGGCAGTGATAGTACTCAGCGTTAGCTGAATGACCTTTGTTAATCTGCCAGAGCAACGTGTGCATCCTAGCAAAGCGTAGATGAGAAATCCAGATGGGGATGGGATGGTATCTGTACGCTATCCGTCACAGTGGAGCGACCAGATACAGAGACAATGGGTTGAATTTTCAGTCCCTGACAGACACTGGTTAAATTGAACTTAAATAAATGAAGCTTTTAAGTATTGACGGCCGAGTATTGCTCTTCAGTAGGGCTCTATAACGTCAAAATCCAGTATGAGATATTTCCAATATTCAAAAAGTTTTAATAATGCGTTAACAGTATTCAGCGCCCAAATGATTTAAATGGTTGTACTTTCTTTGTTAGAAAATCGTCTCGCTGCACAGGTTGAATGCACAGCGCGTTAGATTTTCCCAAGCTTTTATCTATCCGTACAACCACTAACCGGGTTCTTTTGGAAATACAGTTAATGGATGTGTGCAGTTAACATCTACCCTTACTTGATCGCCGGGCATTAATCGATTGTCGTGGCGTGTTCGTATCTTCACTTCTCTATCGCCATCTAATAGCACCGAATAAAGTCGCGCACTGCCCTCGTATCGACTCCAATGAATGACTCCGTTCGTCGGTGTGTTTGTCGTGATGCTGAGATCTTCAGGGCGGAGCAGTACGTCAACGCTTTGCCCAGTTGGTTCAATGGCACAGGGTACGTCACCCAACTGCGTTGTTATTTGGTGTGTGGAGGCGTGATATTCTCCGCTGATAAAACTGGCTTCCCCTAAGAAGCCAGCAACGAAACGGTTTGCGGGTTGGCTGTAGCAATTTTCTGGTGAGTCGAGTTGCTCTAAATTTCCATTGCGCAACACGCCAATGCGGTCGCCCACGGACAGTGCTTCATCTTGATCGTGTGTGACCCATAATGCCGGCACGCCTGCACTTTTTAATGCTTGACGAATTTCCCAGCGAAGATCGTCTTTTAATGCGGCATCTAAGTTGGAGAGCGGTTCATCCAGTAAGACATAGGCGGGTTCGTGGGCCAGTGTTCGTGCTAACGCCACACGTTGTTTTTGGCCGCCAGAGAGGCTGTTCGGTTTGGTTTTTCTAAATGCGGATAGGCCTAGCAAATCTATCCAGTGATTGGCTAATGCGGCATCACTGAGTCTGAATTCGATGTTTTCCTGTACGGTTAAGTGGGGAAACAACGCAAAGTCCTGAAATACCATGCCAACATTTCGTTTTTCTGGTGGCACCTGCTTCTTCGGCGTGGCAGTCCAGTGGTGTGTGCCATTGCCGATGGTCATTTCGCCTTGGCTGATGGGCACCAGCCCTGCCAGAGATTTTAATATGGTGGTTTTGCCGCAGCCGGTTGGGCCAACAAGCATTAAAATTTCATCATGATCTAATGAGAAGCTCAGGTCTGATACAACTTGCGTGGTGCCATAGTGGATGGATAAATGACTGACCTTTAACATTTAGGGCTGTTACCTCAAATACTGCTAGATAGTGCGGCGTTCTTAAAATTTAGCGCTTCGATGGTTCATTTTTATTGTCGAGATCTGCACTGCGCTCGCCACTGAACATTAATGCTAACCCAAAGCCGGATAGGACAAATAACAATAACCCAGGGATAGCAGCCAAACCAAAATAACCCGCTTCGTAAACGCGCCACAAATACGTCGCCAACGTTTCAAACCCTGTCGGTCCCAGCAGTAAGGTGGCTGGCAACTCGCGCATGGCTTCTAAAAAAACCAGTGCGGCACCAGCAATTAAACCGCGCATGGTTAATGGCAGTGTCACTCTGCGGAATGCTTCGTTGCGACTGGCTCCAAGCACCCTTGCAGCATCCAGTAAACTGTTATCTAAGCTTTCTGTCGTGGTCCGAATGGAACCCACGGCCAGCGGAAGGAAGCGAAGCACATAAGCCAATACCAGTAGGCCGAGTGTTTGATACATGAAAGGAAGTTTTAACCCAAGGTAAACCAGCGCCGTGCCCATCACAATACCAGGAATACCAAAGCCCATATAAGTGACACGCTCCATGATTCTGCCCACTTTCCCTTTGATTGCGGCGTATGCCACGGGAAGTGCTAGCAATACGGCGACGAAGGCAGCGATCAAAGATGCGTAGGCTGAGTTCCATGCATAAGCGAGTTGAAAGTTACCCAAACCATCACGCCACAACCATAAAAAGAAAATGGATAACGGCAATACAATGGCCAATAGAAAAACCGGTGAGGCCGCTAACAACATAAAAAACTTTTGCTGAGCGCTTGGCCAGAAATACAAATGACGCCCCGGTCTTTCCGTCGTGCCCTTAAAACGTGATTCCAAAAATAAAATCAACATGATGACCACCAAGAGCTGCAATGACAGCATCGCGGCCTGGCTTAATCCAAAGGCATTGTATTCGACAAAGATCACACGGGTGAAGGTATCCAGCCCCATGATGGCGGGCGTTCCAAAATCAGACAATGCATACATGGCAGCGAGTAAAGCGCCAGCGGCTATGCCGTTTAATATGCGTGGCAGGACCACACGCCATAAGCTCATCATTAATGATAAACCCAGTGTTCGGGCGGCATATATTTGGCTAGCATCAAGACTGCTTAAACTGGCACGAGTCGTGAGCAATACGAAGGGATAAGTATAAAGCGTCATAATAAGAGTAGAACCAGCCAGCCCGTTGACGGCTGGAGTGGGAATACCCAGTAAATTAGAAATTTCTCCGCCCATTCCAAACGCGGCATAAAACGTAAATGCCCCTAAATAACTGGGTAATGCCAGAGGAGCGGCTAAAACAATTAACCAAAATCGCCCCCAAGGTAATCGCACATAGGTGGTTAAGATGGCGAGCGGAACGCCAATCGCGATAGAGCCTAGCGCTGTGAAGGTCATTAATAATAGCGTGTTGGTTAACACTTGCAGATTACGGGCATCGAATGCTTGGAAATCGTCCCCCACGAGATTCAGCAATACCACAATAGGGGACAGTGCCAGTAGCGCAATGACCAGCGCTACTGGATAAGACCGAGGGATTTTTATCATAGTACGCTGACTTTTCGCATTAAATCCAAAGTGGGTCGTAAATCAGCGAGCTTGGTTAAGTCTACCTTCGGTGGCGATATCTGAGCTAAGCCCGGTAGTCCTTGCGGGGGGGAAACCTGACCGACTAATGGAATTTCAAATGCTTCATTGGCCAAGTAAGATTGTGCTTCCACAGTCAGCAAATAACGGATGAAGTTCGTTGCCGTATCGCTATTGCTTAGCGCAACCACGCCTGAAGCATTGACTAAACAACCCGCATCATTATTGGTAAAGGCTAAGTTGACTTGTGCATCAGGCTTACCGGATTTCAATCGCAAAGTGTAGTAATGATTGGCGAGACCTAAATCTACCTCGCCACGCTCCACTGCCATCACCACACCCAATTCGCCTGCATAACGTTTTGCGCGTTTGTTCATGGCTTTTAACCATAGACCGGTTTTTTCCTCACCCACCAAAATTCGCATGGCAGTCACAAACGATTGGAATGACGCGTAGGCTGGTGCCCAGGCGATACTCAGATCGCTGTCTGGTAAGTCCATGATGTCGGTTGGAATTTTATCTGCACTCAAGCGCTGAGTGTTATAGGGGAGAGTACGAATACGACCAGTCACGGGTGTCCAGTTTTCAAACTGAAACTCGGGCAATAATTGCCCGGTGATGCTGGACGGTAGTGGTTGAGCCAAGCCTTCATTAGCGATCATGCCGATCGCGCCTGAATCAACGGCCCAGAATAAGTCGGCGCGACGAATGCCGGCTTTGGCTTCGGCAACAATGGCATTCGCCAGCGCAGCGGTTGGGCCGCGCCGAATATTCAATGTAAAGTTAGGGTTTCGTTTCTGGATGGCTGCAAGAACATCTTCATAAAGGCCACCTTCTCCTCGGCCGAGGTATAACGTCAGCTCACCTTCGAGTGTCGGTAAATCGTTAACCGATACGGCGCTGGGCGTTGGAGAGGTCAGCGCATTGGCCAAGGACGTCGGTAAAGCCCCCATGGCACCGTAAAGTGCCAAGGACTGAAGAAATGTTCTTCGGTACATCGTTAGAATACTTCCTTCTTTTTATCGGCTTTTGCGACCAGCAGGCCTTTCGCCTTGTCTAGTTTCGTGCCCATTGTGCCAATCACTTTACGAATATCTTCAAGACTGGACTTTCCCTCCAATGCTTTAGGGAGTGTCACATTGAAATCTTTTTCTAGGTCTTCTACCAAATTTGCATCAAGCGCAATTAACTCACCTTCAACACCTTCAAAAAGATTCAGGTAGGTGTCGTGAACGATGTTGACAGACTCTTTCACCAGTTTTTCAGCAAATTTTGCAGTGACACGATCAAGGCGACTTTTTATTTCGTCCAGTGCTTCGACGGAATTCTTAGGTGCACCTTCACGTAGCGCGACTTTAGCCAATAGGCCACGATCTTGAAATTGGGCGGCGAGTTTAACGGCTCCCAAAGATTGCCACAATGCCAGCTCTAGATTTTGTTGGGCTGCGCGAACGTCGCTGATAGGCGATTTTTTATCGATGCTTTCCTTGACGGCATACAAACCTTGCCAGATAGAAGCATAAAGTGGGACGTAGTTGCTCTCAATGGCAGCGTGGAAATTGACGGCTTCCCAGTAATCGACAACCGCACCGGAATTGGCAGCTTTCACACCTTCTTTCTCGTAGCGCACTACCATGCCGTCGATCTTGCCGATGATCCACTCTACTTCCCCAGTGTACTTAGTGAGGTTGTCAGATAGGTGATTAACATGCTCACCCACTTCGCCACCTGCAGATGCGTTAAGTGAAGCAAATGAAATAGCCATGCTCAGTACGGCTGCGGAGAATTTATTGCTCTTCATTATGGAAAACATAAGCTTTGGGCCTCTAAGCTGAAAACTAATAAGTATCAGTGACAAATGATACTCATTCTCATAAATTAGTAAAGGAGCTGGATCAACATAAATGTGGGAGTGTTCATCAAGTGCCTTTATAGACGGCCTAGAGGGCCAGAGTGACTCCTTTGATGAGGCTACTCTAGGGATTGTGCATTAATCGATACTAATTGAGCTTTATCGACCATTACTTGCACCGCATAAGTGTAAAGCTTAAACATTAAGCCTACTCTCAAAGTACAAGGTGCCAAGCCTTTAAAACAGCCGTGAGATGGCAACTTCCACAATACACCCCATAAGCCAAGTCAGCTCACCACCGAAGTGATGGGAAAAATTACGCTCAGCGCCTTATAAGCCAATCTCCTTCAGCTTAGGGTGATGATTTTCAATATAGGGAGGTAATCAATGGCAAAGGAAATAACCAATAATTTTGTCAATTTATTTTCATCTAGACTAACGACGCTTAGTCATATAATCGAGATTTCTGAACAGCACTTTCATGAGAAGGCAGAATCCATATTGGATTTCCGGATCATTGACGACATGCTTCCTTTTGGTACACAGATCGCCTACGTATGTAATCAGCCTTACAACTTTTCTCTTTGGTGTAAAAATCAGGAACCCTGTAATCTATCTCCTGAAATTAAATCCTTAACGGATGCTAAAAATCTTATTGAGCGAACGAAATCCCACTTGCAAGGTTTAGAGCTAGGAGATTCAAAGTTGTCAGAACTAAAGCGAATAAATCTTAGTAGAGGTCAATACCTAGAATTAGAGGGAATAGATTACGTTCAAGATTTTCTAATCCCCAACTTCTATTTTCATTTAGTTTCTGCGTACAACATCATGCGGATGAAGGGGGTGCCTTTGGGGAAGGTAAACTATATGGCACATGTCGCTCACCTAGTTAAAGAGGCATGATAAGGGCTTAGCGGAATCGTTATTATTGAAATCTGGCACAGCAAAACCTGTGGCTTTAACTGCGCAGGGTGATGATCTTTATCGCTTCCATGATCATACTGAAAAATGCGGAGACGCGATTACGGTTGTTAATAGTGGCGTGAACAGATTAACATTTGAATTAATTGATACGAATAGGCATGAATGTCCTTTTAAATTCGCTGAAGCGCTAGCCAATAACATGTTTCGTATTTAGTCTACTGTCATTAAGGTGTGGTGTTCATTATGATTAAGCATTCACAATATAGAAAAATTTGTCTTGCACGAGACTATTTGACCCAACACTACGCCCGTAATTTCGACTTAGATGAAGTGGCTAGTCATTCATGTATGTCTAAGTATCACTTTTGTCGAATATTCTCTGCGGTGTTTGGGGAGTCACCCTATCAATACATTTCAAGAATGAGAATTGATCATGCAAAGCGGCTTTTGATTACGAGCAGTATCAACATTAATGACATTTGTGAAGCGGTTGGTTACACAAGCATCGGTAGTTTTTCATTATTATTTCGCAAGAAAACGGGGATGTCTCCTACCCAGTATCGCTCTAAGGTCTGGGCGTTAACCAAAGAACCTCTCACTTACCCTGTACAATCCATTCCTTCTTGCTATGCGCATCATTTCTTAGGGGCAAACATTGAAAAGCGCAATATTGAATAAGGTGCCATGACCCACTTTTGGTAAGATCAATAGCACCACTTACCATATATACGGAGATTCAAATGATTCAATCAATTGCTCATGTCACAGTTTATGTTCTTAACCAAGATGAAGCCCTCGAGTTTTATCAGAAAAAGCTAGGCTTTGAAGTTGGATCAGATTTTACTGTAGAAGGAGGGTTCCGATGGCTAACCGTATTCGCAAAAGCTCAGCCGGAACTCGAACTGGTATTAGCTGAACCAAAAGAAGGGCCGATGTTTAGTAAAGATGCTGCTGAAAAGATTCAAGCTTTGGTGGCCGACGGGGCTTTTGGCGCCGGTGTTTTTGAAACTCATAATTGTCAAAAAACCTACGAGGAACTTGTTGCCAAAGGGGTTGAGTTTATACAACCTCCCACTGAGCAGTTTTACGGCATTGAAGCGCTAGGCAAGGACAATTCTGGAAATTGGTTCAGTTTAACGGAGCGCGCAAAGTAAATATAACCAAGCGTTTCACCGGACAATCCGGTGGGCGCAACGTTATGCACATAAAGGCGTTAGAGTGTGAGAGATTATATTAATGATTATGTTCTGACGCTCTGACAACAATACAGGATACTGTAAATAGCTAAATTGTTAGAGAGTGGTCTAGAGAAGCCATGCACATTGAGTCTCAGCTACGACATCTGTGCTGTGGTGGGGCACACCACATCAAGCCAAGTCTAACGCCGTCCACTCACTATTAAATATTGATCATCCCTTCATTCTAGGCTCAGGATTTCGGCCGCTTTTCTTTTTCATCTCAAATCTGTAGCTACAATAAACCTGTACACAATTATTATGTTCAGCACAAATGACCCTTAGTATTGTGAATGGTTAATCATTATCGCTATGGGCATCAGGTACGATCAGGAGGCGGTATGGGCATCCTTCGCTTATGGATAAATCACAGTCAATGGTGTATTTGCACGATAGTGTGTTTCTTAATAACGATTACATCTGTGAATGCTATTGGGTATGCATTGGATATACGAAAACTGCAGTATCCAGTGAGCGATGCAGAGGAAAGTCATGCTTCCGGTTTTCCTAAGTTTGCCGCGTATATTCAGCATGATAAGCCCCGTATTCCGGGTGTGACGAATGATCATAAGCGTATTATTCGAGATAAGTTTCAAGTCAATATCCTGAATGAATACCGACTGTACGATCAATCAGAAGTCGATCCAGAAGAACAATACATGCTAGAACGCTACTGTACGCGCTATAATCGGCGAATGTTGCAACTACTAGGCATGTGAAATATACAGTGGAATGTCGATTAAATTGCGGAGCCTGCTGTATAGCACCTTCGATTAGCAGCACGATTCCCGGCATGCCGAATGGAAAACCAGCGGGGGTGCGCTGCGTTCAGCTGGATAGCCAAAATTTGTGCAAAATTTTCGATCAGCCGAGTCGGCCTAGCGTCTGCGCGGGGTTTAAGGCCGAGCGCTATCTTTGTGGCGATCATCGAGATGAGGCGTTGGCGAATATCATTGCATTAGAGCAACTTGCTTAGTGTGCTTCGGCTTCAGCGCCTAAGTGACTTTTCATTAGGATAATTCCGAATTGAGTTCACCGACCCAAAAGTTATTTCACATCTTTGTCTATGTGCCTCACACCCACCTTGAGCCCGTTAAACAAGCATTGTTTTCAGGGGGCGCTGGTCGAGTGGGCGACTACGAACATTGCTGCTGGCAGGTGGAAGGCATTGGCCAGTTTAGGCCGCTGGCGGGCAGCCAGCCCTTTATCGGTCAACAAGATACTTTAGAGCAAGTGGCTGAGTATAAGCTGGAGCTGATATGTGAAGAAGCATGCGTTCATCAAGCATTGACCAACATGCTGGCAACACACCCATATGAAGAGCCTGCTTATGGTGTGCTGCCGATGGCGACTTTTAATGAGAACGGACTTATCTTATAAACCGCTATGTGCGCAGTGTGAGTCGGTCTGATAAATCAATGTCGAAGACTCGATTTTTCGGTTGTCCTTGCTCAATATCCTGTAAATAATACTCGAGCGTTTTTCTAACCGTCGGGAAGGCGATGGCATCCCAAGGAATGTCATCAAATGCAAATAACTGAACCTCCGTGCTTTCTGACGTCGACACTGCATGATCAGCGGAACGCATTTCAGCTAGAAAAAAAACATGCACTTGGCTGATGTGCGGAACACTAATGGTCGACAGTAGTGGGCCGGCTTGTACGACCACCCCTGACTCTTCCAACGTTTCACGCACCGCCCCAGCCTCCAATGTTTCTCCGTTTTCCATGAAGCCCGCCGGTAATGTCCAATATCCAGCCCTAGGTTCGATAGCACGTTTGCACAGTAAGACTTGCTGTTGATAGACCGGTAAACAGCCCGCGATGATTCGAGGATTTACATAATGTATGGTCCCGCAGTGATCGCATACGCTGCGAGGCAAATTATCACCTTCTGGGACTTTAAGACTGACTGGGTGTGCACATTCACTGCAAAATTTCATGGGCGCGGGCCTTCTAATGAAGGGCACTTCTAATCATTCAATTTGACTCCGCAAGAGGCTGTAGTGTTTTAGCCTTTGCCCTACGGGGCCTGAAGTCCATCCTAATTTCGGTGTTGTGTTTTTTTGATTTAACCCGTTAAACCTTCAAAAACACGCCTGAACTTAAAATTATCTGTCGGCCAGAGTTTAAAGTGAATGATTAGAGGTGCCCTGAAGTCGCAAAGTATACCGATAGTCTATTTGATAGCGCAAAGGGGCCGCAGAAATTTCTAGGGGGGCTTGTTGATAGAAACGGGAGGAAAAATAAAAACGGGCGTACTGACACCCGTTTTCGATATCTATAAGCGTGACAGATAAATCTATGCCTGATTTTTAAAGGATAAGATTCTAGCTGGCTCATAGGCTGGTATTGGCTCTCGATTAGCATCCTGAGCGCCATCAACAAAATCTTTGAGCTGGTGCAGAGAGTCGTGCATCATTTTGCTGATTTTTAAGCACGCTGCCATTGGGCTTTTCGCTAGGCGGCGCTGCCCATCAATCTGAAACTGCAGTCCTTCGAGACGATGACGATATTGCTGAGGCGCATTGTCGATCAAATGCTTGATGTGTTCTTCGCGCAATCGTTCTAAGGCCTCTGGATCCTTCTCGGCCAATTCCCTTAACTTCTCAAAACTGGGTAAAGGCTTATTCATACTGAAGTCCTCTTGTTTCTCCACACGGTAATCATGTATTGAGATTTGATTTTTATAAGATTTAGTCTACCGATCAATTGGACAAAAAATAAGCTTGTATAAATGACGGGGATAGGGCAGGAATGGTCTTAATAACCAGTGGATAATTCGTTCCAACTTTTTTGTGTCAGCAAAAAAATAAGGCAATTCAGCAAGTTAGAGCAACCGTACCGAATGGCGTGATTAAGCTATTATAATGCTAAGTAATTAGTAAGCTAAAGTAACGATAAAAACTATATATGGCTATTGTTATCATTGAGACCTAGTTCTACATTGGTTACAAAAGAAAGTGAATAGAAACGGCGAAAACGCATCAGGCTAGGTAAAATGCCTGGGGTTCGGATGGCACGAACTCAAAACAGCAGGAAGTGATTTATGATATTGAAGCAATTGGTAGAAGGGTTCACCGATTACCGGCCCAGAATTTTAGCGCCGAACGATTTAGCCAAGGCGGCCGTATTAGTTGCCATCACAGACCATCCTAGCACCCCTGAGATCATACTCACCCTGCGATCAAAGCAAATGCCCACACACAAAGGTGAAGTGGCTTTCCCCGGTGGAAAAATGGACGACCGAGATAACGGAGCCATTGATACCGCTCTGCGCGAGGCACACGAAGAAGTGGGGTTGGACCCCGTGCAGGTGGACGTGATCGGTGAAATGGACCAAGTCGTTTCACGCTACGGGTTTCTGGTGACGCCAGTATTGGGCGTCATTCCTCATCAGGTCGAACTGGTTGCAGACCCTAGAGAGATCCAATCAATCTTTCGAGTGCCATTGCGTTGGTTCTTAGATGGCACACCGGATCAAATTGACCAATTCGGTGGATTCCGAGGGCCTCGTTGGCACTTTGAGGGTTATACCATTTGGGGGCTGACTGCCATGATGATCGGTGAAATGTTAAATCAATTTTACGATGCTGACATCGAATTAGCGTTGGGGCACATCGAAGAAATGCTGGCCTAAGCTCCATTGGCTTGAATGCTGATGGATTTATACACTGCTCAACTTAAAAAAATAATAACCACGCGCCTATCTCACGGGTGCGGAATATTCAGGAAATACCCATGATTTACCGTCTTGATAAGCGCTCGGTTGAACTGCGCGGCGAAGAACATTTCATTGCTGAAAATGCCACTCTGGTCGGCTCAGTCGTGATTGAAAATGCAGTCAGCATTTGGTTTAACGCGGTTATTCGCGCGGATAATGATGTGATTACATTGGGTGAATATACCAATGTACAGGATGGTGCCATATTGCATACCGACCCCGGAATCCCCTTAACACTTGGTAAGGGCGTCACCATTGGTCACAAAGCGATGCTGCATGGGTGTGAAGTCGGTGATTACTCACTGATTGGCATAAATTCGGTCATCTTAAACGGGGCGAAGATTGGTAAACATTGTATTATTGGAGCAAACGCATTGGTGCCTGAGGGGATGGAGGTGCCCGATGGTTCCATGGTTGTGGGTTCTCCAGGCAAAATAAAAAAAGCGTTAACCGACCAGCAGAAAAAGCACTTGGAAGCCAGTGCTGCGCATTATGTGTATAATATGCGCCGTTATAATACGCATCTAAAACCTGAATCCGAGTAGTGATTTCTCCCCATGAGCCGTTCCATCGATAACCCAATAGAAATCAATCCGCAGACTGCGGTACAAACCTCTGCCTCAACGGAGGAAGCAGTGATCTCTCCGTGCGTCGGAGTGTGTGCATTGGATGCTGATGATATGTGCATAGGTTGCTATCGTACAGGTGAAGAAATTACCTATTGGGGGCGATATACGCAGGCTGAGAAACGTCAGGTCATGGAGCGTGTGGGTCAGCGGGAACAAGCCGACAGTAATTTTATTCCGCTTAGGTGAGGATTGGCCAGCGCATAACCGCTTCTGGCTTCTTTAAGTAGGGTGGTGATTTGACATTGCCTTACACACCTCAATTAGCGCATTTAACGCGGGCGATTCAGAATCTTTAGCGCGATAGGCTAAGCCAATACCTCTGCTTAAATCCATGTCTTCGATGGGCAAATAGCGTATTTCTTTTTGTTCAATTAAAGGTGGAATATTGGGGATTAACGCACACCCCACGCCGGCTTTTACCAAAGCCAAAGCGTATTCTAATGTATGAATGCGCGCCCGCACATCCAGCTGAATATGCTCCTGCCCTAATGCATACAACAAATCATCTAATGCTTCACACGGTGACCGGTGAATAAACGGCACGTTCTGTAAATCCGTCACCGTCAGCTGGTTTTTCAGCCCGAGTGGGTGGTCGTAAGGTACAGCAAGCCAATAATCGTCATGCCATAAAGGTAAAAAGGTCTCCTGCTCCGTTAGGTATTTCCGCGTGATGATACGTGCATCGCATGGTGCTTCGGGTTCGACGAGCGTCAGCTCAATTCCTTCCACGCCCTGAGTAAAACGCTGCAAGAAAGCGCCCATTCGGTCAGCGCCTAATGCGCGAATTAGCCCTAAACGAAATGGTCGTCTTGGCGGAGCATTTTGAAAGAGGTTGCTAATGGCACTCATGTCATTACATAACTGACGTGCCAGTGGTTCTAATTGGTGGCCTGCGCTGGTGGCTTGCACGCCTTTCTTATGCCGTAGAAACAGTTGGCAATCTAAGTGGGACTCCAAGGTTTTAATCGCCGCTGAAATCGAAGGCTGGGCAATGCAACACGCTTTAGCGGCTGCACTGATGCTTTGCTCGTCATAGACAGACAGAAAATAACGCAGGCTGCGGATATCCATGGGCTACTTCATTTCATCATTTTAGGTTTCAATATATAGATAAAATCTATGTCTAATAGAGAAATACTATATTTTAACTCTATTTAAAAAGCCATTAATCTTCAAGCCATTGAGGGCCACTGAAGAGAGGCCTAATCCGGCTAACACCGCATTGAGGAGAAAACGCCATGGCCCGCGCCGCATTCAATTGGCAAGACCCGTTCGAACTTGATCAACAGCTGACACACGACGAACGCATGATGCGTGATGCCGCCCGCGAATACGCACAAGGTCGCTTACAGCCGCGGATATTACAGGCCAATCGACACGAACAATTTGATCGCGAAATATTAAATGAGATGGGGGAGCTGGGTTTATTGGGGTGCACACTGCCCGAGAAATACGGTTGTGCTGGGACGAACTACGTGAGTTATGGGCTGGTGGCTCGCGAAATAGAGCGGGTAGACAGCGGCTATCGGTCCGCTATGAGTGTGCAGTCCTCATTGGTGATGCATCCCATCCACGCTTATGGCACGGAAGAGCAAAAACAGAAGTATTTGCCAAAGCTCGCGTCCGGGGAGTTCGTCGGCTGTTTTGGATTGACTGAGCCGGATGCAGGTTCTGACCCCGGTAGCATGAAAACTCACGCTAAAAAAACGGATGGGGGTTACATATTAACGGGCAGCAAAATGTGGATTACCAACTCTCCCATCGCGGATGTCTTTGTCATTTGGGGCAAGCTCGACGGTGAGATTCGTGGGTTCGTGTTAGAGAAGGGCATGAAAGGACTGTCTGCTCCCAAAATTGAAGGTAAGTTTTCATTGCGTGCATCCATTACAGGTGAAGTGGTGATGGACGAAGTGTTTGTACCGGAAGCGAATATTTTTCCGGAAGTGAAAGGCCTTAAAGGGCCATTTGGATGCTTGAATAAAGCTCGCTATGGCATCGCATGGGGAGCCTTGGGCAGTGCAGAGTTTTGTTGGCAGGCTGCTCGTCAGTATGCGTTAGACCGTATTCAATTTGGTCGCCCGCTGGCCGCCACACAACTGGTTCAAAAGAAGCTAGCCGACATGCAAACGGAAATCAGTTTGGGGCTGCAAGGCTGCCTTCAAGCAGGTCGCTTAATGGATCAAAATGAAAGCTGTCCAGTGGAGTTGATTTCCCTCATCAAACGAAACTCAACGGGTAAGGCCATCGCAATTGCCCGTGAAGCTCGCGATATACACGGTGGCAACGGCATTAGTGACGAATACCATGTTATTCGCCATATGATGAACCTAGAGGCGGTGCACACGTATGAAGGCACCTATGACGTTCACGGGTTGATTCTGGGCCGCGCCCAAACCGGCATACAAGCCTTCTCGTAATGTCAGATTAATCCTCTATTCACCTCAATTGGGTGTTCGGAACACCAACATTGAATGTAAATGCCGGACATCCAAAAAAAATGACAAAGTGCGTGTGCAGGCGACGGGAAAACGTTCATGCCGACCTGCGTTTCCTATAGGAGCATGTTATGCGTGACAGTGCGACGGCATTGCATGAAGACTTTTTAAGTCGAGTGCAAAAAAACGATTTACCGGAGCGACGGCATCACTTGAGTCTGGCAGACGCTGATCTCACTGGGCCGCAATTGATTCATATTTTTGAATCGCAGTTGATAAGCCGTTTGCTGGATTTGCATGCGCGACGATTGCGCGCACGCGGAGAAAGTTTCTATACCATTGGCAGTTCTGGGCATGAAGGCAATGCTGCAGTGGCTGCTGCACTCAAGGTCACGGACCCCGCTTTTTTGCATTATCGAAGCGGCGCATTTTTCACCCAGCGTGCTCGAAGCTTGGCCGGCGAAACGCCTGTTTGGGATATGGTGTCATCATTTTGTGCTTCCAGTGACGATCCTATTTCGGGTGGGCGACACAAAGTATTGGGAAGCTTGAGTCTAAATATCCCTCCTCAAACCAGCACCATTGCCTCTCATTTGCCGAAAGCAGTGGGAGCCGCGCTCAGCATTCCGTTAGCGAAGCGTCTGCGCGAAGAGGACCCGAGTGTTGAAATTCAACAACGGACACATCCAGACTCAATCGTATTTTGCAATTTTGGGGATGCATCAGCGAATCATGCGACTGCGCAGAGTGCCTTCAACTTATCGTCTTGGTGTGCTTATCAGGGGTTGGATTTACCGTTGATTTGGATGTGCGAAGACAACGGAATTGGAATATCGGTACAAACGCCAACCGGGTGGATTGAAAACAGTTTTAAGCATCGCCCTGGATTACATTATTTAGCCTGCGATGGACTCGATATTTTAGACAGCTATCGAGTGGCTCGTCAGGCCCAGAGCATTGCACGACAACAAAAGCCGGTTTTTATTCATATGAAAACTGTGCGCTTAATGGGGCATGCAGGAGCGGATGCGGAAATTGCTTATTTGACACCTGCGCAAATTCAGGCCAATCATGATGCGGACCCTATTTTACAAAGCGCACGAATCATGACCGATTTAGGACTCATGACCACCGAGCAAATAGCGGATCTTTATCAGTCTATCGATACACAAATAGGAAGTATTGCTGAACAGGTGATTCAAAAGCCGCGTTTATCCTGCGCGCAAGATGTCATGCGATCTTTGGTGCCAAAAGTAAACCATGAAATGCCATTATTGTCTGGCTTAACAACTGAAAAAAGGCTAGCCGTTTTTAAAGCTGAAAAACGCGCGTTGTCGACGGCGCAACCCCTCGGCAAAATGATTAATTTTACGCTCGCCGAGTTAATGGCAGAACAAAAAAATATTGTGGTTTTTGGTGAAGATGTTGCCAAGAAGGGCGGTGTTTATTACGTCACGAGTCGCTTGCAGGAAAAGTTTGGCAGCAATCGAGTACATAATTCATTGTTGGATGAGACCAGTATTTTGGGCAGCGCGATTGGCTTGGCACAAAATGGATTTCTGCCCATTCCGGAAATTCAATTTTTAGCTTATGTTCACAATGCGGAGGATCAAATACGAGGTGAAGCCGCCACGCTGTCTTTTTTCTCCGATCAGCAATATCAAAACCCGATGGTCATTCGTATCGCAGGGCTCGCCTATCAAAAAGGTTTTGGTGGTCATTTCCATAACGATAATTCATTTGCAGTTTTTCGTGATATTCCGGGAGTGGTGATCGCTTGCCCATCTAACGGCCAAGACGCCGTCGCGCTACTCAGAAGCTGTGTTGAATTAGCACGCAGAGAAGGGCGAGTGGTGATATTTATCGAGCCCATTGCTTTATATATGACGCGCGATTTGCATGAAAGTGGCGACGAATTATGGACGGGTTTATATCCTGCACAACATGAAGCGATGAAAGTGGGTGAGCTGGGTATTTATGGTGAGGGCCGTGATTTAAGTATCATCACCTATGGCAATGGATATTATTTATCGAGGCAAGCCGAAAAAATACTGCAAGAAAACTACGGCTTAAACATCAAGGTTATCGATTTGCGGTGGCTCGCACCACTCAACGAAGCCGCTATTTTAGAAGCCATAAAACACAGCCAACATGTGTTAATCGTGGATGAGTGTCGACGCACAGGCTCCATCAGTGAAGCGTTAATGACGTTAATAGCAGAGTCTGATATTCCCCTCCATTGTTTACCTTCTCGCTTTGCTCGCATGACGGCGGAAGATTCGTTTATTCCACTGGGCGCTGCTGCCAATTATGTATTGCCCAGTAAAGACAGCATTATCGAAAGAGCCCTTGAACTAACAGGAGTAAAAGCATGGAAAAACGCGCAATAGTCGTTTGTCCTGGGCGGGGCACTTACAATAAAGAAGAGCTGGGTTATCTACAACGTTTTCATGTTGACCGATTACCCGCGTTATCATTTATAGATGATTATCGGCGTGATATCGGTCAACCAACGGTGACCGAGCTGGACGCAAAAGAAAAATTCTCGTTTAAATTGCATACCTTGGGCGAGCACGCATCACCTCTGATTTACGCCTGCGCCTTGGCGGATTTCTTAGCCATTAACGAAGAGCAATACAACATTGTTGCGTGTACGGGCAACTCAATGGGGTGGTACATAGCATTGAGTGTGGCCGGTGCGCTTTCTCACCATGACTCTATTGATCTTATTAATACAATGGGGTCCATGATGAAGCAGGGTTTAGTAGGCGGGCAAATTATCTACCCCGCTATTGACGAACAGTGGCGCGTCATTCCAGGTAAAAAAGCGGCGCTTTTATCCTGTGTTGATAGTATTAATCAAGACCCTGCAAATGCCTTGTACTTATCCATCGATTTAGGCGGTTATTTGGTCTTGGCGGGCAATGAGTCCGGATTAAAAGCTTTTGAACACTCGGTTCCGCAGATTGAAGAACGTTTCCCCATGCGTTTATACAACCACGGTGCTTTTCATACACCGCTTATGCAGGAAATTTCTGAAAAAGGGTTTCAACAACTGCATGCTGTTCAGTTTCAAGCTCCGCAGATCCCGTTAGTCGATGGCCGAGGTGGTATTTGGACGTCATACAGCACCGACGGTGAAGCATTGAAGCAATACACGCTTGGGCATCAGGTCGTGGAACCTTATGACTTTAGGCAAGCCTTGACCGTCAGCTTGAAAGAGTTCGCCCCAGACGTTGTACTAGTGCTTGGGCCGGGCAGTACATTGGGGAGCTCGGTTGCACAAACCATGATCGACATTGGCTGGCAGGGGCTGGACACCAAAGAAGCCTTCGTAGCGCGTCAAAAGACGGATCCCGTCATAATATCCATGGGAATGCCACAACAACGTGCTATGGCGATGATCTAACCTTATAACCTGCGGTAACATAGCGCGACCGGTTTATTGGGAATGACTTTATCGTGCCTTTTTCATGCTGATGATCTGTCATGGGAAGCGCCTACGTTGTAAGGTATCG
Source organism: uncultured Saccharospirillaceae bacterium (assembly GCA_947503895.1). Taxonomy (GTDB): domain Bacteria; phylum Pseudomonadota; class Gammaproteobacteria; order Pseudomonadales; family Oceanobacteraceae; genus Bermanella. The sequence goes on from CANNFT010000008.1 coordinate 204,339, forward strand.
CCTAGGCCTAGAATTTGTTAGGCTTTGGACATGACTAACATTCATTTATCCAGTGAGCGAATATGGCCAAGCAGTTTTTAGCTTCCGCAGAAAAAGTCCTGCTGGGACTAAAGCAGGAACGAGCCGAAACACAGGATATGATCAAAACCTTTTTCGGCTTGCTGACCCAAAAATTACCCCATGGTCGTGTGCCGGAGGACCATGAGGTAGAAGCAGCGATCGAGCAACTTAAAGATGTTCATCGTATGGCAGGCCTTTTAGTGGTGGCAACGTTACCCGGTAGTGTGGTGACCTTACCTGCGTTAATTAAATTGGGTCGTCGTTTCGGTGTTGAAGTGTTACCAAGCGCTTTTAAGAAAGTAGAAGACGTCGAAGTGATTGAAGAGGCTTTTGATCTATCAGCGGAGCAAACACGTCAAATTCAAGAAGGGCATAGTGAAGCTACGTATAAGGAAGACGCCTCTCGGCCAAAATCTTAATTTTTAAATAGCCAAAACCGAATCCAACGATTCGGTTTTTTTTTGCTAAATTAAATTGGCAGGGCATATATTTTCACCGTGAAGCTATTCACTTTAGCCTGCGAGCACTTGCGATAACCGTTTGGCTTCTTCGGCATTGAACATCACATATCCCATGGGAATATTTAAATCCAAACTGGCAATCATGTCATTGGCAGCCTCCTCTCCAAAACCGCCGCATAACTCCACGACCTGCACACCATCCTTGGCGAGTGTTCGTGCAGCTTGTTTGGCTTGTTCTATAGAGCTCACTCCGATCACACGAGTCTCAAAAATATCGCTTTTCATAACATGAAAATGTTGGTCTGGATGGTATCCAGGCGCCAACACAATAAATCCATAGTTGAGTATTTTCATCGTTATTCTGTTCCTTAGAATTTTGGCGCTGGGGCCTTAGAAGCCAAAAACTTCTCAGGCATTGCGCAACACGGCATTCACCGAGTACCGCTGCACCAAATTTTTATTATTTTGGTTTGTCCAATGACGCGACATCCTTAGCCTGAACGTTTTGCTGCGCCATAATATTTTGCGCCATAGCTTGATCACCTTCCTCTAAAGGGATGGCTTGTTGCTCAGGTATAGCTTCCGCTTGAAGTTGTAGCTTCGTCAATAGTGCAAAATGATCAGACCCAAAACTCGGCAAACGCTGAATATTGATCAATTTAAAGTGGTGGCTGTGAAATAAGTGATCCAGTGGCCAGCGCATAAACCAATATTTGGCGTTATAAGTGTTATGCATACCGCGACCCACACGAGGGTCCAATAGCCCACTGACCTTTCTAAATAATCGTGTGCTGTGTGACCAGGCGACGTCGTTCAAATCCCCTGTCACTATCGTCGGCGTATTAGAGGTGGCAACGGTTCGGGCGACCATCATCAGTTCGGCGTCTCGCTCTTCTGATGATTCATTCTCGGTGGGACTGGGCGGGGCGGGGTGTAAAAAATGTGCGTTGATTCGATGCCCTTCAGCAATATGAATGACGGTATGCATGGAGGGTACATCGTCTTCTACTAGGAATTGAGTTTGGCTTTCTGATAACGGAACTTTGGCGTAAACGTGCATGCCGTAAAGGTTATCCAGTGGACACTTAATACTGTATGGGTAATTTTTTTCCAAACTATCTAGGTGTGACTGCCACCAATTGTCGGATTCTAACGTAACAAAAATATCGGGCTGATGCTGTTTTATCAGATCAATGAGCCCTTTCGCGTTTTTATTGGGCGTGAGGACATTTGCAGTGAGAATACTAATCGTTGCCACGTTGTGTGATGAGTTTATTACGGAGGGTGCAGCTTTGACTTCTACCGGAAAAAGAGGGGTGTAGGGCGTAATCCACCATAATTGATACAGTAAACAACTGATCGCAACTGCAAGCAGTCCCCAGCTGGATAGATGACTTAGATCCAAAAAAGTCAATTGAAAAAGTATAAGCGTAAACGTCACTACAGAAAATTGGAGTCTCGGGAAATCGAAGCCGCGCACGTACCAAGCTTCGTATTTTAGCATGGGAACCAATGTAAACACGGCCATCACAGAAGTGATGATTGCAATAATTGTAAAGACCAAAGGATACAACCCAAGTACATGAAAGAGCTTTGATTATCCTGAGATTCGTCCGTGATGTCTAATCTCCCATCTCTATATGCCGGTTCGTCAGTGTTTACTCGTTGTAATGCACACCACGTGCTTATTTATTTCAAATCCCGACATGAAAGAAGGGGAATTTACCATGTGCACTCAATGCAAAGACGGCCTATGGATTCGATATTGAAACCCAACATCAAGGGTGCGCTTCTCGACGATCGAATCTTGACTCGAAGCAACCTGTCTAATGCGAGGGCTTGTTAATCTGGATCAGTTTTCCACAATGACGAGTGAAGTGAATGATATTTATTCGGGCTAAAACCGACTAATTCATCGGTTGTAATGCTAAAGACGTGTTTTTCAAATTGAAAACTGGATTGAATGTTGAATCCAGCCTGTCTATTCCTAAATGTGTTATTAACCATGCCCTCCACAAAAACAATAAAATAAGGAAATACAGCATGATGACAGATAAACCCACTTTATTTGGCGAATGCATAGCAGAGTTTATTGGCACGGGACTGCTCATCTTTTTTGGTGTGGGATGTGTGGCATCCTTGGTTCTTCTCAATGCTGATTTCGGTCAATGGGAAATCAGTATCACGTGGGGAATGGCCGTTGCCATTGCCATTTATGTCACCGCTGGCGTTTCGGGTGCGCACATCAACCCTGCTGTGACATTAGCACTGGCTACGTTCTGCGGGTTTGATAAACGAAAAGTGATTCCATTCATCGTTGCTCAAGTCGCGGGGGCATTTGTGGCTGCGGCGCTGGTGTATTTTTTGTTTGCACCTTTTTTCGTTGAATGGGAAATGGTCAACGGCGTCACGCGTGGCAGCAGTGAAAGTTTGGCGACCGCTGGAATCTTCTCTACTTATCCCAATAACTTGCTCAGTATTCCGCAGGCATTTGCAGTTGAATTAGCGATCACCGCTGTTTTAATGATGGGCGTTTTGGCATTGACAGACGACGCAAATATTGGCCCCAAAGGCGTTGGTGCAGCATTATTAATTGGTTTGTTGGTGGCGGTTATTGGTGCCTCTTTAGGCCCGTTAACGGGATTTGCGATGAATCCAGCGCGTGATTTTGGCCCTAAATTCTTTGCTTTTGTTGCAGGTTGGGGAGAAGTTGCCATGACGGGTGACAAAGATATTCCTTATTTCTTAGTTCCGATATTGGGGCCCATCGTTGGTGCGCAAATTGGCGCTTGGATTTATACCCGATTAATCGCCACTCAATTACCGGGCAGCGAAGTAGAAGCCCCGTTAGATGTGGTAACGGAAGCCTCCGCATCTGAATAAATCATCAACAAACATTTTTTTGATGAATGGGCGAAACTCGTACAGAAAAGTAAAAAAAATAATAACAAGGGGAAAAATATGACCAAAAAATACGTTATTGCATTAGATCAGGGGACCACATCATCACGCGCAATTGTGTTTGATCATGCCGGAAAAATAAAAGGTGTTGCACAGCGTGAGTTTACCCAAATTTACCCGCAGGCGGGTTGGGTTGAACACGATCCAATGGAGATCTGGGCTACGCAAAGTTCTGTATTAACGGAAGTATTGGCTCAACATAATATTAAACCAGATCAAATTGCTTCAATTGGCATTACCAACCAACGCGAAACCACGGTCGTATGGGATAAGACAACAGGTGAACCGATTTATAATGCCATTGTTTGGCAATGTCGTCGCACCGCTGATATGTGCGATGAACTGAAAGCCAACGGGCATGTAGACTATGTTCGCGATAATACCGGTTTGGTGCTCGATGCGTATTTTTCCGGTACTAAAGTTAAATGGATTCTGGACAACGTTGAAGGCGCACGAGATAAAGCCATGAAGGGTGAGTTGTTGTTTGGCACCATCGATACGTGGTTGGTGTGGAAGCTGACCCACGGTAAAGTTCATGCCACCGATTACACCAATGCTTCCCGTACCATGTTGTTCAATATCCACAAGTTGGAATGGGACGAACATTTAATGGATATTCTGTCTATTCCTGCATCCATGTTGCCTGAAGTGAAGCCTTCCAGCACCGTTTACGGTACGGCGCACATCGCGGGTGATCACGATACCGCCATTCCGATTGCCGGTATTGCTGGTGATCAGCAGGCCGCTTTATTTGGTCAATTATGCTTTAAACCCGGAATGGCGAAAAATACATATGGCACGGGTTGCTTTATGTTAATGAATACCGGTGATCATGCCGTTAAATCCCAAAACGGATTACTCACGACGCTGGCAGTAGGCAGTCAAGGCGAAGTGAACTACGCGCTCGAAGGAGCGGTGTTCATGGGGGGCGCGACCATTCAGTGGTTGCGAGATGAGTTGGGATTAATTCGAGATGCCGCTGATTCGGAATATTTTGCGAGTAAAGTGGAATCTACGGATGGTGTTTATCTGATTCCTGCTTTTGTTGGGTTGGGTGCCCCGTATTGGGATCAGCGTGCGCGCGGTACGATCGTGGGGATGACACGCGGAACCAACCGCAATCACATCATCCGAGCGGCTTTAGAATCGATTGCATATCAATCACGTGACTTACTGGACGCCATGCAAAGCGATGCAGGAATCGAATTAAGTGGTTTAAGGGTAGACGGTGGTGCAGTCGCCAATAGTTTACTGATGCAGATTCAAGCAAATCTAGTGGGCAAACCAGTAGAGCTGCCAGAAGTAACGGAAACAACCGCACTGGGTGCTGCATTTTTAGCAGGGCTTGCGGTGGGTTTTTGGAGCAGCACAGACGAACTGGAAGACATTTATCAGTTGGATAAACAGTATGAATCTGAAATTTCTGAAGAAGAGCGTAAGACGCTATACAGTGGTTGGCAGCAGGCAGTGGAGAAGTTGATCCATTAATTTGCTAATCGTCTAGCTCGAAAAATGGCTCTGTTCGTACAGAGTCATTTTTCAGCGGTGGCAATCCTAAAGCACATCAGGCTTCAATTAAATGAGCCAATGCTTCGGACGACTTTGTCGGCGTGATTTCGGTAATATCATAACGGGCCAGCGCTTCTCGATAAAACGGGTCCTTTTTTAATAAATCATCTAATACGGCTCGATTGTTTACCGTCGCGAGAATGACACCGCCGGTTCTGGGTTCTTTTCTACCGGAAAGTTGAAAGTGTCCGAGTTCATATTGCTTGTTTAAGAAATTGATGTGCTCTTCGATAAACAGATCAACTTGTTCAAGTGGTTTGATGTACGTCAAAGAAACGATAAACAAAGTAGCCCCTTTTTTTATGTAGTAGTTTTAGTGTCCATCGACGCGGAAAAGCGATTGCGTATCGCCAAACGTTCGCATTGCCGACAAGTATCCTTTTTAATGCCTTCATCTTCCTTCCTATGCTAAATTCTTGCAAGTGATTACATTTGGATTTGAGGTCTGATCAATATGTCAGTTTCAGTGGGAACACCGCTTTCGTCGACTGCCAAGCGCGTATTGCTTTGTGGTGCAGGGGAACTAGGTAAAGAAGTAGCCATCGAATTACAGCGCTTAGGTGTTGAGGTCATTGCAGTGGATCGTTACGAAAATGCTCCGGCTATGCAGGTGGCTCATCGCTCGCACGTGATCAATATGTTAGATGGTCAGGCATTACGCAAGGTAATAGAGCAGGAAAAGCCGGATCTGATCGTACCTGAAATCGAAGCCATCGCGACAGATACGTTGGCTGACTTAGAAACTGAAGGCTTTACCGTCATCCCTACCGCCAAAGCGACACAGCTAACCATGAACCGTGAAGGTATTCGTCGGTTGGCTGCGGAAGAATTAGGGTTGAAGACCAGTGCCTATGTCTTTGCGGGAGATAAAGCAGAGTATTTATCGGCTGTTGAAAAAATTGGCTTTCCGTTTGTGGTCAAACCCATCATGAGTTCATCTGGTAAGGGACAGTCACTGGTGAAAACCTTAGAGAGCGTGGATGCCGCATGGGAATATGCTCAAAAAGGTGGACGAGCAGGTAAAGGGAAAGTTATCGTCGAAGGTTTTGTGGATTTCGATTACGAAATCACTTTGCTAACCGTTAGGCACCGCGACGGAACCTCATTTTGTGCGCCTATTGGACATAGACAAGCAGGTGGAGACTATCAAGAGTCTTGGCAGCCGCAGGCCATGTCCGCTGCGGCATTGGAAAGTGCGCAGAATATGGCAGAAAAAGTGACGACTGCTTTGGGCGGTAAAGGGTTGTTCGGCGTTGAATTATTCGTGAAGGGCGATGAAGTGATTTTTAGTGAAGTTTCGCCACGGCCACATGATACCGGCTTGGTGACGCTCATATCCCAAGAACTTTCTGAATTTGCGTTACATGCTCGCGCAATTTTGGACTTGCCGATTCCAGATATTAAGCAGCTTGGACCTTCAGCAAGCAGCGTGATTTTAGTGAGTGGCGAAAGTCAGCACGTGCAGTTTTCAAATTTAGACGTAGCCTTGTCTGCGGTAGATACGCAAATTCGATTGTTCGGAAAACCTGAGGTGCAAGGGACTCGAAGAATGGGTGTGGCACTGGCGAAAGGGGAAACGGTTGAGTCTGCAAAAGAAAAAGCCATTCGCGCATCAACGGCGGTGAAAGTGACGTTATAGATTCAAACTTATGGGCATGTTCAGTCTGAAATGCCCGACATTGCATAAAAGGAAAGTGCTGTGATGAACTCTGTTCGAATCGCCTTGGTGGGTGAATACTCAGATGCTGTAATAGCCCACAGAGCCATTAACCAAACGTTTGAGCTATTGCAACTGGAAGGCAAACAAATAATCGGTGAGTGGCTGCCGACGGATTCAATAGACGCCTCAAATAAGCTAACGGGTTTTGATGGCATTTGGGTTGTGCCTGCCAGTCCGTACGCAAGCTTACAAGGGGCTTTGACAGCTATTGAATACGCACGGACGCAAAACGTGCCTTTCTTTGGCAGCTGCGGTGGATTTCAGCACGCGATCTTGGAGTATTGTGTGAATGTACTTGGTTGGAGCGATGCTGCGCACGCAGAAATTCATAACGATGGGAAGGGCACTCAGGTCATATCCAAACTGGTTTGCTCTCTCGTTGAACAAGCCGAGGAATTAAAGCTGGAGAGCAATTCCATTCTTTCCCAAGCTTACCATTCGTTAGCGATATCCGAATCTTACCATTGCAGTTACGGACTTAATCCAGAACACAAACAAGCTTTGTTTGAGAAAGGATTGCAGCCTGTTGCTTCAAATGAAGCGGGTGAAACTCGAGCCATTGAATTGAAGGGTCACCCATTCTTTACCGCGACACTCTTTCAGCCCGAGCGAAGCAGTTTAAAAGGTGTGATATCACCAATTGTGTCTGCTTTTATTCATGCGGCTGCAAACAGCATGAGTTAATAAAATAAGGCCCATTATTTGAAAGATAATGGGCCTTATTGATGTGCTTAGAAAGTCGAAAACGACAGTGAAACGCGAAAAACTATTCTGTTTCTATTTTTCGAATCTTCGCTGCGGCAATGGTATTGGATTGAACACGCAAAGTTTCAATTTGGTATTCGTCAACTTTAAAACACACGTTGTGTTCAGGGATGGATTCTAATCGCTCAAGCACCAAGCCGTTTAATGTCTTCGGCCCGTCGGTTGAGAAGTCCCAGTTTAATGATTTATTTAACTCACGGAGCGTAATACTGCCATCGACGATGTAGCTGCCGTCGTCTTGCGGTGTGATATCTTGGCTCGTGCTTGCGAGGTCCGTTGTAAAGTCCCCCACGATTTCTTCCAAAATATCTTCAAGCGTCGCTATGCCTTGCACATGACCATACTCATCAACCACGATTGCTATGCGACGTTTTTCTTTTTGAAAATTAAACAACTGAGTGTGTAGCGGAGCAGACTCGGGAACGAAATAGGGCTCCCTTGTGACCTGCAGCAACTCGGCTTTATTGAATTCTGGCTGACTGAGAACCTTGGCGGCGTTTCGCATATGCATCACACCGATGACGTTGTTGATGTTGCCTTTCCAGACGGGCAATCGAGTGTGCTGACTAGAGCGCAGTGTTTCGGCAATGGTGCGCAAATCATCATCTAAGTCTATGCCAACCACTTCGTGGCGAGGAACCATGATGTCATCGACTCGTACGGTCTCTAAATCTAGAATCGACAACAACATTTGTTGGCGTCTGCGTGGAATGAGCAAGCCTGCCTCGTTTACCAGAGTTCTAAACTCTTCTGTGCTGAGTAAATCCTTACTATCTTGATCTAAATCCATGCGCATTAACTTGAGCAAACCGTTTGCAATGTAGTTAACAATCCAGACAAATGGCATCAATAACCAAAGCAGAGGCTGCAATAAATAACTGGCTGGGAAGGCGATTTTCTCAGGATGATTCGCGGCCAGTGTTTTGGGTGTGACCTCCGCAAAAATCAATACGGCAAGTGTCAGTATGATGGTCGCGATGGAAACACCGAGTTCGGGGTTATCTACCCATAAGCGTTGAGCGATGATGGTCGTTAATGATGCTGCAGCAATGTTGACAAAATTATTGCCAATCAGAATCACGCCGATTAATCGGTCTGTACGCTTTAATAGACGAGAAGCTAATCTAGCTGGGCGATGTCCTTGCTTCGCTAAATGTCGCAGGCGATAGCGATTGAGCGACATCATGCTCGTTTCCGAGCTGGAAAAAAAAGCAGAAAAGACCAATAAAGAGACCAGCGCAGTGAATAGTAGGCTGAGAGGTATGTCGTTCAATGTGGGGTTCCTGGCGGCTTAATCAGACGCAAGCCTATACTTTGTTTAATATGATTTCTAGCACAAGCTTGCTGCCAAAGTAAGCAAGGATCAGAAAACTACTTCCCGCCAATGTCCACTTTGAGGCAACAGTGCCACGCCAGCCAAATTGGAAGCGTCCAAATAACAACGCGGCAAATATCCCCCACGCAAGTAGGGTTAAAACGGTTTTGTGTACGAGATGCTGGGCAAATAAATCGTCCAGGAAGGCAAAGCCAGACATTATGGCCAAGGTGAGTAAGAACACACCCGTCCAAAGCATTTCAAACAGCAGTTTATCCATTGTTTGCAGTGGCGGAAGAATTCGAACGATCCCCGTCATTTTCTTGTGCTTAAGATGGTGATCTTGCACGATGAGCAGAATCGCTTGAAAAGCAGCGATGATGAGTACGCTGTATGCTAATACTGACAATAAAATATGGACAAATAGCCCGCGCTGCCACACAGCAATAGGTTTAACGTCTGCTGGAATCAGCAAGTCGAGAACAATAATTAAGGCCGCCATGGGAAACAGGCCAATAAAGAGGTTTTCAACCGGTTTTCGAAATGCGCTCACCGTAATGATCAAGGCGATTACCAGCGAAATGAGCGAACCACCGTTAAAGAAACTAAGGTTAAGCACGCTATCGGCCATCAGCGGTATGATCCAGCCTATCCAGTGCGCCAGAACCGCGACGCTGGCGGAACTGATGACCAATTTTCGACTGACCTTATCTGAGTCTTTGATGCGAGCGTATTGTTTCACGGCACTGAAGAGGTACAGCGCTGCAGCAACAATCGAAAACAGTTCAGCCATGTTCCTTTTGCGTTCCTAACAATAAAAGGTGGAGAGTGAACAATGAGGCCCTGTTTGCGTGTGAAAAGGGACTTATCCAAAGCTTCACTATATAATGCGGCTAATTGTGCACACTGTGGCGAACGATGTATAGAGTGGCGGCCCTGCCGTCATGGAAATACATAAGAAAGCAGACCCTAAGCCAAGGTTAAGCGCCTTGAGAGACGGTTTAGGTCGGCAGATTCAACAATGCGATGGAGTCGATGCTTTCGGCGCTGAGGGATTTCATCAGCCTTCAGGGCGTGTAATGTACGCTAAAGCCACAGGTTCGTGCCTGGTTAAGCAGTTTTAACCGGTAACCAGCTCTGCTTAATTGAGTGTGAGAAGAGCCAAGTAATAATTCGAGACGTCTAATCATGTTTGATAGTTTACAAGACCGCCTGAACGGAGCACTCCGTGCGATTAGCGGTAAGGCAAAAATTACCGAAGAGAACATCAAGGGCACCTTGCGCGAAGTTCGCATGGCGTTGTTAGAGGCAGACGTTGCTTTGCCCGTTGTTAAGGCGTTCACGGCTCAGGTTAAAGAGCGGGCAGTCGGCAGTGAGGTGTTAAAAAGTCTTAGCCCTGGCCAAGCCTTCTTAAAAATAGTGCATGAAGAGCTTCAATCCGTTATGGGTGAGGCGAATGAAGGTCTGGATTTAGCCGCTAAGCCACCGGCCATCGTTTTAATGGCAGGTTTGCAAGGTGCGGGTAAAACCACCACCGTGGCTAAACTAGGTCGATATTTGACTGAGCGCGAAAAGAAAAAAGTCATGGTCGTGAGCGCGGACGTATACCGTCCCGCAGCAATCAAGCAGCTTGAAACGTTGGCGAACGAGGTGGGCGTACAATTCTTCCCATCGGACACGTCGCAAAAACCGATTGACATCGCCAAGGCCGCGATTGAAGAAGCCAAAACGCAATTTGCGGATGTGCTGCTGGTCGATACAGCAGGTCGTTTAGCCGTTGATGAAGCTATGATGAGCGAAATCAAAGCGCTTCATCAGGCGATTAATCCTGTCGAGACCCTCTTTGTCGTGGATGCCATGACGGGTCAGGATGCCGCCAATACTGCAAAAGCATTTAATGAAGCGCTGCCTTTAACCGGTGTCGTATTGACGAAAGCAGATGGTGATGCACGTGGCGGTGCGGCGCTCTCTGTTCGTCATGTGACTGGTAAACCCATCAAATTCTTAGGGATGGGTGAAAAGGTCGATGCTTTAGAGCCATTCCACCCTGATCGTGTGGCCTCTCGTATTCTGGATATGGGGGATGTTCTGACTCTTATAGAAGAAGCAGAGCGTAAGATAGATAAAGAAAAAGCCGATAAGCTGGCCAAAAAGATTAAGAAAGGCAAAGGGTTTGATCTCGAAGACTTCCGTGATCAGCTTATGCAAATGAAGAATATGGGTGGCTTAATGGGCATGATGGATAAGCTGCCTGGCATGGGTCAGATGGGCGCGCAAGCGGGCCAAATGGATGCCGCTGAAAAACAGCTGGGTCAGACCGAAGCCATTATCAATTCTATGACGCCGCTCGAACGCCACTTCCCAGACAAAATTAATGGCTCACGTAAAAAGCGTATCGCAGCGGGTTCGGGAACCACCATTCAAGACATTAATCGTGTATTGAAGCAGCATAAACAAATGCAGAAAGTCATGAAAAAAATGACGGGTAAAGGCGGCATGCGCAAAATGATGGGTGCCATGAAGGGTATGAAAGGCCCTGGTGGTATGGGCGGTCCAGGTGGTATGCCACCAATGGGCGGTATGGGTGGAATGCCACCGTTTAAATAGATTGGCAACATTTAGTGGGTGTGCGCTAGCACATCCATCTTTGAAACACTTAAACATTATTGAGCATGGAAGCCGTACAGTTAGCTTCACGCCTTGTTCGAATTGGGCTAGCGACTCAAGCCTAGCCCAGACTACACTCCCCCCTTCCATCTACCGCTTACTTCCTATACAATACGCGCCCCTTATGGTGTATGTGGTGGAAACACGGCATACAATTACTCACGGTAAGTGATACCAAAACTTGCCCTAGAAGAGAGAAGGCACTGTCGTATGGTAGTGATTCGATTGGCCCGCGGTGGCTCCAAAAAGCGTCCATTTTATCATTTGTCTGTAGCAGACCAGCGTAATCCACGCGACGGTCGCTTCATCGAACGAGTTGGATTCTTCAACCCTGTCGCTCGTGGTCAGGAAGAACGTCTTCGCGTTGACTTAGAGCGCGTAGAATACTGGGTTAGCAAAGGCGCTCAGACTAGCGATCGTGTAGCTAAGCTACTGAAAGACGCTAAAAAGCAGCAAGCTGCTGATTAATTTAGACGGTAATAAGACGCGCCCTTGATGAAAACACCTGAGCATTTAACCATTGTTGGTAAAGTCACTGGTGTTTTTGGCATCAAAGGATGGGTCAAGGTGTATAGCCACACCGAACCAATGGAGAACATATTCTCCTACAGCTGGCAGCTATTTATAGATGGCCAGTGGACCTCCGTAAAGGTTCGAGATTGGAGACGTCAAGGCAAAGGCTTAGTCGCCGCGCTAGACGATTGCCAAGATCGAGATTTGGCACAGCGATACACCCAGTGTGATATCGCGATTCTAAAAGAAGCATTGCCAAAAGCCGAAGACGGCGAGCTTTATTACCACCAGTTAGAGAATTTATTGGTGGTTACCACTGACAATGTGGTACTTGGACGCATTAACTATCTATTCAATACCGGCTCCAATGACGTCATGGTCGTGAAGCCTTGTAAAGAAAGCATAGATGGTCGCGAGCGCTGGTTGCCCTATACGGACGACTGCCTTGAAGATGTGAGCCTAAGTGATGGCACTGTCAAAGTAGATTGGGACCCAGAGTTCTGAACATGCAGTTTGGCATCATCTCCTTATTTCCCGAGATGTTCCAAGCCATCACCGAGAGCGGCGTGACCAGTCGTGCGGTGAGTAAAGGTTTGATCAGCATCAATTGCTGGAATCCTCGTGATTTCACCGTTGATAAATATCAAACCGTGGACGATCGCCCTTATGGTGGTGGTCCGGGTATGTTGATGAAGGTCGAGCCACTGAAGCAGGCTATTGCGGCAGCAAAGGCTAAACTGGGCTCAGAGAGTAAAGTGATTTACCTGTCTCCTCAGGGCAAGCAATTGACCCAGAGTCGAGCAGGAAAACTCGCTCAGGAAAAGCAAAATTTGATTTTCTTGGCGGGCCGCTACGAAGGCGTAGATGAACGTTTAATACAAACCCATGTGGACGAAGAATGGTCCATTGGCGACTACGTATTAAGTGGCGGTGAACTGGCAGCAATGGTGATGATGGATACCATTATCCGACTTGTTCCGGGCGTTCTAGGGCATGATTTAAGTGCAGTTGAAGACTCTTTTGTCGATGGCTTGCTGGATTGTCCACATTACACTCGACCGGAAGACCATAATGGTTTGAAGGTGCCAGACGTTTTACTCAGTGGTAATCACGAAAAAATTAAGCAATGGCGTCTGAAACAGGCGTTAGGGCGGACCTGGCAACGAAGGCCAGATCTGCTGGCAAAAAGGGAGCTCAGCGACGATGAGCAAGCCCTTTTGCAGGCATTTATACGTGAAGTTCAAGGCGACACTTGAACCTATCTCGTATCAACTTTAGGAGCTAGTCATGAGCGGCAAGAACAAAATCATTCAGGCTATTGAGTCTGCACAATTGAAAAGCGACATCCCTGCGTTCGGCGCCGGTGACACTGTTGTTGTTCAAGTAAAAGTAAAAGAAGGTAATCGTGAGCGTCTTCAGGCATATGAAGGTGTTGTGATTGCAAAGCGTAACCGTGGTCTGAACTCAGCCTTCACTGTACGCAAAATCTCAAACGGTGTTGGCGTTGAGCGTACGTTCCAAGCGCACAGCCCGTTGATCGACAGCGTTACTGTTAAGCGTCGCGGTGATGTACGTAAAGCGAAGCTTTACTACTTGCGTGAGCGTAGCGGTAAATCTGCACGTATCAAAGAGAAGCTATCTAAGTAATTTAATTACTGAATTGGCTTCTGAAAAAACCCGCTTTTTAGCGGGTTTTTTTATGCCCGCCATTTTTATTCTATGTTGGTCTAACATGATTGGTCTAAGTCACATTTTTCATCTTCACTTTTATGTGAGAATATCCAACGTCCCCGCGTTTAAAGGCCGCTAGCGAAGTGTTGACCACATTGCTGGTACTTGGCCGAAATTCGGACAGGGGTACTGGAACTTCGAGGGCGGAAAATGTTCTAATGCCCCAACGTCAAAGAATTCAGGAAAAATCATGCGCGTATTAGCTCTAATGGCCACTTTAGGAGCGGCACTGTTCAGCCATGCTTCACTGGCTGATGATAACAGCAAAGTTGAAAAGCAAATTGCCGAGTCTCTTAAATCTGCCCGCCCAGATCTTATACTTCAACAGGCGACTAAGGTGGAAGGTCAGGCGTTATATGAAGTTGAATTAACTTCAGGGGATGTACTGTATTCAACACCTGATGGTCAGTATTTTGTTTACGGTTCACTGTTTAAGTCAACGCCAGGAAAACTGGTTAATATTACGAATCAACGTAATGACGCCAAGCGATTGAAACTGTTGGCCTCAATTAAAGAAAAAGACCTGATTGTGTATAAAGCGACTGGCGAAGAAAAAGCCGTTGTGAGTGTATTCACCGATGTTGACTGTGGTTATTGCCGTAAGCTTCATCGTGAAATCCCTCGTTTAAACGAGCTAGGCATTACCTTGCGTTATCTGGCTTACCCGCGTGCAGGTGTGTATGAGGATCAAGCACGCACCAAATTTACGGGTTCCTTCAAGAAGATCAAATCTGTTTGGTGTGATGAAAACCCTCTTGAGGCAATGACTCAGGCGAAATCGACGGGTTTCATCAAGGAAAACTTGAAGTGCGAAGCACCCATCGAAGCCCATTTGGCCCTAGGTGAGCAGTTTGGTGTTCGTGGCACGCCAGCCATTGTGCTCTCAAGCGGTGAGCTTGTACCAGGCTATATGCCCGCCGACGAATTGGCTAAAAAGTTAGGTATTTAAGGTCTGCCACAAGCCTATTGGGCATCAATATTGGCAAATATCCCCATGGATGATCGCATCCAATAAAAGAGCAGCTTCGGCTGCTCTTTTTCGTCAACCTCCCCCTGCACCAATTCTCCCGTCTGTAGACAAAGTGTGATACATTTAGCCCCCATTTTTTAAGTGGCTTTGGCAAGGGATTTTTAGGACACACAGACGTATGGCCGATTCAACAATGGTTATACTCTTACCTAATCCCTCCAACGCACACGAAGACAATTATTGACATGACGGAGACCATAATTTGAAACCGGTAAGAGTAGGTATCTGTGGTTTAGGCACTGTAGGCAGTGGCACCTTTAATGTATTGACTCAAAACGGGTCTCAAATTGCTCGTCGTGCTGGTCGTGACGTGATTATTGAGCAAGTGGGTGCTCGTCGTGATAATCCCGCTTGCGACACCAGTCATACAAACGTGACACGCGATATTTTCGAGGTCGTTCGTAATCCGAATGTAGATGTGGTCGTCGAGTTAATCGGTGGTTCTACGATCGCGAAAGACCTTGTGATGGAAGCTATCCAAAATGGCAAACACGTGGTGACGGCGAATAAAGCATTAATCGCAGTACACGGTGAAGAAATTTTTGCCGCCGCCAAAGCGGCAGGTGTGACGGTCGGCTATGAAGCTGGCGTGGCAGGTGGCATACCCGTCATCAAAGCCATTCGAGAAGGCTTGGCAGCGAACAAAATCAACTGGTTGGCGGGCATTATTAATGGCACGGGCAACTTCATCCTGACGGAAATGCGTGATAAGGGTCGAGACTTCGATGATGTCCTGCAAGAAGCGCAAGCGTTAGGTTACGCAGAAGCCGATCCAACGTTTGACGTAGAAGGTATCGATGCGGCACACAAATTGACCATTTTATCGTCTATTGCCTACGGCATCCCTCTGCAGTTTGAACGCTGTTTTACCGAAGGCATTAGCAAGATTACACGTGAAGATGTGAAATATGCAGAAGAATTGGGCTATCGCATTAAGCATTTAGGCGTGAGCGCTAGAACACCTAAAGGCATAGATTTACGCGTACACCCAACCTTAATTCCAGAACACAATATGATTGCCAAAGTAGATGGCGTCATGAATGCCGTTGCTGTCAATGGCGAGGCCGTTGGTGACACGTTATTCAGTGGCCCAGGTGCCGGTGCCGGCCCAACAGCCTCTGCGGTGATTGCAGACATCATTGATATTGCGCGTGACATACAAGTAGAAGCATTGTCATTCGATCGATTGGATGATGTGAAAGTACTGTCAATTGAAGAAGTTGAAACCTGCTATTACTTAAGAATGGAAGCGTTTGATAAAGCAGGCGTACTCGCAAAAGTGGCGAGCATTTTGAGTACGAAAGGCATCAACATTGAAGCCATTATTCAAAAAGAGCCAGAAGAAGGCGAGCAAATGGTTCCGGTCATTATGCTGACCCATAAAGTGCTAGAGCGCACAATGAATGAAGCCATTGCTGAAATAGAAGCTCTTGAAGAAATTAATGGTCGCATCACACGAATCCGTGTAGAGCATTTGAATTAATCATTGGTTAAGACTCGCACCACGTCGCTGGGTGCGAGTTAATGTTTGTAGCAAGCTGTTGTCTAGGCAACAGGCGCATCTTAGGTAATAGGTAACATCGCATGATGAAATACATTTCTACTCGGGGAAATGCTCCTGAGCTGACATTTGAAGAAGTACTGTTAACGGGTCTTGCGGAAGATGGCGGTTTGTATGTACCCAAAGAAGTGCCTCAGTTTTCACTAGAAGAAATTCAATCTTGGCGTGACCTTCCTTATGCTGATTTAGCGCACCATGTTATTTACCCATTTGTCGAAGGATGTATCGACAGTGATGCGTTGAAAACGATCCTAAATGATGTTTATGGTGGCTTTGGCCATAAAGCCGTTGCGCCTTTACAGCAAATAGACCACAACGAATATGTGTTGGAATTATTCCATGGCCCAACGCTGGCATTTAAAGATTTTGCCTTGCAAACGCTTGGACGTCTTCTGGATTATGTTCTAGAAAAACGTCATGAGAAAGTTGTCATTATGGGCGCAACCTCCGGTGACACAGGTTCCGCAGCCATTGAGGGCACGAAAGCCTGTAAGAATGTCGATATTTTTATATTGCACCCGCACAACAAAGTATCCGAAGTACAGCGTCGTCAAATGAGCACCGTTTTAGGTGACAACATTCATAACATCGCTATTGAAGGTAATTTTGACGAAGCGCAGGACATGGTAAAAGCCAGCTTTGGTGATCAAGCCTTCTTAAAAGGAGAGCGCAAGCTGGTGGCTGTGAACAGCATTAACTGGGCTCGCATCATGTCGCAAATCGTATACTATTTTTATTCTGCACTGAATTTAGGTGCACCGTTACGCCCTATGGCTTATTCGGTTCCGACGGGTAATTTTGGTGATATATTTGCAGGTTACATGGCGAAAAAAATGGGGCTACCCATTAACCAGCTCGTGATCGGTACGAACAGTAATGATGTGCTGCATCGAATTATGAGCAGAAATCAGTATGAAGTCATGCCTTTGCAACATACGATTACCCCTTCAATGGACATTGCCGTTTCTTCTAACTTTGAGCGCTTGTTGTTTGATTTATACGATCGTGATGGCAAAGCATTATCTTCCTTAATGGAAAAAATGAACGCGAAAAAAGATGTCGTTGAATTGGATGAAGCGAATCTAGATAAAGCGCGAGCGCTATTCGACAGTTATGCTTGTGACGAGAATACAACCGTTGAAACCATTCAACAGGTATTCTCTGAGACTGGTTATCTTCTTGATCCCCACACGGCCGTGGGCGTTAAGGCGGCACGAGAATGCCGAAGAGATCACCGTATTCCGATGATCACATTGGGTACAGCACATCCGGTTAAGTTTGAAGAAGCGATTCAACGAGCTGGTTTGGAAATGCCAAGCTTGCCGCATCATTTATCCGATTTAATGGAGCGTGAAGAGCGTTTCACCGTTTTACCTGCCAATATTAAAGATGTTCAATCGTTTATTGCAGAAAACACATTTAAATAACAATATTGTTCATTTAATAAAAAAACCGAAGCAATGCTTCGGTTTTTTTATGCGCGTAGTTTGCATATCGCACTTTTTTAATGGAATTCACGCTCTGAACAACTGCCTAGAGTGATGGATAAAAAGGGAAGTCATTAAATTGACACAAACTTGCAAACGTGGAGGCATCCTTCTATCAGAGTGCGATTTTTCAATACATTGAATTGATCATGCTTTGATAACCTAAGCATCTCCTCTTAATTCGCATCGTATTATATTGTGCAAAAAATGCTCGTTCGATAAAGTCACATCGACGTAATGTGCGGATACGTGCAGTCACACCTTGCTCACACACTTAATGGTTGACTCATCAATGATTTGGGAGTTTGAAAATGAATGGCAAGCGTTGGACACTGAGCGGCGGTGGTTTTCGTCAGAGTAATTCTATAAGAAATATCGGTTGTACTTTTATTCAGATATGCGTGATAACACTCGTTTCTGTCACGCTAACCGCATGCTTAGAATCAAACACCCAGCCCAAATTTATCCAAGGTCATATCGACTATCAATACTATGATGGTCAATCCGATGATCTTTTAACCGCAGGGCTTGGGATAACCGGTTTATTAAATACGGTTCCGCCCCAGCCCCATTCAACGCCTAACCCTAGTCGAGCGGAACTGCGCAGGTTAACCATTTACAATAATTATAGAGCGCTAGTAGACCCAACGAATGCAGGAGGTTTTGGACGACTGTATGGTCCCAATGTTTTCCGCGGTGAATTGCAAACACATAACGGAAAAATTGCAGGTAAAGAGTATGTCGCACAGGCACGCTTCAATGGGCAGCCTTACGGTTTCACATTAATGGTTCAAATCCCCGATCATTATAATCCTAAAAAAAGCTGTTTGGTGGTGGGGGCCTCCTCGGGTTCCCGCGGAATATATGGTGCAATCGGCACAGCAGGAGAGTGGGGGTTAAATCAAGGATGTATGGTGGCCTATACCGATAAAGGCAGTGGTGTGGGGTTACATGATTTTGATCAAAACATCGCGATAAATTTTTTGGGTGAAACCGTTCAAGCGACCGAAAATAGTTCATTATTTTCTGTCAAAGAAGACCTCAGTGAATATCAAACACAATACCCAAACCGAGTTGCATTTAAGCATACCTATTCTGGAATGAATATTGAGCGCTATTGGGGTGAATACGTTTTAGCGGCTATTGAGTTTGCCTTCTATATTGCAAACCTACCAGAAAATTTTGGTAAACCCGCAATGACGAAAACAATAAAAATAATCAAACCCGAAAATACTTGGGTATTGGGCGCGAGTATTTCAAACGGAGGAGGGGCCGTACTCAGTGCTGCGGAAAAGGACATTAAAAAATGGATAGATGGGATTGTTGTCTCCGAGCCGAATATGACGTTAAAGCAAAAATTAGTAAAAGATTTCTCCATCGAGCAAGGCGAACAGTATTGGGATGTTATAGGACGCCCGTTATTTGATTACGCCACCTTGCTGAGTTTACTGCAGCCTTGTGCGAGTTTAGCGGGAGAAGCCGAGTCTTGGCCGTCGGGCAGTGAAGCTCGATGTATTGCGCTGGCAGAGGTCGGGCTTGTAGAAGGTGATCATGTAGCGGACTGGGTGGTGGATGCACAATCAAAATTAAATGCATATGGATTTGTGCCAGAGCAATCCTTCACACAGCATGCGAATAATACGATTCAAGTACCACAATCTTTAGCCATTAATTATGCTAATGCGTATGGGCGGTTTTCGGTGGTGAATGATGTTTGCCAGTTTTCTATGGCGTTTACTGGAGCAGAAGGCACACCGATAGCGGCAAACCAAGCACAACTAGCACTCAGTTTTGCCAATGCGAATGGCATCGCACCGACTGCCGGCGTGCAGCTCATCAATAATCAAAATAATTTGATTGATCGTTTTTCTACACCGGATCAAAACTTTGCGGGGCATCTATGTTTAAGGCAATTATGGACGGGTAACCATGAAGCCAGTAAACGCGTTAAAAAAGGGGTTCAAGCTGTACAATTGAATGCTAAAAAATTGCAGGCCCCTGCAATTATTTTACACGGCCGCGCAGACGCTATTATCCCGGTGAATCATAGTTCCCGCCCCTATTATATGCAGTCTCATATACGCTCAATCTCTGAAAACGTTGGCAGCATTCATGCTCACCCTGTGACCTATATTGAGGTACTCAACACACAGCATTTGGATGCTTTAAATGCCATTATTCCCGCCTATAAAACGCGTTATGTTGGGCTGCACTATTACTTTTCTCAGGCCATGGACCTTATGTATGATCACCTATCGAAGGGAAGTCGCCTTCCAGATACCCAAGTTATTCAACCTGAAACCCGAGAAAGCGCGGATGCATGGTTACAGCATGCCCATTACCCTGCATTGATGCGAACAGTGCCTGATCACTGTCAATTCAAATTAAAAGGCCAGCATTTAACGGTGCCTGAAACCTGTTCATAGCGATCAAATAGGCGAGGCAAGGGGGGGCGACAGTGTATCCGCTCTCCAGTACGTGAATGGCTGGCTGATTGTCTTTTTGTTCTGAACACTGCGTGGTAGCCGAGCGAATTCGAGTGATGAATCAAATAAAGCGTTAATGGACGCTAACCTATCTTCGGTTTCAAGGTGATGCGCTTTTATGGGACACAAGATATAATCCCGCCTTATGACTATTCTCATCGAACGCCGCCCATCTGACCTTTCATTACCGCTTATTGAGCGGATCATCCAATCCCGTGGCTTGACCACCGCCGCACTGGACTTTGGTTTGAATGGCATGTTGGACTTTTCTAGCTTAAAAGGAATCGACCGCGCTGTTGAATTGCTGGGGCATGCCATTCGCCATAAGCAACGAATCTTAATAATCGGTGACTTTGACGTAGACGGTGCCACCAGTACCAGTCTGGCTGTGGAGTGCCTCCATAAAATGGGCGCTGATTGGGTGCATTATTTGGTCCCGAATCGATTTGAATTTGGCTATGGGTTGTCGGAACCCATCGTTCAATTGGCGTATGAAGAATACCGTCCGGATATTCTTGTGACAGTAGACAATGGCATTTCCAGCTATGAAGGCATAGAGCGTGCGCATGCATTAGGTATGAAAGTGGTGGTAACAGACCACCATCTACCTGCGTCGGATAATCCCGCTGAGTTACCGGATGCCGATGCAATTGTGAATCCCAGCCAGCCGGGTTGTGAGTTTCCCTCTAAAGCAGCCTGTGGTTGTGGTGTTATTTTTTATGTCATGTGCGCTTTGCGTCGGTACTTACTTGAGCAAAAAATGCTTTTCCCAACCAATGCCCCCAACATGGCTCAATATCTAGATTTAGTGGCATTGGCGACCGTCGCAGATGTTGTTCCGCTGGATGACAATAATCGTATTCTGGTTGAACAAGGGCTGCGTCGAATTCGAAAAGGCCATGCTCGCCCCGGCATTTTGGCATTATTGAATGTGGCCAAGAAAACACCTGAGCGATTAACCAGTAAAGATTTTGGTTTTGCACTCGGTCCTCGTTTAAATGCGGCGGGCCGCATGGATGATATGAGTATTGGCATCGAATGTTTACTGGCGCAAAGCCAAGCGCGTGCCGATCAAATTGCGCAAACTCTAGATGAGCTAAATCAAGACAGAAAAAATGTTGAAGCAGGAATGCAGCAAGAAGCATTGGCGCAATTATCTTCTATTCAACTGAATGAACAATCGTTACCGTCCGCACTGGTTCTATTCAATGCAAATTGGCACCAAGGTGTCGTGGGTTTATTAGCATCACGTATTAAAGAGCGTTATTTTCGACCTGTCATTGTCTTTGCTCCAAATGAAGATGGCACAGAATTGAAGGGTTCAGGACGTTCAATTCCAGGCTTTCATATGAGGGACGCGCTTGACCTAGTGGCTAAACGCATTCCACACGTTTTGAGTAAATTTGGCGGACATGCAATGGCGGCTGGTTTAAGTATTGCGCCAGAACATTTGAGTGTATTCCAGACGACTTTTGAAGAAGTAGCTCAATCATTGGTGCACGCAGACATGCTAACGCATACAGTGGTTACAGACGGCGCTCCATCCGCTCAAGAATACGACACGACATTAGCCCATCAGCTTCGAGTGTGCGCACCTTGGGGCCAGCAGTTTCCAGAACCTTTGTTTGATGCGACCTTTGAAATAATTAATCAACGCATTGTCGGTGAGCGGCACCTCAAGATGACATTAAGAGAAACAGAACACCGTACTGTTGTCGATGCGATTGCCTTTAATATCGACACTAAAGCTTGGCCTAATAAAGATAATCCTAATATTCATATCGTCTTCGAACTCGATGCAAACTTTTTTCGTAATGAATGGCGATTACAACTGCTGGTGAAACACATACAACTTTGCTGAGGTGTAAATGCTCGCAGCTCCATAATGATGTACGAATAAGTTCTCCCATCTTTTTCTAATCAGAATTTCATTTGCGCGCCTTTAGCATTCATAAAGGCTCCAATAGCCATGAATCTGGCTTCTTCACCGTTTTTTACGCCGTCATACTTTGCTACTGTAACGGCAGAATTGGTCTGCTGTCTGTAAAGTACAAAATCAACGTACCAACATATCCGATCACGCATAATAATAAACAGAGGGTGCTGTATGACTGATGGAATCATGCTGACGGTGATTGTTCCGTTAGCTATGTTTTTAATGATGTTTGGTTTAGGTACAACGTTAAATACAGATGCATTAAAAGCGGCTCTAAAAAATCGATTGAGTTTATCCGTTGGCTTATTCGCGCAAATCCTAGTGGTCCCCATATGTGGTGCAATCACCATACTGATGTTTGATCTTCCGGTTGAATTTAAGCTGGGAATCATGCTATTGGCTTGTTGTCCTGGCGGTACCAGTTCGAATTTATTTTGTCATCTTGGGCGTGGGAATTTGGCTTTATCAGTATCCTTAACAGCATTGTCGAGTTTAGTGGTTTTAATCACCATGCCGTTGATATTACAGCTAACAGCGTTCTTATTATTGGAAAACGGTCAACCCATCGATATTCCACAATTAGAAATATTGAAACGTTTGTTTTTCATGACACTGCTACCAATTGCCTGCGGCGTGATGTTATGCCATTACAGCCCTAAAATTGGCCGTTTTATTGCCGATCGAACGGGCACCGTAGGGTTATTATTCTTAATTTTTTTAGCCGCACTCATACTCTTTAAAGAATGGGCGCTGTTTGTTCAGTATCTGCCGATTATGGGATTAACGATTGCCTTTTTTATGGGGTGCATATTGACGGTCGTGATGATCATGCTGAGATATTTTCCGATGCACGATAAAGAAAAATTTACCATCTTTGTTGAAGCGAGCATACAAAGTTCTGCGTTAGCCATGTTCATTTCACTCACCGTATTAGATGACGGTGCAAAGTCAGCGATTCCTGCAGGTTTATATTCACTCGCCATGTACATAGTGGGTTTTACACTGGTTTATTGGCACAGAAGAAAACGTTTGCTCGGTCAGGAGGTAGCGGCTTAATATCGCTAGGGAAGAGATTTGTGTACCTCTGAGAAGAAGTACACAATGTTTCAATTAAGCATCCAAATGTTGACGTTTGAATAAGAATGGTCCCCTAATTACATCATTTACACCGTGGCTGATTTAGTAATGCAGTAAATCAGCGTATAGCAATAACGAAGGCAACTCTTCCGCTCTGCTAGCTATCGGACGGTTTAGTGAATAATCAGGGGTAATTGCTTTGGCCAGTTATCTTCAATATCTTTTTTGAAATCACCCTTGAAACGGTCGATCTCATTAAAACTTTCTTGTTTCTCCACTTCAAAATAAATGGTATCGGTTTCTGGTGGATAAATTTTTACGCTCGCACCTTGCGTCGCGATATTTCTTTCTCCGTGCATCATATCCTTGAACTGAAGATATATTTCTTCATACGTATTCCCTTCAATCGTAACTTCACATTCCGTGGTAAAGCGAAAAGTCATTTTGGCCATTGCATGCTCCTGGAATGATTACACCTCTATATTATAGTTGCTTCAGCTTCGCTGATGACCACGCGAGTTGGATAAAGTGAAGATTATAAAAAAGCAGCTTTAGAGCATTTTCATCCATAGCCGTGTTTGGCGGTGTGCGGCCATTCATACCTTGTATTCTGTACTGAAACACTTCGACAGTTATTCCAATTATGTTTAAAAAGTATGCACAAATAGGTTGTTTGACTAAGGCCATACCCAATCTGGAATATTGGGTTACCCCATTCATTAATATCCGCCCATCATTGACATCGCCCGTGGCTCAAAGCATTGACGATGAGCATCGTGGCGACACTCGTCCCAAAATAACTAAATGAACGTGATAACAAAATTACCACAATTCCCTATTGAGTTTATTAAACGCTTGTTAGAAAGTGGTATAACAATAATAAAAAACGGAATAAGGATGCAATATGCTCGGTCAAATGCAAGACAGCCCACTGCTCGTAAGTCAGCTCATAGACTTTGCCGCTAAGGTCTACCCCTCTCAAACCATTACCACTAAAACCGTTGAAGGCGAACTTCATCAATATACCTTCAAAGAATCGGCGAAACGCAGTAAACAATTAGCACAAGCGCTATTGCGATTAGGTCTTGGTGAAGGTGATGTCGTGGCGACAATGGCGTGGAATACCTACCGGCATTATGAATGTTGGTATGGCATTTCTGGCATAGGGGCAGTGTTGCACACAGTCAACCCACGCTTATTTGCCGAACAGCTTGTTTACATCATTAACCATGCTGAAGATCAGTACATAATGGTGGACTTAACCTTTGTGCCCTTATTGGAATCCATCCAAGATTTATTACCCAGTGTAAAAGGCTATATCTTTTTGACCGATGAAGCTCATATGCCTGAAACCGTACTTAAAAATGTGCACTGCTACGAAACACTGTTGGCACAGGAAGACGGCGATATGGAATGGCCATCGTTGGATGAGTCACAGGCCAGTTCTTTGTGCTATACGTCTGGCACGACAGGTAATCCTAAAGGCGTGATCTACAGCCACCGATCCAGCGTTTTACACAGCTGGGCGGTGTGTGCGAAATCCGGTATGGGATTGGATGCCAGCGAAAGCGTGTTACCCATTGTGCCCATGTTTCACGCCAACGCTTGGGGTTTGGTATATGCGACCGCCATGGCTGGATCTCGGGTTGTTTTGCCTGGGCCACACTTAGATGGAGCCAATATCTGCCAATTGATCAACGAACAAAAGATCGATTTTACCGCTGCTGTGCCCACTGTATGGACCATGTTGCTGAACTATTTAGAAACCACCGGAAACACCATTGATTGTTTGCAAAGTGTGATAATCGGTGGTTCTGCCGTACCACGTGCCATGATTGAGACTTTTGAGCAAAAGTATGGGGTTGAGGTTTGGCAAGCGTGGGGCATGACGGAGCTTAGTCCACTCGGCACCATCAACAAACCACAAGCCCAGCATCGTGAATGGGATTATCAGCGACAATTGGATGTGAAAGTTAAACAGGGGCGCGCTGTGTTTGGCATTGATATGACCATCATGGACGATGAGGGCAATGAATTAGCCCATGACGGTGTGGCGTTTGGACGATTAATGGTGAAAGGCCCTTGGGTCGTAGATGGTTACTTTAAGTCTAAAAATACTGCATTGGATGACAATGGCTGGTTCGACACAGGAGATGTGGCCACCATTGATGCCAGTGGCAATATGCAAATTACGGATCGTTCCAAGGATGTCATAAAGTCGGGTGGGGAGTGGATTAGCTCAATTGACTTAGAAAATGCTGCCATGGGGCATCCTGAGGTATTAGAAGCCGCCGTGATTGGCGTTCATCACCCGAAATGGGAAGAGCGTCCTTTGATGATCGTGGTACCCAAAACACCCGCGACGCCACCGTCAGCAGAGGCCATCTCTGAGTTTTTGACTTCAAGGGTCGCAAAGTGGTGGCTGCCAGACGCCATTGAAATCGTTAAGGAGATCCCCCATACGGCTACGGGCAAAATAAACAAAGTGGCATTAAGAACACAGTTTAAAGATTACGTGCTATCGACGAATACGGAAATGGCTTAGTGACGTAAAAGATGGCGAAAATCATTAGAACAGGGACGTTTGCCCCTGTTCTAATGTTGTAGACGAATGGAATGTCTAGGCCAATACAGGGAATAGCCCTTTTAACCCATTAGCCAAAAACTCAATGGCTACGGCAGCCAATATCAAGCCCATAATTCGAGTGAATACATTCACACCAGTTTGGCTTAAGTATTTTGAGATGTAGCGTACAGACCGGAAGCATAAGTAAAGAATGGCGCTGACAATCAACAGAATCAACCCCACCAGCAAAAAGTGCAGGAAGCCTTCACCTTTATGCGTATAGAGGATGATCGTACTGATGGCACCTGGACCGGCTAACAATGGAATTGCCAACGGCACCACGGTAATTGATTCTTTTTTCTCGCTTTCTTTTTGTTCCGCTTTTGTTTGTTTGATCTGGCTGGTTTTACCGTTCATCATGGCCATCGCCATCAGCATAATTAAAATACCGCCCGCTACACGAAATGAACTAATCGTAATACCAAAAAAATCGAGAATAAATTCCCCAATCAACATCGATACCACCAATATAATAAACACAGATGGCGGTGCCATTTTCGCCACATGATCACGCTCTGCATGATCCATGTGCGACGTTAAAGACATAAAAATAGGAATGGTGCCGATCGGGTTGATGATCGCAATCATGCCAATCAGCATCTTTGTGTATTCTGTGTAATCCAACATTCGATTCTGGTCGTCCTAGTGTGAATTAAGGTCGTTGCTTAAGCGCCGCACTTGTACGCGAATTGTTTATTGCTTTCAACAAAATATTGTTAATGCTACTTAGTTTTGAGCATAAGCAAGGACCTTCTTAAGAGCAAATGGCAAATTAACGTCATGTCATTAATACTGGCGCAAGTTTGACCATGCAGATCATCACGAGCGACTGAAGGCAGATCAAATCTGCCCAAGGTGCAAAGTGTCAGCGCACATTCCCATAGACATGTATCAATCGTTCTACGGGAATAGCGTTCGCTGTAAATAGGTATTTAACCAAAGCTCGATACCGTCTTGGTCCGCCTTTGAAAATCGCCCAACGGATGGACTGTCGATGTCTAAAACACCTAAGAGCTTATCTTGGAACACTACAGGGAAAACGATTTCGCTGTTAGACGCAGCATCACACGCAATATGGCCTTCAAACTGATGCACATCTTCAATTCGCTGAATTGTACGAGTCGAAGCCGCTTTGCCACAAACACCTTTATCAAACGGTATGCGCACACAGGCAACCTTACCTTGAAACGGACCTAACAGCAGTTCGTCGGGCTGGAGTGGGTCCACCCAATAAAATCCTGCCCAGTTAATGTCTTCCAGTTGCTCGAATATAAAGGCTGAGAACTGAGCCGAATTACACACAAAGTCGGTTTCACCTGACAACAAACTGTTGAGCTGTGAATTCAAAGCTGCATAATCTTGTTCAAATTGGGTCATGGCCATTCCTACATCGTCATTAGATATCACGGCATGGTAGAGATTTTATCGCGAAAAAGTAACTGCATTTTTTACTTCGGGTAAGTACAAGATGTATAAGCACACCCTAAGGTCATCGTACGTAAATGAATAGCACCGTCGCTTGAGTGAGAAGTTGACATAAAGACTTTCAGGCACGCATTCTACGCTAGACCATTAACGATTTATTACCCGCATGGTGATAGGCTCGAATATGTTGCGGATGGCCGTTAGCTAATATGAGCGCCAGTTAATGATTAGAAGTCCATTTCGCAATGGCTAAGTTTTTAGTCATCTAAGATAAATACGTTTGATTCATTAGCACAGTTTTCACTATACCCAGCGTTAAAATTAGGAATTGCTATGCAGACAAACGGATCTGAATGTTTGTTATTGTTAGCATGATTCAATTAACTTTTACTTAGCTGCTTGAGAAGTAAATGAATTTAACTAAAGGGTGCGCGTGCCCACCATGACCTAAATTTAAAGTAAAGGGTCATAACTTCTACGGCTCTGGCCATAACCTTTTGACTAGTCTCCTCAGCAAAAATGAATTCGTCAGCACGATGGTTCTTACCCATTTCAATAGGAGTTTAATGTCGTCTTGGGAAGGCTGGAACAAGTGCTGAAGATTGCCAGCAATATTAATATGCGGTGAGGTTTAATTTCGTTCTGGGCAATGCCACCTTCCTTCGGTAGAAGACTTTAAATCTTTACGCCACGCCAGATATTCATTGTTGAGAAATAAATCGTGAATAAAAGTCGAGAGTTCTTTTTCTGTTTCTTCCAGGTCATGCATGGTTCATTCAATGGCTGCAT
Source organism: uncultured Saccharospirillaceae bacterium (assembly GCA_947503895.1). GTDB lineage: Bacteria > Pseudomonadota > Gammaproteobacteria > Pseudomonadales > Oceanobacteraceae > Bermanella. The sequence continues at coordinate 232,518 of CANNFT010000008.1, forward strand.
TGTACGCTCAGTTAATTAATAATGTACCAGACCTCATCAAGTATATTCGTATATTGAGAATGTAAAAAAGGCGCAAAACGGGTGAAGTTTGACGCCTTTAGATCGAGACAAGAAAGTGTTCAATTTTCTTGTGTGGTTACAATATCGCTCTCGCGACGATTTCTTTCATAATTTCATTGGTACCAGCATAGATTTTTTGCACGCGAGAGTCTGCCCAAGCCCGTGCGATTGGGTATTCCCACATATAGCCGTATCCGCCGTGGAGTTGCACACACTCATCCATTACGCGACATTGTAAATCGGTTGAGATTTGCTTCATCATGGCAGCAGTCGGAATATCGAGCTTTTTCTCTAAATGCAACTCTAGGCAACGATCAACAAAAACGCGCATGGCGGTCGTATCTGCGTGCATCTCTGCCATTTTAAAGCGAGTATTTTGAAATTTGGCAATTGATTTGCCGAATGCCGTACGTTCTTTCACGTACTCTTTGGTTAATTCTAAAGCGGCTTCGCATGCGGCCACTGCACCGAGTCCTACGATTAAGCGCTCTTGGGGCAGCTCTTGCATCAAAGCAATAAAACCCATGCCTTCGGCAGAGCCTAATAAATTATCTGCAGGGATTTTAACGTCGTTAAAGAATAGCTCTGAAGTGTCTTGAGCTTTCATGCCCACTTTTTCTAGGTTACTGCCTTTTTCGAAACCTTCTGTGCCGGCTTCGACCAGAAATAAGCTGGTGCCTTTTGCGCCTTCTGCGGGGTTGGTTTTGGCTACCACGATGACCAGGTCAGCCATTTGACCATTCGTGATGAAGGTTTTCGACCCATTGAGAACGTAGTGGTCCCCTTTTTTAATGGCCGTTGTTTTCACCCCTTGCAGGTCTGATCCGGCTCCGGGTTCGGTCATGGCAATGGCACCGATCATTTCACCACTGATTAACTTGGGTATGTAATGTTGCTTTTGCGCTTCGGTTCCCCAGTTCAAGATATAAGGCATAATAATGTCGCTATGCAATGACCAGCCAATGCCTGAGCAGCCTGCTCTGGCGACTTCTTCGATGAGAACGGCACTGTAACGAAAATCACAACCTAAACCGCCGTAGGCTTCTGGGGCGGTTGGGCAAAGAAATCCCATTTCTCCAGCTTTCGTCCACACTTCACGGCTGACTTGGCCATCTTTTTCCCACTGTGCGTGGTAGGGCACGGCTTCCTTATCCAGAAATTTTTTAACCGTGCTGCGAAAACCTTCTAGGTCAGCGTCGAATAATGTACGCGGGATCATCTTAGTACCTCATTTTTATTTTTAGCGGTTTGCGGAAACTCGTACGAGCTTACTGGTCGACACGCGTAGGGATATGTCGTGTTCGTCCCTTCTGCCAATTTTGTACGACTCAGGATTGGCATGTCTGTTTTTATACAGTCGACCGTTTCTTCTGTCCGAATTACATGAAAATGTCTAATGCTCATTGTCGTTGCCTCAGCACCGAGGGCGTCTCTTACGTTTTCCAGATACGTGAAATCAGTGTCGCAGTGAGGTGGGGGGTTGCTCAATGACGAAATCAGTCATATGCAATGGCCAGCCAGCCATTTATATAATTAAAAATACGTAAAGGGGAAATTGAAAAACGAAAAGCGTCTATCTGGCAGAGAATGTGGCGTTTAGCGAATTTAAATGAATATTCCCATCGCGCTAATTAAAGGTGTCGTGCTACGCACCGCTTTAGATGAATATTGTGCAGAGTGGAATGATTTTGAGCGATTGATGAGTATTCAAACGCTCAACGTGTTGATCAACGTCAGTGAGCCGCATTCTCAGCTTGGCGGTAGTCTCCGGGCGTCACCCCCGTCCATTTTTTAAATGCGCGGTGGAAAGTACTGGGTTCCGTAAATCCGACTTTTAATGCTATTTCATTGATGCTGAATTTATTTTGTCCGAGATGATAGATGGCGATATCGCGACGTACTTGATCTTTAATTTCTTGGAACGAGGTCTCTTCTTCTTTCAAGCGACGGCGTAAAGTTTGTGTCGACGTGTTCAGTTGAAATGCGATGCTTTCGAAATCGGGCATTTCGTTTTCGGGGCTGCGCTCTAATATTTGACGAATTTGTGCGTTAATACTGGCTGTATTATTGGGTTTCACTAGAAAAGCGTAAGGCGCCTCTTTCATCAATTCTTCTAGATCTTGTTCGTTTCGAATAATCGGAAGGTCTAAATACTTATTTTCGATGCGAATCAAATTTTCAGGCTGATTAAAGCGTTGCTCACCATAAAAAAAGTAACGATATTCATCGGCGTGCGGAGGACGAGAATAGCGAAAATCAGCGACCTCAATAGGAATACGTTTGCCGGTCAGCCAGCAGCTTAATCGGTGCCAGAGCACCAAATGAAACTCTGTCATGTAATGGTGTTTATTTAGGCTGGGTCGGCGCTGATTGATCACAATCGCACCGCTTTGCGCATCGACGTTAAATTCCGGTTGAATCGCCATGTCAAACAATGAATAGAAGCGAGTACCCTTTATGAGGGCATCCTTCAAGGACGAGCTGTGGATAATCAGCTGGCAAAGGGTTTCAAAGGTGCCCGGCATACAACGTTTGTCGTCCTGGCCGAGGCATTCATCTTGTAGATCATTCGCCAATACCCGCAGTAATTTAGCCATCTTGTCTGGGTAAACTCGGGCTTTAGGCTCACTTAATAACTCTAATCCAATATCGGCTTTATTTAAGATAGATTGTGCGTCCAGCCCTTTGGCTGTAGCCCCTGCTATCGCTGCTCGAACATAGTGACTGGCGATGGTTGTTGTTTTCATAGAAGGCCCTTTTCCACATCTGTCTCCGTGATGCAACCTGACAGCGACACAAGCTTTGAATCTAAATTCACGGATTCAATATCATACCCATGCCGCACTATAGTGCAATACCTGCCATGTTAACCGATGTTGACTTATTTTGTCTCTTGCAAGGCTGAAGAGGTGACTTAAACGGGTCGAAACGGGTGAAGTCTGGGCGCGTGATCAAGGGGGTTATCAGATGCATTGAGTCTATCCCATTGGCTCGGTTTGAATGAAAGGGTCGGTAATTGGCTATTGGATCGAGCAATGATTGGATTGGGCTACGCTTCAAGCATGAACCGAATCTTCTCTCATGTTGGTCAACGCTCATGTCGCTTACACAAAAACGTAATAAAGAAAATGCCATGGCCTTTTATGAATTGGCTTTCTTAGGAAACCCTATCGAAGCCGTTCGTCGTTATGTGGGGAAAGAGTATATTCAACACAATCCACTCGTCGGTGATGGTCCGCAAGCGTTTATCGATTACTTTGAGGACATGAGGGACGTCTACCCCAACAAGTCGATCAAATTTGTTCGATCTGTTGTCGAGGGAGATTTAGTGGCGCTGCATACTCATCAAGTTTGGCCTGATCAAGAGGAATACGTCACTATGGATTTTTTTCGTTTCGATGAATGCGGAAAAATTATTGAGCACTGGGATGTGATTCAAAAAGTGCCGGAGGACACAAAAAACGGGCACTTAATGTATTAAAGGGCGGCAGACCTTATCCTACGAGGAAGGGGAGTCATGCCATTTTCTGTGTTGTGTTTTTTTGATTTAACCCATTAGATCTTTAAAGCACGCATTAAAACACGTTCTTAGTATGAGGCGATCTAACAGTCATAACTTTATTCATTCGGCAGAAAGGAGGCTGAATATTCCTGCCAATTAGGCTGAATCAATCTGTTATAGGCGTTGCAATGGTTAAATGCTATTTTGTGGCGACGTTGAAAAGGATGGTCAGTATGTTATCGGGTTTAAAAGTTTTAGATTTCTCTGCGTTACTACCAGGACCTTACGCTACATTAATGATGGCAGATATGGGAGCTGAGGTGTTAAGGGTGGAATCACCCACTCGTCCTGATTTAGTGCGAGCATTGCCGCCGCAAGATGCCAGCGGCCAAAGCGCGGCACACAGTTATTTAAATCGCGGTAAACGAGCCATTACTTTAGATCTAAAACAGCCTGAATCCATCGAAATTATCACGAAACTGATCAAAGAATATGACATTGTGGTTGAACAATTTCGCCCAGGTGTCATGAAAAAATTGGGGCTGGATTACGCGTCACTAGCCGCAATTAATCCTGCACTAATTTATTGCTCAATCACCGGTTATGGGCAAACAGGCCCATTAAAGCATCGCGCTGGCCACGATATTAATTACCTTGCTCGATCGGGCGTTGCAGATTATTCACGGCGACTTGGGGAAGCACCTATACCGCAGGGCATTCAAATTGCTGACATTGCAGGTGGGAGTCACCATGCTGTGATGGGAATTTTGGCTGCCGTAGTTCAAAGGCTAAGATCGAAGAAAGGACAATACTTAGACATCAGCATGACGGATTGTGCGTTTAGCATGAACGCCATGTTTGCGGCAGGTTATTTGGGTGGAGAGGTCGAACCAACAGCAGAATCGAATATGCTCAATGGCGGCAGCTTTTATGATTACTACGAAACGTCTGATGGTCGATTTATGTCGGTAGGATCACTGGAGCCTCAATTCTTAAAACAGATTTGTGAGGCCCTTGATTTAACATCGCTGCTATCCCTAGCGGCTAGCCCTAAACCAAATGAAAGCAAGCAATTTAAAGATGCATTAAAAGAAACGTTCCTGCGTCATGATTTTAATCATTGGTGCAATGTTTTTTCTGATTTGGACTGCTGTGTTGAGCCGGTATTATCTTTTGCTGAAGCGGTAACCCAACCTCACGCTCAAGAACGTGGCTGGGTAACGCAGATATGCGCGAACGAAAAATCGATTCCACAATTAAGTAATCCGATTCTTAAAACAGGTGAGGGCAAAGAAGCGGGCAGGGAATTGGGCGCACATACTCATTCGGTACTCAGAGATTTAGGGTTTACGGATGACGATATTCAAGCATATAAAACGCGAAAAATAATCTAGCGTTTATCGTTTTAATGGGCTGCTTCCCACAATCATCCGGCAGTTTTGAGGACTTATGCTGGGAGAGTTGGCCAATGTGTATAATATGCCTGAGCGGATGTGTTATGAAGTGGGTAAAAAACTTGTTAATCGTGTTAATCATTGGCACGGTCACAGCTTGCAGTACGCTTAAAGATTGGCGCTACGCCACACATGACGAAACTGATTTACACTCAATCTATGTGGTTAGCCACGGTTGGCATACTGGAATGGTGATTCCACAGCGAGCAGTTCGTAAGGCCCTTCCTTTCTTGAATAATACATTTAGTCGTTCATCCGACAGTCTTCAGAATTCGTCTTTTTTTGAAATTGGCTGGGGCGACAAAGGGTTTTATCAATCGGAAGAAATCACTTCCAGTTTAACGCTTCAAGCGATATTTTGGCCGACTGACAGTGTGATGCATGTCGTGGCTTTTAATTCTCCACCGGATGAGTATTTTATTGGCAGCGAAGTGGTGGAAGTGCCGTTATCGTCGCAGGCTTTGCAGGCACTACTAATGGGCATCTCTTCCTCATTTTATTACGATAAACGTGGAGAGCCGGTTGCTACAAAAAAAGGGTTATACGGCGATAGCTATTTTTATCAAGCGGTTGGTTATTACCATCTCACCAATACGTGTAATACTTGGACAGCTTCGATGCTTAACACCGCAGGTGTGCCCATTCGTACGATTTTAACCCTCACCGCCAGCAGTGTGATGAAGCAAGTACGTGCTGCGTTAATGTGCAAAAAGTGAAAATTACGGCCGCTAACAAGTTGCATTTAGCGTTTCCCGAAAACAAGCCGGAGAGCGAAGTAAATTAAGGACGTTAAATAGAGGATTAATCAAAATACTAAAAAGCGGCCGATATCAGTCTACCTCTAAAGAATTTGGTTTTACTTACTGAAGTCTTAGTCATTATTCGAGAACGCATTATTGAACGACATCAAAACTATAGGTGCGCCGTTGAATCCCTCTAATAAAACCACCTTCACCGAAGTTGGGATCAAGTGAGCCCGCTTGAGAACGTTCTAATATTACCGTTCCGTCGCAAGACGTTGCATTGTCGGGTAGGTCACTCAGTTGAAATCTGTAAGTACCATCATCCGGACTTGAATCGCCCGCTATGGATATCCTACTGCTTCCGCCGCCTTCTAAACTGCATATATATGTGAACGAAAAACTTAAATCGCCATCGGCCGTTGGCGTCCAGTTCAGGGTCACGACATCATTAAACTGAAAATCTAAATTCTGTTCAGATGTGATGCCAAAGGGGTCGGGGAGCATCACCGTAGAGCTTGGTGCGCTGGTGTCTTCCGATCTTGTAAACGACACTAAAAATTGAGTATTGACGCTATCCCCAGAAAAGGCGGTTTCATAATACGTACTCAGGATATCATCTACTCTGGTTAACGTATGCTCTTCACCATTGGCGAAAGCGGTGAGTGAATCAGATGAAGTCAATTCCAACTGTGAGCCGCCGACGCCTGAGCCAACGTAAAGCGTTACTTCTACTTTTGTGCTGCTGTTTCCGGTGGCAATGACTTTAATTTCGGCTCGGATACCGTCGGTTTTAACGTTATCCGATTCAGTGCTGGAGCACCCTACCAGCAGGCCAATACAAATGATAAAAAGCGAACGTAACATTGCGGTGCCCCCAATAAAGTTTGGCATCTAATAAGCGTAGCAGATCAATTTACGGGAGACTTATAGGATGTGCGCCTTGAGTAGAATGATGCTGTTGATGAAGGCAGAAATATTTCATTGAATTCACGGCCTACACGACCGGCCAGTACTTTAGACTCAATGCGGTGCAGGCATCGGTGTGCTAGTTTGCTCCCTCGATTTAGTGATTCTTGACTTCACTTCACAATGTTTTTGTATATACGGTCAGTGTATTATCAGAATCGAAACCGGATATTCAAATATGAAGCAAATGCAAGAGCCCAGTAATGATGGGAGGTCGAGAGCCGTTTAGTCATTCGATCATGGTAACCGGTAACAGATCAGGTTATTTGATGCGTCGATTATAACGGTGGCATAATGTGCGCTATGAACCTTGGTTGGTCAGAAAAGCTGTTGATTTACAGTAAGAAATACTTTGACGGCTGGATAATGATAGAGCAGATTATCAGGAACCAAGATTGATAGCTGAATTGTTAAGTGCTACTAAAGTTGAAACTATGAGTGTTCCGAAGAGACATCATTTTGTACCGCGCTGGTATCTAGATCAGTTTGCTGATAAAGATGGAATGCTTAATCTTTATGATAAACTGAATCGTAAGTGGCGTCGTCAGAAACCAAATAAGGCTATGCATAGAAACAATTACTATCATCAGTCTTGGGCTCCAGTTGGAATTGATCCTTATACATTGGAAAGAAAGTTCGGGAATGATATAGAGCCGAATGGAAAAGTATGTATCAACAAGATGATATCTTGGGAAGCTGAACTTACTAAAGAAGAGTGGAATGCGATTGTTATTTACATTACTTTCCAGCGAGTAAGAGTGCCTAGGCAAGCCGAGGCCGCCAAAGAGTTATTGAGAAATTATATTCTGATAAATGGCGATGCAGAAACGACCAAAATGGTTCTTGACGGTGAGCTGAAGCTAACTATTAACGATTCCTTCCGTTTCGATTTCATGAAAATGGCTTCAAGCCACTTATATAAATATTTTTTAAGAATGGATTGGGAAATAATCGAGCCAGAAGGCTCGGAGTTTATAACTACTGACAGTCCAGTCACATTTTTTAATCCGGAAATTCCACCACCTTTTGAATCGGGTTTAGGTTTGATAGGAACTGTGGTGTTCTTTCCAATTAATCCCAAAAAGCTACTGCTGATGAGGCACCCTGAAGCGCTCGAGCAGGGGGCGGACTTAGTCAAACCCGTCGAAGAACCTTTTGCTCAGAATCGTCAAACAGTTGTTAGTCAGCGCTTTAGATGGCCTGAAGATCAAGTTGTGCGCCACAATAAGCTTATGCTTGAGTTATCTGACAGATTAGTGGCTGCAAATTCCAAAGAGGTGCTAGAGTCGTTTGCAGGTAGATTAGTTGGCCACTGAGAATAACCAAAGAATAACCAAAGGACACTCACGCTATCATAAATATTATGATTGATAATCAACAGTCAATTCTTTGAATAAACTGAAAATCAAAGTTACGGTTAGACTTGTACTTCGATAACGAAATTAGATGGTTTGTCGGATTTTGATTAGAAAATAATTAGAAATGATCACAGCGAACCGATCCCGCTGATTTTGCAAGGTGCGCGTCCTAGAGGGTTTAGAAGTGCTTTGAACAGGCAGTTTTCCCGGGTATGCGCTCAAGCCCGAAATGGTGTTGAACGGATTCAAGTGTTTTACTACTACCAACAAAGCCCTTGAATGACTCTTCAAATTTCTCTGAAATCGTAAGCCAGTTATCTATTTCAAGACCTAGACGAGTAAGAATAATAGGCGTGTTTTTGTCAATTGCACCTCGTTTGTCTGATCGCAATACTCTACCCGTCCAATCCACTAGCTCTAGATAATTTGTAAGGCGGAATGGCAAGCCTGTTGGCATGTCTTTTCTGGGATTGCCAACAAAAGGAAAAAGTAATTTCGCCTGTTGATTGGGGTGATTTGGACTTTTTGCATGCTTTGCTTTTTTACATCGTCAATAACCAAAGGACACGGTAACCAAAGGACACTCACTCTATAAATAACCAAAGGACACTCACGCTATCATAAATATTATGATTTATAATCAACAGCTAATTCTTTGAATAACCTGAAAATCAAAGTTACGGTTAGACTTGTACTTCGATAACGAAATTAGATGGTTTGTCGGATTTTGATTAGAAAATAATTAGAAATGATCACAGCGAACCGATCCCGCTGATTTTGGAAGGTGCGCGTCCTAGAGGGTTTAGAAGTGCTTTGAACAGGCAGTTTTCCCGGGTATGCGCTCAAGCCCGAAATGGTGTTGAACGGATTCAAGAGTTTTACTATTACCGATAACCAAATGATAACCAAAGGACACTCACTCTATCATAAATATTATGATTTATAATCAACAGCTAATTCTTTGAATAAACTGAAAATCAAAGTTACGGTTAGACTTGTACTTCGATAACGAAATTAGATGGTTTGTCGGATTTTGATTAGAAAACAATTAGAAATGATCACAGCGAACCGATCCCGCTGATTTTGCAAGGTGCGCGTCCTAGAGGGTTTAGAAGTGCTTTGAACAGGCAGTTTTCCCGGGTATGCGCTTAAGCCCGAAATGGTGTTGAACGGATTCAAGTGTTTTACTACTACCAACAAAGCCCTTGAATGACTCTTCAAATTTCTCTGAAATCGTAAGCCAGTTATTTATTTCAAGCCCTAGGCGAGTAAGAATAATGGGTGTGTTTTTGTCAATTGCACCTCGTTTGTCTGATCGCAATACTCTACCTGTCCAATCCAATAACTCTAGATAATCTATAAGGCGGAATGGCAAGCCTGTTGGCATGTCTTTTCTGGGATTGCCAACAAAAGGAAAAAGTAATTTCGCCTGTTGATTAGGGTGATTTGGACTTTTTGCATGCTTTGCTTGTTTACACCGTTGCTTGACAGAGGTATGACTTGAAGTTTCCGGTGTTTTCGCCATGTTAGCCCGAATAGGATTTAAGTCCACATAAGCTAAGCAAGCAGCCAGTGCTTTTTCATCTAGTAGCGCTTGTGATTTGAACCTACCTTCCCAAAACCGGCCGGTGCAACCATCTTCTTTGTTTGCTTGCCTAGAAATTGTTTCATTCAAGCGCCTCATAAACCAACTTATGCTGCTTAGTCGTTCGCGCCATGTTTCTACAGACTCTTTGAGTTTTGCTTGCTCAGCTTCGGAGAGCGCTTCACCCATTCTATACCGTTGACTAAAAATGTTGCCCTGATAAAGCCGGTGCCATCGGTCAATCACCTCGTCCAGTGTCCAACAATCAGCGGCGGGCTTATTGATATGCAGCACAACATGATAGTGATTCGACATAATGGCATAGGCTGCAATATCAATGGCGAATACCTGTGATTGCTTGATGAGCTCTTCTTCAAGCCAGCCGCGACGGTGCTCGTAGCTGGTATCGGTATGATGATCATGCCCACATAAAAAAGCACGTCGAACACATCGTGAAACGCAATGATAATACGGTGTTGCTTCGATACTGATTTGTTGATTGCGGGGGCGAGTCATTAGCATTCCATTGCTCTGTAGGTAAATGCAGGGTCACCTTATCGCTTTGCAGGGCATGTAGCAATCAGGCAAAATGACTAGTCATAAGGATGAGTGTCCTGTTTAGAAGAGAGGGACTTAGAAGTGCTTTGAGCAGCAGTTTTCCCCGATATGCGCTCAAGTCCAAAATTGTGTTGAAGCGGATCGCTCTCTGTGGTTTATGTTCATAAAAGATATACCCACAATTGATGAGATTAACTGGTTAAGGCATGAGAAAAGTTTTCTAGAAGGAGAGGTAGAATCATTGAGGCAGTACGGTAATATTTCGCGATGTGGTGGAAAGCCTTGCATACAAGTTGATCATTCCGTTACTTATTGTGAAGAAGAAATGCCTTACTACATAATTATTCCTAAATAATAGCCTTGTAACAAAGCATTACAGCGGACAAGCCGCTGAATGCGGCGTTGGCTTTTTACTGAGATAGTAAAGATTGGAAATTTTACAGTGGCTTACTTTTCTATTTTTTGCGTTCTATGGAACTGTGGTAGCTTTAGCACACTGGGGGTTCATAGTTTCTGCAATTTACATAAATGTCTTAAAAGTTGAGACCGATAAAGATAGGGGTTATTCCTTCGCATTGCCTTTCGTTGGTCCATTTTTCTTGGTTGCGGCGTTCTTGATCTATCCCGAGGTGGGACTTGCCAAGTACTGGTGGCTATCATTTATTATCGATCCTCAGTATTTTATTTTTCTTGGCCTATGGCTTTATCAAACGTACGTTGCTACAAAGGACCAAAGCTAACAAAATGGTCAATTTCGCCTACGATTAGAGCGCCTTATGCTGCGCTCCAGTCGTCCAATTACCATTACCATTACCATTACCATTACCATTACCATTACCATTACCATTACCATTACCATTACCATTACCATTACCATTAACATAATTGTAATTGAATTTACGCTTTGAAAATCCATCTGAAGTAAATAATGCTCAGTACCCTAAGGGTACGATAGCAGTTTCCGGTATGATTTTAGTCTTTACGTGCTTTTACCTTTTCGGTAGACAGCTAGTGCTTTGAACTCTAATTGTGGTGGCCAAAGCGATACAAAAATTTGAGAAAATTGGATAAGCCCCAACGATTATTGGGGCTTAAAAATGGTGAGCTGGAAGGCTACTTAAAGGCTTCGTTTTGCTCAGCTTGTGTTTCGAGAATTTTAGGGGGCGTAAAACGTTCGCCATATCGTTCAGCTAGTTCCGTAGCACGCTGATAAAAATTTCGAACACCATATTGATTGACGTATTGAATGGCGCCGCCGCTCCAAGGCGCAAAGCCAAGCCCAAAGATTGAGCCGATATTGGCATCCCTGACGGACATTAATACGTTCTCTTCATAGCACCTCAATGTCTCTAACGACTGGATAAAGAGTAAACGTTCTTTAACATCATTAAAGGGAATATCCACGCTCGGGTCACTGAAGTGGTCTACTAACCCCGGCCAAAGTTGTTTCTTACCGCTTTTCGGATAATCGTAGAAGCCTGCCCCTGCTGCCTTTCCTTCGCGCTTAAATTCTTTAATCATTCTTGTTGTGAGCGTTTCGGCAGCGGATATGGGAAGCGATTTGCCTTCGGCTTCTAGGTCTTTTCTGGTTTGAAGGGTGACCTTTTGGCTAAGACTGAGGCTCACTTCATCCTGTACGGCCAAAGGGCCAACTGGCATGCCAGATTGCAACGCAGCATTCTCAATTATATTGGGGTTCACACCTTCCGCTAACAGACTAATGCCTTCGTTGACATAGGTAGCAAACGTTCGGGAAGTGAAAAAGCCTCGGCTGTCATTAACGACGATGGGCGTTTTATTTATTTGAAGTACAAAATCAAATGCTTTCGCCAAGGTTTCATCGGAAGTGGCCGCGCCTTTTATGATTTCCACCAATGGCATTTTTTCCACAGGGCTGAAGAAGTGCAGACCAATAAATTTTTCCGCTTCTTTCGATGCTGTCGCTAAACCTGTAATGGGCAATGTAGACGTATTAGATGCAAACACGCCGCCTTCTGCCATGAAAGGCTCAGCCTCTTGTGTGACTTTGGCTTTTAAGTCGCGATCTTCAAACACCGCTTCGATAATGAGATCGCAACCACTTAAGTCTTCTGCACTGTCAGTGGGCTTGATCAAAGACAGAATTTCCGTTTTCTTTTCTTCTGTCATGCGTTTGCGGCTCACTTTTTTCTTCAGTAAGCCTTCTGAATAGGCTTTGCCTTTTTCAGCTGCTTCCATGCTGACGTCTTTTAATATGACGTCAATGCCGCGAGAGGCTGTTGCATAAGCGATCCCTGCGCCCATCATCCCAGCACCTAAAATGCCGACTTTTTTGGTGGTGTATTTTTCGATGTCTTTTGGTCGGCTGCCTCCGGCTTTAATTTCATTTAATTGAAACCAGAACGTTCCGATCATATTTTTGGCCACTTGGGAGGTGGTCAGCTCTGTGAAATAGCGGCTTTCAATTCGACAAGCGGTATCAAAATCCACTTGAGCCCCTTCAACGGCGGCGGCCATTATTTTCTCAGGTGCAGGATAACAACCTTTCGATTTTTGACGAAGTATCGAAGGCACAATGGCCAGCTTTTGAGCAACCGCAGGATGACTGGGTGCTCCGCCGGGCAGTTTATAACCTTTCACATCCCAAGCTTGCTTTGACGTTGGATTCTCTTTTATCCAAGCCTTCGCTTTCGAAATAAGATCGTCTGCATGATCAGCAAGCGCATCGATTAGACCAGCTTTTAACGCCACTTCAGGGTTAATTTGCTTACCTTCAAGTAAATAAGGAAACGCAGCCTCAAGTCCCAGTATGCGCACCATTCTTGCGACGCCACCGCCACCGGGTAGCAGGCCCAATGTGACCTCCGGTAATCCTAATTTAATATTTGGTTGATTGACGGCAATACGATGGTGACAGGATAAAGCGATCTCAAAACCGCCGCCTAACGCAGCGCCATTGATGGCTGCTACGGTGGGAATACCCAGCGTTTCGATTTTGCGCAGAGGTGCTTTGATTTTTTCCACCATCGCAAAAAATTCAGTTGCGTTCTCTTTTTTAACCTGAATTAACTCATTTAAATCACCCCCTGCAAAAAACGTCTTTTTCGCAGAAGCAAATATAACTCCAGCAATGCTGTCTTTCTCAGCCTCAATTCGATCCGCAACACTTAAAATCGCGCTGCGAAAATCGGCATTCATGGTATTCGCACTCTGATTCGGCATATCCATGGTGAGCGTGACAATGTTGTCACTGTCTTTCTCAAAACGAATGGCGTCGGTCATGTCTCTGTTCCTGAATTCTGTTTTACGAATTTAAAAGGTTTTTCAATTGGTTATTGCGAATGTTCGGTTTCACGAAATAGCAGCTTTAATTCGGGCGTTATTGAGGCCGATTGGTTGAGGCAATAAAAGTCGAGATGGCGGAGTTTATTTGCGTATAAATGACAACATCGAGACTCTTATTAACAAAAACCAAGCAACGCAAATAGCCCGATCAAGTTACTCGTTCGATGATGGTCGCAATCCCCATTCCGCCCCCAACACATAATGTGGCTAATCCATACCGCTTTTCTTGACGCTCTAACTCATCCAACAGAGTGCCTAAAATCATTGCGCCTGTTGCGCCTAATGGGTGCCCCATTGCAATGGCACCACCATTGACGTTCACCTTTTCAGATGGCACACCAAGGTCTTTTTGAAATTTCATGACAACGGCGGCGAAGGCTTCGTTAACTTCAAATAAATCAATATCTTCAACAGAAAGATTAGCTTTAGCCAGCGCTTTTTGAGCCGCAGGTGCAGGACCTGTGAGCATGATAGTAGGCTCCGTGGAGGTTAGGGCAACACTGACAATTCTTGCGCGCGGCTTCATGCCTAATGTGTCGCCTATTTTTTTATTGCCAATGAGCACTAAAGCAGCGCCGTCCACAATACCTGAACTGTTGCCAGCATGATGAATATGATTAATGGACTCTATCTGTGGATATTTTAATTTTGCAGAGTCATCAAAACCCATTTGTCCCATCATTTGAAAGGACGGGTTCAATTTGGCTAAATCTTGGGCTTGCGTACCGGGGCGAATAAATTCATCCTGCTCTAATATTGACACGCCATTTTGATCCTTCACGGCCACAATGGAACGATCAAAGTATCCTGCCTCGCGAGCGTTTGCGGCCTTGGCTTGAGAGTGTGCGGCAAACTCGTCGACCGCTTCTCGACTGAAACCTTCAATTGTCGCAATTAAATCCGCGCCCACGCCTTGGGGGAGAAAATTGGTGTGGAAATTAGTGGCAGGGTCAAGGGCCCAGGCGCCACCATCAGACCCCATCGGGATGCGCGACATGGACTCAACGCCACCGGCCACGACTAAATCTTCCCAACCGGACGCGACTTTCATTGCTGCCATGTTGACGGCTTCAAGCCCTGATGCGCAGAAGCGATTGATTTGCACACCGGCGACTTTTTCATCCCAATCGGCTGCTAACGCAGCAGTTTTGGCGATGTCTGCGCCTTGATCACCAATCGGAGTAACGCACCCGAGTACAACATCTTCGACTTTACTGGTATCTAAACCGTTACGCTCTTCCAGTGCTTTCATGAGTCCCACGACAAGAGAGACAGGTTTTACTTCATGAAGTGAGCCGTCTTTTTTCCCTTTGCCGCGTGGTGTGCGAATGGCATCGTAGATAAATGCTTCAGTACTCATAGAATTAGACCTAAACCTTTTTTGTTGGGATTTGCGCTTATAGAGAAGGATGTTGTTATTGTTTGCTTCAAACAGCCGTCTGTAATGGAACCAGCAAGCTAATAGAGTACGCTTGTAGTAAACGGAGCACCAATGGCAGTTTCAGACTTTTAGGGTGGCTTAAGTAGACAGGCGTCGATTGAGTATTGAATTGACGATAAAGCGTTATGGGGGAAAGTAGCGTGGTATATCGGTGTTGGCTAACGGCAAAGAGCGTCGGCTATGTGCGCAGAATATTCAAGACGCAATCGTTTAGAAGGGAATTGGCCAGTGCATTCGAAAATATATGCCAATTCCATCTAATTTATTAGAAGATTTTAATGACCTATGCGCTGACTTTGTTAACTCGAATAGAGCGTATTATGAAAGTGAACATAACCAGTATCCAAAGCCAGTGAAGAGAACCTGCACTTGAGGGATTTTTCAATTTGGTTTTGGCGAGTTCACGATCTAGGTCAGAGCTTAATGCGTTCGTGCGAGCGTTTGCCGATGCGCTAGGAGCTGAAATTTCACCTGTTTCCTTTTTAATGGCGGTGACGGCAAACACGTAATTCTGATGTAAATTCAGCCCACTGATTCGATACGTGGTATCGGTCACCAAAGGGTTGTTCGCGATCGTTGCGATGAGTTTGCCATCTTGGTAAAGCTGAAATTCAGCAACCAGCTCAGTATCAAAAATAACCTCTGTACTCGTCTCGATCACTTCACCTGTATCGGGGTCGGTGGTAATCACTTCCCTTTCGTAGCTCCAAGATAAATGAACGCTTTCGCTTCTGGTTTGCGTGACACGTAATATGGGCGGCAGAACCGCCGGCTCTTCAACCACTTCGTCGGTGCCATCTATCTTTTTGTCATCAACGGGGTTATTTCCGGCTAAACCTGTGGCGACGAGGTTGCTGTCGGTCCAAAGCGTACGGCGAGCGTCATGCTGAAGGGCGGTTTTCATGCGATCGACCTGTTGAATCGTGAACATTTTTTGACAAGTCGTATTGTAATCCATGTAGTTCTCGCCGTTAATTTCCTCACCTTTGCAATTCAGAGCGTTTGTACAACCTTGTTTCTGAAGGCAAGATGGCGTGTCGGCGATGCCATCGTCGTCACTGCCATTGCTGGAGTGGCTAAACTCACATCCACCTTCAAAGGTATGTCGCAGCCCCAACCAATGACCAAATTCGTGTGTTAATACAGAAGCAAATTCCTTTGATGTATTGCGGAATAAATAGCGCCCGTTATACACCACCCGTGCCACATTGTTTCTGGACATGTCTGTATTCGGTAGCCAAGCAATTCCCGAATAATTATCCGTCCCAGCCTCTTCTAGTTCGAGGGTGATATAAATATTCATGTATTTGAAATTATCCCAAGCGTACTGCTTGACCGTACTATTATCTGATCCATTAAAGTTACCCAAACCTTGTCCACGTTCATTGGGGTAATATTTAATACCAGTGGTGGGGTTACCTTGAGGGTCTAATTTCGCCAATGCAAAGTTGATGTCCAAGGTGGATGCAACAGAAATAAAGTCTTCGTCGACCGTATTAAAATCGTCATTTAATCCATTGAAGTCTTCGTTCGATTTCTGAAGTGCCTCAATAATAATCTCATCCGTTACATTCGCCCCTTTATACGGCCACTGGTCTCCGAACACATGCACCACGACAGGAATGGTGACGGTACTATTCATATCGAGCGCATTTAGCGTCGGCGCTGGCGTACCGAAAACAGAAGAAGCGGGTTGCGGATTGAACGAGCTAGCAGATTGACCACCATCAATGATTTCATTTGCGCAAATCATGACAGGCGCATCGTGATGAATTAATGGTGTTTGAACATCAGCAGCTTGGATACTGGCGACCGAGCCGAGGGCAAATACGCCGGCGATGACGCTTAAATATCGAAAGGTCATAACATCCCCTTGTGCATGCGCTTCACCATTATGTTTGCAAACTCATTGGAGATATTCGTTTGAGTTATATGCATTATTATTGGTGACGAAAAGTATCCGTCGGTGAAGCCATATTATTTTTTGTAAGTTAAACAGGACGGCATGTTATTGAATGTGAGCGGTGAATATCGGTGAAAGTCCGCATTTCAGTGGGTGAAAATTCGCCAATCTCAAACATCATGCGGAAATGTGATGAAGTTGGTTTTGAGAGTGAGACCGAACTCGCTTTTTTTAAGCGGGCGAGTCGGCATTGGGTTCATCCAATTAGGTCACTGAGGGCAGCTCTGATCATCCTAATTTCAGTGTTGTGTTTTCTCGAATTAACACGTTAGACCTTCAAAAACACGCTTTGAGCTGAGAATGATCTTTCGACCAGAGCTTAAGGTGGATGGTTAGAGGTACCCTTGGGTTATTTTGAGAATTTTCGGCGAATAGCACGACAGGCATCCCAAGATAGATGTTTAACCAATGCCCTCCTCGGGCTGTAGCTTTCATCTGGCTCCATCCCATCCGCGAGAAATTCTATTTGCCGAAAGTACCATGCTGCCTGCGATTGATTATTAAGCGCCTGAAGGGACTTAGACGTACTATTGGGGCCCCAAAACCCTTGGCCCAATATTAGATGCTCCTCATTGATCGGTAACGCATCCAATTCGTTGTGCATCATTTTTGTGGGGAAATCAGGCGCAACACAAAAGGGGCGACCCAGGCCAATTAGATCGGTGTGATGATCATTAATCGCGTCCATCATGCCCTGTTGTGAACGAAAGCCACCTGTAACCATGACCGGCATCTTGGCAACGGCTTTGATGGATTTTGCATATTCTAGAAAGTACGCTTCGCGACGATGAGTACTGGCGCGAATATTACTGGGCGATTGATTTTTAAAAAACACGAGCTGCTCGTAAGTGCCTCCTGAAATCTCCAGTAGATCCAGTGTGCGGTCATTGAGCCATTGAACCACTTGCACGGACTCCTCCAACGAAAAACCACCTTGTTGAAAGTCGGTGGAATTCAGTTTTAGAGAGACTGGGTAGCGAGGGCCGACGGCTTCTCTAACCGCATCAATAATGGACAAAAGCAAGCGTGCACGGTTTTCCAGCGAACCACCCCACTGGTCATTCCGTCGATTGGTCACTGGAGATAAAAATTGCGAAATGAGGTAGCCGTGTGCGCCGTGAATTTGAATGCCGTCGAATCCCGCTGATTGACAAATTTTGGCTGTACGAGCAAACCTTTGAATGATGTCATCAATGTCTGTAGATGTGGCCGCTCGCGGTTTTCCAAAATTTCCGATCATTTTCAACTGAACGGGCGAAGGAGCGATAGGGCGTCTATTCACTAACCTTGGGCATTGCCGCCCCGGATGGCTTATTTGAGCCCAGAGTTGAGAATCACATTGATGAACGGCTTCAACCCAACGTTGCAGTGCGTCCATGCCTGTATCATTTTCAACTACCACATTCCCTGCCCGCTCGAGGTAGCGGCGATCAACCATAATGTTACCGCTGATGAGGACGCTCGCCCCACCTTTCGCCCATCGTTGATATAAATGTCGGTGGCGGTCAGTGGCGTGATCTTGAGCATCGGCCAAGCCTTCCGTCATGGCGGCTTTGATGATTCTGTTTTTAAGCGTGTGCCCACAGGGGAGTTCGATGGGTTGTGACAAAGGCTGATCAAAGTGAATTGATGCGGCATGCGTCGGTTTGATAGTCGGTTGATTCACGAGGGTCACCTTAATTTAATCGCTATTGATGGCTGGTAATTGTCCGATTGTCAGGTGATAGAGTGCGGGATTTTACGATAACTGACCAGTGGTCATATGGACAGAATCCTAATTCAATCTGTGACTTATCTTGTAGACTGAATCTGGTTACAATTCGCGCTTGCTCATTCCGTTCTCAGGACATTGCCGTGAAAAGTTATTGCGATTATCACCCGCTGAAACCAGCTCGTTGGCTGTGTAATGAATGTCAGGTGTATTTTTGCAAAACCTGTACACCGGATGTTCACCCAAATTGCCCGACTTGCTTAAAGCGACTGGAAGATTTAGGCAGCAGCAATGAAGTCGCGCCATTTTGGGATCGCTTACCCGAATTTTTTAAATATCCCTTGTTGGGACAGAGCATCATATTAATGCTGCTTTCAGCTTTTTTTGCGGCATTTATCAAGGAAGACGTCAGCGGGCTATTAATCATCATTGCGGTTTTTGCACTGCAAACGCTCTACGGGTTTACCGTACTAAAGGCAACCGCCGATGGTGAACTCAAGCCGCCGGTGTTATTTAGAATGTTTTCTGGTAACACGCAAACATTATTAAAGTCCATTTTCTGGGTGATCGGAATAGCAGTATTGTCATGTTCCGGCTTTTTTGTCTCGTTGCCACTTGGCATCATGACGCTACTCTTTGGCTTGTTCGTTTACCCTGCGAGCGCAATTCTTCTCGTCCATGAAGCCTCACTGCGTGCTGCACTTAATCCATTGCGTGTTATGGATTTTATTGGTCGTACATTTATGGGTTACATTATTCTGTATATCCATCTTGTTATTATTTTAGCGGCGTCTGGTGCGGCAGAAGCCTCTCTAGCTGCGGAAACGGCGGGTAAGCCGTTGAACCAAGGATTAGTGGGTTTTATCTCGACATTCTTTTACATCATGTCCTTTAATATGCTCGGGTATTTTTTATTGCAGTATCAAAGGGAATTGGGTTTTACCGCTATTCTGAATGATGAATTGTTGGATGAAGAACCGGTAGAATCGGACCCTCTATACCGAGCCAAACTTTGGGTAAAAATGGGCGACTACCACAATGCAGTTTCAGCGTTGGATACACTGAGAAAAGCCCACCCACAAAATGAACATATTAAGCACTACTACTGGGAGCTATTGCTTCAAATTCAAGATTTTGAAAAATTGGCGATGCACGTAGACCCGATTTGTATTCGATATATGAGCATGCAAAAACTGGATGATTTGTTACCGTTTTTGCAGTTTATGCTGCAAGAGCGTCCAAACGGTTTTAATGAGTTGGAAACCAAGATGAAATTGGCGACGGCTTTTATCGAACAAGAAAACCCTAAAATTGCTGTTGCTCTGTTAAAAACGGCTCATCAGCAGTTTGAGTTTGACCCTAAACGATTAGATGCGATATTGATGCTGGCGGACGCACTCGGGCAACTGTCGCAGAAGTCTCAAGTCGAAAAAGTGCTTAAATTTGCTTTAACCTTGGCTAATCGAGATCAAAAGCTACGTATTCAGCAACGTATCGCAGCTTTATCTTAACGGCATTTATATAAATTCACCTTAAGCTCTGGCCGAGTGGTCTTTTCAAGTTTAATGTGCGCTTTGAAGATTTAACGGGTTAATTCACAAAAGCACAACAGAACACTTGCATGAATGCAGGCGTTAGCGTGAAGCAAAAAACCAGAGCCGAGCGTCAAATTAACGGTACAGAGGCGACATCAACGAAAAATGAGTATCTACGATGTTAGGCGTGTTAGCCAAGCATCGTATTCATCTGCCTTGAGAATATGTGTCGTAGTTTTAAAATGTTGCTTTAACTGCTTCACCGCTCGGAGCATGAGTTCATGATGTTTTCGCTCATCTATTAGTGGCAGCAGTTGTTCCAACACCCTAAACTGTTCGTCGTTCATGGCAGCTTCTATTATTTTCAGGCGTGACGAAGTACTGAGCATCTTGGCACCTTGTGCTTGTACGACGTACACCTCCAAGCATTTCCAGAATCCGTCTGAAAAGGGTGCGATTTCGTGTTTAATCCATTGGCTCATCACAATATGAAGTTGCTTAGACTGCGGTTGCATTTTATAGAGATGAAAAAGGTGCTCCAGCAAAAATAATTGCTCGGGCCTTTTTTTCCACAATGCAAATAATCGATTACGCGCGGACTTAAAACGCAGCTCCTCAATATCGCTCAATGCCTGCGCATATTGCTTACGAAATAATGCCTCACTTTCATCTTCTTGGGCTAATTCGTCTTCTTTTGGCCTTAACCAAGTGGACTTGAAGGCCCACCCTAAAATGCCACCGGACACTAAACCGCCTATATGGGCTAAATAGGCAACGCCACTGTCAACATGACTCCAAAGTTGCAGTAATTCATTTAATACCCAAATCGGCAGTAAAATCAGTGCTGGCGCTCTAAAGTATCCAAAGGCTGCAAAGATGAAATAGAAAAACCGAATCTTTTGTATGCCTAAAATTCCGACATACAACCCCATCATGCCGGAAATTGCCCCAGAAGCGCCGACCAGCGGAATATTGCTATCAAAGTTAGATAGGCCGTAGGCAAGTGCGCCCACTGCACCCGTGAGCAGGTAGACGAGTAAAAGTTTCGCTCGGGTGAGCATACGCTCTAAGCCAAAGCCTAAAATAAATAAAATGAGCATGTTGCCGAGTAAGTGGATAACACCACCGTGCATGAATTGGGAGGTGAATAATCGAGATGGATCCATCTCATTCGGTACGAAACCGTATTGAAAGGTGCTGATTTTCTTTAGCTCCGTGTGATAAAAATCCACACGTGTTTGCTCCCAATCACTGGCATCGCTTTTATCCCAAATCGTATTTTTTGACTCGTCGAGATAGCTGACAAAATCAAAGTCCATCATCATTGAGTGTTGAAATGCGCTGAAATCTTGCTTTTCAGCGCCGGACTCTACGGTCTGAATCCAAGTGGGTTCAATATGCTTACCTTCGGATAATTGGCGGCTCAAAAATTGACCATAATAGGGTGCTTCTAAATAGAGTAGGCCAGAGTTTTTATACGCTTCGGAGACACTTTCATATTTACTGCTATCGCCCACTTGAAAAAACAGAAAGACGAAAACATTGACCAGCAACAGAGCGATGGTTAAAAAAGGGGGCTCGCGCCAGTCGAGTTTGCGCTGCATGGGGAGAATAAGCATAGATTTGCCCTTAAATAGCGTATGCCTAGCTGTTATACATAAGCCAGTAAAAATGAATCTTATCGTGTATTGAGTTGAAATCTTACTTCAGTGTGTTTACCTGTCAGCTGATTTAGTGTCTACAGCCAGTCAATCATCCGTTGCTATTATAGGAGTTTGACGGTTAAAGCACAGCCTAAATGAAACATCGTGGGGTAATTGGGGTAGAGGCCTGTCTACGAAGAGGTGTTCTGGGCTCAAGATTGTGACAGCGGGAGAGTTGACCGCACTTCGTTATTCAATCTAGCGCAAGACTATCTGCACTTAGGTTTAACAAATAATAAAAAGCCGCCAAGAATTTCGGCGGCTTAATTATTCTCTTATGACTCTGCGAAGAAAGGGTCGCAGAGTCAATTGAGCTGTATTACTTACTAGCTTCTACGATACGCTTCATATCCGTCATGTAGCCACGCAGTTCTTCACCTACGTACTCAACAGGGTGGTTGCGAATTTCATCATTCACTTCAACCAGACGTGCGTTATCAACAGAGTTAGATGCTAGGTTCAGACCTTTACCAATCATATCGGTATCGATGTTCGGCATGAATTTCTCTGCTAGCAAAGGCACTGCTGCGTGTGCGAACAAGTAGCAACCGTATTCTGCGGTGTCAGAGATGACAACATTCATTTCGTAAAGCTTCTTACGGGCAATGGTGTTCGCAATCAGAGGCGTCTCATGTAGAGATTCGTAGTATGCAGACTCTTCAACAATGCCAGACTCAACCATGGTTTCGAAAGCCAACTCAACGCCCGCTTTAACCATTGCCACTAGCATGATGCCTTTATCGAAGAACTCTTGTTCGTCAATTTCCACATCACATGGTCCTGCTTTTTCGAAGCCTGTTTCAGCGGTAGCAGCACGCCATTTAAGCAGGTTTGCATCATCGTTAGCCCAGTCTTCCATCATGGTGCGAGAAAATTCGCCGGTCATGATGTCGTCTTGGTGCTTACGGAACAATGGACGCATCAGCACTTTAAGTTCTTCAGCCATATCGAACGCTTCGATTTTAGCTGGGTTAGATAGACGATCCATCATGTTGGTGATGCCGCCAATTTTCAGTGCTTCAGTTACCGTTTCCCAACCGAACTGAATAAGTTTTGCTGCGTATGGGCCATCAATGCCATCAGCGACCATTTTTTCGTAACCTAGGATGGCACCCGTTTGCAGCATGCCGCAAAGAATCGTTTGCTCACCCATCAGGTCAGATTTTACTTCTGCAACGAATGATGACTCCAGTACACCTGCTCTGTCGCCACCGGTAGCTGATGCCCAAGCTTTAGCTTGTTCAAGACCTTTACCTTCAGGATCGTTTTCTGGGTGTACCGCGATCAGCGTTGGTACACCAAAACCGCGCTTATATTCTTCGCGTACTTCAGAACCTGGGCACTTAGGTGCAACCATGATGACGGTTAGGTCTTCACGAATTTGCATTCCTTCTTCAACGATATTGAAACCGTGTGAGTAACCTAATGTTGCACCTTCTTTCATCAGCGGCATAACCGTAGAGACGGCATCGGTATGCTGCTTGTCTGGGGTTAGATTACACACTAGATCAGCAGTCGGTACGAGTTCTTGGTAGGTGCCCACGGTAAAACCGTTGTCTGTAGCGTTTTTCCAAGATTGGCGTTTTTCAGTAATCGCCGCTTCACGCAGTGCATAAGAGACGTCGAGACCGGAGTCGCGCATGTTTAGGCCTTGGTTAAGACCTTGAGCACCACAACCGATGATGACGACTTTTTTGCCTTTAAGGGCATCGCATCCCGTTGTGAATTCGCTGCGATCCATGAAACGACAACGACCTAACTGGTCAAGTTGCTCACGTAAATTCAATGTGTTGAAGTAATTCTGACCCATTTTTCTGTTCCTCAAAACCGAAGGCATAAAAGCGTTATCAATCTCGGTTATTTCACTGAAAATTGATATTTGCGTGCAGTTTAGGCAAAAATCCTTGTTGCGTAAAACGCTATATTTGAAATACCTTGTTGCACTTATTGAAACACAAGGTAGACGACGCATAGCGGCCCAGCCTGCTGAGAGAGAAATGGATGGATTTCAAAGACTTATCACAATTTATTGTGCTGGCGGATACGCTTCATTATGGTCGAGCGGCGCAAAAGTGCCATACATCGGCATCCACCATATCGAGAGTGGTACAACGAATTGAAGATGATGTGGGTCAACGCTTATTCGAACGTGACCGCCGAGAGGTACATCTGACACAGGCTGGTGTGGAATTTAAAGCGTTCGCGCTACGAACACTGGAGCAGTATCAGCTGTTGAAGCGTCAACTTCATGCTGAAGCCAGCGAACTGCAAGGTGAATTATCATTATATTGCACCGTCACGGCCAGTTACAGTTTCTTATCTGAGATCTTGTCCGCTTTTCGCGCGCGATACCCCAAAGTCGATATTCGACTTCGCACCGGAGACGCCGCACAAGCTGTTGCGACTGTACTCAGGGGAGAGGTGGATATCGCCATTGCGGCGCGGCCAGATCAACTTTCGAGCCGGTTGGCGTTTAAACCGATTACCCAATCACCGCTGCACTTTATAGCACCTACGGAATCTGTGGGTGTGAGTGAGCTATTAGGTGCATCAACCATTAACTGGGCGGAGGTGCCCATGGTCATGGCGGAGACAGGGCTGGGCCGCACAAGAGTGGATAACTGGTTCAGGCGACAGCACATCAAGCCATACATTTACGGTCAAGTATCGGGTCATGAAGCGATTGTCACCATGGTAGCGCTTGGTTTTGGTGTAGGAGTGGTGCCGGAGCTGGTACTGAATAGCAGTCCCATGGCCGATAAAGTCCGTATTCTTAATATGACTCCCGAGCTGGAGCCCTTTTCCGTTGGGTTGTGCACCCAAGCTAAGCACCTCGAGCACGCGTTAGTTAAAGCGTTTTGGCTGGTGTGTGAAGAATGGCTTCGCGATTAACTTCTATACTGCCCAGTATGTATAACAGCCTGTTTGGGCTATCTACAGGATATTTGTGTGGCTGGGCGCAGACATTCAAAGAGGCTGTGGTTATCATGTACGCCTTACGTTGTATTTAAAGATGCAAGATATAGGCGAGATTATATGCCACATCAAGATGAACAACAGACTGCAACAAATAAGGTTGTCCAATTGAATCAGGATCAAGATCCCATAGAAAACAGTGCTTCTAAAGGCACGCTACGGAGCAAAGGGATTTACCTTTTGCCAAATCTTTTCACGACAGGGGCGCTCTTTAGTGGCTTTTATGCCGTAGTGGCGTCCATGAACGGGCACTTCGAAAAAGCCGCCATTGCTATATTTGTCGCTATGATTTTGGATGGATTAGATGGGCGTGTCGCTCGTTTGACGAATACACAAAGCGATTTCGGTGCCGAATATGACTCCCTTTCGGACATGGTTTCATTCGGGGTGGCACCAGCGCTAGTGGCCTTTAGTTGGTCATTGCAGGCTTTGGGCAATATTGGATGGATTGCAGCATTCATCTATGTTGCTGGCGCAGCACTAAGGCTTGCTCGCTTCAATACGCAAATTGATACGGCCGATAAGAAGTATTTTACTGGATTAGCCAGCCCGGCCGCGGCCGCCATCGTGGCAGGAACAGTGTGGGCCTTCCATGATTCTGGAATAATGGGACGGGAAATATCTATTCTCGTGGCGATTGTAGTCGCTGCATCCGGTATCTTGATGGTGAGTAACGTGAAATATTACAGCTTCAAAGATATCGACTTCAGAGGGAAAGTGCCTTTTATGGCATTGTTCGCGGTTGTGGGGGTATTTGCGCTGGTATCGATGGACCCGCCTCTCGTATTGTTAGGTGCGTTTTTGATTTACGGCGGATCAGGCCCGGTTCTAACGACTTGGGAATGGATAAAAGAGCGTAGAAACAAGACTACGGCAGAATAAACCACTCGCTCTACCCTTAAAAAGCCCAGTCAACTGGGCTTTTTCAATTCCACCCCTCTCTATTTTGCTTAACCCTCATGTTCTCGCCATTAGCCCGCTAAACTGTATAGATTTTGAACCTTTTGGCGCGGCTCGCCTCCAATCCAGCACAGGAGGGGTAATCCATGATAATACGTACGAAAAATTCGTCTCAATTGACCGAAGCTGATGTGACGCCTGAAAAGATATATAAGGCGCGTCGCCACTTCATGGCCCAGAGCGGTATGGGGTTGTCGGCACTTGCGTTGGGATTGCCCGGGTTGGCTCAGGCAAATGCCTTGTCCTATAGCAAAACGGCTTACGGAAAAGGTGAAACACTGACACCTGAAGATGTCGTTACGTCCTACAACAACTTTTATGAGCTGGGCACGGGTAAAGACGATCCGGTCAAAAATGCGCATCAACTTAAAACGGACAACTGGGAAATCGAAATCGCCGGAGAAGCTGAAAAGACCGGCACCTTTCCACTGGCTGAGCTGGTCAAACAGCAACAAATAGAGGAGCGGATCTATAGACTCAGATGCGTAGAGGCCTGGTCTATGGTGATACCATGGGTCGGATTTTCGTTGGCAGACATGCTGAAACAGTTTAAGCCCACTTCTAAAGCGAAATACGTTGAATTCACCTCGATCATGGATACCAAAAACCTCTCTGGTCAACGTAATCGGTTTTCTACTATTGATTGGCCCTACGTAGAGGGACTAAGAATGGATGAAGCCATGCATAGCCTCTCGTTCATGGCGACAGGGTTGTATGGCAAAACGCTCCCAAATCAAAACGGTGCTCCAATTCGACTCGTCGTGCCTTGGAAGTATGGATTTAAAAGTATCAAATCCATCGTGAAAATTCGATTTACAGACCAACAACCAAAAACGACTTGGAATCTGTTGGCTCCGAATGAATATGGCTTCTTTGCCAATGTGAACCCTACTGTTGATCATCCTCGCTGGAGTCAAGGGAGCGAGCGTCGGCTACCAACGAGCTTTTTTAATGTACGCAGAATGAAAACCCAAATGTTTAATGGTTACGAAGAAGTAGCGAGTTTGTATAAAGGCATGGACCTGCAAAAATTCTATTGATCGAAAAACCAGAAAGCGTCTTCCGTTTATTGCGTTATTAATTGCAATCGCTACTAGCCTTGTACTCTCAGAATATAAAGCTCAAACCGTACTATTAGATAGGCCTTAAATGCTCAATAAAGTTATCTGGTTAGCCGTCATTTTTCCCCTAATGATCACTGTGTATGGATTCGTGCGTATACAGTTCTTTGCGGACTATCTTTACTGGGGGGCTGAGCCGGGTAAATATCTGGTTCACTTGCTTGGCCAATGGTCCATAGGATTTCTGATTGCCTCTCTGACTATTACCCCTTTACGCAAAATAGCATCGGTTAATTGGGTAAAGTACCGCAGGCGCTTAGGGCTGGCGGCTTTCTTTTATGGCTTGGCACATTTATTGGCTTACCTTGCATTGATGCTAGGGTTTGACGGTGCGGAATTAATCGCAGATTTGTATAAACGCCCTTATATTGTATTAGGCGCTCTAGCGCTTTTGTTGCTTTTTCCTTTGGCCATTACATCGACTAAAGGCTGGCAGAGAAAACTTAAACGCCGTTGGTTGACCCTCCACAAATTGGTTTATCCAGCTGCTTTGCTTTTAGTGGGGCACTTGTGGTGGCAGGTAAAGCAGGATTATGAATTGGCCCTGCTGATCACTGTGTTGATTGCTGTGCTGTTATTGGTGAGATTAACACCTCAAAGCTTTAGTCTGTTGCCGCAGAAGAATAAAGCTGTCGATCAATAGATTTTTCAGTCAGGTCAGTGGATAAAGGAGGATGACTCGACATCTTTTAAAGCAGCCATTTATTGAAACGTCAGTGGTCATTTTCCCTTGGTTGCTTTTGATAGAAGCGACGGTCTCCATTATGATTCACTGAAGAGCCTTTTCTACCAATGTTCTTCAATTTGAAAATACCGAATCCCATCGTGTCATTAACGTTTAGAAAGCGCCATACCATAACGTGAACAGATCGAAGATCGCTCTCACCCAAGCCTACATTAAGCTCTTCGGCTCGTGAGAGAACGAATTTGGCACTTAGCTAATCGTTAATGGCAATGGCTGTGTAACCAATGGCATTAAGCATGCTCAGAATTTCTGCACTGGATTTACTGCCTGAAAACTCGACAGTTTTATTTTCTTTCGTAATATTAATGGCAGCGTCTTTTTCAAATTCTGTCAGTGCTTCAGTGATGGTATTTACGCAGTGGTTACAAGACATTTTCTCAATTTTAAATTTTTGCATTTTATTCTCCTTTACGTGAAAGCGGTAAGAGTTTGAAGCCTCCTGCGATAGGAAGGTCAACACTTAAAATGGGTAAAAAAGCTGTGCAAAAATTTCATTGACTTTGCCATCATGGTAAGGGCTAGTGTTCAGGCTATCGAATCGTGCAAAGGCTAAGATAGCAATGGAGAATATAATTCATTTCAATGTGGCAGGGATGACTTGTGCTTCCTGTGTATCAAGGGTGGAAAAGGCGATACAGCAGGTATCGGGAGTGATGCAAGCCAGCGTCAATTTGGCACTTGAAGCTGCAACGGTTGAAGGCTTTGTCACGGCTCAATCTGTTGTGCAAGCGGTCAATCAAGCGGGATATCAAGTCGTTACTTCAGAGGCGCAGTACGAGGTTAAGGGAATGACTTGTGCATCTTGCGTCGGTCGCGTCGAATCAGCGGTATTAGCTTTACCCCAAGTCATTTCAGCAGACGTCAATCTCGCCACGGAAAAACTGTCTCTCACTTTATTAAGTGAGTTAACCCAAGCTGAGCTGACTCACACTATAAAGGATGCTGGTTATGAATTAGTCCAGCAATCAGACAGTACGTCAGCAGCGAAATCATCCCCACCTTTTTATAAACAAGACTGGTTCCCGGTGGTGGCTTCGCTCGCTTTGACGCTGCCGATGATTGTGCCCATGTTTGCGATGTTTTTTCAGCGAGATTGGATGCCCCCGGCATGGGTGCAATTTGCCTTAGCCACCCCCGTGCAGTTTTACTTTGGCGCACGCTTTTATCGCGCTGGCTGGAGTGCGCTTAAAGCGCGAGTCGGGAATATGGATCTGTTGGTGGCTATTGGCACCAGTTCGGCATACGGGTTGTCGCTGTATCTCTGGCTGACTTTTACTGGCAATCATGGTTCGCCTCACCTGTATTTTGAGACCAGTAGCGCAGTCTTAAGCTTGGTGTTACTGGGCAAGTATCTTGAGCACAGGGCCAAGCGTCGCACCACAAGTGCTTTAAAGGCTCTTGAAAACCTGAGACCAACGGCCGCTACCGTATGGCGGAATGACCAATGGCAAGCGGTTGCTATCGATACAGTGAACAGTGGTGATCGGTTGCGAGTAAAACCGGGTGAGCGCATCTCAGTCGATGGCCATGTTGTGGCAGGCTCGTCACAGGTTGATGAAGCATTGATTAGTGGTGAGAGCGTGCCTGTATTCAAGGCAGAAGGTGATCAAGTGATTGGTGGTGCCATTAATTTGGATGGTCTATTAGAGGTTGAAGCCACCAGTGTCGGCACTGAATCAACATTGGCTCAAATAATCCGCCTAGTGGAGCAGGCGCAAGGTGCTAAAGCGCCGGTTCAGGCGTTGGTAGACAAGGTTAGCTCTATATTTGTGCCAATCGTCTTATTCATTGCGATAACCACATTTTTTATATGGGGAGTCATGACTGGTGATTGGGAGAGTGCCATTCTAAATGCAGTGGCGGTACTCGTGATTGCCTGCCCCTGCGCATTGGGGTTGGCCACGCCAGCAGCCATTATGGCAGGTACGGGTACGGCTGCCCGATTTGGTATATTAGTTAAAGATGCCACCGCTCTTGAACAAGCCACTGTTATTGATATGGTCGTGTTTGATAAAACGGGCACTCTCACTCAAGGCTTGCCAAAGCTGACGAAGTTACACACTTTCGACAAGCCTTACTCTGAAGTTCTACAACTCGGCGCTTCACTTCAGCAACACAGTGAGCACCCGTTAGCGAGTGCCGTTGTTGAGCAATCCAAAGTAGAAGGTTTAGAGATTCTTGATGTTACGGATTTTGTTGTCGTTGCTGGGCGGGGTGTAAAAGGTAATTGCTCGGGTCAAAATTTATACTTAGGCAGCAGCTTGTGGATGAAAGAGTTGGGTGTGGCTCTGCCTGAGCGCTTACCGGTGGACATCCCTGGTGCATCCTTGTCTTGGTTGGTGAGTATAGAAAATAGTGACCGCAATATATTAGGGTTGTTTTATTTTGCAGATGAATTGAAACCACAAGCCATTAGCTCAGTTCAACAATTGAAGCAGCAAGGTATTAAAGTGGCCATGTTGACAGGAGATAGTCAAACCAGCGCCGAATATAATGCCAACCAATTGAACTTAGACGATTTTAAAGCGCAAGTGTTACCAGAGCAAAAAGCGCAATATATTCAGCAAGCTCAGCGCAACGGTCAGCGAGTCGCCATGGTGGGGGACGGCATAAATGATGGCCCAGCACTTGCGCAAGCCGATTTAGGTATAGCCATGGCGACAGGTACGGAAGTGGCGGTAAGCGCATCGGCCATCACGCTCATGAGTGGTGATCCAAGATTGGTTTCATCAGCTTTGAAAATGGCGAAACTGACTTATCGTAAGATAAAACAGAATTTGTTTTGGGCATTTATTTTTAATGTGATTGGTATTCCTCTGGCAGCATTTGGTTACCTGAACCCAATTTTTGCCGGAGCAGCGATGGCATGTAGCAGTTTACTGGTCATTAGCAATGCCTTGTTATTACAACGTTGGCAACCTAAGGAATAAAAAAGATGGAAAAGCTGATTACAATTGGCAAAGCAGCACAACGTACAGGACTTTCAGCGAAAATGATCCGTCATTACGAAGCAAGTGGATTGCTAAAAGGCGGTAAACGAAATCAAGCCGGTTATCGCCTTTATGATTCTCAGCAACTTGAATTGTTGGGGGTGATTAAACAAGCCAGAAAACTCGGTTTTGCGATATCTCAAATACATTCGCTATTGGATTTGATGCACAACCCAGATAGAACCAGTCGAGAAGTGAAGTCTATTGCTCAGCACCACTTGCAGGATATTGAGCAAAAGATCACAGAGCTGGATAAAATGAGGCAATCACTCAAGCAGTTGTCAGATAATTGCAGCGGTGACGAAAATGCAGATTGTCCAATACTCGATGGCTTATGCCAAAACACAGTTGCAACGACTACGAAAGCGAATCAACAATTTAAGTTCTCTTAAAAAAACGGCAGTCAAACTCAAGTTTGACTGCCGTTTTTTTGATCAAAAGTGCCTACGAGCTGTTGGTGATTATGCTTCTAAGCGTTGTGGTTCGTATGATAGTGATAACAAAGCCGTTCGTAATCTCGGAAGAGCTGCTTGAATGTCCATTGGGGAAATGGCGCAAACAGCAGCGCGGAACCAAGTTTGAGTCTCCGCTGATGTGCAGCCAAAACTGCTAAAAGGCACGACAGCCAAGCCCGCTGCGTCAACCAAGAATCGACTAATGTCGGCACCACTATTAAGTTTGTGGCCGTTTGGTTGCACCATATGGAGGATATCGATTTTTAATAAGATATAAATCCCTGCCATCGGTAAGGTCGAATCAATGGGTAAGCCAGTCTCTTTCAGCTGTTGAATACCATGATGCAAGATTTGCATGGACGCCATGATTTTTTGCTTGAATGAGCTGAGGTAGTCCTGCCAATAATGATGGTGTTCTAATAGTATGCCCATTGCTTGTTGCTCAGCCGTGGGTGCCATTGAACCAATATGTTCGAGCAGTACTTGCATCTTAGCAATGATGGGCTTTGGGCCCATTGCCCAACCAACTCTTATACCTGTCGCTGCAAAAGCTTTACTGCCTGCATCCACCACAATCAGGTAATCTTTAATATCGGGGCAAAGTGCAGACGGCAAATAATGGATACTATTCTGCATCGTGAGCAGCCAATAAACTTGATCGTAAATCAGATAAACTGGTTTCTCGCCGATGCTTTCTCGCCGCTTATTTTCTGTCACAATCAATTCACTAATGGCTATTAATTCATCTTTTGTAAACATAGCACCGTTAGGGTTTTGCGGTGAGCACAGTGTAATTAAGCGAGCCCGCTCAATGTGTTCACTTATTTGCTGTGCCGTGGGAAGAAAATTATTCTCCGCCGTTGTTTCAATCGGCAGGTGCTCGCCATGACACAGGTCGGTATAAAACATGTTATTCCATGATGGAACCGGATAAATAACCGGTTCGCCAGCACTGACCAGTGCTAGCATCGCGGTGTATAGGAGCGGCCTTGCTCCACTCGCAATTAGAATTTCATTATCGGGGTGATAACTAACCGATCCTGCTTGCAGCGTCAGCTGAGCAATTTGGTTGCGTAACGGCAATACACCTTCTAACGGAGGATAATCATTGTGGTGATTGGTATAAGCTTGCTGGATTTGCTCTGTGAGATACTTGGGCATCGGAAATTGCTTAGTATCAAAATCACCAATGATTAAGTCACACACTGTTTTCCCACTGGCGATTTGTTGCTGCACGTAGAATTCTAAATGGATGATATCTGAGTAATCAGTGGTATCGGCTAAATTTGATAAAGATTGCATGGTTAAATTCTTCTTCACTCATTCGCATTCGTTCATAGTTTTATAGATGGATGCTCACTAGATTTGCGAAGTCATCACTGCGACTTCCTTCACTTTTTGCAGTGTATAGTCAATTTCGGCTGCAGTGGTTTGGCGACCGAGGCTGAAACGAATCGTGGCTTGGGCGAGTTCATCTGATAATCCCAGTGCAGTAAG
Source organism: uncultured Saccharospirillaceae bacterium (assembly GCA_947503895.1). Taxonomy (GTDB): domain Bacteria; phylum Pseudomonadota; class Gammaproteobacteria; order Pseudomonadales; family Oceanobacteraceae; genus Bermanella. The sequence continues at coordinate 265,165 of CANNFT010000008.1, forward strand.
TACATGGCTTGGTGCAAGATTGCTGGATGAGCAAGCGGAGCCGGTGCTGACGGAAATATCTTTCTTTAACAGGTTAAGTAGTTTCTTACCATCAGTGTGCCTAAATGACATGTTGCATACGTGGGGTAACCTAGGAACGTTCATCCCGTTGACTTGTGTATTCGTCAGCTCCAATAGGCCGGCTTCCAATTTATTTCTAAGTGCTTCAAGTTGTTGCAATGTTTCGTCACGTAATTCTTGTTGTGCGAGTTCGACGGCTTTAGCAAAACCAACAATTCCCGGTACGTTGAGCGTGCCACCGCGCAATCCCTGTTCACTGCTTCCGCCAGTAATTTGCGGTTTGATTTCGATGTTCTTTTTGTTGTGTTGCTTACGTAAATACAATCCGCCAATGCCTTTTGGCCCATAAATTTTGTGCGCTGAGCACGTTAATATATCTATAGGACAAGTGGCTAAGTCGATATCTACTTTGCCCAGTGCTTGGGTTGCATCGGTCATAAAGTAGATATCTTTTTCTTGAGCTAATTCAGCAATCTCGGCGATAGGGTTGATGGTTCCCAGTTCATTATTGGCGTACATTACGGTTATTAAGATGGTCTCTTCGTTGATTAGCTGCGCTAGTTTTGCCATATCAAAGCTACCATCGGGCAGGGGATCAATGTAAGAGACAACAGCACCATGCTGTTCGAGATCCCGTAAGGTTGCGAGTGTGGCCGGATGCTCTATTGAAGAGGTAATGATGTGCTTCCCTTCGTGCGCGCAGGCCTGAAAGATGCCTCGAATCGCCAAATTATTGCTTTCGGTCGCTCCCGAGGTGAAGATGAAATTTTCTGGTGTTGTGCCCAGTGCTGACGCAATCGTTTCCCTTGCTTGAGTGACTGCTTTGTGGGCATTCCAACCGTGTAAACCATGCATGCTGGCAGCATTACCAAAGTCGTTTGTAAAGTAAGGTAACATGGCTTCAACAACACATTTATCACAGGGAGTGGTAGCGTTGTGATCCAAATAGATTGGAAAGTTTAGATTGTGGTTAATTGACTTTGTAACGAGCGTGGCTGTAGCTGACATTATTATATCCTTGTAATTTCATTGTAATTATTATTTTTTAGTTAGATCGAGGTTTGTTGATTACGCGGCGCAATCTTTAACGGGTTGGCTTGCCACTGTATTTATGGAGTAGTGTTCGGCATCAAAATCGGATAGGAAAACATTAGAGATTTTAAGCTTGTTATCGCCGAGGATGCTTGGGCGAAGAAACAGTGCCATAGCCACTTCGGTACCATTTACCACTTTGTTGTAATCATCCATTTCAGAGAAATCCATGATATGACAAGCACCAACTTGAGGGTGTATTTTTAATGCTTTTTGGTAGGCGTCCTTATAGTGTTGAGCCATGATGAGTGGGCATTTAGCAATCCAAATATCTTTGTCCTTTGATTCCGCTAAAACGATGTCAGTTCCTTGCTGGTTTCTGAAGATCACCTGAGTCACCTCATTCACTTGCTTTAGTGATAGCTGCGGAAACTGAGTTAATTGGTTTGATACTATTTTTCGTAATGATTGAATGCCGCGATTTTTACAATTGCGTTCGCCCTGGATAACCAGCTTGTCGCGTTTCACGAATTTGTATTGGTCTAAGATCGTCTCTAACTCGTCAGGAAGTGGTGCCAATCCTGTATTGTCAGATTTCTGGGTGGGAGACGGTGAGATTTCACAAGACTCAACGCCGCACTGTAATCCTAAGTCATCAATCAATACGCCTAATACAATCTTGATGTCCTTTTTGTGTGCCAAGATTGCATTGTTGGCAACGTTTAATGCTTTGGTTAATGAATCGGTGGAAAAATCAGTGGCTGAATAACGAGGGTCAAAATGTCCGCCTTCTAAGTAAACAGCAGTCACCGTGGGGGAGCATTCAGTCACATCCTCTTGAATCAACGTTATTAGTTCGCTCTCTACTTTGCTAATGTTTTTTTTGATGAGTTTCATAGTCTTCTCTCAACACAAATCCATGGTAACCCTATGCTTGCAGCCTTAAAGTTCAGCTTGACAAGCTATTGGCGCTTTTGGCGAACCGAATGTAGGGTTTACCATAGTGGCAAGGTCAAGATTTTTTTAATGATTAATGACTAACCTTTTGTCTTTTTTAGGCTAAGCGTAAGGCGGTCGCTTAGTACGGAGTAGAAACACACAAGGAGTAAAGTGAAGTATTGAGTTGAGTGGACTAGGTTTTGAGGCTTTGTTATTGAGCCTCTTAGTTTCTTTTCTATGGCCAGCAGTGTTGGGATTGGCGGAATAACTGATTTATCAGCGAGACTATCTGCTATCTATACATGCATAGATAAAGTGAGGACCCACAATAGTAGAAACCTTAACCATGCTAGATAGTGAGCAGCTGAAACAAAATGAAAGCTCGACATGCTTCTTCTATATAGCCCATGTTGACCATCGACGGATCCGATGAAGTAGAAGCTGTTGTGGCAGGGCTTCTTAATGACTCCAATTCCCGGAAACATTGACCTTGGCGTGAATCATACAAAGAATGTCTGAAATCACATTTGCACTCCAAAAACCTTGGTCTAACCTTTAGTTCTGTTGTCATGCATAAATATGTGAATATTGGTTGACACTTCAGTGAAGATCCCTATAATGCGCCCCTCAACAACAGAGCAGCAGATTGAACGCAGCTAAGTGGTTGATTTTGAAAGAGTTTTTCAA
>CANNFT010000009.1 GCA_947503895.1 uncultured Saccharospirillaceae bacterium
TTGTTGAGCCAATTTATGCGTCACCTTGGTATCAATGATTTCATACTGATCAGCGTCTGGCCCAGTTAACTCTTCGGGAAGGTATGAGGACATCAATCTAACAGCCTAAGTAATTATGCTGATTGAACTTGGTTTTCGTTTTGCTTACAGTTTCCCGATCAATTCAGCGCAAGCAAAGGAATGCATTATGACCAAGCCCAGAAAACCACTCGTGAGTCTATAAGCCACGCCGTATTATCACTGTATCTCCCGCTGTGTTCGTCGTGCTTTCTTGTGCGGTCATAACTACTGATTAAACCAGCCAATTCCTTGAAATATGGCCTCTACAGGTTATTTTCAGGCCCGACTACCTATATAGGCATTCAAGAAATTCACACTGAAGAAAAGGCCGCAACTGCGGCCATTGCAGTTAAATGAGCTGGTAACTCTATTTGTTCGTTCTAGCTAGGCAGGTTCGCTCTTAAGTTGTCTTTGATTTCGCGATATAGGCACACAAAGTCTTTAGCGATCATTTTCAAAGTCGAGGGGTCACCGTTGTAATCTGGGCGAGGATAAGGTGGTGGTCCACCAAACGGGCCTCGTTCAAAGCTTGGGTCTTCAAACTGCTTTGCTTTGTAGGCGAGAACCGCAAAGTTACTTCCAACATAATTTGCTTCTGCATTACGTCCAGTGATCATTAACTCAAGTCCTCCACTTCTTTGTTTTACAAAGTTTCCTGACCACTCATACCCACCAATTATTTCTGGATCAATGACGTAAGACCTGTCAACGCTATGATATTTAACTTCTGCTCCGGCTTCTTTCAACGCTTCCAATACATCTTTTTTAGTCCCTTTGTAGGAGTAGATAAGTTCACCACTGCTAGGATACTTATCGCATAAAGCCCAGTACTTATCCGTAAAAGAAAAGCTGTTTAGAATTTTATAAAAGTCTTCATCAGTCATATTAAGGTTTCTTCTACTTTGAAGATTATGTATGCAACTTGGTTATTTTTAATACTTTATGCTTATCGCAACTTTGTATTGTGAGACGACACTTGATATGAGAATTCTATGTGGGATTCAACGGGAATATAAGGGAATAGCTGGGATTGCTACAGCATGATAACCAATGGCCTGCAGCCCATTCGTAATCATTAGCGTCCGATTATTCTTATTTCAAATGACGCCAATATTTATCAAGCAAATAGAGCGTGCGGCACCTTATCTGAGAACGTCCGATTTTGATCAAAACTCAGTAATCATGGTGCGTATAGGCATTTTTGAAGATACTTGAGCGAAGCACTAGAAACGGACGTTTAAAAGAAGCGAATCAGACGGGTCCGATTCTTAATTAAAGAGCTTTGTAACTGAAATGATTTTACCAATAACAACAAGTTCTGAATTTGATGGTTCAGGGTTAACAACTTGATCCTGATATTCATTATTACTGGATTTCAATAGCCATCCTTGTCCTGGCACTAATTGAGTCTGCCTTATAAGCTGATTACCCATGTAATTTAGTGCAAACAACCCTCCATCAGTAAATTCCTTGATACTCTTGTCTACTACAACCAGATCACCCTTACTAAAAACAGGAGTCATACTATCGCTTTCGACTTCGATCAACTCTTGCAAACTAGATTCTTGATCCAGCTCTGCACTGACAAACTTATCGTAAAGGGCCTGGTACAACCCATCAACTGACTTTTTACTCTGATTCTCAAAGCCTTGTCGGATTTTGCTGTCGATTAATGGCTGATCCCAAATACTTTTATTGTCTTCTAGGAAGTCTAACACGTCGCCGGGAGACCAGCTTTTCGGCCCCTTCCTTAACATTAAATACTCAACTGTCACACCAAGTGCGTCAGCAATAGCAAGCGCGGCTGATACTTTAGGTTCTGTATCTCCAGACAAATAATTATCCAACGTTCTCAAGGCAATGCCGCTTTTTTTCTGAGCCTCAAGCCTAGAAAACTTCAGCACTGCTTCACGTAGGTTTTTAGCTAATTCCTGTTTGGATACGGCCATTGCTAATTATTTCATCTCAAAATGCCAGTTTCTGCCAAAAGATGCTATCCGACCACCACTTCTTACACAACCAAGACTCGCATAAGTAACTGATTTATTTGGTTTTATGGCATTAAGCAATATAGAAATGAAAATTAATGAATGAAAGTTATTGCATTTACTAGTTTTAGTTCCTAACATAATGAAAGATATTTCATCTAAGGAACTAGTAATGACCTCTGAAGCGAACGAAGAAGTACTGCACGACATGCATCAAGCAGATGTCATGGCACTACTCAAAAAACGTGGGATCACCCTCGCTGAAGTATCACGTCGAGCTGGATATAAGCATCCACAAACACTGCATCGCGCTTTATATGCACGCTGGCCAAAAGGCGAGCGAATAATCGCTTGCGCATTAGGTATGAAGCCGGAAGACGTTTGGCCGACGCGATATGCACCCAAAGCCCTAGACAACATAAAAATTCCACATCGCACGGTGGCTTAAACGCTATGAAAGAATGGTATTCAGCAAAAGAACTTGCAGGGTTGCCGAGTATGCCCTCTTCAGATCGGCGAGTTCGAGAAAGAGCTAAGAATAAGCACTGGACAAGTCGAGCGCGTATTCATGGAAAGGGCTATGAGTATCATCTCGATTCACTTCCTGCTGAAACCAAGCACCATCTAAAAAATGACGACTCAGCAACTACTACGAGCAAAGGAACCCTCACAGCAAAACGCCTTATCTCTGAGGAAGTTTTACATTGCAAATCCATAAAGCCTAAGCAAGAAGCAGGATTAGTCAGCTACGCCAGCCTGACTAAAAGATCAAAATTGAAAGTTGATGCAAAACTAGAAATATTGAATCAACTAGAGCTAATGCAAACAAGCGTTGAAAACTATGTATCACTATTTAATTCAAAGAGTATTGAAATCGAAGGCTTTGTCTTTGAATTTTATGGCCGAGTAACAGAAAAAACTATCTATCGCTGGCGTCAGAATTTTACAAAAAATGGTATTCAAGGCCTGATTGAAAATCGTGGAAAGAATCGCACTGGTAGTAGTATATTGGATAGCTGTCGCGCGCTAAATGATTTTGTTATTGGGATGTTAGTTCAGCACCCTCATATCAGCTGCTCTGTGCTGTATAAATCACTTAAAACAGAATTCCATAGCTCTGGCATTAAAATCCCTACAAAAAGAACACTCGAACGTTGGGTAGCTAACTGGAAGTTAGAGAACCGTCAACTTTATACAGCTGTTACCAACCCTGATGCATGGAAAAACAAATACATGACAGCTTTTGGCTCAGCTAGCGAAGATGTTACCGAGCTAAATCAATTATGGGAGTTTGATAGCACGCCTGCAGATTTATTATTAATAGATGGAAACCGCTACAACATACTAGGTGTAATTGATGTTTATAGCCGTCGTCTGATTTTGATAGTTTCAAGAACATCAAACTCCAAAGCAGTTGCTCAAGTTATTCGTCGAGCAATTATCAACTGGGGAATTCCCAGCATCGCTAAAACTGATAACGGAGCCGATTATAAGTCAACATATATCCGAACCGTCTTTAAATCATTAAATATAGAACAGCAATTTTGTCCTCCATTTCAGGCATGGAAGAAGCCCCATATTGAACGGGTATTTCGATCATTTAGCCACCATCTCTTAGAGCTACTGCCGGGCTTCGCTGGTCACAATGTAGCAGAACGAAAATCTATAGAAGCGCGTAAGCAATTTAGTGATCGCCTTTTTCAAAAGGACGCCGTTATTGAAGTTGGTATGACGTCAGAAGAACTACAGCGCTTTTGTCATGACTGGGTCGAAAATCATTACCATATTTCAGAACACTCAGAAACTAAGAAAACTCCCAATGCAATGGTACGTGATTGGAATGGCAGTATTCGTAAGGTCGAGAATGAACGTGCTCTGGATATTCTGTTAAGTGAACCAGCAGGCGCTCGCACTATTACGAAAAAAGGATTATCTGTAGATGGCAGCAATTACATTCACCCAGAATTAGCCGTCCATGTTGGTAAGGAAGTTCATGTTTATTACGACGACTCAGACATGGGCCGAGTCTATGTATATGGCACTGACGGTGTATTTATCTGCATTGCAGAAGACCCATCGCTTACGGGTGTAAGTCGGATGGAGGTTGCACAACGTGCCAAAGCCCGTCAGAAAGAAGTGGTTCAAGAGCGCAGGCGCGAACTTAAAACCGCCGCTAAGCATATCAAGAAGCGTGACATTGCTCATGAGATCTTGGCTCACCAGGCTGCTCAAGCGCGTGCTGAGAAGGTTACCGACTTTCCCCGCCCAACTGAAACTCATAGTAGTGATGGCTTAACCGCAGCGGCTGATGCATTGAGTGCCAGAGACGGGAAATTCACCACAGGCATGACTGAAGCGGAGCTTCAGGAAATAGAACAAATTAAAGCAGAAGTATTACAACCCAATTTTAACCGCCAACTAGTACTACCAGAAGATATGGCTGAAAAATACCAGCTTTGGGTATCACTGGATGAAAAGGTTAAAAGTGGATTAAAAGTCGAGTCAATCTATGAAGGCTTTTACAAATCTTTCCCACGCTCAGCAGAGTATGAGAGCGGGAAGATGCTCGCGGAACTGCGCCAACAGACCGCGAGCCGATCGTAAGCAGCAATAGCAATTTAGAACTCACTCACAATCAAGGAAATTATACATGACTATAGTCAATTCGGTAGCGGGAATTACAAACGTTGCCATCTGCCACAAAGCAATCCAGCGCGCCTTTGATCGTGAAGGTCATTTGCCAGGCATGGCGGTGTTCTATGGCCCATCTGGCTTTGGGAAGTCGGTGGCAGCATGTTATGCCGCCAATCACTTTGATGCCGTCTATGTGCAATGTAAGTCCACCTGGACACGTAAAGCCCTACTTGAGGCCACTTTGAAAGAAATGGGGATCAAGCCAGGAAAGACCCTGCCTTATATGTCAGACCAAATTTCAGAAGAGCTGACGCTTTCTAATCGCCCTTTAATCATTGATGAATTTGATTACCTCGTTGATAAAAAACAAGTAGACGTCATTCGGGATATATACGAAAGCAGCCAAGGCACCATCCTATTAATCGGCGAAGAGCAGTTGCCAAGAAAGCTGCAACGCTGGGAGAGATTCCATGGCCGCATTCTCGAATTCTTCCCCGCACAGCCTGTATCCATCAGCGATATTGCGCAGTTACAAAATATCTATACACCAGGCATTGATATTGAAGATGCATTAATCAAGCGCATCCATAAAGCCGCTAAAGGAAGCGCACGCCGCGTATGTGTGAACCTTGATCGTGTTCGAGACTTTGCTGTGACTGACGGTAAGCAAGCAATTTCTAATAGTGATTGGGGGGATAAAAGCTTTTTTACAGGTGATGTTCCAAATAGGAGGCTACAACAATGAGTCATGCGTTAAGTAATGCCGCAGCACCAGAGCGAACGGCAGGCGTGGGACGCGGTAAAAAACCTATTCATATTGAAGGGGTTCGCCAATCTGGACAAGATGCAGTATGGCAAGGTGTGCGAAAACTAAAAAACTTCAGTGATCTCACCATTGAAAATTGGCTTAAAAAGAAAACCTATAAAGAGTTCAATCGCTACACAATACGATGTTATCTAAGGCGATTGGTAAATGGTGGTTATCTATCCATTACTAAAACAGAATATGTGTCTAAAAAAGCACGAATTCATCACTTTGAATTAATCCGTGATACAGGTGCTATTGCACCGAAAGTTCGTAAAGATGGAAACCAAAGCAGACAAGGTAAAGGCCAGGAGAATTTATGGCGTTCAATGAAAATATTGAAAGAATTTAACATCAATGAAATTACTCTATTCGCTTCAACAAGTAAAACTCAGATAAAGGAGAGTTCCGCAGGTGACTATGTACGCAGATTAGCATCAGCAGGATACCTCAAGGTAGCCAAGCAACAAGGTAATTTGAAAGGTGAGTTTAAAAGGTATCGGTTTCTACCATCAAAAGACACTGGCCCTTTCCCACCCAAGATTCAAAAAAGCAAAGCCGTATTCGATGTGAATTTAAACAAGGTAGTCTGGGAGCCAAAAGCCAAGGAGGTGTCGAATTCAAAAAAATAATTGCAGTATCAGCAACACCTCTCATTCCAATAAATTGATATTCAAATAATAAAATACGGAAATTATAATAATGACTACATTCAATAACCGCATTTCCGCGGACTCTATAGACACGCCTAAATGGCTGCAAGAACTCAAAAAACAATGCGAATTAACTAATCAACGTAGAGTGGCTGAAATGTTAGGTTACAGCCAAACCGTTATTAATCAGGTTTTAAAAGGCATTTATCGGGGCGACCTTAGCAAAGTAGAAGCTAAGATTCGTGGTGCATTTTTAGGCGAAACCGTTGGCTGCCCAATATTAGGCGAATTAGAAATCAATAAATGCATTAATTATCAAAGCAGTCAGTCAACCGCTAATTGTTTGCGTGTTAGCATGCGTAAAACCTGCCCGACCTGTCTCTATAATCGCGCCAACTTGAATTCAGATAATACAATTGCAACAGACAAGGAGGTTTGCGCATGAACATAAAAATGAACGCGAATGTAAAACGACTAAATTCTCGCCCCGCCCGAAATGCACAAAATAAATTTATAACGGCAACATTGCATCGTGCTCATTGTGCCGTAGAAAAATTAATTCAAGGCGGGCATACGGTACTGGACGTGAATATCCATTACACCCAACCAATCATTACCATTCAGTACCACAACGGCTGTGACCGTCTTAATGGAGATGTGTTTTTAATTACATCTAAGGGATCAGTAATGGGAACCACAATATTCAATTGCAATGTAGGTTGGCTTGAACCTAGTCATGTTCAACAGTTACGGCATCTAAAATCACTACCGGCAAAGAACGATTTATTTAAGGGAGGTAAATACCGTGGAAACAAATAGAATTGAGTCAACTATTCCTAACGATTTCAAAATTAACGCCGCAGGCCACTTGGTGCCCATCGCGCAAATTCGCGAGCAGGACTTACTGCGTGACAATATTGTCACGGACATTGTTCAAGACGCCGCGAATCTAAACAAACAACTGTCCGAATTTAAACTGAAGGCACTGAACGACATTGCAGATCTTGTGAGTATTGCTGCTGAGAAGTACGGCGTAATGATGGGTGGCAAGAAAGGCAATGTTTCTCTCACCAGTTTTGACGGACGTTACAAAGTTGTTAGAGCTAATGCTGACCGGATTGTCTTTACGGAAGAACTGGAAGCAGCAAAAGAACTTATTACCCATTGCATTGATAAGTGGACACAAGGCAGCAGTGCTAATGTTCAAGCCTTAGTTGATCGTGCTTTTAAAAAGAACGCACAAGGACAAATTAAAACCGCAGCGGTCTTAGATTTACTTCGACTCGAAATTGAAGACGAAAGTTGGCAATGGGCCATGCTGGCATTGAAGGACTCAATTCAAGTTAACGGCACCGCCACTTATATTCGCATATATGAGCGAGTCGGTGACACAGATCAATACAAAGCGATTCCACTTGATTTGGCAGCAGTGTAAGGAGACATACCATGGCGATCACAGAAGAGCAGTGGCTGGAAATTGAGCAAGAATTAAAAGGCATATATGGCACCGTCAAATTTCAGTTGGACAGAATAATACTGAGAATTTGTAAAGAATTTGTGGCGGAAAATAAAACGGGAATCTTGGTATACATAAACCAAGAGATTAAATTTGACTGGGGGTACAGGACTAGTAATAACTTCAACCCTTTAACGGAAACATTATGGCGAAAACGTTCGCTTTCATATTACAAGCCAAAAGAAAAATCTAAAATCATAAAGGATCTTGGTAAACGAAGAGCAAAGGAACTGTACCCGAATTTAAATGAAGCAATGATCAGTTTTGTACCCTACTTCAGTACGTTCTCTACTTTTAAGCGACAGTATAAAAAACTGGATGACATAACGGTTCTGAAGATAGGTTGCAAGGTGTTCAATGAAGCATCCAAAGCAACTACTGAAGTAGCCTAGCGAAACGCTCACCTTATCAATGGGTGGGCGTCTACCGGATGTGGTGATCCGGTACTGATGAGCAGCCAAAGCAAGTTTCTCTTTACGTCTTCATAACAAACGGACTGGCCTTATGAATAACAACCATTTAGATGCCGACAATCAACGCAAGCGCGACCTCGCAAAGATTCACGTTGCCAAAAAGCAGTTAGGTATGGATGACGATACGTACCGCATGATGCTGCAAGAGGTTGCAAGCGTGAATTCCGCTAAAAGTTTAAGTGCCATGGGGCGAGCTACCGTACTGGCCCACTTAAAGTCTTGCGGCATGAAGTTTAAAACGCCGCCTAAATCCAGCACCAAAACTCGACATCCTGGCAAGCCTCATAACATGAAGCCCCAACTGGATAAGATTGAAGCGCTACTAACCGATATGACCTTAAGTTGGAACTACGCCAATTCGCTGGCTCAGCATATGTTTAAGGTAGACCGAGTTTCATGGCTAAAAACCAGCCAGCAGTTAGGTGCCATCATAGCTGCGCTCACTTATGAACAAGAGAAACGAGCGCTATTAGCCAACATTGAATCTATGGTTGATCAGCTTAAATTAGATTGGCAAGAAGTAGAAAGCTGGATTCCTACCAGCAAGCGTAAGAACTGGAAGCGATCAACCGCTGCTTTAAAGCAAGTTAAAGCCCGATTATTAAACAGTAAAGTGGAGGCTTAGTATGGGCGTCGAATATGCTATTCCACTCAACACTCAGCATCTGCCGGACTCCATTCAGGAAATGGCAGAGCTAATAGGCTTACCTGCCACGCTTAAAATTGTGGAGGAGCGTGGCGGCATTCGATTGAGCATACCCACCAAAGTCAATGACAAGAGTTGGCTCACTCAATTGATCGGGAGAGAGGCTATGATGCTTTTAGTCAAACACTACAAAGGTGAAGAGCTAGATATTCCAAGATGTACCGCTGCTGTCAAAGCGGCACAAGACGCACATATCTACCAGCAGATACAAGCTGGGGTACCACAATCTAAACTGGCGAGAGAATACGGATACACGGAACGCGGTATCCGCAAAGTTAAACATCGTATGGACAAACGAGCGGCAATGAAACAGAGCTGTCTATTTTAATATGTCAGCTCTCAACATAAGGGACTGGATTTAATTTTTAATTCGGGCAAAATGTCCACCACACTACTCCAAGATTCACCCCCGGAACGCGTTCTCCCGTTACACACACAACCCATCGTTTTAACCTAAAACCCTACTAAACATTTCCACGCACACGCAGGAAAGGTCATGGGTAAAAAGCGGTCTCTCGATTCCATCACGACTATTGTCCTGCACTGTGCAGATACGCCTAATGGTCGTTTGCATACCATTCACGATATTGATGCTTGGCACAAGGAACGTGACTTCCAACGTGACCTATCTATTGCGCCCAGCCATCAACCAGGCTTAAAACACATTGGCTATCACTATGTGATTTATTTAGGCGGTATCGTTGAGCCTGGTCGCCCGTTAATCGAGAGCGGTGCACACGCTAAAAATCACAATCATAATTCCATTGGTATTTGTTTAATCGGCCGTGATCGTTTCAATGCGGAGCAGTGGGACGCACTACAGAAGTTGATACTGCGTATTCAATCGGAATTAAACCGCGATTTAATCATTGTGGGACATAACCAACTGGACGCAGGCAAAACATGCCCTGGCTTTAATGTAGAGCAATATCTCACTTCGGGCATGATGCCATCACCGCACAATATCTACGACCGAAATCAAGAGAACGCTAAAAGCCGATCACCGCATAAGCCTGTATTAAAACCACATCACACGAAACCGCTTTCTACATCTCACGAATCAACGTCCACACCCAACGACCCAATCACCGCACCAAACAATAAGGCACGCTCTATGAACCTTCTCAGCATGATTGGCGAGGTAATCAAGCCCGCCACCGATTTAATTGATTCACTGCACACCAGTGATGAAGAGAAAATCCAAGCCAAGCAGCAACTATTGCTGGCAAAAAATAATGCGGTCTCCAAAGCCTTAGAACATGAGCGCGCGTTATTAGAAGCGCAAACCAATGTCATAGTGGCAGAAGCCCAAGGCCAAAGCTGGTTACAACGCAGCTGGCGACCTATCACCATGCTCACATTTTTAGTGCTCATCATTGCTGATACGTTTGGCTTGACTGAGTTTCGCTTGTCTTCCCAAGCATGGGAATTATTAAAGCTGGGATTAGGTGGCTATGTGATTGGGCGCAGTGCAGAAAAAATTATGCCCAGTGTTATGAAAGCCATCAAACAATAAGCCGTAATTACTCACTCATTATTTAACAACATGGAAAAACAGCGTTGGAGTATCAGTATGGACGATGCAGATCGAGCCAGTCACATAGAAACGTGGGAACGGGATGCTGCACTGACTCACTTTAAGCGCGGCAACCCTCAGCCTAAGCAGCGTATCGCTAACGGTGTGATTGTGTGCATCCGCTGTGATGAACCCATTAGCTCCAAGCGGTTGGCGGGCGTTCCTCATGCTGCACGGTGTCTTCAATGCCAGATCACATATGATCAGGAGAATCAAAATGGCCGCCGATAGCGGGATAGATTTTAACTTTGTGCGCTTTGTGTGGGATGTCGCGCAAACACTCATCACACTGGGTGTCGCGTTGTATGTATTTATTACTTCACGTTCACAAGTGAATGCTAGTCGAATTAAAGAACTAGAGAGTTCAAATGATTTACGGTTTGACAAGTTATCTGAGCGGGTGACTCGTACAGAAGAACAATTAAAGCAAGGCCCAACACACGATGATCTTAAAAATATATTTCAACGCTTGAATGGCATGTCTCGCGAAATCTCAACCATTAAAGGTGAGTTTTCGGGCGTCAAAGAAAATACAAAGCGTATTCATGATTTTTTACTGCATCACAACGGAGTTAAATAGAAATGAGCGATTCAAAAGACTTCAAAACATTTGAAGATGAACAAGTTCGGCTTCATATCCTGCTCATGCTGAAAGAAGACCCGGACTACACCATGAATGATGACATTCTCCGAAAAATGTTAACCACGGTTGGATTCAATCTGGATGCGATCCGATTATCGGCTAATTTACATTGGTTAAAACGAGCAGACATGGTCACGATGGAACAAGTGTCTATCTACCATATTGTCAAACTCACCAAGCTCGGTGATGACATTGCATGTGGTCGCACAACGTTTTCCGGAATCGCTCGCCCCTCACCCGACCAAACATTATAAAACTGAAAGGAATGCATCATGCCACGGGCCAGCACCATTGACACGCTACCGGAAGACATTAAAAACCAATTGCAAACCTTGCTGCGTAACCCGCGCGTTAATCAATTGCAAACGGTTAAAAAAATCAATGCTCTGCTTGCAAAGGAAGGCCATGACGAACGTGTGAGTAAAAGCGCCGTTAATCGCTACTCATTGAAAATGGAAAAGGTCGGTGAGAAGCTTCGTCAATCTCGCGAAGTCGCGAACATGTGGATTGCAAAACTCGGCTCACAGCCACAAGGACAAATGGGCAACCTCGTCAATGAGATGCTCAGAACGCTGGCCTTTGATCTCACCATGAATATTCAACAGCAGGACTTTGACGCTAAAGAGATTCCGGCTCTCGTCAAAATGCTAAAGGAACTCAGCACATCCACCCACCGCCTAGAACAAGCCGCCAGTGAAAACGTGAAACGGGAAAAAGAAATCAGAAAGCAAATGGCAGAAGAAGCAGCGGAAGCCATTGATCAATCCGCCAAGCAAGCAGGCTTAACCAAGAAAGCTGCCCAAGATATTAAGAATAAAATATTGGGAATTGCCTAATGGATCACTCAGTTATCGCAGACGCCGTCAATCAGGCAAAACAAAACCTGATTCCCTTTGATGAAAATGAATTATTGTTGGGCTACCAGAAGCGCTGGATTGCTGACGATTCGCCACTCAAAATTGCAGAGAAATCAAGACGGACGGGGTTAACCTGGGCAGAAGCAGCAGATGCCGCTTTAACGTCTAGCCTGTCCAAAGTAGATGGCGGCTGTAATCACCTCTATGTGGGCTCTAATAAGGAAATGGCGCGGGAGTTTATAGACGCCGTGGCCATGTGGGCAAAAGCCTACGACAAAGCGTGTGGGGAAATTGAGGAAGATGTGCTCATTGACGAAGACAAGGACATCCTCACTTTCGTCATTAATTTTGCATCCGGCTTTAAAGTACAAGCGTTGTCGTCCAACCCGAAAAACCTTCGAGGGATGCAAGGTAACGTCACCATAGATGAAGCAGCCTTCCATGAAAATCTTGCCGAAGTATTAAAAGCGGCACTGGCGCTTACTATGTGGGGCGCGAAGGTACGCTTAATCAGTACCCACAACGGCACAGATAACTTATTCAATCAAATCATTAACGATGCACGCGCAGGCAAGAACAAATACAGCGTGCATCGAATCACGTTAGATGATGCCTGTGCAGAAGGCTTGTATCAGCGCATTTGTCAGATTCAAAAGATAGAATGGACGCAAGCACAAGAGGACGAATGGAAAAGCGACCTATTGAAAGCTACGGCATCAGAGGAAGATGGTCTTGAAGAATATTACTGTGTACCCAAGTTAGGCGGTGGCGCGTATTTATCCCGTGCACTGATTGAAGCGCGTATGGTGAAAGCCCCTGTTTTACGTTACACAGGCACAGCGGATTTTAATACTTGGCCAGAACATTTACGCATTGCAGAAATAAATGACTGGTGTGACACCCACCTCTTACCCTTGCTGCTTCAGCTAAACCCAAAAGAGCAACACGCATTCGGTGAAGATTTTGCACGTTCCGGTGATTTAACCGTAATTGCCCCCGTGGCCATACAACAAAATCTACACAAGCATTTTCCGTTCTTAGTCGAGTTAAAGAACGTGCCTTTCCGAAATCAAGAGCAAGTGCTGTTCTATATCTGTGATCGCTTGCCGAGATTATCCGGTGGTGCATTAGATGCCCGTGGCAACGGTCAATATCTAGCCGAGCAAGCACGCTACGAATACGGTGCAGGCTGTATAGATGAAGTGGCCTTGTCCCAAGGTTGGTATTTAGAAAACATGCCGCGTATGAAAGCCGCGTTTGAAGATGCCAGCCTGTCCATTCCAAAGGATGCCGACATTCGTGATGACCTTGCAGCGGTTAAAGTCATTCGTGGCATTCCTAAAGTGCCGGACGGTAACACCAGTACAGACGAACAAAAGCAACGACACGGTGATGCGGCCATTGCCATTTGTTTAGCATTGTATGCTGCGCAAATGGAAGTCGAGGTCTTTGCTTATCACAGCGTAAAAAAACATCAGAATCAAGATCAGGATAAATATCATCGGTCGGTCAAATTAACAGGCGGATTCAAACGAGGTTGTTTGTAATGGAAAAAGTGCATGAACGCGGGACAGTGCTCGATCACCACGGCCAGCCCGTCAATAAGAAACAATTAACCGAAGAAGTCGTCACGGCGTCGCTGACAGGTGTCCGAAATGTTTGGCATAACCACACCGTGGCCAGTGGACTCACACCCGAAACATTGGCCGCACTGCTGCACAATGCCGCTAACAATCAGCCCTATGAATATTTGGTGCTGGCCGAAGAAATGGAAGAGCGTGATCTACATTATCAATCCGTACTGGGTACACGTAAGCGAGCCATCAGCGGTTTGGATGTCACGGTGGAAGCATTCAGCGACGACAAGCAAGACATCAAACTAACCGATGAAGTCAGAGCCATCACACGAATGCCCGCTTTTGGCATCATGATCGACGATGCCTTGGATGCACTGGGGAAAGGCTATTCCGTTAATGAAATTCTATGGGATAAATCCGAATCGCAATGGATGCCCAGTCAATACCGATACCGTGACCCAAAGTTTTTTATCTTCGATCAAATTAATGGTCGCGAGTTACGCCTATTAGATGACGAAAATAACTACGAAGGCATTGCGCTGTCTCCGTATAAATTCATTACCCATATTCCAAGGCTAAAAAGTGGCTTGCCGATTCGAGGTGGATTAGCCCGCTTAGTGGCCACGGCTTATATGTGCAAAGCGTACAGCATCACCGACTGGCTGGCCTTTGCGGAAGTCTTCGGAATGCCATTGCGCTTAGGCAAGTATGGTACACAGGCCAGTGAAGATGATATTCATAAGCTGATCAGTGCAGTGGCGAATATTGGCAGTGACGCCGCCGCCGTGATTCCAGACTCCATGAAAATAGAGTTTGAAAAATCCGGTACCACCAGTGGCGGTGATAAACTCTTTCAGAATTTAGCCGAATGGTTAGACCGACAAATCAGCAAAGCTGTATTAGGTCAGACTATGACGTCAGACGATGGCAGCAGTCAGGCACAGGCCAACGTGCATAACGATGTGCGCAAAGATATTTTAAAAGCTGATGCAACCCAATTAGAACACACCTTAAATCGCGATTTAATTAAGCCGTTTATTGATTTGAACTTTGGTGTACAAAAGAATTACCCATTGATCAAACTTCCGGTACCCGAACCAGAAGACATGACACTGCTGGTCAATGCATTGAAAGAATTGGTACCACTGGGATTGAAAGTGGAAGAAAGCCAAGTGCGTGACAAACTGGGCATTTCTGACCCAGATAAAAAAAGTGACTTACTGCACCCCACACAAACCGATTCAAATAAACCGATGGACAGGCAAGAACACAATAAGACGGGCAACCACAAAACCGCCATTAACCATCGCCAATGCAGTTGCTGCCATTCAACCGCATTAAATGAACAAGAGAATACAGACCCAGATTGGCTGGACGAATTAGAAGCAGAAGCCATGGAGGAATGGGAGCTGCAAATGGAACCGATTATTGATCCTGTTTTATCGTTGGCAGAAGAAGCGCAAAGCTATGACGAGTTTATGGCTCGATTACCGGAACTATTAGAAACTATGAAACCAGATGAATTAATTAAGAAGCTGGCAGAGCAAACATTTAAAGCCAGAGGCGTGGGTGATGCGAGTGATCCATCACACTTACAATAGTGTGTCAATTCAATAATTTTATTGCATTGCTTTACAGCGCAAAGCAGCTCGCTGTAAAGCAGATAGATATTATCGTTTACGTTATTTGTGCAAATAAATAATTAGAAGTGTATATAAAAAGCGTTTGATATGAATTAAAACATTGACTAATAGTCTTCGAATGAAAGGGTAGTCATTTTTATTGATCATTTGATATAAAGTGGAATAGATTTGACCATTTTTATATCGGGTAACTTTAGGGGATGGAACACCGTTCCACCAGTGCTTTAAATATTTGAAGATAGTACTTCTCCTTAGTTCAAGTTAAATATACGGCCAGAGCCGATTCGTTAACATTACCATAACTCATTTCATTAGCAATATCGCAATCACTACTTTTTAAATAGGTTTATTTATAATGAATGCCACTTATATACCTAAGGAATCCCTTGTTTGGTTCAAAAATAAAAATCTTAAGCCTAGTTTTGATCATTTGGACATATTTCGAGAAGAACATGCAAATGCATTCACTGTCGCTAAAGCTATGAAGCTAGATGTCTTAAGTGACATTCATTCCGCAATTCAAACCGCTTTAGCGGAAGGCAAAACGTTTCAGCAATTTCAAAAAGAACTCAAGCCAATACTGTCAAATAAAGGTTGGTGGGGTGTCAAAGAAATGACCGACCCACATACCAAAAGGCGAAAACTCGTTCAGCTTGGTAGCCCAAGGAGATTAAAAGTCATTTACCAAACCAATATGCGTACCGCCCGTGCGGCTGGTCAATGGCAGCGTATTCAGCGCACAGTTAAAACGCACCCTTTTCTGTTGTATGGCCTTGGACCATCGGAACGGCATCGCGAAGAGCATCAAAGCTGGGCAGGGAAAATCATTCGAGCGGACGATCCTTGGTGGTTAAGTCACTTCCCCCCAAACGGCTGGGGGTGCAAATGCAGAGTCCGACAAATCAGTAAACGGGAAGCAGAACGTAAAGGTGGTGCAGTCAAAGCGCCGGAAATTACCACAAGAGAATGGGTAAACAAACGCACGGGTGAAGTCACTCAAGTGCCCAAAGGTATTGATCCTGGTTGGGATTATAACTTTGGTCATAGCCAGAAAAGGCTAACCGATGTACTCAGCAATAAACTGGAAACCGCCGAGCCAGAAGTTGCACAGAAAGCCATTGAAGATTTAGTGAAGGGAGAAGCATTTGACCAATGGCGAGCAAAGCCAACGGGGGATTACCCGATTGGGCGTATACCTGAGGCCTTTAAGCGTCCATTAAATGCCGATAAAACCATTGTTAAACTCAGTGAAGAAGCGGCCATCACCCATCAGAAGCAATCCACACCACTCACTACATTGGAGCATCAAGCATTACCCGCTGCCATGCAGCATGGTCGTATTGTGCAGGTCGACAATCAATACCATGTTTATTACCAGTACAACAGTAAGTTAATCAAAGCCACCATCGTGCTAAAGGATGATGGCCAGCCGTTGGTGTCTGTTTATTCAACGGCTACACAGCACAGCATGAGAAAGGATTTAAAACTTGGGACGTTAATCAAAGACTGGGAGATTTAAAAATGTTCGATTCTATTCCTTACGCGGTGGCATGCTTGATTTTATTCTCCCTATTGTATCTATTAACGAGTCTATTTTTGAGGCTGTGTATTGGCAATGTCTATCGGGTTAGTTTCAATCTTGCGTCAGGTGAAGTGAACACTATTAAAGTGACGGCACGCAATAAAGAGCAGGCTATCAAAAAAGCCAGCGTAAGACTGGCTTTACACGACAGATGAGGCAATTAGATTAGTCGGGGTCATCATTCACAATGATAAGTGCACAGTGGTCGATAGAGTAAATTTCAAATTCTATGACATCTTGCCCCCTACCATTTTTAACCATTTTACCATGAATATTACTGGGAACTATAAATGCCTGAACCGGATCACCTTGGTTGCATATTGACTCCCAAGTTTTAATTATGGAATTCTTTTTATATGATCCCTCTAGAACCTCTGGTGTAATATGTAGCTGAATTGGGTACTTAGTTTTATTTTCACGGTCAAAATAGAAGGCTTTATTTGCATCGAAGTTAAGATACACATCATGCCCTCTAAACCATGCTTTGCTTATTTCACCGTGTAAAATTATATCCATTCCAGTGGAGTTTTGTTTAAAGAAGCCTATGGAGTTAAAGCAGTTTGAATAGTTTCCAACTCTGGAGCCAAGTTTGAACTTCGCATCTCTTCGCTCGTTTATAGACATTGACATCCACTTTTCAGCCACTGGATACAAGGATGTGGTTCTCATTACTACTCTACGTGGCTTGTTGTCAGATGGATATTGTAGAACTTCAATTTCCTCTCCATCGACTATGCTTTCTACAATAGATGGCTTTGAATGCAGCCTGATTCTATCAGGTGATTTTTTTTGCCTTGGGTGTAACAATAATTCTGTAGGTGCATCTGCGCCATTAACAGAATCTTCACTTTTAGGGTGGTAGTTTTTCGGTTTTTTCAAAATGCTATCGGTAACGCCATGGGGGCAACAAGAAGCGTGATCATCCTTGTTTTTACTTCGAAAATGTGCACATTTTTTCTTTTTCTTATTAAACGCCTGCTCTTCTTGAAAAATCAAAGCACCCACAATTACTGCATCACATCCATCCGTTTCACATTCGAACTGAAAAGCGTCTTTATTTTCATAAAATGGATTGTCAGGATGATTGGTCAAAAATAACTGGCGAGCAATAAAAGGGGACACGAGTTTATCTAAGCTTTTCAATAGGGCTAAAGATATTGTCATAGACTCTCCACACGTCTAATGCCGTATCTACTACTTATCAACGACTGATAATTAAAATGGCTCTTTTAGAGGAAATTTAGAATAACAGGCAAATTATTTTAAAAGAAGCAAACTAATGTCTGTATCGGAAGTTTGAGCAACATTGAAACAGCATTTAACTTATTAAAGACTTATAAGTTTTGAATATGACCCTAATTACCAAGTGAAATACTCTAATTGTAGAAAAAAAACGCCGAAAGTGAGAAATCAACCAAATCATTTCTACTGCATCAAAACCAGCCCCCCAGTATATTGGCCTTCCGAAACACCGTTCGCCTACTTACACGGCGATTAAATCGCCATTAATCAATATATTTGACCCTGTTTACAAACCACCTGATTGACCTGTACTGTAAAAAGCCTTCAACCCCATTGAAGTTACCCCCGGAACACGTTCTCCCGTCACTTACTTTTTCTTGCCTGCCATGATGGCGGCATGACTTATTACAGCCCCCAACACTCTGCGTCTATCGCCACTGCTTTGTGCAGTGATTCCGCCCAGCCATCCGAGCATGACTTGGCCGTGGCCCTTAACTTTGAGTTGCCGATGGATGGCAGCGTGCCGGAATGGATTCAATTGATCCCCGCTGGGCCACGCGTTGAAGGCCGTGATGGTCGCTTCTGGTTTATCCATCAGCCACAAACCGTGATTGATGCCTCCTTTGACCAGCATGCTGAGATTGTCGGGGATTGGGAACACGCCACTGAACTCAAAGGCCCCAGTGGTGATGAAGCCCCCGCCGCTTTCTGGATGAAGGAAATGGAAGTGCGGGATGGCTCTATCTGGGCGCGTGTCGAGTGGACGCCCCGTGCTCGCGCTCAAGTGGCCAACAAAGAGTATCGTTTCATCTCCCCTGTATTTGCCTATATAAAGGAAGGCAGACCAGACGCCCGCGAAATCCTGTACATCACCAGCGCCAGCCTGACCAATAATGCCAATTTCGATATGAAGGCACTGAACCGTGCCCAGCCTTCTGCCACCTCATCGCAATCACAGACCACTCAAGAAACAACCACAGAGGACAACACCATGTCACTTGCTGCTGCGATCCGCAAAGCGCTTGAACTGAAAGAAGACGCGACGGAAGAAAGCGCCGTTGCCGCTATCAATACCTTGAAGTCAGATAAAGCCAGCGCCTTGAACCGTGCTGAAACACCATCAATGGAAAAATTCATCCCGCGAGCGGATTACGATCAAGCACAACAGCGTGCAATGAACGCAGAACAGAAGCTGGCCGATTATGAAAAGTCTAAACAGGATTCTGAAATTGACAGCTTGGTAGGTGATGCCATTAAAGCCGGAAAAATCACACCCGCCTCGAAAGACTTTTACGTGGCGGCGTGCCGACAAGAAAAAGGCATCGAGCAATTTAAAAGCTTTATCAGTAGCGCGCCTGTCATTGCCGATCAATCCAACCTCGACACAAAAGACCCGAATTCAAATAGCCCGTTGGCCAGTGCCATGAATACAGAAGAAAAACAAATCTCTGACATCTTTGGCAACAGTGCGGACGACCTTAAAAAATACCAGTGACGTATTCATCCGCTATTTAACGCTTATTGATTAACGCTCTTTTAAAGGCGCGTTAATCAAATAAAAAAAACGCATGTTAATTGAAGATCACCAAAGAAGGACACGCCATGTTAGCTCAAGATCGTAATACCCCCATGAAAGATGGACAGCAAATTCCAGTTCCGCTAGCAGCAAGCGTTGAAATTTTTGCTGGCAGCTTGGTTATGGTGAATGACGAAGGCTATGCGGTACCTGGTCAAGTATCACCTTCCTTTAGAGTATTAGGGCGCGCTGAAAATCACGTCGATAACCGAGACGGTCAAGACGGTGACTTATCCGTGAATGTTCGTCGTGGCAAATCCTTTAAATGGAAAAATCATTCTGGTGATGCAGTGACCCAAGCCAGCTTAGGCTCCCCATGCTTCGTACTGGATGACGAAACCGTGGCGGGCACACATGCGGGCAACACTCGCGCGGTCGCGGGTATCGTTCTTGGCATCGAAGCGGATGGCGTCTGGGTCAGTAGCTAACGTCATTGCATTTGAAGTAATCGCATTTAATTTATTAATTGATTTGGAGAAACACCATGCTCGTAAATAAAACGGTGATCATGTCGATTTTCACCAACCTCAAAACCACCTTCCACAAAGCGTTTGATAACACAGAAACGCAGTGGCAAAAAATAGCAATGCGAGTGCCGTCTACAGGCGCTCAAAATGATTACGCTTGGTTGAGTAAATTCCCGCGTATGCAAAAGTGGATTGGTGACAAAGCCATTAAATCGCTTTCCGCATACCGTTATACGATTGTGAATGATGATTATGAAGCCACGGTCGAAGTTGACCGAAATCATATTGAAGACGACAACATTGGCATCTATGGCCCGCAAGCTGAAGCAGCGGGACAATCTGCAAAAATGCTCCCTGAAGAAATTGTTTTTGAATTGGTAGGCAAAGGGCATGAAGAACTTTGTTTCGACGGCCAGCCCTTCTTTGACATTGATCACCCTGTCAAAACAAAAGAAGGCGAAACAGAGTCCGTCTCAAATAAAGGTAACAAAGCCCTAGAGATTGATACGCTAGCAAAGGCTGAAGCGTCTTATGGTGCTGCTCGAACTGCCATGCGTTTATTCAAGGATGATGAAGGCCGCCCTTTAAGTGTGAGCCCCAATATATTACTGGTCGGTCCTGCACTGGAAAACCGTGCCCGTATTCTGCTCACGGCTGACAGATTAGAAGACGGCAAAACCAATCCATTTAAAGGCACAGCTGAATTGGTCGTCGGTGATTATATTGAAGGTACTAACTGGTATTTGCTCGACACCAAAAAACCCATCAAGCCATTTATTTATCAAGAGCGTAAAAAGCCGGTATTCGTTTCACAAACGGATATGAACGCCACCGATGTATTCACTCGCCGTCAGTATAAGTTTGGAGCAGAAGCGCGAGCGGCAGGCGGTTACGGTTTTTGGCAATTGGCTTACGCCAACATTACTGAATAAAACCCATGGGTGCGTTAGGAACAATAGCGCACCTACACACTGACCAAAACATTAAAGGTTACGTATGTCTGAATGTGATTGCAAAGATAGCATCGAATCAAAAATCAAAGATAAATTTGCAGAAGAAAAAAGAGGCGAAAATATTAGTGATTTAAGTGCTTCGTTAAATGGCTACGGAATGGTGATCATTAACAACACGCTAACGCTAAGACCTAGCATGCCGATTGCCATTGAATTCAAAACACCCTTAAAAACAAATGCATCGAAAATGAAACGGACTAAAAAAGAATTACCCATTTTGTTTTCGTTTTGCCCATTTTGTGGTGTATCGCTCGATCATAAACTATCGGAGAAATTAAAGTGACGAATAAAACGAAATCCGAAATTATTCTGATTCGCTCTAAATCAAAACAAGGGTTCAGGCGCGGGGGGATTCATTTTGGCCCGCAATTTCAACCTGTTGATGCATCCGAACTCACGGGCGATCAGAAAGAGGCCATCGAGCAAGAGTTGGAGCGCGGTAAAAAATCCAACCTGATTTTAAAAGAAGCACCTAAGAAAACCGAAACCAAAGGTAAACAGTAATGCCCTACGCCACTGTGCAACACATTACCGATCGTTACGGAGAAGATGCATTACTAATGTTGGCCGACCGTGATGGCGATGACTCAGTGGACGTCAATGTGGTTGACCAGGTATTGACAGATGCCAGTGCAGAAATAGATGTCTGGTTAGCATCTCGCTATTCATTGCCGCTCACGTCGACGCCCAGTGTATTAATTAGAATATGCGTAGACATTGCGGTGTACCGACTGTCATCCGATGCAGATGTCGCGACCGAAGAAAAACGCCAGCGCTTTGAAGACGCGATCAGCATGTTGAAAAACATCGCCAATGGTAAAGCCAAACTGTCATTACCTGACAGCGACATAATCGAAGCCCCTAAAACCGGAAGCAGTGGCGTTTATACAATGAGCCGTCAACGATCGTTTCGCAGACAGCGCTAGAAGGAGATTGAAATGGCAGGTGCCAGTATTCAGATTGATTCAAGCGCGCTAGCACGCATTCAAAAAAGTATGGCCCGCTTGACCAGTAATCAGAACCTCAGCGAACTGCTAGACGGCATAGGTGCAGAAATAGAAACACAAACCCGCCGACGAATAGAAGAAGAGCGGGAAAGCCCAGCGGGTGAGCCTTGGGCGGAATGGTCTGAAAAATACCGCACGACTCGAAAGGACAACCAAGAAAAACTATTTAACGAAGGAAACTTAGCCGACAGCATTCAATTTGTCGTCGAAGAAAATGAGGTTCATGTGGGCACGAATTTGATATACGGAGCGATTCATCAATTCGGGGGCGAAGATGTCGAGAAACCTGAATTACCTGCTCGCCCCTATCTTGGACTGAGCGAGGAAAATTTAGATGATTTAATTGCAGTGGTCGATGACTGGGTAGATGAACAACTTCAGTAATTTGATGCAGGTCTTCAATTAAAACGAGTATTAAATGAACATTAATAGCGTATTAGAAAACATCAAAGCTGAACTCAAGGCGCACTTCCCTGACCTACGGGATTGCGATATTCACGGCGGGCGCTTTGACCAAGAGGCATTAAAAAACATCAGCACAAGAGCGCCCGCCATGTTTGTGAGTTTATTGGGCTTGCCGAAGTTTAAACACATAGCGACAGAAGAGAGGGAGACCACGCTGACATTAGCGATCTATGTGATAACTAAGAACACATCGAAACAAACGAAAGACAGTGCTGCCATTCATTTAGTCGAGAGTCTTTCAGCGTTAATTGCAACATCGCGTTGGAATAAAAATGATTTAGGGGAAGCGCAATTTATACGCGCGGAAAATTTATTCAGCGCTGGATTAAAGTTCAACAGTATTGCCTTGTGGGGCGTGACGTGGCAGCAAAACATAATACTGGGTGAAAACGTTTGGAATACGAATGAATTTTTACCATCCGAATTATATGCCTCTTCCGAGGGTGACCAAATAGGATCAAGTGAAGAGGAGCACCTGAATGCTGCAATTTAAACAGATGGAAAGACGCCTGCAATTACTAGAAAAAGCGTTTTCTGAACTTATTCAATTGGCCACGATTAAAGAAGTGGTCGTCACTGATGTGGCGGGCAAAAAAGAAGCCAAGGCCATTTGCGTACTGGATGACGAAGCATTAGAGACCGCCCCCTTACCCTGGTTAACACGTCGTGCGGGTGACAGCATCGAATGGTGGGCACCCGAAGCAGGCGAGCAGGTGGTGATTTTAAATATCCCAGGGCGACATGAAAATGCAGTGATACTGCCTGCTATTTACAGTTCAGCGTTTCCGGCACCCGAAACCAATATTGAAATGCGAAAACTGCACATGCGTGACGGTACTGAGTTCGTACACGATATTGAAAACAATACCATAACGCTCACCACCCCGTGCGAAGTGACGGTCACCACCGACAAAGCCACTGTGAATACAAAAGACACCGCCATCAATGTGGAAGGCAAGGCAGACGTCACGGTCACGGGCGATGCAAATATACAAGCCAGCAGTGCCGTGGTTAAAACTGAAGCAGATACAACGATTAATGCGGGCGCTAACGCCATTGTGAAAGCAGGTGCCAACGTCAGTGTTGAAGCCGGTGGCAACGTAGCCGTCAAAGCAGCAGGCATGGCCACGGTCGATGCGGCGCAAATCAAATTAAATAAAGGCACAGGCGGTGGTGTCGTGTGTCAGGCACACATGTGTTCATTAACGGGCGCGCCACACCCGCAAGGTTCGACCACCGTTTTAGGCCCTCTGTAATTTAAATGATTAGGAGAACAACATGCCTACCATTGGTAAAAGTGCCATTGCACAAAAGATTGCAGCAAAATCGTTCGAAGTTGAAAACACAGGTGCCACTGTTCAATACCAAGAAGACGTGGACTTTGTGCAACGCCTTGCCAATGCCATTCATACTGGTTGGACTTCTCTTACACCTGTCACACCCACCGCGATGTTAACCAGCTTTGCATCTGTATTTGCTGACTACACAGGACAAGGCCGCGCCATGTTAGACGCCATCGCCACAGGCATTGATCAAGAGTCCAGTGCCTGGGCGGCGAGCTGGAACCCAACACTCGCCAAGCATTTATACGCACCATCAGCCGCCACGATTAAAAGCAAAATACTGGCGGCCAGTCCGTTTCAGAGCAATGCTGTGACCGCATTAGCTGAAGCCACATCAGAAGCGTATATGAGCGGATTCAAACAAGAAGAAGGCTGATTGTATTCAGTGAGTCGTAACGAATGCAGTGAAGACATAAATATAACAAAAAAGAAAGGAAATATTCATGAGCATTAACACGCCAAGCAAACAATATTTTGTTTATCGCTACCTTCCGTTAAACGGTGTCGAATACCAAGCAGGCGATCAAGTAGACCTTTCAATTAAACAAGCACGCTTTTTGTTAACCATGAATTTTATTGGTGACAAGCCGTTACCAGATAAGCCAATTAAAGAACCACAGTCGATTGACGCGAAGCCACAGAATAAAAAAGAAACAAAAAACAATAAGAAATAAACCAAACAGAAAATAACCAAAGAGGGTTAGTCATGCGTGGAATGAACCCACAAACAGGCGATACACTGGAGGGCATTGAATATTTACAACATCGCCTTCGAGATGTGCTGACCACGCCACTGGGTTCACGCATCATGCGCCGCGAATATGGATGCGGTTTATTCGAGCGTTTAGACGAAAACATTAATGCGGCTTGGTTGGTTCAATGCTATCAAGATATTGCGGAAGCCGTTTCAAACCCCATCAATGGTTTACAAGATTTTCAGTTAAAGAAGATCACCCCTGTTATGGGTGACGCCAGCGACAATGAAAATGGCATGACATTTCAATTAACAGGCAATTACGTACCGTTAAATAACCGTTTAAACGTGGATGTCCCCATCAATGGACTACAGAACATGAGCACCGAATTTTATTAACGTACCTGAACATTTAAAACAACGCTATCACCCGTTTTCGCAATACACATCAACAAAGGAAAAAGCATGAGGACGTACACCGCAGTAGACGTGTCACAGTTACCCTTCCCTGGCATTGTTGAAGAGCTGAACTATGAAACCATTTATAACGATATGCGTGAGCAAATGCGCGCACTGCAACCTGTCCTGTTCAATGAAGATGGGCAGGCCATTATTAAGGATGCTGAACTATTAAGAGATAACAACGGAGATCAATATTTTCGAGTACCGTTTTCGGGCGAAGCCAAATTATTAAATTTAGAATTGGAATCCGACCCTTCTGCCCGTCAATTGCAAATCGTGGCTTTTCGTGAAATGTTTTTACGCCAGCGAGTCAATGAAGCGTGTAAGGGCGTTATGCTGGCGTATGCTAAGGACGCTGACTTAGATCAAATCGGTGCCACCTTTGGGTTAATTCGATTTGTTTTAATTGAAGGTGACATGTCTCAAGATATAGAAGAAGTGAAAGAATCCGATGACGATTTTCGACGCCGTATTCAATTAGCGCTTGAAGGCTATTCGACGGCTGGGCCAGAAGGCGCATATATTTTCCATACGTTAAATGCGCATGCCGATATAAAAGACGCTGCTGCACAGTCGCCCAGTTTTGTTCACGCAGCATTGCCCGATGAAGTAAAAGACCAGTTACCCGCTGGAGCCATCGTGATCATTCCCACTGATTCGGTCAACTTGACCGATCCCATGCCAGGGGATGTCGCCATTACGGTTTTAAGTCACATTGGTAATGGCACCGCTAATGCGGAGTTATTAAGCACCGTAGATAACAAACTGAATAATGAAGACTTAAGACCCGTGACCGATCACGTTCGCACACGCAGCGCGGAGATTATCGAATACAGCGTAGATGCCACGATTTATACCTTTGCAGGCCCAGATGCTGAGATCGTGTTAGAAAATGCCGACTTAGAGTGTCGACGCTTTGTAGAAGCCAACCATAAATTAGGCAGAGACATTACCCTTTCTGGCCTCATGGCAGCACTGCATCAGCCAGGTGTGCAGCGTGTTGAGCTGCCAACGTTTAACCCTATTATCTGCGACCGTCATCAAGCAGCCTTTTGTACGGGTATCACCATTACACCAGGAGGCATTGACGAATGAGTTTATTACCACCGAATTCCACGCCATTAGAACGGGACCTCGAAACGGTGAGCAGTCGCCTCAGCAATGTGCCTGTCAACATTCGTGACACTTGGAACCCTGATACCTGCCCAGTGGATTTACTCCCCTGGTTAGCCTGGTCAATGTCACTCGACAGTTGGAAAAGTTATTGGCCGGAGCACGTTAAACGCGCTCGCATTAAAAATGCGGTTGAGATTCAACGCAGAAAAGGTACCCGTGGCAGTGTGCGCAAAGTCGTTGAAAGTTTTGGCGCTGAGTTGGAGTTTCAAGAATGGTTCGAACAAACCCCCATGGGAGCACCCCATTCATTTAACGTTTATTTAAACGTGAATCAATTAGGTGCGCAAACCGCTGAATTTACAACGGACATCGTAAATGAAATCAGCCGTGTTAAATCGGCACGCAGTTACTTTGAAGTGCGCCAAGGTGTCACGGCTACTAGTCAGATGGGTATCCAAGGTGGCGTTCGTATCGCAAAGTTTGTTCGAGCCAAAGTTACTGACCAACCCGTTATGAGTTACCAAGGTCAATTGGGCCTAGGCGGTGCAGTGCGCTTATTTAAACACCTTCAGATTTTATCCGAGGCTGCTGAACCACTACCCAGTTAAGTCGAAAAATTACTCAAATAAATGACCGTAATCATTTAAAGCATTTATTCATCATTAAACATAACGAACACAAGGCGATTATTCATGTTTCTAAATATCAAATTCACAAACGCAGGCATAGCGGCTTTGGTGAACCCTGACAATGTCGGTACCAGCGCACTGAACATTACGCAAATTGAATTGGGTACAGAGTCTTATGACCCAACAGGTGACGAAACCGAATTACGTTCGTTGATTAAAACACTTGATACATTTGGCGGTGAAACCGTTGCTAACAATACCATTCATGTATCCATTCGAGATGACAGCGACGACAGCTATCAATTAGGTGAAATCGGTCTGCGCACCGAAGATGGTGTTCTGTTCGGTATTATCAGCAGCTCTGAATTAAGTCCGATTACACAAAAAGGCACATACGATATTTTATTGCTGACTGCTGACAACATTATTACCGAGCTGGATATTAGTAATGTCACCTTTGGCAATTCGGACTTTATGTATCCCGATGCTTCGACGACGAGCAAAGGTATTGTGCAATTAACTAATGATCCTGGGGCCGATAACGAAACTCAAGCCGTCACACCAAAAGCCATGAAATCGGCTATTGAGGGGCATTCGAATACACCAGAACAATTGCCCGCTGCCACGACCGTCAAACAAGGTGCGGTTGTATTAGAGGATGTAATAAACGACAGCCAATCTAAAGCGGCCACACCAAAAGCTGTTAAGCAAGCTATATTGAATCATTCACACACACCAGAGCAGTTACCTGCTGCTACGACCGAAGAACAAGGGGCAGTTAAGTTATCACATGACATTGACAGTGGAAGTGAATCGACAGCTGCAACGTCCAAAGCCCTCAGAAATTTGGGGGACACCAAAGCGCCTCTTAATCCAGGTAAGAACAACGGATCACAGTATTCCATTGGAAAACTTTCGCTTTGCTCTATTTTCTTTCCATTAGAATTAGACTTTAACTTTCAAAATAGTGCCGTGACCTTTGATGGTGAAAATATCGTAACAATTGGTCATGAAGCTTTTTCAGGTTATTCATATTTTGTAATTTATTATCAACGCTCCTCTCAATACCGATTAAAAGTACGCTTGAACTCTCTAACCCAAATTGATGATAACAACATGATGATAGGGAGAGCTAAAATAGTTTATGACTCAGCATCGAATAAGTTAATCATGCTTATGTCCCCGGAAAATAACTCGCACTTACAGTACAAATTACTATTTGACTACGAAATGTTACTTGCGGGCGAATTAGCTTACGAACAAGAGACCTTTACTATTGCGAGTGATTCAGTGTCTGGTATTTGTGTCGATCGAAATGGCGACTTGCTGATCAAGAAAAGCTCGGACAATAATATTATTAGGATGGACCAATTAACCACGACAATAAAGAATGAAATTTCTCTGTCATCTGGCTTTGATGGCGGAGAAGCGATTGCTATGTGTAACGATAAAATCATGGTCACGAAAAAAGATTGGGAATCCGTTTATCTATTTGATGAAAACGACATTAACAATCCGCAGAGATTTAGAACCACGGAAAATATGAATGACATCACGTTTGACGGTGCCAGCATTATTGGTATTGACTTAGCTGGGAAAGGTTATATTTCTCTACCTTCTCCGGTCGCTATAGAAATTTAAAGAAACGAGTTTAAACCCACCTTTAAAAAGGATTTAACCATGAGCGCATTCTTGCACGGTGTTGAAGTCATTGAATTAGACAATGGTATTCGCCCCATTAAAACCATTCGATCTTCCGTGATCGGACTTATTGGCACGGCACCCGATGCGGATGCAGTTGCCTTTCCCTTAAACACACCCGTCATGATCGCAGGTTCTCGAATTGAAGCCGCCAAGCTGGATACAACGGGTGATCAGTTGGGCACTTTGCCTGCCGCCATTGATGGCATTTTTGATAATGCAGGCGCGTTAGTCGTTGTGATTCGTGTTGAAGAAGGAGCAGATAACGATGCCACCATTTCAAACATTATTGGCGGCGTAGACACCGATACCGAAATGCGTACAGGTGTTCATGCATTCTTAGATGCACAGAGTACCGTGGCACTGACGCCTAAGATTCTCATCGCCCCTGGCTTCTCCGGTGTGGTGACGCGAAATGCAAATGTAATTGAAGGCGCACCCGTTGCAACGGAGTTATCGGGCATTGCAGATAAACTACGGGCCGTCGCTATTATTGAAGGCCCGAACACTACCGATGAAGACGCCAAAACGTTTAGGGGTTTATTTGATAGCCGACGCTTTTACATCGTTGATCCCGCCGTCAAAGTGTGGGACACCATGGCCAATGCCAACGCGGTTGAAGCCAACAGCGCACGCATTGCGGGCTTAATGGTGAAAAACGATGCTGAGCGTGGCTACCATGTATCGCCGTCTAACCGAGAAGTGAAAGGCATTACGGGTACCGCACGCGGTATTGATTTCACGTTAGGCGATAATACCAGTCGTGCCAACCTACTCAACGAAAACCACGTTAACACCATCATCAATGAAAGCGGCTATAAATTGTGGGGCAACCGCTCTTGTTCTTCCGATGCCAAGTGGCACTTTATAAATCATGTTCGTTTAAATGACATGGTGCTCGAAGCGCTATTGCAATCCCACTTATGGGCCGTCGATAAAAACATCACTCGTAATTACGTCGAAGAAGTCACCGGTGGCGTAAATGCGTTTTTCCGCAAACTAGAAGGCGACGGTGTTATCAGTGGTGGTTCATGCTGGGCCGATCCTGAAATGAATACTGCTGTCACCATGGATGCGGGCCAAGTGTATTTTGACTTTGACTATGGTCGTTATGGTGTGGCTGAACGAGTAACGTTTAGAGCCGCCGTTAATAATGATTATACCGTCGCCGCCGTATTTGGTTAAACGTTTAGGCTTCAATCTGCTCATTCATTAATTCGATTAAACACTGATAACGGGAGAGCCATCATGGCGACCAAAAAAAATGAAATCATACGTGGGATGAATCTATTTTCGGACGGACATGGTTATGCACACATGCTCGAAGAAGTCACGCTCCCTGTCATTAAAATAAAAACCGAAGAAGTCCGATTGGGTGGCATGGACTCCCCCATGGACATGGATGTGGGCATGGAAAAGCTCACGCTTTCTTACACGCTTGCAGGCTTCGACCCTGATACGCAAAAACAAATTGGTTTGCTGGAAGGCCAATCTGTTCGTCAAACCTTGAAGGGCGCAACGGAAGATCGTGACGGTACGGTTCACTCAGAAGAAATTGGGCTAATCGGTAAAGTCACGGAAATTGATTCCGGCTCATGGAAGCCAGGGGAAAAAGTACAAATGAAAGTGACGATCTCGTTAACCTATTACAGCCGTGATCGTGATGGCGAGCGTCTGCATGAAATCGACGTCGAAAATATGAAGCGCATCATTAATGGAAAGGATCAGTTAGAGTCTGTGCGCAAGGCTATAGGCTTTTAATCTGTTTTCAATTACGCATCCAACTGACTATTTTTTAATACTAAAGGACAGACCATGAGCAATATCAATACATCAGAAATCTATAAACTGATCGTTCCCATTAAAGTGGGAGAAACAGAAATAACACAATTAACCCTCAATAAGCCCAATACTGGGCAATTGCGAGGCTGCAAATTAGTGGATGTATTGCAAATGGACGTGGACGCTCATGCGATTCTGATACCACGAATATGTAATGAACTGTCCAGCTCCCAATTGTTTATGAAATTGGATACATCAGATGTTGTCGTGGTCATGAGCAAGGTCGTCGGTTTTTTCACACCAGCAGTTCCGGCTGCCTAATTGAAAACATCGAAGACGCCATGGCAGACATAGCGGCTGTGTTTCATTGGCCGTTGTCTGAGTTGAATGCGATTCCGTTTGATGAATTAGCGGACTGGCATCAGCGCGCCGTTGACCGAAGTATTACCCCCGTAGCATTTGCTCAACCGAATAACGAATAACGAATAAACAGAACGCAATTAACCTATAAACAAGAGTGCATTATGAGTGAACTGAATATTCAATTTATCGCAAATTTTGTCGATAACCTCACAGGCCCCAGCCGTCGAGTGTTGAATCAGTTTGGCAATTCCATGATGCGCTCTCGTCGATCATTAGATTCATCATTGCAGCGTGCCGCTAACTTATCACTCGTTGGTGCCGAAGCATCCCGCATGGGCCGCAGCATTGCGCAATCATTAAAAGCGCCCATTGAAGCCGCCGCCAACTTTGAAGAAGCCATGAGCGCGGTAAAGGCGATTACTGGCGCGAATCAATCTGAATTCCAATCATTAATTAATACTGCGCGAAACTTAGGTGAAACAACCAGTTTTTCGGCGTCTGAAGCCGCCGCCGGAATGCGCTACTTAGGTATGGCAGGTTTTGAAACCCATAACATTATTCAATCCATGCCTGGCGTGTTGAACTTAGCCAAGGCAGGCGCGCTGGATTTAGGACGAGCTGCCGATATAAGTTCAGATATTTTGACGGGCTTTGGGTTAACCGCAAATGATATGGGGCGCGTGGGTGACGTACTGGCGAAAACCTTTACCAGTTCCAATACCACATTAGAAATGCTCGGCGAAACCATGAAATACGTTGGCCCACTCGCCAAAACCGCAGGCGTCGATATAGAAACCATCGCGGCCATGACAGGATTATTAGGGAACGCGGGTATTAAAGGTTCACAAGCGGGCACAACGCTTCGAGCCATGCTGACTCGATTGACGGCTCCATCCAATACGGCGAAAAAATCATTACGCTCGTTAGGTGTTGAAGTCGAAAACATGGACGGGAATATGCGGCACCCGCTCGACATTATTGAAGACTTACAAACGGGCTTGGATGGGTTAGGCAATGTTGAACAAATGGCGTTGCTCAAAGATATTTTTGGTGAAGAGCCAGCATCTGGTGTGGCTGAACTGATTATCAGTCAAGGTCGGGACGCCATCGAAACCTATCAAAAACGATTGTATGCCGCGAATGGTACCAGCGCCCGAATTGCAAAAGAGATGGGTGACAACGCGAAAGGCGGCATCAAAGAATATCAAAGTGCGATAGAAAGCCTCAATATCACGATCGGTGATAAGTTATTACCGACTATTACACCACTCATAAGAGACATTACCGATTTAGTCAGGCA
Source organism: uncultured Saccharospirillaceae bacterium (assembly GCA_947503895.1). Classification (GTDB taxonomy): domain Bacteria; phylum Pseudomonadota; class Gammaproteobacteria; order Pseudomonadales; family Oceanobacteraceae; genus Bermanella. Next base: position 31,874 of record CANNFT010000009.1, read on the forward strand.
GCTGACAAGCTGGGCAGCGGCCAACCCTGAGCTGGTCAGAACCATTGCTATGGCCACCGCAGGCTTAGCCGCGTTGTTACTGGTCGTTGGCCCCATTGCGAGTATTCTCTCAGGCGTGATTACCGCATTCGCTATTTTAAAATATTCCGCCAGTGTGTTGATGGCTATGGGGTTGTTACCGCTAAAGCTGGCCTTCTCTGCTGTGATCGGTGTGGTGAAAGCACTGGGCATAGCACTGCTGACCAATCCGATTGGTTTAGCGATTACAGCCATTGCTGTTGGTGCCGCTTTAATTATTGCCAACTGGGATACCGTCAAAACCTTTTTTATTGGCCTTTGGGAAGGCATTAAATCGCTATTTAATGACGGCATAAACTGGATTAACAAATTAATGAATGATCCAGTCGGTACCTTATTAGAAAGCTGGGGCGGCCTGAAAACATTTTACAGTGGGCTATGGTCGACTATTGGTAACATCACCATGACGGTATTTAATCGCATTGCAGATTTAGTGACCGACCCCATTGGCACCTTAAAAAAGGACTGGAGTATTGTCATCGACTTTTTTAAGAATATATGGGGGAACGTAAAATCGCTCTTTAATGATGCCGTCGGTTGGATGACGGAAATGGTGACCCAGCCGATTCAAACACTTAAAGAAACATTTGGTAGCGCTTGGGATTGGATCACTAAAACAATTGAAGGCCCCTCGACAGATATACAAGTTGCTAAGCAAACACTCACAGAATTAAATGTAAACACCAGCGCGCTTCCGGAGCATATCAATCAAGGTGTTCCACTGAGCAATGGCCCATCTGTGGTTATCGCACCATCAGCAAAGCTACCAAAAACAACCCAGCAATCTATGTCGTCCGTCAGTACGACAAAATCCAATAACGAAAAAAATATTAACATCAAGATGAACGTCAACATAAAATCCGACGCAGCGAGCATCAATGAAAACAAACTGTCCCAGCTTATCAGCGAGAAGGTAGAAGTGGTGGTCAGTGAATATTTCGGCAGAGGTGAAACCGTATGAGCGACGTCGCCAATACATTAAGTGAAATATCTAAGGTCGCTCAGGGTGCCGTTGCATTGGTTCAACAGCTACAAAACAGCGCACGCATCATGTATATGCTGGGGCCATTTATGTTTAGTCGTGACACAGCTTCACCGCAATCTATCGAGCGCACATCAGAATACTCATGGACACAACAAAGCCGCCTTGGCCGTGACAGTGCCAGTCAGTTTACAGGCATCACCAATGACACCTTTGATATTGAAGGGGTTATTTACCCTGAATACAAAGGCGGCATCGAACAAATTACATTAATGCGAATACTCGCGGAGCAAGGTGAGCCGCTTATGTTTGTTTCGGGTACTGGAGTGGTTCATGGCAATTACTGCATATTAAGCGTGGAAGAAACCGCACAGCATTTAGCGCCCAATGGCTCCCCAAGAAAATTGGAATTCACGCTGTCATTACAAAAGTACGGCGCGGATGACGAAGACGGTTTATTGGGTTCACTGTTTTAAAAAAGGCTAACTCATGACAACAACAAACATGACAAGCGACATACGGTACCGTGCTAGCGACGGTGAAACCCTAGATCAAATATGCTTTGCGCACTATGGCAAAACGCAAGGCATCGTTGAAAAGGTTTTAGACGCGAATACAGGACTGGCAGATTTAGGGCCGATCCTCATAGCTGGCACACTTATTACGTTGCCTGCTATTCGCACCATTGAACCGAGTGCTGTCAAAACAGGTTTATGGGAATAATGCAAAAAATAGAGCTAACGATATGAAACCTATTTTTGAAATTAGTTGTGATGACCCTTTTTTACAAGGCCAAATTGATGACCGTTTAATAGAAGCACGGTTTTTAGATCGTCCCGGTCTGATTTCAGATACATTAGAAATTCAATTAGATGATCGTGATGGTAAGACTTTAAACCCAGAACATGGCCAGACGCTCAAATTATTAATTGGCTATGAAGAAACTGCATTAAGTGAGCGTGGCGCGTACATTATTGATCGCACGGAATTTAAAGGCCCACCGGATACCATGACCATTTTTGCTTCGGCATTAAATTTTAGAGACGCCATGGCCAGTGAAAAAAGCAGACGCTGGGATCAAACCACATTGGGCAACGTTGTTCGATCTATTGCCAGTGAGCATGGTTACACGCCTGTCATCGACACAACCTTTGAAAGTATCGCCATTGAGTATCTGCTACAACGGAATGAATCAGACATTCGCTTTCTTTCTGATTTAGCAGACCGTTACGGCGCATTGTTTAAAGCACTAGGGCAAGCCATCGTTTTTATTGCACGCGGCAGTAATCGAAACGCTTTGATCAAACAACAGCTTGGCAGCACCACATTAAATAAAAACCAAGTCACAACCTATAAAGTCGGCCGAGAAGACACCAGCCGCTACACAGGTGTAAAAGCTAATTGGAATGATTTTCAAACAGCTAGTGGAAATACAGAATCTGTAATAGCGGGCAATGAAGATAAGATTTACATATTAAAAGAAACCTACGGCAATGCAGAGCAAGCCCAAGCCGCTGCACAAGCCAAACTGGATGTGTTAATCCGAAAGTCAGCTGACGTATCCATCACCTTACCAGGGCATCCAAATTTAACCTGCGAAGGTGAATTGATACTGGAAGGCTTTCGAGATCGAGTGGACGACACTTACGTTATTACTGAAGTTAAACACTCACTCAATAAAATGAATGGCTATCAAAGTCATGTGAAAGCTGAATTGGCTAGCTGAGGATAGACACTAGCCTTAGAAACTGCTGCACGCAGCGACTGATCATTAACATTTTACCCATCTAATAGAGTTTCAATTAGCCCAGTTAACTTTAGTTGGCGTTCTTTCGGTAACGAAAGCAGCCAATCTAGGTGCTTCTGGATGTGAGGCTCGAAGGGCTTAGGCTCAATTTCGACGATCTCCATGACAATTTCCGGTTCAGGCTGGCTGTACAAAATAGGCTCAATTCCAAAGAACAAATAAGCCAACGAACCACGATACGCTTTAACCATTAATTGAGTTTCCTCGTATGTTGGAGGGGTTGAACCATAAGCTGTTTTGATCCCAATAGATTCAAACCTGCGCAGCTTCTTAGCGGTAAACAAAATGGAAGAGCCTGCAGCTTTTGCCACTCGATTGCAGTGCTTCACTGCGGCAGGTACGGATTCATAACCCGCTGCTAGGCGGATGTCAGAAAGGTACTTTCCGGTCGAAGGATTAAAAATCCATGTCATATCTCAAAATACGGCCAAAATTAACATCGGGCTAATATAGCCAAAAATAGCCCCAAAGTTCCGAGTGCGGGAACTTTGCTGGTTATTTTATGGGCTTCGTCAAATTCAAAGCGTGGCGGAGTTCCAAGTGCGGGAACTTTGTATGCTTTACGTACAGGTTTAAGCCTATGGTTTAGGGTTGTCTGTGCTTCAAGCGCCATGATAGAAATATGCCCATACCAGCGCTTTAGGCTGGCCAAGCACAACTGAAAGGAAGAAGTTATGATGGAAGTAATGCGCAATAGCTGGCACGAACAGGATTTGGCATTTACGAATTTAGAATCGGCTATCAGTATGCTCAAAGTGTGTGAGGGCAATGCAGCAAATGATTGTGATGATGATATGGCTAGAACATTGAACGTCATTCGTAACCTCATTGCTGGCGCTCTGCCAATAATGAATTCAATCTTCGCAGTTAACCCTGATGCCTTAATACTTGCTCCAGCAATGTCATTAAGTGCAGCAAACCAAAAAGCTTGAACTTGGTGGCGGTTAGTAGCCGCCATTGATGATGATATAAGTGAAGATTAGGAAGGGATTTAGTGCTTTCAAGCACTGTTTTTTAAGACACATATTCCGATTTATAACGGCGCGTTACATTTGGGGTCTTAATGGGCTTGTGGCACTAATGTGGCACTCATTTCAGAAGCTATTGGAAGGCTCTAACCCCTTGATTTTAAGGGGGTTGAGTGGTCTCCCCACCAGGACTCGAACCTGGAGCAGCCGCTTAGGAGGCGGCAGTTTTATCCTGTTAAACTATGGGGAGCCGCGCGCATTCTAATCAAAAATTCTAATAAAGTCATGAACTTGTGGCCATATGACCCCTCCAAAGCCCCAGCTGATGAATAAAATGCTGGGCAATCGCTTCAAATTGTACGAGCATTAACCAATTACCCAAGTAGACTGTGATTATGCTTGATTCAAAACCCCTTCTGATCGCCCGTGAGTTCCCAGAACTGCACCGCTCTGACTTACAAACATTGCAGGTCAATTTGGGCTATCTGTGCAACCTCAGTTGTACCCATTGCCATGTAAATGCCGGTCCAAAGCGAAAGGAGTTAATGGATTTAGCGACGATTAATCTCATCTTGGACGTTATTCGGGCAAGAAATGTACAGACCCTAGATTTGACTGGCGGAGCGCCGGAGCTCAATCCGCATTTCCGATATTTGGTACAAGAGGCCCGAAAGCTAGGCGTTGAAGTCATTGATCGTTGCAATCTGACCATTCTGCTTGAACCCGGCCAAGAGGACCTTGCGCAATTTTTAGCTGACCATGAGGTGACTGTTGTTGCCTCCCTACCCTGCTACAGCCAAAAGAATGTAGATGCACAACGCGGTAAAGGCGTGTTTGATGGCAGTGTACAAGGTTTGCATATTTTAAATGAACTAGGTTATGGCATGCCGAACAGCCATTTGACGCTCAGTCTGGTTTACAATCCTGGCGGAGCATTTTTACCGCCACCTCAAGCGGCGTTAGAAGCGGACTATAAGAAGCGCTTAAAAGAAGACTTCAATATCGAGTTTCATGATTTGTTTACCATCACGAATATGCCGATCTCACGGTTCGGCAGTATGTTAATGTCGAAGGGTGAGTTTGAAGATTATATGGCGTTGCTTGAAAGCGCCTACCAAGCCCACAATTTAGACACGGTTATGTGTCGTTCAACGGTCAGTGTTGACTGGCAAGGCAATTTGTTTGATTGCGATTTTAATCAGATGTTGCACATGCCTGCATTAGATGACCACTATGAGCCGAGACACTTAAGCGATTTATTAAAGTCCGATTTAAAAGGCGATGAAATTCAAGTGGCTGGACATTGTTTAGGTTGCACTGCAGGACAAGGCAGCAGCTGCGGTGGCGCACTGTAATATTTTCCTCCAGATGAAATACATCCACTGACAATGAGCAATCAGATTTTATGACGCCGTTAAACGTGAGCATTATTGTTCCAACTTACAACGAAATGGATTCCGTTGCAGATTTGGTAAAGCGGTTGTCGCTACTGCAAAATTGGGTAAAAGAAATCATTATTGTTGACGGGCAGAGTCAAGACGATACGGTTGAACGGCTCAAGAATCAATTTACCGTCATTCAATCTGCCACTGGTCGAGCGCGTCAGATGAATACGGGTGCAAGTGTTGCCTCTGGTACTTGGCTTTTCTTTTTACACGCCGATACTTCTCTTACCCCTTCACAACTGCAAAATGCCGTCGCCAATTCTACCGAGTACCAATGGGGGCGTTTTGATGTGCAACTTGACGGGCATCACCCTGCATTCAGATTGGTAGAACGCATGATCAATTGGCGCTCGCGTTTAACTGGTGTTGCGACTGGAGATCAATGCTTATTTATACGGGCGTCAGCGTTTAACAAAATGAATGGCTTTGCGGATATTCCGCTGATGGAAGACGTGGATCTTTGCTATCGTCTATTAAAAAAATCTGGTCGACCCAGTTGCATTGATCAACCCGTTAGAACCTCCAGTCGTCGCTGGGAAGACAACGGAATTTTGAGCACGATATGGCTAATGTGGAAGCTTCGTTTTCAATTTTGGCGAGGGCGAGACGCTTTTCAATTGGTAACGCAATACTACCCACACTTTGACGTTAAACGGTACAAAGCGATATCCCCCCAATATTCTAAAGAATCAACGTCCTCCTCTAAACCGATGTGCAATAATACGCAATCCCATTAATATTGGCACCGGCCACGGCACCTTTAAATTTTAGAAGCACGGTCTATATGTATAACAAAAATAAGCTTGATTGTTTGGTCATTCAGTTTGCGAAATTTCCCGTTAAAGGTAATGTCAAAACTCGACTGCAGCCTCTACTCGGTGAAGACGGATGCTATGAATTCCACCAGCGTCTCACTCGGCATATGGCACAGCAATTAGTGCAGTCGAAATTTTTTTCCGTGTTAGCATTGGACCAACTACAAGCTCATAATATGCTCAGCGAACCATTAAACGACCTCCCCATTATTCTGCAAAAAGGTGACACTTTGGGTGAGAGAATGATGAATGCTATGACTTGGGGCTTATCTCACGCACACAAAGTGCTGATCGTGGGCAGCGATGCGCCCATCCTCAATGAAACCTATATCCTGAAAGCAAGCAATGCTTTAGACACCCACTCCCATGTGTTTTATCCCGCAGAGGATGGTGGTTACGTGATGGTCGGTGCCACCCTAATTGAACCGTCGATTTTTAAGAATATCCCATGGGGCACACAAGATGTCATGGCCATGACACAAGCGCGCCTAAACACCAGTAGTCATACTGTGGCCTACTTAGAAACCCTATGGGATGTTGATGTAGCGGAAGATTTTAGCCGCTGTGAACAAGTGTTTCCTATGCTTACACACAATATTAAATCGCCTTCATAACGTTTCACCCACATTGACCGACCTCGCTCTTAACCTTGCAATATTCTAATGGCAGAGAGTGAGCTTTCCTTCTTTTGTGCTACTACTTATTGAGGTGCACACGATTTTTGGAGTGGGGTAAATGCGCTGCATATGCAAAACAACGATAAACCTCATCATTTTAATATTCTCATATAATTTCAATGCTAACTCTTTTGCTGAAACGTTGACGTTTGGCATTGTGCCCCAACAGAGTGCCAAGAAACTCGCCGTGCTTTGGACGCCCATTATGAAGCACATTAGTCAAGAAACCGGCTACACAGTACGATTTTCAACAGCCAAAGACATTCCTACATTTGAGAAGCGATGTGCGGAGGGTGCCTATGATATAGCTTATATGAATCCCTATCATTACGTGGTGTTTGGCGACCAGCCCGGCTATCGAGCACTTGCGAAACAAAAAGATAAGAAGATAAAAGGAATCATTGTCATAGCAAAAGACTCTAATATTTCAGAGTTAGCTCAATTAACAGGGAAGACATTGGCTTTTCCTGCCCCTGCCGCATTCGCTGCCAGTATCATTCCTCGTGCTGAGCTTGCCAAAGCCGGAGTGGAATTCACGCCAAAGTATGTTTCATCACATGATTCTGTTTATTTAAATGTCGCTAAAGGCTTTATGGTCGCAGGTGGAGGTGTAATGCGAACATTTAATAACACAAATCCAGAGGTCAAATCTAACCTCAAAATCTTGTGGAATACGCAACCCTATACGCCGCACGCGATTGCCACACACGACAGAATAAGCGAGACTGTGCGAAAAAAATTACTCAATGCACTTTTGTCTATGAGTGACTCTGAAAGCTCAAGAGAACTATTAAAGGGTATTCATTTCAAGGCCTTTGAAAAAGCCCAGCATAATGATTGGGATGATGTACGCGCACTGAATATTCAACCTATGATTAACCCTCTCCTTTAAGCTGTGATTTCACTAAGATTAAAAACCGTATTGGGCGTAGCTGCTATCGAAGGCGTGTTACTCGCGATATTGATTTATACTGCCATTCAATTCATGAGCGACACCATCAATAAGGATATGATTAAGCGTGCTAATACGACTGCATCGCTCTTTGCTGCCACCACCAAGGATTCCGTTCTCTCGTACGATTTAGCGTCGTTAAATACGTTTATTGATGAGTTATTAAAAAGTCCGGACATTGAATACGTCCGCATTTTAAACAGCGAAGGTGAGATACTGTCTTCCGGCGGCCAACCATCGTCGCTAAAACGAGAATTTAAGGAAGATTATCAGGTAGCAGAAGTGGAAGATGGCATTTTCGATGTATCTTCCGACATTATAGAGGCCAACGAAATATACGGAAGAGTTGAGATTGGCATAAGCATTACCAGTATTGAAAAAGCGATGGTGAACGTTAGAAATTGGACTGTGTCCATCGCGATCTTAGAGATGTCATTAGTCGCATTATTTTCATTTGCATTGGGTATTTATCTCACTAAAAACCTGAAAAAACTGCAGCGCGCCGCATTAACAATTTCAAGGTCAATTGAAAAAGGACAACATCGATATGTGAGGGCCCATGTTGTAGCACGTGATGAAATTGGCGACTTAGCGACAGCTTTTAATCGTCTTTCAGAAAACTTAGAAAAGGAACAAGAAAAACGTGCGCAGTTTGAAAAAGACCTGAAAGAGCTCAATGCCAACCTCGATGAGAAAGTAAAAAAGCGAACACTCATGATTGATGCGAGAAACAAGCAACTTATTCGTATTAACAATGAATTGCAAAGTACGCAAGAACAACTGGTCCACTCAGAGAAAATGGCATCAATCGGTCAATTGGCTGCGGGTGTTGCACATGAAATCAATAATCCAATTGCATTTGTGAGCAGCAATATGCAGACGTTGCAAGAATACACCAGCGTATACATAAAAATGAGCGAAGTGATATTGGATTACATTAATAACCCGAGTGATGACAGTCGCATTCAATTAACTGAGTACTTAGTCGATATCAATAAAAAAGAAGATTTGCAGTTTGTGGCAGAGGATATTCATGCCATTATAAACGATTCGGTGGATGGCTTGGGACGTGTCAGAAGCATCGTTAGCTCGCTGAATCAGTTTGCTCGAAATGATGACAATGCACTGGAATACGCTAGCTTAAATGACTGTGTGAACACCGTTTTAAAAATGGTTGATAATCAATTGAAATACCATTGTGAAGTCATAACAGATTTATCGGACATCCCCGATGTACCGATGAACCTAGGAAAAATGACACAAGTGATCACCAATCTACTGATCAACGCCGGACAAGCCATTGTTGGGCGAGGCAATATTTGGGTGCAAACTCGATCGAAACGAAACGAAGTCGAATTGATCGTACGGGATTCGGGCAAAGGCATCCCAGAAAAAAATTTACAACGTCTGTTCGATCCATTCTTCACGACGAAACCCGTAGGCAAAGGTACGGGGTTAGGACTATCCATCTCCTATGACATTGTCAAAGAACATGGCGGCACCATTCAGGTGAAAAGCGAAGAAGGCAAAGGCACCACCTTTATCGTGCGACTGCCCAAAGAATCCTACAATAATGTTGAGCAGATAGTGCAAGCCTAACGACAGATAACAGGCACTTCAGCTCAACCCCATTCAATAACGTTCCCCCTATCATCTAGGCACGCAATAAGGGCTTAGTCTGGAGGAATAAGCGAAGTTTTAAGTTTTAGTTGACTTAGGTCAATGTCTGCCTTTAGTATTTTCAGAAATTACTGAAAACTCAGAAGAGGCAGCACTATGCCTGATGCCGCACCGATTGAACTGTCAGACAAATCTGAAGCCTTTGTGATGCACTTCGGCGAAATGGGCAGCCGCTGGGGCTTTAACCGCACCGTTGCTCAAATATTAGCCCTGCTTGTAATTTATCCTCGCGCGTTGAACGCCGATCAAATTTCCTCTGCACTGAACATCAGCCGCGGCAATACCAGTATGGGGATAAAAGAACTGCAATCGTGGCGGTTGTTACGTATCGAGCGCATTCCTAATGATCGAAAAGACTATTTCTCCACCGCAGGAAGCATTTGGGATATGGCCCACACGGTTTTTGAAGAAAGACAGAAGCGCGAAATTGACCCCACATTGTCAATGCTGCGTTCCCACCTATTGGATCAAGCTGATCACGACGATGCGGTATACGCTCAGGAAAAAATGCGCGAATTACATGACCTGCTTGAATTAATCACACAGTGGGCTGGACATCTAAATAACCTATCCGCAGAGCAACTGCAGTCACTCATGAAAATGGGCTCTGGCATCAGCAAGATGCTCGACATGAAAGATAAAATTTTAGGACGTCGGTGATCTAAGCACCCCATTGACTCTTGCAGAGCTGGCAATACTGACACAAAAGATTTTCAAGACCTTCCATTGAATCAGGAGACGCGGTCATGCTGGACACGTTTATGTTATCCCGGTTGCAGTTCGCTACAAATATTTCATTTCATATTTTGTTTCCTACTATCAACATTGCTTTGTGCTGGCTACTGCTATTTTTTAAAGTCAAACATGACACCACTGGCGATCCCGTTTGGATGCGAGTCTATCGCTTTTGGGTCAAAATATTTGCATTAACGTTTGCACTGGGGGTCGTCAGTGGCATTACCATGTCATTCCAGTTTGGTACTAACTGGCCCGGATTTATGGAAAAAGTGGGAAATGTCGCCGGACCGTTACTGGGATATGAAGTATTAACCGCATTTTTTTTAGAAGCGACTTTTTTAGGCATTATGCTATTTGGCAAAAATAAAGTGCCTTCAAATGTGCATACTTTTGCCATACTGATGGTGGCCATCGGCACCACTATTTCTGCCTTTTGGATATTGGCTTTAAACAGTTGGATGCAAACACCGACAGGCCACGAAATCCGAGATGGCGTTGTTCATGTCACTAGTTGGTGGGATGTTATATTCAACCCCTCTTTTCCCTATCGCTTAACCCATATGCTGTTAGCATCTGGATTAACAGCGTGCTTTTTTGTCGCCGGCATCAGTGCCTATCGCATCCGTCAGGGTGATCAAAAGAAAGCGCCCCGACTCACTTTAAAAACAACCTTAATCATTGCGGCCTTTCTAACGCCGCTGCAAATCTTTATGGGGGATTTACACGGCTTAAATACTTTGGAGCACCAACCCGCCAAAATTGCGGCTATTGAAGGCGTATGGGAAACAGAAAAAGGAGCGCCGCTGCTGCTCTTCGCCATTCCAGATTCAGAAGAACAAACCAACCACCTTTCATTGGGTATCCCAAATTTGGCCAGCCTAATATTAACCCACGACATCAATGGTGAAATTAAAGGCTTAAATGAGTTTGCACCTGCGCATCCGCCTGTCGGCCCTGTCTTTTGGGGTTTCCGAATCATGGTGGCGGTCGGCATGTTAATGCTGCTGACCGCATGGTGGGGTTGCTATCAATTCTTTAAACACCAGCAATTAGGTTCAAAAACATTACGGTTGGTCGAATGCATGACGTTTTCAGGTTGGGTCGCAACACTGGCCGGCTGGTATGTGACCGAAATTGGGCGTCAGCCTTGGCTCGTGACGGGTATATTAACGGCCCAAGAAGCGGCAACATCTGTGGCGGTTGAAAATGTCGGAATTTCATTTACGTTATTTGTTCTGATCTATGCAGCTTTGCTTTGGGCATATATTCACACGATAAGGGCGATGGCTCGTAAAGCGGTTAATGTTGAGGAATATGAACAAGATTCATCACCTAATAAGACAACATTTCACAATGAAATGGATACAAACACCGCCGTAGATAATCACATCACAACACTAAAGAAAGGATAGCCATTATGAATTCGGAGTGGTTCTCAGATAGCAGCATGTGGTTACCCATTGTATTTATTGGATTAATGGGACTTGCCATCCTTGTGTACGCCATTTTAGATGGGTACGACTTAGGCGTAGGTATGCTAATGCCGATGGAAAAAGAGAAGGAAGCCTATCGCGACACTATGATTGCCTCCATTGGTCCTTTTTGGGATGCTAATGAAACATGGCTTGTGCTCGCCGTAGGGCTGTTGCTCATCGCTTTTCCTTCTGCTCACAGTTTGATTTTATTTGAATTGTATTTACCCGCCACCTTGATGTTGGTGGGTTTGATTCTTAGAGGAGTGGCATTCGATTTTCGAGCAAAAGCGGGGGTTGATCATAAATATCTTTGGGATTGCACATTTAAGCTAGGTTCTTGGCTCACCGCTTTGTGCCAAGGGTTCATGCTAGGACAATACGTTACTGGCTTTCAAAATTCGACCGCCACACTGATTTTTAGCTTAATCAGTGCCATTGGCGTTGCGGCGGCTTATTGTTTCATTGGTAGTGCTTGGTTAGTGATGAAAACGGAGCAAGCTTTACAATCTAAAGCCATTTACTGGGCACGCACGCTGGGACGTATCAGTTTTATTTGGATTGTGATCGTATGTGGCGTTAATTTATGGATTAACCCGGATGTATTCGCTCGCTGGTTTGAGTTTCCACTCGTTATGTTCGTACTCTTGGTGCCTACACTGTGTTTAATATTATTTATGTTAAACGATGTGGCTTTAGAGCGCATTTCTAAAACAGCTGAGCGCTATTCATGGGTGCCATTTATTTTAGTGAGCGGCATATTTACATTGTGTTTTAGCGGACTGGCTTTTAGTTTTTTCCCTTACATTGTTCCGGGTCAAATGGATATTTGGCAAGCGTCCAGCGCACCGGAATCACTTATGTTTATATTAGTGGGGGCCAGCGTCGTCATTCCATGTATTTTAGTGTACACCGCCTTTTCATATCGTGTATTTAGAGGCAAAACAACAGAACTTAAATACGACTAATCGGCACTTAAAGCACAGGCATCGACTTTAAAGATACCCTATTCGTCATGCGATGATTCATTCATATTCTTTAAGAGCACGTCTAAGAAAAAGGCCTGTGAATACAGTATTCACAGGCCTTTCTAATGACGACTATGGTCAATGTATGCTACGGCGTACAGCTATTGGTCGGCGTATAACTCCCTGCTTTTTGCATAAAGCCAACTAGGTGTGCCCTTCCCCGACTTCGCCAAAATTTATTGAGGGTTAATTCGGCATGAGGCATTCTCGTAATACCATTATTACACACCAAATTCACCACGAAACTGGGTGAATTAAAGTAATTTGCCAGCTCACTAAAAGAGTCCCAGTCACGATAACCGTCCATGGCGATATGACAGGTTCTGCAGTAAGGTTTCACAACCTCATTGTATACGGTCTCATAATCAGTCCAACTCGCTGGTACATATTCAGAATTAAATAATTGATTAGGCGTGGACAGGTTATTGTCATACCAACCGTCGATGATATCGGTCATTGACGTGGGCGCATTGGTTAAAGTGACAATTTGATTAAGCTGACGGAAAGACTCTTCTTGCGCACTGCGAGACTTATTGGCAACAATCGTTGAGTATTGATAGTTATCTAAATCAAACGGTAAAAAATACGCATCGCTTATGGAGTTTGTATTCGCATTGTAATAGCCACCATGACAATTCAAACACACACCGGGCATCGCTTTAGCACCTTGATTATCTAACGCTACATCCGTGACAATATTACCTGCACTATTATACGCATAAAATTTAACGGTATTGGCAACGTCCGCTGGGTCATAATCCATGGCAACGGTAGCCACTAAATTTGCGCCGCTAATGGCATCTGCAATGGCCGTAACATGATCATCCACGACGACCTGACCGTGGTTTTTGACATAACACGATACACGCTGAGAAAAAGCGCCTCGCTGACAATTCATATTGCGACCAAATCCTAAATCATACGCATTGTAATATTGTGCTGATGCAGCATGGGAGGAGAATTCTGAAAAGGCGCTTTGTAATAGCCAACCATTAAATGTGCCCGGTGCATTAATCTGGTTATTATATTCTAATTGCTCACAACCTCCGTTGTCACAGTCGTAATCTGCACCGCCGGGAGTCGTGCGTGCTTCCAAGAAACGATTATCACTGTAATCCGTACTCGGCAAAGCCCCTAAATCGCCTAACGTCAGTATAGGCATATTGTAGCTGGCACAGGCCGCACCGGCTTGTGTGTAAGTATCACCCGCGTTCAGTCGCTCTAGTACACAATCAAAATCATCAAACGTAACAGGGTATATGGTATTAGCCCCATCGGTGGCGACCGCTCTAATTTGCACTAATCCGTCCTGATCCCAAAGCGCACCGGGTACGACATTGACGTCCCATCCATATAACGTCCCTTTTACTGGGTCATCCAAAATAGGATCAACGGATGTCACCGTGTTGCCTAGCACCACCCAATTGTTTGCACCCATATCATAACCTTCGACACGGATGGGAATACTGGGTTTGGTGTACCCACCGCCCACATTAATAGAAATGACTTGGCTGTTACCCGAAAAGTTACTGCCATTCTCGGGCGCCCAGGTACAAGCAGCCAAGTACAATATACCTGCCATCAGCAGGACTTTTTTCAATTGGTTTACGCTCATTTTATATTCCCTCAAGCATGAAGCGATCCATCGATACCCAGCAAACAGCCGACGAAATACATCAGGGTTTGCTATGGCTCAAATGAGTGGTGTTGTGGTTTTAGCTTTTGTCCAACGCGTACATTTGGATATGAATCACGGTTCTAATTTATGCCAGTCGATTGCTGACGTTGGTTTAGTTTAGTGGGAAGGAAAAGTTAAAGAAGGAGCCTTTAACGATAGTCGAAGGAAGGGATGTGCGATTCGAATGGATTCTTTTCAACCTATTTATCTTCACTGCTGTAGTCCATGGACTACTGCATCGTCAGACATAGCGCAAGTAGCGTCCAAAGCGCTTCATTTTTGCATTAAAAAAATCCCCCATTCGCATCAATTTGGCACACAGCCCTTCGTCGCTCCGCTTTCTTTTGGCATAAAAGGACTATGTCTCAAGCAAACTTTCAACCTTCTGCCACATAACATTAAGTAAACAGTTGTTTACGAATCCCACATACCCATAACAGCCAGCACACCATTGCCCTTGTCGCCGATTAAGTCGTCATTGTTGGCTATTTATTACTAAAAACACGTTCATGGCAGGCGTCAAACATATTGAACACCAACTTAATCCATTTATACAGGTTGAATATCAACCAATTTGGGTGTACAACTGTACGCTGAAATGGAGGCTGTAATGCGCACTGCTTATGCAAAAGTGAAAGGCTTGGAAAAGCCTATTCAAAGTCCATCGAATATCTCTGGGCGTCTATGGCAAAAATTTAGCCAAAGTTTAACGGGCAATGATCGCTTTTCTGCTTATCTGGAACCGGTTATTCAAATGCTGTTACCCGCGTGGGCAGCCAATAGTTATCGGGCACAAGTGATCAATCGACGTATTGAAAATGAACAAGCATTCACTTTAGTGCTAAGACCCAGTCGTTACTGGCCAGCTTTTACTGCGGGTCAATTTGTACAAATAACGGTAGAAGTCGATGGTGCACTGGTCAGTCGGGTATTTAGCATTTCATCTTCGCCTCAAATGTTTCAAAAAGAAGGCTTAATAGAACTGAGTATCCGCATACAAGAAAAAGGCAGGATCACACCTTGGCTGGCATCCGACCTTAAGATTCGGCAGTGGATTCGATTGTCCGCGCCGAGCGGCGTATTTAGCATTGAAAATACGATTAAATCTGCTGCCCAAAAAGCGTCATTACCCTTGCAAAAAAATAGCACACAGAAAGATGAAGATACCAATGGCTCAGCACAATCTCGGCCCTTGCTCTTTATTGCCGGTGGCAGCGGTATAACACCCTTTAGAGCCATGCTGCATGAATACAAAGAAACGCTTCAAGTCACGGTGATTTATTCTTATCGTGGCGCGGCCCAAAGCCTATTTTTATCAGAATTAAATCAGTTAAAAACGAATTTCCCAAATATTAAAATTCATTTGCTTGATAGCTCACGGCAACCCCGAATGAATGCGAGCCGATTACTCGAATTAGCACCCGAAGTTTTTGGCTCTGCGATTCTTCTATGTGGGCCACCTGCATTTATGCAGCATACAGTAAAAGAAATCCTATCTTTAGGCGTTAGCAAGGACCGTATTTTACAAGAGTCCTTTAGTTCCACGCCGATAAACGCAATTTCTAGTCACTATGCTTCTGTCGCTCTGAACGGAAGAAGTGACTTATCACAAGATAATTTCTTAGCACCCACAGACGAGCGTCAAATTCATTTTCTGCTCTCCCAAAAAACCATGTCCATTAACAGCAACAACAACGACCCTCTACTCAATCTTGCTGAGAGCATAGGGTTAAAACCAGTACATGGCTGTCGTGCGGGTGTTTGCCACCAATGTATTTGTAAAAAGCGTCAAGGCCGTGTCCTTAATATGCGTACACAGCAGTATTCGGATACAGGGCCAGAAGATATTCAACTCTGCATTTCTGTGCCTGTCGATAACGTCGCTTTAGATTTATAAAGGATTGAACATGCAAAACGATATCGCCCCAAATAGTAATGAACCTCGAACAGCCTTGCTTCAGGATCGCCTCAACCCATCCAGTTCTGAAGAAATGTTTGCGTCATTTGCGCACGATATTGAAGCCGTAAGATCTGAATTTGCCGAAAAAGTGGGTGATAAAGACGCACGATACATTCGTAAACTTATTCGTATTCATCGATTTTTAGATTGGGGCGGGCGTTTGTCTATGGTGCTCGGGTTTCTCCACCCCTTATTTTGGGTGGTCGGCGTATTGTCTTTGGCCACTGCGAAAATACTGGACAATATGGAGATTGGCCACAACATTATGCATGGACAATACGACTGGATGAATGACCCAAATATCAACTCACGGACATTTGAGTGGGATAACATGGCCGATGCTAATTCTTGGAAGCGGTATCACAACCATGAACATCACACCTATACCAATATCATAGGGAAAGATCGAGATTTCGGTTACGGACTTCTGCGCATGAGTGACGATACGCGATGGAAGCGGAAAAACATATGGCAGTTTTTCACTTACCTAAACTTAAGTTTTTGGTTTGAATGGGGCGTTGCCTACCATGAATTAGCAGGCGAGCGAATATTTGTAGGGAAGCGTAAGAAAGCCAGTAAGCTGCACATCACAAGAGAGCAATTAAAGCGCGCATTTTTTAGCAAGGCTGGGAAGCAACTGTTTAAGGATTACTTGTTTTTTCCGCTTATCTCAGGGCCGATGTTTTTAGCGGTTTTACTGGGTAATTTCATTGCTAACATTCTTCGAAACATCTGGACGTCTACGATCATCTTTTGCGGTCACTTCACCGAAGACGTCTACACATTTAAAATGTCTGAATGCGAAAATGAAAGCCGAGGTCGTTGGTTTTATCGGCAAATACTAGGCTCGTCCAATTTAGAAGGCAGTCGTTGGTTCTACATTCTCACTGGACATTTAAGTCATCAAATAGAGCATCATCTATTTCCTGACATCCCCGCACATCATTACGTCGCAATGGCACCGAAGATTCGAGCCATATGTGATCGCTACCATGTGCCTTACAATTCAGATTCATTCTGGAAACAATATGCTGGTGTGTTAATGCGCATTATCCGCTATAGCTTTCCAACTACTCGGAAAACGAATTCTCTTGCCAAACTAAGTCAGTAATTTAGACGTCAAACACGTATTGTTTCCAGAGTTGCATGAGCATGTCTTGCAATTCTGAATAATAATCTTGGTTAAATGCCGAGAATAACTCGCCTTCTAGTAAATGCTTAAGGTGATTTGGCCAATCCAGCATCTGCCACAAGCCAATGGTAATGGCAAATGAGCGCACTATCAGTTGCTCACCATTATTATTAATGGAAGGGTAAGCGCCCTCAAGCGCCAATGCTGTTTCACGTACACGCATGGCTAACTGTTTCTTAAATGCTTCACCGCAGAGTGCATCTAGATTTTGTTCTAATACCGATTTTGCCATAGATGCTAGCGGAAGCAGGCTAGGATTTTGCTTGATGTAATAAACGAGACTGTTAATGTGTTTTTCAACACTGTTACCTGCTAAGACACCTTGCTTTAGTCCGTCTAGCATGGTCATTAATTTTTCTTCAAGCAGTGCTTGAAAAATTTCTTCTTTCGTACTGAAGTAAAGATACACGGTTCCTTTAGCCAGTTGACTCGCCTGTGCAATGCGAATAACAGAAGGTAACTGCTGAGGATTTTCCATTAATAAAGTGGCAGCGGCTTCTAATATCGAAGCCTTTCTTATGGCTTTGTCCTCAGCTTGTGTCGCACGCTTCTTGTCCAGCATGTGTATCCTCAAAGTCATTAAAATGTTGTTCACATTTTTTATTTAGCTGCGTATCAAATTGAACAGCAGGTCATTATTTTATGGGCATGCTTATTCCCTTATCTGCACCATGTAAAACTCATTTATTCTATTTTCAGCCAACCGGTAATGTCGGGTCGTTGCATGGCAAGATAGAAATTTTTATACGTTATGCCCAAATCGCGACTCACCCATTATTCTTATTAACACTTATGTCCCTACAAGCGCTGAAAGGGTTGCCATCACATTTCTTGACTCATTAGTCAGCATATACTAAGCAGGTGGCTCAGTATAAATAAAAGCGAAATTCAATCACCTAAAGGTCAGAAGTTTGCGATGTCGCATTATAGCGGTGCAATTATGTAAATCACAGAGATTTGGCGTGTTGGTGTCCGCATATTAGGAAGAGTCATCCCGCTATAGCGGGATAATTAAAACCTCCATCACACGAAGTATGAGAGCATGTCGACGGATGACAATGGTCGTCAATATTAAAGACTAAAAAATAGACTACAGGAAACGGTGATCCAAAGCGTGTTTACACTGTATACCTTTCAATTGGGAGCCTGATCTTTATATGGAGAGAATAGGCGCTGCGTTAATAACGCGCATGGATCATCGAAGTGACAATCATTATCAATAAGTGGTAGCAGCCTGTAAAAATTTAACATTTGGGCCGGTGGGTAAAGCAACGCTATAATGCGGCAATTTCTTATCTAAAGGCTCACAATGGACTTTAATTCTCTTAATCATTGGCAACAGCTCGCGTTCTGCACTGCGATTGCTGAGCGATGCTTCCCAAATTACGCCTTGTTCTGTGAAATTGAAAGCACTGGTGACGCCCAGCAAGTACGTAAAATGCTCAACAAAGTCTGGGAATATTTACGTGGGCAACTTAAAAGCACAAAAAATATCGAGAAGCAGTTAGAAGCCTTTGATCCGCTCATGCCAGATACAGATGCATCTGATCACTTGGGAGCTTACCTCGCTCTTGATATGACAGTCGCACTGCAAAGCTGCTTACAGAGTATTATTGATAACAGTATTTTAGACGCCGAAGCCATTGCTGAAATGACAAATGAACGCCTCAAAGAAGTCATTGAGGTGCAAGGCGATACATTGGATAGCAGTGAGCTTTGGTTGCGTCATATGGAATTTGAATCAAAATTGATTGAATATTTGAAAGAACAAGTCTCTCATGCAGAGCTTATTAAAAGACTTATTCCATTCGCCAGTGACGGCGGCGTCAGTCAGGTAGGCGTGTGTTTAGATGAGGATTAGAATATTGCCACTCGGTAAGCCGATAAAAAAGCTGCTGTCATTGCTAATGATTTTAATGGTTACCATGGCTCTCCCCACTCGAGCTCAGAGTGACGAATTTCATAGTGATCAATTATTATATTTATTGCAACAAAAAATAATGCTTAAACAGTTACAATCAGAGTTTCCATCATTAGGACTTCACTCTGAGCACGCGCTAAAAAATATTCGATCCCAAACAAACCATTTAAAAAACTTGACGGAGCTGCTTCCAAGCTATGTCAATATTCCCGAGTCTAGATACCCGAATATGTCAGAGTATCACCTTAGTTTAACCAGTCGGGCAGAGCTGCTTAACGAAGTGACGGATATCATTGTTACTTACCACCAACAAGCGCATAAGTATTCACTCCAATGATTCAGCCAAATTTAGTAAGAATTTTATCTAATTGATTGGCAAAAGCTTGGCGGTCACTTTGCTTCATTGCGGCTGGACCGCCAGTGTGCACACCACTGCTCCTCATGGTATCCATAAAATCGCGCATGTTGAGTAACGAGCGAATATTTTCAGCTGTATATAGGTCACCTCGAACGCTCAAGGCTAACCCTCCCTTTTCGATCACTTCAGCGGCCAATGGAATATCACTAGTGATAACCAAGTCACCAGGATGAAGACGAGCGACGATTTCATTGTCCGCGACATCAAATCCTGAGCTGACTTGAACCGCTTGAATATACTGTGATGGCGGCGTTTTAATGAATTGATTTGCTACGAACGTCGTATTCATTTTTGTGCGCTCTGCAGCTCTAAATATAATGTCCTTTACAACACTTGGACAAGCATCAGCGTCAACCCAAATTTCCATGATTTCTCTTTCTTATACATCGTGGTTTGAAAGGCGGTATGGTATCACGAGAATGCAAAAATACGATGGCAACCTGAACAGATAAATACAAGGGATGTATCGAACGCTCTCGAAATTGGAATGATTATTAACGGGATCAACAAGCGGACTCATTAGTAGTAACGGTTAGATAGGCCTTAGCCACCCATTCTTTTTTTGTACTCAGCACGGTAGCGATCTAAATCTGATACACTAAATTCATGCACTAGGTCATCCAAATGCTGAGCAATTCTCGCTAGCACCCTACTGCCCTGTTGAGTGACTTCAGCACCGTTTCGAGTTTCGGTGGCCAACTCTGAAATATGAATGGTATTTCGATGAATTTCTTCTGCCACTGCGGCCTGTTGTTCGGTGGCCGCACTGATTTGCATGTTTAGATCACCGACATGATTGATGAGGTCAGACAATGCGTTCATTGCCTCTCCTGATCCATCGGATAAATGAACACTACTCTCTGTGACTTTTCGACTTTGCTCCATTCCCTGTTGTGCCTTATTAGCGCTCACTTGCAAAGTCTCAATCATACGGTGAATTTCTTGCGTTGATTCTTGGGTTCGCTGAGCCAAAGTTCTAACCTCATCTGCAACCACTGCAAACCCTCTACCCTGTTCTCCGGCTCGCGCCGCTTCGATGGCCGCATTTAATGCAAGAAGGTTTGTTTGTTCTGCTATTCCCCGAATCGTTTCAAGGATGCCACCAATGTCCTGACTATTTTTTGCCAACACTTGAATCGTGTTTTCGGCATTGCCTATTTCAGTGGATAAAGATTGAATGGCCTCACCTGTCTGGTGCACCATTTTTAACCCATCTTGGCCTCTCTGTTTGGCATTTGAAGTAGAAGTGGCAGCGTCTGAAGTATTGCTCGCTACCTGACTGATACTCGCAGCCATCTGGGTCACGGCAGATGCAACACTGTCTGTTTCAATTTTTTGCTTATCAATGAGGGTTTGATTGGCGCTGGTTGCATCCGAAAATTCATTTGATTTATTTTGCAGCTCTTCTGTGACCACTTTAATATTTCGAACCAAGTCTTCGGTACGCAAAATAAACTGATTATAGACATCCGCTATTTGACCGATTTCATCTTGCGCACCTGCTGGCACTCTATTTTCTAATCGACCATTTTCGAGCATAAACGAGAGCGAGGATTTTATGCCAATCACACGATTTCGAATACTCGATATTGTGGTAACCACCAAAAATACTTGAAATATAAGAAAGGGTAATCCCAGCCATAATATGAGATTGCTGATTAAATTATTTCGAGCGGCTGTATCGCTGCTATACGTTAAAATATCGTCAGACCAACTAGATGCTAGGCTTTTAACCTCTCCTATCATTTCAGTTGAAGCAGCAAACCAAGTGGAAGGCTGAACACCAAAGTTTCCAACTGACTTCTTCGATAAATAGATATCGATCATTTTCTTGATTGAAGCCGAGTTTGTACCACTTTTTATTTTTTCAAGATTCGCTTGCAATGAGGGAATCTTATGTATTGAAAGCTGTTCCTGCAAAATGCTTTGCTCAGCCAAACTCATTTCAACTCGAAGCTGGTCAATACTATTCGCCGTATCCTTTGAGAAAATTCCATTCATCATGCCCCTGAACTGACCATAGGTTTCCTTTAACCAGAGAATTTGTACTAATACCTGAAGATCATTTGCAATTTCAATATTGCTTATATCATTGCTAATTTGTGATATGGCATTTAAGGCCAAACGGTTTAACGTCGAATAATACAAGAATGCGCTACCTGAAGATAATTCATCCACCTTACTCCTTTCGTTGTTTTTACTATTCAGGTGAGACAATAGCGGCTGAACTACCAGTTCGACATGTTTTATCAATGAACCTTTCAATTGCTGAATAGCTTCCCTTAGCGCACTGACGGATTGATCCGATAACGGTCGTTGTTGAGTAAGCTCTGCTTTTAGTTCTTCTCCGTTCGACGCTAGAAATCCAGCAGTTATACCTCTCTCAATGGCATGGTTGTGTGCAACATTATCCAGCGCGCGGGCTACGACAACCAATTTTTCAGCGTTCTCTGCATCTCTACTGCTCATTTCCATCGTGTACCATGTGAATCCACCCGCTAAAATGAGCAGTGCAAGGGGAAGCGCACTCGACAGCATTAATTTGTTTGATATGCTAAAATTATCGACTATGCGTGAGAACATACCTAATTCCTCTTATTCTCAGCTGTAATAACTTACCACGACCGTGACCTGCCGAAACCATCGACACTTATAATGTCAGGCTAGCATATATTGAGATCTACGCTGAACTTCGTAAAAGTATCGTTTTCAATGGGGAAATTTTCTATGGCCGCTGCGACTATAGAGTAAATTGACGACATAAAGCTTCTTGTACATTAATAATAACTAGACTATACAAGCCTTTTATAACCACATAAAAACGCCGTTTCAGTGAGTCTATGCTAAAGTCATTAAAGGATACCCTATAACAAAACAGACCCGAAAGATCGCTTACCCCACTGGATAGGCTGCACTTAATTATTGAATATCGTCAAAGGCAATAAATCTATGCGTAATCCATTGCCTAAGTTTTATATTCGTATCGTTCCAAATTATAAAATTAGCTTAATTGCCAGGGCACTCGCTTTTCTTTTGGTCATTTTTTTACAAAGCGCGCTTCCCTGCCTATCAATAGCCAGCAATCATACACTATCTTCTGATATTCCAGCTTCTGACAGCATTCACACGACTGCCGGTACTGCAACATCACTCATCAAGCAAAGTGTTAGAAAAGTGACTGCACAGCTAACATCGTTAACCAACAGACAAAATATCCATGAGATAGAAGGCATCATAAAACGATACTTTCTGCCACATACCGATAAAGAACGCATTGCAAAATTGGTTCTTGGCTCCCATTGGAAAAAAGCCAGCATCCCCCAAAAACAGGCCTTCATTGATTGCTTTACTCGGCAATTATTTAATGCTTACGCTCAATCATTCTCACAGTATAAAGGAGAGCCATGGTCTGTCATAAAAACCGAATTCAATAGTACAAAAAGTAAGGCTGCGGTCTACTTAAAAATATCAACATTACCTGAACCCTCTGAGTTGATTTTTAGACTTTATCAAACCAATAAAAAATGGGTTATCTATGATTTAAGTAAAAACCAAATTAGCCTAGTCAAGAATTACCGTGATCAATATGCATCCCTCATTCATCAGCAAGGATTAGCGAAAACACTGGCCATTCTCTGTAAAACATTTCCAGACAAAGCCAAAACGTTAATTTTAGCAGGTGGGCACTGGCCTCCCTTTATTGCTAAAGGATTACCCGGCAATGGTTTTTCTGTAGAGGTCGTGACAAGCGTATTAAAAAAAGCAGGGTATAATTTAAAAGTGATATACGCCACATGGGGTAGAGTGACCCAAGGCATGCAAGAGTCTGACTATGATGTGAGTTTAGGCACTTGGTATTCAAATGAACGGAATCAATTTCTAAAATTTAGCGATCCATACTATGAAAATCAGCTTGTACTGCTTGCGCAATCAACCGCTGATGAACGAATTAACACACATGATCAATTTATACTCAAACTCAAAAGTCATAAATCTCCACTTGGATTGATAGAAGATTACGCGTATGGCGATATTATTCCGCCTAATACGACAACTCAATTATATAAACACTACACAACGTTACTTGTGGATCTCGCCAAGGGAAGTCTATCATATTCGCTAATTGAAAAATCTGTGGCTGGTTTTCACCTCAGCCTACAACCGGCTTTAAGAAAGAATGTATCTATAGTCTCAGATGTTATTTATTCTCTCCCATTGCATATGACCGTTGCTCGACATAATTCACAAGCCGATGACATCATCCATCGCTTTAATAAGCAGTTGGCTATTTATAAAAAGAGTGCTGAGTATCAAGCATTATTGAATCAGTTTCGCATGCAATATTGAATAACCGTAAAATAAATATTGCCTAATATTCGAAATAGTGACCGACTTTATTCTTTGCATTCGCGTAGCGATATTCAGTCTCGGGCCCTCAAATCCGACTCACTCTTCTATATAACGATTACCTATCTAAATAGCTACGTAAGATCCCTATGATTATAAGGGATACTCAACCACCAATCTTTTTATAGTGAAAAACGCGACTTAACATTTTTTATATCGATTCATTACAAGACCGAATATAAATTGCCAAATTTCAATCGTCTGGCTAAATTAGTGTCATTGCAGCACATGCTGTGTGACGGACACAGGCATACATATGCATTTCGCTTCTAGCATTTTTGGAGGTTATAAAAGATATGTCTAAAACAGCTTTCAATAACCTTTTCGCTAAAGAAGCTTGGTAAGGATAAGTGAATTATTTGTATTCCCATATCAAAAATAGCTTTTCATCTCTGCTATTAGGAGTAGCGATACTCCTAATATTTATGCCGGTTGCCTTATCGTCTGGTATTCAAGTGGTTCCTAAAGGCAGCTCAAACACAGAAACAACCACAAAAGATTCGATTACCAAAGAACGTTACCATCAAGAATTTAGGCATGCCGTACAAAGCTACCGTAATATCCTAAGAAAAAACTGGCCCGAAGCCGAAATCAGTAGTCAGCATCGATTGGTTCTTTACCCTCCTGATTTTTCTGAAAAACGGGTCATAGATTTCAAGCAAAACGAATTTCAGGTCACCCTACCTACTGAACGCAAGGGCAATGTCGTAGATTATCAGACGATGCAAATTCGTCTAAATCAAGCGGTTATTGAGTTATTAACATTAGATTTAATCTCTGCAATAGAAAGTGATCCCATCAATATTCACATGCAAACTTTATCCGGTATTCGCTATGCCAATCAAATCGGTCGGTTTGGTCGCGATAGGCTCATGCGTGAACTCTTTCGAGATGAACGACCTAATATCAAAACCATTCAACGTATGGCAGAGAAATTAACCAAAGGCGCGTATATTCGATATCCAGCCGTAGCGTCACTGAATTTAAGTTTCGTAAGTCAAGAACGCACCACTTACATTGTCCCATTACCGAAGCAACGTCCTTATCAAAAAGCCAAAATCTATGAGCCGATCATCGAAAAGACCGCCAAAAGTGTTAATGTTCCCAGCCATCTACTGCTGTCTATTATGCATATGGAGAGTTACTTCAATCCATTAGCGCGCTCGCTCAGCCCTAGTTTTGGACTCATGCAAGTTAACCCAATGACTGCTGGGTTAATCTCTGCTGAAATTGAGCTCGGCAAGCAAACGATGCTGACGCCCGCACAACTTTACAATCCTGAAACGAATATTCTTATGGGGGCAACGTATCTGAGTTACCTATACACTGATATCCTCAAAGGCATTAAAAGCCCGACAGCAAGGATGTACTGCACAATTGCAGCTTACACCTCAGATTATCAGACGGTGCTCAATACGTTGACGGGTATCCGCCAAGTGCCTGATGCCGTGCCTAGTATTAACCGATTGTCAGATAAAGCCGTACTAGGAACATTATTAAGAGATTTACCAGACCGACAACATCGAGACTATCTACACTCCGTACTCAATATTCAGCGAAAATACCGCTAAAACCTATCAACCATTATTGGCCCGCACAGTTCTTTACCCTCGTCTTTTGGTCGTAGAAAACCATTTTAATTGTGACCTTACTGCGATCTTAAGGCAGTCTACCGAACGAGTAACTGGAACAATAATGCCAATCCTTTTAACAAAGAATCGTGAGCTGTATCGGTTTATGATTAAGGGCAAATCAGCCATGTATTTCATTGAATGCCAGTATTAGAATTGAAGTACCATAGGGGCAACATAAAAATATGGAGCGTACAAAACATGCTATCAAATAACGCCACAGTGGCTGATGCATTAAAAAGTCGTCGCAGTGTTAGGGGGTTTAAGCCAGACCCCGTACCGGACGAGGTGATTACAGAAATATTGCAATTAGCCCAACTTAGCCCATCTAATTGTAATGTTCAGCCTTGGCGTGTACTCATAGCAAGTGGCGAAAAATGCCAAGTATTACGTCAGAAAATGCACGATGCCATCATGACAGGGAAAACCATGAACCCTGACTTTCCGTCCTATCCTAAATTTGAAGGCAAGTATCGAGACCGTCAAATTGACTGCGCCAAAGCATTATATGGCGCAATGGGAGTGGAACGACATGACAGTGCAGGAAGATTAAGAGCAAGCGCTCGTAATTACGAATTTTTTGATGCGCCTCATGTGCTTTTTGTTGGAATGGAGCGAGATTTTTCCACCGCCATCGCCGTGGATGTGGGTATGTATGCACAGTCGTTAATGCTGTTGATGTCCGCGCAAGGAATCGCGAGTTGCGCACAAGCCAGTGTGTCTTATTACCCTGATATCATTCGTACATTCTTTGATGAGCCAGACAACACGGGAATATTATTTGGCATTAGCTTTGGTTATGAGGATGAAGCCGTCGCAGCCAATGACGCTCGTACTCAACGCATACCCATTTCAGAAACCGTCAAGTGGGTGCGTTAACACTGCTTTATGAAATCGATTTTTCGTTTAGCCATCGACGTAGCAAATCATGAAGTCCGATTTTTTTATAAGGCTTTGCTAAAAAATCGTTCATACCTGCTTTTAAACATTCGCCCTTAACATCGTGAAATGCATTGGCGGTTAACGCGATAATGGGCGTTTCTTTATTGGACCCGTCTTGCGAACGAATAATTTTAGTAGCTTCATAGCCATCCATATTGGGCATTTGGAGGTCCATCAAGATCATATCGAAGCTTTGTTTTTTACATAATTCAATTGCTTCAATACCATCGGCCGCTAACTCACATTGAACACCAAAGTGGGTTAGCATCCGAAGTGCTACTTTCTGGTTTACTTCATTATCTTCCACTAACAATACATGGGCATTAAAACTGTCTGAAATGTCATTGGTGACCGTGTCTGCCACAGGAAGCTGACGCTTTCCATGTTCGCGGTAAGGCAGTGAAAATGCGCATTTAAATGCCGAGCCAATGCCAATTTCACTTTCCACCCGTAGCTGGCCACCCATTTTATCGACAAGCTGTCGAGATATTGCAAGGCCCAGTCCTGTTCCACCGTAACGTCGAGATATGGATGCATCTTCTTGTTGGAAGGCATCAAAAATACGATTCAAATTTTCTTTGCCAATGCCTTTACCAGAATCTTTAACCATAATTTCAATATTGGCTAAATCTCCTTGTATTTTCATACTCACAACTGCCAGTTCGATAAACCCGCTGTCAGTGAACTTCACGGCGTTGCCTAACAAATTAACCAATACCTGCCGCATTCGGGTTTCGTCTGTCTTAACATCTAAATTTGAGACTTCATCAATTTTTAATTGAAAGTCTAAACCCTTTGCTTGTGCAACCACCTTGAAGCTTTCCGCGACGCGATACAAACTTTCATGCAAGTTGAAAAACCGTGTTTCTAGCTCGATATTACCCTGCTCGATTTTTGAAAAGTCTAATATGTCATTGATTAAACCCAAAAGATGATCACCTGAGGTCAATGCAGTCTCAACATAATCATTTTGTTCTTCACTAAGGTCGGTAGTTTGCATTAATTGCAGCATACCTAAGACACCGTTCATGGGTGTTCTTAGCTCGTGAGTCATGACCGCGAGGAATTCACTTTTTGCCTTGTTTGCAGCCTCTGATGCTTCCCTCGCTTTGATGAGACTTTCAACATAATGTTGCTGGATTTCTTCCGACTTTTGCAGGGCCCCAGCCAATGTGTTGACGCCCACTTGAAGCTGGCCAACCTCCCCACTGGCGTTTTCGTGGGTGCGCACACTGTAATCACCTTCACGCATTTTTTCCACGGTTTCAGATAACACCGTAATAGGACGCGATATTTTTGCGCCACTCAACCATGCTATCAATCCAGATATCAACATGGCCATGCATCCAATCAAAATGGCATGCAATAGAATTTCTTGTTGTCGCTCAATTATAAATGCTTCAGATAATCCTATTCTTACTTGCCCTAACACTTTTTCTTCTGCGCTATGACCAAACCAGTCCTCTTCGTCCGCGAGTACGTTATATTGAATGATGTCGGCTTGAAACCAGCGCAGTAACCCCTTCATATCATCAGATGATTGATCTATTCCTATGTCTTGATCGCTCTGACTAAATAGTAAACTGCCGGACATATCTTCGATCTCAATGAACTCCACATCCTTGTCTTCAAGCAGCACACGTGTCAAAGGAGAAATAATTGAATTATTACCGGTCAAGACAAAGTAGTCCGCAGTAGAGGCCAGCTGCACGGCAATGAGTTGCCCTTTATTGTCCAGCTCTTGTTTAACGTCTTTGATTCGCGCATGAATAAAGTAACTGCTTAAAATTAACGAGACCAATAAGACAGGGCCCAGTCCCAGCAGAAGCGTACGAGTATAAAGACTCCATCCTTTCTTCATTTGGGCAATCCCCCGCCCACTTTCTTTTTCAAACTGTCTTCGCCCTCAATGCTAATTTGTAATGATCTAGCCACTTGCCGATTTATGCTGACATCAAAGTATGGGTTGTAGACCACATCAATCCATTTGATTTTATTGTTCAAAAGATCAGCCGTCGCTTGTATTGTTTCACCCATACCGGAATACGTTGAAGCCACCGCCCCTGCTTTTACAAAAGCCTTATCCGGCCCCACCAATGGGCGGCTGGCGCGATATAGCCGCATTAGAATGCTGCGAATATTGGTTGCGTTATAAATGAATTCATCATTAACACCCAAAATCACATCGGCCTGCTTCAGCACTCTTAATGCCGGACGATCCCAGTTTAATGGATCATTTAATTTGGCCAGCATAATATTGAGGCCTAACTTTTTGGCGGCTGCCTGTGCTTCTTCCACCACAAATTCTGAGTGCTGGGAATAGTAAACACCGACCGGCCCGACTTGTGGTTTGAGTGCTCGAATCAACGTGAGTTGACGTTCAATGGAGGGAACGTTTTGAAGGCGGGATACATTCAACTGTGGGAATCGAAGTTTAACGTTACCGAAAGACGTATCTTCTGAGAAAAGCACTAAGACTTGTTGATGCTCTGGGTGGTGCGTAGCCAATTCGGTTAAAACAGCATCGGTGATCACCACCCAAGCATCACGAGCTGTGTCTAACTGCGTCTTATCCAGCAGGGATATTTTATGCTTGGGGGCGAGCTTACTAAGGTGCTCGTGAAATTTTCGCTCGCGATCGCCAATGGAAGCAACCGCTAAACCGACGTCAGCAGGCCATACGGGTAGGGAAGTCAATAATAGACCCCATACCCATACGATTTTTAGGAGTACCTGAAAGCGCTCCATGCCCATTAGCTGCATAATACTCCGTCAAAAAACCAGCTCCGCAGAGATAAAGTACTTTTCCTTATCGTTGTACTGGTTATCACGCCAAAGCAGAGGGTCATTATCTAGCCTGTATTCTAGCGTGCCTGAAAGGCGCAAATCTAGGTTCCCAGTCACAGGAATGGTATGTGTAACATTGGCATCCAGCCGTTCAAAATCATAAGGTCCGCCAGAAGTTTCTTTATTCCAATCATCAACGAAGTAATAAGCCACTGCGGTAGATGTACGAGGAGTCCATCTATGCAACCATGCAGCCGATCCACTGTGCTGAGTCATTAAACGAAGCTCATTAAGAATATAGTCTTCGTCAGTCGAGCGCTCGTTTAATGGATTGATATAAGCATAGGTTAAAAGCAGTTCATCTGAACTAACCGGAGACCACTTTATTTGCGTTTCAGCACCTTCCAGCGTAAAAGATGTAGAGTTAGTCAATTGCTCATCGTCATTCCCCAGCGGCTCCGAAATTAGGTTATCCAAGTCATCCCGAAACACTTTAATATCAAATTGAAACTGCCCGTCAGCCAATAGTGCAAAATAACTCAATTCATGACTGCGAATTTTTTCATGTTGTAATTGGGGATCCGTAGGCGACGTTGCCACATAAATAAACTCGTCTTCTGTCAAGATTGTACCATCATTAGCCTGCTCCCAAGCAGTTGAGAACTCTGCGTTTCTCAGCCTATAAATCTCTTGCCCCCTTTGCTCAAAAATATTAGGGGAACGTACTGCTTCGCTATATATAAGTCGGAGTACTTGGTTATTACTGATATGTTTGTTAATTGCAATACGAGGGGTGGTTGCAGAATCAGACAAGTCATCATCCTCCCAACTGACCCCTAAATTAATGACCCAATCTTCTGTGAGTTTAATTTCAGCATTCCCAAATAAACTTCTAGTTTCAACATCAAACCTCTCAGGCAGGTAAGTTTCAGACTCAACGCTTTCTTTTCGATATCTTGTTCCAGATACCGTTCGGAGATACTTGTTCCATGCCATGGTATGCTGAATTTCAACATCGACACGTTCTTCGGTTCCGTTTAAGTTTGCATCAACACAGTAATCTAATTGATCAAATGCACCACCGGTAAGCGTACTACCTATACAGGCTTCCCACTCTTGCACTCGATTTGTGTATTGATAATACGCTTGATATTGAATCTGCTGACTTTGGCTAATTTCGTGGTGTAAACGTGTCCAAAGAAAACTATCCACGACATCAATATCCTGAGGTGTTCTGTAGTAAATAATATCTTCTGTTTCACGCTGTTGATTCGTGCCTTCTTTATAACCAATCTGTGTCTCTAGGTTCAGTTTTTTGCTCAGTGTCGTATTTGTTCGAAGGGAAAAATGATTAATTTCTCTAGAGTCTCTATTCTTTTCAGGTTCATCTGAATTTTTATCCTCTCGAAAATCAAACCCATCGTCGCTTTTACCTGAAAGGGTGATTCGGTAGTCTGTTCCAGCAATCTTGGCGCCTTTATTGACATAGAAGTCCCGAATGCCATTTGAGCCTCGTGTCACTTTGGCTCGTACACCGTGCACATCTTCAGGCTTTTTGGTCAGAATATTTACGATCCCTAGGAATGAGTTTGCGCCGTAGGCGGCACTGTTTGGGCCACGAATGACTTCGATACGCTGTATATCTTCAACCGCCAGCGGTAAATCGGTCCAAGAAACACGCGGTACGCTTGGCAGTGCAGGTTTATAGACAGAACGACCATCGACCAACACCTGCAACCGCCTATGCTCTGCTACTTGGGTGCCGTGGTAGGTGACCGTGGTTTGCTTGCCGCCGTGCGTTCCATCATTGGCGACCAACATACCGGGCACGAGGCGAAATATTTCTTCTATGGTTCGAATGCCCATTCGTTCAATTAACTCGGCTTCGATGATGGTGACGGAGGCAGGGGTATCTAGCTGGCTTTGACGCAGTCGCGTCGCCGTGAGAACAATGGGCATATTGGCAATTTCATCTTGCCCTCCCCAAGATGAGTCCCCCCAATCATCCAGTGGGTCGTTCAAGCTATGGGCAGCCAATGGAAGTGCCATAAACACAGCAATAGCGAGTGGATTCCGGAACATAGTCTCAATGCTTCCTGATGGTCTTATTTTTTTGTTATCCGTATTCATTTACGTTAGTAACAACTGACTTTATTGTCCAATGACTTGAATACGTTGAGAATAATACTGAACCCGCGCGCACCATTCAAAAAGGCGACGCGCAGTAGCGTTTTTATGCGTTTGGGTTATATAAGAAAAAGGAGGGAATTGATCTGTCGATTTCGGTCAAACTGGCCAACTAGGCGCTTTCTTTTAGACGCTGATGCTTAGGTGCAAACTTTTCATCTAAATAACGAATGATGTCACTAGACTCGTAAAGCCATTTAGTGCCACTTTTCTTTTCAATCTTTAAGCAAGGGACTTGAGCGCGGCCACCGCCGGACAGCAGCTCTTTTTGATAGATGTGGCACCGTTTCAGATTTTTTTCCTGAACATCAACATTCAATTGCTTTAAATGCTTTCGAACGCGGTGACAGTAGGGACAGTTTTTTAGATCGTATAGCGTCAGACTGGCGGCCAGTCGATTCACACTGGCTTGTTCGTGTTCGCTACGCTGCAAGGGTTTCGCCGGAAGTGCTAGCTCGTCAACCCAGTTTCCGTATTTGCCCAATAGTGCTTTGTACCAGGACATACAACTACTGCCAGTGTCTGAAAATTTCGCCGTATTCTACTGACTGAAATTCAAATTTCCACCTTTTATAAAGATAATTTTTGGCATAGTCGGACTTAGTCAGTTTTGCTTTTTATATACGCATTTTGACTAGTCAGGGCGAATGGTCGCCAATCGGCTCAAATGCCCACAAATTGCTTCAATGCCAGCAAGGCAAAGACCATGACAAACAGCATGTAAATCAGTGACCAGCGAATCCAGAGACATTTTCGGCAAGGTGTCGAGCGGGGCATATACACCTCAGGGAGCGAATTAGACACTCCCCAAGTGTAGTTAGATATTCTGTGTTTAAAAATGCAGGACTATTGAATCATCTTATTGCGGTGGAGCCCTGGTATGCTATCCCAACCTTCCCAATGCATCCAAACGGCAAACGCTTTACCGACAATATTTTCATCTGGCACAAATCCCCAATAACGGCTGTCGCCACTGTTATCGCGATTATCACCTAGCATAAAGTAGTGACCCTCAGGAACCGTCCATTCTGTGCGCTGTTCGCGAGACGGCGCTTGAGCGTATATCTGAACAGGGTGCGTCATGTTGCCCAAATCTTCTTCATAGGTCAGCACTTGAGGAGCATTTTTGGGTTTGGCATCAATTAAACTGTGCTGCACCAATTCGCCATTAACATACAATTTTTTATCTTGATATTTAATGTGGTCTCCCGGTAGACCAATGACACGCTTGATAAAGTATCGTGGATCATGCGGAGGGATAAACACCATCACATCACCTCGCTCAGGGTCATCAATGGGCACCACTTTCGTGCCCAGCACAGGCAGCCTTAACCCATATGCAAACTTATTCACGACAATGAAATCACCTTTGATCAAAGTTGGCTCCATCGAACCCGATGGAATTTGAAAAGGCTCAACGAGAAACGAACGCAATACCAGCACTAATGCCAACACAGGGAAAAAGCCTTTGCTGGTCTCAATTAACCAGCCTTCTCGAGTTGCTTCGTTTAATTGTTCATCTGAAGCACCCGAATGTTTCAAGCCATCTGCGACGGCCATTCGGCGATTGGCAAAATACACTTTGTCTGCCAATGCAATGACGCCAGTAACAAAAACAGCAATCACCAATATCAAAGGAAAATCTATATCCATACCTACTCTCTAACGTGTTGACCCACCCATTATGGCCGCCCATTCTAGCCACTGTTCCGCTTCCTCGCCAGCGTTACGATTGAATGCTTGAGATTTGACCGAGTTTCCAGCATCGGTGCTGTGCAAGAACGACCTGACAGTGATCGTTTTATTTACGCGTTTTATTTACGCAAACCGCGTATGGCTTGTGCTAAATCCACGGCGTAATCGTCTGTCATACCTGCGATGTAATCGACCACTCGCATATAGGCGGTGTATTTATCCCAACCGACTTTAGGGGCGTGCCTTCCGATTAAATCCAAAATACGCTGACTTCGGAATGTGACCGCTCCACCGCTCACCACTTCATTGGCGGCCGTTAAAAACACCTCCAATAAACTCCCTAGGGTCGTGTAAGCGCCAATCTCGATCAAAGCTTTTTTCGGATCGTTAAAAATACGTGTTCTGGCCAGAGATTTAGCCGTATTGATACAAGCTGAGATTTCTGGAGCAGATAAGTTGATTAAGTCCCCTTTGATCGTGCCAGCCAATAATTCATCCTGATGGGCAAGAAAGGTGTCACACACACCTGTGACCAGTTTATCAATGGCCTTGCCTCTCAATACTGCCAATCGTCTTCGCGGCGGGTCCGATGGCTCCGTTTCGAAATAACTACTCGGGACATCAGGGCCAATCAGTTCGAGCAAAAGATTGGCAACCTCTTCATACTGTAAAAGGTTCATCTCTATGCCATCTTCTAGATCGATGATGGCATAACAGATGTCATCTGCCGCTTCGACTAGATAAACCAATGGATGGCGACAATATTGATGCTCAGTGATGGGCTTCAAACCCAAGTGCTGTGCTATTTCGTGCAAAAAGGGCAGTTCTGATTGGTAAACACCAAACTTCTCACCTTTTAGCGGATCTTGATAACTGCTGTCCCATGGATACTTTAAGAACGCACCGAGTGTGGCATATGAGAGCCTCATCCCACCTGCAAATCGGTGATACTCCAGCTGTGTGAGGATTCGTAATCCCTGAGCATTCCCTTCAAATGTTTGTAAATCACGAATCTGTGCAGCGGATAAATCTTCTAAATACACCGCATTGACAGGATCTCGAAACCATTGCCGAATCGCATCTTCACCGGTATGACCAAAAGGAGGGTTGCCGATGTCATGCGCCAAACAGGCCGCTTGTACAATGGCTCCCATATCCGCCGGCGTCATATGAGCCGGCAAGTTTTCACCTAACATCTCACCGACCCGTGTCCCTAAGCTTCGGCCGACGCAACTGGCTTCCAAGCTGTGAGTGAGACGGCTGTGCACGTGATCGTTATCTGAGAGGGGATGAACTTGTGTCTTACGCTCCAACCTACGAAAGGCACTGGAAAATACAACGCGGTCATGATCCTTATGAAAAGGGCTACGACTGGTTTGAGCATCGTCCTGCTGCTGAACCCCAAAACGGTGATGACTGAGTAACGTTAGCCAATCCATAGACACCTCAATATGTCGATAAATGCAGTCTGCAAGTGATTCACTTAAATGAACTCATGTTGCGATCTAAACTCGTGTGCCGGATAGGTACCCAGCCAGCGGATATCCGTCGAAAAGTAGGCTAACTCATCCATAGCCCGCTGCATGGCTGGGTCATCTCTATGAGCGGCGACATCAACATGAAAACGACTACTAATCAAGGTTCCACCATCCATGTAGCTTTCAATTTTGATCAGGTTC
Source organism: uncultured Saccharospirillaceae bacterium (assembly GCA_947503895.1). Taxonomy (GTDB): domain Bacteria; phylum Pseudomonadota; class Gammaproteobacteria; order Pseudomonadales; family Oceanobacteraceae; genus Bermanella. The sequence goes on from CANNFT010000009.1 coordinate 67,013, forward strand.
AGACCATTCGTAGCAAACCCTCCCAACGCCTTATACAGGGCTGCCGGAATATTCCTTACCTTAAATAGAATCGAAGTAATATAAGATTGATGCGACTCCCATTTGGGCGGGGCAACCGCCCTAGAGAACATCATAAATCGTGTGGTATTCCCTGAGACATCTTCGAAGTGTGTCTTGAGTATCTCCAGACCATATAGTTGCGCAGCCAGCGAGGATGCAATGACAGACCCAGAGAGGTCATTAGCCTCTGCTAGAAGCTTGGCAGCACCCGCAGTGTCAAATTCCGCTATAGGCTGAAGCCCAGCCGCTTGAATACTGTCATGACATTGAGCCAAAGCCTGAGGATGTGAGCTGACCCAAGTGGGTTGGGCATGAGGCAATGCCATTAGGCAATGGTCGACCGGCTGAAAGTGCTCCCCCACTATTTGAAGCTGATTCTTAGGCACTTGACGGTAGATCTCCTCGACTCTTCCAGCAGTGGAATTTTCAAGTGGGATCATAGCTAGCTCGGCATCACCCGCTTCGACTGCGGATAAAGCCTCTAAAAATGTTTCAAATGCTATGGGCTCATGATCTGGGAAGACTTGCTGGCAAGATAAGTGGCTGTATGCTCCAAGCTGACCTTGAAAGGCAATTTTTTTAGCTGGTGTAACGGTTTTTGCGCTCAATGGTGAGTGTCCTTGTAACGCTCGTCTGTTTATCAGACGCAAGTTTAACGGCATTTGTTCTTGTGTACGATGAACGTCAGTAAATTGCCTTCAGCTGCGCAAAATGCAGCCCAATCAGTGCCTAGACCGTCTACGCTTGGGATTGACCTCACTTATGCCCATACCTTTACGGGTAAATTTTATTCGATTCACCGTAAGTTATTGTATTTTCGTGGGAAAACCTTAAAAAAAGGGTTGACCCCAAAACCAAAGATCCATAGTATACGCATCGCTCGCTGAGGCGTTGCCAAAGCGAGAGTTGTTCCCCGATAGCTCAGTTGGTAGAGCAGTAGACTGTTAATCTATTGGTCACTGGTTCGAGTCCAGTTCGGGGAGCCACTTCGGAGCATAGCGCAGCCTGGTAGCGCATCTGGTTTGGGACCAGAGGGTCGGGGGTTCGAATCCCTCTGCTCCGACCAACTTGCCTTTAACAAGCAAGTCTAGCCTTTGAATACTTTCATTGTGCACTTAGTTCCCCGATAGCTCAGTTGGTAGAGCAGTAGACTGTTAATCTATTGGTCACTGGTTCGAGTCCAGTTCGGGGAGCCATTTCCTTAAGAAATTTCCCTTTCTAAAGAAATACAATGTCGGAGCATAGCGCAGCCTGGTAGCGCATCTGGTTTGGGACCAGAGGGTCGGGGGTTCGAATCCCTCTGCTCCGACCAATAAACACTTCTTTTAAGTCATTCCGCTTACACCATTACACTCACCACCCTCTACCACACGCATTCATTTCAGCCTACAAACACCGCATTCAGATTCGCCCGAAACTCATCACAACCCATTACACCACTGCCCACCCAAGACTTACACCGCTGCATACATAGCGCATGCCGATGCCAACACAGATACCAACTACGACAGTTAATCATTAAGTGACGCGCGCGCAAAAAAAACCCCGGAATGATCCAGGGTCTTTTAATATACTAGAAAAATCTCAACTCAATGAATTAAGACTTCTCAATACCTAGCAATTCAACTTCGAATACCAAAGCAGAGTTTGCAGGGATTTTAGGGCTTGGGCTTTGCTCACCATACGCTAGATCGGCAGGGATATGTAAACGCCACTTATCACCCACTTTCATCAACTGAAGCGCTTCAGTCCAACCAGAAATAACACGATTTACTGGGAAGGTCGCAGGTGCACCGCGCTCAACAGAGCTATCAAATACAGAGCCGTCGATCAAAGTGCCGTGATAGTGAACTTTTACAACGTCTTCAGCTTGTGGCATTTCGCCATCACCAGAAGCCAACACTTCATACTGAAGACCACTATCTGTCACTGTCATGCCTTCTTTCTTAGCATTTTCAGTTAGGTAATCTTGGCTTTTCTTAACGGACGCTTCCGCTTCAACCTTTTGAATCTCCATTTGCTTTTCACGAACAGAAGCAAATGCAGCACGGATAGCCTCTTCATCTAAGCGAGGTTCTTTTTCAGAAAGAATATCCTTAAGACCCGCTACCAATGCATCAGAGTTAATCTCTACTGGCTGGCTTTTAACACTGCGCGCCATGCTCATGCCAATGCCGTAACTCATTTTGTCTTCTTCAGTCGTAAGAGCGACTTCTTTCTCTTGCTCTGGACCACAACCCACCGACAACAATGTGGCAGGTAAAATAACAGCCGCTAATATCTTGCGCATATCCAATCCTTAAAAACAGGGGTTATTATTTACAAACAAATCGATTTTCGCGATCTAACCGTCTCTGGCATTCACGATGAAAATTACTGCAGGCCTGTGCATCCATAGGGCTCAAATCGACAGCGTAATCACATGCATGAACTTTTTTACGGAGGTCATCATCCGATAGCCGGGTAATATCGTTACCACATGAACTGATATTCAAACACACCAGCAAAAAGCCAGATCGGATTATACCAGAGCCGCACCGCATATAACTCACCACATTAATGCTACTTCAATTTTCGAAGAAATATTGCGCAGCAGTCCAAAAACTGATTGATTTTACGGATCACAGGGTAGAGTTTAAGGTGAAAAAAAGCCAGCATCACTGGCTTTTCACACATTTTTTACTATAGATGGAGACTCAAGCCAAAGTAAGGACCTGCTACTGCCGCACTGGCCTTCAGGTCATCTTCATCACCACCGTAGTCATCAGGATCCAGATCTAAACTGAAACTCCTGTAACCAGCACTCAGGCCAACATCGAGCAATGGAATGATCGGCAGTACATAGGTTAGATTTAGATCAAAGTCTTTCACACCTGAACCGCCGATGGCAAACAGATTCATATCTCCGCCTACAGACAACCCCGTCAATGGAATATCCGCTCCCACTTTAGCGTAAGCCATGGGAATCACGACATTAAAGTCTTCCTCTAGCTTCTCACCTGCGATAGCAGAGGACATTTTGACATAACCGTCAAACTGTCGTGCCGTCACCCCAAAATCTAAGGTCACGATGGGCAGCGGCGGGCTCCAATAAAGGGTTAAATCCGTGTGACTAAAATCAGCATCTGTTTTGACATCATTCAGGGCCACTGGGAAGCTCTGCCCACCCAGCTCAAACGATGATGAAACTTGACCATTTTTACCGCTCGCCTGTATCGCAGAACTCTTTATTTTAATATTTGGGATAACAGGAACCGCATGCTCAAAGGCTGCGTAAAAGACGTTATTGCCTGTTTTATCTACATTTAGGTCGCGGTCGATATCAACCTCTTGACCAGAATCTTTGAGATTACCTGAGTAAGATTGATCCCAATAATATCCGCCAGCATAAAGATCAACCAGCGGCAGCGCGCTAGCAGCCTGGGGCAAAGCAGCAGCCAAGGTCGCTGCCGTCAGAAGTTTTTTCATTGTGCCTTCCTTTATAAGAGTTCTTGTAAGCGCAGGCCTAACCTAACATGGAGGCACTCACCTGCCAATAATATCGCAAGGAAGAGCCTTCAATTCTGTGAATCGGGCGCGGTTTACGAGACCATTTGCCGCTCAGCAACGGCAAACTCACCCGCCAGCCAATGACTACGCTGGCTCTAAAGCGGTCTGCTCGGCGAATGCACACCACTCAAAGCCCGTGCTTTGCTCAGCAATAATTATCTCATCAGCCGTGCGCCCGGTTGCACTATTAAGGGCCTCCAATACCAAATCTAGACTATTATTCTGCTCGCTTATATGAGTGGCAATCAGGTACTGAAGCTGACTCACATCCAATTGCCTCAAAAGGTCAGCTGCCTGCCAGTTGCTTAGGTGCCCTAGACTTCCCTCTACACGCCTTTTTAACTTGGGAGGGTACGGGCCTGCTCGCAATCGGGACACATCATGATTGGTCTCCAACAGCAAACCGCTGCATCCATCAAACACATTGATAATATGCGGCGTAATACAACCAAGATCCGTTAAAACACCTAATTTGGAAACATGGTCAGTCACGACAAACTGCGTAGGCTCACGGGCATCATGCGGAACAACGACAGGGGTAATCAGAAGCGAACCAATCTCGAAGTCTTGGTGCGGGTCGATGTATTTCAATACGGGGATTTTACCAAGCGCCTCATATTGGGCGGTACCATGAGACATATAGACGGGAATTCGATATTTGCGCGCAAGCGGACCGACACCCTTGATGTGGTCACTGTGTTCATGCGTCACCAGAATGGCCGTTAGATCGAGTGGTGTTAAGCCTTTTTGAGCGAGCCGAAACTCAACATCTTTAACGGTAAACCCAGAATCAATTAACAGGCAAGTGGCACCCTTTTGGATTAAAGTGCCATTACCCTTACTGCCACTGCCTATACTGCAGAATCTCACTTGATATTTTTAGATATTTTTTCTAGAAGTGCGTTCGCTTCGGCTTCTTCTGCCAGTGTTTCCGAATCATTGTGAATGGCAACATACACACCACTACGAGCACGATTCAGTTTCACCTCGCGACTAATGGGCTCTACTTCGGACTCACCAAATAGCCAACTCCAAAACCCAGGTTCTTCTTGAGAAGCCACACCCGGCACCTCAATGTAGTAAGTCCCAATGCTTCGATTTAAGTCAGTGACCTTAATATCTGCAGCTTTTAGGGCTTCACCCAATGCCGACCAAGCCCGTGGAAATGCAACGCCCAAACGTAAAATAGGCGTCCCGTTTCCGTCCTTTAACAGCTGCGGATCTATCGTCGTATTTTGCACTTGAGACAACGAAGCCACTTGCTGCTCTTCCTCAACCACCAAAGGCTCTGGTCTAGGCACAACAATTTCTTCGGATGCCACAAACGGTTGCTCAGCGTCAGGAATCACCAACATAGGTTTTGGCGTTGGGCCATACTCACTCGGTACTTTAATAGGCGGATGCGCTTTCGCATCCAAGTAATCCGTTGCGTGATCGTGAAATAACCAGCTACAGCCCGACAAGGCAATAGAAATGAAACAAATATATAGGGAACGCATCAACTGCTCCAAAACAACTTAAATGAGGTTCCATTGACGCAGAACGTCACGCATTGGTTCCCTGAATGATTCGCTCATCGGAGTAAGCGGCAGACGAATAGCAGGACCCATCAATCCCATTTCATGCAGCGCCCACTTAACGGGAATAGGATTTGACTCTGCAAACATTGCCTTATGAAGCGACATCAACTTGTCATTTAGTGCTTTCGCCTCATCCGCCTTTCCTGCGATGGCCAACATACACAGTTCATGCATTTCAGCCGGCAAAACATTTGCAGTTACAGAAATATTACCTTTAGCGCCACGCAGCATCAGCTCATACGCTGTCTCGTCATCGCCTGAATATACTGTCATGGCACCGCCAACACGTCGAATCACTTCTTCACCGCGGGCGATATTTCCAGTGGCTTCTTTGACCCCAACAATATTGTCAAAAACGGCTAATCGCTCAATGGTTTCTGGCAACATGTCGCAGGCCGTGCGACCAGGAACATTATAAAGAATCTGAGGGATAGCAACGCTTTCTGCAATCTTCTTATGATGCTGAAACAAACCCTCTTGTGTGGGTTTGTTGTAATAAGGCGTTACCAATAAGCAGGCATCAGCGCCAGCTTTCTCAGCCTCACTGGTGAGATGAATCGCTTCAGAGGTGCTGTTAGCACCTGTTCCTGCAATAACAGGAATTCGGCCATTTGCCCATTTTACAATTTGCGTGATGACATCCAGGTGCTCGCTTGGGTCGAGGGTTGCAGACTCACCTGTCGTGCCAACCGCGACAATGGAGTCGGTGCCCTTCTGGATGTGCATCTCCACCAATTTCTCGAGTGCAGACCAGTCTACAGCGCCTGAGTCTTCCATTGGTGTTGCTAAAGCTACGATGCTACCGGTGATCATCTACCCTCTCCGAGAACCAGTATAAAAATTAGATGGCAATGGTACTGGCGCGCTTGCTCCGTGGCAAGCGTAGCACTACGACAGCGGCTCAAATATTTACGGTTCTTGCAGTCGGCCCAGAAATGCCCGCTCGATATCGCGTAACGCTGCATGACCGGACATAAACCGCTTACCTATTATTCTTTGATGTCCGGCCCAAGCTGTGCAGCATGGACGCCTTTCGGCCACGCCGTTAACACCGCCTTAAACAGCGTCGCTAATGGAATAGCAAAGAAGACACCCCACAATCCACCGAGCCCACCAAATACCAAAACCGCTAGTATGATGACAACCGGGTGCAAATTCACAACCTCAGAAAAAAGCAACGGCACAAGCACGTTGCCATCTAGCGCCTGAATGATAAAGTAAATGGCCACCAAATAATAAAAAGTCGGACTCAAGCCCCACTGAAAGTAAGCAATCAACACAACCGGTAACGTTACAACGGCAGCTCCAATGTATGGAATAACCACTGACAGCCCTACCAATATGGCCAGTAACGCCGCGTAGCGAATGCCCAGAATGGCAAAAGCCACATAGGTAACGGCCCCCACGATAATGATCTCAAGCACCTTGCCGCGAATATAGTTTGCAAACTGCTCATCCATTTCACGCCAAACCTGAGTCACCAAAGTTCGCTTTGAAGGTAAGAGTGAAACCCACCAGTTCACCATGAGCGAACCATCTTTTAGAAAGAAGAACACTAAAATAGGCACCAACACGAGATAAATTAAAATCGCTATGAGGTTAGGCAATGTAGAGAGTGAAAATGATAAAACCCATTGCCCCATTCGACCAACCTCCTCACCGGCCTGGGCACTCAAGCTTTTAACCTGCTCATGGGTAAATATATGCGGATATTCATCTGGCAGGTGTAATAACAACCCCTGTGCTTTATTGATGTTCGCGGGCAGTTCACCAAACAACTGTGTGAGCTGGCCCCAAACAGCAGGCACAATTCCTAAAATAATGGCCAAGCAAATAACAATAAAACCGCTAAACACCAGCGTGCTCGCCAACCAGTGAGAGACACCTCGACGCTTAAGTAATAGAAGCGGCCCTTGCAACAAGTAAGCGACGATAATACTTGCTAAAGCAGGCGCAAGAATGGCCCCCAGCGTAAATAAAATAACAAAGCCAGAAACCAGAAGAAGCAATAAAAACAGAGCTTCTTCGTCGGAGAAGTATCGGTCTACCCATCCACGAATTAGACGCATCATTGACATAGACCGATTAAACTCCTTTCTTTATATAATAAATAAATTGATCCGATAACTGCACGCGTTCGACCAGCTCATGATGGGTCAGCTCAACGTAAGCAGGTATATCGCGCCATGATCCGGCATCCGTAGAAATGACTTTAAGCGTCTGCTCGGGCAACATGGAACTTAAAGTCTGCTTGGTCTTCAAAAGCGGCATGGGACACCTCAGGCCGCAAACATCCAAGGTGATGTCTGAGTGCTGCGTCATAAAATCAGATTAGCTCAGTGGCAGTATTTGCGACTAATATTATGCTAATCGGTGTCACTTCGCGACAAAAAACACACAGTGGCCACATTCAATAAGGGGAAACATGCGCATAATTTTTGGGGTGGTTGTTTTATGGTTTGCACAGCACGCATTAAGCGCCAATAACGACTTACCCACTTTAGGCGATTCCAGCTCATCATTGATTTCAATTGAGCAAGAGTACCATTTAGGCAGAACTTGGTTACGTAATTTACGCCAACAAGCCAGCGTTATTAATGACCCGGTGATCACGGAGTATACAGAAAACTTAATTTACCGACTGGCCAGCAAGAGCGAAGTAAAAGATCGTCGACTCGAAGTCATCTTGCTAGATCAAGCCGACCTCAACGCCTTTGCGGTACCAGGCGGAATTGTGGGCATCAATGCAGGATTATTTCTTCACGCTCTGACCGAAGAACAATTTGCTTCCGTTCTAGCGCACGAATTGGCCCACTTAAGTCAAAGACATTTCGCCCGCCAAGTTGAAGAAAGTCGCAAACAGGCACCTATTGCAATGGCCACGTTACTCGGCAGTATTTTACTGCTGGCCACCAACAATACAGAGGCAGGCTTTGCCGGACTCATGACCAGCCAAGCCGCAGCAACCCAATGGGCACTCAGCTACAGCCGAGACTGGGAGCGCGAGGCCGATCGTCTTGGTATGCAAACACTCGTCAAATCAGATTTAAATCCGCAAGGCATGCCCGATATGTTTGAGCAAATGTACAATGCCCATCGTTACAGCGAGCGTCCGCCTGAATTTTTACTCACACACCCAGTGACAGAGAATCGAATTTCTGACGCAGCGGCAAGAGTGGATGCCCTGCCTAAACGCAAATACGAGTTCGACATTAGCTACAGCCTCATGCGCACACGATTGCTGCGCATTTATCAAAAAGATAGCCATACTACATCGTTCTTTCGGCGCTCACTGGAGCGAGCCAAATCCAATAATGACAAAATCATTGCGCAATACGGCTTAGCGTTAGCGCTACTGGATGAGCGAGCTTACGAAGAAGCACTTAAATACAGCAAAGCGCTCGCCAGTAGAGACCCCTTCAGAAATAGCTTTCAGGTGCTCTATGCAGACAGCCTATATGGGCTGGGCAAGAGCCAAGAAGCGCTAGATGTCATTCAAGATCAATTGAGCATTTCACCCGACAATCACCCACTCACCATGACTTACGCACAATATTTAACCGAAACAGGCCAATATCAAGCCGCAGCGACACAACTAAAGCGTCATGTTCTGATTCGGGCAGCCGACCCATTCCTATGGCAAAAACTTTCTGAAGTGGAAGGCAAGGCAAACAATCACGTCGGTATGCACCAAGCCAGGGCTGAGTTTTTTTACCTGACAGGCTATAAAAAGAAAGCATTAAAGCAATTAGAAATCGCTTTAGAACTGGCAAACGAAAGCTACTTAACGGCAGCTCGCATCCAGCAACGCGCGCGAGAAATTTCATCCACAAGCAATAAGCTTGAGTTTTAACCGCCCCACATAACGCTGGACTAGTCTTCGGCAAAACATCAAACAACCACTCACAAAAAAAGGAGCTGCAGCTCCTTTTTTTGTTAAGACCTAAAACAATCACCGACCAAACTAAAACTGCTTACCTTGAGATTGCACACCATGCTTTTGTGCGAAGTCGAGCATACGCCCGAGCGAAACTTTAGCCTGCTCGGCGATATCTGCGTCGACAGATACCTCATTTAATGACTGCTCAAGCGATTGATGCAGGTTTTCCAATCCGTTCATCGCCATCCAAGGGCAGTGTGCACAACTGCGACAGGTAGCACCATTACCGCCCGTAGGCGCCTCAATAAAGGTTTTACCCGGTGCCGCTTGCTGCATTTTGTAGAAAATCGCCTTATCGGTGGCCACAATAAACGTATCGTTCGGCATCGTTTGCGCGGCTTTAATAATTTGCGAGGTGGAACCTACCATATCTGCCATTTGCACGACGGAGTGAGGAGACTCTGGGTGCACCAAAAGCGCAGCTTCTGGATACACTTTCTTCAGATCCTCAAGCCCTTTCGCTTTAAACTCTTCATGCACGATGCATGCACCATCCCACATCAACATATCAGCACCGGTTTGCTGCTGAATGTAATGACCTAAATGCTGATCTGGACCCCAAATGATCTTCTTACCTTGATCCATGAGATGCTGAACGATTTCTAAGGCAATACTCGAAGTGACCACCCAATCTGCACGGGCTTTAACTGCCGCAGACGTGTTTGCATACACGACCACCTCTCGATCTGGGTGCTGATCGCAGAAAGCACTGAATTCATCTATTGGACAACCAATATCCAGAGAGCAAGTTGCTTCTAGTGTGGGCATGAGAACTGTCTTCTCAGGGCTCAAAATTTTAGCCGTCTCACCCATAAATTTCACGCCCGCCACGACCAGCGTCTCAGCTGGGTGGTCTCGGCCAAATCGTGCCATCTCAAGGGAGTCTGATACACAACCACCTGATTCATCCGCCAGCGCCTGAATAACAGGATCGGTGTAATAATGCGCGACCAGCACAGCATTCTTTGATTTTAACAACGCTTTAATACGAGTTATGTAATCTTGAGCAACCTCAGCCGGAAGCGTGTCTTCCGCACCCTGCTCTAAAGATTCTCTGACCCAGCCCCGAACAGGCTGATCTGTAACAATGGTGGATTCTGTCATGAGTGAATCAGCTTCTACTATCCAAATATACGCAAGTTAAAACGCGCCTCATTCTAGCACAGGTACAGGCTTCCGAGCAGGTCTGCCGGAAGGCTGATCACAGGGCCTCAATACCAAACCAACAACCGAAATTGCACTATCTGGATAAGACGGTATCGCATAACCCCTATATATGGCCTCACATGAAAAGTAAAAGCTCTTCGAAGCATTCTTTTTCTAGCGCATACGAAAAAGGCAGAGCTTGCGCTCTGCCTTTTAAAATTTGGTGGGTCGTGCTGGATTCGAACCAGCGACCAATTGGTTAAAAGCCAACTGCTCTACCAACTGAGCTAACGACCCCTGTGTTGGTGATGCGCACTTTACAGCAATATGTTTTTTTGTCAACAAATTCAGTCACTTATGTGCGCTATGACTGAAAACAAAAAAGGCAGAGCGCATGCTCTGCCTTTAAATGTAATGGTGGGTCGTGCTGGATTCGAACCAGCGACCAATTGGTTAAAAGCCAACTGCTCTACCAACTGAGCTAACGACCCTAAGCTGGTGACGCGCACTTTACATTAAAATTAAATTTTGTCAATAATTTCAATTACTTGTGCACGCTTCTAAAATTTGGTGGGTCGTGCTGGATTCGAACCAGCGACCAATTGGTTAAAAGCCAACTGCTCTACCAACTGAGCTAACGACCCTAAAGCGGGCGCAAATATTACTATTTCCCTGAATTAAAACAACCCCTTAGGGCATATTTTTTCTAAAAAAACCGCAATTCAGGTAAATATCTTAATAAGTCACGGAGCAGAACACGCTCAGCTGGGTTGTTTTAGTTTATAAGGATCAACGTTAGCCGGAAGGGAATTGCGTAGAAAGCGGGAAATTAGGTCAAACAGTATTCAAAATTAGTACTGCTTGACCTTAAAACGCCCCTATTACTGGAAGTTTTGGTTGAGATAATTCTCAGCTAGCCGCGCCGTTCCTGGTGAAGACTGCGCATATTCAGATGCTACTGCTTTTAGCATTTTCTTTGCTTTAGCCGTTTCACCCAATTTATGCAGCAATACACCTAACTTATAGCGGGAATCAGCTGTTTTCTGGTGCTGCGGATATTGATTAACAACAATGGTGAACGCCTTGCGAGCTTCATCAAGGTTATTTTGAATGTAGAAGATTTGACCCAACCAATAATAACCATTGACCGCATAGCTACTCGAAGGATAGGTCTGCAAAAACGATTGTAACGCAGCAATTGCTTCAGGGAATTTTCTTTCCTGCACAAATCTTAGCGCATTGTCGTATTGCCCCTTCTCACTCACCGCACTAGCACCGCCTTCATCTACCGGTTCTGCGGTAGCTGGATCTGCGGCGTTCGAGGGCGCACCTTGCAGTCGCTGACTCATTCGACGATCAAGATCGATGTAGCGTTCCTTTTGCTCAGCTTTTAATTTCTTAAGCTCATATGTTTGCTCTTCTACAAGCCCTCGAAGTTCCTGCACTTCCTGCTTCAGCACTTCTATTTCGCTGAACAAGATTTGTGCTGCACCTGAACCCATCGAACCAGCATTCCCGCTATTGCGTGACGTGGTTTGTGGGCTTGACGTAGGAGCGGCATTAGTGTTTACCACTACCTGTGCAGGCGGCTGAGAGTTAGAAGGAGCTTGACCTGCTGGGCCATCTTCTGCGGCTTCCAGAGAGGACCAAGAATCAGCATATGCTATGGAGGTCGCCAGTAAACTGGCGACACAGAAGCCGGATGACAATATCTTCATTAGCGTGCTTGGTATTTAATCTCAGAACGACGGTTCTTCGCCCATGCGTTCTCAGATGACCCCACCATAGCTGGACGCTCTTCGCCAAAACTAACGGTGTCAATTTGGCTTGTGCTCACACCTTGAGTAATCAAGTAGCTCTTAGTGGCATTTGCACGACGCTCGCCCAACGCTAAGTTGTACTCAACCGTGCCGCGCTCATCGCAATGACCTTCTAAAATGATGCGGGCTTGAGTATTGCTCTTCAAGTATTCAGCATGTGCATTCAAGATTTCTTTGAACTCAGGGCGAATTTCAGAACGGTCAAAGCCAAAGTAAATGGTCGTCTGATCCAGCAATGGGTTACTCATAGCAGCTGAGTTTTCGGTCGTCTCAACACCGACACTAGGATCTTCAGGTACTGCCTGAGTCTGAGTGTTTTCAGTTGTCGCAACATTTTGATTTTCTGCCTCTCCATCTTTAACACCACCGCTGCTTTCACAGGCCGTTAAAGTAAAAACTGCAAGGGTTACGGCAAATAGCTTAATCAATCCAGATTGCTGCATGGTTCACTCCACTTTTTTTGAAACATTAATTTTTTAATTATTAGTATTAATTTAAATAAGGGCCCCAAGCTGGCTCTCTTACATCGCCCAATTTCGAAGGCACTAAAAACTTCACATCACCATCGACGGATACGGCGGCTAAAATACTACGGTCTTTATATTTAGCGGCATACATTACCATAACTCCATTAGGAGAAACACTAGGTGACTCATCGAGATAAGTGTCAGCGGTTAAAACTTGCAGCAAACCCCGTGAAAGATCAAGTGATGCGATATGGAAGTCTCCGCCTCGCTCTGCTTGATGCACCAAGACTAAAAAACGTCCGTCTTGCGCCAAACGAGCACGCGCATTGTAATGACCTTCAAATGTTAATCGCTCCAAAAAGCCAGTCTTAATGTTCACACGATAGATTTGAGGTTTGCCGCTGCGGCCCGATGTAAACACAATGTTTTCACCATCCGGCATCCAACTGGGTTCCGTATCAATGCCATAGTGTTTAGTAATTCGTGTCCATTTGCGAGTGGCCAGTTCCAGCGTATAAATTTCTGGGTTACCGTCTTTTGATAGCACAAGCGCCAGTTTTTTCCCATCCGGCGAGAACGAAGGTGCACTGTTCAAGCCCTTTGATGATGACACCATCTCTTTTTTGCCACTGGCAATGTCTTGAATAAACACTTTGCTGCCGGTGTCTTCTAGCATTGCATAAGCCAGTTGCTTTCCATCAGGCGACCAAGCCGGTGAAAAAATTGAATGCTTTGAGGTTAATATCACACGCTCTCGTTCGCCATCTGCATCAGCAATTGATAGGTTGAACTCAGTTCTTTGCGGGTTTGTCGTAACGTAAGCAATCTTGGTTGAAAATGCACCGCGAATACCCGTTAGATGTTCGTAAACTGAATCACTCATTTTATGAGCGATGTCTCTCAGCTGATTCACAGTCCCCGTGAGTACTTGCGCCAGCATTTCTTTTTCATTGATCACGTCGATCAACTGGTAGCTCACCTCATAGCGATCGCCTGTCTGAGCGATACGGCCGATGATGACATAATCTTGCTTTAGTAATCGCCAATCACGATAGTACACATCCGCAACCGTAGTCGGATGACTCAGCATGTCGTTCGGGGATAAGGATGTAAAATGGCCACTTCGATCCAGATCTGAACGTACAATATCTCCAATCGACTCCGGTAGCGCTTGAGCGCCTTTCCATTCCAAAGGTACGACGGAAATGGGGATGGCAGAAGCAACACCTTGCGTGATTTCGATGCTCAGCTCTGCGCGTGCAGACTGACTAAATAAACACCAGCTAACAATTAAGCTGAATACCGCGATATACCTCATAGTCGAGCATTTTCCGGTCTAAGATTTAAAACAAATTGACGAAACTCTCTATCAAACAAAGCTGCGTCCTCGGGTACAGGTAACCTGGCTACTTTCCACACGGCTTGTTCAGCGCTGCGGTCCAGAGCGAGATTGCCACTAGATTCTACTAATTGAACTTCCGTTACTTCTCCCGTCGGCACCAAGAAGATACGTAATACAACCACTTCATCGTGCCTTGCACTAGGCGGAAATCGCCAAGCTCGTTGAATAAGCGCTTTAATCTGACTGGAGTAGTCAGAAATGGCTGCTTCATCTTTGTCCGACTGCAACGCCTGAAGTTCATTTTCTAACATGGCATCCATTTCATTCATAGCCAACTCATCTTTGAGTGCTTGCTCAAGATCAACAGCTGGTAATGGCTTAGGTTCAACTTTAGGCTTGGCTTTTGTCGGGACGACCTTTTTTTCTGGCGGTTTGGGTTTTGGCTTGTCCTTCGGTTTTGGTTTTTCGGCTTTCTTTGGGACGGGTTTTTTCACCGCGGCTGGCTTCTTCTCGGGCTTCGAAACCACCTTCTTTTTTTCAGGTTTAGGTTTTTCAAGATGCACAACGCGTGCTGCAATGTGCGCCGGAACCTTTGCAAAATGATTCTCTGGATTCATCCATTGCGTCGACAATGAACCCAGCACCACGACCTGTATTAACAAGGCAATGGTGATCGGAATTGCAAAACTTCGCGGGTCAGTGATGGGAAGCAGTGACATTATTTTCCGGGCTCCGGGGCCTCGGTCACCAACCCAACGCTTTCAGCACCTGAAGCCTGAAGGGCCGACATCAGTTCAATGATTTTTCCGTAGGCGACCGCCTGATCTCCACGAACAAACACATCAGATTGTGGGGCTTGTTTTAAAATCTTGGCCACATACCGTTCCACATACTCTAAATTAGCTGCCTTATCTTCAGAGCGACCTCTTTCGATAATATAAGAGCCGTCCTTTTTCACTGTCACAATAATCGGCTCTTTTTCTTTGGGCGTTTTCAGCGGCTGAGTAGCCGCTTTTGGTAAATCAACTTTGACACCTTGCGTCAATATCGGTGCCGTGACCATGAATATCACCAACAACACCAACATGACGTCAATGTAGGGAACAACATTCATTTCAGCGATTGGACGATGTTTCTTTTTAGCCATCCGTAGTCACCACTGCTGGCTTGGCTTTCTTGTGCACTTGTCGATGCAGGATAGAAGCAAACTCGTCGGAGAATGTTTCATAGTTAGTGACGAGCTGATCCACTTTCGTGGTAAAGCGATTGTAAAAAATAACGGCTGGAATGGCGGCGAATAGACCGATGGCGGTAGCGATCAAGGCTTCAGCAATACCCGGTGCAACCGTGGCCAGCGTTGCCTGGTGAACGTTCGCCAATCCCCTGAAGCTGTTCATAATGCCCCAAACTGTGCCAAACAGACCGACATAAGGGCTGGTTGACCCCACGGTTGCTAGGAAGGGCAGGTGGTTTTCCAGAAGTTCGGATTCGCGCACGGTGGCGACCCTCATCGCCCGCTGCACACCTTCCATAACCGCTTCTGCATCTGCATTACTTTGTTGGCGTAAGCGGCTAAATTCACGAAATCCGGCGGCAAAGATGTTTTCCACACCAAAAGCAGGTGGCTCATTAGAGACATCACGATACAGTTGGCTTAAATCCATCCCAGACCAAAATCGGTCTTCAAAATCCATATAGCGGTCTTTTGCCGCCGTTAATACGCGGTGACGCTGAATAATAATTGCCCAAGAGGCAAAAACCGCAGCAAACAGTACTAACATTACCCCTTTCACGACCCAGCTAGCGTTAGACACTAGGGACCATAAAGTCATGGATTCATTCACTTCAAACTCCTTATTTACTCACTGCGCCTTCAGGACTCTGAAGCGTGTTAACAATAAAATCTGGGATAGCCATTGGCGACAACAAAGTGGATTTCAAACAGGCCACTGTCACTTCTGCTTTTAGTAAAACAGTTTGTTTTTTAGTGATGATTTGTGTCATTCGCATGGATGCAGGTTTAATTTTATCAATTGATACGCTAATCATGAGTTCATCGTCAAGCATAGCGGGCTTAACAAACTTTATTTGCATATCTCGTACAACAAACACACAATCTTTTTCTTTTAGTGCGCTTTGATTGAATCCCTTGTCGCGTAACCACTCTGTTCTTGCTCGCTCTAGAAAATGCAAATAACGAGCATGGTAAACAATGCCGCCCGCATCGGTATCCTCATAATAGACTCGCACCGGCCAAGTAAATTCATTGTTATTTTCGTTCGACATATTCGATGAGACTCTATTGCGCCATTAATATGAAATCAAGGCCTGCTAACTTTCTTTCGACAAACCAAAATGTTGATATGCGTTATCAGTCACAACCCGCCCTCTTGGGGTACGCATCATAAAGCCCTGCTGTATCAAATACGGCTCTAATACATCTTCAATGGTGTCCCTTTCCTCGCTGATAGCAGCAGCCAAAGAATCGACACCTACAGGACCACCACCAAATTTTTCAATCATGGCTAACAATAATCTTCGGTCCATATGATCAAGGCCATGGGTGTCGACGTGCAGCATATTAAGGGCTAAGTCTGCGATATTCTGTGTCACAGTCCCGTCTCCTTTCACTTCTGCATAGTCGCGAACACGCCGCAATAATCGGTTAGCGATACGGGGCGTGCCTCGCGAACGCATGGCGACTTCATAAGCACCTTCGGGAGCCATATTAACGTTTAGTAATTTTGCAGAACGGCTCACAATGTGAGTGAGATCTGCAACGTTATAAAATTCCAAACGCTGCACAATTCCAAAACGATCACGCAAAGGAGATGTCAGCAATCCAGCACGAGTGGTCGCTCCAATTAACGTAAAAGCGGGCAAATCGATCTTGATTGAACGAGCAGCCGGCCCTTCTCCCACCATGATGTCTAACTGGTAGTCTTCCATCGCAGGGTAAAGCACTTCCTCTACGGCGGCGCTCAAGCGATGTATCTCATCTATGAAGAGAACATCGCCCTCTTCTAAATTGGTCAATAATGCAGCAAGGTCGCCCGCTTTCTCTAAAACCGGACCTGACGTGGATTTAATATTAACGCCCATTTCATTCGCGATGATATTCGCCAGTGTGGTTTTGCCGAGGCCGGGGGGGCCAAATATCAAGGTATGATCCAGCGCCTCTTCTCGGGCACAGGCTGCGCCGATGAAAATTTCCATCTGTTCACGCACAGCAGGTTGACCCTGATAGTCTTGCAATCGTGTTGGACGAATGGCTCGGTCTTGGGTCGGCTCCTCAGTACTCGCGGAAACAGTGGGAGCAATGAAGCGATCGGTTTCTATCATGGCAAACTCATATTAAAACTCGGTCATCAGTCATGCGCCTGATGCTTTATAATGCCTTTCAACTTATGTTTTCTAGCCGTTATGCGGCCGAAATGGCTACTGCTTCAGCATGCCCTTTAAAGACAATCGGATAAGATCCTCAGCGCCTGAAACTGGCTCTTTGATGGCAGCAATCGCTTTAGCGGCTTCAGTGGGCTTGTAACCCAGTGCGATCAACGCACCTTCTGCCTCTTGAATCCAGGTATCTTGCGTATTGCCCGCGTTGGCGGCAGCCATTAGCGGAAGCTCAGAATCTACATGCCACTCTTTTAGGCGGTCTTTCATTTCAACCACCAAACGCTCTGCGGTTTTTTTACCGATACCTGGAATACGTACTAGTGTCGCGGTGTCACCATCATGAATACTGCGAACAAAGCTGTCAGCTTCAATGCCCGACAAAATACCCAGTGCCAGTTTTGGCCCAACGCCTGACACTTTAATCAGCGTGCGAAACAATGACCGCTGCTGTTTGTCCGAAAAGCCAAACAACTGTTGCGCATCTTCGCGTACCACGAAGTGTGTGTGCAAGGTCACCTTGGCCCCTAACTCACCGAGTGTATAGATCGTGGTCATCGGAGCCAGAATTTCATACCCAACGCCATTCACATCAACCAATATCTCTGGTGATTGCTTCTCAACCAAAGTACCGCAAATTCGACCAATCATGATTCGTTACACTTATTTAAATAGCCGTAAACAAAAGAAAACACTGTATTTATAATCAGTAATTCGCGATGAGAGTACCAGCTTGCTCGTCATCTATCCAGCGCACGATGCTGCCCGTCAACGATCGAATACCAGCCTTACCAGCGCATTCGACCACGCTTCACTTTCTTAGCACCCGCTTGAATGACTAAGCTTTGACGAGTATGCGCATGGCATATCGCAATGGCGAGTGCGTCGGCAGCATCCGCCTGCGGAGCACCGGGTAGATTCAATAGATATTGCACCATTTGCTGTACCTGAGTTTTCTCGGCCGATCCTTTGCCGACAACAGCTTGCTTAATGGTTCTTGCCGCGTATTCAGCCACGGGCAGGTCTTGTAGCGCGGCCGCCACGATGGCCGCTCCTCTTGCTTGACCCAATTTCAATGCGGAATCCACGTTTTTCCCCATGAATACTTGCTCAATGGCAAATTCTTGCGGGCAATGCATTTCGATAAGCTGTGTCACGCACTCCACGATCTGCTTGAGCCGACCGGCCAGATCCTGTTCAACGTCTATGCGGATACACCCTGAACTGATGTATTCCAGTTTCGCTCCCACAGAGTTAATAATGCCGTATCCTGTGATTCTCGATCCCGGATCTATACCTAAAATAATGGCCACTAATGTTACTCGTTAAATTTGTGGAGCTATTGTAGTCGAGCGCTATTGTACTCGGGAACATCGTCGTACGTGCAAATTCATAAAAGTAGATACATGACACCCTCCATATGCCCAACAGCTGAAGATCCTCCCTCTCGATAAACAGACTAAACTTATTGGCACGCTGACGATCTATGCAATAGCACACGCCTTTATAACATTCGCAATCAGCTGACACCGAGGGTCGAAAAATGAAGTTATCGAATCATCTCCTGTGTATCTCATTACTCACCCTTTTAACGGCTTGCGGAGGAAGCAATGGCGGCTCAACACCGTCACTCAGCGATACCAGCGGTGATGTGCGCTTTAAAGCCACGCTGACGGTGAACTGGACCTCCAGTCGTTTTGCCACACAATATCCCAGCAATGCACATTTTTCGACGCTAGTGGGCACCGTACACAATGAACAAGTTTCGTTCTGGGAGGTGGGCGGTCAACCGGCCACAGACGGTATTGAGTCCATGGCGGAATCTGGTTCGACTAGCGCCTTATCATCTGAAATAAGCACGGCGAAATTAAGTGGCTACAGCCAAGGGGTTATTCAGGTTTCAGGCATCAGCACAGGCTCAGGTTCCACTTCCGTAGAATTCAACACCAGCGATACTTATCCATTACTCACTTTGGTCACCATGCTTGCTCCCAGTCCAGATTGGTTTATTGGTGTCACCGGCTTAAATCTTAAAGACAGCAGCGGTGCATGGATCAGTCAGTTAGATATTTCATTGCCTGTTTATGATGCAGGCACAGATGGCGGCATCACATTTACTTCCAGTAACAGCGATACTAATGATTCTAATCTGCCCATTACATTATTGACGAGTAATCGCTCCGACACGGATTTTGAAGACGGCCAGCACCATTCAAGCGAAGCGTATATAGGCACATTAAGCATTACTCGAATTGAGTGAATCAATAAACTTGAGTATGCGTGAACGAGAGGGAATCATGAGATTGAAGCACTGTAAAATAAGATGATCACTCTTCAATGGCACCGGCAAAGCCGGTGCATGTTTTACGACAGCACTAAAGTTATTGAGTATTTTATTGACGGCGAACGCTTAACTGTCGTGTTGACAGATCATTCCATAACGTTAAAGTCGGCCATGGCCACCATGAGAGTACTACCTGTGACAGACTCCAATTGTGATAAAACATGGCTTTCAAAAGTAGCACTGGCCGCAGTGGTGCCTACTTAAATGAATTAAGTGGCTAGAATAAAAAGCATATTAAATTAACCTACTCCACTTCTACGCCAATTTATCCGCTTTACTGCCCAGCATTTTATAAATATTACTAATACCCAAATCTTTTTGTTTTAGATTAATCATAAACTTCGCAGTAAATACTCCAAACGGCATTTGTGCTACGCCAGAGTCTGTACCCGTTGGGGTAATGATTGCAACGGGAGGGGTTTTATAAGGTTTTACTTTTTTACCTTTCATGGTTTTTAGTATAACACTTGCCAACATGCCTCCTTGCACCGCGGCAAGATAACCGTGTTTGTGATCATCCAAGTCTGAACAATCCCCTAAGGCATATAGGTTGTCATAACCTTTTACCTTCATAAAAGGGTCGACTTTTATGAGACCTTTATCATCAAGCACCTCCGCTAACTCGGTTTGTAAAAATTCAGTATTGGGCACCATACCCACACAGCTATAAACTAAGTCTGCTTGAATAACCTCATTACTCTTGCTACAACGATACTGATTTCCCGCTTTATGTTCCTCGCTCTTAGCTTCAAGCATAAAGCGGCGATTGAATTTTACCTTCACTCCTTTGGCATTTAATTGCTCAAAAGCTTTAACTTGTACTTTTGGCTGCATGTTATCTAACAGGGTACTGCCTGAATGAGCCAGAGTAATGCTTTTATCGGGAAAAGCGCTGGCGATTTCACCGGCTAATTCTACGCCTACAGCACCGCCACCAATCACCAACACTGATTTAACCGCTGCAAGTCTAGCGTGTTCATTTAGCATTTCTTGATTACGCCCAACATAATCAAATTGAGAATGGGATTTGGCCAGAGGTAAAGAAGGATAGCGACTGCCCGAAGCAATAACCGCCTGATTAAAGCTAATCACATGACCATTGGCCAATATGGCTTGTTTATCATTCATGGATTTGATTGAGCCCTGAATAAAATCCCCAGCCACAAAATTACGATAAAGCTTACGGGACCGATTACCCTGTGCCTTTGGGGCCGTCACGTTGCGTAATACTGCAAAGGTAACTTCGAAGTAATCTTTTCTATCCACCAAGGTGACATTCACCCCTTTTTTGGCCAGCTTTTGCGCGGTGGCAACGCCACTGAAACCACCACCAATAATGAGTACATCTGTCTGCTTTTGCATATTCATCTTCCCGCTACTATAGATAGCAGCACGTTTAAACTATTGAGTTCGAGTAAGTTGAATTTCAATGTACCGTTAGATTAAACCTAATAAAATTTGATTATTATTAATAAGTCATTAGACTTCATCTAACACTTACTGATTTGATACCCAAAAGCTACCTAATGCCTGTAATAGAGCGGTTGAACGTAAATAACGCCATCTTATGAATAAGAGTAGAAATAACACCCATGACCCTAGATCAGCTCAAATCATTGCAAGCCATTGTTGAGGGAGGCTCTTTACGAGCCGCTTCAGAAAGCCTAAACCGCACGCCCCCCACCATCAGCGTGGCCATTAAAAATCTTGAAGAAGAGTTAGGTCTGAAAATATTTGACCGTGACCAATACCGAAATACCCTCACCCCTCAGGGTAAAAAATTGTACGAGCAAGCCAAATTGGTTTTAAGCCAAGCTCAGACGTTACAAAAACTCGCCACGCAATTAGTGGCCGGAGAAGAAACCGAAGTGGGCATAGCATTTACCTCGGCCATTCCAGTCTCCCCTATTATCAGAACCATTCGCCAATGTAAGGAAGAGTTTCCCGCCACTCGGCTGGAAGTGTATTCTGAGATTGGATTAGGGCCCATGGAGCTTTTAGAAAATGGGCAAGCGTCTATCGTGATCATTCCTTGGATGCAAAACAATCACAAACTTGAATCTATTCACTTCATGAACATGCGCTTTAAATCCGTTATTGCTGCTGATTCTCCCTTATTGAAAAATTATGATGCTGTGCCCAAAGCGATTATGAAACGCTATCCACAGGTAATTATTGGCGGGCGCCTATCTTCCTCTAAAAATTATGGTGTGCTGGAAGGGGGTGATCAATGGCGGGTAAATGATTTCCAAACAAAAAAAGAAATTATTATGCAAGGTATGGGCTGGGGCAGCTTACCCGAACACTTAATTAAGGAAGAGCTTGCACAAGGTTTGCTGGCCCCCATAAAAGTAGAAGGTGACCCTGATATTCCCAATATTGAATTGCGGGTGGCAAGATTAGAAGGCGAGCCGGTGGGGCCAGTTGCACAACGACTGTGGCACTTATTTCAACAACACAATGAAAAAAAGAAAAATTAAAGACTCTTAAAAATGCCAGCTCAATGTTGAACCTGTTTTTAAGGCGAGAACATAAAACACGATTCGTTAATTAAATGCGCTTACACTCCGACTTTTTACTCTGCTGTTTTTACCATTTTAAAGCCACCAGCACCATTCAAGCGAAGCGTATTTAGGCACATTAAGCATTACTCGAATTGAGTGAATCAATAAACTTGAGTTTGCGTGAACAAAAGAGGAGTCATGAGATTGAAGCACTGTAAAATAAGATAATCATTCTTCAATGGCACCGGCAAAGCCGGTGCATACTTGACGTCTTATAGGCAATTCACACCTGAACACGGTAAGCGAATCGCAAAGGTTTTCACAAAGTTAGGATTTCTTTTTTAGCGCAGCTTTTGCGATTGCTGCACCGGCACGACGGCCAGCTTTACTCATCGCTAGGTCAAATGCAGCCATTGTCGTTGCATTATACTTTTGACCATTTTCCGTCTTATAAAAGTCGATATACTGCTGCAATTCTTCATCTGTCAATGACTGATAACTAAAAATTGTGCTTAGCAAAAACACGGGCTTCATTTGCTCCATCGCCGGATCCAATTGGCTATCAACCAACTTTGTGATTTGATCAAAAGACATACGCTTATCTTCTGGCATGCTGGCACTCATACCGAACATCATACCTGCCTGCATGTTGCCCATGATGATCTTCATTTGCTCCTCGGTGTGAGTGACTTTGATATATTCTTCTGCCATGGCAACGCGTTTTGAATTTTTCATCAATTCAGCCGCTTGGGCCATCATTTTTTGCTGCCCTTCACTCGATGACGCTTCGCTTTCCATCGCAACGATTCGCTGACCCAAGTCGGTGTTTAACCAAGTTAAAATATTACTGATTTCTTTTTCACTCAGTGCTAAGCCTAGATACTCTCTAAAATCTGCCTTCATAAGCGCTGGTTGAAAACTCTCCACCATCAGTTTTTCCACCACGGCGAGATTTTCATTGCCTTTATCCTGAGCAGCGGCCTCGCTGACACTTTCAGCCATCAGCTCCTGAAAATTATCAATCACTTCATTGATACCTGATTTTTCCATCAGTGCTTCAACAGAAGCTTGTGCAAAGACCACTGATGCCTGCATAAACATCCACAGTAGCAGGCTGACTTTTGTAAAACGGCTTAACATGACTTTCTTCCTTTTATATGTGCTCAGTGGATCTGAACACCTCAACAATTGAATATGTTTCTAATACTGGAAACGATAGGTTTTCAGCTCCGACTTTTCTTGAATACCTTTCGGTGTCGGAACGGAGGTTAATTTTCGTTCAGTAATGCTATGTGGGTATAAGGTATTGGGTTCGGTAATTATTTCGACTTCTGTCGTAATGGTGAACGTCGAGTGCTTTGAGACAGACATGTTAAATTGCTGTTCCAATGCCTGAATGAATTTTTTACCCTCGTCACGGCCCACATAGGAGTAAGCGGTTAATTTGACACAATTATTCGCTTTCGCTTTTGCATGACAAGGCACCCGTCCGACCAGCGAGAATTCTGAAGACATCGTCACGGGTAAATTCCCTAACATAGGAATCGGTGCTTGATGTGAGCTGGTGTAGGTTTCGCCGTGTTCCATTTCTGTATCCAACCAAGCACCCACCATGCGACCCCACTCTTCTGAGATACTGGCCATCAGCTGCTCTTCCGTCGTCATCGCATTGATCATACTTTCAACTTGAGACCGCCTTTTGGCTGGGAGCTGTTGGCTGATGTCCGATAAGCCTGCTCGAACATTGCTCCGATAAGCTTGCACATTACCTAATTCGACCAATTCACCACTTTTGTTGATGATATAGCTGGGCGAATGCTGGAGCATGGTATTCAAAAACGCTCCCATAAAGCCTTTGAATTTCGCATCTTCGCTGATGACTTCGTTTTGCATATCCGTGAATTTTATTTCCATCCCCTTCGCATGAGGCAGGGTATTCATGGTGTAGGCGCCCTTAATCGTGGACTGGTTTTGACGACTATCCGTGGTGAATTCGTAGACAACGCCAATTTTTTGGTGAGGCTGCCACTGATAAGTCAACGACGTTGAATCTGTTGGCTTTGACTTCACATCGTTTGCTTGCACCATCATCGCTGCGCTAAACAGCAAACATAACGACACCACCCATCCATTCTTCATAAAGCCACCTCATTCAGATCTGCCAGTGTCGTAACTCGCACCTCAGTTTTAGAAGCGGATTCACAGCTGGAATGTTAAAGGGGTCGCATTAGAAAAAATCAACGCATCGGAGTCAATCAATTACGTATGTCGAAGCGCAAAAGTTAGAGGCACATCATTATTTCTTGTCAGCTCACCCACCTGAAGGTTCAACCGGCCAATCTTCCATTCGCAATGAAGTCATCAAATTATCAAATGTTAAGGCGCTGGACGTCGGTTTATGGACAATAGACGCTATAAAAATGCGTACGTAGATACGCTAACAACCAGTAAGTGAGTACACACAAATCTTGAGTGAGTAGTCCTTTACAGATGGAGAGAAAATCAGTGTCTGAATTACATAATCTATATCCCAATATGTTAAAGCCGTTGGATCTTGGCTTTACGACGCTCAAAAACCGCGTATTGATGGGATCGATGCACACCGGTCTCGAGGAAGCACCAAACGGACATGAGCGCATGGCCGCGTTTTTTGCAGAACGCGCACGCGGCGGCGTAGCATTGATTGTTACCGGTGGTATGGGACCAAACGCAGAGGGCGCTACACACCCGCAAACCAACCTCATTAAAAATGAAGCAGACGCTCTAGAACACAAACAGATTACTGACGCAGTACACGCCGAAGGCGGTAAAATCTGCATGCAAATTCTGCATACAGGCCGCTACGCATTTAACCCGAATTCTGTTGCACCATCCGCAGTACAAGCCCCAATCAACCCTTTCAAGCCCAAAGAACTGGATGAAGAAGGCATTGAGCAGCAAATTTCAGACATCGTTCAAACAGCCAAATACGCACAAATTGGTGGTTATGATGGCGTGGAAATCATGGGTTCCGAGGGTTACTTCATCAACCAGTTTCTAGCGAAACGTACAAACCATCGTGACGATCGCTGGGGCGGCGAGTACGAGAACAGAATGCGCCTGGCTGTTGAAGTCGTTCGACGCGTGCGCGAAGCGGTGGGCGAAGAATTTATCATTATTTACCGACTTTCTATGTTGGATTTAGTAGAAGGTGGCAGCAGCTTTGAAGAGGTCGTGCAATTGGGCCTCGCCATCGAGCAGGCGGGTGTCACGATTATTAATACGGGTATCGGATGGCACGAAGCACGCATTCCGACGATCGCGACCAAAGTCCCACGCGCCGCCTTTACTTGGGTCACCGCCAAGTTTAAAGAGGCTCTCAGCGTACCGTTAATCACGTCAAACCGTATAAACACACCAGAAGTCGCGGAAGATGTATTGGCTCGCGGCGATGCCGACATGGTGTCTATGGCACGCCCATTCCTAGCGGATTCAGATTTCGTCAAGAAAGCCGAAGAAGGTCGCGCTAATGAAATCAATACCTGTATCGGTTGTAACCAAGCCTGTCTCGATAACGTCTTCAGCGGCAAAATGACCAGCTGCTTGGTCAACCCTCGCGCTTGTCACGAAACAGAAATACCCATGACCGACGTCACTACCAAGAAGAAACTGGCGGTTGTGGGTGCCGGCCCAGCAGGATTGGCGTTTGCAGTGACCGCCGCGGAGCGCGGACACGATGTTACTGTGATTGATGGCGGCAGTGAAATTGGCGGCCAATTTAACGTCGCTAAGCAAATTCCGGGTAAAGAAGAATTTTACGAAACCCTGAGATACTTCAACGTTCAACTCGATAAAAAGCAGATTAAGACTCAGTTGAACACCATGGTATCAACCGATGAACTCAATGCTTCCGACTTTGATGAAGTCATCATTGCTACGGGCATCACTCCACGCACACCGGACATTGACGGCGTGGATCATCCCATGGTGCTTTCGTACCTAGACGTACTTAAGCACAAAAAACCCGTTGGTAAGCGTGTTGCTGTAATTGGTGCGGGTGGCATTGGTTTTGACGTGTCTGAGTACCTTTCACATGAAGGTGAGGCAACCAGCCAAAATATTGAAGCATTTATGCGTGAATGGGGCGTAGACATGACCCTACAAGCGCGCGGTGGTATTGAAGGTGTTGAACCTCAAGTGACGCCTTCTCCACGTGAAATCTATTTGCTTCAGCGTAAGAAGTCTAAAGTCGGTGCTAAATTGGGCAAGACGACGGGTTGGATTCACCGCACAGGCTTGAAGAATAAAGGCGTGAATATGATACCGGCCTGTTCATACGAAAAAATTGACGATCAAGGCTTGCACATTAAAGTGGGTGAAGAAGCTCGCCTGCTTGAAGTCGACAACGTCATTCTGTGCGCAGGACAAGAACCAGAGCGTTCACTGTCAGAAGGCTTAACGAAGCCGTTTCATCTCATCGGCGGTGCCGACGTTGCAGCCGAGCTAGATGCAAAGCGCGCCATTGATCAAGGTGTTCGACTAGCCGCTACGATTTAATGCACGCATAAATCTCCTCCAAGGTAGGCAGCGAATTCGCGTTGTCTACCGATGGGCACGGCCTGAATACCCGTCAATTAATGGACTGCCCTTATAATTTTAACGAATAAAAAGCCTACCTATCCATTCCGCACTTTTTCAGCATCCTTTCAAAAAACGCCTAAAATTAACTAAGAAGAATGACGAAACTTCGCAGCCTAGATGCTTGAGTACCATCAATAAGCACCGTGAAAAACACTAAATTAAGTACGGCCGTTGAGTTTCTAACAGCATGATGGGGGCAGTTATGTTTTTTGTATCAAGTACCATTCTTATGCTCTATGTCACAGGCATGTCTGCCATTGTGGCAAGCAATGCATTATTACCGCTCATCGCATTTCTTTGTTTCGCTTGGTCGGGGCGCTGTTTGCAAAAGTATTGCGGTTTTCAATATCTATCCGTCATGACAGGTGGGCCAGAGTACACAACCAAACTAAAAAATGCGGTGAAACGCTCTCAGCTTAGCGACAAGCAGCGTAACGAAGTGTATAAAAGTTTTGGCTTAGGCACCGGATTATATTTTCTTTGGGTTGCACTGCATTTTATTTAACACTTGATAACCCAACGATCGTTTCATGAATGATCATTCGGCTTTTGTATTAAACGCCTACAGTGTGATCGTTGACGGCTTTCTTATGCACGCCGATGAGCCTCTCATACTGCGTTTTCGCCCACATCTAAAAACACTTTGGTGAAAATGTCTCTTGGCACAGCCACGACTTCCTATTAAGGTTCAGCATTCACCATGCAGAGCGTTTTATATGTGGTCAGCAGGCGCGAGTAGATTGGAGCATCTACGAAAAGATTACCAAACGCATCACCATGATCATCATCAAATCGTGATCGGCGTTCAAGGCAACGTGGTATTTACATTACCTGATGGCAGTGAACAGGTGTTCAGCTCAGGCTTTGCATGTTTGCTGCCATCACAATGTGAACATGCTTTCTATGGCTCGGGCGAAAATCGGGTACTTGTGGTTGATGTTATTTCTGAAACGATGGATCAAGGGCTCATTGTTGAAAATGAAATCATGGAAAATATTTTCTCTACCCCCTGTTTTATCACATTAGATCAATCGCTGGTAAATTTAGTCTCTTCATTAGTCACCGAGCTCGAACGCAGACAAAATGATTTAAAACTACAACAATATATAAGCGGCCTATTATTACATTCAATTTATCATCGCGTGGTTTCTGAAAAAATTGAACAAATACAAGATGATCATCGTATCAACATGCAAAAAATAAATGAAATCATTCTCATGCATTTAAACGAAAAATTGAGTGTCGAAACGTTAGCTGATGTCTGCCATATGAGCACCAGCCAGTTTCATTTACGTTTTCGACAACGAACGGGACAAACCCCTCACCAATATATTTTAGACAAACGCGTTGAACAGGCCGCATGGCTACTTCAGCATTCTTCTATGACCATCGCTGATGTAGCCATTGACAGTGGATTCACCACACAAAGTGCTTTATCACACATTATCAAAGCACGATTTGGTATCTCTCCAGGACAAATGCGCAAACGCTATCAGTCGCAATAAAGTGCATGTGATTTCTGCTCTCCAAAAATTACGCACCTTCCGCCAAATCTAACAATGCTTGCCCCGTTAAACGATAGCCTATCCATTCAGGTTGAGGCTTGGCCGACAGTGATTCGTAAAATTGAATCGCGGGTGTGTTCCAGTCCAACACACTCCATTCAAACCGCCCACATTTTTTATCTACTGCTATTCGCGCTAAATGTTTTAATAGCGCTTTTCCAGCGCCGGTTCCTCGCGCGGCAGGCGTCACATATAAATCTTCGAGGTATAAACCATTTTTAGCGAGCCAAGTAGAATAATTATAAAAGTACACGGCAAAACCAATCGGCTCACCTAACTTTTCGCACATCACCGCATACGTACTGGAATTTGGGCCAAAAATAGAAGACTTAATCGTGTCGACGGTTGCCAGCACTTCATGCTCGGCCTTTTCGTAAATAGCCAGCTCTCGGATAAATTGTAAGATCACCGCTGAATCGTCCGGCACGGCATTTCGAATCACTAAATCAGACATTATTCACTCCTTGTACAGCAACACTCATTGGATATTTTCCACAAATCCTATCATCTCATAACGTCCATCGCACAATGCAAATTTCCAACCCATTGCGTCTTCGCCATCTACACTTTAAATGCCGAAGATTTTCACTGAACGATTAGGTAGCCCAATCAGGACTATTTGTGACACAAGGGTACTAGATAAACCGAATGACACACAGGCAAGAGGATTTCGCAAAAAATCCAGACATTCTCACAATCCAATAAATAGTCAGATAGGCTAAGGTACAGCCATCATCTGCCCAGCTGCCTGACAGTCGCACGTTTATCTGTCTGCAAACAACAATAATATAGGAGCCCATGATGCGCAGCTTTGACTTGCAATCCCTCTTCGAGACTGACCCCGACTCTAACTTAACGGCGGAAGACTGGTATCAGTTGATCACTGATTTTTATGCCATTGACGAAGATGAATTGGTTGCGCAGTTGATTCCACTGGCGGAACCTGAAGCGCAAATTCGTCACCTCACTGAAATGCGTGCAAGGCAGTTAGTCGAAAGCATTCGAGCGGAAGGCGATGTCGCCCACGCGGTTGATAAACTATTGCAAGAATACAGCCTCGATAATGAAGAGGGTGTCATTCTCATGTGTTTAGCGGAAGCGCTAATGCGTGTGCCAGATGCCAAAACCGCTGACGCGTTAATTCGAGACAAACTTTCACCTGCTGATTGGGAAGATCATTTAGGACGCTCAGATTCATTGCTGGTTAATGCTTCTACATGGGGGCTTATGCTGACGGGCAAAGTAACGGGGCTAAGCAACGGCAAAGATGCGCCAGGCAAAATGCTGGGAAGACTTATACAGCGGGCTGGCGAACCCGTTATCCGTAGTGCAATGCATCAAGCCATGAAAATCATGGGCAAGCAGTTTGTATTAGGACGCTCGATCTCTGAAGCCATCAAAAACAGCCAATCGTATCGTGCAAAAGGCTACACCTATTCGTTCGATATGTTGGGTGAAGCGGCGTTTACAGATGATGATGCAGATCGCTA
This sequence comes from uncultured Saccharospirillaceae bacterium, assembly GCA_947503895.1. Taxonomy (GTDB): domain Bacteria; phylum Pseudomonadota; class Gammaproteobacteria; order Pseudomonadales; family Oceanobacteraceae; genus Bermanella. The sequence continues at coordinate 96,836 of CANNFT010000009.1, forward strand.
TTTTGAATCCTACCGACAAGCGCTTGCCACATTGGCGAGCAGTCATGAAGATTGGCGGCAAGATAAACCCACACCCAGTATTTCGATTAAATTATCTGCGTTGCATCCTAAATATGAAGAGTCACACGCTGAGTGGGTGATGGAAGAGCTAGGCAATCGGTTAACGCAGCTTGTGGAAGAAGCGAGAAAACTGAATGTCGCACTCACCATTGATGCAGAAGAAGCCGACCGATTGGAATTGTCACTACGTTTATTCAAAAAGGTCTATCAAAGTCCAGCTGCAAAAGGTTGGAACCAGTTTGGTTTGGTCATCCAGGCCTATTCTAAACGTGCGCTGCCGGTACTAGGGTTTTTAAACGCATTGGCCAATGAACAAGGGGACGAAATTCCCATTCGACTGGTCAAAGGAGCGTATTGGGATACGGAAATTAAGCATGCGCAACAATTAGGCCTGGCCGATTATCCCGTGTTTACGCGCAAAGAAAATTCAGATGTATCCTACATGGTGTGTGCTCGGTATTTATTAAGCACACAATGCAAGGGTAAAATTTACCCACAGTTTGCCACGCATAATGCTCACACCGTATCCGCCATACTGGAAATGGCCAAAAATGGAGTTGATCGATCTTTTGAGTTTCAGAGGCTCCATGGCATGGGAGATGCGCTTTACGATACGGTATTAAATCAAGAAAATGTTAACGTGCGCATATATGCGCCGGTCGGTGCTCATAAAGATTTACTGCCGTATTTGGTGCGCCGCCTTCTGGAGAACGGGGCAAATTCTTCGTTTGTGCACCGTTTGGTCGATGCGGAAACACCGGTAAACGACTTAGTCATTTCTCCCGTTGCTTTGGCTGCGCATCAGCGTAGTCATCGCAATCATTTAATACCGCAGCCAAGCCAATTATTCGGAGCACAACGTAAAAACTCGCAAGGCTACAACTTAAATGTTCAATTTGAGCGTACGCCATTACTGGATGAAACCGAGCCTTTTCAATCAATCAATTGGCAGAAAGGCCCGATTATTTCTGGGCAGAAAAAACTTCAATCTACCGCACAATCTACGCCAAATGAAAACCTGTATGAAGTATTGAATCCGGCGTTCCCTGATCAATCTGTTGGTACGGTCTTATGGTGTGATCATGAACAAGCCGATGCTGCATTAAGCAATGCTGATAATGCATGGTTCGAATGGAATCGAACACCGGTCATAGAGCGCGCGAGTTGTTTAGATAAGACGGCTGACCTGCTTGAACAAAACACGGCTGAATTAATGGCGCTGTGCTGTCGTGAAGCTGGAAAAACCCTTCAAGATAGCATCGACGAAATTCGAGAAGCGGTCGATTTTTGTCGATATTACGCCCAGCAAGCCCGACAAGAAATGAGCATTGCTACTTTATTACCCGGCCCCACAGGTGAAAGCAATGAGCACTATTACGAAGGGCGTGGCGTTTTTCTATGCATTAGTCCGTGGAACTTCCCATTGGCCATATTTACTGGCCAAGTCGTTGCGGCTTTGGTCGCCGGAAATTGCGTTTTGGCAAAGCCCGCCGAGCAAACGTCACTTATCGCTGCACGCGCCGTTGAAATCATGCATGAAGCTGGAATCCCCAAAGATGTACTCCAGTTTATCCCAGGGTCAGGTGCAGAATTAGGTCATCATTTATTGCCCAATCATAAAGTCGTGGGCGTGGCCTTCACCGGTTCAACGGAAACCGCTCATGCCATAAATCGAACACTGGCGAAACGAGACGGTGCATTACCCACGTTTATTGCAGAAACGGGTGGCCAAAATGCCATGATCGTCGACTCCACTGCCTTACCGGAGCAAGTCGTGGCAGACGTCATGCAATCGGCATTTTCAAGTGCCGGACAACGCTGCTCTGCGCTACGCGTACTCTGCGTGCAAGATGATATTGCCGATCGAGTTATGACGCTGATTAATGGCGCGCTGCAACGCTGGCACCTCGGAAACCCCGCAGAATATTCCACTGATTGCGGTCCGGTTATTGATACGCAAGCGCAGAAAAATCTTCAGCTCTATATTGAAAAATGGCGTGGCCAAAATCGCATTCTTGCGGAGGCAACATTGCCCACTGACGAAACCTGTCATGGGTACTTTGTCGCGCCGACAGCGATCGAGATTCAGTCATTAAATGAGTTAGGCAGAGAGCAATTTGGTCCGATCCTACATATCTTACGATTTAAAGCATCGAAATTAGATCAAATTATTGAAGACATTAATGCTACAGGCTATGGCTTAACACTGGGCATTCACAGTCGTAACGAAGCGACGGCGGCTTACATTGAGGCACGGGTTCGAGTAGGCAACTGTTATATCAATCGCAATCAAATTGGTGCTGTCGTGGGTGTTCAACCATTTGGTGGCCGTGGCCTTTCCGGCACCGGTCCAAAAGCGGGTGGCCCAAATTACATTAAACGTTTTGCCACCGAACGTGTCCGCACCATCAATACGACCGCCGTGGGAGGAAACGCCACATTGTTATCCTTACAATCCACGGACTAACACAAAAATTTAACAGAGCAACCGTTATTCCTAGGAAGGAACAGGCCACAACAGGGATGTTATGGCCTGACTACAGGTAGCGGCTCATGACACACTAAAAACCGTGAAGGCGGTATTTCGAACATGCATCTTAATGAAAGTGCGTTAGATGCATAGAAATGCCAAGCGAATCAAATCGAATTAGCTCACCACTAAGCGATTTGGTATTCAAAGTTTACGAGCGACGTCCATGAGCACAGTAGTTTTTCACTTCGTAATGCAAGTAAAACAAAAACAATAAACAGGAGCACGATATGAATTCAACTTTCGCCATTGGCGTGACATTTGTCGCGTATCTCGCAGTAATGCTTTGGATTGGTTACTGGGCCTATAAAAAAACCAATAATCTGTCGGACTATATTCTAGGAGGACGTTCACTAGGGGCTTGGCCTTCTGCGTTATCCGCAGGCGCATCGGATATGTCAGGCTGGTTATTATTAGGTATGCCGGGCTACGCTTATGTGGCTGGATGGCAAGCATCATGGCTGGGCATCGGACTATTAATTGGCACCTATTTGAATTGGTTGATCGTTGCACCCAATCTGCGCGTGTATTCCAAAATGGCAGGCGACAGCTTAACGCTCCCCCAATATTTCAGTAATCGCTTTGAAGACAAAACGTTAATTCGTGTTATCTCAGCCTTCTTTATTTTATTGTTTTTCTTATTTTATACCAGTTCAGGTTTAGTGGCCGGAGGAAAACTATTCGAAAGTGTCTTCGGTATGGATTATACAATCGCCGTAACCTTGGGCACCATTGCCGTCGTCTCCTATACTTTTTTTGGCGGTTTCTTAGCCGTATCTTGGACAGATTTAGTGCAAGGTTTATTAATGGCTGCAGCCTTGATTATCGTGCCTATTGCAGCGTTCAACAGTGTTGGCAGCGGGCCAAATGAAATACTCAGCAATGCTAATGCGAATCTGCTGAGCCCGCTAACGGACAGCGACGGTAAAACACTTGGCTGGATTTCCATTGTGTCACTCATGGCATGGGGCTTAGGGTATTTTGGACAACCGCACATATTGGCGCGGTTTAAAGCCATCAAAAACAAAGAAGAAGTGAGAAAAGCGCGAACGATTGCAGCCTCATGGACACTGATTGGTTTGCTAGGGGCTTTTATGGTGGGTGTTGCTGGCATAGGATTTTTTGATCAGCCTTTAGCGGATGCCGAAACCGTCTTCATAGATTTAGTGCAAGCACTTTTCCATCCCTTAGTGGCCGGTGTTTTATTGGCTGCCATTTTAGCAGCGATTATGTCAACTGCAGATTCTCAACTTTTGGTTTCTTCCGCAGCCTTTACCGAAGATTTTTATAAATCCATTTTCAATAAAGAAGCCAGTCCTGAGTCATTAGTGACCATCGGTCGATTTGCCGTCGTAGGCATCGCCATCATCGCTTGGTTACTCGCACTTAATCCAGACAGCACGGTGCTAGGTCTGGTTTCCTATGCTTGGGCGGGCTTCGGGGCTGCATTCGGACCGGCCATGATACTGTCCCTCTATTGGTCGAGAATGAATCGCCTTGGTTGTTTAGCGGGTATTATCGTAGGTGGTCTCACGGTGGTTATTTGGAAACAACTTTCTGGTGGGATTTTTGACTTATATGAAATTGTACCGGGCTTTATTTTTGCGACGCTTGCAATCTTCATCGTGAGTTCCGCTACTCAAGCCCCCTCGAAAACCATTTTACAAACCTTTGACGATGTTAAAGGATAACCAACTTAACCACTCAGTTTAATCCAATCGCCCAGTGAAACATTAAATTCATTGGGCGACCCTCTTTCTCAAAACCCCACCCTCTTGCTACCATGCTCCATCATGACGCGAGGAATATGCATGCCATTCACACCTTTTCATATGGGCCCAGGGATTTTCATAAAAGCACTCATGCAAGGCAGTTTTAGCTTAATGGTATTTGGGTGGGCGCAAATTATAATGGATATTCAGCCCTTGTTCGTTCTGATAACCGGTAGCGGCCATCTACATGGTTTCAGTCACACTTATATCGGTGCAACACTATTGTCATTGCTCGCAGGCTTAACAGGTAAATATTTGGCTGAACTCGGTCTGTGGATGCTTCAAATAAAAGACAAAAGCAATCAGTTTACCGAGCAACCCATCCGTATTCGTTGGTGGGTCAGTTTACTCAGCGCTTTTATCGGATGCTACAGCCATGTTGTGCTAGACAGCGTGATGCACACCGATATCGAGCCTTTTGCCCCATTCACCAGCAGCAACTCATTATGGCATCTCATCAGCGTTCAAGATCTACATCGATTTTGTTTGTACAGTGGGGCCGTAGGCGGGGTGCTATTTTTTATGATTCACGGACTTCGTAATACGCGCCGCATTAAATAATGCTGATGATCTTTATTTAAGGCTCTTTGATATTTATAAACTGCAATCAGACAGCTATCCATCAAACCATCAACACAAAGCCTGATCAATTCCATTTAATCAGGCTTTTCAACAGGAACTCTGGTTACACCTATTCAAGGTATCATGCCTTTAATCTTAAGGGTTCAAGCGGACTGATTAATCCGTTCCCATATTTTTTCTACTCTCATGGGTTTAAATGGTTGCTTAATAAATTCTTCTTGGCAGAGCTTATAAATAGCGTTATTAATGGGTGTGTTCACACCGTGTTTTTTTGCTAAACCCAGAACATAACCGTTGATACTGTCAAGCTCTGACGTGGTACCGCCATTCACTATAATATCTTGAGCCATACTGGATACGACCATTTTTTTAAGGTTCTTGAGATACGCTTTACGCGTGATAAATGCAGGTAATATGCCTGCGGCAGTGATTAGCCCCCAACTTGGCATTCCGCCTAATTTACTTTCGCGGTAACCTGCGGCCTTCATCACCTTAACACCTTCGTAAGTCATGGCGGTCAACAGTTTTTGAAACGCCTTACTTTTAGACTGGTCATGCTCGTGAAGCGCCACCAATGTCGTTAATGAGTTGGTTAAGTTTATAATGATTTTTGAATGTGCAGCATCGGCTAACCTCGGATAAATCTCTGTTGGCACGCCTAGATTAAAATCCTGAGCTAGGCTTTCAATTTCTGCATCACTCACCCCTCCGTTATGGCCGAGTGCTATTGGCCCTCTTTTTTGGTAACCGCAAACACCTGGGCTGTCTACCCATGCGTTAAAACACACGACGCCGTAAACCACTTTGTTAAAGTATTCCGGTAATATCGATTGGTTTTCGATACCATTTTGCAACCCAACGACTAATACATCGCTGCCGAATTGATCCACCAAAAACTGGCTAACACCGGCTAGGCTGTAATTTTTAACGCAGAGGATGATCACATCTGGCTTGGGCACGTGTTTGAGGTCTGAATACGCAGAGACTTTAACCGTTGCTCGATTATTTGGATCATCCCCACAATAAGTGGTTATGCCGTTTTTCTCGATAACCGAACACACTTCCGGCTTGTCAAAAATACTCACTGACACATCTCGAGAATGCTCGGTCAACCAAGCCGCTACCGTGGCACCAATGGCTCCGGCTCCAAATATTAAATACTGCTTTTTAGTCATCGCCATTTCCATTTATTCTGAACAAGTATGGGGTAAATCGAAACACGCATTCATTGAAGCAGTATGCCTAAATTGAAAAGCTTCACTTTCAATTTTTAATGCTTTCAGTTTATCGGCAATGGGGCCATGGCCAATTTTGATATGGGCGCTGTTTTCAGCTTGGCCACGCTTTAACAGCGTTGCCATATTTTTATTCACTTGGAACTTACCACTAAACTGAGTCGTGCTGGTTAATCGCTGTTGGTCTAACACGGAATACAGGTTTGACTTAACATCGAACGCTTGTTCGCTTCCTTTCATCGGTATTGATAACTGCAAGTAAGGCTCATCACCGTCCACACTGGCTCGAATAGTCGAACGCTCACCATCATGCTGAATACTGATAGATTCAACGTCTTTCGGTAGACCCCATATTTTTCGTCCTCGTATGCGATTTTCGAGTGACGTCACGGGCATGTGGAAAACGTAATAACCAAAATGCTTGAGCTTATCCCCAAGCAGCATGGTCAGAACTGGTATATTCATTCCCCCATCGGACACAATTGGAATCGTCATGGCGATTTCATTGTAAGGTGCCACATTCATGACGTTTCGATATTCATAACATGAAAAAATGACCAGCGAGCGTCCCTTGGTCATTTTCACCGGCTGCATATCCGGTCTCGGCATCATGGCCTTGGCAGCCTCATAATCACAGTGAAAAATCGCGATGGAACAACTGCTGTCTGCATAGAAAGTCGGAAATACATAATCTTTACTGATCGCGTCCGTTAATTGCAGTGGTGTATTTCTGTGCCTTAGCTCAAATTGCTTAAAAAATGGCTCATTAAAATAAGCGTCGTTGGGTAACAAGTCTTTATTGATGGTGGTGTTGGTTTGCATGGGCAATCGCTCACTTCACAAGGTCTGTTCGGCCATACAGCCATTCAATCAGTCACCGGACTATTGTTCAGTTTGATCAGCCAATTCAAAATAGTAAAAATGACCTATAAACGCCCTAAACCGATCATCGAACGAACGAATAAGCGATACTTGAGGGTTTTTGGCCGATTAAGCCCGAATCTTGGCTGACGGACCCGCAAAAACTGCGAGATAATGACTGCACGCTGAATGTAAGGCCCTGACATGAACTCTATCGATGCTGCCATTGCGCAAATTTACCGAACGGCTAGCCAAGGTACGCAGGGGTATCGACGTCGAGCGCTCGCAGAATTAGCACAAATACTCGATTTTGATGGCGCACTATGGGGAACAGGTCGACATGACTCTGACCATTTTCACAGTGTCGACATACTCGGAGTTCAGCCGGGTTATCCTGCAGCATTAGAAAATAGCCGAGAAAACAATCCGATCTTAAAGGCCTTCCTGAGCGCTCCGGGTCGTGTCATTGATATGATGGATGTGATGCCCGATGACCAGTTGTACCAATCTGACCTCTATCTCAAGTTTTTTAAACAATTTGGTGTTGAGCGCATCATGGGCATTATCGTACCGGATGAATCCAGCGGAATTATCACGTTAATAAGCCTCTATCGTTTTGATCGCCATAATCCTTTTACCTCTACCGATAGACAGCTTCTGAGCCGTATGGCGTTTCATCTCATCAGTGGTGCCTCTCACGCTTATTTTCTGCACCTTACGCTTCAAAATAGCGAAAATAAAAATTCGGCCATGGCGATTTGCGATCAGCATGGTTTATTTTTTGAGGTACAGCCAAAGTTCATGGCGTTGCTCGATACTCACTTTCCTCAACGTACATACGGACGATTACCATTTGAATTAGATGGCACTGAATCCACGCTAGCCGAAGGAAAACTGTGTATCGAATCTGAAGCATTGGGTGACTTAATCTGCGTTTCGATTCGTGAAAGCAGCCCAATCGATATACTGAGTGCTCGTGAACAACAAGTGGTTAGCTGCATCACGCAAGGATTATCATTTAAAGAAGCCGCACGTAAAATGGGGGTCGCCCCTTCAACCGTGTCCAATCACTTGTACAAAATTTATCGCAAGCTGCATATTTCCAGCCGAACGGAACTCGCAGAATTGACGATGGGTGAACGTTAACATTGCAACGTCCATGCAACCCTGACGTTTATATTTCAGCGAGTTAGAGAAAAACAATGCCGCGAAGTATTTAAAATACCGGCCACACGAAATCGAATAACACAGCTACAATCAAAGAATCCATTTAATTTGAAAGGAAAAAACCATGAGTGTAAACGTTATACTGGATATTCAATCAAAACCTGAATGTATTGATGAGCTAAAATCAACGCTTGAAAATATTCTACCTGATACGCGTAGCTTTGACGGTTGCTTAAACGTTAAGGTCATTGAAAATCAAGACAACCCTTTAAATATCTTGCTATTTGAAGATTGGGTATCACGCGAACATCAAGAGAAGTATCTTCAATGGAGAGCGGAGACTGGTGCCTTAGAAGCACTCGGAAATATGTTAACTCAACCCCCTAGCATTCAATATTTTGACGATCTGAATATCTAACATCTGTTATTTTTGACTGAGCTGAGCATTCATTCTACTAGAGATTGTTTTTTCAGCCAGTTGAATGCCTTAAACCTTGTTATAGCAATCTCCATTTACCCGATTTAATTTTGACTGCGAGTATATTTTTAATCATCGGCGTAGCACCCCAGCCAAAGTGGCTCTAACGATATATTAATAAAGAATTCTGGTGGTAAAGCGCGGCTCTCAAATTTTTTCCTTTTATCGACTGATCGACTATCCATTCGCTGAGTGATTTAAGTGAGCGATTTATCATTTTTATTGAGAGGCCTGTATCAACTTTTGAGTTTATTGATCTTCAGTCGCGTACTAAGGTTCTTTATCGGCTTTTAGTCTGAGTCAAAGTTGAACATAAGACAGTATGATTTCTGGTATTCTGACTCGGAGCCGACTAGATATGCACTGGATAAAACGCTTCACCACTCAAAAACCACACCGACATATACTAATTTATTCATTGTTTTTAGCCAATGCCATTCATATTGCTTCAGCTGAAACAACCCGTGCAGAATGGCTGTATCGCCAAGATTTTCAGTCTATATCCGTTGGGGGGAACTGGGATGACTTAACGGTACAAAAGTCTTCAGACGCGAATCACGTAGGATTAGTTGAATACGTCCCAAGCAGCAAAGGTTCCCCCAGAATAACAGGAGATTTCTCACTTAATGAATCCGTTCAGTCTGCGACGTTATCCTATAAGGTAAAATTTTCTAACGATTTTGAATGGGTCAGAGGAGGAAAATTACACGGTCTTGGAGGCGGCACAACGACAACAGGATGTGACGATGCCGATCCCAACGGCTGGTCTGCTCGCATTATGTGGCGTAAAAATGGTGTGCCAGAAATCTATCTATATGATCAAACCAGAACGGGTGGCTGCGGTAGAAGCTATCCACCCAATGTTGAAGGTGAAAAAGACTTTGCGTTTTCGAAAGGGCAATGGCACACCGTGGAATTATATGTTCAGTTAAACTCCTCGCCTTCATTATCGGATGGTCTGATTGAACTTTACGTTGATGGCAGAATGATTAGTCAAGCCAAAGCGCTTCGGATATCAGGGCGATCAAATATTCATATTGATACGTTTATGCTTTCAACCTTCTATGGGGGGAACGATTCAGGTTGGTCTCCATCGAAAACCACCTCGGCGCTGTTTGATAACTTCATTGTCCAATCCGGTAAAAAGATAATCGGTAAATGTCAGTCTGAAGATGACTGTAAAGACGAACAAAAAAAATGTGGCGTTTCAGCAAGTCATGAGCAAGATCCAAATTATGCTGAATTGGCGTTTGATAAAAACTTGGATTCACGCTGGTCTTCAGAAGGACTAGGACAGTGGATTCAATACGATTTTGGCAGCTTGCATCACGTCACGTCCGTTGATATTAGTTTTTATCAGGGCGATGTTAGAGCAGCCTACTTCGAAATAATCGCATCAAAAGATGGTGTTAATTGGGAGAAGGTCTACACAGGTCAAAGCAGCGGTGAGTCAATTGACATGGAGCACTTTGATTTTACAAACATTAATGCACGTTATATGCGTATCATCGGACACGGGAACAGCGCAAACAGCTGGAATAGTTTCACTGAAATTCAATTTTTTGGTGTAAAAGGCTAATGTACCAACTAAGCCAGTCACCTTTTTAGCGTCTGGTGATTTTTACAATGGAACAGGTGATTTTCAATACGAAATTATGACTCACAAAATACGCATCATTTAAAAAACAAACTTTTGGCTAAAGCCGTAAAGCATATTTTAAAGGGCATCTCTACAAAGTCGCTTAAAGTGTTGGGTGGGTGCGCTTTCCAATTTCAAGACGTGCTGTTGAATATTTACGGGTTGAATAGTCGCCCCTGAAAAAACCCTTGAAAACCCAGAAAGGTATAGCTGATGGGGCTGAGGATTGATTCACTATCTTCAGCCCCCGTATTTCAACCATGTTATGGATTTTTGTACGAAATCCCTTATACTAATCCACTTTTTTGCCACATTTAAGGGACAAAAAATACCCGTCAGGGCGATGATCACCCATTTTCTTAAATTCCAAGCGCACGCAGCCATCATTAGATTGATCTCATCGCCAACTGTTCCTGACAGAAGGTTTCGTGATAGCCTGAAATCGCTTTTTAAATGGCCTATTAATGGCTCTATTGCTGCTCTACGTCGACACTTCTTTCGCTTTTTATCGCGCTGATAGCGGTTGTCTTTTTTTAAGCCTTTACCCGGCAAGATAATTTTAGCGCCGACCGCTTCTTTTTTGCCTCGATATCCTCTGTCGCAAACGGCTTCTTGGATAGGTACTTTTCTCACTTCATTTGCTTTTGCAATCACTTCATCCAATGTTTTACTGTCATGAGTATTTTCAGTGTGACTGACCGCACTCAATATGATGCCTTCTTTCGCTGTTGCAACAATGGAAGCTTTCGCTCCAAACTCATAGGGCTTATGGTCTTTTCCTTTAGCAATGCACTGAACGTTCGTGCAGGCTGTATATTTTATTTCGGTCGTTCTTTTTCTGGGGGATGACTTTTTCATTAAAAATAAATCATATTCGTACTGATTAAGTTGATCCTTTGATAGTTTTCTTCTCGGTTCTCGAATGAGAATTCCTTCTATGGTTCTAAGTCTTTTTATCGCTTTTTTAGCGCTGGCGCGCTTCTTTACATGGCGAAAAAATCTCAGCCTCAAACGCAGCTTTTTCACTTCCTTTACATAAGTACGCCGCTGCTGAATACCACAATCTTTTGCTAGTTTATTAAGTCGATTTATGATTTTGATTGCGAGTTTTCCATCGGTCGGATACGTTATATTCTTTTCTTGAACCGTTGTGTCAATATTGACAACTTCATCCTCAATATTCGATCCGTGTATGCTCGCGGACACCTTGAAGATCTCCTCTACGCCTTTTGATCCAATTCGATTTCGAAATTTAACCAGCTCTGTTGGATAACAGGCATTTTGGCATTGGAATTGTTTCAATCCACAAAAGTATTGGTAATAGGGATTTCGTTTCCACTGAACGACAAGGGATTCGTCACTCAAATTTTCGAGGTATTTGAGTATTAAAAGACCCACCATTTTCCGCATGGGATGTACTGGTCGCCCTTTAGATTTTGAATAGTGTAGAGAAAATTGATCATCAAAATGATGCAAGAGTATTTTTTGGTAACCGTTAATCCTATTGGCAATAACGTATTAGAATGAACGGTTACTTTTTGTTATAGTTGATTTTTTAATTCAAGACTTTCCTCAACTGCCTTGTCAAATACCCCACATCTACTAACTATGAACGCGGTGGACACCCTATCCCAGTACATTTTTTTCAGGTAGAGCAATAACCATCATTTGATCAAAAAGTATTTCACCATACTCGGTATGCATCAACGCTTTTGTGGAAATAAATCCAATTGGATTTACAGTTTTCCCAAACCAAACTACTTGGGTTTGGGTATTTCCAGTATTATTAACAATATTAATAGCTACAGCTCCTGAAGTTGTAGCCACAACACCGTTTGTTGGCTTTACAGTCCAGTAGATGTTATTCGAATACACGTTACTGCATGCCATTGCTAAGATTGCTATTAGTACATTTTTCATTTGCATAGCCTATTAATTATTCTGATTTACCAATTCATCTAAATCCCATTTCTTAATTTAATTTATTGAGTTATATCGCTCCACGGGTGAACTTATACAACACATCAGACGGATAATAGTCATTAAAATCTGCTATCAACGTAGCATTCAGTTTTGTTTTATCTGAAAAGGTTTTAATTTCTTCAATATTGTTCATGTCAGTTATTGCTATAGCCATTTCTTCGACATCCTCAGCACACAAACCATCCACTACTAGTCTTGCCAAATACAACTTCCTTTCTTCTAGACTCCGAGGGAATGACAGTTCAATACTGTTATCAAAGTCAAATTCACTCAGTAGGCACTCTGCGCTTAATGCAAACTCACCATCCGTTATTTTAAAAGATTTATAATCGGCTGGAGTTTTTAATCCCGCTGGAAAGCCAATCAAATCTTTAGCCAATATTTCTTTAAATCCAATCTGGTATCTACTAACTAAATTTTCTATGAAATCGAAATAAGTGGATGAGCTTTTTGGCTTGATAATTCCATAGATAGATTTAGTCATAATCATTTCACTTTTTAGATCTTAAAGTGGGTTTTCTACTAAGATCAACCGAACTATTTTTGGTTGGGTATTTTTTAAGATCATTACCAATGTTAATGGCCACAGATCCAACATGTGCAGCCATAACAACGTTTGTAGTTTTGATTGCCCATTAATAATAACCAGAACAAGAGCTATACATAAACTTTATGCACAAGCATCATGTCATCTATATTTGTAAATTTTAACCTACCCCCCCCTATATTTATCTCCAGCATTCCATTTTTCATATGAATTCCATTTAATTTCTCTTCATTCTGAATATCATAGCATGATAGGATGTCTATATATTTTTCATTGTCAGTCAGATCATCTTCAGGGTCTTGCAATGCCTCTGACCAAAATAAAACACCTTCATCAATAAAGAACTTGTATGACACCCCAGAAATAACAATATAAAACAATGACAAACCTGCCGATAGAGTTTGCCCCAAACCGAAAAGTTGTTCACAGTACAAACCATTGAACTCATCAATTTTCGTTTCACTATGTTGTCGACTTATTTTCATTGTTGCATCCTCATTTTATATTATCCCATCCCCGGGCAACACCACCTTTTGAGTGATCTAAGAATGTTAAAAATTCTCCATTTGACCGACGAACTACGATAGATTCTCCTAGCTTGCTCCATTTTGCATCAGGAAATGTCATGTATTCTCCGCTTTTTTGGGCGCCTCATTGACAACTTTTCTAATATAGCCCTTCATCGCTTGCACAGTCTCTGGCTTCCCTGGCCCTTTAGGTATTTCTATACCATGCTTTCGCGCAGTTTCTCGCTTATGCTGTGAGTGCTTCCTTAGTTTTACCAAAGTATTGTTTCCATATGTAACGATTGTTGCAGGGTCGCAAGCATTATGTACCCACAGATCATACTCTATTGCAAAATATGTGTGAAAATCTGCTACTTCAATATTATAGGTTTGCTCAGGTAACCTTGTATTAGCAATACTAACCACACTAAACTCATCACCTAATGAGTTGACTAGTCTGTCTTGCCCATTAAGTAAATACGCAGCTTTAAATCCTTCTCCCTTTACATCAAACGGGTGATCGTCTTTCGTCTTAATGCGTATTTCGGTACCACTACTATTTTTGACAATCAGTTCATAAATTCCTCTATATTTGTTGAATAGCTTGCTAACTGGCTTGTATGCAACCTCACCCGTTTCTACGATTTTTGATAGAACTAAATCACCTAACTCTAAATCTTCGATATTTTTATGGCCATCAATTGTTTTGACTTTGGTTCCGGCTGCAAAGCAGCAGAAGTTATCGAGAGATTTCTTGGAGTATTTAGCTAGTGCCCATCCAAAAACGGCCATATTTTAGTTTTACAAACCACGGATCGCTATGGCCGTTTTTTTTCACAGTCGAATGACAAGCCATCATACACTGAATGCTTAATGTTAGGCTTAATAACGTACCATCATGCTATCTTTACGTACACAAAAGACGCATTCTAATGACGCGCTTACTTTTGAAAATGTTGACCTAACGTGTTTTATCAGTTAATCGCTGTAATCTTACAAGGCGAATCAAGTTGTAGCTCAATATTGAAGACCAGACAAAAGCATCAAAACCCTTTATTCCTTTCCATTGGGCCACAGAGCAGCCAAACCGACGCTTTAGCTCCGATATATTCCCTTCAATTCCCGCTCTAAAGGTAGCCAGTTTCTTAAATGTTTTTTTCTTTAATCCCATTTCACTTAACGTCAGTCCAACTCGTTTTTGGAAGGCAGCAGCTTTAACACCCAAGGCGAGTCCTTTGGTCACGTTCTTTTGGCTAGCATAACCTCCATCGGCTATCGTTCGCTTCGGTAGACATTGATAATCGTTTTGATGGGCATGCAACACAGGTATGTAAAGTGCCTTATCACTGGTATTTCCCTTTTCAATACTGCAATGCGTGAAAAAACCTGAAGCATCAGACGATAAATTAATTTTGTGGCCGTACTGAATGTCTCTAAAGCCTTTTACGATAATATCGGTATGTGACTCAAAGACGCTCACAATTTTGTCAGATGAAGGCACTTTCTCGCCGTTAATGACTCGTCGTGTTTGATCGATCACTTTGGCCAGCAAGTCACGGTAGTGAATCAAGTTTGCACGCCAATGTTCTGCCGAGGTGATTTTATCCAGTGCCCGCGCCACTTGCGTCATGACCAAATCAGCAAGATGCAGCAATTCTGGATACAAGTGATTTTTAAGGTCTTCTCCTGCGTTGAAGATTCGAAAGGCCAATGATTTCGTCTTTTTCCGCTGATCCCTAAAAGAAAACCGGATACCCGTTTCGTCTTTCGCTTTAGCCAACATTCGACTGAGAACGCGAATACCATCATTTAACAACTGGCTGTCGCTGGGTGGAGCAATATGGCTCCTGACGACGGTACTGTCGATACGAAGGTGTTCGATATCAATCATGCCGTCGTCCAGCCAGTGCTTTATCATTTTGGTATTTAATAGCTTAAGGGTGTTGGGCTGAATCGTTCGAATGCATTTTTGTAAGCTTGATCGACTGGGTGAGACTCCCATAGGCAGTCGAGCAAAAGCGCGATAACTGGCTGAGTCCGATAGATGGAAGCCATTTTTTCATAACTGAACTGGAAGAGTTGTTTAATGAGTAAACAGCGTAGCACGGTGTCTGAGGTAAGTCCTTTGCACCCTGTCTTTCTGGGTTTGGACAGAGTCAGGTCTTTATGGACTAGATCCACCAGTTCGGGGTATTGATCAATAAGATCAGAGAGTTGTTTAAGTTGCTGTCCAGTCTCGTGATTTGAGAACGATTCAGTTAGACTGTACTGAGCATGCCGAGCTTCTCGCATGTGGAGTCCTTTTGTTTTTGATGTTGTTTTTTTGTGGTGATTAAACGTTATCAAATTTCAAAAGGATTTTTTATGCTTTTAAGAAATATTTTGTAATAAAATCAATCGGTTATGGGCTTCTGGATGGGCACTAACTAATGTAAATTTATCTCTTAATTGCTCATTAGCAAACTTTAAGCAGCTAATGAATAACTCATTTTTTCTAGTATATATTTCTGTTATTTGCTTTTATTTTGATTGGAAATTTCTTAGCCCCAAACGACTTGTCATTATCCAACCAAAAGTGATCGAAAGATAGTAATATAGCTTCTTTCCATGTGACTCAGAAAAGTTTTGAAGATCACGAATAACTACATCACTGGAAAATATTTTGCATTGACTGAATATTTTTTTGCCTGAGATAGAATTTCGTTAGTCATTATATTCTCCTATAAACTCTATAATAGTCACCAACATCAATGCAACTTTCGCATACCCCTTTAATTTCTGAACACGCATCACTCAGATTTATTCTTTAAACTATCAAATTTCTCTATAATCTGCACAATCTGAAGCTCACTTATTGGGCGTCCTGCAAACTGATAGTACTCATTACCAGACAACAGGCACTGTAACAATCGAATTTCTAGCAAGTCATAGTTTTTTTCATTTACTCTCTTTTCAATTATCGATCTACCAAAGTAAATATTTATATTGGCATACTCAATCGGGTAATTATTCATATCTAGCTCAGTAAGCGTACCACCATCTACACTATAGAACCTAAACACTGGGCGCATTAGGTCAGTTTGATCATCTAGAACAATCATTAGCACTTTTTTTTTGAATTTATTTATTGATACAGGCAATCCTAACACTGTAACTAAAGATTCAACGCCAGAGTCGTTGATATATATAATCGAGGAGTTCCTTTGATAAAATAGTCTTTTATCTGTTTTGGATACATGGGCTGCTAGCAATGAGTCATATTTTGGCGAAAATTTATGCTGAAATAGCTTTACATTTAAATTACCAATTTCAATTTCTGTACTCAGTGCCTTATAAATTATCCGATTTGTGCATGCTGACATTGACAATGTAATAAAAATTATCAGCATTATATACTTAATCATTTTATTTATCCTGCCTAGGAGTTAATTCAACACCTCCAGGCTTTTTATCAACAGAGCCGGGTGAAAAATTATATACTTTATTTGTTAGAAAATTTCGTGCTTTAGTGAAATCCCCAGAACCATCAGCCTGGTATAGCTCCAAAAGTCGTTTAGTAGCTTCGTAGGCGCGTTTAGTTCCAGGTAAAACCCCAATCCTATCGCCTTTATCATGCGTAGCATGAGTTTCAGGATTCTGCTCTGAGTAATTTAAAATGGAGTCAATTTCTCCAACATTGTTCCGTTTTACATGAGATCCAGAGTATGAGTCCTGAACCATGTGAAGTAGCTTGCCTAACTTATGATATGAACCCGACCTCCACCAACTTTCGGCTTGACCTAAAATTTTATTAACAATGTCTCAATTACTTTTTTCGCTACCAGATGACATGCTATGCCAAAATTGATTCTCACCACAATGGGACCTGGCAAATGAATTATTATAGTCATTGAGTTTATAAGTTCCAAATGCATTTATCGCTGAATGAAGTAATCCGCCTTGAAGATCATTGTCCCTTACACCTGCGATTAGATTTTGCTTCTGACTGCTGGTTAAACCCAATTCGTATGCCGCAGATGCAGTTAGTTCCTCATGGATCATTGGATAAAGTAACGCGTATTGACCATCCGGATCAACATACACAACCGGATTATTTCTGCCGTAGGTATAAGGAGACCACCCCTGCGGGTCGACAAAGCGTTCATCCAGCGCAAACACCGGATCAGGCGTTATAAATTGCCCGATCTTGTGGTCAAGATATCGATGGTGGAAGTAACCGAGGTTGGTTTCAGGGTCTTGTTCTTTGCCGGTAAAACCGTAATGACTGGATGCGATTTCGCCATATTGCGCGCGTTTTTCACCGCAGGGTTCGTAGGTGAATGCGCTCTGGATTTTGGCTTTTTCATCCAATTCTAGAGAGATGGAACCAAGGTGATCATTTAGATACCATTCGGTGGCAGTATATTTTGCGGTTTCGCCTTGATGGTTTTGTTCGCTGCGCGCAATGCGTTGACCATCAAATTTGATGTATTTGTACAGTTTGCCATCGCGCAACTCGGTGTTGTCATCGATAGAAAGGGTTTCTTCGCGGACTTCACCAAAGGCTTCAACCACTTTATAACGACGCTTGTTGAGATAGTCGTAACCATTATGGGGGGTAATTTGTTTTTGCCCAGCGTGGTAATGCAGTCCATCATTGGATGCATAAAGCTTGTTTGTTTGGTCGTTTTGTTTGAAAGACGAATGTCATCCCGACCATCTTGATTGAGATCCGCTACGGTTAGGGTGTGCGTATCCGTGCCGATACTGGCAAACGTTTGCAGAACATAGGGTGTTTCATGAGTGCTTGAGTTAGCCAATGTAAAGCTTAAAAGGCTGCCATCTGTACTTTGTACCAAGGCATCCGAAATCCCATCGCCATTAAAATCACCAGAGGCTAATGTGTATTGGTTGCTGGATAATTTGGTGATATCGACTTCGTTATCCACTATGGGGGCAGAGTAGCCAGAAGATTGCGCAAGCATTTTATAGCCATCGCCGTCACCTGGCAGTGGGATCGGCACGATGACATCCATGGCAATCTTTCCCATTTCAATACTGCAATGCGTGAAAAAGCCTGAAGCATCGGACGATAAATTAATTTTGTGGCCGTACTGAATGTTTCTAAAGCCTTTTACGATAATATCGGTATGTGACTCAAAGACGCTCACAACTTTGTCAGATGAAGGCACTTTCTCGCCGTTCATTACTCGTCGTGTTGTTTGATCGATCACTTTGGCCAGCAAGTCACGGTAATGAATCAAGTTTGAACACCAATGATCTGTCGAGGTGATTTTATCCAGTGCCCGCGCCACTTGCTTCATGACCAAATCAGCAAGATGCAGCAATTCTGGATACAAGTGATTTTTATGGTCTTCTCCTGCGTTGAAGATTCGAAAGGCCAATGATTTCGTCTTTTTCCGCTGATCCCTAAAAGAAAACCGGATACCCGTTTCGTCTTTCGCTTTAGCCAACATTCGACTGAGAACGCGAATACCATCATTTAACAACTGGCTGTCGCTGGGTGGAGCAATATGGCTCCTGACGACGGTACTGTCGATACGAAGGTGTTCGATATCAATCATGCCGTCGTCCAGCCAGTGCTTTATCATTTTAGTATTTAATAGCTGAAGAGTGTTGGGCTGAATCGTTCGAATGCATTTTTGTAAGCTTGATCGACTGGGTGAGACTCCCATAGGCAGTCGAGCAAAAGCGCGATAACTGGCTGAGTCCGACAGATGGAATGCCATTTTTTCATAACTGAACTGGAAGAGTTGTTTGATAAGTAAACAGCGTAGTACGGTGTCTGAGGTAAGTCCTTTACACCCTGTCTTTCTGGGTTTGGACAGAGTCAGGTCTTTATGGATTAGATCCACCAGTTCGGGGTATTGATCAATAAGATCAGAGAGTTGTTTAAGTTGCTGTCCAGTCTCGTGATTAGAGAACGATTCGGTTAGACTGTACTGAGCATGCCGAGCTTCTCACATGTGGAATCCTTTTGTGTTTGATGTTGTTTTTTGTGGTGATTAAACGTTATCAAATTTCAAAAGGATTTTTTATGCTTTTAAGAAATATTTTGTAATAAAATCAATCGATTATGGGGTTCTGGATGAGCATTAATTATTTATGGAAATTAGACAATCCACATTTAAACAATGTTCGATCCGGACAGTTGCGATTTGGTGTATTCAATCAAGATTGATCGACTCGACACTAGCACTTTGCGAAAGTGCCGAGTCATTTTCGGAATGTGGCTGGGTCAACTCTGCGCTACAATGATAATAGAGGCGCGCTGTTTGAAACACTCATTGAAAGGGTTTAAGAAACAGGGCGCTCTTAGAATTATTTCTTTAGTACTATACGAAGTTCACACCACAGCCACCTAAACCACAATAGCCATTTGGGTTTTTATCTAGGTACTGTTGGTGGTATTCCTCTGCATAGTAAAACTGTTTGGCTTTTTTAATTTCGGTTGTAATGTCCCCTTTGCCAGCAGCACTTAACGATTGCTGATATTGTTTGCGACTGTTCTCAGCTAACATTTTTTGCATGTCATCAAAATAGTACAAACCGGAGCGGTACTGTGTACCCTTGTCATTTCCTTGTTGCATACCTTGCGTTGGGTTATGACTTTCCCAAAACACTTCGAGTAATTGCCAGTAGTCAGTCAATTCTTGGTTATAAACCACTAACACAGCTTCCGTATGCCCAGTCATTCCCGTGCAGACTTCTTCGTAGGTTGGGTTCGGAGTAAAACCTGCGATGTAACCGACAGCCGTCGAATATACCCCTTCTTGTTGCCAAAATTTTCGTTCCGCTCCCCAAAAGCATCCGAGTGCAAAAATCGCCTGCTGAGCGTGTTTAGGCCACGGCGGAGTTAATGAATGCCCCAACACCGTGTGCTTAGCAGGGACGACCATCGCTTCACTACGACCCGGTAATGCCTGCTCTTTGTTAATTAATTGATCTTTACTCATCACTGTATCTCGTAACTGTTCTTATGTTCGTTAAATGTTGATTTCGTAAAACTGAATATTTTTAAGTCAACAACCTCAAAATAAATTAAATTGTTGCCCTGTTTTGTTTGCTGTATCGTCTTGATCCGTCTCATTTTCATATACATTTCTATTGTTCGTTCCTGCAATCGACGATTCAATATCAATATTGGCAGGCGACTCTGCCGCATGCCCAGCACCCCATAGCCTATCTTTTAATCCACTGGCTCTTTTTACAGGACGCCTTAATCCCTTTTCAATCAGGTCTGCATGACCTAATATTTGAAGACGTTTTTTGGCTCGGGTAATACCGGTATAAATTAATTCCTTGGTTAAAACACCGACATTTTTATCTGGCAAAACTAATACACAATGTTCAAATTCAGAGCCTTGGCTTTTGTGAACCGTCATCGCATACACCGTTTCGTGTTTTGGTAACCGTGTCGGTTTTATCCAGCGAATTTTCCCATCTGCTGTCACAAAGCTGACCATCAACTCTTGATGGCTGGACGCTAACCGCTTGACCGGCAATGCAATGCCAATATCTCCATTGAATAATTCTAAACTATAGTCGTTTTCCATTACCATGATGGGCCGTCCAGCATACCATTGAGCAATGGGGTTAGGCTCAGTATTGTGTAAACTGGATGAAAAGGATGGTTGCGTGATTGTGCGATCGGTCGATCGAGATTCAGAAAAATGACGTTCATCAGCGATTAAATGGGCTGCTATCAGCATGGCTTCAATGTTGTGATTTAATCCAGATACTCCCATCGCACCTTCTCTGACGCCACATAGCACTTGGTAATGTGAAAATTTGGTGTGAATCTCAATAGCTTGCTGATCACTGATCCCATTTTCAGATAAGCGATTTTGATGCATCGATTCAAGGTAATATTGATATCCCTCAACTGTTTGCTCTAAGAAGCGAGCAAAATTCGCTTCCGTTAAATCACTGACCTCTATATCTGAAAACGGCTGAGCCAGTGTAGATTTCCATGCGCGAATGTTACCTTGGTTGGCTGCTTTAGCGAGAAAACCTATCCCACTATTTTCATCAAATCGATAACTCTTATACAGATGACAAAGATGGTCTCGAATGGCCGCGCCTTCATGTTGATGATATTCAGCAGGCAGAACCGTATTCAAACATTTTTGAATCAGTTCAGTGTTCCGCGGGCTGTAACCCATTGACGATTGGCTGTTGCAAATATCAGCCAAAATACTGCCCGCTTCTACCGATGCTAATTGGTCTTTATCCCCTAACAGAATCACTTGCGCATGGCTCGGTAACGCACTAAACAATTTATACATCATGGGGAGATCGACCATGGAGGCTTCATCAATGACCAACACATCTAGATGCAATGGATTTCGCGGGTGGTATTGATAGGTTCCATCTCTTCGCAATCGCAATAGCCGATGCAACGTACTGGCTTCTTCTGGGACCGCGTCATTCACATCCTGCGCTAGGTTTATTTTTTGCTTTGCCCCTTTAATCGATTCACTTAACCGCATAGCGGCTTTCCCTGTGGGGGCGGCCAATTGAACAATGGGGGTTCGATGATTTTTATTTAGATACAATTTAGCCAATACAGCCAGTAATCGAATAACCGTGGTGGTTTTACCGGTTCCCGGCCCACCACTAATAACACTAAACTTTTGACTTGCCGCAACCGTCACCGCGACCGCTTGCCAATCAACTTCGGACGTGCTGCTCGCAGCCAGTAAATGAGGATTTGACGGATCGCCATCCAGTTGTGAAGAAGATACATGAGGAAACATCTCAGCGATGTATTCACGTAATGGAAGCTCTGGCCATGCCATCGGTTGCAGTCGATCATGTAGCAATTGGCTAAGTTGAACTTCGTACCACCAATAGCGTTGCAAATACAATCTAAAACCATCGAGGACTAATGGCTTTCTCGGGTTCTCTATAAAAGATGCAGATGGTGCATCGGCAGAGCTTTCCTTCGTATTATTTAATGCCTGTATGAGCGGTGACGCACTCAATATTTTTTGCAGCGCATGCAGTGCGTTAGCGGGTTTATTCTTCATGACATGTGTTTTAAAGAAATCAGATGCGTAAAGATCGTTCGCTTGCCTTAAATCAAAACAAACATTCCCCTTGCCCAGCTCATGACTGGTCAGCCCAGCGCAAATAGCGACCCATGAATCCGATTCCAATTGATTCATTAAGCGTGCTAGCTGTATGTCAATCGGATTGAGCGACTCACCAATCGACGTCTCTAAAAAAAGCGCTAATACATCTACACCCATCATCCCGCCTCCGATTGTTCTTGAATCAGCGCGTCTAATGATTCGATTAATTCACGTTCTGGCCGATAATAAAACTGACCACCATAGGTCATAACGGGTTGGGGTTCACGTATGTCGCCTTCGATCGCCTCACTTTCTAATGCGAATGCGCTAAAGTCAGTATTGAATCCGTTCTCCCCTTTCATACCTCGCAAGAAAACATAGTGCCCTCCGCCAATATGCTGATCATAATCATAGTCAGCCAAGCGAAGCTTTAACATTCGATGTAATGCCAAGGTGTAAATAATAAGCTGAACATCATAGCGATGATCCATCATTGCTTGATGCAATGCCGGCTCATGATATTCGTCTAGGTGATCACCGAGATAATTCGTTTTATAATCTAAAATATAGAATCTACCTTGCCATTCAAAGATTAAATCAATAAATCCTTTCAGCATGCCTTGAAGTGTTTTAAAGCTTGCAGGCGCATATTTTACGCTTCGATGTATTCGGCACGGATACTTTTCAATTAGCTGATTAAATTCCGTCGCCACAAGTTTAGAAACGGGAAAATAAAACTCCATTTCTACTTTTTTATGCTGACCGTGCAATTGATTCAGTCTAACCGCTGGGTTGTCCTGTGCCGCAACACTGTCCTTAGAATCAATAAGCGCACCCTGTTGAGCATCGATAGGGATGGACAGCGCCGTCGTTAAGATATTGGCTAACCAGCGGTGCACTGGCATAGCCCATGACTCATCAAAACCATATCGGTTTAATAGGTTTTCAGTCGTTATTTTTATCTCTTCAGTCGGAAATTCATCCGGCGCAATATCCCCGAGCGCGTAGGCGGTGAAATCTATGGACTCTAACAAGCTGTGCATAAAATTGCCTGCATGTGCCCCGCGAGGGAAAGTAAACTGATTTAATGTCTCATCGCTAACATTCCCATCTGTAGACGATGGTGTATTGTCTGCTAATTCAGGGCGCAACACCGTATTTGAAGATTCATCTGCTCGCTCAAATCGAGGGCTTTGTATATTATGCGATAAAAGGCCAGCCGCACGGTTGTCAACATCATCTTCATTTGAGGTAGGGCTGTGCCCGATCGATTTCATTAAGGATGAAAAGCTCGCGAGCCGCCATTTAGAAAGAATTTTACCTTTGAATCGCTGTGCATAAAGCTGTTTATGAATGGCCTGACGATGAGCAAGCGTCACTGTATCCGGAATGGATTGAATATCAAAATGAGGGGTATTTAGTTGCCCTTGATTAAGCTGTGTCAGCACTTGATGCATGGAAGACCCTTCTTCAGATGGTTCATCAAGTTCAACATTGGTTGGCTCAGGAGCAGTTAAGACATATCCTAAAGCGCTTTTCTGAATAAATTGATTTACCTTCGCTCGATGGTCAGCGTGTCCATAGATGCCGATATAACATTTATTAACCGCGCGAGTTAATCCCACATAAAGCAGTCTAATTTCTTCAGCCATGGCTTCTTTTTGAATGCGATCGCCGTATTCATTCGTCAAATCACACTGTGCTTGCTCTGTTTCTTCATTATAAAAAACGCGGTCTCGGGTGGCTTTTCCATCCCACAAAAATGGCATAAAGACAATCGGGTATTCCAGCCCTTTCGATTTATGTAGGGTAATAATTTGTACTAAATTTGCATCGCTTTCTAGGCGTAACTGTTGTTGATCTTGATCGCCAGATGCCTGAGAAATTTGCCCCCCTAACCAACTCAATAATCCTTGCATGCCTTGCACATCCGTTGATGCTTGTTGCAACAATTCACCTAAATGCAATACATTGGTTAACCGTCGCTCGCCGTTTGCCACTTGCAACCATTTTTGCGGCAGCTTTTTTTGATGCAACCATTGCATTAACATCGCCATGACGCCTTGACGCTGCCACTCTACATGACTGTTACTTAACCGCTCTAATTCATCATCCCACAATGCCTCATTATCACCGAGCGTCTTTAAATAGGGTAAATCAAACATCCACACCGGATGAGCAATCGCATTGCGATATAGCCGTTCATTTTTTTCATGCACCGCTTCCAGAAAATGGAATAACGCCAAGGCTTCTTCCGTTGCAAATATACTGTTTCGCCCTACGAAAACACTTGATATTTGTCGTTCTCGCAACGCATGCTTCATCAACTCGGCCTGTCGACCACTACGCACCAGTATGGCAATATTTTTAGCTTGCACTGGGCTGTCGTTGATCGTCGCTGTGCCGGCTGCCCCGTCATTTAATAATTGGGCGATCTGCTCGGCAGCACCGCTTGCAAATCGCTGATCTAATGCGCTTTTATTTTCTTTTGCATCCACAGACAACCATTGCCAACTCAAAGCGGATTGAGGTTGCGCATTCAATTGTAATGGCGATGCCTTATCAATACTCTTGACAGGTTGAAAAGGGATATCTTTATCAAATATAAATGGCGCTTCCGCAAACGTAAAAATACGATTGACGGCTTCTACCATCGAAGCGGTAGATCGATAATTCGTATCCAAGCTGTATATGCCATCCACCTGACGCTTCGCCTGAATATACGTAAAAATGTCTGCACCTCTAAACTTATAAATGGCTTGCTTAGGGTCGCCAATCATAAACAATGCCAACGAGTCTGACGCCGCGTCGGCAGGCATGTCTTTTTGATCTAAATCCGTATTATCACGTTCATGACGATATAATCGATTGAAAATAGCATATTGTTGGCTGTCGGTATCTTGAAACTCATCGACGAGAGCAACTGGAAATTGTTGTCTTAATTGTTGGGTGAGCGGACCTACCGCATCATACGATTCATATGAGTGTGCATGAGAATGTTTATGTTTATGTATATGTATATGTGAATGTGCATCCGCCAGCAATGCTTCATTCAGACTATTCAATAAATCATCCGGTGCCATTATTTGAAGGCGCTTTTTTATATCACTTAGTCGCTGACGAGTGTTTTCAATTTGCTTCACGAACCATTGATTCAACCATTTTGTCTGCGCGGAAATAAAAGCTTCATAGGCATCAACCCACTTTTCAACGACGTCAGGAAAATCATGTTCCAGTGGTTGACCACCCTTTTTAACGGTTTTTTGCCAAGCAGCCGGTGTAAAATACTGCAACTTATCTGCATCCGATGACTGACAAGCTTCAGCATGAATCACGACCCTATCTATGGATTCAAAGCGAGTATTTAGATAACGGGTAAATTGACCATTCGCAAGAGGGTTCTGCAATAAACCAGCTTTCAATTGTTCACGCTGGCTTTCCCACATGCATCTTAACGCCGCATGCCGTTCATTAAAGTGCTGAAATAAGGTATCTATATCGCCTTGCCAATGACCAGTATCAAACATCAGTTTTTGATGTAGAAAACTGCGCATTTCCGACTCAAGCGCCATGGGCGTCGGCCAGCGCTTCAGCACCCAGTTCAAATAGGGTTTTGACATCGGGTAAACTTGCTGACGCCAATTGTCGCGAACGGCTTGCTGTATAAAGGGTCCTTCATCCAAGGTCAGGGTATTCTCAAAGCTTAAACCCGCTTCGAAGGCATGCTGACTTAATACACGCTGACAAAATCCATGAATGGTATAAATGGATGACATGTCCATTAGTTGCTGCGCATCCTTCAATCTTTGCAACGCTGCACCCACATCAGCGATATCAAAAATTATTTCGCTGATTAACGGGTCGATATCTTGTACCTGCTGTTGTATTTCCAAAGCCGATTGCGCGTCTAGATTGTCCTTGGTTGTGCACTGAGGGTTGAGATCTAAGTATATTTGCGTTGCTTTTTGCGCCTGCTTTAAACGGCTACGAATACGATCTCTTAGTTCCTCAGTGGCAGCCCTTGTAAACGTCACCACCAGAATATTTTCTGGTGAACGTGGCTGACAACCATGCCCTAACACCAACCGTAAATATAAGCTGGTGATGGTATAGGTTTTTCCCGTACCGGCACTGGCTTCGATTAATCGAATACCGTTGAGAGGTAACGTAACTGGGTTGAGAGATTCTAATGCTTTTTCCACCATCAAACCTCTCCATCTATGCTTGTCGGCTGCTCAGAGGATAGTTCGACAAGCTTCTGTGCAATATTTAAGTGGGCAATGGTCGCTTCGGTTTCAAGGTCGATATTTAATTTTAACCATCCGGTTTCAATAACCGATTCAAATACTTCGTGAGACAACTCAATGATGGCTTCGGGTATCGACGATAATTGATCAAAACACCGGATCATATTCAAGTCATCCCGATCACCTGGTATGGATAAATTCGGCGCATTCACACCGAAGAATGCATTAATGGCATCTTTACTGTGAACTCGACTGTCTAAATCCAGATTTTTTTCTTTCCCTTTTTTATCGACGGACGCCTTGGCCTCCGCTAGTGGCTTGACTATTTGCCACGCGGTTTCAACGGCAAAACATAATGGTGTTTGCGTGCCCTTATACCAATACTGAACACAGGTTTCTAAAAATTGCTTCGCGCAGTGAGGGGATTGTCGCTTAAATAAAACCGTTTGATCTTGGCACAATAAAACCGCATCAACATTGTGACCAGATGCTAACAATGCACTGTGCTGTATTAATGCATTCAAGATGTGACGCCCTTTTAATTTACCGGCCTCTACGATCATGAGCAGATCCTTTGAGACGTTTCTTTGCCAACCTTGCAAAATGAGCGTGTTCGAAACATCTTGCGTCTGGGATGCACTCGGAAGATTAACGACGACTCGAATTTCTTGAATGTTATACGTTTGATCCGCCAGCAGGGCTCGACTATTCAACACAAGCGGTTTAAGTTCTCGACGAATACTTTCTAAATGACCTTGACCGATGCTCCCATAAGGTAAAATGCCTTCACCCAACCATTGGCTATGCGGAGTGGTCGAATGATCATCTTCACCATGGTCATCCAACGATAGGTCAGGCGATGCTAAGCATTCGTTTAACCATTGCTGTTTAAGCTGGTGTCGCATCAACCCATTTAGTTCAAATGGTTCATCATCATTTTGCAATGTGGGTGTGCTGGGCATGTGAATATCCAATACGCGATTTAAATAATAGCGCGTGGGATGCATCCAAAAAGCCAATAGATCTTCCAGTTCAAGCGTGGCGCTTGTAGCCTGTGCATTTGATACGTGTACGTTTGAAGTGTGTGTCGTAGACGGGTCAATATCAGGATCAGCCGACCCGTGTGCAGCCAGCCAATCATGATTGTAACTACGCACAGAGCTGTTTTGTTGATAATAAATGGGATTGAAAGCTTGTAATGGATGCTGAGTAAATAAGTGCGCCATCATACGCTGAGATTGAATCTCACGGGTCTCAGTTTCGTCACCGCTCAAATAAAAACCGTGAGCGAAATAATCTACCAGTTCGGCCAGCACGACCGATTGTGTTAATGGGCCATCGTCTTTTTGGCTTTTGCTTCGGTAGCTTAACCATAAACTATGCCGTGCCGAAATCAGCGCTTCTAAAAATAAATAGCGGTCTTCATCTCGACGACTTCGATCGCCCAGTCGTCGCTCGCTTTGCATCAAATCAAATCCACTTGGCGGCACAAACCTTGGGTAATCACTATCGTTTAAGCCTAAAATCGCGACGACCTTAAACGGAATTGAGCGCATGGGCAGCAAAGTACAAAAATTCACTTTACCGACCATAAAATGTTGACTGCCACCACTGTGCTGTAACTTTTGCTCTATTGCATCCGCCACTAATACATATGGAATGGAGCGTTGATAATGCACACGCTGTACACCGGCCGCCCAGTTTTCAATGGCTTGATGCACGGTTTCCATCACCGACTCTTCATCTGCTTGCGGCGAACATAAAATGTTGAGCCATCGGTACAAAAACTGCGTCCATTGTGCAGCGCTTTTAGCTTCAGACGCTTCTGCTTTATAAGACTGCAAATCTTGCAAGAAAGACATCACGGGTCCAAGCAATATAGCTTCTAAACCCTCTACAGACGGCACTGGGACAATATTTTCCACTGGCTGTTGACCGGCTGCAGCGTACCCCATCAGTAAGCGCTTAAATCCATAGGCCCAAGAATTTTCGTCCCAGCTCGGAAGATCCTGCCGCTGACGATCTTCACCATCGAATCCCCATCGGATACCCGCCTGCTCCAACCAATTTTTTATGGTCACAATATTCGCTTCCGTGAGCGCATAAGCTTGGTAAATGGCGGGCGTTTCAAGCAAAGCCAGCACTTCCGACAACGTCATGCGGCTGTCCGGTAAGTGCAACAATGCGACACACGCACTGAGTAACGGATGCTCGGCTTGAGCGGGTCGGTCAGATATCGAATAAGGAATTCTTGGACGCCTGCTGGCAAATACGGCGTCAATGTACGGGGCGTAAGACGCAACATCAGGGATCATCACCACCACGTCTTGCGGTATCAGCTTATCGTTTTCTGATTGCTTTGATTCGAATAGAGACAACAAGTGATCATGGAGCACTTCTAGCTCTCGCATGGGACTATGACACCCGACCATTTGTACGCTCGCATCTTGCGAGTCAATGGCAACCGGCTCACTGACTGTGTCTTCTAGTTGCAAAATTTGATGCTGCAAATGTTGTAATAAATTGTGAGGAGCCTGCTCGAAAAATAAGCTGTGTTCTTCAACCGAATCCATCTCCAATAGCAGGCGCTGATATTCCTTACCCATTCGACCAAAGGATGCCAGTAAAGGATTGCCCGAAGACGCACCTAAGGCTTCTCGTCCACGCAACCTGAGTCGCGCTTGTTGTTGCTCATCCAACACGTCTCCCCAATAAAATTGACTGGGGTTCGGCGTCATAACATGAATATCCATGTGCTTAGATAGTCGGTGAAGGGTTTCTAACTGGTGCTTAGGTAGCGCAGAAAAACCAAAAAACACGACCTGTTTGGGTAAACGAGCACTGGCGGAAGGGTTCACTAATAGACGTTGAAACTCTTCCAGCATGCTGGCGCGATGGGAGAGAGGTAATTGCTTTTGCTGAGCATATTGTCTTAATTCATACCAGAGTCGAGCCTGCCAACGATCTTGCTCCCCTAACGGAATGTCACCGATCTTGCACTCGCCGTCTTCCCACTGATGTATCCAGTCTGGGCGATACACTAAGTACTGATCAAATAAGTCGGCAATTTGTCCCGAAAGCTGAAATTGCTGCTGTTCAGTGTTGCCTTGGCGATACTTTAGTAATGGCTCAAAATCGACTTGCGATTCAAGGTCAGGTAATCGCTCATGGATCAGCCAACTCAAGCTATCTTTGCTGAAGATTGACTCATCCGCCAAGTCTGGCATGAGCTGTCTTTGAATCTGCCAGAAGAAACGCGAGGGCATGGGAAATTCGATGTTCGCCGCCACGCCCAATGCTTGTGCCAGCTGCATTTTTAGCCAGTGCGCCAAACCTGGGTTTTCTACCACGACCCAGTCTGCCTCAAGGGGCGCGGATTTCGATTGGATTAAAAGACGAGCCAGTTCAGCAAATAGCCGTTCTACCGTATTAGACTGGTATATCGTGAGCATTGGACTCTCTGTTGATCGCTCAAAGAATGGGTGCCGGACCGTATTCTCTGAGCCTTGCTAAAATACAATATTAGAAAGGAGACCGCTCAGCGTGTCCACCGTTGTTCCAACGGAAATAGCGATTGTTTCGACCATCGCCTAGATCAGCCATTTGACATTAATGCGCTCTGAGCCAGACTGAATGGGTGATAGAGGGATCGAATGTGGGGGAGCGGCGGTGTCTGATTGGCCTGATGAAATGCCGGGACTGGATGTAGCAAAGGCTCTGCGCCAGTTAGGCGGTAAAAAGCCACTTTACTGCCGCTTGCTATCCATGTTTTTGGAAGGACACACCTCAGATCACGAACGTTTGGCAGCCGCTTATTCTGCTGAGGACTGGGCTGCTATGCACGAAATCAGCCATGCCTTGAAAGGCGTGTCGGGCAACCTAGCCGCCACTGAATTGTATGACACTTGCCTAGCCATTGAGGAAAAACTTAAAAAAAACGACCATGATTTAGACGCCGAAGTCTCAAGATTGGCCGAATGCATGCCCACCACGCTGTCCTCAATGTCTCACATCATCACTCTGCCACAAGCATAACCTTGCTAACGTTTATGAAGACTTTTTAAAGAAAGCGACATCTTTATCCATCTGGGTGTAACCCATCTTTAACCACTCGCTTAACCACTCGAACGTTTCATGGCTATAAAAACAGATGTGTGTGGGATCGTTTTTATAATGCCAGCGGGAGAATGCATCAACGTCCATGACTAATTTTGTCATCAGCGCCAGTGTACCGCCATCAACTAACCATTGGTGCCATTTAGGCAGCAATGCATTGGGGTGCTGTACATGCTCAATGACTTCTGTCGATGTGATGGCATGATAATGATTCGGCTTGAGGACGGAAGAATCTGGGAAATAAAAATGATCAAACAATGCAACATTCATCCCGTCATTCCTCATCATATCGGCTAACGCCGGCCCCGGCCCGCAACCAAATTCCAACACCAGACTGCCACGCTCAAGCCTTTCAGATAACGGTGCCCATAGGCGATTCAAGAATTGCCGATAACCCGGATCGTCCACCGTGTTTTCATGCAGGTCATACTCCGCTTTTTCTGCTTCAGGTGTCAGGTAAAACTGAGGAGGAACGTACACCAACGCACACTCACTGCATTGTAGATAAGAGCGGCGCTTGTCTTCATAAAAATGCCGGTGAGACGAAGACAAACAAAGAGGACACGTCATAGAAAAGGCCTAAAGTCCTGATAAAAACATGGGATGGGCTGAAATGTTCGCGATTAAGTATGATAACACTCTGCACCTTCAGACAATATGCACAGACCCATAGTGTTGGCTAAAACAAGAATGGCCGCTCATAGATGAAGCCATCCGCCAGCTCAGCAGTCTAGTCGACTGCCGAGCGGGTCTTGTCAAGTTCTAGGCGTGCTCTTAAAGATCCAACGTGTTAAATCAAAAAAGCACAACACAGACAACAGGCCCTGTAGGACAATTATAGAGGCGCCCCCAAGTCTAACGGTGGCAACGTGCCGTCGAGTGCAGCCTCGACAAACTGCAATCGATCTTGTCCAAAAAAGACGCGGCCATCGACGATAAAACCAGGCGCACCAAAGAAACCCTTTTCGACTGCTTGATCCATATTGTTCTTAAGCGTCCCTTTAACACTTTCTTGCTGCACACCCGCTTGCAAGGCTTCAACATCGACACCACAGCGAACAAAATGCTCACTCATTGCCAGAGGATTCGTCACATCCAGCCCTTCCTCCCAAAGCGCGCGAAATGTTAACTCAACAAAATTCGCTACCTTTTCAGGAGAAGTTTGCTGTAACCAAATGGTCGCTCGCAAAAGCGGAATAGTGTTAAAGGGAAATTTAGGATGCCATTTAATGGGCAAATTATAATGCTGGGCCCAAGTGACACAATCTTGAAAAATCCATTTCGCTTTTGCCGGTAAAAACGCGGGAGATTTATTCTCGACTGCTTTATGCAAAGCGCCCAACAGCATGGGCACATACTCAATTGTGGCACCCGTCTTTTCACAAATCTTCGGTAACTGTGTTTGAGCCAAGTAAGAGTAAGGGCTAACATAATCAAAATAAAAAGCGACAGATTTGGTCATCATTGAAATTCCTAAACAGTCAATATAAACAGGCGGCCAGTCTCCCACCCGTTGGGGGTTTCAGTGCCTATCACACCATATTGAGATTATTAATCACAATGGGCATTTCCGTCTTATTACAAGGCTGTTTCGACCAGGGTAGTGCCGCCTTGTGGCAGGACTACCACATGCGAATCCATAATGTCTTTGCCGGTCAAATACAAGCAAACGAGCATACTGTTCAAGCCTATTCGCCTACCCCTGCCATACGACTACCACCGCGCCGCGATCGAATCATACCGTTGGAGTCTCCGAAAATATCACTTTGGGAGTTTCTGAAAATGCACGATTGTGCGCTCAATTCCTTGATCGCGAAACGGAATAGTCCACTCGGTAAAGTCATGCCTCCGAGCCAATACCTAATCTATACGCAAGCCTTTATTCCATTAGCGAATGACTGTATGCAACAATCTGAAATCTCGCCAACATTAAAAAACTCACTCTCTGAAGCCCTGACATTTTATCGCCAACACCGGCGTACAATGATTCAAAATGCCGTCTTTCATGCTGAGTTAGAGCAATTGTTTCACCCTAGGCAAGGCTGGAGTCGAGAAAGACAGTTCCCCTCTACGGGTATTCCTGAATTCAATCTATGGATTCAAGCATTATCACTTTCAACGCCCCCTCAGTTAGACCAAGGTAAAAATTGGACGACTGATGTCGAGACGTCTTTGCAAAGGCTGGCTCGCAATGCATTGGCAGGCCATTGGATAGATGAAATAACAAAGGCGACCCATCAATTAAGCCTTGTCAATCAACGCATGTTGAACACCAAACCACTCTGCATATCTGACCGGTTATCCGAACAGGGAAAAATTATGCAGACAGTATTCCAAAAACATTTCGCAGGGAATCTCCAACCTTGGATCAGTGAACTGCACCGCTTTGGCGAAGCCTTTAAAATTCAATTCGCAAAACTGGTAGACGGTCACCCTGCCATGACACGCTTTAATTATTCTTTATTTATTGATCCGAACGGGCCATGGATTCACTTTCAAAACCAGTGGCATGACCATGTAAGTCAATGGCAATACCACCTTAAACAATGCGGATTGATGCCCGCTCAGTCCGAGTCATAATGGCAGTTTTCAGACTTCAAACTCAATTAACCTCAGCATCAAGTACCGCTAAACACTGAGTTTGCCCATAAAGTCATCAATTTTCGAAAAATCAGCCCCACGCCGATGATATTGGCACAGTACAACGCAAAGTCGAAACGCACCAAAAACATGCAAATCTATTGCACACCCACCCAAATAATAAAACTATCGTACTTAAAGAAGGGTTAAGTTGAGGAACAGTCGTCCCATTAAGTGCTTTCAGCTCAAAAAATGAAGGGTGGCTCACGTTGACAAAGAAATCTTATGGGATAACCTGCTTCGACTTGTATTGTCGGACAAGATAATCATTGGACTCAGCACCGATAGGTCGCCGACTCCATTAGGCAGTGATGCCCTCTGTATGACCTACAGAGATACAGGAATAAAAATAAAATAAGTCCTATGAATAAAGCTCTCTCACGTGAACAATTGATCCGTTTTAGCCTGTTATCCAGTCTGTCGACAGGGGCATGGTCTGATCTTCAGCCGTTAGAAGACGCTGAATTGGGCCGCTACGTCGGCCAAGCGTACATAGAAATGGACAGCTACATCGACAATAGCACGAAATTTAGCCGCATTACGTTTGGTGAGAATATTAAGATTCAAGCCAATGCAGACCTAATTGAACTCGGCCAATACAGCCGCTCTGGCGAGACTCAAGCGGCAGACTTAAGCCTCAGTAATGTAGGCTTTGGTTACATTGACGACGACGGAAAAATTATCCCCTTTGAAGTGAACAACCCGTTTTTCGAATGGGCCATTGATGATGTGACCAATGATGTACTCGGCTTCAGAATGGGATTCGAGGAAGCCAGCGGCGTATTTCAAGCTGACATTGCATCGTTCAGTGGCAACATTGGAATGACATTTAACGATGCCGCCAACAGTATCACCTATGCTGGTCAGCTATCTGGCGCCTCTCAAACTCTGGATAATATTCGCTCCAGCGTGTTAGGACTCAACAGCAGCGATTGCAGTGCTGTTTCGGGCGTGGAGTGCAGTTACGATTTAAGCAACTTTCGCAGTTTTAATGTCGGCGACGCCGATGGCTCTTCAACATCCGATTTTTTTGTGTCATTCCAAAAACAAAATTTAACGTGGAAATGGGGTGATCAAGCAAATGGAGAGACCAGCAGTTACACGACCACATCAGGATTCTTTATGAGTCTGCCCACCAGCAACGTGATTAACCTAGGCGATGCTTCGACGGGCACGTCCTCATTGAGGACAGAGTTTATAGACCGTGGTGTCGGGCGCTGGACAAATTAAGGGAAACACGGCTTCCGATTTATCGATTTCTAAGAGACAGCCTCTACGCTCCTATTTTGGCCAGACACTGGAGACTATTGCGGAGGCTTATACACCGATTCGGTTCCCCAGCGCGCATTTTCTGCACCCATCACAATACCTCGGTTTATAAATTCCGTTCTTGACCGAGGAATCCCGTGGTCAGCCTGTTCAAAATTGATGGTGAGACTTTCTCGCGGTACGTTAAAAAAGGCTCCTTTTACCGTGTCACGTAATTCTTCGTCTGGTGCGCCCCATTTCAGATCGTTTACCGTTTGAAATGAAACAAACATGCCTTGCCCATAGTCGTACTCGTGGTTCTCTGGGTCATCGTTTACTTTTGTGCCGATTGGCACAGATCGATATTTACTGAGCGGAAAACAGGTATTTTTATTCACCAGTGACATGGTGCAATCGTCAACGGACAACGTCAGCGGAATGAACCCAAACAAGGTGAAATCAAACTTCGCGCCATTTGGAATACCGATGGTCGTCGCGCGAATATCGTCAGAATATCCATCCGGTGTGATCAACTCAGCGGTAGACTCCACCGGTCCGGGTAAATTCACGCCGCCAAATAAATCCACAGACAACCCAGTGTCTTTGATGGTCACATCGATGTTGCCGGTCATATGCTGAATATCATTCGATAACGTACCGCGTGCCTCACCAAACCCAAACCTTAAACCGATTAAATCTTTTTTGGAGCCGCTTTCGTCATAAGCAAACTCGATAAACGGGTCTTTCATTTCAAAAGGCACGATCTCACCATTTTGATCAATATGTCCTAATGCAAAGTTATGAAAAAGTAAATCGGAGGGGCGACTGGGACCCAGCATGTCATCGTTTCGATCGTATCGGCCTAATTCGATCTTATCTGCATTCAGCAGCATTTTAGCTTCAAGCCCAAATTGAATACGGGTAAAGGCATAATTAGATTGCCCATTTTCAAAGTCAGGATGTTCATTGGCATTGTAATTTTCTATTTGAATAAATGCTTGGCCGATGGTTTCAGCCATTTCATCTTCATCAATGGCAATCATTTCTCCATAAGAAAAGGCACTAAACAACACACCCGTCAATAAGGCGGAATGAGATAATCGACGAAGGCTATTTTTAATGAGTTGAATAGACATGGGTTTACCGCAAGAACGCCCTTAAGCTTTTGTTATTATTTTTATTACGTCATCAATTGGGTGTTGCATCATACTCAGCATCAGATCAATTTATCCCACCGTGTTTTAAAGTGACGTTTAAATCTAATTATGAGCATTAGTCATCATAATGCAGCATGAGGAAATATGTGCCATTGGCTTAGACCGTATACAACGAAGGCAACCCAGTCAATTGACTCTCCCATCCATCAAAACCAGCGCTGAAACACCACCCTAAGGTCATAATGTGCAAACCACCCTATACACTGTATAGTTGAAATCAAAACCCACACCATAATACGAGTCCTATTATGCCATGCCGGCACAGATCGCCATAGGTCTCGAATCACGAATACATCATCCAATTAAGCCATGTCGCAATTGACCACACTCCCTACTTAACGCATGGCCCAAAGAAGCGTTCAAATTGGACAATAAAATAAAAAAGTACGTCAGTGCATGAAATGAATTAAAGCTGATGCCGCTGAATGGATTGAAACGCAACGATGGGGCTATCTGACTTCCTAATAACTGCTCAAAAAAATATCTCGTCTTTTAAACTTTTCATTCATTGAACAAGAAGTCTTCGTCCACGAACTTCACCCACCTTGACCCGCTTTGGAACAAACGAATCCTCATTAGAGTACTGAAGCTTGTGAAAGCGGTTATAGGACTTAATTCAACGTAGATCGGTCTTTTCTGTCTGCAAGCTGGATCTCCTAAAGCGAAAAGACCTGTGAACCTCATTCAAGAACGGGCTTTTGGTCATGATTTTATTCTGTGAAAAGCCGTATAAACACACATTGGTTTATCAAGGTGGATCTGTATAACTCGATTCTAAGAGTTCTCATACGAATCAAGCTACATGGTGGTTACAGGCCGGTTTATAAGCCTATTGTCTAATAACCGGATTTATATCGGATTATTTGATTGCTTTGTATTTGGGGTGGGTTAGTATCCGCCACCAAATTGCATGGATTAGGTGAACGGTTGAAAGCAACGGGGAAAACGCAGTCAGTCTTTCTCTAGCGATAACGAGTCATCAAAGTCCGTCGAATAACCACATTGTTAGGCTTGCAGTAGAGCTATGAAGTATCTAAAAGGGTTAGTAATCATAATTTTGATTTTTTCAAACGGAGTTCACGCCGAAAAAATTTATGATGAAGTTAGAGAGCGTAGTATTCCAGTTGATATAACTTTTCCGGTGGAAACAGATAGATGTTCGCTTAAATTAAAGTGTCCCGTTGCTTTTTTAAGTGCTGGATATGGGGTATCACATTCAAAATATACTTTCTTATCTAAACAGCTAAATCAAATTGGCTACCTCGTCATCGCAATAGGGCATGAGTTACCAAGCGATCCTGCTTTGTCAGTTTCAGGTGATTTATATGAAACACGAAGTGAAAACTGGAGTCGCGGTGCAAAAACATTAGGTTTCTTAAAAAGTTACATGAGTAAACGCTTCAATCAGTACGATTTTGAAAATCTAACATTAATAGGTCACTCTAATGGCGGTGACATTTCAGCATGGCTAGGTAATGAAAATAAGTCTTATATTCAACAAATTATCACGCTAGATCATAGGCGTGTACCATTACCTCGCAATAGCAATTATCAGATATTATCTATTAGAGCTAGTGATTTTCCTGCGGATAAAGGTGTGTTACCAACAGAAATGGAACAAAGAAAATATGGAAGTTGCATCGTCAATATTCCTAAAGCAAAACATAACGACATTGCTGATTTTGGCCCTGAATGGTTAAAAGAAAGGATTGACACCCTAATAAAGAGTCACTTAAACGGACTGTCTTGTTCGGAGCTAATAAAAGCCTAACAAATACTTTAAACAGACAGAAACAGCTGGTTCGGCTCAGTGTTGGACTCGCAAAGTGGCTCGCCTTATTATGGCGACGTTAGATATGACTCAAGGATAAATAATGGAAACTATTGAAGATTCACTAGCAACAGCATGGCTGGCATTAGGCCTACCCGGCTAAGCGATCGTCATAGGATTTCTAGATAAGATGGAAAATAAAAAAGTTATTAACAACATTCTAAATGAAATTTGCACGCATTTTCCAGAAATTCGCGCCTTGATGGATAGCCATGAGCAATGTATGACCACATCAAAAATGGAGGCGTTTGCGCACGCAACGACTAATGCCATTGCGGATGGTAATTTGGTTTTAGCACAAAAATACTTGAATTACATCGATCTTAAAATTACAAATGCACACCCAAAAGAATTTGAATACATCGATGTGTATTACACTGAAAATCTTTTTTGGGATGTCAGCTCAAAAACTAAAGAAATTGGCTGGAGGCTTGTGCCTGCTCGCTTACAAAAATTGTACGTGGCGTTTCATGGTGCACCGCCCCTTTAATAATATAATCAACTTATTTCATCCTGTTCGCTTTTTAGCCCTAGGTTAAATTTTTCTGTCGTTTTTCTTTTCATATCAGTCCCTTCGACTTCCTTCGCTTATATCAAACAATCATTTAGTGGCCGCAATCAACATAAAAACAGATCAATCTAATCAAATTCATGTAGACATGTTGCGCTAATAGAAATTAAAATCCTAGGATAAAAGAATTAACGAGTCGAAAATGGAAATGGGAAACCAATTTTGGTACGGAAACGAGATCGACGAAAATGAGACAATGGAGGAACTATTCGCATGATTTCTCTATTCATTTCTGCATTTGGGCTTGGTTTTATATTTAATGCATCACCCGGTGCTATATTCACAGAATCATTAAGGCGTGGTGTGCTAGGTGGATACCAAGCTGCTTTGAGTGTTCAATTTGGATCGCTTGTTGGTGATGCAATATGGGCCATTCTTGGGTTGTCAGGAGCAGGTATATTATTTCAAATACCTGAGATTAGAATACCACTGGCTACCGCGGGAGGGTTGTATCTTGCTTATTTAGGCATTCAAAGTATTGTTACAAAGCCCCCTACAGAGCAAGAGCAGAGTTCAGTAACCGCGCCAAAATCAAACAACAGCGCTTTGATGTCAGGGGTCTCCATATCTTTAACAAACCCCTCAAATATTTTTTTCTGGGCAGCACTTGGTAGCGTACTAGGGGGATTTGGCATCAGTAATCCGGAGTTTGCACATTACCTGATCTTCTTTTTAGGATTTATGGCTTCCTCATTCATTTGGTGTTTTGCCTGTGCGGGTATTATCCATGTTTTGCATAAAGCAATGTCGCCTACTCTAGTTATTGGACTAAATATTTTATGCGGAGTAGCATTACTCTATCTCGCCTATTTAATTTGCGTCGACACTTACCAAGTAATATCAAAGGCCTAAATGAAAGTTTAGTATGCAATTAACTGTGGGTTGCATACTAAAAAAGGCAAGTATATTCCCCGTCACCCACTCCAACATTTCTATAAGTTTTACAGACTGCATTGTGGCGAACAACGTGTTAACTCCAGCAATAGATGGGGTTTCTCTCGGGTGTCTTAGGCTGCATTTCAAAGCGGGAGGGTTTTATGCCGCTGGTATAAATTGAGATTGCTAGAGTGTACCCTTATAGTTTGTGCTTGCATATACCCCCCCCAAAAAAGTCAAAATTTAAATTAATTCAGTCAGAGAACTTATAAAAGCATTCATTTGAGTTTCTGAACCAATACTAACCCGAAGATAATTTTGAATTTTTGGTGTATCGAAATGCCTAACTAAAATGTTTTTATGCTTAAGTTTCTCGTAAATAATTGAACCATTCAATACAGGATGTGAAAACAGAATGAAATTTGTCATAGAAGGGATCACATGACACCCCAGTGATTCAAGCTTTTGAATTGTCGCTCTCCTTATTTCTACTATTGCCTGACAGTTACTTCTAAACGTTTGATCGTCTTGAATAGATGCAATAGCAGCCTTCATTCCAACATAATCAACAGAATAAGGATTGAAGCTGTATCTAATTGTATTTAATGCTTGAATTAAATGATGATCACCAACTGCATATCCAATTCGCAAACCCGCTAAAGATCGAGACTTCGAAAAGGTTCGAATCACCAGAAGATTATCGTAGCGATTTATCAATTCTATGCAGCTGACCCCACCAAAATCAATGTAAGCCTCATCTATAATGACAACTTTGTTAGTATGTTTCTTTAAAATCTCTTCAATTTCTATTATGGGTAAGAATCGTCCCGTCGGTGCATTTGGGTTAGGGAAAATGATCCCCTTAACATCGTTTAGTATAGCAGCAGTGTTGATTTTAAAGTCCGCAGTAAGCGGTATCATCTCGCTTTTAACACGATAAAGATCACAATAGACTTTATAGAAGTTATAGGTAATCTCAGGAAAGGCAATAACGTCTTCTGGATTCCAGAAAGCCTGCCATGAGAAGGCCAGTATTTCATCTGAACCATTACCAACAAAGATGTTATGTTTCTCAACATTATGGTAGTTAGATAATTCTTTTTTAAGCTCAGTTACATCGTGATCAGGATACAGACTCAATGATTCCAGATTACAGGTCTTTATTGCGTTTATCACATGCTCAGAAGGTGGAAATGGGTTTTCATTGGTATTAAGTTTGATGATATTTTCATTAGTGGTTTGCTCACCAGGCTGATAAGGAACTAGCTCTTCGGCTAAGTTACTCCAGAGTTTTTTCATTTTTATTCCAATTTACAAGAAAAGATATAAACCTACAATAAAGCTTAACAGGACAAACATCCCCAACATTTCAACAAATTGTACAAGCTTCGTTGCAGCAATCAAAGTGTTAATATTAGTGATGGATGGGACTGCTCTCGGATGACTTAGGCTGTATTGCGAAACGCGTTTATGGTATGCGATCGATACAAGCTGATAGCTTACACAACAGTCAGGAAATAAATCGGCTAAGAGTTTACTAACCAAGTAAATTTGTCATTTAACTTAAATGAAATTCGGAAAATCCGATACTACAAATACTGTCTACATGAGCTTAGGGGCATTCATCGCTTTAAACTGAAGTACTCCATGTTGCTCGTTAATAATTTACTGCTTTCTACAAAGCCTTAAACGTTTTTTCAAATTTATTCGCCATTGTCATCAAGTTGTCGACAACAAGACCCAATCGATCTAAAACAGGTGGGGTTGATTAAAGTATGGTTCCACGATTGTCTTTTCGATTGATACGCCCTGTTCAGTCGACAAGTCCAAGATAGTCAGTTAAATGAAATGGCAGACCATCCGGCATGGGTTGTCGAGGATTACCGA
This sequence comes from uncultured Saccharospirillaceae bacterium, assembly GCA_947503895.1. Taxonomy (GTDB): domain Bacteria; phylum Pseudomonadota; class Gammaproteobacteria; order Pseudomonadales; family Oceanobacteraceae; genus Bermanella. Next base: position 137,906 of record CANNFT010000009.1, read on the forward strand.
CAAAAGGCATCAGTGCTTTCACTTGCTGGTTAGGATGATTGGGGTATTATGCTGCTTTGGCCTATCAGGTGCTTATCCCTATAGCCTCCCTATCAACAGAACTGGACTGCTAATGCTCGCGTTTAAAAGAATAAATAAGATTTAGTAACCTGTGTCCTAATAGCTGGCTAAGCAAACGAAGTATTGAGAGATCGAATGTTGACTAATCCTGGCTGGAAGAAAATAAAAGGTGACAGGTAAGTTAACAATTTATACGGCTGAAACACCTTAATGACTTTAAAGGAGACGCATATGGCATATTTACCCGATTATGAAGGTCACTTATCGCACCTTCTTGGACATTCAAGTGATGAAAGAATCGAGCGCTTTATAAAGGGCTATCATAACCTTAAACATGACCCTAAACGTGTTCATAACCCACTCGCTCTACTTCGCAACTGCTTTCTTGCAAAAAGCTTGGCTGAATGGATTCAAACGAGTGACTTGAATGAAGTGAAGCGCTTAGCGTTCGTAACAGATAAGTGCGATAGGATGAAGCTCCAGTATAGGGCTGGTACAGGGGGCTTCGGGTTCCATCGAGTTTATTCTGCATTGCTGAGTGATAATCCAGAAAGTCTTCACTGGAGGAAATGGGATTTGTTGCCAGTAATGTGGCAAAGCAAAGGTAGAGCACCTGATTTTATGCAGCCTCAGAAAGGAGAGTATCACGCCTTTAATTGTCATCTCGCCTTGATGGGCGAGTTTGAATGGTTAAAGGAGCGTTCTGAAACCGTGTTGAAGTTGCTTGAAGATGGGCAAATAAAGTTACAGCCAGGAAAATCCTATAAATTTGATCATCAGTATTTTGTTGCCTTGGCAGATGGCGACCGGGCGGGAATGGAAGCCAATATTAATGAATTATTGAAAGGGCGCACAGCGTACATTCGAAATAATGAAGATGGGTTTGGTTACCAACATAAAGTGGTATCCGGTTGGGGCTTTATGCTAACGAAAATCGCTTATATTCATGGCTACGAATTAAATATTGATAGCCCATGGGTACCTAAAGAGTGGTTACCGATTAAGCCGCTTGATCATTACGAAACGGGAATCGATTTTATAGATGAATTCGACATGTTTACGCCATTTGGACAAAACACTGATCGCTTTAAAAATGCTATAGAGCTATCGCCAATTGCACCGGATAAACCCCAAATACCCATAAGAGAATGGGTGGAAAGGGTCGAGCGTGGGTATTAAATTTTAATTGTACCTCCCCAAAAAATTTCAATAAATTGTACAGGCTTCGTTGTGACAAACAGATTTAATGACCTCTAGCAATGGAAAAACGCATTATAGTCTCCGTTAAATATTGAGGGTGCAAGAAACACTCAATCTAATATATTGAAAAATGATGCAATCTTCTATTTAGTAAAAAATGGTTTAATATTTTAATAGATGGGATAGTCAGCCCGCATCCATTTTGATTATGACAGATAACAAACCGAAAAAATTTCCAAGTGTGTTCTTAGATCGGTTCATAAATTGAATCTGTGCCCCAGCGAGGATTGGTAATGGGGTTACCTTCAGGGTCTGTAATGACAACGTCATCAATGGCGATACCACGGGATATGAATTCCGTTCGGCTACGAGGTAAACCTTCGTTGGCTTCTTCAAATGTGATTTCAACGCTGCCGGTGGGTACGTTAAAGAACACACCTTTTACCGTATCCCTGCGCTGCTCATCCGGTGCACCCCACTTAATATCGCCTTGCGTTTGAAAAGAGACGAACAGCCCAGGTGCGTATGTGAATTTATGCTCTTTTGGGTCATCGCCCACTTTGACACCGACAGGGACGGAACGATACTTACTCAGTTTAAAACAACTTTCGATGGGCAAGCCTATTCCCCCATTGCCACTGGCATTCATGGCCGTGAAATGGCATGCATCTCCACCGGGGCCACCGGCCATTAACGGTATCGGGTCACCCTTTTTAATGCCCAATATTCCTTGCAGCAGTTTTCCGATGAATCCGCCAATCCCACCCCATTCAGGGTAAAATAACAAAGCGTCCCCTTTTGCAATGCCAATGGTATCTGCTCGTATATCGTCTGGAACGCCTTCATATTCGCCACCAGCAATCAGCTGCGCGACACCATTGACGTTACCTGGTAGCGTCAATGGGATACCGCCCAGTTCAATGGCCATTTCATTATCTCGAATTTTTACGTCAATATTGCCAGTCATGTGCTGAATATCAACGGAGTAAATGCCACGAGACTGACCAAACCCCAATCGAAACCCCACTAAGTCTTTTTTCCCTTCCGATTCGTCGTAAGCAAATTCCAAAAACGGGTCCTTCATTTCAAACGGTACGATATTGTCGTCTTGATCAATGTGGCCGAGCGCAAAATTATAAAACAACACATCAGAATCTTTTTTAGCCCCTACAGGGTCATCAAAGCGCTCGTATTTTCCCAATTCCATTTTGTCGATATTGAGCAGCATCTTCATATCGACACCAAATTGCACGCGAGTAAAACTATAGTCCTTATCTAAGTTAGCATCGTAGTCAGCGTGTTCACTGGCGTTAAAGTTTTCAATTTTAACGAAGGCTTGCCCAGTCGTATCGCTCAACTCATCTTCTGTCATGGCCGTTAGCGCTGCGAAACTGGTCTGTGCCGTTAGTAGAAGTGAAAACAAAACGCAGTGTTTGAGGCGTCTAATATGTAAAAATCGGCTCGTAAAATCTCGAGCGAATGTCTGTAAACATTGTGGGATACGCAAGACATTGACCAAGGTAGGATTCAAGAGACGCATAAGCATGATGACAACCCAATTGATTCATTATTTTTATTGTTAGGTACAGCGCAGGGGCACAACGTATTCACAATGTCGCTAAAGCAAGCAGCGTGAATACGCTATCAGGCTTGATGAATCTTGGTATAGACCTTCTTTGGCCAATTTAAAGAGAATCATCAAATTGGAAAAATTGGCTTTATAGGTTTGTGTGAGACCAAAAAAGCCCTCACCGTATGGACGTACCATTGATGATCAAAGTGACAGCGTACGAGTTTTTAAACCGATCAACTAGCGTGAGAAACTTCCGCTCGACACACCAACATTGATAAAACGACGAACTCCCGCCTAAATAAGAATTTACACCAGTTATTTATGACCATTTGGTCAGGATATATCGTTTTTTGCTCTATGCTGTGGTGCTACACCTCAGCATATTTGAGGGTTATTTACGGGTGAACGAAGAATCAATGGTTTTAACAGGCGCAAAACCTAGGCTATTTCAATGTCTCTTTATTAATTCCGCCGGAGGCAGCTATAATGCGTCGCTCAAATTCACTGCGGAGACACGCTTACTATGGGCAACCGGACCCCTTTGTATGAGGCTCACCTAGAAGCAGACGCCAAGATAGTCGATTTTGGTGGATGGGACATGCCGATCCATTACGGGTCGCAAATCCAAGAGCACAATACAGTACGTGAAGATGCCGGCGTTTTTGACGTGTCACATATGACCGTTGTAGATGTCTCAGGCAGTGATGCAAAAGCTTACCTACAGTACTTACTGGCGAACGATGTCGCCAAGTTAACTGAAAACGGAAAAGCACTATACAGCGGTATGCTCAATGAGCGCGGTGGTGTCATTGATGATTTAATCGTCTATCGCATGGACCCGGGTTACCGAGTGGTGGTGAACTGTGCAACCCGCGCAAAAGATTTGGCTTGGATGGATCAGCAATCTGCTAAGTTCGAAGTCAACCTTTCCGAACAACCTGAATTGGCCATGCTAGCGGTTCAAGGCCCAAAAGCCATTGAGAAAACGTTAAAAGTGGTCAGCGAATCTGCCGCAAAAGTTATCCGCAATCTCAGTGTTTTCCAAGGGCTGCAAGCAGACAACAACTGGTTTATCGGGCGTACGGGTTATACCGGCGAAGATGGGCTCGAGCTGATGCTGCCCCCAGAATATGCTGAAGATTTTTGGAATAAATTGCTCGCCGCGGGTGTTAAACCCATCGGTCTGGGTGCTCGCGATACATTAAGACTAGAAGCTGGCATGAACTTGTACGGTAATGATATGGATGAAACCATTTCTCCATGGCAAGCCAACATGGGCTGGACGCTCGCCCTGAAAGATGACCGCGACTTTATTGGCAAACAAGCATTGCTGGATGAAAAAGCCGCAGGATTGGAATACAAGTTGGTCGGTCTGGTGCTTGAATCACGTGGTGTCATGCGCAGCCACCAAAAAGTTATTTTCACGGCTTCCGACCTTCAAGGTGAAATTACCAGCGGTACATTTTCGCCAACCTTGCAGCAGTCAATTGCGATGGCGCGCGTCCCTGTCAATGCTGGATCTGAATGCGCAGTAGACATGCGCGGCAAAGCCGTACCCGTACGCATGGTTAAAATGCCATTTGTGCGTAATGGCCAAAAAGTATACGAATAGTTTCTTTCAATCATGTTGTTTAGGCCCACGCTGAAAATGATCCGCGCGGGTAATCAAACCTTTAGAAATAGGATGAATTCAGATGGCTAACATCCCTGCAGAATTAAAGTACATTGCCTCTCATGAGTGGATACGCGACGAAGGTAATGATGTTGTCACCATCGGCGTCACCGATTTCGCCCAAGAACAACTTGGTGATGTGGTGTTTGTAGAACTGCCAGAAGTTGGCGCACAAATCGCAAAAGACGATGCCATTGCAGTAGTGGAATCGGTTAAAGCTGCTTCCGATATTTACGCGCCTGTGACGGGTGAAGTCATTGAAGTGAATGAAGCATTAGCTGACGAACCGGAAAAAGTGAACGAAGCACCTTATGGTGAGGCTTGGTTCTTTAAGGTAAAACTTTCAGATACGGCCGAACTGGATGCCCTGTTGACCGCTGACCAGTACGAAGCTGAGTGCGATTGATTCTAGATTTTCGTTACTAACGGCATTCATTTGACGACACTTGGGGCCTCCTCAAGTGTCGTTGAGATAGATCCACACCCATACCCTCCTCTCTTATTTATCACGTTCCAACCGGCTTATTTCATTCCTCAATAGGGTCGCGATCGCTGTTGCTTCCTGCTAGCAGGGCCTCCCATAAACTTAGCAAAAATTTACTCATCTTTGCTGCAACATCAAATCGATCGAGAGTATTCAAACCTTTGTAAAACCTTTTAGACAGAACCGTCTGTCAATTCATCACTCTTTAGATGGTATGCCCCCGTCCTCAAGAGTCGTGTTCAAGTCTGCTTGAAAGAATTTCAATCTCTCGTTTTATTTTCTAGGCATAATGTTTACTTTCGGCGCACATGACCTATCGTCCGTTGTCTCTGAGGTATTTTCTACTTACAGGGGACTTTGCTGCTTGCTACAATCCGCGCCTTTATACAAATGTGCTATTGAAGCTGGCCCAGACGCAGTCTAGCTTTGTCGTGCCATACTCTGTCTATTTGCATTGAGGTTGTCCATCCATGAGCAAACCAACACTGTCGCAATTGGAAAACCGTAACGAATTCATCGAACGCCATCTCAGTACGGATGAAAGCGACGTACAAGCCATGTTAAGCGAGGTGGGCGCTGACTCACTGGAAAACCTTGCCGAGCAAATCGTGCCTAAATCTATCTTGCGAGCCCCCTTTCTACAAATGGGCGATGCCGTACCGGAACGTGAAGCATTAGCGAATCTCAAAGCGCTGGCCAGCCAGAATGACGTTTTCACCAGCTACATTGGCATGGGGTATCACGACACGACGCTTCCAAATGTCGTACTGCGTAACGTGCTTGAGAACCCAGGCTGGTACACTGCATACACACCGTATCAACCAGAAATTGCACAGGGCCGTTTAGAGGCTTTATTAAACTACCAGCAAATGGTCATCGACATGACGGGCATGGAACTGGCCAATGCATCATTGCTCGACGAAGCCACTGCCGCTGCAGAAGCCATGGCGCTCATCAAGCGCGTGGTGCGCAAGAACAAGTCCAATACCTTTTACGTTGACGAAAACTGCTTGCCTCAAACCATTGACGTGCTGAAAACCCGCGCAGAAGGATTCGGCTGGACACTCCAAATTGGACCCGCCAGCGAAGCTGCAAATGCAGATGTGTTTGGTGCATTGTTCCAATACCCTTCGATTGATGGCTCCGTCGTTGACCTAGAAAACATCATTCAGTCATTGCACGACAATCACGCTATGACCGCCGTTGCCACAGACTTAATGGCATTAGCGCTGCTTAAGCCACCAGGCGAAATGGGGGCCGATGTTGTGCTCGGCAATAGTCAAAGATTTGGTGTACCAATGGGCTTCGGTGGGCCACACGCAGCATTCTTTGCCACTAAAGACGCTCATAAACGCGCCATGCCGGGACGCCTGATTGGTGTGTCAATTGATGCGCAAGGCAACCGTGCATTGCGTATGGCATTACAGACGCGAGAACAGCATATCCGTCGTGAGAAAGCGACTTCCAACATCTGTACCGCTCAAGTATTGCTCTCAAACTTAGCCAGCTTCTACACCGTGTACCATGGTCAAGCCGGCATTAAACGCATAGCTCAGCGCATTCATCGCTTAACTGAAATCTTAGCGCTCGGTTTAGAACGAAATGGCGTTGAAGTACTCAATGCTTCACGCTTCGACACGTTAACGCTGAAGTTAGCCGATAAAGCAGCGGTCTTAGCGCGCGCCGAAGCCGCCAAAATCAATCTACGCATTCAAAGCCAAATTGACCAAGGCGACATTCTTGGTCTAAGCATCAGTGAAAACACGACTCGTGATGATTTGGCTGTTCTATTTAATGTTCTGACAAACGGTTCGGACTTCGACATTGAATCTCTGGATGCCGAAGTCAGCAGCACGATTCCTGCCCACCTTCAGCGCACCAGCGAATTTTTGAGCCACTCTGTCTTCAATCGTTACCATACTGAGCACGAAATGCTTCGTTACATGAAGCGTTTGGAAACAAAAGATTTGGCCATGAACCACAGCATGATCACGCTAGGATCATGCACCATGAAGCTCAACGCAACGGCTGAAATGATTCCCGTCACTTGGCCAGAAATATCTAATATTCACCCCTTTACTCCGAAGAGCCAAACTCAAGGCTATGAGCTGATGATTCAGGAGTTTGATCAATGGCTACGCGACATCACTGGGTTTGATGCCATTTGCATGCAACCTAACAGTGGTGCTCAAGGTGAATACGCCGGCTTAATGGCCATCAAGCACTATCATGAAAGCCGCCATGAAGGGCATCGAAACATTTGCTTAATCCCACAGTCGGCCCACGGTACCAACCCTGCTTCCGCACAAATGGCCGGTATGAGAGTCGTGGTGACAAAATGTGATGACGATGGAAACATCGACTTTGAGGACTTGAAAGCCAAGGCCGAAGAGTTAAAAGACAATCTGTCTTGCCTAATGATGACCTACCCGTCAACACACGGTATTTACGAAGAAGGCGCCAAAGAAATTTGCGATTTAGTGCACGCCAATGGCGGGCAAGTATACATGGATGGTGCCAACCTAAACGCGCAAGTTGGGGTGACTCAACCGGCCTTTATTGGCGCGGATGTCAGTCATATGAACTTACACAAGACCTTCGCCATTCCACATGGTGGTGGTGGCCCAGGCATGGGGCCTATCGGTGTACGTGCTCATCTTGCACCTTTTATCGCAAACCACTCTGTGCGCCCCATTGACGACGAAAGTGTTGGCCAAAGCGCTGTTAGCGCGGCCCCTTATGGCAGTGCTTCAATTTTGCCTATTTCGTACATGTACATTCGCTTAATGGGTGCCAATGGATTGCGTCAGGCCACTCAAATGGCGTTGCTAAACGGTAACTACTTAGCGAAAAAGTTAGGCGAGCATTACCCGATTCTTTATAAAGGCAAAAATGATTTGGTTGCCCACGAGTGCATTGTTGACTTGCGCCCCATCAAAGCCGAAACCGGCATTACAGAGGTCGACATCGCCAAGCGCTTAATGGATTACGGCTTCCATGCCCCAACCATGAGCTTCCCTGTCGCGGGAACATTCATGATCGAGCCAACGGAATCTGAAAGCAAAGCGGAATTAGACCGTTTCATTCAAGCCATGGTCGCGATCAAACAAGAAGTGAACGCCGTGAAGAGTGGCGATATGGATGAGAACAACAATCCGTTAAAACACGCTCCCCACACGCAAAAAGACATCGCCGGTGAATGGGACCGCCCGTACACTCGAGAGCAAGCAGCGTTCCCTGTGGCGGCGGTCTATCAAAATAAATTTTGGCCCAGCGTGAACCGCATCGATGATGTGTACGGGGACCGAAACTTAATCTGTGCATGCCCACCGATTGAGGATTACGCAGACCACTAATTCGGCCCGCGATAGCGCCCACCGTTTTACAAAAAAGCACGTCAGTTGATGTGCTTTTTTGTATCTTGTATTCCTACATTCCACAATAACTGGAGCGCACCCTCCTTCCCGTCTACGCTGTAAAGAGATTGGGCTTGAACACATTTACAGTGGATGGAGTGGTTCATGAAAGAAAGCGAGTATCTACACGGTCGTGCCGATTTAGTTCATAAACTGCAGAACTTTCCTATCTTGAAAAACATCAACGCATCTCAATTGCTGGACATGCTACAGCTCAGCAAAATTCGGACTTACGACGCTGGAGAAAAAATAACGGAAGAAGGCGTTTATGACAGTTGGATTTACGTACTGGTCTACGGTGAAATTGTAGTAGAAAAAGGTGGCAATGAGCTGGCGCGCTTAAATGAAAGCGGAGAAACGTTTGGCGAACTTGCCGTGTTAGACGGTGAAGCACGATCTGCCACTGTCCGCGCAGCCATCACCACCAAATGTTTAGCCATCGATGCTTCTTTTTTAGATAACCTACCGTTGGAAGAGCAAAGCGCATTTTATTCTATTTTCTATCGCATGTTAGCTGAAATTCTCTCAAAACGTTTACGCGACACAGGGCAAGAATTAGCGCAGTGCAAAGATGACCTGCGCGCATTGAAGCAACAATATGCCCCATCAGAATGAATAGTTAACATGAAAATGCTGCTTTCAATAATTCGAAAGAGCGTTGACGATCTTTTAGGTGATACATATTCGATACCGCCATGATTTCATCCACTTTGAATTCATCTACTAAGTGCAATATGGTTTCCTTCACTTTTTCAGGTGTCCCGACCGCCCTTAAGCGTGATCGACTTTCAATAAATGCCGCCAATTGTGGACTCACCGGAAACACTTGTGCTTCTTCTGGTGACAAAAATACACCTTGACTGGTGCCCGAAATAAATCGATAAAAATTCACATCAAATGCGTGCGCCAAGCTCTCTGCTTGCGCTTGATCATCCGCACAAAACACCCCTATAGTGAGAATAGAATAGGGCTCTGAACGTAACTGACTGCCTTTAAAGTGCCGCTTATAATATTGAATATACTCGGGTTGCGCTTGCGGGTTAATAAACGCGGCCAAATTGTACGGCAACCCCCGAGCTGCCGCGAGTGCCGCACTATCCGGGCTGGAACCCAACATCCATAAGGGTAAATTTGCGGGCACTTTCGGGCTGACCAGTGGCTGTGTTTGTTCTTGCCACAAATATTCACTTAACTTTTCAACCAGCTGAGGAAACGCTTCAAATTTGGGTCGACCATCGGTGGCGAGTGCCATTGCCGTCGCCATGTCCGCACCTGGCGCCCTGCCGATACCCAAATCAATCCGCTCGGGATACAAATTGGCTAACAGCGAAAATGCTTCCGCCACTTTGTAAGGGCTGTAATGAGGCAGCATAATGCCACCTGCTCCGAGCCGAATTCGATGGGTCTGAGCACCAAGAGCAGCCAGCAAGACTTCTGGTGCACTGCCAGCAACATTTGGGAATGCATGGTGTTCGGATACCCAAAACCGGTCATAGCCTAATGCCTCACACCACTGTGCCATGATCAGCGTCTCATTTAATGCGGCTCCCACTTCATCCGCTGAACGAGCCATACTTTGATCCAGCACCGAAAGTTTTATGCTCATGATGTTTGCCCATCTATTCATCCAATGTCCACGCAGCGCAGACTAGCGCGAGCATCACCAAAGAAGCAATAACAGGCTGTGGAAATCATCTTTCCATTTCACCAAGAATGTTTGGCCGAAGTTCGATACCATTGAGCGGGAAACACGACTGATAAACATTAAATATTCATTATCACTATGAGGAGTTAAGTAATATGGTGACGTATTTTTATTGGGCAATCGTGATAGGACTCACGATTTTTTCTCTATTTGCATTTGGCATACAACTTAAGCAATGGAAAATAGGGATTATTTCAGCAGCCAGTATCCTTTTACTGGGTTCACTCGCCTACTTTTTTCACTTTCAACAAATATTCGTCAAACACTGGGGAGGTGTCATGACCGTCAGCGTGCCCGAAGGGCAACTGCATATGGGCGCTACTTGGAAAGATGACCACCTTTGGATTGAAAACTACGACCCTAAAACCAACACCTGTCATTTTCGTGAGTATTCAAAAGGTGCTGTACTGGAAGGTAAAGTTTTGATTAAAGATTGCAACCCTCTACAAGGTCGCTAGATTCTTTACCGACGCACATAGTGTATGCTGCATGTCACGTTAAATGCCCGATAAATGCCTCACCATGATCAAGAGAACGCCATCATGGTGAGTGTCAGACCGCCTAGATATCGAAGTGACTATTTAAATATGCGATGCGCCCACACAGTCAAACCTGCAGCAACGCTACCAAAGTGATCACCATCCACCACTTCGATGTTACCCAGCTTTTGTTCGATTGCTTGCCGAATGACAGGTGATTGAGCAGATCCACCCGTGACATAAATTAAGTCAGGCTGACATCCGGCCTGTTGAATCGCTTCTTCCATGAGCGCCGTTATTTTGTGCAGTGGTCGCTCGATGGCCGTTGCAAATTGATCACGGCTCACCTCACACCCTAGGTCAGGTTCAATGTCATTTAAATCCACATAAGTTTGCAAACAATCGGATAAATTAATTTTGGTTTTTTCAGCACTTCGCACAAGTTGATAATTTTGCTGATTATTACGCAACCGTATGAATCGCTGAATTTTTTCTGGCTCAACGCACTCTCGCAATAATTGCTCTAAATGATGGCCTGTTTGACGTTCATTAAAATTGGCTTGTGCCCCGACATCATTCGTACGCACGGCCTCCCAATATACTTGCGTCGGCATAGGTAAACCGCTTTTAAGCTCAGACTGCATACCAAAAAGCGGCATCAAATGCTTGCCGGCTAATTGAATATCTAAATCGTTCCCGCCTATTCGCTCCCCACTGTGCCCAATAAAGTCTCTTTTCCGATCGGTTTGATGCTTGTGGTCGGGTCCCATTCTCACCATTGCACAATCGGTGGTACCACCGCCCACATCCACCACCAACACCGTTTTATTTTCCGTTAGTCGTTCTTCGAAATTTAAGCCCGCAGCAATTGGCTCAAATAGAAATTCAACATGTTGAAAACCGGCTCGCTTAGCAGCGGTTGTCAGAATCTGTATCGCTTGCTGGTTACTTTTTTCCGCATCCACTCCCTGAAAGTTCACCGGACGGCCGATGACGGTGTGAGTCAATGTTTCGCCCGCTGCTTTTTCTGCTTTGGCTATTATGCCTTGCATCATCGCCGTCACAATATCTTCAAAAAAGTAAATAGATTCAGGACGAAGACCACTGGCCCCTAAAAACGATTTTGGAGATTTAACAAAATATCCCTCTCCTGGCCAAGAAACATACTGATCAAAGGCTTCATGACCTACAAAAATGGTCTGTTCATCGAGCGAAATGCCCTCTTCTCGACGAACACGTTGTGCGCGCGAAAGTGGAGCACCACGCTGCTCAATAAATGCATTTTTCTGGCCAGTGTCGGCAATACGTAATCCGACCTGCTCGGATATCAGATCTCGGTCGAGAGAATACAACGTGGAAGGCAAGAAGGACTTACCGTTTTCCAACGGTAATAGTTCAACTCCTGTACCACTGCGTAACGTTCCAATTGCACAATTGGATGTGCCATAGTCAAAGCCAGTTATCATGATGCGCCCTTACTCTTTTTTAATCACCGATTGCAGACCATTAAAAAATGACTTCAATTGCCTTTCCTGATCAGAAATGCCTACCGTATTTAGGTGAGAATGATTGAAGGTTTCGAAAAAAAGGCGCGGAAATTAGCATAAATAGAAAGGCAGTGAAACCCAAATATGCCACACATAGCGTTATATTAGATTTCACTGTTATGGTGATTCGCCATCCATACTGGGCAGGCGTTGCTAGCGACTAAGCGAAGATACTGACGACTTGCTGACTAAATGCCACTGGCTGCCCATGCTTATCCAACAGTTGGGCTTCGATATGACTATAGCCATTCGCAGATTGTTGAATGCTCGCTTCATACTGCCACCATTCACGCGCTGACTGCGGCGAAGACTCGGCAAAACTAATATTCCAAGTCAACGAACTGCCCGCTGCTGGCTTTTTGAGCAAGGAAAAAGTCGCTGGCGGCCATGCATCCACCAACGCTAATATAGCCGACGCAGAAGCAGGCTGATCCGCCTCTTCTTGTAAGCGAATCCACCCTCCCATTTTTGATTCCGTCGAACCCGAAAATGGCATATTGCCGACGGTATAGCGATAGTCGAAATAGCGTGTAAAGTCAGGGGTAACGTTAGGAATAAATGGAAAAGGATTAACACCGTCAGGGGCAACGGAAGAAGAAATACGAGGCGACGCTGGGATATGTACAATAGACTCACGATCCGCCCCAAAGCTGCCCAAAATCACGGCGCACACTTGATTATTCTGAATCGCCGTTGCTTGTAATTGCGTTGCGCCTTTTCCCACTCTGAGCACGGTCACTTCGACGGCGAGTTCACCCGGCGTGACAGGCGCAACAAAGGAAATCATGAGCGAGCGTACTGTGCGATCAGCCGACGTATGTTGCTGCATTTTTTCAAACATTACTGCAGCCACTAATCCGCCGAAAGTCGCCCGACCTTGGCCCCAATTTTCGGGGATGGTTACGCTATAAGATTGTGCATCTTGCGATACATGAGTGCTTAAAACATCATAGAAATTCATGCTTATTCTCTGTTCACGATTATTAAACGTATTATTGGAACAACAAAACTCAATATAACAGCCATGCTTATTGAATCATTAAAATAGGACGTTAAGCTGAGTTTTACCACACTAGTTTGCCGCCCTTTCTAGCGCAGGGAGGCTCGCAATGTGTGCATCCAAAAACGTGACGATTTTATCTGCATACTGTTCTGGTTGAGCAGCAAACGCATGGGTGTGTTTCGCACCCGGTACAGACCAAAATTCTGCGGAGGTATTTTGGCTCACAGTGGAATGCAGCTGCATTCCGTCATGCACAGGCGTAAACTCATCTTCTTCGCCATATATTAAAAGCATAGGTGGTTTATTCACCAAGCGTTCAGCCGCGTACAATGGACGCAGCTTTCGCTCGCCCGCTGGGTAAAATATTTTTGAAACAATAATACCCATTTTCGGTATCGGATAACGACTCCAAAAATCCAATAGCGTCGGAAATGCAGACTCCAATACCGCCGCTTTAAAAACATGATCGTGATTAGCCATTGAGCACATCGCCATCGCGGCACCTAAAGAAGCGCCCACCACACCGATATTTAAAGCAGGAAATTCTCTTTGTAGAACGATTCCGGCCGATAAAACATCCAACGGATAATCCATGGTCGTCGACTGACTCTCACCAAAACCATTGAAGTCAAAGACCATCACGTGATACCCCGCTGCCCTTAAAAGGTCAGCGTGGCCATATTTAATCCAGAACCCCTTTGCGCTCACGCCCATAGGGTGACACATCAAAACCGCCCCCTTGACCTCGCGAGTGTGCGCTTCTCCGATCAAGGCCGATATATCTGCACCAGACTGACTACGAAAGTTTAATCGCCGCCAATCCGCTTGTACTGCTTCTTTGGGCCACTTCCAAGGTTTCATAAATCGACCAAAAAAGGGCTTTTTAAACCACTGATACGCCAAGGTTTTCATGCAAACACATCTCATTCTTTACAAACTTTCGTCATAGTAGGTATTGACCAAAATGATCACCATAGGCAAAAATGACATAAAGCATGCGGATTTTACCAAGCAGACTTCATTCCTCGGTCAAATAAATGGGGACATGAAAGGCTCGCAAGCAGGAAACCCTGGGATTGACCGCCTATGACAGGCACTCGGAATACTGGAAATCAATTTATGACTGCGTCACTTCATGTCACAATTCTTATGGCTGACCATTGCTCTTCCACCAGTGTTTCAGCGGCAATGGAGTTTTTAGAATGTGCGAATGTCCTGCATTGTTATGCACTAAAACATCAGCATCCTCTGCCAACGAAACCGTTTAGACTCACCACGGTTTCCGTTGACGGTCTACCCGTGACATGCACCGGCGGATTGATATTAACACCACAACAAGCTCTGAGGGATATTGAAAAAACTGACTTAATTATTGTTCCAGGGTTTATGTTTAATATCCTATCGGTTCTACCCGGCTTAGATAAGGTTATTTCATGGTTGCAAGACCATGCACATAAAGACACCTACATAGCCAGTATGTGTACGGGTGCTTTTGTGACAGCAAAAGCTGGGTTGTTAGATAATAAAACGGCCACCACACATTGGATATTCAGCGAACAATTTAAACGCGCCTTTCCAAAGGTGCAATTGAAAACGGAACAAACCGTAACAGATGACGGCTTAATGTTATGCTCTGCGGGCTCCACTACCGGCAGTGATTTATTACTTCATATCATCCGAAAATTTGTCTCTCCCCAGTTAGCCTCAGAGTGTTCGAAAAAGCTATTGATAGACAGCTCAGAACGAAGCCAAACTCCTTATGTAACCACACAATTTAAAAAGAACCATCAAGATCCGGACATTCTAAAAGTACAAGTATGGTTAGAGAAAAATATTCAACAACCGATTGTGATGGATCAGGTCGCCAGTACCTTTGGCCTCAGTTTAAGAAACTTTATTCGACGCTTTAAAAGCGCCACAGACCATACACCCATTCAGTATTTACAATACTTACGCATTGAACGAGCAAAACATTTATTAGAAAGCAGTAAACTGAATTTTGATCAAATTACTCAACAGGTAGGATACGAGGACGTTAATTCCTTCAGACGCTTGTTTAAAGATCGAACCGGCCTGTCCCCGAGTGAATTTCGCAAGAAATTTGAAGTTAAAAGTTCTGTGCCATCATCATAACGTCTGACGTAAAACGATTTATTATTCGAAAAAGCCAAGGCGCTATACGAAAAAAGCCCCACTCTAACCATGAGAGTGAGGCCGACTTTAGTTTAATGGCAACTCAAATTGAGAACCCAATGCAATGCTACGTAAACAAAGGTAACTCAGGATAATTACCCTGAATGTTGTATTGACGACTATATAAATGGTCGTTAATACACAGTATTTGCTTACGCAACGCGACATGAATCATCGAGTTATTTATTCGAACACTATCTGCAGAAGATTCATTTGGGTCTAAAGCCAGCGAATCAGGCTTAACTTTAATCGGCTTATGCGTATCTGATGATTCACCGATTAACTTCGTACCTTCTATGCCGTAGCCTGATAGGATAACCGATGTGGTCGGCCAATGGTCTTTACCTTGACCATTATTGTACCAAGGCGTTCGTCCAAATTCAGACCCCATAATCATCGTTGTACTTTTGGTGATATCCGTTCCGTACGTATCATCCATTTGTTTAGCGGTTTGCCAAAAGCGTTCTTGTATTCGTGCGACTTTCGTCATCACCTGGAGCTGGTTGATATCGTTATTACCATGTGAGTCAGCACCTTTCATAAAGAGGTTTCCACTCACCGTTAACCCTGCACAAAAGGCCGTCGCCATTAATTCGGCTTGTAATATATCAGGGTCAGCATTTAGATAGCCGCCGGCAGAGCCTAAGGGCAGTTGTGTATCCATATTTTGTTTTAATGGATTATCTGTACTGTACTTTGGTGCCCTTTCCAGAATGCTTTTAACACTAAACTCTCCACTTTTAGATTTCACAAACCTTGATAACGCTAACCGGCGTTGAAAACCAATCGCTTCTTCTGCTGCTCTGGCATTTTGCTTACGCGACAGGGCTTGAAGTTTAAGATTTTCTGCTTCGCTTAGATTACTCACGTTGTGGTCAGTAATTTGCTCGAAAAATGTAGGGTCCCCCACTCTCGCCAATGGCACCAATGAAGCCGTACCATCGTATCCACCAAAAGTTAAAAACGGTAAGGGCACATCTGGATTCGTAATCGCGGCGTATAACGCACCGATATTTGGGTAACCATTTAGCAATGTGCCTGAAAACGTACCTCGCGTTCCACCCACATGACCATTTGTTTCGGCATCAACGCCGTTTATGACCGTCATGCCGTGTTCATTCGCCATATCAATAAAGAATTTTTCAAACAATTCTTCAGTATCGTAACCTTCATGAACATCTTTGGTTAACCCGATCGGCGCCCAACTGAATGGCGTGTCCGCTCGATAACCAAAACCAGGCTTGCCCATTGCACCTCTCACCTGATTCGCATCAAACTTATTAATGGGCGAATCTTGGTTTACCGTTAAATGGTTCCCTTTTGGGTCACAAAATTGGGTAACATCCCAGCCGCCTTTTACCGCGAACGAAATAAAATACTTTGGACCACCACTGCAACTCGCAGCTGCTGCATGTCCTAAAGGCAAACCAGCCGTAATGCCGGTAGCCGCCATTAACTTAAGTAGTTCTCGACGATTCATAATATTGCCCTTATTCGTAAAAGAAATAGAAGTGTTTAAAGGCTACAGTCAACATGGCGATGTACGCTCGCAAACTGTAATTAGGATCGTCTGTTTTCCCAACCTTATACAGGTCCGAACCACATCGAAGGTTATTTTTAGCCGATCCATCTTCGTAGGGTTCTGTCATCTCGACAAACAGTTCATACATTTCATCGATATCTTGATCATTCAGATCAAGCTCTCTCCCCTGCATGACATAAATGATGTTCCGTATGTGTTCGCGCACTTCACGCTCTACTCGGGTTTCAGGATCATGCGTGAAAAATATGCGATCGCTGACCATTTGATCGTTGTCTCGCATCACAAGCGAACATGCATACAATGTGGGGAAATAGTCCTGTAACGTGCCCATCAAACCATTTTGGTCAACGATCCTAAGGTTAGTATCCCCATCATCAATTCCTCCATAGGGAATACCTAATTCACCATTCTTTTTCACTTCCGTTAATTTTTCGCCACCGGAACCAACAATTAATGAAGAGATTTTCCTATCAAGCATCTCGGGTGTCAGCAATCGAGTTAGACGCATTAACTCTTTTGCAGGGGAATCCACCAACATGGATTTTCCTTGATACCAATCGCTGGTCACCATGGCATGTACGAGTGGTTTAATATTCATACCATTGTTTTTCAAAATTGACTCCCAATACCGGAAGTAATCTTCTTGGATTTCATAAACCGCAGTCTGGGCAGGTGTCATCGGTTGACCAGAAATTTTATAGATTTTCTCCATGCCAAATAATGCTTCATACACGGTTCGCACCGTCGCGGTTAAAAAGCCGGGGTCGTTTGCGATTTTTGCACCTAGCCAAGGCAATGCATCGGCCGCATTTGCATTAGGCATATTTTCACCCTTGAAACCAACCGGCTGGTAAGCTTCGGGGGGTAGCCAATCATTTTCTGGAATATAACGCTCACGATCTTCGAATGCCGCAAATGCTGCGCCCATTGGCTCCATTACTTTATGACAACCTAAACATGCTGGGTTATTCATCGTTGGATAAGGGCCCGCGTCTTCAGCATCACCGGGGCGTAACCCAGGTAAGTTCTCTATATCAAGGTCTAAAAAGAATTTCGATACTTTAGCCGCACGATGACGGTTCTGATTGGTCGGTGTTGTGGGGAATTTCGCTAAAAACAACCCTTGCGTCATTAATCCTGCGTGTGGAATTTTTGCGGGTTTTGCTCGGCTCAATTTTGGAACCGTCATCGGAAGCTCAACTTTAATCCAATGATCAGGATCATCGTAATAATCAGGATGTGCATATATGGGTTCATCTAGCTGACGAAAACGACTTTTCTCTAATTCATATAGGTTGCTATATGAGCGCGCTAGATAGGCATTAACGACCGTATAGTCGGCATTGACGACTTCTGAAATTGGGCGATCATTTTTAACAATGTACTCGACTAATTTTCTCGGCTCTTTACCCATAGAACGTACGGTAAGACGCTTTAAGTGCGCGTTATCGTCAATGTTTTTATACCACTCCCAACCTTCATAATTAAATCGAAACCATTCAATCATCGTAGCTTGGAAGTTTTGTGTGTAGAAGTCGGTATGAATGAGTTCATTGTACATCTCGCCCACTCGAGCACTGAATGCTTCCTCTTCCATCATGTCTTCGATAATTTTATCCAGCGCCTCGAAGCCACCATTTATGACTTGGTTACGCTCATCATTCGTTGGAACACGACCAACTAAACTGACCGACGTACGATATAAAGCTTCACCCGGAGTACGTCGCGAGAACGTATTATTTGCGTAATTCCCTTGATCTGAATGGGATTCATCGCAATCTGGGTCGACTAAATCTGTGTCCATACCCAACATGAATTTTGCCGTGTTCGTTGCACATGATCTTCCATTACCGTCAACACAAAAATGGGGTGACCCACTCGGCATTTCGTTATTTATATACTGAGATAATTCTGTAAGATTTAACCCTTTTACTTTGGCAGAAAAATTACCTTGATTATCATCACCATGGCAAGCCGCACAATGTTCATTAAATTGATTTTGTCCTTTCATTTCACATGAGCCACCCGGAATCGGTGTCGGAAATTCAGGATCATTTGGGTCATCTGAAACGTTTGGATCATCTGAACCGTTTGGGTCTTCAGAGTCATTAGGGTCTTCAGAGTCATTAGGGTCTTCAGGTTCATCTGGCAAGACAGGATCGATGAAAATAGGCTCATCTGAATCTTCAGAGCAGTGCGCTTTGCCGAGCCCAAATTGCTCATTTTCGATATAGGCCACTATATTGGTTGAGCAATTATTTTTGCAACTGTTCGCATTTGAAGGCGGCATAGTTTTGCTAATGATTGAAATAGCAGCAGCATGGTTTGCATAATTAGCGAGATCAATACTATTAACTTTATCTGTTTCAACCGCGTTTCCGTGGCAACTCGCACAATCGGTGGCATATACCTCCTCTCCTTTTAATATAGCGTTACAATCAGCATTTTCATTCAGCGGAGGTGGGTTCGGTAGAATGGAATCATCGTCCACCGGCGGTGTGTCAGCAATCGGTTGCTTCGGCTCATTGACATTATCCCCAATGGCATCGGGTGTTTCTTCACCGCAACCTGTAAGGCCAATACTGGCAACAAGCAATAAGCTCGGCCAGATACTGCCTTTTAGTAACAACATTCTCATCATAGATTCTCTCCAAATTTTTTGTCATTTTTATACGTAGATTTATTTTTCACCCTGCTGATCACCTTATGAGGTGAACAGCGGCAATTCAGGAAGAGATGAATCAAATTTAAATCTTTGAATCAACGCATGATCATCAATGCACAATAATTGATTTCTAATGGCCTGATGCAGCATGGGGCTCGTCATTCTCAAACTATTTGGATTCGATTTTGAAGGATCCAATGCAAGCGTAGTTGGGTCGACATTTATTGGCAGAAATCCATCATCAGATGCGCCGATGACTTTCTGCTGACCTCTTACACCCGCACCAGACAACATGACGGTGGTGGTTGGCCAATGATCCTTACCGTTGTCTTTGTTATACCAAGGTGTTCGACTAAATTCAGACGCGCTGTACATCGTCGTATGATCGGTCATGCTGCTGCCGTATGCATCGTCCATTTTCTTAGCTGTCTTCCAAAAACGATCTACCGCGCGAATGTATTTGCATTGAATTTCCAATTGCCGTGTATCATTGTCTCGATGTGAGTCTGCACTGCTCAGGTATAAATTCCCCGTGACACTTAAACCGCTACTAAAGGCCGTGGCCAGTAATTCTGCCTGTAAGATATCCATATCACTGTGTAAATAACCATCCTCCGTGCCCAACGGAAGCTGGTTTTCTACCGTTTGCAAGAGGGGGTCATTGGATGCATATTTCGGCGCCATTTTTAATAAGTTAGCGACACTGCTATCCGATGTTTTTGAGTCGATAAACTTTTGCACCGTTTGACGGCGCTGATGCCCAATAGACGACATTGCGTAACGACGGTTTTGTTTTAGAGCAACCGCTTGCATTAAGGCATTTTCATCATCGGTAAGATTGCTAACGGCATGATCCGTAATATCTTCAAAAAACGATGGGTCTCCAATACGCGAAAGTGCGATGAGTGAGGAGGTTTCGTCGTATCCTCCAAAGGTAACAAATGGCATCGCTATATTTTTATTTAATATAGCAGCGTACAGAGCCGCAATAGTTGGGTAGCCACTGGCTTGATTGCCTGAAAAAATATTCCGCCTACCAATCGTATGACTGTTCGTCATGGCATCCATACCATTAATCAGTACCATGCCATGTTCATTTGCCATATCAATAAAATAACGTTCGTATAATTCCTCTGTATCAAAACCATCCTGTAATGACGACACCGCACTGGGGGGTGCCCAACTAAACGGTGTATCCGCTCGATAGCCATTGCCTATTTTGCCGTGCTTACCCCGAATTAGGTCAGGGTTAAAATAATTGATGGGCGTATTCCCATCCACGGAAAGGTGATTACCTTTAGGGTCACAAAACATGGTGGTATCCCATCCACCTTTAACAAAAACCGATACAAAGTATTTTGGGCTCGAGCATGTTGCGGCTCTCGCGACTGAGATTGGCATACCGGCTGTTATGCCCATCGCAGCTAATAATTTTAATATTTCTCGACGATTCATATTCTACCCAGCCTTACTCGTAAAAGAATGTAAAGTGTTTAAACGCAACAGACATCAAGCCTATATATCCCCGAATACTGTAATTGGGATCGAACGGCTTACTTCCTGCGTACAAATCTGAAGAACATCCCGCCGTTTTTCGTTTGGTAGCCAGTCCACCGTCATAGGGTGAAGTAAGATCTAAGTAAAGCTGATAGAGTTCTTCTACATCATCATGATTTCGTTCTAACTCGCGGCCCTGCGTCATATAAAGAATATTTTGGATATTTTCTTTTATTTCATTTTCAACTCTGGTTTCAGGATCATTAACTAAGAATATTTTATTCTTTTGATCTTGGTCATAGTCTCTTAACACAAGTGAACAGGCATAAATTGTCGGAATATGATCTTGAATTGTACCCATCAGGCCGTTTTGATCATGAATGCGTGCGGTGGTTTCATCATCATCAATGCCACCATATGGAACTGACATACGTTTAAATTTTGCCAGCTCAGTTAACCGTTCATCCTGAGCAAGGTAAACCAGTGATGATATTTTTCGATCAAGTAATTCAGGCGTTAGCAGGCGCGTTGTACGTAGCAAATCTCGCGCATTGTTGTCTTGTAATAAGTCATCGGCTTGGAACCAATCACTCATTACCATTGCTTTCATTAATGCTTTTATGCTCATACCGTTTGACTTCAAAGTCGACTCCCAATGCCGGAAGTAAGATTCCTGAATAGTAAATAGCGCCGCTTGCTCTGGTGTTAAAGCTTGACCGGCCTGACGGTAGATCTTTTCCATACCGAAAAGACCTTGATAAATCGTTTTAACCGTTGCAGTTAAAAAATTGGGATCATTGGCAATTTGCTCACCTAGCCAAGGAAGCGCTTCTGCAAAATCCTGACTGGGCATTTGTTTGCCTCTGTAACCAATCAATTGAAATTGATCTGCGGACAACCACTCTGTATCAGGTCGATAGCGTTCTGTGGTCTCAAATGCAGCATAGGCTGCGGCAACAGGCTCCATAATTTTGTGACAACCTAAGCAAGCAGGGTTATTCATGGTGGGATACTCACTTTTATCTTCCGCATCGCCCGACCCTAAGCTAGGCAATAATTCAATATCTATATCCACGAATTTTTTAAAGACATTAGAAGCACGGTGCCGGTTTAAATTAGTGTTTGATGTGGGGAATTTCGCCAAGAACATGCCTTGAGTCAGCAATCCAGCATGCGGAATTTTGGCAGCCGCTTCTGAGTCTCGCTTAGGTTCGGTTAAGGGGAGTTTCGCCTTGATCCAATGAGTCGGATCCTCTTTAAACGTAGTACCACTAATAATGGGTTCATTGAGTTCATTAAATTGGCCTTTTAAAGAGTCGTATAACGTGCCATATGCCCTCGCCGTGTAGGCATTTACCACGGTGTAATCTGCTGTCATCAGCTCAGTGATGGGACGATTATTTTTAACCACGTACTTAATGAATTCTGTCGTTTCTCTGCCCAGAGAGCGTCCCGTAAGCTGCTTAGTCTTTGAAGATTCACCTTGGTTTCTATTTTTGTCATCCCACCACAATGATTGACTGTAGTTTTGACGAATCCAATCCAGCATGGTTGAAGATGCATCTTGGGTGTAAAACTCTGTGTTTAATATTTCATTGTAGAATTCTGCAATTCGACTAGGGAACGCCTCCTCTTCCATCAATTCATCAACAATATTGCCTAATGCATCGAATCCACCGTTCTCGACTAAATTTCTTTCTTGTGCACTGGGTACACGACCGACCAGACTTAATGTTGTTCTGTAGAGTGCTTCTCCAGGTGTACGACGCGAAAAGGTGTTGTTTGCGTAATCTGTTTCGTCTTGCTCACCTTCTTTACAATCTGCATCCACAAGATCAGAGGTCAGACCCAACATAAACTTAGCAGTATTGGCGGCACAGTTTTCATTTTCATCACAAAAATGCGGCGAGCCACTGGGCATTTGATCGTTGATGTATTGGGTTAACGCAGAAAGATTCAACCCTTTCACTTTAGCAGCCGAATTGCCTTGATTGTTTTCACCATGGCAAACGGAACAATTTTCATTAAACTGCTTTTGCCCTTGCATTTCGCAGCTTCCCTGAGGGATCGGCGTAGGGCTTTCATTTACATCCGGGTCTTCTGGTGTATCGGGGTCATTTGGAAGATCAGGTGTGTCCGGCTCATCGGGGTCTTCATTATCCATTGGATCTTCTGGTTCCGCTGGTTGATCGGGGTCTGAAGGCATTTCCGGCTCATTTACATTCACTTCACATTGCGCTTTTCCATTTCCTTTCGCTTCGTTTTCGATATAAGCAACGATGTTTCTCGCGCAATTCTTTTTGCAGCTGCTTGTATTTGCCGGTGGCATGGTTTCATGAATAATCGTTACCAATGCATCTTGAGAACGATAGTCTTCTAAATTAATTGAAGGAATAAATCCATTTTTATTTTCGTCGCCATGGCAGGATGCGCAATCTAATTGATAACTGCTCTCACCTTTTAAAATGGCATTGCAATCAGCATTTTCTACGGGTGTTGTGGGTGTATCGTTACCATCATCATCTGAATCATCTGGCGGTAAAGTATCTTCTTCAGGTTGAACGGGGTCCTGGCTAATTGAACTGGGGTCATTTGGTGTGGTGCTCGATATGGGTTTAGCTTCCTCACCACAACCTGACAATACGAGTAACATCGCCAGCATAAGCCCAATTTGGGTCTGCCCTCTAATCATTGTTTTTATGCTCACGATGAATACCCTTAGATATAATTCAAATGCACATTTACGAATGAGCCACTTCTAAATCGCTAACTGATCATGAGTCATTAAAAAATAACCATATTTAAATTATTTATTATGACTAATAGTCAACTACAGAGTGGCTTTTACAATGAAAGGCTAATGGAATTAAACAGAAGAAGAGTTGAATTCATTCAACTTATAGTGGAGACCAAGATCACAAAGATTTTTTATAAAGTGCTTTTATTTTTACGTTTTTTAAAACCCCATGCCATTCATTATGATTACGCGCCACTATCAAAAATTTAATTATTACTTTGTGCCACATCATTTAAATAAAAACACCCACCAAAAACATATAAATAGACATTTTCTACCTGCTTTTTTTCACCACCTAAGCGACCGAATTAGCACCAATTTTCAATGGTGGTAAATTTGCTTTTCATTCAAGCATTTAAAATAAATGAACACACCCATTGAATACTCAACGTTAAATCCAGAAAAACAACACCATTAACAGCAATCTAGATTAAACACTTAACGCTTAAAATAGACACCGTATAGATCAAACAATTTAAATTTTCTCCACTGCTAATTTAAAAATGGTGTGATGATGACAGTTTCTCTCGCCGGTATGCATATACTCACCCATAAAATGCGTCATGACGTTCTGAGGGAATCGCAAATACCAATCAATCGCTAATACGAACGAGTCTTATTATAGAAATATGCCCCATACACCTCATCTAACACCCTTTAACACCCTTTAACACCCTATACATCGACAACTGCATGACACAGTAATATGTTCCAAGCGTATTTTCGCAGATGATCCAAACACTGAAGTATATGGCTACCTACCGATGCCGGTTTCACCTTCACCCCCAGATAACAGCATTGACGTTGGATGAACCATTTCGCCTCAGAAAATTCCCGACAGCTCCTCAATTAATGGTTTAAAAACACAGATTAATTAACACTAAAAATGACCAGAGCTTTCATTTTATGAGGTGACCCACTCCAAAAATATCGAAATTTTTGTTTATACTCATGCACCTAAAGGCACGTATTTCATTGCTATCTTCTGGCTAAATCTCTTCTATACTCAGACCATGTCTCACATGGTCTGAGAAACCCACACATGCACATAAACGAACATTTATCAGAGTACGATAATTTATCTATTCAACTGTTTTCGGCCCTAGCTGAAAATGCTATCGACAATATTTCGTCATCTGCTGGCAAAATGCTCGATGTTGCATGCCTATTTTTCGACAAAGATGTATCCGCCACATTATTAGATTTTCAGAAACTCTACATAGAGAATTCTCACCTAGACCATCACAAAGATTCCGCCAACCAACAGGCAGACAACATTTTAGAAGCGGCGATGAACGCCAATGGCGAAGACCCGTTGATTCCAGAATTTGATCATCATCCAGAAATTGAAAAGTTGGCAAATATTCAGAAGGAATTAGAGGCCCTAATCCAACAAGACGAACACATTAAACAAAGAATGATTCCTGTTATGCAATGCATGCAATACGAAGATATGGTGGCCAACAGAATGAAACGGCTGCTTAAATGCTGGGAGTACATGGTTTCTATTCTAAATTCACGCCAAGATCGTAATATAACCTCAACTCTATCAACGTTCGATAGCTTTCTAGCCAGTGAAGATGAACACAAACAGTTTTATAACATCGTTCTGCATTCGCCAAATCACCATTTGAATATTGCTGATATCAAGCATGATATTTCCGGGGTGAATTTATTACTTGAGCGTTTACTGGCGTTTTCGAATGCTTCACTGGAAGACTGCATTAATCAAACCCAACAAGCATTTGACGAGCTTATCAATTTATTAAGCCTAGTGACCGGAGAATCCGAAGATGTCTCTTATTTATTTACCAATAAAGAAGAAACGCTTAATGACATACAAAACATAATCGCGAAAAATAAAGCATCTGGTCACATTCATGCACGTAAAATGATTGAAGAAATTGCCGCCACTCGAGAGAAACATAGCCAAGAGGCATCTGAACTCATTCAGTCGTTCATGATCGCCTTACAGTCACAAGATATTATTCGTCAAAATATTGAAAATATAGGTAGACTGCACGATGCTTGGGGCGCGTATAGATCCACTATTAAGCAGCAAAATCGCTTTGATAGTAATACCCGAAAGGAATTTGGATCAGAGCTAGTCCGTAAAATGACGTCACATACGGAGCGTGAAATAATTGATCAATACATTCCCGGGGCGCTTACCAATAATGAAAATAGCGCCGATGACGATGTATTTTTTTAAGGATCGTCCATTCCTTCTAAACAAGTAAACATCCCACCCAACTGCGCATTCAGCACTTTTCACGATACTGCTTCGGTAGTATTATGCAGCGATCATTCCGAATTATTACTATTGTAGAGTATGTTATGGGTATATTAGACACGGTCGCCAAATATTGGGGCTGGGCAGGTATAGAGCCAGAAAAAATAATCGCAGAAAATGAATTTGGTAATCTTATTATTAAAGACACTAAAGGCATGTTTTGGCGTCTTTGCCCAGAAGATTTGTATTGTGACGTCATTGCGGATGATGATGCAGATTACAATGAACTGGTTAAAGATGAAGAGTTTAATCAAGATTGGTTTATGGAAGTCATACTTCAAAAAGCGCTGGCCAAATATGGTGACCTACCTGAAGGCATGAAATTCCATTTAATTGAACCCGGCGCGCTCGGCGGGAAATACGCCGTATTCAATATTAAAACGGTGGAGCTTGAAAAAATCATTAAATTTTCAGGCGAGCTCGCACAGAAAATATCTCGCTCTCCGCAAGGTGCAAAGGTTAACTTCAAGCCTTTGTAGAATACATTACGCTAACCGTCATGGGCAGAACAAACTGCCCATAAAAATTCATTGCCAATCCTTACTTCACTGCTCAGTGACTCGGCAATTCACGCTGACTCCCCCATACATTTACCAATACTCGAACCGCTTATATTAGAAAGACTTAATATTTAGTTTTATTTAACCGTATGAATATTCGCTTGTTTTTTTGTTGAACAAATATGGTACTATCCGCCGCCTTTTTTCACACCGATCTGCTTGCTTAAAGAATGAATATGAACCCATTATTGAACGCTGTTATTGCATGTACGCTTACTCTCCTTGTCGGATGTGGAGGTGGTGGAGGTGGCTCCGACAGTGAGTCCAACCGCTCGCTCAGCGTATCTTTTGCTAAAGATGCCTACCACTTTGACTATACAGCGGAGAGTCGGTTTGCTAGGCCGACTATCTCAGCAGACATTAAAGGAGGCGACGGATTTAACCTGTTAACCGTCATGGTTCGTCAGGATAGAAACGAGTATTTCGAACCTCGCCTGATTCAAGCCCGTATTGATGAAAAGCTGGTGATTCAGCTTCCACCAAAAGCCACAAATTGGCCTGGCGATCTTTCAGGTCAGCTTGAGATCAGCGTGTGTGAAGACCGCGCCTGTCAAACGCATGTGTCTGGCTCGCCTTTTAAAACAAGCTATACCATGGCGTACAAAACAGACGAATTCTTCCTAATGCCGAAGGACATGACAACTATTGCGGCGTTTTCTAACAACGAAACAACACTACTAAATGAAGAATCTCAGGTATTACCCACCATTGCGTACCGTATGTATGTGCCTGAAAAGATGCAGCCAATCTCACTTACTGAAGCATTTATTACAGACTGGCAAGTCGAAAATTTTAGTCAAACAGGCTTTGATGTCACCCCTCCGGCCAATCGAGTGCCCGGCAACTATGTCGACGAATATCCCGTAGTGGCCTCTGATACTTCAGAGATGACCTCATTGGTGTTCAACCATACAGTGTATGAAGACGGCAAAAACCCAAATGCGGTTCAGTTTCCAGAAAAAACGAAAAACATCGAATTTAGAAAAAGTATCGACCCATTTAACAAAACGGATGTTGAGTTTGTCGCTATTATCCCAGAAGACCTGTTTGGCGGTGTTTCTTTAACCTCAAATTGCCAGGATATTCTGACCATATACACGGCTTCATTATTCAGGGGCGGCGAAAAAACCGTTAAACTATCCATTTCAGATAATAAGGTCTCGGCAACCGAATACAATTGCCTCATTACCTTTACCCAGTTTGGCGGGACTGTCATTGGCACATTTAACTTAAACATCAACGTATTGCCTCAATACAGCGTGGAATTACCCGTGTCTTCAGGCACGCTAGAGTTTGTGTTAAACAAATTTGACACTCAAGACATTGAGTATGAATTTAAAGCCATCATACCCGAGGAAATCAGAGAAGATATTTCCGCCCGTACTGGTAGCGGCTGCCCTTTTGCGACCTCCGCTAGCATAGGCGAACAGGATCAAGATGGCATGCACACCGTTAAAGTGTCTTTTTCTACCTTTTTAATTGATAAAAGTACTTATAGTTGTGTGATCGAAATAGGAACATTTTCAAGAAAAATGAAGAGCTTCTCCCTGACGATTAATAGCTTGGCGCCTCCGCAGTAACTAAAATTAGCAAAGTCTTCAAACTTACTCTGGTGTCGGTCATCCTATCCAATGACCGATGCCAGCACGCCGCAATCGGCATCACCCATTGATCATCCATCTACAAGCAGCCTACTTTATAGACAGCTCACTATGAGCTCAGCATCACAGCCTCTGATTTTATCGAACACACTATTCCAAGCCTGCAGATAAATATATTTCCCTTTAGTATCAACAACTTATCAAGATTCTAGCGCACGACGAGCCGAGGAATCCCATTTTTCTCTGGTCAGCTAGTTGCCAAACTGACTCAAAAGATTTAAATTGCACACAATCTAATTGCAACCAATTAGAATCTAATCGTCGAAGAGGACAAAGTTATGAATGCTATTTATACAGTTGCCGCCAATGCAAAAGCCGGTCGTAATGGACAAGTCGCCACTGAAGACGGCCAGTTGCAAATGGATTTAAGTTACCCTAAAGAAATGGGTGGCTCTGGAGCAGCCAATAACCCTGAGCAATTATTTGCAGCTGGATATGCCGCGTGCTTTTCAAATGCGATACTGCATGTTGCCTCGCAACAAAAAATCGCCATTAAAGAAGCACCTGTTCGCACAGAAGTCGGTATTGGGGCTCGAGAAGATGGTGGTTTCGCACTGTCTGTCGCGTTAACCGTGGATTTAGCGTTACCAACAGAAGAAGCCGTTAATCTGGTTAAAACTGCACACGCAGTATGTCCTTATTCTCACGCAGTCAAAGGCAATATTAGCGTCACAGTGAAAGCAAACGGTAAAGAGATTTAATACCTCCTTATGCATCATTTGCTTAGTGAAAGAATTCTCCAATCAATCTGGTTGGAGAATTCTCTTATGATGGTCATTAGCCACGCATGATCTTTGTTCTTCATTAAATTATCGCTAGCGCTTTTTGCTCGATATAGAATGACCGCCACACATCCAACAACATTATTTGAGAGCACTATGAACGCTTTGATTCAGCCAGCGGCAATCCACATGGGTCGTACACTTGTTGCTTTATATTTTCTACTACCCGGCATCATGAAGTTTGCTTCTTGGGATATGCACATAGGCCTAATGGAAAAACATGGCATGATCATGATTCCCTTTCTTCTGGCATCAGCGGGCGTGATTCAAATCTCAATGAGTCTATTGATATTGGCTAATAAATGGGTGGCACCTGCGACTCTCATATTAGCCGGCATGGTGGTGCTCATTAACATTAACCTACACGATTTTTGGAATTATTCAGGGATCGAAGGTGCTCACGAAATGCAGAATTTTGTGAAAAATCTAGGTATTTTGGGCGGCATGCTCGTACTCGCCGGTTTCACACTTAAGCCGCCCGTCCGAGATTAAACCGTTTCAATGATTTTGCCCAAACGGCATTGTTCAGCACAATATCGCTCATACCGATGAGCGATAGAACAGCAATGCCAAATCACCGACTGACGATACTGCTTGTTAAACCAGCTCACCACCAATATTTTTATGACGGTGAGACCTTTAATCATCACCTCTTAATAAAACCTGCCGTCATAAAGTGACGTTTTGTCGTATCGATACTATACTTTTCAGCACGGAGAACACCTGCTGACCGGAGTGCTCCATGCTGAATGGTTTGCCCCTTTGTAGATTAAACCGATATACCTTTATCGTATTTTTTACTATAGCGCTGATAGGTTGCGGTGGTGGGACTTCGGGTGAAAACTCAACGGATGACGGTGTCGTCAGCGACAATGAGGACAATCCAAACTCAGAGGACCCCGCCGTACCTAACTCAGGCCCAGAAGCGTCAGAATTTTTTACAGACCCTATCGAACTCTCACACATTTCCATTCAATCTTCGTTCTCAGATAGCGCCGTTGTGGACCTTAATGCAGATGGCTACCCCGACATCATTGCAGGCTATACCTCAGGGCTAAAGTCAGGCGAGCCAGTACCGATGGCCATTTATTTATCAGATGGCAATGGCAATATTACCGATGCAACCAGCGAGCTCATTGAAGGCGAGCTTCCCACTTTTAACCTCGTTC
The DNA here is from genome assembly GCA_947503895.1 of uncultured Saccharospirillaceae bacterium. Taxonomy (GTDB): domain Bacteria; phylum Pseudomonadota; class Gammaproteobacteria; order Pseudomonadales; family Oceanobacteraceae; genus Bermanella. The sequence continues at coordinate 168,205 of CANNFT010000009.1, forward strand.
GAGACATCCACCTAGCAGATTTCAACAGTGATGGAAAAATCGATTTTTTCTTTAGTAATCACGGGAAAGAATTTGTCGATCAACCTTGGCCTTGCGAACAGAATGCTTTGTTTATTTCCCAAACCAACGGCAAATATCAGGATGTAGCAAAAACACAAGCGCTCGACATTGCTGACTTTTCCCACGGTTCAAGCGTAGGCGACTACGACGGGGATGGCGATACAGATATTTGGGTCACAAATCTTGGTTGCAGCAACACCATCCCCTCCTATTTATTAGAAAATGATGGGAATGCTCAATTTGAAGTGGTGGCAGATATTGGTAATCATTTTGTGGGGTTGAACAATATACTGCCGGATCATTCCTACAATATATTTTGGTCACAGTTTTTCGATTTTAATAATGATGCCGTTGCCGACCTGTATTATTCAGAGAATACACACGAACAAAGAATCTTACTGAATGATGGCCAAGGCATTTTTTCTTTTGTTGATGAAGCCAGTTTCGCCAATGCTCCTGACGGGTTTACGACACAAGATTCGAAAGCAGTCGACCTGAATAATGATGGGTATGATGACCTCATTCTTTTGCAAAACCCGGCTGACTTTTCAGCAGGGTTACGCTTTCAAATATTATTAAATTCCACAGAAGGTACTTTGGCCAATATCACGGAAACGGCGTTGCCGAATCAAGTCGTTGAACAAACTATTAATGCACCATTATTCTTTGTGGCAGACTATGAGGGCGATGGCGACTTAGACATTCTCGCCGGCGCTTTCGGCGCCAGCTTTCAACCGGCAGACGACTTCTATTATTTTTACATTAATCAAGGTAATCAAACCTTTACCCGTTTAGATGCATCAGAGCTTCCCGCCATTCGCCCTGGCTTTATCCCAATTGATCTCAATAACGACCAAAAATTAGACTTTGTTTACACTGATGTTTTACAGGAAGGCTCAGTAAGTCTCTTAGTGACATACGCCAAGTAAAAATCCACACATTCCACCGACCCTCACTTGAAGTGTGACTAACCTGCCCGTTTCTGAAGATACATACAGACGTGTACATCCGTAATTGTATATTCATCTTCTAATTCAATATTCGGCTACACCAAACGACTCTGCCCATTATCTGATGAGCTTCGCTATTCTGTTCATTAATAAGCCAATCTTCATAGGCTTCATTATCACTCTGTACTTGAATTTCATTCGACCGCATAAACTTTAAGCGTTTAATGAGTAACCCATGATCAGACTGCAAACAGTAGATGCCTTCTGCTGCAACAGACTTCGCATTTAAATCAACCAAAACACTATCGCCATGGAAAAGCGTAGGCTCCATACTGTCTCCGCGAACATTTATCATCGCCAATTGATCTTCAGATACCCCCACATAGCGACTTAACCATTGCTTGTTAAACGTAAAATAGTCGTTTATTTCTTCACTGGACACATCACTGCCCAAACCTGCGCTGGCACTGACATCATAGATAGGAGCATGGGCGATATCCTGTGATTGAGGTTGAATATTGTGTACCCCACCCTCAGGTTGCTGCCCCGTCAATAACCACGTTATATCCACACTAAACGATTCATGCAGTGCTTGTAAGTAACGCATGGAAGGCTGACTGGCACCACGGCAAATTTTGTAGATCTGCGAAGCTGATTTACCCGTTAATTCCGCAAACTGCTTTTTATTGCCGGATGATATTTGATCTACAATATATTGGAAACGGCGTGCGAGAGCATTCGACATGTTGCTGAAATACCTAGGGTAAAAGGCGGCTAGTATAACGATGTTTCAGATTAGAGGCATCTCTGAATAAGTATGGACGTTAAGAAACCAGTTTTTCAGGATACTCTGTTACGTCAAATGTCGTATCTGTCATAAGGTGCTTGTCTTGTAGCGCTTCGATGATTCTTTCCGTCACATCGGTTTGCATCGCGAGTTCCATTCTTACATCAATCACATAAGCCTTTACCACTAATTTATAGTAAAACGATTCTTCAAAGCGTGTTTTCAGGGTTGCGGTAATGGGCTTTTTTAAATAGACGTAGTGGCTGCACTTTGCTGCGGCCAATGCTACGGACTTTAATTTTTTGATGGGGATCGTGGTTGGTAAATGTAACTCCACAACCACAAGCTCGTTTAATTCGCCGTTGTTAGCGTTCGTGATGGGCATGCTGAGGATATTTGAATTGGGTACAACCACAATATTGTCCTCAAAGGTTCTCAGCCTGGTCGTATTGAGATCCAAACTGATCACTTCACCGTAATGCTCTTTCACACCCACCATATCACCGACTTTAAACCGAGGAGAAAATGCCATGATCACACCCGCGACTATATTCTTAATCGCATCTTGCGATGCCAATCCTACGGCTAAACCAAGAGACCCCAATGAGGCATACACAACGGTTTGAGGCGGGTTTATTATGCCAGTAATAATAAATATAATACTGCTTGTCCAAATAATGATGCGCAAGACGGGATAAGTTTGTGCCAATTGAATTCGATACTTAGGCTTATAATTGACAAGCGTATGAATTCCCCACTTCAATGTCCAAAGCACAATCATCACAGTGAATATGACCGTGAGAATGGAAAAAAACATCTCATAGGAAAACAGTTCGAGTAACTGATCAAATACCTTATTATCCATGGTCTACCCTCTGTGTGTATTTGTCCGTTTGTAATAAAAAGATACTGAGCACCATTACCCTTAGCATCCGCACGCTTTTCTTTCGTATAACGACGTGTAGAGCAGTCATGCCGTTAGTATAAGTAGTTAATGGAAATCAGGTATCGAATAACCACTGCCGATACAATAAGTTTGAGTACATAAGCATCGTGTCGCCTGCCATCCTCGTCATGGTCTAACAACCCCAATACTCTTAATTTTTCCAATACCACTTTGCTTTTATTTAGGGTGCAACGAAAAATATTTTGATGCTCTCTCGCCGTCAGCTGGCCATGCGTACAAATTTCGGCCAGCGTAAAAAGATCTAAGTCGCCTAATTTTTTCAACATCGTGGTATCGATATCTTTTGGCATCGATAAAAAGACACTTTTCTCGTTGGTTCCATGCGTAAAATTATTTAAGCAGTAAAACAAACCTAATTCTATGCAGCCTTTGCTTTTTCGTGCAATCGAATAAATAGGGCTTTTTTCGTTTTTTGATGTACCAATAGGTTGACCATTAATCGTGTCAAATCCCGCATATGCGAAACGGGCGATGAGTAGTTTTCTTATTTTTTCTTCTGTAAAGTTTTCTAAGTGATGTTCATGTGAAAAGCTATCATTAATACCGTAACCGTAACTCAGTCGACGCCAAGATTGCTCTTCACATCCGACAATCCATAGATGCTTACTTCGAGTGGCTAATATAATGGCACTAAAGGTATCAATAAGACTTTGTGATTTTACGGATCGCTGTACCAAAAAATGTACGTTATCTAACATGATCACTTTAGGGTCTAATTGATTGATCGCACTGATGATATTATCAATGGCGCTAGAGGTGTACTCGATGCCTAATGGTTGAAATAACGTTTCGACCAACGATTGCGTGGTACTGATTCGATCATCAAATGGGATCAGATTGAACGGAATATCCTGCTTTTTCAGTATGCCAGTATACACATTTAATAAGGTACTTAACCCTGTTCCCGTTTCACCAAATACGGCATAACTATGGCTGCGACCCGCCTGCCACTGCTCTAAGGCGGTTTTTAAAAACTCTACACCCCGTTCACTTTCAATGCGTTGATCCATTGCCCCCAGCGGGCCAGCATAAAAGGCACTTCTTAAGGCTGGGCTCAATGAGTGATAATAATCAGATTGATAGAAGCGAGTCACGTAATCCAATGGCACCATGGAGTCATCACGGTCACCTTTAATCAACGCCATGATTTTCGTTGGTAAAACCACTACCTTGTCTTTTAAAGCTCCTAACATGATGTTTTTCCGTCTGGATTCATTTAGCCTGAAGTGATGGCCATCAAATAATTTGGCACGCATATAACTTTGAACAAATAGCTTTCCCGCCTCGAAATGAAAACGCCGTAATGACAAGATTACGGCGTTCACTGATATCCGATATCAAAGCCTGTTAACAGTTATAGGCACTTCTGTAATGTCACTTTAAGTTCTGCTCGAGTGATTTTTTCAAGTTCTAAGCCTTTTTACAAAACTGTGCAATGATGACGATTTGTGTCCCGTTTACCTTGCCCTCGATATGATTTGGGTTAGACGTTAAGAAAATATTTCGCACTAATGTTCCTTGTTTAGCCGTAAAGTTTGCGCCTTTCACCACTAAATCTTTAATCAAGGTCACACTGTCCCCCGCTTTTAATTGGGCTCCATTGCTGTCTCTGGTAGGTTCAGCGTCATCATCTGCTAGTCCAAGTTTAGCCCACTTCTCCGTCTCTGGCTCTAAGTACAACATGTCGATGGAGTCTTGCGCCCAAGTTTCTCCTTTGCCTATTAATGCGTGCAATTGACGATAGGCCATCACTTGCACTGCCGGCTCTTGACTCCACATACTGTCATTCAAACAGCGCCAGTGGTTAACGTCCATTGTGCCTGTATCGTCACACTGACGATGACAAACATCACATAGCAACACGCTTTTATCTAACGTGCCGTCTGACGGAGCAACCGCATACGGCATGAGGTTTGATTCAGAAGAGCAAAGCTCACATTTACCATTACTTCGTTGAATCAGTGCTTGCTCAAGACTCATAAATAATTCGCCATAGACTTTTCAAATTCGATATTGATACCGCTCTATCATGCTAAAAAGCGATTTTTCCGCATTATGCCTGCATTCATAAATAAAATCAGTCTACTCACGTTCTGCTTGTGCATGGACTGACATAATCACGCTTTCCCACCTGTTAAATACCCTGTTTAGCGCATACCACTTAGCCAAGTTCTGCGGTAGCATCAAACACTGCCGGTTTACTAAACAATGAGGCCAAAGAATGATCACTGTGCATCACTTAAATAACTCTCGCTCCCAGAGAATCTTATGGCTTTTGGAAGAACTGGGTGTCGAATATAAAATTGAACACTATCAACGCGATCCCAAAACCATACTCGCCCCTGACAGCCTAAAAAAAATACACCCTTTGGGTAAGTCGCCCGTCATAACAGACAGTTCGAATGATGTTACCGTAGCAGAAAGCGGTGCCATCATTGATTACTTGGCCTCCACTTATGGCAAAGGCTCCATGCTCCCAGACCCGACGCAAGCAGCCTATCGACAATATCAATATTGGCTTCATTACGCAGAAGGCTCACTCATGCCTCCACTGCTCATGAATCTTATTTTTAGTAAAATGAAGAATAGTCCGATGCCTTTCTTCATTAAACCCGTTGCAAAGATGTTGGCGAACAAAGTCATGTCTGCTTACGTACAACCCAATATTGATACCCACCTTGCGTACATTGAAGACCACCTAAAACACCATGAATGGTTCGCAGGGGATACGCTCACAGGAGCAGACATACAAATGAGCTTTCCCTTAGAGGCCAGTGTGGCGCGCGGCGTCATTACGAGCCAATACCCGAATACACAATCCTATGTACAGCGCATTCAGTCACGTCCTGCATATCAAAAGGCCCTCAAAGCTGGCGGAGAATATGATTACGCCCTGTGAGAGGACGAAACAAGATCATCAGCTACCGTCTTCAGCAGGGGCAATCACGTCAGGCATCTGTTAGAATCCGCGACCTTCAGAGCCTAAAAATAATTGGCTATTCGGTCAATTTATACTCTGAGGGCGTAGTTTTGAAACTGTAAAAGAGGCAAATCCATGAGTCTTGCAGAGTCCGTTTTAGCGGTGAATGATGATCTACCCATTCGCACAGATAAACCCGTACACAGTGGTAAAGTACGCTCTGTCTATTGGCTGACGACTGAAGACAGCGCGCGTTTAATTCGAGAGAAAGGCTATGATGTTGCGCCTGATGCTCCGCTGGCGATCATGGTCATCAGCGACCGTATTTCCGCCTTCGACTGTATTTGGCATGGCGAGAATGGTATGAACGGTGTACCGGGTAAAGGCGCTGCGCTGAACGCCGTATCGAACCACTGGTTCAAGCTTTTCAAAGAACAAGGCTTAGCGAAAAGCCATATTGTGGATATCCCCCATCCGTTTGTTTGGATTGTTCAAAAAGCGCGCCCAGTGATGATCGAGGCGATTTGCCGACAGTACATAACCGGGTCAATGTGGCGAGCATATGAAAAAGGCGAGCGAGCGTTTTGCGGAATTAGGCTACCCGAAGGCTTAATGAAAGACCAAAAGCTGCCCGAGTTACTGATCACCCCTTCTACTAAGGGCATTCTAAAAGGTATACCCGGTGTTCCAGAAGCAGACGATGTGAACATCACGCGTCAAACAATCACCGATCACTTTGCACGGTTCAACTTCTCAAAATTAGACGATGTGCCACGTTACGAAACCTTACTGAAAGATGGCTTTAACGTCATTAGTCAATCGCTTGAGTCGATTGACCAAGTATTTGTCGATACAAAATTCGAATTTGGCTACGTCAAAGATGCCAATGGTCAGGAAGAATTAATTTACATGGATGAAGTTGGCACGCCTGATTCTTCGCGTATTTGGGATGGCCCAAGTTACCGAGCAGGCAAGGTCATCGAGAATTCGAAAGAAGGGTTTAGACAATTATTGTTAAACCATTTTCCAGACCCTGATATTTTGCTCAACAAAAATCGAATGGAAGAACGCGCAGCATTGGCCAAAAATAATGCTTTGCCTATGGATGTCATTATGGACATCTCCAAAACCTACATAGGTATTGCTGAAAAGATCACTGGGGAAACGCTAGCACTCAGCGACAACCCGAAAGCCGACATCATCGCACTGCTTAAAAATGAATACGGTTTAATCGACTAATCAGTGTCACGCTATTAGCCATTAAACACGGATAAGGTTCGGCGCGCACTGTGTGAGCGCCGCTCAATGTTTCTAATTTTAAACGCCTTTTTCAGCTCGCTTCTATTTTTTGAGAGCAGACAGTATTTTCTCTTCGAGTATTTCAGCATCTAATGGTTTACTCATATAGTCAGACATGCCCACCTCCAAGCAACGCTCTCTATCTCCCTCCAAACTGTTTGCAGTTAATGCGATGATATGTATATTCGTATAGTGATTTAATTCACCACTCACTCCACCATTGCGAATAAGCTGAGTCGCTTCATAGCCATCCATTTCTGGCATCATGCAGTCCATTAATATTAAGTGAAACGGATCGTTAGGCGCACTTTTTTCTAAGCAATCGAGTGCTTCCCTTCCGTTTTCAGCTGTCACAACCTCTGTATTTTGCAAACTTTCAAGGAGACCTAAAACCACTTGTTGATTGATTAAGTTATCCTCTACCAAGAGTATTTTGTATTTTTCATTGTTTGGTATATTCGCATTGTAAGAGGAAGAGTATGGCGGTGGATTTTCATCTAGGTGTTTTATTTCATCACAACCATAAGTCACCAAATGCAATACAATGGATAACTCTTGAGCGATAATGGGCTTTGTAAAAGTCGCACTAAAACCCGCCGCTTTATAAAATAATTCACTGCCGTCATCTAACATTGATGTCATTAAAATGAGTTTTATATCGGGCCATTGCTTATGTAATTGAATACCATATTCCAATCCATCGTCGTGCCCCAAATGCCTTTTGATTAGGACCATATTGCAAATTGAACGAACCTGATTCTGAAGGGTTTTAATGATGGAGTCTGCTTCTTCAATGCAAAAAGCTTCATGCACAATTGCTCCTAATGATGAAATGTGTTCTGCCATGATTGATCGACTGCTTTCGTTATCATCTATAATCACGATACACCGATCGGATAGATCCACTTCAAAAGCCATATTTTCATCGGATTGGGGGGACATCATCTTGACGTTAATATCAAAGCTACTGCCCACGCCTTCTTCACTCAAGACACTTATATCCCCTCCCATTTCATTTGCGAGTTTATAAGTTATGGCCAGCCCTAAACCGGTCCCACCAAATTTACGGGTTGTGGATGCGTCAACTTGCGTGTAGCTTTGAAACAATTCATCTATGCTCTCTTTTGGAATACCGATCCCCGTATCTCGTACTTGACAGCAATACCGAATTTCCTCACCAAACGATTCTGTACTCACTGTAACAACGACTTCTCCTGCTTCCGTGAATTTTACTGCATTATCAATGATATTATTGAGTATCTGTCTTAATCGAACCTGATCGCCTTTCACATTAGCGTGTTTAACGTTTATGGTATTCACCACAAGCTCTAATGATTTTTTATTTGCTTTTAACGCTAAACAAGCGAACACTTCTTGATGAAACGTGTGGAGATCGAAGTCCATCGCCTCCAGTTCCATTTTCCCAGACTCAAGTTTAGACAAATCCAATATATCGTTAATAATAGCCAACAAACTTTTCGCACTGGACATCGCGACACTTAATTGATGCTGCTGGCGTTCGTCCAAACTGCTTTTTTCCAACAAACCCATCATTCCGAGTACGCCATTCATTGGCGTTCTTATTTCATGACTCATGCATGCCAAGAAATCAGATTTAAATTTTAACGCTCGCTCAGCATCATTTTTGGACTGCAATAAGCTTTGTGTTCTTTCTTGAACTTTGTATTCCAACTCACGATTGAAATGCAAAAGCTTATCACGAGCATCAATCAACTTATCAATCATTGAGGAAAATGATGCTTTTAACACATCAATCTCATTGTGTTTTTCCACACTTAATGGCGCTGGAATAGCTTTTAGTTTATCGAACTCAATATCATCAACTGAATCGGTTAATGCTTCTAATGGCTTAGTCAGTATTCGGTGACTAAAGAATAAAAATATACACCAAAGTGCGATTCCTTTAAGAACAGCATTTACGATCAAAAATAAAAATCCAATTTCAACTCGTTTAAAGATGACTTGATTATTCGAAAATAATGTTGCGAATCCCAGCTCTCTACGTTCACCTAGATATTCATAAGCGATTGGAAAGGTGTAATATATACCATTGGAGAAGGTTTCCTTCGCGTTTAAAGTCTGCATATTTCCTATTTTGCTCACGGGATTTCCATGTAAATCAACAAGGCGAACGCCTTCAATGATGGGTACTTCGATCATCGCATCCAGTACACTTTCAATTTGTTCTAATTCTAGGTCCCACAATGACTTGCCTAGCACTTGCCCAAATATCATTTCATAAGATCTTAGCTCATTCTCTATTGCGCGCTGTGTGTATTTTAGCTCTTCATAGATGTGAATAGATGTCACGACCAATGCGACCACACAATATAATATAAATACCTTGCGCATTAATTGTGTTGCAATTGAACGCCTTTTCATTTTGTACATGAAGCGGCAAGCCAAGACTGCCAAATCGAACGATTATTTAACATCCACCGTTTAGCTGCCTCCGTATGAGAAAGACCGTCAACATCCACATAGGCTGCAGCCTCTGCAATTTGATTATTTGACAGCGATATCTTTTTCACAATCGTAAAAGCACAAGGCCATTTTTTTTCAAATTGAGCCCATACCGCTTTTTTTAACCAACCGTCCTTTGGATTGCCACAATCATAGACAAATTTAGAGTTCACTCCCCAGGCAGGATCAGTTTCACATTCTGGAGCATATTTGGGAAATTCGATAAATTTTCCATCATATCGACTTTCAACCCAGTTAGGCGTCCAGTTAAACAATACAATGGGCATTTGAGATTCAACGGCTGCTTTAAGTTGCACCCACAAGTCATCGCCTTTTTTAACCGCTAATGTCGTAAAGTTTAAATTGAGGGCCCTAATACGCGCCGCATCCGGTTTCTCCCAAGGACCCGCTATATAGACGCCTTTTCCTTGACTTCCATTTCTGGAAAACAAGGCAGCGCAACGCCCTAGCGCTTTCCAGTCTGGCAATCCAGGACAAACCTTTTCGACATAACTTGGATACCACCATTCCTCCCTAGTCTTGGCGGAATGCGTGCCGGCATCCACAACCCGACCCGTGTTCACCATGTGATTGAACTTGTCAGACATGGTGCCTTCCCACACCTCCATTTGAAGATGCAGTATGCCATGAGCCAGCCCACCCCATTGATCACTTACGGATGAATCAACAAATTCAACCTTAAATCCTTGTGAAGCTAATAACTCTCCTGTCACCTGAGACAGCACGATTTGGCTCGTCCAGTTATTTAAAATGATTTTTATCGGCTCATGTTGGTTAATTGCGCCGTTACAAATCATGGGTATTAAAACAAAAAGCAATAAGAAAGCTCTATGATAGTACATTTATTTCGTACTCTTCTCATTATGTGCACTGGGTCTTAATGGTGTAGGCATCAGAGTCCAATCACGGCGACTTGCATGCCTATTATGACAGTGTAGATGATTACCCATAGCGACCGGATTGACTGACTTAATTGAGAGCGACTAGGCTTTAGGCTTGCTTTAAATAGGTCAAATATCAGTACTCATTTTTGCGTCCACTCCGATCAATCGAATACACACAGGTGTCAGCAGAAATGATAAAGCTAGGAATCAGTGGTTAAGCAGGTGATTTAAATAAAAAAACTAGAGACAAAAAACGCTACACAGTCGCAATAAATGCATAAAAGGACCTAAGTAGTCAGACCGAATACTCTACATTGACGTCATTCAGCCTAGTTTTAATTCTTTCCCAATCTCCGTGTCTAAAACGTCTCAATTCTTGAATGTCATTTTTCAATTTGGCCTTTTTCAAGCTTGAACATTGTTGGATAGACGCCAACAATTTATTTAGGAGCATCGCTATTAAATCATTTTAAACTCTGGCCAGATGGTCATTTCAAGTTCAATACGTGATTTGAAGATCTAACTGAGTAAATCAAAAATGCACAACACTGAAACTGGAATGATCACCAGACCCGTAGGGCAAAGTCTGTCGCACTTACTACGGTCAGTCTCCTAGAAAGGGCTCGTACGCTGCGAATACTTCCTGATATTAAAGCGTCGCAGAACACTTGCACGATTGGATGAATGAAGCATTAGAGCGAAGCAGGAAGGCAGAGCCAAGAGCCAAATTGAATGATCAGAAGCGCTCTTTTTAGAAGCGCCCTGAATGAATCCAGTACATCAATATGTCACATGAATGATTTACAGTACGTGCCGATTAATTTCTGACTACTCAGAACAGCCAGCATTAATATAAGAAACAATGAGTCATGCCAAGTCGACAGAAAACTTTTTTTTGGATTTTTTTACATACGTTAGCCATTTTATGTGTAATTACTCAAGTATTTACCGGCTTAAGATTTTCTGTCTTCAGATTTGACAATCTGCTTTCGTTATCGGCTATATTGCCCCAAGGTGCGCTACATAATGTGCACATTATGTCTGGCGTTGGCTTAACCTTAACCGCCATTGCATATGTCCTTTACCGATTCTGGGGAACAATGACAACACGCCAACTTCGAACGCCAGCTTCATTCAATCCGTCGAAATGGCGTATTGATCTAACCGGCTCTAGCATTAAATTATTTAATTTATGGGTGATCCGATTAGGCTACCTAGTCACGACATGTATACTCATCTCCGGCTGGTTACTTTATTTTGACGCCTCCATTGATTCCATAGATTTTATTCATTTCATATTGGCACTCTGCATGGTCGGCTACCTATTTTTTCATGGCGGCTTCACCCTCATTCAATTTGGCTATCAAGCCGCTGTGACCATTTTCAAACCCGGCACCACCGCCTACCGACACATATTTTCTATCGTTGTGTCCTTCCTATTATGTTTTGTCATTGGATTATATTTCATTAGCTTTCAGTCCATTCAAACCCTATTTGTTCGCACCGTTTCGCCGACGACCATCATCAATATTGATGGAAAAGCTGAAGAGCACGTTTGGCACGACGCGCAAAGTATTGAGGTAAAAACGCACGGCGGCGCTAATTTTGAGAACGGACAAACCACAGTTTCACTCAAAGCGTTACAGAATGGCAGTGAAATATTTATGTTAGCGCAATGGCAAGACAGCAGCGAAAGCCTGAATCATCTTCCACTCGAAAAAACAGAGCAAGGCTGGGCGGTTCGCTCTCAGGGCTTTTATCAATTTGACGAAAAAAAATACTACGAAGATAAATTTGCCATTTTGCTTTCGACGAAATGTGAAATGGCAGCGGCGGGGACAGCGCACTTGGGTCCCCAACCGTTGAAAGATCAGCCCCCCAATTGGCACGGTCGTGGTTATCACTATGCAGAAGATGGTGAAACTCGAGATTTATGGCATTGGAAAGCGGTGCGTACAAATGGGATGATTTTAGTGGACGATAACTACATTGGCCGACCCGAAAAAGCACTTGATGGCCAGCGAAGATATACCGCAGGCTATTACCCTGATAGCAAAGAATCGGGGGCTTATATTATGAATTGGCAATGGTATAGCCCGAATGGCATTACACCCAAACGGATTCCCAGCATCAAAAACTCAGAGCCTTCGGCTGCGAGCACCGACCAAACCTTTAGTGAAAACGGGCATCCCAGCTCAGTCTTACCGTGGTTTGACACTCAAGCCTATAAGACGTCAAAAGATCCATACATCGTTGGCGACACTATTCCCTCAGTATTAATGCGATCCAACCGATTTGAAGGAGACCGCGCAGATGTACGAGGTTTTGGCGTTTGGAAAAATGGGCAATGGACGCTAGAAATGGTCCGTAAACTGAATACCGGAAGCCAATATGACCTACCGATAGAAGAAGGACTATGCATGTGGGTATCGGCATTTGATCATGCACAAACCCATCACACGCGCCATCACCGCCCCATTCAATTGCAATGGGAAAAATGATGAAACAACGCCTACTCATTGGGGCCATCCTATTTATAATCATCGCTGCTTATGCAGCCCTGAACCCGCCGCCCATTCCGCAACCTATCGCCAGCGATCGTTTTATTAAACTCGATGCTTCAGGGATGCCGATGGATATCTGGGCAGGGCCATGGGCCTGTATTCTCGATCAAAAAACAGGATTAATTTGGGAAAACAAAACTGATAATGAGAATATTCACGATGCGTATTGGACTTATTCTTGGTTTAATCAATATCCAATTATAAAGGAATCTGAATCTCTCCAAGATGCATCATTTAAAGGTACACCAAATAAAGGCGATTGCTATTTTGAAGAGGAGCGCTGTGACACATTAGACCTTATACAACGCACCCGTACTCATCAGTTATGCGGATTAAAACATTGGCGTTTGCCAAGCACAGAAGAACTGCAAAGTTTATTAGACCATTCTGTTCGTATTGGAGAAGCGTTAATTCAACCTGCATTTTTTCCACATACAAAGAAAGGCGATTACTGGACATCCGATTTTGATAAAGATCTAACCGGCGTTTATCAGCATTTAAAATTCGGTGCCCTAGCGGTGAATTTCAAAGACGGCAGCGTTAAACCCATTCCTTATCAAAATGCCGCCTTTGTGCGTTTAGTCACGGAAGCGTCAAAGAATTTTAATATCAGTCAACCATAATATGATTCACAGAGGCTAACCCATGCGTCACGATGAAAAGGACTACCTTGCTATTCATCTTTATTGAACTAATGTAAAGGCTCCTCAAATAAGTCATTTAATTAAACTAAGGGTTGCGCCAAACTTTACACCGGCATAATCCACACATTAGACATTATTCAACTAGGTCGCAGTTCAACCAATTAACCGATTCATAACTCAACAATCGAAGCAGCACCCTTATAATAACGTGGAGGTATCCATGAATATCGAAAGGCCCTTTAATCTCGCTAAATTAATGTCATTGTCCTCATTATTAGCCGTGAGCACCCTGTCCTTCGAAGCCCATTCGGCCACGAAGCATGTGCGACTGTCTTGGGACAGCGATCCAGCGCATAACGCGGTCATTGGTTTCTCCCCTGATGGCACCAGTAATAGCCCCTACGTTAAATACGGAACGGATACCAATGAAAGCAGTTGGTCGAGTCAATCGGTCAGCCAGTCCACCACTTTCGGTGGATCATTGGATAGCCATTTTGTAAGGCTTAATAACTTAAACGCTCATTCGGCCGTTTACTTTCGCGTATGCGACCAAGATGGCTGCGGTGATCGCTTTTGGTTTCAAACCGCACCGGCTGACGACTCTCCGTTCATCGTGGCTGCGGGTGGCGATACTCGAACAGGCTGGACAAACCGACAAAAAGGCAACACGCTAATTTCAAAACTTCGCCCTCTATTTATCATGCATGGCGGTGATTTCACCGACTCTAATAATGCGTCGCAAATGAAAGCTTGGTTAGACGACTGGACTCTGACCTACTCCAGCGATCAAATAAATGGCTTGAGTTACAACCGCATTTATCCATTGATTCCCACCCATGGCAATCACGAAGATGGAAACTATTCAACAATATGCCAAGTATTCGGCGTGGACAGCAGCGCGACGAATAATCAGGACGGACAGTGTAATCCATACGACACTTACAGCGCCTTTAACATCTCGCCCTTATTGCGCGTGTATACACTCAATAGTCAGTTTAAAGACAGCGGCTGGGGCGCCTATGCTACCGCAATGAATAATTGGCTCGAATCCGATTTGGCCAATAATGGAAGCTCTGCGAAATGGCGATTTGCTCAATATCACAAACCCATGTTTCCACATTACACCGGCAAATCAGATAACCAAATACTCTTTGATTGGTGGGCACAAGCGTTTTACGACGACGCCATGAATTTGGTGGTGGAGTCAGACACACACATCACCAAAGTCACCAAAGCACTGCTACCCTCTGGAAATCAATTTTCAGAAACCACTTCAGGGGGAACAGTGTATGTGGGTGAAGGCAGCTGGGGGGCACCCGCTCGATCGGCAAACGACCCTAAATCTTGGACCATTGATTTAGCAAGCATACAACAATTTAAAGTCATCTCCGTCACGAAAGATGCGTTAGAAGTACGAACAGCACAATTCGATGCCTCAGCCAGCACACTGAGCCGAGCTGATCGTCAATCGGACCCGCTATTGTTACCGAGCAATGTTAACTGGTGGTCGGCGAATCAAATTGGCGAGGTCATGCAGCTTGAACGTAATAGCAGTCAGCGCACCGTCATTACCAATGGCGGCGGAGGAAACGGCGGTGACTTTATATCTTTAGCAGTCACGGATGATGTGTTTATTTCCAGCAGTAACAGCAACACAAATTACAATGGCGACAGTGACGGACTATTAGCAGATGGTAGTAGCTCCCTAGGGGAATTGGAAACACTGATCAAGTTTGACCTTTCATCCATTCCGGATTGTGCCGTCACCGCAGAAGCACAGTTAACATTTAATGTAACGGACCGCTCAACCGGTTCATACAACCTTTATTTCGGGCTGGGAGATTGGGCAGAAAATAGCGCAACTTGGAACAGTGTTGGAGGCAGCAACCAACACGGAACGCTGGTCACTAGTTTCACACCATCCTCCACCGGACTCATGACCCTTAACCTCTCATCCGCCAATGTTTTAGAGCATTGGTTAAACAATGGAAACTATGGCTTCGTCATTGCATCGGCTGGCACCACGAATG
The DNA here is from genome assembly GCA_947503895.1 of uncultured Saccharospirillaceae bacterium. Taxonomy (GTDB): domain Bacteria; phylum Pseudomonadota; class Gammaproteobacteria; order Pseudomonadales; family Oceanobacteraceae; genus Bermanella. The sequence goes on from CANNFT010000009.1 coordinate 183,815, forward strand.
GCGTGGATATGGATTCAAAAGAAACTGGCATGAGCCCAGTATTAAAAGTCAAACTCGAAGAAAATGATTCCTGTGGTGGTGGCGGCGAACCCGAAGGCGGAAGCTTTGCTCGTCTAAACCAAACGGGTAATAAAGGTGATTGGCTTCACTTTAATGTCGATATTCCCACAGGCATGAACACCCTGAATGTCACTATAAACGGCGGGACGGGTGACGGTGACTTATATGTCCGCAAGGGGCAAGAACCCACCCTAAACAGTTATGATTGTCGGCCTTGGTTAAACGGTAATAGCGAGACCTGTAAAGTGAACAACCCTGAAGCGGGAACTTGGTTTTTTAGTTTACAAGGATACGGTGATTTCGATGGTATTAATCTAAATGCCAGTTGGGCACCGTAAATAAAAATCCTAGCAAGTGTACGCATGTGGACTTGCTAGGTGTTTTTTGAGTTTTTTATTGTGGGGTTGATTAGATAGATTTGATTGGGCGCTTCGCGGCTGCTATGACTCCCTACGACTTTATAGAGTGAATGGGATTAAGGTGGGCGGTCGTCTTAAAGGCCGCAATGTGAGTATCGATTCGGTTATATTTTCTTTTTTGAGATGTTCGAGAGATTGGGCTTATTTCTAGTGGCTGGGAGATGAGTTATTTTCAAGGGTAATTGATTGAATGGATGGCTTTGATTAGACGATTTCTCAGCGTCCGGTTTTCTTTACTATACACCCAACTAGCGTCGATTAAGGCCGCTAGTTGGGTATGGACACTGAGATATGTTAGTTTTAAATCGGTATCGTCCAGTAGCGATTATTTTTAAAGGTCAATATAACAAGCGATCTCAAACATATCTGGACGACCTTCTTCATGGCCAAAGTAACAAACCGCTTCTTCTTGTTCGTTATCTTCCGTTACGGTCGCAACAGCGAATTCAATCTTTTGTTGTTTAGCCAAACCGTATAGAAAGTTTAGAGGGTCTTTAAGGTGGATAGGCTTTTTCGCTTTTACGAGCAGTCCCAACTTGAATTCAGAGTTATCGGCATCGGCTAGTACCTCTGGTTGCTCGTTGATGAGGGCGGCTTCTACTTTGTGGCTGTTTAACCAGTCGACCAATGACGCCTCTATATCTTGGGCTTTTTTAGCCAACTCTACTTCTGGATTTGAGGTATCAACCGTTATCGAAATCTTCATATAAGTGCTTAATAATATTCCTGTACATTAAATCCTGGACAACTAAATCGAGGCCCATTTATACGCATATTATCAGCATTAGCCCCATATTGAACCAATAAAAACGTATATCCACCGCAACGCCATATTTCAGAGCAAGTCAAAAAGGGAAATATCATCGAACCGATACCCACTCTGCGGCCTTTAAGACGACCGCCCACCTTAATCGCATTCACTCTATAAAGTCGTAGGGAGTCTTATCAGCCGCGAAGCGGGGTGTGCCCGCAAAAAGAAAACGGGAGCCGAAAGCGCCCAATCAGATCAATCCAATCAAGCCCACAAATTTAAGCCCAAGAGAAATCATCACCTCACCAAAATAAAAACCCTCCCAATCACATGCATTAAAACGTCAACACCTCACCTGGCTTCATTTCTTTCACCAATGAAGACTGATCATCTAAACGAGCCTTCAATTCAGCCGGCGTCCCTTTTAACAACCCAAACGTGCCAAAGTGCATGGGAATAACCATTTTAGGTTTCAATAAATCAACCGCTTTCGCTGCATGAGAAGGGTCCATCGTATAATGACCACCAATCGGTAATAACGCTGCCACCGGTTGATAAAGTTCACCTATCAACGCCATGTCGGCAAACACACCCGTATCACCAGCGTGATAAATGCGATCGCCATTTTCCATTTCAATGATGTAGCCTGCCGGCTCACCACCCGGGAACATACGTGTGTGACCCGTAGTGGGATCTTTCCCTTTTACCGACGAGCTGTGCTCAGCTCTGACCATCGTCACTTTCACACCTTTGACCGGCTCGATGGTTCCGCTCTTATTAAAACCAATTAGCTGATCGTCAGGAATCATTTTTAAATTAGAGAATGTGTTTTTCATGTCAGCATTCATCGCCACGGTGGCACCGCTGATCTTCGCTAATTCAATCGCATCGCCAATATGATCGCCGTGCCCATGGGTGATCAATATAAGCTGTGTTTTCTCAAACTTTTTGAGGTCTTTTAGAGTCTTGGGTGTTTTCGGGTTATTGATAATAAATGGATCAATAAGCACCACTTTTCCTTTATCTGATGTGATTTTGAAGGCAGCATGTCCTAACCACTGTAGTTCCCACGCAGCACTATTAAGTGAGAATGAGCATGAAAAGACGGTAATTGCCGAAAGCAGAAATGAAGGCCGAATGAATCTCATAGAATATCCAATATTAAGTTAATGCGTGAATGAAGTGGTTTTATAAAATGTCACGTTTACAGGTGCCCCACACCTATAATAGACACGATCCATAAAAGCTTGCAATGATGTAGCCTCGCCATCTGAATAACCGACAACGGATAACTCGATCCTATTTATGTCTCATTCAATCGAATGATTTCTATTGCCGAGACATGCATGAACACTGGTACATTAATTAATATTCCTATCAAATAATCTCGTCTTTGAGCGTGTCTAGCAGGTTATCCGCACAAGGCAATTCACCCCGCCCATATAAAAACATAAAATAGGACGTTAAAAATGAAACGATTAGCGCTGAAAATTCTCATATTAACGCTTTTTCTTCCCCTCAGTTTTATCACTGGTGCAGAAGAAGTCCAGCAAATCCGTGCTGGAGAATGGCCTTCAAACTTTCGAGCTCCGTCAGGAGAACGCTATGGTTGGTATTGGGACGCCAACACTTGGGTAGATATTAAGGTGGAAGACCTAGGTTTTAATAAACGCGTTGGCGTTCGGTGGACCATTGATAACTGGGTAACCAGTCAAGATTCTCACGCTATCTACGAACATGCATTGGAACCAGGCTTTGAACAGTGGGGGGTAGATATTACACCGGCGCTCGTGATGTCAAACTGCTATTGGTGTTCGCCAGCGGATCGATTCTTTGAATACGCTATTTTCTATGAAGACCTGCACACGGGAAATGTCTATTGGGATAATAACAATCAAAACAATTACCAGTTAACGCTTCCTGGAGATAGATAAACTATTTTCATCCATTTCTCAGCGCACGATTTTGTTATAGAGAATCATGATCAACAAAAGTGATTGACGCTAACTATAGCCCCTGATAAACGTGCGCTGAAGAAATGGATTACATTCCGCTACTCATTAATTATTACGATTTGGTTTTTTGAGCGAGATAACGTTCCAAAACAAACGATTTTAGGATTTTCTCATTGTATGCTTGATGCCGATGACGATAAACGTCAAAACCTTGGTAACTCACTGCATGCAAACAATACTCACAAACCGACAATGACTGAAGACGTAACTGGGATAACGTCACATCAATCATTACCAGCTGCCCTTTTGTTAAAAGGTTATTTAATTTATCGCAAAATGAAAAGTGGTACAGCTCATCTGTGCGGGCAAAGACATAGCTATTTTTATATGCCAAGGTTTTATCAGAGTTAGCATGCAAAAGATGGCTGTCTACTTTAACCCAATTTTCTTCAATTTGCTGACGCTCCTGCCACGTTAAATGGCGAACAGGGTCAAATAATTCAAACTCACCCAATTCCGCATGATTCATTGTCAGACGTTGTTGATTAAATGTTTCGTCTTCGTGAAAATCAAACAGTTTCATGGCACGACGTCCTCAAGAATCGTGGCTATTTTCCCCTCCGCATCCGTCCGTACTTTAAATTCAACTCGCCGAGAACGATCAGGATCTTCTTGACCTTGGCTATCCAATATGACCTTGGCGGACGATAAACCATTCGCCGTAAGATATTTGCGCAGCCATACTCGATCTTCTTTAACCGCCTCCAAATTCAGCAAATAGGCTAAGGTCGTGCGAGTGCGTGCTTGTGATAGGGTCATATTAAAAATATAAGCGTCGTTTTCGCTGATCGTACCCAGCCACGAGCTGGATGTGTGCCCCTCTATTCTGACTTCCAAAATGTCATTCCGGTATTTATCGGCGGTAATAATATCCACATAGCGAGGGAAAAAATCCGATAGAATCAGCTTGAATCGTTCATTCAATTCAGACTCGCCTTTTGCAAATATCAAATCCGTTTTATTAAACCGAAACGTTAAGTCTTCTTTAAGCTCTGCTCCCCAAGGTATTAAATCGTCTTTAAATTCAGCCAGTAAATCTTCATATAACTGGGTTCTTAGATGATCATACAGTATCGCAACATCGGTTATTTTCTTGCGTTGCCATTCAACATGAATCATAAATACAACGGAGATCAATAAAAATACCATCATCAGCCCAGCCATTAAATCGCTAACAGCTACCCAATGCCCTTCTTGTTCTTTAATACCACCCAGTTTTTCTTCATCGGTTAGCATTTTGTTCAGCCAATGCAGAATGGTTTGCGGTCGATTTTGCGGTGTTGGCTGACTCAGCCAATGAAATAAGGCTCTGAAGCCGCTCAGTCAGAGGGCCGTAATCTTGTACAAATTTTTCGCTCAGAGCGGCAAGCTGCTGCCCCATAGTTTTGAGCGATTTATTAAGCTCTTGCTCAAGTGCAGCATCAAGCTTTGCGATTTGCTTATCGGTTGATGTGAGCGATTGAATGATTTTCTTATCTAGCTCACTGAACGCTCCACTGTATGCCTGCTGCAAATCTTTTGTCAGCACTTGTGTCGTATGCCCTATACGCTCTCCAGTAGACTTTAATAAGGTTTCCATACGCGCCGTATACACCTCCAAGTTTTCAGCAAGGCCAGTTGTCAGAAATGCCATTCTGTCTTCAAGTTGAGGTAATCCATGTGCCGCGTCACTGACCAGCTTCGCCAATCCGCTCAGGTGCTGATTCAATACATCCCTTTGCGTATTTAACCCTGTCAGCATCCCTCCTAGACTTTCAGAAATACCGTTGAACGATTCTGCATGACCGACCATTTTCTCAAACGCACTGGTTGCCGAGACCATAGATTGTCCAATGCGCTCTTGATTCGTCGCAAGATCATTCAATTGTTCTTTATATTGCTGCTGCCATTCCAGCATTTTGCCAACGGATTCGTTTAGTCGTTTAAAGTTATCACCATATTGCTCATCAATTTTGGTATTAAAGTCGCGCATGACGACTTCTAATGCATTTATCAATGCCTGTGTATTGGCTTCAACCATACGAGTCTGATAACGTTCCATCGCACCCGTTAAGTCATCAAATTGCCTTTTCTGCTCAACACGGGCCATGGCTAATTCATTGACTAACGTACGCTTACCGTCGCCATTTAAAGCAACGTGAATCTTTCCAAGTGCATCGTTCAGGTCATCAATACTGGCTGTGTGCTGGTGATGCTCTTCATTTTTCGTGACATCCAGTACCGCACGGAATTTAATCGTCAAAGCGCCAAGCAACCCTGCTATAGACGACCAAAATGCCGTTTTTAATCCACTTAATAATTGCGGTACGCTTTCTTGTAAGCGCGTGGTGTCGAAGTCAGTCAGACCCAGTGCAACACCAAGAAAGGTTCCAAAAATACCAATGCTCGTCAGAATGGTAGGGGCAGATTCCGCCGTGCGAGAGGAATAGCGGAAGATTTGAAAATAAAGCGTGAGAATGACAATGACGCCAATGAGCAATAATGTCCATAAAGAGAATTGGCCGCTAAGGTCAGACATATCCCTGTCACCTAGAGATTTATTTTGTGGCGACGCGAACGTACGCCAACTATTTCTATCGCTCTATCGTTTGTTCGAGTTCGAATCCATTCACCACATATCGAGCGATTCATATACTGAGGCATCATTTAAAGCGTAGCAGGTTGTGCTCAGTACGTTTGACTTCCAATGGCTCTCGCCATAACCCGCCATGTCTTTATTCCATAAAATTACAATACTTCTGCTACTTTATCGTAGACACTCAGACTGATAACCGCAGCACGCATAAGGACACGCTTATGTTGTCCCAGCAACAACTGATTGAGAGTGTCCTCGCGGGATGCTCAGATTGCATTGCTCTATTCAGCAGTGATCATAGGTTGTTGCACGCGACTCAAGCTTATTGCCAGTTTATAGGGTTCGAGTTATCTGATATACAAAATATGCATATCAGTGTTTTCAGTGATCAAACTCGATATTTAACGCAATTGAAGCCCGCCCTAACACTCGCACTGACACAAGGACGGACAGTGCAACACCCGTTATCGCACCTCACTATTTCGAACAACAAAAAACAAGCACTATTTCAGGGGGCATTATTCAAGCCCACTAACACCTGTGGATCTTCAACTGCTCAACCGTCGCGCCATCAGGAACAAGACAATTTGCGTCTAGCAGAAGTTTTCACGCCTATTTTTAATGATAACGGGCAAGCAGAGTGCGTGATGCAAGTGATTAAAATGTGCGATGCGACACACTACGCACCGACACCTCACCATGAGAATTCTCAAATTGATAAACGCTCTAACCAAGGAATAGATTTACGAGCCTCAAAAAAAGCACTGACCAGCTGCATCAAAACGCCTTTAAATATTTTGCATACGAACATTGAAATATTGGAGGAATATATAGATTTACTTAAGGGCTTTATTCGTACCAGCCTAACGCTTAAACACACCATGCCCGCGAGAACACGCCAAAAAATTGAAGGCGCTTACTCAAATTTTCAAGTGCTCACGATTTTAAATGACACACCGCAGTTATTTTCAGAATGCGCAACATCCATGGGTAAAATTAATAATGCTCTTAAAGATGAATCAACTCACACTGTACAATTGTCTTCCGGCCACACGAATTTACATCAATGTATTCACAATGCCATTCAACCCAACCACCAGCATTTAGTGACGGTTCATATTAATCAAAAAGAGCCCTGCTTAATTGCGGTGAATGAAGTGCAGGTGGTTCAGCTGTTAAATTCGCTCATTAATCATTTGTTAAATAGAGAAATCAACAGTGCTGCTTGTGCCTCGATGGCATTGGAACCTGAGCCAACCAATCAAAAATGCTATCAAAAAAATGCAAGTAAACGATCAAAATCACTTACCCAAAATCATGCATCACTGCATGCATCTGAACCCTCAAACCATCCACAGTCAAACCATGCACAATCAAACCATGGACAGGCCAACAATGGACAGCCATACCAGACGGTTCAATCTGTACAATCCACGAGAAACACACACCATACCAAACCAATTGATGTACTTTTGCACAGCACCGATGAAAATCACTTTGTGCTGCTTCGCAGTGCACAACATAAAAAACCCTATTCTGACTCAGAAAAACGGGCGCTATCCAATGTGGAAGCGTGCTTAAAAGATATGGGGGGAGAATTGTTGGTGACCAGCCATGAGCAACATGGTTTGACATTGACAGTCACACTGCCGAAAACGTCCACGAAAGAACAGAAAACGTCAAACAGTCAAACGGGGTGATGTCCAATCGACAGGTAAAAAAAGACTGGCCGAGTGAATACTTGGGCCAGTCAAAAAGGGATCTAATATCCCTATCTCAGGAGTGGTTTAAACTTAATAAACTTTAGTGTCGCCGATCGTACCTTCAACAAACCAGTTCATGCGCAACAATTCATCATCGCTCAATGCTCTGCCGTCGCGTACTTTAGTTCGACCGCGTGTATTATTAATTGGCCCAGCAAATATCACCTGTTCACCACTGATCACCCCTGCTTTAATCGCTTCAACTTCTTTTAAGATAGAAGCTGGGATTATCGTGCTAATCGACGTTAGCTTAGATGTACCTTCTTTTAAGCCTGGCCATAAATCTTTTGGCGACCATTGATTGGACTGCAATGCCGCAACACGCTGAGCATAAATTTTACCCCAATTGTGTGTCACCGACAGTAAGTGCGCGCGTGAACCAAATTTGGACATATCTGAGTGATAACCAATGGCATAGACACCGCGTGCTTCTGCTACTTTAACGGGCGTTGGGGAATCGATATGTTGAGTCACAATATCCGCACCGTCATCAATTAATTTATGTGTAATTTTATTTGCTACAGCAGGCGCATACCAACTTTTCGTCCATTGCACATCCACCACTGCATTAGGGTTGACCGAGCGAACGCCTAACGTAAAAGCATTAATTCCGCGAATAATTTCCGCTACGGGATAGGCGGCAACGTATCCAACGCGGTTTGACTTAGTCATTCGGCCAGCAATCACGCCAGACAAATAACGAGCCTCGTAAGCGCGGGTCGAGTAAGTAGAAAGATTGTCACCACGACGCAAACCTGTCGCATGCTCAAATTTTACATTTGGGTACATAGAAGCCGTACGTTGGCTCGATACCATATAGCCCCACGATGTTGTGAAGATAATATCATTACCTTCTTCCGCTAGACGCTCAAACACTTCACGTGCCTCGCGACCTTCTGGCACCGATTCCACGATTTTTGTCTCAATGTTTGCGCCATACATTTGCTCTAAATATCGACGCCCTTCATCGTGTGAATATGTCCAACCCACATCCCCAACCGGACTGACATAAACAAATGCCACTTTAAGTGGATCCGCCGCCATAACGGACGTAGACCAGCAGATAAGACTAGCAAGCAGCAATCTCAACATCATAACCCTCCCAAACATAATTGAGCGAATAGTAACCTTTTTTGATCATTTAGTCAGCTTTATTGCAATTTTTTGTAATGTTATGCAAAAGAAGCGACGTCATTCACAAAATGCGACTAAACGGGATTGACATTAAATTTAGGAATTAAAACAGATAAAATTTAATCGAGCCAAGCAGAAGCTAAATTAGAAATGGCTAATTAATATCGCTTCAATCGCCCCTGCTAAATTAGAGAATACTTATGTAATGTATTTTTAAAATAATGTATCTGAACTTCGAGGGAACACTGTTCAGTAAGTGGAATGAGTAGGTGGGATGTGGCCGTGCATAGAATACGTTTATGTCGACCTACTCGTTTATTAGCAGATCGACATAAACCAAAAGAACGATTAACGGTAATCGTTCAGATTAACTACAAAGAAACAGAAAATTCTCCTTCGTCGTTCACTGTCACATTCACGACTGTAATTTCCTGCCCTTGCGCCAATGCAGAAAGACACGCGTTAGAAACGGCTGGTAGTAAGGTTTTATTAATGACGTTTTCAGCATTACGAGCACCGGTATCTGGGTCTTTGCATTTTTCTAACAAGAACTCCATCACATTATCGGCGTATTTAAACTCAGCGTCATATCGCTCAACCAGTCGTTTTTCAATTTTACGTAAATTAATACCAATGATGGTTTGCAATACGTCTTTCGATAGAGGGAAATAAGGCACAATGGTCGTACGACCTAAAAATGCGGGACGGAAATCCTCTAATAACTCAGGACGAATACGTTCAAGCAGTTCTTTTTCATCCCATTCTGATTGACCAAAGTATTCGGCCAATGTGGAAGAGGCAGCATTAGAGGTCATAATAATTAATGTATGTCGAAAATCAATGTCTCGCCCTTCACCGTCTTTAATCGTGCCCTTATCAAATAAATTGTAGAACACGTCCTGAATACCAGGGTGTGCTTTTTCCATTTCATCCAATAAGACAACACTATAAGGGTTCCGACGGACAGCTTCGGTTAACACACCGCCCTCACCATAACCGACATAACCCGCAGATGCGCCAAGCAGCATGGATACTTTATGCTCCTCTTTAAACTCCGACATATTAATCGTGACAAGATTTTGCTCACCACCATATAACAAATCGGATAAAGCTAGCGCGGTTTCGGTTTTACCCGTACCGGATGTCCCCACCATTAAAAATACACCGACTGGCTTTCTTGGGTCCATTAATCCAGCGCGGCTGATTCGTATTGCTTCAGCAATTTTTTGCATTGCATGATCTTGCCCAACGACACGCTCAGCTAAGGTGTGCTCCAGCTTCAGCATATTATCGATTTCGTCTGATAACATTTTACCCACAGGAATGCCTGTCCAGCTCTCAACAATTTGTGCGACGGCCTGTTCATCTACATCTAAATAAATCATCGGGTTATCACCCTGTACCACTCTTAATTCAGCTAATTTAGCTTGCATAGCTTCAATGTTTGCGTCGCCTTCTCTCAGTAATTGAACCGCATCCACAATGGTTTTTTCCTGTTCCCATTGTGCGTTTAATTCGATCAGCTCATTTTCGGTTTGAGATTTGAGTGCTTCGTAATCCGCGATTTTTTTCTCACATCCCCCTAATACTTCTTGTTCATTTTTCAATAAATCAATATTTGTGATGCATTGCTCAATCGTGCGACTGGCTTTCTCGATCACCGCAGGGGTAGCACCTTGACTGAGTGAAACGCGCGCGCACGCGGTGTCCAGTAAGCTGACGGATTTATCCGGTAACTGGCGACTGGGAATATAACGACTGGATAACTTAACCGATGCTTCGATGGCCTCATCCAATATGCGAATACCATGATGCTGTTCAAGCGTTTTCGCGATACCCCGCATCATATCAATTGCAACCGGTACACTTGGTTCTGCTACATTGACAACCTGAAAACGACGCGTCAGCGCTGGGTCTTTTTCAAAATACTTTTTGTATTCCGCATATGTTGTCGCTGCTATCGTGCGAAATTCACCGCGTGCAAGCGCAGGCTTCAACAAGTTAGCTGCGTCGCCCTTACCTTCCGCTCCGCCTGCCCCAATTAATGTGTGCGCTTCATCAATGAACATAATGATTGGGTCGGTGGATTCCTTCACTTCTTGTATCACCGCTTTCAAGCGTTTTTCAAACTCACCTTTTACACTGGCACCGGCCTGTAACAATCCCATGTCCAAGGACAATAAGCTGACGCCCTTCAATGGCTCTGGCACATCATTTATCACAATTCGATTCGCCAGCCCTTCCACGACTGCGGTTTTCCCTACACCCGGCTCACCGGTCAAAATTGGGTTGTTTTGTCTGCGGCGTAATAATATATCGATCAATTGACGAATTTCGGTATCGCGCCCTAAAACAGGGTCAATCTCATGTTGCGCCGCGCGCTCTGTTAGATTGACGCAATATTTTGCGAGTGCATTTCGGTTTTGATCGGTCGTGCCTGAATGAATCGCCGACTTTTCGTTGATCAATGCCGACTCCGTTGTGGTCCCCACTACCTGTGTCACCCATTCCGGTAATGCACTCACCTTCAAATCTGCGAAATGCTTCACAGAATGTGATAATGGGTAAAAAGAGGTTTCATTGCTGACTAAAGCGTGAAGAAAATGTGCCGAGGTGATTTGCGGATGATCAAACTGCATAGAAGCGGATGTCCACGCCTCTGAAGCCGCTGACATTAAACTGGGTGAAAAAGAGGGTGGGCGTGTATTTCCATTGCGGAACGCTTGTACAGACTCCTTTAATTCACTCAAAAGAACGTCTTTATCCAGCCCTGCTAGTCGACAAATAGATAACAAATCAGTATGAGGTTGATTGAGAATGGCCAATAACCAATGTTCATTTTCCACATGATACTGGCCAGAAGACACTGCAAGCGCAGCGGCTTCTTCCAATGTGGATTTCATAAGCGGACAAAGTTTTTCGATAACCTTATCAATACCGACTGAAACCACACTAACCTCCTGTTGTAATTGAAAAGAAAATAGGCGCTGGATATACTGCGCTTCGTAATAGAACTCGATTTAATATCAGATGTACTTGCCGTTTTTTGAAGGCCGTCTCATAAATATCGCTTGATGCGGTTAAATGGTTGAGCGCCCAGAAAAGGCATTGATAGCAAATCCATCGGCTAACAGCAAGGAATCACTGAAATCGCCGCTGAGTAGCAAATTTAATTTGCTTTTTTGTTGGGTGGTCAGGATAGCGCACTCAAGTGACGTTCTTGCTCTTAAAGCCATTTGTGATCGACTTTAAGAGAATTTTTATATGTTAATCAGGCGTCTTTCCACAAGCACGTTTGTGCTTGTTTTCTTGCATATGCTGGCGCAACCTGCCCTTTCAGACTCTGATCGGTATTTTGAGAGTCAAGATTCAAACGTCTTCGATAAAGATAAAAACTTTAGCAACAACCGCAATGGCGATAACCCGGTCATTGTCGTAAAGCGCTTCGATATATCCGCCCTGAAATCCATGCCGGAGTACGGAATAAACGCAGAGGATCTCGAAGAGATTATTCAAGCTGATCAAAAAAAGAACAAAAATCGCTATGATATTGATCGACTCAATCAACTTGCTGGAATGCTCACAGCTTACTACAAAAATAAAGGGTTGATTCTGGCCAGAGTGTATCTTCCGCCGCAGCATCGACAACAATATACGCTTAAATTTAACGTCATCCTCGGCGAAATCGAGAAAGTTAACACCAAAAACCACGACTACTATTCAGAAACAAGGCTACAGCGCCCATTTCAAGACCTGATTAACAAACCGGCTTATGTACCCACCCTCGAATCCTCTCTCATCGAGCTTAAAGAGTATCCAGGAGTAGAGTTATCCACACGATTCACAGAGGGGGATAGCGTCGGGAAAACGCAAGTCGATATTTTTGTCAAAAAAGAACAAGCAACCGATTTTTCATTTGCATTTGATAACTACGGCAGCGAATACACCGGTTTGTATCGAGCGACCCTAACCGGCGACTTTTTCAATGTGGCAGACCAAGCGGATCACTTGAATATTAACTTGCTCGCGACGATCGACCCCATGAATTCACTGTATGCGGGCATGTCCTACCGATTTAAAATTGCACCCTACTTTCAACATTCCCATCTGGGCAATCGTATTTTTCGACACGGCCTAAATATGACGGTTGGCCACCAACAATCTCAGTTTTCGGTGGGTGGCGAATTTGAAGACTTAAATATTAAAGGTGAAGCGAAAACCACCACCATTGGTATTGATAAGGACCTGCTGCTCAGAAATCGCTACCGCTTAAATACTGGGTTATCGATTAACAAAAAAATAGCTACAACCTCCAATGACGGTAATCAAACCAAAGAAGATCGACTCAGTGTCTTAACTTGGACAACCTATTATCGCTGGAACGACTTCTTAGGCACCGCTGCGGCGAATATTATAAAAGTGGATATACATAACGGTTTACCTGGGTTTGCCGGCTCCATGAAAAATGGAGATGAAAATACACGGGTAGAAGATGATGGCTACGCACCGCTGGATTTTGTTAAATACAACCTCACCTACAACCGAAATCAACAGATGGGCGTTAACTGGTTGTTATTCAGTCTTCGTCATCAAGAAACCAGCGACCTACTCACCGTGTCTGAACAGGTCAACTTAGGTGGCCCGACGGCCATTCGAGGTTATGCCGCGTCGGATTTCAGCGCCGATAAAGCCACACATATTACGATGGAGTACAGTGGTCACTCTAATGCAAGAAAGTATTCCATCCCTATCAGTCACCTTAAGTTGGCAGGCTTTATTGATCACGGCCTCGGTCGCCGCCTAAAACCTCAACCCAATGAAGTCGCCTTCACACACATGACCTCCATTGGTGGCTACGCACAATTCGTTAAAAAGAAAAAGTTTTCCACCAAATTTGAAGTCGCCATACCACTATCCGAAGTCGAAGGCACAGAAGGCCAAGATTTTGAAGTGTTATTCAGCATGCAACGAGGGTTTTAATGATGAAAGATTCGCATAACCAACCAAAGAACCCGAGCACGGCAAAAAAACTCGGCTTGGCCATTGCTATCGTCGCGGCCAACACGCATCTATGCATGGCAGCGCCGCAGGGTGGTACGGTTGTCGCAAATAGTGGGAGCGCGACCATTTCAGAAGGCACTCACACAATCATTAATCAATCCACAGATTCGGTGACCATTAACTGGGAATCATTTGGTGTTGAAAATGGTGAATTAGTCACCTTCAACCAGCCTTCTGCTAATGCGGTTGCATTAAACAATATAACCGGCCAGAAACCTTCAGAAATTTTTGGGCAAATAAACTCCAACGGCAAAGTTTTCCTTAGCAACCCGAATGGCATATTTTTTAAACCTGGCTCCCAATTAAATGTGGGTGCATTGGTCGCCACCACTTCAAACATATCATTCGATGATACACTGAACCTTACCAACAGCACGTCAACATCAGACAAAGCTGGGCAAATATCCATCGAAGGCACCATCAATACAGCTAACAACGCAAATGGATTCGTTGCATTTTTCGCACCCGATATCACAACCGGCAGCGCCAGTAAAATCAGCACAGACGGCGGTAAAGTCCTATTAAGCAATGGCCTATCAGGCTCAGTGACCCTACCCGGTTTGGACGTGGGATTTGATACCACAGGATTAGATGGCATCAATAATGAACACACCATTTCCCATTCTGGTAAAGTCGGAAAGCTAGAAGGTGATATGGACAGTGAAATTGTTGAAGACAACACGCATTTTTCTTTAGAAGGCGGCTACATCACTCTGTCCACCGAAAACCTAGCGGAGTTGGTCAATAATGTCGTCGCTCAACCTGAAATGCTGACAGCAGAAACGCTCAAATTAGACTTTAAAGAGCGCGATGTCTCAATTATCAATGATGAGGCTGGGGAATTTTCAGAGACTGAGGATCTTTCAAATTTTAAGATCGTCAAATTGCTCGATACCCGAAACTTAGAGATAGAGGGTGCCAACATTGTGTATAGCGACGAACCTAATGAGTATATATATTATCACCGTGACGACAATCAACAACGCTCACTGAGCTTAAGCGCCAGCAACAGCATCACCATAGACCATGACATTATTGGAAGTAATTTAGACCTCTCGTTGTATGCTCCCACGGTAAATACAGACACCGATTTTACCTTTTCAGATACTGAGCTACGATCCTTAACCGTGGGTCACTCCCAAGGTGATCCGACTGCAGAGGGCAGTTCAGCTACATTTACATCGGGAATCACAACGATTGATTCCATTCGGCTCTTGTCTTCATCCAATACCTTTACAAATAAAGGTGACAACCATACTTTCCTGCTGGGTACCTTTACAAATAATCCCAACGCGAACATAGAAATAGCGGGGGCCTTAACATTTAATAATCAAAACAATGGCGAAGATTACGGCGACATGTCAGTCGCAAGTAATCGCGTGTCCATCAGAGATACCAGTGGGTTTCGCAGATTAACCTTGCTTGCTGACGAAATCGCCATAGCAGGCCAATTATCGACGACCAATAGCTTTACGGTGCGTAAGAGCAGCTTCAGTGAAAGTGAACGTACCACGCTTCTTCTGGAAGGCGATGCCGACATCTCCAGCAGCAATATTGAATTCAGTGATACGATTTTTGAATCCTCATTAGATGTCAACAATAATCCATACACCCTGACACTTATCGACAACAAAGCCAGCAATACCAATTCGTTTAAAATCACCAATGCAGGATACCAATCAGAGGTAGCAGAAAACCGCAGCCAAATTGGCAACCTTGTGGTCACTGGGAACAACGACCCAGATAAGGATACCGCATTTCGTTTAAGCGGCGATTTAGGCGCCGCAAATTACACGGTGGCAGACACAAAGATTGACTTGCAAGATTCCACGACCTTACACGGTGTTGAAAGCGCTGACTTTTCCACGTCCACTATCCAAGGTAGGTCCTCTCTTACCCTCAATGGTAAAAGCAACACTTCCTCCACAGCCACCATTGGGCAAATTGGTGGAACATCGAAACTCACTTCGATTAATGTCAGCAATTTTAAGCAACTGACTCTACTCGACAGTATTGCGACCAGTGGTGAAGGTATTAGCCTTTCAGCAACAAACATTAATATCGGTGGCGGCACAGGTTTAAATAACAACAGTACCTTATTAAAAGATATCACTTTTTCCGAAGGCAGCACGGGCAATATAACGCTAGCAGGCACCGTTTCAAAAGGCGTGGTTTACGATTTCGAGAACACAGCCAATGAAATTGATTCCAGCTTGATTAATACCCAACTCACCCTATCAACCGAAAGTGGTGCTATCGAAGTGGACGACGTCTCTGGGCTAAATAGTTTCACCCTAAAGCGCGCTACCCCGAATAGCGATCCGATCAAAATCAATGGCAATATTAATGTCATTGACACTTTAGATTGGTCAAACCTTTCGAACGTTGTGCTCACATACGATAACAGCAGTAACTCCACCAATATCGAAGCAAAGAACATCAACCTTAATGGAACCAGCCTCACCTCGTTAAATACAGAACCCAATGCATCCGGTATAGCCAATATCGTTAATTTCAATACTAAAGTCGACAACAGCGTGGAAAACCTTCTCCAACTCAGTGATGTTACGGCGAAAGAAATTAATATCATCAGTAATAAAATTGAATTGTCCGGCGACATTACTGCTGAGAAAATTAATTTAAATGATAACCTGAGTGGTGTATCCGCTATCACGTTAACAGACGATGTGATATTACAGGGGCATATTAACTTTTTTGACGCAATCTATGAAAACCGTCCAACTATTAACAGTGCGAATAGTGGCGACCTCAGTAGCCTAACCTTGTTAACTGGCGGAAACGATGTCACGCTCTACAGCTTTGGTGATACCACGCCACTATCTTCGCTAAAAGTCGAAGGGCAAGCAGTAGATTCGAATGACCCAAAACCGACCATCACGTTTAAAATTGATGATGAGGTAGAAGGCGATAATGGTATTCCTAAAATCAAAGGCAGCAACGGATATATTTTTCATGGCGATCTTAGCTTAGAGTTTGAAGAATCACTGACATTCGATACATCGGACTTTGGTGGTAATATTGACTTTAGGGGTATGAGTATTGAAGGTGAGGGGGTCATTAATTTGGATGCAGGTGATGGCCATATCCTGCTTAGCTCCATAGGCATTTCAGAAAAATCAGAAATTACAGATCTATATATTAATAGCGCAACAAGCTTAACCTTAAATGGCGATATACTGCTTAAGGAAGGCAAAGATGGGTATGACTTCTCGAACGTTGCCAAAGAAGTCACCCTCTATTCGGATGTCATCTTGGGCAACAGCGAATTCCGAGCTAACGTTAACTTTGGTGATACGAAAATCAACGGCACACGTTCCCTTACTTTGTTTGCCAATGATGTTGTACTTGGCGAAATTAATGAGAAAGATGCCGCCCTACAAGACCTCTCTATATTTGCGACCGAAGCCATTACATTGGATAAAGCCATATCCATTGTCGGCGACGTGAATATTCAAGCAGAGGGGCTAACTTTAGACAACACATTTACCACCACCGGCGGCGAAGTGAATATCACAACGGAAAATGACTTCGCGATGACCCCCACTGCCATACTGAGCGCACCCGATGGCAACATCACCCTCAGCAGCACCGCCGGTAATGTGAGTATTTCTAAATTAGTGGCATTAAACGACGTCACCATAACGGCAAGCAATGGCAAAATCGAAAACAGCATCAATGATTTTACCTCTGAGTATGAAGGATCATCGAACATTCAATCGACAAATATCAGTCTCAATGCCGGAAATATTGGCGGTTCATCCAGCACACCGATCGTCTTCACAACCGATCGTGAAGGCGAAGCCACCCTCGCCTCAAGCAGCAAAATTTATATTGCAAACATAAACAATACAAAGGTGATCAGTGAAGGTGAAGTCATCGATTCAACACACGGCAGTGATGCCGCCATTGAAGATGCATTGAATCAATTAAATCGATCCAGCTTAGGTGTGGTAACGACGCCTACACTCGAAAGTACCCTAGGACTCATTAGCAACCCAACCTGGCAATCGGAAGACGACGTGAGTATTCGTAAACTGAATATTCCCGATAGCGCACCGGCAATCCGGAAAACGAAAAAAGGATGGAGACTGGGGAATTAAACTCGGTTGGTTAAAGTCCATTTCTTCAGATATAAATAGGTTCGACTCAGTACATGCGCATCACTTGCGCATGTACTGTTTTTATTGTTACCGATTCCTCCATTTCTTGATTTTAAGATAAAGTTAAATGATCGTTTATAAAATAAATGGCCGGCACTCAGTGAATATGACGTTATACCCTACTTAGTCGACCCTGAAAAACCCTTTGAAAACCCAAAAAGGTATAGCTGACGGGGCTGAAGATTGATTCACTATCTTCAGCTCTCGTATTTCAACCATGTTATGGATTTTTTTACGAAATCCGTTATACCAATCCATTTTTTTGCTAAATTTAAGGGACAAAAAATCCCCGTCAGGGCGATGATCACCCATTTTCTTAAATTCCAAGCGCACGCAGCCATCATTAGGTTGATCTCATCGCCAACTGTTCCTGACAGAAAGTTTCGTGATAGCCTGAAATCGCTTTTTAAATGGCCTATTAATGGCTCTATTGCTGCTCTACGTCGACACTTCTTTCGCTTTTTATCGCGCTGATAGCGGTTGTCTTTTTTTAAGCCTTTACCCGGTAAGGTAATTTTAGCGCCGACCGCTTCTTTTTTGCCTCGATATCCTCTGTCGCAAACGGCTTCTTGGATGGGTGCTTTTCTCACTTCATCCAATGTTTTACTGTCATGAATATTTTCAGTGTGACTGACGGCACTCAATATGATGCCTTCTTTCGCTGTTGCAACAATGGAAGCTTTCGCTCCAAACTCGTAGGGCTTATGGTCTTTTCCTTTAGCAATACACTGAACGTTCGGTTCGTGCAGGCTGTATATTTTATTTCGGTCGTTCTTTTTCTGGGCGATGACTTTTTCATATAAAATAAAATCATCCTCGTACTGATTAAGTTGATCCTTTGATAGTTTTCTTCTCAGTTCTCGAATGAGAATGCCTGCTATGGTTCTAAGTCTTTTTATCGCTTTTTTAGCGCTGGCACGCTTCTTTACATGGCGAAAAAATCTCAGCTTCAAACGCATCTCTTTCACTTCCTTTACATAAGTACGCCGCTGCTGAATGCCACAATCTTTTGCCAGCTTATTAAGTCGGTTTATGATTTTTATTGCGAGTTTTCCATCGGTCGGATACGTTATATTCTTTTCTTGAACCGTTGTGTCAATATTGACAGCTTCATCCTCAATATTCGATCCGTGTATGCTCGCGGACACCTTGAAGATCTCCTCTACGCCTTTTGATCCAATTCGATTTCGAACTTTAACCAGCTCTGTTGGATGACAGGCATTTTGGCATTGGAAATGTTTCAATCCACAAAAGTATTGGTAATAGGGATTTCGTTTCCACTGAACGACAAGGGATTCGTCACTCAGATTTTCGAGGTATTTGAGTATTAAAAGACCCACCATTTTCCGAATGGGATGTGTTGGTCGCCCTTTAGATTTTGAATAGTGTAGAGAAAATTGATCATCAAAATGATGCCAGGGTATTTTGTGTGCTAAGGCGATCAATGGGTCTGACGGATCAAGTTGATTGAGTATGTCTGTACCAAACAGGTTAGTTTGATGCTGAGAATCCGTTGTGGTGAGCATAAAATCGAAAATCATTTCGACCAGTTATTGAGCTTAAAATACTGAATTCTGGTCGAAATGACTACGGATTAAACCGGCCAATTCCTTGAAACATGGCGTCTACAGGTTATTTTCAGGCCCGACTACTTAGTCGACCCTGAAAAACCCTTTGAAAGCCCAGAAAGGTATAGCTGACGGGGGCTGAAGATTGATTCAATTATATACATAAGTTTCAATGTAGCTTCGCCTGGAGGCAAAATCGGTCACTCAAAATTGGTTTGGTTTATCCTAAATTCTATAGAAACAAGTTTGCCCAGGTTTTTTTTATTTACTTCAACAGTGAGCGCATACTCCTGATCATCACAATTTTTCAATACTACCCAATTCCATTTCCACATTGACTTATGAAATGGCGTTAGGCCCTTTTCTATTCTCGCCTGATTTAATTCTTTTGGTATATGGTACTTATCAAGGTAAAACTGATCGTCCATTAATATTCCATCAACTAAAATAGAATCGACAAAGAAGTACTTAGGATAAAACGTGCGTTCATGCTCCAAGTATTCCTGAACTTTTTTTTCCCCCCCCAATGCTCTTTGCGTTTCCAACTCTATCTCCAGTGAGAAGTCTCTTGGCTGGCGTCCATATAAAAACATAATTGTGGATATTTTCCCTGTTTTCCGCCGCGTATAAATTCTCACACCCATTTCTTGCCAAACAAACGGTCCACTATCAAAAGTTTTCGTGTTGTATGGACCCATTATTTCAACCCAGTCATCAATAGTTTGCCCAAACTTTAATTCTTTACCATTATATGTCAGTGTGCATTGATCAATTTCGAACTGATGCTTTTGATTGATTTTTCTTTCAAAGACTGGTGGCTTGGGATCAAAAAATTCAACAATTTTTTCAAGCCCATCTGAAAGCAAATCACCGACAGTGAGCTGGACTGAAAATAAAAAAGAAATCAGTAAGCTATTCATCTTCCAGCTCCTTCAACTTTTTACCAATTGACCAAATAGGCCAATTCATCACCTTCTCGATGGCTGAATCAACCGATTTTTTCGCTTCGGGAAGGGTGTGATCCATAAAGTGCTCAACTTCATGACGCGATTCAGCACGTTTTAGATTTATTGGATTGGAGTTGGCCCATCCTTTCAATTTTGCTTTATACCAGTTGGTATCTTTAGGATGGCAAATATAACTTAATGCCATATCGACTGGTGAGCGATCAACCTGTTTGCCATCCATAGACTGTCGCATCAGCTTACCTACTTCAAGTACTGCGGTACTTGCTAATTGTGCAGCGATATCATGGAAGAAATGCGTATCATGATCTTTTGCTAACTGGCTGTGACTGGGGTTACTACCAATTGAGCTGCCTTTAGCGTCCTGCCTTAGGGTCTGGGCATCATCGATGCTGTGAGAAATTGGCCCAAGTAGTTGGTAAGAAGTAAAATTCATAGCCACTAATACAAACTGGATAGAATAGTGTTTTGCCTGAAATGCCCACCTAACACGATAATCATCCTTGCCATTTTTTAGCAGGTCCCGATATTTTAAATATTCTATATACAAGGCTCTATAGCCGTTTTCTGGATTTCGACCGTCCATTTCCTGCTTAACAATGTGATTTTCCGATGCATCAATATCTTCAAGTAGAATTAGTATTAAATAGTCATCAGCACAACGCCATTTCGGTTCTTCTCCTTCTGGAGCAATATTTTTAAGGTCTGGTGAATCGTATGGTTTGATTTCATGTGGAATCATTTGGTGCAATTTAGGGCCAATTGAATGCGCCATATCTGTAGAACCAAATGCTCCCGTCACTAGGGGATAATAGTCTTTTATTTTTTCACTTTCATCCACCCAGGGATAAACTTGATCATAACCTAGCTCAATTAATGCCAATTCAATAAAGTTGGAGTGGGAGAAAAAGTCTTCAAGTACATGAAGCGCTTCACCAAAATATCTCAAACCTTCATCTGTATGACCTGCTGACATCGCCGCCTTAAGCTTTTTGGCCATATATGCTGTAGCGGGTTGAAAATTTTGATCTTCACCGAGGTCTGTTGCGATATAATTTTTAAGTAGCGTTGTCGGATTTACTTCTAATTGCTTTAATGAAGGGGGCTTTGCAAATGCAGCATCGAGCAAACTGTTATCTTCCCATTCAGAACTCTGATCTAATGACCCAGGCATTGGGTTGTCTATATGCTCTTCTGGGCGATATACCCCTAAAATATCCTGCCCTTGATCACTCCAAAGCAATTCCTTAAAGCCAAGCGCATACTCTGCATCGTCCTTTTTGAATTCTTGCGTCGCCAATATCCCCACCATTTTAGTGATGGATTCTCTTGATAATGAAAATCCATTTTCGTAATGACTTTTTTGTAGAATTGCGTTAGATGCCTTTCGTTTCTTTGCTGCTTCAAGGGCTTTGTTCGAGGGTCTGACTAAGGCAGGATCCACACATTGTGAAAAATCCCTTAGCCAGTTTCCAAAGTATATTTTAGGCAAGTCAATACTTTCAAAATCTGCTTTAAGAAGAATGCGCTCAATAGATCTATGCCCATGAGATTTATCGTTGTTAGTATCTCCCAGGCCCGCCCCAAAAAACTCCCATTCTCCAGATTTTGCATCGTCCTGCTGATCGTATTCGTTCGCATACTGTAAGAAGGCCGTACGTGATTCAGCCATATCCAGATGCAAGCTGACAGACTTACCGTCTAATTCCGCAGCGGCATAAGTGTGCTGATCTTCATCCAGCAAACCATGATAGGCAATTTGATAGGCAAATATCGCCCCTTCGTCGGACTGAGCATCACCGCCCACCTTGTGCTGATAATGATTGCGCAATCGGTCATCTATAAAATGCCCAAACTCTTCAACAAGTATGGTTATTAATTTCTGGTCAGCACCTTCTTTACCATCAGCTGCCTCCTCAACAATTTCTTCGCAAACATATATGCATTTATCTTTATTATTGAATGCAGCGAGGTGCCCTTCAATTCGATCAGTAATCACAATTATTTGAGGGGGCTCTAAACTCCCTTCTTTTAACTCCTGATACAAAGAACGGTAACTGCTGCCATGTATATCCTGCCCGAAAATGGGCGTTAAATAGGCGACAAAAGCTGGCTCTGCTAATAAGTTGGCAATTCGAGAAATTTGTTGCAATGCATAGTCACTCGTGAGCAACGTTGGCTTTATCAGGTACTTAGCATAGTGAATAATCACGTCATCGTGACGCTTGTCAGAACCGGTGATTTCCAATGGACGAATCAGTCCGTTAGCTTCAGACTGACTTAAATTGTGATTATCATTCAGGTCTTTCTGCACTTCTACCATGCGCTCGGTGATGGCATATACTTTAAACGCTTCGCCTGGTTTGGTTTTAAATATTCGCGTTTCAGGGTCGTATATAACGTTGCGCCTTTGCTCAACCGGTACGGTGTCTTGAGAGGTGTTTTGTACGACGATGGTGACGTTTTTTCTTTCGGGTAGTGGACGCCCATTTTCACCTTCTACCTCAAGCTGAATCATATGTCGTTCAATTTGCGGCTTTTGTTTTTGCTGTGGTTTCGATTGTGTTTCGGTGGTATCCGCTTCTTGTCTTATAGAGGCGCTGACTTTCGGTATGTCGGCGTTGTAAATCTGATGGGATAGCAGTGCGCGAGCAGACCCGCTGATATAAGGCGACAATTCCCATACGGGCGTTTGGTCTTTTGATATTTCCAGTCGGATGACTGCGGGGAAGTGTGTACCTTGGTTCAATAAAAAGTGTGTGCCGCGCTCTAGGGCCTTTATTACGCCAGTCAACTCCCCTGTCAGTGCGGCATCGAATACGCTAAACCCTTCACGGTTAAATGCCGATAGGCCACGAATATGAGGCGACATAGGGTTATGGAAGGCTTTAGGCAGTGTCAGCACTGCCATATCTGGCCGTTCGATAAAGGGAAAGTCGAACCACTCTAAATCTTGATAAGCTTTTAATTCTAAGGGATGAGTACTGCCCATGTTCAGGGGAACAATCATGGTGGCATTCCTTCCATGTTGAATGACGGCGTTAAAATAATTGAGCGAGAATAATACGATTTTTCAATGGAAATGTCGTTGGATAGCGTGGCATTTTTGAATTTTATTTGATCGTATTCAAACGGAATATAAGATGGGAGTTTTGCAGGGAGAAAGGGGGTGAGCGAGTAGACTCTAGGCCAAATATTAAGCCACAAACTTGCATTATCAAATGCGGTAGGAGCCCATTCCGTATTTTTCAAGGCGGAATGGGGTTAGGTTGTGACCCTAAATTTGCGCCAATTTACTTTTTATTGTCACACTCATTTAATTAGTACTAATTTTTACTCATTAGCGTTTATCAGTATAGATTGAGTAGGAGTAAATCTGAGGTAATGCACTCCCTCAGGAACAAGTCATCACCTGCTAGCGACCCAGTTCATATTTTGTTGAACTGGAATGCCAAATAATTAGCATTCCCGGATCCTTACGACACGAGCACCTTTCATTACCCACTCATAAATAGACCTTCAAGCGTTAATTATGAATCGCACATTGAAAAACGACTGCTTTCCGAATTTATAGTAAAAACATAATCAGTCAATCCATAAGTTATGTAATTGGTTTAATTACAATAGCTAATACAGGCTGGTGCTCTCCGCGTACTTTTCCCGTATCTGAACAGGTTGCGTCAGTCTTTATTGTCGTACAAAATTCCAAGTTATCTGAGCGAAGCGCAACAATTGCGCCCGTTCGAACGCGAATGGCCAACACCTGTTTTATTCCGCTATCCTGCTCATGACGAACAGTTGACGACAATAAATAAGGGTCGTAAACATTTCCCCCAGAAGTTTGCAGTTCTGCACTTCCATTCGTAATCGTGGTTAACCCACCACCATCAGTTAGCTTAACTCTTAAGCTTTCAAACCATTTTTTTTGCCGGGCCAGTCCTAGATTAACCACTGCACCATCTAATTGAGCATAGTTAAATAGTCGACCTAGTTGACGAATGTCCGGGAGTGTTTCGGCATCCGTACTTAAGTCGAGTGTAGTACCTGAAATATCTGTAATAGATGCAATTGAACTATAAGCGCTTAAAGCCGCTGCCAAGTGGTAATCCCCTCCGTCACCACCGACATATTCTCCGACAAGGCGCCATTGTAGGCCAATTGCTTCGCATTTAAGATCAGAAAGACCACTATTATCACTGCAAAGATTTACTGTAGTAGAGGACGGCTCTTCAGGTTCAGTGTTAGGTGTAAAAACATCTATAACCGCTTCCACGAAAGAGTTTCCGTAAGCATTGTTGCCAAAACAGAAAAAAACTAGTAAAAAAATAAATTTCCTACTACTTAAATACGGCATCTTTTTCACCTTTTGAATACAATGTAGTAACAGCATCTAATATAAATATTTGACCTTCACCGAATTTAAATGGGTCGACAGTATTCTCATCAAGATCGTATCCCGGTCTCGACACATACAACTTGCTAAGCTCTGTTTCACCTATTTCATTTTTTTGCATAAGATAGCCAATATTATTACCAAAGGCATCACCTGGTTGATATTGATCCAAAATATTAGTCGGATTACTGTTTGAGCCCTGAGAGTTTTTAAAGCTCCAAACCGAGCTATTTTGGTCAATCAAAATAGTTTTTTGATTTCTTAGCGTAACATCACCAGGTAATATCCATACTAACCCCTGATTGTCTTTGGTGGATAATTTATTTGGAATCCCATACGATGTTCCACCAATCATCAACTCATTTTTAAGATCCTTATCCATGTCTGGCAACATTTTTAATCGGGGGCTGTATAGGTAGTCATTACTGGTATCTGAGATATTAATAATGGTATCGGGCGATGATCCATTAGCAATATTTAGTTTCGTTTGGCCATCTACAGTTGGAAGTGTACTTAAATATTCCCCCCCCCATAAAATTCTCGCATCAAAATAAAAACGACTATCATCACTACTATACAGTCCAGCAGTAAAGGCGAAGTCGGGGATGTCATCTTCATTGATATCCAAACCACCTGCCATGCTAAAACCTAAAATCGCCATCTCAGGACCACCGTGAATTATAATACCCTGATTACTGGCAAGTTGAGTAACGTCTAGAACTAGTTTATTCTCAATTGCATAAGAAGCCCATTCTTCTTGGCTGTGTCCATAAACAATATAAATTTGTCCCTGCACTGGTTTATTTTCGTCATTATAGCGACGATCTGCGAAAGCGAAGTCATTGAAACCATCTTCATTAATATCCCCAAGCTGAGAGACTTCGCAGCCAAACGTCAGCGATGACAATTCATCAGAGGTGATCTTGAACCCGTGTGATACATTAATTTTCTCTATATTTACCAAACCTGCCTTAAAGTTACTTTGACCAAAAATGACATAGGCATCCATTCGATAGAAATTTGATGTCGCTTTACATGAGTCCCAAACAACCTCGGTTGAACTACGATGCGATACGATAAAATCATCCAATTGATCACCATTAATATCTCCTACCGAGGTGATATTGCGCAGTAGAACTTCAGGATCAGACCAGTCATGACTTGAGTAAGTACTTTCAAATATCAAGCTTTCAGATTTTAGATCCGTTAAGTTGTATGCATTATTCCAATCGCTTCGACCCGGTATGACAAACATGCCACTGGTGACTTTGCCACCATTATCCAGCTCACTTTGGTAATATTGATCATAAATTGCTAGCTCGCCATAGCCATCTCCATTTGTATCTCCTACGGCGTAAATTGAATGTAATACATTTTTGCCTATGTATACACGATAAATATCTTCAGCGTAGGCATGGCCGCTGATGGTGATACCTCGAAGGATACCCTGTGCGATTTGAGTGCGTATACTACTCGGTGTCCAGCTACCTTCAAAGCTTTCGCCACCAAAAACTACTATATAGTCAAAACTGGTTTTATAATAATTAACGTCATCACCCTCAACATATAACTCAGTGTACTCAACCGGCGCTACTAATCCAATATCATCATAACCATCACCGTCTATATCTCCGATATTATTAAATGAACTATGGCGACCAATTCGATCAAGCTTACCATCACCCGTGATGGTTGTGGTGATGTAGTTGTGCTCAATTAATTTTTCCAGTTCTGCATGATTTTGATTGGTACTGGCGAGGTCTAAATCACAGGCATCGTCACGCTCATCATTGTCGATGTCTTCATTTAGGTTTACGTGGAATATACAGCTATCTTCTGCATCTACGATATTGTCGTTGTCATCATCGTTATCGCAGACATCACCCAGTGCATCACCGTCATTATTTTTTTGATCTTTATTAGAGATTAATGGGCAATTATCATTGGTATCGACGAATGAATCAGCATCATCATCTTCATCACAAACATTACCCAAGGTATCACTGTCAGTATCAAGCTGATCTTCATTTGGGATGAGTGGGCAATTGTCGGTTAGGTTTGCTGTGTTGTCACCATCTAAGTCACTGTCACACACATCGCCGAGTTCATCATTATCTGTATTAAGTTGCTCTTGATTTTCTATTAGCGGGCAATTGTCTTCGACGTCTGCAATGGTATCGCCATCATCATCACCGTCGCATACATCACCTAACGCGTCGCCGTCGGTATTAAGTTGATCTTGGTTAGAATACAGTGGGCAGTTGTCTGCAATATCGGCAATGCTATCACCATCGTCATCATCATCGCAGGCGTTTCCACGCGAATCATTGTCCGTATTAAGCTGGTCTTGGTTTGGGTTCACTGGGCAATTGTCATCAGCGTCTGCAATGGTATCGCCATCATCATCACTATCACACACGTCACCGAACGCATCGGAATCTGTATTGAGTTGTTCTCTGTTTGAGTGTAGTGGACAATTGTCTTCGATATCAGCAACACCATCTGCATCATCATCTTCATCAATTATCAATGTTCTCAGAATGTTCTCTTGGCAAGCCGAATCGCAATCATCGTGTATGCTATCTGGTTTACCGTCACCATCGGCATCAATTGACACGCCTGCTACTGCTGGAAAAGCATCAATTTTTACTTGAGAGTCTTGCTGGCAAGCTTCATCACAATTGTCGTTATATTGATCGGCTGCACCGTCTTTATCACTGTCGAGTGATACGGCTTTGTCGAGCGGGAAAGCGTCTTCGGTATCTATGACGTTATCGTTGTCGTCATCGTCGTCGCAGGCATTGCCTAGGCCATCATTGTCTGTATCAATTTGATCGGTGTTAGCAACATCGACGCAATTGTCTATGGTATTAGTGATGGTATCATCGTCACGATCGTTATTATTGATATTTGTATTGGAATCATTTGAACCACCGCTACCGCCGGAGCAGGCAGAGACAGAAATACAAACTAGAAAACCCAGTAAGTGCTTTAAATTGCGCTTACACAGCATTTTAAAGTGCATAGATGTAGAGATAATTAAACTGTAATTTTTCTCTGCGCTACATTCCATTTCTGTTGCCTCTCCAAAACGTTAAGTTTATCTACATAACGAATGTAATTAATGAATTCATTTTGAGTCATGAAACACCCAAACGAAAAGACAGGCTAACTTGTGTTGCAAGTTAGCCTGTCCTATTAATCTAAGTTTAAGGTTGGTAGGTCTGCGCTGGTGCCGAAGTCCCATTGGGGTATAGATAGCCAATCACTAAATAAATCATCCGCACAGCTCCCTGCGCCACTTGCATTTGAACACTTGAGAGTGTCTAGCAGCGTGCCATTTCCCTTATTATTAGCGGTGTCATTTAATCCGGTACTATCAGTCGCCCAGTAACTGTTACTAATATTAACGTCATTATCGAAATCTGAGCCTAGTAAACCACCATCTTCTGCGGTATTGGTGGCACTTACCAACCCAGTAGCATAACAATTAGCAATTGAACTAGCGGAATCACTTCTCCCTACAAGCCCTCCTATTTTTTGATAACCCGTTACACTGCCTTGGGCATAGCAATCTGATAAAGTTGAGTCTTCCAACCTACCAATTAACCCTCCCACTTGGTTTGACGCATCACTTGTACCTCCACCAATAACCTCTGCCATTGAATAGCTTGTGCTTATTGAAGACGAATATGATGAGCCAACTAAGCCTCCTATGCGATTATCATCAGAATTATTCGTTGAACTGTACTTCACCTGCCCCGATGTATAGCTGGTTGTAATAGACGAGCTAGAATCCAATTTGCCAACTAGGCCACCCACATCAGCATCGCCCTCCACAATTGAGCGAGATGAACTCCCAATAATTGACACCTGCACAGCTTCTCCTACTAACCCTCCAATAAATTGCGCTCCTTTCACATTTCCAGAAGTGGAACTATTTATTAAATAAATATTTTCCGCTTTGCCAATAAGTCCTCCAGCATAATCTCCTGAGAAATCACCTGAAGTACTCATATAATAGTTGGTACTTACATTCGCATTAGAAACTACATTTTCTATTAGTGTCGAAGTGCCAAAAGCATGCCCAGCCAGTGCACCAGCATAACTCTCAGCCTCAACTCCGAGAGTGGGTATAATTTGCTGTAACTCCAAGTTTCTAATAATAGCGTTATTCAACACCCCGAATAGTCCGGCATAGAACTCAGTTCCGTCATTCTTATTTTTAGTATTTACATATAAGTTTTGTATTTTCTTACCATTTCCCTCGAACATAGAGACAAATGGCGTACTACTTGTACCAATGGGTATCCAGCCATAACCATTCAAATAAGGCTCTGAACCATCAGTGTCGATGTCGCCTTGCTCGTCAGAATCAAAATTTAGATCTTCAGTAAGTTCGTAACCAATACATGCAGATACTGGGCAACCGGTATCATCACCCGAACTACCATCATGTAAGGAGGTTCCTGAAAGATCATTTCTGATTAAATTCAATTGATCGATTGATGATATTTCTATGAGACCGTCATTATCATCATCTACATCGATATTATTTGCATTACCATCATTGTCTGTATCGTTTAAAAACTCATCTACAGGCATTAAGTAACAAACCTGATTTGTGCAATTATCTGGAGCGCCATCATTATCAGCATCTGTTAAAGCACCGATGCTAATTAAATCATTGACGTCAATCGCATCCTGAATTCCGTCACCATCGTCGTCATCGTCAATGTCATTAGTTAATCCATCATTATCAGTGTCATTAGGTAGACTATCCTCATTCATACCACCGCATAAAGGATCACAGAATTCAGGTTTTCCATCAAAATCATCATCGGTGTAACCTCTAACGCTGATAAATGGTGAGTCATCCATTAAATCGGAAACACCATCGCCATCATCATCACCGTCCAAAAGATTTACAATGCCATCTCCATCTCGATCGCAATTATTAACTTCGTTACTTGGAATACATGCGTCGTTGCTATTTGTATCGGTTAAATTTGGCGCACCATCATTGTCAGTGTCGTTTGGATAAGTGTCTTCTGACATATCACCACAGAACGTACTGCTGCAATTTTCCGGTGCGCCATCCCCATCGGTATCCGTCACGCCATTGCTATCAATGTAATCACTGATGTCAATGGTTGGATAGACATCCAGGTCGTTATTCACGCCATCATTGTCAGTGTCATTTGAGAGCGTATCTTCGGACATGCTGCCGCAGAACGTACTACTGCAATTTTCCGGCGCACCATCACCGTCAGTATCCGTCACGCCGTTGCTGCCGATATAGTCATTAATGTCAATGGTTGGATAGACATCAAGGTCATTATTCACGCCATCATTGTCAGTGTCATTTGAGAGCGTATCTTCGGACATGCTGCCGCAGAACGTACTACTGCAATTTTCCGGCGCACCATCACCGTCAGTATCCGTCACGCCGTTGCTGCCGATGTAGTCATTAATGTCAATGGT
>CANNFT010000010.1 GCA_947503895.1 uncultured Saccharospirillaceae bacterium
GTATACCTATTTGGTGGATGTGTTGCAGCGCATTAACGAGCATCCGGCCAGTAAAATAGAAGAACTGACGCCGAGGCAGTGGAAGGAAAAGTTTGCCCAGAATCCGATGAGATCGGTAGTCTATCCGATAGTCAATAACGGCTTAGAATGAGCGGTTACGATTGAAGAGCGTGAGCTGGCAATTTCGATTGTCGGCTACAGCGTGCGACATCATTAGATTGTTGTCGTTCAGAAAGGTAAAACAGGATGAGTGGGGCAAAAGTTGCCGTAGCAACTTGAAAATCCAAACAAAGTTGGGCAATTTTTTTTTTTTAAAAAAGCCTAAGAAGGTCACAAAGGAATGTCGGACTGAAGGACCTAGAAATGTAAAAAATAGTTCAGATGGAAGTAATTCTGAACCTTTTTCAACAGGTTGCTAGCATCACATATAGCTCAAATGTGTTACTAAAGATTAGGTCTATGTTAAATCTGATAATTTGCAAAACGACATTTGTTCTACAGAATCACGCCAATAGTACGATTTAAATTAGGGTGCACTCATTAAATCTTATTGATAAGAGTGATTATTGATTAAATTGAGCACACCAATTCACAAGACGTGAAATCCAGTTTGGTTAATTGATCATTGTCTACGCGCTAGGCTGAAAGCGAGGCTTTATAAAACTACTGGTAACGATATTTTAACCCGATATTTCCCCATTCATTTATTAGTAACCTCCAAGCTACAGTTTAGAATAGGTATTAGTTTTGATTGATTTTCGGTCATTCCGGGTGGTGGATAGCGTCTATTGACTAGTGTAAAATTCGTAGGTAGTTTCAAGGGGGTAGGAAATTTGCAAAAATTACCTGTTCCCAAATAAAAAATAAACTTGAAACTGCGCAATATTTAATCTGCGTATTCAGGCGCACTACTAGTATCGCCTAAAATTAAATTGGATCTTCCAAACCTAAAAACTAACCTACGTACTTGGCTGTAAGGGTCTTGCAGGATGAAGTTTAAGTGTCAATCATATTTGCTTCAATAATTAAATAAACTTCTAGGGATAAAACATTGAATCATAAGTCCGCGGCTATACTTTTACTACATTTTATTGAGAGGGCTTTATTCTTCTTAATCATACCGGTAGTACCCTATCTCCTTTGGAAAGAAGGTGGCCTCTCAACTGGGGATCTGGCTGCCTTCTATATGGTTTCGTTCTTTTTTTATCGAGGTACCCCAATCTTATTAGGGTTTATCTGTGATCGAATTGGATTCAAAATAGCAGTGGTGATAGGGGTCTTCCTTGAGGGAGCGGGACTTCTTGGCGTTCTATATTCAACCACATCATATTACCTCTTTCTCTTTGGATTTATTTCTGGCATAGGAGGGGGGATTGTGGCGCCATCTGTAATTACTGTATTGTCAAATTCAACCAGTAAGAGTGGTGGAGGAGGGTTAAATCTATTCTCTTGGCATTTCATGTTAATAAATTTAGCCGCACTATGTTTTCCTATAATATCTACTACACTTGGAAGTTATCAGATAGGTTTTGTTACCTCGGTAGCTATAATTTTTGTAACATACGCCTCAATATTAATTTCTCAATTACCAAATCAATCAAAATCAGATATAAATTCAGATTATAATTATCTAGCAATGATGAAAGAGACTATCAGGAACGCTCAGTTTCTTAGGTTGTGGGTTACGACTACTTTGGTATGGGCATGCTGTTCAGTTGTATATAGTGTTGTACCGTCGAAAGACATAGAGTTTTTTGGCTCCGATAAAGTAAATGTATGGCTAACAATTGATACGATAGCTGTAATAATCTCTTTCTTTATTTTTAAGTATTTTAAGCTATTTTCTGGGACATCCGTTAATAATGCTACGTTTGGAACTCTACTAGCTGCCGGTGGATTGATATTAATTAGTATTGCCACAACTCCAGTAGTACTGGCAGTTGCAGTGACTTTACTTGGTGTTGGAGGGCTCGTCGCATTTCCGCAGCTATATAATTTAGTTTCAGAAAACACTCCAATGAATTCAAAAGCACACTATATGGGATTATTGACTGTTGGCGGGGCTATAGGGGAGGGTGGAGTTCAAGCTGCATTTACTTTAATAAAAGACCCTTCAATTATCTCAATGTGTGTTGCTAGCTTACTAATTATAAGTACTTATTCCTTATTTCAAAATGTTAATTCAAGTAAAAATGAAGTTTTATTTAAAAAGTAGAAAGTGATAATCCATTTTCCACACAATCTGGAACACCTGCATTGGATGGTAATTTTATAAATGATTAATGAACTTATTCACAAAAGTGATAAAGAGTTTTTAGTCGAATCCTTCGATGAAATCGACTTTAATAAAATAGTTGAAGTATTAGATGGCAAAAGACTAGGCGTCATATTCAAAAGAGTTATACCTCAATCTACATGCCAAACTATAAGCAATGAATTTTGGGATCATCCAGAGCTTTATGTTAGAGAAAGTGACGCTCCTGCACATTATTTGGGTTCATTTCATTTCGGAAAAGAGTTGGATGAATACATGTCAGAATGTAGTCGATTTCGTGATAAGTTGGATACCATATTTCGTGGTATTGAGGACCCTGTTAACAGCCTGATGTTTGGGTTGAAAACACTTCTCAGCAATGATGGGAGGGTTATTAGGTCAGCCACTTGGAATGGAATGAGTGCTGGAAAGTTTGTAATGAGGGCGTGGTTGAATCAAGAGGAATACAGCCTTGCACCTCACGAAGACTTTGCTCAATGTAGAGTTGAAAAACAGCGTGGATTCGAAATACAAGATATACCGAATGATTCAGCAATCGGTGCATTTAACATTTGCATTAACAACTCAAAAGGTGGGAATTTAAAAATTTGGGATTACATTCCAAGCGATGAAGATAGAGTTTATTTCGGAACCACCGAAACAGGTAGTCCATATCCGCCAGAGGCATTGTTAGATTTCCCTAATCTCTCGATAAATATTGAGGCCGGTGACGTATATATTTTTGATGGAAGGTATGTACATGCAGTTACTAATCACTCGCAGGTCTACGTTGCTGGAGAAAATCTAATGCAACCTGCAAGAACAACAATATCATTTTTGCTATCGAACATAGACTCGAAGACAACAATCACGTGGACTTAGTTTACTATTCATGAAAATTTTATCATTTAAACCTGGCCATGACGGCCATATAGCATATATAAAAGATGGCCATTTGGAGTTTTCTATTGAAGCTGAAAAAGATTCTTGGCCTAGATACGATAATGTAACTCCAAGTCTAGTTCAGCGCTCAATGAATTTGGCGGACCAAACACCTGATGTAATTGCACTATCTGGATGGGTGAAAGGATTTCATTCTAATTCAGATGACGATGAAGGCGGTTACTGGGGTTTTGGGCAAAATTCAGAAAAGGTATCTAAAACCACAATCTTTGGAAAAGATGCTCACCTATTTTCATCAACTCACGAAAGATCACACATATTTTGCTCATATGCATTATCGCCATTTCAACAGGGTCAACCTTGTTATGCACTAGTTTGGGAGGGAAATATAGGAGCTTTCTACAAAATCGATGAGAATATGGAGATTAAAAAAATAGGTACAGTTCTTGAGGACCCTGGTAATAAATATGCGTATTTATATGCACTTGCAGACCCATCTTTCCCTGATGGATTAGGAAATTTCAGATTTGAATATGCAGGTAAACTAATGGCTCTCGCTTCATATGGAAGTACCGGAGATCCCAGCCCAGAAGAAGCCGAAGTAATCGATAAAATTTTAAGCCAAAAATCAATTCTTTTGACATTAGATAAGGCCGAATTTAAATCAACCAAGTACTACAATGTCGGAGTTGAGTCACCTGAATTTAAAGAGCTAGCGCGAAAGCACTCTGATGCAATCTTTAATAAATTCCTTACTTTTGCAAAAGAAAATTTAACCGAAAAACTTCCTTTGATTATTTCAGGTGGTTGTGGATTAAATTGTGATTGGAATAGCATGTGGAAGGAGAGCGGTTTATTTTCAGATGTATTTGTACCTCCGTGTACAAATGACTCTGGATCCGCAATTGGAACGGCAGCTGAAGCGCAGTTTCACTTTACCGGCTCAGCCAAACTGACATGGTCAGTATACAGTGGTGAAGAGTTTATTATGGATTCCACAGACCTAAGTGGATTAGAAGCGAAGAAGTTGGATTTAAAAGAAGTTGCAGATTACATAAACGCTGGTAATGTAATTGGCTGGGCTAGCGGTAGATATGAAATTGGTCCAAGAGCTCTAGGCAATCGTTCAATACTCGCTTCACCTCTAATCAAAGAGACTCACCAAAAGCTCAATTCCATTAAGAAGCGAGAGGGTTTCAGACCAATTGCTCCAATATGCTTAGAGGAAGATGTTTCACTAAATTTCGAGTATTCGGATCCGAGTCCTCATATGCTGTATTTTCAAATGGTGAAGCACGATAAGTTGCCAGCAATTACCCATGTAGATGGATCAGCTCGCCTACAATCTGTCAACTCAAGTGAAAATCCAAAAATGCACAAACTTTTGACAGAGTTTAAAAGCATCTCGGGAGTGGGGGTGTTATGTAACACTTCCTTAAATTTTAATGGCACCGGCTTTATAAACAGATTAAGCGACCTAAAACGCTATGCAATAGAGCATGGTCTTGATGGGTTTGTCGTTAATGACAATTTCTACAAGATACTATCGAATTCATAGTGTTGAGTATATGAATATGAGTAACAGCATTGACCCAAGAGAAAGCTTTAGGTTCCTTCATCGGTATATACAACCTATAGTAACTTTTATAAGCGGCAAACCTCTCTCTGGTGCGAGAAAAGTACTTGATGTGTCACCATTTCAAGCCATTCTTTTTGATGCTTTTAAGGTTATTATTGGTGTTTGCTTAGCTCTTTATGCTGTTTCTCAAAGCGAGATAGCCTGGTTTACGCTGGTATTTGCATGGATTGTAATTGTCAACGGAGCTAGATCTCTAACAAGTGATGCTCATTATGCTGGACACGGGGTTATAACTGGGAATATAAAATTCGACTATTTAATCGGTGAGCTATTAAGTTCGATAGTATTCTCTCAAAATTTGAGAGATTACGCGAGCCAGCATAATAGAAAACATCATGGGAAAACTGGAATTTTAACGAAGGAAGACCCAGACGTGAAAATGATATATTTGTTGGGTTTTGAATTTGGAAGATCTGTATCCTTCTCCTACTTTCGATTGGCCTGTTCTTTGGTCTCAATTCGTTATCATTTTCTATACACATTTTATAGGCTCAAATCAAATTTAGTGGATGCAAAGATTACGAGAGCGCTATTGTTTATTTTAGTGCAAGCCGGGGTATTTGGTATATTTCATTACTTCGGCCTAGATCAAGAATATTTATATTGTTGGTTAGTTCCTCTGCTTCCACTATATGCTTTGAGTGCCGCAATTCAATTTCCTAGTGAGCATAACTGGTTATCACCCGCGTTAGACGGCGAGTGTCGTAAGCAGCATATTAAGAGGGTATCTTATGGTCGATTCTTTATTATTTCTGCACCCACATATAAAGGTAACACATTGGTTTATTTATTTAACTGGGGGTTGTGGTGTATAAAGATGATACCAATGCTTTTCGGTAGGTTTTTTGTCTGCGTGTCAATCCTTCCTTCGCATGATTATCATCATCGTTCAACTCGGTGTAAAAATTGGCCTAATGAAGTGTATTTAAGACAGCAAGATCAGGACTTGAATAATGATTATGTAGATTTCTATGGATTGAAGGAGCCAATCGATAATACCTTTAGAACATGGTCAATGCTATCGGAAAGCGATTATGGGAAAAGTAATACTCTATTGTCATATTTAGAACAAATTCTATTAACTAGAAAGATGAGTCGCCTGTGGAGTTTCCTTAGATGAATATTAGTAACCCAGATAGTAGTAGTTTGGTATTTAAACTTTATGAGGTAGTAGATAGTGAAAACTGGAACGAATTTCATGATATCTTCGATGAGAATGTGGTCTATAAGAGACCTGGATATCCACGTTTTAACGGACTAGATGAGTTAATCAACTACTATAAGAATGATAGAATTATTAGTAGAGGTAAGCATGAAATAATTAATTTGGTTAGTGCTGATAATAAAATAGTAGTATATGGTCTTTTTAAAGGTAACTCTAAAACTGGTGAGGAATTAGAATTAGAATACTCCGACTATTTCGAGCTGTGTGAGAATAAACTGAATTATAGAAAAACCTATTTTCATACTCCCTTAGTTTGATAGTGTCAGTTGATAAAAACAACTAATATAATATATATTATATATTATAGTTTGAATAATCGTATTGTGTTGATGAGGTCGATTTGAGTAAAAATAGAAATAGTTATTGCTTATTGTTAGGTTCGGAATTGAATAGACAACGATCTCTTATTGGTGCTGCTCGTAGTACTGAATTACCAATTGCTGTTATCCATAAAAATTCAAAAATAAATCAATCTTTTTATGCGGATATAGTACTCGAAGGGGATGCAAATGAACCTGAGCAAGTATTAAATGCAGTCAAAAGGTACGCTCAAGAAACCGGGCTAACCCCAGAATATGTAATTCCATTGACTGAGATGACAATAAAAACCGGATTGTTAATATCTGAGTACTATAAACTTCCATATTTTTCATCTGATGTAGTGAATACGGCTACCGACAAGTCAAAAATGAAGGCGGCTTTTGAAGAGTTCAATTTACCCATACCCAAATATGAGAGTTTTAGCGACATTAGTGGCCTTAACAACGCCTTAACTAATTTATCTTTGCCCGTTGTTATTAAGCCAAGGAATGCAGGAGGAAGTGAAGGCGTGCGAATGATTAGTACGTATTCTGAGGTCGAGAGTTGCTATAACTATTTAGAGAACTGTTCAATTAATAATAATAAATTGTATGGATCGGATACCTCTCTGTATGTGGTCGAAGAGTTTATTGATGCCGCTTATGAAGTATCTGTTGAAGTTTTAAATACAGGAAATGGCCAGTACATCATAGCTATGACGGATAAGTATTTAGGCGAGCAGCCATATTTTGTTGAGATGGGTCATGTAGTTCCTAGTATTTGGTCTGAAAATAAAAATATTAGAGAGGTTGCTGTTGATGCATGTAAAGCTCTAAATATTGATCGAGGGATGGCTCACGTTGAATTGAAAGTGACTGGTAATGGTGAACCTATATTAATGGAGGTAAATGCAAGACCGGGTGGTGATTTAATTATGAGCCTTGTCGAAAAAGTCGTAAAGTTAAATCCGCTTCAACTTCACTGCAGCTCATATATTAATCCAAAATCTCAGCCTGTACCGGAAGTTGTTTCTGAAGGACAAGCAGCAATCGCATTTCTTAATGCTAAAGAAGGTGTTGTGGTCAATGTAATATTGCCCAGCACACAAGACTTGCCGGAGGCAGTTGTAGCTTTGAATATATACAGAAAATTAGGGGATACTTCTAAGCCTTGTATTGATTCACATAGCCGTGATGGTTCGATTGAATTATACTGGCCTAACAATACCAAAAAACACTATTTGCGTGAGCACATAGATTTAGCTGAGAAGTTAACTAAACAGTGCTTAACTATAGAGTCGCATTAAATCATTCGAAAAAGAATGAGCTAATTATAATGTGAGTAGTACATTAATCCGAAGGCGGAAAAGGAGGTGAAATATTATAAGTGATCCGGGAGAATCCTATAATTAGTCGGGTCTGAAAATATCATGTAGACGCCATGTTTCAAGGAATTGGCCGGTTTAATCCGTAGTCATTTCGACCAGAATTCAGTATTTTAAGCTAAATAACTGGTCGAAATGATTTTCAATTTTATGCTCACCACAACGGATTCTCAGCATCAAACTAACCTGTTTGGTACAGACATACTCAATCAACTTGATCCATCAGACCCATTGATCGCCTTAGCACACAAAATACCCTGGCATCATTTTGATGATTAATTTTCTCTACACTATTCAAAATCTAAAGGGCGACCAGCACATCCCATTCGGAAAATGGTGGGTCTTATAATACTCAAATACCTCGAAAATCTGAGTGACGAATCCCTTGTCGTTCAGTGAAAACGAAAGTAAACGCCAATCCAAGCACAGTCTTCAAATAGCCAAGCCAACTTTTTAATCTGTAGCCTCCTTTATTCAGGAGGCACGGTAATCCGTAAACGCCAATCCAACCACGTCTTAGCCGAGCTTCATATTCCAAGGCATTAATGCTTCTTGTAGTGGTCAACTAAATCTGGCCACAATTTAAGAGGCTTCGAAGTATAAGTTCTCAGCCTCATTGGGAGTCTTACCATTATTATGTTGATGCGGCCTCAACTGAGAATAATAACCCGCGATATAATTTGTTATTGAGTGTTCCGCTTCATTAAAACTTGTGTATCCATATTTCGGCATCCATTCTGTTTTTAAACTTCGAAAAAAACGCTCCATTGGTGCGTTATCCCAACAGTTTCCTCTGCGACTCATGCTTTGACTTATCTGGCAGCGCCAGAGTGATTGTCTGTAACCGCTCATTCTAAGCCGTTATTCAACAAGCCTCGTTCGCGCGATACAGTGCACTCATGAATTCAGAGGGCACACCCATGCAAACATACACGCAAGAACACACTCAGCCAGCAATCAATACTCCAAAACCCCGTCAGCCTCGCCGAAGCCCCGATCAGTGGCAAATGTTAATTGATCAATGGCAATGCTCTGGCTTATCCATGCAGGCCTTTTGCAAAGCAAATAATTTGGTCTACCAAAGTTTTTGTAATTGGAAAGTAACCGCTCATTCTAAGCCGTTATTCAACAAGCCTCGTTCGCGCGATACAGTGCACTCATGAATTCAGAGGGCACACCCATGCAAACATACACGCAAGAACACACTCAGCCAGCAATCAATACTCCAAAACCCCGCCAGCCTCGCCGAAGCCCAGCTCAGTGGCAAGCGTTAGTCACTCAATGGCAAAATTCTGGCTTATCCATGTAGGCCTTTTGCAAAGCAAATAATTTGGTCTACCAAAGTTTTTGTAATTGGAAAACCAAACTGGTTTCTGCTGCACACTCTAATCAAGTGGAAACCACGCCCGCGTTTATCGATCTCAGCAGCGTGTCGCATCACACGCAAGCAAGCTGGCAAATCACCTTGAAGTTGGCCGATGGCATTGAACTGCAATTGAGCCAGCCATCATGCTGATGAATTCGAATACCCCCATTTGGCTCTGTACCACACCCACCGACATGCGTAAAAGCTTTGACGGTCTCAGTACGCTGGTGCGAAATCAACTTCAATTGAATCCAGCGAGTACGCAGTGGTTCGTGTTTATTAACAAGCGCAAAACCCAAATGAAAATCCTGTATTTTGACCAGGATGGATTTTGCATCTGGTGTAAACGTCTAGAGCAGGGACAATTTAATTATCAATCCTCTTTCGATAAAAAACAGTCTTTGGACATGACGCAATTGCAGCACCTGATCAAAGGCATAAAAATCGAAAAATCCCGGCAATATAAGCGTTATTCATCGCCTGGTTAGTTCATAGCTGATATAGTTTGGCGTCATGAAATCAGCATCTGATGCCATCTCAAAACCTTCCACCCACGATGACCAGAATACATCAATGGAAGCTTTGCGTGAGCAAAACAAAATTCAATCTGAACTCATTCAAGCCTTGCAACAAAGAATCAGCTGGTTTGAAAAGCAACTGTTTGGACCCAAAAGCGAAAAACGCCCTCTCGAGGACAATCCACATCAAGCCAGTTTGTTGCCCAGCACAACAGCCTCCCCGATTGAGATACCCAAGCAACAGATTCCCGGTTACGAGCGCGGCAAAGCCCCCAAAATCCGAGCGGAAGATTGTGTCACCGATTCCGGATTGCGCTTTAGTGACGAAGTGCCGATTCACACTATTGAAGTCATACCCGAAGAGCTAACTGGGCCAGACGCTGATCAGTATGAAATCATTGATACCAAGGTGACGCATAAATTGGCTCAACAACCCAGTAGCTACGTGGTGCTGTGCTATAAAATTCCCGTGCTCAAAAAGAAACAGAGCACCGAGTTTTTACCCATGCCCATGTTGCCGGGAGTACTGGATCGCAGTATTGCGGATGTCAGCTTCCTGGTCGGCATGCTGGTCGACAAATTCCTCTACCACCTGCCACTGCACCGCCAACATCAACGTCTACAGCAATGCGGTATCACATTAAGTCGTGCAACCCTGACCAATCTCACCCAGCGTAGTATTGAACTCTTACGCCCCATCGTGGAAGCGCAGCTCAAACACATACTGCAAAGCAAAGTCCTAGCAATGGATGAGACACCGATTAAAGCCGGAAGAAAAGCCAAGGGCAAACTCAAACAAAGCTATTACTGGCCCATTTATGGTGAGGCCAACGAAATCGTGTTTACCTTCAGCGAAAGCCGAGGACGGCAACACATCGAACAGATACTGAATAAACAGTTTAAAGGCACACTGTTAACCGATGGCTATGCGGCTTATGCACGTTATGTGGCATCCACAGAAGGCATTGACCATGCTCAATGCTGGACGCATACCCGAAGAAAATTTATTGAGGCCGAAGATAGCCACCCAGAATTAGCCGTAGAAATGATTGAACTCATTCGTCAGCTGTATCAAGTGGAAACCAGCTTAAATGAAAAAGGATTGCAAGCGAATAAAAAGCAACAATACAGATTGGAACACAGCAAGCCTATCATCGATGAAATCGTGCAATGGTGCCACAAGCAGTTAGCAAAAAATCTGCTGCCGAAAGACCCGTTGAGGAAAGCCATTGGTTATCTGCTCAACCGCGAAACGGAATTAAAAACCTTTTTGGAAAATCCAA
This sequence comes from uncultured Saccharospirillaceae bacterium, assembly GCA_947503895.1. Lineage (GTDB taxonomy): Bacteria > Pseudomonadota > Gammaproteobacteria > Pseudomonadales > Oceanobacteraceae > Bermanella. Next base: position 10,873 of record CANNFT010000010.1, read on the forward strand.
ATGTGGCCATCGACACGAATCACCTAGAACGTGAAATACGTCCGATTCCATTAGGGAGAAAAAACTGGATGTTTTGCTGGACGGAACTAGGCGCGGAACATGTTGGTATCATTCAAAGCCTGATCAGTACCTGTAAGCTGCATAAAATCAATCCGTATACCTATTTGGTGGATGTGTTGCAGCGCATTAACGAGCATCCGGCCAGTAAAATAGAAGAACTGACGCCGAGGCTGTGGAAGGGAAAGTTTGCGCAGAATCCAATGAAATCGGTGATTCATCCTATAGACAATAACGTATTAGAATGAACGGTTACGATTGTCTGAATTTCTGACTGGTATAATGCATGCCTTGATCCGAGTGAAACATCACACCTTTTGGCTTCCCTCGTCGCTCATAAGCCAGCAATAAAGCCTTGCTTGTCAGATGACTATCTGGTGATAGAGATAAAGCCCAGCCAACCGGTTTTCGTGAATACAAGTCTAAAACAACGGCTAAATAAGCCCATCTATTTCCGATCCAAATATACGTCACATCACCACACCAAATTTGATTTGGTGCAGCAACGTCAAATTGACGATTAAGTAAATTAGGCACTGCAAGGTGCTCGTTATGTGCTTTCTTATACTTCGGCTTAGAAGGTTGATTGCTGACTAAATCCAGGTGCTGCATGGCTTTCCTTGCTCCGTAGCGGCTTAAATCAATACCTGAGCGGGTTACCATCGTACTGATGGTTCTGGAGCCAGCAGAACCATTACTTAACCTAAACATTTCACGAATTCTGCTATGTAGCTCAATTGTTTTCGCCGTGAGTTCTTCTGGGTGATTCAACCAATATTTAAAACTGCTGCGATGCACTTCAAACACATCGCATAGCTTCGTGACTGTGTAGCTCTCTTTCAGCCCCTGGACTAACGAGAACCTCTCATGGAGTCCGACACCAAGAGAGCGGTAGCCTTTTTTAGGATTTCTTTCTCTTCTTCAATGTCTTTAATTCGCTTTTCCAGTTCACGGATTTTGATTTGATCAGGGGTCATTGGTGACGCAGCGGGAACACCGCCGTCACGCTCAAGTTTGAGTTGTCTTGCCCACTTATCAACGGTTGATTTACCGACATTCATTAACTCTGCGGCTTCGCGTACTGAATAGTTTTTATCAATAACTAGCTGTGCAACCTCTAATCGGAATTCAGCCGTGAAATGCTTTCTACCTTGTTTACTCATATGTCACCTAAGATACTTATGAGGTGATTATATCACCTCTATTTAGGTGGCCAAAATCACTGTACCACTACAAAGAAACCTTAATATGACTGATGAAGACTTTTATAAAATTCTAAACAGCTTTTCTTTTATGGATAACTACTGCGCTTAATGTGATAAGTATCCTAGTAGTGATGAACTTATCTGCTCCTACAAAGGGACTAAAAAAGATGTATTGGAAGCGTTGAATGAAGCTAGTGCAGAGGTCAAATACTATAAGATTGATCGATCTTATATTGTGGAGCCTGAGATCATTGGTGGTTATGAGTGGTCTGTGTCTTACTTTTTATAGTCAATCGACTTACGCAAGTATTTATTGAAGCTACCCACACAGCCCTTTTAGTTTAGAAAGAACCCTGTCCCACGTAAGATGGTTATAGTCTATCTTTTCTATTTCAGTAACGTCATTTACGAGTCGAATTTCTGACGATATACCAATATTTTCTAGGTAACCCTGTAGCTCAATCAAATGGCGCTTAATTCCATAAAACCAAATTGGTTTGGCTTTAACTAAGTACACTGCCTGTCTTGGCAATATGTTTAATTTCTTGCGTAAATTTAATAATTGACGCTTGTCAGAACTGGAAAAGCCACAACATAAAACATAATACTTACCGTCCGCTTCTCGTTCGTCATAAAGGTCTTTAAGAAAATCTTCAGGTGTTGGTTCATGGCTGTAGTAGCTTATTTCTCCAGTTAAGTTATTTAATAGGTAGCCACTAATGCCTGCACCCCTCTGCATAGGATCAATCGCCTCCCCCCTAATAACCCAATATTCACCGCATTTAGAAAGCATCGTATAAGTTACATGAAAGGTTTTACCGTTTTCTACAACTTCTGGCTTGTTAATCCAGTTTAAAAATCGCTCTCTTGCTTCTGCTTCTGAATACATTTTTCTACCTCTCTAAACATGGCGTATTTAGCCATATAATGGGATGATTTTTAACCACTCTTATTGGGTTTGAGCCAGATAGGCTAACCAAGCATGTCACAGAATTTTGTAAATTACACAATTTCAGGTGAGAACATAGACTTACTCCTAGAAGACCCTTTCAAGTACTGGTTACTGCTGGGTGATGAAGAGAGTTATATTGAAGCATGGCAGGATGAGAAGGATATTGAAATTGATTCTAAGAATATTCAGACGATAGTGATTTGCCCAGAAGAAGCTCGAAGGGTAGAATTTGAGTGGTCTATAGGCCTCTATCGTAATATTGACTCCGCAATTCAAAATTTCGAAATGGACGCAAGACAATTGCTATTTCCACTTGCAATTGGCGACCTGCAAACTAACAATGATTTAGGCTGGTCAAAATCGCTGTCTTTGATTGGTTATTGGGACAACCACAAGGTTTATATAATATGACTATTTTTCAAATTGTATCATTAAAAGCTGCTGAACTAGCAGCTAACAACGGAGATCCAATATCGTCGTGGAAGGAAGCAGCAGAAGTGGTTATCAAAACTAGTACTGAGTTAAGAAAAAAATCGTGTCCCAAAAGCACATTTTTGGGGCTAGCTGAGGAAGGAATGATTATAGGAGTTAAGCAGGGTAAATACACTGCCTCTATAGACAACAAAAAATATGGAATAAAAGCTATCGAAGAGTGTAAAAAAGATCCAGCTTTGGCCAATAAGAAATCAAAACTTTGGGAACTAGCCTGCCAAGATGAGAATAAAGAACACAATCAGCAGATGGATGTTGTTATTGCCCTGTTTAATGCCGGCTTAATCAACTGAGATGTAGTTACACAGAAAGTTACACATAGTCGTCTCAACCTTTTTTAGAGTTGCTGGTGTGTTAATCCAGTTTAAAAAACGTTCTCTGGCTTCTGCTTCTGTATGCATTTCTCATCCGCTTATCGTTTGGTGTATTAAGCCAAATAATAAGGGTGTTTTTTTAAATATTCCATTGCAGTTTAAGCGAAACCCCGACTATCTGTTCGGCTATTCGCATCACTGACCTAGCACATATCGGTTGTAGTCGTTGTAATACTTTTCCGCTGTCGCTTTGCCTTCTGATGTATTCCAGTATTTTTTTGCGTATTCCGCCAGCCCCATTAAATCATCTGCATTCGGCAATGCCTCAGGAAAGGTCCAGAAATAAACCCGTGCGATGGCTGCTGCAAAGTCAGCATAGGTCACCATATTTTCACATTGGGTATTTTGAAGTGTCGTAAATTTTCCCGTGCGGGCTATATAGCCCATGACAAAATCGAATGTGTCAGGTTCCATTTGAAATAGGCCGAGCGCCGGGCCATTAAGTTGCTTGCAATACGTAAAGCCTCCGCTTTCATGGGCGGCGATCATGAGCAGTAGGGTGACCGCTGAATCGCTGCTTGGGAGTTGGTATTTTTCTAGACCTGTTTCGATAGCGGCCTGAACGGCAGATGCGATATTGTTCATGGTGGGTAGCTCTCTGTTGTGTGTCCAAAGCGTTAGAATATTCGGAACGTATCGTCCAATATTTTTCTATCAGCCTTATTTATAGGGTGATAATTCAGTTTTTGCATGTATCGGGCCACGCCCACAGCGCTAGATTTATTTTGTGGTGATAAGTGTTCCAGTCGCAACGCATTGCGCTTTGCCGGGTGCCGGATTAAAGGCACCTTTAATCATTGAACATGCAAATTGGGATCAAATCAGTCTGAATGGTTAATGGTTAATGGTTAATGGTGAAGTTTGGCTAATCTATCGATGAATACGGGAGGAAGTGAAGCGCAATATATGACCCTGTTAGATGAGAAACAGCCAAATAAATCAGTGGATAAACAGGGCAGCGTCATTGACGTTTTGAATAGATTTTAAAGACGCTGCTATGGGTTAATGTCTGCTTATTCTGCTTTTTGATTCAGCTCGGCTTCTTTTCTTTCTTTTTCAGCTTGCTGTTTTCGCTGCTCTTCAAATTGAAGTTTGTTGACTAGGTTTTCGACGTATCTTTGCTTCATGCCAGTCAGTGGATGAAATGAAAATCCACAAAATGTCATGTCTTTTTCTTGGTTGTAGACTGCATGCCGAGCATCTAATCCACAGTCCATAGATTCGTCCCCAACGTGCAACGTGCTTTCATCATAATTCGTAATGGCTTTTAATTCTTTGGTGATATCGCCTTTAAAATAAGCTTTAAACCCACTGCCAGAAACGTCTTGTAAGCGGCCTTTAAATTCACTGCTTCCTTCGCTGGTCCTCAATATGATGTAAACGGTGTAGGTGCGTGGCACCATAGCGCGATAGGCATTGCGACGTTGTAGGTAGAGTAGTTTTTCGGGGAAGCTGCCAATATATTCTTGCGATTGTGCTCGGTATTTAATCTTCCCCTGAATGGTGAACTTTACGAGTATACCGCGGAAGTCGGCTGTGACCTGCATTGCTCGACCTTTCTGGAGCAGCTCATTACCTGCTTCAGGGATAATTTTATCAAAGGCGAACGCTTTATTCTTGAGGTCAACTTTTGTAATGGCGGAGGAGAATTTATCTGGAATACCCTCAAATTTGCAGGTAACCGACTGCGCATAGCGAATTAAACGCTGCAGTGCGCGGTAGATTTCAGCAAAATCGGTTAAATAGTTTTCTTCTTTTATTTCGTCTTTTTCCATGACAAAGCCGCATAGATGCCTTCTGGATTAAACAGGCTTAGGCTTCTCCTAAGTTCTGTTTAGACGTTTGTTGGGTGGTGGAACCACCTTTACCATATAAGTTTGGCTGATTTATTTCACCATGCAAGATGTTCATGAGCGCTCGATTGCGCGCTTGGGAATGTTGAATAATCAATCCGTTTTTATCATTGTGTTGTTGTAAAGCGCCAAAATCTTGTTTTAGTTGATTCCATTGCGAGAGAAGCTCAGGGGTATTGGGGCTGACCAGCGCATTCATTTGTTGCTCAAACTCACTCTCGGAGACTTCTATGCCTTGCGTGGAGAGAAACTGGAGGCGAGTTTGTACCTGTGTACTGAGCGCTTCGAGGTCTTGACGTTTATCTTGCGCGCACTGTTTGATGGTGTCTAATTCCCTAGCGCTTAATGCCAGCGACTCTCTTTCGAGCGTCTGCTTAAGCTTATCAACAGCAGCTTGCTCCTTGGCAAATAGGTGCGCCAATTCGCTTACTACAGTCTCATTCATAGGGTTAGTCCTTATCGTTCGAGCGGTTATCGTGTGTCTTAAGCTGCAAAATTACTTGAGCATGCCGTCAAATTTGATCATTTTTCCCGCTAGGCGCTCGTATTCAATTTTGTATTCATTGTTGGCTAATGCAGCTTTAATTCGCTCCACAGAGGCATCGTCTATCTCTGGTAGTTTAGAAACTTCTGATTCAATTTGCTGAATACTTTTGCCTTGTTGGCTAAGTGTGACGTCTTCAGTCTTTACTTTTGAACCTGTATTTTCCGTAGGCGCTTTTGCGGTGGCCTCCGGCTTAGCTGTTTCGCGGGGGGACCCGCCACCACCGACACCGGTGGTTAATTTATTGATGTTCATTTTTTGTTACCTTCCACGCAAGTTAGAGTTCCTCGTAGACCTATATCGGCATTCAATCAGTAGGCTTTAGCTTTTTTTTTAAAAATCGACTTGAACAATGCCAGGAGCGATCACTCTTGCTTTTACCACCCTTTGAGAGCGAACATTTTTAACCCGAATTTGGCGGCCTTCACGGCCATCATTGAGGGCTTCACCTGACATTTTGACGGTCATTCCGCCTTTTTGCGCGGTAATCATGACGGAATCGCCTTTTTTAATCATTAACGCTGGTATTAAATAATGAGGGATCATAACGGATTGCGCAGGCAGCGCTCGCTTAGATTGTTTCCCTATAACAAACTCACTTTTAAGAAAATATCCATTATTTAACACGCTGATGTCCAGCATTCGCGTCTCAATATCATCGCTGGAGATGACTCTGCCTCGGCTAATAGGACGTTTTAACACAACCACTTGAGTGAATAGTTTTAATTCCACCGGAATATTAACGGCCCACGGAGCAGGAGATGAACAGGACACCTTTATGTGTACACGTCCCAGCTCTAACGGTTGCGGCACTTTAAATGCCGGCGGTGAATCACAGGTCGTCAGGTTTATTCGTGGATCAACATAGCTAATATGCAGTTCTGTCTCAAACTCTTCGAGATGCATATTGAGTGCGACATCTGTCAGGGCTTGGTTTAAGCGTTCAGATAGGCTGTTTTTTAGTTGTGCAATTCCCGATGGGGTGGCATCAGGAGTGCTGGCCATCGCAAGATGCCAAAGCATAAAGGTACAGCCGATAAAAACTCTGTGCATCACAAAAAACTGTCCTATTCTCAATATAGGTTTTCACCTAGGTAAGGGCGTCAAAAAGCGGTGAATCCTGTGCTGTGAGTAGTGGTGCAAGCACTATGCCGTAGACACATCGGATTAAGGTGACGGAGTACATTTATGGCCGGTATGCTCGACTCGATTGATCAACGAACTCAACTGGTTGGTGAAAACAGGCTGGAGTTGTTGCTTTTTCGTCTGGCAGGTCCGCAGGTTTATGGCATTAATGTATTTAAAGTAAAGGAAGTACTGCAATGCCCGCATTTATCTATCTTTCCTAAAAGTCACCATGTGGTGATTGGTGTCGCACATATTCGATCGGGCACCATTCCGATCATGGATATGGGATTGGCGACAGGCAACCAATCCGTGGGCGATCCCAAAAACTGCTTCGTGATTATTACCGAGTACAACACCGCCACACAGGGTTTTTTGGTCAGTGGTGTTGAGCGTATCGTGAATATGAATTGGGAGGATATTCATCCACCACCAAAGGGCACGGGACGTGAACACTATTTGACGGCAGTGACGGAAGTGGATGAGCGTTTAGTCGAAATTATCGACGTCGAAAAAATACTGTCTGAAGTGTCGCCTATGCGCGAAGACATTTCAGCGGATGTACTGGATCAAGCGAAAGCGTCTGTTGGTGAGGCACGCAAAGTGTTGATTGCGGATGACTCTAAAATTGCGCGGAAACAGGTGACGAAATGTTTGGAAACGTTGGGTATTGAAGTGACGGCACTGAATGATGGCCGTCAGGCGTTGGACCACCTAAAACAGTTGGTCGAAGAGGGTATTACACCTTCGCAGCAGTATGCTTTGATGATTTCAGATATTGAGATGCCCGAAATGGATGGCTATACCTTAACAACGAATGTGAGGAATGACCCTCGTATGTCTGACCTTCACATAATTTTACACACTTCGCTCAGTGGAGTGTTTAATAAAGCCATGGTGGAAAAGGTTGGGGCCAACGATTTTATTGCAAAATTTAACCCTGACGTACTCGCCTCCAAGGTTTCAGAACGAATAAAAGAAGTGTATGGCGATTCCTAGTGCAAAGGTGAGTGAAGGTGTTCGTGCAAATATGACAACCACAGCCAGCAGTTTTAGTAAACAGGATTTCACTAAATTTAGGGATTACCTAGAGCGGGTATGCGGAATTCTACTGGGGGACAATAAAGAGTATTTAGTGTCTAGCCGGCTACGTGGTTTGATGAAGGAAAAAGAACTGCCCAGCTTAGCCGATTTAGTCACCGCTATTGAACGCGATTCTAAATTGCGGGAAAGAGTCGTCGATGCGATGACCACGAATGAAACGCTTTGGTTTCGTGATGCACACCCGTTTAAAATTTTAGAGAATCGTCTCATCCCTGAAATATTGAAAAACCAAAAAAGTTTGGATATCTGGTGTGCGGCATCTTCCACTGGGCAAGAGCCATATTCCATTAGTATGGTGATTGAGGAATTTAAACGAAAGAATCCGGGGAAATTATCGGGTGAGAAGATCGTAGCCACGGATATTTCGCCGACGGCATTAGATGCTGCCAGAAAGGCGGAATACGATCAATTGGCGCTCGGTCGAGGTATGCCAGATGACTTACTAAAAAAATATTTTTCGCAAACTGCTTCGGGCAGCTGGCAGCTTCAGACTAACGTTAAATCTCGTGTCCAGTTTAGAATGCTGAATTTATTACATGCTTACTCAATGCTTGGGCGGTTCGACATTGTGTTCTGTCGAAATGTTCTTATCTATTTCTCTTCTGAACTCAAACAGGATATTTTGAGCCGCATTCATGGTGTCCTCAAACCAGGCGGGTATTTGCTATTAGGCGCGTCCGAATCTCTGAGTGGCTTGCCTGATAAATATGAAATGGTGCAATGCAGCCCAGGTATTATCTACCGCAAGAAAGGTTGAAAAGAACACCTCCGTCAACAATGAGTTGTCACGCCGATTCTCCATGGCGCTAGGCGGCTGATTCACATTTGTAGCACCTCGTACACCTGATCCTTCCTTAAGTTTCAATTAGACCTATTTCGTGATTGCCGATATTTGTTCCCTTGCTGCGTAAAGCGGCAACAATTGCCGCTTCGTTTGTGTATGCCAAAGGTCTAATGGCGGATTGGCCCATCATGGGAATACGATGACCACTGGCCTATTGGAACAGCCTGCCATTTCCCAAACTGCATTCTAAGCGGGTTCGTGCGTTTAAGCCTCTAATTCTTTTGACCCTGAAAATCCATCGTTGATGCTCTACAGCCCCTATTATTCAAGGCTTCGGGCAATTCTCTTTGCTTTGTCATGCTGATTTTTGGCTAACGTTTTCAATTTTCATCAGTTTGAATGGATTACACAACGTTCGCCGGAGCAGGACCTAACGTAGCGGATTAGAGGGATACTGAATGACGCGCTTTTGTTTGGCATAGGGGTTGCTTTTTGAATACTCAAGGATCAGTCCACTGCGTCAAATCGATAGGTAAAACATATGTCTGCACTTAGTTTTAAAAATTCACTGGGCATACACCCGAATACATTGCAACTTCGTGCGGCGAAAGCAGAGGTGTTAGCGAACAACCTAGCCAATGCAGATACTCCTAATTTTAAAGCGCGTGACTTTGATTTTAATCGAATGCTAGAAAGCCAGAGCAGCCGCTCGTTGGCAATGAATGTGACACACGAAGATCATCAACGGGGCAATATAAATGTTGAAGATGAATTAATGTTTCGGAATCCCTATCAGCCTGCGATTGACGGCAATACGGTGGATTCACAAATGGAGCAATCTTTTTACACGGACAATGCCTTACGCTACAACGCGTCGTTTGAATTTTTAACCAGCAAGTTTAAGGGGCTTAAAAATGCGATTCGAGGTGAATAGTTGAGTGCACTTACAAGTGAAGCTGTTTAGCTATTTTGACTTTCTGATTGATTGATTCATTCATTAGAAAGATTTGAGAATTCTTAATAAATGTTGGAGAAGTATTATGTCGCTCACAAATGTATTTAACATTGCTGGTACAGGCATGAATGCGCAGTCTATTCGCTTGAATACCACTGCCAGTAATATCGCGAATGCTGAGACGGTTAGCTCCAGTATTGAAGAAACCTATAAAGCCAGAAAACCTTGGTTTGCGGTGTTAGATAAGCAATGGAAAGATGTTGATCGGCTAAATCGCAAATTAGATATACGTTCAAAAATGGGCGATGGTGTACAAGTGAAGGGAATTGTCGAAAGTGATCACCCACTCAAAAAACGCTTTGAACCTTACCACCCAATGTCTGATGCCGAAGGCTATGTCACGTATCCAAATGTGAATATCGTCGAGGAGATGACGGATATGATGTCATCATCAAGGAGTTATCAGATGAACGTCGAAGTCATGAAGACAGCCAAACAATTGTTACAACGAACACTGACACTAGGGCAGTAATGCGCAATTTATAGATTGATTGTGTAGATAAAGATTCGAAAACTTTAAAGGAGGTTGGTATGACGGAAGTCACGAATGTTGGCACAGCGCAACAAGCTTTAGACCAATATACCGATCGAGAGCCAGAAACGAAATCCAATGAACTGGGTAAAAATGAGTTTATGGAACTCCTCGTTGCACAAATGAATAATCAAAATCCTTTAGAGCCGCAAGATAATACCGAATTTATAGCTCAGTTAGCGCAGTTCAGTACAGTCGAAGGAATTGAAAACCTTAATGGCACGGTTGGAAATATGGAAACCGAGTTGCGGTCAAGTCAGGCGTTACAAGCTTCATCTATGGTTGGTCGATCGGTCGTCGTACCGAATAACGAATACGGCTTCTTGCAAAACGGCGATCTGATTGCTGGCTACGCCGAGGTACCCGCAACGACCATGAATATGCGACTACAAATTCAAGGAGCATCAGGCGAAACGTTGGAAAGCATTGATTTAGGTCGTCATGAAAAAGGTCCAGTTTCTATTCGCTGGGATGGTGCCAACCTAGAAGTGGATGGTGAGTTGGTGGCATTGGATCGAACACAATTAAACCGCCAAGAATTTATGAAAGACAGTGAGGGCAATATATTGCTGGATAGTGAAGGCAAACCTATCCCATCACCTTACCCACCGGGTGAATACAAATTTAATATCTCAGCCTCTATCGACGGGCGAAATGAACAGTTAGATACTGCGATGAGTGGAAAAGTGGATAGTGTGACCATCGGTACGAATCACAGTGTCACACTGAACTTAGCAGGAGGTACGAAAGCATCACTCAATGATGTGAAGCAAGTAATGGATTAATTCAAACTTTTTCGATTTAACGTCGCTCAATCGGCTATTAACACTCGTGAGAGGTTTGACTGATAGTGAAGTAATCACCTTGATGTAAGACAGTGGAGATTTTGTCATGGCATTTAATATTGGCCTTAGTGGCATTCGTGCAGCATCGACCGACTTAGAAGTGACCGGTAATAATATTGCCAACGCCAGTACGGTGGGTTTTAAGGAATCGCGAGCAGAATTTGTGGATATATACACAACGTCATTGCTTGGAACGGGTACTCGGCCTATTGGCAGTGGTGTGTTGGTTGAAAATGTGCGTCAAGAGTTTAGCCAAGGCAATATTTCCGGGACAGAAAATGCATTAGATATGGCGGTCGACGGTAACGGGTTTTTTATTTTAAATGATGGAGGAACGGTTTCTTACACCCGTGCTGGAATGTTTGGTTTAGATAAAGACGGTTATGTAGTGGCAAATAGTGGTGCACGGTTACAGGGTTATGAAGCAAACGATCAAGGTGTAACAAGTGGGGTATTGGATGACATTCAAATTGTCATTGGCAACCAACCTCCGGCACTCACTTCCCGTGTCGCTTCTTTATTAAATTTAGATGCAAGTCAGTTAGTCAAACAAGAAACAGGTTCGAGGATGTTATCCAGTGGCCTAGCCATTGCAGTACCCGATCCTGGCATTGCCGAAGATACGTCCACCACACACGCAACGGTGGCACAGCCTACTACTGGTGGCTCACCAACATTTTATACCTTTGATATTGGTGCTTCGATTGATTGGGCCACGGATGCAACATTCACCACACCTTTAGCGATCGCAGCGGGTGCACAATTTTCCATTGATCCATTAGACGGTACCGGTGCGCAAGTCATTACACTGGGTGCGATTCCGGCAGCGGCAACACAAACTCAAATGATCGCAGATGTGTTGTCAGAAATTCAAACGCAATTGGATACGGCTTTTGGCAATAATGAATTTAGGGCGACGACCAATCCAGCAACATTGCCTAACCCGATTGTTGCGCCTATTAATTTTGTGTTAGAGCGTGCAGGCTTTGATGTCACGGCAGGCATTGGTTTTTCAATGACTGCATCCAATGCTGCGTGGAATGCAATAGTAGGTGATCCAACTGCTGATGCGACGGTGACCACTGGGTCGGCAGGACAAAATTTATTTGTTGGCTCCAATCCATTAACCGCAGATTTCAGGAGCATTCCTGGTACACCGACAACGAATCGAACAGTAGCTACCCCTCCGCTTAACATGACGAATTTTGTTGGCGGATCGCCAGCTAATATAATTGGTTCTGCACCGGGCCCGTTTGATTTTAGCGGTGGCCAAGATTTACGGTTTGATATTCAACATACTGACAATACGGGCACAACCAATACCTATAATGTTGTGTTGGATGCAGGTTCAACGGGCGGTGGCGCTGCGGTCACGTTAGCCACAATTCAAGGTATTATTTCAGGCGCGGTGGGGGCTGATGTCGCTGTCACACAGCCACCGTTGACAATTACAGGCGCCGGTGCAAATGCAAATGGTGGCACAATTGCATTAGTGCCAACGCTTGAAACGGGCATCACACTCACCCAACTGGGTTTTAACACCACAAATCGTTTGAATATTGGCACGCCCGACATTACCCCTAACAATATGTTTAACATCCAGGTGACTGGCCCAACCGTTGCGGATAATTCAAATGCGTGGAATGTCACTATCCCTCCTGCAAACTATGCAACATTAGATGATTTAGCTGCTGCTATACAAACTGAGATAGATTTATTAATAGGAGCAACCGGTGTAGCTGGTCGTGTTCAGGTGTCGGCGGTAGGCGGGCAGATTCTATTTACAAATACAGATATTGGCGCTGGATACCGCGTTGTATTGCAACAACATTCGACGTATTTACCGCCTGCGGATGCATTGTCCGCATTTGGTGCAATTGGTTTTGATAATATGTTTGAGATTCTCGGAACGGATGAAATTGATCGAACCAATTCGTTTCGTATTAATTTAACCGTACCCGCACCGGATTCAGAAGGTCGCTCTGGCACCACGACAATAACGTTAGATGAAGACTTTAGATCCGTTCAGCAAGTTGCTGCATCAATTAATCGACAAATAAACTCATTAGATGCTGATGCGTTTATTGGCATACGTGCAGAGGCTATTGAAGTGGTACCCAATGTCGTGCCACCAGAATATCAACTACAATTTGTGGCGACAGAAAGCGGTGAACCTTCGATCATTACCGTGACCGACTTCATCGCTTCGGGACCTGATGTCACGGTTGATGAAATGTTCGGTTTAATTCAAGTGGATGCTGATGCGACCGGATTATTGACATTGGGCATAGAAGGCGTGACCAATGAATATCCAGAGACTACTGTCACATTGACCGATCCAGAGGGTAATGAAACCGATATCACCATTCCACAGGATACAGAAGCCAATGCCATTGCCAGTATTTTTAATCGGCAAACGGGCGTCACCGCTTCTGCGACTTCTCAGGCTAAAATTACGCTAAGCGGGTATAATAATCCGGGCAATACCATGAGTTTTTTATTGAACGGGCAAGAAATAACCTCAACCAGTTTCACCGAAATTGTGGATGAAATTAATGGCTATCGAACCACGACGTTACCAGGATTCGAAGCAACCATTAACAGCGCGGGTGACATTATTATCGACAATACCATTGGCCGAGATATTGTGATCGAAATTTCTTCCGCGACAGTGACCGACAGTATGGTGGTTGAAGGTTCACCCAATGCAGGCCCCGTGGTATTAGGTGGCACGGCGACTGCCGATGTTGCGGTGGCTGTTGGTGGAACCGTTGAATTTATATTAAATGAGGACTATACGCTGACAAACCCACTGCCCGCAATTTCAGGTATATTTGGAGCATTGTCAGAAGATGAATTTGAAGATTTCATCATTAACGCTTTTGATCCATCTGATCAGGATACCTATAACCACGCTACATCCGTGACGATTTACGATAGCTTGGGTAACTCACATATTCTCACTCAATACTTTGTCAAAGAGCCGGTTGATCCCACGAGACCGAATGAAGAAAACGTTTGGGCAATGTATATTCGAATAAATGGCGAAGAAGTCGGTGATCCCGATCCAACGCTCAGCTTTCCGGAAAATTTAGAACCGACAAGACTCAGATATGAATTATTCTTTAATCCAGATGGCACGTTAGATGAGAATGCAACTGGGGATTTATTTGTCACAAACTGGGACCCAATAAATGAACAAGGTGCACCTACTGGTGCGTTAAAATCCGTGAACGTGCTTGAAGGTGGATTGCCCTTAACTGAACCGCCCACTAATTCAAACTTCCAAATTATACTCGATGGTTCAACACAGTTTGGCAGTCCATTTAGTGTTGCTGAAGTAAGCCAGAATGGTTTCACAACAGGGCGACTAACCGGATTGGAAATCGATAAAGACGGATTTATGTTTGCACGATTTACCAATGGGCAAGCTCAAGTACTCGGTCAAGTATCGTTGGCAACGTTTAAAAACCCTGAGGGGTTAACCCCGCTGGGCGATACCGCTTGGGGTGAGTCGTTTGAGTCAGGTGTGCCTACCATTGGTTCCCCTCGAACAGGAACATTTGGTAACTTGCGCTCAGCCGCATTAGAGGATTCAAATGTCGACTTATCTGAAGAATTGGTTGGATTAATTATTGCTCAGCGTAATTTCCAAGCCAGCGCGAAAACCATTGAAACGTCTGACACAATTACACAAACCATCATACAAATATAGCGTCGTCAGATTGGGTAAATTCTGTATCATTCTTTTGGGAATGATACAGTTTTTTCTTGTGTCCAGTCCTCTCCCTTTTGCAGACGCCATGCGGCAATAGATCACCTCTATACGTTTCGACCGATAGGCTGTTTATTGAAGCAACGACAGAATAAAGGCGGGTTCTCAACGTATTTCTAACACCTTATCCCTTGATTGCCCACCATAGATGGCTCAGCAAGAAGAGTTGAGCGTTCACTTTATCACTGCCAACCTTAATGTAATCCTCTACTGGCATAGCCTATGCAACTCTCCTTTGTAAAAGATGAATATTGCCGCTTAACGTTGAATTTTTCATTTTAAGCTGGCTAGACGGAGGTTGTATGGATCGTGCGTTATATATCGCCATGACAGGCGCTAAACATAATACGATGAGCCAAACCGCAGAAGCCAATAATTTGGCCAACGTCAATACGACGGGCTTTAAGCGAGACTTTGAACAAGCGCGATCTATGCCGGTATTTGGTGAACATTACCCAACAAGGGCCTATGCATTATCCGAAAGGCCAGCCAGTGATTTTAATCCGGGCACATTGGTCTATACCGGACGGCATTTAGATTTAGGAATTGATAACCAAGGTTGGTTTTCGGTGGTGGGGCCCGATGGTGAAGAAGCCTATACACGGCGTGGCGATTTACGAGTCGATCAACTCGGCCGTCTCATTAATGGAGAAGACTTACAAGTGATCGGAGTCGGTGGGCCGATCGTCATTCCACCTTATGAGCAAATAGAAGTAGCCATGAATGGCACCATATCCATCGTTGCTGCCGGTGATGAGCCAGCCGTCGTCGCAGAGTTAGAACAATTGAAAATGGTGATTCCAGATCCCGATCGGTTAGAGAAATCGCCGGATGGTTTATTTCGTTTGAGAGATAAAGGTGAAAACGAAGTGGTTCAACCAGACCCCACCGTTGAGGTCGTTGAGGGGCATTTAGAGCAGTCAAACGTTAAAGCCGTTCACTCATTGATAGAAACATTGTCGCTGCATCGGCAATACGAAATGCAAGTGAATATGATGAAAACGGTCGACGAAAACGCGCAAGTCACCAGCCAAATTATGGAAATACAGTAATTAATGTCGCATTTATGATGTAAGCAGGTTGTGAATGGCGATCTGCTATTGATGAAATATTGAGGTAAATATTATGCACGCTGCGCTCTGGGTGAGTAAGACGGGACTCAATGCACAAGACCATGGTTTGACGACCATTTCGAATAATTTAGCGAACGTTTCGACGATTGGCTTTAAACGAGATCGAGCAGTCTTTGAAGACTTAATTTATCAAATACAACGCCAGCCTGGTGTGCTGTCTTCACAAGACTCTCGTCTGCCTTCTGGCTTGCAGTTAGGCACGGGCGTTAAAGTGGGAGGCACCCAAAAAATATTCACAACGGGTAGTCTGCAAGAAACATCCGGCACTTTAGATTTAGCGATTAATGGACGAGGCTTTTTTCAAATAATCCTGCCTGATGGCACAACCGCTTATACCCGAGATGGCACCTTTCATATGGATCAAGATGGGCAAATGGTCAATGTTAGCGGGTATTTATTAGAGCCGAATATCACGATTCCAGATCAAACGAATACGGTGTTTATTAGTAAGGATGGCATTGTCAGTGCTACCCGCTTTGGTGAAACCACCCCCACTGAAATTGGGCAAATTGATCTAGTCGATTTTATTAATCCGGCAGGACTTCAAGCCATTGGTGGCAATTTATATCTCGAAACAGCATCCAGTGCCGCCCCTCAAGTGGGTGTTGCGAACGAAGAAGGATTCGGCTCAATAGAACAAGGTTTCTTGGAAAACTCGAACGTAAAAGTCGTCGAAGAATTGGTGCATATGATAACCGTGCAACGTGCCTACGAAATGAATTCTAAAGTCGTTTCATCAGCGGATCAGATGCTTCAGTATCTTGCGCAAAATACTTAGACATTGGTAACGAGAACCGTATGGGGCGCTAGGCCTGTATTAGTGTTAAAAAATATAACTTTATTGGAATAAACAGAGTAACCCGGCCAAGGTTAATTGACGGTTGAGAGGTCGAATACCATGCAATTTTTAGTATTCAAACGATTCAAAATGTGGCTAATCAAAAATCACCATGAGATGCACGAAAGACGTGTAACAAGAAAAACGCATTTGAAAATATCTGGCTTAGTCAGTTTATTAGCACTGTTGGGGGGATGCAGCTCCATATCGACCAATGAAAAACCGGATGATCCTAATTTTGCTCCGGTCCCTGCTCAGTCATTACAACCGCCTCCTATAACTGATGGCTCTTTGTATCAGCATCACTATGCCATATCACTCTATAACGATCAGCGGGCGAGAAGGATAGGGGATGTGATTACCGTTATACTTCAAGAGCAAACCAATGCCACAAAAAGTACGTCGACCAGTACCTCTAAAGAAAGCACCGTAGAATTTACGCCGACAGCTATTTTTGGTCAGCAATATGGATTCTTAAATAACAATGTAGAAGGTACTCGAGACTTTTCGGGGCAAGGAGACAGTGATCAAAGCAACAGTTTGCAAGGGCAAATCACGGTGACGATTTCAGATATCCTACCTAATGGTTTGTTGGAAGTACGGGGCGAAAAATGGTTGAGTCTAAACGAAGGCGATGAATTTATACGTGTTAAAGGGCTCATTCGCCCACAAGATATTGGTCCGGATAATACGGTAACGTCGACAAAATTGGCGGATGCCAGAATTTCTTATGGTGGAACAGGCCCATTAGCCAATGCGAATAAACAAGGTTGGCTTAGCCGAGTATTTAACAGTCCTTGGTGGCCTTTTTAATGGCTTCATGTCGAGTTAAGGCGTAAATGTTTATGCGTAAATTGATTGTACCTGTTTTAATTTTATGTTCATTAAACCTATGGGCAGAACGGGTGAAGGACATTACCACGGTCGCTGGCGTGCGAAGTAATCAATTAGTGGGTTACGGACTCGTGGTTGGGTTAGACGGAACCGGTGATAAGGCACCGTTCACCAACCAAACCTTTATTAATATGATGAACGAGTTTGGCATTTCAATTCCGCCAGGTACGGACCCCAAATTAAAGAACGTCGCCGCCGTGTCCTTGACCGCAAATTTGCCCCCCTTTGCAAAACCCGGGCAAAAAATAGACGTCACGATTTCTTCTATTGGGAATGCCAAAAGTTTAAGGGGCGGCACTCTGTTGTTTGCACCTCTAAGAGGGGCGGATGGGCAAATATACGCCGTCGGTCAGGGTAATTTGGTCGTAGGAGGGTTTGGTGCCGAAGGTGCAGATGGATCCAGTATTACGGTTAACGTGCCCAGTGTAGGTCGTATTCCGAATGGTGCTACGGTTGAGCGGCCTGTACCAAACGCTTTTTCAAGAGGAGACAGTTTAATTTTAAATTTAAACAGCCCAGACTTTACCACTGCAAAAAGACTGGCTGATCGAATAAACGACCTATTGGGCCCCGAAACGGCCTATGCTGCCGATGCCACATCCGTTAGGGTTAGTGCACCAAGAGACCCTAATCAACGCGTATCATTTTTATCACTGATTGAAAATCTTGAAATTACCCCCGGTGAAGCCACAGCCAAAGTGGTGATTAATAGTCGTACAGGCACCATTGTCATCGGAAAGCACGTGACAATAGACCCCGTGGCGGTGACACATGGCAGTTTAACGGTGACGGTAAAAGAGAATATTGAAGTGGCCCAGCCGGGTGCACTGGCCGGTGGTGAAACCGCCGTTGTACCGCAAACGGATATTAATATCGATCAAGAAAACAATCGCATGTTTGTATTTGCACCGGGCGTTTCGTTAGATGAAATCGTGCAAGCCGTGAATGAGGTCGGTGCTGCACCGGGAGACTTAATGGCGATACTGGAAGCACTGAAACAGGCGGGTGCTTTAAAGGCAGAATTGATTGTGATTTAACCGTTCACTTTCCAGTATTCGCACAAAAGCAATCGCGTTAAGGCAATAAATAAACTGAATTAACCACGGAACAATGTTATGGATCGAACATGAGGCATAATGTGGATGCACCCTTGCCGAGTTCTAAACAGGAAGCATTAGAATTGATTGACTTAATGGGTAAGGAAATCAAGTCATTAATGAATATTGGCGATTTAATGCTGATGGCAAAACGGTATGAAGAAAGGGCGGATTTGATTCGGCAATTTTTCGACCGATATGGGAAAAAACTAACCGCTCACGACCTCACCTTTTTTAAAGATATTCAACATTCAGACAAAGATTTGATGCTAGGCGTCGTCCAGCAGAAAACACAAATAAACCAAGAGTTTAGCGGCAAACAAAAGCAAAAAAAACGCATCCATATATATACCAATATCAGCAAGCAACGTTAGATTCGCTGTAATACGAATAAATAGCGGCTCTCTCTTTTGTCTTTTTAGCGAATTCCCCCTCAAACATTGATTTTTTATGCACCTAACAGCGACTACCTGTGTGATGGAAGGGTATTAACTTTGATGGCACAAAGTATGCACTTTAATAATCAACGGGTGAAAGCTGAAGATTTGGATACTGTCATGCAATCAATGGACGCGGCTTACAATTTCAATGACCTTGCAGGCTTGAATAAAATTACGATGCAAGGTGAAGAAAACGAAGCGGCAGCACTAAAAGAAATCGCCAAACAATTTGAGTCCATGTTCGTGAGGATGATGATTAAAAGCATGCGTGATGCGAATGCGCCATTGGAAGAAGGTGGCATGTTCAGCAGCAATGAATCCAAGTTTTATCGTGACATGTTTGATGATCAACTGGCGCTGAGTCTCAGTAAAGACCAAGGTATTGGGTTAGCCGACAGTCTATACCGGCAATTGTCGGCGCATCTTGAACCGGCCAATAACGGGGAAAAATCAGGCAAGCTTTCAAAAGATCCTTTTAATCTTAATGAAGATCCTGCACGTGAGGCTTATCAACTGCCAGAACGAAGAATTTTTTCTATACATCATGCGGGTATAAACAGCCTCAACACCAGCCAAACTGAATCCATTGATGCGCAAGGACGTGAATTGCAGGGACATTTGGCTGAAAAAATGAGTGCTCCGATGGCTCAGTTGAACGCCGCACAACAGGGAACCAATGCGAGAAATATAGAAAAATCAGCAGATCGCAGTACTAGCGATACTGATGTCAGGGGCCCAGTGAAGAGTGCCGCGCGTAAAATGACGACCTTTAACAGCGTGCAGGAATTTGTGGATCATATTTGGCCTATTGCTACAGAAGTCGGTGAAAAGCTAGGTATCGCTCCTAAGGCAATCACAGCACAAGCTGCATTGGAAACTGGGTGGGGTAAACATGTTATCCACACCCATGAAGGTGAGAATAGCTTCAATTTATTTGGTATTAAATCGGACACTCGTTGGAACGGAGCGTCTGCAAAAGTGGCAACCTTAGAATTTAGAGATGGTGTGGCAAATAAAGAAATGGCACCTTTTAGAGTGTATGAATCCTATGATGAAAGTGTTCAGGATTATGCGCAATTTATAAAAGATTCTGATCGCTATCAAGAAGCTCTGAGTGCGGGGAAAAATATTAAAGCATACAGCGAAGGGCTGCAAGCCGGTGGGTATGCGACCGATCCAAATTACGCGTTAAAAATACAGCGAATTGCGAATAGTGAGCGCTTAAATGATGCTATTCAAATCGCGATGAAGCGCACATCAAAATGAGACTTTAAAAGTCGGTATGTTGCTTTATTAGCCGCTCTGGCTTGATCGGCTATAAGTGAACATACGTTAAGGTGGTGGATTATGGCTGATATTTTAGACATTGGCATTTCAGGTTTAAAATTGCATCAAACTGCATTGACGGTAACGGGTCATAATATTACCAACGTTGATACAGAAGGTTACAGCCGGCAAGAAGTTTCCATATCCGCATTGTCGCCCCAATTTAGAGGTGGTATTTGGGTAGGCTCTGGCGCAGAAGTCGATGGCGTACGTCGCGTTTACGATGAATTTCTGGTAGCGCAACTGCATAAAGATACTGCAACATTTAACGAACTGAATACCCTTGCAAAAAATGCAGAACAAATTGATAGCTTACTAGCGGACCCGGGGACGGGATTGCAACCTGGGTTAGAGTCTTACTTTAACGCAATGCAAGCAGCGATTGACGATCCAAGTTCGCTGCCTGCTCGTCAAGTTGTATTAAGTGAGTCGCAGGGTTTAGTTGATCGGTTTCATACCATCAATGAGCGTTTGATTGACCAAAATACTACCTTAAATGGCCAAATGGAAACAATGGTGGGCCAAATAAATGCTTTGGCAGAAGCCATTTCTGAGTTAAACGAACAGATATTATTTGCATCATCCTCTGCTTCCGGTCTCCCCCCTAATGACCTATTGGATAAGCGCGACCTAGCAATTAAAAAACTTTCAGAATTAGTGGGAACGACGTCCGTCGATCAAGATGGTAAAGCGGTCAATGTTTCGGTTGGGCAGGGTCAATCGATTGTCATCGGCACCGATGTACAAAAGCTAGAAGTGGTGACAGGCAAAGGTGACCCATCGCGATCCAGTATAGTATTGGTCTCGAACGGCATTGAAATTGATATTACCCGAGAAATATCAGGTGGCCAGTTAGGTGGCTTGCTCGATTTTCGCACACAGATATTAGACCCAGCCATCAACCAACTTGGGCGAACATCGCTGGCATTGCAGCAAAATATAAATGAACAACACCTTAAAGGCATTGATATAGATGGGCAGCCCGGTGAACTCTTTTTTGAGGATTTAAATAGCCCTGAAGTGGCACAGAGACGGGTCATCGGTAGCGCGGAAAACGCAAAACCAGATGACCGCCAAGTGGCTGTTTACATTGATGATAGCAATTTACTCACGGACAGCGATTACCGTGTAAATTTTGTTGGCCCTAATGATGTTACGTTTACTGTCACGCGCGTCAATGATGGCAAACTGATGTTAACCAGTGCCATTACCACAGACTACCCCGATGAATATGAAATCGATGGGTTTACTTTAAGTTTCGAAGAAGGAAATTTTGTAAAAGGAGATTCATTTTATTTAATGCCCGTGCGTAATGGAGCGCAGGATATTGAGTTAGAAATTGAATTACCTCAACAACTCGCGCTGGCGTCTCCCGTGATGACGGATACCGCGATAGGTAATATCGGGTCGGGTGACATCAGCAGCGGTCGAGTATTTGATGAAACCACAAGCGCATTTGAAATTCCGGGTCAGCTTAGTCCGCCACTGCTCATCCAATTTACCAGCGACACCACTTATAACGTCATGGATAATAGCGATCCCACCGCACCGATCCCGCTCTTTCCTCCGCTGATGAACCTAACATATATTCCGGGTGTAGAAAATAACCTATTACCCACCGATACGACTCAAACGGCAGTGACCAGTATAGGTGGCTATGTACCGGCTTCCCCGACATATCAAGACTGGCGGTTTCCTCCAACCACGCCGGGTAATGGGCTCTTTCCTGCGCGACTGACAATCAGCGAAATAAATCCGATTACGGGGTTCCCCATCGAACGGCCGGAATTATTTATTCCTGCGGATCAGCCGGCCAGCGAAATTGCTCGTATTCTGAGTGAAGAGCCAGGTTTAAAAGCGAGTGCGAGAACCACGGTCCAGTTGGATAATTTTACCGCTGGAGTGCATGATCCAGATTCCCCTTTTCCAGATGAACCAGTTCATCTGTACTTAAATGGCGTGGAGCTGACAGATGTATTGGTCGAGCCGCAATTAAAGTACGATTCCAGTTACCCCACAGAAGTACCCGAACCGCTTACACCAAACTTTATTGCCGATCGTATTAACGCAAACTTCGACTTCCAAGAACAAGGAATCATCGCACGGAGTGATGGTGAACGCGTTACCATTATTGCACTGAATGGGGAGGATTTGTCGTTTGAAATCGATGGCGAATCACCCATACCGGCTGCCCCTCCTGCACCGGCGGTGACGGGAGATGGGTTTCGAATTTCAAATGGCGACGATATCTATTTGAGGCCGACCGGAGAACGATTATCTAAGCCACTCACGGAATTCGACGGTTTTGACTTTTCAACCGGTGGTCCCTACACGTTCGAGTTTGATATTCCGGGTCAAGGTACATTCAGCATTGAATTAACGGGAACACACGCCACCGGCGCTGAAGTATTAAACGAAATTCAAACCAAGATTGAAGATACAACATATTTTTTTAATGGCAATCTAGATATTGATATTGATGAGAAAGGAAACATTCTTTTTCAACCCAGACTGGACGTCGTCGCTGCTGGCGACTTTGGCAGTTATAAAGTGACCATGGGTGGCCAAGTTAAGGTAGTACTGGATGAAGGCTTACAATTATCGTCAGCGCCGAATCTTAGCAATCTATTTGAAGAAGAACCTGAACATGAGCCCACTTATCTAGGATACGAAGTTTCTATGTCAGGTATTCCAAAAGATGGTGATACCTTTACGATAGACTTTAATACCGATGCAGTCGCGGACAGTCGAAATGGCAATTTAATTTCTGCCATACAGAACAAAGAAATAGTCGAAAATGATATGACCGCCAGTGAATCTTATGGGCGATTGGTCGAGGAGGTTGGATCAGTAACGGCCCGCGCTCAAATAAATTCGGAAAGTGCTGAAACGCTCCTAATTTTTAGTCAAAACTCAGTTGATGCGGTGAGTGGTGTGAATTTAGACGAAGAAGCCGCCCGACTGATTCAATACGAACTGGCCTATAATGCGTCTGCACAAGTAATTACGGTCGCTCGATCGCTATTTGACACCTTGGTCGGCATATTCAGGTAAGGGACGCATACGATATAACGGTTTCGGAAGTGTGGTGATTGAGATATCAGAGTCGTTCGTCGACATAATATTTTACTCAAAATGCATTAATGGGTTGAAAATGAAATGGTGATTAGAGTGTTAAAATGTTTGTTCTAATGTTATTCCATTTTAATCACAAACTCTTGAAGATCTTAATATAGAGGAGTACTCGAAATGAGAGTATCCACCATGCAGCAGTTTAACAATGGCATTACCAATATATTGAGTAATCAGGCATCCGTGAATAAAACGCAACAACAAATATCATCGGGTCGTCGAGTCTTAACGCCTGCGGATGACCCCATTGCGTCGACTCGTATCTTGCAGCTACAGCAAGATATCGCTCTACGAGAACAATACTCAGGCAATTTAGTGGCCGCCAAAAACCATTTAAATCTCGAAGAGGCCACGCTGGTCAGCATGGTCGATAATCTACAAAGAGTACGAGAACTCACAGTGCAAGCGGGTGACGGTTCATTAACGAAGGAAGATCGTCGAGCGATTGGCGCTGAAATTAACGAGCGTTTATATAGCATTGTAGATTTAATGAATACGAAAGACGCCAGTAATATTTTTATCTTTGCCGGATTTAAAGGAGAAACACTCCCGTTTGAGGAACGTCCCGGCGGTGGGTTTACGTATGAGGGTGATGAGGGCCAGCGAACTTTACAAATCAGTCAAAACGCTGAAGTAGCCACTAATGACACAGGTAAAGAACTGTTTGTGGATATTGCATCGGCTAAAAATACGTTCACAACGTTTAATAATCGAGAGAATATTGGTACGGGTTACATTACCACTGGTTTTGTACTCGACCAAGAAGAGTACGATGAATTTTATTCAGAAGATGCTTATATTCAATTTAATCCTAGATCAGCGGTTTCACCCAGTGGACCAAATTATACGGTAAGGCGATTATCGGATGATCGCCCGATTAACGGCTTAGCAAACATTGATTACTCTCAAGGTAATGATATTCAGTTTAATGGCATCAGTGTCAAAGTGGCGGGTGAACCCGAACCAGGCGATACCTTTGTCATTGAAAGCAGCGAAAAACAAGCGTTAACAGATACCGTTCAAATGTTACTAGAAGGGCTAAATACCATTCCTGATTCTGTCGAAGGTGGGGCTCAAGTGGCAGAGTTGGTGGAAACCACATTGTTAAATTTAGACGCTGCACTGACATCCATTTCGACAATACGCAGTGACTTAGGGGCGAGATTAAATACAGTCGATGCAATTGATAATCTTCAACAAGATTTAGACTTGGTCAGTCAAGAGATTCTGTCTGAACTACAGGATGTTGATTTTGCCGAGGCGGTCAGCCGACTATCACTTGAAAGCTTTTTGTTAGAAGCGTCGCAACAAAGCTATTCCAGAATCAGTAACCTTAGCTTATTCAACTTTCTATAAGTTTGGGGAAGTCACTCTAATCGTATGTTGGAGTTTTGTGTCTATCTCATTGGCCTATATTTTGCTCGAATAAATAACGGAGACGATAATGGTATTTTTTGACAGGATTGGATGCTGTTATGTTTGATGGTAAGAGTATATTGATCACGGGTGGCACGGGCTCATTTGGTAAGAAATATACGGCGACGCTTTTAAAGCGCTTTCAACCGAAAAAAATTATCGTCTACTCCCGTGATGAATTAAAGCAGTTTGAAATGCAGCAAACGTTTAATGACCCTGCCATGCGTTACTTTATTGGCGACGTGCGCGATAAAGAGCGTCTTAAGCAAGCCTGTCGAGACGTAGATTATATCATTCATGCCGCCGCGCTAAAGCAAGTCCCCGCGGCTGAATATAACCCAATGGAATGCATAAAAACCAATGTTTACGGTGCTGAAAATGTGATCAGTGCTGCCATTGCCTGCAACGTGAATAAAGTCATCGCACTGTCCACCGATAAAGCCGCTAACCCCGTAAATTTATATGGTGCGACAAAGCTGTGCTCGGATAAATTGTTTGTCGCCGCCAATAATATCACGGGTGGTGACAGCACTCGGTTTTCTGTTGTCCGCTATGGCAATGTTGTCGGTTCAAGAGGTTCAGTCGTGCCTTTTTTCCAAACGCTGATTGATAAAGGCGAAGACACATTGCCTATTACGGATTTAAATATGACTCGGTTCTGGATCACCTTACAACAAGGAGTCGATTTTGTACTTAAGAATTTCGAGCGAATGCAAGGGGGAGAAATCTTCGTACCTAAGATTCCATCCATTAGAATCACAGATTTAGCTCAAGCGCTCTCGCCTGGCATTAAAATGAAAGAAATAGGCATTCGACCTGGGGAAAAACTACATGAGACGATGTGTCCCCGTGATGACAGTCAACGGACATTAGAGTTTCTGGATCACTTTGTTATATCACCTTCTATTCAATTCACTCGACCAGTGGACTACTCAATTAATTGCATAGAGGAAAGAGGGGCACCTGTAGAAAAGGGTTTTGCTTATAACTCTGGTAGTAATCCCGATTTTCTGAGCATTGATAATATTAATGCATTACATCAACAGGCTTAGCCATGACGAACTATGGTCGGCAGTCTATCAATCAAAATGATATAGATGCAGTCGTTCAAGTTCTACAAAGTGACTTTTTAACTCAAGGACCTGCCGTTCCCGCATTTGAATCCGCACTGTGCGCATACACGGGTGCTGCATATTGCACTGCGGTAAGTACCGCTACATCCGCTTTACATTTAGCTTGTTTAGCCTTGGGTGTTGGGTATGGCGATCGAGTCTGGACATCACCCATTTCATTCGTCGCCAGTGCAAACTGTGCCAGATATTGTGGTGCACAAATTGACTTTGTTGATATTGAACTGGAAACGGGCCTGATGTCCATTCACGCGCTGCGTGACAAACTGGAATTTGCAGCATCCATTCAGCAGCTTCCGAAAGTGGTTATTCCTGTGCACTACGCTGGTCAGTCTTGTGATATGCGTGAGCTTTATAAGTTATCAAGGCGCTATGATTTTTCGATTATTGAAGATGCAAGCCATGCATTAGGCGCGCAATATCTCCAACATAAAGTGGGTGATGCTGAGTATTCAGATGCCGTCGTTTTTAGTTTTCATCCGGTCAAGATGATTACCACTGGAGAAGGTGGTGCTATTACAACCCGACGTTTGGATGTAGACGAAAAAGTCAAACATCTTAGAAGTCATGGTATAAAGAAAGGCAATGACATCGATGAACCATGGCGTCAAGATCAAGTGGCATTGGGGTTTAACTATCGCCTATCTGATATGCAATGTGCACTGGGCATATCTCAGTTAGCGCGTTTAGATGAATTTGTAGAAAAACGTACTCAAATTGCGAAAATTTATGAAGCATCATTGCCGCTAGAAACTATAACCGTACTGACCCGTAGGGATAATCAAATCAGTAGCTTGCACCTTTACCCCATATTATGTAAAGACGCGATATTTCGAAAAAAATTGTATTTTTATTTGAAGGATTACGGCATCAATGCTCAAGTTCATTATTGTCCTATACACCTGCATACCTACTATATCGACCACTTAAAAGAATATTACGAACAATTACATCAACAAAAAAAAGGCTATTCAAAGCAGTTTGAAGTCTATGAGCAGGCTGAAGCCTTTTACAATCGGGTATTATCGCTCCCCATTTATCCTGACCTAGCGCCTGAACGGGTGTCTGAGATCATTGACTGCATCTCTCATTGCAGGTGATATTTATGAAAAATATATGCATCATTCCTGCACGAGGTGGCAGTAAACGAATCAAGAATAAAAATATAAAGACTTTTTGTGGCAAACCTATTATTGCCTATTCAATCGAAGCAGCGCTCTCCAGTCAGGTATTTGATGCCGTCATTGTGTCAACGGATACTAAAAGTATTGCGGAGGTAGCGGAACATTATGGTGCTCAAGTGCCTTTTACTCGCCCAGACAAATTGTCAGATGACTATGCTAATACGTTCGATGTGATGCAGCATGCGGCGCAATGGGCTGTGGGAGAATATCCTGAAGTTGAGTGTCTGTGTTGTTTGTACGCAACCGCACCATTCGTAAGGTCTCAAGACCTAATAGAAAGCCTTAATCTTTTGGCCACTAACGATGCCTTATATTGTTACTCCGTTACGGAATTTGAATTCCCGATTCAAAGGGCGGTCAAGATCATAGATGGGTATGCCACACCATTTGATAAGACCCAGATGCTGAAAAGATCACAAGATTTAGAATCGTCCTACCATGATGCGGGGCAATTTTATTGGGGGCGAGTTTCTGCTTTTCTCAACCGAGAAGACTTTTTTGCCAGCTCTAGTTTAGCGTATCCACTGGATCGAATCAGAGTTCAAGATATCGATACGATGACGGATTGGCGCAATGCCGAAATGAAGTTTACATTATTAGAGGCGTAGATGTCCTATCGTGTGCTGATGATCGGTTTAGGAAACATTGGTTACGGTTATGATGCTCATGACCCTGCGCTGGGCTACACTCACGCATCAGCCTTAACACTGAATCAACATTTCTCAATTGTAGCTGCGATTGATCCTCTTGCAGCGTGTAGAGAAAAATTCAGCGCCCAGTACCAGATACCTTGCTTTTCTACCCTAGAAGATTGGGTTGAAGCAGCGACCGATTCAGAAGACGAATTACGTCCGCCCCATGCCTTCATAGATATTGTGGTGATTGCCACTCCTTCGCCGTTACATTTGGAACATTGTTCAGCGGTTATGAATCTTAAACCAAAGATTATTGTGGTCGAAAAACCACTGGCTAATGATGTGATTCAACTACAAGCCTTTGAAAAGTTACAGGCCACAACAAACGTTAAGATCATGGTCAATACATTTAGACTTTATGACGCGTGGTTAAACAAGCAACTTCAATATTTAAAGGGTGGTGCAAAGTTTACGGTCTGGTGTAATAAGGGTTTACATCATAATGCCATTCACTTTTTAGTGATCATATATCGGTATTTTGGCGGGCCGCCCAATAATATTAAATTTGATCGGAACCAGAATGTCGTTTGTTTGGAGTTTGATTCTGGGCTGACCCATGTTTACTTCAATAACACGACCATTGACGAAAATGGATTTTCTTTACTCACTCAAACTGGAATGCTGAGCTATCTACATGGCGGTCGAATGGTCTATTTGCACGACAATAACGGTAGTCAGTTAATTGGTGAAAATGAAAACCGCTTGAAGGGGTATATGGATGATTTTTATTCTGCTGTAATCCGTACCCTGAATGGCGAAGTAGACAACAGTTTTACATTATGCTGGTTAGTGCAACGTGATCTATTCAATGCAGGAGTTGAAATACATGATTAATTGGACACGTTATAACCCGATAGGAGAGGAAGAAAAACAAGCAGTTCAATCGGTTCTAGACTCAGGTGTACTATCAAAATATATCGGTAGCTGGGGAGCAGACTTCTTGGGTGGTGAGCAGGTCCAGTGTTTTGAAAAAGAATTTGCGCAATACTTTGACGTAAAGCATGCGGTGAGTTTCAACTCATTAACCTCCGGACTTATTTCTGCATTGGGGGCAATAGGAATTTCTCCCGGCGATGAAGTGATTGTTTCACCGTGGACAATGAGCGCAACCGCTACGGCTATTTTGGTATGGGGAGGGATTCCAATATTTGCTGATATTGAGGATACCTATTACGGGCTCAGCCCTCAGGATGTTGCTGCCAAAATTACACACAAAACGAAGGCTGTAATGGTGACAAATGTATTTGGCCACGGTGCTAAACTAGACGAACTCAAGACCATTTGCGATGCGCATAATTTGCATTTAATCGAAGATAATGCACAGGCGCCCGGTATCGCATATCAAAATACATTTTGTGGAACATGGGGAGCCATTGGCGGATTCAGTTTAAATTATCACAAGCATATTCATACAGGGGAAGGTGGCGTTTGTGTCACCAATGACGATGAACTTGCATTAAAAATGCAGCTTATTCGAAATCATGCGGAAGCCAGCATAGTGGGAAGTCCCATATCCGATCTTACCAATATGGTGGGTTATAACTTTAGAATGGGTGAAATGGAAGCAGCCATTGGTCGCCAGCAACTGATTAAGTTACCAAGATTACTAAAGAAAAATATTCATCAGGCAAATCATTTTATTGATCAAGTTCAACGGTCAGGCTATATCACATTACCCGCTGTCGAGGCATCATCTGGTCACGCATATTATGTTTTGCCTATGCAAGTACCAGAAGGTAGTCGGCCTAATATTATCGAAAACCTAAATCATTATCATCTACAAGGCATTATGCCGGGCTACGTTAACGTTCATACATTACCCATGTACAAACAACGGATCGCATTTGGTGGCGGTTATCCGTGGAATTTGTCGGAAACGGACATGGCCACGGCAGAAGCGCATTGCCCTGTTGCAGAACACTTGCACAACCATACTTTTTTGGGATTTTTGATTAGCATGTACGACTTAACGACGGATGAATTGGATGAATTGACTAATATCCTTCTCAAGGTGGTGGATGACGTGTGTGGCGCTTCATGATAGTCGGTCTATGGGTGTAACGTTCGGAGAGAATGGATGATAGAAAATCGTCAACAGTCAAAAGCTCTGAGTACGTTAATTATCAGTCATGACGCGGGTGGTGCGAGACAGCTAGCCTATTGGTGTCAGAAAAATAGACACCACCATAATTTTAGTTACGCTTTGTCGGGTCCCGCTGTAAAAATATTCGAAACGGTTGTGCCTGACTCCACTGGCTCGAGAGTAGATGGCCTTGCAACAGTGGAGGCTACGGATATCAAGCAAATTATCACATCCACAGGCTGGCAATCTACCTTTGAGTTAGATGGCATTATATGGGCTCGTGAAACACAACAATATTGCGTTAGTTATCTGGATCACTGGGTAAATTACCCAGCACGATTTATGAAAGAAAATAAACTGTACTTGCCTCAAGAACTTTGGGTGCCGGATAAAGATGCTGCGGGAATTGCCCAAATAGCGTTTAATCATAAAGTGAAGGTAACCGTCGTACCCAACGAATATGAAGTCCAAGTACTTAAAGCAATCCGTTCAAAACTGGGCAATAGCGTATTGATCTGTATGGAGCCCGTTAGAAATATACGCATCAATCTAAGGCAGTACTATCAAAATTTATGTGTCTATTTAATAGAAAAATTTCACGCAGAAACGGATTTTATTATAAGGCCGCATCCTGCTGTTGGGCTAGACGATCAAACGCAATTTATTGTTAAGCAACTCGGCGGTAAGTTTCATGTCATGGTATCGAATAGCGATTTGTCGGAAGATTTGAGCCAAGCTCATACGGTCATCGGTTATCAAAGTAGCGTATTTATATTGGCCCATAAGGCTGGAAGACAATGTCAGAGTTTTTATCCGAAAGCACTCGTTGAGCCGTTATTACCACATGGATTTATTGATTATATCGATCTCGAATTCGCAGTAGTGGAGCCTTGATGAATCTTGCCTTTTTAATCCGTGCGGACAAAGAATCTGGTTTAGGACATCTTATGCGCTGCTTGGCTATTTATGAAGCTTTTAAAGACAAGCCGATACAATCTCATTTTTATATTGAGACTTTCGATTCTGCCTATACTCGTCGCTTTCTTCCCGAACACGTTAATGTCACTTTTTTTTCAGCAGACAGCCGTGTTTCTTTAGAACGGGCTGAGGATGTTCATCAAACGGAAACATTGGATTACTTAATCGTTGATCGCTACGGGACGGATGTGAAATATCTGTCTACGCTATCGCTTGCCTATCACCAGCTGGTAGAGCTAACGGATGATCATACGATACAGCTTCCATCTGATATCGTGATTAATGTAAATCCTAACGCACGCGTACGAGATTATAACACCGATTCGTGCTCATCCGTTTTTGTATTAGCCGGTCGGGCATTCACTTTGTTTAGGAAAGAGTGGATTGAATTGCGAGATAAAATGGAAAGCGTGAAAACGTCATCGCGCCAAAGTCATGTAAAGAAAACCATACTGATTAATTTGGGTGGCACAGATAATGACGACCTAGTACTTAGCATGGTGATGGCGATCGTCAGCCAAAATCGGCTTATTAAGCATCATCATTTACTGGAACTAAACGCTGTTGTTTTCAATGCAGAACGGTTCGAGACGTTGAAACAAAAAACGGACATTCTAAATATATACGCCGCGCCTGTTTCGACGCCTAAAATGATGGCTCAATCAGATTTTGTCATAACGGCAGCAGGCACGATGATGTGGGAACGCTGCTTCCTAGGCAAACAAGGATTGTCGATAGGTATAGTTGATAATCAACGAGAGAATGTGCGAACAGCGCAGAATATGGGGGTTTCAGTGCTAGCAGTTGATGACACCCCATTTGATTTAAATGAGCAGGTGATAGAGCATCTCGCCGCTTACCTCAATCGGTCCAGCGAAGAAAATACCGATATTGAGCATCAATTGACGTCACATTTTGATGGTTTAGGCAGTCGCCGTATATGTGCATGGTTATCTCGCTCACACAATCCTCAGGTCATATTACGGCAAGCGAACGTAGAAGACGTATGGCAAGTGTATGCATGGCAAATGGAAGAGGGCGCACGCACTTATTCTTTTACAAACATACCGCCTTCTTCTGAAGAGCATCAAGATTGGTTTCAAGATGGATTAAAGAATGAAAATAGGAATATATTTATCGTTGAATGGGGCGGCGTGCCGATTGCTATGGTGAGGGCAGATAAAACCGAGGAATATTCACGTTACCTCGTGTCAATTCTCATCAGCTGGGGATTTCGCTCGCAAGGTCTAGGCCCTCAGATACTGAAAAAACTCATTAGCTTGTACCCCAATAAATTAATCGCTCGAATCAAACCAGAGAATAAAGCCTCTATCGATGCCTTTAAACGAGCGGGTTTTGTTTGGTACAAGGAAGATCAATATATTGCTTAAATGGGTTGTATGTTGTGTTGAATGAATTAACTAAAGCAATGTTCAATATTAGTGAGAAAGTCAGCTTACGAAACCCATTAACCGATTTTTAATAGGAGGCGATGCATGATATCAATCAACGGTCGGAAGATTGGCATGGGGATGCCACCTTTTATAGTGGCAGAATTGTCAGCCAATCATAACGGTTCTATCGATACCGCCTTAGAAACCATTCGCCAAGCCAAAGCCTCGGGCGCGCATGCCATCAAATTACAAACTTATACAGCCGATAGTATGACATTGGACTTGGCGCATGGAGAATTTTTAATTAAAGGCGGACAATGGGACGGGTATAGCCTTTACCAGTTATATAAGGAAGCCAGCACACCCTATGAATGGCATGAAACACTCTATGAAGAGGCGAGCAAGTTGGGCATTACTTGTTTTAGCACGCCCTTTGATGAAGCGGCGGTTGATTTGCTTGAGTCGCTGAATAGCCCTCTTTATAAAGTGGCATCGTTTGAATTTCTAGATATTCCGTTAATTCGATATATTTGTCAGACCGGTAAGCCCATGGTGTTGTCTACGGGAATGGCTTCTCGTGATCAAATCGATGAAGTGCATGAGATTTTGCAAAAAGAAAACCCCAATAATTTTTTACTCTTGCATTGTGTGAGCGCCTACCCAACGCCCATAGAAAATATTAATTTAGCGGTCATGACGGATATGATGTCACGGTATCAATGCCCCATCGGTTTATCTGATCATACCCTTGGTACACAAGTTTCAGCATCCGCGGTGGCTTTAGGCGCGTGTTTTATTGAGAAACACTTCATCTTAGATCGAACCTTGGGTGGGCATGATTCTGCCTTTTCAATTGAACCAACGGAGTTAGTTGAATTGGTGGCGACAACCTCAAATGTGTTCAAATCTCTTGGCCAGTCTGATCGTTATCATTCTCCTGCCGAAGAAGGGAGTCGTCAATTTAAGCGATCAGTATACGTAGTTAAAGATATTAAAAAAGGCGATGCATTCACAGCCGACAACCTTCGTAGGATTCGTCCGGGGTTTGGTCTTGATCCAAAATATTATGATGAGATCATCGGGAGTTTTTCAAATGCGGATATTAAATTAGGTACTCCCATGTCTTTTGACTTTATTGACGGTTTTTCATAGTTAGCGCTCGTATACGCACGGTACGCCATCGAACATTGCTGAAATGTCAGTCAACGTGCTCTTTTGCAGTGTGGCCTGCTAAAGATTTAAACAATGCGTTAAACGTACTATCCGGCATGGGCTTCCAGTAAACTGCTTTTTTCTCGTCTTGAATATGTTGGTTTTCGATCAAGTGCTTCAAATTTTGGAGTGTCTTGGCCATCAATTTCGTCATATTTAAGTACATATTTTGACGTACCCATTTATAGGGTTGATTTTCTAGATCGGAATAGGATTCCATCGCTAGAATTGGACCCGCATCGTACTCCTCCGTCATAATGTGTGCGGTATTGGTGGGTGTGTCCTTGTTTAGCAATGTCCACTCAACACAGCTACAGCCTCTGTATTTAGGCAATTCACCAGGATGAACATTAATCACCCCGTGGTGACAGCTTTGAATAACATGACTGTTTAGTTTACGCGGTGTGCC
This sequence comes from uncultured Saccharospirillaceae bacterium, assembly GCA_947503895.1. Taxonomy (GTDB): domain Bacteria; phylum Pseudomonadota; class Gammaproteobacteria; order Pseudomonadales; family Oceanobacteraceae; genus Bermanella. Next base: position 44,891 of record CANNFT010000010.1, read on the forward strand.
GCCATTGGCTAATGCATCCAGCTTTAAGCGTTTCACCAGCTCCAAGGTCATTTCGGAATTATGATGATCAACGAAATAAAACGGGTAGCCGCTTTGTTGGGTTAACCATTTTTCCGCGCTTACATTACCGATTTTATCTAAAGCCGAACCTGTTCGTGATTGCCAGATTAAAGCGTCTTTTTCCGAGAACAGGAGTGCATCGCAAATAATACAAATATCCCGTAAGGCAAGCTGCTGGCACGCCAAAAGGATATGAGGCAGTAGCGGGTGGTTAAACGTGGATAGTATGCCTATTTTCAATCTCAGATCCTTTTTTTGTTTTTCCGTCGAGAGTCAAACCGCGGGCGTGTAACGTACTGTCTGGCTAGTTGGTTATCTTGAATTAAAGGCAATTTCCGCACCAGATAAATAGTTTAATGACCTAGGTTAATCGGTGCGGTTCGTTTACATGAATCAAACTTAACCATTTTATAAGGGCATTAATTGTTTGCTTTTCAAACCAGTAACGGCAAAGGATTGCCTATATTTTGCTAGGCTTAGCTAAGTGATTGATTATAGGCACGAAATTAGTGGCCCAAAGATTGCTCGACTCCCTAAATCATCGAGAATAGTTGATTGTCTTTTTGGAATTTCGCCTAAAGTCTTGGTGGCTTTAGTCGATAGTTGAATCGATAAGAAAATCTCTAAGCTTTCGGTACATATTGACCTGAATACATTGATAAGAGTAATCACCATGAATTCAAAATTTCAAACTGACTATAGCCTACTCCCTCAAATGTATAAAACCATTGAGGCAGAGTATGACGGTATATTTGGATATACAAATCTGCATCAGGTGGCGGTAGAGAAATCGAATATTAAGCGTGATTCGCAATATCAAATGGCCAATAACCAGCATATTGCGTATTACCAATCTTTGGATGAGCAAGGCATAGACCGCGCCTATGCATTACTAGATGAGAACCCAACCCTGAGATTTAATGACGATGTGCGGGAATTATTAAGATCGGTGTTGACGCCAGAGGTCGATCGGGAAATTAAAAACTATTTTGGATCTCATTACGCGATTATGTTCTATTCCAGCCGAAATATTACGATTGATAGTCGAGAAACCAATCCGTCTACTCGTTGGCATTGCGATGGGGCACCGACTAAATCGGCCATGGTAATGTGTTATCTAAACGGCGAAGACGATCACCACTCTTCAACCTTATTTTTAGATAACAAGACCACCAACACGCTCAAAGAATTAGGTTATATATATTGCAGAGTCTGTGATCGTCATGAGCACATTGATGATTTATTAACGGAAAATGGCATAGACAGCGAGATTCATCGCCATGATTTTAAGCCTGGTGAGACGATTATTTTTGGCGCTTCTCAAGTGGCACATCGGGCAGAAATTCCGAAGGAGGGTACCACTCGTACGACCATTGATATTTGCTTAATTCCTTCTCCCGTGCCTTGGGATGAAGCCATTGATAAAGGGTTTACACCTAGAAATGAGTGTGTTCATTATAAAGGCCAATCGAATCGATTGCTAAAAGTAGTGAATGAATACACAGAGCCATCGACTTCCAAACAGTCCGATCCGTCTGACCACCTCGAATCCATTGTGATTACAGGTCGTGGAGGTATTACCTCTGAGGCTTCGCTTAAGCTGCATTTAGAGTCGATTTTTAAGGACAAGCATTATGCGAATGGATTATTTCAACGTATTTTATTAAACCCAGTTGATTATCATTCCCTTACAGTGAATGAACTGATTTTGTTGCTTAAAAAATCATTTAGTGATGGCCTCAATTGGGGCGGGGCATTTAATGCAATAGATTTAAGAAATCTAGGCGATCTTATTGAATACGAACAGCGCTACTTGGACTCTTCTACTCGGTTTGTGACGACTAATAAACCGAACCCAGAGGCTGTTATGTGGCCAATCCCCAATCATGCTAAATACCCTAAATCAAAATTTAACATGTTGCCCTATGTTAAAACTCACAAGATTATGTCGAAAGATACGCCGATTGGTTCCGCCGGTTCTTGTTTTGCCATGGAGATTGCGAAAGTATTACAAAAAGAGGGCTTTAACTATGTCATAAGCGAGTTGGGTGAGAATCCACAAGAAGAAGCCATTATTGATGGTTATCAGCTAGGCAGTAAACGGGCGCTTTATAGTTCGAATTTTGGCATTTTATTTAATACACCTAGCTTACGTCAGATCGCGGAAAAAGCCTTTGGCGAGCGGGAGTTTACGCGGTATCTTGTGGAAGCTGAAAACGGCTTATATTTAGACCCCTATCGTGAGAATGTGTATTTTAAATCGCAAGAAAACTACCAGCGTGATTATCCCAAGCACGTAGCGGCAATTCAGCATACGCTCATGAACAGTGAAGTGTTTGTTTTTACCGCAGGATTGAATGAGTGTTGGGAACTGGTGGACGGTACGGTTATTTCCCGAAATCCAAGAAATGGATTCTTCCACTTGATGAAGCATCGAGTGTTAACAGTTGAAGAAAATGTGAATAATATCATCTCCTTTTTTGATATGGTGAAAAAACGCAACCCTAAATTTAAATTGGTATTAACATTATCCCCCATACCGCTGCTGGCGACAGGTCGGGCAGATGAATATCACATTCTCGAAGCCAATACGCATTCGAAAGCAGTGCTCAGAGTCGCACTTGATGAGGTTGTCAAATATCATGAAGATATTTTCTATTTGCCTAGCTACGAGCTGGTGACAGAGTGCATGCCTTCCGCTTGGAAAGAAGATCACCGACATGTCACCGATGAAACAGTCGGTAAAGTCATTGGCATGTTCAAAGAAATGTTCGTTAAAACGGTGTAGAAGGGTATCTATCGGTAATAAATAATGGCTGGTGCACCTTACGAATGTCCGTCACCAGCCCATTTATCGTACAATTCAAACAATAAAAACGGTGGGTTAATTTGTTAATGGTTGGCCACTTATTTATTAAGAGCGGATTACTCAGGTTCGGATGTGGATACCCATAGCCAAGGGTCCTTCTCAATATCAAACTCTTTATGTACGACTTTTTTGAAATGTTTACTGATCTTTCTCATGGTGGCAATAGATTGAATCTTCCAAGAAGCAATCCAATTATTTCTCACATCTTCATCCTCTATGCAATAGGCATGAGAGTAGCCGATGTAAAAGAGATGCCAAATTGACCCTCGTATAAAGAAATAGAAGGCCGGTATTTTTGCTTTTATTTGTTTTTCTAAAAAGACCGATGCATGGTTAATTTGTACCGTCAAGCTGTATATGTTCGGTTCGATTTTTTCAATTTCACTGATGATGTAATTCCCGAGTTCGTCGATGTTGTGTTCTAATACATTAATTCGGTCCGTCACCATTTCGTGACCTAGACGTTTATCATTTTTGGAGAATTGTCGTTCGTAGAACAGCTGCTTTAACGCTCCTCCCTCTTTTTCAGATATGTAATTTAGATCCAGTTTGCCCGCCTCGATCCACTCGGCATTTTCGAAGGTGGCGCCGTCAGAACAATAGCGAAGCTGTGTCGTTTTCTTAAAGGCTAATGCGCAGGTCTCAATGGTTCTTTTTGCGGTGTAAAGAATGGGTTTGGTTTTAACTTTTGCACCGTTTACGCCATCAATGGTTAGTTTGGCCTCTTCTTTTACTTTTGCACCTGTCGATAAAACACTGTCTTTCGTGGTGTAATAAACCGATCCTTTAGCATGATGATCATTGGTATCGCGATATCCCATATCGGTGCCAAACAGGTAAATATTTTTGAATCCCCAGTGCATAAACAATGCAATCGCCGCATTCGTGCAAGTGGGTGTACCACGCCCAACGGCGCTGTCTTTATCGCCAAATAAGAAATTGGTAACGCTTTCAGCTTTGAAATACATGGTTTTTTGACGAAAGAATTGATACACGCGGGGCGGTAATTGGCTTGGGCCAATAACAGGAATGTCTTTCAGCCATTCTGTATCAGGGAACTCCTCCAAGGATGTCAGCGTCACCAAATGGGATTCCAATTCGATGTGTACATCAGGCCGGATACCATAGTGGTAGAGTGAGTGAATGGCCGTTCCACAAGAAACCACTAACGCTCTACCTTGGTTGGCCTGTATTTCTTCGATGCGACTATCTAAGGATGGTCCGCCGCCGACGATGAAAACCGGTAACGGAATCAATTCCGGTAAATTCGGGCGAATAATCGGGTAATTGGCGTACATGTTATGTAGGCAATTATTTAGCTGATAAATTTCATCATCATAAAATCCCCATACGGTTGTAAATGCATGGGTATCTTCATTTATTTTTTGTGTAAGGCGCTGATAGATATCCATACCTAAATGATTGATAAACATGGTCGTTAAAGGGTAGAGCGGGCAATGACAACTTAGGTATCGCATTTCATTGGCGATCATATTCAATTCATTTTTAAATGGGCCAATGGTGAAATGAATATTAATGTCTTTATCATCCAAAAATGGTTGGCAAATGGCTTCCCAATCAATGGTGTACAGTGAAGCGGCAAATAATTCAGCTTCCGGTTCCAGAATCAAACAGTTGATGACTTTTTGTTCGCTTAAAAATTCGCTGATGTGGTAACCCGCCCCCACACCATTGAATACCATGACCGGGTAGAAGTCAGGAATTTGATAGCCGCGATAATCATTGCGAGTTAACGGTGAGGATGCGATCAGTTCGGTGCACTCCATGTGAAACAAACGGGGCAATATATACCCGCTAAACGGAGGTGGTACGGTCACAATTCGCTTACCCTTGGCGAAATGTTCGTAGAATGAACTCAATTCCTCTTTCGCTCTGGAGATGGGTCTATCGTTATAAATAGACTGACCATTTTTTACGATATCTAATTGATTATTATGGGTATTTAGGCTGACGGCATATTCTTTTAATTTGAAATCTTGGAAAGTCTCATAAATTTGGTGATGGAAGGATTTAAAAAATTGTAGGTTTTTTTCTCGTCTTTTTTGGGCGTCGTTTAATATATCTGCTTGCGTGGCTGATAAATTGGTTAACTCAACACTCATTGTGCACTCCGCCCGTCCATAAATTGACAACCTCTGTGAAAAGCTTAGGCAGCAATGTCTGTACCACTCTACTTAATAAATCACACGGCTTTTCGTTTCTTCCGTACGATTCATTTCTTCTCTACTGATATGTCCTAATGGATTGGCGGTTCATCGACGTCGTATTCATCAGTAGCTAAATAGCGTTTGTGACTAAAGAGGAAGGTTTTAATCCAAATAGGGTATGTAAAGCGATTAAAGTAGGCACATAAATGGTCGCTATTAAGTGTGAAGAGATAAATTTCCGAACTGGCAGTCATTGTGTTGCCTGTCGGTTAATAAGGAGAGTGTTATGCCACAAATCATTAATACCAACATTGCCTCATTGACTGCGCAGAGAAATCTGAACAAGTCGCAATCGGCAAACCAGACCGCCTTGGAAAGACTGTCTTCCGGTTTGAGAATTAACAGTGCGAAAGATGACGCCGCAGGTTTGGCGATATCCACGCGGTTTAGTTCTCAAATAAGGGGTTTAAACGTCGCCATTCGAAACGCAGGCGATGGTATATCACTCGCCCAAACCGCAGAAGGTGCCTTAGGCACCATGAACGATAACTTACAGCGTATTCGTGAGTTGGCGGTTCAGTCTGCAAACGCCACTAACTCCGATGTTGACCGTCAGGCGCTGCAAGATGAGGTTTCACAGCTGGTTGCTGAGATCACGCGAACAGCCGATGAGACAGACTTCAACGGTCGTAAATTACTGGATGGTTCCTTTGCTGCCACCTTCCAAATCGGTGCAAATGCAGGTCAAACAGTCGACGTGTCGATTGCTCAGTTAACCGCAGATAAGCTTGGAGCGGGTAAAGAGTCCGGTGTTTCCGCACTCGGTACAGACTCAGCGATTGCCAATGGTGATTTGGTTATCAACGGTGTGGGTGTCAGCGCATCGTCTGCAACGGATGATACAGCGTCGACAGCAGGCTCAGACCGATCTGCGATCGCAAAAGCCGCGACCATTAACGAAGTCTCGACCCAGTCAGGCGTTCGAGCTGAGGTCAATGAAAACGTTGCAGCGGGTACGGCTCAAGTGGCCACCGCCACAGACGGCGCGATTACACTCAATAATGTCAGAATTGAGATCGCAACCGGTGGTGTAGATGAAGCGGCGGATAGGGCATCGGTGGTCCAAGCTATTAATGCGGTGGCTAATCAAACCGGTGTAACAGCGGTAGACACAGGCGATGTGGCAACCGGTATTAACCTCGTTGCAGCGGATGGTCGAAATATCGACTTGGTGTACAACAAATTTGATGACAATGGCAACTCATTTGCCAATGCCGTGACGGCAGCTGCGACTGGGCTGGCGTTTGGTGGTACGGGGGCCAATGGAGCGGTTGCTACAGCCGCGACCATTTCCGGTGTCGGCACCGTATCAACGTTGACGACATTAGCAGGGGCATTCTCACTCAGTATTGACGGTGAAGAAGCGATTACGGTGACCTTATCCGGAACCGGTGCCGCGATTGATGATGTGGTGTCCTCCTTGCAAAACGCGATTGATACCGCGATTTCCGCCGCTAACTTTGATGTTGGTGTCACGGTGAGTCAAACAAACGGTGTGGTTTCCATTACCTCCAACTCCACTGGGCCGAACTCATCATTGGTACTATCGGGAGTGGCAACCGGCGGTGCGGCGAGTGCAACGGAAATCACCTCAATATTAGGTCTGGGAACCGGTGGTGGTGCAGGTGTCACACTTTCAGTTACAGACTTTGATGCCGTCTATTTATCCAGCGAAGGTACCGATGGAGCCTCGAATACACAGGCGAATTACGTTGGTGCAGTTGGTTTGTTAGAGAATGACGGAACGGCTCGAAACCAAGCTACCACCACCATCACAACAGGTTCAGTGGCCTTCACCATAGAAGTCGATGGTGGCGCAGCTGTAAACGTATCGGTGGCAGCAGAAATAGCCGCCTTTGATACAGTGGGCGATCTCGCGACGTATGCGGCGCAACTGCAAACCGCGATTAATACGCAGTTAACGGCTGATGGCCAAACCGGCAGCGTGGTTGTCAGTATTGATGATGGATTCCGGTTAAACATTCGGTCCGCGGAAGAGGGTGCTGATTCTCAAATAAGGATCACTTCTGTGGGTAGCCAAGCTGAGTTCATCGGTATCTTCAGTGCGACTGTGAGCGTCTCACCAAATGATGGTGTGCTTGGCGCAAACGGTGTCGACAACGCCTCAGAAACCTATGAAGGGTCCATTACCTTACGCTCGATCAACGGCGATGACATTGTCATTAATGCAGGCAGCGGTAACCTAGCGAGTACCGGATTGGAATCTGGTCGATTCCAAGCAGGTCAAGCCTATGCGTCCTCTCAGTCTCGAGCCGTATCCGGTGCCATTGCCACTCAGGGTGCAGTGGTTGGCCAGCGACACACCGCTGGTGGTTTGGATGATGCCGTCATCGGCACCTTTGCGACCCTCACTGCTACGTTCACCATTGAGGTAGACGGCGGTGACGCTGTGGCCGTGACGTTAGATGTTGCTGCGACGGCTTCGGAGCTGGATAGCCTAAGCAACTACCTCACTGCCTTAGAGTCTCAAATCAACTCCGATCTAGCGTCAGATGGACAGTCCGCCAGTGTCTCGGTGAGTGTGAATGATGACAGTCAATTGGTCATCACCTCTAATCGATTCGGTAGCGGCTCCGGCATCGAAATCTCCGCCGTTCACACCGGTACCACAGACGCATTAGGTTTGTTCAATAACCTCGATAACTTTGGGGTGGATGGGGCTACAGCGACCCAAGGCTCGATCTTAGGTGTCGGTGATGCCACAACCGTAGGTGCAGGTGTCGGCCAGGTCTTCTCAACCGCACTGAATGACGGTAATACAAACGGCGCGATTGCAGCAGAGACATTGCGAATCAGCGTAGACGGTGGTGAAACCATTGACGTGGATATTGCCGCGACCAACATCAGTGTGGCCGCAGCCGCCATCAGTTACGTCGAAGATGCCATCAACGATGCGCTTACGTCTGAAGGGCAGACGGGTTCGGTGTCCGTTGCCATCAGCAATGAAGGCTATGTGACCATCACCTCGAACAGCATTGGTTCAGGCTCCAGCGTTGAAATCCTTGCGGGTTCCACCACGGCCGACACCTTTAGCGGTATGGCGGGTCTCATCGACTACATGAAGTCAGCGCAATCGGTTGACGGTGTGGCAACACCAGACGGTCTCGACTCTGGTGACCTGGTGCTGAATGGTGTCGCCATCGAAGCGGCCTTGGCCAGCGACGATACGGCATCGAGCACAGCGGCATTGTCCAGCAGCAAGCAGGCCAGTGGTATCTCCATGGCGGCAGCGATAAACCGAGCCACCGAGCAAACCGGTGTCACTGCGACGGTGAATGCGACGACCCTAGATGGTGGCTCTCAAGTGGCCGTGGCGACATCCGACACGCCGCAGCAGGGTTCCATCATAGTTAATGGTGTTGAAACGGCGGTTATCACGACAAATGGTCAAAACAGCGGTGCAGATGACCGCACGGCGGCCATCGACGCGATCAATGCCATCAGTGGTCAAACCGGTGTCAAAGCCGTGGATAACGGCGAGGGTATATCCCTTGAAGCGGCCGACGGTCGAAACATCAGTGTTGTGATCAACAACCGAGCGAAAACGGCGACAGACTCTGCGGGCTCAATTGATGCCTTAACAGGGGCGGCCATCGGGCTGAATGTGGCGGAAGCGGATATCGGCGGAGGGGCAACCTTTGCAACGACCGCACAGACCTCCTTTAGCTCAGTCACCCTAACGGCGGCAGGCTCAATTGACATAGAGGCTGGGCAAAACGGTGCGGCGGCTCTTGAAGCGCTGGGCTTAAGGGTCGGCTCGTACGGCTCCAGTGAAGCAGGGGTATTTATCTCTGACCTCGATATCTCCACCGTTGCGGGCGCTGAGGCGGCGATTAAAGCCCTCGATAATGCGATCGGTGCGGTGGCGAGCCAACGAGCAACACTGGGTGCGATTCAAAATCGACTGGATTCAACAGTCAGCAACTTGTCGATCACGTCCAACAACTTGAGCGCAGCGAACTCGCGGATTCAGGATGCGGACTTTGCGGCAGAAACGGCGGAGCTTTCAAGGACACAGGTACTGCAACAGGCGGGTATCTCGATTCTTGCTCAGGCGAACGCTCAACCACAGCAAGTGCTGTCTCTACTTGGATAAGCTAGGTGACGGAGCCTCTTTATAAAAGAGGCTCCATTCTTCAAAAGATACGCGTAGCTTAAACGAGGTGATTTATGAGTGAGATTAAAGCAGATATGGGAAGGGCGGAAACGCTGTCTCGCAATCCGCTTGCCACTGCACCTCCAACTGATGCGGTTACGAAAGTTTCAGATCACATCAAAACGGAAGTAAGCGGCAAAGATATACCGCCAGTAGAAGTCACAGCCAAAAACACGGAAGTCGATAGTCGGGCAGTGGAAGAAGCGGTATCAAAGTTAAACGATTACGTGCAGACCACCGCACGAACGCTTAACTTTCAGGTGGACGACGAGAGCGGCAAAACAGTCATAAAGGTATTTGACCGCAGCTCATCAGAGCTGATTCGTCAGATCCCCAGCGAGCTGGCCCTAGAATTGGCCAGGAAGCTAAACGAAGAAGAGCCTTCGTTACTGTTTTCTGCGCAAGTTTGAGGTAGCAGGAGCTGGTTTTCCGGTGACGTATTAGAAACGGAATTGTCAGTCGGTTGTGACCTTTCATACGACAAACTTCTAAAAAGAAGTTCATGTGAGCCTCATGGTGGCCGATAAGGTAACCATGGGGTTTTTTAATGGTGAAAAAAAAGCAGTTTAGGGAGACAGGCACAGCAATTGCGTAGAGAAGGATAGGCAAGAAGGATCATCGCTAGGGAGTCAGGCACTGGACTGATCGCAGGGAGTAGCATGGACGCATCTGTAGAAGATCACATGGAGTGGCAGGCCAACTTGCATTCACAGCCAAATGGAATATCGCCATGGAAGGTGTCTCTAATACCCCTCATCGTTTATTGATCAAACAAAGCCGTCAACACCGGTTATATTCAATGCGGAGAACAACATGGCCAGTATTCAAACCTTAGGGTTAGGCTCATCTGTATTGACCAGCGAATTGGTTGAACAAATTATCGCGGCGGACCGTGCTGCTACAGAGCAGCTCATAAACTCTCGTCGGGAAATTACAGAAGCAAAAATTTCAGCATACGGTGAGATTGATAGCAAACTTGCCACCTTCCAATCCGCCATTAATGACCTCAATGACCCTGGGGTGATCAGCTCGACGCTCACCAGTTCCAGTGATGAAAGTGTACTCACAGTATCGGGTAGCAGCACCGCCGTACCCGGGACCTATACCGTCGAGGTTCAGGCTATTGCGCAGGCCCATTCATTGGCGTCACAGTCTTTTACTGAAGCGACGACGGTGGTAAGCACCACTGGCGGTGTACTCGAATTTAGTTTTGGTACCACTTCTTATGCCGGTGGTGGTGCATATGACAGTTTTGCCGAAAATGCCGAGAAATCAGGCGCGACCATTAATGTGGCAGCAAATGCAACATTGTCAGATGTTCGGGACGCCATAAACAGCGCAAACTTCGGTGTGACTGCGTCCATCATCTTTGATGGTTCAGGTTATAAGTTAACGATGGTATCGGATGATTCAGGTGCCGATAACAGTATTGAAGTCGTGGCCCGCTCCAGTGCTAACGGACCACTTTCAACCGATGGATTAGAAGCGCTTGGGTACAATGTTAACCAAGTCACTGCGGCCAATATGACGGAATCGCAAAATGCACAAGATGCGGTGCTGACCTTTAACGGTTTATCGGTCACACGTGAATCCAATGCCATCACGGATCTCATCACAGGTACAACATTAAGTTTGCAATCGGCTGACGTTGGCAAAAATGTCAGCATCACGGTCGGGGCTGATATCACAAAATTCAGTGAAAAAATTGATGAAATGGTCGCGGCCTATAATGATTTAAAAGAAAGCGTCGACTTCTTTACCGATTATGATGCCACTAAAAATGAAGCAGGCTTACTGACCGGTGACATTACCATACGATCAATCATGTCAGGTGTTAATAACATTATGGCCAGTGCTGTGTCTGGCATAACGGGCAAAGAATTTGGGTCATTTGCAGAACTAGGCATTGAGAGAGATCAAAATGATGATTTCAAATTAAAATACGATGCCTTTAAATTTATTTCTGCGATGGAGGAAGATCGAAGTACAGTCGTTAATATTTTTGGTGTCAGTGGAACAAGCAGCGACTCCTTGATTCAATACGTGAATGATTCCATTAACACCAAAGCCGGCACTTATGCCGTCAACTTGGATACGATTGCGAGTAAAGGTCAATACGAAGGTGCTTCTATTTCATCTTTGGATTTTTCATCCCCAGTCACCATCAATGAAGCTAATGATGATTACACCATCAATGTTGATGGGACCAATGCCAGTTTTTCCATCACGCAAGGTTCTTATACAACGGGTGTATCGCTGGCGGCTGAAATTCAATCCCAAATTAACGCCGCCAGTGTCTTGTCTTCAAAGGGGTCAAAAGTCAGCGTTAATTATGATGCGACCAATAATCGATTTGATATTATTTCCAGTAAATACGGATCTGAATCTCAAGTATATTTCTCCACGGTAGATTCAAATTCTGCTAACTCTTTAGGTTTTAAAACATTAGGCTCGGGTACTTATAAAGGCTCCAACTTAACGAATCTGAGTACGGCGTATTTAGGTGGCGAAGGGGCATCAACCGTGCCCGCAACGAAATCTGTCAACGAAAGTGACGGCATTAATTTCAATCTCATTAATGCTTCATTCTCTATTGATGTTGATGGCGGCGGCCCTGTCGCTGTAACGGTCAATGAAGATGCTGCAGGTGGTGACCTCAACGGCGACAGCGTTTTTGGTGATCGCAAAGATGTATTGCAAGCTATCCAAAACGCGATTGATGCCACAGCCTTAAACGGTGATGTGGTGGCCTCATTTGATTCGAACAATAAACTGGTATTTACCACGACAGCGGTTGGTTCTGCAAAATCGATTGAAATAACCGCAGTGGGTGCCACGGCATCAGATACATTATTAGGATTAAATGCCGCCAATGGTGTGCAAACAAATGGTCGTGATGCGGGTTTAACCATACCTGTCGGCACCACCGCAGACTTTAGTTTTGATTTAACATTAGATGGTGTGACCACATCCAGCCCTATATCTGTGGCGCCCGGCACCTATGCAACGGGCGGGGACATTGCCACGGCCGTTGAAACCGCCATTAATACTGCGTTGGCTGCAGATGGAAGTTTCACACCATTGGTCGTAGGGGCATCTACGGATACCGGTTCTCGTGATATTTCAGCCGCGATAGATTTTAGCGCCGCGAATAGCGGATTTGTGCTCAACATTAACGGTGTGGAGCAAGAGATAATCATCAATGCCGACGCAACAGTGACCGATAACTTAACCGAAATTAATGCAGCTTTGGATGCTGCGTATGGCGGTGGCGTGGTAACGGCGAGTTTAGATGGAACAGGATTAGTATTAACCACAGATACAACCGGACATACCGAAAATATTCAAGTGGTCAGTGATGGTCGTGGTTCTCAGACAACAGCGGGATCAGTGGCCATTAACACAGGTGTCGATTTTAGCGGCGCAAATAATGCGACATTTGATTTAGTGGTTGATGGTGTCACGTTAAATGTTGATGTGAATACCGATGCCAGCGCGGGTGACGGCGATGACACATTGAATGCCGTGCAAACGGCACTGAATAGTGCACTGGTGGCATCAGGGCAATTTCAAGCAGGCGACGTTGTGGCCAGTTTGGATAGTAGTGACAATTTGGTGTTTGAAACCGTGAGCAAAAATGGCGTGAAAACAGCCAATACTTTTGGATCTGCTGCATCCATTGAAATTAGCGCGATCGGAGGGACAACGGCTGCAAATTTAGGTTTAGCGGTACACGGTCCAAATGCGAATGGTTATGATGCGTTTGGTATTGATAACGACATACATTACGGATACGACACCACGGCGGTGGTTGAATATGTGAATGATACCGCCGCTGGCAATGGGCATTTAAATATAACCGTAGGGGGCGAAGCGACCATCTTGGCATTCGCTAACGTCGGCACTGATGCTATTTCTTCGTTAGGCATTCATGCGCCGGATGGTTCAGAGTTTACGGTTCAAACGGGTAATGATGTATCTGGGACGATTAATGGTATTGCAGCGAATGGCAGCGGACAATTTCTAACGGCTCAAAATGGAAATACATCCGCTTCGAACGGTTATTATATTGCAAACCAATCTGCGATTATTGGCAGCTCAGTAGTGGTAGACGGCACCAATGATAAATTCACCATCAACCTGAACGGCGTGGAAGCAGAAGTCTCTGTGACGCATGGCACATACGCCACCGGAGCCGCATTAGCATCTGCATTAGAAGTTGCCATCAATACCACATCCGCCTTTTCCAGTTTAGGTTACGGTGTAAAAGCAGAATATACCTCGGACGCCTCCTCGGCGCTATTTGGTAAAATTGGATTAATATCGAATATTAAAGGAAATGATTCCTCTGTTGAAATGGTGACCATTTCATCGGCAGCCGCCACGGCTTACGGTTTTGAAAGCGGCAAGGCGGACGGTGAATCAGGATCAGATGCTGTTGGAACCGTAGATGGGGCAAGTGGAATTCGATTGAAAGTGTTAGGAGGTTCAACGGGTAGCCGAGGCAACGTATCCTATATTTCAGGATTAGCTGATCAGCTAAGTGATTTACTCAAAACGTACTTGGCCAGTGGTACTGGTACATTGGATCTTCGAGTCGATGGATTAAACGATGACTTATTAGAGCTGGACGAAGAACAGATAGAACTTGATGCACGAATGGTATCCCAAGAAGAATTGTTACGGGCCAATTTCTTAGCCGCTGACGCCATGATTGCCCAAATTAATAGCATGTCGACGTTCTTGACACAGCAATTCGAAGCATTTGCCGCAGCCGGTAAAAATTAATCCAATTCGTTCACCGTGGGTTAAACGATTGTTCAAAAACACCCAATAGGCTAATGGCAAAGTTGAAGACAAAAAAAACACCGTCGGTAGGACGGTGTTTTTTTTTTTTGACGGTGTCGCTATTGTATTTAATACACTCAGGGCCTCTTTATCGATGCGCCCTTAACTTAATACGCTCAACTTAGGGTTATGTTGGCAATAAAACTGATACATGCCAGAAAACAGATCAGGATGTTCCGATTCAAATTGCTCCCATAATTTTAAATGATTGAGTGCTTTTTCTGTGCATTCAAAGCGCTGGCAGAAATCCAGTTTTGTTTGATGCGAAAGGTGTACAAAACCCAGCATCGAAAGTTGATGTTTTTGGCATAAACGCTCAATGCTCAGCGGTGTGTATGTTTTTTCGAATTCATTAAAGAGCAGGTCTTTGCAACCACTTAATGAATAAAAATCATCGGAATTGATTAAACGATCTTTCCCTTCTACATCAGATGCGAGCACTGCTTGACGTATGATTTTCATTTTACGGTCATCTAAAGCCATTGCTTTCGTATTCCAGAGATCTCGTATCTTCTGAACCGGCTCCCTCGCGTATTGGCTGTACAATGCCAATTTAAGGAGTCCGCCAGGCTTGAGCATTTTGAGTAAATTGTTCAAAGCTTTGTGGGGTTGCTTAATATGATGCAAAACACCAGAACACTCTATGACATCGAATTCCCAGTCGGGTCGATTAATGTTTAACAGGTCAGCTTGGTAGAAAGTAATATTCTCAATGCCAAGCTCCTTGGCCTTGTATTTTGCAAATGCAAGGCTCGCACGCGAAAAATCAATGGCTGTCACGTCCACATTTTTGAAATATTTGGCAACATGCAATGCATGACGTCCCGTGCCGCACCCCGCGATGAGGATGGATAATTTGTTTTTGTAGGAGAGGCTAATGGGAAGTTTTGATTGAAGCTCTGCAGCCAATGCTTGCCCATAATCTGTTGGTCGCCGATATTCGAGCGTTTCCCATTTGGGATAGGGGTACAGTTCGTATTGCGATTGAATCTCAGTTTGGTTAATTCGGCTTATTCGTTCAATACTTAGGGAACTTAGTTGAATATCTTGTCGATATCGTTGAATAATACTTCTGCAATGTTGATTCCATCTCTGAGTGTCAGCATTTATGAACTGCCGAATATCGGAATCTTTGGACAAAGGTTCGTACATGCCCAGCAGTAAGATTGCACCGGAAATATCATTGGGTTCGCAGTTTTCGACTTGAATGGCAGATTGTATTAAAGTTTTAATCGCTTTAATCATATTCGATTCGGATTCAGTCTCTGGCAATATAAAATCGCTGTTGAATCCATAACTGCACAGAGCGGATGCTAAAGGCAGGTAGTCAGATCGAATTTGGCTATTTTTGGTAGAGTCCAACAGCAGCTCATACCGTAATGTCATGATAAGCCGCTCCAGTGTTGGGCTTTTTATCAGACTTTGATGTAAGGCAGCCAGTAATAATGGATCATTGGCTAAATCATCAAACCCCGCTTGGCAACTTTCTGTGCTTAAGATAAATTTTCTTTCAACGAGCGAGCAACTTAGTGAAGCAAGCTTGTTTTTATCGATATTATCCCAGGAATAGTAGTGCAATAAATCCAACTCTAACTCTGAGTCATAATCATCTGCTTTGATGTGAGAAATACACTCGATGAGTTTATTGCGAATATGTGGATCGTGGCTGGCTGTTTTTGCTAATTCCCTATAAAGTTGAAACGCCTCAACGTGCCGCCCTTGAATCGCATATGTGTAAGCGAGAGAACTTTCAGCACGGGTTTCTTTGGCGGAATAGCGAATCGCCTTTTTAAACGCCTTTTCGGCTTCACTTATATTGCCAGTGGCTAAATTAATGTGTCCTGAACTAAACCAATACCCACCATTGCGGGGGTGAATAACGAGCGCATTTTTGATGGCTGCTTCTGCTTTCATTTTATTGCCGAGGTCTAAATCTATGCGCGCGAGTAAGTTGAGGAGATCACCATCGGTGTCCACCATCTCAAGAGCATGCGTCACGAAGCTGCGAGCTTGGTCTAAATGATGTTGGCTTTCACTGAACCCAATGCTTTTCAATTGAGCCAGTTCATAGTGCTCCAGTGCTTTGCGCTTATAACCATTAATTTCCGCACTACGCTTCCGGTTAGCGGTTTTAGGACTATTCTGTCTGACCGATGCTGTAGACATACGCTTCATCCGCCTCCTGCGATATCGACAATGACGTGACTTGGGCTGACTGATTTGATCGCTATCTTGCTTGTCTTCGAAGTTTAAGCAGGAGGTATGCCAGAAAAATTATCTAGTAAAATCAGTGAGTTATCGTAAGCAGAAGCGAGAGACAACATCATAGCGGCGAGGCATTTCCGCTGAGTTGCCGGTCATTTATGTAAAAAAAGAAGGAAAATTATAGGATTTGACTAAAGTTGTGATTCACAGCGCCGCTGTAATATTAAGCACCCATAACAATGTAGAGGTAATTTCGCACTAACCTATATTGATATTCGTATCGATGAAGATTGAAAGGTGAAACATTGAGGCGAGTGAAAGACGGCATAGCGTTCACTCGATTGAAGAACGCAGGTATACCTGCGAGACAATCACAAAGTGTTTGGGGTATCAAATATGTATACAAAAGGTGTGAGGGAGTACAGCCAGGTTAACTTACAAACGCAGGTAACCGAAGCTGACCCGCACAAGTTGATACAAATGCTGCTTGAGGGCGCATTAACGAGGTTGTCAGCGGCAAAGGCATTTATTGACCATAAAAAATATGAAGAAAAAAATGAACGCATCGCCAATGTTGTGGATATTGTGAGTACCTTGCAAGAGTCACTCGACAAAGAAAAAGGTGGTGAAATAGCAGAGAATTTGGAACAGCTTTATGACTATATCACTCGTCGGTTATGGGACGCAAATCGCCTGAATGACAATGATATTATAAATGAAGTGATGAGCTTGATATTGGAAATTAAGAGCGGCTGGGAAGGTATACGAAGTGAGTACGAGAGTTTAAAGCCGTCCTCAAGTGGTGAAGGTGGCGGCAAACTAAATCGTGAAATTTCTGCTTAGTCGAAAGTTAAATTAGATGCCAAATAATGCATTTTCGAACGGTTGCGTATTAAAGTGAGGGAGGTGCTCTTTACACCTCCCTTTTTGTTAGCACTTTTACCGCCTAAAAATTATTTTGTTACAAGATGTTTTTTATTGTTAATGCAGGAAAATAAGAAATTACGGTGCCATTGGACATATTATGTCTGTCCATCCTAGTGGGCATGAGCGTCGGATAATTGTCAAAGTCAGGCTCAAATAAAAACTTTGTCAGTGGCTGACTAATGTTAACGAATCATTATCGAATAAAAACAAAAAAATAACGTCATTAATTTGACCTGAATCAATAGAAGTACTTAACTAACCATATGGGATGTCAATATCACTACGGTCTCATTCAGGTCACTATCTAAGGCGAGAACGAGAGTAGAGATTTTGCTGACTCATTATGATGCTTTCAATCTTCCAGCATTTATAGGGTGACGGTATCGTGTCTAATATTAGATACAAAGCCGTCTCTGCGGGATCTTTTCCAAAGGCGACAGGGTAATCATTATGTGGAGAGAGATTAAAGTCCTAATAGTGGATGATAATCAGCAGAGAATGCATGATATGCAGGTGTTGCTGGATTTCCTGGGAGAAGAATCCATCACGAGTCGCTGTTATGAATGGAAAGATAAAGCCAGTAGTACAAACGATCCCCTCGATTTAGTCGCCATAATATTGGGTGATTGTGAAAATAAATCGGTGATTCAAATTCTCAATGAAATCAATGAATGGGATAAGGGCATGCCGTTATTGTATATCGGTAATGAACCGCTACCTGAAGATTTGTCAGATGATGTTCGAAGGGCCATCATTGCCACCATTGATATGCCGCCAAGTTACAATAAATTGCTTGATAGTTTACATCGAGCACAAGTTTATCGCGAACATGTCAGCCACAATCGCGTTAGGGGTGAGCGCAGACCGGTTCAGTTATTCAGAAGCTTAGTCGGCACGAGCCGGCAAATTCAATACGTCCGTGAATTAATGCACCAAGTTGCTGATAAGGACGTGACGGTATTAATTACGGGCGAAAGCGGCACGGGAAAAGAAGTCGTTGCGCGTAACTTGCATTACCATTCTAACCGGCGTGATGAAGCGTTTGTGCCCGTAAATTGTGGTGCGATTCCAACAGAGTTGATTGAAAGTGAATTATTTGGGCATGAAAAAGGCGCATTTACAGGCGCTATCACGTCAAGAGCAGGACGCTTTGAATTGGCAGAAGGGGGCACACTCTTTTTAGATGAAATAGGCGATTTACCCCTCAATATGCAAGTAAAGCTACTGCGTGTATTGCAAGAGCGTACTTATGAAAGAGTTGGGGGCACAAAAACGCTGAAAACGAATGTTCGCATCATTGCTGCTACGCATAAAAATCTCGAAACCATGGTTGAAGAAGAGACCTTCAGAGAAGATCTTTATTACCGGCTAAATGTATTTCCAGTCGATGTTCCGCCCTTGCGTGAGCGTAGAGAAGATATTCCGCTGTTGCTTAATGAACTTATTTCTCGTATGGAAAATGAAAAGCGCGGATCTATTCGGTTTAATTCTGCAGCCATCATGTCGCTGTGTCGTCATGAGTGGCATGGAAACGTTCGGGAATTAGCAAACCTTGTAGAACGACTAGCTATATTGCATCCGTATGGTGTCATTGGCCTAAACGAGCTACCAAAGAAATTCCGTCATGTTGATGAAGGCGATGAAGAGGAAAGTACCTTAGATGAAGCTGTGATTCTTCCACAAGATCCGGGTTTAGTTGGTATGGACACGCCTGCGCTGTTGCCCGTCAATGGAATTGACCTAAAAGAATATTTAACCAATCTTGAGCGGTCGCTAATCCAACAAGCGTTAGATGATGCGAGTGGCATAGTGGCTAGAGCGGCGGAAAAGCTGCGCATTCGGCGAACCACACTGGTAGAAAAAATGCGCAAATATGGACTACATCGAAAAGAACGAGAACATGCTGAAGCCAGTTAGGTTCGGCCATCCTATTGAGGCATCTCCTGAATGTTCACGTGTATGCGATGTCGTGGACATTTACAATGACCGTCTTCTCTCTTAAAAACGTCCCATCTAATTTCAACATTATCGCTAATCGATCAGTCATTGTGCAATCGGCAAATTGCACTGCATCACATGAGTGTACTTTAAGCGACTAGCAATTCAGTGTGCCCTTAATCATCTAGATTGACCCCATCTTATTTTCTATCACATGTAGCCAACCCACCTTGCTTGGGCCGAGTGTTTCATTCTTTATATCAATACTCTGGATAGCACTACAGAGTGAGTCGGATAAAAAGACTCTGTGCAGATTAATGCGTGATATTTTTTTTACAAGTTCTCTTCTGAGTAAGCATTCTAAAAAAGCCATATCAAGCCATCACGCTCGCTAGCCTTTGATGTCCAAACTCTGACGATGCCATTTAAAATTCGCGGGCAGAGACGAATACGCTCACATGCGTCCGAAGTATTGAAGATATAAACCTTCGTTTTTAATACATTCAGTTATCAAGCGCATTTGAAAGGTTTTATGGCTAGGGGTGTACAGGCTTTCCAGTGATGAGGCGGACAGATTTTGGTATTCCTAGGCATGCTAATTGCGATAAGGGTATACCAGCCATTAATTTGGCAAACCTTGCGACCAAAGGTGAAAGTATTATGGCGTTTGTATCGGAATCCCAAGCGACGGAAGTGCCTCAAGACAACCTTCGTCAAGCTTTTGAAGCATTTAATCAAATGTCGCAGCAATTAAGTGACAGCTATACGCGGCTTGAGAACCAAGTTCAAAGTTTGAGTGGCGAGTTGGCTGAAGTCACCGAAGCTCGAATGAAGGAATTAAAAGAGAAGGAACAAATCGCTGATCGGCTGCATACCTTATTGCACGTTTTGCCCGGAGGGGTGGTGGTCTTGAATGGCAACGGGGTAGTACAGCAATGTAATCCTGCTGCACTGGCCATGTTAGGCACCGATGAAGTGGTCGAGCAACGGTGGGTCGACATTATCAATCGCTGTTTTCAACCCAGAAAAGACGATGGTCACGAGGTATCACTTAAAGACGGTAAACGATTGAGCATTCAAACGACGAGCCTAGAAAATGAACCCGGTCAGATAGTATTAATGATTGATCAAACAGAAACACGTCAACTTCAAGATAAATTGTCGTTGCATAAAAGATTGACGGCCATGGGCAAAATGGTGGCAAGTTTGGCGCATCAAATTCGCACACCATTGTCTGGAGCCTTACTTTATGCCCAGCATTTAGGCAGCCGCCAATTGGATGAAATTAATCAGCGACGTTTTTCACGCAAACTAACCCGTCAATTAAAGAATATTGAATCTCAAGTCAGAGACATGCTGATTTTTGCACGAGGCAGTTCACCGCTTAATTCAGTGATGGAACTGACAGAATTAAGTCAGATGATAGAAGACAGCAAGCAAATATTAAAAAGTCAGCACACGGTTGAGTTCAGCGTCAAATTGTTGGAGGGCAAAGGCTATATTCAGTGTCACCCTGAGAGCCTGATTGGCGCGATTCAGAATCTACTCTCTAATGGCATTGAGGCCGCGGAGTCGGAAGGAAAGAATGCAGAAATATTCATAGAATTTAAAGAACAAGCAAATAAATTGCACCTCTCTATTTATGACAACGGTCCGGGTATCAAAACGGACACAAATGAACAATTGACTGAACCCTTCTTTACGACCAAATCCAATGGTACGGGGTTGGGGCTGCCTGTTGTGAACGCTGTTGTTCGTGCGCATCACGGGCAACTTCAATATGCCAACTATCGATGGTGTGAGCGCACAAATACACGACATAAAGTGTACGGCGAACCTTCCGAAAATGAATCAAATGGGTTGTTAAGTGTATTTCATACACCGCTAACGTCATCCAATGTAGATATGACGGATATGAAAAAAAATATTGATGATCAATATTCTAATCAATTGAGTGGTGCGTGTTTCACGATTGTTTTACCCATGAAAACACAGCAGGAAATCGTGCCAACAGGAGAACTTGCACATGTCTAATTTTAAAATGTTGGTGGTAGAAGATGATATTCAATTGCGTGAGGCCATCGTTGATACCTTGAGCCTTCAAAATATTACGGTGGTAGAAGCCGGTCATGGCGAAGAAGCCCTTTCGGCTTTAAAATCTAATACCGTGGACATGATTTTATCAGATGTCAGCATGTCACCCATGGATGGGTTTGAATTGCTTATTCAGGTTAAGTCTCTTTATCCAACGTTACCGTTTGTGTTAATGACGGCTTATGGTGAAGTCGAAAAAGCCGTCCATGCCATCCAATTGGGTGCCATGGACTATTTGGTTAAACCGTTCGACGTTGACGTTTTAGTCGAAACGGTTAATCAGTTTCGGGTGCAGTCCGAGGGGCCTATCAATCTAGATGAGCCTGTGGCAGAAGCGCCCTCAAGTCGTGCTTTATTGAAGCTGGCTAAACAAGTAGCGAATAGCGATGCAACGGTTATGCTCTGCGGTGAAAGCGGAACCGGAAAAGAAGTGCTGGCACGTTATATTCACCAAAACAGCCCTCGAAAGAAAGGCCCGTTTGTTGCGATAAATTGTGCAGCCATTCCAGAAAATATGTTGGAAGCAATGTTGTTTGGTTATGAAAAAGGGGCATTTACGGGTGCCTATAACAGCATGCCGGGGAAATTTGAGCAAGCTAATGAAGGGACTATCCTACTCGATGAAATCTCAGAAATGGATATTGGCCTACAAGCTAAATTATTGAGAGTGCTTCAAGAGCATGAAGTCGAACGATTAGCCGGTCGTAAACCGATTGCTTTAAATGTACGGGTTATTGCCACGACTAATCGCGATCTCGCCAGCTACGTAAAAGAAAAGAAATTTAGAGAAGACTTATACTATCGTTTAAGTGTCTTTCCTCTGCAATGGAAAGCGCTCAGGCAACGCCGTCAGGATATTCTCCCCATTGCTGAGCTTCTGCTTAAAAAGCACTGTAAAAAACTCGGTCGTTCCGCTGTGATACTAGACGACTCAGCACAGAATAAGTTGCTGTCTCATCCTTGGCCAGGAAACGTGCGAGAGCTTGAAAATGTGATTCAGCGTGCGCTTATCGTACAAACAGGAAATCATATTACAACCACGGATATCGTGCTTGATATTGATAATTTCCATTCTGAAGAATTAGCGGAAACCATTGAATTAAACGATCAAGATGGTTTGGGTGATAACCTAAAGCAGCGAGAGTACTGTTTAATTATTGAAGCGTTGAAAAACGAACGCAGTAAAAAAGACGCGGCGGAAAAATTGGGCATTAGTCCCCGCACATTAAGATATAAAATGGCAAGAATGAGAGAAGAGGGGATCAATATCGAACATGGCTCCCACTCATTGTTAAGCTAAATACGTGATCAGGTCCAAACACAAATAGGCACTTGTTACGAAGGAGAATCGTTATGGTTGATCGCGCTGATATAAACAGTGTCTTAATGCAATTGCGTGAAGTAAGAGAGCAGGTTAAAGCCACTCAGCCCAGTATTGAGCATATACAAGAAGATCGACTAGCCAATGAAGTCGCTCAGGTTACCAAGACCAGCAAAAACTTCCCTGATATACCCGCCGACCCAAACGTTCCCAATTTTCAATCCATGTTTGCGAATGCCATTAATAATGTGAATGCTAAACAGCGTCATGCCGGTGAATTAAGGGAGCGATTCGAAAAAGGTGATCCACAAATAGATTTGCCGGAAGTGATGATTGCAGCACAAAAAGCCAGCGTATCGTTTCAAGCTATGACAGAAGTACGTAACAAATTGGTAGAAGCCTATAAAGACATCATGAATATGCCTGTATAAAATCTAATGATTCACAGTCAATATTTAAATACGATGCTGTGTGGGTCAAATGCAGGTGCAACAAACTTTACATTGAAATAAGCAATATCAATAGCGCTACGGGAATAGCATAACGAGTAAGTATTATGGCTGATAATGTACCGGCAGAAGTTGACCCGAATACCCCGCCTGAGTCTCAAGATTCGCGAGACCGTACGGATAATCTAGCATTACCGTCAGAAACAGATGCGACAGACATAAACCCTGTCATGATGGGGTTTAATAAATTAACCATCGTCAGACAAGTGGCATTATTACTGGGCTTTGCCAGTATCTTAGCGCTGGGCATTGGTATCGTCATTTGGTCACAGGAAGTTCCGTATCGTCCATTGTTATCTAACCTGCAAGAATATAATGCAAAAGAGATTTTAGGCATATTAGAAACGGAATCTGTCGATTATCAAGTCAATCCGGTGACCGGCATTGTGATGGTCAGTGAGGCAGACCTCCATGAAGCTCGGCTGGCCTTAGCGCCGATCATTGCCAGTAACGAAGAAGGAACAGGTTTAGAACTGCTGGAAAAAGAGCAGGGTCTTGGTACGAGCCAATTTATTGAAAATGCTCGCTTTAGACGAGGATTAGAAGGTGAGCTCG
This sequence comes from uncultured Saccharospirillaceae bacterium, assembly GCA_947503895.1. GTDB lineage: Bacteria > Pseudomonadota > Gammaproteobacteria > Pseudomonadales > Oceanobacteraceae > Bermanella. Next base: position 68,622 of record CANNFT010000010.1, read on the forward strand.
CTCGGACAATATCAAGTTTACAGGCTGTAAGAAATGCAAGAGTGCACCTTGCACTCCCTAAGCAATCGGTATTTGTTCGAGATACACGAGAACCGAGAGCATCAGTATTTTTAGAGTTATACGGCGGCAAAGGTTTAAACCAAGAGCAAGCAGATGCCGTCATTAATTTAGTCGCCAGTAGCATCCCTGAGCTACCCATTGAAAATGTTACGTTGGTCGATCAAAAAGGCAATTTGTTATCGAAAGAAGATCAAGACCAAGAAGACTTATTGGCGACACGTCAATTTGAGTACACCCGAAAAGTGGAAGACAACTTAAGTCAACGTGTTCAAAGAATATTGGAGCCTGTACTCGGCGCTGAAAACTTCCAAGCTGAAGTGTCCGCCGATGTTGACTTTACGATGGTTGAACAGACTGAAGAGTTATATAACCCAGATTTAATAGCACTGAGAAGTGAACAAACCTTAGACGAAGAAAGTATAAATAAACCGGACGGTGGCGTACCTGGGGCATTATCAAATCAGCCTCCTGGTGCCGCAACCGCACCAGAAGAGGCCATCGGGCAAGAAGGCGAGGAAGCTGCCACGCCATTAGAACGTCGCAGTGAAGCCACAAGAAATTATGAAGTGGATCGCACATTGAGTCATACTCAACATCAGGTAGGACGTGTACGCAGATTGACGGTATCGGTTGCGGTGAATGACCGCAAACGAGTGAACGCGGAAACCGGTGTAATGGAAGAAGCGACATGGACACCAGAAGAACTCACGCGCTTGGAACTACTGGTTAAAGATTCGGTTGGTTTTAATGCAGCTCGAGGCGACAGCGTGAGCGTGATCAACTCTCAATTTTTAGGCGGTGCAGTTGAATTGGGAGAACCCGATTTCTGGAAACAACCTTGGTTCTGGGAAATTATTAAACAGGTTCTTGCGGGCTTATTTTTATTGATTCTTATTTTTGGAGTGGTTCGACCGATTGTTCGTAATCTTATTGATCGGGGTAATGAAGATGATGTGTCCGATGTTGAAGGTGAGCTAGATGATTTGGGAGAAGGTGACGATTTATTTGGCGATGATAAAGTCACCTTGGCAGGTGCAGATGAGTTTTTACTCCCTGGGGCATCAGAAGGATTTGAAAGACAATTGGACGCTCTTAAAGGACTTATTGCAGAAGATCCCGCGAGAGTTGCAACCGCCTTTAAAAAATGGGTAAACGATGGCAGCTGACGATAACGAAGGAAAAAATGATTCCAAAGCCGTAAAGGCACCAGGAGGCGATCTTGCGAGTTTAAGTCATAAAGAACGCGCCGGTATTTTATTGCTTAGTTTGGGTGAAAAAGATGCTGCAGAGCTTCTTAAGCATTTGGGGCCGAAAGAAGTACAGGCCGTAGGCGCTACCATGGCGGCATTAAAAGATATTACGCAGTCGCAAGTGGAAGGTGTTGTGGCGGAATTCTTAGACTCATTGTCTGGCCAAACGGGCATGGGAATGGGAGCCGATGACTATATCCGCAACATGCTGACACAAGCGCTTGGCTCAGATAAAGCATCTGGACTTATTGATCGCATTCTTTTAGGGGGTAACACGACAGGTCTTGACACTTTAAAGTGGATGGAATCAAGAGCCGTAGCAGATGTTATTCGTCATGAGCATCCCCAGATTCAAGCCATTGTTATTGCCTACTTAGAATCGGATCAGGCAGCCGAAATATTATTTAACTTTGATGAAAAAGTTCGCTTAGACATCATGATGCGCGTCGCTGCTTTGCAAGCAGTTCAACCTGCGGCCTTACAGGAATTAAATGATATTCTTGAAAAACAATTCTCCGGTAATCAAGGCGCACAAACGACCGCAATGGGCGGTGTGAAAGTGTCTGCCAGTATTATCAACTACTTAGATAGTGGCATGGCCAGCGAACTGCTGGATCAAATTAAAGAAGTGGATGAAGAGCTGGGTATTCAAATACAAGACTTAATGTTTGTATTTGAAAACTTAATTGATGTGGATGATAGAGGCATTCAGGCTCTACTGAGAGAGGTCTCAACTGACTTACTGGTTATCGCACTAAAAGGTGCAGATGATGATTTGAAAGAAAAAATATTCAAGAACATGTCTAAACGTGCAGCTGAATTGCTACGAGATGATCTTGAAGCGAAAGGGCCGGTTAAAGTGAGTGAGGTAGAGGCTGCGCAAAAAGAAATTCTATCGATTGCACGTCGAATGTCAGATGCAGGTGAAATCGTACTGGGTGGCGCCGGTGGTGAGCAAATGATGTAGCGTTTTGACGTTTCTATCGCGATAAAGACATTAAAATGACAGCGCATGTTAAGGGCATAAACAGTGTCGTGAATCATTTTTAGTCAATGCATCTGAATTTATCAGTGACAATAGATTGAACGTTGGAAGCCTATGGATCATTGACGGACAGATAACGTTTAAGATTCGTTAATAATTAATAAGGTAAGCCTTAACCTTGATTGGATACTTTTCAAGTGGGTTTATTTGCCAAATATGATGTGCCCTTGAGTGTGGCTGAGGCTTGAAAAATGAGTCATATATTAAAGGAAAGAATTCCTGCTGCAGATGTTCAAGAGCCCAGAAAATGGAATCTTCCATACTGGACTGAGCCTGACCACTTAGTGGCACAAGAGGTCGCGGAGGTAGATGCATCAGAAGAAGATATTGAGATTGAGCCGCTCACGGCCGAGCAACTAGAGCAGATACGACAAGAAGCTTATAACGAAGGGCTGGAACAAGGACTGGTTGAAGGTCGACAAAAGGGAGAGAAGTTAGGGTTTGAAAGTGGGCATAAAGAAGGATTTTCTGCCGGTGAAGAAGAGGGAAAGAAAGTTGGGTTTGATTCGGGTTATAAAGAAGGAGAGCAGACAGCAACCCAAGAAGGCAAGGCGCGTACCGATCAAAAAGTAGAAGAATTAACGACCCTCATGAAGAATCTGCTGTTACCGATTGAAGATCAACGGCAACAGTTGGAGAGTGTCATATCTATGCTGGTGACAAACATAGCCGAAGCCGTGATTACCGAATCGCTCTCGCAAGGAAGTGAGCACATCGTTCATTTAACCAAGTTGGCGTTAGATGCTTTACCTGCTGGTTCAAAAAATTTGACGCTCTATGTTCATAGTAGTGACCTTCCTTATTTAGAGGCTGCGATTGAACAGTATAATTTAAATTGGGACCCCATCGAAGATGATCAATTAACACCGGGTGGCTGCAAAATAGAAACGGAACACAGCCTCATTGACTTTACATTAGAAAGTCGCTGGCAATTAGTATTGGAACAATTCAAAGAACAATTACTGGTGAGCGAACTTCAGGATTTTGAATTGGATGAGGAGCAAACATCAGAGAAACTGACGGAAAATGCCTCGAAGGAAATCATAGATGACGCTGCCGTACCGGATACTCATCATAACCAACAGCATGAAGACAGCACGCAAGCCTCGAACATAGATGCAGCCGCCGATGAACAAAATGAATCGGAAGATCTGACTTCGAATGCGTTAAAGACGGATATCCCCGACCGAACAGAAAACAGCGATGCTCAGGACGACATCAGCGACGATCAGAGCATTCAACAAGGTGCTCCTGACCATCATGAAGCCGCTCTCGATAACGAACCAGATGCTGGTGACCAAGCGATTGAAAACCATTCAGAACATAAAGATGAGCGCGATTCAGAATGAAAGTGCTGCATCAATTAGAATGGGTTGAGCGTAATACGTCATTTCACTGCGAACCTGTGGTGATGGGTCAGTTAACAAGAATGATTGGTCTGACACTGGAGGCCGTTGGCTGTAAATTCAAAATCGGTGATCGCTGCATGGTACAAGAAGGTCAGCACGCGATTGAGGCTGAAGTCGTAGGGTTCGATCAAAATCGATATTTTTTAATGCCCATTGAACCCACACATGGCCTTTCTCCAGGAGCGACTGTCACACCGATCATTGGATCAGAGAAAACGCCGCTCGGCGATGTACTGCTCGGACGCGTCATTAATGGTGCTGGCAGCCCCCTCGATAATAAAGGTCCAATCGTCAGCGCTTCACAAGGTTCACTGACCCACGAAATCATCAACCCTATGGAACGCGCACCCATTCGAGAAACCATGGATGTCGGCATTCGCTCTATTAATGCATTGTTGTCAGTGGGTAAAGGACAGCGATTAGGATTATTTGCTGGCAGTGGTGTGGGTAAAAGTATGTTGCTAGGCATGATGACACGTTTTACCACCGCTGATATTTGTATTGTCGCGCTAGTGGGCGAACGAGGGCGAGAAGTACAAGAATTTATACAGGATATTCTGGGGGAAGAAGGGCTTAAAAAAGCGGTGGTGATCGCATCGCCTGCGGATGACTCGCCGATCATGCGAATGCGAGCAGCCTCTTTGGCCACCACGATTGCAGAACATTATCGTGATGAAGGCAAAGATGTCCTGTTACTTATGGACAGTTTAACCCGCTACGGACAGGCTCAACGTGAAGTGGCGTTGGCAGTGGGTGAACCGCCCGCAACCAAAGGTTATCCGCCATCGGTATTTGCAAAAATTCCTAAGCTGGTGGAAAGAGCGGGCAACGGCCCTCCGGGTGGAGGTTCAATCACCGCGTTCTATACCGTCTTAACAGAAGGCGATGATTTGCAAGACCCTATTGCAGATGCGGCAAGGGCTATTCTAGACGGGCATATTGTATTGAGTCGTCGTCTTGCAGAAGAGGGACATTATCCGGCGATTGATATTGAAGCCTCCATCAGTCGGGCCATGCCGCATATTGTTAATCAAAAGATGCTCATGAAAGCGCAAAAGTTCAAGCATCTGTATAGCATCTATCAGCAAAACAAAGACTTAATCAGTGTCGGTGCATACACACCGGGTAACAATTCTGATCTGGATTTAGCCGTGAAGCTTTTTCCGGTGTTACAGGCTTTTCTGGAGCAAAGGTTAGATGAAGCTTTTTCGATACAAGAAAGTGAAGAAGGTTTAAATGCCATCGTGCATGTGCTCAATGAAGGCACCGCATGAGCGAATCCAGAGCTCGGCGACTGAACCCGTTAATCAATATCGCTGAGCAAGCCGTACAAGAAGCGCTTGTGTATTTGGGCAAAATACAGCGAGAACTGGCGGAGGAGATTGAGCGAAAAGATGCGCTCTCATTGTACGAAAAAGAGTATCAACTCAGTTTCGCTCATAAGGGAAAAGGCGGCATAAGTGGTGCCGATATTCAACAGTTTGAATCCTTTCTATTGCAAATACACTCCGCATTAAAGCAGCAAGCAGGCCAAATTAGCCGCATCGAATCAAAATTAGAAAAAGCTCAAAATGTTTATATAAGACTTAAACAAAGATTAGAAAGTTATAAAAAGCTCAAAACCCGTCTCACAGAGCAAGCGATTGCGTCAGAGAATCGTCAATTACAAAAGTTACTGGATGAAATTGGCATGCAGCTATATAGAAGCCATTCCGAAACACGTTAACCTGATTTTTTCTCACTCCATAATCAAACACCCTAACTAGCAAGCTAAATATTTGCGTCTAATCTTATGGTAAATACCCATAAAGCGGACGAATTTATGGATGCAGAGACATTAAGCCTTGAAGGGAAGAGCACGATCATTCGAGCGGAAGAGTTACACGCGAAAATGGAAGAGCTTTTAATGGGTGGCGTAGATGTGTCGGTGGATTTGTCGGCAGTTGAGCAAATCGATACCAGTGCTTTACAGCTGCTTTTGGGATTTCAACGCGCGTTCAAAGAACAAGACCGAAAATTGCAATGGGTAAAGCCTTCTGAAACCGTTCTATCCGCCGTTAAATTAACGGGTTTGGGTCCTGTTTTGGGAATGAGTTAACTGTTAAAAAATGGAGTGTCTATATGGCCAAAATTCTTGCCGTCGATGATTCAGCGTCCATGCGTCAAATGGTAACGTTTACGCTCAAAGGAGCCGGTCATGAAGTACTAGAGGCCAGTGATGGTGTACAGGCATTAGGCATTGCAAAAACACAGCCAATGGATTTGGTGCTGTCTGATGTCAATATGCCCAATATGGATGGAATTGAATTATGTCGTAATTTAAGACAGCTCCCAAGTTATAAATTCACCCCGATCTTAATGCTAACGACAGAATCCGCAGGCGATAAAAAAACCGAAGGGAAGGCTGCAGGCGCGACGGGTTGGATCGTAAAACCGTTCAATCCTGACCAATTACTTACCACGATTAAGAAAGTACTGGGATAGTTATGAGTGTCGATCTGAGTCAGTTTCACCAAGTATTTTTTGAGGAAAGCTACGAAGGCTTAGATGCCATGGAAAATGGCTTACTCAATATGGATATGGATGATATTGACAGTGAAGTGATTAATACCATTTTCCGGTCAGCTCATTCTATCAAGGGCGGTGCCGGTACGTTTGGTTTTAATCAAATTACTGGGTTTACTCATGTCGTTGAAACGGTACTCGATGAAATTCGCGGCGGCGACCGCAAGATGGACCAATCGTTACTCGATATACTCTTGGCATCCGTCGATTGTTTAAGAGGTCTGCTCCAAGATTTGCAATCAGGCGATGAGCCGGAAATGGATACGGCGAACGAACTGAAAGCAAAATTTGAAGCCATATTGTCTGGGCAAACGGAAGGTTCGGCACCCTCGTCAAATGGTGCGAGTGACTCAGGCAATAGTCAATCTGGAAATGAAGATCAGAACGGATCAACGCCCGATGGAGGAGGTGAAGGTTGGTTTATTCGTTTTATTCCAGAGCCCCAACTGCTTCAGTCAGGTAACGAGCCTGTTCGAATGTTTCGTCAATTAGAGGAAGTGTCCGAAGGGAAAATGGACGTTAAAGTCTTCCACGATAAAATGCCAACCCTTTCTGCAATGAATCCTGAGCATTGTTATTTGTCTTGGGAAATCACCATCAAAAAAAATGTCGATCGGGCTCAAATTGATGAGGTCTTTGAGTGGGTAATTGATGATGCTGAAGTGCATATTGAGCCACTGGTGGGCACGACGTTAACCGAGGAACCAGCACCTGCTTCGCCGGCAGAAGTCGAAAAACCTAGTGATCTGGTGACGAGCGCAGCGAAAGAAAAAGTGCCCGAAAAAGCAGATACTAAAGCGGCAAAAAAACCACCGTCCTCACCGCAAACTCAAGAAAGTTCATCGATCCGCGTTAGCATTGATAAAGTCGACAGTTTAATCAACATGGTTGGCGAATTGGTCATTACGCAATCTATGTTGGGCCAGCTTGGTCAAAACTTTGATATAAGCCGTATACAACGATTACAAGAAGGACTGGCTCAGCTCGAACACAACACCCGAGAATTGCAAGAAAGTGTAATGAAAATTCGGATGATGCCGATTAGCTTCGTATTTAGCCGCTTTCCGCGGCTAGTACGAGATACCAGCCGAATTTTAAATAAAAAGATCGAATTGGTGATGTCTGGTGAGTCAACAGAACTGGACAAAACGGTGATGGAAAAAATTGGTGATCCGTTGGTGCACCTTATACGAAATTCCATGGATCATGGAATAGAAACCCCAGATAAACGCGTTGCAAATGGAAAGAGCGAAACAGGCACTGTAAAACTGACGGCTTATCATCAAAGCGGCAATATTGTAATTGAAATAAAAGACGATGGTGCAGGGCTCAATAAAGAAAAAATTCTGAGTAAAGCGATTGAGAATGGCTTAATTACAGAGGATCAAACCTTAACCGATGAACAAGTCCACGATTTAATATTTCAGCCAGGGTTTTCGACCGCTGACCAAGTCAGTGACTTATCCGGTAGAGGTGTGGGAATGGATGTTGTTCGACGAAATATCAGCGCACTCAATGGTACGGTTGAAGTTGAGTCGTTTCCCGGTAAAGGATCGAGTTTTATTATCCGTTTACCACTGACCTTGGCCATACTCGATGGTCAATTGGTTAGCGTGGGTGATCAAACCTTTATCTTCCCATTAGTGAGCATTGTTGAGTCCATTCAGCTAGAGGGGCGAGATTTAAATAATGTGGGGGGCTACTCGGATGTGTTATTGCTGCGAGATGAGTATGTACCCATTATCCCACTGAGCGGCACATTCAATCTTAATGTTGAGTCAAAAACGCTTGAAGAGAGCATTATTGTAGTGGTGGAAACAGAAGGTGAAAAAATCGGTGTGGTCGTGGATGAGTTAATGGGACAGCAGCAAGTTGTCATTAAAAGTTTGGAAGAGAATTATAAACGTATTGAAGGCATTTCGGGTGCCACAATTTTAGGTGACGGAACGGTCGCATTAATCATAGACATCAGTGGGTTAGCGAAAATGGCGGGTGTATCAATTAAACATCTAGATGCCTCAACCATTGCGGCTTAATCCAATAGATAGAGCGCGGTGAAGACCATCGAAATCGTCAAGTAGGAGTGTAGTGGTATGGGTGCCGCTGAGGAAACAATGGAGCAGGGTAATGGAACGCCCCATGATGAATTGGCTACTGAACAGTATCTAACCTTTATTATGGATAACGAAGAGTACGGCGTTGACATACTCGCCGTGCAAGAGATACGTGGCTGGGAAGAGGCTACCCCCGTTCCTAATACTGCACCCCATCTGAGAGGCGTGATTAATCTTCGCGGCACCATTGTTCCGATTATTGATTTGAGACTGCGCTTTAACATCGAAGCCATTGAATATGGTGAAGCGACGGTTGTCGTTGTGCTAAAAATTAAAACCGATAAAGGTCATCGAACGATGGGGATTATCGTCGATGCAATATCCGATGTATACGATGTGCCCATTGAAGATGTAAAAAACACTGGAATGGGTGATAACGCAAATGTTCGTTTTATCAAGGGGTTGGTCACTGTGAAAAAAAGGATGGTGATCCTATTAGAGCTTGAGAAATTATTAACAATTGATGATTGATGAGGAATTAGAAAATGGACGGAATAGCACGATTGAGTGTCCAGTATAAATTAATATTACCCTGGCTACTGCCGGCTGTAGGATTGGTTTACCTGTATGCCAGCTTGCCTGAATCAGTCGGTATGAATGCGTTGATCATCCTTAGTTTGCTCACACTTGCAGGTATGATTGCGAGTTGGTTATCAGGGCGTCGAATATTAATCGGTATGACACAGGCAGTAAAGTGCATTAATGGAATAGCCAATCGTGATTTTACCTATGCGCCCGAAATGAGTGGGCGTGATGAAATCTCTCATCTTATTTATGCCTTGGTTAATCTCAGTAAATCCAATAAAAGTTTACTTCAAGGTGATGGTGGAAGTGAAAGCTCTGTATTTGATAATGCCGGAAAAGTATTAGCGATCAATAAATCTTTAGCCGTCATCGAATTCAATATGGATGGCACCATCATTAATGCTAATGATAACTTCTTAAATGTCATGGGGTATCGGCTGGACGAGGTAAAAGGGAAACACCACAGCATATTCGTTGATTCCGAAACCAAAAACAGTGTCGAATATAGAGAATTTTGGGAGAAGCTAAATCGTGGGGAATTTGAATCAAGAGAGTATAGAAGAGTAAGGAAAGACGGTGGAGAGGTTTGGATTCATGCATCCTATAACCCAATTTTTGACGCGGACAACAAACCCTACAAGGTGGTTAAATTTGCATCTGATATCACGATTCAAAAGCAAGAGTCGGTTGATGACAAAGGGCAAATTGATGCGATCAATAAGTCTCAGGCCGTCATAGAGTTTAATATGGATGGCACCATTATCACCGCGAATGATAACTTCTTGAATGCGATGGGTTACTCGCTAAAAGAAGTACAAGGAAAGCACCATAGTATTTTTGTTGAGCCAAAATTCAAAGAATCTAGGGAATATGCACAATTTTGGGAGTCTCTAAATCGAGGTGAGTTTGAGTCAAAAGAATATAAGCGTTTAGCCAAGGGGGGGCGAGAAATATGGATACAAGCGTCATACAACCCAATCATTGGTTTAGACGGCAAGCCCTACAAGGTCGTGAAGTTTGCAAGTGATATTACCGAACAAAAAATCGAGTCAGCTGAAAATACAGGAAAAATAAATGCCATTAGTAAAGCTCAGGCCGTTATTGAGTTTAATATGGATGGCACCATCATCACGGCAAATAAAAACTTCCTAGATACCGTTGGATATACGCTGGATGAAATTAAGGGCAAGCATCACAAAATGTTTGTTGAGCCTAATGAACGCGATAGCGTTGAATATGGCCAATTTTGGGAGAAACTAAATCGAGGTGAATTTGAATCGAACGAATACAAGCGAATCGGTAAAGGCGGTAAGGAAATTTGGATTCAAGCGACCTACAACCCGATATTAGACTTAAACGGTGACTCCATAAAAGTAGTGAAATATGCCACTGATGTCACTGCACAGCGTTTGGCCATTGTTGAAAACACCCGAGTGAGAAGGGCACTGGATGCATGTTCAGCATCCTGTTTAATGATCGCAGATGAAAATTATGATCTCGTTTATACCAATAAAGGTGTTAACGAAATGTTTGTAACAGCAGAATCTGAGATTAAAAAAGATATTCCCAGTTTTAGAGCGGATAATGTATTGGGTGCGAGCATTGATATCTTCCATAAAAAGCCGAGTTATCAAAGATCCATGTTGGATAATCTAACATCAAGCCATGAGGCGGAACTGGAGCTAGGCAGTCGAACCTTCTCATTAATTGTTAACCCTGTACTGGATGAAAATGGCGTGCGGTTGGGGACCGTCGTAGAGTGGACAGATCGAACAGAAGAATTGGCACGATTGAGAACTGAAAAGAAAATGGCCGATGAGAATGCGCGTATTCGATTGGCGCTAGACTCAGCCACGGTGAACACCATGATCGCCGACCCAGATTTTAATGTTATTTATATGAATGAATCGGTCACGGACATGCTGGTTGATGCTCAGCAAGATATTCGTACTGAATTGCCTAGCTTTGATGCACGAAAAGTCATCGGCAGCAATATTGATATTTATCATAAAAATCCTGCCCATCAGCGGTCAATGGTGAAAGCCTTAGATAATACGTACAAAACCGAAATTCATTTGGGCGGTCGTACATTTGGTTTAACGGCCAACCCCATTAAGAATGATCATGGTGAAAGAATCGGAACGGTTGTGGAATGGAATGACCGTACACAAGAAGTCATGGTCGAAAAAGAAGTGGATAACATCATCGAATCGGCCGGCCGAGGCGATCTGAGTCAACGAATTTCACTGGATGGTAAGGTTGGGTTCTTCAAAGGGCTATCAGAAGGCTTGAACCGGTTGGTCGGCATTGCAGAAAATGTGATAAACGATACCGCGAGAGTGTTGGATGCCATGGCGCACGGCAAACTAGATGAGCGTATTGTCGCAGATTATGAAGGCATCTTTGGCAAACTCAAACAAGATGCCAATACGACAGGTGACAAACTTACGGATGTAATTGGGCGCATTCGCCAATCAGCATCCACGGTATCCACTGGTTCAAGTGAAATTGCGCAAGGTAATACAGATTTAAGTCAGAGAACAGAAGAGCAGGCATCATCGCTAGAAGAAACTGCATCCAGTATGGAGGAAATGACCAGCTCGGTGAAACAAACCAGTGAAAATGCTTCTCATGCAAATGAATTGGCGAGCAATGCGCAGGAAAGAGCACGCAAAGGTGGTGAGGTGGTGAGTCGAGCCGTCACCGCTATGGATGAAATTAATTCATCCAGCAAAAAAATCGCCGATATTATTGGTGTGATCGATGAGATTGCTTTCCAAACTAATCTCTTAGCACTGAACGCTGCTGTCGAAGCCGCAAGGGCTGGTGAGCAAGGTAAAGGGTTTGCAGTAGTAGCAGGTGAGGTTAGAAATCTTGCACAGCGTTCTGCCGGTGCAGCAAAAGAAATTAAAGATCTAATAAGAGATAGCGTTGAGAAAGTGGGCAATGGTACAGATTTGGTTAATGAATCGGGTACGACGCTGACGGAAATTGTTGAGGCGGTTGAAAAAGTCACAAAAATGATCAAAGAAATTAGCGATGCATCTGAAGAGCAGGCATCCGGAATTGATCAAGTGAATAAAGCGATCAGTCAAATGGATGAAATGACTCAGCAAAATGCGGCGCTGGTAGAGGAGGCTTCCGCTGCGAGCGAAACCATGATGGAGCAGGCGAAAAACATGCTCGATCTGGTTGGGTTTTTTCAAATGGCAGCCGGCTCGGACATAGCACCCATGCAAATGGGTGGTGGAGCTTCTGCCCCTCAGGCTTCACGACCTAGACCGTCGGCAGCCGCACCGTCGGCCGCTCCTTCTCGAGACAGCCGTCCTTCGGTTTCAGACGATGATGATGACTGGCAAGAATTTTAAAAAATGGCCATTGTACGACCAGTCAGCACACCATTGACTGGTCAATTCTTTTTTAAGGAAACCACCTTAATCAACAGATAAAAATTGCCCTATGGACTTTGCAAACAAGGAATTCCCAATGCTCGACGAGGATTTTCATTTTTTATCCTCGGTGGCATTTGATATCAGTGGAATTGTACTCAGCGAGCAAAAAAAAGAGCTTGTGTACAGTCGCATATCAAGACGCATACGTTCGTTGGGTTTGACTAACTTTAAGCAGTATTGCGAGCACCTAAACGCAGATCAATCGAAGGAAGTCAGCTTCTTTCTCAATTCTATTACCACAAACCTGACGTCTTTTTTTCGCGAATCTCATCACTTTGAATACTTGGCGAAAACTGTCATCCCTGAACTTAAGCGCAAGGGAACATCGCATCCTATCCGAATCTGGTCAGCGGCCTGTTCTACAGGGCCCGAACCGTATTCAATCGCCATAACACTCAGTAAAAATATGCCAATACAAAATTACAATATTAAAATATTGGCAACCGACTTGGACTCGGATGTCTTGGCTAAGGCAAAGGCGGGAGAGTATTCGTTAGATGATCTCGAACAATTGCCTAAAGATTACTTAAATTGTTTTGAGCGTAAGGAAAAACTAGGCATCGGACGTATAAAACCAAGTATAAGAGAGCTGATTCAGTTTAATCGTTTAAATCTTTTGGGGCCTTGGCCCATGCAAAGTACCTTTGATATCGTTTTTTGTCGTAATGTCGTGATCTATTTTAATAAAGAAACTCAACGAGAACTTTTCGATAGGATTGCGAATGCCATGAACGATGGCGCATATTTATTTATAGGACATTCCGAAACGTTACACGGCATTACCGATCGCTTTGAGTCGATTGGCCGCACTATTTATAAGAAGGTTAAGTAATGCATTATCATGGCCCTTCTGTTCAGCCTCCAGTTGATAAAGAATTCAGCCATGTGAACCGATATTGGGATGCGAGCTTAAAGGTTTGGTCGGCTAAAATATTACCCGGTGAGCTTTACGTTTCTGATCATGGAGAGATGATCGGTACGGTGCTCGGTTCTTGTATTTCCGCTTGCATTCGTGATGTTAATTTAGGCATCGGTGGAATGAATCATTTTATGTTGCCAGAACAGAATGAACACAGTACGCATCAGTGGGGGAGTGACGCAAATACCGCAGCGACACGGTATGGTGTTTGGGCGATGGAATATTTATTAAATGCGTTGTATAAAAAAGGTGCCCGTAAAAACAATATGGAAGTCAAATTATTCGGTGGTGGACAGGTACTGGCTTCGATGACGGATATTGGCCAACGCAATATTTTGTTTGCTTACGACTATTTGCATAAAGAAGGATTGGCAATTAAAGCTGCTGACGTCGGCGATGTATTTTCTCGCAAGGTTTTGTATTTTCCGGATACCGGCTCCGTTAAAGTTCGCCGCATCACCTCAACGCGCAATGACACGATAATCGAGCGTGAAAAGGGTTACCTAAAAGACATTCAATCCAAAAATACACAAAGTTCAGGTGGAGATGTTGAGCTGTTTTAATGTCTGAATGAGGAAAAAAAGGCCACACAATGATTAAAGTTTTAATTGTGGATGACTCCATTCTAGTGCGTAAGGTTTTGTCGGAAATATTTGAGGAAGCTAAAGGTATTTCTGTGGTAGGAACGGCTGCCGATCCATTTATTGCGCGTGAGAAGATTAAAGAATTAAACCCAGACGTTCTGACATTAGATATTGAAATGCCTAAGATGGACGGCATTACCTTTCTAAAAAATATTATGCGTTTACGACCGATGCCCGTTGTGATGATATCAACCCTCACCCAAAAGGGTGCCCCTAAAACATTGGAGGCACTTGAACTGGGGGCCGTGGACTATGTTGGCAAGCCCAGTGCCGATAGTCCTGAAATGTTACGACGATATACCGCAGAGATTATCGCAAAAGTGAAAATGGCATCGGTTGCTAACGTGAGCCGACTGGAGTTGCAAGCAACGCGCCCACGATTACCGATGCGCAAAGTTGAAAAAGTCGGCCACCACTCTTCTCACATTAAATTGATTGCAGCTGGCGCATCGACAGGTGGAACAGAAGCACTCCGAGAGTGGTTGACGATGATGCCGGGAGACAGCCCGCCCATCTTGATCACACAGCATATACCGCCTGTTTTTAGTACGTCATTCGCAAAGCGACTAGACAAAATATTGCCTTTGACGGTACATGAAGCGGAGCAAGGCGATAAAATCATGGCGGGTCATGTGTATATTGCCCCCGGAGATCGCCATATGGAAATCGTACAGAAAGGAGGGCATTTTTATTGTCGAGTTTACGATGGACCGAGAGTGAATTTGCATAAACCTTCTGTTGAAGTATTGTTCGATTCTGTTGTCCAAACCTGCGCTAAACATACGATAGGCATCATGTTAACGGGCATGGGTGCCGATGGTGCTAACGCCATGTTAAGAATGCGTCAGGCAGGGGCACACAACGTTGTTCAAGACCGAGATTCTTCCGTTGTATGGGGTATGCCGGGGGCAGCAGTGGAAGTAGGAGCGGCAGATAAAGTTTTACCGTTAGGCAAAATCGCAGATTATATTGTGCACTATGTCAAGAGAAAGTAGCGGCTAGACAGCTTCAACCTTTACTTATTTTTGGCTAGATGTGGGTACAACTTTGTGTTCTTAGCGTAATCGTGTAAACATCGCGAAAGTAAATATCGTCAAGGTGTCATGAGCATGTTAAACATGACTCTATGCTTAAATATATTTGACACGCTAATTGAAAATATTGACATAGCGTTAATAATGTAACTGACATGATGCAATTTTGAATCTATTCAGACCAAACTTTGGACAAAATAAGAAATTCAGAATGAGTATTCGAGGTATCCTTCGCAGAGGGGTGGCTTTGAAATCAAAATGAATATTTACTTCTTCAAAATTAATGGTCTATCCTCAAGATAATAGATCGATGTTGCAGGGAGCCGATAGGGGTAGGAAATGGCAATAGGTACAGCGAATAACGGTAACGAACTGACCGTGCAAATTGAAGGGCGCTTCGACTTTAGTGCGCATCAAGAGTTTCGTGATGCTTATGAGAAGGCAGGCAGTGACATCAATTCGTACATCATTGATATGCGAAACGCCACATACCTCGATAGCTCAGCACTGGGTATGTTGTTGCTGTTGAGAGATCATGCAGGCGGTGATAGTGCCAAAGTCCGAATCACGAACTGTAACGCAGACGTTCGTAAAATATTAACCATATCTAATTTTGAGCAACTCTTTTCTATTGACTAGCCTCTGACGCAGTGACGAGCAAAAAAATGGATGAGAGTGTACCGCTTAAGGTCTTGATAGCTGATGACAATCAATCGGATAGATTGATCCTGTCTGCTATTGTAAAAAAAATGGGCCATACTGTATTTTTGGCCGAAGATGGATTGGAAGCGGTCGAACACTTTCAATCGGACAAACCTGACATCATCCTACTGGATGTCATGATGCCCAATATGAATGGGCAAGAAGCCGCAAGAAAAATAAAAGAATTGGCAGGGGAGGATATGGTTCCGATCATATTCCTGACATCCTTGCAAGATGCTCAAGACCTTGCTGCCTGCTTGGACTCTGGCGGTGATGACTTCCTATCAAAACCGTATAACAAAATCATTCTTCAAGCCAAAATCAATGCATTCAGCCGAATGCGGCTGATGAATAGCACCTTACAACAGCAACGCAATGTCATTCGCGCCAATAACGAACACATGTTGCATGAACAACAAGTGGCACGAGCAGTTTACGACAACGTAGCGCATGCTGGGTGTTTAGATCTGCCCAATCTTCAGCATTTATTGTCTCCCTTTAGCGTATTCAATGGTGATGTACTCTTAGCCGCTCGCAAACCCTCCGGTAGCCTACACATATTATTAGGTGACTTTACGGGTCATGGATTACCAGCCGCCATTGGTGCGATGCCATTGGCTGAGATTTTCTACGGTATGACGGCGAAAGGCTTTAACATGGTGGATATCATTCGCGAAGTGAATGTGAAGCTAAAAACCATTTTACCTGTCGGCTATTTTTGTTGCGCTTGTATGCTGAACCTGAACTTTCGACAAAAAGAGGCGGAAGTGTGGATGGGCGGTTTGCCAGATTTCTATTTGTATCGCGCAGCCTCACGGGCGGTTGAAAAAGTCCCTTCTACACATCTTCCATTGGGCGTTCTGTCCAGTCAGGCATTTGATGCAACGGTTCGTATTCTCCCAATGGATATAGGTGATAAGTTTTATATGTGGTCGGACGGGATTATAGAAGCCCGCAACGATGATGGTGACCTATTTGGAGAGCAACGTTTGTACGATGTTTTTGTACAGAACAAACAGCCGGACCGTATTTTTCAAGAGATCATTGATCGAGTGACCACCTTTTCGGGTGATAGTGGTAAGGATGACGACACCACGTTGCTTGAAGTCACGATGGTCAGCGAAGATGATATTGGTCAAGCCGCTATCGATTTAGAATCTGGAGCAGTGGTGGGACCAACCGACTGGCGTATGTCTTATTGCCTGCGCGGTGAAACACTGAAATCGTTTAATCCCTTACCGGTGATGCTGAACATATTAAATGACGTGCCAGCGCTGCGAAATTTGAGCGGACAAATGTATACCATTATGGCGGAGTTATATTCCAATGCCTTTGAGCATGGCGTGCTGGGGTTGCAGTCTGACTTAAAATCGGATGCGGATGGGTTTGCTAAATACTATGCAGAAAGGCAAGCGGCCATGGATACGATGGAATCGGGCAGCGTTCAATTTGACTTTGACCTCGTCCCCCATAACGGCGGTGGCAAGCTTACCATTCTCGTAACGGACTCTGGGCCAGGTTTCGACTATCACTCCAAAATAAACAACATTGAGGCACGCAGTGCGTCTAGCACTCAACCACAATCAGGTTATTGTGGTCGGGGTATTCCACTGATCCAAACTCTGTGTGATTCTATACAGTATAAAGGCGAAGGCAATCAAGTCGAAGTAGTACTGTCTTGGCCAGCAGACGAAGTGTAGAGGATCGTATGTCACATATCAGTACAGCAGAAATAGAAGAACTCAAATTAATTATGGAAGATGGCTTCACAGATCTTATTGATGCTTTCGTGACAGACTCTGAAAATAAGCTAGAACAACTGCAAGCAGCTTTACAAGCGAACAACCCGTCCGCCGTCCGTGAATTGGCACATAGTCTGAAGGGAGCCAGTGGCAACATCAGTGCTCAACCTTTAGCGGATATCTACCGTCAAATTGAAAAAATTGGCAAGGAAGGTTCGACAGATGGCGTTGCTCAGCTGTTAGATCAAGCACATAACGAATTTTCAGCCGTCAAAAACGCGCTGGAAAACTTGTAACCACCATTTTTTATCACCGCGCGCTTTTCTTATCTTTGGCATCGGGATGATTCATCTAATACGCAGAGCACTTTCCCATTTTCTGTGACGATTAATGTTGTGATGGGGTCACCCCACATTTGGCCTAGCCATTGCAATTATTTGTTATCGTTTACATTGATAGTGGAAATCGAGATGGCCATCCCTACATTTTCTTCAGCGGCACCCACTGTATCTTCTGGTACTGCCCATACAAAAGCGCCTTCGTCTATTCATACAAATGCTGATACCACGGGCCAGCCATTTGATAAAGCATACGAACAAGCCAAATCCTCCCAGGTTCCTGCGCATACTCAACATCAACACGCAAAAGCACATAGTCAAAATCAAGAGGCCTTAAGCGAAGACGGCGCTCCGTATGGCATGACCAGCTTGCCGCTAGATGGGCATGATATTTCCGCTCACTGGTTTGTTCAGGCAGGCAGTGACAACCTAGGTGTTCAGAGCATGGGGGTGCCGAATCAATTTTTTAGCGTATTAACGGAAGGTGTGAACGGAGCTGTATCTTCAACGGCAGCTGGGCCAATGCCCAATTTGCACAACACTCAGAATAGGCCAGCGCAGGCTCCGCCATCTTTCATGCAAGTCCATCAATCAAAACACTCAAGTCAATTAACAGGGCCATTACAAGGCACATTAACGAGTGTAAATCCTAGCGAAACAACCCAGACACCACTTCAGTCGACAGGTTTATTACCGCTCTCTGCGCATGGGATGGCTGAATCAATGGCGAGACCATCTACATTGGATAAACCATTGGGCAGCTTAGTCCCAGATGCGATGGTGGAAGTCGACGCTAACAAAGATT
Organism: uncultured Saccharospirillaceae bacterium; assembly: GCA_947503895.1. Lineage (GTDB taxonomy): Bacteria > Pseudomonadota > Gammaproteobacteria > Pseudomonadales > Oceanobacteraceae > Bermanella. The sequence continues at coordinate 87,226 of CANNFT010000010.1, forward strand.
TAAAGTCAGGTGAATTGAATCGGATCGTCGATACCGCTGCACGAACGGGCTTGCTGAATGGCGAGGTTCGAGAGGGTCTACAACCCGATAACACACTGGCGGAGGGAGAGCTGACCCCTGCGCAAGTTCGCTTCCAATATGGCGCACCTCAATCGGCTGGTCAGAGCACCGCCACGACGACCAATTTGCCTGAGATGGCTGCCATGCAAGCTTCTCTCACGGAAGGAGACAGCCTAGACAACCTTGAGGCCGGTGGAGAGTGGCTAAATAATCGATCCTCTATGGCAGAAAAAAGCGAAACAAAATCTGGGATAAATAGCCCGGTTATGGAAGCACTTACCCAAAAAATCAGTGTGGGTGCACAAGATCCTAAATGGGGGGAGAAAGTGGCTGAACGAATCAGCATGATGATGAAGGATGGTGTTCAAGAAGCACGAGTGCAATTGGACCCACCCGAATTAGGGGCATTAGAAATTCGACTGCGCATGCAGAACGACCAAGTCTCTGTCACATTTCACGCGAATCACCAACAAGTGCGTGATGTTTTAGAAAGTCAGTCGCCTCGCTTGAAAGAAATGCTTGAGCAGCATGGAATCGACCTGACGGATGTCCATGTCTCTGATCAAGGACAGCAACAACATCAATCTGGGCAAGGCGATGGCCAGGGTTATGAAGACGGTGACTGGTTGTCAGAAGAGATGCCAGACATAGTATCTGCCACTAATTTGACTGTAGATAATCTAGTAGACTATTTCGCATAAATAAGATCATTGTTCCATTCTCGCCATATATACCGCGACGATGTTCGCTGTATGCCAAAAGACTAAGGTATGCATGCGAACATCTACGTCACGTAAAGGCTCAAGCCCACATATTCAAATAGACGTCCATTTATCTCATCTATGATCAGATGCGGTGAATTAAACGCCCCACCCTTTAACGCATTTCTCTGGTAAATCTATTCTGAAAAGCAAGAACCTGAATGCTCATTGTCTACACTGAAGAAAGGCACGCTATCAATTGTCCAATCGCGCCGGTGATGGCTTATCCGCCGTGGCATAGCGATTGCAAAATAGCACTAACAGCAAAAAGGTGACGTATGGCAAACGAACAGGAGTTACAACTGGAACCCGTCGTTGAAGGGGGAAAGAGTAAAAAGAAACTGATCATCATTATTGTGGTAGCACTATTGGTGGTTGGCATTGCTGTTGGCGCAACACTGTTTCTGCTGAGCGGTTCAGATGAAACGGAGGAAGATGCCGAAGGCGATGCGGCGGCTGAAGGCGAAGGTGAGGCGGCAACTGCCGTGCCCGCTAATGCCCCCGCCATTTACGTCAAAATGAAACCCGAGTTTATCGTCAATTATCAAGTTGGAACACGTCAGCGGTATCTGCAGGTGTATATGGAGGCCATGACACGAAACCCCGCCATCGCCGATGCGCTGAATACGCATAGCCCAATGATACGAAGTGCCATTATTAGGATCATGGGTGAGCAGAATTTTGAAACCCTTCGCACACCTGAAGGCCGCGTAAATTTAAAAAACTTAGTCACGGAAGAAGTAAGGCGTCTTGTGACGCAAGAAACCGGCATTCAGGATGGGCTTGAACAAATCCTTTTCACAAACTTTGTAATGCAGTAAGGAAAACAGCGTGCAGGATCTATTAAGCCAAGACGAGATTGATGCGCTACTTCACGGTGTCGACGACGGTGACATAGAGCAAGACGATGCGGGTACGGGCGAGGGCGTTAAAAATTATGACCTGACCAGTCAGGACAGAATTGTTCGCGGCCGAATGCCCACACTGGAAATGGTCAATGAGCGTTTTGCTCGGTATACGCGCATCAGTATGTTCAATTTTTTACGGCGCAGTGCAGATGTCGCTTCCGGTGGCATTCAAATCATGAAATTCGGTGAATACATTCACACACTCTACGTTCCGACTTCCCTCAATATGGTAAAAGCACGTCCCTTGCGTGGTACGGCACTCTTTATTTTGGATGCGAAATTAGTCTTTAAATTGGTGGATAACTTTTTTGGTGGAGATGGGCGTCACGCTAAAATTGAAGGCCGAGAATTTACACCGACCGAATTACGAGTGGTGCAACTGATTCTGGCGCAAGTCTTTACGGATATGAAAGAAGCTTGGCATGCCGTATTGGATTTAGAATTTGAATACTATGGATCAGAAGTAAACCCGGCCATGGCCAACATTGTCAGCCCAAGTGAAGTGGTTGTTGTGAGTACTTTTCATATCGAATTAGATGGGGGAGGTGGAGACCTTCATCTGGCCATGCCGTACTCCATGATTGAGCCTATTCGTGAAGTGCTCGACGCCGGTGTGCAAAGTGATATTGATGAAGTAGACGAGCGTTGGGTTCAATCTTTGCAAGAAGATATTCAAAATGCCAAAGTTCCGGTGCATGGTACATTGGTTCAACGAGAAATTTCATTGAGAGAAGTGGCCGCGTTCAAACCCGGTGACGTGATACCCGTTGAAATTCCAGAGCATTTTATATTACAGGCGAATGGCACCCCGATCTTTAAGGGCAACTTGGGGGTTTCAAATGATAATCTCGCAGTCAAAATTGTCGAGCCGATCAGTCGCCGATTATTAAATCATTCAAATGAAGGGTTACCTGCATGAGTGATGAAGACGAAAGCCCCGAAAATACCGAAGACGAAAAACCGAATGCTGATTCTCTTGCGGATGAAGTCGCTGCGGCCGTTGAATCTGCCAGTGAAGAAGGGGCTGATGGAGAAGGTGGTGAAGACGAAGCCTTAGCCGATGAATGGGCTGCGGCGATGGAAGAAGCAGGAGAAACCGAAGGCGATGACGACGAAGAGGATGGTGTTCAACCGGCGCCTTTAGAGGAACTCGAAGACGAAGGCGTGCCTAAAAAACAATATGATGGCGCACCAGAATTAGATGTCATATTGGATATTCCCGTATCTATTTCAATGGAAGTGGGTAATACGCAAATTCCCATCCGAAATCTTTTGCAATTAAATCAAGGGTCCGTGATTGAGCTTGATCGATTAGCCGGTGAACCGTTGGATGTGTTGGTTAACGGTACATTAATCGCGCATGGCGAAGTCGTGATGGTGAACGACAAATTTGGTATTCGATTAACGGATGTTATCAGTCAGTCGGAACGTATTCAGCGTTTAAAATAAAAATAACGCATGGCTAGCAATATTTTTTGACGACTTCCGGCTCAATACATCTCACATTATTCACTGTCACAATGTTAATCGTCACATTATATTTTTAAACGCCATTAACTTAAATGTGGGGCGAAACATGTTTATTCAAAAAATCAGCCAAGCTGCTTTAAGCGCATGGTTGCTGATGCTGGCGGCTCTTATGTTGATTCCTGTTCAGGCTACTGCAGAGGCTGAACCTCGTTTATCGCCTACCGCCACAATTGTAACATCAGAAATCGATATAACCCCCCAGACTGCTCCTATAAACCAGCCGATCAATGAGCCAGACCATCAAGGTTCAAACTCGAAGCAAATGGCACCCGTCATGCTGAGCAGCGAAGAACAGCTCATGAAAGTTTCATTTGCATTGGTGCTCGTGTTAGCGCTCATTTACGGTATAGCATGGTTTTTTAAACGCAATCATGGCCTGAAAAATTTAGTGGGGTTACCCATTAAGACACTTGCCATGGCACCTATGGGCGTGAAAGAAAAAATAGTATTAATAGAAATAGGCGACAAACAGATTTTATTAGGCATGACACCGAACAGTATTCAAACGTTAGCCACCTTTGATGAACCCATCCTACAAGCACCCGTTGATAAACAGTCCATTTTCGCTCGAAAAATGAAAGACATCATGGCACAAGCATTGAATGAGAAAAGCAGCAGCGACAAATAATCTAACACTTTGTGTGGTGACCATTGAGAGCGCGTTATTCGTAATGTTCAGATCTTAATGCAATGATCAATGTGCACAGTCTAACTGGATTTCAAGTATGTGCTATACCCCGCGTTGGTATAAATGGTGTGCGCTCCTCCTCTTGATGATACTACCGGCATCACTGACTTGGGCTGAAAATGCATTCGGTATTCCTGCCATTACCTTTGAGCCAAAGCCGGATGGCTCTGGGCGATATTCTGTAACGATTCAAATTCTTGCCATTATGACGATGCTGACGATTTTACCGTCAATGATCGTGATGATGACCTCATTCACTCGGATCATCGTTGTATTCGCAATATTACGGCAGGCTTTGGGATTGCAGCAGACGCCATCTAATCAAATTATCTTGGGTTTATCTTTTTTCCTGACCATTTTTATTATGATGCCGGTTTTCAATGTCATGAATGAGACGGCTATTCAGCCCTATATCAATGAAGATTTAAAGCCATTTGAAGCATTAGAGCGAGCCAGTATTCCCCTAAGAGAGTTTATGTTGGCACAAGTTCGAGAAAATGATCTTAATTTATTTGTGCGTTTATCAGGTGAGGAAAATCTGAACGATCCATCTGAAACACCGTTGCATGTATTAGTCCCCGCATTTGTAACCAGTGAATTGAAAACGGCGTTTCAAATGGGGTTCATGCTATTTATTCCTTTTTTAATTATTGATCTTGTCGTGGCCAGCGTATTGATGGCTATGGGGATGATGATGCTGTCGCCCATTATTATATCTTTGCCATTCAAAATAATGTTGTTTGTCTTGGTTGATGGATGGGCCATGGTAGTGGGCACGTTAGCAGCGAGTTTTGGGTTCTAAACGTTATTGGTAAATGAAAGATTAACTAATAAGCGGGTGCAAAATGGACGTATTATATTTGGGTGATTTTTTACGCGAAGCATTGTTTTTGGTTATTCTCATTGTATTGGCGTTACTGGTTCCGAGTCTATTGGTCGGTTTAATTGTGGCGACGTTCCAAGCTGCCACACAAATCAATGAGCAAACGCTCAGTTTTTTACCTAGACTCGTCGTGACTTTACTGTGCCTCGTTTTCTTTGGCCCATGGATTGTTAAGATTCTGGTCGAATACTCTACCAACCTCTATATGAAAATACCCTTCCTAATTCACTGAAGCTGCAGGTCTATGATTCCATTTATTATTGATATGGATTCGATCGAAATATCCAGTTGGATAAGTCGATATGTTTGGCCGTTTTGTCGTGTGAGTGGTTTTTTTCTCGCGCTTCCCTTATTTGGAACGCGATTGGTCAGTGTAAGAATACGCTTACTGTTATCCGTTGCCGTCACATTGGTCATCGTGCCTCTGTTACCACCCATGCCCAAAACAGACGGTATCGGATTGGAAACCATGATCATCTCGCTCCAACAATTGACGATTGGCATCGCGCTTGGTTTTGTTGTCGAACTGTTAATGCAGGTATTTATTATGTCGGGTCAATTGGTCGCGATGCAAACGGGGTTAGGAATGGCTCAGATGGTTGATCCATCCAATGGTGTCAACGTGGCAGTGGTTGCGCAATGGTTTTTATTATTCGTAAATTTATTATTTATAGGATTAAACGGACATCTCGTTGCGATTGAAATCATGGTGGATAGTTTTTATAGCATACCCATCGGGTTTTATGGTTTAAGCACGAACACCCTGTATCTGATTGTTGAACTGGCACATTGGATGTTTACCGCTGCGATTGTCTTAGCGTTACCAGCCATCACGGCCATGCTCATAGTTAATATAGCCTTTGGAATCATGGCTCGATTATCACCACAATTAAATATCTTTGCTGTGGGTTTTCCCATCACAATGATGTTAGGGCTAGTGGTTTTGTGGATCACCTTTGGTGGTTACGGGACGCAATTTAACGAACTGCTGTCAGAATTGTTTCTATTTATGCGAAGCTTTCAGGCATCGACAATATAAACAACATCGCGATAGGGCGTTTAATTTACGAATTGTATATTGAAATACGGTCGTAGACATCGCCAAGGTAATTTAACCATCTTCTTGATCGACGACTCGTGGTCGGCGTGAGTAAATTATGGCAGAAAACGATAGCAGCCAAGAAAAAACCGAAGAGCCGACCGCCCGACGATTGGAAAAGGGCAAAGAAGACGGGCAAATTCCTCGTTCAAAGGAACTTAGCACCAGTTTAGTTTTGATTGCGGGGTCATTGTCAATATGGGTATTTGGCCGCCAATTGTATGCGTCTGCCGAGCATATGTTCGATTTTAATTTTGCCATTGAACGTGAAGCCTTATTTGACTCCAAACAATTGGTCATTCATTTATCCGCTTCCGCAGTTGATGCTGTACTGCATTCCTTACCCATTTTCATCGTGCTGTTTATTGCAGCTATTGTCGGACCCTTAGCTTTAGGTGGGTGGATGTTCAGTGCAAAATCACTGGCACCTAAGCCGGATCGATTAAATCCGATCTCTGGGTTAAAACGAATGTTCGGATTGAAATCATTGGTAGAGCTAGCCAAATCATGGGCTAAAGTACTGGTGCTTTTTAGCTGCTCCCTGCTTCTATTTTTTTTCATGGAAGAACAATTTATGGGCTTGCATCGAGAGCCCAGTCAAGCTGCCATTGCCCACAGTGTTGATTTAGTCATAAAGGGTTTTGTTGCGCTAGCATTGAGCACACTGCTGATTAGCATTATTGATGTACCCTTTCAAATTTATGATTTCACAAAGAAAATGAAAATGAGTTTGCAAGAGGTAAAAGACGAGCATAAAGATACAGAAGGGAAGCCAGAGGTCAAACAACGGATTCGTCGTTTACAATATGAAATGGCACAAAAAAGAATGATGCAGGATGTGCCAGATGCCGATGTGGTCATCACCAATCCAACCCATTATGCGGTTGCATTGAAATACGAATCCAGTGCCATGGAAGCGCCTACATTAGTGGCCAAAGGCATTGATGAAATGGCGCTTAAAATTAAAGAAATTGCGTTAGACAGTAAAGTGCCGTTGGTACAAGCACCATCATTAGCTCGTTCTGTTTATACTCACACAGCTGTGGGTAAAGAAATACCAGAAGGGTTATACGTGGCCATTGCACAGGTGTTGGCGTATGTCTTTCAGTTGGATCAGTTTATGAAAGGGATTGGGCCTAAGCCGAAACAGCCGTCGTTTCCCATTCCAGAAGACTTGCGTGCGTAGAGAGTGGTGGCCTGATTGTGGGGTGCCAGGAGCGACTCGCACCTATGACGTATTGTTCCTGTTGATTCTTTCGGGCTCCCATTTACTTTTTGCGGGGTTGCCTCCACACCCCGCTTCGCGGCTGCTCAGATTCCCTCCGATTTTATATATTGACGACCTGTTTGGTGGGCGGTCGCCTGAAGAGGCCGCTACGTTGTGATCGATTCATGTTTGTTTTCAAAAACCAAAATACAGACTAAATCTCAAACCATAGAAAAAGCTAAATCTAAAACCAAATCTAGGATCGGGGGATAGGTGGGTTGAGGCTTGGGATAACTGCATGGTTTGGCTGTGATTTTCTTAAGGTTTGCTTTAGACGCTTTGTGACGTTTTTGTTTTCGGTGTGTGTTTGTCTGTGGCCAATTTTTTGCACCGGTCTGGTATGTGGGTGGTGGGTGTCAATGGTTTGGGTTTATGAATAGTAGCCAATACGCGGTTTTTTATATGGGGCGGTTATAAGCATGGCGATCAGGGGCATGCAATTGACGCGTGGTAATGTGGTCAATGTTTTAGATCGGCTTCGGGCAGTCGCAAAAGGTAATTTTGCGGTGCCGATTATGGTAATGGTTTTGTTGGGCATGATGACGTTGCCCATGCCGCCTTTTCTGTTAGATGTCTTTTTTACGTTTAATATTACGCTGTCCATTGTGGTGCTGCTGGTCTGTGTTTACGCTCTTCGGCCACTCGATTTTGCTATTTTCCCGAGTATTTTATTGGTGGCGACGTTGCTTAGGCTGGCATTGAATGTCGCTTCTACGAGGGTGGTTTTGTTGGAGGGCCATCAGGGTGGCGCTGCTGCGGGTAAAGTTATTGAGGCGTTTGGTGAAGTTTTGGTGGGTGGGAATTATGCCGTTGGCTTGGTTGTGTTTCTTATTTTGATGATTATTAACTTTGTGGTGGTCACAAAGGGCGCGGGTCGTGTTTCGGAAGTGAGCGCACGGTTTACATTGGACGCGATGCCGGGCAAGCAGATGGCGATTGATGCGGATTTGAACGCGGGGTTAATTGACGCTGACGAAGCTAAGAAACGACGGTCGGATGTCGCGAATGAAGCTGATTTTTATGGCTCTATGGATGGTGCCAGTAAGTTTGTAAAAGGGGATGCGATTGCTGGCATGTTGATTTTAATTATCAATATTGTCGGTGGTTTATTTATCGGCACATTGCAACATGATTTAGATTTTAGTCGCGCAGTTGAGGTGTACGCGTTATTGACGATCGGTGATGGATTGGTGGCTCAGATCCCAAGTTTATTGCTGTCGACGGCTACGGCCATTATTGTCACGCGTAACAACAGCGATGAAGATGTGGGTGAGCAAGTATTAAAACAAATGTTTGCTTCAAGTCGTGCGCTTGCAATTGCTGCTGGTATTTTATTGTTGATGGGGTTGCTGCCGGGTATGCCTCATTTGGTCTTTTTGGGTTTAGGCAGCGTTGCGGCTGGAACGGCTTATTACATTTATTGGCGAAATCAACAACCTGAAGTCGTTGAAGATGGTATGCCATCGACATCGGCTCGCCAAGCGGCTGGCAAAGCTAAAATTTCCGGCGGCGATGGGGCCGCGTTACCACCTGGGGGTACGAAGGCATTGCCTGATCCCGAAGCAAGAGAAGTGGATTGGGAAGATGTAGAAGCGGTCGATATCATTGGTTTGGAGGTGGGCTATCGCTTGATTCCATTAGTGGATAAAAACCAAGGAGGGCAGCTGCTAAGTCGTATTAAGGGCGTGAGAAGAAAATTATCACAGGAACTCGGCTTCCTGGTGCCCAGCGTTCACATTCGCGATAACCTTGATTTATTACCAAACGCTTACCGCATTTTATTAATGGGGGTGGCGGTAGCAGAAGCTGAAATTGAACCCGATAAAGAACTCGCCATTAATCCTGGTCAAGTGTTTGGTCAAGTGGAAGGCCTTGCCACAAAAGACCCTGCTTTTGGACTGGATGCAATATGGGTTGCACCCGATAAAAAAGATCAGGCACAAACCTTAGGCTATACCGTCGTCGATGCCAGTACTGTGGTGGCGACCCATATGAATCAATTGTTGCAGAAACACGCTCAGGAATTAATTGGGCATGAAGAAGTTCAAAAGATGTTAGACCGACTCACGAAGACATCACCCAAATTATCAGAGGAATTGGTGCCGAATACTTTGAGTTTGGGGCAATTACTGGGCGTGCTCCAGAAACTACTGGCGGAGGGCGTACCCGTTCGCGATATGCGTTCGATCGCCGAAGCCTTGGCGAATGCCAATGTTGACAGTCAAGATATTGCCGCATTGACCTCTGTCGTGCGCAAGGCTTTGAAACGCCTAATCGTACAAAGCATCTATGGTAATCAAGATGATCTATCGGTTATTTCCTTGGAACCCGCACTGGAACAGTTATTGCTGAAAACAGTACAGCAAACGCAACAACAAACGGGTTCAGCGGATCACATTATTTTGGAACCGACGATGGCGGAAAAATTGCAAAAATCGTTAACGGAAGCAGCCCAAAAACAAGAAATGGCGGGCAATCCAGCCGTGCTATTAGTCTCAGCCATGTTAAGAGTGGTGATGTTCAATTTTGTGCGTAACACCGTCGATAATTTACACGTGTTGTCTTACCAAGAAATTCCAGACAACAAACAAATAACCATTGCTGCTTCAATCGGTGCGTAATACATCATTTTAAGCCCTGGCCTTGAGGGTGAATTAAATCAAGGTGTGGTCTTTAAGGTCTATGAATGAGTAGAGATATCCCTATGAAAGTCCGTCGTTTTACTGCCACTACTATGCAAAAAGCCTTAAAGTCCGTCAGCGAGGAAATGGGGCCAGATGCGGTTATTTTATCGAATCATCGTGTAAAGGGCGGCGTGGAAATTATCGTTGCGCAAAACTATGAACCGGTGAGCGCTAAGTCTTTGGCTTTTGCAACCGACGAGCGTGATGAGGCGGATTACAAAAGGTCAGCAAGTGGTCATCAGTACGTTGAGCGAGGGTCGAAGGCTCCAGCAGAACGACATGGCAATAAGGGCTCGCAAGTCCGCTCTGAAGATGACAATGGTCATATCTCTGAAAACGTCACGATACCCAAGGCGAAAAAGTCAAAGAGCACTAAGCCATTGGGGAGTCAAAAAGCGTCTTTACGGTCTGAAGACTCGCCACCGAAAAATCCGAGTCGCACGACACAAAAAGCTAGTCCGAAAAAGCCTTTAAATGACGATAATCCATGGCCGTTCCTTTCGGAAGATCAGCAATACGAAGTACGCGAACAATTAAAACTGCAAGATCAATTAGAAGAATTGAAGCAGGTTCGTCAACAAGAATTTGGGCCAGTGAAGGATTCACCACGCATTAAGCACGACGATCAAAGTCGATATATATCCTCTGCACAGGCAGATAAAGTCAACCAACTTAATCAGCTAGACAGTCAAGCCGCATTGAAAGATGCGTTGCAGAATATCAAAAATAATCGTACTCAATCCCAAGTGCCATCAGCACATCAAAATAATAATGCGCAAACTGCGTCGTATAATGCAACTGACATCAATCATTTACTCAGTGAACAAGCGCCTTCGCATCCGTCTATTCAGACGTCCCCGCCAACCATTCCCAGACAGTTAATAGATGACGTTAAGGCTGAATTGCATGATTTAAAAGAAATGCTCTTGAGTGGTTCCATGGGGCAAGCGGCTGAAGCCACCGGATTCACATGGAAAAAACACACGCCACAAAATGCGGTGCAAGGAAAACTTTGGCAACGTTTGGAACATTTAGGTTTGGATGAATGGATCATTCATCAATTGCTTCAAGGTGTGCGTTCCGATGAAGATGATAAAAAAATATGGCAAGCCGTATTGCAAGTATTAACCCATCACATTACTACTTGGTCGGGTGACAAGCTTCAGCAAGGTGGCATTTATGCGTTAGTCGGTCCTACGGGGGCGGGGAAGACGACTTCAATTGCTAAGATGGCTGTTCGATACGTGATGGAAAATCAAGAGAAGCAAGTTGGGCTGGTGACCATGGATAACTACCGGTTAGCGGCACATGATCAGCTGCGCACTCTGGGGCAGATTTTAGGTGTGCCGGTTTCGATTGCAGATCAAGAGCATAATTTGCGCCAATGTTTGCATGACCTAAACACCTGCGACTTAATTTTAATCGACACAGCAGGTTTAACGCCACAACACCCTATGCTGAGTTACCAATTAGATCAGTTAAAGCAGTCCGCCACTCAAGTTCAGACATTGTTGACATTACCAGCCACCTGCCATAGCAGAGTATTACGAAAGGTCTATCATAATTACAAAGCCGCTGGGTTAACGGGTTGTATTTTAACGAAAATAGATGAAGCCAGTAGTTTAGGTGAAGCGATTACGTTGTTGATAGAGGCCGCCTTGCCATTAGCGTATTGCACCGATGGTCAGCGTATTCCAGATGATTTTCATGTTGCGAGTGCGAAATCTCTGGTCAAGCGATCTGTGCAAATTGCACAGCAAGAACAAATGACGTCGTCGAATCAAACCACCGCTGCCAGCTCCTGGTAATGGATAACCATCATTCACTTAAATAAATGGGAAATATATTTCATGGCTGATAAGCATCCGGTACAAGTGATTGCGGTCACAGGAGGCAAGGGCGGTGTGGGGAAAAGTAATGTTTCAGTGAATTTAGCCATTGCTCTGGCGGAACTCGGGCGGCGAGTGGTGGTATTGGATGCAGATTTAGGGCTGGCGAATATCGATGTGCTGTTGGGTATCACGTCAAAAAGTAACATTAGTAATGTTTTGCATGGTGACTGCTCCTTAATGGAAGTCATGGTAAATGGCCCAGGAGGAATTCGAATTATTCCCGCAGCATCCGGCACACAGGAAATGGCGACGCTTAGCCCGCGGGAACACGCAGGTTTAATTCAAGCGTTCAGTACGATCTCAGATCAAATGGACATTTTAATTGTGGACACCGCAGCTGGGATTAATGACAGCGTGGTGAGTTTTGTAAAAGCCAGTCAAGAAGTTGTCATCGTCGTCACCGATGAGCCCACCAGCATTACGGATGCTTACGCGCTGATTAAGTTATTGAATCGAGAACATGGCGTTTTTCGCTTCCGTGTTTTAGCCAATATGGTGAAGACCAGTCAAGACGGCCATAACTTGTTTGCTAAATTATCAAAAGTGACCGATCGTTTTTTGGATGTTGCGATGCAATACATGGGCTGCGTGCCGTTTGACGATTCAGTTAAGCGGGCCGTACAGCGTCAGCGTGCGGTTTTGGAGGCTTATCCAAGGTCGAAAGCCGCACTCGCGTTTAAGTCTATGGCGAAAAAAGTGGATAGCTGGCCGCTGCCTACGGTGCCAAGAGGCAATTTGGAATTTTTTGTGGAAAATCTTTTGTTGTCGACGGCGCGTGGGTAAACAGTATGCCAACAGGTAACGGTTTTGCGATGTACAACGAAGTGCAAAACTTAAGCAGCAATGAGTTGGTAGAAAATTATGCCAGTTTAGTGAAGCGGATAGCGCATCATTTAAAAGGTCGGCTGCCGCCGTCCGTGCAATTGGATGATCTTATCCAAGCCGGCATGATTGGCTTAATTGAAGCGGCCCGCAAATACGAACCCGCCAAAGGTGCAAGCTTTGAAACCTACGCCGGTATTCGTATACGAGGTTCCATGCTGGATGAGATACGCAAAGGTGATTGGGTCCCACGGTCTGTTCATAGAAATACCCGCAAGATTGCAGATGCCATTCGATACGTCGAAAGTCAGACTGGGCGAGATGCCCAAGATCATGAAGTGGCGAGCGCATTGAATATTAGCTTGGATGAATATCATCACAATCTTCAAGACAGTACTTCCTCAAGGCTGTTTAGCTTTGACGATATGCTGACGCAAAATGGTGAGCGTGACAGCGACGTCATTGCCGGTGACGAGCCCTCACCGTTAGAGGGTTTACAGTCGGATAACTTCAAGCAGCAGCTTGCATTGGCCATCGCCAGTTTGCCTGAGCGAGAGCAACTGGTTCTAGCGTTGTATTATGACGAAGAGCTAAACCTAAAAGAAATCGGCAAAGTGCTGGAAGTCAGTGAATCACGCGTGAGCCAGATACACAGTCAGGCCGCGCATCGCTTACGTGCTCGATTGTCAGAGTGGTTAGATCAAGATGACACTTAGTCCCGCAGCTCAATGATGCCGATTGCTGCCGTCATCCTCACCACCTAGGTTTATATGTGTCCGCCACGGTCACTGGAGCGAATACGGGTGGCATATCTGAATGGTTTGTACTGGGCAAAATAGGTCAATTTTCACCATTCCAATCGGCTGACTTCGCGGTCAGTCCCGCATTTCTAGCCATATGACGCGTCCAGCGAGGGTGCGAATGTTAAAAATCCGCCGTTCAACTTTTCCATGCTGGATAACTCCAAATCCATGGCTAGACTAACTATTAGGCATACGGGCATTAGCCAGGGCGCTGGGAGGTAGCTTTGGATAAAAATATGAAAATTCTTGTCGTGGACGATTTCTCCACCATGAGACGCATCATTAAAAACCTGCTGAGAGATTTGGGGTTTACCAACACGTCTGAGGCAGATGACGGTAATACCGCGCTACCCATGCTAAAAAGCGGTGACTTTGATTTTCTGGTGACGGACTGGAATATGCCCGGTATGACAGGCATTGAATTGTTAAAGGCGGTGCGTGAGGACGAACGCTTAAAAGATTTACCCGTACTCATGGTCACGGCGGAAGCAAAGCGTGACCAAATTGTGGCGGCGGCGCAGGCAGGTGTGAATGGCTATGTGGTCAAACCGTTTACAGCGGCAGTACTAAAAGAAAAGATAGAAAAAATATTTGAGCGCGTTGAAGGGTAACCAGGACATCTCCTATGGCAGCATTGGAGTTAGACGACTCTAATAGTGAGTTTGATAAGCAGTTCACCAATATGGCGAAGGAGCTGCTGGAAAATCTAGAAAAAAAGGATATGGCTGGTGCCGTTACCGTCATACAAGAATTACAAAAAGTTCGCGACCAAAGCTTATATAACGAAATAGGGCGACTGACGCGCGCGCTTCACGAATCAATTAAAAATTTCAGATTAGAAACGGCCAATGCGGAAAGCCCTGAAGGAGGCGATTCCGAATTAGAGCAAGCCAGTCATCGGCTGTCGTATGTAGTGGATATGACTGCAAAGGCTGCCAATAAGACGATGGATAAAGTCGAAGAAAGCATGCCTATTTCTGAAAATATTGCGGCAGAAGCTTCCGAAATATCCCAGGAATGGAAAAGGTTTTTACGAAAAGAATTAAAACCCGATGAATTTAGAGAATTGGTGAAACGCGTGTCGAACTTTCTAGATCAAACTGATCAAGGCACCAAACAGCTCAACGCCAATTTATCGGAAATATTACTAGCTCAAGACTTTCAAGATCTAACCGGCCAAGTGATTAATCGCGTCACTTCGCTGGTGGTCGATGTCGAAAAACGATTGGTCAATTTAGTCGCCATGGCGGGTCAAGTGGATCAAATGACGGGTATTCAACACGGCGAAATTAAATCGGATATGGCAGAGAAATTTAATGAAGAGCGCGGTGAGGGACCTCAAATGAAAGCAGAAGAAAGAGAGGACGTGGTAGCCGGGCAAGATGACGTGGATGATTTGCTGTCGAGTTTAGGTTTTTAGTGGCGGCACTTTAGAATGCGTCATACGCAAGGTGAAGACAGGTTGTAAACAAAACGGAAAAAGCGGTCAAAGGAAAATGTATTCCTTGCCGTAATCAGATTGACAAGAAATAAGTTGGTTTCTTTAAAGCCAGCTTGCAGGTAAGAATGATCACCTGCAGAGGAGTAAGTGGAATGAGTCTGGATGCAGATGAAGAGATACTTCAGGATTTTCTGGTAGAAGCCGGTGAAATCCTAGAACTGCTGTCCGAGCAATTGGTCGACTTGGAAAATCGTCCTGATGATGTTGATTTATTAAACTCAATATTCCGCGGCTTCCATACCGTTAAAGGGGGAGCAGGATTCTTACAGCTCAATCCATTGGTAGATTGCTGCCACGTTGCAGAGAACGTATTTGACCTATTACGAAATGGCCAACGGACCGTCAACAGTGACTTAATGGATGTGGTACTCAAAGCACTGGACACCGTTAATGAAATGTTTGATTCCGTGCGGGCAGGTGAAATGCCAGCCCCCGCCGATGATGCGCTAATTGCCGCACTGACGCGTTTATCTCGCCCTGAAAGCGAAGACGAACCGGCGGCGGCAGCACCTCCACCGGCTGCTGAGCCACCTCCTGAACCACCTGCTGCGGAAGCACCACCCGCTCCAGCACCTACCCCAGAGGCATCCGGCGAACCGGTTCCAGAGGGGGATATCACCGATGAAGAATTTGAAAACCTTCTGGATTCATTAGCGGAAGAAAAGGCAGCAGGTTCAGCGCCTGCGGCTTCAGCCGACAGTGAGCCCGCAGCGCCGGCCGCAGCAGGATCGGATGACGAAATTACAGAAGATGAGTTTGAAGCATTATTGGATCAGTTGCATGGTTCCGGCGGTAAAGCGGCGGCACCTGCGCAACCGGAGGCAGCGGCCCCAGAACCCGAAGCTGCGGCAGAGACACCTGCTGGCGGAGTCGACGATGCGATCAGCGAATCAGAATTCGAGGAGCTACTCGATAAATTACACGGCAAAGGAAAAGGGCCTTCCGAAATAACCAGCGAGGACTCAGCCCCGCCGCCCCCTAAACCAGAAGCCCCAGCACCTGTGGCTTCAGCTCCAAAAGAGGCGCCAAAAGCCGCTGCACCTGCCAGTGGAGGCGGTGGCGCTGCAACGCCGCCCGCCGCTCCAGCGGCCGCAGCAAAAAAACCGGAACCGCCTGCTGCTGCTGAAGCCACGGTCCGAGTGGACACCAAACGGCTTGATGACATCATGAATATGGTGGGCGAGTTGGTGTTGGTGCGCAATCGCCTAGTGCGTTTGGGATTAAAGAGCACGGACGAATCCATGGCCAAGGCCGTGGCCAACTTGGACGTTGTCACAGGCGACCTTCAAACATCGGTTATGAAAACGCGTATGCAACCGATCAAGAAGGTGTTTGGACGCTTCCCACGAGTGGTGCGAGATCTTGCTAGGAATTTGAAAAAAGAGGTTTCGTTAGAACTGAAAGGTGAAGAAACCGATTTAGATAAAAATCTAGTGGAAGCATTGGCCGACCCACTGGTGCATTTGGTGAGAAATGCCGTTGACCATGGTATTGAACAACCAGAAGAGCGGGAAGCGTCGGGCAAATCTCGTAATGGTACGGTTATTCTGTCGGCGGAGCAGGAAGGCGATCATATCCTGCTTTCCATACAAGATGACGGAAAAGGCATGGACCCGGTTAAGTTGCAATCCATCGCGGTAGCAAAAGGTTTAATGGACCAAGATGCGGCAGACCGATTAAGTGACAGTGAATCGTTTAATTTAATTTTTGCGCCGGGTTTTTCTACCAAAACGGAAATATCCGATATCTCTGGACGTGGCGTGGGAATGGATGTGGTGAAAACAAAAATCACCCAATTAAACGGTACATTGAATATCGACTCGGTATTAGGGCGTGGCTCTAAAATCATGATTAAAGTGCCATTGACGTTAGCCATTATGCCAACACTGATGGTCATGCTGGCAGACCAAGCTTTTGCATTCCCCTTGGTTAGTGTGAATGAAATATTCCACCTCGACTTAACCAAAACCAATGTCGTGGATGGGCAAGAAGTTGTTGTGGTTCGAGACAAAGCCATTCCGTTGTTCTACTTAAAACATTGGTTAGTCGATGGTGTGTCGGACATGGCTGTGCGGGATGAAAACGGTGAACCTCGTGTAAAAGAGGGGCATGTTGTGGTGGTTTCCGTCGGTACACAGCGCGTGGGATTTGTGGTGGATCAGCTCATTGGGCAAGAAGAAGTGGTCATAAAACCGCTCGGGAAAATGTTGCAAGGTACACCCGGAATGGCGGGGGCAACCATCACGGGAGATGGTCGAATAGCCTTGATATTAGATGTTCCGAGCATGTTGCATCATTATGCCAAGCGCGGAAGTTTGATCGCAGCGTGAGCAGGGTCAATTGAAATTAAGCGTGCTTTTATAAAGTTAATTTGACGCTCAGCTCTGGTTTCCTGTATTGCTCTACCGCCTGCAGTCGTGCAGGTTTTCTGTAGCGCGACAGAGCTTGCTCTACGGGGACGCCAATTTCAGTAATGTGCTTTTTTGATTTAACCCGTTAGATTTTAATAGCACGCCTAGAATTTGAAAAGACTGCTCGGCCAGAGCTTACAGTGACGTTATAGATATGCCCTTAAGTGGTCATTAAACCGGTCGACGATGGAAAAACGGGGTAACTACAGTGATCAAACTCCTGGTCGTGGATGATTCTGGTTTTTTTCAAAAACGTATCGCGGAAATACTCAAACCTGAACCCAGTATTAAAATTATTGGTTTTGCCAATAATGGTAAAGAAGCCATAGAAAAAGTCCAATCGCTGTCTCCCGACGTCATTACCCTCGATTACGAAATGCCTGTTATGGACGGGTTAACAGCATTACGTAATATCATGAAGATAAAGCCGACACCGGTATTAATGTTTTCATCTTTAACGTATGACGGCGCGAGGGTCACACTGGATGCATTGGATGCAGGTGCAGTGGATTTTTTGCCAAAGAATTTTGAAGACCTTCAGCGCGGTGGTCAAAAAATACAATTACTCCTCACCGATAAAATAAAATCGGTGGCTACTCAGTACAATCGCAGTGCGGGTCAATCTGCCTTGGCGTCTTCGCTTTCTGCCCCCGCGCCTAGTCCGCCTGTTGCCGAATCGCCTGCTCGCAGTACGACGGATTCGACTTCGAGTATCGCGAAAAAGAGTGCAAGTGAAACGGCGGCGTCGACACCCACCACGGCAAGGCGATCCACTGTTACCCCGCGTGCTAAAACGGCTTCACTTACGGAGCTTAGCCCCTCCGCAACACCCATCAAAAAATCGGCGGGTATAAACAAGAAACTGACTGGTCCCGTGGATATTGTATTAATTGGCACCTCGACGGGTGGGCCCGTTGCCCTGCAAAAAGTGCTAACGCCTTTGCCAAGCAGTTTTTCAAAACCCATTATTCTGGTGCAACATATGCCGGCAACCTTCACCGCAGCATTTGCGGAACGCTTAAATAACATTTGCGGAATAAGTGTTAAATTAGCGGAAGATGGAGACGCATTGAGACCTGGGTTGGCATTATTGGCGCCGGGTGGAAAGCAATTAATGGTTGAACGAAATAAAGTTCGAGTCATTGATGGCGATGAGCGATTAAATTACAAACCGAGTGTGGACATCGCGTTTGCTTCCGCTGCCAAACATTATCCCGGCCGCGCGTTAGCCATCGTTTTAACGGGCATGGGAGCAGATGGAAAAGAAGGTGCGCGCTTACTCAAAGAGACGGGGAGCAGTGTTTGGGCGCAAGATGAAGAAACAAGTGTTATCTATGGCATGCCAATGGCAATCGCAAAAGCCAATTTGGCCGATGCGATTTTACCGTTACAAGATATCGCCGTAAAAATGGTTAATGAGGTGAAATAATGGATTGGTTAAGCCTAGCAGGGATTATGCTGGGCGTGTTTGCCATTGTATTTGGTAACTTTTTAGAAGGTGGAACCTTTGCTGCGCTGATCAATATTCCTGCGGCCATTATTGTATTTGGTGGCACATTCGCAGCGGTGTTAGTGCAGACCCCTTATGTGGTGATCAAAGATTTTCTCGTACGTGCATTTTGGCTTTTTTTCCCGCCTAAATATTCCCTTGAAGATTTACTTGAAGATTTATGTCAATGGGCTCAAGCCGCGCGTCGAGAAGGGTTTATTGCACTGGAGCAAATTGCGAAGATTGAACATTCTTTGTTGGCGAGGAAGGGGTTGCATTTGTTGGCGGATGGCCAAGGGCCAGAAGCGATTCGAGCCAGTCTTGAATTAGATATGTATAAGCAAGAAGACAGAGGGCTGCAAAGTGCTCACGTTTTTGACAGTTTAGGGGGTTACGCGCCCACGATCGGAATCATTGGTGCCATTCTTGGTTTAATGCAAGCACTCGGGACGTTGCAAAACCCTGAAGCAATCGGGCCAGGTATTGCAACGGCATTTGTTGCCACCGTGTACGGATTGGCGAGTGCAAACTTTATCTTTTTACCACTCGGACAACGTATGAAACATTTGGTTAAAAATGAATATTTGTTTAACGAGTTAACGATCGAAGGGCTGGTCGCCATCGCAGAAGGTGAGCACCCTAACTCGATTCGCTATCGGTATGAAGTATTGCGACGGGCAGAAAATTAACCTCTTTTCGAGCCCTTGCTCATTTTAAAAAACGGTCATCAGAGACGCAGAGTACTAAAACATTTCATGGATGTTGAAATATTTAAAGGGCATTCGTCCTTGTGTTTTCATGAAAGCGCGTTGTATTAACAGGAGTGAATCGTGGCTCGTCGACATAAACCACCCGAATCGGCTCATGCCATGCGTTGGATGGTATCTTACGCAGACTTTATCACACTGTTATTTGCATTTTTTGTCGTGATGTATGCAATATCTTCCGTCAATAATAAAAAATTTGATCAGGTGACTGAGGTATTGAGTGGTATTTTTGAACAGGCTCCGAAATCTTGGCAGCCGATACAATTAGAAGCCATATTTAATACCGTGGTACGCCAGTCTGGCTCAGCACCACAAGATGTTTCGCCCATCGCAGAAAACACAGAACGAGCAATGGCGGATTTAATCGCTGAGCTTGAAACACTGGCGGAAAGTGAAAGTCTACATTTATTTGGCGACAGCCGGTGGATTCAACTCGAAGTACCGGCGGATAAAATTTTTAACAAACACCGTCTCACGATGTCTGCTAGCGGTGAAGCCCTCATAAATAAATTGGCAAAAAAATTCACTCTATTTGGAAACCCTATAAATGTAGAGGTGTTTGCCGATGAACCTATTTCCCGCAATGCTGATTTAACCGATCCTTGGGAATTAACGGCGGTGCAAGCAGCACATCTAGTGCAGTTACTGATTCTTGAAAATGTTAAACCCAGTCGGCTGGCGGCAGTTGGTTATGGCCAGTATCAGCCAATTGCTACGAATGATGACGAAGAAGGACGCGCTCTCAATCGGCGGGTTGTTTTTTTAATTGACAGTGCAGGCAAGCAGCGTGAGCGAATTAAAATTGTGACGAAACGTCATTTATCTGCTATGCCTTAATGAGGGGTTATGCGCATTTTGTAAATTTTCGGTCTAAAGGTACCGGCTCTCACGATAAAAGAACACGCTGGCGTGAGATAGACATGGCCAGCTGAATTGCCCGATGAGCGATTCATATGAGACATAAAAATATACGAACCAGAAGTGGCAAGAATTTACTGGTGCAGCATGGACAGTGATTGAATGACACTAGAAAAACCATTGATCCATGTAGGCAACATTCAGCAATCGAATATTTGCTGACGAGTTATTACTGACAAGGAGCACTGCGTGCACGTTTGGGCCATTGCAAATCAAAAGGGCGGAGTGGGCAAAACCACTACCGCTGTTTGCTTAGCCGGATTGCTAAAAGAGCAAGGGCACAACGTGCTAATGGTCGACCTAGATCCTCATGGGTCAATGACCAGTTACTTTAAATACGACCCCGATGATATTGAAGTCAGTACATTCGATTTATTTATGCATGAAGGACGTGTGCCGGATGATCTTCCATCCAAAATTATTTTAAATACCACGGAATCTGGCATTGACTTATTTCCGGCCAGCACCTCATTGGCGACGTTAGAGCGTAAAGTCAGTAGTCAGGGGGGGATGGGGTTAGTGATTTCCAAGGCATTGGCAAAACTGTGGGATCAATATCAATACGTGTTAATTGATACACCGCCTATTCTCGGTGTGCTGATGATTAATGCTCTAGCAGCCGCTCAGCGCTTATTGATTCCGGTACAAACTGAATTTTTAGCCGTGAAAGGTTTAGAAAGAATGACGCACACATTGGGAATGGTCATGCAATCTACTAAAAAGCAATTGCCGTTTACCATACTCCCGACTTTATTTGACCGTCGAACTCAAGCTTCAGTACATGCCTTAAAACAAATTCGAGATTTGTATGGTGAGCAAGTCTTTCGTGAAACGATTCCCGTAGACACAAAGTTTCGTGATGCCAGCGAATACGCAAAATTTCCATCGCAGATGGACCCAGATTCCAGAGGTGTTCGCGTATATCGACACGTGCTTGAAGAATTACTTAAAGAAGCCGCAAACGCTGCGTGAATAAGGATATTCTATGCCAAGCGAACTATCTAAAAGTGTGTTATTTGAATATCTAAATGAATTGCTTCATGAAACAGACGTGAGCGCACGGCGTAGTCAGCCACTGGCGAGTAAAGAAAAAGTCCTTATCTTGTCGTCTGCATGGACTGAGCATTTCTCGGCGATACCCAATAAAACAGTCCATGTCGATGATGGTACACCGTCAGCGTTACAGTTTTTAAAAGACACCATTGCTCCCAACAACCGAATGATTCCGTGTTATAGCCCCTTCTCACTGATGTCTTTGCAGACTCCGTATAATCCTGAGAGTCATTCAAAACCTAATGAGACGCAACGTTATTCAACGTCTACACCTAAAGAGTCATCGCAAAAGAGTAAAGCATTGCTATCGAAAAACACTCAATCAAACCGTTCGTTATCAGGCAGTCCACAGGATGACCATCAAAAAAATGATCGGCACTTAGCCTCTCTGGTATTGTTGAATCTTCTTTTCGTGATACCTGAATCGAACTTAAAACGTTATTGCATGCAACAGTGCCAAACACTGCTGGGACAAAATAGAAGGGTGGCATGATGTCTGGTCGCTCTAATCGCCCGCTCACGGAACCGCAAACCAAAAGTAAAGTGGATGTGGTGGTTCAAGAGTATATGGATTCATTACTGAGTGATTTATTTCCTGACTTATCACCAGAAGAAGCTGTCTTACCTGACATTGAGCCAACCGAAGTTTCAGCAGCAGAAGAAACCAGTGATGACCCGACGATAGAGCTGACCGACGCTGAGGAAGATCGCCTTAGTGAAGTGAATAATGAGGTCGTCATTGAAACAGACGAAGTGCCTTCGGCCATCGAAGCCGAGCCTGAAGTAGAAGTTGAGCTTGACGTGGAAGTCGAGCCTGAAGTAGAAGTTGAGCTTGACGTGGAAGTCGAGCCTGAACCATTGACCGACCCCCTTCCTGAGATAACAGCTGAGCCCGTTATACAGGCTCAAACATTGGACACACCATTAGACGAACCAGCAGTAATGATAGAAGTGGCGGAACCTGAGCCCGTTTTTCAGGCAGAAGTAGGGGATATCGCCACGACGCAAGTGCCTGTCGAAACGCCTCCGGATGTCGAAGTGGTGCAGGAACTGGACATCGCGCCGTCAAAACCGGTAGTGCCTCGGCGATATCCGAATGCGCCTGATTGGGCCCAAGAACCATTCGAAGTATTGTTATTCGACGTATGCGGTTTAAAGCTTGGTGTGCCCATGGAAGCTCTGGGCAGAATCATAAAAACGAAAGAAGAGCCTCATAATATCATTGGTAAACCACCATGGTTTATGGGCGCCTATGATGAAAGTGAGCAACGGCTTTATGTGGTCGACACGGCAATGTACATCATGCCGGAGAAAGGTTTCGACATGACCGAATTGGGTTTTTCTTATGTGATTCAATTACAGCGCAGTCGTTGGACATTAGCCTGTAAGGAAGTCCAAACCACCGTCCGTATAGAACCTGAGCAAGTAAAATGGCGCAGCCAAGACGGCAAAAGGCCCTGGCTCGCCGGTACTATTATTGACCATATGTGCGCATTGATTCATGTCGACAGCTTGGTCGATTTACTGGAAAGTGAAATTAAACCTTGAATGGATTCCTCAACCCACTGGCACACAACCTGCTCTAGTCTAAACTGAGGGATGAAATGATATGATTTTGACAGCGTGCAATGTGAGACATAGAGAATAACATCATGCCTTATTTGTACTGGATGCACTATTTTAGAGGTGGCAGCTATGAGCACCTATGAAGCGAAAGGGGTTGCAGAAGATCCCGTGCTGCAATGGGTTACGTTTCGGCTAGATAACGAAACTTATGGCATCAATGTAATGCAAGTACAAGAAGTCTTGCGGCATACTGAAATCGCACCGGTGCCGGGTGCCCCCCCATATGTATTAGGGATCATTAATTTACGGGGTAATGTTGTTACCGTTATTGACACTCGACTGCGATTTGGGCTCCAGCAAACCGAAACAAATGATCAAACCCGAATTGTCATCATTGAGACTGAAAACCAAGTAGTCGGCATTTTGGTTGATGCCGTTGCCGAAGTGGTTTATTTACGACAATCTGAAATTGAAACCACACCGAATGTGGGAAATGAAGAAACCGCAAAATTTATTCAAGGTGTCTGCCATAAAAATGACGAGCTATTGATATTGGTGGATCTTGAAAAAATGATGTCTGATGAAGAATGGGCTGATTTAGCAGACCTCTAATTCGGGCGGCTTTTCCGCTCGTTACTTGCATGAAAATAGGCATAAAAAGAAAAATTCGTCCTGCCATATTTCGTATATCGAAGCAGTAAAGTGGCAGGACAGTCATGACATCTTCCTTAACCCATTTACTTGACCTATTTAGTAACACCCCAATTAAATATCACTGAGTATAAGGCCATGTTTGAAAATATTTTAAATAACCAAGGACTGGTCATTGTATTAGGAATTTTAGCCATATTGTCTATCGGTACTGTCTTCATTGCCTATTTAAATCGCCGAGCGACGTCTCGCTTACAGCGAATGCATAAAACGGAAGTCAATCAGTTGCAACAGGATGTACAGGCAATGGCTAAGAGCGCCGTTGGTATGGGGCAAAAAGTATTAGAAATGGAAAGGCGACTGAACGATGTACTAAAAAAACAGTTTACAATTTTAAATAGCCAACCTGAGCATCCGTCCTACGATCAAGCCACTCGCCTCATTGCAATGGGGGCATCACAGCAAGATTTAGTGAACAGCTGCGGATTTTCCCATGCAGAAGCAGAGCTATTGTTTAGCTTAAATAAGTACAAAAATGATGATAGAAAAACATTGCAGTAAATCATCGTTTTTATAGTGGAGCTGAACGATTAATACGTCATTCACATGCAGGCGATTAAATTTTTATCCTTCGTACGACGCTGACAAAACAAGAATTTATACAGTGCACTTTCCAACACATGTTGATTATGAATCTATGACCAAAGTACTAAAAATTAATATGTTTAGAATACCGACAGGTTATTCTTGAATATTGTTAAGCCTGTAAAGAATTAAATGAAATTAATGGTGCAACTCTTATAGCCGCTTCAGAATATTCCACGGGTTAGTCGTTCTAGGAGTATCAAAAATCGCGTTTAATACTATTAGTTACTATAGCCAATAACCAGCCACCTATACTTAGATTGAAGAATGTATATATAAAGCTGGAGTAGGCCTATGAAGCGGTTGTTGATTCTCTTCCTGTTCAAGTTCGTTCTGATTCTCCCCATCTGTTTCTCTGTCCAAGCTGATCAAGTTGAAGCCATCACCGGTGCCAAAACCATTGATGCATTTGAAGCCATGGGTTTGTTCCATCAAGGTGCGACATTCATAGATGTACGAGAAGATTTTGAATATCAGCTTGGGCACATTCGCAGTGCTCTGCATTTAGATTTAAAAAGAGAATTTAATGACCTGTATTTAATCGAGACATTAGATCGGAATATTCCTATCGTCATTTATTGTAACAGTGCCCACTGTTATCGCAGTGCCGTCGCCACATTTTTAGCAGTAGCGTGGGGTTACGAGAACGTACATTACTTTAAAGACGGATACTTCACATGGTTGGCGCTTGATTTGCCAGTTGTCATGGGAAAAAGTCGAGATGAAACGGCACAAGTGGAGGAGGCGGATTCTTTTTGGCGCACCAGCATGAAAGAAGCATTGGCAGCCGTGCAAATTGCGAAAGCTGAAAATGATGTCGTTATGCCCATGTTAGAAATCATCACTCAGTAGGCATAGATCGGCCTAACCCAATAAGGGTTGCTCTACAGAGTTGCTTTAATCTCTGGCCACGTGGTATTTCAAGCCCAAGGCGTACTTTTGAAGATCTAACGGGTTAAATCAAAAAAGCACGACTTCCCACATTGAATGCATATTCACTATGACCCAAGATTGTGTGGAGACCTTGGCCTGTCAGCCTTGCTCAACCCATCTATTTCTTATGTGACAACCCTGTATTGTGCGCTGGAAAGCCTATAAACGGCGTAACCAACTGATTCTAATGCAAAAAATAGAAGTAATAGACAAAAAGGACGTGACAACGCTCCTCCAATACGTATAATGCACGGCGTTCGTCGAGAGACGACCACGGTTGAGGGGCCATAGCTCAGATGGGAGAGCGCAACACTGGCAGTGTTGAGGTCGGCGGTTCGATCCCGCCTGGCTCCACCAGAGAAATTTGGCAACCAAGCTAAACTTGTTAAAACAAGTTCCTAAGTGTCCCGTTCGTCTAGAGGCCTAGGACACCGCCCTTTCACGGCGGTAACAGGGGTTCGACTCCCCTACGGGATACCACTTTCTTTTATGCTTTATTTCTCTAAAGCGTGAAAGTGCGGTGTAGACACCGCGCCATCCAGTTAGCACGACGCTATCAGAGATCGACTCCCCTACGGGATACCATTTCTTCTTTCACCTGAGTTAAAAACTTAGATGTGAAAGTGCGGCGCAGACACCGCGCCATCCAATTAGCACGACGCTATCAGAGATCGACTCCCCTACGGGATACCACTTTTCTTTTATGTTTTATTTCTCTAAAGCGTGAAAGTGCGGTGTAGACACCGCGCCATCCAGTTAGCACGACGCTATCAGAGTTTGATTCTCACGTTGGATAACACTTTTTTCAATTTTCTTTTGATCTATAGCTTTTCGGCTCCCGATTCTTTTTTGCGGGGTTGGCACCCCACACCCCGCTTCGCGGCTGTCCATCCTCCCTACGACCTTATATATTTCCAGCCTACAAGGTGGGCGGTCGTCTGTAAGGCCGCATTATTGTGATCGCTACAATTATATTTTCAGGCAGTACGGAAAGCGTACTGCTTTGTATCTATGCAATTGTCACTTTTTCTTTCGTCGAGTGAAAAACTTAGGTGTGAAAGTGTGGCGCAGACACCGCGTCATCCAGTTAGCACGACGCTATCAGAGTTTGATTCTCTTATTGGATAACACATTTTCTTCAATTTTCTTTTGATCTATAGCTTTTCGGCTCCCGATTCTTTTTTGCGGGGTTTGCACCCCACACCCCGCTTCGCGGCTGTCCATCCTCCCTACGACCTTATATATTTCCAGTCTACAAAGTGGGCGGTTGTCTGTCAGGCCGCAATATTGTGATCGCTACAATTATATTTTCAGGCAGTATGGAAAGCGTACTGCTTCGTATCTATGCGATTGTCACTTCTTCTTTCATTCAAGTTAAAAACTTAGATGTGAAAGTGCGGCGCAGACACCGCGCCATCCAGTTAGCACGACGCTAACAGAGTTTGATTCTCACGTTGGCTAACACTTTTTCTTCAATTTTCTTTTGATCTACAGCTTTTCGGCTTCCGATTCTTTTTTGCGGGGGCGGTTGGCACCGCGACCAAAGCAGGATTAAGTGGGAAAACAAAAAAATTAGAAAACCTACTGCCTTTTCTACTGATAGCAATAGAGATCTATAAAGACCCTGAAGGGTTTGAATTTATGATGAGTGCAATTGAGAGTGAGGATGATCTTTGGGTGTGGGTGGAATATATCGCTGAAAGTGTTGCCATTCAAGGCGGAATAATGACTCTTGCCTACTTTAACCCTAACCAATCTGCCGTACCGGAAGCATTGCCTCTTTCGTCTATAATGGCGTCAGCCTATGCCGACAAAAAAGTAGAGGTGAAGTTGGGCAGGATGTGATCAAAATTCTCGGACCTATAGCAAAAAACGTCATAAAAAACGGAACAAGTCCAAAGCACTTTACTAAAGGCTTAAAATTATTTTTAAAAGAAGTGGCAGATCCATCCCATATCCACTGGAAGAGCGCACTTAAAAGTGGCAACACATTACGCTATCTCACAACGCTTGGTGGAACTAAATTACGGGCTTTTATTCGTAGTAGCAAAAATTGGCGAGTAAACAGGTGGGTGGTATTGATGTCGCTAGTATATCTGGCAGAAGAACAACGAAATGGCACGCTGGCTATACCGAAAAATAGGTGGAAAAATCTAGTGGCGGATACTTTTTCGGGGTTTGCTTGGAGGCAGCATGGAGCCATGTTTCAATTAAGCCAAATAGCGTATTATCATTTGCATAATAAATTTGCTGGAGGCCCCAAAATTATTACGATTGAAGGATTGAGAAAGGCGCATGAGTTGGTTAATGGAGATCATAGTGATATTAGTTATGGCCGTCTAATTGACATCGTATTATCGGATGGAATTGTTGGTGAGGTCTGGGTCGAAACAAAGTCATTTAAATTGGACTGGTTTACACAAAGCCTTCGAAAAAAAAATCGCCAAGTGGCATTCAGTTAACAGAACCTAGAGACTACTATAGACAGTTTTTCCATGATATGCGGATGAATGATGAATTTATTAATGAACTAAATAAGGCTACGATTATTCCTGGTGATGGTCTTAGTACTACAAACAGCAAATATCTCTGGTATTTCCATGATTTTAATGTCAGTGCACAGTCAACCAAGCGTCCGACAAGTAACGATATAGCATTGGCTCAAAAAGAGTTATGCAAAGAGACAAAAATCAAGGAAAAAAAGGAATTTTATGAATACAATTTGTCAGGGAGTGCCATTGCCATAAAGAAAATGTGTAATGCCAATAAAGCTAATATTAAGTTGCGAAACACGAGTAATTATTTAGAAGACGTTTTAGAAAGATTTGCTGAGAACTTAAATATTCAAGATTTCGTGAATACGGTAAAAGAAATAGATAAATAATAGCTAAAAAAGGCGAGAAAATGACGATGTATGTTTTTCCTGAAATAGACACATCTTATTGGAAGTTAAATGACAAGGACTGGGTGCGTGAACTTAAGGATCAGTGGTCCCAACAAATAGAGCCTATGTTTAGTTGGGGTGTAGGCAAAAGCAAAAAAGGGGTCACTATTATTAAACAAATATTTTCTCACTGGAAAAATGCCAGACTTCAAATCTTTGCAAGATTGGTATAACCATGATCGTCATCTGGACTTGTTTTGTTTTTTGTGGCTGCATCCTGAGATTGATGAATCATTACTGAAGTCACTACGTAATGAATATGTAACATCACCTCTTGTACTTAAAGAGGATGTTATGGTTGGAATTCGCCTTTTTGTTGAGTATGCTACACTTTTTCCGGCAGGGGGGTATTCTGAGGAAAAAACATTGACGATGCTAAGCACCCATGGGAATAATGAACTGTATTTTAGGGTGATATTTGGTGATTTGGACGTTCCAAATATCCCAGAAGATAATTCACAGAGTTGGTCGATTAGCAAAAAGCGGGCGAAATTAGAAAACTTAATAGCTATGACCTTCTGGTTGTGCAACGAAAAGGTGATACCCTATAATGAGGAGTGCTTATATCCCAGTGAATTGTATCTAGATTATTGGTATTGGTGTTTTCCAACAAATGAAGATTTATTTAATAATCCAAAGTCTAAGAAATCCATTCCAGTGGTTGAATTAGCACTCTTTAGGATACATCACTTTGATACAGAAAAAGAAGGAGATACTTGCCGCACTCGGTTTGTAAAAAAAATTCGCAAAATACTGGATGAACGTGATTTTATTTCAGTATTCAAACAAATGTGGTTGGATGTAAAAGAGGGGAAGATTGAAATTGAAAACCCTTGGAAGCGCTAGGTAATCAGTTCAGACTAACCTGTTAACAGGCACCAAGTATAAAAGGTGCCATCGCGATACCGCTAAATAAACTTTAGCTGTCATATTCTTTAAGTTGTAATTCAATATCGCCTTGGCAATTTTGAGACCAAGACGCGTGCCAGTAGTCAGTTCCTGCTTTAACATCAAGATTAGAAACTCCAGAAGCAATTAAAAGCAGAGTCAGTGCTGAGCAATAGTCAACGGCTTCGCGATCCCAGCCTTCTACCTCAATGGTGACTTTATGAGATTGGTTTTTCAGAGAGATAACCATATCCTCTACATTGTCGTTGTAAGTCTGCTGATACATGGTGATAAGTTCGTCACCTGCTTGATAATTTGAATAAGGTGTTAGTGTAGAGTCAAATATAGACATGGCCTTTTCATAATTATAAGTTTTCAATATGGTAAGGGCTTCAGAGTTCTCATTCAGCTCAAGGTGTTCAATTAAGGTGTTAAGATCATCATAATGTTTTTGGCTTTGTACCGTGAATGTTGCGTTTAATATAAATTCAGTTGACATATAGAACTCTAATGTGACCTGTGGATTGGTAGAAACTTACTCAGATTCAACACATATGTGGTGTTTGCAAGTGGTGAATTTTCTGTATACAGCGCAATCATCACTGCGCAGACGGGTAATGAAGTTAAGGCGACGACCTTGCAATTGATTCTCTATACGTTGCATTTGACCAAGAAAAAATGGTACTCGAAAACCAAGAAACGATCAATGTTACCGGCAACAGAGATAACAGGATAGTCATCCTAGCGACATCCAGTTAGCACGATGCTATCAGAGATCAATCACCCTGCTGAATACTACTTCTTTTTTGCACTTTAAAGGCTCCAACAGGAGCTTTAGGGACATACATTGATAAGTATGTCCTAATAAAAGACGTCGATAAAGGACTAGAAGCCTTTGTCAAAATACAGCCCTTCGTTGGATTAACGGCCTTTGTAGGATTCACTGCTTACAGCGATGAAATGCGTCCGATCAGGGACTTTATTCAGGAAGCCATCAACGACCCGGATGACCTGATGGCGTAGATAGAATACCTGCAAGGCATGGCGAAGAAACTGGCCGGAGGCAGTCTTGCAGCACACAGCCCGACCGACGACCTGACACCGGAAGCCCAGCTCCAGAAAGCCCTGTATGCCGCTACCGCATGGATGGTGGCCGATGCGTGGGCGGAAAGTATTGTTGATAAACTCAAATCTGTAACGGTGTCAAAGTTCATTGACATCATAGAAGAAGTACGACTGGCACCCACCATTAATGGCAGCAACACCAAAGTCGGCAAAATCTTTACTGACATCCTTGTGGTTCTGAATAAAATGGATCCCGACGTCAACATCATGGAAGCCCTGAAACATGAACCTAAAATATTCCGTGCCCTTATGAATGCCTATGGCGTGGATGATTTGGAGACCTTGAAGAGATTAGCCAATATCCGAGGTGTGGCTAACGGCTCAACATCCGTGCCCTTACTGAAACTGTTTGAAAGGATAGGGAAAATAGAACCGAACGATATAAGTGGAATGGAAAAAGGATTTAAAGAAGTCTTAAACAATTTTGATACCAAAAAAGGCGGGCCGGATGATGCTAAGCGAACCGGGTTTAATAAATCCTCAGGTGCCTATCATGAAGTGATTCAGATCAAGGATGTGATAGACAGCTCAACAAAAGCCCTGAAAGGGTTACAGGTAAAAAGAATTGTTCGAGACGCCAATGGCAATGTTGTCGGCGAGCGATTTTACGATCTGATCGTGGATGAAAACGGCGTCATCAAGCTCATTGACAGCAAAGCGTGGTCACTGTCTTATATTCGCTCACGACTGCCAAATTCCATGAAGCCGGGTGCCAAGGGTGTGGATGAAGCCAATCCGGGACCGCTTTATCGGGATATAGTGAATATCAGAAATTTGGACAGAAAAGAAGTGATTGTCTGGACCTTTGACAAGCGTGCCTCGGAAATAGGAGAAGAAGGGATATTTGATATGGTCTTCAATGCGGTTGAAAAGAATAAAGAAGGTCTTTTGAAGCCTTTGGGTATTGAAAGTGAAATGGAATGGGAAGACTTCCTTAATGAGTTGCCTAATAAGTTTCAAGTTGAGATATTGGAGCATTAGTAATCGTGAAAGCGTATTTTTTGCCAAGTTTATTTTCCAAAGTATATGTTGATAATGAAATTCAATTATCATCATTTGGGGCTTGCTATTCACTACGACAAGGACGCATAGTTTCTGATGCTTATACCAATGACGTAAGTAATTGGATTAGACCAGTAAAATATTTTGGGAGACGATATATGGCTTTCAAGCCTATTTCAGCTCCAGATAATATTTTATTGGACGACGGGGTTACTCAAAAATATGTTGTCTTTCCAGATAGCGTACTTGAAAATGATGATGCTAAAAACAATGAGGTTGTTTTTGTTACCAAAAAGTACGATGCAGGAAAAAAAATGCTGTATTGTTTTCATCGTGGTAGTAAAAAATCCATAACAAGAGAGTATCAGATTTACAGGTACGAAATTGTCGGCGATTGTTTGTACGGGATAATAACGGAAAGACGCCGCTATCGCTTCTGGGTCAAACTCAATGACCAGCTCGAAATTGTATGGAAACAACCGATTACAAATCACCTGGGAAAACTATTTGACAGAGGCAGCCCTCAGCCGTTTAACGATTCGATTATCGTGCACAGTGATATAGATTTATCTATCCCTGATGGGGAAGAAGGCATTGATGGCGTTGAAGCACGTTACAAGGAAAATGGTGAAATAAAATGGAAGGCAGGGCTTGTCGATACAGTTTACTCAATTCAACTGGTCGGCGACCGAGTCTACATTGCTCATTCACAGGAGATCGTGGTTCTGAATGCCGAAACCGGCGCTATCCTCCTTCGTCAACAAACCGACTTTAACCCCGAAGGTTTTACTAAGGTTCGGTGCATTGATGACTATATCTTTTTTCAGAGCACGCGGGATTTACACTTTAAACTGTTCAGTAAGAACGATTTAACCCATATTGTGGATATCCCGTTTCCGGATGCCTTTGCAGCGCATGAGCGTCACGGCCCTGAAAAGATAGGCGATAAGATTTATTGGTCACTCGTGGCTGCCGACGGTGAGTTGTTTGATGCAAAGCATGCATTGATGATCATAGATCCGGAAGAACTCAAAGCCGGGCCGCCAATTAACATTGATCTTGAGCAGAAACCCAGCGTTCAAGTGAACTGCCTGCAAGCCGATGATGGCGAGGATTATTATCAGGTTGTGATTGAAGCGGATCGACTGGATGATGCGTTGCGGTTCAGTGAGATTGAAGTCAAAACAGTAGCGGCCACTTATGGGCGGCAGATTTATGATTCCAGAAGAAGGAACCCGAACTTTAATGGTGAGATTGTTCTTCAGATTAAGAAGGAAACATTGGATGCGGTAGACGATGACAAACTTCAAATACTCGAAACGCGACTGAAAAAACAACTGGACAGATTTTATATTGCAGGCACAAAAAATGAACCCGTTACCTGTCGCTGTGAATGGGTTTAGCCATTTCCTGTAAATCGTAATTTGCATCATAAGACTGATCCTGAACGAATCAGTTGTTCATTAAAAATATTACAAATCGTGCAATGAACTTCAAAGCAATCGTGTAAGACTTTGAAGCTCACTGTATTTTATTTGCAGCTATTCAGAATACACTGATTTCATTCAATTAAAGCTAGCGCCGTAGGTTGGTGCTGAGCCGAGTGTAAATTTGAAGATACGGAACGAAGTCGGCGGCGAAGCCCAACATGAGGATGTTGAGGTAAATGCTTAATGTTGGAGTAACTGCTTGATGTTGGGCTTCGCCGCAAACGGTTTTTATTCTGATGATTTTGCGAGGCTCAGCTCCAACCTACGAAACTGGTGCTCGATAAGAGCAACAACTTCAACTACAGCATGGCCGTGCGCAGCCCCGAAGATATTCACGCCAGTCGCCGCTGTTACATGAACAACGGCAAATCAACAGGGTAATAGGGACAGCCAGTGCGCCAAGCAAAGCTGGCGCAAGATTGGAGGTGCAATCCCTCTGTTTGGTAAGGCCTAGCAAGCCGCCAAAACCCCGAGTCATGGGCGGTAATCGGTAACGGTTATGGTTAAGCGTTGACAGGGGAAAGCATAGGCTCAGTCATTGAGCTCCGAAATCACAGATTAAGACCGCCGACCTCGTTGGCTGAGAGGGAAGGCAATAAAATATTATTGCGCTTTTGCGAGCAAAATATTTGGTCTTCGGAGTCAGCTAGACCTGATGCATGTGTGGATGTCTTGTGTCGGAACTTGGGAGATCCTAATGTGGATTCGTTTGTTCCAAAACGAGTCAGAGTGGATGAAGTCCGAGGACGAAGACCCATTGTTTATTCCAAAAGGATGGAATTAATATCCAAGCCTTTTGAAGTAACTAGTCATTAGGAAGTCAGATAGGTCCATAGTAGTGAGGATATTCGCGAACAACATGTCAGTATCAAATAATACAACGCATTGCGGAGCGAAAGGAGCGAAAGGAGCGAAGGGGTCTAACAATTTAGAAAGTCGTATAGAGCCGGATCGGACTGTGACCCAGAGCACAGCAGCAAGATTGCCAGGGCCAATGCGGATACATCAAACTGCAAAACAGAATCGATCATTGCGATTCGATAATTTACTTCACCACCTAACAGAAGAGCGTTTATTCCAAGCCTATCAATGCTTAAATAAACAATCTGCAAAAGGAGTCGATGGAGTAACGTGGCAAAGCTATGGTTCGAAACTGATAAAACGAATCAAAGACTTGCACAGCCGAATACACACTCAGCAATACCACCCGCAACCTGTCAAACGTATCTGGATACCTACTCCCAAAACGCGCCGCCCATTGCATTCAATCAGTTAATCGGCACCGACCCACAACAGTATGCCCATAACCCATTGAGCCTGATGATGTCATCGGCCCACGCTGCTCCCTGGGATTCACTGGATGAAGCATGGAGCGCCATCAAAGACACTGTTACCTTTTTGATACCGTTGGAGGACTTCATCACACTGGGCGAACAGCTTTACTACCTCGGCACACAGGACTGGGAAAAATTCGACGCCACCGAACTGACCTTTGCAGCACTGGGCGTCGCCACCGTTATCCCAATCATGAAACCCCTGAAACCGGTATTGAACCCCGTCAAACGCTTCGTGAAAAAATACGGTGACAAACCCGTGATCAAAGCCGTGTCTGGAGTACTGGGGGCAGTGACCAGCGAAGCTGCCAAAGGCCGAACGGAAAAACTCCTGAACCTACTGCCGTTCTTCCTCGTCATTGCCGAAATGGTCACCGCCGACGGCGCTGAGCAGGCGTTTGATCTTATGATCAACGCCATCGAAAGTGATCAGGATTTGTGGGCATGGATAGGTTACTTTAACCTGCCCGCCCACGGCGAAGGTTGGACCGAAGACGGCGCACCACCGCAAGTGGCGCTGTATGAAAACGTACCCGCGAATACCGGCATCAACCCAACACGAAACCCCTTGTCATGGGTCGTACCCATGGCTTATGCGGCAAAATTCACCCCTAGGCGAATCGGTGGGAAAGTCGTTGTCGATATGTTAAACAAATTAAGTTACAGCAAAGGCAAAGTGTTAAAAGATCCCAAAGACCTGACAAGAGTATTTGAAGAAGTAGTGGATGCTTTAAAAATAACGAACTACAAACAGTTTAGAAAATACACCACCAAAGAAAGTTTTATAAATGCAAGTATTATTTCATTTAATGCAGGGTTATCACGCTTAAGAGTACTGTTGAAATCAGATGTAAATCAAAGAATAAGGCCGGAGCTTCATATGGCCACCATGATCTATTTAGCCGAGCGTATGGACGATGGGGCAATAGCAAACGACAATGAACAGCACATTAAAATATACGGTTTATATGCAGATTCATTATTTGGTTCCAACAAACAAAAAGCCGAAAATAACCGACATGGTGCACAGTTTCATCTGGTGATGTTGACGTACTATTTGTTGCAGGGTGAAACCATCGTGGACGTAGAAGCCAGACGGGATATTTACTACCAGACGGAAGTGGGGGGAGAACCTGAATTGTTTACGAAGAAGCCTTATCAAAGGAGGGTGGATATTATTCTTGAAGAAGAAAGTGAAGATGACGAATCCAATGAGCACTGGGTAGAAGTGAAATCCAAAAAAGCCCCGTTGGTTAATAGTCAGTATAGCCCTTCCACCATTGGCTCCAAAGGCAATCATCTTCACAGGGAATTCTTTGGGGATTTGACTGGCAATCAGGGGAAAATTGATGAAGGGCTAGTAGAACCAGATTTAGTTGGTAAAAATTTAAAATATTCCTGGCGCTTCCAAGATTTTAAGACTCAAAGCAAAATCGAAGGGCCGAAATCGAGTGATTTAAAACCCATTCGACAGAAACTGTGTGAGCCAGCCAAAGGCCCTGACAAAGTCTATGAAACAACATTCGATGCCGATAAAAAAGAAATTAGACAGGACTGCCTGCAAGATGTGAATGACATCGTTGAAATACAGAATACCCAAACCATGCTGGAAGATATTTTATTGCCAGCAGGGGTCATGGCGGATATGAAAGACGCAATATTAGAAGGGGTGAACTAATGACTGATCAAGCAACATTGGAAGCGCTGGGGCATGAATTATTCAAAGGAAAGGCTATCAATCATCAGGCATGGAAGCTGGACGACCCAGACTGGGTGAAGCAGCGAGAGGAACTTTGGGAAAAAGATATAGATCGCAGGATTAAATCAGATTACCTGGATCTGTCAAAAACCAAAGTCAGAACCTATGAGCGATATTTTTTACAAGGAAAGATACCAAAGTTCAATCCTGAAACACTGGTGAGCGTGAATCTTGCCTTTATGTGCTGGCTTCATCCAGATCATTCCGATGAAAACTTTCAGTTGATTAAAGGTGTTATCTGGTTGATTGGAGGGGAGTATGCCGTTGAGCACTATCGACAATCAATCCCATTGATTTGTGGGGGGGGGTTCATGCCTGAAGAAGGCTACCCCGGTGGGCTGATGGGCGATTTGGCGATCAGGATCTTTGAGCTTCTGGTCGATGAAGATATCAGCAACCCCTTTGTAAAGTTTAATTATGATGAACGGCTAACTAAACTAGCAGGTTATGAAAAAGCCCCATATTCAAATGCCTTTGAATATGCAACTGGCAGCACCTTTATCACTAACCCCGACTCTTATACATGCACAAATTACGTCTGGCAATATGACCGGCCATTGGAATATTTTTATGCGTCTATTGATGAAGATGAAATTGATGCTGTTTTTGCAAGAAAAGCTTCTCTTCGTGGCCTCAATAAATACCTGAAAGCACTGGCTGAATTTGATTCAACGGTTGATCCATCGCACTACAAAAGCATTTATGTTGAGAAAGTCAGAAAGATATTTAATGAAAGGCCATTACCTGAAAAGTTTAAAGAACATTGGGAAGAAGCGAAACAGAACGCACTAAATCCACAGGATTCTAAGGCGTAAATTAATGACGGATCAAGAATCCCTCACAGCACTGGGGCAGGAATAATTCAAAGGCAAAGCTACAAACTATCAGGCTTGGAAGTTGGGTGATGCAATTTGAGAAGACAACAAGGATAGTCTTCCTAGTGACATCCAGTTAGCACTATGCTATCAGAGATCAATCACCCTGCTGAATACGACTTCTTTTTTGCACTTTAAAGGCCCCAACAAATAGGTGCATAAAAGTTAACACTGCTTTGACAAATACCGTTACTATGCCTTTAAAAACGAAAGACGGAGCTAAACCATGCTTGCTCAAATGAAATCAAAGTTATTGTACGTAACACTCTTAATTGGATTTGCAAGCTACACCATTTTCACAATGTCGGTTGCTGAACAGTCACTGCTAAGTTTTGGTTATCAATTGATATCAAGTCCAGATACTGCACAGGTCGTGATCGATTTGTACATCATGGCATTTTTAGCGCTGATATGGATTTATCAGGACCTAAGAAAACGAGGTAAGACAGTTTTGTACTTTCTACCGTATTGCATAATTACCCTAATCTTCGTTTCTATTGGACCGCTTCTGTATTTGATCTTTAGGCCCATATATCCTCATCACTCTTCGAAATAATTAAAGGTAATTATTTGACTAGGATCGCTTATGCGCACTTATAGGGATAGTCACTCAAGCGTTTTAGGTTGTGTTTGCTGTCTGATCTATTTCGATTTTAAGCGTGATGTGTACCACTTCGAATGTATGCTTTAAGGTGTCCATGGATGCAAAGTAGCGTGTCATAAATTGCACAATCCAAGCACTTTAATCTGAGTGGTTGTCCGGCTTACCGCCCTACCTTTTTTATTCGAATGTCTCGTTTAGATATGCGACTGTGCACAGGAATAGAGCGCATCGAATCCTATCAAGTGAACATCTGTTCAATCGATCACCAGTAGGTAACATTGACGTTTCGTATCTACCCAAATGGATGATATTTAGAATTTATTTAGTATGTCAGTACCACTATAAAGTGAATGGTCTTTCGCTTTTTAATAACCAATAGGAATCAATACGATATTTAATATTCATAAAGCAGTAGGTAAATTGGTTCTATTGTTCCTTTATTAGGTGTTTTGTAGGTCAGTCTGACTGTGTTACATAGCGAATTGTAGCACCAAGGGGTGATTTTGTTTCGTTGTGTAATTCCATATGAAACAAACTGTGTCCATGTGTAAATGCGTGGGATAGGATGCTTTCACTAACTTATTAAGCCTAATGACGCAGCAGGCGGTAAATTTACTCATCATGCAAACTAGAATTTTAATAGCATTACTTCTCACAAGTTTTACATTCCCAGCGATTTCAGCTGATAGCTCTGTTGACCAAAAAGCAAAGTTAGAAAAAACCGTACAGATTATTCAAGATGATCTCGACTTAATCGTCGATAAAGGCGGTCGGTATGCTTATAAGCAACTTACGACAAAAGGAGGAGTAAGTCCTTTTGCGATAGGTGTAACAAACGAGCGTAACTTTTTAATCTTACGACCAGAAAATAATAAAGATGTGGGTGTTCAGGCAAAAGTCCTGGAATTAAGGCGCTTACTACAGGAAGCAGTCAAGAAAGGAAATATAGTTGCAGCGGCTGTTTTTGTCGGTGCAAAGGTGCCGGTGGCGAGTACAGGTCAAGATAAAGATGGAGTGGCCATTGAGCTAGAGCACGGCTTGGGAATATCGACATTAAGGTTTCTTCCATATGAACTTGATCAGAAAAATAAAAAATTAAAATTTGAAACGCCGCTGGATAAAATTAAGCCCGCTGTGTTTTTTAAAGAAACACCAAAAGCATAATAAAAATAAAATTAAGCAAATCATGATGATTTTGCAGGTGAATTGATTTCTTAAGCTGGATGGCTTGAGTTTCAATATTGAAGTGTGATCCGAAGGTAGGACTCCTTCAAATATAAAAAAAACAACAGGAGACATATAATGAAAGGCCTTAAAAAACTTGCTCTTGCTTCTGCGGTAGCTGCTGCTCCATTTGCTCAAGCAGAACTAACAGCAATGGATGATGCTCTTCTTGGCGAAATGACAGGTCAAGCAGGTATCACCATTGATGTAGATTTAGACATGTCAATTGATGCAATCAAATACGTTGACCAAGACGGCGTTTCAGGCGTTCAGGGTGCAATTACTGCTTCAAAAATCACTTTGGATAATGATGGCGGCGCCGCCACCATTCGTGGTGTAACCATTGATGCGGATGGTTCACGAGGCCTGGTTATTGGTCTTGGACAAGTTGGTGATACTCAAGGTAATGGTATTGATATTAATGTTGGTGCAGTGCTGATTAATAACGGTAATGCCAACTTAACCGCCTTCAACGCATTGAACCCAGTTAATGAAGCATTAACATCAGGCATTGTAATTGGTTTAGATGATTTAAAATCGAATAATGTAGGTGCCTTGATCGGTGCTCAATTAAATACCAACATTACTGCTGCTGCTACAGCTGACCCTGCAGCACTAACTGCTGCAAACTCTGCTGCAACCGCTGCGGTAAATGACAATGGCGATGCATTCACTAGCTTCGCAGATGCTGCTGGCCAGGCTGCTAATGGCGATGCAGCAGCAGCAACATTTGTTGGTACTCAAGCGAACCCAGCTGGCGGCAATAATTCGGTTGCTCAAGCGGCCATGCCTGTTTTACAGGATGCATCAACGATTGCTGGCAGCCAAGCCGATTTAACTGCGGCATTGACCAGCATGGGTGCAGGAAATATTGGTGGATTCCGTATCGAAAACTTCCGTAACTACATCCAAGATGACTTGGTTGGCAAATACAACGGTGTTTTTGATATGGCTCTGCAAAACTCTGTAGGTGGCTTAACGGGTGTTTCTACGCCAGCTATGTCAACAGCAGTTGCAGACGCTTCTAACGATCTTTCAACGGCTCAGAATACTGAAGCTGTAAATGCCGGTTTTGCCGATTATGATGCTGCAATTGCTGATGATCTTGCAAATGGTAATACGGATAATGCTGATGCTATCGCAGCGGCCGTGGCAACTGAACAGACCGCCTATAACACTGCACTAGATACGCTTACCGCTGCTCAAAACCAAGGTCGTTTCGTTCAGGGTGAGATTGTCATCAACGGTACAGGTAATGCGGTAACAGGAACTGCTGGTTTACAAATATCTGGTAAATTTGGTGGTGCAATTGATAAAGCTGCATGGGTAGACGAAGGAGCAGAATTTGGTGTCGCTGACCTTGGATTCTTCCATGGTGTTGATACAAATGGCGATGATATTGCAGATACAATTGAAGGTATGCACTTCAGTGTAAACATTGATGTTGTTGACCATACTTCATGGAATGGCTCGGCAGCTAATGATGTTGCTGCGTTACAATTATCAAATATGTCTATTGAAGGTACTAT
Organism: uncultured Saccharospirillaceae bacterium; assembly: GCA_947503895.1. Lineage (GTDB taxonomy): Bacteria > Pseudomonadota > Gammaproteobacteria > Pseudomonadales > Oceanobacteraceae > Bermanella. Next base: position 127,331 of record CANNFT010000010.1, read on the forward strand.
CATGATGGGTGATATCTACCTATCTCAAGATGGAAATGACACAGGTCGAACTTCTTTAGGTTCTGTTCTTGTTAAAGACATCGACATGACAGGTACAAAAGTTTGGGTGTATGGCCACTAAGCTGCTAAACACTTAAACCAATGATAAAAAACCCCAGCTATACTCTAGCTGGGGTTTTTTATTTGTCCTGATTACCTGTAAAGGTGCAAGAGAATGTTTAAATTCGTTGTCGCTATGTTGGTTACATTGTTTGGCTCAAAATTGAATGCTGAGTTAGTGGCTTTGCAGGATGACCTGCTAATGAGTGTTAATGGAAAAAATTCAATGCCCACAGAACTTTTTCAAATTAATCATCATTCTAAAAGTGACAACTTGCATAGTGACTCGATTCCACCTAATCATGAGGTGATAATTGATGACCCAATTACTTCCGGTATTACTTTAGACATCAACCTTCGTTTACAAATAGAGGAAATCCGTTGGGTTGATCAAGATGGCTATGGTGCCAATGGCACGCAGGGCGCGGTAACCGTTCGTGGTTTATCGGTTGGGCATTTAGATAACGGCGTTTTAAAGCCCGCTTCGATTAAAGGTGTGACCATCGATGCAGCAGGTAATAAAGGTTTCGTGATGGGGGTTGGCCAGATAGGTGATGAGTTTGGCAATGGATTGGATGTGAACATTGATTCAATTCAGTTCAAGTAAGCGTGGCAATTTTTACTCATCTGTGGTGGTTCAGCCGTCGTAGTTTAGTTGGCGTAGTTTAGTTGGCGTAGTTTAGTTGGCGTAGTTTAGTTGGCTTGGTGTAGCTTCAGTCGCTCGCCATAGGGAGACTTTGAAAAATAACCCGTCTAGTTCATTTTACCTTGAAGGTCGATTGAAAATAGGTTGAAAATTTTATCCCGCTTTAAGGGTCGAATCGTCATTTGGGTGCAGTCATTCTGCCTTGTTTGACGCATCCTCTTGCAACACCACTCGCAGGCTGTAATTGCCACTCTCCGTATTTTCTTATTCTATCTTTCGTTTTCCTTTCCATTCATTCACGATGTTTAACATTATCCTTTGCTTTTGAACCTTTTTAGCATGGGCCGCAAGTCTGTTACCCATACCAGCGTGCTAGCGTGCCGCCGATAAGAAACGGCCTTTATGTGCACATACTTTCATGAGTACATTTTTGCCTAATGCCCATTCGTTTTAAATGATTTCATTCTTTAGGTTGAAGTGCGCCATACCATAATGGCTTGTATCGCTAATCTGAAATGAGAGAGTTTCAGTTTTGGGTTGATACGATGAAGTACATGACGTTGGTTGCTTTCGCTTATTTCTTTTTTGGATCGTCATGGCTGAATGCCGAATTGATTAGGATCGATAACCAAGCTTTGGCGAAAATAACGGCTCAAGCGGGGATAGAGCTTGATTTGGATGTACAAGCCACCATCGATTCAGTGGCTTATCATGATGCGGATGGATATACAGGTGAAGGCAAGTCTGGAGGTATTGCAGGGGTGCTCGCTTTACAGGGGCTGCGTATTGGTGGGCGTGAGGCGGACTTGACACAAGCACTCATCCGCAGTGATGCACCGTTTTCAGCCAGTGACCTTGCGCGCATTCATGATGTTTTGATTGAAGCCGATGCGGATGAGGGCGTTAAGATCAATATCGGTCAAATAGGTGACGCGACAGGCAATGGTGTCGATATCGTTGTCCAAAATCTGCTGTTGGGTAATGAGTCCGACATGGCCGGTGCGCTGATCATTGAGGATATCAGTAACTTTATAACGGACCCTGCCGTTGAACAGATAAATCGTCAATTTGGCTTTCAACTGACGACACCAGACGATGGATTCGACACACCAGGTGGTAATTTCATACCGTTTCAAGCTCAGGTGGTGACGACCGGTGCAGCTACTTCCCTGCCTCCAGACCTATCGATACCGATTACAGACTCTCTCTTCGGGATTGGTACCGTCGGAAATATGACGATAAACGCTGCTTTTACTCTGCATATGAAAAAACTTGCATGGGTGGATGATGGGGGAGAGTTTGGGTTTTCTGATGTGCTGATTTATAAGGGGGTCGATACCACAGGAGACGGATTGGATGACCAAATAGGCTCTGCTCGGTTAACGAACCTGAGCGTTAAAACCGTGGAGCACACCACATCTCAGGGTTTACCGGTTCAAGCCTTGCACCTAGAAAACGTGGATTTTCAGGCCGATATTTCGATTAGCAGTATTTATGTCGGTGATCCCTCCCAGAGTTTAGGGGCTTTGCACATAAAATCCCTCGATACGTCTGGTACACAAATCTGGGTCTATGGCCACTAATCGAGGCATGTATTGATTTAAATTTCGGTATAAACCTCCACTTTTTTATAAGTTATTGAATCACTCACCGCCAATCGGCCTGTAAGATAGCTATTGTTAGCTTTGTTAAAAACAAGCACGCTTTAATTCCCTGATTTACATAGGGATTTTAGTTTCCTTGCGAGTACCTGTTTGCCGCCGTACAATGCGCGCAGTTCCCGCATTTGAGCAGTATATGAGCAGTTCTACATCAGCATTGACCACACCCCTTCAGGCTAAGGACATTACCTGTTATGACCCCTACACCGTAGAGGGCAGACCAGTTCATTCTCCTGCGCCCTTTTTACCGATGTCGCGCAAAGAAATGAAGGCACTGGGGTGGGACAGCTGCGACATTATCATTGTTTGCGGTGATGCTTATGTTGATCATCCAAGCTTTGGTATGGCTGTGATTGGTCGTGTGTTGGAAGCGCAAGGTTTTCGCGTGGGGTTGATTTGTCAGCCTGACTGGACCGACATTGAAAGCTTCAAAGTACTGGGTAAACCCAATCTCTTTTTTGGGGTATCGGCTGGCAACATGGACTCCATGATCAATCGTTATACGGCCGATCGTCGTGTTCGACATGATGATGCTTACACGCCTGGCAATGTCGGTGGCAAACGTCCCGATCGAGCTGTAACGGTTTATACGCAAAAGCTGCGTGAAGTCTACAAACGGGAAGTGCCTATTATTGCTGGCGGCATTGAAGCCAGCCTACGTCGATTAGCACACTACGATTATTGGCAAGATCGTGTGCGCGGCTCAGTCTTAGTGGACAGCACGGCAGACATGTTGTTTTACGGCAATGCCGAACGTGCATTGGTGGAGGTGGCTCATCGGCTGGCAGCGGGCGACCATATTAAAGATATTCTGGATGTACGTGGCACCGCCTATCTGAGAAAGCAGTTGCCGGCAGGCTGGACTGAAATCGACTCGACAGATCTCGATCAGCCCGGTGCACTGAACAAGCACAAAAATCCGTATCAGATGGAAGAACAAAAGGAAGATGCGGTCAAAGACCTGGGTAATGGTCAAGTCATCAATATTGTCCCTCATATGAAAATGCGGCAGACGGATCCGAATAGCAGCTACATCCGTTTGCCCAGTTTAGAGCAAGTGAAATCTGATCCCGCACTGTATGCACATGCTGATCGTGTATTTCATAAAGAAACCAACCCTGGAAATGCACGCGCATTGGTTCAGCAGCATGGTCGAAATGAAATCTGGGTGAATCCACCACCGATACCGCTCGAAACTACTGAATTGGATTGGGTATTCGAACGCGAATATAAACGTGTGCCTCATCCCGTTTATGGCAAAGCGAAAATACCGGCGTATGACATGATTCGTTTCTCTGTGAATATTATGCGCGGTTGCTTTGGTGGGTGTACGTTCTGTTCGATCACGGAACATGAAGGCCGTATTATTCAAAGCCGATCAGAAGAATCTATTCTGCAAGAAATTGAAAATATCCGTGATAAAACGCCAGGCTTTACCGGTACGATTTCAGATCTAGGTGGTCCAACCGCCAATATGTATCGTTTGAACTGCAAAGATAAAAAGATTGAAGAAAGTTGTCGACGTCCATCCTGCGTTTACCCAAGCATTTGTTCTAATTTAGAAACAGACCACAGCCATACGACTCATCTTTATCGTAAAGCGAGAGAGATTTCGGGTGTGAATCGCATTGCGATTGCTTCTGGCCTGCGTTATGACTTAGCCGTCGAAGACCCTGAGTATGTGAAAGAGTTGGTGACGCATCATGTAGGTGGTTATCTCAAGATCGCACCAGAGCACAGTGAAGAAGGCCCGCTGACCAAAATGATGAAGCCGGGCATGGGCACGTATTATCGATTCAAAAAGTTGTTCGATAAGTACTCTAAAGAAGCAGGCAAAGAGCAGTTTTTAATTCCGTACTTTATCAGTGCGCATCCGGGTTCAACCGATCGCGACATGTTGAATCTAGCATTGTGGTTGAAAGAAAATAATTTTCGTGTGGATCAGGTACAGAATTTCTACCCATCGCCCATGGCGACAGCAACGACCATGTATCACACTGAACATAATTCTCTTAAGCCGGTGAAACGCGTTAACGCCGATCCTATTTTTGCGGCTAAAACGAAGGAGCAGCGTTCATTGCACAAGGCGTTCCTACGTTATCATGACCCAGAAAGTTGGCCGTTGCTGCGAAAAGCTTTGAAAGGTATGGGGAAGGCGCATCTTATTGGTCGCGGTGTAAAGCATCTTGTTCCACCGGAAACCGGACGTGAAAAAGATGCACGGCGAGCGGGTAAAAAATACGTACCTGAAAAAGCTCATGGCAAAAAAACCTTTAAACCCGCGCGCACTCAGCATAATGGTCTACCGTCTGTCCCCAGCCACAATGAGGGCGGTCAAAAAGGTAAGGGAAAAAATAGCGGAAAAAATAGTAACGCTCAGTCCCACTCGCCATCGAATCATCAACAGGGTGCGGGGAAAAAACCGAATCACAAGCCTAGCGCTGGAAAAGGCAAAAAAAGATAACGAACAATGGCTCGTTACGGGATGGTCTGTACAGCATTCCCCCGTAATGACGTTATCAATTCAAAACAAATAATGCGAATTAACGGACAAATACTATGACAACAAGCTTAAATCTTGTGGCATTGGCGGGAAGCTTACGCAAAGAATCTTACAACCAAAAGCTGATTGAAATCGCGGTGGACGCGGCGCGCAAATCCGACATTAAAAACGTTCAAGTCGATGTGCAACTTATCCAACTTTCTAACTTAGACATTCCGCTCTATTCCCAAGATCTTGAAAACACAAACGTCCCAAGCGATGTGATCGCTTTGAAGCAAACATTTGCCCGTTGTCATGGGATGTTCATCGCCAGCCCAGAATATAATGGCTCCATTTCAGGTGTGCTTAAAAATACCATTGACTGGTTGTCCCGTCCGCTGACGGGGCCAAATGGTGAAAAAATTGACGCAGCGTTTGCCGGTAAAGTCGCTGGTGTGATGGCAACCAGCCCGGGTGCATTAGGTGGTCTGAGAGGCCTAGCCCACTTGAAAGATGTTTTGTTTGGATTGGGATGCATAGTGAACCCGACTATAGCCGCAGTCGGGCAAGCGGGGACCGTACTCGAAGACCGGGGTGTGATTCAAGATGAGCAGGCAGTGTCAAAAGTACAAAAAGTTGTACACTCAACCCTCGAATTGACGCTGGCTCATGCTTCTCAGTAATTCATTGTTTTAGATATAGGCCCGTCTGGTGAGCACTCTTTTTTTATTTGGTTTAAAGCATACAGTGTCGAAGCGATTGCCGCAGCGACTGTGGCAGCGGTTCAAGTTCGCACGCCTGACACGACTCAATACTCGAGCGTCAGCGGCGGTTTTATTGATGAGTTTGACTGCATTTGCACGCGCTGAATTGGAAGTCGGCTTAGGTATGTCAGTCACTCAGGTGCCTCACTATATTGGCGCTGAGCAGTCCAGTCAGTATTACCTTCCGTTTCCATATTTACGATATCGCAGTAAAACCTTACAGATTGACCGAAACTTTGTGCAAGCCACGCTATGGGAACAAGGTCGTTGGTTGGCGGTGATGAGTTTCGCGGGAGAAGTGCCGGTTAAAAGCAGCAGTAATAACGCGCGCAAAGGCATGGCAGATTTAGATTTGATTTTAGAAGCTGGCCCTGCCTTGCAGTACTTCGTTCAAGGAGACCGAATGAAAGATAACGTTTTTTTGTTCGAGTTACCGTTGCGAGCGGCCGCGAGTACAGACTTTACTCAAATTGCGTATCGCGGTCTGACGTTTAACCCTCGTGCCGTATGGCGGCGGGGTTACTATATGGACGAGTACTTTGTTAGGCCTCAATTATCGTTTGGTTTGCGGTTTGCGACAGAGCACTTGCACGATTATGTCTACGGTGTCGAGGAAGACGATCGAACTGACGCTCGACCCGTTTATACGGCAGAAGCCGGTTATGGTGGCTGGCAGGTTAATTACAGCACGGTCGTGCGGTGGAATAACAAGTTGCTGGCCGGTTTCATGCGCTATGTTCATATTGAAGGGGCAGCTTTTGAAGACAGCCCCCTTGTAAAACGGGACAATAGCCTTATCTTAGGCCTAGCCTTCGCGCATATTTTTTAATAGGAAACGATTGTGAAATTTAGAATTTTTTGGGCTCTGGTAGCCGTAATCTTTATGGGTGGCATGGTATCTGAGCCAGCTGAAGCAAAGCGATTTGGCAAAGGAGGCTTTGGTAAAACCTATAAATCTTCGCCTTTCAAGTCTGCTTCCCCAGAGAAAAAACAAGCCGGACAAGATAAAAACGCAGATGCGGCAGCGGCAGGCAACCAAAATAATTTTGCTAATAAAGCAGCTGGTGGGCGTAAAGGCGGCATGATGGGCGGCTTATTCGGTGGGTTGTTGGCTGGCGGGTTGTTGGCCTACATGTTTGGCAGCGGCGCATTTGAAGGTGTCCAGTTTATGGATATTTTATTGTTAGCCATTATCGCTTTTATTGCTTTCAAGCTGTTGAAGCGATTCATGGTGCCTCCGCAACCGGCGACACAAGGGCCTAACGTTTATCGTGAATCCCCTGAGCCATCGGCAGTGGATATGCCAAACCAACAGGGTGCCGCACCTGTGCAGGCTTCTGCCGCACAAGATACACCGATGAATTTACCAGAAGGGTTTGATGTCAATGGCTTCCTTCAAGGCGCTATTGAGCACTATCACACGGTTCAAAAAGCTTGGAATGAAGGTAACCTAGAGACTTTGGCGGAATATGTGTCTCCTGCGTATTTTGCGCAAATAAAGTCTGAACGCGAAGAGATGAGCGAAGCGCCCGTTACGGAAATTATAGATTTAGAAGCTGAGTTGGTGCGTGCGGATCAGCATGACGGCGTGCAAGCGTTAAGCATATTGTTCAAGGGTCTGTGTAAAGACATCACTGAAGGCAGTGAAGACGGTATATTCGATGTTTGGCACTTAGAGAAAAGCAGCGATCAGCCTGGCGCTAGCTGGCTCATTGTGGGAATCGAAGCCCAGTAATAGCTTCATCTCCTAGGCCACCTGTTGAGTGGCGCCAGAAAAGTGCTACCAGAAAAAAGCCGATCATATCCATGATCGGCTTTTTTCTGGGTCGAGAAACCACGCAGGCTGAAATAATTAAACGGAATAAGTCTATTACGTCCTGTTATGAGTCGATTGAGATAGCAAGTGAGCCACTGGCGCCATGGCCCATGCCTGCTGCGGGTAAGTCAAATTGTGCGTTAGATCCCGTAGTTATTTAGTAAACATTTGTTTGCTGAAGTGACCTAAAGGGAGCACTTGGGTATACTGGTATGCGGTTTCGGCTAGAAAGGATGGTGCATCATTTCTCTCGAAGTCACTGGAATCCAATTTAAAGAAGAATAATCTTATGTTTCAGCAAGGTTTATTAGAGCTGACAGGGTGGCAAACACTCGGTTATGCCCTCGTTCTGACTCACATCTCTATCGTCGCCGTCACTATTTATTTGCATCGTTGCATGGCTCACAGAGCAATGGACATGCACCCGATCTTGTCCCATTTCTTTCGCTTTTGGATTTGGTTTACGACCTCTACGATCACCAAAGAATGGGTTTCCATTCATCGCAAACACCATGCGAAATGTGAAACAGAAGACGACCCTCACTCACCTGTCGTTAAAGGCTTAAAGACTGTGTTATTGAATGGGGCCGAGCTGTATAAAACAGAAAGTGAAAACGAAGAAACCTTGAGTCGATACAGCCGTGGTTGTCCAGAAGATTGGATTGAGCATAACCTCTATCAAAGACATAAGTACTTAGGTATCTACACGTTACTGGCGCTGCAAATACTGTTGTTGGGGCCGATTGGTATTACGGTTTGGGCGGTACAAATGTTGTGGATGCCGGTACATGCCGCCGGTATTATCAATGGTGTTGGTCATGCGCTGGGATATCGTAATTTTGAATGCAGCGATGCCGCGACCAATATTTCACCGATTGCAATTTGGATCGGTGGGGAAGAGCTGCACAATAACCACCACACATACCCTAATTCCGCCAAGTTGTCGGTCAAAAAATGGGAGTTTGATATCGGCTGGATGTACATTCGTATGTTCCAAACGTTGGGCCTAATCAAAAACATCCGTCAGGGGCCAGTTGCTCGCTTAGACACCAATAAGCAGACACTAGACCATGATGCTGCGATAGCCGCAGCGAATAATCGTTTTCAAATCATGGCTAAATTTCGTCGACATGTTATTGCACCAATGGTCAAAAAAGAGCGTGCATTGGCTGACGAAAAGATTGCGCCATTGTTCAAGCGGGCTAAGCGCATCCTTGCTCGTGAAGAAACTCTCCTAAACGATCATTACCGAGAGCAACTTTCTGAATTGGTGCATAACAACGAAGTCATTAAAACGGTGTATCACATGAAGCAGGAGCTGCAAGCGGTATGGCAAAAACGTACGGCTAGCCGTGAAGAATTGCTGCAAGCCTTGCAAGACTGGTGTCATCGGGCGGAAGCTACAGGCATTCGAGCACTGCAAGAGTTTGCTGATAATCTCAAACAATATTCCACTAAAATGGCGTAAGTTGGTTTGAGCTGACGGCATGCCCAGTGATCGCGAATACTGCACCACTCAAAAGAACCTTCGGGTTCTTTTTTTGTTTATAGCGGGAAAGAGAGCGTGACTGGACAAACATGTGCGTATACTCAGCACAGTCTCTGGTTTCAGGTATTTCAAAAAAGGCTGTTCGATCACAGTCAAATTGAACTCAGTCCATTATGATTTGTCGGTAATCATACGCGTTTTAGTCAGTGGCCATAGGTACCGTTAAGTGAAGCACTTTTCTCTTTCTCGATTAGGATTGAATGGGCTGGTAAGCCTCATTCTGTACATCTTCAGTGTTCAGGTTCATGCCAGTGAGTACAAGGCGCTGGTGGACAGCCCATTGGTGGCGTCGCGATTAGCTCTTATCGAAAACAGTGTTTATAAATTAATTGGGCAAGACGCGACCTTGCCAACCGAGACTCGGTCGGCTGTACTCGCAACGTTTTCCGCTACCTTTGAACAAGAATCAATGAAGGTGGAAATTCAAGAGCGCTTGGAATTTGAACTTGAAGCGCATCAGGCTAAGTCTATTCGCCAGTGGTTTGAGCAGGGCCTAGGTGTTGAAATTATCAAATTAGAAAAGCGCTCCTTGAATCCCGCCGCGGCCAATACTGCTTACACCACGTCGAACATGGGTTCCTCAGCACAAGTGACGCCGGTAAACGACGCCACTGAAAATGTACGCAAAATCCGTATTCGCCAATTGGATACGTACCTAGGCTATACCCAACTTCAAGTGTCTTTGCTCGACTCACTTAAAAAATTAGTTGGGCTAGCACTGTCGGCGGAAATGGGCCAAAGCCCGTATTTAGAAACCATCAACAATATACTTGGCACCGTCATCGCCTCTAGCCAGCAAGTGATTCAATACCGCAGCGAAGCGTTTCTTAAGAAAGTCTATGCGCCGCTCACACCAGATGAAATGAAAGTCTTTGTTGAATATATGGACGAGCCAACCAGCCGAGCCTTCAACCAAGTGATGATTGATGTTCTGCATGAGACACTCCTTGCCACCATTACTTTGGTGGCGAATAAATCATTGAATCAGCCATAGTTACCTCCAGCCTCCGCCCACCCATGGGTAACCCTGCTGACCGCGACATGATGCATCACCTGTTGCCCTCATAGCCCCGCAACATGCGGGGTTCAGTGTGAAAAAGCCGATGGTTAATGACTGTTTGATTAGACGATCGGTTCAGCACATCATTCGTTAGTGAGACAAAATGCGAAAAATCATCAGCATTGTTCGTAAATAACAACAACCTATTCCTATTTAGCGAATTATCTTTTCGTCTAATCCTGACTACTATTCAACTGCTGCCTTACTGAGTAATTAATACGGGTTTTAAAGCCAATGGGATCGACACGTGATGAGACAGCGTGAGCACCGATCCTCCGAGCTTTAAAGGCTGAATTGGTGCAAATAACCGGGCAGCGGTAGATAACTAGAGAATCATAAGATTTACAACGGGAGCACCTAAAACATGATTGAGCAATTTGCCAAATCCATGGTCAAGTGGCGATGGCCGGTCGTTATATTGACTTTGGTAATGGTATTTTTAGCCGCTGGCGGTTTACAGCGCTTAGGCTTTCAAACGAATTATCGGGTGTTTTTCGCAGAAGGTAATCCTCAATTAGAGGCCTTTGACACGTTACAGAACACTTATACAAAATCGGACAACGTGCTGTTCATGTTGATACCGAAAGACGGTGACGTGTTTGATAAAGAAACATTAAGCATGGTGTATGAACTGACGGTCGATGGTTGGCAATTGCCATTTTCAACGAGAGTCGATTCTATCGCTAACTATCAACACACTGTGGCGGAAGAAGATGACTTATTGGTAGAGGATTTAATTCTCGATCCTCAAACGCTTTCCCCAGATCGAATTGAATACATCAAGAATGTGGTGATCAATGAACCTCAGTTAAGGCAAAGAATGATTGCGCCTGAGGGCCATGTGACAGCCGTCAATGTCACCTTGCAGTTTCCTGAAAAATCACCGTTTGAAATTCAGGAGGTCGCCATTGCTGCACGCGAGTTAGTGAGTAAATACCAAGAAAAGTACCCTAATATTCGTGTTGAATTGACCGGAATGGCGATGATGAGCAACGCCTTCTCTGAAGCTTCACAAGCAGACATGCAATCTCTAGTGCCATTGATGTTCCTCGTCGTATTAGTGACCTTGGCAGTACTCCTGCGCTCAATCAGTGGGACATTCAATACTTTGTTAGTGATTGCGATGTCGATTGTGACAGCAATGGGGTTAGCCGGTTGGGCAAATGCCACCATTACACCGCCTGTCGCCAGTGCCCCTACCATAATTTTGACCATGGCCGTTGCCGATGCCGTGCATCTTTTGGTAACCATGCGTCAGAATATGCGTCACGGAATGACGAAGTTTGATGCTATTTCTGAAAGCGTTCGCATTAATTTTATGCCCGTGTTCATCACCAGCTTAACGACCGCGATTGGTTTCTTGACCATGAATTTTAGCGAAGCCCCTCCATTCCATGTATTAGGCAACACTGTAGCAACCGGTGTACTGGTGGCCTTTGTTCTTTCCGTTACATTTTTGCCTGCGTTGGCTGCGATTTTGCCAATGAAAGTCAAACAGGCAGACCCAAGTGTGTTGGAAAATTCAATGATGGATAAGCTGGCGGATTTTGTTATTGCGAAGCGCCGTGCATTGTTTATTGGAACGATCATCATCACAGTGGGGCTCGTGGCCGCCATTCCAAATAATGAAATAAATGATGAGTTCGTAAAGTACTTTGATACCAGCGTTGACTTTAGACGCGCCTCAGATTACGGCAATGAAAACTTGATCAGTGTATACAACATCGAGTATTCATTGAGCACCCAAACCAGTGGTGGTATTTCTGAACCGCAATTTCTATTTGATGCGAAACGATTCTCAGACTGGTTAAGAACGCAACCAGAAGTTCTGCATGTCAGCACAATCTCTGATACGTTTAAACGACTCAACAAAAGTATGCATGGCGACGATGAATCTTGGTATAAATTACCGGAGTCTCGGGACTTAGCGGCGCAGTATTTATTGTTATACGAATTATCGTTGCCCTATGGCTTAGATCTTAATGATCAGATTGATATTGATAAATCGGCAACGCGCATTGTGGCGACGGTTGAAAATCAATCGTCAAAAAGCATGTTGATGTTGGAGCAGAAGTACGCTGATTGGTTGGAAAAGGAAATGCCCTACATTGATGTTTATGGTGCGAGCCCCAGTCTTATGTTTGCACATATCGGACAACGAAACGTAAATTCAATGGTCGGTGGAACCATGTTAGCGCTCGTGCTTATTTCATTCATACTGATCATTGCACTTCGCTCGTTGCGCATTGGTGTATTAAGCTTGGCACCGAACCTGATTCCTGCGGGTCTAGCTTTTGGTATGTGGGGTTTAATGGTGGGAGAGGTGGGCATGAGCCTAGCGACTGCCGCTGGTATGACGTTGGGCATCGTGGTTGACGATACCGTCCACTTCCTTTCAAAATATTTGCGTGCTCGCCGCGAAAAAGGCTTTACGAGTGAAGAAGCCGTAAGATATGCCTTTAGGACAGTAGGCGTTGCATTGAGTGTCACGACTGTCGTACTTTGTTTAGGATTTGGCGTTTTGGCGTTGTCTTCCTTTAAAATGAATGCCGATATGGGACTGATGACAGCGATGACCATCTTTATTGCTTTGGTGGTCGACTTTTTATTCTTACCTGCACTATTAATGAAAATTGACGGAAATAAGGACCGATCGAATGAAACAGTTACTAAGCGCTCTGGCGCTAACAGCTCTGCTACCGCTTAATGTAGCCACGGCCATTGAACATACCGGTACACCTGCTGAAAAAGGCTTGTCTATCGCCAAAGAAGCAGACGCTCGGAATGAAGGTTGGGTCGACAGCGAAGCCAGCATGACGATGATTTTGCGCAACCGACAAGGGCAGGAAAGCGAACGCGAATTGCGCATCAAAAGCTTAGAAGTGACAGGCGACGGCGATAAAAGCATGTCCATCTTTGATACACCGAAAGATGTACGTGGTACCGCAATGTTGACGTTCTCACATGTAAAAGAGGCCGATGAGCAATGGATGTTTCTACCTGCTGTCAAACGCGTTAAACGCATCTCTTCAAAAAACAAATCCGGCCCATTTATGGGCAGCGAATTTGCATTCGAAGATTTAAGCTCGTTTGAAGTTGATAAGTACAGCTATCAATATCTGAAAGATGAAAAAGTGAATGGGCAAGATTGCTTTGTCGTAGAAGTTAAACCTGAATATGAATACTCTGGTTACACCCGCCAAATTTTATGGATGGACAAATCAGAATATCGTGTTCAAAAAGTTGAATACTATGACCGAAAAAATGCTCTGTTAAAAACTCAAACCTTTAATGACTATCGACAGTACCTAGGTAAATTCTGGCGTGCGCACGACATTAAAATGGTGAATCATCAGACGGGTAAAAGTACCGATCTAAAATGGGGTGATTATGCTTTTAAAGTGGGTCTAGATGAAAAAGATTTCACTAAAAACAGCTTGAAACGAGCGAAGTAGATTGGTCGCGCATTAAAAAAAGGGGAAGTGAAAGCTTCCCCTTTTTTTGTTTTGTTTTTATGTGACGTCAAATATTCCCCGCCAAACCATTAGAGACTAAGCCTTTCAATTTTGTAATCATACAAAAATAGATCAAAGTCTTTAAATATCGTGGAAGGGGTACTTGCCACTACTAGGTAAACTTTATCGCCAATGTTTGCACTCACTTGTACACTGCTTGGAATACCTGCTGTTGTGGTAGGAATGATGTGATAAGCCCGTGTTTGAAGCGCTTCATTGTACACAACCACCTGAGCTCTAAATTCAGCTGAATCCGGATTAGTGACGGAGGGTTTAATGCCAATGTCATATGTTACGGTTTCAGTGACATCCACCTCATACGCGTTATAGGCCCACGCTGCAATTTTGTAGCGAGCAGGTACGGGAAGCCAATTCCCCTCAGTGCCATTTACATCGTAAAACTCTGCAATTTTATTGTCGATTTCGGATTCAGGATACGGATCCTCTCGGTTGTCGTTATTGCCTTTCATTCGCTTGTAGGATGCGTCCTCGGATAATAAAAACGTTTCTCTATTGTTCATGTCCCATGTGGTCACTCGTGCAGCAAACTCCGAAAATACGTCTCTCATATCCAAGCCAGCATTGGCTAGCATATTGAAAATAGCTTCCGATGGTTTACCCGTTATCGGAGCCAAATTTATATCCGGGTGTTTGCGGTTGTACATGAGTCCAACCGCAAAATGATCGAGCACATGGTTCGTCAAGTAATAATGAAATATACCAGCACCGTATTGGTGTCCACCTTTTGAGTGTTGAACGAGTTCGTCATCGTTATATTCTGAATTTTGAATCGTCCACAATGCGAGGTGTGGCATAAATGTATACATACCCAGTTTGGAGTCGAGCGAAGTCGGGTTTTGATTGTACGCACCCCATGTTGCTGTGGATTCGGCCAACCATTTTGTGCTATTGCCAATCGGCCCTTGATAGGCATGGAAATTCTCATGTAAGACATGCCGGTTCCATGGTTTGTCAAAATTGAAGTTTTTAACCCATGATTTTCGATAACCTTCGTTTAGCAAGGTATAGTCGGGCGCTTCTAACCATGAACACAATTCGCCGTGCGGATACATGCCGGTTGATAATGTATTGTGCTCCCATGTCATATCATGAGCATTCACTTGGTATTGAAAACTATCGTAAGTGGTATCAGTCACGCCGTCAGGCCAATAGACGCAGTAATACGCTGCACATAAATAATTAGGGTATTCTGCGTTGGGCAGAGGATCATCTTGGGCAACATCACATTCGCCGCCAATGGATTTGACGTCGGAATCAGTCAGTGAGCGTTCATAAATTCGGACATCCCACACTTTGCCTGAGTAGGGGCCGATGGCTAACTCGCCGTTTAAAGTGTTGAGCAGGTTAACGTTGGTATCCGTGGATACAGACATACCGTTAATGGAAGACTTAATCGAATCATCGGTAATGTGCAGTGTCACGTGATTGCAACTTCGGGTTTTTAATATCGTAGATTGATTTAAATGACTCACCGGCCCTTGTGATGTGTTCAAGGTGAATGACAGCCCACCTGCTGCTTGCTCAATTTTCAAAGCGTGATTATTCATGATAACGGCAGCGTGATCGGAGTGACTGGGCATCATTTTAAAAGATACGGTCATGGGGCCAGATAAGGAACGTTCTTTGAAATCAATACTCACTTTACGGTCGGTGAAATCTATTCGACTTTCGTAAGGATTAATATGGTTTGACCGATCCATTGGCAGTAGCTGAGCATCAACTGTGTGCTGATTCACTGATTGATCTTCATAGGTAAATCGCAATGGTGTATAGGCAAATAAGTCGTCGAATGTGCCTTTTCCAAACTGCGAATGACTGCAACTGTTTTCACAGCGATTTGACAAACAACTCTGGCCAGTCTGGCAGGCGCCGCAATTTAACGTGTTGCCCTGTTCATCTCTCGTAAAACCACATTGAGCTCCTTTTAATTGACAGTTTGAAAGGATATCTTCTTCAGCTAAATCTTGACATTGGTTATGGCTATCGCAGCTAGAATTTGCAGAGCAAGTTCCGCATTGCAATAATCCACCTTGGCCATCATCAATCGTACCGCACTGCGCACCTTGAGACGCACACGTGATGTCAGAGTGATCCGTTTGAATCTCTAATGAATCAAATAAAGCCGTTGATGTGAGCCCAGATTTATAGGGGCTGACTGCCAATCCGACGTAATAATTTGTGGCAATCTCCACTTCTTTTGTGTGTTGTTGCGTCCATGTTAGATTATCTATCGAGTACAACGCCGTAAACTGATTTCCCTCTCGTATTAATTTTAAATATATTTGTTCATGAGATATATTTTGCTTTCTTAATTGAGTCTCATCAGAGGGTGTGGAGCGGTATTGAAACGTTGCCCATTGATGTGCGGAGTATAGATAAGCCACATTCGGTGAATTTGGGCTAAGTTGTTCTCTGAGCATAATGCCGCCTTTGGCCCATCGATTACTCTTCTCTACATCCAGTACCTGCACGGTGATTTCAATATCACCAGTAATTGGAAAATAAACGTAGAAAAACTCATCATCAGTCTGCCCAATGTCACTCCCGCTACCGGTCAAGGACATTGTGCCGTTTGTATTATTAAATTGCCCTGTATGAGCGGGGTTGCCGATATCCATTTGAAACCAATCGTCAATCGGAGGGATTGCCAATGATGGTGATGTCAATGTCATTAGTAGAATCGAAGTGAACATCAGCCAGAGAGAATTTTCGAGTCGTTTCTTCATATCCATTTCCTTCTTTGGGTAAAAAAGTAAATACTTTTTGAGCGCACAATTTTAAGAATTAAAGCCTGTTCCTTACTCCTTGTTGCTAGACTAACTATGTAGCGTTTTCACACTGTACAAATGAACAACGACCGTAAAGCATTAGGATGAAGCGGAATTGAAAACGCTTAATGCTGTTCAAATAATGTCATTACTTCATTGTGAGTAAGTTTTTTGTTGTAAAAACGAACGTCATCCATCAGCCCTATATACGCATTGGATTTTCCATCACCTCCGCCCGAACCGTCACCCAATCCAGATTCGTATTGATTTACATCTCCTGTAATATGGCTTATATCTTTTTGACCGGTTTCATTTCCGTCAATAAATATGCGAGCGACTCCTTCAGAAAAACCAAACGTAACGGCAATGTGATGCCAATCACCATCCGCTAATGGCGTGTCACCCGCATAAAGTGCCGTACTGCTTCCCACCTTTGTGGTGTGATTGTAAGCGCCGATGTAGGCTTGAATACCCACACCATTTTCAGTGGTGGTAATGGCAAAGCCTTGGTTTTTTTTGTAGTAATATTTATTGCTGATTAATATTTGCTCGGAAGTGATGGGTGAATCGGGTTTGATCCACAGAGAAATACTAAAATCCTGATCTGTACTTAAATTAAGAAAGTCATAGACTGGGTAGCGCGTCATATATTGCAAGTAACCTAAGCCATCGAAGTAAGCAGCATTACCTATTTTTCCTGAGGTCAGATATTGGGTGGGGGAACCTCTATCTACCGTGATCAAGCCGGAAGCAGAATCAATCGCATCTGAGTGGTAAAACTCATCAAATGTCAGATGGAATATCAGTGGACTGCTGGATTCTCGCACCCAAATCGTGACTTTATTTTCGTTACCGATCAAACCTGATTGAATAGGGCGATAAGTGAAGGTATCTGGGCCAATAAAATTTTGAAATGGTGAGTATACGAATGAACCATCGGTTTCAAATGTGAGCGTTCCAAACTCAGGTGGCTCCACCAACTGTACGGATAAAATACTACCGGCGTCGTTATCTAAAACACTTTCGTGACTGATTAAAACCTGGTTGGGTTCAACTTGAAACGTATCGGGATAGGCCGTTGGGTACTTTAGTTGCTGCAATGCAGCCCGTGCGATCCGTTCGCCGATGACAATATAACTGTCAGATCCGTAATGGTAATAAGGACGTTGATCTGCGGTGTATACTAGTTCGATGTTTGAGCTTCGGTCAGCAATTGATTGTTGTGCGGCCATCACAATGTCGCCTGCCAATCCACGATTGTCATTTATTTGAGTAATGATTATGGGTAACTCGGGCATGTTTAAATCTATTCGGATTGCCGATAGGAGGTCTTCCAAATGAGATTCGTACACGTACTCATTACCAAACGTGTCGTTATAGCCTTGAAACCAAATAAAGCCTGCAATCTCGTAAGGTATTGCATTTTTTTCAAGAAAATTTGTTTTGAAGTCGTGAAATCCATCGAGGAATTGCGCGTAATAATTTTGATTATCTCCACCGAAGGCCTGTGGTCGCCAATGGGCAGGATTAACAACGGACGTTCCTCCCTTCGCGCCTTTAAACAAATAGACCGTTTCATCCAGTACGTCACCGAGCACGTTGCCCAGTTTTAATTCCACACCGAACTTATTGTACTTCACGCCGTAACCCGGCTTGAGTCCATTCACTCCTTTGTTATTTGTAATAACATTTTGAATGAAGACATCATCGCGTTGTGCCGTGATGTCCCACCCTGATGTAAAAGGCAGTTCACTGTTGTGACCGAATCCCTCCATGTTTGATTGCCCGGCCATTAAATACACTTTTGCTATGTTTCCTGCGGGGGGCGGGTTATTCGGAAAGTCGTACTGTAACTGAGAGTAGAGAACGTGATTATTAGCATCAATTTGATGAGGGCTTGCGGCTAACCCCACATATAAGGTCTCTGGAAGCTCAATTTCTTTCGATCGGTACAAAATCCAGTTTGGGTGCTCGACCGAATTATCGACAGAATAGTAGCTCGAGAACACATTTGCAGTCCGTTCTAACTTTATTCGAATCTCAGCTTCTTCCATGGACGACATGAATCGCTTTGTGTCATCACCTGGAGTCACCCTCCTTTGGAACACCATTTTTTCATGGGCAGAGTAGGCAATCATCACATTGGGCGAGTCCGCTTCGAGCGTCGCTCTAGCCATGATGCCTCCCTTGGCCCATCGATTGGTTTTTTCGATCTCTTTCACTTTGACCTGAATACTGAAATCACCCTTAACCGTTTGATGCACGTAGAAAAAATCATCCGACGCATTTTCAATATCAAAACCAGCGCCTTGCATATTAATATCCTGCCCATTGACATTAACACTACCGGGTAGCGTGATGTTTCCGATATTTGCGCTGCTCCATGCATCAATGTTGGAGGCGTAAACCTGAACACATAAAAACGCCATTAGTGACGAAACCATAGTGATGATATGTCGGCACATTTTTTTAGCGTTTTGCTTTGAAATACTGATGTTTTTTGTGTCCACTCTATCCATGTCGAAAAGTAATAATCGAAATTTATTCAATTTTTTGCTCCATTAAGTCGCTTCTTGGTGTGGTCTTGATTACTTTAGTTATCGGTAGAGCGATTTAAAGTGAGTAGAAAAAAATCGAATGAGTAGGGGATTAATCGTTTCAAATTATGCTAAAGATTGTTTCGTTTTTTTATCGCTCGTAATTTTAATTAAGTTATAGGTTGGCTGTATTGACTGTTAAAGAAAGAGTGTTTGTTAGTGCGGATAAATTGTTCCGTCAAGGTCATTGGCACAAACTCGTAATGTGTTAGGCGCACAATGAGAAATTAAATTAGGGGTTGACGCAGAATCAAAATATCCAATGTAAATATTTAAATCGAATTTAGCTTGAATTTTACTTGGTGAGTCTTTGTAGTGGCTTAAGATTGATCGGAAGGCATGCTGCGAGCGCGATAAGAAATTAAGATATGAAATATGGCTAATGGTTTTAGCGATGATCGAATATGGTCGGTGTTTTAAATGACTGAATCAGCTGATGAGTGGCGATTGAGGAGGGTTATTTTTGCGAGTAGCTTAAAAGGAAGGATAAAACTTTGATTTTTCAAGGATCAGTTTGGCTTAATTTTTTTAATGATCATTTCACCTAGAAATTTAGTAAAGCCATCAGCGATCACGTACCGAATGTTTTGGCTTAACCTTTTATAAGTTGTAATGGCAGGCCACACCGCTGACGCGGTATGGCCTGAAAAGATTACTGCTGAGTAACAGCACTCTTTTGGTCGTAGTATAGGTATAGCTGTTTAGGTGATTTCAGAATTTGCTGTTCGAAATACTCTGACAACGTCTGTATCGAAGTCGCTTGTACTTGCTCAGCGATCACTTTCATGGTGTCAAATTGATCATTTCCTTTGTCAATTTCTTGCCAATATCGATTGGTTTTCTCACGCAGGTTTTTAGGCTTCTCTAGAAGCTTTTGAACCAGGCCTTCTTGATGGGCAAGGTAATCATCGGGGCTCATGTTTATAAGTGATAATTCAAACTGCTGTAAGAACCGCTCGGTTTCATCCAACAATTGTTTCGATGGTGCAGTAGGAGACTGTATGATGAATGCCATACCAGAGTGATCGAGCATGGGATAAGGTGTGGCAAATACGACGTAGCCATATTTACGCTCCGTACGCATATAAGTGTAGTAAGGCGCATGCATCATCTGGCCCAGTAATCCCATTTTTGCTCGCTCTGCATATTCTTCACCTTTTCCTTGAAAGTAGAGCGTCATAGCGGAGTCGGCGTGTTGCGCTTCAACGTTTATACTCACTTTCTCTTGCGTTAACTGCGTCACCGACTTACGTGGTACTTGCACGGCTTCAGTGTTGCTAAGTAAGGTGGTTTGAAGTTGCGCTGCACTGTTTTCCAATTGCGATTCGCTAATATTGCCGTGCCCCAGCAATACCACATCCAGCTTTTGCCAAAAGCGGTTTTGATACGCTTTTAAGTCTGTTAATGACAGTTTATTCAGGGCTTCAATGAGGGCTTGTTCAGTAAAGCTTGGCTTCAGCATATACTGAGACAATTCACTCATGCTGCGTTCATAAGGCTTCTTGAGTAAGCTATTTTGATAGCCTCGATTAAGCTCTTGGACAACTCGCTGCCACTGTTCTTCTTTGGGTTGATAATGTTTGAGTTCATGAATGACTTTTTCCAGTACGACGTCTTGCTTGTCTCTGTATCCATATAATCTTAATCCGATACCGCGCATGTGGGTGTAGAGACGATAACCTTGGCCGGCCAGTTGTGCTGGGTAGCTGAATGTATTGAGTTGGTCGTTTAACAACTGAACCCAAGCTTCCATCAATACTTGATCTTGAGGCGCGGATTGCGCAGCCGGTGAACGGAACGTGATGTATAAACTGCTTTGCGGTCCCTTAAACGTGAGGTCTTGTTGATGCCAAAGGGTTATACCCTCCGCGTATTGAATACGTTTCGGTTTCGTTTCTTCTGAGTCACTGAGCAGTTCTACATCTTCTGGGACAAATGGGTTCGGTTCAGGTATGGCAAGTTCTGAAAAGGCAGCGACATCTTTTAGCGATGCAACAGTTTCTTTGGCGATCGGTGTCACTTGATAAGGGGCCGAAAACCAAGGGTCTGATTGGTTGGTGGGCAGGCCTTGAGCTACTTGAATTCTCAAGACGTTATCAGGTGTCATTTTTGACAGGATGGATGCGATTTGCTGACGATCAAAGCTTTCCCATAGATAATCACCTTTCAAAAAGTCTTCGACTTCATACACATGCATGGTCATGGTGAGTTGCTGCACTAAAGAAACGGGCGATCTACCTTCTTGAAAACGGAAGTGCAGTTCATCCAGTTGTTTTAATTCGTCAAATATCCACTGCTGAATACCTTGCTCACGAATTAAATTGATATAGGCAAACGTTTTTTGGCTGATGTCTTCAATTTTACCTAGGCCATCTTGCGTGAGTCCGATGCTGACTTGAAATGCACTTTGGCCTCTAATTTGGGTTTGTAGACCGGCGCTGAGCGATTCAGCCCAGCCTTTTTCTTTTAACCAAGCTAAAAGACTGCCTTCACCCTCGTGTCCTAATAAGTGGCCAATGTACTGTGCAGGTTTTTGTTTATAGGAGGCGAGTGTGCCCGGTACTGGGAACAAAAAGCTCAACTGCATGAGATCTTTGACAGGGTTAATGTTCATGTCGAGTGGGAGTTGCCCCTGTTTAAACAGCGGTGCGGGATAATCCTCAATATGGGATTGGCGATTAGGAATGAGATTGAATTTTGGTTTGACCCAAGCTTCCAATTCATCGAGCGATTGCGGTCCGTAAACTGCCAATGTCATCAGGTTTGCGGAATAATAGCGATGGTAGAAAGCCAGTAAGTCATCACGTATGTTGCTGGTTTCGTTATCGGAGAGGGTATCGAGATTCCCCGTGGCAAATTGACTTGCCGGATGATCAGGGTTGATCACAGCTTTAATGGCATATTGCATTCTGCGATAGTCATCGAGCTTTTTGGAGCTGTACTCAGAATTGACCGCTTCTTTTTCGCGCTGTACGTAGGATTCAGTAAAGAGCGGCTCATGGAAAAAGCGACTAAAGCGATCCAATGCAGACTCAAGTTCTACAGGGTTAATATCGAAGAAATAATTGGTATGTTCTTGCGCGGTGAAGGCGTTATGGCTGCCGCCATATTGATTAATAAAATTTTGATAATCACCGGCTTCCGGGTAAGTTTTGGTGCCCAAAAACAACATGTGTTCTAGAAAGTGCGCCAGACCGGGACGAGACACAGGGTCCTGCAGGCTACCCACGTTGACATCCAGACTTGCAGCCGCACGGTCTGCATCTGGCTTTGAAACCAACATGACACGCAGTCCATTTTCGAGTTCCAAATACCGATATGCATTGCTATCAATCGGACTTTTTACGGGTTTTGCTTCGAACGTACCAGCGTAAAAGCTGTAGGCCACAGCTAAAAATATGGCCAGAAAGAAATAGCGATTCCGTGCGGACATAGGTGGTTACCCCAAAATGTATTACTGCAATTTGCTCAATGTGGTTTGTGCTAAATTGATCATTTGTTCTTTGCTCAACGATTCGTCGCCCGTGCTGATAAATTTGAGGGCTGTCTTAGCTTCGTCAATGTAGCTGACCAATTGGCTGTATTCTTTGTTAAAAGCCGCATCGATGGCCTTATAAACAGCCTCGGTGCTGATGTCATTGACCTTGCCATTTTCGGCTTGTTCCCGCAAAGCTTTAATCGTGGCTTGTGCGATACGGTTATATGCTTGTTGTTTACTCAATGTTGGACTCCTGCTATTTGGATGCTGATTCTAACAGGTTGACTGCGATTGTTGAGGGTCTATTGATGGTAGGAGGGGGTAGAAGCAAACCTGAACGGGATATTCTCTGACAGATGGGCGTATTGACGGAAACGGGATGTCATAAACCACTGGTTTTGGTTAGGTTTCGGCCGCCTTCTTTTGCTTCATATAGGGCATTGTCTGCCCGTTTTATGATGTCTTCTAGTCGCGAGTCGGCATCAAAAGCAGCCGTGCCTAGGCTAATGGTGATTTTCAACGTGGCATTGGGCGTGGCGGTGACCATTTCGGCGCTGGCTTTACGAATGCGTTCAGCCACATCGTAGGCTGCACTTTCGGCGGTATCGGGTAGGCAAACCACAAACTCTTCGCCACCGAACCGGCCACAAAAATCGACTTTACGCAGTTGCTTAACCAGTAATTGAGCCAGAGCAATGAGCACGAGGTCGCCTGCTTGGTGCCCGTAGTCATCATTAACACATTTAAAGTGATCGACATCCAACATGATAAACGTGAGGTCAGTGTGTCCTCGGTGAGTGCGCTCAAATTCGCGGCTGGCCAATTCAAAAAAATGACGACGATTAAAAATGCCCGTTAATGGGTCTGTTGTGGCCCACTTTTCCAGCAGATCAAGGCGCTCTTTCTCCCGCAGGGCGGCTCTGACTCGGGCCATCAATACCACTAAACTGTAAGGTTTGGTGATGTAATCATGACAGCCTAAATCTAATCCTTGGGCGATATTTTCATCATCTGAATTGGCCGTCACCAGTATGACGGGAATGTTGTTGGTGGTGGGTTCTTTTTTGAGTCGCGACAGCAGTTCTAACCCATTCATACCGGGCATCATCACGTCCAAAAGCACAAGGTCAAACTCTTGTTGTCGCGTGAGTTCTAGCGCTTCTCCACCACTGCGTGCCGCTACAACATTGTAGTTTGCATCGCTGAGCTGCATGGTGAGCAGATGAATGTTGGACTCAATATCATCTACGACCAGTATATTTGGCATGTCTATACCCACCTCAGCCTTGGAACCCTGTTTGATTCAAAGCGATCATGAATACTTTTCTGGCGCTGACCTTAACTATAGCTGAACCTGACTATACTAGTAGAAAGCACATAAGCAGGTATCTCAATGAAAAGGACGGCGCTCGCTATTTCAGGGCTAGCCCTTCCGCTTTTAGTGGCGGCGCCGATATCTATGGTTCAGGCAATTGAAATAGATGTTTTGCAGTATTCTCATTCGACGAATTGGTTGAATGTCGGGCTAACCCTTCTTTTACTGACGCTGCTGCCAGCCACTGTTTATCTCCTGTATAGCCACATTCGAAATCGTCATACGCAATTGCGATTCAATATGTTGTGGCGTCAATTACCTGACAGAATGGCGGAAGTGAATGACCGCGGGGTGATTTTAGCGGTTAATCGTCCTTTCAATGAAGCACTACAAGAATCAGAAATGGTGGGTAGCCCATTAGTCAAATTCCTACCGGATAAAGATGCAACCTTGTTCAATGAGCACCTAAATTTAGCCTTCACGACGGGTATTCCACGGCAATATGAGTTGGAATCCCGTATAGATGAGCGTTCAGCTTATCTGCAGGTTCATATTTTACCGATGAAGGTGCTTTCGGAAGTCAAAAGCTGTTTAGCGATTATTTCTGACATCACCGCGCATCGAGAAGCGGAACAAACCCTTGAAAATGCCCGAGAACAGGCGGAAGCCAGTGCGCAATCTAAATCCACTTTTTTGGCAAACATGAGCCATGAACTACGAACGCCGCTGAGCGGCATCGTGGGTATGGTGTCACTCTTAGATGACTCTTATAACTCTGAAGACATGCGTCAGTACACGGAGCCCTTGTTGAGCAGCGTGGAGCACCTGCGGCGTATAGTGGATGATATTTTAGATTTCGCCAAAGTAGACGGTGGGAACATCGTTTTGGAAGAGACGGATACCAATCTCTGGCAAATATTGGATGATTTAGAAAGCCTTTATGAAAGCCAAGCCCTGCAAAAAGGCGTGGCATTGAAAGTGAAAAGCAGCCGAGACGTTCCACGACACATTCAAATAGATGCCTTCCGTTTGAGGCAAATTCTCTACAACTTATTGGGGAATGCACTCAAATTTACCGAAGATGGAAGCGTGCTATTGGAGGTGAGTTTACAGACTCTGATTGATAAGCCGATGCTGCGTTTTAGTGTGGTGGACACGGGCATTGGCATTTCTAACGACCAGCAAGAAAACATTTTTGATGCATTTAAGCAGGCAAATATCAGCACCACCCGCAATTATGGTGGAACAGGATTAGGGTTAGCGATTTGTAAAAAATTAGCGGAGTTAATGGGGGGGGTCATCGGCGTTAATAGTACGGAAGGGGTGGGATCAGAATTTTGGTTTACGGTGCCCATGACTGTCACAGGGGAAACGGAAAACTGGGCGTTCTGGCAAAAAGCAGGTGTAACGTTAAAGTTGGAAAACCCGCATCAGGAGCAGTGGTTTAATCATTTTTTTGGTTCGCTGAATATCCCCATAAAAAATGACGGGGAACTGTTGGTGACAGATCATGCAGACCCGAGTGCGTTCAAATGGCTTTGGTGGCTTGGCAGCGAGCAATCGCTTAAGCGCAGTAATGCGATCGTTTTGAAGCCGCCGTTTAGACGAGGGGCACTGTGTAATCGATTATTAGATTACCAGCAACGTCAACGACCTTCGTCACCCGACATTCAGTTAGAGACGACGGAGTCTCATGCGATTTTACTGGTGGAGGACAACCCCACCAATCAAGTGGTGGTCCGGCGAATGATGGAAAAAATGGGTTACCAAGTATCCGTTGCCGATAATGGGAAAGAAGGTGTGCATATGTGGAGCACCGGAAATTTCGCTGTGATCATAATGGATGTCCAAATGCCGGTCATGGATGGCATTGATGCGACTCGTATGATTCGTCAGAAGGAAGTGCACTACACCCCCATCATTGCATTGACGGCAAATGCGCAGGATGAGGTAGAAGAGTCCTGTTTTGCAGCGGGCGTTGACGCATTTATCACCAAACCGGTCGACCGGCAGCAACTGCAAAACACCATCGAAGCGGTTATGGGAGGACATCGCATGAATGTCTCTCACGCTGGCTAATTAACGGTGAGAGACCGCCGAATACTAGCCTAGGGGGCCAAATGGTAAGTACTTGTTTTGGGTGTTCGATTTAACCCATTGTACGAGTTCTCGATCAATACCGACTTGTTTCTTGAGCACCTTAAATAACGGAATGACCGGTGATTTGCTACCGAGATCTAAATTGCATTGTTCTTCTAGGTGCGTGAAAAACTCTATGCACTGACGCAATTCTGCTTCATTCATTTGACTTGCCACTTCTGTCCAAACTGCTTTTTCACTTCTAGCCAATGGCTCTAGCCATTCGAGCTGGCGCGACACGTCTTCGCGGTTAAAGGGTGCGCTTGCTAGGCTGAAAATCAACTCCAATTGCGCTGTTGGCAAAGAGGATGCAGGTGCTGGAGCAGGTTGCCAAGAATCGACAGTCACGGCGAATACCTCGAAGGCTGTTAGAGTCAAAATTAGGGTGATGACGGCATTTTCCCACATGCGAGAGCGGATAAAAACCGCAATTCTGAAAGGATTAAGCATGGCCACCATTCAGGGGAGCATCTGACAGCCGAAATTCATGAGTGACTTGTGTATACTCCGGCGTCGGAAATCGGTAGTCGAATGTATGACAATACGGCAATAGCTCCATATTGAAGCACGTTTAATGGGGTGAGTCGTCTTTTTAGATCAGTATTTGAACAGCAGGCCAAAGATATGACTGAGTCTTTTGATGAGATTCGTCCCTATTCAGACAATGAAGTAGAAGATGTATTGGAATCCCTGATTTCAGACCAAGAGTTGTTGATCGCACTGGGTCGGTATCGGATGCCTAGACTGTCCCGGTGGCTCCCTGCTATCTCAAACCACTTGGTGCAAGCTAATTTACGGAAAGCGCTAGAGGGCATTCAGTCCGTATCGGAGTTGCAATCTTTGGTAGCGCCCATCGTCGGACGCTTGGTACGTAACACCATTACCGACTTTGAAATCAAGGGACTTGAGCGCTTGAAACGCGATCAGGCTTATCTTTTTATATCCAATCATCGCGATATCGCCATGGACCCAGCCTTGGTCAATTACGCGCTGTATCAGGAAGGCTTTGGCACCAGTCGTATTGGCATTGGTGATAATCTCATTCGTAAGCCCTATGTGTCTAAACTGATGCGCCTGAACAAAAGCTTTATTGTGCGTCGATCGGTTCAGGGTAGAAAAGAGAAGATGGAAGCCCTGCTTCAATTGTCTAATTATATCTACAGCAGCATTCAGCAAGGCAGCCCTGTTTGGTTGGCCCAAAAAGAAGGGCGCGCCAAAGATGGGCGCGATGAAACCGACACCGCTGTGCTCAAGATGCTTCATATGGGCAGGCGTAAACAAGGATGGCAGCTCTCTGAAAGCTTGAATCAGTTGAATATTGTTCCTGTTTCCATTAGCTACGAATGGGACCCTTGTGACCAAATGAAAGCCCGAGAACTGGCTTCCGTCAGTTCAGGTGTGCAATACACCAAGCATGAAGATGAAGATTACATGAGCATCGTCAAGGGGCTTCAAGGGGACAAAGGAGGTGTGACGATTCATTTTGGTGAGCCTCTCAATATGTCCTCAAATAGAGCAGAGGATTGGAGTCAAGCCATCGATGATTTCATACATAGTCACTACAAAATATACCCAAATGGCTACCAAGCTTATATGAAGCTTTTCGGCGAGCTACCCAACCAAGTCAATGCTAGCCAATTAAAACAAGACCAAGAGCTGACGCGTCGATTAGAAGGGTTGTCCCCCGAAGAGCAAAAGCATTTGCTGAGTGCTTATGCGCAGCCCGTATGTTATCGCTATGAAGATAAACATAAAGAGCCTGACGCAGAGCAAGGTGTTGAATGAACAACGAATGCGAAACAAAAAATGATGCAACCTAACTTGGATAAAAAGGCCAAGGCTGCACCTTTCGGTCTGGTGACATTGATGATGGTCGCATTACTCTTGGGATGGCAGTGGCTCGGCGATCAGCAGGACGCTTGTGATGATTTAGCGAATCAACTAACAGGGAAAATTGGCTACTTCCTAAATTGGAGTCCTCCTGCTTTAACGCTCGTGTTGGCAGATAAGTCTCAGTTTCAAGTTGAGGCAGAGAATCGATCAGCGGGTTGCCGTGCGATGATCAATGAAATTCGTCACCACGGTCAATGATGTCACCTGTGTGGGGCGATGTTAAGCACCCGAAAGTGCGTGAGATAGAGTGGCACGCAGAGAACCTGGGTCAATGGTTTTGTCGAATAAAGCACAGACGCCCGCTTGCCGAACAGCACTGAGACGGCTGCCTTCAGCCTCGCTGGTGACCATTAAAACGGGTAAATAGGAGAATTCTGACTGCGCGATGTATTTGACCAGCTCTTCTCCGTTCATGACCGGCATGTTGTAGTCGGTGATGACGAAATCCACACCCTCTCGCCCTAAGGTTTCGATGGCTTCCTGCCCATTTTCTGCTTCCAAAATATTCTCAACCCCGCAGGAATTCAGCATTCGTGATATGTGTCGTCGTGCGGTGAGGGAGTCATCGACCACCAGGCAGCGTAGATCATCAATATCAATGGTCTCAATATCCAAGACTTTGACTTCGAGCGTATCGCGGGCGGCGAGTAAGCCTCGATGCAAACTTTGGCGATCAAAAGGTTTGGGTAACACTGCTAGGACGCCAGCCTGTTTAATGGGGTCGATCATATCGAAGCTGGTTTCACTGGATACCAGCATAAAATTCACATGGTGCAGGGACTCATCTTTGCGAATATTGTGCAGCAACTCGATGGCGGTCATATCTTCGAAGTACATCGCACTGATGACTAAATCGGGTTGGTAACTACTGAGATAGGTGAGGGCATCGGCACCACTCTTACGAATATCCAACTTACTGACACCTTCTTCTTGAAGGACTTGTTGAATGATCTTTGCTTGCGTACAGGATGGCTCAATCAACAGTACGGTCAGATCACTAATCGACATCTGTGTCATAGAGGCGCTTTCCCATTCCATGTTCGCATTTATTGGAGACTTTCGAGCTTAGCCTGTGCGGGCTGCTTTAAGTATAGGCGAAGAATTCAATGACTTGTGGGAAACAAGGGAGATTGGCGAATGCATGGATCAAGAAGCAAAGGTTTGGTTAGTGGCTCTGTTTATAAGACAAAATGACCTGAGTGCGCGGCCTCAAAATACGAGAGCTTGAGGCCGTGACTATTCATGAAGGGTTAGGTGCGATTGTGCAGTTCGGTGATGCGCAATTCAGCTTTGTGTGCCACTTTGCTTTTGGGGAATTCTTCAACGATCTTGCGAAAGAATTGAATGGCTTTTCGCTCGTTGCCTTGTTGGTTGTAGGGGCTCATATAAATAAGCCCTAATTGATACAGCGCTTTGGCCTTAATTTCAGCAGAGGAGCCCGGGTTTTGGTAGACCACCGTGTATACACTTTCTGCATCTTCTAACCGCTCTTCGGCGATCGCCCGTTCAGACATGGGCGTTAACTCGCCGTCATAAGGCGTGAAAGGCTTTTTCAATAAAGCCTTTTTATCCAAACGTTTTATCAACTCGTCTGCGCTCAGTTGAATGGGTTGATGAGTGCGCTTTTCAATGATGGCCAGTCTTTTCTCAATGCGGTCAGAGAGTAAGCTGTTCGGGAATTCTATTTGATGACGTTTGAAATATTGCTTGGCTTTTTGATCGTCTCTGTCTTTATTTAGCCGGTTCATGTACACCAAACCGATTTGATAAATGGCGAGACTTTTAATGGCTTGGCTGTATTTCGGGTCTGTGTAACCTTTTAGGTAAGTATTAACGACTTGCTCAGTGTGATTTTCAGCAATGGCTTTGACTGAAAAAGTGAGTAAATCGCCTTCTTCTTCTAAAGCCGCCGCCGCGCGCAGACGAATGTCTTGCTGGCTTTGTAATACCTGTTGGCTGCCGCCACCTGCCAGTACGACGGGCGTGGTGGCTGCACAACCCTGTAAAAGGACAACGCTTAGTATGAACAATCCTATTCGGAACATCGTATTCCTCGGCTTTTGATAATGTCATTCAGCTTTTATTGAGCGGTCAGTTTACTCTTCGAAGGGATTGATGCCCACAAAGCCCATCGGTTTTAGATCAATGATCGGCAAGATTGGCGCAGTTTGCCGTGAGGGAGTTAAGTTGCGAGAAAAGTGTGTTGAGTTAAATAAGCGCGCGAGCTCGTTGAGCTCGCAGGGGGATTTTAAAATCAGAAAAGAAAGGCAGTCACTGCTATGACGGTTGAAAGGCAAGCCACGCCCATTGCAGCGATCACCAGCGAGCGCTGTTTTGCTATAGATTCATTGGCCGTTTTCAATGCTTCAGTAGATTCTTTCAAAGCCTTTTGCACATCTGATAGCTCAGATGCGTGCTGCTTTATGTGATCTTCAATGGGCTCCAGTTCGGTTTTCATCACATGATTAGTGATTTGCACCGCCAGTTTTTGGAACCAAGGTTTCATTGACTTATAAAGCTGAACATCTGTCTGAGGCGTCGGCATTTTTTCCAGCAACTCATCTAGGTAGCGCTGCTGGCTTTCTGTAAATTGATGCTGCGATTCACTTTGAGTTTGAGTGAATTGCTTAATGGCTGCGTCGATACTGGCGGCAATTTCAGATTTAACTTGGTCTTGTGCTTCCTGAACTTGTTGCTTAATCCATCGGTCCATTTGCTCAGCATAGTCATCCATTTTAGGCGGCACCGTACTGGCCTCTTGTGTAGACTCACCGTGCTGATGAGGCTCGGAAACGGTGTCGGATTCACTGATTTCAGATTCACTCGTTTCGGTTATTGGAGATGGCTCGCTATCCAATGTAGCCGTCTCTGAGTTAGTGGTATCGGCATCACCGGTAGCGCTGTTCAGATGTTCTTGCGCAATGGCCAATGCATTACTTAATGCCTCTCCAGAAGCCGGCTTGGGTAAGACGGCACAAGCACCATGGGCGATGGCTTGAGAAATATAATCTTCATCGTCTTTTGATGTGTACATAATGGTCGGGATATGGCTCAGCTCAGGTGTTTCTTTGATGGCTTTGGTTGCCTCTAAGCCACTCATCCCAGGCATCATGTGATCCATAAAAATGACGTCTGGCTGGTGGGTGCGTAACATTTCCATGGCGGATTCAGCATCTTCGGCAACTTCTACTTCCAAGCCAGCTTTCTGAAGCATTCGCTCCAATACTTTGCGGGCGGAACGGGAGTCGTCTACTACAAGTGCCCGTTGAACGCTCATGATTTATCCTCTGAAATCGTGATTTGGGTAGAGTATCAGTAGCCAGAGGCATAGCGTCAAGTATTCAAACCTAGGTAAATTCGTATTTACAAACAATTGCGCAGAATTAAGGTCAGAATGGTATTTCACCGCCATATTCTGTCACCCACTAGGCAATAAAGTGTCGTAAATTGGCAGCATTAATATTTCATACAAAATCTTCGCAGACTAAACTTTAGACAAGCAAAAGCCGTATTGAGAAAGGTGTGAACATTGTGCGTGAATGGAGCGGGACTGTGGAGTATGTTAGGGTCAACTTTCAATTGGCTTATTTAGACGCGTAATGGATTCTCATTCTAATTTAATGAAGCTCGCAACGCTGGCTTCAACCAGTGTGGCTTTAATTCTAATTGTCATTAAGACATGGGCTTATTGGTCCACAGGATCATTAAGTTTACTGGGCTCATTGTTGGATTCAATGCTGGATGGTGTGACATCCATTGTGAATTTATTGGCCGTTCGCTATGCCATTATTCCGCCCGACGAAGATCATAAATTTGGCCACGGGAAAGTGGAGTCGCTGGCGGCGTTAGGGCAATCTGCCTTTATGATTGGCTCGGCTGCTGTACTGATATTAAACAGTTTTGATTCTTTGTTTGACCAGCGTGCCATCGTCAAAACCGAACTGGGCATCGCTGTGAGCATCATTGCAATTGTGCTCACGCTCATGCTTGTCGCGTTTCAACGCTATGTCTATAAACGCACGCAATCCCTTGTGATTGAAGCTGATTCCTTGCATTACAAAGGTGACTTACTGATGAACCTAGCCGTCATTGCTGCGCTCGGTTTAGCCGGTTGGGGCTTATTGTGGATTGACCAAGTATTTGCATTGGGGATTGCGTTGTTTTTAGGGTTCAACGCATGGCAAATCGGTGCTCGAGCTTGGACAGAACTAATGGACAAACATTTACCGGAGGTTGAATTACGGGTTTATGAGCTGGTCACCGAAATGCAAGGTTGTTTTGGCTGCCACGACGTGCGCTCACGTCAATCGGGGCCGGCGATTTTTATACAACTTCATCTCGAATTAGATGCCACGATGCCCTTGGCAGAGGCGCATAAAGTAGGAGACGCCTTGGAAAAACGCATCATCCAAGAATATCCAAGAGCCGATGTTATTATTCATCACGATCCCGTTAAATCGACACCAAATGGATTACAGCCTGTAGGCACCATTAAAGATGAATCAACTCCCAATTCGTCGACCCCGCAATGACAATTGATATGTTGATTCCACCACAAAGCTTTAACCCTTGCCCGAAGAACCCAACAACCCACACCGTTCAGCAAATGGTGTTGCGATTCCTTTCTTTCTTGTTTGTTCTCTCTGTACTTATGGGCTTTATGGCGGTTACTGCACAGGCCTCGCGTATGTTTCCTGCCCCAGAAAGGGAGCCGCTACCCGCTATCATGACGGAAGCAGAAAGTGCACCGGATTTAACGTTAGAAACCGAAGAAGTCGAACCAGAAGATCCCATAAAAATAGAAATGCTAGATTGGTCGCGTTCTGTGCTGGCGGATTACATAGAAGAACTGAACGACGGTTTAGACAGTTTCTTCGTCGAATCCATCTTTGATGATGATGCCATTGACGATAAATCATCAGGCAGTAATGGTCGTGTGTTTTTTAAAACTCGGCGTGTCCGTGGAGAGGGAGTGGATTACCAAAGTGGTATTAATCTTAAATTAGCACTGCCACAAACCAATAACCAACTGAAGCTGCTCATCGAAACCGATGAAGACGATGACGAGATTAAAGAATCTGATGCACTGGGCACGGTTGACAATGTGACTTACTCAACGGCATTGAGGGTCTTGATTCAGCAATCCGAACATTGGAACACCAATTTAGATAACGGCATTCGTTGGGAAGGTGAACCTGTCCCTTTCACACGCATACGTGCGCGAAGAACCGATTATTATGACACTTGGCGTAGCCGTTTTAATCAAACGGTGTTTTGGCGCAGTAATATTGGTTGGGGAGAAAATACTCGTTATTCCGCTATCCGCCCCATTGATATTCGGCGTTCTTATCGTTTTGCATTAGGTGCCAGCTATTTATTAAATGACGACTTTTTTGAACTCAATAACAGCTACGGCATATTTGATGAGTTAGATGATCTGCAGGTGCTGTATTACAGTTTTACGATTAAAGGTGATACGGATGGCATCGAAAAAATTAACAGATATACAACGGCCATTTCTTATCGCAGAAAAGTGTACCGAAACTTTGTTTTAGCGGAATTAGTTCCAGAAGTCTCGTGGCCTCGAGATCGCAACTTTGAGCCTACGCCAGCCCTGACATTTAAACTAGATATTATCTTTGGTCCAGACTAAAAGTGTCCCATATATCTTTTGCAAACATGCACATTTCTTTTTCAGGTACGCAAATTACGCATAAATTTTTCGAAATGTGAGGTTGATTCTAGGTTGCTTAAAGACGGTTGTTTTGGGTAATTGATGCAACCAATACTTTTGCGTTTTGCCTTTCATCATCAGCAAACTACCATGTTCTAATATTTGTCGCCAAGTATTCGATTTGTCCTGCTTATGCCGCATTTGAAACATGCGCGCTTCCCCAAAACTGAGCGACGCAATAATCGGTTGTTCACCCAGTTCAGGTTCGTTGTCTGCGTGCCATCCCACGCTGTCTTGTCCATCACGGTATAAATTACACAACACGGCATTAAAATCATGGCTACAATATTGTGTCACATCTTCCAATATTTTTTTTAACGTTGGCGTCCAGTGCTCTGCTGTAAGGGTGGTGCCGGAATACGTATAAGTCAGTCCTGCCTGCCCGTGCCATGCTTGCAATCGTGGGATGGAGACGGTTTTACCAAACATTTGAATTTGACTCTCATTGAATGAAAGTTCGTTCATGAGTGAATGGTAGAGTTTTGTTGCATGACCTGCGGTATAAAACTGCGAGTAATATTGCAAGTCTGCATCCTGCAATTCAGGCTTATGAACCAAGTTTGTTTCATTATCGGCAAAGAGCGATAGTGAATGGGGTGTCTGAGTGGGGGTTTTGTTCATTGAATTTCCGGAATTTGCGGTCACCTTATTATGACAGAGTAAACTTGGATGATGGTAATGTTCTGTACGATTGATGTTAGTAGAATAGAAGCACTTAGCTTTAAAAGAAGGGAGGCAGTGCCTCAAGCAAACTGAGTGGAACAAACAGGGTTTGCTTGAACCGTTTACTTGAGGCGAACCAGTCGCGTTGTCTTTAGGTATGACTTAAACGCGTCTGTTAAGCGCCAGTTTCGTTTTCTGAGAACATGCCATCAAACAGTATTGTAGATAAATATCGCTCCCCAGAATCGGGTAGCAGTACAACAATATTTTTACCTTGATGTTCTACTTGGTTTGCAACACGCAGAGCGGCAGCGACCGCTGCACCACCTGAAATACCGGCTAAAATGCCTTCTTCTGCCATCAAGCGTCGAGCTGTTTCAACGGAATCTTCATTACTCACGGGCTCGACTTGATCAATCATTTCCAAGTCTAAGTTTTCGGGAATAAAGTTTGCACCAATGCCTTGAATTTTATGCGGTGCCGGGGTGATGTCCTGTCCCGCACGTGTTTGAGTGATAATTGGCGAGGCTTCTGGCTCGACGGCGACACTGGTGATGGCTTTGCCTTTAGTGCGCTTAATATAACGAGATACGCCGGATATTGTACCGCCAGTGCCCACACCAGCGACGAAAACGTCGATTTGCCCATCCGTGTCGTTCCAAATCTCAGGGCCGGTTGTCGATTCATGAATCGCTGGATTGGCAGGGTTGCTAAATTGCTGCAACATAATGCTTTTACCGTTGCTCGCGTCGACGATCTCTTGTGCTTTGTCGACAGCCCCTTTCATTCCTTTAGGCCCTTCCGTCAGCACGATATTTGCGCCTAAAGCTTTCATCACTTTGCGGCGTTCAATGCTCATGGTTTCAGGCATGGTGAGCGTTACTTTGTAGCCGCGAGCGGCGCCAACAAATGCGAGTGCGATACCGGTATTTCCGCTGGTTGGCTCTACGATTTCCATCCCCGCTTTTAGTTGACCGTCTTTTTCTGCTTGCCAAATCATATTAGCGCCGATGCGGCATTTAACAGAGTTAGCAGGGTTACGGCTTTCTAATTTACAAAAGATATTGGCTTGTGTGATTTTGTTTAATCGGATGAGTGGGGTATTCCCAATGGATTGGCTAATGTCATCAAATACTTTCATCTTTTTCCCTTATAAATTTTGTTGTGTGTCTAATCGCGCTCGTTGTGCTATCAAAACAAAAAAACGGCTGAAAGAACAGCCGCTATTCGTCCATCGAAATAATGCTCAAGCTTAATAAGCCGCCTCAATGTTCATGCTTTGATTTTAAGTCAGTAATGAGCTGGTCTTTCTCTTCCCATTGTTGCTGTACCCACGCTTGAAAAGCGGCACGAAAATCTGGGTCTCCGTTATAGTCGCCTTGCGTAAATTCATGAGGAATGGGCTTCTCTTCCACACGCATGACGATTTTATGAACGTTGCCGCTTAAGAAATCCCAAAATGTTGGAATGCCTTCTGGGTACACAATAGTGACATCAAGTAGGCTATTAAATTTCTCGCCCATTGCGCTAATGGCAAATGCAATTCCACCGGCTTTAGGCTTCAGCAAATGTTGGTAAGGTGAGCCTTGTTTTTGATGTTTGGCCGGCGTGAAACGCGTGCCTTCCAAAAAGTTCATGACGCTGGTCGGAATTAACGCAAACTTTTCGCATGCTTCGCGTGTGGTTTCAAGGTCTTTACCTTTCATTTCTGGGTGTTTTTCAAGGTACTCTTTGCTGTACCGTTTCATAAATGGAAAATCCAGAGCCCACCAACATAATCCCATAAACGGTACTCGAATTAATTCCTGTTTTAAAAAAAACTTGAGAAGCGGAATGGTGCCCGTTAAGTGGTACTGCAATACAAAAATATCCACCCAAGATTGATGGTTGGAATTGACTAAATACCAACCCTTGTAATTTAGCGTGTCAATGCCCTCTACATCCCATTCGGTCTTTTGTGTCAACGTCATCCAGCCGTTATTGCAGTAAACCCAAGCTTCAGCAATTTTGATTAAAATAGGATCAATTAATTTGCGTACTACTTCAAATGGTAAAACGAGTTTAATGCAAGCCAAAGACAGCAACGGCGTAAACCAAAAGAGAACATTTACGAGTAATAAAAAGGAAGCAATTGTCCCCACTAAGGCTTTGGGTAAAAAATTTAACATGTGTTTGCTCGGTCCACAGCGTGTTTTCTGCCTCAGTCTAACCTAAGGCTATTTATGCTGTACACCGCTGGCGAGGACGAATTTAATGATTGTGGGCACGGAGAGGGGTGGGGATTGACTAAAAATTGTTCTGTTTATAATTGGCTGCGCCACAATGTTTTTCGTTTGCAATGGTGAGCAATGAGAGCGCTTAAAAAAAGTGGCCATCAATCACTCTTTTTTTGTTTTGGAGGATTGATGGCACTTCATTTGGCGGCTGTTAAAGAAGCCTATTTAGCCTTGACGATTGTCAGCCTGGATGGCTGTTAAGGCAATGGTGTAAACAATGTCTTCAACCAAAGCGCCGCGAGACAGGTCGTTTACGGGTTTGGCGAGGCCCTGCAACATCGGGCCTATGCTGACTACATTAGCACTGCGTTGCACCGCTTTATAAGTCGTGTTACCCGTATTGAGGTCTGGGAAAATCACCACAGTGGCTTCGCCAGCGACTTTGCTGTTTGGTGCTTTGGTTTTGGCCACACTTTTGGTGGTGGCGGCATCGTATTGCAGTGGGCCATCGATCAATAACTCAGGGCGATCGGCTTGTGCCAGCGCAGTGGCAGCGCGAACTTTCTCTACATCCGAACCCGTACCGGAAGAACCGGTACTGTAACTGATCATGGCGACTTTAGGTTCGATGCCAAAGGATTTCGCGGAGTCGGCACTTTGCAGGGCAATATCAGCGAGTTCTTCAGCGATTGGGTCAGGGTTAACGGCACAATCACCGTATACCATGACTTGTTCTGGCAGCAGCATGAAGAAGATGGATGATACCAACTTCGCTTGAGGTGCGGTTTTGATTAATTGAAGCGCTGGTCGAATGGTATTGGCCGTTGTATGCACGGCGCCGGACACTAAGCCGTCTACTTCATCGAGGGCTAGCATCATGGTGCCAAGCACGACATTGTCTTCCAGTTGTGCTTCAGCCATAGGGGCAGAAAGGTTTTTATGCTTACGCAGTTCAACCATCGGCGGGACGTACTGCCCACGAACCGAATCTGGGTCCACAATTTCAATTCCCGGCGGTAATACGGTGCCTTGGCTTTCAGCCACTTGGCGAATCCGTTCTTCTTTGCCCAATAAAATACAATGCGCAATGCCACGTTCTTGGCAAATCGCGGCGGCTTGGATGGTACGGGGTTCATCACCTTCAGGTAATACGATGCGCTTCTTCGCAGCTTGAGCCAACTGCACCAATTGATAACGAAAGGCTGCAGGTGACATTCGGATTTCATGATCAATTTGACAGCGATCTTTTAAGAATTCACCGTTAATATTTTCAGCCACGTGATTCATCATTCGTTCAACACGATCTGTGTCATGGGGCGGAATGGTATAAGCCATGTGAGACAATTGACTGGCGGTTTGATAGGTGTCTGTATCGACACTCAAAACCGGTAAATTCTCAATGGAAGGCTGAAGCAATTTAAAAACCCGTGGATCAGGTTGAAAGCCACTGGTGAGCAATATGCCCGCGAGTGGAACACCATTACCTGCAGCCATTGCTGCGGCGAGTAAAATTTCTTCTCGATCGCCGGGTGTGACAATTAGGCTACCCGGTTGCAGTGCGTTGACCATGTTTGGCATGGTGCGCGCGCACAAAGAAATGCGCATGACGCGGGCACTGTTAAGTTGGCCTTCATTAATGGTTTTGGCATTCAAATATTGTGCAATGTCTGCGGTTCGTGGGGCGATGAGGCTAGGGTCCCACGGAATCATACCAATCACTTTAAAATGGGGCGATTCTAGTGTTCGGTACTGCTCCAATGCCAATTGAGTGCTCATGGGAACGGCGGCGGCTAAACCGTCTCCCTCAATGGCTTTGATTGGACGAGTCGGATCACTCGGTGCATTCACTTTATTAATGATGCAGCCTAGGAGCTTAGGATTATTTAATCCACCAAACATGCGGCTGAAAATCTCGACATGCTCCGCTAGTTCGTTCGGTGTTCGGTTTTGAGGAGCCGTGACCAGTAACACTTCCGCATCCAGCGTTTTGGCCATCTCAACATTGAGTTTAGCGACATAAGGCTCGCTTAAAACTGGGTCGATACCTTCCATGATCACGACATCTGCATCGGTGCGTACTTCACGATGCAGAGCGATGACTTCTTCCATTAATCGATCTTGTTGACCGCTGCTCACCATGTGCTGTGCGTACTTCAAGCTCATAGGCTTAGGTGGCTGAACACCAGTGGCAATTTTAATGAGCTGAGATGAACGGTCGACTTTTTCGCCTTCTGTTAGGCGTGCTACCGGCTTACACACGGCTACCTTAAGACCAAGCTGATCCAATGCTCGCACCAAGCCAATCGTGATGGAGGTTAAGCCGGTTTTGACATCCGTGGGTGCAATGTAAAATGTATGTTGCATATAAATTCCTTAACGAGGTCTTAGCGAACCAGCGACGCAGTATCTTTGGCGATCATGAGTTCTTCATCGGTGGGTACAACTATGGCTAATCGAGATGAAGGGGTAGAAATTCTACCAGTCGGATCACCATTTTTAGCATTGAGGTCGCCATCCATTTCAAATCCTAAAATGGCTAAATGTTCTAAAACGAGAGATCGAGTCAGTCGGTCATTTTCACCAATGCCTCCCGTAAAAATCAGCGCATCAATACGGGGGAGTGATACGGCTAACG
The DNA here is from genome assembly GCA_947503895.1 of uncultured Saccharospirillaceae bacterium. GTDB lineage: Bacteria > Pseudomonadota > Gammaproteobacteria > Pseudomonadales > Oceanobacteraceae > Bermanella. Next base: position 166,382 of record CANNFT010000010.1, read on the forward strand.
CGCCTAAATAACGGGCAATTCGAAAAGCGAATACTTCGATGGCAAGGTTTGCACGCTCATTGCCATTTTCCGCAGCAGCTTGAATTTCTCGCATATCATTGCTGACGCCGGAAAGACCAAGCAGCCCGCTTTTTTTGTTGAAAACATTCATGATTTCTTTCAGCGTCATATTTAAACGCTGGCATAAAAACTCTGCCATACCTGGGTCAATGTCCCCTGTACGCGTACCCATCACGAGGCCTTCTAGTGGTGTGAGCCCCATGGAACTGTCGACACTTTTGCCATTCAGGATGGCGGTAGCCGAGCAGCCGTTGCCAAGGTGAGCCGCTAAAAAACAGCAATCATCTTCTGACTTGTTTAGTATTTCAGCAGATTTGGCGCTGACATATCGGAAACTGGTTCCGTGAAATCCGTAGCGTCGAGCGCCATGCGCTTCGTAGTATTCGTAAGGAAGACCATACAAATACGCTTGCGCCGGAATGCTTTGGTGGAAGGCTGTATCGAACACGGCTACCTGAGGTAATGCTGGAAGCAATGATTCAATGGCACGAACCCCTAATAAATTCACAGGGTTATGCAAAGGCGCGAGATGGTTTAGTGTTTCAAGTTGGGCCATATTTTCAGCGGTCAAAATCATAGATTCGCTGAATTGCTCACCGCCATGCACAATCCGGTGGCCCACGCCCACTAACGTATCCAGCAGCTGTTCTTCGGTTAATAGTTGAGTAATGCAGGAGATGGCGGCTTGATGGTCTTCACCATCGGGCGAGCGCTCGCCTTTTTGACCATCTTTAGAATACTTCACCACGGCGTTTTCTGAGCCGAGGCGCTCAGCCAAGCCGCTGATAAGCGTATTTTCCGTATTAACATTGATTACGGCAAATTTAATAGAGGAGCTACCGCAATTGATAACCAATGTGTTGTTTTGATTCATTGTAGTTTCACTTAATTAAAGTGCGTTAAGGGTATAACAAATATCCCATTGGGCAAAAACAGAATGGAGGAGTGAGAAAATTAAAGCTGCATCCTGCAATATTGGCCATTTTAAACCATAAATATGAGGGGGCGTGTGATTCGATCAATTTTTTTGAAGATAATGTTGAATGAATTTGACCGCGTTTCCACAACACGATTTTTATTCGTCACGAATGGCACTCAGCATTTGAGATCTGAACACTCAGCATCGACAGTTTAGGCCGACATATGCAATGGACTGCGAATGGATGCCGGTACGGCTGCTTCGATCGCCTTTAATACAGAAATAGCCTCGCGATAAGGTTTTTTATCAGGGCGTTCGAGTATAAAGCTGACCTGTGTTTGGTAATAAGGGCCACTACGCTCGCAGTGCTCAACTCGTGCATTAAGCTCCCTTAAGCAGTGATGACCGGCTTCTAAATTGATGAATATGCGTTGAGATTCTTTAAAGCGCTTATGGCTGTTGAAGGTCATCGAGTAACGATTAAATTTAATGGGCAGCCCTTCAAAAGGGGAGCGACGCTGCTGGAACCATCCAGTGACGCAAATACTCATTTTCATAGGCTTCCCTCAAATGGCTACTTCAAAAGCTGGGTAAAACGTACACTGAACGAGCGCACGAAATTACCCAACTCTGTTTATTGTAGCTTAAAATAGCGAACGCTAACCGCCGCTTTGTTTTACGTTGTGACCAAGTTCTTGTAGGTACTTGACGGATTGCTCTGCCAAGTCACCTTGTAGTTCAATGACCCAATCTTTTAGTGCTCCACCACAACCAAAGCGCCGTTTCAGCGTTTTCACCATGGCTTGTAAGGCTTTTTTGTCGCCCTCTAACCCGGTAATGGTGGTCACTGTTTTCCCGCCACGTCCCTTTTTTTCACGACGGACACGTACCACACCGTCGTTTTCAGGCGCGACAGCATGTTGCGAGCATTGGCAATCCGCTTTGGGTTGTCCGCAATCAGGGCAAAGCCGTCCGGTTTCAGTGGAATAGACCATTGCACACATGATTAAGCCCGCGACATGAATTTTTTGGTTTCGACGTTCACTTTAATTTCCTCGCCTTCAACGATGTACTCTGGTACTTGCACCACGACACCATTATTTAGTGTGGCAGGCTTGGTGCGTGCCGACGCAGAAGCAGCCTTCATCGCAGGGTTGGTTTCGCTGACGGTGAGCACTAGGGCTTGCGGCAGTTCGATCGCCGCGAGCTGATCTTCGACGATCATTCCCATGATGCCCTCTAGGCCATCAAACAGCCACTCGCCACTTTCGCCCAGCTGGTCTTCGTCCATCATATACTGGCTGTAATCTTCGGTGTCCATAAAGGTGTAATGTTCACCATCTTGAAACAAAAACTGCAATGTGCGGCGCTGGAAGTCGGCCAGCGTGACCATGTCGTCGCCAGTAAAGGTATTTTCTACCTTTTGCCCCGTTTTAATGTCCTTCATGCGCATTTTATACAGCGTTGCCGCGCCTCTTGCCGAGGGTGATTGCACATCAATTAAGCTGACTGCCAATATTTTCCCTTGAAAATCTATGACCTGACCTTTTTTAATTTCATTTGCCTTTGGCATGGTTCGCTTTCCTGAAAAAATTGCAGGGATTGTAGAGATTCTTGTGGGCAGGGTTAAGACCTGATTGTGGTCTTTCTGACGAAAATAGAAAAATGTTATGGCGAGAAAAGACGAGTGATCCACATTCGAACTGATAACCCAATCCATATTGGCTGTTTTTTGCGCAGCGAGGCAGGGCTGATGAATATAACCTGCGCGTTCTTCATTCCGAATGCGATTAAGAAATTAAGGTCTGACGATGCTGGCCAGACTAACTAAAGAGGGTGTGGGCCTGCGCTAAGAGAGGTTCCAGCTGTTGTCGAGTGTTTGTCCGCAGTACTTCGCCAGACAGTGTTTCCTCTAGGTCACTAAAGGCTTCGTGCATAAGTGAAGGCTTACACACTATAACCTCGTAGGCATAGTGGTGGTCTTGGACGGATATTTTCGTGAGTTCTGTGACTTCATTCTGCAGCAAGCGGATAACGTTAAAGCATTGATCTTTCACATCAACAGAATTGGTTTCCCAATATACATTCTCCATCATTTCCAGTAATTCGCTGATGAAAATGGAGGCTTGGGTAATGGTTGTGGTGCTCATATCCATTTATCCGCTTGGTTTTTCAATAAGCTTAGTCAGTATTGGGTGGTTTTGCCCACAACGATTCTGGTCGTTCCCGTCATTGTTGTTCGAAGATTTGGACGTTAACGTGTGGATTTGCAGCATGACGAATCCATAAAAATGTTATGGATGATAAGAGGTTAGAGAATATAGCGATGGCAAAATTGTCTGCGCAGCAGTTACAACAGTTTTTGGATAAAGAATTCCCCCAGTCAAACTTAGTGATCGAAGCCGCCGGTGAGATGGGGTCACGGATTCGTTTACCCATGAAAGATGCAGCACCTTATCTAAGACCAGGGGGTACGATCTCTGGTCCGACGATGATGACAATGGCGGATACGGCAATGTACATGGCCATTATGGCCGAATTGGGGCCGGTGGCGATGGCTGTGACCACCAACTTAAATATAAACTTCATCAGCAAACCCAGCCCAGTGGACATGATTGCTGAGGCAGAGCTGTTTAAAATTGGTAAACGCTTGGCGTTGGGTGAAGTACGCGTTTATTCCGAAGGGAAGGCGGAGATGGTGGCCCATGCGACCTGCACATACGCCATCCCAGAGAGTGCTGCACCTTCAGCCTGAACGGCCACAGGCAGGATCAAATCTTTGCTGTCCTCAAGCTAAGGCGTGCATATTACGCGCTCTCTTTATTGAGCCCTCAATCGCAGTGTCTTCGTCTTTGGTGGCCAAAATCACTGTACCACTACAAACCGATTATCAACCATCATAAAACCGTCAGAAGCGTGGCTATTCAGCATCACGCTTTTTACGGATGTAGAGGACTTTTTTGGCCGTAGCGACCAGTTTCCCTTGCTCGTCTTTGATGTCCACTGTGAAGGTTGGAAGGTACTTTTGTCCATTTGCCGTCTTCTCGCGAATGGTCTCTAGTTCTTGCTCAGTGACTTCAAAATGTGCAGTCACGGTGCCGCGTCCTGGGCTGATAAATTCGATCTCTGCAGATTTATCCCAGACCACATAGTCTCTTCCAATGCGGTTCATAATGAGCAACATATGGAAAGGGTCAATCATTGAATAGAGGCTGCCACCAAAATGCGTACCGACGTAGTTGCGATTGTACCAACGCAGTGGCATGTCGACGGTTGCGCTGGTGAAGTCATCTGCCAGATGTCGAACTTTGACCCCCGCGCCTCGGTATGGCCCATACCAATTCAGAAAAATGCGCAAAAATTTAGGCTGATTTAAATAGGTTTTTAGAGATTTCAAAACAGGACACTCATGATTTCAAAACAGGACACTCATCGTTGGGCATCTTTTATTGTGGCGTAAATTATCCGTTTTTTTGACGATTCATACCACTGATTTGTAGAAGACGGCTTTGTCGACCCTAGAATGCGCAGGTATCGGCATACCCATTTAAACAGTGTAGGCAGAATTAGGAGTTCGACGACTAGGCTGGCTCGATGTGAATGAGCGCTTGCTGGGAAGGTTGGCTGATGGAGTCGTAAATGGCTTGTTTCGATTTCGATGCTAACTGTTTGCGGTCAAGCTTGCGAGCATCTAACAGTGGCAGATAGTGGATTTCGGCTCTCACACTGTTAGCGCCCGCCACACGAATGAGGCTATCAATGATGCTTTCTTCACCCACAAATGGAGCCGCCGTGGAGCGATCGCCGTGTTCATCGTAAAAACAAATCGCCACCGGTTGAACGTACTTTTCTTCACGCACGGCGAGCTCAAACATCATGGGGTAAAAAGGCAACAGCTCGTCGCCCATGGTGGTCGTGCCTTCAGGAAACACCAATAATGATTGGCCTCGTTGCAAGACTTTTTGTCCTTCCGGTAAATCTCGGTAGACCGCGAATTTATTTTCTCGGTGAATGTAAAATGTGCCTAGGGCACGACTGACAAACCCAAAGATTGGCCATTTCTTAACTTCTGACTTCGCTATAAAGCTATAGGGCTGCTGACTTAGCAGCAATACAATTTCAATCCAACTAATATGATTCGCTACAACGAGATGTCCGGGTGCACAGGGCTTACCGATAATATCGTATTTTATGTTAAAGCAGGCGCAGCACCGACGACAAAAGAACGCCAAAATGGCTTCCCTGATGCCCGCCTTCCATGTTCCCAAGCGAGGGATGGCGTACACGGCTGGCACGCAGATAGCGAGCGTTATTACCCAAATCAGAGCGTGTATTAAACGGAATACGCGTCGAAATTCAATAAACACATTTTTGCCTTTACGCAGTTTTTATAAGGTGCATGAATTGATTTTAGGCGCTCAGTTCATTTGACACCTAGGCAGCCCGAAGAAAATGTTTAAGATATCGCTGATTGATTTCCCGTCGATCCAGCAGGACGACGACATCCGCAACGTTAAATTCTTGATCCCAAAAAGCTTCGCCACAGGCCCGACAGCCAATGCGAAGGTAGGCTTTCAGCAGTGGCGGAATCAGAGATTTACCTTCTTGCTTCGTCTCGATGTTCGGAAGGCAGGCCTTGGGTATGACACGTTGTGTCTCGGGCGTGAAGTGTTTGTCGCGTAAGTAATTTATCACTGCTTGCGCGGTTGAGCCGCCATCGCTCAGCGAGATACTGGCGCAGCCCATCAAATAATCGGTTTGATGTTCAACCATAAACTGTCCGAGCCGAGCCCAAAGTAATGCGATCACCGCGCCGCTGCGAAAATCGGATGCCACGCACGTGCGACCAATCTCCATATAAGACTTTCCCGGCACCAAAATTTGATGAATGTCGAATTCAGTTTGGGTATAGAACCCCCCGAGTGCGTGAGCCACATCATCGGTGATGATACGACTGTATCCTACGATCTCATCTGTATCATCGTCTTTCACAATTAGGTGATAGCAATGGTCATCAAATTGATCCTTATCGATACCTTGTGATCCGCTTTGTAATTCGGCGCCCATGTCTTCGCTGAACACACGATAACGCAATTTCTGTGCTCTAAATATGTCATCCGGGTCTCGAGTGATCATGGCGCACAGCGGGGAGCGGTGTGGTCGGGTGATGTGTGGGGCGGTATTCGCGTTTGTATTGGAGGAATAAGCATTTGAAGCGAATGCAGTTTGCATATCCAATTCCTGCTGATGGGCAAAGTACTCAAATTAGGGGGTTGAGATGACAACCCCGTGACAAAGACTTTTCAATTTCTTGTCAGTCGTGGGCTCCTACGCGGGCTCCTAAATACGTCGTCTTTTCCCGAGCTGCTACGCTCAATCCTATGACTCGTCAAACTACGTAGAACAGATTTTCAGAGGAGGCGTGCGGCATGCTCTCTATGAAATACGCAATACAAAACCTTCATTTAAGGGCAATGAATAGCCGATGGGTACGAAAGATGAGCCTGCACATTAACAGTAACGCTCAGAAGCATCGGCTAGCGGTTTTGGGGTCTAAATGGCGGGCATGGATAGCCCTGTCGTGCGCACTCATGATAATGCCAGTCGAAGCGGCGACGGTGACTAAGCCAACAGAAGCCCAAATTGCACAAGTTTTTAACCAATACTATGGCCAAAAGCTGATGTTTTTTAAGCCGGTGGAGGTGCCTCAAGAAGTTGAGCGCATCCATAAAAGCTTAGTGGCTGAACTGGATCAATGGGTCAAATTAGATTTGCTGACACGCAAAAATTCCCGGTTTTTAGCAGAAAAAATGATGTACGGTGAGCCGCGTATGGTGAGTGTAGGGGGGTTTCAATATGACCTAAATCCCGACAACCCTTGGGTGAGTCAGCAGGGTTTCTTTTATGGACGACCGAAACTCAAAGAAGTTTTCACCGTTTCACCGCCCTCTGAAATTGCCGCAGAGATCGTGTGTGAAGTTTACCTTTCGTGGTACGTCGTCGATCAACCAGACTGGATCAATAAAATAGATATAAAACAGTATCGGCTTTTAAAGCGAGCGTCAGAGTCTTTTAAACAACCGTTTGAAAAGCGAATCTATCTTGTATTTACAGAAAATCGCTGGAAATTATGGACAACTAAAGGAGAACAAAAACTTTTCTGATAAACTGACCTTTTATGACCATGCATATGAATTACTTGATCAAATGGTCAAATAATAATATAACTTTTCATTGCATATTTACCTCAGGCAAACTGAGTGCATATAACTAAAACTGCTGAGTGACACTGAATTATGACACGTTCCTTTATACCCCCTGTTCGCACCTTGATGGGCCCAGGTCCTTCTGATGTCAATCCCCGTATCCTCGAAGCACTCAGTCGCCCAACCGTCGGCCATCTGGACAGCGCTTTCGTCGGATTAATGGACGAAATTAAGCAGTTGCTGCAATTCGCTTTTAAAACGAATAATGCGCTCACTATGCCGATTTCAGCGCCTGGTTCTGCGGGCATGGAATCTTGCTTTGTTAACTTATTGGAACCAGGTGATAAAGTCATCGTTTGCCAAAACGGCGTGTTTGGCGGCCGTATGAAAGAAAACGTTGAGCGTTGCGGTGCGACTGCCGTCATGGTTCAAGATGACTGGGGTAAGCCGGTTGATGTTCAGAAGGTCGAAGAGGCACTGAAAGCAAATCCAGATGCTAAGGTCTTAGCGTTTGTTCATGCTGAAACGTCTACCGGTGTACGCAGTGATGCCAAAACTTTGTGTGCCTTGGCCAAGCAACATGATTGCCTAACCATCGTCGACACGGTGACATCCTTAGGTGGTATCGAATTGGATATCGACGGCTGGGGCGCTGATGCGGTGTATTCTGGCAGCCAAAAATGTTTGTCCTGTGTACCGGGTATTTCACCTGTTACATTCAGCGAAAAAGCCGTTGAAGTGATCAAAAATCGCACACATAAAGTGCAAAGCTGGTTCTTAGATATGGATCTCGTGATGGGATACTGGGGTGGCGGTGTTAAACGTGCCTATCACCATACTGCACCGGTTAACGCTTTGTATGCCTTACATGAGTCTTTGGTGATTTTAGAAGAAGAAGGGCTGCAAAATGCGTGGGACCGCCATGCGTTAAATCATAAAGCGCTGGTTGCAGGGCTTGAAGCCATGGGTCTGAGTTTGCCAGTTGATCCTAAATACCGTCTGCCTCAGTTGAACCTTGTGACGATTCCAGAAGGCGTTGATGACGCAAAAGTGCGTGGCTTATTGATGGAAAAATACAGCCTAGAAATTGGCGCGGGATTAGGTGCATTAGCCGGCAAAGCATGGCGAATTGGCTTAATGGGCTTCGGTGCAAACCAGAAAAATGTGTTGTTCTGCTTAGGCGCGTTAGAAGCTGTCTTGTTAGAAGTAGGAGCCGATATTCAAGCGGGAGCGGCAGTTAAAGCAGCGAATACTATTTATGGATGAGAGTTAGTCTGATTTTATGATGATAAAAAGCGCCTTTGTGGCGCTTTTTTGTATTTTTATTCTACGAAACTATTTAAGTCGACCATCTTTGACCACAATTGTCTGCTAATGTTAAGCAACCAAATATGCTGAGCATTATACGATGAATGACTCTGAATTATTAAGACGGCAAAAAAATGCGCTGGTTAAACAGTATTCAGCGAGAAGCAATTTAAAAGCCTACATTCAAATCGTTGTTACCCTTTTCCCATTCTTCTTTTTACTTTATATATCTTCACACAGTTTTTATGAAAACCCTTGGCTGGCTTTGATAGCGTGCACTATATGGATATTCTTTGTTCTACGCGTGTTTGTCATGATGCACGACTGTGGACATGGATGCTTATTTAATCATTCTGCCCCCAACCGAATAGTAGGGTTTGTCTTGGGCGTGCTCTGTGGTGTGCCTCAATATGTTTGGTCAAAGCATCATGATTATCACCATGCAACGAATGGTAACTGGCAAAAATATCAAGGGCCTCTGAGCGTTTTATCTTCAACTGAATATTTAAATCTTGATGCGAAAGGTAAGAAAGCCTACAAAAACAACCGCAATATATTATTGGCACCTTTCGGCGGGTTTCTGTACTTTATCTTTAATCCACGATTCACTTTTTTCAAGGGAACCCTTGACTGTTGTATTCACCTCGTCAAACAAAAATGGCAGCATCCGCATTTATCGATAAGCTCGCACGTTCAAACGTTTAAAACGCAGTATTGGAATACATGGCGAGAATATGCTCATATGGCAGCGAATAACATCGTCTTGTTATTAAGCTGGACAGCGGCGAGCTATTACTTTGGCGTCATTGAATTTTTTACGGTTTACATTATAGGTCTCTCAGTGGCGGGTGGAATCGGCATTATATTGTTTACGGTTCAGCATAATTTTGAAGGTTCGTATGCTGCAGGAGATAAAGGCTGGAATTACTTTACAGCGGCCTTGCAAGGAACAAGCTACCTAAAGCTTCCACTAGTCCTTCAGTGGTTTACGGCAAACATCGGCTACCATCATATTCATCACCTTTCTGCCAGAATTCCCAGCTATAACCTAGTTCAATGTCATAATGAAAATCACTCGTTATTTAAAGGCGTTAAACGATTAACTATTCGTGATATTCCAGCAGCATTCAAACACATTATATGGGATGAAGAAAAACAACAGTTAATCAGCATTGAACAATGCGAACAGCAAAATGATTTGAACCTTCGAAACGCAAAGCAAGTGATGAATTAACATCGTATTTAAAATACCTTTCGGTCGATATAGGTCGCATTCGACTAACCGTATCTTAGTTTTAAAATGGTTAATCCTTGGGTCTACTGCCTAGCGCCACCACCGTTCCCCAGCATTACGCTTATGAACTTGGTCAAACGCTTATTTCTCCGCTGTGGGTAGGCGAATACGGAGAGTTACTCGTCAATGTAAATGGATTAATCTGTCTATAGGTGTAATTGGCAGTGAGTGAAAAGGTGGAAACGACGAATATTATTCTTATGCCTGGGCTAGACGGAACGGGTTTGCTTTTCAATGAGTTAATCGAGCAGCTGTGTAATGAATCACGGGTGAAGTGTATCAATTTGAATGAATTAAAAGGGCGGTCATACTCGGAACTAGCACAAGAAATTGCGTATCAATTACCGACGCAGCGATTTGTTTTAGTAGCAGAATCATATTCTGGAGCGATTGCATATGAACTGTTCAAGCTTGTTCCGAATAAAATTGAGCATCTTATTTTTATAGCCAGCTTCGTTTCTCGGCCTTCATTAATGTCTAAGTGGGCGCAGTTTATTCCAATTTCATTCATTCATTTGTTGGCTCGAAGAAAATGGTTGGTTGAAGTATTCTGCTTTGGTCGAACGATAAATGATGTTGAATTCTCTATATTTCGATCAGCTTTAGCTGAATGCCCGAACGACCTTATTAAGAAAAGACTAGAGTATATTTCGAACCTTCAGACGCCAACTGAAATATTTGATATTCAAACAACGTATATCCGTCCAAAAAATGATATTTTAATATCAAAAACAGCGGTAGATACAATACAGAGACTCTACCCAAGCACTAAAGTGATTTCGCTTGAGGGCGGCCACTTTATCGCTCAAGCAAGCTCTAAGCGTTGTGCTGAAGTCATTAAAAAAATGATTTCGACGGGGCGCTGACTCTATAGTGTTAGGGTGAATGTCCCCATTATATTTCTGTAAAATTTAGAGGCTCATTAAGCCAGACTGACGCGAATATGGGGCAGCCATTTACAATGTTTAAAGCAGAAGTAGATATCGAAGTTTTCGAGAATAATCTGTACCCTGATCGGGTATCGGGTCATGCTGGTACGAATATTGTTACAGCAGAAACAAATATTGATTTGGGTATTGTGAACGCTAGTGTTGTAGAAAATGGTGGAATTCAGGAGTTAGATACTAGATGATCCGTGATTACTATGTTGCAATAGAGTTTAATGAAAACGCATTGGCCTTCAAGTTGAACGAAGATTTCGGGTGTACTATACATTCTCGTAACTTCAAATACTCCGCTATGATTGTTAAGTTGCCTGAGGAGCCAATTTTAAGCCAACCATTTGATTGTATTTTGCAATTTTTAGATGGTGCAGGAGCTTGCAAGGATTTGAAGGTGAGTGATAGTTTTCTGATTTATGTTGGAAGAATATGCATTGGGCGCGGTGAATTTTTGCTAAACTAGCCAGTAGGGTGCGCTGATCGGGATAAACGATGTTTCCATAGGGTGTGTTAGACGCGAGTTTTACGAGTTTCGTAACGCACCATTTGTGCATTAAATACAATCCAATATTCACTATTTTTTGTTAATTAATAAAACCTCATTCCCACGCAAAAAAATTACGTGACTGTTTGTATCTGGATTTCTTTTTCCCGAAATATACGACAAACCGTCCTTGTTTATGTGACTTGTTGGGCGGCCGAATGATTACTTGGTTTTGTTGTGACATATTAATGGTGCGTTACGCCGCCCGCGGGACTCTCGTCTAACGGCACCCTACGTTTCGCGCTTTTGTATTGATCGGTTTTTATTTGACATATTAATGGTGCGTTACGCCGCTCGCGGGGCTCCCGTCTAACGACACCCTACACTTAACTCTTTTGATTTTGCCTTTCGATAATATAACTGCCTCGATACCAAAATGCGGCCTCTTCAGGCGACCGCCAACAATACAGGTGGCAAATATACAAGGTCGTAGGGAAGGCTGAGCAGCCGCAAAGCAGGGTCCGGGATGCAATCCCGAGAGAGAAAAACCAATCAGGCAAAGGTGTTTAAGTTAATGCTTTAATGGTATGTTATTTCGCTGCGTATAATTGTTCGTAGAAATTAATTAGGAAACAAATTAATTAGCAAAATTAATTGGGACACCCCAAAATTAATTAGAAATAATTAGGACACCCAACCTAACAGCCTAAGTAAATCGCCTGATTGAACTTGGTTTTAGTTTTGCTTCAGCGCGGAATTAATCAAAGCAAGCAACGGAATGTATTGTGACCAAACCCAGAAAGCAACTTGTCAGTTTTGAAGCCACGCCGTATTACCACTGTATATCCCGCTGTGTCCGTCGTGCTTTCTTGTGCGGTCATGACAAGCAGAGTGATACCAGTTACGAACACAGGTGCGCTTGGCTAGAAGATGAGCTGGTCAAGCAAGCTCAAGTATTTGCCATTGACATTGCTGCTTACGCCATTATGTCAAACCACTATCACGTGGTGCTGCATATCAATGCAAAGCAAGCAAAAGACTGGTCTAATGAGGAAGTCATTGATCGTTGGCACATGCTTTATCATTAATAAACAGGACAGTCATCCTATGTACGCAAAGCATTTACCAGAAGTAGAGGATATACCGAAGGCATTAAAGGGATTAGAATAATGGGTAGTAAAAAAAGCAATCCATGAATAAAATATCGGTATTACTTGGTATAGATTTGGACCATACCTAAAATATATAAGGCGTCTAAATAGTTATGTCTAGAATCTCGATAGGTGAAATCAGTGAGTCTGATTTTATTAAGCGTAAAAGAAGTTATAAGTTAATATTTTCATATGGTGAATATGATAAAAAATATGCAATCGTAACTTGTCCTAATAATAACTTCTTAATTGGATGGAAGAGTGATCTCATTGAGCCAGAAATAGTGGAGTTTGAGGATTCTAATTGTTTCTTTATTGCAATTGATCAATTTATATCAGTGGTGGACTCTGCGCATAATGATATTATTTGGTCCGCCACTATGGATTCAAATTTTTTAAGTTTTATAAATGTAAATGGAGGTGCTTATGCGTTATTTGAGTTTGGGATCTATGAGGTAGGAGTGTTGGAGCCTTATCTGTCCACTAGCATTGAATTTACTGAATTATGTACCGATTTCACAATTGATGATGACTCAATAACTGTACACTTAATTGATGGTAACTCTATTCATTTAGAATAAGAGCAAAATAAACAAGACAGTCATCTTAAGATACAATGGTTTAGTTAACCTGTACAGCTTTAGCGGCATGGAATAACTAAATTCCCACATCCAAGCATGTACATCACACTTCCGTTAAACATCGCTCTAAAAAAGCGAAAACCGCACAAAACCCCAATCATCCTAACCAGCAAGTGAAAGCATTGATGCATTTTGTCGGTAACCCTCGACAACCCATGCCGGATGGCCTGCCATTTCGTTTAACCGACTATCTTGAACTAGTAGATTGGACGGGCTGTGTCATTCGAAAAGACAAGCGCGGAGCCATACAAAAATCAATCCCACCAGTTTTAGATCGATTGGGTATCAGTGTTGAAAACTGGGTGACAATGGCGAACGAATTTGAAAAGACGTTTAAAGGATTTGTAGGCAGCAGTGAATCATTAACCAAAAATATAGAGTTCTTCAATTTAGAACGGCGAGTAGGCCTGAGTTCATTTAGGCAATATTTGTAATATTGAGCGTTTCCGTAATCTTTTTAGCTAAGTGATAAGGCTCCTAATTTAATCAGCGCTACAGTTGATTTTCTTTTTTCGTTGTCGGTATTAGCCATCGTACACGGTTTCTACATCTTGTAATACTGCCTGAGAAATTCGAGAAAAACCGTTCACAGATAATGTAAGCACTTTTCTTGAAACATTGGAGCTTGTGCAATTCTCGATATATATTAGAATGAGTGTCCTCTTAGGTTTGCCTAAGCTAAAGTGATGTAATTATGGTTTGGTATTTTAGTGTAAGTACTTTCAGTGTTATTTTATATCTTCTTCTTGTATATCTATTTGATGGAGGCAAAGTAGTTGTAGCGTACTTTTTATCAGAACCATTTCGGGCAGGAGGTGCTTCGTTTTCAATTAATGTTCTAATTTCAGTTTTTTATGTTTACGGCAACTCTCTATTTCTTTGGTGTGTTAGAAAGTACTATATATTTTTCTTTGTTCCACATATATTCCTTTTTTCGTTGGTTTTTTATGTAGATTATCATCCAGTAAAGTCCATTACTCTGATTGTTTCATACATTATTTCTACAATCATAGTTTTCTATTTCTGCAAGAAGAAACAAACAAAAAGCAAGGTGGAGAGCTATCTGATGAACAGGTAGTGAAATTTGTTAGATTATCAAAAAAATAACAAGTACGGTGCGTTGATCGGGATAAATGATGTTTCAGTAGTGTGTTAGGCGCGAGCTTTGCGAGTTCCGTAACGCACTATTTGTGCTATTTAATTCTAATTATTAATGATTTATATGTAATTCAATGAGCAGTCTTCCTTTTCTCTTAAGTGCTTAATATCGCACTTTTAAAAAACCCGCTTATATAGCGGGTTTTTTAGTGCTTGTTCAATAATGTTTCTTCATTAAAATTTATGACGAGCTTTCGACTTTCACCGGTTGGCGATTAAACCATGGATAAAGAGTCGGTATCACGACGAGTGTGAGCAATGTTGCGCTGATGAGTCCGCCTATGATCACTACGGCTAGCGGCTTCTGGATTTCAGAGCCAACACCTTGTGATACCAGCATGGGAATCAATCCTAACGCAGACGTAATTGCTGTCATTAGCACGGGGCGTAAGCGTTCTTTTGCACCTTCTAGTACAGCATCTTTTTGTGCAAGGCCGTTTTTAATTTTATCGTTGATGTTTTCAACCATTACAACGCCATTCAGAACGGCTAAGCCAAATAAGGTGATAAATCCGACGGAGCTGGGTACGGAAAGATAATGCCCACTTACCCAAAGCGCTAATATGCCACCGACGAGTGCAAGCGGTACATTGAGAAGAATTAGCGCTGTTTGAGCAACGCTGTTAAACGCTAGGAATAGCAGTAGGGCAATTAATAAAATAGATACAGGCACCACGAGCATCAATTTTTTCTGGGCGCGTTGTTGGTTTTCAAATTGACCACCAATATCAACACTGTACCCAGCAGGCAGTTCTATTTTTTCATCAATGGATTGTTGAATGTCGGCGACGACTGAACCCATGTCTCGGCCTTCCACATTGGCTTGAACTACGACTCTTCGCTGTACATCGTCACGACGAATCTGTGGTGGACCACTTTCCAAGTTAACCGTTGCTACGTCTGCCAGTCTAACAATCGCACCACTGTCACTTTTGATGCGTAAGTTTTTAATATCATCAATATGACGACGGTTATCTTTATTGAGCCGTAAATAAATATCGTAGCGCTCGTTACCATTTATGACTTGTCCGGCACTCACGCCGCCTAAACCTATTTCAACTAAATCCATCACTTGATCTATGCTTAATCCAAATCGAGACAGCGCTTTGCGGTCGGGTCGAACGACCAATTGAGCTTCACCTTGAATTTGTTCCATCGCTACGCCGGTTGTGCCCTTAATTTGTTGCACAACATTGGTGATTTCTTGTCCTTTAGATGCCAATGTATCCAAGTCAGGCCCAATTAACTTAATCGCTAATTGAGCTTTCACTCCAGATAAAAGCTCGTCGACACGGGTGACGATAGGTTGCGAAAAGGTCAATAAAATACCAGGGTACTTGGATAGTTTTTCTTCCATTAAATGTTGCAGCGCGAATCGATCACCGGCACTTACCCATTCATTCACGGATTTGAGTCCAACGTAAATTTCGATATTGGATACGGGCTCAGGGTCACCGCCTATTTCTGGTCGTCCGACTCGACTGAGTGTGTAGGTGACTTCCGGAAAAGTCATCAGGGCCTCTTCAAGCTTGGGTGCCACAGACAATGCCGTATCCAAGCTGGCAGAAGGTGCGAGTGTCACTCGAATATTGAGTGTGCCTTCTTCTAATTCAGGCACAAACTCGGTTCCAATAAAGGGCAGTGTGCCTAATGCAGTGATAAACATGGCTAATGCTGATGCTGCAATCAATTTAGGGCGATGACTGACTTTGCTTAAAACCCAATGATACGCTTTTTCAATGGGTTGCAGAACGGGGCTAGGTTTGGAAACCATGGCGTGTCTAAAAAGATAACTTGCCAACGCAGGGACGACGACAATCGCGACGATTAATGCGGCCATCAACGCTAACATGATACTGATGGCCATTGGTTGGAACAGTTTAGCTTCTACACCTTCCAAGCTGAACAGGGGGGCAAACACCAGCAAAATAATAAGAGCGGCAAATACGATGGGCTTTGCGACTTCTTTTGCCGCTGCACGAATTAATATTCGCGTGTCGGTGTTTTGGTCTGGGTCGTTTGATAATCGATTTAATCGTTTGAAAATATTTTCGACCATCACGACGGAACCATCTACCAACATACCGATGGCAACTGCCAGTCCGCCAAGTGACATTAAATTTGCGGATAGTCCCAAGTAGCTCATGACCATCAATGCTAAACCGATGGATAGCGGAATAGATAACAACACTAAGAAGGTGGCTCTCAGGTTCATTAGGAATAATGCCAAGACTAAAACAATAAAAACGAAAGCTTGTAGCAGGGCATTTGTAACAGTATTGACCGCTTTTAAAATCAATTCAGATTGATTGTAATAAACGTTGAATTCAACCCCATCCGGCATGGCTTGTCGGATGAGTTTTTCTCGATTTTCGATGGCTTCGATGGTGGCTTGTGTGTTCGAACCCATTCGCTTTAATACGATACCCGCGACGACTTCGCCCATGGGTTGAGGATGACCGTCTTCATTGCGTCGCGTCATGGTGACGGCACCTTGCCGAATCTCACCTCCGTATTTTACCTCGGCTAAATCGCCTACTGTGATCGCTGTGCCATCGATGGTTTTAAGCGGGATATTAGCAATGTCCCGCAATCCATCACCTTTTGCACCAATCCATCCAACACCGCGAATCACTAATTGTTCTTGGCCTCGATCCATGTACCAACCACCTGCATTGCGATTATTACGCTCGATGGCTTCTTGAACATCGGCTAGCGATAAATCGTAAGCAAGTAGACGTGATGGCTTTACATTGACTTGATACTGACGAACGTCTCCACCGAACGATAAAACATCGGTGACGCCATCAACGGGCATCAGCAGCAACTTAACAACCCAATCGTTTAAGCTGCGCAGGGTCATTGCATCCATATGGCTGTCTTTTTGAGTGGACAGTGTGTATTGATAAATTTGACCTAGCCCAGACGTATTTGGGCCCATCACTGGCATACCCACATTGGCGGGGATCATTTCTTTTGCTTGCTGTAAGCGTTCAAATACCTGTTGTCGAGCAAAATAAATATCCATGTCATCGTTAAATACAACGGTGACAATAGACAAACCGGTTTTCGATATGGAGCGGACTTCTTTTACGTCTGCCATCGCATACATGACGGATTCAATGGGGAAGGTAATGAGCTGCTCTACTTCCTCCGCGGCTAAACCAGGTGACTCTGTGTTAACACTGACTTGAATGTTGGTCACATCAGGGAAAGCATCCAGGTTTAATTTTTCTAACGACAGGGCGATGAGCCCCATCAATGCAATTAAAGCAATACCAATGAGCAGGCGATGACGAATCGCACCATCAATAATTCTATCTAACATGGTGCTTCCTTAGTGGTTATGGATATCGAAGCCGGCTTTGGCTTGTTCACTGGCGATAAAAAATGCGCCCTTTGTGACGACGCGACTGCCGTTTTCTATTCCGCGAATGATGGTTTGTTCGCCTAAACGCTGACCCAATTCAACTTCTTTGCTGATAAAGTGATTAGGTTTTTCTTCAACAAAAGCAATCCAGTCGCCATCCGGTGACTGCATCAATGCACTGTCGGGCAAAACGGTAACGGCTTCCTCTAGGGATTGTTGAAAGTAAACATCGGCAAATTGTCCGGCGTGTAGTGTGTGTTTAAGATTTTTAAGACTTAATCGAATGAGGCGAGTACGCGATGTTTCATCAATAGTGTGGCCTGATTGGAATACGACGGCTGCATACGCTTCGTTGTTGATAATGACCTGAGCATCGGTGCCTTTTTTTAGCTCAATACCCAATTGAGGATTGAGCTGTGCTTCTACCCAAAGTTCACTTTCATTGGCGATTTCAAACATTAGGGTGCCGGCTTCAATGACTTCACCTTGACGAAATTTATCGCCTAAAATAATGCCACTTTTACTGGCGTACAGCGTGTACTCGCCTAGAACGTTTCGGCGTTTAGCTTCGCTGCTTTTTTCAAGACGTTGAATGTCTTTTGATGACATGCCCAGTACGTGCAAACTGTCTCGCGCTTGATCAAAAGCAATCTTGGCTTGGTTGCGTTCTGTTTTGCTGACCGCATCTTGAGACATTGAACGGTAGCGGTTCCATAAATTGGCCGCGCTTAGAAAGTCAGCTTGGGCTTGCGCCATTTCTTTTGAAAATAATTTAACCAATGGCTGTTGGCGTTGTACGTGGTCACCCAATACAGCAAAGCGCTCAATCACCTGTGAATCAATTCGAGGTGTCACAATGTAAGTGAGGTAGGCGTTACTAATAAGTTCACCCGGTGCATAAAGTTTAAACTGCTCTTTTTTTGCGGTGAGCGTTTCTACTTGAATTCCTGCTAACGTTAATTGTGTGGAAGTCAGTTCGATGGATTCACTGTGACCGTGTTCATCACCATGACCCGCTTCACCATGATCGTGCTCATCGTGTCCTTCTTCATCATGCCCTCCTTCATCATGCCCTCCTTCATCATGAGCGCTGTCAACGTGGCCCAATTTTGATCCATGATCATGTCCATCTTCATAGTGTTCTCCGTGATCATGATCATCTTCCTGTACATTTTTCGTTTCGTTATGAGCATGCTCTTCTTCATGTTGATGCTCTGATGCACCGTGATCAGACTCGTCATGGGGGTGATCAGAGTGGCCCTCTTCCTCATGATCATGGCCTTCTTCTGATACCTCAGCATGATCATCTTTGTGTTCATGTGTATGCTCAAGCGCATCATGATTTGTGTTGTGTGCATTAACCTCATGGTCATGCGTATGCGCTTCATGTGTGTGTTCAGATTCGGCCGGTGAGCCAGAAGCCGATGCAACAGAGCAGGTGAGAATGGATGTAATGAAGACAGACTTCACGATCACGGAATGAAGTTTAGGAAGAGACCTAAGAGGTTGTTTAATTGTGCGCATAATCAACTTTTATATATGAATAGATGTAATAACTAAAATGAGTGCCGCAATAAAATATTTGCAAACTTTAAATTCAGGCCTGATCGCCATCGCTGACGTCTTGCGAAAATATGTGCAAGGGAAACAGGCTAAAATGTGCTCTGTCGGTAGACGGATGTGCGCTGCCGCAGAAACGCAAGTGGGGTGCAATTGAATCGTAAAACCAATAGGCGACAGGAATGTGTAACGTATCCGATAGATGAAAATGGAAAACGTACGCAATCGCTGAGCGCAATAAAAAATGCGAATGTGCTATTGAATTTTAATAACGATCAATCTGCCACTAAGCAGAAATAGGGGGGCGTAAAGCGGGATACTGGATAAATAACGGCGTTGAAACGATGAGTGTAGAATTATGATGTGATGGAGTAGGGGGCAATTGAAGTTGAAGTAAAAAGCCTAGAGCGGGCGCATAATGAAAATGCCCGTGGCAATTATGTTGGTGCTCAGCTTCGGTCTCACCTTGATGCCCAGAGTGCTGAGAAATAAGGTGCTCACCACTGGATAAGTCCGATTCGTTGGATGTTTGGGCGCTGCTTTCTATATGGCAGTGATTATCAATAGCATGAGCGTCATTTGAAATCTCTGACACGCCTTCGGCAGCCGCAAACACCGTTTGTGCTGTAAAGATGATTAGAAGAATCCAAAGACCTAGTTTCACCAATGCCTCAATCAGAATTAATCTGGTGTTGCTTCAATTTACACGTCAACGTGCGTTTATGGGACCTGTAGCTTATTGCCGAGTACCATGAATGTCGAGCGTTGAGATCGCAATTTTGAGAACTTGCACATTTTCAACCGTCTCGGTCGGCCAGCACAAGCCTCACTTGGTTCGCTGCACTATGTGCTGCCGCTTAGGATCAAGGTTTCCCAGTCGTGCTCCATGGCCCATTCTTCGATGTCTTTAATGGCTTTCAGCAAGGCAGGTTTATAAACAAACCATTGATCGCTGCTGGTTTTTAAGCAGGTCTCGGCGGCTTCCAGTGCCGCGCGTAAACGGGGTGCTCCAACATAGCGACACAAGCCATGAAGCTTGTGAATCGGTTCGATCAATTGACCAGGGGCTCGGGTTGCGATGGCCGGCTTCAATTGCTTCACCTCGAGTAATAAGCCGGCCATCATGTCTTTGGCAAGGTCTCGTTTTCCGCCAGCCAGTGTCAAACAGGATTCTAAGTCCACGACGGGGTTGATTGGCTCGGCGACATTGAGGGGTTTTGCGGCCCTTAACTTTTTAGCATTTGAGTCGGCTAAAAAAGATGCGGAAACCAGTGACCGATCACTGGGCTGGTAGTGTGTCCACTTCATCAACGTATGGACTAATTGTTCTTCGTTAATCGGCTTGGTGAGGTAGTCATCAAAGCCGTCTTTTAATAGCTGTTTCCGTTCATTTGGTAAAGCGTGCGCCGTCAAAGCCACCAGCGGCGAGTCTTGATTTAAAGCATCTTGGCGAATTAATTTGCCCGCACTGACACCATCAAGGTCGGGCATTTGAATATCCATAAAGATCAAATGAAAGTGATGATTGCTGGCCATGGTGACGGCTTGTTTACCGCCACGGGCGCGGAAGACTTCAACTTCTAGATCTCGAAGCCAGGTGGACAGTAATTCTAAGTTAGGTTCATTGTCGTCAACTGCTAAGACTCGTACGGGCGAGCGTTCGACCACGAGAGCAGCATTGATCTCGTCTTGATCTGGGTTGCCGAGCAGTTCCTGAATGCAATGGATGAGACGTCGGCTGGCGACGGGGTAAACCAGATGCTGATCGGTGCCAATTTGTAATAAATGCTCTTGAAGCGCATTTTCGTTACTGGGCAGCATCGCCACGACCTGAGTGTAGTTCTCCAGTCGTTGCCACTGTCGTTGATTAATGCGGCCGTCGCCGACTTCTATAAAACTGATCGTTGGACGATCTTGTTCAATTTTTTCCAGCATGGCATCACGATTGGCAAAACTGGTCACTTGAAATCCAAGCGCCATTAACTGGTGTTGTAGTGTTTGTCCTGTGGTGGTCCATTCGCAATAGACAAAGGCGTGTTGGCCTTTCCATGGGCTATCGACCCAAGATTCGTCTATTTGTTCACTGACCTCAAACTGACCCGTGAACCAAAAACAAGACCCAGCGCCTAGGGTCGACTCCAAGCCAATATCCCCATGCATGTGATCGACCAAGTATTTGCTGATGACTAACCCTAAGCCTGTGCCACCAAAGCGACGGGTCGTAGAAGCGTCTCCTTGGCTGAAAGCCTTAAAGAGATGTCCCTGTTGTTCCTCACTTAGCCCAATACCGGTATCTGTGACGGAGAAACGCAATTGAATCTTTTTATTGCTTAGCGTCTCATCAAACATAACACGCGCAATGACGGAGCCTTGGTCAGTAAACTTCACCGCGTTGCTCACCAAATTTGTAATGACTTGTTTCAGTCGGACCGGGTCACCCTGAATTTCAAATGGCACATCCTGATAGACTAATGATGCCAACTCCAATCCCTTTCGGTGTGCTTCGGGCGCTAACATCGTGAGCACCTCGTCCATAATGTCGCGGATATGGACAGGGGTTTTATCCAGTACGAGTTTTCCGGCCTCAATTTTGGAAAAATCCAAAATATCGTTAATGATACTCAGCAAGGAAGAAGACGAGGTCTCAATGGTATGAAGATAATCTTGTTGGCGTTTATTTAATCGAGTTTTGGCCAGTAATCGAGCAAACCCCAAAATGCCATTGAGAGGTGTGCGAATTTCATGGCTCATATTGGCAAGAAACTCTGACTTCGTATTACTCGCATCTAATGCAGAACGCCGCGCCATGTTGAGTTCAATGTTTTGAACTTCCATATCCTCCAGCGTTTCTTTTAAGTCGTGGGTGGTTTGTTCCACGCTGTCTTGTAGCTCTAACTGTGAGCGCTGCAAGCTGGCGGCCATGGTGTTGATGCCATCGGCCAAAATGGCAAAGTCATTGGCGGTATCCAACCTTACTCTCGCATCTAGGTCGCCAGTTTCTAATTTCTCTAATGTTTCCGCCACGACTTCTAACGGTTTTGTAATGCGTCGACTTGCTTGATACGCGAGATAAAACCCCGCACAGCAGGTCAATAAGATTAGGCTGATGGCCATGACAATGGCTTTATATTTGGCGAGCTCAATGGCGACGGTGCTAAATTCCACTTCGATCCACCCGAGCAGTTGCGTTTGCTCGATGGGGTTTTGATAGATAGGGGCGCGAATACGTAAACTGTTCTCAGTTTCCAGTAGATGGGTATCGAGGCTAATCAATAAACTGCTCGACAACGGTGGTGTCATCTGCGGGCCCAAATGAAAGATCGCGCTTTGAGCAGGGGTTAATATGGCAAGCGCGCGGACTTCCTCTAAATCTAAATAGGGCTGTAAGCTTTGACCGTAGTCGTTATGGCTGGTCTCAAATAATTGCGCCGCGCTCATGGCGAGCTGGCGGGTAAGCGACTTAGCGCGTTCGATGGCGTGCTGTTCAAGGTCATTATTTCTGAGGTAGGTAAAGTAGCCACCCAGTGCTGCTGCGGCAATAAAACACGGCAGTAACGTGATGAGTAAAATCCTTTTTTGTACGTCCCAATACTTCATGTTCTATTATCTTGACCAGATTATGTTAAATAGTGGTTTATTCTAACAGCTTTATGCAACGATCTGGGGTAGGTACTTCACGCTAACTGCTATAAGCAAATGGCTATTTATTATTACCGTTCTCTATTATTCGGGCGTATTATTCGCTCAATTTGTTATATAAGTGATACATACATGGATTTTCCAACCATCGCTGACTTTGTCGGCAAAACGCCTTTGGTCAAGCTCCAACGTTTGGTAGACCCTAATAGCACGAATACCATTTTGGTTAAGTTGGAAGGCAATAACCCTGCGGGTTCGGTTAAAGATCGACCTGCATTGAGCATGATCAATCATGCAGAGGCGCGCGGTGATATTGCGCCAGGTGACCGGTTGATCGAAGCCACCAGTGGAAACACGGGGATTGCGCTGGCCATGGCTGCAGCCATGAAAGGCTATAACATGTCGCTGATCATGCCAGACAATCTGAGCATGGAGCGCCGCTGGGCGATGGAAGCGTACGGTGCTGAATTGATCTTGGTGACAAAAGAACAGGGTATGGAGTATGCCCGCGACTTAGCGATTCAAATGCAGGAAGAGGGCAAAGGAAAAGTACTGGACCAATTCGCCAATGCAGATAACCCCATCGCACATTATGAGTCCACGGGCCCTGAAATTTGGCATGATACCCGCGGGACCATTACGCACTTTGTCAGCTCCATGGGGACGACCGGAACCATCATGGGCAATTCCAGATACCTCAAAAGTAAAAACCCAGACATCCAAATTGTGGGGCTTCAGCCGCAAGAAGGCGCTTCTATTCCTGGTATTCGCCGCTGGCCCGAAGCTTACTTACCCAAAATATTTGACCCATCCAGAGTGGATACCGTCATGGATATCGGGCAGCAAGAGGCAGAAGACACCATGCGTGCGCTGGCCAGAAAAGAGGGTATCTTTTGCGGCGTCAGTTCAGGCGGCGCGGTGGCGGGAGCATTAAAGCTGAGCCAAACCGTTGAGAACGCGGTGATTGTGGCCATTATTTGTGATCGCGGTGATCGATACTTGTCCACCGGCGTTTTTAACCCGACCCTTTAAAGTAACCTCCAAGTTGAATCACGCTCGAAAATAAGGGGGCTTTTTAAGCTCCCTTTTTGCGCGACCACATCCTCCATGCGTCATTGAACTGCACTTTCGCCTGAACCGTCGCGTCGCCGATAATCGTCTTATACCGCTAGGATCGTCCAACAATAGCCTTGTTTCGATGTAACAATCTGTAAAACAACTTGAAATATATTTTCCCGAGGCCATAGTAGGCCCCGCTGAGTTGACAGAGAATTAAACGTGCCCATTTTTAAGCCTTCCAGAGGCAAATCCGGTCAAGGGCGGTCTCGGGCCAAAGCCCCTCATCCCTCAAAATGGGAAGGCCAGAACACAGAAGTCACCATTCAGGGTGTAAGCCATGAGGGCCATGGCGTCAGTCGTGACTTAGGCAAAGTATTATTTGTCCCCGGCGCCCTGATGAATGAAAAGGTGAGCGTTCAAATCACCAAAGAGCAACGTAATCGGCTTTCCGGCAGATTATTGGACGTGTTAGAACCCAGTACGCATCGAGTACCACCTCAATGCCCGCATTTCCAGCGCTGCGGCGCCTGTCAGTTGCAACACCTAGATACACCACAGCAAATCAGCGACAAACAACAGCACTTGCATGAAGACTTAGTCCGCCACCTAAAGTTAACGGAATTACCTTGGTTGCCGCCCATTCACAGTGAGGCGTTTGGTTACCGTAGGCGTGCCCGCTTGGGCATTCGATATCGCCAACATCAAGATGAAGTGATTGTCGGGTTTCGTGAGGAGGCAAACTCTCACTTAGCTGCGATTGATACTTGCGATGTGTTGCGTCCAGAACTTTCCGCATTAATACAGCCTCTACAAGCCCTTTTGTCTCAACTGGATGGGCGGTCTCGATTCACGCAAGCCGAATTAATTGCGGATGATGATGGGCCTGTCATGGTTCTTCGTTATTTAAAAACGCTCAATGAGCGTGATGAACATCAGCTGGTAGAATTTGCGCAGCAACAAAACCTTTGTCTTTGGTTGCAGCCTGACGAGGTGGACGGCTTACGCTGCATTTGGCCTGAATCCGCCAGACCTCTACAGTACGCTCTCGCCAGTTTGCGCTTAGAGTTCCAAGTGAAAGACTTCATACAAGGGAATGGAAGTGTTAACCGTGCCATGGTTGAGCGCGCCATTGAGTGGCTTGCACCACAATCGAACGAAACCGTGCTGGATTTATTTGCAGGCATCGGTAACTTCAGCCTTCCAATTGCTCAGCAGTGCCATCAAGTGATTGCTGTTGAGGGTGTGGCCGGCATGGTGGCACGAATTAAGCACAATGCGGAACTCAATGACATTAAGAACATCGAAGCGATCAAATTAAATTTAGACGATCCCATCAATATGGCACGCTTGCCAAAGGTGGATCGAATCATATTAGATCCACCACGCACAGGTGCCGCATCGATGATGCCTTGGTTGATTCAACAGCAAGCCAGTATTTTGTATATCGCTTGCGAACCAAGTTCATTAGTCAGAGATGCTAAGCCTCTTTTGGATGCTGGGTATACACTTAGCAAGTTGTGCGTCATGGATATGTTTCCGCAAACTCGACATGTGGAAACGATGGCACTGTTTGAACGGAATTAAAGCATTATGGTTAAGGTAAGAGAAGATCACCCTATCAAAGCTAATGGCCAAGTGGATGTAGACGCTTGGATACAAAACTTAGCGGAACAGATTGATCTCCCTGATATGGCGCAAGTTCGCCAAGCGTGCCAGTTGGCTCAAAACATTGAAGAAACCGCTATAGCGAACCAAAAACAATGGTCGCCTGATTTCTCTAGCTTGCACATTGGTATGGAAATGACTCAGATCCTTGCTGAGTTACACATGGATCAAGCCAGTGTGGTAGCGGCGATTGTTTACCGGCCGGTGCGAGAAGGTTTATTGACCTTAGCCGAAGTAGAAAAGCAATTTGGGGCTGAAATTAGCGGGCTGGTGGATGGTGTCATGCAAATGGCGGCGATCAGTCAGGC
Organism: uncultured Saccharospirillaceae bacterium; assembly: GCA_947503895.1. Taxonomy (GTDB): domain Bacteria; phylum Pseudomonadota; class Gammaproteobacteria; order Pseudomonadales; family Oceanobacteraceae; genus Bermanella. The sequence goes on from CANNFT010000010.1 coordinate 192,145, forward strand.
TCAGGTGGTATCTCGTCAAAGAGTACTCGGGCAAAACGAAGCCCAAGTCGAGCATGTTCGCAAAATGCTAGTGGCCATGATCGATGATGTTCGCGTCGCGCTCATCAAACTGGCAGAACGGACCAGTGCGATTAGAGCCATGAAAAACGCACCGGACGACAAACGTCTGAAGGTGGCTCGGGAAGTATTTGATATTTACGCACCGCTCGCACATCGATTAGGTATCGGGCACATCAAGTGGGAACTGGAAGATTTATCCTTTCGCTACCTAGAGCCTATCGCGTATAAACGCATCGCAAAGTTAATCGATGAAAAGCGTTTAGATCGACAAGACTACATTGCCAATGTCGTGGGCACCCTACAGTCGGCTTTAGAATCCGCAGGTATCGAATGCGATATTCAGGGACGTGCGAAGCACATTTACAGCATCTGGCGAAAAATGCGCCGCAAGAATATCGATTTTAGCCAAGTCTACGATATTCGCGCGGTTAGAATCTTAGTGCCTGAACTCAAAGATTGTTATGCCGCACTGGGAATCGTGCACACCTTTTGGCGACATATCCCTCATGAGTTTGATGATTACATTGCCAGCCCAAAAGAAAATGGATATCGCTCTTTGCATACTGCGGTCATTGGCCCGGAAGGCAAAGTGCTTGAGGTGCAAATTCGAACATTCGACATGCACGATGATGCAGAATTGGGGGTCTGTGCGCACTGGCTTTATAAAGGCACCGACGTTAATGCGAAAGACGATGGCTACGAACAAAAAATTTCTTGGCTAAGGCAAGTTCTAGAATGGCACGAGGAACTGGGTGACCTAAATGACTTAATGGGGAGCTTACGGCAAGACGTTACCCCAGATCGCATTTACGTATTCACACCCGATGGCCACGTTGTTGATTTGCAGCCGGGCGCCACACCGGTGGACTTCGCATATCGTGTTCATACGGAAATAGGGCATCGGTGCCGAGGCGCCAAAGTGAATGGGCGAATTGTCCCACTGACCTACCAAATTAAGACGGGTGAGCAAATAGAAATTCTAACCAGTCGCGACTCTCAACCGAGCCGCGACTGGTTAAACAGTGAATATGGTTATGTGCGAACATCGCGTGCACGAGCCAAAGTAGCCGGCTGGTTCAAAGGCCAAGCGCGTGATCAAAATATCATTGATGGCAAAGCGGTTCTCACGCCAGAGCTGAATCGAATTGGCCTTGATAAAATTAATTTAAATAAAATTGTTTCCGATCTGGGATTAAATGAATTAGAAGATTTGTACGCTGGCATTGGCGGCGGCAACATTCGCATTGGTCAGGTATTGCATCAAGCGCAAAAGCAAATCATGCCTAATCCTGAAGTTGATCAGTTGAGTCTTTTGCCCTCGCAAGCACCCAAAGCTCAACCGACTGAATCGGATGATGTTTACATACTGGGTGTTGGTAAGCTGTTAAGCACCATGGCCAGTTGCTGCCATCCCGTTCCTGGCGATGAAATAGTCGGTTATATCACACAGGGCCGCGGCGTCAGTATTCACAAAGTAGACTGCTCGAATATTTTGAATCTTAAGCAGCATCAACCCAAGCGTATTATGGAAGTCAGTTGGGGAGAAGCGCCAGAGAATGTTTACCCAGTAGACTTGGACATAAAAGCTTATGATCGACGGGGCCTGTTAAAAGATATTACGCTGTTACTGTCTAATGAAAATACGAATATCGTATCAATGAATACGCTGTCTCATCGCCAAGACGGTACAGTAGATATGATGTTCACAATAGAAATTGATAGTTTAGAAAAACTGGGCAAGCTCGTGAATAAAATTGATCAACTACCCAATGTATTGGAAGTGAGTCGACATCGAGGCTGATGTCGACTATCCAATGATGCCCATAGCGTCCTGTGTTTAGCACCCATTATTTTGCTTAGAGTTTCGAAATACTATGACTGACCAATCTTATGGTTTAGACGATTTACTTCACCTAATGAGTCGGTTGCGTGATCCAGAGCATGGTTGCCCGTGGGATATCAAGCAAACCTTTGACTCTATCGTGCCTTACACACTTGAAGAAGCCTATGAAGTGGCCGATGCCATTGAGCAAAAAGATTTCGCACACCTTAAAGAAGAGCTGGGTGATTTATTATTCCAAGTGATTTTTTACAGTCAGCTCGGTAAAGAACAGGAGTACTTTGAATTTTCAGAAGTGGTGCATACGCTTGTCAGCAAATTAGTGCGACGTCATCCCCATGTGTTTCCAACTGGAAAACTACACGAACCGCTTTCGACCATTGAACCTCTATCTGCTGAGCAAGTTAAAGCGCGTTGGGATGAAATTAAGCAAGAAGAGCGAGCAGAAAAAGCTCAAAAACAATCGGCAAGACAGGCGAGTATTTTAGATGATATCCCTGCTACATTGCCCGCTATTAATCGGGCAGAGAAGCTGCAAAAACGCGCTGCCACCGTCGGCTTTGACTGGCCGGAAGCAACCCCGGTTTTAGATAAAATTGAAGAGGAAATTCAGGAACTACGCGAGGCGATTGCTCATGGTGAACAAGAAGACATACAGGACGAAATGGGAGATTTAATGTTCGCGTGTGTCAATTTGGCGCGACATTTAAAAGTAAAGCCGGAAATGGCATTGCGTTCGACGAATCAAAAGTTTGATCGTCGATTCCGTTACGTAGAAAAAGAAACATTGGAAAAATACTCGTTCCTAGAAGAAGCCACATTAGAAGAAATGGAACAGCTTTGGCAGCAGGCTAAACTGACGGAAAAGTGATTATCGTATGCTAATGCACAGAGGCCACTGGCGTAGCTTAAGTCTTCAAAGCATTTTCTAACTTTACCAGCTTTAAATGACGGTCAGTATTAGAGAATTCACAGAGCATTTCTGTGCCACTGAGCATAATATAAACCAATATATTTGAACCGTAGGTGGTAAGTAATCTGCGTCTGTCAGGATATAACGATCTCCGGTGTAATCTATTTCGTTTTTTATTGTAGGTCAGAGCTTACACATTGCTTTCTCAGTCGTTTGTGCATTTTTTAGTTTGAGCTTTGCATTGGTCTATTGTTAGGTTACTAACAATGTCGCAATTAAAAACCCCTGTTAATTGAATGAGTTACTCAACGGTTACAATTCACCCATCACTCACTGCCCCCATAAAATAAGCGCTTAATTCCCTAGTGACATAACCGTAATTGCGCTTGTACCAAAGACGTTATGTGCTGAGTTTGCGTACTCCCCTAATATTAATACAGTAGCTGTTATATCGAACGCCCCTTGATAGGTTGGGTTAATGTAGGACCATTGTTGTCACCATTAATTCTAGCCTCGTACGCTTGAGCACAAACAGGTTTATATGATGTGTGGTAAGGATGAATGGCTCGCTTTGATTCGATATTTTACATCCCTAATAGGCTTGTCCCTTTCTGCTTTAGCATGGCCAGCGACTGACTTGGATTTTAGCGGCGGGCCTGACATTGATACTTCTGGCGCTGAAACCATTGCAATCTGGGAAGACGTAGGTTCAGTCTCCGGTATCGCGGTCGATGCAGTACTTACCATCACGCAGAATAGCGAAGATAGCTTAAGCATCACCTCCTCTGGCGACAATATTAGTATTGACTTAAATGAAGGTACGGGTAGCCAAACCGTTGAGGCAAATTTAGGCTTTTACGCTGCGGATTCTTACCCAGATGATCCCATCGAAGTCACGCTGGCAACTCGCTTAGCGGTACACCCCGGTTCAAACTGCGGAACAGTCTCTCGGGAGTTTGCTATCGAGGAAGCGGATATTGCGCGCTTTACCGAAGAGACAACAGGATCTCAACTCACCCTGTCGGTGTCTAATGATATCTTTCAAGTTGAATCAGCAGTTGAGTTTGATTCACTGACCTCTGCTTCCACCGTGACATTCGATTTGCAGCCAATGAATACCATTCCTTTTATGCTCAGTCGTAAGGCAGTGAGTGATAACTGTGAGTTTATTTTAGATGGTAATGGTGATGTTACTTATGATGATGCGGACACCGTAAATATTGATGATGTTGCTCCGTTCCAGCCGACGACAAACTCATTGATTACCAATTCCTCCACGCCAACCTTAACGGGAACTGCGGAAGCCTTCACTGATTTAGAAATTACTGTAGCGGGTGTTACTTTTGAGACAGTGGCAAAAGCTGAAAACACTTGGTCCTTAGATACCAGTGTTCTGACTCCTGTCTCTGGCACGCTTGATTTCGCGGTTGGGCAGGGAGAAGAGAAAAAATTTAAAGTTGAGGTTATCAGTACAGATGCGGCATTAAACAGTGCAGAATCCAAAACGGAAAGTTTAACCATTGATAGAATTTCCCCTCAGCCCCCAACGGTGAATAATTTAACGACAAACAATACCACACCCACACTTAACGGAACGGCCGAACGTAAATCTAAACTTATTGTTAAAGTTGGCGGTGCTAGTTTTGAAACAGATGCTAGCGTCGTGGGCAGTTGGGAGGTTGACACCAGTGCAGATATTTATGAAGGTACTTTAGATCTGAGCTCAGATGGCGAGTACAATATCGAAGTCACCAGTACGGATTCCGCAGGCAATGCTTCGGTAGACCTCACATCAAATGAATTAGTAATGGATACTATTCAGCCTAGCGTGACCATCACCACACTTGAGCATGGGAATGCAAGTAATAGTAATTATTACGTGGTTGCAGGTACATGCGAGATAGATTTGAATGTCACGGTTGCCATCTCTGGAGCCACACCAGCAGACGTGACATCGCTTTGCTTAACGGGGTTTTATTCCGTTGATTTTAATATATCTGATATTGTGGACAATCCGAACGCATTGGAGATTTCTGTCAGTCAAACCGATGCCGTAGGCAATACGGGTGAGGTTACCGCAACAAAAATTAAAGACATGATTGCTCCGGCTGTCAGCATTACAACCACACAACATGGTAATGCGAGTAATCACATGAGTTACGTTGTTGAAGGGTTGTGTGAAAGTGATTTGAACGTCTCTATTGCTATTGCTGGAGCCACCCCAGCCAGTATTAACCCTCTCTGTGTGGGAGGTAATTACTCCAGTAGCTTTGATATTTCAAATATAAATGACGATGAAAATGCACTCACCATTTTAGTATCACAAACCGATGATGCTGGAAATTCAGGTTCTATCGATTTAGTTTTAAATAAAGATGTTATTGCGCCTTCTGTCACTATTACATCAACTCAGCATGGCAATGCAGGTAATCGAATTAACTATGTCGTAGAAGGTGAATGTGAAGCCGATTTAACCGTATCAGTGACGATTCTAAACGTAACGCCCACTAAAAAGGATAAACCCTGCCTTTCGAACGGATTGTATTCGGTTGATTTCGATATATCAGGCATCGATGACGGTGAAAATGCACTGCAAATTTCGGTAACTCAAACGGATGAGACAGGCAATGTAGGTTCAATGAATTTGGACCGGAATATGGATACCGTACTCCCTGATATTAACGTGACGGATTACGGTGACGGTAACGACAGAATTTATAATCATGCAGATATCCAAAACCTTAAAGTGTCAGGTAGTAGCACAGAACCTGTCTCTATTGTCACCGTTACCTTTAGTGATCATGACGGTAATACGGTCATATTTACGACGGCAAGTATCGAAAACACTTGGGAAGTCAATGCGTCTGATATCAGCACTTTACTGGATGGTGAATTGAAGGTCAGTGTGAGTGCCACGGATCTCAGTGGTAATTCAAGTCAAGACAAAGAACCAGCAACAATGATGCTGGCGGCTGTATTGCCGAGTATCTCTCTCAATAACATTTCTGCCACTTTATACGCTGAGCCTATTTTCTCTGGTACAAGTAATCAACCACAAGGGACCACGGTTACCGTTGTCAATACGCACTCTACTGTATTGTGTTTCACCATTTTGGATGCCAATGGTTATTGGAGTTGTCAATCTACTCAGCCCTTAAGTGCCGGTATGCATACGATTGCAGCTCAAATTACAGACGTTAACGATAATACAGGATCAGCGAGCCGTACTTTTCATATAAGTATGGATGCTGACGATGACGGCATATTTGATGTGCTTGAAGGCGATGTCGATTCAGATGGTGATGGCATTCAGGATTTTCAAGATTCTGATTCGGATAATGACGGCATCCCTGACGCACAAGAAAACCAGGCTGCACCTGAACTATCGGGATTCGATTCTGATGGCGATGGCATTGACGACACGATTGATGTGGATGCTACGGGCGGTATTGACGCCAACAACAATGGCATTGATGATCAATTTGAAGCAGATGATTTTGATGGAGACGGAACACCCAACTATTTAGACAGTGATAGCGATAATGATGGCATTCCAGATTACGTTGAAGGAAATGAGGATATCGATGGAGACAGCGCAGGCAATGCATTTGATCTAGACAGTGACGGTGACCGAATAGGAGATGTTTATGAGTTTGGAATGATTCAAACAGTATCAGGCAATGATGATGACCGAGACGGAATTGATAATGCATTTGATGTAGATGAAACAGGTGGAATTGATGCGGATGTAAATGGCATTGATGATGATTATCAAGGTGTGGACACTGACCAAGACACAACCCCTGACTATCTCGATTTAGACAGTGATGGGGATGGTATTTCAGATAAAATTGAAGCCCAAAATCCGGTTGCATTATTGGGTCTTGATCTTGATCATGACGGTATTGACGATATACAAGATATCGATCAAACCAATGGCAATGATACAAATGCTAATGGAATAGATGATAGCCAAGAGCCTCGTGATAGCGATGATGACTTTATCCCCGACTTTTTAGAACTCGATTCTGACGGCGATGGTACTTCCGATCGGGCTGAAGCTGGCGAAAACATGAATGCAATGCATTTATTTTCGAATATGAGCGTAGCACCGTCTGTGGCTGATACCGATGGAGATGGCGTTTTTGATTATCAAGATTTAGACAGCGATAACGATGGTGTACCCGACGTAGATGAGGGAGGGTTCATCGATAGTGATCGAGATGGAAAAGTAGATCACAATGAAATAAACGACTTTCCTCCCGATGCCGATACTGATGGTCTGTCAAATCTGATCGACTTAGACAGCGACGGAGATGGGTATTTCGATATATATGGTACACGTTCCGAGATATTCGATGAGAATAATGATGGTCAAATAGATGATAGATTTAATCGAGATTTTGATCAGGACGGAATAGCAGACGTTATCGACGGTGATTTAGCCAGAGCGGGTTTTGGAACAGATACGGATGGCGATTCTATAGCGAATAACGAAGACGAAGATGATGATAACGACAATGTTTTAGATGTAGATGAAATGTTAAATGGCGCTGACATGGACTTTGATGGTGACGGTATTGTTGATCGACTCGATCTTGACAGTGATAACGATGGCATACTTGATGAATTAGAATACTTTGGCGGAATGGATTTTGACCGAGATGGCGCACTCAATATTCGCGATTGTGATAGCGATGGTGATGGACTAAAAGATATAGAGGAAGCATACGGAACATTGAGTATTTTGGCTGAGAATACGGATTGTTTGCCGCAAAATATCGTTGATCGAAACAGAAACGGACTGATGGACTATTTAGAATTTGGCACGTCATTGTTAAGAGATCGTGAATTGTTGGATAGTGATAATGATAGCTGGCCAAATTTTCTAGATACAGACAGTGACAATGATGGAATGGCCGATTCCGATGAAATGGGCGACTTTGACAGCGATGGTGTTGTTGATGCGTTTCAAAATGACGGAGGTATAGATACTGTCGGAGCGGGAGTAGGAAGTTTAAATGGCTATTTTTATATGCTTTTATTTACGCTTTTTACTGTCACCCATAAATCTTTAAGATTTCTTTTGGTTAAAAATATTCCGACTTTTCTCACTATTTTTTTCCTTCAAAATGTCCAAGCTGATAATGCCCCCCTCAGCAAAACGAATCAGCTTAATACTCTCAATGTCTTTTTGGGTGTGAGTTATGGCGTGACGCATATTAACCCTAGAGGAGAATCAAATGGCTGGGTGACTGAAACAAATAACAGTACTGGGCAGAGGATTGCGATAGGCGTACGGTTTTCTCCTCGTTTATTTGCCGAATTAGCTTATGTAAAGGCAGGGCAGGCGACACTGGAAAGCCTAAATCCAAATATAGAGGGCGAGCCCAAAATAGATTATGAAATACCTTACGTATCATTGGGTGTTTCACTTTTTCCTCAGACATCAAGGTGGAATATTTTTTCTAAATTTGGGGCTGCTAGTATTATAACGGCCAGTAATGATGAAAGAATCGAAACTCACAAAAAAAGTTCATTTCAAGTATTTGGCTCTATTGGTGTTAGTAAGCGCATCTTTGATTCGTTCTCCTTGCATATTTCCCACGAACATTATGATCGCGATATTTACTTTTCAGGGCTTACATTAGAATGGGACGTGTGGACAGTATTGGGTCACTAACTCGTATATCTTCAGCTTAACCTTTCAGTTAAGACCATCAATCTTAAACCTGCTTGTTATTTTTGTAAGGATTTTTGTAAATTCAGTGTAATCAAGTTTTTTTTGTAAGAGGAGGCGACAGTGGATAGTAGGATATTGCCGATTTTATTTGTAAGGTATATCGGTGATGTCTGTCAAATATGACTGACGCCTTAGAACACTTTTTGCGAATATTGCGCCCTGCGATGACAGTATATTCAGTTCCTTTCTAAGACATTATTTCGATGTATTAAAAAATCCTATTATTTTTAATAGCTTACATATTCTTATGCATAAAAGCGGTAATTCTGCTGTTTTGTCGTCACATTTCCGCGTGTTTTCGTTTTTCTTGAATGGACTTTAGCTGGCCGATTGAACGTCAGAGCACATAGAATTAATCAGTAAACTGTCAGACCGAACAAACATGATTTAGCTGATGTTAGATAATAATGTGACATTCATTATTATCTAAGTAATGTGAAAGTCATTGGTATCTACGCGACTGCTTATTGGGCTGGATATGAGGATCGTTAGATGATGAATATAAGCAAGAACCGTCTCAGCGGGTTGTGTGCACATTTATTTTTATTGATTCTTCTTATACCTCAATCGGCTTGGAGTGTCATAGACCTCGACTTTTCGACCGGGTCTACCATAGCCGGAACAGGTGACGATGGAACCGTTGCCCTGTGGTCTAACGTTGGTACAGTGGCTGGCGTTGACATCGACGCTGTTCTGGTGGTGGAAGATAACAGTCATACTGGGCTAGCGATTACATCTAATGGTGACAACATCAGCGTAAACTTGAACGACAACGCATTGGGTTCGCAAACTGTGGATGTGCGTTTGGAGTTCTATGAAAACGGTACCTATTTAACGACTCCCGTTCCAGTGACGCTGGCTGCAGGGTTATTCATACAGCCGGGTTTTAACTGTTTGGCATTAAACACTCAACTTCTAGCGGCTGATGTGAATGTTGCACGTTATACGAGTGAAACGGGTTCTCTTTTATCATTGGCCGTTGGAGGAGGAAATTTACAAGTTGATTCACTTTTGAATCTAGGCTTGCTCGATCTAACCGCTTCAGTTGATATTGACTTTCAACCACTCGCTGTGATTCCTTTCACATTGTCTCGCTTAGCTGGATTGGGTATCGGGACTGGGTGTGAGTTCATCATCGACGGTGACGGTGATGCAAGTTTTGCAACACCTGTTGAAGTAAAACTAGATACCACAGCGCCAACTGCACCCACTGTCAATTTTCAAACCACCACTGATTCAACACCAACGCTTAATGGTAATGCAGAGGCTCACTCCACAGTGACCGTCGAAGTCAGCGGCGCCACGTATAATTTATTGGCTACTGGTAGTGGTACATGGTCTGTGGATATCGGAATTGTGGCTTCAGATTCTGGAATGTTAACGCTAGCGCCGGACGGCACATACGAAGTGGCAGTGAGCAGTATTGATGCGGCAGGTAACATCACAGGGGACGGCACCACTTTTGAACTCGTGATCGATAACACAGACCCTGTCGTGACGATTACAACCACCGATCACGCGAATGTCAGCAATGAAAACAACTACACCGTGGCGGGTGCTTGTGAAGGCACTTTTGATGTCACGATCGACATATCAGGTGCTACGCCTGCCAGTACAATCGTTGCCTGTGCGGCTTCTGCTTACTCGGTTGATTTTGATGTATCAGGAATCGGTGATGGTCCTAATGCACTGGCTATTTCAGTATCGCAAACAGACGGCGCAGGCAATGTGGGCAGCGATAGTTTAAATCGGAACAAGGATACCGTTTTACCGGTGGTCACCATTACAACCACCGATCACGCGAATGCTAGCAATGAAAACAACTACACCGTAGCCGGTGCTTGTGAGACCGGCTTAAATGTGACGGTGGCCATTACAGGGGCAACCCCCGCCAGTACCAGCCCTATGTGTGCCGGCTCAACTTATTCTGTGAATTTCGATGTATCGGGCATAGTCGATGGCAGCAATGCGCTGGCTATTTCAGTATCGCAAACGGATAACGCAGGCAATGTGGGCAGCGATAGTTTAAATCGGAACAAGGATACCGTTTTACCGGTGGCCACCATTACAACCACCGATCACGCGAATGCCAGCAATGAAAACAACTACACCGTGGCGGGTGCTTGTGAAGGCACTTTTGATGTCACGATCGGCATACCAGGTGCTACGCCTGCCAGTACAACCGTTGCTTGTGCGGCTTCTGCTTACTCGGTTGATTTTGATGTATCAGGAATCGGTGATGGTTCCAATGCGCTGGCTATTTCAGTGTCGCAAACAGACGGCGCAGGCAATGTGGGTACCGATAGTTTAAATCGGAACAAGGATACCGAGTTACCGGTGGTCACCATTACAACCACCGATCATGCGAATGTCAGCAATGAAAACAACTACACTGTAGCCGGTGCTTGTGAAGGCACTGCTAATGTCACAATCGGCATACCAGGTGCTACGCCTGCCAGTACAACCGTTGCCTGTGCGGATTCTGCTTACTCGGTTGATTTTGATGTATCAGGAATCGGTGATGGTTCCAATGCGCTGGCTATTTCAGTATCGCAAACAGACGGCGCAGGCAATGTGGGCACCGATAGTTTAAATCGGGATAAAGACACGACGCCACCGGTACTGGGGGCCATTGATTATGGAGATGACAATGGGGAGTATAACAATGCAGAGAGCACTAGCGTGGTGGTGTTCGGTACTAGCACTGAGCCAGGCTCGGTAGTTACCGTCACTTTTAACGATGGTACAAATTCGATTGTCGTCAACGCTACGGTGAATGGAAGCGGGGATTGGGCGATTGCTGGCACAGACATTAGCACGCTGAATGACGGCGACATCACGGTCAGCGTGTTGGTGACCGATCCAGCGGGTAATAAGGATAACGATTCTCAAGTTCTCACTTTGGCGGCTGATTTGCCGGCGATCACCATTGATGACCTTAATACAATATCCGATGCCACCCCTGAATTCTCAGGTACCACAAACCAACCCGCAGGCTTCAGTGTCAGCGTGAGAGAGGGCGCGACCACGCTCTGTACTGCGACGGTTAATGGCAGTGGTCAGTGGATTTGTGAGTCTACTGCAACCCTCAGTTTGGGCACGCACACGGTAACGGCGAGCATTACAGATGCTTATGGCAATATTGGAAGCGTTAGTCATACGTTCAATGTCAGTGCTGACTTCGATAACGACGGCATTCCGGATGTCATCGAGGGAACGGGTGACAGCGATGGTGACGGCATACCTGATTATCAAGATTCGGACTCTGATAATGATGGTATTCCAGATCAAGAGGAAAACAGCAATCATCCAACATTATCGGGTTCGGATTCGGATAACGACGGCATTGATGATGCGATAGATGTCGATAATACCGGTGGGCAAGACGCCAACAATAATGGCATTGATGACGCGTTCGAAGCGGACGATGCGGATAACGATGGCATTCCAAATTATTTAGACAGTGATAGCGATAACGATGGCATCCCAGACTATGTGGAAGGCAATGGTGACATCGACGGTGACGGGCGTCTAAACAGCCACGACATGGACAGCGATAACGATGGAATTATCGACACGATTGAGTTCGGACCTGCACCGATACTCAGTGGCAATGATAGTGACGCTGATGGCATTGACGATGCTTATGACGTGGACGCCACTGGCGGTGATGACATTAATGGCAATGGCGTGGATGACGCTTTTGAGGGGGTCGATACTGACAATGATGGTAGACCTAACTATCTCGATCCAGACAGCGACGGCGATGGCATTCCCGATAAAGTAGAAGAAAGAAGTAATACGCCGCTTACCGGTAATGACAGTGATAGCGACGGTATTGACGATGCGCAGGATGTTGATGAAACCGGCGGCGTGGATGCAAACGGTAATGGAGTCGACGATCGGTACGAGCCACGTGACAGTGATGGTGATTTAACGCCAGATTACCTTGACCCAGATTCCGATGGAGATGGAACCTCTGACAGCGCTGAAGCCAACACTTCAGGTAACGATTCTGATAATGATGGCATTGATGACACGTTTGATGCCGATAGCCCTGGTGCGGTGGACGCCGACGGAGATGGAATAGCCGACGGCGCGGCAAATGACGCTGATGGCGATGGCATACCGGACTTCCAAGATCTAGACAGCGACAACGATGGCGTACCCGATGTAGATGAAGGTGGGTTTATTGACGCGGACCGTGACGGAATGGCGGATGGAGACGATATCAGTGACTTCCCACCCGACTCCGATTCAGACGGCACACCTGATATGGGGGATTTAGATAGCGACAATGACGGTACACCCGATATAGAAGGTACGGCCGGTGAGCCATTTGATGAAGATGGTGATGGACGCATCGACGATGAACACAGTGAAGATGTTGATCAAGATGGTATCGCTGATGTGATTGATGGTGACACAGGGGCTCCAGGCTTTGGTACGGATACCGATGGCGATGGCATCCCCAACGCAGAAGACACCGATGATGACAATGACAACATTTTAGACGTTGATGAAATGCTGAACGGAGAGGATGTTGATTTCGACGGTGATGGCATTGTGGATCGACTGGACCTAGACAGCGATAACGACAGCATTCTGGATGAATTTGAGCAGCAGAATGATGTGGATCGTGATGGCATACCGAATTATCACGACTGTGATAGCGATGGCGACGGTATGAAAGATATTGAGGAGGCAAACTTAACGTCGGACATTGTGGATGAAAATGGCGATTGCATGCAAGACGCTATAATAGATAACAACCGCAATGGTCTAATGGATTCTTTAGAGAACACCGTGACGCCGCTGAGGGAGCGTCCGTTACTGGATACAGACAATGATGGTATCCCAAATTATTTAGATTTTGATAGCGACAATGATGGCATCAATGATTCTGATGAAATGGGGGATTTCGATGGAGATGGTGTCATGGATGCCGTTCAGGATGATGGCGGTATACGCACAGCGGTGACCGGAACCGGCGGGTTTGGCTTTGCCGTAATTGGTTGGTGGCTTGTCCTGTTGCTCACGGGCAAACAGCGTGGGTCACAGTGGCGCTTGAGACTCCTGACAGCCATCGGATTAGCTGCCGTCATGCAATATGGCTCGGCGGACGAATATGCAGGGTTCAGCTCTTTTATCGCAGATGATGATGTACCGCCTAAGGTTTTTGTCGGAGCCAGCTTTGGGGGCACTTATATTAATCCGCAGGGTGAATCGAACGGTTGGCGAACGGAAAATAACGAAAGTACAGGTGGGCGCATAGCAGTCGGCATGCGCTTTTTACCTCATTTATTTTCAGAGTTAGCCTATGTTAGAGCAGGTAGCGCCTCCCTATCAAACTTAAACCCAAATATTTCAGGCAACCCTAAAATCAAATACGACATTCCTTATTTATCCATCGGTTATTCATTTTATCCGCATACCTCTGAGTGGAATTACTGGGCGAAGTCCGGTATTGCGAAAATAATCAATTCCAGCAACGATGATCGAATATCGGTAAAAAAACAAAGCGCTTTTCAGTTTTTTGGTGGCATTGGTTTAAGCAAACGTTTTTATCGAAACTTCTCCGTTATATTGGCTCATGAGCGATATGACCGTGATGCCAGTTTTACTGGCATCACCCTCGAGTGGGATTTTTGGCGAATTCAAGATGATTACAAATACCAGCCGTTTTTATTTGAGGCCATCAGTGAGAGCTGCAGAGTTGGGACAGAGTCAGTCAATGAAATATTCTTCGATAAAGATTCGGCTAGATTAGACTCCGCCGCAAAGAGATTACTAGGTGAAATGAGGGATCACTTGAATAGCAGCAAGTACATATCATTGGAAATACACGCGCATACAGACGATGTGGGCGACGACGAATTTAATATGGAACTTTCTCGGTCGCGAGCAAAATCAGTGAGAAAATACTTACTGAATGAGGGTGTTGAAAGACGGAAAATAAAGGCATTCGGATTTGGAGCAACGCAACCCAAAATGGAAAACGAAACTGAAATTGGTCGATCAATGAATCGACGAGTCACCCTAAGGTTGCAAAACTATCATTGCTTAAGTGAAGCCATGAGCGAAGTTGAGCACGACCCAGAATAACCATCGAATCATGCTCTGAACGAGCTACCTCCCAGTTTGAACAACAAAGCTTTGGGAGCGCATCATGCCAGCGTCAACTCCATTGTTAACCTGTGTGATTGTCCACTGTCGATCGTGACGTAATCATCCAAAACATTCGCTGTCTCGACACAAAACATTTCTTGGTATCGGTTGATGCCAAACTGACTTAGCCGTTTAGACTTTTCTATCCAAGGGTTCCAAACCACAGCGCTTTGGCTATTACTCAGCAGTTTAAGAGTTTGTGTCGGTGTACGGATGAAAAAGGGGCCGCCAGAACGATATATTCGGTCCACTTCTTGGTTAAACGATATTGCGTTTGTTTGTTGTTTGGGTTGCCAATTGTCCAGAGCATCAACATAGCTGCAATGGTGGTTTATGAATATTTGCGTTTGCTCAATATCGGGGGTGGGTAGGTAAGTATGCAGTGCTTGTGAAATACTGAATGGTTGATGACCGCGATTCTCAGTGGTTAGATCAATCGATAGAGAGCGGCCTAAAGTGAAAGTGGCGGAGACTTCAGCATCAAACGGCCATGATTGAATATCACGAAGGCGAAAGGAGAGGGTCACACCGTGACAGCTTTCCGTCAACTCTGCCAATGCCCATTCTTTTTCCCTTGCAAAACCGTGGCTAGCAGCTGAATGAATCGAAGCTTGGACGGCATTTGGGTTTTTCTCGGGCACACCAAACCAAGGCCAGCAAATGGGTATACCGCCCCGTACGGCCTCACCTTTCAAAAACTGCGCCTCGGGGCTAAGCCAAATCCAATCACTTTTGTTTTGTGGTGTAAATTGTATCAGTTGTGCCCCTTGCAGCAGGATTTCGGCAGTAAAAAGAGGGTGCTTTACTTGAATAGCATCCAACTCTTGACGTTTTATAAGCTGACAAAAAGCGGACTGCTGTAACATTGGTGAGTTTTGGTTTTCTTGCTTTTTGGCTGATTCCAAGGGCATGGGCCGTTCCTGATCCTGACTAATAAATGATAACAATGGCATGCTTGCAGGTAGCGTATTCTTATGTATACTCGCGAGCTTGTGGGCTGCTATACCGATTCAGGCCTGCATTCAAAGTACGATAGAACGAGTATAAAACATGGCTAAAGCTGCTAAACGTAAAAAACTGGCAAAAGCGGTGCCAGTTGTTGCTGTTAAAAAACGCAATCCGCTGGCACTGAACCCTATTATGTTAAAAGGTGGGGCTCATATCGAAACCCATAAATCCAAACGCAAAAAAGCGAAGATGGATGTGAAAAAAGCGCTGTCGAGATTTACCTCCGATGGCGCTTTTTTTATGCGTTTCGCTTATCGCTAATATGTTGAATTTTGACTCAATTTTATTGCTTACCTGTACTTGTCTCGCCTCTTAAATCGTCGTTTATAAATCTAACAACATATAAATATCACACCCACAGTGCACAGCCCCTTCTAAAGCCTGGTTCAACCTTTTAAATCCGTAAGACTCGTAGAGTGCGATTGCTGCTGTCATATTGGACTTCGTATCCAAGTAACATTGCTGAAACCCTTGCGCTCGCGCAAAAGCGATACTCTCGTCTAAAAGTTGTCGACCAATACCGTACCCTCGACCTTCTGGCAGTAAGAAAAGTTTGCGTAGTTCGCAAATATCTTGCTTATCGTTGAACGGCGCAATGCCGCACCCCCCCACCACTTGATCATTTAAAAGTGCAACGAGGTACTGACCGCGTAAAGCCAATTGATAATGCTGACTCATGCCTTTTACTTCTGGGTCGGACGGGCCGAATCCCTCACCAACGGCGCCGAATTCAGCGCCCACAGTTTCGATGATGTGGCAGATTGCCTGATCAAACTCGGGTTGTGCAACGACCAATTGTATATTGACAGGAGATCGATCAGCGTTGCTATGAAGACTATCTTGCATTGTGAGCTATTCCTTTAACATGTGAGGTAATGAGGTTACTGGCAGGGTACATCAAAGTCCACATGGTAGTGTTCATCATGACGGACCCATGAACGTTTTTTGGCAAATTTGATATGGGCTGAGAGGTAGGGGCCATGTGAAGTTTTCATGAGAAATGGTTGTAACACCGGGTCGAATAGAACACGTCGAATGTTTCGTTTTTGTTTTAATGATGCTTTATGCAAAGCCACCAAGTGCGCACCCATGGCGTCAAAGTCAATTCGGTAGTCCTCGAAACGGCCATTCAAATCAAACTCAATTTTATAGCCAAGCTTGTTAAACATATGGGTGGGTAGGTGAACCGACTCGCCTTTTTGGTTGACAACGGGTGTCATGAAATCTACGGATAATCCATTTTGATGGGTTTTATGTGGCTTAAAGATCCCACCGTTTTTAAGGCCCGTTTCAGCATATTTAAACACTTTGGTGGGCTCTGTGATTTTGAGTGTTTCGTATGCCCCCAAGATAATTTGGGCAACGTCTGAATGCACAAACGTTCGACCAAATATTTTTCCGACCCAGTGATAAGAAACGAAGTTATCACCGGCTGTTGGGAGCGATACACCGTTTTCTAGGCGACCGTTATGGGTTGAACCGTAGCAAATACTTTTATCGGAGGTGTGAGTCTGTTGAGTTTCCGCCCAAACTGGCAAGCAGAAAAAAACACTGATGATGAGTATGTTTTCAAACTTCATGCCCAAAATTCTCAAAAATTAAAATTAGCTAAAGAATAATCGCATACTGTTTTTGTAGGCTATGGGTAAGAAGTCATCGACTAGAACGCCTTTTACCTCCGCTACCTTTTCAGCAACAAACGGCAAGTAAAAGGGTGCATTCTCTTTGCCGCGATACGGTACTGGCGTTAGGTACGGGGCATCCGTTTCAAGAATGATGTTTTCCAATGGGGTCATGCGAATAATGTCTCGAACATTTTCAGCGGTGTTAAACGTACAAATACCGTTGAAACCCAAACAAAAGCCCTGATCAATGGCGTACTGAGCGAGTTCTGGGCCGGAAGTGAAGCTGTGAATGACGCCTCGCTTTAGCAAGGTATTTTCAAAATTGGATAAAATCGCCATCGTGTCTTCATCTGCCTCTCTGCTGTGGATTACCACCGGGAGATTTAAGTCGCTGGCAATTTGCAATTGGGTTTCAAATACAGTTTGCTGCACCTTTCGATCGGCATGATCGTAGTAGTAATCCAGTCCGATTTCGCCCACTGCCATGACTCGCTCATTGACTGCTTGCTCTCGAATTTGCGCTTCTGTGTCAGAAGTGAATTTTTCGGCATCATGCGGATGCACGCCTTGTGTTCCCCAAATCATCTCATGTGCTTGGGTAAGATCTATTATTGTGTCTAGGTTGTCTGGCGACACACTGATAGTAATAATACGTTCAATCCCCACCGCTTTTGACTGTTCGACAATCGCCTCTAGGCTATGTTCTTTCAGGTAATCAAGGTGGCAGTGCGTTTCAATAATCGGGTGGTTGAATATAGGTGTTTCTCTTTTATTGCGCTTGCTCATGGTGACGCCATTGTCTATCAATCGAATGTATGGCCAGCATTTTACATGATTAGAGCCGTAATAGTGACTTCTGCACCCGTGCCGATACGACACTCCGTAGGAATAATCCTCAGGAGTGAGGTGAACCCCATTGGACTGTGCGGTTATACTGTCTTTTTATCATTGGCTCATTACGAGCGCGTTAACAGGTAGTAAGCAGATGGATATAGCGGAAATTCGTCGTCAATACAGTGCACTGTCCCTTGATAGAACAGACTTACAAGATAACCCCATTGATCAATTTAACATATGGATTGAACAAGCACTTGAGTCGAAGCTGTTCACTGATCCTACAGCCATGTCTGTGGCAACGGTCGATGAGCATGGAATGCCGAGTCAACGCATCGTTTTATTGAAACATTTTGATCAAAATGGGTTTGTGTTTTACACGAATTTAGAAAGTCAAAAAGCCAAGCAGATTCGTCATAACCCTAAAGTGTGTCTGCATTTTGGTTGGGTGGCTTTGGAAAGGCAAATCATCATAAGAGGTGAGGCAGAAAAGCTATCGGTTGCCGAAGCTACTAAGTACTTTCTATCCCGTCCGCATGAAAGCCAACTTGCGGCTTGGGCCAGTCATCAGAGCCAAACCATTGGAACGAGAAAACTATTGGAGCAGGCCTATCAACAGATGAAGAACAAGTTTGCGAAAGGCGAAGTTCCATTGCCAGGTTTTTGGGGTGGTTATCGAGTAAAGCCCATTTCAATTGAATTCTGGCAGGGGAGAGAAAATAGGTTGCATGATCGATTTTTGTATCAGATATCAGAACACAATGAGTGGGAAATTAATCGATTGCAACCTTAAGGGCATCGTTGCCAGCTAATCTTTTGTTAAATAGGAGGTGAGGCTTGAATGACTATGGGTTACGAAGAGATACCCAGTGTCCGGTGCAAGCCTTCCCCTTCATGCTGACACTCCAAGTTCCTTGCGCTTCTTTTTCTGTCATGCGGCCTTCTATGTAATGCCCGCCATCAAGCTTGATGTGGAAATACCCACCTTGAAGCGTATTCGTATGCCCTTGCGCACATGTTTTCAGAAAACAATGAAAAGCAATTTCGACTTCACTAGTGCCATCATTTGGGTTAGTGGGTTTAAGTAAGGAGATGGTGACTTCACCTGTATCAGGGCAGGGGCCTGTAGAAGTATAAAATCCACCTTGGTAATCGGATCGCGTGTAACCGTAATCACACCCCTGTACGAAAAAGAAACAAAGCAGCGCTAACACCCAGCGATAGCTGTGCAGATTACCTCGGGTTTGAGTCAAAGGGGTAAAATGTGCCCAATTCATAAACTACCTCAGCCTATCAGCATTGGGTCAGAGAGGATGAATAGTGTTCTAGAGAGTATGGCAGAATCACAACGCTCGGGACGGCATGCACACTACATTGGCGGCATGTGGCTGAATGCAAATAACTTGAATTCAGCCAGCGGATAGATCTTGCCCTCGCAAATGCGTGTTCGGTAGGAAGCTAGGTTAGTTTATCCCTAGCAACTTATGAGTTTGAATGGACATGCGCCACTGAGGGTTTTCCAAACAGTACTGGGTGGCTGCTTGCATATTTTCTCGAATGATCGACCCACTATTCACAACGTCAAACTCAGCCATAGGCGAGATAAAGTAATGACTGGCTTTTATGTGCAGCACGTTTTCAGGCGCTAAATCAATTTGCGGATAAACCAGTTTTAGCTCATCGCAGTGATCAATCACCAGCGTAGATTGTCCTTTAGGGCTAATGCAGACCCAGTCCAAATTGGTCGGCAAAGGTAGCGTGCCATTACTTTCTACCGCTGTTTCAAACCCTTCAGATTTAAATCGTGCCACCAATGATTCTGTGAGTTGTAAAGCCGGTTCACCACCCGTGAAAACAACATAAGGATGCCCATTGGATTTATCTGGCCATAGCGCATTGGCCAAATTCACTAATGCATCCAATGAATATTCACCACCATTCTCACCATCTATGCCGGTAATGTCAGTATCACAAAATTGACAAACTGAGGCCAAGCGATCTTTTTCTCGGCCATTCCATAGATTGCATTTACTGAATCGAATGAATACGGACGCTCGCCCACTGCGCGCCCCTTCACCCTGTAGCGTGTAAAAGGCTTCTTTTACGCGAAATTGTTTCTCGGTGGCCATCTGTTATTCATACTCAACGGGATCAACCGCGCCATTCTCTTCAAAAGCTTCCAAGCGTTCAACACAAGCACCGCATTTACCGCAGGCTTTCTCTCGACCGTTATAGCAGGTCCAGGTATGCGTATAATCAAGGCTCATGGATAGGCCATCTTTCAAAATCTCGCCCTTAGAGCTATTTAGATAAGGCGTCTCGATGGATACGTGCTCATAATTAGCGATGCCCGCTACATTATTCATGGCTTCTACAAATTCTGGGCGGCAATCTGGGTAAATAGCATGGTCACCAGAGTGTGCACCGTAATACACCTTTGGCGCTTTAATATCGACGGCATACCCAATAGCTAATGATAAAAGAATCATATTGCGATTCGGGACCACCGTAGACTTCATGTTGTCTGATTCATAGTGCCCCTCTGGTACCTCTTCTGAGCCAACGAGCGAGGAGCTTTGCATCAATGCATTAATGGCTGAAATGTCGAGAATTTTTAGTGGCAAACCAAGCTCTGCGCATACGGTTTTAGCGGCAACCACCTCTTTAACGTGTTTCTGGCCATAGTTAAAGGTGAGAGGGTAAACGTCATAGCCTTCCTTCAGCACTCTATTAAGTAGAGTGAAGGAATCCATACCACCACTGTAAATAACAACGGCCTTTTGATTTGCCCCAACTTGTTCGATACTCATAGTCACCTCATCTATATAGGCGGCGGATTATAACCAAGCTGTCAGATTTTATAAATCGCCTATTTTTTACACATGTAAATTATTTACAAGATTACCCAAATTAATCGTTGACGCCATCCAGAAAGTCCCTATAATGCGCCCCTCAACAACAGAGCAGCAGATTGAACGCAGCTAA
>CANNFT010000011.1 GCA_947503895.1 uncultured Saccharospirillaceae bacterium
GCGGTCGTACAGTAGGTGCTGGTGTTGTAGCTAAAATCATCGAGTAATCGATGAGGTATTAGCAGACGCTAAAAAAAAAGGCTCGCTTCGGCGGGCCTTTTTTGTATCTTGATAATACTCATCGGGTGAGTGGGCCGTTTATCCCCAGAGGCCAAATTAGGCTAGGTGTTACAGAGTCAGCATCATTCGGCACTCAACAATTTAATATTGAGGCCGAGCGAAGTGGGCCGCAGCGCGTGTCTTTGTGTAATGCTCTTGCTGGCTAAAGCAAGCGATGTAAGCGAACAAGCAGTGATTCTGTTTGTTCCCACCCTAAGCATGGGTCGGTGACTGAAAGACCATATTTCAAACAGCCATCACCATTGCATCCTGAAATATCTTGTTTCCCGGGTTCTAAGAAGCTTTCCAGCATAATGCCAGCAATACTGCGGTTACCTTGAGTGTGCTGCTCCACAACGTGCTCAGCGATTTTAATCTGGTTTTCATGGTTTTTCTGTGCGTTGTCATGACTGCAGTCAACGATCACTTTGGCGTGTAATAGGTCGTGCTGTTGTGCTGCTTCAAGTGATTTGATGGTTTGCGCAATGCTTTTCGCATCGTAATTTGTCACACCTCTACCGCCGCGAAGAACAACGTGAGTGTCCGGATTCCCCATCGTGTCCAACATGGCAATGTGGCCGTCCTGGTTCATGCCGAGACAATGGTGCGGGCGGCTCGCTGAGATCATGGCATTGACGGCCGTTTCGATTGATCCATCGGTACCATTTTTGATGCCAACGGGCATGCCGAGGTGACTGATCATTTCGCGGTGTATTTGCGACTCGGCGGTTCTCGCGCCTATGGCTGTCCAGCTGATTAAGTCATCAAGATAATTCATCGTCATGGGGCTCAATGCCTCAGTCGCAATCGGCAATCCTATTTCGATGAGCTTGAGCATGACCGAACGGGAGCGCTCTATTCCTAGTGCAATATCGCCTCGCCCGTTACGTTCAGGGTCATAGGCTAACCCTTTCCATCCTGTGGTGGTACGTGGCTTCTCGACATAAGCGCGCATCACGATGAGCAGCTTGTCAGATAGTTTTTCATTGAGTGCTGCCAAGCGCTTGCCGTAATCCAGTGCGGCAACCTCGTCATGCAGTGAGCAGGGGCCAGTTATGATGATGAATTTCTGTGGCTGAGTGGAGCGCGCTGATAATGCTTCTTTAATAGCCTGTTTGTGTTGACGAACTTGCGCCTGGCCACTCACCGATAGTGGAAATGCTTGTTTAATTGCGCTTGGTGATGCCAATGCTTGGACTTGGTTGACTCGAGCAATGTCAGCGTTCGAGTCTACTTCAACGGTCTGGGTTGTTTCGAGTGTGGCGAGTGATGTATTCGCATTCATGATCTATTTGGCCTGTATCCTAAAGAGTATTTAAGTCGTTATCCCCGTTAAATCACTCTTTAGTGAGCGAAAAAAAACCCCGACCAGCTGACTGCTAATCGGGGTTTCTTAGGCAGTCGGCTTGATTTTGCCGGGCTGCCTGTTGAATTAGATTTTGCTCAACGGTGACCCAGCTGCTGGCTAAAATAGCCAAAAAAATACTCAGCAAAGTACCAATGAAACTGTGTTTGATTGAGAGATAGCAATGCACTGCCGTCGCCAGTAATAGCATGGGCTACTAGGCGTTCGATAATTGGAGTGAGGTGTGCATTGATTGAAATCATCCCAGTATCATATGCACTCGACGCAGAAAAGCAAGTTAAAATTATAAAAAACAGAAAACGTCAAGCAAGTGCTTGCCGATTCATTTTCTGACGAATACATGAAACGTAAAGTATGCTTTACACCTTGAGGAGTGGTCGAGAATAAGATGGGGGGTTGAGTCTATCTACTATGCGTCAGGTAAAAAAAAACCGCTGGTATTTATCCAGCGGTTTCATTTAAGCCTGAGCCGTTAATTACTTAGCAGCTTGACGCTCTTTTTCTTCAGCAATGACTTTTTCAGCCACTGAGTTAGGGCAAGGAGAGTAGTGTGCAAACTCCATTGAGAACTGACCACGACCTGAGGTCATAGTACGCAAGTGCCCAATGTAGCCGAACATTTCTGAAAGTGGTACATCAGCTTTAACTCGAACGCCTGAGCCTGAAGCTTCTTGACCAGAAATCATGCCGCGACGACGGTTAAGGTCACCGATAACATCACCCACGTGGTCTTCTGGTGTGAACACATCAACTTTCATGATGGGCTCTAGAAGTTGAGCACCTGCTTTTGGTATAGACTGGCGGAAAGCGCCACGCGCAGCCAATTCAAATGCAACGGCAGAGGAGTCAACCGCGTGGAAGCCGCCATCGTACAGCTCAATCTCAACATCCAATACAGGGAAGCCGGCTAGCACACCTGTATCCATCATGCCTTTGAAGCCTTTTTCAATGGCAGGGAAGAATTCTTTCGGTACGTTACCGCCCACAACCGTAGAAGTGAAGGTAAATCCAGAATTCTGTGCACCTGGCTTGATGCGGTAATCGATCTTACCAAACTGACCAGAACCACCAGATTGCTTCTTGTGCGTGTAGGTGTCTTCAACTTCTTGTGTGATGGTCTCACGGTAGGCTACTTGAGGTTCGCCTACTTCCAAGTCAACGCCGTATGTACGCTTAAGGATGTCGACTTTAATGTCTAGGTGAAGCTCACCCATTCCGCGAAGAATGGTTTGTCCGCTGTCTTCGTCAGTGTGAACAAGGAAGGTTGGATCTTCTGCTACCATTTTACCGATTGCGATGCCCATTTTCTCTGCGCCACCTTTGTCTTTAGGTGTAACTGCGATAGAAATAACTGGCTCAGGGAAGACCATGGCTTCTAATGTACATTCATGTTTAGGATCACACAGTGTGTGACCAGTTTGTACGTTCTTCATGCCCACGATGGCGATGATGTCGCCCGCTTGCGCACTGGACAGCTCATTACGTTCGTCTGCTTCCATCTCACACATACGGCCAATACGTTCAGTTTTGCCGGTGAATGAGTTTAAGATCGTGTCACCTTTATTTAGCGTACCAGAATAGATACGGACAAAGGTGAGGGCGCCAAAACGGTCGTCCATTATCTTAAACGCAAGGGCGCGGAACGGCTCGTCAGTAGCAACGATGGCTTTTTCGCCTGTTGGGTTGCCTTCTTCGTCGGTTAGATCTTGTGGGTCAACTTCTGTAGGAGACGGTAGGTAATCAACAACAGCATCAAGAATCAGCTGGATACCCTTGTTTTTGAAGGCTGAGCCACAATAAGTTGGGAAGAAAGCCAGTTCGCGAGTACCCTTGCGAATGCAAGCCTTGATTTGGTCCATAGTTGGCTCTTCGCCATCCATGTACGCCATCATTAGATCGTCATCCATTTCAACAGCCGTTTCAATAAGCTGTTCACGGTACATCTCGCAGTCATCTACCATGTCCGCAGGAATGTCTTTGACTTCGTAGTTTTCTGGAAGGCCAGAATCGTCCCATACAAATGCTTTGCGGCTTAGCAGGTCTACAACACCCACGAAGTCATCTTCACGGCCGATTGGCAGTGTCATAACCAGTGGTTTAGCGCCAAGAACGTTTTGAACTTGGTCTACTACCTTAAGGAAGTCAGCACCAATACGGTCAAGTTTGTTAACAAAGATGATACGTGAGACGCCTGATTCATCAGCATAGCGCCAGTTTGTCTCAGATTGAGGTTCAACACCGCCTGATCCACAGAATACGCCGATGCCGCCATCTAGTACTTTTAGAGAGCGGTAAACTTCAACGGTGAAGTCAACGTGTCCAGGGGTATCGATGATATTCATGCGGTGATCTTTCCAGAAGGTGGTGATCGCCGCTGACTGAATGGTAATACCGCGCTCAGCTTCTTGTTCCATGAAGTCAGTTGTAGATTCACCATCGTGAACCTCACCGGTCTTATGGATCTTACCAGTCAGTTTAAGGATTCGTTCTGTAGTGGTAGTTTTACCCGCATCAACGTGGGCGAAAATACCGATATTTCTGTATTTAGATAGGTCAGTCATAACTTGCTCGAATAGCAGGGTAAAAATCGCGGGCAAGTTTAAAGATTTTGGCCGCGTTATTGAACAAAAAATGTCTCTAAATGCATCGAAAGTAGAAAAAAAACTGCACTTAGTCTGAAAAGCTAGGTATGGTAGGTCATATGAGGCCAAAAAAGCCTCCCTTCAGATCAATTTTCCAGCCATTTTTAACAATAGTTAAATAGCAGGAAGATTCACATCTACGCCAAGCAGCGCCGACTTAGTCATGAAATTGGTTATTTCTTGACTAATCTTGAATTCTGCCCGTATAATTCGCGTCCCTTTGAAAAAGGGGTAGCGGATTTTTATCTAAATATCGGAGTTTTGGTCAATGCAAAACCAGAAGATTCGTATTCGGTTGAAGGCTTTTGACCATCGCCTGATCGACCAGTCTACGCAAGAAATAGTTGAAACGGCTAAGCGTACTGGCGCACAGGTTCGTGGTCCTATACCGCTGCCTACACGCAAAGAGCGTTTGACAGTATTGGTTTCACCGCACGTTAACAAAGACGCGCGAGATCAATACGAGATTCGTACACATAAGCGCATGCTCGACATTGTTGAGCCTACAGAAAAAACTGTAGATGCGTTGATGAAGTTGGATCTGGCTGCTGGTGTTGAAGTTCAAATTAGCCTTGGTTAATACAATCAACATAAATAGTCTAGATTCTTCATCTAGTGTAACGCTCTGCTGGGCGGCCATAGTGGGTAATCAGCCCCGTACACGAGAGGTATAAAAAATGGCACTTGGATTAGTCGGTAAAAAAGCGGGTATGACTCGTATATTTACCGAAGAAGGCGCATCTGTACCAGTTACTGTTATTGAGATCACTCCTAATCGCGTATCTCAAGTTAAAACAACAGAAACTGATGGCTACAATGCTGTGCAAGTGACTGCTGGCGATAAGAAAGCATCTCGTCTTTCTAAAGCTGAAGCAGGTCATTTTGCGAAAGCAAGCGTAGCGGCGGGTGATAGCCTGTTGGAATTCCGCGCTGATGAAGCGGCGGAACTAAAAGTAGGCGACGAATTGACTGTAACGCGCTTTGAAGCGGGTCAAATTGTCGACGTTACTGGAACCTCGAAAGGTAAAGGTTTCCAGGGTGGTGTTAAGCGTTGGAACTTCTCAATGCAAGATGCAACCCACGGTAACTCTCTATCTCACCGTGCTCCCGGTTCTATCGGTCAATGTCAAACGCCTGGTCGCGTTTGGAAAGGCAAGAAAATGGCCGGTCACATGGGTGCTGAGCGCGTAACAACTCAAAATCTTGAGGTGGTACGTGTAGACGCGGAAAACAACTTAATTCTGGTTAAAGGCGCTCTTCCAGGCGCAACCGGTGGTCAATTGATCATCAAACCAGCAGTTAAGGCACGCGGATAAGGGGAGTAACAATGGATATCAATATTCAAGGTGGTTCCACTGTTGCAGTGTCTGATGCGGCATTTTCTCGTGATTACAACGAGACTTTGGTACATCAGTTAGTAACAGCCTACCTAGCTGGCGCCCGTCAAGGTTCCAAAGCACAAAAGAGTCGCTCAGATGTTCGTGGCGGCGGTGCAAAACCATGGCGTCAAAAAGGTACTGGCCGTGCGCGTGCTGGTACATCTCGTGGTCCTATCTGGCGTACAGGTGGCGTAACGTTCGCTGCACGCCCGCGTAACTACGAGCAAAAACTGAACAAGAAGATGTATCGCGCTGCGATGCAGACTATCTGGTCTGAACTGGTACGTCAGGATCGCCTCGTTGTCGTTGAAGACTTCGATGTCGCTGATCATAAGACAAAAGCGTTTGCCGCTAAATTAGACGGTATGGATCTGAACAACGTATTAATCGTTGATGCAGAGATCAGCAAAAACGTTTACTTGGCGTCTCGCAACTTACCAAATGTTGCAGTAGCAGAAGCCGGTAGTGTTGATCCTGTTAGCTTGGTTTCTTTCGAGAAAATCTTGGTAACAGTTCCTGCGCTTAAGAAAGTAGAGGAGATGCTAGGATGAACCAAGAGCGTATCTACAAAGTTCTACTTGGACCTCACATCTCTGAAAAGGCAACAGTTGTAGCGGATCGAGACGGTCAATTTGTCTTCCGTGTTGCCCCTGATGCTACCAAGCCAGAAATTAAAGCAGCCGTTGAGCAATTGTTCGAAGTGAAAGTTCGCAACGTACAAGTGCTTAACATTAAAGGTAAAACCAAGCGTACAGCGCGTGGCATGGGCAAGCGTAACGATCTGCGTAAAGCATACGTTCGTTTAGCTGATGGTCACGACATTGACTTCGCTGACGTCGAGTAATAGGAGTAGTTAAGATGGCATTAGTAAAAACCAAGCCAACTTCTGCTGGACGCCGTCACGTTGTTAAGGTCGTTCATTCAGACCTTCACAAAGGCCGTCCGCACTCTGCGTTGGTTGAAAAGCAAGGTAAGTCTGGCGGTCGTAACAACAACGGTCGTATCACCACACGCCATAAAGGCGGTGGTCATAAGCAGCTTTACCGTATCATTGACTTCAAACGCAACAAAGATGGCATCCCAGCCAAAGTTGAGCGTTTGGAGTACGATCCAAACCGTTCTGCAAACATCGCTTTAGTATGTTATGCCGATGGTGAGCGTCGTTATATTCTTGCCGCTAAAGGCATGCAAGCTGGTGATCAGATTATTTCTGGTGAAACAGCGCCTATCAAAGTAGGTAGCACAATGACTGTGCGTAACATGCCTCTTGGTAGCGTGATTCACAACATTGAGTTGAAACCAGGTAAGGGCGGACAAATTGCTCGTTCTGCCGGTACTTCTGCTCAGTTGGTCGCGAAGGAAGGTGCATACGTTACTCTACGTTTGCGTTCAGGCGAAATGCGTAAAGTACTTGCTGATTGTCGTGCCACTTTGGGCGAAGTAAGCAACTCTGAGCATAGCCTACGTCAACTAGGTAAAGCTGGTGCCAAGCGCTGGCGTGGTGTTAGACCTACTGTCCGTGGTGTAGCGATGAACCCTGTTGATCACCCACATGGTGGTGGTGAAGGCCGTACTTCTGGTGGCCGTCATCCTGTAACACCTTGGGGCGTTCCAACTAAGGGTTACAAAACTCGTAAGAATAAGCGTACGGATAGAATGATCGTACGTCGTCGTTCTAAATAACGGATAGGGTGACTTAAATGCCACGTTCATTAAAAAAAGGTCCTTTCGTCGACCATCACCTTATGCAAAAGGTTGAAGTAGCTCTGGAGAAGGGTGATCGCAAGCCAATTAAAACTTGGTCGCGTCGTTCTACCATCTTCCCTGAGTTCGTTGGTTTGACTATCGCTGTACACAATGGCCGTCAACATGTGCCTGTGCTGGTCAGCGAAGAAATGGTAGGTCACAAGCTGGGTGAATTTGCTGTGACTCGTACGTATAAAGGTCATGCTGCCGATAAAAAGGCCAAGAGGTAATCGAGATGGAAACAGTCGCTAAGCTTAAAAGCGCTCGTATTTCTGCTCAGAAAGCCCGTTTGGTTGCCGATCAAATACGCGGTAAATCTGTAGCAGAAGCTTTAAACATATTGAGCTTCAGCCCTAAAAAGGGTGCAGAGCTAATCAAGAAAGTTCTTGATTCTGCAATCGCTAACGCCGAGCACAACGATGGTGCTGACGTTGACGAACTGAAAGTTTCTACCGTCTTCGTTGATGAAGCTATGACAATGAAGCGTATTCGCCCTCGTGCGAAAGGTCGTGCGGATCGCATCCTGAAGCGCACTTGTCATATCACC
Source organism: uncultured Saccharospirillaceae bacterium (assembly GCA_947503895.1). Classification (GTDB taxonomy): domain Bacteria; phylum Pseudomonadota; class Gammaproteobacteria; order Pseudomonadales; family Oceanobacteraceae; genus Bermanella. The sequence continues at coordinate 7,780 of CANNFT010000011.1, forward strand.
GTTAAGGTAGCAGAGGTGTAGTCATGGGTCAGAAAGTACATCCTACAGGTATTCGCCTGGGCATTACCAAAGATCACAACTCTGTTTGGTATGCTGGAAAAGATAAATACGCAGACCAGTTGTTAACAGACATTCAAGTTCGCTCTCTTATCGAGAAGCGTCTTGCTAAAGCGTCTGTTAGTAAAGTGGTAATTGAGCGTCCAGCTCAAACTGCAAAAGTCACCATTCACACGGCTCGTCCGGGTATTGTGATTGGTAAAAAGGGTGAAGATGTGGATAAGCTGCGTAAAGACGTAGCCGATATGATGGGTATTCCTGTCCACGTCAACATCGAAGAAATTCGCAAGCCAGATCTTGACGCGAAACTTGTTGGTCAGTCAGTAGCTAACCAGCTAGAACGCCGCGTTATGTTCCGTCGTGCCATGAAGCGTGCAGTACAAAACGCAATGCGCGGTGGTGCTCAAGGCATCAAGATTCAGGTAAGCGGTCGTTTGGGCGGTGCAGAAATCGCACGTTCTGAGTGGTATCGTGAAGGTCGTGTACCTCTACATACTCTACGTGCTGATATCGATTACGCAACCTACGAAGCACACACAACTTACGGCGTTATCGGCGTAAAAGTGTGGATCTTCAAAGGCGAAATCCTAGGTGGTATCGACGAAGTTCGTGCCCGCGCTAAGAGCGGCGGTGCTAAAAAGCAACGCCAAGCTAAGTAAGGGGAGCGTAAAAGATGTTACAACCTAAACGCACGAAATTCCGTAAGATGATGAAAGGCCGCAACCGTGGCCTTGCCAAAGGAGCTAAAGTTAGCTTCGGCGAATACGGCCTTAAAGCGACAGGTCGTGGTCGCATCACTGCTCGTCAAATCGAAGCGGCTCGTCGTGCGATGAACCGTAAGATTAAACGTGGCGGTAAGATCTGGATCCGTATCTTTCCTGACAAGCCGATTACCAGTAAGCCACTGGAAGTTCGTCAGGGTAAAGGTAAGGGTAACGTTGAATACTGGGTTTGCCAGATTCAACCAGGTCGTGTCCTTTATGAAATGGAAGGAGTTAGCGAAGAATTGGCACGCGAAGCATTCGCACTGGCCGCTGCTAAGCTACCCGTTTCCACTACATTTGTAACGCGGACGGTGATGTGATGACAGCGCAAGATTTACGTGAAAAATCCGTAGCTGAGCTTCGAGTTGAGCTGAAAGAATTGCTAGCGGACCAATTCAAGTACCGCATGCAGAAAGCCACTGGTCAATTGGGCCAAACGCATCTGCTGAAAGAGGTGCGCCGCGATATTGCGCGCGTGAAAACCGTCATTCAACAGAAAGCGGGTGAATGATCATGGCTGAAGCGATAGTACGTACCCTACAAGGTAAAGTCGTAAGCGACAAAATGGATAAAACTATTACTGTAATGATTGAGCGTCGCGTTAAGCACCCAATCTACGGTAAGTTTGTTAAACGCTCCACTAAGCTGCACGCGCATGACGAACAGAACGAATGCCAAATTGGCGATACCGTTACTGTTCGTGAATGTCGTCCGCTATCAAAATCCAAATCTTGGATGTTGGTAAGCGTCGACGTACGTGCAACCAAGGTGTAGGCCCAGAGAATATAATTGGAGCTATAGACCATGATCCAAACACAAACAATGCTAGAAGTTGCTGATAACAGCGGCGCAAAGCGCGTAATGTGTATTAAAGTACTGGGCGGATCCCATCGTCGTTATGCGCGTGTAGGCGACCTTATTAAAGTTACCGTTAAAGAAGCGATTCCTCGCGGTAAAGTTAAGAAAGGTCAAGTTTTAGATGCGGTTGTTGTTCGCACAAAAGCAGGCGTTCGTCGTCAAGACGGTTCTTTGATCCGTTTCGACCAAAACGCAGCTGTTTTATTGAACGCCAGCCAAGCACCAATCGGTACTCGTATATTTGGACCAGTGACGCGTGAACTTCGCTCTGAGAAGTACATGAAAATCGTCTCACTGGCACCAGAAGTACTGTAAGGGGGCGGAAAATGAAAAAGATTCGTCGCGAAGATGAAGTAATCGTTATCGCCGGTAAAGACAAAGGTAAGCGTGGTAAAGTGAACCGCGTTCTACCTGACGGTCGTCTGATCGTAGCTGGCGTAAACATGGTGAAAAAACACCAAAAGCCAAACCCTTATTTGGGTCAACCGGGTGGGATTGTTGAAAAAGAAGCGGGTATTCAAGCTTCTAACATTGCCATCTTTAACTCAAATACCGGTAAAGCTGACCGTGTCGGTTTTAAAGTGCTTGAAGACGGCGACAAAGTTCGCATCTTTAAGTCCACTGGCGAACAAGTAGACGCATAGAGGGTGCCACCATGTCTCGATTGAAAGAGTTATACAAAAGCGATGTGGTAGCGAACCTTCTTAAAGAGTTCGACTACGACAACGTCATGCAAGTGCCTCGCGTCACTAAAGTCACCCTAAACATGGGTGTTGGCGAAGGCATTGGCGATAAGAAACAAATTGAAGCAGCAGTCGCTGACTTAGAAGCATTGACTGGTCAAAAAGTCGTTGTAACTAAAGCTCGCAAATCTGTTGCTGGATTTAAAGTTCGTGAAGGCTGGCCGATCGGTTGTAAGGTAACTCTACGTGCAGACCGCATGTGGGAATTCCTAGACCGTCTGGTAGATATTGCCCTTCCTCGTGTACGTGACTTCCGTGGCTTGAACGGTAAATCGTTCGACGGCCGTGGTAACTACAGCATGGGTGTTAAAGAGCAAATTATCTTCCCAGAAATCGATTACGATAAGGTCGATAAAGTACGTGGTCTTGACATCACTGTCACCACCACTGCACGCACAAACGAAGAAGGCCGTGCGTTACTGCGTGAACTGAACTTCCCGTTCCGTAACTAAGGAGTAGCACAATGGCTAAGATTTCGATGAAACAGCGCGAGCTGAAGCGCGAAAAACTGGTAGCGAAGTTCGCTGATAAGCGTGCATCTCTGAAGGCAATTATTCATAATCCAGCTTCATCTGATGATGAAATCTGGAATGCGCAAATCGCGCTGCAAAAATTGCCACGTGACTCTTCCAAGTCACGTCTACAGAGTCGTTGCCAGATGACAGGTCGTCCACATGCGGTTTACCGCAAATTCAAACTTTCTCGTATCAAGATTCGCGAGCAAGGTATGATGGGCAACATCCCAGGCCTTAAAAAGGCCAGTTGGTAAGCAATTCCTGCAAGGTCCTAGTTCAGACAACTAGGGCCTGTAGGTCGCTGCACAACAGAGAGGTTAAAGCATGAGTATGCAAGATACTTTGGCGGATATGTTTACTCGTATCCGCAATGCGCAGGGCGCTGGTAAAGCCTCTGTTGCCATGCCTTCATCAAAAATGAAGGCATCTGTAGCTGAAGTTCTAAAGAGCGAAGGTTACATTGCAGATTTCGCAATTGATGATAATGCAAAGCCAACGCTTAGCATTGATCTGAAATACTACGAAGGTAAGCCTGTAATTGAGCGCATCGAACGCGTCTCACGCCCAGGTCTTCGTCAGTACAAAGGGTTTGCGACTCTGCCTAAAGTAGAAGCGGGATTGGGTATTGCCATCGTTTCTACATCTAAAGGCGTGATGACAGATCGTGCCGCTCGCGCTGCTGGCGTTGGTGGTGAAGTAATCTGTACAGTATTCTAACGGAGGGTTTGAGATGTCTCGTATAGCAAAAGCTCCCGTTACTGTACCGGCTGGCGTAGAAATTAAAGTTTCTGACAGCACGATTACTGTAAAAGGCAAGCAAGGTTCATTAGAACTGGATCTGCATTCTTCTGTTGTGGTTAAACACGAAGAAAACGTATTGAACTTCGCACCTAAAGACGGTGCAAAACAGTCCAATGCACTTGCAGGAACTTTCCGTTCTTTGGTTAACAACATGGTGACAGGTGTTACCCAAGGTTTCGAAAAGAAACTGATTTTGCAAGGTGTTGGTTATCGTGCAAAAGCTTCTGGTAAAACTCTGAACCTGACTCTGGGTTTTTCACACCCAGTTGACTATGAGCTGCCTGAAGGCGTAACCGCTGAAACCCCAAGTCAAACCGAGATAGTAATCAAAGGTGTTGACAAGCAACAAGTGGGTCAAGTAGCAGCGGAAATTCGTGGCTACCGTCCACCAGAACCTTATAAAGGTAAAGGTGTTCGCTATGCTGACGAAAACGTACGCCGTAAAGAAGCTAAGAAGAAATAGGGTTTAGAAGATGAACGAGAAGAAAACAGCACGTGTACGTCGTGCTCGTCGCGCTCGTGTCAAAATGCGCGAATTAGGTGCGACCCGTCTGTGTGTAAACCGTACTCCACGTCACATTTACGCCCAGATTATTTCGTCCGATGGTGCTCAAATTTTGGCTACCGCGTCTACTGTAGAAAAAGCGTTGCGTGAAGGCGTAACGGGTAATGCAGAAGCCGCGGCTAAAGTCGGTCAGCTAATCGCTGAACGTGCTATTGCCAAAGGCATCAAGAAAGTGGCTTTTGATCGCTCTGGTTTCAAATACCATGGCCGTGTAAAAGCTTTGGCAGATGCTGCCCGTGAAGGCGGCCTGGAATTCTAAGGGGCGGAAACATGGCAAATGAACGTGTAGAACGCAATAACGACGGTGAGCTCCAGGAAAAACTGGTTCAAGTAAACCGCGTTGCAAAAGTTGTAAAAGGTGGTCGTATCTTCGGCTTCACTGCATTAACTGTAGTGGGCGACGGTAAAGGCCGCGTAGGATTTGGTCGTGGTAAAGCACGTGAAGTTCCAACTGCTATTCAAAAAGCAATGGAACAAGCGAAGCGCAACATGATCTCAGTCCAACTGGATGGCGATACATTGCAATATCCAGTAAAAGCGCGTCACGGCGCTTCAAAAGTGTACATGCAGCCAGCCTCTCAAGGTACCGGTATCATCGCCGGTGGTGCAATGCGTGCAGTTTTGGAACTCGTTGGCGTCCATAACGTATTGGCCAAGTGTTACGGTTCCACCAATCCGGTGAACGTAGTACGTGCTACTGTCAATGGTCTTCGTGAAATGAAGAGTCCAGAGCAAGTGGCAGCCAAGCGCGGTAAATCTGTAGAAGAAATTCTGGGGTAATCCGTCATGGCAAAAGTAAAAGTCACTCAGACTCGTAGCACCATCGGTAAGCTGCCTAAGCACATCGCTTCTATGAAGGGATTAGGCTTGCGTCGCATTGGACATACAGTAGAACTTGAAGACACGCCGGCAGTACGCGGCATGATCAATAAAGTTTTCTACATGGTGAAAGTGGAGGAAGAGTAATGAAATTAAATGCTCTTAGCCCAGCACCTGGTTCACGCCCTTCGCGCAAGCGTGTTGGCCGTGGTATCGGTAGCGGTCTCGGTAAAACCGGTGGCCGTGGTCATAAAGGTCAGAAATCTCGTTCAGGCGGTCGTGTAAAGCCTGGTTTCGAGGGTGGTCAGATGCCTTTACAGCGTCGTCTACCAAAGTTCGGTTTTACTTCTCGTCAGGCTCAGTATGTTGCTGAAATCCGTTTGAATGAGTTAGTAGCTGTTCAAGCTGACGTAATTGACCTGGAAGCCTTGAAAAAAGCCGATATCATTGGTGAAAAAATCAAGCGCGCTAAAGTGATTCTATCTGGCGAAATCAATAAAGCTGTCACCGTTAAAGGTCTTAAAGTGACTAAAGGTGCTCAAGCTGCTATTGAAGCCGCTGGTGGTAAAATCGAAGAATAAGGACCATTTCAGATGGCTAAGCAAGGCTCACTACCGACAGGCATGGCACCCGGACTAGGCGAACTTTGGAGTCGCCTAAAGTTTGTGTTGATTGCCATTGTGGTATACCGGATCGGGGCACATATTCCCGTTCCTGGTATTAACCCTGACCGTCTAGCATCGCTATTCGACCAAAACCAAGGCACCATCCTGAGCTTGTTTAACATGTTCTCAGGTGGCGCACTGGAAAGAATGTCGATCTTTGCGCTAGGCATCATGCCGTACATATCTGCCTCTATTATTATGCAGCTATTGACGGCGGTGAGCCCGCAGCTAGAAGCCCTCAAAAAAGAGGGTGAAGCTGGCCGTCGTAAAATCAGTCAATACACTCGCTACGGTACTGTACTGCTAGCAACTGTTCAGGCCTTCGGTGTATCCGCAGGCTTGGCCAGTCAGGGTGTTGCGTTCGCTGCTGATCCTTTCTACTACGTGACTGCTGTAACAACCTTTGTGTGTGGTGCAGTATTTCTAATGTGGTTAGGGGAGCAAGTGACGGAAAGGGGTATCGGTAACGGTATTTCTTTGCTGATTTTCGCTGGTATCGTTGCAGGCTTGCCTGGAGCCATCGGTCAATCTTTCGAATCTGCCCGTCAAGGTGATACACACATACTCGTATTGTTGGGTATCGCCGTGCTGGCAGTATTGATTGTTGCCTTCGTCGTCTTCGTTGAACGAGGACAGCGTCGTATCGCAATCAATTACGCCAAGCGTCAACAAGGTCGCAAAGTGTTTGCGGCTCAAAGTAGTCACTTACCACTCAAAATCAACATGGCAGGTGTTATTCCGCCTATCTTCGCTTCCTCTATTCTATTGTTCCCGGCTTCAATCGGGCAGTGGTTTGGTCGTACTGAAGGTATGGAATGGTTGCAGGATGTGTCTTTGGCTTTAGGGCCGAGCCAGCCTTTATACCTGATTTTGTTCTCTCTAGCGGTGATTTTCTTCTGTTACTTCTATACTGCCTTGATGTTTAACTCCAAGGATATAGCTGAAAACCTGAAGAAGTCTGGGGCATTTATCCCAGGTATTCGCCCTGGTGTGCAAACTGCCAACTATGTTGATGGTGTGTTAGGTCGCTTAACTTTGTTTGGCGCTTTATACATAACTGCTGTATCATTGCTGCCCCAATTCTTGGTGGTAGCGGCCGACGTGCCGTTCTACTTCGGTGGAACCTCACTACTGATCGTTGTCGTAGTGGTAATGGACTTCATGGCTCAGGTGCAATCCCATCTGATGTCTCATCAGTACGAAAGTTTGATGAAGAAGTCTAATTTGAAAGGCATTGGCGGCGGTTTGGTACGCTAATCACGGTATATAACTGGAGACTTTCCATGAAAGTTCGTGCTTCAGTAAAGAAGATTTGCCGTAACTGCAAAACGATTCGTCGTAACGGCAGCGTGCGTGTGATCTGTACAGATCCTAAGCACAAGCAACGTCAAGGCTAATCCCCACCGACGTTGACTTAAAAGGGGGATAGGCTTAATCGGTTAGAGTTGGAGACAGCTCTGGCCGAGGATTTTTTATATGTTGCCTATCCAGAAAAAAGCACTAACACGCTTAGGCGTGATGGGGTGAATAATGGCTCGTATAGCCGGTGTAAACATTCCTGACAATAAACATGCGGTCATCTCTTTGACCTATGTTTTTGGTGTGGGTAAGCCATCTGCGAAGCAAATTTGTGCCGCAGTCGGTATTGAAGAATCAACTAAAATCGCTGACTTGTCTGAAGAAAAATTGGACGAGATCCGCGCTGAAGTTGGCAAATTGACAGTTGAAGGTGACCTTCGACGTGAAGTTTCTATGAACATCAAGCGATTGATGGACTTGGGTTGCTTCCGTGGTATCCGTCATCGTCGTAGTCTGCCTCTACGTGGCCAGCGCACTAAAACAAATGCGCGTACCCGTAAGGGCCCACGTAAGCCAATTAAGCGTTAAAGGGCGGGTTGATTTATGGCAAAGCCACAACGTAACGTTAAGAAAAAAATTAAAAAGACCGTCGTAGACGGCGTGGCGCACATTCACGCGTCATTCAACAATACGATCATCACGATCACAGACCGTCAAGGCAATGCGCTTTCTTGGGCAACAGCCGGTGGATCTGGTTTCCGTGGTTCTCGTAAGAGCACTCCCTTTGCCGCACAGGTTGCAGCAGAGCGCGCAGGTGAAGCCGCTAAAGAATACGGCTTGAAGAACTTGGATGTGGAAGTTAAAGGTCCTGGTCCAGGTCGTGAATCGGCAGTCCGTGCATTGAATGCATGTGGCTATAAGATCGGCAACATTACTGATGTGACACCTATTCCTCACAACGGTTGCCGTCCACCTAAGAAACGCCGCGTGTAAGGGGACAGAGATATGGCTCGTTATATTGGTCCTAAGTGTAAGCTGTCTCGTCGTGAAGGTACTGACCTTTTCCTAAAGAGCGGCGTTCGCGCACTAGACTCAAAATGTAAAATTGAAACTAAGCCAGGTGTACACGGTGCAGGTCGTGGCCGTCTATCTGACTATGGTTTACAGCTACGTGAAAAGCAAAAAGTTCGTCGTATTTACGGCATCCTTGAAAAGCAATTCCGTGGTTATTATAAAGAAGCTGCCCGTGTTAAGGGTGCTACAGGTGAGAACCTGCTTCAGCTTCTAGAAACTCGATTGGATAACGTCGTTTATCGCATGGGCTTCGGTTCTACACGTGCTGAATCACGTCAGTTGGTTTCTCACAAAGCGATTTCCGTTAATGGTCAAACTGTAAACGTCCCTTCTTACGTTGTTAAGAGCGGTGATGTAGTTTCCATTCGTGAAAAAGCGAAAGAGCAACTGCGTATTAAAGGCGCTTTAGAACTTGCTGCACAGCGTGCTGACGTGCCTTGGGTCGATGTAGACTCAAAGAAAATGGAAGGTACGTTCAAAGCAGTTCCTGAACGGTCCGAGTTATCAGCCGAGATCAACGAAAACTTGATCGTCGAATTGTACTCCAAGTAATAGAGGAACAGGGGCAGCTATGCAGCGTTCAGTGAACGAATTTCTAACTCCGCGCCACATTCAAGTAGAGCAGGTTAGCAATACACAGGCTAAGGTAACTCTGGAGCCGCTAGAGCGTGGCTTCGGCCATACTTTAGGTGCTGCGTTGCGTCGTATCCTTCTCTCCTCTATGCCCGGCGCTGCCATTGTGGAAGTAGAAATTGAAGGTGTTCTTCACGAATACAGCACTATTGAAGGTGTGCAAGAAGACGTAATCGAAATCTTGCTTAACCTGAAAGGTGTCGCAGTCAAACTGCATGAGCGTGAAGAAGCTTATCTAACCCTTCACAAATCTGGTGCAGGCCAGGTAACCGCCGCTGACATTCAGTTGGATCACGGTGTAGACATTGCTAATCCTGATCACGTTATTGCAACGTTGTCTGAGAACGGCGAGCTACGCATGACCATCAAAGTCGCTGCGGGTAGAGGTTATGAGACTGTTGAGTCTCGTAATCAACATGAGGAAGAGACCAAGGCAATTGGTAAATTGCAGCTGGACGCGACATACAGCCCGGTTAAGCGTGTAGCTTACGGTGTTGAAAATGCCCGTGTGGAACAGCGTACTGACTTGGATAAACTGGTTATCGATCTGGAAACCAACGGTACTCTAGAGCCTGAAGAAGCGATTCGTCGCTCAGCTACAATTCTGCAGCAACAGCTTGCAGTATTTGTAGACCTAGAGAATGAAGCCGAGCCAGAGCCGGAAGAAATCGAAGACGAAATTGATCCAATTTTACTTCGTCCGGTTGATGATCTAGAGCTGACTGTACGTTCTGCGAACTGCTTAAAAGCAGAAAATATCTACTACATCGGTGACCTGATTCAGCGCACCGAAGTTGAGTTGCTGAAAACCCCTAACTTGGGTAAGAAGTCTCTGACCGAAATAAAAGACGTGTTGGCTTCTCGCGGTTTGTCTCTAGGTATGCACCTTGAGAATTGGCCACCAGCCAGTTTGAAGAAAGAAGACAAAGCGCTTGCCTAAGAATAGGTTTGCGGTAAGGAATTAGAACATGCGCCATCGTAAAAGTGGTCGTCACTTAAACCGAACCAGTTCGCACCGTCAAGCTATGTTCAAGAACATGGCTGTGTCGCTGATCGAACATGAAATTATCAAAACTACTTTGCCAAAAGCAAAAGAGTTACGTCGTGTTGCAGAGCCTCTGATCACGCTAGCAAAAGAAGATTCTGTTGCTAATCGTCGTCTAGCTTTCTCACGTACTCGCTCTAAAGAAGCGGTAGGTAAACTGTTCAACGAACTTGGTCCTCGTTACCAAGAGCGTCCTGGCGGTTACCTACGTATCATGAAGTGCGGTTTCCGTGCTGGTGATAACGCGCCTATGGCATACGTAGAACTTGTGGATCGCCCACAAGCTGTTGAAGAAGTGGTTGAAGAATCTGCTGAAGATTAATCGAAGCTTTTGATACTAAAAAGGCACCTTTGGGTGCCTTTTTTTATGATTAAAATTCACGAGTTTGCAAAGAAGAGTTATGTCGAAAATTTCGCTTAAGTCATTAAGTTGGGTGGGCTATTTAGAGGGCATATCCTTTATATTGCTGCTCGGTGTGGCAATGCCGTTAAAGTATCAGCTTGGCATTGTTGAGCCTGTAAAATACTTGGGTATGGCACATGGTGTTTTATTCATTGCCTATGTATTGGTATTGATGTCGACTGCATCCAAAATTAAGCTGCCATTATGGGCGATGCCTTCTGGCGTGCTGGCCTCCTTGTTGCCTTTTGGCCCCTTTGTATTTGACCGTGCATTGAAGCGCTCATTAAGTCGGTAGGTTTTACTAGCCTATATCGAATCGCTTTAAAATCCATCGATCAATTCGTTATTTGCATTGCTGAAATCAGAGTACTAAGTTTTACTGTGATGACGAAAATAGGGCCTTCTATGAAGACCCTAATTGGCCACTAATATAACGAAGTCCAATCGATCTTTAGCATACCTTCACGGATTCTCTGTGGATGGTTACCCACATCTATACGCTTAATTTCTGTAGCGGTTTTATAATTAATCACCGATACTTGATCGGTAGCGCTCCAAGAAATAAGACAGTTTTCACCTGAGCGATCAGACACTGCCCAGTAAGGTTTTTCGCCTAACTTCTCCAGCAACGTATACGCAAATGTTTCTCTGTCCATGATGGCGACGTAATCACTCATAGTGCCTGCCACACAAAGCTTAGTGTCATCGGCGCTCATGGCCAGACCATGGTGAGCGGAATCATTCACATAACTGATTTTAGGTGTGTGAGGAATGAGGTTGGGCAATTCTGCGAGACGCGTGATTTTCTCTTCCTCCATGTCAAATTCGATTAAACCGTGCAAGAAAGACAATTGAAAGTAAAAGTAGCGATAGTCCTGAGTATGAGCCATCGGTCGAATAGCTGGGCTTAAATGTCCTAATCCAGCTTCTTCAAGTTTTGTTTTAATGTCGAAATCTTTAATGATTTCATTAGCGGTTGTGTCATACACCAGGAATTTACGTTCGCCACGAGTGCTATCCCTTAGTAGCTTTCCATCAAAAGGCATAAAGACATACCCAATGCTCGAATGGTAAATGTATTGCCCATCGCCAGAATATAGATTTTCATGTGGTGAGTTACCCGTGGGAAAGCGTCCTTCCTCTTCGCCTGTCCAAACATTTAAAAGGTGCACAACATTACCGGTTGAAGCTGAAACAGCGACTTGATTACCATCTGGGGAGAGTGCCATATGATCGGATCGAGCGCCTTCAACTTCAAAGCGCCAAACGATTTCACCATTGGCAAGATCCAGTGCGACAACATCCGCAAAACTAGGGCGCGAAACAATCAATAACTCGCCACCTTGCGTGCTGTACATGTCATCTACAAATTGATCGTGGCCTTCACCGATCAGATTGCGAATACCTAAAAATACAATATGATCTTTTGGACGGCTCCACAGTGCTTCCATGCGCTCTTGATAGTCCGGAATGCCGTTAATCCGTCCCAGAATTTCATAGTTATCACCATCGATAACGTCGATTGTGCCATCCCAATTGTTGCCGACAAAAATCGCAGGACGTAAACCTTCTGGATAATCATCTGGGTCGCTTGGCTCTGTAGGTTCGGGTGTGTTGGGTGTTTCCGCTTGAGCGGGGATTTTAAATAGCCAGTGCAGCCAACTTAGGAAGTCGGCAGATGCAGGGGTGCTGGCAAACGTTAATATACAAAAAAGGGTTAATATCCCTGTCATTTTTGCGGTGAGTAGCTTCATGGTCAGTCCTATTTATTGTTATTTTAAAATTGGATGGTGTGCTCTCACGGAGTCACACTCAACACTAGAGTATCGTTCGAAAATAATGAGTGACCACGCTGTTATTTAAATTTGTGCTGATATGCAATAACGTTGGCGATGAGAGTCAAGTATTGGCTAGGTACGACCATTTCGTTTGAGTGTGAAATTGAAAAAACGGAAATTCAGATTACATGTTAAGAGGCTTGTCAAAAAGACGGGACCTATTTTCTGCGGGTCAGTGCTGGAGAAATTTTATGGAACTTGGCGGAGTTGGGTCACGAATATGTTTGATAACCGATAATTTTAACGGGCGGATATCAAACATATCGATAGAAACGGCGAACCGTTAATATTCATTTTTTGTCTTATTTCATGTATTCATCATACTTTTCAATGTAGTCCTCCATGTTTGCCATGAGCATGGATCGGTACTGGTTGGTAAAGTAATCTATGGCTTCCACTTTATTTCGATCGGCCTCGGCTTTGTCTGTGGCAGATGACGCGACAATGAAAGCATTAAAACGCGCAGCGGCGTATAGCATGCTCGCACTGACTTTGCCTACTTCGTGCTCTTGCGTAAGTTCATTGGCGACCTTGATAAACGCGTCAGTGCGCTTAAAAAAATCTTTATCCATTTTCTGTGCAGTTTTTTCTTCTGACATTTTTTTACCGTAATAAGTGAAGCCGGAAGTTTCGGTTTATACTAATATTCCGGCTGTTTAAGTTAGATCTAATGTATTCAAATTTATTTAATTGAACGGGTTACTTGAGCATAGGCTTTAAAAATTTGGCCGTATGGCTGCCGCGTTTTTTAGCAACTTGTTCCGGTGTGCCTTCGGCAATAATTTTACCGCCGCCAGATCCCCCTTCTGGGCCTAAATCAATAATCCAATCAGCGGTTTTTATAACGTCGAGGTTGTGCTCAATCACCACTACCGTATTACCGTGATCGCGTAATCGGTGCAGTACATTTAACAATTGCTGTATGTCATGAAAATGTAAGCCTGTGGTAGGCTCATCTAATATATACAGTGTTTGGCCGGTATCTCGTTTTGATAATTCGCGAGATAATTTAATGCGCTGAGCTTCACCACCTGAAAGCGTTGTAGCATTTTGCCCTAATTTAATGTAGCTCAAACCCACGTCCATTAAGGTATCCAATTTACGCTTGAGCGCAGGGATAGCACTGAAAAACTCACAACCATCTTCGACGGTCATCTCCAGTACCTCATGAATGTTTTTGCCTTTATAGCGTATATCAAGTGTTTCTCGGTTATAGCGTTTACCATGGCAGATATCACATGGGACATAAATATCGGCAAGAAAGTGCATTTCTACTTTTATAACACCATCGCCTTGGCAGGCTTCACAGCGTCCGCCTTTTACATTAAAGCTGAATCGTCCGGCTTTATAGCCGCGTGATCTAGACTCTTCTGTCCCTGCAAACAAATCACGAATAGCCGTAAATAAACCCGTGTACGTTGCGGGGTTGGACCGAGGCGTTCGACCAATCGGACTTTGATCAATGTCGACACATTTATCAAAGTGATCCATGCCTTTCAGTGATTTATAAGGCGAAGGTTTAAGTGTGGTGGCATTGTTCAATTCGGTTGCCGCCAATGGATACAGTGTCTGATTAATCAGTGTCGATTTACCACTGCCTGATACACCGGTGATACAGGTTAATAAACCCACGGGTATATTTAATTCGACATCTTGTAAGTTATTACCAGTGGCGCCTGTTAGTGTCAGCAATTTTTTCTTATCGATTGGGTGTCGATCTTGCGGGACTTCGATGGCCCGTTTGCCACTGAGGTATTGTCCCGTGACGGACTTTTTACACTTTGATATCTTGTCAGGTAAACCTGCATAGATAATTTCGCCGCCATGCACGCCTGCACCAGGCCCCACATCGACGATGTAATCGGCAGCGCGGATGGCGTCTTCATCGTGTTCTACCACGATGACGGTATTTCCGAGATCACGTAAATGTTCGAGTGTTTTTAACAAGCGGTCATTGTCACGTTGATGCAATCCAATAGAGGGCTCGTCGAGAATGTACATGACACCCACTAATCCTGCGCCAATTTGGCTGGCTAGGCGAATTCGTTGTGCTTCACCACCGGATAGCGTGTCAGCACTTCGATCCAAAGTGAGATATTCGAGTCCGACGTTTTCGAGAAAGTGCAGCCGGTCTTTAATTTCCTTTAGGATTTTATTGGCAATCTCTCCCCGTCGGCCTTTTAGCTTTAGTTTATTAAAGTAGCTAACGCCGGTACCGATGGGCATGGATGTAATATCTGCGATCGCATGATCATCAACAAAAACATTGCGAGCTTCTTTGCGTAAACGACTGCCATCACAGGTTGGGCAAGGCTGTACCGACAGTAACTTTGATAATTCCTCTCTGACCATGGAGGAATCGGTTTCAAGATATCGTCTATCCAGATTAGGAATGACGCCTTCAAAAACATGTTCTTTCGTGACTGTGTCGCCGCGACTGTTGACATAATGAAAATGAATTTCTTCTTCGCCGCTGCCGTATAAAACCGCTTTCTGATGCTTCTTGTTGAGCTTTTTAAAGGGCGTATCCATTTCGAAGCCGAAGTGCTTGGCTAATGAGCACAACATTTGGTGGTAGTAAACGGTGCGGCGATCCCAGCCACGAATGGCGCCTTCATTAAGAGTAAGGCTTTCGTCTACGACCACTTTATCTGGGTCAAAATATTGGTCCACGCCTAATCCGTCGCAGGTTGGGCAAGCCCCCGCTGGGTTGTTAAACGAAAACATACGAGGTTCAAGGTCGGGAATACTGTAATTACAAACCGGACATGCAAACCGAGATGAAAACAGAATATTGATGCTGTCATCATCCATACTATGGGCTTTTGCCGTGCCTCCGGTCAGTCCGAGCGCTGTTTCTAAAGATTCCGATAGGCGCTGCTCGATACCAGGTCGTACTTTAAAGCGGTCGATGACCACTTCAATGCTGTGCTTTTTGGTTTTGGCCAGCTTAGGAGCATCATCGAGATCGACGACCAACCCGTCAATTCGAGCTCGCACAAAACCTTGCCCGCGCAATTGTTCGAGTAAATGTGCGTGCTCACCTTTGCGGTCTTGAATCATAGGCGCGAGAATCATGACCTTGCTGCCTTCTTCGAGCGCAATAATTTGATCGACCATTTGACTAACGGTTTGTGCATCCAGCGGCTCAGCGTGATCAGGGCAGCGGGGTTCACCAGCACGAGCAAATAATAATCGCAGGTAGTCGTAGATCTCAGTGACCGTGCCAACCGTGGATCGCGGGTTATGACTGGTCGATTTTTGTTCGATGGAAATGGCAGGGGATAGACCTTCAATATGATCCACGTCTGGCTTTTCCATCATGGATAAAAACTGGCGCGCATACGTCGATAAGCTTTCAACGTAACGTCGCTGGCCCTCTGCGTAGAGTGTGTCGAATGCTAAAGAGCTTTTGCCTGAGCCAGATAAGCCAGTAATCACGACCAGCTTGTCACGTGGTATATCGAGATCGATATTTTTGAGGTTATGTGTGCGGGCACCGCGAACCAGTATTGTATCCATTGTGTTGCGTTAGCCTTACATCGAGTGAGCAAAGCGCCTATTGTAACGCCATGGATATTTATACAGCAAAGAGATACTGTCAAAAGCTGTCAGGAGTGGCAACGTCATCACAAGCGGCGGCAGTGAATGTTTCTAGTATAGAGTAGGTAAAATGACGCGTGGTGTTGTGATGAAAGAGAGGGTTAAAACAAAATAAGGCGGAGTAAACCGCCTTATTTTGTTTTAACTCAAACTGCAGTTTTCAATCGACTAATTCGCTTTCAAGGCTGGGTAGGTGCTCTTTGGCCCAATTGATGGCTTGAATACGATTGCTCACGTTAATTTTCTTAAAGAGATTGTACATATGCGTTTTCACGGTATGCGTGCTCACATTCAAGCGATCGGCAATTTCAGCGTTTTTAGCGCCACTGGCTGAGAGGTGGAGAATTTGCTTCTCTCGTTTCGTAAGGCTGTAAAGCGCTGGAGGCGTGCGCGCTGGAGCACGGCGGAAGCGCGACATAAACGTATTGAGCAGCCGACGGCTGAACCACACTTCGCCGCTTAAAATCGACATAATGCCTTTCGACATGTGTGATTGGCTCGCGCCTTTGTAGAAGAACCCGCACACTTCTGGCCATTGAATCAGCTGTTCGTGCGGACTGCCTGGATCCAAGTTATACACAACCACTTGCGGGTTAGACTCTTTCTGTTGAATTTGCTCGAGTATCTGCGTGCAACGTTCTGCCCGGATACTGGCGCCATCCAGACAAATGACAGATTGGCTTGGCCAAGTGTCTGGGTGCAATTCAAGAGATGAGTCCAGCATTTCACATTCAAGCGGTAATCGCTGGTGTAAGAATCCGACAAGCAGCGAATTTTGAATGTTCTTCTGCCCGAGCAAAATGAGCCGATTGGCTGGGCGTACGATGTCCATATCCAGGCTTCCTTAAAGGGTGCTATAAGGTTGTTGGCAATATAGTAGTGGTTTATGTCGTAAATGACATCGTTTGTCTAGGTCAATTCCGATTTTCTGTATTGCCCGTAGCGGTTTTGCCTGATAGGAAGGTATCACTGGTTCTCTTCGCCTTTTCAGATTGCTAAAATGCCGCTCCTTCTTACGCAGCAGTTTGATCGAATGACACCCATCGAAAAGCGTACCATCTCCACATTGGCCCTCATCTATGCCTTGCGCATGTTTGGGCTGTTTATGGTTTTGCCTGTACTGGCCATTTATGGCACCGACTACAAAGAAGCCACCGCAATGTTGGTGGGCGTCGCTATCGGTGCTTATGGATTAACACAGGCTATTTTTCAGCTTCCTTTCGGAATATGGTCTGATCGAATTGGTCGAAAGCCAGTATTATTGACGGGCTTGTTATTGTTTAGTTTAGGCAGTGCCATTGCTGCCCTGGCGGACAGTATCTGGGTGCTTATTCTCGGTCGTGCACTACAAGGGGCCGGCGCGGTGGCCAGTACGCTGATGGCTTTGATGACAGATTTGACCCGTGAAGAAAATCGAACCAAGGCGATGGCGAGTATTGGCGCCAGTATTGGCTTGTCTTTTACGGTGGCGATGGTGGTGGGACCCTTGCTTGCCGGTTGGTTCGGTTTGTCGGGGCTGTTCATGCTGACTGCATTCTTAAGTCTAGGGGCGATTGTCTTACTGTTCACGGCCGTCCCTACGCCGGTGAGGCAAGTACAATCGCGCGATGCACGAGCGTTCTGGCATCAGCTCGCGGACGTTTTTAAGGATGCCCAGTTGCTCCGTTTAGCGTTTGGCATTTTTGCCCTTCATGCCGTATTGGTTGCCAGTTTCGTTGCTGTGCCGGTGGGTTTGTTAAATGCGGGGCTAGCACAAGCGGAACATTGGAAAGTCTATCTGCCCGTGATGGTGGTGGCGTTCATCGTGATGGTGCCGTTTATTATCGTCGCTGAAAAACGTCAGAAAATGAAAGAAGTTCTACTGATCGCCGTCGGTCTGATTTGCATCAGTTTGGTAGCGTTCGCTAACTCGCTACACAGCTTGACGAGCCTAGTAGTGGCACTTTGGGTGTTTTTTCTTGGCTTTAACGTCTTGGAAGCCAGTCTGCCGTCATTGGTGAGCAAGTTTGCACCCGCCGGATATAAAGGCAGCGCAATGGGCGTGTATTCAACCAGCCAATTCCTTGGGGCCTTCCTCGGTGGTATTCTAGGCGGATACATGAGTGATGCCTTTGGATTAGCAGGTGTGTTTTGGGGCGTTTTACCCCTCACCCTGATTTGGCTCGTGCTGGTCTTCACCATGAGCAAACCGAAGCACCTAACCAGTTATATGGTCAACCTAGCGGTGGATGACCGTGAACACGCTCAGTTGATGGTCAGTCAACTACTGGAAGTACCTGGCGTTGCGGAAGCGGTCGTTATGCTAGAAGAGCAAGCGGCCTACCTAAAGGTCGACCCGAAGCAATTCGACCCCGCACAATTGAAATTGATTAATACCTGATAAGCGAACGGAAACCGTATCGCTACGGAGAGAAAGAATTATGGCAAGAGGCAGCGTCAACAAGGTCATCATCATTGGTACACTTGGCCGAGACCCCGAAATGCGCTATCTGCCAAACGGCAACGCAGTTTGTTCACTCAGCTTGGCAACGGATGAAGGTTATAAAGACCGTAATACAGGCCAGCAAGTGGACAAAACAGAATGGCATCGTGTAGAAGCCTTTGGCCGACTGGCTGAAATCATGGGTGAATACCTCAAGAAAGGCGCCAAATGTTACGTCGAAGGCAAACTGCGTACTGATGAATATGAAAAAGATGGCATCAAGCGTTACAGCACAAAAATCATTGCAAACGAAATGACCATGCTGGATAGCCGTAATAACCAAGGTGACGGATTCAATCAAGGCGCACCGATGGGTGGGCAGTCACCCGCTGCACCAATGGGCGGTCAGCCACCGGCAATGCAAAACGGTTATGGGCAGCCTGCACCTGTACAGGGTGGCTACAATGCACCGCAACAAGCGCCTCAGCAGTCACCGCAGCAAGGTGGTTATGGTCAGCAAGGCGGTTATGCACAGCCACAAGCTGCACCTCAACAAACCCCACGCCAAGCGCCGCCGCAACAGGCACCTCGCCAAGCACCGCCAGCGCAACAGCAGCCGGCTCATCAGCCTGCACCACAACCGACCAATGCGTTTGATGATTTTGATGACGATATTCCGTTTTAAGCATTAGCTGAGAAGCAGAATGTAAAGAATACCCGAGAAAACCCCATTATTGGGGTTTTCTCATTTCTGGGTGTTGTCAGGCAATGATATTTATTTTTTATGCTACACAAGCGACGCATAGCTCCCTTTTTAAAGTGACAGCCCCTAAAGACATTCCTATAAAAATTGGATCGCATAACTGCGTAAACAAATTCAAATAACCGTTGGTCGCCAATAACGATAGCTGTCTATGGAAACAGATCAATGAAGCTATTAACAATCCATAAAAACCGAATTAAGCAGGGAAATTGTATGCCGACTGCACAAAAAATAGGGCGGTCAGCGCAAAAACGGATTTGATATTTGAATCAAAAATCATCCGCAGGGCTAACCGTACCGGAAAGCCGTTCTCCGGTTATATGTGTATAAATCTGGGTGGATTCTAGAGAGTTATGTCCCAAGAATTCTTGCACTGTTCTGATATCGTAGCCTTTTTCCAGCATGTGGCTCACAAAAACGGGGCAACAAAGTTTGCCGGTCTTTTCGGCCTTTGCCTTGAATGACGGTAAGGCTTCGCCGGTTAAAATCGACGTCTTTCACCCGGAGCGCTAAACATTCATTAATGCGTAACTCGGCTTCATACAATAGGCAGAAAATAAGCTTATATTTGCCTTCAGCGGCATCAATAATCCTTTTAACCTCTTGTTGACTCATTACGGTTGGAAGGCGTCGCTGAATAGAAGCGCGATTAAAATCTAAATCGCCTAAAGGCAACTTTAAATACTTGGTGTACAAAAAGTTAAGACTGTTCAACGCCACTTTTGCGTGCTGATGGATATATGACGTTGATTGGCAAGGTGCGTTAAGAACTGAGTGACGTGTGACTCAATTAAGTCCCGTGGGTATTGTCATTTGTGATATCGAATTTAGCGCGTAATCCAAGATATATAGACTTTTTCAGTCGCTAGACTGAACTGACCCATACGCATGAGCCTTCTAATATCGGCAAGAAATGGGCTAGCCATCCTAGGCCTCCATAAACATGCTCATCATGTATGAATATACAGTGTAATTGTCTGTGGGCAAATTAAAGGTCAATTTAAGCTGGCAGCGGCGCACTTGTCTGGTAGGACAATCCTGAATTTCTTTGGGAAAACAGAAGCTTACAATCTAGGCTGCCGAATTACCGAGCGTGGTTATCGAGCGCGCTCGTTTTGCCGGGGGCAAAAATTGACGTAGGCTGAAAAGTCCTTTTAAATCAAGCCATTAGAAAGTGCTAGCGTGGGAAGTGAAAAAGCAAAGTGAGCCGGTGCGATATACCAATGTTAGCTTCACGGAGAACTAAGGAAAGATGAGAAGAAGTAGAGTTTTTGGGGAAAGAGAACTGCGAGCCTTTCTTGAAGCATCAAAGAACAATGCAGCTCATTCAATTGAATCCGAAAATGATGACTACATCCTGAATGTCAATGAAGACGACTATATAGCTCACAAAGTGTCTGAGGCGACGGTTGAGCATCTAGAAATTCACGTCGACGATATCTACGCATCCTCAGGTGAGCAGATGATACCTGCTGAGTATTTTCCTTCTGGCTTTCACGTTTATTCAGGGAAATCCTACAAGAAGGATGTGATTAAATTCCATGTCCCTATTAGCGGTAATATTCAATTACTTCATTGTATGCCTAGTAGCAGAATATTATGGACTATGGACATAGAGGTTAGTCGTGATGAATTCTGTTTTGAGATTATAAATTTCAGAGATGATGCCGAGGGTATCGTACGAGATAAGGATTCAAATATCCGAAGCATAATGCAGCAATACGAAAATGTGAGATCTGAGGTGGAAAGAGCCAATGCTGGTTTAGAGCAGCATATTCGAAATGCCTTTAATTCTCGAAAACAGAGAATACAGAAAAGTTCTGGAGTTTTAGCTTCACTAGGTGTACCAATCAAAAAAACAAATAGAGCATCAGAAACGTTTTCTGTCCCAACACCACAGAAGCGTAAGAAAGCTGTTCCAAACAAACCTGAAGTAAAAGATACAGGGTTCAGTCCGGAGCCGTGCCTTGACCAGTCAACATATAATGACATTTTGAAATTAATTCACGATGTAGGCAAAGAATTTGAGCGTTTACCAAGTTTGTATGCTGATAAGGAAGAAGAGCATCTTAGGGATCATTTCTTAATGATGTTAGAGCCAAATTTTGATGGGTCTGCTACTGGAGAGACTTTTAATAAAACAGGAAAAACAGATATTTTGCTGAGGCATGATGGATCGAATCTGTTTATTGGGGAGTGCAAGTTCTGGAAAGGGGAGAAGAGTTTTCTCTCGACTATAAGCCAGCTCCTAGGGTACCTCACATGGAGAGATTCAAAGGCAGCAGTAATCATGTTTGTACCCAACAAGGATTTTAGCAGTGTGGTTGATACTGCTAAAGAGGCTGCTTCGAAGCATGGGAATTTCCTCAAATTCGTTAATGAAAGAGATGAAACATGGTTTAACTATGAGTTTCATTTAAATGACGACAGGAACAGGGCGGTCAAGCTGGCAGTAATGCTCTACCACACGCCAAGATAAAGCTAACAAGGCGCTGCTGTTGGACAAGTTTTCCGCTGCGCTCCAATCTTGCCGCAGAGCGCGGCGTTAATACTATCGAGGGAGCTAATGAACGGATTTAAAAGGCAATTTTTGATTGGATTTATTTTGACATGCAGTGGGGCAGTGCATGCCTGTTTTAAGGGTGAAGACAGCGGTTTTGTTGACCGATTTTGTGGTGCTCAGGTCGCAATTAGTAAAGATGGTTCGTGGGAAATTCATATTGATGAAGAAGGTGGTGAATTTTTTACGGGGTATGGATTTAAAGATTCCAACAATAAGAAGTTTGTGAAAATAGATGGCTTTTGTCAACAAGGCGTAGTTCAAATTCTGGAAGATCAAATGTTTATTCATACCTATTGCCCATATATGAAGAAATCTGGGTTATATAATGTTCTTATTGAAAAAGATGGCAGATTTAAGATGATTCCTGTTCCAGATAATGATTACTCAAGAAAATTCCCAAATCGTGAATTCAAAAGACAAAATCTTTCCAAATAAGTAACTAACAACTAATGGGGACACCCAACCTAACAGCCTAAGTAAATCGGCTGATTGAGTTTAGTTTTTGTTTTGCTATAGTTCGCAATCAAATTAAAGCAAGCAAAGGAATGCATTGTGACCAAGCCCAGAAAGCAACTCGTTAGTTTAGAAGCAACGCCGTATTATCACTGCATCTCTCGCTGTGTCCGCCGTGCTTTCCTGTGCGGTCACGACAAACAGAGTGATACTAGTTACGAACACAGGCGTGCTTGGTTAGAAGAAGAATTGATTAAGCAAGCTCAAGTATTTGCGCTTGACATTGCTGCTTACGCCATCATGTCAAACCACTATCACGTGGTGCTGCATATCAATGCAAAGCAAGCAAAAAACTGGTCTGATGAAGAAGTCATTGATCGCTGGCACCTGCTTTATCAAGGAAATCTATTCAGTCAGCGCTATCGTCGTGGAGATGCCTTATCCAACGCAGAACAAGCAAAGCTCAGTGAATATGTCGAATTGTGGCGAGAGCGTTTGCACAGCATCAGCTGGTTTATGCGTCGCTTAAATGAAACTATTGCTCGGCAAGCGAATATCGAAGATCAATGTACGGGGCGATTTTGGGAAGGGCGTTTTAAATCACAAGCACTGCTCGATGAAAAAGCCTTAGCAGCCTGTATGGCCTACGTCGATTTAAATCCCATTCGAGCCAATATGGCCAAAACTCCAGAAACATCACATTACACTTCCGTAAAACATCGCTCTAAAAAAGCAAAAGCCGCACAAAACCCCAATCATCCTAAACAGCAAGTGAAAGCACTAATGCCTTTTGTCGGTAACCCTCGACAACCCATGCCAGATGGTCTGCCATTTCGTTTAACCGACTACCTTGAACTTGTCGATTGGACGGGCCGTATTATTCGAAAAGACAAACGTGGTGCCATGCAAAAAACAGTCCCACCTGTTTTAGATCGATTGGGCATCAGTGTCGACAACTGGATGACGATGGCGAATGATTTTGAAAAGACATTTAAAGGCTTTGTCGGCAGCAGTGAATCATTAACCAAGAATATTGAGTACTTTAGTTTAGAGCGGCGAGTAGGCTTGAGTTCATGTAAGCGATATTTGTAGCATTGAGCACTTCTATAACTCATCAAGCGAAATGACAATTTCTTTACTTAATCGCGAATCAGCGGTGCAGACGATATTTTGATTGTTTGTATTAGACAACAGTTTGTACTAATAGAAAAATCATCAACGTTGCAGTTATCACCTTGAACGCCTGAGAAAAACCCTACCCATAGCGAAAACTAACATTTAGTAACCGCATTTGATTCTGTACAATATGCTGAAATATTAGGATGAGTGTCCTCAATACGCTCATCAATAAGTTTGGGTAGAACGTTGCACCAGAGAAAACTCATTTAAAGCGATTTAGTCGTATTCATCCTGGGCGTAAGCGCAGTTTTCAATTTCTGGGCTTTGAGTTTTATTGGAGCTTAGATGCAAATCGGAAGCCGAGAGTTCGGCGACGAACTGCATCAAAGAAAGAGAAGGCGGCTATGAGCGAATTTTATCGCTGGATAAAATACAATCGATCTAAGCCGTTCCTTGAAACGATGCCAGTGTTGAAACGCAAGCTTTTAGGTTGTCAGAACTACCTTGGTTTACCTGATAATAGCCGTAGTTTATCCCGTATATATAACGTTGTGTTGCACATTTTGTATAAGTGGCTGAACAGGTAGAGTCAGCGTAGAAGTTATAACTGGAGTAGCTTCAAGGATATGTTAGGATATTTTCAAATCGAGCCATTGCGTGTCAGGAAGCGATTGATTCACGTTGACTGGTATTAATCAAATAGAAGGGCTTGTGCATTACACGAGCGAATATATAACTGCGGAGCCGGATGCGGTAGTCCGCTCGTCCGGATCTGTGTGGGGGCGGTTCAGGTAACTGGCCGTTCTACCACCACTATTTTTTTAGGTGAATATGGATATTGAACTTCAAGTTGCAATAAAGGATGCACACAAAAAATCTATCTACCATCGTGACTCCTTACGAAATAGTAAACTGTGTGGATGTTTTTATTGTTTAGAGATCTTTGACTATAAGAATATTGAGTATTGGACTGACAACGGCGACACTGCTTTGTGTCCTAGTTGTGATATAGATTCAGTACTTGGCGATGATTCAGGCTTTCCAATTACAAAAGAGTTTTTAGGTGCTATGAAAACGGTATGGTTTGATGAGTAGCTATAAATATAACAAAGCCATTAAGACTGGCCCATAATGACTAAGGGGACGCTCAATCTAACAGCCTGAGTAAATTGGCTGTTTGTGAATTCTATTGGGGCAGTCGCTCTAAGTATCCGGTGTTGGTCGCCGTGATTATGAGCGAAGTACAGATGTTAAAGTGGGTGTCCTCTTTGGTTCCGAAAAATTAGTAAAAATGACTCAAGAAAGACCAAACGATGTCTTTCGACTAAATATTTCAGAATCTCCATTATCAACCTCTAAAGAGGTATTCATCGCTTTAAGTAATCTGTCAGAATATTATAAATTTATTACCGATGGCAATGGAAAACTAATTAGACATATTTTTGAGTCGAATGTCCGTGATTACCAAGGAAAAACTAATGTAAATAATGAAATACAAGACACTTTAGAAACACCCGGAACAGAGGAGTTTTGGTGGCTAAATAATGGAGTGACCATATTAGCTAGTGAAGTTGCAGCACCAGGCGGTAAAGAGTTAGTCGTTCATAACCCTGAGATTGTAAATGGCCTACAAACATCTTCTGAAATACATCGCTTTTATAGCAAAAATAAAGATAGACTTGAAACAGAGAAAAGAGATGTACTCATACGAGTTATAGTTCCTGAAAGTGAAGAAACTCGAGATAAGATTATACGAGCAACAAACAGTCAAACACCAATCCCAAAATCCTCATTGAGAGCTACTGATCAAGTTCATAGACAAATTGAAGACTACTTAAAACCTCGAGGCTTATATTACGATAGAAGAAAGAATTTCTATAAAAACGAAGGAAAAAAACCTAAAGAAATTATCAGTGTTCCATTTATGTCTCAGTGCCTTATATCGACATTAATGCAAAAGCCTGACTTTGCTCGCGCTAGACCATCTACATTATTAGAAGATGATGAATCTTATGAAAAACTGTTCCATAAAAATAATGGGCTTAATGCATATCATATTGTTTCACTGTTTGGTCGTGAAATAGAAAACACCCAGAAAACCTCTAAAAAGTATGCTGCAACTGAAATAACTGATATTAAGTTCTATGCCCTATATATAGCTGCTTGCTTAATGACAAACAGTTTGTATCCTGGCAGCAAAAATCTTGCAGAACTGAAATCAAATAGTATGACTCAAGAAATAATTAACTACTCTATTGAAACGTCATATGATCTGTACCGTAATTTAGGAGGCACAGATAAAATAGCCAAAGGCCCCAAACTAATAGAAGCCTTGAAGTTAAAGCTACGCGAAGATAGAGAGTTATAACAAAGCTAAGTAACATCAACCACTTCGTGGTTTGGACAGCCTTGCAGTCGCGCTTTTTGTGCATAGCTGCGCCGTAATTGCACAAAAATCACAACTACAAGTCTGCCGTTGTTGGCAGCGTTGAGACTGTAGAAAAACCCCATTTCTTCTCTAGATTTTGGTAAAATTCACCTTCGCATAGGGAGGTTTGACAATGCCAAAGTTCATTCCTTACAATTACGATCAAACCTCAATGGTCGTGCTTAATTTCAAAGACCAATTACAACCCGGTACGTTTGAGCAAATGACTACAATGACTAAGGGGACACTCAATCTAACAGCCTGAGTAAATCGGCTGTTTGTGAATTCTATTGGGGCAGTCGCTCTAAGTATCCAGTGTTGATCGCCGTGATTATGAGCGAAGTACAGAATGTTAGAGTGGATGTCCTCTTTGGTTCTCGTGTTGGTCGCCGTGATTATGAGCGAAGTACAGAATGTTAGAGTGGATGTCCTCTTTGGTTCTCTGTGGGCCTTTTCAATATGAATTCACTTCGTTCATTATTACATATTAAAAAGTCCCACAGCATAGGCTGGTGATCTGGGCGTTAGGCGTAAGTAGGTCATGGAAAGCATCAAAATAATCAAAGATAAATCGGAACTTGAAGGCACCTGCTATATAGATCTAAGCCTTGGTAAATACCAAGGACAGCACTGGGAGGAAGCGAGCCTATTTTTCGATGAAGAGGTATTTGGTTATATCGAAATGGTTTTCGAAAAGCATATTCCGGGCTACGATCATTACGGAATGAATGACGCTGACTCTAAAGCGTGGGATAAGGTCATTGCTGATCTTAAAGAGCTTAGTTGGTTGCTAGAAACAGCAAGTGATTTCAAGGACGTTTTCGAAAAAATTGGTTTTTTTTGGCGGCTCACGAGACTATTTTCATAATCATTTTCAACGTTGTAAAACTGAACTCCATGAATTGCTCAAAGAATTAATTTGTTGGGCTGAAATAAATTTTAAAAAATATGGGCATATTGCAATATTGGGCATTTAGGCTATATGCTGCGCCTAACCAGACACAGTATAGGACTGCCACCCACTCGGCTTCGTCTCTGTGAGTGTTTGGCGTTACGTGAGATAAGGACATTTAATGAAAATTAGTTTCTTTACATTAATTGCTTTTTTGATTGTTAACTCACCTGATATTTTTGCCACAAGCTTTGACTGTGAGAAGGCTTCTACCAGTTCTGAATTATTGATCTGTTCTAATAGGCGACTTGGGTCTTATGATGAAAATCTATCAGCTGTCTATAAATCTGTCATGTCGACATTTGCAGGGCAAAAGTCGTTGGAGATTAAGAAAGAGCAGATTAGCTGGATTAAAAAGCGGGATGATGCCTGTAAAGATGAAAAGAGTTGCATCTCGGCATACAGGCAACGCACAGAAGAGCTCAGAGAACTCTTATGGAGCGGGAGTGATTTAGAATCGTTTTCGATTGATAGGCAGTCATGTAGGGCAACTAAAGATCAGGAGATTTTAATAAAGTGCATTAAGTTGAATATTTACGATCCGTGTGACGATGTTGGTGGTAAATGGGGGGCGGCACAATGTGGTTGGGCTCATAATATGATAGCTGAAAGAAGGATTGATGCTCTAGAAACAGAGATTATTGAGAAACTAAGTAAAGCGGCTGATGGAAACGAATTAATAGAGCGCTTTAAATCAACCTCAGCAGTGTGGCGCTCATATAGGGATTCACATTGCGCACTTATAAATGAAATGGATGAACTTGAAAACTTCAGTGGTTATCGATTACATATAGCATTCTGTAAGCGCCGGTTAAGTGAAATGAGAGTGGCCGAACTAGAAAAAATCTATGCTAGTTCTGAATAAAAAAGTAACAAGCGCATGCATTTGACCTCCGCTTCGCTGCGGCAAATGACGTGGGCGTTAGTTCAACTAAGGGGGGGAATCGTGTCACTAATGACTATTTTGCTATTCATACCAGCATGCTTTGCATTGAACATGGCGCCTGGTCCCAATAACCTTCTTTCGATGGCGAATGCAAAGCGTTATGGCATGAGGGCTGCTTGCTATGCTGGTATTGGTCGGTTGGTTGCATTTGTAGGTATGATCGCGTTGGCTGCTGGAGGGTTGGCAACAGTGCTGTATACGTCGGAAAAATTGTTTCTCGCCATAAAAGTCGCTGGAGGAGTCTATCTACTTTGGCTTGCCTATCAGCTATGGACAGCAGATCCAACAGAGGATGATAGCGGGGCGCTGGGAGGAAAAAGCATCATTCAATTGGCGAGACAGGAGTTTTTGCTGGCAGCTGGAAACCCCAAAGCCATTTTGATTTTTACGGCTTTCCTTCCTCAGTTTGTTGATCCAGCGGGGTCTGTTGGAGGTCAGTTTTTGATTCTAGGCGCGATATTTTTAATGCTTGAGTGGGTAGCAATAGCTGGGTATGCATTCTTTGGTAAAGCATTGCGCAATTGGTTCTCCCGGCCTTCTATGCGCCGGCTGTTTAATAGGGTTTGTGCCGGACTGCTTGGTAGTGCAGGAGTTGGGCTTTTACTGGCTCGTCGTGAATGAACTAATGGGGACAATCTAACAGCCTAAATAAATCGGCTGGTGCTAATGGGACAGTCGCTCTAAGTACCCGGTGTTGGTCGCCGTGATTAAGAGCGAAGTACAGAATGTTAGAGTGGGTGTCCTCTTTGGTTCCCTTTGGTTCGTTGTCTTTGCCAATATTGAAACCAACAAGGGATAAAACCGATTTAGCTTACAAGGAAAAGAGAAAGTACAATCCCAATGGCAGTTGCACTGTATGGTTCATAATATCGAGAAGTTAACGAATTACGGGCAATTGAGTCATTAAAAGAGTGTCATAGAGCACTCATAGTGATTATCTGTATCATTTTTGTGTTTTAGGTTGATAATTAAAAATGATGTGGCAAATTAAATGAAGAATTTTGGCGATGGGAAATCATGAACTTATGATGGTTTTTCTACAGCCTCGTTAGTGTGTAGCACAGAATGTTAATTATGGTTTTAAAATGAATAGATTAATACTAGCTTTTTGTATAGTCATGTTTACGGGTTGTAACTTCCAAAAAGAAGCAAATCAAAAATTTGGAGATCAACACTTTAAAACAGCGATTTCTTTAATCGAGCTTCATAATATACGTACTGGTTCGTATCCAGAATCATTAAACGATATCCAGTTCATGGGAGACTGGGATCAAATTGCTTTGCAGTCGGTAAAGTATGGCAGAGTTGAAGGCGGTTATACTTTATCCGTTACTAATGGGTGGGTCGGAAAGCCTGAACTTCAGTACCCTCCAGAGTTTTGGGTGGGGCTTGGAATCAAGTACACTAACCAGTCAATTCAGCTGACCTCTAAAGCGTCGGCTGATTGAGGCGTTAGACATTAGGTATACTACTGGGATCCGGTGTTGGTCGCCGTGATTGTGAGCGAAGTACAGAATGTTAGAGTGGGTATCTTCTTTGGTTTTACTTTGGTTAGATGTACTATTCAGTGTTGGTCATTTAAACGTTGTGGTATAACGGTTCCCGTGTGCTGAACTTAGTTTGCAAGCGCTTAAGCAATCAATTCATTTGTGTGAGACTCAATGATCCCCTTAAAATATCTTGCATCGTACTCGCCCGAAGTGCAGCAACAGGTACGGAACCTGATTGAGCAAAATCGATTGCAATCGTATATTGATTCAAAATACCCTGAGACGCATCAGGTGAAAAACGATGGTGAGTTACGGGATTATGTCCTCACCATTAAGAATCGCTATTTAAAAAAATCGGCACCGCTCAGTAAAATTATTTTTGATAATAAGATTCATGTCATCAATAACGCGCTGGGTATGCACAGCTATGTGTCCAGAGTGCAAGGTGGAAAAATAAAAAGCAAGAATGAACTGCGTGTGGCTTCTATATTTAAGAATACACCGTTAGCATTTTTGAATATGATTGTCGTGCACGAGCTAGCGCACTTAAAAGAGAGGGATCATAACAAGGCATTTTACCAATTGTGTGAACATATGTTGCCGGATTACCATCAGTTGGAATTTGATATGCGTGTTTATCTAACTTTGCAGGATTTGAATCTAGGCGGTTAATCTTTTATGGTACAACCCATATTGGAATGTGAGTGCTCTAGCCACTTAATATATGTAGGGTGAAGATTACTCTTGTAATTGCGCTGTTAAACTTTATGTTTAATCATACTGTTAGGGATTGAACGGGTTATGGCTTCTGCTTCACCGATTGCATTTACGATTCTATTGATGGTGATGAGTACGGTATTACTGCCTTTATTCTGGTGTTTTTTGGCTGGTTGGCAGCAAAAACATTTGCTGTCTGGTTTGTTTCGGTTTTCCTTAGTTGCGCTTTTATCGTTATTACTGCCATGGTTAGTCCTTTATTTTGGAAGAGAAGTCTCGGCCAAATATTCTGTTATATTCTTCTTAACTGCTCCCTATTTTAATATCTTTCTCTTCTTAGTTGTTCTGTGTATAACTGCCTTTAAAATTACAAAAAAACATTCAAGTTGAAAGTGGTGGGAGCACTGAACGAAAGCGGAAAACACAAACGGCCATGCACAAAAGCATGACCGCGGCGAGTTTAGGCTGGTAGCCCTGGGTACAGGTGATCAATTTCGAGCAATTCTGATAATGCCCTTAAGGCTTTGAAACTTTCCTCCATGAGTGATGGATCAGTTAAATCACTCGGTGCGATGTGTTCGCGATAATGCGCACGCACCCAATCCTGTAAACGATCAATTTTTTGGTTATCTAAAATAAAGGCAGGGTTCACCGCTGCTAGCTCTTCGTTACTTAAAACGACGCGTAATCTAAGGCAAGCTGGCCCACCACCATTGCTCATGCTTTGTCTCACATCAACAAATGTAACATGACGAATTGGCTGAGCCTGGTCTTGAACCAGTTTTTTCAAGTAAGCCGCGACCGCTGGATTTTCTTCACATTCTGTCGGTGCAATTAAACGCATGTTATTCATATCGCCATCAGGGCCTGCAAGCAGCTGGCTGTTAAATAAATAACTTTTAATCGCATCCTCCAAGCTCACTTGATCGGCCGGTACGCAAACGGGTTTGAAATCCATACGTGCGCTTAGTTCATTAAATGCATTTTGTTGGGATGCTGGAACGTAAGCTTGTTCATGAAAAAACAAGACAGGTCCATTCCCCACGGCCACGACGTCATTGTGGAAAGCGCCGGCATTAATTGCGTCAGCGCTTTGTTGTAGGTACACCGCTTGTTCAGGTGGCAGTTGATGTTGCCTAGCCAAGGCTTGGCAAGACTCCAACGTTTGGCGTGCAGGAAATTTTAATTGTGTGAGGTCTGTTTGATGATCACGACCATAGACAAATAAACCAAGGCCACTTTGACCGTACTGTGCGGTTAAGTGCGTGTGGTTAGCGGCACCTTCATCTGCAAATCGGTGAATGGAAGGCAGTGCAGGGTGCACGGCAAAGTGCTGAGTACTGGGGAAAATAACCTTTAAGTGGTGATAGGTTTGTTCATGTTCAATTGCACGGTGAGCAGTGGTGAGCAAGTTTGCGGGGGTGAAGTGCACCTTGCCATCTTGACTGTCAGCTGAGGGTGTCACTGTGGCCGCATTGGCTGCCCACATGCTGGAGGCGGAATACACCATGGCAAGTAGCTCAGGTGCTTGTTCCGCGACAGATTGAATGAGGTCTGCGTTTCGCGCACCCTGAAATCCCAGTGCGCGAAGCACGTTTACATCGGGTCGCATTTGGGGTGGGATAAACCCTTGCGTATAACCCAAATGAATGAGCGTTCTCATTTTCTCAAGCCCCTGCAAGGCGGCTTGTTTTGGGCTGGAAACGGCAAGCGCATTGCGGTGAGAAGCGAGATTACCGTGTGCTAATCCACCGTAGTTATGAGTTGGGCCAATGAGACCGTCGAAATTCACTTCGCGGCTAAATCCTGATGGGCGATCTGAATGCACTGCGCTCATGAACGAATACCTGTCTCTGGAAAAGTGGTTTGCTGCTCGGTGTGGGCACCCGTCATGACTGACTGAGGCCATGCACAATAATCTGCGGCATAGTAAGCGCTCGGGCGATGGTTACCACTGGCGCCAATGCCACCAAAGGGTAATTCGCTGGATGCTCCTGCGGTCGGCTGATTAATACTGACCACACCCGCACGAATGCGCTGTTTGAATACGCGCTGATGTTCCAAATCGTCACTGATTAAACCCGCGGCTAACCCAAACTGTGTTTGGTTGGCCAGTTCGACGGCTTGCTCAAAGTTTTCCACTCGGTAAATTTGCAGTAATGGACCAAACCATTCTTCGTCGGGGATATCACGCGCTTGCGTCACGTCAATAATGCCAGGACTTAGAAGACAGCCATAATCATCTAAAGGTTTGGCTTCCAGTAGGTTATGCCCACCGGCGGCTTGCAGGTTTTGCTGTGCTGTGACGATCTGTTGCGCCGCTCGGATGTGGATAACTGGACCCATAAACGGCGCAGGCTTCGCATCGGGTGCGTCCGTAATTAGGTTTGAGGCTAATTCGACAACGGCGGCGATTAAGGCCTCCGATTGCTTGGATTCCACGACAATGAGTCTTCTGGTGCAGGTGCATCTTTGTCCAGCACTGAGGAACGCGCTGCGTACGATAATTTGAGCAGCCGCTTCGACATGAATATCCTCGTCGGCGATCAATGCATTATTGCCACCCATTTCCAGTGCCAGCATCACTTCAGGTCGGCCGCCAAATTGTTGGTGCAGCAATTTGCCCACCGTTGAGGAGCCGGTGAACAGCAAACCATCAATGGGTTGCTGACATAATGCTTCGCCTACTGGACGGCTACCTTGAATGAGATTAATAACGCCCTTGGGTAAGCCCGCCTTTTGCCAGCAATGCAGGGTTAATATGGCGGTTAGCGGTGTTTCTTCACTGGGTTTAAATACAATGGTGTTGCCTGCGAGTAAGGCGGGGACAATGTGGCCATTCGGAAGGTGGCCAGGGAAGTTATACGGGCCAAATACTACCATGACGCCATGAGCATGGTGCCCGAGACCGAGGTTTTCTTTCCGCCATTCTCCCGCACGCTCAGACTGTGCTCGAATGCTGATGGCGACTTTGTTGATCATGGCTTGAACTTCGGTTTTGGCTTCCCAAGACGGCTTACCGGTTTCCAGCGAGATGCATTGCGCTATTTCAGCTTGGTGCTCGGCCAACTGTTGAGCAAATTTTTCCATGATCTCGATACGGTCTTCTAGTGGCAGATAGCCCCAGTTCAATTGCGCATCTCGCGCACTGGCAACGGCACTGGCGACTTGTTCTGGGCTGGCCGCGTGACCACTCCAGATGGTTTGTCCGTTCATTGGGTTGAGGGAAGACAATGCTTCCCCCTTGCCCGTTAACCATTCGCCATTACAAAAAAGTGCCTCAGCGCTGAATTGATCGCCCTGTTTTTTTATCATCATGTTGTTTTCTCCTGTACCAAAAAGGCACTTGTTTGGCCGTGCGCGAGACCGATCAACTGAGATACATTTTCCGTGGTATGAACATTATTGTTTTCTACCCATGCATCCTGTGTGACGCGAAAATGATGCCAAGTGGGATTACACAAAATGGCCTTTTTCGATTCAGCCGCGGTGAGTTTGCTTTCAGCGGATTGCGTCAATGGCGCGGTCTGCAAGGCTTGAATACTTCGCAGTCGCTGGATATCTGCTCGCATGATGGGACCGGCATCAAAGACATCCACTAAGCGCTCATAATGGAACCCTTCTTCTTCCAATAATTGCTTGGCACGACGACCGGCATCGGCAGGTTTTCCAATGACCGCTTTCGCCGCTTCTGGCAGAAGGTTGGTGTAAATGGGGTACTTGGGCATTAATTCGGTAATAAACTGATTTGAGCCAACGCCGCATAGTCGATCTGCTTCATCAAATGACATTTGAAAAAAGTGGTGCCCGATGGCGTCCCAAAATGGACTGTGCCCATCTTCATCTGTCCAACCACGCAGTTCGGCAATGACAGAATCCGCAAAGCGATCCGGAAACAAGCCCATGAGAATGTAGCGGGCTTTACCGAGCCAATGGCCATTGCCGCGATACTCTGGGTCTAAGAAGAAAGATCCGACTTCGGAGCAATCGGTGTAATCGTTGCTTAAATGCAATAACTCGCTGCGGACTTGCTTTTGCAGCGAATGCGAGTGGTGCGTCACGGACATTAGACGGTAAGCGTAAAATGCTTGTTGTGCACCGGTCATCGCGTATATACCCGCCGTACCCACTACTTTGTCGCGTTCTGTATCTTCCATTGCCAGCAGAAAGAAATCATCGCGGTGCTTTTCAGTGCGCTCAAAGCTGTCCATAGACAATTGGATTTTACTCGTCAGCGCTTC
The DNA here is from genome assembly GCA_947503895.1 of uncultured Saccharospirillaceae bacterium. Classification (GTDB taxonomy): domain Bacteria; phylum Pseudomonadota; class Gammaproteobacteria; order Pseudomonadales; family Oceanobacteraceae; genus Bermanella. The sequence goes on from CANNFT010000011.1 coordinate 41,556, forward strand.
GCGGTTGTGCGGCAGTGATGTCATGCCCTTGCCGGCCTTTAATGCCAACTCTAGGAGATCATCAATGTCTTTTTCTGCAACAGGGCGAACCATTAACATTATGCTTGCTCCTTAGAAGCGTCGGCATTGAGTGAAATAAGTTTTTCAATCAGGGTGACGGTCAGTGCGGCTCGTTCAGCAAAGCTGTCGATGCAGGCGTATTCTTGGTCTGTGTGGATATTAGCGCCGCGTACGCCAAGGGTATCGATATTGATCAAGCCTGCGGCGGCTAAATTGTTGCCCTCGCAACACCCCCCAGTGGCTTTCCAACGTATGTCTAACCCCAGTTCTTGGCCGCAACTTTTCAGCAATTCAAACATGGCTTCTTGCTTGGGTGTCATGGGTTTTGGCGGGCGGTTAAAGTGACCATGGAGCGTTAACGTGCAACCCGTCGAGGACTCGACGTCGCTGAGTGTTTGTTGGATCTTAGTCTCCATGTCGGTCATTTGTTCGGGCGTATTCACTCGAACATTAAAGCGGCATAGACACTGGTCTGGTACAACGTTGACGGCACCACCGCCGACGATTTTTCCGATGTTAACCGTGATACCGGCTGTTTCATCTGTTAGCTGACTCAAACGCTGTGCGGTTTCGGCAATGGCAACGACTGCATTGCGGCCATCGAAGAAGTCGCGCCCAGCATGTGTGCTGAACCCCTTTGCGGTGACCGAAAAGTTACCGCTGCCTTTACGAGCACCGGCGAGTGTGCCATCGCTGAGCGCCGGCTCGTATGTCAGCCCGTAATGCGCGTGTTGCGCTAATTCCATTAATATCGGTGCGGAAACAGTGGAACCGATTTCCTCATCCGGCGAAATCGCCACCGTGAAACCGAATTGATCGCGTAACGGAGAATCATTGAGGTAAGCCAAGGCGTGCGCAAGAATGACTAACCCGCCTTTCATATCGGCCGTACCCGGCCCGTGCAGTAGGCCGCCGTCAATGCGGCAATCCTGAAAATGAGTGTCTTTTGGAAAGACGGTGTCACTGTGGCCAGTCATTAACAACTGTAACGGTGCATCTGGACGAGCACGAAATATCTGCATGGGATTCGGCTGATACTCACTGACACTGGTGTCATCATTGACCAGCTGAATCGGCGCTAACGGACGATATTCGGTGGAATCGGCGAGTGGGGCGAATATGGCTTCTAAAGACGCTTGTACTTTGCCAATACCTTCGAAGTGATAACTGCCAGAATTCAATTGGCAGAGCTCGACGATTTGTTGCAGCATTTTATCTTGTTGATCGGTAAGCTGCTGAAGCAGTGGCTTACGGTGCGCTTGAACCTGTAATGCTGACATTGTCGATACCTAATGAAAACGGATTTACCGTATTGTCGTTAAACCTCAGCGAATGAGTTGCTGATGTTGGGCCAGCGTGCCGGATTTTTTCCGGTGGCGTATTCAGTGTAGTAAAGCACCGTAAATTATGTGTTTTAGTGCATTAAATTGACGGAATTGTCTAAATTAAGTCCGGCAACCCAGTGATCTTCAGAATTAAATCCTGCCCTTTATTCCTACAATAGATTGATCCATCACGAAGCCATGCTACTGATCATGTATCGTGCATTCGCCGTTTAATCCTGATTGCATTCGGTGGGTCTGTTTGGTGAGTGAACTCTAATGAAACCATTTAGGACGGCTCAAATATGACGCATGTTGATATCAACGAGCTAAAAGCAAAAAACAAAGACTACGTACTGCAACCGGCATCCTCCATTACGGCATTACTGAGCAATGGACCGCAGATGATTTGTTCCGCTAAGGGCAGTACGATCACGGATTCAGATGGGCAGTCCTACCTAGACGCAGTAGGCGGTCTTTGGTGTGTCAACGTCGGGTATGGACGCAAAGAACTGGCGCAAGTGATGAGTGAGGCTTCTGAACAACTGGCTTACTACCACACCTTTAGCAATGCCTCGAACCCTTGGCAGGTTCAACTAGCGGAGAAGCTGGTCTCAATCGCGCCAGCAGGCTTGGGTAAAGTATTCTTCGGTAATGGTGGCAGCGATGCCAATGACACACTCGTTAAAATTGCGTGGCATTACCACAGCCTACGCGGTAAACCGACCAAAACGAAAGTCATCGCGCGCGAGCAAGCCTACCACGGCACGTCCATCAGCACCGCCAGTTTGACGGGGTTAGGAGGGTTTCACAAAGAGTTTCCATTGCCTTTGGACTTTGTGTTGCGCACCGACTGCCCGCACTTTTACACCCGTGGCCAAGCGGGCGAAACCGAAGCACAATTCTGTGATCGGATGATAAATAACGTACAACAATTGATTGATGAGGAAGGTGCCGATAATATCGCGGCCTTTTTCGCTGAGCCTATCCATGCGGCAGGTGGCATTATTGAACCGCCGGCCGGATATTATCGAAAATTGAAAGCCTTGCTACAGCAGCATGATATCTTGCTGGTGGTGGACGAAGTAGTGTGTGGATATGGGCGTCTAGGCAGTTGGTTTGGTTCTCAATTGTTAGATATTGAACCTGATATGCTGAGTTCGGCAAAAGGCTTAACCAGTGGATACTTCCCCATGTCGGCTGCTTTGATCAGCGACGAAATTTGGGAGGTCATGAGACAAGGCTCAGAAAAGCTAGGCGCATTTTCACATGGCTACACCTACTCAGGGCATCCTGTGGGTGCGGCTGTCGCATTGGCTAATATTCAGTTAATTGAAAATGAAGGCTTAGTGGAAGCCGCACGTGATAACGGCGCATACCTGCACCGCTCATTGGAGCAATCGCTGGGCAGCCATCCAAATGTGGGTGAGATTCGTGGGCGTGGATTGCTGGCGGGGGTTCAACTGGTGGCTGACAAAGACAGCAAGACATTGCCAGACCCCGCTGAAAAATGGCCACTGAAGGTGACCAATGCGGTCAAAGCGTCAGGTGTTATCGTGCGCCCGCTGCCGAGCGTAGGTACAATAGCGATATCGCCACCGTTGGTGATCACTCGTGCTGAGATTGATCGACTCGTGGGTGCATTAAGTCAGGCCATCGCCTTCTAAGCGCTGGCAAATTAAACAGGGCCCAACTTGCTGAAAGCCGGTTGGGTCGAACACCGTTGAATAGTCATAGTTGAGTTGTAATTGGTGGTGAACGTATGAAACAGGCGAACAGTCTGGATCGTCTGGATCTGAAAATGTTACAGATTCTGCAAAGCCAGGGCCGTATCACGAATAAAGAGTTGGCTGATCAGGTCAATCTTTCTGCAAGTGCTTGTCACCAACGCTTGCAGCGCTTGCTCGACGATGAATGGATCTTGGGGTTTACCGGGCAAATCAATATCCAGCGACTGTGTGAGCCGGTGCAATGCATTGCGACGATTTCCATGAGTAGTCATGCACCCGACACCTTCCGCTTTCTGGAAAAGCGTATAGAGGCGGTCCCAGAGGCGCTAGAAGCCTATACCGTGAGTGGCAGCTGTGACTTTATTATTCACTTCGCTTGCTCTCAAATGAGCCGCTATATGGCATTGACCAATGCGTTGATCCAAGATTGCCCAGAAATTAGCAATATCAACACCCATGTGGTGTTAAAACAAACGAAGAGTTTTACTGGCTTTCCGCTGAACGAATTACTCTGATCGGGAAGCCCACTTAGGCGGATGCACAGAGATCATGTTGATTGTGGTCATGTCCGGCTTAGCTGATTGCACAGTCAGTCTAATGCGGTACAAAACGTGCTCCGTCAAAGCATAACAATAAAAGCGATGCAAAATCTGAAGGCTCAATGGGGGGCTGGTGCTAAGTGACCAGACATTCGGGCTCATAATAGATTGGCTTTAGCGGTCAGACCGTTAAAATGCACGTCGCTGTAGATACTGACAGGAGACCGATATGGGTCTACAAATGCAGAAGACCAATACCGGACCAGAATTCCAGGAGGCCGCAATGGCTGATGAAGTTGCTCCATTGGTGGCCACCGATATCCATAAAACCTTTGGGGATAATGAAGTATTAAAAGGTATTTCCCTTGAAGCCGGAAAGGGTGATGTGATCTCTGTTCTCGGCTCTTCTGGTTCGGGCAAAAGTACCTTCCTGCGCTGCATAAACATGTTGGAAATCCCCACCGCTGGTGACATTCAAGTGCACGGTGAAAAAGTTCTGTTCACCACAGATAAGCAAGGTGAGCGTGTACCGGCAGATATTCGTCAAGTAGAGCGTATGCGTGCTCAACTCTCCATGGTATTCCAAAGCTTCAACCTCTGGTCGCACATGACGGTGATGGAAAACATCATCGAAGCGCCTGTTCAAGTGTTGGGATTGAACAAGAAAGAAGCCATAGAGCGTGCTGCTGAGCATTTGAATCGAGTGGGCTTATACGATCGCAAAGATTACTACCCCGCGCATATGTCGGGTGGCCAGCAACAACGAGCGGCGATCGCACGGGCCCTCGCCATGGACCCAGAAGTCATGCTATTTGATGAGCCAACATCAGCCTTAGACCCAGAATTAGTGGGTGAGGTACTCAAGGTGATGCGGGGTTTGGCAGAAGAGGGAAGAACCATGGTCGTGGTCACGCACGAAATGGCATTTGCCCGTGATGTGTCCAATAAAGTGATGTTTTTACACGAAGGACGGATAGAAGAATTTGGTTCTCCAAAGAATGTGTTTAATAATCCATCTTCGGAGCGCTTCAAACAGTTTATTTCCTCAGTGTACTGATTGAACAAAAAGCGCACTTGCAGTGTGGTTTTCACGCTGCAGAGGTGTTCGTTGGGGGAGAGCGAACACATGCGTCAGCCGACCGGTGTGTCGTGTCGCTGGCGTCTTGAGCAAATGATTCACTTGATCAGACGTACAAGTGCTGCAACACAAACACCGACCTTCAGGTTGGATAAATAAAAAAACGGAGTAAAAATAATGAAAAAAACGCTAATTGCCTTGGCAGGGCTTCTCGCTATCAGTTCAGCTTCTCAAGCTGGAGACATCAAAACCATCCGTGTTGGGGTTGACTCTCCATACCCTCCATTCGAATTCAAAAAGCCTGACGGTTCTTTAACCGGCTTTGAAATTGAGTTGGGTAACGAAGTGTGTAAAGAAGTGACTGGTAAAGAGTGTGAGTGGGTTGTTCAAGCTTGGGACGGTATCATCCCTGGCCTTCAATCTCGTAAATACGACATGATCTTTTCTTCGATGACCATTAACGAAGACCGTAAAAAGCACGTTCTGTTCTCTGAGCCTTACTACATGACACCGTCTGCGTTCTTCGCCCCAGTAAAAGGCAAGTTTGACGCAAAAGTGACCAAAGGTAAGCGTATTGGTGTTCAACGCGCCACGGTTCAAGACAAGTACATCACTGATATGGTGAAAGGCGCTGAAGTGGTTCGTTACACCTCTGCCGATGACATGCGTGTTGACCTAGAAGGCGGACGCTTAGACGCGATCTTTGTTGACGCACCGGTCGGTCTAGACATGTTAAAAGATAAGAAAGATTTCGCTCAAGCGGGTGAAATGATTAAAGACCCTGTCAGCATCTTCGGTGTGGGCATCGGTGCTGCTTTCCGTAAGCGTGACAAAGACCTTGAGCAAAAGGTGAGTGCTGCGCTTGAGAAGTTGAAGAAGAACGGCACTTACGACGTGATTATGAAGAAGTACTTCACGTTCGACATTAAAGTATAAACCTTTAAATGTCGGTTAGGTGGCTGCGTGCAGCCACCTGTTTATTTTTCAGTGAGTTGTTTCAACGCAACATGCAATGAGCAATTTACTTGAGCCGGATTGCCGAAAAATAACAAAACCAAATGGGCAATACCTAAAGTTTATCGCACTCATCTGTTTGAATTTTAAAGCGCTGAGTGAGCTGCATGACAGAGATGCATTAGAGATACGCTTCAGCGGCCAGATATTTATAGCATTTTCATCAACATGAGAAACCCAGTTTGCGCCTATGCATTTGCAATGTGATTGCCATTACAAATGACAAAGCCAACAACCTTTTGTTGAGAAAGTAAATTCGCGCTGACTTTATATTTTTATCAGAGCACATTATATGTTGGATCTTCATGGTTATGGGCCATCCATTTTTGGTGGGGCCATATTAACAATTGAGCTTGCTGTACTTTCTCTTGTCATTGCTTTTTTGCTAGGACTGATTGGTGCCAGTGCAAAATTATCAAAGCGCCGTACACCTCGCTATATGGCGACCGCGTACACCACCGTTATTCGGGGTGTGCCTGATTTAGTCTTGATGTTTTTAATTTATTACGGCGGTTTAAATGGCTTAAATGCCGTAACAGATTGGCTATACGAAATATCGGATGGAGAGATCGACATGGTCATCCGATTCAATGAATTTGCTGCGGGTGTCGTCACGATTGGTTTTATTTACGGTGCGTACATGGCCGAAACATTTCGGGGTGCTTTTTTAGCCGTGGATCATGGTCAAATAGAAGCGGGCAAGGCTTATGGCATGACCAGCAAACAAATTTTTAAGCGCATTATGTTCCCACAGATGATGCGTCATGCCTTACCAGGTTTGGGAAATAACTGGCAAGTTTTGCTAAAAACCACTGCACTGGTGAGCATTATCGGATTATCGGACATGGTTAAATTGGCCACTGATGCCGCAAAATCGGTGGGTGAGCCTTTCCTTTTCTTTATCCCGGTGGCGTTGGTGTATCTTGTTTTAACGGCATTGTCAGAGTGGGGATTCAGAATTTTACGAGTACGTTACAGTGCTGGCGTGGTGGGAGCATAAACGATGGAAACACTCATTGCGTTAATCGACCAGAATGAAATTTTTACCTTTAGTGCATTGGTGCACTATTGGGACGGTATGGTCAATACCGTTCAGCTAGTGTTTTTATCCTTGCTTGCCGGATTAATATTAGCCGTGCCGTTAGCCATCATGCGCACTTCTAAAAACCCTTTTATTAATTATCCGGTTTGGTTTTACACTTATATTTTCCGCGGCACTCCCTTATTGATTCAGCTGTATATGATTTATTACGGTGTGACGCTGATTGACGGCATTCAAGATTCCGTTTGGTGGGTCATATTCGAGCATGCTTATTACCCGTGTTTAATTGCGTTTGGATTAAACACAGCAGCTTATACGACGGAAATTTTCCGTGGTGTCATTGAAGCGACAGATCAAGGCGAAATTGAAGCGGCTAAGGCTTATGGTATGGGTTGGGCAAAGCGAATGCGTCGCATAATTTTGCCGAGCGCCTTCCGTCGAGCGATTCCTGCGTACAGCAATGAAGTGATTTTTATGTTGCACGGTAGTGCAATTGCTTCAACGGTAACGATTTTGGATTTAACCGGTGCAGCGCGAGATATTTATGCGCAGCATTACACGGCGTTTCCGCCCTTCATGTTTGCGGCGGCTTTGTATTTGGCGCTGACCTTTACTATTATTTTGATCTTCAAACAATTAGAAAACCGGTTGCTGGCACATTTACAGCCAAGGTAAGCGAATGCAACCTACGTGAAAAAACACGTTTAAAACGAAACCCAGTTCTGCATTCGCATGACTGGGTTTTTTTATATTTGTGCTTTGCGCTTATTACCTCAGCATAAATTTAGAGGACGAACAAAGATGTGTAAAACCGGTATCGTTATCACACTTAGGTTCCCATAATAGGGTCGAGCAGCTTTACTGAATAAAAGTGCCAACAAATGCTCGAACAAGAAATGTGTTCTTGATCCACAGGCAGAGTGAGTTTCATGGCAGCATTGACGAATAGACATTACAGCTTGAGTGCTTGGTGGGGGTTTTTACTGACAGTGTTGTGGGGCTGCACAGCTGTTCCTCCCCTTGAACGCCCAGAATCGCCCACACCGTTAACCAACACTGGCTTGAAGGTCGAAGATGCATGGTGGCTGGCGTTCAAAGACGATGTCTTAAATCAGTTGATCGAAACGGGTCGACAGCAAAACTTAGATCTAAAAGTATCATTAGCGCGACTCAAGCAAAGCCAAGCCATTTGGGATGCTGCGGGCAGTGCTCATTGGCCGACATTAAACGGCCATGTTCAGAGGTCATCGACGCAGAGCCAGTCGTCAGCGGGCATTACTGACACTAGCCAACAGTGGCAATTAGGGCTCAGTGCCAGCTATGAACTGGATTTTTGGGGACGCATTGATGCTGGAGATACGGCAGCAGAATGGGGGTATTACGCCAGTCAAGCCAATCATCAAGTGCTGCAAAACACCGTAGCCGCACAAATTGCGCGATCTTGGTTTGGGTGGCTACTAGAGCGGCAAAAAGTCGAATTATTATTACAGCAACAACAATGGTTAGAAACGGGGCTAAAGGTCATTGAAGGGCGCTTTGCACGTGGAAAGGTCAGTGTCTCTGATGTGTGGCAACAAAAACAATTGATTGAGTCAGTGAAGGGCGATCTAAATTTAGCACTTCGACGTGAGCGCTTACATACGCAGTCGTTAAACGTCTGGTTAGGCGGTCAGTTGATGGCGACTTATCCACAGCTGTTTCTGCCGCCCATACCTGTTGCAACCGCCCAGCAAGCAGCTATCTCCACTCCATTTAACGCTGCGCTGCTATTACCTGAATTGCATTCACTGCCAACTGCCATTGCCAGTGATGCACTTCAGAGCCGGCCGGATGTTATGGCCGCTTACTACACATTACAGCAATCGAACGCCCAATTGGCGGTTGCAGTGAGCAATCGCTATCCCCGTTTCACACTCAGCGCAAGCTACACGGCGGCAGACAGTTCTTTGGCCGATGTATTGGATAATTGGACGACTCAGTTAATTGCCGGACTGGTGATGCCACTCATCGATGGTGGCAGTTTACGGGCTAAAGTACGTCAGCAAGAAGCGGCCTTAGAGGCAGAGCTGCTGACTTATCAACAAACCCTACTAGAAGCGGCACAGGAAGTAGAAGGTGCCATGGTCAATGATCGCCAACAATTCCACTATTATGAAAGCATACGCATTCAACTGCGTTTATCTCGGCAAACCTATGATCTGTTAGATCAGCGTTATCGTAAGGGACTAGGTGACTACTTAAATTTACTCACAGCACAACAGAATTTATTGCAGCTACAGCGACGTGTTTTGGAAGCTCAATGGCAGCATGTTGATTATCGCGTTCAATTCTTTCAAGCACTATCAACACCAGAATTTAGGCTTGCCCAAGACGATCGCCCAATACCGCTGAGAGAAGACACCGCCCGCTCGCGGGCTAAGGTAAGCAACCATGTCGACTAATCGTTACTACTTACTGTCGCTCACGATTGTGATGTTGGGTATTAGTATTGCCATCTTGCAAGTATTAACGGCCCCCAAACCTGGGAAAAAGAAGCCAGAGTCGCGAATTCAGTTGGTTGAAACAGTGCCCTTGCAGTCATCGGTACAGAGACCATATTGGCAAGCGGGTGGTACCGTTACCGCCTATCAACAATTGTCACTGACCGCCCAAGTGGCCGGTCGCATTGAATGGATAAACCATCAAGCCGTGCCGGGGGCTTGGCTAAAGAAGGATACGGTTTTAGCGCGGGTCGAAAGCGTTGATTTTGAACTGGCAGTCACACAAGCGTTATCGAATTTAGCTCAGGCCAAGGCTGAGTTAGCGGTCGAGCAAGGTCAGGCTGTTTTGGCAAAGGAAGAATTGCAGCTCTCAGGTTCTACGTTGTCTGCCAGTGATCGAGCGCTGGTACTGCGTGAGCCGCAAATTGCAGCTGCGCATGCAAAAGTACGGTCTGCGGAAGCCATGGTCAAACAAGCGAGACTAAACCAACAACGCACACACATTAAAATGCCATTTGACGGGCAAGTCATGTCGCGCAGTATTTCAGTCGGTGCCAGTATTTCTAATAGCAGTGCGTTATTTTCCTTGTTGGACACTTCCCGTTATTGGTTAGAAGTGAAAATACCACAAAGTTTTTTACCTTGGATTGATCAGCAACATCCCGTCGATATTCGCAATCCGCAAATGTGGCAAGGTGAAGAACGCACCGGCGAAATTCTTTCTATTTTACCAAATGTCGATGCGAAAGATCGGCAAGTGAAAATACTGGTGAATATTCCTGATCCATTAGGGTTATCACAAGGCACGGGTTTGCAAACCCACCACACGAAAACTAAGCCTGTTTTATTGAATGATTTTGTTGAAGTGACGATTTGGGGGCGAGATATACAGAATATTTACCAATTCGAAAGTACATTAATGGATGCTGATCACAAAATTTGGGTGGTGAATAAAGACAACCAATTACAGCGTCGAGCGGTGCGGGTGGAGTATGTGGGGCGAGAAAAAATCTGGGGTAACATTGACGTTCAGGATGGCGACCGACTGCTGCGAAGTAACGTTAAAACGGCATCACCGGGCATGCGGGTGACCGTTGAAGAAACCAAAGAGAATGTTCTGCCAGCGAATGTAGGCATTAAACAATTAGGTGTGACACCATGAATACACCTACTTCCGATGCATCATCCAATCCAGTGAATTTACAGCGAGGCCCCATCAGTTGGATGGCCCGTCACGGCATTGCGCCTCATTTACTCATGCTGATTTTAATATTGGGTGGCATTGTCATGTCGACTCAAATTAAAAAAGAATACTTACCGGCGTTTACTTTAGATCAAGTCGACATACGCGTTTATTACCCTGGTGCAACACCTGTCGAAATGGAGCAGGGGATTGTGTTACCCATCGAGAACGAGGTGGCCAGTCTGGATGGCATCAGTGAAGTGAATGTTTCCGTTCAACAGGGTTATGCCTATCTGGGATTAGAAATTTCGGCAGGCGAAAACTTGCAGCAAAAATACCAAGATGTTTTACAGGCTGTTAACCGTATATCGACGTTTCCTGCAGAAATGGAAACCCCTTCGGTCAGCATTTTAAGCCGACAACGCGACATTATGGACATCGCTTTACACGGAGATTTGAGTCCATTTGTCATGAAGCAATTGGCAGAAAATATTAAAGAGGCATTGTTAGATTCACCCGGTATTACGCAAGTTGCCTTTAAAGGCGTGCGAGATGAAGAAGTGCATGTCGAGATCTCTAAGTTTGCCTTAGAAAAATACGATTTAACGCTTAACCAAGTGGCACAGATCATCAGCGCGAATGCCGTCGAGCAAGGGGCCGGTTCTGTACGCACGCAAGCGGGTGAAGTCTTGGTGACGTTAAATAATCGACAATATTGGGCCAAAGAATTTTCCTCTTTGCCGTTAATTTCAGACGAAAGTGGTGTGCTACTCACTTTAGGTGAAGTGGCAACTGTGACCGAAGGCTTCGAAGACACGAATAATCTGGTCACATTTAATGGTCAAAACAGCGTCAGGTTTAGCGTCTATCGGGCCGAAGATCAAACGCCGATTAGTGTTGCCGAATCCATTTATGAAATGTGGGATGAGCTGGAAGCTTTATTACCGCCCGGGGCTCATTTAACCGTCACGGATGATGACGCTGAAAACTATAAAGACAGGTTAGGGTTATTGTTAAAAAATGCCTTCATTGGTTTATTACTGGTTTACATCTTACTCAGTATTTTCCTTGAATATCGTTTAGCGTTTTGGGTAACCATGGGCATACCCACTTCGTTTTTGGGCGCGATGCTTTTTTTACCGGCCTTCGATGTTTCCATTAATATGGTCTCCATGTTTGCCTTTATTATCTCACTCGGCATTGTCGTCGATGATGCCATTATTGCAGGTGAAAATATTTATCAGCACATGAGTGAGGGGCACTCCAGAATTGAAGCTGCGATTCTAGGCGCGAAGCAAGTTTCCGTGCCATTGGGGTTTGCCATTCTCACCAATATTGTAGCGTTTATGCCGCTGTTTATGATTCCTGGTGGCATGGGACAAGTGATGATGGCGATACCTGTGGTGGTGGTGTGTTGTTTTGCCATCAGTTGGGTGGAAGCATTGTATATTTTGCCCTCCCATATTTCGCATATGAAAACTCGCCCAGATTCTAAGCTGGGACGTCAGATGGACGCGCTCCAATCGAAAGTGGACGCGGCATTGGTAAGATGGATCCATCGTTATTACCGGCCCTTTCTTGGGCGCTGCTTACAGCACCCTGTGCTCACGCTTTCCATTTCTTTATCCATCATGTTGGTCGTGTTTGCGTATCCAATGAGTGGCCGAATGGGCTTTTCGATGTTTCCCCAATTGGAAGGTGAGTCTGCATTCGCAACCGCTGAATTGCCACAAAACGCACCGCTCAGCGAAACCATGCGCGTGCGTGATCGTATGGAGGCTGCGTTCAAGGAAATGATTGCGCCGTTAGAAAATAAACACGGTCAATTGTTCGTTCATATAAAGTCGGAAATTTCAGGATCGACGGTAGAAGTGAGTGCTCAATTGGTGGCGGGAGGAAAACGCCCCTTCACTACGAATCAAATTGTTCAGAAATGGCGGCAGGCACTAGGGGATGTGGCGGGCACTAAAAGCATCACTTTTGATGCTGAACGCGGTGGTGGGCCTGTACGAGGCAGAGCATTTACCATTGAACTGCGATCGTCCAATACACAAGCATTGAGGTCTGCCAGCGCTGAATTGACGGACATTATGGATGGCATATCAGGTGTTGCGGATGTCAGTAATAGCTTCACCAGTGGTAAGCCCCAGTGGGATATCGAAGTGAATGAACAAGGCCGCAGTTTAGGGCTGACGGACAGTGATGTCGCTCGTCAAGTGCGTGCAGCCTTGTACGGTGCACGTGCGGTGCGTCAGCAGCGAGGAAAAAGCGAAGTCACGGTGTTGGTGCGTTTGCCACAGGATGAACGCCTATACGACGCTGATATTGAACGAGTCAGTATCGTGACACCGTCGGGAGGGCGGGTGCCGTTGCGAGACATTGCAAACTTAAGCCAGTCCCAAGCACCCAGTAAGATAGTGCGCCGTGATGGCCGTCGAGTGGTGACCATTACTTCAGATGTTCAACCACGATCCTTATTACCGGCTTTACGTGATGTGCTCAACCAAGACCATTTACCCGATCTAAAAGCCAAGTATCCCAGCATCAGTTTTGAATATCGCGGTCGCCAAGCGCGTGAAAAGGAAGTCGTGAGCAGTTTGCAGCTAGGGGTCATAGCCGCCTTGCTCATGATCTATTGTTTACTGGCCATTCCATTTAAGAGTTACAGCCAGCCACTGTTGGTCATGTCTGTTATTCCATTTGGTGCGGCAGGTGCGGTGCTGGGACTGATCATATTGGGCTATGGGTTATCCATCATTGCGATCATGGGCGTGCTTGCACTGTGCGGTGTGGTGGTGAACGACAGTTTAATTTTAGTGGATTACGCGAATCATCGACGCCGCCAAGGCGCAACCGCGATGAAAGCCATTATGGACGCCGGCGAACGCAGGTTTAGGCCCATTTTGTTAACGACGCTGACCACTTTTGGTGGGCTTGCCCCAATGGTCTTTGAAACGTCTAGGCAGGCCAGATTCATAACACCGATGGCGGTTTCATTGGGTTTTGGTATTTTGTTTACCACATTTGTATGTTTGTTGGTGCTGCCGTCGCTCTATTTGATGTTGGAGAATTTAAAAGCACGGCTATATGACAGTGCGGCATCAGAGGTGTTGCCGAGCATCAAGCCAGAGTGAGTCGCGTTAAAAACAAAGAAGCCCAGAGATGTTGATCACTGGGCTTCATTGTGTGTGCATTTGATGGCACTAAGCAGCGGGCTGAATTTCTTCGTAATCAACGTCGCCGTCGCCGTCTTCGTCTAAGCGAACAATACTGGAACCGTCCGCCAACATCTCGATGGTCAGGATGGCAGTTTCTGATTCAATGATCAGCGTGCCGGTTTGGTGGCCTGCTTCAGACATACCCAAGGCACCTTCCGAATACACAAAGTAAGTGCTTTCGTTATCGCTGATATACATAGAAACCGTTGTGCTTTGGACGTCATCGCCGCCGGCTGACAAACCAATGCCTAATCCGCCCATGGTTTGAATACTGAGTTCTTTCAGCGTGAGGGTCTCACTGTTTTCCATAATCGATAAGCGCTTCGAATGCAGTTTGATACCAGACTCTTCTTCGTTAGCAAATATCTCCAGCGTTAGGGTGCCGTCGATGCTGGATTCCATCCCGTCGCTAAAGGTGCTCAATTGTTCAAAGGCAAACGCAATTTCGATGTGCCCCTGCTCGGCTGATGACGAGTCGCTTTTCAATTCAACTTCAATTCCGCCATTCAACATGGAATCGCTATTTTCACATTGGTAGAAGTCCACTCGATAACGGGTGTCATCCACGCTGGATGATTGTGCAGAGCCACCCTGTGAGCAGGTCGGGTCTTCATCCATACTGCTGTTCATGGATATGGACGTTGAGGTGGTCGTTGCGTTGATACCGGAAGTGAAGCCGGTGGTGCCCATACGGGACACGGCTTGCATATTGGCTGGCGTAATCTCGCCGCTCACTTGTGGTTTGTTCGTGTTCGACGTGGACTCACCGCCACAGGCGCTAAGAAGTAATATTGAGCTAGCAAGCACAAGTGAACGGGACATGGTGTAAGCCTCTATGGTGCGATTATTGACAGACTATAAACACCTAGCGTTGAGATTAATGTGGCGTCGGTTTCGCTTGTAGAGTCGATGCAGTCACAAACTGTTGGAATGGGCGCGGAGAAAAGATTCGCATTTGCACGCTGGTCAGCCTTGCCCGTTGAATGGTACATTCTTAGTCATTAGAGAACGTCTGTTGTTTTGTTCCATTTCAATAATATTAAGCGGTATATGTCGAATAATCTTCACATATTAATTCTCGGCGCGGAGCACTCCGTTGGCCGTGCGCTCATTGAAAGAGCGCAGTCACTCAAAATTCCTCTGCATGCTATACAAGGCACAGATTGGGATCTTGGTGACCGCGCTTTATTGCTTCAACGCATCTCAGATTTATCGCCGAATTACCTCATTACCTGCCTACCGGTTGCCGCCGGTTCTGCGGCTGATTCGGTGATGACAGATGGCATTGCCCATGACCTTGCTGATATATGCGAGCAGTTGGGAATTGTCTTGGTCCACCTTTCTAATAACAGCGTTTTTGCTGGCCAAGAAGGTGAAGTCTTTAAAGAAGACGACGAGCCTTCACCGCAGTCAGAGGAAGGACAATATGCATGGCTGGTGGAACAAACACTGACTCAGCGCGTCAAGCAACATTTTATATTGCGAGTTGGTTGGTTGTTTTCTTCTTTGGGGGAAGACGATGTCAGCCGAGTGTTAGAATTGGCACGAAAACACAAGACGCTGAATTTATCCGATACCAAACCCATGTGCCCCACTTCAGCCTGCGATGTTGCGTACGTGTTAATCGCGATGGTACAACAATCTCGTTATGCCACTTTGTGGGGAACTTACCATTACACCAGCAGTGAGCCCACGACCCTGTTTAAGTTTGCTGAAGTCATCGTGGCCGAAGCGCGGCAAATGGAAAATCTTCCCGTCCAGTCCCTTGAGTCAGACGCTCGCAGTCCCCAAAATGCCTGTTTTAGCGACACCTCGCCGAAATTATCCACGCGAAAAATTCTGTTTAATTTTGGTATCAAGCCTCGGCCTTGGCGCCAAGCACTGTCACGCATTTTAAAGCGCCAATATTCTCAAGCGAGGAAGGCCAGTTAAGTGCTGAATGCCGTCATCCCATCCATGCGTTAAATCTAATAGATCGAAAAACTGACGTATATCCTTTCTTGTCCAGTCCTATACTGATAGCACGTTGAATGGTTGATGTTTGCTTTAAGAGGCAGGCATAACCATAAAAAACACACGGCGATTATGCAGGTGACAGTATGGGTTTATTAGTAGATGGTCAGTGGCAAGACAAATGGTATGACACGTCCAAGAGTGGCGGAAAATTCGAACGCCAAGCTTCTTCTTTTCGAGATCAAATTGCCCCCGGATCTGCTCACCCGGTGGAAAAAGATCGTTACCACCTTTACGTTTCCTTGGCGTGTCCTTGGGCGCATCGCACACTTATTTTCCGTAAATTGAAACAATTGGAAGACTGGGTCAGTGTCAGTGTCGTACACCCTGATATGTTGGAAAACGGCTGGGAATTTAGGGATCAGGCGTCACAGGTTGAGGGAGCTTTTCCGGATTTTGATTTTACCGATCATGTTTTTTCCTCGCGCTTTATGCATCAAATCTACACGCGCACTCAGCCGACGTTCACCGGTCGAGTAACCGTTCCTGTGTTATTTGATTATCAAGAAAATAAAATCGTGAATAATGAATCCGCCGACATTATTCGAATGTTTAATACCGCATTTAATGATGTGACGGGGAATACAGTCGATTTTTATCCAAAACCCTTGCGGTCGGAAATTGATGAATTAAATAGTCGCATTTACGACACCGTGAATAACGGTGTGTACAAGTGTGGTTTTGCCACCACCCAGTCCGCGTACGAGGAGGCATTCGATGCATTATTTACGACATTGGAATATTTAGAAAATCGTTTAGGTGAACAACGTTATCTAGTAGGTGACAACATTACAGAAGCAGATTGGCGTTTGTTTACAACATTGATTCGTTTCGATGCTGTTTATGTAGGGCACTTTAAAACAAATCTTTTTCGAATCGCAGATAAACCAAATTTATCCGGGTATGTGCGGGATTTATATCAACAGCCGGGAGTCGCTGAGACGGTCAACATGTCGCAGATTAAAAGGCACTACTATTATAGCCATCACACCATCAATCCGACGCGAGTCATTCCAAAAGGCCCTGATCAGGATTTTCAATTGGCGCATACACGTGGGCAATTAGGCCATTAATTCGACTTGTTGCAATTGGAGGTGAGGGTTCACTTTGGATCGGACAAAAAAATGCCGCTAGCGTCAGCAGCGGCATGGTTCAGGCAGAGGTGAGTCGTCATTAAGACTCGCGGTAAATGCCCATAATCTTTTCACTGATGACGTTTTTAACGCCTTGGCGCTCCAGTGGCGATAGTCCACTTAGACTATTTAAACGTAAACGGTGTAAATGCAAACAAGGCATTTCGGTATCAAACTCACGTAAATCGCCTTTTTGAAGCACGGGTAAAAATGGATCGCTGCCCTGAAAACGCTTTAGAATTTGGCGTAGCCCTTCTTTAAAGGGAATCGGAATCGAGCGTACATTTTTATCTTTTTGCGTAATCACGATATACAAGCCTTCGCGGTTGATCACGTCACCGGGTACGATGTGTAATCCCGTCGCTTGAACGGCATCAGCAGGAATGTGATTGAACGTATCGTGGAAGGCATATGGATCAGGCAAGACCACCATATTGTGCTGTTGGTCTTCAGGGAAGAAAATACTGTAATTGCTATAAAGTTGTTTCACGCTAGGGGAAAATACGCAGAGTTTATTCTCGAAACGTTTTACGAAGTCCGTTGCCCGCTGTTGCTGGGTAATATGCTCCAGGTCCCACACTAAGTCAGAATTATTGACTTCCTGATAAACTGCGTAACCCATATAAATGACCCCCGAAAAAAGTCCGCTCCATGCGCGATTGATCTTCCTGACCGTTAAACTGCTTGGTCGATACGATTGAACCGTGTCTGTTTGCTAAAGATGATTGATGTTTCTAAGAATACCCGTAATCCCACACCTGTTTCGTGGCATCAGTCACAACCTGAGTGGGAAAAGTGCTCATTTTTGTCATAAAGTGAAAGGGCGAGTCAGGCAATTAGGCCGAAAACGTTTTATTCGGCCATCCAGTGGCGTATTGGAACCAACCTATAAAAACAGGGCTTTTTTGTGGATGATGGTCATTTAAGTCGGCGTATTATCCTAGACGGATAATGGACATGGCTTTATCCACAATCGTAGTTTTAATGTTATTACGCTCCAAAGAAGAGAGCTGCGGTAAGGCCGACAAACTGAGCCGATGCAGGTGCAGACAAGGCCGTTTGGCATCAAAATCTCGTAAGGCACCTTTAAGTATGACAGGTAAGAAAGGCTCTTCGTCGCCAAACTTGGCCAGCACTTGTTTCAATCCCTGCTTAAAGGGAATGGGCAACGAATGTTTGCCCGGCTCCTTGCGTGTTTCCACCATATAAACCCCTTTCTTACCGTACTCGTCTCCAGGCAATATGTTTAAGCGCGTTGATTTAATCGCCTCCATTGGAATGTAATTAAAAGTGTCATGAAACGCGTAGGGGTTAGGCAGTACAACCATGCTACGGCGTCCATCTTGCGGAAAGTAAATGCTGTAGTTGCTGTAGAGCTGCTTGACGGTGGGGGAGTAGATACAGATTTTATTCTCAAACTGTTGAATAAATTCGGTCGCGCGGCGCTGCAGGGAGAGGTGATCCAGCTCCCAAATGAGGTCGGTATTGGTAATGTCGTGAGCCGCCATGCAATTCCTGATACTCAGATCATGTGTATGGTTTAGATACGCTACCTCTGAGTATAGTCACAAATAGGAAAGCTCATTGGACTGCGAACGGCATATACGTGGGATGCTAAGTAAAATGGAGGGGGCGCACGGCGCACAACTTTAATATTAAGCTTGATAGTAATCGCCATGGATCATCCGAGCTCATGCCTTTACTGGCGAGATCGCCCTGCTGACACACCTGTAGGCACTGCTGAATGTTATCGAGATTCAAGCGGCTGGCGGCGGCTTTAATTTGGCTTTGCTTTTTGGGCCAATGCACTTTGAGTTGCTGCAGTGCTTTCTCCGGTGGGATGCCCGCCTCACACAATTGCTTGTAGCTTAAGAGCAGTCGAACATCGTTTCCGAGTATGGCCAGTGGCTGTAAGGCATTCAGCCCCTCACCTTGTAACACCGTGAGCATGTGTAAGCTTCTGGCGGCATCGCCTTTGAGCGCCGATTCGCTCAGTGCAAAGACATCGTAGCGTGAGACGTCACCCACCGAATTCTCGACGGTCTCCAGTGTGATTTGCGATTCACCTGCAATGCGCAGTTTTTCGACTTCTTGCGCGGCTGCGAGTAGATTGCCATCTGTTCTGTCTGCCAGCAAATTCAATGCTTGGCCGTCAGCTTTCATGCCATGAACGGCCATTCGTTGCTGAATCCAATGGGGCAATTGATGGCGCTCGATTGGCCAGTGCGCAATGAATACACCCACTTTCTCGAGTGTCTTAAACCATTTACTGTTTTGAATGGCCTTGTCGATGCGCGGTAGCAGGATGATGTATAAGTTGTCTGGGTTTGGGTGATCAAACAGTGAGATCAAGGCTTTGCTGCCTTTGTCTCCCGGCTTGCCACTGTCGATGCGCAGCTCAATTAGCTTTCGCTCGGCAAATAGAGACAATGCATTCGCACTTTCTAATAAATGGCCCCAATCGTATTGATGGTCCACATGGTGGACTTCTCGCTCATCGAAGCCTTGTTGGCGTGCTGCTGCTCGCAGGGCATCGTTGATTTCTTGGCTAATTAAGGGTTCATCGCCACTGATTAAATAAATGGGTTTGAGCCCTTGTTGTAAGTGCTGGGATAGCTGTTCGGGTTTGAGTCGCATTGGCTACTGAGCCTGGCTGGTGGTTGAGCCATCGGGCGCGACGACAATCGGCTTCAGTTTATCTACCTTGATGGCTTGTAGACGAAGGAGCAGTTTATTCACATTGTCGCGTTTCATTTCTCGACGCAAGTTCGCTTCTTCTTGTGCTTTACCAATGGCGGCGTTTGCATCGTAAAGCAGAGAGCGGTAGGTCTTGAGGACGGCAGGTTGCATAAATGCTTGGCCTTGACGATTCAGCAAAACAAACGACAGGGTTTGTAGCAGCTCATACTCAGAAGCTTTGGCAGAATCGGTCACGCTGAGTGTGCGTCGATCAGATGAGTCCTCGGTGATTCGTAAGATGTATTCCGCATCTGCAGCGAGTGTCACGCCATTACTGAGCAGACTTTGCTTGAGCAACTTTTGCGTTGTGAAATCCGCAGCCCCATTTTCGACATGCAAAATGCGTAACGATAGTGGGATATCGGCTTGGCCACGCAAATGCCAGCCGCAAGCTGACAGCAAAAGGCTCATTATCATCAAGGCTAGAATAGGCAAACGTGAAGTCATAATTGGCCGCTACAAATAGGGTTAATAATGCTGGTTGAGATACTGAATATGGGCTCTGCTAAAAATGGCTGAGCCAAAATTTACAGAACATATTGATTGAGTCGAGTTGCTGTCATTTTGTTGCAACTCGACTCATGGGTCAAAGCGAATTAATTCGCGACAATATTGACCAATTTTCCGGGCACATAAATTTCTTTGCGAATCGTGTTATCGCCCAAAAATTTTTGCACGTTTGCGTCGGCCTTGGCCGCTTCAATTGCCCCAGCTTGGTCGATGTTGGCAGGCACTTCAATCTTGCCGCGTACTTTACCGTTCACTTGCACCACAATTTGAATGCTGTCACGTACTAAGGCTGACTCATCGACCACGGGCCAAGGTGCATCTAGTATCACGTCATCATGTCCCAATTCTTGCCATAAAACATGACACATGTGCGGAGCGATGGGTGCCAGCATTTTCGTGATGGCAATGAGTCCTTCCTTCAACACTGCACGGTTTTGCTCATCGGCTTTTTCCAGCTTTTGCAGAGTGTTCATCAATTCCATGATGGCAGCGATCGCTGTGTTAAACGCATTACGGCGAGCAATGTCGTCGCTGACTTTTTGGATGGTTTCGTGAATCTTACGACGTGCCGCTTTCTGCGTGTCGTTTAAGTTATCCACAGCCAATGCAGGAATATCCGATCCATCCAACAACTCAGCCGCGAGGCGCCATACGCGCTGTAGGAATTTTTGTGCGCCTTGCACGCCAGCGTTGGACCACTCCAAGCTCTGTTCTGGTGGCGCAGCGAACATGGTGTACAAGCGCACAACATCCGCACCGTATAAGTTGATGGCTTCTTGTGGGTCGACGCCGTTGTTCTTGGACTTCGACATTTTGATCATGCCTTCATGGGTCAAAGTCTGACCGTTGGCGTGGGCACTTTTTACGCGGCCTTTATCGTCGCGTTCTAACGTGACATCCGAAGGGTTCACCCATTCTTTGCTGCCATTGTCTTTGGCATAAGAGAAGGCATCGGCCAAGACCATGCCTTGACACAATAGGCTTTTGAAGGGTTCATCCCCTTTAACGAGGCCCGCATCGCGCAGTAATTTGTGGAAGAATCGCGCGTACAGCAAGTGCAAAATGGCATGCTCGATGCCACCAATGTATTGGTCTACCGGTAACCAGTAATTGGCTTCTTCTGGATCGACCATTTGCGTGTCGTCTTGAGGCGAGCAATATCGAGCGTAATACCATGAGCTTTCCATAAAGGTGTCAAAGGTATCCGTTTCACGAAAAGCTTGCTCTCCGCCAAACTCAATATTTTCAAATTCAGGGTTGTTCTTGATGGGGCTGTTCACCCCATCCATCACCACGTCCGTTGGCAGTTCAACCGGCAACATGTGCTCTGGGGTCGGTACTTGCTCGCCATTTTGCTTGTTGATCATAGGCACTGGCGTACCCCAGTAACGCTGGCGGCTGACGCCCCAATCCGTTAACCGGTAGTTGGTCTGGGTCTTACCTTTACCGGCCTTTGTGAGCCAGTGAGCAATCGCTTTAAACGCTTTTGCAGATGTTAAGCCATCAAACTCACCTGAATTGATGAGTTTGCCTTTTTCGGTGAACGCCGCTTGGCTGATGTCGCATGCTTCGCCATTAGCCGGTTCAATGACTTGGGTGATGTCCAAGCCGTATTTTTGCGCAAACTCAAAGTCTCGTTGATCGTGAGCGGGTACGGCCATTACGGCGCCAGTGCCATAACCCATCAACACGAAATTGGCGACCCAGACAGGCACTTCTTTGCCAGAAATAGGGTGAATGGCCTTGAGGCCTGTATCGCAGCCTTTCTTTTCCATGGTGGCGATATCAGCTTCTGCTGTGCCGCCTAATTTGCACTCTTCAAGGAACGCGATGAGTTCGTCATTGCCGTTTGCTGCTTCGATCGCCAATGGGTGACCTGCCGCCACAGCCACATAGCTGACGCCCATTAGTGTGTCTGGGCGGGTGGTGTAAACATCAAGGGATGCTTCGCGGCCAGCTATTCCAAAGCTCAGTTCTACGCCCTGACTTTTGCCAATCCAATTGCGCTGCATGGCCTTAACTTTCTCTGGCCACTCATCGAGCTGATCTAAATCTTGCAGCAATTCTTCTGCATAGTTTGTAATGCGTATAAACCACTGCGGAATTTCTTTTCGCTCGATAACCGTGTCGCAGCGCCAGCAGCAACCATCAACGACTTGCTCATTGGCTAATACCGTTTGGTCGTTCGGGCACCAGTTAACAGCGGAGACTTTTTTATACGCTAAATCTTTTTCAACCAGTTTCGTGAAGAACCATTGCTCCCAACGGTAGTATTCGGGTTTGCAGGTAGCCAGTTCACGGTCCCAGTCGTAGCCAAAACCTAGGCTATTCAACTGGTTCTTCATGTAATCGATGTTTTCGTCTGTCCACTTGCCCGGCGCGGTATTGTTTTTAATCGCGGCGTTTTCAGCGGGCAGACCAAATGCGTCCCAGCCCATTGGCTGCATGACGTTCTTACCCTGCATGCGTTGATAACGAGAGACGACATCCCCAATGGTGTAGTTACGCACGTGCCCCATGTGCAGTCGACCGCTCGGGTAGGGGAACATAGAGAGACAGTAGAACTTCTCGCGGTTAGCGTCTTTTACAGCCTTAAAGGCTTTGTTTTCAGTCCAGTATTGCTGAACTTGTGGCTCAATAGCCTGCGGATTATAGTGCTCTTGCATGTGACCAGTCGGTGTAATTAGCGAATAAAAGAATGGGCGTAAGGATACCTCAGATGGCCATAACTTAGCCATCCTTCCCGTACTTTCTCCTGCTCAAGGCAGCCGCAGACATTGAGGGGCATTGGGTGGGAAATGAGCGGGTACGCTGGCCTGTCGTCGGCTCAGTGAGATTCATTGAAGCTGGGATAGCTTCCATTTGCGCTAAGCCGAGACTTAAAACGCAGAAAACCAAAGCGAACGCCTTATCGCTCGCTTTGGTTTATGAGTACAACGGTTTTTTATCTAGCCACCTGAAGAGAAACCACAATACCTCCTTGTATTGTGTCGTGACGCATCCTTGTCTATGCCGATGTCCAACACGGTCCGTACTCTGGCTCAACCCTGAGAGTATTTCCTCCTTGACTATCTGTTTGTTGCGCTTACAGATTAAGACGTCCCGTGTTGTTGACCGGTTCCTTGAAGCGGTATGAGTGCAGATTCAAAATGCACTCATATATTAGCGATTGCAGATTTAAACGTTTAATTTAGAAACTATAGGTTGCAAATAATGACATGTTGCTAAGATCTAGGTCGTTTTCAAGCTTACTGTATTTATACTGCGTACCTAGGGCGAAATTTTTATTCACATCATATGCACCGCCTAATGCATATGTCATGCTGTGTTGCACATCTTCATTAGATACAGTAACGCCTGGCGCTGAATCTGATTTGAATTCTACTTCGGCTGTTACTTTTTCATACCCTAATCGTCCGAATAGATTCACTTTATCAACGGGCTGAAAATTCAGTTTTGTGCCTAGCCCGATACTGCTAATGTTCATGTTAACATCAAAACCGTCTACGCCATCTAAATCTTGAATATCGGCATAACGGTTGTAATTGGCTTCACCAGAAATTTGTAATTGGCCAAGGTCTAAGAATTCGTACCCTACGGTTCCACTAAAACTGGTGCCTTTCTCAGATTGAGAATCCATTTCTAATTTCGATTGTCCTAAACCACCTTCAACATATAAACCTTCAGCCTGTGCGTTGATGGCGAAGATAGAAGCGGTCATAGCGGCGATCAATGTTAATTTTTTCATGTTCAGTTTCCTTATTAATTGAGAGCTTGTTCTTTAAAGTTTTGTTGTCTTCGAAGAACCTGTGTTCGTTCGATGGGTGTAGATTACCAACCGAACCTGAACTGAAACTGAATGAAAGAAAGAAGAGTGTTCACGAATATGCAACAGTCCGTTACCTCTTAGAAGCGACGGCTTAAACGGACTTTTGTGACCGCGTATAGATGGATGTAAATATGGTGATTGGCATGTGGATACAGGAAGGGACATGCTGACTGACTGCGCAGGCTATGGCGTTAAGCATTGCAATGAACGGGGGATGCTGATGGGGTCAGCGAGCTTTGATTAGAGCGTGACTTCGAATAACGCGCCGCCGAGGTCAGACTGACGAATGCTTATTCGTCCTTGATATAGATCCACGATATCCACCACCACGGCCAATCCAATGCCTTGGCCTTGGTGTTTTTCATCGGCTCGCACACCGCGCGTGAGAATGACTTCAATTTTATCTTGATCAATACCCTCGCCATTATCCTCAATCATAAATTTGCATTTAGTTTGCTGCTCAAACGTTATGTTGTGCGCATCAATATGGATGGAGCCATCACCGTACTTGCCGGCGTTTTCCATAATGTTGCCGAGCACCTCCATCAGGTCGCCTTCGTCTCCTCGGAAGATGGTGTCTTCGGCAATATTGAACGTTACTTTCGTAGCCTTATGGTGATAAATCTTTTCGATGGCTGAGGCCAAGCGCATCACCACGGGCTTAACAAATATGGGCTTGCGAATGGCATTTGGAGCAACGTGCACGGCACGCTGTAATTGATGCTGCACAATGTCATTCATTCTGCTGACTTGCTGGTTTAATAATAATGAGGGTGTCGTCGAGGTTTGATCGTTTCGTTCAGAGGCGCGATCATGATGGCTTAATTGATCGGTTATGCCCTGTATGACCGCTAAGGGTGTTTTCAAACTATGGGCTAAATTGGACAGTGTATTTCGATAGCGCGTGCGTTGTTTTTGCTCATGTTCCACCAACTTATTTAAATTTTCTGTTAAGGACGTTAATTCTTTCGGATATTGACCTTGAATGGCATCCTGCGCACCGCTTTCTATTTTGTACACTTCTTCTGCCACTTTACTTAATGGCGAAAGTCCCCAATACAGCAACATGGTAAATGCTAGCAATAGCAGCCCCGCCATAATGCTGAGGCCAACCCATAAATAGAGGCGATACTGCGCTAATGCGGCGTTAAATCTTTGTGTGGATTCAGCGATGTAAAATGTGAAGGGTTTAAGGGTGCCATTTTTCACTTCCCAAGCAATGCCCATGGCCAAATAAAAAAATGCTTGTCCTTTAATAGTGGTTTGCCCTTGTAATTGCCCTCCGGGCAGGAGTGTGGGGAGTGCGCTGAGTAAATCGTGATCTGTAAAAGACTGTGCGGAAAGCGATCGCCAAATCGCGGCATTGTCACCATTTTTAATAAACGCAAATAACCCTGAATCGAGCTGATTAAATCGAGGCGCATCCAATTGTTGCGGTACATGCAAATACGTTTTATCCCATTCCGCTGACCCTAGCACCAAGTACATTTGTGTTTGCAGGCGATCATGTAAATCCGCTTCTAAACTCTGTTTAAAGGCTTGATCTAATAAGACCGCCGTGGAAACAATAAATAATCCCAGAACGACGCTGGAAATATAAGTTAAGCGAAAACGTAATGAATAAATAGGGAAAGACCTTATCTGTAAATTGAAAAACGCATGTTAATTGCAGCAATTGAAAGGCGAGTAGGTTGAGTTTCACTGAATATGTGAAGCCATTGATTCAGCACTAAGCGATTGATTGAAACCGGTAACCTTGCCCACGAATGGTTTCAATAAATTTATACTCACCTTTGGGGTCCAATTTTTTGCGCAATCGTCCGATAAACACCTCAATGACATTACTGTCTTGATCTCTGTCTTCTTGATAGACGTGATCAGTTAATTCTTGCTTGGAAATGACTTTGCCCGCATTCATGGTGAGGTATTGCAGTACACGATACTCATAGGCCGTCAGAGTGATCGCATGATTGTCCATGCTCACTTGTTGCTTGCCAGTATCAATGGTTAATGGGCCATATTCGGCTATGGGTTGGCTGAGTCCGGCGACACGGCGTTGTAATGCATTAAGGCGGGCGAGCAGTTCTTCCATATGGAAAGGTTTGACTAAATAGTCGTCGGCACCGGCTTCTAGACCTTCCACTTTGTCTTGCCAATTTCCCCTGGCGGTCAAAATTAAAATTGGGAAGCTGCGTTCAGATTCTCGTAGAGCTTTAACCACACTGATGCCGTCGAGGAGGGGCAATCCGAGGTCGATGACCGCAAGGTCGATGGGGTATTCTTTACCCACAAACAAGCCATTCTCGCCATCTGTCGCCGTTTCTACCGCGTATCCGGCTTGTGTTAAGGCTTGTTTGAGTTGCTGATTTAGGTTGGTATCGTCTTCGATGACTAGTACGCGCATATCAATCTTCCGCTTTTACAATGCCACCATCACGGGTTCTGACGTTTACCGTTTTAACGACACCTTGGGCGGTCAGAATCTTAATACGATAGACCAGCTCCTCACCTTCTTCGGCCATTTCATTGGAGAGTAACTTGCCGGGCACCTCTTTTTGCGCCGCAGTCAGTGCTTCTGAAGGGCTAATATTGACTTGTGGGCCAAAAGCCATCGCATGAAGCGAAATAACGCTAAGCAACAGAGCTAGGCGAAACTGGGCGGCAATTTGCCTCATGTAGCCTCCTAAACGTGTAAACCGAACCCTTCAAATGTCAGCCCAATTCGGGGCTCGGGCAGTGATGTCCTTAAAGGCTACATGATACGCCTAACACTCGCTGGGAAAAAGAGCACAATTCGTCCGATCCATCGAATCTGTGTTGATCCTTGAACAGAATACCGCAATGCGTAAGTGGACGGCCTGTGCGGTATCAGCACCTGTGCCTGAGATGCCCATTTGCTTTAAAAGTTTCCACTCACGGGCGGAGAAAACGTATTGTCATAATTCTTACGCGAAAAACGCCAATTTGTGGTGCAAAGTATAGAACGCTCATCAGCTGCTATTCTTTACTAAAGCCGTTGTAAGCACAGTGCATCAATGATGAATGTTGATGGTTGGCTACCAATAAAAGACGATTAGCATGGGGAGTGCACATGGGATGGTGGGCTAGGCTGACTCTGAAGTGGAAGCTTCAACTGGGCTTTATTTTAGTGACGGCATTAACCACGTTATTCAATCGTTTCTTAGCCGTACATGAACTTCAAGTATTGATTGAAATAGCGCAGGATCATAATGTCGACCCGAAAGTCGTGGCCTTAATGGCAGAAGAGCGACTGTCATTTATGCTGCACTCTATTTGGGAAAGCGCATTGGAGTTTGCCATTCAATTTATGGTGATCGGTGTTGTGGCCTCTATCTTTGTGCGTCCTATTCGAGCGTTGATTAAAGCGTTACAAGGTGCGGTGAAAGGAGATTTGACGCAATCAGTGCCTATAAAAAGTGAAGATGAAATTGGCATGGTCAGTGTGCACTTTAACGAAATGGTTTCTCGCTTAAATGATGTGCTCAATAATGCCGATAGCAGTGCCCTGCATATGCGTCAGTCAGCTTATCAAATAACAGAAGTGAGCCAAGGCATTGCGACGCAGTCCGATGAAGAAAAAGCCAAATTTACAGCGGTGTCATCGGTCATAGAGGCATTACATCAGGTGTCGGAGCAAGTACAGCAACTGGCGGGTGATTCGCTGACCATTGCGCAGAGTGCAAAAAGCTCTGCTGAAAGCAGCCAGCGGGAGGTACGGCAGACGGTCAGTGATATGGAGCAAATTGAGCAACGAGTGGCGCAAGCCTCCACGTATCTTTCTGAGCTGAGTCACACGGCGGAAGAAATCGCTCAAATTATCGGAACCATTGCAGGCATCGCAGAGCAAACTAATTTACTGGCGCTAAATGCCGCGATCGAAGCCGCGCGAGCTGGAGAGCAGGGGCGTGGATTTGCGGTGGTGGCTGATGAAGTGCGCAGCCTTGCTGAAAAAACCAGTGGTAGTTCTAATGAAATCAACCGCATTATTAATAATTTGACTCAAAAAGTACTGCAAGTAACAGAATCCATGGACGTGGTCGTTCAGCAAGTTCAGCACAATGCGACCACGGCGCGACAGACCGCCGATGAAATTGGCAATGCCACTCAAGAGGTCACCGTCGCGGCAAATAATGCACAGGAAATTAATACCCTCAGTAGCCGCCAGTTTGATGAGTTTCAAACTCTGACCAATGCCATGGCGGATTTACAAGAAGCCCTGCATCAAAATACTTCAAAAGTTTCTAATACCGCCAATATTGCACAATCGCTCTTTAAGCTGACCGAAAAACTGCACAAACTCATTGGTGAATTTAAAATTAACAAGCAAAATATTCTGATCGAAGCTCTGCCCAGTGATGATCGTCGTAAGTCACCTAGAATCGATTCAAATTTGCTCGTACGTGTGGAAATTGAAGACCGCTGGGAAGACGCCTATTGTGAAAACATCAGCGAAGCAGGGATGAAACTGGTATTGAGTAAGTCGATGGACGAAAAATTACCCGCAGAGATTGAAATCCTCACCCCCGAAGAGGACTTTGAAGCCTACCGGAATCAACCGCCTGTAAAAATAACCGCCAGTATTCAGCATAAAGAAAAAATAAATGAAGGCTATAGTTACGGCTTGAAGTTTATCAACCCAGATAAAGATGCGCAGGCGCGGATTTCTCGTGCCATCCATTATTTGAGTGGACAAGCTGCCTAATCCTACGGTGTTTTAAGTACGCCACCCCACACACCAAAACCCTCCTCATTGACTGAGGTCATGGTTGCTGCATTTAACGATCGTTCGTTTCACATTCTGGCTTGTTTATTGTTGACCTAAACGTTAGCTTCCCTATTTTTAACATGCGAAAAGTGAAATGGTATGCGGTTACTAACGATTGCGGCGTTTTTTATAGTCATGCAAGTACAAGCCGATACGTCGTCTATGATGGACACCTTCTTATCCGTTAAATCAAATCCTACGACAAGAATGACAGCGATTCAGGCGGGAGAAGATCGCGCAACGCTGTGCGGATATTGTCATGGTAAAAACGGTAACAGCGTGAAAAGTGGCGTACCAAATTTAGCAGGGCAAAATGCAGAATATCTATTTCAGCAATTCAGTTTATTTGCAGACGGCACGCGTAAAAACTATGTTATGGAGCGGCTTGCTAAAGTGGTGACACCTGAAGATCAAATCAATCTAGCGTTATATTACGGTAGTTTGCCAGTGTTACCACAGGCTAATGTTCACTCGTCTGTGCGAGGAAAAGAAATATACCAAGGCTTTTGCTTTGCTTGTCACGGCGAAAATGGCTTGGGCAGTGCTAAATTACCACGAGTAGCAGGGCAAAAAAGAGACTTTATCATAAAAGCATTGACGGCCTTTAAGGAAGGGGATGTACATCGAAATAAATCCCCCATGGTTGCGATAATGGAAAAAGTGAATCGAGAAGATATTGAGCCGTTGGCCGACTATTTGGCATCTCTCAATCACCCGTAATCAAGAATGCTGGCGTCTAATAAAACCGACGCCAAAGTTTTTCAAACTGCTGTGAGAAATCGCCGGCTAACCTGGCATTCTTTGTAATAGAAAAGTTTTCTTCATTATATTCACTTGCACTACGTGTCCAGTTAAAGCTGCCATTGAGCAAGCAATGATTATCGACGAGCGCAAATTTGTGATGCATATGATAAGTGCTCCGATCGGTTGCCACCGGAATGCCTTTACTTCTAAGAAAGTCGATGTCACTGCCCGCATCATTAACTTTGTCATTATCTGTAATGATTCGCACGGCGATACCGCGTTCATGGGCCGCTAAAATGGCTTTCGTGATTCGATCATCAGAAATGGTAAAGACGCATATATCGAGGCTTTTTTGAGCCTGCTGACAAAAATCGACAATGTGCCGCCAGCACTGATCTTCAGGGCTAAAAAACACTTGTGACTGCGGTGCAGACTGCTGGTGGCTGTCGAGTGTTTTAATCACTTGCTCTAGCCACTTGAGCACTTTAATCGAATCGGCATTGGTTTGATTTAACTTTTCTCTGGCCAAGGCGAACGCTTTATTGCGCGCGAATCGTAATTGATCTACTCCCAGAGTAGCCGTTTGTGTGCGCAGTTGAGACTTTTCTTGGTTATCGAGTGCAGTGTCTTCAAATGTATCGGCAAGCAAATCTTCCAATACCTGATAGTCCATCATGGGGTGATTCCTAATGTCATGGGTGTCAGTCGTTAATTTTTTACTCTTGATCGCGCAGGGCGTGATGCACTCTGTGGGAACAATCGACTGTAAAAGAAGGCCGATAAAACACCAGATAGCGCACCAAATAAGTGAAATTCAAATGAAACGCCTTCTTTTACCGGAAACATGCCGATAGTGAGGCCACTGTAAAAGAAAGCGACGAATAGGGCGATGACAATATTGACAAAGCGCCTTTCAAACCACGCAAATGCCATTTGTAGGCTCCACAAACCGTAAACCCACCCACTCGCACCAATGTGGAAGGCATCGCGGCCGAAACACCAAACGAGCAATCCGCTTATGACGATGATAAATAGGCTATTAAGCCAAAAAAATTTATCGGAGCGTAACAGGCACAGTGCTCCGAATATACCAAAGCCGACTAAATTGCTGGTTAAGTGATGAATATCTACGTGAATAAAAGGCGAAAATATGATCCCGATTAACTGATCTGCTTGCCGAGGAAACAGCGCATACAATTTCAGCGAGAATACATATGTATCGATGGCCAATCCTACAGCCATTAAACAGGATAAAAAAAGCAACGGCTTCAGATTAGGAAACCGCCGCTTTTGATTACGATTAACTTGGTTCATGCTCAGCTTGATCAGATGGATGTTTAGACGTAGGCAGGTCTTGTGCGACGGTGGTCTTCTTTGCAACGCCGCCTTTACCAGCGATTGATTTTTCCAATTGTTTCAATTCTGATAATACTTGCCCCATTTTATTATGGGTTCCCAAGTCAATTTCAATCTTTTTATCCATAGAACGTACTAGTGGATAAATGCTGTTTTCAAGCGTATTAGCAAGCGCCTGCAACACTTGAGCTACCTCAGGTACGGGTTGATTATTGACTTCAACTTTAGGGGCTGGAATGTTGAAGCTTTTGCTAACATTGTTTATGGATGCGACAATCTGATGCAACAGCTGAAGTTGTTTATGTTGATTGATCAGTTGTTGCTTCTCTGATTCTTTTTCCTTTGGGTTATCACTGAGTGCCGCGTCTTTCACTTGCTTAGTGTGTGCAGTTTCAATTTGCTTGCCAACAGATTGAATACCTTCAACCATGTCCACTAATTGCATGACGACTTTGCTGCCCACATCAGCATCATCGCCACCCATTGACTGACTGCGTTTAAAGTCTGCTTTTATGGTGTTCCAACGAGCTTGTTGTTCGTCGGTCATATTGCCGCGCAATTCAGCTAACTTGAGTAAATTTTCCTCCGCACCGGAGGTAAGCAGTTGTGACTCGCCTTGATAGTGATCAGCGATCATATTTAGAATTTCTTGTTCATTCATAACGGCGGAAATCTTTTCAGCCATTTTATTCATATTTCGATAACTGCCCTGTAGCTTAAAAGGCGGTTCTGTGCGATAACGATCCGCTTGCGCAGCACTGGCGATATATTGTTGATTCACTTTTAGTACAACGTCGCGAACCATCAACATTTTTTTCAAAACATCCACAATTTCATTAATTTCTGCACCGCTGTAATTGTGTTTTAGCTCGTTAGTGGAAACGTCATTTCCGCGGGCCATATCAACGAAAATATACAAATCAGATAGATCACGAGTGGCCAGCGGTGCCAGCACAGGGTTAGACGTTAAGCTGTTTTCAATGTAACTTAAATCAAAGGCTTCCTGCATGCCACCCAATACGTCACCTAAGTTATAAATATCGGCACGGTTGGCTAACATGTCAGGGATTTTGAAAACCTCTCCCGACTCGGTGTAAGGGTTACCGGCCATCACCACACAGAATTTTTTACCCCGCATATCGTAGGTCTTGGTTTGTTTTTTCCAAATACCTTCAATACGGCGAGTACCATCACATAATGAAATAAATTTCTGTAGAAACTCGGGATGGGTGTGCTGAATGTCATCCAAGTACAGCATTACATTATTGCCCATCTCCAATGCAAGATTGAGTTTTTCCAATTCTTGACGTGCGGTCGCGTTGGGGGCTTGCTCTGGGTCTAAGGACATCACATCATGACCCAGAGAAGGGCAGTTGATTTTCATGAAAATCAACCCCAATCGATTTGCCACGTATTCCATGAGAGTGGTCTTACCATAACCCGGTGGCGAAATCATCATTAACAAACCCATTAAGTCGGTTCGTTTGTTATCGCCAATGGTGCCCATTTGCTTCGCAAGGTTATCACCGATAATCGGAAGGTAAGACTCATTAATGAGTTTGTTGCGAACAAAGGAGCTTAATGGGCGTGCTTTAAATTCATGCAGCCTTAAGTTTTTCTTTTCACTATCCGCTACGTTTTGTCGAACTTCTAAATACTGATGATATTTGGGGATGAATTCTGAGCGATGCTCTTCAAAGCGAGCAGAGAAGTCATCCAGTGAAATCATCAGACTCTGATTTTTAATTCTCGAATGTGCTCCCATAAGCCCGTCAATTTGTAAATTCAAGTCGGCTTCAGAGTCCTGCAATGGAATACGATTATCCAAATTAGTGAGAGCAAGTGCTTCGGCTAAATAGTGCTGCAAATGGGAAAGTGACGTATCACTGTCAAGCAGTGCCAGAAGCCAGCTTTGGGTCATTTTCCAGCGAGCACCAGGTTGACCTTTTAACTCACTGAGTGAATCTTCAAAGGCTTGCCAACTAAAAGCATCTTTTAAACAGGTCTTTAATTGCTGACTAAGTTGACGTCCATATTTACTGACTGGGAAGGCAATATTGTCTTGCGCTAAGACCAAGGACAGGTAAATGCTGGCCTGCTGAAGATTTGAAGAGGATATAGGCAGTTGATGAGATTCAATAAATGCCTTTATGTTGTGATGTATTTCTTGTTGGATCAATATTAATGCATCTGAACGCTTAAATAGCGTCTGCATTTTCAATGCAGACTGCGCCCTTACAGGCCAGCTGTAGGCCGTTATTTCGCTTTGTTTTTGTTCGCTCGCCCAAAAGAGCATAGCAATGGCACGGGATTCCGGATTGAAGCGTAAAAGTTCAGCGCTTTGTCGAGCAGGTAATAATTTCTGTAAAATTAATGCGGCGTCATAATCATGAATACCCTTTTGGTAGCCTTCTTTGTATTTTGGCGCGGCATATTCTCTTACGGTTTTCGTCAGTTGATCAATGTTCGCGGTTTCGAGCATCAAGCGATCAAGGGCTAGTTCACCTTGGTGCTGCTCAGCGGCTTCTAAGATACTGCCTGCTAAGTACTCCGCTCGGTATATGTTTGGAGACTCTGACTCCAAGCTCACGTCCCAATAATCGCTCAGCTCATTTAGAATTTGTTCTTCAATTGGCGCAAAGTAATCGGTGCCCGTTAAATGGGTGTACAGCATGTCGTTGCGTGGAAGCAACGTCAAATCTAACTCTTGTGTATTAACACTAAACTTATGACGAGGTCCGAGTTTAATGACATTGCCACCTTCTTCAAAAATATCAGCTTTATCTCGAATCGCTCGTATTGCTTGTTCTTTATCGTTTTTAAAGCGCGCTTCAATATCATCGGCTTTAACAGGGTCTTGTAGCTTTCGTAGCTGCTCGACAAACGCCTTTACCTTCATGACCAGCGCATCTGAAGCGTAGAAGGTGTTGATGTCATCCATGGTGAGGATTTTAGAAACACGACGCTGAATACTGGTTAATATGCGCGATGCAGCATCTTGAATATTTTGCGCTTTGCGTTGACGTGCATCTAATAAAGCTTGTTTATGAGACTCAAAGTTTTCGTATACTTCATCTCGCTTGGCAATAATGTCTGCCAGAAATTCATCGTGCTCGCTAAATTGACTTTCTAATTCTTCCAGCTGAATGGTTAATCGAGACAGCTGCTCATCGCATTTTTCAGGAGTTGAAGCTTGTGCCAGAGCGTTGGTAATACTTTGATTAAATAACTTAAACTGAGCGGAAAACTGCATAACAGCTTCAGCAGAGCCTAAATCTTTACGTTTGTGCTGCCCTTGCGCTTTTACTTGATTCAATTTTGCATAAATCTCGGAAATTGAATCTATAATTTGGGTGCGCTGAGTCGCGTCTGACACTTCAAGGCTGGTCATCAGTCCGGAGAGCAAATCCAGGTCTGAACTCAGTTGTTCTAGTCCTTCTAGCGGAATATCCAGTTTTGCTCGGGTATCCGCATGGGTCAGTTCTACTTCGAGTTCCATCATGCGGTGATGAAAAGGGTCGAGTGCTTTATCTGTGGTTAAAAACTCTGCGGTCGCGAGAGAAACCTTGCTGTCTGCATCTTTTAGCGCCTGCTCCATTTCATCAATTTGTGCGACATCCATATACCGATAGTCACGTATAGTCAGTAAGTGACCGCGTTGATGGCGTAGCTTGTTGAGCGTATCGACAAATTGGTCGGTACTGTCCCAGCTGCTCGGTGTCATATGGGACATGAGAGCATCTTGCTCGACCTTGGCTTCTTGCAAAGCTTGTTCTGACTGAAGTCGAATGCTCTCTACTTTTTCAAATTCATCAAGGACCAACTCACTGGTATCGGCGATTTCTTTGAGCAGTACGTGAATATTTTGAGTATGTGGATCCGTTAGCCAATGGTAGGCATTAAATAAGCGACGCACACTTTGGCATAGTTGATTGTAATGGCGTGTTGATATTGTTTGTGTGTTGATTTCTCGGTAAACACTGTATAAATCAGAAATACCGCGGACTAGGTCAACATTTCCAATTTTTGACCAAAAAGAATTCGTAACAGGGATATTGCTTGAAAACTCGTCAGAACAGAAGGGCGTCTGCCACATTTGCATAGGGTGAATTCGGGTGGCTTCCGCTTCTTCGGCCGTAAAAATCACCATTCGACCATCGTCTAAAATACCGTAACCGTGGCCAAAAATAGGGTTTTGTAGGGACTTATCAATTAAGTTGTAAGCAAATAGTGCGACCTTTCCTTCATGAGGCTCGTAAAATACATAGAGAACATCTTCACCATTGGGCGAGCGAATTTCTCGTTTAAATCGCATGCCATTCATGGATTCATCAAAGCTATGGCTCTCACCATTTTGCAAATAGAAACCGCCTGGGTAAATTAACCCATGGTCTTCAGGCAATTGGATACAGGCATCCGCAATGGCATCTATACGTTCTACGTGCTGGGTAAGCGGGTTATAAATAAAATAACGTGTCTGTGTTTCACGATAGGGCGTAATCTTTAATAGAATAAGATCGCCTACTTTAGCGTAATGAATGTCGGCGTCATCAAGTGACTGAGTCTTGTCGTCGACCGGTTCTCTATAAATGCCTAATCCGTCTTCGGTGTTGTTCTCAATTTTAATGGTGAGATCGCCATTTATGGTTTCGACGAAAACGGTATCTAAAATATTGAGATGAGGGTGTTTACCTCTAACGCTGTCTTCGCGACTCGTTTGCAACCATTCGAAATCGTATGGGTTGGGTAATTTAATATCGCGTTCACCACGATTATCGATATAGGTGATGTCATCCATTGAATCACCAATAGCCCAGCGAAAAACACGAATATCGTCGAGCCTTTCACCGATCTGAAAACTGGCTAATAGTTTCTGGTCGCGTACGACTAATTGGATAAGTTTTGTATTTTTATAGTATTTATACAATTCTTCGAAATCATTTTTAAAAGACGTTTGCTTTAAAAAACTTTTTTCGAGTGGAACGGAAGTGGCTTCAAAGCCAGAGTCTTGTTCTTCTAAACGATAGAGAGCAAATACATCCTCAATTTGCGTTTCCGTTTTTAGCCCTATGAAAACGTTGTAACCAAACAATAAACAATCACCCACGCGCACAATATCCCGCGCTACGCAATTATTTTCAGTCCGTGCTCGGAATCGACCGATCACTTCTAATGCACTGCTGCCAAACTCTTCAGTACGTTGTTG
Source organism: uncultured Saccharospirillaceae bacterium (assembly GCA_947503895.1). Taxonomy (GTDB): domain Bacteria; phylum Pseudomonadota; class Gammaproteobacteria; order Pseudomonadales; family Oceanobacteraceae; genus Bermanella. The sequence goes on from CANNFT010000011.1 coordinate 77,538, forward strand.
GTTTAGATGCTCAATTTTCGATTTGAGATCCTTGCCTTGGTCGAGTAAGCGACGACGAATAACCTCATAAGCACCACCTTCGGCAACAGCTTTATCGACGAGTGTAGACTGATCGTTTTCCATTGCTTCATTTAGAGTAGAGTTTTCTTGTTGCATACCTTTGCCTGTTTGATCACCGTTCGATTCATTTTAGTAAACGACGGAAGTAAGGATGTTAATGGGTAGCCTGATTCTAAATAAAAATACTGAAGCGGGCATACCCATTAAATATAAAGATTATCGGTCAATCCTATTTACACCGTAGTGTCCATATAATTGACCGGTTGCAGACGATTAAGCGGATTTATCTTGATCGTTCGATTGAGCTTCAACCTTAGATTGAACGGTATTAGGCACCCTGTTGGCACCCATTGCCATCAACTTTTGCAACGCTTGTTGTACGACAGGGCTTTTCTCTACCACGCCATCAATCGCTTTACCCACAGACAGTGACTTGGCGAACGAATTGAAGAAATCGCCTTCACCACCCACGATATCAATTTTGGTTTTCGCCAAGGCTGCTGCCAGAACATCAGATTGCTCTTTCGCGATCTCTTTGTTCGCTTCAATCGAGGCCATTGTTTCTTCGAAGTGCTTCTCAAGATGCATACGGAACTCTTCGTGATCACGTGCGGTATCCGTCATGCTATTCATGGCATTGAATTTCTCAACTAGGCCATCTGCCTCTGCTTTGAAGCGCTCTCTGATGACTTCCGCTGCGGCTAGCCCCTGTTCTTTATCAGCCTTCGCTTTCGCCAGTCCTAATTCTTCCTCGCCCACTGCTTGTGCATGCAGTTTCTCTTCAAGCACTTTCGCTTCAGCAAGACCTTCTTTTTCTAGTGCGGCGGCCATGGCTTCAGTTACGCGTGCTTTAGCCAAGCCTTTTTCTTCTTCACCGCGTGCATCAGACAAGAGGCGTTCCGCATTCGCGCTGGCTTCTGCCGCACCTTCTTTATCGATGGCGTCGGCGAGTGCTTCGCGTACTTGTGCTTCTGCTAGCCCGGTTGCAGCTAATTCTGCGCGCTTACCTTCCGCTAGCTTTTTCTTAGCCTCGGCTTGTTTAGCAGCAGCTTCTAATTCGGCAGCGGCCATGGTGTTGATCTCAACGGCTTTGTGCTTAGCTTTTGCTTCATCAGCTTGAGCGTCAGTCACTTCTTTCACCATTTTTTCTTCAGCTTCCGCCTGCGCCGTTATCACCAGTACTTGTTTTTCTCGGTCTGCAGCAGACACCTGACGAACTTCCTTGATGCGCTCTTCTTCTTCTGCAACGGTTTTCTCAACAGAAATACGCTCACGAATAACATTCGCAATTTGCGTTTTTTCTTCTTCTAGTGCTTTTTCTTTATCGATACGTTGAAGTTCTACTTCGCGTTCACGTGCAACCACTTCTAATTCTTTGGCTCGTCGAACTTTTTCCACTTCAATGGTGACCGCACGTAAGCGATTTTGCTCCGCTACTTCAATTTCACGGTTTTTGTTTTCTTCTTGAATCATTAAATCCTGTTCAGTAATGATTCTGGCTTGTTCCGACTTTAAGCGCTCTTCTTCTCGAACCTTAGTCGTTTCGGCTTCTTCACGCGCTTGGATGCTTTCGACTTCACGCTTTTGACGGGCTTCTGCATCAGCTTGTTGGCGTTCAAGTGCAAGCATGGCTTCTGTTGTTTCAACGTTCTTTTTCTTAATCGCCAGCTCTTCGTTGCGTTCAGATTCGTTTGTGCAGATATTTTGTTCAGCGGTGAGTTCTGTAATCTTACGAATACCTTCTGCATCCATAATATTGTGCGGATCTAAGGCTTCTTTTGGTGTTTGTTCTAGGTAATCAATGGCGACATCTTCAAGTGCATAGCCGTTTAAGTCATTTCCGATCACTTCAATAATTTTTTCACGGAAATTTAATCGATCTTCGAATAAGGAAACAAATTGCATTTGTTTACCTACTGTTTTTAATGCTTCAGAGAATTTAGCATTAAATAACAGGTTAACAGCTTCTTTATCTGAGGCGCGGTCAACACCTATGGCTTTTGCCACTTTTAATACATCTTGCTGTGTTTCATTTACGCGTAGGTAGAACGCTACGGTGATATCGGCACGCATATTATCGTTACAGATTAAGCCATCTTTACCACGTCGGTCGATCTCGAGCGTGATCAAAGATATTTTCATGTATTCCTTTTTGTGGATAACTGGAATGGCCATACCGCCGGTAAATTTGACCTTTGGCGTGTCGGATAAATCATTAATGATCAAGGCCCAGCCTTGAGGGATTTTAACGTAAAACGCTTTAAATATTGCGATTAGTCCAAGAATGATCGCAAATACAACGCCTGCAGCGAAGATGAGCGGCATGAAGGTGGATGCATCCATTATATTGGTTCCTTGTGTGTGGTTTGATAAAGCGGTTGTTTCTTAATGCAGTCATTGCATGGAGTAAGAAACGTTTATGTTTTCTGCGTGGCGATTAATTCGTTAATAACTCGAATATTTTCGGCATCGTAGACGTCTTCTGGGTCTAAATCTCGTAAGGGCGTTTGCTCTAAATAGTCTATGGCGATGTGGACCACAGTGTAACCAAATAGATCATGCCCAATTTTTTCAATGAGTGTCTGATGAAATTTGGAACTATCTTTCAATATCGTAAAGAATGTTGATGTCTGACCTGCATCGCAAATAGCTTGACTGAGTATCCCCTGAAGGGCCGATCTTACTGCCTCTGCATCTGATGCTTTATCGACACCCATCGAGCGGACGGCGCTGAGCACATCCGCCGTTCTTTCCTCAATCTTCAAATAGACGGTTAAGCGTATATCGACGCGAATATTGTCAGCGCATTTCAGACCATTTTTTCCACGCCAATCAAATTCCATCGGAATTAAAGGCATTTTTAATGTTTCTTTACTGTGGATGATGGGCAGAACCAAGGTGTTAGTGAAGCTCACCCTCTTCTTGCCTGAAAGGTCATTAATGATCAATGCTGTACCCGTCGCAACCCTTTGATAATAAAGATTGAATAGGGCAGCCATAGACAAACCGATGCACAAAAATAAGCTTACGGATATGATAAATGGCATAGGAACAATTATATCCATATTGATCACTCCTTTTTAATATCCATGTCCGTGAAATTCTTTTTCCGTCACTACTCGGTATGCATTTTCTGCATCGATGTATTCGATCAGTACGATGGCATCATGGCGTGTGAGGCCAAGTGCTTCATCCGCACGGATTCTTAGAATGAGGTCTGCGCCACCGGCATTGACGATCGCCTCACCAAATGACATGGAGACGCGAGAAGTTCGAACAACACCGGAAGCCCCTAAAAGCGAACGTTCGCTGTTGGTATTGGTTTTTTTAAAAAAGGTTTTGAGAGGCTTAATTAAAACCCCGGTAATGGGAATGGCCAACAAAAATGCCGCCACCATAATAACCAGTCCAACGGCGTATCGAATGAGAGTGACGTCTAGTGGGAGCACAATGCCTGTCGTCAGCGCCATGAAATAGCTAATTAGCCAGCAAATGAGAAATAGGATGGATAACGAAACAGTAACAGGGACGCCGTCTAGCCCGAGTTTAATCAGCACGCCAGCTAACCCACCAATACCGTCGGCCCCATCCATATCCGCATCTGCATCAAAATCAGCATCAAACATGTCGATATCTAAAAAGCCCAACATAGCAATGAGCCAGTAAGCAAGGAACAGCAATACAAAGAAGCTGTAAATAACGGTTGGAAATGAAGTAACCAGTGTGGCGAATAGTTCCATTTAAAACTCCGTCCTTGCAAACCGTAGCCGTTTTACTTTTTCAATTCTACCCAGCGACATTCGCGCTAGGATTCATGTTCATATGTGAACCGTAGTGTAACGGATGAAAGAACAAAAAAATGTGGCGGCCTTTCTAGTTTCTAATTAGAAATTTATCGTTTGCAATGTTGATCTCAAGGGTAATTTATTGTTTGTTTTTCAGCCGTTCGAGTACGGCTTGTGCATTGGCACCTGAGGCTGTAATGCCAGCCGCCTGCAGCTTATTGTCAAGCTCAGCGCCGTTAGCCTCTTCCGCTAATTCTGCCGCCGCTTCCATTTGTGCTTGTCGCTCAGCTTGTTTTTGCTTAATGCGCTCCAGTGAGTCCATGGCGGTATGCAGCTTTGCTTGGGAGCCACTATAGCGGCTGGCCACTGCGGCCTGTGCTTTTTGCACACTCTCTGTTGCTTTTACGGTATCGGCTTGTTGTTTTAACCGTTTTAAATGCCCTTCGGCTTGGCTGACGGCTTTGCGTAGGCGCGAGACACTGCGGCCGTACCCTTCACTCACTTCCACTTCAATCGTTAGCTGTTGTTCTAGGCTGGCAATTTTTTCCGCGACTTCGGTGGCCAGTTGTTCCTCTCCTTTATCCAAGGCTTGCAAAGCATATTGTTCATAGTCTGAAATGCTTTTACGGATTCGGGCAACCGATTCTTCTGCCAATTTATGCTTGGCCATGATTTCGGCGAGTGCGGATTTCGAGCGTTTTAATTCGTTGTCCGAGTCGCGAATTTCTTGGTCTAAAATTCTCAGTGCTTGGCCGTCAACAATGTTTTCGCCTACTTCATTGACGCCGCCGCGCAGCGCAGTGATTAACTTGCTCCAAATATTCATGTCTTTCCCCTATGTCCTGTTGTTAAGTCTGCGCAAGTTAGGCGGCAGTGGTTTCGAGATAGTGGTCGTAGGCTTCACTGGCTTTGATGACGTTGTCAGCAAGTACTTCAATTTCAAACACGATGTTCGAGAGCAGTGATGTGGAGCTTAAAGCGCCGAACATGGTGTAGTAAGCCTGCCCACCGGGTAGCGTATCCAAGCTAATGGTGGAGAGAGGAAACAGTTTGTGTGTGCGCAAGATTTCATCATTAAACGCGGCTGGGTTTTTCACGGCCTCATAAGGCCATAGCAAAGCTTCAACCAATAACTGATCGCCTGAGACGGTGACGAAAACCGGTAGATCTCCATATTCATTCAATGTGATGTGTAGGCTGCTGTCTGTGCCTTCAATGATTTCAATCACAGCCTCAGTGGAAAATAACGGCAGCGACTTTAGCGCCTCGTACAGTGAGTGTGTAGTCCAACATTGTGGCGACTTCATGTCGACCTCCATTCCTGCTTGTGGAAGAGATTCAGCTGGTTGTCGGAGGATCTTCTCCACAGCCGTAAGCTGTCTGGTGTTCTCGGGCCGGACCCAAACTTCTTTCTTGATCAGTCCCAGTTCTCGCAAGCGTTTGCGATAAGCCCGTTGATATTCTGCAGATGATTTTTTCATGACCGACTCAATATTCCACTTCTCGCCTTACATGTCAAATATTACATGTAAGTAAATAGTCTTCTTACATGTAAGAAAATCACGTAAAACGATTTGCTCATTCGATGAATCAATGAATGAGTGCACAGGGGTGATCGCGGAACGTAAGTGGTTGCTTACCGTTCGGTCTGCTGAACGCCACTAGTGCTGTAAAGGGATTTAAATACTGGGGGTTGCGACTTCGTCCATTTGTCTGAGATTGGGGCATCCTGAAGGCGAACCATATCAATTGGCGAGCCCAGACGTAAGGTTTTGTGGTAAAAAGGCGTAATTTATCTAAATTCGTAAAACCTAGTGCGAGCGACGATGGGGGCACCGGGTCTTAATCGAATCAAAGAGGCAAAGGATTAATTATGATCATTGAAAGTCAGTCGGACATTATTGTCGGTGTAAGACACGCTTTGCTTAAAAATGGTGAAGCCAGTAGTCAGCTGACATTACGAAACGGCTCGTTATTGGTTGTGGCGGAATCAGCCTTGGCCCTTTACCGCAGTGCCGAAAGCTTAGAAGACCCTTTAGGCAACGGCCTGGTGGCAATGGAGGATATACCGACGGCTTCTCGTCTCTTACAGAAAGAAGGCTTCGTAAAAGAATACCAAGCGGGTTATATCGGCTTGCATGACGACAAGGTGATTTTAATCACGCCGAATGACATTCAATTATTTAGCTCTAAGTTTGATGCGCTGCGTAATCAAAATGAAATTGTGCGACTGCAACTAGCAGGCATCGATTCAGAATAAAGAGGGCCGTGACCCTCTTCGCGTTAAAGGCATTCTTTAGCGCTACTGCCCACTTCACGAGTTTTCAATCGAATCAATATTAAAATGCCTAGGCTCAGCAAAATGATGGGCCAGCTGCCCCAGCGAGTAAAAGGTGTAAGTCCCTGCATGACCTGAGCTTGTGCTTTTAAGACGCCAAATTCGAATTGCGGTATCGCCTGAATAATTTTACCTTTCGCATCAATTAAGGCGGTCACACCTGTGTTTGTGGCTCTTAGCAGGTAACGTCCATTTTCTAATGCCCGCATTCGGGCACTGCCCAAGTGCTGCAGAGGGCCAATCGAGCGACCAAACCAAGCATCATTACTGATGGTCACCATTATGCCGGCTTCTTTTGCCATGTCTGCTACAAAATCTGGGTACACCACTTCGTAACAAATAAACGGAGCAATACGGTAGTCCGTCTCATCTACCGTCGCATGCAATAAAGGTTGTTGGGCCTCGCCGGTTCGAAACTCAGACATGGGAATATTGAAAAAAGCCAGCAACGGACGCCAGCTTTCTGGCAGTGGCATGTACTCACCAAACGGCACCAATTTCTGTTTGTGGTAAATGCCGGCGCCGCTGCCCAGCGCTAAAATGCTGTTATGATAAGCGCCCGGATAAGGTTCTTCAGCACCTTGTTGATAAGGGATACCCGTGATTAGGGTGGTTTGATGCGAAAGTGCTTGTTCATCTAAAAAACCTAAGTACTCCTTACCCTGATGGTATAGCACGGTGATGGCTGTCTCTGGCCAGAGGATTAAGTCGGCATCCCAAGTGCCTTCACTGGCGCTGCGATACTTTTCGAGCGTGGGGTAGATTTCTTCAGGCAGCCATTTTCGATCTTGTGCGATGTTGCCTTGAATAGCCGCAACCGATAACGGCTGGTCGGAGATCGGTTGTGTCCATTGAATGTGTTGTAGGGCCCAGCCGCTGGCCCAAGGGACGGCGAGCACGCTCAATGCTAATGTCAGTCCCAAGCCGGCGGGGCGTTGTTTTTCTGATAACACGTTGGCGATCCAGGCAGCGCTGGCTGCCACGATAAAACTCAGACCATAGACACCTAATACGGGTGCCCAGCCCGCTAATGGCGAGTCGATGTATCCGTCACCAATAAAGAGCCAAGGAAACCCTGAAAGAAACCAACTTCGAAACCATTCTGCGAGTGCCCAGAGTGCTGCGAAGCTTAGCCAAGCGTGAGGTAAATGTTGAAACCAACGTTGGTAGGTGCCCGTTAATAGCGCAAAAAACCAGGCTAATCCCGCGACGAACCCCAATGTCATCAGGACAGCTGGAACGGCAGGCGTAAAGCTGTGCACGTGAATGCTAATGTAAACCCAACTCACGCCCACGGCATAGGCACCAAAACCAAACCACCAGCCGCGCCACATGGCGGATCGACTTGGCAGCTGCTTTATACTGAAGAACAGGCCTGCGATGCTGATGATGCTGATGGGCCAGATATAATAAGGCGCAAGGCTAAAAGGTAGGCTTGCACCCATTAAAAGCGCAAAAAAATGGCCTGGAAATCCAGGCCTTTGTATCCATTCAATGTACTTCATAGCGGCTCTTGTGCGCAGAATTAAGAAGGCTCTTCTACTGGCGTAACTTGCAATAAATGAATTTGACGATTGTTGGCATTTACGACTTTGTATTCGAATTTGCCAATCTTAATGGTGTCGTCACAGTCAGGTAAGCGGCCAAAGCTGTCAACCACGATTCCGCCGATGGTATCAAACTCTGCATCATCAAACTTTGTGCGAAAAGCTGCATTAAAGTCTTCGATGCTGGTGAGCGCTTTGACCATGTAAGTGTTTTCGTCGACCTGCTTAATGAAGCTGCCCTCTTCGTCAAAATCGTGTTCGTCTTCGATTTCGCCAACGATTTGCTCCAGCACGTCTTCAATGGTCACCAACCCTGCAATGCCGCCGTATTCATCAATGACGACCGCCATGTGGTTACGTGTGGCACGAAACTCTTTAAGCAGGACATTTAAGCGCTTGCTTTCCGGTACAAACGTCACTGGGCGAAGTATGTCTTTCAGTAAAAACTGATCGTGGTTACCGTGCAAAGCTAATGGTAATAAATCCTTCGCCAGTAGTACGCCAAGCACTTCGTCTTTGTTGTCGCCCACTACAGGAAAACGGCTATGTGCCGATTCAATCACCATGGGTAAAAATTCTTTAGGGGACTGTGTCGCTGAGACAAAGGCCATTTGCGAGCGCGGAATCATGATTTCTCGCACTTGCATGTCGGCGACTTGAATAGCGCCTTCCATAATGCTGAGGGCATCGCTGTCGACTAATTGCCGACCTTCTGCTTCACGTAGGATATGTTTAATTTCTTTTCGGCTTTTAGGATCATTGCCAAAAAAACGCAGGCGTTCCAGCCAGCTAATTGAGGTTTTTCTCGATCGGTCTTCGTTCATGTTTTCAGTCAATGGCCTGATAAGGATCGGTGTAACCCAGACCCGCTAATATGTCGCGTTCAAGGGCTTCCATTACATCCGCGTCTTCGTCCTTTATATGGTCGTAGCCGAGCAAATGCAAGCACCCATGTACGACCATGTGTGCCCAATGGGCTGATAACGCCTTTGATTGCTGCTCTGCTTCCTGCGCGACAACCGGGGCACTGATGATGAGGTCGCCCAGAAGATTGCCAATTTCCTCGGCCTCTTCTTCGCTAAAGTCGAGGCCTTCCGGGGCTTCGAATGGGAATGATAGAACATTGGTGGGGTTGTCTTTTCCACGATACGCTAAATTTAAGGACTGGCTTTCATCGTTATCCACAATGCGAATACTCAGTTCAGCCTCCGCGCGAAAAGAAGACAGTGCCGCATCGACCCAAGACTGAAAATCGCCCTCGCTCGGAAGTGCTGCAGCCTCACTGGCTACCTGTAAGTCGAGGTATATCATGACGGATTGCTATTATCTCGTTTGCTGTCAAATTGATCATAAGCTTCGACAATGCGCTGCACCAACGGATGTCGCACCACATCTTTGTTTGCGAAGTGAGTGAAGCCGATGCCTTTCACGTCTTTTAAGACGTTCATGACATGCACCAAGCCAGATCGTTGTCCTCTTGGCAGGTCAATCTGCGTGACGTCGCCCGTAATGACGGCTTTTGAGCCAAATCCAATTCGAGTCAAAAACATTTTCATTTGCTCGGGGGTGGTGTTTTGGCTTTCGTCGAGAATGACGAATGAATTGCTCAACGTACGGCCACGCATATAAGCCAAAGGGGCGATTTCGATAATGTTGCGTTCTTGCAGTTTGGTGACCTGCTCATAACCGAGCATATCGTGTAACGCATCATAGAGTGGTCGTAAGTAAGGGTCGATTTTTTGCGCAAGATCGCCGGGGAGAAAGCCGAGTTTTTCACCGGCTTCAACGGCTGGACGCACCAGCAGTATACGCTGCACATCGTCCCGCAGGAGTGCTTCTACTGCACAAGCCACTGCAAGATAGGTTTTACCGGTGCCGGCAGGGCCGACGCCAAAATTAATATCATGATCCAAGATCGTGCGCACATAGCGCTGTTGGTTGGGGCCACGAGGCTTTAACGCCAGCTTGGGCGTTTTAATGATGATGGGCCGCTGATTGCTTGGGTCCGGGTCGCGCTCTTCAACGTGAGAAATTTCAACATCGGCTTCCAATAACAACAAGTGTATAAGATCGGCGCCGATTTCAGTGCCATTGTGCGTTTCACGGTAGAGTCGTTGAATGATGTCTTCGGCGTAGCCTATGGCGGATTCTGCGCCGGTTATTTGAAATTGATTGCCTCGATTAAACACTTTAACGCCAAAGTGTTGGGCGATTTGTTTGATGTGGCTATCGAGGTGTCCGCACAAGTTGGCGAGCCGGCGTGCATTATCCGGCTCTAAGGAGAAGTGTCGTTGTGCTGGCGATGAGTCTTCCGCTGTACTGTTGCTCATAAGGTCGGGTACGTCGCTCAATCGTTAGTGATGTAAAGAGTACGTCAGAATACGCCCTCTTCCAATAATAATGTACCGCGAAGGCTGTTCGGTAGGGCCTCTTCGATACGGGTTTTGACGAACTTGCCAATCAAGCTGGCATCATCGCTGCGGAAATTCACCACGCGATTATTTTCCGTCCGTCCTTGCAGCTGGCCCGGGTCTCGCTTAGAAACACCCGTCACTAGGATGGTTTCGGTGTTCCCCACCATGCGGCGGCCAATTTGCAACGTATTCTGAATAATGCGATCTTGTAGAATGGCGAGGCGCTGTTTCTTCACCTCTTCCGGTGTATCGTCTTCCAGCTCCGCAGCTGGCGTGCCGGGGCGCGCGCTATAGACAAAACTGAAGGAGTGATCAAAGCCGATTTCAGCGATGAGGTTCATGGTATCTTCGAAATCTTCTTGGGTTTCACCGGGAAAGCCAATAATGAAGTCAGAAGATAGGCTAATGTCAGGGCGCAATTGTTTAATACGATTGATTTTATCAATGTACATGTCAATTTCATGGCCACGCTTCATGGCGCTCAAAATGCGATTTGAGCCACTTTGTACCGGAAGATGCAGATGGCTTACCAGCTCAGGTACTTCTGCGTAAGCTTGAATTAGGCTGTCGCTGAACTCTACCGGATGGGAGGTGGTGAAGCGAATGCGATCAATGCCTTCGATATCCGCCGCGGCGGTGATCAACTCGGCTAAATCGACGGTCTCGCCGTCTTCGACCAACCCTTGGTAGGCGTTGACATTCTGCCCAAGAAGGTTGATCTCGCGCACCCCTTGCTCGGCCAGCGATTGAATCTCTTTCATCACGTCGGCAAATGGCCTGCTGACTTCTTCACCACGGGTATAAGGGACGACGCAGAATGTACAGTATTTGCTGCAGCCTTCCATGACAGAGACAAACGCGGAAGCGCCTTCTACCTTTGGCGCCGGCAAGTGATCAAACTTTTCAATTTCAGGGAATGTGATATCCACCACCGGTATCTTATTGGCAGAGGCATCAATGAACTGAGGTAGGCGATGTAAGGTTTGCGGGCCGAATACCATGTCGACTTGCGGTGCACGCTTCATAATGGCGTCACCTTCTTGGCTGGCCACGCAGCCACCGACACCAATAACCAAGTCTTTGTTCTTATCTTTGAGTTTCTTCCAACGACCCAGCTGGTGGAAGACTTTTTCCTGTGCTTTTTCACGGATTGAGCAGGTGTTCAGTAGCAGAACATCAGCTTCATCTGGATTATCTGTCAGCTCCATCTCATGGGACTCACCGAGCAGGTCAGCCATGCGGGAGGAGTCATATTCGTTCATCTGACAACCATGGGTTTTGATGTACAGCTTTTTAGCCACGGCTTCGAACCACTCATGCGAAATATATTTGGGCGCGCATTATAAACCTATGTCTACATTCTGCCCAGTTTTGCATGCAATTCCATTGCAATCTGGTCTCAGGTTCTGCTTTATCCCGCTTGGATCGTTGAATTTGACCGTTGAGACTGCGGAGCAATGCATGGACGGGCAGACAGAGTCTTAGGCGAACGAAATGGCTTCTGATAAACTGTTCGGCTTATTTTGAATTAAATCGGTAGTGGACACAGGCTAGATGATGGAAGGCGAAACGCTGTTTAAGATTTTGTTTGTGAATCAAGATCAGGTTTTTCAAATCTTTGCAAAATCCGTATTTCAAAGTGAGTTATATGGCTTCATTGAGATCGAAGAAATTGTATTTGGTGAGAAGTCGAAACTGGTTCTAGACCCCGGCGAGGAGAAACTTAAGTCTGAATTCTCAGGTGTGAAGCGCTCCTATGTGCCCATGCACGCCATTATTCGCATTGATGAGGTAGAAAAGCAGGGAACTGCTAAAGTGATGGACTCGGGTGGGGAAAACGTGACTCAATTTCCCGGTGCGCCACAGCGACCAGTACTGCCCAAAACGGATAGCTAAGGCCACTTGCCCGCTGTTCGTAGGTTAGATTTACACTTAAAATACGACAAATTAACCCGCAGACTTCTGCACAGATTAAGACCATAGGAATGGGTTGCCATGACACAGGAAGTGAGCCAGCGCGTTCGCCGAGACGCAGCTTCGGAATCTATCAAATTTCGCCTTCGCACTGAGATTGATAAACTTGAATCTCAACTTTCACGACTTCAGCATGGTAAAAGCCAGCACCGAATCGCCCTGATGGAAACCTATCGCTCGATGATTAATACGCGGGCGGATTTACTCAAGCAAGTGGAAAACGGTTACTAATCGCACCTGAGTGGCTTGTTCTGCTTTGAGTAGCATTGACATGGCAGGTCATTCGTTCTGCGCGGACTTAAAGGCGACAGCCCGTCCATGATCATACTTATATTATCCCAGTCTAGAAGTGGTACTTTCTATAATATTTTGCTCTAACCCATGTCTATACAGCGAATCTAGGCCTCGTTATGGTGTGGATAAAGGCCGGATTGTTTAATCGCAAAGATACGGTTGCACGGATTTCGCTACACTGATGAAAACAGGCCATATTGTGGCTTACCACATTCTAACGAAGAGGGTCTTCAAGCTCGCCAAAATGACATAGCGCTTATATTAGGAGATTGTTCGGCATAGAAATCGCTTTAACCAAAGAAGCTTCACCCCACAGCTCTATACTATGGAGGCCGACTATGACACAGGTAGCAAAGCATCAATTGAAATGGCGACTGGCTGATGTCGAAGGTACAGGGATGGATCAAGTCAGCATTGTGATGCCAGAACTTGACAGTGCGCAGCCCAAAGAAATTCTCCTACCCACGGATATTCCTTCCCCTCACCCAACGGCTATGGATTTAAGATGGACAGAAGATGATCTGTCTTTGTTTTTCATGTTATTGGAGAAAATGTTGGAGTGGCCGCTCGACGATCAAACACCCTTGGATTTAACGGACGATGGCATAATCGAAGTGCTACATGTGGTAGCGGCAGCGCGCTTTATTACTCCTTTGCCCGCAGATGATATTTTGGCTGAGGAAATTTCCACCGTGTTATATGAATGGGATATTGGCGATATCATTGCGATAAACTCGCACGATGGTTTTAAAAATGCAGTGATCGTTGCGTTAGACAGCATTGATGCAACCTGTGTGTTGCTGGATGAAATTAACGGTCATGAACAGTATTTTGATTTCGAAGTATTCGACACTTTGATCGTCAATAAACATTCCATCTTGCCCGGAGAATTTGGGCAGGTTTGCCCGGCATCGGAAGCGGTTATTCATTAATTTATTAAACGATGTATTCCGTGCGCGGCTAATGTATTAGCCGCGCATTTTTTTGTCTTTTCGTTAGACCGCCATCGCTTGTCTGAGAAAACGCTCTATGTCCGACGTTCTCAATTCAAGGCATCGAAAACACTCAAAAATAGAGCCAGCTGCGCCAAAGAACTGAATGATGTTCGTTCACTGACTGAGAGTTTGAATGAGTATTGTGCAATTCATGGTCTTTATGCGCCAAAATGACTATTTTTTCACTTGAAATCAATCAATGTGCTAATTGCGCCTTGTTGTCATGTCGTTGTCATATTTAAACTCTAGCATCCGCGCCAGAGATACACTTTAGAAATACTTTGGTGTGGGCTTACGCTCCTCTTTTAGCAGGATGGGTAAGGGCTCTATCCGAACATAACAATAATCAATTGGGGATCTTCCATGCGAGCGCTATTAACATTGTCATCTGCCTTGGTGGCTTCGACATTGCTCACAGCCTGTACTCAAAATGTACAGAACACCTCTGCTGACAGCAGTAAAATTAAAAACGTCATCATGATGATTGGTGATGGCATGGGACCACAGCAAGTGGGCTTATTGGAAGAGTACGTCACACGTGCTCCTAGTAACCCTTACAATGGTCAGCCAACAGCGATTTCTGTGTTAGCGAACGAAGGTTCAGTGGGCATGTCCATGACAGGGCCTCATGGTAGCATCGTCGTTGACTCTGCATGCTCCGCCACTCAATTGGCTACAGGTAAGCCTGCAGGGAGCGAAGTGATTGGCTTAGATAGCAATGGCAATGCGGTTGAAACCATTTTAGAACGTGCGAAAGCTATGGGGAAAGCGACAGGCCTTGTATCAGACACTCGTTTAACGCATGCGACACCGGCTTCTTTTGCTGCACATAAAGCGCATCGTTCATTAGAAAATGAAATTGCGGAAGAAATGCTGAAAGAAACCCAAGTCGATGTCATGTTGTCAGGCGGTTTGCGCCACTGGATACCAAAGGGTTCGAGTAAAGATAATGCAGAGTTGGTTAAGTTAATTAATGAACCAACGGTTAAAATCAAATCCAAGCGTAAAGACGGTAAAAATTTATTGTTAGATGCGAAAAAAATGGGGTATGAGTTAGCTTTTAACCGTGATCAATTAGCCGCTGCAAAAGGGAATAAAGTACTGGGTTTGTTTGCTTATTCTGGCATGTTAGATGGCATTAACTACACGGCTAGCAAGAACGATCCTAAGCGTGCTGAGCCAAGCTTAAAAGAACTCACCGTAAAAGCGTTGGACATCCTATCTAAAGATCCGGATGGCTTCTTCTTGATGATTGAAGGTGGACAAATTGATTGGGCTGGCCACAACAATGATACTGCCACCATGCTTCATGAGCTGTTGAAATTTGATGAAGCGGTTCAAGCTGTTCATGATTGGGTGAAAGGTCGTGATGACACTTTGGTGATATTAACAGCTGACCACGAAACGGGCAGTTTTGGATTCTCTTACAGCCGCACAGATCTACCAGAAGCACAAAAATCTTCAGGCACTGCATTCAAAGATCGCGATTACCATCCGAACTTTAACTTTGGTGATTTGAATAAGTTAGATCAAATTCATGCACAAAAAATTAGTTTAACTAACTTCTACTATAACGAAGTTTATGGCAAAAAAATTACGCCTGTTGAATTGATGAAAAAGTTTAATGACATCAGCGAATTCAAAATCACTAAACAGCAAGCCGCCGAAATCTTAGCGCGTGAAGCAAATAGCTCGAAAGCGGAAGCCGATGCAAAATATGGCAGTCACAAATACCTTTCAGAAAATGAATTCCCTAAGATTGATGATTTCAAGGAATTCTATGTATACGGTGATGAAGGTCATATCAGCTTGATGGCTCGTAAGATTGCGGCGGGTCAAAATACAGTTTGGGGCACCGGAACGCACACCGCAGTACCAGTCACTGTTATTGCATGGGGACCAAAAGGTGTCACTGAGCAATTCAGTAAAATGATGCACCATGTTGAAGTAGGCGCTAAAACCATCAAAGCGATGGAAAATAAACTGTAAGCGATATCCAGATTAGCGGGTGTCGTTTGACCCCGCAGCTTGAAAAAAGGCGCATCGTTCACTCGATGCGCCTTTTTTGTGGGGAATAGCCACATCGTATTGCGAGACGAAAGTCTCTAAACCCAGCATGGATCGTATCGAACATAGAAATTCACGTGAGACAGTGGCACCATTGGACCCACTTGTTAAAACAATCCGTCCACAGAGCCAGTCTATACACAGGTTTTGATCACAGGTATAACCTGTGTCGGGTTGACCTCCACACTTTGCTTATTTTTTAGGGTGTCGGCGACAGCAGCAGGTATATAGGGTTTTGGCCGAGTGTACCGGCTCTATTGAATGAACAGACTCCAACGCAGTCATTATGACTAAACGAATTCTTAATTGGATTTCAAGACTTCTAGGACGATGAAATGCCGTTTGTGCGCAGTAATGAAAAGAGCTTATTTCCTGTAATTCCAAAGTTATCGGTGATTGCCATTGCCTTTCTTATTGTGCTCAAAACATCAATGGCGCATGCAGAACCACAAGAGCAGCAGCAAGATGAGTCTGCGGGTTGGAAGGCAGCGGTGGTGGGCAGTTTGCTGTTAACCTTGGCGACCAACCCCTTACATGCCGATTCAGGTGGCATGGCGTATATGCAAGCCACTGATGCGGGCGCGCTCAAAATGCTTTTCCGCTGGCATCCCGAAGAAGCGGCCGGACAGCTGGGTCCGATTCGTATCACGAATTATCTACAAGTGGCTTACAGCAAATGGCAGTCGTTTGAGGACAGTACGCAGAAAGGCTCAAACAATGTACTCGAAGCCATTCCTATCTTTCGTCTAGGTTGGAGTGAAGAAAGTGTATTGAGCTATGTCGAGACGTCTGTCGGAATCGCCTTATTTTCGACCACGGAATTGAATGATCGCCGATTTGGCAGCAACTTTCAGTTCACGGACTCGATCGCATTTGGTGGGTATTTAGATCAGTGGGACTGGTCATTTCAGTTCCAACACTATTCAAACAATTCAATATCATTGCCAAATAATGGTATTAATTTTTATACCTTTAACGTCGCTTACCATTACTAAAATGGGCAAAGTATCTCGGGTGCAGGCTTTTGGCTAACTGCTGGCGCGGTGACTCTCAATAAACGAAATGGCATCGGTTACGGCGAAATTCACCCGTCGATTGATTTCTTCGTATTCATGGGCAGACATGTAAAAAGCAATATCGACTTCGTGACTAAAGTAACGTGTAGGCAGGTGATTTAACGCAATGCATGCGAGGTCCACCAGTTGATCTTCTGTGTAGCCTCTAGGTCGAGCGAGCACATTCACGACCTCAACCACTTTGAGTTCGTAGTAGTTATGGATCCGGTCAGAAATTGACATTGCTACCGCCTCTTCCCTTATTCTCTTTCTCAGTGTAGTTCAAAAATTTAAAGTGGCTAAAGCGCCCTCTTCATCTGTACCTTTGGCACACTGAGACTGGTACACTTATTTCCCATTGATGATCAAATGAATGGTTGAGACCCCGGAACGTGATTGAAAAAGAAGACTTGCCACTACTCGGCACACAAACCATGCCATTCGGTAAGTACCAAGGGCGCGTTTTAATCGACCTTCCTGAGCCATACTTGTTATGGATGCAGGGAAAAGGCTGGCCCAATGGAAAATTAGGGCAGCTATTAGCACTGTGCTTAGAGTTGAAAATCAATGGACTGGAATATCTAATCGACCCGTTCCGAGCGGAGCCCCACGCAAACCATACCCTTCACTAACGCCACCCATGATTACCTTTCCCTACAAAGTTCGTCGTAGCCAGCGGAAAACAGCGGCGATACATATTGGTCGCGATGGCGTTGAAGTACGCGTACCCGTGCACGTAAAGGACGCTTGGATCAAACAATGGCTCACTCAAAAGCAGTCATGGATATTAAGCAAGCTTGCGGAGCAAGAAACAAAAGTCGCCACGCAGACCCAATTGAAGTGGGGGCAACCGATCTTGTTTTTGGGGGAAGAGATTCCTGTATTGCTTAGCCAAGGCGCCAAGGTGAGTCACAGGAGCCCACAGGTCATCTTTGATGGCACAAGTTTTCAAGTGGCACTGCACGATGAAACGCAGCTGCGGCCATTAATGGAAGCATGGTTTAAACACCAAGCGAAGCAATATATGACGCCGCGAGCCCATGAAATAGCGCAAGATATGGGTGTGCGTGCGCGCTTAAAACAGGTTCGTTTTCGTCGAACCAAAACCAAGTGGGGTCATTGTACTCAACACGGCGATTTGCAATTTAATTGGCAAATTATGGGTGCACCCAAGGGCGTCATTGATTATTTAATTTGCCACGAGGTCAGTCATTTAATTCATCCAAATCATTCACGTGCTTTTTGGCAAACGGTGGCATCATGGGATGCAAACTACCTGTCTCACGAAAAGTGGCTAAAAGACGATGGATTTCGACTCACCTGGCACTGATTCACGCGCGTCGCTTCAGCTTTTGCTAATTCGTCTGGCTTGAGCGTGTGTCCAGCAGCGCCCACTTCTCTGCTCGAGATAGCTTTTTAATCTGGGCTTCGCGCTTGCAAGCAGATGAGCGATTCATGCAGCTTTCTTGATAGGCTAATTGAACGGGTCGTCGGCTACGCGTATAGCGCGCGCCACCGGCGAGTAGCCCGTTATGTTGCTCTATGCGCCGAGCGATATCGGTTGTCACTCCAGTGTATAACGTGCCATCCGCACACAATAAAATGTAGGTGTACCATGCGCTGGTCGTCTCGCTTGCTTCGACTGTTCGTGAGGCCTTTTTGACCGGTGCTGGGTGATCCATCTAGCGTAAAAACTTCGCTACGTACCAGCATGATGCTTGAATGCTATACGACTCACCTTTAGCCCATTTTAAGCCTCGGCGTACAAGCGCTTCGGCTAGGCCTTGGCCTCGCAAGTGATCTGGAACATAGGTGCGCGTAAAGTCGACCTCCTGCCCAGATAATCGATACTCTAGAATCGCTTGATGATCGGCGGCTGTGTCATCACTTGCTTGTATGATAAAACGTGATTGTTCCGGCTGGTGCTCGACTGTCTTATTCACATCTATGCCCTTTACTGAGAGGATCTGACCAAGCTGTACGGTCTATGGTACTACAAAGCCTGCCAATGAATCTTTGAATACGGCTCACTGAAATAAGCGGCAAAATTGGTGGCACCACAGCAACGGAACCTAAAAACGCATAAGCTGTAATAATGAATCGATGAATAAGGAATGTGCATGACGACCTCTAAAACCTTACTGATTGTTTTTCATGCCCCTTCTGAAAATACACTAAGAATGCGCCAAGCCATGGAGGCTGCGATTAAAGCGCAAACTTTAGAGCAGACATGTGTCAAATGCCTAGGCCCTCTCGACACGCAAGCCGAAGATGTATTGAATGCAGATGCCGTGATTTTAGGCACAACGGAAAATCTGGGTTATATGAGTGGGGCTTTGAAAGACTTTTTTGATCGCACTTATTACCCTTGTATTGAGCGCAAGCAAGGAATGCCGGTTGCCGCCGTCATTCGAGCAGGTCAAGACGGCACGGGTACACGACGAGCCTTAGAAAGCATCCTAACGGGCTTAAAGTGGCGCTGGGTACAGGCTCCGTTAATTTGCAAAGGGCCGTGGCAAGAAGGGTTTATTGAACAATGTGAGGAATTAGCTTCTGCTATGGCGGTCGGCTTAGATTGCGGAATGTTATAACCTTATGCCCGTAGCGAAGTTGCCTACCTATTTTTCGTGCAGCATATTATAAGCCCCAGTGGGTTTTAAAATGTTTCCATCGAACAGTTTAGAATCATTGCGACATACGGGAACGAATTCACCTAGGACTCAGTCCTATGATTGATAATTAGACATTTTTTGTTCAGAAGTGGCTGACATTGCGAGTTAATAGGCTCACAATAGCGCTCATTGTCAGCGGATTGGAATATCAGCATTCCGTCAGCGCGCTGTGCTTCTTCAAAATTAAAATAATAACAATGTCCGCCGTTTATTGTGATCGCTACTGAATTGACTGAACCATCCGTTTATCGCATGCGATAAGTACATTGATTCGGCGATGACACGCCGTTTGAATGATCATGAAAAAACGCATCGTTTTTCGTTTGACGTCTCATCAACGGAATGAAGTGAGGTGGTAGAGAAACCGAGGGATCAATATGTATTTGGCTATAATGGATGAATCTTGCCCTAAAATGTGGGTTACGTGTTTATGACGACAGACAATTCTCACCTAGAAGCTTTGTTGGATGCACAGCAAATCGTTATTGAAAAAATAGCGCTGGATGAGCCTATATCCGACACGCTCGAATGTATTTGTTTGCAAATAGAACGTGTGCTGGATGATACGTCTGCGAAAAGCTCCATTTTGACCTTAACCGGAAATACCCTTCACCATGGCGCTGCGCCTCACTTACCTCTACCGTTCACCGAACTCGTCGAAGGCTTAGAAATTGGCCCCAAGGCCGGATCGTGTGGAACCGCGGCGTATGACAATCGGCAAGTGATCGTCACGGATATTGCGAACGATCCGCTTTGGGAAGACGTCGCCCAATTGGTTGAACCTTTTGAATTAAAAGCCTGTTGGTCGACACCGATTCATTCATCAAAAAATGAAGTGCTCGGTACATTTGCCATTTATTACACCAGCATAAAAGCACCGGAAGATTTTCATTTAAATGTCATTAGGCGATTTGGTTCATTGGCCGGCATGGCACTCGAACGCCATCGCGCTAAAATGCGCGAAAAAGTATTGAATAAGCATTTGGCTGTCAGCATGGAACGCCTTCAAGCTTTCACACAAGTGATGCCTGATCTCGCCTTAATATTATCGGAATCGGGTGAATACGTTGATATTTACGGTGCCAGCGATGACCTGTTGTATGACAAACGAGAAAACGTCATTGGCAAAACGGTCAATGAGGTTTTACCGGCTGAACGTGCGAAAGCCATCATGGGCATTATTCAAGAAACGCTTAAACAAGATCAGTCTCAAATATTTGAATATCAATTAAAGGTACCGAAAGGGTTGGTGGATTTTGAGGGCCGTACGTCTGTTATACAGAGGTACAGCGCCAGTGATCCAGAACGTCAGCATGTGTTGCTGATGGCGCGCGATATCACACAGAGAAAAGAAGCAGAGCGAGAAATTAAACAATTGGCTTTTTATGATCCGCTCACAGAATTGCCCAATCGACGATTGCTGGTGGATCGGCTTCAGCGGGTATTAGCTCATATCAAACGTAAACAA
Source organism: uncultured Saccharospirillaceae bacterium (assembly GCA_947503895.1). Lineage (GTDB taxonomy): Bacteria > Pseudomonadota > Gammaproteobacteria > Pseudomonadales > Oceanobacteraceae > Bermanella. The sequence goes on from CANNFT010000011.1 coordinate 98,207, forward strand.
ACGCGTGGAGCCCTAATCTTCATCGACTTAGATAATTTTAAAGTCGTGAATGATTCACAAGGACACAGTGTTGGGGATGAATTACTGATTCAAGTGGCGGATCGGTTACGTCAAACACTGCGAAACGCAGACACGATAGCTCGCATGGGTGGCGATGAGTTCATTGTTATTTTAGAAAACGCCAAGGTGGACCACCATGGAATGGAACAAGAAGCCAAAACGGTGGCTCAGCGCATACTCGACTGTTTAGTGCCTGCGTTTGTTATTCAAAACAAATCCATACATATTAATGGCAGCTTGGGTGTCGCCATGATTGATGCGGGTATGTCCTCGCCAGATGATGTTATGGGCATGGCAGATAGCGCAATGTACCGAGCCAAGCGTGCAGGTCGAGGGCAAGCGTGTTTCAGTATGCGCGGTCGTTCATGATGATGCGGGCAGATTAACCTTATTGAGCAAAGTCATGGCATTCTCAAATATTACCACCCACGTCATTACGGGGTTTTTAGGCACGGGTAAAACCACGGCATTAATTTCACTGTTACATCAAAAACCCAAACATGAACGCTGGGCTATTTTGGTCAATGAATTTGGTCAAATGGGATTGGATGTTGATTTTATTCCCGACATTGAAAATACCCAAATTAAACAAGTACCGGGTGGATGTTTGTGTTGTGCCGCCAAGTTGCCCTTTCAAGTGGCTCTCAATCAATTAATAAAAGAAGCCCGCCCCGATCGAATCTTCATTGAACCCACCGGTCTCGGGCACCCTGAAAATATTTTAGGTATTTTAACCGGTGAGCATTTTCGTTCCGTCTTAGATGTGCGCGCCACGCTGACATTGATTGATCCTCGACACCTTTCCAGTGCTAAGCATGTCCAGCATGCGTTGTATCAACAGCAATTAAATGTCGGCGATATTTGGGTCGCCAATAAAACCGACTTATGCGAACCAGAAAACGAAAAACAGTTTGATCAGATCTTCGCTCGCCATGTAAAACTGAGTCGACCGAATGCGCTTAAAATCTGGACGCAGCACGGCGACATACCGTTATCAAAACTCAATGCTGCGCGTGACACACCGGTTAACCAGGACCAACGTTTCCAGGACCAACGATCAATTGAGCGATCCCCTGAGGATGCGTCCTTCACTTCATCTTTTTGGTCTCGATCAGTGGCCTGTCCATTAGATGCGCATCGTTTAGCCCTTGCCTTAGAGGCGTTAAATTTAGCCCGTGTTAAAGGTTTAATTTACGATGGTGAGCAGTGGTGTGAGTTAAACGGTCAAGAAAACAGCATTCACATTCAGCCTTCCTCGATCAGTCATAATCATTCAGACAGTAAACTTGAAATCATTCACGATGGTTCGATTGACCGAGACCTGATCGAGCGTTTATTAAATGAATGTCAGAGTCACAGATAAATGATGTCTTCTAATCGTAAGAAATGGCGGAGCGAGCAGAACAATGGAATCGTGGCTCATTGAGCATGAAAAAATACTCAGGCTGAGCGCTTTTATTGCGGTATTGAGTGTCATGGCGATATGGGAAATCCTCGCGCCTCGTAAACGATTGTCACAACCAAAAGGGTTCCGCTGGATTAACAACATTAGCTTAGTGTTTTTGAATAGCATGATGGTAAGGGTGCTTTTTCCAGCTGCCGCGGTGGGGTTTGCCGTGATGGCGCAGCAGCAAGGCTGGGGGATTTTTAATATTCTATTTAATCAGCTGTCGGCTCCTTCGCTCGGCTTGATTGAAGGCTATGCTTGGAGCGTCAGCGCTGTGTACTGGAGTGTGGTGATGGTGTGCGTGGTGCTTCAAGACGGCATCATTTACTGGCAGCATCGGTTATTTCATCAGATACCTTGGTTATGGAAATTGCATCAAGTCCACCACGCAGACCAAGATATTGATGTCACCACCGGTGCGCGCTTTCACACGTTCGAAATACTCTTGTCTATGTGCATCAAATGGCTGGCGATTGTTTTATTAGGCGCGCCAGTTGTGTCCGTCATTATTTTCGAATTGCTGCTCAATGTTATGGCGATGTTTAATCACAGTAATGTGCGATTGCCTAAACAATGGGATCACTGGCTCCGTAAGGTGGTGGTGACACCGGACATGCACCGTGTTCACCATTCGGTTTATCCACAAGAATACAACCGTAACTACGGTTTCAATTTGTCATGGTGGGATCGGCTATTCGGTAGCTATCAGGCACAGCCAAAAGATGGCCATGAGAGCATGCGCATAGGATTACCCCACGTCCGCGACCCTAAAGCCAGCCAGCGCCTCGATCGCATCTTGATGATGCCCTTCCATCGACGTGACACTCAGACTCCCAGTGACTAGGCCACTAGGCTCTGGAATTCGGCTGCCCGTCTGACACCCTTGCCGTCGGCGAAACTTATACACAGTCGACAGTGACGGCTCCGGTGCTCGTTGAGGTGCTCGGATTAGACACCGGTCGCTCTATATATCGCTTCTTGAGTCGATACTATTTGTAAAGACGATATTTCGTTTTAAGCTTGGATGCATTACTGTGGCGGAATCAGTGTTAATTTGGAGGCGCTATGGCTAAGGATCGCTCATCTTCTACAAAACCGTCGAAACCGGTTCGTCAGACCATGACCCAGCATGAATTAGAGCAGCGTCATCGATTGATCCTCGAATCTATGTCTGAAGGTGTGTATGGGTTGGATGCGCAAGGCAGAGCCACCTTTGTCAATCAAGCGGCTGAAGCGATGACGGGTTGGCGCGCGGATGAATTAATTGGGCAGACGATTCACCAGTTCCATCATCACAGTCATGCCGATGGCACACACTACCCTCAAAAAGATTGCCCTATCTATCAGAGCATCAAAGACGGACAAACACGCTTCAATGAAAGCGAAGTCTTTTGGTGCAAAGACGGTTCAAGTTTTCCTGTGGATTATTCCAGCACACCCATAGTGCACAGTGGGCAGATAACGGGGGCCGTGGTCGTGTTTAAAGACATCAGCGAGCGAAAATTAGCGCAAGAAAATTTAAGAGAAGCCCTGAATCAGGTGCAAAGATTGAAAGACCGCCTGCAAGCCGAAAATCGCTATTTGCAGGAAGAGCGTCAAACGGAACACAACAGCGAATTGGTTGGGCAAAGTGAAGTGATTCGCGATTTACACCAGCAAATATCCTTGGTCGCGCCCACAGAAGCCAGCGCATTAATTCAAGGTGAAAATGGAACGGGCAAGGAATTAATTGCACGCGCACTGCATCAGCAGAGTATGCGTCGGGATCGACCTTTGGTGAAAATAAATTGCGGTGCCATTCCAGAAGGCTTAATCGACAGTGAACTGTTCGGGCATGAAAAAGGCGCGTTTACCAGTGCGGTACAGCAACGTATCGGGCGGTTTGAGTTGGCCGATGGCGGCACGTTATTTTTGGATGAAGTGAGTGAAATGCCATTAGAGGCGCAAGTAAAATTGCTGCGTGTATTACAGGAAAAAGAATTTGAGCGTGTTGGGGGTAATCAAACCATTAGCGTAAATGTGCGCGTCATCGCTGCGAGTAATCGAGACTTGCATCAGGCCGTTCAAGAAGGGCGGTTTAGAATGGATTTGTATTATCGTTTAAACGTGTTTCCGATACATGTTGCACCCTTGCGGCATCGAAAGTCAGACATCCCGATATTAGCCAATCATTTCGCACGCTTAGCCTGTCAGCGCCTAGGTAAAACTTTCAACGGCATATCGCCTTCAACCTTGAAATGGCTTGGAGAATATCGCTGGCCGGGTAATGTCCGAGAATTACAAAACCGGGTAGAACATGCCGTCATACTGCATTCAAATGGGCCGTTGGTGATTCCTAAGTTGAACGTCGAAACCTCGGATGGCGTGCAGGATGTGAAGCCTATGTCATGGCAGGAGGCGGAGCGGCAACATATTCAAAGTGTGCTGGAATATTGCCGAGGTGTGATTGCGGGTGATCAAGGTGCCGCGCGGATTTTACAGCTTCCCCCTAGCACCTTACGTTCCCGCATGCAGAAACTGGGGCTGCTGTAGTGTGAAGGATGGCGATGGCTCCTATATCTCGTTTGCCTAGGCGGCGGTTGCCGCTCACGTTGTTGGGCTCTCGGTTTCTTTTGTGGGGATGGCTCCCCACGCCCCTCTTCGCGGCTACAAGGCTCCCTGCGATTTTATATATTGTCCTCCTGTTTGGTGGGCGGTCGCCTTAAAGGCCGCAGGGTGATGATCGATTCAATTATATTTTCCAGTTCAAATTCAAATTCAAATTCAAATTCAAATTCAAGGGTAGGCAAGGGCGAGCTTGGTGTTTGCTTTTATTGCTTTCATGTGGCGATATTTCGTTTATGCGTGATATTTCGTGTCTGTATTTCGTTTCTTGTTGGTGTGTTTGTTATAAAACCTCTATAAATCAATGGCTTAGGAGTTGGTATGGCGTTTGCTGTCCTAATTGATCGGTGTTTTGTTAATACGATTGAGGTTTCATGGACCACATCATTCCTGTCATTCAAGTGGATGCCACTCAAAATAACTCTGCGGTGCGTTTAGCCTCGGGGCGTTTTCAGCGCTGGCGACGTATGATCGTGACGCCGTTAATCCTGTTGTTTGTGCTATCACCGTGGCTGACTTTCAAAGGTGCACCGTTGTTGTGGATGGATTTGCCGCATCGAGAACTGCATGTCTTTGGTTTGGTTTTTTGGCCGGATGATTACTTGATGTTGACGTGGCTAGCCATGGCCGCTGCTTTTGGGTTGTTTGCGGTGGCCACATTTTCAGGGCGACTATGGTGTGGTTTCGCGTGTCCACAAACTATTTGGAGCATGATGTTTATTTGGGTAGAAGAAAAAACCCAAGGCAGTCGCCAAAAACGTTTAAAAGAATTGAAATTGCCTTGGTATAAAAGGCGTTTACTGCCCTTATTTTTGAAACACTCATTATGGATGCTCATCGCCTGCGTGACGGGGTTTACCTTCGTGGCCTTCTTTGAAACCGGAGAGCAATTATGGCTTGATATCACCCATGCTAATGTCAGTCTGAGTGTGCTGTTTTGGTTGTGCTTTTTTTCCATCATGACCTACTTAAACGGCGGCTGGTTGCGCGAGCAAGTGTGCTTGCATATGTGTCCTTACTCGCGTTTTCAGTCGGTTATGCTCGATAAAAAAAGCTTAAAAGTCACTTATCAAACTGAGCGGGGAGAGCCTCGTCGAAATGAAGGTGATTGCATCGATTGCAGCTTATGCGTTCAAGTTTGCCCTGTAGGCATTGATATCCGACAGGGCCTGCAATATGCCTGCATAGACTGCGCAGCTTGCATCGATGTATGCGATGACGTAATGGAAAAAGTAAACAAGCCAACGGGTTTAATTCAGTTTGCTTATGAAGGGCAAGCCACTGCGGAATCAATTGGCATGACCACAGGTGACGCTCCAGCGGCCAGTGAATTGAAAGCTGTGCAATCCCAAAAACACGCAATATTCACCCTGCTAAAGGGACGTCAAAAACTGTGGGGGTATGCCATTTTAGCCTTGCTGAGCGCAGCCGCGTTTACGCTGCAAGTCTGGTTTAGTGAGGATTTAGATGCGCACCTTTCACGTGATCGCGGGCAAATGTATCTGTACAACGGTGAGGGTCAGTTGGCGAATCGATACCAATTGAAATTACACAATAAGTCGCGCGAGGCGGCGACCTATCGAATTCATGTACAAAACCCAGAGTTAATGCTCACAACGCCTAGCTCGGTGTATATGAGTTCAAGGGAAGTGGTTTACGTGCGAGTTGAGGTTCAGTGTGCGGCACCTTGTCCGCTGGATGGGACGCAAGAAGTGGCTTTATTGGTTGAACGTGCAGATCACGAAGGTGATCATGCCACGGATTCCGTATTGCTGAGCAGCCGTTTCTTTGCGCCTCGGTTGTAGCGCAAGTAATGACCTATCAATTAACACGTAAGCAGCCGCGAGACTTCGTTGCCATCGATGAGTTGTGGCCCGCTGCTGATGGCTGGCCACAATATTATCCGGCGCAGACCGTTTGGGTGTTCATGGATGAGTACCGCGCCGAGCTTCCTGGCGATGAAGATTATGTTCGAATTATCATCAGTGGCGGTGACCACACGGGTTGGCAATACTCGCGACCTTTGGCTGCTCGTCAAGAAGTACAGGGGGTGCTGTCAGCGCTGTGTTTGCCCATCAGTGAGCAGCAACTTCAGCGCTTAGGCTTTAAAGCGTGGGGTTAAGTTTACAGTTTAGCGTGTCGATAAGTGGTATTAATCATGGTGTAAGGCTTGTTCCGTCTAATCTTGGCATGTTCCAATCAGACTTTACCAATGAGACAGTTTGAGCCTACATGACACAGAAATCCCATTCTTTTTTTGAAGATCTACTCGCCATGGTTTGTGCGACGGCGTTCATGGCATTTGGTATCGTGCTTTACAATCAGTCGGGTTTGTTAACCGGTGGAACTGCAGGTTTGGCATTGATGTTAACCCACTTAACGTCTTTTACCTTTGGTCAAATCTTCTTCGTTATCAATCTTCCGTTTTACATCTTAGCTTGGAAGCAAATGGGTTGGCGTTTTTGTCTGAACACATTTGTGGCGGTGAGCCTTGTGTCTGTGTGTGCAGACTACGCAACTCTGATGGTGAGCTTTGAACATTTAAACAACACTTTCGCCGCAATATTTGGCGGGTTTCTATTTGGCACAGGGTTATTAGTGCTGTTTAGACACAATACGAGTTTGGGGGGGGTTGGCATTTTGGCTTTATTCCTCCAGCGTAAAAATATAATCAGCGCAGGGCGTTTTCAAATGTTGGTTGACTGCATGATCGTTGCGGCATCCTTTTTTATCGTGAGTGTGCCTATTTTGCTATTGTCTATTGTCGGTGCAGTAGCCATGAATTTAATTATCGCTACTAATCATAAACCCGGTCGCTATCAAATTACGTAAAGACGCCGCGATAAAGTCAATTTGACGCGACAGACCCGACCCTGCCCTACCGCGCCGGGTCATTCCAATTTTTTTGTGTTGTGCTTTTTGGATTTAACCCGTTAAATCTTCAGAGCACGCCTTGAACTTGAAAAGACCACTCGGGCAGAACTTAAAGTGGGTTCAGCCCTCCCCTTCCTAATGATGATCGTACTGTTAAACGCCTTCAATGTGACACCCTAAGGACTTGCATTTGCTGGAGGAACCCGAGATATTTCACTGGCAACCAAGTCTCGTTTTTATTGTCTGAGCTTCATCTTTTACGTCAACCTATTGGATTAAAAAGGAATTAAGCATTATGGCTCTTTCTCCTCATCATGTATTAAAGGCCGTGATGGCCGCCCTAGTCATGACATCATGGTCGAATGTTTACGCTGAAGATGCGCATCAAATTGCGACCGTCACGGTCTCAGGTCACCATCAAGAGAACGTACTGGCGGATAAATACGAATTGAAAGTCCAATTGATCGCGCGCAACAATAAGCGAAACGGGCTTGCGGATAAATTGCAAAAGAAGCGCAACCAGATTCAGCGTATTCTCGATAAACTTAAGATTGAAGAGCACCAATATGGCTACACTCAAGCTTCATTAACTGAGGAGTTTCAGTGGCACGAAGGAAAACGAAAATTGGTCGGTTACAGCATCCAAGAAACTTGGAATATCGAAGTCAGTTCAGCAGAAGAAAATCATGAACTGATTAAACTATTAGGTGAAACCAACAATATTGATCACTATGAATCACAGCCGCAAGCTTCTAGCAAATTGGTGTATCAACAAGCCTTAAAGCTGGCCGTACAAGATGCAAAAAATAAAGCGATGATGATGGCGACTGAATTGAATGTCTGTTTAGGGGATGCCACACAAGTAAGAGAGAGCAGTCAATATAGGCCGATGCCTTATATGCACCGAGCGAAATCCAGTTTAATGATGGCGAAATCCGAAGCCAGTATGCCCGCAGCGCAAGTGAGTTCTGAGGCGACGGTGCAGGTGACGTGGAAATTAAAACCTTGTACACCTTAGCTGGGTGACATTTAACGGTTACGCGGAAATAAAAAAGCGAGCTGATCAAAGGCTCGCTTTTTTTATTCAGACAAAAAAATTGTCGAAGGTTGCTCAACGTTATTCGCTTTTTAATTCGCCCGTGGCAATGGGTTGAGCCGTTAAATCGGCCTCGGTTGCGCGCTCCCATATTTGTGAGCGGCCTGCAAATGCAAAACCAATGTATCCGCGCACATCTAACTTGCTGCCGTTCTCAATAGGTGTGATTTTTGCGCTATAAACCTTGCCGTTACCTGGGTCCAAAATTTCGCCATCGTCCCAGGCGTCATCGTCTTTTTGCAGTCCCCAAATAAACTCCATGCCTTCGATGGGCTGATCTTTTCGGCTGCCTTCGCACTCGTCGCACACAGGGTTTTCTTTTTCAGGATTAATTAAGCGGACGATCTTGCCTTTTAACTCGGATTCCGCGACCCAAATTTTAACAATGCTTTCAGCTTTTCCCGTGTCTTCATTAATGGTTTTCCACAGCCCTTCTGCTGGGTCTTGCGCAAACGCGAACTGGCTGATGGAGGCGGCAAGTGTTGCGATGAGAAGTTTTTTCATTGTTATTGTTTCCCTTGTTATGAACCTGAATTCACACCCTAGCATGAAAATAAAGGGAAATTAAGCGAACACTGCTTGACCGAATGTTAAGAAAACTAAAGCGGCGACAAGTAAAGCAGCGCATTTTCTTGATCTATTTCAAATTGATATTGGCCGAGAAATTCCATTCCCAGTAAACCGTCTGCTTGACTGTTCACGCCCATGTCGATTTCGAGAATGGTCATGTCCGGTTGCTCTGCATGACCCATTTTTAAAACAGGTGCCTTAAACACACGAGCAGGAGCACGGCCATTAGCGGTTCGGACGGTAACCGTACGCTGATCATTATGCAGCACCGATGATTGAGTGAGTATTCGCTGAATGACAGGTTTATTAATGGATGTAAACGTGGCACCGGTATCCAGCAGCAATAGAATTGCTTCCGTTTCGTTATGGGTGGGCGCGACGATATTGGCATTCACTAAGAATTGATTACCCACACGGATTAACGGAATGGCCTCTGCTGCGCGTAAGGTTTGATCACGTAACGATTGAATATGGCTTTGGCGCTCCTCTACCACGCCATTGTACTGCTCGTTAAAGGGGAGAAACGCCAGCGCATCGAGCGCAGAGTCGTATTGGTGTTGTTGTGAATATATTTCAGCTAAGGCAAGGCTAATGGGAATGTAATCGGGGGACTGATCCTTCGCAAATTCGAGAAGAGACAACATTTCTTGGACGCTGAGCGATAGTCCCCCGCCTTGATAGCCCTTGATGAGGGAGTCTAATAGATCTTCGATGTTCGTTTGAATTTTACGTTGTGCCTGCATTTCGCTGGCGGAAGATTGTGCTGCATAAAGCGTTTCAAGTGCTGCGGTATATTGCTGCGCTTCCAGTTGTACTTTGGCCAGTAGTTGTAATTGATAGCGGTCACTGAGGCCGGCACCTTCGAGCGTGCGCAGCCATTTTTCCAGTAACAGCCAGTCTTGGTGCTGAGCTAGGCGATTCAAGTGCTGGTGTACTTGCTGCTGTATCAAGCCTTTTTCTTGCTGAGTTAAATGGGCTGACACCCAATAGGAGGTGAGTTCATCCATCCGTTGTTGTTGGAGTAACTGAGCAATGCTGATCGGAGCGCCTTTTTTTGCTTCCGTTAACTCTTGGTTATTGTGCGTCAGAACGGGTGCAGCATGCAGGTTATTGCGGGCAGCATGGGCGACCACTGTTTGCGAATCGTCATCCGAATAATGGGAATGTGCCCACCAACCCAAGCCAAATCCGGAGCTTGTGCCAACCAATAATACGATCAAGATATGCGAAAAATGGTTCATTAGCGCTTAGCTCACTCCGGTATTCAGTCACGCTGACATTGAGTCATTCAGCCACTCGGGATGAGGGGCCTGCCCTATCGACTCGAGTGACGGATTTTATCCATAAACTCTGACACCTGCACAGGTCTATTCATTCCCGTCATTTTAAGGCCTCTGCATTGGTCTCTCCATTGATCGGGGCGTTAGAGACCGCTTGAGCGTCAATCCGCATAAGACAGTACGCCGAATGACGTCGTTTTCTGCTCCGCGTCAGGCTGCTCACTTCCTGTGATTCCCCACTACACTTAACGTTGGATAATACGGCTCGTCAGCGATCTGCCAAAGGAATTCGTGGCGCTTTATGAGACTCCTAAGCCCAACTCGGCTAAAAGCTGGGTTAGTGATGTGTTTGCTGTGCATACTGCCGGTAGGGCTGACGATGCTTGGGTGGGATATCAGTTCACCCATACACGCATCGCCTCAACCAGCTTCAAGCTCAATTGAATTGAATAGGCCGACTCAATTCTTGCTGATGTCTGGGGCCTTTCAACACGCACTCATGGAATGGAGCGCAGTGAGCCTTGCCTTTGTGGCTGTGCTTGCGGCATGTATGCACTATCGAGCACGTCATGATGCCACTGTGCTCATTATTGGCATTGCCATGATGTGCGCCGGCATACTTGATGCCTTCCACACCTTAGCGGCGACTCGCATCATCGTCGCTAATGTACCTGACGAGGATTTTGTCCCTTTTACTTGGGCCATGTCGAGAAGCTTTAACAGTCTCATCATGATAGCAGCGGCCACCGTAAGCTTGTGGATCTTGCGCATGCGCAGTGGACGCCATGCCTTGATCGAGTCCTCTTCATTGACCGAAAAAAAAACGCTGATCATGACAGCCTTAGTATTTGTCTTATTGGCACTGGGAATGTGTTATTGGGTAGTATCGGCGACGACATTGCCGAAGACACAATATCCGTCTGCGCTCATATCTCGCCCGTTCGATGTCTTGCCGTTGGCCTTATTTCTGCTGGCGGGTGTGCTGTTTTGGATTTGGTATCACAAAGAATCGAATCTACTGACTTTTTTTTTAATGCTGAGTATTTTGCCGGCGACGGTGACACAACTGCATATGGTGTTTGGCTCGCAATCGCTTTTTGACCACCATTTTAATATCGCCCATTTGATCAAGATATTCGCATATCTGTGTGTCTTGCTGGGCATATTATTGGATATATCCGAAAAGCCATTAATCGTACCTACGTCATCAAAGCATGTTCATCATAATGCGAAATTAGAAACGCAATTGGCCGTTGGAAAAGCCACTCGACCCTTATCCATTAAAATTCCCATATCCGCTTTTATTTTGTCCATGGCCATTGCCATTATTTTGGGCGCTTCATTTTATATTGAGACCGACCGATTGTTATATCAACAAGAAACGGAGGAGCTGATCCTTGAAAGCCAATTAGTTGAGCCGCTATTGGAGCAGCTCTACGAGAACACCTTGAGTGATGCTCGCTATCTGTCAAACTTGCATTCTATTCAAGGGTTAATAAACGCCGCCTATGTTCGTCAGGTTGATCAATTTGATGATTGGCAGCGTCAAATTGAGAATGATTTTTCCGATTTTTTATTGCATAAAAACAATTACGCACAGGTGCACTTCATCAGTTTTTTGGATGTTCAGAGTAGTCGAATTATCGTATTAAAAGAAAGTGAGCGAGCAATACGAAAAGTCAGTAATGTGGCCAAGTCGCTGCGTTCGGAAGGAGCATTGATCAACTATGCAAAAAAACACATTGAGAATATAAAAAACGAAGATGGTGATCATACAATAGATGCTCAAAGCATGTATCGCAAAGAACACCTAAGCAGATTTAATATATCAACATTGGTCACGCATGTTTCGGATGACACCATCGTGGGCATGATTGAAATAACATTAGATATACGAGATTTTGTCCAAAAGTTAAGTAAAAAAGAATTAAGTGGGTTGGCGGTTTATTTGGCCAATCAGCGCGGTGCTATTTTATTTCAGCCACCGGATAATGCATCCGACAATCGACTGTTAACGCGATCGATGAAAGTCCTTTTTCCAAATACTGAATTTGATCAGGCTGACGTACAGTTATTACCGGAATTGAAAGATATCTATGGTCGTGTGCGCTCATCCATATACAGAAAGGTTGTTTTGAATAGCGCTCAGGGCGATTTATCTTTTCAATTACTATTACAGCATACATCACAGAATAGACGTTCTATTTTGGAGTCCTATCGTATACGCAGCTTAATCATTTCTATTTCGCTGGCGGTGGTGGCACTCGGACTGGCCTTAATGACAACTCGTCGATTAACACGACCCTTAATTCATATGACGGATGCGATTCAGCATTATGAAGAAACGGGTGAGTTGCAACCATTGCCCATTCAATCAAAAGATGAAATTGGTATGTTGGCTCGCAGCTTTCACAATCTTATGCAAAGAGTTAATCAATCCTTAACACTTCAAAATGCATCAGCAGAAAATGCGACTGAGTCCTATGATCGAATGATGGCCATCGTGAATAACGCCGCTGAGTCGATTATTACGATAAACGCAAGTGGGGAAATATTAACTTTTAACCGAACCGCTGAAGTGACGTTTGGGTACGAAGAGTCTGAAATCATTGGGCAACCTGTCACCGCGTTAATGCCTCAAGAATATGCGCAGCAGCATCATCAGTTTATTGAAAATTATCTGAATACCGGTCATACGAAAATTATTGGCATAGGACGTGAACTGGTCGCCGTCAAAAAATCGGGTGAAGAATTCCCAATTCATTTATCCATATCTGAGGTTAACACGCGTGAGGGTTTAGTCTTCACCGGATTGATTCGCGACATTACGCAATTGAAGCAGGCAGAGCAAGCACTCATAAAAGGCAAGGAAGCAGCAGAGCAGGCCGCGCTCTATAAAACACAGTTTTTGGCTAGCATGAGTCACGAAATTCGCACCCCCATGAACGGTGTATTGGGTATGCTTGGGTTAATGTTGAAAGCGGACTTAACCGATGAGCAGCGACATCGTGCGAAATTAGCGAAGTCCAGCGCGGAATCCTTACTCGTGTTGATAAACGATATATTAGATTTTTCTAAGGTCGAGGCCGGCAAGCTAGAATTGGAATGCATTGAATTTAATCTTACCAGCCAGATTAGCGATTTTGCGCAATCCATTGCAAATTTAGCTCAGGAAAAAGGGTTGGAACTCATCGTCAACACCCGCGGTATTCATCATGAAATGGTAAAAGGAGACCCTGGTCGTATTCGCCAAATACTTACTAATCTAGTGGGTAACGCCATTAAATTCACGGATACGGGGGAAATTTCAATAGTTGCCAAATTGGAGAAACCGCTGTTTAACGGGTTGAGACTGCATTGCGAGATTCACGATTCGGGGATCGGGATTGCAGAAAACAAAATTGAAAATTTATTCGAGTCCTTTACTCAGGTTGACTCAACCACCACGCGAAAATACGGTGGTACCGGTTTAGGGTTAGCGATTGTTCGTCAGCTATGTCAATTAATGGGAGGCGATGTTTGGGTGCACTCGCAAGAGGGCGTGGGCAGTGTCTTTACGTTTGAGATTCAGTTGGAGCCAGCGCATGACAGGCAAATAACATTGCCCAATATGAATTTGAAGCATGTACCGGTATTAATTGTTGACGATAATGCCACCAACCGAGAAGTTTTATTTGGACAATTGTCACTATGGGAAATGGATATTACAGAAGCGAGCAGTGGTCAACAGGCGTTAGAGAGGTTGAATGAACGAGTGAAGCTCAACGATGAAGCGTTTTTCAAAGTAGCGATTCTTGATATGCAAATGCCTGAAATGGATGGCATTGAACTCGCCCAACGAATTAGAAAAGACACACGATTTAATGCCATGCAGTTAATTATGATGACCTCCATGAGCCATCGTGGGGACGCTCATCTATATGCTGAGTTAGGCTTTGTCGCCTATTTCCCGAAACCTGTATCGGCGTCCTATTTATATGACGCATTACAATTGGTATTGTCGGATGGCGAAGCGCTAAACCGCGCAGACCCTTTAGTTACAAGGCATTACTTGCAAGAAATAAAGTCTGTACCGCTTGAAGACAATTTGCATCAAGCCAATCCCCCTTCGAATGAATCAGACTCTGAAAGTGCAACGAATATTCGAATAAATACACAAGCCGCGAGCGATGCCAACTGGCCGAAAAATACACGTATATTACTGGTGGAAGATAACCAGATTAATCAAATCGTTGCAGAGGGAGTATTGGAAGATCTGCAATTAGGCTGTGAATGTGCTGCCAATGGTTTAGAAGCGCTTGATGCATTGAGTCAGGCATCGGAAGCTGAGCCGTATACCCTAGTGTTAATGGATTGCCAAATGCCGGAAATGGATGGTTACGATGCGTCGCGAAATATTCGTCAAGGGAAAGCAGGCGAACGATACAAGCATATACCGATCATTGCCATGACGGCCAATGCGATGATGGGTGACCGAGAAAAATGCCTCGAAGCTGGTATGAGCGATTACTTATCGAAACCCATTGATGTTGATAAGCTCCACGCGTTGCTCAAACAATGGCTGGCTCCAGCGGCTTTAAATAAATAAACAGCATTTACTGATGGGGAAATTTAAATGTCCGTCAGCTCATCGATCTTTAATTCTTTGATGCGACTTTTAACCCATTGCCGAATATCATGCGCATTATCCATAGCCAGCGCCTGATGCAAAATGGTACTGGCCATCGGCGCCGAAATGGCTCTGATGAGACGTTTGATACGCGGCAGTTTCGATGAACTCATGCTTAATTGCTGGATACCCATGCCCACCAGTAACACGACGGCAACGGGGTCCGATGCCATTTCACCGCACAGGCTTAAGGGAATTTTGTATAAACGCGCAATATCCACAATGCGGTCTATTTCATGTAAAACTGCCGGGTGAACGTGATCATAGCGGTCGGCAACATGAATATTATTGCGATCTAACGCCAGTAGATATTGGCTTAAATCATTTGACCCAATTGAAATAAAATCGATCTTGTCTTTCCAAAATGGAATTTGCGATGTTGCGGCAGGCACTTCGAGCATTATGCCCATTTTGGGACGATCAATTTCGTAACCTTCAGCCATTAATTGTTGGCAAGCATCTTCAATGAGTTCCCTCACGAGATTTACTTCCGTGGTCGAGCTGATCATCGGCAATAATATATTTAACTGATTACCTTTACCGGCTGCTCGTACCATGGCTCGAACTTGGGTCATCATGAGCTGTATATTGTCGAGGGTAAACCGAATACCACGCCAACCTAACGCAGGATTATCCTCTGCATGAATGGGAAAATAGGGTAACTGTTTATCTCCGCCAATATCCAATGTGCGCATATACACCGGTTTATTGGTGTACGCATTGAATACGGATTGATAGACCTCCACTTGTTCATCTTCATTGGGGAAGCTATTGCGCACCATAAACGGAATTTCAGTTCGGTAAAGGCCAATGCCTTCTGCGCCGTTTTTAATGCCGGGCGATATATCAGCCAATAAGCCCGTATTCGCAAACAGGCGCACTCGATATCCATCGGTGGTTTCGGCAGGTTCATCACGAAGGGTAGCCAACTGCTCGCGAATTTTTTGCTCTTTTTGTAACTGCTTGCCGAATGCCTTCAAGACTGCCGGTGAGGGTTGCAGTACCACATAACCTTCGCTGCCATTAATGAGAATGGGCAATTGGGATTTTAAACCCTTCAACGACCCTACCCCCATCACGGCGGGAACCCCCATGGCGTTTGCCAAAACGGCCGTGTGCGACAGCCGTGACCCTTCGCCTGAAACCACGCCAGCCAATTGCCCATTGGGAATGGCCGCCATTTGGGAAACGCTGACTTGGTGGCCGACCAGTACGATTTGCCCTTGGCCGTTCAGAGGCGGTTGAGTTTGTGTCGAATGCTCCAGCGTGGTTTGTCCTTTCAGACTTTGGAGTAACTTATTGCCTAAGTGCAGGATGTCTTCGTGCCGAGCCCGTAAGTAAGGGTCTTCCATATTTTTAAACACGGCGGCAATGCCCAGAACGGTTTTGCGAATGGCACTGGATAGACTGCTATTGTTCTGAATTTCTGCTTCGACACCTTGCACTAGTGTTGAATCTGACAGCAGCATCAAATACGCATCAAAGATACCAATAACGGAATCCGATAAGGCATTCCCCAATGCGGCTTGTTCCCGCTTAACGTCTTCAACAACGCTGGCCAATAGCCGGTGCCATTTTTTTGATTCGGCTTTAGGATCGTCGCATTGCGAATCAGGCACATCATTCAACAGCCCACTTTCACAAATTAAAATGTTGCCCAGCGCCACCCCTGGTGCCGCTGGCAAACCTTGATAGTGCTGGGATTTATGCGGCTTTTGCGTTTCAGGTGGAATCTGAGCAATGATCAGCGCCAATTGGGATGCCAGCGTCACGAGGAAAGCTTCTTGTGCATCACTGATTTTTTCTGCGCGTGTCCGTTGCACCGTGAGCACGCCAATCACCTTGCCCGCTTGCACTAATGGCACACCACAAAAACTGGCGAACCGTTCTTCCAAGCTGTCTGGAACGTAGTAGAACGCTTCGTGACGCGCAGCTTCGGCTACGTTAATAGGATGGCGAGAGCGAGCGACTAAGCCTACCAAGCCTTTATCAGCAGGAATGACTAGAGGATGATTCACTTCCAAGCCATGACTGGCCAGCAGCGCGAGGTCACCGTCTGCGTTTTTTCGATAAAGACTGCAAACATCCGTGCCGGCTACTTGGCTAATGGAATCCACAATCAAGCGCACCTGCTCTGTGGGTGACTCCTCATGTGTAATTTTTTGGATGATGCGGGTCAGCGCCTGAATCACATGTTCCATAACCGTCTCGAATAAAAGTGCCTGTGCAGTTTAGCGGAGAGCAGGGTAGGAAGGCCAATTGAAATCAGGAGGCGGCAACGAGAATTAGATTCATGTACGGGCGTCCACATGAGGAATGCGCTCAGTCTTGGGGTGGGGCCAAGCAGAAATAGCCGATGGGTGGTGAGTTTATGATGACCTAAGTCGGTTTAAAGTCGAACAGGGTGCGCACCGAACCTTTGAGCGAATAAAGCATTTCGGTGCGCTGTGGGTGTCATCCGTGATACGCGCTCAGCATTTAGAACATCTGATTAATCGTCGTCGAAATCAGAAGACGAGGAATCGCTGTCGCTCGAAACGCCGCTGACATCTACCAGCGAAACAAAACGCTTACCCGGCAGAGACTGTTTATAGCGCAGCCAAGTTTGCTCCAACACACTGCTTGGACTGGATTCGCCGCGACAAACCGCGACAAACTTTTGCTGCTCGTCATTGGCCGGATGGGCCAGCCCTTCATCAAGCTGCTTTAAGCATTGTCCGAATCGTTCAAGTAATTCTACCTGCGACCGTGTGAAATAGCCTGAACGACTGAACCCATAAGGGAAATGTTCATCGTCGTAAAAATGTCCCGTGGCCTGAAATGCGTGTTCAACACTAACTGTCATAATGCTCGCTCCTGTTGGAAGATTCTGTTCAGTATTTCGTCTCCTCAATTTCGCGAAGTATGGAACCGGATATTTGAGAGGTAAAACAAAAAATATTTTTCGAAACGGTAAAAAATAATTGATGTTAGAAGACAAAATGAGACATGTTTCTGAAGGAAAAGTGCTGGTCGTCAATGGTCACCACTGCCGCTTGGCTGGCGTGATGGTCAATAGCGGGAGGGCGGTTCACGCAAGTTGGAGGATGTTGAATCCCCTGCTATACCTATATTCAGAGATGGAATAAACACGGAAGAGACTCTTGACGATCCTATGCTAAAAAAAATGAATGTTTCGACTAAGATTTTTGGCGGATTCACCTTGGTGCTGGTGCTCTCTATCGTCACTTTTTTGACGGCGCTCACCAGTATTTGGGAGATTAATAAAGGGTTAAATACGATTGCAGAACAAAGTGTACCGATCATCGAAGAGGGCTCTGTTTTATCCAAAGCCATGTTAGAAAGTAACATTACCTTATTGCAGTTATACAACGAACGCCAATTGGAAAAAGTTGAATCGCAAGTGATCGTTTATCAAAGCTATGAAGCAATGAACTACGAATCAGAAGAAAAGCTGTCAACCCTCACCGAACCTTTACCCAATATCAAACAACTGCTTAGCCAATCGGTTGAGGGTGTGAATCAGTATCATGTCACAGCAAAAAACGTCATTGAATTACACAAGCAAACATTGGTTAAGAGAAGTGAGACTGCCGAGGCTGCATCCAACGTGGCCGACCTAGCCGATGAAATGATCAGTTATATCTATGACCTTGAAAGCACGGTCTCCGATTCAAGCCAGCAGCAAATAATCACTCAAACGGGCGAAACCTTAGAAAATTTGGCCGGTGTATTGGCCAGTTCTGCGGTTGCGCAAAGTAAATTTGAAGTGCTCAGTTCGCGCAGTTTGGTGCAAGACTTATTTGCTCAAATTGAAAACAATTTAAATCAACTCAGCCAGGCACCGAATTTAGTTTCGGATGAAACCATGCTGGCGCTAAGTGAGCAGCAAGCTCAGTTTAGCAGCGCACTCACCGGAGATAACGTTCTTGAGAAAAAACTCAGCACACTAGAAAGTGCCGCTAAAACACGCACTCAATTAAATAAGGCTCAAGAACAATCGCATGCTGCTCTCAGTCTTTTAAATCAATTTAATCAGGCGGTTGAAGAATACACTATTGCGCTAAAAAAAGAGGCCTCTGAAACGGTTGCCTCGACACAAGCATTAATCATTGGGCTAGGCATCGTTGTGATTTTGCTTTCTGTGTTCGTTAGCCTTTTCGTGACCCATTCGATTCGTAAGCCGCTCAATTCAGCCGTTGCTAACATTAAAAAAGTCGCAACCGGCGATTTGACGGTAGATTTTGGTCCCTCCAGTCATGACGAACTAGGTGCCTTGACTGACAACATGAAAATTCTGGTTAATTCGTTCCGTGAAATACTCAAGGAGATCAGCGAAAGCTCGAATGTGCTGGCAACTACGGCAGAGGAGTCGACCTCAATCAGCCAGCAAAGCTATCAAAGTGTGATCAAGCAAAAAGACCAAAGCCGAATTGTGAACGATTCGATTGGAGAAATGGCCGGTTCTATTACCGAAGTGGCCCGCAGCATTAATGGGACCCTAGAGGTCGTCGAGGTAGCGAACAAAGAAGCCATTGATGGTGAAAAACTGCTGCGTAAAAATATTAACAGTATTCAAAGTTTATCCAGTGCCATTGATTCGGCCGCTTCTGTTATTGGCAAGCTGAATGAAGAAACCACCAATATCAGCTCCGTTCTAGATGTCATTCGAGGGGTCGCAGAACAAACCAATTTATTAGCGTTAAATGCAGCCATAGAAGCCGCACGAGCGGGCGAACAGGGCCGTGGTTTTGCAGTCGTAGCGGACGAGGTCAGAACCCTCGCCAGTCGCGCACATGACTCCACCGCTGAAATACAGCAATTGATTGAACGTTTATTGGAAGGTGCAGGCAAGGCTGTGAAAACCATGGAGCAGTCTAAGTCGGAAACCCAGCATTGTGTTGAAGGCATTAATGAAGCAGGCGAAACCCTAAGCGCTATTAGCCGTGGCATCCAAAGCATTAAAGACATGAGTCAAACCATTGCCAGTGCGTCAGAAGAGCAATCCGCGAATGCTCAAATGCAAACGGAAAATGTTCAGCTCATTGCGGATTTGGCGGAGCAAACCTCAAGCAGCGCCGAGAAAAGTAAAGTTTCGAGTCAAGAATTGGCTCGAATGGCAGAAAAACAAAGAGAGTTAAGTCGTAAATTTAAGATCTAAATGGGTCTTTTGCCTAGTGGCTTGATTTTGTAACGAGCCTGCTAAGCTAATAATTCATCTTCATCAATTTGTATGCTTTACAGATTGTTAATGCTTACCCTCAACGCAGGCAACTGCAGGGGTTAATGGTAAATTGAAAGGAGTGTTTTCATGCGCATCACCACAATCCCCAAACAAATCGTGGCGTTGTTTTGCTCGGTTACCCTGTTGACAGCGGCCTTACTATTGCCCGCAGCCAGTAGTTTTGCCGGCACCTGCGAAATCAAATATACACGGACTGCTTGTCCGGGCAAGGAATCTATTAGTTATAAAAAATGCAAAGGTCAGCCCAGCTGTTCGAAGTTTAAAGAAACGGCGAATGCCGCTGCGTGTAAAGAAGCTGCGGTGGCGGCTTGTAGGAATAAGCGCTTGACGGTGACCAAATCGAAAGTGATTAACGCAGTATTTGATGGCTCAACATTAAAAACGGCGGCTGGCAGTGATGATTTTTGCACGGAATACGCTAAAGCCAGCATGGAATTCAATAAATGTGATGGTTAGATGAATGTTCATCAAGCACTCGAAATGTCTCACGAATAGGCTTACTGAAAAGTAGGCCTTTTTTTATGCCTAAAGATAACGAGACGGCCATGAAAGGCGCAGGCGTCACCCATCAATTTGATGGATTTCGTGCCCATGCTGCGTCATTGCCTCAAACTCGCCTTCGCTCAGTGAGCACCGTGAGGGCCTTCAAAGGGATGGGAGGAAGCGCTAACACCCCCTGAAAATCTATGGTAAAACATCCCTGTCTATGGAATTTCAATCTCATGGGCGAATGGTCATCGTTTAACACCAATCGTTTAACACCTAAGATGACGCCCCATTGATACCTTAACCAACATGAGAACGCATGGATACCGAACTGCTCAAGACGTTTATAGAAGTCTGCAAAACGCGCCACTTTGGTAAGGCGGCTGAAAACCTATACGTGACACAGGCAGCGGTCAGTTCCCGCATACGGCAATTAGAGAGCCGATTAGGCGTAGAGTTGTTCAATCGGTTGCGCAATAACCTCAAGTTGACCCCTGCGGGTGAGCGATTGGTGCCCCATGCCGAATCTGTGCTGAATGCTTGGCAAAGAGCTTTTCAGGAGGTCGCGATTACCGAAACGCAATCGCAAATGCTAGCACTGGGCGGCAGCCCGAATGTATGGGATCTCATGTTGCAGAACAGCCTGTACGAATTAAAAATCACCAAACCCGATTTAGCGATTCGCGCAGAAGTGTTGACGCAATCTGTGGTTCCCAGAATGCTACTTGAGCGCACATTAGATTTAGCACTGGTATTTGATGCGCCTAAAGTTGAAGAACTGAATAATACTCTGCTGTTCCAACTGCCGCTGGAATTGGTCAGCACCCATGCGGACTTGGCAATTGAAGACATAGAACGGGTGGGGTACATCATGCTGGACTGGGGAACGTTGTTCAGTGTGCAACACGCCAAATTGTGCAAAGCCTTACCGGCTCCTAGCTTGCACACCAATATTGCTCGTGTCGCGTTGGACTTTATGCTGCAAGCCGGTGGTGCTGCGTATCTTCCCAATAGTTTGACCGAAGCGTATGTGGAGCAGGGGGCGTTATTCCGGATGGAAGGTGCCCCAGAAATGAATCGAGATGTATTCGCCTGCTACCACAAAGACAACGAGAACCGCGCTCTGCTAGAAGAAGTGATCGAACTCTTTAAAGCACTCGGTTCAAAAGTAGCCCCGAGCTTATTGCCAGAACAATTGGCTTAAATGTTTGGATTCACCGTCACCCAAGCATGAAGGGTGTACCTGCATCGGCGATGAACGGAGAATCCAAATTTGTTGAGTCAGCTTGTGGTCAGGTGTTACTCGACCACCGCTTGTTCTGATTCGTCATAATCCGCTTCAACCTCTGAGGCAGCGTCATCTGAGTAGGGCTGTTCATAGTCGCTACTCGCCATTTCAATAGACTCATCGGATACTGGTTCTTCGTATTCAGAATTCATGTTTGCACGACATTCTTCAAGATAAACCGCTAAATTGTCTTGATCAATGCCATCCATCACCGCCCATTCACGACATTCGGTGTCGACATTGGCATGAGCAGTGGTGCCAAATACCATGGCAGCCATGAGTACAGTAACGGGAATGAAGGTTTTCATTGTCGAGTGGTCCTCAAAGCAAGTTTGGCCCCAGCTTCAACTTGCGTTAACGTACTTAATTAAAATGTTGGGCTACGATGAGCCGGTAAAGCGGAATATAAGCTGATTAATTCGATGCTGAACAGCAAAATAATTTTATCGAAACGATAATGGGCCATCTCTTATGGTTCGACTCAATCAATCTTGCCTAGGAGACGTTGCCAATCAAGCGAGTTCGGCGTAAATAGGCAGAGGTGGCAGGTAGTGAATAAAGCTTGCCACAGGTTTTAGTCGGCACGACGATCAATTGAACAGGAGTTTGCATGAAAAAGTATTTCGAGAACCTTGCTAAAGCATTGTTTGACGTTTCCTATCACAAATTGGATAAAGAACAGCAAAAGGTCATCGAAAGTATCGCCAATCAGGAAACTCTGGTTGAGAACATCAATGATGTTTTTCACGATAACTTAACCGTTGGGCAAAAATTGGCGGATAAGGTGGCCTCGTTTGGCGGTTCTTGGACATTCATCGGGATCTTTGCCGTACTGATGCTGATTTGGATGAGTGTCAACTCGTACCTATTTTTGGCGGAAAAATCCTTTGACCCCTATCCTTACATTTTGCTGAACTTGGGCCTCTCGACGTTGGCAGCGCTACAAGCGCCGATCATTATGATGTCGCAAAATCGACAGTCTGAAAAAGACCGTCTGAAAGTCACTGCAAACTATGAAGTAAGCTTAAAAACCGATCTTGAAATTATGCGCTTGCACCAAAAGGTGGACGAACTGACAGCGTTGATTAAGGATAACAACAAGCCATCGAAGTTCGACTCAGAAGTATAACTCAACGCTTTGATGGTTGATTGACGAAAAAACTCCAGTGAAGGTGCTGATGTGTTTTGAGCCATAAAATTATTTTGTCTTTAAGATAAAATTATTTTTCTGTATTTTTGACTCGTGGTTCCTACACTGCGCGCTCCTTTGACTATGGCCTGTAGGCGAGCTTGGACTGAGTCCGTCTTTATTCAGGGGCAGGCCAGTCCCAACCCAAATTTATTAACTAAATCTTAACTGACCGATCAAGGATGTACTTATGCGTATTGCTGTTCTATCTCGAAACGAAAATCTGTACTCAACCCGTCGTTTGAAAGAGGCGGCAGAAGCGCGTGGACATGAAATTGATATTATCGACACCTTGCACTGCTATATGGATATCACCAGTGCTAAACCGACCGTGCGCTACCACGGTGAAGCTTTGCCACTTTACGATGCAGTGATTCCGCGCATTGGCGCATCCATCACGTTCTACGGTACGTCAGTGGTTCGTCAGTTTGAAATGCAAGGCACGTTCTGCATCAATGAATCGGTTGCGATTAGCCGAAGCCGAGACAAGTTGCGTTCACTGCAATTGTTATCGCGCAAAGGCATTGGTCTACCGCGGACGGGTTTTGCCAGTAAGCCCGACAGTGCTGCGGATTTAATTAAAAACGTCGGTGGCGCGCCGGTGGTGATAAAACTGTTGGAAGGTACGCAAGGCATTGGTGTTGTATTGGCTGAAACGAAAAAAGCAGCAGAAAGTATCATCGAAGCGTTTATGGGATTAAAGGCCAACATTCTCGTGCAAGAATTCATCAAGGAAGCAGGTGGTGCAGATATTCGATGCTTGGTGGTGGGTGGAAAAGTCATTGCTGCCATGAAACGCCAAGGAGCGGAAGGAGAATTCCGTTCTAACTTACACCGTGGTGGCACAGCCGCATTAGTTAAACTGAGCCCTGAAGAGCGTAAAACCGCCGTAGATGCCGCCAAAGCCATGGGGTTAAACATGTGTGGCGTGGATATTTTGCGTTCAAATAACGGACCTGTCGTCATGGAAGTGAACTCTTCGCCCGGCTTAGAAGGCATTGAAACGGCGACCGGCAAAGACATCGCTGGGATGATTGTCGAATTTTTAGAAAAAAATGCCAAGCCGAATGCCAACCGTACCAAGGGCAAAGGGTAATTTAACGCTTTAGTTGAACGTCTATTTTCGCTGATAAACAGCGAAGACTTCATTGGCAACATATACTGAAATAGACAGCTCGACGATGGCATACATTCAACCTATTGTCAGTCGCGAAGACGCAAGATGACGGCAACTCTACCTGACGGGTTTGTGTTGGGTAGAGAGCATTGATGAAGACAGAATTAGGCCCGTGACGGAATCTGCGGGCAGATCACGCTTGATGATGGTGAATGATCTAGGCGTGACGCATGAGCGGAAATCAATAAAATGAACAACGATTCGCAGAAAACCATGGTCGGTGCCATTGAGGTGTGTGACTTACCAGAACTGGATATTCACGGGTTACATATTCGTGTGGATACCGGCGCAGCGACGTCTTCACTGCATGTGGATAACATTGAGGAATTTAAAAAAGGAAAAGAGCGCTGGGTGCGTTTTGATTTACATCCAGATATCCACAATGTGTCGAAAATAGTGCGAAGAGAAGCCAAGCAGGTGGATATTCGCAATGTAAAAAGCTCTTCCGGAGAGCGTCAGAAACGGTACGTTATCGAGACTGCCATGGTCTTAGCTGGCCAACAATGGGATGTGTATATAACGTTATCTGACCGATCCAGCATGACGTACCTGATGCTTTTGGGACGTCAGGCCATGAAAGACCGATTGGTTGTGGACCCTAGCAGCGAGTTTTTATTGGGCCAACCCAGTGCGTAGTCGTGAATGTGAATGCCGAGTTTGGTCCGTGAAAGCGGATTAAAACGCTGAACGGCCTTTCACATTATCTTGATTTGGCCGATGTTGACCAGCCTTTCAAATTTAAGCGAGTACGTTTGTATTGCATAGGAAAAGTTGACGACTGATTCAGGAAAATCACTGACGCATTTCGCGGGGCAGGTCTCATCCTGCCCTGTGAATTTCATGCAGTTAGGACTATCCTATTAGACCTTTAAATTTAAGAACGAATGCGAAAACCTCTTGGAAATCACCTCCCACTTCTTTAGTGAATTTGTCAGCACCCATAAAATGGCGGCTTCTCTGCTGCTGATCATCGTTGCGATATTTGTCCGTTGGTTCATTATCAAACAGCTTCGAAAATTGCCCCGTGGTGAAGACAATCAACCCAGACGCTGGATCAACAGCGCAAATAACGCGATCAATTTAACCATTGTTATTGGTTTGGTGGTGATTTGGATATCCGAATTACGCTTTTTGGCTTTATCCATTGCCACCTTTGTCGTGGCTTTGGTCATCGCGACACGAGAATTCATACAGTGTTTTATCGGTGCGTTTTATCACGCCAGCACGCGTACTTTCACCATCGGCGATTGGATACGCGTAGGCGACCACTATGGTGAGGTCGTTAACAGCAGTTGGTTAAGTACCACACTTTGGGAAGTGGATATGAATTCCAAAACCTATGACTACACCGGAAAGTCATTGGTGATTCCCAATAATTTACTGGTGGCACATACGGTTGAGAATTTAAATTATATGCGGCGATACGTTCGCCATAGTTTTAATTTGGTGCGTGAAGCTGAACATATCGATTTCTTTAAAATCCGAGAGTTTATGTTAGGCCAGATTAAGAAGCATAGTGCCTCATTTGAGGATGTAGCCGCGCGCTATCGCAGCATTATAGAGACCCGTGTAGGGGTAGAATTAATTCCGCCAGAGCCAACGGTGCGAATTTCCACGACGGAGTTGGGAAAAAATATGATGACGATTACATTATTTTGCCCGACGAAAGAAGCGGTAGAGTTGGAGCAGCAGCTTACTTCAGATTTTATGCTCTACTGGTATGAAGAACTTAACAAGCTGCCGTCCATTGTGACGGAGTAATATCACCTGTCCGGAACGATGCCACCTCTATTACCCTCACCGCCCGATGGATATCGGAAGATGAGGGTAATGGAGTCGCAGAGCCATCATTCAATATTGGAAATGCTAGCGAAAGGTCTTCAATACGCTGGTGGACGCATGCTCGTCATCAAAGACCGTTAAGCGTGCTTCGCGAATATCATGATGACGCAAATAAAAGTTGGAAACGATCGCCCAAGGCCCCTTCCAAATCCGATCCCCAATGTTCCAAATCTCTTCTGAAATATGGCCATCGGCGTCATGGCTTGTACTGCGCAATATCCACCAAAACAAAAACCGCGTAGCGGTAAAATCTGCAACGGGTAACTGATTAGTGTCAAATGCAAGATCAACGATCACAGGGTCGTGGTCTGATGAACGGTAAGCATGATCGGAAAAATAAGCCGTTATTTGTTCAGGCGTTTTATTTTCCATATTGTAATCCAGCACTCGTGGTTCATCTGTATTGATGTGCCAGTCTAGTGTTGACGTGACAAATTGAGCGAAGGATTTCGTCGCTAGGGCATGATCTAAATTGCCCGCTTGCCCATAATAAACGTAGGAATAATCACCCTGAGACTTCAAGGAATGGAATCCAGCCTGAGCAAATGTTTGGATCGGATCTTCCTGAGAGTACGCATTTAAATCCCCCAATACCAATATATGCTGAGTGTTCACACCGGTTGGATTGGACGCTAGCCATTGTGCCATGCCCGCCGCGGCGCGCGTACGGGTATGGTTATACGCACCTTGTCCGTCGCCTAAATCACAGTCGTCATAATCTGCGCATTGGCGATTGCCTTTGGATTTAAAATGATTCACAACGAGTGTCATTTCCGTGCCTGATCGGATATCACGAATAGATTGCGCTAATGCGGGTCGGTTTAATGCGTCAACAAATAAAGGATTACCTTGAGCATCCAATGGCGAATTACTGCTGTCGAGTACTTGGGCTGCCTGCACTAATGCCACTTTCGATGGGCGGTAAATTAAACCCACCGCAATGTCGTCGTCACCTAAGCGTTCTCTATTGAGTTTGACATACTCATATTCCTGTCCTTCAACCTGCTGCTGGTTCAGTGCTGTGACCAACGCCGCGATGGCACTGTTTTCTGAAAATCCGTCGTTCTCTATTTCCATTAAACCTAATACGTCGGCGTTTATTTCTGTGATCGCACGGACCAATTTGGCTTCTTGCCGCTCAAGTTCCTCAACTGTACTGGCTCCACGTGCCGTCGGAAATCCCCCTCCCAATCCATCACCATTGAAGTAATTGAGCACATTGAAGCTGGCAATGCGTAATGCACTTTTTGTGGTGATTAAAATAGGGTGTTCAGGTGCGATTGAGCGTGCGTTATCGCCATTCAGCATCAGCGGCTCAGTGGGTAAAAGTTTGTACTGTCCGTAAGCATAATTAATCACACCAGTGAGGCTATCGAGGGTATCGCCAGCGCGCAAACTGTTAAAGGCATCCAATTGCGGTGCAGGAAAGGGAATCATGGATGGGTTTTGAGCACGCATGCCGTCATCTACGATCAGCTGATTTAATGCATTTTCAACCATGACAGATTGTGCTGCTTCGCCCGGCGTTGCAATTTCTGTTGGAATGAAACGACGACCATTGGCAATGGTAAATTCACCGTATCGTCCAAGTTGATAAACCTCATTCACGGTTATTTTATTGAGGTCAGATTGCTGCGCAACATTCGATGATGTGACCTGTATGCGCATACCTTCGACCGATTCAAGTTGATCCATAGCCGTCAATGGGAGTGTGATGACTGCGGCTGGTGGCAGTGGATTGTCCGAATCGCAGATCGTAAGTTGCGACACGTTATTGATTTGCGTTAGCTCATAAAACTCATCCACCACACCTTGCAATATGACGCGATCACCCACCTGTACAAGGTGGGTATTGTGATAAACGAAAAGTCCTTCTGAGGTCAACGGATTAGTATCTTGATCGCTGATTTCTTCTTGTATAAAGAATCCGCCAAGCTGATCGTCAGATTGATAATTCGCAACGACAATGCCCTCAATGGCGACCATCTCTCCCAGTAAAGGTGAGCTTTGCTGTTCGGACTGAATCGTCGAGATGAATGTTACGGGATCACCGCAGTTAATCGTAGCGGGTGGCTCACCTTCTCCTGTGTCGCTTTCATTGTGCGACCCCAGAAAGTCAAAATGGTCTTTTGCGTACGTTGACCACTCGACGTTAGGGTCAAAGTCATCGGATAGATGGGGGTCACCCTCAGAAATAGATAAATGACGCACCAGAGTCACGTCCTTAGCAAAGTAATCGGCATGACCCAATTGCCCAATGCGATCTATCACGACATCGTTTTTTAGGAGTGCAATGACATCGTTACCATTAAAAAATGTGATGTTGGAGGTTAAGTCTGCTCGAGCGATCACGGGCTCATCTGCTAAGGCATTTGCAATGACAAAACTTGTCTGAGGCGCAAGCTCGCCACTCAGCGCTTGGGTAAATTGTTTCTGTTGATTGCCGTTTGTGTATAAGTCCAACTGATATTCGCTGAGGTCTAACGTTGCACTGCCAATGTTAGAGAGTTCAATGGCCTTATTGTGGCCAGATCCCTCGATGTATTCGCTAATAATCAGTTGAGCTTGAGCCGGTAGGGCACCTGCCATTAATAGAGCAATGGGTACGCGGGAAAAGTTTAGTCGCATTTTAATTATCCAATGAATTGCGGAGTAAGAATGGAATATTTGCGCAGACACTAAAGTTTATTTATTAAAATTTTTTGACAATTCAGCGTCCGCATCCTAATTGCACTGAATTCTTATGAAATTGAATAGAAAAAAATATGGAATTAACATCAAATGGTCACAAATAAGAAAAACCCCTTAGCCCAGTCTTGTGTCAAGGTGATATTAGGGTAGTCGGTGTTCGTCAATATCAATACGTCATTTAGACAAGACGCCTAACTCTATGTAGGAATAAAGAATGCGAGTAGACAATTGGGTCGTTTATGGGTATCTCGATAAAGTCGCTTTAAGCGCTGGCCGAGTGGGCTTTTCAAGTGCAAGAAGTGCTTTTGAAGATCGAACGGGTTAAATCAAAACAGCACGACAGAAAAACAAAACGGCTGCATGGATGCAGCCGTTTGAGAGTAGTCGTAAGTCAGAGTCGAGAATCAAATAGACTTTATAGCGGTGCTTTTTAGTGACCCCGTGAGACTATTGTGTCAGTCGTAAGAACGGATTTAACACCCAGCCAAGGGGCCCGGTAAACTGCAACGGAGCATCCAGCACAGCAAAACAAATGCAATCTTGGTCGGGCTTGGCTTTGGGTCGATGCACCGTATCGGCATCGGCTAATACAAAGTCCCCAGGATGATAATCACCTGCTTCATCTTCAAAGCTTCCGCTCATCACTAATGTGTACTCGTTTCCTTTGTGCGTGTGTTGGGGCAATTCTTTACCAGCCTTTATTTTGTAAAGCTTGGCTTTAAATTCACGGTCTGAAAAAGGTAAATTGAATTCCTTGATGTTTTCTGAAATACCGCGCCATGGCAGATGCTCGAAATCAGTATTCATAAAGCGACGTAAGGGACGCGGGATGCGCGAAATTGGCTTTTTCTCTGAGTGCTCTTTTGATAAATAGCGGATAGATGTGTCTTTGCCATGACCTTTAGCCGGCTCGTCTTCGTTGTAATCAAGGGTCAAGGTTTCCAACAGAACGTTGAGCATCTCTTGTTTAACCTCGACCGGCGTTGAGGTGGCGTCAGATGTTTGAGCAGACTTCGCCGTTTGTTTATTCGGCTCCAGCCCATCGAGAATTTCACCACCAATCTGGTCGTAAAATTGTGATCGATGTTCGCATTGCTCGCATTCTTCAACATGGCAAGCCACCATAATGCCCAAAGCATTGGACAGTTGGCCAGCTGAAAACCGCATTAAAACTTCATTAGAAGGATGATAATAAGCCATGACATATGATCTTGCGCTAATGTATCTAATTTTTTCATTGCCAGTCTGAGTCGAGATTTGACGGTCCCTAGGGGCACATCAAGCTCAGCGGCAATCTCTGAATGGGATTTGCCCTCGAAATACACCTGATACACGATCTGGCGCTGTTCCAAGGGTAATCCTTCTATTAATGTACGCACGACTTTCGCATTTAGATCACTTTCTACTTCCGTGTGCAGCTCTTCACCAGAAGGTTCTGGCCACAAGTCATCTGAGACGACTTGATCTGGCTTTTCTTTGCGTAAAAAGTCAATTCGCTTATTTCGGATGATGGTGTATAGCCATGTGGACCCGGAAGCGACTTGGGGGTTAAAGGTATGTGCTTTACGCCAAACGGTTAACAGGCACTCCTGAAGTATTTCATCTGCGTCCGCATCATTTGCTCCACATTTCATCGCAAAGGCTTTTAGCTTGGTGGCATGCTGCTCAAACAAAGCGGAAAATGCAGATTGATCCTGATATTGAGCAATTCTCAGTATGAGGTCATTCAATGGAGTCAATGCTGGCGTGTCGGTATCGTATTCCAAGGGCATCCTATTAACCGTAACAACGTGTAAAATTGCCGATTTTTCAAAATCGTAAACCTGTTTTTACTTATTTACGACCGTTTTGAGAACCGGCCGTGACCTACCACCTGACCCAGTACGGGTTATTTTATTCCGTTCGATTATATCGCAGTGCGACTTTATCGCATCTGAAGTATAAATCGTACAATGTTCATTTGTTTCTTTCTTTTTTTTGAACTGTCTCGAATTAAGCGTTCGAGAAAGCATCTTTGCATCGCGATATTCACACGTGCGACGGTATAACTTTTCGATAAGCGGTGATCCATTGTTAGAACTGTAGCGTATGGGAAAGGGTTAGACGCCAAGTAGATGACAATAGAAATAATAAGAATAGCCGTTAATGATTGGACACCTCGTTATAGTGGTTTAAAGCTTTAATTAGGCGTTTAAAAATCAAGTCTTGAGTTAACGGCCAGAAAAAGGAAGTACCAAAATGGTTCAGTATCGCGAAACAGTCGTTATCGGTGCGGGCATGGCGGGATTAACCGTTGCTCAACAACTTGTGTCCAATGGAGTGGATGTATTGTGTCTCGAAAAATCCCGTGGGACGGGCGGTCGTTTATCGTCGAAACGCCTTAGCATTAATTTGATGCCGGAAGACGATCTGGCCACACAATCTGCCACAAAGACACTAACATTTGACTTAGGGTGCAGTCATTTTCAAGTATCCAATCCGCAATTTCATTCGCAGTTGAAGGAGTGGGAGCAACAAGGTTTTGTGCACCAGTGGCCAGTGATGGACGAGACGCAAACGTCCTACGTGGGCGTTCCTAGGAATTCCAGCATCACTCGCGCTTTGAGCGCCTCCATTGACTGCCAATTTAATACACGTGTTGAGGCGATTGATAAATCAGCAGAGGGTTGGCGTGTTTGGAGCGAGGCATCTATGGACAAGCCACCCTTGGTCGTCGCTAAGCACCTCATTCTTGCGACGCCGCCTCAGCAAGCGCAGACACTGCTGCCCAAAGAACATGCTCTTTTACCCTTTATGCAGTATGAAATGTCCGCTCAGTGGGTGGTGCTTCTGGTCATTGAAGGCTCGCTCGGTTTACCGAAGGCCTTCTGGGAGCCCGATCACGGGATGATTCAAGCGATGTCTTTACAAAATGTTAAACCGGGCCGAGAGCGAGACGCGGGCTTAGAACTCTGGCAGATGACACTGACGCCTGAATGGACACAGGAGCATTTACAGGCTCAAAAAACTTGGATAGCCGATGCATCCTTACATGCGATGGCTGAAATCGTGGAGCGACCGGCTCGATGCCTGTCACATCATGTGCATCGTTGGTTATATGCACAGCCTACGCAGCGCCCGAAGAGTCAATCACCGTTTTTGCACTCAACGGACGGTATCAGTGTGTGTGGCGACTATCTTGGCGTGGAAAATGTGTCACAGGGTGTGGAGGGTGCTTACTTGAGTGGTCAGGCATTGGCCGATTTCCTGTTGCAGTCATCACAGACTTAGGAAACGATGTTTTATCAACAGTGGCAATCGCGAGTCGCGGACTCGCACAATGAAAGTGATCCAATCTAAAACTGCGAGCGTATTCAAAATAGTCGACTATGGCTTAATTGATTAACCGTAATTGATTGACAAAATATTCAAGGAGCGTGCGATGAACGCAAACACCGGCAGTCACCAACTCACCCACCAAGAGCGTCATCACGTGGCTGACAAGCCGCTTTTGGGAATCAGTGATTGTTTGCTTGGCAGTGAAGTTCGCTTCAACGGTGGGCACAAACGATCACGTTACTGCACGGATGTGCTAGGCGGTTATTTCGAGTTTCAGGCATTTTGTCCTGAGGTGGCGAGTGGCATGAGCACCCCGCGCCCGGCGATTAGAATGGTGAATCGCGACGATCAACTCGAAGTGATTGCCAGCGATCAACCTTCTAAAAATTATTTGCCAGATTTGCTAGAAGCTTCTCATGCCTATCTGTCTCGATTACAGGGTTTGAGTGGCTACATCCTCATGCAAAAATCACCAAGCTGTGGTTATGGCAGCAGTAAAATTTACAATGCGAAAGGCATGCCCGAATATTCAGAGAACGGCGTTTTTGCGCAAGCACTGGTGGAACATTTTCCTCACTTACCGCTCATTGAGGCCGGACAACTAAACGACCCAGGGTTAAGAGAAAATTTTATTTTTAGAGTATATGCCTTTCACGAATGGCAAACTCAGGTAGCCGGACAATTGACCACCAGCGCCATTCAAACATTTCATCATCGTTACAAATTGCTGTTGGCTGCCCATAATGAAAAAACAGCAAAAGCATTGGGTAAGCGGCTAGCAAAACTGACG
Organism: uncultured Saccharospirillaceae bacterium; assembly: GCA_947503895.1. Taxonomy (GTDB): domain Bacteria; phylum Pseudomonadota; class Gammaproteobacteria; order Pseudomonadales; family Oceanobacteraceae; genus Bermanella. The sequence goes on from CANNFT010000011.1 coordinate 130,833, forward strand.
CAAGCGTCACTGGAAGAAGTTGCTGACCATTACATTTCTGAATTTATGAAAGCCACGGTCAAACCGGTCGAGCGATTACAGCAAGCTAACCTACTGCAAAAGATTCACCGATTCATTAAAGATGCTATGACTGCAGACGAACGCAGTGAAATCAATTTACAGATTCAACGTTACCGCCAAGGTGTCATCCCTTTAATTGTGCCGATGACGATGATCCGTCATTTCTTCACCAAATACAAAGGTGACTCAACCATGACGGCTTTACACGCTTATCCAGATGCTTTGGGTTTACAAAACAGCATTTAACATAATGTTCGTGTTGTGATACGGAATAGGATCATAGGGATAATTGAAATGCAGGAGTATGAAGCATGAACCTAATGTGGTTCCGCAAGGATTTAAGAGTCAGTGATAACCCTGCTTTATTTAATGCCGTTTCTCACGGTGACTCTATCGCTGTTTACTGTCTTTGCGAAAAACAATGGGACTTACATTCGGTTTCACAAGCTCAACGAACGCTGATCGTGCAACAACTTGAAGATTTGCATTTAAGCCTAGAAAAGATCGGAATTCCGTTAATAATTGTTCAGGGCTCGACCTTTAGTGAAGTGCCAGGCCAACTATTATCGGTTGCCAAAAAATACAATGTAGACCGTTTGTTCTTTAATCATGAATACGAAGTCAATGAACAAAAAATGACGACGGCAGTGAGTGCTGCTTTTTTGAATGCTGGTATGCTTGCTTCGGCTTCTCATGATCAGTGTTTGGCGCGCCCAGGAACGGTACTCAACAAAAGTGGGCAACCATTTAAAGTATTTAGTGCCTTTAAACGAACATTTTATGCTCAAGCCCATGAAAGTATTCGGCAACTTTACCCCATGCCAAAGCCTCAAGAAAAGCTTGCGATAGCCTCAGATTTAACGGCCTTGAAGTCTATTCAATGCAATAAGCAGTGGACACAATATTGGCCGGCCGGCGAAGATCAGGCGCATCAAAGACTCAATCATTTTATAGACACGGGCGTCAAAGATTATCACCAGCACAGAGATATGCCAGCACTGGCGGGCACGAGCACCATCTCGCCTTATTTAGCGGTTGGCATATTATCAGCTCGTCAATGTTATCAAGCCATTTCAATGCAAGGGCGTGACAGTTTATTGGATGGATCAGATGGCATCTCCGTTTGGATGAATGAAATTATTTGGCGAGAATTTTATCGACACCTTTTGGATGCATTCCCTAAATTATCCCGACATCAACCCTTTAAAAAAGAAACCGACCAATTACCATGGAGGCACCATCAAGCAGACTTCGATCTTTGGAAGCAAGGTGAAACGGGCTTTCCCATCGTTGATGCCGCCATGAAACAACTTCAGCTCACTGGTTGGATGCACAATCGGCTGAGAATGGTTACTGCGATGTTTCTCACCAAGCACCTATTCATTGATTGGCGATGGGGTGAGGCTTACTTTATGAGCATGTTGGTCGATGGCGATTTGGCCTCCAATAATGGTGGCTGGCAGTGGAGTGCTTCTACTGGTGTCGATGCGGTGCCCTATTTTCGGGTATTTAATCCGACAAGGCAATCTCAACGGTTTGATCAAGATGGTGTTTTTATTCGCGAGTTTCTACCGGCGTTAAAACATTTATCCAATAAAGACATACATATGCCTACTTCGGAGCAGGCAAGAAAAATCGGCTATCCCTTGCCCATGGTCGAGCATAAAGCGGCGGTAGAAAAAACCAAGCAGTACTTTTTACAACTCGGGAAAAGTGTAGACAAAACGAATCCATCGCAGCCGTTTAGTAAGCGGGAAGAACTGGCGTTAAAGGCAAGGAAAGACAAAGAAAAGCTCCCAATACGAGCATGACGAATATGCATCATGCTTTGATACACGCGACAGGTTAAATTTTGGAATTATAAATGTTTATCTCACGACAAGGTATTGGTCTCAACATTATTCGGTGGTTTGACTCCGAAGCCGTGATTGACTCCAGTCAGGAAGCGCCCCCGGAAGAGAACCGTATTAATTGGGTGCGCTGCATTCCCTTTATTTTAGTTCACCTCGCATGTTTAGCTGTTTTTTGGGTGGGCTGGAGTCCCGTAGCCATCATAATATGCTTAGCGGCTTTTTGGATCAGGATGTTTGCCATCACGGCTTTTTACCACCGTTATTTCGCCCACGGCAGTTTTAAAACGAACAGAGTCTGGCAATTTGTTTTTGCCGTGATGGGTGCATCTGCTGCGCAAAGGGGGCCACTATGGTGGGCGGCTCATCACCGCAATCATCACAAGCATTCTGATACGGAAAAAGACTTACACTCGCCTGCGCGAAAAGGGTTCATTCATAGCCATGTCGGTTGGTTTTTATCTGAGCAAGGTTTTAAAACGGATTATAGCGTCATTAAAGATCTAGCTCGTTTTCCGGAGCTTAGATTTTTGAATCGTTTTGATATTTTAGTGCCGGCTATATTTGCCACACTTTTATTTTTTATGGGGGAGTTTATTGCATTTTATTGGCCTGAATCTGGCACTTCCGGTTGGCAAATATTTATTTGGGGCTTTTTCGTCTCGACGGTACTGTTATTTCACGGCACGTTTACCATTAACTCATTAGGACACGTATGGGGAAATAGACGATTCGACACCAAAGATGACAGCCGGAATAACTTTTGGTTGGCACTGCTGACACTGGGTGAAGGTTGGCACAACAACCACCATCGTTTTGCCGTGTCGGCAAGACAAGGATTTTATTGGTGGGAAATAGACATTTCTTACTGCATTTTAAAAGTTATGTCGTGGATGGGGATTGTCAAATCTTTAAACCCTGTGCCGAGTAGAATTTTGTTGGAAGGACGAAAAACTCGAAAATCATCTCAATGAAAGGTGTTGATAACTTGATGATGCCCTTAAGGTCAAAGTAGACAGAGCAGGAGAAAGCCTTATGAATACACAAGCAGCTTCATGCCATACTCAAAATCAGTGTGTGCCTTCTCAACCGGCCATTAATATTGTGGAGGACTTCAAACACTTATTTTTACACTTAGATAAAACCAATCCACAAGACGAATTGATCATGAAGTTATATCGGAGTGATGTTGTATTCGAAGACAGCTTTCACTATGTCAATGGCCGAGATGCATTTGCACGCTATTGCAATAGTTTGTATGAAAACTTAGAGCAAAGCCAGTTCGTGTTTCATGATGAATGGATCAACGTCGATAAGGCGGCATTAAGTTGGACACTTCGTTTTCAGCACCCTCGCTTAAATCAAGGCCAAGAAATCCATGTTCAAGGCATGACGCAGTTACTGTTTGATGAGCAAATTTATTTTCATAGAGATTACTTTGACGGTGGCAACATGCTCTATGAAAATATCCCTTTGTTGGGTGCGGTGGTCAGAAAAATTAAAAATCGAATGGTGCAATGATTCTCGGCGTCGTTTGAGACGTCAATTTAAAAGACGATAAATGGTCTGACAGGTGACAGAAATGAAAAGTCATACAGAGTCCCAAGCATCAACCTTTCCATATCGTTGCATATGGTTAGTAGGGGCTTCTAGCGGTATCGGTGAGGCACTGGTGAAGCAATTTCAGTCACTCAGCGTGAAGCTTTACATCAGTGCTAGAAATGGTGATGCCTTAAATACGCTAGCGAAGGTATCCAATAACATCATACCGCTGCCATTGGATATAACAGATGAACTTGCAGTGGTGACGGCTGCTCAACAAATACAAAAGGACAGTGGAAAGTTAGACTTAATCATCCTTAACGCGGGCACTTGCGAATACATCGACTCATATGATGTAGAACTGGATGTTGTACGGCGTGTAATGGAAACGAATTTTTTTGCTGCTCTGCAAGTTTTAAAGCACGCATTGCCATTGCTGAGAGCCAATCGTTCTTTAACCGCTTCACACACACATGCAACCAAAGTGGTATTTGTATCGAGCAGTGTTACCTATCAATCGCTACCGCGAGCGGGTGCCTATGGTAGCTCAAAGGCAGCGCTACGCTATTTTGCCGAATGCTTTAAATCAGATATTGAAAAAGAAGGTATTTCCATTCAGTTGATTAGCCCAGGCTTTGTGAAGACGCCGCTAACGGATAAAAACGATTTTGATATGCCGTTTATGATCAGCGCAGACAATGCAGCCAAGCGAATCATAAAGGGTATTCAGTCGACGACATTTGATATTCATTTTCCAAAGCGTTTCACATGGATACTCAAGCTCATGTCGCTCATGCCAGATGCCTTACGATTCAAAATGGTGAGTAAGCTTTCTCGACACGATACTGCGTCTGTGCCGCATTCGAAACCATCCTAAAAGTGATCCGATTTAACAACCGAGACGTAACCTAGGAAGAGGCAATGCATTTTAGCAATAAGGATTATTTGTGATTGAACAGGCAGCTCCACAAAAGATCGCGGTCATTGGCGGTGGAATCTCAGGTTTAACAGCCGCTTATCTTCTGAGCCAGAAGCATGAAGTATCGGTATTTGAAAGTGGTCACTATCTAGGTGGACATACTCACACTCAAGAAGTGGAGGTAGGCGGAAACATCTACCCAGTCAACACAGGGTTTATTGTGTTTAATGACTGGACCTACCCCAACTTTATTAAGCTGATGCAAATACTCCAAGTGGAAAGTGAAGCGTCTGATATGAGTTTCAGTGTCCGCTGTGAAAACTCCGGATTAGAGTACAATGGAACCGACCTAAATGGCCTGTTTGCTCAGAGACGTAATCTGCTCAATCCGTTTTTTTTACGCATGGTTTATGACATCTTACGGTTTAACAAAGAAACCGTATTGGCATTAAAAGAAGATGCTATCAGTGAAAGTATGACCTTGGGTGAGTATCTTACAGAGAACCAGTACTCAAAACGTTTTGCCAAGCACTATATTATTCCCATGGGAGCGGCTATTTGGTCAGCATCGGAAGATATGATGATGCAGTTCCCTCTAAAATTCTTTCTCAGATTCTTTAATAACCATGGAATGTTAAGTGTTGATGAGCGCCCTCAATGGCGTGTGATCACAGGTGGTTCACGCAGTTACATCGCTCCACTATCCGCTCCATTTGCGGAACGTATTTACCTGAATACGCCGGTGCAGAATGTCAGCCGAGATTCTGATGGCGTGGCATTGCTGACACAATCCGGTCAACATCATCGCTTTGATCAGGTGGTATTTGCTTGTCATAGTGACCAAGCACTGATGATGCTTGAAACACCTTCAGTACAAGAAAGTGACATATTGGGTGCAATACCCTACCAAGATAATGAAGTGGTGCTTCACACGGATACGCAATTGATGCCACGACGTCAGCGAGCGTGGGCCAGCTGGAATTACCATATACCTCAGCGTGTGAATGACCGTGCGATGGTGACGTACAATATGAATATGTTGCAGAATTTTACGGATGCGCCGAAAACGTTTCTGGTGACACTAAACCGCACTCAAGAAATCAGGCAAGATCAGATCATTCAAACGTTTAATTATAGCCATCCTGTTTTCACATTAGATGGCATTCATGCACAACAGCGCCATGCTGAAATCAGTGGCAAAAACAATACTCATTATTGCGGTGCTTATTGGTTTAATGGTTTCCATGAGGATGGTGTGAACAGCGCTTTACGAGTGGCTAAAGCTTTCGGAATATCATTGTAATGAATGGGATTAGCGATCCGAACCGTGTGAAACAATCCTTGGGCGTCCACAGCGCACTTTTTACGGGCTGGATTCGTCATCGTCGCTGGGTGCCCAAGGTCAGTGTATTCCGTTACCCCATTTTTATGTGGTATTTGAATTTAGATCAAATAGAAAACGATTTTAAAAAGAAATGGTACTGTTCGGTCAATCGCTTCAATATTGTTTCTTTCTTTCGTAAAGATTATCTTGGTTATCAACCTGAACAGCATGCTATATCGGAATTGAAACATGGGGTTATTGAGCAAGTGCAAGCGTATTATCAAGCGCATCAGGTGGCCGAGCCGAGCGCATCGTTTAATCACTCGGCCGTGCCATCAATCCGTCACGTTATGCTTTTAACGCACTGTCGATTTCTGAATATTCAGTTTAACCCAGTCAGTTTCTATTATTGCTTTGATCAGACTGAAAACTTGATTGCCATCGTGGCTGAAATCACCAATACCCCTTGGGGGGAGCGACATGCATATGTGCTTCCTGTATGGGGTAATACTGCGTCTAATGATGTATCAATGGCTTCCATAGAAAATGAATCGTCGGTGAATTGTAAGATTAAACGTGATCGACATCATGAATTTCGTTTTAAAAAACAATTTCATGTATCGCCATTTAACCCCATGAATATGGATTATCGCTGGGTGTTTTCATCGGAAGATAAAAAATTGCGTGTGCATATGGACAATTACTTGGCTGCGATTGATGAGAGCAGCTCTGTGCCAATGCATGACGATCTCGAAAAAAGCAGTAAACACTTTGATGCGACCTTGGTAATGGAACAACGATGCTTTCAATCCGAATTAGGTAAAACCTTATTTAAATATCCATTCATGACATTGAAAGTCGTGTTGGGTATTTATTGGCAAGCACTCAAATTATTTGTTAATCGAAATCCGTTTTATGATCATCCGTCAACCGCCAAACCTGCGAAAGCCCGTTTTTCTATGCAGGATTCGTTAACGACTAAGAAATAGGACATTCTTACATGCTACCCAATATCACCGCCCCTACAGCAGAAAAAAAACGTCTTGTGAATCAAACAGGTCGTTTTCGAGCCTTTGCAAAAAAAATGGTCTTGAAGCAACTAGACAAACTTCATACTGGCAGATTAATCATTCATGATGGTGACCAGCAGTATGTCTTTGGCGAGGCGCTTCCGTTTGCAGGTCAGGCCCGTGATGTGAAACAAAACACCACACCGCTAACAGGAGAAATTCATATCCATGATAACGCTACCTACCTTAGTTTGTTAACGGCAGGCAGCATAGGTGCTGCTGAATCCTACATTACACATGATTGGAGTAGCCCTGATTTAACAGCGGTGGTGCGCATTATGGTTTTGAATATGGACATCCTAGATGAAATGGAAGGTGGATTGGCTTTGGTGTCCAAACCGTTTTTGAAATTTTTCCACTACCTAAATCGCAATACGCAAAAAGGCTCACGTCGGAATATCGCCGCACATTACGACCTAGGTAATGATCTATTTGAACAATTCCTAGATTCAAAAATGATGTATTCCAGTGCCGTATTTCCCGAAGCCCATTCACATTTAGAAGCAGCTGCGGAGCACAAATTATACCGCATTTGCGAAAAACTCAGCATTCAACCTGGAGATCATATTGTAGAAATTGGAACAGGTTGGGGTGGCTTTGCCATTTATGCGGCCTTTCACTACGACTGTAAGGTAACGACCACCACAATATCAGAAGAGCAATACGCGCTGGCGAAGAAAAGAATTCAACAAGCGGGATTAGAAGATCGAATCACATTATTAAAGAAAGATTATCGGCACCTAAGCGGGCAGTTTGATAAATTAGTGTCGATTGAGATGATTGAAGCCGTCGGCTGGCGATTTTACCCTACCTTCTTTGAAACTTGCTCAAAATTGTTAAGAGAAGATGGCGTGATGATGCTACAGGCTATCACGATAGAAGACCAACGCTATGATAGTGCAATTAAGAATGTAGACTTTATTCAGCGGTATATATTCCCCGGCAGTTGCATTCCCTCCATTCATGCATTAATGAGTGCATCGAAGCAATCTTCAAATATGCGACTCATCTATCAAGAGGACTTTGCTCAGCATTATGCTCAAACTTTAAAATTGTGGTTTGAACGTTGCCGTGAGAAAAGTGCGGCTATTTCCAATTTGGGCTACAGTAATGATTTTAAGCGCATGTGGGAATTTTATCTATGCTATTGCGAAGGTGGGTTTGCTGAACGGGCGATTGGCGTTTCACATATGATGTATGCAAAACCCATGTATCGAAACGAAAAGGCATCGCGTATTTAATAATGCGATAAACTACTCGCAATTGTAAGGACACCCTCAATGGGCCTTATTAAGCAAAACCATAGCAGTCTTTTTTTTAGAAAGCTTTTTTCAACGACCTTGATCAATGCCGTACTATTTCAAGCTGTTTGGTGGCTTTGTATGCTGGGTTTAAGTGATATTGCTGCAGGTTGTATTGTATTGCTGGTCGTGCAGTATATTGTGACGACGCGTAATCTTAAAGCGGATGTCTTGATGCTGGTGACGGTATTCTTTTCGGGGGTGCTCTTTGATGTCATATGGGTCAAAGCCGGACTTTATTCTTTACCAGAAAGCTTGCAATCAGATTGGCTACCTATTTGGCTAATTTTTTTATGGATAGGTTTTAGCTTGACGGTTAGGCGATCACTGAAATGGTTTTTAGTCAGGCCCTTGCTTTTCCCATTACTCTGTACCGTATTGGGTCCACTAGCATACTATGCGGGTGAGCAATTTGGCATGATTGTATTGCGGCCATATGCTTGGATAGCGATGGCGGCTCAATGGTGTTGTATTGGTATATTTGCGGTATATATGCAGCATACATTTGATCCCGTTCCTTCAGAACCTGTTTCTCAATAAGGTTATCCGTAGAATGCTGATAGTGAATTTAAAAAATATACCCAACATTTGGTGCTGGGTCACGGTGGCTATAGCCATGTTTACACCTGTCACTTCGGCCGAGCAAGGTGACCAGCATGCTGCACCGAATGAAGTCGCCAATTCATTCAACGCGGTGTCGACACTGTATTTTATTGGTTATGCACATGATCCTAAAACAGATGCGCTTATTTACATTGAGCATCATACGATGAAGCAAAATTCAAATGGTGAGTATGTTTCAGGTAAGGTGGAATATTTATGGCCTGATAATTCGTTAATGGCGGTCAAGCAATTGCAATTTGAGCAACGTGCAAGCGCGCCCTCGATAACATTTAAAGAGGTCGATACCGAATTTAAAATTAATATTCGCAGTCAACCGAATACGGTGGATATCTCATATCAAGAAAAGCCTCCTGCGGATCAATGGTCTATTCCGGTAACGAAACAGCAGCCCATCGTGATTGACGCTGGCTTTGATCGATTCATTGTCCAACACTGGGATATAATTATGGGTGGTCAGCCTGTCGCAATGGAAATTTTGGCGGTTTCAAGGGGCAGCTTTTACGACTTTGAAATTCGGCATCTAGGTTCAAAAAACGGTTTGGTAGAGTTTGAAGTGAAACCCACTAGTTTAGTCTTAAAATGGTGGGTCGATCCGATCAGCGTTCGATACACCATTGAGAATAGAAGACTGCATCAATTTACAGGGTTGACCAATATTCGTCGTGTGGATGACCCTGATGAAAACTTTGAAGCTGTTATTCGTTATCAATATCCCAAACACCCCGAACGAAATGTAGAACAGACACCAAGCGACTAGGAGAGCTTCAAAATGACGATGCAAAGAGTGCTGATAGCGGTTGGGTTGTTGTATGGACTGTCTGGCATGTGGTGCGCTATTCGTCCTCTACTCGCAGCAGAGTATGTGGGATACAGTCTAACGTCTCCTGTCGGCATTGGTGAATTTGTATCCGTTTATGGTGGGCTTCAATTGGGACTGGCTGCGGCGATGTTAACACTAGCAGGTCAAGCGACTGCGATACGACATGGGTTGCTTTTCAGTGCAATCTTCTCGTCTGTACTCGCTTTCGTACGCGTCGTTTCTTTGCTGATATACGGATACAGTGAGGCCCACATAGGGTTTTTCATCTTAGAAGCCGTGCTCGCGTTAGTGTTGGTGGCGGCTTACATAAAGTGCCCAGAGCGTTGATATAAAACTGAACAACGGCCTGTTCGTTAAACCATGAGGCCTGATACAATGGACATTTGCTGAGTCGCCGGAATTGATATTGTGAATGTCTCTTATCTTTATTCCCTTTCCCGTTTTTTGATCGCCGTATTTTTTCCACTGCTTTTAACTGTAAACATATCCTACGCTGAAAAACCGATTATTGTCGCGGTTGCTTCAAATTTTGCAGAGCCTATGCGCGAAGTACAGAAAAAATTTGAAGCGGACACTGACTTTAAGGTGAAAATATCATCTGGGTCTTCGGGGAAAATGGCCGCCCAAATCATGCAAGGTGCGCCTTTCGATGTATTTTTATCTGCTGATCAGGCCAAACCACAATGGCTTTATCAACAAGGCTTAGCAGAAACACCTTTTACCTATGCGAAAGGCGTTCTGGTGTTGTGGTCTGCCAATCCACTTGCAGTGGATGATCAAGGCACTATTTTGATAACACACGCATTTCATCGACTTGCAATGGCTAACCCTAAGCTCGCGCCTTACGGGCGAGCAGCCGAGTCGGTGTTGTTAAAATTAAACATTCTTTCTCTGAAGCAGCCTAGCTTAAATCGTCATCGTATTGTGAGCGGCGAAAACGTTGCGCAAACATTTCAGTTTATTGCGAGTGGAAATGCTGATGTCGGCCTTGTGGCTCAGTCGCAAGTGTTGATGAAAGGGCAATTGCGCAATGGATCGTATTGGAAGATACCAGTGGATTGGTATGCGCCCATTTTGCAAGATGCGACGTTATTAACACGCGCAAAAGAAAAGCCGGCTGCACGTGCCTTTGTAGAATATTTACGTGCGGAATCCACTCGGCAGTTAATCCAATCATTTGGCTATGCCCATCACGTACCTTAGGACACCTATTCGAGCTGTGCGGTCTCGTCACTCATGATCTCCTCGCCACTTGCTTAAATTTGAGGCGGAGTCGCTGTTAATGCTGAGATGAATAGAACCAAGGTTGTCCAGTGAGTGCTGTCCAGTGAGTGCTGTCCAGTGAGTGCTGTCCAGTGAGTGCTGTCCAGTGAGTGCTGTCCAGTGAGTGCGCTGTCCAGTTAGCGCGTAATTAGTCATCCGCTTTGTACGGATGGATCATGCTGCTTCGGTATAATGTGATGAGAGCAATATGCATTGTATGCACACCACCAAAAATATCATCCACAGGTATAATTAGATTCAGCAGGCTGCTAGTATTTATTTGGCTTTTATTTACATGGGCATGAACAATGTGGCTGAGCAGCTCTTACGTTCACCGTCCATTGAGACTTTAACCTTAGCAGATTAATAATTTGGACATCACAGCGTCGGATTGGCAGGCAATTACACTGACCATTAAGTTGGCGACCAGCGTCACGATCATATTGTTAGTGTTGGGCACGCCTATCGCTTGGTGGCTGGCCCATTCTCAGTCGAAATGGCGGTCGGTCGTGGGTGCTGTGGTTGCACTACCGCTGGTGCTGCCGCCAACGGTATTGGGTTTTTATTTATTAATCGCTATGGGGCCTAATGGGCCGATTGGTGAATTGACGCAGTGGATGGGTATCGGCACATTACCCTTTACGTTTGCCGGTTTAGTCATCGCCAGTACGCTTTACTCAATGCCTTTTGTGGTGCAACCGCTGCAAAATGCATTTAGTGCGATCGGTCATCGTCCTTTAGAGGTCGCGGCGACATTAAGGTCTGGACCTTGGGATCGTTTTATACACGTGGTGGTGCCGCTCGCTCGACCTGGCTATGTGACGGCGGCTATTCTGGGTTTTGCACACACGTTAGGGGAGTTTGGCGTGGTGTTAATGATCGGCGGTAATATTCCCGGAGAAACAAAAGTCTTAGCCGTGCAAATCTATGATCATGTTGAATCTCTTGAGTATGCTCGCGCGCACAGTTTATCGCTGGGTTTAATATTGTTTTCGTTTGTGGTCCTATTGGCGCTATACAGTTTAAATAAGCGAAAATTATCCCTAAACTTTAGTGGGCAGTCACACTGATGTTGAATCGATTGCTCAATTTATTACCCGACGCTTTAACGAAAAATCAGCCCAAAATGAACGCAGCGGGCCGCAATGAAGTCGGTTTATCAAATACGATAGATATCCAGCTTCAACTAAAACGAGCGAACTTTCACTTAGATGTTCATATTGAGTTACCGAATCATGGTGTGACGGCTATTTTTGGCCATTCTGGTTCAGGGAAAACATCCTTATTGCGATGTATTGCCGGGCTAGAACCGGGCGCTCTAGGCTCACTCTATGTCGGCGGCCGTGCTTGGCAGCATTCCCATTTAGTGCTACCGACCTACCAGCGTCCATTAGGCTTTGTTTTTCAAGAAGCCAGTTTGTTTGCCCATTTAACGGCGCAAGGCAATTTGCAGTTTGCAATGGATCGTGCCGATCATACGCCCAATGCTAATGTGACTTATGAAGCAGCCATATCATTATTGGGCATACAAAATCTTTTGAATCGTTATCCTCATCAATTGTCGGGTGGTGAGAGGCAAAGGGTAGCCATCGCACGTGTACTGTTAATTCAACCCGCTTTGTTGTTAATGGATGAGCCATTATCGTCACTGGATGAGCCCCGACGCCAAGAAGTCTTGCCTTATCTCGAAAAGCTTAAAACAGAATTAAAGCTACCCATTTTATATGTCACGCACTCTGCCAATGAAGTAGCCCGCCTGGCGGATCATATTGTGACATTGGAACATGGCAAGGTGACGGCTTCCGGTCCGATCAAAGAAACCTTATCCAGTTTAGATTTTCCTATCCCGCTTGGTGATGATGTGGGTGTGATATTGGATGGGCAAGTGATTGCAGAAGACCCGCAAATGCACTTGTCGCAAGTATTGATATCCACTTCTTTGAATCTTTCGTTATGGGTGCGTCAAACCGATTTACGCCTAGGTCAATCAGCAAGAATAAGAGTACTGGCACGCGATGTCAGTCTTACATTAGAACAGCCCAACCAGACCAGCATCCTGAATATTATTCGCGGAGAAATCATCTCCATCGGATCGGATCATGATATGGCCATGGTGCTGATACAAATTTTGATCGATGAGCAAATCGTATTGGCGCGCATCACCAAGCGTTCACTTTCTATTTTAGAATTGAAACCCCAAGATCGCGTATTTGTACAAATAAAATCTGCAGCTATTGTTCGTTAAAGGCGTCGGTATTCAGCACTGACCGTAACTTAACTCTAAGTCACCAACCTAAGCCATAAATCTTTTTCGTGCAGGAAGAGAGCGGTTGTTTGGGTGACCATGACAATAAGATCAGCACCTCATAATTACCGTATGAAAATAATTAGATATTAATACGTTATGGCTTTCGAAATTGAATCAGAAAGTGTTCTATATCTTTAAAAACCGGGTTTAGAAAGCGAACCATCCAAGCCATGCCACCGATTAATTGCCTGTGATTCACGGATGAATATTGATGTGTTTGTACTGAGACATTTAATGCCGTTAATTTACGGGCGAAACGGTCAGTATGATATGGGCCAACCGTCGTATCTTTATCGCCGTGAATTAATAGCGCGGGAGGCATATTGCTTTGGGCCAAATTAATAGGGTTGGCACTGTGGTGATGGTCGCTATGTTGATCTGCATCTATGGGATGCGCATGATCAAATTTTCCCGCCACTAACGGGTCATCTAATGGCAAGTCGTATGGGCCTGCTAATCCAATCCATGAAACAATCTCAGCGTGCGTATGGCTCTCTTTAAAATATCGCGAATCGGCCGCGAGCATCGCAGCGGTATGCGCGCCTGCAGAGTGTCCCACTAAAATGATGCGGGTTTTAATGCCAAACTGGGAAACTAATCGGTCTTCCAGCTCAGCGACAGCGGAAGCAACATCCTGAATAAAATGCGGGAAGTGAGCCTGTGGATACAAGCGATAATTCGGTATACACACGGCATAGCCCATTTGCGTGAAGGCATGTCCAACGAATTCGTAGTCAGACTTATTGCCTTGGTCCCAAGCACCGCCGTGAACAAATACAATAACGGGATGGTTTAAATACTGCGGTAGCTCAGGTTCATCATTTGATGGATGCTCGCCATCGTAGGACTGCTCACTGGGTGTATACCAATCGAAGCATTGTCGCGTATCGCGGCCATAGGCAATGTCTTTCGACTTTGTGTACTGATGTTTAGGCAGTACTCTGTTTAAAAAGAACAGTGGGTACTTTAGTAATCCGGCAATAAAGACGATGAATAGGGCAATTATTATAACTAGGTAATCTGTGAGCATTGTGTGGCCATTGAGTGTGTAAGGTCTAGCAACTGTATAGCATCTAATAGTAATACATTTGTTACCTAAAAAATGTTCCTCGTTTCAAAACTCAGTAATTATTTAACCTTGCAGTTTTAAGATGTCATTGAATTTTGATAAATGATGTGACGGGTACAAGATAAGGACGGTGTTGTTGAAAGAGTGTCGTTGTCTGCTCTCATATGAGCCCAATCTAAATCAACCACGCAATGAAGTTTTATCGCCAATAGCTCAGTTTATTATTTTTTCTACTGGTCCCTCTTCCTGCCTAGACTTGGTCGATTGTCGCTTTAGCGTATTCTCGGAAGTCGATTTAATGATGTAACAACGATTGGATGATCACACTAAACGGCTAAATAATGGAGGCTGCGACATTATGTCGCAATGGTGTACGTATTGATTGGCATTGCATTAGAAAAATTAATGCGAAGCAGTCAATTTAAAATAAAGTTAAAAATGAAAAATCGAGCGTGTTAGATGCCAAACCATAATACTTTCGATCCTAATTGATATTGTCGTGGCGTGAATATTCCTTTTTAAATAATCACTGGATAAAAGCGTCTAATAACTAGGCATATATTCTGGTTAAAATTGATATTTAAGTTTGACAGTCGCTTTCTGTGTGCACAATTCTAGTGCTAACGTTATTCATTCAAATGAATAACTCAACTCGAAAACCAATCAAACGCTGTCTTGGGTAATCGCATTATTTACCTGACTCAGAATTTTGGTGGCTGTCTTCATTCGCCTTTCCAATCATATAAATTTTTCGTGTTAGAAAGATTGAATGCATTGGTCTGAACTAAAGTGTGGATTCAGCCTAGTTTTGAAAATAGCCATAATTAAAAGGACGACCATGAAACTGAAAAACCTTTCTTTCGCCATTTCTCTCGCGCTGCTACCCGTGATGGCGACATCGCAGGTGGCATCTGCTGATAGTTCGCAGGTCATTTCTGATGAAACTTGGATTGTTATGGAAGCCTCTATTTTTCCATCCATTCAATCTAACTTAAGCAATGTGACAACGGAACGATTTGACCAAGTAAAGACCTTCCGAGGCATGAATATCGCAAGGGTTAACACCAGCAAAATTGCCCAGTTAACAGGGGTCATGCACGATACATTGAAGCGCTGCGGCGGATTCACCAGTCACAGTAGTTTGGCGGAAGCAGAAGCGGCCATTATCGCGGCGCAAAATCCGGCCACTGTCACCTTGGAAGCCGTTAACTACAGCATTAACAATCAAAGTTCAGTGAACCCAATGATCAACAGTGTTGATGCGAGCCAAATTGCATCTACGATTGCGCATTTGTCTTCTTACACAAACCGCTTTTATAAAACGACATCTGGAAAAATTTCCGCAGAGTGGATTCGCACTCACTGGGCATCATTAATTGGTAATCGAACGGATGTCACGGCTGAACTGTATCAGCACCCGGGTTGGGGACAACCTTCTGTCATTTTAACTATCCAAGGCGCCACGCAGCCTGATGAAGTGGTGGTGATGGGGGCTCACCTCGACTCAACTGTGGGTTCGGGCACCGGCGAAAATACCAGTGCCCCTGGAGCCGATGATGATGCATCGGGCGTGGCGGTTTTAACTGAGGCCATTCGCATTATGATGGATCAAAAATACAAGCCCGATCGCACGTTAAAAATTATGGGGTATGCGGCTGAAGAAGCTGGGCTATTGGGGTCGAAAGAAATTGCCCAAGACTACAAACAACAAGGCGTGAATGTTGTTGGTGTGATCCAATTTGATATGACCAATTATCACGGCTCAGCGAAAGATTTATACATTTACACGGACTACACCAACAACCCACAAAACCAATTTATAGCGGATCTGCTAGCGGAATATCAAAATGTTACCGTGGGCAACTCGCAGTGTGGATATGGATGCTCAGACCATGCGTCTTGGCACGGTCAGGGTTACCCGTCTTCTTTCCCGTTTGAGTCGGTATTTGGTGAGCACAACCCTAATATCCATACCGCGAATGACACGCTAGCAAATAGTGATGCATCGGGTGCAAACTCGGTACCCTTTGCTGCATTGGCGTTGTCTTATGCAGGGGAGTTGGCCAAAGGTAGCATTGACGGTCAAGAGCCACCCGAGCCAGGTGAAGAAGTGACTGAAACCATTACAGGAAGCGTTGGATGGCGAGACACCAATCAGTTAGGAAGCTTTGATGCGAAAGCGGGCACTCAAATTACCGTGAAAATGACGGGTACCTCTGACGCTGACCTGTATATGAATTTTGGTTCTGCGCCGACCAAATCCAATTGGGATTGTCGTCCATATGAAAGTGGGAGTGACGAAACCTGTAGCCTCACGGTGCCATCAAATGGAGCTGATGCTTTCCTCATGGTGTATGGATACAGTTGGAGAGCATCCAATTATACGATAAACGTCACATATACTAAGAACTAAACATTCAAACCTAAAAAGGGTCGCATTAATGCGACCCTTTTTTTATCAGCATTGATGGTTTATGCCGCTTTGGTGTCTTCTTTCTTTAGGTTGTGTTCAATGGTTTGGCCGGCCTGATGAATTTCAATGGTTCTTGGTTTCATCGCTTCCGGAATTTCTTTCTTTAAGTTAATCGTCAATAAACCATTGTTCAATTCAGCGCCTGTTACTTCAACATAATCGGCTAAATTGAATTTTCGTTCAAAGGCTCGATTCGCAATACCTTGATGCAGATAGCGCTTTTTCTCATCGGCCGTTTTTTTACCTTTGATGGTTAACACCCCTTTTTCTACTTGAAGATTGATTTCGTTTAATTCAAATCCGGCGACGGCTAACGTAATGCCATAGCGATTATCTTCTAATACTTCAATGTTGTATGGCGGATAGCCCGGTGCAACCGAATCGGAACTGAGTGCGTGATCAAGCATAGAAGCGATACGGTCAAAACCAATGCTGTTGCGATATAGTGGTGTTAAGTCGATGTTATTCATAATCTATTCTCCATGAGAAGCAATATATTAATAATAAAAGCGGAAAGGTGATCCCGCTGTGTTAGTCGCTCGCACTAGTCTTTAGCTGCGTGCTAAATATTTAATATGGTCAGGTTAAATCCCTTTCAAGGGTATTTTTTTATTTTTTTTGGGGTTGAAAATACATTTTTTGGACTTAGTCGTAGCATGATTGATCACAAAATAAATTGGGGTAAATAGGCTGGGGTCGAAGGTGATCATTTTCAATGGTTCTCATTTAAAAATAACCAGAAAGTGAATCACGAGAACTATTACCTATGCATTTAAAGGCCTATTATCAAGGTTCGCGTACCGGCATTAATGCTAGTGCTGCTGGAATTAATATAAAAGAGATGCCTATATTTACTTTTACAATTAACGTGCACGCCTATATAGCAATATTGCATAACCAATATCACAAGCAGGCATTTTTCAGTATTGATATAACAATCAATTATGACGAATCAAAGCACTCTCCTTTGACGGATTGAATCAGACAGGAAAAGCAGTGAGGTTTGGAGTGGGCTAATTCACGTCATAGGACGATGACTAGAAGTAGTTTTTTTGACTCGCACTGCCTATGCGCTTATCGCGATAAGCCGTATCCTGTGAATTTCACCATGGAGTTTTTTCAAGGATAGCGTTAAGTGTTACACCCTCCGCGATTTAAATATTTTTTATAAGCGCTCAGTTCGAGTCACTCGCTCACACGCAAATAACAAAATCATCAATAATAAAATAATGTCATCGAGCTTATTCCTAGAGGGCTTTTATTTTCTGTGCACCATGAGTGCGCATGAAAGACTTCATGGGTAGATTAGGAACGGAATTGGGGCAAGATGAATTAAAGGGTTACCTCAGACCGCAGCTTTTCAATTAAATTCCCACTGTTGAAAATTCGTTCAAACATCAACATTTTACCCGTGGGCGTGTCTGAGTGAAAATAACACAACTCCAATAAAAAAGACCTATGACATTTTGTCGCACCTAATAGCTGATTATAATTTTTTTATACATGTCTAAATGGCCAGTATTGGTCTTGTTTTTAGTCATCTGACGCCGAATTGAGATGGATCAATTTTTCTTATGAATAGATTTAAAATAAACCATTGCTAGTACTTAATGCTGAGAAAATTTGGTCATTTGGCATGGGCAAAATGCACACCCGTTTCGGTTCGCTCTTTGCAGTGCATGTGTTCTCAGGACTGGTGTTACCAGTGGTAATGAAGCCATAAGCGAAATTATTTTGCCTGCACATTGTTTCAAAAAGCACCCTTGCTTCTCGCAACCGCCGATTGACGCCCGTGTAAAAAAGGCAACCTGCATGAATCCGAATGGTTCTGACGTTGGTGAATAGAGTTGATCCTGTATTGACCAACACATCAAATGCACCGGCTTCCCTTTAAGTGCAGCGCTGTAGAACTCTTTGGGGTAACTAGACAAAATCTAAGATTGAGAAGGAAAAATTCCATGAGTGATGTTTTCCATTTACGTAAATTGTCCGTGCTGGGCTTGTTGCTGACGTCGTCAGTAACATGGGGCCACAGTGCAATGTTCCCGGACGGATTTGCGTTTAATAACGAAGGCGAGGGTGATAACCCTGCAGATGCACTTCAACAACAAACAATGATGATGGGTGCGAACAGTGTTAACGCTGAATCCAGCGTCGTAATGCCTGCGGCAACCTGTACGGGTGGATCGGCTGCTGGGTACCCTTGTAAAAACGTTGATTTGAAGTCTTTCCTACCTAAGCAATCCATGGGCGCCAACAGTTCGACAATGCGCTTGAACGATATTTGGGGATGGACCGATCCGCAAACCGGTAAAGAAATCGCGATTGTGGGTATGATGAACGGAACATCTTTTGTGGATGTGACCGACCCTGAAAACCCTGATTATTTGGCGTGGTTACCATCTCATAATAACGGCAGTGATAGCTGGCGTGACGTGAAAACCTATAACGACCATGCATTCATTGTTGCAGATGGCAGTGGTAATAATACGCACGGTTTGCAAGTGTTTGACCTTACCCGTTTACGTACAGCGAGCAACGGTCAAAACATGACTGAAGACGCGCACTTAGGCGGCTTCGGTGCTTCGCACAATATCAACATCAATGAAGACTCAGGTTACGCTTACGTTGTTGGTGCAAACCAATGTTCAGGCGGTCTGTACATGGTGGATATTTCCAACCCGAAAAGCCCTGCATATGCAGGTTGCTATTCTAGCGATGGTTACACGCATGATGCTCAGTGTGTAAATTACGCGGGTCCTGATAGCCGCTACACAGGTCGTGAGATTTGTATCGCCTATAACGAAGATACCATCACCATTGTTGATGTGACCAATAAAAGCAACCCTGTACAGCTAGAGCGTCAACCGTATTCTGGCTCACAGTACACTCACCAAGGTTGGTTCATGGAAGGCCCAGGCATTCCACAGCACACCTATCTCATCATGAACGATGAGTTGGATGAGCAGCGTAATGGCCACAACACTACCTCGCATATCTATGATGCGACTAGTCTGACAAACATTACTGAATTGGGTCGTTATGTGGGCCCAACCAGCGCGATTGACCATAACCTATATACCAAAGACGGTTACGTATTTGAGTCTAACTACCGTGCTGGTCTGCGCATTCTAGATGGTTCGAGTATTGATCAAGGTACGCTGACCGAAGTGGCATACTTTGACACCATTCCTGGTTCAAACAGCGCTGAATTCTCAGGTACTTGGAGTAACTATGCATATTTCGCCAGTGGCAACATTATCACCAGTGATATTGAGCATGGTTTATTTACACTGAAGCCTGATTGGGATGCCATTGAAAACGGCCCAACTGAGCCAGAATACTGCACAACAGGTTCAGGTGACGCGAGCTATGAATGGATTGGTGAAGTCAAAGTTGGCGATTTCACGAATACTTCAGGTTCAGCAAAATACTCTGACTTCACAGGGCAAACCATTACAGCGAAGGCTGGCGGCACAGCGGTAACGTTAACACCTGCGTTCAATAATACGACTTATAACGAGTACTGGACGATCTGGGTTGATTTAAACTCAGACGGTGATTTCACTGATGCGGGCGAAGAAGTCTTCACTGCAGGTCCTTCTAAAACAGCAGTGACAGGTTCTATGAACTTTCCTGCGAGTGCGATTGGCACCAAGACGCGTATGCGTGTCGCAATGCGTTATAACGCAGCGCCATCGTCTCCTTGTGGAAGCTTTAACTATGGTGAAGTTGAAGATTACACTGTGGATATCGTAGAAGGCGGTGGTACAGGTGGTGATAATTACTTTGAGAATACGCAAAGTTATGACATCCCAGATAACAACGCGACAGGCATCAGCAGCCCAATCGATGTGAGTCGTACCGGCGCTTCAGGTACGATCAGCGTCGCAGTGGATATCTCTCATACCTACAAAGGCGATTTAGTGGTAGATGTTATTGCTCCAAACGGCAATAAATATAATATCCACAACCGTTCAGGCGGCAGCGCAAACGACATTAAGCAAACGTTTAATGTGGCTGCGGGCACGACGGAAGCCAATGGTACATGGAATCTAAAAGTTGTAGATAAGGCGGGCCAAGACGTTGGCACGATCAACAGCTGGAGCATGACCTTCGCTGATTAATTTGCGTTTCGCACTTTAAAAATGAAGGGACGTGCGGGTGTTTGAGGGAAGCACACTCGCACGTCATTAATAATTATAAAACTCAACCACGTCTTTCGTAACATTCGCCGCTGTTTTAACCGTTTAATGTTTCGGTTATGCGAGTGCTCAAAAAAGATAAATTGCAAAGTATATGGCTGAATGAAATGGAGCTTTCTAGGCATTCGTTATGCTGATGCGCCAATCGACCTTTGCAGTCATTAGCAGTAAATGAGGACTTCCATCATGGGTTTAAATGTTATACGCCCAAGTATTGTTACGCTGGCACTAATTTGTGTATTGCCCGCTCAGGCGAATATTGAAAAATCGCCAGTTATCGTCGATCCCTCTATGCAACTTGGAAGTGCGCTATTAGAAGATGCCGTAAATTTGGAAATGGACTCGGTCAGTATGATCCGTCACGGCAACAGTTTAAGGAAGAAAATAAATAAATTACGTGTCATGTATCGCGCAATGCCTGAAGGGAAAGAAAAAGAAGCCGTTTTGCAAACCATTAATGATTACAGTGAAGAAATTCCAAAATGGCAGGATCAAGCAGGGAAAATTCGTCAATACGGTCAAGGTATGCATGAACGCGGTATCTACGCATTAACGCAAGGTTTCCATGAACAATGGAAAAAACACATTGCTCTACTAGGGCCAATGGTAACGGAGGCCGATAAGGAAAAATTGTTTTCGCATAATAGCCCCATTCGCAGTATGCACCCGACGATGTTAGGTAAAATGCGGAAAACAGAAGTTGAAAAGAAAGATACTATGACGATGTCTGTGCCCTCTATGATGGGTCAAGATGTCCCTCCTGATTTAAATTTAGAAACGTTTAAAGTTTCTCGGGATCGAAATGTTTTTGCGCATGTGGAACCAGTTATTCAAGAGGGTGATGAATTACCGCTGGTGCCCATCAATCAGATACACAAGTGGAAGCTCATTGTAAGTGACTTGAAGGGGCAGCCATTAAAGGATGCTGAGATTACGATTGAAGGGCATATGCCGGGCCATGTTCACGGGCTGCCGACGCAACCTGAGGTCACCAAGCAAATAGAAGCAGGCTTGTATGAAGTCGATGGTGTGAAGTTTCAAATGATAGGCTGGTGGGTCATGACCTTCCACATTAAAACAGCCGACTACGAAGATGAAGTCACGTTTAACCTGAAATTATAGGGAGTTTATGCATGTTATTAAACAATCTAAAGGGGTTACGTTGTGATTCAAATAAAGGTGCAAGGCAAGAGTCGATTGCAATGAAGTTTATTCAGTCTAAATTAGTCTCATTTGGTTTGGGTGTGTTGGGGTTTTTACTGATTTCCGCTTCGGCGAACAGTACAACGGACGCCTATCAATTCACCGAACACGACGCGAGCTTTTTATCTGCGTTTAGTTTGTTATCGCTTGAAGAAATGCCACAAGATCCAAGCAATCACGTGGCAGATAACGAAGAAGCGGCGAAACTGGGTAAGAAGCTCTTTTTTGACACAAGGTTAAGTTCGACGGGGAACGTCGCTTGTGCGAACTGTCACCAGCCTGAAAAATACTTTACGGATGGTTTGAAGCAGTCTGTTGCCGTCGGCACCACAAGGCGCAATTCACAAACGGTATTAGGAATGGCATACAGCCCATGGTTTTTTTGGGACGGACGCAAAGATAGCCTATGGTCGCAGGCACTGGGACCAATGGAAGACCCCGCTGAGCATGGCATCAATCGAATGTTCGCCGTGCGTTTATTAGCCCGTCACTATGCCAATGAATATAAAGCGCTATTCAATCAAGATATTTCATCCCTCAGGTCACTTCCAAATATTAATGACAGTTTCTCCAGTGAAGCGGTACAGGAAGAATGGAATGATTTGGACGATGAAGAACGATTGGCAGTGAATGAAGCATTCGCAAATTTAGGCAAGGCAATAATGGCCTATGAAAGACGTTTAACACTTGAGCCTGCTCGATTCGATCAATTTGTTGAGGAGATTAAAAATCGAAATCGTCCTGATCAATTGGCCAAATTAATGAGTGAAGAAGAAGTGCTGGGCATGCGTTTGTTTATGGGAAAAGCCAATTGTTCGAGCTGTCACAATGGCCCTTTATTTACCAATTTTGAGTTTCATAATATCGGTGCGCCAGAGCATGATGAAAAACAAGTCGATCTAGGGCGTTTTCATGGTGTTGTGTCATTGCAAAAGGATGAATTCACTTGCCTATCTGCCTACAGTGATGCAAAGGCAAATGAATGTGAGGAAATGCGATTTCTTAAAAAACAGGGGCCTGAGCTTATCGGTGCTTTTAAAACACCAACGTTGCGAAATGTCGCTAAAACTGCGCCTTATATGCAGTCGGGTCAATTTGCCGCGCTTGAGGATGTGATCAATCATTACAATAAGCCGACACCTCCGTTCTATGATCGCGAGCAACATTCAACTCGACCACACTTTGATATTATGCCATTAAAGCTAACAGATGAAGAGCGTGCACAATTGCAAGCGTTTCTAGAAACGTTAACCTCCCCCATCCCAGAAAATAATATTTGGTGGCAAGCGCCATAGTGGCGGTTTAGTCTAGTATTCCTCCGTTGGGAATAAAAAGACCAACTTTGCATATTGCAAGGTTGGTCTTTTTTTTGTCTATACTGTAGCGAAGGTTCAGTGTTGCCTTAGCCCATGTCTGCTTGATCGCAATTGGAGGTTGGTTTGAACGATGGTTATCGCCTAGCTCGATCCCAAAGCAATGAAGCGCACTGCTGCGTGACGTTTTCTGGTATGGCAAGCTTACTGAGTCATTTAGGGCGTTCAGTGTTGATCGTTCTGATATGGACAGCATGGAGCACCAGCGTGCGTAGCGAATCTCTAACGATCGTTACCGAGAGTTTCCCGCCTTACAATTATTCGCAGGATGGCCAGATCACCGGCATGTCAACGGAGGTTGTAAATGCAGTATTGAAAGAAATGGGTCTGAAGATTGAAATACAAATGTACCCTTGGGCGCGTGCTTATAAATTAGCAGAAAAGTCTCGGAATCATTTAATTTATTCGATCGCGAGAATCCCAGAGCGGGAGGCCATTTTTCATTGGATCGGCCCGATCGCGCCCTATAAAACGTCCTTTTATAAATTGATTTCGAGGCGTGATATTCAAGTCAGTGAATTAAACGAAGCGAAACAGTATTCAATTGGTTGCTCACGTGATGATGTCATTACCCAGTATCTTCAAAGTAAAGCCTTCAAAAACTTAAGCGTTGTTTCCAGAGACACGCAAAATATTATGAGATTAAAAGCCGGATTGGTCGATCTAATTGCTTTTGATGAAGCATCCTTCACTTATCAAGTTAAACAATTGGGACTAAATTTGGGCTTATTTCAGCGTGTACACCGGTTGGAAGATTTATCTGACTCTTTATACATGGCGTTAAATCGGGCATCAGATGAGCGTCTGGTCAATCAATTGAATCATGCGTTAGATGCCATTAAAAAAAGTGGCGAATACGAAGCCATTCAAAAACGTTATTACTAGCCAGCGGATATTTTTAAAAGTCTAAGATCATGAATGCTTAGCCGACCTCTGCTGAATATCAATGCATTGCCGAGCCGAGCCTTTCATAAACCGCCTTAATACTCGCACGTCTGTACCTTATATTGGCGCATCAATGGATACCATCACTTCATGCCAATCTGGCCAACACTCCGTAATTAACTTCCAAACAATAGCAATCCGATTAGACTAAACGTCTAACAATAAGGAGGGAGAATCTTGCGAAATAAGTGGACTGCCATCGGCAATTTATGGCGGGTCGCCACATATATTAAATGATCGCAGTGTTCATCCCACCACACATTCACTTCCTCACACGGACGCAGAGCCGATGAATCAAACACTTCCAATTGCGATTACTTTTGTTCTCTATCTTGGTGTTATGCTTTGGATAGGCTATTGGGCTTATCGAAAAACACAAAATTATTCAGACTATGTATTAGGCGGGCGAAGTCTGGGGCCGTGGCCGACAGCACTGTCGGCAGGTGCATCTGACATGTCAGGTTGGTTGCTTCTGGGTATGCCAGGTTATGCCTACGCAGCGGGTATTCAATCGGTTTGGTTGGCCGTGGGTTTATTGATAGGCACATATTTAAACTGGCTAGTTGTCGCACCTAAGTTACGTGTTCAATCGCAGTCGCTGGGTGATAGTTTGACCATTCCAGAATACTTCAGCAATCGATTCAATGATAAAGTCATGCTGCGTATGATTGCAGCGTTTTTTATTTTAATGTTCTTCCTATTTTACACGAGTTCAGCCTTGGTCGCGGGTGGCAAGCTATTTGAATCCGTGTTTGGGCTGTCTTACACGTTAGCCGTGACGATAGGGGCAATTGCTGTGGTCTCCTACACTTTCTTTGGCGGATTTTTAGCGGTTTCGTGGACAGATTTGGTTCAAGGTTTGTTGATGGCTGCCGCATTGGTCTTGGTTCCGATTGTGGCTTTTATCATGATAGGAGAAGGACCACAAAGCACACTGATGAATCACAATGCTGAATTGTTAAATGCGTTTACCAGCGATACGGGTGAGCCTATGACGAACATCGCGATCATATCCTTAATGGCATGGGGTCTCGGATATTTTGGTCAGCCGCATATCCTTGCACGCTTTAAAGCCATTCGTTCAGCAGAAGATATTGAGTCGGCGAAGTTCATCGCGGTGAGTTGGACATTAATCGGATTGTCGGGCGCGATGCTCGTGGGGTTTGCGGGTGTCGGTTATTTTGAAACGCCTTTACAGGATGCAGAGACGGTTTTTATTGCTTTAGTACAGGCCATCTTTCACCCGGTTGTCGCGGGCATTTTATTGGCTGCCATACTGGCCGCGATCATGTCTACTGCAGATTCACAATTGCTGGTCTCATCTTCCGCCTTAACGGAGGATTTCTATAAGGCGATTTTAAATAAAAATGCAGACTCTAAAACGTTAATTTTAATTGGACGGTTTGGTGTGATCGGAATTGCTGTGATTGCTTGGCTATTGGCGCTCAACCCTGAAAGTTCAGTGCTGGGTCTGGTAAGTTATGCTTGGGCCGGATTTGGCGCTGCATTTGGACCGGCGATTATCATGTCACTGCACTGGCCTCGGATGAACCGCTTTGGCTGTCTTGCTGGCATGTTGGTTGGCGGCGTGACCGTTGTTGTTTGGAAGCAGTTGTCCGGAGGCCCTGCCGGTATTTACGATTTATATGAAATTGTACCTGGGTTTATATTTTCGATAGGGGCGATTATTGCCGTCAGTTTGGCAACGGAGTCAGATGATAAGCAATCGTCTACATTAGCAGACGCTTAAATTACGTTACTATTGGCCCGTCTTATCCCCTGTTGTGAGCATTTATAGCGGGGGATTTGATTTGGTGATGAAAGGTTTTGCCGGTTTTTATGTGTATTTAAGGGCCAAATCTTAAATGCTTTTCGTGCACCATTAACTGTTTAAAATCTTCGATACTGAGTGGCTTGCAAAAATAATAACCTTGCGCTAACGAACAACCATGCTCCACAAGAAATTCCACCTGCTCCTTTGTCTCCACGCCCATGGCGATGATCTCAATTTTTTGCGTTAAAGCTTGTTCGATTAGCTGCGCTAAATCGGATTGCCGTTGTTCGTCTCGCCCGATGGATGCAACTCTGCTGGGATGAATTTTAATTTTCTGACTGCCCATTGCGTTAAACCATTTAATAGGCACATCAGGCGCTGTGTATTGATCCATGGCACAGCGAAAACCCTGCGTGCGTAGGCGAGAAATGATCCATGGCAAATCGTCATCTGGGTGAAATATTGAAGATGGGACCTCAAACGTAATATCCATCATATTGACGCCCATGAATTTAGCCATCGCAGAGGCTTCATCCGGTAAAGCATGCAGGGCTTCAAGATGGCTGGGCAAATTGATTGAAAATGAGAGATGCATTTTTTCATTGAGTGGATGACTGGCCCAAGCAAACATCTGGTGCATCATGATTTGGGCAATCGGCCATCCACACAGCGGTGATTCAAGTGTTGTCCAGAATTGATCTGGGGTTAACCATCCATGCTGATGATGTTGCCAACGAGCAAGCGCTTCGAACCCTTTTACCTGACGTGTCGCTAGAGAATAGATAGGTTGATAATAGGCGACCAATGCACCCTGCGCGATGGCGCGGAGCATGTCCTGAGGTTCGATATTCAAAAGTAACGGCTTGTCGGGTTTAGGCTTATTATGTCTACTCTTTACCTTTTTATAGGCGGCGGTTTCTTCCAGTGTTGATAAAAGCCGAGATAAATCCGCTACCGAAAAAGGTTTTCCCAGACACCCTAGACAGTGTGAAGCAGAGGCGAGGCTGTGGAAGATTTCGTCACAAGGCCCGCAAGACGGCACCTTTTGAATCAAAATATAGGGTAGGGTAGATCGTTGTAAGAGTTCTTCAGCGCACCGATGCCAATTTTTAGCCTCGGCTTTTTCCTGTAAATCTGCGCAAATAATCGCCACATCAAATGAGGAGAAATCGGCAGGGTAGTCTGTCGAAATTTGGCACTCAATATTATGGTTCGCCAAGACATCGGCGACCAAACGTGCATAAGAATGAGGCGAAGTGGTTGGGGTATCTAAAATAAATGCCTGCATGTTTACCTACCCCATTCATTCAGGTATTGACTGATTATAGAGTAGACGATATGTGCATATTTTGGTGAATCGCATGCATAAAAAAGCGGGCGCGAAGCCCGCTAAAAGGGAGGGAAGGGGCCGCTCAGATGTCCATTTCCCATGTCGTAATAGGTTGCGCTTAACTACTGTAAGGCAGATTCCGGACTCACAAAGGCATATCCAAGTGCTTCCGCAACAGGCTGATTGGTGACTTTGCCATTCCACACATTTAGCCCATTTAATAAATGCTTATCGTCTGACAAGGCTTTCTTCCAGCCTTTATTGGCTAGGGCCAATGTAAACGGCAAAGTAGCGTTGTTGAGCGCGTAGGTAGAGGTACGTGCCACTCCCCCCGGCATGTTGGCGACGCAATAATGAACGACATCATCAACAATGTATGTGGGTTCAGCATGGGTGGTGGCCTTAGAAGTCTCGAAGCAGCCGCCTTGGTCGATAGCGACATCGACCAGCACCGTACCGGCTTCCATTTTGCTAATCATTTCGCGTGTTACTAATTTTGGTGCCGCAGCGCCGGGAATCAATACCGCCCCGATAATCAAATCTGCGTTCAATACGGTTTCTTCTAACGCGGTTTGCGTTGAATACAGTGTTTTGGCTCGACTGCCAAAATGGGACGACAGAGATTCCAGCACGGCTGGGTTACGATCCAGAATCGTGACATCAGCTTGCAAGCCTACAGCCATCTCCGCCGCATGGAATCCCACCACACCACCGCCTAGAACCGCGACCTTGGCGGGTTTCACACCTGGAACGCCACCGAGTAATAATCCTTTGCCTCCGCGTGATTTTTCAAGTGCAGCAGCACCGGCTTGAATCGACATTCGACCGGCTACTTGGCTCATGGGTTTCAATAAAGGTAGAGCACCGGACTGGCTGGTAATGGTTTCATAAGCGATGCAGGTTGCACCAGATTGAACCAAGTCTTTGGTTTGCTCGGCATCAGGTGCTAAATGTAGATAGGTGAATAAAATTTGATCAGGGCGTAACATTGCTCGCTCAACGGATTGGGGCTCTTTTACTTTTACGATCATTTCAGCGCGATCAAAAACCTCTGCGGCGGTTGAAACAATCTTGGCACCTGCCTGTATATAGGCATCATCCAGTGCGCCAATTCCAGTCCCTGCTTGAGTTTCAACCATCACCTCATGCCCATGGCGCACGGCCTCGGCGACACTTTCTGGCGTCATGCCGACTCGGTATTCGTGGTTCTTAATTTCTTTCGGTACGCCAATTAACATACATCACCTCTATTGTTCTGTTTTTGAGTGTTGAGATGTTTTTAGTATGGATCAATATTTAAGATTTTTTTTCTTAAATATTGAGCTATTTGGGGAATAATTTAATAATATTTATCAAGTTTAAATTGTTTCTCGGTAAAAATTACTATGGATAGGATCAATATCGGTATTTTGTCCCTTCTTCAGCATGATTGCACCCTGTCAGTGGCGGATATTGGTGAAAAAGTGGGGTTGTCGACTTCAGCCTGTCATCGACGAATCCGCCAACTTGAAGACGACGGTTTAATTCGTAGCTACTCCGCGAATCTCAGCCGTGAAGCACTCGGGTTACGAATGGAAGTATTCGTCGAAGTCACTTTGGATAGTCAAAGCGAAGCATTGCTCGATGGATTTGAACAGGCGGTCAGAAACTGTCGAGATATCATCGAGTGCCATTTAATGGCCGGTGACGCTGACTACTTATTAAGAGTCGCGGCGGCTGATCCCCATGCTTACGAAAAGCTCCACCGTAAAACGCTCGCCAGCCTACCTGGGGTCGCAAGATTGAAATCAAACTTCGTATTGAAAACAGTGAGTGAATATTCAGGTTATCCACTCAACTAATAAAACGGTAAGCGTCTACGGGTGTAGTCGCAGGAATATTTTCCAAGTATTGTCATTATCATGAAACATTTGGATGACACAGTGGTGCCGAACAGGCGAGCATTGTCCATTTCTGAATGGTTTGTATAACAATAGAATGAATGGCCGTTGTTTATCGTGGAGAGAATAATGGGCGATATTAATTTCTGCGATAAATTAAACCGAAAATTAAAAAAATCCAATGCTGAAGCCGTCTAATTTTTAAACAAAATAATCGGTGTACGATCAAACGGATGTTTTAAAATTGGGCATTTAGACGGTCGCTGCACTAAATTTATGCGACCAAACAAAACAATTTAACAAAAGTGGCAAAAATAGACGTAGATTACGTTTCGGAAGTTGACATATTTCCAAAGGAAAAGTATTGATATGTCTGCTGTGACGCAATAAAGGCAAATCATTGGACTGCGAGCAAAAATTGCGCTATTCAAGGTCTCCAGATTGCGACGCTTAACGAAGGATTAACGTTGGTAGTGCTGAGTATGGCTATCAGTATAAAAGTATTCTAGGTGAGCAATTATTTCTGCAGGGAAGTAAAGTAAAGTTGGCAGGTTTAACCTATTTACATCTTTAGTTTGTGGACCTTTAGAATACACCAGAATTTGGCAACGAGGCATGAGCAAAAAAAGACCGAATTGGCCCTTGCAGCAATTATAGGTGTAATGGTTCACTTTGTCCGACGCTGCACACTGATGTGCCGTTGTGGGGGGATGATTGCTTTCAAGTGCCAGATCAATGAAGCTTTATGAAAATTGAAATCATAAAAAATAGCCCATTGATAAACTCAGCGTTTTGCTGCATCCTTGCTGCCACAAAACTAAAACAACAACTCAATAAATCATCAAAGGCGAGAGACTACCTGATGAAAAAACAACAGCAAAAAACAATGAAACGCATTGGTGTTATGCCAACAGCATTGGCAATGGCTATCTCTTCTGTAGCAGCGACACAAGCCTTTGCTGAAACTCCTAATCACAAGTTCGGTGTATACTTACGTTCTGACCTAGTTATGAACAGCAATGATAATGACGCTGATACAAATGATGACGGTGATTCTACTCGTTTTCAAATTAACAGCATTCGTATGAACTGGGCTGGTGATCTAAACGATAAAACATCATACCGAGTTCGTTACCGTCTTCACAAAAGTGCTGATGTAAGTGAAAAAGATAATACCCCTAGTGCATTGGATTATGCTTACTTAGATCGCAAGGTAAGTGACACTGTTAAAATCCGTGCTGGTAAGCACTTCTTGCCAGCAAGCGGTGGTCGCGAAGGTGATTACTCTGGTTTAGATGTTTATTTGTACTCTATGGCTGGTGACAATGTACTAGCATACGAAACTGGTGTAACTGGTATGTTTGATGTTGCCGGTCAATCATTGTCTCTATCTGTATTCAATGGTGCGGGTGAAACAAACCAGTCTGGCCTAGGCTATGGTGTAGGTTACTATGGTGACTTTGCTAACGGTATGGTTCAGCCAATTGCTTCTTACTATGTTGTAAACAGTACAGAGCAAGAAGCGGTAACTGATGTATTGGACGATCCTACTACTTCTAAAGATGAATCTGTGATTGGTTCAGCTGAGAAAGACGCTCAAACAAATGCTTATTTGTCTGCTGGTGTGCGTGTGAATTTTGCTCCTGCGCACGTAGAAGTTGATTACATCAACATAGTTTCAGGTGCTTTTGTTGATGGTGCTGAAGATCAAGCAATTACCTCTATTGTTGCTAAGGCCGGTGCTGATTTAATGGGTGGTTCTGTTAAGCCACAGCTTAAGTTTGAATCTAGTAAGATTGAGAATGCAGCCTATGTTGACGGTGCAGATCTAGATCGTACAGGTATTTCGGCAGCGGTTGAATACTACCCTGAGCCAGAATGGCGTGTTCATGCTGCATACACTACTTATACAGATGCACCAGATGCCGATGGCGCTGAAGACATAAAAACAGATCAAATTATCTTGGGTTTCAGCTTCATCTTCACTAACGGCTAATACTGTTACTGAAGAAAAAAATATTATTCATTGGGTAATATTGAAAAAACGTCGACTTCGGTCGGCGTTTTTTATTTCTGCTGTCGACAATCTAGGTAATGAAGGGGTTGGGTTTTTCTATCCGTCCTACTAATCCACTAACTCAATCTGTCAGTTTAAGCCCTTCTATATTTTGCTATCTTAGTACTATCGTAACATATTTGCTTCAAAACTAGCTTTGAGACTGCTGGAAATTGATGGTCGTCAAAATACTGTTTGGCGATTTTAGCTTTTGAACTCAGTATAGTCACAAAGCTCATTCATGTTTATCATTGAGCTGCATAAAGCTATTGAAAAAACATGGCATCCATAGACAATTACCTATTTTCCTTGATTTAGGGAGGTGTCAGCTTTACGCTTTTTTGTAACTAATCGGAGAAATGGCAGAAACTTCCTATTGTTAGATAAGCGAAAATATACCGTAAACCTGAAGAGTTGCTTTCAATTTGGTGGGCAATTTAGGCATGACGCTAGTGATCGCCTACCTTTGAATAAATGTAACTATTTAGCACAGCTGTTTTGATATTAGAGTAGATCTAAGGGTTTCGGCTCCCGGTTTCTTTTTGCGGGGTTGGTACGGTACCCCGCTTCGTGGCTGCTGAGTCTCCCTACGACTTTATATATTTATGACCGCTAAGGTGGGTGGTTGTCTGAAACGCCGCATAATGATGATCGATTCAGTTATATTTCTCATTGATATGGCTACGTTAATTCTATAATCGTTTTTCGAGATATACATAGTGATTGAGAATCATGCTGAATGATTGCGAATAATTAATAAAATGTTATGCACATTACTTTAAGGCGATGTAGAAAATGACTCTGGTATGCCAGCAATATTGATATTCGCATCAATGCTTTCAACGCCGCTTAGCCACTTCTGAATCACCTCTGGGTTTTGAGATAACCAATTCCACGCAGCATTGCGGGGATCAATATATCGATTGTCAATATCATCCATAATGACATTCTCCATGCTGGTGCTAAATTTAAGGTTGCTAATCAGTTGACTTGCATTGGGGCAGTCGGAGCGAAACTGTTTGCGGAAGTTAGTGTGGATCGTTGATCCGCCGTAATTTGGCCCAAAGTATTGTTCATCTCCAGAAAGATAGGTGACTTCAAATTTTTCGTTCATTGGGTGGGGCTCCCAACCAAGGAATACAATCCACTTTTTATCTCGAATATGCTTTCTAATTTGAGCCATCAGAATTCGCTCTGATGTAGGCACCAATGAAAACTGGCCTAATTCGTAAGCGTTGTCTTGGATCATCGACTGAATGATTCTATTGCCATCATTCCCTTTTTCTAGCCCGTAGATATAACCTCTAAATTGGTCTTTGTTTGCTGCCAAATCTTGAAAGGTTCGAATACCTGCGTCGGAAACGTATTTGGGTACGGCCAACGTATATTTTGCACCCACTAGATTCGCAGGCCCCATTTCAACACTGCCATTGTTAAGGAATGGTTGAATGTCTGCCTGCATGGAGGGCAGCCAATTTCCGAGGAACACATCTATGCGCTGGGCTGCCAGTGCCTGGTATAAGTCTGGTACGGTAAATTCTTGCACCGATATGCGATAACCAAGCCTCTCGAGTAGTAGCTGAGCAATCGCCGTCGTCGATTTCACATCTGTCCAACCCACCACGCCAAAATTTATTCGGCTGCACTTATCAGCATGGGCATGTAAGGATATTAATAAGAGAATTAGAGCTGAGATTGTTTTTTTGTTCATATGCTTGGCGGCCACGTAACGAGAGTGCTTGAGATTTTTAACGGGTAGCAACCTCAGCAAATTTGATTTTCGAATGTGAGGTCCCGAATCGGTGGCGTTAAATAACATAGCTAATTGGGTCGGAGAAGGTGTTGTTTGGCCATATAGTGTCTGAGTAATGGATACGTGACGTGGCGCATTCAGGCGATACTTATTTTTGCGCGAATTCGCGATAAGTTAAAAGTGGGGGCGAAAAAATGTTTTATGGTTCTTTACCATAAATTGAGCGTCGCTGAGACTTTTGCTCGGGAGTCATTTCAAACTCTTGAGAGGATTTGGCAGGTTTAATGGTGCCCTCAGTGTTCTGGCGATTAGAGAGTCGTTGTGGTTCACTCGCACTCATTTTTAGTTGAGTTTCTTCTTTGAGTATAGATTGAGCCTCTCGAATGAAATCCAATATCTCGGCTTTCAGCTCTTTAAACTCGTTGGCATCAATCGATAAATCCAGTGATGGTGCTGTAAAGTTTATGGATAAGGTAAATTTTTTACTCATGTGTGGCTCCGTTTCAAAATGGTTGTGCAGACCGGTCGCTTAGTACATTAACAATACTGCAACATTTGCAGGGTGAATATCTAGCAAGGCCTGGTTAGTCATGACTTGAAAAATAAAGTAACGGTCCCGTGTTGAATTTATTTAAGCACTATTATCCAACCAAGTATTCCCAGCTCTATTAAAAGTTAATATGTACACTTGAAGTTGGGTGTTTAAAAGGGATGTGTGGTGCTTTGTTTGATGAGTAAGCGGGGGTTTAACGTATGATTGTGGTTGCTGGCAAGGCGAAATAAAAAGCTCAAATGACTGGTCACTTGAGCTTTTTAATCGCAATAGATAGAGCTGATGACTTATAGTAATTCAATCGCCATAGCCGTCGCCTCTCCACCGCCAATGCAAAGTGCAGCAACGCCTTTAGATTGGTTGCGAACTTTAAGTGCATTCATCAGTGTGACCAGCAAGCGAGATCCAGTTGACCCTACCGGATGGCCTTGGGCGCACGCGCCACCAAAAATATTGACCTTTTCTGGGTCGAGGCCTAAGTCACGAATGGGCATCATAGCGACCATCGCAAAGGCTTCATTGATCTCAAATAAATCAACATCCTCTTTGGTCCAACCTGTTTTATTGAACAGATTTTCGATAGCGCCCACAGGTGCAATTGTGAACTCTGAAGGGTGTTGTGATTGTGTCGCATGTCCAACAATTCTAGCCATTGGCTTAAGGCCGCGAGATTCAGCTTCTGACTCTCTCATCAATACCAGTGCAGATGCGCCGTCTGAAATAGATGAGGCATTGGCGGCTGTTACAGTTCCGTCTTTCTTAAAAGCAGGGCGTAAAGTTGGGATCTTCTCGATGTTCGCATTAAAGGGTTGCTCATCATGCTCAACCAGAGTCTCGCTTTTTCGAGTCTTAACGGTGACAGGCACAATTTCATCCTTCAACAAACCTTCTTCGATGGCTTGTTTTGCACGGGTCAGAGATTGGATGGCGTAGTTATCCATATCTTCACGGGTATAGCCTTTTTTATCTGCGACTTCTTGTGCAAAAGACCCCATTAGACGGCCGGTTTCAGCGTCTTCTAACCCGTCTAAAAACATGTGATCCAAAGCTTGGTCGCCATGTCCCATTCGATAGCCTTTGCGCGCATTTGGCAGGATATAGGGGGCATTAGACATAGACTCCATGCCTCCTGCCACCATGATGTCATTGCTGCCAGCCTTGATTAGGTCGTGTGCGAGCATCGTGGCTTTCATGCCGGATCCGCACAACTTGTTTATAGTGGTTGCCCCTGTGGCGTCAGGTAGTCCTGCCAATCTCATTGCTTGGCGCGCTGGCCCTTGCTTTAGACCAGCGGGTAGAACATTACCCATAATAACTTCCTGAACATCCTCAGCTTTAAGGCCTGCTCTTTCAACGGCGGACTGAATTACCAGCCCGCCTAGCTCGGGCGCAGTCATAGCGGAAAGGCTTCCTTGGAAACCACCCATGGGTGTGCGGACGCCACTAACGATTACGACGGAATCTTGTTTTGACATATTTTCCTCATCTTCTGGGGGCTAAACCCCAATTGAAATGATATGTAGGCAAGTAAAATTAAACCAAAATCTATGTTCGGCATGCACGTGCCAATTAGTCTGAAGTAGATCTTGATGATGGTTTGCATTGCAGTTGAATAAAGTTGAAGCATTGTACCAATAACCGGATTCACCATGGAAGCCAAGACGATGGCGTCTCCAGAATTGAAATATGGTGATTCGAGACAAAACATTGGTCGTACGGAACCACTCCGCCAATTATGTGCAGAAAGGTCACAAATGTCTGAATAATGGCTTGATCTAATAGCGGAATAATCCATATTATCCAGCTATTAGGGTTTTCACTCTAAAGTGGTACGAAAGTTTTTCTTTCAAACACTTGTTTGAATTGAATATAGGCTCAGCCTAGTTTCTAGGCGGGGATTCATACTTTAGAGTGATCGCTTTGCAAGGTCGCTCAGATATAGTCAGGTGCGATAAGCTGGCGCTGTATGTCACAGCTAGGCACCCAACGAATAATCATAAAAATAAGGGGAAACACTCCTATGCTTAAGAAATCCCTTTTAAGCCTCGCGGTCGCAGCCTCTCTTGCGGGAGTCAGTGGTTGTAACATTAGTAGTACGTCGGGCAACAACGATGTTAGTGATCTCCAGCCGTCCAATGACCCGGTTGCGCTCGGTAAAGTGTATCCACTATTTGATCCGGCAAAGGCAGTATTCCCACTTGGTGCTGACTTTTTAATGCGAGCAGCTGCTGACACTGACGGCACAGCGGAAACGGGTAAGGCAGGTCAGTCTGATGAAAGCCCTGTGACGAATGCTATAGATGACCTAGATGGTGGTATTTCTACTGTAGCACCGATCGATATTACCTTAAGTGGCGCAATTGACGTATCAACCGTTGTAGCCGGGACAACTGTTCACCTAGTTCGCTTACCGAATGCCGCAGATGCGCAAACGATGACGTTCCCAACGGGTACATCTGCTGAGACTTTCGACGCACTGGATTTGGAAACAATAGCACCTCTTTATGACACCAGTGTAGTGGCAGCAAATGCAGCCGCAATCGCAACTTCGCAACCGGTAGCCGGCACGGATTATGATGTAACCGTAATTGGTTTTGATGGCGCTACAGATAATGTAATACGTATTCGTCCGCTGACACCATTAGATGGCAAAACGAAATATATTGTAGTTGTGACGAATGGAGTTAAAGACAATGCTGGGGATGGAATCATGGCTTCTGGTTCTTACTCCTACGTAAGCGGTACCAGTGAATTGTTTACGTCTGCACTCGTGCCTATTCGTGCGGCTGTTGATGCATGGGAGCAACTGGCAATAGGAACACTTGCTCTAGGCTCGAAAGTTGTTTCTGAATCCAATATTGCAATCACAACAGCATTCACGACAGTTGATCCGCATACTGTCTTGAAGTCTATGGCTTATCCTGGATATTGGTTGCCGGGTGTTATCACTAATTCAACAATTGCGGCAGCAGTACTCACTGCAGGTGGATTTACCGAAGAGCAAATTGCAGGATTGCAAACTCAAGGTACTGATATCGCGACAGCAATAGCGGTAGGTAATGGAGCATTAACCACACCAAGTGCAGCACTAAATAACGCAACGGCTTATGAACACCCTCGCCCGCGAGAATTCCAGGTAATTGAAAATATTAGCACTGGCACCGCACAGTTGCCGGCGACGGCATTAACGGCTGGCGGTATTTCTGAACCTGTACTTATCAGTCAGGCTGGGATTAAGTTGCCTCAGTATACTGTTTCATTGTCTGAAAATGCTTCTGGTCAATGGTCGGCTAATACGCTTGTTGGTGCTGTTCTTGACAGCGCGCTACAGCAAACTGCCGGAACCACACCTCCTGCTGATGCTAATGGTGAATTTAATGTGACTTACCGCTTCCCTTTTGCTGCAGCGCAAAGAGAAACGGTATCACCAATATTAATGATTGAGCCAACCACTGCCGCAAAAGCAGCTACGTTAGCAGCTGCTGGGGCAGTGGATGGCGGGTGTGTTAAACCATCTGCTGGTTGGCCAACGATTATATTCCAACACGGAATTACTGTTGATAGGAGTACCACACTCATTGCTGCCACTAAATTGGCTGCTAGTACCTGTAGCGCTGTATTGGCGTTAGATCTTCCTCATCATGGTATTGCACCTGTGACAAGTGACAGAAACAACAATGACGCAGATAACGCTTCACTGGTATTTGGTATTGACAATGCTGTTAGTGCAGGTAGCACACCATTTGCAACGGCAGTAGATGTAATGGTTGCGGCTGACTCCGATGCACTGTTGGCAAATTTAGCTGAACGTCATGAAGGATTAGCCCTTAACGGGGCAACAGTAGCGCCAATTACTTATGGGACTGTTGACGATGGCAGTGCATTTGGTACTTCAGGTGACCTATTTATTCGCTTAACTGTGTTCCAAAGAACGCGCGATAATCTACGTCAAGCTGTAATGGATTTATTAAATTTAAACGCTACCATTGCTACCCTTGATTTGGATGCGGATGGGAATCCGGATTTGGATAAGGACAACGTTCATTTTGTAGGTCATTCATTAGGGGCTATTGTAGGCGCAACCTTCGCAGCCGTTAATAATGATGCAACAGTGTTGGCGGGAAATGCTAACTTGAATCGCGTTCAAACTGTAACGTTAGCAACGCCTGGATCTGCACTACCTAAGTTATTAGAAAACTCTATATCATTTAGACCTTCACTTTTACCTGGCTTAGCTGCTTTAGGCCTTACCCCAGGTACTTCAAGTTTGGAAAGCTTTTTAAATGTATTTCAAGCTACTATCGATAGTGCGGATCCTGCGAGTTTTACGAGCGGTCTAGTAGCTACAAGTACCCCGACCCTTGTGCTTGAAATGGTGGGTGGAAATGCTATTCCTGCTGTTGATATTGACCCAAATAGTGATTCCGATAATTCGGACTCAAAATTGTCTGACGTGTTAATAAATATCGGGGCTTACCCTTCAGACTGGGTTGTTCCAAATAATGCCATTGGTGATTTATTGGCTGACGGTGTAACTTCACGTGATGACACGGCTCAAGCCCCTATGGCTGGCACGGATCCAATGGTTCGTGAACTGGGAATTACAGCAACTTCAAATTCAGATGCTGCGACTGGCAATTACTTTTTGACACAGTTTATGGAAGGAACGCATGGAACATTTTCATCCGCAGACTCTGGTGCAGCGTTTTTAGAAATGCAATTTCAAGTTGACGCATTCATCGAGAGCAATGGTGTGGGGTTAGATGTATCAAATACAAATGTACTAGCAGCGCCAGCGGAATAAGACCCGGGAAATATTGGCTAATAAAATAAAAAATTACGAGGTCTGAATATGAACAAAGTTAAAAAACTAGCATTGGCAGTCGCTACAATAAGTGCTGCCGCTGCTCATGGTGTTGAATTTGAAGCCGGCCCAGTTTATGGCCAATTCAATACGAGCTTATCTTACGGTGTAGGATGGAGAACAGAAGATCCTGAGTTGGGACATGTTCAACCAGGAAATGCTGATGGTGCTTCAGGCTCCACGTATAATTATGACGATGGCACACTAAACTATGAAAAAGGTGATGTGTACACAAACGTTGCAAAAGTTAATTTAGATTTAGAGCTTAGTTATGAAGATACGGGGGCATTTGTTCGTGGACGAGCATTTTATGACTCTGCTGTTATGGATAACGACCCTGCCTTCAAGGAATTTAATGACGCGACTAAAGATGCAGCTGGTGCAGGTTATGATTTATTAGATGCTTTTGTTTGGTATAACTTTGAAGTAGGGGATATGCCTATTTCCGCTCGTTTGGGTCGGCAAGTTATTAGCTGGGGCGAAAGTACATTTATCCAAGGCGGCATTAATGCTATCAATCCCGTGGATGTTTCCGCAGCTCGTAAACCGGGTGTGGAAATTAAAGAAGTATTGCTTCCAGTTAACCTCGCGTATGGCTCAATTGGCTTAACCGATACCGTTACGCTAGAAGCCTTTTATCAGCTCCAATGGGAAAAAACGCGACCAGATGCCTGTGGAACATTTTTCTCGACAGTTGACTTTGTATCGGACGGGTGTGGACCTGTTTACCTAGGCGGAATTTCGGACGAACAAAGCATTCAAGATGCATATGACGGTGGTGACACGAATGCCCCTGTTGCTAGCCGGCTTTCTGATAAAAATGCCAAAAATGATGGTCAATTTGGTTTAGCACTTCGATGGTATGCTGAGGCTCTAGGAGACACTGAATTCGGGCTTTACCACATGAACCTGCACAGTCGGGCACCTTATATTTCAGGTGTGTTAGCGGACTCATCAGTCGGTGATCTATACCCTGAATATTACATTGAATACCCGGAAGATATAAAACTAACCGGTATATCATTTAATCGTGGTACAGATAGTGGTTGGTCCATCGGTGGTGAGTTAAGCGTAAAGCAAGATATGCCCTTGCAATGGAACTCATTTGAAATTTTATTGGCTGGCTTGAAGAATGACATGAGTCTTCTATACCAGCGTGAGTATGCTAAGGCCTTGGCGGCAAACAATGGCAATGAAACAGCAGCTGAAGCAGCTTTGGATGGCTTTGAAGCGCCAGGTTATGATCGATATGACGTATGGCAAGCTCAAATGACGTTCATTAAATTCTTCGATCAAGTGCTAAATGCCAGCCGATTAAGCTTGGTGTCTGAATTTGGCGTTACACACGTAGCAGATCTACCGAGCTTGGATGAGGCGCGTTATGGACGCCACGGGTCGACAGGTATTGGCACAGCGGTTGACTCAGATACGGGCGACGATCTTTGTCTAACGGGTGGTTCAGCTGCAAACTTAAATCCAGACTATTGCACAAACGATGGCTACACAGATGAAACATCAGGCGGTGTACGTGTGCGTGCAAGCTTGGATTACAACAATGCCATTGCGGGCGTGAATTTAAAGCCAAAAATCGCTTTAGGGTATGACATTGGTAATGCGCCTAGCCCAGGTGGAGCATTTGTTGATGAGCGCATCACGACAAGCTTTGGTGTCGACTTCGACTACTTAAACCGATACAGCGGTGGTGTTGCTTACACCATGTATGACGGTAATGAATACGATCCACTGACAGACCGCGACAACGTTAGTCTTAACCTGAAAGTCACGTTCTAATTTTTTATACAAGACAAAGGTTAAAAGGAACAAACGAATTCGTTGAGGAAAAAGAATGATAAATAAAAATAAAATGATATTGGGCAGTGCGATTGCGCTGGCCTTTGCTGCGAGCAATACGCTCGCAGCAGTTTCCGCTACTGAGGCTGCTCGCCTAGGAAAAGACTTGACGCCATTGGGGGCTGAGAAACAGGGCAATGGCGGCGCCATTCCTGCGTGGACGGGCCCAGTTAAACCACCGGCAGGTCATAAGCTAGGTGATAAGCATAAGAATCCATTTGCGGGTGATCAGGTTAAATTTACGATTACGGCTCAAAATTATGAGCAGTACAAAGATAATTTAACCGAAGGTCAGATTGGCTTGTTTAAGAAATACCCGTCGACTTATAAAATTCCGGTTTATGAAACGCGCCGTTCAGCAGGCTACCCAGCTGACCAAATTAAGTCGACATTGGATAACGCCACAAAAACCGAATTGGTTGAAGGCGGCAACGGAATGAAAAACTATGAGCAAGGTATTCCGTTCCCCATTCCTGCAACCGGTTTGGAAGTGATCTGGAACCATATTGTTCGTTACCGTGGTGACAGCGTCAGCCG
Source organism: uncultured Saccharospirillaceae bacterium (assembly GCA_947503895.1). Classification (GTDB taxonomy): domain Bacteria; phylum Pseudomonadota; class Gammaproteobacteria; order Pseudomonadales; family Oceanobacteraceae; genus Bermanella. Next base: position 171,780 of record CANNFT010000011.1, read on the forward strand.
TGTGATTAACCAAGCTACCCCTCAGGCAAACGGTAACTATACTTTGGTTAAATTCCGCGATGAATTTACCTTTAAAAATAAGCTATCAGACTACAACCCGGCGACAATGAAAGACAATAACATTCTGTTTTACTTTAAACAGGATGTGTTATCACCCGCTCGTCTTGCTGGTAACGTACTGTTAGTGCATGAAACATTGAACCAAGTAAAAGAACCTCGTAAGGCTTGGATCTACAACGCAGGTCAACGACGTGTTCGTCGAGCACCGCAAGTAGCTTACGACGGCCCAGGTACAGCGTCTGATGGTATGCGTACAACCGATAACTTCGATATGTACAGTGGTGCTCCAGATCGCTATAACTGGAAACTCATTGGTAAAAAAGAAATTTACGTACCGTATAACTCATACAACCTAAACTCAGGTGACTTGAAGTATGACCAAATCGTAAAAGCGGGACATATTAATCAAGACTTGACTCGTTACGAGTTACACCGAGTTTGGCATGTAGAAGCGACCTTGAAAGATGGTCAGCGCCATATCTACGCAAAACGTACTTTCTATATTGATGAAGATACTTGGCAGGCAACGGAAATTGATCACTATGATGGTCGTGGCGAGTTATGGCGTGTAGCTGAAGCGCATAACATTTACATGTACGACACGATGGTGCCTTGGTATGCAGTCGAAGCATTGTATGATTTACAATCTGGCCGTTACCTTGTTCTAGGTCTGGACAATGAAGAATCATCTACCTATGACTTTGGGTTCACACGTAGTGAGAAGGACTATACGCCAGCAGCATTACGTCGCTCTGGACGTCGATAGTCTTGCGTTAACAAAACGTTTGACGATATAAGTATCAAAAAAGCCGCTTAAATAAAGCGGCTTTTTTGTTTTTATCTTGGCAGAGCCGTCGGAGACATCAATGGGCTTCGAAATGAACCCCAAATACTTAACCCATGTCACTGCCCCGGTTCATATGCACTTATAGTAGTCAGTATAGGTTAAAGAAGTGTGAGGGATGGATTTGGCCGTAATCTGTATAAGCCGATATTCATTCAGTAATATTCTGTAGGTTATGGCTCTACGTCATTAGATTTTCTCACTTGTCAGCATTGATTCTAAGTGTTTTAGTTAAGTCGTCATTCGTTCAGTGCTCCCTGTGTAGAAATGACAGCTAAGAATAATAATATTAGAGGTTTACAATTGTCGTCGGTTGAAAATGCAGTCGTTAAGACTCTGCCTCATGGTCAAATAAAAGTACTGGCCATGAAGTTACAATTACCTTATTTACCGGTTCAACATATTAAGCGTGAATCAATTTGTCGTGCGTTAGACCAAGGCTCAAAAGACTGTAAGTTAAGATTACTGATTGCTGCCCCCGGCTATGGTAAATCATTAGCATTGACCGAATGGCTACTTTCTCAACGACAGCAGGGCAAGGCGGTAGCGTGGCTAAGCCTTGACCCCAAAGAAAATGACATTAAACGTTTCCTTCTATATCTGTTTTCTTCTGTCAATAGTGTTTTACCGAATGTCGGTGTGGAAGCATTAAAAAGAATTGATGACGACGTGTCTCCAGAGACAGTCTTCAATTTATGGGTGCAAGAACTCCAAGAAATAGAGCAAACCCTCATTATTGCATTGGATGATTGCCATCATATTCATTCACCAGATGTGATGAATATTCTGGACGACATGGTGAATTATTTACCATCGCAAGTTTCCTTAGCTTGTACCAGTCGTCAAGCGTGGTCACTGAATACAGCTCGTCTTGCTAGCCAAAATAAATTAATCGAATTGCACGAGCATGATTTGGCTCTGAACGACGCGGAAATTAAAGACTGGCTTAAGTTAAAAGGTAAGGTCAACGTTGGCGAGCAGGGTATAGAGCAAGTGAGCCGCTGGAGTTCCGGTTGGATGACTGGCCTAAACCTATTAATACAAATTTTTCCGGATCTAGATGGCTTACATTTGCGAGGGAATGAACCTCGGCTAAATGATTATTTAGAGCAAGAATGGCATGTTCTTTTAAATGATGAAGAGCGTAAATTTTGCCAGCAGCTTGCGGTGTTAGGTCAAGCATCGGCAACATTTATGGATACAGTATACGAGCGCTCTGACTCACAAAACTTACTGACCACACTATCTCGGCGACACATACTGATCACTCGAAACTCAGATCAAGCCAATTGGTACACGATTCACCCGATGATTGCTGCATCATTACAGTTAACGTTGAATCAAAGTGAATTAAACGGTATTTACCTAAAAGCCTGCAATTGGTTCGCTGCTGAAGGTGATGTGATTCAGGCGGTCGAGATGGCATTGCGATCAGGCAATAAAGCGAAGGCAGCAGAGCTGGTACAGGCTACAGCGGAAAGCATTCTCGGCGAACAAGACATTGCCCAACTGCTGTCTTGGAAGGAACAATTACCGCTTGAAGTGATTGCTGCGTCTCCTCGTTTAGTCATTATCTTTAGCTGGGCCTTGGCCTTTGCGCAACAACTAGATGAAGCCGAAAGGCTGATGGCTCAGATAGATAAATTTTTACCTATTACCCGGCAAGCGGGTAACGATGAGGTGCCTGGACAACTATTTGCAATCAGGGGCTACATCGCACGTGTGAGAGGGAATATTGATAATGCAATTCAGTTATGTGAACAGGCATTAGAAAAGTTACCCAAGCACAAATACATAGCGCGTGCTGTCACCTACTTTAATTTGTCCAACGCTTGCATGACCACCGAAAATTTAAGTCGAGCACGTGAATATAACCGTTTGTCATACGAATGCGCTCGCGCTGCGGGCAGTGTGCATTTAGAAATGTTGGCGCTGCATGAGCATGCTCGTATTGAACAGGTAAAAGGACATCTAACGTTAGCGGATAAATTAGTCGCTGAAGGTATTCGGTTATCGGATCAGCTTCGACAGAAAGAATCGGCTGCGGCTTATGGTCGATTGGTGATTTATCGGGGCTATCTAGCATGGCTGCGCAATGATATTTGTAGTGCTGAGCAAGATTTAAAACTTGGTTTACGCATCGCTGAACGGTGTCATGATGCTTATATCATTATGGCAGGAATTCTGTTATCCAATGTCGCCCGTCAGCAAGGGCAACTCGAAAAGGCTTTTGACCACCTGACACGTACCGAAGCGCAACTGCAACGCTGGCGTGTACCGGGTATGGTGTATCAACCTTGGCTGTCGACCGTTCGTACGAATCTATTGATTGATCAAGCTAAGTTGGAAAACGCCATGGCAAACCTCGACAGTTTGTATGCGTTAGGGCATCAAAATCCCTATATTCTCTGCCCAGAGCATTATCCCAATTTAAAAGGCTTGATTGATGTCTTTTATGTGCGAGCTAAGGCCTTTTCTGGTGATCACAAAGACGCACTAAAAATGTTGGACGATCAGTTGTCTGGCGAATCGCTGAATCAACAGGGATTTAGATTGACCTTTATCTACCTCATGAGGGCCTTGATACGATTTCAAATTGGTCAAGAAGATGACGCCATTCAAGATTTTAAGCAGTCTTTAACTTTAGCAGAACGTGAAAACTGTTTAATGCCCTTTATCGAGTACAGTTCTGGTTTGGCCTCTCTATACAATAAGTTACCCCAACAAATAAAACAGCGTCCATTTGTTGAGTCGATATTGCAGCACATTGATATTGCTGAGGATGAGGGGGCGAATCGTGCATTTGTGCAGGTGAAAGCATTGATTAGCCAAAGAGAGATGGGCGTATTGAAGTTGATCGCGCAAGGCTTTACCAATCAAGATATTGCGGATCGACTATTTATTTCACTGCACACCGTCAAAACGCACGCTCGACGGATTAATGCAAAGCTCGGTGTGAAAAGTCGAACGCAAGCCATCATTAAAGCCAAGGAAATTGGTCTATTCTAAGCAACTCTTGAGCAATATTAGGTCGTGGGCGATGCGCTTGCGACCCCATCAACGTTATTGGCTTTATTGCGTCTTGTTGAACTCTTAGCTAAACCTAATAGGAGAGGAACGAGAGTTGATTTAACATGGAAGACAAATACACCATCGCTGTCTACTCGGAAAACTTTAAGCTTTTGGAGTCGACATTAGGTCAGAATTATAAGCTGCTGTACCTTTATAACTTTGAATCCTTAAAAGACAACATCAGCCCAGATTTAAAACTGATTATCATGGACTTCTCAAAGGGGTCTGATGAAGATTTGGATCTTGTTGAAAAAATTAAGCTGGCGGGTGCGGGTGATAAAATACCCATCGTTGTGTTGTATGGGGAAAACTCGACTTGTAGCAGCATCAGCGCTTTTAAAAAAGGTTGTGATGATTTCATTGATCTTAAAACGGACGATAAAGAAATTGCCTTGCGCTGCGAAAATTTAATCTATCACAAGATCGCCACCGACCAACTACAGGTCCAAGTTCAACAAGCCAATGAAATGGCGTTTATCGCCATGTCAGACACTTCCGATTTAGGTGTCAATATCCAGTTTCTACTGGATGTTAATAATTGTGATAATCTGGATGAAATAGGCATGCGCCTACTTCAAGCACTTAATTCATACGGTATAAAAGCCAGCCTTCAATTGCGTAGTGAATACGGAATCAAAAATATGGAACGCAGCGGTATGGCTAAGGAGTTGGAGTCGATATTGCTGTGGGAAATGCGTGAAGGTGGTCGATATGTTGATTTCGGCAAACGCTCGGTGATGAATTATGAGCAAGTGTCATTACTCGTAAAAAACATGCCCGTCGATGACCCCAAAAAATACGGTGCGATTAAGGATAATGTTTTCTCATTGTTACAGGGGGCCGATGCACGCGTTAAGGCACTGGATCGCATGCAAGAAATAGAAGATCAGCAAACCATGATGCGCTCGCTGACACAGCGTATGCAACAGAATATGGAGGCCATAGACAGTGGTTATCAGGAAGTCATGAAGGATATTGCTGGTGTGGTTGAAAACATGGCGGATAGCTTAAATGCTGTCATCATTAATCTTGCGTTGCATGAAGAGCAGGAAAAAGCGCTTGAGAACATCATTGAGTATGGCATTCAAAACACCACACGCGTCTTTGCATCCGGCTTAAAGTTGGATGAATCGTTTAAAGATATTGTCGATCAAATAGGGCAGTTCTTATCTGATGAAAGTGTGCATATCAATGCGGAACAACGGGTGAAGCTCATGGCTTTACTGAATCAAGAATCCTCACACTGATGTGGGCGATCTTAAGGGCTCCATGCTTCCTTGGCGGGTGCTGGGAAGAATGGAGCTAGCCTATTGATCATGCCAAAACGTTAGCGCTTGTTTAATGCGGGACAATCGGTCATTTCACCAAAATCGACCGCCCAAGGTGGGTTCGCGCGCATTCTTTCTACTACAAACTCCACAAACGATCGTACTTTTACGGATAAATGACGGTTGCTGGGATAAAGCGCATGAATCGGAAATGCATTGAAGGGCCAATCACACAAGATAGGTTTCAACTGACCTGATTTAATGTCGTCATAGCACAGTAAGGCCGGCAATATGGCAATGCCCATGCCTTTGAGTGCAAATTTATGCAAGCTCATTGGGTCATTGATTCGTATTCGAGCTTTTAAATCCACAGAGATGGCTTCTGGGCCACCAAACTCCCATGTCGACATATGTGGCATGGTGAGGCAATCATGTTGCTTCAATTCTGATGGATGCTGCGGGTAACCGTGCTTTTCTAAATAGTCAGGGCTGGCACACGTGACGGTGCTCACATGACCGAGGTTACGAGCAATGAGCGAGGAGTCCGCCAGCTCGCCCACGCGAAACGCTACGTCAATGCCTTCTTGAATGAGGTCCAAGGCTTGATCTGTGAGTACCATTTCCAGTTGAATTTCAGGGTTGTCTGCCAAAAATTCTGAAACAAGATCGCTCAGTATGCGAGAACCAAATAAAACCGGTGCCGTAATGCGCAGTAGACCGGTGGGCGTGCTCTGCATTTCGGTGACCGCAATGTTGGCTTCTTCCACATCGCTGATGATACGGGAGCATTGATTATAATAGGCTGACCCGGTATCCGTGAGGCTCAATGTACGAGTGGTGCGTTGCAGTAGGCGAACACCTAATCGTTCTTCAAGTTGTGTAATTTTTCGGCTGACGGTCGATTTTGGCAAGCCCAGAGACTTCGCAGCCCCAGTAAAACTACCTGCATCGACCACTTTGACGAATATGGCGATTTCGTTGAGATCAAACTGCTCCATCATGAACACTTCCTTCTATGTACTGTTCGGATTATGGAACAATACCCCCAGTCTTGCCAGCTATTTAACCTGTACGTTCGTACTTAAATTGTCGCAAGGTTGGACAAAAACTGCATCTATGTAACTTTAGGTCACCACTTTGTCGGAAAAGGTTACATAGGCGATTATTGTCTAGTGGCATACTCCCGCTCCCGGAATGACCGCCAAAACAAAAATAAGATTGCGGCAAGACGATTAGTTGCCCTGAACTGGGTAGAGCAATTCACTTATTTTTTGAAGGGTTGAGTCGTGATCAATAAAAAAACAGTACTAAGATCAGCGATTTTGGCGGCGACATTAGCGCCTGCCATGGGTATGGCTTCGGGTTACAAAATTAACGAGCAAAGCGCCAGTGGTGTCGGTAATGCTTACGCCGGCCGTGCAGCGGTTGTAGAAGATGCATCCATCGTATTTTATAACCCAGCCGGTATGGTGCATTTAAAACGCCCTGAAATCACCGCAGGCTTCTCTTATTTAAGCGGTGACGGCAAGTTTGAAGGTGAAGGTACTGATGCCGCAGGAAAATACATCGCCCCCAATATGGACGAGTACAGTAATGGCGGTGACTTCTTAGGTACTGCATTTATTCCATTCTTATATTATGTCAACCCGATCAATGAAAGCGTCGCTTTAGGTTTTGGTATTTTTACTCCCTTCGGTACGAACACCGATTACGATGCTGACTTCGTAGGCGGCGGTTTTGCCGATCAAACTCAATTAAAGTCCATAGAATTTCAGCCATCTGTTTCTCTCAAATTAAATGATCAGTGGTCAGTGGGTGCGGGTATCGACATCGTTTATATGAAAGGCCTGTTGTCAAAGCAGGTGGATACCGTTCCATATAACCCTCAAGCAGCAGCCATTTATCAAGGCTTAGTTGATCAAGTGATGCAAGACAATCCGGGCATTACGGAAGCACAAGCCAGTGCTGGTGTTTCTCAAAGCACGGGGTTGTCAGCAGACACTCCTTTATTTGATAGCCAGTACGAAGGCTTTGAAAACCACTATGAGGTTGAAGGCAATGACTGGGGAACAGGTTTCAATTTTGGTGTCATGTGGAAGCCTACTGATAGTACAACAGTCGGTTTGACCTATCGCTCAGAAATGCAATTTAACCTAGAAGGTCAGTCTAAGTTCAAAAATGCCTTTAGCGCGTATAGAGCAGGCATTCCAATGACGACAGACGATGCTGGAAACCCTACGGCACCTGCTGTACTGGATGGGTTAAACCAATTTGGTAACATTCGTGAACAAGATTCTAAAGTACCTTTAACGACTCCTGAATCAGCCACACTGAGTATTGCTCATCAGGCAACGTCGGACCTCTTATTGCAAGCGGGCACCACTTGGACGGGTTGGTCTTCATTCGAATACTTCGATGTAATAGCGACTGAAAACCAAGCCGATGCGACTGCCATAGATATTTCAGACATATCAGCAGCTAATGGCTTGGGTAATGGGTACATTGGGCATATTGTTGAAAAATGGGATGACGTTTGGGCTGTTGCTTTAGGCGCCAGTTACAAATTGAACGACCAATTTATGTTGCGCGCAGGTTATGCCTACGATGAAAGTCCGGTCAGTAATGAATACCGTACGGCACGCGTGCCGTCTTCAGATCGTCAATGGGTGACGGCTGGTTTCCAATATAATGTGACCTCGAATTGGACAGTTGATATGGGCGCTGCTTATTTATTCATGGATAAGATGGAATTAAGCGAAGTGAATAAAGACCTGAACGACGAAGAGATTACTGACAACAATGGCGACACTAAAGCTTCCGTGAGTGGCGAGTACGACATTGATGCATTCGGTGTCTCTCTGCAGGTGAGCTATAAAATGTAATCTTCCCTGCTGACCTCCAGAGCCAGCAATAACGGAAGTAGAATGTTGTTAACAGGTGCATTGGCTGCACCTGTTAACAACAAACCTCTTACAACCTCTCAGAACCTCATTTCTTTGGTGCTCTACTTCTAAGGTGTGCACAATTAATGTGCGTCTTTAAGTTGCCCTCGTCAAAATCCTCTTTCGCTTGAACTGTAGATGGGCAAATAGCCTCTGCACGGTGTAGATTCTATGAAGATATGTGCATTTTCACATCGATCAGACTGGTTGAAACCATTTGGTATATAGATTGCTGTAGTCGACTATCGATTCATTTCAGGTACGAGAGCGGCTAAGACATTATGTTATCCACAGGGCACTTTCCAGCCGACACACTCAGTCAATTACATGCTCGCCAACAACAGCGCATAAAAGGATTGGAGTTGATTAAAGCAATAATGAATGTGGTGCGTGTAATTCAACTGCACCGTGCAGCGAGTAACGGCGCATTGGCGGGGAACGTGTTTTTTGACAGTAAAACTAGGGTGCTAGCACGGGAAATAAATGACCGGTTTTTAAGTTTGAGCCAACAGTTGAATTCATCCAACCCAGAGATTGATGAGCAGCAATGGGCTGATATTAATAACGCATGGCAAACCGTTTACTTACAATGGCGACAGGATGATGCGATTGAAAATTTTGAGTTGCACAGCCACCTTATTAAGCAATTATTAGAATTGATCAGTGTTTTGGGTATGCAATCAGAACGAATGATTGAAACCGATGATGCTCACCAATTGTTAGCCAGTTTAATATTCGATCAATTACCAAAGTTTATCGAACAGTTAGGGCAAGTAAGGGCGCTGGGTACGTTTTCGGCTATCGCAGGTGAAACCAGTCAGCGTTGCTCGATACGCCTAAACTACCTTGTTCAGGTACTGCGCAGGCAAAAAAATAAATTGAATATTTTAGTTGAATCATTGCCGAGCAACGTTTTGGAGCAAATTTCAGCGTTATTTAAAGCGCAGTTAATGGAGCAAAATATTGGCCGATTGCAGACTGTCGTCGAGAAAGATTTGTTAAGTCAGCAAAAAATTGTGACATCAGCAGATGAGTTATATTCACTCAGCACACAAATTATTGATGCGCATTTTGAAGTGATGAATGAAGGCTTAAAGATATTACGCTTAAGAATGGATGCTCGTATCCAAGCTTGGGTACATCAATAAGCGGAAAAATTAAACATCCATCACGCTACTCATAAAAAAATACAATGCCACTGGTGTTTGCCAATGGCTTCATTAAAACGCATTCACACTTTAGGTGAATTTTAATCAGGCTGAGTGCTAAAAGGTAAGCTTCGCACCTAATGAAAACAACGTCGGTAGTGAAGTGACTTCCTCGCGATCACTGTAATTTTCATTATAACTATAATCGCTAACGTTCATTCGATTGTATACATTGATGATCTCAAAGTAGTAAACCTGATGCTTTGATAACGCAAAATCAATGCGAAAATCTAATCGATGATATGCTGGAAGTCTTTCAGAATTTTGGTCTTTGTAATTAGGAATGTAGATATCAGGACCATCTGCTATGACATTCGGCAAATCCGTGCCCGCGCAATTGGCTAAGTCACTTCCTACGGCATAGTATCGATCATTACACTCATAATTGGCTGTTGAAGGGTTGCTGCTGTCCACCGGTGTGAATAGGGAGCCAGATTGGTATTTCCACTTGAAGCCATAAGTCATGTATCGATTCCATTTATGGCGGCTGACTAAATTTAGAACCCAAGGGCGATCATAAGAGTAGTCGAATGATTCACCGGTTAATTGATTTTTTCGCGTGGTCTTAGAGTAGGACACAGATAACCAGCCATACCAATTATCCGTGAGATTCTTGTTTATCAAAAACTCAAGCCCATACGCCTCACCATCGGCTTCATTTAAATATTTTGGCGCATTGGGGTTTGTGAATGCATCGTAATCTGGGTTGGAAACGATTAATTCATGCATCTGCTTAAAATAGGTTTCCAGTTTGGCAGTCCAAGAGACATCTAAATTATATTCAAACCCAATCACATAGTGATCCGCTTTTGGCATATTCAAATCGGGATTGCCGTACTCTTCCATAATAAAAAGTAGATTGCTGGGAAACTGACTGTGCTGACCATACGCGGAGGTAAATGAGAGATCTGGTGTCATTTCATACCGACTGCTTAAACGAGGTTCGACTGTCGTTTCATCGGTAAAATCATTAGAACCCGCAGTGGCCCCAGCAGATACTTGCCAAAATGGAGTGACTAACCAATCGTAGGCGGTGTGAGCATTTAATCCATTTAGAATAAACGAATCTTCGTCGCTGATTGGTGTGCCTGTCGATATGGGTTGGCACGTCTCAGTGTCGCTGTTACAGGGGTTGTAAATACCCGAAGCGGTATATTGAATATCCCAAGACTCAAGCTCGAACCCATATCGAATGCCATCACCACCTGTTAACGGTGTCGTAAAGTGATTTTTAATTCGGTATTCATCGGCCACAAAATTTACATCAATAATGGTGCCGAGTGAGAAATCTGCATTGTCTTTTTTATGGGATAATGCGGTTTTTTGATAAGTACCACCGGCGTACTGGCGATCGTATAACAGGGTCTGATTATCATAAAATTGATCCGCCGCTAAACCACCTTCTAACGCCGGTTCCCGAGCGACTTCATCCGAATCTTCGCCAAAATCTAATCCGACACTGTCTTTTGCTCCCGTTGCACTTAATCGAATATTGCTCGTGCTATTGATCTTCCAGTGGTACTTAAATTGATAGTCACTGTTCTTAGGTACTTCGGTAAAGGTTAACTCGTCTTCATCAATAAAGTTTTCAACGTAATACTCCAGTAACCCCTGACGATAGGAAAAATAAGCAGCATGATCTTTAGCAAGATCGCTTTCGACTAAAAAACCAGCACGTAAAAAAGATAAATCTAAAGTCGTTGTGAACCCTTCGTGATAAGGGTCACGCAATTGTGTGTCAATGATCGCACCGAGGGCATTTCGGTATTCGGGTCCCCATGCCCCTGCCATCAAATTAAAATCTTCTACTAAATTGTCGTTATAGGTACTGCTACCATCATTATGAAAAACGTAACCCACAGGGACAAAGTCCGTAATATAGTTATTATCATTTGGAGATGAACCGCGGACCGCAGGAATGGAAAATGGCCCAAACCCTCCCATCACGACACCCGGCAGCGCTTCGACGGCTTTGAGCGGATCGTTTCCTGCTCCTGGTACTTTGAGCAACTTCGAGGTGCTAATTTTGGCGCCTTCTGGCTCTGTACCCGTTACTGAAATCGTCGAGAGTTCAGTCACCTCTTCATCTTCAGCGACAGTGTCGGCATTCGAAGTGACGGTTGCTGTGGTACTGATGAATAGGCAAGAAAGTGTCAGTAGGTAACGGGCTGTTTGGCTGCGCAACATCTGCATTCCTTTGGCTAGGCATATTTAGAAAATGGACTTTAGCAGATCTTGTCCAACGGTTCCTTAATTTTAGTGGCTAGCTCATGAGCGCAACGTTTGAGATAAACGACGAGTCACGACGATGACTAAAAACACTTTTATATTTGTTTGATGAAAGCGTACATTCTACGGAGAGACGAGGCGTCGTTAAATCAGTGCGCTAATCTATTAGAGTCAGTCGGAAATGAAACTTTTGCGATGAATATTTTACTAACGGGTGGAACAGGATTTATTGGCCAGTCATTGGTCCCGCGGTTGTTGGACGAGGGGCATGATGTATCCATTTATACACGTCGACCTAAATGGGCTCAGCAGCAATGGCAAGCGATATCCGCGATACGGTCTTGGAAACAGCTTAAACAGTGTCCAGATGCGGTCATTAATTTGGCCGGTGAAGGGATCGCAAATGCCCGTTGGAGTGAACGTCGCAAGCGCGAGTTGTGGGATAGCCGAATTACATTAACGCAAGATATGGCTCGTTATTTCGAGCAACAGAGTTGGGTACCGTCGGTGGTGCTGTCAGGGTCGGCTGTGGGTTATTACGGTCACACGGGCGATGAGTGGGTGAATGAGGAGAACACAGCAGGAGCAGATTTTGGTGCTCAGCTTTGCCAGTCTTGGGAAATGTGCCTAAAACCGTTAGAGGAGGCTGGGAGCCGCTTATGCTGGCTTAGAACGGGGGTTGTCCTAGGCCACGGTGGATTACTTGAGCGATTGCGCTTGCCATTTCGGGCTTGCTTAGGTGGCCGCCTTGGCTCGGGTCTTCAGTTTATGTCGTGGATTCACATTCAAGATTGGGTGAATATTTGTATGCATCTACTAAACACGCAAGGAGCGAAAGGCCCATTCAATCTTTGCGCACCCAATCCAGTGACCAATCGTGATTTTACGAGTGCCTTAGCCCGACAGCTGAATCGACCCGCTTGGTGCCATCAGCCGAAAGGGTTGCTTAAATTGGTTTTGGGCGAAATGTCAGAATTATTAATTTATGGTCAACGTGCGTCATCCAAACACGTTGAAGAATTGGGGTATGCATTTGACTTCCCAACGCTTCAGTCGGCTCTAACGGACATTTTTGAATCTAAGAAAGCGAGTTTTTCAAGTGATCGTACTAACTAATTTAGCCAATTTAGCTATAAACAGCCGCCGTTTAATTATTTGTGCAGTTTTGTCCGATCTAGCTTTGCAAAGCACTTTAAACACGACTAGATACTTAATTATGAGGTTTTAATTAAGGTGAGTTTGAAGCGTCATGAGCCTAAGTAAACAGCAAGCAGGTCAAGTACTCTTTCAGTTCGATGAGTCGTTCGAAGTGAGTTATGTCAACTACTATCGAGGCAATGAACTGGCTGACCCGCAGCTGGTCGTTACACTAGAGCGGGAGCGTGATCGACAAACATTTGCTTTCATGCACCCACATTTTAATGACGTAGATCGGAACCTGATATCAGCACAGGGACTGTATATCGCTTCGGTTAAGCAATCACCCTTTGGACAAAATCAAGTCGAAGTAGGAGATTTAAAAGATGGTATTGCCTACTTTACTGCTCGATGTGTGAAAAACATTACGCCTACATCCTAGCCACGACCTTCAATGTATTGTGCGAATAATCGCAGTCACATTGCCCTCCTGTAGGCCTCCTTCAGAGGCCTTTAGCCTTTTACACTCGGTAAGTCATTGGATACCGTTGTTGAACTCAACATATCGAGATGTTCTGACATTAGTTGGTGGGTATACTGCGCTAGCTCAGCTTCATCCAGTGTAGCTACGGTTTCCGCAGTAATTTCAGGTAGCACATCAATGGAAATACTGTGATGCCCATGAAAGTCGAGGCTGTATTTGGGAAGCGCATGGGTTGTGCCATTGATGACAATGGGCAAAATGGGAATATTTAACTTTTTGGCTAATATGAAAGCCCCTGATTTAAATTCTTTCAATTGACCGTCTCTGGATCGGGTTCCCTCTGGGAAAATATACACCGAGCTGCCGTTTCTAAGGTGCGCTGTCGCATCTTCCATCATCCTCGCAACACTGCGTTTATCCCCTCTAAATAATTTTATGTAGCGATTTAATACCATATTCCAGCCAATAAACGGCAGGTTAAATATTTCGGCTTTTGATACCCATTTGAAAGGAAAGAACAAACTGAAAGCGACCAATATATCCAGTAGGGACTGGTGGTTAGACACCACGATATAGGTTTTGCCCCAGTCAATGTTTTGCTTCCCGCGTCGGGTGATTGTCCAAGCGGGCATCACCCAGACATACAGACTGGCCCAAAACGAAGTGTACATATGTAGCACGATTAACCGACGGTCAAACCATTGAGTGACCAGCCATATGAACATTGCACCTATGAATAAAACCATTGAGCTTAGGGCAATGAAACTTAAAAACAGTAAGGCAATAAATTTACTCAACACAATCTCCATTACTCGACTATTCCTTGAGCGAAAGGTAAGCGGAAGCTGCTCATTTGTCCACTTTTCGAAAGCAAAGAATATGATACAGACTGTTGGAGTTTGAATGAATGGTTAGGCGTTGATCCTGCGCTTGTTCCGATTGCGACATGTGCTTAAACTGCGCCCATAAAATATAGTGGTCGCAGGGTTAGTGAAAATTGATACGCACTGACTGGCCACACTCTGTGTGAGATTGAGGAGGTATCATGGTAATGGAATTCGGGCTGAGCGTAATTGCTTGGTTAGGCATCGTGCTTTTAAGCGTCCTGCTGGGAACGATTCTATGGCTGGTTTATGCCTATCTGGCGGACAAGCGTCAACCGCGCCATGCAATACGTCGAAATTTTCCTGTTATTGGCCGCTTTCGCTATTTGTTTGAATACATTGGTGAGTTTTTTCGTCAGTATTTTTTTGCAATGGATCGCGAAGAATTACCATTTAATCGAGCTCAGCGAGGTTGGGTCTACAAAGCGGCAAAAGGTATGGATGGCACAATCGCATTCGGCTCGACGCGCAATATGAGTGCCCCCGGTACGATTATGTTTGTCAACAGTCCCTTCCCTTCAATGGCTACTGATGCCGTTTCTGTTCAGGCTATTACTTTGGGCAATCAATGTCGTCATCCGTATACCCCGCAAAAAATCTTTAATATATCGGGTATGAGTTACGGAGCATTATCTCAGGCAGCAGTGACTGCACTTAGTCAAGGCGCGAAAAAAGTGGGCTGTTGGATTAACACAGGCGAAGGCGGGGTTTCGCCTTATCATCTTGAATCCGGTGCCGACTTAGTGGTGCAAATTGGCACGGCAAAATATGGCGTGCGCAATGAGAGCGGCGAGTTATGTGACAACAAGCTGCAATCACTTGCTGCCCACGAGACCGTTAAAATGTTCGAGTTGAAGCTGTCTCAAGGCGCAAAGCCCGGAAAAGGTGGCATTCTCCCAGGCCATAAGGTCACGGAGCAAATTGCTGGAATTCGAGGTATACCAGTTGGTAGCGACTCCATTAGCCCGAATCGACATCCCGAAATTGAGAGTGTCGACGATTTACTCGATATGATTTCACATATCAGAAATGTGACGGGTAAACCGGTCGGGTTTAAGGCTGCCTTTGGCGACGTACAGTGGTTGAAAGAACTCTGTGAGTCAGTGCAAAGAAGGGAGGATGACTGTGCTCCGGATTTTATTACCGTGGACGGTGCAGAAGGCGGTACAGGCGCAGCGCCTTTGAGTTTAATGGATTATATGGCCTTGCCGATCCGGGATGCGTTACCGCAAGTGGTCGGCGTTTTGAGACGCTATGAATTAACCGATCGAATCCGAGTGGTGGCTTCTGGCAAAATGATTCATCCGGCAGATGTCGCGTGGGCGATAGCGGTTGGTGCAGACTTTGTGACTTCAGCCCGCGGATTTATGTTTTCGTTAGGGTGTATACAGGCGCTACAATGTCATAAAAACACATGCCCGACGGGCATCACAACCCACGATCCAGAATTGCAACAAGGTTTAGTCGTAAGAGAAAAGTCAGAGCGTGTGGCCCAATACGCGCAAAAAGTATGCTATGAATTAGGCGTGATTGCTCACAGCTGCGGCGTGCCGCAAGCTCGTCAACTGACGCCTGAGCACATGCTAATGGTTGATCAACTTGGTCGCACTCGACCGTGGCTTGAGTTAAACGGAGAAGCCACTCGCTACGGTGGTTAGTTTTAAATTCCAGTGTTTCGCTAGAAGCTTCTGTCATTTCAATAAACCGCGAATAGGCATAATGCTTTGCGGTTTTTTGACGACTCCGCGCAGCCCTGATGAATAGTTTATTCGTCGCCATCCAGTTGATGCTTAAACGCTTCTTCCAATGGCATTGGTCGTTGGAAGTAGTAACCTTGAGCATAGTCCACGCCGAGCTCGGTAATGATATCCAATGCCGCTTTGGTTTCCACAAACTCAGCAACCGTTTGCTGACCAAATGCTTTTGCCACTTCCACAATGGCTTTGACCAGTGTTTGCCCATCTTTATCGGTATGAATATTTTTGATAAAACTGCCATCAATTTTAATAAAATCAATGGGAAAGTGTTTCAAATAATAAATCGATGAGAAACCAACGCCAAAGTCATCCAGCGCTATTTTAACCCCAAGTTCCTTTAATTGACTCATAACCTGACTCGTGACACCCACATCTGCTACCGCTGCGGTTTCGGTGATTTCGCAGGTAATTTGATGAGGGTTCACTTGTCGAGACATCACAAGATCACAAATATTGGTTACTAATTTAGGATTTTGAAACGACAAACCTGACACATTAATATTGAAGTGTGGACTGATGCCTTTTTCTTCTAGCCTGGCGAGATCCTGTAGTACCTGATCCAATATAAGCTGGTCTAATTCGAAAATCATATTGGTTCGTTCAGCCATTTGAATTAACTCAAACGGTGCCAGCAATCGCTCGCCATCTTGAATACGCAGGAGCGCCTCGTAATGGCTGATTCTACGTTGTGAAATATTCCATATAGGTTGGTAATACATCAGCACCTGTCGATGCGTAATCATATCCTTCGCTTTCTGACTCCAGAAAATGCGTTGTTCTAACTCTTCAACGTTATCGTCGGATTCACTGTAAAAACAAACTCGGTTTCGGCCTTGCTGTTTTGCCCGATACATAGCCGTATCGGCATTCGCTAGTAGTGTCTTAAGGTCCATGCCATGCTGTGGGTATAATGCTGCACCAATACTGGCACTGACTTGATGCTTGTTGTGACCGACGTGTATTTGAATGCTATTTAGCGCTTTGCAAAAGCGCTGTGCGCTGATTAATGCATCGGCTTTATTCGTTTCTTTTAAAATGACCGCAAATTCATCACCTCCAAGTCGCGCCAATATGTCGCTTTCTCGGGCGACTTTTTTTAGTTCATCCGAGACCTTTGTCAGTAATTCATCGCCCGCATGATGACCGCTTAAATCGTTTACGTCTTTAAAATTATCCAAGTCGAAATACAATAAAGCACTGGTATGCCCGTATCGGTGTGATGTTGCAATGACTTGTTCCATTTCCTCAGAGAAGCGACGGCGATTATATATATTGGTTAACGGGTCGTGGCTGGCGAGCCATCCTAGATGCTCTTCTACGCGTTTACGCTCACTAATATCTAAAGCCACCGTTATAATGCGGTGCTTATCTCCGCGTTCAGCATTGAGGCTACTGTGATACCAGGCCATATGGATATACTCGCCTGATTGTGTTTTAAGATCGCTGTGATGATGAGTGTGATGCGATACACCACTAATAATCTGAAGCAGGCTATCTTTTGCAGCCAAGTATTCGAGTTGTTTTGCGAATAAACACTGAAAAGGTTGACCCAATACATCGTGTTCTTTGTAACCTGTTAACCATTGTGCATGTTGATTAAATAATTGAATATGCCCCTCTTCATCCAGGGTGAGAATGAGCGCTTGAGCCGTATTAATTATCTTAGCCACAAATTCTTTTTCATAGTTTAGCTCTTCAGCATATGATTCAAGTGCTTGAGTACGTGCATTTACCTTGTTGTTGAGTAAACGCAATCGTTTGGCTAGGTGGATGCTGGTATAACTGACAATATCAGACTCATCTTGAAACCATTTTTTTGTCCGGCGTTGATTTCCAAAGTCGTCGATTAAGTCTTGATAGTTGCTGGTCAGTCTGGGTAAATATCGCGTGATTTTTCTCAGTCGTGTTAATGGCCCCCAAAGCAGCAGTAACAATAAGCCACCGCATAAACCCAGTGCTAAGACGCTGATCAGCATAATGGTGATCAGCGAACTGCGTTGAAGTTGAATGAGTTCACTCACATCGGAAATAAACAACCAATACACATTATGAAGTCCACTCAATTCTGTATTCAATTTGATCGTGAGCTCGAATGTATTTTCTCGATGCTGTTTAATGAAGCTTCGCCTTTTCAAATCAGCGAAGTTAGTGCCTAAAGACGCCGCTTTAAGGAGTTCAATATTTTTATCAGGGTGTGTAATGGCCAGGCTGGTGACGCCCCAGGAGTCTATTCTGTGGTGAAATTTATCAGGGTGGGTTTCTGCTAAAATTCCAATATCCACATTCATTCTGTTTCTAAAATGAATTAACTGCTGAGATAAACTGGCTCCTAGTAGAATGACACCGATTTGGCGTCCTTCAATAAATAGCGGCGCAGTTAAATACATGGAGCAAAACTGATCACAGTGCAGGTAGCTATGCGTGGATCCTTCTGCGTTCGATTTTGCCACCAATGCTAAGTTGATGGTCGGTTCGCCCCAAGTGGCGATAGGACTAGAATCCTTGTTATAGAAAACAGCATTTTGTAAGCCAGAATTTATTTGCAATGGCCACCAATGCTCGTTGAACATGTAGTGTATTTGAGATTCTTTTTCCGAGAGGAAGGCCTCTAGCACACCTTGGTAGCTTAAAATAGATTGAGACAAATTGGTTAGCTGTTGTTTTCTTTGTTCAAGAATCAACGATATCTCTCGATCGTATTCATTATGTAACTGATTTCTTTGGAAGTGATAAAGGCGTTCTAGTAAATGTTGTGTAGAAGCTAAAACAAAAGCCAATACCAAAATCAGCACCAAACTGGTCAGCGCAAATGCTTTCCACTTTAAACTGATGAATTGGCCTGCTTTCATTTTAGAATGTCCATGCAATTTGAGACACAATATAGTGCCAAACTTGATGTTTTATTTTTGTTTGGCTGGCGATCCAGCCTTGTCCTTTAACTCGGTGTCCTTCCAATCGCAATGCGAGTTGAGGATGAAAGCTCCAATTGAAACCCAGCCCCATATCAGACGTTTCCTTAACATTTAAAAATTCCAAATTGTTAGCTTTAAAATACTCCACTTGCGCTAAACACTGGACGGCAAAGCATGGGAATTGCGACTGTAAATAAGCTGCGTCGATGGTAATTTTTATTTCTGTAGGCAATAAATGATGGTAGTGAATATTATGCTGGAAGGCTTCAGCGGTGAAGGTAACCGATTGAACATGTTGCTGTGTTGAAAGCCCATAACTTTGTGAGGTTAACCTTCCATCTACGGGAGCGACAACGCCTGGGAAAGCAATAAAATCGCCACTGTAATCCCAACTCAGATACATGAGGGAGGCAGCGTATCGACTGCGCAAAGGTGACTCATAGGACAAGCGAGAAAAATAAGCTTCTTGGCCGCTCGCTTCACCCACAAATATTTCTTCAGGAAAAACCCCCTGCATGACTTTTTCGTCGGCTTGCGGAATGGCGGCACCGCCTTCAATCTTGATCGTATCGAAGCCGACGAAATGTTGATAGCGGAATCCAACACCATCATGGGCGGTCATTGATCGGCGTAGTCGCCCGTAGTAAACAGAGTAAGGTGCGAAAATACTGGGTCGAGAGAGAGCAATGTCGCGAATTTCGTTATAGAAGCCGTACTGCATAATTATGCGACCGGCGTGAATATCGACCAATTGGTGGTCAGCTGGAAAAGAATGCCAACTGGCATAGGCATAATCAAGAAAAGGCTCGCCATTATCAATATCTCCAGTTTGATGACTGACCACTTGACCAGAAAAGCTAAAGCGTGAACCTACTTTGTGTGACAGTGTGAGCCCTAGATCGGTTAACTGGGTGTTAATTTGGTCATCGCTGTCGCCGTTAAAATCATTGTTGTCAGACCACATAAAACCTTGTTGAACAAACCCATTTAAATGACTGCCCCAAGGTAATTCAATCGCTGAAATCGATTCATGATAGGTGAGGAGCAGCGGTAACCACACGCCCCATATTTTGCAGCAGCGGGGTGCCATGTGTTGGGCTGATTGTGCCCGTGTCTCAGGGTGCGAGCGCAATTTATTAGCGATCAATCGTAAGAAATTTGACATTTTCATGCTCGATCCGCTCTGAAATATAACCAATAGCGCCAGGTGTTCGGGCTATCTCCATTAGCATTTCTTGCTCGTCTTGGACGATGGTGGGCCGTCGGCCTTGGCCGGTAAAGACACGCCTTTCCCATACCGCTTCCAACTGTTGAGGAGAAACACCCAGTTGTTGTGTGCAAAAGGACTTATGCAACGCCGTATTCGAGGCAAAACGCAGAACAATGATGGGGCTGCCGTCAGACCAGTGTGCCTTTTGCAGTGCAAAAATGGCTCGCAATTGATCCCGGCCGATGGATGTCAAAGCCGTTTCGGAATGAACCAGCAATTCCGCCGCGAGGCTAGGCTGCGTAATGGACAGTAAGCCCGCCATGATTAAGGATTTAAGCCATTCAAACGGCAATGGAGTGTCCTAAATTGAAGAATGTAGTTATTAAAAAGTGTAGCTTAGAGGGGCTTGGCTGGTGGCTTAAGTCATACATTCTGAAGTAGGGGGTGGTGCAGTGACGGGAAGCTTTAAAAAGCAGTCCCTTTAGTGTAATTGCAACACCAGAGCGGCATCTTCGCAGTAATCTTTCTGTTTAGTGTCGTTTTTTTGCTTAGATTGGCTCGACTTGATCCACGTATAACTAGAAGGGGAGCCCTTGCAAAGCTCTAGTCCTAACACCGCGTTCTTTGATTTAACGAATAAGTTTAAGGTGACATCGCCTCGCCCCATGGTACGTAGATGCATCTTCTTAGGGGATAACGTATAAGACTTGATACCTTTACGACCAAGAATACTAATAGACTTTCCGGGTGGCGCATTTACCCATTCGGCATCATCTCGTATGGCTATACTGGTCCAATTGCTGTCTGTGGATATCGACAGTTCATAGATTTCTTGTGAGGCTGCTAGCGCAGACTGCATCCAAAAGATTGCAAAGGCCAAAGAGAGCGGGGCGAGTGTTTTGACATTCATACGAATCATCCCAGTGCATTCCATTAATAACACTAGGAAAGGTCTGTTTTGTCGTCAAATTTATGTCTTGAAACGAGCGCGATATGTCCGATTTATTGGCGGAAAAATACTACTTTAGCCATGCAAGACGCCATGGGTGGCAATTTCGGAGCTTAAATCGAATCAGAATAAAAAAACCAGCGATTCACCGGTTACAAATCGCTGGTTTGAAGAGCGGCTATTATTTTGCTGATGGCATTACAAATGCGCTTCAGCGTATTCCGCGAGTAATGAGCGCGGAACACCTTTCAATTGAACATTACCGCCATGAGGAAAGCCTTTGAAGCGTTCACTCATGTACGTCAACCCAGAACTCATGGCATTTAAGTAGGGCGTATCAATTTGCGCTAAATTGCCTAAGCACACGACTTTTGATCCTGCGCCAGCCCGCGTGATAATGGTTTTAATCTGGTGTGGTGTTAAGTTCTGACTTTCATCGATGATAATTAAGCTTTTTTGAAAACTGCGGCCACGAATATAGTTCAGAGATTTAAACTGTAGAGGGACTTTTTGCAAAATGTAATCAATGCTGCCGTGGGTGTTTTCATCGTCCATGTGTAACGCTTCAAGATTATCCGTAATCGCACCGAGCCAAGGTTCCATTTTTTCAGCTTCGGTTCCGGGTAAGAACCCAATATCTTCATCTAATCCTCGCACCGAACGAGTGGCAATAATACGACGGTAACGATCTTGGGCGACGGTCATTTCAATGGCTGCGGCCAGTGCCAAAATGGTTTTTCCTGAACCTGCTGCACCCGTTAAATTCACGAGGTGAATGTCAGGGTCGAGCAATAAATCTAAGGCAATGGCTTGGTGAATATCTCTGGGTTTGAGTCCCCATGCTTCTTGTTGCATCAACTGCTCATGGGGGATATCCCATACGTCCACCAGAGGACCACTCACGTTACAAATGCGCCCGACAAAACCTTGCTCGTCAATGAGATAGTCATTAATAAAAGCATCATCAGGCAGTTCTTTGCGTGCAATCTTCTGAAAGGTTCGACCATCTGTATGTACGGTTTCAACTTTTTCGATATTGTCCCAAAAGCTATTTTCAAATTCGTGATAACCTTTGGAGATGGATTCAATATCGGTGACCAGCTGGTCATTATGGTAATCCTCAGCTTCAATACCGCACCCACGAGCCTTTAAGCGCATATTAATGTCTTTGGTTACCAAGATAATTTGCATGGTGGGTTTTTGCTGCTGCAGGAAGATTAAGCTGTTAATAATTTTATTGTCGTTTAAATCATTGGGCAGTATTTGTGATTGCTGCATTGGTTTATCGAGCATGATACTGAGGTGCCCGCGCTTTTTGTCTTCTCTCGGGATAGGGACACCATTGGATATTTGTTCGGGGTTGGACTCTCCGATGATTTCGTCGATCAAGCGAATGGCCTGCCGGCACTCTGCTGCGACGCCTGACTTGCTGAGTTTAAGTTTATCGAGTTCCTCTAAAACCGTCATGGGAATCACGACTTGGTGTTCTTCGAAATTGAGCAATGCGGTGGGATCATGAATTAAGACGTTGGTGTCTAGAACGTAGGCCTTAGTACGACGCTTAGCAGCCATTCAGTACTCCTTGTGCCGCTGCATCCGCTGACATATCAACCAGTATGCGACTCAATCTGATGACGCACAGGCATATGCTCAGATGCAGACTTTCCAGAAAAACGCGCAACGGAATTAACCAGCAGTTACTACGGTTGTCCGATTAATCCAGTCGACACCTCGTATTCAGTTTTTATTCAACTGGGAAATTCAAAAGAAGGCAAGCAATATTTTTCATTTTATGATCGGAAGGAATCAAAGTGATCTAATTGCGCCTTAAACTCGAATTTATGGATCGTATTAAAAAAGGGCTTTGAATATTCCAAGCGTCAATAACTCATTTCTTATCGTCACAAATTGTACGTATGCCCCGTAAACGGGAGGCAAAAAAAATCCCGGATAAAACCGGGCAAAGGGTACTTACAGGCAATTACGTTAAATTCTAGAAATGACGTTCGATAATGTTGGCTAAACGGACGCACACTGTTTCAATTTTTGATCGACTGGCTGTTGTTATGCTCTCCAATGAGAATGTTAATTGAATACGGATTGAGAACTATTCATGCGTATTACCGTAAACCGCTTGGATTACTGAGAACATTGTCAGTTTGGCCATAACCGTTTTGCACCGGTCGAATGTCGTCAATGATTATTCATTGTGTTGAATGATGGCGGTAACAAGGTCATAAGCTAATAGAGATTCGTGCAAAAAATATGAATGCAATGCGAAGTTATGAGGCAATGGCCAAACTTAGAAGTATTGGCGGAAAGCGATGGTCTATTAAAAATAAGGTTTTGAAATCCATTTCAATGCATGATGCTTGACCAAAAGGAGCATTAAAAAATGCCGTTAATGCGACACGAACCCTGATCCAGCATGTAGTGATCCCTCATCATTTTATGGCCTGCTGAAGTACTCCAACAGGCCATGGGCCATTAGTGCCCTCGGTCTGCGATATAATCTGTCAGCGCAGCGTAAAACTCTAATTCATCAAATGAGTCTGGCCCAACACCGATGACATCTGCGTGATCCTGATTAATAACATACTGCTTAGACGTCATTTGAAGTGCGTTCGGAGCATTCAGATCGCTGACGTAGCCATGATTGGTGCGCTCATAAACAGAATCTAAACATCCGAAACATTCATCATATTCAAGACGGTACCCCATTTGCTGAGAATTAATGCCAACGAGGCCATCATCATCGCGATTCGACGCATTCCCATCACCTTGGCCTGCTGCACCATCACCATTGCAATCGTCAATGCAATATCCATCACCATCGATATCGTAAATAAAGTTACTCATTAACCACAATGCTGGATTGAGGCTAGCACCGTTTTGTGCGGTTAATATCGAACTAGCATGCTCAACATAAGTATCCGCTGGGTATGATTGATTAAAGGCTTTTGCACCTGTGATGACGCCATCATTTGCATCGTAATCGTCATAAGTCAGTTGTTTTAGGGCGGCTACAGCATCGTTTCCGGGTTCATAAATAACGTTCCCAAAATAATTTGCTAACGTTTCAGTGACTTGGTTAGCCAGATGATCCAACACATAAGGCGCTACAGGCGACCCGCGATGTGGCGAAGAAATGCTCACGTGAGTTTTGACAACTTTGTATCCATTACGTAGATAGAGTAATTTAGCGGCTTTGCGAGAATCAATGCCACCTTGAGAATGTGAAATAATATTCACGAAGGTTGTACCGCTACTGGCCATGTAACTTTCTATGTTGTCGGCCAGTTGTGTACCGCGAACTTCTGAACTTTCAAATGGCTGAACAGCAGAAATAAAGCTTCGCTGTTTGTCATTGATATCCCAGTTACAGCTCGATTCTAAAAAACCGTCACAAGGGTCAAGCACAAATTGGCCGTAGTCATCGCCCCAATAGTCATACCCAAGAATATCGTCAAATCCGCCCATGCCATGTGCAAATACAATGGGGTACTGTGTTTTATCTGCATCGCGTGATAGGGCAGCCTCACTGCTTATTAAAACAGTGCAGGCTAATATTGCGCTGGTTATTTTTTTCATATTGACTCCGGCGTTGGGGCTGATTATTTTTATTTTGTCGACCCTCTTTTCATAGTTTTAAGGTATGTTATTTTTAAAACCAATGAAAAAAGTTAGGTGCTTATAAACGATTTAAGAAATGCCCGTTCAATTGTTTGAGATATAATATACCGTTCCAATGAATGTCAATGAAGGTATTCACGTCTTTCATGATATCGTTATAAATGGCTTTATTTGTACTAAACTGCCGATCTTTTTTGTCGGCTTTTATACCGAGTTGGCAATAGATGACAAAAACAAAAATAATTTTTAAAACATTAGTATTGACTAGCGTCGCCGTTGTGATTGGTGCGTCAATCTACACGTATTTATTTATTCAGAGCGACCGCAATGATTCTCTGGGAGAGCAAAGCAAGCCAGTACCTGAATCTTTGGTTCATGCAACGATTGATGCTTCGATAAGCCATATTGAAAATAAAATGCCCGATAGCAAGGCAGCATTACCGGATGCATTAATCGCGTTTAAGTCTCAGTATATAAAGTCGCTCGAACATCCATCCGGTCAAATAAGAGTGGTTGAGAAATTAATTCAATATTTGAAATCCAAATATGGTGAAAACTGGAATCAATATTTACACGCATATTTAATTAAAATCTTTCCGCAACAGGCAGACAAATTACTGGATTTATCTCAAAGCATGGCTGCCTATCAAGCATGGTTACGTACACAGCAAGATTCGCTTAAAATATTATCACCCGATACGAGGCGCGCTATGATCTGGGAACAGAGAGTCGCATTGTTTGGGGAGAAGCGTGCAAACGCTATCTGGCAGGCTGAGCTTAGAAATCAGAAAATTAATGATGTGTTGAAGGAAATTGAAACTCACGACGCTCAGTCATTTAACGAGCAATACGCAAGTTACATTCAATCGGTAAACGACATATACCAACATTCCACCAGCGCCTATATTGATCACCACCGACAAGAATTGATGGACCGATTTCTAACTGTCGATAGGGTGCAAGCAAACTTAAAATCCCTCGAACAGTCTGATCGTTTAAAAACGCTTGCAGAGTTTAGGGAAGCGCTAGGCATGGATGAAGCCGCCATTGAACGTTGGACGCAATTAGATAAATTGCGAGATGAACGTCGGGCCATAGGCGATCAATATATGAAAGCGGTGGAAAATCTCACAAAGCAATCTTCCGAGGAAGAACATAAAGAAATGATCTTCAAATTGCAAAATCAGTACTTTGGCCTTGAAGCAGACAGTATTAGGAGTGAGGAGGCTCAGGGCTATTTTCGATTTGCAACCGAACAAGTTTATGGACAAAATTAGTTTAATGTTTGAAAGATGCCTATTTGGCTCGCTAAAGGATTTCTATGTTAACGATAAAACCCAATTGTGAATTGTGTGATAAAGACTTACCTGCTGATAATGAAGATGCACTTATTTGCTCGTATGAATGCACTTTCTGTCGAGATTGTGTTGAGCAAATTCTCATGAATGTTTGCCCAAATTGTGGCGGTGGATTTTGCGATCGACCTATTCGACCAAAAGAAAGTCGCCGGCCTAATGTGGGTTTGCAACATCAGCCCGCCTCTAGCAAACGCATTCTAACGTCATTCAGTTTAGAAGAAATTAAGGGCTTTGCTGTACAACACCGAGATGTACTACCCAAAGATCGTTAGGCATTTATTTACATGACAATAGCACGACCATATTGAGCGCCCATTTATTCCTCGCTGTAAACCTATGTCGTTTGGATAGGTAGCACTATGGGTGTTCATGCTGGGATTAAAAAAGGCGACGACCAGTGTGGCTGCCTACACAAGTCATAGACCTATTGCTAATTGATCTGAATGAATTGACGGATTAGTTGAACTTTCTGTTCGTCGACCCCTCCTAGAAAACAGAAGCGGTGCTTGAGAGCTTGCTAGAGTCTGGCGCGCTTCGCTTAATTAAAACGGCTGTATCAATTGAATTCAGTGATCAATGGCGCTTTTGAGGTCTGCACTGATTAGATTGGGCACTATACTGACGGTTGCTGAAGGCACATAGATTATCCGCTAACAGACCGCTACCTAAGTACCCCGGGGCTAATATTATGAATATTCAAACCATTGCATCACTGTCGCAAAAATCGTTGAGCGCCATTGAATCCGTGCAATCCATTTTCTTATTGGGCCTTCGCTTATGGTTAGCCAAAGTGTTCTTTATGTCTGGATTAACCAAAATTCAGTCTTGGGAAACGACTATGATGCTCTTTGAATATGAATATGCCGTCCCAATATTGCCCGCTGCGTTAGCGGCTTGGTTGGCCACAGCAGCAGAATTAATCGTACCTGTATTTTTGGTTTTTGGCTTACTCACTCGATTGAATATCGTGGCACTGTTTATTTTGAATGTTGTAGCGGCCATTTCTTACCCTGATATCAGCGCAGCGGGAGAAAAAGATCATATGATTTGGGGACTGATGATGGCGGTTATCTTTTTCTATGGTGCAGGCAAACTATCGGCTGATCACTTTGTGAAAAATAAATGGTTAACCGTTTCATAAATGCTTTTAGGTATTGATGTGAGTCTGTATAGAAAGTAAGAGCATAGAGCGAGTTTAAAAAAGGGTGTTGCTAATATTAGCAACACCCTTTTTTTATTTGCTACGCCTGTTCTGCGTTGTCGCTGATCGGATTACGAATAGCGCTGAATGTCCGCAAAACGATTTGTCCACTATAACTTGGCGAATACTTTATCTGCTGCTTGGAGTGTAAACTCAATATTTTCTTCCGTATGAGCAGCAGAAACAAACCCTGCTTCAAAAGAAGACGGTGCAAGGTAAACACCTTCTTCGAGCATACCGTGGAAGAACGCTTGAAAACGCGCTTGATCGCAAGCGCTGACTTGCTCGAATGTGCGGATATCTTTTTCGGATGTAAAAAAGAATCCAAACATGCTGCCGACTTGATTCGTTGTGAATGGAATGCCGTGGCTTTCTGCCAGCGCTTCCAATCCTTTGACCAGCATTTGCGTCTTGGCAGTGAGAATATCGTAAAAGCCAGGTCGGCTAATGGCATCGAGCATGGCTTTACCGGCTGCCATAGCAATGGGGTTACCCGACAATGTGCCCGCTTGATAAACCGGCCCTAACGGCGCGAGATATTCCATAATTTCCCGTTTACCACCGAAAGCCCCGACCGGCATGCCGCCGCCGATGACTTTGCCTAAGGTTGTCATATCTGGAATAACGCCATACACCTCTTGCGCGCCACCTTTTGCCGCTCGAAATCCGCACATCACCTCATCGAAAATCAACACAACACCGTACTCATCACACAGCGTGCGAAGACCTTCTAAAAACCCAGGCACAGGAGGAATGCAATTCATGTTGCCGGCGATAGGTTCAACGATAACGCAGGCAACCTCATGCCCCACTTCTTCAAAGCAGCGTTTGACGGATTCAATATCATTATGTGTCAGCGTAATGGTCAAGTCTGCTAAGGCTGACGGCACGCCGGGAGAACTGGGAATGCCCAGTGTTAATGCACCCGAGCCAGCTTTAACCAGCAATGAATCTGCATGACCATGGTAGCAGCCTTCAAATTTGACTAATTTATCTCGCCCCGTGAATCCGCGGGCTAAACGAATGGCACTCATCGTGGCTTCCGTGCCGCTGGATACCATCCTGACCATATCCATGCTCGGGTAGATGTCGCACACTTTTTCTGCCATTTCGATTTCAATTTCGGTAGGGGCACCAAAGCTAAGCCCATCTTCAAGCTGTCCTCGAACCGCTGCCAAAACAGGTTCTGCGGCGTGACCTAAAATCAACGGTCCCCAAGAATTTACATAATCAACGTAGCGATTGCCGTCCTCATCAAAAACATGTGCACCTTTACCGCTTTTAAAGAAAATGGGGGTGCCGCCCACGCCTTTAAACGCTCGCACAGGAGAATTGACGCCACCGGGAATACGTTTTTGTGCACTTTCAAATAAAGATTGGGAGCGATTATGATCCATAGTTGAGATTCTCAATAAAAATTAATTTAGGAAAGAAGACATTGCATTAAAAGGGTCTGACGACAACGAAGATAACGATCAGTATCAAGCCAATGACAGGCACTTCGTTAAATACACGATAGAATACGTGGCTTTTGGTATTTTTATCGTCGCGAAATTGTTTCAGTAAATAGCCGCAATAATGGTGATATCCGATCAGTAGCGCCACGAGCGTTAATTTCGCGTGCATCCAGCCTTGGGAAAAATAATAACCCGCATTAAAACTTAATAACCAAGCCCCTAATATCAGCACAGCAATCATGGAAGGCATCATAATGCCGCGGTACAACTTTCGCTCCATGATTTTAAAACGTTCTTTGCTGATCTCGTCCTCTGCCATCGCGTGATAGACGAACAGACGAGGTAGATAAAATAACGCTGCAAACCAAGTGACGACAGCGATAATATGAAATGCCTTAATCCAAAGCATAAAAGCCCTTCGTGTTTGTGTGATGGATGATATGGCACCGCCACATTGAGCGGTGCTATGTATAAGACTAGCTAGAGTATCGATAATACTTGTGGATATTTTCCTGCCTCACAACACCCAATAACGAATGCCTTGAGCTACCCGTTCCATAATGTACGCTTAGCGTCTCCATATTGTCTGCGGACATCATATCCAATGCTTCTTGTAAATTGGATTGTACGCGAATGGATTTCGTCGGAAAACGATTCCCAGGAATTGCCATTAAATTCAGCACTTGTTCTTCATTTTCAGTTTGTAGCCATTGACTGAGCTGTTCTTCATCTAAAAGCAATGCGGCGACATCCGCTGGTGAGAGGATGGCGATCACATCATCATTTTGCTCAATGACAATCCAGTCAGGCTCGCTTTTTAATACTTCATTAATCGCATCCAGCGTCGAAAATTTATTTAAAATCTTAACATTACGATTGGCAGCGTTCATGACGGTGGCTTGCCTTAGCATTTGTTCGACGGGGGAATTTTTCATTGCAAGCCCTTTGAGTAGCAGCAAACGTGGAAAGAGCGCTTTTTGTTTAAATAGCTCACTGGTGGTGAGGTTGGCGATCACCACGACCAGCATGCCGGGCAGTATTATGTTCGGATTGCCAGTCAATTCCATGAGCGTCATCAAACCGGTGAGAGGCGCCTGTAAGCAGGCTGACATCATGGCCGCCATTCCCAGCATGGCGTAATAACCGCTGGCGTTAGCTTGCTCAGGTGCGAAGAGATTACCCACTTCACCCATTAGACCGCCGATGCAAGCACCAATAAATAACATCGGACCAATGACACCACCGGGTTGCCCTAAGCCGAGATTTAAACTGGTGATAAATAACTTTGCGAATGCAAACATCAGCAAGGTTAACCAAGTGAGCTCACCAAAAATGGCAAGGTTTACTGTGTCGTATCCAATCCCCATCATCTGCGGAATGGCCAGCGCCAACACACCATTCAATATGCCGATTAGGCCGAATCGAATCCATAGATTTTTGGGTGCAATCGAGGCTGTTTTGACACACAGCCAAATAAATAAAGCCGCCATCGCGCCCATTAAAAATCCTTCTACCAATAAGAAGGGCAATTCCAGCAGCGAACGCATTTCTAATGGTGGAACGCTGAAAGCCGGCTCGGAACCGTAAATAGCGCGTGTCACCAATGCGCCGGTTACGGAGGCTAAAATGATCGGAATAAAACTGATCAAACTGTAGCCTGCGATAATCACCTCCATGGCAAAAATCACACCTGCAATGGGTGTGTTGAAGGAAGCACTGATGGCCGCCGCGACGCCGCTGGCCAACAACAAATGCACGTGATGGGTGGGCAAATGCAGCTTACGAGCCATGAGGCTGCCGCTCGCCGCGCCTAAATGTACGGCGGGGCCTTCGCGTCCTGTGCTTTGCCCGGACAGCGCACAAATCACGCCGCCAATAAATTGAGCGAAAAAATTGCCTGCTTGCATGTGCCCTTGATGCTTATTCAACCGTTCGAGCACATGACTGATGCCCACAGAACGCATTTGCGGACTCATCCATGTAAATATAATGGCGAGCATAAAGGCACCCGCTAATGGTAAGAAAAGCCGCACCATAGGGTCCAGCGCTTCGAAATTCTCGTGATGATTTCCCGGCAATAGAAAATTCAGTGGCCCTTCGATGGCGATGCGAAAAAGTAAAATCGTCCCGCTGGTCACCAATCCGCAGATAACACCGAGCACTGCCAGCAGGGGTAAGGCATCCGCTTGTGCGAGGTAGCGTCTTAGTCGGATGATCGGTCTCAGCTTTGATTCCATCAATTGGTCTATCACTTTTAATCGAAGGCTTCTATTATATGGGCCCTTTTGCCCAAATAGAAAAAGTAGGTGATATTGTGATAGATGTGGGATTAGTGGGCGGCACAGGTTATACCGGTGTTGAATTGCTACGCATTCTCGTTCAGCACTCAGAAGTGAACCTTAAAGTCGTAACCTCTCGTGGTGAAGACGGAACGCCTGTGGCGAATATGTTCCCTAACCTACGACCTTTCACAGATATCCGCTTCAGTGTGCCCAATGTCGATGCACTTTGCGAATGCGATCTTGTGTTTTTTGCGACTCCGCACGGTGTGGCGATGGAAATGGCACCGGCACTGATTGAAGCCGGCGTGAAGGTCATCGATCTTGGGGCAGATTTCAGAATCAAGGATGTCGAAGAATGGTCCAAATGGTACGGCATGGATCACACCTGTGCCGACTTGGTTGAGGAAGCCGTTTACGGATTACCTGAAGTAAATCGCGCAGCCATCCAACAAGCACGGTTAATTGCAAACCCTGGCTGTTATCCAACGGCAACACAATTGGGTTATCTGCCGTTGATTGAAAACGGCCTAGTGGAACCACACAGTCTCATCGCCGATTGTAAATCCGGTGTGAGCGGAGCGGGTCGACAGGGTAAAATTAACTTCCTGTTGTGCGAAACCAGTGAGAGCTTCAGTGCTTATGGCGCGGCAGGGCATCGGCACCTTCCTGAAATTCGCCAAGGATTGAGACTGGCGAATCAAGGTCAGCCAATTGGTCTAACCTTTGTCCCCCATTTAACGCCTATGATCCGAGGCATTCATGCCACTTTGTACGCTAAGCTTACAAAGGAGGTTGATTTACAGGCACTCTATGAACAACGCTTCGCAAATGAACCTTTCGTCGATGTATTGCCAGCCGGTTCGCATCCAGCGACCCGAAACGTAAAAGGCAGTAACTACAATCAAATTGCAGTCCATCGCCCACAAGGTGGCGATACGGTTGTAGTGTTGTCAGTAATTGATAACTTGGTCAAAGGTGCAGCGGGGCAAGCTGTGCAAAATATGAATATACTCTTTGGATTCGAAGAAAACGCGGGCATGACACAGCCGGCTATGCTGCCATAGCCAGTGTCCACAGGGAAAACTAAGGAATATCCATGACCGTCGTCAAAGGCAGTAAACAAGAAAGACTCGTCGTTGTGAGCCATGACCCGGTGGCGCGATTTTGGAAGCGGGTGATTGTGCTGGCCATTATGGTTGGATTAGGGGTTGCCGGGTATTGGCATGGTATCTCTAAGTCTCAACAGGCACAGAGTGCCGCCAATGCGGAATTGGTTGAATTAAGACAGCAACTTAAGACAGCAAAGTCCACGGTATCGTCTAACAATCAGCGCGTCGCCATGCTGGAAAAAGGTGGCGAGGTGGACCGCAAAGCCACAGAGGGTATGCGACAAACCATCGTAGACCTTCGTGGTCAAATCGCCGTTTTACAGGAAGAAGTCGCCTTTTATAAAGGATTAATGGCCCCAGCCAGTCGCAAGCAGGGTCTACGAATTCAGAAGGTCGATATTCAGACTGCGCTTGAAGATAAAAGGTACCGTTATAAGGTGATGTTGACGCAAGTAGGCAGTAACCAAACCTACATCAGTGGTTTAGCAGCCGTTAACGTGGTCGGCGTGACAGCGGGTAAGCAAGTCACCTACCCGATCAGAGATTTAGATTCAGAAGTACAAGATTACGGAATTAAGTTCCGCTTTCGGTATTTTCAGGAGATTGCTGGCGAAATGGTGCTACCGGAAGGTTTTGTACCTGAAAATATAGAAGTGGTGTTGCAGTCTAAAGGGGCAAAAGCGGCTCGGGTTGAAACAACCTTTCCGTGGCCATCCCAGGAGGAGATGAATGTTGGGCAGTAAAAATAAAAACACGCATTTTGATACGTTTATATCAAACAAAACTGAATTTGAAGGTGATCTTAAGTTCAGTGGAGGTCTGCACGTTGATGGTCGTATTAAGGGCAATATTATTGCGGACGATCAGTCCGGTGCACTTGTTCGTGTCTCTGAGACAGCATCGGTAGAGGGTGAAATTCGGGTACCCAACGTCATTATCAATGGCCACGTTACCGGTAACGTATATTGCTCGCAGCATATTGAACTAGCCAAAAAAGCCATGGTGAACGGCGATGTGCACTACACCATGATGGAAATGGTCATGGGCGCGCAAGTGAACGGTAACCTGCTATTTACCGGAGAGGAGGGTGGCAAGAAAGGTCGGAAACGCGAGCCCGGATTAGCGGAAGCGCCCTTGGAATTAGCTGAGACCAAATCGAAATAACCACTCTACTACTTCAGAAGTCGTGAAGTCGCTAAAGTTGACTAAATCACTCGGGTAAATCCATAATATGCGAAGTCAGGCTTGTTGATCAAAACAAGCCAGTATTTAGCAGAGGTTTTGCAGTATGAACATCCTTTCCCTGACCGATGCCGCCAGTCACAAGGTGCGCACGCTATTGGAAGAAGAAGGTGATGACAGCCTTTGTTTGCGAGTTTTCGTAACGGGTGGAGGCTGTTCAGGCTTCCAGTACGGGTTTACCTTTGATACCGAAATCGCAGAAGATGATGCCACCATCGAACACGATGGCGTGCGAGTATTGGTGGACGCCATGAGTTACCCCTACCTCGATGGCGCCAGCGTGGATTACCAAGAAGGGCTCGAAGGGTCACGATTCACCGTTGATAATCCTCAAGCAGCAGCGACGTGCGGTTGTGGATCGTCATTTACCATTTAAAGTAGGCATTGTAAAAATGGCTCATCCAGTCTGGCTGTTGGGCCTGTGCCTATTTTTCGGAATGGTCACAATTAACGCGTTTTCGATGGCTGATAACGCGCCCGTCGAAGATCCGGACAAGCCTTACATCAGTGTGATTCATGCTCATACACCCGAAGAGCTGGCGGGTGTGCTGGAGCGCGCTCAGGCATGGTCATTAGGATTCGAAACCTATCCCAAAACGCCCATCGCCTTAGTGCTTCATGGTGCTGAAGCCCAAGTTTTCGTGAAGAAAAACTATCAGCAATACAAAAAGATAGTCGACCTTGCTGCGCAATTAGATGCTTACAATGTGGTGGACGTTCGAATTTGTGAAACTTGGATGGGTTATCGTGATGTGGATAAAAATGAATTGCCGCCTTTTGTTGATACCGTACCCTTTGGACCTGCAGAAGAAGCGAGGTTGATAGAAGCAGGGTATCAAAGCTTTTAAGTCTCCAGCTGTTCCTACGTTACGCCGGATAAATAGCCCCCAGTACTCGTTCGCCTTTCGCGCCTGTTACCGTCGGTACATTCCCAGAAAGCTGGTTTAAGCAGCAATAACCCAACCAACCAAAGGCCATGGCTTCGACCCATTGGGCGTCAACACCTAAAGCGTCTGAGCGTTTAATGGACCAAGTGGGTAAAATCCGCTCCATCATTTTCATGAGTTCTGTGTTTTCAACACCACCACCACAAATGATTAACTCGTTTTCGAGTGATGGATATTGCCATTGTGATGCGGCATCGCAAATGGACTGAGCGGTTAAAGCCGTCAGAGTGGCTTGTACATCTTCAGGCCGGAAATCGTTCACCGGAAAACGACTAAGCCACTGTTGATTGAAATATTCTCGCCCAGTGCTTTTAGGTGGTGGTTGTTTAAAGTAGGTATCACTCAGAAATTTATCGAGTAGATGAGGAATGATCTGTCCAGATGCCGCCCAATGACCACCCTTATCGTAAGAACCTTCGTTGTGAGATTGATACCACTCATCTAATAGGACATTACCGGGGCCCGTGTCGAAGCCAGATTGTATTGCACCGCCACTCAGCACACTAATATTCGCCATTCCGCCGATATTAGCAATCACCCGATTAAACTGTTCCGAAGCAAACACCGCCTGATGAAAAGCCGGAACAAGCGGTGCACCTTGCCCTTTGGCGGCAATATCGCGACTCCGAAAATCGGTGACGACGGTGATATCGCAGAGTTCAGCCAGTCGAGCAGCATCGATCAATTGAACACTATAATGTGGAGGCATATGTCGAACGGTTTGCCCATGACACCCAATGGCCGATATTTGACGTGGTGACACTTGAGCGCGGTTAAGCATCTCATGAATTGCCTGAGCATAAAGTTCTGATAGTGCAGTGGCTAATAAACGGCTTTGGTTCAGCTCATCTTCGCCACGACGGCAAAGATCCAAAGCCCATTTTTTTATACCATCGGGAAAAGGGAGGTGGTGGTGGGCGATTAGCTCACATTCCGTCGGTGAGGAAATAGCCACAATGACTGAGTCCACGCCATCTAAGCTGGTCCCCGACATTTGCCCAATATAAAACTGTGCCGGTTGTGTCATGACGTTGAACCTTGTTTTTATTTGTTATTATCTCGCTGCGAAATAGTCACCATATAAGTGGCTTTCTAATCGCATGACCATAACCTCCGCATAATTGAGATAGTTTTCTTTACGATGGTTATCAATGGGTTTTGCATGCGGTAAACGTACTCGCAGTGGATCGCGATGCACACCATTTACGCGAAATTCGTAATGTAAATGGGGTCCAGACGCCAAGCCTGAACTGCCCACATAAGCGACGACTTGACCTTGCTTAACACGCTTTCCAACCTTTATACCTTTTCGAAAGGCATTCAAGTGGGCATAGAGAGTGGTGTAGCTTGATCCGTGCTGTAGGATTAAAACTCGACCGTAGCCGCCCTTTCTGCCTGCGAAAATGACTTTACCATCCCCCGCGGCCTTAATGGGAGTGCCTCGACGGGCAGCATAATCAACGCCACGATGCGCTCGTATCTTGTGCAGTATCGGGTGTTTACGTTTTAGGTTAAAACGAGAGCTGATCCTTGCGAAATCAACAGGAGTCCGTAAAAACGCTTTTCGCATGCTAAGACCAGTAGGATCATAATATTGCGCATAGCCCTTATCGTCTTCATATCGAACGGCCGTAAAAGCGCGGCCTTGGTTGACGAAGCGTGCTACCAAGATATCGCCTTCACCAACTTTTTCGCCGCCTAAATATTTTTCTTCATAAATTAAGCTAAATTCGTCACCCTCGCGAATGTCTAATGCAAAGTCCACGTCCCACCCAAAAATTGCGGCCAGCTCCATAATGAGCGCATTGCTCATATTGGCAGCCAGCCCCGCTTCAAATAAAGAACTGGTAATGGTGCCATGAGTGAAAGACTCGACGACATCGGGTTCCGTCATGATCTTCTGACTGGCGAACGTTTGCTCACCAGCTAATTGAAACTCGTAGCTTTCAAAGAGTGACTTTTCGAGTCTGAAGGCCAGAAGAGATTGATCTTCTTTCAGCTGAAAGCCAATCTTATCCCCAGGATGTAAAGTATTTAGCGTTTTGCCATGTTCCGTCAGGGTGAGGAGATAGAGTGTCTTAGAGGACAGACCTTGATTAGAGAACAACTGAGCGAGATTATCACCCGGTTTAACCGAGTGCATTTGCCACTCCGACTCATACTGCGCAGGCTCACTTTCTGATGCAATCGGTACCGGAACCTGATACGCATAGGTTCGACGTTCCAGTTCCTGCTGAACCGGAATGAGCACTAATAAAGCCGCAATAAATAAACAGGTTAAACCCAGCGCAACCCAGTGTCGCTTTGGAAGCAGTACCAACGCGACGAATTCCTTGTGATTCATGAACTTACCTACCTAACAGATGAGCGAAGGATACCATCCCTATTCGTTCCCCTCTATGAAATTGTAGACACTGGCCACGACGTTGCTGATGTGAACCAAGAATCTAATTTCTCCTCGTCATGAAACGATTGAAATCTCCTCCTTGCAAATCCGCCCAAATCAGTTAATTTCACCCCCCTGATTGAGTAATAAGCAGAATTCGGAAACGCACTACATGACAGCGGCACTAATAAACGACCTTAAAGCGCGTGGCTTGTTCAACGACTGCACGGGTGAAGCAGACCTAGTGGAAAAGATGGACGCAGGTTGCACCACCTTATATTGCGGGTTTGATCCTACCGCTGACAGCCTACACATAGGCAGTCTCGTGCCACTGTTAACCCTTAAACGATTTCAGCTAGCGGGCCATAAACCGCTGGCACTAGTGGGTGGCGCTACGGGATTGATCGGTGACCCAAGCTTTAAAGCTGCAGAGCGAAAACTCAATGGCCCAGAAGTGGTCGCGAGTTGGGTCAGCAAATTAAAATCGCAGGTAAGCCGATTCATCGATTTTGATTGTGGTGAAAACAGTGCTGAAGTGGTCAACAACCTAGACTGGACGGAAAATCTAAGCACACTCGACTTCTTGCGGGATATTGGCAAACACTTCTCTGTTAACCAGATGATCCAAAAAGAGTCGGTCAAGCAGCGACTGGACCGTGAAGGCGCAGGCATCTCGTTTACCGAGTTCACCTATATGATCCTCCAAAGTTATGACTTTGCAGAATTGAATCGTCGCCATAACTGCACACTGCAAATAGGCGGGTCGGATCAGTGGGGGAATATCACCGGTGGGACAGAGCTGACTCGCCGCATGAATGGTAACCAGGTGTTTGGACTGACGCTGCCTTTAGTCACAAAATCTGACGGCACCAAATTTGGGAAAACAGAAAGCGGTACGATCTGGTTAGATCCATTAAAAACATCGCCTTATGCTTTCTATCAGTTCTGGATCAACACGGCTGATGCTGATGTATACAAATTCCTGCGTTATTTCACCTTTTTATCGGTAGAAGAAATAGACGCGCTTGAAAAATCAGATGCAGAAATTGAAGGCAGAAAACAAGCTCAAGGCGTGCTCGCGAGTGAAGTCACAAAACTCATTCATGGTGAAGAGGGATTGGCAGCGGCGGAGCGCATCAGTCAGGCATTGTTCTCTGGTGACACACAGCAACTGTCTGAAAATGACTTAGAGCAAATAAAACTCGACGGTTTACCGTCTAGTGACATTAATTCAGCTGATTTAATTGATCGTCCATTAACCCAGATATTATCTGAAGCAGGAATGGGTCAGGGAAAACAAGTTAAAGATGCATTGGGTAGAAATGCAGTCATTGTAAACGGAGTCGCACATGGAATGGACGCACTGATGAATGCTCCGACTATCTATAGTCAAGAAAACGCCCTGTTTGGTCGTTTTTTCATCACTAAATTAGGTAAAAAGAAATATCATCTGTTCGAACTAAGATAACAGTTGACGTATAAAACAGAGTGCCTATAATGCGCGCCTTCCTTGAACGGGATGGCGCGTTTTTTCTTTTAGAAAGAACACAGTTCAAGGCTTTAATGATTCACCAGTTCAACTGAAAAACATTAAAGAAAACAAAGTGTTGACAGGCAATCGAAACACTGTAGAATGCGCCTCCGCTTCGAAGCAAAAGCAACGAAGCGCGACATGAAAAACGAAATGATTTTTAAAAATTACTTCAAAAAAACATGTTGACAATCAGATGCGAATCATTAAAATACGCATCCCGCTTCGAGAGAAGCTACTGATTAGCCCGAGCGGCAATCA
>CANNFT010000012.1 GCA_947503895.1 uncultured Saccharospirillaceae bacterium
CCAATCCATTAAATGATCGGTTGTTCTTAAAATTCAGGATGCGGGGGCTTGGCTTGTGAAGAGTGAACCAACGACCTAAGGCGGCATTCGATTTCCCATAAAAAAAGCCAATCCATTAAATGATCGGTTGTTCTTAAAATTCAGGATGCGGGGGCTTGGCTTGTGAAGAGTGAACCAACGACCTTGTCTTGCAGCAAACTAAGGCGGTATTCGATTGCCCATAAAAAAAGCCAATCAAATTAATGATTGGCTTTTTTAAAATTCTGGTTGCGGGGGCCGGATTCGAACCAACGACCTTCGGGTTATGAGCCCGACGAGCTACCAGACTGCTCCACCCCGCGACTGATGGGCGAACAATACGGGGATAGGCGCTTTGCGTCAAGTGAATAATCAGAATAAGTGAAATTAAATCGTATTTTAATCATTTGTTCAGCTGAGGCGTGGTTGAGCTGTTTAAAATTTGGCGAAAATAGCTGAAAAACGCATGTATCAATTTAAATCATCAATCTCAGCTACTCAGGCCAATGCTTAGCTTCCTTGAAATTCTGGTTGCGGGGGCAGGGATTGTAAAAAGTGAACCGACGACTGGTCGTCTAGGAGGTATCCATAAAAAGCCATATAGATTAATGGTTGTCTTTATTGAAATTCTGGTTTCGGGGGCGTGGCTTGTGAAGAGTGAACCGACGACTGGTCGTCTAGGGGTATCCATAAAAAGCCATATAGATTAATGGTTGTCTTGATTGAAATTCTGGTTTCGGGGGCTTGGCTTGTGAAAAGTGAACCGACGACCTGTCGTCCATAAAAAAAGCCAATCAGATTAATGGTTGTCTTGATTGAAATTCTGGTTTCGGGGGCAGGGCTTGTGAAAAGTGAACTGACGACCTGTCGTCCATAAAAAAAGCCAAACGTTTACACGATCGGCTTCTCTTGAAATTCTGGTTTCGGGGGCGTGGCTTGTGAAAAGTGAACCGACGATCTGTCGCCCATAAAAGGCCATATAGATTAACGGTTGTCTTTATTGGAATTCTGGTTTCGGGGGCAGGGCTTGTGAAAAGTGAACCGACGACTGGTCGTCTAAGGGAGTGTCCATAAAAAAAGCCATATAGATTAATGGTTGTCTTTATTAGAATTCTGGTTTCGGGGGTGTGGCTTGTGAAAAGTGAACCGACGATTGGTCGTCTAGGGGATATCCATAAAAAGCCAAACGTTTATGCATTTGGCTTTTCTTGAAATCTAGATTGCGGGGGCATGGCTTGTGAAAAGTGAACCGACGATCTGTCGCCCATAAAAGGCCATATGGATTAACGGTTGTCTTTATTGGAATTCTGGTTTCGGGGGTGTGGCTTGTGAAAAGTGAACCGACGACCTGTCGTCTAGGGGAGCGTCCATAAAAAGCCATATAGATTAATGGTTGTCTTTATTGAAATTCTGGTTTCGGGGGCGTGGCTTGTGAAAAGTGAACCGACGACCTGTCGTCCATAAAAAAAGCCAATCAGATTAATGATTGGCTTTTTTAAAATTCTGGTTGCGGGGGCCGGATTCGAACCGACGACCTTCGGGTTATGAGCCCGACGAGCTACCAGGCTGCTCCACCCCGCGTCAATGGCTGCGCATAATACGCATCTCCCCCATACCTGTCAAATCTATTTTTAAAAAACTTCATAAAATCAGAGAATTAGGGGCTTAAGTTCATCAGAATTGTTTGGTTTGATCTTATGTTGGTGTTCAGATCTTATACATAAAGACAAAAACCAAGCGTGGGCTTGGCTTTTGATATAGGTCGCACGGATCGTACGACCTGTTGTCAGAGTGATTACCCAGTATTTGTTAAAGGCAACGATCGACTGCTGAAAAGAACCGCTCGCTAAGTGGCTCGTATGCAGCATCACCGCCTGTCATAGCAAACCAAGACAGTTGCAATTGCTGTAATTGCTGGTGGCGAGGAGGCGTGCCTTGGCCCATGCGTTCTTGAAGTAACGCCACTTGCAATGCCATTCGATCGGCTTTATCGGCCTCAGGGCTGTCGAGTCCCATCGAGATCTCAAGCTCTAGGCATAAGCGTTTCAACTGCTCTGAGGTAGATGCCTCACTTGCGTGTTGAATTCGATTCTCGAACAGGGCTTTGGCTTGAGCTGGAATCTTCAGCTCACTGAGAGAGGCTTTTAGTGATTCAGCATCCATTTCTCCGCTTGCTTCCTGCGCCGCTATTTGCGTGCTTAATATGCGAGCATCTACCCACTGCTGATGAGAAGCGGCGCGTTTTTTACTTTCTATCTCAGACTCAATCGCCAGTGAAATACGCTCTAGTTCTCTTGTAATCTTTTCGTGTACTCGCTTCGGCACCTGTAACTCACGATAGCGATTCTGCAACTCGAGCAGTATGGGTCGCTGAGCTTCGGGCGTCTCAGTATTCAGTAGTGCACTGGCTTCTGAGACAAGTGCTTCTGCTTGTTGGATCGTTTGCTCTATTTCTGACTTGCGCTGAACCTTTTCACTTTCGCGGCGCGCAAATAGCGCATCACAATGCTGACGGAAAGACTTCCACAATTGGAAATCCTTTCGACCGGCTTGACCCAATGTTTTCCATTGATTTTGCAGCTTTTTACTGGTTTCGATGGCTTCATTCAGATCTTCTGCGGATAATAACGCTTCTGCTTGATCCACCAGTGCTTGCTTTTCAGCGCTATTGCGTTCGTACTCTTCCGTTAATTTTGCACGTATTTGCCCAAGAACATGATTGAATTGCTCTTGCAAAGGTTTATGGTCTTTTCGATCAACGGGAGAATAAGCACGCCATTCTTCTTTAGCGGCATCCATCAGTACTTGGATGGCTTTCCAGTCAGCGTTTAGCCAATCATTTTGAGTGTAAAAATCATCAAGCTGCTGGCAAAGCGATAAGCGTTTCTCTTTATTGGCTGCTCGAATCGCACCCAGTTGATTGAAGTGTTCACGACATGGCTCATATGCGGTATCGGAGGCAGCTTTGAATCGTACCCATAGTTCCTGTGAAACTTTGGGGTCACCACTGCCGAGTGACTTCCACTCATCTTGTAACGCATGAATGGCTTCTGCAACACGGTCAGCGGGCAAGTCTGAATGAATCAGGGCTTCCATTTTCTCGCAAAGCGTTTCCATTTTTGGCGTCGTCGCGAAGCCTTTCCAGTCCATTAGCTCTTTTAATTGACCTGCCAAAAGGTGCATTTGACCTTGGAAAGACTTGGCTTTTCCAGACGGTATGGCGGCCAAATAACTTTGCAGTTGTTGTTGTAGCTTTTTAGCTTCTTTAATGTGGCCTGCCGCAATAGACTCTTCAAAAATCTTAAGGTTTGACTCAATCTTTTTGATTTTATCTTTTTCATTTTGTTTGTTGTTGTCCAATGCGGCATCGATCAGCCCAATCCATTGAACAAGGTCATTCACAATATTGGGCTTAACAATGTCAGACGGCCAGCTAATGGCGCGTTGTATCTGCTCGGCGGATTTTTTTAGCTTCAGTAAATCAGAATGATTAGTTTGGCTCAGGTTTTGACAAAAACCCTTTAGCTGATCAATGTTTTCTTGTTTGTTAACGATCAGATGAGCGGTTTGCTCCATTTGCACCAATTTTTTGAGTTCGTCATCGTACTCTTTTTGGTCTGCTTTGCTGGGCTTATTCAGTTGTGTCGCTTGGCTCCAACGTTGTTGCTGCGTTTTCACTAACGCGTTCAATGCCGAAGGATCAGCTTTACCTTGTTGTCGGATTTGATCAATGGCTGCATGTAGCTCTAGCAAAACGGCACGTTGC
Organism: uncultured Saccharospirillaceae bacterium; assembly: GCA_947503895.1. Lineage (GTDB taxonomy): Bacteria > Pseudomonadota > Gammaproteobacteria > Pseudomonadales > Oceanobacteraceae > Bermanella. The sequence goes on from CANNFT010000012.1 coordinate 3,785, forward strand.
TCGACTTCTGCGGATGCTTTGTCGGCCGCGGCCTGTGCGAGTCGATCGGCCTCTGCTTTGTTCACCTCAAGCGTCTCATCACAAACCTTGATGGCTGCTTCAAAATTGAGGTTTTGTTCTGAAGACGGTGAGGGCTGGGTTTCCCACTGTTGCTTTAAGTGTAATAACTGACCGCCATAATTGGGGTTGAAGCTGCTTTTGGACAATTGAACGGCTTGATCAATGAGGCGTTGAATATTCGCTTGGCGTTCAGCTTCTTTTGCTGCTGCAGCTTCAATGACATCTAATTTCTGGCGCGCTAATTTTACCAGCGTTTTATCTTTGCCTTTAAATTGGCGAGCAATCGTATTGAGTAGGGCTGCATCCTCAATGCGCTCGGAGGCTAAATGACGTGCCTTCGGGCTAGGGCTGCTAAGGATGAAATCAAACAAGGCCTGCTCACTGGCAATTTGTTTGAGTGCCATTTGACGCAAGGTTTCATCGTCTGCGTAGGTGGCAATTTGCATCAAAGTTTCTGAATCTTGTAGGGTTTGCACTTTGTTCAGTTGTGCATCTTTTTGGTCAGAGCCTAACACCAGCATCAGAAATTGTGACAGAGCCTGCGACTGAATGTCTGCTTGTGACACATTGAAAAATGAAACGAGATCAGCCGGCTGCTTCAAGCGTTGAATCGCTTTTATCCGCACGCTGTGCTCGGCATCGGTCTGCGCTAAGCTGAGTAGGACAGCTTGGTCGTCCAGTGAATCCAAAGCCTGTAAACGAACTTCGGCTTTGGCATGTTGCCACTTGGGTTTGAAAAACTTCTGAATCAGTGCCGCCATGTATTATTTTACCTATTCCTGGCTATGGAAATGCCCAAGGTTAATAAAGCGGAATGACGAAGGGCTGAAATCTAAAGTGATGTCGCTAACCCGGCTGTAATTACTCGCCATTCCAACCTCTAAACCGTCTGACAAGGCTGTAACAGGTCGACCATTCTACCCGTGCGGCGTTGTCAGGCAAGGGGGGAACCGCGTTCGTGATCATTGAGTCGCCTAGATTGTGGTCAATACGGCCTGAATATACCCTCAATCATTCATTTGGGAGGCCAGCAAACGTGCTGGATAGCTGGCAATTTCCGAGCGCTTGTATGACAATCCCACTACTTAAAGTAAAACAACAATAAAAATCGCTTTGCTATGAATACTCATCCCTTGAACGTCGCTCGACTCGATAAAATATTGACTCATGGCCGCTTGACTCGCGCTGTCATGACGCTGCTGTTCGTGCTGTTTTTTTCCGGTTGCACATACATGGGCACAACAACAGTGCCCTATGCTCAGTTAGCGCAAACTTACATCAATGGCGAAAGCCAGTATATGGAGCTGGATGGTGTCACCATTCACTACCGAGTTGAGGGCCAAGGGCCGCCGCTGCTGTTGCTGCACGGAGTGGCTTCTTCGCTGCACACATGGGATGCATGGGTGGAGCAGTTGAAAGGCCAGTATCGAGTTATTCGATTGGATTTGCCTGGGTTTGGTATGACAGGGCCAGATCAATCGGCCCCTGACTATGAGGCAGATTATATGGTGGACAAGCTGAACCGCTTCACCGAACGTCTCGGCATTCAGAAGTTCTTTCTCGTCGGTAACTCACTCGGTGGATATTATGCTTGGAACTACGCGGCGCAGCACCCAGATAAACTCTATAAATTAGTTTTGATGAACTCAGCGGGTTACCCTCAAGATATGCCATTTTGGATTGGTTTTGCCTCTTGGCCGGTGGTGAATTGGGTCACGCCTTATATGATGCCTAAACCAGTAGTGAACTGGACGCTAAAATCAGCTTATGCTGACCCTGATAAAATCTCTGAGGAGAGCTTTCAGCGCTACTTTGATTTAACGCTGCGTCAAGGAAATCGTGCATCCTACATTAAGCATTTCATGAGTATTCGTGAAAAGGCGGATGATCAAACCGTAGCGGATCGTGTTAAGCATGTCATGACTCCAACACTCCTGATGTGGGGAGAGATGGATGAATGGATCCCCTTGGACGTGATGCAAAAGTTCCACCGGGATCTGCCAGACAGTGAGTACATTGTGTACGAAGGCGTAGGCCATCTTCCGATGGAAGAGCTACCGGTGCAATCTGCCCGCGATGCTGATCACTTCTTTATGTCAGAATTACAAGCCAAGCAATTACATCCGCAAGAGGTATCGATTAAATATTACTCAGGAAATGCAGGGCAGACCGACCAGGCTACGGGTAGTGCTCCGAGTGCTACGCAGAATGAAGCCTCTCATTCGTCACAGACGCCTACGACCCTCACCAGCGAAGATTACTTTAACTTGGCTGAGTAAGTGCGAATAGTGCACGATGTAGACAGTGAGTCATGACTTCATGGGTTTAGATGCGCGAAAGTGCGCGCATCTTACGTTCCGGTTTTCCACATTACCGATGAATCCGTTACAATCCCTTCTTTTATGCAAGCGCGCTTATTCCTCCCATGACTGAATCAATTTTTTGGTATGACTTCGAAACCTTTGGTGTGAGTCCTATTTGGGATAGGCCCTGCCAGTTTGCCGGTATACGAACCGATTTAGATCTCAATATTATCGGTGAGCCTGAAATGTTTTACTGCAAGCTCGCGGACGATTATTTGCCTCATCCCGCCGCGTGCCTAATTACAGGCATTACCCCTCAGTTATGCCAAGCCGATGGTTACCCAGAAGTAGAGTTTATAAAGCGAATCAACCAATTATTCAGTGAGCCAGACACCTGCGTCGCAGGTTACAACAGTATCCGTTTTGATGATGAGGTGACTCGAAATACGCTATATCGAAATTTCTACGATCCTTATCAACGGGAATGGCAGAACGGTAATAGCCGTTGGGATATCTTAGATATGGTACGTACTGCGTATGCATTGCGACCAGAAGGCATCGAGTGGCCAGTGGGTGAAGATGGAAAAGTCAGCTTTCGATTGGAGTTATTAACGAAAGCGAATGGCATTGAGCATGCGCATGCACACGATGCTATGTCAGACGTATATGCCACCATTGCAATGGCTAAGCTCATTAAGGAAAAACAACCAAAACTCTACGATTATTTATTTAATTTGCGAAAAAAAGACGCAGTGGCAACGCACTTAGATGTCATTAACAAACGCCCCGTGTTGCACGTTTCCGGTATGATTCCCACTGAGCGCGGTTGTATGACGGTCATGGTGCCGCTTGCATATGATGCAAAAAATAAAAACGCTGTAATTTGTTATGACTTAACGGCAGATCCAGCTCCGTTATTTGAATTGTCAGTGGAGGAAATACAGCAGCGCTTGTTTACTCCACAGGCCGAATTGCCAGAAGGTGTATCAAGGCTGCCATTAAAATCCATTCACATTAATAAATGCCCTGTGGTGGCACCCGCTAAAATGGTCACGCCTGAAGTAGCTGAACGCTGGCAGCTTAATGGCGCTCAAATTCGTGAGCATCTAAGCATCATTCGACAAGGTCCCGACCTGACGCAAAAACTTCAGCAAGTCATGCAACGCAACTACGATCAAAATCCAACAGACCCTGATGCCATGTTGTACACGGGTGGCTTTTTTGGTCCTTCTGATAAACGTGCAATGGAAGATATTCGAAATGCACCTCCAGAAGCTTTATCGGAAATGAATCCAGCGTTTCAGGATCGCCGGTTAGAGGAAATGTTCTTTCGGTTCCGCGCCCGCAACTATCCAGAAAGCTTAACTGGAGAAGAGTACGACCGTTGGGAGCAGTTTCGCTATGCCCGACTCATTAATGGTGAAGCGGGGAAAGCCCTCACTTTCCAGCAATTTGCACAGGCTATTAATGAAGCAGCCCAAAGTGCGGATGAATCCCAGCGGCATTTATTAGAAGACTTAGGCTTGTACGCCGAATCCATATATCCCTGCTAAACGACACAGTGTCGAACTTTCGGCACTGTGCTCTATATGGCGTAAGCTTCTAAGCCGAGCGCTATAAATTCCGAACCCTTATATGCCATATCTCACTCAATCAAACGCAGTGAACTAGAGTTTTAGTAGCAGATATTATTTTTGTTGCCTGCTATTCATCCTTATATTTGATTGTAGGTACCCTACATGGATGTCAGTGATTCCAGAAAACGCCGTACCGCTATTCTTAACACACTGACGATTCCGGCAGCATCACCCACTGGTCAGCGCTTAATTGAGCTAGCACTGGATGATGATATTGATCTGTCCTCACTGGCGCAGGCGATCCAAAGTGAGCCGGGTATCACGGCTCGCATTATTGGGCTCGCAAATTCAGCTTTTTTCTCCGCACCGTGTGTCATCCATACCGTCGAGGAAGCCACGGTCAAAGTGCTGGGGCTGCAAATGGTTCGCAGTTTGGTTATGGGGATGATATCTGGCGCTACTTTTGATACATCAAAGTGTGAAAAATTTTCTATCACGCACTATTGGTGTCGTGCCTTGGCAGTTGCGCAAGCTGCCGCTATGTTTGCGAAACAGGTGAAAGGTGTTGATGCAAGTGCAGTGTACCTAGCCGGTTTACTGCACAGCATGGGACAGTTGCTACAAGTGCATCATTTCCCGCAAGATATGAGCGACGTTATTCAATCAACGGAAGACATGACATTATCCGAAAGTTTAGCTTACGAGCGGAATGCCTTAGGGTTTGATTCGTCGGAGGCAGGCTCGTGGGTAGCAAAACGATGGAAGTTACCTGATGAAACCATTCAAACCCTTGCCCATTACCACCAAGTCAATTATTTAGGGGATCATTGGAAAGTTGTACGAATAGTTGGATTTGTAGCACGATTTTTTCGTGGCTGTCCTAAAGAAGAGGTCATCGGTTTAGCGGGACTATTGGATTATGATCCAGATGCTGCAATGGCATTATTGGAGTCGTTTTCAAGCATTGAGGACTCTGTAGGTGTACTTGCAGAACATATGGTGTCACATGAATAAACTCGAACCGCCCGTGCCTGCAAGCGATGATCAACAAGGTTTATTTTATAGCTCGCTAAATGCATTGCATTTATTGGTTGAAGCTGGAACCTACGCAAGCAGTCAAGAGACTCTCCTTCAAGATGCAATGTCTATATTAATTAACGGAGAGGGCTTTGAATATTGTGCTTTCTACGACCTAAGCCAGCTTCCGATGAGCGTCACAACAGCATCAGTCGATGATGAGTTTCAAATTCAAGGACAAGATGATTTTATTCACGGAATCTTGTCTGCAGAAAAAAGCGTTATTGAAGATCAAATTCAATCGTTTAAAAATTCAGCGTGTGCTGAATCAACCAGTGTTCAGATGTTTTCTGGACAACAAGTGGTATTTATTGCAGTAGGTTTATTTCGCGCCAATGAATTAGTCGGGATGCTGCTGTCGTTTCATCCTGATCGTCATTTCTTCAATGTTTGGCACAGCCGAATGCTGGCAATATATTCTAAAACGCTGATGCATGTTTTAAGTGCGTTAGAAACGCGCCAGTCGCTTGAGGAAAAAGTGAAAGCCCGAACCCAAGAAATGGAAAAAGCGCGTGACGAAGCTTTTAAAAACTCAAGAGCAAAGAGTGAGTTTCTTGCAAAAATGAGTCACGAAATTCGAACACCTATGAATGCCATTATTGGCTTTGGCCAGTTGCTGCAAAAAGACCCTGATTCGCCACTGAGCGAAGAACATGAGGAATATGTTTCTTATATTTTAGATAGCGGCAATCATTTACTTGAACTAGTGAACGATGTACTTGATATGTCAAAGATTGAATCTGGGCGAATGGAACTAAAACTTGACGATGTTCCAATGGATCGAATGTTACAAGAGTTGTCCTCTATGTTTAAAACTCGGGCACAAAAACAAGGGCTCGAATGGAAATTGATTGCAGAGGTGGCCTCAGATTTGTGCGTCCGCATGGATGCTCAGAAATTAAGACAAGTTCTAATCAATCTATTATCTAATGCATTTAAATTTACAGAGCAAGGGTTTGTTCATTTAACGGTGAGCGAGCCGGAAAACAGCATGTTTCACTTTGAAGTATTGGACACCGGAATGGGCATGACTCGCGAGGAAATGGAGTCAATTTTTGAACCTTTTGTTCAAAAAAATGCAGGTGAAAAATATGGCGGAACAGGGCTTGGTCTTTCAATTGCTCAAAAACAAATCGAATTAATGGGTGGAGAGATTAAAGTGCAATCGGTCCCTGAGCAAGGGAGCTGTTTTAGTTTTGATATTGAATTGGAAAAAACGACTCAGCAAGCTGCGAAAAGACATCAATCAATTAAATCATTAGCACCCGGTCAGACTATATCTGCATTAGTCGTTGATGATGAAAAGGTTAATCGGTTGGTATTAACGGAGTTGTTACAAAAAATCGGTGTTCAAACATATGAGGCGACAAATGGAGTCGAAGCGCTTGAATCTTTAAAATCATACAATGCAGATATCGTTTTTCTAGATTATAAAATGCCGGTTATGAATGGCTTAGAAGCATTGAAATATATTCAAGATATGGCCACGCATCCTAAGTGTGTGGCTGTTTCCGCTTCGGTATTGGACGATGACCTACAGCGTTTTCGTGCGGCAGGGTTTGATGACGTGATTGCAAAACCCTATAAATTTAATACGATATACGGATGCTTAGAAAAACTACTGGGGCTTAAATACAATTATCATTAGCTTGGAGACGCCTGGCTATGAATAACAAGCGTTGTTTATGATCGAAAATGGGCTCTATTCTTCATTGATGTGTAAATAGAAGCTTAATTAAGACGCTAGCACCAAATCCTATTCATTCATCCCATCGCACCGAATTCGGCTTATTTAAACGCGCTATTGAATCCATTTCGCTAGTAATGAAAGACTCGAAGTCATAATGACGCCACTTGTCATAGGATTGACCGATATTGTGATTTTATCCCGATAAATTCGCTGCCAAACTGATGATGCCCTAACTTTTGAATTCAATCATAAGCAGCGGGCGCTACTGATCTTTTACTAAATAGTAATGATGCGTACGCGAAAGAATAAAAAATAAATGTCGCATCGAAACCACGCATACCTGCCAAGGATACACGTAGGCAATAGGCTTGCTTATTGCCGAATTGACTTGGCTATAATAATAAAGAGAAAACAATGAAAAAATTAGCGACGGCAGTACTGGGTTTATGTCTCAGTGGTAGCGTTTTGGCCATGAGTTCAGCACCACCGAAAACGGTTAAAACGGACCCTATCGATGCATTTAATACCAGTTGGGCGGGCAAAGCACTCGACTTACAACGAAAACTGGATCGCTACTCGCCAATGAAAGATAACAATATTCAAGGCTCACATAACACCTATAACTCTGAGGTCTACAGAGACGCGGATAGTTATATTGATCCTCAGCAAAAACACAGTATTTACGACCAACTACGCATAGGCGCTCGTTTTATAGAGCTGGATGCTCACTGGACGGCACACACCCACGGCTGGCCTTGGGAATGGGGAAACGATTTATTGTTGTGTCATTCCGGCATTGGCGTTGAAGTCGGCAGTCTGCATTTAGGGTGTGGCCTAACAGATCGTCGTTTGAGCGACGGTATGAATGAAGTTAAGAATTGGTTAAACGATAATCCGAATGAAGTGATCATTTTGTACATCGAAGATCATACGGATGGAAAACACTCCAAGTTGTATAACGTTATCAATGATCGAATTGGCAACAAGATTTATCGCAGTGGAGGGTGTAAATCCATTCCAGATAGTTTAACGAAGGACACGGTTTTGTCGGCGGGTAAGCAAGTGGTATTTTGGAATGATGGCGGTTGTTCCAGCCATACAAATTTAGCGAACACGGCCTTCACTGGCCTCGGCAAGATTGATCGAATTTGGGAAGACGGCACCACGCTCGCGGCTATCGGTGGTTTGTTCAATGGTGGGGTTGATCGTATCGATTCGAATGATGTGCGTGAAGCATTTGCTACAGGTGCTAATATCGTGAACCTAGATGATCTGACATACAACGACGGGCGAATGGAGGCAGGTATTTGGAGTTGGGATAACGGCGAACCTAATAATTGGGGGAACAACGAAGACTGTGCAATGCAATGGAGTAATGGCCGTTGGAATGATGCACATTGTGGTAATCAATATCATTTTGCTTGTAAAGGCGTCGAAGGTGATTGGGTAATCTCGACGTATACGGGCAGCTGGTCAGAAGGGGAAGATGCGTGCAAGATACTGCCCGGTCAGTACAGTTTTTCGGTACCCACTAACAGTCTGGACAATGAAAAGTTGAAAGATGCCAAGGGTGGTGTTAAAAACGCGTGGCTCAATCATAATGATGCTGCATCCGAAGGTAACTGGCAGGTGCCGCATTAAATTATGTAACGCGCAAAGATACGTTTTATAGGTCATAAGCCTTCAGACGCATCGGGCTGGTTCAAAAGACCGGCCCAATTTTTCCCTTCTTTTATTCCATGGTTTGGCTCATACGTTTCAAATTGGACAGAGATTCAATGTGCCAGTCCTCGCCGTATTGCACGATCAAAACTGGCTCACCTAGTTGAGCGTCACCTCCTTTACACCAATGTAATACGGCTTCGACAACGGCTTTCTTATCGCCTTTAAGCGATTTTTGTATTGCGACCCTAACGCTTTTTGCATCACCGTTGTAGTGAAGCGGCGCGGAAGGATTCATAGTCACTTGCCGTTCAATTTCGGGTAAGGATTTACCCACTAGCACGCCTTCATAAGCTTGCGTGGAATTCTTCACCCAAGTGGTATGGTCCCATCGATTCTTTTGGCAAGCATAAGCTGAATGTGCTGAAAATGTGCTGATCGCAAGGATGAGCAGCGCACACTTAATAGAATGAGAGCGGTTTGACGAAGTTTGCAAGCGCACGATACGGGGCAGTATTTTCATTGGCTAACCTTGTCTATGTTAAGAGGTGATTCGACGACGAATTGAATTGACCGACAGTCTATGTATGAGTGAGACAATGATAAAGGTTTAAAGTGCGAAGTGTTGATCAGCCCGATTTAGCAGATTTCATATCTGGCGCTCGCACGATTGTTATACACTCGATTGACTAGCCGCCACTGATAGCACCAACAACCAAAAGTGGTTCTTGGCCATCTCTAACCACTTGCGGTAAAGGTGCATGTGGGTCGTGAAATGTATAATCTTTTTGGCATGCAAAGAATCGAATTTTGGGGCGTCTTTTCTTGGTGATCGGGTCTCTTAACGTGCCTTTTAGTGCAGGGTAATCGTGTTCAAGTTGGTCGATTACATGCGTCAATGAAACCTCAGGTTTGCTAATCGTTAAACCGACAGCTTCGTTTTGCTTTATTAATGTTTTCAACTGGGGTGGTAACTCAATAAAGACCATGAAGTATTCCAATTGCATTATGAATACACGGCTGGGTGCGCTTAATATTTCCGTTTATTAATCAAATCAACCAAGACGTCTAAATCCATTGAACTGTAGAACCGGTTGGGTCGAATAGTTGGCAACAGCAAAGTGAGCTAAGACGATCCCTAACAACTTTCACGAGCGGTCATAAATGCCGCGCGAGCATTAGAACACTTGAACCTCCACGGAAAGCACCGCCGGCAAATCTCTGACGATGGCTTGCCAATGATCGCCTCCATCTGACGAAGCGTACACCTGACCGCCCGTGGTGCCAAAATAAATGCCGCATTGATCGCATGAATCCACCGCCATCGCATCACGTAAAATGTTGACGTAGCAATGCTCTTGCGGCAAACCATGTGTGAGCGCCTCCCATTCATTGCCCCCACCTCGACTACGATACACGCGCAGTTTTCCTTCGGGCGGGTAGTGTTCGGAATCACTTTTGATGGGGATGACATAAATCGTTTCGGGCTCATGGCTGTGCACTGCAATGGGAAAGCCAAAATCAGAGGGAAGATTTCCACTGACTTCTGTCCACTGCTCTCCGCCGTTATCGCTGCGCATCACATCCCAGTGTTTTTGCATGAATAAAACGTCAGGACGAGTGGGGTGCATGGCTAGCCGATGTACGCAATGCCCAATTTCAGCTTCCGGTTCAGGAATGTACTCGGAGCGTAAGCCTTGGTTGATGGGACGCCAATGTTGTCCAGCGTCGTCAGATCGAAACGCACCTGCGGCTGAAATGGCGACATACATACGATTGGCATTTTCAGGGTCAATCAAAATGGTATGAAGGCATAGGCCTCCTGCTCCTGGTTGCCAATCATGACCTTGAATGTCCCTTAGTCCCGCCAGTTCTACCCAGCTTTTGCCGCCATCGGTGGTTTTAAAGAGAGCAGCATCCTCGGCTCCTGCAAATAAAGTGTCCACGTCCACGCGAGACGGTTCGATATGCCATATGCGCTTAAATTCCCACGGTTTATCAGAGCCGTCATACCACTTATGGGTACCTGGGTCGCCTTGATATTTGAATTCGTTACTAACAGGGTACCACTCCTGCCCAGCGTCATCGGAACGGTGAATAATTTGTCCAAACCATTCACTGCATTGCGAAGCGTATAACCGTTTAGGGTCGAGAGGAGATCCAATAAAGTGGTAGATTTCGAATCCACCGAACAAGGGGCCGGTCACATCCCAGTCTTTTCTTTGCTCGTTGGATGTTAGGATAAACGCGCCTTTCTTGGTCCCTACTAATAGACGTACAGTACTCATTGCAAGCCTCTGGTTTCGATATTTTTTGATTCAATGAGCGTAGTTCATGATTTAAGATCGTCAAACATTCAATACCATCTTTACTAATGTGTACACACAGTGGGTATGACAATGGCCTCTATTTTTAACCACTTTCTTGTATCATTCTTTTCGATATTGAATGGAATATTTTTAACGCATTGTTTAACAATTTTCAGTGCGCGAAATGAATCTGTATTTTTATATTTAATAAATTTCTAATCAACGATACACTAAACTTCGATACAAAAGTTTCGCTAAACATTGTATTGATCAATAAAAAAATAATAGAAAACAAAGACACCACGTAGTAGTACTAATGAGCGTTAAAATGATTGACTTAAGAAGTGATACGGTAACCCAACCAACTGAACCAATGCGTCAGTTTTTAGCTAAAGCTGAAGTGGGTGATGAAGTATACAGTGAAGACCCAACCGTTAAGTTACTAGAAGAGCGGATGATGGCATTGACCGGAAAATCCGCAGCAATATTTGCACCTTCAGGCACCCAGTCTAATTTAATTGGGTTGATGGCTCATTGTGAAAGAGGGGATGAATATATTGCAGGACAACAAGCCCATTTGTACAAATATGAAGCGGGTGGCGCAGCAGTTTTAGCGAGCATACAACCACAACCAATCGAATTTGAAAAAGATGCTACATTGTGTTTTGAAAAAATCAAAGCACACATAAAACCGGATGATATGCACTTTGCAAGAACCAAGTTATTGTGTTTAGAAAATACACATAGCGGTCAGCCATTACCGATAGAATACTTAAGGAAAGCACGTGTTTTTTGTGATGAGCATAATTTAAAACTGCACTTGGATGGTGCGCGTGTTTTTAACGCGGCGATTAAAACGAAAGAGTCTGTAAAAAGTATATGCGAACCATTTGACTCGGTTTCAATTTGTTTTTCAAAAGGACTAGGTGCACCGGTTGGCTCTATGCTGCTGGGGGAGCCATCATTGATTGAAAAAGCCCATCGTTATCGGAAAATATTGGGTGGCGGCATGAGGCAGGCAGGCCTTCTAGCGGCCGCTTGTTTGTATGCATTAGATCATCATGTTGAGCGATTGGCCGATGACCATGAGAATGCAAAAGAACTGATGTTAGCGCTACGTGAATACCCACAATTAAATGTGCTTGATAAAAGTGCAATGACTAATATGGTGTTCGTTGATGTGCCCGATGCTTCACTCGATCAATTGCATAAAGAAGCAGAGCGATTAGGCGTCGTATTACCTTCAGGGAATAAACTACGGTTAGTGACGCACATCAACATTTCTAAAGATGATATTCGAACGGTGATTGAATTATTTGATAATGTCTACGGTGCTTAGGGAATTAAGCATAGGCGATCGTGTAAGCGATTGATAGGCATGAACAACAAGGTATATACCTTGTTGTTCTAACATGGCATTCGTACGGATGGCGTTAAGGCTTGAGACTATTTAAGCTCACGCTGCTCATTCGTGGGTGTTGCTACTTCTTGATTGTTTTCTTTTTAACCGACTTTCTATAAGTCTTCTTAAAGGAGTGATGGGAGGCGCTGTTTTTCAATCCTTGCATTTGAGTCAGGTCAATTTTACAGGCTTGATGAATCAACGCATTTAACTGCTCGGTTAATGGCTGCATAAATCCTTGGTAATGTCCTCGTCGCTCGCAAATTTCGTTTAGGCTGAACTCCCAGTGCGCTGTCATATCCGGCTGCGTGGCTGATTCGGGTAGACTTTTGATTAATGCTTTTCCTGTGCTGGTTGCATTGATGAGTTTACCTTTTCGTTGCAAGAAACCGCGCTTAAAAAGCAGTTCTATAATACTTGCGCGAGTGGCTTCAGTGCCAATGCCGTCGTGATCCTTGAGAATTTTTCTTAGTTCTTTGTCTTTGACGTATCGTGCGATTCCCGTCATGGCACCGAGCAATGTAGCATCATTGAAGGATTGTGGCGGCGTTGTTTGTTTTTCAATGAGTTGGCCAGACTCGCAATGTAATATGTCTCCCTCAGTTAATGGCGGTATTTGAGGCTCTGGTTTGTCTTCCTTTTGCGTGATGGTCTTCCAACCTAACTGTAGTGTGAGCTTGCAATGGGCCTTGAATTCACCTCCTGCAATTCTAAATAAGACGTTTGTGTCTTTGTATTCATAGGGGGGGTAAAACTGGAAAAGGTACTGGCGGGCAATTAACTCGTACAGTTTTTTTTCTGGTGCTGACAGAGATTCAACGCTGATTTTCTTTTCTGTTGGAATAATGGCATGGTGCGCATCGACTTTGCGGTCATCCCATGCTTTGCTTTTGAGGCTAGCATCGGCATTCTGACAGACAGGTCCTAAGCTTTTGCTGTTTTGACCAATGATGGAAATAATACCCGCTGCTGAAGCATGCTGTTCTTTGGGGAGGTGGCGACTGTCAGAGCGCGGATAGGTAATCAGTTTGTGGCGCTCATATAAACTCTGACACGTATCTAATACTTGTTTGGCGCTCATGCCAAATGCTTTAGCGGCATCAATCTGAAGGCTGGATAGGCTAAATGGCAATGGTGGAGCAATCGCTTTCTTTTTTTGTTGAATATTGATGACATGTGCAGGCTGATGCGTGATCCGAGCACAAACATTCTCCGCCAACTTTTTAGACAACACACGACCCTCTTCATCCTGATATGGGCGGCAGTTTTCACTGGGCTGCCAGCGAGCACGGAACGTACCTTGTGATGAGTGTGCGTCTGATGGCAGCAAGACAGCGTCCACCTCATAGAACGGTTTGCTGACAAAGTGTTCAATTTCTTCATCGCGGTGTACCACCAAGCCTAAGAGGGGTGTTTGGACCCTGCCGACAGACAGGACACCTCGATACCCAGCTTTTTGCCCTTGAATGGTGTAGGCGCGTGTCATATTCATACCAAACATCCAATCTGCGCGTGAGCGTGCCAAGGCTGAGACTGAAAGGGGTATAAACTCTTTATTGGATCGCGGGCGGGCCAATGCACGTTTGACTGCGGAAGTATTGAGGTCGTTGATTAATATACGTTCAATGCTGTCTTTTTTATTGCCTTTGACGCCAAGGTAGTCAATGACCTCATCTACGAGGAGCTGGCCCTCACGGTCTGGATCGCCAGCATGAACAATTTGATGTGCTTTTTTGATCAACCCTCTCAACACCGTTAATTGTTTACGGGTTTTAGGTTTGGGTTTAAGTTGCCATTGCTCAGGCACAATGGGGAGGTGCTCGAGTTGCCACTTTTTGTACTTGGTATCGTAATCATCGGGTTCGGCTTGCTCAAGCAAGTGGCCAATGCACCAACTCACCACGTCACCATTACCGACTTCTATGTAGCCTTCGCCACTGCGATGCGGCTTTGGTAGTGCTTGAGCAATAGCTCGACCCAAGCTGGGCTTTTCTGCGATGTACAATTTCATATAAATCTAGAGAGCTGTATATATAGACAGTATCGGGATGGTAAGCTGAATAATCCATAAATGCTACCCATTTGAAGGAGTCTGGTTGAATCAATGCCCCAAGTTGAGGATTATTCCCAGTAGGAGCCTCCTATCGAGCAAAGGCAGGGAGAGTTGTCATCCCTAAACCCAAGTTAAGTACAACTAAGTGGTGGAGGCATATATTGCACATCATAAATGCTGCACTCAGCATTGCACTGCATATAAATACTGGATGAAAGCGGATTTATGATCGCTAAGGAAAAAATTATGACACGCGAAGAAATGGTAGCAACATACTTGGACAAGCTCGGATTGTCAGGTCAGCCAGTTTCCATTGAATTCATTCAAGCGATGCAAAGTCACCATATTGCTCAGTTTAGCTTTAATAGTTTGGCCGTTGTACTGGGTCAGGATATATCGCTTGAATTGGCTGACATTTTTAAAAAAATTGTACTTGATGGGAGAGGCGGCTACTGTTTTGAGCACAATAAGTTATTCTACGAAGTACTCTCTCATTTAGGCGTCGATGTGCAAATTAAAATGGCGCGTGTGGTTTACAACAAAGATATCGATGTTCCACGTACCCATAGAATTTCCCTAATGAAACTCAATGGAGAATCGTACATTGTCGATGCAGGTTTTGGGCACTTTGGTCCTCGCTATCCGGTTCGACTTGAATTAGGAGAAGAACAAATTCAGGGTGGCGACGTGTATCGAATTACAGCGTCTACACATGATCGATACTGCTTTCAAATGTTAAAGGACGGCGCGTTTTTTACGCTCTATACATTTGATTTGAATCATTATACCGATATGGACTGCCTCACCGGCCATTTTTATTCACATAAACATCCTAATGCAGGGTTTGTAAATAATTTGGTGGTTTCAAAAAAATATTCTCACGAGGTGATTTCGCTAAGAAACCATGAAGTACACCGAATAGTTGATCATAAATCGACGGTATCAGTGGTGGATTCTGAAGAAATGTTACATGACGTATTATCAAAAACATTTGAATTGAAAATAGACCGAGCAGTTGTGAGCTATCTTTATAATAAATTCATTGAGAGAAATGACGTGAAAGCTGTACGTTAAATTTCTAGTTTTTCTCATCAAAATTTCATTCTTGAACGATCAATTTACTACCTATTTTGATCGTTTACGATTGCTCTGCGCTATTTGTCATTAAGAGTTTATAATGTATCACCCTCTATTTTTAAATGGGACTTTGTTTCTGTGGGTCAGTTTAATGGCTTCCTCATTTATTGCATCAGCTTACATCGTTCCGTATGCATCACCCATTGTGAGTACTGGATTGCGGTTTTGGATTGCGGGTATTGTTCTTTTACCCTTTGTTGCGCCACGTCTGCGTCCCTACATGACGAGAAAGATTATAATTCGTTACAGTTTTATATCTGCTACGTTGGTGATATTTTTTGTGGGGATGTTTGAGTCGTTAAAATACACATCTGCTTTTAATACATCGGTTATTTATACGGGTATCCCCATCATTTGTGTCATATTGGCAACTTGGCTCCTCAATGAGCGTAGTAACGCCTATAAAATGACAGGGTACGCTTTAGGTTCGGTGGGTGCAGTCTGGGTTTTGTTTGTAAGCCAAGGTCAGGATGTATTTGCTTTTCGGTTCAATCAAGGGGATTTGATATTCTTTGTAGCCAGCATTTTTTTAGCGGCCCATATTGTTCTTATTCGTAAGTGGGGGAGTTATGTGCCACCGCAAATCGGTGCATTTCTAATTTTATTGTGCGGATCGATAATGATGCTGCCGATAATGCTGATGTTTGGATCGCTGCAAAATGTACAATGGCAATCGTTGGCATTTTGGAAAATACTGTTGTTTTTGTCGATATTTACGACATTGTTCACGTTTTCATTGCAACAATTTCTTGTCAGGACTGTAGGGCCTAACCGATTTATTGCATTCTCATATCTCATTCCATTGTTTGTCGCCATTGCACAAGGTGCGCTCACCGGTGGCTTGTTGTGGTATATTGCACCGGGGATTTTGTTAACCGGTTTATCATTGATTATCGTGTCGCGTGAGCAAGACATGAACGCAAAACCTCAAACATAAACCAGAGAGGGTGGTGGTGTGACGCAGGAAGAAATTGAAAACGCATTTTTAGATTTTTTGCATCAGTCCTATGGCGTGTTCAATGCAAAAAGCTTTTCAGAGTTAGGTATAGAAGGGGAGTTGAAGACGCTTCGTAAGGGGGAGTGGGTCATCAAACAAGGTGAACTGGCGCCTAACTTTTACTTTTTTGCTCAAGGGTTTGTGCGGTATGTCAGCGTATCACCAGAAGGAAAGGAATTTACCCAATTTTTTTCGACGGCTCCAAACATTGGCGGATCAACGCGAGCCATGGTGATGGGAGTGAAGACGAATTTTTCAATTGAAGTATTGGATGATTTAATTTGTTTGTCTTTTAATTGGCAGCAATTTTTTAATGCAATGAAGCACGATATTGGGTTTCTTGAAACCTATAGCCGAATGATGGAGAGACTCTTTATTTTAAAAGAGGAGCGAGAGTATGCATTTGTGCAAAAAACAGCAGAGCAACGCTATTTAGAATTTTTAGAAAAAAACGCACATCTTCAAGATCGAATCCCTCTTCATTTTATAGCTTCGCATATTGGTATTACACCCGTAGCGCTGAGTAGAATTCGCAAGCGGCTATCTGAGTATTAACGGTTTAGCTTTATTCATGCAACAAAACCCAGTAGAAGTGAAGTTTGAAGTATACAGGGTGGGCTTATATCTATTGGCTGTACGAATTCCGTACAGCCAATCAACAGTGACTATGCACCGCAACATTTTTTGTATTTCTTGCCGCTACCGCATGGGCAGGGATCATTGCGACTGGCTGCTTTAGTGGTCGTTGCAGACTTAACTTCTGATCTTTCTTGTAGAATACTCAGGTCACGAAGATTTTCATCCTGACTCGGGTCCACGGTAATGATGCTGGCCCAGTTATTCTCTTCGCAGATAGCTGCGATTTCTAGCTTTCTTTCTTCTGTTTGTACACTGATCTGTGCCGGTGCCTTATCGGTCCCGAGGCGAACAGTTTTCTGTACTTCAAAGCCTGGGCTGCTGTGCTCCGGCTTTTTCATTGACTTACCTTTATAAAAGAATTTGGACATAGATCACCATTGGGTAGAGGGAATGCTGGCTCTAGGTGTGTACAAGGCATTGCATATGCCCTGGATGGTACAAAAAATAGCCAGCAAGTATCGAATTGTGAGCATTGTACCCTATTCGCGTAAAGGAAGCAGTATCGCTGCCGACGTATTCGCAAGCCTATGTAAATTGGTAGCTGACAGCAGATATACGATATTTGGGAGCCAAATGCCCGTACCACTGTGATGGGTGAGTGCCCGAATCGGGGTTTCCGAATCACGGCGCTATGGGCAAGGCCCACCGAGTCTCTCCATAGAGTTTCCGTACGCCCATGGCTTCGGATTTTTCATGTTCGAAGTAGCGATTGTTTCAGACACGGATAATGGTCTAGAAAATATCAATATCCGAGTGTTTCAATTGTGTTAATTAAAAAATAAACTTTTTCAGTCCATTAAAGCGAGGGAAGAGAAAAGAAGGTTCAACATTGAATTTCTCACAGCATTGAATTGCGAATAAATAGAGCACCTACCTTAGCAACCATCTTTATCTGAACCTTCATCCATTAAGTATTTCATTTTGCTGAACACGGTGACCTTGATCTGTATTTAATTATTAGAACCCTTTGAAAAGACAATTTATTTTTGGAAACATATCTGTGATTTTATGTTAAGGGCATATTGAGTCATTTAACGATCTTTGTCTGAATGATCATATTTATTTAGGCGCATTCAGTTGGACGAAGCGAACGGTATCGAGTACTTTGTATTGGCTAATAAGATGAATTCGTTGGTGATTCAGTAGAAGGAATTTAACATGAACAGTTCGAAGAAAGTCTGCCTCCCTAGTCTCGCATTCACTTGCCTATTTCTGAATGGGTGCGGTGCTAATAGCAGTGACGATGATACGCTGCCGAACGCTTCTGATTTAACAGCTCCCTCGATTATCGCTGTTTCACCCGATGATAGTGCAGATAACGTAGCTCTGGGCTCTGCCGTGGAGCTGGAGTTTGATGAGCATATCGCCAGAGAATCTGCCACGGTCGATAGCATTTCGGTCACTCAAGTGGGTTCTGCAGAAGCATTATCCGGCACGGTCAGCTTTCCCGAAGACAATCGCGTCTTATTTCAACCTTCTCAGCCATTACATCATTTGACGTCTTATTCGGTTACCGTCAATACGCAGTTGCAGGATCTAGCGGGAAATCCATTAAACGAATCTTACGAGTGGCATTTTACAACTGCTGACGCTGATTGGGGTGACGAGGTCTTACTGGATGCATTAGCCAGTACCGTAGATGCTCCTGAAGTGGCCATAGATGATCTTGGTAATGCACTCGTGGTTTGGACTCAATCTGAAAACCAAAATACTGAAATCTGGAGCCGATTTTATGACGCCACATTGTCTCAGTGGGGCGAGGTTAAGCAGTTTGAACGGCTTGAAAATGGTTATGTTAGCGGTGCAGCAAGCGTTGCGTTTGATCATCAAGGCAGAATGTGGGTGGTGTGGGTAGAAATGAATAATATTGATCATCAATTATTCGCTCGCTATTTCGACGTTGCCACGAGTCAATGGAGCGAGTCTTTTAACATCGGACCGGCAGACCTGCAAGCTCCTATAAAGATGCCGAATTTGTCATTCGATCAGTCCGGCAATGGCTTCGTTGTTTGGGCACAACAAGATTCTGATGGCTCAACGACGAGCATATGGCAGAATCGATTGGTTGCGGCAAATGCGCAGTGGAGTGGTGCCACTTTATTAGAGCATGAGCAGGGCGAAGCATTCGATCCTGTTTCGGCGGTTGATGGGCTAGGTAATGCGATGGTGGTTTGGTTGCAAGAATCGGGTGGTATCAAAGACGTTTGGGCGAGTCGATATCGTGCTGAATCGCAAGAGTGGTCTGATGCTCAAAAAATTGAGGATGAATTAGGTGAAGTGGCGCGAGTCATTCTCCCATATCCGAATATTGCCGATGTTGCGATGGATCATCATGGAAATGCGATTGCGGTTTGGTCTCAGGAAAAGAACGGGATTGATAGCATTTGGAGCAACCGATATGACGTGGCGTCCAATCAGTGGGGAGCGGCGACATTACTTGAGCAGAATGATGAGGTGGCGAGAATTCCGGTGATTGACGTCGATAAAAACGGAAACGCATTGGTGTTGTGGTATCAACCGAAAAACGGTCACACTAATGACGTTACGCATTTTGCCTTTTACGATGCGGTCGGTAATCGTTGGGATGATGCAACGGTATTGGATCAAACAGATTCCGTTGTGACGCACTATGGGCAGCAAGTGGCATTTGACGATAGCGGAAATGCGCTTGCCATTTGGGTGAGCAGCCATATTGGTGGTGAATCCGTTCGCAGTAAGCGTTTTGCTGGTGCTTCGGGCGATTGGGCGCAGTCAGAAACGATTAGCAGTGTGACGCAAGAACTAGGTGAGTTAGATATTGATTTTGATGGTCGCGGTAAAGCATGGTTGGTAAGAGAGCAAGCAGATAACGCTGAATCTGCATCCCCAGTCAGTGTGTATGCCAATCCCTTCGAGTAATCGCCAATAGGTCCATCACGATCATGCTGTGGAGAGACTGCTTTAGAAGTGATTGAGATCGCTTACACATGCAGATTTTTCGAGTGAGAGGAAAATCTGCATGTTTCTGCATGTTGTTGAGAGGTTCACTCTGGGCCCCAAGAGCGACCGTAGAAGGTTAGAGTTGACCGATCATGCCATCGGTTGTGCGCGCTTCCAATGCGATTTCAAGTCGATGGTTCTTCATAGCGATACGATTCCATTCGCCTGCAAATTGCACTTCACTCATTTCAGGATATGGGAAGGAGGGTTGTTGTGAGCCCATTTCTTCGATCATGATATGAATGTCAGGAAACTGGGTCTTAGCTTCGGATAGAAAATTAATGAAACCGATAGACGGCTCGATTCGTTCTTTAAACTCTTCTTCAGTGGCAATACTGCACTCAGAGAAGGGTGTATTGGCGGGTGCCATGATTTTTCGATCGTCATTGAGGGTTTGTTCGCAAAACAATCCGCTATGAAATCGCATGCGGACATTGCCTTTGAATTGCATGGCATTTAAATGTTCGATTAATTCACTCGCAAGCAATAATGATTTCTCGCCATAAAGGCCTTCGGAATAGGCGATTTGTGTATCTCTATTCAACGCCCATTGAATCGCGGTGTAACGTTCATTGTGTTGGAGTCGTTTTTTCTGCAGCGTGAGCTTCTTAAGCTCCTCAACCGATTGCTTCAGGTCTTGCATTTGTTTTTGCTGCTCAATGACCTGCGATTTCAAATTGACACTGTTGTCCGACTGCCCCGAGAAGCTCATGAACCAAGGAATAATGGCTAGGATAACCAATGTAAGGGCGGTAATGGGGGCGAGTATCCCTGGCCATGCCAAAAAGCTAGCGTTATTCGCAGCTTTTTTACCTTTCATTGATTTAATCAGCTTTTCTTGATCCTGTTGTATGGCATCCCTTTGTTCATTCAACAACTGGGCGAACAGAGCGCGCATGGTGTCTTTTTCAAGTTCCTCACTCGCATTACTGGCCAGCGTCTCAAGGGCATTGGATACCTTTTTCTGCGAGGCTGCGGTAATGGCGGCTTGGCTTTTAAGGTTAATCGTTGCTTCTTCTTTGGGGCGTTCAACAATCATATTCAGCTGAGTTAGAATTCGCTCAAGCTGGCTGGGTTTAAGCTTTTTCGGCAAAACGCCGACAGCGCCCAGTTTTTTCGCTTCTTCACGGTATGACTCATCCCTTTTAGAGGTATACATCAGTACCGGAATAGCGTGGGTTTTGGTTTCTTCTTTAATGGCTTTAAGTGCCTGGAGGCCATCCATGCCGGGCATGATATGGTCCATAAAGATAAGGTCAGGCTGATGAGCGGCTAAGTATCCAAGCGCCTCTTCGCCCGAATCTGCTGTTTCTACCTTCATACCAAGGTCCAACAGCATTTCTTTTAAAACATACCGGGCCAATTTTGAGTCGTCTACGACCAGTGCGGTCTTGGCATTATCCTGCATATCTTGTGACACAACCTAGGGTAAAAGGAATGGCGCTACTCTATTAAACAAGTGCGTATAGGACTCTGGAATTGGTCACATACGCTTAATTTAGGATAACAGTCAGGTTACATTACTCACAATTTTGTGACCAGCTTCAAGTTTCCTTTGTGACTTGAAGCAGTAGCGTCGAAGGTTTTTTAGGTCAAAAGCGTATAACCAAAGGAAGATTGGGTCTCAAATCGAGTGTCTTGCATTGGATGTGGTGATCAAATTCAATATCCATACACAGCTCTTCACTGTGCTGCCAATTGACCACTTGCTGATTTACTAGCCGATTGAAGTCAACGGATTCCGGTTTTTGCTGTGATTGCAATGTTATGCCGCTACAGGTGCAAACTTGGTTCGAATGTTGGGATTTAAAGTTTGGTTGAATCCGTGACTTTGGGAAAGGAGTCGCAAACAGCATGGGCTCTAGCGGAAACGCTAAATTATCGCATACGCTGATGCTGCAGCCATTGGGAAGATAGGGTGGCTGAAAATCAAAACAGTGTTGTAAGACAGAGTTTTTTGGGTCATTTGGGGTTTCTCTAACGCAGAGTCCAAATGGAGAGAAACCGGATGTTTTCCATTGGCTTCTTTCCCATAGGCGGCTGGGTTCGATGGGTGGTGATCGAATTTCCTCTTCGTGACTCATCCAAATAAATTCCAACATAAATCCATTAAATAAAAACCGTCTGTTTGCAGTGCCTTGCCCTATATGTTGGTTTGGCGTCGATTCTTTAAAGCCATTTTCAACTAATTCATCGGCCACGTTTGCTTTTGGTGGTGAAAATACAAATATGTGGTCTATTTCCATGGTGTAACCTGTGTCATGAGCGATGTATGTTGGGTTCGGCATACAACATCAACTAAAAACAGTGATGCTAAGCGTATGTTTTGTTTGTTTAGAGGATTTTAAAACGCATTACTTTGGTGTTTTGCTGGATGTTCTACCTCCATGGACTATCACTTGTTAACCACTTTAAATACTTGCGTACCCCGCCATAAAATCATCTTGGGTAATTACAGCCAATAAACCGAGTTGAAGTCATTTTAGGTGTCTACTTCCCCTCAATTCATGAGATATTCATTGAACTTAGCGCTTGAAGACTGTTTTAACCACAGTCCATTTCATGTGAATGACATATACTGAAGAGATTGGCCTTAAAAGTTTGGAACGTTAATGTCCATGTAAAGGGAAACGGTCGTATGAGTTCAACGCAACATCCGCAAAGTTTTGATTGGTCAAAGTATGACGCTGGTCATTTTTACGATGAAATGATGAATGCTTCAGGCAATAGTCGCGTTGCAGCGAAGCGTTTGCTGACCTACTTAAATAAATACTCAAAAAAACGATTGCTTGCTCGTCAGGATGCTGCAAATTTGGCGATTCAAGAGATGGGCATCAGTTTTACGGTATACAGTGAAGCGGGCAATATTGATCGCTCTTGGCCCATGGACATCATTCCCCGAATTATTCCACTGAAAGAGTGGAAAGTATTGGAGCGTGGATTAATTCAACGTTTGACTGCGTTAAATTTGTTTATTCAAGATTTATACAATGATCAAAAAATCATTAAAGATAAAGTATTTCCTGCAGAATTGATCAAAGGCTCAAAACATTTTATTAAAGAGTGTATTGGGGTTAAACCCAAGCATGGCGTTTGGGCACATGTCTGTGGATCAGACTTGGTTCGAGATGGCGATGGCACCGTGTATGTACTTGAAGACAATTTACGTGTGCCTTCGGGGGTTTCTTACCTGCTTGAAAATCGCGCAGTCACTAAACGTGTTCTCCCTGAGTTGTTTGGCCAACACCGTATTTTGCCCGTTGATGATTACCCTTCTGAACTGTTTTCAATGTTGGCTTCATTGTCACCTAGAAAGTCAGACAAACCCGAAATAGTTGTTATGACGCCGGGTATCTTTAACTCCGCATATTTCGAACATGCTTATTTAGCCCAACGAATGGGAGCAGAGTTAGTAGAGGGGTCAGACATGGTCGTGGGTGACGATGATTGCGTCTACATGAAAACCATTCATGGATTAGAACGGGTTGATGTCATCTACCGAAGAATTGGCGATGATTTCTTGGACCCGGAAGTCTTCCGAAAAGATTCGGCACTTGGTTTGCCTGGCTTATTTCGCGCTTGGGCAAAAGGCAAAGTGGGGCTGGCCAACGCGCCGGGTGCAGGCGTGGCGGATGATAAGGCGGTTTATACTTATGTCCCTCAAATTATCAAATATTACTTGAATGAAGATCCGATTATTCCGAACGTGCCATCTTTTTTGTGCGATAACGAGAAAGACCGGAAATACGTTTTAGAAAATTTAGAGAAATTAGTCGTTAAACCGGCCAATGAATCCGGTGGTTATGGAATGTTAATTGGCCCTGCGTCGACGAAAGCGGAACGCGCTAAGTTCACCAAGCTGATCAATGCACATCCACGAAATTATATTGCACAACCTGCATTGGCGCTGAGTACCGCACCGACACTTTGTGGTTCTGCGATTGAGCCACGGCATTTGGATTTACGCCCGTTTATCCTTCAAGGTACAGATCATTATGTCACGCCGGGCGGTTTAACGCGTGTCGCTTTACAAAAAGGATCGCTCGTCGTGAACTCATCACAAGGCGGTGGAAGCAAAGACACTTGGATTGTAGACACGGAGGGCAAGTAAATGTTGTCACGGGTCGCAGAGCGATTATATTGGTTTGCTCGTTATATCGAGCGTGCAGAGAATACAGCGCGATTATTGTTGGTTCACCACCAATTGACGTTAGATTTACCGGCAGATATTCACCCTGAATGGACCTTTATTGTGGACATATTGGGTGCTCGCGAGGACTTTGATAAAACAAAGTTGGCCCCAACGGAGCGCAATGTCGTATCGTTCGTTTTTGGCGATAGGGATGTTTCGAGTTCTATCTTTAATTCGATCATTTCTGCTCGTGACAATATTCGTACAACCCGAGAAGTCATGCCCAGTGAGGCTTGGGAGTATGTGAATAGTTTATTTCTCAGTGTGTCTCAGCGTGCGAATAAAAGCCTTCCCAAGAGCCAGAGGCATAAGGTGTTAAACGGTATTATTGGTGCCTGTCAAAAGTGCGTGGGTTTATTAACGAGCACGATGAATCACGATGAAGCCTATCAATTCATTCGCTTGGGACGCAACATAGAACGAGCGGATATGAGTACACGTATTATTGACGCGAGTACCACAACGTTAGTGGGTGACAGTGACGAAATACAGCCCTATCGCAATGTTTTATGGCTCAGTATTTTACACTCTTTGAGTGCCTATCAAATGTACCGGATGAGTGTTCGCAGAAATATTGTGGCGGTTGAAGCGTTAAACTTTTTATTAAAAAGCGCGGTATTTCCTCGATCAACGGCTCACAATTTAACCGTGCTGGAAGCCTGCGTGCAGGCCTTACCGTCACATGAGGCGGCCTTAACGGCCATTCAGAAGACCCATAAAAAACTACAGAAAGTCGACTTTAATGAGCTGAGTCATGATGGGTTACATCAGTTTATTGATGAGCTGCAAACTTATATCTTTGGCATTCATTCCCAAATCACGGAGACGTGGTTTAACCACAATCGATAGCGTCTCAAATATGCGCTTCAATAGGAACCGATAGAGGCTATATTGCCTCTCCGGTTTTACTGTTGATCTTGTACATCACTTGTACCCACATTTTTGTTCAATTGATGAGTCTCGAGGTGGGGGCTTTGAGCCATTGGAGGCTGTTGAGAGTTGCTTCTTGTGTCAGCGGTCTCGGTGTCATTTTGACTGTCTGGTGGTAAGTAATGTGTTGCATAAATAGGATGTGAACGTTGCTCCCAATCAAAAAGCGGCAAAGATGAAAAGCCGGCCTTTAAGAAAGCATCCCAGCTTCGGCGAATTTCACGTAAGTAGTCATCGTCGACGTCGAGTTTAATATAATGGTCGGTCATTAGGCTGTCTGTACGGTAAACCAATACTTCAATGGGTGGCCCCACGGCTGCGTTGGCTTTGACTGTAGAGTCCATGGATACAATTGCGCACCTTGCAGCATCTTCCAGACAGGTTTTACGCGTCAAAATGCGATCGAGAATCGGTTTCCCATACTTACTTTCCCCTATTTGTAAAAAAGGCGTTTCTGCGGAATCCGCAATAAAATTACCGGCTGGGTAAATCATGTAATTCGCCGGGTCACGGCCGGAAATTTGCCCTCCAAATATGAGCGTCGCAGACGTGTCAACGCCACTTACAACGGTTGAGTCGTGAGCTTTTTGTTGTTCTATCCGGCTGACTTTCGCTATGTATTGCGCTGCTTCGACCATCTTTCGGCAATTCTGTAGGTTGGTAGGAATATGATCTTCAAGGTCTTGCTCAATCTGATTGATGATCGCTTGAGTCGTGGCAAGGTTACCAGCGCTTAAAATAACGAATACGCGATCACTGGCCGGTCTAAAAACATGCATTTTACTGTGCGTTTGAATCATATCGGGGCCAGCATTAGTGCGTGAATCAGAACAAAATACCAAGCCTTCTTGAGTACCGATGGCGATGCAATAGGTCATATTGGCGTCCCAATTTAGGCTTTCCAGCGTAGCATTGACGTAGATGAGCCTAACCGTTTTTGAGTGGATATTGACTGAGTATAGGTAGTGTTCGAGAGGGAGGTTAGTGGAATTTTGGCAAAAATTGGCGGGTTCGATAAAGAATGGCGACTGCGCAACGAATGCACCCAGAACGAAAAGAGAAATGAATAGGCCAGCGTATAGGCTTGAGAGCGTAATTCAGCCGCTTCCAGTGTGCTCGACGCCAACTATCGTTTTTTGATTTTCTGTGCTTAGGGTATTAAGCCTTAATATGAGTTAGGTCATAGAGGATTAATCGTGTGTATATGCACTGATATAATGCTGAAGGCTTTTCTCATCGTGCGTTTCAAAAAAATGATCGGTATTGGTTAATTTTTGAATGCGATCCACTCGGAAGTTTCGGTAGGCATCCCGCAGTTCACACCAACTAACCAGTGTCCATACTTTTCCCCAGAAAACCAAGCCTAATGGTTGGATGAGTCTCTGACTTTGCTCCCCGTCTTCTTTTTTGTATTGCATGTTGAGGGTTCTGCCCTCGCGAATGGCGGCACGCAGCTTTTCAGAAAATAAAGAAAACTGGGGAGGATGTGACATTTCTGGGGCGAGCAGCGCAATGTCCGACAGGTGCTGATAAAGCTTTTCGGGCAGAGCTGCTTGAATCTTTTCCAATGCGCTCATGGCGGATTGCCCCAGTGCATGATCGCCCCATGCTTTGACCATTTTTGCACCAAGGGCCAGCGCGACCAGTTCTTCATTATCAAACATTAACGGTGGCAGTTGAAAATCGGGTTTAAGGTGGTAACCAATGCCTGCTTCCCCCTCTATTGGAACCCCCATCAAACTCAATGATTGGATATCGCGGTAGATGGTTCGTTCAGAGACTTCCATTATGTCTGCCAGTGTTTTGGCCGTGACGGCTCGCCTTCGATTACGGAGTAAGTTGAGTAATTGGAAGAGTCGTTCAGTTTTATTCATCTGTCTTTCCTGGTACAACATGGATCGAGTGCGCCATTAAAAATGGCGGTCAACCCATGCTGCGGGCACATAAGTACTAGCCTGTAGACATAGTGCCCATCGGTATGGCGCACTACATCCTATTCATCATAAGAAAATGGCAATGCGTTATGAAGTGGCTACAGCCGTTTCTTCAGCCAAATAGTACTGCCACTTGACCGGATGATGGTGCATTGTGACTTTATCAGTGTTCATATACTTCATAATGCCTTGGGTATGTGTTGAACTCATAAAGGCTTTGCCAGCAGCATCGGCTGCTGATTGAGAAGCCCAATAAACGATGTCGATCCATTCGTTTTCTCCGCTGCCTTTGCACAATGATCGATAAACAAACCCGGGCTGATCCCTCAAAAAAAGCTCAACAGCATTGTTGTCTTGTATGAATGCAGCTTCATCAATATTCGGTAAAGTTTCAAAACGTACAATCTCGACAACATTATCAATCGTATTTTTGACGGAGACGCTCATATCATTTTTCCTGTTAGTGAGTAATGTAATGGTTACTCTAGGCTTTTCACGTGTCAGCTTATGTCAGGAAGGTTGGAGACGATAGGGCACTTCTCATCATTCAATTTGACTCTCTGCTCTGGCTTTCTGTTTCGCTCTAACGCTTGCGCCCTACAGGGCCTGTAGATTCTGAGTTGTGTTTAATCGATTTAACCCGTTAGACCTTCAAAAGCACGTCTTGAATTTAGAATGATCTTTCAGCCAGAGCTTAAAGTGAATGATGAGGGGTGCCCTATAGCGAGATAATCTAATCAATATGGGTGAATGTGGATTCATTTTACTAAAATAATCAATGAGTGGTACAGAGAATCAAATCGTTGATACAGAGAGTCAAGCCGATGTTTGACGGACTGCCTATAGTGTGGCCTTCCATTCAGCGTCCCGGATAAAAATAATGACGGCAGCGGTTCAATTTGTCGACGAAGATATTGATGCAGTGTTATCTCATTTTGCAACGAGCAAAGCCCAGCTGCCGATAGACGAACTACGTATTCTTGATCGCGTACCCTTATTGACACCTGAAGGTGGTCGTTATGGTAAAGGTGAAGTGATTACAGAAATGGACATTCACCCAGACCTTTGGTTTTTTAAATGCCACTTCCCCGGTGACCCAGTTATGCCAGGTTGTCTTGGTATTGAAGGGCTGTGGCAATCATTGGGTATGTTCCTTGCGCTGCAAGGCTTCCAAGGCAAAGGGCGCGCTTTAGGTGTCGGTGAGCTACGCTTTTTTGGCGAAGTATTACCAACCGCTAAAAAGCTTCAATTTCATCTCAACATTGAACGCATTG
Organism: uncultured Saccharospirillaceae bacterium; assembly: GCA_947503895.1. Taxonomy (GTDB): domain Bacteria; phylum Pseudomonadota; class Gammaproteobacteria; order Pseudomonadales; family Oceanobacteraceae; genus Bermanella. The sequence goes on from CANNFT010000012.1 coordinate 32,000, forward strand.
TGTCTCGTAAGTGGGCAGTCGCGGTGGCTGATGGTGAAGTACGTGTCGATGGTAAAGCGATTTATCAAGCAGAGAAAATCAAAGTGGGTATTTTCCCAGAAACCAGCGAAGGGTTCCCAGTATGAAGCGCGTAGCGATTACAGGCGCGGGTATTGTTTCCAGTTTGGGCCATGACCTGCAAGAAGTGAAAACCTCATTAATGAACGGCGACTCCGGTATAATTTTTAATGAGTCGTTTAAAGAAAAAGGGCTGCGCTCCCATATAAGTGGAAAGCTCGATTTAGACCCGACACCTTTGGTTGACCGTAAAATGCTGCGTTTTATGGGCAAAGCCACTGCGTGGGGACATATAGCCATGCAACAAGCCGTAGAGCAGGCTGGTTTAACACAAGAACAACTGAGCGACGAATCGACGGAACTCATTGTCGGTAATGGTGGTGTAGAATCTGAAGACTTAGTGGACGCCATTAATGCGCTGGAAACAAAAGGCATCAAAAAAGTCGGTCCCTATCGAGTGACCCGTGAAATGACCAGTGCACCTTCTGCAGCATTGGCGACGGCCTTTAAAATTCGAGGCCCCAGTTACTCCATCTCTTCAGCTTGTGCGACCAGTGCTCACTGTATTGGTACCGCATACCAACACATCAAAATGGGTTTGCAGAAAACCGTTATTGCAGGCGGCTTAGATCACGCACATTGGTCACAAGCCATGCTGTTCGACGGCATGGGTGCACTTTCAACGCAATACAATGACACACCGACAACCGCATCCCGCCCTTATGACAGCACGCGCGATGGTTTTGTGATTTCTGGTGGTGCGGGCATTTTAGTATTAGAAGAGTGGGATCAGGCCGTTGCTCGTGGTGCGAATATTTTGGCTGAAGTGGTTGGCTTTGGTGCCAGCAGCGACGGCGACAACATGGTGCAACCGTCGGGTGAAGGTGCCGAACGTGCCATGAAGCATGCGTTAAAAGATGCGGGTCTGAACACGGTTGATTACATCAATACTCACGGTACGAGTACACCTGCCGGTGACATCACGGAATTAAAAGCGATTGCGCGTACCTTTCCTGAAAAATGTCCATTAATCAGTTCCACTAAATCACTGTCCGGTCACGGGTTGGGTGCTGCTGGCGTGCATGAGGCGATTTATTCCATGCTCATGATGCAGAACGATTTCGTGGCAGCCAGCGCGAATTTAAATGAGCCAGATTCAGTGGCGGCAGAATTGCCGTTAGTGAAAGAAACGCTGCAGCAATCTGTCAACACAGCGCTCAGCAACAGCTTTGGCTTTGGCGGAACCAATGCTTGCCTAATATTGGCTAAAGCTTAGTTCAGCGCGTTGTAACGTCGTTGTTAGAGTCAAATGAATGGCCCTGACGATAAATTTCTCAAAGTGTTGAGTGACCGTACTGAACACTTTACCACTGAAGCATAAGAATAATTACGATCAGAGGGGAGTACCATGCTGTATCGTCCGAGAATCAAAAACAACATTTGCACAAACGCTCACCCAGTGGGTTGCTTTTATAATGTATTTGAACAATCTGAGATAGCTGCACGCACACCCTTTGAAGGTGTAAAAACAGCACTCGTGGTTGGCGCCTCTTCTGGTATAGGTTTGGCATCTCGAAACGCACTGGCCTTTGGTGCAAAAGCAGATACATTGGGTGTGTACTTTGATCGCCCAGCACAAGCACATAAATTCGGTTCAGCAGGTTGGTACAATAATCAAGCTTTTGAATATTATGCGCGTCGCTCTGGTCGTATTGCATTGAGCACTAACCAAGATGCTTTTCAACAACCATCAAAAGACTGGGTTATTCAAAAGCTCCGCATGATGGATCGTAAGTTAGATTTATTAGTGTATAGCTTGGCATCTCCAAAGCGCACCGTGAAAGGCGTGGGTGAATATCGCTCGACGATTAAACCTATTGATGAAGCTTTCGAGGGGGTGACGGTTGATCCATTCGAAGCGAAATTAAGAGATATTCACATTGATCCAGCCAATGCAGATGAAGTGGAAGCCACCGTCAAAGTGATGGGTGGCGAAGATTGGCAAAACTGGGTAAACCTATTGAAGAAAGAAGGTGTGCTGGCCGATAACTTCAAGACCATTGCGTACAGCTATTTAGGGCCAGAACAAACTCAGGATATTTACGGCAGCGGTACATTGGGTTGTGCAAAATCCCATTTACACGAAACAGCCGTCGCATTGGACCATCATTTGTCAGACCTAAATGGCCAAGCTTCTATTGGACTATTACAGGCACTTGTCACGCCATCCAGCTCTGTTATTCCAAGTATGCCACTTTACTTGTCTGTCCTTCATAAAACTTTAAAGGAAGCAGGTAAATATGAGAGCACCTTGGACCAAGTGGCTCGCTTATTTAGCCAAGGTTTGTACGGTGCAGAAACACCGACGCAAGCAGGACATAAATATCGCGTGGATGATCTTGAACGACATCCTGACATTCAACAAAAGGTTGATGCCATTTTCCGTGACATCAATCAAGACAACTTAACGCAGCTGGCGGATGTGGATGGCTTTAAACAAGCCTTTTTACAACAGTTTGGATTTGACTTTGACTTTATAAACTATGAAGTTAGACCTGATCCACTCACGCCACCAGCATTACATGATTTTTCTATTCAATCTATGCAAGGAGAAAAGGCATATGGCTAATGTACTTCAACAGGTTACAGAAGTAGTCGTAGAACAATTGGGCGTCGATGCCTCTCAGGTTAAACCGGAATCTCGTTTTATCGAAGACTTAGGTGCAGACTCATTAGATACCGTTGAGTTACTGATGGCACTTGAAGAAAAATTCGATATCGAAATCGAGGAAGAAGCGGCTGAAAAATTGACCAAAGTCGATGACATTGTTCAATTTATTCAGGACTTAGCGGTTGCTTAATTTGCAAATTGCTACTTGAGCGAAGGATTGCATCGAAACCTTGTGAAAGGTTTCAAGGCCTAAACTTGCCGTTACTGGTTTTCAGTAACGGCTTTTTTCTGACTGCAAAATAGGAAATGAGGAACGGTGCTATACGATGGAGTGTTGTTTTCGATACTCAGCGGGCGTTTGACCTGTCCAGCGCTTAAATGCACGGGTAAATGCACTGAGTTCAGAAAAGCCCAGCTCAAATGCGATCACACTCAGCGACATGCGAGCACTTTTCATCAATTCGATGGCTTTTTCTTTTTTTACTTTATCCACGAGCCCGCTGTACGAAGAGCCATCGTTTTTTAATTTTCGATACAATGTTTGGCGGCTCATGTTGAGAATTTGTGCTGTTTTTTCCGCATCCATGTTTGGATCACCAAGATTCTGTTCTAGAATACGCCGCACACGCTGAGAAATTCTACGTTTAAACAGCCTCGCTAAAATACGATTGGCATAATCTAATGTTGCTGCTCCTAAGTGCGGGTTTCCCCCTTTAGGTTTGACCGACAAAATGGAGCTGTTAAATAGAATTTCTCCGTATGGTTGATCAAACAATACTTCACATTGAAAAAAATCACGATATGCCTCCGCGTGTTCTGGAGCAGCATGCTGAAAACTCACACGATGTACTGGCACGCGCTTTCCTAATGCTTTATTTGTCCGTCCAACACTAATGGCCAATGTTCGCTCCATGTCACTGGCACAATAAAATTCTGGAAACTTGTGGATGAAGCGAATAGAGCTGCTTTCTTCGCCTTGCTCAAACTGAAGGTCAATGGCTTCATTCACGATGCTGAATAATCGAATGTAATTTTCCAATCCAACCTTAAATGTTGGGCTATTAAATACAACGTGTGCGACGAGCCCGTAGCTACTAGGGTCCTCTTCTTGAGCGAGAGTCAAGCCCAGCATTGGATCTTGACTGATCTCAATGGCGTATGCCCATAGTTGCGTATAAACGCTGATGGGTAAGCGACTGTCGTTTTCTTCCAATAGTGATCGGGCGATGTTAAGTCGCGCAGCTAATTGCTGGGTGTCAATATCGTATTTTTCAAAGCGTTGGATGAGTGCTCTAGCGGATGAAAGTCCGATTGTGGGTTCACTAAGAGCTGGCATCGGCTCTGCTGCCATGGCTGGTTCCCGCCTTTTGGGGAGAAAAGGAAACAAGCGGTGGAATATAGAGACCCTGGCCGCGAGAAGCAATGGTTACTCCCCCTTTTGGTGCAACCAATCTCTTAGACTTCCGGTGCCATCCCATTTTTTAGTGAACCTATGAGACTATCGTGCTTCTGTTATGGTGATTTTCTCATCGCCTTCTAAAATGGGGGCGATGTAAGCGAGCGCTTCGCGACGAGCATCTGATTTGTGCCAAACGTCCCACGCTTGTACAGATGTCCAATTCGTCATGATAATTCTGTGGTTAGTGTCATTTATATCAATAAGAGATTCACTGGAAATGTAGCCTGGTGCTTCTAACACGGCTTTGAGCGTGTAACGGATAGATTCTAGATAATTGGCTTCCAAGCCTTCAGCAATACGTCGTTCGATAATGACTTTGATCATGTATTCATGTCCAGATCAGGGTGGGTTGAGTACTCGTGGCGTTATGGCTTCCGTATTTAGGCCCCTTATGCGCCAACATTGGATTGGCGATAGGATGGCTGCAGATATTCCGCAAGTTAGTAACCTAAACCCTCAACCTAATTCTCTAACGCTACGGGTATACATCATAAATAATGTGAATAGCGGTAAAAATCAATGCTTTCGTGAATAACCTCTGCCTCAAGCGTTTTATATATCAGTTAACAGGTTATGAGAGGACGCACTGAATACGAGGAGTGGCTCTCTGCTGTTCGTCCTTTCCTGTCCTGAAGCATTAAAATGAATACGGATTCATGCGAGCTTGAGGCCATTGATTCGGACTTTCAATTCATTCCTATTTTTTTCCATCCTGTTGTGGTTCTGGTTTGTGTTAAGAGCGTGTGCAGCGTGACTGCTGGATAAACCCAGACAAACGGGATAGCTAAAAACTTTACACTATAAGGTGATAGCGCTTTATGTGAAATTTTTTTCGTGTAAAGAGGCTTACTTATTACTGTCATATTTATCACTTAGTGTTGGCCGTCAATTTCTGCCTTAACGGTAGCCTGCTGTGCAGGTGGGTCATCGGAAACAGCTAGACATAAAGAGAGAGAATGATGCCAGTTTTACAAAAACATAAATTAACGATGGCACTGATGTTGGCTACTGCGACGCTGCTGACGGCGTGTGATGACGACAATAGCGATAAGCGTGTCACTGAAAAAGAGGTTGAGAGTACTTTAACTCGATTGGCGACGGTTCCGGCTGGAGCAGAAGTGACCGGTGCCTATATAACGGAACAGGGTGATCTATTCTTCAATGTTCAACATCCATCCTCTGAAAATATTGCAGTGAGTCATGACGGCAAGGTCTTTAACACCGGTACAGTGGGTTATCTATCTGGTGTGAATATGAATAAATTGCCAAAAGTATTAACCTCCTCTCCCGTACCTAAGTCTGACCAAGATAGACAAACGGTTGTTTCTGCCTATGGCCAATACAAAGTCTTGGCCCAAACGGGCGATACGTTTGCGGGTGCCATTCCAAATGGATTGGGCAATGTTTATGACCATAAAAACATTGCACCCGTCATATCAATCGATGATCCCGACTTCAACGGATTTATTCCCAGTAATGAAAATGGAACGGAAGGTTATTTGTTTACAAATTGGGAATCAGCGCCCGGTGGTATGAGTAGACTTAAAATTAAGAAAGCCGACAACGAATGGACAGTGGAAGATGGCATGATGATTGACTTTGGTCAATGGGGCACCACGGGAAATTGTTTCGGTTCCGTTTCTCCTTGGGGGACACCTTTGACCTCAGAAGAGTGGGGTAATGCAGGAGACGAAACACATTTATGGGATGATCGAAATTGGGCGGAACAGGATGGCCGTCATAGAACCATTAAAGCTTACATGGATCCTAACGATGAAAAGCCGAATGTCGTGCCCAATACTTATCGTCTGCACTACATTGTGGAAATTGCCGATCCGTTAACTGATCAGCCGAAGCCGATAAAACGATATGCAATGGGTCGTTATGAGCATGAAAACTCGATTGTCATGCCGGATGAAAAAACAGTGTATCTTTCTCAAGACAACACTAACGGCGTGCTCTTTAAATTTGTCGCAGACACAGCGCAAGACTTAAGTAGCGGTGCATTGTACGGAGCAAAACTCACGCAAGATGCTAATCGTCACGATCCAGCCACGACCGGTTTTGATATTGAATGGATTAAAATCGCGCACGGGAACGACACAGAAATTGAAAGCTGGATCGCTGAGTACGATAACGTTGAGTATCATGACGGGGGACAAACGCATTATTTATTGGATCGAGATGCAGAGGCTTGGGCGCAAGGTGCAGACTTGTACCCAGACGATGGTGGCAAAGTCACCGCAGGCAAAGAAATGGATAATCGAATCGCATTTCTGGAAAGCAGGAAAGCCGCACGAGCTTTGGGTGCCACTGCTGAATGGCGAAAGTTTGAGGGAATTTATATCAATCAAAAACGCGCAAAGGAAGCGGTTGAAGGCGTGGATTTAATCGCCAACGAATCGGTTGATAAAGCTTACGTCTATTTTGCCATTGCTGATCTAGATAAAGGCATGATTGATGAAGAAGGCGATATTCAGTTATCAGATCGTGTCAAAGACTGCGGTGGGGTTTACCGAATGAAGTTAGGAGAAAACTATGACGTAAACCGGATTGAGCCTGTAGTCATGGGATCAACCTATCGAGCGGAACTCTCTGGGGCCGAAAGGTGTGATGTTAATTCATTGTCACAACCCGATAATCTAATCGTTATGGATGACGGACGTTTGGTGATCGGAGAGGATGGATTCCAAGAAAACAATACACTATGGTTATACAACCCACATGCAAACAAACAGAATTAAGGGCGCCTCTATGAAGTCAATTTGACTCGGCCAGAGTTTAAAATGAGTTTATAGGGGTGCACTTCACATTCTGTCATGAAAGTGTAAAAAGAGCAGCTTAGGTTGCTCTTTTTACATCCGCTTATCAATCCGTAGGTTTTTTATGTTTGTACATCGCAATAGCTTGAGTATTTTAATTTTCATGACATTTTATTTAATGGGTTGCATGGATCGCAATGATGAACAGGCAGGAAGAAATGAAACGCATCACGCCGATCATATTACCGCACTTAATTATATTGAGCAGGGCGAATTGTATAATGCAGAAGCGGTCATTCCTCCCCAGTGCTATACGAAAACGGAAGGTGTAAATAACCCATGTTATATCTGCCATCAGTCTTATGATGAGAAGCATCGACCGAATCAGATGCGGGATGGCACATTACAGGGGGCGTATGCATTCTCAGATGTAGGTGTATCAAATAGCTGGACAAACTTATTCGTAGATCGTACAGAATCCATTGAAAAAATATCGGACTCAGTAATGCATAAATACGTGTCTCAGGATAATTATACAGACCTGATAAAGTGGATGAAATCGGATGCGTGGTCTGGCGAAGTGACGGAAATAAAAGACCTAGCGCTCGGAGCCGCCGCATTTGATGAAAACGGATTAGCATTGGATGGCAGTCGTTGGGTTGCTTTTAATTACAAGCCTTTACCCAGTACATTTTGGCCGACCAATGGATCGACAGACGATGTCATGATTCGCTTGCCACGTATCTTCTCCGAATTGAATGGGCAATTTAATCGAGATGTTTATTACGCGAATTTAGCGCTTGTGGAGTTGGCCTTGAAAGATGAAACCCGCACCAGCCAAATTCCCCTAAATGAACAAATTATAGGCGTTGATCTCAACGGTGACAGCATACTGTCTCAGAGTGTTCAAACAGTATTCAGCAGGACTCACTACGTGGGTGACGCAAAATCTATTCAGGTGAGTTATATGCTGTACCCCGAAGGTACAGAATTTCTACATTCCGTTCGATATTTAGGAATGAATGAGAATGGCGAAATTTTTAATGCTAAACGAATGAAGGAATTACGTTATATGCGTAAGGCCACACACATGGAAAATGCCAGAATAAATCAAACTTACTATCGAGAAGCGAAAGAAAAAGCACTAGAAAATTTACCGTCGACGGTCGATTTTGCTGATAGGGGTATGAGTAACGGTTTTGGGTGGCTTTTGTGGGGCTTTATTGAAGATAAACAGGGCAAGTTAAGGAAGCAATCTCATGAAGAGCAATTCTTTTGTATGGGATGCCACAAAAGTATCGGCAGTACATTGGATCAAACCTTTTCCTTTCCAAGAAAGCTGGCAGGTGCTGAAGGGTGGGGATACATCGATTTAAAGAAACTCAAAGATGTACCTAATAGAGGTGAGTCCTTGGGGGAATATGCCACCTATATGCAACGTGTTAACGGTGGTGATGAATTTCGACAAAATAGTGAAATGTTAAGTAAGTGGTTCCAAAACGGTAAATTAAATATTGAAAAAGTAACCGCCCAACCTTCAATTTATTCTTTGATTGCGCCATCTCCCGAGCGGGCAGCGAAATTAAATAAAGCTTATATGACGATTGTAAACGAACAGTCGTTTTTATTCGGTCGAGACGCCGTGGTGAAGGAGGCCGTGAACATTCTTAAAGAAGTGGATGAAAGTCAACCACCCTTAAAACCTGAGTTTCAATACCAATGGGATATTCGTCTTGACTGGGACGCGGGAAGCTCAACACTCGCTGCAGATACGGTGCTCAATTAACGATAAGACGAGTGCACTTTAAATTTAATCGTAAAGTATCGTTTAAAAATACGCCTAAGCATTGGCCCTAAGGTGACTTAGGGTCAATTAGCATTACAGAAACGATCATTCTGTGGGAAGGTCAGTAATTGGCCTTTTTCACTAGGTTTTTCGTCTGAACTTTGCTAGTCAATACGTCACCTATTTTGTTAAGTCGATCAATGACTTAACTTGAACAAAGTCTCAGTAAATTACCCGTCCTAATATAGGGTTCTCAATTTCACCGTATTCTCATTGTGAGATAGTGGCGTGACCAGCACAGTCCGGCAGATAAAACTGCCGATTGACGCCTCTCTCATCGTCGGCTTTCTCGAGTTTGCACGTATTAGCCTGTGAGAATAATTAAAATGCCATTACATTCCACCATAAAACGGTTTCGTCAGTTAACCGCATTATCCATACTGAGTATTGCAGCTGCTTCCCCCGTTAGTGCTCACCTTTATTTAAAGTATGAAGGTGAAGATATTTTTCGAGATAACAGTGGAGGCACCGGCGTAAAATGCAGTGATGAACGTGAGGTGGCTAAGTTATCTTGGGAAGCGGGCTCTACAGAAACGCTACAATGGCGATATGCCCCCCATGGAGAGGGAAACCTTACCTTCCATTTACAAAAAACAGCTGAATCTGAATTCGAACAATTTTCAGAAGAAGTATTTTGGACGCAGAAAACTCATACTTTTACCGTTCCAAACGTTGAATGTGACGCCTGCGTAATTAAAGCTACCTATCAGCCCTTTGAAGATACGCGTTCTTATAACTCGTGTGTGGATATTAAAATAACCGCGGCGAATGCCGTGGCTTCTGTACCAAAAGCCGTACAAGATGTTTTTGATGCGAACTGTACCTTTTGCCACAGTGGAAAGAGATCACCGGATTTATCAGATGCCACAACATCTTACTCGTCACTTGTAGGAAAACGACCCGAAGCTGAGGGTTGTAGTGAATCCACACAACTCGTTTCAGAGACGGCACTTGAAGATTCGTTATTACATCAAACCATCAATGGTACTCAAAAGTGCGCGAAAGCGATGCCAATTGGTGGAGAATTATCGCAACAAGACCTTCAAACACTGGGTGATTGGATGGCATCTCTTGTACCGGATGATGAAGCACCAGAAGCCGTTATTTCCTTTGAAAGCATGACTTACAGCGTTGATGAAAATAAAGGCAGTGTAGATATTGAAGTCGTCACCAGCGGTAGCGACCATGAGGCATTCTCAGTTGAATATGTGACTAAAAATGGCAGTGCTAAAGACAATTTGGATTATGTCGCTCAATCATCCACTCTTGATTTTGGTGCAGGTGAAAACAAAAAAGTTATTACTATTTCTATCTCGGATGATGAAATTCATGAAGAAGATGAGAAGTTTTCAGTGATTCTAAAATCGGTACAAGGCCCAGCGAAACTAGAAAATGATGCGAATTCGCTCACTGCAAAAGTCACCATCATTGATAATGATATGGTCGATGACGGCTCAGATGACAATGGTTCAGATGATTCGAACGACGACGGGTCAGATGACAATGGTTCTGATGATTCGAACGACGACGGGTCAGATGACAATGTTTCAGATGATTCGAACGATGACGGCTCTGATGACAATGGTTCTGATGATTCGAATGATGATGGTTCAGATGATAGTGGTTCTGATGATGCGAACAATGATGATTCTAATGACTCAGGGAATGACTCAGATAATAACCAACAAGATAATGCAGCTGATGACTCAGAATCCAGTACAGATAAAGAGGAAGAAAAATTAGCGGCAGGTAGCTTCAATTTTTGGTTGATGCTGTTATCGGTATTCCTTATTCGCTTTAGAATTACATCATTTAAATAATTAATGGTATATGGCGCTCGCCTGAATAATCACCTTTCAGGTGGGCGCAGTACCCTGTATGACTTCTTCATTCGAATCATCATATTCTGCTTTCTTATTCCCCCTCGTATTTATTTATTCTGTGCCTTTCTTAAATTCGGCTACTTCAATCATGATTAAGTTTACACTTGTAATAAATCTTGTAGAGCATGTTTTTTAATTTCAATGATCAATTAAAGACAGGTCTATCACAGATTGAGCGCTCAATTACCAGTGATTTTTTAGCAGTATTATGAAGATATGAAATCGGCCGCGCAGTATTTGCGTAGCGAATCACATTCACAGAGTAACCGTATCACACCCTGTTTCAACCTAGGTGCAAAGTTCACACTCCAACAAAAATCAAATACCCATAAAGCTTGTTCGCGATCAGACTTTCAGTTGGCTGGAAGGAGAATCAATATGCCGCTACTGAACCCTGATAAAGGGCACGCATTTATGAGCCGAATAAAAATGTTCAATAAGATAAAAAATGTCATCTCACTATTCGTCATACATAAGGACGGTCTATCGAACATGGTTAGACCTTCACTAATGACGTCATTTCGCATGTGCCCGAACACCTCTAGTTCAATTAAAAGCTGGTGGCTTATACCGGTTCTAATGGCACTCACTGCTTGCGGGGGTGATTCAGTTTCTGATTCAAAAAACGGCATTACGGAAAAGCAAGAAGACAGTATAGAATCAAATGAAAATGATGAGCCCATAACCACCATTGAAGACCCCCAAATGCCAGTGGAAGAAGTCGAACCCGATGACTTGCAAAAGTCGGGTATTGCACTCTGGTCGGAAAATTGCCAGGCCTGTCATGGTAGCTTAGAAAAGACCAATAAAAGGGGACGCTCGGTGGCCCTAATAGCGGGAGCGCTTGAAACAGTACCGCTTATGTCGACAATCAAACTAAGTTCTAACGAAATGTTGGCAATTTCTGAGGCACTTAAGATTACCGTGGCAAATAGCACTACGTGTGTAAAAGGGTCAGAAATTAGAAGCATTGACTGTTTCTACCATGAAATTATTAACAATGGTGTGGCTACGGTTGCAGATGCCATTCCATTGTTGCCAGATGATATGAAAAAAGAACTATTTTTGATGACCGAAACAAAAAGTCGCCATAAAGCCGATGAGCAGCACCCTCGTATTGTAATGTACGGTGACAATGCCGAACTTATTGTTTCTATGAGCTCTCATCCAGAGGATCCAATGTATGAAGTGTTTGAATTAATCGAACCTCTGTCGGATGGTGGTTACAAATTCCGGCTGATAGATATGACGACGAATCCACCGTCACTCAGTCAAAATGATACGGGTTGCCAATCTTGTCATTCAGAAAAGGTACGCCCAATCTGGAATGGTTATCGAAATTGGCCGGGGCTGAAAGAAACGACACAACAAGAGCGATCGAATTACGCGGCGGCATTGCCCCAGAGAATGGGCTTATTAGATGAACAGGCACGATGGTCTGGTGAAGTGTGGAATTTTCAACATGCTCGGCTGTATATTCGAAACCTAATGAAAATTGCAAAAACATCCGACCGCTATGATCGAAAAATGCGTTTCTCAATCGCGGCCGATGCTTGTAAGGCCGACTATAATGGTAATTACTTAAAAGACCTCGGCATTGACGCATCAGATATCAATGCAGGAGTGCGTTGGTTCGAACGCACAGAAAGAGATGAAGCTAATTATCGCTATTTTACCGGCTCAAACACTCCGGAGTTAGCGATGGTCGAAGTCGCCATTATTGATTTGCTGTATTTAGATAAAGACGAGTATCTTCAATCTTTGCTCACACCTTTTATTGAATTTATGCAGAGTTATTATCCTTTGAGCCAATCGTATTATGATCAACATAATGGCTTGCTTCCTTTTGCCGTGCCGCAAGGCTCTAATGGTGGGTCAAAATACGGTTACGGAGGACGCTACTACGGGCTGCATTTGTTTGGTCATTATTCTGATTTTTGGGGACTGTATCCACGAGATGATATTCCAAATGAAGCGATGAAAAAGAATAACAAGTATCACAATGATTTTTGTGCGTACGTCAAACAGCAAGCCGGTATTCAGTAAGCCATTAATGAATTTTAAGGTTGAATATACGTAAAACAATTATTAGGGCTTATCTAGATCGTCACGTTAAGCTCTGGCCAAGTGGTCTTTTCAAGTTCAAGGCGTGCTTTTGAATATCTAACGGGTTAAAAAAGCACAACAAAATACGTGCACGACTGCATGGATGCAGGCGTTAGATCGAAGCAGGAAGCCAGAGCCGAGAGTCCAATCGACTTTATAGAGCGTATATTGCATGAAAGCGATACTTGGTTGCTGAGCAGCCAAGTATCTATCCGGATATTGGAAATTATCTAATACTTTATCTAGCTTAACAGCTCTTGATTGCCTCCAAATGCAGACGTGTTAGTGGTTGTCGTAAATTCTTTGACAAAAGCATGCACATAGTTTGGGCCGCCCGTCTTTGGGCCGGTTCCACTCAGCCCATGTCCGCCAAATGGTTGCGCACCGACTTTAGCGCCAATCATAGGCCGGTTAATATAAATGTTTCCAACATCAACGTTGCTGGCAATGTAGTCGATCCATCTTTCGTTTCTACTTTGGATGCCCATGGTTAAGCCAAAGCCAGACTGATTGATCGAAGATATTACCTCGTCAATATTATCGTGATTAAAGGGGATGATGTGCAATATGGGGCCGAAGTGCTCTTCATTGATTTGATTTAAATTTTCGATTTCGTAAGCACAAGGTGCCACATATTGATGGGAATCGGTTTCCTGAAGATATTTAGGCAGTGGTGTTGTTGCAATGAGTTTTGCGTGTTCGTTTAGCCATTGTATATGTTGCTCCAGTTTGTGTTTAGACGCAGAATCAATGATCGGGCCAATGTCCGTTTCGCGATAGAATGGAGAGTCAACGTTGATGAGTGCCATTCTGCCTTTGAGTGCTTGATAGAAATCTGCCTTTACATCCTCTTGTATCATTAAAACCCGTAATGCGGAACAGCGTTGACCAGCGCTGTCAAAAGCTGAAGTGATGACATCAGGCACGAGCTGATCGATTAAAATCGTGCTGTCAGCCACCATGATATTTTGACCGCCGGTTTCAGCCAGCATATTGACAAATTTCGGGCAACTTTCAACTATCCAGTTTTGTATAACCTTTGCTGTTCTTGTAGACCCTGTAAAACATACCATATCAATGACACGTGATTCGATTAATGGTTTTGTAATGGCCTCGCCATCTCCCGGCAGGAAAATAAGTTGGTTTTTAAAAAGACCGGCTTCGAAAATTAACTCAGTCAATCGTTGAGCAATCAAACTGGTTTGACGAGCCGGTTTTGCAATCACGCGATTGCCGCAGGCAAGTGCTGCGCTAATTTGACCCACAAATATTGAAAGTGAAAAGTTCCAGGGTGAGATGCATAACACGTTTCCTCTTGGTCGATACCGAAGTAAATTCTCTTCTCCTGTGATACTGTCCAGCAAATGAGGGTCGGCAAAATTCTTTTGTGCCTGTCGACTGTAGTAGCGACAAAAATCGACACCTTCCCGTAGCTCTGCAATCGCATTCGCGAGTGTTTTACCAGCTTCATTCATGCATAGATATATCAGTTCGTCACGATTGGCAATCATGATGTCGGCGATTTGATCAACTTGTTTGGTTAATGTTGACAGTCGTTCAACCTTAAATGGATGATCTTTAATGAATGAAATAACTTGATGGCAATGTTCAGTTTGCGTGGAGTGAAGATATCCAATTTGATCGCCATTCACCGGGCTGTTTACTGTTATCGCTTCTATATTCGAAGGTGTACTCAGTTCGAACAGAGGCGCTGCGCGATACTTTTTATTTTTGAATGTCGAGACTTTATCCATAATTGAAAAGTATACATGATCGTGTTGAAGCTCAAATCCACGGGAATTTGGGTAATCTACAAAAATTTCACTGGGGAGCGGAATATTAGGATTTAAAATGGAAGTTTGTTCTAATAAATCAACGGGGTGTTCAACCAGTTTTTCGAGCGCCACTTGTGGATCTTGTATTTGAAAAACAAACGAGCTGTTCGCGCCATTTTCAATAAGGCGACGAACGAGATACGGTAGCAGTTCACGGTGACAGCCCACTGGGGCATAAATACACTCATTAACCTGATATTGAGTCATAAGGTGTTCAAATAATGCTTCGCCCATGCCATGCAACCTTTGAAATTCAAATTCGTTGGTTTTTGGCATTTCTAATATTGCAAGCGCAGTCCAAGCATTATGTGTAGCAAACATTGGGTAGAGCCAACGCTGATTTGCGTGAAGTAGAAAGCGTGCACAAGTGATGTAATTTAAATCAGTGGATGCTTTTTGAGTAAATACGGGGTATTCAGATAACCCTAATTCTTGTGCCCATTTTATTTCCGTATCCCAATAGGCCCCTTTTACGAGTCTGACCGGAATGGTGATTTGCAATTTGTCACCCAAGCAATGCAACCAATGTAATACAGAGAGTGCGCGTTTGCCATACGATTGCACCGCGAGACCAAGTTTCCCCCAATTTGCAATGGTTTGGTGGGATAATACGGATTCAAACACATGTAGAGAGATGTCCAGTCTATATTGTTCTTCAGCATCAATTGTGATGGGAACGTCGAGGTCTTTTGCTTTCGTGACCAGTTTCAAAAGCCGAGTGATGAGTGCGGGCAGCATTTCTCGTTGTTGATTTGGTTCATATCTGGGGTGCAATGCGGAGAGTTTGATTGAAATTGAATTCTGTTTACCCTTTTTACTTTGATTGTCTTTTGCGACTTTGCTGATAGCATGGTCGTAGGCATCAAAATACTGTTTTGCCAATGCTTCGGTTAATGCGGCCTCGCCCAACATGTCGTAAGAGCAACAAACATTTGATTGTGTATATGGGGTTTTATGTTGAATAGCTTCTTCAATGGATTCAGCATAAACAAACTGAAGCCCAAGTATGCGAATTGCCCGTTGCACTGCTTCTCGAGTAATTTTTAATGTTAATTTATTAATTAATCCTGTAATGGCTTCAGATGGATGTCTGTGTTTCGGTTTAAGCATTTTTCCCGTGAGTGCTAATCCCCAGCTAGCAGCGTTCACCCAGAAAGAAGTGGATTTATTAACATGATGCTGCCAACCACGTTCGGCCAGCTTGTCAATAATTAAGTCATTGGCGGTTGCGCTGTCTGGTATTCGAATTAAGGTTTCGGCCAGGCACATCAAAATAATGCCTTCTTCTGTTGAGAGATCGTATTCTTGGAGTAACTGATGCAGGACGGACTGGCTATGATGCGCCTTTAAGGTGTGAATGAGCGATTCGACTTTCTTTTTAAATTGCACATCCTGCTGTTCTGGAAAGCAATCCATAAGATCATGGACATAATCTTGTTCATCACAGAGATACAGTTGGTGAATTCTTGCCCGTAAGTCTGGTGCTTTTTCAGCAACCAGCTTTACTGGGTCAAGCTCAAAATCCATCATGTTGGTACATCCTTGAAAGGGTCGATCGCCGTCTTTAACTCATTATCGGTACGTGTGTCATACCTCTAAAATATAGGTCACTTTAATATTAAACCTGCCTACTTTAAGGCGATAGATAAATTATAACTCATGGGGGCTATATCATCGCGAGAGTAAAAGAATCTTGTATATGAAAAATATTTAGCAGTGTCACAACTCCTTGTCTACACTGAATGGGAGGTATTGGTTAGCGAGTAAACATGACACCCCAAAAGGGAATTTTTTATGTTTAGCCTCATGCGTGAATCAGCTTTACAAGAGCTGCACTATTGTCAAAAAGGCGACTTAAACGCCGTCATCGCATTGCACAACTTAAGGCTAGGGCCAGCATTAGGAGGTTGTCGTTTCATTGAATACGACAATGAACAGGATGCGGTCATAGACGCCATTCGGCTCGCTAAAGGTATGAGTTACAAAGCTGCTTTGGCCAAAGTGCCCCAAGGCGGAGGTAAGTCTGTCATTATCAAACCAAAAGGCGCATTTGATCGGGAACGACTTTTCTATCAATTTGCTGAGTTCGTATCTGATTTAGGGGGGCGTTATATCACTGCCATGGACAGTGGCACACAAGTCGAAGATATGGACTGCATTCGAGAGGTTTGTCCATTTGTTTCCAGCTCCAGCGAATTAGGCGACCCTTCCCCGTCGACTGCCATTGGTGTGGCATTAGGAATCAAAACTGCTGTACAGCATAGAATGGGCCAGTCACTTAAAGGGGTACGCGTAGGTATTCAGGGCTTAGGGCACGTGGGAGCAGCTTTAGCTGAGCACTTATATGCTGAAGGGGCCAAACTTTGGGTGTCGGATATAGATGCTCAAAAAGTTAAACAAGCCGAACAACAATGGCAGGCTACCGCGGTTGCTCCTCACGAAATTTCAGGAATAGAGCTCGATGTATTTTCCCCTTGTGGTTTAGGGGGAACCATCAACGCGCAAACCGTCGATACACTCAAATGCGTCGTCGTCGCCGGTTGTGCGAATAATCAATTAGCGGAGTCCGCTTTGGGTGACGTTTTACACGATAAGCATATTTTATATGCGCCTGATTATGTCATTAATAGTGGTGGATTAATTTATGCCTCATCTCGTTATCGCGGTTTAGCCCAGAAAGAAATTGATCACAGTATTTCAAAGTTGAAAGACACTTTAGATAAAATATTTATGTTATCAAATAATAAAAATTTACCAACGCACCGAATTGCTAACGAGATGGCAGAGCAAATATTGTATGACTAAGCGTTTTAAAATCCACATGAAATAAATTGTAAATATTTGCCGGCAATTTATTAAAAAATGTTTGTAAATAGGTGTTAGGTGTGCCGTTTTAGCTTGAAAAGGAATGGTAGATAATTCATGAAAACCGTTGCTGAATATCGTATTCAATACTCGCAAATATTGAATGAAAAAAATGAGCTAAATGAACCGCTCCCAGGTTGGGCGACGGCAGAATGGTTGCAAGAAGCGTATCAGCACATGATGCTCACCCGTATTTTTGACCAAAAGGCGGTTGCGCTTCAGCGAACGGGGCAGATGGGCACTTATCCATCGTGTTTGGGGCAGGAAGCGGTCGGAGTCGCTATTGGAATGGCGCTCGCGGATGACGATGTGTTTGTTCCGTATTATCGGGATCAGGGTGCGTATTTTTTGCGTAATCATAAACTGGAAGAATTACTTTTATATTGGGGAGGGGATGAGCGAGGCAGTTCATTTGGCCCAAAGCAAGATTTTCCAGTGTGTGTGCCTATTGCCACACAAGTGACCCACGCTGCAGGTGCAGCGGCAGCACTGAAACTTAAAGGCGAGTCAGGTTGTGTCATGGTGACGGTGGGGGACGGTGGGACATCCAAAGGCGATTTTATGGAAAGTTTAAATGTCGCCGGTGCATGGCAATTACCATTGATTGTTATTGTAAATAACAATCAATGGGCAATATCGGTTCATCGGAGTATTCAGTGTGGCGCACCGACATTAGCTCAAAAGGCCATTGCCGCAGGCATTCATGGTGTGCAAGTAGATGGAAATGATGTCGTTGCAACGCATGAGGCCATTTTAAACGCTAAAGAACATGCAGACGAGCATAAAGGTGCAACGTTAATCGAGGCCATCAGTTATCGATTAGCGGACCATACGACAGCAGATGATGCGAGTCGCTACCGTGAAGCTGATGAAGTTAAGCGTGCTTGGGAAATTGAGCCCGTAAAACGTTTAAGGCAATTTTTAATTTCTCTGGGGTGGTGGACAGAAGCCAAAGAAAAAGATTGGACAGAGCAGTGCCAAAAACAAGTTGAGCAAGCGGTTGCACGCTATCTGGCGTTTGAGGAGGATACGCCCGAGAGTATGTTTGACCACTTGTATTCAGAGTGGCCGAGTGTGTTGGACGAGCAATTAGATATCCTTCACGAGAAAGTAGAACGTATGACAAAAAGGCATACGGATTAGTTTGCGCTACTGTCTACCGGTGATGCTCTATTTACATTAATACGTTTCTGATGAGCAAGGATGATGGCGAAATCAAATATACAGACTAGCAACACATCACAAACTGACCCCTTGCAATTAACACTCGTTGAGGCGGTTAATTTGGCATTGGCCTATGAGTTAGAACACGATCCCAGTGTCATTTTATTGGGCGAAGACATTGGTACAAACGGCGGTGTGTTTCGTGCAACGGCGGGGTTAAAAGATCGATTTGGCTTTCGTCGAGTGATGGATACACCGCTCGCGGAAGCTTTGATCAGTGGCATGACGGTTGGGTTGGCCAGTCAGGGTTTAAAGCCCGTGGCAGAAATTCAATTTATGGGATTTATATTCCCTGCTTATGAACATTTGTTGGGCCATGCAGCGCGAATGAGAAATCGAACACGTGGTCGAATGTCTTGCCCCATGGTCATGCGTGCGCCCTTCGGGGGTGGCATTCATGCCCCAGAACACCACTCAGAAAGTACCGAAGCCATCATTGCCCATACGCCGGGTATTCGAGTGGTTATACCATCTTCACCGCTGCGGGCTTACGGTTTGCTTTTAGCATCCATTCGCGACCCAGACCCTGTTGTATTTTTAGAGCCCAAAAGAATTTATCGATTAACGAAGCAGTCAATAGTGGATGATGGTATGGCATTACCTTTAGACACGTGTTTCACATTACGTGAAGGCACTGACGTGACGCTGGTGAGCTGGGGAGCAAGTATCACGGAAACGTTACAGGCTGCGAAGCAGCTCGAACAGGAAAATATTCAGGCTGAAGTAGTGGATGTGGCAACCATTAAACCATTGGATATGCAAACGATATTGGCTTCTGTAAATAAAACCGGTCGCTGTGTCATTGTGCACGAAGCGGCGCGTTCGTTTGGTGTGGGTGCCGAAATTAGTGCTCAGATAGCTGAAAAAGGGTTATTAGATTTACAGGCACCGGTGCAGCGAGTAACAGGCTTTGATACGCATATGCCATATTTTAGAAATGAAAAGTACTACCTGCCAAATGTCGACGATATTATTGCGGCAGTCCATAAAACGTTAGCGGATAGTTAATGCGGGGGAGGGAGCATGAAATATTTTAAATTGCCCGATCTTGGTGAGGGCTTAACGGAAGCCGAAATCGTAGAGTGGCACGTAAAAGCGGGGGATCCTGTAAAAGTCGATCAATTGTTATTATCCGTTGAGACAGCCAAGGCTATTGTCGAAGTGCCCTCACCGCAGGAAGGTGTTATTGCAGCGTGTTTTGGCGAAGCAGGCGATACAGTACACATTGGTGAACCATTGGTCGAATTTCAAGGAGAACAAGAGGACAGCGGTACCGTTGTGGGCAGTTTATCGAAACAAGAGTCGCCCTCTCAAGATGATGCTTTCATCATTGGTGCAGCTCGCAAGGAGCAAGGACATTCTGTTCGAATTAAAGCGACGCCCAGTGTGAGGGCGTTAGCTCGTCGTTTACATGTAGATATTTCACAACTAAGAGGTAGTGGTCCAGATAATAAAATCACTTCTGAAGATATAGAGCAGGCAGCACGACTCAATGAAAGTAAGGGAGAAGCTGAGCCGCTAAGAGGTGTACGAAAAACAATGGCCCGTGCTATGGCCCTTGCGCATGAGCAAGTGGTACCGGTCAGCATTTGTGATGATGCGGATATTCATGAGTGGGATGAAACCCAAGATGTGACCATGCGGATGGTACACGCGATTGGTCAAGCATGCGAAGCTGAGCCCGCACTTAATGTATGGTTTGATGGTGAGCACTTGTCTCGACGAATGCTCAAACAAATTGATTTAGGCATTGCTGTGGATACTGAGCAGGGATTGTTTGTGCCTGTCCTCAGAGATATTTCAAACCGCACGCTGGATGATCTTCGCGCGGGCTTGAATAATTTAAGAAAGGCGGTGAAGAGCCGCCAAATTCCTCCCCAAGAAATGTTAGGTGCAACCATTACGTTGTCCAACTTTGGTACTATCGCGGGCCGGTATGCGAATCCCGTGGTCGTCCCGCCGACTGTGGCGATTATTGGTGCTGGTGGGTGGCGAGATGAAGTGGTCGCGTGGGAAGGGGCGTCTGCTATTCACCGAATATTACCACTCTCGCTGACGTTTGATCATCGTGCGATTACCGGTGGTGAAGCTGCTCGCTTTTTAAAAGTCATGCTTGAAGACTTAGCGCGAGCATCTGTTTAAGCCGAGGCGTTGCTACGTCGTCCATAAGGCTTGTTGAAGAAAGGCGTGCAGCACCTTGCAGTTTATTTCCCAAATTCTCAGTTAAGTGTAAACGGGTGTCTGAAGTGACTATCAGACGTTAACAACCTCAACAAAGCAGCAGCGTTACAGGAAGGCGCAAACGAAGCGTGGTTCGTTAACATTTATGTCGTTTAAATAAACAGTTAATCAATATTACACCACCCTTGTCGTTTGCCTTGACCATCGTAGGGCCTCGCTAATCCGAGTTTGACTAATTTCTCACCAATATCTTCGCCATCGATAAGAACTGTAGCCACCAAACGAAAATATTTTCCTCTCTCAATGTTCGTTAACTCAACCCGCTCGGCATTTTCTGACCATAAGCGAACTTGATCTCGAGCTTGCTTGGCGATGACTTTTTCTTCTGGGCACTTTCCTCTTATTTCGGGTGTATCAATACCTCGTACACGAATCGGCATATCTTCCCCCAATATCGATGGAAAGTTAGGAATATCAACAAATAGGGTATCTCCGTCGTACACTCTGTTAACACTGACCAATAGTGTTGAATGGGCTTGATCTTGATGCGCACTCTTCTTAGTCGCTTGTACCGGTAATATGCAAAAAGCGAACAGTGCAAAGCCAATAATTCTTTTGTTCATACTGAGATGACTCATTTTGACTGCTTATAATGGTCGCTCAAGATATGGTCTTATAGTGAACAATACAAATGAATTATGCTGAGACTGGAGTGATTATTCGAGCATGGAAATGCTTAAAATCATCCTAACAATTTACAGAGGGCTTGTTGGCGTATTGAGTTTGATTAAAAAACAATCGAACGGGAGATTGAAAAATAAGCCTTTAGAAGAGCGTGAGGCCCTTTACTGTACTTAATTTAACCAATGTTGAGCATATTGGATGAGAAATATACAGTGAGACCAAGTTCTCAAAAATTGGACTAACACCGTCACATAAATCAATGATATCATTGCTCAAATTATAAGCAGGCCAATTAGAGCTGCGTCAAATTTTTATGAGTTAACTGATTTAATTGGGGATGAGACGCTGTGTCTGATGATCGCTTCTTTCAATCTATCCTTTTGTGCCTAGGTTTGATGGTTTCGGCTTTTTCTATGGCTGAAGAGCAGCGCCATGGTTTAATGGGTGAACAAACTATCGCTATTGGCGAAGGCGAGCAGGTACGTTACGAAGTCGTGACGATCCACGTCGGAGAGCGGACAACTGCGCTTTCTGGTGAGCCGGTCCAAGATCTAGAATCCCTAAAAGAGCAGTTAAGTGCGCATGAAGTGAATCAAGTAAAAGTGGTTACTCTGCCCTGCGCTTCCATGAGTAAGGTCGTGTCAGTCACGGGTGTACTCATGTCTTTAGGCATCAGCAACTTTTACATTGAAAGCATGCAGAGTGACCCTTCGCTTTGCCCGCAGCCCAACCTGAATCCATCGACCTATGGCGATATTGCTGTTCAATGATGGGTTTCACTTGGCGCATATTGATTGCGCCAATCGGTTAAAAGCGTCCCCCCAATCGTTGAGACAGTTTGTTAGCCAGTGATCGAATATGATTACCCATGTTTTCAATCTTTTCTGTTGTTAAATCCTTGTCCACTAAGCTAACGGCCATGCCGGCAACCGCAAACTCCTCTTGTGCGGAATACACCGGCGCTCCTATGCCCATGATACCGGCTCGAATTTCACCCCTTTCACGGCTATAGCCTTTCAGTCGGCACAATTGTACTTCGTCCAGCAGTTGATCAATGCTCGTCGGGCCAGCAGATGTAAGAGGGGCTGGCCACGCCTCTTGTTCAAATCGAGATCGAATCAATTCATCCGGCATCGTGCTGAGCATGGCTTTGCCTGTGGCTGTAAAGCAGGCTGGAATTTGCATGCCGATTCGAAAAGAAATACCGAGTGATTGCTGACCGTTACGGCAGGCGATATAGGTAATATGAGCGCCATTCAAAACAGACAGGATAACGGTTTCTTTCTTAAGGCTAGGTTCGGACTCCCAGAGCTTATAAAATTCTTGGGTCACATCTAGGTCATTCAAAAAGCCACTGGCCCATCGCATGACACCTGCACCAATGGTTATTTGTCCTTTTTCCCCTTTCTGAATGATCTGATGCCGTTCCAATTCTGCGCAAATACCATGAACAGAACTTTTTGGCAGAGACAAATGAGCAGCCAGCTCCGTCAATGATGCACCCCGCTTCTCGCCTGATAATGCATTTAAGATGCTAATTGTTCGTTCTACGGCGGGCGCTTTTGATTTCGCGACATTGTCGTGTGCCCCCGTACTGCGTTGCGCTGTGACTTCTGACATTTCGACCTACCCTATGACATCGCAGCGGGAATCTCCCAGCCTTGACCTGAGCTATTAATGTGGTGAATAATTAAGCTGTTCTATATGCTGTACTGGATTCAGTATATTGAACAGGCTGGTAAATTCAAGTCATTTCAACTTTCTAAGCTGGAGAACTGTGTGGAAGAGACAATAAAACAGGTCGATATGCGGAGCTTAGATGAAGGTGAGCACTATTTTTGGTTACTCGACCAAATTTCGAGTATGAACTTCGTGGTCTATGCCGAAGTGTGCAAAACCTTCACAGAGCAAGAGCTTAAAAGAGGGCTTGAGCGGTTGCTAAAGTTGCATCCGGTTTTGCAGACACGCTTAAGTCGATCTGGTGATGGTCGCCTAAACTTCTTTAAAGACCCTCAATCTGAAATTGAATTAACATGGTTGAAGGAGGCCAGTTCAAATCACGACGGTTGGCTGGCTCATATTGAACAGACATTGGCAGAACGTTTTGATTTCGATTCCAATTCGTTGCTTCGGTGCCATTATGTTGAGTTTACACAATCGTCACTCCCTGATGTCGAACAGGGCAATTCAGTGATAGCGCTGTGTTTTCAACATTCGTTATTCGATGGACGCTCAGGTGCTGAGATACTCAAAGCGTTATTAATAGAATTAAACCATCAGGCTCAAACTTCTACCGACACACTATCACCTCAATCATTAAACCCTTCTATGCATAGTTTAATGCCGCAAGCGTTTCAATGGCATCACAACCCTGAATTTGCAGAAGCCCTCGTCGCTGAACGACGAAAAGAAATAAAAAAACTAGGACGCCCGGCCAACATACCTTCACTGAACAGTGATGTAGCATTGGGTCAAATCAATGATGAGCAACATGTTAATCAGCCCAAAATTCTACGGCGAAAATTATCGTCCGATAACCTAACCCAACTCTTGCAAACATGCCGTCAGTATCAATGCAGCTTACACGGGCTGATTGGTGCAGCGGTGTTAGCCGCTGTGAATCAACATGTACCCAGCCAACATGAAAACACACTTTGTTTATCTTCTCCTGTTGATATGAGAACAAAGCTTCGTCAATCAGAGCAGGCAGAAATCGGAATGTACATCTCGACGTTGTCGAGTAATTACAAGGTCGATTCGAACGACCGTTATAACTTATGGGCGATGGCCAAAAACATTTCACTGGATTTAAAAAGACAATTGCAAAGGGGAGATGGTCACATCAGCTATCACCAATTAAAACCGTTTGCCTTTACTGCAAACCAAGACGGAGTGAATGACTATAAAGCGCGTTATGCGAAGGGCATACAAACCAGTTTAATCAGTAATTTGGGGGTCATCTCTGCGCCAAATGAATTACCTTGGGTAGAGGCCATATCGTTTGCTGTTTGCCCCATGCCAAAACAAATCGTGTTTCTGGCTCTGTCCAGTTATCAGGGACAGTTAATTTTAAATTTTACATTTGACCAAGTCACTATGGACATGGCAGCTGCGCAAAGCATTGTGACCGATAGTATTGATTATCTGTTAGCCCATGGATACCAGCAAGGTTTAGCTAAAGCCGAAATTGAAGAAGGGCGTTCGTATGCAGAATGAAGCCAGTCAAATAGATTTTTCTGAGGCACCGTCAGGTCATCTTCACACGATCTATACTTTACCGATCCAATTAAGGTGGGGTGATATGGATAGCAATGGACATATCAATAATGTGAATTTTTTCGAGTATTTTCAAGAAACACGTATGCAATGGATTAAAGATAATTCTCTCTTAGATCCATCAGAACGCTCCGGCTTTATCATTGTTCGAACGGAATGCGATTATCTCGCGGAGCTCAAGCATCCAGCGCCGATACAATGTACTGTGCAATTAATAAAGGTAGGTCGTTCCAGTGTGACGGTGCAACACCAAATACTGGATGCTGAACAACCTAATACGACTTATGCCAGAGGTCGTTGTGTCATGGTTTGGCGAAACCATGAAACCAATCAAGCTGTATCGCTGCCTATCAGTATTCGGAAATATTTTGAAATACATAACCCATAAAACTCATGAGTGTCGGCTTAGGTATATATTTATTTAGCCGCGAACCATCAAATTTATTATTTAAAAGTTAAGGTGAACAATGTTAGATACTTTTAAAGAAACGCTCGGCGTATCGGCCAACTCAAAATGCCTTGTGGATGGTCAGTGGGTTGCATCGATGGATCAAAACGTCTTTCAAGTCACGAATCCTGCGACGCAACTTACGTTAGCGTCTGTACCGGATTTTCAAGTCGCGGATGCAGAGCGCGCGGTGAGTGCCGCCGAAAAAGGCTTTCAGATTTGGCGTCAATACAGTGCAAAAAAACGCAGTCAAATACTGTATCGTTGGTATGAAAAACTCATTGAGTATAAGCGACCATTAGCAGAGTTAATGACGGCTGAGCAAGGAAAACCGCTAACTGAATCTGAAGGTGAAGTGGAGTACGGTGCTGCTTATATTCAGTGGTTTGCTGAAGAATCCAAACGCATTAATGGCGATATCATTCCACCACAAAACCATCAGCAGCGCATATTAGTCACAAAAGAACCGGTGGGAGTCTGTGTGGCCGTAACACCATGGAACTTCCCAATCGCCATGATTACACGCAAGGCCGCTGCGGCTCTTGCTGCGGGTTGTTCGATGGTGATTAAGCCAGCGGAGGCGACACCGCTTAGTGCTCTGGCTGTCTGTAAATTAGCATTGGATGCCGGTGTGCCCGACGGTGTACTCAATGTTATTACGACATCAGACCCTAAAACGGTTGTTAAGTATCTATGTGATCATAAGTCCGTCAAAAAAATATCCTTTACGGGTTCGACAGCTGTCGGTAAATCATTAATGCAGCAAAGTGCGGGTACGTTAAAAAAATTATCGTTAGAGCTGGGCGGTAACGCGCCTTTTATTGTGATGGATGATGCTGACATAGAAGCAGCGGTTCGTGGAGCGATGGCGTCTAAATTTAGAAATGCGGGGCAAACTTGCGTTTGCGCAAACCGTTTCCTTATTCACCGTAATGTAATCGATGAGTTTTCGGAAAAACTAGCCCATTCATTGGATGCATTTACCGTCGGAGTCGGAACAAAAGAAGGTGTTGATCAAGGCCCATTAATCAATGAACAAGCTGTAAGCAAAGTCGAGTCGCATATTGAAGACGCTGTTGCTCAGGGCGGTAGAATACTGCGTGGTGGCAGTCGGCATGAACTTGGAGGGACATTCTTTCAACCGACTATCATTGTAGACGGCAAAGCGTCAATGAAAATAAATCACGAAGAAACATTTGGTCCCGTTGCATTATTAATACCCATTGATTCCGCCGAAGAAGCGATTGAAATTGCCAATGATACAGATTTTGGATTGGCTGCCTACGCGTACACCCAAAATCTTGCGAATGCGATGACATTCTCCCATGAATTGGAATATGGCATGGTTGGCATTAATGAGGGTGTTATTTCAAATGAAATGGCACCATTTGGTGGCATTAAAGAATCAGGAATGGGGCGCGAAGGATCCTCATATGGCATCGAGGATTACTTGAACATTAAATACACACTATTAGGCGGCTTATAGTTGTCCTGAGTGGCATCAAAATAATAAAGCGAGAGAGTGTTATGACATTGATGGAAAAGGCTGAAATGCGCTGCCAAAAACAGGTTTCTGAGACATTGCCACTGGTCTGTAAAAATCGATTCAATATGGACAACATCGTGTTGCGATCAGGAAAAATTTTAAAAAATGTCAATGTTGGGTGGGAATCCTATGGCGAGTTAAATGAGCAGCGTGACAATGTCATATTGATTTGTCATCAATACTCATCAAATTCTCACGCTGCAGGTAAGTATCATGAAGATGATTTGGTGCCAGGTTATTGGGATGAAGTGATTGGGCCAGGAAAGGCAATTGATACTCGTGATTTTTTCGTGATCGCCATTGATTCATTAGTGAACCTGAATAGTAAAGATGGAATAACCGTTACCACAGGGCCAGCGACAATCGACCCTGACACGCTGAAGCCTTACGGTTTGAAATTCCCAATCGTTACCATACCTGATTTTGTTAATGTTCAAAAAGCATTATTAGACAGCCTTCAAATCAAAAGACTGCATTGTGTCATCGGTTTTTCTATGGGTGCCATGCAAGCTTATCAGTGGGCGGCAGCCTACCCTGAATATGTTAGCCGAATAATCCCAATTAGTGGCTCGGCAGATATGTCGGCGTTTGCATGCTTTTCAGTCGATGGTTGGACTGCACCTATTAAGCTGGATGCTCATTGGCAAGGTGGCAATTATTACGGCGATGAAGAACCGATTGAGTCGATCAAATTGAGTTTTCTAAATTTATATCGTCAGGCTTTGCATCCTATACATATTCACGAAAATTACGCTGACGGCTGGACGGAGGGAGACTTGGCCGCGACCCAAACATTGGACTCGAAACTTCAAGTGCATCAAGCCCTAGAGATATTAGCAGAGCACCGCGCACGCAATACGACCGATGCGAATCACATGTTGTATATGACACGAGCGTTACAATTATTTAGGGCCGGTACACTGGGTAGCAGCGTAGAAAAAAGTCTGGCTAATATTTTTGCCAAAACACTCGTTATTCAAGTGAAAACTGACATGATATTTCCAGTCTCTGAGGCGAAAGATACGGTTTCACAGTTAAAAAGAAATGGCGTGTCTGCTCACTATGTTGAGCTGAATTCTAACGGCGGGCATTTGGCCGCTATAACGGATATTGCATTAGTGGGTGATGGGATTCGCGCACATTTGACGAACGAATAAAACATTATTGGAGTGAAGTATGATGAACTTCGAGTTTCAAACTGTGCCAGATATCATCAGTGAAATTAATGGCTTTGAAAATTTAACAAAGATTATCCATCAGCGCTATTCAAGCTGTAAGGTATTGTTTGTAACAGATCCATTTTGGTCAGCCTCCTCGAAACTGAAGCAAGTTTCAAATCAATTATCGAAGTCGGGTTTTGAAGTCTTTATCGTTGATAATGTGGTGGCTGATCCTCCGGAGTCGGTGATTCTATCCGTTGTACAGCAATATCGACCGCTCGAAATTGAGTTAGTTGTGGGGTTGGGCGGCGGTTCGTCAATGGATGTCGCAAAGATGGCAGCGGTATTGCTCGAACCTTCTCGGTCAGAGCCCACAGTTGATTCTCTTAGAGATATGTACGGTGTGGGCAATATTCGAGGTGGACGTCTGCCCTTAATTCAAATTCCGACGACGGCGGGGACGGGGTCTGAAGTCACAAGCGTATCCATCATCACAACAGGTGAAACCACCAAGGCCGGTATCGTTGCCCCGATTCTATTTGCAGACTTGGTGTTGTTGGATGCAACATTGACGCTTTCACTCCCGGCAGCGATGTCAGCAGCGACGGGTATTGATGCGATGGTTCATGCAATTGAAGCCTACACGACCGTGCACAAGAAAAACCCCATCTCCGATCTATTGGCCAGTAAAGCGCTCACGCTGTTGAGTCATAATTTATTGGCGGTGTGCGAAGATGGTCAAAATATAGAAGCTAGGCAAAATATGCTTTTAGGTGCATTGCTGGCGGGGCAGGCATTTGCAAACGCACCGGTGGCAGCTGTACATGCATTGGCTTATCCCATAGGCGGTATATTTCATGTGCCACACGGACTGTCGAATGCACTCGTGTTGGCCCCGGTCATGACGTTTAATGCGCAAAAGATCGCGCACCAGTATGCTGAGCTAGCGGAGGTTGTCATACCATCGATCACAGGAACCGCTGAAGCAAAAAGCGATATGCTCATAAAGTATTTAGCCAATCTCAGTGTGAGTACGGGTATTGAGCAGCGATTATCTCAGGTGGGTATTCAAGCGTCTGATATTGAGAGGCTGTCAGACGATGCGATGAAGCAAACGCGCCTGCTGGTGAATAATCCACGAGAAGTCACCTTTAATGACGCAAAAGAGATTTATTTGTCGGCGCTTTAAGGCAGCAGGCAGTGCGCGAGATGAGCCATTCATCATTGCGTTCGTTTAATGTGTAGTCGATAATCTGCCACCTAGAGTAAGTTCTCATTGCTCTGTGAATATCGGATATATTCAATCCGGCTAATATTGATTGTGGTTTTAAGTGATTCACAAGGAAAGAAACTTAAAACTCAACTTAAAGAAGTGATAATGAAATGGAAAATGAAAATTTATATAAAGCGCCTGAGTCGGACGTAATAGGCGACACACCAGTCGTTGACTATGCCGGTTTTGGTGTTCGTCTATTGGCTTCGATTATCGATTCTATCTGGTTGATCGCTCTGACATTGGTGCTTGTTTGGGCCATTTATGGCGAAGCCTATTTTGATTCTGAAGAAACCTACGCAGGTGTGATGGACATTTTGATACAGTATCTCTTGCCGTTTGCTGTAACTGTTATGTTTTGGGTTTATAAATCTGCCACACCCGGCAAAATGATTTTAGGGCTAAAAATTGTGGATGAGCAAACACTGATACCTACGACGGGCGGAAAGTTGGCCTTAAGATATTTAGGTTATTATGTTTCGACACTCGTGTTATTTTTAGGCTTTCTTTGGGTCATCTGGGATAAAAAGAAGCAAGGTTGGCATGATAAAATGGCGGGCACGGTTGTGATTAAAGTGCCGAAATAACAGCCTATAGAGACGCTCTTAATCAATAAAAAACGCCATGTTGAATGATCAACATGGCGTTTTTTATTTGTGTTAGGTCAGCGCTGTTGGTTAGGCGACTTTTGAGTTTTCAGAAAAGTGTTGGTTCAAGGCTATCAAAATAGCGTTCATGGTAGCGCTTAAAATATCTCCATCCTGAGAAACACCCACAAACGTCTTTTGTTGAATCTTTACTTGAATAAATGCAATGGCTTTAGCTTGCGTCCCCAGCTCAACGGAAGATTGATCATAGTGCTGCACATCAATTTGCACGCCAAGCGCTTTGTAGAGGCCATCACAGAATGCTTCTAGTGCACCATCGCCATGGCCGTGAATCGCAATAACATTATTGCCGTCGGTTAAGTTTGCTTGAATAGACTCATGTTGGTTTTCACGATCTAGGTGATACCCCGACATTTCGTACTGTCCCGCATGGTGCATGAAATTTTGTTTAAAGATACTCAAAATCTGATCGCTGTTGACTTCAGTGGAGTGTCGCTCGCTGTAGTTTTGCACGGCTTGGCTCAGCGCAATTTGCATCCAACGTGGCAATGCAATGCCATGTTCTTGCTCCATAATATAAGCCACGCCTCCTTTACCAGATTGACTATTCACACGAATAACCGATTGATAATCACGACCTAAGTCTTTCGGGTCTATTGGAAGATAGGCTACATCCCAAAGATCTTCTTCTGATTGTTGTGCTAAGCACTTTTTAATGGCGTCTTGGTGGCTACCTGAAAAGGCGGTGTAGACCAGCTCGCCCATCCAAGGGTGTCGTGGATGGGTAGAAATTTGCGTGCAGGCTTCCACAGTGCGTGTGATGCGTGCGGCATCGGATAGGTCGACTTTTGGGTCAATACCTTGGCTATAAAGGTTCATCGCCATGGTAATGATATCCATGTTTCCGGTGCGCTCACCATTTCCCATGAGTGTGCCTTCCACCCGATCAGCACCGGCCATCACGGCTAGTTCAGCCGCCGCGACGGCACAGCCGCGATCATTATGTGTGTGTACGCTGATGATTAGGCTGTCTCGTGAAGTTACCCCTTCGCAAAAGGTTTCGACTTGATCAGCGAACACATTAGGACCTGCACATTCGATCGTAGCCGGTAAATTAATGATGGCTTTGTTCTGAGGAGTCGGCTGCCAAACATTAATAACGGCATTGCACACCTCAATAGCAAACTCTGTTTCGGTACTGGAGAAGCTTTCAGGGGAATATTGGAATGTCCACTGGGTGTTAGGATACTTTTTCGCTTCAGATTGAACCTTAGCCGCTCCCTTGATGGCGATGTCTATAATGCCTTGCTTGTCTAAGCCAAATACTTTTTCACGCTGTACCGGTGAGGTTGAGTTGTAAACGTGTACGATGGCGCGGTCTGCACCTTCTAACGCTTCATATGTACGTTCGATCAATTCGTCTCGTGCTTGCACAAGCGCTTGAATGGTCACGTCTTCAGGAATTTGATCTTTCTCTATTAACCATCTTGTAAATTCAAAGTCAGGTTGAGAGGCAGATGGAAAACCGATTTCAATATGCTTAAAGCCCATTTCAATCAACAGTTTCCACATCATCTGTTTTTGAGAAACCGTCATAGGCTCGATGAGTGCTTGATTGCCATCACGCAGATCGACTGCACACCATTGCGGAGCAGTCAGAATTCGCTGGCTTGGCCATTGACGATTGGGTCTGTCAAAGTATGTCGCGCTGCGATATTTGCGATGGTCAAACATGTTAGGTATCTCGGTTATGTGCAATTAAGAATCGATTTGCAGTTTACTAGTCTTTTTCATTCGCCAACCTGCGCGGGGTGTTGTGCAGATTGGCGATTTGCGGCGTATTCAGTTAATTGAATAACCAAACTGATATGAGTCAGCCTCGCTTGTGGCGTTGTGCTCTCAACCCGGCGGATAAGCCTGAACATCAAGATTTAAACCTAGGTCGATTGGCTTGATGCATTGAGGTTGTCTCAGTGGTGGATATACTACGTCAAAAACGAGGGTGATAAATTGCGAATATGCTCGAATACTTCGACATGTTGGCAATAATACCCTTTATAATTCAATATTTTGGTGTATTGTTGCGATCATATAGTATTTTCGTGGTGATGTGTGTCATGAAACCGATTGATTTAGACCGAACAGATATTCGTATCCTCCAGTGCTTGCAAGAAAATGGCGCCATATCAAACTTAGAATTGGCTGAGAGGGTAGGGCTGTCGCCGAGTCCTTGCTCTAGGCGGGTGAGGGTGCTAGAGGAATCTGGGGTAATCCAGAAAACGGTAACCGTACTTAACCCTGAAGCATTTGGGTTGAACCTCATGGCGATAATTTCTATTAGTATGGATCGCCACACCCCTGAGCGATTTGAAAACTTTGAGCGCGAAGTACGATCCTTTCCTGAAGTGCAGGAGTGTCTTATGGTGACTGGGCAGTCTGCGGACTATTTGCTCAAGGCCATTGTGAGTGACATGGGAGCTTATCAGCAGTTTCTGCTAGGCAAATTGACGCGTCTCGAAGGCGTGACGGGTGTTCATTCGAGCTTTGTGATGCGAAAAATTGTTGACTCGACCCAGTTACCGATTGCCTAGTGTGATGGTTGAGTTGAAGAGTAGGGCTAGCGCCGCAGTTTACGGTCAGCCTAGGTTGTTGGTTTATTTTTAAAGCTCAACTTTAGATCTGCCCCTCCAATCAGTCTAACTAATCTACCTTTCTTAATATGCCTTGTTGTTAAGCATGACGATTCCCCTGACAAAATTTGTCAATAAAAGACAAAAATAGACTGTGTCACAGTTTTTGTGAGTAGTGCTCCACAGTTTGATGGTGTTGATTTTGTTAAAATGCAGGGATATTTCGTAAAGGCGTGTTACATGTTTGCTGAATTTGGTGCCACAGCAGAGACGACCGGCTCATTAGTTGATTGGAAGAAGCTGTCTCGCCAAGTTAAAAAAGCGGGTAACGGTAAGACCTCCACTCATCAGCATGATGAGCAATCTCAAAAGCTTATCCAGTTTTTCCAAGCTAATTTGGTTGAGCCTATTCCGTCGATGCCTTTGTCCTTCAAGGATAAAGTGATTCT
This sequence comes from uncultured Saccharospirillaceae bacterium, assembly GCA_947503895.1. Taxonomy (GTDB): domain Bacteria; phylum Pseudomonadota; class Gammaproteobacteria; order Pseudomonadales; family Oceanobacteraceae; genus Bermanella. Next base: position 64,963 of record CANNFT010000012.1, read on the forward strand.
CATGCTGACGGAAGCTTCAGCCTTAGTGGCTCCTCTCATTTATCTTGCATTAGTTTCAAGCATATTAAGTCTAGCGGTTTGGTATTTTTCACACCTGATGGTTTCAGAGATCGATTGGGCTTGGGCGCCTTTGGAAATGGCCTTGCCTGCACTGTTATGTCTATTTATTCTGCCGCTTATCTTAAAGCCCCTATTTGGTGGTTACGCTTCTTATCAAGGCCGAGCTCTTTCCTACGACGAAGCGCCTGCATTATTTGAACTTGTCAGCGGCATTAGTCAGATGATGGGGATGCCGATGCCCAAACGCATTGAGCTTAATAATGATGCGACCTTGTATATGGACGCAACAGGTGGTGTGAACAGTGCGCTTAGGCGCGATCTAAAGCTCGTGATTGGAGCGCCGGTTTTATCCGGGATGACGGTACAACAAATCGCTGGGCTCATTGCCCATGAAATGGGTCACTACAATCATAGCAATTTAATTTTGGCGTACTTTTATATCAGTCGTGGTAAGCGGTGGTTGCACTACCGTGCTTTTGCGCAAGATTCATGGTTAAAAGCCATTCGATTCAAGCTGGAAAATGGTCAGCGGTCCATTGTAAGTCTGCGATTTTATGCGATGACTCGGTTTACAATGTTGCTCATCAAGCGTTTCTTTGCCGGGCTGTATTTTTTACATAAAAAGATGACTTCTGTCATGGCTAAGCGGATGGAAATGAACGCAGATAGCTACAGCGTGCATTTAATTGGCAGTCAAGCGTTTGCGGAGATGATTAAAAAACTACGATGCCTTCAGGCAGCCAAAGAGCAGGTCGCCTTAGCCAATTCTCAAGCATGGAAAGAGGGCCGCTTGTTTAGCCATTCGGGGTTCGCGATTGCTCGTGCGGCTCAGCAAATGTCTCCCCAGCAATTAAAGAAAGTAGACGCTTCAATGCGCACACCTGCGGCCTCTGATTGTCCTTCCGACACAGAAAGAGTGCAAGCTGCGCTGCAAAAAAACCAAATCTCTCGGTTTAACGCCAACGTTGCATCAACCTCATTGCTGAGTGATTTAAAATGGGATGGTAAGCAGCTCACGCTGCTGGACTATCAGATGATGGGCATTAAAGATGCTGAAAAACACATGGTTGCAAATGAAATCATCTTCGCGATGAAAGACCATGCTAATCAGTTTAGATTGCAAGCAGACTTCTACTTTAATAAACGCCAGCAAGGTCGTTGGTTATCATTAAGTCGCCCAGAAAGCCCTGCCGATCGCCAGCGAACGTTGCAGCAAACCATTGATCGAATCCGTGATCGACGTGTAGATGACAGTAAATTTGTGCAACAACTTGATCTACTGAAAAAGAAACGTCAGCTTTTGCAATTAGCTGAGAGCTTCGGGCGAGCGGGAATGAAGCCAGAACGCTACATCAAAATGAGCGGCGGTTTGCCCAGTAATATTCCGTTGGTACTGATGCAAGCAGAAAAGCAAGAAAAGGAACGGGTCTCTTTCTTAGAGGAAGTGGATCACTTGTATTTCCAGCGTATATTGTTAGTGACTAAAAAAATGAGTCCGAATGATCGTTTGTCGGTCGACATGCCGCTTAAAAATTTACTTCGACTGTCTCAATTCTCAGATCAAATTCAACAGCTTGAAAATACGTTATATGAGTTTTCTACGCTGCGTCAGCATGTCAGGCTAGACAATAATATCGCCTTGCGTGAGCTGTTACAGCAGCAAAAGCAAAGCTTGTCAGATAGCTTACTCTCCTTGGTTTCCGTCATTCAGCGCAGTCAAATTCGCTTAAATACAGATCACGGTGTCTGCACTTTATACCAATACGTGCGTGACTGGAGTGGTCCCTTACCTGAAGCAGGGCAGGGGATGGAAGTAACTCAACTTGCGGATAAGCTCGAAAAAATGCTGGAAGCGGTGCGATATCAATACGACAAATGGTTAGGGTTGGTGGCATTGACTTGTAGTCGATACGAAAAAGCGCTGAAGGTGGTGCCCGTCAATCGCGTAACAGATCGCTCTTAACCGGTCACCAGCCGTTCAATCGCACCAAATATAGCGGTCGAAAAGACTGCGTGGGGTGATGTCTGAAAGTCCTATCTTACTTCATTTCTAATGCTGCTTTGTGGCAGTTTTATCCGTCATGCTTCTTGACCATAATGAAAACTGATATCTCAACCATTCAGCAGTCTCACGCGTGGAATTCATTTGATGCGCTCACGTCTGGATGGAATGCTTAAAATCCCGTACCATTTGCCGCATCACCAATTACTGTTGAAAATTATGTTAAAGCCGATCTTAGTCACGAGCCTACTGTTTCTGACAGCCTGTACATCTTTATCACCTGTGATGCAAAGCCAGAAACTAGAAACGGCCGAGCCCGACCCAGAGCCAATATTTGAGCCTTTACCTTCTGGCCATCAAGGGTCGATCGATCATGATGAGCGCGTTATAAACTTACCCGCTGGTAAAAGTTACTATGCGGCTTATGCACTAGGTAAGGGGCATGGACCGATATATTTGCAGCTGCGTACGTATCTGCAATCTCATAATGGCGTAGAAGGCTTTTTCTATCCTGTCATAGAGTTGTTGGATCATGCCAAGCGACCTTTAGAAACGATTAAGCCTCAACTTCGATTCACCCAGCAGAGTTCTGATGGGCGATACGCGGCGGTTCCCTTGCAACTTTCTCCAGAAATCGGCTTTATCATCATTCGTACATCCCCCAAACTTTATGGTCAGGAAGCCTCGTATACGACCAAACACGAAGGTGCAAGTTGGACTTACAGCTCCAGCCCCTTTAATAAGCGTTACCCCGCGATCTATTTGCCAGTTGGAAAAGTTGAACTGCTGACGCCAGATGAAGGTTATGCCGTACCATTTGAAAAATTAAGAGGCATGTACTGGCAATTTGCCATTGCGCAGGGTGGTACCAAGCTCGCGTCCACGGATGACTTCATTCCTGATCTTACCGTCGCTGGTGGGCCGAGCCTTGGGTTGGGTTATGCTTGGCCAGTGTATGGTCGCCCATACACCACGATTCGAACGCAGGCACAGGTTGGTTATTACACCGCGGAAGATGAAGACGGTGTGAACAACTCTTTGCATTATCTCACGACAGATGCATTGTGGGTTGAGTCTAACCAAGTGAGCAGTCTGGGGTTTGGTTTAACATACACTACGAACCATACTTGGAAGTATGGCAAAGAAGAAATCACCTATGATCCAGCCATCGGACCGAAATTAATATTAGAAATTAGAGGTGCCTACGGTGTCACGCTTGGTGCATCTCTAGCATGGCAGGATTTTAAAGATAGCTCAGGAAAGTCGAAGCGAAACAACCAATGGGGTATCTACTTTAATAGTTTCTTTTAGTCATTTATTTCGGGCTAGGCAGCCTTTTAAGGAGGCGAGCAGATCAAAGGATATTCCTCTTTTGCTGCTCGCTCTCTATCTAATACTTCTGAATAATTCCTGAATTTAAAATTCGCCCATCGCTCTGATAATTAAGATTGATCAGACTTGTTCAGGATGCACCCCGCCCACGCCATCTTGAGGACGAATGGCTAAAACATCAGCGGAAGTTGAATCAAGTACATGTTCGACTGTCGTGCCAAGCAAAACGGCTTGCATGCCTTCAGATGGAAGCGTGCCGATAATAATTAAATCGGCTCCGATACTGTCTGACACTGCGGTAATGACATCTTCAGGTTCACCTTCGCGGACATGAATAAACTCATCAGCAACATTGTACCGATGCGCATAGCCCTCACACGCCACTTGATGCTGCTCAATGACATATTGTTGAACATCTTCTGGGATAGGTGTGTCTGGGAGGCTAGCCAAAGCAAGACTCATTAACGGGTAGCTGTTGACCAAGTGCACTTTGTATCTTTGTTGGCTGTTGAGTAGTTCGGCAAATTCAAAGATATGATCGTTGACGACTGCGTGGGCAGGATCGGTAGAAGTTGCATCAATGGCAGCGAGTATCGTTGCGTCTTCCCATGCGTGTTTGTCTTTCACCAACAGAACGGGGGCGGGGCAATGTCGTAATAAATTCCAATCTTCGTGCTGCATAACTCGATCCACCAAGCTGTGATGTTGAGAGGCAGATTTGATGACGAGCTCAAAGGTTGAATCGATATTGGCTTCATTCACCGCTTGATAGGCATGTTTACACCAATGCACCGTCAGTTTTGTACCAATGGGCATTTTGAACTCACGCATTTGCTCTTCAGCCCATTGTTGGTTATCAGCCAGCAGTAGAGACGTTAATTCATGGCGCATTTCTAAATCGGATAATGAGCCTTCTTCGCAGGCATGATTGTACGTATAGGTGGCTACCGAGAGCGTGGCGTTTTGCTCGCTGGCTAACTGCATGCCGCGCATAATGGCGACGTTATTATCCAAGCTTCGATCCAATACGACTAATATGTGCTTAATGGCTAGCATTTTATTGCTCCATTTAACCTGAGAAGGACATCTATATTAGTCTAGCAGTGTGACTGCTTAACTGACTATTGCCCAAGATCAATAACACGTTAGTTTCTTTCTTTTAAGACGGATTTAGACCCTTAAGCGCCGTTATTATACCGTCCTGTTATCAGTTTAAATTTATGGTCGAGTGACCATTGCTTGTATGAAATCACTGACGTCGATTGAGAAGGTAGAAGTAGTCTAAGGCTGTTCAGCTTGTACTAGGGTTAAGAACGCTTTGCCTGCGGCGCCCAATGTTTTTCCTTTGCGTTGCAGTACACCTAATTCTCGAAATAAATTCTTAGGGCCCACTTTTAATTTTATGAGCTCGCGGTCATTTGCCATATGCTCTGGCAACACAGCCCAACCTAGTCCAACGCTCGCCATCATTTTAATGGTTTCCATATAACTGGACATCATGCTGATGGTTTCACGGTAACGTGTGGGCAGCGCCGACTGCAAAGACAGCGACTCTTTTTTAAATGCATTTTCAATGATTTGGAAGGTTACGGTATTTGACTCCGGAAGAATGGCTTCAAAAAGTGTTAAGGCCTCAAGGGTGAGTTTTTTGCGAGCGGCTAATGGATGAGTGTGCGCACAGACAAAGCTAAGCGGGTCACGCCACACCGGTTGCATGTCCAATTTTGGATCTTCTTCCAGTGGCAGAGTGGCAAATGCGAGATCAAGATCTCCTTGAGCAAGTGCTTCACAGGCTGCTTCGGAGCCTAAGAACTGCATGGCCAGCTTTACTTGCGGATAGGCCGTGTGAAACTGTCGTAGTAAATGAGGTAAGTGGTGCAAGCCAATATGATGGCTGGTTCCAATCCTTAGCGTCCCACTAATATCACCGCTTAAGCTCGCTAACTCGGTTTTCACCTCTAGCAATTCCGAGATGATGTGTCGCGCCCTTGGCATGAGTGCTTCTCCGGCAGGCGTTAACACAATTTTCCGGGGCAGACGATCAAATAGCTGACAGTCGAGGCTGCTCTCTAATTGCGCTATGCGTTTGCTCACCGCAGGCTGAGTGAGGTGCAAACGTTGAGCCGCGATGGAAAACGACTCGGTTTCTGCGACTGCTAAAAACGCCTGAAGTGATTGAGTATCCATGGGTTCGGCTCTTATTCAATGGTGATTTTCAGTGTATTAGTGTATTCCGAAATGGAATCCAATTCATAAAAAATATGAATTTCACTTATTTGAAAGCTCAGCATACACTAAGTCCAGTTCAGACTAATCAAGCTGTGCTGATCGTTAGGGACGACGTCTCTAGGCATACGAGCCAGCACAACCAAATAAAAACGGCTTTAAATACAACCTTGTCGGTCTGATTGTTCATTTGAGAGAGAACATAATCATGGGTAAGACGTTATACGATAAATTGTGGGATCAGCATGTCGTCAAAGAACGAGATGATGGTACGGCGCTTATTTATATAGATCGTCAGCTTCTTCATGAAGTGACCTCCCCGCAGGCCTTCGAAGGACTGCGCATCGCAGGTCGTAAACCGTGGCGCTTAGATGCCAACCTAGCGACGCCTGACCACAATGTGCCAACCACATCCGTAGAGCGTGAGTCTGGTATTGAGGGTATTCAAGACCCAGTCTCAAAGATTCAAGTCAAAACTCTCGATGAGAACTGCGATGAGTTCGGCATCGTTGAGTTCAAGATGAAAGACAAGCGCCAAGGCATTGTACACGTAGTGGGTCCTGAGCAAGGCGCAACACTACCGGGTATGACGGTGGTTTGCGGTGACTCCCATACTGCAACACATGGCGCATTCGCTGCATTGGCACACGGCATCGGCACATCTGAAGTGGAACACGTTTTAGCCACACAATGCCTTATTCAGCGGAAAATGAAGAATTTACTCATTAATGTAGAGGGCACGTTAGGTGCGGGCATTACGGGTAAAGATGTCGTATTGCATGTAATCGGCATTATTGGCACCGCAGGGGGTAACGGTTGTGCCATGGAGTTTGGGGGAAGTGCCATTAGAAGTATGAGCATGGAAGGTCGTATGACCATGTGTAACATGGCGATTGAAGCCGGTGCTCGCGTGGGCATGGTGGGATTTGATCAGATAACAGCTGACTATGTGAAAGGCCGTGCTTACGCACCAAAGGGCGAGCATTGGGAGCTGGCGTTAGCGGCTTGGGAAGATTTAAAGTCTGATGCAGATGCTGTTTTTGACAAAGTGGTAGAAATTAAAGCTGAAGCGATAAAGCCGCAGGTGACTTGGGGAACCTCTCCAGAAATGGTCACAACGATTGATGGTTTTGTTCCTAAAGTTGAAGATGCCAAAGATGACGTAGAAAAAAGCGCCATAAAACGCGCTCACGAATATATGGGCCTAGAAGGTGGGCAGGCAATAACGGATATTCAGCTCGATCGCGTTTTCATAGGTTCATGTACTAACAGCCGGATTGAAGATTTACGTGCTGCTGCGGCCGTTGCCAAGGGTAATAAAGTGGCCAGTTCACTTAAACAGGCTTTGGTGGTTCCGGGGTCAGGTTTAGTAAAAGAGCAAGCAGAATCTGAAGGGCTAGATAAAATATTTGTGGAGGCTGGATTCGAATGGAGAGAGCCTGGGTGTTCAATGTGTTTAGCCATGAATGCCGATAAGCTTGGTAATGGCGAACATTGCGCTTCAACCTCTAACCGAAACTTTGAAGGTCGACAAGGGTACGGTGGTCGCACTCACTTAGTGAGCCCTGCCATGGCCGCAGCTGCAGCAATTGCTGGGCACTTTGTTGATGTTCGCGACTTTCAGCTTGCAGATTAATAGGACGTCATTGCTATGAAACCATTTACTATACACTCCGGCATTGTGGCTCCTATGGATCGAGCGAATGTCGATACCGATATGATCATTCCTAAGCAATTCTTGAAGTCCATTAAGCGTAGTGGCTTCGGCCCTAACTTATTTGATGAATTGCGATATCTAGACGAAGGTCAACCCGACGCCGATAATTCAGGACGCCCACTCAACCCAGAATTTGTACTAAATCAGGCGCGCTATCAAGGTGCTTCCGTACTGTTGGCACGAGAGAATTTCGGTTGTGGTTCCTCTCGAGAGCATGCGCCTTGGGCGCTAGAAGATTTTGGTTTTCGTGCCATTATCGCCCCTAGCTATGCCGATATATTTTTCAATAACAGCTTTAAGAATGGTTTGCTGCCGATCGTATTGGACGAAAAAACGGTCGATACGCTATTTAAAGAAGTTGAAAGCCAAGAAGGGTATTCGCTTTCAATTGACTTAGAAAACCAAGTGATTAACACACCTAGCGGGCAAAGTATTGCATTTGAAGTGGATGCATTTAGAAAGCATTGTTTGCTGAACGGTTTAGATGATATCGGTTTGACATTGCAAGATGCTGAAGCCATTCGCCAGTATGAAGGTCAGCGTCGTCAGTCATCTCCTTGGCTATTTGACCAGGTTAAGTGACCTAGCGTACGGGGTGAGGCTCATTGATAACATCTTCATCCCTGCGTGTATTGCATTTAATTGAGCGGTTTATTTTTACGGGCAGTTAAATTTTAAAATTAACCGGCGGATACGACAAAAAAGGTGCAATTTACCTCGATTGGGTATCCGCTCATACAGTGTGAAATGAACAATGACTAAAAAAATTCTAGTATTACCGGGCGATGGAATTGGCCCAGAGATCGTAACTGAAGCAGTGAATGTATTAGAAGCTGCTAAAGCCAAATTTAATTTAAATATTGAGCTTGATAATGCATTAGTCGGCGGAGCAGCCTATGACGAATTTGGCTCGCCATTACCTGATGTCACGATGGAAAAAGCCAAATCCGCTGACGCAATTCTATTGGGCGCAGTGGGTGGGCCTAAGTGGGATAACCTTGAGGACCGTGAGTTGCGTCCTGAGAAAGGGTTGTTAGGTCTGCGTTCTGGCTTGGAGTTATTTGGGAATTTACGTCCAGCGATTTTATACCCTCAGCTGGCGGATGCTTCTTCACTTAAGCCTGAAATTGTATCGGGTTTGGATATTTTGATCGTACGCGAATTAACGGGTGGGATCTATTTTGGCCAGCCTCGTGGTATTCGTACCCTCGAAAACGGTGAGCGTGAAGGGTACAACACCTACGTTTATAACGAATCAGAAATTCGCCGCATTGCGAAAGTGGCGTTTGAGTCCGCACAAAAACGTGGCAAAAAATTATGCTCCGTCGATAAAGCAAATGTCTTAGAAGTGACTGTGTTGTGGCGTGAAATCATGGAGCAGGAAGCGAAAAATTACCCAGACGTTGAGCTATCGCACATGTACGTTGATAACGCAGCAATGCAATTAGTCCGTGCACCTAAGCAATTCGACGTTATGGTAACGGGTAATATGTTTGGTGATATTTTATCGGATGCCGCAGCAATGTTAACGGGATCGATCGGCATGCTACCGTCAGCATCGCTCGATAAAAACAATAAAGGTATGTACGAGCCGTGTCATGGTTCAGCGCCTGATATTGCCGGTCAAGGAATTGCTAACCCATTGGCGACTATTTTGTCTGCCAGCATGATGCTGCGCTATAGCTTAGGCGAAGTTGAAGCGGCGGATGCGATTGAGGCTGCGGTGAGTCGAGTATTGGACCAAGGCTTGAGAACGGCAGATATTAACAGCGATGGTATGAAAAAAGTTTCCACCGCTGAAATGGGTGCAGCAGTCGTTGCAGCATTAAACGCTTAATCAACTGTTAGTAATTCGATGTTATACCGAGATTAAATCGCAAAATTTACAGACGTGGTTTGGTCGCTCGAAAGCAGATAAGCGTAAATAGAATTAAACCTGAGGTTAAAAGTTATGAACGTAGGATTGATTGGCTGGCGCGGAATGGTTGGCTCAGTTTTGATGCAGCGTATGCACGAAGAGGGTGACTTCGACTTAATTGATTCAACCTTTTTCACCACTTCGCAAAAAGGTCAGCCGGCTCCGTCTTTTACTGGAAAAGATGCCGGCATTTTGGAAGATGCCTTTGATATTGAAGCATTAAAAGCGCAAGACGTGATTATCACCTGTCAAGGTGGTGACTACACTAAAGCTGTTTACCCTAAACTACGTCAAGCTGGCTGGGATGGGTACTGGGTGGATGCCGCCTCTTCATTAAGAATGGATGATGACGCCATTATTGTTCTTGATCCGGTCAATTTGGGTGTGATTCAAGACGGTATCAGCAACGGTGTCAAAACCTATGTTGGCGGTAATTGCACCGTGAGTTTGATGCTCATGGCCCTCGGTGGACTATTTGAAAAAGACTTAATCGAGTGGGTGTCGCCCATGACCTATCAGGCGGCTTCTGGTTCGGGCGCTAAGCACATGCGTGAGCTGATATCTCAAATGGGTGCTGTGCGCGATAACGTCAAAGATTTGTTGGATGATCCCGCATCAGCCATTCTTGAAATCGACAAAAAGACGTCAGATTTTATTCGCAGCAGCGATTACCCGACTGACCACTTCGGTGTGCCTTTAGCTGGCAGCTTGATTCCTTACATCGATTCCCAATTGGATTCCGGTCAAAGTCGTGAAGAGTGGAAGGCGCAAGTTGAATGCAATAAAATTCTGGGCACGGCTGATCAGCCTATTCCTATTGACGGCATTTGTGTTCGAGTAGGGGCGATGCGCTGTCATTCACAAGCCATGACGATCAAATTGAAAAAAGATCTACCGGTTGAAGAAATTGAAGCGATATTAGCTAACGCAAATGATTGGGTGAAAGTCGTACCGAATGATCGGGATGCGAGTATGTCTGATCTTACGCCAGCGAAAGTCACCGGTACGTTAAGTATCCCAGTGGGTCGAATTCGCAAGCTCACCATGGGGCCTGAATATATTTCAGCGTTTACAGTGGGTGATCAATTGTTGTGGGGTGCGGCAGAACCCTTGCGCCGCACATTGCGCATCTTGTTACGTGGCTAGTCAAATCGTTACACATTGTTACGTGTAAATATGGTAAAAAGCCCGCCAAAGTGATGGGTGCTTCTCGCCGAACGCACCCATTCGCTTACAGAACTGTGGCTTACTTCAGAAAAAACCGCTTGAATAACAAAGCGGAACCTGTTCAGCAGTCCTTAGAATATTGCTAAAACCTTGATTATACTTGATACTTAGCCGCATTAATGACGATTTCTTATAAATACTATTCTATTTGTAGGGTTATGCAGATTACCCCCGTCGGCGTGCTGACGGTATTAGAAAAATAAGGATACATTGCTATGTTGCGAAAGCTCGCGATTGCAATTGCCGCATCAGGGGCGATCATCGGTGCCAGTTCTGTTCATGCTTTAGGCATGGGCGAGATAGAACTCGAATCCGCTCTGAATCAGCCTCTTGACGCACGCATAAAGCTTGTTAAGGCCAGCGAACTCGAAGATTGGGAAATAAAACCTGCTCTTGCTTCCTCTGATGAATTTGATCAAGCAGGGGTCGAGCGCGTTTTCTTTCTCAACAATGTTAAGTTCGTGGTTGAGCGAGTCGGCAGCGATGTATTTATCAATCTTTCGACCAAACAGCCGGTGGTTGAACCCTTCCTAAATTTCCTTGTTCAAGTGGATTGGCCGAATGGCCGACTACTTCGCGAATACACATTACTGCTCGATCCACCAGTCTTTGCCGATAATGGTGGTGTGGTGGCTGCGCAAGCACCCGCCGCGAAAGCGACGCCTGCTCCGCAGTCAGACAGTGTATTTGATGACGAAGAACCGGTGATGGAAGAAACCATCGCAGAAGAATCGGTTTTTGATGAGACAGAAGCACCGGTTGAAGAATCTGTGTATGAGGAAACGGCTGAAGAGCAGACATACGCTGAAGAAGAAACCTATGTAGATGAGTCCTCAGTCGAAGATATGGGAGGCGATAGTTACGAAGAAACGGCTTCAGCCTCTACTTATCAAGTTCAGAAAAATGACACACTCTGGGAAGTGGCTATTCAGGTCCGCCCTGATAGAAGCATCAGTCCTCAGCAAGCCATGCTGGCTCTGCAAGATTTAAATCCAGATTCGTTCATAGGCGGAAACATTAACCGTCTTAAAAACAACGAAGAGTTGCGCATTCCTGATCGCGATCAAATGGCAGCACGTAGTCGCAGTGAAGCGATTGCAGAAGTCGCTAACCAAAACCAAGAGTTCGCGGAACGACGTGCCCAGATTGATGCCACACGCATGGCTGCTTCTGATCAAACCGGTGAAGTGGCAGATGCAGAGTTAAATCTTTTAGCGGATGGTTCTGCCACCACGGAAACCGACCGAGCAGCCAGTGGGCAGGTATCATCTGCAGCTGCTGGCGATCAGGCAATGTTAGATCAAGACCTATCGCTTGCATTAGAAAATCTTGATAAAACCACGCGTGAAAATGACGAACTTCGCTCTCGCTTAGAGGCGATGGAAGAGCAAATTGATACATTGCAACGATTGGTCAGCTTGAAAGATGAGCAAATGGTTGCATTGCAAACAAGCTTGGGCCAAGAGCCTGAAGCACTTAAATCAGACATGGCGGCAACCGACAGTACGCTGGATATGGCGTCTGCGGGTATGGACAGTGAGATGTCTGAGTCTAAAGATGCTTCATCGGACCTAAACTTTGGTTCCGACACAGCTGACTCAGCAACCGCAGAATCAACAACAGATGACGCGATGAGTATGGGCGATAACGCTGCGTCCAGCTCAGATGCCGATCAAGTCGCACCAGCCACCAGCAGCCAGCCTGAAGTGGTTAGCAAACCTGAAGCGCCTAAACCAGACTTCACTCAACCACCTGTTCCCAAGCCCGTTGGTCCAATGGACTTTGTCATGAGCAACTTGCCAATGCTGGGCGGCGCGGGTGCTTTGGTACTTCTATTATTAGTCGGTCTTCGCATTCTGAAAAGTCGTAAAGAAGCGGCGGAAGATGAATACATCGCTGATGATTACGGTATGAATGATCCTCTTGGTGCGGATCAAGACCCATTAGCAGCGCTCGATGGTGATTTAAACAAGAATCTTGATGATGAGTTTGCTGATCTTGAGCTCGGCGGTGACCCGTCATCAGAGCCAGATTTAGAAGGTCTCAATGACCTTGAAGACATGAATGCTTTAGAAGAAAACTTCGAGGAGAATTTATCGTCTGTTGAGTTACCTGATGCGTTAGACAATGACACCGGCCACGAAAGTAATGACGTGTTAGGTGAAGCAGAAATTTATATGGCCTATGGCCGTTTAGATCAGGCTAAAGATCTCTTAGAAACCACTCTACAATCCCATCCAGAAAGAATGGATGTACGATTAAAATTACTTGAATTGTTAAGTGAGCAAGATGATGCTGCTGGTTTCTCAGAGCATTACGGCCAAGTGATCGAGCAAGGCGATGGCGGGCAAAAGGGCGAAGCTAACCGTTTGCGTCAAGCGCTTTCTAATCCAGAAGCCGTTGTAGACGTTCAGGATTCGGATTTAGGTGGCTTGGATCTTGGTGATTCCGGCAACGATCTAGCGGATATGTCATTAGATTCAGGTTTGCAAAGCTTGGATAAACTTGATGCAGAACTGCCAGATTTAGAAAATGGCAATGATGCTCTAGGTGACAATTCAGATTTAGATTTTGACATCGATGGATTGGATCTATCTGCCCCAGAACTGGATGATACGGCCCAGCTTTCCACTGCTGACGATAACAGCATGGACTTTGAGCTGAATCTTGACGATGGATTAGGTGGCGACAACGAAGCGCTAGACGCACCGATTTTAAGTGACGATAACGACAACAGCTTGGCCGATGTCGGGAACACAGACCTAGAGTTTAATTTAGATGACTCGCTGGACAGTGGTAGCACCTTAGATGATTTTGATGTCGAGCTGAATGACCAAGATGGTTCGCTAGACGTTGATTTTGACAGTTCTTCAGAAGCCGATTTGGCACTTGCATCTGAGCTTGATGACTTGGGCGATGGCATCTCTAATACGAGCGACTTCGATTTGCCTGAGCTAGGCGAAGAAGATGTTTCGCTTGATGATCTAGAGCCAGGTGAAGGCTTGAGTGGTGTCAACGACCTTTCGTTCGAATCAGATCTTCCCACGCTGGATGATGCAAATGATCTCGATTTATCCAGCGACTTAGACGCGTTAGAAAGTGCGGGTAGCTCGACGGACGACTTCGATTTTGATGCTGCTGAAAAAGCGCCAGAGTCGGGTTCTGCGCTTGATGCTCTCAACACACTCGATGCTGAGCTAGATGCTGCGTTTGATTCGGATTTAGACTTTGATCTTGACGATGAACCCGCTGCGCCAGCGACTGCACCAGCCCTAGAAAAAACGGAATTAGCAGATCAACCTGTTGAAGCAGACCTAGACTTAGATGATCTAGACGAAGATTTGGATTTCTTGTCTGGCACTGATGAAAGTGAAACCAAGCTTGATTTGGCTCGTGCTTATATCGACATGGATGACCAAGATGGCGCGAAGGAGATTCTTCAAGAAGTGGTTGAAGAAGGCTCTGCTCAGCAGAAGCAAGAAGCTACGCGACTTTTAACGGGTCTGGGCTAAGCGCAATTAGATCAACCGGCTATTAAGTATCTGGGTATGACTCCGAAATCTTAATAGTTATCGAAAACCCGAGTATCATGACTGATACTCGGGTTTTTTTATGACGTACGATAAGACGACAGATAGATGACAGCAGAAACAACAAATCGATGGGTAGCCGGAATTGAATACAATGGCGCTCGATTTAAGGGGTGGCAAAAACAGAAGCACCACCCAGGCCCATCCATTCAAGAAGCGCTTGAAAAAGCACTTTCCAATGTGGCTAATCACCCGGTTGATGTTGTGTGTGCAGGGCGAACAGATGCAGGTGTGCATGCTTCGGCCCAAGTCATTCATTTCGATACAACCGCGACGAGAGAAGAGCGCAGCTGGTTGCTGGGGTTAAACTCCAATTTGCCGGACGGTATATCCGTTAATTGGGTGCAGCCAGCGGAACGAGATTTTCACGCTCGTTTTAGCGCAGTGGCTAGGCGATATCGTTACTTCATTCGCAATCAAATGATTCGTCCTGGACTAATGCATGACACTGTGACATGGCATCGCTTTCCCTTGGATGCAGAAAAAATGCACGAGGCTGCTCAGGCTTTAATCGGCGAGCATGACTTTACTTCGTTTCGTGCTAAAGATTGTCAGGCTAATCACCCTCGTCGAACGATGCATCACGTTAATGTCTTTCGCCAAGGCGACTGGGTGGTCGTGGATGTTCGTGCAAATGCCTTCTTATATCATATGGTGAGAAACATCGTCGGTGTGCTATTGCCAATAGGTCAAGGCAAAAAGCCTGTTGAGTGGTGTCGCGAAGTCCTTGCCTCACAGGATAGAAAAAAAGCGGGTATCACAGCACCTGCCTTTGGTTTGTATTTTGTTGATGTGACCTACCCTGATTTCCCTGAGCTGCCCATCCGAGACGACGGCCCACCTTTCTTCCAATTTATGAGCGGAGCACTTCTGTAATGCACACTAATCGTACCCGAGTGAAGATTTGCGGAATAACCCGTGTCGAGGACGCGGTCGCGGTGGTTGAAGCAGGAGCAGATGCTATTGGCTTGGTTTTTTATAAGCCCAGTCCGCGTTCCGTCACGTTAGAACAAGCCCAATTGATTGCGGCGGCTGTACCCGCATTTGTTTCCATTGTCGCGCTGTTTGTTGATCCTGATCCTAAAGAGGTGACAGATATCTTGAATGGCGTTAGGATAGACCTACTCCAATTCCATGGTGATGAAGACAGTGACTTCTGTGGTCAATTCAAGCACCCCTACATTAAAGCCATACGCGTCAGGCAAGCGTCGGATGTGGTGGCGTCGAGCATGCGGTTCCCAAACGCACTGGGCATACTGCTAGACAGCTATAAGCCCGGCGTACCAGGTGGTACGGGAGAGACCTTCGACTGGTCAATGATCCCTGACTGGCAAGCTGGCAATCAATTCAATAAAAACATCAAACCTATAATTTTGGCCGGTGGTCTGACTGCCGACAACATTGCATCTGGCATCGAACAAACCGCTCCTTTTGCGGTGGACGTCAGTGGTGGTGTCGAGTCGTCAAAAGGTATAAAGGACCACGGCAAAATCACAGCATTTATGAATGAGGTGTATCGTGTCGATCGATCTTAAATCGGTAACGCAGTTGCCAAACACTACCGGACACTTCGGCCCTTATGGTGGTCGTTTTGTCTCAGAAACACTGATGTCAGCTCTAGATGACCTGACCGAGTTATATGACCGTTTAAGTAAAGACCCCAGCTTCCAAGAAGAGTATGACCGTGACTTGGCCCATTATGTGGGTCGCCCGTCGCCCTTGTATTTTGCTGAGCGTTTAACCGACCATGTTGGCGGTGCAAAAATATATCTGAAGAGAGAAGATCTCAACCATACGGGTGCTCATAAAGTTAATAACACGATTGGACAAGCGTTATTAGCGAAATACACAGGCAAGCCCAATGTTATTGCCGAAACGGGTGCAGGCCAGCACGGTGTTGCAACGGCCACCGTGGCGGCTCGACTGGGTTTAAAGTGCACCGTTTTTATGGGTGCGACAGATATTGAGCGACAAAAACTGAACGTTTACCGCATGCGTTTACTGGGTGCAGAGGTGGTTTCAGTCAGCTCTGGAACGGCGACACTAAAAGACGCAATGAACGAAGCGATGCGTCATTGGGTCACGAATGTCGATGATACGTTTTACATTATCGGGACTGCAGCCGGCCCGCATCCTTACCCTAAATTAGTCAGAGATTTTCAAGCCATTATCGGTCGTGAAACTAAACGACAAAGTGTTGTGCAAGAAGGCAGACTTCCTGATGCAGTAGTGGCATGCGTGGGTGGTGGTTCAAACGCAATCGGCATGTTTTACCCTTTTATCGAAGACACAGCTGTTGCGATGTACGGTGTGGAGGCCGGTGGCAAGGGGCTCGATGGTGACGATCATGCCGCGCCATTATGCAAAGGTAAGCCAGGTGTATTACACGGCAACCGCACGTATTTAATGGAAGATGAAAATGGCCAAATCATGGGCACGCATTCGGTATCGGCAGGTTTAGATTATCCAGGTGTGGGCCCAGAGCATGCTTACCTCAAGGATATTGGACGTGTCAATTACGTTGCAGCAACGGATGATGAAGCCTTAGAGGCTTTCCACCTATTGACGAAGCTAGAGGGCATTATGCCAGCATTAGAATCTAGTCATGCAGTGGCGTTCGGAATGAAACAAGCCGCTAAAATGGATAAAGATCAAATATTGGTGGTGAATTTATCGGGCCGTGGCGACAAAGATATTCATACAGTGGCAGGCCTAGCCGGTATTGATATTTAAATGCGTCAGGCGATTAAACTCGCCTGCCTCATATCAAAAAATATTTATGGTGTGACGCGCAAAAAAGCGCGTGCATACCCCGCTAAATAACACCATTTTAAAGTCATCGATACGCAGATCGGTGATAGGAAAAAACCATGAATAGAGTTGATCAATGTTTTGCCGACCTCAAGTCGGCTAATAAAAAAGCCCTTATCCCTTATATTACAGGCGGTGACCCAAAGCCAGACGCCACCGTTGATTTGATGCATGGATTGGTTGAAAGTGGCGCTGATCTGATCGAGCTAGGCGTGCCGTTTTCTGATCCAATGGCAGACGGCCCGACCATCCAATTGGCTTGTGAGCGAGCACTGGCCCACAACACCAGCTTACGAGATGTCTTAGGCATGGTGAAAACCTTTCGTGAAAAAGACATGAAAACACCGGTGGTGCTCATGGGGTATCTAAACCCTATAGAAGTGATGGGCTACGAATTATTTGCGAGTCAGGCAGTGGCAGCAGGCGTGGACGGTGTTTTGATTGTTGATATGCCGCCAGAAGAATCGACAGAATTCTCGAACGTCATCAGTGGCCATGATTTAAAAATGATTTATCTAATGGCACCCACGACGCCGGATGCTCGTGCCACTACGATATGCGAACATGGTTCTGGGTATTTGTATTACGTATCGGTCAAAGGCGTTACAGGTTCAGCGGCGCTGGATGTTGATGATGTGAAGGCCAACTTAGACCGTATTCGTAGTAAAACGGACTTACCTTTGGGGGTGGGCTTTGGCATTAAAGATGGAGCAACAGCCGCTGCAGTAGCCAAAATATCGGACGCCGTCATCGTCGGCAGCGCACTTGTAAAATGCATTGAAAACAATCCAGATGATGTCAGCACGGCCCGCACACAGCTGATGGCCATCCTATCAGAAATGCGAAGCGCAATGGACGCGGTCGCCTAATCCTTTTGTCGCCTACCGAATCGTCATTGAACAATGAATGATCACGGTAGGTGATAGATCCCCATTCACAGACCCATTTCGAAACGTCATACTCGTGATGACACACACTAAGTTGACGAACCTTAGTGCAAACGATTATTTTGCCTCCTAATTTATGACGAAATCTTAGCGTATTCATGCAAACACTTACTGATTGGTTAAACCACCTAGAAGCAATTCACCCATCTGAAATTGATATGGGGTTAGAGCGCATTCGCGTCGTGGCGGAAAGGTTGGGCGTCGAACAACCGGCACTGAAGGTGATCACTGTTGCAGGGACTAATGGTAAAGGCTCCACCGTCACGACCTGTGCGAGCATATTAAATCAAGCCGGTTTGAAGGTCGGCAGTTACATGAGTCCTCACATTCATCATTATGGCGAACGTGTCCGCATTAATGGGCAGCCTGCTTCTGATGGCGACTTATGCAATAGCTTTGCAGCGGTCGAAGCGGCGAGAGGTGAAATCACATTAACCTACTTTGAGTTTGGCACCTTGGCTGGTCTGTGGTTGTTCAAAGAAGCCGCGGTTGATGTGGTTGTGCTCGAAGTGGGTTTAGGTGGCAGACTTGACGCCGTCAACATTGTGGAGCCGGATGTTGCTGTCATCACCAGCATTGGCCTCGACCACCAAGATTGGCTGGGTGACGATATTGCCAGTATTGCTCGCGAAAAAGCGGGAATTTTCAGAATGGGGAAACCGGCTGTCTGTGGAGAGCGAAATCCTCCCAGCTCCTTATTTGAAGTCGTTGACCAGTTGGGCATTGATGTTTTGGTCAAACAAAAAGACTATGCCTTTGAAGTGGATGCCAGTGGAGAATTCTGGCAATGGCAGGGATTGGATGTAAAAGGGCAGGCAATTGCTTATCGACAATTACCAGTACCCAGCTTGCCACTTGAAAACGCCGCAACCGCGCTTCAAGCCCTGATATTGGCTTTTCCAGAGTTAGCAGAAGAAGCCATCCGTTTGGGTCTCGCAAGAGCCCAGTTGGATGGGCGTTTACAACGCATTACAGAGCCATTTAATGGTCTATTGGATGTGGGTCATAACCCACAAGCCGCCGAACTACTGGCGAGCCATTTGAATAAAAACCCAATTGAAGGGAAGCGTGTCGCGCTGTTGGCCATGCTGGCCGACAAGGATGCGGCAGGCGTCGTCCAAGCGTTAAATGCAGAGGTTGATGAATGGTGGGTAGCTGGGCTGGATCTTCCTAGAGGACAATCAGCGGATCAATTGAAAGCAAAAGTCACAAATGCACTCGAAGGGGCGCATGTGAAAACATTCGCATCCGTAGCGTCGGCATTGAGTGACACCCGTTTACTGGACAAGCAAGACGAAGTGGTCATACTGGGCTCCTTTTACACAGTGGGCGAAGCGTTAGCTTGGTTGAAGGAGTAAGGTGTCGTGGATGAGGCCATAAAACGCAAATTGGTGGGCGCGGCAGTACTGGTCATAATTGCATTGATTATGTTACCTCAGCTGATGCCTACCAGTCGTAACACGCGCTATCTGAGCGACAGTGTCCCGGCGATGCCTGAAGCGCCCGCTATGGTTATGCCTACCCCTAAATCGTTGGATATACCCGTATCCGAGCTATTGGCAGAGGGCACACCGAGTGGTTCCACTGTGACGGTGGCTTCGGTTCAAGTCGATCGCGAAAAAACGCCGGTGGAGACGTTCCAGAAACCCAATAAAACCGTGACAGGTCAAGCTTCCATTTGGCAGATCCAAGTGGCGAGTTTTGCCGAGATCAGCAACGCGATCGCTTTGAGAGATCGGTTGCGTAAAGACGGGTTTCAGGCGTTTGAACAACTATCTGATGATGGGCGTCACACACGGGTTTTTGTGGGGCCAAGCTATCAAAAAATTGAGTTAGAAAAGCAAGCTCAGCAGATTGATGAGCAGCATCACTTAAAAACGCAAATTGTACCGTTCCAGCCAAGGTGATCGTTAGGTTTGGCGTCAATATTCGCTTCACGAAAGTGGACTAAACCTGCTTAAATGGTCAATTTATACGCTCTAGCATCGCCTCAAGTGCTTTGTTATGATGCGCGCCTTCGACTGAGGAGAGGCTATGCTTGTCGTAGATTGGCTGATTCTGGCTGTGATTGTGATTTCTGCTTTAATCAGTATAAAGCGCGGTTTTGTGAAAGAAATGCTGTCGCTGATTAGTTGGATTTCAGCCTTTATTATCGCCCGTATTTTTAGCGGACATTTGGAGTCACTATTGACTCAATGGATCGCTACACCCTCAGCTCGCTACGCTGCCGCGTTCGCGATTCTTTTTGCAGCTACCCTAATAGTCGGGGCTCTGATCAACCATCTTGTCGGTGAATTTGTAAAAGCGACGGGTTTGACGGGAACCGACAGAGTATTTGGAACGGTGTTCGGCATTGCGCGCGGATTTGTGCTTATAACCGCTGCTGTATATGGCTTGCAAATGACCGCTTTTAGTCAAGACCCTTGGTGGCAACACTCTTCTTTTATTCCTCACTTTGAATTAATGGTTTCCTGGTCGAAAGACATTTTGCCAGGAGCTACGGAAACGCTTTTAACATTGGGGAAACCCAATTAATCCAGCTTGTATGAAGGGGTAGGGCCGATGTGCGGCATAGTTGGCGTAGTCGCCAAGACGAACGTAAATCAGGCATTGTACGATGCATTAACGGTTTTACAGCATCGAGGACAAGATGCAGCCGGTATTGTAACGTGTGACGATGGGCGCTTTTTCCTGCGTAAAGACAATGGTTTGGTCCGAGATGTATTTAGGACGCGCCACATGCAGAGATTGGTCGGAAACATGGGCATCGGACATGTTCGCTATCCGACCGCAGGCAGTTCTAGCTCGGCAGAAGCACAGCCGTTCTACGTAAACTCTCCTTACGGTATTGTATTAGCGCATAATGGCAATCTTACCAATGCACGAGAATTAGTAGAGGAAGTGTACCGTGAAGATTTACGTCACGTGAACACCAGCTCTGATTCAGAAGTGTTATTGAATGTCTTTGCCCATGAACTGCACAGCCAGAAGAAACTGGTTCCCTCTGCCGAAGATATTTTCGAAACGGTCAAAGCAGTTCATAAGCGTGTTAAAGGCGGTTATGCCGTAATCGGTATGATTGCAGGCTACGGTGTCGTTGGGTTTCGTGATCCGCACGGCATTCGTCCTGTGGTCTATGGTGTGCGGGAAACCCAAAATGGCCCTGAATACATGATTGCATCTGAAAGCGTTGCATTGGATGCGCTTGGCTATAAATTAGTCCGTGATATTGCGCCTGGTGAAGCCATTTATATTGACGTGGATGGCAATTTGCACACACAGCAATGTGCTGAAAATCCCGTTACAGTGCCGTGTATTTTTGAGCATGTTTACTTCGCACGTCCTGACTCGATTATTGATAAAATCTCGGTTTATAAAGCTCGCTTAAAAATGGGCTCACGATTAGCTGAAAAGATTTTACGTGAGCGACCTGATCACGACATTGATGTTGTTATCCCGATCCCAGACACCAGCCGTAGTTCAGCAGTGGAATTGGCGAATCGTTTAGGAGTGAAGTATCGCGAAGGGTTTATGAAAAACCGCTATATCGGTCGTACTTTCATTATGCCGGGACAACAGCTGCGTAAAAAATCCGTTCGTCAAAAACTGAATGCGCTCGATTTAGAATTCCGCGGTAAAAATGTTTTATTGGTGGATGACTCAATCGTACGTGGTACTACGTGCGAACAAATTATTGAAATGGCCCGCGATGCGGGTGCGAACAAAGTATACTTTGCCTCGGCTGCGCCTCCGGTAAGATTCCCGAATGTATACGGCATCGACATGCCAGCCAAAGAAGAATTGATCGCTCACGGGCGCTCAGTTGAAGAAGTCCAAAAGGAGATCGGGGCTGATTGGTTGGTTTATCAAGATCTCAACGATTTGATTGAAGCCACCTGTGATGGTGCCGATGTCAGTTACGATTTCGATTGCTCTGTATTTAATGGTGAGTATATTACGGGCGATATAGACGAAGCCTATTTAAACAAGTTGCAAGAAAGTCGCAGCGACACCCAAAAATCCACGAGCGACGTGGAAAATGCAATCATTGATTTACACAATGATGACGAAAACGATTGAGGATTAAAAAGAGTGGCTGACAATAAACGCTACGATTCACAACTGGATGGCGCGCAGTTTGATACTTTGGCTGTGCGGGCAGGTCATAAGCGTTCGAATGAACATGAGCATGGCGAAGCCATGTTCATGACCAGCAGTTATGTGTTTGGTAGTGCTCAGGAAGCTGCGGCAATTTTTGGTGGCGATCAAGCGGGTAACGTTTACTCCCGTTACACCAACCCCACTGTCCGCATGTTTGAAGAGCGCCTTGCCGCACTTGAAGGAGCGGAGCAGTGTGTGGCGACTGCTTCAGGCATGTCAGCGATCTTTTCGACGATCTTGGCGTTGTTGAATCCGGGTGATCACATCCTTTCTTCGCAAAATATATTTGGTTCAACGAATGTAATGTTCAGCAAATATGTCAGCAAGTTGGGTATTGAGGTCGATTATGTTGACTTAAAAGACGTTGACGCATGGCAAGCTGCTATCAAGCCAAATACCAGAATGCTGTTTTTAGAATCGCCTTCGAACCCGCTTAATGAAGTGGGCGATATTCGTGCACTCGCACGTTTGGCGAAGGCCCAAAATGCGTTACTCGTCGTTGATAATTGTTTCTGTAGCCCGGCTTTACAGCAACCACTTAAACTGGGTGCAGACATTGTGATTCACAGTGCGACCAAGTTTATCGATGGGCAGGGTCGTTGTTTAGGCGGTGCGGCTTTAGGGCGAAGCGAGTTAATGGAAGAAGTGGTCGGCGTCTTGCGCTCAGTGGGGCCTAGCATGAGTCCGTTCAACGCTTGGGTCATGCTGAAAGGATTAGAGACCCTGAAGATTCGCATGAAAGCACACTCGGAAAATGCGATGGCCTTAGCGAATTGGTTAACAGAGCACCCCAATGTGAAGTCAGTCTATTATGCAGGTTTGCCGACGCATCCGTCCCATGAGTTAGCCAAAACACAGCAGAGTGGCTTTGGCGGGGTGCTGGGGTTTGAGGTCGAAGGAGGTCGTGAGGCGGCATGGCAGGTGATGGACTCAACACGACTTGTATCAATCACCGCTAACTTAGGCGATGCCAGGACCACGATTACCCATCCGGCGACCACCACGCACTGCCGTCTGACAGAAGAACAAAGACTGCAAGCCGGGATCAGCGATGGTCTTATACGCGTCGCATGTGGTTTAGAAGATATCGAAGATATTCAGCGAGATCTTTCGTTTGGGTTGGCCAATCTTTAATCCAATATTGAATGCTTGATTATCAGATTCTAAAGGCGCTTCGGCGCCTTTTTTTGTTTGCATGACAGAATGCAAGATGAAAATGCGAACATTAGATTGAACTGAATGGGGCGAATGATTTCAAAAGCAGGCTGAAATCAGCCAATTGCCTGTTAAACTGGTAAGACAAGTGTGTTGATTTTCCATAGAAAAGACAAAAGAGTACATTTATGGATGCCAAGTTAGGTCAGGTATTGGCAGCTCTCAATCGAGTTGTTTTAGGTAAGCCGGAGCAAATAAAATTGTCAGTAAGTTGTTTGTTGGCACAAGGACATTTACTGATTGAAGATTTGCCCGGAATGGGTAAAACGACTTTGTCCCACGCGCTCGCAAACGTCCTAGGGTTAAAGTATCGCCGAATTCAGTTTACGTCTGATTTATTGCCCGCAGACATTGTCGGCGCCAGTATTTTTCAGCGCAACCAAGAAACAGGGCAAGGAAAGTTTGTATTTAGTCCGGGGCCCATATTTTCTCAGTTTGTGCTGGCGGATGAAATAAACCGCGCAACACCTAAAGCGCAAAGTGCATTGCTGGAGGCCATGGAGGAGCATCAAGTTTCAATTGATGGGAAAACCTTCCCATTGCCGAAGCCATTTTTTGTTGTCGCGACTCAAAACCCCTTATCTCAAGCGGGTACATTTCCACTGCCTGAATCTCAGCTCGATCGATTTTTAATGCGAATTAATTTGGGTTACCCCAGCGCGCAGGCAGAAAGAGAATTACTGGAAGGACAAAATCACACACAATTAGCGAAGCAGCTCAAACCTGTAATGACGCTAGAAGAATTAGCGGCTTATCAAGTGAAAGTAAAGTCGGTGAAAACCAGTTCTTCGCTGTTGGATTATCTACAACGCCTGATCAGTTATACGCGTGAACACCCAAAATTGACTTATGGTTTGTCTCCCCGCGGTTCGTTAGCGCTCCTGAATGCTTCTAAAAGTTGGGCGTTACTGCATGGGCGAGAACACGTTGTGCCGGAAGATATTCAAGCAGTCTTTGAAGCAGTTACTGAGCATCGTTTGGCGGATGCAATGGAGCAATCACTGGGTAGAATATCTCAGCATGCTCTCTCCGAAGTGAAAGTCCTGTGATGGTAGGGTTGTGATGAGCGTCGTGTGTGAAGATTAAAATGCCCCCGTTCTTGAAAAAAGCTTACTTAAACTGGCTTAAGAAAAGATTTCCATTAATCAGTGAAGTGACGTTGAGTCAGCGCAGAATTTTCATTTTGCCAACGGGTGTTGGATTATTGTTCGTCGCTGTCATTCTGCTGGTGTTTGTCAACGCGGTTAATTATAAAAACAACTTGCTGTTTGCTTTATGTTTTTTAATGGTGAGTTTGTTTATTACCGTTATTCTAAATACTTATCGAAACCTATCCGGTCTTACCATCAAGGCTGGGCATGCCCTGCCGGTGTTCGCTGAAGCCAGTGTGTCGCTACCTATTACGCTAAGAGCGACAAAGTGGGCACGAGAAAACATAGACTTTGGTTTTGAAGGGCAGGTGTCGACGCAGGTGGATGCCGTAGTTGATGCTACGCGTACGTCAATACTCTATACGCCGCTCCATCGAGGGTATATTGAAACGCCCCGTTTGAAACTTGAAAGCACTTATCCCATGGGTTTATTAAAGTGTTGGGCGTGGTTGTATTTAGACTTTCAAGGACTGGTTTATCCAAAGCCAACCTATGTTCCATTCAAGTACGTGGTCAGTGAAAATAACGGTGACGAAGAAGAAGGCGAAGTGCCAGACCAAGTTGGCATTGATGATTTCCGCGGATTTAAAAGCTACCAACCCGGAGACCCATTAAAGCATGTTGCTTGGAAGCAGTTTGCACGTGGTGGCGAATTACTGACAAAAGAATTTGAAGAAACACACGCTGGTAGCCACTGGTTAGATTGGCAAGCATTGGCAGGCTTAGAAATTGAGTCTCGATTGCAGTGCCTTTGCGGTTGGGTGCTGCGTTCCCATGAAGAAAATATGGAGTACGGCTTACGGTTGCCAGGAATCGAAGTCAAGGTTGGTCGTGGCGACCACCATCGCGATGAATGCCTTACCGTACTGGCGACCTACGGAAAAGAAAAGCCCGTGTTAGAAGCTGCGCTTAACAATAGACGAGTCCAATCATGAAATTGAAATCGGATTTTCTATCGCGTGCCGCGTTATTGTGGCTATTGACTGCCGTTATTGCTTCGCTGGTTCCTCATGTTCCTCGTTTGCCGGTTTGGATATTGGGTGCCGCCGCTGTGAGTTTGTTATGGCGATTCATGATGCATTTAGGGCGTTGGCCGGCACCGACGTGGCCCATTAAATTGGTATTGGTTATCGCATCATTCGCGGGTGTCTATTTTACCTACGGTCATCAATTTAGCATTGAAAGCATGGTGGCATTATTGTCAGCAGGCGCGATATTAAAACCATTAGAGGCTTACACGCGGCGCGATACTTATGTGCTCATTTTTCTTTGTTACTTTTTGGTGAGCACGGAGTTTTTATTTGATCAAAGTCCATTAACAGCACTGTACGTCACTTGGGCGCTATCGCTAGCGATGACGGCGCAGGTCAGTTTAAATCAAGGTATCAAGTCATCCAAGCGTGCGCACTTATTGGCGCTTAAGCTGATCGCGCAGTCGATTCCACTGGCGGTGGTTTTGTTTCTTGTTGTGCCTCGACTGGCTCCATTATGGTCTCTTAGTATCAACACGCAGGCAGCCGTGACCGGCCTATCTGACAGTATGACACCGGGAGACATTGCAAATTTAACGAATAGCGACGCACTCGCTTTTCGTGCCACCTTTGAAGGCGATCCACCACCGCAGAATCAACTCTATTGGCGTGCCCTCGTGATGGATGAGTTTGACGGAAACACTTGGAAACCCCATAACCTCAATCCGGAAGTAGAGTGGTACTTTGGGGAAAGCAATCCCCTGGCAATCGGTGACACACCTATAACGGACGATGAAGTCTCGCAGGTTATGCCTAGCTCACCCCTTCAGGGTGTGGGCTATGAAATTATGCTTGAACCCCATGAAAAAAAGTGGCTATTTGGATTGGACGTCGCCGCACCTTTAACCCATAAAACGGGCCGAACAACCGACTATCGTCTCGTATCAAGAGAAAGAATTTACAGTAAACACATTTATCAGGTACGCAGTACATTAGAGCAGCCGATGTCTGTCGAGGGACTACCCCGTGTTGAGCGGGCCATCAACCTGCGATTGCCGCGCGGTGATAATCCGTTATCGAGAAAAATGTCACAGGAATTGAAGGCCCGCCATCAATCACCGGAGGCGTATGTCGATGCCGTTAAGCAGTATTTCCTAAGCCAACCATACGTTTACACACTTAAACCACCGACGCTCGGCGGAGACGATTCTATTGATCAATTTTTATTTGAATCACAGCGTGGTTTTTGCGCGCACTACGCAGGCAGCTTTACGTACTTAATGAGATTGGGTGGTGTGCCGGCCCGTATCGTTACGGGTTATCAGGGTGGCGAATTTAATAAACAAGGCGGCTACGTTTCTGTCTACCAATTCGATGCACATGCGTGGGTTGAAATCTGGTTGGAGGGTAGCGGTTGGGTGAGATATGACCCTACGTCTTGGGTATCACCTGATCGCATTGAGCAAGGGATTCAAGAAGCCGTTAAAGAAGAATTTCGGTCAGACTCATTTTTGTCCGTACACCGCTATAGAGAACTAAAATGGTTATTGGAATTGCGTCAGCAGTTTGATGCGTTTAACTACCACTGGAACAATTGGGTGCTGAGTTATACCGCTGAAAAGCAGCAGAGTTTATTGGAAGACCTATTTGGTAAGAAAAGTTTTACGGAATATGTCTGGATTATCATGCTCATCATTGCAGCCGTTGTTTTGATGCTGGCCGCTGCGCTGTTGTTGGCAAATCGAGAACCTGCTGCGCCGCCGCTTACGCGGGCTTACCAGTTACTGAAGAATGTGCTGCGTAAAAAAGGCATTGATGTTTCAGATTCTGCACCGCCTTCAGTGGCCATTGAACATGCCGTGACGGCACTCCCACATTTAAAAAGTGAGTTAGTGGCTATAGGGCGATTGTTTGATGCTTATTTGTATGGCGCGCAATCGGATGCTGTGGCAGCCAAAAATATCGCAATGTTGAAACGAAGAATTTTAAGGTTAGGTCGTCGGCGAACGGTGAAATCTACCGAGAGTTTGAATTGAATCGCTGAAGTCGGGGGTTTGAAGAACCAAGTAAAAGGGGCTGATATTCAGTCCCTTTTTTTATACCTGTTCAAATACAGTGGCCGTTCAGTGTCAGTGAGCGGAATGCATCCAGTCAGGGCTCAATCTTTTCGGTTCTTTAAAATCCAAGTTCCGATTGATTGAGGCGCTGCTGCCAGTACTGTTAGGTGGGTTTGTTTCGGCATGATTTCGAAATCAACCGCGCTGTTGGCGTATTCCATAAAAAACTTCACCTTGCTTGGGTCAAAGCCTTCATCTCGCTCGCCAATCCATGCACCAATGGGGAGTTGTATATCGGCTAACTGATGGTGTGGCCATTGCGGGGTAGTAGCATGTGACATTAATACACTGATTGAGGTGACCAACTCAGGGTTCTGTTGCAAAAACTGATCAGGAAATTGATAGAAAACCGCTTTGGTGTGTCCTTGAGAGCCGTCTTTGCTGTACGCCGTAAATGGCAGGAAATCGACCGTTATGCCTGCAGCGGATCGACCTTCCCACTCTGTTTTAGCTAAAAACCCTAAGTAAGGAGCAACGAAGACTAGGCCATCAATGTGTTTTTTTTGTGCATACCCCGTGTAATTGAGAACAAGCCCCGCACCTGATGAATGCCCACCAAGGTAGATAGGCGTATCTGGGTAGCGAATACTCGCTTCATCAATGATGCTATTGATATCGTCGAACATGGCTTTAATGGTCGTGGTGTCACCTCTTGGGCCTGCTGAAAAACCATGCCCTCGCATGTCAGGTGTGATAACGGCAACGGGTTTACTGTCACTCAGGCCTTTTGCAAAAGCGGGATACCCTAAACCGCTATGGCTTCCTGTACCGTGGTAAAAGATCAGCACGGCCGCAACCGCGCGGGCAGATTCAGCATTCGTCTTGCGAGGCTCATAGACTCTGAATGCGATCTGAGTGCCATCTTGTGCTGCCTTATATTCCAGCTTTTGTGGTGCGGTATTCGGTAATTGGTTAAGTGGAATGACAGAAGTATTGGCATCAGAGTGATTGTGTTTCGGTTGAGTTTGCTTCGTATTGGTGGCCAGTGCTCCCTGACTTACCACACCGATTAAACACGCAGCGACGACAAGCCATTGGGCGCGCTGAGTGACGGTGGTGCGAGAGTTACGCTGACGGAACGGTGTAAACCGAAGAAGCGCTGCTTGAAAACCGTATTGTTCCATAATGCTGACCATTCCATTTGCTTTGAGCTTTGATTGAATTCTAGGCTAACGACCATTCAAAGAAATTTAAATGGTTTTGTCCAGTGTTGAAATTTAATCTGTTAAGCGGCACATCGCCGTGCATTGAATATCGAAGCCATCGCGGGCTAGTGATGCCTTTTAGGTCATCATGAGTTGATCATCATAAACGTTCTTGATCGCGGGGTTCCGTTTCGAAACCCCATGCTCAATCGATGGCGTTTCGTTTTGCTGCGAATTCGCTTTCCTTTCGTTAATGAAGCCTTGACGCCAGTGAGGCCGCGCCTTAATTTGGGTTGTAAATAAATCTTTCAAGCAATACAAATACGAATAGGAATGCTAGGCATGCAGGAATCGGTTAAGAACTATTATGGGCAGGTGTTACAACATTCGGATGATTTGCAAACGAATGCATGTTGTACAGACGAGGCAATGCCAGATTACCTAAAGCCAATTTTGTCCAAAGTACATGAGAAGGTTCTGACTCGATATTACGGCTGTGGCCTTGTGTTGCCCGAGCAATTAGAAGGCTTGACCATTTTAGATTTGGGGTGTGGTGCGGGACGAGATGTGTACGCATTGTCTGCTTTGGTAGGGGAGAGTGGGAAAGTCGTTGGCGTGGATATGACCGATGAACAATTAGCGGTGGCAACAGAGTACCAAGATTTTCATGCTGAGGCGTTTGGGTTTGCAAAGTCGAATGTCGAGTTCATGAAAGGCGATATCGAACGATTAGACGAGCTGGATTTAGATGAAAATCAGTTTGATTTAATCATATCAAATTGCGTGATCAACTTGCTTGAAGACAAAGAAAGTGTATTAAAGTCCGTGAATAGGCTCTTGAAGCCCGGTGGTGAGATGTATTTCTCTGATGTTTACAGTGAGCGACGCATTCCGGCTGCACTCGTTGAAGATAGCGTGCTATTTGGCGAGTGCTTGAGTGGCGCTCTGTATTGGCGAGATTTCATCGAGTATGCGAAATCTGCCGGTTTTGCGGATCCTAGGCTGGTGAAAGATCGCCCGATTACCATTGAAAATCGGGACGTTGAACAAAAAATCGGCCACATTCGTTTTTATTCCGCGACCTACCGCTTATTTAAAATTGCGGCACTTGAAACAGCGTGTGAAGATTATGGTCAAGCAGTGGTCTATAAAGGCACGATTGATCATTGCCCGCACGTATTTCACCTTGATGGGCATCATGCTATTGAAACTGGCAGGGTGTTCCCCGTTTGCGGTAACACCTATCGCATGTTGCATGAAACCCGTTTTCAATCGCATTTTGAGTTCATCGGAAACTGGGATACGCACTATGGCATTTTTGATGGTTGCGGCACCTTGATGCCCTTCGAATCTGCCCAACAGGTCAGCAGTAATACTGTAAATGGAGGGTGCTGCTAAACGCCGTGCGATGTTCGGTGTAAACCATCAAGGCTACCCAAAAACGGGTAGCCTTTTTTTATAAATTAAAATACACCCTCGTTATAAATGTTCAGCAATGAGGTGATTGACGGCAGTGGCAAACTCCGTGCTCGCATCTTCTTGTAAAAAATGGCCGCCAATTAATGTTTGGTGTGGTTGGCCTTGTGCCCCAGGAATGTTTTTTTGCATGATTTTGTCGATACCGCGCGTAATGGGGTCAGCATTACTAAATGTGGTTAAGAAGGGCTTGTTCCATTTTGACAAAATTTCCCAAGCTGCTCGGTTTGCGGGGGACGCAGGGTTGTCGGGTGTCGTCGGTACTAATCGCGGAAAAGCACGGGCACCTGCTTTAAAGCTCGCATTTGGAAAAGGTGCATTGTAGGCACGAACTTCGTCTTTACTGAGTGATTTGAGTGTACCGGAGTTAACGATTTTTCCAATTGGAAACCAAGGGCTGTAGCGCGCGAAGTTTTGCCAAGCTTTAAAAGCTGTCGGAATTTTCCCATGATCACCAGTGGGCAAGCCACCATTACCCAATACAATGGCACTGAATCGTTCTTCATTTTCAGCCGCCAAGCGTAGACCGAGTAATGACCCCCAATCTTGGCACACGAGTGTGATGCCTTGAATGCCTAACTCGTCAATGAATGCTTGCATCCAATCCATGTGTTTTTGGTAGGAATAATCATGAATGCTGTCGGGTTTATCAGATTTGCCAAAGCCAATGAGATCAGGCGCGATCACTCGATGCCCCGCCGCTACACAGATCGGAATCATATGGCGATACAAATAAGACCAGCTAGGTTCGCCATGCATCATGAGCACGACCTTTCCGTCGCGAGGCCCTTCGTCGACATAATGCATACGCATGCCGTCGACGGTCATGTAGTGCGGCTCGAATCGGTAATTGGGTAGTCGCTGGAAGCGTTCTTCAGGTGTGCGAAGTACATTCATTTTTTATTTTTCACTCGCTTTTCGTGGGTCGTTATCAGAAGGGTGCTTTGTGTGTATGGGTGTCTTTCTATGGGTCTGCCTATGCAGTAGTTGATCAACAAACTGATGAATGGATATTTTAAGTAATGCGGTATCGATATCACTGGCAGACAGCAGTAAGCCCGTCATAAATATGCGAACTTGAACTAACAGTGGAGTCATCTCTTGGTTTTGTGGGAGATAGCCTTGACGCTGTGCAAGACCAAGCTGTTTCTTTAAACCGCTGTTTATATAGTTTAGCCCTTGATGCAGCTCTGCTTTTATACGATCGTTTTCAGGATTTTGTCCCAATTCAATGACCGTGTTCACGAGAAAACAGGACTTAGGGATATGGGTCGCTTGTGGGATATCAATGCTTGAAGTTAGAAAATATTGTATTCGTAATGCAGGTGAATCCTCTTTTTGCGATGGGATAAACGACGTGTCGTCGCTTAACAAAATGAGGTCTACCCGTGGCTTTATCACCGTTTCGATATAATGGTGGAGGCAGGCGCAAAATAAATCTTCTTTATTGCCAAATTCGTTATAGAGCGTGCCCGTGGTCAATCCGGCTGACATGGCCAAGTCTCGAACGCTCGTATTTTTAAAGCCTTTCTGCCAGAAAACTTTTACAGCTTGCGCCAAAAGTTCTTGGTAATCAAAGGACTTGGGACGCCCACCGGTGACCGCTTTCGATTTCATATGACGTAAATTGAGCCCTAATTAGGTTGTGTAACGCTTGTTTTAAAACACTAGTTATAAAACAGGTGTTATATAAATGCAATAGGTGATTTATTCACCGCTGGATGTCAGGCGTTGTGACGTTAGCCGGGTCGGTTGAGTGCTTTTGAGTTCATTGAGATGCAGCCGCTAGTGCAGGCTAGGCTCACTGACGGTGATGAGGTACTCGGATGGATCGTCGACATCAAGCTGCTCAGGGGCTAACGCTTTCTCTGCGTAAGTCTCCCACACTCTTAGCCGGACAAATAAGTTGTAGATATCAGGATCAATATGCCGATCCTCCACCATTCTCCGCATAATCGTGAGCGATAAGCTGATCTTCATCGGGTCTTTGTATGGCCGATCTTTCGCGGTTAACGCTTCAAATATGTCGGCAATCGCCATCATGCGAGCAGGAATCGACATTTGATCTCGAGTCAGCCCGCGGGGAAAGCCAGAGCCGTCCATTTTCTCATGATGTCCACCGGCGTATTCTGGCACGCGTCGTAATTGTTTCGGGAAAGGGAGGCCTTCAAGCATATCAATCGTGACCTTCATATGGTCATTGATCACCTGTCGTTCTTCATTGGTGAGAGTGCCTCGCTCAATACATAGGTTGTACACCTCTGTATCGGACAATATTGGTTGCTCGTTGCCGTTGACATCCACCCACGTTCTTTTAGCGATAGAGACTATCCGAGCCTTTGCCTCATCTGACATAAACTCTCCACCTTTATTGCTTTTTTGCACAAAGCTTAAATCTTCTCTCAAGGCTTTGATGTCTTTATTGAGGGTCGCCTCTAGCGCAGCTTTGTTTTCTGGGTGGGCCTGCACAGCTTCAAAGAACTGTAATTTTGTGTCGGCAATTAAAGTGGAAAAACGTGCTTCAACCGTTTCAATGCCATCGAGCATTCGATGGAGTTTTTTCGACTTTTCCAGCACGGAGTCAGGTGTTGCCAGCTTACCGCAATCATGCATCCATGCACTGACACGCAGTTCGTACCATTCCTCTTCGGTTAAATCAAAGTCTGCAAATGTTTCATCGTCTCGGCAGGCCGCTTCTGCAATTAATTCCATTAAGAGCGGCACGCGCTGACAGTGGCCACTGGTATGGGGGGATTTGGCGTCAATGGCTTTCGCTATGGTTTTAATGAAGGCATCTAAAAGATTTTTCAGATCTCGCACCAAAATTTGATTATTCAGGGCAATGGCTGCATATAATGCGAGCCCTTTAATTAATGGACTGTAGCGTTCTGAAAATGGAATGACATGATCGGTGTCTGGGTGTCGTGCATTAATTAACTGTAAAACGCCGATTGTTTCTTGTCGGTGATTAAGCAATGGAATCGTCAGCACAGACTTTGTGCGGTAATGTGCAGATTCATCAAATTTTCGAGCGCCCGAAAAATCAAAATCTGTGGAAGTGTAAACGTCAGGGATATTGACGGATTGTTTGGTGTTCGCACAATACGCAGCAACGTTATGGCAATTAAGCTCGCCATCTTCTTCCACCAGTGGAATAGGAGGAAAAGGAATTGTAAGACCCTCTTTACCACCCATGTAAATGTCCAGTTTATCGTTCCTAATGATTTCAAATCTCAGTTCTGGGTGCTCGTTCTCTTCACCTTGCATTAAATAGAGCGTACCGCCCTCGGCGTAACTGAGGGATTTGGCTTCTTCTAATATGCGCTCAATGATTTCTGCCGTATCGGATGTGGCGGCCAGCTCCACCAGCAATGCTTTCTGCCCATCTGAAACGTTTCTGTTCTCGATGGCCGTCGCGGCAAACGTCGCCAGCGCGGCGACCAGGGGTTCCATTTCCTCCGGAAAGGCCACAATTTTTTGAGTATCAACATCAATGGCATTTATCAGCTGCAATATACCGATAAGCTGATTCATTTCATTGAGTAAAGGCACAGCTAAAACAGACTTCGTGCGATACGCATGCTCCTCATCAAAGCGTCGAGCGCCGCTAAAATCAAACTGCTGATTGTTGTAAACATCGTCAATATTAATGAGCGTTTTCGCATGGGCTGTAAAAGCCGCCACATGATGCTGGTTAATGCTGTTGTCTGGGGTGTACAGCGGGATTTCGGGGAAGGCTGAGCCTTTTGGGTCTGCAATGAGTCGAATATCTAAACTATGGTTGTGTACGATGGCGAAGCGAAGCGTCGTAGGCGGGTGCTTTTCGTTCACTAAATAAAGTGTGCCACCATCTGCGCAGGTTAAAGCCTGAGCCTCATTCAAAATAAGCTCACACAGTCGAGTAATGTTTCGTTCGCTGATAAGAGAGCGGCCAATACGAAACAGGCTTTGAAGGTTTGATTGGTCCATGGCAACGCGTGCTTGATGTCCTTATTTAAGATTAGACCAAATCACCTCTGAGTCAGGTTTTAATGGGCGGGCGTAACCCATAAATTCAGTTCTTATAACCAAATAGGCGAGTGATTAGATCGAAATGATGGGACAGCAATGAGGATGAGTGGAAAATGACTGGGGTTTAAATATTATCGGCTTGCCAAGGGCAGAAACAGCCTTGTCCCAGTACATTAAAAAATGGATGAGCCCTTTTATTTTGTAAGGCTATTATTTGTCTTTCAATGATGCTGGTACTGGCTTGAGTGCAGAAAGCCCCATAGCCTAAAGGTCCGAAATATTGAACCTGACCTTCGACATCTTCCAGAAATATCGCCGGGCTCTGAGGCCAAGTTTCCATCAGGTTCTCATTTAAGGTAACGATGCGAGTATCCGGGTTAAGCGATTGAAGCGAGTCCACTTGACCAGAAAACCGCTCTGGAATGACAGTAAGGTGCTCGATCTTTAATTCCGCACTTTTGGATATCGTGTCTGTGGCATGCGTTCTCGCAAACCGATTACATAAACAATCGGGTCGCCAAAACTGGACCACACGAATAGGCGTTTTTTTTGCGGGGATCAGGGACGTGAACCTGTCATACCAAGCTTGGGTAGTGACATTTGACAATAATGATTCACTGTTCTGAGGCGTAATGAAGCTGCTGACATATTGCTGTTGGAACCACAAAGAAGCAGCCATCAATAGAATTAACCAAGCACCTAAACCCAGCATGATCCACTTAGAAAGGCGCTTAGAAGGCTCGAGTTTTGTCGCTTCCGTCATGGTGTGCTGGGTCTATTGAATCACGAATGAATGCAAATTCACGACTATTGATCGTGAAATTGCTCGCAGGCGTATAGTGTATTTTCCATCAGCGTTGCGACCGTCATAGGGCCGACGCCACCCGGTACAGGCGTGATAAAACTCGCGCGCTCAGCGGCCACATCGAAATCAAGGTCGCCGACCAACTTGCCACTGTCCAAGCGGTTCATGGCGACATCTACGACCACCGCGCCAGGTTTAATCCACTCACTGTTCACGATACCGCGTTTACCCACCGCCACGACGAGAAGGTCTGCTTGCTCGACATGGTGACGAAGGTTTTGCGTAAAGCGATGGCATACAGTGACGGTACTGCCCGCCAGCAGCAGCTCCAATGACATTGGGCGACCAACAATATTCGAGGCACCAACGACGACTGCGTGCATGCCTTTCACATTAATGTTGCTGGCTTCCAGTAACGTCATAATACCGGCTGGCGTACATGGGCGCAGAGTGGGCATGCGCTGAGTTAGACGGCCGACATTGTATGGATGAAAGCCATCGACGTCCTTGTGAGGGTGGATACGTTCCAGAATCTGAGTGGCATCCATATGCGCAGGAAGAGGCAACTGAACGAGAATACCGTCAATGCGCTCATCGGTGTTTAGCTCGTCAATCAGGTCTAATAGCGTGCTTTCAGGGGTGTCTTCTGGAAGGTCATGAGCGAATGACTGAATGCCGATGTCCTGGCAAGCTTTGCGCTTTTTGCCAACGTAAATTTGAGAAGCGGGGTCGCTGCCCACTTGCACCACGGCAAGACCCGGAGCGCGTTTGCCTGCGTCTAATCGGACTCGGATGCTCTTGGCGACCTTTTCACGGATCGAAGCGCTGACTGCGTTCCCATCTATACGTTGTGCCGACATAAGATTCCTTCATTCTATCGTTAGAAATTTTGCGCGCGATTTTCTCATGGTTCACGCATAACTAAAAGGATACGAATGGAATTAGCTGTTGTTAAATAAAGGCGGTGGATATGAAGCTATATAATATGGATGAAGTACCACATAAAGCGCCATCGAGCTGCTAGGGTAGAAAGCGATCAAATCACCGAACTTCTTGTTTTATTTAAAAAAAATCAAAAAAGAGGTTGACGAAAACAAGGCTCGACCGTAATATGCGCCCCACTTGCTGAGAGCACAACTCAACAAGGCCAGTTTAACGACTGGTTGCCTCCGACAAAACAGTCGACAGGGTGAAGCGCCCGTAGCTCAATCGGATAGAGCATCGGCCTTCTAAGCCGAGGGTTACAGGTTCGATTCCTGTCGGGCGCGCCATACTTGACCTACCATGTTAAGTGTGTAAAAAGTGCAAATAGTGGTGACCGTAGCTCAGTTGGTAGAGCGCAGGATTGTGATTCCTGTGGTCGAGGGTTCGATCCCCTTCGGTCACCCCACTTGCGGAAGTGGTGAAATTGGTATACACGCTGGATTTAGGTTCCAGTGCCTCACGGCGTGAGAGTTCGAGTCTCTCCTTCCGCACCAAAATTTAGATTAAGCGTTTTCAAAACGAGTAATCAAAAAAGCGTATTTCATATTGAATTGCGCTTTTTTTATGCCTGAATGAGATGATTCAGCATAAAGAAAAAGGCTCAAGCGAGCTGCCCTGCGGAAGTGGTGAAATTGGTATACACGCTGGATTTAGGTTCCAGTGCCTCACGGCGTGAGAGTTCGAGTCTCTCCTTCCGCACCAATTACATAAGAAAGCGCACCCTGAAAAGGTTGCGCTTTTTTGTGCGTGTTAATAAAAAATAGGGCGTAGTTGAAAATACTCTCAGGCCGCACAGCGTGAGCCTGATAGAGGTTCCATTGTCTCTCAATACCGCACCAATTACATAAGAAAGCGCACCCTGAAAAGGTTGCGCTTTTTTTATGCCTCAAATATTTGTTTAATTAAGATTGAGTGCCTGTGAGAAACTCACACGCCGTGCGGCGTGAGCCTAAAAGTAGCCCTAGGTCTCTCAATACCGCACCAATTACATAAGAAAGCGCATCCTGAAAAGGTTGCGCTTTTTTTATGCCTCAAATATTTGTTTAATTAAGATTGAGTGCCTGTGAGAAACTCACACGCCGTGCGGCGTGAGCCTAAAAGTAGCCCTAGGTCTCTCAATACCGCACCCATTACATAAGAAAGCGCACCCTGAAAAGGTTGCGCTTTTTTTATGCCTCAAATATTTGTTTAATTAAGATTGAGCGCCCTACTAACCCAAGAAAACAGATGCAGGAGGGAATTCCATTTCGATTGACGGACTATTTTGAGCTAGTCTAGCCAAGGGCTCATTGAGGTGGATACACCGCAAGCAGGCGTTTGGTTTATTACCGTACAAGGCTACACTGAATTTTAAAATATTTGGTTGGGTTCAGAGTGCTAAGAAACATATTAGTACGCCCTTACGATTTAGCATCGGGATAGTTGATTCTTTAATCGAATCCGCTATCCCAAATGTTAGTTTAGGCTTACTTTAGTTTTACTAGCCAGTTCATAAGTCCTTTACCAATTTCATCCGAATAGGTTTCTTGCATAAAATGCCCGCCAAGTCCAAGTAAAATAGTGTCTAGATTTTTTGAGTTTTCTTTCAGGTACTTAACCGTTGCCTCACTCACTAGTACACCCGGTGTAACATAAAATAGTAGCTTTGGAATATCCGTTTCTAAAATCCAGGTATTATTTTTTAACCCAATTTCATGAACATTATCCGGAGAACCATTAATCGGAATCTCACGCAACCATTGTAATAACGGTTGGCGGCTCTGTTCTGTAGGATAGTAACTATTATACTGAGCAATTACTTGTTCACTCATTGGGCCTTGCGGAGAGTCATTTTTCAAGAACTGATCAATTAAAATATTCTGTTTCAATATCAATGTTTCGCCCACTCCTGGAGTGCGAACGTTTTTCAAAAACTCGGCAGATGGTCCCATAGCTTCCAGTGAAGAAATCGGATAGTAGGGCGGTAGAGTCGCTTCCATAAAGGCAATTGCCGTAACTCTATTGGGCCGAGTTCGAGCATAATGAAACCCCAATGCAGACCCCCAGTCGTGGATAACCAACACTGCATTTTTTAAATCGAGCGAATCCAAAAATGCGTGCAGAAATTTTGCTTGATTATCGTAGTTATACTGAATATTCGGCTTGCTGCTATTGCCCATGCCGATTAAATCTGGAGCAATAGCGCGATAGTCCTTAGAGACATATGGAATGATATTTCGCCATAAGTATGAAGAGGTAGGATTTCCGTGTAAGAAAACGACAGGGCGTCCTTGGCCTTCATCAATGTAGGCAATTTCTTGACCCAGTATGGATTTTCGTTTCTGCTTTAACGGGGTTTCATCCGCATTGGTTGTATTAATGAAGGCCACAAACATGAGTGTGCTAGCAATCAGATATTTCAATAAAGCCGAGAAAGTTATTTTTTCAGATATCACATTATTCACCATTAAATTTATGTAAATTAAAGAAGCCGAAAACTAAAGTGCTAATTCAACCAATTGAGTTAGTTTTTGCTTAGCTGTGAGCTTTGCTTGATTTGCTATATCGGGTCCAAAGCCCATCCCTTGAACAGGAACCACAGAAACATCTTCAATTCCAATAAAATTCAAAACGTGTTTTAAATAAGGCGTTTGGAAATCCTTGTGTTTTTCACTGTCTTGCTGAAAATCACCGCCGGCACTGCTGATGATCAAAGCTTGTTTGCCTTTTAGCAATCCTTCGGGGCCATATGAATGATATTGAAAGGTCACACCCACACGGCAAATTTGATCGATGTAGGCTTTTAATAGTGCACTTACACTGAAGTTATGCATAGGAGAAGCAAATACAATAATATCTGCGGCCTTTAATTCAGCGATGTATTCATTTGAATGTTTCAAAACGTATTTTTTTTCGTCATCGGCAGCGCCGTAAATCGCTTGGAAAATTTCAGAATTATATAAAGGTGGAGGCGTAGCGGCTAAGTCCCGAACAATAATATTGTAATGTTCACTTTTATTGCCGAACTGAGCGGCTAAAAAATCTGCCATGTCATTAGAGACAGAATTTTCTGCGACTGGGCTGGATTTAATAATTAATACATTTTTGGTTATAGCTGTCATGGGTTCACCTCAAATTAAGATTGCCCTTTCGGTTCAGCGGGGTCAGGGCTATGCAGTGGACAATAGGTCGGCGTAACTAATGACCTTTTGTGTTGAACTCATTATCTGCGAAAGCTATATTGTTGATAATATGCAATATTAGAACTTCAGTGTTTTCATGAGGAAATTATGGACATCAAGCTCATTCACTACTTTGTTGAAATCATTAAGCATGGGAGCTTCACCAAAGCAGCGGAATCCTTGAAAATTCCGAAATCGACTTTGAGCAAGGCGGTAACGAAGCTTGAGCGGGAGACAGGCACCAAGCTACTTGTGCGCTCTACACGTAAGCAGGCGCTTACTTCTGCGGGCCGGGAGTTCTACGAAACCTGTCTAGGCCCCATTCAAACAATTGAGGATGCGCAAAAAGCGCTTTATGGCCAAGATAGTATTATCTCCGGCACCGTAAAAATAACGGTTCCGGAAGACTTTGAGATATTCGTACTGTCATCCTGCATACAGTCTCTTTGTGAACAATATCCAGACCTGAAAATTATCATTAAAAGCACAAATGACGTGGTGGATCTGGTCGGTGAGGGATACGACTTTGCGGTGCGAATTGGCCCCCTTGAAGAAAGTAATTTAAAGGTTCGCACCATTGGCTACATCAAACTCGCGACCGTGGTATCAAAAGACTATTTCGAGCGAATTGAGCTAAACCGCCCGAGTGACCTGCTCAATGTACGATGTATCGGATTAATATCCAGTAAACCTCATCAAACATGGACACTGACAAAAAACAAAAAAACCGAAGTTGTCAAAACACCGCTTACGGTAGAAACCAATCAAATCACGAGCGTTTATAAACTAACCCTATCTGGTGCAGGTGTTTCTGTATTGCCAACATTTTTATGTCAACAATCCATTGATTCAGGTGAACTGGTGCAAGTGTTAGAAGATTGGCAGTTTCAAAAAGTCCCTGTGTCGTTGATTTCCCCTCTATCGACGATTAGCTCAGTTCGATTAAAAGTTGTAAGCGAGGAAATTATAACGGCTCTGAGAGCGTCGTTGAGTTGAATGGCGATAGTGCTGCTTTATATATTCGATACTTAAATTCATTAATGGCATTTAGATAATATGTTGTGCTAAAACTACAAGGACACCCATCTTAGTAACCTAAGTAAATCGACTGATTGAACTTGGTTTTCGTTTTGCTACAGTGCGCAATGAACTCAAAGCAAGCAAAGGAATGCATTGTGACCAAGCCCAGAAAGCAACTTGTCAGTTTAGAGGCAACTCCCTATTATCACTGCATATCTCGCTGTGTCCGTCGCGCTTTCCTATGTGGTCACGACAAACAGAGTGATACTAGTTACGAACACAGGCGTGCTTGGTTAGAAGAAGAATTGATTAAGCAAGCTCAAATATTTGCGCTTGACATTGCTGCTTACGCCATCATGTCAAACCACTATCACGTGGTGCTGCATATCAATGCAAAGCAAGCAAAAGACTGGACTGATGAAGAAGTCATTAATCGATGGCACATGCTTTATCAAGGAAATCAATTCAGTCAGCGCTATCGTCGTGGAGATGCCTTATCCAACGCAGAACAAGCAAAGCTCAGTGAATATGTCGAGTTGTGGCGAGAGCGTTTGCACAGCATTAGCTGGTTTATGCGTCGCTTAAATGAAACCATTGCTCGGCAAGCGAATATCGAAGATCAATGTACGGGGCGATTTTGGGAAGGGCGTTTTAAATCACAAGCACTTCTCGATGAAAAAGCCTTAGCAGCCTGCATGGTTTACGTCGATTTAAATCCCATTCGAGCCAATTTAGCCAAAACTCCAGAAACATCAGATCACACTTCCGTAAAGCATCGCTCTAAAAAAGCGAAAACCGCACAAACCCCCAATCATCCTAAACAGCAAGCGAAAGCACTGATGCCTTTTGTCGGTAACCCTCGACAACCCAAGCCGGATGGCCTGCCATTTCGTTTAACCGACTACCTTGAACTCGTCGACTGGACGGGCCGTATCATTCGAAAAGACAAGCGCGGAGCCATACAAAAAACAATCCCACTTGTTTTAGATCAATTGGGTATCAGTGTCGACAACTGGATGGCAATGGCGAATGAATTTGAAAAAACGTTTAAAGGCTTTGTCGGCAGCAGTGAATCATTAACCAAGAATATAGAATACTTCAATTTAGAGCGGCGAGTAGGCCTGAGTTCATGTAACCGGTATTTGTAGTATTGGTACTTCCAAAACTCATTAGGCGAAATGACAACTCCTTTGCTTAATCAACGAACCACTGGTGCAGACGATGTTTATTAATTGATTGTATTAGCCAACAACCTGAATCGATAGAAAAAATCATCAACCTTGCAGTTGTCACCTCAAAAACATAAGAAAAATCCAACCTATAATGAAAGTTCACATTTAGTTACTGCATCTTATTCTGTACAATATAATGAAATATTAGGGTGAGTGTCCTCGATATCCGAACATTTTATGGGCTTCCTGAAGAATAGATACTACTAACAAAACAATTAAATACGCTCTTTTCAGTCGCCCGACTCACTTCGTTCGCGGCTTATTGTGGGCGCTAAGTTTCAAAAATATGATCCGATTGTATAAGCACAAAGAAGCTTTTGAGGCAGAGATTACAATCCTTACTGAAAGTGAAGGGGGGCGGCGGAGCCCTCCACACAACGGTATTCGTTGGGATTTCACATACGCAGAAAACAACCCAGAAAATAAAATGTATATGATTTGGCCAGAGTTTGTAGATGACAATGGTGATGCAATAGATCGGGGAGTATTTCTGGAAGGTACTCTAAAGGCTAGAATGCATATTGTCTCAGAAAAAATGCTGCCGCTTCATGTAGAAAAGATTCACGTTGGTACTGAGTTTTATTGCATGGAGGGGCCAAAACGTGTTGCACATGGAGTGGTTACAAAAGTTACTGGCCTAACCTGTAAAACTTAACAAAAGTATCTTGAGCGACCTTTTTTGCGTCGTTTGAAAAAGACCAAGCAACACAAAAAAGGCGCCAAATACTGGTGTTATGCGAATAAGATCTCGTAGGAAATAATAGTGCAGGAAAACCTACAGAAAGCCATAGATAGGCTTTACAAGACTTTTAGCGACTATAAGATTGAAGATTTTCAAAATATAGGCTGTATTGACTGGACACACGATGAAAAAGCCTCTTTAAACGATTTTATGACAGCCCTTATAGAAAAAAGGCTTTCTATTGATATCGATATTGGTTTGTTAATTGAATGCGCTTTAACACTAAATTTTGATTTAGAGAGTATTACTTCAAACTGGAAAAGCAATGAAAATCTATATAGAGATCAGATAGTTTCTCTACTAGATTACTTTGATTATACTGAATCCAGTAAATCATTACCTGTTGGACACCATTTTAGAGACTGTGAGAAAATTAAGGTTTTCTTAGATTCATTGTTAGTACAGTTAACTAAAAATGAGATTAATGAAATTTATGATATTACTTTTAACTAAATACCATAACATGGCGCTTCAACCGACAGCCAAAACTGTCACTTGTTTTGCAAAAGACCACAAAACCAGCGCCATTTTTTTCTGCGACTGAGCGCGGCGTTAGAAGGCTTTGAGAATGTCGAAAAAACTCAAAATCACGATCGTTATAGTGTGCGTAGTGGCAGCACTACTTGCTGCCACATACTGGTTCCTGATTAAAGTGCTAGAGCCTAAAATACCTGAACCAAAATTGATGTACCCATAACGTATAAAATTGGATGGTGGGGCTACCAAGACGACCTAGTAATCGACGTATTAGAAACCAAAGAAATATACTCCAACTTGTACTTATTTAATTCCAAGGCTGTTATCGAGTACAGATTGAGAGGAACTATCAAAAACAAACCAATGTGGAAACTTTATATAAAATCAGTATTCCTTAGTGAGCGCTGGCTTGGTAATCCTGAAAACTTCAAAGGGAATACTGGGGAAGTTATTTTGACTCCTGTTGTAGGCGTGAAGGAAGATCAAGCGTATAC
Organism: uncultured Saccharospirillaceae bacterium; assembly: GCA_947503895.1. Lineage (GTDB taxonomy): Bacteria > Pseudomonadota > Gammaproteobacteria > Pseudomonadales > Oceanobacteraceae > Bermanella. The sequence goes on from CANNFT010000012.1 coordinate 107,955, forward strand.
GGGAGAAAGAGTTTCTTTCGATCTTAAAGTACAAGACTATTTACAGGCCGGAGGGTGGGGTGCAAATACTTATCTGGTAAAAGCACAAGACAAGGAACAAAAAATTGTACTCCAGCAGCGTTAGAAGGAAAAATATGTATCGATACTTGCTTCTACTTTTAGTGGCGTTATCTATTGTTTCGTATGGTAGTACCCTTAGAGTTAAGTTTAAACTATATGTCACCGATTAAATATGAACAAAGCCTAGTATGAAAATGGCGGTTTTCATTTTATCGGGGTAAGATCACTGCTTTAGGCGTTAGCTTTTACGAGATATGAAAATAGGAATAGACTTCGGTGGTGTAATAGTTCAAGCAAGTGAAGGAGAGGGTTTTAATCCTGATCTCGCCGAGGCTATAGCAGTTCCTGACTCCATAGAATCGATAACCGAGCTTGCTAAAGAGCATGAGATATTCATTGTTTCTAAGGCTAGTCGCCGAGTACAGAGCTTCACTCGACAATGGTTGGCAACCGTAAATTTCTATCAGACAACATCGTTTATCCCAAGCAATCTTGTCTTTTGTGAAAAGCGCTCTGAAAAAGCCTCCATATGCAAAAAGTTAGGAATTGACTGGTATATTGATGACAACCATGAGGTTATTTCATCACTCGCAGGTATAGTGCAAAATACGACATCATTTCATGGTTCGGTTACATGGGATGGTTTACTTCGTGAAATCAAAGCTAACAAAACTTTCCAGCGGGCGGCATTATGTTGCAAAGGAGTAGTTTGAAAATTAGATTGCTAGCTACTTTTCCATTGCTTGTGTTTTTTTCATCTTATGTATACGCAGAGGTGATGGACAAAGAACTATCATTAAGCTCTATGTATTTATACGGGCTAATCGGATCTGTGGTTGCTATTTTAAGTGCTAGATACAAGCCTTGGCTTTTATTATTAGCACTCTCGCTTCCTGTTCTGTATTTCTATGGGCTGATTTTAGAGATTAATGATCCTTATGTTGGCCCTGCAATTCTCAATGAAGCTGGCCCTATTTACATTTTCAGTGCTTACATGTTAAGCGCCTTTCTGGTATTCAGTCCATTTATTGGAACGATCTGTAGAAAGCATAATATGTCACTGAAAAGTGACGCTAAGAGGTAAAGGCACTTTTTTGAGTTCCTTTACCATATAAAGGGAATCGCCCCTTGTGCAAAATTCGCTCAAGTTGATGAGGTCAGGTACAACGGCCCAAATGTTGAGTTCTCAATCGTATTCGAGGAATTTTGCAATGAGCGTAGCAGCTCCCCTTTAATGACATCTTCTTTCATTTTCTTTTTCACGAGCTTTATTCGCAAGTTTCGGGTCGAACTTGGGTGTAGCGACTTCTATATTGTGTATTCACACAAACGCGGAGTGATGAAGCATGAAAAATTTAATAGGCAAAGTGGCGATTGTAACTGGTGCTAGCTCGGGAATTGGCCGAGCGACGGCGAAATTGTTTGCTGAGGAAGGCGCGAGCGTTGTCGTGGGTGCTCGTCGACAGGATGCACTGTTTGCATTGGTCGAAGAAATCAAGGCAAATGGTGGCGAAGCATATGCCATTGCGGGAGATATTAGACACGCTGAATATTCTGAAAAGCTGGTAAGGGCTGCACTCGATCAGTATGACGGGCTAGACATCGCCTTCAATAATGCCGGTACATTGGGCGCAATGAAGGCGACCACGGATATGTCGTTGAGTGAATGGCGTATGACCATCGAAACCAATCTTACCAGTGCATTTCTAGCGGCAAAAGCCCAAATTCCAGCGATGCGCGACTTGGGTGGTTCAATCATTTTTACATCGTCTTTTGTTGGGCATGGTGTTGGCATGCCCCAAATGGCAGATTATTCAGCCAGTAAATCGGGGTTAATAGGTTTAACAAAATCATTAGCGGTTGAGTATGGCAGCCAAGGCATCAGGGTGAATGCGCTGCTTCCTGGAGGGACTGATACGCCGATGGCCGCACAGTTTGGTGAGTCTGAGGAGGTGAAAGCATTTGTTAGAAATATGCATGCTTTGAAGCGAACGGCGACCCCTGAAGAAATCGCAAAATCTGCATTGTATCTGGCTTCCGATGCATCTTGTTTTACAACGGGTACGGCAATGTTGGTGGATGGTGGCGTAAGTATTTGTAAAACCTAGCGTCTGCTGAGCGCCGAGATCGTATTGGTTGTCAATACTTCTCTCGGCGTTTATCTCTCTTGATTGTCATAAGGGCAGCTCTACAAAGCCCTAGCCAATTGCTCTTTTCAAACGCAAGGCGCTTTTGGATTTGTTTACTATTTGGATGGCTTTCTCCCCTCTATTGGCATTGAAACGAAATGTCGTTTTTAAAGATAGCATGCTGGATTTAATTGTTTCAATATCGTACATATTGAATTAAAAAAGTGTGAATGCTTGTTTCAAAAATGCTGTTAGACTTCGTTTCTTTGCATATATTAACTTAATAAAATCTTATCACGTATAAGTTTTGCGCTACAGACTTGTCGGTCGGCGGTTATTAAGTGCTTTAAGTATGGGCGGTGTGCTGCTTTAAAGAGCCGATGTAAGTTCTATTATTCGGATTTTAATTAATAGCATGTTGTTTTGAAGTGAATCGCCATGATATGCATGAATTTCCACAAAAAACCAATAGGGATGCATGATAGTGAGTTTTAAAAAGATACTGTTTTTATCGTTGTCCTCACTTTGGGTTTCTGCTGCAAATGCAGAGCCTCGTGATGTTTACGATACTGATCATGACGGCTTAATAGAAATTTATGATCTTCAAGATTTTAATGATATTCGGAATAATATTGCTGGTCAGGCATACACAATTGATAACTCCATTCAAAAATATGGAGAAATCTTAGGTGAAACTCTGTATGGCTCAAGCTCAGGTTGTCCTGAGGCAGGGTGTAACGGTTACGAGTTAATGGCCGACCTCGATTTTGACACGAACAATAATGGGCTTTTTGATGAAGGTGATACCTTTTGGAATGATGGAGAAGGTTGGGATCCTATCGGGCACTTTAGACTAAAGTTTAATGCAGAGTTTCATGGTAACGGAAAAACGATCAGTAACGTGACCCTTCGCCGGCCGGAAGAATCTTTTCAAGGGTTATTTTCATACAGTGAGTTAGCCTTTTTCCACGACTTATCTCTTGTTATAGATATGACTGCGTTGAAAGAATCTGGCGGTTTATTAGGTTATGGTTGGAAAGTCAAATTCGAAAACATAAACCTAGATGTTACATCTTACAATGCGTTTAACTCAAACTGCCAAGGGTTATGTAGCGTACATTCAATTGGTGGTGTCGTCGGTGCAGCGGATGAAACGTATTTTCATCAGGTGTTTGTTAAAGCTGATTTAAGTGGGGAGCAGGCCATAGGGGGGGTAGCTGGCTCAATTGCGAACAGCACCTTTGATGAAGTGGCTGTAACGGGTGTACTGCGTGGGGTGTTTAATCTTGGCGGTGTCGTCGGTAGAGATACAAGTGGTCAATATAAAAATGTCGTGTCTATTGTCGATATTCAAGGTCGTACCATGCTCGGCGCAATGGTAGGGGGGTCTGATAAATTGACTGCTCAAAATATTTTATTATCTGGGTTCGTCCATACAGGTGTGGGTTCGCCCGGTGGTTCCTTTGCTGGTGGCATGATGGGAGATTACAACCCTGTTCGAGATGAAAATTCGCTCAGCAGAATTATTAGCACGGTTAAACTCAGCGGTGTTGAAGAGAACGAACCCCATTATATTGGGGGATTAATTGGCCGAGCCGATGCAAGCGTGAAGTTTGCTCAGGCCTATTGGGCGCGAGATTTAGCGGGCTCAGAAGTGATGGTGTCTGGAAATTCAGCTACGACGAAGCAGTACTTTGATTTGGTAGACCTCCAGTGTGCGAGTGATACAAATCGATGTAATGGATTGATGTTTCCAGCTTTTAATGAATCTCAAAACGCGAAAGATATGCCTCTGTGGCTGTTTGGCTCGAATACTGAAGCACCATCAATGCAATTAAGTACTTACACGTTTGGAGATATTGATGGGAATGGTGTGGCGGATAGTTGGCCAGATATTGTTATGCCTGTGATAGACAATCCAGATACAGGTAACCCTGATGATGGCAAAACAGGCAACGAAAAAGGTAGCTCTTCAGGCGGTGCATTATATTTTCTATTGCTATTAGCGTTCCTTGTAAGAGGTCGACCGCCTGTAAATAAACGGAACTAAGCGTCTTTTAATCGCAAGTCTAATCTCATTGTGCTTGGATGAGGATTGGTTTGCAGGCGATCATTCATTGGACTGGTTGATCGCCTTATTTAAAAAATGGCCACTTTATGTACCGAGCATATTGTTCGGGGCTGATGTAATGTTTGTATCGCATATCTTGCAGTATGCGTTTGTATTTATTCCGATGCTGCTTTGCCATGTATTGATTTTGAAAAATTGTAAAGTGATACTTTCTTGGTGAGGGCATAAGGATGGCTAAAAAAGCACCTTCTGCGGCATTTAATTGGCTGGGTTTTTTCCTAAAATAGTACTGGCTTGCCGCATGTATGCCATATAAGTCTGGGCCAAACTCAATGATATTGAAATACAATTCGAGTATTTCGTTTTTTTCCAACGCCGCTTCCATCCTCCTAGTGGCTAATAATTCTTGAAGCTTTCTATAGAGTGTTTTTTCTTCACTTAAGTAGATGTTTTTGATGGTCTGCTGACTAATGCTGCTGGCGCCAAAACTCCATTGACGGCGTTTGATATTTTCTCCTATGGCGTTTATTAAAGCATCGTAATCAACACCGCGGTGACTAAAAAAATCACCATCCTCGCTCATGACAATGGCATATAAAAGCTCGCGGTGGACATCCTTTAAGGGCGTCCACATAAATTTAATGTTTGAATTTAAGTGCTTAGCCATCACCCTTTCTTTTGCGGCTTTCTTGGCGACATCAAAAGGTGAGTTTAAATTTAATTGGGAACTGTTTTCCGGTAGGTTGAAATCAGGTAGTGAATGAAGCGTGATTGAGTAACCGACACCTAAAACCACAACGCTTAACCAAAATAATGCACCGGTCACCAAGCACAGTGATCGAATAAATCGATAGGGGGAGATCAATATACGTATAAGCTTGTTTCGCCATCGCTTCCAGCGATTGACTTCAAGCGTATTGAGGTATTCGTCCTTGATGCGAAACATGCCAGCTCACATTGAATTGTCCGTTAACTTGGCCATTCAGTCTTACGCACACCAGCGAGAACCGCAAAATTTCTCGACGATTAAGTATCGGACAATAATGACATCGCAGCCAATGCATCGGGGTCCTGCGCTTTAAGCTTATTGGCGATTTTATGTTGGAAAAAATATTTAAAGTGTTTGTGGTGCTGCACGCTGAAAAGGCAGTCATCGCCCGGCAGTACGGGCGTAGTTTGAACATCATCGGGTTCCACTGCCATCGCTAAAACCGAGCCATCGTTAAATAGCCGCCAAGAATGGACTTCCTGAATGGTAAAAGACCCAAAATCATCGGATGTGTATACCGCGTGTGTGCCAATGATGTCGGGTATTTCTTGAATGATTTCTTCAGGGTGTTCAGACATTGGGTGGTAGTATGAGGCGGAATGTTCGAGGAATTGGGCTTTATATTCGGGTAACTCAAAGATGATTTGCTGTGTGGTGGGGTCCATATAGCCTTCCCAGTGCCCGTTCAATGGGTCCGTTAAACTTCGACAGGGGACGAGTTGATTGAGCCATGGAACCATGCCGTCCATGTGTCCATCTGACCAGAGTGCCCAGCCTAATACCTTCAAACTGAATATCTGATCCGATGAATCGTTGGTGTAGAGCATTTCTAAACCATCAAGCTCTGGGATCATCCTCACAACCGAGGGCGTTACTGCTTTTTTGTGCTGGCTAAAATCGATTACTTCGGCTCGTCTTGCCATAAAAACCCCGAGGCATCTGCAGTACAAATACTGCTCTTACCCTCATTATAGGCAGGTTCCTTGGCGTAGCTTTGAATGGATTGGAATAAGGCCAGACGCAGATATTTCCTCATCTGCATTTTTTAGGCCGCTTTGGATTAAAGCGGCCTAGGTTTTAGACGAAAGCAAGACTTTTATTTTTGATGGGTGTTTGAAAATCACCCATGGGGCAGTGGCACGAGTACTAGGCCATTTGTAATCGATGTTGTTTGCTGACCCATTTCAATCTCGCAAGCAGCAAGATGGCATTGACTGTAAGACCGACGACCAGACCAATCCAAAATCCTTCTGCGCCCATCGGTGCTTGTTGACTCAAACCGAGCCAATAACCCACAGGCAGTCCGATTAACCAAAATGAAACCACCGTGATGGCTAACGTTACCATGGTGTCTTTGTAGCCACGCAGTGCACCCGCAGCCCCGACCTGAATAGCATCGCTAAATTGGTAAAGAGCAAAGTAGAGTAGAAGGTGCACGGCGAGCGCACTGACGTCAGGTGCATCTGTATACAAGCCAACGATGCTTTCTCTGAATAGCAGTACGACGCAAGCGTTGATGATGGAAAATAGTGCATTAATCTGAAGGCCATTGATCCAAGCGGCTTGGGCGTCGCCCAGTGTGCCTTTCCCTAGCTCATGCCCTACACGTACCGTGAGTGCTAAGGCGAGGCTAAGCGGAACCATAAATGCCAATGATGACACGCTCAATGCGATTTGGTGTGCGGCGACAATGCTCGGTCCAAGGCGAGCGATCAGTAATGCAATGACACAAAACACGCTCACTTCAACGAATATGGCTAGGCCAATGGGCAAGCCAATCGAGCCGATGCGCAGAATTTCTTTAATATTGGGGGCTGAAAAGTCAGCAAGCGGCTTCACGTTTTGGTGATACCGGCTGAATCGCGTAAACAAAAGCAGTGCGATGGCCATTACCCAGAAAACAATCAATGTGGCTAGCCCGCAACCTGCGCCACCCATGGCTTCAACGGGCCCCCACCCCAAAACAAATAAATAATTAAGAGGAATGTTCAGAATCAGTCCGATAATGGCGAACACCGTCACGGGCTTCGTCAAACCGATACTCTCGTTATAGGATCTTAATGCTTGGTGAATGGCTACGGCAGGTAGGCCGAACGCCACGTAGTAGAGATATTCTTGTGTGGGTACTTGAATGGCTTCATCGACACCCATCATTTGCATGAGGGGCATGGTGACATACAGCAGCAGAAATGAGCTGGAAAGGCCCACCAGTAAACTTAACCAAATGCCTTGTTGCAATGCTGTTCTTGAGGCTGCTTTGTCTTTAGCGCCCTTAGCATGGGCGACTAACGGCGTGAGTGCGACCATAACGCCTGCGACAAACAGCACCAAAGGCACCCAAATACTGGCGCCCACAGCTACGGCTGCGAGATCTATGGTGCCCGCTGCACCCGCCACCAGCGTATCTACCACGCCCATTCCCGTTTGCGCCAACTGTGTCCCCAGCATAGGGAAGGTGATCATTAATAAGGGACGAGACCGACGCCAAAATGCTCTTAACATTACTCAACTTGACCGGATAGATAGAAAGCGGGGCAGTATCGGTCTTTTTGGCATAAATTTCTATGAAATTAGGGCGTTGATCTGCGTTCAGTCGCCATTGATGTACTTCCCTATGGGGGCTGGGGGTGGTAGGTACACAGCATAACTGGTATAAAGCGGGCGCTGTATTTGTAAATGTTTAAAGAAGTAGTACGCATCCACCATGCACCAGATTTCTGATTTAATCGGAATATTCAATAAATGCTTCAAGTCTGCTTTGGGAACAGAGCTCGTTTGTGGCGGTGAAGAGCCCATTTATATACCGAGAAGCGGTTATTATCCGTTTGATCGCGTCATTTTTGCGCACGGCTATTATTCCAGTGCTATGCATGAAATATCTCATTGGTGTATTGCGGGTGAAGCGCGAAGGAAAATGGTGGATTTTGGCTATTGGTATAACCCCGATGGCCGAACAGAAGCTCAACAGCAAGAATTTCAGCAAGTAGAGATAAAGCCGCAGGCACTTGAGTGGATCATGTCGCGTGCAGCTCAATTCAATTTTAATGTCAGTTTGGATAATCTTAGTGGAGATTTAAGCTCAGCTGCGCAAGAGGCAGAGCACTTTAAAGATAATATATTCCAGCAGGTTCAGGCCTATTTGACCTCAGGTCTACCACAACGAGCACAGCAACTGTGTGATGCTTTAGTGGCTTACTATCGACCCGATGAACCGTTGACAGTTTCAGAATTTAACCGAGGTTCCATTTAATGCCGTTTGGACTGATTAAGCGATTGACGAAATCGCAAGACAAAAAGAAAACCGCGCCTAAAAAGGCCACCGCGCCTGAGCGTCATCACAAGCCAAAACCCAAATCTAAGCCTGCCCCTAAAAAGGCACCGAAACCCAAAGTCGCACCTTGGGATCCAGCCACATTTGATGTAGCCCCAGAAGAAGGCAAAACGCGCTTCCATGATTTGAATTTGGATGACCGCATCATGCGCGGGATCTTTGATTTGGGCTTTCAGTATTGCAGCCCGATTCAGGCTCAATCATTACCGTTAACATTGGCGGGTCATGACATTATCGGTAAAGCGCAGACGGGCACCGGTAAAACCGCTGCGTTTCTGGTAACCGTATTACAAAAATTATTGAGCACCAAACCTGCTGAACGTTATGCCAGTGAGCCACGCGCTTTAGTGTTGGCACCTACACGAGAGCTAGCGATGCAGATAGCGCGCGATGCTGCCGGCTTGTCAAAGTATACTGACTTAAACGTCGTGACCGTTTTAGGTGGCGTTGATTACGATAAGCAAAAACAGCAATTAACAAATGAAGTCGTGGATATTGTTGTTGCGACACCAGGCCGTTTACTGGACTTCCTCCAGCAAGAAATTGTGTTCTTAGATCAAGTCGAAATGTTAGTCATAGATGAAGCAGATCGCATGTTGGACATGGGCTTTATTCCGGACTTGAAGCGAATCATACGAGCGACCCCAGAGAAGTCCATTCGTCAGACTCAGCTATTTAGTGCCACCTTCCCAATGGATATCCTAAATTTAAGTGCCAGCTGGACTCACGTGCCCATGCAAGTGGAAATTGAGCCAGAAAGCGTCGCAACAGAAACCGTTGAGCAGCACTTTTACAGCATTGAAGAAAGCAGAAAAGTGAAAGTATTGGCAAAATACTTGAAGCGCGATGACATTGGTAAGGCCATCATCTTTGCTAACCGTCGTGATACATCGCGTGATTTGACAGATGCATTAAAAAAAGAAGGTATTCGTGCCATGTTGTTGAGCGGTGAAGTGGCGCAACAAAAACGCATGAAGACCTTAGATCGATTTAAGTCTGAAGATGGCAGTGTCATGGTGGCAACGGATGTTGCTGGGCGCGGTATTCACGTCGATGGCATCACGCATGTGTTCAACTATAACTTGCCAGATGATCCAGAGGATTATGTTCATCGAATAGGCCGAACAGGTCGTGCGGGCTCTTCTGGCGTGGCGATTAGTTTAATTGATGAATATGAAGCGTATGGGTTGCCTGAACTTGAAAAGTACCTAGGCAAAAAAGTATCGACAGAACCTCTACCAGAGGACTAATACGATGACAGCAAGGAAGCTGTTAGGTGTATTTACAGCGAAGCTGATGATTCTTATATCGGACGTTGCAACTGCCAAAGTAGACGAGGATGTGGAACGGCTGGAGCCAGAAACCAGCATTGAGCGATCAAGCGATCGCTTTTCTGCAAAAGTAGCACATGAGATTTTAGCGAGGTCGCATCCCGAGTTACTTGCCGGGCCAGATGAGCTGATATCGTTATATTACTTTGGCTCGTCCAGTCTGAAGGGCAAGCGTCTTGTGCCGGCAGATAAAAATGGCTTAACAGTCGCTCGGGTCACACCATTAGAGCAATCCTATCGAGTGTTATCCGCAGTCGGTGTGGAAAGGGTGGGGGAAGACTACTTACCCGATCGTGGGTTACTGTTTTTCGAGAACGACCAGCTGGTCGGATATTATTATCCCGTGAATGAGTTTCCCTCCAGTTTTAGGCACGGATTGCTAACGTTTCCTGTTGGGTCTGGCATCAATGATGTCGAATTGAGTAATGAGTTGCCGCTTGAGTTAGTTCAAGGATCGCGGAGTACTCCACTGTTTAGAATTTTACACTGACGCCACCCGCTTATTATTTTTTCATTTTTTGCAGTACCCACCTTTATGAAAACGTCCAACACCCCTTTCGAAGTTAAAAACGCCTCTGCTCATCTCATCGATATGTCCGCTGTATTTTTTCGCTATTACTTTGCGCAAGGGTTGGAGCGCATTAATGATGAAGGCTGGGATGTGAGTGCGTTGTATGGCTCTGCTCGTTGGTTACTCAGTCAAACAGCGCTTTTCGAAGCCAAATTTGTGGTTGCGGCGTTTGACGAAAGTTTATATACAGGCTTTCGACATCAGATTGATGAAGACTACAAAGCCAACCGAGCCCCACCGACTGAAGATATTATTTATCAGTTTGAGTGCTTAAAGCACATTTGCGAATGTTTGGGTTTTACTGTTCTTGCCAGTGAAGTGTTTGAAGCTGATGATTTAATTGCCGCCGCAACCCAGCAATTAAGCCCGAATGCCTGTTTGATACATAGTCGAGATAAAGATTTGCGCCAGCTACTCGGTCCGAGCGTGATGATGAAAGATATTATGACCGATAAAGAATGGTGTGCCGACTTACTATTGCATGAAGAAGGCATCCATCCGGAGCAAGTTCCGTTGTTGCTCGCACTCATGGGCGATGCCAGCGATAACATTGTGGGTGTCCCCAGAGTAGGGATTAAAACAGCGACAACGTTGATTCGAAACTTCAGCGACTGGCCAACCATTTATTCTGCCGCAGAACAGGGGCTTCCATTATTGGTACGGGGAGAGAAGGCCATTCGGGAATTGCTGCTGGAATTCTCTGAACTCATCCCGCACAATCTGTCGCTAACCAGACTAAGGCGAGACGCTGATATCATGCCCATCGCACCACGGTCTGAGGTGCAGTGGGACGAGTTAGCCGTGTTCCATCAAATTGTAGGGTTGGCTGGGCTGTCAAAGCTCGTCGCTAAGCGGCAGGGTAACGGTGAGTTTTAAGCTGTCCTTCTGCTGAATTTAATAAAACTGAGTGAAACAGGTAACAATATGAAGATTGTAGCGGACGAAAATATTCCTCTTTTGGAATCATTCTTCGGCGGCTTGGGTGACATTACGGCTCTTCCTGGGCGTAAAATAACCGCTTCAGATTTAGAAACGGCAGATATCTTGCTCGTTCGGTCGGTTACTGAAGTAAATGAAACTCTGTTGAAAGGCACGTCAGTTCGGTTTGTCGGAACATGCACCATTGGCACCGACCATCTGGATACGGACTACCTTGACTCACGCAATATAGCCTACGCTAATGCACCTGGTTGTAACGCCATATCAGTAATGAATTACGTGGTAAGTGCCCTTGTCACGCTAGGTGAAAGCAAGCATCAAGACTGGCGAAAGTTCAGTGTTGGTGTCGTGGGTATTGGAAACGTCGGTTCGATGGTCATCAATACATTGCAAGGGTTAGGCATGGACGTTGTGGGTTATGATCCTTATAAAGACGATTACGCCAGCCAAGAGGCTAAGGATAAGGTGTGGCAACAGGATGTGGTGACACTTCATACGCCCATTACACATTCTGGCGATCATCCCACTCACCATATGGTGACAGAAGCCTTACTTAATCAAATGAAGCCTGACGCCTGTATTATCAATAGTGGCCGAGGCGCCGTGATCGATAATGCCGCGCTTAAAACATTTCTAAGTACTCACCCTCAATTTTCTGCGATTTTGGATGTTTGGGAAAACGAGCCCTGTCCGAATTCAGAGCTTATGAAGCTTTGTTTGCTGGCGACCCCTCACATTGCGGGGTACAGTTTAGACGGGAAGCTGAATGGCAGTGCCATGATCTATGAAGCGGTCTGTGAATTTCTGGGTTTGCCAAAACGCCTTAAGTTAGCGCAGCTCATGTCCGAAGCACCGCTTCGAAAAATCGCGCTCAGCCAAGAAGTCGATCGATTGTATGTGTTAAATAAAGCAGTACGCTGCATGTATGATGTTCGAGACGATCATTTTCGCATGATGCCACTGATGGATATGGATGACGGCGAAAAAAGAGAGGCGTTTGACGCGATTAGAAAAAACTACCCGTCTAGACGTGACTTCGGCGCGTTAAATGTTGCTTTCCAAAAGGCTCAAATATCCGATGAGCTAAATGTGTTGGGATTCAAAATGCGATCAAAATAGAGGCGGTCCTGACACTATGTTCGATTAGCACGATCGTTGTACCACGCTAATCGAAACATGAGCCGTCATACGTTATTCAGTCTGTCAATTAATCATCAGCTGGTGGGTTGCAGGCTTTTAATATGGCCTTTAATGAATCCTGAATCATTTCTTCAGTGATTTTTGTTTCATTGCCACGATCATCAATAATGGCAGCACCATGAAAATAGTCCGTAGTGACTTCATCTTGGTTTGAGGCCGTTTTAACCGTGCGATTATTATTGTTATTTTGCATTGTCATCATCCTGCATGAAGTTTGTCTCAGTATAGGCAAAGCGCGCACTACAAACCAAGTGAAATATGACCAAAGATTCTATTTATCCGCTCATTAACTGTGAACTGCCTAGCAAAGATAGTAAACGCCTGTTTCATGGCCGAGGAAGGCGCTTCCCTGGTTGGGAACAAGTCAATATTGAAATCTATCCGCCCGTCCTGTGGGTGATGATCTATCAGCCCATAGATGAGCAGTCATTGCTTGAACTATTGTCTCAATTTAAAAACAATGCCGCTGTAAATGGCATCGAAGCGATTTATATTCAAAGACGTTTCGAACGAGAAAACCCAGTTGAAGTATGGTTTGGGCCGGATACTTATTTAGAGAAGGTATTCCAAGTCACAGAGAATGGCCTGCATTTTTTAGTGGAGCTAGGCCGAAATCAAAATTCTGGTTTGTTTTTAGATATGTCGGAAGGCCGGCGCTGGGTACGAGAAAATAGTAACAATAAGCATGTTCTTAATTTATTTTCGTACACGTGCAGTTTGGGTATTTCTGCGCTGGCGGGTGGAGCAAGTCATGTTATGAATGTTGATATGGCAAAATCCGCGATTAAACGTGGCCAACAAAATTTAGCCATAAATCAGCCCGAAGGGAAAAGCATCGGCTTTATCGCGCAAGACATTTTTAAGGTGACCAAAAAATTAGCGCAAAAGAAAAAATTCGATTTGCTGATCGCTGACCCACCCAGCTTTCAGAGCAAATCTTTTGATGTGAGAAAAGATTATTTGAAGTTATTGCAAAAAATCAAACCGGCACTCGCGGGCGATGCTGAATTATTGTTGTGCTTGAATTCACCGGCATTATCGCCTGATTTTTTGATCGATTTAGTGAAAGAAGTTTGGGCGAATAGCGAGCTGATTGGAAGGGTGAGTAACCCTGCAGTGCTTGCGGATTTGGATGAAGACTCATCGCTAAAGGTGATGCACTTTAAGGTCACGCAAGAATAAATTTTAAAATATGCCCTCTTCTGAATATCGAATACGCTTGTCAGAAGAGGGCAGTGCTTAATCCAGCATAAAGTATTGTTCCACGAGTGCGCGAATTTTTATGCTATCGCGTTCTTTCACTGCCTCATGTAATTGAAAGGCGAGCGTGCTACGCTGATGTTTAACGGATTCAGACAGTTCGACTTCGGAATCATCCGGTGTCATGGATTTTTGAGGTCTGATCAGTCGCGTAAATGCCACTTGTGTTAACGTGGCGGCTTCGATGGATTCCTCTCGTGCCATATCTTCATAGCGAATATAGCCTTCATCTTGCAGCCACATCATCGCGCCTACGCATGAGAGATGTCGGGGAGAATGTAACCCGAATTCATCGACTTCATCCGCACCGCTGACATCCTCGACAAACAGATTTATTTTGCGTGGAAATTGCTGAAACAAACTGAGCAATACCACGGCAATATCGTGATAAAAATCATCTATGTGAACATCAATCATAATGGCAAAGTGGTTACGCTACTGTTGGTACATAGAAAAGAAATGACCCATTTTATTCAATGCATCTTCTAGCTCATCTACTCGTGGTAAAAATACGATTCTAAAGTGGTCGGGTTCAGCCCAGTTGAAAGCCGTACCATGAACAATCAGTATTTTCTGTTGCTCTAATAAATCCAATACCATGCGTTCATCATTTTTAATATTGAATTTTTTGTTATCCATTTTAACAAAGCTATATAAAGCACCCTGTGGCTTCGTACAACTCAACCCAGGAATGTCATTTATCACTCTCCAGGTCATCATGCGCTGTTCGTAAATTCGTCCGCCGGGCTTGGTCAGATCGTAAATACTCTGATAACCACCGAGTGAAGTCTGAATAGCGTATTGCGAAGGGACGTTAGCGCACAAGCGCATTGACGCTAACATATCCAAACCTTCTAAATAGTCTTTCGCTTTGTGTTTTGCGCCACTGACTACCAACCAGCCGGAGCGAAACCCTGCCAAGCGATAGGTTTTAGATAAGCCATTAAAGGAGATGATTAATATATCTTCTGCAAGCGACGCCGTTGCCGTATGTTCGATTTCGTCGAAGAGAATCTTGTCGTAAATCTCATCTGAAAATACCACCAAATTATTTTGACGGGCTATTTCAAGCATCTCTTCCAATACAGCTTTGGGGTAAACAGCACCCGTTGGGTTGTTTGGGTTGATGATGACCATGGCTTTCGTTTTGCTACTCACTTTTGAGCGCAAATCATCCATGTCAGGATACCAATCCGCTCCCTCATCGCACCGATAGTGAACAGGTGTGCCGCCCGCTAAGCTGGTGGCACCTGTCCATAAAGGATAATCGGGTGCTGGAATAAGGACTTCGTCACCGTTATTAATTAGACCTTGTAGCGACATGACGATTAATTCGCTCACCCCATTGCCAAGGTAAATGTCGTCGATTTCGACCCCTTTAATGTTTTTTTGTTGGCAGTATTGCATGACGGCTTTGCGTGCTGAATACACGCCTTTGCTGTCGCTGTAGCCTTGAGCATTGGGCAGTTGATGGATTACATCTTGCAGAATTTCGTCGGGCGCATTAAATCCGAACGGAGCTGGGTTACCAATGTTTAGCTTAAGGATGCGGTGACCTTCTTCTTCCATTCGCTTGGCCTGAGTGAGCACTGGACCGCGAATATCGTAAAAGACGTTGGCTAGCTTGTTGGATTTCTGCAATTCGTGCATTGGGCGTTAGCGCCTTTGTGTGTAAATTAGATATAGAGCACAGAATCATACCGCCGCTTGTCAGAATTGACCAGATCGCGAACGGCGGTTTGTGTTGTATGCATGGGTAGGGTAATTATGTCTTTTTTTACCCAATGTGAAACCTCTGGATAGGGATTACGTCTATTCAACCGTGTAATGAGGCGCAGCGGCGACTAAGGAATGAATTCAAATGAATAAGATCGACAAAACTGAGGCAGAGTGGCGAGCAGAGCTTGACCCAGAAACTTACCAAATAACGCGAGAAAAAGGCACAGAGGCGCCATTTTCCGGAAAATACAACGACTCAAAGAAGGATGGCGTGTACCTGTGTACGTGTTGCGGTCAGCCATTATTCAATTCTGACAGCAAATATGACTCAGGATCAGGGTGGCCTAGCTTTTTCCAGCCAGTGGCAGGGGAGGTGATTGCGGAGCACACAGATGGCAGTCACATGATGGTGAGAACAGAAATATTGTGCAGCCGGTGTGATGCCCATCTAGGTCATGTGTTTCCGGATGGCCCTCAGCCGACAGGATTGCGATATTGCGTCAATTCAGCCTCTCTTAAATTGGAGGAGAAAGATTGAAGGATTTTGCTTGGATTTACGATCGAGCATGTGAGCTGAAAGGCAGTAAGCGTGCAGTCAATGCGTTACTCCCACCTGTTCGCGACCGGAAAGCTTTGATGGCCGTGGCGTCTGCTGAGTATTTGTCATTAATTGGCCTGCGAGTGTTCAGAGCGGGATTAAAGCACAGTGTGGTCGATTCCAAATGGCCCATGTTTGAAACGGTCTTTTCGGGTTTCAACCCCGCTTATGTTGCTCAGTTGAGCGATGAGGAGCTGGAAGAGCGCATGCGTCAACCGGGCTTAATCGCCCACTGGGGGAAAATGAAATCTTTGCGCCACAATGCCGCATGGTTATTAGAATTAGAGCGGTCGCACGGAGGCTTTGGTCAGTACATTGCAGAGTGGCCGGTGACGGAAGTGGTTGGGCTTTGGAAGGAGATGAAAAAATCGGGCGCGCAATTGGGTGGGCGCTCTGGGTCGGCTATTTTGAGGATGGCTGGTAAAGATACATTTATGCTATCTCAAGATGTGATGGTGCAATTGCGTGCCATGGGTATCGCGGATAAGCCCGAGGCGCCCACTGCGCAGCGGGATCTACTGATCATTCAAGATGCCTTCAATGCATGGCATGAGCAATCGAAAGGGCAGCCTATGGCGCATATCTCGCGCATGCTGTCGTTTACCTAAGTCCTACGTCACTCTTTGGGGTATTCAGTTTCAGCTGAGGCCCCTTTTCAGCCTACCTTCTGTCTGACTCTTCAACTATGTTATCAGGCGTCTATTCGCATCCTCTAAAAGCTTTTAGGGTTGCGGACACTCGAAAGTCTACCAATCCAGCCTTGATGCTAATTTTTGTAGACAGCTCGGTTATTGTTCGATAATGTATTGCGTGCAACTTAATTATGCGAAAGGTAAAAATATGTCTCAAAATCTATATGACTTTAAAGTGAATGACATTCAAGGCAAGGCGGTTGATCTTAGCCAATACAAATGAAAAGCGCTTTTAGTGGTGAACACCGCGAGCCAATGCGGGCTGACGCCGCAATTTGAGGGGTTGGAGTCTCTCTATCAAAAGTATCATGAGAAGGGTTTCTCTATTCTCGGTTTTCCTTGCAATCAATTTGCTAATCAGGATAAAGGGACAAATCAGGAGATCGCGGCATTCTGTCAGAAGAACTACGGTGTCAGTTTTCCGATGTTTGAGAAGATTGAGGTGAATGGAGACAACACGCACCCGCTCTTTAAACATTTAAAAACGGAAGCGACAGGCATTCTTGGCTCACAGCGTATAAAATGGAATTTTACTAAGTTTTTAGTGGATGCCGATGGTCGTGTGCTCAAGCGCTTTGCTCCGACGGTTAAACCAGCTCAAATCGAAAAGTCCATTCAAGCTCTCGTTGGCGCTTAATGGTTTGGTAAAGACAAAATTGCTAAAATTTCGATGGCAGGCGACAATCGCATCATTTGTTTAAAAGGGGTTGGGGTTTATGGGTTCGAAGACAGAAGAACTGTTGCAATTAGATCAGCAGTTATGTTTTCAGCTATACAGTGCTTCTCGCATGATGACTAAACTGTACCAGCCACTTTTAAAACCTTTGGACTTAACCTATCCGCAGTATCTCGTTATGTTAGTGCTTTGGGAATACGATATTGGTCAGAAATTTACAGTGACAGATTTAGGCGGTCGACTGTTCTTGGACTCCGGTACGCTCACACCGCTGTTAAAGCGACTTGAGGCTAAGCGGTTAATTCAGCGTCAGCGAGGCAGCGAGGATGAGCGTCAAGTATGGGTGAGATTAACCCCAGCAGGAGAGGCGTTAAAGCAGCAAGCCAAACGCATCCCTGAGAAGCTCATGTGCCAAACACGGGCCGATTCTGATCAACTGATCACATTGCGAGAAGGCTTAAAGGAGTTGGTTCAGTTGATGGCCGATTCAGAATGAGCATCATGGGGTGCATCTGCTAGTCGTGACGCCATTTTTTTAACAGGGTCATCGCCATAGATGGCTATTCGTAGAGATTCTTTTTTTGCTCCCACTCTTCTTCCTTTTCCATCTTATCCATGCCTGATGCCAAACTGTTAGCCGACGTGCTGGCAGTTTGTTTCCTTGTTTCCTCGAGAATAGATTCGGTTTTTTGAATTAATTTTTCTAGTTCTTCTTTTTGAGGATTTAAGTGTTGTTTGATGGGGCTTTTGTGGAGAATACCTAAAGCGACACGAAACTTCCCAAGTGCTCTGCGATGTTTTTTGCCGGTGTAATAGGTTTTGCCTAGGCAATAATTTAGGTCGAGCATAATGCGGTGTGCAATGACTTTTAAATTTTTGACCACTCTCGCGCCATGCGCTTTAGGAATCACACCCGCTTTCACAGCGGCTACCGTTTGTGCATGCAAAAACTTAATCAATTGACGCATTTCTTGGGCGTCATCCGGGTTGGCAACCTTGCACCACTTTGATAGGCGCTTAATGGAATCTTCCTTTAATTCGAGAGCGGCATCCAATTTAGTGCGGGCCTCATTGATGACGCTTACCATCGAGTCATCACGGTTGCTCACTTGGCCAATTCTTTCCGCCATTTGAATGATGCTTTTATAGATAAACGTTTTAGTCGGTTTATCCAGATATAATTCAGGAAGAGTGCTGATAGCATTTTGCATGCGCCTCAAGTCGTCAGTGAGGTTCACCATGGCACGGGCGCGCTCGATCTTTTTCTTTTCAAGAAAACTCTTAATAAAGATGCTGCCGATTAAGGTGAGTATGATTAACACACCGATAATAGCTAGTGGTGCCATGAACCCTGTCTTTAAAGAGGACTTATATTAGATAAGTGTAGTCTGCTCTCTAAAAAAGTTTTTCGAGAAAAAACTTGACGTAATTCAACAAGATACATAGAATGCGCGCCATCTTACGACGTCAACCACGGCGTAAGACTAGTGTCCCGTTCGTCTAGAGGCCTAGGACACCGCCCTTTCACGGCGGTAACAGGGGTTCGACTCCCCTACGGGATACCAAATTTAAGCTTGTGATAGGCCAATAAATCACAAGCTACAGAGTGTGCGGGAATAGCTCAGTTGGTAGAGCACAACCTTGCCAAGGTTGGGGTCGCGAGTTCGAGTCTCGTTTCCCGCTCCAAAATCAAAGTGAATAGCATTGAAAATGTGACGCTTTGATTAAAAAAGCTTGTAATTCAATGACTTATCATTAGAATGCAGCAAGCAGTAAGTCCTGTCCCGTTCGTCTAGAGGCCTAGGACACCGCCCTTTCACGGCGGTAACAGGGGTTCGACTCCCCTACGGGATACCAATTTAGATTTGTGATAGGCCAAATTGATCATGAATCAGAAAGGATTGCGGGAATAGCTCAGTTGGTAGAGCACAACCTTGCCAAGGTTGGGGTCGCGAGTTCGAGTCTCGTTTCCCGCTCCAAATAAAAAAGCCGATGCGATGCATCGGCTTTTTTTTTGCCTGAATATTGAGTTTAATGCAGCGGTGGTGTGTATTTGGTCAGTGCTGGGGATTAGGGCGGATGTGCCGGAGTGGAAGTGTGCTCCGGCCATGGATTGCATCTATTAGCGCTTGAAGGCTTCTGTTAGGCGCTCCAGAAAGTCGAATTCAGCATTATTATCCAGTGCTGCTAGCCATGCTTCTTCCAGAGCTTGGAATTTTTCCAGTTCTGTATTTGTCAGAAAGTGCAGGGCTTCGCCTGCAAAATGCCAGAGCACGTAGCGATCTAATCGAGGTGCCAGAAGCGGATAGTTGCGAAACAGGCGGCTAATCCAATGCTGCCCCGTGTCACGATAATCGTCTTGATTGTTCTCCATCGCCTCAATCGTGGTAGTAAGTTGTGTAGAAAAGCTGATGTCTTCTTCAGGAATAGGGCTTAAATTAAATGGAAAGCCTTGTTCCATAACATTGTGGAATTCTTTGAGCAGAATAAGGGTATGATGGCGTGGATTAAAAGCGTTCATATTCACCAGGAAAATTATGAGTGTATCAAGTGATTATCAGGGGCCAGCGCTGACAATTCAAAACCTCAAGAAGGTTTATGATAATGGATTTGTGGCCCTTAAAGGAATTGATCTAACGGTACAGCAGGGTGATTTCTTCGCGCTGCTGGGGCCAAATGGTGCTGGTAAGTCTACCACACTTGGCATCGTGTCGGGTCTGGTTAATAAAACCTCGGGTAGTGTCAGCCTATATGGGTATGACATTGAAGGCGATTGGTTTGAGGCTAAGCGTGTACTGGGGGTTGTGCCTCAGGAGTTTAACTTCAATCAGTTTGAGAAGGTGGCTGATATCGTGGTGACCCAAGCGGGTTATTATGGCTTACCTCGGAAATTAGCGCTTGAGCGCACAGAGAAGTACTTAAAGGCGCTGGACCTTTGGGATAAGCGCGATACGCCATCCAGAATGCTGTCGGGTGGGATGAAGCGTCGGTTGATGATTGCCCGTGCACTTGTTCATAATCCTCGCATGCTGATTTTAGATGAGCCGACCGCAGGTGTAGATATTGAACTTCGGCGCAGTATGTGGGAGTACCTCCAGAAACTGAATGAGGAGGAAGGCACAACCATTATCTTGACTACGCACTATTTGGAAGAAGCGGAAAGTTTATGTCGAAATATCGCCATTATTAACCAAGGTGATATCGTCCAAAATACCAATAAGCGCGATTTGTTGCAGCAATTGCACTTGCAGACTTTTGTTATTGAATTGGCTGAGCCAAAGCCGAGCCGCCCAAGTATTTCTGCTTACCCTTGTCGGTGGTTAGATGATTCTTTGGTCGAGGTAGATATAGAGCAGTCCAATTGCATTAATGCGTTATTTAAGGAGTTCGACGTTTTAGGTTTGGCTGTTACCAGTATTCGCCCTAAAGCGAATCGTCTAGAAACCCTATTTGTCGACTTAGTAAGCAATAATTCGGAGGTTGCGTGAAGTTTCATTGGATAGCATTTAACACAATATTGTTAAAAGAAATTCGCCGGTTCATGCGTATTTGGCAACAAACCTTATTGCCGCCTGCTATTACGATGACGCTATATTTTATTATATTTGGTAATTTAATTGGCAGTCGTATTGGTGAGATGTCTGGCCTCGACTATATGTCGTTCATTGTTCCTGGATTGATTATGATGTCAGTCATCAATAATGCTTACTCGAACGTGTCGTCGTCATTCTTTAGCAATAAATTTCAAAGAAGTGTGGAGGAACTATTGGTAGCCCCTGTGCCGAATATTGTCATTCTTGCTGGATTCGTCTTTGGTGGTGTGGTGCGCGGCATAATGGTGGGGTTGATCGTGACCATTGTTGCGCTCTTTTTTACGGACATACAGGTGTTCAACTTTTGGGTGCTGTGTTCAACGGTGATCCTTTCATCGATCTTGTTTTCATTAGGCGGGTTTATTAATGCGCTTTATGCGAATACGTTTGATGATATTAGCATTGTACCGACATTCGTATTAACGCCGTTGTCGTATCTTGGTGGTGTGTTTTACAGTATAGAATTACTACCAGAGCAATGGCGTTTTCTTTCAGAGTTTAATCCCATATTGTATATGGTGAATGGTTTTAGGTATGGCATGCTAGGCGTTTCAGATGTCAGTCTATATGCCTGCTATGGAATTTTGATTAGTTTAACGGTCGTGTTGGCTGCGGTCAGCATACATCTATTAAATAAAGGCAAGGGGATTCGTCACTAGAATGATGAAAGATATTCCACTCGGAAAGCATACTGACTATGTCTCTCAGTATGATGCAAGTTTATTGTTTCCTATTGCGCGAGAAGGAAATCGCGAGCGTCTCGCTCTAAAAGGGTCCATTCCTTTTGTGGGTCAGGACATTTGGACGGGTTATGAACTGTCATGGTTAGATGGCAAGGGTAAACCAAAGGTTGCCATTGTTGAATTTACGATACCGGCGGACTCTAAAAATATTATCGAGTCTAAGTCCTTTAAATTGTATTTAAATTCTTTCAATCAGACGAAGTTTGGCTCAGAGGGCGCTGTTCGCGAGACGCTGATTCGAGATTTATCCGCGGGGTTTGATGCGGACGTTGTGGTGAAAATCTTTCCGGTCAACGACTTTCCATTGTCCGCTCAGACGCTTGGCGAACTCATCGATGACCTGGATGTTGATCACTTGGAATACCAGCCCAATGCTGAATTGCTCGTGTGTGGTGAGGGTCGAGTTGAAGAAAGTTTGTGCTCGCATTTGCTGAAGAGTAATTGTCCTGTGACGGGCCAGCCGGATTGGGCAACGTTAACGGTTCGATATGCCGGTACACCCATCGATCATCAATCACTGCTAAAATATGTCATTTCTTATCGTGACCACAGTGATTTTCATGAACATTGCGTTGAAAGCATTTTTTGTGACTTGCTGAATGCAGGCAGCTTTGATGAACTTGTGGTGATGGCGCGTTATACGCGGCGCGGCGGATTGGATATCAACCCAGTTCGTAGTTTGAAGTCTCTCAGACAGAATGATGTTTTGGGGCGTCTTGCGCGACAGTAATGTGTATATTGAGAATTCGATCTGACATCGTACAGTAGTGATTTGATTCAAGCATAAAAAGCCCGCATTATTTGCGGGTTTTTTATGGGTTGCGAATACTTGGATATTAGCCTAGGTAGTCGCCACTATTACATAAATGGGCAGGTATTCATGAATCCTCAGAAGAAAGCGGTAGTCATGCCGCAGATTTATTACAGTGCAGTGCCTGGAAAGAAAAGTGTGTCGGTCAAGGTTTAGTGCTGTATTCTGATAATGGAGCACCCATGAAAAGTTTCACACTGCGCGAAAAATGTATGGTTCAGGCATAATGACATCGCGGATGTCGGCAGCGAGTTAGCAGCGATAATCCACATTCAGAAGCCATGTTTAAAATATTAAAATACTGTCCGAAATGGCCTGAATTAGGGTTTACAAACATGCGCGATGCAGGGATCTGGGTTGACGAGTTTTTGCCTTGCTACAACGGCATACATCGCCATAGCTGTATAGGATACGTGACACGAACCGAACGGCACGAAGGATTGGATGTAGAAATTTTAGAGCATCGAAAATGTGTCTATCCAGTGCGAAAGCTAAGCATCCTGAGCGCTGGTCAGAAACTAATAAGAACTAATAAGGACACCCAATCTAAAAGAACTAATAAGGACACCCAATCTAACAGCCTAAGTAAATCGGCTGATTGAACTTGGTTTTCGTTTTGCTACAGTGCGCAATGAACCCAAAGCAAAAAAAGGAATGCATTGTGACCAAGCCCAGAAAGCAACTCGTCAGTTTAGAAGCCACGCCGTATTACCACTGTATATCCCGCTGTGTCCGTCGTGCTTTCTTGTGCGGTCATGACAAACATAGTGATACCAGTTACGAACACAGGCGTGCTTGGTTAGAGGAAGAGCTGGTCAAGCAAGCTCAAGTATTTGCCATTGATATTGCTGCTTACGCCATCATGTCAAACCACTATCACGTGGTGCTGCATATCAATGCAAAGCAAGCAAACGACTGGACTGATGAAGAAGTCATTGATCGCTGGCACATGCTTTATCAGGGGAATCTGTCCAGTCAGCGCTATCGTCGTGGCGATACCTTATCCAAAGCAGAATAAGCAAAGCTGAATGAATACGTCGAGTTGTGGCGAGAGCGTTTACACAGCATTAGCTGGTTTATGCGTCGCTTGAATGAAACCATTGCTCGGCAAGCGAATGTCGAAGATCAATGTACGGGGCGATTTTGGGAAGGGCGATTTAAATCACAGGCCCTTCTGGATGAAAAAGCTTTAGCAGCCTGCATGGCTTACGTCGATTTAAATCCCATACGAGCCAATATGGCCAAAACTCCAGAAACATCAGATCACACTTCCGTAAAACATCGCTCTAAAAAAGCAAAAGCCGCACAAAACCCCAATCATCCTAAACAGCAAGTGAAAGCACTAATGCCTTTTGTCGGTAACCCTCGACAACCCATGCCGGATGGCTTGCCATTTCGTTTAACCGACTACCTTGAACTCGTCGACTGGACGGGCCGTATCATTCGAAAAAACAAGCGTGGAGCCATGCATAAATCAATTCCACCTGTTTTAGATCGATTGGGTATCAGTGTAGAAAACTGGATGACAATGGCGAACGAATTTGAACAAACGTTTAAAGGTTTTGTCGGCAGCAGTGAATCATTAACCAAAAATATAGAGTGCTTCAATTTAGAGCGGCGAGTAGGTTTGAGTTCATGTAAGCGGTATTTGTAGCATTGGGTGCTTCCATAATTCTTTAAGCTAAATGACAATTCCTTTGCTTAATCAGTGGTGCAGACGATATATTTTGATTGTTTGCATTAGTCAGTAATTTATATCGATAGAAAAAATCATCAACCTAGTAGTTGTCACCTAAAACACCTGAGAAAAATCCTACCCATAACGGAAATTAAAATTTAGTTAACGCGTCTGATTCTGTATAATATGCTGAAATTTTAGAATGGGTGTCCTTATTAGATAATTAAAAGACAAGTTAACAGATGAGGATAGATCACAGTCAGAAAAGGAGGATATTGCATATACTACGTTGAATGTAGCTAAGTTTGTTAAAGATATTTCAACTGAAGCGTCTCACGCTGAATTGTTGCTACAGATAACAAAATTAGAAATAGTTGCCGATAACGTAATAAAAAAAGGACATGAAGAGTTCGATTATAATGAAGAACAGCTAAACGGATTTTTTTCGAAAGTAACTAAGGAAAATCAGGCTCTGAGAGAAGGATGGCAAATGCTTGTTGGTCTGTGTGATGAAAGAATACTCAACTCAGAAGAATATGTCATAAGTCTTGATCATTGCTACAAAACCTTCAAGCAACATGAGTCAGATCTTTATCGTCTTGGGATTGGCCATAGAGTTGATACATACCTTTCTAGGCAAAATACCCAGTATAGGGCGTTCCTGATTTGTAAAAATGAAATCACAAGTAACTATGACGGTGTCGGTCATAACTTTCCAACAGATGAAGAATTTAATCAAATCTTCGAATCAGCTAAAACACGAGTTATAGAAAATGCAGAAAAATATATGAAAAAACAAATTGAGGCAACTAGGACTATGGTCAGTGAGTCAAATTAAATGAATGGTGCAGAAATTCGATACCTAAGAGTAGTTATAAGAAAAATGTTTTACTATGGCTAAGAAAATATCCGGAAGAAAAAAAAGGAAACTGAAGAGGCGGCGGCTTGAAAGAAATATCATTGCCCAGAGTAGTTCTACCGGACGGTTTAAGGAAATTAAAAAACTAAAAGAACTAAAAGAAGCAGATTCGGAAAATACAATAGAAACTAAGCCAACCTTATTAGAGAGATTAGATGAACTCTGGGTCACTTTTTTTATGGGTTTAACTGTTTTAGGGTTCATAATCTTTTGTGTGGCGCTTGTGCTCAGTGTGTTCTCTGGAGAAGGAGGTTTTTCCAACTGTCATCGGGCAGGGTGTTCTTGGAATGGATTAAGAAAATACTGATAGCTAAATATGTCAATGATCAAGCCGAATGACTTATAGGTAATGGTGTATTTCAATGGTTTCTAAAGCAAGGAAGGAAAGATCGGTGCTAAAGAAGAGCAGTTCTTAACTGACTAATATCTCACCAAAGTACACGACTACCTTAGAGTTCCATCGTGCATTGACAGGCATTTTGATGTACCGGCTAAACCAAGATACTGAAAAGGACTATTCCTATGAGAAGTTATTGGAAGCTATCACGCCAGAGTTTCAACGCCAGAACACAAAATGGTCCGAACCAATGCAGGTTAAGTTTGTAGAAAATATTTTGGCGGGATACAAAACAACTTTTCTTTTCTACTCTACAGAGGATGGCGGTGGGCATCTAGAAAACTGTTTCTTACTTGACGGCTTGCAGCGTATGACAGCGATCAAAGACTTCCAAGAAGGTAAGTTTCCCGTATTTGGAAGATTCTATTTCGATGATATTAACCACCGATCAGTCTTCCGAAATTCGCATATCACTGCGCAATTCTTCCATTTTGAAGACGATCTTGCTGCTTGCGAACACTACATAGCGATGAATGAAGGTATTACTCATTCACCAGAAGATATTGAGATTGCTTACAACTTTATTGCTGAAAGAAATTAGAAGGGAAAACCGTATCCGAGTAAGCCGCAGCTAAAGCTAAGTGAGAAGACTTGTTTACGAATCTGAACGGGTGAGGAAAGCCCGAAGGGTTAACCGTTTACTTTAAGCCGAAATGTGCGTAAATCACGAAATAAAAGCGGCGAGAGTGCCTGGCACAGGAGAGTGGAGTGTGACCTTGGCGTAACCAGCAATCAAAATCTGAAGCCCGTTAGGGCGAATTAATTAGGTTTTATATTCATTACATGGAATCATTAATGCGTACACTATTATATATATGCACTCTATTTACCGTCGGCTGTACTCTTATTAGACCTGTTTCCATTATTACACCGGAAGGCAAGCGTGGATACAGTATGCGCTGTGGTCATCTGGGAGGTTCGATCAAGGAATGCTACCAAAAAGCAGGGGAGCTTTGTCCGCTTGGATATACCTTTATAGGCTACGACCATAGTAAGAGTGATACAACCGATACCTACATTTACAGTCAGTCTCACAGTAATTTTACTATCCAGTGCAAGCCATAGACGAATATAGATTGCAATAATGGCGTGATGCAGAGAGGTGCTTTCACTGAAAGCACCTCTCTCAGGAAAGGGATAATTGAAGGTGCTAGTAGATTTGGATAACCGCTCAGGGCAAACTGATGGCAACTCTGCAATATTATAAAGATCTACTATAAGGATAAGGGAAAACAGAATATGAATAGAAAAATTTTAGCGCTATTGCTAATGCTTTTCTGTAGTAGCAGTTATGCATACACCGTATACGGGAACGGTGTTAAATCATGCGGCTATTGGGTCGAAAGAAGGCAGGTGAATGACCATTGGACGATGAGTCAGTGGGCTCTCGGTTATTTGACTGCAACTGGCTATCATAATGAACTTGAATTGAAAGAAATTGATAGTTCAGCCCTTATAGTTTGGTTCGACAATTATTGCGATAAGAATCCGCTTGTTTCATTCAGTACTGCAATGAAACAGCTTGTAAGTGATTTAATCATCCAACCAAGCAAGGGATAAGGGAAAAATTATGTTTAAGCGAATGGCGAATATTGGAATTGTAATTTCGAAACCCGATTTGGAATCAGATCTAAATCACCTTAATTCGCTTCCGTATACGGTTACAACTGAATTACCGAGTGAGTGGGGAACTAAGCAGGTCATGGATTGGCTGATATCTGAAATGCCTAGCAAACTTAATTACGGAGATTCGTTTGAATTTGGCACCGGCTTGTGGGGCCATGTGAAGCCCTTGGGTTACGAATTCTTAGGCTATGAAAATAGAAATAGTAAGGTTCAGATCGTTATATCTGTCAGATCGGTTGAAACAGACCTGGATAACCTAATTAATATTGAGAAAACTATGTAAGGGAAAGCTTATAGTTGACAAAAAATATAGGACCAAGTTTAGTCAAATGATATGGATATTGGTGAAGAAGCAGAAGTGATTTCATCTTCAGGATTTCATAGCCGAAAATTTATTGGCCAAGTTGAAGGGAAATATTCGTCATCGACAAGGAGAAGACATAATGCCACATGGAAAAGAACTATTGTTTACGTTAGTTGGTGTTTTATGCGGTGCTGGTATTGGAATTATAGCCTCTGCCTATGAGCCTGAATTGACTAGGTTTATTAGAGGTATTTCTGGCTATGTAAAGGTAGCTGACTATAGGGTTTCGGTTATTGGTGATATGCTCACATCTAGAGCGCATGGTATTGAATACCTAAAAATTAACTCTAATAAAAAATTCGGTGATAACTTTACTTTGCACTTAGAGTATAGGGTGGAGGGTTTTGCAAATAATGTACATGATAAGATTCCACTGATAGTTGAGAAGTCGTATAGGTATAGCTGGAGAGGAAATAGCTATATATTAAGGGTGGAGGGTGTATCTGAAGAGCTTGATGGAGCTGATTTAGCAATATATCAAAGCGTAATTGAGATCGGTGATTAAGATCTAATAAAAGCGCTATTAACATAGGGATAAATCAATGGAAAGTAACCCCAAACTCAAATGCAGCAATAAGTATTGCCAGGTTGATCTGGAGGAAAACACGAGTTATTGCGATGATTGTAATAAATTAAGTTTGGAAAAGAAGTCTCAGGAACGATGGATTACGATTTCTGCAATTGCACTGGGTCTTTCCTGGGTGTTTGTATTTGTTGCCCTGGCTACAGACCTTTTAGGGATTAGTGAGCGTATTAGTTTGTTTGGCAGGCTTGGAGCAGTAGTAACCATGATAGCTGTTATCTGTGAATTTAATCTGAATAGGAAGCTGACCCCTGTCTATCCATTCCATATTAAGTCTGGATTGTCGTTCGGGCGTGTCGGTGAAGCGATAGAAATATCAATTCCGAGCCAAATCGATAATAAGCTATCATCATTTTTTATGGTTAGTCTAGTCGCAGGAACACTTATTTGGGGCTTTGGCGATCTGATCAATGAACCGATCTTCCGAGCATTATTTAAATAAGGGAAAAATTGTGTCTTGGGAGATTGAGAAAACGACTTGTCCTGTGGCTGAAAAAGATTACCACTGCGAAGCCTCTGACTGGATTGATAATACAATTGGCTGGGAAGAAGAGGACTTTGAAGAAGAGGATCGCCCGATAATCCGAAAGGCATTATCAGAAGGTTTAAAAATTTTAAAAGGCACTGAGTATCTAATGGTCAGCGGTAAGTGGGAAGGCGAATTTACAATATATCGCGCCCGCAAAGATTTAGATGGAATCTGCCAAAAGTACGACTTATATCCGGACGGGGAATAATCATCGCTTGGTAAACCGTTGTTTTTAAGTGCTACAGGGGAGTAGAGCTCTGCCGTTTCTAAGTTATGACTCCAGCCTAGATTTGATTGGGTTCAATAGAGCTCCTTATAAATGGGTATGCAGGGTATGAGCTTTACGCTTCTGTTTATGGCTACTCTGGTAAGTTGATCGCAATAAGATTATCCAACACAATAACTGTGTTACACAGTTAGATGTTGTAGTAATGATCTGTGTACATTTCTATTATCTAATAAGGAAACGCCATGAAAATGTTACATTCACTGACCCTGTTGCTATTGGGAGTATTCATTAGCTGCATAGCTCATGCAGGCGCACCATATTCTGTCTCGGTCACATCCTTGAATACAACGGAAAATTGTTCGATATCAGTTTCTGGTCTGGTTCAAGGTACAGCAGTAAGTATAGATTTTATACCTGAGTATGGTGATAGTGTAAGGCTTGTCACTAACACACTACCTGCAGACGGTAATTATAAATGGGGCGGTCCCATTCCTAATTATTCGTCCATTCCACCCAATTCAAAAATAAGAGTTTATACAAACCGTTTAATACATGCCGACTCACCACTCCCAGTATGTACACCTCCTCATGCGATTACACTAACTCCAAATACTAATGAAGCTTGTTATCAGAAATGGGTGAATGGAGGTGTGAGTTATGGCCCGAAAACAGGACCATGCATAAATAAAGAATCAATCGATCAGACATCTGCATTTTATGCGTCAAAAGGATTTTGCCATGCTAAAGGTTTAGATTGGTTTGATTATAATGTTACTGGTGGAACCTTTAACTCATCTACATTAATCACAAGTTGTCGTAGGTCTCCATTGGAAAATGATACTTACTTCAACAGAGACTTTAATGTTTTCATGAATGCGGTAATGAATGATCCAACTTTATTTGCAAGCTTCAAGAGTTTAACTCAGAAAAAAGATATCGTAGCCTTGGCTAATACTAGCGGTTACACGCTTACTCAAGGGGACTTGAATTTCCCAGCCCCTGTTTTCCCGCCATCACGGCATGCACATGCACAATCAACCTGTGGCCTTTCAGGAGATCAGCCGTGCGTTACAAGTAAATGCGATCATACTTTAACTGTATATTTCCCATTTAATTTTTGTTGTATCCCTGAATATTCAACCTGTACTGCAAGGCACAATGTAAGCCAATGCCTTGTTGGTGAGTCGATTGATCAATTCGGGCATTGCACACCAGGTAATGTTGTTTACAACCAAGCCCTCACCGCTGGGTGCCGCTCAAATCAAGAAGTCCAAGAAGCATTTACCCATCTATCTAATGATCCGAATATTGGTTCCATTACAAGGGAGTGGCTGAATAAATATAAAGATTCGGATAGATCACAATGGGTTACCACATTAGACGTTAACAACTCAAAGACATGTGCATTTCGGGCCATTGCATCGTCTAGAGAAGGAAAATCATTACAAAATGGATTCACATATTCCAAAGCTCAAGACAAAGTTGATTACACTTACAAGGGTGATCAGGCAGCTATTGATTCCTTTTGGGGCGAAGTTGGCCCTCAGTTAACACCAAATGACATTAGAAGTGAGGAGGCCTTGGCTTTACAGATGTTATCTTTACAGAGCAGTTCGACGCCAACCAGTCAATTTTCATCTGTCTCTACTGAATTTAAAGAGCATTATTGGGGTGATAGAGTATATGGATTCTATGTAAACCCGAACTCTCCGATAATTGGATTAAAAAATTGTGAAGCTGAAAAAGATAATAATGAGGTGCAGTATCAAATACCTTCTGGATCACCAATAACCAGCCTTCATCGTAAGTTGGCTGGGAAGGAATGGGAGAAATACAAGAAAGGAACGAAACAATGGGTTAAAGCAACATCGAGTAATTCTGAGTTTTTAAGGAATTGTTTATAGACACCCGCTATTAAATTTTAACCCTTCACGCCTACGCTGTGCGTAAAACCAGTGTGGGCATTTTAGATGTGTTATTGTTACTCCTACTTTGTTTCAGCTCAATATGCCCTTGTAACAGACATGGTTACAGTAAATGGTAAGTCTGTGGATTACATGATTAGGAGTGAGCCAAAACGAGAGGATGATAGTGGATGGATATTTTATGGTGGCGGTGAAACTCAAGAATATATTGATAATCCAAACAATACATCTCTAATGAGTGTTAATACCATCGCAAATTATGACTTAGAGGTTGTTAGCTTTTTAACTTACCCTATAGGGACTGAAGTCGAGCGAGACGAGAGTGGAAGGCTACAAGTTATAACACCAGAAGTTAAAGTACCTGATATTTTATTCCTTCCTCCTGTAGATAAAGGCGCTATAAATATAGCGAACGAGTGGAGTTTTAACGTATCAACTCGAATGGTCAAGCGGATTGATAAAGGAAGCTTCGTTATTTGGAGGCCTGGATTTACGCTATGGATTGATGTTTATCAGGCAGAAGATAAGGATATAGATGCTCGCGAAAGAAAGTTGTTAGGTATAATTTCACCAGAACGAATTAATTTTAAAAGTATTAGGCAGAGTGGACTTCAAAAGATAAGGTATGAACTGGCAGAGCAGTCTGGCGAGTACATGCAGAAATCAGCGTACATCTTTGGATTAACTGAAAGCCAAGAAATGCATATAATTATATATTATGACGACCCAAGAAGTATTTCTGAAGCTGATGAAATCTGGAATACACTCACTTGCGAATGTACATAACAAAGGTAACCAGTATGGACAGTCTTTCGCTACACCTTTTGTGCGCGGCTGCGCAAGTGTCGCACGGCACGCAATGGGGGCACTCAATCTAACAGCCGTAAAGGAATTAGAGTTTAGTGAAGTCGATCGAGAAGAATAAAGCACAGAAAATTGTCGATAAGATACAATCTGGTATGTTTGACGAAAATGATGTTGATTTATTATTCCTCAAGCTTAGAGCTTACTCATCAGGCTACCCCATATTTAGTAACTACAGTAACAGTAACTACAAGGACACCCACCCTAGTACTACCCATAACGAAAATTAACTTTTAGTTAACGCGTCTGATTCTGCGCAATATGCTGCAATTTTAGAATGGGTGTGCTTATTAGCTTTTTAAAGGTTTTGTCGGTAGCAGTGAATCATTAACCAAGAATATAGAGTATTTCAATTTAGAGCGGCGAGTAGGTTTGAGTTCATGTAAGCGGTATTTGTAGCATTGGGTGCCTCCATAATTCTTTAAGCTAAATGACAATTCCTTTGCTTAATCAGCGGTGCAGACGATATATTTTGATTGTTTGCATTAGTCAGCAATTTATATCGATAGAAAAAATCATCAACCTAGTAGTTGTCACCTAAAACACCTGAGAAAAATCCTACACATAACGGAAATTGAAATTTAGTTAACGCGTCTGATTCTGTACAATATGCTGAAATTTTAGATTGGGTGTCCTTATTAGCTAAGAATGGGTGTCCTTATTAGCTACTTATTAGCTAAAAAACCAAATGCATGCAAAATCCAGCATCCGCAGATCATAGGAAAGGCAGTGGTCGACAAGTCTCGTTCTCGTTATCTCACAAACGCGGGCCAACATATGCCGATTGGATGAAGCACCGAGTAGATAGCCAAGCAGGTAAACAGATTTACAGTCATAGAATGTCGGTAGTAGAACCTGTCTTTGCTAATATTGGAATCAACAAGGGATTAAACCGATTTAGCTTACGAGGAAAAGACAAAGTACAATCCCAATGGCAGTTGTACTGTATGCTTCATAATATCAAAAAGCTAACGAATTACGGGCAATTGAGTCCTTAAAAGAGTGTCATAGAGCACTCATAGTGATTATCTTTATCATTTTGGTGTTTTAGGTTGATAATTAAAATTGATATAGCAAATTAACGGTTAATTAAATTAAGGAATTAGGTGGTAGGGAGTCATGGTCTTAAAAGTGGTTTTTCTACAGCCTCGTTAGGAGTATTGAATTTGATTCCTGAATACTGGCTCAAGTTTGTAGAAAGCCACAACTTGATAGGTCGAGATTTTGAAATTGAAGAAGCTGACGATTTATCGGAGCTTGGTGCTGATATTAAAATCATGGCTAATGAACAATCCATAAGTGAAGCTACTACATGTTACCCTGGAATTACGGTCGTTAAAGAGGGCTATATCCCTGTGGGAATGTGTCTTACAGGAAGTGGCGACTATTACTATATAAACAAAAATGAAGGGAATAATGGATCTCTTTACCGTATCTACCATGATTCAGTAAATGAGAATTCCATAAATAAAGATGCTATTGATAAAGTTCTCGAAAATTATGAAAAATTGCTATCCCTGTAATTCCCCTAACAAGGCCAGCCACAGCCAGCAGGGACTGAACTTTCCCCGATAATGTGGACACGCTAATCACGAGCCTTTTATGACTTCATATAACACCCATGAAAATTCAAGAAATCGAAGAAAATAACTGGGGTGACATCTTGGAAATTCAAGATGAAGCCTACCATGAATTTGGTCCGGAAGATTTGGATGTCCTCAAGTCTAAACAATCCGCATCACCGGAAACTTGCTTTGTCTGTATTTCAGATCAGGATGATATCTTAGGCTATTTGTTGGCGCACCCGTGGCATGGGTCTCAGCCACCAAAATTGTTTGAGCCTCTGCCAGATATTTGGCATAGTGATTCTTTATTTCTTCATGATATGGCGGTGAGTTCGCGGTCAAAGGGGCAAGGTATCGGCCGCTCAATGATGGCAGAGCTAATAAAAGTTTCTGTTCAGAAAGGGGTTAAGAGAATAACGCTTGTTGCTGTTCAGGGCGCTGATAGCTTTTGGTCATTGCTAGGCTTCAAAGAAATTTCAGGGGCAAATATTTCCCCAAGCTATGGTGAAAATACGGTTTTAATGGAAAAGGTCTTAACGGCATAACAAGACTATTTACTCTGGCGCGCAAAATCATGTGCGCTGAAACCCAATGCTTCGCTACTTTTGTATTCTTGCAGTGCTCCAAATTAACACAAAAGAAGCCACGTACTGGCCGCCGTTGATACTGGTGTTTTACACTATGAATAAACTTTTGACTTTGATACTGCCTCTGTTCGCTTGCTCAACGGTTTGGGCAGAGTGCTCTTCTGGACAGAAAGCAACTCCGATTGAATTGGATGTGAAATACATTCCTAATGGTACCAAGGCTGCAGGGAATTATGGGTATATGGATCAAGTGATTATTCAGGCTCAAGTTGAATAGGAAGGACTTTCCTTATTAGGGATGGAGTTAGCCGAAGGAGAGGTAGCCAGCTTCTGGATTCCTTTGGCTTATGAGATTAAGGATAGTATCGCTAGCTCAACCATTAGTGGTTACAAAGAAGAGATTTTGAATTTTGAAGTTGCTGTGTATTACGGTGATAGTAACTGCCAAAGATCAATACAGCGTTCACTTCGGTAGGTGTAAAACAAAGCCAGTCATTGGGGTCAAGGTTGGTTAGTGCTTGAATCGTTCAGGGGGTATGGCTATAGAATAAGATCTCGAATAGGCATGGTGCTACCATAGACTCTGTTCAGACATAAAAAACCCGCATAAATGCGGGTTTTTTATGGGCTGCGATTACTTAGGTGTTAGCCAGGGTAGTCGCGTTTTGCATGGCCAGTGTAAAGCTGGCGTGGGCGTGCGATGCGGTAATCGCCACTGATCATTTCGTTCCAGTGTGCAATCCAGCCTGGTGTGCGGCCTGTTGCAAAAATAACCGTGAACAATTCAGTTGGAATGCCAATGGCTTTCAAGATGATGCCTGAGTAGAAGTCTACGTTCGGGTATAGGCCGCGTTTAACGAAGTATTCGTCTTCAAGCGCAATCTTCTCCAGCTTCATGGCCATTTTAAGTTGTGGGTCGTCTTCTAGGCCAAGTTCTGCTAGCACTTCATCGCAGGTGGCTTTCATGACGGTCGCACGAGGATCGTAGTTTTTGTAAACACGATGTCCGAAGCCCATTAGACGGAATGGATCTTCTTTGTCTTTTGCTTTTGCTAGGAATTTATCAATGTTGGACTCATCACCGATTTCATCCAGCATATTTAGAACGGCTTCATTTGCGCCGCCGTGAGCAGGTCCCCATAGGGCTGCAATGCCTGCTGCGATACATGCGAATGGGTTAGCGCCAGTTGAGCCAGCCATACGAACAGTCGAGGTTGAGGCGTTTTGTTCGTGATCGGCGTGCAATAGGAATACTTTATCCATTGCATTGGCGAGGACTGGGCTAATCGGCTTTTCTTCGCATGGTGTGTTAAACATCATGTGAAGGAAATTTTCTGAGTAGCTCAGGTCATTCTTTGGATACATAAATGGCTGACCGATGTTGTACTTATACACCATGGCGGCTAATGTCGGCATTTTAGCAATTAGTCGGTGAGCAGCTATTTCACGGTGACGTGCGTCGCGAATATCAAGAGAGTCATGGTAGAAGGCAGATAGTGCACCCACTACGCCACACATGACAGCCATTGGGTGGGCGTCACGGCGAAATCCATTAAAGAATGTATGGATTTGCTCGTTTACCATGGTGTGTCCACCAATGGTTTTTTCAAATTTTTCTTTTTCTTCTTTGCTGGGCAGCTCGCCGTGGAGTAGCAAGAAGGAGGTTTCTAGAAAGTCTGATTTTTCTGCAAGTTGCTCAATTGGATAGCCGCGGTGTAAAAGTACACCTTTTCCGCCATCAATGTAGGTGATTTTTGAATCACATGATGCAGTAGAAACAAAACCTGGATCATATGTGAAAAGTCCTTTTGCAGTTAAGCTGCGTACGTCTACGACGTCTGGACCGATAGAACCGGAATAGATTGGCAGCTCTAAAGTCTCATCAAGACCATCAATTTTTAACTGCGCCTTTTTGTCAGCCATAAAGGCCTCCTATATTCTGCTATGTCTGTTTTCAGAGTCTATTTTTTACTCAGTGAAATCCGGAGTTTGTGACTCTTGACCGTTGCAAAGACGGCACAACTATAGGGCCAAAAAATGGATTGTCAATTCTTGCCCACTGCATCTCATTTTCAAGTTTAGCTGAAGTGTTTAAACTTTGATCTATTATTAGGGGCAGTAATCACATATGCCTTGCAATGTCGCGATTTATCGTGGCGCTGTTTGTATTTGATATACCTTGTGTCTATAATCCGGCGCGTTTGCGAAGGCACTGAAATAGCCGTAAGTCAGCATTTTTATTAGGAAAAATGCACCACTTACGGACTTGCCCATAAACCCTCGCCTCATGTCGGGGCGATGAGAGAGTGTAGAGAGCCGTGAATCAAGAAAGACCAATAAATCTCGATCTGACAAAGTTCAGTTTCCCCCTCCCTGCCATCACCTCAATCATGCATCGTATTGCGGGCGTGATTCTTTTCGTTGGTGTAGCTTTTTTATTGTGCGCATTAAGTAGCTCGCTCGAATCTGAGCAAAGCTTTAATGAGATCAAATCTACCATGACTTCCGGTTTCGGTGGTTTCATTACTTGGGGCCTATTGGCTGCCTTGGCCTATCACTTCGTAGCAGGCATTAAACACCTTGTTATGGATTTGGGCATTGGAGAAACCAAAGAAGGCGGCAAACTAGCAGCTATGCTGACACTAGTGATCGCGGGAATCTTGATTGTACTAGCAGGAGTTTGGGTATGGGCGTAAGTATCACAAATTTCGGTCGTAGCGGATTGCACGACTGGCTAATTCAGCGCTTCTCAGCCATTGTCTTAGCTTTATATACCGTCTTCATTGTTGGGTATTTGATCGGTCATCCCGGTCTTTCCTATGCAGAGTGGAAAGAATTATTTGAGTGCACATCTGTACGCATTTTTACTTTGTTGGCATTAATTTCAACGATGGCACACGCGTGGATTGGTATGTGGACAATTTCTACCGACTATATGAAAGCCACCGGTGTACGCTTTGCATTCCAGATGATTTGCTTCTTAGCAATGTTTGCTTATCTGGTTTGGGGCATCGAATTGATTTGGGGTGTATAAGATAATGTCAAATATTCGAACTATGACTTTTGACGCCATCGTAATCGGTGGTGGCGGTGCTGGTATGCGTGCCGCATTGCAGTTAACAGAAGCCGGTATTAAAACCGCTTGTGTCACTAAAGTGTTTCCAACACGTTCTCACACAGTATCCGCGCAAGGCGGCATCACTTGTGCCATCGCTTCGAATGATCCAAATGATGATTGGCGCTGGCATATGTATGACACCGTAAAAGGGTCTGACTACATTGGCGATCAAGACGCCATTGAGTACATGTGCAAAGTTGGCCCTCAGGCTGTTTTTGAGCTAGACCACATGGGACTACCTTTTTCTCGCACAGAAGAAGGCCGTATTTATCAACGTCCATTTGGTGGCCAGTCTAAAGGGCCGGATAATCCGACTCAGGCTGCTCGAACGTGCGCTGCTGCTGACCGTACGGGTCACGCACTGTTGCACGCTTTGTATCAAGGCAACCTAAAAGGTGGAACAACGTTCTTAAACGAATGGTATGCGGTTGATTTGGTCAAAAATGAAAATGATCAAGTCGCTGGTGTGATTGCCATTTGTATTGAAACTGGTGAAAACGTTTACATCAAAGCCAAAGCGACTGTTCTGGCAACAGGCGGTGCTGGTCGAATCTACCAATCTACTACGAATGCTTTGATTAATACTGGCGACGGTATGGGCATGGCATTGCGCGCGGGTGTGCCGGCACAAGATATGGAAATGTGGCAGTTCCACCCAACGGGTATTGCTGGCGCAGGTGTATTGGTGACAGAAGGTTGTCGCGGTGAAGGTGGTTACCTCGTCAATAAAGATGGTGAGCGCTTCATGGAACGCTATGCACCGAACGCGAAAGACCTTGCTGGTCGCGACGTCGTGGCACGTTCAATGGTAATGGAAATTCTCGAAGGCCGCGGATGTGGCGAAGAGGGCGATCACGTATTCTTGAAGTTGGATCATCTTGGTGAAGAAACGCTAAATGCTAAGTTGCCCGGTATCCTTGAGCTATCTCGTACGTTTGCTCACGCAGACCCGGTTAAAGAGCCCATTCCTGTGGTGCCGACTTGTCACTACATGATGGGTGGGATTCCAACGAATATCGGCGGCCAAGCTTTAACTCAAGATGAATCAGGTAACGATAAAATTATCGAAGGTTTGTTTGCAGCGGGTGAAGCAGCATGCGTGTCCGTTCACGGTGCAAACCGTTTAGGCGGGAACTCACTTCTTGATTTGGTTGTCTTTGGTCGTGCAGCGGGTATCCAAATTGAAAAAAGCTTTAAAGAAGGCTTTGATATGCTGGATGCAAGAGACTCTGACATTGAAGCCGCGATGGCCCGATTGAATCGTTTACAAGCTTCTACTGGCGGAGAGAGCGTCGCTGAAGTGCGCAAAGACTTGCAAAAAATCATGCAATTGTACTTCGGCGTATTCCGCGAAGGCGAAAGTATGAAAAAAGGTCTTCAAATGCTGCAAGATCTTGGCGAGCGTGTTAAAAACACTCATCTGGAAGACAAATCCAGTGCATTCAATACTGCACGTATTGAAGCGCTTGAGTTGGACAACTTATACGAAGTGGCTTTTGCAACAGCAGTTGCCGCTGAAGAGCGAAAAGAATCGCGCGGCGCACACGCACGTAATGATTTTACTGAGCGTGACGACGAAAACTGGTTGTGCCACTCATTGTACTTCCCGACGACAAAAACCATTGGCAAGCGCGACGTAAACTTTGCGCCGAAAACCATGGATCCATTCCCACCTAAAGTCCGTACTTATTAAGAGTGGGAGGAGAGAGAATCATGTTAGTTAGTGTATATCGCTACAACCCAGAGAAAGATTCTGCACCTTATATGCAGGACTATGAAATTGAGATACCAGGCGGCAAAGATTTGATGGTGCTAGATGTACTAGCATTGATCAAAGAGCAAGATGAGTCACTGGCATATCGTCGTTCATGTCGTGAAGGTGTTTGTGGTTCCGATGGTGTGAATATCTCAGGTAAAAATGGATTGGCTTGTGTCACGCCATTATCTGAAGGTGCGAAAGGCAATAAATTGGTTTTACGCCCTTTACCCGGTTTGCCTGTGATTCGAGATTTAGTGGTTGATATGAGTTTATTCTATCAACAGTTTGAAAAGGTTAAGCCTTTCTTACAGAACGATACACCAGCGCCTGCTATTGAGCGTCTGCAATCGCCTGAAGAGCGTGCAAAACTAGATGGATTGTATGAGTGTATTTTATGCGCATGCTGTTCAACATCTTGCCCGTCTTTTTGGTGGAACCCAGACAAGTTCATTGGTCCTGCAGGCTTACTGCAAGCTTATCGTTTCTTGGCGGACAGCCGCGATACCGCGACTCAAGATCGCTTGGCTAATTTAGACGATCCATTCAGCGTATTCCGCTGCAGGGGTATTATGAATTGCGTCAACGTTTGTCCGAAAGGTTTGAACCCAACACGTGCCATTGGTCATATTCGAAATATGCTATTGTCACGCGAGATTTAATGTAGTCAGGTACTGCCTGAATCTGCATACGTGCTTCAAAGCAATTGCGTCAGACACATGGCGCAATTGCCAATAATAATAATTTAGGCCCGAGTAGCATCATATTTGCTAGGCTATTATAAGAGTTCATGGGAACGGGTTACCCCCGTACTGATCAAAGAACTTCAGACCACACCAGGTCACCTGTCGATCCACAACAGTGAAGTTTGGCGTATCGTACCCCATACCTGTAATTTAAGGTGGTTTTAGACATGCACGAAAGCTCGATGGAACACCTATGGAGCACATCTCAGCTCGCTGGGGGTAATGTTGCTTACATAGAAGAGCTCTACGAGAAATATCTCACAGACCCTAATTCGGTCCCCGAACGTTGGCGCGACTATTTTAATACGTTGCCTCGCGTTGAAGGTGCGGACCTACAAGACATACCTCATACCCCCATACGCGAACAATTTTTACTCATCTCAAAAAATCAGCGTCGAACGGCTTCTGCTTCGACTCAGAGTCAAGTGTCTTCCGGTTACGACCAAAAACAGCTTCGTGTATTTCAATTAATCAATGCTTACCGTTTCCGAGGCCATCAGAAGGCTCAGCTTGATCCTCTAGGTATTATGGAGCGTGAGCATGTGCCGGATCTTGAGCTTCGCTTTCATGAGCTCACAGAAGCAGATCTAGATAGTACCTTTCAGACTGGGTCATTGTTTATTGGCAAGGATGAGGCGACGCTTTCAGAAATCATAGAGTCCCTCGAAAAAACCTATTGCCAGTCGATCGGTGCTGAGTATATGCACATCGTTGATACGGCTGAAAAACGCTGGTTTCAACAACGTATCGAAAGTGTTCGCGCTAAGCCTAAATACAGCGAAGAAGCGAAAAAGCACCTACTTGAGCGTTTGACTGCGGCAGAAGGGCTAGAAAAATATCTAGGCTCGAAGTACCCCGGTGTAAAACGATTTGGTTTAGAGGGTGGTGAAACACTGATTCCATTAATGGATGAACTGATTCAGCGTTCTGGTACTTATGGCGCCAAAGAAATTGTGATTGGTATGGCTCACCGTGGTCGCTTAAACCTGCTAGTGAATACATTGGGTAAAGCTCCGGCGGACCTATTCGATGAATTCGACGGTAAAGCCCAATTCGACCATTCCGGTGACGTTAAATACCACCAAGGATTTTCGTCGAATGTGTTAACGCCCGGCGGTGAAGTGCACCTTGCATTGGCGTTTAACCCAAGTCACTTGGAAATCGTATCGCCGGTTGTAGAAGGCTCAGTACGTGCCCGCCAAGATCGTCGAAATAATGTAGACGGTGACATGGTTGTCCCTGTACTTATTCATGGTGATGCAGCGTTTGCCGGTCAAGGCGTTGTTATGGAGACATTTCAGATGTCTCAAACGCGCGGATATAAAACAGGCGGCACGATTCACCTGATCGTGAACAACCAGGTTGGTTTTACGACGAACAAGCGCGAAGATGCTCGTTCGACGGAATACTGCACAGACGTTGCGAAAATTGTTCAAGCACCCATTCTTCACGTGAATGGTGATGACCCTGAAGCCGTTCTCTTCGTCACACAGTTGGCTGTCGACTATCGAAACGAATTCAAAAAAGACGTCGTTATTGATTTGGTCTGTTATCGCCGAAGAGGTCATAACGAAGCAGATGAACCTTCTGCTACTCAGCCATTGATGTATAAAGTCATCAAAAGCCTGAAAACCACCCGCAATCTCTACGCAGATACTTTGAAAGAAGAAGGAATCGTCGATACTGACTCCATCTCTAAAATGGAAGATGAATATCGAAATGCGTTGGAAGCCGGTAAGCACGTCGTAAAAAGTTTGGTGACGGAGCCCAACAAAGAAATGTTTGTTGATTGGTCTCCTTACTTAGGCCATGAGTGGACGGCAAAAGCGGACACACGCTTTGACCTAAAACGCCTACAAGAATTAGCTAACCAAATGCAAGATGTTCCTGAAGGCTTTTCAGTGCAACGTCAGGTGGTCAAAATTCTTGAGGATCGCCGCAAAATGGCGGCCGGAGCACTGCCCATCAATTGGGGTTTTGCTGAGACCATGGCTTACGGAACATTATTGGATGAAGGTCATCCGATCCGCTTAACCGGACAAGATGTAGGGCGAGGAACCTTCTCACACCGTCATGCTGTATTGCACAATCAAAAAGACGGCGCCTCTTATTGTTCGCTGCAGAACTTAAACCCAGAACAGCCTTCTTACACAATTCACGACTCGCTTTTGTCTGAAGAAGCGGTACTGGGTTTTGAATACGGATATTCGACCACTACGCCAGGCCTGTTGGTCATCTGGGAAGCTCAATTTGGTGACTTTGCGAACGGCGCTCAAGTGGTGATGGATCAATTTATTTCCAGTGGTGAGCATAAGTGGGGTCGTCTATGCGGTCTGACCATGTTGTTGCCGCATGGCTATGAAGGCCAAGGTCCAGAACACTCATCTGCTCGATTAGAGCGTTATTTACAACTGTGTGCAGAACACAATATCCAAGTGTGTGTGCCATCGACGCCAGCGCAAATATTCCATTTGTTGCGCCGTCAAGTGATTCGTCCATTGCGTAAACCGCTTGTGGTCATGTCACCGAAAAGTTTACTTCGACATAAAGAAGCCATCTCCACGTTAGAAGACTTGGCAGAAGGCTCTTTCCAAACCGTCATTTCCGAAACTGAAAGCGTCGATCCAAAAGATGTTACACGCTTAATTTTCTGTAGCGGCAAAGTTTATTACGATCTGATCGATCGTCGCCGTAACGAAGAATTGAAAAATGTTGCAATCGTTCGTATTGAGCAACTTTACCCCTTCCCAGAAGATGATCTTCAGGAAGCGATTTCTCAATATACAAATGTAGAGCAGGTTATTTGGTGTCAGGAAGAGCCAATGAACCAAGGTGCTTGGTATAGCAGCCAGCATCACATGCGTCGTGTTGTACATCTATTAAGCCCAGAAATTTATCTGGATTATGCGGGTCGAGATGCATCTGCATCACCGGCAGCAGGATATATGGCATTACATTTAGAGCAGCAAGAAAAACTAATTAAAGACGCATTGGGCCTGTCATAGGTTTCGAATAAGCGATTCAGGAAAAGACATAATGAGTATCGAAGTTAAAGCCCCTACATTCCCAGAGTCAGTAGCAGATGGGACCATTGCTACCTGGCATAAGCAACCCGGTGAAGCGGTTAAACGAGATGAGTTGTTGGTTGATATCGAAACTGACAAAGTGGTTCTCGAAGTAGTCGCCCAAGCCGACGGCGCGCTCACTGAAATCAAAAAGCAAGAAGGCGATACCGTATTGAGCGGTGAGCTCATTGCCATTTTTGAAGAAGGCGCAGGCAGCTCTGCTCCTGCTGCAAAAGCTGAAGCTGAGCCAGCGAAGTCTGAAGCAACGCCGGCGGCATCAGAAGATGTGAAAATTAATCCTGCTGCACGCAAGCTAGCAGAAGAGAAAGGTTTAAACCTATCTGAGATTAAAGCATCTGGTAAAGATGGCCGAATTACAAAAGAAGATGTGTTAAGTCACATAAAAGAAGCGTCAACACAAGCGCCAGCCGCACCGGTTGCAAAAGCTGCGGTTGAATCACCTGCTACCGTCATACCGCAAGGTGAGCGCGCTGAAAAACGTGTTCCTATGACTCGTTTGCGTGCGACGATCGCTAAGCGTCTGGTTGCAGCCCAGCAAAATGCGGCAATGCTAACGACGTACAATGAAGTCGATATGCAACCCGTTATGGAATTGCGTAAGAAATACAAAGAGCTGTTCGAGAAAACCCATAACGGTACTCGTCTGGGCTTCATGTCATTCTTCGTTAAAGCTGCTACTGAAGCATTGAAGCGCTTCCCTTCTGTCAATGCTTCGATTGATGGCAGCGACATTGTTTACCATGGTTACCAAGATATTGGTGTAGCGGTGTCAACTGAAAAAGGTTTGGTTGTGCCTGTATTGCGTGATGTTGATGCGATGGGCCTTGCTGACATTGAAAAAGGCATAGTGGATTATGCTGGAAAAGCGCGTGACGGCAAGTTGGGATTAGAAGAAATGCAGGGTGGTACATTTACCATCACTAACGGTGGAACATTTGGTTCATTGATGTCTACACCGATCTTGAATCCTCCTCAAACCGCTATTCTTGGCATGCATAAAATCCAAGAGCGTCCAGTCGCCATTAACGGCCAAGTTGAAATTCGTCCCATGATGTATTTAGCTGTCTCCTACGATCACAGAATGATTGATGGTAAAGAGGCGGTTCAGTTCCTTGTGGCTATTAAAAACCTAATTGAAGATCCGGCTCGTATGTTGTTAGACATCTAATCTAACGGGTTGTTGTTACACGCAAGATTGGTCGATCAATGCATTTCGTTTACTAGAGCGGCACGACCGCTTCGTAGAGCGAAGTGCATTTCAGTATTGAATAAAAATTGGGAATTTAACGAAGGAAAATTCCATGGCTGAAAAATTTGATGTAATCGTTATTGGGGGTGGTCCTGGTGGTTATGTGGCGGCCATTCGTGCAGCCCAACTAGGTCTTAAGACTGCTTGTGTTGAAAAGTGGTTAAATAAAGATGGTAAGTCCGTACTTGGCGGCACTTGTTTGAACGTTGGTTGCATGCCATCGAAGGCACTGCTTGATTCTTCGCATAAATATGAAGATGCCAAACATACCTATGATGTGCACGGGATCAACATTAAAGACGTGAGCATGGATGTTTCAACCATGCTGGCGCGTAAAGATCAAATTGTAAAAAACCTAACTTCAGGTGTTGCGACATTGTTTAAAGCAAACGGTGTTACATGGTTTGAAGGTGTAGGTAAGTTACTGGCGGGTAAAAAAGTTGAATTTACCAATCACGCTGGAAAATCTGAAGTACTAGAAGCTGAAAACGTTATTTTAGCGACAGGCTCTGTTCCCGTTGAAATTCCACCTGCGCCACTGACAGAAGGCGTTATTGTCGATTCCACTGGTGCGTTAGATTTTGCCGAAGCGCCTAAGCGTTTAGGGGTAATTGGTGCGGGTGTTATTGGCTTGGAATTAGGCAGTGTTTGGAATCGCCTAGGTTCTGAAGTCACGGTGCTTGAGGCACAAGACAAGTTCTTGCACTTGGTGGATCAGCAAGTAGCCAAAGAAGCAGCGAAGCAGTTTAAAAAGCAAAATATAGATGTTCGTCTAGGGGCCCGTGTCATGGGCACAGAAGTGAAAGGCAAAGAAGTCACAGTATCTTTCACAGACTCAGAAGGCGAGAAAACGATTACGTTTGACAAGTTAATCGTGGCTGTTGGTCGTCGACCTTACACTGAAAATCTATTGAGTGGCGATTGCGGCGTTAATTTAGATGAGCGCGGCTTTATTTTTGTGAATGATCGCTGTGCGAC
Organism: uncultured Saccharospirillaceae bacterium; assembly: GCA_947503895.1. GTDB lineage: Bacteria > Pseudomonadota > Gammaproteobacteria > Pseudomonadales > Oceanobacteraceae > Bermanella. The sequence continues at coordinate 152,647 of CANNFT010000012.1, forward strand.
AGATGCTCCGGGTGTCTATGCTATTGGTGATGTGGTGCGAGGCCCAATGTTGGCGCACAAAGCATCGGAAGAAGGCGTCATGGTGGCTGAGCGGATCGCCAATCACAAAGCGCAAGTTAACTATGATTGCATACCTTCCGTCATTTACACCCACCCTGAAATTGCTTGGGTTGGGAAAAGCGAAGAAGAGCTTAAGGCGTCTGGTGACAAATATAACGTTGGATCGTTCCCATTCGCGGCGATTGGACGTGCAATGGCAGCCAATGAAACGGCTGGGTTTGTAAAAATCATTGCCGATGCTGAGACGGATCGCATTTTGGGTGCCAGTGTTATTGGCCCAAGTGCCGGCGATTTGGTTCAGCAAGTGGTTATTGCAATGGAATTTGGTTCCAGTGCAGAAGATTTGGGGATGATGGTGTTCTCCCATCCAACGTTATCTGAAGCAGTTCATGAAGCGGCTTTGGGTGTGAACGGACATGCCATCCACAAAGCAAATCGTAAGCGTAAATAATTGTTTGCAGGTCAATCTGGCAAGGGGTTATTTGTTAGTAAGGCGCGATGGGTCCGAAACGAAACTGTTATATACAGATGAATTTCGTAAAAATGCGCCTTACTATTTGAAAAGTAATCCAAGAAGCCCCAGTAATAGGTGTTGATTGAGCAATTATTTTTAGTCTTAGTTTTGTTGATGTAACAAATAAATTTTAAACGGCCTCATGCTGTAGCATAGGGCTGTTTTTTTTAGAAAAGCATAACGAGGTCGACAATGAACCTACATGAATATCAGGGCAAACAGCTTTTTGCTGAATATGGACTGCCCGTATCAAAAGGTATCGCGTGCGATACCCCTGAAGAAGCCGCCGCAGCAGCACAAAAAATCGGTGGTAATAAATGGGTGGTTAAAGCTCAAGTACATGCTGGTGGACGCGGCAAAGCTGGTGGCGTAAAGCTATTAGACAACGTTGATGAGATCAAAGCATTCGCACAAAAGTGGCTAGGACAAAACCTAGTTACGTATCAGACGGATGAAAAAGGGCAGCCGGTTAGCAAAATTTTAGTCGAAGATTGCACAGACATAGACCAAGAATTGTATTTAGGTGCTGTGGTCGATCGTGCATCACGTAAAGTGGTCTTCATGGCTTCGACAGAAGGCGGTGTTGAGATTGAGACTGTGGCTCATGAAACGCCTGAGAAAATCCTTAAAGCAACCATCGATCCTCTAGTGGGTGCTCAGCCTTATCAAGCAAGAGACCTTGCGTTTAAATTGGGCTTGAAAGGCGATCAAATTAAGCAATTCACAAAAATCTTTTTGGGATTGGCAAAACTGTTTGTCGAAAAAGATTTGGCATTGATTGAAATTAACCCGTTAGTGATTACCCCTGAAGGTAATTTGCATTGTTTGGATGCAAAATTAGGCGTAGATAGTAATGCGCTTTATCGTCATCCTGAGCTGGTGGCTATGCGTGATCCTTCGCAAGAAGATGCTCGTGAAGCAGAAGCGGCAGAATGGGAGCTTAACTACGTTGCGCTAGAAGGCAACATTGGTTGCATGGTGAATGGCGCTGGTTTGGCTATGGGCACCATGGATATTGTTAAGTTGCACGGTGGCCAGCCTGCAAACTTTCTCGATGTAGGCGGCGGTGCGACAAAAGAGCGCGTAGCTGAAGCATTCAAAATTATTTTGTCGGACGACAACGTTAACGCAGTTTTGGTGAATATTTTTGGCGGTATTGTTCGTTGCGATATGATTGCTGAAGGCATTATTGGAGCCGTTCAAGAAGTGGGTGTTAAAGTACCAGTCGTTGTTCGACTTGAAGGTAACAATGCAGAACTCGGCGCAGCCAAGTTGAAAGATTCTGGATTGGACATTATTGCAGCAACCAGTTTGACCGATGCTGCTGAACAAGTTGTTAAAGCGGCGGGGAACTAATCATGAGCGTATTGATTGATAAAAACACAAAGGTTTTGTGCCAAGGCTTCACCGGTAGTCAGGGTACTTTTCACAGCGAACAAGCCATTGAATATGGCACAAATATGGTTGGTGGGGTCACGCCGGGTAAAGGCGGAACCAAACATCTTGGTTTGCCGGTTTTCAATACAATGGAAGAGGCCGTAGCAGAAACGGGCGCTGATGCTTCTGTTATCTATGTGCCTGCACCATTTTGTAAAGACTCTATCTTAGAAGCTGCAAATTCTGGGGTTAAGTTAATTGTTTGCATCACTGAGGGCATTCCAACGCTTGATATGCTCGAATGTAAAGTGAAGTGCGACGAGCTTGGTATTACCCTAATTGGTCCTAACTGCCCGGGTGTGATCACACCTGGCGAAAGTAAAATAGGCATCATGCCTGGTCATATCCATAAGCCGGGTAAGGTGGGTATTGTCTCCCGATCCGGTACGCTGACCTATGAAGCGGTTAAGCAAACAACAGATTACGGTTTTGGGCAATCAACATGTGTCGGAATTGGTGGTGATCCTATTCCAGGATCAAACTTCATTGATATTTTGAAGTTGTTCCAAGAAGACCCTAAAACAGAAGCGATTGTGATGATTGGTGAAATTGGTGGTTCGGCAGAAGAAGAAGCCGCTGAATTTATCAAAGAAAACGTCACTAAGCCGGTTGTTTCTTACATTGCTGGTGTAACGGCTCCTCCAGGTAAGCGTATGGGCCATGCTGGCGCCATCATCGCTGGAGGCAAAGGAACTGCGGCGGAAAAATTTGAGGCTTTAGAAGCTGCAGGTGTGACCACTGTTCGCAGTCTTGCTGACATTGGACAAGCATTAAAAGAAAAAACGGGTTGGTAGTCTAACAACCTTGTAGTGAAAAAAGCCCCTCTTGGGGCTTTTTTTGATTTTACACCTAGGGTTTGAGGCGTAAAAGTGCTCAAATTTATAGATAAAAAGCGACACGCCGCTTTATCGGATTCAGTCCACATCGAAATTGCTGTATAACAGCGTCTCTTAATCTCAGCTATTCTGAATTTAATATGTAAAGGCTGTTGGCGGCCAATAGTCCTATTTTCGAGACGCAATCTGCCAACCCCATTACTGGAATCCGTTATGAGTGAAGAAAATCCTTACCTTGGGCGTGCCCACCGTTTTGTCAGTATGCTTAGGCATTGTCAGGTGCTCGGCATGAAGGTCACAGAGGCTAATCCAGAGTCGCTGACCATCGAGCTACCCTATGACGAACGACATGTTGGCAATCCCAGTACAGGGGTTATCCATGGAGGCGTACTTACGACGCTTATGGATACGGCCTGTGGCACCATGGTGATTAATGCGTTGCCTGAATTTGAGCTTTGTCCAACATTGGATTTACGAGTGGATTACGTGAGGGCGGCTGAACCTGGGCAATCAATTTTTGCGTTAGCGGAAGCGTATCGTGTATCTCGAAATGTCGTATTTACCCGTTGTACAGTCCATCAGGGTGATGTTAAAGAACCGGTGGCTAACTGTGTGGCAACATTTATGCGAATCGGCAGTCAGCTCACCCCGCCGGCTTTTCGTAATACTGTGCTTGGCACCGACGGTGGAGCGTAAACATGATTTTTGAAGACATTTTAAAGCAAGCTCATGAAACGGGCCTCTATCAGCCGGTTGTCGATGCGATTCCCTATGCAAACTTGGTGGGATTAGAGTTTCAACGCTTTGGCAATGATGTCATTTTTCGATTACCGGACAACAGTGACAATATCGGCAACCCAATATTACCGGCGGTACATGGTGGTGTTATTGGTGGATTCATGGAAATGTCTGCCGCGTTGCACCTCATGATGGCGTTAGACGCGCCAGCTATGCCCAAAATTGTGGATTTTTCGCTGGACTATTTACGTGCGGCCCGCGGTGGACGTGACACGTTCGCGGAATGCCAAGTTATTCGACAAGGGAGCCGCGTGGCTAATGTCATCATCAACGCGTGGCAAACCCGTCGTGAAGACGCCGTTGCGACGGCTCGTGCTCATTTCTTATTGGCTCAATAGTATTCAGTCATATTTAACGCTACTTGTACGAAGGTCCCAGCTAGATAAGGCGAGCATTTGCCCGTTTTATCTTGCCCTCAGCTTAATCAGGGGCTTATGCAGTAAATCTCTCGCTATTTTCCCCTTGAAATCAAGATTCCTGCCCATACATTGCTCCCAACATCGAATGATTTGTGAATAGAACTTAACAAGGAGCTTTCATGACTACGGCACAAAAAGAGACTTTGGGCTTTCAGACTGAAGTAAAGCAAATGCTTCACCTGATGATTCACTCGCTTTATAGCAATAAAGAAATTTTCCTGCGTGAATTAATATCCAACGCTTCAGATGCCTGTGACAAATTACGCTTTGAAGCCCTGAATAACGCAGATGTTTATGAAGGTGACTCAGAGCTAAAGCTAAAAATCGAATTCGACAAAGAAGCAAATACAGTTACGATCCACGACAACGGCATTGGCATGAGCCGAGATGAGGTCATTGAGAACCTAGGTACGATCGCCAAATCCGGGACGGCGCAGTTCTTACAACAAATGACAGGCGATGAGAAAAAAGATGCACACCTCATTGGTCAATTTGGTGTTGGTTTTTACTCATCTTTCATTGTTGCCAGTGAAGTTGAGGTATTCACTCGTCGAGCGGGTGTTGCAAAATCTGATGCAGTGCATTGGACATCGAAAGGCGAAGGTGAATTTACGATCGAGCCGACTGAAAAGGCTGAACGTGGAACGACGATCGTATTGCACTTAAAAGCGGACGAATCTGAGTTTGCTGATGGGTTCCGCTTGCGCAATCTGGTGAAAAAGTATTCTGATCATATTGCCATTCCAGTAGAAATGGAAAAAGAAGTACACGGTGAAGAGGAAGAAAAACCGACTGAAGCCGAGTGGGAAGCGGTGAATAGCGCGAAAGCAATGTGGACTCGCAGTAAGAGTGATATCGAAGACACTGAGTATCAAGAGTTCTATAAGCACATCGCCCATGACTATGAAGATGCATTGTCATGGTCTCATAACCGTGTTGAAGGTAAGTTAGATTACACCAGCCTATTGTACGTACCCAAGCGTGCACCGTATGACCTTTGGAACCGTGAAGGCAGCCGCGGCGTTAAGCTTTACGTTCAACGCGTATTTATAATGGACGATGCAGAGCAATTTCTGCCGCCGTATCTACGATTCATCAAGGGTGTCGTTGATAGTAATGACTTACCTCTGAACGTATCTCGAGAGATTCTGCAAGAGAATAAAAGCATTTCGTCCATGCGCAGTGCTTTGACTAAGCGTATCTTGGACATGCTGAAGAAGCTGGCAAAAGACGATGTTGAAGCGTACCAAACATTTTGGGAAAACTTTGGTCAGGTGCTTAAAGAAGGGCCAGCAGACGATTTCAGCAATAAAGAAAAAATTGCAGAGCTTTTCCGTTTTGCTACCACGAAGGGCGATGATGACAAACAGGTGGTGTCCCTAGACAACTACGTCGAGCGCATGCAGGAAGGTCAAGATAAGATTTTCTACCTAACGGCTGAAAACTATTTGATGGCATCTCGTAGCCCTCACCTAGAAGTATTCCGCAAGAAAGGCGTAGAAGTATTATTACTGACGGATCGTGTTGATGAGTGGATGGTCAGCCATTTAAGCGAGTTCAAAGGTAAAACGTTTGAAGATATTACAAAAGGTGAGCTGGACTTAGGCGCTTCGGATAGCGAAGAAGAAAAAGCTGAGCAAGAAAAAATTGAAGAAGCACATAAAGATTTAGTGAGCCGAATGGAAGCTAAATTGGAAGGCAAGGTTGAGTCGGTTCGTATTTCACATCGACTCACCGATTCACCCGCTTGTTTGGTGGTTGGCAAGGATGACGTGGGCATGCAAATGCGCCGTATGTTGGAAGCCGCTGGTCAGGCACTGCCAGAAGCTAAGCGAGTGCTGGAGATCAATCCAACTCACCCATTGGTTTCGAAAATGGATCAGCAGTCTGATGAAGATCGCTTCTCGGATATGGTTGAGATTGTTTATGAGCAAGCTCAATTGGCTGAGGGTACTCAGTTGCAAGATCCAGCAGGATACGTTGATCGTATTAATAAGCTTTTACTGGGCTTGTTAAACGACTAAAAGCGACCGAGTGCTTCAGGTCGTGAAAATGACTCCGCATACGTGGAGTCGTTCCTAAGTGCTTCAGTAAGGTGGTATGCGCCACCTTACTGGAACTTCTTTTTAGACGCAGATACTAATATCAAGCGTCACATCTCATTTTAATGGCAGATACAGGGTAGGCTAAAGCGAACCCTTAACGTATTATAAATGCCACATTTAATCGCTAAACAGACTCTATCAGAGCCGATTTAGCTAACACATAATAAGATAAAGGTGATTCATGAAACTGCTTCGATTGCTTGCATCAGGATGCTTGGTAGTAGCAGCAAACGGCTGGGCAGGAGGCTCTCTGGATTTAAGTTTAAACAATGACTCTGCAGGATTAGAGTACGATGCGACCAAGGTAGGTTCTGGGCTACATGTTGCAGCAGGTGTTGTTCACCATGAAGATGACGGGGACGTCGTTTCACTTGGCGTGAACGTAGTCGACGTTCGTTCTAGCCGGTCAAACCTATATATCGGGGTTGGCGGTAAAGTCTATGGTTTCATGACCGATCAAGAAGACAGCGGTGCCTTGGCTGTGGGCGGCTTCGTACGATATATGCCACCTTCACTAGGTGGATTTGGCATTGGCGGGCACCTTTACTATGCGCCAACTGTGACCTCATTTAACGACACAGAAAGCTTTATTGATACCGGTGCGCGTCTTGAGTACAAACTTCTGCCGACTGCTCGTGTTTATCTCGGTTACCGTTTAATTCAAGCGGAAGAGCCAAATGAAGTCGAAATTGAAATCATCAAGGCTGGTCACTTCGGCATACGGATTGACTTTTAATGTCGATGGCTAGAAGAACCAATCAGTGCTTGTTCAATGCGAAGCAGGCACTCAATGAATCAGAGGGCCTCTCTGATTCAGTTGTGCAGCGTCGACTAGAAGAAGCGGCGCTTTTTCATATCTACACGGCGATCAATAGTTACATGGTTGAAGTCTGTCGCCATTATGCCTTGCCACCATTTGCGAGTATTGAAAGCTTATTCGATCAGGTGCAATTGCCCGCTGAATTGAGCGAGCTTGCCGTGTTGAGCCAAGATTCAGCCTCTTGGCTGTCAGCCTGCCTCAAATTGTACCGAAAAGTCCTAATGGAGGGGTTGGGCGATAACCGTCCAGCTGATTCATTAATTACTTCTCAATCAGACTTTAATGCATTATTTCGTAACTGGTTGATTGAATTGGAAAAATTGATAAACCGCCAAAGAGAGCTCTACTTGGAGTGTTAAAAAGGCGTTGGAGGCCTAAATGCGCAGTGGTATACTCGCGCCCCTTTGTTATTTGTACCTTAATGAGTGAGTGATGTATGGCAGCGATTTTTGAGATAGTAGAGTTGTCGGATGGTGATATCGCCCTCAAGCGTTCTGACGGCGAGGGTGAGCCGCTTGTACGTATTACATTTTCAGGTGATGCCAAATCCAGTTTTCCGGAACAGCATCTTGAAATTGCAAAAGCCATGATTGAGGCTGGCGTAAGAAAAGTGGGCGAGCTTTCAGGGGTTGAAGTGGAAGATACCTCCAGTATTGCTGATGTTGAAGAACATATATTGCATTAATGATTCAGCGCTGCGAAGAAATGAGCAGCGTGGATGAATGTGGTTATTGTTCAATTGCATTCGCACCATAATCATCAATAAAAAAGCCGCGCTATTTTAGCGCGGCTTTTTTTTATGCGTCTGCTGCAGAATTTCACATAACGGAAGCTAGTGCCATTTTTTAAGTGTGTTGTGTAATGCTTGAATGGTAATGGGTTTTGATAAAAAGTCAGTCATACCCGCTTCAAAACATTGCTTTTGCTCTTTGGCGGTGGCGCCGGCCGTTAAGGCAATAACAGGAAGATCTTCAAAGGCCTTTTCGCTGCGAATTTTCCGTGTTGCGCCAAACCCATCTAGAACCGGCATTTGGCAGTCCATTAAAACAATATCAAATTGCCCATTATGCAATGCGTCAATGGCCTCTGCACCATTGTTGGTAATATCAAATTGATACCCCAGCTTTTTAAGCATTGCTTTGACTACGAGTTGATTCGTGACGTTATCCTCTGCTACGAGAATACGAACGTTCGAAGCGGGCTGTGAGGTCGAGTGACTCGCTTGATAATCGCTATCATTGTTCATTTCTCCTTTAGCCGCAGCTACGGTAAAGCTAAAGGTTGAACCTTGACCTTCTTCACTGATGAGTTTGATTTTTCCGCCCATTAATTCCACTAGGCGCTTACTGATTTGCAACCCTAATCCTGTACCACCATATTTGCGTGTTGTTGATGAATCGGCTTGTGTGAACGCTTCAAAGAGCTGTTTTTGTTTATCGACAGGGATACCAATGCCTGTGTCGCGAATTTCAAATTCTAAGACAAAATCATTGCCTTCTTTTGACGCAATACTGACGTTTAAATATACACCGCCTTCATGGGTAAACTTAATGCTGTTACCAATTAAGTTAAGTAAAATTTGTTTTAATCTGAGGGGATCACCGAGTATGTAAGGTGGGATATCTTTATCAATGGTAAATTTAAATTCTAAATTTTTGTTTCTGAGTTGTGCTAAGAATAACCCGCTGAGTGTTTCGCAGACTTCAATCATCTGAAAGTTAGTGTTTTCGAGTTCTAGCTTGCCAGCCTCGATTTTAGAGAAGTCTAATATGTCATTGATAATCGAGAGCAGTGCTTCGCCTGAACCTCGAATCGTTTGCAGGTATTGGCTTTGTTCGTCCGTCAGCGGGGTGCCGGCAAGAATATCAGCAATGCCGATGATGCCGTTCAGCGGTGTGCGAATTTCGTGGCTCATATGAGCTAAGAATTGTGATTTTGCTTGAGAGGCGGCTTCCGCTGCTTTGGATTCCTGCTCCACCATCATGATTTGCTTTTGTAACTCAGCTGCATGGCGGATGTCTCGGTAGGAGCGCAACGCGTTTAGCATGGCCATGCGCAATTTATGCGCTGTTAAGTCGGTCTTACTGAGGTAATCGTTGATGTCGTAGTCATGGAAAACGGATTCCTCGGGTGCTGCGCCTGGTTGGCCTGTGCGGATTAACAGCCGGACTTCATTGTTGCTCAGCTCATTACGGATGTGATTGACCAGGCGCAGACCGGCATCGTCTGTTTCCATGACGACATCGAGTAAAATAACCGCTACATCTTGTCTTTGGTCGAGGAAGGCCCTTGCCTGAGTGGCGCTCATGGCGCTTTCTAGGCGAATCCGGCTGCCATCAAAGGTAAAGCCCTTTAGAACCATATTAGTGAGTTGGTGGACGTATTCATCGTCGTCCACCACGAGAATCAGATACTCATGCCCATCATCCGACTTTGGCGAGTGTATTGTGGGTTGCTCTTGAGTTTCGGTTGGTTCATCTGACTCAGGGCCAAACAGCAACTCACTACCTGAGCTCATTCATTCACTCCATATTCGTTAAATGGGCATTGTCTGGGGCCGGTAGAACGATGGCATTAGGCGATAACATTCAACGTGCGGCCCATGTTTACCTAGTATAGCCATATGTAGAAACTTACTTCGACCCCAATTGGTGCATAAACTGTGAAACAGCCTTAATTACAGAGGGTGATTTTGTGATAGCAGAGACAACTGCTACAGATTTCACACCAGTTTGTAATACTGAGTCGAGATTGCGTAGGTTTATACCGCCAATTGCGGTCAGTGGGAAGTGGGATTTTAGAATCTTTACCCAGCGATTCAGATTTTCCATGCCGACTACCTGAACTTCCTTGGTGTCGGTCGGGAAAATTGCCCCAATCGCGATATAGCTGGGCTTTAGCGTGGCAGCCCTTGCCCATTCAAACTCCCCGTGAGTACTGACACCTAGTCGTATCCCTGCTGTTTTAATCGCTGATAAATCCGCTTCGTATAAGTCTTCTTGCCCCAAATGAACACCGTATGCGTGATGCTTGATGGCCAATTGCCAATAGTCATTAATAAACAAACGTATGCCATAAGGTTGTGTAATAGAGACGGCTTCTTTCACGAGTGCATCCAATGCCTCTGGCGCAACATCTTTAACACGAAGCTGAAGGGTGGATATGCCCATCGGTGCGAGGATCCGAAGCCATTCGAGGCTATCTACAACCGGGTAGAGGCCAAGCTCACTGGTGCCGCAGTCTGCAAAAGGATGGTCACTGAAAAGGCGCCCGTCTGGTTTAGGTACATAGGTGTCGGAAGGGTGATGGTCATGAATTTGAGGGTAATGAGAGAATACCTCCGGAAAGGCCCCTTTGCTGATCGGGCCAGCACCGGTTCCCACTTGATAGCCAGATTTTAAGCCTTGGTGAATGTAGGCGGAGGCAATGGTGGCAGCATCCTGGACGTTTTGACCTTGAGCCACCAGTGTGGCGATGGCGCTGGCCATAGTACAACCGGTGCCTCGACTATTTTGAACGTCCATGCGTGGTTGGGTTAACCAAGCACGTATTGGCGAAGACCCTGTCCACGATTCACAGATGGACAAGTAATCGTGGCAGTGTTCGGATTCTAATGCACCGTGCCCGCCCTTAATGAGTACGCAAGGCGCGCCCATATCGTGAATACATTGTGCCGCTCGCTGAATGTCTTCGTTGGACTGTATGATCAAACCACTCAGTGCTGCGGCTTCATCAAGATTGGGTGTCACCATGTCGACGACTGGCAGCAACCTTTTAAGTTGGTCAATTGCTGAAAGCATCGCCAACGTATCACCAGAACTGGCCACCATGACAGGGTCCAATATTCTGAAGGCTTCCAGTTCTGGCAGTGTTTCTTCAAGCACATCGACTTGATCTGCGTCGCCGAGCAGTCCGATTTTAATGGCTTTGGCTGGAATATCTTTTTGCAGGCTTTGCAATTGCGCAAGAAAATCCGAAAGTGAAATCGGTGAGACTTTTGATACGGCCTTGCTGTTCTGCGCCGTGACGGCTGTCAATATTGAGCACGGGTGGCCACCCAATTGATGAACGGCAGTAATATCTACTTGCATACCGGCATGGCCGGCGCTATCTGATGCAGATATACACCATACTACTGGCCGAGTATTTTCAGAGTTTTCCATGAGTGTATGGCTAGATGGGGTGGGTTCTAATTGCATTCGATTACTGCCCTTGATGCCAAAAAGGCATACCGATGGTCGGAGTGCTGGGTTCAGCGGTTTGGCGTTTTAACATCAGCCCACTTTCGTAGGCGAGACGACCGGAATCAATGGCCAATTTAAACGCTGTAGCCATGCCAACAGGATCGTGTGCTTTCGCAACTGCGGTATTGAGCAGTACGGCGTCGTAACCCATTTCAAGCGCTTCTGTCGCTTGAGAAGGGGCACCAATTCCCGCATCAATAATCAGCGGAATCTGGGGTAAACGCTCTCTAATGGTTTTTAAATTGTACTTGTTTAATAGGCCTTGACCCGTTCCAATGGGTGCTCCCCAAGGCATGAGCACTTCGCATCCAGCGTCCATTAATTTCTGGCAAACCACTAAGTCATCGGTGCAGTATGGTAAGACTTTGAAACCTCTTTTTATCAGCTCAGAGGCCGCATCAATAAGACCATACGGGTCGGGTTGCAAGTTGTAGTCGTCCCCGATTACTTCCAGTTTCAGCCAGTCTGTTTGAAAAATCTCACGCGACATTTCTGCCAAGGTAATGGCTTCTTGTGCTGTCTTACAGCCGGCTGTATTTGGTAATAGTTGTAATCCCATCTCCTGAATGTATTTCCAGATGATTTGGCCTTCCTGCTGAGCTGGATTTTGGCGGCGTAAGGATAGGGTGATGATTTCAGCACCGGAGGCTTTTACCGCTTCATCCATTACCGCAGGTGAAGGGTAGAGAGCTGAGCCAATGAGCAGTCGACTGGAGAAGAATTGGTCGTATAGTTTGAGCGGGTTTTTCATCGTTACCTCGGCCTATGCCCATTCGTAAAATATTGGTAACCCAGTAGCAAAATTACCGTGATCAATTTATTGCTAATCTTTCCATTCACAATTTTAGGTGGACGTGCCTTTAAAGGCGCGTGAATGGATGCAAACCATTGATAAATACTTGCAACAAAAGTGTGATTAACCGCCGGCAATCGGCGCGACAATGTCCACCTTGTCTCCTTGGTTTAAAAAGAATTCTGTGTAGGTTGACTTAGGAACGAATTCTCCATTAACCGCAATCGCAAATTGATTACCTGAATAGCCTAACTCGGAAATCAATTCTGCCAATACCGATGAATTGACTGCCTGCGTTTCGCCATTAATATTTATTGTTAATGCCATCATGTTGCTTATTTCATTTCTCATCAATTGAGTGGTGGTTGCTAGCGCTATGAAATTGGCTGAGCATGAAAAGTGGTGGGCCGCATTAAACTTGTCAGTTGAGATAACACGTCTTCAACAATGACTGGACTGAGTAAATAGCCATGGCGATATAAACCATTCGCGCTAATTAAACCGTCTTGTGACTGGACCCTAGGTAAATTATCCATAAAGGCGGGTCGACAGTTTACGCTCTGTTCAATGATGCGGGCTTCTGAAAACGCGGGGTTTATCGTGTAGAGCGCACTGCTTAATTCGAGATTCGACTGTAAGCTCATGGGTGACATATCGTCGCTTTCAATTTCAGTGGCTCCGATAACAAAATGCTGATTGGGTTTGGGAACCACGTATAATTTATACCTTGGGTGCATTAAACGCACTGGGCGATTAAGTGTGATTTCGGATGATTGAACCATCAGCACTTCACCTCGCACACCTCTTAGCATGTGTTTACAGGTACGATCTGCGGATAACTCATCATTTTTTACTTGTGCACCAAGGCCACGGCAATCAATGACACAATCAAATGTATGGGCGGTCGGGCGGTTTGAATGCAATGTAGTAATGATATGCGGCTCGCACATGACCGGTGTGTTTTCTATTAAATTAACGTTCAGCGCTTTTAGCAGACTTAACAATCTATTGAGCAAACGTCGATTATCGATATCGGCTTCTTGCGTTAAATAAAGCCCTTGTTGAAAGTGTTCGAGTGCTGGTTCTAAGACCGCTAACCTTTGTTGATTACAATCTTCGATACGGGCTTCAAACTGAGGGCGCGCTGCAGAGGCTGTTTGGTGAGAAGGATTCAGCGAGCTGAGTTTTTGCTTTAAGTCAGCACGAAACTGTGAGAGTTCCGCCCAATCTTGAGGATGTGCCACGACCAAGCTGCCAGCTTGACGGTACAGTGAATGCTCTGAATCTAGATGCGCAAATTTGAGAGGTGTATTGGTTTCTGCCAATGAATCGGCCATGTTATTGAGATCATTTTGTAGCGTTTGCATCCATCTTGGCCAAATCTCTAGGCTGCGCATACCCATTTCATAAATTGGCAGAGGGCAATGTACGATCTCACTGAGTGGTGAAATCATACCTGCGGCGGTCCAGCAGGCACCTTTTGGATGATCAAATGTGTGTGACTCGAAGAGCGCGACGTCATGCCCTTGCCGAGCTAATTGCCAAGCCGACAACCGTCCTAAAAGTCCGCCTCCTGCAATGCCGATGTTGAGCGGCGTGGTCAGCGGTGTCGGTTTTTCGTGAATGGAATGATTTGACATATTTTTCACAAATGATGAAAAAATTTAAATGCACACGCATTTCTAACAATTGGTGCGAGTCAATATTGCAAGCCTGAAGTCCATGGCGGGTGGTCAGTGACTGCAATATTGACTTTCTTAGCAACGTTTTAGGAAAGCTAAAGTGACCAACTTACACTTCGTGGTAAATCTCACTGCCAGTTTCTTTAAACTTTTCTGACATTTCAGACATACCTTGTTCAGCCTGTTCTTTCTCATTTGCGTAATCTCGTACTTCTTGTGAGATTTTCATCGAGCAGAACTTTGGTCCGCACATGGAGCAAAAGTGTGCAACTTTGGCAGAGTCTTTAGGTAGCGTTTCATCGTGATACGCTCGCGCCGTGTACGGGTCGATAGCCAAATTGAATTGATCTTCCCAGCGAAATTCAAAACGTGCCTTTGACATAGCGTCATCATGCACTTGCGCGCCAGGGTGACCTTTTGCTAAATCAGCTGCGTGTGCTGCAATTTTATACATGATGAGTCCTTGTTGAACGTCATCTTTATTGGGCAAGCCTAGGTGCTCCTTGGGCGTGACGTAGCATAGCATTGCGCAGCCGTACCAGCCGATTAATGCCGCACCGATGCCGGAAGTAAAATGGTCATAACCGGGTGCGATATCTGTGGTCAGCGGCCCAAGCGTATAAAATGGCGCTTCATCACAATGCTTTAATTGTTCTTCCATGTTTTCTTTGATCATGTGCATGGGAACATGTCCAGGCCCTTCGATAAAGACCTGTACGTCGTGCTTCCACGCAATTTTGGCTAGCTCACCCAGCGTGCGAAGTTCGGAAAATTGTGCTTCGTCATTGGCGTCAGCGACAGAACCTGGACGTAAACCATCGCCTAAAGAGAAGGTGACATCATAGGCTTTCATGATTTCGCAAATTTCTTCAAAGTGCGTGTATAAAAAGTTTTCTTTGTGATGTGCAAGACACCACTTTGCCATGATGGAGCCACCACGACTAACAATACCGGTAACCCGTTTAGCCGTCATGGGGACATAACGCAGTAAAACACCGGCATGAATGGTGAAATAATCCACCCCTTGTTCTGCCTGCTCAATTAGCGTGTCGCGGAATAACTCCCATGTTAAGTTTTCGGCAACGCCATCACATTTTTCCAGAGCCTGATATATGGGAACCGTTCCGATGGGCACAGGCGAGTTACGAATAATCCACTCGCGTGTTTCGTGAATGTTTTTTCCTGTTGAGAGATCCATGACTGTGTCACCGCCCCAACGAGTGGACCACACCAGTTTTTCAACTTCTTCTTCAATAGAGGACGTCAGTGCGGAATTACCAATATTCGAATTCACCTTAGTGCGGAAATTCCGACCAATAATCATGGGTTCTGATTCAGGGTGATTAATATTGCAGGGGATGACCGCTCGACCGCGCGCCACTTCGTCGCGTACAAATTCGGGCGTGATCATTTTAGGAATACTGGCACCAAAACTCATGCCCGGATGCTGGGTTTCGAGTGCTTTATCCATTTGCGCTTCACTCAACGCCAGGTTTTCGCGAATGGCAATGTACTCCATCTCGGGCGTAATGATGCCTTGGCGTGCGTAATGTAATTGGGTGACGTTTTTACCAGCAATGGCTTTTCGTGGTTGGCGTTTGTACTCAAATCGTAGGTGATCTAACGTAATATTTTGGTCGCGTACAGTGGCATACTGTGAAGTGAAACCATCGAGCAAAGCGCTGTCACTACGTTCTTCAATCCATTTTTGGCGAAGAGGGGTTAACCCTTTTCTAACGTCAATATTCACGTTTGGATCGGTGTAAGGCCCCGAAGTATCGTAGACTCGAACCGGTGGATTCTCTTCTGTCTCGCCATTTTGAAGCGTCGTAGGTGTCAGTTCTATTTCACGCATAGCCACTTGAATGTCGCTGCGAGAACCTTCGACGTGAATTTTACGTGATGCGGGAAAGGGTTGCGTGGAAAGTTGGTCTACGCTGGCGGTTTCGCTCAGCTTTTTACCGATATCACTGCCCATCATATGCTCCAATTTCATTATTATGGGGCCAGCGAGCGCATGAAAGACGGGATGGGCCAAACGAATATGAACGGATAGCCCGACCTGTTCCCTACGCTGGTGCTAACCAGATCAGGTTCAACGGGCTTCGCAGTAGCGATCTCAGCCTACAAAAGAGTTTGAAATGGTGTTCAAACTCAGGCACCCCGACAGATGCAGGCCAGTGTAATTTCTTAAAATATATTTAACAAGCAGCAGATCAACATTGTGTTCAACTCTGATACGGGGTCGTGCTGATTGCATCACCGTGGCGGATGGCCATGTTTACCGATCGTGTGCCTTGCGATCAAAACTGAAGTTGAGTAATTAAATAGCCTATGAGGCCTACCCACACGAAAGTGCCAATGACGAAAATAACCAGTGACGTTTTTTGTTTTTCAGCCTCTCTGGGTTTAATGCCTTTCATTCTCATGACAATTTGCGCCGTCAGATTGACGGAGGCAATGTTCGCCAGTAAAAGCAATAATGCTCCCTGTGCTTCGTCGTATGACTGCATGCCCAGTGTAATTCCCAATGCTACCGTGGGCGGCAGCAATGCTACGGCAACCATTACACCCACGAGTACGGAGGATACGCCCGTCGTGATGGATAACGCGGCGGCAGCGCCGGAGGCCATCGCCAGTGCTAAACTATCCAGCCCGACTTCTGTTCGTGACAGTATTTCCGAGGTTAAGGTGATATTGGGGTAAATGAGTGCAAGCCCCATTGATAATGCTAAGGCCAGGCAAATCCCCACGATCAGTGTTTTAAGTGATGAAGCAATATTGTCGGGCTGGCCAAGTGTCGTTGCTAAGGAGAGTGCGAGGTTGGGACCAAGCAGAGGCGCAATAACCATCGCACCAATGATTACGGCAACATTATTTTCGATGAGTCCTATCGCCGCAACAATTGTCGATAACACCACCAGCATAATGTAATGACTATTCAGTACCGATTGCCCGCTCAATTGAATGCCGAGTGCTTCGCGTGTCACGACGTGTGTTGAGGAAGCTTCATAGGGCAAGGCAAGTTCGAGCGGGTGAACCAGCACACGAAAGTTTTGTTTGCCCTCCATGAGCACCTGTAATTGATCAAGAATTTTTTGTGAACGTGATTTCTCAACCAGCATTTTCACAACGACTTGTTTTTCGCTGCGACTGCTGATCCAGTAATCGCTGACGACATTCTGTTTGGCTAAGCGGCAAATGGCGTCTTCATTGCTGATGGGAGCGATCGCCTCAATGGTAATCATGTCTTCGAATATTCTACGCGATTAAAAAGAATCGCAGATTAGCAACAAAGAGTGGGGTTTGCCATGATATTAGTCGCACCGCGTCAAAACAGTCGGTCTACGTTGTGGGTGAGTGGTGCATGGCATTCAGGTTTTGCATCAGAGACAGCATGTGCTTTGCGCGGTCTGTTTCGACAGAATTGACGTGGCTTAATGAAGCCATACGTTCTTGATAATAGGCAACCATATCTTGTGTTGGCTGGGTGTCCGAATGTTGGGTCTCTGACGGGGAATAGCCACGCTCTGCGTGACCGTGAGAAAGCGGTGTGGGCAAAACAGGCGTTTGGTGATTGGGCATGTTGGGTGAAGCAAACATGAGTTCAGACCATTCGAATTCGTCGATGACACCCGCTGATTGCAGTTTCCCCGCGAGTATTTGCAGTTCCGGTTTTGAAATATCACGAACATTGAACGATGCGACATCTTTTTCGATGGAGATGAGTGTTTGCGCCCGATCGCTAATATGGATGTTCGCTTCTGTTTGTGCTTCACGCTTAGGAGGTGAAGCCTTGCCGCTTAGTTCGTCAATTTGGCGAGTATTTTCCGCTTTGGCGACTAATAATTCATGGTATACAGAAGAAATGCCTGCAGATAACACGACGACCCCTTTTAATCTGTTTTTAATTATCTGATGTACAGACTACCAAGCAAAAAGGATGCGCAGTTGTGCATTTTAGGTGTTTGGCTGTTGAGGATAGATGATTGATTGCTCTGGATGGAACCAGCCGAAGTGTGGCGTTAGTCGAAATTCGGAATGGCTTTTTCCTGAACCAATTGATCGTACGCTTCTTGGATGGCTTTAAGTGTTCGATTTGAAGAATATAGGCTCATGGCCATATACGGTTTGGTTGTCAGCATCGGGAACAGTTTCACCAGCTCGCTCGCACTGGAACCGTAATCACCCATCATGCGTTCGATATTATTTTCGCTGTAGGCAATTAAATCTATTCGTTCTTTTAGCAACATATTAATGATCAACTCATTATTGTTTACTCCAAACACTTCTTCATTGTCGATGAATCCTTCTTTGAGTAAAAACTGATGCTTCATACTGTCTCTTGTGACCCCCAGTCTAAAGGCTTTCATTTCCTGTAGTGACATTGGATTGATGTTTGTCATTTTTTTCAATCGGTACACGTAAACTGTGTCAGAAGGCGCTACTTGGCGAACCCATTTGAATAATTTTTCTCGTTGAGGCGTTCTAATGACGGTATAGATCAGTGTGCTGGGCTCAGATTGTCCTTTGGCATAGGTTCGCTGCCATGGGTAGCTTTTAATGGTGTAGGTTAAACCAGATCGATCCAGCGTTTTTTTGACCACGTCTGTTGCTGAACCTTTTATTTCGCCATTCTCTTCGTAATTTAATGGTCGCCAATTATATGTGAGCACTTGGAGTTGCTTTAGTGGGGAGGTATGAGGAATGGGTTCATGACTGGCCGATGTTTTAGGAAATATAAATAGAATAATGCAGCAGATCTGCAGTATAAATTTCATGATTCGTTTGCCATACCTAGCTTGTCGGCGCCTAGCCTTTAAGCCTAGTAGAGGTAAACTGAATGTCAAATATAGGGGAGCGCGATCATTCGTAATGCGAGTATTGTAAGAACAAGTCTGAATGCTCGCATAAAAAGTTTTTCATTCATCTTGATACGTAATCGAGTGCCACAGAATGAACCCAAAATGGCTGCACAAGATAGACTTACAACTAGGTCAATCTCCGTGACAATTGAGAAACCCATCATTGTAAATAAGGCTACTTTGACAGTATGTGAAATAAACATAATCATGGCATTAGTTGAAACCAAGGCGTTTTTATCGAGCTTTTCTTTCAATAATAATGCCGACCCCAATGGTCCGGTTGCACCCAATAACATGCCTAAACTGCCTTGAAAAATCCCCAGTGTGACGAAGGGAAATGGCAGGTATGTTTGTAACCAACGCCCAATTTTTCTGTGCTGTCGTTCGGGAAGTTCAATTGCAGGGCATTGCTCTTTGTTTTGAGGTACTGGCTTGTTACGCAATTTGATTCTGGGCCAAGTAAACGCTTTCCCCCAAGTTAAATACAGAATAAACAGCCCAATAATGGTTTGCATCCAATCCCAATTAACCTGTTGTAAAAGCGGGAGAGCAATGCCTGCACCTAAGCCCGTACCCAATAAAACAGGCAGTAAAATGCGCTTGTGAATATGATGCCAACTGCATAATGCCCGGCTACTATTACTGACAATTTGAATGCAACCGTGTACGGGAATCAACAGAGCAGGAGAAACGGCGCCAGCCAGCACAGGCATCAATATTAACCCACCTCCTTGCCCAATGATGGCTGACACCATAGAGGTTAAGAGTGTCACGAAGGTGAGTATAATTAATTCCAATACCGATTCTCGTCTTAGCGTGCGAAAACTAAAAAAGTATATCGCCGGCCATTATTTTGTCTAACACGGTTTGCGAGGCCGGTTCATATTGATCTGATTTTGGCAGCAATACTAACAGCGGTTCATTGACTTTAGTCAGGTCGATGCCTTCCTCTTTTAATTCGACTTTGCGGTATTTGAACGTACCCGTGACGGTTTGTTCTGAACGTACACGAATAAAAAGGGGGACGGCATAAGCCGGCAGTTTATTGCGTAAATGTGTTGTAAATGCCTTGCTGTCGAATTGATTAAGTTCAGTATTTAACGTGACAGCAGCCATGCCTGCTCGCCCATCGCAGTGAGGTAACTGTACACCGTACACCACAGCGTTTTCTATTTGCTCGTATAGGTTTACTTCTTCTTCTACTTCAGTCGTCGCCACGTTTTCACCTTTCCAGCGGAACGTGTCTCCAAGACGATCGACAAATGCGATGTGTCTCCAGCCCTGTTTTAAAACAATATCGCCACTATTGAAATACTGGTCTCCAGTTTTGAAGACATCATTTAAAACTTTCTTTTTGTTTGCTTCACTGTTGGTATAGCCTTCAAAAGGGGAGCGCTCTGTGATTTCGGCCACTAGTAAACCAGACTCACCATTACTCACGGGTTTCATAAACCCTTTCTCATCCAGTACGGGTTTATCTTTTTCAATATCATATTCGACGACGTCGTAACTCATGGGACAGAAGCCAGCCGTTTTGTCTAAATTTAGTGAATTGACAAAAGCAATGTTGCACTCGCTGGCAGCGTAAAGTTCGACGATACGCTCAATATTGAATCTTTGCTTAAACTCCATCCAAATGTCTGGCCGAAGGCCATTGCCCCCGATCACACGAATGCTGTTGTCAGCGTCATTTTCTTTCTTGGGCTGATTCAGTAGGTACCGACAAAGCTCCCCGATGTAGCAAAATGTAGTGACCTTATATCGGCGGCAATCATCCCAAAAGCGAGACGCACTAAATTTTTTGGTTATCGCCATGGATGCGCCAGCACCCACGACGGACGCCCACGAAACGGTCAGTGCGTTGTTATGGTAAAAGGGCAGGCAAACGTAAAAAATATCGTCACTGCGTAATCGAAAGGTGGCCAGGCCAAACGCGCCCATTGCCTTAATCCAACGAAAGTGGGTGAGAACCGAGGCCTTGGGCATGCCAGTGGTACCACTGGTGAAAATATAATAGGCCGGTTGCTTCATCTGAATCGTTTGGCTACTGAGAGGGTTGGATTTCGAATGATTGGCACAGTGTTCCAGTAGAGACTTGTAGTCCTTCGATGGCGTGTTATTGCTATTTTCAGTAATGCGGTAGAGAGCATGCTGGTGGATGACCGGCAAATGGGCTCGTACAGCTTCAAAAGCGGGTATGCATTCGTCTCCGATTAAATAGAGTTTGGGCTTTACTGTGGTCAGGCTGTGCACCAGGGTTTTTTCCCGCTGCGTGGTGTTGATCATACTGGCGATGGCGCCCAGTTTGACCAGTGCGAGTACGCAGGCGATAACTTCTGGTCGATTTTCGATCATGACAGCGACGATGTCCCCTGCGACCACCCCCTCGCTGACCAAATAGTGAGCAATCTGGTTGCTCCATTCGTTCATCTCCTGATAGGTGTAGTGCTGATCCTCGTAATAAATAAAGCTTTTATTGGCAAATTGACGCGCTCTGGTTTCAAATAACGCACCTATAGAATTAAACTTGTCGGCTTTTGCAGATGCTAGATAATACAGGCCCCGTGCTATGCGAGGAAAATCGCTGAGCAAGCCAATAGATTGTGTAAGGACATTTAAACCAGTAACCGGACGAGATTGCATGGCATTACCTTTTTTATTGTTATGAGGTTCGGCTTGAAAGCCGTTATGTAAGCGAACTTCGCCAAATGCATACAGACTATATAGGTTTGAGTGTTGTGAACTAATTGGCCAGATAGGTCATTTGTATTGCCAATTGAGGAAGAATTGAATGTTATTTGTAGTATCCCCCGCTAAAACCTTGGACTACGATACACCATTGCCCACGGAGGAATACTCCCAGCCTGAAATGCTAAAAGACAGTCAGGTGTTGATTGACCAACTCAAAACGCTTTCGCCTGCTGATGTCTCCAGCTTAATGCACTTAAGTGACAAGCTGGCGGTTTTAAATGTTACGCGTTTCCAAGAGTGGAAGAAGCCATTTAAGCCGACGAATGCTCGACCTTGCATATTTGCTTTTAAAGGCGATGTTTATGCGGGTTTAGATGCCTACTCGCTTAACCAAGGCGATTTCGATTTTGCACAGTCCCATATGAGGGTGCTGTCTGGACTATACGGATTACTCAAACCGCTTGATTTAATGCAACCTTATCGTCTTGAGATGGGCACAAAGATTGAGAATGAGCGTGGTAAAGACCTATACGCATTCTGGGGAAGTAAAATCACCGAGCGACTGAATATTGCACTCACCGCCTACGAAAAGCCTGTGTTAGTCAACTTAGCCAGCAATGAATATTTTAAATCTGTTGATAAAAAAGCCATTAACGGTGAGATTATTACACCGGTTTTTAAAGATAAAAAGAACGGCGTTTATAAGGTGATTAGCTTTTACGCCAAAAAAGCCCGTGGGCAAATGGCCGCTTACATCATTCGTAATCGATTAACCGACGCAGAACAGTTAAAAGCGTTTAATGAAGTCGGTTATGAATTTAATGCCGCCTTATCAAAAGGAAACGAGTGGGTATTTACGAGGGAAGAGCAAAATGCGTAATCCACTTAAAAAGAAACTAAATACGTTAATCGTGTTAGCTGCTGTCGGGTGGCTGTTTTGTTTTCAATGGGCCCAAGCGGCGGACCCAAGTCTTGATTGGAAAACATTTGAAACTGATCACTTCGAGATTCATTACCCCAGCACGTTAGAACACCTTGTGCAAACGGTGGCGTATGAGTCGGAACAAGCGCATACACGACTTGTTCCGTATTTAAATTGGACACCGAAGCGTAAAACGCAAGTGGTCATGAGTGATGACTTCGACCCATCGAATGGATCTGCGACCCCAATACCCAATAACACCATGATGTTAATCATGCAGCCACCGACGGATGGCGAACTGGCTGATTACGATAGCTGGTTGCGCTTACTGATCACACATGAATATGCGCATATTCTTCATATTGATAAGGCGTTGGGCATTCCGTCAGGACTCCGCAATGTATTTGGGCGTTTCTTATTGTTTTTCCCAAATCTATTGCACCCAAACTGGTTTCAAGAGGGTTTTGCAACGTTTGTTGAAACCGACCAAGAAAAAGGAATTGGTCGAGGTCAGTCTGATGTTTTTCAGATGATGATGAGACAAGAAACCATTCACGGTTACAAAACGTTAGGGCAAGTCAATACTATCGGCGGACATGAGTGGCCATTTAATCATGCATATTTGTATGGTGTGCATTTTATGCAGTTTATGGAAGATGTGTACGGAAAGGGATCGGTACAAAAACTGATTCGTTATTACAGTGACAATATCCTTCCGTTTCGGGTGGATTCGAATCCTCGTTCAGTGACGGGGAAATCACTTTCTTTATTGTGGCCAGAATTTGAACGCTATTTACAAGGGCGCTATGAACCACAAATTACGAGGATAAGCAGTCAAACACCCACATCCACACAGTTGCTAGTCGAAGATGGCTTAATGTATGGCTCGCCAAGAAAAGCGCCTGACGGTGCCATTTGGTTTAGTGGGCGTGATGGGTATTCGGGCCCCATGTTATATCGAAGCTTGAATGGTAAAACGGAAGCTGTTGTGCGCCTCAACTCGCAAGCCAATATTTCGATTAGTGCCAGCGGCGACGTTGTATTAAGTCAATTAGAGTATTGTGATCGCCATAGACTTTATTACGATTTATATAAGCTACAAGATGATCAGCTGGTTCGATTAACGACTTGCGGACGCTATCGACAGGTCGAATGGACGGCAGAAAATGAACTGATTGCCTTGCGATTTGAAGGGGCCATTCCATCACTCGTTTTACTGAATGCTGAAGGACAGGAAAAAAACATCATTTGGACCGGCCGGCAAGGTGATGTGGTCGGCAGTTTTGCGATTGGCGAGCAATCACAGCTGGTGGCATCCATCAAATTTGACCAAACCAGTTGGGATTTATATCAGCTCAAAGCACAGCAGTGGGATGCCATTACTAGAGATGCCGAAATCCAAATGTCACCACGCATTTATGGCGATCAACTTTACTTTGTTGAAGCTAATAAAGGCCAGTTAGATGTATATACGCTACCCATGGCGGGAGGTGCTAAACGTCGATTGACCAATTTAATGACCGGGGCATCTGAGGTAGAAGTGATTTCCGACCAGCAATTGGTGATCTCTGAATATACGCATGAAGGCTATCGCATATCATCTGTTGAGATACCGGCAGGCATTAATAAAAGAAAATTTGCCAACCAACCTGCGCAAGCTTTTCGAGGGATGGAGCCTGTCGTAGGCACTACTCAGTCGTATTCACCCGTATCAACCTTACTGCCTACTTTTTGGCTGCCTGCATTTTCAAGTGGCGACATCAATAGTTTTGGCGCTTACACACAAGGGAATGATGCCGTTGGTTTTCATGCGTATACCGCGCAAATTCAATACGCTCCTGACTATGAAGATGTTTTGACCCAGATTAATTATGCCTATGCGGGCTCGTTATTATTAAGCTACAACAAGTTTTTAACTAAGCTAGATGTGATCGGGGGAGAACAATTCGACATTGCTAAGGAGCAGGAAGATATTTCTGTGGCCTACTTACAGCCATTTGTCAGTATGAGTGAGCGGGTTTATGGGTTTGCCGGTGCGATTAAATCCAATACGCGCGTTATTGCAGCGAAAGATGAAAATATTAACATTGTCGGAAACACTTCTTGGACGGAAGATTGGTATGTCGGAGGGTTAATCTATGACTCACTGAGTTCCGATGTTTTTCAGGGTGATTTCAGTCGAGGGTTAATGTCGCAATTCAACGTAGAAACCGCGAGTCTTGGTACAAATGAAATAGAGGATGGAGAAGTTTATTTATTGGATACTCGTCTGCATTTACCGGTATTTGACACGCATGTACTTTCTCAGCGACTCGTAGTCGGTTTGGGTGAGCAGAGTAATTCCGATTTTGAACTGGGGGGCGCAATGGCAGATAGCTATATTGGCCCGTCCATACAATTGAATAAGCGGAATTTTGCATTGCGTGGTTATCCAGAAGGTGAAGCAGAGCTGTCTAATGATCAGATGGCCATCTATTCTCTGGAGTATCGCTTGCCATTCACGTGGAAAGATAACTCAATCATGGTGCCGCCGTTAGGGTTTCAAGGCTGGTCGAGTCGACTCTTCATTGATTCGGGTGCGGTATGGGTGGAAGGCGAACGTCCTGAAAAAGCTTATACAGGTTTGGGTGGTGAGATTATTATGGATACAACAGCATTTTACTTCTTGCCCTTCCGCTTGAGGTTGGGAGTCGCACAAGGGTTAGAAGAGATCGGCGAGTTAACTGGCTATATTCAGGCTGGCGGGGCATTTTAAGGCCATGAATAATGCTTTATTCAGCTTGAATAATTTAAAAGAGAACGAATTCATTCACCGGAAATTACAACAAGGAATATCACTATGATTATAAATAAATGCATGCAGGCCTTCGTCATTGTATTCGTGGCTTTTTTAGCA
Organism: uncultured Saccharospirillaceae bacterium; assembly: GCA_947503895.1. GTDB lineage: Bacteria > Pseudomonadota > Gammaproteobacteria > Pseudomonadales > Oceanobacteraceae > Bermanella. The sequence goes on from CANNFT010000012.1 coordinate 177,729, forward strand.
GGTTGCGCGGTTAAGCCACAGGTATTGAAAGTCGAACCCGAACTCGTTTTTCCTGCATTAAAAGGTGTGGCGGTACCCGTTAAGCTGTTTGTTGAAGATAACCGGTCTAATGATGAAATTCTTGGCTATCGTAATGCAAAAAAAGAGGGGCCTATTACATTGGTGGGTTCATTACCAAAGGCGCTGGGGGAAAGAATTCAATCTGCAATGAGTGTGCAGGGTATTAAAGTCGTCAATGCTCCTGATGCAGCAAAAGTGACGCTGAAAATAGAGCGTTTAGATTATTCTTCTCCGGATGAAAGCTGGGTGAGCCATATCGAAATGCATGCTGCAGTACAGATTATTGTAGAGCGAGGCAACGCAACAATGAAAAAACGTTTTGCTGCAAACCGCGCTCGCGATGTTGCGACTGCGCCTAGTGAAGAGTTCAATCAAGAATATTTAAATGGTATTTTGTCAGAATTACTAAACGAAGCATTTAATGATCGAGAAATTGCAGTCTTTTTGAAGTAAACATCATCCCACCAAAACCGATGTTAGCAGCCGATTACGTTGACGGTTGCTAACAGAATGAATTCAATGATGATAAATGAAGATCGATTTAAGTCATTAGCAATTTTCTTGTTGGCCATCTTGCTTCCGGGGCTGTTTGTTGTTCTCGGTATTCAGACCGGGTATTGGCTCGGCATTCTCGGGTCTGCCACTTGGTTTGCGAAAGGCTGTCTATTTTTTTCGGTCGCCATTGGAGCCTATTGTTTTAGCAAGATTAAATTACCTTTCCGTTATTTTAATCTTTTGTGCTGGGCGCTCTATCTTGGGTATGCGATTACTTCCGCGTTTATTGTTGGAATATGGGTGGCCTGCTCCAATGGTGATTGCTTGTAGAGCGTCTCGGGTTCTTACTGCCTATAGAGTAGTGTAGGAAGGCAGTTTTAATCTGGTTACTATTTGTTATAGTTTCCATTTTTCTCCTTAATCGAGCGCTCACCGAGCAGGCGCTTTGACACACGTAAAAAGGGCATCTCTATTCGTCCACTTTATCGAGATGTCCTAAACTATCATCTGCATTTTCTTTCTGTATTATTACTTTAAGTTATAAGCATTTTCTTGGGTTACTTTAGCCGTTACAAAAGTCATTTGACTCTTAGTATGCTCGAAGTTAACATGCGTAAACATGACATCGACTAAAGACACCATATTGGCATGCGCGCGCGATCAGTTCTTAAGCGAAGGCTACAAGGGCTTATCCATGCGAAAGATCGCCATCAAAGCGGGCATTAGCGCGACGGCTATTTATCGGCACTATGACAATAAAGAAGAGCTATTCCATCATGTGGTTAAAAAAGGATTTGCCACTTATACGCAGTATCTAAGGCCCGCTCAAAATGAAGCGACAGCTGAGCTAAGGCTCACCAAAACCCTGAGCAATGCATTGGACTTTGTGCTGGATCATCCACGTTATTTTGAGCTCATTTTTGTTAAGTCTGACACGAAAGATGAGCTGGCGCGGCATGATGACTTAAGAGAAGATTCTAAGATATCCTTCGATTTTTACACCGTAAGGCTGCAAGAATGCATGGATGAGGGGTATTTGAAGAAAGACAATCCGGGAGAAGTGGCGGCGCTATTATTGTCGGCTTTTATCGGTTTTTTCTCGCTGTATATCTCAGGATTATTGCCGAGAACCAAAACGGAAATCAAAGCATTATATTGGCGTAGTGTTCATCGCATTTTAGATGGACTTGCCAGGTAAGCATAAAAAGGCTTCTAAATACTGACGTGGCAAAATATGCCATGGAGGATAGGAGCATTTTTCATCCTTCGTAGTTTACAGTAGTTAACTGATTGGCTTAGCTGCAAAAATAGAGGTTGTGATACTTTTTTTTGTCGCTATAGGTTAACAAGTGTTAATGCGTGGGTTTAATATACACATACAAATAGGAATACATTATGCCAGTGATTACATACCAAACGGTTGAAGGTTCTCTTTCCGATGACCAAAAGTCTCAATTGACGACTGCTATCACGCAGGCCGTCGAAGATGTTTTAGGTGAAGCCATCAAGAAAAATGCTTGGGTTATCATTAATGAGTGCCCCGATGGAAACATGGCCATTGGTGGACGTACGATTACCGCAGAAGCATTGAAGAAATTAATGAAATAAAAAACAGGAGGTCATCAAATGAATATGTTAGATGATTTATTTGTCGTATTGCTGGTACTGAATGCCATATGGTTTGCTATGGGGTTCAATGTTTTTTCCCTTCGAAATAAAATATTCGCGAAGCTGGTTGTGCCTAGAGCGCAAAGAGATACGCCGGTATTCGAAATTTTAGCGGAATCAGGACGTTTCTTAGGTGGATTTAATTTTGCTTTTGCATTACTCAGTGTACTCATGCTGTTAAACCTCGGCGTTTTTCCAAACGATGATCAGCGTATTATTTTACTCAGTGTCATTGCGGTCGCACATGGTACCCAGTTCATTTTCAATGTGCCGGTCGCATTGCAAAATCGAAAAGGGGCAGGGGTGTGGCAAGTTTTAAAGGGCGTGATGCTGTTTATTTTCGTGACAGACTTCATCATGATGGCATTAAATGCATTGCTGGCCATAGGGTATGCTCTGTAAAGACTCCTAATGCGGTGGTTTAAATATTGCAATCAGCGACCCAGGGTAGTCTGATGATTATTGAGTACAATTTACTTTTTGATTCTGTTGGAATCGGTTATAGCGAGTCGATGACAGACTTCAAGTGTAAGATAAGCCTATCTATATAATATTGAACAGTTATTAGAGGTTCCTTATTTATAGAGCAGTTGGCCGTCAGTAGAGCGAAATTTTGATTAATTTAAAATGAAGCATGCATCATTTTGAGTTAAGCAATTTCGCGATACTGTTTGTGAAGTGCCCAGAATCTGATCGAAACCTATCATCCCGGAATAGGGAATTTCATCTCATGCGGGTTGTGATACAGCGCAAAACCAAACCTTAATCTTTCTTTTCTGTAGTCCGTTTTCACACCCTGCATATCTAACGTATCCGCTAACCTATTCGCTTTTTCATGCGTCTGCATGTCGAATGCATAAAAATGCCCGTGCTGACTTAAGTCGTGATGTATAAGGTTGTCTCTATTTAATTGAATGTGGTTTTGAGTATCTAGATGTTCTAAAAAAGCCTGTTGTACCGCCTGAACATGTTTATGAATTTTATGAACGGTAATATTCTCTTCATCAAACTTATCTAACACCGCTAATAACCGATATAGAGCACTGTAATCCATTGTGGAGCCAGCAAAGCGCATTCCATCTTCCGAATAGCCAATCAATTCGGACTGTTCGCTGCTCAGATCATCAAATTTTGCAAACCAGCCTGTATTCAGTGGGCGTAATGCACAGTCTTTAGGCACACTCATAAAACAACAGCCTTCACCGCCTTGAGCGTATTTATAGCTGCCTGCTAAATAGAATACTTTGTTTTGAATGCGGCTTAAGTTAGTGGGTACTGCCATAAATCCGTGATATCCATCTACGACTTTAATAGGCGCTTCAGGCAATGACTCAATCAGCTCGTCTAAATTATCAATGGCCACTCCCGAATTAAACGCTACCTGACTAAAAAATATAAAATCAGCACTTTGGCAAGCTTCACTAAATCGTTCATTAAAGGTATCAAATGGCGCTCGTGGCACTTTTACGAGGTCCACACCACTCATTTCGCTATAGCGTTTGCATTGTCGGTCAAAGCTGTAAAACTCACTGTCAGTCGTTACAATTTTCTGAGGGTAGTTAATGTCTAGGCACGATAATAAACGAGCTACAAACTCATGAGTATTAGGTGCGAATACTATTTGGGCCGGATGATCTAAATTTAAGGTATTGGCAATGAGTTTCTGGGTGCGTGGAATTTTTTCAGAAAAAATTATATTCCATTTATCATCTACAAATTTAGCCGAATCGTCCCAATACTGGATGTGCGCAGCGCGAGTGACATCAGGCCAGTAATGATGACTGTGGCAAGCAAAATGCCACTCATTTTTATGTTCGCTTAGAAAACGGCTATACAGATCCTGGTACATTTAAGCCTCCTTCTGTGAGTCTGAGAAAAAGTATCCCAAGTTTCTTTTAATGCGGGCTGGTAGTTCTGGTAAGGCAGATTTGGGTATTAAAAACGTAGCAATATCAAATAGATCTTTAAAAATTCGATTGGCTTCCACGGTTGCTTTTAAATATTCATGTCCAGAACTCCCCCCAGTGCCGATTTTGCTGCCGACCATGCGCTGTACCATGACTGCATGACGATAGCGCCAAATGCTGATGAGTTCATCCAGTTCGGTTAATTGTGATAGAAACTGGTAGGGTAAATTAAAAACCGGTTCTTCTTGATAAAGACTGATAAAGAGGGCGCTTAACGTTGCTTTGTGTGTCAGACGAAATTGCCGATTTTTACTGGCTTCTTTAAATAATTTTTCGTCAAAGAGTGCTTCAAAGTTTTTACGCGTTGATGTCAGTTCTTTTAGTTGCTGTGATTTTTCATCTTCGGTCAAATAGTGGTTGGCTTTTATGATGTCGGCGTCTGAGTCTAACATCTCGTGAGTGGCCGATTGATAGAGTTTCCAGAATTTGAAATCTTCAAACTCTAGGAATGGCATTCGTGCAAGCCAGTTTTCTACATAATCAAAGAGGCTAGGTTGGTCCTCTAGTGCTTTTAACGTCTTTTGATGTTCGGTGGATAGCCGTTGGTAAAAGCTCTCTTGATCAAAGGCGAGTCGTTGGTGTTTCTTTAGCCCTAAACTGGCCTCAATTAACTTAAATTGTATACTCTGTCCACCCGATGCTGGGACTAAAAAATTCCTAAATTGTAAAAAATCCTGTGGTGTCATAGTTTCCATGATCTGAATTTGATCATTGATTAACGCTTGAATTTTATTCACTCGCTTCATTCGATGTACCACAATGGTGAGCTGCTCATCTTTCACTTGATCTTGTGAAAAAATCGACATAATACTCCCTAGCTCATGCAGTATTTGTTTGAACCAAAGCTCATAAGCTTGATGTACAACAATAAATAAGGTTTCGTCGTGGGCGGGTTCACCATACTGCGGGCTTACAGGTTGCTGAGCGCCGAGTAGTTTATCTAGCTGAAGGTAATCACCGTAGTAACAAGGGGCAATGGGTTTCATTGTAATCCTAATTTTCTTCTTATTTTAGTCAGCCTGTCTTGGGCAGGCACAAAATGGATGGTTGCCCTTTAATCTAACGAAAATTTTCTAAAGCTTCTACTGTCTATTCCTGTATTTTAAGGTAGAAATTTCGAATGAGTTTTAGGGGGGGAAGGACGACGCGGATTTAGAAAATCTAAAAAGTCGTTCTACTTATTAGTTGAATTCGTAGATCTAGGCTTTCAAGTATTGTGCATAAGCATGAAGGGCGGGCGCTAAGGGTATGAATTGGACGCTTGAGGCGAATGGTATGGTTTGGTATCCAAGTACCACAAGGAGCATTTTAACTGGATAGGATAGAAAAAAGCCGCTCGTTGAGCGGCCATGACTGATGAGTGCGAATCTTATTCCCAGCCGAACGTCACATTGACGTCAGTGCATGATTCAACTTGCTCCTCAATTGGGGTGTTAGAACCAGAAAGAAATAATTGATTGGTCGCTGATGCTGGGTAAGTGAGAAAGTCAGAGCACTCAGCACTTTGCCCTGTACCCACGACAATCGTGGCACCTTTTTTCAATTTGCACTTCGTCATTTTGTCCAGCGGCGTCCATTGATAACAGATGGCGTAGTTCTTACGGTACTTCGACACGGCACCGACAGGCATTCTGGCTGACCACCAATTACCGAGGCGACTATTAGGGTTGGTGCTATTCCACAAACGATAAACCCAAATATCATCCGCTGTAACTTTAAAGGACGCGGCTTCGCATAACCCTCCTTTACCGGGTTGGCCTAAGCTTTCATCCACTAATGGCGCATCGAAGGTAGGCTTTAGCCCTTTAGGTGCATTAATCTGACCTTTACAAGTACTTGCCAGTACTGGCGTTTGCTGTTTTTTGTCGTATTCATTACGCAGTCGAACACGTTCTTCATGGCTTGAGAAGTCATCACGCTGATGGTTTGAATATTGTGATCCAGTCGTACAAGCCGCCATAAGCGTGGCGATGATGCTGCCCATCATGAAGCTCACGACAGTTCGCTTACCATTGGAGATGTTCGGTGTACGATTCATAAAATTATTATCCTTATATGTTGACAGTATTTGGGTACAAATTTGGGGTATTGTACTCAAGCTTGACTTCTTTTGGACAGGATTTGTTTTGATGCTGGCATTCTGAGCAATAATTGATAGGTTTGCTTCTCTGCAATGTTCATTTACCGCCACTTAGCGCTATTATTGCGAGTATTAAAATGTACGCATTGATAACAGTGCAGGTCAAAACACAGATGGACGAATCAGGCAGGTAGCATGAATCATATCTTAGTGATTGAAGATGAGCCCAGCATAGCAGATAACATCTGTTATGCATTGAAGGCAGCAAGCTTGATCACCACGGTCGCGGCTTCGGGCACGGACGGGCTCAATCAATTGAATGAGGGTTCTTATGACCTAGTCATTTTGGATGTTGGGTTGCCCGATATGGATGGATTTGAGGTTTGTCGACAAATTCGATTGAACTCTCAAATGCCTATTTTGTTTTTGACCGCTCGATCAGATGAGATTGACCGGGTTGTTGGCCTTGAATTAGGGGCAGACGATTACATATGTAAACCTTTTAGTCCGCGCGAACTGGTAGCACGAGTGAAGACTAATTTACGGAGGGTGAGTGCAGTAGAAAGCCATTTTGCGAATCAAGAGCATCACGCTCAAGTGCAAAGCCCAAGTAATGTGACCACGAATCTAGCAGTGGATACGCCTACGCGCACGGTTCAATATCATGGTTATGAGCTGGACCTCACCCCATATGAATTTGGTATTTTGGTTTTGCTTTCCCAGCAGCCCCAAAGAGTGTTTTCAAGGGATGAAATTCTCACACACGTGTGGCGCGAGCCAACCGGCAGTTTTGATCGAGCCATTGATACCCATATCAAAACACTTCGATCAAAATTGAAGGCGGTTTACGATGCCCATGATCCCATCAAAACTCATCGAGGGGTGGGATACAGTTGGAAATCGGAGGCATGATGAACGAATGGCTGCCGTTACTGAGGCCTATAATATTGGTGATCGAGTCTCCAACGCATTAAAGCGAGCGTTTTTATCATGATACGAGCATTTTCAGGATTCAATTTTAGCCTTCGTTTATTTGCAGCCTATTTTTTAATCATTGGTTTGGCTGCCTATTGGGCCTTTAATTTAATATCTTCCGAGGTTAAACCAACCATCCGACAGGCGACGGAAGAAGCACTGATTGATACGGCAAATTTATTGGCTGAGTTTGCAGTACCGCTCGTTGTTTCTGACAATGAAGTTAAAAAAAATAATAGTAGCGGGGTAGAGCAGTCATATGACGCGGGCCGACTGTTGAAAACAGGTGAAGCTCGGCAATATTTTGAAGATGCAATACAACGATTCAGTCGGCGACAGTATCAAGCCCAAATCTTTGGGATTACGAAAGAAAATTCGAATAATCGAATTTATGTAACCAACGATCAAGGTATTGTGGTATTCGACTCAGCTAAATTGGCGGAAGGCGAAGATTACAGCCAGTGGAATGATGTCTATTTAACACTCAGGGGACGCTATGGCGCACGGAGTACAAAAGATGACCCTGAGGACGAAGGCAGTTCTGTTATGTACGTTGCGGCCCCCGTTCTGCATAAACAAAAGATAGTCGGAGTGCTGACGGTTGCCAAGGAAAATCGATCACTTCGACCCTTTTTTGCTTTGATCAATGCGAAATTAAAAGTATGGGGTGGATTGTTGTTAGTGGTATCCATTTTGTTAGGCGGTATTCTATCTTATTGGATGAGTGGTTCGATTCGACGTCTTGTTCAATACGCAATGGATCTCAAGCACGGAGAAAACAGAAAGCCACCGCATTTACAGGAAAAGGAATTGCGTACATTGGCGGAAGCAATGCGATCGCTACGGCAGGCGTTGACCGGAAAAGAGTATGTGGAAGAATACTTGCTGACCATGACGCACGAAATGAAAAGCCCACTTTCTGCTATCATTGGTGCAGCAGAATTAATGCATCCGTCGATGGACGATGAAGATTTAGAGAAATTCATACGAAATATACGTATTGAAAGTGAGCGTCTAAATGATTTTATGAAGCGTATGTTAGATGTTGCGCGTGTTGAAAATCTTTCGCATATTGAAACGAAAGAAACGATGGATGTCCTTTCTATTTTGCGTAGGGTGCAACAGCATAACGAGCTATTTTGTCAGCAGAAAAGTATTAGCTTTCAATTGACGCTAGATGACAATTTGCACGGTAGAGGAATCGTGCAAGGTAGCCCATTCTTATTGCAACAGGCATTGGATAATATCGTCAGTAACGCACTGGACTTCTCACCGCAAAATTCGAAGGTGGTGGTTCATGTGTCGAAAAAAGAATACCCGCCAAAACAAGAAGCAGTGATTGTGATTCAGGTATCAGATGAAGGTTCTGGTATTCCAGAGTATGCAATAGAAAAAGTATTTGATCGCTTTTATAGCTTGCCGCGACCACATACGGGAAAACGCAGTTCCGGATTGGGGTTAACGTTCGTAAAGCGGGCGATCGAGTTACATAAAGGCGAAGTAAAAATAGAAAACCGTTCCTCTGGTGGAGCAATTGCCACCATTACTTTGCCTGAGGCGTATAAATAATCACCACTCTTTGATCCGGTGCTGGTTTGAAGTATGTGTATTAAAAAGCCAATAAAAATTTAAGGTGCTAGAAATGATAAATCAACTTACAAAGGGTGAAAGTAAACGTGTCATGTACGTTGAAAATAAAGACGGATATATCGACGAATATAGTGCACACATCGGCTGGGTGACTTTTTCGAAGACGGGTAAAACGGTTTATTATAAAGGGCACCTCTAATCATTCACTTTAAGCTCTGGCCGACAGATCATTCTAAATTCAAGGCGTGTTTTTGAAGGTCTAACGGGTTAAATCGAGAAAACACAACACAGAAATTAGGATGATCCTCAGGCCCCGCAGGGCAAGGGCTGTAGCACTTAATTGCTATGTCAGGCTTCTTGAAAAGGACTCGTCATTTCGCTGCGAAACCTTCCTAGCACTTAAGCACTACAGCCTCTTGCAGAGTCAAATTGAATGATTAGAGGTGCCCTTAAGAAAAAGTACTGTCTAGATTGAAGAAAGGTGGCATCTCGGGCAACCACATCGATGAATCAACAGGCGAAGAGTATTGGATATCAGGCGTAAAAAAGAAAGGCTCGAATGCTCACTGGGCTGAATCAACTCAGGTGAAAATTGATGACGATGCACTAGAAGAATATCAGAGAATTACAGCCGGATAGACCGCCGTTATTTATCATGCAGTGATTCATGTACAGTGGTTCAGATGTAGAATTTCAGATGCAGTAGTCAGACTCGATTTCGTCAATCTCAATACCAATCCGTGACCTGATGTTTGCCTTCGTGGCGCTGCTCCTATGCAACTGAAACTACTATCAGGTCTGATAGGCTAACAATCATGGGTGTGGACCGGCGCTCACACAAGAACACGCACTTCCGTTTCTTCACTCTCACTACACGTTCACCACACATTCCCCACATATTTCTCTTGTTGATGGCGATAGGTGCTCATAAATAACACATCTACGCCCGTTATTCTGATCAAACTCATACGCACAATTTATGTAATGATGATCAGGAGTTTCTCTATGAATAAACCGCTCGTAATTAAAATAGGCATAATCGCCTTTATCACGCTTATTTTTCTCATTGTGTTGCAAATGGTGTCAGGCACAGTTTGGGAACGAAAACGTTTTCAAATTCAGGCTAAGAACTCCGTTGCAAAAAGTTGGACAGGCCACCAAGAGGTGTTTGGTCCAATATTGGTATTGCCGTATAAAATAACTTGGCAAACCCAAGTTTGGTCAAAAGATGGCGAGCGTAAAGTCGCTAAGCAGCATTCGAGAACGGGTCAAAAGTGGGTGATGGCCAGTGCTTTGGATCAGTCTACCGATGTCGAGACAGAAGTACGTTATCAGGGTATCTATAAGTTTCCTGTATACTCCTCAAAAATACAAATTGACGGTCATTTTTCTACGGCGGGTATCAAAGACATTGATACAAGCTATATCTCGGGAACAGATATCCGAGTTGAGTTTGATCAACCCTTTATCGGAATTGGAATCGCGGATGCGCGAGGCATTAATAGCGTGCCGAAGTTAGATTGGGTGGGTGAAACGATCGACTTTTCACCGGGCAGCCGACTGGGTTATATGCCGTCTGGGTTACATACCACGGTCCCCAAATCCTTTCTGGTAGATGGTGCTAAGCAGACAGACCTCCCGTTCAGTGTGGTCATCAGTCTACGGGGCATGGATCAAATCATTTTTTATCCCGTCGCAAAAAATTATTCTTTACATGTTAGTTCACCTTGGCAACACCCTAAATTCATCGGTAATTTCTTACCACTTAATCGAACGATTTCGGATGCGGGGTTTGATGCTCAATGGGCTGTTACGTCTTTTGCTACCAATATGGAAGATGCGTTACAACGCTGTGAGGCAGCTGATTGTAAGTTGAACAACGGTGACGGTTTTGGTATCAACTTTATTGAACCGGTAGATATTTACTTGCAGTCAGAGCGCTCTCTTAAATATGGTCTGCTCTTCATCATTCTGGTTTTTACGGCCTTCTTCGTTTTTGAAATATTGAAAAAGCTGCCTATTCACCCTATTCAATACAGCTTAGTCGGCTTAGCGATTGCCGTTTTTTACCTCTTGCTTATGTCGTTGTCCGAGCACCTCAATTTTTCGATTTCATACAGTTTGGCAGCGCTAGCGTGTGTCGTCTTGATCAGTTTCTATCTCATTTTTGTTCTTCGCAATACTCGAACGGCTTGTCTGTTTGGTGGGTTACTCGGTCTGCTTTACGCCATGTTATACGTCATCGTGAGTGCGGAGGATTTCGCCTTGCTCATGGGCAGTGGTCTCGTCTTTGCTATGCTTACATTACTGATGGTGACAACACGCCGAATAGACTGGTATCAAGTCGGTTTACCGTCTCCTTCCGTTGTATCGAAGGTTTCGTCAAACCCTACTGCAGAGGCAGATGATAGCCATGCAAAGGAAATACAAGCGACGGATTGAATTTCGTTGCTTAGTACGACAAACAATGGTATTAGCTCATCACAAAAGTACAGCCTGGCAAACGGCACCATCGGATAAGGAGAGGGCTGCCAGGCTGGGAGGTTGTAACGGCGTGAATATGCAGAAGTGTTGCGCTCATTTTTAGTCTCATGGCCACTTTACTTGGCAGGAGAAGAACCGCGTTCCTCTCCTGCTGAGCAAAGTCTTAATAAGTTTAGGGGTTAATGAATACATCCATGGAAAAACCTGACTTGCCTATTGGCATTCCTAGTTCTTTTATCAACTTGCTAAGCTCACTTTTACGTGAACCGAGTGTTGTTGGATGTGAGCATGCGTTCTTTCGTGTACTACAGCGTGAGTTGGAAGAGCGAGGTGCGCAAGTCGTTTGGTATGAAGGTTTATTGGTGGCCCATGGTAGCCAACCCAACAGCATGATGTTTTCTGCTCATGCTGACCGGCACGGCTTGATGTGCACCGGACCGAATGAATTTCAGTATGCGGCGTTTGTATCGGGTGCACGATCGGATTTGCTGGGTAATTCTGTGAGTGAGCAACTCATGCGAAAAATCGTTGGGCGTTTTCAGAGTGAGTCCGTTTACGCCTATGAGCCATGGTCAGGTGCTTACCGTGGCAAAGGAAAGATTAAAAATGCTTATATCTGTGAGCGTCGTAATAATCTAATTTTCGAATTGGAAGGCTTAGAGTACCTTGTTGCGGGCACGCCAGTGGCATTTGCCGATAAGCTCAAAATCACTCATGACGGAATGGTTGGCCAATTAGATAACGTGTTGTGTTTGGCTTCCTTGGTCTATTTGTTTGAATTGGGTTTCCAAGGCACTGCGTTTTTTACGGCGCAAGAAGAGGCAGGCAAAAGCTGGCGCTATTTGTTGGAATGGTTTCGCCGTTTTGGCGGCAGCACAAACCAGTTAATTGTGGTGGATACGAGTCCTTACCCTGATGTGCAAACGGCGCAGAAACAGCAACTGGTCCTGCGCAATAAGGATGCGAATGCAAGCTTTAATGTTGAACTCACTCAGCGGTTAGCAAAACTTTGTGCTGATAAGTCATATTCCATTCAATTTAAAGATACGTATGTTGAAGAACAAAATGTTCAGGCTGTTGCACGTGGCGAATCACCAGCCAGCTTGGGTTCCACGGAGCTGGGGCGCATCATTGCTGCGTCCGGCGGACTCGTCGACGGCACAACCTTACAAATCCCCAGTAGCGGTTATCACACCATGTCTGAAACGGCACCCATTCAATCCGTCTCGGCTTACTTAGATGTATTGAAGGCCCTTGCTGACGTATAGCCTCTCATAAGCGATCAGCGACTTTGGTGGGGTAACACCCCGCCAATCATATTGCCCATCATTTTACTTTACGGCGCATAGAACCTCTGGTAGGTTCGCGCCGTTTTCCGTTCTGATCGCGTACCGTGCAGTCCTCCGCACGGTTTTTACGTTTAAGTGCGGTCTACTGGTCAAACAACTTCTATCATTTTAAATATCAAAGGGCGATCGTTTGTCTGTGTCATCTATGTTTAGTATTGAACCTTACAGTTGGGCTTCTATCGCAACCGCAATATTTTGCGGAGCAATCATTGGCTTAGAGCGTCAACTACGTGGTAAGCCCGTGGGCATTCGTACATCGGCATTAATCACCTTAGGGACCTATCTGTTTCTAGCGACAGCCTTTTTACTGGAAGGCAGCACTGTCGATCCTTCCCGTGTGGTAGGGCAGGTGATTACGGGTGTTGGGTTTTTAGGTGCGGGCGTGATGTTGGCAAAGGATGGTGTGGTGATGGGCGTCACCTCTGCAGCATCCATTTGGGTATTGGCGGCCATTGGAGTTATGATCTCCACAGATCACTTAGCCCATGCGATCAAACTGTCCTTTGTGGTGGTTTTGATCCTTTGGGGTGTCGACTTCTTGGAAGAGAATACGAAAGCCTTTAGCCGAGGCGTGCACAGTAAAGTGAGATCCATTCGAGGGCGAACGAAATTGCACAGCGAAGAAGAAAAACAGGATTAATTCAAGGCTGTGCATGAGATGTTAGTTTTTAATACGTGCTCGCTTGAAGGCTGTTGAGATGCCCGTGATCAACAGCCATGCGAACAACATCCAACCGTTTAGGGTGCCACCCCCAGAGTTTGCTGTGCTGTTTCCATCGTCTGTGGTGCTTGTCACGATTGCAGAAAAGTCGAGGTCGTCAATGGCGACCATACCGCCACCTGTTACATTGACTTCCACAGACCGTATAGCCGCAGCACCGTCTACCACTTCATATCGAATGTTCGTCCAGTCGGCGCTACCGATATCGTTGACTTGATGCACCACACCATTACTAGAGTCGACAATTTCAACACTGGCGATGGCAGGGTTGCTCGGAACATTTTGCGTGCGGATGTAAAACTCAATTTCAGTCGGTGATTCACTGAATGTAATCGTGCCGACGCCGGTGCTCGTACCTCGACTACCGTTATCACCGGCGGGATCAATCATCCAGCTTTTGGTGCCGGAGTGATACAGGCTTCCATTGCCAATGGTGAAATTAGTGCCACCAGAAAATGTAGCGGAGAGATCAGAGTCTGATATTGAAAAATCAGCCACTGATGTCACGGAAATACTTTCGAAATCAGTACTAAATTCGACTGCTGAAGCTTGCCCTGACGCTGTGAATAGGAGAAGTATCAGGTATAGACGAGTTAACACATGTACGGGATGGTTCATGATGATTTCCTCCGTCAATGGAGATACGGTGCAATATTGGGTCTTAACGTTCAATAGGTACAGTTTAGCAGCAAATCCTAGCGTGCCGTCTGGTTAACCAATTAGGATCGCCTAAGATTATCGTCACAAAATTTGGCGGTTAGAGTCTCATGCATGAAAGCGGTATAGTTGGAACTTAAGACAAGACTTAAAACTCAAGGCACGGATGAGATGACAAGCTCAGAACTGAGGAGTGGACACAGTGACGGATAAGCTGCAAACAGTAGAATATTCTCGTTGGCAAAACTTAATGAGTAGAATGCAGTTCGCACATGAAACGACATCAGAAACCTATCAAGCGTTGGTAGCCGCATACTCGGAGCAACATCGGTATTACCATAATTTACAGCACATCGCTGCAGCTTTATGGCATTTCGAGCAAGCGCGAGCAGCCATAAGCTTACCGGATGATCGAGCGAACGAAATAGAGTTGGCATTGTGGTTCCATGACGCAATTTATAAGCCGTTTTCAGCGACTAATGAACGTGATAGTGCGGATTGGGCCAGCCGATTTTTGATCATAAATCAAGCTGACGTAGCGTTAGTTGAGCGCGTCGAACAATTGATTATGGCGACGCTTCATACAGCTCAGTACGATAAGCCAGAGCAACAGCTATTAGTGGATGTTGATCTTAGTATTCTGGGGGCGGCTGACAAAGTGTACGACGAATTTGAAGCGAACGTGCGTCGGGAATATCGGTGGGTACCTAATCTAATGTTTAAACGAAAGCGAAAAGCGCTACTGAAGAGCTTTTTAAATCGAGCACGTGTCTATCAAACGGATTTCTTCCATGATCTTTATGAAGAAAAAGCCCGTGATAATCTAAATAGAGCAGTATCACGTCTTTAAATATTCCGTTGAATAGCTGCTGGCTATTGAACTTCAATATGGGCGACTTCAACGGGCACGCCATTGGAGACAAAAAAATGAAGCCATTCAATTTGGTTTTTTTGTAACCTGTCTCCAGGGCCTTTAACTTCAATTAATCGATATCGTCGTTTTGTTTCATCCAGTGCGACCAAATCAGGGAAACCATTGCGATTGGCGCGTAGGTCTTCCCACATTCTATCCCAAATAGCCAACCAATGAGACTGAGGAATAATCGCGAGTGTAGTCTGTAAAAACGGTAAGGTTACATTGTGCCAATTAAACAAAGGGTTTTCTAAACCATATTTAAGCTGGTATTGCTTTAAAATATGACCTTGCCAATCGCTGCTCCTCAATACGTCTTGTGCTGCGTGGACTGTTTTTTGACGTCGCGATAAGAAATGTTCGCTGTAGAGGTCATGAGGGGCGGATTGAAAAGGGTGAGAAAAAGCACCTTTGACGTTATCGAATATGACGTCCCAGTAGGCAAGCGTGAACACGCTGTTAAACAATTGATTTTCCGTGTGTTCGATCCAGCTGAATTCATTCGAAAATAGCACTTCGCCCATTTGTTCTATATTGGTGGGACTGGCTTTAATTTGGTATGTCTGGGTAGGTAAAGCATACTTTTTTGGCCATTGTATAGGCGTTTCATGTGGACGTTCGGTTAATACTTTTTTAAAAAGTCGTTTAATCAGCGCTTGGCTATCCCTGACTTCGGCTGCATTTTGTGTGTCATAAATAGTACGTGCGATTGCCCACGCTTCAAGTACGTTACCAGACTTTTCCAATAGTCGGCTACGGCGTTCTCTTGCTGGCGGTAATTGGCTTTTACTGTATAGCGCTAGTGCTAGACTGGGTTGATGTCCTTCTAGGAGTCGTGCTGTTTCATTAAGGGCTTTACTGAATGTTCGTTGGTTCGCGTCGGACGGCAATATAGCGTTCAATTGATGAGCGATGTTTTTGATCAAGGTAAGCTTTTTGTTTTGATCCTTTAGTTTATTAGCGGCCTGCAACTGTAAACGAATATTGCATATTGTCTGATATTCAAGAATGTCCTCTGTGCAATTGAAAATTCGCAGTGATCTATCAATGATATATTGTTCGTATCGCTTGATCTCTAAATCATTCAGAACAAAATCTGTCAGTGATTGGTGTGCATTTCCAAAAAATAAAAGCTGAAACCTTTGAATAATATCCTTATGAGGATGGGTGATAAGGCTGCAATTGGGCTTATTCAAAGTCTTCCAATGCGCCTCTATCGCATCGAGAAGCTCCACTTTAGATTGATTTTTCTTGACGTTAAGCTGTGCTAAGGACTCACTGGAAAGATAAAACCACCAGTCATCCTTAGTGAGCGTTTCTGCCCAAGGTTGATATTCATCGGGCTGACACAGCAGCAGTAGGCCCGACGTAACGAGATTCATCATTCCAACTTGAATATCGGGGATGTCTTGGTACTGAATTTTACTTTCTAAAAAATGGACAGGATTACGGCAAGCTAATCTAACATAAAGACATTGGTCAGCGGTTGATTGTATATAAAACTGTTTCAGCCAATGCAAATCTTTTTCAGGCAAAATATCCGAATAGTTCGCTTCCACGGTTCGGCACAGTGTCAGGAAATTTGTTAAATAATATTCTGGTGGAAGCTGAAATGATGCCATAAATATTCGTCATCCACTCGATGGGATTCATTAAGATGAATGGCTATTATTGCTCATAAGCGTTCTATTTTTAAAGACCATATCGTCGGTAAAAAAGTTTGATCCAGAATGGAGAAAATATAGTGGTGTACGCAATGACCATAATCAGTGCGGTATAGACATCATTTGTGAAGACATTGGCTGCACTCCCTAATCCCGCAAAAATTAACCCTACCTCTCCTCTCGGCACCATCGCCATACCAATGACCACTCGTTTTGGGTAGGGCTCATTAATAAACAGTGCACCCGAGAATTTGCTTGCGACAGCGACAATGGCCATTGTAATGGTGAAAGACCAGAAGAAAGATGATTGCCAATCGACAATACTGAGGTCCAGAGATAGACCCACACTGACAAAGAAAATAGGTGTGAAGAGTTGCACAATGGGTTTCATCTCACTTAATACACGTTCTGAAAACCCGTTTTGACCCTTGAGAGAAATACCAAATGGAAGGAAGAATCGCCTTGAAAGTGCAATGCCCGCAGCGAATCCTCCCAATAGTTCGGGTGCCCCGAATAGATGGGCCAACCAAGCAAACAGTAAAACCAGTGAGACGATAGTCGTAGGAATGAGCCCTGGGTTATCGATGTGCTGATCCAAGTATTGAATGCCATGAGAAATGACTTTTGCCAGAATGGGGGCGAGTAGAAAAAATAACCCGACGTACAACATGATGATGCCAGCATTCGTCACGCTGACGGTTCCGGTTGTTGAGAACTCGTAAAGAACGGCTAATAAAATCACGCCCAGTACGTCATCTAAGACCGCTGCGCCAAGTGTTATTTGGCCCTCGGTACTGTGCTGGGCTTTTAGGTCTGACAATGTGCGAACAGTAATACCAATACTGGTGGCTGTGAGTGTTCCGCCCACAAATAACGATACGATGACGGGTTGATCAAAAATTTGATCACTGATTAAAAAACCGAAGATAAATGGGGTAACAAAGCCGCCAATCGCAACGATGATAGATTTGTAGCCAGCGTTAAGAAGCTTGTCGATATCGGTTTCAAGTCCCACTTCAAACAACAGCAGAATCACGCCAATTTCACCTAATAAACGAATGATTTCGTTTATTTCGACCCAGCCCAAAAGGCTGGGCCCGATCAATATGCCAGCGCAGAGCTCTCCAATCACACTGGGCACACCACAAGCTGCGGCTAGCTCGCCTAGTAGGCGTGCAGCCACTAAGATAATTAACAGATGCAATAAAAAGGTCGAGGCATCCATCGCTTCCTCACCTGTACCTGTTTTTCTAGGAAAGATCAGTATAACGAGGCACGACTTTAGGCATCTAGTTTTTCTGTGCTTTTGTGTGTGAAAAAAAGGTGTGATTCTGTTTTATGAAGATTTAATGCTTAGGCCGGTCATTTTGAATACCTATAGTTATGAAGCTGTCATTTTTCCTTCGTTTTTTATGGGGTTGATAAAACACTTTACTGCTTCATTCGCAGGCTAGGAGCGTTGCAAATGAAGCAAGCGTACTAAGATTAGGCGAAGCAACGTTGAATAAACGATGCGATATCGGATATTTCTTCAAGGCATACTTCGTGGGCCATTGAATAGCTGTTGACGGTTGGTTTAAGCCCTATATTTTTTAACGACGTTACGGCAGCCATGCCTAATCCTTCAGGCACTACATTATCTTGGGAGCCATGCCCAACCAATATTGGAATGGACTGATTTGAAGGATGTACCGCTACTGGTCGAGCCATATAGGTTGATAGCGCCATAAGACCAGCGAGTGTTTGATCGAATTGCAATGCTGCTTCGTACACCACCGCACCTCCTTGGGAAAAACCCGCAAGCAAGATATTACTCGCTTCGATGCCTGAAGCTATCTGTGATTCAACTAAAGACCTTACATATTGAACGGAGGCGGTGAACTGTTCTTC
Source organism: uncultured Saccharospirillaceae bacterium (assembly GCA_947503895.1). GTDB lineage: Bacteria > Pseudomonadota > Gammaproteobacteria > Pseudomonadales > Oceanobacteraceae > Bermanella. Next base: position 196,242 of record CANNFT010000012.1, read on the forward strand.
GTTAAACGAGCGCTCTGGTGAAATAGCGGTAATATCGTACCAAGCTGGCATTTTTACACCGCCATTAATCGTGACAGCGAGGTCGGATGCATGTGGGAAGATAAAACGAATGCCATGGCCTTCCGGTAATCGTAGGTGAGGAAGAATACCTTCAAAATCATGTCCATTCGCACCCAGCCCATGCAGCCATATGACACAGCAGCGGGCTGTCTGGGCTTTAGGTTCCACGACAATTGGAGCACGATAAGTAGGGTTAATATTCATAATACGACCACATTTAACAAAAATTCAATACGCAGCAAGCGCGTTTCGCAGCGCGCTATTTTAACGAAATATTCGAGGTTAGCTACCTTGCTTGGTTCTAGGCTCCGCAAGCTCATTCAGTTTTGTGATCAAAATGCTGGTAGCGTTACGAATAGGGTTATTTTCACTACCTCGGCGATGTTGGACCTATGAGGTGCGTGGGTCTTGCGTAAACTGAACGGAAACGAGTGTCAGACGAATTTTTAAAGGCATATGGAACAAGTTGCGGTGGCAATTTAGTGACAGTGCGATGAATGTCATAAGCGGTAGGAGGCCATGTGGAAGAAAAATACGTGATCGTAGACACAGCCGAAGGAAAAAAATCGATTTCGTATGTCGAATGGGGCGTGAAGGGTGAATTACCCACCGTATTCTGTGTGCATGGTTTGAGCCGCAATAGTCGAGACTTTGATTACTTAGCGCAGCATCTTTCACTCGAAACCACTCCAGCACGACACGTCATCGCTCTTGATATGATCGGAAGGGGCAATAGCGACTGGTTTACCGATAAAACACTCTATGGTTATCCTCAATATGTGCATCTGTGTTTATCGTTCCTACACATTTTAGGCATTACGAGCGTTCATTGGGTGGGGACGTCCATGGGCGGGCTCATTGGGATGTTTATTGCGTCTCAAAATCCCTGTAAATGGGTGTGTCGCGATGAGCATGCTCCATTATCTGAAAATGGTGACACCAAGGAAAAAATATTCAAAATAAAAAATCCTATCAAAAAATTAGTTTTAAATGATATTGGTCCATATATCCCGAGAGAAGGGCTAGAGCGCATCGGTCGGTATGTTGGGCGAGATCCTCATTTTGAAAATAAAACGGATGCGTTGCTGTATATACAGAATATTTGTTCAACATTTGGCACCTTAACATCAGATCAGTGGCAGCATTTGGTGAATCATGGGTTAAAACAATGTGAGGATCATTCACTTTCATTCAAATATGACCCTGCTATTGGCGATGCCTTTCAAACGGCGCTTGACGATGTAGACTTAACCTCCGTCTGGTATACCATGAATCAACCAACTTTAGTGTTGCGTGGGTCCGAATCGGATTTATTACTTAAGGAAACCGTTCACGATATGGCAGAAAACCCTGATTGTGAATTTGTTGAATTTAAAGGTGTCGGACATGCCCCTATGTTAATGTGCGATGAGCAAATTGAGTGTGTTGCGCGCTTTTTAATGAAAGAGTAGGCATCGGTATTTTCAAGATAGTAAATAAAAATATTGCACAGCCTAAATTCAATCGTGTTCATGATTTAGATGAATAAATTTTTTCTTCAGGAATTTAATGTAATGTCTGACTTATTTATTAAATCGAAAGCGGCGGTCGCCTATGCTCCTAATCAACCTTTGGTGATAGAAGAGATCGACGTGATGCCACCGAAAAAAGGGGAGGTATTGGTACGTATTAAGGCCAGTGGGGTTTGCCACACTGATGCCTTTACGCTATCGGGAGATGACCCTGAAGGCATTTTTCCATGTATATTAGGGCATGAAGGTGGTGGTGTAGTTGAGCAAGTAGGTGAAGGGGTGACCAGTGTGGTTGTGGGGGATCATGTTATCCCGCTTTACACACCGGAATGCAAAGAATGTAAGTTTTGTTTATCGGGTAAAACGAATTTATGTCAGCGCATCCGGGAAACTCAAGGCAAGGGTTTAATGCCTGACGGTACGACGCGATTCTATAAAGACGGTAATCCCATTTATCATTACATGGGTTGTTCGACGTTTTCTGAGTTAACGGTTTTACCCGAAATATCGCTGGCTAAAGTTAACCCAAAAGCACCGCTGGAGGAAGTTTGCTTATTGGGGTGCGGAGTGACCACTGGTATGGGCGCGGTGGTGAATACTGCAAAGGTAGAAAACGGGGCGACCGTTGCAATATTTGGTCTTGGCGGTATTGGTTTGTCCGCAATTATTGGCGCTACCATGGCGAAAGCAGGACGAATCATCGCGATAGACATTAACGAGAGTAAATTTGAACTCGCCAAAAAACTGGGTGCAACCGACTGTGTTAATCCAAAAAAATACGATAAGCCTATACAAGACGTTATTGTCGAATTGACAGATGGTGGTGTGGACTATTCATTTGAGTGCATTGGTAATGTGGATATTATGCGTTCAGCACTTGAATGCTGTCATAAAGGATGGGGCGAATCGGTTATTATTGGTGTCGCTGGCGCCGGACAGGAAATATCGACACGGCCCTTTCAATTGGTGACGGGGCGGGTTTGGCGCGGTACGGCATTTGGTGGCGTCAAAGGTAGGTCAGAGTTGCCCGAAATAGTCGAACGATATTTATCTGGCGAGTTTGCGCTGAATGATTTCATCACGCACACTATGAAGTTAGAAGATATAAACGCTGCGTTTGAATTAATGCATGAAGGAAAAAGCATTCGATCCGTCGTTCACTTTTAAATGCCTATCCGTCGATGGACTTGAATAAATTCATTGATTCTTCACGTTAACGAAACGTATTGCTACACAACATTTTTATTTTTAGGACGATTCATGGAACAGATTTCTGTAAACCGCGTATTTGATGGTGAATTAAAGCGGTTTAAGCATTCCTCGAGTACGCTAAATTGTGAGATGACATTCTCTATTTTTATTCCACATAGTGTTCACGACGAGGAACGCTTTCCGTCAGTGTATTGGTTATCTGGATTGACATGCACTGATGAAAACTTTGTACAAAAAGCAGGGGCATTTCGCGCAGCATCCGAGCTGGGTCAGATGCTTGTGGTGCCGGATACGAGCCCAAGAGGTGAACAAGTAGCGGACGATCCACAAGGGGCATATGATCTGGGTTTAGGTGCAGGGTTTTACGTAAATGCCACGCAGCCACCCTGGAAAGATCACTACCAGATGTACGATTACATTGTGCGCGAACTTCCTGCGTTAGTAGAGGCCAACTTTCCGGCTGATCACCGACGAGCGATTAGTGGCCACTCTATGGGCGGGCATGGTGCGCTAGTCATCGCATTGCGTAATCCAGATAAGTATTGTTCAGCATCAGCATTCAGTCCTATATGTCACCCTATGGAAAGCCCTTGGGGTCAAAAAGCATTCGGTGCCTACCTCGGCAATCAGGAGGCTGATTGGGAGCAATATGATGTCAGTGTTTTAATGTCCACCGCGACAGAGTTTGTACCGAGTTTGGTGTCCATTGGTACGGCGGATGAGTTTTATGAAGAGCAATTAAAACCTGAAACGCTCGTCTCGGCTGCAGCCATGAGCGGCTATCCATTGGAGTTTAATAGGGTGGGTGGCTATGATCACAGTTACTTCTTTATATCGACCTTTATAGAGCAGCATTTAAAATTTCATCAGCAATACTTCGATGAGTAATTCCATTATTGAATCGCGTTTCGTGTAAATTCGCTACCATATCGTGAGACAGATGGCTATGCCAAACCATAGACTTCAGCTTGTATTTCCTCGCATTAGTTTAAAATAAAACGAGTAAACGCGATTAACATTCATCGTTTCATTGGAATCACCATTATGATTTTAGTGTTACGGAGTATTTAGTTGAATGCCAGTGAATATAGGCTTGATATCATATATAGGGTCAATGTTAGGTCTATGTCTTTTACCAAGGTAGTGATTGCGGCGGTGGTCTTAGGTTTCATTCGGACAATTGTACCCAGTACGGTATAGTTCATTGCGGCCATTTGTTTTAATAGGCGCGATATGCGCTTGATTCGCCTTAAGCACTGTTACCATAAACGAAATTCGATCTTTTTTGGGTCATCAACATTTAACATTCAAATCGGTTACTTTTGAATCGTTAATGGTTACCTGTAATGTGTTGGGCGAATCAAGCGGTCATGACGATTAACCTTAATTTTTTAAATTCAGCTGGATAGCACTATGGCGAGGAGCCACTTGAATGGAGAATAAAGACAAATACAGTATCGATAATACGGACTATTCCGTTGGCCAGGACAATGTCCAAAAATGGGGTTTTGACGTTCATAATCCTGTGTTTGGCATCAGTGCTGGCCTTGTGCTGATTTTTTTGGTGGCTGTATTGGTGAGCGATGCAAGTGCAGCAAAAGAATTGTTGGACGGGATAAAATGGAAAATCATAGGTGACTTTGACGCTTTCTTCATGTGGTCTGGAAATCTATTTCTAATATTCTGTTTGGTGTTGATTTTTACGCCATACGGAAAAATTCGACTGGGCGGCGATAACGCTGTTGCCGATCATTCAACTATTTCTTGGCTCGCGATGTTATTTGCAGCAGGGATGGGTATCGGATTGATGTTTTGGAGCGTTGCAGAACCGGTTGCGTATTACACCGGTTGGTACAAAACCCCGCTGAATGTTGAAGCTAACACGCCAGAAGCCTTTGATTTGGCGCTGGGTGCAACCATGTATCATTGGGGACTGCATCCTTGGGCGATCTACGGTGTGGTTGCCTTGTCCCTTGCTTTTTTTGCCTACAATAAAGGTCTACCGCTTTCAATTCGATCCATCTTCTACCCTATTTTAGGGGATCGAACTTGGGGTTGGGCTGGTCATATTATTGATATTTTAGCGGTGCTAGCGACCTTGTTTGGTTTGGCTACGTCGCTCGGTTTAGGCGCACAGCAAGCAGCCAGCGGAATCGATCATGTATTTGGCAGTGAGTCGGGTATTGGTCTGCAGATTCTTGTAATTGTTGGTGTGACAGCGTTGGCCGTTGTATCTGTTGTAAGGGGAATTGAGGGTGGCGTGAAGCTATTGAGTAATGTGAATATGGTCGTGGCGTTTGCGCTACTGACTTTCGTCGCTTTACTTGCTGTTGGTTCTACACTGGGCACCATTCCCACCACCCTGGGCGCCTACATTGAAAATATCATTCCCCTCAGTAACCCGCATGGACGTGAAGATGAAGCTTGGTTCCAAGGGTGGACAGTATTCTACTGGGCATGGTGGATTTCTTGGTCACCTTTCGTAGGAATGTTCATCGCGCGTGTATCCAAGGGCAGAACCGTTCGTGAGTTTTTAATTGCAGTGCTTATTGTACCTACCCTAGTAACGGTATTGTGGATGTCAGTATTCGGTGGAATGGCATTGGATCAGGTTGTAGATAAGGTCGGGGCGCTTGGCACTGATGGCCTGAAAGATGTGCCTCTTGCTATGTTCCAGATGTTTGATCAACTCCCGATGTCTAAATTGCTGTCCATTGTGGCTATATTATTGGTCATGATTTTCTTCATCACCTCATCCGATTCTGGTTCTTTGGTAATCGATAGTATTACAGCAGGCGGCAAAATTGATGCACCGGTACCTCAGCGTATTTTTTGGGCCAGCATTGAAGGTGCGATTGCTGCTGCCTTAATCTGGATAGGGGGGACTGAAGCGATTCAAGCTTTGCAAGCCGGGGCGATATCGACCGGATTGCCATTTACATTCGTACTATTGCTAATGTGCGTCAGTCTGATTTTAGGATTTAGAACAGAAAAGCTTCGATAGTCTGATAGTCGAGCAATAAAAAACCGTGTGGTAAGTGCCTCACGGTTTTTTTATTTCACGCAACCCATGGCATTGCGACTAACCATTGCAATCATCACTTCGAAGTGGAATACCTAAGATCATGACCTTTCGATAGATATCTTATTTGATGCCTAGTGCATTGATAAAGGCTAAATCACGAAAAGCTTTGGTCAAAATCCTGTGATCGCAGCTACCGCCAAAATTTCTGGATTGGATCCTTTAATGAAAAATGATGTGCCAATTGAGCCTGGAAAAGTTCCGCCGTGGCTAATGCATCAATGAGCGCGTGGTGTGGAGTATAAGCGGGCAGACCATAGCGTTCTCTGCAAGCAGCTAATCTTAGAGAAACACGTCGGCGAGGAGAAAATGTACGTTTTAAAAAACCTTCATAATAATGCGAATATATTTTTGCTTCTAAATCCATTGTATCAATCAGCGGAAACAATACACCTTCCCCAATGCGGTTGATAAGAGCCTGATTGAAGAACTCCCTCTCAATCGTTCGATAGTGCACAACAACGGTTTTACCTTCCAAACAGCTTAAAATTTCTTCTATGATGGCTTCTAAATCAGGAGCAGTCGCGAGATCTGTATGACGTATACCGTGAATCACGACGGAATCCTCCGTTAACGGTTTTTGGGGTTTAATTAACCAGTGCTGACTGTCGCGACAATAAATTCGGTGTGCATCAAAGGGTATTAACCCGACGCTGACAATGTCATCCTTACTCGGATTTAGCCCCGTGGTTTCAAAGTCCATGGCGACTAATGGTGTCTTGTTGATAGCGGTTTGCTGATCGACGGGGGGGTGATGGTAAAAGTTTTTTAATGCTGAATGCTGTGCTGTAGCAGCCTGTTGCTGAAAATAGGCTTTCCAATCATCGGGTATTTTTAATAGTGACATTTTGTGTTTACAGGCATTTATTAGCAATGGAAAAAGCACGATAGTTTAGAGAAGCACTGTAGTCTTATTCGAGATATTTTATGGTATTCGAACACGCTTCGATGGACTTATATCATTCTTAATGTGCGATTAGAGGTTCATTTTATTTCCTTGGTACCGGTACTTTAAAAAATTCTGCGCATTACTCAGGATCTTGAAGGCGTCTTTAAGGTTTCGACGTTCAAAACCCGAAAGGTTGTCTGGTTCAATGCTGTTGTCTGGCTCCATTCCGGCTTCAATATCCAATGCTTGGTGACGAATTCGAACCATAGAGATAAACTCCAGCGCATTCTTTAAATCATGTCCCCGCTCGGCAGGTATCATTCCGGAGTCAATGATATCCTCTAACCGGTTAAACGAATTTCTGGATTGCGAAGCGATGGCTAAGGCATGAACCCTAATCAAGTCTGCAATAGGGGCGGTCCCACGACGTTTTAGGTTTATGGAGTGTTTATGATCGCCATCTGATTCCATAACGAAATTCTTGAAAAAACCAAGCGGTGGGGTTCTGTTTAAGGCATTTCGCGCAAGGCATGCGAGAAACCTTGGGCTTTCAGAGGCTTTCCTTCTAATAAACTTATTTAAGTTGATACTCCATTGGGTTTCACCCCAAACACCTTCAAGGTCAAAAAAAATTGAGCTATTCAATAGCGCCTGCGGATTAGGATTCTCAATCCACTCTTCGAAGCAAGCCTCCCATTGTTGGTAAGTCTTACGCCATTTAGAGTTAGTCGCCATAATATCGCCGGAACAGTATCGATACCCACAGGCTGCTAAACCATCTGATACAAATTTTGCCAGTTTTGAAAAATAGACATCATGCTTGTCTGGTTCAAACTGATTGTCCAAAATTAAAGCATTATCCTGATCGGTGACGATAAGTTGTTCATCGCGTGCCATCGATCCCAAGGCCAAAAAACAATAAGGTACGGGGGGTGGGCCAAACTCTAGCTCCGCCAGCTCTAGTAGTCGTTGTTTGAAGCTTTTCCCAATAACAGCCATGGCTGTACCAATCATATGCGAATTTGAATCTTCGTCGATCATACGCACAAAACAGTGTTTAACTTGCTCAGAGATCTCCTGAAGTTCATTGACTGAGTTTTGGTGAAAGATAGAATTGACAATCAGTAAGCTGTTTTGTGATTCGTAGCGAATGATATCGGTATCCGCTAAGATACCAATGGGTACGTCATTTTTAATGATAGGGAGGTGGCTAATGTTATGACGTAACATTGCTAGCATCGCTTCATATACATAGTCATTCTGATCCAATGCGACTACTTTTTCTGAAATAATTTGCGAGACTGGAGTGTCGTGAGACATGCCCACAGCGAGTGCCTTACTGGTTAAATCCCAGTCCGTTACAATCCCGTATGCAGGTGCGTTATATGCTTCGCAACTCGCTACATCCGGTAAAATTTCGACCAATAATGCAGAAGTAGATTCTTTTGCCATGAGTTGGGCTGCCAGTTGAATACTGTCATTCGCTTGAATCTTTAGCGGCTCTTTTAATAATAGAGATTTAACCTTCGAAGTAGAAAAGTCATTGCTATCCGTGTTTACGTCAACAGCATTACGCAATCGTTGGCGGCTATCTACTTCCACAAAGTCTGCGAAGTGGTCGTACTCACTACAAAGATCGAAGAACATAGAGTCCGGTAAGCAGTATAGTAAGGTGTCTTCTTTCGCGACGGCGGGGTAGCGAACACGTTTATTTAGAAGCAACCCCATTTGGCCAAAAATGCCTCCTGAGCTCATCCGATCATATAAATGTCCATCACGATGATGAAGTTCAACTGCGCCACTGCGTACAATATACAGATCATTAATGGCAGCACCGTGCTCCAATATAACCTGATCTTTTCTGACGTAGCTGACCTCAATTTGATTGGCTATGTCACTAAGAATGTTATCTGGAAGATGGTCGAAAGGCGTTATCGTACTCAAGAACTCTCGAATATCCATTATTTCTGGTTGCATGCTATCACCAGTAGTTTGCGTTTATGGCAGCATAGCATTGCTGAGAGTGAAATGCAGTGGGGTCAACGGGTAAATAGCAAAGGGTGATCTCTTCCTCCGCATTCCGTTTAGTATCATGGTGAACGATTGTTGAATGATTGGTTTTGCTTGTATCGGGAATTTACGCTAAGTATAGTAGCAACTGAACTTGCTACTATATTTCAATTATTTCAAATTTTTTAACTTAGTAGCTAGTAGCGAAATTTTAATAGGTGAATATAAAGTAATTTCCCACCCAGAGGCCTACTACAATCAAATATAGTATCCCGTCCATCAACCAGTCAGAATCTCTTTCGGGTAACAAATAGGCTGCCCCCAAAAAGCTGATATCAATGTAATGAATTGATGGGTTAGACTCTATGTAATATGCATAAATATTCTTTGGCGCTGAAATAACACTAACACCATGTTCAAATGAATTATTAACTTGCTCTTTCGTTAACCAAAAGTAGTCACTAAGAAATGTTAAAACTTCACCTTTTGAAGTTAGGTGATTAACCTCAAATCTTCGGTCAATTCGATTGCGTTCCTGAGTCGAAGTGTAGGATTTCGTAAATCCGCTAACTAAGCGTAACCGTTCATTCTAATACGTTATTGTCTATAGGATGAATCTCCGGTTTCATTGGATTCTGCGCAAACTTTTCCTTCTACAGCCTCGGCGTCAGTTCTTCTATTTTACTGGCCGGATGCTCGTTAATACGCTGCAACACATCCACCAAGTAGGTATACGTATTGATTTTATGCAGCTTACAGGTGCTGATCAGACTTTGAATGATACCAACATGTTCCGCGCCTAGTTCCGTCTAGAAAAACATCCAGTTTTTCTCCCTAATGGAATCGGACGTATTTCACTTTCCAGGTGATTCGTGTCAATGGCCACACTTGGATTTTCCAAAAAGGTTTTTAATTCCGTTTCGCTGTTGAGCAGATAACCAATGGCTTTCCTCAACGGGTCTTTCGGCAGCAGATTTTTTGCTAACTGCTTGTGGCACCATTG
>CANNFT010000013.1 GCA_947503895.1 uncultured Saccharospirillaceae bacterium
AAACCCAAACCCAAACCCAAACCCAAACCCAAACCCAAACCCAAACCCAAACCCAAACCCAAACCCAAACCCAAACCCAAACCAATGGGATACCGCGCTCGTGTCCGTTGCTTATCCTTTCTCTGAATATTTTACGGATACGTTGCGCTCGAATAGTTACCCCTGAAATGCTACAGATATCGTTGGTTTAGCAATCTAAGTTTAATTCCTACTCTACGCCCACGGTATAAGAATCTAGCAATCTTCAAAAAGGAAATTAACCATTCTATAACTACAGGCTAATAGATTAAGTTGCCTACCTAGATTTTGACATGAGTCATATATGACTAGTAAGTAAAAAGCAAGCTAATGAATGCCAAAAAAATGAAATAGTTTGTTTGGAAAAATGGGTCAATTAAGAAAAATTTATGTATAATTCCGCCTCTTTTTTAATCAGCTTGCTAAAGGTATAAAATGAAGTTGGCAAAATTATTATCCATTGCAGTAGTAGCTCTGTTGGCTGTAGGTTGTTCAATGACACCTCAAAAGCCAGTCCCACTAGAGAACGATTTTTTCAAAGATAATAGCGCTAAAATTGGTATTTACATCGATACGTTACCCAGAGTGAATACTTATTTTCCTGGGGCAAGTTGTTTGCTATGTATAGCCGCTGCGGAAGCCGCAAATTCAGATATGACAGGACATGTGCAAACACTGTCGGGCGATGAGATCAATGAGATTTATACAATCATTGAAGGTATCCTCAAAAAGCATAGTTTTAGTGTGGTTAAAGTAGAGGATTCGATAAAAATTAATGATTTAAAGAGCTTTAGCTCTAAAGATGAAATTATTCCATATGCCAGAAAAGATTTTACGCCACTAAAAGAAAAGTTGGGTGTAGATAAACTAGTGATCGTCGATGTAAATGCCCTTGGTGTATACAGAGCTTACAGTGCATATGTGCCGACAACTGATCCAATGGGTTATATTTGGGGTGCATTATCTGTGGTTGATTTATCCGATAATCAGTACAACTTATATCAGGCAATCAACATTAAAACGCCTGTTACAGGAGAGTGGGATGAGCCAAAAGATTTTCCTGGAGTAACAACTGCGTTCTATAAATCTATTGAAATATTAAAAGGTCAAGTGAAATCACTTTTTAATATTTAATTCCGCAATATTGCATCGCCCATTATTAGTTTACTCTGATGATCGGGCGATACCTTACTAATGTAGCTTTTTTGCTTCCCATTCTAAAGCCAATTTTGAGCATGCTCTTTATGCGCCATATTTTAACTTTAATCTTAACTGTATTTGTTCTTGGGTGTGCAGCACCGAAAAAAGATAATTATATAGCCTACGAACGAAACGAAAATATTCAAGTCAACCACGATAAGCTAGGCGTATTGATATCTGGTCCTGAAAAAATTGATATTAGAGGAATCATAAACGGGGTAAATGATACAGAAGCAGGGCATATGGTCTATCTGGGTGGAGCCGGCGTCGCAGGCTTGTTTGCGCAAATAGCTACTCATGCGGCGGCTGCAGATGAAACTAAAAATAGAAAGCTATCGGAACAACAGATTCGAGCAAATAAAGTGCTAGAACCTTTGTCACATAAGATTGCCGATCTCACTATCTCACACTTAAAGGTAAATGACTCTGGCTTCAGCTTTATCGAGACTCCGGACGAAGAGCATTATGAGCATATATTGATTACACAGCCTGTCTTTTATATGTCACAGGATTGCGGTTCGCTTTCGGTTAAAAATGTTGTCCGATTGGTATCGAGAGATAAAGTTGACGCAATTATCTATCAGAACCTAGTAGAGGTAATTGACAATGAGACTGTTGCACCGGAAGAACATACTTATATCAATGAACAAAATATTCAAGAAAAGTTAAAGGCGTTATATATTCAATCACTCAGAATTGCTACCGGCGATATAGCTGGGATGATGAAAGCCAAAATTGACAAGAAAGAAAACTTTAAGATTGGGAAAGGGCTAAACTTTAGGTTTGACAGAGGCATGCGACTATCTACGGCGTGTGGCCAGCAAGTCTTCCGCAATTTGAGAGGCTGGGTGGTTGCTTTTAACGAGCAAATAAATAAGCAAAGAGAATTCAGTTGCGCCAGCCTATGAGTAGTCAACCGGAATTAAATTATCGTACTCGCTGAAAAAGGTCAGGCTACGAGGACACATATCCTAGTAACCTGAGTAATTCGGCTGATTGAACTTGGTTTTCGTTTTGCTACAGTACGCAATCAATACAAAGCAAGCAAAGGAATGCATTGTGACCAAGCCCAGAAAGCAACTCGTCCGTTTAGAGGCTACGCCGTACTACATAGTCGACCCTGAAACCATTGAAAACCCAGAAAGGTATAGCTGACGAGAATAGTGTAGAGAAAATTGATCATCAAAATGATGCCAGGGTATTTTGTGTGCTAAGGCGATCAATGGGTCTGACGGATCAAGTTGATTGGGTATTGAAGTGGTCAAGTAAATCGGGCCACAATTTAAGAGGCTTACCACTATTATACTGATGCGGCCTCAACTGAGTATAATAACCCGCGACATAATTTGTTATTGAGTGCTCCGCTTCATCAAAACTTGTATATCCAAATTTCGGCATCCATTCTGTTTCTAAGCTTCGAAAAAAACGCTCCATTGGGCTTTATCCCAATAGTTTCCTCTGTGGCTCATGCGTTGATTCATCTGGCAGTGCCAGATTGATCGTCTGAATTTCTGATTGGTATAATGCATGCCTTGATCCGAGTAAAGTACCACACTATTTGGCTTCCCTCGTCGCTCATAAGCCAGCAATAAAGTCTTACTTTTCAGATTACTATCTGGTGATAAAGATAAAGCCCATCAAGCAACCAATTAATCAATCATTGATATAGGCCGAAAAGGTGAAAGAGATAGCAGGCGCTATCTCTGAATCTAAAAAACCAATATATTCATTAATCACACAAAACATTCAAACCAAATCATGAATGTAATAAAGCATCAAATAAATCGATAGCAACACCGCCACCCACACTACCATGGTTTCAATTGGCCAAAGTCTTGCGAAGTAACCTTTAGGTTGGCCTGATTCTGCATCATATGAATTCTGAATAATTTGTTTAATGGATGCGACTACAGACTGCTCGAAACGGCTGTAGGCCCCGCACACTTTACTGGCAACGTTTTTGATAAGGTTCGGTGCAAGTTTGCGATAAAACCAATCGGCATCGAGATTGGTTGACGGTAGTTCAGGCGGGTACATACTCCGTAGGTTGAGCCACACAAATGCCAATGCTGAGAAGAATAGTAGCTGTAGCTGAGTTAATACATGGGTCACATCGTAAGGTTGATAATTATGTTCCCAAGGTAAAAGTGCATAAACTGTTTGTGCAGGGAAGGTGCCGAGCACAACACAGGTTACCGCAGCGAGGGTCATGGCAATGAGCATGTTCTTGGGAGGCTCAGTTGTGCGAATGCCTGAGTCGTGTGCGAAGAATGCGAAGTAAGGAATTTTAATTCCAGCGTGGTGGAATACGCCCGCTGCTGCAAAGAGTAGTAGTAACCACACTACGTCGTAACCTTCTGCCACTGCTGCTGCCATGATCATGGATTTTGATACAAAGCCGCTGAACAATGGGAAGGCAGAAATAGATGCGGCACCCACAATGCAAAGTATGGTGGTTTTAGGCATACTTTTGTATAAACCACCGAGTTCAGACCCGTTGATCTTCCCTGTCATATGTAACACCGCACCCATTGTCATCATGAGTAAGCCTTTGAATATCACGTCGTTAAATGCGTGAGCAACAGCGCCATTTAACGCGAGTGCTGTACCAATACCAATGCCGACGATCATGAAACCGATTTGGTTAATCAGGCTGTAGGCTAGCACTCGACGCAAATCGTTTTCGATCACCGCAAAGAAGATAGGAAAACATGCCATCGTCACGCCAATCCAGACAAGAATTTCTTCTCCTGGAAAACCACGGGCAAACGCATAGACAGCCACTTTAGTCGTAAACGAAGCTAAGAAAATGGTGCCTGTGGGTGTGGCTTCTGGGTAGGCATCGGTTAACCAATTGTGCATAAATGGAAACGCACACTTGATACCGAAGGCGAAGAAAATCAACCATGCACCGATCTGTGCGAGACCTTCATGTTGTAACGATATTTGATTAAACAGCAGGCTGTTATTCACCTGCGCCAATATCAATAGCCCAGCTAGCAGTAATACACCGGATAAGACTTGAAAAATGAGGTATCGAAAACCGGATGAATAAGCGCGGTCGGTTTTGCGGGCCCAAACCAGAAATACAGACGTTAATGCCAGTAGTTCCCAAAATACAAACAACGTTAGTAAGTCACCGGCAAATACGGCTCCCACTGCACTGGCGGCGTACGCCAGCCCGGCCACATGTTGGAGCGTATCTTTAATGTGAAGAGCATAAACAATGGCAATAAATGAGGCTAGATGAAAGAGGTAGCCAAACATTAAGCTGAGCTTGTCGACTCGAACAGGCTCAAGGGCGTACCCCATGAACTCCATAGACCAGAACACGCCGTGTTCTATGCCCATTAAATTTATGGCTCCCACAACGGGGGCGACTAACATTAGGATATTACGCAGCCAGCCTCGTAGTAGAATCGCCGCGATTGCACCTAACAAAAGTGGAAGAAACGGAATCACACTATTCATCGTAGTAATCTTCCCCACGCATGAGCACTTTGCGCATTTCTTTGGCAATTAACACCAAAACGACACAACCGACAAAGCCATAAATTGCATAGAATGCGGGAATTTTTTCCCAGTCATGATAAATGTGGCGATGCACAATGAAGTCGGCGATGACTAACAGCGCACAAATGACATAAAAAACTCTGAGCATTCGGCGAACATTTTCGGGCTTATCGAAGAAGCCTTTGGTTTCATGCTGTTCCGCCATTTAGCCTTCTCCTTCTAAACTGATTGTCATATCTGCATGGGTTGATACACCAGGAATCAGATTAATTAAATCGATCAATGGATCTGGATAGAAAAACAATGCGAGGCAACCAACGGATGTGACACTTAGTGCAATCAAAATGGGTAAGGGGGCTTCTTGAGTCTCTGCCCATGTCCAAGGTTTCGATTCACCGGATTGGGTATTAAAAAACGCCTTAACAGGGATGGGTAGTAAATACGCAATGTTCAGTAGTGAACTGATCATTAAGGTTGCCACAATAAAGAGCTTATCCGCTTCTAATGCACCAATGGTCAAATACCATTTACTCCAAGTGCCTGCCATAGGGGGTAAACCAATAATACTGATGGCACCGATGCCAAACGCTGCCATGGTAATGGGCATTTGTCGACCTAGGCCTACCATGTCACTGATATTCTTTTTATGACTGGCCACCATGATGGCACCTGCACAGAAGAACAATGTAATTTTGCCCACGGCGTGGGTGGCGATGTGCAATGCTGCACCGGCACTGGCAATGGACGAAGCTAAAAGTGCGCCTACCACAATGTAGCTCAATTGACTGACAGTGGAATAGGCGAGTCGTGCTTTTAGATTATCTTTGGTCATGGCTATGCAGGATGAAATCAATATGGTGGCGGCACCGATGTAAAGCATAATATCCGTGGTGGCGAGATCTTTAAGTTCGTCCAAACCAAAAATATAAATGACCACTTTTAAAATACTGAACACACCGGCCTTTACCACTGCCACTGCATGTAGGAGTGCACTCACGGGTGTTGGGGCAACCATTGCCGCGGGCAACCAGCGATGGAAAGGCATGATGGCAGCTTTGCCAATACCATAGCAAAAAAGTACCAGTAGAACGCTTAGGACAGTTTTACTGTGGGAGTCATCAAAAATTCCGCCCGCTTGGAAATCCAAGGTTCCCGTCAAACTATACGTTCCTAGTATGGCAAGTAGCAAAAATGCGATGGATGTGCTGAGCAAAATACCGAGATAGACTCGCCCACCTTTTTTAGCTGCATCATTACCTGCATGCGTCACCAGAGGGTAAGTTGAAAGTGTTAGGACTTCATAGAATATAAAGAGCGTCAGTAAGTTACCCGAAAAACAAATTGCCATTACCGAGCTGATAGCCAACGCAAAGCAGCAGAAGAACCGTGTCTGATTTTCTTCGTTATGCCCGCGCATATAGCCAATGGCATAGATACTGGTAATGATCCACAGAAAGCTGGCCACCAATGCGAATAGGACGCCTAAAGGCTCAACTTCAAAGCTGATGCCCAATCCCGGAATGGGTTCAGCAACATTAAGGCGCAGTTCGACACCGTGGAATGTGTAGTCAGTAATGGCGAGTACAACGCTGAATAAAACGGTTGCTGTAATTAATGTAACGGCTTCCCTTATGTTCGGGTGTTTACCTGTCGCGACTATCAGCAGCGCGCCAATGAAGGGAATTAAAATCGAAAGACTAATGAGCTGCGATGGTTCGACAGCTTGCCAAAGATTCATTGAGACACCTCTGCACTGTTGGCTGCCGCGATGCTACTGGTTTGGAAAAGCCATTCCGATGCACTGCTCGCTGCTTCAGTGGTTAAGCTTGTATCAATGCCAAAATAGATATTGGCTAACACCAATATCCACATAGGTAGCAACATTAACCAAGGCGCTTCTTTAACTTGATTGGAATCTTGAGATGCCGGTGGTTTTTGAAAATACGCGGCTTCAATGACTCGACCCATATAGACCACCGCTAATAATGATCCGACTAAAACCAGTGCAGCCAGAATCCAATGTTGTTGTTCTAGGGCTGCTGTTACCAAGTACCATTTGCTGATAAATCCAACGGTTAATGGCACACCAATAATGCTAAGCCCTGCTATGGTAAAGGCTGCCATGGTAAACGGCATTTGTTTGCCGAGCCCTTTGAATGCACTGATTTCCACAGAACCGACACGATAAAAAACCGCGCCCACCGCCATGAACAATGCACCCTTCATGAGAGCATGATTAAAGATGTGG
This sequence comes from uncultured Saccharospirillaceae bacterium, assembly GCA_947503895.1. GTDB lineage: Bacteria > Pseudomonadota > Gammaproteobacteria > Pseudomonadales > Oceanobacteraceae > Bermanella. The sequence continues at coordinate 6,980 of CANNFT010000013.1, forward strand.
ATTAAGCCAGCCATTAAGCCTGTCACACTGACTAAACTAATGCCGAGAATCATGTAACCGATTTGAGCCACACTGCTGTAGGCCAACACGGTTTTGACGTTACTTTGCACGGTTGCCATGTAAGAGCATTTGAAGATCGCGACAATGGCCAACACCATTAGAATGAGGTCCATCCCCATCTCTTCAAATACATAATTCAATCCAAATATGGTGAAGATAAAGCGAATCATCACGTAAAACGCAACTTTAGTGGCGGTACTGGCTAAAAACGCTGTAACGGCAGAAGGTGCGTGGGTATATGCGGCTGGAAGCCACATGTGTAAAGGAAATAGCGCAAGTTTAATACTGACACCTACCATGATGAAGGCTAAACCAGTGTTGATCGTGCGACTGCTTTCGTAGACGTCAATTCTAATGGCTAGGTCAAGCATATTAAGGGTGCCGGTCTTCATATAGAGCATACCGACGCCAATTAAAATAAACGTGGCACCTATTGTTCCCATTATCAAATAACGAAAAGCTGCTGTTAAGCATCGACGATCAGATGCCAGACTCACTAAGGTATAAGTGGCCAGCGAAGAGATCTCTAGGAAAACGAACAGATTAAAGGCATCGCCTGTTAACAGAATGCCGCTCAATCCTGCAAGGCAAAGCAAGTGTGCCGTGTAATATAAGGCGTGCTTGGATGACTCTATTTCTTTTTCAATGCTGTCTTTTGAATAGATTAGTACCAGCGTAGAAAGCGCCGAGACGGCGAGTAATACAAAAGCATTGGCAACGTCAACGCGTAATTCGATTCCCCATGGGGGAGACCAACCGCCAACTGCATAGCTGAGTACAGACTCTGTTAAGGTAGCGGTTAAAAGGTGCCATGAAAAATAGCAGGCCAATGCACTGATGGCAGTGGCGAACATCCATGATAATCGTGAATGGCCTAAAATTAATGTAATCGGCGCTGCAATTAAAGGCAAAAGAATGGGAAGCGCAATCAAGTGTTGTTCAAACATTATATGGCGTCATCCTGATTTTTAAATTCATTTTCTTCAACAGTGCCATAGGCTCGTTTGATGCGGACAATAAGTGCAAGTCCCACTGATGTTGTCGCTACGCCAACTACAATGGCTGTTAGAATCAGTACATGAGGTAAAGGATTTGAATACAAGGTGACACCATCTACCAGAATGGGTGCAGTGCCTCCACTCACTTTACCCATTGAGATATAAAGCATGAATACAGATGTTTGAAAGACATTGAGGCCGACAATTTTTTTAACAAGGTTGTTAGCGGAAATGACAATGTAAAATCCTGCCATCATCAAAAAGACGACGATCCAATAATTGTAATAATCTAGAATGAAATTCACCGGATATTTGACCTCTCTGCCTGACTGCCAAAGGCATAAAAAATACTGAGCATGACAGCGAATACAGTAATGCCAACACCTAACTCAATGATGATGATGCCGTAATGCTGGCCGACGATTGGATCTGCTGCGAGTTTATTGTAATCAAGAAACTGACCGCCTTTGTAAATGCTGAATAAGCCAACACTCGCATATAATAAAACACCAATGGATGCTAATAACTGTAAAAACTTCGGGCCGACCACAGCGAACGCGCTGGAAAGGCCAAAAACCAACGAGTATAAAATAAAAGCAGCAGCTGCAATGACCCCCGCTTGGAAGCCTCCTCCTGGACCGAAGTCACCATGGAATTGCACATACAGTGCGAAAAGTATGATCAACGGGATGACGACTCGTGCCACAACCTGAAGTACATGATGGGCTCTAAAGCCCGATTCTGGCGTATCGTTTTCCTCTTGTCTGCGCACACCTAGCAATGAAAGCACGCCTATGACAGCTGCGAATACAACGACTGTCTCTCCTAAAGTATCAAAGCCTCGATAACTGGCTAATACAGACGTTACCATATTGGGTAGTCCAACTTCTTTTGGTGATTCTTCTATGTATCGAGGGGCCACGTGTTCATGCACAGGATTGTTGGGATGCCCGAATGGGGGCATATCGAGCGTGCCATATATCAACGCTGCGCCGGTAATGCAGACAACGAGTAATGGCAATATCGAAGAGTGAGAACTTTCTTTTTCTTTTCGGTTGGTGAGAGCCAATGTCCCCAGCATTAATACCGTTGAGATACCCGCACCAACGGAGGCTTCAGTAAAGGCAACATCAACAGCATCAAGATTAATGAAAATCAAAGCGGACAAAAAACTGTATATGCCAAACAGCATCACAACCGCAAACAAATCTTTTAAAAATATAATCCGTATAGCGGTAATGGCCAGCATGGCCAACAATACCAAATCAATCAACTCTCCCATTAACGTGTTTGCTCCTGTTGTTTCGCATTAGCTTCTGGCAATGTTAATAAGCCTCCATGGCGCGCTGATTTGGCTAATGCATGGGACGCCGTTGGGCTGGTGATCATGAGAAACGCCAAAATGAACAGAAGCTTGGCAGTATTTATATCGAATGACGTTTGTAGGATTAATCCAAAAAGAATCAATATTGTGGCGATTGAATCAGTGACGCTGGCTGCGTGCACACGCGTAAAAAAATCTGGGAACTTGAATAACCCAAAAGCGCCACTCAATCCAAAGAAGATACCTGCAAAAAGCAGGATACTACTGACGATGTCTAAGATAAACATGTCTATCCATTACTCATAAAAGTGTTATTCAACGGGTGCTGTGTATTCGAAAAATCGAAGTACGGCGACCATCCCAATGAAATTGATAAGAGCATAAACAATGGCAATATCCAGAAAATCAGGCCGTCCCATCAAATAGCCTCCAACGGCAATGAACAACACGGTTTTTGTGCCAAACATGTTTACGCCGAGTATGCGGTCATACACTGTTGGCGCGCTCATGGCTCTTGCAAGCGCCATTGCCATCACCACTAAAATTGCAATGCATACTGTTGTATAGACTTCAGTCATTTGGACACTACGCCCAAAAACGCATCACGCTTATAAATCCCCATCATTTGCTTTACCCCAGATGCCAGTGATTTTATTTTCCATGTAGCCTTCCTCTAATTCCTTAACGGAAGATTTTTGCAATGCGTGCACGGTCAATTCACCATCTTTTAAATCAACGCTCAATGTTCCAGGAGTCAAAGTGATGGAATTTGCGTATAGCACACGTCTATTTGAGGGAACATTTGATGCGTCTATTTTGGCTAAGGTAGGTGAAACATTGTTTGGAGAGCCCCAAATAAGTTTTGTGACATGGATGCTGGATTTCAATATTTGACCCATTAGCCAAGGAATATAACGAAGCAGCCGAATGCCTGTACCGATTTCCTGGCGCTTTTTGTCTGCACTTTCCATTCGTATTAAAACAAAAAGCACCACAATGACGGATACCGCACCGAAGCTAAGCAGTAATAGATTGTACATTCCTGAAAGCAATAGCCAGAAAACAGACAGTATCAGAGCCCATTTTGTGAAATAAAGATAACTGTGATCGGATTCTTTCTTCATTTTTGACATATTAACAAGGATATCTGGCTTTCAATGCTTTTAGTAAAGCATCTTGTAAGGGTAGTTCTTTGTCTATTCTGGCCATAATTTCGTGGGCATTAAGATCTTTTGGTAAACAAAGGTTGAGTTCTTGTTGAATCAAGTCCGTAAGGTAAGTTTTGCCCACTCGATTATTAAAAGCATGCTGTTCAAACCCAGAAAATTTAGAATTGACCCCAACTTCGTTAAGTTGCAACAGGGCTTCGAGATAGCCTCGAATAAATAGTAGGCACTGCTGTTGTTCAGATGCTTCATTGGATGAGCATGCATTTGGCAGGTTTTGATTTCTATTTTCCACATTGGCAAATGCAGAGAATGAATACATCAGTAGGATACTGGCCAGTAACGGACGCATACTGTGTAATGGTATATTCATCATATCTCAATTTATTGTTATTCGTGTCCGTTCAGTGGGTTGATAATCTCGTTTTCCTGAGTGGCAGTAGCAAGCTCCAATGCTGCCAATTCATAGTTAAGTGATCTAACTGAGCACGTTTCCTTTCTCTTCAGGTTATTGAATAAATTTTATCAGTTTATCCTTATCTGTTTATTCCTCATATCGACCAGTTAAGTCGCTGCTTAATATGAAGTGCTTGGCGTGATAGCTCAATAGAAGTTATTCAGTTTTAATGATAGGGTTATCCTATCACCTCTTATTAAAGCACTTTGACTTAGGCTCTAGAATGGCGTTGGAAACTCCCACTATCAAGCAGCTGGAATTCTTTGTCTGTCTAGCTGAATCCACCTCTTTTCGGCGTGCTGCAGACCGCCTTAATATCAGTCAACCCACGCTTACAGCCCAAATCTATAATCTAGAAAAAGCGTTAAATCTGACCTTGGTTGAACGTAGCCGCAGTGGTGCGACTTTAACGCCAGCAGGAAGGGAGTTACTGTTGAATGCTCGGCAGGTTATTGAGGAAATGGGTGGCCTGATAGATCAAGCAACCATGATTAAGCGTGGGCCAGGCGGCACATTTCGTATAGGTGTGTCACCTACGGTAGGCCCTTATTTACTACCGCATATTTTACCCGGATTACATAAAGCTTACTCATCTTTGAAACTCTATGTTAGAGAAGATATGCCAAAAGCCTTGGAGTTGGATCTATTGGAAGGGCGGCTGGACTTGGTTCTGATTCCTAAGCCTTTTAACAATTCTAGCTTGACGAGTGAGGCTCTATTTCATGAGCCACTGCAATTGGTTGTGCCTGAAGATCATCCATTGTCTAAATTAAAAAAAGTCAAAGCGCAGCACCTTCGTGGGCAGACCATTCTAACCCTGCTGGAACAATACAGCAGCTATCACCAAATGGAGTCTCTGTGCGCAGAGCTGGGTGCCAATATTGCCAGGGACTACGAAGGTAGTAGTTTGGATGCATTACGCCAAATGGTCATTATGAGAATGGGATTAACGTTTTTGCCGACACTTTATATCTATTCCGAGATTCATCAGCCACAAGGCCTGAATGTTAGGGAGGTGGAAAAGGTAAAGCTGTATCGCACCCATGCATTGACATGGCGGCGTAATTCTCCGAACCGGAGTTTTTATAGGCAATTGGCAGAGCTAATACGCTCGCTCGTCAAAAGCCATCTAAGTGAGGCGAAGCTGAGCTTTTGCACGACACCAAGTGTCTCTTTGGTTCATTAAAGTACTGGTCCAAGGTTCAGCTTTCATGTTACTAGGGCCTGTGCTCATCTATTGCTCTGGTTTTAATATTGAGAATAAGACCTTTTGGCGAGTTAAAGATGTTGAGTTCGTCAAATATTGCATTCCCCATTTATGATATAAAGGGTCCCTCAAATTTAGCACTCAATTTACTACTACAGTATTAGTTTGCTGTTTTTTTAACTAACTACGAATTGGACTGTAATATGAAGTTCCCACATCTTTTAATTGTCATCTGTGTATTTCTTTCAGGTTTCTCACACGCTAGCCAAGATGGGGTGGGTCTAGGGATCGTAGTAGGCGCGCCTACCGGCTTGACGTTCAAGAAGTGGTTATCACCTTCCTCTGCAATTGACGCTGCGGCAGCGTGGTCGACATCCAATGATGAACGTTATTATGCGCATATGGACTATTTGATTCATGACAGTAGCCTTTTTAAAAAGGGACAAACCAGTGGCCAGTTTGAAATGTACTATGGGCTAGGTGGGCTGGTCAGTATCAGAGAGAATGATAAGGATGATTCTGATGACGATACGGTCGGTGCTATTCGTGTTCCAGTGGGTATCTCTTTTCAATTGAAAACGAATCCTATTGAGTTCTTTGCGGAAATTGTGCCGATTTTAGAGGTTTCGCCTGACTCTGAATTTGGTGTGGATGCTGGGCTTGGAGCCCGTTACTACTTCTAAATTTGACGTTTCCATCACTGTTCTAATGCAAGATGTGGATGCCTTCGTGTCGCACGGAGGCATCCACAGCCTGACGATTTAACCAGATATTGCTCTTCTTTCTCAGTACTCCATACCGACTCGCATTTAGCGCAGTTAGACTATAGTGCTCCATCCTCTTACAATGATGTTATCTCAAAGCACTTCGAGCCATATATGTTACGAATAAATGATCACGTCAGCCTACCTGATGAAGAACTTGAAATGAGTGCCATCAGAGCGCAGGGAGCGGGCGGTCAAAATGTGAACAAAGTTTCAAGTGCGATTCATTTAAGATTTGATATTTTAGCGTCTTCATTACCTGAGTTTTATAAATCGCGGTTACTTGAGCTGAAAGATAAGCGTATTACAAAAGACGGTATCCTCATCATTAAAGCGCAGCAATTCCGGACTCAGGAGCAGAACAAAGAAGATGCTTTGGCTCGATTGCAAGAGTTGATTCTCGCAGCGACGGTTATTCAAAAAACTAGGCGTCCAACTAAGCCAACTAAAGGTTCGCAAAAGCGCCGTTTGGACGGAAAAACGAAGCGTGGGCAAATTAAGAGCTTACGTGGTAATAAGTTTGATCCACATTAGCAAATAATGGTCATTATGTGCCATCTTGGAATATTCGAAATGTTCTTCCGGTTTCTCCGTTTAAATTGATGTGGTGGCCACTTTTCACCAATAGTGTGACGTCTTTTCAATCCCCATCTTTCGTTATTAAATGTGCCTTCTGGAAGCCATAATGACTGATTTTTTCGGATAGGTTTAACTGGTTATTTCTGAGCATTCTCTTTATATTGCTATCTTACGGCGTGATAATAACAACAAGAGGTGGATATGAAATTGGATTCTCACATAAGCCAAGAGCTGTCGATTCTGTCTTTGTTCAACCAAACTACGTACCAAGACGGTATTAAAGTTCATGAACACCAAGCATCTGAGTCTGATGTTGAAGCTACAAAACGATTATTTAATAAAGGCCTTATCACGCAAATAGATGGCGGCTATCTTACGACGCTCGGAAAAGACGCGGTCGAGAAACTTCAAGATTTGTTATTAATGTTGAGATAGCATTTGCTGTCATCTCTCTGAACCAAGTTCATTGAATCTCGTTTCGAGTTTGAGCTTTGGTCATTCAGTGAAAATCTCTCGATGTATTTTTATATTCAATTAGCTGGTCGCTAATATCAAACAACCGATAGGCGACCAAGTGCACAATGTTGTTTGATTCGTCTTTATCAATCTTCCCATAAACTTTAAGAATCTTTGATTTAGTCAATGTCCTGAGTTGTTTTTGGGCTGTTGCTAGCCAAACGACTAGGTTTATAGAGCCTGTTTCATCTTCCAGTGTTATAAATGTTACCCCTGCTGATGTTTTTGGGCGCTGGCGGTTGATGACCAATCCAGCAACATACACTTCTGTGTGTTGAGCTTGATCTGCTAAAGCATTGGCTGTGATACAGTCTTCTAAGATACTTTCATCTCTTAGGTAAGCCATAGGGTGGTCGTTCAATGTGACGCCGGTGGCATTTAAATCTTCTAAAAACTCATCCATTCGGCTGGCATGGGTACCAAGCGGTTCACTGCTTTCTTGCTGCTGAAATAGCCCGTTGTAATAATTATATGATTGCGCTTGCCATCGGTTTTCATATCGATTCTCCCCTAAGCTCTGAAACCCATGAGCGGCTGAAATGGCCTCAACTTCGTGTTGATTTAACGCAGTGATTCGAAGCACTTCATTAATAGAATGATAGCCCTTACTCGGTTTATGCCGATGGATAGACTCTCCACTTTCTTGTTTGAGGCCTTTCACCAATCGCATGCCTAGTTGTACTTTTCTTACCGTTATGCCGTTGGCTGTGACTTCCTGAATACTGTGGTTCCATTGGCTTTTGTTTACATCAATTGGCAGAACGTCAACACCATGTTGTTGTGCATCTTGAATAAGTTGCCATGGAGGATAAAAACCCATGGGCTGGCTGTTGAGTAATGCACAGCAAAAGATGGCAGGGTGGTAATATTTCATCCATGCAGAATAGTACGCAATAAGCGCGAAGCTGGCCGCATGCGATTCAGGAAAACCATACTCGCCAAAGCCTTCAATTTGCTTACAAATTCTTTCTATGTATGCTTGTGTGACGCCTTTTTTAGATAAATTATCACTGAGTTTTTTTCGTAATCCATTCATGTGGCCTTGTTTTTTCCAGCTCGCCATTGAGCGTCTAAGCTCTTCTGCTTCCTCAGAAGAGAAGTCTGCAGCAATCATTGACAGGGCAATCACTTGCTCTTGAAAAATGGGCACACCGAAGGTGCGCGATAAGATGGGCTTCATGGAATCCAGTGGTACGTCAACAGGTTCGATTCCATGCTTTCTTTTTAAGTAAGGGTGTACCATATCGCCATGGATGGGTCCTGGTCGGACAATGGCGACTTGAACCACGAGATCGTAAAATTTTTCGGGCTTAAGACGTGGCAACATATTCATTTGTGCTCGTGATTCAACCTGAAACAGCCCAACAGAGTCAGCTTGCCTGAGCATTGCATATACGTTTGGGTCATCATTTCTAGGGATGTGCTCGAGTCCGAAGTGCCGCCCGTTCAGTGTTGTCAATGAATCCATACATTTTTGAAGTGCTGATAACATGCCTAAAGCCAGCACATCAATTTTCATTAATTTAACAGCTTCTAGGTCGTCTTTGTCCCATTGGATAACTGTTCGATCTTTCATTGCGGCGTTTTCAATAGGGACAAGTGTGTTGAGCGGTGACTGAGATAATACAAAGCCTCCTACATGCTGTGAAAGGTGCCTTGGGAATCCTAGTAAGGTAGACAGCAACTGTTTAAATTGAGTAAGTAGATGACTGTTGTCGGACAAGCTTTGATCAATAATCTCATCAATCCAATTTTGACTACGATATCGCCACCCATAATTTGATATGGCTTTTTCCAAATACAGCATGTCGAGTCCCAGTGCTTTGCCTAGGTCTCGCACTGCACTCTTAGCGCGATAGGTGATGACCGTTGCAGCAATGGCACAGCGGTCTCGGCCGTAACGCTTGTACAAATATTGAATGACTTCTTCGCGTCGGCTGTTATCAAAATCCACATCAATGTCTGGTGGCTCATGACGACGTCGTGAGATAAAACGCTCAAATAAAAGGTTTACTTTTGTAGGGTCTACTTCCGTAATGCCTAGACAAAAGCACACAACCGAATTAGCAGCTGAGCCTCGACCCTGATGCAAAATACGCTTCGATTTAGCAAATTGTGTTATGTCGTAGACCGTTAAAAAATAGTACTCATACTGAAGCTCTTTAATGAGCCTAAATTCTTTTTTAAGCGTATTTTTTACGGTTTTTGGAATATTCTTTCCATAACGGCGGTGTGCGCCTTGCCATGTTTGTTGCCGCAAATAGAAATGAGGGTTGTGTTGATATGGCACGGTTTCTTCTGGATAGTGATAAGCCAAGCTATCTAATGAAAAACAGCACTGTGATGCAATGACTTCACTGTTTTGAATATAAGACGGTGGATATAGGCTGTTCAGCCGTTTTAAAGAGCGCAAGTGGTGCTCTGAATTAATATGAAGCTGATCTTGAATCTCTGTAATGGGGCGGTTTAGGCGAATAGCACAAAGTGCATCATGCAAGCTCTTTCGATCGGCAGTATGCATGACGGCACTGTTGGTCGCGACGATGGGAAAATGATAGTGCTCCTCAAGTGTTTGAACATCGTGTAGCCGCTGTTGATCGTGGTGGGTTAAATCTAGGTTGAGTAGTGTGCAAACCACTAGCCCTTGTTGTTGAAATATTTTGGCTAGTTGATGCGATGAATCATCCAGTTTGTTCGGTTTCCATAAGAGAATGCCGTCGCTAAAAAAACGAGCGATTGATGTAGGATCAAATTGATAAGTGCCTTTTTCGGTATCTTTTCGGCAATAGGATATGAATTGACAGAGTTGAGCATAGGATGCTTTGTTTTTTGCCAGTAATACAAATTCATCTTGCTCGTACTGGAAACTGCTGCCGATAATGAGTTTTATATTTTCATTGATTTTTTTGGCTTGTCGCCATCCTCGAACGACCCCAGCAATGGAGCACTCATCGGTAATGGCGATACTGCTATAGCCCATCTTATATGCTTGCTGCACTAACTCCTCTGGATGGGAAGCCCCTTTTAAAAAAGAGAAATTACTATAGCAGTGCAGTTCAGAAAAACCATTTAGAGATGGTGTGGTGTTCATGAGAAGTAACCCTGTAAAAACCAGCGTTGCTCTGCATCCTTATACAGCCAATGAATGGCTCCTTGTTGATGTTGAGCAATATAGTAATCACGACGACAGGGCGTTGCTTGCCACCATCCTTGATCAAGCCGCTCTGGTCCGTGTAGCAGGTGGTATTGCTGACGATGAATAGGTTTTGGGTGGTCAATAATCCAAATAGGTCTATGATGACCGCTTGTTGAGGGATGTGCATCATCGCATTTAGCATACACCGAAGCCGTATTAACCAGTTCTGTTTGTTGTTCCGGCAAGGGGGTTAACTTGTAGCTTAATAAGCCATATTGTTGCGGACCAATTCTTCCAGAAAGGCGATTCATCAGAGCGTTTTTCTTCTCTATATTGAGAGTGTTTTTGGGTTGAATAAGGTTTAAGTTTTTCGTTTCTACAAGTATTGTTTTTTTGCTAAATACTTGCAGGTCCGTCGTCGCTGCCGAAGGGCTGAAGCGCTCTAGTGCATGACGTAACAAATATAGCCATTCATCGCTGTTCTGAGTAGGGTTTGCCAATGTGAGAGTTAAGTAAGACGGTTCTGTTTCTCGGTGAATGCAACGAACACAAAGTTCATGACTGATTAAACAGTGCTCGGTTAAAAACTGGCAAAATTCCCTAATGAGTTTGCTTAATGGAAATAATAATTGGTGTGCTAAATTTGCTTCATAATCAAGCTCAATACAGCGATAAAAAAAAGGCTGAGTTTTTTCTGGCTTAGGCAGCCACTTTCGGTACCCTGCAATGTATTCAAGTTCTTGAGCGGTTTCTAAATTAATTCGATAAGCGATATCTGCTGTGCGCAGCTTTAATAATTGCCCGAACTTTTTTATGCCCAGCTTTTTAATGCTGAGTTGAGTCTTAAGATCAAAAGATAATTGATCTATGGAAATAGGGTTTAAAAAGGCTCGAATGTTTTCTTTATTGAGGTGCGCCTCTATTCCTGAGCGGGCCAACAGCCTGGCTGTTCGAGCATAAGGTGCTGAGCTTAATTGACAAGTGAGCGGTTTTAGATGTGCTTGGAGACGTTGACTGATGTACTGAGGGGCCCCCAATAGTTTTTGCATACTGCCGACTTCTAAATATAAACCATCTTGTCCATCTACTTGAAACCAAGAAGAAAACGCTTGTGCTTGTAATCGCAATTGCTCGATGGCTTGCTTCGCGAGATCTTCTTGAAAGCGTACAAGGTGTATTGTCGGTGCTAAGCATAATGTCGTGTGCAGATTCATACCGGCTTGTACTCCGGCCGTGTGTGCCGCTGAATTGCAGTCGAGAATGGATTTATGTCGATCAGAGTACAATGCTAAAGCGTGTGAGGACGGAACATGGCTATACCATGTTTCCAAATACAGCTGTGGAAAGTAACAATACAGCCACATACATTACGCTCGTGCTATTGCTGTGTTGCTGGATGGAGTAGGTGCGTTGATTTCCTTTTGTGTAATGTTCGAGACAAAAGGGTAGCGCCAAAAGGCGTCATGCGGTAAATCAAGAGAGAATTGTTCGCCAGCCCATCGACCTTTGCATTTGTCGAGCTGTAGCTGTATACGAAACGATGTTTGTTTTTCAATGTTTAGCCGCAGGCTGCAAGGTGTATGTGAGTTGGGTGATATTGTTGAGTTTGAAGGACTTGTGTTCGAAGATTCGAACAGTGTGAACAGGGGGACTTGGTATTCTTGACACAGTATTTGCTGACGACGTGAAACTTTAAAGCTTTGAGGCTTTTCTGGCCAATAGAGCACCAGCCCACAACATTGGCTTTTTAAGCACTCTTCAACTGCCCAATGCGCATTCTGGGTGCTCTGTGGGCGGATAACGAGTAAGTGCTCTAAGGCAATGTTGAAGTGCTTTAACGCAGCGCTGTAAGGCAGGTAGGGTGGGGCGACCCAAGCCACCAAGCTGTTGTGGCTGACGTCGCGCACCGCCGGTAGCAATAAACTCAAAGCACCTTGCCCGAATACTGCACTGTGGATTTCGGTAATACCATTGGTGGGCCAGCCATTGAAGGGCAAGGCTTTATCTAAGCTTGGAAAGCCTGTGCGCATGCCGGGCTCAGGTGTGCTGTGTTGTCGCCCCCGCCAGAGTAGGCCGGAGTCGATAATCTCATCGAGCATGTTAAAAACTTCAATGTACTGTTTGGATATACAGTATATTGGGTGGGCGTATCTTCGCAAGTTGATTTTTGTAACGGCCCACAGCGGCGCGCTTTGGTGTTTACATACTCCGCTTGATACTGTATAAAAAAACAGTAATCAACCTGTAAGGAATCAACCCATGGCCGTGGTACCCTATTTCATGTCAGATCGCGATAAATCTAAACAGTATTTTACAACCAAGAAAGAAGCCGAAGAGTTAGATCGAAAGCTTGAAATCGCAGCGCATTTAGGCGAGTTATTTCTCAGCAAAGTGGAATTCTTAGATGAAATAAAAGCTGAAGAACTAGGCATGATTATATCGGAGCACGCTGGTGAAATTACAAGTGCATTTAAAGGGAAGTTTGAAGGGCTACAATCCGCTATAAAAGGCGAACCTAGTCAACCAAGTACCGAAGAAGACAAAGTCACTTCCATTACTGGTACGGCATAATCGCATACAGCTTATATCACCACTATAAAAGACTACCTATTTAAGAGGTGGTCTTTTTTTATAAACGGCTTCTGCATGAAGCCAAATATTTGGTCGATAATAGCGATGATACTTAGAGGCTATTTCAGCAGCAGAGCCACACTCATTGCGATGCATACTCCAACAGTCATAAAGCGAATAAAGTTAACGCCATGATTCACGGCCGCAGCCGCGCCTAATCGAGCGCCAATCGCTTGTCCAACTGCCATGCATAATCCTATTTGCCAAACAATTTGCCCAGATGCGATAAACACCAATAACGATACTATGTTGGTCGTAAAATTAAGCAGTTTTGCATGAGCCGTTGCTGTAATTAAGTCCATTCCTCGTAACTTGCTGTAGCCCAGAGTAAAAAAAGTACCGGTTCCGGGGCCAAAAAAACCATCGTAGAAACCCACGCTGGTGGATACGGTTGCGTTAAAGGTTGACTCTTTCATTTTGGCAGCTTGTGCTTGCTGGCCAAAGCTTTTTGAAAACGCCAAATAAAGCGCAATGCAAATCAAACCAAAAGGCAAGATAGTGATAAGAAATTGGCTGTTTATGAGCTGAATAACCCAAGCCCCCAGTGCAGCCCCGATCGCCGTTGCGAGAACGGCCCATTTACGCCGAGAGGGTGATACTAAGCCTTTTCGGATAAAGTAGCGAGTGGCTGAAAAACTACCAAAGCAAGCCTGAAGTTTATTGGTGGCAATGGCTTGTACCGGTGTGACGCCCGCGAATAAAAGAGCAGGAATGGTCAGTAAGCCGCCACCGCCCGCGATGGCATCAATAAATCCCGCAAGTAGCGCAACTCCTGCGAGTAATGCCAATAACTCAATTGAAAATTCCATTTTAATACCGCAACAAAACCGGAATTCACGATGGGTGTCCGCTTTTAAATTCTGCTTTTAAATTCAATGGATCAGCATGAATGAGTCAGACTCTCATCATCAACCATTGCGGCGCAGACAGACATCGCACAACCGTGGGTGTTAATTTAACGCACTCGGTACGTGAGCGCGCAGATGATTCTAACCCGTTTAAAATCAATGACCTACCATTTTCAATTTTATCGATGCTTTGCATTTATCGACAATGGGATACAGGCTTTAAGGGGATTAGGTTTGATGGCTTTTGAGAGGCAATAATTAAGGTTAAATAAACCGTTGTGAGGAAACCACAACCGAAATGCGCATAGACAAATCGGATGTGGTCGAGCATTACCCTGTTGGTTTCTTAATATGCTGAGTCGAAACCATGCACTCGAGGCAATCTTTACTCTTGCATGAGTGCTAATAGTTCAGCGGTTTTGGCTTTCATAAGCGACTCATCACCTTTGGCTTCGACATTCAAACGCACTACGGGCTCTGTGTTCGAAGAACGAAGGTTGAAACGCCAAGTATCAAATTCAATGCTGATGCCGTCTGTGGTATCAACAGAATTCGCATTGGGGCTGTACTGTGCTTCAATTTTAGCGATGACAGCTTTAGGGTCTTGTAGGCGGCTATTAATTTCACCGCTACAAGGGTAAGCCGACATACGCTCTTCGACTAATTGTGATAAAGGTTTGCCTGTGGTCGATATCAACTCAGAAACGAGAAGCCATGGAATCATACCGCTATCACAGTAAGCAAAGTCTCGGAAATAGTGGTGAGCACTCATCTCGCCACCGTAAACCGCATCTTCTTTACGCATACGCTCTTTGATAAAGGCGTGTCCCGTTTTACTCTGTACGGCTTGTCCACCTAATGACTCGGCTATATCAATCGTGTTCCACGTTAAACGAGGATCGTGCACGATTTTATTGTTACTTTCTTTTTTCAAGAAGGCTTCTGCGAGTAACCCGACGATGTAATAGCCTTCGATGAAATTGCCTTTCTCGTCAAAGAAAAAACAGCGGTCGAAGTCCCCATCCCAAGCGACTCCCATGTCCGCGCCAGAAGCTTGAATGGCTTCGATCGTCGCAGGGCGATTTTCTTCGAGTAAAGGATTGGGCACACCATTAGGGAAATTGCCGTCGGCTTCGTGGTGCACTTTCACCCACGTGAACGGCAAGTGAGATTCAATTGCGTCGATAACAGAACCAGCACCACCATTGCCCGCCGTGCAGACAATTTTAAGCGGTTTAAGATTACGTTGATCAACGTAAGTCAACATGTGCTCGATATAGTCAGGGCGCGTGTCTTGTTCAGTCAGCAAGCCTTTATGTTGAACTTCACCGAATTGATTTTCTTCGGCAATGCGTTGAATGTCTTTTAGGCCGGTGTCACCGCTGATGGGTTTAGATTCCTCACGGACGAACTTCATGCCATTGTAGTCTTTCGGATTGTGACTGGCCGTGACACAAATACCGCCGTCCGTTCCAAGATGGCTGGTCGCAAAGTAGACTTCTTCTGTACCACATTGGCCGATATCAATGACGTCAGCGCCACCGTCTGTTAGCCCCTGTATGGTAGAGCGACTCATTTGAAAACTGGTCAATCGAATGTCATAACCCACCACAACCGTGGAAGGTTTGAGATATTCTGCATAGGCGCGGCCAATGCGGTAGGCGATATCTTCATTCAGTTCATCGGGAATACGACCACGAACGTCGTATGCTTTAAAGCAGGTTAAAGAATTCATAAACGACTAGCGTCCCTTTTTATACAGGTTTTCATAAACATAATTTGTGGCTTCTACAAATCCGTCGATTGAGCCACAGTCGAAGCGTTTACCACGAAATTTATACGCGATCACACAACCTTCTTTTGCTTGTTGCAACAAGGCGTCTGTAATTTGAATTTCACCGCCGACGCCAGCGGGTGTTGCCTCAATTCGTTCGTAAATGTCGGGCGTTAAAATATAACGGCCAATAATGGCTAAATTGCTCGGTGCGTCTTCTTTAGCCGGTTTTTCCACCATATTGTTGACACGGTACAAACCATTTCCCATGTCTTCCCCAGCAATGACACCGTACTTATGGACTTCATCAGCGGGTACTTCTTGAATGGCGACAACCGAGCAGCGGAATTGATTATAGATTTTCACCATTTGCGCCAATACCCCAATGTCACCTTCATCTGGGACGCAGAGGTCATCTGCCAATACGACAGCAAATGGGTTATCACCCATTAAGTTACGACCGGATAAAACAGCATGGCCGAGACCTTTCATATGCACTTGGCGAGTGAAGGCAAATTCGTTGTGCTCAATGAGGTTATTAACGTCTTTTAAGAGTTCAACCTTTGTGCTGCCTGCGATTTCTTTTTCTAGCTCATAGCTGATGTCGAAATGGTCTTCAATGGCCCGTTTGCCACGGCCCGTCACGAACCCGATATCGCTTAGGCCTGCTTCAACGGCTTCTTCCACTGCATATTGCACCAATGGCTTATTGACGACGGGCAGCATTTCTTTCGGCATAGCCTTAGTGGCTGGCAAAAACCGCGTACCATACCCAGCAACTGGAAACAGGCATTTGCTGATCATTTTTTATACCCTTTCATATAATCTGGAGACTCGCGAAACGAGTGTAAAATAAAGGGTGCAATTGTGCCTGATATTGTCTTGAAATGCAGGTTAAACAACCCAAGCCTTTAGACAAAGCGGCTATCGATACCTGCTGAAGGAAGCAAATAAACGGAAGGCGTTCGTGAATGACGCTCTATGAGGAATAAAGGTGAATGGGCTACCCTATCAATAATCGGCTTGAACGATGTGTAGTCTGGCAAGGCGAGTAGATACAGCGTTATTGTGATATCCCGAAAATCCGTCCAAACTGGCGTTAAATTACGCAATTAGTAGCCTACGAACACTCGTTAAGCACTCATGCCAATCAAGGTAACTTTTAGGATTACAGTGAACGGGTTATCACAGTATGATGAGGTGTAAATAGGGACTTAGGAGAAAAACATGCCGGATGTAACAGAACCATTTGATCTGATTCTGTTTGGGGCGGCAGGTGATCTTGCTCTGCGCAAACTCATGCCATCCTTGTATAATTTACATACAGATGGACGCCTAAATGAAACAGGTAAAATTTGGGCGTTAACAAGGCCGGGTAACAACTTAGAAGCTTATTTAGAGACACTTAAGCAATCAATTCAGCTCAACGAGCCTGAACTCGACCCGGTTGAGTGGAAGGGGTTTGCAGATCGTATTCACCATCTAGGGTTGGACCTTGATAAGCCAGCGGGATATAACAAGCTGAAAAAAAAGCTATCAGACCGAACCTGTCATCGTATTTATTACTGTGCCGTGCATTCGCGACTGTACCCCTCGATTGGTGAGCAATTAGCAGAGTGCAGTTTAATAACCCCTGACAGTGCGATTGTTCTGGAAAAACCCATCGGTAGCGACTTACAGACAGCGCACGAAATTAATCAACGAATTGCAGAATATTTCAGTGAAGAGCAAATCTATAGAATTGACCATTACTTAGGCAAAGAGACGGTTCAAAATCTATTGGCTCTGCGTTTTGCTAATTCCATCTTCGAGCATCAATGGAATCAACGATATATTGATCATATCCAAATCACGATATCTGAAACTGTCGGCGTAGAAGGACGTGCAAGTTTCTACGAAGGTACAGGTGCGCTGCGTGATATGTTGCAAAATCACTTACTGCAATTGCTGTGCATGACCGCCATGGAACCGCCGGCGAGTATGGATGCGCAAGCCGTACGCGACGAGAAAGTAAAAGTCTTAAAGGCGCTTAAACCGATTAAGGGAGCCGATATACTCGACAAAGTCGTGAGAGGCCAGTACGAAGAGGGCATTTCAAATGGTAATCATGTTCCGCGATACAAAGGAGAACCCGGAGTCAGCAATGACTCCAACACCGAAACATTTGTCGCCTTGAAAGCTGAAATTGATAATTGGCGTTGGACCGGAGTGCCGTTTTACTTAAGAACCGGAAAACGTTTAGCGAAAAGAACGTGTGAAATAGTGGTTCAGTTTAAAGAGGTGCCTCACAGTATTTTTGAGTTGCTGCACAAAAAAACCATGGCCAACAAATTGGTGTTTCGACTACAGCCTGACGAAGGCATTCGACTCCAATTGTGCGAGAAGCGTGTGGGTAATCATATGCAAGTACGTCCGATGACATTAAGCTTGAATCAAAATGAGAATGACAGTAAGCGAGTCCCCGATGCTTACGAACGATTGCTGGCGGATGCGATTAACTTTAACCCAACGTTATTTTTACGTCAGGACGAGTTGATGACGGCATGGCGTTGGGCTGATCCCATATTACAGTACTGGGAAAGTTCAGATCAGCGCCCAGATGCGTATAATGCAGGAACTTGGGGACCCGCAGCAGCAACTTTGCTGCTCGCAAAAGATGGCCGTTTATGGGAGGAAAATAGCGCATGATCGTATGGCGTGAGTTCGACACAACAGAACAGTTAGTACAAGCCTTGGGAACAGAAATAGTCACGAGCGTTGATCGTGCTGTTCAAACGACTGAGCAATGCAGCATCGCATTGGCGGGTGGAAATACACCTAAGCCTTTATATGAATGGCTAAACACACAAGACTTACCTTGGGATCAATTAAAGCTCACGTTAACGGATGAACGTTGGGTCGGGGTGTTAGATGATGACAGCAATCAAAAATTAGTCGAAGGAACACTGCTGCTGAGTCACGCCGAAGCAGAATATGATTTAGAGTCTATCGGAGGCAGTCACAGTGCTCAGTTGGTTGCACTTAAGAATTCTGCGCAGAGTGCGAGTGAAGGTCAGCCTATTACAGAAGAGTTACTAGACCACTATTTGCCAATGCTCGACGTGACGGTTTTAGGCATGGGTGTGGACGGGCACATCGCGTCGATCTTTCCAAACATGGAGAACACGAAAAAACTGCTTTCATTAAATAACCCAAATCGATGTGAAGCAACAGCGCCTGAAGGCAAGCATGAGCGCATTACATTGACGCTGCGTTATTTGCTCTCAGCGCCCAGCATATATCTCATCATCAGTGGGCAGGATAAAAAAGAAATTATTGATCGTGTGAAAAATAATCGTGACCCAGCATTAGCAATGACCTATCCAGTGCACGCTTTGCTGCACCAAAACCATCGTGATGTAAATATTTTTTGGACGCCTTAGAACATTAAACAGCGTGTTTTCAAACGACAATATCGGTATCGCGAACTTTAGGGAGTCAAAATGATCATGCACACCATCGTTAGCGAGATAACTGAAAGAATACGAAAGCGCAGTCAAGATAGTCGTCAACGCTACCTTGATCTCATGGCTAAAGCCCAATCGGATAAACCGAACCGATCCCAAATCGGTTGTACCAACTTAGCACATGTACAGGCGGCCTCTTCGGATCATGAGAAGCTCATTTTAAAGAACACGCATAAAGGCCATAACATAGCGATTGTTACGGCCTTTAACGATATGTTGTCAGCACACCAGCCTTACTACCGTTATCCAGAAAAAATTAAAGAATATTTTTATCCTCTTGGTATCACAGCACAAGTTGCAGGTGGCGTGCCTGCGATGTGCGATGGTGTGACCCAAGGTCAACCGGGAATGGAATTGTCTCTTTTTAGTCGAGACGCCATTGCATTGAGTACGGCTTTAGCATTATCCCATCAGGCATTTGATGGCATGATGCTATTGGGAATATGTGACAAAATTGTACCGGGGCAATTAATGGGGGCGTTGCGCTTTGGACATTTACCTGGTTTGTTCCTACCGGCAGGCCCGATGCCGAGTGGAATCAGTAATGCTGAAAAAGCGAAGACCCGCCAAGCGCATATACAGGGTCAGGCGAGTGACGATGATTTGTTAAACAGTGAATCAGCCGCCTACCATACCTCTGGAACCTGTACCTTTTATGGCACAGCAAATTCAAATCAGATGTTATTAGAAGCAATGGGCTTGGTCCTACCAGGGTCGGCCTTCATACAGCCATTAACCGGTGAACGTACAGCATGGAATAAACTAGCCTGCGAAAAGTTAGCATTATTGTGCGAAGCACCTAAGCAGTGGTCGTTAGCAGAACTGGTGAATGAAAAAAGTATCGTCAATGCATTGGTTACATTAATCGCAACAGGTGGATCAACCAATCTCACGATACATTGGATTGCCGTAGCAAAAGCGGCTGGCGTGCACATAACATGGGACGATATGAATGACTTATCCAAAGTCGTACCAACACTCACACGTGTTTATCCCAATGGTCCCAGTGATATTAATGAATTCCATGATGCAGGTGGTACTGCGTGGGTGTTTGATCAACTAATATCCGCAGGTTTGCTGCATGAGAGTGCACTCACGGTTAACCAAACCAGCATGCTGGCTTATGGTCAGCGCCAAGTATTTGAGCCTCAAAAAATGACAGCTCAATGTTGGCAACGGGTGAAAGCCACCAATCAAAATGATGCTATTTTAGCGACGGTCGATAAACCTTTTGATGAAAGTGGTGGGTTATCCTTACTAAAAGGGAATCTAGGTAAAGCCATTGTAAAAGTGTCCGCTGTGCCAGCAAATCATCGAATAATAAAAGCGCCCGCGAGGGTATTTCAATATCAGTCAGAGGTCATTGAAGCGTATACGCAGCAAAAGCTGAATCAAAATGCTGTGGTGGTATTAAAAGGGCAGGGCCCGAAGTCGAATGGCATGCCTGAATTACACAAACTGATGCCAGTGCTAGGAAGTTTGCAGGATGCTGGGTTTAAGGTTGCCCTGTTGACAGACGGTCGGTTGTCCGGTGCATCAGGAAAAGTGTTATCTGCAATTCACCTCGTTCCTGAAGCCGCTGAAAATGGCCCTATATCTCAAATACAAGATGGCGACATAGTGGAAATTGATAGCGTCAACGGCACCGTTAATCTTCTAAACGTTAATCTTCTAAACCGCCCCTTTTCCTATAATAAGCCGAGCCAGCTAGGTGTCGGGCGAGAACTGTTTTCTATTTTTCGTAAGAATGTCACCTCGGCCGATTGTGGTGCTATATCCATTGATTGGGATGAGTAAAGCCGCAAGAAATCATCGAACGATATTCATCACATGTATGGTGCACTGTTGAAAACCGAAAAAAATAATTGAGTCAAGCGTTCAAAATGTTGAGGTATAAAAATGAGCTTTACTGACTGGTTCAAAGACATAAAGCCGGTTATGCCGGTGATGGTAATAGAGGATATCAATGACGCAGAGCCATTAGCAGAAGCTTTGATATCAGGCGGCGTAACCTGTTTAGAAATAACGTTAAGAACGCCCGTCGGCTTAAAGGCAATTGAAATTCTAGCTAAAAAATTCCCAGATGCTCATGTGGG
Organism: uncultured Saccharospirillaceae bacterium; assembly: GCA_947503895.1. Lineage (GTDB taxonomy): Bacteria > Pseudomonadota > Gammaproteobacteria > Pseudomonadales > Oceanobacteraceae > Bermanella. The sequence continues at coordinate 28,042 of CANNFT010000013.1, forward strand.
AGTGGGGACCGTCAGTAAAATCGAAGAAATGCAAAGAGCGGTTGATGCTGGAGCGAAATTCGCTATTAGCCCCGGCATTACCGCAGATCTCTGCGAAAAGGCCAAGTCACTGCGCTTGCCATATGCTCCCGGTATTATGACGCCCAGTGATATTTTACTCGGAAAGCAATTTGGAATGGAGTTCTTTAAATTTTATCCAGCTGACTTAGCGGGTGGTCCTAAGATGCTTAAGGCATTGCAAGGCCCATTCCCAGACCTTAAATTTTGCCCTACGGGCGGCATTCACTACGATAATGCTATGGAGTATTTATCGTTGAAAAATGTTGTGGCAGTGGGAGGATCATGGGTTTGCCCTGTTGAGTTAGTTCGAAACAAAGACTGGCAAGCCATCAAAACATTGGCGAAAAAAGCACTGCCAAATATTTAAGGGCATTTCAATAAAGTCACATTAGGCTCTGGTAGAGCAATCTTTGCCAGTTCAAGGCGTGACTTTGAAGATCTAACGGGTTAATAATAAAATTCCATTGAGAGACTTTCTGACAATAAAGCATTACAGAAAACTTGCACGACTGCATGGGTGAAGGAGTAAGAGCGAAGCAGCAAGTCAGAGCTGAGATTTGAAATTACTTAATAGAAGCGCCCCAAAATATGCGTGGCGCTGGTAGATACACAGTCTGCGTCAATTATCGCTTATATTCTGAATACAGTAGATTGTTCATGGTTGGTTAAAAGTTTACATTGAATAATCAGATGTACGAATTAACTTTTTTCAATATCAATATTCCTATCTTAATAAAGGGTGCCATAAGAGAGTTGTGCGCCACCCTTTAAGTGAATCTGAAGTTCTACCAAGATCTATAGATACAAAATGAATTATGAAATGAGGGTGTCGCCTGACAGAAAATTCACAACCTCTCTATTAAAAATCACGCTTGCCCGCAGCTTCTCTCTCGCCATTAAAAAATTCTCCTGCAATTTTTATATCTTTTGATGCAGGAAAATGACTGCCAGAAAAAAACGATTCAGTAAAATAATAGCAAAAACTATTTTTTACAATTAAGAATAATAAAAATACTCCCAAGAGGCGGGAGATTTGAGTGCTTTCAAACGTTCTATCTGTAATAAACCCACCGTTATAACCACAGGCCTAAATTTGATGGCTGCAGTTTAATCGGTCTGCTTAGTCACAATACAGAAATGTATTCAAATAAAATATTATTGATCCTCCAATAGCCCCCTCTGAATTAGCCTACTTAAAGAAGAATATCGAAATATTGGGCGAAAATGAAAATGCGCGAATCTCATTCTTTTTGCACAAGTTTCGCGGCTGCTATTCAAGTCAGGTTTTTTGGGTTCGCAGTTTCCTAAAATCGTTTGTTACAGAAGTAAGCGCCGGCAGATATAGATAGTGTGTCAATTCTGTCGTCCAACGAGGCGATTAGCGAGGAAAAAATGACAATAAAAAACAGTAAGCGATGGCTTTATGCCAAGCTAAGAGCTAGGGAATCAGTGATTTTCGCTCCATTTATAGCACTCAATAGGGCGGCTAAAGTGGGTGTAGTCATGCTCATGGTCGGCTCACTGTCCGCTTGCGATCAGTCTCCCGATATGCAAGGCGTGGCCGGTGATGAGAATAAGGTCGAAGCAGGGTCTGAAACGACAGTAGATACCGAAGTCTGTTCAGTGGATGTTGCATCAAGCTCAAAAGCCCAGGTTCAAGCAACATTTGACAGCCAATGCTTGGATTGCCATCGCGGCGATAACGCCATCACCAACCCTAGAAACTTGGATTTGGAGGGCATGACGACCTATATTAGCAACACCATGCCGCTTGGTAATGTGAGTGCCTGTGTCGGCAATTGCGCTGAAAATATGGCTCGATTGGCGTTGGGTTTAAACATGGCTGAGAATGATAATTGCGAATCGGATACTGATAGTGCAGACGATTCAGGCTCTGATGATCAACCTGCCAGCGACTCTGAAGATGATACCAGTCCTGATACCGAAACAGGGAAGGATACCAGTGAAAATATCTGCGACGAGACGGTTGCGGCTGGCAAGGAGCAATTCGATCAACATTGTTCAACGTGCCACTATAGCAACTCACAGGTTGCCAATGAAACAGGGCGTTCACTGTCAGAATTAACAGATTACATCAGTAAAAATATGCCTTCTGGCACACCTACCTATTGTGAAGGTGATTGTGCTGCACAAACCGCTGCCTATATCGAATATTTCTTGGATACTGAAAAACAACAAGCATGTGAAATAGAGAAAGACACACAGTCTGAGATGGTCGGTAACATGTTTACTCGCCGAACAATATCAGAGGCGCTTTATAGAACGACTATTAATCTAGTGGGTCGAATTCCTACCGCAGAAGAACGAGCACTGGTGGAAAATAACGGGAATCAAGGACTAGCTTCAATAGTGGACGAATTAATGGAAGAAGAAGCTTTCCTGAACAGAGTAGGTGAATTTTACAACGAATTGCTTCATACCGATTTTTATGCGCAAAAATCTCATAAACCTTGGTTGCTACAGTGGTTTACCTGGAATTTTTCAGAAGCTATTTGGTTTGAGATGGGTGGTGAGATTTCCACGAAAGATATTTCCAATAAGTTAAGTGAATACACCGCCTATGGAATTGGTCGCGAGCCTGTGGAGTTGGTGAAATACATTGTGAAAAATAACCGTCCAATATCCGAAGTATTAACAGCTGATTACTTTATGGTAAATGCGTATTCCGCCAGATCTTACTACAGCCTTTATCAAGCTAATAAAAGTAGTTTCAATACGTTACCTGACAGTGTTGTCGAAGGTGCAGTATTTATGGAAGATCCTGAACATTTTATTCCGGTGCAACTTCCTGAAACCCGCGCTGAAGACTTCTCTCCGGGATCTTTTCAAGGAGGGGTTAACGGAAAAATTCAACATGCTGGTGTACTCACCTCAGGCATGTTTCTACAAAAATTTCCGACTACCGAAACTAATTTAAATCGCCACCGCTCTGCTAGCGTATTTAAGTTATTCCTAGATCTAGACATCGAAGCCCTACCCGGTTTACGTCCAGGTGATGCGGAGGACAGTGGCCCGAATCCCACTATGACGAACGATGCCTGCAAAGGATGTCATGAATTAATGGACCCCGTTGCATCTGCATTCGCCGTATTTAGAGCCAATACTCGCTACTATCCTGATGAAGAATGGTTTCCTGCTACGGATTTCCGTCCGGTCGGGTTCCGTGGAACAGCCATGCCGCTAACAAACGGTAAAGTGGATTATGAAAATGCTTTACCTTGGTTAGCGCAGCAGATTGTACAAGATCCTGGCTTTGTAACGGCAACGGTTCGCACTGTATACAGTGGATTATTCGGAATGGAAAAAGTTTATAAACGATCTGGTGATTCGCTAACACCCGAACAAGAAGCTTTATTTAGTGTTCAAGAAGCCTACTTTAATCATTGGGAAAAAACATTACTCAATAATAATATGAGTTTGAAAGCACTGATTAAAGAAATGGTCTTGAGTGACTGGTTCCAAGGAAAAGACGTTGCACAAGAAACAGCTGCCGCGCCACTCCTAAAGGTACGTTCACTGCTGACTCCCGAAATGTTGGATAGAAAAGTATCTTCATTGTTAGATTTGAATTCTGATTCTCACCAAACCCAATTAGCGAAATATGATCGACTCAATATTGGTTATGGAGGTATTGATGATCAGGATTCAAATTTACGCATATTGGAGCAAAATGGACTTATGGGTACGGTTCAGGACTACTTACCGAATGCTTATGCTTGCTCAATAATCGTGAGAGATTACGAGCGTGCCATTCCAAACGAAGATCGTAAATATGTTTACAAAGATACCAATAATCTGCCGGTCGAAGATCGAATTTTTATGGTTCGTGATCCACATAGTCGAATCGAAGCGGATATTCGAGCGAATATTCAGAATATGATTTATGTCTTGCACGGACGTGAAATACCAGTAGATCATCAGGAAATTGATGAGCTCTACGATTTGTTCAACAAAGTTGTCGACGTCAATAGCGAATACACATCTATCAAAAATATTCGCTGTGTTGCACCCTATAAAATTGGTGGTGGTGCATTTTCAGATTCAGACTATAGCGTCGGTGGATACATGGCTGTGCTGACCGTTATTATGAAAAACTTTAATTTCTTCTACGAATAAAGGAGTGCTGTTTATGAATCGTCGTCATTTTCTGAAAGCATTAGCAGCCACTGGTGTTGCTTCGGGTATGCCATTTGGAGCAATGAATTCGCATGCTGCATCCAATGGTGGCCCCAAGTATTTTGTTTCTTGCGCTGCCATCGGTGGCTGGGATCAAACTATGTGGTGTGACCCAAAAGGAAAAGAACTGTCTGTTAATGGCATCACTCCGATTAACCGATTTAGCAGTAATAATATTCGCGGCGCTAAAGGCAAACCCGGCATTGGATACAAAGCCGGCACACCTTTTAGTTGGGCTCCTCCTGTACATGGCTTACCAGGTTTAAGTGCAGCTGAAGACACGGATGCGCTGTTTGAACACTTCTTCATAAATTTAGCTGAAGAACACGGTATGATTATGCTTAATGGAGTAGATGCGCAAACAAATAGTCATGCGGCCGGAACCCGAGCAACGTTCTCAGGAACTCTACAAGCCGCATTTCCTAATATAGGAGCGCTTCACGCGGCCATTAATAACCCCGATTTACAAATGCCATTTATCACCTTTGGTGGATACGATGGAACAGGATCATTAATACCTTTATCACGAATTGGTGATCCTAAAATGTTTGAAACTATTATTAATCATGACGTAGCCATGTTAGGCGACAACACGAATGCGTTAATTAAATCTTTATCGTTACAGCAGGCAGAACGTTATAAAAACCAAGCGGTTAACGCCCAGCACCAACGTACGCTAAGCAAATACTTAACGTCTAAAGGCGGAGAATTTAGCGTCAAATATATATTGGATAGAGTGCCAAGATATGCCTCTAGCGATCCCGCTACTCATACCCTTGAAAATGCATTGCCCCCTGGCTCGGACGGATTATTGAACGCAAATGGAAACTTACTGCAGGTGGAATTAATCACGGCTGCTTTTTCGGCAGGGCTCACGGTCAGCGGGAATTTATTCCTAACCGGAATTGATTCACATGCCGACAACGATATTAAGCAAGTGGGAGGCCATATCAATAATGTTAAAGTTGTCGATCATTTTTGGAAAATGGCAGCTTATATGGATGAAAATTATGGGTCGGATATTACTGAGAATACCACTATGCTCATTGGATCTGAGTTCGGTCGTACACCTTGGTATAACAACGGTGATCCAATTCAAGGTGGGGGTAAGGATCATTGGACTACCACATCTGTTATTGCAATGGGGTACGGTATTCGTGGCAAGATTAGATTGTTTGGTGCATCATCGGATGATAAATTCACACCGATGAAAATGAACGAGCAAGCACAACTGGATGAAAATGGATTTCGTATTCGAAGTGAAATTATACACACCGCGCTTCGAGATCAAGTATTAAAAATATCGGATCACTCGTTTAGTCGAAAGTACACGCTAGGTGCTAACCTACCTCAATTGCCATTTTTTGTTTAGCGCTGTCTATAACTCAAGCAGAACGTATGTATAACATACATTACTATTAGTGCATTGAATTAAACCATTAGTGCCTCTGGAAGATATTATGCTAGACCTTATATTCCCGGAGGCATGAGATGGACAGACAAGATAAAGACTAGGTGTGATATAGCTGTTTGTCGCTGTGTCATAGGCAAAGATTGCGCGCTTACATTGAGAGGGGAGGTTGATTTTAATTATATTGATGAATGTCTTGAAAAAGTAATACTCCATTTATGTTGAAGCAGTACTGGGTTTTTGTGTCAATTCAGAGTGCTGGTTTTCAGGATATTTAAGTCGGCCAGTCGTTTCGAAAGCTTTGGATATATCAACAGTATTAGTTTAAGTTGTCGCAGTCATTTGTCACGCTCTTTGGTCAGTAGAAATCTTTGTAATGGAATATGATGATCTTTCAGTTGAATTTGGTCTGGAGGCGCTAGCGAAGGAAGCGAGCGTCATTGATAATGACTTAAATCTAAGGTATAGGCGAGATATTATTGATGAATATGCGTGTTCAAGCGAACAGATTGAAGCGCTAAATGAGTTGGATTGTATTATTTACAATTCGATGAACATACGGAAAATAGACTTGCCTAAAAATAGTCTACTTCTAATAAATAATGGTAAATTTCTTCATGCAAGGACCAGCATTAAAGATAAGAATAGACATTTGAGGCGAGTTAGATTTAATTTTAAATAGCGTATGAGGCTTACCCTTGGATGGGTGATTTTTTCGTACTTGGACATAAAATATGAATCTAGGAATTCTGACGGCAGAGACATATTGCCTCATTTTGGCCGTTACGTTCATGGCGTCGTTTATACATGGGTCAGTCGGTCTTGGGTTTCCAATGATCGCCACACCATTGCTTGCCTTTTTGGTGGATATGCACACCGCTATTTTGGTTACGCTCATTCCAACACTATTGATTAATATGCTCAGCATCCGTGATATTTCATTGCTGAAAAGTAATTTAAAGATCTATTGGCCGCTGGGGGTGTATGCATTTCTGGGTAGTCTGCTTGGTGCCATCTGGCTTCTGGAAACGAAATCAGATTTTTTTGAAGTGATTCTTGCGTTCTCTATGTTGATATATCTTTTGACGGTATATTTTAATGTTAAGAAATTAGCGTGTATTAAAGAAAGAAAAAACACATCCATGATGATCTTCGGGTTGCTGGGCGGTGTGTTAGGCGGTTCAGCTAATGTAATGGCGCCGATCATGATCATCTTTTCGATTGAAATGTCGTTATCCGTCATAACCTCGATACAGGTGTTTAATTACTGCTTTTTAATGGGGAAAATGGCGCAGATAATAGTTTTCTCTTCCTATGGGAGTTTGAATTCGGCGAATGTTGTAGAAATACTACCGGTTTTAGTCATTGTAATATGTGGTTTTTTCGTCGGTTTTAAAGCCCGTAGATATTTATCGCCTGCTTTATATATGCGCATTCTGCATATGATGTTGCTGATTATGTCGATGGCTTTAATAGTCGGTTACTACGTCAATTAGTGATATTGATTCACTCTATTCGTTCTGAATATGTTAGGCAGCGCCCATGATCAGGAATTTCTATTCTCGCTTTGTTGATCATCCGGTGCTCGATTTGTGCGTCATTCAACTCCGTTGTTATTTTAAATTGAGATTGGCTGGATCAAGCAAAAACGGCTGTTGAGTTCCGGCGCTGCTAATGCCATTCGTTTGTTAGCAGCGGCTTGGTTTGCATAGCAATACACGTTACATTGTTTATCTACTCTTTGCCCATGGGTCGATGCCCTGCTTTTTTGGCTGTTGCGAATCTGAATAGGCATCACGCTTGCCTTTTTGTTGAATACCTAGCTGCTTGAGTGCCTGACGATAGCTTTCTTCCGTACCACCATCTTTGTACGCACAAAACAGTGTCTCAACTTGTTCGCGAGCCCACGGCATACGTCGAAGAAATTTCAGGCTTGATTTAATACTTGGCTTTGATGCAAAGCAGTTGATGCGAATCAAGCTGTGCAATGTATCCCAGCCGAAATGATCGACTAACTCCATGAGTAATTTCTCTAATGTGATGCCATGTAGATGGTCTATCTTTTTTGTACATGCTTCGCTTTGTTTTGGAGGCTCATTTGTCAATGCAGGAAGATCTCTGAGTGAAGGTAAATGCATACGCTTATGAATCGCCCCAGTAAGTGCGTCAGTGCCTACTGGGGCTTGAATGTTAACTTTTAGGGTCTTTAAAATTGGGTTCGCGTTTTTGGAAGTTTGCTTGCACCGCCTCCATTTGATTAGGACGACCGATGATGCTTTTTTGAATGTTTTCTTCAAGTTTCAAAGCTTCAGCTCTGCCAGCGCGCCAATTACTGTTTAGCATACGCTTCGCACCGCGAACGGCATCCGGACTTTTGCCCACAATCTCATGTGCCAATGCGGTTGCTGATTCAAGCGGATTGTCAGCAATTCGCGTGATGAGTCCGTATTCTTTAGCTTCTTCTGAACCAAACTTTCTACCCGTGTAGGTCAGTTCTTTAATTATATCCTGTCGTGCAAACTCTGGTACGGTTACAGATAAAGACATATCGGGTATGAGTCCCCACTTCATTTCCATAATTGAAAATACGGTGTCTGCTTTTGCGATTCGAATGTCTGCGCCCATGGCTATTTGAAATCCACCACCATAGACATGGCCGTGTAGAGCAGCAATCACAGGAACCGGAAGGTCTTTCCAATCAAGTGCGCATCGTTGAACCAAATTTGCGTCATGGCCTTCTTCAGTTTGTAAAAGCTTTTGGATGTTCGATGGATTTGACATTACGCCTGCAACGTCTAAGCCTGCACAAAATGAAGGCCCGTTGCCTGATAAAACGACTGCGCGGATAGTAGGGTCAGTTTTAATGGTCTCGGCAGTTTCTACAAGACCTTCAATCATATCCATGTCGAGGCCGTTGTACTTGTCAGCACGATTTAAACGTACTTGCGCTACATGGTTTTCGATGTTGAGTGTTACGCGTTGAGTCATAAAAATACTTCTATTTATGTGTACATGGTTTGTGCATTTGGAGATACGTTTCGTTAGGCGCCGATTAAAGATTGCCCACAAACTCTTAATACTTGTCCATTCAGTGCATTGGCCTGAGGCTGCGCAAAGAAGGCTACGCCTTCTGCGACATCCAAGGGTAATCCGCCTTGAGATAGAGAATTCATGCGACGTCCAATTTCGCGAGTCATAAAGGGAATTTGATCCGTCATCTGAGTTTCGATAAAGCCTGGCGCGATGGCATTGATGGTCTTATTGCTACCTTGCCACATTTTTGCCTGTTGGTGAACAAAACCGATCACACCGGCTTTCGATGCAGCATAATTCGTTTGACCGACATTACCCGCAATGCCGCTAATGGAGCTAATGCAAATGACACGTGCCTCTTCGGCCAGCATGTGAGCGCTGTCTAATTGCGCGGTAACGGTCATGGGGGCTTTAAGGTTGATATTGAGTGTCATTTGCCACCAGTGGTCCGGCATTTTGGACAGGGTTTTATCGCGCGTCACACCGGCATTGTGCACGAGGATGTCAATGGGTTGCTGATTGAGCGCAGCCTGAATATCGGTCACGGCATGCTCGCTCGTGATGTCGGTGCAAAGCGCTGTCCCGCCCAGTGTGGCCATTGTGCTTTCCAGTGCTTGCTGTGCAGCGGGGATGTCTAATCCAATCACGGTGGCTCCGTCACGAGCGAGTGTTTGGGCAATGGCTGCACCAATTCCTTGGGCGGCACCGGTGATCAGTGCGAGCTTGCCTGCTAGCGGTTGCTCCCATTGGGTATCCTGCAGAGGGGCTTTTTCAGGAGCGATGGCACTCAAATACAGGGGCTGTCCTGATATATAGGCAGACTTATTAGATAAGAAGAAGGATAAAGGGGTGCACCATGAGGCGTTAGCGGGGCCGGCTGCGTAAAGTAAGTTGACGGTAATGCCTTTGCGTCCAAGCTCTTTTGCTAGGGCACGTGTGAAGCCATTTAGTGCCTCTTGAGTGGCGGCGAACTCGATACCCTCGCAGAGTTCAGGTGTGCGCCCAATGATGACAATGTGAGCAGATTGAGCGAGCTTACCGTTGATCAAACCAAAATGCTGTTTAAGTTGGTCTAGGTCGTGAATTGTTTCGAGCGCTGTGGCATCCATGATGATACTGGTATAGCTACTCTCCGCGGCAGCTTGGCCAGCAGTCGGTGAGTCTACGACTTCGTATTGAATCCCGCACTCGGCGAGTACCGCATCTAAGGCTTGGTCTGGCGGTGTTAATACACCGGTCTTACCACTGACCCAGGGCACTTCAGACTGATAACGGCGTAGCTGTACGGCCGGTTTTACGCCAACTGCGCTTAAAAAGGACTGGCCTGCTTTCGAATAAAATAGACGCTCTAATAATTGGCTCACGGGCTTTCCTTTACTCAGTAACTCGACAAAGTGCAGGGCGCATTCTAAAGCAAAGGTTTCATGTTCCGAAATGATCTATTCGGCTCAATGGGTTGGCCAGACTGGTCGGTTAGCGAAAACTTGACCCCGTGATCAGTCAAAACGGGAGCAGAACGGTCTAAGATAAAGATGTTGAGTTAAAGATCATGTATATCAGCCGATGGAATGAAAAGAGTGGAAAAACGGCTACTCAAATCAGTTCTGTCTCTTAGCGCCCCACCCAAGGAAAGGATAGCCATGCGTTTAGAGAGCATCGTTGGCGGAGGGGATTTGTATGATTGAAATGAGCGCAAATGCGTTAAGCACCTCTAAAAATATTAGCGAGTACCCGCCAGAGCAGAACACCGTCAGTGAAATGGATGGTTGGAATATTACGCTCGCTGATTCTCATCAGTTGGTACGGGATGTGTTGGCCAGTCGTGATTGCCGTGGCAATGAAATCGACGCAGGTTCGATCCAAAATGCACCGCTGATTGTTCGGCTTATGGAGAGCCCAGATTGGCATTTCCCTGGGCTTACGCTGTTTCATGGTGCGGTGAAGCCCCAAAATCATATTTACATCCACATATTGCTGGGCCGTGGACACTTGCCGAAGGACGAAGCATTTTGTTTGGGGTTTGCAATGGGATCGACGCATAGAGTAAGTGCAATGGAGCAAGAAGCTTTTTGTGCGATTAATCAGTGGTTGTATCCGAAGGCAAAGCGCTTTCACGATGAGGAATTGGCAGTATTTCGAGATGGCATTCGGGTCGGTATGCTATCGAACTGTCAGTCATTGGATGACGTTAACTTTTCTGATTTTGATCATGCCACGATAGGTGGCATGCGGACTGCACTCGGTGCCGAAGAGGATCTTTTAGGGGCTTATTATCGCATAGAGCAACAAAGATACCCTTCATCACCTGAAAGCCAAAGGCTTATGCCGTAGCCGTAAAGCGAACTAGAAAATATAGCGCCAAGAGAGCAATAAGTTCACGGCGGACAGCCAAAGGATTAATGTCCAATTGATCACAATCCCCCAGTAACGACCAAAGTGTGTTCTCCCTTTAGATTGACGAAAGCCCCAAGCGTGCAAAAGACGTGAGAGTACTAATAGTGCGCCTGAGATATGCAACGCGCCGTGGCTTGCGCCATTCAACTCAGCCATGGCCAGCAACAAAATAGAAATAGGGATGTATTCGGTGGCATTCGCGTGATTGCGAGCCGCTACAAGCAAGGTGCCGTCAGCATGCCCTAATCCGAACTTTAACTTTTGACGTTCTCGAACGACAAGGTAGGCCAGTACAAGCATCAGAATGGCCAGTAGCACTGTGTAAAAAGCCGTGATCGGGATGAAAGGCATAAAAACTCCAAGCGTAGTTGAGCCGTGAAAGGTAAGTAGGTTTGGCCGTCCTGTCAATTCGCCATTTTCATTGCTGGGAACTATAACTGAAAGAGTGGGCAGAGGTTGGCCCCTTATTATCCATTAACTCATTTCATCCTGATACTCGGGGCGGCAAACTTGTGGATTGGAATACCTCCGCCATTCTGGTACGGCTGGTTTTATGTGCGACCGTACTGATATTTCTGCTGTATGCGCATCGGCGATGGAAGTTTATCAATCGCATGCGCAGTTATTACCTTTTTATTATTGGGCTGACGCTGGTCGCCACATCTCAGTCTCTTGAGCTGTACATCATGCTCACCGGCGACCGCTCACCAGTTGCCATCCAAGAAAGCATCTTAACCGTCGCCTTTTTCTCGTTTTTAGGCAGTGTTGCATTGGTGATGGTGGATTCTGACGCCTTGATGATTCGCAAAATTGAACTCACCACGCGAGAAAAATGGCTGCAGTCTGTATACGAAAATATTCCAGCGGGCGTCGCGGTTTGGCAGAACGATCACTTTAGTTACTGCAATGCTTCATTTCAACGTTTGCAAAAAAAATTCAATCAAGATAATCCCTTTGAAAGCATGATGGATAATCAGCATAAAACCATTGATGAAGAGGTTTGGTTGGAAGATAACAATGAAAACCACTTTGCTTATCGGGTTTCATTGTTCCCAATGGAAGCGGGAGCTATGGTGGCCATTATTGCTACCGATGTGTCGGATAATAAAGCTCAGCAGCATTTTATTCATAGTATCGCCAGCAAGATTGATAAAAAGGGCACAGATGCCCTAGATGGTATTCTCGATACACTCAGTAGCTTTTTACCGGGCAGTTTTATCTATATTGGGCGCTATCATGAAACGAATTTGCGACTGCATTATTTATCTCATCGTGGTGATCAAGTGGGTTTGCACACCAGTATGAACTATGACATTGATGAGTCGCCTTTTAAGGAACCCAACACTTGGGTGTGGCTCACACAAAAAAACATACGCCAATACGAAAAAGATCCATTTATTGCTCGATTTTCACCGAAGACAATAGGTGGGGTACTGCTGACCAACAGTAAAAACCAACCACTGGGCTTGGTCGTGGTAATGCAACGCAAACACGAGGTTATTGCGCCACTCATCATCGACTTTCTATCTTTATTCACTCATAGAGTGCGAGCAGAACTTGAACAGTTAGAATTTCAAAATATCCTTCAGCACAGTGAAGATCGGTATCGTGCGTTTATCACCCGTAGTCAAGAAGCCATCGCGCATATTGATTTACACCCACCCATTCGTGTGGAACATGATGTGGATGTTCAGTGGCTACAATTTGAAAAAGCAGGGCGATTGAAAGAAGTTAATCCAGCATTTAGTGAATTGTTTAATTTCCCAGCCAATGCCGGCATGGATGCGTTATTGAAAATAAAAAGTTTAAAACATGTCATTCGTTATACGTTTGAAAGCGGCTATGGAACCGAAACTCTCGAAGTACCTCATGAGGATAATGATGGCAATATGCGATGGCTCAGTTGCACGAGCATGGGTGCACTAGAAGACGGTCGTTTAATGCGTATCTGGTTGATCATGCGCGATATTACAGAAAGCAAAACCCATATCGAGCACTTGGAGTATCAAGCTAGCCACGATGTATTAACGGGATTACCTAATCGCACTGCTATCCGTGATTGCTTAGATGAAAAAATTGAGCAAGCAAATCAATTTGGTTTTCAAGTGGCATTACTGCTCATAGACCTTGATCGGTTTAAAGAGATTAACGACACACTGGGTCACCATTATGGTGATGTTTTATTGAAAAAAATTGCCCCTAGAATTAATCCATTGCTCATGCCCTCGCATAGTGTACTTGGTCGCTTAGGTGGTGATGAATTTGCCGTCATTATGCCGTCAATGCCAAACCAGCAAGAAGCAATGGAATTGGCATTGCTGATCATAGAACAAATTCGAGAACCATTTGATTTAGGACAAATGAATGTGGAAATAGCCGGCAGTATTGGAATCAGTGTTTTTCCGCATCACGGTCGGGATACCAGTACCCTATTGAGGTGTGCAGACATCGCAATGTATAAAGCAAAACATCAAGCGGGTGGTATTTTGTTTTATGCCAATGAAATGGATGAACATAGCCCAAGGCGACTCGCATTAATGACTGAGCTGGGGCAAGCCATTCGTGAAGGGCAAATGTTTTTATGTTTTCAACCCAAAGTGAGACTCTCTGACAATAAAATCACATCTGCAGAAGCGCTTATTCGCTGGCGGCATCCAGAACATGGATTGATGCCACCAGGTGAGTTTATACCACTGGCTGAAGTCACAGATCTCATTATTCCCATCACTGAATGGGTGATTAAAAATGCCATCATTCAGATTAAGCGTTGGTTGGACCAAGGCCTTGATATTCGAGTTGCGGTGAATGTGTCGACGCGTAATTTGTTGGATGAAAATCTAATAGACTTTATTCGTTCGAGTTTAGAGGAATCAAATTTACCGCCAGATTACTTAGAAATCGAAATCACGGAAAGTGCGTTAATGGCAGACCCAGAGCATGCATTGGACACATTGAATAAAATCAGTGAATTGGGCGTTGCGTTGGCGGTTGATGATTTTGGAACGGGTTATTCGTCTCTTGCTTACCTTCGACAGCTCCCCATAGATGCGCTGAAAATTGACCTGATGTTTGTCAGCCACATGTGCCAGAACCCGCAGGATGAGATCATCGTCAGTGCCATTGTTAACTTATCTAAAAACCTTTCATTGGTCGTCGTCGCAGAGGGCGTAGAAGATGTCGAAACCATGAATCGGTTACGGGACATGGGGTGTGATGCCGCGCAAGGGTATTACATGAGCGCACCGCTAAACTCAGAACAGTTTGAAGATTTTTATCAGCGCTGGCACGGAGAGTCGGAATAAGTGTGGTCGTTGATTTTAGAAACTTTAATCAGATATTTTGGGGCAGGTTGTGGGTAGAGGGTTTTAAATCACGAGGGGTAGGGATGTACCCCTCGCAATAACAGCGTGATTACTGGTGATATTTTATAGCTGTTTCCACTTCCGCTTTTGAACCTAAAATGACAGGCACGCGCTGGTGGATTAATTCTGGCTGAATGTCCATCATCGGTGCTTTCGAATCGCTGCTGATGCCGCCAGCCTGTTCGATCAGCATCGACATGGGGTTGCCTTCGTACATCAACCTTAGTTTGCCCGCTTTGTTTGGCTCGCGCTTATCCCATGGGTACATAAAAATTCCACCACGAGTCAGAATACGATGTACTTCAGCCACCATAGAAGCGACCCAGCGCATGTTGTAGCGTTTACCCATAGGCCCTTCTTCCCCTTTTAGCAAATCAGCAACGTAGTTCTGCATTGGCTCTGCCCAGAATCGCTGATTAGACATATTAATAGCAAATTCTTGTGTGGTTTCAGGAATTTGGATGTTTTCTCGAGTGAGAATGAACTCGCCCGTTTCCGGAGCTAATGTAAATACGTGAACCCCTTTGCCCGTTGACATAATCAACAAAGTTGAAGGGCCGTACAGAACATAGCCAGCAGACAATTGTTCTTTCCCTGCCTGAAGGTAGGTGGCTTCTTTGGATGGATCGCCGCCATTGGCCGGCAGAATCGAAAAGATGGTGCCAACAGAAACGTTCACGTCGATATTAGACGAACCATCTAAAGGATCAAAGAGCACCAAGTACTCGCCTGATGCATTCGCAGCAACGGGTAAGTCTTCTTCTTCTGAAGCGATGCCCGCCACAGAAGGGCAGGCTGCCAGTGCATTTTTCAGAAGATCGTTTGACAATACATCAAGGTTTTTTTGGGTTTCGCCCTGTACATTTTCTTGCTCTGCACAGCCCAGCACACCACCTAGAGCACCTTGACGAAGGCGGAAAGCGATGTCCTTGCTGGCAAACAGTACAGCTTCAATCGACTGAATTAAGCTTTCTGGTGTACCGTCAAGGGTTAGGCGCTGTCGAACAGTCTGCATGTCGTATCCTAGTAGATGGTGTCGTAGACAAAATTGGGCGCTATTCTACACAAAATGTGGTTTGGTTTAAGGGGTAATGTTGAAGTTCGTGTCGAAATAATCCAATTCACAGGTGTCCCCTTTCTTCTACTCTTCCAGATTGTGTCTTAAAACGCATCTTTCCATGCTCGAACCGCCCCGAAGACCTCTTCTGGAGTCACTAAAACCTCGCCTGTTCGATGTTGTACCGCCCGAATGATGTCGGGTTGATCCCATCTTAAAAATGGATTGGTCATGCGCTCTTCACCTACAGTGGTAGGCAGGGTTGGCGTATTCTGTTCTCGTAGCGCAGTGAAGACGTCTTGGCGGTGTAAGAGGCGCGTATTATTTGGTTCGACATTGAGCGCAAAATCAATGTTGGCCAAGGTATATTCATGTGTACCATAAATGAGCGTGTTCACCGGCAGGTCCCGAATGATGCTCAGTGTAGCTTGGTAAATAGACGGCGTGCCTTCGAACATTCGGCCACATCCGCAAGCAAATAGGGTGTCGCCACTGAATAGATGCGTTTGTTGCTCGTGATCCGTTACCATGAAACCAATGTGCCCCATTGTATGGCCGGGTAAAGCCAGTACTGACCATTCTAAACCCGCTAATGAGAGCACCTCACCACCCGCAAGAGCCGTGTCTCGGTGTGGAATATCTTCAAACTCTGGCCCGTATAAGTGAATATCAGGGAAACGATTTTTAATAGCGCTGATGCCCGTAACATGATCCCAGTGCTTATGGGTGACCAAAA
Organism: uncultured Saccharospirillaceae bacterium; assembly: GCA_947503895.1. GTDB lineage: Bacteria > Pseudomonadota > Gammaproteobacteria > Pseudomonadales > Oceanobacteraceae > Bermanella. Next base: position 44,292 of record CANNFT010000013.1, read on the forward strand.
TCGTATCGGGTATAAGGTTGTGGCTATCTAAATATGCAAGAACGGGTTGTGCATCGCCGGGATCGACAATGATGCAACGTGCTTCGTGCTGAATGATCCAAACGTAATTGTCGTCATAGATTGGAATGGGTGTAGCCTGAAACATAAGTCTGTATTCGTAAAGGTTGAAGCTTTCAGGATACGCATTCTGCACAATTGAAGCAAAATGAAGCTGAACGGGGTCGTGTGCATCTCGGTAAGTTTGTAAATGGAGCTTGGAACCTAGAGCAATGGGTCATTTTGGTTTTAATCTGAATAAGTGCTTGAATCTGCATCGTTTTTTTAAGACAATGCGCCACCTCGATCGAGCTTACATCGGATCGACATTATGGTGGCCTCCGGTCCCCCCGCAACAATAAACTGTGAACTCCGCCAGGCCCGGAAGGGAGCAACGGTAGCAGTGGACTTGTGTGCCGGGGTGTGGCTGGAGGTCCCTCCAGATTGATATCCCCGTCGTATTTTATTTCTATATCTATCCTTTGCAGTTTGCGTACGCGCGTGATTAAGTTTGCTCAGCTTTATTCATGGGTATGCTTCATCCCGCGACGTTGAAATGGCGTATAAGCGTACCGAGCAAAGAAGATCGATAGCCAAAACCAACGAATTGTGCGGCTTCGCGCGCTTCACGGCTTCTAATTGAGTGCCCCCCGTTATATCATCGCCCCTCTTCTTTATAAGCTTTAAAAATTAATGAGTTATCAGGTTCTGGCGCGCAAGTGGCGTCCTCAGTTTTTCAAGGACATGGTGGGGCAAGAGCACGTATTGCGTGCGCTGATCAATGCGCTCGACAATCAGCGTTTGCATCACGCCTACCTATTTACTGGCACCCGAGGTGTCGGTAAAACCACAATCGCCCGAATTTTGGCTAAATGCTTAAATTGCGAGCAAGGTATCAGCTCACAACCGTGCGGCACTTGCTCCAGTTGTGTCGAAATCACCGACGGTCGATTTGTGGATTTGATCGAGGTAGATGCTGCCTCACGGACAAAAGTAGAAGACACACGCGAAATTCTCGATAACGTGCAGTACGCGCCTACACGCGGACGGTTCAAAGTGTACTTAATAGATGAAGTGCATATGCTCTCCAATCACAGCTTTAATGCGCTGTTGAAAACACTAGAAGAGCCACCCCCTCATGTAAAATTCTTGCTGGCCACCACTGACCCTCAAAAGTTACCGGTGACGATATTATCGCGTTGCCTTCAATTTAGTTTGAAAAACATGACGCCTGAGCGGATCGTGCATTATTTGAAGTCTGTATTGGCGGAAGAGCAGGTTACCTACCAAGAGCCTGGCTTATGGTTGCTCGGTAAAGCCGCCGAAGGCAGCATGCGTGACGCATTGAGTTTAACGGATCAGGCGATCGCTTACGGACAAGGCAAAATTGAAGAATTAGACGTAGCAGCTATGTTGGGAACGGTCGACCGTGGTCGAGTGTTCCAATTGGCCGTGGCTTTGGCGGAACGTAATGCGTCAGACGTCATGGCGCAAATCGCTCAGATGGCTGAGCACGCGGTGGACTTTAATAACTTACTGGCCGATTTATTGAGCTTGTTGCACCGAATCGCCATTGCTCAAGCCGTACCAGATGCCGTGGATAATAGCCAAGGCGATAAAGAGCAGGTGGTGGCTTTGTCACGCGCCATGAGCGGGTCCGACCTTCAACTGTTCTATCAGATTGCATTGACAGGTAAGCGTGACTTACCTCTGGCTCCTGACCCGCGCAGTGGCATGGAAATGACATTGCTGCGTATGTTGAATTTCGCGCCTACTAATATTGCTATCCCCAGCCCAGCGGCCTCGACGGAACAAGCAGGAGGCATGGATGGCGGAAAAAAGCCTGATCTGGCGCACCTCAAGCGCCAAGTAGCTCAGGCTCCTTCGGCAAGTTCAGTTCAAAATTCAGCACCTTCTGCGGCCCCAGCACATGCAACGTCGGTCGATACCCCCGTGGTATCTCGCGAGGTTGGATCGCACGAACTTGAATCTCATGACGTTCCATCTCATGGAAAGGCTATCCCGTCGGATACCCCTGAAACAAACAGGGGGCAGCAAGCGAGTCAAGCGTCGAATCAGTCGCCATCCGTGGCAGTGAGCAGAGAGCCAGCAATAGTAGACTCGCCGCCTTGGGAGCCTGAGCCGCAATTGAAGCCTCATTCAGGCGTGCCAATTGAGCAGCATCCTCCGCATTCTGAGATTCAACCTGAGCGCATTGCCCCGTCGGCACCAGCGGGGAACGAACAAGCACCGCCTCCCCCTCATCGCTTTGTCGAACAATATGCGCATCAGGAAGCAGAAGTTCAGGTTGCAAGCCCATCGAGCAACGTTGTGGGCATTAATTCCCATGCAGAGGCCAGCAAAGCAAATAACACGCATGCTGAGTATGCAGATTTGCCAATGAGCCCTGAATCTTGGGCGCTCATTTTTAATGCTATCCCGTTGGAAGGCATGTTGCGCAACTTGGTCGCGAATACTTGCTTGGCCTCCGTAAATGGAGATGAATTGCTCTTTCACAGTGATGCAGGGCACATCCGGCTGTTTGGTGAGGCGCATCAGCAGCGCTTTCAAAGCACGCTGAATACGTCACTGAGCAAGCAATATCGACTCAAGGTCGTAGAAGGGCCGATTACCTTTGAAACGCCGGCGCAGAGGAGTCAGCGCCTAAATGCTGAGCGCCTCCAGCAAGCGATATTAGCCATAGAAAATGACCCAAATGTGCAGGCGTTAAAGCAGGCATTTGATGCACAGGTTATAATCGACAGCGTACAACCCATAGATTGATGAATTGGGCCCAAACCATGGGCACAGGACAAGACTGAAGGTAGAGATATTATGATGAAAGGTGGCATGGGCAACTTAATGAAGCAAGCCCAAAAAATGCAGGAAAAAATGCAAAAAGCTCAAGAAGAGCTAGCCAATGCAGAAGTCACAGGCGAGTCAGGCGCAGGCCTGGTAAAGGTTGTGATGAATGGCCGTCATGACGTGAAAAGTGTTTCATTAGACGACAGTCTAATGGAAGAAGAAAAAGAGTTGATCGAAGACCTACTCGCAGCTGCGGTAAACGATGCTGTGCGTAAAATCGAAGAAGAGAACCAAGAAAAAATGGGCTCTTTGACGCAAGGCATGGGATTACCGGGTGGCATGAAGCTTCCGTTTTAATTGATAGAATAGGTAAGCGATTTCGATATATGGCCTCACTTAGTCCATTGATAGATGATTTGGTAGAGTCTCTGCGGATTCTTCCTGGTGTGGGCATTAAATCTGCCCAGCGTCTAGCGTTACATTTGCTAGAAAAAGACCGAGTGGGGGCGCAAGGTATTATTCAAGCGCTATCCGAAGCATTGGATAAAGTAGGGCATTGTGAACAGTGCCGAAACTTATCTGAAAACCCGTTGTGTCCCGCTTGTGCTGACCCTAAAAGGCTGGATGATCAATTGTGCGTGGTGGAATCGCCGGCAGAAGTGCTCGCCATTGATCAGACGGGTTTTAAAGGTCGTTATTTTGTTTTGTTTGGGCGGTTATCCCCAATCGAAGGCATCGGTCCGGAAGCTCTCGGGCTGGACTTGTTGAAAAAACAAGTTGAGGACCGAGGCATTCAAGAAGTCATTCTTGCCACCAACCCTACCGTGGAAGGCGAAGCTACTGCTCAATTTATTCAGCAGATGTTCGTGCGAAATGAACAGGTTTCAGTGACTCGTATTGCTCATGGAGTACCATTGGGCGGCGAGTTGGAATACGTGGATGGCGGTACATTAGCGCACGCATTAGCGGGCAGAAAAGCGTTTTAACATGTCTTATATTTATATTGATTCTGACTCGGCATTGCAGCAAGCCGCACAAAAATGGATGACGGTTTCGCGAATAGCATTGGATTCAGAATTCATGCGCGTCGATACGTTTTTCCCAAAGCTAGCGCTTATTCAAATAAACGATGGCGATCAAACCTATCTCATTGATCCATTGAAAATAACAGAGTGGCAGCCATTGCGTGATGTGTTTACATTGCCAACCGTTTTAAAAGTCTTACACAGCTGCAGTGAAGATCTGGATGCTTTTTACCAAAACATAGGCGTATTGCCTCAACCTATATTTGACACACAGATGGCAGCGGCCATGGCGAGTGTGGGCGGTATTATGGGTTACCAAAAACTGGTAAAAGCTCTTTTAGATGTGGAACTAGAAAAAGGTGAAACGCGCTCCAACTGGTTAAAGCGTCCACTGAGTGATAAGCAACTGCATTACGCTGCAGACGATGTTATCTACCTTTTACCTGTGACAGATGAAATCGAAAAGCGGTTGAAAAAGTTGAACCGTCAAGAATGGGTAAAAGAAGATTGTGCACGCTTGCTCGAAGACTGGTTAGCCAGTCAGCAAGAAGGTTATTCTTATACGCGTGTGAAGCAAAGTTGGATGCTGAAGCATCATCAATTGAACGTATTAAGTGCGCTGGTCAGTTGGCGTGAAGCACGATGCAGAACCATCAATATTCCACGAGCACATTTAATTTCAGACAGCTTGCTATTGGATATCAGTAAATATCTACCGCAAAATTTCAAACAATTGTCTGCAATTAAAGGTATAAAAGGCCCAACATTAAGAAAAGAGGGGGAGCAAATACTTGAAATTATTCAAGCCTGCAAAGACGTCCCTAAAGATGAATGGCCTGAAAGAATGGATCGTCCCTTGTCTCAAGTGGCAGGTGAATGGTTTAAAGACATGCGCAAGCTTGTCGGAAAGTTTGCAGAAGAGCTGGAAGTCCCACCAGAACATCTAGCAAGAAAAAAACAATTGGAATGGATGCTGCGTCAAGGTTATCCCAATGGCCCATTTGCATTGCCTGAATCGATGCAAGGTTGGCGAAAGAGCGTGATAGCTGAGCCCTTAATTGACCTGTTGAATGATTTGGCGGAGCGTTAGAATAATGAAACAAATAGTAACGGTTTATAGAAGTCCTAAAAAAGAAGAAATGTATCTATATACAGATCGTCTTGAAGGCATTAAGCGTGTACCGGAAGATCTACTAAAAATCTTTGGCTCGCCACAAGAAGTAATGGCTATGGCATTGTCTGAAGATCGAAAGTTGGGTCGTGCAGATGCAAAAAAAGTGTTGGATGAAATTAAATCTAACGGATATTACTTGCAGATGCCGCCAGTCCGTGAAGATTATATGCTGGATCTTTTTAAAGATACTTCAGCAAAGTACACCGATATCATATAGGCGACTTCATTATGGTGAACAAGCCTAAACCATTCTGGGAAACCAAAAAACTGCAAGACATGAGCAGTGAAGAATGGGAAAGCCTATGTGACGGATGTGCAAAGTGTTGTTTGCATAAGTTAGAAGATGAAGATACCGGTAAGGTGTATTACACCGAAATTGTCTGCCGGTATCTCGACCGCGAAAATTGCAATTGTACTGAGTACAAGCGTCGACAGGAGTTGGTGCCAAACTGCGTTTGGTTAAAGCCAGAAGATGTAGACGAGTTTCACTGGTTGCCGGAAACCTGCGCATATCGTCGTGTAGCAGAAGGCAAAAAATTGCCGAAGTGGCATCACCTTGTGAGCGGTGACAAAAAGAAAATTCACAAAATGAACCAGTCTATGCGACGCAAGGGAATTCCAGACGATAAAATTCCGGAAGAAGACTGGGAAGATCATATTATCTGGATGGAATAATTCATGGCGTATCTTGAATATTATCACGCAGCGTGGGGTGTTTACTTAGCTTCAGCCGTTTGCTTGTATATCGTTTGGTTTATTTGGACCAAGGGTATTAAAAATATTGATTTAAGGCAGTATATCCGGTTGGTACCGGCAGTCTTATTGTTTACGCCAGCATTTCATAATGGTGAGAACTTAGCACCTGCATTTATTATTTCATTAGGTGAACTGTTTACCAATGGTACAAAGGAAGCCATGCAAGGCGTGGTGCCCATGTTAATGGTACTCATGGTAGGCGCAATTTTGTTAGCCGTTTCTGCGTTGTTGAAACGCCCCAGCAAAAAGAATGTACAGCAAGCTTAGCGTAGTTTAATCCAATCACTTTCCGACGCATCGACTTGTGATTGGTCCTTCTTTTTTCTTTCTTAATGGCATTTATCTTTGGTGGATGATGTATTCATCCACCTCCCGCCCATCGTTTTTCGAATTACTTCCCTATGTGTTAGGCATCATGCAGTTGCCGTTGCGGCAATTTTAATCCGTATAGAGGCGGTTCAGTTGTTTTGGAGAGTTAAATCTCGCTAATCAATATCGTGTTTATCAGTTGACCATTTCAGCCTTTTGTTTTTAGCGGCGCATCCTCACCAAACGCCTTTTAGTTGACTTCATTTGTCTTTAAATGGCGCACCGAATCTATTTTAAAGCCAAATATGTCTAAATCACTGGACAGGGTTTGGCAGAGCTAAAAATTTTGGCTAGCGTTAATAACGGGTTCTTTCATTTGTTCGTGCTTGTTCTGCGCCAGGGTGCCAGAGCTAAATTTAATCGGACTGGTCATTGAACGTCACTTAAAAGTTTTTGCTAAATGCTTGGTATAGCAATTGCGTATTGCGTAAATGAGCAGGCAATAATAACCAAGAAGGATATTGAACTGTTCATCGATCGATCATTTTCTAATCACGAAACAGAAATTGGATGACGCTGATGATGAAGTTGTGTGATTGATGGTCGATAGCGTTTTAAAGGGCACAGATGTGAGGGCGCAGAGTTCGCCGTTCTGAAGAGGGAGAGGTAGCACAATGGCAAACCATATTTTCATATTGGCGACCGTTATGTTGTTGGCGGGCATATTTGGTGGATTGGTGAATTATTACATGTATGGCGATAATGATCCGGATGCCACCAGTTTGCCGCGTTGTTTGGTGGTGGGGATTGGCGCTTCTTTTCTTGTCCCCGTCATACTGGATTTGGTGAATAGTGAATTGATTTTGGAAACGCAAGGTGACCCCTCTCGGCTGCTAATATTCACAGGCTTTTGTTTGATTAGTGCAATAGCGAGTCGGTTCTTCATTACGAATATGTCGGACCGCATCTTAGATGCTGCACGACATGCGAAAGAGCAATCAGAATCGGTGCATCATGATTTGCATGTTATCAAGAATGAATTGCTGCCCTTAATCGATACCGAAACAGAACAGGATTTAGAGCCAGAAGAAGAACCGATTACACAATATGACGAAGAGTTAGATGTAACCTCTTCGAAAGCACTAAAAATGTTGGCCACTGGACGGTATATCTTTCGTTCGTTAGCAGGGTTATGCCGTGAATCAAATAACGATGAAGCGACCATGTTACAAACGCTCAGTGTGTTGGTGTCAAGGAGCATGGCAGGGAAAGTAAGCGGTAAGAATGGTGTTCGTTGGCATATCACGGAAAAGGGACGTCGAATATTAGAAAGCCAAATGTAAGACCATTTGCCTATTGATAGATCGTAGAGGGGAAACCAAACGATATGCAATGTCATCTGTTCCATGGAGTGAGAACACGCCAGGCCTTGGGGTCTTGCGTGTTTGATGACGTTGGAAGAAGTCGATGGTTAATGATCGTTTTTGGGTTAATTTTTTGGCTGTGTTCAAGTGCTTGGGCTGCTGATGAAGAAACCCCAAATACTGCAAACTCAAGTACTCCTGCCAGTTCATCCTCGTCCACTACTTCAGAAACCTCTACACCCTCCGTTCTAAACGCTAGCGAAGTGACTGCTGCAGAAGACAGTTCACTTGCAGAAGCGATTGTACCGGAAGGAAAGCCGACGGATGTTCGGGTGATTATTGATATATCTGGGTCCATGAAAGAAAACGACCCAAATAACTTACGAATCCCCGCACTTAATCTTATCGTGGAAATGTTACCGGACGGCAGCCAAGCAGGGTTATGGGCCTTTGGTCAGTGGGTCAATATGATGGTCCCGCCCTCAGAAGTAGATGACGCATGGCGTGAAAATGCTAAAGAACAAGCCAAAAAAATCAATTCGTTTGGGCTGCGTACAAACATCGGCGGCGCGCTCGAAAATGCGCTTTGGAAGCTTGAGCCCAATTCAAAATACGTACAAAACGTTATTTTACTAACGGATGGTTTAGTGGATATCGCGGGTGAGAATGATCCCGAGCGTGAACAGAAAAATGAGGCTGAGCGGCAGCGCATTCTTAACAGTGTGTTAAAAAAATACAAATCCATGAACACTCATATTCATACCATTGCATTATCGGACAATGCTGACAGTGCGCTGCTTGAGCGACTCTCTGTTGAAACCGGTGGTATGTCTGAAGTGGTACGTAATTCAGAGGAGTTGGTAAAAGCTTTCTTAAAAGCGTTTGATCAATCTGCACCGGAAGCAGCAGAGCAGGTGCCATTATCGGATGCCAACACATTTGACATTGATCCGAGTGTCCAAGAATTTACGGCCCTGATATTTAGAAAACCGAATACGCCACCGGCACAGATCGTGAGCCCTTCGGGTCAAGTTATCAGTTTGATTAAGTCTGCGGAAAACGCTCGGTGGTTTGGTGAATCCGTTTATGACTTGGTGACGGTGACTCAGCCCGAGGGTGGTACTTGGAAAATTCAAGCGGATGTTGATCCTGCTAACCGAGTAACCGTGGTGAGTGATTTAAAATTGGAAATTGCTGGCTTGCCTAATAGCTTGTTCCCTGGTCAGCAGGTGGACTTTGAAATCTTTTTACACGAAGACGGTAAGGTGTTGTCGAAGCCGCAATTTCTTAAATTAATGACCATTGATATGACGATGACGGCGGAGTCCGGAAAAAGTGGTAGCAAAACGATATCGGATCCAAACAATCCGCCGGCGGATGGTAAGTACAGAGAGAGTATTCGGCGATTAAGCAACGAAGGTCGGTACGAGCTGAAAATAGCGGTGGACGGTAAAACATTTCAGCGTCAACGTGCCGTGAACATTCAAGTACGACAGCCCATAGGGTTTGAGATTCGTAAGCGGATTGAGGGCACCAAAGAGGGTTACGCTGTTCGTGTATTGCCGCAATCACCAAAAGTCGAAGTCGCTGAAACGCGAGTAATTGCCAAAATCAAAGGGCCGGATCAACACTCCATCATACAAGCCGTTCCATGGGTTGAAGAAGGGGTTTGGGAGTCCGTCATCTTCCCCACCAAAGGGGATGGCCAGTATGAAGTGGCATTGAATATCAAAGGCAGAATGGGAGAAGGGCAAGAATTTAGAATTAAGCCAGATGACATCAACTTGATTTTCCCCATCCCTGCTGACTTTAAGCATGAGTATTTTGTACAAGAAGACGTCATGAAAGGGGTAGAGGCCATGGAGCCTGACCCAGAGCCTGAAGCGGAACCTGCCATTCCTGAACCGCCGAAAAGTGAACCCGCGATACCCGACCTCGCAAATAAAATGGAAGAGCAGGCCGCTGAGAACCCGCCACCAGAAGCACAAAAAGCCGAAGACAAAGAGCCAGCGCCAGAAGCTGTGCTCGAAGAGCCCGAAGAAGAAGCGGTGCCAGAACTACCCGATGCGGGTGATGGGGTGCCAACTTGGGTGTTTATTTTAATTCCAATTCTGACGGTGGCATTAGGGATTGGTGGATTCTTCGTTTACCGCAAAATGGCGCAGAAAAAAGCCATGGCCAGTCCTGCTGCCGCTCCAGCATCGGATGATGGCATGAAGACACCTGATATGAACGCAGGAAACGTCTCCCTCAATGATGGTATGGACGATGAGGACTTCGATGAAGATTTCGATTTAAGTGATTCTGATGAAGATGTGAGCATTGATGCAGGCGCTGGTGATGGTGAGTTTGAAGATTTAGATTTGGCTGGAGACCTCGAAGATGAAGATGAAAAAATGTCGGCTCCAGACGTGCCGGACGATGGCGATACGGTATCGGATGAAATCCCCGACTTTGACGAAAACTTTGATATAGAGCCTACACCACCAGCAGAGCCACCGCTGGAAGAAATCAACGAAGAGGCACCAGCAGAGATCGAGACTGCAGAAGTCGAGACCGCAGAGGTGGAGCCTCCGCAGCTTGAACCGGATGAGGATCTGAACGCACCCGAGCCAGACCTTGATCTTGACACCGAGCAAGCACCCACTAACGATACAGACCAAAAGCTCGATGAGTTAGATGAAGTATTAGCTGGGCTAGACGGCGAACCAGCACCGACAGAAGAAGACGTCATGCCCGATTTGGAGACCGGCATAGACGAAACCGAGGATACCGCGGATATAGACGAAGCGCTGGCCAATCTTGAAAATGAGTTGGACGATATGGATATTGAAGGGCTAATAGGTGATGAGGACGATGAGAAAAAACCCTAGCCCATTGTCAGGTTGACGGCGATCAACCCCCTCTTATTTTCCTACGCCAGAATCCATGCATGCCCCGTCATTGATAGTCGATCGCTTTAGGGTTGATGCTATCTCTACCACCCCGTGCCACGATGACACGAGATGGACAAAGGCTCTTATAACAAAATGGCAGATATCGCCAGCGAAATGATGTGGTGAGCCAGTGTGAATCCATATTCGTCTGCGGTAGTATTGGCACAGTTTGTCACTTATTTGAGTAGCGTTTATGAAGTTTCAGGGCACCAAAGAATACGTCGCCACCCGAGAACTGCAAATGGCTGTTAACGCAGCGATTACCTTACAGCGTCCATTGTTGATTAAAGGTGAGCCGGGTACCGGTAAAACCATGTTGGCAGAGCAATTGGCTGAATCCTTGGGTACCGAGCTGATCCAATGGCACATCAAGTCAACCACCAAAGCGCATCAAGGTCTTTATGAATACGACGCGGTGTCTCGTTTGCGTGACTCTCAATTAGGAGAGGAAGGTGTTAAAGACATCAGCAATTACATAAAGAAAGGCAAGCTATGGGAAGCCTTTAGCGGTGACAAGCCACCTGTATTGCTGATAGATGAAATCGACAAAGCGGATATTGAATTCCCGAACGATTTGCTTCTTGAATTGGATAAAATGGAGTTTTTTGTGTACGAAACGCAAGAACGCATTGTTGCCAAGCATCGTCCAATCATCATCATTACCAGTAATAACGAAAAAGAACTGCCGGATGCTTTTTTACGTCGTTGCTTCTTTCATTACATCGATTTTCCAGATAAAGAAACCATGGAAAAAATTGTTGATGTACATTACCCAGATATTAAAAAGTCCCTGCTTAAAGAAGCCATGGATGTATTTTTCGACCTGCGTAAAGTGCCAGGCCTTAAGAAAAAGCCGAGTACTTCTGAGTTAGTGGATTGGCTCAAGTTATTGCTGGCGGATGAAATTGACCCAGAAACGTTGCGCAATAAAGACAGCGCGATTCCTCCCATGTACGGTGCCTTGGTGAAAAACGAGCAAGATACTGAGTTGCTACAAAAGTTAGCGTTTATGTCGCGCCGAAAAGGCTAAACAACTATGTTGATCGACTTTTTTCAAACCATGCGCCAATACAGAGTTCCGTGCTCCATTAGAGAGTACTTAGACTTAGTGGGCGCGTTAAAGCAAAACCTAGCGTTTGCGGATATGGAAGATTTTTATCAAATTAGTCGAATTTGTCTTGTAAAAGATGAGCGACATTTCGATAAGTTTGATAAAGCATTCAGCCATTTCTTTGAAGGTATCGATTCCTTGGATGACTTGTTAGCGAATGCTAAAAGTATTCCTGAAGATTGGATGAAATCTGAATTTGAGCGCATGTTCTCGAAAGAAGAGCTGGCGGAGATAGAATCCCAAGGTGGCTTTGATGAGCTGATGAAGAAATTTCGTGAGCGCATGGAAGAGCAAGAAAAAAGACACCGTGGAGGAAACCGCATGATTGGCACCGGCGGTACCTCACCGTTTGGTGCGGATGGTTACAACCCCGAAGGCATCCGTGTTCAGCAAGGGCGTAGCCGCCATAAAAAGGCCATTAAGGTTTGGGAGCAACGTAACTATCGCAATTTAGATGACGATATCGAACTGGGTATTCGCAATATCAAAGTAGCATTACGTCGCTTAAGAAAATTCGCTCGCCAAGGTGCCGCAGAAGAATTGGATTTAGACGATACGATTTCTTCAACGGCCAGCAATGCCGGTTTTTTAGACATCAAAATGGTGCCAGAACGCCATAATGCGGTGAAGGTTTTACTCTTTTTTGATATCGGTGGCACCATGGACCCGTTTGTTCGAGTGTGCGAAGAATTGTTCTCCGCCGCGCGTACTGAATTCAAGCACATGGAACCTTATTACTTTCACAACTGCATGTACGAAAGTGTGTGGAAAGATAACCGTCGTAAAAGCAATGAGCGAACATCCACGTGGGATCTAATGCGTAAATTCACCAAAGATTACAAGGTGATTTACATTGGTGATGCCATGATGGCGCCGTATGAGGTGACCCATGTTGGTGGCAGCGTAGAGCATTGGAATGATGAGCCGGGTGCGATTTGGCTGCAACGAATGAAAGATACGTTTGATAAGATGGTTTGGCTCAATCCCGTACCTGAAAGCCAATGGGGTTGGAGCAATTCGCTGAATACCATCAAAGAAATAATGGACGACAAAATGTATCCGCTTACAATAAATGGACTTGAAGATGCCATGCGGTATTTAAGTAAGTAGTTCGAATGGCTTAAGTGCGTACATTGAGTGTTAATGTTGCGTTGCGCTTACAACAAAAGTGTAAGCACAACGCAATATTTTGAAGGTTTTATCATGATTTGGCTTCACGGGAATATTGGGTAGTAGGTAGGCCTAAGCAACGTCATTCAATAAGTTACTTTCAATGTTGCCCCATATCTTATGAGTCATGCGTCGATATTGACTACTTTCTTCTCCCCGCCCAGTTTTTAAGAAAAAAAACCGTTAGGGTACATCGTGGTCTTATGGATTAATTTTTTTATATTCAAAACGTCTATGACCCTACTGCTAAGGATTTCTCGCCGAGAACATGAAGTCTAAAACCAGTCGGCTCGACCGATTTATCAGTCAAAACAGTGATTATTCAATTTCCGATACGCGTCGACTCATCGCCCAAAAACGGATATTCATTGATGGCATACCTGCAGAATCTATTCAACAAAGGGTAACAGAATTCACTCATGTTATGCTGGATGACGAGTGCTTGAACGACAACGAGCCCGTATACATCATATTGAATAAACCGAAGGGTGTCGTGAGTGCGACGAAAGATCATCAGCACTCAACGGTTATTGATATTATTCGGCACCCCCAAAAAAATGATTTACACATCGCAGGTCGTCTCGACTTAAATACCACAGGGTTGCTGCTATTAACAAATGATGGTGCATGGTCAAGAAAAATCAGCTTGCCGGAAACGAAGCTTTTGAAAACGTACGAAGTAACATTAGCGAATCCTCTCAGTCAGGAGTATGTAGACGCTTTTAAGCAAGGGATTTATTTTAAGTATGAAAATGTGACCACGCAGCCAGCTCACTTGGAAATCCTATCCGCCCACACCGCTAAATTATCGTTGATTGAAGGTAAGTATCATCAGATTAAGCGCATGTTTGGGTATTTTCGAAATGAGGTATTGGCACTTCATCGAGCGTCTGTTGGGTCGTTAACCTTAGATGGGCTCGGTTTGGGTGAAAGCCGCTTATTGAGAACATTTGAAGTCGCTCAATCTGGAGGCGTTATGCCATTTAAACAACCCGCTCGACATCATCAATATTATTAATGCCTAAAAAAGTCAGTTCAAGGTGCATAAATACCTTTTGATTGGGTGTGAGCAAACAGTCATGATGCCCCATCTCGTTAGGTTTCCATTGTCCAATGCCAGTCAAGTGTTTGGATGGATTACTCCACATTAGCCGAGTCCAGGCTATAAAGATTCTTTGTTATCTGCTGATTTATATTAGAACTCCCCCCTGGCATGGCCTAATCAAAGTTGGCATTGGTATTGCGAGTATGATTTATTGCATAGTGAATGGACTAAAATAAAGGGAGTGTCATGACTGTCGATAAAGAAAATATATTTGCCTACGAAAACTATGTGATTGCAATACAACCCTGTGATACTGAAGAACAAGATATCGTACTCAATAGTTGGAATGCCTTGTATCAAGCCTATTTCTCTGATTGGCAAACCTACCAATTAAACCCTACTTTGTCGACCGCAAAAAAAGCTAAAGAAAGTATTTTAAAATTTACGGCTGGCGAGTCAAAGTACAATGATACTTTATCGAGTATTTATCGCACCACGCCCGATCCTGAAGAGGCTAGTGGTAATTGGGATGCAGGTAAGGAAAAAGCGTCAAGGGAAGCAAGAAAAAGCGCAATTGAAGGCGTGAAAATCTATACCGAAGAAAAATATATCGAAGCAAAAAAGAATGAAAAAGATGTGAGTGAATTTATTGAGAAAAATGAAGGTGAGCCTAAAAAAGGATTAAAATCAATGGATACATTTTTAACGCTAAATAACGGTACACCCTATGATGTGACTTTATCTGCAAGAATCAAAAGTGAGTCAAATTGGCCGAGTGATGAATATAGGCCAGATAAAAACATATTGGATGAGAAGGGCGGTCCATTGAAACTAATTGAATTTCAGGGGTCTGAAAAGTTACAGGAAAATGTCAATGCTTCAGAGACCACTGCTCAATTTATAGTCGATGTGTGTGTTTCTTACACCATGGCTGAGACAAATAAATTCGTCGAAACAAAATTCAGTTTCACATGCGACCAAATGAATACTGTGAATCGACCAGAGGTGACGAAGGATACGGACAGTGTTTACTTCTCACCTAACAGTCGAATCCTTCCCGTATTGGAAACGGATAAATATAAAGTATTACAACAGTTCCCTGAGGAAAAAAGTGATCTCTCACAAATCATTACGATTTTAGAAGCCCATTAAGGAGTTAGGTATGAACTGGATGACAAATTTATACAATACCGAGCCTGCATTTTCTGATCGACCATTGAGTGAGATAACCCTTCCCGGTACCCATGACGCTGGGTGTTATATTGATAGGGTCGTTAATTTCAGAGCAAGAACGCAATTACAAACGATCGGACAGCAATTGAGTGGCGGTATTCGTTACTTCGATATTCGGCCTAAATTTACGCAAAACCAAGAATATTGGACTTACCACGGTCCGTACTACGGGGGACGCATTGGGGGTGAGAATGGTATTTTGCAGGATGTTGCTCAGTATATGAATAGCTTGCCAGCTTCTGCCCGAGAGCTGGTCATTTTAAATATATCTCATTTCTCTGGCTTTAATGATAATGCCCATCGCGATTTGATCCTTCTTATTAAGGAAAAGCTGGGTTCTCATTTAATACAATATACCCAAGCTAATTTAAATCTCTTTAATGCTAGCTATGAAAACTTATTAAAGGACAATCGAAATCAAGTGCGTTCGCGAGTCGCGATTATTTATGATGGGGCATTGGACCAAGATCGCATTGCATATGTTTCCAATACCGCTTTACCAGAAGGATTTTTTAAATTAAGTCCCAAATATAATGTGGGGTTGAACGCTCAGAATTCAGTTTATTTATTTGATTTGTATTCTAATAGTTGGTATGTCGCTGATTATATGGGACGGTCGGGTATGCGCTCTAAACAACTGAATATGTTAACTCATCGTGATGAGTACCGTTATACTGGCGAAGACTGGGGTGCAGGTATGTCAAACTGGACGCCGGATTGTACAGGGCCTGGAGGAGTGGTGGACACCATGCACCTACTATCGTGGACATTAACACCTCAGCTTCGAGCTTGGTCAAATCCAATATCAGCGGCGCAGGAAGAAGCAAACCCAGCACTCCTGCCTTTCTTTAATCAATTTAATGGATGGCAAAATGGTGCTTCATATGACATTCGTTCAGACCCGAAAATAAATATCATTTATTCAGATGTGTACGAATCTGAAACCGTGAATAGCCAAAATGCCAATCGTAACGGAATGGCTATGCCTGTCGGGATTTCCGACTTTCTAAATCGTTACCTGAATGCTCAAGGCCAAGTTGTTTGGAATGGCTGGAATGGCTTTTAGGCGCTCATTGCCAACAATGAAGTTGCATCTCCTGTTCATTCTCGCCACAGTCCAGTTTCTGAAAGAATATTTCTGCAAGAGTCTCACAGAAGGCGCTCATCAAACACTTTGATGTTTATATAAGAGCGGTGGACAATCTTTGGTTTGTGTTTGGCGACTATTGAGTGATGGTGTTCGAGAATCATCCGTATAACGTTTAGATCAAAAAAAGACCTTATGCGCCAACTTGAAGACTCTGTGTGCATGAGTACATGCATCCCGTCTAAAAACTGAGCCTAAATTCACTTTTTGGTTCGATCGTCCCATCAACCTTGGTTGCGTTCCCTAAAACCCTAGGTAACAATACGCCAGATGGAATTATTGCATTTATCACTGAGCCTTAATTTGCCATAATCCATTCGCTACATAACAAATAAGAAAACAATAATAAAAAAAAGGTTGTGCTGTGAAGGCTATCCAATCCCTATACCTTGCATCGTTCATGGCTGTGGCGATGTTGACCAGTTGCTTATCTTTTGCAGCAAATAATGCGAGCCTTGATCAAGAGATCGAAGCCCTAAAAGCCGATGTCATTGAGCTAAACCAATCCCTGTATGAACTCGAAGAAAAACTTTTATTTCCTGCAACGACGTCGTTTGCAGTTTTTGTATCCATGGAAGCCGTTAAAAACTTTGAGATCAGCGGTGTAAAACTCAATCTTGATGAAGAACCGGTTACCGCGCATATTTACAGTCGGGAACAAATTGATGCCTTGCGTCGTGGTGGCATTCAAAAATTGTATACTGCCAATTTAAAGCCCGGTCTTCACAAACTCACCGCAGTAATCGATGGGAAGGACGAAGACGGTCGGCCAGTTCAAAAAACCGTCGTGGCAGATTTCGGTAAAGCTCGTTCAACCAAATATCTAGAAATAAAAATCAGTCAAAATAAAAAGAAGCAACGGCCTGAGTTTGCCATCGTTGAATGGAAATAAGGAGAATTTCCATGCGATGGACTTTGATTTTTGCGCTGATGTTCGCCAGCGTCAGTGCGCATGCCGAAGACTTATTGCCGGATGAGCGTCGAGAAATTAAACGAGATGCACTATACGGTGAGGCTCTCTTCCACTTGCATTCGGGCCGCTACGATTTAGCCTTAGCTAAAAACTATGCGCTCAGAAAGCGTAATCAAAGCCGTTACGGCAGGGTACTTGACTTACATGAGGCGACTGCAGAGCTAGGCTTGGGGATGAGTCGCAAGGCAGAACAAACATTTAACGCACTCATGTCTAAGCAAAAGTACAGTTTTGTTCGTGAAGAAACCAGCGCTCAAGCTTGGTTTTATATGGCAAAGCACTTTTACCAGAAAGGCCTATGGAAATCCGCTTTAAGAGCCATGCGCAAAGTCTCTTCGGCGCATATAGCGAGCAATCTGAAAGATGAATACCACTTTTACTTAGCCACGCTAGAACTCTTCGCCGGCAATCCTAAGCGTGCAGATGAGCACGTACTGGCGATTCACCCAGAATCTGAATGGGCAACCTATGCATTTTTAAATGTGGCTGTGAGTTATACCGAACGTGATATACACATCAGTAAAGTAGAAGCGGCATTTAACAAAGCGCTATCGCTAGTTGGCAATACCCGTCAACCAGAGCACTTAGCAGATCGAATCAATTTAATGGCGGGTAAATTTTTCTACGGAACAGGACGTGGTAGAAGCGCAATACGCCATCTCAGAAACGTCAATCTAGAAAGTCCGTACACTCCTAGTGCATTATTAACCTATGGTTGGGCACTGACCGAGCAATGGCAATATCATGATGCGCTACAGCCTTGGTATATGCTTAAAACCGCTCACTCCCCATTAAATCAAGACGTCCAAGAAACCTTTATAGCCATTCCCCACTTACTAGAAAAATTAAATGCGAAAGTGTTGGCGCTCGGTGCGTTTGAGTTCGCGACTGAGCAATACGACTTAATACATCAGCAGCTCGAAAACAGCGCCCAACGGCTTAATTTAGGTCAATTTATTGAACCTATCTTACAGCAGCAGACACCTGGCAAGTGGGGGAGTTTTGAACCGGTCAATCTAACACTTCCGCAGCACCCAGATAGAATTTACTTAAAGGACGTTATGAATCAAGGGTATTTTCAGGGGCAGTTACAAACGCTGCGTGACTTGCATGTCATTGGCAAGCAATTACGAGATGCGTTAAAGGAAATTGATACGTTTAAGCAAACAGTGGTTACACGAAAAGCGGACTTAAATGATATCAAAACATCGAATGCTTTAAGTGAAGGTCGTGAAAAGCTTAAACAATATCAACAGCGATATCGTCATTTACTCAGAAAGATTGATCGTGCATTTGGTGCGCCGGATGGTTCGGGCTTGGCGTCTGAAGAAGAAAAGCAACAGCTAGCTCTATTCAAGGATGTTAAATCTAAAATTTCGAAATTAGGTAAATCGGCTTCGCCTTCGTATCAGAAGCGACTAAGGCGAGTAGAAGGGGTTCTCAAGTGGTCTCTTGCTGAACGATATGCCGAGCGAAAAAAACAAGTTTCATCTAATTTAGCGGTACTTGAAAATGCGATTCGTACAGCTAAACGGCAGATTGCATTAAGTCATCAGGCATATAAAGATGCCCCAAATGCTTATGTTGGATTTGATCGAAAATTGAAAGACCTCGAACAGCAGCATAAAGATCAGCTTACAAAACTAAACCGTGTATATGAAAAGCAGTTAGCGAAGGTCGGCGGCATCGTTAAGAAAGATATCCAAAAGCGGCAAGCGCGAGTTACCAATTATGCTTTGCAAGCACGCTTGGCCGCTGCTCGTCTGTATGATGAAACCTCGAATCAACATCGAGTCGTTGAACAAGGAGCGATGAAATGACGCAGTTACTTGTTTGGCGAGTACCTGCATTGGCCACTTTAAAATGCAGCGTTTTGATGCTCGTAGGTATTTTACTGTCTGCCTGCTCACATCAGCCAGAAAAATCAGTGGTCAGTATGGAGGATGAATTAGAGGGTAAAACCATAGCCAACATTCGTCCTGTGGGCGTTAGGTTGGTCAATTTACCTGCCCCCCCCATGGATACCCCTGAAGCCATTAGGCGCTATCAACGTTACCTTGAATTGGCACCACAGAATGATACACGTGTTCATGTCATGCATCGATTAGCGGATCTTAAACTCATGAGCACCGAAGATTTATTGAGTGACAATCCAGAAGCTTTAGATTCGCAGAAAACGCAGGCCGTCTATCAAGAAGCGATTGATACTTATAAAAAGGTATTGGCTCAATTTCCAAATCGCCGCGACAGTGACATGCTTTTGTATCAGCTAGCGAAAGCGCATGTCATGAAGGGAGACGAGGGTGCCGCTCGTCAAACATTAGAACGGTTAACCAAAACATTTCCAGCCTCCGAGTTAGTGAATGAAGCTTATTACCGCTTGGGAGACCTATACTTCAATTCCGAATTGTACCGACTAGCTGAGCTAGCATTTGCTTCAGCCATGGAAAAAAATACCACGGGTCGATTTTACACCAGTGCAAATTACATGAGAGGCTGGGCGCAGTTTAAACAACGCTCTTACCAAGCTGCCTTAGAGTCATTTATCAGCGTCATTGATAGTCGATTTTCGGATACGACAGCGATTGTTCATGCTAATAAAGGAGACCGAGAATTACTTCAGGACACGATAAGAGCCATGAGCATGATTTTTTCTGAAGACGGAGGCCAACAAAAAGTAGCATCGTTATTTAATAAAGTCGGGCGTAGACACTTTGAGTACCTCATATATGATGGACTCGGTCGATACTATTTGGACAAGCAGCAGTATTCAGATGCAGCTAACACTTTTTTGGCATTTGTAAAAACGAATCCTACCGATGTATCTGCACCGACTTTTTATGCTCATATCGTCAAAAGTTATCGAAAAGCGGGGTATGCTGAACTTGTACTCAAACATAAAATGGCTTTTATTGAACGCTACGGTGTACATAGTGAGTACTGGCAGCGTTTCGGTGATGATATTCATGAAATGATTCGCCCCAACCTAAAAGGCTATACCGCAGAACTTGCACAATACCATCATTCAAAAGGGCAAAAATCCAAGGATTTAACTGTTCGATTTAATCATCTATTAGCGGCCAGTCGATGGTATCAGGAATACATTGATACCTTCTCGGCAGACTCTAATATCGGTGAAATGTACTTTCTGAAAGCTGAAGCACTGTATGAAATTGCTCGATACGAAGAAGCCTTGCTAGATTATGAAAAAGGCGGGTTTGAGTTTGTCGATCATAATAAAGCAGAGGAATCAGCCTTTGCTGCTTTGGTAACCTACAACCAATTAATACAGCGCCACCATTCTGAAGATGTAAAGCATGCTTGGCTAAGTAAGAAAGTAGATTCCGCTTTGTTATTTGCCACGCGATATCCACACTCTACTCATACGACACAAGTATTAGCACGAGCTGCTGAAGGGTTATTCACCTTGTCCCGATTTACAGTGGCAGCTGAAACGTCGAAGAGAGTATTGGCGAGCAAAGATGCAACACTAAAGCAAAAATCTGTGGCTCATTTGATCATGGGACACAGCTACTTTGATCTGCATAAATTTGATGAGGCGGAAAAGTCTTATATTGCAGCTATTCAGCTAAACCTGATTAGTCCGCAAGAGATAACAAATGTGCGAGAGAAGCTAGCCGCGAGTATTTACAAGCAGGGGGTATATTGGATTAGCCAGAATAAATTTGATCGTGCCATCGATGAATTTATGCGAGTCGGCAAAGTCGTACCAGAGTCGCCTATTCGCATTTCCGCTCATTATGATGCTGCTGCCTACTTGATGCAGAAAGAAAACTGGGGTCGGGCAGAAAGCATTTTGTTGTCTTTTAGAGAAGCGTTTCCGCAGCATAAGTTAACGCTGGATATTCCCTCTAAATTAATTGTTGTGTACGAAGGGCTGGAAGAGTGGCGCAAAGCAGCTTTCGAGCTTCAAGAAATTTGGCGAACAAGTAAAGATAAAGAAAAACAGAGGGTCGCCTTGTTTCAGTCGGCTGAATACTATGAGAAAGACGGTGACATTGAAAATGCAATGGCGATGCTTAAACGCTATGCGCATAACTACCCTAAGCCATTTAACACGCAGCTAGAATCCATCGATCGATTGGAAGCATTGTATTTGAAGCAAAACAAACATGAGAAGCGAAAGTTTTGGTTGGCTAAACTTATATTAGCTGATCGCCAATCCGGCACCGCACGAACCGCGCGATCCAAATATCTGGCAGCTAAAGCTTCATTTTCGCTTGCGGATTATGAGCGCCAATCTTACGCTTCAATTCCACTTACTTTGCCATTGAAAAACAGTTTGGCGAAGAAAAAAGTGGCATTAAAACGCACACTTGATGCTTATCAACAAACAGCCAAAATGGAAGTCCAAGAGTTCACAACGGCTGCCACTTATCAAATTGCTGAAATTTATGGTGAATTAAGTCGCGATTTAATGAACTCACAGCGCCCCGCAGGATTAAACGAACTCGAACTGGAAGAGTACGATTACTTACTTGAAGATCAAGCATTCCCGTTTGAAGAAGCGGCCATCAAAATACATGAAACGAATGTAAAACGTAGCTGGGACGGATTATACGATGACTGGATTAGTAAAAGTTTAGTGGCGTTGGGTAAATTAATGCCGGCTCGATACGGTAAGGAGGAGGTGCGCTATGATGTTATTGCGGAAATTCACTAATATACCAAATGCGGTAGCTGCACCAGACTGGCTTGCGCTTTCAATGTTTATTTTTTTGATGGTTGGTCTAGCCGGTTGTGGTTCAACCCCAGTCAAAAAGAAAGTCGCTGCCAATGTGCAATCGAGCGTAGTTGAGGTGCCTGTTGAAGCTGCAGAGAAGTTTAAACTCGCCGTTAATGATATGAATGACGGCAACGACGACCAAGCAGAAAAGCAGTTTATTGAACTCACGCAAACGTACCCTCAATTATCGGGACCATTTGCTAATTTAGGTGTGCTATACAGTAAGCGTGAAAATTGGGCGGATGCCGAAAAATATTTGGTTCTGGCCGCTGAGAAAAATCATCGTAATGCCAAAGTTTACAATCAACTCGGGTTTAATTTTCGCAAGCAGGGAAAATTTGACAAAGCTCGAAAGGCCTACCGAGATGCTCTTAAAGCTAACCCTAATCACTCTGATACCTATTTAAACCTCGGCATTCTGTACGATATCTATTTAGGAAAACTGGAAACCGCTGCGAAATTTTATAAAAAATACCAATCAATGCAACATCAGCCTGACAGTAAAGTCGCTGGCTGGTTGGTGGATATAGAGCGTCGAATTGGAAAGCAACAGCAGCAAACAGCGGAGGCTATGCAGTAATCATGGTATGTCGAATCAGCTTAGTATCCGCACTCATTTTATTGTGTTCCACGAACGTTAACGCTGCCGATGTCGTTCGACTAGAGGGCACAAAAATAAAGGCGGGGCATGAGGCCCCACAAGTCATGTATATCATCCCTTGGCAGTCACCAGAAGGGGCTGAACGACTTTATAGCCCGATACGTGGTGCACCTATTGAAAAATTGCGGCCGCTGGATCCGCACGCTTTTAATTTGGAATTAGATTTATATCAACAATGGAAAGCCGGTCAACAAGCAACCGTTGACGGAACTGAAAATTAATCATTAAATGGGAATTATGCGACGAACGCGGTTTGGTGGCATCAATGCTCTACTTTTTGAAGGGAATCTAACGCTAATGGATAGGGGTGAAGTGCCCTGTTAGGCGGTTCGTGAGCAAAAAATTCGCTTTGCAGAGTGACCCAATTCAGTCTGCAGCTCATTATAAAAATAAAAGATTTCGAGGCTTTATAAATGGATACTTTAATTCGTTTCTTTCAAGACGGTGGTGTCTTCATGTATCCGATTGCGATCATTTTAGCAATTGGACTAGCCATTACACTAGAAAGGTTTATTTCTATTTCACTGTCAAAGCGAAAGAATCGAAGAGCGTTTGAGGAAATGCTCCCTCTCATTCAACGAAAAGATTATAAATCAGCCTTAAACTATGCATCACAAAGTGATGCGCCTATCGCCAGTATTTACGGCTCTGGTATAGCGCGAATTCCGTCTAGTTCACGCCGAGAGGATGTGGAATATGCGATGGAAGAAGGGTTGATGGAAACCATTCCAAAGTTAGAGAAGCGTACACAATATATCGCCACACTAGCCAATATTTCGACGTTAATGGGGCTGTTAGGCACGATTATTGGTTTGATCGCGGCATTCACGGCGGTTGCAAATGCGGACCCCTCTGACAAGGCAACATTGCTATCTCAAAGTATCTCCGTTGCGATGAATACCACGGCATTTGGATTGATGGCGGCCATACCCTTACTGTTAGCCCATTCTGTCTTGCAATCCAAAACGAATGAAATTGTTGATAGTTTGGAAATGGCGGGCGTTAAGTTCTTAAATATCATTACCGAGCGTAAGCCATCCGCAGCATCTTCAAAACCTGCACAATAATCAATTCGCGGAGGGCCGGCAATGAGACGCCATAAAAAGCCATCAGATGAAGCAGAATTGGATATTACTTCATTTATGAATCTCATGATTATACTTGTTCCTGTGCTGCTGATTAGCATGGTGTTTAATCATATAACGGTGCTAGAACTTAGATTGCCTTTAGAAGATAAAATAAAAAATCAAGACATGAACGTAGATGATTTGCCGCTAGAAGTGGTGGTTCGTAAGTCAACTATTTCAGTGAATTTAGGTCCAGAGCCCATCGAGCAAATAGCCGCATTAGACGGTAAGCATGACTATAATCGTCTTTCGATGGTGCTGCAAAAAATGAAAAAGATTTTGGGCCGTGAGCGAAAGGATATTGTGATTCTCTCTGAGCCGAATATCGATTATCAAGTTTTAATAAAGGTAATTGATACCTCTAAGTCTTTCCCAGCTGTATTGGCCACGTCCGTTGTGGATGCGGTGCTGTTCCCTGATGTTTCATTAGGCGATGCGCCTAATGCTAAATCGCAGCAACGTGTCAGTGCAGTGATGGAGATAAATTAATGAAGCCTTCTCGTCGTGCAAAGCGGATGGCCCGCAACCATAAGCGAAATCAAAAAAAAGCCTCGCTAAATCTCGTTTCACTCATGGATATTTTTACGATCATGGTGTTCTTCTTAATGATGAACCAAAGTGATGTGGAAGTAATGGCAAATGACAGCATTAAATTACCGGAATCAACCGCTGATACGCAGCCTCAAAATACCATTAATCTTCTAGTGAACAATCAAGATATTATCGTACAAGGGCGTGCAATTGCTAAAGTTCAGGATGTACTGGCTAGCCAAACAGATGATGACGTCATCGTCTCATTGGAAAAGGAACTTATTTACTTGGCAAGTCGGCGAAATGCCACAGAGCTGGAAGCAGAAATAGGTAGGCCCATTACAATAATGGGAGACCACGGAATACCTTATCAATTGCTCAAGAAAATAATGGCAACGTGTCAAAAAACGGAGTTTACTCAGATTTCTCTTGCCGTTAAGCAAAGTGCGGGTGAACAGAACGTCCCGGCTAATAAGGGGGCATAATGACCACCGCGACATTTAAAACCACGGGCTTACCGTGGTCAAAATCAAAGGATCAATTGCTGTTCAAGTGGATTTTGCTGAGCCTTCTTGGTTTATGTATTGCACTGGGGGTGCTGATTCCCAATGTACAATTGCCAGAGATTAAGCGGGAAAAGCTCGAAAAAATTCCACCGCAATTAGCAAAGGTGATTAAAAGAACAAAAGAAGCGCCTAAGCCTGTGGTAAATCTACCGCCTAAACCTGAAACAATTATCGAAAAAAAACCAGAAATTAAAAAAGAAATCTTGAAAAAAGAGGTAGTCAAGCCAACGCCTGTTGCGGAACCAGTCGTGCCACCGCGACCCAAGCCTAAACCCATCTCTCAAAAAGATCGTACGCCAGAAAAGGTGAGAGCGGCTAAAGAGAAAGCAAAAAAACTCATGTCAGGAGCGGCCGTTGAATTGGCTGATATGCAATCTTTGGTCAATATAGAAGAACTCGCGTTGGATAGCGCTCAATTAACCAATGACGGCAAGCAGCGAACAGATTCGGGGACGGTGGTTGATGAGAAGGCGGTGGCTCATATTGCAAACATTGATGAGGCGAAGTTGACGAGGCAAACGGGTGGTGCTCAATTAGCGGAAGCAACGCGAGAGACTACAAAAGTGAAGGCATTGCCGAAGGATAAACTGTCTACCCCGCCTGAAAAAACTGAAACCAAAAAGCTCGCCAGATCGCAGATGCAAATACGCCGAGTATTTGAGAAAAGTAAATCTCGATTTGACCGTATATACCGACGTGCGCTGAGAGAAAACCCTGCACTTGAAGGAACAGTGATGCTAGGCGTTAAAGTGGCTCCTTCAGGAGAGGTCGCATCATGTGAAGTAGCGTCCAGCGATTTAAATGACAAAAAGGTTGAGCGAAAGCTTATTTCAACGTGCAGAATGTTGAGTTTTGCCCCTTCGGATAAATCAGATGAATTTGAATGGCCGCTTGCCTTTTCTCCTCAGTAAGATTGAGACCTAAGAAGTGCCTTTAAGAATAGGCCGGTTTTACCGGTCTATTCATGGAAGGAGTACCGTTCTTAAATGGTTCATGATGTTGAAAGATAAAAAGATTATTGAATATTAATATCAGGTAGCTTGGGTTCTTCTACCTGAATTTTCTCGGCGGGGGCAATCACTTCCGCTGTACCGGATGTCACAAGCTTGTTGTCTTGATTCACTACCTCGCAATTGAACACCACAATATTTCGTTTAGTCTTCTTTTCTTCAACTGTTACGGTGACTGTTAACGTATCGCCGATGTGCGTCGGCCGTTTAAACTTTAAGTTTTGACTAAGGTAGATTGTCCCAGGGCCTGGCATGACGGTTGCCAGTGTTGCAGAGATTAAAGACCCAGACCACATACCATGCGCGATCTGTTTTTTGAAGGATGTGGTTTCAGCATAATCTGGGTTGATATGTATGGGGTTGACGTCTCCACTGGCCGCAGCAAATAATAATAACTCTCGCTCAGTGAGCGTCTTACTGAAGGTTGCGCTGTCGCCGTCGGATAGTTCATCAAATGTCAGGTTTTCAAGTGTCGGCATGCTATTCTCTTTATTTTTTGCGAAGACTCAAAAGATGATTCATTTTCATAACCGGTTTTGCACCTGTGTTGTCAATTAACGAACAGGTGAAAACAGCGTGTTAGGAGTCACAAATAATGAAGACTGTCATGTGAACCGGAATTCACGATCACAGACAGTCTTAAATTCACTTTCAGCCGCACTAAGCACTCGCTTTTTGTTGGCTGCGTTTATTCAGCCATATTGAAATATCATGCGCTACTTCTTCTTTGTTTAATTCGTTTAACAACTCATGGCGTTTGCCTGCGTACAATTGAAGTGTGACATCCGTATGCCCAGTTTCCTGATAAGCTGCAGATAACTTTTTCACGCCATTTCCAAACTGCCCGACAGGATCTTGATCGCCGCTGACAATGAGGATCGGTAAATTCTTGGGTATTTTAATAAGTTGATCGGGTGAATATAGGTCGCTCAATGCTGAAAATAATTGAAACCATGACTCGGTTGTTATCGGGAAGCCACAGTCTTCATCTGCGACGTAGGCGTCTACTTGAGACGGATCATTACTCAGCCAGTCGAAATCCGTTCGATTAGGTTTGAAGCGTTTGTTAAATGCACCAAATGACAGCGCTTGTATGAGTTTGCTAGGACGATGCTTGCCCACTCGTAACCGCTCTAGTTTTGTTACCCACCTTGCAGCTTTGCTGAGTAATGGTGGTTGAAGATTGGACCCAGAAAGGATTAAGCCATCTACATCTAAGATGTGTCGCGTCAGGTAGGATTGAACGATAAATGACCCCATGCTGTGGCCAAAGATGTAATACGGGCGCATTTCCCCACAGATCTCAGTACGAACGGTGGTGATATCTTGCAACACTTTGTTCCAACCGTTCAGGTCACCGAAGTGTCCCTGTTGAGGGCGATTAATGGGGCCGTGCCCTCGATGATCGTGGGCGACGACAGAATATCCCTCCGCAACCATCTTTCGGGCGAATTCATTGTATCTTCCGCCGTGTTCAGCCATGCCATGGTGGATATGTATCCAGCCCAATGGGGTGGGGTGCTCCCAAATGTAGACCTGAATCGGTTGCCCGTCATGGGCTAAAATCATCGTTTGTTTCACAATTAAACCTGCGTTTTTTCGTCTTTATTGTTATGACAGGTGACCGCTTCAGAACAGTCTCCCTCGTGAGATTTAGCGATAATAGCAGTAATGCCTGAACATTCGTTCACAAAACGAACAAACCCTTATTTTCACTGACTTTATAGGCCTAAAAGGGCTATGACTAACAGGTTAAAACTGGTAGTCTGCCCCACTGTCCTTATTAGCTGTATAGCAAATATACAATAACAATGAACGCGCTTTGGGGCTCAATTTAGTTGGAGGCGGTATGAACGAAACTTTCTTTAGTGATAAATATCCTAAGGGTCTGCCTAGCACAGTCGACGTTAAAAAATACGCCAGTGTTATCGAAGTTTTTAATGCAAACGTTAAAAAATACGCGGATCGACCTGCCTTTACGGCACTAGGAAAAACACTCACCTATGGCGAGCTAGACAGGCTCTCCTCTGACTTCGCATCTTATTTGCAAAATCAGACCAACCTAAAGAAGGGTGACCGCATCGCAGTTCAGCTGCCTAACCTTCTTCAATATCCCATCGTTGTGTTCGGCGCAATGCGTGCCGGTCTGATCGTGGTAAATACTAACCCACTCTATACCGAGCGTGAGTTAGAGCATCAATTTAACGACTCTGGCGCCAAGGCACTGGTAGTACTGGCTCAAATGGCTGGTAAAGCTGAAAAGGTCGTACCGAAAACACAGATTGAGCATGTCATCGTCACTGAAGCGGGTGATATGTGCAGCGCGCTTAAGCGTACATTGGTCAATTTTGTCATCAAGCACGTACGTAAAGAAGTTGAGCCATACAACCTTCCTGGTCATAAGACGCTGCGCTCGGTTCTGTCCGCTGGCAGCGCTAAACCTTATACACCGGTTGAAA
Organism: uncultured Saccharospirillaceae bacterium; assembly: GCA_947503895.1. Lineage (GTDB taxonomy): Bacteria > Pseudomonadota > Gammaproteobacteria > Pseudomonadales > Oceanobacteraceae > Bermanella. Next base: position 72,477 of record CANNFT010000013.1, read on the forward strand.
TGTCACAGGATGACATTTGTGTATTGCAATATACTGGCGGCACCACTGGTGTGGCGAAAGGCGCAATGTTGACGCATCAAAATCTCATCGCGAATATGTGTCAAGCACACCCATTATTTGTGATGGGCTTAAACGCTGATGGCGATGAAAGCAGCAAAACGGTTATAGCGCCGCTTCCGCTGTATCACATTTATGCATTTACAGTGAACTGCATGGTGTTGATGGAAACCGGTAACCACAGCGTATTAATTCCAAACCCTCGTGACATTCCTGGCTTCGTAAAAGAAATGGCGAAGTGGGAGTTCAACGCATTATTGGGCTTGAACACATTATTTGTTGCACTTTGCAATAACGCTGATTTCCGTAAGCTAAACTTCAGCCGTTTACAAATGACGATTTCAGGCGGTATGGCGTTAACGAAAGATGCAGCTGATCAATGGATGAAGGTCACTGGTTGCGAGGTCTCTGAAGGCTACGGAATGACGGAAACGTCTCCAATCGTTTCGTTTAACCCGCCAGGCCACACCAAATTAGGCACCATTGGTATGCCTGTGCCGGGTACTTTGTGTAAAGTCATCAGCGATGACGGTGATGACCTACCAGTAGGTGAAGCGGGCGAATTATGCGTTAAGGGTCCGCAGGTCATGAAAGGCTATTGGCAGCGTCCAGAAGCAACGGCTGAAACCATCACCGAAGACGGATGGCTTAAGACGGGTGATATGGCAGTCATCATGGAAGACGGTTTTATGAAAATCGTTGACCGTAAGAAAGACATGATTATCGTATCTGGCTTTAATGTGTATCCGAACGAAATCGAAGACGTTGTTGCGAGCCACCCTGAAATTGTTGAGTGTGCCGCGATCGGCCTACCTGATGAGCGCAGTGGTGAAGTGGTAAAAGTGTTTGTTGTGGGTAGCAACCCTCAGCTAACTGCTAAAGACGTCATCGACTGGTGTCGTGAGCGCTTAACCGCATACAAAGTGCCCAAGCATGTAGAGTTCCGTGATGAATTGCCTAAAACCAATGTCGGCAAGATTCTACGTCGTGAACTGCGTGATGAAGAAACGGCTTCTTCATAAAAACATGGTGATGCAGACCGCCTAGTGTCAATAATAGGCGGTTAATCAAAGCCCTGTTAAAGGCTTTAATGACACCAATACCAAACCATTCAGGTCGAACTCTGTCTGGTTAGCCTTGAACGCTCCTAATCAAAAGGGGCGTTTTTGCGTTTTAATACACGCCGCCAAATGGGCGTGAAAATAATAATGTGAGTGAATTGAAGGTTCGTGAGAATTGAGAGTTTTAACCTTGTATTCCACTCATTCTAAAGAGCGGTACCCCGATTAGGTACCCTTAAGATAGACCGAGGTTAAATTCAGAAGTGCAAGATAAACTCCGCGATCTTCAGCAAGCTATTCCCGCCTGTATGATTCGAAATCGGTTTGGTTTCGAACGTCAAATTCAAACCATTCGCTCTAGAATGAAACACCAACAACCCGTCGATAAGAGTATCGACAAACTATCAAACCTCATTGAAGCATCTCGGGAGCTGGCCAATAAGCGAGCCGAGCAATTCCCTGCTATCACATACGATGATGCTTTGCCCGTTAGTGGCAAGCGTGCCGATATTGCTAAGGCTATTTCCGAAAACCAAGTCGTGGTGATTGCCGGTGAAACGGGTTCGGGGAAAACTACGCAGATTCCAAAAATTTGTTTGGAATTGGGTTTAGGGCGCTACGGTTTAATCGGGCATACGCAACCAAGGCGATTGGCCGCACGATCAGTGGCACAGCGCATCGCTGATGAAACCCAAGTGGCATTGGGTGAGCAGGTGGGGTTCCAGGTACGCTTTTCCGATCAATCAAAAGATACCACACTCGTAAAGCTCATGACCGATGGTATCTTGCTGGCGGAAACTCAACATGATCGTTTTTTGTCAAAATACGAAGTCATTATTATTGATGAGGCCCATGAACGAAGCTTAAATATTGACTTTTTAATGGGTTATTTGCGGAATTTATTACCAAAGCGCCCGGATTTAAAAGTGATCATTACTTCAGCCACCATTGATGTTGATCGATTTTCAAAACACTTCAATAATGCACCGGTTATTGAAGTGTCTGGTCGCACATTCCCGGTTGAAGAGCGATATCGCCCGCTGGTCAATGATGAAGACGACGAAAAAGAAGCAGATTTATACCAAGGCATTATTGATGCGGTAGAGGAATTAGCACAAGAAGATCGAAAGCGAAAGCAACTAGGCGATATTCTTGTGTTTGTCAGTGGAGAGCGCGAAATACGGGAGGCCTCGCTTGCACTGAAAAAGCAAGCCTATCCGCATACTGAAATATTGCCTTTATATGCTCGACTTAGTGCAGCAGAGCAAGGAAAAATTTTTAACCCTACAGGAGGACAGCGTCGCGTTATTTTGTCGACGAATGTTGCAGAAACCTCTTTGACTGTACCGGGCATTCGATACGTTATTGATACAGGGTTAGCGCGTATCAGTCGTTATAGTTATCGCTCTAAAGTACAGAGGCTACCTATTGAACCCATTTCCCAAGCCAGTGCGAACCAGCGTAAAGGACGTTGTGGGCGTGTTGCGGAAGGGGTTTGTATTCGACTCTATTCTGAAGAAGACTTTAATCAGCGATCTGAGTTTACCGACCCAGAAATACAACGTACAAATTTAGCGGCCGTGATATTGCAAATGCTGTCACTGAAATTAGGTGACATTCAGTCGTTCCCGTTTGTTGACAGCCCTGACAATCGATTTATTAAAGACGGTTACAATTTATTAAAAGAGCTGGGTGCCGTTGACGACCAAGATAGAATCACAGAGGTCGGCCGTCAGCTTGCAAAACTACCGGTTGATCCAAGAGTTGGCCGTATGCTCATAGAAGCCAATCAAAAAGGTGCGTTATCTGAGGTGTTGATCATCGCAGCAGCACTCAGCGTGCAAGATCCGCGAGAGCGTCCAGCCGATCGTCAGCAAGCAGCGGATCAAAAACATGCTGAATATCGCCACGAAGACTCAGACTTTATGACGTTGGTGAATTTATGGCATCGCTATGAAGAAGAACGCCAGACGCTATCAAATAATCAACTACGTCAGTTTTGTAAAAAACAATTCTTAGCTTTTATGCGCATGCGCGAGTGGCGTGATGTGCATTACCAACTTCGATTGCAATGCAAAGAACTTAATTTCAAAGAGAATGCTGAACCGGCTTCATACATGGCGGTGCATCAAAGTCTGTTGACAGGTTTGCTCAGTCATATTGGTCAAAAAGACGATGAAGGTGATTATAAAGGTGCACGCAATCGTCGATTTTTACTTTTCCCCGGTAGTGGCATTTACAAGAAAAAACCCAAATGGGTGGTTTCCGCTGAATTAGTTGAAACGACCAAGCTGTATGCTCGAACCAATGCAAAAATAGAAACCGAATGGGTAGAGCCGTTAGCAAAGGGGTTATTGAAAACCAAGTATTTAGAACCGCATTGGTCCACTAAGCGCGGTCAAGTGATGGCATTTGAGCAAGTCACTTTATTTGGCCTGATATTAGTACCTAAGCGTAGAGTCAGCTTTGGGAAGATAGATCCACTGGTCAGTCGTGAATTGTTTATTCGTGAAGGTGTAGTAGCTGGTACCATTCAGACTAAAGGTGACTTTTTAAAATACAATCAGCAGCTGTTGGACGATGTTCAGGCGTTAGAAGAAAAAAGTCGACGTCGAGATATTGTGGTAGATGAGGAAACACTTTATCAATTCTATGCTGAGCGTATTCCTGCCCATGTGGTGAGTACTGCAGGCTTTGAAAAGTGGCGTAAGCAGGAAGAGCGAACGTCACCTGATTTATTGAAAGTGACCAAATCTTATCTTATGCAGCATAGCGCGGCAGATATTACACAGGCTCAATTCCCAGATCATCTAAGTGTTGGAAGTGCTATCTTTCCGCTCAACTATCGGTTTGAGCCTGGTCATGTTGATGATGGTGTCACCATTACTGTACCCGCTGCAATGCTGAAGCAGTTGCCAGTCAGTCGAATTCAGTGGCTGGTGCCCGGTATGTTAAAGGATAAGGTTGTTGCAATGGTGAAGTCATTGCCGAAAAATATTCGTAAGCAACTGGTGCCAGTTCCTGATTTTGTCGATCATTTTTTAATGGAGGCAAAGCCCGCGGATTCTCCATTAACGGAAGCTATCGCACTCTTTGCTTATCAGCAGAAGCGTTTGAAAATTAGCGAAGAAGACTGGCAATGGGATCAAGTTGATGAGCATTACTTAATGAACATCAGTGTGATCAATCATGATGAAACCGTGCTTGCAAAAGGTCGTTATTGGAGAGCGTTGGTTGAACAAGTCGGGGATGTGGCCGGCAGTATTAATCAGGCGGCTGAAAATGAATTCGAGCGTGAACGCATAACGCAATGGGATCTCAATGAACTGCCTAAACACTTAGAGCTAGAACAAGCCGGTATAAAAGTGACGATGTTTCCTGCTTTGATTGATAACCGAGAAGCGGTGTCGTTAAAGCTGTTGGAGCGAGCAGATTCTGCGGAAGTGGCCACTCAACAAGGAGTACTGCGATTATTGCAACTGGAGCTTGCCGAGCAGGTAAGCTGGATCAAAAAAGAGGCACAGCGGCAGCTCGCTACAGAAATGATCTTTTACGGAAGTATTGGGAATAAGACAGAGCTACTAGAGGGCATAGTGCAGCAGTGCTTTACCACCACTTTCAAAATGCCAGAGGCACCGCGAACACAACCTCAATTTCAGGCATTGAAGGAATTGGGTAGAGGCAACATCGGTGATGTTTTGGCAGATATATTGCCAACGATTAAATCGATTTTATCAGGTCTACATGAGCTGCAGAAAAAGCTTAAAAAGCAAAATCAATTGGCATTTGCATTTGCTGTGAGCGACATTAAACAGCAGCTAACTCAATTGGTCCCTAAAGGTTTTGTCGGTCAAATTCCGCTTGAGTGGTTACGTTACTACCCAAGATATATTCAGGCTATGATGATGCGTTTAGATAAGCTCCAAGGTAACCTGCAGAAAGACAAGCAGCTTCAGCAAAAGGTGTCGAGTTGGGATGAGCAGTATCAAAGAATAGTGGCCAATTTGCCAGCCGAAATAGGCTGCTTCCCAGAGGTTCTGCAATTGAATTGGATGATACAAGAATATCGAGTATCGCTGTTTGCTCAAGAGCTTGGGACCAAATTGCCCGTCTCAGAGAAGCGCTGGGCCGCCCAATTAGATGTTGTTAAGGCCAGTGTGCTGCAGTGAGTGGAATCAGCTTTAGCTTTGCATTATAGTTTGAACACATTCTGTAAAACTTATTAGGCTGAGTCTTTTGACGAGCCCAGCAATAGTAGGCTGTTACCTGAAGTTAGAGATTGCTTAGCAAGTCTCATGCCCCTTGTGTGGTGGTACAAAATTAATATATCGGTAGCGAATCGCGATTGTGCGAGACGCACAAAAGAGAATTGGTAGAGGGGAAAAGTGTGAAACAAGTCGTTATCAGCGGTACTGGGCTATTTACCCCCAAAGACTCCATTAGTAATGATGAGCTGGTTGCATCTTACAATGCTTATGCGCAAGCGTTTAACGAATCTAATCAGTCGGCCATTGCATCCGGTGAAGTAGAGGCTTTACCAGAGAGTAACAGTGCTTTTATTGAAAAAGCATCAGGAATTAAAAGCCGATATGTTATTGATAAAGAGGGGGTTTTAGACCCAACTCGAATGGTGCCACATATTTCAGAACGCCCGAATGAAGAGTGGTCTGTGCAGTGTGAAATGGCCATATCTGCTGCCAAGCAGGCAATGACTGAATCGGGTAAGTCTGCCTCTGACATCGATGCCGTTATCGTGGCATGTAGCAATATGCAGCGACCTTACCCAGCTGTAGCGGTTGAAGTGCAAATGGCTCTTGGAATAAAAGGGTTTGCATACGATATGAACGTTGCCTGTTCATCAGCGACGTTTGGTATTCAGGCGGGGGTCAGTGCCATTCAGAATGGCAGTGCTAAGGCAGTGTTAATGGTCAACCCTGAAATCTGCAGTGGGCACTTAAACTTTCGTGATCGCGATAGCCACTTTATTTTTGGTGATGCGTGCACGGCAGTGATTATGGAGGCGGAAGAAGATTCAAGCAGCCAAGCAAAATTCCGCATTTTAGGGACTAAGCTGCAAACGCACTTTTCAAACAATATTCGTAATAATTCTGGCTTTTTAAATCGCTGTGATGAAAATGGATTGGGTAAAGCTGATAAATTATTTGTGCAAAATGGACGTAAAGTATTTAAAGAAGTGTGCCCCATGGTGGCTGACCAGATCGCGTCTCACCTAGAAGAGCATCAAATACAAGCCTCTGATCTAAAGCGAATGTGGTTGCATCAAGCAAACCTCAGTATGAACCAATTGATTGCCAAGCGAGTGCTAGGCCGCGCCGCGACAGAAGAAGAAGCGCCGGTCATCTTAGATACTTATGCAAATACCAGTTCAGCCGGTTCAATTATCGCTTACCACCTTCATAAGCAAGACATCAAAGAAGGTGATTTAGGAGTGATTTGCTCCTTTGGTGCTGGTTATTCTATTGGTAGTGTGATCGTACAAAAAGTAGCTTAAACGTTTAATGATCTACACCTGATCTGATGGTTGCCCTTTCTTTAGGGTAATTATCAGGTTTAAATTGGGTTGATTACTTTCCTGTCCAAATGATATTCCCATCCAGATGTGCTTATCTCAGCGTTATTCAGCATTCTAGGTAAACCCATAAATTTAATGATTGCTCGAAATGACTGCTTTCCTCTAATGCGCGGCTCTTACAAGCGACCGATCACACTGCATGCTAGTTAAATTAAGTAATTTTATTCATGCTTGGATTCAACTCCGAATTATTAAAATGATTATCTTAAGCAAATAGATTAGAGCGATTGTATTATTCGTAAATACAGAAGTGTGTAATTCAGAAATCAACTTCAACGGTTTAAAATGATTGGGCCTTAGCGTCAGAGCACAGAATGATCCGTACTATAGAGGTTGTACTTGTGACTGGGATGAATTAATCGTTACGTCGACGCACAATTTACTATTGAGTAGTGTCACAAAAGATGACAAAACTTAATTAGATACTTATGCTCCATATTTTTAAAAAAGCTGATCTGTAGTAGTTCAGACTCGAATCTGAATGTTTTTTGAAATCGGCAATACCGGGATATGACATTAACGTAACTAACGCGAACTTGTGAGCGTCTACGTTAATTAGGTTGTTAAAATATCACTCAATAACAGTTGGAGGTAAGTAAATCGTAAATTCATTTATCGGCTCAATTAATACATTATAGGGCTTATTTTGCTCAGATACTTTTACAATGCCTAAGTCTGAGAGAAGCTTAAAATTAGCAGATATTAGCTTAGCAGGCTTTACTTCTAGCTCTTTGTGCCACACTCGGTAAGTCCCCAGTTTATGATCTCTTCGGCGGTAAAATCCAGTCAATGGATGTGTCAAAAAAACCAAAGCTGATTCAGCATCGGGGAAGCCAGTAAAATTGAATATGTTTGATTCTGATTGAACTAAGTCAAGCGAAGCTGCCGCCCAATCCGAAACGGTTTCCATATGGTACTTTTCGTATAAGCCGTTCTCTTCATTTAAAATGCAATCGAAGCTAACCTTTCCTGCGTGCCATGGAAGATTCCATAGGTATCTCGGCACTGCGAGCGTCCATGAATCCAAAGTAGTGCCAAGGAACCATACACAACGCTCACCTGTTTCAGTATCTATAATGTAAATTCGATAGTTAGTCTGGCCCATTGTAAATTTGGGAAATGGGAATACCGCAGAAGTAAAGTCAACATCAATAAATGGCACGACTGATATTAGCCCCATCTGCTGCCCTTCGATTTCGACCGTATCCAATTGAAACCTTTCTGGAAATATACCTTGGAATCTCTCGCTTGGAACAGCGTATGTTATGATGGCGAAGTGCTTCAAGCTACACAGGACATCGATGCCTTTTGGTTTCGTTCTTTCAATTAAATAGTCTTTTAGCTTTCGAGATTCTTGCACGACACTTCCTTGAAAATTAACAGTTTTATTTATGTGCTTACTTTTGTACACATCCTTAAATTTCAGTATATCCACTGTAAGCAATTTCTACTCTTTTTCTTCGTTGTACTACTTAAATACATCTTGGCAAGAAGAGCAAATGGATATCCTAAAATGAGATGGATAATGGCTATTAAGCGAGTCAAATTCAGGTGGGGGTATTGCTCTGTCATTGATGTGGTGGTCATGGCAAGTCTTAAATCAGCAGATAGCTGTATTTTTATTACTGTGGTTTATCAAGCCCACCAAAGGTTTTTTTTAGTTGATTCGGGGTTTATGACTCAAGCATCAAAATCGGATTATAACTCCCTCACGCATGCTTCTTCCGACGCCAATAAAGCGATCAAACAATGAATGTCAATTGAGCATAACTCAGCCATCCGGTTTTTAGCAGTTCTTTTCATTAAAATGCTTGCTTGCCCGCAGTTATCGCAGCCACCATTATTGCATGTTTTTGAAAACTTTCGACTTAATTCGGAATGAATGGAAACCAGCACGTTTTAGCATTCAAGTCGTTGGGTAGCAAGTGCAGGGTGATAGGCCTGTCATGCGATGTATGCACCCTGCGAGGAACAGAATGAGGTTGGGTTTTCATACGAGCTGAGTGTTAATATTATCGGGCACACTTTTTGTGTGCCCTTATTTATTGCAGTTAACAATGCAATTATAATTTAATAAGCTCCTTCACTGTAAATCAGCTCATAGCTGTGACTGTAAATCTCTACAATATTGCCAAATGGATCTTCCATGTAGATCATGCGATAGGGTTTCATCCCGGGATAATAATAACGCGGTTTTTCCATGCGTCGCTTGCCTCCGGCGGCCACGATACGTTCGGCCAGTTCTTCGACGTTCGGATCCTGTACGCAGAAGTGGAAGATACCTGTTTTCCAGTATTCGAAGTTGTTGTCGGGATTGGTTTGATTTTTAAATTGGAACAGTTCTACACCCACTCGGTCGCCAGTTGATAGATGCGCGATACGGAAACTGCCCCAGCCTGGCCCAAATACGTCCGTACACATTTCACCTATGGCGCTTTCACTTTCTTCGATCTCCGTGGGCTCCATAATGAGGTACCACCCCATCACCTCTGTGTAGAACTGAACGGCCTTCTCAAGATTAGGCACCGAAATACCGATGTGGGAAAAATTGCGTGGATATACGTTGTTCATTACTAGTCCTCTTACTGTGTAACTAGAGACAGGTTACTTGGAGGTGATTATCACGTAAAATTATGATCTGTAATTAAATTGATCATGTATTGTAATGATAAACACAACCTGGTTACGCACCTTTTGTACTCTTGTGGATGTAGGTCACTTCACCCGTACGGCTGAATGTCTTCATATGACCCAGTCGGGAGTCAGTCAGCATGTCCGTAAGTTGGAGGAGCAATTGGGGGTCAAATTATTGGTGCGGCAGGGTAAGCAGTTTTCCCTCACCGAGGCAGCAAAGCGACTATACGCTGACGCTCAGGATATTTTGCTGGCATTGTCGAACTTAGAACAGACCGTGGGGGAGGATCCCCCCTACGAAGGTGCTGTGCGTGTGATGTCTCCCGGCAGTGTTGGGCTTAAGCTTTACCCTCGCTTGTTAGCAATGCAGAATGTTCACTCTAACCTCACGATTGACTATCGATTTGCACCGAATACCGAGGTGGAGAACGCCGTGGTTGAATCCAGTGCGGATATTGGATTCATGACGGCAAAATCCACTCTAGCAGAAGTAGTGTGTACGCCTGTAGCAGAAGAGCCTTTAATTCTAATAACACCTGCGGCCGTTAAAAACACAGATTGGAATACGCTCACCTCATTGGGATTCATCGATCACCCCGACGGCAGTCATCACGCCAATTTACTACTGAGTTCCAACTACCCGCAGTTTCAGCACAGCAACCTGTTTGCCAGAAAGGGATTCTCTAATCAGATTGGTATGATTTTGGAACCCGTCAGCCTAGGGTTGGGTTTTACGGTGTTACCGGCATATGCAGTGGAAGCTTTTCAAAGGCCTGAGTGTATCAATGCCCATCGACTGGCTAACCCAGTCAGCGAAACAATATACCAGTGCGTACTGCGAAATCGATCGCTTCCGAATAGAATAAAAACAGTAATGGAAAATATTGAGCAATGGCTCTAGGCAGGAGGATGATCATTTACTGAGGTTAGCGGAGCAGGCATCATTGTGGTTCTATATTTCTTGGTATCGGCTAAGAGCTTTAAAGGTAAATCTATACGGATAGGGAATTTTCAATATTTGAGGTTGAATATTTATTCTTTTACATTTTTTAATTGGCTATCTTACTCAATTAGAACTTGTTAGGCTAAGGTCCTTATAGTTTAGCTTAAAGTAATCGCTATGAATATATTAATAAAGTTAAAGAAAAAAAGTGAAAATCCAAATAGTGAAAAACTGGTCAAATGCTATTTATTAGACTGTTGCGAGAAACTAATAAGATTTAGGTCTAGTTCTTGTTTATCTAATAATATACCGCTAGCCAGAAAATTCATAAAAGGTTTTGTTGCGCAAAAGAAGATCCATCAAGCTGAGTGGGAGCAAGAGGGAGAGGCATTCGGAGTTGAATATTATTCTTCGATCGAAAAAGATACGCCGTTTTACTTTCGAGCTAAAAAGGAGATCAGCTCTGATTTGGTGAAAGTGAGAATATCAAAAGGCTTAAACAATAAAGAGTCCAGAAAGCATCTATCTGATATGGCTTACTTTATTGACGGTGTATTCTGCCATATTGCATACACCTCTAATTGGTTGTTCAGTGAGCAAAGCGAGCAGTTCTTATGTCCAATGATATATAAGAAGTATTTTGATGCTACTGCTTAGTATCATGTTTTTTATTTTTTGTATTTGACAGCAATTTATATCGATAGAAAAATCATCAACTCTGCAGTGGTCATTTAAATCACTTAAACAGCTAAAAAATAGCTTCCCTTAACAAAAAATAGACATTTAGTTGCCGCATATGATTCTGTACCGTATGCTTAAAATTTAAAGTGGGTGTCCTTGTTGGATTAGGGTCGCACTATGCAAAGAAACAAATTTCAAATAAAAGTTGATAAGGTCGACTGGGTTTATCATATGCATGATGGTAAAAATTTGGAGGCAAATAATCAGTCACCAATACCAGTTGGGGAAATACTAAATGGAGAGAAATAATGTTGGACTCTTTGGAATATCATGAAGCCTGTACAGGAAACGTTGAACCTGCAGCGCCTATTTTAAGCATAATATTCGTTTGGGCATTTAATAATGGATCGTTAATTGATTATATGCAGAACGATAAAAAAATCGTTGATGCACTAGCTCAGTTTAGAAATAAAAAGCTATCAGTTTATGAATTTCTAATGAGAGTTTGTGGAGGCGAGTTATTAGAAAATGATTTCATCGATGACGCATCCGCATTTCTTTCTGTTTATGTAGGATCTGGAGACTATTATGAAGAATTAATGGCTGTATTTAGTGTTAACTCAATATATGATTTACCTGCGGAATATGATGCTTTTGGTGATTTTCTAGCCCGAATTGATGTTAAGTATTCAGTCTTTAATAAGTCAGGAAAGTTGTATGACTGATTTTAAGCAAATTAAAACAAATTAAAAGGACACCCACTCTAAGATCTAATCCATCTACAACCTGGATGTAGAAGTGTAAGATCAGGTCTGAACTGCCACACGCTACAGAGCAAGAAATACTAGGCTGAGTGTCCTTTTAGTTTATTTTCAATTTGGGGCAATAAAAACGAACTAACAGGACATCCAGTGCGCCAAGCGAAGCTGGCGCAAGATCGGAGGTGAAAGTACAAACCCCGTCCACTACGAAAAAATAAATATTTAGTTAATGCATCTTATTCTGTAGAATATTCTGAAAATTTAGGATGAGTGTCCAATGGTGTAAAAGTAAGAAATATCGAGTTAGATCCAATAGGACAATGACGAGGCCGTTAATGATTAAAAATGATAAGTTTTCATGCTCTCTTTATGCCTTACAAGGGGTGTTAATTAAAGCAAGGGATCTTGCGGGACAGCCTAAAGAGAGTGAGAAGCTAGAAAAGCTTTTAGATTATGCAGAGCATTTACCAAGGCTGATTGCGTCTGAAGATGATTGTACAGATGTGTTTGCTGACACTATTCTTCAAATTGCAAATGAGTTTGATTTGGAGTTTGTTCTTGATCGATTTAATCAAAAAGCTCCGGAGTCATGGTAGTTTCTTTTGCTAGATTTTTCTGAAACATGTATTGGGCGAGAGGATAGAACGTCAGTTATTGAGTCTACGAGGACACTCAGTGCGCCAAGCGAAGCTGGCGCAAGATCGGAGGTAAAAGTCCTTTATTTGGTAAGGTCTAGCAAACCGCCAAAACCCCAAATTAAAAGGACACCCACTCTAAGATCTAATCACCTATGAACTGCTATGCAGTCTGTATTGGTGGCTATTCCTTAATCCATTCATTTATTCTATCCCCTTTGTTATCTTTAATAGTGAAAGTCTTCGATTGCACTCAGTACAGTACTTGTCTTTTAAGATGACTGATTCTGCATAATCAAGAAAACTCACCGATACTTCGGCTTCTTCATTGCGAATACCGAACTCAGTTAGCAGGTCACTTAGATTAGATAGGATTTCTTCCAAGTAGCATATTTTGCATTAAGTGATTTCTGTACCATCTTGTGGGCGATAAATCGAGAATTCACTTTTGGCGATTACTTTCTGCAAGTTTTCGGATTCAAGCCAGCCGCCACAAAAATAACAGGGGCTGGTTTCACGTACTTCAAGCTCACAGTAGCATGTTGGACATTGCTTTATATTCATTGTATTAACCGAATGCCTGTATCAAGGAGCTACTGAATTATTGGCGACTACTGCGCACTACATTGGAATAATGTGATTATTGTTTAAACAAGGGCTTACCCCATTTTAATTTTGAAAAGATTTGACTCTGGCCAATAGTCAAACTTTTTGCCCGTTATTTCAAAAATCGTATTTATATTCGTTTCCGTATGTTGTGTGATTTCGCTGGTCGTATATTCACCTTTACCGGCTACTAATATTGGGAGCAATATTTGATCGGCTAAAAAAGGCGATAGTGTGCTGCCCGATTCTAGATGTTGATTGACGTCATGGGCCAGTCGCTCTGCTATTTTTTCTGCTGGCATGCGTTTCTGGCCAAGTTGAGAAAAGCATGTTTCGTAATGTTCATACTTTAGTCGGTGTGTCAGCAAATTGCCGGCAGATAGTGCGGGCGGATTCCTGCTTTCACTGACATCAATATTTACTTTGGATCGCTCGCGGTAGGTATCGATCTCTCGCTGGGCGATTGAATGTTTTACACAAGAAATATAGCTGCGAATTCGACTCTGTATAAGCACTCCTTTTTTCGTCAGTGTGAGTGGGTTGAGTGTGGATGGGTGAATTTTTGCTATCCATTCACCGCCACCAAATGGAGCATAGCCCCATTGTTGGGTTTCAATATCAACCTTGCCACCCATTTTTTTTATAAGTGGTAAAAATCCATGTTTAATATCTGTTAGTGGTGGTGCTAAGGGATTGTGCGTTCCGCCTTTGAATGTGATGTGTGATGATTTTTGAGCCAGCATTAGCGGTAGCATAATAGTTTGAAAAACCAACGTCGTGCTGCCTGCGCTGCCGATGTCAAAGCAGTACGTGCCACCTTTTACTGGTTGAGGTTTAAAAATTAACTCGGTGGAGTGCAATTCTGCACCGCTCACAGTGGCCTGACTTATGGTTTGTGCCGCTTTTACGCAGGCAAGGTGTTGACGCATCAGCCCTGGTTTGGAGCGCTTTGCGCGAATGTTTTTTATCTTTACCGGTACTTGGTTTAACAAGGATAGGGTCAGTGTGGTGCGCAGTATTTGACCACCACCTTCGCCAAAAGCGCCATTGATTTCGATCATAATTGAATGCAGTTTGTTGAGTAGTTGTTGTGAGTTATTTGTGTATTAAAGGCCAACGCAGCGACGTATTAACGCGCTGCCATTTTTACTGTTTTTAATTTATTGATTAGCCTTTTACGCAGACGACTTGTTTGAGTGTGTACATAATCTCAACAAGGTCTCTTTGTGCGGCCATGACGGATTCAATATCTTTATAAGCGGAAGGTGTTTCATCAATCACATTGACATCTTTTCTGCATTCTACTCCTTCAGTCGCCTTTATGTGCTCGTTTAGGGAGACTTCTCGCTTGGCGCGCGTTCGTGACATCACGCGGCCTGCACCATGACTGCATGAGCAAAAACTTTCCTCATTGCCGAGTCCGCGCACGATAAAGGATTTGGCACCCATGCTGCCTGGGATGATACCTAGCTGGCCTTTACGTGCACTGACTGCTCCTTTACGGGTTAGAAGGACGTCCTTGCCGTAATGATGTTCTCGATTCACGTAATTGTGATGGCAGTTAACAGCTTCAAGTTCACCCACTACTGGGCGGTTCAATACGTTTGCGATTGCATTTAATGTTCTTTTCATCATGGCTTCACGGTTGATTCGCGCATACTTTTGCGCCCACTCAACGGCTGCTAGATAGTCGTTAAAATGGTCTGTACCCTCTGGGAAATAAGCGAGATCTTTATCGGGCAATTGAATCAACCACTTTTCCATATCTTTCTTGGCCAGTTCGATAAAGTGCGTGCCGATTCGATTGCCAACACCGCGTGAGCCAGAATGTAGCATCACCCATACTTGATTGTGTTCATCTAAGCAGATTTCAATAAAGTGATTGCCTGTGCCCAGAGTTCCAAGGTGGTGGGCGTTATTCGTGTTTTTGAGTACTCGGTGCTTTTCACTTAGTATTTTGAACTCGTCCGCTAAGTGGTTATTCCATTGCTGTGCAATATCTTCAGGCAGATGATTCCAAGAGCCTTTATCGCGTTTTCCTCTTGAGACTGATCGACCGTGTGGCACCAAAGACTCGATTGCACTTCGCATTGGCGCTAAATTTTCCGGTAGGTCACTCGCGGTGAGTTCTGTTCGCACTGCCATCATACCGCAACCAATATCAACTCCCACCGCAGCGGGTATAACTGCGCCTTTTGTCGGAATAACGGAGCCGATAGTAGCACCTTTGCCAAGGTGTACATCTGGCATGGCAGCTACCCATTTATGAATAAATGGCATCTGTGAAATATTATGTAATTGAGCGCGTGCTTGGTCCTCAAATAAAACACCTTTGGTCCATGACTTGACTGGTACATTGCCGGTGTTCATGACTTCATAGTTGGGCTGTTGAGCTTGCTTTGTATCGTCTAGGGTCATTTGTTCTAATCTATTCATTTTTGTAAGGCCATACTGCTCTTATGGTTTGGAAGCGATCATAGTGGGGCGCAGGTATTCTTGGTCGCCTGACCGCTTATCCTTATTATTACAATTTCAATGCCAACTCTCAAAAATCTTGTAAGTTATTGATTTATAAGGAAATAAATAATTCTGAAATTGCTCAGAGTGTTTTAAGTTGATCTGAATAGATTGATCTACTATCTAAAATGATCAATTTTTTAAGTGCTCTGCGGATTCAATTTCTCGATTATCGACTGGTTTTTGCCTTAAGGGCACCGCAATAAAGTCACTTTATCGCGCTGCCCTTAAGTTGATCGTAGTTTAATTGGAATTTCTTTAGATACTGGCGCAGGCGATGCGAATCATTCACTGAAGACTTTTTAAGTCTAGATTGATTGAAAAGTGTTCTACCAGCATCTGATGCGCTTTGAGACTGAAGGCAGGTTTGAATGACAAACATAAGTTGTTGCTGGTCAAATAAGTCGAGGTCATCAATGGCGTGCTGATCAATAAAATCACAAAGCTCTTTGTTGGATGATGGCTGAGGAGAATCATTCCATCGCATCTTTAAGCGCTGAATTTCTTTTGCGACATTTTGCTCATTAATTCTGCCGCCTTCGCTCATGGTGGTCATGCGTTGAATCGAGGCGTTTAGGTCGCGAAAATTTCCTGACCAGACGGCTTCATGCGAGGTAGCAAATTGGAGGTAGGTTTCGCGCGCCCGCTTATTAAAGTCTACTTTGTGATTTTGCTTCGCTTCGTATTCTCGTAATTCGAAATCTATATTGGGTTCGATATCTTCTCTGCGCTGATTTAATCCGGGCAGTTCGAAATGCCATAGATCTATGCGTGCTAGTAAGTCTTCGCGAAACTCCCCAGATTTAACTGCATGATGCAAATTCTTATGAGTGCCTGCGATTAATTGAAAGTCGCTATAAGTAGGTTGATCGGAACCGACTGGAAAAAAGTGCTTTTCTTCAATGGCATTGAGCAGCATTGCTTGTTCATCCAATCCTAGCTCGCCAATTTCATCTAAAAAAAGTAGGCCTTTGTTGGCTTTGCTGAGCAAACCTTTTCGAGCGCTTAAAGCGCCGGTATAGGCACCCTTTTGGTGACCGAAAAGAGTGGACATGGCTCCATCCCCCCTTAAGGTTGCACAGTTCACAGCCACAAACTCTCCATTGATTTGATTTCGAATCTTTTTTAATTCAAATACTTTGCGTGCGAGATGCGATTTACCAGATCCAGTTGGGCCATTTAATAAGATGGGTGCTGAGGACTTTAACGCCACATGTTCTATCTCTGTGATCATTTCGTTGAATGCAGAGTTGTGTGTCTGAATGCCCGATTTTAAGAAGTCTGTGTCTTTCAGGTGTTGTTTTTTGAAGCGGGAGCTGATGGTGTCATAGCGGGATAAATCTAGATCAATGATTTGGTAAGTGCCCTCAGGTGTATTGCTGGGTGAGCTTTGTATAAGAGTAGCGGGTATATAACGAGCTTCGCACAGCAAAAACCAGCAGATTTGAGCGACGTGTGTGCCGGTTGTGATGTTAAGCAGATACCGTTCTTCATCAGGTTTAAATGGATAATTCAGGCTGAAATCCAGCAGTTGGTTATATACCTCTTCAAAGTCCCAAGGGTTTTCAGCTTCGCTTTCCACAAGATTGACGATCGTTTCAGGCGATACCACGGCGATATCTTTTTTTACATTACTGGCGAGTCGCGAGAAGTTTTTTCCATGCAATAGCTCAAATCGATCAATTATAAGATCTTCTTGTTGGCAGAGGCTGATGCTGGGGCGCCAGTTTTCCCAGCGTTTATTGCCTTTGCCTTTAAGGTCGAGGGTGGTGCCCAATAAGCTGATAAGTACCGTTTTCATATGATCAAATTAGATAAATGGTTATTTTATTGGATAATTATTCTTGAAGTGGCTTAAGAGTGCAAGCTCCGCACTAGAACCAGGCAGTGGGCTGTAGCGACCATGAATACTGGTTTAGCGAGTGTTATTTATAGGATTCCACAAATGTGGCACGCAAATTGGAATGTTCAGTGTGTAGTCACCGTAAGCGGGTTTCAAAATGCCCCTTGGTGTGAAGACCTCTGGTCTTTCATATTCCGTGACTATGAATCCTTTGGTCTCCCAACCAAATTTGGATTGCTCAATGGTAGAGCGACTGAGCTGATCAGTATGTGTAGGTTCGACTCCTACTCCAAAACGCCTACGGGCACGAGGTCACCGAAAGGTATGGGTTCGAATCCCATTAGATTAAGGGCAATGCCCACCAAATGGCTTCTTAAAGTGACGCAAGCAGGACAACGTCGTTGCTAAAAAAGCCGGAACTGGCTGGTTGTAGTGATTATACGAGATTAGTAAATCAACATGATAAGACATCAATAGTCGAATGAATGGTGATGGATGACCGTCTATTGTCAGTATAAATAAGATGCGCAAATGAGTGCTTTTATTCGCTTTGATTGAAATCGTGTTGACGTTAAGTTCAAAAAATCATTCCCCAGCCAGATTTTATTTTCCTCGCATTGACAGCGGATTAATGTGAGGAGCCATAGAGAGAAAAGATCAATGTTTACAAAGAAAATAATCGTAGCGGATACACAGCGTGTAGCCATGTTCAGAAATCAGCAATATGAAAAAATGCTATCGCCGGGTGTTCATCAGTTTTGGGATCTAAAACAATCACTTTCATTTGAGGTTCTGGAATTAGATGTGACGAACCTTTATGTGGACGATGAGTGGATAAACCGTTTAGCATTGCATTCACCGTTATCTAATGAAATCGCAATAGTGGATGTGGCATCCCATGAAGTTGCCGTTGTGAAGCACTTTGAAAAAGTGCTAGACGTGCTCGCACCGGCTAGTCGAATAGGTTATTGGAGGTGGGTGCCCGGTATAAGCATTGAAAAGATTGATGTGAGCGATGATATGCCCGTTGAGCCTCAACTATTAAAGAAAATCATTGCGCAAAATACATTGCCGAAGCTTAAGCAATATGGATTAATTTACGAAATTGTTCCCCAAAACCATAAAGGTATATTATATATTAACGGCGAGTTTTCTCAGGTCTTGAAGGTGGGTCGACATGCTTTTTGGGGGTTTGATCGTAAAGTGTCGATCGTAGTCATGAGCGAGAAGATTCAATCACTGGAAGTAAATGGTCAAGAAATATTGACCAAAGATCGGGTGAGCTTAAGAGTTAACCTTCAAGCAATGTATGAAATATTTGACGTTGCATTGGCTGTTCATAAGACAGAAAAAATTGACGAGTATTTGTATAAGCAAATGCAGTTAATATTGAGGGAGGCTGTCAGCACGAGAACCCTAGATCAATTATTAGAAGCTAAGTCATTAGTGAATGAGTTAATATTTGATCGTACAAAAAATGCATTTTTAGAACTTGGCATTCGCTTAAAGCAAGTCGGTTTGAAAGATATCATTCTACCAGGTGATATGCGGGAGATCTTAAATCAAGTCGTCCAAGCGCAAAAGCAGGCCGAAGCGAATATTATTAAACGGCGTGAAGAAACAGCTGCAACTCGATCATTATTGAATACTGCCAAAGTGATCGAAGGAAACCCTATGCTCCTAAAATTAAAAGAAATGGATGCGCAAGAAAAAATTGCCGAAAAAATTGGTAGCGTGACGGTGGTGGGTGGAGTGAGTGATGTTATGAATCAACTTATGAGAATCGCGCCGTGATGGTTAATATCAGTAGTGAGTCAACGGGTAGCATTGGCTGGTCAAGAATTGATTGTGTTTTAAGTTGTAAGGAATGATGAAAATGGAAGACGAAAAGTCACTTTCGGCTATGATTGGGATTGATCCACTGATTGAAGACGAAATCAAACGGCGTTTGACTGCAATTGAGCTGGAATATGACGTTAATATCCTTTATGCATGTGAATCGGGTAGTCGAGCTTGGGGTTTTGCATCTCAAGACAGTGATTATGATGTACGATTTTTATATATTAAGCCAGTCAAGCAATACTTGGCACTGGAGAAACAGCGGGATGTCATTGAAGCGCCTATTGAGGGTGTGTACGACATCAATGGTTGGGATATAAAAAAAGCACTATTATTGCTTCGGCAAAGTAACCCAACGATGATTGAATGGCTACATTCACCGGTTATATACCGGAAAAATGAGGCTGTGTTGAAATCGTTACGATCACTCAGTGAGGACAGTGTTAATCTTAGAGCCCTAGGTTACCATTATCGCAATATGGCGAATAATAATGTTCGTCAATATAAAGAGAAAGGTAAGGTGACAGCGAAAAAGTACCTTTATATTGTACGACCATTACTGTGCAATGAGTGGATACGACAGCACGGCACGATTCCTCCTGTTAATTTTTCAGAAATGTGCGCGGGTTTGTCACAATTTAAACAATTACCCGTTAACGTTCCAACAATGGATAATTTGCTGGAAGAAGTTCGTGGGCTGTTGTTGCAAAAAGCGAAAGGGCAAGAAAAAGACACAATGTGCGAGAATGAATGCTTAGACTCATTCATTCAATATGGATTGTCGCAAGATGTTGATTTTGCATTGCCTTCTAAGCCGAATTGGGACGGGTTTAATGCATTGTTTTTGAGTGCGTTGGGGCAATTCCAACTCGACGCATCATAAGAGTAACTTAAATCTTCGTTTTTTACTGGCGTCTAGTGTCTAGTATTCATTTATAAAAGTTTGATATTTGCGATGACTTTTTTAAAAATAGAAAAATAGTGTCTATTTTTAAGTGATTGGCTAAAAGGGGCGGTGATCGTCAAAATAAGCTGGTACATTAAGACCTGTTATCATGGCGGTAGGCTATATAGGAATGCGGTCGTAGTCGAAGCATTGGATCGTTTGATTCTGTTACTAGGCAACCGTAATGTTAAGCTCCAAGTATTTATCACGTGTGCTAGTCCAAGGAGTTACGTATGAAGATGATTAAAATAGGTGTATGGGTATTCTGTTTGTTGGCTATTTCTGCCTGCGACTCAGCAGATGGACCGGCAGAAAAAGCTGGGGAGAAAGTTGACGAGGCAATGGAAAAGTCAAAGGAAATGATGGATGACGCCGCTGACTCGGTCGATGAGGCAATGGAGTAAAATCGTCAATTAATATATTAAAAGTTAGATATTACGAGCCCCTAATAGATCTTCACAAGTGAAGTCAGTTAGGGGCTTTTTTATTCGTGCTAGTGAAATGTGCATGTCATAATTGACCCTACTCGGAAAAATTGCCTAACAGTCGTCAAATCTAAAGGAGTCACCGGTGAATTATAATGGGAAGAAGCGCAACAGCGGGATCGTGATCATGTTTCCTATCCTTGGGTGGATGTTATTCGTCGTGCCGTTCAGTGCTCATGCCGAGTTGGATATTGATCTACCGGCAGACGTATTTGGTGTTGAGACCATTATAGAGCAACTAGAGACAACGCTTTTTGGGATTGGTCAGGAGTTTATTCACCACATTCCTTATTTAGTGGCAGGCTTGATCGTTTTGCTTCTCACGGGCCTATTTTCAAATCTTTTGGGGCGGCTGGGTAAGCGAATTGCTAAGCGCTCATCACTGAGGCCCTCACTACAGGACCTTATACAAAGACTGATTAGTATTTCGACATGGGCATTAGGGCTTTTACTGGCGGCCATGGTGGTCTTCCCCGGACTGACGCCCACCAAAGCGCTAGGAGGATTAGGCATCGCCTCGGTTGCCATTGGATTCGCGTTTAAAGACATTTTCGAAAACTTTTTTGCGGGTATTTTATTGCTATGGCGCTTTCCGTTTGAAAGTGGGGACTTTATTGAATGTGAAGACCTCATTGGTTGTGTGGAAGAAATTACAATACGCATGACCAAAATTCGACAAACTTCCGGCGAGTTAATTGTTGTCCCAAACTCCTTTCTCTTTAAAAACCCTGTGTTTGTTCTGACAAATAAAAAGAAACGCCGTACATCCATTATTGTTGGCATTGCATATGATGAAAATGTGGATGATGCAATCCCCGTGATTACAGATGCCGCTACCGCTTGTGAAAGTGTTGACCAAGGCACGCCTGTTGAAGTTTTCATGAAAGAATTCGGTGCAAGCAGTGTTGATATTGAAGTGGCGTGGTGGGCAGACTCCATGCCGTTAGGTTTGCGGCGCTCTCGGCATGAGGTCGTTGCGGCGATCAAGCGCGCACTTGATGAGCATAAAATCGAAATTCCATACCCGTACCGCACATTGGTCTTCAAAGATTCCGTTGGGGTTCGTCAATTACCGGCAGAATAAATGCTCCACGGACAATTCTATGAACGTTCATTGGCACACTTAAGCTGGCCAATGAACGCTTAGCAGCCGCGCTCGCACTCATTTTCGGTATACACGATTGACTCAACTGCCTTTACGCTTGGGTGATATGAGGTTCAGATACGTTGGGCGATGCAAAGGCATCCGAAAACGCTTTTGGCATTCTTGCAGCCTTACCATTTTCTAGGTTGATACAAATCCATCGCGTTTTTCCGGTAATGAGCGTTTTGTTATCCCGCTCGCGGTTAATTCGATAGCCGCGCGTCATAGATATACGCCCATCATTTTCTGCTATCCATGTGCTTAAAATGAGGTTGTCGTGTTCAAAGGCCGGGAGTAAATATTCAATTTCTGTATGACGGGAAACCCAAGCATAGCCTAGCGATTGCCAGGCTTCCCAAGACATACCTAATGCATGGCAGTGGGACCATGCGACTTGTTCAAACCATCTCAAGTACTCGCAATTATTTGCATGTCCGAGCACATCAATATGGTCTGCTGTAACTTGAATGCGTATTTGGTGTTCACCGACCAATGTTTTATTCCTCTATGTTTAACCGACTTACAGCCAGCCCGTTCGCTAAGCTTCGATTGAATAGGTATTCATTAAATGTGCTCGGGCTCATTTCTCTGGGTGTCGTTGAAGCGATTCGCCCGCTTAAATGTTGAGAAATCGTTAAATCGAACACCGCTTTTTCGCATCACGGGATAGGACTGTCTAGCGATCCATTGTCGAATGTAAAATGGGTCTCGCACAACAAAATGGTGGATGGCGTGTGTGCCTGCGAAGTTGAAGCAAAATAAATGCAGGGGGGCTAACCACCATGTTGTCCAAACCTGAGTTTGCTGAATAATATTATTATTTTCAACATCACCATAGTAATGCATGTTAGAGCTAATAAAATTGAGGCAAAACGAACGTATGAAGAATGGCCACATAAACACCACGGCGATGAAATTGATGACGGGCATTACTTCAACTAGATGACTGGGCCACAGATTGGCCGCCCAAAATGGCGCAACTGCATGACTTATGTGGAATAAAAGATAGGTATACCAAGTGATATAGTAAGCGATGCCTATGGGGAAGTACGCAACAAAGCCCCGAATCAGAAGTAGGTGTAATCGTTTCGCTTTGTAAGCTTCTTTCGCTCGGCCTAGGATCGCAAGTGTTCCATCAGCGATCATTAAGAGTCGCAGAGGTGACCAAGGTATTCCATTGGTAATACCGCGCTCCTCAACATCTTCGTGAGAGCCAGATACTTTATGATGCAATAGATGTAATCGTCGGCGAATCCAAGGATTGACGGTTCCTGGGCGTGTTAACCAACATATGAGCAGCATGAGGTTATGCGGAATAGGGTGCTTGCGAAAATAAAGATAGTGAATGAGATCATGTTCTAGCTCGTGAATGAGTGAGGTGGCGACTGCAATGATCAATATAGTTGGCAAGGCGTTGAGCCACCCTTGTCCATAGGCGTAGCCACATAGGGCCATCATGCTAACGGCGAAGAACATGATGATGGAGCCGATAAAATTCTGGTATTTAACAAGCCAAGGCGAGCGCGCTCGCAGTTCGTCCCCGATAGTCATGAGCGCTTGGCGCACTGATTGGCTAGGCGCGTGGCTTTTATCTTGACCTGTCGAAGGCGGTTGATGACGGGAAGAGGCTGACATTTCTTTATCCTTTTGCGCTTATTATTTCTTGAACATCTTTTGCTATTTAGAGCGTGTTTGCTTGTCTTTGGACGACAGTCGTTATACAAAAGACGTCAACTTTGCGCGTCAGGCTGCCCTGTGTGGCGTGTTTAGTCAGGTACATACTCAAACATGGAAAGCGGAGGATCAATGGCGGTGCAATTAGCCAGTACACTGGCATCTTGGGTTCCTGCGGTATTGCGGTGCTTAAAACACCATGGTTTGGACAAAGATACTGCATTGATTCAAGCAGGAATTGACCAAACTAAGCTGTATGTGCCGGATGCGCGTTATAGCATCCACGATACTCATCGACTGATGCAGCTTCTGCAATCTCACCTTAATAGCCCAGCGCCGGGATTGGAGCTGGCGAAATTTGCTGATCAAAATACGTTTGGTGCGCTGGGATTGGCCATTAATACAAGTCAAACGCTCCACGAAGCGTTAAAGCGATTGGCGATTTTTTCTCCACTGTTATCGAATGTGGTGAGATTTTCTATTCATACGCATCAACAGAGCGTCGAACTCAGAGTAGAAGAAGGACACTATGCTCATGATACACCGATTGCCACATTTGATTTTTGTTTGAGTGTCCTTACACGTTTCTTACGATTTAAAGGCGGGCGTAAAGCCAATCCGATCCAGGTGACTTTTATGCACCGAATTGAGGCAGAAGCGCTTCAGCAATACCAATCATTTTTTAATTGCGACTTAGTTCAATTAGCGGCGCATTATAGTTTATTTGTGCCCATTCAAAACCTAGGTCATCAATTGCTTACGCCAATATCCCCTGCAATACAAGCATCGCTTGACGCTGTACTTGAAGCTAACTTGTTGCAATTGGAAACAGCGCCGTTAAGCGCAAAAGTGTTAGAGTCCATCATGCGGGCATTACCAAATGGTGAGCCAACGCTCACAGAAGTCGCGAGTGAATTGAATATTAGCGGACGGACTTTACAGCGGCGGTTGAAAGATGAAGGGAGTCAATTTAAAGAGATGCTAGACGAGGGGCGTAAAAATTTGAGTCAGCGCTATTTAAAACATCAAGGATACAACGTGACAGAAACAGCGTATCTGCTTGGATTTAGTGACACCAGTAGTTTTTCTCGTGCGTATAAGCGTTGGTTTAATCAATCGCCGTCCCACAATTCATAAATAGGTTGATCAATTGATGTGGCGATGAATAGATCGGTGGAAAGCGCTCAGCGTTTTACAAAATATACAGTACACCATCATCCTGCATAAAACGCACTCGCAAATCTTCCCTATGCTTTGCAGGTTTTTGATTGAAGTTTGGCTTGTCATGTCTGGGATAGAGGATGTGGGTCGTCAGAACGATCTGTAATCTACGGCTAAGCTGATATGAGGTGAGTCATATTGTGAAGGATGAAAATGGGTGCGTTACTGACGCAAGTTCGCCAAAGGCTAAAGCATGAGGTCTGTCGTTCCAGTCCATTTTTAATATTGATGGGCTTGGTGATAGCGGCACCCACTGTGTTAGCAGAAGATGCACTGTATGCTTCCGTGAGCCGCAGCGAAGCATACAAGGTGGATGCTTCGGATGGCAGCGGATTACGCGTAGGGCTGTACCAAAATCGTGTAAATTTTCCTCTGGCCATGCGTCCGACGCATTTAGGCCTATGGCTGGTCGGCTTAGAGGTTAAAGAAAGCCAATTTACTTTAAGAGGCAGTGCTTCTGGTGAGAGGCGTCTGTATCGGCTGGCTCTACCCATTGAGTTTTATCCGCTACAAACGTTTGCTTCTCCTTGGGGGGAGTCGCGTTTCATTTTCAAGGCGGTACCGACTCATAATACGGATGAGCGAATTTTTGATCATCGGGCCTCTCAGCTCGAATACTCTATCAAGGGGCAAATCGCAGTGTCATCAGAGTGGGTGATTGAGGGTGGCCTTCGTGCCGATCGTCGCTTTGGTCGATTTCAGTATTATCCTGAAGTCGGCGTAGATTGGCAGCCAAACACTCAATGGCACCACCGTTGGTTGGTTAGGCAGTGGATGCCATCCCAAGATATGTTTAGCGACCTGCGCTCCGACTACTATGTGAATAAGCGCTTATCTTTTTATGGAGCACTTCGTCCGGAAGGAGGTCATTGGCGCTATGGGCCATATGAAAACCATCGAGTGGTGAGTTATGAATCATGGCAGCTAGGCTTGGGAGTGGTGTACCAAACGCACTCACCAATAGATGTCGTGCTGGAATATGGCAACAGTCGAGACCGGCGTCTTAATATGGGTAGTAAGGTACCGCTTAAAAACGGTTCGTATTGGCAGGTAACCTTACAATCCCGTCTGCCTAAATAAGGGGCTTAGTAAATAGCTTAAGAGGGGGTATGTTCCGAATTAAACGGGAATTTCTAGCCCCAGTTTGACATTATCCATGACAACATTGGATTGAAACTTTTTAATGTTCTCATCAAAGAAAAATAATGCTTTTGTCAGTTTTTCATATTCCAACATGTTTCTAGCAGTAATGATGACGATGAAATCCGAATCGCCGGCGACATAATAGCATTGTTGTACATTTTTATTATTCTTCATTCGCTTTTTAAATTCATCAATTCCATTATTACAGCCTTGTTTTAGCTCTATGGTGACAATAATGGTGACAAAGTTATCCAATGCTAAGCCATCCAGAACCATAACCTCTTTTGCAATAACATCGGAATCGCGCAGCTTTTTTATTCTACGTTGGCAGGCTGTGGCAGAAAGCCCAACTTTTTCGCCAAGTGCATCTGATGTGATTCGGTTGTTGTGCTGTAAAATTTCTAATATTTTTTTGTCAAAGCTGTCCATGGCTGTACGTCCATTTATGCGGATATATTATGCAATTATATCTGAATTATGCAGTTTGTCGCACGCGAACGGCAACAAAATGATGCGTCCTGCGATTGTTCGTGCACTATGATATACCCTTCGCGTTAGCGTATTCAGTAACTATAGTGCGTCTTTACATGCCTAAATCTAGGCCATCCATTATCAGACGTAGGTATCTGGCTTGCCCTGAGAGTCAGCCACCTGTGAGTTGACCTGCATAGGAAGGCTATGATGCATACCGAGGCATTTTGTGTGCAAAAAACACCGCACGAAAAATTTCTTCGGTTTTAGGGCTGCGGATATCGCAACGTTAATTGACACATGGTTGATGAAGGCATTTATTGCGTTAAAAAAGTGGAAGGCGACGGTTTAATTAGTCGTTAGGGAGAAATCATGGTACGTACATTATATTCAGGTAATCGTAATGCATCCAGTTGGGCGTTCAGAGCATGGCTCGCATTAAAAGAGCAAAACATTTCATTCGAAGAAGTGATTATCGATATTCGTCGACCACAAAGGTGGAAAAATCTCGCTGAAATAGGTGCGTTTTCTCCGCCTGCTGCGGTTCCGGTATTGGTGGATCAAGAAGTTGTCATTTATGATTCCTCCGCCATTATGGAATACGCCAACGATATTGGTGATGGCGGCTTATTGCCGGAAGAATATAAAAGCCGAGCGCAAGCACGGTCGTTAGTGGCATGGCAGCACTCCACGTTAGGGCGAATTTGTCCTGCGCTATCATTTGAAAGTGCATTTTATGTTGAAAAAAAATCGCTGAACAGCTTAGAGCTTGAAAAAGCACTTTGGCTGTATTCCGTTTGGGAGGACTACCTTAAGCGTTCGGGCGGCCCTTACATTATGGGTGAATACTCATTAGCGGATATCGCATTATTGCCTTCGGTGGTTCGGTTGACAGCACATCTTGCAGTGCCCGCATCCTATCCGCTTACGCAGCTTTGGGTGGAAGTGTTATTAAATCGCCCCTATGTAAAAGAGTGGTTAAATGAAGCGTACGAACAAGCGCCTATTTATTTAGAGGGGTATTTTACGTGATAAAAGCTGACAGTACTTACTGTTCTGCATAAAGGAGCGGGTGGAAGTTTCACACTCAAATCCGTATGCGGACGGTTCGAGTGTGATTATATTGACTAAAACCGTACGGCTATACCTGCTTGAAATGCGGTGATAGTCGTATCAACATTCAATTCTTCTTCGCTATAAAGTGAGCTGTAATCAACAAAGCCTTTTAGTTGCTCTGAACCAAAGCGAATACCGATGCCAAAACCAAGGTCTGAGTCTGAAGATGTTTCAGAAAATTGAACTGACCTAAATGAGTTGTCTGTGATTCTTATATCTTCTTTCAGTTTGATATTGCTATGGACTAAATTGCTATAAAGATCTACAGAAGTGTCTGGTATTGGCAGAATGCCAGTGATTTTTATTTGAGTCAGGTCTTCAATGGAGATTTCATCCTCAAATAGTTCATCGCCGATATCTAAGTTGTCCCTAGAGCTGGTGCTAGCTACGCTTTTTACGAGTTCAATAGAAACGTTTTTATTAAATTGAATCCCGCCAAAAACTGCAATTACAGAAGGCGTAAACGACATTGACACTCCTGGCGCCGAAATTTCAATGTTTGTATTGATTGAGGATAGACCAAGATAAGGAGTGATATCCGACGTCGCATTTGCCGTTCCGGCAAACACCAAGCCAGTTAATCCAACTAAAAGAGCTTTATTCATAAGGTTAATCTGATATTACGTCATTGTTTACGATTTAGGAGATGATAGTACTCAATGTAACTTGAGGATCATGGCCTTTAAGGGGCAGCGATTCTAACAGTGTTAAGCTACCAGTTCAATAATTGAGATTTGTAATACAATAAAATTATCTAGAAATTGTTTGTCGTATTTTCAGAATTTAGGTTATTTATGTGCAATTTGAGGTGACTGTTTAGGAGCGAAGTTTAAACGCCGAGGTTCGTAAGAACAGGATTGAATGAATTATTGAATACATAAGGTTGTTCATATTAAAGAGTAGAAGCTGTCGTAATGATCTTAAGGGTTTTGTTTATTTGAAGCATTAAATATTCACAGTTTCGAACGTTCATCGTCTATGGAATATGCAAAGATGATTGCGAAGTAAAATATGTGTATTTCGTGTTCGGTCTAAATCAGTTTTTAATCAGGAGGGATTCGGTATGCCAACCACACTGTTTATCGGTAAAGATATCTACGAAAGTACTAAGAGCCGTCATGCTGAGGAGCTTATGTTCAGTAACCCTAAGTATTCATCAGGTGATCTTGAAATCGAAATGAATGCTTGGCCTTGCACTGGAGAGCGAGGGCATGATTGTCATGAGCTTTTTCGTAGGAAGTCGGAAGGGCGAAGAATTACAGTTGAAATAACAGATGATCACGGTGGCTACGCCAGAAATCATGGGAAAGCGTTCGGTTCAACAGGTACCATTATCTACGATAACGGTAATGTGGAAGACAATTGACGGATTGGGCTGACAGGGTGCAAAACCGAATTATGTGCCTTTGTTAGTTATTGCCTTACAGAACGATTTTTAGTTTTCAAAGAACGCTCGTGACGGTAAATGTATTACTGCACAGTGTGTCCAGCAAAAGCGATGCGGTATTCAGCATTCAATTTATTGAGAAAAATTCTTGAACTCAATATAGAAAGAGTAAACATTTCATGAAATGGATGACGATGATAAAAACGTGTGTTTTTTTAATGGTTTGCATTTTATGTTTACAAAGCGAAGCTTCGCCTAAAGCCAAAAAGCAGTTGAATATGGGGCTGTATGCCGCTGAATTGTATAATATTGATTTTTTAAAGGAACAATACGAATTACAGTTTTGGTTGTGGGTCGTACACGATGATCCAGAATACGAACCATGGCAAAGAGTGGATTTAATCAATGCCGAATCTTACACCTTACTGGACTATTATCGAAAAACGCTCGATTCAGGTGTGTATGATGCGATGAAATTTAATGCCGTTTTTCATGGTGATTGGGATATCACTTATTTTCCTTTTGACCATCAAAAATTTGTCGTTGAAATAGAAGATAATCAAGAAAGCACTAAGAGCTTGCATCTTATGAGCGATCATCAATCAAGTGGCGTGAATAGTAAAAAGTTACCTCATGGATGGTCATTGAAAGATACGAAAATAGAGACCATTGATTATGCTTATACGACAACATTTGGCGACCCCAGCTTGAAGGGTGTAAGCCCTGTTTATAGCCGAATAGTGTTTGAGATCGAACTGGTAAGAGATGGGCTCAGACTTTTTTTTACATTGTTTATTGGTTTTTTCATATCGATACTGCTCACTTTTTTAGTGGGCGTCGTTAATTGTTCTGAACGCATATCCAGTATTGTTGATGTCAGTGAACTCACCAATATTTCCATCGGTGCACTGTTTACAGCGGTTGCCAGTATCATAACACTCTCAAATATGTTGCCGTACACGACCAATTTAGTGCTATCAGATATTATTCAATTAGTAACCTTTCTGAATGTCGTGATCGCGATTTGGATGACATTTAGAACACGTTACATTATTTCGGAATATAAGGGGGTGGATACGCTGTTAGGTTTTAAAATGAATGTTTATCGTCAGAACCTCTTTGTAATGAGTGTTTGGGTGATTATTCTGGCCGCTTTTTTTACTTCCGAATACATGAACTACATTGAAGCGCAACCTTAACGAATAAAACTCAGCGAGCGACCTAGTGTATTTTTGTCAAACGGAAGAGGTGGATATTACCGCGTGCTGCGTCACTACCATCAAAGTTGAGTCGTGGTCAGTCGAAAGCCAGTTCTGGGTGGTGTTTGAGCACCCTCTCAATATCACCATGACTGTGGCCAGTCAGATCAAAGTGTGCTGCTAGGGGTGTTTAAGTGAAAATGGCATAGACAGCTTGAGATAGAGATGATTGAGCCCGCTAACTCTGGCAGAATACGCGCTACATGACTGAGTGTAATTAGGATCGGGCTTTATTAATGTTTAAGAATGTTTTCGACTGGACAAAATGTCATTGGGAAGTACCTGTTTTCTTGTGCTTCGCGACGCTAGTCGTGATGTTACCCGAGATTGATTTATGGGTATCTGGGCTGTTCTGGAGTCCTGAGGATGAGTTTATATATCGAAATAATCCCTTCGTATTATTCTTGTACCGTGGGTTTTGGTTTATCCCTCGGCTGATTATTCCGTTACTGCTCATCGCCATTGCTGCTTCGTATTTCCGTCCTTACTGGAAAGCACAGCGAAAGAAGGTGTTGTTTCTTCTTTTTGTCTTGCTGGTCGGGCCTGGCCTGATCGTTCATGGTTTAAAAGATAACTGGGATCGAGGTCGTCCTCGTCATGTTGAAGCATTTGGAGGGGATCAAGTGTTTTCTCCTGCGTTTGTTGTGTCTGATCAATGCGAAAAGAACTGCTCATTCCCCAGTGGCCACGCCGCGATGGGCTTCTTCTTCATGGCGTTAGGGTGGGTTATGCGCAGCCGTCGTTGGTTTTGGATGGGTGTGGTGATCGGCATTCTGGCCAGTATGGGTCGCATACTGCAAGGCGGGCATTTCTTTAGTGACGTACTGACCTCCGGGTTTATCGTGTATTTTACCTGTCAGCTTTCAGCTTGGTGGCTGTTAGGGAGTCATCGGGTTGAGGGCAAAGAAGAGGTGCCGTCATCCTAGTCTATTAGCGGGCTTAGAGAAGCTACAGGTGGCATGAGGTTTACCTATCTAATTTGTTGATGTAAACGAGCAATTTATTGCGCTATTTGATCGAATTTATGTAGGTAAACTGGTCTCATTCACTAAGGAGACCTAATATGACTCAATTACTTCAAATCAACAGCGGTATTTTCGGTGACGACAGCCAGTCAACTAAACTAGCAAATGAGTTTGCTGCCACTTGGCTGAAATCTAACCCTAACGGGCGTGTGGTGACTCGAGACTTGGTCTCAGAGCCGGTGCCGCATCTTGATGCACTCGTGGCCGGTGCTTTTCATACACCTGCCGACCAACGGACACCTCAGCAAGTGGCCGCTGCAGAATTTTCAGAAAGCTTAATCGCGGAATTTGAGCAAGCTGACGAGGTTGTTCTCGGTGTACCTATGTACAACTTCGATATACCTAGCCAATTGAAAGCTTACTTCGATCAATTAGCGCGTGCTGGCATTTCGTTCAAATATACGGAAACGGGTCCAGTTGGACTATTGCGTGATAAACCTGTTCATTTGATGGCGGCACGTGGTGGGCTTTATCAAGGGCAATCAGCGGATACGCAAACCGGTTTTTTGAGAAATTTCCTTAATTTTATTGGGATCCAGGACATTCATTTCGTGTACGCTGAAGGATTGAATATGGGTCCTGAGTCGGCAGATATAGCACTCACGGCAGCCCGCCAAAACATTCAAGCTACTTTCGCTTAACATCATTTTATCGCCTTAGCCCACGCACCCAATATTGCGGTGATGTGGGGGGCTTCGTATGAACATGCGTAACGAACAGAATCGCTTTATTGCACTGTGTATCTGCTTGGTTCTGTTCATCTGCCCAAGACCTTCACTCTTGTCCTTGTTAACGTAAAACTACTTCCCCGTTACTTAACTATGCTGTTCTTGTGAGCATTCAAGATTAATCTGATAACAGGTTCACAATTGGGTTGAAGCTTATGTTAAGAGATGTTCGCCAGCCAGACAGCTATGTGCACCACCTTATGGCCATGACGAAAAGTCATGAGGTTAAAACGACTGAAGATATTCTCAATCAGCAGGGTGCTGTTTTGTTGCCAAAAGGCCGTGTGATTAATCACGAAATGGCGGAGCGAATCATCGCACACAAGCTCATTAAACCGATTGAAACGTTCTTAGAGCTAGGGGACGGTTTAGACGGTGACCGTTTATTAGCGCTTTACCGTGAACATTTGAAAAAGCACCCTGATTATCAGCTGTTCCATCAAGAGATGCAGCTTGAGGATATGCTTGAAAGTTGTTGTCGCTATTACAGTCAGTTCCCGCTATTAATTCAAAAAATGACGGTACTACAGGTTAGCCTTCCTCATGTTTTCCACCAAGCTATGTTTTGTGCTTATGCCGGTCTGGCTATTGCTCGGAAAATGCAAGTGCGCGAACGTGACTGTCTGGCAGTCTTTGTTGCAGGCTTAGTGCATGACATTGGCATGCTCCATATTGACCCTAGAATTATTTTAAAAACCGGCCACTATTCAGCCGAAGAATGGCGCGCCATGCAGGCGCATACTGTGATTGGTCATTGTATTTTAAAGTATGTGGATGGGTTGCCCACGACGATCGTCAATTCCGTATTGGAGCATCATGAGCGCAGTGATGGCTCGGGTTACCCGATGGGTAAAGAAGGGGTATCACTGGGCATGATGGGACAAATCATCGGTATGACGGATACCTGCCTAGCGCTTTATAACCGGGAGTTAAAACCAAAAGGCCTAAGCTTTGACGCACTTTTGCCTATTTTACAATTAAACCCAGATGTTTACTGTCGGCAGGTGTTTACAGCTACGGTGGCGCTTATCCGTGACATCCCTTGGCAACCCAAACGCGTCTATGCCGATGAAAAAATGCCAGAAGTGGTCAGTAAGCTTATTTTGGAGCATGAATTCATCAACCACGATTACTGTATTCTGTACGGTATTGTGACGACGTTAAAACAAACGCCGATTACGCATCATTCCTTGAACGTCATCGTCAAGATGGGAGAGCGCATCAGTCAATGTTTACTGTCTTCAGGGGTCTTACAAGCGGAACATGATCAGTGGATGGTGAGCAGTTGCGATCAAAAACGTCAGCAAGATTATGTCGCTATCGAACGAATCGAAATCATGTATTCAGAGGTCAAATGGCAGTTGCAGCAACTGAAGCGAATGGTATTTTTACTCTGGAAAAATCAGACATTCCAAAATAGTGACTTGCGCGATTTGGTGCGTCAGGGCCTGCTGGAAATAGAGCACTACCATAAGTTACACAAATCACCATCACTGCCTCTCAATTGAGAAAGACCCCTGGTGGCTCCTTATTCTGGTCAGTGAGTAGAACCCTGATAACTTTTTCAGAGCCTGATAAAATACGCCGATTGCAACCATGGACAGCGAGAATATGGCGCTACAATATCGAGTAATTCCCGTCACGGCATTTGAGCAAAACTGTAGTTTAGTCTGGTGTGATCAGACGATGGACGCAGCGGTGATTGATCCTGGTGGTGACCTTGATCGTATTTTAGCCACCGTTAATCAAGTTGGGGTTAATCTCAAGGCTATCTGGATGACCCATGCTCACATTGATCATGCCGGTGCGACAGCGGATTTGGCTGAATCACACGCCTTACCGATCATCGGTCCGCAAAAAGATGAGCAGTTTTGGATAGATTTATTACCCCAACAAAGCGCGATGTTTGGATTTCCGGAAACCAGAATCTTTGTACCAGATCGTTGGTTAGAGCAGGGAGATGAAGTGGTGATAGGGCAGGAGCGACTCAGTGTTCACCATTGTCCTGGTCACACGCCGGGTCATGTTGTGTTCTTCTCAGAGTCTGCGAAATTAGCAATCGTGGGCGATGTGTTATTCCAAGGTTCCATCGGGCGTACCGACTTTCCTAAAGGTGATCAGCAAACACTGGTCAATGCCATTCGTGATCGTCTTTTTCCGTTAGGGGATGATGTTTCCTTTATTCCAGGTCATGGACCTATGTCCACTATTGGTCACGAACGTGCGTCGAATCCCTTTTTGAGATAGTCCAACGGCAGAATGATGTCTGATACATTGTCGATTGAGGCCAACGCTAGGCCATAAAAAACGGCCATAACAGGACATGTTATGGCCGCTAAAGGGACTAGAAACGAAGTAACGTTTCAACCAATCCATGCCGCTTGCTAGAGCATCAATTGGCTACGACGTTATTCTCAAGTATTAGACCATTAATTAGGGTTAAGAATGTGTAAAGAAAGTGAAAGCCTTATCTGGCGATTTATCACCATGTGATATTCGATCTCTGATACGGGTCACATGCGTCACCTTCTTTCGTTTATAAAATCGCCAATGGCAATCTAGGTGTTCAACTGCGGCGTTCAAATGCGACATTCGATCGCGAGACACAGCGAAGCGTGACTACCCACCCAGTAGTGTCAGAATATTTCCCTCTGTGTCTTTGAAGTGAGCGAGGTAACCACCCCAAGACTGCTTTTCTGGCGGGCCGGTAAATTCAATTCCTGCTTCGGTGAGTTTTTCGTAGCTTTCGTGAATATCTTCGACGGCGAGCGATAGACCTACAAAGCGCCCGACTAAATCTTGTGAGTCTTCATTGGCTCGTTCAATGCCTAAATAGGCATTCCCTACTTCGAACTGCGCCCATCCATTACGATCATCTATCATAAAAACAGTCATGTCTAAAATGTCGCGGTAAAACGTAATGGCGTTATACCAATCGTTTACAAAAATGCGTACGGCATAAAGCTGGTAAATCATGGGTACCTTCAGATTGGAGTGTGCAGCCTGCCACTATTGATGAGTCAGTCGGCACAGTCAATTGACGGAAGCAGCCTGAATACAATTACATTCATTTATCCTCGTTTTTTTGGAATCAATCGGACAAAATTTTACTCACCCCGTCCATCAATCCAGCAACGGCAAATTTAACCCTTATTATAAAATTGAAATATGATATTGATTCCTTAAATATAGAAGGAAATCTAAACCAATAGACTGATGGCTGTGAGTCGATGGATTAAACGTTGACTTTGAAAAGGCGACTTATTGGCCTATGCGATCAGAATGATGTCTAAAATTAACCTTAGGATTTGTATGTCTAACCAAACGCTGAATTTAACCCCCGCACTTTATGATTATTTATTAAAAACCTCTTCACGTGAGACTGATCTATTAAAAGAGCTGCGCTTAGAAACCGCCAATGATCCGATGGCGAGAATGCAAATTGCGCCCGAACAAGGCCAGTTCATGCATTTGCTCGTCAAACTTATGCGTGCTACTCGTATTGTAGAAGTCGGAACATTTACTGGGTATTCATCCTTAGTGATGGCTCAGGCAATGCCCGATGAAGGCACCATGGTGTGTTGTGACGTGAGTGAGGAATGGACCAATATTGCGAAACGGTATTGGAAATCTGCAGGCGTCGAGGAAAAAATTAAACTAACGCTAGCGCCCGCCATTGACACATTAAATGGGTTATTAGTCGAAGGCCAAGCCAGAACGTTTGACTTAGCGTTTATTGATGCTGATAAAGAAAACTACGATGCTTATTACGAATCCTGTTTACGGCTCATGCGTCCGGGCGGATTAATATTGATTGACAATACATTGTGGGGCGGGGATGTCGCGGACCCTGTCATTCAAGATGTTGATACTAAAGCTATTCGAGCGCTAAACGCGAAACTGCTAACCGATAAGCGCATAGAGCTGTCGCACTTACCCATGGCAGATGGATTAACACTTTGCATGAAAAAATAACGGGCCGGTATGTGCCCAAGCGAACGGTTTAGAACCGGTATTCGTGTTTGAACTGAAGATTGGTCATGTAAATACGACTACAACAGCCTAAAACGGCAAACATAAGGCACTTCTGATTGATGATGATTGATCTGGTTAAGTTCACCATCGAGTGACGTCATCAGAAGTGCCGAACGGTCTTTTATTTGCTGTCTGAATCTTGAAAGCCAAAGTCCTCTAATATCGTAAAGGCCGCCGGTATCACGAACAATACCATAACAGTTGAAACCAACAGACCAAAAACTATACTGCAGATCAAAGGAATAAGTACTTGAGCTTGTAAGCTGGTTTCAAATAACAATGGTGTCATGCCCGCAGTGGTGGTTAGCGTTGTAATGAAAATCGCCCGGAATCGATTTCGTGAAGCCAGTGCCGCAGCTTCATGAATGCTGATGCCTTCAGCGAGTTCATGTTTGACAAACTCCACCAGTAATATGGAGTTATTCACGACAATCCCCGCTAATGAAACAAAACCCATCATGCTCGGCATTGAGAAATCTAACCCCATAATAAAATGCCCCCAGATAGAGCCGATGAGTGCCAGTGGGATGGCAATCATGACGACGAGTGGTTCGATGTAATTTTTAAACTGAAGACTTAATAATAAAAATATACCGATCAGGCTGAGCATAAATCCTTGTCCAATAGAACCACTGGTTTCGGCACCCTTTTTGACTTCACCCTCCAAATCTACTTTTATTAGCGGATACCGATCTTGAATACCGGGTAGCGCTTCTTTAACAAATAGATTCAGCAGTTCTTGAACATTCGCTTTACTGTTATCAACTTCACCCGTAATGGTGACCGTACGTTCATTATTGACTCGGTGAATTCGAGACCAGCTTCGAGTAGGCGTAACGTTAGCCACCACTGTGAGCGGGACCTGTGCGCCATTGCTTTCGTTTACAATCGGGAGATAGTCAAAGTCACTTAAACTGTCGCGAGAAGCAAGATCATATTGGAGTGTGACATCGTAAGACTCAGAGCCCATTTGAACGCTATCGACTTTTTGGCCGTTGAGGGCGGTTCTCAGTTGTTGCGCGATGGTCGTTGAGTCAACGCCCAGTGCGTATGCGCCATCTTTTAAATTCAAGCTAAACTCAGGTTTTCCGGGACGTAAATCTGGTTGAATATCATAGGTGCCAGGATACGTTTTGAGTATCTCACTCATTTCTTGTGAGGCTGCACTGAGTTCATCTAAATTCTCGCCGGAAACACGAATTTCAATAGCGCGTCCACTTGGACCAAGGCTTGGCTCTTTTAATTGAAGACTCAAGGCATTGGGAACCGGCCCAATGGCTTCGCGCCAAAGAGCAAATAACTCAGAGAGTTGAGTTTGTCTCACTTCGGCCTTCAATAAATCTGCGCTGAGCGTCGCAATATGCGGGCCATTTTCGTTGGCGTCTGGATTGTATCCATATCGGATACGAACATTTTGAATATAGGGTTGTCCTTCTCGGGTGCTAATGGTTTCTCCTACTGTTTTCAACGATTGATAAACGTTGTCCATTTGCTTTTTTGTCTCATTTAATGGTGTGCCCTGTGGCATGAGCAAACGCGCTTCAACGATATCACCATCTAAATCAGGGAAGGCTTTAAATTTGATGAACCCTCCCGCCATCATGGCAATCGAAATTAGAAGCATTCCAATGGCAAGTCCAACAGTGGCGTAGCGATAGTGAATCGCCAATTGTGCCAGTCTGTATACTTTTTCTCTTAGTTGATCAAAACGGTTTGTGAACGTTTGCTTGAAGGCGATGGGTTGGCTGACGCGGTCATGGTCACTGGCATGCAACAGATGGTGTGGCAGAATCAAGAATGCTTCGATTAAACTAACGGACAGCACAGAAATTAATACAATTGGAATAACCTTTAGTATTTGCCCTAAATCGCCTTTTAAGAAAATCAAACTACCAAACACCAACACGGTGGTGATAAACGATGACAATACACCGCGAGCTACTTTTTTAACGCCTTCCGATGTCGCTTTGGCAACGACACTTGCTGTCAGTTCTATCCCTTTTCTTTTTGCTTTGTCAATGGAGGTCGCGATGCTTTCTGCCAGCACGATGGCATCATCCATTAAGATGCCAAGGGCAATGAGCAGGGCAACCATGCTAATCATATTAATAGACATGCCTAACAAGGACATCACCATGAAACTGGCAAGAAATGATACGGGCAATCCCATTGCAACCCAGAAAGAATATCGAAATGAAAAAAACAACCACATGGCTAAAAAAACAAGGATCAAACCTTGACCGCCGTTCGAAATCAATAACTGTAAGCGATCTTCTGCTACGCTGACGGCGTCGTTGGTGAGTATGAGCTCGACGCCCTTGGGCAGTCGTTTAGATTCTTGTGATACAAATCTTGCTACTGCATCTTTAATTCTGATGCCATCTTCATTTGAATTTTTTTGAATGGAAAGCAAGGCGGCGGGTTTGCCGTTTAATTCGATGCGTTCTTCATCGGTTTCAAATGTATCGCGTATGGTGGCAATGTCGCCCAATTTTAATTCAGTACCTTGGCTACTACGTAAAATGACCAAGTCAGCTAAGTCTACCGCCGTGCGTCTTTGGTCTTGAATGCGTATAGAATAGTTACGATCAAGGGTTTTAATTTCGCCCGCAGGAGTGTCCACATTTTGCCTGGAGATGATTTGTGCAATTTGGCTAATGCTTAAGCCGTGCATTCTTAGACGGTATTCAGGTATTTCAATGCGCAGTTGGTGGGTGGAAAAACCTTCGACGTTCACAATTGACACATCAGGTAAGCGCATAATTTTTTGTTTTAAGTATTCTGCGTATTCCTTTAGATCAGTTTGACTCATTTCTCCTGAGATACCCACAGATATGACTTGAGAAGTCAGCCCTTTTTCTTTTACTACAGGCGTTTCGACTTCATCTGGAAAATCAGAGATGGCATCAACGGCATCTTTAACGTCTTGAATGAACTGGTTCATGTCACCGCCTTCTTTCATTTTGGCGGTGAAGCGCGCTAAATTATCTCTTGCGTCGCAGCGCTTTTCGATTAAATACCGAATGCCGTCTGTCGCATCTTCAAGTTTAAGGCAAATATTTTGTTCTACATCGCTGGCACTTGCGCCAGCATAGGTTGCACTGACTTCTACTTCATATGCTTTTACTTCAGGAAACGTTTCCCTTGGAAGTTCTGGTAGTGCAGTGATACCAATTAATATCAACACCACCATAAAGATATTTGAAGCGGTTGGATGCTCGGTGAAGTAATGAATCATTGAACCGCCTCCACAAAGGGTTCAATGAGCATACCCTCAACGGCGGGGATAATATCTGAGATGATTAACGAACTAAATTCTGGTTTTTCTTTAAGTACGGCAAAATCACCCATTTGGTAGGCCACTAAATTGTCTTTAATTCTTAGCCTATTGTCGGCATCCATAAAATAGATATTATTTTCATGAAGTGCACTTCTAGGGATTTTCCAGC
The DNA here is from genome assembly GCA_947503895.1 of uncultured Saccharospirillaceae bacterium. Taxonomy (GTDB): domain Bacteria; phylum Pseudomonadota; class Gammaproteobacteria; order Pseudomonadales; family Oceanobacteraceae; genus Bermanella. The sequence continues at coordinate 111,730 of CANNFT010000013.1, forward strand.
CTATCTTTGCTTTGGATTGAATAGAAACTTGTACGTACATGCCTTTTAACAATGGTGGACGTTTGCCTATAATGGTCTGCTTATGGGGAGAATCAATTGCAACGACAATGCTTAATGTTCTTGTTTGAGGGTCAATGCTGTCGCTGCCACGCACAACCTTTGCATCCCATTCTGCGGTCGTGATACCTCCGACTAAACGCACCTTTGCTTGCCAATCAAATGCGTTGAGACGAGCCTGATCGTCTAACCCTTCAAATGATTCTGATGGGTAGCCGACTAGCAGCGGCACCATTCGTTCGATGGGAAATTGTGCTTCTATTTCGACCTGGTCTTTGCCTTGTGCAATAAATAACGTGCTGCCTTTATTTATGAATGAACCTTTTTCGACGCTAACTTCTCCAATGCGAGCATCGAATGGCATTGCAATTTCTGTTCTGTCTAAATTTCGTCTTTGCTCTTCTATTGATGCCTTTGCAACGGAAATCTCCGCATTCAAGAGTTCTCGTTGTTTAGGGTGTAAATCCTGCTGAAGCTGCAGATTTTTAAATTCTGTTCGCATGTTGATAAGAATTTGCTCCTCCGCATCCAATTGTGAAGCAGAGATTGCACCTTGCTTTGATAGAGCTTGTTTGCGCGCAAATTCTGCTTCATTTAATTGGAGTTTTTTCTCCATGAGAATTAACTTTTGTTGCGTGTTCTTTTCTTCGAGTAATAGTTCAGCCAGTTGAGTTTTCTTGCTGCTGAGCTCTGCCTTGGCTTTTGACAAAGTGAGTTGGTAGTCTCGTTGGTCTAACTTGACCACGGTTTCACCGGTTTTGATTTCTGACCCTTTTTTAAGTTTAGGGTGAACCCATAAAACCTCACCAGCCACTTCCGCAGGCACTTGTAAATTTGAGGTAGGGTTGACGGTACCAAACCCGATCGCTATTGGCGTGATCATCTGCTCACTTAACGAGGCGATTTTGGCGGGCGTAGCAAACTCAGAATGATGAACGATTTCGGGTGTAGAACGTGATTTAACCAAGATAATGAGAATGGCCAACCCAGTCATGGCGAGCAGTGGGAGCGCAATGGGTTTTTTTAGCCAGTGCTTCATGATGCACCTCGTATACAAAAGAGCTGACGTTAGGGGAATTCACTGACGGCGACAACGAAATTTACATTTCTTTGATGGCTTAGTCTTTCAATAGATTAGATGAAGGGGGACGAAGAGCAATTTAGAATATGGAGTGCACGAAGGTGCCCCGTGATTACTGATCAAGCAGGAGCATGGCGCACCCCAATCACGCCGCAGCGATCTTAGGCGCAAAAACGATGGGGGCGCATGGCAAGCTTTAATGTACGTTAGAAGATTGAGCGCTTGCTTTTAAGCGTTCCATCAACGTTGATGGTTTACCTATGGGTGTTTGTTCATAGTCGCAGACACCTGTAGGAAACGTTGACTCTAACTGAGATAAATAAGGCGTCATATCAACGGGATGGTATAACCCATTCTCTATCGCTTTTGCTACCGGTTGCAAAGCGCACTTTAAGGTTTCGGACTGCATATTGTCACCCGCGATTAATCGTGAGCTGGACTTCATGGGGTACTTTTGTAAACACGGGCCTTCTGGGCGTTGGTTCCAGTTTCCATCCCAAGCGCTTTTTCCATCAAAAACCAATGTTCCTGATTCATCGTAACATCTGTCATTAATGTTAGCTGGGCGATTGCTCGCAAGAGATTTCTGCGGGTTTTCGCGGATGTTCATCATCCATTGGTCGATTGCTTCTAGGGCATCCGGTACTGGGTTGTGTGGTTTCATGGCGGTCCAAATCAATTGCTGATCGGACTTTCCGAACATTGATTCAATGCGTTGCCGGGTAGAGAACGAAGCCCAACTATGATGTATATCCAGTGTTTCGTCTAAGTAATGGCGCAGATCAATAATGGGAATTTCCAATAACCCTGTAAATAAATGACCGCTTTTATACGCTGCTGCCACTGCACCGGGGTTTGCTTGGGTTCTTGCAGCCATGTTTTTTTCCCCATTGTGGGTCATATTATGCTGGCTCCATAATTTAAACTGATACAGTTCACCTTGCCCGCTAAAATGCCAGTAGTACTCATTTTCCATTTCCGATTGTGGCTTCCAGCCTCCAATGTGTTGATTGAGAGAAATAAACGTTTCAACATTTATGTCGCCGGTTTTCAACGCGGCCAATCCGTATTGGACACCTTCGTTATCAAAAAGTGAGTTTGCCCAGCCTTGATCATCCGTGCCGTAGAATGAAACAAGATTACTCCAGTGACTCCACTGCGTGCGTGACCGAATATCCTCTGAGTATTGAAAATAATCTGCGTTGAATGCCGGGTTGTTAATGGTCGCATGAGGGCCGCGCCACCCATTCGAGCATTCTGATGCGCCGGCCGGTGCGCTAGGCCACTTAAAGCGCAAGATGTCTGTAATCATTTTAAAATGGCCATACTTATTTTCTGCACCCTGCACATGACTCAGGCCCAATAGACGCTCTCGGTTTTCCCAGTCTTGCCAATGTTCGTTATCTTCATCCAATACATCAAAGTAGTAATCAAATAGTTCGCAATCTAGCGCATAACTAATTTGCGTCACCATATCGGGATAGGAATATTGTGCGATGCCAGCATCAATAATACCGGGCCGATTTTGCGCCAAAAGGTATTGCTGAATAGCGCCTCCTGATCCACCCAAGCCCACGGTATAAAGCGGCTCACCATAGCGTGTGATGAATTGCTTTTTTACCCGCATGGCGGTGTCTTCCGATAGCCATATATCATAGTGATTTGATGTTTCTGTACCTGTGGAATAGGCGATGGCATAACCGTCATTTAGTGACTGTTCAAGGTCTTTAGTAATGTGCTTCAGCTTTAATATACCTTGATGGAAACCAATGCTTATGCCACCTTTAAAATGATAGATCAGCTTATTATTCCAGCGTGAAGATGGTGAATCGAGTGCAATTTCTTCCTTGGCAATGGGCAATAATAATGCGTAAATAAATCGATTAATTGTACCGGTTTCAATTCTGAGCCAATGTTTAGCATCGGGCAGAGAATGTAGATTACTTTGTGCACGGATTAACGCTTCTGGCGAGAGCTTTGTATACTTTCCTTTGGCTTCCAGTTGGTAGTAATAATGAACTTGAGTCGGTAAGGCACAATCTTGGCTGTATCCCTTAATCACATCTTTATTGATGGTGCCGTCTTCTAAAACCTCATAGACTGGAATACCTACGCCAGAATGATTATCAATGATGGGTTGGCCCAGTCCAGACTCTTCCGTTTGGCATAAAAATGGGTATTGCATCGGGCCTGCAAATAAAGGAGTAATCGGGCCGGTTTGTCCGGGCAGTATTGGGAATTGAAAAGGATCTTGAGGTCGTTTTATAAATCTAGGATGCTCCCCAGCATAGGGTTTAACCACGTTATAAAAATTGAAGGCATCCGGCGTGCCGAGGACTTTGTTTTTGTCCGATGGCGGGAGCATACTTTGTTCGAGTTCCAAATAGTAATAGTAACCTACCCCAAGCGCTGACAGCATTCCCAGAATTAATATTGTTAAAAGCCACCGACACTTCATAGGGATATCCTTATTTGATTCAGCGATTGGTATTCGTCCGAATGCCGTAGTGGAATAGCCATTCGGGTGCGATAGTTAAATAAAAGGGAGATGCTGTGATTGTAACTTGTATTAGCAGAATCGCAATAAAGCGGGGAGCGGTAAAATTAAATCCTGGGTAATGATTTAATTTCACTGGCTGACTTTATTGAAGGCTTTGGACTTTAACGCCTGTATCAGATTATCCGGCCTGCCTGCTGGTGATGAATCATAATCACAAACGCCTGTTGGAAAGATCGCCTTCAGTTCGTCTAGGTAACCTGACATGTTTACATCACCGTACACCCCTCGATCAATGGCCGATTCAATGGACTGTCGTTGACATTTAAGTACTTCAGATTGGAGTTTTTCCCCTGCTACCATTCTTGAACTGCTATTCATAGGAAATCGGCGCATACATGGGCCGTCTGATTGGTTATTCCATGCGCCATTCCATGCATCATCCCCTTCATACTCCAACTCAAACGCTTCGTTGTAACAACGATCCTGAAGGTTTAACGGGCGGTTTTGACTGACAGTGCGCTCAGGGTGGTTTGCGATATTATTGAGCCAAGTATCAAGTGCATCAAATGCTTCCTTAAAAGGTTTGTGAGGTTTAATCGCGGTCCAAATGACTTGTTGCCCCATTTCTCCCGTCGCATCTTGAATACGAAGACGAGAACTGAATGATGCCCAGGTATGATGAATATCTAATTGATCATCTAGGTAATGGCGTAAATCAATGATGGGGATGTCTAAATAGCCTGTGTATATTAAACCCGCTTGATAGGCTGCTTTTACTGTCTGGGGATTTATTCGACTGCGTGGAGCAAGTGGCACCGATTGCGCATTGTGCGTCATATTATGTTGGCTAGAAATTTTGATATCTTTCAAATCACCATGGCCGCTGATATGCCAATAATATTCTTTTGTCATGGAGTCTTGGTGTTTCCATCCACCTATGCGGCTATTTAAATGCATAAAAGTTTCGGCGCTGATGTCACCGTTGCGAAGAGCTTTCAACCCATATTGAACACCTTCATTATCGAAGAGTGAATTTGACCATCCTTGATCGTCTGTACCGTAAATATGATTAAGGTTAGCCCAGTGACTCCATTGAGTATTTTTTACAATGTCTTCGGCATATCGATAGTACTCTCCAGTGAAATGAGGGTTATTGATTAAAGCATGACTACCGCGCCACCCGTTGGAACATTCAGAAGCCCCTGAAGGGAACGATGGCCAGCGAAAATTTAATAAATCAACGATGGCTTTGTAGGTAGTAAATTTATTGGGGTAACCATGAATGCTGCTCAAGCCGAGCACTGTTTTTCGTTTTTCCCAGTCTTGCCAATCTTTATTATGTCGAGCTGTTTCATCGAAGTAATATTCCAAAAGCTCGCAATCGAGTGAATAGGCAACTTGGGTGGCCATATCCGGGTAAGAGTACAATGCAATACCAGCATCTATGAGGCCGGGTCTGTTTTGTGCAATCAAATACTGCTGAAGGGCGCCGCCACTGCCGCCAATTCCCACAGTGTATTTAGGTTTTCCATATCGCCCAATAAACTGACGCTTAACTCGCATGGCTGTATCTTCAGACAACCAAATATCGTAATGACTGGCGGTTTCTGTACCGGTTGAAAATGCGATGGCGTAGCCATCGGCGAGCTGATACTTTAAGTCTCGACTAATATGGCTTAACCGCATAACACCTTGCCGATAACCAATACTAATTCCGCCTCTGAATTGGTATATGAGTTTTTGATTCCATAGCGAACTGTCGGGTGATGATGGGAGGTCTGCTGCGCTTACCGGCATGATGATCGCGTACAGATATCGATTAATGGTTCCCACTTCAATCCTAAGCCAAGTTTCAGCTTCGGGTAACACGACCATATCTTCTTTAGGTTGTTTCAATCGAATAAAGTCACCGTCTTTCTCTTTTTGGTAGTAGTATAAAATCTGAGTAGGAATCGAGCAGTCTTTGCTATAGCCAATGATTTTAGACTTATTTTTAATGCCTTTAGGCATTTCTGCGTACACAGGCACGCCTGCGCCTTCTTGATTGTCCACCAAGGGTTGGCCTAATCCAGATTCCTCCGACATGCATAAAAATGGATATTTATTAGCGCCAGCAAATAAAGGCGTCACGGGCCCTGTCTCACCGATAGCGATCGGGAAAGAGAATGTTTCTTTTGGTCGTTCTATTAATCTAGGATGGGGGCCATTGTAAGGGGAAAATCTAGGGTTGGATTGATAGCTAGAAGGGAGTCCTAATACTTGTATTTTACTGGTGTCGGGTTTGAATTCATTTTCCAGCGTATCGTACATAAATCCGACACCGATGCTGCACAGTAAGATCATCGCACTGAATATTACGAGAAATCTACGCAACATTATGAAAGCCCCCCTTTCATGAAGGTTCATACACCTTATCGACAATCTTAGGGGGTTAAATAGGGGGGCAACGAACGAATTGGTTATCAGTAATTTTTTTTAAGAAGTAATTGCATCATGTGGGTGACCACTACCTCTTTCAGTAAGCGGTAGTGGAGTGGATCGATTGGCATTAGAATTTTTAGGCTTATGGAGTTTTGTTATATTCACATTTAAAGGGCATATATGTCACTGTATTCATGCCGCTTCCTTTTCAGTGCTACTTATTTTCCAAGAGTGAAGTTTTTAATGGGGGTTGATGTTGTTCATTAAAGGGTAAGCGATCGTAGCAGTCTAATTGGTAATGTAAGATGTGCTCAGATTCTTCAATGAGAAAGTTTTGAACAGCGGAATGGAATTCTGGGCGGGCGAGCCAATGAAGTGAGTGCGTTATCACTGGTTCAAATCCTCGGCTTATTTTATGTTCGCCTTGCGTACCCGGATCAAACTTTTTCAAGCGCTTTTCGATACAGATTTCAATGCCTTGATAATAACAAAGCTCAAAATGCAACGCAGGAATATCGTGTGTGCACCCCCAATATCGGCCATATAAATTGTCGCCGTCAATAAAGTAAAGTGCGCAGGCCACAGGCCGCTGTTTGAGGGTAGCTTTTACAAGAATCATGTGTTCGCCCATTGAGGCAAGCATGATTGAAAACGCTTGAGGGGTTAAGTAACCCTGCATACCTCGGCGCATATATGTAATCTGATAGCATTGATAAAAAAATTCGAGGTCTTGTGGCTGAATTTGATGCCCTGCTAACCGCTCAATGTTTATGCCTTCCCGTTCAATGGTGGCTCGTTCTTTTTTGACATCTTTTCTTTTTCGAGCTTTGAAGTGACTTAAATAATGCTCAAAGTTTTGATAGTCACGATTAAACCAATGAAATTGAACGCCTATACGTTGTAACCAATCACCTTGGTTAAATGCCAACCGTTCTTCGTGATTTGGAAAAAGGTAATGAATGGAAGACCAATTAAATTCATAACACTGCTCTTGTAAAAACTGTTGTATCGACTTAGCTGTTGAAGGTGTGATGGATTGCCCATGCCACCTCGGCCCCGTGGCGGGTGTGAAGGGTGCAGCGATGAGTAACTTAGGGTAATAGTTCAAACCATACTTGTCGTAAGCTTCGGCCCACCCCCAGTCGAACACATATTCTCCATAGGAGTGGTCCTTCAAAAAACAGGTCAATAGCCAATCATTTCGACCATCGGGATGCGGTAGACCTTCAGGCTGGCTCTCTTGAGCTGTCTGTCCAGTCAAGTACTTGGGCTGCCAGCCGGTTTGATCACCGATTGAACCGGATAATTCGAGTGCCGATAAAAATTCTTTCGATGTGAACGGGTAATCGAGCTGCCACACCGAATCGGAAACGGACTCTATAGTGTTTTTCCATTGCATATTTTGTGTATTTATTGGTTAAATCCCAGCATGATCAAAGAAGGAGTCAATTATGTACGCGCTTGATCCTCAGCTTCAACAAGATACTGTTCGATTAGGGCAGTTTTCGTTATGTGATGTCTTATTAATGAAAGACGCTCAATATCCATGGGTGATATTAGTGCCTAGACGTTCCAGTATACGAGAGGCCTTTCATTTGTCGTCTGAAGATCGGCATCTACTTACGGATGAAAGTGCTTATGTCAGTCAGCGGATGTCAGACTTTTTCGAGGCAGATTCAATGAATGTTGCAGCGTTGGGTAATGTTGTTTCGCAATTACACATACATCACGTTGTGCGCAAGCACGAAGATCCTGCTTGGCCAAAACCGGTTTGGGGTCATTTGCCACCTAAGCTGTACACCGAAATTGAACTGAATGCACAAGTTGAAGCGCTGACCCGATTATTTAGTGATCGGTTTGTCGCGTCTTCCGACAGTGAAAATGAAGATTCCCTTTACTAATTGAGTCCATAAACCTGATGGCTCGATCGTCAGGTAAAAGCAAGCTCGATACCCGCATTGAGGGTTTCAAGGTTGGAGGTGTTGCTCCATAGTAGGCAGTATCTCCATCGCCCAATTTTCGTATCCCAGTGCTGACGGGTGATAACCATCTTCCGCCATCATTTCTTTTGCCACTTTCAGTTTTGCTCCCAAATGGACAGCCTGTCCGTGTACTTTACAAAGCCTTTGAATTTCTAAATCTAATAGCATTGATCTCAGCCCAAGCCACCATTTAAGCGGTGAGGGCAGTGCCGGAAACTGCATCATAGGGGGCACTTGTGTGAAGAATATAGGGCCATTTGTCACGTTAGACAGTTGCAGCGTTAGGGTGTTTAAAGATTGGTACCATTGCCGAATAGGGGTGAGCTTTGTCGTATCATTGACCCCCATTGTGACCACAACCACATCAAAAGACTCATCAAACGTAGGCAGTTGGTCGATGAGTTCTTGAAGGCGAATACCATTCACCCCGTGTATGTGCCAGTGAACATTAGAATGTGTTTTCGAGCTCAGTTGCTGGGCGATTTGGCTCGTAAAGCCGTTTTGAATATCTTGCACCCCAACCCCTGCCACCGTCGACTCACCAATATGCAGTAACTTCATGGAAGTTTCGGAAGGGGTGTTTGGCGTTTGCAAGATCGTCAGATCTTCCTCACGCTCAATCACTCCCGCACGACGACCGGAAGCTTCTGGCAATCGTAAAGTTTTACGTTTGACGTAAATAGCCTGCGGTAGGATGAGGATCAGCCCAGGTAAAGACACCAGCCAGATCAGGCGGAAAAGTAAGACCTTTAAATGAAATCGAATCATGGGCTTCGCTCAGGTTGTTTGGGGGCTATGCGATGTTCTTTTGGTTAGCTGATTACTTGCTGCAAATAGGGTACCACGGTCTGCTCAAACCAGGGGTGTTTCTTCATCCAATATTGGTTTCTCGGTGAGGGGTGAGGTAAACAAATGTAGGGTTTCGGTGTTGCTTCAAAATGTTTAACGCGTTCCGTTAACGTTGGGTAGCGACGTAGGTAATCACTGTGCTTAAGGTAATACTGCTGTGCATAGTTACCGATTAATAGAATGTGCTTTATGTTGGGTAGGGCGTTTAAAATCTGTTCATGCCATAGTGGTGCGCATTCTGTTCTTGGCGGTAAGTCACCTGACTTTCCCTTACCCGGGTAGCAAAACCCCATTGGCATAATGGCCGTCTTTTGTTTGTTGTAAAAATCTTCGGTTGATTGGTTTAACCAAGTGCGCAGTCGGTTTCCACTGGCATCGTTCCAAGGAATACCCGTTTGCTCAACCTTTAGTCCTGGCGCTTGTCCAATAATGAGTAAGGTTGCAGATTCGTGTAGCTGTACCACAGGTTGAGGAGGGAATGGTAAATGCGCTTTACAGACGTCGCATTGTCGAATTGCATTGACTAATGGAATAAGGCTCATCGTTATTGGCTAAGCGGGCTCATGTCGATGATGGAATAATCGGTGGTAAAATAAACAAAAACGAGCAGCGATGGAGGTCGGTGCTCGTTTTTTAGGCTTATCACCCATGAATGAGGTGTTGCATAGGCAATTAACTCATTCAGAGTTGGACTTACTCAGCCATTTCTTTCAATTTCTTCAATGGACGAATCTTCAACGCAATAGAAGCAGGCTTCGCCTTGAACGTTGTTTCTTCACCTGTGAACGGGTTGATGCCTTTACGTGCTTTTTTAGCAGGCTTTTTAACCGCTGAAATCTTAAGTAGACCAGGTAGGACAAACTCACCTATAGCACGTTTTTTCACGTGACGTTCGATGATATCAGACAGCTCATCCAGTACAGATTGAACCTGCTTCTTGCTCAGTTCAGTGTTGTCGGCGATTTCAGTCAAAATTTGAGTTTTGCTGTAACGTTCTGCAACAGCTGTCAATTTCTTAGCAGGTGCTTTTACTGCTTTTTTAGCTGCTGTTTTCTTAGTAGCGGTTTTCTTTGCTACTGTTTTTTTTACTGCGGCTTTTTTGCGAGCTGTTTTTTTAGCAGCCATGGACAGTATCCTTTTCGTGATGGATGTAATCGTAGGGCAATATATAAAGGAACATTTCGACGCAAGCAAGAAAAAAAGCTTTATTTACCGGCTTTTTTTTGTTTTTTGGTGTGTAGGCTACGAACTGCTTCATTAAAATGTCCAACCCAGAATGGACAATACAAGATACCGGCTTGTTGGTTGATCTCAGTAATGGCTCTAACAATTGGACGTTGTTGGTCGTTTTGGTAGGCGCGTGTTTGTGTAATGGCTTCGAAGCTATCCACAATTGCCAGTAGTTTTGCACCGGTGCAAATGTCTTTATCCTTTAGCCCTTGTGGGTAGCCGCTACCATCTAAACGTTCATGGTGCTGCTTTATGATTTCAGTCGCCATACCCCAAATATCGAAAGGACGAATCAGTTCACAGACGACATTTACATGGTTTTTCACCCAAGCCCAATCATGACGGCTGAGATTACTGGCTTTCTTCACCATACTTTTTGGCACGAACGCCATACCTAGATCATGTAAATAAACTGCAGTTTGCAGTTGGTCAGTTGGCAGTGGATTGCCAGCATTTAAGTTCATGGTCATTGCCAGCTCAAACATGCGTTCTGTTCGTCCTGCACCATACGGTGACCGATGATCAAACAACAAACTGAGCTGTAAGAAAAAAGCGACCTCTTCGTTGATTTCTTCTTGTGTGAAATAGTGCTCTGTTTGCTCGGCATCGGCTTCAAAGGTGGGTTTTGTTTCAGGGGCGAGTGTTTGAATGACGGCGAGTGTTTGCTGCTGCTGTTCATCGCCTTTTAGGCGCGCCATTTTCGCAACCATGGAAGCGACATTATTGTAATGTTTATCGTTAAATCCGTCTTTTTTGGCAATGAATGCCATCAGTTCTTTATGAGTTAGGTCGAGTGTGAGTAAGAGTACATCACTGACGGCAGCGGTATAAGGCAACTGTTTTTTACGTAGTTCATCGATGACGTCTTCAATGGATTGCAATAACGGAAGATACTGGTGTATTCCGATGAGTCCAACATCTCCTTTAACCGTGTGAACCTCTCTAAATAAAGTACGAACCAGCTCTAAATCGTCAGGAGATGATTCCAATTTAAGCAGTAAATCTGCACATATTGCATGCTTCTCTTCCAGCTCATCTTTTAAGTCGTGAAGTAAATCAGGATCAATGTCTGTAACCTTGGCTGCACCCATAGATCGCTTTCCGCCTCATCGCGCTACTGGCAATTGCCAGATTTATGTGGGTGGGGTACACCCTTTGATACCGTTATCGGTTCAGTAGGAACACGCTTGACTTCGGCTTGTCGTCACTGGCTAACGTAAAGGTAATTTCTGGCCTATTGGTATAGATTAGCAGTTAGCGTCATGCTTGCTGCGTTCGCCTTTATTTAAGAGGGGCAGGAATTAAGCGGGCGCAGGGTAGTAACCTAGTTTAGAGCCATTCGTGTCGGTAGCTCAAAATGGGCAGATAGAAGTTGTTTAGGGAAGGGGTTTCGCCCTAGAGCTGGGCCTGACTGCGCGCGGTGGTGATTTTAGGCTCAATATTCCTGCCTGATTGCCAGCATTTGCCCACACAGCTATAGCCTAGGTGTTATCTAGCCTTTAGGGATATCGGATTTTGTCTGAAATCAGGTATAATGGCCGGCTTTTGATATTGTTCGTCTGGATTTGGTCAATGCCTTTCTATGATTACGAGTGCCGCGCTTGTGGCCATCAGTTAGAAAAAATGCAAAAAATCAGCGATGAGCCGCTAAAAGACTGCCCATCGTGTGAAAAGCCTGAGCTTCAGAAGCAAATTTCGGCAGCTGGGTTTCGTTTGGGCGGAACAGGCTGGTACGAGACGGACTTCAAAACAGGTACGAAAAAGAACTTGGCCGGTGAAGGCTCCGGCAGTAGTTAAGTATGGATTGAGTGGGGTGAGGCCGTTAATTGGCCAGCTCGATTGCTTTTAAAATTACAGACAGTTTAGTTGGATTGGATTATGCGCAGCCATTATTGTGGTGACATTACAGAAGCTTATATAGACCAAACCGTAACCTTTTGCGGTTGGGTGCATCGTCGTCGTGATCACGGCGGGGTTATCTTTTTAGACGTTCGTGATCGTGAAGGTCTCGTTCAGGTGGTATTCGACCCAGACACAGTTGAAGCTTTTAATACTGCAGATAGTGTGCGCAGTGAATTTGTTGTTCAGATCACGGGTCGTGTTCGTGCTCGTCCGGCGGGCTCTGAAAACGAGAACATGAACACCGGTAAGATTGAGATTTTAGGCAAGGAAATTGCCGTATTGAACAAGGCCGCAACGCCGCCTTTCCCTCTGGATGAATACAGCCCAGTAGGTGAAGACGTTCGATTGCATTATCGTTATATGGACCTTCGCCGTGATGAGATGCAGCACAACTTGCGCTTCCGTCACAAGGTCACCACACACATCCGTAACTTCCTAGATCAAAACGGCTTCCTCGATATCGAAACGCCGATTTTGACAAGAGCTACGCCGGAAGGTGCTCGTGACTACTTGGTTCCGAGTCGTACTCACCAAGGTTCTTTCTTCGCACTGCCACAGTCACCGCAGTTATTTAAGCAATTGCTAATGGTGTCAGGCTTTGATCGTTATTATCAAATTGCCAAGTGTTTCCGTGATGAAGATCTCCGTGCTGACCGTCAGCCAGAGTTCACCCAAATTGATATTGAAGCTTCATTTATCGATGAAGAACAAATCATGGAAATTACCCAAGGTATGATTAAGGGGATATTTAAAGAGCAGCTAGGTGTGGACCTAGGTGACTTCCCTCGCATGCCTTACAGCGAAGCCATGACACGTTTTGGTTCTGATAAACCAGACCTACGTATTCCCATGGAGCTGGTGGATGTTGCAGATTTACTGCAAGACATCGAATTTAAAGTATTTGCAGGTCCAGCTAAAGATCCTAAAGGTCGTGTGGCAGCACTTAAAGTGCCAGGTGGCGCAGAGTTGTCACGTAAGCAGATAGACGAGTACACCAAATACGTAAGCATCTACGGTGCCAAAGGTTTGGCATGGATCAAAGTCAATGAATTAGAAAACGGTGTTAACGGCCTTCAATCTCCAATCATCAAGTTCATCGGTGAAGACAACACCATGAAGATCATGGAGCGCCTAGACGTTAAAAATGGCGACATCGTATTCTTTGGCGCAGACAAAGCGAAAATCGTCAACGAAGCGATCGGCGCATTACGTGTTAAATTAGGTCTGGATTTGAACTTATTGGAAAAAGAGTGGGCCCCTATGTGGGTGGTCGACTTCCCAATGTTTGAAGAAACATCGGACGGCGGTTTAACCGCGATCCACCATCCATTTACTGCGCCTAGCTGCTCGCCAGAAGAGTTGAAGGCCGACCCTGTAAATGCATTGTCTCGTGCTTACGATATGGTACTGAATGGCGTTGAGCTGGGTGGTGGTTCATTGCGTATCCACGATCAGCAAATGCAGCAAACAGTGTTCGAGATTCTAAACATCAGTGAAGAAGAGCAGCAAGAGAAGTTTGGCTTCCTACTGGATGCATTGAAGTTTGGTGCGCCGCCGCACGGTGGTTTGGCATTTGGCCTAGATCGTTTGATCATGTTAATGGTGGGTGCAGACAGTATCCGTGAAGTGATTGCCTTCCCTAAAACACAGTCTGCAGCGTGTGTTATGACCGATGCGCCTGGCGTAGTTGAGAATAAAAACTTACGTGAAGTGGGCATTCAACTGCGTCCTAAAGAGACCAAGTAGTCTTTAGGGATTTCGAAGTAAAAAACAAAAAAGAAGCTTTCGGGCTTCTTTTTTCGTTTCAGGTGCATAAAAATAGGTCGCATTCATTTAAGCACCTGATATAGGTGCGAGCATACCGTCTTTCAGACGCTTAATAGATAGGAAAACACCATGGCAGGCCATAGTAAATTTGCCAATATTAAACACCGTAAAGCCGCTCAGGATGCCAAACGCGGAAAGATTTTCACTAAAATAATCAGAGAGTTGGTGGTCGCTGCAAAAGCAGGGGGCCCAAATCCCGAAGACAACCCCTCCCTGCGCGCCTGCATTGATAAGGCGCTTGGCGCCAATATGAAGCGCGATACCATTGAAAAAGCCATTGCGCGCGGCGCAGGGAATGATGAAGCGGATAACTACGATGAGATTCGCTATGAAGGATATGGTCCAGGTGGTGTCGCCGTAATCGTGGATTGTTTATCAGACAATCGAAACCGAACCGTGTCGGAAGTGCGCCACGCTTTTTCCAAGCGGGGAGGAAATTTGGGAACAGACGGCAGTGTCGCCTATTTGTTTACCAAGCAGGGTCAAATTATCTTTGATGACTCAGTAAATGAAGATGAATTAATGGAGGCGGCGCTAGAAGCCGGTGCGGAAGATGTCGTGAATCACGAAGATTCATCACTCGAAGTGGTGACGACACCCGAAGCCTTTATGGATGTTAAAGAAGCGCTGAAGGATGCAGGTTTAGAGCCAGTCAGCGCTGAAGTGACGATGGTGCCTTCGACGACCGCTGAAATGGATGAAGATGGCGCGCAAAAAGTACTTGGTCTGATTGATATGCTAGAAGACCTAGATGATGTTCAGGAGGTTTACCACAATGCCTCAATATCCGATGAAGTGATGGCTAAGCTAGAGTAATCTTTTCAATTCCGGCGTTCATGATCATGCATTAAAAGCCCATTAAGTCTAACTTAATGGGCTTTTAAGTGTTACTGGCTGCGATTCCGCGGGCCATCAGCATAATAATGTGACATCACCTATTTTTTACGATGAATAGATGTACTTGGAAGCGATTATTCAAGTAATAGATCCTGCCAATAATTAGCGTTAGCGACATCAGAACGGTTTGGTGACGGTTGAGATTCAAAAAAAGGAAACCCTGAGTTAGCGATTAATTCGTTGTCGCCTGGCATATGAACACTGTAGCGACTAAACGGTTGGCTCTGATCAGCGCAGTGGAGTTCGTAGCGAGTAGGCAGAGCCTGCTTCGAGTGCGTAGTGTGCGAGTGATCTCGATTTGCTGCCTGTCCTGCGTCATGGGGAGGGTACTTTGCCAAGAGGTTTGAGTGTCCACTCAAAGTGGCTTCATAAATGACCCCCATTTGAGTCTTCCCTGCAAAATAATCGACAGGCCGAAAGCGTGAAAGGGTAAAGCCGTCTTGCGATGTGATGTTGACGCCCACAATCCGGCAATTGGGCTTTTGGTCCACAGACTCGGCATAAATACGCACTCGGATTGGAAGCTCTTTAGATGGATACCCTGCCACCTCTGCCCAATGTGATGACATGCCAATAGGGCACCGAATGACTTTGCGTTGATCGGATGTTAAGTGCGTCGTTTTTTCCGCCACGTTGTCATCCTGTTCGGACGTCGCTCGGCTTAACGAGGGGGTTCTATTTTGAGTATTGCAGCTTTCCGTTCGATACATTAAGTAATCTGAGGCTAAAATCGGCTGGCCTATTAAGGCCCAAAGTGAAAACCAGACGACCACTTTTACTGGGGAAAGCATTTTAATCTCCGTTGTATTCAAAATTTTACAGCAGGTTTACGTTACGTACGCACAAATACTGTGCGTATTTAATATGGGTATAAACAATGATGATTTAAGACTTTTGATCAAACGTATTGAGCGATTGCCAAATTCAATTTTAAGTTTTTATCGCCGTTGAAAATTACTCTAGTTGAATCTTTTTCAGCTGCTCAATTTTTTTTTGAATTTAGAGTTATTAAATAAAAGCGAATTAGATCGCTTTCGCCATACGCTTTTTTAAATCCCCTAAGGCACCCAATAAATAGGGCGTGAGCGTTGTTAGGGGTACATGGAATTGCGTCACAGATTGACGTTTAAAAAAAACAGAGAAAATGAAACTGTTTAACAGACGAAGCGTTTGAAATAAAAAATTATATGAATCGTAAGATGAATAAGGTGGCGATATTTTTAAGCTGTGCTTTCATAAGAAACGCATTGCAAAGAAGGTACAGCTGCGTATCTGAAAGAATAGGACAAAGAGGGTTCTATGGCAGACGAATGCTCGGGTTGAGCAGGTACTTGGCAGAGCCCTCCTGCCTAAGTGGCAGGGGTTTCACAAAATAATTGGCATGGGTTTGGCTGTGCAATAGTGAAGAGCATACTAAAGTACGGGCTATAGCATTGCAGTGGCGAGCTGTCCAAGTTTTTTAAGCGCTAAATGAATATTTTCACTCCATGGTAAGCCGCAGTTCAATCGAATATAGTGGTTAAACTGATCACTGTTTGAAAAAATATCGCCCGGCACGATGTTAATGCCATTTTCAAAACCTACCCTCTGTAATTCACAAGCATTGACCTCCTCTGGCAGACAAACCCACAATATAAACCCACCTTTCGGTTTACCGACTCGTGTACCGTCTGGAAAATATTGACGAATTGCTCCGATCATGCGGTCGATATTCACTTGGCAAGTCGCTCGCATAGTTCTCAAATGCTTTTCATGGTGCCCCGTTTGTAGGTAATGGGTCATAGCATGCTGGTTGATGGCATTGGGAGAGAACGTTGTATACATTTGTAGCTGTGTGACATCTTGGCGACTATTGCCCGGAATCGTCCAGCCAATCCTCATGCCGGGGGAGACTGTTTTAGAAAAAGAGGAGCAGTACATCACTCTGCCGTCAGTATCGTAGCGTTTCAGTACAGATTGAAGTGGCTGCTCAATACCGAGTTCACCATAAATATCATCTTCGATAATTTTAATGTCAAAGCGACGAGCTAATTGAACCAATGCTTTTTGTTTTTCCTCGGTGATGGACGACCCCGTGGGGTTGGAATACCGCGAGTTGACCATGACAATCTTAATTGGCCATTGCTGTAAAGCGAGTGTGAGCGCATCGACGCTGATGCCATGCTCTGGGTCCGTCGGTATTTCAATCACCTTTAAGCCAAACACATCTGCTAATTGTAAAAAGCCGTAGTAACAAGGGCTCTCCACCGCCACAATATCTCCGCGCTTGGTATTACAGCGTAAACAAAGACTGAGTGCTTCTGCGCAGCCATGAGTTATTACAATGTCGTCTGAATGGCAGCGCACACCAACCGCTCTCATCCGAATCGCTATTTGACTGCGCAGCGGTTCATATCCTGGTGAAAACTGATAGTTAAAGACTTCACGACTTTCAAAGCGGCTGACCTTTTGAATGTGTGTTTGCAGCGAGCGATAAGGCATCAACGCTAAATCGGGAATGGCTGCGCCGAGGTTGACGAGGCTGGGCTGATTACAAGCATTGAGCATGCGATTGATCATTGCACTTTTGGTCACGTCTTCTGGCTCACCACCAAATGACATCGGTGGCGGTGCAATTCGATCCGAAATACCGTCTCGGACATAGTAACCAGACTGAGGTTTCGAGCGAATAAATCCACGGTCTTCGAGTAGAGCATACGCCTGATTGATGGTTGAAATACTGACAGATCGCTGTTTGCTGAGCATACGCACGCTTGGGACTTTCTGGCCTTCACCATAAATGCCTTGTTCGATGTCTTCTGCCATCTCATCCGCGATTTTTCGGTACAGTGTTTCCATGATCATCCCTACTCACTGATTGTTCAGCTCAGCCATGGCGTCGACTGGCTATATTTATCTGTGCTTAGTGTATCCAAAAAATATGAAATTGTTCAGTACAGTTGCATGGACTCTAGTCAGTACAGTTTTCTTAAATTGATAGCATTAGGGTGCCAGTGATGGATGCGATGCTTCGCTACGAATGGCGATTCATGCGCACCATCTTTGCTGAAGGGCCGTGAATTAGGGGGTTAGCGATAAGGTGTCTGGTGCTGTGGTTTAGTCAGTTTCAATTGGGGGGAGGCAGGTGGCATCAATCGAATCGAGCACTGCATTGCCTATTGAAGATACTTAACGTTCACTGATCAGTACAGTTTTGCGAAATACCTTCTGTACAGATCAGATATAACACCCACTGTGATGCCTCCTCGGTCTGATACTGATTCTTTTTCATCGTTCGCTGCCCAGTCACACTTCTCATCCATGAGCGCCATGCCTGAACGCAATTCTACTGTCATATCATTCATTTTTAGGTTTTTCGATGCACAATCAATCTGTTGTCAATTTGAGAGCATCCAAGTTGGGTGTTTATGGCTCGACTCATGCGCTCATTGCGATCCTATTGTTCAGCTTAACGGTTCCTATGACGAGCTTGGCACTTCAAGCATTCTCAGCAGAAATGATCGCTTCGGTTCGAGCATTGACGGCGGGGTTGTGCAGTTTGGTGGTGGTGCTCGCGTTAGGCTGGCGTAGGCCAAATCGAACGGAATGGGTGTATTTGGCGATGGCGGGGTTGGGAGTCTGCGTTGTTTTTCCCTACTCGTTAGCGTTGTCTCTGAATCACTGGGATGCGGGCAGCATGGGCGTCGCACTGGCTGCGATCCCGCTCATTACGGCACTGATGGGGTGTTTTTTATTTCAAGAGCAGCATACCACCCGGTTTTGGTGGAGTGTGGCCTGTGGCACCATTATGCTGATGTTGTTTGCTTGGATTGAGGGTGGAGCAGAGGTTAAGTGGCAGGTTCTCATTCCATTGATCGCTGCAAGCTTTGGATATGGATTTGGCGGCAAGGCGTCAAAAACACTCGGGGGATGGCCAACGATTTGTTGGTTGAGTATTGCGTACTTACCCTTCTCAATATTCGCATGTGTTTACATAGCCTCGATGAATCAATCGGTTTATCTCGGGGATTGGTATACATCACCTGTTTATTCGTTGGTGTATTTAGCGTTGGTTAGCCAGTGGTTAGGTTTCTACTTTTGGTACGATGCGATGGCAAAAATCGGCATTGCAAAAGCCGGACAGTTTCAGCTATTGCAACCTTTTTTCACGTTAATGTTTTCCATTCCGTTACTGGGCGCCGTTTTGGAGTGGCATCAACTCTTGTTTGCCATTTTGATTTGCGGTTCCGTATTGATGGCAACCCAGTCAAGGTAAACTTATGGTGCCATGTTCAAGTACTGAAGTTAGCGAGATATTGATATGTGGGTTCAAAAAAGTTGAATGGTAGATTCGCGCCTGCATTGATATGATTCTTAAGTCGTTTAAACGAATGACCGGATTCATTTATAGCGCATCCACTTAAAAAGGAATGTTATGAGCCATTCAGGCAAAGATTTGCCATTAGAAATATTTCAAATTGACGCATTTACTGAAGTGCGTTTTCGAGGCAATCCCGCAGCAGTCGTACCGCTCAATGAATGGTTAAGTGATGACATACTGATGAACATTGCCGCAGAAAATAATCTTGCAGAAACGGCATTTTTTGTTCCGCAAGGCGATGATTTTCACCTGCGTTGGTTTACACCTGCCACAGAAGTGGTGCTCTGTGGTCACGCAACATTAGCCACGTCATTTGTGATTTTCGAACGGCTTAAACTTAAGGAGCGTTCGATTCGATTTCACACGCTTTCTGGGGAATTGGTGGTTGATAGAAGCGATAGTGGTGAAATGACGATGACTTTTCCTAAGGGCAACCTTGAATTCGAAAAACGACCTTATCAGTCGATACCGGATCAACTATTCAAAAGTTTAGGTTTGGAAATGACAGCAAATACCTTTGAAGGCGATATATTTAAAGGTCAGCATAACCCAAATTATTATGTCGTGTTGGAGGATGAAGAGGCCGTAAAGGGCATTCAGCCAGACTTTAATATAATGGCAGAAATGCATCCCATGGCTGTGGTCGTGACGGCGAAAGGGCGCGACGTGGATTTTGTATCGCGTAGTTTTGGCCCCAGTTACGGTATACCAGAAGACCCCGTCACCGGATCAACACATTGTTATTTAGTCCCGTATTGGGCGCAAAAACTTAATAAGACAGAAATGTTAGCCTACCAAGCTTCAGCTCGCGGTGGGTATTTAAAGTGTCGTTTAGAAGAGGAAAATGTGTTGTTATCAGGACGAGCCGTTCAGTACTTGCACGGTACGATCACCATTTGATGGATTTATCTCGATTAATAATGATCAGAAGTCTAGACATTTATTTAGTTTGGTTAGACCTGTATGCGCAGCATGATCATACAGGTTAAGCCAGTCTTCATTTTCATGTAATGTGATCATGCCGCAGCACGCACAAATTGTGATGCAGAGTTTGAGCGGCGGCACCTCAATGTAGGGAAAAGGCTCTAAATAAAATCGGCGCGCCGTGCGCCATTATAGTCATACCCTCGAAATACAAAGGGTCTCGAGATGACTTTGAAATGAAAATGCGGACGAATCCATCAGCCATCATGATCTTCAAGTTTGTTGTAATTGATCATTGATCGAATCTCTTTTACATATTCTTCACGTCGAGTGCTGTAAGGTAATAACCCTTCCGCTAAATCTGAGCCGGTTAATGCTTCTCCTTGGTCTCTTAACTCATTCCGAATTTGACGCAAGGTTTCATAAGAGAATTGGCTGTTTAAGTTGCGCATGTAGCTATCAATAGATGCTTGCACCGTATTAAACTTTGCAACTTCGTGTTTTTCGTCATCACTGCGTTGTTTCGGGATCACACCGCAGCCTTCGACATAGCACCATTGTCCGAATAAATTGTTGGCTTTGACCGCGAACCGAGATGTCCCCCACGCGGACTCATTGGCTGCTTGTGCGAGCGCTAAAGAGGGCGGAATAATATCCACCTTCACTAATAGTTCATCGATTATTTTTGAAGGCTCTTTGACGCTGGCTTTGTATTTACTGGCCAGTTTCAGTAAGCGACCAATATCTTGTTGGCTAATTTCCGTGATGGATTTCTGATCCAGCGCTTGCAACCATTGACGTTCTTCTAGGATTTTACGATTGGCTCGCTGAACCCTAGGCAGTAAAAATCGAAAGAAAGAATCTTTTTTATCTTGCACATGGGTAAACTGGGTAAAGTCTGGCAAAGCCGCAGACAGTGAAGATTTGACCATGCTTTCAGGGTTGCTGGGCGGCGTCACCGTTACAATGGCAGGTTCATCCGAAGTGGCATTAGGAAAGTAAAACCCTGCAACAAATGCCAACGCTATACTCGAAATACCCGCTGAGATTATGCCTACCTTCATAAAATGTCCTTTGCCAAATTTAGGAGAAAAACCCCTGTCATTGCCATCATCGGGCGATGGCTTAGAGCGTTAAGCTCATAGCCGTTCAACCTTATCAATGGAGGCGCATCATACCAAAATCAACCGTTGGTACTAGCCTTTAAGCTAGATAGCCCCACGACGATGCTTTCGTGACAACTTCAATCTTCTGTTTTTAAGCGTGATGATGTTGCTACGAGAGGTGACAGATTGTTACCTCAATATTTCCAATTTTAGCTGACGAAATTCGCCATGGAGACATTTTAGGCCTTTATGCTGGCGTGTGTGCCTTCTTATTTGGTCTGAAGGCTATTTGCACACATTGCAGACTAAAAGCGCCGTAATCATGAACATTAACCATCCGCTCACGGACATGGTTGAGCGTTAGAGCTTTAGATAAAAAGGTTTTAAGTGGAGTCGAAAATCGGGCGAATATTGATCGTTCGCGTCGTAAATGGTTAATGACTCTTCAGTAAAAGGTGGCTGATTTGCTCCTGTGTTTTCTTGATTTTGGCCAACTTTTAACCCCAATACCACACGATGAAAGGCGGAACTGGGTTTCACTTTAAAGGTGATTCGGTGGCATAGCGTCAGCTGATAATGCTTCGCCTGATCAATAAAGGCAGTTTCTTCCGTATTCGGCAGTAAGACCCAAGCCACACCGCGCTCAGCGAGTAAGCTGGCAATGACTTGACAGAGGTCGCTAAAGCTCAAGTGATCGTTATGTCGAGCGCAATTGCGCGCCTGATCCGGTCCCTTGAGAGAGTCGCTGAAGAAGGGTGGGTTAGTAATGATGCAGTCAAAGGGAGGGTTAGATTGACCGAGGTGTGCGGCGGCAAATGATTGGATATCGCTGTGTATAATCGAAGTACGCGCTTCGAATGGGCTACTTTTTACATTTGCTCGGCTTTGCGTCACCGCAGCGGGGTCAATTTCAACGCCACAGACCTTGCCGGAGGATCTTTGGGCACTCATGAGCGACAACAATCCAGTTCCGCTACCAATGTCGAGAATGGAGGTTGCCTGACTCGTCGGAATGATCGCGCCAAACAAACATGCATCCAGCGTGACCTTCATCGCGCATGCGTCTTGTTGAATCGTAAATTGCTTAAATTGGAATGGCCGAGACTTTTTCATGGCCGGCAGTATAACGATGCGGGCGGCAGAATCTATGAGTTCTTCAATTAAGGGGACATCTATAAAGTCATTTTAAGCGCTGGCCGAGTGAACTTTTCAAGTTCAAGGCGTGCTTTAAGACGCTCTCAGTCTCCTTGAAAGGATTTGCCTTTCTAGGTATTCAGGCGTGACAGAAATCTTGCACGGCTGCATGGATGCAGATATAGGAGTGAGAGCGAAGGAAGTATCCGGAGCGAGAGTAAAATAGTCTGCATAGAGGCGCTCACAGCCTATTATACCGTTATCAGCTATCTTCGAGCCTCAATTAAGAGGCGACAGAGGTAGATGTATTCAATTCTAAAGGATGAAGGATAAATACGATCCAAGCGATGGCGGTGGCATAACAGAGATTGGTGGCCAATTCGCTGTGTGGATCTTCAAGAAACGCTCGCTGAGAAGCCAATCCTCGGATACGGCTGGCAAGGTCTGGCTGAAATGCCAAGAAACGATCCCAAACGAGTTGATGAGTTGCGGCGTCTATTTGATAAGGGCCGAGTCCTTTTCCACCGCCGTTAGGGCCGTGCAATGCCGTGCGCTTCTGGTTCACAATAGCAACCAACAGGTTTTCGGCGGCGGTGCTCGCTTTATCCAGATAACCCAATGTTGGCTGGATGATCTGTTCTCTTAGGTCTTGCGTGCTGATATCCATAGGTCACCTCCTGTAGGCGACAGCGGATTGACTTCTTTGTTTGCTCGGCCATTGAACGTACTTTAAATATCATTCTCTGTGCCAAGTTTCACTGTTTTAATGACTGAGGCAGTGTCATTTTGATTACATCTTTGTTTTATAACAGGGTGTAGTGTCTTCTTACGTCAGTATTCAACTTAAAATCACCACATAGCCTCAGACTTTATATTCTCGAAGCAAAATCTTTGCCTAAATGACCGCTTACATTCGATTTGGTGGTCTTTAGTGCATGAAACTGATGTTGCCTCTGATGTATTTATCGGCTCAATGCGCATAAGGTTTAACACGTTTGGGTTCACGCAAAAGAGACGTTTTATTCCATGTTAAAAGGTTAGTGACTACCGGTCTTCTACTGCTCGTGGCAATATACAGGCATTTAGTCAGCAATAAGCAGTGCTCGCACCGCTGACCGGTTGAAGCACGACTTGCGCTGCTCATTTAACATTTAAAATCCGCGCAATATGCGTAAATATCCATCATAAACTGTGCCTAATCATGTGCTTTTGCCATATTTGTAAGGCCACGACTAGGCATTATCAATCACCTGCTAACGATCTTACGGATAAAAGTAATGTTTGGATCTTAGCAGTGTCTCTATAAGGTTAGATATGGATTCGGTTCTGGAAGTTCAAGCATTAACCAAGCATTACCCTGATGTTAAAGCTGTTGACGGTGTTTCTTTCTCCATTCCTGAAGGCATTTGTTTTGGACTTTTAGGTCCTAACGGTGCGGGTAAAACAACCTGCATAGAAATGATGGAGGGCATTACCAAGCCCACTTCGGGCACAATTTTGTATCGTGGTAAGCCATTGGATCGGGCGTACTCACAAAAGGTTGGCATACAATTTCAACACACAGCGTTGCAGGATTATTTGACGGTAAAGGAATGCCTGAAATTGTTTGCCAGTTTTTATGAACATCATGTCGATACGGACGAGTTGATTGCACTATGTGCATTAGATGAGTTTATTAATCGCGATAACCGAAAGCTATCAGGTGGACAAAAACAACGACTCCTACTGGCCATTGCGCTGGTCAATGATCCGGATTTACTGTTTCTTGATGAGCCCACGACCGGCTTAGACCCCCAAGCTCGCCATAACTTTTGGAAGCTCGTTGACCGAATCAAAGCTCAAGGTAAATCAATCGTATTAACCACTCATTATATGGATGAAGCTGAAACTCTATGTGATGACATTGTGATCATGGACAAAGGACAGGTGATGGTACGAGGGACACCCGATTCATTATTAGAGCAAAATTTTTCTTCTGCTATGATTCGCCTGCCACAGTCTAGTGGAATTCAAGCGCTATCAAATTTTCCCTATGAGGTGATTCAATTTCAAGACAAGTATGAATTTTCAGTTGACCATGTCGATCGAGCCATTGCCACACTCATTGCTGAAAATATTCCGCTTGAAGGCTTAAATATTGAAAAGCCCAACCTCGAAGATTTATTTCTAAAATTAACCGGTCACAGTTTACGCGCGTAGGGATGGTAAAAAATGTTAAATTTTCAGCGCTTTTGGGCATTGCTGTATGCTCGTAATCTTGAGTTTGTTCGTGACAGGGCCTCTCTATCTTGGAACTTGTTATTTCCAGTCTTATTGATCGCAGGTTTTGCCGTCGTGTTTTCAGAAGAAAATAAAACGCTCTACAAAATGGGTGTGTACGGTGAAACACCGCAAGAGTGGCAATCTCTTAAGCACGTTTCGGTTGTGACATATGATGATATTGAAGACGGTCTCGGGCAAATTAAGCGTCATCAGTTGGATGTATTTGTTGCACCAGAAACAGCGGAATATTGGATTAATCCGCACGCACCCAATGGATACATTATGGAAAAAGTACTGTTGGGGATGACACCTAATGTTATAAATCAGTGGCAGCGTAAAGAAGTAGAGGGGCAAGCATTGCGGTATGTCGATTGGGTGCTACCCGGAATATTAGGCATGAATATGATGTTTAGCTGCTTGTTTGGCGTGGGCTATGTCATCGTTCGGTATCGCAAAAATGGCGTATTGAAAAGGCTAAAGGCGACACCGCTCATGGCTTATGAGTTTTTAAGTGCGCAAGTCATTTCACGTTTAATGCTCACACTCAGTGTTTCAGCGTTGTTGTTTATTGCGTGCGATTGGCTATTTAACTTTTTTATGCTGGGCAGTTATTGGTTGTTATTGCTGGTTGGCATGTTAGGAGCCACATCCATGATATCTCTTGGTTTATTAGTGGCCAGTCGAACGCGCAGTGAAGAGCTAGCGGGTGGATTACTCAATATTGTCTCTTGGCCAATGATGTTTTTATCGGAAGTGTGGTTTTCATTGGAGGGGGCGCCCGAGTGGTTAACCGCATTTTCGCAAGTGTTTCCATTAACGCATATGATTCAAGCGGCGAGAGACATTATGATCAATGGTGCAGGGTTTATTGATTTGCTGTGGCCGCTTTCAATGATGATTGGAATGACGTTAATTTTTCTATGTGCGGGCGGTTATTGGTTTCGCTGGGATCAAGACTAATGATGAATCACCCACTCGAAGCTGCACAGCATGAACTCACGAAACTGAAAAAAAAGCATGCACTTCAATCTTCTAATAGTGAAGTGCCAGAATGGATAGATAGTCATTGCCACTTAGATTTTTCGGTGTTTGATGAGGACCGTGCTTGCATCATTGACGAACTTCAGCGGTGGGGCTGCCAGTCAGTGGTTGTCCCGGGTGTTTATAAAGATCAATGGAATAATGTGGAAAAACTGGCTCAGCAGCATCCGGAATTCGTACTACCCGCTTATGGTTTACACCCTTATTTTACGGCTCAACACTTAGACGACGACTTGATGGCGCTAGAGGAATTACTTCAAAAAGCAATCGCGCTTCATCCAAGAAATGTAATAGCTTTGGGTGAAATAGGATTGGATTTCTATTACCCCACCTCATCACACCGTTATATTGATGAGGCAAGGCAGAGGTTTTTGTTCAAAGAGCAGGTCAGCATAGCGAAAAAATGGAATCTACCGCTTATTTTACATGCTCGTAAAAGTCACGATGATATTTGCAAGACTCTTAAAGATCGTCAATTTACTGCAGGTGGCATTGTTCACGCGTTTACTGGCAGTGCTCAGCAAGCGGCTCGCTACATTGATTTAGGGTTTGTGTTGGGGATTGGCGGAGCCGTTACATACGATCGAGCCAAGAAACTGAGACGTGTCGTACAAGGTTTGTCCTCTCTCGACTGGGTTTTAGAAACCGACTCACCGGACATGCTACCAGCCTTCGAGTCATCCTCACGAAACACACCGCTCAATTCATTGGGCGTTGCCATGACACTTTCAACGTTGCTTCAAACACCGCTCGACGTCATATTAAATCAGACGACAGAAAACGTTCGTCGTGTTTTTAATATTACGGTTGATCATCACGACGCAATAAGGCGCGACAGTGAGTGATGCTCAGCGAACCAAACAAAGTCAATAATAAGTGGGCTCAACTTTCCTATGAAAACAGCATTATTATTAATAGCAGATGGCACAGAAGAAATGGAAGCGGTGATCATTGCTGATATTCTCGTGCGCGGTAATATGAAACTGACGATCGCCAGTGTCACAGGGCGGCAGGTGACATGTTCTCGGGGTGTGCGGCTCGTTGCTGACGTAGATTTCAATGAGATTAAGCACCAGTCTTTCGATGCGGTTATTTTACCCGGCGGCTTACCTGGTGCGCAGCACTTGAGTGATGATAAAGGTTTAATCGCGTTCTTAAGAGAGCATATTCGACAAGATCGCTTCTTAGGGGCAATTTGTGCGGCACCAGCATTGGTGTTGGCAAAACATGGGCTATTGGAGGGAAAGCAAGCGACTTGTTATCCTGGCTTTGAAGACGCCATCGACAATTTTATTGATCAGCCAGTTGTATCAGATGGTAATATCTTAACCAGCAAAGGGCCGGGTACTGCGATTCCATTTGCACTGGCAATATTAGATCGTATTTTGGGACAAGCTGTTTCAAAGGAAATATCTGAGCAGCTTATATATTCATGACGCGCTGCGTCATTCAATCACTTTAGAATAAATAGATAGGTGAGTGAGCAGTATGAACCTCTTATTAATTATACTGGCTGTATTTGCGGGGTTGTTCATTTTAACCCGTATATTGGATGGAAGAGCGAAGCCAATGTCTTCGGAAAAACAAGGGGAATATGCCCGTTGGATCATGATTTTAATGGCTATTTTGCTTGTCGTACAAGGTTTACGCTACTTCATTAAATAGTGCGCTAACTCACTGCCATCATGCCGCATTGAGTGTGGCTTGATGGGTTTGTCATACAATCCTACTTTGCTAAATTCCTTCCAAATTTTACCTAAAACACTTCCAATTACGAAAATAAGCGTATACGGTTCGCATTTTTACTGCGCAGTAGTTCTAATACTATAGCGTGAAGTTTTGCTACCCTGCGTAGCGATTTGAGCCGTCGATTGTTGAACAGATAAACTGGATGACACAAAGCTCAATATGAGTTTGGAAAGATGATTGGAGATGCGCAACGTGATCAAACCTTTTAGTTTGTGCATAGCTGTATTGGCTATGGCAGTACAGGGCACTGCCTTGGCGAAAGTAACACCCCAAGAAGCCGCACGGCTTGGGAAAACACTCACTCCAATGGGAGCTGAGAAAGCGGGTAATAAGGCGGGCACCATCCCAAAATGGACGGGTGGTATCACTCAGCCGATTGCTGGATATGAAGAAGGTGAATTTCACTTTGATCCCTATAAGAATGACAAAATTCAGCTTGTTATCGACTCAACAAACTGGAAAGAGCATCAACAGCATTTGACAGCAGGGCAAATCGCAATGCTGGAGACCCATCCTTCTTATTCTATCAACGTTTACCAAACTCATCGTAGTGCAGCGTTTCCTCAATTTGTTTATGACGCTGTGAAAAAGAATGCTCTGACGGCAGAGTTACAAGAATATGGCTCAGGTGTCATGAATACACTCACGGCCAGCCCATTTCCCATACCTAAAAATGGTCTTGAAGTACTCTGGAATCACACACTGAGATTCAGGGGCTTAAGTGCACAAGGCGTAGGCTCTACGGTGAATACCACTGAGAGCGGCGACCGTTCGGTAACCACCCGTGAATACAAGTACTACTTTGCTTACAGTCAGCCGGGTATAACGCTGGAAGAGATTGAAAACAAAATTTTCTACGTCAAACGTAAAACGCTTAGTCCTGCTAAGTTGTCTGGTCAAATGACATTGGTGCATGAAACGCTAGACCAAGTACGTTCACCCCGAAAAGCATGGGTTTATATGCCAGGTCAGAGACGAGTGCGTCGTACGCCTGATTTAGCATACGATACGGCGGATATCGATTCTAACGGCATACGTACCATTGATCAGTTGGATATGTTTAATGGTGCTCCCGATTTTTACGAATGGACATTGGTCGGCAAAGAAGAAAAGTACGTCCCCTATAATGCATATAAATTGCATTCAGGCGATTTAGATATTGAAAATATCGTGGGCAAGCATCATATCACCCCTAAATTAGCCCGCTATGAACTGCATCGAGTTTGGGTGGTAGAGGCTAATCTACGTGTTGGCGTGAGTCACATGTATAAGAAGCGTCGTTATTACTTTGACGAGGATAGCTGGCAAATATTGCTGGCGGAAGAATATAACGAGGATGGTGAGCTAGAGCAGTTATCGGAAGCGCACCCTATTAATTATTATGAAGTTCCAATGTCGTTCTCAACGTTGGAGGTCACATACGATTTACCTGATCGCCGTTACTATGTTGAAGGTTTAGATAATGAGCGTGATCCGATGGACTTTTCGGTTAGCTTTAAGCGCAAGGAATTTACAT
The DNA here is from genome assembly GCA_947503895.1 of uncultured Saccharospirillaceae bacterium. Classification (GTDB taxonomy): domain Bacteria; phylum Pseudomonadota; class Gammaproteobacteria; order Pseudomonadales; family Oceanobacteraceae; genus Bermanella. The sequence goes on from CANNFT010000013.1 coordinate 140,568, forward strand.
CATCTGCGTTGCGCCGAGAGGCACGTTAAGTCATAGCACTTGATTTGATGCGGCAAAAATGACTGAATAGGGAGCATGAAGCTCCCTATTTTTTTGCCTGAAATAAGGCTAAGTGATTGTGTCGGTTGTTCAAGAAAAAAATATACCGTATTTCTATGTCGTCGTGTCAGACTCTTTTTTTCGGTAGGTATGTGTCTGTCATGCACAGAACCATGCTTGTTTTACTGAAGGCACTGTCATCATCGAATGGCCATAAGGCTGTTGCGCGCTTTGTCTTGGTGGCGTCTGTTCTATTCTCTACATTTTGTTTGGCGCAACTGCCTAAAAACTTTGCACACTTACCTGATGACGTTCAAGCCCTGTTGCTTGAGTATGCGTTTTTCTCTGATCAAGTGCATAATCGATGGGGTGAGCAATCTCAATTTGCCAGCAAACAAGCTTATGTTAAATATCTTGATGACTACTTGAGTCGAGCTAAGGTCGACTATTCATCCGGCGTGGTAACGGTAGAGACGCTTGCTTCTTCTCAACCTGAGCTTCAGCTTAAAGCCGCTATTGTGAAAACGCTACTGACACCAGAAGACCCAAACGGTGTGGACATTTATTCAGCGGAAGATATAAAAGAAGGGCAGGTGCCTTTTCTGCATAAACGCGTGTTGGATCATCAGCGAAAGCCCATCAGATATCATTGGCGTGCAGAACAATTCGCCAAACACCTCATTCAATCTAAGTTGCAGTCCATTCAAACACCCCAAGGAAATATTTTACGTGTGCAAATCCCTATGGTTGCAGACCGGAATCGTGTTTCTGCTCACGCATTTGGTGACTCTGTTCGACATGCCAGTCACCGTTTTAATATCCCCGAATCGTTGATATTAGGTGTAATTGAAACAGAAAGTGAATTCAATCCTTATGCGGTTAGCCCAGCATCGGCATATGGACTCATGCAAGTGGTGCCTAAAACGGCTGGTGCGGATGTATTTCAAAAGATATTTAAAAAAAGCGGCCAGCCATCTCGGCAATATTTATTCAAGCCCGACAATAACATCTTAATTGGCACAGCCTATTTAAGTATCTTGCGTGATAATTATTTAAGTGGCATTCGACATCCAACAAGTCAGCTTTATTGTATTATCAGTGCTTATAATAGTGGCAGTGGGAATGTGTTGAAGACATTTCATGCGAATAGAAAACTAGCAATTGCTCGCATTAATGCCCTTTCACCTGAAGATGTTTTATGGAAGCTTAAAACCCATCATCCTAGTAGTGAAGCCCGTCACTACGTAAAAAAAGTCTTAGCCAACCAATCAAAATATAGCGGCTGATGCGCACGTTAAATTTCTAAAGTACGACAAGCAAAAATAATGTTGGTGACGCTTCAAGCGCGATGACAGATTTATTAGCGGTGATTATGTATCTGTTTGCGCGATCATGACATTGTAATCCGATTCCTTTAACCAATTTGGGGATTGAAGGATGGCTTCAACAAATATATTCACTAGCTCAATGAGTTTTTCGCGGTGATCGGCTAATAATTTATTCAATTCATGAGGCGGCTTATGAGTTGAAAAGGTGAAAATGCCGTAAATGTAGTCATGCTCTTTTGACGTGTGGTGGTGGATGGGGAATGTGATGCCTTCTGAGATGCCAAAGCGAGCGGCGCGGTGGAAAAAGACTCGATTAGATTCGGTATCGGGGTAACGCTCTTTATTCCAAATATAGGGGTGAAAGCTATGCCTTGCTTCTAAGACAACAGGATCGATTTTATAATATTGAAACTCAAGATATTCTGCCAGCCACATAGGGGGATAGGTACTTTCAAATAGCGTGTCTTTCTCTCCATTATTCTTAGTGAGAAAGCATCCCCAAGTGGCTAGCCCTAATTCGATAGTGACTTCTTTTAGTGTATTAGGGTGGCTTTTTAACTTTTGTATTGCCAAATCTAAGTCATGATGTGTAATGACATTCATGTCTTTCAAACACTCCCTGTTCAGACTTCTTGTCTTTGTGAGCCTGTTGGCAGGCGGCAGTGAATTTACAGAGAATTTTTGCTTTAGACAAGTTGGAATTGACATTAACAGACAGTTGATTGCTCGTTCAATAAAAACACTAAAAGTTTTGAGGGTACTTCTAATTATTCACTTTAAACTCTGGGCGACAGATCATTCAAAGTTCAAGGCGTGTTTTTGAAGGTCTAACGGGTTAGATCGAAAAAAACACAACAACGAAATTAGGATGGAATTCAGGCCCTTAGGGCAAGTGCTGTAGCACTTTATTGCGCTGTCAGGCTTCTTGAAAAAGACTCGTCATTTCGCTGCGAATCCTTCCTAGCACTCAAGCACTACAGCCTCTTGCAGAGTCAATTTGAATTATCAGAAGTGTCCTTAAGTATCAATGAAAGCCCGATTAACACGTGTCAATTTTAATATCGGAACAAAACCGCCGTAATTTATAGCGTTAAATTTTATCTTTAAATATTGGTTAGGTGGAAATGCTCACGCCCTTGAACGTAATTAACGCTTTTATTTATGCCGCTTAATAAAAGTTGAAATGTGCTGCGACATGTCGGCCTAAAGATCCACCTATTCTTAAATGAAGGTTTTGAAGTTTGGTTAGGAAAATGGTTTCGTGTGCAATGTGGGTCGTACTTAGTGCGATAAATCGGCCTAATGGTCGACACGTAGATAATATATTGCTCGCTTCTAACGAATAAAAAATGCGACTGGCAATGTTATGGAGAGCGTTTCTCCGCTCACTTCTTCAGGCGGCACCGGCAAGGGTTCTGCTCTTTTGACAAGCGCGACCACTTCTTTATCTAGTGAGGCAATTCCACTGGAGCGATACAGTTTAACATCGGAGACATTACCTTCGCGGTCCATTGTAAAACTCACCCAAGGCACGCCTTGTTGTTTACGCAGGTGTGCGCTTCTTGGATAGCGCTTGCGGCGTTCGAGGTGCGCATGTAACAGGCTTTGCCATGTGGCGCGAGCCTGAGAGTCTCGTTCGCTCACGGCGCCTTCCATTGGTGCTGAGGCCACTTCAGCTTCTTGGGCTTGAACGCTAACAGGAGCGCTACTTTCTTCAACGTATTTTTCGCCAGTACTGTCGCCTTCGACGTTTTCCTGTTGTGGCATTTCCTCAGGCGTGGTTTCTTCTGGCTTGATTTCCTCGTGCTCTATTTTTTCCGCTTTCTCTTGGTTCTTAACGGCCACATCCGATTTTAGATTTTCAAGCGGCTCGACAATTGGAGCGACTTTTTCTGGTTGGGCTTGATTTCGTTTTTGTTGTGTCGGGGAGGATTTTTCTTGTTCTTCACCGATGGGCAGGTCACTGGTTTGCGAAATAGGCGCTGCCACCATGGCTATTTCAAATGCATGTGGGGCCGCTGCGGGAGGAAGTGACAACTGGGATTTTGGCTGCCAAACAAAAAACAACGCAACGCCAACATGGAGCGCTAATGCACCCACAATGGCACCCATCCAAAATAGAGATTGGCGTAGCGACGAATCAGGAATTTGTCCGGCTAATAGACTCATGAATTAGCGCCTATGGCTCCAGTCCGACCAGTGCGATTTTTTGATAACCCGATTTGGCAAGCCGATTCATGACTTTAATGACGTCGCCATAATCCACTTCGCTGTCAGCCCGCAGTAAAAATCGCTGTTCTTTGTTGAACGCTTTCTCAGAAAGTTTATTGTTCAACGTCTCAATGCTAAATGTTTCGTCTTCACCTAAGGTGAGTGTTAAATCTTTTTGCAGAGTTAAAAAAAGCGGCTCGTCCTGTTGCGGTTGCTGGGCTGCATCGATGCTCGGTAAATTAACTGGCACGCTTACCGTTGCGATGGGCGCGGCCACCATAAAAATAATTAACAGTACGAGCATCACGTCGATAAATGGTGTGACATTAATTTCGTGCTGTTCTGGCAAGACATCGCTGTCGCCGTTTTGCATGTTAAACGCCATTAGCTTGCTTCCCGAATAGGCACTGTCGCTTGAAAAGCGTGATTGGAAAGGGTTCTTGCATTGGGGTGTTGTCGATCTAAATCGCGGCTCACCAAAATCATTAATGCCGTCGAAATATCGGCAAGTTGCGAGCGGTAGCCGCCTATGACGCGAGCGAAATAGTTGTAAATTATCACGGCGGGAATGGCGGCGACCAAACCTAAGGCCGTGGCTAACAAGGCTTCTGCAATGCCCGGAGCGACCACGGCTAAATTAGTGGTCTGTGTTTTGGCAATGCCAATGAAGCTATTCATGATGCCCCAAACCGTGCCGAATAATCCCACGAACGGCGCGACGGAACCCACGGTTGCGAGAATGCCTGTGCCCTGGTTTATACGAGCGGTAAGGGAGGCTTGAACTCTTTCCAAACGGGCGACGATCCGTTCTTTCAGTCCTTCGTCATAGACGGGTCCATTGAGCGAAAGAGTTAATTCATGTTGTCCAGCTTCAATCAATAATACAGCGTCACCTTTTTGCGATTGGGTCAGCGTTGCACTTTGCGAAAACGATTCGGCATTGACTAGCTGAGTAAATAATTGTTTGGCTTGGCGACGAGAACGATGAAGTTGAACAAATTTAAAAATCCAAACAGCCCAAGTGACGACAGAGGCCAGCAACAAACCAATCATGACAGACTTAACGACCATATCCGCCGCTTGGTACATGCCCCACGGCGATAAATCATGTTCACTGAGCGGGTTATTTTCAGGAGTGCTTGGCGTCGATGTTTCCGCTTCAACAGGATCTTGAGCCTCTGCATTAGCCTCAAGCGCAGAGATTGTGGCTTCAGAGGAAGCGGTATTTTGATCCAGTGCATACGCCGCGACAGGTGAAATTATCAGTGTGAGTAGGCACAAATACAGCGTGGCCCGAATATTCATAACCAGATCTCCTAGCTTATCAATCGGTGCAAAAACAAAGATTCAAGCTGCTAAAAATTTGCCGCCATCTATGGGTAGACGAATTAAATGAGTACTCCCTCAATGTCTTTTTGCTTTTGTGTGAGGGTTACAAACATGAACAAAATTTCAGCAATTATTTGTCCATTCTACTTCAAATACGAATGAATATCATTTACTATCTCGCGCCTTGTCACTGATTAGTGAATTTAATTCAACAGAACAGCACACGGGGTCTCATGTTTTGGCCATCGGCACTCTATCGACTTTAGGGATTAACCAGCTTTATCAGGAACATCATGAATGGCTTGTACGCTGGATTGCGCGCCGCACTCAGGGTGTGGATAACGCGCAAGATCTGGCGCACGACACGTTTATGCGCCTGTTAGATCGCCCTGCTCTGCCAGAAGGCATACTCAGCCCTCGTGCTTGGCTTGCGAAAGTCGCGGGCAACTTGGTGATTGATCAGGCCCGCCGCCAAGTGCTGGAAAATAATTATCTGGCGATGCTTGAATCCGTCCCCGATGCGGAGCACCCGTCGCCAGAACAGCAGATGGAATTGCTTGGAATTTTGGAGCAAATTGATCGGTTGCTCGATGGACTAAGACCTGTGGAGAAAACGGCGTTCCTCATGGCGCGACTCGATGGCTTGGCCTATCGCGAAATCGCAGGGGAGCTCGGTGTGAGCTTGTCGTCCGTCGAAAAGTACATCGCAAAAGCCATGTTGAAATGTTACACGGCCACGTTTGGGGCAGTCTGATTCGATGGAAAATCACGCTGAATTTTCGCCGCAAGATGCACCGCTTTACATTTCGGAAGCCGTGGTGGAACAAGCCATTCATTGGCGTATCCGATTAGAGTCTGGTGAGTTTCAAAGCTCAGATGTTCAAGCGTGTAAACAGTGGCGACAATCCGACCCGCTGCACGAACTTGCGTGGCAACGGTTGCAGCAGATGGAGTCGGCGCTTCACCGAGTGGCGGATCAAGGCTCCAGCGATATTGCTCACGCTGCATTGTTAAAAACCGACACGCATTTTCAAAGTCTGTCCCGCCGCCAGGCACTGAGAAAACTTGGTGGAGCTGCGCTCAGTGTTGCCGCATTCAGCTGGATGGCACTTGATCAAGGCATGATCCATCGGCTACAGGCTGACTTCTCCACAGGCAGCGTAATAAGTCATCAGGTGCTGCAAGATCAAAGCGACGTCTGGCTGAATCAAGAGAGCGCAATCGAATTAGGCTTTACCCAAGACTCTCGTCAGGTGGCGTTAACACGAGGTGAAATTTGCTTAAGTACGGCCGATGAGGCTCGGCCCATGTGGATAAAAACACCGCATACGCGTATGACCACTCAGTCCGCTCAAGTGTTTGTTCGCAATACACCGGACCACGCTCTGATTCAGGTGGCCAAAGGTCAGGCACAGATTACGCCTGAGTTTGCCGACGGCTCGTTCAATGCCCATGCGGGTCAGGCATTCCGCATCACGGAGAGTCACGTTCATGAGCTGGATAATCGAAGGTTTGATTACAGTGGCTGGATCGATGGCGTATTTTCTGTGCGTAATATGCCGCTCAAAGATTTTCTCGCCGAACTGTCGTCTTATCGTTCAGGCTTCATGCATTGCGATCCTGCGCTGGAAAACTATTTGGTTTCTGGTGTGTATCAGTTGCGCGATACAGATGTAATTCTGCAAACCGTGGCGCGTTCGGCGCGAGCTAAATTGAATTATCGCACCCGCTGGTGGGCGGAGATTACGACGTAACGTTCCAGTGAAACCGCCTAAACACACAACTAAAACAAAACCAGAATACTGGTCAGAACAACGCTTCTCTCAAACTCTTATCTATCTCAATTAAAAATAATTCTCATTTAGATTACGGGTTTTCCGTTTTCGCTCGGCTTACTACATGAACTGCTAATTAAAGAGGAACCGGCCGCATGCCGTTTTGCGCCGTAAGAAAAGTTTTCTACACATTCATAACGCTGGCGATGATGGCAGTGCTGTCATCTTCTATTCAGGCACAGGAAGCATCTCAAGTTGCCGTAACTGAGTTTAATTTACCGGCAGGCAAGTTAGGGGATGTGCTTAATCAGTATTCCAGACAGGCTGGCGTCACGCTGTCTTTCGAAGAGCGACTGGTGCAGAGCTACACCGTTCCGGCATTAATGGGCAATTACCGAGCGGAAGATGTGCTTTTTATTTTGCTTCAAGGTACCTCTCTGCTCGCCGTGCCGATCGGTGAAGGCGCATGGTTAATTCAAGATAAAGCCGAACAAGATTTAATGGTGCTCGACACCATTCAAGTGCAAGGCAGCGAAGGCGGTGAAAAAGACCTGCCCTACCAAACAGCGGCCTCCGTTAATGTCATTACCCGCCAAGATATCGAACGTTTTCGTGGCACCAGTGTGGGCGATATTTTCCAAGGTACGCCCGGTGTGTTAGTCAGTGAAAACCGTAATTCTGGCGGCTTGGATGTCAATATTCGTGGCATGCAAGGCCAAGGGCGCGTGCCAGTTGTCATTGATGGCAGTCGCCAAGAAACCACGGTTTATCGAGGTTATTCAGGTGTTTCAAGTCGCAGTTATATCGACCCCGACCTGATCGGTTCCATGCGCATTGAAAAAGGTCCGGTGATGTCTGCAGATGGCACCGGCGCCACGGGTGGCGTCGTAAACGTCAGCACATTACGCGCAGAAGACGTTGTTAAATCGGGGGCGCTTTCAGGATTGCGCGTTCGCGTGAGTGGCATCGGTAACAGTTCTGCCGCCCCCGAAGCCGGCACGACTGCTGGATACTATTTGCCGAGCAATACTTACAACTCGAATTGCCGCTTTGAATCCGTAGATTGCACGCCGGAGAAAACCAAACCCGATCGTTTCGCCCCCGAGCACGGTATGGATCGTCCCGGCATGCTGGAATTTGCAAGCTACGCAGCCAGTTTGGCAGGCGCTAAACGTTATGAGTGGGGCGATGTTGTGTTGGCGTATGCCAAGCGTGAGCAAGGCAATTATTACTCAGGCACCAATGGTGATTCGGCTGGTGTAAATATTAAGGACACCACTGATGAAGGTTTTTATCTAAAGACCGAGTATGAACGTGACGGGGCGTCTCCTTTTCGTGGTGGCGAACGCATTCCCAATACCAATTTTTCCAGCGAATCCTGGCTGCTAAAAAGCGTCGCTGTATTACCCGACGATCAAAACTTGGAATTGAGTTATATCCGCTATGGCAGTGCGTATGGCGAAATGATGCCATCGCAAATCAAAAGTTTTGGGTCTCCCAAGCAATGGTTTGATAGCGAAGTACTCAATCATACCTACACCTCACGTTATCGCTGGCAGCCTGTTGAATATGATTGGGCCGATGTGCGTTTCAATATTTGGCATACAAATGCTCAAACCGATCTGAATACGCCAGCAGCCGGCTCTGATGATCAAGACGACAACATTCATCGTATAGACGATTATCAACGCTGGGGGACAGACATCACCAATACCATGCGTTTCTACCCAAAGGGAGAATTGCAATGGGATTACGGTTTGGCTGGCCAGTGGGAGGAAATGGATTCCGACACGCCCGGTATCACTCGTAACGACAGTTTTTATGGTGGTTCCCGTAGCGGCTGGCGGAAAGAATACAGCGCGTTTACGGCAATAAGCTGGCAGCCTTGGACGCAATGGAAATTCGAAGCGGGTATTCGCCACACGCGTTTTTCATCGAAAGATAATAACCCCCTGCCGTTAGATGATAGTGATCCGGCTTGTGTGCCAGATGAAAATGGCAACTGTTTGCCTGTGCGGTACAAAAATAATCACGCGGGCAACGCCCCTATTTTTTCCGTGACCTATGAACCCGTGACGGGTTTACAACTTTATTATCGACACGCAGAAGCCCTGCGTATGCCGAGCTTATTTGAAAACACGTCTGGCTTTTCGGTGAGTCCAGCGTTAGATATTCCACTTAATCCAGAGCACGCCACGAATAAAGAACTAGGCATTAATTATCTCAATGCTGAGGTTCTGGGTACCCATCATCAGTTGCGCGCTAAGCTCGCGTATTTTCGAAACCATATCACCGGTTACATCACCCGCACGCATAAAAATACGTGGGAGCAGGAACTGGACGGAATGGCGAATCTTTTTCGCATTCGAAATATCGACAGTCTTGATTTGCATGGCTGGGAATTAAACCTGGGATACGACGCGCGCTGGTGGATTTGGGAATTTAGTGGCACCCGCTATACCCACATCGAAGTGTGCAATGTTGCCAGTGGCGTGCGTGATTTCTGTAATGACTGGGGGCTTAAAGACAGCTACATCAACAACATGGTGCCACCCACCTGGCATGTGAGTTCGCACTTTGGCCTGCGTCTTTTACAAGAAAAATTACACATGGGTATTCGCGCAACCATCGTGGGTGAGCGAAACAAAGAATCTAAATACGGCACTGGCGCTGACTGGATTCAGGTCGTTGATTGGCACAGTTACCGCGTATGGGATTTTTACACAGAGTACAAAATTGATGACAGCCTGTCGGTGGATTTCACCATCGACAATATTACCGACAAATATTATCTCGATGCGCTCAGTCTTGGATTGGTGCCCGCGCCGGGTCGCACCGCCAAGCTCAGTCTGACTGCTCAATTTTAATGATTCATTTCTATGATCCCACTGATGGAGAACCACTTATGAATAAAACTTATGGCCTGTTGGCCACATTGGGGATTTCGTTAATCTTAACGGCTTGCGGTGGAGGCAGTTCGAACGGAAGTGATGCCGACGAAAAATTGGTTGCTGTTACCCAGACAGAACGAAGCGCTTTATTAGGAACTGACGTAGTTGAATTAAGTGCTCGTAATAGCCAATTTCCTAGCAGCAACTCAAGCACACCGACCTATAACTGGTCGTTAAATGAAAAACCCGCCGAAAGTGCAGGCTATTTAACCGATAAAGACAAAGAAACTGCCAAGCTGCACGTAGACGTGGTCGGTGAATACAAACTTCAGCTTGTGGTGGGTTACGACAACGAAACCAGTGAACCTGTTGATGTTGTAGTGACGGTCCGCGAGGAAAATGAAGCTCCCATCGCCAGTGTCGAAGATATTACTATTGAGCTCGGTCAGCAGGTTGTATTGGATGGCAGCGCAAGTTCCGACCCAGAAGGCGAGACACTTCAGTACCGTTGGAAATGGGCGTTTTCCGCAGTTAAACCCAGTGGTGTCCCCATCCCTGAATTGTCTGGTACGAATACATCCATTTTGACATTTACTCCTCAAGCGGTCGCGACGTACAACCTCATCTTTTTCGTATTCGATGGAGAGCGAATCAGTGAAGAAAAAGAAGTTACGGTCACCGTGGAAAAACCAGCTAATGCGGAAACGAACGCAGGACCTGTCGGAGAATTAATCGCAACTGGTTATTACCCTTCTTACAGCATTGGTGAACAAGAACTGGGCCTGCGCGCTGAATTTAATTTTGAAGGTTACGACCCAGAAGGGGATGCGCTACAAATAGTGGAAGTCGCCCTGACGGAAAAGCCTGCTGAAAGCACAGCAGAATTAGTGGATATTGGTTCATGGAAACCACTCGGTAAAAAAATTCAAAAGCTTGATGTTGTCGGTACCTATCGTGTTCGAATGACACTCACCGACGGTACAAATCAAATTACGCGCGAAGCTAAAATGGAAGCCAAAATCGGTAACGTAAACGGACAACCTTCTACACGCAGTGTCGATGCGGTTGCTAAATCGGTCATCGTTGGTAATGCATTAATATTTGATGCCTCCAGTAAAGACCCCAACAATGATGAAATGACATTTATGTGGGAGTTAGTGGATAAACCTGATGACAGTAATGCTTCTATTGAGCCAGTAATTGAATCCGAAAGTGGTGAATATCGTCGTGCTAAAGTCGTGACCGATGTACCGGGTTCGTATACAGCGCGTTTAATGGTTCGAGATGACCGTGGGTTGTATGCTAAAACCTATTCTGAAGGTACCGGCTTTGCGAAAATATTTAATTCTGCACCTGAAATTCGTTCTGTCGTCTGGGCGCGCAATTGGAGTCGTTTAGCCGTTGGTGAAGACTATTTCCAAATTTTACCTTGCATGTCTTTACTGCATCGTCCCGTTCTCATCGATGCTGATGGCGATGAAGTGGCGTATCACGAAGAATTGACGTCTGCTCCAGACGGTGGCGAATTTACCAGTTACCCAGACGAAGCAGACTGCCCGGATGCTCGCGGCACAGTATTTAGCAAACCAGGCCAATACGTTTTCACTTATTACGCCACCGATTTAATTGATGATGCGCCAAACTACGAGTTTGTCGTTAATGTAGACCCTTTCGAAGAAGCCAAAGGCGTTCGCCTGCGTAGTATTAACTCTGACAACGAAAGTCTGTGGCACCCAATGCCATACGAAAATATTCCACCGTATGCGACCGATTTTGCTGCTAGCATTAATCCGTTTGAAGAAGAATATGTGCAATGGTCTCTGACTGCGGCAGATACCGATTACACCATCGAAAACTTAACGGTGAAACACATTAATGGTGATGTCGCGACGTTGCAACCGCGTTTAGAAGGTTTGAGTGAAGGCCTTGTGATCGCGAAAGGAGAATCTATAGATTTCAAAACCATTACACCGGCCATTCCTTGTGTACGCACAGGCGACCGTAGTGAAGGTTTCCACTACTCATTTAATCTTAAAGAAATTCCAGAACTGACGTTTACATATGAAGTTTGGCAAACGGCTAGCGATGGTATGTTCAGTAAGTGGGAAGAATGCGAGCCAGGTCAGCTTGACTAGTACTTAATAAAAAATGACTGTCGTTGATAGGCGGCAGTCATTTACACATTTCAACATAAAAAGTTGATCGAATAACTTCATCGATTAAAAACGAATAAATTTAGAACAGTTAAAGTAAATCAGACAAACCCTAATCACCAGTGGCTTATTCGATTCAACCCACTTTGGCGTAACTCAAATTCTCTATATTACCCTCGAACCTTCTCTTTGTTGGTAGAAAATCCTTCCCGACAGCTTGCAAATTCAACTTTTATAACGATAATGCTAATCATTCTCAAAAACTTTGACTAATACTCACCTCTGATGAGTTGAATGGCGCTGGTCGATTAAGGATGCGTAAATGACGACCATACAAGTGCAAGCATTTGATGCGTTGTATTCTGAACACAGCGATTGGCTGAAAGGCTGGTTGCGAAAAAAGCTGGGTTGCTCGCATCATGCAGCCGACATGGCGCACGATACGTTTATTAAAGTCATGCTGGCCACGCCGGACATATTAGACATAAAAGAACCTCGCGCTTATTTAACGACTGTTGCGGGTCGTTTGATTATAGACCAAAACCGCCGACAAAAAATTGAACAAGCCTATTTGGAAAATTGGGTGGTTTTGCATGGCGAGTATGCGGTTGCTCCCTCTACTGAGCAACTAGTCGAAGTCATCGACTTGCTTACCGAAATTTCTGAATTACTCGCCGGTTTACCTGAAAAACCCAGACAAGCTTTTTTACTGAATCGTCTTGAAGGCAAAAAATACAGTGAAATTGCAAAAGAATTAGGTGTCTCGGTTAGCATGGTGAAAAAATACATGGCGCGGGCATTACTGCATTGCTGTACCGCTTTGGATGATTCACTGTAATGGCTTTGTTTCGCTCTTCGTCAGGTGTTCTAAGTAAGTCCGTCATGCAACGAGCGGCAGATTGGCATGTGATTTTAGAAGCAGAAGATGTGACAGATCACGAGAGAGAAGCCTGTGCAGCATGGCGTCAACAGCACCCAGATCATGAACGGGCATTTAAAAAAGTCAGCATCGTTTTTGAAAAATTTGAAAGCTTACAAGGGGACAGCCCCGAAATTGCAAACGCGGCGCTGAATAATATTTTAGATGATTCATCCAAGAAAACATCACAACGTGTTGGCGCAACGGTATTCACGATTGGTTTAGCCTTATTATTAGGTCAACAAATGGAATGGATTTCCGTGAATCGCTGGATAGCAGATCATGCTTCGCCGAAAGGGCAAATAACAGCGGTTACATTGGAAGACGGCAGTGAAATTATTTTGAACTCAGGGTCAACAATTCAGCTTTATTTTAATCAAGATGTGCGTCGCGTCGAATTGACCCAAGGTTCGGTTTGGGTTGATGTTGCAAAAGATTCAAAGCGACCTTTTATAATCGAAACATTACACAGCTCCGCCACCGCGCTAGGCACCCAATTCGCCGTTGAATTAAAGCCAGATTATTCCAATATCATTGTGAATGAATCCAGTGTATTGGTATGCCCGAACACCATGCCACAATATTATGACGTTCAACATGCGGAATATTGCGAACAGGCGAACCAAGGTTTTCAAACATCTGCAACGACTAATTTTGTCAGCAATCCAAAACCCATTGAAAGCTTAATTGCCACAGCCTGGACGCAAGGCAAGCTCGTCGTAAGTGATTGGCCATTATCGCAAGTGCTAGATGCCTTGTCGGAATACCGATCAGGATGGATTCGTTACCAAGCGGATGATATACAACATATCAATGTCTCAGGTGTGTATTCGTTAACGGATACTGACCAAGCATTGGATGTTTTGAGTCAGCACCTGCCGGTTAACATATCGCGTTATACCCCGTTTTTAACCGTAGTCAGTATGAAGTAATGTTTGGTTTTGCAGGATATTAGTTTGGCTGGATTTAATTGAGTTTTGTAGATCAGGCTTTAGTCGTAAGTTGCATGAGATTTATTTGTCGCACTAAAGAGCGACCTACAATTACGGATACGTGAATATGCAAAATGGAATGAAGCCAGTAGATTTTAATTGAAACTCTTCTTTTTTGTTGGGCTTCGCAGAAAGCATTTTTTGATATTCGTGTCGCCTTTGCATGGCTCAACCAAACCTACATTTTTAGCGATATATTTAAACTTTGGTAGGTTGGTTGGAGCTGAACGACGTGAGCCCAAAAGTTGCTTAACGTACTTGTCTTCAGAAATCTTTTGCTTGGTTTAGATGGATCACGTGATTAAGTCGCGTCATGACGGCTTATAACCTTGATGAATCATTGGTTGAGCTAAAGCATTAGCCGACTTCCGACTTCCGACTTCCGACTTCCGACTTCCGACTTCCGACTTCCGACTTCCGACTTCCGACTTCCGACTTAAAATCTTTACTCCCTACTACTGTCCCTTTTCGAGCCTCACTCGTCATAACTAGTAAATCACGGAAATGCTAATGAGATTTATTAATGATAAGAGTTTTCACACCCGCTGTGTTTTTGGTGTTGATGGCTTTGTGTTTATCACCGTTGAGGGCTCAAACTGATGATCAATTACGCCAAACCATTCAAGTTCCACAAGGGCCGTTGGGGCCTGCACTTAATTTATACGCACTTAAAGCAAACGTGACGTTGTACTTCGATCCTTCAATTACAAACGGCAAATCCACTGACGGAATAAGCGGTGCTTACGACGTGTTTGAAGGCTTTAAAACACTGTTGCAAGGCAGTGGGTTAACGGTAACCGAAGCGGGCGATGGTCACTACATTATTACCGGAGATACATCACCGAGTGATAACGATGCGTTTATGCAACTAGACGTTTTAAAAGTGCAAGCGCGTGATGATCGCGCCGAAGCGATGTACGACACACCGGCTTCGGTTAGCGTGGTGACACGCGATAAAATTGATCGTTTGCCGCCACGCAACACCTCCGATGTACTTTCGAGTGTGTCCGGTGTTCACACTTCGCAAAGCCGACAAGATCCGGGTGTGTCCATTAATATTCGTGGTATTCAGGATTTCGGCCGCGTCAATATGATGATTGATGGCACGCGACAAAATTTCCAAAAGAGCGGCCATGGTGCAAATGGCGCACTGTATATGGACCCGCAAATGCTAAGCGGTGTGGATATTTCTAAAGGTCCAACTTCAAAAGCGGGAGGCGCGGCCGTGATCGGTGGCGTTGTTAATTTTCGTACATTAGAAGCGGAAGACTTAATTAAAGAGAATGAAGATCAAGGAGCGCGTGTTCGTTTAGCCACTGGCACTAATGCTTATCACTTTTCAGGGAATTTCGCGGCGGCTAAAAAAATTAATGAACGCGGAAGTATTTTGGCTGCGTTGGGCAACAAACGCGTCGGCGAATTTGAAAAGGGCAGTGTGGGCGGAAAAGCAATGGAAAAAAACACACAGACAAGTAGTCAAACGGGTAACAGCCAAGCAACGACAAACTATTTCGAAGGTGTCAGTCGTTTTACACATCAACAACAAAACTCAGCGTTATTAAAAGCCCAATGGCAGGCAACCGAGAACCACCAATTTAAATTTAGTTACATTGGCTTTGAGGCCGAGTTTGAAGATGGATCTGATTATGATAATACCGCAGGAAATGAAAACCTCATTCGTAATGATACGTTCCTAACCAATTACAAATGGCAACCCGAGAGCGATTGCTTTGATTTTGACGCTAGCCTGTATTTTACGAAAACACGAAACGATCAAATTCGTCCAGAATCTAATGGCGAATCGAGTGACGCGCAAAAACATGGTGAATTTGACGTTCAATATGAAATCAACACGGTCGGTGGCACGTTAACCAATAAATCGTTAATGGACATAACCAATCGAGAATCCATGTTAATTTGGGATGTGGGCTCTGAATTTTATTACGATTGGACGCGTCCCGAAGCTACCCGTAATACAGAAGGAACAGGACGCGCAGATTGGTTTACAGGCCCCACACCGGAAGGGGATCGAAAAGTTGCCAGCCTATTCACACAGTTGGAATACGCGCACGATAACGGCTGGAACCTGATTGCCGGATTACGTTATGACTATTTTATCTTAGAAGGTGATGGGCAAATGCGGGTGGGTTCAATTGATAACCCACCGGCCATACGTCCAGCTAAAACGGATATTTATTCCAATTTTAAAGTAGCTCGCCATGATGGATTTTATTCTCCAACCTTTAAAATCGCATATTACATCACGGATTCAATTCAACTATTTTCTGGTTACTCTGAAGGAGTACGCCCACCGTCCATCACCGAAACGCTAATGTGGGGTACCCACGTTGGGAACTCTCGATATTTTTTCCCTAATCCAGATTTGAAACCTGAATTTTCTCAATCTATTGAAATTGGTAGTAATTTTAAATTTATAGATGCTCTGTTCAATGACGATGGATTAAATCTAAAGGCAGCACTCTTTAAAAACGAAGTTGAGAACTTTATGGTGCAAGCTCCTATTATGCTACCGTCGTCGATACTGCCTGATTCTCGTTACAGCGCATTTGTAAATCTAGAAGACAAAGTCACATTTTCTGGCTACGAACTTCAAGCGGAATACACAGTAAAAGCGTTTTTTTCTGAGATGAATATAACACGCACAGTGACGGACTTAGGTAAAGGCGGGTATTCACCCTATCCGTTAGGTAGTTTAGTGGGGTATCCCGCGACACCTTATGGAAGCCAAGAAGCTGGAATTATGTATGTCCCTTCTCCTGAAATCAAAGCGTCTTGGTCTAATGGTGTAAGGTTATTTGATCAAACCTTAACGCTGGGATTTCGAATTCGAATGGAAGATAACGGCGGTCGCGGTGGCACTAGCTACGAAGATATTGTGGATTGGCAAGTCTACGATCTTTGGGTGTCCTACGAGCCACGAGATTGGCTCACTCTAAATTTATCTGTTGATAACATCGAAGACCGAAATTACGCCGAATTAAATGGCACCTCTTATTGGGTTGCACCAGGTCGCACGGCGGTTGCTGCACTCACCGTCAAACTTTAAATGATGAACAATAACAACATTGGGGAAACAAAAAATGAAATCGTCTCAAATTACTTTAGCGCTAGCAATCTCGCTGGCGAGTGTCGGAGTGCAAGCGGCCATAACAGAGCCTGATGTACTGCATCGATTTACCGTAGAAATGTCGATGGATGGAACTGGCGAAAATTTAGGTGCAAAACCGCATTTGCCACCCATATACGAAGCGACAACTGGAAAACTGTATGGCGTCACACCCACAGGCGGCACAATGGGTGTTTACAGTGTGAATTACAGTTTTACTCCCAATGCTGAAACTATCGATTACAAAGGAGTTACTAATTCATTAAACATGGTTACCGGATTTTATACCGGACTCATTTCAGATAGTGACGGTGTTATTTATGGAGGCGCAAACCCTCTGGAGCTGCCCTTCCCATTACCGCTGCCAACGGCCCCTTCGGGATTAATTTTTAAATGGGATGACGCTGGGCTAAACAACGCAATACCAGGTGTTGATACCGATGCGCTTTTTCAGGACAACTTTGATATTCGCGGAATGTTCGCGATGGATAGTCAAAATAATCTGTATTTTGGTGGAGGCTCAGGGCGTGTCGGCATGTCACTGTTCCGAAAAACGGCAGCGGGCGAGTTAGAACAATTAGTCAATTTTGCATTGCTTGAATATGTTCAAGGGGATGGCCCATCAGCGATTTATTTAAAAGGACAATATCCAGCTGCGCTTATATATAGCGAAGCGGATCAAGCCATTTACGGTTTAGCCGTTCAAACGCAATCCGGCGGGGCAGGTGATCCGGCGGCCATTCCACAAGGTGATGAAGCTGTTGGCACGCTTTTTAAAGTTTCCGTAGCCGATTTTAAAGCCGACGGCACAAGTAACATCACGTTACTTCATACTTTTTCCAAAGAAGCAGAAGGTGCTGTATTGGGTAGTGATTCTGGTCAACATGCACTTATTGAAACCGGAGATTTTATTTACGGCACAACGGACAAAGCCGTTTGGCGCATTAAAAAAGATAGCCCTGAAAGTTTTGGGCTCGTGCATAAATTTGGTAGCGGTGAAACGGTCGCGTCAGACGTTGATGGTGGTCAACCTCACGGCCCACTGGTCTTAGCCAAAGACGGAAATATTTACGGCACCACACTGACCAGTTTTGAAAAAAACAGCCCAACCAATGCGGGCACCTTGTATCAAATTAAATTAGGTGATCTTAAAGATGCTGCTGATGATCAATATCAGCAGTTATATCAATTCAATGTTGAATCGGACGGTGCATGGCCGGTGGGTTTAAATAGCGGTCCGTCTGCTAATGGTTTGCATACGCTTTACGGTGCGAGTCGTTTTGGGGGTGAGGAAGGGAATGTTGTAAAAGCCAGTGGTGCAGAAGGGCTAGGCACGGTTTATTCCATACAAGTTCAAATTCCTGGTTCTATTGAGCTAATCACCAATCAAACAAGCATTGAATTAGGCGAAGCCGTTACGCTGAATTGGACGGGAACCTATTTAGCAAGTTGTGAAGGAGTAAATGACTGGCCTAATACACAAGCCGTAGAAGCGACAACTGGTGAAGCGACGATCACGCCCGATCAATCTGCTACTTATACCTACTCATTAAATTGTCTTGATGTTCATGGCGCGCAAGTTAATGCAAACGTTGACGTTGAAGTGACAGAGCCTGCTGAACCTACCAATCCAGATACCCCCGATGATGGTAAAGCTTCAGAAAGCTCTAGCAGCTCATCCGGTGGTGCATTCGGATTTTGGTCACTGCTACTGATGACCTTCGGCGGACTAGCTTTCCGTCGTCGCCCAACAAAGTAATCACTTTAAAAAGCGAATTAACGATTCCAGACATCTGGAAAATTTATGTGGCAGCCATGCCACTAGCTTTAAACTTATAGGAGAGTAAACATGAGTATTTCCGTTACCTACAGCGCAACATTTAATGATTATAGTGAGTCGCAGCCAGTTAATTGGACCGATTTGGATTCTTTTTTTACTGCATACAATTCACATTTTCAAATTGCGGATCACGGCAGTAGCCCCGGTGATTTTGCTGGGGCTGAAAATCCAGACCCAATCGTTGATACCGGGTTCTGGGGCAGTATTTTTGGCCCATTTTCTGGCACACAATATGTACTGGAAGGCGAAGCCGATGGCATGAATCTGGGCTTCATTATTGAAACCGCAGATGGCAGCTATCTGGACTACACCTTCTTCTCTGGCCCTTCTCATACCTTGTATGGAGAAATCGAATCCATCACCTTTGGCATGGGACTACAACAGGACTCCAGCACAGGCGAATACACCTTCTCTGAAGAATTGGTGAGCATTGATGGCTTAAACACCATCGGCTTAAACGGAGGTGTAGACAGCGATGGAGATGTGATTGGTCGTAACACCGATAATAACGACACACATAACCTGATTGATGCATTAAAAGATGGAAGCACATCAGTAATAGAGGACATTCTGAACGAACATGGTTACACAGAAGTTTATGAAACGGCGGCCTTTATGGGCACTGCCGAAGCCGACGATGCCGATGTTGCTTTAGTAGCCTAATGTCGTTGATATAAAAAAGGGTAATTCAACTAACTTTGGCGAAGCGAGATTGAATTACCACTTTTGAACGACCGTTGGGCCCATCGCATTAACAGTGTGTTAAAGCGATAGGCCCGATTTTAAATGAATTTACGCTCATAATTAAGCCAGTGATATTTAGATATGCGACCCATTAACCTGTTTATATTTAGTCTTTGTTTTTTATTCTCTGGAATATGGTTTCAGGCAATGGCCGCGGAAGATGTACAGGTAAATTATCTGACGTCGCTTCACAGCTCGGGACCAGAAGGCTGGCCCTCAACTCAACGTCCACTAGCCCCGCCTATTCTGGCCAGCAATGGGGAACTCTATGGGCTATCCCATGGTTTGTCTGGTATATATTCATTGTCACCTGTGCCAGGCCATTATGTTCATAGTCGTGATTTATACGTTCAAACGAAACTGAATCAATTTAGCGGCATGCTAATTCAAAGTAACTCTGGCCACCTGTATGGCAGTGCCTATTCCGGAAATGCAAACAGCACTTACAAAAGTGAAGTTATTGATGGCGCGGTCTTTCGTGCTGAGTTTGATGGTACCGGTGCTGAGCTTATTCAATCGACTGTTGGCAATGTATTTCAACCCACCGGTGTGTTGGTATTGGACGCCAATGAAAACATTTATGGGTTGGACCGAGGCCCAAACAATAACGGCCGAATTTTTAAAATATCGACAGAAAACGAATTTTCTGTTCTCTATGAATTTACTGCCGGGCCTCAGGGGCAAATGCAGTTTCCTAATGGCATGGTGCTCGCCAGCAATGGCTGGTTATACGGGTTAACCGCTTACAAACGCGGTATTCCATTTGACGAAGAGACCGCTAATGATCCGAAAACCTCTGTCGGAACCTTGTATCGGATGAATCCATCTGATGCGAATAGCTTTAAAATCCTGCATGAATTTAAGTTAAGTGAAGGCGAAATTCCCTGGTTTGACTATATCGCTAAATTTAGTGCCCAAGCTGAATTGTCATTTTCGGGAGATAACATTTTAGCGCACCTCGTCGAGGCATCCGATGGGTACCTTTACGGCACAACATCCATTGGCACCTGTATTACCAAAAGAGCAGATAAGCGAGATGTGGAATCACCATTATGTGGCGGGAAATATTGGCCTAAAAATACACGAACCAACGAATCACTTTTTGACACGCCTTACCCGCATTATGACGGCCAAATAACCCATGGCGCCGTTTTTCGAATAGCGCTAGATGGCAGCAATTTTAATATTCTGCATGAATTCAGAGGTGAAGATGGAAGCCAACCCAGGGGTTATCTTGCCGTTACGGACGATGGGCATGTGTATGGCACAACCTTGAGCGGTGGCCAAAATAAAAATGATATTAATAATTACGAAGAAGGAGTCTCTTACCCGACATATGAAGAAAATTTAACTTACGATGGCACCCTGTATCGCATCAAAATAAATCAAATAGATATTTCAAATGAAGGCGAAGTTTTAAATAGCGGTTTTGAACACTTGCACTCATTTAAAGGCGGCGTTGATGCCGACAGCGACGGAAAAGTCCCTACGGGAGTCGCACTTGCTTCCAATAATCGCTTATATGGTACCACCCGATTCGGTGGCCGTGGCTACACATCCCGAAACGGAAAAAACTGGCAAAACGGCAATAGCGGTACAGTGTTTGAAGTGGATTTAAACGGTGATCGACCGGGTGCTGCGGTAACAGTGACGGCCACGCCCGGCGTCATTGGCATAGGCGAAACAGCAGAAATTACCTGGACGTCAAGCGATGCATCAAATTGTGTAGCCAGTGGCGGTTCCGGTTCAGACGGATGGTCGGGTAATCGGGATAATAGCGGCAGTATCAAAGTCTTACCTGATACGGGTGTTTTTTATTACACCTTAATCTGTGACGATAACTTAAAAGGCGGGCAAGCAGGGGATGTCATTACATTGCGGGTGGATGCCAAGGATATCGTCAGTGATAACGTGACAACCGAATACGGCAATGGCGCGGGCAGTTTAATTCTGTTTTCGCCTATGCATTTTTTCATGAGTTTGGGTATCTTCGCTATTTTGTTTCCTCGTCGAAGCGTTTATCTATTTTTCACTAAAAAATAATGATGTTTTTACCTAAAATCCAGCAACCAGAGTTAATAAACGCATTGGCGGCGAATAAAAAAACGTTCCGTAGCGTCGCCGTCTTTAGTGCCGTCATCAATTTACTGATGCTGGTGCCTGCTATCTATATGTTGCAAGTCTACGATCGCGTTCTATCGTCAGGGAATCAGTGGACGCTGCTTATGTTGACGTTGCTTGCGCTGGGATTGTTTTTATTAATGGGGGCGCTGGAGTGGGTACGCAGCTTGTTGGTCATCCGCATTGGTGAGCAGTTTGATGAATCACTCAGTGATCGTGTTTATCACGCGAGCTATCAACATAGCCTGCGCGGGCAAAATAATGTGACCGCGCAATCTTTGAGTGACTTAAGTCAGCTGCGTCAATTTATGACGGGTAGTGCACTATTCGCGTTTTTAGATGCCCCCTGGTTTCCAATTTATTTATTGGTGATATTTTTATTTCACCCTTGGCTAGGTGTGCTCGCATTAACAGGGGCGATACTTCTAATCGCGTTAGCGGTCATCAATGAGTGCTGGTCAAAAGCGATTTTAAATTCCGCTAATCAGATATCCGCACAAGCTCAACAGAAAGCGGTAGCGTATTTGCAACAAGCCGATGTTATTGCTGCTTTGGGCATGTTTGATCGTGTGAAGGCTATCTGGAAACAAAAACACCAGGCAGGGCTCACATACCAGTGTGTTGCCAGTGAACGTAATGCCGTTATCAGCGCGTTAGCAAAAACAACGCGTACGGCACTTCAATCATTAATGCTAGGTTTAGGTGCCTATTTAGCGGTAGAAGGGCATATTTCAGCAGGTATGATGGTGGCAGGTTCAATTTTAATTGGCCGAATGCTATCGCCGGTCGAGCAATTAGTCGGCGCCCTTAGACAGTGGTCACAAGCGGAACGATCCAAACAACGGCTAGAACATTTAATACAGGCGTATCCTGCTGAGTCTGAAAAATTAAAGCTTTCGCCACCTCAGGGGAACTTGAGGGTAGAAAAAATGAGCTTATTACCTCCAGGGGCGCTGCGACCGTGTTTAACTAATATTTCTTTTTCGATTAATTCAGGTGATGTCTTAGCTGTATTGGGTGCATCGGGTTCGGGGAAATCTTGTTTAGCCAAAGCACTTGTTGGTATTTGGGCGCCCAAGCTAGGTAAAATCTGCTTTGATGACGCGGACATTTCGCAGTGGAATCAACAATCATTAGGCCAGCATATTGGCTATGTCCCTCAAGAAGTGAATTTATTTGAAGGGACGCTCGCTGAAAACATTGCCCGCTATGAGCAACCGGATAGCGAGGCCGTCATTGCGGCCGCAAAACTGGCGGGAGTCCATGAATTAATTTTACAGCTGCCTCAAGGATATGGGACGAAATTAAGTGAAGGGACCAATGGGCTTTCCGGAGGCCAAAAACAGCGTATTGCGTTAGCGCGTGCTTTGTATGGTGACCCTTCCATCATTGTATTGGATGAACCCAATGCCCATCTTGATGAAGTTGGAGAGAAAGCGCTGGCAGAATCATTGGCCGCTTTAAAATCGAAAGGAAAAACATTGATTCTAATTACCCACAAAGTGGGAATATTGCCGTTAACCAATAAAGTGTTGGTGTTAAACGGCGGTACGGTAAAAAGTTTCAGCGATACACAAACATTACTGCAAGCGCTAAATAAGCCTAGCGCGGCACTCAGTAAGCCCTCGCCGGTGGCGAATACCCAATTCTCCTATCAGTATCATTCAGCAACGGGTTCAGTAGCCACGGCAAAAAAAGAAGGGGAATCGGCATGATGGAAAAAACCAATGTCACTAATTCCCCTGATGAAAGTGCGGATGAATCTTTAGTTTTGTTACAGCGTCGTTCTACGAAAGCTTATGCTCAAATAGGGTGGCTTTTGGTTAGCGTCGGGTTTTTAGGATTTTTAGTTTGGTCTGCCATAGCACCATTGGATCAGGGCGTGGTGGCTGATGGGCGAGTCACAGTGAATGGACAACGGAAAACCATTCAGCATGTCGATGGTGGAATTATTCGTGAAATTTATGTCACCGAAGGAGCAGAGGTTAATCAAGGTGATCGTCTGATTTCATTGGAAAATACGGTTTTGAACGCTCAAGCAATGGCCGCTAGAAGCGATTATCTGAATGCTCAATTGGAGATGACGCGGCTAGAAGTCGAGCAAAGCTTGTTCGTAGAATCGAATGTGCTATCAATCGAACAAAAACATTTACATGCCATCGCGTTGCCAAAAAACAGTTCAGATCAAGGCAGTACCGGCAATATTGAATCCACTGAGCCTACACTTTTAGGAGCACTGCTAGAAGATTCAGTTAGGCTACATCAGTCATTATTATTCAGTCGTCATCAAGCATTGCAACAAAACTTTGCAATTTTAAATGAGCAAGAAGCCGCTGCTCACTCTCGATTGGAGGGCTACATTGGATTACGCCATAGTCAGCAGCGGCAAAAAGCCTTCTTACAACAGCGCATTGATGGTCTTAAATCATTGGCCAATCAAAATTATGTATCAAAAAATACGCTTTTAGAACGACAAGAATCCCTTGCGGAACTTGAAGGTGAAATGCATACCACTCAGGGTAATATTATTGCGACACAGCGCCAGCTGGCTGAAATTAAAAATAGCGGAGCGCTAAAAGAGTCTACGCACCTCAATGATATTCGAGAGCAGTTAGCTAGCTTGCGCAACCAACAACCAAGACGATATCAAGCCATGGTTGAAGCTAATGCAGCGCTGGCTCGAAGTGAGATCATCGCGCCTGTGGCTGGCACCATCGTAAATTTAAGTACCCATACGATTAATGGTGTTATTCGATCTTCTGAGTCGCTCATGGAAATCGTGCCGAATGGTGAATCGCTTATTGTGGAAGCACGAATACCGATTGAAAGCATAGATTCTGTCTATCCGAACCAATCAGTTGACCTGATGTTCAGTGCTTTTAATCGGGCATCGACGCCGAAGGTGCAGGGGAAGTTGGTGCATATCAGTGCGGATCGATTGGAAGACCCTACGAGCGGACAACCTTATTACGGTGCATCAATCGAAGTGAGTTCAACGGCGCTGGGGCAATTGAATGGGTTCACCATTATTCCTGGTATGCCGGTTCAGGCGTTCATTAAAAATGGTGAGCGCACCCTGCTGAGTTATCTTTTTAAACCCTTTACGGACCGCATTCCTATGGCATTTTCTGGTGAGTAATTAAGGGCGCCTCAAATAATTTAGCCTTTTAGTAAAAAATATTGTGCCTTTTGGAATCTCGCCCGTCTTAAGTAGTAAAGGTTTAAAAATGATAGAGGTAGTCGCATGATGGGTGACAGTCAGGCCGTTGTTCCAGCCGTTGTCGAGTTAAACGCAATCGCTAAGCAAGGCGATCAGCAAAAAACAGGCATCCAGCAAGCCGGTAAACTCGCGCAAAAGTCTTTGTCTGTGCGCTTGAAGGCAGGCACTACCAGTACACACGATAGCCTTGACCTGCGCATTATGCGGGCAGACCCATTCGGCAGCCAAGATCGATATAAACACTTTTTAAAGGTTCAATATGTCTTTCACTGGGTCACAGAGCCGCTGTATTTCAATGAAAAAATCGCCAACTGGATTCCCCATATCCACAAAGGATGCCGCGTGGCGCAGGTTAAACAAGATTGCTTAGACTTAGGGATGTCAGAGCAGGAAATAGAAGCACTCGTTGCTCCGTTTGATAAAGTGGTTGTGAGTGATACCGCTGCATTAGGCTGGCTATATACGTTAGAAGGCTCTAACATAGGGGCGGCTTTTTTGTTTAAATTCGCTAAAAAAATTGGTTTGGACGAACACTTTGGAGCATCTCATCTAGCAGGAAATCCGGAAGGGCGCGGACGTTATTGGAATAAATTCAAGAATGCAGTCGATGCGCTTAGTTTAACTCCTGAACAAGAACAAGATGTACAACAAGGAGCCGCTAATGCGTTTGCGCTTGTTAGATCACTGGTCGAAAAGCATCTGCCATGAGCGCTGAAATGAGCAGCAATATAAAACAAACATTTTCCGATATAAAAGAACGCAGTAAAAAAGCGTTCTTCGTTGTATTAGCCATCGTATTTCTGGGTATCGCCTGTATCGGCATCGTGACACCGGGCTTGCCTACGACGGAATTTCTTTTATTAGCTGCGGGTTGTGCGGCGAAAGGCTCTACACGCTTACATCAATGGATGATGAATCATCGTTTATTTGGACCTATGATTCGACATTGGCAGGAAGACCGCTCCATTCATCGTAAAACGAAGATCACGGCAATTTTTATGATGACCGTGAGTGTTACAGCGATGTACGTCTTTGTGCCGCATCCAATTATTGTCAGTATTCTTGCTGCAGGTATGGCGCTAAGTGCGATCTGGATTTGGACGAGGCCAGAGCCGGCCTCGTAATTGAAGGAAGTGATCAGAAAGGGTCATGGTTCACTTCGGATAAGTCACAGGATGATTAAATGTGTCCTTAAAGACTAGGAAATTTAGGCAGACCGTAACGCCTTTTTCTCTGCATACTGCTTAAGTTCGTTTAATAAAAAGTCCCATACCTGATCATTCATTAAATCATATAATTCAGCAGTGGGCAGATTCTCCTGAATTAAGGTTAGCTGAGTTCCGTCTTCAGCTTCCTGCAATTGATATCGAATCGTGACAAGATTTTCATTTGAGCGCTCCGTTCCATGATTATCGCTCCAATACTGATAGGCATATGCATGCGGAGCCGATAGTTCGATGATTTCACCGTAATCTGTAAACGGGACCCCTTCCACCTCGCCTTTATACAGTACCTCAGCTCCAACCGACCAATCACTTATAACCTCTTTAAGAGGGAAGTATTTAATGATTTCGTCGCTAGAGATTAACGCGTTAAATATCTGCTTCGTCGGAGCATAGATGAGTATACTCTTACTGATAATCTTCATGTTGAACTTAACCCCGTCCAGTTTAATTTATACGACTGTCGAATTGAAATTTAATATAGAAACAAAAATATGAATGTTGCATGAACAACCGTAGCAATAATAGCTCCTGGAAGTGCAAAGTTTGGCTCTTGGGGCCAGCTTGACACCTGCGAAAACAGCTAACTTGCCCTAACTAAATTTGACTATAAACCATTTTACTAATTTATAAAATAAACCAACATGCCTGTTAAAATAAATTAAACGATCATTATTATGAATAAGGGTAAAGATTGCCTTAATTTACAATAGTGAAACTCTTTTTATAGGTGCGTATAAAAATAATATTTATAAAAATCCGATCCAATGAATGACACATCAACATAGTAGAAATTCGGGTTTTTTGAAAAATATACGTCTACAAAGGAAGGAATTCCGATATCTATTGGTTTAGGGGCCAAGGTGTTATTAAAAAACGAGGAGGAATCCAGGGTGCTCTACTCTTAAATGTAAATTTACCGTGCTCCTTATCCTTATAATCACGTAGAACCAGATAGCGACGATAAAGCGCACGCGCAGATGGACGACAGTGGATTTCACGCCAAATACTTTTCACCTCTACTGGTGAAAACTTGATATGTGCTCCAATTTTATTCAAATTAAACTTAAGCAAACTAAAATATGGCGTTTTAATGCTTTCAAAAAATATAATGATCATTGATATAAAGGCAAATACAACTGTCATCACCATAAAGCCAATGTAAAGCGAACTATCTTGAAATATAGTGGTGACATAGCGGTGATCGCGTGAAAGGCTCATAGCAATTAATGTTATTTATTTCACTCACTATGTCGCGTGTCATCAATACTCTGTTTTCTTATCATAATGGGTTCTATTTGGAAACGGTGCCCACTTTAAGCAGGGCAGGGCATCTACATTGAATTGACGTATAATGGCTAACTGACCTTTCCCTGTATTGATGCATTGTTTGTTAGATGGCTAGGTCACCGTATTTTCGAATCAACATCCGGTAGTGGAAAGGCAGAGGTATGATGTCTGAAAAACCCCAAGGGCCCTTAGTCTCTTTAAATTCTGAATCACTTAATCATCACCTTGTTTCATTATTTGGACGCCCAGCAAAGCAGACGCGATTAGAAGATATTGGATTGACGCTGCTACTGTTGGATGACGATGACTCAAGCGATCAGTTTGCCCCTGAGCAAGTGGATACCATTTGGCAAAATATGCCGTATTGGGCATTTGTGTGGTCTAGTGGCCGAGCGTTAGCTTCATTTGTACAGGACCATCCGGCCACGGTGGCAGGCAAACGCATACTGGATTTTGGTGCAGGCAGCGGCGTCGTTGGGTTGGCGGCATTGAATGCTGGTGCAGCTGAGGTAATCTGCTGTGATATTGACCCGTTATCAAGGCAGGCCTGCCTTGAGAATGCGCGCTTGAATCAACTCAATCTTCAGGTCGTCAGCGCGATAGAGGACGCAGGCGACTTCGACTTATTAGTCGTCGGCGATATCTTATACGACACACGGAATCATGGCTTAGCTCATTCATTGTTTCAACAACAGAAGCCCTTGCTGTGGGCCGAGAGCCAAGCGCAAACAAAACTCGCGGATCAACGTCCGGTGGCGATTTATTCAGGAGAAACCTACCCTAATGTTGGCGGGTTCGATGAGCACAAGCAGATCCATATTTATCATCACTTACCTGTGTAGTGGGGCTGGTAGGGTTTAATCAGCCTGCCGACCTGTCAAATATCGGGCGCTTCTCACGAGTGAGGATGTAACTTGTTGATTAGAAAAGGGAAAAATTGGGTTGCGTGACAAGCAAATGAAAGGACTATACTGGATTTAATGTTTGAGCTTTGGAGAAGGCCATGCGTTATAAAACGGTTCGGGACGTGGTGGTACACAGTCGCCAGTTACACCATCAGATTAGTGAGTTTTATCAGAATCTAGGTGAGCGGCATCAGCAAGAACGAGTCAAAATATTGCTTGAGTATTTGAAGCGCCACGAAGACCATCTAGAAGAGACTTTGGCTAAATTTGAGAAGGATAAAAGCCAAAAAATCTGGGATGAATGGTTTCAATATGCCCCTGAGCATGACTTAGAAAAAGTGCTGGATGGTGAAGAGATCCGGATGGATATGGATATCGATGATGTCGTCACACTGGCCTTAAAACTGGATGATTATTTTATCGATCTGTATCAAGATATGGTACAAAATGCCGTATCATCTGCCGTCAAAGATGTCTTTCAGAATTTACTTGAGATGGAGCAAAAAGAGAAAATCCGGTTGGCGAGAACCGCATTAGAAGTGAATGATATGTAGTGTTCAAGCACACAAATCTGACGCGATTGGGTGCTTAAACATTCCACTTGATTCGTCGTGGCTATTCTCTGACTTCTAGAAATGACTTTAATTCGGCTATCTGCTGTTCCTTAGGTAAGTGCGCGCAGCTGTCCATGAGGTTTTGCATTTGGTTTGCTTTTTCCATTAGGAAATCAATATAAGCGCGGACCTTTTTGGCTAAATGGCGTCCGCTTGGGAATACCAAGTACAAAGGCTCTTGTTCAACCTGCCACTCAGGCAGAATAGGGACCAGTTCCCCGCGAATCAGCTGTTCGTATGCAAAAAAACTGGATGCCACGGAAATGCCTTGCCCTGCCAGCATGTGCTGAATCGCCACTTCATGGTGGTTCACCATGACAGAAGCATTTTGCTTGATCTCTATTCGCTCGTTTGAAGCACTGTTCACCAATATGCACCGGTGGATATGCTCGTCACGGCTACCCACGCAAACCCATGGCATTTCTTTCAATTGCTCTGGGGAGCTGATGGGGCCATATCGACGCAAAAAATCCGGGCTGGCACACAATACTGGGTCAGTCTCATCAAATTTTCGGGCAATTAAGCTGGAATCCTCTAAATGCCCCACTGCAAATCCACAGTCATAGCCATCTCGCACGAGGTGGACGCCACCATTGGTGAATACCACTTCTAAATCAATCAATGGGTACTGTTGCTTAAACTCAGCGTGCCAACGTCCCATTAGACCGATCGCGAAGCCGACCGGAGCAGCGACCCTGAGTAACCCACTGGGCTCTTGCTGAACGTCGCTGATGCGACTATGTATATCCTGAATTTCTTCGAACAAAGGTTTGTATTGCTCAAAGTACTGAAGCCCGACATCGGTAGGCCTCACTTCGCGTGTTGTACGCTCAAGTAATCGCAGGCCTAACTTATCTTCGAGGTCCGTAATCATACGGCTGACACGAGATTTAGGAATGCCTAGGGTGCGGGCTGCGCCGGTAAAACTACCTTCTTGCACAACCCGAATAAAGACGGACATTTGATTAAGATCTAACATGCTATTGGCAAACTATTTTTCAATGCAGTGATTTGTCTAATGATGCGGTATATTGAACGATTAGGCTAGCGCCTTTGCAAATTTACAACGCATCAAATGGCCGGCTTCATGTTCAAATATTTAGACGTGCCAGATTATCAATGCCCATCCGACTATAAATACTATGACCCATCGCAAGCTTCTGCTGGCATGCTGTTAATCCAAGTCTTGATTAATGCCAGTCCCTCTCTGTGCACGAGCTCACGCCCTAGAGGCGGCATTTGGTCGCCGCTCCCATCTGGAATAGCTACCATACGCTGAACAATGATAGATGTGTCTGCTGTACCAGGCGTGATGAGCCAAGACAAATGACTCCCACCGTAAGAGACAGGTTTACCGCAGACGCCGTGGTCAATTTTGTGCGTATCAAATGGCATATTGTAATCCACTTGAAATGCTGTGTTGCTGGCGCCACCTTCGGCTCGGTGGCAGTGGGCACAATTTACGTCGAGCCAAGCTTTAGCGTAGTGGGTTAGTTGGCTGGGAGGAATGGATTCAATTGCCGTGTCGGGTTTGAAGGACGGTGTTGCTGCAATGGTTGACTTGTCATCCGGTAGACCAGTCAATAGTCCCTGCGCGGACCAATATTCAAGCTGATTCTCTAATCCGTTGCCATAATCGTAGTCAGAATTTAAATACCTTGCCTTAGGCCCAATGGGGGCGAGAAACGCCTGATCGGCATCACCATCGGGTTTGATTTGATGGCAACGTGAGCATTGTTGAATGCCTGGAATAGCATACTGGAAATGCGTTAATTCACTATCGTGTGTCAAACTGGTGGATACACGACCGCCGATTAAACCAAGTTCCGCATCGGTTTTACTTTCGTTCCAGATATATGGAAGTGTTACCCAGCCATTTTCCCGTTTAATCAGCAAACGCGTTTCTAATAGAGTCTCATGCTCAAATCCCCGTTGGTTCGTATTTGCCGGCATTGAAAAGGTTTTAGAGATGACAGTGCCAAGTGGAAATTCAAATGCTTCATTGTCGTGGTAAGTCGCCGCGCTATTGTCAGGTAGAAATAAAAACCGGTATTTACTGGCGTAGTCGGTAAATAAAGGCACTGATAAATCGTACGGGATGCCACGCTCATTTGGGGACGCTGTGGGATTACATTGACTAGAAAAGAGTTGATAGTCCGATAATTTATTACGATTTTCTGTTAGCAGTCTATCCCATTGAATATTGGATACAGAACGTTGACAAATTTCTGGGATTACTGGGTCACTGCCGCCTTCATTCGCTGTTTGGTTCTTGTTGGATTCTCCACCACAACCAGCTAAACAGGAAAAAGCAATAAGCAGTGTGAAAATTGATTTCGTATTCATACAGCTTCCTTTACTGAATCAATTAATGTAACGAATGATGTAAACGGCTTGATCTTAGAACCATCCAGCGGCTGTTGAGGTATTTCACTCAACAGCCTGTACTTTAGGTTTCAACAGATTTGATTCTGCGCACGCTAAGGTGCAATGCAAAAATCGGAGGAGGTATTGTTATCATCCACGCCGCACCCATAAGCGTTACCGTCTATGGTGACAACAGCGGGCGAAGGTTGGGTGGGCGTGGCTTTGCCGGATTCACCGCCACAGGCAAACATTTCAGGTGCGTCCGATTGCAGTGCGAGTTTTGGTGTGGGAGCATTTCCTGTGAGATCAAATGCATCTGGGTCCATTGGGTTGGTCAGGTAGACTGCCCCCATGGTTGCGGCACCATTATCGTGAATGCAAATGGCATCACTGGGGTTGTTATCAGCATTCACGTAAGAGTAAGCCGTGTATCCGGGGAGAGGACTGCCATCATATTCAGGATTGGCGTTTTGCAGTGCTTCACCTAGTGCAACGCCCATGGCTTCTAGCTGACCCGCATTTGCTAATAATTCGCCGATACCATCATATAAAATGTTTGGTACTTGACTATTACTTGCGTTATAGCCCGCAATAATATCCGTCATCAATTTACCCGCTGGCTCATAATTTGATTGAGATATGCTGTTGTCGTGAATGTGAATGCCTTTGACCAGTGGCATCCAGCCTGACATTAATATTGCGCCATAACGATTAGGGTAGTTGGCAATATCATCATCAGGTAAAAGGAAAGATGTGATCGCAATAGACATGGTGTTGTGATCACGAATAGTATTGTTGAAAATCTCTACGTCATCTGTAGACAGCAAAATTATGCCGGTTCCGGGAGGAACAATATGAACACCGGCAGCTGAGCTACTGGTGTTGGCGAAATTTGGAGCGTTGTTGTCCGTGACCATATTATCAAACAGTCGAATATTTTTGCTGTACAGCGTGTTATCAGGGATGGGCAAATCAAAAACCAATAACCCACCGGTATTACCCGTGGCGGTGTTACCGTAGACGTCTGCATTTATCGAGTTTTCAATTTCGATTCCCGCCACATTTTTTTCGGCTAGACAACCTCGCACGACAATGTTTTGGCTTTGTCCAACGTAAACACCAGCATCAGCAGAACCTTTCACCCAGCAATCTTCTATCAACACGTTTTGTGTTTCGACCGGGTAAATACCGTACGCACCATTGGATGCTTGGTAATCGGTTTCCCAAACGGTAGCTGTGCGACGAATGATGATGCCGTCAGTATCAATTATTTTAATGGCATTGTTGGCGGCTTCAAAAACACCTAAATCTTCAAACGTAAGGTTTTTAGTATTCTCAATGAAAAAGCCATCATTATTAGCATTTGAAAAATCTAAAATAGTATTCTTCATGCCTGCGCCTTTGAACGTTACACCGGTTGCCATACCCTCTTGTGCACTAGAAGCAGATTGATTGCCATTCATGGAGACTTCCTCTGTCATGAGATAGCGACCAGCTGGTAATACGATAGTGTCGTTGTTTTCGATAACGGCTATTGTACTGAGTAAATCTGTTTGGATGCGTGTATCTGAAAGGTCGTCTTCACTTCCTATACAGATGGTTCGGGGCGATGCGCTGACAGGTGTGCAGTTAAACACTTTTTCAGGATTGAGCGTGGTGATTTTGTCAGCATCATTACTGGATGATGAGCTGGAAGAGCCACAGCCGTGTAAAACGGCTATGGCTGCTAGTAAGGTCGCGTTTTGGAATATTGTTTTCATTATTTTCCCTCTTTAGGACCACTGACGAAGTAGTCTTAAAGAGGGTAATTAGAAAACTTACGACCTCAAATGTGGCAGATGGCCGGCTGGCCGAATCTATCAAGCACAGATTCTATCAATGCCACTGTACGATTTTCGATAGAAGCTTGGCGTTTTTCCAACCCACTTCTTAAACGCGTGGCGAAAATTCGTCACATCGCTGAAGCCGATAAGGTTAGAAATATCTTCGATCGAAGTTTCCGTACGGGTTAGATACTCAATCGCCAATTGGCAGCGTACCTTGTTTAAAATGCGCTGGTACGAAGTTCCTAGGCTGGCCAGTTGTCTTCTCAGGGTGCGTGAGCTGACGTTAAAGGCACAAGCTAGCATTTCAATATCGGGGTAGTCTCCAGCGCAACTGATCAGTATTTGCTGAATTTCATTTACCAAAGAATCTTTCTGCTTCATCGATTCTAACAGCTCATTGCAATAAGGTAGGTAAGTCGCAAAGCTGGCGTTGCTTTCTTGACTGACCTGCCTTTCCAAATCGCTGAGTGGTAAAGCCCAACCATTGAAGTCGGCACCAAATTCAATTTGGCAACCAAACAAGGCTTCGTATTCCGCTCGATTTTCTGAATCATCCCAAGTGAGATAGATTTTTGAATACGATAAATCGTCTCCAAATACCTCTCTCGATACCTGAATATTCGCGCTTAAACCCAGGCAGATGTAAAACGCTAACAAATTCTTTTCCAAGTTTTGCACATTATGCATGCGCACTAGATAGTGCTCACCCTCAATATGCGTACTTTTTTCCAACAAGCTACCGATCAATGCATCATACTTATCACAAATTTGAAGCGCAGTGCTTAAAGTTTGCGAGGACGATAAGGCATAACCGAAGACACCGAGGTCGCTTGTTTTATAGGTTTGCCCAATTCGGGCCCCCATAAGCGCACCGCGATAGTCACTACAGTTCTGCATGACTGATAAAACTTTATAGGCTGGAAGAAAAGGTTCGTTAAGTTGAGATGGTTCGATACCGGTTTGTGCGAGCAACTTTTGGCTAAACAGCGGATGATGTTCATCTAAATAGCGCAAAATGTTTTTCACTTCGAACGTTGGATAAGGTTGATCCCCTAAGACGGTGAGAATGACCGTGCTGTCGGTATCTGGGGTTATTTTCAATTGACTGTTCACTTTCGTTATTACCCGCCACTAGTCGTCGTTATTATGGACGTTATTATTTTTGTAATTTCGGGCCAGACGCTCCAGATATTAAGCCAGTGGTGAGTCAAGGCAAATCACTTTAACTACCAAGGATTAGCATTTGAGAGCTGGTGGCCATAATTCACATTTTGAGCGAGAAAGTCTAGCTGCCCGATAGGGCTAATTGCGTGTGATGGCTGTATAATGCGTGAAGTATCGATAGTGTTAGGTGGGCAGTGTGAGTTACTTAGACAGGTTTGGCGGAATTGGCAGACTGTACGGTGTAAAGGGGTTGCAGGCTTTTCGTCAAACGAAAGTGGCCGTAGTGGGGATCGGTGGAGTGGGATCGTGGGTCGCAGAGGCTTTAGCACGCACTGGATTCGAGCATATCACCTTAATTGATCTTGACGACATCTGTGTGACCAATACAAATCGACAACTCCATACCTTAAATTCCACCATTGGCCACACCAAGGTGGAAGCCATCGCAAAGCGTGTTCAAGAGATCAACCCTGAAGCAAATGTGCGGCCTCTCATGGACTTTTTAACCTTAGATAATATGAACGACCTACTATCTGGTCATGATGTCGTCATTGATGCGATAGATTCTGTTAAGGCTAAAGCTGGGCTCATAGCGTGGTGCAAACGCAATAAAGTTATGATTGTCACGACGGGTGCAGCAGGCGGGCAAATCGATCCCACACAGATTACCATCGGTGATTTAAATAAAACCTATAATGATCCGTTAGCGAAAAGGGTACGCAGTCTGCTGCGACGCGAATACAATTATTCGCGTAACACCAAGCGAAACTACAGTGTGCCCTGTGTCTATTCCACAGAGCAGTTGCGTTACCCGCAACCGGATGGAAGCGTCTGTCAAACCAAGTCATTTGAGGATGGTGCTGTTAAGCTGGACTGTTCAGGAGGATTTGGTGCAGCGACAATGGTGACGGCTTCGTTTGGTTTTGCTGCGGTCGCCTACGTCGCCCAAAAGCTTGCTGAAAAGGCATCCAAAACGTGAGCAGCGCACCTTTCTACTGAAGAGCACCTCTAATAAAGCTGGTCTAATACCCACTTATATATGTGGGATCGTACAGATCGACTTGCATCGGCAAGTCAGTCCAGCTGTTTTTTTAATGGTGAAAAATAATAAGGTTCTAATATGGCAGTGGTGTGGCAACACCAAAAAGAAGGCACTGCGTACGAAGTTCGGCAAGCTGGACAAACTACACGATTGTATAGCAACGGTGTATTACATTCGCAATATAACCCTAAGCATATCATTAGCGGTGCTATCTGGGATCTATTGTTGTTGCCTGCATTTTTGAAAAAGGAACCCCCTCAAACCATTTTATTACTGGGATTAGGCGGTGGTGCATTACTCCATATGATTCGCCATTGCTTTCCACAGACAGAAATTGACTGTGTTGAAATCGATCCAACACATATTCAAATTGCGAAGCGTTGGTTTAAAATTCCCACGAAAAACATCGAGATTCATCAAGGCGATGCGTATGACTTCTTGCATTCGACGAATCAGCGCTATGATTGGATCATAGACGATGTTTTCCAACACGTAACCGGGGACCCTGAGCGTAGTATGTCAATCGGTACTAGCTTGGCTTTATGTCGTAAACGTTTATGTAAGAATGGTTTGATCAGTATGAATCTAATCGGTCAGCGGCAGTTCACGGAATTGAAAGCGTGCACTGATGTCCCTCATCAAGCGGTACAGTTCACTCACCCATTGTATGACAACCGAATTATCGCTATGGCAGATCAGCTCGAACCACTTAAAGACATGAAGTTGGCTATGAATGAGTTTACGGTATTAAATCAATCTCGAAAAACATGCAAATTAAAATATCGTGTTAAAAAATTGAGATGAGCCGTTCAAATGTAAGAACACATTTACCATAAAAGGCGCAACCCATGGAAAATGGGTTGCGCCTTTTTACTCTTTTCTGGCTTGTTCTATTCAGGTGTAAAAGCCAAAAATTATTCGATTACTTTTTTAGAAGTAAAATACTAATCCCACTTGAGCAGAGTGTTGTAGATTCTTTTCTAAATTGAGCTTAATGGCTGCGTAATCCACGGATAGTCCCATTCTTGGGCTAAACCTCATCCCCGCACCCGATCCAACGTAATAGCCTTTGAGATCCGTATGATAGGTGCCACGACTAGTCTCAGATTCGTCCTGGTATTCTTCAGTGACGGTCACTTTTGCTTTCAGTAAGCCGCTCTTTAAGAATGCTGACATTTTCTTTCTGGGGTCGGTGGTTAATTTTAGGCCCGCACCAATGAAGCGGATGGATAACTCATTGGTCTCCTCAGAATTGGACGAATATTTATACTCTTTGTGGTCTTTCATGGCTGCTTGAATAAATAAATCAAACCATATATTTTGACTTTTAGGTGTAACGGCACCGGAGACTTGTAAACTTAGCGTCGGTTTAATATTTTCATTTTTAGTTCGGTCGCTTGTATCAATATCTTTGAAATTATAAATAAAGGCACCCTGCGATACTTGAAACGATGTTAATTCAGCGTGGGTGTTTTTCGATGTTAAAAAAGCCAGGCCGATCATTAGCCAGCGGAGTGTTGCAAGAGTATGTTTGTTCATGAAAAGCTACCGATAGATGTAAAGCAGGAAGAATTATCTAAGGACAATCCTTCTCCGCGAAAACAATGTTTTTATGAGATGACAGTTAGAGGTGTTTAGTCTAGTTGGAAGCCTGATGCCCTAAAAATAAATGGCCAAGCCCACTTGAAAAGAGTGCTGGAACTTATAGATGGGACCTACTTTGTAACCTGTATATTCCGCTACAATGCGTTGGTCATTGGCTATTTTAAAACTTAAACCTGAACCAACAAAATATCCCCAATAATAGTTCTTTTCTGTTTCCTTTGTGTCAAAAGCACTATTCGTTTGAGTGTTAATGTACTGTGTGTGCATACCACCTGCTCTGGCATGGGCGGCCAGAGGGCGAGACTCTGAAGTCGTAAGTTTGAATCCCGCACCTGTAAAACCAGCAATGATTTCATTTTCAATCGTGCGGTCATCTTTGTTTTTAAAGGTACTTTGAGCGCCTTGGTGGTGAAAAAGCTCAAACCACAGCAAGTCGGCGTCATCTAATACCTGACCGGATATCAAAAGGCGTGCGCTTCCGGTCGTTTCAACTTGAGTATTCACGCTTTTAACGTCTGTGCCGTATAGCAGTGCACCGGCCGAAATTTGTACATTGGTCGGCTCAATGGCAGAGCAAATGGACGAAAGTGTGAAAATTGCAGCAGCAGCGATCCATTTCATAGTGGTCGTCCTTGTGTTTCAGCATGTTCGATAAAGTAAAGAATTGTAATTTTGTAACGCGGTGCCCATTTTAGTGAGCGGAAAAGTAGAGTCAATCACGGAATCATACTTTTATATTATATCTGTATGATTATTGGCGATATCTGGGCCGAAATGGCGTTATTAAACAGGAGGGAGGCGCTCGCAAACACTAAATAAAATGGAGGGGCTGTGATTAACCAGTGTGTTAGGCATTAAACCGGCAAAGTTAGATTACATTCGCGAGTGGGTTTTAGCGGTTGAATGAAGACTGAAGATAACTCACCCGCAGTGACGCGGGTGAGGGACGAATAGGCTGCCCGTTATTGAGGCAGACTAAACTTGAGGCTCCGCTTCATTAAGTCGACTTGAGTAAGGACCACGTCAATCTCTTGATCTATCTGGTAGGTGGCTTTTTTATTGGATATCACCAAATAGTTTTTATCAAAGCTGTATCTCGGCTCCACTTTCCTTAAATCAACAAAGCCTTCAATACCAGTATCGACTAACTGAACCGTCATACCACTTGGGTTGACCTGAGTGATTAGAGCTCTAAACGTCTGGCCTTGCTTCTCTTTGATGAACTGTTGCTTTAACCAATTCTCTGCAATCGATACGGCTGATCGGCCATTTATTAAGTTTTGTTGCAAGCGTTCGATTAACGCGTCGTCTAGCTTGGGCATAGGCGATTGGCTTAGCTTGCTCTTGATTATGCGATGTACGAGTAAGTCGTTATATTTGCGAATGGGCGAGGTGAATGTTGTGTAACAATCGAAGCCCATACCAGTGTGCTGTGCTGGTGTGTGCGAAAACTCGCTGCGGATTAAAAATCGACTAAGTATTGTTTTTAACGGGTGCTGACTCTCTGCTTTTTCAACTTGCTTGATGAACGCGATATAACCAGGCAAAGTCGATAAGTCTTCTTTCACTTCAATATTATTTTCTTCTGCAATTTTGAGCACATCTTCGAGGCGCTCAGGGCGGAAGCCCGCGTGTTGAATGAAAATACCTTCACCCAATTCTTTTAAGTAGCGCGCTGTACTTAAATTGGTCGCTAGCATGGACTCTTCCACCAATCTTTGAGCGCGGTTTCGTTCAATGCGATCAATGCTGACTATTTTACCGGCTTCATTTAGGTTGTATTGGAAATCTGGACGATCTTCCATAACCAAGCGATGCGCCTGACGATATTGGTGCAATGCTTGCGTTGCGTCATTTAAGGTCAGTACAGGAGTATGCAGCGCTTCTGGCAACACAGATGCGTCACCGGCCAGAAAATCACTGACTTGCTGGTAGTTGAGCTTTCCGTGAGATTTGATCAAAGCTTCTTCGTAGGCAAACCCTTTGATATCGCCCGTTTGAGAAATGTTCATTTTACAGATGAGGGCTAAGCGCTTTTCACCTTCTAGCAGCGAGCATAAGCCATGGGCGAGTTCCGGTGGTAGCATCGGCAGAGAGCGTCCGACAAAATACCAAGTGTTCCCGCGACGCGCGGCTTCTTGATCTAGATTTGTGTTGATACCAAACCAAGCGCTGGGGTCAGCAATCGCAACGGTTAGGTTCCAGCCATCATCGGTTTTTTCGGCCCATAGTGCATCGTCCATGTCGCGAGTGTGTTCTGAATCAATGGTGACAAAGGGGATATGCGTTAAATCAGAGCGGTCTTTGGCCATTGCTTCGATGTTGTCTTCACCAAATAGCGCTAACTCTGATGAAATGGTTTCTGGCCACTCGTGGCTTAGTTGGAATCGCTGTATGGCATATGCGCGCTCAAAGCCGGGGTCATCCAATTTACCAATCCGTTCCACCACTTTGGCTTGTGGTTTGCCGGAAGGGAAAGGGTGACGAGTGACTTCACAACGCACCCAATCGTCATTATTTGCCCCTTCAGTTGCATCCGGTGGTAGGTACAACCAATGATTCAGATTGTGAACATCGGGTTCTACAAATTGTGCCTTGCCTTTCTTTTCGAAACGACCGGTAAACTGTTTAAAGTCAGATTGTAAAATTTTCTCAACCACTGCCTGAGGCTTTCCCTTATCCCCTGGATTTTCGGAGAATTCGATACGATCGCCAGGGAAGACCTTGGCCATCTCGTCGGGTGGCAAGAAAAATTGCTGATTATCGTCAGTTACCACAAAGCCAAATCGACCTTGGCTCCCCCTAACGTCGCCTTGAAGCACGACTTTTTGGGTGGTGATTTGACTTTTAAGTTCTTTCAACTGGGCAAGGCTATCTAAATTCAGCATGTCTACAGAGATGGCAACGGCTAAAAATAGGCATCTTACCACCTGAGTGGGTTGGTACAAAGGTAAGGCTGGCAAGGATTGGAGTATTTTGGACAGGATTAGCTTTATAAAGGGATAGATCTGATCAAACGTGAACCATTATGAGGTGCCGTTAGATTATTCCGCTGTCGCATCTTCCGCTATCACGGCATCTGGGTGAATGGCATCAATTTGCTGCAGCACTTCAAATCCTCCCAGCTCATCCGTGATGTCTTCCTCCTCACCATCGGTGTTCAGTCGAATGCTTCTTCTCGTGGAGTTGGTGCGTCGATATCCCGTAAACGTGATTTCATTGTTTGAAATCATGCTCAGGGTGTCAAAATCGGGCAGCCAATCTTCGAAAGGCATATTAAGGTTAAAAAACTGTTCTGAATTAACGGTGGGGTCGAGTGCCATGACCGTAAGGTCCAAGCCTTCATCATAGCCGATGCAGTAAAGTCGACTATTTAATATTTGGCTTTTACGTAAACTACGAACATCCGCAGAGGGGAGACCCGGGATGGATGGCAACGGATTATAAATGGCAATCTCCGGATCTTGACGAGGCTGCAGGCGCCCCCCTTGGCAGGTATCTGTGATGAAATAAGGCGCTTGATAATGATAGGGGGCGATGGACACATCATTAAAGGCCATGCGCATGGGCCGTATCCGCGTGCTATAGCCGCTGTAGGCTTCACGAATAATTTCGCCATTGCAGTTAAAGATTAGTCGATTCACTCCGCGTTCCGTCAGCTCAAATACCGTACTGTTACCCGATTCGTCATCATCGACAATCAGTGTGCTATTGCGTAAATGCAGTACGGTCGTCAGGCGACCTGTGACCTCATCACACCCACTTAAAATGACACGATAGCTATTGTCACCCCCATCCATATTTCGATAGATCAAGATACCGGACCGCGAAGCAATAAACTGACCCAGTCCAGGTCGGTCATCGGGGGCGGATACTTTTTCCAAAGACATGCCGCCCGTGCCACTAATGACCATACGATAAACGGCCGTCGGTGTTGGCGGTATTTCCTCAATGGTGGCCGACCGAAATGAACGTGCGCCTGTACCCTTTTGTAGAAGGGGCGGAAAGAATGTCTGTTCGTCACGGGCTGACTGAAATGTATGGGGAACGGTACGCATTAACGTTAAAGGCTGATGTGCGTTAAATTGGGTCGCGCGAAACTGCGTTGAGGTTGGTTCTGCTGCTGCAATAACGGCTTGGCTTACTACAGCCGTGGTGGTTGTCGCTTCCTCTTCGGACGTGGGCGCCTCACTGGCTGGAATACAGTTAGTTTGACCGGAAGGTTCATCGGTTGATTCGCTGGTGGGTGCATCATTCGCATCTTCTCCATCTGTGTTGGGTTCAGACTCTGACGTGGGTTCATCGGTCTCTTCGGCAGGCTCTGGGCAAATGGGCGGCGGTGGGTCGTTATAGTGATCAACTGGCTCTCGGTGATCCTCATCGTCCACGGTTGGAACATCCACTAAATCGTAGTCAACATCAATAATGTATAGGTCTTCAGTGTCGTTCCATCGGTCATCGGGAGGGAAGTAATCGCGCCCTAGTTCGCTCAGGGCTGTACGGCCAGAGTTTCCACCTTTATTTAAGCCAACGGGCGCACTGACCACAAATCCGGTTCTTAAATGAATCAACTGGTTGATGTAATCATTGTCATGGTTGCCGTCGAGGTCTCGATACCTGATGGCCATGAGCACGTATTCACTGTTTAGTGACATTAAGTCGAGCGGAATAATGTTAGCTTCAGATGTAAATGCAATGTTGCCCGTTAAATCTAACGGTAATCCTGCTTGGTCCAGCATGGGAAGTGCGCTGATCACACCGTCATCGTTCACTTTGTAAAATAATTGGCTGTATTGTTGGCTGGCATTTGTGCTGGTATTAAATTCAATGGGTTGTGTGCCCAATATAAATCGCCGAAAGTCGGTGCCAATATCAATGCGGTTAACCGGTGATGTAAGCAACTGTGGTAAAGTGGTGGGCTCAGAGAACGTTGTGGGTGTACTCCCGCCAGAGCTGCCCCCGCCACACGCTGACAGTGCCCAACATAAACAACATGCGTACCAATTTTTGATGCCATAGTGAGCGCGATCTTTCGTCATTTTTGTGGAATGTATTCCTGCAGATAAAAATTTTCCCTTACTGAAATTTATCGGCAAATAGCAGGAATATATGAGACGAACTGAGTTTTTAAGGCCTATTTTAACCAATATAATGTCTGGCAGGGACGAGCAACCCAATACCATGCACAAGGGAATAGGTTGATTTTACGTTTGAGTGTTATTTGAAGGATGGATTATGCAAGATGATCTGCTGCTGCGTTACAGCCGACAAGTAATGTTGCCTGAGTTTGACTACGACGGACAACAAGCATTAGTGAGCAGCAAGGCATTGATATTAGGGTTGGGTGGATTAGGCTCACCGGCGGCGCTGTATTTAGCTGCAGCAGGTGTTGGTGAACTTTGGCTGGTGGATGATGATAAGGTCGAACTCAGCAATTTGCAGCGGCAAATCATCCACTCTGAAACGTCCGTTGGGCAGGACAAAGTAGCGTCGGCTAAAGAGAGTTTATTGCGGCTGAATCAGCATACCGCGGTGCACACTTGGAATCAGCGTTTACCCGAAGATTCGTTGACTGAATTGATAATGAAAGCCGATGTCGTTTTAGATTGCACGGATAACTTTTCCAGTCGATTTTTAACAAATCGATTATGTATGAAAACTGGAACACCTTTGGTATCTGCAGCGGCCATTCGATGGGAAGGGCAAATGCTGATTGTGAATCCTCGTTCTGAAAACATGCCATGTTATGCATGTTTGTATGGCGAAGGTGGTGATCAATCGCAGAGCTGCTCAGAGACCGGCATTATGTCACCTGTGGTCGGAATGATGGGCGTTTGGCAGGCATTAGAAGCGATTAAATTACTGAGTGGGGTTGGGCCTGAGATGGCAGGACTGCTAAGCGTTTTCGACGGGCTTCGTGGGCAGTGGCGTCAACTAAAAGTCCCGAAGAACCCAAATTGTGAATGTTGTGGAAATAATGAACTAGCTGAGTGATTGGCTATTGAGTATGAAAGTTAATCGCTCAGAGGTCCAATCTATAAAACGGTATCGACACGTCTTATAACTTATACCCATGAATATTTTGTGCCTACTACCTGTAATTTGAATCAATTCGCTCACATGCTAAACGACTCCTTAGCAATGTGCTGAAATAGTGCGACAAGTGTTTGAAATTCATTAAAAATTAAGGCATAAAAATTGCCTAATACGCAAACAGTAAAACGCTACTGAAGCGAAGTGCTATCCGCTATTTGTCTGCCACGGTGAATTATAGTTATGACCAAAGAATCTCCAACGCTACAAGATTTATTAGAGAATAACCGCGCATGGGCGCAGGATATCAGCGAACAAGACCCCGAATTCTTCCCGACGTTGGCAAAGCAACAAGCACCCGATTACTTATGGATAGGGTGCTCTGATAGCCGCGTTCCGGCAAATGAAATTGTCGGTCTTATGCCAGGTGAGTTATTTGTGCACCGAAATGTGGCCAATATGGTCGTGCACACGGATATGAATTTGCTGTCCGTATTGCAGTACGCAGTAGAAATTCTAAAAGTACGTCATGTGATTGTTTGCGGGCATTATGGTTGCGGCGGCGTGAAGGCTGCAATGGGCAACGAGAAAATGGGGCTGATTGATAATTGGCTGCTGGAAATCAAAGATCTCTACCATAGCAAGAAAGACATGTTTTATGGGTTGCAGTCAGAACAGGATCAAGTGGATTTACTGTGCGAATTAAATGTTGTACGCCAAGTGTACAACTTGAGCCATAC
Source organism: uncultured Saccharospirillaceae bacterium (assembly GCA_947503895.1). GTDB lineage: Bacteria > Pseudomonadota > Gammaproteobacteria > Pseudomonadales > Oceanobacteraceae > Bermanella. The sequence goes on from CANNFT010000013.1 coordinate 184,066, forward strand.
CACCATTGTGCAAGATGCTTGGGCGAGGGGGCAAAAATTAGCGGTGCACGGTTGGATTTACGGCTTAACGGATGGCCGAGTCAAAAATCTTAATGTGACACTGAATAAAAGTGGCCAATTGGCTGATATTTATCGTATCTCAGAATCGAAGTAATACAGCGGTCATTGTTTACGGAGGCCTTGACGTTCACTTGAGCAAGGCCTTCGATACCTCCCAATGAGGAATCAACCAGGGCAACGTTTTTGACTATTGCACGCTGGTCGTCAGTGACTTCATGTTACAACTCTGTTCGGAGACTTCCGCTGCTTTCATAGAAAAAGTAGCCAGCAGAAATACCGCATAGCCATTCAATTCCAATATCTCTTCCATAAAGTACTTATGTGATGATTCGATGAGCCCTTTGTCGAACAGCGCCCCCCCTAATAGCCACACAGCCGCCATGATAAAAATGACAAAACTGGGTGAACGCATAAAGCAGAGTATTTGTTGCGTGATTGTTCGCCAGTGCTTATAGGAATGGGCTAAAAATGGAATCCAGATCGCAATCGTTAAATAAGTACGGCCTTTTTCACTGGTGAAATAGACGAACCAATCATTTAAATCAAAGCGTCTTAAGTCTAGCTCTCTGAGGAAAAAAGATGTGGCGAGTAATGCGCCTCCCCATGTTAGGTAGCGGAAATATTCACCTGCTGCAAACTGTCGTTTTAATATGAACAGCAATGCCGTGAGCGCTAACAATATCAATTGAGCGTTTTCCAAAAATCCATTTTCGTTGCTGAGGTTCGCTGCGCCAGAAAAGTAGGCCAACATCAAGCCGCAGTTTAAAAGTATCCATACATTTGACAGCAGGAAATGGGGGTGGGGCATGGGTTGAAGATTCCATTAGGATGAATAGTCCGCCCATTGTATTGCATAAAATGCGCCATACAATCAAATCACTGTTCCCTTAGGGATACTAATCGAGACTAGTGCTCTGGAGAAATTGTTTGTTTCGAAACAATCATTAATTAACCTGCCTTTTCTCTCTCATGACTCGATTTCGCCGAAAATCTGATCGACTTCCCTTTCAATTGATTACCATTCGATCGCTGCCTATAAATAAACGATATAAAGACTTTCAATTGCCTCTTTGAAGTAGACAATTACGCCAACTTAAAAAAAGAGAGCAGCATGGACGTTTACGCACATCTCAGACGATGGATCAAGCCGCAGGCTAGGCCAATATTGATTGGATTGTCTATCGGTCTATTTTTCACCGTTGTCCTAAATACGCTGCTCTTTGGGTGCGTCGTCCAATTGTTCTTTTTAATGGGCTATTTTGATGACACAGAATGGATCATTAACCCCATATGGAAATGGGTGTATGAACACCTTCTGACTTATACCCTCCAAAGCTTGAGTATGTTTGTCTATTTTATCGGTGGATATACGATGGCCAAAAAGGTGCCCAGTAAAGAATTACATTATGGGTTGGTCTTGCTGATTCTCAGTGCTGTTATCATGGAGCTATTACACTATGATCCAGCCAGTATTGACCCTACTTCTATCGCTTGGCGGGCATTTTTAATGAGCCAGTATGGGCTGGTGTTTATGGGCGCATGGGTTCAAGTCAACATTAAAAAGCGCACCCACGCGTGTCGTAATTGAAGGTCAATCCAGAGAAAAAAGCCCCTAGTGGCCAAAGCATGACTGATAAACTCAGTCTTTCTCCGTAAGGCTCGCTAGGGGCAAATATGATGAGCACACGATCCCTATTTTCACAGACTCCTGCCCACTTTATGGCAGTAAATACGCTAGCAAAATAGGGATAGCCAATTGAGTGCTGAAGGGCTAGAGCACTCAATTGATGGATTCATTATGCAGAACTGATGCATCAATGGGTTGATCTCCATCAATTGGCATGAAGTCAGTCAAGTGCCTCCGGCAAAGGGATGACCAAAATACTCTAGGTGAGGCTCGAATGAACTGTTGCAAAATGCACCGCTATTCAAACTGTGTATTTTTCGATTGAATAGACGAAAGCTTTAATTATTAGAGAACGAATATGAAAACCATTCAGCTTGATATTGTATCGGATGTGGTTTGCCCTTGGTGCGCCATTGGGTATGCACATTTAAGTAAAGCCATTGACTCGTTGTCAGATCAGTTGGAGGTCAATATTAACTGGCACCCCTTTGAGTTGAACCCCCATATGGCACCGGAAGGGCAAGAAATTAATGAACATCTGATGGAGAAATACGGCAGTACCGCCGACCAGCTCCAAGAGAATAAAAATCGAATTCGGGACATCGGCGCGCAAGCAGGCATAGAATTAAATTTCGATGCGCGAAGCCGAATATACAATACCCTCGACTGTCATAAATTGCTCACCTGGGCAGAAGAAAAAGGTAAGCAAACGGATCTGAAGCTGGCATTGTTTGAAGCCTACTTTGGCAATGGTCAAAATGTTAGTGAGCGAGCGATTCTTAAAAGCGTGGTGGAGTCAGTGGGTTTGTCCAGCGTAGAAGCTGAGATCGTATTAAATGACGAACACTACTTAGCAAAAGTCCGTGACGAACAAGCGAAATACCGCAGTATGGGGATCAATGCTGTACCAGCCGTCATTGTGAATAACCAATTCTTGATTAATGGTGGGCAGCCAACAGAAGTTTTTAAACAAGCCTTGTTGGAGGTTGCCAATCAAGCTGTGAATAGTGAGTCGCCTGAATCCTAATTCGATCACATTATTTACTCAACAAAAAAACCGCTTTTGAGCGGTTTTTTTGTTGGGTAGCTGGGCGGATTGCTGAGTAGCGTTAACAGTCGGAACGCTATAGATACACAGCAATACTGATGTAGTGGCTAGCCGCACCCGCTATTACAAATAAATGCCAAATATCATGGAAGCCAAATATTTCAGGCCACGGGTCAGGCCATTTGAATGCGTAAACAAGGGCACCAATGCTGTAAAAAATGCCGCCCGCCACCAGCCAACTTAGGGCTTGTGAGTTTAACGCGTCACTCAATGGGCCGATTGCAAAGACACAGAGCCAGCCCATGCCTAAATACAAAACCGTGGACAGCCAACGCGGTGCGTGTAACCAGAAAATTTTCATCAGTGTTCCGGCAAAGGCAATTCCCCAAGCCGTGCCAAATAACCACCAGCCAATTCCATCTTTGAGTGCAATTAAGCAAAACGGAGTGTAGGTTCCTGCGATCAGATAAAAAATAGCGATATGGTCAATGCGTTTTAGCTGGCGGATGCCATTTTCACTGATCTTGGGCCAGTGGTACAACGCGCTGGCGCCAAACATCAGAATTAAGCTGATGCCAAACACGAGATAACCAGCTAAGTAGTAGCCATAGTTTTCGTTTAAGTCAGCCGTTTGCATCAGCATATAAATCAAACCGTACACAGCGAGTAAAGCACCCGCTAGATGGCTGAGGCTTGAGAAAGGGTCGCGAAGTTTGTGAAGCATGAAGCACCTAAATTGGGTGAACGATTGTTTGCTGACTGGCCTATTAGACGAAATCGCTTACGTATCGTCAAGGGAGTTCGTCACACAAGAGGGATGGGGTATGCTTGTCGTGTTTAGTATAACGTTAATCCATATAAAGGTGGGCGCCTAGAGCATGAAACAGTCGCAGTTTTCCGTAACAGGTGTGGTGTTAGCCGGTGGGCGTGGCGAACGCATGCAGGGGCAGGATAAAGGGTTAGTTCTTTATAATGGTAAGCCCTTAATAGAATATGCATTGTCTCAGTTAGCCAATACGAACCACATCTTGATCAATCACAATCGATCGCAGCAGGAATATGAAGAATACGGTGTGGAATTGATCCAAGATAACCCTTTAGAAGGTATTGAGCCGCAGTCTGGGCCTTTAGTGGGCATTTATACTGCCTTAAAAGCGGCAAAAGATGATTGGGTGCTCTTTGTTCCTTGCGATACCCCAGAGCTACCAAAGCAATTTGCGGATCGATTACTGTCTCCGCTGAAATCCTATATTAACTCTCAGGATGGGAGCCAAAAGCCTCGACAAGGGGCCGTTGTCTTTGATGGTGATTTTTTACAACCCTTACATCTTGTGTTGCATCGCAGTGTAGCGGATAACTTATTGGCGTTTCTAAGGACAGGGCAGCGGCGAGCTAATGCTTGGCTAAGATCACTCAATCTGATTCAAGTGGACTTTTCAGACGTCAAATCTCAGTTTAAGAACATTAACCAAATTCAGGATGTTATCTAAAAAATAATATTGTTGCAGATAACATTGGTTATTGCTCCCAACGGTTTGCAGCTTGTTGGTCTGAATCTTTTGCGTCGACCCAATGCTCACCGTTGGGTGTCAATTCTTTCTTCCAAAACGGTGCGCGTGTTTTCAAGAAATCCATAATAAAGTTATTGGCTTCAAACGCGGCTTGCCGATGTGCGCTGGCAACACAAACCAACACAATTTGATCAGCAGGCAGCAGTTTACCGACGCGATGAATGACTTTCACTCCCAGTAATGGCCAACGGTTTTTGGCTTCATCGACAATGTTTTGTAAAGACTTCTCTGTCATGCCTGGATAGTGTTCTAAGTACATGCCTTGAATAGAGGCTCCTTGGTTTAAATCACGCATTAAACCTACAAAGCTCACGATGGCACCAATCCCTTGGCTGAGCGCTCGTAGCGCATCGTATTCTTCTTGTAAATCAAAATTACCCGTTTGTACTTGAACTTCACGCATGATGTTTGTGTCGCTATGTATTAGATTTAAAGAGCATGGCTGTTCGTCTAAATGGCTAACCACCGGTCACGGGCGGATAAAATGCCACTTCGTCTCCATCATTGACGGCAGTGTGCGCAAATGCCATTTCTTGATTCACCGCCATGAGTGGCGTTGGTGTTTCTAATGCGGCGCGCCACTGATCGCCACGCGCGATCAGTTGTTCATAAACATCGGTCACTGATTTAATATTGTCAGCCGGAATGTCGATCTGTTCAAAGCCTAATCGTTCTCGTAGGCTGGCAAAAAATAAAACTTTAATCACAATTTAGGCTCATTATTGCAAGTGTCCAAGGGTTAGGGAGCGGTCCAATGGCCAGACTTACCACCGATTTTTTCAAGTAGACGAATGCCCTCGATTCGCATGCCTTTATCAACCGCTTTACACATATCATATAGCGTCAGTGCGGCGACGGATGCCGCGGTGAGGGCTTCCATTTCGACGCCAGTTTGACCAGCAAGCTTGCAACGAGACTCGATACGAATACGTTGTTGTAGCTCATCGACTTCTAAGTGTACTTTGACGGAAGTGAGCATCAACGGGTGACAGAGTGGAATGAGATCGCTTGTACGTTTTGCAGCTTGAATGCCTGCCAATTGAGCAATACCAAGAACATCCCCTTTTTTATGTCCACGCGAGACGATTAGATCTAATGCATCCTTGGTCATATAAACAAAGGCTTCAGCACGGGCCTCGCGTTCTGTTACGGCTTTTTCGGTAACATCCACCATGTTGGCGTTACCTTGGGAGTCGATGTGCGTCAGTTCTTTCATGCCGGTCATCTTACCTAGAATTTCCCCCAGTATACTCCTAGCGCCAATATTTCACCAAAATTCAAAGGCAGTTTTGATGCAGTGCGGCGTGGATGATTTAGAGATGTACGTAGGGCGTGGGCGGGGCAGTGGTCATCTAGGTGATTCTAGAAGAAATACTGACGCATTTGACTGAGGCTGTCTTGATCGGCTTTAACGCGAATCTTTAGGTAAATGCCCTGCGCGGTATAGCCTGCTGCGCTAAAGTCGGTGTCGACAAAGCCATTCAGGTTGTAGCCTAAACTGACCCACGTGTTGCTTTGTGGCACATAGCCCAGCGATGCGCCGGTAGAATAAAGGTCATCATTCAGCTCATAGTCATGTAATCGACGCCCGTGTAATCCCCAGTCCCACCGATCATTAATGTGGTGGCGGATCTCTGTGCCAAGTAGATCAACAAAGCCGTTGTATTGTTGTTGGTCGATGTGGTCGATGACGTATTTTACACCGTATTGTGCGCTAAGCTGCGTATTAGCCCAACGTTTGTTTATGTGTGTGTTATTAACGATTCTGCGACTCATTAAAGTGGAATGGTTGTTGGTTTCGGAGTGGCTGCTATCTTCATCAAATATATGTTTTGTTTGATTTAACCACGCTAGGCCGTTGTTCAATGGGCGTAAACCAATATCAAATTGCAATTGATGATATTTAGTTAATTTTAGTTCGCTATCTTCAATACGATATTCAGCGGATAAACCCATTGCTAAGCCATTACGCACCGGATGATACAAACCAGTGAGAGTGTTCCACTTGTGACTCACTTGTGACTCGCGGTATTCAACGCGATTGGTCCATTGCCATGATTGACTGCGGTAGCCCCAGCCCATGTTCGCTGCGTAGAAATCTTCCTGTGACGTGAGGTTTTGCTGAATATCGTTACTCGTACTCGAAGTATTAGCGTTTTCTAAAATCGTATTTTCTAAATCTTGTGCTTGATCAAAACCAAAGCTGGCCTGCCAATGATCATTGATGTTGATCTCCTGATTTAAGCCATGCACTGCGAATAAGCGCACACCATCGTTTGACTGATATTCTTCAACGGCGTTGTTCAACTGCGCGCCTTGCCATGGGTTCGTTCGCACACCAACGGTCGATCGCATTGGTGCATGTTGATCCCAGCTTGTTTCATGTGCACCGTAAAGCGTAACTTTGTCGGTCAAGCGGTAGTCAGAACCTAAACGCAAAACATCGTATTGATGTTGATCGCGCTTTAAATTGAACTCGCCTTCTGTGTTAATTAGCCAATCCCCCTGCGCTAGGCTAAACGTGTGGCCTGCTAGAATTTGTTGAGTTTCCGATTCTGTGCCGGTTGTTGCAGTCGTGCTCGCTGTGCGCCCTCCAAAATGAAAACGGCCAAGGCTATATTCTTGGGCATATTTTATTTCAGTTAATTGTTGCTTAGCTGGGCTATTTAATGTGTTTTGGTCGGACACCAGTGCCGTTACATAACGCTGTGGTGTAAAATACCATTTGCTATCTACTCCGACTTTTTCGGTTCCACTCTCACTCTTGTTTAATTGGTCGAGTCCGAACCCGGCTTCTTGTACACGTACATAGGCTTTGGTTTGTAACTTCTCGGATCGATAATCTAGGCTGATTAAACCCGCATCAGAGGTAAAGTCATCACTGTTACTGGTTTGTTTACTTTGTGCCGCTTCCGCTTTGATTTCTAACTGATCGGAGACTGTCAGTGTGATGTCACCACCACGCAGTGTTCGGTTTAAAGTCCCCAAATCCTCTTCGATGACCGTTGTGCCGACAACCACTCTATCATCGATCGCTTCTACCGCAATACGACCACCAACCGTTAAATTGTCTTGACTTGACGTCGCCGTTTCGTAATCGACAACAATGTATTGTGGATTGAAATTTTCATCGCTGCTATGAATAGGCCGTTTAAAGAAAAGTGTTCCGTCGATATAGTCAATAACATAATCACTATCTTTAAATAGCTTTGTCTCATTCAGAGTTTGCTCACTGCGGAAACGATCGCGAACTTGTAAGGTGATCGATTCACTGTTGGCAATCACATCCTGTGCACTTAAACGATATAAGCCACTGGTGCCATCACCTAATATTTCGTCTTTTACAAATCGTTGGCTTGATTCTGTGGCGAAAAGATTAAAGCTGAGCAAGTCACCTTGATAAACGGTTTGAATGCCATGAAATTTTCTGACATAGCGACTTAATTCTGTTTTGTTTAAATCTGAATTGAAATCGCCAAATACAGAATAAAAGCGTTCCTTTTCGATGCGTACATAAAGTTTTCCTTCCATTGACGCATCTTGTTTCTGTTGGCTGTTGTCTCCATAAAGTGTGTAATATTTCGTTGGATCAATGAGATTTTCAAACGGTGTGGTTTTGCCTTTTGCAGAATCGTAAGCAGCGGTAACTAACCATTCACCTTTAATTTGGCCTTTTGCAAATAAAGCCACTCGGCCATCGCTCCATATATCTTTTTCGTGCCCAGCTGATTTGGCATTAGAGGTGTGACCAGAAATATTTTGATACCCGATCATGCCTTCGCCTAAGGCCACTAACATCCAGTCTCGTGTTTGAGGTTTTAACCACACTCGAACTTCATCTGTTTGTCCATTCGCAAATGGGAAGCGAATTACGGCTTCGCCGGCTTGTGTTGTTGGCTCCAACGTAATGTAAGCAATGCCGTTCTCGGTCACTTCATAATTGGGTTTGAAACTGCCACGTGTAATTTGAGTGTGTTTTTTATTGGGGTCGAGAGCAAGATAGGGGGCAGAAACCTCAAACTCACCTTGCAAACCCGACCGTACAGGGTATCCATCTTTGTCGGTTAGGCGAATAGCAATCACAGGGGCATCGACACCATCTGCGATAGCTTGGCTTTTCTCTTGCAACACGACTGCCTTCGTCGGTGTGCCGGCGTAATGTAAATTAAATTCGCGCGTTGCTTCAACTTCATTGTTTTCATTAATGAGTGCGGCAATAAAATGATTGTTACCTTCAACTAAATCAATGCCTGCCCAAATGGTGGCGGCTGCTTGTGTTGCACGATGAACTTCTCGGCCTGCAAGGTTCAGTTCGCTAACAGGATGGCCATTGAGTGTCAGTTGGACTTGTTGGTTGATGGGATGCTTCAGTGCAACCTTAGTAGAAGGTATATTTGGTAAAAAAGATCCAGTCGGCCATAACCACTCGAAAGTATTGTCTGCTTGCTTAGCGATCCATGCTGCATCGAATTCAGGTGGCTTTTGTGATGTTGGGTTATCTATACCTGAAGCAGTGGCTTCCACCGGCCAATCAAATCCTCCTGGGGCGACCCCTTTGGTACTGACAAGCTGAAACTCAGATTCTGAATTGATGAGCTCAATTGTGCTGTCTCCTTTAATGATGTTGATCTCGACCCGACGATTTAATGCGCGTCCTTCTGCCGTTCGATTATCGGCAAGTGGTTTCTTGTCTCCATAACCCATTACACTGACTTGGTGAGGCCAGAGCTTAAGTTTTTTCATTAGGTAGTTGGCTGTTCGACTGGCTCGCTCCAACGATAAGTTTTGGTTGTTTTTAGTAATGTGGTGACTACGATTGGCGATGGGTACATTATCTGTGTGGCCCGCGACTTCAATGTGTAAATTTTTAATGCCTTTTAGTTTCTCGACCACTTGATCTAACTCATATTGATCTTGAGGCGTTAGGTTTTTGTTAAAGCTGCCAAAGAGTGGTGCTTTATCGGGCGCGTGAACATTTAAGTCATGAGGGACGAGATACAACAGCGCTGACGTCATGGCGACGGGCGTGCGTTGATTGACCTGTGCGGGCGCATCAAACATCGCCACAGAACGAGTGATCAATTCACCTGCTTTAGCATTAGGGTCAATGAAGCCGTCAAATTCTAATTGATGTTGCCAGTCTTTACCGGGGTTATTAAGGGAGAATAAAAGAGTCTGCTCGTCATAAAATTTTGGTTCCGCAATGGGGGCATTGTCGAAGCGTGCGCTCTTAGGCGCATAGCGGACGCCATCCGGTAGCATGACCAGTGCGCGCAAATTCTTAAGCGTCACGTCTGTTCCTGACATGTCTAGGCGATAACGTATTTTTTGATTAATAACGCTAGAGTGTTTTGTATCACTCTTATTAATGGGAATGATTTGACTACTCAGTCGCTGTGTCACAGTGCCTTCAGCGGGGGGCTTGAGTTTGACGACAAAATCAGCGCGCCATATGCCTCCGGGCTGAACATCAACGAATTGACTGTATTGTCTGCCGGCATGAAACGCTTGGTGGTCGCAGCTGACGAGGTCTAAATATTTAGGCAGGCTATCCGTATCTAGTTGTACAACGTGGGTGCCGGGTTGTTGGCCTTCAATATGCCACATACCGTCTTCATCGGTGACGACATAAGTACCGTTTTCTAAATAAATACGCACGCCGGCAATACCTTCAGAAAGGGTTTGTTTCTCCGTTTTATTTATATCTTGAGAATCTTCATCGGCACAATGACCGACGTATACGCGGCCGAACAATCGAGTCGCGTTCGAGAATAATTCTTCCTTGATCTCTACATGAGCTTCTGCTGTGTTACTTTGCAAAATGTCATCGACCAACCAAGCAGTATTGGTGGCGGTGCCAAGCGGTGTATTAACCCCTACGCGGGCAACGTAGCGAAGCGTTCTCGCTTGTTCCGGCGCAATTTGATTAATCGTAAAAGACAGCGACCGGCCGTCATTTTGTATGAGTGGATCGGCTAATGGTGCGCCATCCAAGGTTGCTGACCCTTTCTCAAAACGAAATCCCGCGGGTAATTTATCGTGAATTTCGAGCATGTCACCGGGGACTTCTGAATTTTGAATATGAATACTGTAACGCAAGACATCGGCGATTCCGGCTTGAGTTTTGTTCGCGGTTTTCGTCAGCAGTACCTGATTGTCTTTGGGGTCCAGAGGTATATCAAACTGAAATGCACTACCGTTGACCGTGAAAGGCAAACCACGAGAAGCATCGCCTAATAAATACGGCGCAGTGGGTAATGAACTGAGTGCTTCGTCCGAACGGACACTGGGGTAGTCGTAATAAGGTGAATCACTGAGTTGAATTTCATATTCTATGTTTCCAACGGTTGGGAATCGAAACCCTCCGTCAGGAATAACATACGCGCGACCACTGCTGTCGGTGACATCTTCGCCACTGATCACCGGATTCGGATACGCGCTCACACCATCGTCGCCTAATACTGTGGCCGGCGAACCCGTTGCCGTATCAATAAGCGTGACTTGAATACCGTTGATGGCGTTGCCCGTATTCGAATTAAAAATCACGCTAGAGGGGTCAAACAGGCCTGCAGAGGCAGTGAAGTCCACGGCATCATATCGGTCGACGTATTGAGCTTGCATCAATGAATCATTACGAACGGACAGTTTGCAATCGAACGGTGCGACCCCTTGAGTATCAATATTGACCGATTGGATGTAGCCAGAAAAGGTACCCGTACTCGCCCCCGTTTCATGAAGTCTTACTGTTTCTTGATCGAGTCCATTTTCGCTGGCCAGCGTCACAATAATGTCTTCAGCGGTTGTTGGGTCTAAATTTTGGTCTAAATCTTCAAGGTGAATAAAAATTGCGTCGCCCACTTTAAAGTAAGCATCGCTGCGTAAATTCATGGTTGTGGGAAGCGATAAAGTTTGCCCGGCATAATTAATCGGTGCTGGTTGAGCAACAAAATGATCTTTACTTGCCGAGGTAGAGCAGGCTCCTTGCTGAATGGGAAAGTCACCAATTAAAAGAGGTTGGTTGCCTTCCACTAACAAATTTGTATCAACGACAGTGGGGCCATCGGCCGTGACGGTGCGACTTCTAGTCAGTTGACTTGATGATGGGAGGTGTTGAGTAAAAGACGATCTCGCATTGAGTGTGCTGCTATTGGCCTGAGACTGTGAGGCGCGAAGAGCGCTGGAAAAATCCACACTGTTTTGCATCAGAGTAATCACAGAAGGCGTACCACCGGTCGCTTGATCGCGAGCGGTGATAAAACTGACTTGCGTGGTTTCTTCAAATTCACTGCGCAAAAAACCATAGCTAACGGTTGCACTGTTCGTGATCAGTGTACTAGGAGACGTGGCACTTTCGGCATAGGTTGTGGTCATGCATAGAAGCACGAACACAAATATCAACTGCGATAAAAATTGCATGCTTCTGGTAAAAGTACCGAGTATGTCAGTCACTTTACGAGTAGCACGCACCAACACGCTGCCCGCTAAAGCGGGAGCGTTTGGTGTGTGTTGATGAGACGTGAAATACATCATTATTAATAAAACTGAATGATGATTATTCGATTTCTGCATCAAAGGTAATGGTCAGGTAATCGTTACCCGATCCGTCTGTTCCATCAGTCGATGCGATGGTTGTAATCGTCACGTTCACTAACCCTGCATCAGTAGCGGATGAATCAACGGTGCCAGCGCCCGTATAATTCACCGTTAAGTTTGCAACTGTGTCATCTTTAATGCCTGTAATAGCGTTGATGTTATCTGAGATAGTGATATCGGTGGCATCAACGGTACCGCGGTTTTCGACAATAATTGTGTAGGTCACAATTGCGCCAGGAATCGCTTTGGGATTCGTCGTGCCGTTAATCGGATCACTTTTTACCGTCACGTCTTTCGCGATGAAGATGTTGGCGCTCACAACGTGATAAACACTGGTGGTCGATTCAACACCATCGGTCCCCGCGTCTGCCAAAACGGTTTGAACGACTGTTCGATCAAACGCACCCGTGCTCGCTGTTGTTTCTGCGCCTTGGGAGGACGCTGCACCACCATCGTGTGTCGTGACGTTTAATTGAATACCGGCATATTGATCATCCGAGAGTGTAGAAGGTGCATCCACGACCAAAAATACTGTGACGGAAGCATCTGGTGCTAATTCATCAACATACGTGATAAGCGTATCTGAGTTGGCATCAAAAATGTCATCACCGTCATCTAAGTAGTAAGTGAAGGTGGTGCCCATGTCTGCATTATCCGTGTAGCTTGTTGAGCCTACGGAAACGGGGCCACCAGCGGTATTTGCAGCACTTAGGACGAAATCTTGCAGCGTGTTACCGTCATTTTGAATTTCGAATGCTAAAGCAGTGGTGGTTGCACCGGGTGTGACAGAAACGGCTGCGGCATCATTTGCTGTCACCGTTAAGTCAACTTTATTACCGACTAGAAAGTCTACATCTGCCGTTACGTCATCCTGGTTAATATTATTAACGCTATAATCCAGTGTGACGGTGTTTAGAATAGTGGTGCCGGATGGTGTTCCCGCAGCATTCGCTTGGGTGGCCAATCCTACGCTGGCTGCGAGCGCGACAGATAGCCCTGTTTTAAACAGGCCCCTTGAGGTTATATTGAGTTTATTGGTCTTCATGTTGTTTCTCCTTGCGACATTCATTTTTTGTCTTGTTTAAGGTTTTAAATTTTTCTTTCGTATGTTTAACGTTTTGGTTAAATTTATTAACGGTACTTCTTTTTGCGTGTTTGTTTACTCATGCAAACAAACGCATTACTGAACTTGCACGACGTATTGAACTGAACGATTCTCTCCCGCTTTTAATGCTGTGGAGATCACCCAGCGAACATTGGTGTAGTCTTTAGGAGCTGCTTTTACTTTTTTTCCATCCTTTAAGACATACAATTTGTCTGCATGGTCAAATAGCGAGCCACCATTGACAGAAAATAATATTTCGCTATTCGCACCGCGAGCAGAATCTGATACATACACTGTATTTTCAGGAATTGGGTTATTTAAAACCAAGTCATCGGCGGGCTCAGTGCCCGTATTCGCAAATCGAATGCGGTACCCGACTTTATCTCCGGGCACAATATTATCAGCAGCTTGCCACTCCACTTTTTGTTTTCCATTTTTATCCGTCATCGTCACGACTTTAAACATCTCGGTCGTCAGTTCGACTTGCGCAAATGCACTGATGGGCACAATGAGTTGCAGTACACATAAAACTTTGAATAGCGTCTTCATGTTATGTCTCCTACTTTATTGAATGATGGTCGTAATCTTTATTTCAGCGGCGGGATCACCTGCTGTAATATCTCCAAGGTCTACCGTGACCGTATTTGTATTTGCATCATAGGTTGCGTCATCGCCATCACTGGCTTTTTCTGCTGCGCCCATATTGACGCTGTTAACCACAATAATGCCGTTGCTTTCGTCTTTTAAACGCAATTCATTTGGCAGGGGATCGGCGACCACGACACCAGTAGCTGTTCCGGAGCCAGTTACGGTGACCGTAATCACATAATCCACTTCAGCACCCGGTACGGCTTGATTGCCGTTTTGCCCCAAGTTGTCACGTACTTCTGTTACAGATTTTGTGATATTGACGTCTATAGCCGTCACTAAATAACGAGCGGTTTCGATTTCTCTCGCTTGCGAGGTGCCTGCTACAGCGTCAGTGCTTGATTCCCCTTGACCGGCTAACACGTCACCGGCTTGAGGGTTAAAATTATTTGCATCCGCAAATGTTTTAGACAAAACCGTTAATTGGATTTCTGCATAAAATGAATCGGTTAAATTGCTTGGAATATCGGACGTTGCCCAGATGCTGATTTTTTGATCTGGCTGCAATAACGTTGCGGAATTATTGTTATATAAAATATCGTCGGAATTCGGTTCAAAGACACCGTCCCCGTCATCTAAATAGATGAAGTCCAATGTAGCGTCAAAGTTATCACCAGTGATATTAGTTTGCGTGACGGTGAATTGCTCTGGGCCGTTGCCGGTGTTGGTGATATCAAAGGCAAGCGGCACATCTGTGTCTGGCGAACTGACAGAAACATTGGCAGCGTTTTGATTCACCACGGAAACGTTTATGACTTCTTGTACTTTAATTTGTGTATTGGTAACACTGGTTGCCGTTTGCCCACCGCTGGTGGAGTAGGTCACACTGGCGGTATTGGATATAGTCGTGCCGGCAGCCGTACCCGCAGCAACGGAGGGCAGTGCTAAAAAGCAAGACCATAACGCTGCCGTCGAGAGGGCAATCCGTCGGAATATTTTTTTATTCATATTCTGGATGCTCCTGTATTCTTTTAATGTTTGGCTTCGCAATATTCAGTGGCATTAGTTCAACCTAATTTGATATTCAATGGTAAATTCGGGCTGGAACGTGATGTTCTTATCCGATGCATTGAACTCCCCTTTAGGGTTCAACCGAATGTATCGGACTGCTGGGTCGTAACCATCTGCATCGGGTATGGGGGTATAAGAAAAATCTGAACCATCGATTGAAAAACTTAAGTCGTCGCTCGAATGACTTAATTCAATAAACTGGTAGTTCAATCCGCTTTCGTTGGGTGAAGCACCATCCGTAAACCGAACAGGGCCGATGCTGCCGTTTAAGTCACCGACATAAAAATCGCTATTGTCAGGAATACGATCATTTAAAAAGGTAGAATTGGCATCGGACTTTCCGCGGCCTGAATTTTGTGCGTGAATTTGATATTGCAGTATGGATCCTGGTATGGCTTTAGGATTATTGGAAAGATTGATCGGGTCGTAAATGGCCGTGACTGTTTTCTCAAGCGTGATGCTTGGCATAAACGGTTTAAACCAAAATGAGTTTAATCGAGTGTGGGTTACCGTGCCTTCTGTTCCTTCTTCACCTGTCACGGAGAATGTCCAATACCCGGTTGGTTGGTTTTCATCCAGCACGAGTTCGGTTTCATAGATTTTGTGTTCGAGCCCTGAATCGAAGACTTCCGTCATTTGATTGCTGGGCAAACTAAAAACATTTCCTTCTGATGTCGTCACTTCAATGACGGCATTTGTGATATCAAAACTTCCGAAAGGGTCGGAAACGGTGCTACGTAGATAAACCGTTGTATCGACTTCACTATCGGTTAGTTTCGTTTCACCACTCGTGCCGTAGGGTTTGCTCCAGACTTCGATGTTTTCGACGTTGATGACAGTTGCAGAATTTAAAATGACTTGGCTATTGTTACCATTGGACAAAGCAATCACATCAACGGGGTCGCCATATTGAGATCCCGTTTGGGATAGCGTTAAAGTGAGGCTGGAACCCGATGGTATGGTAACCGCTGTACTTAACGAAATATTGATCGTGGCTGAACGAACATTTGTATTCACTAAAGAGGCAGACTGAACGCCAGAGCCAATGACGTTGCCAGCATAGCTTAAAGTTGCTGTAATATTATGGGTGTACTCATTATTATCGTTGCCATCAAAACCATTTCGTAAAAACAAATTAACCGGAATATTGCCTGCATTAAGCGTGAGTTCGCTTGCCAAGGTGGGCGTAATATTCCAATTTAGGCTGGCCGAATCTACGAGTTCAACGTCAGACTGTGTACCAATGGCAGGGTTACGCGACAGTGTTTGATTGCCGTATAAGTAGAGCGGTTTGTTTCCTTGCGCGCCAGATACCGCATCGTCGACAATGACATCATTCGAACTAACGCTTATCGAAATATTGTTACCAGAGATGCTGGCAGAATTACTAATGGTTGTGCCCGACGCGGTTGAAGCATTGATAGTGACATCGATCAAAATGGAGACAGAAGCGTTCGCGGCCACGGATATTTGATCAATGGATACTAAGCCTGCATTGTTATTTCCAGCAGGGGGAAGTTGACTGTTGTTATGTGCACCGGAGGGAAAAGAAACAACCGTGTACCCACTGCTTTGTGCAGGAATATGATCAGTCACGCTGATGTTACTCGCTGCTATGCCTGCTGTTTCATTCAATGTAATGATGTATCGCAAAACATCGCCGGGCTCGACGGTTCCTCCATCCAAGTCGATCACCGTTTTGGAAGAGGAGCTTAAGTTCGCACGCGCTAATGGCGAGCCGATGGTGACACTATTATTTGAGCTAATATTGTCAAACTTATTATGGGTAATAGTGGCAGTGATATTTGCAGAATTGGCGGTTGTGTCATTGACGAGAAGTTGCAGGCTCAACGTCGTTGAACTGCCATTTGCGATATTGTTACTGTTCGAACAATTCAATATTTGTCCGGACGTGTTACATGACCAACCAGCGCTAGTGTGGCCTTGATAGATCAATTCATTTGGTAATGTTGTAGTGAAAGATACACCACCTTCTTCGTCTGTCGGACCGTTGTTCGAAATGATAAACGATTGATCAACAATTTGTCCGACCGGCCAAGATGCAGGAGAGTTTGCTGCGATGCTGAGGTCCGCCACTTCGACATTGGATACACTAATGATTTCTGCTGAGAGTAATACAAGATCTTGTCCCGACTCATAGTAGGTGGTGACACTGGTCGAACCGGGCGTGAGGTATGGGCTGATGTCGTAATAGTCAACGTCAACACCATATGTCGTTATACCCCCTAAAATATTGGATCTTGAATTAAACTGCTCATTTAGTGGGTTGTCTGCATCAACGAGGTTGAACCCTTCGAATCTTAGGTTTTCATTACTGGAATTGATGGTGTCGTCACCTTCCCACGTAATGTGTGCGTGCTTGCCAGTTGGCGTATTTGATAATTGAAAATTATCAGGCACTAATAGGATGGAACTGTTTTGATAATATTGAAATCCATCAAATATGTTTAATACGTTAAGCGGTTCATTGCTGTCTTCATATATGACGACTAACGCCCAGCCAGCAAACACGACTTGAGAATTGCACCAATCATTTGGTTTATAAATGCTCAGGCCGCTCACACTGTAATTTCTACCACTACCGTTGTTGGCAACAATAGTGGTCACGTCTGAGATACCGCTGAAAAAGCGATAGCTGTCTTTTGATTCTGTATATAAACGATCAGCGGTGACAGTCGAGCCGTTCAACGTCACAGTAGAGTCGGGTGTATTATTATAAGTCGCCCCCCAATACAGGTACGCATGCTTGATTGTGCTACCGGCAGGGAGACTCGGGAGTCGTTGTGTGGAGGTGTTTCGAGTTCGGCAGGGGTTATTGTCATTGCTGCTTCTGCGAAAAGAGCCTGCGGTGATTTCAAACGACAGGTTTCCTGCAAAGCTATGGCGCAGGTTAATGGCTTCACCGGCCATCACCTGACTAGAAAACAGCGCCATCCATAAAAATGTTTGCAGGGTCAACCAAGCTCTGAAGATATCCGAGTCTTTCAGCACAGAAGCTACTTGGTGAATTTTTTTTGCCCAATATTTCAAATGGTCATTCTTTGATTATTAAATGCTCTAAAGCGTGAATATTTGTAATTCCGTGAATGTTATTTACGGACGTTACTCCCGTCAATTGTGTGACTTGCATCACGAATGCCATGACAAGTGGCTTCTAAGCACATTTAGTTATTGATGGGTCTATCGAATAAGACTGGTTCCTATGTAATGGCCTTTAATGCCATTTTTTGTCGAATATTATACGTTTGGGGTGATCAATTACGAAAATGTGCCAGCATCTGTGTGTATTTTGGAACACTTGGATGTAATTGGCCAACTTGTTATAACTTAGTAGAAAAATGTAAAAAAATGTAACGCGATTGGATATTTGGGCGAGTTAAAACTGATTAACGAAAAAATACTCAGAGTTTGTGTAATTTTGACAAATTAGCTAATACTAATATATTAATTTGTATATTCGTCAATTTATTGAAACAAAAGCAGAGCATTGATAACGAAAACGATTTTAAACATCCGTTGTGTTCGTCAAGAAAACAGCGCCTTTAAGTGCCAATATTTCATTCTTTTATTACCAATGATTAAATCCTGTAAAACTATGTAACAAAAATGTCACAATTTCCCTTCAACAAGCTGGCAAATAGCTTTAAAGGGCGCCTCGCTCATATTGGGTTTTGCTGCTCATATGATTGCAGATACCTCGGCTGCTCGAAGTGTCAGTGGTCTGCTCTACATTTTATGGGAAATCGGCTTGAAGAATGTTGAGGCATGCAATGCGTAAAAATATTCGCAGCCGGATTGAGCGCTAAAGGTAAAGATGCCGTTTACTTCATTAGAATGCTTTAATTTTTAGTCCTTCGCATTCACACCGGATACGGTAAAACTCAACAACCTTTTGATGCTCCTGTGATAGATCAAATTTCAGTAATCTTCGTTTGCCCAAGCGAGCATCAAGCATGGCCAAGCATTTAATCAATGTGTTGGGGGATGCTAATAGCGCATCGATAGAGCAATGACTGTATTCACTCAGTGAATCATAATAGGTTTGCTGACTAAATACTCCTTCCCGGGCCAACGCCTCAAGCGCTAGCGGTTGAGCCTCCTGAGGTGGTATCGCATGTTGTTCGGCTATCTTTTTGATGTAATCGTTTTCAACTGGATAAAACGATTGGCTGCACATTCGCCATATTTCTTTTTTATCGAAAAGAATAAAACCGCAACCTTCATTATCGGGACTTCCGCGATAACGCGTAGATCCTAGTTCGACCCTACCTTTGACAGAGTTTGAGAAAAAATGCTCAGCCTTTTGCTTGCGTCGACTCCATTTCATATCGCCTCCCCATGATATTGATAAACCTAAGAGCCCAGACTGACTCTCTTCTAAAATCCAGCAGAGATAATCGAATACGTATTCATACGATCAGAGCGTTACCCCGCCCACCTTGCAAGCATTATTAAAGACCAGTCTCACAAAGCCAACTGCTAAATACTAGAGCGTGAATGAAACGCAGAATACCGTGAGTACGCGGTGTATGAGCGAATTGATTGTGTGGGCGAGGGTGGAGAATCGGCGACTGTTCGTCTAAGGGAGCGCCTGTAAAAAAAGCTATATAGATTAATGGTTGTCTTTATTGAAATTCTGTTTCGGGGGCGTGGCTTGTGAAAAGTGAACCGACGACCTGTCGCCCATAAAAGGCCATATAGATTAATGGTTGTCTTTATTGGAACTCTGGTTTCGGGGGCATGGCTTGTGAAGAGTGAACCGACGACCTGTCGTCCATAAAAGGCCATATAGATTAATGGTTGTCTTT
>CANNFT010000014.1 GCA_947503895.1 uncultured Saccharospirillaceae bacterium
AAGCAGGTGCCAATGACGCTTTGGGAATCATTAGTGAAGGTGGCGGATGAAGCGGCATGATATCGAAAAGCGATAGATGAATAATCACTCCCCTTATTTTTAACTTGAAAATAGTAGGTTTCAATATGCAAGCGTATTTAAATTTATTACAAGATGTTTTAGATAATGGCAAGGAGCGTGAAGATCGCACTAAGACAGGCACCATCAGCGTTTTTGGCCGAATAGTGCGCTTCGACCTTCGTGATACGCTGCGAGTGATAAACCCAAGGCAGCGATTAGAAGATTATTCATGTACAGATTACGTTTTAGAGAATTACCACCCACAGCCTGCGATTAAAGCGCCAGTGTCTGTTTGAGTGAATTGATTCAAAAAAACACAGAAATATTATATTAATTTTAAGAAATGTCTTAATAGACAAAGGGAGGAAATAAAGGCATGAACACTGCAAGCTCATTCTTCCGCTGCATTCATTGCGGCGATGAAATTAAAACTGAATTGACCGAATGCAAAGCCGCTGGCGGTTCGCCCTGCACTCCAGAAACCGCCAGCATTGAATCGGATGGTGGGCAGCGATTATCGAGCGTTGGGGCGGCCCTTTATGAGGTAGTGCTGTCATTATTCGAAAGTGATATTTCAGAAGAAGCCATGAAACTTGGTGGCGCCATCTTCCAACTGCCTAATGCGTTTATGCACCTGATCGCTGCGGAAAAATTTCAAGCGGATAGCGTTGGCAATAGCCAAGTTTACCCAAAACCTTCTCGCACGTACTTACAAATTGTTCAGGCAATGAAAGCGAATGATTTGGATTTTTTGAAAGCTGAGTACGAGCGGATTGGCCGGCAGGTTGAAAGGGCTGATTCGTCGTGCGGATTGGCCCACTAGTTTTCACAATGTAGTTAACACTCATTTCGGAGATTAAATTATGACGATTCAAGCAACTCCCATCGCTAGTTCTAGTCAGCTGGGTATCGTGCCTGGTAAATGGGTTAAAGGAACGCTTTTAAAGCCGTTATTTGGTTTGACGCCCGAGGCCGCACGTAAAAAACGCGAGAAGGGGGCTTTCCTGGAAGAGAAACATTGGCGTTACGCCCCTGATGGAAATGTAATGTACAACTGGCGAGCGATTGAGGAATGGTATGAAGGACGATCTTAAGGCTTTGGCTGGACCTGGTGTGGAAGTGAGGCCCTCATCCATTCGAATTAAGTTTTATTTAAATGGAAAATCGGTTTGGGAGGCGATCACTCAGATTACGAAGGTGAATGCGAATGCTGTTCGATATGCCAACAACAAGCGTGCCGCCATCATCACTGAAATTAAAGAAGGACGCTTTGATTACCTTGCTCACTTTCCAAACTCTAAAAGAGCCTTGTCGCAGAGTGGAAGGCTGGGCAAGGATGTGGATCGCACGGTGACGCAAGGTGTCGAAACATACTTGCAGGTAATTGAGGCTAAAAAGGCGACCAGTACGTTTAACGGTTATAAATCGAAGGCAAGGCATATTTGCAATCGATGGCCGAGTGATCGCATTAAGGATGTCACTAGAAGTGAACTAGAGCTTTTTCAAAGTCAGCTTATTGCTTATGGATTGTCCCCTAAAACCGTAAACGATATTTTTACCATTGCACGAGGTGTGTGGAGCGATGCATTTCATGATGAAATCTTGACGACTAACCCTATGGATAGAATTCGTAATTTAGAAATTGACCGGGAGGAGACTGCTGATCCATTTAATCGAGAGGAAATCAGGCGTATTGAGGGTGTGTGTAGTGAGGCGGATTCCGAAGGTCGTTTTTTTCGTTTTGCAATGTGGTCTGGGCTTTCGCTTTCGGAAATGTGTGGGCTGGCATGGGAGGATATAGATACTGAACAGTGGACGGTTAAAGTACAGCGTGCCCGTGTGGAAAATGAATATAAGGTTCCAAAGGAGAAAAGCCGCATTAGAGTCGTTGAGCTGGTGGAGCCAGCAAAGGCAATATTAATGGAGCAAATGGCGAGCACTGCGATGTTGCCGGCTGTTGATATTTCAATCAAGCGACGTGACAATATTACTGTTAAAGGTGACTCGGTTCGGTTTGTGTTTTTAAACGAGTTTCAAAGTCAGGTGTCACCATGGCATGCGACGACAGCATTAAGACGTTTTGGGTATTTATTAAGAAGGGCAGGGGTTCGTCATAGAGGTCCGAATCAGTGTCGCCACACATTCGCTTCACAGTGTCTTTCGCACTTTGTTTCGATGGAGTGGTTGGCTCGACAATTGGGCCATGCAGATACGACAATGATCAAAAGGCACTACGGAAAATGGATTCCACAAGACACGCCGAGTATGGCAAGAGTGGTGTCAGAACAGTTGGGATTTCATGCGGACTCAGGCGGACTGGAAAAGCTTAAAACCGTCCCAAAATCGTCCCAAATTTAAAAGATTTTGTTGTAAATCAAGGGGTTAAATGGCGGTGAGGGAGGGATTCGAACCCTCGATACCTTGCGGTATACACACTTTCCAGGCGTGCTCCTTCGGCCACTCGGACACCTCACCATTTTAGAAGCTTTGAAATCGAAAGAGCACTGGGTTCTCACAATAATCTAAGCGCACGACTCCACTAATGTTTTAGCGTCGACGTGGGCGCGTATTCTACGTAGGGGGCGTGTAATTGCAAGTACTTCGTTGATTTTTAACGAATTCCTTTTACCGTCTTGGCCAATCACGAACGTAATCATTGATATCTAGCTCCGGTGCCCGCCCTGTCTTTTCCGGTGTGCCGATGTAAATAAACCCTACTATCTCACCCTCATCACTGACTTCAAAGGCGTCGCGAACGACGGGCGAGTGGGCCATGGTTCCCGTTCGCCAAATGGAGCCATAGCCCATGGCAGTTAGTGCCAATTGCAGGTTTTGAAGCCCTGCACCGACGGAAAGCAATTGTTCGGTTTTCGGCACTTTGGGGTTGTCTGTGGGTTCGCAGACGGCGACGACCATCGTTGGTGACCGAAGTGGCATGTTTTCGTGTTTGGTCACCTTGTCGGCGGATGCTTCCGGGTCTTCATCGAGTAACGCTTTGGCAAAAATGTGCCCCAGCTCGATACGAGCGTCGCCTTGAATTAGCCAGTAGCGCCAAGGTTTAAGGCGAGCATGGTCAGGCGCTCTCAAGGCACAGGCTAATGCATTGTTAAGTTGTTCGGCTGTTGGAGCAGGTTCGCTCAGTTTTGGGCTAGACACCCGGTTTTGGATCATGTTTATAAATTCAAGCAAACGAAACTCCTTTGAAATTTCTGCCCTATTGTTCTCATTCGTACAAATTGTAACAATTCGGTTCACAAGAATGAGTAATAATACAGCCAAATTATTGCAACTGATTGTTATCTAAGTATTAATAGGCGTTTGTAGATTAGCGCTACACTTGTATCAATGCGTCCCAGAAAAAGAAACTAATGTCATCTCGCGATAATAAGAGCCTACAAGAACGCATACCCGTTTATGAGTATTACTCTCGCAGTGTTGGATATCTTGCGGCTGCGACAGTCCTGTCGATTGGATACTACACCCAGACTTGGGAGCATTTAAGCTTTGCTCTGATCATTTTTGCTGTGGTTTATCCAACGGTCGTTCATTTTACGACACAAAGCTTCCCCACTCGATATGCAAAACGTACTCGCAACACATTAATTTTAGTGGATGCCTTATTGTTAGGCGGCATGCTTGCATTTATGGAGTTTGCTTTGCTGCCAAGTATGCTGTTCACGATCATGGTGAATACGTCCTTTTTGGTCGTGGGAAGTTTGCTAGGTTGGATTTTGGGTCTGGTTGCGTTAGCGATTGGTTGTTATCTAGGCACATTGATTATCGGTTTTCATTTCACTCCGGATGTTCCGCTTCATGTATCACTCGCCAGTGCCATTTGCGTCGCAATTCATCTAGCGGTAACGGGCTATTACGCCAACAAACAGGCGAAGCTCTTGTCGCGCTTACATCGTGAGCTAAAAGAACAGCAAAGTGAACAGCGCAACCTCTCTCACAAAGTCGCAAAGTACATTTCACCACAAATATGGGAATCCATATTTTCTGGTAAAAAAGAAGTGAAGTTAGAAACACAACGAAAAAAATTGATCGTCTTTTTTTCCGACATTAAGGGCTTTACAGCGCTCTCGGAACAACTTGAATCTGAAGAATTGACAGAGCTGCTGAATCACTACCTGACTGAAATGACGCGTATTGCCTTAAAATATGGCGGCACGATCGATAAGTATATTGGTGACAGCATCATGGTCTTTTTTGGCGACCCAACAACCCAAGGCGCAAAGCGGGATGCTTTGGCATGTTGTGCAATGGCACTTGAAATGCGAAAGCATATGAAGGTTTTGAGGCAGCAGTGGAAAGCGCAGGGTGTGCAAACGCCTTTAGAAATACGCATGGGCATTAACACGGGTTACTGTACGGTTGGAAACTTTGGTACAGAATCTCGTATGGATTACACCATTATTGGTCGAGAAGTAAACATGGCCAGTCGGTTAGAGAGTGCCGCTGAGGCCGGTGAAATTTTAATTTCCCATGAAACCTATTCATTGATACAAGATAAAATCATGTGCCGCGAAAAAGGCAGCATCGCTGTAAAGGGATTTTCTCGTCCGGTGCCGGTTTATCAAATGGTGGACTTCCGCCATAACCTCGCTTCAAACTCATCGTTTATTGAGCAAGAATTACCCGGTTTCTCTATGTATATCGACACTAATAAAATCACAAATTATGATCGTGAAAAAGTGGTGAAGTCGTTAGAGTTAGCGGCTGCAAAAATCAAGCGTAAGGCTCAAATGCGCAGCTAACCTGTGCTCTTCTCAAGTCTGACGGAAGGGCTGAGATTTTCAGCCCACACTCTCATGGCCGTCATATGATTATCGGCTCGCTTGAGTTAAGACGAACAGCTTATTTCCAATTCCTTGCCCCAATTTGGTGGTAGTTCTGCATATGATTCATGTTCTGGCTGCTCTGAATAGGGGTCTTGTAGTACCTGAAATAAACGATTGAGTTCCGAGTAATCGCCAGACTGTGCAGCCGAGATGGCATTTTGCGCAAGGTAATTCCTCAGTATGTATTTCGGGTTGACCATATTCATGGATAGAATACGAGCTTCTGTCGATTGAGATTCTGATGCTAACCGCTCTAAATAAATTTGTTTCCACTGATCAAATTTTTGAATATCTAAGCATTGGTTGCGCAGATTTTGTGCCGTTGCCGGGTTATGCAAATCACTGATATGACGAAAAAAATGGCTGTAATCCATTTTACCGCTTTGTAACAAATCGAGTGTTGTTTTTATCAGCTGTTCGTCCGCTGGAGTGTTTTTGACCAGTCCTAATTTCGTTTTCATGAGCTTATGAAACTCGGATTTAAATATGTCAGGGTAAGTTCCGAGGATGCGGACTAAATCCTCACGCGGGATCAAAGGCAGTAATGCTTGAGCCAGTACACTAAGATTCCAGTAAGCAATATCGGGTTGTTTATTAAAGGCGTAACGCCTTTGGTGGTCACTGTGATTGCATATGTAATGTGGATTGTAGTCATCTAAAAATGCAAAGGGGCCGAAATCAAAGGTCTCTCCCAGAATAGACATATTGTCTGTGTTCATTACACCATGTGCGAAGCCAATGGATTGCCATTGCGCAATAAGCTTAGCGGTTCTCGCGACGGTCAACTTAAAAAAAGCGGTGTAGGGAGAGTCGAGGTTAAGGGTCGCGCACTGCTTTTCAATATCGGGGTAGTGGCGGTCCAATGTGTAATCACAGAGTGATTTTAATAAATCGTGCTGGTCAGTAAATGAGCAATATTCAAGGTGCCCGAAACGGATGTGGGTGCGGGCGACTCGAATCAACATTGCACCCGTTTCAACAGTTTCACGATAGACGGGAGTCGTACTGTCTACCACGCTGAGTGCCCGCGTAGTTGGGACATTGATGGCGGCTAAATATTCACTGCAGAGGAACTCTCGGATGCTTGAGCGTAGCACGGCTCGGCCATCGCCTTGGCGGGAATACGGTGTTAGTCCAGCCCCCTTTAAATGTAAATCCCATATTTGTCCGCGCGAATTTTCAACTTCCGTCAATAAAAGCCCACGTCCATCACCCAAATCAGGGTTGTAATAACCAAATTGATGTCCTGTATATTTCATTGCAATTGGTTGCCAATCACTGTGTAAGGCTTTTCCGCTCAGTACGGGAAGCACTTCAGGGTTGTACAAATCATCGACATTCAGGTCGAGTAATGCCGCTGCAGCTGGACTGGCGATCACTAATTTAGGATCGGACAGACTCATTGGGTGCATAGGGCTGTAAAGCTGTGTTGGGAGCTGCTGAAACGTTTGTACGTAGTTTAAATTTAGAAATGATGGCATATGCCGTGTTGCTCGAGCAGAGTAGTTAATAAAGTACAGTATATGCGTTTACAGTCTTTTTGGGCTGCTAGTGAATAAGAATGTTGGGGGATGTCAGCTGAGCCAAACGGCAAGCACATGGCGCGTGCAACATCAGTCGATGTATATCAATGAGTGGTCGCAAATCCTCTGGTGCGTACTGAGCCTTCCTTGGCCTTTTATGGTCGAGCGGGTGCTGTTAATGGATGGTGTGTTATCTAAAATGACGTTGATTGGTCGGTGTACTTTAAGAATGTGGTTAAACTCTGGCAAACGTTGCTGGTTGCGCCATTCTCACACATTGATTGCATGTCAGAGTCTGCTTCACCGATGTCCGCCACCCAGCGACCGCCGGACTTTGCATAATTGAGCCAAATGTGTGCAGATGGTTCATATTGGTTACGATATTGAATCAGTGCATTTAGCTCTAATTTATTTCTTGGAACAGCAAAATAATACTCACCATCTGAGGCGTCTAAACAGGCTTGTTCAGCATCAGAAAAACTGACTTTCTCTGGTGCGAGCATCCATTCTGAAAAAACACGTTGCCCGTTGCTGTTTACCAATTTTCGGCAAGCAGGATAAAACGCTTGTGAGGGAGATTGCGTATGATAACGGTCTGTTGTGAGGCTCAAGATGGCTGCATGGCCATTCGGTGTAGAAAAAGAAGGTTGTTGGCTCGTGAGGTCCCAAGTCCAGACTAAATCTTCTGCTGCGATGGGGTACTCGCCATCAACTTTCCATGCCGAACCATTGGCACCAAAACCGTAAGTTTCAAAGATATTCAAACCCGCATTCCAGTAGGCTTCGACTGTGCTGGGTTTGAGTTTGGCCTTTGTGCCTCCCAGTAAACCAGATTCATAAAATAGCCCCCCTTTCGTTACACCGTCTTTCACGCGTTTAATTAAAGTATTTGAAGCGTTGGCTGTTTTTTCGGGGGTATTAAAATCCGTAAAATCCCCTTGTCGAAATACTCGGCTACTAAATCCCGAATTGCTAAAGCAAGTGTCTGAATACAAAACAATATTTTTACCGGATGCGATAACTTTAGCTTTCGTGAGTGTCGATGGAATATCTTTGCAGCCAGAACTGTTTTGGTCTGGAAAAGACGTGTCGTTGAGCATGGCGGGCCAATAATAATAGTTGTCAAAATTGTCCAATTTTTTACGTACTTTATTAATATTGTTTTTTCCAGACTTTGCCATTTCAAGTTTTAGAAGAATCACTTGATCAGTGTTGCCGTCGTTAATCCACTCCACTAAATCTTCAATGGCGTTTTGAAGTTTCCGATTTCCTGTAATGCCGTCCATGCACTCGCCGATACTGGTATTGTTGTGGCAAACTCTTGGCGCATCATCGTCATAATGGACATCGAATACCATTTGCCGAATGCCAGACTGTAATTGTTTCTTAATGCCCATGCTCTGATTGGTAAAATCAGCCAGCAAATTATCATCGTCTGCATTTGAAAATGAATTGTGCGTACCTGCCCAGGTGGATTCATTTAATGGAGCGTCTTGATCAATGGAAGCTTGAATGTTTAATGCGCGTTCTCCCCATTCTCGGGTCGTTTCGGAAAAACTGACGGAGCTGAAAATGACAAGGGTGCTGGCAGCCAAACCGAGAGTTAGTCTGCGCAATGTATGGGTAGGGCGAGAATCAATAGGGGTCATTATTTTTCTCTTATTTTTTATTTGTTATTCTTGTTTTAAGTGTGTGTTGTCCTAACGTTTAATTGCCGCGATTAGGCAAGGTGACTCCTTGTTGATGAATACGTTTATTGGCGAACTTGAATTTGCAATAAACTCACTTCCAAAAAATAAGTTGCTCAGTAAAGCAGCGCAATAATTCTAGTGTCGTCGACGATTCAGTGAAAATTATATTAGTCATGATTAACAACGGTTGGTTTACGACTTTGTGCCAATGACGTCAATCGTGATATTTTGTCTGAAATTACTCTAGGATTTTGATTTAAATTGGTACCGGCGTTATTTATTTGCGGTTTGTTTCGTCCATCTAAGGAATAATTAAAAAAGGGGGGAGGGAGTTGAGCGCATAGGATAATAAAAAGCCTGCACACAAAAATGCATTCATGGCAGGCAAATGGTTCGGGTTGCAGTGGTGATCGATAGAAACTACTGTTTTTCTTTTGCGCTTTTCAGTAGCTCTGCTAATTCCTTGGCTTTAGTCGGGTCAGTTAGCGCGGCTTTTAGTCGTTCACGTGCGCTATTTGCGGCATCGTATTCTTTTTTGCAGCAAGCGTTATAGGCTTTGCCGCTACCGCAGGGGCACAATTCATTTTCTTCGGTCATGCATTAGCTCGCTTTAGGGTAAAGTGGCATTAGGTTATTGGATGCAGGTTTTTCCACTATCTTCCAGTTTTTCACCAGTTGCCATAAATTCTCCCCCTGCCACGCTGTGTTACCAAGGGTTGAGTAGAGTGAGTAGTCTAACTCATTAATCGCCTGCTTGAGTGCAGGCTCGGATGCGTTAGCAGCAAGTGCCGACAAAGTCGTCAGTGATGGATTTTGACGAACAGCCCATGAGAGCAAAGCTGTTCGTGCGGCCGTAGGGTTATTTTCACGGCAGGCTTTTTTAAGCTCTCCAAGCTTGCCTTCACTTCCATTTGGTGACAGGTGACGGTGTCCCAATGCTTGGTTTGCAGCGAGTGCTGAAGGTTTTTTGATGAATAAGTACAGTGTGATCAACCACAAGGCGGTCATCATTAGTGTGAGCCAAGGCCACATTCCGGAAGTGCTTTCTTCATGCTGAGTTGAAACCAAATTTGCCGAATCTTGATGGTTTTCAGGCTGACTTTGTGTGGTGGCTTGAGGTGCCGCCGGTATTGCTGGGGGTTGTGTCGCTCCGCTACCAGATGCGCTAATTCGCTGAACAGGAATCACGGCGTATTCTAGTTTTTGTGTGTCAGTATTCCACCACGGTATTTTAATTTCAGGCAGCGTGAACGTCCCTGCACGTGTCGGCACAATAGCGATGTTTTGCTGGCGGCTGCCGGTAATTCCGTCATCGGCCATTGCATCATTCGTCACGGCTTGGTCGGGGTAGTACTTTAAACCATCGACTTCTTGAATCGGAATGGCGGGAAGCTGCGCACTGCTTAAGCCCTCAGCACGAATGCTCAATTGAAGTGTGGCTGGCTCACCCGCTTGCAGGTCTTGCGGGTTTCCGCTCCAGCGATAATCTGCTGTAAGGTTTTTTGCTGGTAGCCACGTTGCTTGTGGATAGGATGCTGGCTGAGGCAGGACCGTGAGCCGAATGGGGGGATGCGAAACACTAATCGGGCGCCCTGGTCTCCAGGGTCCATTGCTTATTTCACCCGTATATCGTGGGCCAGGAATCACGAGCTCGCCACTTGTTTGTGGAAATATCGCCACATTACGTTCGTAGACTTCGTAACGACGACCATTTAGATTTGTGGGGTAATGTTTAATTTCCCCGAGCGACTGAATCACCGCATCGGCGACCTTTACTTCGTTCAACTGACTGTTGTCTAAACTCTTTGAGAAGTACAGTTTTTCGGTGTAAATGATTTGGCCTTGTACATAAGCCGTCTTTACATTGGTTTCGGTATGAAAAAATACCTCTTGATCTTTATTTTTGATGGCGTCAGCTGTTTTCGATACGTTAATTTGAATGGGCTTTGTTCGCTTGCCTTGAAATTCAAGCGACGGGATAACCAAATTGCCGATTCGTTTAGGAGACAGCATGAGCGTCCAAATTGTCCAGGAGGAACTTTGCCCATTGATAATCTGAAAGCTGTTTTTTCGATTTTTGCTCAGCACATTAAACTGTTGTTCAAGTGGCGAAAAATCCGGGCTGCCAGAGAGTAGGTTTGTGCTGTATTTAACACTCAGTGTTAAAGACTCCATTTCTCCAATGCGAGTTCGATCAACTTCTGCGGTCAGTGTATCCGCAAAAGCCGACCAAGGCAGGGTAATAAGCAATAAAAATAGAAGACGGCGAACTACCATGGCTTCCTATCCTCAGATGTTGATTGTTGATCTCGATTTTTGTACTGATATAAAAATTTATTTCTTAGTAGGCCGCCTGGGTCATCAGGCACCCTTTGAAGCCATTGCGTCATAGCTTGCGCTTGTTCCGAATTATCTTGCTGAGCTTCAGTCGGCTGCATAGTCTGGCGTTTGCCATTTTCTTTGGCTTCGTGACTTTCTTCATCAGATTGGGCGCGCTCAGCAAGCTGTTCTTGGCTATCCATATCTTTTTGCTCACCTTCAGCATTTTTTTGCATCGCATCGCGCTCCTCAGAGGTCTCGCCTTTTGAGGCTTGCTGTTTTCCAAATTCATCTGGATCGTAAGAGTTTTCTCCGTCCTTCTGACCGCTTTGACTAGAGGCGTCCTCAGATTGATCCGAATTCTGTTGGCCACTTGCTTGCTGTTCTTGAGAACTTTGGTTCTCAGAACCTTGTTGCTCGCCATTTTGCTGTTGGCTGTTTTGTGAGTTACTGCCTTGCTGTTGATTGTCTTCGTTGTTTTGCTCTTGGTTATCAGACTGATCGTTTTGATCACCGTCTTGCTGTTGGTTATTTTGCTCTTTCGCTTGTTTTAAGTATTCCACAAGGCTTTTGTTTTTAGAGGCTTTATCGTGCAGCGGGTCTTTTTCTAACGCTTTTTCATATGACTCAATCGCCTCATCATATTTATTCAGCTTTGCGAGTGCATTTCCTCGATTGTAGTGGCTGTCGGCGTCGTCAAATTGAGACCAGATTTTGGCTGCATTTTCATAATTTTCTGCTTTAAATGCGCTGGTGGCCTGCCATTGCTTGTCGCGAAATATTTTCTCTGCCTCAGTGGGTGATTCCTCTAACTTCGCCCTTGCACGCTGGTCTGCATTTCGAAATAAATCTTTCCATTCGAAGGCCGCAGCAGGCGGCGAGATGGAAGCAGTGGCTAATCCAATAGCAAGAGGAATAGACAATAAGCCTTTCCTAAATCCAAATAAGGCGAGAGGAAGGCACAGTAGCGCCAACCAGTAACCAGAGTCATGCCACTGATCAAACTCAATATTATCTTCTGTTTTTTCGAATTGATTTAGATTGGAGTGAGACTTAATTAAATACCGAATGTCTTGGTCGTTATTCGCAAGCTTGGTAATAGGTGCACCCGCTTCGCGTGCCAATGTCTGTAACTCGCTCCATTCGAGTTGAGGCATGATGACATTGCCCTGTTGGTCTTTAAAGAAACGACCATCGGGGCGCACAATGGGGGCGCCTTCTTCCGTGCCGACAGCGAGAATTGACAGCTCGATTGCGTGTTTATGCAATATTTCAACACTCGGCTGGATGTCCATAGCCTCAACACCATCTGTTACGAGCAGCAATTGTCGTGGCTGGCTGCCGGACTGTTCAAATAACTCAGCGGCTTCTTCAACAAGCCGGACTAAATTACTGCCGGCTGCTGGCATGATGTAAGGATCAAGCGCGGGTAACATCGACTTTATGGTGTTGGTGTCCCGTGTTAGTGGGGCTGCTGTATGGGCGTCGCCTGAGTAGGCAATCAAGCCAATCGCTTGGTCTTTGTAATGGTCTAATACATCCGTGATTTTGTATTTGGCCCGCTGTAATCTTGAAGGGGCAATATCTTGGGCGCTCATTGACAAGGACAGATCTAAAGCAATGACCAATCCAGCGCGACTATTAAACGTGGGAGCATTTTGTTTTTCCCATGTTGGTCCGGTCATCGCAAGAATACCAATGAACGCTCCTAAAAATAGCGGTCCTGCTTTAAATGCTTGGTGGATGGGCTTAGCATCATTTCCGCTTATGACGTGTGCTTGTAACTTAGGGTGAATGAGTTTTTGCCACTGACCCGCAAGCGTTTGCTTTTTAAAGGTTAAGAAGCTGGCGAAGAATAATGGAATTAAGGCCAGTAGCCATTCAGGCCGTAATAAATGGAATTCACTCATCATGCGCCTCGACTGTTTGACTTGTCAGTACTTTGACTGAATAGGTTTTGTAATAGATGGGCTTGAATACTTGGCTGCTTGATGGCCACTAATAGGGTCAGTAATAAGAACGCGAACCCCAGTGGATATGGATAAAGCGCCTTCTCCGGACGCACTTTTTGTTCCTCAATTTCAATGGCTTCTAATTGATCGAGTTCGGCATAGATATTGGCAAGGTCGGCAAGATTGCGCGCGCGATAGTATTGACCACCAGTTGAATGGGAAATAGCCGTGAGCGTTTTCTCATCCAAGTCTCGACTAGGGTTTACACGTTGTGGACCGAAAAACCCTTGAACGATCATCTCGTCAGCGCCAATACCGACAGTGTATATTTTAACGCCGGCTTGTGCTGCGAGTTTTGCGGCTTGCAGCGGTTCAATTTCGCCTGCGGTGTTTTGTCCGTCGGTGAGAAGTATCACCACGCGATTGGATTCCGGCAAATTTTGTAATCGTTTAACCGCTAAACCAATGGCGTCTCCGATGGCCGTGCGACCGCCGGCTAAACCGACTACCGCTTCATCTAACAGTTTTTTCAGTGTGCCTAAATCAAAGGTGAGCGGTGTCTGAATGTAGGCTTGCTCACCAAATAGAATTAATCCGAGTCGATCACCTTGGCGCTCGCTCACGAAGTCGGCGACTACATTTTTTACGGCCTGTAATCGATTGACCATTCTTCGGTTCATTTCCATGTCTTCTTCAAGCATACTTTTGGAAATATCGACGGCTAGCATCATATTTCGATCACTGCTCGTAATGGACTCAAGTTCCCCAACATAAATAGGTCTTGAGGCCGACAGCACCAGTGCACACCAAGCCACTGCTGCCAAAGCCAGTAATATTTTTCGGCTAGGCACGGTTTTTTGCTCACGTTCTTCAGCAAGTATCATCAAGCTGGGTGCGAAAACTTTGCTCTCCTGTCGTTTGATCACAGGTGCAAATCGATAAACTAGATAGGGTAGGGGCAGGGCCAGCAACACCAGTGGCCATTGAAGCGTTAACATCTGTGCTTCCTTATCCATTTTTCTGCAATACGTTTAATGTGGAACGCATCCAGCTGAGCATCTGGCACATCAGGTGCGGTGGCGAAGCCTTTAATCGCGGGCAAAAACAAGGGCTGCTTAACTTTGCTGTCCAAAAAAGCTAACCACTTTTCTCCACTGAGCGGCGCAGCTTGCTGGCCAAATCGTTGAATGGCAACGGTCTTCAGTAATCGATTAATTTGGTAGTAACAGGTTTGAGAATTCTGAAGCGTAACGCGATTCAGTTGTTTGAGCGCTGAGCGTTTCCAACGATTTCGTTTCACCCACCAATGTATGCACATGCCGATCGCAATAATGAGTCCCAGTACAAGCCACCAACCAATCGCCGGAGGCCACCAAGATACAGGGTCGGGTAGCTGGATATCATTCAAGAGGTCCATGGGGTTTGCAGGATTTTGTACCGGATTATTCATCATGCTCCCCTTTGTTCTAATGCCACTTTAAGTGCAGCGAGCGGTATCTCAGCAGCCGATAGTTGCCAATGGTTTATGCTCAGCTGTTTAAACGTTTTGGCGATTGTGTCATGCCAAACGGATACAGCTTCTTGATAAGATTTTTGAGCGGTTGCACTTTGTGTGTCTATCCAGCCCTCTGTGATTCCGTCCGAAACACCGTATAAACCGGGAGGCGGGGATTCTAATTCCAGCGGGTCGAGAATCTGTAGTGCGACAATATGATTGTGACGTCGAATGGTATACAGCGCTTCTTTGTCTGCCTCCGTTAAATCGTAGAAATCGCTCAACAAAAACAGTGTGGTGCCAGGTTTCATCGTTCGCTGTAAATGTACCAGAGCGTCACTCAGTGAGTTTTGAGGTGCTGTGTGATCTTTTAGTTTTTGATTGTATTGGTTAATGCATCTTAAAATTTGCAATACATGTTGACTGCGTTGTTTGGGTCGAAAATCTGTTTCTTCGTGGTCACCTAACACCAGTGCGCCGACGCGGTCACCGTGGCCGATAGCTGCCCAAGCGATTAACGCAGAACACTGTGCAGCGAGCACAGATTTAAAGCTTCGGCGTGATCCAAAAAACATTGGGCTGCGTTGGTCACACATGATAAAAATAGGGCGCTCACGCTCTTCTTTGTAAATTCGAGTGTGAGGCTTTTGTGTGCGGGCCGTTACACGCCAATCAATGGTTCGAATATCATCGCCGCCTTGGTACAACCTCAATTGGTCGAGGTCCAAACCGCGACCTTTTTGCTTGCTAAGGTGCGATCCGGACATAACCCCATGGATTTGCGGAGAGCGCGCTAAGCGAACTTGATTGGCGAGCAATCGCAGTTGCGTTAGCTGTCGCTCATCGGTAAAGGCGCCTGCTGGAAAAAAAGCATCTAAATAATCTTTTGATTGCGTCATGATCGTAGGGTCCGCCTTATGGCACCGGCACTCGCAAGATTAATTCATTGATGATTCTGTCAGCGTTCATTCCAGAGGCTTCAGCATCGAAGCTCACTAAAATACGGTGTCTTAGCACAGGGTGAATGACGGCTTGTACATCATCGGGGCTGACATAATCTCTTCCGGCTAGCCATGCATGTGCTCGGGCGCAACGATCCAGAGCGATTGTCCCACGTGGACTTGCGCCGTATTCCAACCAAGACGATAAGTCATCGCCGTAACCTTGCGGTTGCCGTGTGGCCATGATGAGCTCGACAATGTATTCCTCAACGCGATCAGATAAATGCAGCGCGAGTATCTCTTGTCGTGAATCAAAAATGGTTTGTGCGGTCACACGATTGACGATTTGATGAGCATCGGGTTCCTGTGCTTCACCTCGGGCTAATCGCAAAATGGCTCGCTCCGATTGCGCATCCGGATAATCAATACGAACGTGCATTAAAAATCGATCGAGTTGTGCTTCGGGAAGTGGATATGTCCCTTCTTGTTCGATAGGGTTTTGAGTGGCCATGACTAAAAATAATTCATCGAGTGGGTAGGTGGTTCCCGCCACACTGACTTGTCTTTCGGCCATTGCTTCCAATAATGCGGACTGAACTTTGGCCGGAGCCCGATTTATTTCATCTGCGAGCACCAGGTTGTTGAAAATTGGTCCTCTTTGGAATACAAATTGTCCATTCTCGGCGCGATAAATTTCAGAACCCGTAATATCGGCAGGAAGCAGGTCTGGAGTAAATTGAATTCGTTGGAATTCGCCTTCCAAATGATTTGCCAGAGTATTGATCGCTTTGGTTTTTGCAAGACCCGGTGCACCTTCTACTAATAGGTGCCCATCAGCCAATAGTGCGAGCAATAAGGATTCTACTAGGTTTGGCTGCCCAATTATTTTTTCTTGAAGTGTGTTTTGAAGGGCCAAAATCAGATCACGATTACCCATATAGCCATTTCCAAGTTTTTGATTTAGTTAACATTTTAAGAGGGTTGTGGTTGTCGTCAACCCTAAGAACCTCAATATACCAAGGAGTTCAACAATGAGGCCGGACTGAACAAATTCAAGTAAGCAAAATACAATAACAACCCGCTTTTCTACTACTCTTTATTAATAACTAGGCTACCCCCGGAATTTCAGCCAATGAATCACGGACACAAGCAGTTACACCCACAAGTCAATGAATTAATCGAGCGCCTGCAGGCCTGCATGCCAAAGGATCAGATAGGTTCGATTACACGCTTCACCCAAATGTACTATGCAACAGCACCCGCAGAGGAGCTGGCAGTACGCAAGGTGGAGGATCTATACGGCGCCACGCTAGCCTGTTGGAGTTTTATTCAAAAGAGCCCTGATCAGCATAAAGTTCGCGTGTTCAATCCGGACTACGAAGAACATGGCTGGCAATCTACTCATACCATCATAGAAGTTTTACACCCAGATGTTCCTTTTTTAGTCGATTCAATTCGCATGGAACTGAATAAGCGCGATATGTCTATCCACTTTATCAACAACGCCGTTATGCCAACGGTGCGTACTGAGTCTGGGGAATTAGATGTTGAACAGAGCTTCATGTCTGAAGGTGTGGGCAAAAACGAATCCGTTATCTACATAGAAGTCGACCGCCATACCGACGAAAAGGTATTAAAAGAGTTAAAGGCGAGTCTCATCAACACACTGAATGAAATTCGCTTAATTGTTCAGGACTATTTTGACTTTAAAGAACGCATAGAAGAGTGCTCGGGCTGGCTGAAAACCAGCGAAGGGCCTTTCAGTGAAAATGACATCACGGAAGCTACCCAATTCTTAGAGTGGATGTCCAATGATGCCTTCACGTTCCTTGGTTGCGAAGACTTTACGATTGCTAACGAAGGTGGCAAACACTCGGTGTCACGAGAAATGGACTCTGTTCGGGGCATCTTTAGAGAGCGTCAGCATGGGCCAAACAAGGGCATTGTCGAGGATTACCCTGAATCTCAACAGATCATGGTGCTAGCGCCTCAGCTAATTTCATTTAACAAATCGTCTGAGCGATCCAGCATCCACCGCCCCGCATATCCGGACTATGTCACGGTCAAACGGGTGGACAAGGATGGCAACGTTTTGGGTGGTCGTCGATTCTTAGGTCTGTTCACGTCGAAAGTTTATTCCGAAAGCCCATTTAATATTCCCATCGTCCGCAATAAAACCAAATCTGTGTTAAAGCGCTCAGCTTTGGACCCATCAGGGCACAAGGGCAAAGAACTCAGCCATATTCTTGAAGTTTATCCACGCGACGAATTATTCCATACGGATATTGACCAGTTGTTCGAGACAGCCATGGGGGTGTTGAATATTCAAGAGCGCCGCCGTACTCGGGTCTTTATTCGTCGAGACCAGCTAAACAAGTTTTTGAGCTGCCTAGTGTATGTACCGAGGGATCTCTACAACACTGAGCTGCGAATCAAGATGCAAAACATCTTGGTCGATGTGTTTGCGCCGTTAGATGTTGAGTTTACAACGTTCTTCTCGGAGTCCGTTTTGGCGAGAACGCAGTTTTCGCTCCGTTTGGATCCTAATAAAGCCGTTGAATTCGACCTGGCAGAGATTGAGAAGTCCATTCAGTTGGTGGCGCGCTCTTGGCAAGACGACTTGATGCTGGCGCTGGTGGATGGTTTTGGTGAAGAAAAAGGCAATCAGTACTTCCAGCAATACCGGAGCGCTTTCCAGTCGGGTTACCGTGATGAGTTTAGCCCTCGCACAGCCGTGGTGGATATTCAGCACATGGCGAGCATCACACCGGACGATAATGTATCAATGACGCTGTATCGGAACGTTGCCGATAAAGGGAATCACTTCAAATTTAAACTATACAACGCAGACCATTTATTACCCCTGTCAGATGTTATTCCGATATTGGAAAATCTTGGCTTGCGCGTTATTGGTGAGCACCCATATGACGTGACACGTACCGATGGCAAGCAGTTTTGGATACACGATTTTTCGTTAATTTATACCTTCTCCGATACCATTGATTTGCATGAAAGCAAGCAACAGTTTCAAGATGCCTTTCGTGCCATATGGTACGGCAAAGCAGAAAACGACAGCTTTAACCGATTATTGCTCGGGGCAAAAATTGGTTGGCGAGAAGTCGCGTTGTTACGAGCCTATGCTCGGTACATGAAGCAGATTCGCTTCCCGATTAGTGAGACGTTTATTGCGGATACGCTGTGTAAATACCCGAGCTTAACGTCATTCATCGTCAATTACTTCCGAGCACGTTTTGATTTGAGTCGAGCCAAAAAGGCCGACTCTCGTCATAAATTGATCGAAAAACTGGATAGGCAGTTTACGGATCATCTCGATCAGGTCGAAAGTATCAACGAAGACAGCATTTACCGTCGTTACCATGAACTAATGGGCGCGACCCTAAGAACGAACTTCTTCCAGCACGATAAAAATAAGGAGCTGAAGCGATATTTCTCGTTTAAGTTAAGTCCTAAGAATTTGTCGAATATCCCTAAACCTAAGCCCATGTTTGAGATCTTCGTATACTCACCGCGGGTTGAAGGTGTTCACTTGCGAGGTGGTCCGGTCGCTCGTGGTGGCTTGCGTTGGTCAGATCGCCGTGAAGACTTCAGAACGGAAGTGCTTGGCCTTGTGAAAGCCCAGCAAGTTAAAAACTCGGTGATCGTACCGGTCGGAGCTAAGGGCGGCTTTGTCGCCAAACACTTGCCAGAAAATGACCGTGAAGCATTTATGGCAGAAGGAATCGAATGCTATAAGACATTCATCTCGGGTTTGTTAGATGTTACAGACAATTTGGTGGATGGCGCGGTGGTCCCACCAAAAGAAGTGATTCGACACGACAGTGATGACCCTTATCTGGTCGTGGCTGCGGACAAGGGCACGGCGACGTTCTCTGATATTTCTAACGGCATTGCTGAAGAACGAGGCTTTTGGCTAGGCGATGCTTTCGCCTCTGGCGGGAGCGTTGGTTATGACCATAAAAAAATGGGCATTACCGCGAGAGGAGCATGGGTATCCGTACAACGACACTTCAGAGAGCGCGGAATCAACGTACAAAATGAAGCGTTTTCCGTCATTGCAATCGGCGATATGGCAGGTGATGTATTCGGTAATGGCATGTTGCAGTCTGAGCACATCAAATTGGTTGCGGCATTCAACCACATGCATATTTTTATCGACCCGAATCCAAAAGACGTGGCCGCCAGCTTTAAGGAGCGCAAGCGACTGTTTGAATTGCCTCGCTCAAGTTGGTCTGATTATGATGCCTCGCTCATTTCCAGTGGCGGTGGTATTTTTAATCGCTCGGCAAAGTCCATCACGTTAACGCCCGAAATCAAAAAGGCCTTTCGAATCTCCGCAGAGAAATTGTCACCCAGTGACTTGATTCACGCGCTATTAAAAGCGCCTGTGGATTTAATTTGGAATGGCGGTATCGGAACTTACGTTAAAGGCAGTGGTGAATCTCACGCCGACGTGGGTGATAAAGCAAATGATGGTCTGCGAATCAATGGCCATGAGCTACAAGCAAAAGTCATTGGCGAAGGTGGGAACCTTGGCATTACTCAAAAAGCGCGAATTGAGTATGCGCTGAATACGGGGGGCTCATCCTTTACGGACTTTATCGACAATGCTGGGGGCGTGGATTGCTCCGACCACGAAGTTAACATCAAGATACTATTGAATAGCTTGGTGGCCGCGGGTGATATGACGGTTAAGCAGCGTAATCAATTATTAATGGAAATGACGGAATCCGTTGCTGACTTGGTATTAACCAATAACTATCGTCAAACACAAGCCATTGCATTGGCCTATCGTGAAGCGAAAACCCGTCTAGATGAGTATCGTCGTTTGATGCTCGACCTTGAAAAACAAGGTAAGCTCGACCGAGCATTGGAATTTTTGCCGAATGAAGAAGAGATGGCTGAACGTAAGGCTCAAAAGCAAGGTCTGACTCGCCCAGAGCTGTCCGTTTTAATTTCATATGCAAAAGGCGACTTGAAACAATTACTCAATAACGATGATATTTCGGAAAATCCTTATCTGTCGCAAGCATTGGAAACCGCCTTTCCTGAGGTGCTGGTTCAGAGATTCCAAGCGCCGATGTACGCTCATAGACTGCGTTCTGAAATCGTCGCAACCCAGCTCGCTAATGAAATGGTGAATCGCATGGGCATTACCTATGTGAATCGCATGCGAGACAGCACCGGCGCGGAGATAAACTCCATCGTCAAAGCTTACGTGGCTGCGCGCGATGTCTTCCGTATGAATGAACTGTGGGAGCAGATAGAAGCGCTGGATTATAAGGTCAGTGCCGATGTGCAAGAGCGGATGATGTCGAGCCTGATGAGATTGGTGAGACGAGGCAGCCGATGGTTCCTGCGTAATCGCCGTCGTGAAATTAACTTGGAGGAGGAGGTTAACCATTTCCGAGACCGTGCGCAGGTCGTGAGCGGGCGACTCTCTGAATTGCTAGCCGGCGAAGGTAAGGAAAGTTGGCAATCGTACTACAATTCCTTGATTGAAGCTGGCGTGCCTGAAGATTTGGCATCAGCCGTGGCTGGGGCAAATAACATGTTCTCGGCGCTCAGTATTATCGAAGGAGCAGAGCAAACTCGCCGACCCGTTGAGGATGTAGCAGCAACCTATTATCAAGTGGGTTGTAGCTTAGATCTAGAATGGTTCTTAGAGCAGCTGAACGGCATGTCAGTAGACAACCATTGGCAAGCACTCGCGAGAGAAACTTACCGAGACGACCTAGATTGGCAGCAGCGCACGCTGACAGCCAGCATCATTAACACCATGCCGGATGGGGATATCCACACACGCATGGATGCTTGGTTAGAAGCGTCAGAACCTATGATAAGCCGCTGGCGCAGTACCGTGGAGGAGTTGCGCGAAAATGAGATCAGTGATTTTGCTGTCTTCGCGGTGGCACTGAGAGAATTGCTCGATTTGGCCCAAGCCAGTCGTTATATTCCGCCTCAGCCGGAAGCGTCAATGGAAAATCAAGAACGTGTCGCTTAGGTGATTCAATGGCTTACCTCTGAACGTCCATGAGGTAAGCTTGTTTCGCTGTAGGATTTAAAGAAAAGCCTTAGTGGTATGCGCTAAGGCTTTTTTGGTTCAAAGGTGGCTTTTTAACGGTGTCTAAATTCCCTCAGTATGCCACTTGAGATTTGAATGCTTGCATGCCATTTTAAATGTACTAGGAGTGTATCTTTAAACCTGATATCGAATGGCCGAACTGAACGCAGGATATTGAATTTCGGAGGTGGCGGTGTGTCGCAAGTTGAAGTGCAAATTACCTTGTCGCCGGATGAATTGGAGAAAGCCTACATGGGGGTAGATTCCGTGTATGCAGTGTCTGTCGATGGGCGAAGCATTCGCTTTCCTGTAAAAATTTTATGGCCCTTCATTACAAGAGATGGCATTCACGGTCGATTCTTAATTGAATTCACTCAAGACCATAAGTTCGAGAAAATCCTCCGAATAGCCTAATTTCTTCCTCATGCACGCGAAGTGGAGTACGGCGGCGATCGCCGTCGGTAATCACATTTGCCTTGGAAAGCCGTCTACTCATTGAATGGACATCAAATCAATGGGAGTGGGTATCTATATCGGCACGATCATAACTCGTTGTCGGCTAACGTTTTGAACATGGCTGATATATAATGCCGCGGCAAATTTAATGAGGCCTGCTTAGTGTACGATTTAACTCGCAAACTGCTCTTCAAACTCGAAGCCGAAACAGCACACGAAGTCACATTAGATATGCTGGGGGCAGCGAAACGCCTAGGTGTGCTTCCATGGTTTACGCCTAAATCTCCCAGTTACCCAACAGAGGTACTGGGTTTACGTTTTCCCAATCCTGTGGGGCTCGCGGCTGGGCTCGATAAAAACGGCGACTATATTGACGCCCTTGGTGCGTTAGGGTTTGGGTTTATCGAGATAGGCACGATTACACCGCGTCCACAGCCGGGTAACCCGAAGCCTCGAATGTTCCGTCTACCTGAGCATCAGGCGATCATTAATCGCATGGGGTTCAATAACAAAGGCGTGGACCACCTCGTGCGCCAAGTCCAAAAGGCCCAGTACTCGGGCGTCTTGGGCATCAACATCGGTAAAAACTTCGATACGGCGGTCGAAGACGCGAACCAAGATTATGTCACCTGCTTGAACAAAGTCTATGCAGATGCCGATTATGT
Source organism: uncultured Saccharospirillaceae bacterium (assembly GCA_947503895.1). Lineage (GTDB taxonomy): Bacteria > Pseudomonadota > Gammaproteobacteria > Pseudomonadales > Oceanobacteraceae > Bermanella. Next base: position 22,026 of record CANNFT010000014.1, read on the forward strand.
GACCGTTAATATTTCTTCACCTAATACGCCTGGCTTACGAAACCTGCAGTTCGGTGAATCCCTAAAATCGCTATTAGGCGAGTTAAAAGAAGCGCAACTTGCGCTGCAGTCTCAACATAATAAGTACACACCGATATTGGTTAAAATTGCACCAGACATGGATGAGAGCGAAACGGCATTGGTTGCTCAAACCTTAATCGCGAGCGAAATGGATGGTGTAATAGCAACCAACACAACATTAGAGCGTGACGCCGTTGTTGGGCACCCGCATGCGAATGAAGCCGGAGGGTTGAGTGGCAAGCCTGTGCAGCAGGGGTCGAACAGAGTGCTCTCGTGGTTAGCACCACTGTTGGATAATAAAATGCCAATCATCGGTGTCGGCGGTATCGTTGATGGCGCATCGGCCGCGGAAAAAGGCCGTCTTGGAGCAGATTTAGTGCAAGTTTACAGTGGCTTTATTTACCGAGGTCCAAAGTTGATTGCGGAAGCCAGTGATGCGCTGGCAGCGGTTTTAAGTGCGCGTAAATAATTGACTGCCACCTATGTTCCGTTCGCTGGCTGCTATAGTAGTCAATGAAATAGGGTAAGTGATAGGCATAAAAAGGCCCGCGGGTGGCGGGCCATGATCTCAGTTATTTGAGCGTGAAGTGTTCAAATTTTGCGTCATTAATGGGTTAAAAATTGGATTAAAAATAATGGGTTTCTATAACGGTAACTTATGAACACCTGCGACACCCGAATATCCATCCCAATGGTCACTGCGTCCTTCACGCCATCCCGTCATCCAAGAGTAATGGGTAACACCTGATGGGCAAAGGTCCTTTGAGCGTCCTTGAACGCCAGCCATGTAACCTTTTTGAAATGCACGTCGATCCATATCGCGTTTCTGTCTTCTCATAAGTAGTATGCCTCTTCTTTGAAGATCAGTAGAAAGTCGCCAGATATCGTTAACAAATCCGCGGCGACTTTTTTCAGTATGCGTTGCGGAAATTTGCCTGTTAATGATTAATTCGTGCTTAAAACTGTTTGCTTTAGACAAAGTGGACATATAAAGCCCAAGCCGTTGATTTTAAAGTAATTAATTTGTCACATTTGACCTAGTCTAACTAGGCAAGTGACAGATCTGACTAAAAGTGACCAGTTTTATATGAATACAAATGAACCCTTGGTGGTGACTTGCCCCAAAGGATTAGAACAAATTTTAGCCAAAGAGATCGAATCTCTGGGCGGTGACTCCGTTAAATTGGCCGTCGCACATGTGACGGTAAAAGCGGATCTAGAACTGGCTTACAGAATTTGTCTTTGGTCTAGATTAGCCAGCCGCGTGTTGTGGCCGATCGCTTTGCTTGAAGCCCAAACAGCTGAGCAAATGTATGAAAACGTAAAATCTATTAACTGGATCGAGCACTTCTCTGACCGTAATGCCATGCGTGTTTACTTCAATGGCACCAGCGACGAAATCCGAAACACCCACTTTGGCGCGCTAAAAATAAAAGATGCGATTTGTGATCACTTCAGAAGCAAAACGGGCAACCGACCTGATGTGTCAGAAACGCCTGATATCGGTATTCATGTATTGCTGCATCGCGATCACGTAAAAGTGTCCATTGATTTGGCGGGCGATCCGTTACATAAACGTGGCTATCGTCAGAGTCAAGGGGCTGCACCACTGAAAGAAAATTTAGCGGCGGCTTTGTTAATCCGCAGTGGCTGGCCTGAATTAATGAAACAAGAAGATGGCGCACTGGTCGATCCCATGTGTGGCTCCGGAACGCTGCTCATAGAAGCGGCGTTAATGGCCGCTGACATCGCGCCGGGATTGCTGCGTAAGCGATTTGGTTTTGATTTTTGGAAACATCATGACGCTAAAGTGTGGCGTGCTGTCTTAACCGATGCTGAAGAACGAAAATTGAAAGGGCAGGAAAGTGAATTAGAGTTAACTCTGCTCGGTTACGATGCCGATGACAAGGTTTTGAAAAAAGCGAAGGACAATGCGCGAAGGGCAGGGGTTCAACACTTTATACATGTGCAGCACCAACCATTACATCAGCTGACGAAAGAAAAAGGTTTGCCAGAAAAAGGGTTAATACTCACTAACCCACCCTATGGTGAGCGCTTGAGTGATGAAGTGGCCATTGGAGCACTCTATGCGGCACTCGGGCACCAGATAAAACAACATTTCTCTGGGTGGACAGTGGCTATTTTTACGGGGAACCCGCAGCAGGCTTATCAATTTAAGATGCGCTCGGACAAGCAATATCAATTTTACAATGGCGCGATACCATCAAAATTAATGCTTTATACCGTATCTGAACATTCCGCTTTGCAGGTTTCTCAACCCGTCGAAAACGATACTTCGCCCACTGGCTCAGTCGATGTCAAACTGGGTGAAGGTGCGCAAATGGTCTGTAATCGCATTAAGAAAAACTTGAAGAAACTCAAGCCATGGGCCAAAAAACAAAATATTAATGCTTATCGTGTTTATGATGCAGATATGCCGGAATATTCTGTGGCCATCGATTTTTACGATCATTGGGTGCACATTCAAGAGTATGCACCACCTAAAAGCATTGATCCTGAGAAAGCACAAAATCGCTTGCGAGATGTGTTGGATGCGGTGCCGGTTGCATTGAATGTTCCGCGTGATCGCATCGTGCTCAAACAAAGAGAACAACAGAAAGGTCGAAAGCAGTACGAAAAGCAGGATGAACAACAACAGCTTTTACCTGTGCAAGAAGGAAACTGTCGCTTTTATGTGAATTTAACGGATTACTTAGACACTGGGCTCTTTTTAGATCACAGGCCGATCAGAACGCAAATCGAAAGCTTGGCTAATGGGAAACGGTTTTTAAATTTATTTAGTTACACTTGTACTGCATCCGTGCACGCCGCTGTTGGCGGTGCTAAGTTCACCACCAGCGTAGATATGTCGCAAACTTATTTAAATTGGGGGCGAAAAAATCTAGCCCTTAATGGTTTATCAGAAAAGGGTCATGATTTCATTCAGGCTGACTGCGTCAGTTGGCTCGAGCAATCACAAGGCCAGCAGCAGTACGATGTGATCTTCATGGATCCGCCCTCGTTTTCAAATTCGAAGCGCATGCTTGATATTCTCGATGTTCAAAGAGATCACGTGAAACTGATCACGCTGGCGATGGGTCTTCTCAAATCCGATGGCACATTGATATTCTCCAATAATCTCCGTCGCTTCAAAATGGAGCGTGATGCACTAAAACAGTACAGCATCGAAGAGATCACAGCAGAGACCATTCCAAAAGACTTTGAAAGAAATACCAAGATACATCAATGCTTTAGAATTACACATTGACACTCATTGAAGATTTCTAACCCGTGAGTGCCCTATTTAAAGGCCTGTAGCAGTACAGGCCTTTTTTTGTGCACCAAAATAATCGATTGCCGCGCATGATATTCACGCACTTGGCACACTGCTTGCTCTGCTTTGGGGCAGCGCTCAAGCTCGGTCAAAACAGGCCCGTTTTGATGAGGCTTGAATGACAACCAATTTGAACGTTTGAAGTACATCAGAGGTGGTGACTTGATAGGGCAGTCGCTTAGCGCTGCTCAGATGAAGTGACAAACACCCGAAGCAATCGAAGGTGAATGAAGTGGAAAATATCAATAGTGCGGTTGAGACGCTGATCAGCAGCTCAAACACATTCTTTATACTTATGGGCGCCATCATGGTGCTGTTCATGCATGCTGGCTTTGCTTTTCTTGAAGTCGGTACGGTTCGCCATAAGAACCAAGTCAATGCATTGGTTAAGATAATCACCGATTTCGCTGTATCAACTATTGCTTACTTCTTCATCGGTTACACCATTGCTTATGATGGTAATTTCTTCGCCAGTGCAAGCGATTTGACCAGTGGCAATGGGTATGAGCTGGTTAAATTCTTTTTCTTACTCACCTTTGCCGCCGCCATTCCTGCGATTGTTTCAGGTGGTATCGCTGAGCGTGCGAAGTTTTATCCATTTTTAATCGCTTCGGCACTCATTGTTGCATTTGTGTACCCCTTTTTCGAAGGCATGATTTGGAATGGTAACTACGGATTCCAAGCATGGTTAGAAAGCAGCTTTGGGGCAGGATTCCATGATTTCGCTGGCTCAATCGTTGTGCACGGCGTTGGCGGATGGATTGCTCTAGCTGCGATTTTAATCTTAGGTGCGCGAAAAGGCCGTTATCGCGATGGTCGCGCGGTGGCTTTCGCGCCTTCCAATATCCCATTCTTGGCATTGGGTGCTTGGATTTTAACCGTTGGTTGGTTTGGTTTTAACGTGATGTCCGCTCAAACATTAGATGGTATCAGTGGTTTAGTGGCCGTAAATTCGTTAATGGCCATGGTGGGTGGCACCATTATCGCGATGTTGCTAGGTAAAAATGACCCAGGCTTTATCCATAATGGCCCGTTGGCTGGTTTAGTCGCAGTCTGTGCGGGTTCTGACATCATGCACCCGATTGGTTCATTGATTGTTGGTGGCGTGGCGGGTGCCATTTTTGTGTACGCCTTTACTTTGTTCCAAAACAAATTCCCTCGTATTGATGATGTTCTGGGTGTTTGGCCACTACACGGCATATGCGGTTTGTGGGGGGGTATTGCAGCCGGTATTTTTGGTGCAGAAGCGTTTGGAGGCTTAGGTGGTGTTAGCTTGATGTCCCAAGTAATTGGTTCGTTAGCGGGTGTCGCCGTGGCGTTGATCGGTGGTTTTATCGTCTACGGATTGGTCAACTTCCTGATGGGTCTGAGATTGAGCGAAGAAGATGAATATCAGGGTGCTGACTTAGCGATTCATAAAATTGCAGCATCTTCGGAAGATTAATATAAAGGGCTAACCAGCACGATTGATCTTCTTTAATACAAGAAAGGCATAGCGATATCCGCTGTGCCTTTTTTATTTTTAAGCCAGAGTGAAGTCGTGAAGAGTATTAAAATGGTCTGATATAAAGCCGTTTTCTAATATAGCTAGACGGACTTAAAGTATTGTTAAGATGTGAGGTTCGCAGCCGATAAACTGTTTACACCCTGACTCATAGTGGACACATCGTCATGATTAATGTCTCTGCATCCCTCTTTCAGCGCCAGCAATCGAATACTCTATACGAAAACTTTTTTCAGTCCAAAGTAGCGGGCGCTGATCAAGGTAATCAAGACCAGTTAGCGCATTTCACACTGAATAACGCGCTTAAAGAATCCGTTGGCGTGGAAATAAAGCGTCCTGTTTCTCCTACCGCCGAACTGTTTGATGTCGACGCCGTGGTCAACACAGTGATGGACCACATCGAAAGTCGAATCGGGCAAGCCGCGGATGAGGGTGCGTCTGACGATGAATTAGCCAATATGGTGGCTGCTGCTCGGGAAGGCGTGGAGCGTGGATTTGGTCAAGCAAGAGATCAATTGAATGAAATCGGTAAGCTTGATGATGCGCTGGGTTCCAAAATTAACGAAGCAGAATCCGGTATCGCTCAGGGTATTGATGATTTAGAGCAAGGGTTATTCGCAGCTGAGGAATCGGATATCGGGCGCTCTTTCCCCACATCTGTCTACGAACGTGAAATCAGTAGTTACAGCCGTAAAGACAGCTTTTCTTTTGAGTTAATGACTCAAGAGGGGGATCGTATTCAAATTAGCGCGTTTAATGCCTATGCCGAGCGCAGTGAAAATGTATATGCCGCGGATGAAAACAGCGCGGTGAGCGCCAATGCTTTTGCGGCATTTGAATCTGCCGGTTATTCATTAGCCATTCAAGGGGATTTAAACGAGGAAGAGATGTCGGCACTACAAGACTTGTTTGCTCAAGTCGATGACGTCGCTGAAAACTTTTATTCAGGGGATGTTGAAACGGCCTTTAATATGGCGTTGGAGCTTGGGTATGATGACGATCAAATCGCGGGTTTTAGCTTAAATTTACGTCAAGTTGAGACGGCGACCTATCAATATGCAGGCTATCAAGGATTCGCAGCAGAACCCAATCTTCCAAGAGGTATCGGGCAGCCGCTTGCTGACTACGCCCAAGGGTTAGCTGAAGCAGTTGATAAGGCGAGTTTATTTCAAAACCCCATGGATTTGGTTAAAACCATGCTCGAAGAGCTGGACTCAAATACTAAAGCGCAGACATTTGCTCAACCTATTTTCGACGCCTTGGGCCAGGGCACTACCGTTTAGTGCTACAGTTAGTGGCATAGTAGGATGAGAAGCGCTGGGCTCAACCCTTGGAAACTGACTTCAAAACATTCGAGCGTTATTTACGTATTCGGACCTGTCAAACCACGTCTAAAGCACAATACGACTTCAATTATGGTTTTCCTTAAATCTCAGAATATGCAGTGAGTGAGTATATATTCGCATTGCTCATGCTATGGCGGTTATAATGCGAAACGATGCGCCATTCGCGTTTGAGATGAAATTAAGGGTATAAGCCATGAATGATGACGTTAATTACAAAAATAATCCATTGCATGGTATCAGTCTAAAAAACTTGCTCATAGAAATGGTGGATCACTACGGATTTGAGATTCTATTTGCATACTTAAACATTCATTGCTTTAAGACAAATCCAAGCATTGAGTCGAGTGTAAAGTTTCTAAAGAAGACAGATTGGGCAAGGGAAAAAGTAGAAGCATTCTACATGTATGAATATAAAAGCTTACCGCGCGCTTCCTCTACACAGTTTAATATTCCTCCCCGAGACCGTATTGTACCCAGCCACCAAAAACCCGGTGAGCCTGCCAAATTATCAATAGAAGACGCAGAGAAGCGACGTCTAGAGCGTGCGAAAAAAGCGGCGGAGTTTAAATCAGGTGGATATGGAAAGCGCTCGGGTTCCAGCCAGCAACATAGCCCTCGTAAACATTCAGATAAACCGCGTGTGTCATCACGCTCTGATAGCGCATCGACCTCCTCAAATCCGTGGGGAAATTGGGAAAAATAAGTCGGTGTATATAACCTGACTTTCAGCATGGTGGCTCATTGTAAAGATTTACACCCATTACTTTGGATATTAATTGAAAAAAGTATTATTTCTCTGCAGTCAAAATAAACTTAGAAGTCCTACAGCAGAAGCGATATTTTGCGATATGGAAGGCTGGGATGTACGATCCGCGGGATTAAACACCGGTGCGGAAGTGTACATCAGTTCTGAGGATGTCATCTGGGCAGATTATATATTTGTCATGGAATCGGCGCATAAAAGGAAGCTTTCAAGAAATTTTAAAAAGCATCTGAAAAACCAAAAAATTATTTGCTTGGGCATTCCAGATAATTACCCATTTATGGATGAAGAGCTGATCGAAATTCTAAATAGGAAGGTCTTAACGTATCTTTCTTAAGGGCAACTCTAATGATTCACTTTAAGCTCTGTCACGATTGAATGGATGCAGAAGTCAGAGCAAAGCAGCAAGCCGGAGCCGAGGGTCAAATTGAATCATTAGAGACGCCTTTTAGTAAAGCCATTTAGCAGTAACGGTGGTTGAGCTCATCAACGTGATTGGATCAACCCGTTAGGAAATAGCGAAGTGGCTTTGTCTTGTGCTTTGACTGAGGACAGTGAACTATTTAATTCAGATCAAATGCGGTTAATTGAAACCCGTCGTCATCAACTTTTAGATACCATCCTTGTTTAAACCAGTCACCCAACACAATGCGCTGAGCCGGTTGATGATTAACGGTTAAATCGTGAATCATGGGGCGGTGTGTATGGCCGTGAATCATTTTAACGCATTGATGTTCTTCGAGCGCCTTTACGACTTCTTCAGGTGTCACGTCCATAATCGTTTCGTTTGCACCATTTTCTTTGTAGTTCGCCTCACTTTCCAAGCGCGCTTTTTCAGCGAATGCAATTCGATTTTCAATGGATTGGCTCAGAATCATCTGTTGCCAAGGTGCGCTACGAGACATTGCCCGAAACTTCATATATTTTTCATCATTCGTGCAAAGGCTATCACCGTGCATTAATAAAACTTGCTCACCATTTAGTGTGATGACTTCTGTTTCGTCTAGCAGGGTGCAACCCGCTTCTTGGCAAAATTGCTCACCAATGAGAAAGTCTCGATTACCATGCATGAAAAAGCAACGAATGCCGCGATCGGCAGTGTTTTTGACGGCTTGTTTAATGTCTGTCACGTAAGGATCTGAGTAGTCATCTCCGATCCAATAGTTAAAGAAATCACCCAGAATATAGAGGTCGTCACCCGGCTGAGGCTGCTTCAAAAACTGATGAAACCCCGCTGTGATTGCGGTTTGAGAGGGTTCGAGGTGAAGGTCAGAAATAAACCAAACTGCCATGGTGCATTCTCTTAGGTCAAAACGATAAAGGCCCAGAAAGTGGGCCTTTTGCGGATCAAGTGTCGATCAGTATAGCTAATCGGTCAGGCGATTAAGCTTCTTCGATGATGCTTGCCTTCTCGATAATGATGTCTTCTGCGGGTACATCTTGATGACCAGCAGCCATAGTGGTCTTAACACCTTTAATGCGATCAACCACGTCCATTCCTTCTGTAACTTCACCGAATACGCAGTAACCCCAGCCTTCAGACGTTTTAGATGAGTGGTTTAGGAAGCCGTTATCGACCAAATTGATGAAAAATTGACCGGTTGCGCTGTGCGGGTCCATTGTGCGCGCCATGGCAATGGTGCCACGGTTATTAGGCAGGCCATTGTCAGCTTCGTTTTGGATAGAGGCTTGAGTTGTTGGGCGCTGGATCATACCAGGCTCCATTCCGCCACCTTGTACCATGAAGTTATCAATGACACGGTGAAAAATGAGACCGTCGAAAAAGCCTTCTTTAACGTAGTTCACAAAATTTTCAACGGTTTTGGGTGCTTTTTCGGCATTTAGAGACAATCGAATATCGCCGAAACTGGTTTTTAGAAGAACCTGAGTCATGGAGCCACCTTTAGCTATGTGCTTGATAAATAAAGGGCGATATAATACGGCTTTTGCTCTGTTGCCGCCAGATGGTGCCTGTAATCTGAGGTGCGTTTTTGGTATCAGAGCGTTATTTGGATAAATGAGCAAGGTTGATGACAGAAGAAAAGGCTAAGCCAGCCAATTTCATTGAAAAAATCATCTCAGAAGATTTGGCCAGCGGTCAGCACAGCAGTATCGTTACCCGTTTTCCTCCTGAGCCCAATGGTTATCTACATATTGGACATGCTAAGGCGATCTGCCTGAACTTTGGGTTAGCGCAGCAATTTGGTGGCCAGTGCAACTTACGGTTCGATGATACGAATCCCGAAAAAGAAGATGAAGAGTTTGTACAATCTATCCAGGATGACATCCAGTGGTTAGGTTTTCAGTGGTCTGGTGAGATCCGCCACACCTCTGACTACTTTGATCAGCTGCATGATTGGGCCGTGCACCTCATCAAAGAAGGTAAAGCTTACGTCTGTGAGTTGAAGCCAGAGCAAGCAAAAGAGTACCGTGGAAATTTCCAGACGCCGGGCAAAAACAGCCCATATAGAGAGCGCACAGTAGAAGAAAACCTCGAATTGTTTGCCAAAATGCGGGACGGTGGGTTTGAAGAAGGTGAAGCGGCTCTGCGCGCTAAAATTGATATGTCTGCGCCCAATATGAACCTGCGTGACCCTATCATCTACCGTATTAAAAAGGCTAGCCATCATCAAACGGGTGATAAATGGTGCATTTATCCGAGTTATGACTTCGCACATGGGCAATCAGATGCCATAGAGGGCATCACTCATTCCGTTTGCACACTGGAATTCTCTGACCATCGCCCTTTGTACGATTGGTTTATTGAGCAATTACCTGTGCCCGCTGAGCCGCATCAATACGAGTTTGGTCGTCTGCATTTGAATTACACGATGACCAGTAAGCGTAAGCTGAAAGCGCTAGTTGACGACAAGATTGTCGCGGGCTGGGACGATCCACGTATGCCGACCATCTCTGGTTTGCGTCGTCGAGGCTTCACACCAGCGTCGATTCGTAATTTTTGTAATAGCTTAGCGGTAGCAAAAACCGATGGCATCGTCGATATCGCGCAGTTTGAATCATTTGCTCGCGACGATTTAAACCAAAATGCGCCCCGCGCTATGTGTGTGCTAAACCCGTTGAAGGTGGTCATTACTAACCTGACGGATGATCACTACGAAGAATTGAAGGCGCCCTATCATCCTAATCGAGAAGAGTTAGGTGGTCGCGTGATTCCGTTTACGAAGGAAATCTTAATTGATCAGGATGACTTCAAAGAAGAGTACAGCAAAAAATTTAAGAAAAAGTTCACGCCTGGTAAGCGAATTCGCTTAAGAAACGGTTACGTGATCGAAGCAGTGGACTTTGAAAAAGATGACAGCGGCAACGTGATTAAGGTCAATGCCATATTGATTGAAAATACGCTTGGCGTTGATCCAGAAGATGGCGATAAACCCAAAGGTGTTGTGCATTGGGTTTCGGCTGATAAAGGTGTTGAGGCTGAATTGCGACTGTACAGTCGTCTCTTCACGAGTGAAGCACCCGATAAGGGCGGCGACTACATGGAAAACGTTGACGCTCAATCTTTAAAGATAACGACTGCGATCATTGAGCCGAGTTTAGCAAAAGCCGCACCCGAATCTGCCTTTCAATTTGAAAGAGAAGGTTATTATGTGGCTGATCGATATGACCATGCTGAAGAGAAGCCAGTATTTAATTTGACTATCGGTTTGCGCGAAGATAAATCATTAACGCAAGCTTAGATTGATCAATTCATTGCATGACGGGTAGAAATAGTCATGCAATGAAACTCCGTAGCGTAATGGCAGTTTACTGGTCATTACCAAAAACTGATGACTTACAATCAGTCTTCATTAACATCATATGCGTTCTAAGGCCCCAAAATGGCATTAACCATTTACAACACATTGACCCGTCAAAAAGAAGAATTTAAACCATTACAAGCTGGAAAAGTCGGCATGTATGTGTGTGGTATGACGGTGTACGATTTGTGTCATATGGGACACGGGCGGGTGATGGTAGCGTTTGATGTAATTGTCCGCTACTTGCGCCACAAAGGATTCGATGTGAATTATGTTCGAAACATTACCGACATTGATGACAAAATTATTAATCGAGCAAATGAGAATGGTGAAGCATTTGATGTTTTAGTCGATCGAATGGTCAAGGCCATGGACGAAGACCTCGGCAAACTAAATGTACTTAAGCCAAATGCGGAACCGAAAGCCACGGAACATATTGACGGTATTATTTCACTGGTTAAGACATTGATCGAAAAAGATTTTGCGTATGTCGGCTCCAATGGGGATGTATATTACCGTGTTCGCAAATTTGAGGGATATGGCAAGCTTTCCGGTAAAATATTGGAAGAGTTAGAGTCTGGGAATCGCGTCGATGTCGTTGAGGAAAAAGAAGATCCTCTCGATTTTGTTCTTTGGAAATCGACTAAACCAGGTGAGCCTGCATGGTCCAGTCCATGGGGTGAGGGACGTCCCGGATGGCACATAGAATGTTCAGCTATGTCGACTTGCTGCTTAGGAAACAATTTTGACATTCACGGTGGTGGACCAGACCTTAAGTTCCCCCACCATGAAAACGAGATTGCCCAAAGTGAAGCCGCCACGGGCGAGCAATATGCGAACACTTGGATGCACGCTGGCGCGCTACGCATTGATGGCGAGAAAATGTCCAAGTCGCTGAACAATTTCTTCACTATTCGAGATGTATTGAAAGAATACGAGCCAGAAGTTATTCGCTTCTTCATGCTATCCAGTCAATACCGCAGTGCTATTAACTACTCTGAGGATGCGCTAAAAGAAGCTGTCACAAAACTCGATCGCTTTTATACCGCGCTGAGAGATGCTGATGAAAGCATCGAGGCCCCAACCGGTACTGAGTACGCCAAGCGCTTTGAAGCGGCAATGGACGATGACTTCAATACTCCTGAAGCCATCGCCGTTATGTTTGACATTGTGCGTGATTTAAATAAAGCCCAAGGCCAGGAACGCAACCAATTGGCTTCGCTATTGAAGAAATTGGGCGGGGTGCTAGGGTGCTTGCAGTCTGATCCTGAATCTTATTTGAAGCAGGGTGTTGAGCTTGATGCAGCTTATATAGAGGAAATGATCGCTAAAAGAGCACAAGCCAAAAAAGATAAAGACTTTGCGTTGGCCGATCAGATTCGAAGTGATTTAGATGCGCAAGGCATTGAATTACAGGACAGCAGAGCAGGCACAGGGTGGGTCAAAAAGTAATTGCTATAAAACTTAAAAGCCGAGCCTTGTGCTCGGCTTTTTTTATGGAGGGATCGATCCGTGATCATAAGCGCTCACAACAATCCAACCTCAGCTGACGATATGGGTTGTTTCTAGTATGCACCGAACCAATGCGGCAAATTGAGTCAATATTTAAATGTTCACCAACATAGTGCAAACAAGGATTTGTTTTGTATGTTGCTGTTTAAAAATTAAACATGATGTTTGATTAATTGATCATTTAGTCCAATCTTGAAGTTACCTTCACACTTTCAATCAGTATAATCCCAATCCAGCAGATGCATGATTTAATACTTGACTGTACGGTCAAATTAATGAGCGGCATGAAATAAACTGCATCGATTCCTGTACTAAGGCATCAATAACTAAAAATATTATAAAGAACGAAGGCGGTCATTCACGTATGATTTTTTCAAAATTAAAAAACAAGTTTACGGCTATTGCAGCCGCAGGCTGTTTAATCACCTCTACAATAGCAGTCAGTCAATGCCAAGCTAAAACGGTAGAAAGTGAAAAAAATAAAACCCCAAGACCGGTTATCTGGGTTGGTGATTTTAATAATTTCGATGATGCTGTTGCATTGATACTGGTCGCCAAAGACCCTCGATACAAAGTAGAGCTGGTGGTTGTAGAAGATTCTTTTAACACCGTCGCCCATGGCGCTAACACGGTTTACAATATACTAGAGTGGATGGGCAACACGGACGCAGAAGTGATTCGTGGAGCGTATCACGCAGTTGAAGAAATTCAGTATGGGGCAAACGGACTGCTTGCAACGAATGCTCAAGTGCAAGATGAACATGCCGTAGATGGAAAGCCAGACTTTCAGCAACCAAACTCATCTGACTTTAAATCTGGTCAGTGGAATTTAGAGCGTCGTAATACAATGGGTATTAATTTATACGGGCAGTATGTCCCTGGCCCATGGCGCGACAATGGTTCAACACTTTATGGTACAGATCACCTTATCCCTAGGGCGAAAACAGAAGGTTATCGCTATACCGGAAATAGAGGTATGTCATTTGAGTTTCAATTGGCAGAAGATATTATTCTCGAGAAAATTGATCAGCTAAAGAAAAAACCGGTCATTTTGAATACGGGCAAGTTGACAACTATGGCTCGAGTGTTAGCGAAAGCGTCAGACGCGCAAATCAATAAAATTAAATCGGTTATCATGATGGGTGGTGGTTTCGAAAACTTCGAGCCATTCACTGCTAACCATGAAGCTGCTTGCTTTGGTGACAAAAGCCGTAACCTAGGCGGGAATATTTTCTCCCATCCATCGTTTGGTTGTGAATCTGACTTTAGTACACATCAAGAATTCAATATTCTACTGGATCCATTGAGTGCTCAGTGGGCCTTCGATTTACTATCAAAGCGTAAAGTGAAGTCGTACCTTGTACCGACAAACTCAACCGACATGGCGAAAGTACAATTAAGTAGTATTAAAGATTTATCCGAAAAAGGTACGACGCCAGAAGCTTGCTATACTGCAAAACTTTTCGAATCGATTCGTGAATTCGAAGGTGGAGATTTCAATGGAAATGGCGATTTTGCATTAGATGCAGTGATTCGCCTTTGGGATATTATCGCTGCACATGTCTTACTCGATGAAGATAAAATAGAGATGGACATTGTGAAATCTTATATCAAGGTTGACCAATTAAACCCTGGTTTAGCGAAAAGTGATACGCCCTATGACCCTATCACTTTTGACCCAATGGTCGGTAAAACTATGTTAAGCAAACATGGTGAAGGCAAAAAAATTAAAATCGTCATGGGTATAAACACGGATGCCGCTCGTCAGGCGATGATTGAGCGTTTGCGCGACGCCAAAAATTCAGCAAAATCGGGGCCTCAATGTGGCCTAGCTTCGAAATAATGCCGTTAGCTATAAACCATTAAGTTTGTCAGTATTTAGATAAAACTGGCCGATCAACCGAACTGTGCTCAGCAGAGTGGTTGGTCGGTTTTTTATTTATGGCATACTGAAATTTTACGATGTACACAAAACATCAAGCGTTACATTAGATAGGTACTTGCAGTAGTGATTCGTCGTCACTAAAAGGATTTGAACATTGGAAATAACATTTTTAGGGACGTCGTCTGGTACACCCACCAAATCGAGAAATGTGTCAGCCGTCGCGGTAAAAGAAAGTAGTGGTAACCGTTGGTACTTGGTTGACTGCGGCGAAGCCACTCAACATCAAATTCTGCACACAAAATTGTCCATGAATGGTCTAAATGGCATATTTATCACCCACGTTCACGGCGACCACTGCTACGGATTGCCGGGATTATTGGCTAGCGCTGGCATGAGTGGTAGAACCGAGCCGCTGACCATTGTGGCACCAGCAGGCATAAAAGAATGGATTGAAAGCACTCAAAAGCACACTCAATTCTATTTGCCATACGAACTAAAGTTTATGTCTACTGAAGCACAATCGAGCATTCAGTTTGGCCAGTTCGAAACGTCAGTGACGCCACTATCACATAGGGTTCCTTCATTTGCTTACAGTTTTTCAGATCAGTCAATCAGTGTGAAACTGGATGTAGAGAAATTAAAAGCAATGGGCGTGCCGCAGGGCGCTATGTGGGGACAATTAAAGGCGGGTCAAGATGTTCAGTTGGAGAATGCAATTATTCGCAGTGAAGATGTCACTGAAGTGATGGAGCATAAACGAAAAATTATCGTGTGTGGTGATAATGACAATCCTGATTTACTTCAAAAAATCAGCAGAGATTGTAATGTATTGATCCACGAAGCTACCTATTCACAGGATATGGCCAGCAAGGCAGCCACAGTGGGGCACAGTTATGCCAAACAGGTAGCAGAGTTTGCCGCGAAAAATGCCATACCGAATCTATTGCTAACACATTTTAGTCCTCGCTATCAAAAAGACACCAGTTCAGAACTTTCCTTGGATGCATTACATCGTGAAGCATCGGATGTGTACTCAGGGAAATTATTCTTGGCAGAAGACTTCCAGCAATTTAATCTAGATAAGTTTGGAAATTTGGTACTTTGTTAAATGGCCGCGAGGAGTCAAGATACTAATTGCGGGTACAGTGTATAAGGTGGATCTATGGCTCTTATAATGAATGAATTTCACATTAACTCAATAGGAGTGAGAAAATAGGATGATATTGGGCGTAGGCGTCTTAATCTATGTAGGCTTCGTTTATTTTTTAGTGGCCCACGACTCTATTGGTGCGACGGCAACTGGGGCGCTGTTTGTATTGTACGCCGCTGAGCATATTGGTAACTTCATTAATCGCAGTGAAATGAAAATAGCACAAGACATGCGTGCCAAGGTCAATCTCCCTTTTTTGTCGATTGGTGTTCCAAGCATCATCATTGGCATCACATGGTGTATTCAAATAGCAATCACTTAATCCGTGAACTAAGCTGTATAGCATCTCACGAACGACTCTTTTCATTCACTGAAGGTTAGGGATGCAACAATTAATCCGATAAGTCTCAATGCCATTTGCTACTGGCAATAGGAAATTTCAGTCGAAAATTCTATTGAAACCCTTCTTTTTTCGAAGAATAAGCGTTTATCATTGCGCTGCTAACCCTTGCTTCAGTGTCTTCTTTTCAGGTTGGACTCATGGTTCGCCCAGCTACTAGCATTTTTGAAATAGGGATAAGGGCCTAGGCACTGACGAGTAGCATTCTTTTTGCTTACTTTCTATGCGGCATTAACGGACTATCTGCCGATTCTAAGTGATTGAAAAGTAAATAGTTTTTATCACTTATTCTTGTATTCGAAAATTTCTGATTGAGCATACCAATAATTCGAATTTATTTTGTGTAAAGGCGCTTCTAAAGTTGATCTTGAATCGAATAACAGATCACACCAAAGGAGCAGGAAATGAAACTTGATATTCAAGCGAGAAATGTCGAATTGACGAGAGCCCTGCAAGGTTACATCAAACGTCGCCTATACTTCGCATTTGGATCAAGAGATTCAAAAATTAAAAATGTGAAGATTATGCTGAGTGATGTAAATGGTCCGAAGGGGGGTTGCGATAAACGCTGTCGAATTCTGTTGAGAGTCGCTGGCCTAAAGGACATTATTATTGAAGAATTTCAATCTGATTCGAGGTCCGCAGTCGATCGTGCTGCATCAAGAGCTCGACAAACACTCGGTCGGCGTCTCATGAAATGGAAAAATAAACACCGTCAAAAAATAATCATGGAAGACGATTTATTAGCTATCTAAAAAACGCATTTGATTGTGTAAATTTTTATGCCTTTAATATCGCGTCAGCATGACTTGCAGGCGCGATAGGTATTGGATTCTAAAGTCATTGTAGGAATGTATGTCGCTCTACCTGAGATCACTTCAATAGCGTCGCGAGCGATGAACAATTGCCCTAAGTTTCTTCCGCCTACCATTTTATACCCACCATCATAACGTTGCAGTCCCAGACATATCGCACGATATAACATGCAGAATTCACTTTTTTTGGCTCGTGAATTAGTTTCCTCAGAGGTTAATCAGGTAAACATTTAAATATCGCTTGTGGTGCATCTCCACTAAATAGTCGATGGAGTTTTATGTCTTATATCAAAGTTTGCTAAATTATGGATAAATGGATTGAGGCTTAAGTGTGTACGATGAATTTTCTGGTTTTTCTCACGCTCTTGATATTTGGGAGCTGATAATGGGTTGGTTCTGTCAATAGAGCCAAATGATTATATAGCCATCAGAAATGCTGGTTCATATTATAAGTAATTTAGCTTAATGTTAAATTGCCATTTGATTCGGTATTCTTGTACCAAGTGCAGCGTAGTTAATTGATCTAATATATAGCCATGCTACCGTCACTTTAGGTTATTATGCTCTTTTTTCTCTGCCTGTGTGGCAGGTATTCTGCTTCTCTTGACCGAATCATTATTGGTCTGCCAGTACTGAGTGCCATTGGGCGAACTGATTTGTGGCGCTATCACTGACTCATGAATTCAGATATGCTGTCTGACGTGTTGTATATCCATTATTTTGATATCTATTAGGTGGTTTGATGGATAAAAAAGTAGATCAAGACCCCTCATCAATAATTTATCAAGAAATTCACCTCGATCAACTCGCCTTGGATAATGTCAGCGTCTATATCTTCATGAAGGACTTAAATGGATGCTACACATACGCTAATAAAATGGTTCGCGACCTGTTTAATTGCACACAGGATGAAATAATAGGCCGAGATGATAGTTACTTTTTTTCGTTGGATCAGTCTAATGAGCTGGCAGTGAATGATCGTTTAGTGATGGATAAAGGCGTCTCAATCGAAAAAGAAGAGCGCAATGTCATAATGGAAACGGGTGAGGTTCGTTATTATTGGACGGTTAAAAAACCCATATATGACAGTAATGGAAAAATAATAGGGTTAAATGGTGTGTCCACGGATATCACCGAGCAAAAAAGAATGCAGTTTTCGTTAACGGAAAAGGAGCGATTGCTCAAAACCATTATCAATAATGTAAATGCTTATATTTATATGAAAGACCGAAAAGGGCGTTTTTTGTTTATTAACGATATGACCGCAGAACTTTTTGGTATTCAGGCTGATGAAGCAAAAGGAAAAAGCACCAAAGATATTCTACCAAAGGAAATTGCTGATAACTTCGACATATTAGATGAGCAAGTCATTCGCACGGGTGAAAAGGTTGAAGGCGAAGAAACGGTTACCAATGAAAATGGCGATGACAGATTTTACTGGTCAACTAAAATTCCTTTATTTGATGAGGTAGGTCAACTGAGCAGTTTTATTGGGTTCTCTACCGAAATTACAAAAATCATCGAAGAGAAGAAAGAGTTTGAAGAACAAGCCGGTACGGATGCATTAACTGGCGTTGTAAATCGACGTCAATTCATGACTGTCGCTTATCAGAAGCAACAGGATGCATTAAGGAGTGGTACCGGTATGTCAGTGATGATATTGGACCTTGATTATTTTAAAAAGATAAATGATCAGTATGGACATCATACTGGAGATAAGGTGTTAAAGGTTGTAGCAGAAACACTGCGAAATGGAGTGAGGCAGGTAGATTTGATAGCAAGAATGGGCGGTGAGGAGTTTGCAGTTTTGCTTCCAAATACCCAACTTGATGAGGCTATACAGGTGGCAGAAAAATTAAGGCTGAAAATTGAAAAACTCAATGTTGATAATGTTCAAGTGACAGCAAGCATCGGTGTTACCTGCTGCGCCTTAGAGTCTGAGGGATTGAGCAAGGCGTTAATAAAAGCCGATGAAGGATTATACCTAGCTAAACATAAAGGACGTAACACCGTCGTCGGTCTGTGATGTCTATTTTAATTTATTCCCGGCCCGAAACGGCCGCTTTTTTTGCACATTTAATATCCGCTTAAATTTAGTGCATTCAAAGTGGTTTGGTGCTTTGCATGCGGCGGCATGTAGCAGACCATCTCGCATGGCGCTTAACGTTTTAATTTGGTGGTCTAAGTCTTGTGCTTTTTGTTTTAGCATTTCTCTGTCTATATTTGGGCCTTTTGGTGTAAATATACTTTTAATTTCAGATAACGTAAAACCCGCTCGACACCCCAGCGATATTAAAGCCAGTTCTTCTACGACAGAGGCCTTGAACTGACGTCTAAGTCCCTTACGCCCGATAGATTCAATTAGTCCTTTCTCTTCATAGTAACGAATCGTCGAGACGGGGAGCCCTGATAAAGCGCATACTTCTGAGATATCCATGTGATGTTCCTATTAAAGATGATATATCCCTTGACCTAAAGTCGACTTGAGGTAGTAACCTAGATCAAATCGAGTGCTGAATCAAACAGAATCTCAATACTTGACTTGATTTAACAATAGAATTGATTGATCTAGGAGAAGCATATGGAAGCAGGATTTTGGCATAGTCGATGGGAAAGCGGCGATATCGGGTTTCATGAAGCAGAGGTGAATCCGCTGTTAACGGCTTATATTGCTGAACTCGCGAACGGAGGTCAGTCACGCGTATTTATACCCTTGTGCGGTAAAACGAACGACATAGCATGGTTGATGAACGAAGGATACTCAGTTGTAGGTGTAGAATTAAGTTTACTGGCTATCGACCAGCTGTTCGAAAGCCTAAACGTAATTCCTTCTATTGAATATAAAGAGGGTTATTCAATTTATCGTCATCATAATATTGAAGTATTTGTTGGGGATATATTTAATGTTCCGGATGCAGAATTTGGAGTAATTGATTGTGTGTATGATCGCGCTGCTTTAGTGGCATTACCCAATACGCTTCGTACAAAATATGCGGAGAAAATCGTGTCAATTTCACAATGTGCTCCACAATTGCTTATTACATTTGATTTCGACCAGTCAGTACGACAAGGGCCACCATTTGCGCTCAGTTCTGATCAAATTCATCAATTATATGCACATCACTATCAGCTGATTGAACTTGATCATTCTGACGATCAGTTAAATGCCAAAGAATTCGTCCCTGTGCGGACGACAGCTTGGCACTTAAATCCTGTTTGATGCAGTAAAGCTATTCTGTATGCTTGAGTGGTGTCCTTCATACAGATAGCATTGCAGTTTAGAGTGCAATATTAATTATTTCTATTACCGGGGTTTTCTATGTTCAATGGTTCATGTTTATGTGGAGATGTTCAATTTCAAGTGGAAGGGGAGTTTGAGCAGTTTTTTCTCTGTCACTGCGAGCACTGCCAAAAAGATACCGGCTCCGCGCATGCTGCTACATTATTCTCGTCAACTGCTCAGATTAATTGGTTGTCGGGCGCCGCATCGATTAAAGAGTTTAATTTACCTGGTACACGACATGTAAAAGGGTTTTGCCAGCGTTGTGGTTCTGCATTGCCTACGGTTCAAATGAATGGACGTCTATTGGCTGTTCCGGCAGGCAGCCTTGATAGTGATGTAACCATCCGGCCAAATGCGCACATTTTTTATGGTAGTAGATCAAATTGGGATCATGATTTAAATAGCATCGAGCAGTTCCAAAACTTTCCTATCGCAGAATAAATGCACAGCAATACACAATATATTGATTCTCGTGCTTCGATTTAAGCACGACGCGTTTCGGGTTAAAAATGAGCCATTTCGGTCAAGGAGGAGGGATGACGCCACAGAAGATTGTTTTGATTACAGGTGCTGCACGGGGTATTGGGGCGGCTACTGCGCAGCTCTTTGCTCGGAAGGGATACGCTGTTTGCATTAATTACCGCTCTCATTCTGAGGCAGCGCAGTCGATCCAAAATAGCATCGTTCATCATGGCGGACATTGCCTGCTTGTGCAATCGGATGTATCTACTGAGGAAGGTGTACAAGCATTATTTGAAACAGTCGATCGCCAGTTGGGCACTGTTGATGTGCTTGTCAATAATGCGGCGATTCTTAAGCATCAATCTCGGTTGGAAGCCTTGGCCGCTGAGCGAATCAATGCGATTTTCGCGAATAACGTGACGGGGTATTTTTTGTGTGCACGCGAAGCGATTAAACGTATGTCGATCAATCATGGGGGGCAAGGAGGTGTGATCATCAATGTATCATCTGTGGCAGCGCGAACGGGTTCGCCCAATGAATACATCGATTATGCCGCTACAAAAGGCGCAATTGATACGATGACAATCGGCTTAGCTCGAGAAGTTGCGGGGGAGGAAATACGAGTAAATGGTGTTCGCCCCGGACTTATTTATACGGATATGCATGCCGATGGTGGAGAGCCCGATCGTGTTAGTCGATTGGCCAGAATGGTTCCCATGCAGAGAGGTGGCGAGCCAAAAGAGGTGGCAGAGGCTATTTACTGGTTGTCCTCCGAAAAAGCCTCTTTTTCTACGGGTCAAATAATCGATATAGCGGGTGGACTTTAAACGGTCGCAATCATCATCAATCCAATGATCGTCTTTGAGCAATGTGTATGTCTCATCATCGAACATACGGAATGAACTGAGAGGGTAAATACCCACCTTGAGCATATCTTCCTCTTTGTGTACGGTCGAACATAATGGTATGAGGCGAGTATTAAGAGGCTAACTAGGATGAAGTTAATCAAGCGTATTGCATTTACCGCATTTTGTTTTTTCGCAGCTATCGGGTGTTACGTTTTTGGTATACCTGCTGGAGGAATTCTATTTTTCATCATGGGGATTGTATTCGAGGTCATGTTTTGGGCGGGATTATTCGGTAGTAAGCCCACAAGAAAGCCTGCTAAGGGTAAAACCCCTAAACGATCATATAAAAAGACATCGAAAAGTCATTGAGCCTATTAAAACTCAATACTTAATTGCCCAAGTGGGATGGGGTCTTGGTCTTGGTTAACGATGGCCACTGTTACGGGCTTTTTCGTTTTTGAGTCCACGACTCGCGACCACTGGGTTTCCTTTGCGTTTGACCAATTAGAGCTCCAGTCGATCAATGTAATCAGCACCGGGATGAGTGCCATGCATTTTGGTGTTGGGTTGTAGAGCATTCTCTTGGCATTTGGCTTGACCGGGCTCTTGGTCAGTATTCCTGTTTCTTCTAAATTGCTGAGTCTTTGGGTTAATATATTTCTTGAGATCCCCAAACTCTCTTGTAGTAAATCAAAGCGATTTACCCCTCGAAGAATATCTCGAACCACCAGAAGCGTCCATCTGTCCCCCAGCACGGTCAATGCTTCTTCAATTGCACAATGTGTCGTTTTTGGTGTGGAAGACGTTAATTGTCCAGTCATACGTATAATCCCTCTTTCTAGCGCAAATAGTCGCACAAATAAGTTGCAAATCAAAACCCACCCTAGCTTAAGGTAGTAGATCCTTAAGACTTTCGTATGTTGGCCGCACTGCTTATAACCAAATCCTCTATTAATTGGTTGCAAAAAGGAACTAAGTGGAATCTAATTAGTTCTCATTTGAAACTAATGGTGTGATGATGGTGACTCAATATCTTGTGGTTTGTTCTATTCCGGAGGGGGCTTTATCCCGTCAGCAGAAGCAGCGTCTAGAGGACGGATTAACCAAGGTGTACCAATCAAATATTGGTACCAATGTGAAAGCGAAGTTTTTGTGGATGAATATTCCGAAGGGGCAAGCTTATTTAGCGGCCGCAGTGGAAGGTACGATCACGGTATTGGCCACCATGCCTGATGGTCTTGCAACCCAGCCTAGGCGCTCCGTTTTGTATGGGATTCAACGCCTCTGGAAAACTGAAACAGGTTGCCAAGATCATCAGTTGATTATTAGTGCTGCTGATAAACATGTGGCAGACCAGTTTTTGATGGCCAGTCGACAGCGGCCTGCTGCTTTATTTCGTATTCCTGTGATGCTTAAGCTCATCGCCCGCTTGCTAGTATCGAAAATGCGCAGCGGCCACCTTGAAACGTCAGTTAATTTGTGAGAAAGAATCATGCCTTTGTATACAGTATCAACTAAGAAACCTTTAACACATGATGTACGTGATCAGTTAGCAGCAGGCATAACCCAATTACATTGCGATGCAACGGGTGCGCCAGCGGAATTTGTACAAGTAGTTTTCTCTTTTAATGTCCCACTGGGGAAACACAAGCAGGTTCATTTGCTAGGTTCTATACGCAGTGGCCGATCTTCCGAAACGAAACAATTAATTATTAGTCGATTCCATCAATTGTTTCATACGGTGCTACGTACAACCGAAGATCAGGCGGTCGTACAACTTATGGATGTACCCGCTAGCTGGGTTATCGAAGGAGGTGACATCATGCCTGAACCAGGAGAAGAGGCAGAATGGTTGGAGAATCGAACGGCGAGTCGACAGGATTAGGCGTTGTAAAACGGGCACCGATTAAATGTTTATTTTGCTTCTCATTCGAGTCGCCTTTTTCTGGGCTGACGACTCACGGTAGTGCGATCTATTCAATGCAAGCAAAGAAATGCATTGTGATTAAGACCAGAAAACCACTTGCTTATCAGCATCTTATTATGATGATCAAACTCTGGTTTTTCCAATCTGCAGTCATTTAGATGGAATAAATTGGGTTACTCAGCTGTAAAAGTCATGCTAGGGGTTAAAAGAGAGCGGATGGGGATCATCCGCTATAAATCATTAACGACTTCTTTCTTGCAAAGGCAAGATAGATATTGAAATTATGCCATGAAGCCCATTGGGTTTTGTGTGCTGTTGGTTGAATAGAATCGACCAATGTTAGGCAGAATCAGATTGAGGTCGCTAGAACCCACGCCGTACCATTTTGCCAATTCAGCGTAATACACATCAGTGGATGTTGTCGGTAGCAGAACACCGCGGCCGGTATCCAGCGGATTACCTTCCGCCAAGGAAGGATACTCACCATACACTTGCCCGCCTTTCACCGAGCCACCCATGACCATGACATTTCCCCCCCAACCATGGTCAGTGCCTTTACCGTTGGACGTGAGCGTACGACCAAATTCCGACATGGTGAACGTGGTAACCTCTTTATCCATGCCGACTTCTTTCATAGCGGCTTGAAATGAAGCAAGTCCTTGACTGAGCCAAGGCAACATTTCGTTCATCCCTTTTAAGACTTCGTCGTGATGATCCCAGCCCGGTAAATCCACAAAAAACGTTTGCCTTTTTATCCCCATGGCTTTGCTGGCGACGATGGCTCGTCCCAGCATGTGCATTTGTTGGGAAAAACCATCCGCCGCGAACTGAGTGGTGAAGTTTCCGACTTGTGAAATCGCATTAGAAAATTCTCTATTGGCGGTGACTGATTGGTTAAAAACATTAGTATAAGCCTGTCGTAAAATATTCGGATAGCTCTGGCTATACATTTTTTCAATGGCATTGGCTTGAATTTCGTCTTCATAACCATCAATTAAAACTGTTCCATTGCCTTCCGGTATGATCGAGTAATCCTGTGTTTGTGTGCCTGACTGAAATAGATTTGAGCCAGATATGGAAATGTTCATCGAAATTTTTGCATTTCCATTCACGGGTTTGAGCAGGTCTGCCATTCGACCACCCCAGCCGGTTCCACTGCGTGCATCTGGCGTTGAAGTTTGCCACTGATTTTGTTGATCACTATGACTGTGTAATCCTAATGGCATTTTGGCTGTGCCATTTTTTAACTGCGCAGTGTGAGTGGGTTCGACCAATGTTCCCACATTTGAAACAAACGCTACTTCGTTTTGATTGAACAGTAATTGCAACTCTTTCATCTTGGGATGTAGAGCTAATTTTTTTCCTGAATGTTGGCCATTTAATGGGAGTAATGTATTGCGGTTTAATGCAACATCTGTACGAATGGTTTGGTATTCGTTGTAACTGGCATGGTCGTAAGGAACCAGCATGTTAAATGAGTCTGCTCCACCGCGAAGCATGACACAGATCAGTGCTTTGTAATCATTAACTCCGGTGCCCGCTGCGCTAGCACTACTCATGAGTCCGAATTGACCCGCACTCGAAAGCAGGGCAGCTGAGGCTATACCGGTAGAGCTGTGGCTTAAAAATTGACGTCTACTCAATGGCTTTTTCATGTTTTTTCCCCTTAAATAGTGATCGCAAAATCGGGTGAGATAAGGATGAGATATAAAGCCATGTAGACTTTTTCTTGTTCTGATTTAACTTGGTTTACAGCGTTCGCGATAATCTCTTTGGTGCCGTGTGTCAGCGAACCGTAGGTCAGTACAGTATCTAATCGATTCAGTAGCGCACCTGTGTCCTTTGCCAAAGCAAACTCTGCGCTTAAATCAAGCTCTATGGGTTTTGAAAGACTGCCTATGTTTTCCATCATGGTTTCATCAAGCGTCACGCCAAACACAGCATTTAGCATCGCGATAATGGTCGAGGCTGTCGTTATTTCAAATTCGGGAGCAACTAAGTTATGCTGCTTCACGATGCCGTTGGGAGCATAATCAGGTAGGAAAAAGTTAAACACACTCGGAGAACTGAAAATCCGCTGGTTAACTTGCTTATATAATCCTTCGGCAATGACATGGAATCGGCTGTTCTCAGTTTTGGCACTCATGGCGCGCAGAAAACGAATATAACGAAGAAAGGGCTCTCTCAACCTGCCATCTTTTATGGATGCATTGGCTGGGGCGGTGCGTGCTTCATCATCGAATAAAATGGCCCGGATGACTGCTTTCATGTCGCCGCGAACACCTAGGCCGTTATCATTAAATGCGGTGGCAACATTGGCAATGTATTGCGGACTTGGATTGGATTTCACTAAACGTTGTATCAATAACCTGCCAATAAATGGGCCCACATTCGAATGATTAAATAAACCCTCAACGGCCGCTTTAACATCTTCCATACCTGATTGACCTGCCGGTAGGACTAATCCGTTGAGTAATTTCTTTTCGTCAGTGTCATGGAACGCCTGAAACATCTTCATTGGAACCGTGTAATCGGGTGCATCGGTTTCAACTGCACCAAAGAAAGGTGGTAGCTCCTCATTCACTTCTTTATCAAACAGTCTGCCATGGCTTAATCCTGTAAATACTCGAGCGTACTCACGAATTGTTTCGTTGTTGTACGTGGGGATTTCCTTTCCGTGTTGGTCTTTTTTGCGAGTGCCGTCTTGGTTTAATTCAAACAAGCCGATACTGAATAACTGCATGATCTCACGGGCATAGTTTTCGTCAGGGTAAGTCCCTTTGGTTGGATCAGCCTTGGCATTGTTAAGATGGCTTAAATAAATGCCCATGGAAGGATGCAAGGTGACCCCCATCAGTAGGTCTTGAAAATTGCCAAAGCTATTTTGCAAAAGCATATCGTGATAGTGGGCCATAGGTTCAGTGTGATCCCATAATTCGCTAATCCTGTCTGAAATAACAAAAATTTCCCCCAAGGCGGTCGCCATACGCTGACGTAATAAATCCGATGATGTCATGATTTGTCCCCACCATGAGTACTTTTTAAATAAGGCCGGATCACCTAAAGCAGCACCGCCGAGATCCTCATTATCGTATTGGTCAAATTGTTTCTTTAGCTCTAACGCATATGGAAGCGTGAATCCAACAGGTTGGTTAAATTGGTTCTCGAGCCAATGCCCTTCTCCCATTTGGGCAACCTGCTCTATGGTTTTGTAATTTGCACCCAGCGTGGCTTGAGTTAGAAATCGAGAGGCGCTATTCAATGCCGTCATCCCAGGTACGGGTTTGTTAGGGTCCGTGGTGGCTGCTGTTGGTTTGGTGGGAGTTGTGGGTTCCGAAGGGGTGGGTTGAGTGTTTGAGGGGCAGATGTTTTTGCCTAACACGACCAGTGCCATGTCTTGGGCGCATCCGCTTGTACATGACATGGTATTGCCTAGCGGCATGGTGTCATTGATCAATTTTGTCATTTGTTCCAAAGACATAGACATCGTTGAAGCTGGGTGTCCCTTGGCATGACAGCTGGCGCAATTGGATTGATAGGTATCATGTCGACTTTTAATCAATGCGGTGTCTTTCGTTTCCTTACACTGTGCAATCACGGGTGGTTTGGCGGGGGAATCGTTCGGTGGTTTAGTGGTGTCCGTTGAGCCAATATTATCTGTTGGAGAACTGCTTCCGCCGCTGCAGCCGCTCATGAGAGCTGCTAAGCAGCTGGCTATGAGAAGTCGATTAATCATGCAAACCTCTGTTATTAACAATGACGTAGTTTTGCGCTTTTTGAGCACATTGCGTTCGAAATAGAGGCTCTCATGCGGGTGTGAGTGATGTTGTTCGCTAAACGTTCAGCTATTGTTTTGGAAATGTAGGAGTGTGAACGCCGGTCAGGTTAATGCGAAAAACACTGGTGTAATTGCGCTTTTTGAGCAAAACATTTGGTCTACGGAGTCACTAGACAGGATGCATGTGTGCAGTCTTGTGTCGGTTTGGCTAAGCATTAGGAGGTCCTAATGTGGGGTTGGTTGTTCCAGAATGGGTCAGAGAGTGCAGTCTGTGGACGAAGGCCTATTGTTCTTTCCATAAGGGAGAAATTTATCTCCATCGCTTTGTAGTGAACCGTCATTAGGCTGTCAGATTGACCCATAGCCGTGAGGAACCCCCCCCGAACAACAGCTCAGTATCAACGAATTGCGGAATGAATGGAGCGAACAATTATAAAATTATTGTGGGGTAATGGCATGTAAGTGTATGGTATTTGGGAATTGAATTTAAAGCAAAGGTTTGTTGAATTGTTTTCAATCTTAACAATAGATTTGCTTTACGGAACCGCTACAGGCATGTTTTTATCTGCTTAATGAGACTGCCGCTTTTTATGGAGTAACAATGAGTATCGAAATTTGGATATCATTTGTGTTGGCTGTAATTGTATTGTGTTTTTCTCCTGGCCCCACCACTTTCCTTGTCATGGGACAATCGTTAACTCATGGGAAAAAATCAGTGATCCCTTTGGTAACGGGGGTTCTATTAGGTGATGCAATTTCTATGAGTTTATCTTTTGCTGGTCTAGGTGCACTGCTATCAACGTCTGCAGTATTATTTAGTGCCTTTAAATGGATTGCCGCCGTATATTTAATTTATCTTGGTGTTAAAGCGTGGCGAACTAAAATCAGTCAGGGCAATGTAGAGAGCGTGTCAGTAGAAAAAGCAAAAATTAAAATATTTAAAGAAGCTTTGGTTGTAACCGCTTTAAATCCAAAAGGTATCATTTTCTTTATCGCGTTTTTCCCACTATTTATGGATGCTGGCAAAGCAGTATTACCTCAAATGTTGATAATGGCGTTTTCATTCCTATTCGTTTCCATTGTTAGTGCATGCTTTTATTCGATGTTTTCTAGTTATCTTCGGAGTAAAGTCAAATCAGTAAAATTTCAAAAAATCATGAATAAAGTTAGCGGAACTATGCTTATTGGAGCGGGTACTGTTACGGCAACGTTATAACTCCAATGCTCTGATAGGCTAAATCGATTCATCAAATACACATAGTGTAATCTACCTAAAACCCAGACTAGAAATTGGCCTTCCCCCCCAAAATTTGACAGCTGGTCCGGATTACTGAAATGGGAATCCGGTGATCAAGATCGCTTGGATATGGCTTGAATGTTAGATGCGCAATACGCTTGAAAGGCACCACGCGCTGACGAGTGTTCGTGCCGTAAATATGCACATCACGATAATGGCTAATTCCTCTGACATGCGGCCAATTGTCCGAACGATCAGTCACTCTGCCGAAGGTTGACTAAAATATGATCATTAAACCTTTCATTTGACAGTTCTTCAGTCTTCAAATAGGCTTCGTGCCGTCAAGTGTTCACGCGAGTGAATGAAAAGGGAAGAACGGTTTAAGTCCGTCGCTGCCTCCGCAACTGTAAACGTTATCTGGGTATGGTCTCCACTGAAGCTGACACTTCGGGAAGGTGCCAAATAAACCTAACGTAAGCCAGGAGACCTGCTTGATACCAGCTTCAAAGATATTCGGAAGGAATAGAGAAGTCGTTCAAGCGGTCAGGCTTGAGTGGTCAAAATAGCGAACCTACTTAGTTCAGTGTGTGCATGGCACATTTTCATTGAATGTGAGAAGGCTGTTTTGTCGTAAAAATGCGTTAATCAGGCTGAGAATGACGGCATCCATCGTGATGTACCGTTCTTTTTGTGCTTGAGGGGTGTTTTTGCCAATTCTTCACCTGTGAATATCCAACGTTACTGTTAGACCTCCATCCTGCGAGTGCATCTATTGTGCATTCAGGTCGTGGGTCAATATACGAGGGATAAAGAGCAATGCATATTGAACCAGGCGTCGTTGATGGCGCAAAGCTTCTTTTGAGTGTTGGCAGCAGTGCAGCAGCGCTTTCTGTTATGGCCAAATTGGCCTACGATCATACCAAGGAAAACGGTATGGTTTCGCTTCTGCTGAAAAGTTTACTGACCACGATTTTCGTATTCACATTTTTTGAGGTTTTACCTCATCACCCTGTGGGCGTATCTGAAGTTCACTTTATTCTCGGTTCCACTTTATTTCTATTATTTGGCATTGCTCCGGCGGCTATTGGCTTAGCCAGTGGATTGCTCATACAAGGTTTTTTCTTTGCTCCGTTTGATTTACCACAATACGGTATGAACGTTACCAGTCTTCTGGTTCCTCTATTTGCCATGGCATGGCTAG
The DNA here is from genome assembly GCA_947503895.1 of uncultured Saccharospirillaceae bacterium. GTDB lineage: Bacteria > Pseudomonadota > Gammaproteobacteria > Pseudomonadales > Oceanobacteraceae > Bermanella. The sequence continues at coordinate 51,292 of CANNFT010000014.1, forward strand.
CCAAAAAAATCATTCCCGATGATGTCGCTTATAAAGATCTGAGCTATGCACAAACGCTCAAGTTATCGGTCGCTTACCAGGGCGGTATTGTCAGTTGGGTTGCATTTTGGGCGTTTTATGGTCATGGGTTTGGTGCTGAAAATTTGGCGAATGTCTTGGCATTTTGTGGTGCGTACATGAGCGTTGTGTTAATTGAACCACTATTAGATTTGGCTGTATTGGCAGGAGCCAAAATGTTTGCACAATTCAAGCATGGACGCTGGATCGAATCTCGCGTCTATCAGGCAGCTGCGTAATATTATATGGCCGATACTGCAATCTTGACTGCGACTACATCAACTAGGCTGGGATCATCGCCTCGTCGGTGCGCCTATCCGTTTACCGCAGTCGTGGGGCAAGCGTCGTTTAAAGAGGCATTGATTTTATGTGCTATCAACCCGTTATTGGGTGGCTTATTGGTGAGCGGTCCAAAAGGTAGTGCAAAATCCACATTGGCTCGAGCGTTAGCCGATGTGTTGCCTGCGCATTCGGCACCGACCGTTACGGGTCCGAAAGACGAGTACTTTAGTGAAGAAGATACAAATATTTATCGCGCTCCATTTGTAAACTTACCCTTGAATGCGACTGAAGACCGTATTCAAGGCGCACTCGATTTAGAGTCCGTTCTACAAGACAAACAGATTCAGTTTAACCCTGGTTTACTCGCGCAGGCCCATGGCGGCGTGCTGTATGTGGACGAAGTAAATCTCCTACCCGATCATTTGACCGATATTTTATTGGATGTGAGTTCTCAAGGCGTAAATTATGTTGAGAGAGATGGCATCAGTCATGCTCATGACGCTCGGTTTATATTATTGGGCACCATGAATGCGGATGAAGGGAATGTACGCCCGCAATTATTAGATCGATTTGGTTTGATGGCGGAATTAAATGAAAATTACACAGCGGAAGATCGGATGGAAATAGTGCTTCGGCGTGAAGCATTTGATCAAAATCCTCAATCGTTTCTTGAGCAATGGCATTCAGATCAGCAAGCATTAACACAGAAAATTTTGCGTGCTCGTCAGTCGCTCGTTCATGTGAATTGCCCTGCGTATATTCGGCAGCAAATTTCAGAGCGTTGTATGGATGCAAAAGTTGAAGGTGTTCGAGCTGATATTATTTGGACGCGTGCAGCGATGGCGCACGCAGCATGGAGTGATCAATCCACCGTTGAGCAATTTAATTTGGATGCGGTAGAGCACTACGTGTTAATGCATAGAAGGACCGTAGCTGCACCCGCGTCTATGACATCAAATAAGCATCAACCCTCTGCGAATTCAAACACTCAGGCTCAAGACAATCGTTCTGAGCAAGGCAGCCAAGAGCAACCGTCGCAAATGCCTCGCCGTGAAGATTTTAAAACCAATCTTCCTCATTCACCATCCGCTGCGTCTTCTGAGCCAGCCGAACCTTCATTATTTTCTAAGCCTTCGCAGCTTGAAACGGGCGTATCTCAATCACAAAGTAACGGCTCTTTGGCCAATTCAGAACAGAGCTTGCCTATGGGTGAGTGGGGCAGTATGTCTCCTATTCATCAACCTACCGCAGCCTTCAATGAAGCCCAGGCCGTTAATGATTGGATGACACTGCGTCGGTCAAACCACCGCAGTGAATCGAATATTGAGCGCACTGTGGAGCTGAATGCATCGAGATACAAACAGCATCAAGTGCAGAAACGCTCGTTGGATGCCCATCAAATGAGTCCGTCACGGTATCAACAGCATTCATCTACGGAAGACTCCCCCTTGGGGCGACCAGACTGGGTAAATACTTTGATTCAGAGTGTGGGCGAATGGCCTCCCGCCGCTATTCGGTATCGAAAACTCAGGCCAGCAAATAATGTTTTACATTTTGTAATGTTAGATAGCTCGGCTTCAACCATTGGCACTGAGTTGGTTGGCCAAGCAAAAGGGCTGATTCAATCATTAGCGAATCAAGCTTATTTAAAACGCGAAAAGCTTTCCATTTTGGCTTTTGGTAATCAGTCTGTTCAATCTTATTTAGAGCCTGTGAGATCGCCAAAATCGATCGATAAAATTCTTGAACGCATTGTCAGTGGTGGCGGAACGCCGCTGAAAGTTGCGCTTGAAACCGCGATTGAACGTATTCAAAACTGGAAGAAAGCATCCCCTAATATTGAAATAAAAACGTACTTATTGACGGATGGCCGAAGTCGAGATGATATATCTGCACTACGTTGGCCGACGGCACTAAATGTCATTGACTTGGAGCGCAGTGCGGTAAAACGTGGAAGAGCGCGTGAATTTTCAACCATATTAGGTGGGGAATATATTTCGCTATGACAACTGTAGACAACACTTTAAGCGCTTTGCCAAAAAAAGACATGAGTCATTCAGATTCGATAGATGCCGATGTAAAGCATCAAAAAAGAATGGCAGCGAGAAAAGCGGTAATGGACAAAAAAATCGCTGCTGCAACGGAAGAACGTGGCGTACTTATTTTACTAAAAGGCAATGGAAAAGGTAAAAGCAGCTCGGCCTTTGGCACTATGGCACGGTGCGTAGGCCATGGAAAAAAAGCCGCGGTTGTTCAATTTAGCAAGGGCCGAACCGAAACGGGTGAATACAAACTGTTTAAAGATCACAATCTTATAGACTGGCACGTCATGGGTCATGGTTTTACGTGGGAAACCCAAGATAAAACTCAGGATATTGCAGCGGCAAAACAAGCCTGGAGCGTCGCGGAAGCACTGCTGAATAATGAGCAATACGAAATGTTGGTGTTCGATGAAATGAGCTACATGTTTAAGTACGGTTATTTAGATGTCTTGCCGGTCGTAGAAGCATTGAAAAAACGCCCTAGGCATCAGCATGTGATTATTACAGGGCGTACGATGGCGACACCACTTCAAGACATAGCGGATACGATCAGTGTTGTACAAGATGAACGACATGCATTCCGGTTGGGTGTAAAAGCACAGCAAGGCATTGAGTACTAATGAATTCATCTCAGCTTTCGGTTAACTGCCCTGCATTGTTTATTGCGGCCCCTGCTTCTGGACAGGGTAAAACCACCGTAACGTCTGCTTTAGCACGGTATTTAAAGCAACAAAATAAAACGGTCACTATTTTTAAAACCGGTCCCGATTATTTAGATCCTCAAATTCTTGCACAGGCATCTGGTCATGCCGTTGAGCCGCTCGATCTATGGATGGCAGGAGAATCTTATTGTCGTGATCAACTTTACAAAGCGGCCTGCCATTCTGATGTAATTCTGATTGAAGGCGCGATGGGTATTTTTGATGGTCAGCCGTCCAGTGCTGACCTCGCCGCAAAATTCAACATTCCAATTGCATTAGTTATGGATGTAAAAGGCATGGCGCAAACGGTAGGGGCTGTGGCCGACGGAATTATTCGCTATCGTGACGACATACAATTTGCAGGGCTCATTGCAAATAAATGCGGCTCAGCTCGTCACGCAGAACTCATACAAGAAACCCTCCCTAATACGCTTCCACTCATGGCGACATTAGCGCGAGAAGAAGCCATTGCGCTACCTGAAAGGCATTTGGGATTGGTACAGGCCAGCGAAGTCGCTTCAGAGCTTGAGCAGCGATTTGATCAGGGGGCAGCTGAACTATTGGCGGGTGGTATTCAATTTTATTTAGAGACGACGGGTATTCCCATGGCGAGCTTTCGTCAAATGAATACTGAAAACGCAGTTGAGCAGAAGTCATTGGGTCGTCACGCCAAAGACTTGAACGCTGGATTAAGTAAAACTGAGAACGGTAAAGAGAGCGCTCACCGTCCCTTAGATGGTGTACGAATTGGCATTGCGAAAGATGAAGCTTTCAGCTTCATTTACGCCGCCAACAGTAATGCATTAGCAGCATTAGGGGCAGAGTGTATTTACTTTTCACCTATGCATGACTCGGATCTCCCAGAATGTGATGCGGTTTGGTTGCCGGGCGGATACCCAGAATTACATGCCGAAGCACTGTCAACGAACCATTCTATGTTAGAAGCGTTTAAAGTATTTCAGTCAAAGAATAACCCCATTCTTGCAGAATGCGGGGGATTTCTATACTGCTTAGAGTCATTGACTGATCTAGAGGAAAATAGCTATACAATGTCGGGCATGCTTCATGGGCATGGCATGATGCGTGGAAAAAGGGGCTGTCAGGGAATGCAAACAGCCATTCTGCCGGAAGGCGAAATTAGAGGACATGCTCATCATCGTTCTCGCAGTGAAAAAACACCTAGCCCCATTGCATTTAGTCGGCGACAAAGACACGCAGCTCCGGGTGAACCCATTTATAGAAAAGGCCGGTTAACGGCCACTTATTTACATTTGTTTTTTCCCTCCAATCTTGATGCGGTTGTAAAGCTATTTAAAAAAAATAGCGACGAGCCAATCAAGCCCTAAACGTACCCAAGAGGATGTCTATTAATGTTGTTTAGTTCGTTAACCATGATCGGGGCCGGGTTCTCATTGGGGTTGTTGCATGCGTTTGACGCTGATCATGTCATGGCGGTATCAACACTGAGCACGCGTAAGCCCAGTTTCAATAGTACCATTAAGCAGGGGCTCCATTGGGCATTGGGGCATGGAGGCATATTATTACTGTGTGGATTGCTATTGTTTGGAATTGGTTTTGAAATTCCAGCTACTTTTCAATCCTTAGCAGAAGCCAGTGTAGGCGTATTGTTGATTTTAATTGGTGCGTTGTGCTTGAAAAAATGCAGGCAGCAGTCGCTAAAATTAGTTCGACACACTCATGGTGATATCGAGCATACCCATTGGCAAATTGTCGATAGAGACTCTCAAAAACCGGTTCAGGAAAATGATCATAATCATGCTCCTGCAATGGTGGGTATGTTACACGGATTGGCTGGCAGTGCGCCTGCGTTAGCCTTAGTGCCTGCCATGGCAAGTGGCGATCTGATATCAGCCCTTACTTATCTTTTAATATTTTCTTTGGGTGTGCTGATAGCGATGATGACTTTTAGCATGGGGCTCGGAGCGACACAAAAATATTTATTAAACGTAAGTGCACGGTTATTCCAATATATGCGTTATGGCATTTCATTGGTTGCAATGGCATTCGGTGGTTACTGGTTAATGCAGGCGATATAACGATTTTTTAAATCATTGCTCTTTGATACCCGAGGCGCTGTGCCGAAATGTGGCCAGAAAGTTCAGAGTCAAAACGTGTTTTAAGAACAGGCTTAACCACTGGCTGTTGTGCAACTGCTTGTGCGCTAGCAGCAGGCTGGTTGCTGTTGGGAGAAAATTATTTTAACGGTGCGGTGGAAACAGAGGTTACCGTAAAGCTACCTAAAGGGAAGCTTGTTTCTCTAAAAGTGCATGGCTTATTAAAAGAGGGCGGCCGTGCATGTGCGAGCACCTTCAAAGACGCCGGTGATGACCCAGATGTGACACACGGTGCTCGTATCTTTACGGAAGTTGCGTTGGTCGACAAAGCCGGCGTCCAATTTGTAGCAGGAGAAGGTGTCGGGACGGTGACCAAAACGGGTTTGATTCTTGACGTTGGAGAACCCGCTATTAACCCCGTGCCCAGAGCGATGATCATTGATCATTTGAACGATATTGCTGAAGCCAGTGGGTACACAGGCGGTTTTCGAGTCACGGTTGGAATCGAAAACGGTCGTGTGATCGCCCAAAAAACGATGAATCCACGGCTAGGAATTAAAGGTGGATTATCCGTCTTAGGAACAACGGGCATCGTTCGTCCCTTTTCCTGTGCGGCGTATATCGCTTCAATACATCAAGGTATTGATGTTGCGTTAGCGAATGGATTAACCCGAATAGCAGCAACCACGGGTAATAGCAGTGAAATTGCGATTCAAAATAAATATGGTTTAGACACCATGGCGATGATTGAAATGGGTGATTTCATTGGTGCCGTTTTAAAGTATCTTAAAAATATTGAAAAAGAAGGACGCGCGCTACAGAAGCTAATTATTTGCGGTGGCTTCGGAAAGTTAACTAAATTCGCGGATGGGCATTTGGATCTTCATAGTCGGGCGTCATCAATCAATTTTGAGTTTCTAAAAGAATTGGCCCTGGAAAGAAGTCGTGCAGACAATCAAAATGAAACCCATGAGAGTCATGCTAATCGGTCTTTGGACCATCAGGCGCTGAGTGAACGAATACTGACTGCAAATACCAGTATCGAAGTTCTCACTTATTGTCACTCGCAGGGCATTGATTTAGGCCATCTGGTTTGTGAAAAAGCAATTCAAGTTGCAAGAAAAATCATCCCTCGTAAAACGGGATTAGAAATTTATGCCATTAATCGTCAGGGAAATATTGTGGGTAGTGCTGCCAGCGAGGCATTAAATTAACGATGATGAATCCTTGTGATAGCTCAGCAAAATATAACGATAGGCCGGCAGAAAAGAAAAATATTTTGCTGCTAGGCGGGACGGCAGATGGTAGAAAGCTTGCTGAAGCTATCAACCATCTTGATGTTCATCTTATTTACAGTGTCGCGGGCCTTGTTCGACTGCCGAGTGTTGGATGTGAAAGCGTCGTGGGTGGATTCACACAATTTGGCGGTTTACACAGCTACATTAAGAACAGAAATATCAGCGGTGTCATTGATGCGACACACCCTTATGCAAAACGTATGAGTGAAACCGCTTGCAGTGTGACATCTGCGCTAAATATCCCTTATTGGCGCTTTTGTCGATTGCCATGGCAGCCTAGCGAAAAAGATAATTGGATTGATATTACGGATGAGACTGAATTACTAAAAAATTTAGCCGGCTATAACAGTGTTTTTTTAACAGCGGGTCAGATATCCCATTCACTCACGACGGACTTAGGTGCAATGGGGCATCAACAGCAGCTATTGCGAACGGCCGTTGAGCCTAGCATGCAATTACCGGATTCCATGACTTGGCTAAAAGCCATTGGTCCTTTTTCGGTTGAAGGTGAACAAGCAATATTTAAAAAATTTAATATAGATGTATTGGTCAGTAAGAACAGTGGGGGGCATTCAACTTCAGCGAAGTTAACCGTAGCACGAGAAAAAGCCATCCCTGTTTTAATGATTCAGCGGCCGTTCATCAGTCCCGCGGCATTTGAATTTACGAGTCGTACCGAATTGGTCGGTGCGGTGATGAACTATCTAAAACCATAATAAAAAACAGCTGAACAAGTATGAGTGCATTTACGAATTAATTTAGTTAGATATTGAGTAGATGTACGTTTAATTGCTCAATGTATCGGCCCAAAAAGCATAGTGATTTTTTCAATCGGCACAGGCCAGATTCAAAAGTGAATTGGATACGTTGCTAGAAAAATCATCAGGCCTTCAGCCGAGCAACTTAATGAGAGAATAATAGGTGACTTTATGAGTGAAACATTTAAAGACGAAGTATTGATACCGGTCAGTCAATCACAAGAAACGGATAAGCCGGCTATCCTGTTTGCAGGTCATGGTTCGCGTGATGTCGATGCTGTTGAAGAGTTTTATCAATTGGCTGAGCATTTTCGTCAACGATTCCCAGATAGAATGGTGGAAACTGGTTTTTTAGAATTCGTGAAACCCATCATTGCTGAAGGTGTAGAAAAACTTGTCAATCAGGGAGCAAAACATATTCAAGCAATACCCGGTATGCTCATGGCGGGAGGGCATGCAAAGAATGACATCCCCAGCGAGTTGAATACCTTACAACAGCAATTTGGCGTTAAGATTGAGTATGGCGCAGAATTGGGCGTACATCCTTTTATGCTCCAAGCTGCGCAAGCTCGAATAGAGCAAGCAGAGGCAGAAATGACGACTCGCATAGGGTCTCAGTACTCACGAAAAGACACGTTGCTTGTTGTGGTGGGTCGCGGTGCATCAGACGCCGATGCAAATTCAAATATTTGTAAAATTACGCGTTTTTTAGAAGAAGGTATGGGGTTCGGCTGGGCCACCACTTGTTACAGTGGCGTCACAACGCCCCTTGTACCGGATTGTTTAGATCGCGCTCATGGCCTTGGATTCAAACAAGTTATCGTATTTCCCTATTTTTTGTTTACAGGACGATTGGTAAAAAAAATCTATCGGTGGGTTGATGATTACGCAGCCAAACACGAAGACGTAACAGTGGTTAAAGCTTCCTATTTGAATGATCATCCCAAAGTGATTGACACATTTGTCGAGAAATTAAATGAAATAGAAGCGGGCAATCCTAATATGAATTGTCAATTGTGTCAGTATCGAGTGCAAATAGTAGGCGCTGAACACAAAGTTGGCGCTGTTCAGGAAAGTCATCATCATCACGTGCAAGGAATCGGCACAGACGCCGACCATCACGGTCATCACCACCATCATGGTCATCACCACCACCATCATAGCCATGAAGTGAAGGCTGCTACGCACGTTAGTGAAACAGTGGATTGAGTAAAATAGACGTTAGGGATAGTACAGGCCCCGTTCCGATGACGGTTGCTAAGGTGAATCATTATGGCTGCTTATGAAGTGCATCCAAATAAAATTGAAGAAGAAAGCTTTAGGCTCATTCGTCAGCTGACAGATTTGTCTGCTTTCTCGCCAGACGAGCAGCAAGTGGTCATGCGTATTGTACATAGCGTTGGGTTGCCCGAAGTTGCGCAGCATGTGCACTTTAGCAAAAACAGCTGTGGTGCAGGGCGTGCTGCCTTAGCGAGTCATCGCCCAATTTTATGTGATGCTGAAATGGTCAAACAGGGCATTACCAAACGCATGATTTCTGAACCACCGTTGTGCTACCTGAATCATGCTTCTGTTCCTCAGTTAGCTAAGTCAAAAAATGAAACGCGTTCAATGGCGGCACTAAACCTTTGGGCGCCTCAATTAAAAGACAGTGTAGTGGTGATTGGTAATGCTCCGACTGCATTGTTTCGCTTATTGGAAATGATAGAACAGGGTTGTGACAAACCGGCCGTGGTTATCGGTATGCCTGTCGGTTTTGTCGGTGCCGCTGAATCTAAAGAGGCACTATGGCGTAAACACCAAGAACTGGGTATTGAATGTATCACTTTACTGGGGCGACAAGGTGGCAGTGCTGTGTCTGCTGCTTCTGTAAACGCTTTACTGCGCTGTAATCTAGGAGAGCGTTATTAAAGCAACCTATTTCTATTTGGCAGTGCGGTCGATATGAGTCAAGAAATACATATCATAGGATTGGGTGTCGCACACATTGCTGCGTTACCGACTAATGCAATATCCGCATTAGAAGAGTGCACGTGTGTCATGGGTTCCCAGCGACAAATTGATACGGTTTGCAACTTAATGAGTGGGCAAAAAATTCTGATGCTGCCTCCATTGAATCAGCTTAAAACGCAATTGGCTAAATTACAGGATGAAGGCCACGTTAAAATTGCCATTTTGGCGTCTGGCGATCCGTTGTATTACGGAATTGGAAAGTGGATCAGCAGTCATGTTTCGACTGCCAGAGTGAATACTTATCCGGCTGTCTCCAGTATTCAGGCCGCATGTCACGCTGTTGGGCGATCGCTACAAGATGTCGATGTTGTCAGCTTGCATGGTCGACCATTTGAAACGCTCAAGCATGCACTTAAGCCCAATAAAACGTTGGTTGTGTTGACAGATAAAAATAGTATGCCGATGCATATTGCGACAGCTTGTCAGCAATTGGGCTTCCACGACGCTAAACTGACCATTTGTGAGCGAATGGGTTATGAAGATGAAAAAATTAGGTCATTCACTGTAGAAGATCTGCTACCTGAGCAGGCACAGCACGCTTCGTATGAACGTGAAAAATTTCAGTTCGACCTTTTGAATGTCGCTGTGGTCGAGACGTATCGAAGTACACAGTACGTTCCTACTTTTCCCGGTATCCCAGATAATCAATTTTATACCGATGGAACACTGCCTGGAAAAGGCATGCTCACAAAGCGTGCTGTGCGCTTACAAATATTATCCATGTTAGAACCGCAAGATGAAGATGTGATTTGGGATATTGGTGCTGGGTGTGGCTCAGTTTCCATCGAATTGGGTGCGTGGAATTCGAAAGTTAAAGTGCATGCTATTGAGCATCATTCCGATCGATTGGAATGCATTTACCAAAATCGCTTTAAGTTTGGTGTATCACCTCAATTGAACATAGTGGAAGGCAAGGCACCCAATGCCTTAAATGATTTACCGCCGCCAAATAAAATTTTTGTCGGAGGAAGTGATGGTGAACTGGGTGCAATACTAAAAATTGCGTGGTCAGACTTACAAGAAAATGGCATTTTGCTAGGGTCCGCTGTTACAGAAAGCACCAAAATGGGCTTTCTAACCTTCTTAGAGGCAATTCGGTCGACAGATCAAATTAGAGACATAGATTTTACAACCATCACAATTTCGATTGCGGAAGGTGGAACCCTAGCCGGTCAGTTGCTTTATCGCCCGAATTTGCCCGTAACGTTATTTCAGTTTAGAAAATGCGTGACCCAAAAATGAGTGAACAATTCGTAAAAAGGCATTCTGTAGAAACGCACTCGTCAACTGCTTTTGGTCGTTTCATTGGTGTGGGCGTAGGGCCGGGTGATCCGGAACTCATTACCCTAAAGGCGGCCCGTTTTATTTCTCGTGCTCAAATTATCGGCTATCTATGTAACCAAAATGGTGAATCACAAGCCAAAGACATCGTGTCGTCGATAATAGAAGAGGGGGTTAACAAACCCAAAAGTACGCTACCCATTACCGAGCTTCCTTTATACGTTCCTATGGATAGGGACCCAACAGTAGCAGAAAAAGCCTATTCTGATGGCGCAAAGGTCATAGCAGGACACCTCAAGCAAGGTATTGACGTTGTCTTTCTGTGTGAAGGCGATCCACTTTTTTTTGGTTCGTTTACCTATTTGCTCAATATCTTACAGGAGCACTTTTCCTGTGAAGTGGTGCCTGGTATTTCATCCCCCCACGCTGCATCTTCAACACTGATGGCTCCCTTGACCATGCTAAAAGAAAGTTATGCGGTAGTCAGTGGGCGGCATTCAGAACGAAAATTAAAACAAACGTTACGTGACTTCGATTCGATCGTCATTATGAAAGCAGGTCGTGAGCGTTCTAAGATAGTACGTGCGATTAAAGAATCGGAGAGAACGGAGGACGCTACGTATTTAGAATACATCGGTCGTGCGAACCAATCTGTCGTAGTTGATATTCGCAATTTGGATGAGCAAGAGTCAGGGCCCTATTTCAGTTTATTCGTTGTGAGGCGAGCAAAGAGAGGGCGGCATGATTAATATCGTTGCCTTAACAGAACCGGGATTGTCACTGGCTAAATCTATTCAGTGTCAACTAAATCAGCCTGCTATGCAGTTCGGTGCTGATACGGCGGAAATCACAGATAATCACCCCCGCGTTGTTAGTCAAATACTGTATAAACCGCAACCTTTTATGCAGGTTGTACAATCCGCCTTTAATCGTGGTGAGTCTCTAATTTTAATCTGTGCAATGGGCATTGCTGTTCGTACTTTAGCGCCGGTGATTAAAAGTAAGCGATCTGATCCACCGGTTTTAGTACTGGATGAACGTGGCAAATTCGTCGTACCTTTATTGTCTGGACATGAAGGTGGTGCAAATGAATGGGGAAGGAAAATATCGAGTTTAATCGAAAGCCAATTGGTGATTACGACTGCAAATAGTTATTTAAAACCGGTGTATACCATAGGGTTAGGCTGCGAAAGAGATTGCCCTGAATCTTATCTTGAAGAATTAATAACGGATTGTTTAGCCGAGCATAAGCTGAGTATGAATAATATTCACAGCTTCCACAGTATTGATATTAAAGCTGACGAAGTCAGTATCATTTCATTAGCCACTCGCTTTCAGAAAGACTACTTAACTTGGGCAGTATCGGAACTTCTGAAGGTGGAGCATATGTTGAGTACAAAATCAGATTACGTGTTTAACACTGTGGGTGTTTATGGCGTTGCGGAGTCTGCTGCGTTGGTGGGTGCTATGAAAGTGCGGCAGACATTGGATGAATCGATCCCAATTAGCCCATCAGTATCTGGAGATTGTCATGATGAGCGCGCCAGCAACCTGCTTGAATTGGTACAACCCAAGGTAAAAAATGCAAAAGCCACTTGTGCGATAGCACGAAGCTTTGCAGCAAACAATCATTGAATGCGAGCAGAATCGGTTAAGAGTGCGCTCAGCGACCTATGCAACGAATATGATAAAAAGTGAAATGCTATGAGTAAATTATTTGTAATAGGGGCGGGTCCCGGCGAGCCTGATTGGGTCACGCCCAAAGCGATTTCTGCCATTAAAGCCAGCACCGATCTCGTTGCTTATGGGCTTTACTTAAACCTGTTGGGCGATGTTTGTCAGGGTAAAACTCATCACGACTTACCATTGGGCAAGGAAATTGAGCGTGCGCGATTGGCGTTGAATTTAGCCGCTTCTGGTAAAACGACAGCACTTATTTCAAGTGGTGACATAGGAATATATGCGATGGCCACCCTAGTGTTTGAGCTGTTGGACTATCAATTGAATGGACAAGAACAACACCCAGAATGGCTGAACGTAGATATTGAAGTGATTCCTGGCGTTTCGGCCATGCAGGCTGGCGCGAGTCGAGCAGGTGCATTGTTAGGACATGATTTTTGTACGGTTTCTCTCTCCGATTTATTAACACCATGGGAAACCATTGAGCAAAGAATTCACAGTGCAGGCCAAGGTGATTTCGTCATTTCATTTTACAACCCGGTATCAAAGAAGCGAGATTGGCAGTTGAATCATGCACGAGACATTTTATTAACATACCGACCTGCCGAAACACCCGTATTGATTGGCCGTCAATTAACGCGCGACGATGAGGCGTTAACGTTTATTCAATTAGCACAGCTAGACAGTAAAGATGTAGATATGTTTACGTTAGTCATGGTGGGGAATAGCGAAAGCCGCCACATAGTGAATGGACAAAAAAACTGGATCTATACACCCAGAGGTTATTCTAAAAAACTGGGCCAAAGTTCTTATGCAGATCGAGAAAATTCACCCACTCAATACGGAGTCGTCACCGAATGAAAGTCTATTTTTTAGGGGCTGGCCCGGGTGATCCAGAACTGATTACCGTTAAAGCGCTTCGAATCCTTAGAGAATGTCCAGTCGTTTTATATGCGGGTTCATTGGTTCCGCGGGAGATTCTTCAAGATGTCGAAGGAATAGCGGAAAAAATTATAGATACTGCATCGTTGAACTTAGATGAAATCATGCAGCATATCATCACGGCTAAGCAAGAGAATAAAGCTGTCGCGAGAGTGCATTCAGGCGATCCATCCGTTTATGGGGCGATTGGTGAACAGATACGATGCCTAGAAGAGCAGGGGATCGAATTTGAAATTGTACCGGGTGTCACAGCGACGTCAGCCTCAGCCGCCTGGTTAGGCAAAGAGCTTACGCTATCGGGTGTTTCTCAAACCATTATTATGACGCGATATGAAGGAAAGACCCCTTTTCCAGAGCGTGAACGTCTCCCTGCTTTGGCTCAATCTGGAGCAACCTTGGCCATTCACCTCGGAGTAACGCGAATACATAAGATCGTAGAAGAGTTAATCCCATATTATGGAGAAGATTGCCCAATAGCGGTTTGTTATCGAACCAGTTGGCCGGACCAGGATAAAGTTTCTGGCACATTACGAGATATCGTGCAAAAAGTCCGTGATAAAAAATTTACTCGAACGGCATTGATTTTAGTGGGGCGCGTATTAAATGAACGTGAATTTCAAGATTCGTATCTATACGATGCGAATCAAGCACATGTATATCGTCCTAAAGTTAAACCTGAAGTCCCACGTAGCGTTAAACGAAGCCCAGTGTCATTAACCATAGAATGATACGTTTACAGAATATACGGTGATCAAAATGAAATTAAATAAAATTCCAGCCACAATTGTAACGGGTTTTCTAGGCAGTGGAAAAACAACCCTGTTATCTAATTTACTTAAAGAAGCAAAAGGTAAGCGTATTGCCGTCATAGTGAATGAGTTTGGTGAACTGGATATTGACGCTGATTTGTTAAGAAGCTGCCCATTGGACTGCGATGAGACAATCGAAAACAGTAATGAAAACAGACAATCTGAAAACCAAAACGCGAGTAATGGAATATATGAACTGGCCAATGGATGTATCTGTTGCACAGTGGAAGAGGAATTTCTGCCCGTGATGCAACAGCTCGTTGAGCGTCGAGAGGATATTGACCATATTTTAATTGAGACCAGTGGACTTGCTCTCCCGAAGCCACTTGTACAAGCTTTCAATTGGCCCAGTATCAAACAACATTGCACGGTTGATTCCGTAATCACTATGATAGATGGTCCGGCAGTGGCAGCAGGGCGTTTTGCCGATGATGTCGACAAAGTACAGGCGCAACGCTTAGCAGATGAAAACTTGGATCACGATCCTAGTCTACAAGAATTACTTGATGATCAATTGGGTGCAGCCGATTTAGTAATGATCAGCAAACGCGATTTACTGAGTGAGGAAGAGTGCGCGTTGGTCGATAAGGTGGTCGCCAAAAAAGTCCCTCATGCCGTCAAAACCGTTCACATTCGTGAAGGTAAAATAGAGTCCGACCGTTTTTCGCTTGAAGCATTGATGGGATTACAATCTGCGTCTGAACTTAAAATAAATGAGGTACACACCCATCATGATCACCATCATGCTCATGGTGAAGAGCACGATCATGCCCATGATCATTTTGATTCATTTGTTGTGACGTTGCCTGAAGTTGACGATACAACTATAAAGACTGTTATTCAGGCGCTATTGCATACTCATACTATTTATAGAATTAAAGGATTTTTAGCCCTGCCAAATAAACCGATGAGACAAGTGATTCAAGTGGTTGGCAAGCGGACTGAAAGCTATTTTGATCGTTTATGGCAGGATAATGAAATTCATAAAACGCAACTTGTGTTTATTGGTAAAAATCTAGATCAATCGAATATTCAGCAGAAATTAGCTTCTGCAATTGTTGATGTTCGTCTGGCGGAACGCTTTATTGAAAATATCACGACCCAATTCGAGCCAGAGCATAGCCACTAATGCATCTTTTTGCTGCCCAGCCAGGAGGTTTCTCCGAAGATGAAGGTATTATTGATTTAGCGCAGACACCTGCGGACATTATATTTTTGTCTGCGGCGGATAGTGCCCTTAGTGCAATGTCGTCAGCGGTTGACCGACTTGCCCAGTCCGCAGTGTTTAATACAATTTCAATGCCTTCTGTACGATTGGCAAATTGGATGAATTTAATCAAACCTGCAGCTTTTGATCTATATCACCATAAAGTTTTAGAGCATGCCACGGTGATCGTGGTATCTCTTTTGGGCGGACAAGGCTATTGGCAGTACGGATTCGAACAATTGGTTGACTGGAGTCGACAATCAACACCGTCCAGACCTAGGCATTTGATTTTGGTACCGGGTGATGATGCCACCGATAATGCTTTGTTTAATGCATCAACCGTAGAAAAATCAGTAGCGATTCGAGTATGGCGTTATCTGAGAGAAGGTGGGCAATACAATAATCAACAACTCATGTGTTTCTTATCGGCTACTTTTTTAAAGCGCGATGTGAATTGGAAAGAACCCCGTCATTTACCGCTTTGTTCTTTATACTGGCCAAAGGTAGAAAGCACTGAGGTAGGTGATACCGACATTAAAAAACGTTCTGCGTGCTTGTTGGTGTTTTATCGAAGCCACCTACAAAGTGCAAATACAGATATGTTTGATGATTTAATTCACACTCTGCGTCGTTATGATATTGATCCGATTCCAGTGGCGGTATCGTCACTCAAAGATGAAACAGTATTGAAGGATATAAATCACATACTAAATTATGGTGCCTATTACATAGCGCAACAACCAAATGAAGTGTGTGTCGAGAAGGCATTAGAATACTATCAACACACACAAGAATCAGCAGACAAAAATGATATTGGGCAGGTCGAACTGATACTGAATACCACTGGATTTGCAACGAATCGGGTCAGCACGCCAGATCTATCTTCTGAGCCGACTGAATTTAATTCAATATTCGGTCGTAATATTCCCGTCTTACAATTAGTCTTATCCAGTAGCACATTCGAAGATTGGCAAAGTTATTCGCAAGGCTTACGCAGCCGTGATATTGCAATGCAAGTGGTGTTGCCAGAAATGGATGGCAAAGTCATTACGCGTTCGGTGAGCTTCAAGTCCGAGGCACAATATGATGAGCGATGTCAGACGTCCATCGTTCAATATTCGTTGTATCAAGAGCGAGCCAATTTCATTGCACAGCTTGCTTATCGATATGCTGCACTATCAAAGAAAGAAAATGCAAAGAAACGCACCGCATTAATATTAGCAAATTACCCGACGAAAGATGGCAGAATTGGCAACGGCGTCGGCCTTGATACACCTCAATCGACTGTTAATATCTTAGCTGCGCTTAAACAGAACGGCTATCCTATTGGTGAGATACCCAGCTCAGGTACAGAATTAATTCAATTTATGCTGGGCTCCATCACCAATAACCCAAATACATTACATCATTTACCTTGTTGGCAAAGTTTATCTCTTGAGGACTATTACACCCACTTTGCTCAGCTCCCCGAGGCTAATCAGCAAGCTGTTCTTGCTCAATGGGGCACGCCCGATCTAGACCCTAAATGCCGCAATAATCGAATCATGATCGCTGGCGTGCGGTTTGGTGAAACCTTTGTCGGCATACAACCCGCTCGCGGATTCGATCGAGATCTGCTTGCCAATTATCATGATCCAGATTTAGTACCACCTCACAGTTATTTAGCGTTTTATTTTTGGTTGAGGCATGTATATCAAGTCGATGCACTGGTTCATATAGGCAAACACGGAAACTTAGAGTGGTTACCGGGAAAAGGCACTGCATTATCTGATACCTGTTGGCCAGACATTGCGCTGGGCCCAATGCCGCATTTTTATCCTTTTATTGTGAATGACCCCGGAGAAGGTGCGCAAGCAAAGCGACGTGCGCAAGCCGTTATCATCGATCATCTGATGCCACCAATGGCACGAGCTGAAACCTATGGTGTTTTATCCGAACTTGAGAGTTTGGTTGATGAATATTATCAAGCGCTTGGATTGGATATTAGAAGAGAAGAATGGTTAAAAGAAAATATTGTGCAACACATTTACGAGCATAATATCGTAGAAGAAATACGAAATGGCAGTACCCAGCATTACGAAAATGATAATGACTTAATGGAGGATTTAGACGCCTATTTATGTGATATTAAAGAGGCTCAAATTCGAAACGGATTGCATGTACTGGGTCAGCTGCCCGAGGTCGATAAATTAATTGAAACATTAGTCGCTTTAGTAAGACTGCCACGAGGTGATAGCCATACATCTCAGGGGATTTTACAAAATCTTGTACTGGATTTAGAGATAACGACCCAAGGCGAGACATTCGACCCATTCAATGCATTAGAACAACCATGGCAGGGCGATAAACCCGCTTTACTTAATGGTGCCAGCGATGCCTTATGGCGCACTGCAGCGGATACGCGAGAGCGACTCGAAATCATTGCTGCGCACCTTGTTGGCTATTGCGTATTTGATATTGAATTACCTCTGTCCGTCACGAAAAAATTGTGCGATGTAAAGGGTGTTTGCTTGCAAGAAGCTTTAGAGCAATGCTTGCCGAGAACATCTGAGCAATTGATTTATATTCGTCGTACTATTTTCAATGCATTGCGACAAAGTGAATTAAACGAAATTCAAGCTTTGATAGATGGACTCGCTGGGATATTTGTTCCACCTGGTCCGAGCGGTGCTCCCACAAGAGGACGTTTAGATACTTTACCTACGGGGCGAAATTTTTATTCCGTCGATAATCGTTCAATTCCATCGCCAGCCGCTTGGGCGCTGGGTCAGAAATCTGCACAAGCCTTAATTGAAAGGCATTTACAGGAGCACGGCGAATATCCAACAGAACTCGGTTTGTCGGTATGGGGGACAGCGACCATGCGAACAGGCGGGGATGACATTGCCCAAGCGTTTGCACTAATGGGGGTGAAGCCCATTTGGGCTGAGGGTTCACATCGGGTAGTAGACTTTGAGATTACGCCAACTATGTTAATGCAACGGCCTAGAGTAGACGTTACTTTGCGTGTGTCTGGTTTCTTTCGTGATGCATTTCCCAACGTCATGAGGCTATTTGATGCTGCTGTTAAAGCCATTGCTGAATTGGATGAGCCCGGGTTTGGAAATACCATTCGAAATAATGTTTTGGCCCGCCAAACGATGCTGGTGAAATCTGGAGTGCCTTTTGCGCAAGCTGGGCTTGAAGCGAGTTATCGTGTATTTGGTAGTAAACCCGGGGCTTACGGAGCCGGCCTACAGGGGCTGATTGATGAACGGTGCTGGGAACAGTCTGGAGACTTGGCTGAAGCTTATGTGAATTGGGGGGGATATGCGTATGGGCAGCCTGTTCAAAAACACTTACCGGCAGAAAACAATGGCGATGGCATACCGGCGCATGCTGCTTTTCAGTATCAGCTTTCACAAATAAAGGTCGTGGTTCAAAATCAAGACAATCGCGAGCACGACTTATTAGATTCCGATGACTATTATCAATTTCAAGGCGGCATGACCAACGCGGTGACAGAATATAGCCTTTCCGCTCCACAGGTTTATCACTCTGATCATTCAGACCCTTCTGCACCCAAAATTCGAACGTTAAAAGAAGAATTAAATCGGGTTATCCGTAGCCGAGTGATCAACCCTAAATGGATCTCCTCGATGAGAGAGCACGGTTATAAGGGCGCCTTCGAAATGGCTGCCAGTGTTGATTATTTATTTGCTTATGATGCAACCACAAAATTAATTGATGACTATCAGTACGAAAACGTGACCGATGCACTCATTTTAGATTCAGACAATCAGCAATTTTTGAAATCGCATAATCCAGCGGCATTGGAAGAAATGGCGGAAAGAATGTTAGAAGCCATTCAGCGAAATATGTGGGAGGACAAAGGTGCCTACCACGATGCCTTGCAAACATTATTACTGACATTGGATGAAGAGCAGGAAGCGCAAAGCGCCAGCAGCGATCGCCCCACGCCGGTTAAAAAATAGTACGATGTGCAGATATGAATACATGGCATTGGCCGTGACGATTTTGGCATTGAGTGTGTGATAGAGAACGTAATGACTGAGACAAAAAAAACTAGCTTTAGAAACGCCACCACACTCATGGTACAGGGTACTACTTCAGATGCAGGAAAGAGTGTATTGGTCGCAGCGTTATGCAGAATTTTGGCCAGACGAGGGGAGTCTGTTGCGCCTTTTAAACCTCAAAATATGGCCTTAAATAGTGCGGTAACCAAAGACGGAGGAGAAATAGGTCGAGCACAGGCGGTACAAGCAGAAGCCTGTTATCTTGAGCCGGTTGTTGAAATGAACCCTGTGTTATTGAAACCCAATTCAGATATTGGCGCACAAGTCATTGTACTGGGGAAGGCAGTGGGAAATCTCGATGCCAGTAAATATCACGATCATAAGCCCAAATTACTCGACGCCGTAATCGATGCGCATGATCGATTAAAAAATCAATATACACATATTATTGTGGAAGGTGCTGGTAGCCCAGCAGAAATAAACTTACGAGAACGTGATATTGCTAACATGGGTTTTGCAGAAGCGGTGGACTGCCCTGTAATAATCGTGGCGGATATTGATCGTGGAGGGGTTTTTGCGCACTTAGTTGGCACCTATGATCTGCTTAGTCGAGAGGAAAAATTAAGAGTTAAGGGATTTGTGATCAATCGATTCAGAGGTGATATAAGCTTACTTGAGCCGGGTTTAAAATGGCTAGAGGCGCGAACTCAAGTGCCCGTCCTCGGTGTGATCCCCTATTTAATGGATTTACATATTGAAGCAGAAGATGCGATTAACATTCACCAAGTTTCTCATTCATCAGATACGACGCTGAATGTCGTCATTCCTGTGTATCCAAGAATAAGCAACCACACGGATTTTGATGTGTTGAGGTTGCACCCAAATGTAAACTGCCTGTTCGTGCGCTCCCCTGATGAGGTTAAAAACGCAGACCTTATTATCTTACCCGGCAGTAAGTCGGTACGAAGCGATTTGAATTGGTTATCGGAAACGGGCTGGACGACGGCCATTCAAAAACATTTACGATACGGCGGAAAGCTACTGGGTATTTGCGGTGGATATCAAATGCTTGGACAAAGCATTCATGATCCTTTGGGTATTGAGTCTGATATAGGCTCTAGTCGCGGTTTGGGGTACTTAGACATTGAGACGCAACTGACCAGCGAAAAGACGCTGACAAATCGGACTGGATCTTTACTAGCCCAAGACCTGTTAACAGATACAAATCAACAGCAGACTGCGCCAGTGATGGTAAAAGGTTATGAAATTCATGCGGGTCAGTCTCAAGGTGCAGGATTATTGCGACCGCTGTTTGCGTTGGAGTTAGAAAACAATGCTTCACTCGAAAAGCAATGCGAACATGAAGGAGCTGTCAGTGAAGATGGACAAGTGATTGGGACCTATCTTCATGGTGTATTGGATCAATCGGAGTTATTAAACCGAATCTTGTCTTGGGCGGGTTTAACAACTGAGTCACAATCCCCATCTTTCGACTATGACGCTTATCGTGACAGTGAAATGAATCGCTTGGCGGATGCGGTTGAGGCATCACTGGGTATAAATACAATATTACAGTTATTAAGTCGTAAGGTTTAGTGATTCATTATGCTGCTGATTGGCACCACGACAGAAATATACGCGATGTTTGTTGCAGCTGTTTTGCTGGCATTTATATTAGATCGAATCTTTGGTGAGCCGAGTCGTTTTCATCCTCTAGTGGGATTTGGCAGGCTCGCCATCAAAGTTGAAGCGGTACTAAATCGGAAGTTCTATCTTTCGGTTAAATCAGAACCTCAATCAAAACGTATCTGTCAATGCTCATTGATTTATCTCGTAGACAGGTGCGTGGGTGTACTCGGTTGGTTAATATGTGTCGTGCCTTTTGTTTGGTTAGCCTACATGCTGCAATCATATTTGCTGGATATATTGAAGGTTCACATACTGCAACCTGAGTTTGTGAATTCGAACATTCAGGATTTTGATGTTTCTTTAGAATATGTTTTATTCGGAATCATCGGAGGATTAATCTTATACCTGGCCGTCGGCGGGCGAAGCCTAATAGAACACGCTGAAAATATTGCACGGCCTTTGCAACAAGGCAACATTACGCAAGCTCGGCAAAACGTTGGTTTAATCGTCAGTCGCGACACTTCAACGTTAACCGAGTTGGATATTTCGAAAGCGGCGACAGAGTCCGTATTAGAAAATGGCGCCGACGCCATCTTTTCAGCGGTTTTTTGGTTTTTGCTCGGCGGTTTACCCGCTGTCATATTGTATCGACTGAGTAATACGCTTGATGCAATGTGGGGGTATAAAAATGAAAAGTACCTACATTTCGGATGGGCCGCTGCAAGAATGGATGATGTGCTCAATATCGTACCTGCTCGACTAACCGCATTGAGTTATGCATTGATGGGCAAAACCCGGCAAGGATTGAATAGTTGGTATCGTCAAGGTAAACATTGGAAAAGCCCAAATGCTGGCCCAGTGATGTCTGCGGGAGCGGGTGCGCTAGGTGTGCAGCTGGGTGGTGCAGCGCAGTATAATGGCACCTATCAACAGCGCCCGATTTTGGGCATTGAAAAGGGCGGAGATCATGTGGTGACTGTCAACACCATTTTTAAAGCCTGTCGTTTGATCAATCGAGTTATCTTGCTTTGGTGTTTTTTATTACTGGCTCCCCTAACATTTTTGTTACTAACTGGAAAATTTTAGTGCGCGAAACGACGAAAACAAAGTTAAATGGCGATTGGCATATTGACGAAAATGCACTGGTTCATGGTGGTAATATTCAGTCTGCGAGTCAGGATTGGGGGATACCGGAAGATCAATGGTTAGACCTTTCAACGGGCATTAGTCCGTTCAGTTACCCAGTTGAAGATCTTCCTTCATCAGCATTTCAGAGATTGCCTTATCTAAATCAAGCGTTTTTAGCGGCTGCAAAACAATATTATTTACCGTTCGATTCGTGCACCGATAACCCTGCAATGTTGCCCATTGCAGGCAGTCAAATAGCAATACAGACCCTGCCTAAAATTCTTCGTGATATAGGAAAGGATAGTTCGACAGAATCGCCCGTTCGCTCAGTGCTTATTCCTAGCATAGGTTACCAAGAGCACCAAAAGCACTGGCAGGCGTCACCCGTCGACATAACGCTTTATCCTGCAATGGATATACAGGTATCTAACGATGCAATACATAGCGAATTGCAGAAAAACCCAAATCAACATGTGGTGGTTATTAATCCTAACAACCCCTCAGGGGTCTTGTTTACCCCCGACGCATTGAGTGAGATGTTATTTGCAATGGGGCCAGACGCATACTTAATTGTTGATGAAGCATTCATTGATTTGACGCCTGAATCTAGCTTATTGTTGAGCGCCCAATTTAGAAGCTGGCCAAAAAATTTAATAGTATTAAGATCGTTCGGGAAATTTTATGGGTTAGCAGGCATTCGACTAGGATTTGTTTTTGCTCATTCCAGTATCATCCGCCGATTAAGCTCAATCATTGATCCTTGGTCAATCAATGGTCCAGCCCAAGCCATTGCGCAGAGAGCATTTCTCGATCTATCGTGGCAAGTTAAAACACGAGAGAAAATTGCACATGCAAGCAGTCACTATTTAGATAACTTCCAAGATATCGTTCGTATTACTACAAGAAAGATCGTAAATAATGGTTTATTTACCTCATTTTGGCTGCCTTCAGAAATCGCAAATATAATTGATCAAGTTTTAAAAAGCTGTGGAATCTTAGTCCGGCTGTTACCTGCAGGCCATTGTGAATCCATCATACGAATAGGATTATTCGATGTCACTTGTGTCGAGCAATTCGAAAAATTTTCGATTGCTTTGGCGCGACTAAAAAAAGCAATTATACATGAAAGCGCTACCATTTAGTTAAGAGAGCGCGAGTAAAAATGGAAAGACAACTGAATAGGGATACACTGATTTGACAGCGCCTTTTTCATTTTTGTGTTTGGATAAGAAGGTCAATGCTAAAGTCATTCTTAAACGTCAATTTCGCTCAGATAAATAAATAAGTATCTCTTGGAGTTAGAAAACGTGAGCAAGTTTGATAATGATCGGTCTTTGATAAACGACCAAGAAAAAGCGGGTCTCTACAAAACTATTTTTAACCGTCGTGATGTTCGTAGCGAATTTACATCAAAAGAAATTCCCAATGACGTGGTGGCTCGGATATTAAAGGCGGCTCATCACGCTCCGTCGGTCGGTTTTATGCAGCCGTGGAATTTTATATTAGTACAGTCTCCTACTGTTAAACAGGCGATCTCTCAGGCGTTTAGTGCTGCAAATAAAGAAGCAGAAAATATGTTTAAGGGTGAGCAGAGAAGAATGTATAGTCAACTTAAACTGGCTGGTATTCAGGCCGCCCCCCTCAATATTTGCATTACCTGCGATCCGAATAAAGCAGGCTCTGTCGTTTTGGGCCGAACACACAACCCGATGATGGACCAATACAGTACCGTTTGCGCCGTTCAAAATCTATTGCTAGCAGCCCGAGCAGAAGGCGTGGGAGCGGGATGGGTCAGTATCTTTAATGAACATGAATTAAAGTCTATTTTGAACATACCGAAAGATGTGGTGCCGGTGGCCTACCTTTGTTTGGGCTACGTTACCGAGTTTTATCGTGAGCCAGAACTGCAGGTAAAAGGTTGGCGTAGCCGCCTACCACTCGCCGACACCATTTACTTTGATCAATGGAGCGAAACACCCAAGGACGACGAAAATGATGGCTTCCTGAAGGAGGTTGGCAGAATCGAAGATAGTTGATGATATTTTGATCAGTTGTTAGCGAATTATTGCAGGATTTTTCGGCAAAATAGGGCTGGCTGGCTGACTTTTACCCACTCTGGTTGTACTATTCCACGCCAAACATTTCAGAATGCCAAATGATCACACTTCACACGATTTAAGCGTATTCATAGATTTTTATCGATCAAAAGAGCACTGCTGAGAAAACGAGTGTGGAATCAAGAAGGATAACATTAATGCATGGGATATCACGGCTGTTAACGGTTGTGCCTATTTGGCCAATTTTCTTGTTGCCGTTAGGGGGTGCGCTATTTTACCTGGTTCGCACTGATTTTGCATGGGCCCCGATTGTTCAACATTCTGCCCCGAGTTTTATATTCGCATTATGGCTCTGTTCAATTGGGCTGCGGTTATTTCGCGTTCCCAGATTTTTCGCGTTGGGTGCTGTGGCGATATCCTATGAAGTGTTTCAACTGTTACCCATTTGGCGGGACAGCGTTCGTTTTGATTTGTTGGATGTTCTAGCCACAATATTAGGGTGTTTTGTCTCATATTGTGCTTGGAAATTAACATCCCCTCCCACGAGAAAGTTAGGGACCCTGTCAAATCGACAAGCTTGGCTGGGTATTATTTTATTGGGTTGGATGGCCACCATTGGTTGTGACGGTAACTGGTCCCAAACCGATGTGGCAGAGCCCATAACCGTTTCGAGGAGTGAGTTTACAGATAGTGTGGTGGTTGGTGGGCCAGAGCACAATCAAAGCTACAGCAAACTTTATGAAAAGCGTATCGCTGGCACCCAGTATTTAGTTGGTCTAGTAGAGGGAAAGGGATTACAAATCATAAATAATGACGATCCATTGAAGCCAGAGAATACATCCTTCATTCATATTTTGGGTGTTCAGGATCTCGTTATTATCGAAAAGCTCGACAACGAAACAAAGGAAGTGGCTGATTATATTGTTGTAGCCAACAATTATTCTGATTTGGTGCAGCTATCTTTGGTGTATCAAAAATTAGTCGGCCGAATCGAAAATCTTTATGATTATAAGGATTATATTCGGTTGCCTCCAAATACCGAATGGTATGACGGCAGTGCTATTCGAGAAGATGAAGTTGCGGTTGGTTACCACCTAATTAAGACAAATGAATCTACTACAGAAGGCGAACACGATGAGAGCAAATGCCGTTTCGTGCTTAATTGTTTGTTTTAGTGTTCTCAGCGGCTGTGGGGCCGACTCTGAATGGAACAATCAAACAGAAGGCATATCAGGCTCACTTGCCAGACTAGTTTATGCTAAAAATTCTGAAAATGAAGGCGAAACAGCAGGCGCATTATATACGTTGGCAAAAGGACATTTGGTGCGAATTGCCGTCAATGATGCTGCTGAATTCGAAGTGACCGATGAGATACCTATTAACGAAAGTGCTGAAACCCTCACAACGGATAATCATGCTGTTTATGTCGGCAGTCCAGAATTTGTTCGAAGCTATATGTATACACCAGCTTCCGGATTAACCTTTGTCAGTGAAAGCCCTGAGCGTCCGGCTGAGAGTGATCCGGTCGTAACGGATGGAGAATTTGCATATTCAACGGTTACTGAGTTTGGTTGGAGTTTCAATCAGCAGGAATTTGAGGCGATTGGTGGAAGCTTATATATTTACGCCATTGACGATAATAAAGTGCTGACTGAGATTAATCGTATTCCGAATATTGGCATACCCATGGGGCTGGCACTATGGGGAAAAGTACTGATGACTTGTGATTCGAAGAATGGACTACAGCAATGGGATGTTTCAGATGCCATGGATGTTAAACAATTAAAAGTGATTAGCGATGTCACCTGCCGTGATATATTACATTTAGGGGATGGTCACTTCGCAACCGTAGGCGAGGCAGGTATTTATCAGATAAAGCCCACTGAAGAACAGACATTCACTCTGATTAGCATCCATCGGTAATACAGAGTTATCCACGAACACATGAATAAAATTTAGAGAAGCAGTTACATATGGATATTATAGTAGCGGACTACGACCTTCCTGAGCACCAAAGGATAATTGGTACATTAATGAATGCCTATGCATCCGATGAAATGGGTGGGGGAGAAGCGCTGTCAGAAGAAGTGGTTCAGACCTTGGCGGCTAAACTAAAAGCATTCGGAAAAGCGATTACGTTTTTGGCTGTGGAGGGTGAACATTATCTTGGTTTGGTGAACTGCATCCAAGCATTTTCGACCTTTAAAGCGAAACCTATCCTAAACATTCATGATGTTATTGTGGTTGAATCTGCTCGCGGTAGAGGTGTCGCTCCGGCAATCATGAATGCAGCAGAAGCGCATGCTCGCGCTACCGGTTGTTGCAAACTAACCTTGGAAGTATTGGAAGGTAATGCTTCTGCCCGTCGCGCTTATGAAAAAATTGGTTACACGCCTTATGAATTAGACCCTGAAATGGGGAGAGCTATGTTCTGGCATAAAATCCTTTAACATTTATGGGAATACAAGAGCGCTTTCAGTATTAGTATTGAGAGCGCGAGTCTAGACGACGATACATCATTAGACGAATGGTTGATAAGAGTGAGACAGCGCCATTGGCAATGACGTATATTCTTACGTGTGGCCAACGACGCTAAAGTGCTTTCTGCAGTGATTTGATAGCCGTTACTATGGTATCCGGAACGGCACAACTTTTACCCGCATTATAGTCATAGTAAACGACTAAGCCTTGTCCTTCGGCTACTACTTTGTCAAGATCGTGACTCCTAACGGCATATCTCATGTTAAACTTTTTTTCGCCGATTTCTTCAATGCTCGCACCGATTGATATGGTGTCTGGATAAGACAAAGGGGCTTTAAATTGGCAATCTGTTGCTGCCAGTATTGGACCGACACCGGTTTCGGCTTTATGCTCCATCACTCCGATCTTTTCAAAATAGGCTAAACGAGCATCTTCGAAGTAGCGGAAATATACGGTATTGTTGACATGTTCGAAAGCATCCATGTCACCCCATATAACTGCCTGCTGAATGATTATGGGAAAGCAATCGTTAAAGGACATCCTATTCTCCTATTAAATAAAGTAAGATTTTGAATGGTAGTATACTCGTAGCGTTAGGGTATGCACCCCCAAACTGCGCCACTGTTTAAGTACAACGTGCAGGTGTGACAAAATTCCTCATACTTTCATTAGGTATGCAGTCCTGGAAATTCAAGTTTTGAGTGAATGCAGCAATGCTTCGTTCCGAATTTAAGTTAGCAATTATTCTGTACTCTTATGGGAGGATTGAAGTTTCTTTGCAGGTGTACGATGGTGTTTACATGAATAATTGGTTTATCATTCAAGCAATTGTTGGCTTGCTTAATGTAACAACTATAGGTTTAGTGCTGCATAACCCAGCAATCATAGAATGGATTTCACCAGAGGCTAGCGTGTTATTATTGGCTGATAATGTAAAACTGTCGTATTCGATTATCCTTCTTCAGATGATGCTAATAAGCTATTTAATTCATCCTTTTGTGAAGCATAAGGTAATGACAGTATTTTTAATGCTAGTCGCATTGTTTGGCATTGTCGTTGCGGTATTTCATTTAGGTGTGGGTTTAGTGTTAGGCTTGACGGCCAGTTCGGCGATTAAGCAATCCAACAGACTATCTGACTGATACAGCTTATTGCGAATTTTAATACATCAAAACATTCATACATCAAAATCTTCACTCAGTGTCTTGCACGCTAAGGGGTAAGTGTAGAGTAAAGCATGTGCCTGTGTCCTGATTGGATGCACAGTTGAGCTGCCCACGGAGTTTATTTTGAACTAGATTATAAGCGACGGTTAATCCTAATCCTATATTGCCCATGTTTCTAGCAGTTGTAAAAAACGGGTTGAAAATTTTCTCTTGTAATTCTTGATCCATTGACTGGCCATTGTCGCTGATTGAAATCTTTAGTTCATGGCCTTCAATGACGGCTAATAGTGTAATGCTCTTCCTGTCGAGGTTTTCTTTAATGTCGTCTTTGTGAGGGGCATCGGGCGAGCCGCTAGGCGGATCGGAATGGCTAAAAGCATGATCAACGGCATTTTGAATAATGTTTGAAATGACTTGTTTCAGTGTTTCCGGGTAAGTCAATATATTCCGGTCTACATTGGCCAATGTATCGAAATGAATGTCAGCGGCCATCATTCTATCGAGATAGGATGATTTTAAATCGGAGAAGAGTGATTCCATTGAGATACTGTGTCGATCTTCGATATTTTCTTCAATTGAAAGCTGTTTGAAAATTCGAATCAATGCTGAGGCTTTGTTCAGGTTGTGGTTAAGAAAACTTAAGCTTTCTCTACCCGTCGACACAAAATTCTTAAACTCAGGTTTCGTTATGTTCCCCTCTTTGAATTTATGCTCTATCTCTCGTATACCATCATCTACATATGTGCACATGGTGATGCAATTACCGATGGGTGTATTTAATTCGTGTGCGATACCGGTTACTAACTGAGCTAAGGAAGCAATGCGTTGTGAACGAGCCAATTGCCCACTGGCGAGCTCTAACTGCTCAACCGCCGCTCTAAGTTCCTGATTTTTTGCTTCCATATCCTTCTGGTAATTTTGATATTGGCTAAAGTCTAATATGTATTTCAATAGGCTTTTAAAATCAATGGGTTTGGCAATGAAGTGGTTAACACCAAGATTAATCAAGGAGATGATGTGCTGTGTGTCTTCGGTTGATGAGGTAATGATAATGTGTTGATGAACTGAGGCCTTGCGAATTTTCGTCACGAGCTCCACACCATTCAGTTTAGGCATTCTTATATCACTGATAATTAAATCAAATTTGTGAGCATGGCTAAATTTGTATAGTGCCTCCTCACCATTCGCAGCCCATTCTAAATTGGGGCAATATCGGCCGATAATGACGTTCATCTGATGATGAATAGATTGATCGTCTTCAACGTGTAAAATTCGAAGCGATTGTAATTGCTTAATTTGCTGTTGGGTCAAGTTCATGTATTGCCCACTCTAAATTTGTATCAACATATTGACCTAATAATCATTCCAAGACGTTTAATAATGAAACAATATCTGTGGCTGTTTGTTGAGCCAGTTTTGCCAATTCGGCCAATGTTTCAGTTTGAATTTCAATATTTTCAATGAGTCCAGTTTCTATTATTTGTACGGTGTCCGCTAGTAAATCTGCACCGCTACTTCGTGCGACGCCTTTAATCGTATGTACAATTCTGATGCTTTCGTCTTTATCTGGATGACTGACGAGTGTTTCGATCTTTTCGAGCGCTGGGATGTGTTCATCTTTGAGCGCGGTCAGCATCGCGCAGAAAAGGGATGTTTCGCCCATTAAGCGCTCTAATGCGGCTTCGGCGTTCAATGTAGGAGTGGACGGTAGTGTGACTTCTATCGGCTTGGTCAACTCGTCAAAATTAGGTTCAGCAAGTGTTTGTAAATACCCCTGACCACTATGTGCTAGCCACTTGTTGAGTTTATTTTTAAGTTGATCAACTTCAAAAGGTTTTGGTAGGTGACCTTGCATACCAATATTTGTATAACGATCGATATCATCACTCATTGCATTGGCTGTCATTGCAATAATTGGCAATTTATCGTACGCGTCGTTTTCACGCATTTGTAGGGTTGCCTTGTAGCCATCTAAAACAGGCATGTGTATGTCCATCAGTACTAGCCCATAGTAGTCAGGCGGGTGACTCAGTACTTGTTTGACCGCCATTTCGCCGTTTTTTGCGATATCGACTTGCCCAACCATTTTATGTAAGAAATGTGTGGCAACATCGAGATTGGTATCGTTATCTTCTACTAGTAAGATTCTTCGTTTTAACATCTCTTCGTCTGATAGCAATGTCGCTTTATCCAAAGAAATGCCTAAAGATTCAGATTGTTCGACGATAAGTGTCAATAGTCGTCCGTGATCCAGAGGCTTATTTAGATAGCCGTCAAAGCCAGCTTCAAGCGCTTTTTGGTGGAGGTTCTCATTATGATGGCCAGTGATTAACACCATTCTTGGGACGACCTCTAAATTTTCCATTTCTAGTAGTTGTTGGCGAAGAATAAAACCATCATGCTCTGGCATATTAAAGTCAATTAATAGGATGAGATAATGGTTTGGATGAGCTTGAATTAACGTCAGGGCATCGCTGGGAGACTCTGCGTATTCGAGATTGACCGCTAGACCCGAAACAAGATGTTGAGCGACTTTATAGGTATACGGGTCATCGTCAATAAATAAAATATTAATATCGTTACCGCAACGGTGGTCTAAATCTTCTTTTTGAGCACGGTAGGGAATAAGTGGCAGCTTGAAACGAAATTCACTTCCTTTTCCTAACTCACTCGCAAACGATATTTCACCTCCCATAAGGTGAACCAAATTTTTAGAAATCGCTAACCCTAAACCCGTACCGCCAAAGCGGCGAGAGATGGTGGTATCCTCTTGGGTAAATGATTCAAATAGGTGTGATTTTAGTTCTTCAGCGATGCCTTTCCCCGTGTCTTTTACACTAAAACAAAGTGATTTATCTCCGGAAACATTTTCAATTGCAGTAATGCTGACGTAGACACCACCTTTTTCAGTGAACTTAATGGCATTACTGATTAAATTAGTCAGAACTTGGTTTAGTCTGAGTGGATCACCAATAATAGCGTGTGGGAAATCTTCTGAAATAGCGAACTCTAAGCTCAGGCCCTTTTCACTTGTCACAAAACTGAACATGTCATCCATTTGCTGGACAAGTTGGTTGACGTTCATTGGTACTTTCTCTACATCGAGCTTGCCGGCTTCAATTTTAGAAAAATCAAGTATATCGTTGATGATACCCATAAGTGAACGAGCAGATGCCAAAGATTTCTTAATGAAATCATGCACTTGATCATCCGGTTTCAGCTCTGATAAGGCTAATGTATTGAGGCCAATAATCGCATTCATGGGCGTTCTAATTTCATGGCTCATATTAGCCAGAAACTCGCCCTTTGCTTGGTTAGCCTTTAGAGCTGATTTTTCAGCTTTGATGAGCTCTTTTTCTACGATTTTACGGCGTTTAATTTCGTGAATAAGTTTGCGGTTCCAGAGCACAAAGAAAGCAATGACAATGGCCAATGCCGCGACAATTTTCCAAATGAGTGTGTAGTCAATACCGCTTTCGACTTTTACGGCTACCCATTTATTATAAAGTCGATTTCGTTCTTCATCTGTAATTGCATTCAGTGCTTTTTGAATAACGCTCTGTAGTATGGGTTCATCATTGCGTGTGGCGACAGACAGGCTAAATCGATCATCCAATTTTCCTGCAATTTTTATTTCAATGATGTCTTCATTTTGGATGTGGTAAGTGATGGCTGCAGTGGCATCTATAAATCCATAAATTGACCCTTGTTGGAGCGCTCGAATTCCTTCTGCGATTGAATTAAATTCTTTTAATTTTATCGTGGGGTATCTATTTCTGAGGGTGTTGGCGATGCTGTATCCCTTTACGGTGCCAAACGGTTTATCAAGAAACAATGAGATATCATCAATGAAGCTTTCACCGCTTCGTGTGGCAATGACAAACGGAAAGTTGACATAAGGTAAGGTAAAATCAAGAAAGGCTGTGCGTGCTTCCGTCTCTGTTACCATGGGTAATAGGTCACACTCTCGATTTTTTACTGCTAATATAGACGCCTCCCAATTTTGTGTCGGATAAACCTCAAAGTTTCCGCCCGTCAATTCTCCGATCAACGCCATATAATCTGCCGACATACCTTCATGCTGGCCGTTTTCATTTAATTGCTCATAAGGCATCCATTTAGGGTCAATACAAAGCTTGATTGTGTTTTTGTTTATTAAGTACTGTTTTTCTTTTATGGTGAGGGGAATCACTCTATCGCCATACGTGACATTAAACCATTTATCGCTGAGGCGATTTTTTTCTTCTATAGAAATATTGAGCAATCCTTTTTGCATAATGGAATGCAGTTCTGGCCAATCGCTGCGAACGGCTATGTGAAAGTTTGAATCTTCGAGGCCAAATATACTCGCGTCAGCATTGATTTTTAGGTTTACCAGTATTTGGTCTTTAATCAACCAGCTGACAGTACTTAATGAATCAACCAATGCGTCAGCCTGCCCAAATGAAACGTTTCTTAGGCCGTCTTGGACGGATTGAACCTCTAATATAGATATATCATTCCCAAATTCAGCCTGCAGCATCTCTGACCAATCGGTATCTGCTAATACCGCGATGGTTTTGCCTTTAAACTGACTCACACTTTTAATAGGCGGGACATCGGTTTGAGTGACGATGACTGTGGGTATGGAAATGTAACTCGACGTGAAACTTAAAAATGCTTTGCGCTCATCGGTAACACTGAGGCTATGCAGTACGTCTAATTCTCTATTCCGGCCCATGTCCAGTATCTCACTCCAAGAATATCCATTTTCAAATTGGAGTGTCAGCTCAGGAATTTTCGAAGAGATGAGATTCAGCATGTCAACGGAATATCCGGTTGGTGTACCTTCTATGCTGAAATCCATAGGTGGCCAGTTGTCGTCATTACTGACCCTCACGACCGGATGCGATTTTAAAAAGTCTTTTTCAATGTTGGTGAGTTTGAGTGCTTTTGTGTTCGGACGTTTACCAATCCACTTTAGGTTTAAACTATCAACTTCATCCGGCGTGATGGTGGCCAGTGCTTTTTCTAATATAGTGTGCAGCATTCTATTGTCTTTCTTTACCATCATATGTAATGCATTGCTATTTTCTCCGTCAAATTCTTTGAACCAACCGGTAACTTTTAGATCGTGTAGAAAGTTCTTTTTGATATAGTAATTGGCTACGGATTCAATATCTGAGAAGGCATCGGCTTGTCCGTTCCTTACAGCTTGGTAGGCTGCATCCGTATCATTCACAATCAGTAGATTAATATTTGGGTATTCCTTTCTAATAAAACTTTCAAATGCCCAGCCTTTCGGTAAAGCGACGGTACGATTTTTAAGTTGGTTGATTGATTCAATATCCTCGAACGCGCTTCGTACGACAAAAGCCGCTTTATCGTCAAAATAGGGGCGTGTGAATAATGAGGTTTCCGCACGTTCCTCAGACTTAAATACCGTATGTACTACATCTATTTCACCGGCATTATATTTATCAATGAGTTGTTTCCAGGTGAAGCCGTTTAGAAACTTGGCCTTTAGTCCCGTTCGGTTCATTAATTTTCGGATGAGATCAATGCTATAGCCTTGCGGCTGCCCTTGAATAGCAAAGTCAAAAGGAGGGTAATCATTCTCATTGCTAAATACGATTGGTGATGAATACTTGATGAAATCCAGTTCCTGGTCAGTGAATGTCAGTAATGTTGTATCAATGTTTCTAGGGTTACTCAAAAACCATTTGGCTTTTAGTTCTTTAAGATAATTCGAAGGGAGATAATTAAGAGCTTTGTTTAAAATACTGTTTAATAGCGGGAAATCTTTGCGAGTGGATATAACGATGTTCGTCGACTCCCCAAGAGGTGTCTTTAATGGTATGACTTCAACATCTCGTTTAAGGGCACTGTAAACAATGGACTCTTCTTCTATTGCATAGTCAGCTTTACCTGATGCTAGGGCATCAATTATTTCATGTATATTTTTGGCGTACAGTATCCGGTGGCCCTCTATCTCACGAATGATACTGTCATTCATTAAGTTTCCTTTCTGCATAACAGCCGTCTTATTTGCTAGGTCCGCGACGTCTTTTATATCGTGAGGATTGCCTTTTGGAACAACGATTAAGCGAGATATTTTTGCAAAGGGCTGTGAAAAATTAAAGTTCGAGCTGCGATCAGGATGAGGAAAAGAGGTTGCAAGTCCATCAATCTTCCGCTCGCTCGCTTTTGACAGTATTTCGTTCCAATTGCCAAGCGTGATGTCGAACCGTATGCCGGTTAAATCGGTGAGTTTTTTATACAGTTCGCCGACCAAGCCTCCTAATTCTCCGCCGGGTGTTTGAATAACCCAAGGCTCCCAGCTAGCGTCGGTGCCCAATGTTACGGTAGAGTTCTGCCTTATAAATTGCTTTTCTTGCTCGGTTAATAAATGCGCGATTGGCACATCGAGATTAAACGGTTTTTGTGCCATGACAAATTGGGATGGGTCTACAAACTGCTGAGCGATATCCATTTCGATCAATAAATTTTCAAATCGTTTGAGTCGATTTAAGTCGATCGAACCTATTGGGTAGATGCTGGGCATCATCATCTTGCGAACTTCAGTGGCCTCAAATTGCAATGATTTTTTTGATTTATTTTGCGTATTGTAGCGCTTGGTGATGAGATTAATGATTTCATCTGGGTTTTCTAGTGCGTACTCCCAACCTTTGGTGGAGGCATCTCGAAACTTCCTGACTTTCTCAGGAGAGGCTTTAGCGAGTTTTTTGGATGTGAATAGAATGACGTCATCCAACTCTAGGCCATAGTTGTTCGGGTCTATGATATTGTATGGAATATTTTTATCTTGCAGAATAAAAACTTCATTGGTTAAAAAAGCCATAAATGCATCCACTTTTCCATCAACAAAGTCTTGGATGTTATAGCTATGTTCAATACGATTTAATTGATTAGGTTGGATATTAAAGCTACGAAACATTTGTAAGAAATTAGCCGATTGCATTTGATCAGGTGTTGCCATGATGCGTTTCCCAATTAAATCTTGTGGGAAACGTATATTAGGTGATGTAACAAGCACCAAAGGCGAACGTTTGAAATAGCTGGCGAGTAGCACGACCGGTTTGCCTTCCATACGTGATCGAACCAAATCTGTATAGAAAATTCCGAAATCGGCTTTTTGGTCTAGCACTCTGTCTGTAATATTGCTGTCTTCGCTTAGTTCTTGTATATCGACATCAAATCCTGCTTCTTTATAGAACCCTTTTGCTTGAGCGGCATAAAACCCTGCAAATTCAAACTGATGTTTCCATTGTAATTGCAGTGTGACGGGTTCCAATTCTTGAGCCTGAACGGTGTTCCAAGCGAGCACAAATGGAATCAGTAACCCCGACAGCCACATAGCAAAAGCGGTCACCATTCTGCGTGCGCACTTCGATGCTAAACGACTGTTTTTCAAATTGCTTGGCCGTAGATCGCGCAATATTTTAACCGCCGTGTTCACAAGCTTTGCCCGCAGTTGGAAATGTGTTTGGAACAGACCAAGCTTTGAAGATGGTGTTATTGAAGTAGATCAGCATGCAATTCTCTGGGTTGATTGGAAACCACAAAAAAACGGTGACGATTGGGAACAGATGACGTTATGTTCCAACTGCGCAACCCAGTTTTCTCGACATTTTTAATAACCAAGTATTGGCCATTCTATAACAATTGGCTATATCGTCCATATGGTATGCCGTTCTTATAAAGATAGTCGATCGCTTAAGTTCTATTACTCTGACTGCGGTGGCTTGATGAAAGGGGAGGGTGGAGGCGCTGTCACACAGATGGCACGACCGCCTGCGCGACTCATTCGATGGGTGTCTGCGGAAATCCTATAGAGTCCGTGATCAGTGGGGACCCTATAGTGTGGTCTTTAGAATACCGTCGACTGTTTACGTACAAAACCCCGGTTTTTCCAAAGCTTCGCGGTATTCGCTTTTAAGCTGCTGCACCAGTTGGTGCATCGGCAGGACTTCGTGAATGCCAGCGACACCATGGCCTGCACTCCAAATGTCTCGCCAAGCGTTGCTACCCGCTAAATCCAGGTCAACGCCAGATTTATCGCGAACGGCTTTTATATCGACGCCTGCGCGCTCAATGGATGCCGTCAGGTAGTTGGCGTTGACGCCGGTAAAGTAGTCGGAAAAGACGATGTCTTTAATTTCAGCATCCAGTAGCATTTGTTTGTAATCATCCGGAACCTGAGCTTCTTCTGTGGCGATGAACCGTGTTCCCATATACGCCATATCAGCGCCTAAAACTTCAGCTGCCCGAATACCATGGCCATCGTTTATCGCGCCGGCTAAAGCCAGCGGACCATCCCAAAACTCGCGAATTTGACGAATCAGAGCAAATGGATTGGTCGTGCCGCCATGGCCACCTGCCCCCGCCGTTACGATAATGATTCCGTCGACCCCTGCTGCAATGGCTTTGCGAGCATGTTCAGCGTATATCACGTCATGAAACACAACGCCGCCCCATTCATGGACGTCCTTTACGACGTCTGCTGGGTTACCTTGGCTGGTAATCACAAACGGGACTTTGTGTTTTCGTACGAGGGCACGATCTTCCTCTAGTCGTGAATTGGAGGGGTGCACAACCTGATTCACTCCAAACGGAGCGACCGGTAATTCAGGGTTCTCAGCAGCAAATTGGCTGAGGATTTCAGTAATTTCGGTCAGCCACGCATCTAATTGTGCTGAAGGCCTTGTATTAAGGGCGGGAAAGGTTCCAATGACACCGTTTTTACAGGCGCTGATCACCAGCTGAGGGCTGGATACCAAAAACATGGGGGCACAAATAGCAGGTATGCTTAACTTGCCTTTAAACAGCTCAGGAATGGCCATGAGCGCTCCTTTTAATGATAAGACGTTTTAAAAATATTGATTAGGACTTTGAGGCGCTCGATCTGCGCTCAGGTAATGTGCCCATGTACTTTGCGATGATGCCAAGCATCATTTCGTCACTTCCACCAGCGATGGAAAGGATGCGGGTATCTCGATAAGCGCGTGAGGCTGGGTTATCCCATGTGAACCCCATTCCACCCCAATACTGCAAACAGCTGTCAGAAACTTCGCGCCATAACCTACCAAGTTTCAATTTTGCCATCGAGGCTAAGCGGGTGGCGTCCAGCCCATCTACATGCTGCTGACAGGCTGACCAAACCAATGCACGTAAGGCTTCAATTTCCGTTTGTAACTCAGCGAGTTTGAAATGCACAACTTGATTGTTGATCACGGGTTGTCCAAATGTTTTGCGCTCGCGGCAATATTCAATGGTGTCCTCGATCACGCGCTCCATGCCTTTGAGCCCGGTCGCTGCCGCATAGAGTCGCTCTTCTTGAAACTGCATCATTTGCATGGCGAAGCCTTTGTTCTCTTCCCCGATTCGATAGCGTTTGGGTACTCTCACATCATCAAAGAAAATCTGCCCAGTGTCGCTCGCTCGCATGCCGATTTTATCAATTGGGTCGCTGAATGAGATACCCGGGCTATTCAGCGGCACAATGATCATGGATTTATTACTGTGTACAGGGCCATCACTGGTATTGGCGAGCAGACAAATCCAATCCCCTTGCAAGGCATTGGTGATCCACATTTTGCTGCCATTGATTACGTAATCATCGCCATCGCTGCGGGCTTGGGTTTTCAGTCCTGCAACATCTGACCCTGCAGCGGCTTCACTGACACCAATGCATGCGACCATATCTCCAGCAATCGCGGGCGTGAGAAAGTCTTTTTTGAGCTCATCACTGCCAAAACGTGCTAGCGCGGGGGTGGCCATATCTGTCTGTACGCCAATCGCCATTGGAAGAGAGCCTCCGTATGACCGCCCGATTTCTTCGGCGAAAACCAAGTTGTAACTGTAATCTAGGCCCATCCCACCGAATTCACTGGGTTTTTGAATGCCCAATAGGCCCAGGTCCCCCATCTTTTTGAATATGTCATGCAAAGGTGCACGACCGGCTTGCTCCCATTCCAGTACAAAGGGGTCAATTTCGCGAGATACGAAGTCTCGTACGGTTTTGCGAAGTGCTTCGTGTTCAGGTGTGAAGTGCATCTTATTCTTCTTCTATGTGGATTGACCTGATCATAATAAGGTCGGTTTACTGGTAACCACCCAGTCTATTGGGTTAAAAAAATGGTCGTATGGGCCTAATTCGGTTGTATTGACCATAACGTTAGCGAAAAAGAACAAAACCAATGGCATTAGATCACGTCACTTTATACGCCTGCGAAAACACCTTGGGATTGAGCCTTGGCCTAACCCAAGATGTCTGGGCATTTGCATCCCGGCTACAGCAAAAAGTTTGTGGTAAGCCCATTCAAGTCGAGCTCATTACGCGTGACGGTTCATCTATAACGTCGTTCTCTGGGTTAGAGGTGAAGGCAGACGGCGCATTATCGGATGTTGAAAAAACGGATCTTGTTATCCTGCATGCCATATGGGGAGACATAGAGCCTGCGCTACAACACCAGCAGCCGTTGTTAAACCGGTTGGCTCAGTGGCATCAGGCGGGTGTGCCCATCATGGCGGCGACGACAGCGTCTTTTTTATTAGCGGAAGCAGGATTACTAGACGGACGCATTTGCACCACTCACTGGCATAAGCACGAAGAGTTTGCGCAACGTTATCCCAATACCGATTTAAGGCGTGATCGGTATGTGACTGCGACAGGGGAGTTGTATTGCTCTGCGGGCATGAATGCCGCGATGGAAATAATTGTCCATTTGCTGCATAGGTTGTCTGGCGAGGAAGTAGGCAAGGCCGTTGAGAAGGCATTCTTGATGGACTTTAGACGTGGAGAATCTACAGACTTTATTTCTGTATCTGCCCAAACCTACCATCAGGATGCAGCTATCTTAATCGTGCAGCAATGGTTAGAAATTCATTATGCCAGTGCGCTATCACTAGAAATCTTGGCAGAAAAAGCCAACATGAGCTTACGAACTTTTAAGCGACGATTTAAAGACGCGACAGGGGATACGCCACTTCACTACATTCAGAATTTGCGTGTCGAGCAGGGACGAGAAATGCTAAAGCATTCCAATAGCAGTGTGAGTGAAATTGCGTGGCGTGTGGGTTACGAAGATCCGGGCCACTTTAATCGTTTGTTTAAGCGAGAATACGGAGCCTCTCCAGCGCAGTGGCGTCGTAGCTTGCAGTCGACAAAAGTGCCAGAGCCTGCCGCTGACGTTCTACTCTAGGGTTCTATAGGATGAGTGTATGTTGAATAGGTTGTTAAAGCATGGTCAGCATCGATAATACGATGATTAATCCAGTTTGATCATGCTCATTTATCAACTTATGAGTAACGTGTCGATTTCTCGCGAATTTTACGTTCCCGCCTAACTAGCTGCCGCCTGATGTTTGATTAGGTGCGCACTTCGCCATTCTCTTTGGGTCTACTGAATGCTTTTCATATAACACCCTCGAGAAAGCGCTCTATAAAATGCTTATCTCTTTAACATGCTCATTTAGTCAGGGGTGAACGGGTATGCGGAGATGCGATGCCATGTTCAAGTAATATTTCATTGAAGCGACCGGACTGCTGCACCTTTGAAATGATTTCATTGAGCTGGTCTAGCGTGATATTGCGATTTTTGGCCAAAATAGCTTTCTGTTCGTATTGGTGATCGACTACATCGCCGATTAAAATTTGCGGCTCTATGAGCGGATGCTGTTTATAAAAATATTTTAGATAGGTATATGTCACCACACCTATGTCCGCTTGTCCGTGAATAATTTGATTGATAACGGTTTCCATTGACGATACCAATCGAATATTGAATAGTTCATTGAGATAATCTGCATTACTCATGTAATTAGCGAAGCGATAGTGGTAGCCCAATACAGCAACCAGTTTTCTGTCTTGAATGGACTCGAAGAACTGTTGTGAGCGCTGCTGTTGTCGCTTAGCGATGTATATTTCACTGTTTGTTAACAGTGTGCTGCTTGCATGAACAGGTTGTGAATCCCAACCCCATTTCTCTGACTCGAACATAATGACATCAAACCGGCCACTGCTTAAATCATGGTATCTTCGTTTTGATGAAGTCGAAGTAAACTTAAATTTATATTGAGTTTGTGATTTATTAAATGCTTGAATGGTGTCGATTAAAATACCTGTGTATTGCTGATTCTGAATATCTAAAAAGGGTGGGAATACATACCCACCGACGTTAATCGTGGTCTCCGATTGAACGGTTTGGGTGTAGCCCACGGCTATCACAATTACCATACAAAATTTAAAAAGGCCCTTGCAAGCGAGTAAAGCGCCGCTGCGAAAACATGTCATTGAGTGAAATTCCCGCTATATAGCATTTTATCTTCCAGCATTTTGATTGATTTAATGCGCATGACGACAGAAGTTTAGTGGATTCTCGTCGTGATGCCCTTGAGTGACCTTCGTCATCGCGAACGTGATTTTAATCAGATTGGGCATTGGCATTCTATGGCTGATGCCAGCCCCGTCGCCAAAAACTGCCTTATTGGCCTAGATGTACATGAGCTGGGCAATTAAATCTCCCTCGTTTTGCCATATTCCTGCCCAAGGCGAGTGCGATCTATCATCGATATTTTCTGATCAAGTAGAGGTTTGTCGTCACACAGTGTGACGAAAAGTGTCAGGTCTGGACTGCGCGTGTCAGGCTGAATTTGCCGGTTACAATAAATAACAATTTGCTATATGTGGAAAGTGTGAAACATATAGCAAGGGTTAAATTTAAACTGTAATGTGATGCCTTTTTCAGTGGACGGCGCAGAGGACAATTTTTACTATTTGGTTTGCTTTTGTCGTGCCAGCCAGTCGCCATTACTAATGTAAACTGAATTCGCTGCCACGGCTTTAATCAATGATTGTTAGAAAAGTAATTTGAAATCGAATATGCCACCAGTATCTCCCACCGTATCCGCTCTTTTTGTAAAAAGGGTCGCCATCAATATGGTGGATATGGGATGCGATGAGCGTGTCATCAAATTAGCCTTGCAGGAGCATTACAATCGCCTAGAAAACCCAAGCTATAGAGTGCCATTGGACAACGTCTCTAATATGTATGAGCGTTCGGCAAAAGCCTTAAACGACCCGTTATTAGGCGCAAAGCTTGGCTATCGAGTATCGACCATGCAACTTGGTTTGCTTGGGAATTTACTGGTGACGGCTGCTACATTGGGTGTCGCAATCACCACATTGATTCACTTTAGCCGCTTAGTCAGCGAAGTCTTCGATTGTGAATTAATTGAAAATGAAGATATGAGTGAGTTGGTTTTTAAACCTTCTGAAGGCAGCAATAGCACGCACCATCAAGCCGATGCTATGGTAGCTACGATCATTACATTGTTCGACAAACTTATACCGGAACGTGTCTGTTGGGTTGAGTTTATGCATGACGATAT
This sequence comes from uncultured Saccharospirillaceae bacterium, assembly GCA_947503895.1. Classification (GTDB taxonomy): domain Bacteria; phylum Pseudomonadota; class Gammaproteobacteria; order Pseudomonadales; family Oceanobacteraceae; genus Bermanella. The sequence continues at coordinate 92,306 of CANNFT010000014.1, forward strand.
GGGGCTTATTAAAGAATATGAGTCGATTTACAGGTGCCCTGTTATTTTTCATAAAGATGTAAATAAAGTGGTCTTTCCTACCGAGTACTTACAGGTAAGGGCTGGTTGGTTTGATGAAGAATTGTTTGACTATCAAATAAATAAGGCCCAGTCGGCGATCATGACCTTAGAAAGTCAGCAATCTTTGGTTCAGCAGGTCGAATCGTTTATTAAAGCCCGACTCAATGAAAGTGAGCCGACTATACAAGAACTTGCGATTCACTTAAAAATGGGTGAGCGCACGTTACAATCAAAATTAAAAAATGAAAATACCAGTTTCCGTAAAATACTAAACGGTGTACGTGAGGCAGAGGCTAAATCTCTACTTATTGCGGGTTTTCATACCAATAATCAAATTGCAATGAGAATTGGCTTTAATGATGTGCGTAATTTCTATGCGGCATTTAAGCGCTGGACGGGCATGACTCCTCAAGAATATGTTCGTGCACAATGTACAGGGTGATGTGTAACATTTCTTACTTTATTAATAACTGCCTCATTCTGACTTTAGTCCGATGAACACCGTGGTTCATTCGCTTATCCTTCTACGAACGTAATTGATTTACGTTTCTTATATTTTTAAATGCTCTATTTAAAATCTAAGATTTAGCGCAAATGCAAGCGCTTTATCTTGTCTGTGTGTGCGAGATTTTCGAGTTCATCACTGGTGTAATGAGAATCAATTCATCCACTAATCATTGTGATGTTTGCAAATGAAAGGAGATGGTGTTCACGACTGTTTAACAAAATGATGCACAGTTTCACAAAAACTCACAGTTTGTGTTTAGACACGAAAAAAAATACGGCATTTTCGTAATTGCACCGTTTTCATACGGTGAGAAGAAATTAGAATACATGCGTGCAACGATAATAATTACAGCCACCATATGCTTTTTAGAAAAGTGAATGAATCATTTGGATATAAGCAGTGGTAGGCAGCATCTGTTAGTCATAAATAAAAAGGGTTGCACGTAACGTTACATTCGCAAGGGGAATGGTAATGAGTTCAATTGCCGCTACGTTAGCAGGCTCGCCTGCAAGACGTCAGCAAGATACTGCCAAAGGGCGGTTATTAGTCACTTATGTGGCAAGTGGAGGGTGGGATACAACCGCCTTTTGCGATCCGAAATACAACCATGACTTATCATCGGGTCTTGGTCCAATGTCGCATTACGAACCTCATGAGGTTCGACAAGCAGGCAACATTCGATATGCGCCAGCTGCGAAAGGCTTTGATACGTCAAGAGAATTAAACCACACGCTGGATACATTCTTTCATCGGTTTCACCGTGAAATGGTGGTCGTAAATGGCATCGCTGTGGGAACGACATCGCATCAAGATGGCAAGAAGTTGTTTGGGTCCGGCAGTGACCAGGGGAAACTACCCTGCATCAGTGGCCTCATGGCAGCTCAGGGTGGTTTTTCTAGCTTTATTAGTTATGGCGCTTATGAGCAAGCCGTAAAAGGTGTGAGACGCCAACAAATTGGTTTTAGGCAGCCGGCATTCGACATTGGTTTTCATAAAGATGAGTTTGTGGCTCGTAGAGCATCACATCAACAGATATTAAGCCTAGTGGATGATGAAGTGAGTCAAAGTCATCTAATGGAGCTTTTGGGTGACCCAAATCCGTCGCCATGTGAATTGGTCGCCGCTGCTTTTGCAATAGGAAAATACAATAGTGCAAATATTGTAGGAGGTTCATTCGATTCTCATTCAGACAACGATCGCATTCAAAACGAAAAATATCTTTGTATGTTGAAGGATCTAACCACGTTGTGGGACATGGCTGAATACTATGGCTTTGCAGACCGTCTGACCGTCTATGTATGCAGTGATTTTGGTCGTGCGCCTTATTACAACAGCGCAGCTGGAAAAGAGCATTATCCAGTTTCATCTGCTTTTGTAATGGACCGCAACATCGAAGGTAATAAGGTGATTCAAGCGACGAATGATCGTTTAGAATTATTGCCGATGAATACTCGCAGTCTACAGGTAGACGAAAATAATGGTGGCATCATTACCGGTGCGCACCTTCATTCGTCACTTAGGCAGTGGCTGGGTATCGATGAAAGCACGTTAAGTGCCAGTCATCAAATTAACCCGCAAGGCCATTTCGATTTTTTCCGTGCTAAAAACTGGGTAGATATTTAACCCAACGTAGACTAGCCGGAAGTGAAGTATTAATGGGGTAGGGAATACCCCATTGAGACATCAGCCGCGTCAACAGCCATTGAGCCCTAGCGGCTACTTTTTAAATTCCAAATACCGGCTCCAATAATTAACGCCGATCCAATCATGGTGCTAATGAGCACGACCTCTCCCCAAATGAACCAGCCGAGCGATGCGCCGTAAATCACGGACGAGTAGACGTAGGGTCCAATCTGTCCTGGATTTGCAATGCGATATGCACGGGTTAAGGCTAACTGCCCAATCGTCGCGACCAACCCCATAAGCAGTAACCAAGGCCAGTGCGACCATAATGGTGTCTGCCATGCCCAAAGTAATGGAATGGCAGAAAGAAGGCTGCTGAATAAGCCAAAATAGAAAACAATCCTTGTGCTGGGTTCTGTTTGGCCCATGTGACGAATGGTGACTTTGGCCAAGCTGGCCAGCGCAGCAGCACCAATACCGACGAGCGCGATTGGACTAAAGTTTTCCATGCCGGGCCGCAAAATAAACATGACGCCTAAAAAGCCAAGTGCAATGGCCCATCCGGTGCGCGGCTTAATCGTTTCGCCGAGCCAAACTGCGGCAATGATTGGCATGAAAAAGGGTGAAGTGAGCTTCACCAAAAACGCTTCAGCCAGCGGCATGTGTGCCACCACATAAAATAACCCATACATGGCGGTGAGTCCGACACTTGCTCTAAGTAAGTGGAGATGTAAGCGCTGGGTTTTCAGGGAAGAGAGGCCATGGTGCGCAATGAGTGGCACCAGCATGCCGAGTCCAAACAGATTTCGGAAGAACACGATCACTTCAGTTGGAAGTTCGGATGAAAGGTGTTTGATGATGGCACCCATTAAAGCAATGAGAGCTTCACCGACTAATATCAATAATGCGCCCTGCGTAACAAGGTTTGGAATTTTAGCTTGAGTAGATAATGGGCTGGACATGAAAGCACTGCGAACCTAAAGGAAGTCGCGGGATTATAGCGGGTATCTTGGCTCAATGCCGCCAAGAATTTACGGCGACTCTAGCGGACTATTGAGAGGAGTCGTATTACTCATAAGACTAGTATCAAATTGCTCGTAAATATTAAATCAATCCTCGCGAATTCACCTGAGGTTGAGTGCTGAATCCAAGGTGCCCAGATAAACAGTTATAAAAACAAAGACTTAGTTGGAGGCGCACCAGTGGTAGGGCCGTCTTTTAGAGGGTAATTGGATACAGATTTAAATGAATTTAATATCCATTGGATAATCTCTTGTGGTATTTCATTCATGTTTAGCTTGAAAACAATCAAGGTGGCACCATTAAAAAGGCAGAGACAGATTTACTTAGAGGCATCAATCTATGCGCATGGAAAAATTTACCAGTAGCCTTCAGCAGGCGCTTTCTGAAGCCCAATCTTTAGCGCTGGGCAACGATAACAATCAAATCGATACCCTTCATCTGCTATTGGCATTAGTAGACCAAAAACCGGGTGGCATTCGCCCTTTATTACAAGCTGTTGGCGTTTCGCCAGCCGCGCTTCAAGGGCAGCTTAAAGAAAAAATGAAGGCATTGGCCACGGTGAATCAGCCCGATGGAAACCTCAGTGTTTCACCTGAATTAGGGCGTATTTTAAACTTATCCGACAGATTGGCACAGAAAAAAGGCGACCAATATATATCCAGTGACTTTGTTGTTTTGGCTGCCGTTGAAGAAAAAGGCGATGCTGGAAAAATTTTAAAGTCTTTGGGGTTAACCAAAGAAAAATTAGAAAAAGCCATTGATACGGTAAGAGGTGGTGAAAATATTAATGATCCAAATGATGAGGATAATCGACAAGCATTATCGAAATATACCGTCGATTTAACATCGCAAGCGACAGAAGGAAAGTTAGACCCGGTCATTGGTCGAGACGATGAAATACGCAGAACGATTCAAGTTCTACAACGCAGAACAAAGAATAACCCTGTACTAATTGGATCACCGGGTGTTGGTAAGACGGCGATAATTGAAGGACTTGCGCAACGTATTGTCAATGGTGAAGTACCAGAAGGTTTACGGCATAAAAAAATCTTGTCATTAGATATGGGGTCCTTGCTCGCAGGCGCAAAATTTCGTGGAGATTTTGAAGAGCGTCTAAAGGCGGTGCTTAAAGAAGTGTCTAAAGAAGAAGGCAATATCATCTTATTCATTGATGAGATTCACACCATGGTCGGTGCGGGTAAAGCGGATGGTGCGATGGACGCAGGCAATATGCTTAAACCTGCGTTATCGCGAGGCGAGCTACATTGTGTTGGCGCAACCACTTTAGATGAATATCGTGATTACTTAGAAAAAGATGCAGCCTTAGAGCGTCGTTTCCAAAAAGTGCTGGTGGATGAGCCAACAGAAGAAGACACTATCGCCATACTGCGCGGACTAAAAGAACGTTACGAAGTGCATCACGGTGTTCAAATTACAGACTCTGCCATTATTGCGGCGGCTAAATTATCCAATCGTTACATCAGTGATCGACAGCTCCCTGATAAAGCGATTGATTTAATTGATGAGTCGGCATCTATTATCCGAATGGAAATTGATTCTAAGCCGCAAGATATGGATCGACTTGAGCGTCGCTTAATTCAATTGAAAATTGAACGTGAAGCATTAAACAAGGAAAACGATGAAGCTTCAAAAGTCAGGCTGAGTGAAATCAATCAAGAAATAAACAAGCTAGGTCGTGAATATGTGGACCTTGAAACCATCTGGAAAAGTGAAAAAATGATGGTGGAAGGGTCGAAAATAGCAAAAGAAAAACTGGAAGAAGCCAAGGTCGATATGGAGCAAGCGCGTCGAGCAGGTGACTTGCAACGTATGTCAGAACTGCAATATGGGACCATTCCCGAGCTTGAGAAGCAAATAGCCGCCGCAGATGCTGCAGAAAAAGGCGTTAGCGAATTCACTTTGCTGCGTAACCGTGTCACGGAGGAAGAGATCGCCGAAGTTGTATCAAAATGGACTGGCGTTCCCGTGGCTAAGATGTTGGAGGGCGAACGAGAAAAATTATTGCGAATGGAAGATGAATTGCATCGTAAGGTTGTGGGTCAACACGATGCAGTGGTTGCGGTGTCGAATGCAGTACGACGCAGTCGAGCGGGCTTATCTGATCCTCGTCGACCCAATGGCAGCTTTCTCTTTTTGGGCCCGACGGGCGTCGGCAAAACCGAGTTGTGTAAAGCATTGGCAGGGTTTTTGTTCGACAGTTCTGATGCCATGGTACGTGTAGACATGTCCGAGTTTATGGAAAAACATAGCGTTGCTCGTTTAATCGGCGCGCCTCCAGGGTATGTGGGATACGAAGAAGGCGGCTATTTAACAGAGCATGTACGACGTAAGCCTTACAGTGTCATTTTGTTGGATGAGATTGAAAAAGCACATCCCGACGTTTTTAATATTTTGTTACAAGTATTAGATGATGGGCAGCTAACAGACGGCCAAGGACGCACAGTCGATTTTAAAAATACCGTATTGGTGATGACCTCCAATTTAGGGTCTGATGTTATTCAGACGCTTTCGGGAGAAGAAAACTACGAATTAATGCGCGATTCCGTTATGGATATTGTGGCCACTCACTTCAGACCTGAATTCGTTAACCGCATTGATGAAGTCGTTGTGTTCCACCCACTTAAAAAAGAGCAAATTCGTGGTATTGCGGATATTCAATTAGAGTTACTCAGTCAACGTTTACACGATCGAGATTTAACGCTGTCTTTGAGTGACGAGGCAATCAATAAATTGGTCGATGTTGGCTACGATCCGGTCTACGGCGCTCGGCCATTGAAACGCAGTATTCAGCGATGGATTGAGAACGCACTCGCGCAAGATATTCTGGCTGGAAAATTTGTGAGTGGCGATCAAATTATTGCCGATATTGAGGGAGGTGATTTTGTGTTTCGGGCCCAACAAAAAACGGAGGCTATTCCCGCGTAAGAACAGTTCTTTTCTGATTGATATTGCTTATTAACGTTCAACACACCCCATATATGCCAATATGGGGTGTGTTGTTTCCCGCCTTGGAATTCTGCGCGAACCACTAAAATAGACACTTTCGGCCAGGCGGGTATTTAGGTAAAATCCCCCGTTTTTAGCGACGTACTGGGCGAATTTATTCATGCATACTACTCATATCACGGTTCGAGGTTATCATCTAGATATTTACCAGCACGTTAACAACGCTCGGTTTTTAGAGTTTATTGAAGAAGCTCGGTGGCAGTTCTTTGATGAATTCCCTTTGGTGAAGGCGTTATACAAACGGGATTTGGCGTTTGTTTTGGTCAACATTAATATTAATTACCGTCGCCCTGCATTTGTAAATGAAGTACTGGAAATTCAGACGCGCGTCAGCCGGTTGGGCTCAAAAAGTGCGAATATGGAGCAGGTCATTACCCTACAAGGAACGGATACAGTCGTCGCAGATGCCACCATTACATTTTGTGTTCTAGACCAAAAGACGCATAAATCCGTTGCATTAGAGGGTGACATACGAGAATTGCTTGAGGCTATGATTTAGCATCAATGGGTGTGTCGTCATCGTAATTGATATGCGACAACGATCAGCCCATTTACTGTTTATTAGACGGTAAATTGGCAACCATCCTTGCAGCGCATTTGATACAATTCGTCTTTTTCACGGTTTACTCGGTTTTACGCATGTCCTTAATTGAAAGTTACCTTAAGCCCGTCAATGACTATCTGCTTTGCGCAACACCGGATGAATGGGTGGCTGCCGCAGTCAATGATTTAGAAACGATTTTAATGGACCATGCAGCGAATGAAATGAAAGCTGCCCAGTCTGCAATGACGTTGATTTCCCGTAACCCGAGCAAAATTGACCTGTTGAACAAAATGTCTCGGTTAGCGCGGGAAGAATTGGTTCATTTTGAACAAGTACTGAAGATTATGAAAAAGCGGGGTATGGCCTATCGACCCATTAAAGCCAGTCGTTACGCGGGTTCATTAACTAAGTACATGCGTAAACAGCAGGATGAAATATTAGTCGACACGCTGATTATTGGTAGCATCATTGAAGCAAGATCTTGCGAACGCTTTGCCAAATTAGCCCCTCATTTAGACGAGGAGCTGCACAAATTTTATCTGTCACTTCTGAAGTCGGAGTCAAGACATTTCCAAGACTATCTTACACTCGCTCAACAATACTCGAAGGACCCCATTGAGGAGCGTGTTCAGCTTTTTTTAGAAGCCGAAAAGGAAACGATTTTGTCCCCTGATCCATTATTTCGCTTTCACAGTGGGGTGCCGATGGAGCCAGTGAAAAGCGCTTCCTAGATCGTTATTGCACTGATTTAGTGCGGTTGTTCGAGCTTTTGACATGAGCGTTATCTTTGGTTGGCGAATGATTGAGGTTGGACGACCATCCGATCAATACTAGTACATACGTGCTAGACATATACGGACATGATCTTTATAATCCTTCGTTCATTGTCTTGTTGGGCATGGATGTCCACTCCTTGTGTGCATTTGTAATGGCCGAGGTAAAGACAGTTATCTATATGGGTTTCGAGCCCAATCGTTAGCACGACGTAAGATAGCTGTTCGGCCTATTTTTTATCCCTCTCGTTTTTTAATTTACAGTTCACCCAGAAAATACGCCTTCTCAGTGTTATCAGTAGGTTGAAACGTTTTCATTTTACGCCTGTTCTTCACCTCTCTCGTGAACCCCCTATGCCATACGTCTTTCCGCTGGTTTTTCTATCTAGGCTATCCTTAAAGAGGTTGGTTCTGGCGAGTAGGCAGCAAAGTGAGTATCAGAACTCTTTCTAGTCGTTTATTAGCGAACATCAATGGCAGAATTCGTTGGTGTTATTGGGCATGCCTTTTAGCTATTGCAGTGCCACTCAATGTGCAAGCCTCTGCGTTGCCTGACTCTGTGGTCATGGCTAATTCACACAGCTGGGCGCCCATGTCCTACCTAGACGAAGCAGGGCAGCCTTCTGGGCTACTGATCGATTTCTGGAAGTTATACTCGGAACATAATAATCAAAATGTAGAGTTTCTTTTATTGAACTGGGGGGAGTCCTTAGAAGCCGTTAAAACGGGTGCAGCACATGTACATGCTGGTCTATTAGAGTCGCCGGAACGAAGGCGATTTTTTGTGTTCTCAAAGCCAATGTTTCCATTGGTCACAGGGTTATTTGTTCGAAAAGACTTTGATGGCATAGACCAGTTGCAGAATGTGCTCGTGGCTGTCATTAAGCAAAGTTATGAAGCGGAATATATGGATCGAACCTTTAAAGACCTTAATATGATTTACTATGACAATAACCGGAATATGATTGAAGCGGTTATTCAAGGCGGAGCAGATGCCTTCGTGGCGGATTTTCCTACCGGAATGTATTTTATCAATAAGCTTGATGCGAAAGACGACCTTAAATTCGCACGGTTCCTATACAGTAAACCTATTCATGCGGCAGTCCGTCTCGACCAGTCGGCCGTTATCGATGTGATTAATGACGGCATAGATAATATCCCGCCAAAGCTGGTTAAACGCCTGATTGATAAGTGGCAGCCTGTCGCCAGCGGGAACTCTGAGAGCCGCTCGACCTATCTGCTGTGGCTGAGTTTAGTCATAGGACTATCGCTTATTTTGGCTTACTACTTTCTTGTGATTCGCTAGTGGGGGATTGGCCGTCAATAGTAGGCTATTGGGCCGGTTTTCGAGTTTGGCTGGGGTAGCACTGGGCCTTGATCAGGCGGAGGCGGATGACCGCTAAAAAACCGTCAAAAAATACAAATCTGAATTGATCAATTCCCCTTCGACCTGTAGGCTCCGCCTCATAAATTCTATCCTGCATCTGTTGTAACAAATCTGAGGCTCAATCTTGATCTCTACAGCTAATATCACCATGCAATTCGGTGACAAACCCCTGTTTGAAGACATCTCCGTCAAATTTGGCGAAGGTAACCGATATGGCCTGATCGGCGCCAACGGTTGCGGTAAATCGACGTTCATGAAAATTCTAGGCGGTGAGCTGGACGCTTCTGGTGGTTCCGTCAGCCTTGACCCCAATGAGCGTATGGCCAAATTGAATCAGGATCAATTTGCGTACGAGGAATACAGTGTCATTGATACGGTTCTGATGGGGCATTCTGAGTTATGGGCCGTCAAATCAGAGCGTGACGCCATCTACGCGAAGCCGGAAATGTCTGAAGATGACGGCATGAAGGTCGCTGATTTAGAAACGCAATTCGCGGAAATGGACGGCTACAGCGCCGAAGCCCGTGCTGGTGAATTACTGCTGGGTTTGGATATTCCCACCGAACAGCACTATGGATTGATGAGTGCGGTTGCTCCAGGTTGGAAACTTCGTGTCCTATTGGCTCAAGTGTTATTCGCAGACCCAGACATCCTGTTGTTGGACGAGCCAACGAACAACCTCGACATCAATGCCATTCGCTGGTTAGAAGGTGTGTTGAATGATCGTAACTGCACCATGATCATCATTTCGCACGACCGTCACTTCCTGAACAGCGTATGTACCCATATGGCTGACCTGGACTACGGTGAATTGCGTGTGTACCCGGGTAACTACGACGAGTATATGACGGCAGCGACACAAGCTCGTGAACGCTTGGTTGCCAATAATGCTAAGAAACAGGCCCAAATTGCAGAATTAAAGCAGTTCGTCAGCCGATTCTCTGCGAACGCTTCAAAAGCTAAGCAAGCCACCTCGCGCGCGAAGCAAATAGACAAGATTAAACTTGATGAGGTGAAAGCATCAAGTCGCCAAAACCCTTACATTCGATTTGAGCAAGAAAAGAAACTCTTCCGAAATGCGTTAGAAATGGAAGGAATGTCTCAGGGCTATGGCGACGAATTGATTTTCAAAGACGTCAATTTGATGGTTGAAGTCGGAGAGCGTATTGCCATTATCGGTCAAAACGGTATTGGTAAAACGACATTCCTGCACACACTTGCTGGGCAAATGGAACCAAAGAGTGGCACCATTAAATGGTCGGAAAATTCAAACATTGGCTACTATGCTCAGAACCATGCCAGCGACTTTGAAGAAGACATGACATTGATCGACTGGATGAACCAGTGGAAAAATGAAGGCGATGATGAGCAGGTGATTCGTGGTCAATTGGGACGCATGTTATTCAGTCAAAATGAAATCAAAAAGTCGGTGAAAGTAATTTCTGGTGGTGAGCAAGGCCGCATGCTATTCGGCAAGCTTATGATGCAAAAGCCAAATATTCTGCTTTTGGATGAGCCAACAAACCACATGGACATGGAGTCTATTGAATCATTGAACTTAGCATTGGAAAACTACGAAGGCACGTTGATGTTTGTTTCTCACGATCGTCAATTTGTATCTTCTATCGCCACCCGTATCATCGAAATTACCGCTGACGGCGTAGTCGACTTCCACGGTACGTATGACGACTACCTAAAAAGCCAAGGCTTAGAAGGGTAATTAAACCGTTCGCAAGTCAAAATAAAAAACCGAGGTAATCATATTACCTCGGTTTTTTTATGCGTTTTTGCATGAAAAATTGACACTTGCTTGCAGTAAAATTGATCGATTACTGCATTGAAAATGATTGGTTAAAGCGAATTTGGAAAAACTCGGCATTGGCTTCACTGTCTGCAATATTCGATAAATAATGTACGTCAACAGGTGAGAGAACTTGGTCTTTTAAGTAAAACCATTGCGTTAGCCCGCTGAATATAGCTGTGTCATCATTTGGTGTAAGCGCTACTTTAAATATAGGCAGGTTCATTCTGTGATCAGCACGCATGATCGGTTCAAGCTTTGAGAAGGTGGGTAAGGTTTGAAAGTGGTTATCAGACGCTGTCAAACAGTCTGATACTGTATAAAAGACCCGGTTGTGTTCTAAGTGCGTGGTTGTAAATGTCAGGCTGTCTTGGAAAAACGGTGGTCTATCTTCCGTATTCGAACCGTTCGGCGTAAAAGAATTGTAGTCACATTTATTGAGCCAAACCCCTTGAATTTTTTCAACGATTGCACTTTTTTCCTGCTCATTCAGCCAGATTTGTTGAGGAACAGCCATTTGAACGCGCGAAAATTGCCGATTTGATATGGTGGTGGTTTCACCTTTGGATGTTCGTTCGAAACTCGCAAACATTAACTTGTCGGTCTCAGAGTGGTAGTGATAATCGAACGAGGGACCATAGTTGCTGTTCGGAAAAAGTAAACGCCCTAGAATGACTTCACGTCCATCATCTGCTAATTCTCGGTTATATACTTTAAACTGGCCCTGAAAAGAGTTTGCCTTGTTAGCATCTAAATCTAGGCACTGATCGTCTTTGTAAGGGTAATAATGGGCATTGAGCTGGAGCGCATTCTCACGTTTAGTGTAGGTCAATTCTTGAATAGCGGTGCTGCCATCATCCAGTGTCAGGCAATCCGTTTGCCACAAGCCTAGCAGTGTTTTTTGTTGCTGAATCACCTCTTCTGTCGTTAATGCTTTGTTAGAAGGTTGCTTCGTTTCAATTTCATTGTCTTGTACAGTCGATGCTTGCTCGGCCGTGTTATTGCGCTTGCTGTCGGTATTTTCACCAGATAAACAACCGGAAAGCAGTCCGCTGGTCAATACAATTAGAGTTGATGTACGGAACACCGTTTTCGTTTTTAGCACGATAAAGTCCCTTTAATTTAACTAATTCCAAGATTTTGAGTAGAGTGCGAATATAATCAATAGCTCTAGATATGCCTAGAATGTACGTAGAGTCATGCCCAAGATTCATACTTTTTAATGAATCTTTGCAGGTTGCTTTTGTATCGGTGCTTGCGAAGATAAAACGGTATAGGATGCATGATTAGGCTTGGTGAAATTCAATGAGCCGCTTAAAATTGCCATTCAAATTCGTAATTATGCAGTTAGCGAAGCGCTAATGTAGGAGTGCAGGTGGATTCATTTTGGTTGGGCGTAACGGAGGCCGCTGCTCAGATGAGCATGTGGGAAGTATTAGCGGTCATGCTGGGTTATGCCTATCTTATCTTGGCAATGCGACAGAACAGTTTATGTTGGTACGCCGCATTTGGCAGTACTGCTATTTTCAGTTGGTTATTTTTTGACGTTAAGCTCGTCATGGAATCTGCGCTGAATGTCTATTATTTGCTCATGGCGGTGTACGGCTGGTGGGTTTGGCGTACTGGACGAGAAAACACGAATGAACAACTGCCGATTCAGCGTTGGACATGGCATAAGCATACGGCGGCGTGGACGGTTATATTATTGCTAACCGTTATCAGTGGAGCATTACTTGATCATAACTCCGATGCAGCGTTGCCATATTTGGACTCATTTACGACGTGGGGCTCAGTGGTTACCACCTATATGGTAGCGAGAAAAGTGCTTGAAAACTGGTTGTATTGGCAGGTTTTTAACACAGGAGCCATCGTACTTTATATTGATCGTGAATTATATTTAACGGCACTGATGATGATGACCTACTTAGTGATGGCGATTATCGGCTGGATAATATGGCGTCGCGATTTTTCAAAACAGTCTGCGGGCAGCCATGCGGATTCAAAGGCGACTCGTCCTTCTGCTTCCTAGTGCGATAGGTTGACGCTGATTTGACATAGGCCTTGAACGTTGCGTCTCAGGGCCTTTTTTGTATCTATACTGGTGGCACTATGAAATTCGTTACAGCAATACATCACTTACATGCTCTGGGGCAATTGCGATGCCGCCGTTTTAAATATGGGTGAACGGTCTTGTGAAATTTGAAATCGACAATCTGACACGCATCCTTGCGCAATGGGCTGATTGGAACATCACCACACTGCCACCGACTCAACAGGATATTGAATTGCTGCCTGGTGGTCTGACGAATCGATGTTGTGTGTTGAAGGTGAATCAAGAAAAATTTGTAATACGCAGTGAGTCGCCTGATAGCCAAGCACTGGGAATCGATCGAGATGCTGAATTCTCGATTCATCAATTCGCTGCTCAGAATGGTTGGGTGCCTAACATTATTTTTAGAAACCAAGATGAGCGCTATTGGATTCGGCCGTTCATTGAGGGGCAGCCTCTGATTCGTGAAACATTAACGGATGATCAGATTCGAAATGTCGCTGTGCGGTTAGGGCGGCTACACGCGGTGCCGTTGAGTACCGTACTCAACTCGCACGCATTACCGATTGGCGCTCCTAAAACAGTACGCGAACTACCCGTTATATCTATTCCAAATCAAGCTGATCGACTCTGGAAGCAGGCTGCAATCAGATTTCATCAATCTGAACAGGAAATGTGCTCGCGTGGAGTGGCGAAGGAACATTGTGATACCTTGACGAGCTTTGATAACGACATCGAAACAGTATCGCATCAAGTGGAGCAAATGAATGCGCGTATCCAATCTTGGGGATATTCTGAATGGGGTTTGTGTCACATGGACCCATCTGTGGCGAATTGGCTGCAGACTCCGCAAGGTTGGATGCTATTGGATTGGGAGTATGCCGGCTTGGGTGATGGCTTGTGGGATTTAGCCATTTTTGCTGATGACGCTAATTTAAATGCTCGTCAGCTCGAAGTATTGATTAACGCATACAGACAGACACGATCAAGTTTCGAATTGGATGTGAAAAGCAGGGCGTGGGTTCGAGCGAATATTCAAACACAGTACTTATTAGCGCTATGGTTTGCGGCTCAGGGTATGGAAACCATAGAGGGTCTATCGAGGAAGCTAGCGGATTTATGGTTGGATGTTATGGAGTATTAATAGCATGGAATGTTAATCGTACTGAATGGAAGTAATCTTAGGTCTAATAAAAAAGGCGGCACAGAAAGTATCTGCGCCGCCTTTTTTATTTTCTAATCAGTGAAGAACGAAGTCTTGTTAGACTTTAGTATTCAACGCTGTAACTCAAGCTCACTGTACGGCCTTGTGCTGGCAAATCAGCTGAGGCACCGGTAGAGGGATAGGCGCGTACTTGGTTGTACAGCGGCTGATACTCTTTGTTGGTGAGGTTTTGGATTGCGAAGCCAAGATGTCCGGCAGGCAATGCAAACTGAGTTAATAGGTCATACGTGGTATAGCCCGTAAATGGTGCTTTCTTTTCATCCGCACGATGGCCTTCTGTGTAGTCACTCATATGCATGGCACGTAGTGAAATTTCATAAGCGCCAAAATTATTATACGTCACATGAGACGTGATTTTTTGAGGTGACACACGGTCCGCCGGAAGCGCAACCCAGCCATCATCTTCCGTTTCTGTAAAGCCACGGGTGTAGGCGTATGTCGCACCAGTAGAAACTTTGTCTGTTAGGTAAAAGTTTACAAGACCTTCAAAGCCCCAGACTTTTTCAGTTTGGTCGAGTAATTCGACAACGCCAGTCACTTTGTCAAACTCTGTGTACTTATCTGATTGATTATAAAAGATAGATGATTGAGCTTGTAAGCTTTCAAACTGTCCGCGCCAGCCTAGGTCGAATGAATTTGTTTTTATTGCATCGACGTTAGTGCTATCCAACACAGGGCCTGGATCATTTACATCCGTGAATACATTAACACTTCGTAGAAGGCGTGACATATCCGGTACAGTATAGCCTTGTGAAAAATTGAAGTAGGCTTGTTGTTCTTTGTTTACATCATAAACAATACCTGCATTGAAGAGTAAAGCTGAAAAGTGTTCCTTACCGCCTTTGCGCTCAGTGACCGTGTCAGAATATGTCAGGAATTGCTCAGCTTCTAGAGTAGATGCAGCACCATTGACCACCATTTCTAATAGCGCTGCCGCAGCGGCTTCACTTGGAGCCGTTGAGTTTGCCATTCCAGCGACGGTTTGTAGTGCAGGATCTTGGATTTGTGCGGAATAAATTGCTGCATTTAATTCATCTTCACCAGCAATATAGTCATCTACCTTGACGGTTATCCATTCTTTTCGAACACCTGCCCGAAGTGTTAAATCTTTGGTTAGTTGAAATTCTGCTTGAGTAAATACAGCAGTGGTTTCGGACTCTGATCTCGGCCCTGCTTGGTATACGCCGCCCGTTGGATCGTATTCAGTTTGTCCGCTTTCGAACCAAGTATCGTAATCATATGCTGTTGAAGTTTGTTCTCCAGAGTCAGCTATATAATCGATACCGTAGGATAGATTTAAAGTAGTAAAATCAAGATCAATGGACGTATCAAGCGCCAATTTAACGTCAATGGCTTCTGTTTGAATTCTAGATTGAGTAATTGCCGACTTGCCAACAGAATTGGTGAGCACCGCATTGGTTAATGCAGCGGAAGACTCGACGCCTTGCCCAAGCTGTGTCATGAAAGAAGCAGCTGCACTATTCCAATCGGTTACTAAGTAGAGCGGCGCGCCAAAGTAGGGGTAAAAATAGTAATCATTTTTGCGATAGTTCAATTGGCTTGTAAGGCTTTGACCTAAAAAATCGGTGTCATTAAAAGTCAACGTGATCGACTTTCTCTCAGTTTTTGGCTGACGCTCTAGTGACAAGCCTTCTCTTGGCTGAACGTCATAAGCGTCAGCATTTCCTAGAACACCTTTTGGTAGATTTAACATTGCAGGGTCAGATTCACCAAAATCCGCAGCATATTTTGTGTCCATTTCTTCATTAAAATATTCTGCACCCACGGTTAATTTTTGGGTATCCGTGAATTGGAAGCCTGTATTTAAAACTAAGTCAAGAGAGTCTGAGTTGTCGCGGCTGACTTGGTTTGGGTCGGTTGCAATTTGGTCGCCATTGGCATCGATAAAGTTGCCGCGTGATTCATAAGCAGCACCAAAATAGTAATCTACAATGTCCTTTTTCCCTGAAACGCTTTGGGAAAAGTTATAAGCCAACTGGTCTTCGTCACGTTTTTCTGTGCTAGTGGTTAGACCCACCTCTGTTCTAAAAGTCGGCTCTTCATACGCGGCTTTTTTGGTAATGATGTTAATCACACCACCCGTTGCCCCGGCACCATACATGGCTGACGCACCAGAGATCACCTCAACGCGTTCTATATTTGCAGTCGAAATGGTGGTGAGTTCACGAGAGATTCCGCGATTGGTTCGTTGCGCCACGCCGTCAATGAGCACGAGCACTTTACGACCGCGAAGGCTCTGATAGTAACTTGAAACAGAGTTGTCTCCTGGTGCAATGCCCGGCACGAGTTTTCCGAGAATAGTGCCCAAATCAACACCGGCTTGTGCTTGCAGCGCAATTTGTTCTTGATCTATTACCTGAACGGTATAGGGAAGAGAAGCTAGGCTCTCATTACTGCGTGTGGCGGTAACGACTTGCTTGTCCAATTTGACAGAGTCTGAAGTAGTCTCGGTAGCAGTCGATGTCATGGATGCAGTGGCCATGGCCACCATCACGTACAGAGGTGCTCTTTTCAGCATGTTATTTCTATTCCCCAATAGTTATATAAATCAGGTTGCGAATAATAATGATTATCAATA
Source organism: uncultured Saccharospirillaceae bacterium (assembly GCA_947503895.1). Classification (GTDB taxonomy): domain Bacteria; phylum Pseudomonadota; class Gammaproteobacteria; order Pseudomonadales; family Oceanobacteraceae; genus Bermanella. Next base: position 108,926 of record CANNFT010000014.1, read on the forward strand.
ACAAACGCAAAGGTAAATTCTAATAAATTAGCGTTAGATGTCTTTTGCGGCGTGATGAATCTCAACGTCTTCTAAAAAGTGACATGCCAATACTGGGTTTTTAAGTTAAATCACGCGTTTTGCTGAGCAGTTCGTCAACCACGAGAACGTCGAAGGATGCAGGCAAGCTGAGCGAAAGGATCAGTTGATGAGAGAGCCCTGGGCTAAAGTGGGGCTTAAAACGGTTCTCATTGACAGTAGCATCTATGAGAACCGTTTCATGCTCGATATTGTGCGAGATTAAGAGGTGATCGGTTGTGCAGTAGGTTTATTCTTTTCTGAAGTCGTTTTGCTCGCGGGTAATAAGTAATCGAAAACGAAGAGAATGCCCGTAAAGATGAGCAAACCAAATTGCACGAACAGCACCCAACCCTCTGCAGTCCATATCCAGCGTTGATTCATGATGCCATCACCGATCAGCGTCGAGATGCTAATGATCATTGCAAGTCGTATTATTCCATGCGCCAGTGAAAAACTCGCTTGAGATTTGAGCGCGACCAGTGTCGTGATGACCCATACAGCCCAGAATATGGTCTCTTCCCAAAATGCTTGATCTGCGCCAACGTGACGTAACCATGTGCTACTGGATAATAAGGAAAGTGTCGCGAGCACGAGACCACCACAAACTCCAAGGGTTAGCTTACCAAGCCAATGCTCTTGAGAATGTCCTCTTCGCTCTAGCCATAGCATATTTCCACTAATAATGAGTCCACACACAGCGAGTGCGCTTAAGGCGTAAAATAGCTTGAGCCATCCGCCTCCGTACATCACATAATGCAAGGGAACAACCGCAGCGAAGATACGTTGGAATGGGCCATTTCCAATAAAGTTAGCTGTATGAACCGGTTCACCGGTTGCCATTTTATACGTGGTGGCTTGCAAATTGTTGAGCTTCTCGTCGTGATTTCCACTGAATTTAATGTACCCTCCGCGATCACCATACCCAGAAAAAGAAATCATATTGACGGTAACGCCCGGCATATCATTTTTGAAGGTATTATGAATATCATTCAGCGGATAACGGTTGAGTGGTTCGCCGATGATCTCAGCTTTTGGCCCTAGTATTGCGCGCGTCGCCTTTTCAACATCTCCGTCAAATGCCGCGAGGGCCAGTATGGGGGAAATGAGCCCAAGCAAACCCAATATAGTTCCGGTAAAAGCCAGTACCAATGTGAAAGGTAGTGTCCAAAGACCCAAAATTTTATGGTGATCGGTTAACAGTAATCGCCAGCTACGTTTAGGGCGCAAGGTGATTAATTCTTTTCGCCATTTGATATGAATCACTACGCCGGCAATGATCGCGAGCAACATAGCCATGCCAGCCAGACCGATTAGGTAGCGACCGTAAGGACTGGGCAAATGAAGGTCTGTGTGAAGATGCGCTAATATGTGAGAACTGTCAGACTGGTCGGCTTCTACAACACGATTATCGTGTGCGGCTAAAAAGAGCGTGTTAAATGCTTCCTTTTCTCTGTCGAAATTCCAAAGAATATGGTGCGAGCGAACATCGTTTGCGGGCGAAATGAAAAAATCCGAGTAAATGAAATTCTCTTCGTGTGCGGCGTCGACCACAGATTGTAAGTCGAATTGTTGGCTTTTCGGCAGCGCCGTTAAAGAGGGTGATTGCCAATACTCTAACTCATCCTCAAATAAAGCGGGTATACCAGAAAAAATCACGACAAATAATAAAATACCGCTAACAATGCCGATCCAGCCATGGGTGTTGTACAGCGTTTTATGAGTGGCTTGTTTCATAACTAGATATTTAACCCAATTGCATCGACGATTAACATAGGTAACAAAATCGAAAGTACTTTTATCCAAGCCCTCGATCCATTTGCTGATAATAAAATCCAATAAAAGAGGCACGCCCAAAAGACGAAGAAAAAGATGCCGCCCGCAAACACCTGTTCAACGGTTTCACCGAATGGCCACCAAAGTGTAATACCCACTGTAATACTGATCGTGGTGAAAAAACCGCCCAGTGTTGCAGCGACAATTCGGCTTGCGGTGTGGTTGATGATGTTTACGAACTGGGCAGATGTCTGGTGAAGTACGCTCATAATAAAGCCCCACCAATATTCAGTACCGCTAATGAAACGGCGCCGGTCGATAGGCCTTTCACCCAAAGGGGTTTCCACACTCTTAATTGAACATACATTGCACCCAATGCCGAAAGCGCGAATAAGCTGTAAAAGAAACCTTGTTCTGCGCCGAATTCGTAAATGACACAGGCAACGGCGATCATCAGTGTGGCAGAGCCAGCAGTGATCGCGGAAGTAGACAGGTGGGTTGTGGATTGGGCTTGTGTACCCAGCATGAGGTGGAGGCCTGACCAAAAGAGGCAGATACCGGTTAAAATCATTGTGTCGCTTCCTATAAGGCGGCCTCTATAGATTAGACCGCTAGGATAAAAACGCTAATGATACTGATTATCATAAAGATTTAAAGAGAAACTTAAGGTAATCGGGATCGGTGCGCTGTCAGTAGCGAAAGTCTTTCAGTGAGCGGTGAGTGCTGACGGGTAAGCAAAGAGGCGGCTGAGCCGTGAAGAGTTGGAGCGTTACTGGTAACGCTCGATGATTTTATCTAGCTCGCCACTTTCACGCATGAGCTTTAGTTTTTGATTGAATGTCACGACGAATTGATCCCAGTCTTTGGTAAACATGAACCGGTAATCCACACTGTCCACCACCAGCTTGGAAATCTTAAATTGGTCACTCCATTTGTATTTTCGGATGAGCCATTTTGCCACGAGTTCATTCATCAACAAGCCATCCACCCGCATACTTTGTAATAAGCCAAACATTGCATATTCATTGTATGCATCGAACCTGCGGATCTGCTGATTTTTTATTTGTTGTTCCACTGATGGGTAACGGTAACCAATATGGGCCCCTAAGCGCATGCCGTTTAAATCTTCTCGTCGGGTGATGTTGGTCTCATTGTGGACAGGCGTTACGATAATATCGCGTACCGGCACGACGGCGTCGGTAAAGATGAAGTCTTGAGGTTTTTTAGTCCATTCAATGGCCCTTGGTGTTGCATCTAAAGACCGTTTGCTCATCATATAATCCACACGTTTTCGGGGTACTTGGGTCGGCTCAATCTTATAGCCTTCTTCCGTCGCAATCCGATTCAGTACATCATACATGATGCCTTTGGGCGGCTGATTGACTTCATATATCAGGTAGGGCGGGTAATCCGGCGTGGACATTTGGAAGCGAATGGTTTCTACATCGCTGGCATGACCTAACAGGGGAGTCAGGAATGATAGTGCCAGTGCCATCAAGCGTAGCGTTAGGATTCTTGACAGGGTGTGCATCGAAGCATTCCGCCTAGTTTGCCTAAGTTTTGGTTGATATTTGTGCGTTGGGGAACAGTTATTCGGCAGGCTCATTGGTTTTGATATCTGGTTTCCATAGGGAGGAGGGTGTGCCATAAACGCTTCTACATTGCAGTGTAGAGTCTAACTTGCAAAACTGAGAGGATTTTAGCAATCTGACCTTTCTATCAGTAGTAATAATTAGTCTATTTGCGCTAATCCAGCCGCCTTTCCTAGAATGTGAGGGTAGTTGAATATCGAACGATTGAATTTTGAACAATATTTTAAAGAAGTGACATGATGAATGATGACGAACAGCAACATGGCGAGCCATCAAAGCGAGCCCGTCGCGGGTTGGTCGAGCCACGCAATCAACAAAGGCATAAGCGGGTAAAAAAGCGACTCATATGGAAGCTAATGGTAGCGGTCGCTACAGCGGTGCTCATTGTGCAGACGCTTTGGCATAACTTAACAACCAGCACGCTAACCTATCGAGCATTGCCTCAGGCAGAACATCAAGAAGCCAACATTAAAATTCGATTTGCAGATGACATTAGCATGGGCGAATTACATCAGTTTATTGAGGAAAAACAGCTAACATTGATCGAAGGCCCAAATGCCGTTGGACTGTTCTATTTTTCAACACTGAATCCGTTGTCAAAAGAGCAAATGCACGAGTGGGAAAAAGATGCCCGAGTGCTGCATGCTAGTGATGAGTAATTCGAGATAAATCCGTAGACAATCAATCTTCCAATTGAAAGCTCGAAACAATATCTTCTGCCTTTGAATCAATAACGGAGTGCGTATCAACGATGATGTGACTGGCTGAGCGGTGGCGAACCGTTCGAGCAATAAAAATATCTTGAACAGCGTCGTCGTTAGGGAATGTTGTAACCACAAGGAAATGTTTTCGGGTCTTTAAAATACCTTGAGACATGATGTAAATGTCTCGTTCGGCGAGCATATTTTGTTTCGGGTTCTTGGAAACGCTAAGGTCTGTTCGGGTGGATAAATTGATAACACGCTTTTCATCTTCGGAATAAAACGGTTTATTGACAAAGCGGTGATATTGTCGAATATCTTTGATGGTCATGCCAGGTGCCCACGCGTTTTTTACAAACTCGATGTCACGTTTAAATCGGTCATTTCTTTTGCTGTTACGGTGTTGTACAGATTTCTTCAGCGTTTTTGCTGTTTTAACTGCACGTGAAAGCCGTTCTTGATTATGGATATCTTCATGATTTAAGCGTTCGAATAGTTTTATACGCTCTTTTAAATGTTTGATTTTAATTCGATCTTCCTGCGTTTGAATATTTTGCATTCTGAGTCGTTTTTCCTGCGCGAGTTTTTCCTCATGCAGTGCTTGAATCTTGTTTTGTAAATCTGAGAATTGTGACTCCATGAGTTGCATCTTATGAGCGTCCACATACCCCTTCAATAAAGTGTCTTCATCGACGTTAATTTGTACCTTTAAAAAGAGGTCTTCACCGTCATATTGCTCGCTTAATATCTTTATATTTGACAATGCACTGGTAAATTGACGGGTGGTTTCAGAATGCCAATTTGATTGATGCGTAATGGGCTGTGCATCTTTATTCAAATCTGAAGAAGTCGAAGAAGGTAATGTGAATTGACCGCTCATGTTCCCGATATTGAGGGCATGCTCAAGCACAACGCCGGACTCTTGCAATGCCTCGGTTCGCAATATGGCGAGGGCGCGCTCAGTGGCTTGCATCCTAGATTCGGTTTTCGGGACGGTGTATACAATCTCTTTGATGTAGGTGGTGGCGTGGCTGTTGACTGATATAAATATCAAAAAAATAAAACAGGTATGCCAATTGAGTGTGACCAAGCGAAGTCTTTCTCGGGTGTTGAAACACGTACAGCGACGTTGACCACAAAAGAATATCAAGTTAATCGGCCGAAAGGCCCGCGCACTCCCACTCATCTGAGACTCCCGCCACTGTTCTATTCAATAAATGAATCACGCAATGAGCAGGCCAGATTATTGGGGAATCAGCATTTATGCTTGATATTAGCCCTCACCGCCATCAACCGCGAGCGTGGTACCCGTGGAATAGGTGCTACGCATTAAAAATAAATACGCATCAATGATTTCTTCGGTGGTGCCGAGCCGTTGTACTGCGGGGCGAAAACCAAGTTCAGCGGCATTCTTTTGCCGTTCATAATCGTCTTGGTGCCTCTCAATAAATCCCGGACTGACAGCATTAATACGAATGGGAGAAAGTTCAGGCGCGAGTGACTTGACCAGTGCACCGGTTGCTCCATTGATAATGGCGGCCGTGCTATGTCCCTTAAAGGCCTTACGGGACTCGATTCCAGAGGTGAGAACAACGCCGCCTCTTGGATGGAGGTGTTTTAAGCCATGGCGTACCAGATTGTACTGTCCCCAAAATTTGGTGTTAAAGGCTTGCTGGACAGATTCGATGGAGTTGGACTTAAATTCGCCTTGAACATTATCGGCTTTGATCGTGCTGATTAGGTAATCGAAAGCACCAATGCGCCCAAAAAACTTTTCGATAGAATCTTCGCTTTTAACGTCTAAGCGAAATACACTGACTCGTCCTCCTAGCTCATCTTTCGCCTTCACAAGCTTCTCGAATGAACGGGATGCAATCACAACGGAGGCACCTAAATCGAGCAGTTTTGAACTGAGAGATAAACCGATACCCGAGCTGCCGCCAATAATGACCACTCGTTTATTTTCAAACATGTATGCCGTACCTGTAGCTGGAACGATTTATAGATTATTTTTTTGCGAATCCTATCACAAAAAATTGAGTAAGGTACGACCAAAGGATGAGGCAAAGACGTTTATTTAACGCAAGGCGGGGATGAAGATGAATTCGTGGTTTGGGTCGGTACGATTGGCCCAATTCACCCTAATCATTAGGCCAAATTGACACTTCTGATCCATCGTCAATCCTAGGTTAGGTGCGGGGCTGCATGGTTTTAGTGCATATGAACGTCGATGGGATTCATCAGATTCGTGATCAATTGAGTGTTGAGGCTAAAGTGCGACTGAGCGTGAAATCAATAATGGACTCAGGGTCATTTGAAGAAAGCCAGCAATGAATGCTGAGTATCAGTTGCTGGCTATAGAGAATCTAATCGGGCGGACAGCGCTACCACATGAGATCGTCGGGAATTTGGTAATCCGCGTAAGGATCATCTTCTACGGCGGTGTCAGTGGCGCTTGTTTCCGCTCGGAAGACAATATAGCTGCCATCCCGTTGAGCAATTTTATCCGCCACAATATTAGGCAGCAGTGAGTAACGATCTCCCAGTTTCGCAATCGAAATGATACCTCGACTTAGCTGGTCTAATAGGGGTTGTGTCACCTGAATTTTCTTTACCTTCTTACCATCTACGAAATTATAATCTAATTCCGCTCCGTCAAGGTTGATGGCATTTGTTTCAATGAGTTGCTTTATTTGCGCTCGGATGGCTTTCGCATCGGCCTCTGCTTTTCGCTCTTCATTTAGCTTGCGATCTTTTTCAATTTTAGCCAGTCGTGCTTTTTCGGCTGCTTCCTTTGCAGGGTCGACAAATTCCCCCGTTTCCCGTTTTACCTTTGCGTTCTTTTGTTGCTCTCGCTCAGCCTGCTTAGCTTTTTTCTTGGTCACTAAGCCTGATTTCAGCAATTGATCTTGGAGTGAGCCCGCCATATAGCCTCTTATTGGAACAATATACAGTTAAAATCGTTTATTCAGCCGGCATTTTAGTCGAAATCTGGACATATGTGAAAACGGAATTCGAAATGATGTTCTGCCCTGCCTACTGCTTGTTCATTCACCCCATCCATAGGCTTAGGTGAATTTTAAGGGCATGGGATGGTACAACGGACTAGGTATCCTTCAAGCGTTGCTGAATACTTTCACCAAATCAGCCCTCTTAGCAGTCCACATGAAGGAATGTCTTTTGAGGTAGCAAAGGATTAAACGCCATACAACTCGGCATCTGTATACAAGGTTTCGAGACGAGTGCGCTCAGCTTTTTTGAGTTTTTTAACGATTAAGCCATAAGACATGTCAATCATACGTTTGATTTCACCGTCGGGTAAGCTGCCGTCCAGAAGCACGGTATTCCAGTGCGTTTTATTCATGTGGTAGCCCGGTAGAACGGCATCATAAACGTCACGTAATTGAATGGCTTCGACCGGATCGCATTTTAAGTTTGTTCTGGCTATGTCATTCTCAACGGCAAGTGTGGCGAACATTTTGCCATGGGTTTTGAAGACCGCAACGTCTGGTCCAAATGGAAAGTCCTCCAAAGTTTCCGGTTTGGAAAGCAAGTAAGTACGTGTCTTTTTAAAATTCATATTCTGCTCCACATTGATCGCTTGGTGATGGCCGCGCCGTTGGTGAATCGGTAATTCATGAGCATGAGTTAAACGGCGAATGACGCGTTGTAATCACGAAGACCATAGGTTCGATGCTTTTCCCATTGCCTTGAGTATTGAAAAAGTATTGCAAATGTTCAAGCATTGCTTTTGTTACCGTCAGCGAGTGAAACACTGAAGCCGTCAGTGCTGTTTGCACAGCGTTTATCGCGGAGCGTTAGCGAAGCCTAACCTGAAATCTTATGGTAGCATCTCACCTAAATTAATCGGTAAACGAGTGACATAATGAAGTGCCCGAAGTGCAAAGACGTTAACCTTAAAGCGACTAAGTTGGATGAAGGTCTCCCAGTAATGGGTTGCGTTCAATGCGAAGGGGCTGTGTTGCCACTTCTTTATTATCGTGACTGGGCTGAACGTTCTGTGATGAAGCCGGAAGCGACGGATGCATCTGCGGTGAATCATTCAATGGGCGAAAGCATTCGAAGTGAGGCAGTCGATTCGAAAGTTGCATTAAACTGCCCTAAATGTAGCAAAATTATGTCGAAGTATGCTGTGAGCGGTTGCTCCGCTAATCGCCTTGATCTTTGCCTTTCATGTGACGAAGCTTGGTTGGATGGTGGAGAATGGGAGCTTTTGAAAGCACTGGAACTGAGTAAAAACATGCCGATTGTTTTCACCGAGGCATGGCAGCGTAAAATTAGAAAAGAAAAAACAGAATCAGCACGATTAGATCGATTGGCACAATCTATTGGTTCGGATGACATCGAAAGAGTCGCGGAAATGCGGAATTGGATTGCTCAACACCCACGCAAAAAAGAAATTGTGCACTTTTTAGGATTGGATTAAGCATATATAGGTACAAAAAAGGAGAGGGTAATAAGCCGCTCCTTTACGGAAGACACCATGGCGAAATGCCGTTATTCGCTGGAGAAATCGGGTACGTCAAAGTAGCTTAAAAATTCAACTAAGGCTAGTTTCCCGCTAGAAACGGCCAGTTCTCCATTGATAACGGCATTAATGGGGCTTTTGATTTTAGCCGACACTTCCTTCCAAACTTGAGCCGTTGTCGTGATGGTGACATCAGGCTCGCTGATGGGATAGTTTTGCACTTCAGCAATACCATGACGTATTTGAATACTATAAGTCTCGTTCGTATCGGTTAAATTAAATTGCACCGTCAGCAATACATCCAATGTGTCTTCGGCCTTTAAATACACTGGCATAGATTGAAATATATTTTTGGTTGGAAGTTGTGCAAGGAAAGCAGGGTTGGGTTTTGGATAAATAGCCGCCTTTAAATTGGATTTTAATTCCTTAGCCTGTGTGAAGTAATAATGGCGGGCGTTTGGATTGCTTTCGGACTCAGCCAATTTGAATAGGGCAGCGCTTTTAATGTGTTTAGCTGCTTGTGATTCACCCGTATGCAATAAGTAATCACATAGTTGTAATACCCATTGATATTCCTGTTTACTCATTGCTTCTTGCACTTGATTTAATAAAGCTTGTTCACCCCCCGCGAGTTCAACCATTTTTCTCGCTTCTTCACCTTTTGGTAAGGGTTGCAAAGAGGTTGAATTGCCGTCGAACCAACCTAAATAACCCGTAAAGATTGATCGCACAGACCATTCGACGGTGCCGTAAAATTCATGCAGGTACGGGTTGTTGGCGAGTCGAGCAGGTAATTTAACTTTTTCCACAATATCGTCTGGTGAAAGACCTTGATTCATGTAACGAATCGTTTGATCGTGCACATATTGAATAGCGTCTCGATAGTCGGTCAATATCTTTTGAATGTCCGCGTGACCGGACACGGGGCGTGTGTGGCTAGGAACAATATGTTCAGCAGGCATTTGACGCATCAAATCTAAACTATTTATCCATTTCGTGACATCTCGATAGTAGGTGCCTCGAATGGTGTACAGATTTGGAAACGTTTTATAAATGTTATCACCGGGCATGAGTACTTTATCATCCGGTAACCAAACAAATAATTGATCTTCTGTCTCACCCGGTGCATGTATGAGCTCAATGTTAACGCCTGCAATGGTGGTCTTGAGCGTATCCTTGAACGTTTTCGTGGGTGCTAAGGCATTCAGTGTACTATTAGCATGGATGGTGAGATGTGGGCCGATGCCCGCGTTCACTAATTCATCTTGATGGAGGTGATTGCCAAACATTCTCATGCTGCGTGTTGTGATAATGGGCCTAATAATATTGATGACTCGGCCAATGTAATAAGCAGTCGACTCATGTGCATAAACATCAACGTCATGGCCTTCGGCAAATGCCTGACTACCAAAAACATGGTCAGCATGATTGTGCGTATAAATAATGGCTTTGACGGGTTTATCACTGATTTTTCTAAATGCAGCCATGACAGCTTTGCCTTCTTCGACTGTTTCCATCGTATCGACAATAATCAGTCCATCATCGCCTTCAATCATGATTGAATTAGCAAGGCCGAAGCCGATGGCGACGTGTACTCGATCGCTCACTTTTAAGACTGCTTGTTCAAACGTAGCAGAGTGCGCTTTCAAGGCTTGAGGTGTGCGAGTATGGTCGACGACGGGCTCTGTTTCGCTGCAGGCTGTGACCCCTCCCATAAACAGAGTTGAAATAAATATTATTAAGACTCGGCTTAATCTGACTGAGCGCGTGCAGAGCTTGAAATCAATGTGGCGTCCTAATGCCATTAATAAAGCGTGTCGTGTCATTGCCGAGTCCTTTTTATTATTAAAATTCACTCTATCCTAGGGTCGATCAGTCCCTTAAACTGGTCTTTCGAGGTCAACCAGTTGTCAACAGGGGCCAACATGTCGGGCGGTAACCGCGGATCACAAGGTAAATCTATCTCACGTAGGTTGGGGTCTTCTACGAACGGCCATGATTCTGCATCTGCACTTTCAGATTCATCGCACACGACCGCGCCCAGTACGCTGGCGGCTTGGGCGATTGTGCTGTGTCAGGCACTTCAAAAGTCTGGAGTCGATCCGGATGCAGCCTTAGCTAAAGTGGGTCTATCCCAAAGCTGGATTAAGAGCCATCCGGATGGGCGCGTGCCGACCGAAACCATGACCAAACTATGGCAGGAAGCTGAAGCCCTAACGGGTAACACAGCCTTTGGTCTCAATGTAGCCAAGTATATTCAGCCGCTGTATTTTCGAGCACTGGGTGTTGCCATCATGGCGAGTGATACGCTTGAAGATTGCTTTCAGCGACTGTCAAAATATCACCCATTAATCAGCGACTCCGTCACCATATCTTTAGAAGAAAGCGGCAGTGAAACCGCTTTTTGTATTCGCCCTATGCAACACGTCCCACTGGCGGATGCTGCTTTGGATGCCTTTATGGCTGTTTTGGTACGCTTCATTCACGATTTGACGCAAGGTGAGGTCAGTGTGAACAAAGTGGAGTTGAGGAGGCAACCACCGCAAGATGCCAACGAATACCACACAGCGTTGGGTCATTTGATCGACTTCAATGCATCCGAGTGGCGTGTTTGGTTAGACACGCAAGACCTCAAACGGCCTTTACTGACACGCAGTCCTGAGGTCGCCGCCCATAATGATCAATTAGTCGATGCCTATATCAAAAAAACGTTGCAGGGTGAAAATTGGTTGGTGCAAGTTCAAGCGGCGGTAGAAGATTTAATTCAGCATGGCGAGCCAACGACACTCATGTTAGCTGAGCGCTTTCACATGAGTGAGCGCAGCTTCAGAAGGCATTTAAAACAATATGATACAACGTTTACCGAATTGTTAAGCGATTTACGCAAAGCGAAAGCGAAAACCCTGATACACCAAAAAAATGTTCCCATTACTGAAATCGCATTGACCCTAGGGTTCAACGATGTCAGTAACTTTGGACGCGCATTCAAGCGCTGGTTCGGCTGTTCCCCCTCTCAATATCGACAAGCTCATCTATAGTTTTAATCGTCACGGAGCGGCCGTGATCAAATTATATGCATCTTAATTTCGGTTATATTGAATGCTGCTCATGATGAGCATGAAAAACTTGAGTACCAAGCATTCTTCTGGCGGCATGTGCAATTCGGTATAATTCCGCGACTTTCTAGTTCTTAGGTATGACAATGGGTTCCTCAGTAGTTGACGCGTTAAACGACACACTCTCCAAGCGCATAATGGTACTGGATGGCGCAATGGGCACCTCCATCCAACAATACACTTTGGATGAAATGGATTTCCGCAAGGGACACTTCGAGGATCACAACAGCCCGCTGAAAGGTAACAACGACCTTTTGTCCATCACTCGACCAGACATCATCGAAGAAATTCATGATTCCTACTTCGCCATCGGAGCCGACTTTGCGAGTACCAATGCGTTTAGTGGCACGACAATCGCCCAAGCGGATTACCAGCTTGAAGACGCCGTTTATGAGATCAACTATCAATCTGCTCAGTGTGCTCGTCGGAGCGCGGATCGCTGGACGGCAAAAACCCCAGACCAACCCAGGTATGTAGTGGGATGTCTCGGGCCCACAAACCGTACGGCGTCCATCTCTCCTGATGTCAACGATCCGAGCAAACGATTGGTCACCTTTGATGAGCTGGTCACCGCTTATCGTTTTGCTGCCGATGCGTTGATGGACGGTGGTGCAGACATCATCATGATTGAAACGGTTTTCGATACTCTGAACGCTAAGGCAGCATTGTTTGCTGTGATTCAAATGAAAGAAGCTCGAAACCTCGATACACCCGTCATGGTTTCAGGCACGATCACCGACGCGAGCGGTCGCACCTTGTCAGGGCAAACCGCAGAAGCTTTTTGGGTTTCGTTAATGCACGGCGACCTTTTCAGTATCGGACTCAATTGCGCGCTAGGGGCAGACGAAATGTTGCCCCACGTTAAGCTGCTTGATAAAAGTGCAACCTGTATGATTTCTGCGCACCCTAATGCCGGCCTTCCCAATGAATTTGGTGAATATGATCAAACTCCAGAAGAAATGGCGGAGCAGGTTCGCCCGTTTTTATCCGGCGGACACACCAATATTATCGGTGGGTGTTGTGGTACCACACCGGCACATATCGCTGCTTTAAAGAAAATTGCTGACGAATACGCCCCTCGTCAAAATCCTATTGCTGTACAGGAAGCTTGATTCATGGCTGTTAAACAAATACCCGATATGGTGTTGAGTGGCTTAGAGCCATTGGTGGTAAACGAAACAACCGGCTTCGTGAATGTAGGAGAACGTTCAAACGTGACGGGCTCACGTAAGTTTGCACGTTTAATTCAAGAAGAAAACTATGAAGAAGCCGTTGATATTGCGCGAGTGCAAGTAGAAGACGGTGCACAGATCATCGACGTGAACATGGATGACGCCATGTTAGACGGTGAAGCAGCAATGGTGCGCTACTTGAACTTATTGGCGTCTGAGCCTGATGTCGCTCGTGTGCCCTTCATGATTGACTCTTCGAAGTGGGAAATTATCGAAGCCGGTCTAAAGTGTGTTCAAGGTAAGTCCATCGTCAATTCTATTTCACTAAAAGAAGGTGAAGAGAAATTTATTGAGCAGGCACGCAAAGTAAAAATGTATGGCGCCGCCGTGATCGTGATGGCCTTTGATGAGAAAGGTCAAGCCGATACCTATGACAGACGAATCGAAATATGCAAACGCTCATACGATGTTTTGGTCGATAAAGTAGGGTTTGCTCCTCAAGATATTGTCTTCGACCCGAATATTTTTCCAGTTGCGACCGGTATTCCTGAGCACGATAATTATTGTGTCGACTTTTTTGCGGCGACAAAATGGATAAAAGACAATTTGCCGGGTGCTAAAGTGTCGGGCGGAGTCTCAAACATGTCATTCTCTTTTCGAGGCAATGATATTGTTCGTGAAGCGATGCATTCCGTTTTCTTATATCACGCCATTAAAGATGGTATGGACATGGGGATCGTCAATGCTGGAATGCTGACGATCTACGATGACATTCCGAAAGATTTACTAGAGCGCGTAGAAGACGTTGTGCTTAATCGACGTGAGGATGCAGCGGAACGCTTGGTAGAATTTGCTGAGACGCTAAAAGGCCAGTCAGCTGAAGAAAAAGAAAATGATAAACTAAAGTGGCGTGAAGGTAATTTACAAGAGCGCATCACGCATGCCTTGGTGAAAGGCGTGACCGAGTTTATTGAGGCAGACGCTGAAGAGGCACGGCAATCTTTAGATAAACCGATTCAAGTCATCGAAGGCCCGCTGATGGTGGGGATGAATGTGGTGGGTGACTTGTTTGGTGCGGGTAAAATGTTTTTACCCCAAGTAGTTAAAAGCGCACGGGTAATGAAAAAAGCCGTTGCCTACCTATTGCCATTTATAGAAGAAGAAAAACGAAAAAGCGGCAACACAACGCAAAATAACGGTGTCATCATCATGGCAACGGTTAAAGGTGACGTACACGATATCGGTAAAAATATTGTGGGAGTCGTGCTTTCCTGTAACAACTACGAAGTCATTGACTTGGGTGTGATGGTGCCGCCTGAGGATATTTTGGATGCAGCGGAAAAACACAATGCTGATATCATTGGTTTATCTGGGCTGATTACTCCTTCACTAGATGAGATGGTGACTATTGCTCAAATGATGGAGCAAAGGGGCATGAAGCAGCCATTGTTAATTGGTGGTGCAACAACCTCTAAAGTGCATACTGCGGTTAAAATTGAACCGCAGTTTAAAGGTGTGACGGTTCATGTATTGGATGCATCGAAGTCAGTGCCCGTAGCCAGTGCGCTCATGTCGGATACTGAAAATAGCTTCATCGAAGACTTGCGTGATGAATATCAAGAAGTCCGCGAAAAAAATGCGCGTAAACGTGGCCAAAAAGCGTTTTCAAATTTAGCGCTGACTCGTGAAAATGGCGCAATACTCGATTGGTCAGAATATCAGCCCGTTAAACCAACGCTCATGGGCAATCAAACCATACGAGATTATCCGTTAGATAAAATACGCGAGCGATTTGATTGGACACCATTTTTCATCACGTGGGAACTTCATGGAAAATTCCCGAAAATATTAGAAGATGAAGTGGTCGGGGTTGAAGCTCAAAAATTGTATAAAGATGCCCAAGCAATGCTGGATAAAATTATCGAAGGCAATTTATTGCAGTGTCATGCAACGTTTGGCTTGTACCCTGCGAATGGAATTGACGGCGATCAAACAGAATTGTATGCCGATGATGCTCGCGGTGAAGTGATGGCAACACTGAATCATTTACGCCAACAAACCAGTCGACCAGCAGAACGACCATACCGCTCTTTGGCAGATTTCATTGCGCCCAAACGTTCTAACGTGAATGATTACATGGGTGGCTTTGTCGTCACGTGTCAAGGTGCAGACGAATTGGCAAAATCCTATGAAGATCAGCTTGATGACTACAATGCCATCATGGTGAAGGCCCTTGCGGATCGATTTGCCGAAGCATTTGCTGAGCTGTTACATGAAGAAGTACGTAAAAAATACTGGGGCTATGCTCCACAAGAAAACTTTGATAATAGCGAGCTCATTTCTGAGAAATATCAAGGTATTCGTCCTGCACCAGGTTATCCGGCTTGTCCTGAGCACAGTGAGAAAGTCACGTTATTTAAGCTGCTCGATGCGGAACAGGAAATAGGCTGTGAACTAACCGATAGCTTTGCAATGTATCCAGCGTCTTCTGTGAGTGGCTGGTATTTTGCTCATCCTGAAGCGCGTTATTTTGCGCTGGGCAAAATAGACAAAGACCAAGTAGAAGACTATGCGCAGCGTAAAGGATGGGATATGCCCACTACCGAGCGCTGGCTCCGACCCACATTAGGCTACGATGAATAATCTCATTTAGCGACATCACCCTTGCTGCGTAAATACTCGTGTTTACGCAGCAAGCGCAGCCCTTCTGATGGCGACGCTTACGAAATGTTGGCTGTATGACAATTATGCCTGTGACTGCTTTTTTACCTGCCTTTCTGTCTATCCACGTCTGTCATCAATAAACCATCCGATTTTACCTCAAATTAAGCGACTGAACCCCGCATGGTCTCTTTCAGCCTGATTGATGACACCTGCCTTATCCTCGGGTTAATGCCGGATAGCGTACCCACATACGATTAGAGTGTTGTTATATCGTGCGTGATCGACAGACCATTTCCATGCATCTGATCAACATTGAATAGTGAGTCAGCTATGCTGGAATGGAGGGGGGCTGGTTCATTTTTGGGTGAGGCTACTTTGCGAGCACAGATATGGCAATCGATAGTATTAATTCTGTGGCTGGTGGCACCCACCAGTTTAGCCATTCCTATGCTCCCGCAAGTTCAATTTACTGGCGAACGTTTCGATTTTTCTCAGAATGTAACGGTGATGAAGTCGGAAATCGCCATCGACGACTTACCTACCCGACGTGCAGACATTGACCATGCGCTGTCTGAAGCAGCGCTGATTCCCGAAATCGACTACAACCAGCCCTATTATTGGTTTGCGACAGTGTTGGAAAACAGAAGTGAGGTCGAGCGTATTGTCCTTGATGTCAGTGGCTCGATCGCCGATAAAATAAAGGTTCGGATCTACGACCATCATGGTTTGATATATGAAGCAACAGGTGGTTATTTCTATGAACGAGAATTTTTAACGAATGTCATTCCGTTGTCGCTTCAACCTAATCATCCCTATTTAATGGTAACGGCAATAGAATCACGGTATTTTTCTGGAAACTTAAGTTTTGCCCTAGACAATATCGAAAATATAAAAAAATTAAACATGCACAGCCAAGCCATTGTTTACGCATGTTTGGGTGCGATGGGTATTTTGGGCGTTTATAATTTAGTGCTGTTTTTAAGTATTCGCCATCGGAGTTATTTGTATTATTCATTGTATCTTTTCAGTATGGTCGTTGCATGGATGGCGGTGTTTACTATTTTAACGCGGCATTTTGGAATTTATCATCTGTGGTTTACGTTGGTGACGTTCCCATTAGGCATGATATTTAGTAGTTTATTCGTGTCCTCCTTTTTAGAATTATCTCAAAAAACACATCCATACCTGAATAGAATGATTCAAGCCATTGTGCTGATGAATATTGTGGCCATTGCGATCTTTCCCTTACTCACACAGTACTATCAGTATTATAAATTCATCGTGGTTAGCACAAGTATTTGGCTGCTGTTTGCACTATTTCTTGGCGTTGTCAGATGGATAGAAGGCTACAAATCTGCGCGATACCTTGTGCTGGGTTTTAGCGTATTAATGGTGGGCGGTTCATTTTCTCTGCTACCAGGCTTGGGTATCGAGCCCGTTATTGATAATTTCTTTGTTGTAACCTTGGTTGCAATGACGTTAGATATTGCCATATTGGCGATTGCATTAGCCGACCGAATTAATACCTATCGTCGTGAGCGGGCCGAAGCGCTTGAAATGGCCTATACGAAAGATTTGAAAATACTAGAAGTGGAGCAGTCTGCTAATCGTGCGCTGATCGAGTCCAATGAAAAATTAAAGGAAGCGCTGGATGTATCTGAGCGCGCGGACCGAAAAAAGAAGCAGTTTTTAATGGTTGTGAGTCATGAATTAAGGACGCCATTAAATGCAATGGTGGACGTCGTTTCGGAACTCAGCCCGAAAACAATCACACCTCAGGTGGTACAGTTTATTCAACATGGTACGGAAAAACTTTCGCTATTAGTGGACGAGTTGACGGTTTTTTCAGAGTTGTCAGACAGCGTTGTTGAACCCAAGCCGTCAGCGGTTAGCATGCCAGCCATCATGAAGAAAATGGAGGAAATGGCACATAGGCTAACGACCAATCAAGCGATTAAATTTCAGTGGAAGGGCGAGTCAAGGTGTTCAGTCAACATAGATGGCTATTTATTGGAAATGGCTCTAAAACCGATCATCGAGAATGCGCTTAAGTTTTGTCATGAAGGCAAAGTTTCTGTTTCGTATCATTACGACCACTTTCATAAAGAAATACGGTGGTGTATCGAAGATGAAGGTCCTGGATTTGATGATCATTTGGCGGAAGAACTTTTGACAGCATTTAATCAGCAGAGTCAGGGATTTACACGGGACAAGGGGGGATTAGGTTTAGGGTTATACATCGCCAATCAAGCGACAAAATCATTGGGTGGAAATATTTTAATTGCGCGCTCCATTGAGTTGGGTGGTGCAAAAGTAGAATTGATATTGCCCACCCAAGAGGTTGAAGAACAGCCGTTGAATATCGGCGTCATCAATCGTGTACTGGTGGTAGAAGATAACCCCGTTAATGCAAAAGTTATGACCGGAATTTTAAATTCATTACACATTGAATGTGCAGTGGCGGAAAACGGAAAGGTTGCGTTGGATGTTGCTAAATTTAGTCACTTCGACTTGGTATTAATGGATCTTCAAATGCCCGTTATGGATGGTTTTGCTGCTACTCATGCGTTAAAGCAAAGTAACTATGTAGCACCTGTTGTGGCTGTCACAGCAAACAGTGAGCTAGATGCGCGTGACCGCTGTTATGAAGTGGGAATGATTGATGTACTGCTCAAACCCGTTCGTCGTTCAGAATTGGAAGCTTGTTTTCGACGGTTAGGCGGTATCCTGCCCACCTAGCGACCATTGATTCCCGAATGGTCTTTGCACATAAAGGTGCCATTAGCTGCACAGCCAGGACAATTGCCAAGACAATTCGTATCTCTTATTCTATTTATACCGTTATCTTTTATGCTGGTTTGTTTTTAGACTTTCCCTTGTAAAAAAGCCTTGACCTGTGAGTCGCTCATAGCTTTAGAGTATCATCATGGAATTGGAGGAAGGCTGATGAAAGTTCAAGAATTAGCAGAGCAAACCCACACATCACCAGACACGGTGCGATACTACACGCGTATCGGCCTGTTAAAGCCAGAGAAGAATCCGGTGAACGGTTACAAGGCGTTTACGCAAGATGACCGTCAGCGATTGCAATTTATAAATCGTGCCCGAGATTTGGGGTTCAGCTTAGCAGACATACAGCAAATATTTGAGAAAGCCGACTTGGGTGACAGTCCTTGTCCTACGGTGAGAGAAATCATTGAAGCACGACTGGTTGAGGTCAAACAAAAACTGGACGACATGACCGCCTTGTACCATCGCATGCAAACAGCAGTGGAAGACTGGCGGCAAAGGCCTGACGAAGAACCCTGCGGCAAGCATGTATGCCATTTAATTGAGCTGGAAGATAAGGAGTCTGCCAATGTCTGAATCACAAAATCCTGCTCAAAGCAGTTGCTGCAGTTCGAGTGCAGTGCAAAAACATCAGCCGGACAACGCCGTAAGTGATTGCGGTTCCAATCAGGCGTCTTCAAGTTGCAAGACAGCATCAGCATCAGCATCAGCATCAGCATCAGGAGCGGTAGAGGTCGCTGGTGGCTCCATGAATCAATCGGTTGATGGTCTCGCTCATGCTGACCATGTTCGTCAGGGTTGCTGCAGTACCTCAGCGCCAACAGAAAGTCAGCACTCTGAGGAAAGCGGTTGCTGTGCCCCCCCTGAAAAAGGAAAGATTGACTGGATCTTATGGGGTAGCGGCTTATTTGTCGCTATTGCATACACCGCGCACTTATTTTTTGGTGCGCAATTGACAGATACATGGTCCATATTGGCGGACACCAGTTTTGAAATGATGAACGCCATGTGGTGGGGCATCATTATGGGAGCACTGGCAGTAGGGGCCTTGGGTCGCATTCCGAGTGAAATGGTGATGTCTGTGCTGGGCAAAGGTGGCACTAAGCGTGGAGTCGTCAGGGCGACGATGGCGGGTTTGCTTCTCGATTTATGTAATCACGGTATTTTGATGATTGCGATGGGGCTTTATCGAAAAGGGGCAAGTCTGGGGCAAGTCATGGCATTTCTCATCGCGAGTCCTTGGAATTCTTTTACTTTAACGTTAATTCTAATCGGCTTGATTGGATTACCTTGGACCTTAGCCTTTATTGCATTCTCGATGGTGATCGCGTGGATAAGCGGTGTGTTGTTTGATCGTTTGGAGGGTACAGTATTGCCTGCAAATCCAAATGCTGTCCCGCACAATGCTGAATTCAAACTTTGGCCTGAATTGAAATCGCATATGAAAGGTGCCGATTGGTCGCTTAAGAATTTGCTTAATATTGCATGGAGTGGTTTGAAAGAATCCAAAATGGTGCTGCGCTGGGTATTTTTTGGTGTGGTGCTGGTTGCATTGGTGAGAGCGTTTATTGATGTAGATCAATTTGGTATTTGGTTTGGTGCAACGGTGAGCGGTTTGTTTTTAACGCTGCTCGTGACGACGGTGATGGAAGTATGCTCTGAAGGCTCATCGCCCATCGCGGCTGATCTGGTCACTCGAGCCAACGCTCCCGGAAATGGATTTGTTTTTCTCATGGCAGGTGCCGCGACGGATTACACTGAAATAATGTCATTAAAAGATACGACAAAAAGCTGGAAGATCGCGTTATTCTTACCATTGGTTACCGTGCCACAAGTACTGGTCATCGGCTATTTAATGAATGGTTTTGCCTAAGGTCAGTTAACGTTTGTAGCGCTTGACTCGGGTGTCATTTTCCTTGGGATGGCCCCGTCATTTAATGAACGGCATCCGCCGTTCATCCACTGCGAAGACTTCCTAGCATTAAAGCTTACAGATTACTTCCACGACTGCATGGATGCAGGAGTGAGAGCGAAACGGTAAGCCAGATCGAGTCTGAACTACTACAAGTTAACCCATGCCAGTCATTAACGTAAATGATGCGCCTTAGGTGTCATTTGCGCCTTTCAGTATTCTTGATGGTGTAAATTCTTTTAGGTTGGTGACGCTTTACGACCTGAAAATCGTTCGATGTTCCCATCGTCATTTTAATAATTGTGATAATTGCTTTTTGTAACCTATACCTTTGTAGGGGAATCCAGATTGGTTATTGGTATGATTGTCAGTGTAGGGTTAACTGTAATAGGCGCCTGACAGTTTTAATTGTGTTCGCCAAAATCATTAGACAATAGAGTCAGGCGCCGATTTCCAATCATAAATATAAGAAAGGAACGCCCGATGACTCAACACACATCCTCAACGTTGAATTCTGAACATGCTACCCATGTAATCGGTGGTGTAGATGTCAGCTCTAGACAATTTATTGCTGATCCGTTTCCTACCTATCAAAAACTCTTACATGAAGCGCCTATTTATCAAGATCCTTCTACCGGTGATTTTTATATCTCTCGACCGGAGGATATCCAAGTTATATTAAAGGACAATAAAACCTATTCATCTGATCGAGCGTCGTCTTTTGCATCGATGCTCAGCCCTGAGCAACATCAAGCGGTTAAGCCATTGATTGAGTCCATGTCACGCTGGTTGTTATTTCAAGATCCGCCAAAGCATATGCCATTACGTAAAATTGTTAACGCCTCGCTCAATCATAAATTAATCTCGAAAATGGAAAGCGATATTCGACGGTTAACCCGAATGTTGGTGGAGGAAATGAAAGCGTCCGGAGAAACCGACTTGATACAGGGGATCGCTTATCCTTTACCAGCATTGGTTATCGCGCATTTACTGGAAGTGCCTGAGCGCGATATTCATTTAATTCGCAAGTGGTCGAATTCAGTGGCCGCATTCATGGGCGGAAAAGCTGGACCGCAAGGTGCTCTGAGTGCACAAACTAGCATCGTTGATATGACTCAGTATTTAAGGCCTTTTTTAGAAACTGTAAAGCATCATTCATCACCTGCCGAAAGTGAAAATTTGTGGGAGAATTTACGTCAGTATCAGTTGGAACATCCAGATTTCACCGATGATGACATCATTGCTAACTGTATTTTACTGCTTTTTGCCGGCCATGAAACCACAACGCATTTAATCGCTAATTTATGGTATCGCTTGCACCAATTTCCTGAGCAATTGAATCTATTAATTCAACAACCTGAACTCATACCCAATGCCGTTGAGGAAGGGCTAAGGTTTGATGGTTCGGTTCATCGATTTGGGCGCATGACTACACAAGATACCGAAATAGCAGGCGTTTTGATTCCTAAAGGTACGAAAGTCTTTTTAATGATTGGTGCGGCCCATAGAAGCGCGTCGCTTTACGAAAATCCGGATGACTTTGATGTTCGTCGGCAGGGAATTCGTCATATGGGATTTGGATTTGGGCCGCATCTGTGCTCTGGCGCGGCATTGGGGCGGTTAGAGGCGGCTATTGCCATAGAAGCGTTACTGAATGCGTTTCCAAATAGCCAACTCAGTGGTCAACCCGAATACCAAGATAACTTGGGTATCAGAGCGATGAAATCATTGCAGTTTACTCATGGCTAATTAATTTACGCTCAACAAACATGAATAAAAGCGCACTGCTAAGGCTTTTATTCATGTTTACCTTGGTGTGGTCACTCTTTGATCTCAACCCCATTCCAAAAAGCTACATAGTCTTTAATTTCTATGGCGGCGTCTTTCGGTTCGGGATAGTACCAAGCGGCATCATCATTTCTGCTGCCGTTGATATTGAGAGACAGGTACTTTGCCTCACCTTTCCACGGGCAAAATGTCTTCTTACTACTGGGTTCAAAGTACTGATCCATAATGCTATCGCGAGGAAAATAGTGATTATTTTCAACGACGATCGTTTTCTGGCTATCTGCCAATATCTCACCATTCCATATTGCTTTCATCGCGGAACTCCCAATTATTGGTTCGTGAGCCGTATCAGTTTAGCAGTGAGATTGAGATGCGCGACTGGTGCAGAGACGTATGATTTGTGCTGTCTTTAGCTAGCGACAAGGTAAGGTCGGAGATCGGTAAACGAAAGGTGGCTGTTATTCTACCCATACCCATCGGACTAACTCGCCAAAGTCATCATAGATGGCTTTTTTCTGGCGTCTGCTCGTGGGCTTCGGTGAGCTTTTGGGTTTCTTTTTTCTTGAGTCCAGTTCATGTAATACCTCTGTCACATCGGTGCGAGGTTGTGCTGGTTCATTAAAAACGGGTGGGTGCAGGGCTTTTTCGGGGTGGTCCCGTCCACTAATCCCTTGTGGTACAGATTTTACAACGCCGCCATTTGACAAAAACTCATCAACTTCAGATTGCATGGATTGGCGAGTTTCAGATTTTGTCGGGCGGCGTCTCACACTCAATTACTCTTTAGAATGATACAGTGCATTGGCGTCTTGGATTGGTTGAGTGGCAATGGTCAATCCAGTGGCGTCTATTTGATTGTAAAAACAATCTCGGCGGCCAGTGTGGCATGCCGCGCCAGTTTGGTCGACTTTTGCGAGCAATGTATCGCCATCACAATCAGCAAAAAGAGACACCAACTGCTGTTGGTTACCAGAGGATTCTCCTTTGCGCCAATATTGGTTACGAGAGCGCGACCAATAACAAACGCGTCCAGTTTGCAATGTCTCTTCAATGGCATGTCGGTTCATCCATGCCATCATTAAGACTTCGCCCGTGTCATGCTGCTGAGCAATAACGGGGATTAAACCGTCCGCATTAAATGCTAAATTGCCTAAAGCGTCCTCAATTTCTATTTTAGAACCGCTCGGTAGTGACTCAATATCTTTATAAAAACCTTTACTCATACTCGGCAATCGCTCCTTTGGCGACACCTTCATAGGCTTTAACGGATACCGCACGGTCTGGGTGCTCCTGCTTAAAGCACTGAGCGATGTGGTTCGCTATTTGTTCTACTGTGGTATCAGAATCGACGTCGTAGCAACAGGCTGACGGCAATGACAGCGTAAAGCGACCTTGCGGCGCTTGGTACTCGTAAAAATTATGCTGAACACCGTCAATCTCAGCTTGTTTGACAAGATCTTCAGCAGTGCCCACGTAAATATCTTTCCATTTGCTAGACCATGCCTTTTCAAGCTCGGGCTGACGAGTACGGTCAATGTAGACTTCTATTTTCGAGCGGTGGCCATGTGCGATTCGCTGGCAATTCCCGTCGTGCTTTTTTAGTCCATGACTGTAGTGGTAATAGGCGCCACCGATAAGCTCAGTATTGAGCGCAACGCGCATGTGAGCGATGTTACCCGGAATGGACCCCGTTAAACGTTTAGCGATCCAATCTGATAGCGTGCTGGGGTCCACGACTTCTGCATCTATGATGCAGAAGGCTTCCTTCGGGCCGTAGCAATTGAATTGGCCGCCTTTAGGGTGAGGGTAGCTGACGGTCAAAAAGCCGTCTTTCTCCTCAATTTTGAGGCCGTCCATCTTCTCTGGCACCACAAGCGTGTGGTCGACATACTGGTCAAGCCATTGCTTAGCATTCTTTTTAACGATGCCGAAGTCGCAAATCATGCTCTCTTCGTTTAGCTCGCCTTCAAGCAATAGTCCGGCAAGCCAAGATTCACCCACCAAACCCCGCTTGGGATCTAAGTAAGAGACATCTACATTTGTAAGGTTATCGACGAATAGTTTCACCCGGAACAACTCACTGAGGGGAAGAAAAGAGGTATATGTTATACCATTGTAGAGTGGTTTTCATGGGGCTAATGAAATAGTGGTGGCAAATATGCGACGTTTGATTCTCAACGGCACGGTCGTGAATGAGGGAAAGATCGAAGAATTAGACATCCTAATCGAAAACGATCGAATTGTGCAGCTCGCCCACGGCCTGCAAAGCGTGGATGCGGATGAAGTGATTGACGCTTCTGGTTTGCATGTGTTTCCGGGGATGATCGATGATCAAGTGCACTTTCGAGAGCCCGGTTTGACGCACAAAGGTGATATCGCGTCTGAGTCTTTGGCTGCGGTGGCCGGTGGCATCACCACCTATATGGACATGCCCAATGTGAAGCCAGCCACCCTCACGCTTGATGAGCTAGAGGCTAAGTATGCGATGGCGGAGGGGCGATCCGCAGCCAATTTTACGTTTTACCTCGGTGCCACTAACCATAACCTTCAAGATATTCAACATCTAGACCCAAGAGCCACCTGTGGTGTGAAGGTGTTTATGGGAGCATCTTCAGGGGAAATGCTGGTGGATCGTATTGATACGTTGGAGCAAATCTTTGCTGAAAGTCCGGTATTGATTGCGACTCATTGCGAAGATACCCCGATCATTCATCAAAACGAAAAGGCCTATTTTGATCGCTTCGGCGATGATGTGCCGATGGAGTGGCACTCAACCATTCGTTCTGAAGAAGCCTGTTATGCCTCTAGCTCTTTAGCGGTTCAACTGGCTAAAGATTATGCTGCCAATTTGCATGTGCTACATATTTCAACAGCACGAGAGCTCTCATTATTCGATGCTGGCCCCGTTGAAAATAAATTCATCACGGCAGAAGCAAGTGTGCATTACTTGTATTTCAGTGAAGAAGATTACGAACACTTGGGTACGCAAATAAAATGTGATCCCGCGATTAAGCGTTCAGAAGATCGAGCAGCCTTATTGCATGCAGTGAAAGGTGATGTGATTGATTGTATTGGCACTGGGCATGCGCCGCACTTGTGGGAAGAAAAACAAAACACTTATTTTAAAGCGCCTGCGGGACTGCCTTTGGTTCAACATGCCTTACTCAGTTTACTCGAACACTATCATAACGGCATGCTAGACCTCGAAACGATTGTTCAGAAAAGCAGTCATAATACCGCGGTAAGATTCGAAATCGAGAAGCGAGGTTTTATTCGGGAAGGTTACTTTGCGGACTTAGTTTTGGTCGATCTAGAAACACCATTCACAGTTGAAAAAAAGAATATTTTGTATAAGTGTGGCTGGAGTCCCTTTGAAGAGCATACATTCATGTCGAGTATTCATATGACGCTGGTGAATGGCCAACCGGTTTACCAAAATGGGCAAATACATTCAGGTGTCTGCCCCGGCCAAAGAGTGACCTTTAATCGAGAGCCAAGACGTTAGCATGCGATTAGTGCCGTTAACTTGCAGCGTAGAAGTGTGTGAATGCATTTCATTACGCTTTATTAAATTGAAGCCATAAATTAATATGCGAATCCATTTTATCAGTAAGGTTTAAGCATGCCGCCCATTTTTATTATTGCAGTTGTCATTGTTGTGTTGTTTTTCACCTGGTTGCACTTTAAGCGAAAGCGAGATGCAGCTGGAAATATTGAAGCGGGTAAGGCATTTTTAACGTCCATTGCAAAAGAAGAGGGTGTCAATACGACCCAGTCTGGGCTGCATTACAAAATTATTGAAAGTGGTTCGGGAAATGAAAAGCCCACTGCGCAGTCTAAAGTGACCGTGCACTATCATGGAACTCTGATAGACGGAACCGTCTTTGATTCTTCAGTTCAACGGGGTGAGCCAATTAGCTTTGGCTTGAATCAAGTTATACCCGGCTGGACAGAGGGCCTACAGCTTATGGTCGTGGGTGATAAAATGCGTTTTTACATTCCAAGTCATCTTGCGTACGGAAACAGCAGTGCAGGTGCGATCAAGCCGGGCTCAACATTAATATTTGACGTTGAGCTATTGTCATTTTCTTAAAGTACAGTCCCACCGAATGGTGAAAGGTATTGAGAAAACATGGGTGCTCCACCTGTGAAAAGGGGCGAGTGTAGCGTTTGCTTACTGAACACATTATGCGCCTGCATCAAGTTAATCATTATTATGGGTGAAAAAGAGGTGCGCAATAAAGACCGAACATTTAACGTGTATATGCGGTCTTTCATTAGCGAAGGAGTGAAAAATGATTCAAATTAATGTGTCAAAACCTTTGGCGAAAGACCTTAAGCATCTCGTCGGCGATCATTCAAATACGCTTACCCACGGCATGCAATGGTATGCTCAGAAAGTCACCATTGATGATGAGCTTTGTGTGGTCGTCATGGAAGAAGAAAGCCGATATTCCATGGTCTTCTGCGGATTAAGCCTCAATAAATTAGAACGATTTGATGAAGTGTTTGTTGACCGGTTGATAAAAGAAGTCACGCTCATTACTCAGCTGAACGCACCTCTTTCTCAGGA
This sequence comes from uncultured Saccharospirillaceae bacterium, assembly GCA_947503895.1. Lineage (GTDB taxonomy): Bacteria > Pseudomonadota > Gammaproteobacteria > Pseudomonadales > Oceanobacteraceae > Bermanella. Next base: position 135,556 of record CANNFT010000014.1, read on the forward strand.
TCAGCTCTCAATGTTGACAGATATCGCGACGGCCATTGGTGAGAAGCAATATTATTTACAGAAAACTAATCGCAGCGTACAGGCGCATATCAGTATTGTGGTCGAATTCTTGGAGCGTGGAATCTACAATGGTCATGCTCTACCAGAGAGATTAGATGAGGCTATTGATTTTGGTATTAGAATGAACGATCGACCGGTGCGATGCCATGGCAGTCCATACTTTCAACCGAATCAAGTATTTGTGGAGTTTTGGCTCGATTTGTTGAATCAGCTGAATGCTGAACAAGGCAATGCACATAACTCGGATTACGCTTCAAATTCAGGGACGTTGTTTAATACCACCGAGGGTAGGGCGACGGTGAGTGACCAGGCACCGGGTCAGAATATTGTTTATGTGGATTTCCGTGCCACGAAGAAATGAATCCGTCATGTTTATGGGTCAGAGCAGACTATCAATGCTTGTATAAGTTAAGTGTCATTTTCAGTCTGAACATGGACATGTAACCTCCCATCAGCGTCCAACTGAGTCTTAATGGTTATTGGACGACAACATATTTGGCAATCCTCTATGTATTCCTGCTCAGGCTCAGAGCCGTCCAGCAGTAACGTTTGCCACTCACCGCAATAGGGGCAAGCGATCTGGCTTTCTTCTAGTGCTTGCATTGCCTATCCTCAGTTACCTTCATCTCGCTGGCATCTCCCACGTTCAAGTCCGAAAAGGCGTTAAGCTGGGCAACCTAATAGCTAATCGTTTTAAAGACGGTCCGATGGCGCCTAAATCACATTCCGTGTGAAAAATTCGCACATTCATTGAGGTTTTTATCCTACATCCCATCTCTGGATATCAGTCCAGTATTCTGAGGTTCAAAAAATCAACGTACTGATTTTCATTAAGTGTAGTAGGAATCACTGCTGTGCTTTCAATCAACGCAAAAAGGACTTCACCATGAAAGCTGATCGTAAAATTCGAAATGATGTCTTCACTCAATGTTGGAAAAAGGGGTGGTTGCTTCTCTTGATGATTTGGCTAGCACCGACGATCGTATTGGCCGAATATAAATGGGATAGAGTCAAAGATTTCGCCAGCCAGCAGCCATTTCAAACATCTTTGGAAGACGCGAATTTTGGATATGCTCTAGACGTCAAAGGTGATTACGCCGTCGTGGGGATGCCTGGCCGTGTGAATAGTTTTGGAACGCACGGTTACGCTTATGTACTGAAAAAGCTGAATGGCAGCTGGCAGAAAATTGCAACACTGCGGCCACCACGGGATGACTCCCCCAATTTTGGCTTTGATGTGGCGATCTCAGATAATCTAATTGCTGTCAGCGCCGTGAGCGAGCAAAACTATCGTCAATCCACGGTTTATTTATATGAAAAGTCAGGAGGGGAGTGGCTGAGTGCTGAGCCAACCGCTATTTTGAATGGCCAGAAATATTATGACCATAGATCGTTTGGTGACAGGTTAGATATCACGGATGAATTGGTGGTCATTGGCTCGAAGTATTACAGCTATGGAGTAGGCAATGAAAACAAAGGCGCATTGTATGTTTATGAACGGCCAACAACCGGGTGGGTGGATGCACATAACCCAACAGCGGTATTAACTGGGTCCCAAGCTGGGTGGCTTGATCAACGCGCGACATCCGTTAAAATTTCTGGAGACATGATTATAGCCACGGACGCTTATCCGGCTGCGCTGTTGGTATTTGAAAAATCGGGCAGTCAATGGAATTCGATGACCGAAAATCAATTCATCGACCTTAGCGGACACCTCCCGACCCATTACGAAATAAAATTAGCCGTTGATGCGAATACCATTGCCGTTTCTGGGTCTGCTAATCCACATCAAAATTCAGGTGTTGTCGTCATACTGGAACGAGATGGCAATACCTTTTCTTTTATTCAATCACTTTCTCCAGAAACTCTCGACATTGGGTTTGGTAAAAATATCGCGATAGAGGGCGATCAGTTGGTTGTACTGTCGACGGGAAAAACCTATATAACGGATGGCAGTGATCGAATTTATGCCTATCACAGGAATGCACAGGGTGTTTGGTCTGAAAAGAGTCAAATTAGTTTCGAAAATACGGAAGCTTATCGATACGGTGCAGCCCATAAGCGACTTAAAATAGAGAATAACGAACTATTTTTTACGTTGCCACAAGATGATGCTGCATCGGTGAATGCAGGCGTATTGCAACGCTATGCAATAACCGGCGGGCAGCTTGGCGGTGTCCTTCAATCTATTTACCCAGCCTCTACAATGTCATTAGACTTTAGTTATTTGGGCCAGTCTGTTGCCATTAGCGGCGATACTGCAGTCATCGGAGCGCCGGGTGAAAATGCATTTCGAGGTGCTGCATATGTTTTACAAAAAGGGTCGCAAGGGTGGCAACAAGTTGCAAAATTAGTCCCTACCAACTTATCGCAGTGGGAGCAATTTGGGTTTGCTGTTGATATTGATGGCGATACTATCGTTGTAGGCTCTCCTGCTTACGAAAATCAGGGAACAGAATCACGAGTTTTTGTGTATCAAAAGCCTGTGAATGGCTGGCAAGATATGGGCCCTACCTATTCAATTTACCATGGTGTGCCTATTTCTGAATTTGAAGTGCATAACTACGGTAAATCATTGTCGCTTTCTTCTAATAAATTAGCCGTTGGTGCGGCATATTATAATTATGATAAAAGCCTCGTGTTTGCTTATGAATTAGGCTCTACAACTGCGGTCGAGATTCAGAGGTTTGAGGATGTTTCCAATAATTTTGGCTCAGACATGAAATGGATCGATAATGGAAACACATTGGTAGTGGCTGCTGATGCTAATCAAATTAACGTCTATGAATACTATGGTAGTCGCTGGGTAAAATCGGCTGTGCTCGTGACCAGTGATATTAAAGCCAGATTTTCGACCATTGATGCGAATAATAATTGGATAGTGGGTGGGAGTTATTCTCGGTTTAGCACCAGCGGTGAAATAAAAACATTTGCCTTTAAGAAGCCTGCTTCGGGGTGGACCAATGATAATGAAACGCAGACTATTATACATTCCCCTCGTTTTTCAAAAGATGGTGCCAGTTTGGCACTGGCTAACGATACGTTGGCGATATGGGCTGACAATGAGCTGGGAATCTATCAAGCGAATGGCGACCAGTGGGTCGTCAATGAATCATTTCAAAAACTTTATCCATATCACGGCGTATTCAGAGATGATGCAAATGCTTTTAAGTATCCGGTAAATTCATTAGCCTTTGATGGAAGTTCCATCCTTATGGGGGAATTTTGGGAAAGTTCACCATTCGGGTTGTACGCCGGAAAAGCAGAAATTTATGAACGGAAATTAGCCGCAACTATTGTGTTTGATGATTTAACAAGAAAGCTAACAGATGGATTAATCTTATTAAATGCGGCGACCAACAGTACATCTGACATTGTATACAAAGTCGTGGGAGGCGACACCAGTGCCATTAACCTGACGGGCAATCTCGTTGAAATGCTAAAGCCGGGCGTGGTGCAAATTGAAGCCAGTGTGATGAGTAATAGTGATTTTGCCGGTAACGAAAAAATTATAACGTTCACGGTGAATAAAGGTTTGGCGGTCATTACAAATTTTAATGACATGACAACATTTAAAGGGCTACCGCCTTTGACGTTGACAGCTGAAACAAATTCAGATGGTCAGATAGAATACAGTCCATTGGTATTCATTGGAGCTGACGGAACATTTGGAACCGGTGCAGAGTTTGTCAGTGGAAATCAGTTGATTCTGTCAAAAGCCGGCACGCTTTATTTGCGAGCGACGGTCAACGAGACGGAGAATTACTTGGCTGATACGGAAACCATTATGGTTATGATCATTGACATTTAAAGTACGAGAACGATATGACCACGAGTCAACTCAAAGTGAGCTGGCTCGTGGTGGTGGTACAAAGTTGCAGGCTGCTAGGCGAGGGTTACTCCCAGTCGTCGCCATAATCGTGAACCAATTCCTCGCCCGCTTTGATGCTCTTGATCGAAAAGACGGTCAGGTCATCATAATAAGCGACGTTAGGTTTTTTAGAATGGTTAATGTATTTCAAATCATTCTTAACTTTGAATAAATCTTGGCCATCGTTGGTCCACAAAACGTGTGGGCCGTCTTTTTTAGTATAAGTGCCTTCTAGTTTACCAATGAGCGTATCTTTTTTGATGGCCACTTTGGCAAATAAACCTTGTCCATGAATGCCACTTTCTTTTACTTCCACTAGGTCACTTAGTTGTCGAGTCATGCTTTCTGTATTCCCAGCAATGCGTACATCCCCAACTGCACAAATCTGACCATATCAGAGATAGGAGGGTTGGGGGCAAAGCTGGCTAGTGTAACAGGATGTGCTTGCCCAAACATTATTCTGGCAAGATCTCTTGCATTCAATTGTGAATTCATCGTGCCTTGATCTAAGCCCTTTTGAATGGTGGGTTCCATGATGTCTAGAATTTTATCTTGAAACGCAATGTATCTGGGCCAAGTATCATTGCGAACAGAGGAACTCCATTCGAGCCAAATTTTAACCAGTTCAGGGGATTCTTCAGCTTTCTTTAGCAAGCTAAAAGAATGCGCCTCTAAAGCTGAGAGAGGTTCTTGGTCTTGATTGAGGTGATATTCATTGGCGAGATTGACAAAATAGGTTTCAACGTGAGTGAGGACGGCGTCCACTAGGTCCTCGCGAGTTTTAAAATAATTGAAAACAGTGGGAACAGAAACGCCGGTGTCTTCCGCAATATCTGCATGGGCAGCACGCCCAATACCTCTGCGTGCAAACACTTGTATAGCGGAATTCAGCAGCTGTTGCTTTCGTTGTTTAGGATTTAAACGGGTGCGTGTGAATGTAGTCAATTCGTAATCCTTCAATGGTTTTGCGGTCCAAATCATTTTCGGGCTAGGTCGTAGCGAGTTGACCATGCAAAGAAAATGAACCTTCGGAATACGCTTATTTATTATTATTAGCGACTGTAGTGAATATACGAAGCAAACTTAAACGAACGTTTGAAAGATAGGAGAAGGAAGCACCAAACCTTTTCATGTAAAAATGTTTTGGAGACTTCCGTGTAAACGTACTACCGAATTCCGTATGGTAGGATTTTACATTGTAAGGTTTAAACGAAGCTTGCTTAACCAGCCAATTCCGTTTTCGTCAGAACAAAGAATGCAAAAAAAGCATTATTCTCTATTTTTTGCGATTGAGATCGTTCATTCCGGCAAAAAGGCCCAATCGTTGCTTAAGGCGCAATTGGATAAACACCTGCCCCATTTTTAAAAAAAAAGGGGCCTTGGCGCAAGTAGTAAATACTATTTTTTTGCTGAGGTGAATTCTTCACCGTGTCGATAGGCTCCAGGCGTCATGCCTGTCCACTTTTTGAAAGCGCGATGAAAGGTGCTTGGTTCAGAAAAGCCTAATTTTTCAGCAACTTCATGAATGCTTAAATCACCTCTTTCTAAATAATACAGCGCCGTATCTCTTCTCATTTGATCTTTCAATTCTTGGTACGTTAGACCTTCTTCCTTTAGCCGCCTGCGCAAAGTTTGAGGGGATGTATGCAATTGACTGGCGACAAACTCAAAATTTGGCAACTCCTGTGACAAATCATCACCAATAATGCCACGAATTTGTGCGACTAAACTATTGCCTTCATCAGGCCTCGCTAATATATCGGCGGGAGAATGCTTTAAGAAATGCCTTAAAGAGGTTTCATTTTGCACAACCCGTTCAGTTAAAAACTTCACTGGAAAGCGAATACCGGTAAAGGATTGATCAAATTTTATGTCACAACTAAATAGTCTTCGATATTCAGATGCGTGTTCGGGAGCGGGATAGCCAAAATTGGCTTCCAAGAGGTGAATGCGGCGACCAATGAGCCAACTGCCAAATCGATGCCAGATAACCAGCAGCGACTCAATCAAAAAATGATCAGGATCATTGAGTGAGCTGCGATCTACTTGAATGGTGGCTGTTTCATCATCAATTTCGAGTTTAAATTCTGGGAGGTCAAGAAATAATCCATAGAATCGATAGGCTCGGCTGTAGGCTTTTTCAAGAGTGGGGCAGTGTATGACGGCATGGCACATCATTGCGAATGATCCAAGGGGGCTAATGACGCGTCCTAACCCCATGTACTCATCTTCCATGGTGAGCCATATATGCTTAATTAGCTCTGCGTATTGGGTGCCGGTGACTCTGGAAAGCGGTTCATTCAGGACATCATCCAGTATGCCAGCTGCTTTAAGCAGTTCATTAACCTCATAGCCTTTTGATTCTGGGCCGCGGAGGGCTGCCAACAAAAAATGGTGAGGGATCGTAAATTCCAGCATACCCATAACGTAACCTACTGACCTATCAGTCATTTTCCTTTAATGATGAAAGTCAGGATACACAATGCGCAGCGGTATTACAGCCCCACCAGTTGCGACAGTGTCCGTCGGCCCTGTGGACAATCAAAATTGGGTGTGCTGTAGTCAGTTCAACAAAAATAACAATAAGTTGAGGAACGTGTCATGTTGACTCCTTTGTCAGCCTTTTTAAAAGCAGTTGAATCCCAGCCCCATCGCGCTTATTTGCGTCAGCCAGAAAATGGCGAATATCGAGAAATTACTTGGCTTGAGGTACATGATCTTGCCCGGAATGTTGCGTATCAGCTCACTCAATTAGGTGTCGAGAAAGGTGATCGAATCGCACTTTGGTCCAAAAACTGTGCTGAATGGATTATTTCAGATTTGGCGATCATGATGGTGGGCGCGGTTTCAGTGCCTTTGTATCCGGGCCAGTCAAAAGAAAATGTGCATTACGTTTTGGAGCACAGCGAAGCCAAATTTATTTTTGTTGGGAAGCATGACTGTGACCAAGATGTCATAAACAGTCTTCCCGAATCACCGCCATCCATTGGCTATAAATATTTTTCCGGTGTGACTCAATACCAGTGGGATACGCTCGCTGCCATTCCCGCACCTGATAGCTACAGCATTAATCAGCCGACACTGGATGACATCATGACGATTGTTTATACGTCGGGTACGACTGGTCAACCTAAAGGTGCGGTTCATTCTTATCGGGCGTTTGCTTTTACTTCGAATAATTTTGTCGAGCAGTTAGACATAACCGTTAATGATAGAACTATGTCGTTTTTACCACTCGCGCATGTTGCTGAACGCATTTTAGTGGAAGGCCTAAGTTACTATGCTTGGTTTACCATATCGTTTGTAGAGTCACTGGATTCCTTTAATGAAAATTTGGTCAGCGTGAAGCCGACGCTCTTTTTTGCGGTGCCTCGATTATGGGCGAAGTTCCAAGAAGGTATCCTTGGGAAAATTGGCAGTGACGAAAAGTTGCAAAAGCTTATAGGGATTCCTTTTATCGGATGGTACATAAAGCATAAAATCCGAAAGGCCCTTGGTTTAGATCAAGCACGATTACTTGGCTGTGGCGCATCGCCCATGCCAAAAGCATTGATTGAATGGTATCAGACATTGGGGATGACCGTGCTTGAAGGTTACGGTATGACTGAAAATCTAATTTTTGGCACCATCAACAAACCAAAAGATAAAAGAATCGGTTCGGTCGGCAAACCCTTTGAGCGTAATCACCTAAAGATTGGGCAAGACGGAGAGATACTGTTTAAAAGTGATTCCGTTATGCTTGAATATTATAAGTCTGCCGGAAAGACACAAGAAGCAATGATCGATGGATATTATCGTACGGGGGATAAAGGGTATATTGACCCACAAGGTTTCCTTCACATCACGGGTCGAATTAAGGAACTATTTAAAACGTCAAAAGGAAAATACGTGGCACCGGCACCGCTTGAAGCTTTATTGTCTTCGCATCCATTTATTGAGCAGGCGTGTGTTACTGGTTCGGGATTGTCTCAACCGGTTGGCGTGTTGGAATTGAGTGAAACGGCACGCTCAAAAAATAAAAGTGACGTGGCAAGTTCAATACAAAAACACATTGAACAGTTGAATCAATCTGTGGAACATCACGAAAGAATTGAAAAAGTGATTTTGACCCAGGTCTCTTGGACGATTGAATCTGAGCTCATTACGCCCACGCTTAAAATTCGCAGAGAAAAAATTGAAGAACAATTCCTTGATGCATTATTGAGTGACACATCGGGTGTGGCTGTAATTTGGGGACCGGATGTAGAGGAGGGTAGTACTGAATCACAAGCGGCTTAAATTTTGACCGCTCATCCAAGATAAAAACCTTGGCTTCTCCAGTGGTTTTTATCTTGGGCGATATGATGTTTGAAGCGTCCTACAGATGCTTTGCCTTCTCAATACTAAGAAAGCACCCTTTGCATAAGCATTGCTGTTCCTGTCTGCTACTTCCACGATTCAGTCTCGCCATGTATTGTCTAGCCGTTTCAGATGGTTGCTTGTCAAAACACCAGCAAGAGGTTGCGTTTGCAGAACACAAGTTGGATTTTTTACAAACTGGACAGATCGCAGCATTTGGCCGTTCCGTTGAATGGCCCACAGAATAATAAGGTGTGTCTTTGGGTGGGGTCACCTCGCTCATGGATGGCATGTACTCCGCTGAAATGGTTAAAAGAATAATCTTGCTGTTAAAAAACACCACAGCTCTCAATCATTCCGAGTCTCTAGCTTTGGTGCGCCTCTGAACTTCTTTAGTTTAATTCAAATTGCGCGTGAAAGCGTCATGAAGGCTACGTTGAAGACCCTTCGTAGCAAAAGATACAAATCTGCTGTTGACCTCCAACCTACCAGTAGGTAGGCTTTGGTAATGTTTATACTTATGCCGATAGAGCACCATGAATCGTAAGCAGCAAATAGTTGAATTTTCAGCAGATCTCTTGCGGACCAAGGGCTTTGAGGGCTTTAGCTATCAAGACATCTCCAAAGAGCTTGGCATTACTAAAGCCAGCGTGCACCACCATTTTCCAAAGAAAATGGATTTGGGTTTGGCACTATGCGATTGGTCGAAAGAATGGTTACTCGATGGCTTGCAGCACTTTGATCGACATGGCACCAGTCAGTGGAATCGATTAGAACGCTATCTCAAGGCGGCAGTAAAGCATACCTTGCGTGATCACAAAATGTGTCCAGTCAGTGCTTTTTATAATGACCTGAACCGTTTGCCAGAGTCATTAGCAAAAGCCGTCAAGGCCATTGATGTTCTCGAATTAGAATGGGTTGAGCGGGTTATACAGGACGGCATTGATGAAGGAGAGTTTTCTTCCGTTGACAGTCCTAAGGCCATGGCAGCGATGTTCGTATTTACGTGTAAGGGCGCTATTTACTACGCACGCTTGCACGGTGAGGATATGTTCCAGCAATCTATGGCTCAATTTAAGCATTGGTTACTGCAACCATAAGGGCACTTAACCAAATAGATGCCTTCATCTTTGAGCGTTTAACAAAGTAAGGGTTAGGCCGGATCTCAATGGGGGTGAGCCCAGTATTGAGCGGGTTAAAAATTTAATTTTCAAGCCTACCTACTAATAGGTTGGCTTGAGGCGTAATAAATGCCATCGAGTGCGTCTTATTGACGGGTCCATGAGGTGGCTTGCAATTCAGTTGGGTATTTTGTGCCCGGCATCTGTGATGAATCACGAATTGGAGAGTGAAATTGAGTACTTCAGCATTGTTTAACCCGATTAATTTGGGTCCATTAGCGTTGAGAAATCGAATTGTCATGGCACCGATGACGCGTACATATTCGCCAGGGAATGTACCAAATGACATGGTCGTGAGCTACTACGAACGTCGTGCGGAAAATGAAGTTGGCTTAATTATTACGGAAGGCACCACTGTCGGCCATAAGGGTGCAAACGGCTACCCGCGTGTACCTTTTATGCACGGTGAAAAGGCATTGGCGGGATGGAAAAAAGTGGTCGACGCGGTACATGCCAAAGGTGGAAAGATTGCACCTCAATTGTGGCATGTCGGCGCTATTCGAAAAGAAGGGGTTGAGCCGGATGCTAGTGTACCGGGGTATAGTCCTTCTGGCTTGTACAAGCCCGGTAAAGAAAACGGCATAGCCATGACTAAATCAGATATTGATGAAGTGGTTGAAGCTTTTGCTCAAGCTGCTGCAGATGCAAAGGAAATCGGGTTTGATGCCGTTGAAATTCATGGTGCACACGGTTATCTCATTGATCAGTATTTTTGGGAAGGCACTAATCAGCGTCAAGATGAATACGGTGGTGACCTCGTTCAACGTACACGATTCGCAGTGGAAATTGTTGCCGCTATTCGCGCCCGTGTTGGTAGTGAATTCCCCATCATATTTCGATTCTCGCAGTGGAAGCAGCAAGATTATAATGCGCGCCTTGCCAATTCTCCGGAAGAATTGGAATCATTCTTGAAACCACTAGTGGACGCTGGAGTGGACATCTTCCATTGCAGTACGCGTCGATATTGGGAAAAAGAATTCGAAGGCTCCGATTTAAATCTGGCAGGTTGGACGAAGAAAATTACCCAAAAACCCGTTATTACGGTTGGCAGTGTGGGCTTAAATGCCAGTTTTATGGATGAATCCGGTAAGACCATGGATATGTCAGATGGTGCAGGCGTGCAGGCTTCTTCTATCGGAGAGTTGGGGGAGCGAGTTAAAGAGGAAGAATTTGATCTCGTTGCAGTTGGCAGAGCACTGTTGCAAGACCCAGAGTGGGTCGTGAAGGTGAAAGAAAATAGGCTTGAGGAACTGCAAGACTTCTCTAAGGCCTCCTTAATGAAGCTGGTGTAGTCGAGGCGTGGCAAAAGCCTAGAATCGACAACTGAGCATCAATGCAAAAAAGAGCGGTCACGCTCTTTTTTGCGTTTAGCCTGAGTTAAAAATGATGCGCAGTAAAAAGAGGATGGGTAACGGTAAAAGGTCATTGACTTAGATAGTGTCACTATGACACTATCTAGTTGTCGCAGACGCGGTGGGATTCACTTCCTGCGATATCCTCGCTCAAGAACGGCGAGATTTGGCTTCATAAGCCATGATAAATGGGGCTCTGGATAGACCGGAACCCAATATTCATCAGCAAGGAACTTGTTGACATGCAAGATACACAATACGACTTTTTAGTCTTTATTGGCCGGTTTCAACCATTTCATCTAGGTCACCTATCTGTCATTAAGGCTGGGCTAGCCCAAGCCAGTAAAATGATCATTTTGTGCGGATCAGCACACCAGCCCAGATCGACACGTAACCCTTGGACGGTCGCCGAACGAGAATCCATGATTCGAGGAGCGTTACCTGACAGTGATGCAAAGCGGACGCTTATCGCACCATTGATGGATATCGTTTACAACGATGAGTCTTGGGTTCGAAATGTGCAATCAACGGTAAACGGGCTGGTTACAGCTCACCATGATGTGCCACATCGAACCCCAAGGATTGGATTGATTGGTCACGGTAAGGACCAATCTTCATACTATTTAAATTTATTTCCGCAGTGGGGTTCTGTGAGTGTTGCGAATTATAAAAGCATCAGCGCAACGCCCATTAGAAAATCTTTGTTTGATGAGCAAGCTCGCGATTTTTTACAGCAGACCGCGAAAGATGTTTTGCCGGAGTCCGTCATTCGCGAGATGTCTGCGTTCGGTGAGACAAAAGCTTACCAAGACGTGAAAGAAGAACAGGCGTTTGTGTTGCAATATAAAAAAGTTTGGGAAGCGTCGCCCTACGCGCCCACCTTTGTGACCGTTGACGCAGTCGTTATTCAAAGTGGACATGTTTTACTGGTGGAAAGAAAAGCCCGCCCAGGTAAGGGATTGTTAGCACTGCCCGGCGGCTTTGTAAATCAAGACGAAAAACTGGTGAATGCCTGTTTAAGAGAGTTACGAGAAGAGACACGTTTAAAAGTGCCGACACCTGTTTTAAAGGGCTCAATCAAAAAGCAATCAGTCTTTGATGATCCTCACCGTTCACAGCGCGGTCGAACCATTACACATGCCTTTCACATTGAACTAGAGCCCAGCAATGTGTTGCCGAAAGTAAAAGGCGGTGACGACGCCAAACGTGCGATGTGGGTGCCATTTTCGGAGCTAAACCCAAGTAATATGTTTGAAGACCATTACTTCATCATTCAAGAACTAACAGGTATAGCGCTTTAAACTTTTTTAAACGCAGTTGAGCACTATTTGCCTAATGCAGTGACGGGAAAGACCGGTCACTTACCTACCACAATGACAGGAGGATTTCCGTCATGACAAATCGAAATATTATTTTAAACGTAGACTCATACAAGTCATCTCACTATTTGCAATATCCACCTTCTACGACTCACATGTCGAGTTACATCGAAGCTAGAGGAGGCCAATTCAAAGAAGCTGTTTTCTTTGGTTTGCAAATGTTTATAAAAGAATATCTGTGTCAGCCCATCACCGAGCAAGATATAGAGGATGCAAAAGCCATCATTGAAGCGCATGGTGTTCCATTTAATGAAAAGGGGTGGCGATACATCCTTGAAGCGCACAACGGATTTCTGCCAATCGAGATTCAAGCCGTACCCGAAGGCTGTGTCATTCCCGTAAAAAATGCATTAGTGCAAGTGATCAATACGGACCCTCATTGCGCATGGTTAACCAGTTATATTGAAACCGCATTGTTGCGGGCGGTTTGGTACCCCACCACCGTGGCTACGGTGTCATGGAATTGCAAAAACATCATTGCTCGATACTTAGCTGAAACCAGTGATAATACCGATGGGCTGGATTTTAAGCTTCATGACTTTGGTGCTCGTGGTGCGACAACAGAAGAAGCAGCGGCTATCGGTGGCGTTGCACACTTGGTCAATTTCCAAGGCACCGACACCATTAGCGGCTTGCTTGCGGCGCGCCGGTATTACGATGCAGATATGGCTGGTTTTTCAATTCCAGCAGCTGAACACAGTACTATCACATCTTGGGGGCGTGAAAATGAGAGTAAAGCCTACGCGAATATGCTCGCTCAATTTTCAGGACCCGGTAAAATTGTAGCCGTGGTAAGTGACTCGTATGACTTAAACTATGCGATAGAACATTACTGGGGTGAAGCGTTAAAAAATGATGTCGAATCGAGTGGCGGCACATTGGTGGTTCGTCCGGATAGTGGAGACCCTATTACCATTGTCACGGAAACCATTGAGCGATTGATGTCGAAGTTTGGATACACCGTCAATAAAAAAGGCTACCGAGTATTGCCAGATTGCATTCGCGTTATTCAAGGTGATGGAATTTCATTAACAACCATAGAAGCTATTCTTTCAGCCATGAAAATGCGTAAGCAAAGTGCCGATAATATCGCATTTGGCATGGGCGGAGAACTGCTGCAAAAAGTCAATCGCGACACCATGAAGTTTGCGATGAAGGCATCCGCCGCCAAAGTTGAAGGGTTGTGGCGCGATGTATATAAAGACCCTGTTACCGATATCGGTAAACGTTCGAAAAAAGGCCGGTTGGCGGTCATTCGAGGTGATGATCTTAAAACGAAAACCATTCGAGAACAGGACTTGGGTGGTCGTAGAAATTTACTGGAAACGGTTTTTAAAAATGGCCAACTGATCCGTTCATATAGCTTTGATGAGGTGCGATTGAACAGCAATAATGCTCACGAGGTGATTAAGGGTAGTCTTGAAGTGGCTTAAGGGCACCTCTAATCATTCACTTTAAGCTCTGGCCCACAGATCATTCCAAGCTCAAGGCGCGTTTTTTAATTTTTAACGGATTAAATCAAAAAACACAACACAGAATTGGATTGATCAGCTAGTTCGGAAGGGCAAGGTTTGTAGTGCTTCACCACTGTATGAGTTTTCTTGGACAGAACTCGTCATTGTGCTGTGAAGACTTTTTAGCATTACAGAAAACTTGCACGGCTACATGGATGCAAAAGCCAGAGCCGAGAGTCAAATAGACTTTAAATAGGCGCTCTGCTATCAATCACCCATTATGATGGGTAACGAATTTCAAACTATCGATTTTATTTTTTCTGAATGATCCAGACTTCCTGATGTTAGACGAGATAACTGAGTCATTTAATGGGGTTTCATTTTTTGATGGAATAACTCAGACCTTAGCGTTGGTTTCAAATTAGCATTATTGCAATGGCGTTTCTAAAAATTGTAATTGAAAAAGTGTGATTAATTTTTATCGAGTTAGAAGTATTGTGACAATTAAATGTTAGAAAAAGACAAACCTGTCCTAATTTATCGCTTTGCCAATTTAAACCTTTTACCTCTTTAATAATTCCAGTTAGCTTCACGTACCATTTTTGTCCGACCCAAATAGGTCTAGGAAATGAATGGATTAGATGACTCAAATATTAGGTTGCTATGCGCCAGTACGGGACCATCTTTCTTAGCAAGCTAAAATGTTAATCATTTTCCCTTCACGAATTGACTTATTACGCGGCGATGATGGATTGCATTGATTCTATTTTGGAATTGATCTTGATCACACATTCACATCAAAGTTGGAGTTAATACTATGGCAGGATTTAAAAGCTGTCTAATGGCCGGCGTTTCAGCGCTGACCATGAGCACAGCATCTTATGCTACTACCGACAAAGCTGAATTTTATGATTGGCTATGGAGCACTGAGCGCTTTAGCGGTTTCCTTTGCGATATTGGTATTCAAAGCTCAAGCAAAATTGGTTTGCCAGCTTGTATGCATAGCAACAATATAAAAACCCACCTTAATATGCTGAACGATTTGGCCGGTGCGAATAATGGCACGCGTGCTTCCGGTACAAGTGGTTACAGAGCGTCAGTCGATTACATTAAGTCTGAGTTAGAAAAAGCAGGGTACGATGTGAAGGAGCAAACGTTCCAGTTTAATGCTTACTACCCCAATGGAGATGGTGAGTTAAGCATGGTCAACCCAGACCCAACGGATTACACACCCGGCAGTGATTTTGCAATGTTGTCGCAAACGGATGCTGGTACATTAAAGAATGCGCCTGTGGCATCTGTTGACCTAATGCTTGGGCCTGATAATACATCGACGTCTGGTTGTGAAATAGAAGACTTTGCGGATTTTCCAGAAGGGCATATTGCATTGATTCAGCGTGGAGCTTGTAGTTTCCAACAAAAAGCTGAAAACGCAGCGGCTTCTGGTGCGGTAGGTGTGGTCATCTTCAACCAAGGCAATACGGATGATCGTAAAGAAGTGATCAATGCAACCTTGTCTTCTGAGTACTCTGGCGGCATTCCTGCGTTGTTTGCACATTACGATTTAGGTGAGCAGTGGGCAGCGATTGAAGGTTTAACCATGTCAATGCACGTCGACGTTGTTCGCGGCATGAAAGACACTTGGAACTTAACAGCTGAAACTCGCCACGGTAACGATGATAATTTAATTGTCGTCGGTTCCCACTTGGACTCAGTATTTGAAGGTGCAGGCGTCAATGATAACGGGTCTGGTAGCGCATCCATTCTTGAAATGGCGATTCAAATGCGTAACGCATACACCAAAAACAAAGTGCGTTTTGCTTGGTGGGGTGCTGAAGAGTCTGGTCTAATTGGTTCTACTCATTACGTTGATAGCCTAACGGAAGAAGAGCTAGCAAAAATTAAGTTGTATCTAAACTTTGACATGATTGGCTCTACCAATTATGGCAACTTTATTTACGACGGTGACGGCTCCGACTTTGGTTTGGAAGGCCCTGCCGGATCAAAAGCCATTGAGAAATTATTTGAGCAGTATTTCGTGAAGCGTGGTGAGCAATCTGAAGGTTCTGAAATTAGTTTCCGCTCGGATTATGCTCGTTTCTTCGAGAAAGATGTCGCTTTTGGCGGCCTATTTACCGGTGCTGAAGGCGTTAAAACCGAAGAGCAAGTGGCTAAATTCGGTGGTATTGCAGGTGAGTCATATGATCCTTGCTACCATGACGTGTGCGATGGCATTAATAATATCAGCTGGCGTGCTATTGAAGTAAACGCAGACGCAGCGGCATACGTTACGATTCAATTGGCGCAATCTACGAAAGTCGTGGATGACGAAATTGATTCTCAACCAGAGCCAGAGCCACCTCTAATGATGCGTGCTAATTCTGCAACGAATGATGTCAGCAAATACGATCACGAGCGTTGGGGTCGTTACTTCATTAAATAGTCGACGATGAATTCGACGATGCTCACTGAAATTTAAATGTGCAGTATCGTCGAAAACCTAAAAACCTACCTCGCCATGCTGAGGTAGGCAAAAAGTGGGATGGCCTGCTCAGTATTATTGAGCGGATTCATCCTGCTTTTTTTTTGCTTATGCCCCATACAGAGTACGGTTGTGCCAGTCAAGAATTCTCGTCGTTGCCTGATCTGGCTAGCGTGTCGGGCAATAACTTTGTCATTACACTGTTTTCATTTATTTTTATTCCCCATCTTTATTTTATTGGTATTTGCCTAAGTCGTTGAAAAACATGAAAAAATTTACTCGACAATATTTGGTCTATACTTCAAATGAAAAATAATTTACAAATATAGAAAATTCTGGAAATTAATTTACATTCAATATTAGATAGCGATATGAACAATTTAATAAACGAGAGAATATCGTTCCCGCCGCCTACGATCAGTGACATGCGCTCGATTCTATTGGCGATGGACCAAGGTGAACTTGAGCTGCCAATGGGCAGGAAAAGTAGAGCCGCATTTGAACAGGTGCTTGAGAACCCTAAAGTAGCCTCAATGCTTTCAATTACAGCGCTGGCTGACACGTTGAATGTCAGTACCGCGACATTAACGCGCTTAAGTCGGCTGCTCGGATTTAGCTCTTTTAAACAGTTTCAAAATATTTTTAGGGCAGAGATGGTTGGCAGTTCGGACTTTTATAGCAATAAAATTAAAACTCGAAAAACGCCGATACTGACACCTAATAGCCTGATTGCTACAGCCAAAGATAATATTTTGGAGCTCGAACAAGAATTAGATGCGAAAAGGCTCACGACTATTTGTAAAGCCATTTTGTCAGCCGAAGTTGTGCATTGCTTTGGTTATCGGCAAACCTTTTCCCTTGCATCATTTCTTTGCTACGGCTTGGGAATGATTCGACAGAGGGTACAACTCATTAACACAACGAGCCAAGGCTTGGCGTTTTCCATTGCACAAATCAAAGCCAATGATGTCTTGATTGGCTTTGGCTTTCATCCATACAGTAGTCGAACCGTTAAGTTAATGCAGTTGGCTAAGGAATTGAATGTGCCCATGATTGTCATCACGGATTCACTTCGATCGCCGATTGCCAAGATAACTAAAAATGTATTGTTGGTGCCCGTCCAGTCAGATTTTTTTAGTAATAGCTTGGTAGCACCTTCATTACTTATTGAAATTATTTTGTCGAAGCTTGCCAGCATGATGGGCGAGAATTCTCTAAAACAATTGGAGCAGAGAGAAACTCTGATCAATAAATTAAATGATGAATACTGAATACAAAACGATACAAGTTGAATTAGAAAGCCAAGTGCTATCAATACGTCTTAATCGACCACAGAGCATGAATGCCGTTATTAAGTTGTTATACGATGAATTGCTTTCTGCTCTAAAGGATGCGTCATTCAATGACGATGTAAAGGTTATCACGTTGACAGGGAATGGGCGTGCATTTTGTGCGGGCGCGGACCTAAAGGCGCACAAAGAAGGTCGAACGGCAGAAGAAAAAAGAGCGTATCTTGCAGCTGAGCAGGATGTCTGCAAAGCGATTTTCCATCATAAGAAACCGGTCATTGCAGCTGTTAATGGATATGCGATTGGAGCAGGATTGGAGCTTGCGCTCAATTGTGATTTTATTTTTATGGCAGAGTCAGCCCAAGTTGGTTTGCCGGAGGTTGATTTGGGAACATTCGTGGGTGGGGGAGTGAGTTGGTTATTGCCTCGTTTAATTGGGTTGCCCGCAGCAAGACAGCTATTGTTTGGTGAAAACGATCACCAGCGATCTTTAGAAAAAATGGCAGAAGGCCGTCCATTGCCAAGAAATAGAATAACCGCGCAACATGCAAAGCATTTAGGGTTGGTGATGGATGTAATACCCGATAGTAGTTTGATTGAACGTGTCGATGAGTTTGCGAAAAGATTGGCCAGTAAACCGAGTTTATCCGTACAAAAAATGAAAAATTCGATTCATATCGCGCTAGAAGGTTCGTACGAAGATGCGCTGAATCGCGAGTTGGAAAGCATGATTGAGTGCTCCAATTCGGAAGACTGGCAAAACACAATAAATTGAAGCTCAATCTCTGAGCAACGTGAAATCTTTAACCTCCTATTACTTTTTTAAAATGACATGCCGATGAACACACAAGCCCAACCCAAATTGCTCACCGAAGCGTTCAAGCCTACTGGTATAGCCATTATTGGTGCCTCACTCTCTCCAGAAAAACGTGGTTTCCAGTTAGTAAAAGCGTTGGCAGCGGCTAAAGATCAAGGTCGTTATCTTGGGGAGATATTTCCAATAAACCCAAACGTCAGATCGATTCTAAATATTGACTGCTATGCCTCCCTTGATTTGTTACCGGTGGCACCTGAGCTAGCGATAATTTGTACGCCAGCTCACACTGTGCCAAAGATGATCGAGCAATGCGGCCAGCGTGGTGTCACTTTGGCAGTGGTACTTGCTGCTGGATTTTCGGAGGTCAGTGAAAGCGGAGCAGCCCTTGAAGAAGCGATGCTATTGCAGGCAAAAAGATACGGCGTTCGTATTTTAGGGCCAAACATATCTGGTATGTTTTTAGATCAAGGTGATATTAACTTAGTCGGGTTTCAAGGGTTGAGAAAAGGAGGCATCAGCATTCTATCCCAATCAGGTAATGTCGCATTGGAGTTAGTCAGACAAGCGGATCGAGAAAGCCAGTTTGGCTTTAATCAATATTTCGGGATTGGTAATCAATTAGATGTGGGGTTTTCTGATTTACTAACCGCGTTGTCTCAGCAAACCACGACGACCTCTGCTGTGGCCTATATAGAAGGGTTAACGAATGCGCCCGAATTTTTAAGGTCGGTGCGTACATTTACTGAACATAAACCTCTCGTTGTGTTTAAAGCTGGACGATCGGAAGTATCACAGCAAGCTGCTAAATCTCATACAGGTGCACTAGCGGGGAACTATCGAGTGAGTCAGGATTTGCTCTCTTCGGCGGGTGCGACATTGGTGGACCGAACAGAGGACTTATTGCCAGTTGCCTACACTTTGGCACATCAGTCAATTGCCCAGAGTGGCAGAGTGCTGATATTAACGGATGGCGGCGGGCACGGTACCATTGCAGCTGACTTAGTGGATGAGGCGAACATCACGCTTGCTGAAATAACGGAAGCGCTGCGCACGACATTGACCGCAAAATTTCCTGGCCTCTCAGTGGGGAATCCACTGGACTTAGCAGGCATTGCAGATCAACAACCAGAAATGTTTGGCGAACTCTTGGAAGTATTGCTAAAGGATGAAGGCATTGATGGGGTACTTTGGGTGGGATTATTTGGCGGATACCATCAACGGTTTGATCAATCCTTGCTGCAAAGTGAATTAAAGGCCGTCGAGAAAGTGATTGAATTGCAGCAGAAGTTGAATAAGCCAATCATTTTGCAAAGTGTGTACGGATCAAATGAGTCGCCCGTGCTTCGACAATGGGGAAATTCAAACCTCTGCTTGTTTTCGAGTATTCACCAAGCGGTGAGGGCGGTTAAGGCCTTGATTGATCGAGCCCGATATTTGTCAAAATATAGTCGTGGGTCAACCAGCTTATCATTGCCTGAGGATGCGAGGGTGAGCAGAGAAGCTGAATTTGGCTCGCGATTGGATGGGCGATTACTCACTGAAAGCGAAGGCCGGGCTTTATTACTTCAGCATGGATTGGACATTGACCAGCATGTTCAATTTGACAGTATAAGCGCACTGGAGGATCGCCGCGATTTGTTCGAAGGGTCGCAACGCTATGCAATGAAAGTGCTGTCCAACGACATATCGCACAAAAGTGACGCCGGTGGTGTGCAGTTAAATGTCAGCGGGTTGCCTGCTGCAAAAGAGGCATTCCAGCAAATTATGCATAATTGCCAAACGGCTCATCCGGACGCTGTATTGGAGGGAGTCTTAGTGAGCCCAATGAGTCCCATAGGGTTTGAATATGTGATTGGCTATCAGCAAGACCCTCAATTTGGATCAATATTAATGTTTGGATTGGGCGGTATATTTGTTGAGCTGTTTCAAGACATTCACTTTAAGAAATTACCGATATCGGAATTTGACGCCCAAGATCTGTTTTTGTCATTAAAACATTCTGAAGTGCTAAAGGGGTTTCGTCACTTCCCCGCTTTACATCAGCAAAAGATGAAACAGTTATTATTGGATGTGAGTGATTTTATCGCCGCGCACCCAGAAATAAAGTCCATGGATTTAAATCCGGTTATCGCTCATCAAAACGGTGTTTCTGTCGTAGATGTTAGAATAGAAGTATTTAATTAGGAAAATGAAAATGTCAGGTCATAAAGTGAATACACAATCAGGTGTTGCTGCATCCGGTTCAGTGAAGCCATTATTGATGGACGCCACATTGGAACTATCCAATCGAGTGGCGGTGCTTACATTTAATCGAGATGACGTTCGAAATGTCCTAACGGGCACAGGCTTGGTCGACGACATCGAAAAAACCATTCAATGGGTCAACCAAAGTAGGGATGTGTCGGTACTGGTGATCACCGGAGCCGGTAAAGCGTTCAGTGCTGGGGGAAATTTGAAAGAGATGCTCGGGCGCAACACAACTCATAAAGATGGCCCATACAGCGGCACAGAAGAAGAAGTTAGTCAGCGCTATCGAGAGGGAATTCAGCGAATCCCAAAAGCCATGGAGAGTTTGAAGGTTCCGTCGATTGCCGCCTTTAATGGTGCTGCCATTGGTGCGGGCTTTGATTTAGGTTTAATGTGTGACATGACGTTGGCCAGCGAGTCGGCAAAAATGGGTGAAACATTTCTAAGTTTAGGATTGATACCGGGTGTGGGAGGGGCGTATTGGCTTACGCGTCGTGTGGGTGCGCAACGAGCTGCTGAGCTGGCCTATACCGGCAGAGTTTTTGATGCTCGCGAAGCACTCAGTATGGGCATTGTTTTAGAAGTCGTGAAAGATGAGGAATTATTAAAACGTACGATGGTACTGGCAAATGCGATTGCAGCCCAACCACCACTAGCGACACGCCATAGTAGAACATTATTGAAAAGTGCGTTAAAAGATGACCTGAAAACACATTTGTCGCTTTGCGCTCAACTTCAAGGTGAGTGTCATAACCAAGAAGATCACTTGGAAGCAGTCAGTGCGTTTTTAGAAAAGCGCAAGCCAAACTATTTGGCTAAATAATAAAAAAAATGCTCGAATTTTAGTTTGAGTTTGGCACAATAAACCGTGCCCCAGAATAGAGCCAAAATAGGCTCATACCCCAAGTCTGTCTCTTTCAATGCTACAGATTCTCTTTCAATAGGGAGGAATATAACTATGAAAAAAATGATTACTCTGGCCGCGATGGCGGTAGGTTTATCTTTTGCGAACGTCAATTCACATGCTGACGAGTTTGTCACAATCGGGACAGGCGGTGTAACCGGTGTTTATTATCCAACCGGTGGAGCCATTTGCCGACTCGTCAATAAAGATCGTAAAAAACACAAAGTTCGTTGTTCCGTCGAAAGTACGGGTGGTTCGGTTTATAACCTAAACACGATCCGTTCTGGTGAGCTGGACATGGGTATTGCGCAATCAGATTGGCAGTATCACGCTTATCACGGTACGAG
The DNA here is from genome assembly GCA_947503895.1 of uncultured Saccharospirillaceae bacterium. Classification (GTDB taxonomy): domain Bacteria; phylum Pseudomonadota; class Gammaproteobacteria; order Pseudomonadales; family Oceanobacteraceae; genus Bermanella. Next base: position 157,277 of record CANNFT010000014.1, read on the forward strand.
CAAATTTGCCGACAAGGGCGCAAACAAAGACCTTCGCGCGGTATTCTCTGTGCACCCGGAACCGTTCACGGTTGTCGCTCGTAAAGATTCAGGGATTAAAACCTTTGCTGATCTAAAAGGTAAGCGTGTCAATGTCGGTAATCCTGGTTCAGGTCAGCGCGGTACGATGGAAACCGTTATGAAAGCATTTGGCTGGAAAATGAGCGACTTTTCACTGGTTTCCGAGTTGAAGTCTGCAGAACAGTCAAAAGCACTTTGCGATAATAAAATTGACGCCATGGTTTTTAGCGTTGGCCACCCATCTGGCTCTATCAAAGAAGCCACGACTTCTTGCGATGCCGTATTGGTTGAAGTCTCCGGAAAAGAAATTGATAAATTAATCAAAGACAATTCTTTCTACCGTTCTGCAGTCATTCCTGGCGGCATGTATCGTGGAACTGATAAGGACACGACGACATTTGGTGTGGGCGCGACCTTTGTTTCATCATCAAAAACGTCTGATAAGGTGATGTACGAAGTGGTAAAAGCAGTATTTGAAAACTTTGATGATTTCAAGAAATTACACCCAGCCTTTGGTGTTCTTGAAAAGAAACAAATGATCAAGGACGGATTAAGTGCTCCACTACACAATGGTGCAAAGAAGTACTATAAAGAAGCAGGATTGCTTTAATTAGTAGTTGATTGACTCAAAACAAAAAGCCGAATCTTCGGCTTTTTGTTTTGATCATAGATGATGAAATATAAGTAGTACGTTGTAGATACACGCAGTATAGCCATACTTTCCCAGCTACACTGAAGACTAGAGTGTTGGGTTGCGGCTTCCTGATTACACGTAAATGTGAGCCAGTATTTACAGCATCATAAACATCGAATTGACTCTTTATTAAGGTCTGTCATGTCCGAAAATAAAAATAACCATGACGCTGCTCTTGCGACACTGGATGAATTTTCCAGTACTGAAACCGGTGCAAGAACACCCAGTGGATTGGCCCTTATCATTTTACTTGCATTACCGTTCATATGGTCGATATGGCAGATATGGTACTCATCTCCATTGCCACAACTTATGGGCTTCAGTTGGATAAACGAAGATATCGCTAAATTTGCGCATCTAACGTTGGCCATGGGATTGGCATTTTTATATTTTCCTGCGCGCAAACATTCTCCTCGCCATTATATTCCTGTTTTTGATTGGGCGCTTGCGCTGGCAGGTTCGGCCTGCGTGATTTATCTGATCGTATTTCGAAATGACATCGTTGATCGTCTAGGTGCTCCCACCTCGCTTGACGTTGTTGTGGGTGTGTCTGGTTTGCTGCTCTTACTGGAAGCGACTCGTCGGGCACTCGGTCCACCGCTCATGGTCGTGGCAGCTGTATTTTTGGCATACAGTTTAGCTGGGCCTCATATGCCGGACGTGATTGCACACAAAGGTGCATCGTTAAACAAACTGGTTTCGCATCAATGGTTTACCACCGAAGGTGTTTTTGGTGTTGCAATTGGTGTCTCGGCAACATTTGTATTTTTATTCGTTTTGTTTGGTTCCTTGTTAGACAAAGCCGGCGCTGGTAACTACTTCATTAAAGTTGCCTTTTCTTTGTTGGGGCATATGCGAGGCGGTCCAGCAAAAGCCGCAGTGGTAGCTTCTGGGTTGAGCGGTGTCGTATCAGGCTCTTCTATTGCGAACGTCGTTACGACAGGCACGTTTACCATTCCTCTTATGAAGAGAGTGGGTTTTCCTGGTACTAAAGCGGGTGCGATTGAAGTGGCTGCCTCCACGAATGGCCAATTGACTCCGCCTATTATGGGCGCGGCTGCATTTTTAATGGTTGAGTATGTTGGGATTTCCTATATCGAAGTCATTAAGCACGCCATTCTACCTGCGTTAATTTCCTATATTGCGTTGATCTACATTGTGCATTTAGAAGCGGTCAAAGCCGGTATGCAAGGTTTGCAGCGCACGAAGAAAACCACCGCACTCGAAAGTGCGTTTGGGTTTATGACTACGTTTATTTTCACCATGATACTGACGGCAGTGGTTTATTATGGCGTCGGCTGGACCAAACAATATATGGGTGAGGCATCGAGCTATATCATCATAACCATGATGATTGCAGCTTATGCGGCACTGGTGTGGCATGCATCAACTTATCCTGATTTAGAGTTAGACGACCCAGATAGCAAGGTGATTCATGTTCCTGAAGTGGGGCCTACGGTTAAATCTGGACTTTATTTCTTACTGCCGGTTGTTTTGCTGGTTTGGTGTTTAACCGTTGAACGCTGGTCTCCTGGTACGTCCGCTTTTTGGGCGACCTTATTTATGATCTTCATTGTGTTGACTCACAAACCATTAATGGCCTTTTTCCGTAAAGAACTAGGGTGGCAGAAAAAAGTTAGAAACGGTATCGATGACTTAATTGATGGCATGATTTCAGGCGGCCGAAACATGATCGGTATTGGTGTCGCGACCGCTGCGGCCGGTATCGTAGTCGGAACCATTACATTGACGGGAATCGGTCAGGTAATGACCGAACTGGTCGAACTGATTTCTGGTGGCAGCGTTATATTAATGCTCATTTTTACCGCGGTCATTTGCATTATATTGGGTATGGGTTTGCCAACAACTGCTAACTATATTGTTGTGTCTTCGTTAATGGCTCCGGTTATCGTGACATTAGGCGCAGAGAATGGATTGGTGGTGCCGTTAATTGCTGTTCATCTATTCGTGTTTTACTTCGGTATATTAGCGGATGATACGCCTCCGGTGGGATTGGCTGCGTTTGCCGCAGCTGCCATCAGTCGCTCTGATCCAATCAAAACGGGTATTCAGGGTTTTACATATGATATCCGCACCGCAATCTTGCCGTTCATGTTCATATTTAATACTCAGCTCTTGCTGATTGATATTGAATCTATCTCGGTTCTATTACTGACCATATTCGGCGCGATCACGGCAATGCTAGTATTTTCAAGTGCCACACAGGGCTTTTGGCTTGTCAAGAATAAATGGTATGAAACGGCTATCATGCTGCTCATCACATTTGCCATGTTCCGCCCAGGATATTTTTGGGACAAACTTTACGAGCCGACGCGTGAACTGCCAGCTACTGAATTGCAGCAACTGGTTGACAACTCCGCACAGGGTGACAAATTTATGCTTAAGGCCACAGGGATGACCATTGAAGGTGATGAGGCCACCAAAGTACTGCAATTCAAGATAGATGAAGAAATTATCCAGTCAGACAATCGACTTGAAGCATTAGGTCTTGCATTGCAGGTAAGTGAAGAACAAATCACTGTGGATATGCCAGCTTACGGCTCTCAAGCCCAAGAAGGCGGGCTGGATTGGGGTTGGGAAATTCTAAACGTTCAAGTTAAAGCGGACCGACCCTCTAAATATTGGGTGTATATCCCGTCTGTTTTACTTCTGATGTTCCTAGGTTGGTTGCAGTATAGAAGAAGAGCAAATTCAGACCCAGAAACAGGAGACGCTCATGTTTAAAAACATTTTAGTGCCCGTTGATCTAAATGAAAATGGATACTCTGATAAGGCTGTCGAGACGGCGTTAGGTATTTTGCAGGACTCTGGGGAGCTACATTTACTTTGTGTACAGCCTGGCGTTCAAATGCCATTGGTCGGAGGGTTCTTTTCTGATGGATTAATTGAGGACCTATTAAAGACCACAAAGGAAAAATTGGAGGAGTTTGCAGCAGGCGTCCTGAGTAACACTCATGTACAGTATAAACTGCATGTCGTTGAGGGTAAGCCTGCTAGTGGTATATTAAAAGTGAGCGACAAATTAGGATCTGACTGCATCATTATGCCGAGTCATAAGCGATCTAAATTTGAGTCTATGATGCTCGGTTCTGTTGCGGCCAAGGTTGCAGGTAGGGCTAGAATCCCAGTAATGGTCGTTAAGCCAAAATAGCTGCTAGTAAGAGTATACAAGGGTGCTTGAAGGCATTGAGAATACCCATTGCCTCCTGCACCCAAAATTAGCAACTTCACTGACAATCTACTGCATTAAGGTGCATATTATTGAACGCTAGACATTAACCAAAAACCGAGTATATAAAAATGCAGGTTAAGTAATTAATAGTTACTTAACCTGCATTTTTGGTTTAACTGTCTATCGAAAACCAGTCAAATGTTTCGATTGGCATGAAGGAATGTCTTTTATCGCTAATTGCGTGGCATTTTACTATCTATGTAAGCAATGTTTGCACGATTGTGATGCAGTAGGATTGTAAATTTAACAATGAAGACAAATTATTAAATGCTTAACGCTATGCCTCTCAGAAGATCAGATATTCGATCTTTAAACCTTATCTATCATAACCGGAAGTTTGCGAAACCTGCTAATTAACTTCCTTCCCTGCTATTTTTATGTGTTAAGAGTAAAACTAATCTATCATACCTTAAGCACTGGTTTGCCAAAGCCACACAAAAAATGTGTCTCTTGCTTTAAATTAATTGCTTTTTGTTTGATTTTGCATAATTAGAATGTTTTGTATTGATAATCGGTACGGTAACCCCCCGAAACTAACGAGCAGCTTGGGAGTCGAAATGGATCCACATATTTATGTGGGTTTCTAGTAGATATGGATAATCAGTTGACTGCGTAAATAATATATCACTATTACCACTTCATGAATATGTCGAAACGTTTTAATGGATAATGCGTTAGTGCGATCAATTTAGCCTAAAACATGTACACTTAGGGCACCGCTTTCTCGTGTCGATTAACAATTCAGTAAGCTAATAATTTTATCTATACGGAGTCATTATGAATCAATTACTTGAAGCATTTGCGCTATTTGTTCAAGATTGCCCTCAATTCAATAAATCAGATTCAATAAAAGTTGCCGATTTTTTGGGATTGCTAATGGATCCAGACCCGCAAAGAGCCGTAATGAAGGAAGCATTAGAACATTATGCTAATCGCTTCAACTGGCCATACCAAATTCAAACACCAGATGGAATTCAAGTATCTGGTATGGACGTGTTAGAGGCAACTGAAATCGCTCAGCAAGCTCTCAGGACATCAGATGTAATTAAGCGAGAAATTATGCATGTCCTAATTGACGAGGGGGGCGCCACCGATATGTGGCATACCCAACTTATAATGCCGATTAGAGTTTCTTAAGGGCATCTCTATAAAGTCAATTTGACTCTGCAAGTTTTCTGTAGCGCTTTAATGCTAAGAAGTCTTCGCAGCGGAATGACGAGTCCTTTCCAAGGAGACTGACACCGTAGTAAAGCGCTACAGAGCCTAGTGGTCATTCCAATTTCTATGCTTTATTGATTTAACCCGCTAGACCTTCAAAAGCACGCCTTGAACTTGAACACACCACTCGGCCAGAGCTTAAAATGACTTTATAGGGATGCCTTTAAGCTAATTCGGATATTATAATTGACAAAAATACTCGATGAATAGTTTCTAGCTTTATTTTAGGGATACCAATAAACGCTGTGCCCAGTAAAGTCGATTGATGATTTTTGTTGATTGAAAATGTCGTCATTGAATTCTAAGGAGTCGTTGTCTTGCTTGGCTCATCATCGTGTGGGGGATGTCTATCAGCATGTTGAGTAATTTGATTGGGCAAAAGGACAATTGAATATGGTTTTTTAAGCACCTTAAAAGGGATGTATGAATCCTTGGGTTTTTAGTAGTTGAATTTGATGTACATAAATGAAAGAGTTTTATTATGACTGATAATCAAAATAAGAATCAAATGGCAACTGAAATTCAAAAAAATGATTTGAAATTAAGTTCTTTGACCCCTGAAGACGAAACGCTTTGGGGTGCTCAGACTCAATTATCATTGCAAAACTTTAATATTGGCGAGCATGTATTCAGTTCTAGATTTATTGATGTTTTGGTTTCCATAAAGCTTTATTGCGCAATTGTTAATCATGATTATAAGCTACTGAATGATGATCAATACAATGCTATTTCTTATGCGTGCGACGAATTATCTCAGGGGGGGTACTATCATCAATTTCCTTTACGTATATGGCAAACGGGATCGGGTACGCAAACCAATATGAATGTTAATGAGGTTATTGCATCATTAGCCAATAAATATAACCATCGAATAAATGGTGGTACTGCAGGTGACTTCCTACACCCTAATGATCATGTCAATATGTCGCAATCATCCAATGATGTTTTCCCAACGGCGATGCATATTGTAGTGGCAAAAATGACGATGGAAAAGCTTATTCCAGCAATTGAGATCATGGAGAACGAGTTTCAAAATAAAGAAATCGAATTTAAAAATCTCAATACAGTCGGGCGGACTCATTTAATGGATGCATTACCAATATCATCCAGTGCTCTGTTATTGGCTCATAATAGTCAAATACTTGCAGCAAAAAAATCTATAGAAGAGAGTCTAATTGCTGTGTATCAATTGGCTTTGGGAGGTACTGCCGTCGGGTCTGGCGCGAATGCACCGACACTATTTGGTAAAAAAGTAATTTCGCTGTTGGCAAAACAATATCAGCTCCCATTGGTTCAGCACCCAAATTTATATGCAGCTGTTTCTGGCGAAGGTGCGTTGCTGCGGTTTAGTGGTGCCCTTAAGGAGCTCGCTGCAACGCTATTCAAGGTAGCCAATGACTTTCGACTGTTAGGTAGCGGGCCGCGTTGTGGGTTAAATGAATGGCGCTTGCCTGCCAACGAAGCGGGCAGTTCAATTATGCCAGGAAAAGTAAACCCTACTCAGTGCGAGGCATTAAGTATGGTGTGCTTACAAGTATTTGGGAATGACCTTACTGTATCTATGGCTTCCGCTAACGGCCAGTTACAATTGAATACATATCGCCCTGTTATCATTCATAATATATTGGAAAGTATCGACTTATTGACGGATGCGATGACTTCATTTTCTGAAAGCGCTATCCATGAGTTAGCGCTAAATCATATTCAAATCAATACGAACATGAGTAGAAATTTGTCTGTTGTTACATTGTTAACGCCTAGGCTTGGTTACACAGTCGCGGCCAAAATTGCTAAGAAGGCAAATCAGGACAATATTTCTTTAGCAGATGCAGCCGAAGCTCTTGGACTATTTAGCCAGTATGAATTTCAGCATTTAATACAGGAGCAATTATCGATTTACTTTAAGAGTATTGAAACAGAGTAGGCTCAATGCCTGACTCCAGATTGAAGCCTGTGTGGCAAACTTTAGGGGATTTATTGCTATCAATATGGCAGCCTGAAGTTTCGTGAGAAAAAGCATATAGCTACTCTTTGCGAAATTAATCAGTAGCTCATACTAATGGGTTATCGCGAATGAGTCGATAGATTTTTTAGTGCGGATTAAACCTTTCCGTGCCATATCTTATATGAGATATTGTCTTTATCTTGGGTTTTAACAGAATACATTAATTCATCTGCGACTTTCATTGCTTCTTTAATATCAGTGGGCACGGTTTCAAAAGTCACCATGCCAACACTAAATGTAACCGGCCATTTTCCACGCATCATTCTTTTTTCCAGCAAGTTACTTGCTTTTAAGAAAGCTGTTTTTGCTTCTTCTTGTCCTGTTTCAGGCAGTAGGCAGGCAAATTCATCACCCCCTAGTCTAGCAATCGTATCAGTTTCTCTTAATGTGCTATTTAAGGATTTTGCGACTTCTACCAGTAATTTATCACCTTCTGAGTGACCGCTTGAATCGTTAACAGATTTAAAATTATCAATATCAATGTAGGCCAGCGAGAAAATGTGTCCATACCGAGAGGAACGTACTAATTCGTTGGCCAGTTCAACGTAAAAGCCTCTAGAATTATTGATATGTGTTAAATTATCTGTGTCTGCAGCGATCGATTCTACTCGATGCACATTTCTAAAATTGGTGATTAGTATCGCTAGCACCGAATAACTTATTAAGCATGGTAGGCTGTAACGTAATAATGGAAATAGGTGGTATCCATTATGATATGCATCCACTATAACTAAAAGGAGAGTTGATACTGCGGCTAGGGTTATTCCTGATTTATTAAAACCATACCAGCTAGTAAATGTAATCGGGAAAATGTAAAAAAGTTCGAGTGATATCGTATTTCCAAGTAATGTTGAAGCAATCGTTAGTGCGAACACTAATAATAAGCACAAGTACCAGATGTATTTGCTTGATCGTTTATCTAGAATACTCAGTATTGTTTTCATATTGCTATATTTCCAAAAAGGTTGTAATTGAATACGCTTGATGTTGGTACATCGCGCCGACTATCTCCTGTAATGCTTTTGCATAAAATAAAGCGCAGTTTAACCCCTACTCGATTTTTTAACGTGATACAACAGATAGTCTATTGAGTGACTATCTCAAATATGAGCGTAGCTTGTTCTCAATCGCAGCATTAAACAGAATTACTCAGGTGACTGAGTTGTTGAATCAATATGATTGATAGGGGAGTGGGTGTGGCGATAAGGATATTTCACTAATAGGTATCTTTTAATGTGTTTTATTGGTATAGCGGTGGCACTTTCAGTGGCCGGAGAACTTTCTTTCAATGCAAACAAGCTGCCTAGCGGTTACCGGGAGACGTAGGTTATGCCGGTGGTTTTTGAGTTTAGTTATAACAAGCATTACTAATATTTCTTTGGGCTGGCAGGTTTAGGGTGTTTGGCTTCTCTAGATATATTGAATTAAATATGAAACACTGGTACCAAAAATATTTAGCTTTATGCCGTTATCGAGGGGTATTAGAGGCTAATAGCGCGGTAGCTTAGTCGATGCAACATCCCCCCGTGACTGCTATTCAGTATTTGTGCAGATTTAACTCATAGGCCGACAGCCTCATAGTAGGAGCTTATGGCATTATTTATCTGACTGTCATTTGAAATGAAGGTGCGTGGTGGCAATGGCATTGTGCCAATAATCAACTATAGTTTTTTGCTAAGTGGCCACTATTTTCACCGCTAATAGGGTGATGGATGATATGAAGTTACCGGTAGTCTGTTTAATTATCGCTATTTTATTCTTCTCCGTTGCGCGAGCCGAGCAAACGTCCATTCCAGTCTACTCTTATCACACAGACCCTCCGTTTTATATACCAGATCAACCCATTGATCTGACGCGGGCCTGGGTCGCAAAATTCAATCGTCATCACAAAAATATACAATTGAATTTAATTCAAATAACCCGACCTAAGCTCAATAGTATTGTAAAAAGTGGTAAGCCATATTTGATTTTGTGGGCCAACGCCATTTGGTTTAAAAGATTAGATGCCAATATAATAGAAACCGACAGTATATTTTGGGATGCGGATATATGGGTGAGCAAACCCAGCAAGGCACTGCGTTACGCGGAACCTAAAGATGTCATTGGAAAAGTTTTCGGTGGGCGCAAAGGGTATTTTTACAAAGGCTTGTCAGAGCTTATCCAGGCGGGAAAGGTTACACGAATCGATAAAGATACCGACCATGATAATTATGACGCGCTAAAAGCAGGAAAGATTGATGCATTCGTCATGAGCCGATCGAGCCTTTTATATTGGTTCTCAACGGGAATTGAGCCGAGAGACTTGTACATCGCGGGCTCACCGCACGATGCCTATACACGACATGTGTTGGCAAGTGCCGACTTAGCACACATCGTAAATACTTTAAACCAATACATACATGGACTCAGATCCGATAGTGGGTGGCAAAAGCGCTTGAGCATGTGGGGGGTTGCTAAACTGTTAGATCCATTCGAGTTAGATTTAAATGAGCTAGACTCACTTCAATAATCAATGGTTCAATGGTCGATTTTGTTACCCGTCTCGGTTTTTATTCAGCCCAATCAAACACAGAAAACCGCAATACTGAATTACGATATTGAATTCCGCATTGAAAAAATATTTTCAACGCTCAGTTTTAAGGAATTGATTCTGGCGGATATCGGCAGAAGGGAGTATGGGGCCGATAGATACTCACACGATCCTGAATACGATAAACCCAATCAAGAGCGTAACACTCAATCACTAGGCATGAGTAAAATCGCGAACAAAGTTAAGCTGTCTGCATTTAAGCTGGTGGTTTGGAGTGTGCTGACGGTTTTCAGATGAGTGAGTGGCAGAAATATCAGCACTAATAAAAATGATTTAAAAAAACTAAGCCGCTTTTTCGATCTTGACCTGACTAGCCGATATTGCATTTAATAAAGGTTCTAAATCCTCAGTGGAGCCATTGAACCATAAATCCAAGTGCTGCCGTTCAATGATGACTGGCATGCGTGAATGGATATCTGAACACTTCTTGTTTGGGTGTGTCGTCAGCGTGACAAATTGTGCCTGGCCTTCTAAATGCGGATACCAAACACCCGCCATTAGGAAGGGCGCTTGCTTAGGGTGTGAAAACAGATATTTGGTTTTGAGTGCTCTACCTTCATCTTTCCATTCATACCATCCGGTGCAAGGAATCAGGCAGCGGCGTTCACGATAAGCCTTGGAGAATGTACGCTTATCAGTAATGGTTTCGGATTTAGCGTTAATCAGCAGCTTCTTTGCCCAGTCAGGCTTAATACCCCAAGTCATCACGGATTGGCTGAGCGATCCATTCTCCCAATACAAAGACATTGCTTCCTGTGTGGGGCGTAGATCAGGATTGTCCACTTGATACAGCGGCATGCCCAGCTCGGCCATCAGTGCCCTAACCTCTGGGCTGTCTGTCACGTTCATTCTTCCGCACATGGCTATTACCTGAGGCAGTTATAAAGTGACTTTAGCATAGCGTAGCGGATAAAATGTGCTCAAAAAGCTTCAGGCTATAGATGTTTGGGTTGGGTGTCCGCGTAATGTGTCAGGCAGTACAATGGAAGGAAATTAATGGATATTAAGTCTCTACTCCGGAAAGGATCTTCGTATAACCCGAGCGATATGCTCGGGTACAATGAAATGGAAGTTGCAAAGATAGAGAAATTGCTTGGATACCCTGTTTCTAATCAAATTAAGCAATTTTTAACAAAAGCCGGGGTATGTGCGGGTGGGCTTATTGGGCTTGATCAATTATTTCTTTGCAGAAAAGATATTCATCCAGGTAAATTCTACCGATTGCACCAATTTTTAATAGATGAATTAATTGAAGGAGGGGAAAGTGATTTAGCCAAAAGTCACCCTATGATTATCCGAGAGTATGAGGTTGGTTGTGACTTTGTTGCAATGAATAAAACTGATAAGGTCTTTTATTGGGATGAGGAGGAAGCGCATGACACCTCTATGGATTTTTATGGTTATCTTGCTCAAGCTTCAGCCCGCGCGAAAGATGTAGTCGGATTTAATGATCAACACAATATATTGTCATTTAATTCAACAGGTTTTTTTTCTACCCATTCTCTAGAAAATAAACGTGGCAGGTTAGTTCAGACGCTTTCAGATTATATCGGTGACGAGTTTGTAGAAATGGATTTTTTGGGTTATAGCTCTAACGAACTTCATCGACTTGAATTAATATACGGTGTGAGTATTTTTGGTGAATTGGAAGAAATGCTCAGGCTTTTAGGGCGGAGTTGTAGTGGTCTATTCAATTCTGATACTCTAAATTTCTATAATGTTGAGTGGGATATGGTGAAGCATTTGCAACAACAGTTTTTGCTGGGGGAATCGCTGTTCAATGTTGATAAACGTAAAATAAACCTTCGAACTAAAGACGAAGTAGATGTATATAGTTCAAGGCCATTGGTAATATCAAATTTAAATAGTGTATATACTTTTATTGCAACTTTGCAAGGTAATTCAATATATCACTGGGATACTAACTTAGAGGTTCTCGAAAAAGTCAGTGATGATTTAGTCTCATATTTGATAGAAATATTGATCAAGGATCCGGCGAAACGAAATAAAAATGAAAATGGGGATCTACTCGAAGTTCGAATAGCGAGCTAGGGTTTAGAATGCTTGCGCAGGCTTCGGCCTGTCTATAATGTCTATTGTCTATAAGGACACTCATCCTAACAGCCTAAGTAAATCGACTGATTGAACTTGACTTTTGCTTTACTTACAGTAGCAAGATCAATTCAAAAGCAAGCAAAGGAATGCATAGTGACCAAGCCCAGAAAGCAACTCGTCAGTT
>CANNFT010000015.1 GCA_947503895.1 uncultured Saccharospirillaceae bacterium
TCACCATCCAGTTTGCCAGATTGGTACGATCCAGGTTGATGCCTATTCGATTAAACATCTCACTTTGACGATACAGTAGCAACGCATCGGCGTATTTTTGTATCGTGACAAAGATTCTGGGTAGTGAATTTTGCACTGACCCAATTCAATGACCAGCCCTGTTGATGACATTACACAATGCTGAGGCTGAACAGCAACCTTAGAAAATCCAGAGGAATCCAAAGGCTTTGCTCTGCGTTCAGCGAGTTTGCGATTAAAATATTTAGGGTTGATGTCATACTCGGAACAAAATGCTATTTGAGTTTGGCATGAACTTTCAAAGTCTGCCATAAGTTTGGGCCAGTTGTATTTGATTTTAGGCATGGTGCCTCCTGAATAAAGGTGGCTACAGATTAAAAAGTTGGCTTGGCTATTTGAAGACTGTGCTTGGATTGGCGTTTACGTTTAACGAGCACACGGAGACAACAGCACAAAAATTTGTTTACCTTAAATGGCTTGAATCACTGCTACCCCACAGTTGGGAAAATAAAAAGGGCTTAAAAATTCAAAAGGTTGGTAAGATATAATCACCACAATGAAACCAACTAACCCGACTATATTTAATCAGTGCAGTTACACAGAATTATTTATAGTCTCTGAACAATCTTACTCAAAATTCGAACAACTTCTGGACTGAGCCCACATCAATTTTTTCTATTGAAGCAATGCATTAAACCAAAACTTAAAACAACTCAACTATTCAATAGTATCTTTCATAGAGTCGTTTTGATATCTGAAACACCTGCTCTTGCTCAACGATTTCTTCATCAAGAATGCAGATTGACAAAGACAACATATCCTCTTCAGCATAATAAAATCGATCTATAGCACTATTACCGTATTTTGATATCTTTTCATTTACGAGCTCAGCACTGATCCAGAAAAAATACTGTTCTCCATCTTCATTGGTGATCTCATAGTGAATCTCTTGATTATTCTTTTCTAACCATACACTGACAAAAAACCATTCCTTCATTTAATACACTCATTCACAAAAATTTAAATCAGTTGTAAGCAATCAACTCAATTAATGGCTTCAGTTAAAATTATTAAATTCAAAACCATTACTCATACAAATGGATTTAGAGAACCTTTAGTTAATGCACACCAAGGCGATGGGGTTCATTATGTCAATCACACCAGAGAATGGATATTTGCGATAGCTTTGCTAGAAACCTAAATATAAGCTGAAGACAACATGCCCCTGAGGATATTTAATTCTGCTCTACAGATCATATTTTCTAGTCAGCGCACGAGACATCGTAGCCAAAAGCTATATGCCCACTCGCAAAAAAATAGCCGAATCATTTCTGATTCGGCTATTTTGCAACACAATTAAGCAGTTAGATTAGAACTGTTCTGCTTCTAGCTCATACAAGCAATCTGCCCCGCCTTTTACAGCTTCTGACAAAGAGATGTACCTTGGCAGTAGACGCTTAGTAAAGAAGCGTGCAGTGGCCAATTTGTTAGCATAAAACGGCTCTGCGTCTGCTTTTTCAAGTGCAGGAATCGCACTTAGGGCAAACATATAAGCCATTGAGGTGTAGCCAAATACTTGTAAGTATTCTACGGAAGAAGCACCAATTTCATTTGGATTCGATTGCGCTTTTTCCATCACCCACTCAGTTAGATCAACCAAGTTTGCGACGGCTGCTTTTAGTGGTGTGATAAATTCAACCATGTTGTCTTTGCCTTCTTGTGCAGCAATAAACTGGTTGATTTCTTCCACATAGATTTTAAAGAACGCACCGCCATTAGCAGCGATTTTACGACCAATTAAATCTAAAGACTGAATGCCATTAGTGCCTTCATATATTTGCGTTATACGAATATCACGCACGTGCTGTTCTTGTCCCCACTCACGAATGAATCCGTGACCACCAAAAATCTGTTGGCCGGCCACTGCAGATTCCAATGCAGTATCCGTTAGGAAAGATTTAACCACAGGCGTCAGCAATGCAACCATGGCTTCAGCGTGTTTCACATCGTCTTCATTGTCGGAGAATTTTGCAATATCCAACCATTTTGATGCGTATGTAGAAAATGCACGTCCGCCTTCTGTCAATGCGCGCATGGTTAACAACATGCGACGTACGTCAGGGTGAACGATGATTGGATCAGCCGCTTTGTCTTTCGCTACAGGGCCCGTTGGCGCTCGGCTTTGAATACGATCATTCGCATACAAAACTGCGTTTTGATAAGAGTTTTCTGCTGCGCCGATACCTTGAATACCCACCGCAACACGCTCGTAGTTCATCATGGTGAACATGGCGTTTAGACCTTTGTTCACTTCGCCTACTAACCAGCCTTTTGCTCCGTCGTAGTTCATGACACAGGTTGCAGAAGCTTTGATACCCATCTTGTGTTCAATCGAACCGCAAGAGAATTGGTTGCGCTCTCCTAATGAGCCATCTTCATTAACGAGGAATTTTGGCACAAGGAATAATGAAATACCTTTAGGGCCAGCTGGTGCATCGGGTAATTTAGCCAACACAAGGTGGATGATGTTTTCCGCCATGTCGTGCTCGCCCCAAGTGATAAAGATCTTGGTGCCAGATACTGCGTAAGAGCCATCGGCTTGTGGCTCTGCTTTGGTGCGAATGATACCCAAGTCAGTACCCGCATGAGGCTCTGTTAAGTCCATCGCGCCAGCCCACTGACCAGAGTACATGTTAGGCAAGTATTTATCTTTTAATTCTTGGCTACCGTGTGCATTCAATGCCAATGCAGCACCGGCGGTTAGCATTGGCGCTAAGCCAAATGACATGTTGGAACCTTGAACCATTTCTTCGACTTGGCCCACCAACATTTTTGGCATTCCCATTCCGCCAAATTCTGGGTTACCACCCAATCCACCCCAACCACCGTCGGCATAGGTTTGGTAAGCTTCTTTAAAACCGTCTGGCGAGGTCACCTCTCCATCACTCCATTTAGAGCCTTGCTCGTCTGCTTCACGATTAAGCGGTGCCAGTACATTACCTGCAATCTTACCGGCTTCTTCTAAAATGGCGTCTGCTGTTTCAGGGTCAACAGCTTCTGCTAATCGAGGCATTTCAGCCCACAATTTAGGTGCATCAAATACGTCGTTCAGTAGGAAGCGCATGTCGCGCAAGGGAGCTTTATATTCAGGCATTCTCTTTCCTCTGTTTCAATCAAGCAATTCAAAATCTCAATCATTCGATTTTGACTCGCATACGCTGTCTTTCACGGCGTATTTTGGTGTTCTTTCGTTATTATAAGCGAAATTAACATCGAGCAGTTTACTTCAACATAATCGTGAGCATTGTCTGCCGACATTCGCGAAATAGTCACTTTTTCGCTTTACGATTTAAATACGAAAGCCGCCACTCTCTTACGAAAGGGGCGGCTCATCGGATCAGTTTAATTCAAGATTAGAACGCGAAATGTTCTTCATCAAGATCCATCAATGTATCCGCACCCGCTAGCATAGTAGCAGCGTGGGACTTAGTACGTGGCAAGATACGTGTGAAGTAGAAGCGTGCAGTGGTTAGCTTCGCTTTGTAGAAATCTTCTTCAGTCGTACCAGCAGCCAAAGCATCTTGAGCAGCTTTAGCCATTTTCGCCCATAGGTAAGCCAGAGTGACGTAACCAGAATACATTAGGTAATCGACAGAGGCTGAACCTACTTCATCGCGGTTCTTCATTGCAGACATACCCACTTTCATCGTCAAGTCGCCCCACTCTTTGTTCAACTCAACCAACTGAGATACGAAAGGCGCTAGCTCTTCGTTGCCTTCTTCAGCTTGGCAGAACTTGTGAATCATTTTAGTGAAGTTCTTCAAAGACTGGCCTTGAGTCATCAATACTTTACGACCCAACAAATCCAAAGCTTGGATACCGGTCGTGCCTTCGTAGATCGTAGAGATCTTAGCGTCACGTACCAATTGCTCCATGCCCCACTCGGCAATGAATCCGTGGCCACCGAATACTTGAACACCTAGGTTAGTTGCTTCAACACCGGCTTCTGTTAGGAAAGCTTTAGCGATCGGCGTCAATAGACCCAATAGTTCATCAGCGGCTTTACGGTCTTCTTCTGAATCACCTTTGTGTACGATGTCATTCTGAAGGGCTGTCATGTAAACCAAGGCACGACCCGCTTCAGCAAATGCTTTTTGCGTCAGCAGCATTTTACGAACATCAGGGTGTACAATGATTGGATCAGCAGGTTTTTCAGGTGCTTTAGGGCCTGTCAAAGAACGCATAGCTAGACGATCTTTTGCGTAGGCTAGCGCGCCTTGGAAAGAACCTTCACAAGACGTTACGCCTTGAAGTGCTGTACCGATACGTGCCGTGTTCATGAATGTGAACATGCAGTTTAGACCTTTGTTTTCAGGTCCGATCAGGAAGCCTTTAGCCCCATCGAAGTTCATGACACAAGTAGAGTTACCGTGGATACCCATTTTGTGCTCAATTGAACCACACACAACAGCGTTGCGATCGGCTACTGAACCATCTTCTGCAACGTTGAATTTAGGCACGATGAATAGAGAAATACCTTTTGTACCTTCTGGCGCACCTGGTAGACGAGCTAGTACGATGTGAACAATGTTGTCCGCCATGTCGTGCTCACCTGCAGAGATGAAGATCTTAGTACCAGAGATAGCGTAAGAACCGTCTGCATTTGGCTCAGCTTTCGTTTTTAGGATACCTAGGTCAGAACCACAGTGTGGTTCAGTCAAACACATGGTACCGGTCCACTCACCGCTCACCAATTTAGTAAGGTAAGTGTCTTTTTGTTCTTGTGTTCCCCAGCTAGAGATGGTGTTCATCGCGCCGTGGGATAGACCTGGGTACATGCCCCAAGACCAGTTTGCAGTACCGACCATTTCAGACATGACCGTGCCCAAAGATTCAGGCAGGCCTTGACCACCCACTTCTTCGTCGTGAGCCATTGAAGGCCAACCGCCTTCTACGAACTGCTTGTAAGCTTCTTTAAAGCCTGTAGGTGTCGTAACAGAACCGTCTTCGTGGCGGGTACAACCTTCGATGTCACCTGTACGGTTCAAAGGGGCAATAACGTTCTCGCAGAACTTAGCGCCTTCACCAATGATGGCGTCGATCATGTCAGGGGTCGCAACGTCTGCATAAGCAGATAGGCTGGCGTAATGACCTGGCATGTCCAGCACTTCGTCCATTACGAATTTGATGTCACGTAAGGGGGCTTTATATTCTGGCATCGGAATGACCTCTTAGCCTAACTCTTTCAACAAGCAGCCAATCTCAGAGAATAAGCTGCCGTGCTTTTGGTTAACTCGGAAGCCATAACCGCTGGCTTCGCCCTAGGTAGATCTCTGTCCCCGAATTCAATGTATTCCGACGGGTAAGACCTATACTTCAAACAAGTGTTTGAAACATACGTTTGCAAGTTATTAATGTCAAGCAAAAACCCCACCTAGTCTGGTTAAATAAAGCACAAGTATAGGCCATTAGAATCAGCCTATTGGTGGCAGAGGGGGTCGATAGTACAGAAAGGAATAAAGCGCATCTCAGTTAGCATCGCTCGCCCAATTTCCGTGCACGATGAACTCAATTAGGAAGGCTATTGGCATGCCGTTTTAGAAACGGTATTCCACGGGTGATCTTGACGGTTTCGAAGGAAAGGACGCTGGCACAGCGTGCTTCTTGTGCCAGCTGGGTATCTTCAACTCTTTACGAGCAACTCGTGATTAAAATGAGTAAACCGCACCCACTGAGTAACCTTTAGCGTCTAGGTCCACTTCATTGAAGAAGTTAAGTGCGAACGCCACCGAATCAATCGGCTTCAGACGTAGACCTAACTCATAGATGGTGGTGCTGTAGTCATCTGAACCACTTAATCGCGCTAGTGAAGAACGCATTTCTAAGAATTCAGCAGGGGTAAATGCTAAGCCAACGCGAACCGTTTGCGCACGCTCTTCATCAGCCATGTCAGCGCCAAGATTATCTTTAGCATCAAACGTTAAGTAATTGAAACGCACTTCACCGTATAGGCTGGCGTCTTTGTGTGCGGGAGTATGAAAACCCAATCCAATAGAGCTGTTCTCGAAGGAGGTTTCAGAGCGATAATTTGCGTATTCCCAATTATTGTCACGATTGCTGTAGCCCACCACGCCGTACATAAAATCCGTTAGCGACCACTTAGCTTCCGCTTTTGCGCCTTCGATATCACGCTTAATATTGGCTTGATCATTGGCTGGGTTTTGCGTGCCATTCACGTATTCAAGTGAGATTTCTTTGTATGTGATGCCTTCCGCTAGAGCAAAAGAAGGTAGTAATGCGAAAGTCAGTAGTAATTTTTTCATGTTGTGCACCTAATGTGACGTTGACTGTTGAGGGGCAAGTAACGAACCGCGAACAGAAATTGATTGTTGACGCATCCTTCGCTTAAATCCGCCGTCTGGCCAATATCCCAGTCACGCACATGGGTCTCATGTTGACTGTTCAGCCGTGTCAGCAGTTGGTTCGCTTGTCCTAGGTTTACAAACCAGGGGCAGCATATTACCTGTAATTGCTAGACAATCAACGTCAACAGATAAATCCAATTTCCGCATCAATCACATATTATTCTTTTAATTCAATGGGTTAACTCATTGCCTACTGCAAATATTGCATACCGCAAATATTTTGGATGAATTCGTCATCGATATTAATATTTCTAATAGATAGCGATTACCAAGATTCATTATTTTAATACAGCCTAAACACCTACTATGAAAACCTTGAACTGAACGACACTGCTCAAAAGCAGAGAGAAGGAACCTCCTATCGCTCTGCTAAGTCGCACCGAGGAAACAATCGTATGAAACTAGTGAGATGCAGCGCATTTGCGCCTCTGGATCAACTTGAAATCGTTGACGTTCCCGATCCTGAAGTGAAGAAAAACCAAGTTCTGATCCGCAACACCGCCATTGGTGTGAACTACCCAGATGGCCTATTGGTTCAAGGTCTATATCAAATGAAACCGCCGCTGCCATTTACCCCTGGCATAGAAGCGGCTGGCGTCATTGAGGCGATTGGTGAAGGCGTCGAGCACCTCCAAGTCGGCGATAAAGTGGCGGTGCTCATGCCCATCGGCGGATACGCCGAAAAACTGCTGGTGCATAAATCCATGGCTCAACCCATCCCTGAAAATATGTCTACAGCGGACGCTACCGCTCTATTGTGTGCATACGGTACAGCCCATCACGCATTAAAACAGCGCGCCAATATACAAGCTGGCGAGACCCTGCTAGTGCTAGGCGCGGGGGGGTCAACCGGTATTGCAGCCGTGGAAATCGGCAAGGCTATGGGTGCCACCGTCATCGCGGTGGCTTCATCAGAAGAAAAACTGAATATCGCAAAAGCCCATGGCGCAGACCACGGGATAAACAGCTCCGAAGGTGAGCTTGGCGACCACATCAAAGCATTGGTCAAAAATAAAGGTGTCGATGTGGTGTTCGACCCTATTGGCGGCGATGCATTTGACCAGTCCATTCGGCGCATGGCTTGGAATGGCCGCTACTTGGTCATTGGGTTTGCCTCAGGTCGTATTCCCGAATTTGCTGTTAACCTTGCGTTGGTGAAAGGTTTTAGCCTAATGGGTGTGTTCTGGGGAACGTTCGCACAGAAACAGCCGCAGGATTACCTGCAAAATCAGCAAGAATTATTTGCTTGGTATGAACAAGGTAAGGTGAAACCCCATATTAGTCAGACGTATGCGCTTGATGATGTGCACACTGCGTTATCTGATGTGTTAAATCGCAAAGTCGTCGGGAAGGTTGTGCTGGTTCCTTAAAAAAAGTTTAGAACGAGTGGCGTAGTGGGTTTTCGCTGCGCTGTTTGTGGGTTGATTCTGAGACGATTTTCGGCTTCCTATTTTTCTTTGCGGGGTTGCACCACACACCCCGCTTCGCGGCTGATCGGTCTCCCCTACGACCTTGTATATTGACGATCTGTTTAGTTGGCGGTCGACGGAAAGGCCGCAGGGTGATGATCGGTTCGGTTATATTTTCCACAACCAAAACCATGGTCAAGGTCAAAACCTTTATTTCAACTTGGGCGCTTTGGTGATGAGTGATCGCGTGTTCTGTTGAGGTTTTTATCTTTCGGTTTTCTTTGCTGATGACTCCGTTTAGGCTGATTCTGCGACGATTTTCGGCTCCCGGTTTCCTTTTGCAGGGTTGGCACCCCACGCCCCGCTTCGCGGCTGATCAGTCTCCCTACGACCTTGTATATTGACGATCTGTTTGATTGGCGGTCGACGGAAAGGCCGCAAGGTGGTGATCGGTTCAGTTATATTTTCTGAAAGCAAGACCAAGACCAAGACCAAGAGCAAGAGCAAACCTTAAATTCAACTTTGGCGTTTCAAGATTATTTTTATAGTTTTATGACGTTTTACGGTACACTTCCGCTCTATTACTTAACAAGATTGCATAGGCTCTTTGCAAATGGATTTCACCAGTCAAATATTTAAGGATGAATATGTCTTACTCGCAGTTTCTTCACTCGCCCTCATTCAATAATTGGATAGCGGCTTTTTAAACCGTTTAACGGTGTAATTTTTCTCAATAATTATCTTCATTTTAAAAATTTGGTGAATGTCCCATGCCTTTTTTTCTTCTTAGCATCATTTTTCAAGTGGCGCTTGTGCTTCATATCGTGAAAACCGGTCGAAATACTACTTGGATCTGGATTGTGATGATGCTGCCTATTGCAGGTTGGATCGCTTATTTCGTCGTGGAGGTGCTGCCTGAGTTTCGTAATAGTCGAACGGGTCGTGTGGCCGCTAAAGTGGCGACGCAGACGCTTGCGCCTAACAAAGATCTAAAGCAAGCAGCCGATGTATTTGCGGTTTCAGATACGATTGATAATGCTTTGACGCTGGCGAACGCGCTTTACGAGAAAGGTCTCTTTCAGGAGGCTAAAGCATTATACGAGAAATGCTTAAACGGTATTCATTCAGACGATCCTCATATCATGTTGGGGCTGGCAAAAACTGAGTTTAAATTAAATCATTTTAAACGGGTCAATCAGCTGCTTGATGATCTTATTGAGGCGCATCCAGATTTTAAAAATGCTGATGCTCATTTACTCTACACTCGCGCGCTAGAAGAACGTGGTCTATTCGATAAAGCCATGGAAGAGTATGAGACGCTACACCGTTACTATCCGGGGCCTGAAGCCAGTATTCGTTACGCTCAATTGTGCCAACAGTTAGGGCAAACATCGTTGGCACTGTCGGTGTACCGGCAGGTAGTGGCACAAGCGAAAATCGCTGGCCGACATTACCACAAGCAAAACAAGTATTGGATAAAGCTGGCAAAAACGGCCATCGACGATTCAACCTCCTCATTGTCCAATTAGGCATTACACTCACGCCCTCTCCTGTTCTCTCAATCAATATGAACCCTCGTATTTGTTGAGAGAACGACAGAATTAACCTTATAGATCAATAACTTAGAGAACATCACTTTCCTCTAATTTACGACGCCGTCGACGGGTTCCGCTTCGATCTATTGAGCAGCCTGTCTAATACCCCTAAAATGCCTGCAGCATTGCCTCGACTAACTGTCTTGTGCTGAATTCAAACCGGAAATTATTTGCCTGAACACCCCTTGGTTGTTCGTTGCGAGGGGCCTGTGCTTCCCAATCATTCAATAAGCCGTACCACATCGAATGTTGGCAATAATTGGTGGATACCAATGCTGCTGGCCATTGGCCTAATTCCTGTCAGCGTCTATGGTCAACTTTTATTTCATACGCTCGTTGAGTTATTTGCCGTCTGCATTGCTTTCATCAGTTTTGTCGTCGCTTGGAACACCTACCCGTTTAGCCGTAATCATTACTTGATGGTTTTGGGTATTGGGTATTTCTGGGTGGGGGTGCTGGATATGGCACATGCTATGACGTTTCAAGGCATGCCATTTTTTGCAGACCATCACGGAAGCCTCAGTATTCAGTTATGGGTCATTGCGCGTTATTTCGAAGCTATCTTATTAGTGATAGCCCCAGTATTTATCAGTAAAGCCATTCGGCGAAAGCGTATTTTTCTCTTAATGGCACTGATCTCCGTCTGCCTGCTTTGGCTAACATCGCAGGAATGGATGCCTGATATGTACGTTAAAGGTGAAGGTCTCACCAACACCAAAATCTTCAGCGAATATATCATTATGTCCTTGTTGGTGGTTTCAATGTTGTTGTTGTGGCGACAACGCGTAAAACTCGATCAACGCTCATTAATGCTGATTTATCTATCCATCGTACTCACCATCGCCGCTGAACTCAGTTTTACGCTTTACACCAATCTTCATGGATCAATGCTCATTGTTGGGCATTTTTTAAAGCTGTTTTCTTTCTGGGCCATTTACGTTGCATTAATTGAATCTAGCCTAAAAGAGCCTTTCCGAAGTTTAAGTCGAGAAGCCAATACGTACGATGCCGTGCCCGATGAAACCGTGGTCGTCGATGCGGGTGGAATCGTTCGCCAAGTCAACCATGCTGTCAGGCAAAGCACCGGTCTCTCTACGAATACGTGTTTAGGAATGCACTGTCATGACCTACAGCACTGCCCTAAAACGCCTATCGAAGACTGTGTGATTTGCCAGCACATTGAAAAGAAACAACCTCTCAAAAGCCACCAGTTTTATTGCGTGATTCGGTTACAGTGGTATGAAGTCACTCTGACGAATATTCACTACAGCGGTGAAATGGCGGGCATGGTACATGTTCGCCGCAACATAACAGAGTCAAAGGAAGCACAAGAGCGATTTATTAGTTTAAACCGTCTATATACCGTACACAGTCATACCAATCGGGCGATCGTACGCGCTCATTCTCGTGAGCAAATGTTCCAAAGTATTTGTGACATCACCATTTCGAAGGGCGGCTTTAAAATGGCGTGGATTGGAATTATCAATGGCGATGTTGTTAAACCTCAAACCTTTGCCGGTGATGAGGACGGATATCTACAAGCCATGGAAATGCGCGTTGATGATTCCGATTTAGCCAATGGGCCGATTGGTCGCGCCGCCAAAAGCCAAGCCGTAAATTATGTCAATGACACAAATATTGACCCGAGTTTTAAACCGTGGCGCGAGGCGGCTGGACAAAGGGGTTATCGGGCACTGGCAGCTGTACCGCTCAATTTTCAGGGGCGTGTTATTGGTATTTTTACCATCTATTCCGAGCATCCAAATGTCTTTGAAGAGAAAATGACTGAACTGCTCACCAGTTTAGGCGAGGACATCAGTGCGGCACTGTTTCATATCGACCAAGAAGAAAGACGCTTGAAAGCGGAGCGGAAATTACACCAGCTATCGCAAGCGGTTGAACAAAGTGCCAACGCCACCATTATCACCAATATCCAATCAGAAATCGTATACGTTAACCGCTCTTTCACCACGCTCACCGGCTATTATCCACAAGAAGTACTCGGCAAAAAACCCAATATTTTACGCAGTGAAAATACAACGGATGAAACCAGCAACGACATTCGAGAAACGCTTCGTGCAGGCAAAGAATGGAATGGTGAACTGCAATATAAAACCAAGGGCGGTAAACTCTATTGGGCAAAACAATCCATTTTTCCGATTATTGATGAAAGCGGGCAATTGACGCAATTCGTTTCGACGTCAGAAGATATTAGTGAATTACATGAGGCGCAGGAAACTATTCAAAAATTGGCTTTTTACGATCCTCTCACGAATCTGCCTAACCGGCGTTTGCTGGCCGACCGACTTCAACTAGCCATTCAAAATGTCAAACACCATCAAGACTTATCCCTAGCGGTCATGGTGTTTGATTTAGACAACTTTAAGAATGTAAACGACTCACTTGGACACAGTTATGGCGATAAGCTTTTACAGCATGTTGCTCATGTTTTGCAAAAACAAATTCAGCCAGAGGATACCGTTTCCCGACAGGGTGGTGATGAATTCACGATTGTGTTAAATGGGTTAACCTCTACCGAACGTGTCATTCAAACTGCATCTAACATTATTGACGTACTAGCCAAGCCCGTAGAACTTTCAGGGCATCAAGTCGTTGTCGGCACCAGTATTGGTATTGCTCTCTATCCGCATGATGCAAACTCCAGCGATCGATTATTGCGTAATGCTGATATGGCCATGTACCACGCAAAATCGGAAGGGAAAAACAATTTTCAATTTTATCGTGAAGAGATCAATGCAAAAGCACACCATCGCCTTATGATGGAAAGTAAATTACGTCTAGCCATACAACGTAATGAATTCGAATTGTATTACCAACCTCAAACAGATTTTCAAACCGGTGAACTTATTGGACTTGAAGCACTTATTCGCTGGAAAGATAAAGAAGGCACATTGATCCCTCCCGATGCTTTCATCCCATTAGCAGAAGAAACCGGCATGATTGGTAAAATTGGCGATTGGGTGATTCAACAGGCTTGTGAAGATAATCGAACACTGCAAAACGCAGGATTTCCCAGTGTTAAAGTTGCCGTTAACGTTTCAGCGTATCAATTTAGGCAAGGCCAACACCTGTATGCTGTTATTCACAAAGCATTGCGCGATTCAGGATTGGCACCAGAACATTTATCACTCGAATTAACCGAAAGTACATTAATAGAAAACATTGAAGATACTTTGGTTGAGTTAGCATTATTAAAGTCCCTCAAAATCACCATTGCCATTGATGATTTTGGCACAGGGTACTCATCGCTCAGCTATTTAAAACAGTTTCCAGTAGATATATTAAAAATAGATCAATCATTTATATACGATCTGCTCACCGACAGCAGTGACAAAGCCATCGTGACCGCCATCATTGCCATGGGACATCAGCTGAATCTCACGGTGCTCGCAGAAGGAGTTGAAACACTTGAGCAACACCAATTTTTAGTCGAAAAAGGCTGCGATTTTGCACAAGGGTTTTATTATTGCAAACCCAAGTCCATGGAAGCGTTATTGACCAGCAAATGGATTCGCCAAATAAAGAAGACGTCACAGTGTGAATTAGAAACGAGTGAATAAACATTTAATTCGCATCACGTTCAATTTTAATAACGGCTTCATTGCACGCTGAAAATACACTAAGATCACTGTACTCGGTCAAACGTTTCACGCGCTGAAAACTCGGACCGATGAATATCTTATCCGCCTGATACAATTTATCACCGAAGTTCTTAATCCCATTCACGCGTTAGCGAGAACAACTGCATAACTATCAAACTAAGGCGTTGTATTGTATATTCGCTCAATAGCGGAACGTTAAATATTGAAGGATTAATGCATGAATCCCATACCAAGCCAAACACTGAAAGATATATTCGTTGATCTTAGCAGTGAAATTTATAAAGTTTGTAGCACGCTCTTTCGCATCATGATTCCTATGATGTTTCTTGTCAAAGTGTTAGAAGAATTCGATTTAATTCCCGTCATCAATGAATGCCTAAGCCCTTTAATGCATCTCGTAGGATTACCCGAATCGCTCGCCATTATATGGACGACAACACTCATTACCAATTTGTACACAGGCTTAGTAATATTTTTCCAAACGGTTCCCAGTGGCAGTTTGAGCGTCGCCGAAGTCAGTATATTAGGTGGCATGATGTTAGTGGGTCACAGCATATTAGTGGAAGTGCCCATCATGCAAAAATCCGGCGTAAGACTCATGGTAGCCTTACTTACACGTATTGGTGGTGCATTACTCTTCGGTGTGTTTTTGCGCTATTGGTATGAATTTACGGGCGGCCATACAGAACCGGCCACTTGGGCATGGGAGAATACCTCGCAAGACAATAGCTGGAGCCATTGGCTATGGCAACTCACGCAAAGCCTCGTGGTGATCACGCTGGTCATCGCCGTTCTGATCAGTATGATTCGAGTGCTACGATATTTGAAGGTTGAACAATTTATGATTCGCTTACTCAAGCCAATCTTAAAACTACTGGGTATCGCACACAATGCAGCGAGCATGACCATTATTGGTATGTTATTAGGTCTATCATTTGGTGGTGGATTATTGATTCGCGAAGCGCAGGCTGGTCACATTAAAGTGAAAGATATTTTTTCCTGCATTGTACTGCTGGGTCTGTGCCATAGCTTAATTGAAGATACGATTTTAATACTGCTAATGGGTGCCGATATCACATCTGCGCTTTGGCTTCGCCTAGCATTTTCGTTTGTCATCGTCGCGATATTGACCCGTGTCCTACCAAAGATAAATGACTCTGTTCAGAACCGCTACCTGCTACACGATGCATCGACGAAAACCTAAAACGCTTGTGAACAGTTTAGAATTGGGATTCATTCTTTCTAAAATCATAGCGTCATTATTCAAAGCCTGACGGGATAAAGCAAAGCGTCATAACACAAGTCTGATGCTTTATATTTGTCCCCGCAAGCCGAGAACGGCTCGATGCCCTTATCTCATACCTTCCTCAAATTGAGTACATCATGCGGCACTCACATTGAGACGGCCGAAATATTCAAACGCCGGTGGCGGCAGCATTAACCGGTGCAATTGCGTCCTTTCAACATTGCTGGGGCCGCCCGGACAAGCCTTGATTGACACCATGCTGCCAGATAAAACGGAGTATCCCAATTGGTTGGTTTAATTATCCAGCCAGTTATGGTTTATTAGTTTCATCTAAAAATAAGGAAGTGCAGAATGATAAAAAAATACGCTACGATCTTAACCGCCTTTCTCTCATTTCATGCCACAGCCACGCAAACTACCGATCTCGTGGCTCCAGAGTCCGCCAGTGGCTATCAAAAAAAAGAGGCTGTCATCGCCAATGACTACATGGTATCGGTGGCGAATCCGATTGCCGCGAAAGCGGGCTACGATGTGTTAAAAAACGGAGGCTCTGCCATTGATGCCATGGTGGCGGTTCAAACCATGCTCGGTTTAGTTGAACCCCAGTCATCCGGTTTAGGGGGTGGCGCATTCATGGTTTATTTTGACGCAAACAAAGGAAAACTCACCACCTACGATGCAAGAGAAACCGCACCTGCCCAGGCTAAACCTGAATTGTTCCAAGACCAAAATGGCAAACCATTAAGTTTCTACGACGCAGTGGTCGGTGGGAAGTCGGTGGGTACACCCGGTACGGTGAAACTGCTGGCAGATTTACACCAACAATATGGTGTAAAAGATTGGAAGCAATTGCTGCAACCCGCAAAAGCATTGGCACAAGGCGGCTTTAAAGTGTCAGCACGATTAGCTGGAGCCATTGCCAATGACCAAGAGCGCCTCAGTCGTTACCCTGACACACGCGCTTACTTTTTTGACAGCCAAGGCCAACCCCTAAAAGAAAACGCGCTACTCAAAAACCCAGAGTATGCTGAAACGCTCGGTTTGCTACAAAAAAAAGGCGCGAGCGTTTTTTACACGGGTCAAATTGCTCAGGACATCGTTAAAAAAGTACAAAGCATAAAAGATAATCCTGGGTTATTAACCCTAAAAGACTTTTCTAACTACAGCATTAAAGAACGTCCAGCCACCTGTGCGCCATACCGACAATATGAGGTTTGCGGCATGGGGCCACCAAGTTCAGGCGCACTGACAGTGGGTCAGATACTGGGGATGGCGAGTCATTTTGATTTAAAGTCCATGGGGAAAAACAATCCAAAAGCATGGAAAATATTGGGTGAAGCCTCTCGATTGGCCTTTGCGGATCGAGGCCGTTACATGGCCGACACAGATTTTGTCCCCATGCCGGCTGGTCTTCTAGAACCATCTTACCTGGCTGATCGAGC
The DNA here is from genome assembly GCA_947503895.1 of uncultured Saccharospirillaceae bacterium. Lineage (GTDB taxonomy): Bacteria > Pseudomonadota > Gammaproteobacteria > Pseudomonadales > Oceanobacteraceae > Bermanella. The sequence continues at coordinate 15,759 of CANNFT010000015.1, forward strand.
GGCATTGATCAAAACCGCTATTCAATCGGGTCAAGCTTTGGAATCTGTCACAGCCGGTGAACCCAAATGGGAAAACGCCATTGCACTTGCAGAGGATATTTCAGTTGAATTGCCGTCCACCACGCATTTTGTCATCGTTGATAAAAAGGGAAATATTGTATCTATGACCAGCACCATTGAGAATGGCTTTGGTTCTAGGGTGATGAGCAACGGCTTCCTACTCAATAATGAATTAACCGATTTCTCATTTGCGTCCCATAAAGACGGTTACCCAATTGCTAATCGCTTAGAACCCGGCAAACGCCCTCGTTCGTCCATGGCGCCGAGTATTGTTATGAAAGACAATAAACCTTACCTAGCCATAGGTTCCCCAGGTGGTTCACGAATCATTGGGTATGTTGCTAAATCTGTCATTGCACATATCGATTGGGGAATGGATATTCAAAACGCCATTAACTTACCTCACCTCGTTAATCGCTTTGGCACGTATGATCTTGAAGAAGGCACCAGTGCCGAGGCATTTAAAGGGCCTCTCGAAGCATTAGGCTACACCGTAAATATTCGAGATTTAAATTCAGGATTGCACGCTGTACTGTTTAAAAATGGAAAAATGATCGGTGCAGCTGACCCCCGTCGAGAAGGCATCGCATTAGGCGACTAAGACGATAGAGCACCGCCATTAATATGTAAGCCTCCAACACCCAACTTTCGGCAGCTCACAATTAGCATGAGCTGCCGTGACCTTCGAAATTCACGCTGCAAAACACTCCCTCCTTTAATACGCCCTTCAACCATCTGCATAAAACTTCAACCTTTGCACGGATTGAACGCGCTTAAATTACCCGAAACCTCCACCCCATTTTGGTTACAGACGTATCAATGCACTCATTATCCGCCTGAATTTTTCTCCGGTTGGATGATGAACATTCATTCAACGCGCAACTCATCGTTTAATGGACACCGACTGGAGTACGATATGCTGGCAAAACCTTATTTTCAGACTAATCGTGAATTTATTGCGTTTGAAAATTGGTTAAACCACATTGGCGGTTATGTCCATCGCGCTAGGCTTGTAAACCAGCAAAATCACGAACGCGGAATATATGCTACAGAAAAAATATATGCCGGTGACCCTATTATATATGTTCCGAACGACGCATTACTCACAGATGACGTTGCTCAAAAGTCGTGTATTGGTCAGGTCGTTGACGCTGCCAACATAGAAGCACTCTCTAAACAATCCATCGTTGCCTGTTACATTTTGCAGGAAAACTTTCATTCGAAGTACTGCCAAACCAGTGATTGGCAGTACTACTTAAGCATGCTTCCGAAATCATTTGACGAAATCCCACTGCATTTTTGCCATGAACAATTAGAGAAAATACAAGGTTCGCACATCGTAGAAATGACATTAAAAAAGAAGGCGGCGATTGATCATGAATATGGTTTGCTATGTCAACACATACCTGAATTTGGGCGCTATTCTTTTTCTGAGTATTTATGGGCTAGAACAGCCATAAGCAGTCGATGCTTTTCTATTCATCATCTTCCCAATGCATCCATCGCCATGGTTCCATTTGCTGACATGCTGAATCACCGTACCACACCGAATGCTCGCTGGGGTTCAGCTGAGGATGGCAGCGGATTTATGGTGCAAGCTGTACGGGATATCGCCGTAAGCGAAGAAATAACCATCTGCTATGGCGATAAATCGAGCAGCCGGTTTTTTTCCAGTTATGGATTTTGCCCGAATAATCCAAAAGCAGACGAAAACCGAATTGATGTAGTGTTGAACCCGTCCGATCCTCAGTATTCAGTACGCAAAACAGCATGGAATGGCTTGCACCAACAAACGTTCACGATTCGTTTTGAATGGAATCACGAATTTCAATCCATGCTGAGTGCTTTTCGCATAGCTACCCAACCAGCGCTTAGCAAACAAAACATAGAGTGCATTCAAAATGGCAAACTGATGAGTATAAACAGTGAATTTAGGATGTTATTAGCGTTAAAAAAAGCCTGCACTCAAACTCTGCTTCAGTATCCTGTTACGGACAAAACCGACAGGCAGACTAACCTGCCAATGGAATCCGTCATTCACCCGTTTGATATGACAACGGGGTCGTCACATTCGATGGCATTAGCCATCAAGAACGAAAAAAAAGTACTGGAGAATGTGATCCGTTTTTCTCAAGCAGCCATAAACTGGCTGCAAAGAGAATACCGTTTGGACCCATATTATTGTGAAAAAAAATATGAGTTAAAGGCTCTGCAAGACGAATTGCTTTATCAATACCAAATTGACGTTAAACATCAATTACCGAATACCAAACGAAACCATTTGAATGTTTGTCAGCAAGCACCCATTTCGCACGCTAAGAATCATCATAGAAAGCCATCTGTAAGCCTATCAGACGTGACGGCTGCCATGTGGAAAAAGCTCTTTCTACTAGATGTACATAGCGATCAAAAACACTTTATCCCCAGTATGAATAAAATATATGCCGATACCACATTCCGTTCGACATCACACCCTGCATTTGAAAGTGAGTGCCAAGCGGTTGGTATTTGGGAAAATAATGTATTAGTTGGTCTATTTACCTACTTGTGGGTAGATAAGCATACCATCTGGTTCGGAGGCTTTCAGATTAGCGCTCAGAAACAAGCTTCTGGCATTGGTAAGCAGGCCTTTCTGATGTTTTTAAACGAACTTTTGGCCGTTGAACACTTCCATGCCATTGGATTAGATGTCGTAGAAGCGAACATTCATGCCATGCGTTTCTACCAACGCTTAGGTTTTTCACTGACATCTTACAATCCCGATGGGGCATTCAGTAAGTGGAATATGAATATGAGCCGAAAAAAGATTCAGAAACTTCTCAATATCAATGGTTACTCCAATACTGAAGTTCAGAATTAATCCAGCCATTACGAATTAACTAAAATCATCTCGATACGAAAAAAGCAAACACTATTGTGAGCAATATAGAGGTATAAAGAATGTCCCATTCTCAAGAGCAAATTAAGCACTGGCTAACCGAATTAGGTAATATGCATGGTGCTGTATTTCAGTTGGATGCCGAGGGTAACTGTGAATTAAATAGCAACAACCATACTTTAGTCATCTCAGCACCGTCGCAATCTGATAATTTCTTTATTACGATCCTTTTACAAGACGTTCCTTCAAATAATAAAGAGGCAATATTCGAGACAATATTGACATTAAACCTTCACCAGCAACATACACGTGGGGCAACGATAGCGATTGATCCCATATCGAACATGCTAGTCCTTTGCTATTGTCGAGAAACCGACAGCATTAATTTCTCTGAATTCTCAAACATTACAAATAATTTGTTAGAAATATCAGAAGATATCAATCAAAAGATTACCGACTCCATATTAGAATCCAATCAACCCCACTCGCCCTCATTAAGCAACATAGGCATCCCGCTTAAAGCCTAGAAAAATTTAATTAAACGTTTATTAAAATAAATAATCAGATAGCAGGTGAATACATGAGTTCTTCAATATCCAATACGCATCAATTTCGTTTTGATGGCCAAAGCGATAAAAAGGCTAGGTCATTCACGGGCAGTTTTGACGAAGCGCTAATTCAGTTTAAAGAGAAAGAGTCAGATTTAAGAAAGTTCAACAACAGTAACAGAATCTTATATTACAAAGGACCAAATGATTCTAAATTCAATCCAATCGATAAAGCACCGCAAAAACACTACACTTTATCCAATAACAGCAGCATAAAAGACAACAAAGTATCCCAAAATAATTCACTAGATAAACCACAGTCAATTAAATTCCCGATTCAAGCTAGGGTGAACATTACCCGTCAACTACAAGGGGTGAACAATCAAGACCAACATATTAAAGAAAACCCAAATGAAGAAAAATCGAATTTCACTCGAACAAAAAACTGCGCAAGCTGTATGATAGCCAGTTTAAGCCGTCTCAGCGACATAAAGTCAGTGGAAGTCGCTACACCCGATACCAGCAATGAATCAGAACCTTCAAAACTCCATATACTGAGTCGATCAAAATTAGAAAGCTTGGGTCTACCTAAGAACTTAGATGAGTTAAATGGATCAACACTCAAGTCACTTTCTCAATCTATCTCTAAATCAGTTCAAGGGAATAAAGATTTTTTAGCTGTACAAATAATGGCTAAAGAAAACAACCAATCTCAATCGCCCGGCCACGTATTTATTGGAATAATTCCACCCGGCAATGGTGACAAGGAGATATTCTACTTTGACCCTCAATCTGAAAACACAATAATTGATGTGTTGGTTGATTCAACATACAAGTTTTACCAAGCCAGCATACAATGTCGCGTTGACGACAGCATTATACAAAAGAAGAATTAATTGGAAATTAGGCTGTTTTTAAAAGCTTAATGTTCAATCTACGAAGAGCGCTTCTATAATGTCAAATTGAATTATTAGAGGTGCCCTTTGTAGAGATGCTCATCAAAGTGTAGGCGCACTACACTCTGATTTCTGCATAAGTATGAATTGATTCGTTTATTCTAATGCTATCCTATGCTATTAAGCTAGCATGCCACCATCAACCGCTAATGCTTGCCCTGTGATAAAGGTGCTTTCATCACTGCACAACCAACCAATCAAATTTGCGACTTCTTGTGGCTCACCTAATCGTTTTAGCGGGTTAGCTTTCGTTAAACCCGCTTTTTGTTTGTCGTCCATGGCATCCATGGCTCGCTCCACCATCGCTGTGCGTATAAAGCTAGGGCACACGGCATTCACACGAATGCCTGCGCGTGCATATTCAACGGCAGCTGTTTTGGTCAACCCCACTACCCCGTGCTTGCTTGCTGCATACGGTGCCAGTGACGGTGCAGATCGTAAGCCCGCTACCGATGCAATATTGATAATATGACCGCCACCGTTTTTTAACATCAAAGGTATTTCTGATTTCATACTCAGAAATACTCCCTTTAAATTGATATTAATGGTTTTATCCCACATTTCCTCTGTGCATTCGGCTAATGGTACATTGTGGTGCTCAATACCTGCATTATTAATCGCACAGTTTAATGCCAAACCTTGTTCCGCTATTTGCTTCGCTAAATGTTCGACTTGAGTGGAATCTGATACATCACAGTGTATATATTGTGCAGGCTCACCTAATTCATCGACCAATGCTCGGCCGTCGTTTTCATTAATGTCACTAACAATCACATGCGCGCCTAAACCGTGCAAATGAATGGCAGTTTGACGACCAATGCCGGATGCGCCGCCTGTAATTAATATGACTTTACCTGCTAATGATTGTGTCATCTTTTACTCACTTAATTAATGATCAATACATCTGTGATAGCTTTTGGCCATCATAAAATGATGCTAATGCTTTATTTACCTGTAAATTTTGCTTCTCTACGTTCCAAAAAAGACCGCACACCTTCCTGCATGTCTTCACTGGCCATGATCGGTTTTAGCTCAGAATATAAATAATCTTTAGCCTGCGCTTCAATCACCTGTCGCGTATAGCGCGATGAACGTAAACTGCCTTGCACCCCTAAAGGGGCCGCTTTTGCAATGGATTGTGCAATCTCCATGGCTTTTGATAATTGCTGACCCAAGGGCACGACTTCTTGTACGAGTCCCCAGTGATGTGCTTGTTGGGCCGTCCACTCATCGCCGGTTAATAAATAGCGTTGAGCATTAGCCCAACCAATTTCTATGGGCAATCGAAACGTTGCACCGCCACAAGCATGAAAGCCACGTTTTACTTCTAGCTGCCCAAATCGCGTATTGTCGGCTGCTATTCGAATATCGCTGTTTAATAAAAGTTCTACTCCTGCGGTATAGCAAAACCCCTGTACGGCCATCACAACTGGTTTTGTCAGCGCGGGACCGCTTAATCCATAAGGGTCAATTTCAGATGCATCCAGTGCTGGCATATGACCTTCACTGAATACGCCGACCCAATCATTCAGTTCCAGCCCTGCGGTAAAGTGATCGCCCTCACCGTATACAACGGCGACTCTCAATTCATCGTTTCGTTGTAGTTCGCCATATGCTTTTGCTAATTCGTGATACATATCCAATGTCAGTGCATTGTATTTTTGCGGACGATTCCAGCCGATTAACAATATGGCGCCCTGTTGCTCTATCTTGATATCCATTTATCAGTCCTATTTACTTTGTCTGCCTATCAACGGACGCAGAAAATACTAATACCATTCTGCCTGCATCATTTGTGTGGTGTTATCTTGAGTGCTTAATATATGAAAGTCACGTGCAACCGTAGGCAATTCCCACTGAAAAAAGTAATTCGCTGCTAATATTTTTCCACGATAGAAATGCTGCGCTTCTTCATTGAGCGGAGTGTCTTCTGCATTTAATCTTTTATTGGCTTCAATCGCTTGTTTTAACCACAACCACGCCACAACGGTGTGGCCAAATAAACTTAAGTAGGCATGACTGTTAGCGAGTGCAATGTCAGGGCCATGGCTGTGCATGGTTTCACCCACTATTTTTGTCGCATCTGCAATGTATGATAACGCTTGCTTCAAAACACGCTGACACAATGACCATTGGATACCCATTGCAGAATGGTCTTCGGGTAACTGCGACAACGTTTCATGAATGCGCTGATGCAATAGCATTAAGCCTTGCGAATTTTTTTGCCAAACTTTCCGCCCAAGTAGATCGAGGGATTGAATGCCATTGGTGCCTTCATGAATCGGGTTCAGTCGATTATCACGCCAGCCCTGTTCAACCGGATATTCGCGCGTGTAGCCCGCTCCTCCTAAAACTTGAATGGCAAGATCGTTTGACTTAGGCCCGTATTCCGATGGCCAGGCTTTCATAATCGGCGTGAGTAAATCCATCAGTAATTGCGCTTGCTGTGATTCAATGACACTGCCCGTATTGATGTCATCCATCAACCGTGCGCCGTACAAACACAAACTCAGCGCGCCCTCAGAATAAGCTTTTTGAGCTAACAGCATGCGTTTGACATCTGCATGTTCAATAATCGCAATTGGGGTTGAAGCCGGATTGGCATTACTCGGATGCCGCCCTTGAGGTCGATCTTTAGCGTAACTCAGACTTTGTTGATAACCACGATATGCAATCGCCGCAGCACCAAACCCAACACCCAGTCGTGCTTCATTCATCATTTGAAACATATATTTCAAACCCTGATGAGGTTCACCAATTAAATAACCGTCACACTGATCTTTCTCGCCAAAATTAAGCGCCGTGGAGGTTGTCCCACGATAGCCCAATTTATGAAACAGTCCTGACAACGCAACATCATTACGAGTATCTAGCTCACCGTCGCTGTTTAGTCGTATCTTAGGCACAAGAAATAACGAAATGCCTTTTACGCCTGCGGGCGCACCTTCTATTTTTGCTAACACTAAGTGCACAATGTTTTCGGATAACTCATGGTCTCCACCCGAAATAAACACCTTATGGCCTTTAATTCGATAAGTGCCATTCTCAGTAGGTGTGGCTTTCGTTTTAATATCCGCGAGCGACGAGCCTGCCTGTGGTTCAGTCAGCGCCATGGTGCCCGTAAAACGCCCAGATAACATCGCAGGTAGATATTGCCGTTGTAAGGTTTCACTACCAAAGCTTTTAATCACACGAGCAGCAGCCGTGGTTAGAAATGGATACCCGGTTGTGCTGGGATTAGCGGCCGTAAAAATTGCCATGCAAGCTGACATGAGCGTCTCGGGTAGCTGCATACCGCCGTTTTCAAAGTCCTCGCGCCCCGCAATAAAGCCCGCTTTTGCAATGGCATCAAAACCCGCCTTCACTTCAGGGCGCATATTCACGCGCTCTCCATCAAACGTCGGTTCTTCTTGATCACTTAAAGCGTTATGGTTAGCGAGTTTATCCTGTGCAATTTGCTGAGCGGTAGACAATGCCGCAGAGAATGTTTCTCGACTGTGGTCAACAAAGCGCTCGCGATTGCACAGTGCTTCTGCCTGTAATACATCGTAAAGCTGGAACTCAAGTTCCTTGGGATCAATGAGAATGTCAGTCATGGTCGTTCACCCTAAAATAGCCATCCTCTCAGCATGCCAGAATAACGAGCTGAAGATGACTGGCATATCTGACACATTTCTGTTCATATAAGACAAGGTAAGCTCTACACTGCACTGAGCTAAGTGAGCAAAGAATAGGATGATGGAACGACAAGCATGAAAACCGTCACCATATTAGGTTTTGACCAAGCACTGGCCACCACCATCACGGGGGCAGCCGACATCTATGGATTAGCCGGCGTCATATGGCAAAGAATTCAGGGTGAGCCCATCAGCCCACAATTCTCTGTGCGGTTCGCCACACCGGACGGACAACCCATAGAATGCGCCAACGGTATTCGCTTAAGCGCAGATTGCTGCGCGGCGGACGTACAAGAAACAGATTTATTGATCATACCCACCATTGTCGGGCGAATTGACACGACGCTTGCCTCTCTCGCGCCTTTGTTTCCTTGGTTACACAGGCTACACCAACAGGGAACGGACATCGCCAGCAATGACACTGGGGCTTTTATCTTAGCCGAAGCCGGAATTTTAGATAATAAACTAGCCACGACTCATTGGGGTTTCACAGAATTATTTCGTCACCGTTATCCCAAGATAAATTTACAACCTGCCCAATTAATCACCGCAGATGAAAATGTTTATTGTTCGGGTGGTGGTATGGCTTGGCTTGATTTGGCAATATTTTTAATAGAGCGATATTGTGGCCCTGAATTAGCCTTACAAACGGCCAAATCATTTGTTTTCGATTTTGGGCGGCAGGATCAATCTGTTTACAGTGCGATTCCAAATAAAAAATACCATCAAGACGAAGATATACTAAAAGTACAAAACTGGATGGAAAACAACCTAGAAAAAAACATTCACCTAGATCGTTTAGCAGAGCAGTTTCACATGTCACCTCGAACCTTCAAGCGTCGATTTAAGCAAGCAACCGGTGAGACAGCGCTCGAACATTTGCAGAAACTGCGAATTGACGCGGCTAAACGCGCATTAGAAAGTAAACGATTCACCGTTGAGGTGATTGCCGGCATGGTGGGGTATCAGGATCAAAGCGCCTTTTCAAAGCTATTTAAACGGGAAACCGGACTCACGCCCGGCGCATTCAGAAGTAAATTTGGTATTCATGTACGAAAGTAACACTTAAAATGACGACACCCATGCAGCTAAAAGGTATCGCCAACGGCGGCAGAATATTAGCGTGCAACGTTTAAAATAAATACCGAAATAGATTTTGATTTAAACAGTAAGAGCATAGCGATCAACATTTGTGCCCCCATCGACAACAACGTCGCTTTAGCTTTAATATCGACTGATGATATTTCACCTAAAGAATCTGCGATACTTGAATAAGAAAACCAGTAAATAAGATCCACTATACCGCCAAACAGAAAATAAAATGCAAGACCGATTAACAGCACCATTAGCATCTCAACACTGCCCACTGCATTCATTTCTCCCCTCATATCCTCTCTAACAATTTTATTCGCAACCGACATAGGAAAAAACCAAAGCACCAGAGCAATCATAAATGGCATAAAAACACTGACCAGCATAATCATCGTGCTGGGTCTCATGTCAATGGGCGACGATGAAAACAACATCATTAAAATGGGCTCAATAAAACGAAGCGCAAAAACTGCTAATGCTATTGCAAACAAACGAATGATCACGGCTAAATAATTTTGAATCTTCATAAACACCCTAATAGTCTGCACAGGTCAAGCGTTAGGTCAGCACTCAAGTCAGAGATACAATGATGGGTGGTTTGTCACCTAAGCTTCTTACATATCTACAACCTAAGTTAACACCAAACTCTAACCACCACTGGCTATAAATTTAGCTGTTTTCTCAACAGACTTCACGCATAATAAAGAACATTGAGATTGACTCGACCCAATTGATGTAAACATGAGTAGAAATAGCGTATGAACCTAGATACTTGGATCGCTTTCGTATTCGCTTCATTAGTCTTAACGATGACACCGGGTCCAAGCATACTATTAGGCGTGGTTCATGCGCTGAGTTATGGCCCAAAGCCCGTCCTGTATACAGCGCTAGGTGACATCACCGCGAACTGCATTCAAATGATCCTCGTGGCATTCGGATTAGGCGTCATCATCGCCAACTCAGAAATGGCATTTTATGTAATTAAATGGGTTGGTGTTATTACCCTTTTATATATGGGGATCAAATTATTAACGAGCCAACCTTCTGCCATTTGTACCGACCCCCTGTCGAATACCACATCAAAATCTAAATTGTTCACCAGTGGGCTCCTCGTCGCGGCGGGCAACCCAAAAGCCATCGTATTCTTTACCGCCTTCTTTCCTCAATTTATAGACCCCACACAGCCACTGTTACCACAAATGCTGATTATGTGCCCTACCATGGCCCTGCTCGATTTTACTTGGGTCATGCTATATGCGCTGTCCGCAAATCGCTTCTTACATTTTTTAAAACAACATCCATTATTGATCCATCGCATCAGTGGAACAGCCCTACTCAGTGCTTCAGGGATATTAGCCATCTCATCAAACCGATAAAAGCACCGTACCGTAACCGACACACCCACACTCAAAATTAAACGCATTGATACTGCCTGCCTAATATATCCAAAGAGCAAATCTGACGTTTAATACGCATTTTCCTTTACCTTTGTTCTTATCCGTGATTTTGAATTGTCTTTACCGTTCGAAAATATAACTGCATCGAGCACAAACATGCGGCCTATCACACGACGACCCACCCAATCGGTCGTCAATATATAAAATCATGGGGAGAATGATCAGCCGCGAAGTGGGCTGTGAGAGGAGTCAGACTCAAATGACATCACCCCGCAAAACAAAAGCCGAACGCACAAAACCGTAGCAAACAAACTAGTATTCAACTCAGTTGAACATCCATTTAATATTGTCTCGCAAACAAAAAAGCAGCCACCTGGGCTGCTTTCTCAATAACAAACACTCAATTACCGCTTAAACTCGTATTCAATATCCACCGTAATCGTATCTTTACCCAAATCAACCGGCATGGCTGGCAGTGGTTTTGCCCGTTCAACGGCGTCAGTCATCGCTTTATTTAATACAGCATGCTTGGATGCATGTCGCTCAAATACTTTAACAACATTGCCTTTCGCATCCATCGTGACAAAGATCGATGCCTTGCCTCTTTTTTTCAACATAATGGCTTCTGCTGGATACTTAATCGCATCAATGACGCGCTCACGAATCGTTTGCATATACTTACCAGCCGCTTTTAGACTGTAACTACCACCTTGGCTCATCATGTGTTCTGGAATCGTCGGAGACTCTATCGTTTTCTGCTTACTGTCTAATAAGTCGAATTGATAGGTCACAGTAAACTCCCACTGAGTACCCTTTAATTCATCCGGCGGTAGAACCTTCTGTGCAGATACTTTTATGGCACGTAATACTTCGGCGGTGAGCATTTCAGGGGTATTCTCATCAAGGAATGTCACATCACTCACTATGCCTTTCCGGTTTACCTTAAACTGGGCATCCACCACACCTTCTTGATTAAACTGTTTAGCCCAAGCAGGATATTGCACTTCTGACAAGATAGCTTGTCGCAACTTCCACTGGTGTAAATCTCTAAAGTAATATTGCGCTAACTGTGCTTCTTGTGCCTTTTGTTCTTTTATTAGTTTCAATTTCTTAGCACGAGCTTTTGCAGCGGCTTTTTCACGTGCTCGACGCTTTGCCTTTGCGGCTTTCGCCTGTGCTGCTTTTTCCGCTTTCTTTTCGGCTTCTAGCTTAGCCAGCTTTTGCTTTCTCTGTTGCTCAAGTTTCTCTTTTTTACGTTTTTCGGCTTGTCGACGCTTCAGTTTTTGCATCGCCAATTCTTGCGCCTTTTTTTGCTTCAGCTCAGAATTTTTTTGGTTCTCAGCAGCAACGCGCGCAGCTTCTTCGGCTTCTTGAGCCACTCTTTCTTCTTCAGTCTGTCCAAACCAAGCTCGAGTTTGATTTCGACGCTTAGACACCACTGTATTGTTTGCAATTAATTGTTTGTGCGGGGCTGACTCAGGATCATTATGCAGTGTTAATATTCTATTTTTGAACTCTCGCGAGGGTGGCAATTTACCTATCCAGGTATTAACCAAGTAATTAAATAATGCGTCATCGCGGGTTTCAATGAATTCAAAATCATTCAATCGAATTCGAGTGCCTTTATTGGGATGATAGTCGATGACCAGCTCATCGCCATTTGTCAGATCTTCAGATAGAAAACTCGTAAAGTAAGCCAAGTCTTTCTGTAAGCCTTTATCATTCCCTAACAATGTATTATTTATCGCAATATTATTCTGCCATTGCTTTTGCCATTGACGCGCAGACCAACGTTTTGTCGTGACAATGAGCTTCATTTGCTTTTGCTTTTTATATAAGCGGATATCATCTGGGTTCGATATATAATCATCTAACAGTAGGCCGCCAATATAGTACTCCTTATTGAGTTCTTTATAACTGGCGACGCCATTAAGCTTTAATGTCGCTTGAGCATATACAGACATCAATGAAACCATGGTGACAACGAATAGCTTAGATAACTTTAAGGTTTTCAATGATGATAAAACAGCGAACATAAATTTTGACGAGGTAAACAAGAAGGAAAATTTTCGATATAGAACTCGAATGATCATGCAGATTGTAAATAGAGTTATCAACATATTTAAATCATCTGTTCTACACATTGGAAATAGAGGTTATAGGTGCCTGTGAGTACGCTGAATTAAAAGCCCACTTCAACAGTGGGCTTTTAATCGCTCAACGCTGTTACTTTTTGGCAACAACACGAACCGTTTTATCAACGTCTTTAACATCGATATAGCCGATCATATTTGGGTTCTTTGCGATCAATTTTTTCATTTCTTCAGCAGAATCAACTTCTTGATTCGGCTTAGCACGACCTGTAAAAATTAATCGAGACCAGTATGTATTCAGCTGACTAGGCGTCTTCTCAAGAAAGGATTCGCCAAACTCATTACGAATATCACTGCCTTTCTTCATATCGATGGCAATCGCTTCTACATCATTTGGAAAGCTGGACACTTTACCAAGGAAAATGCGTGAAATTAGCTCTTGATCTAATTTAGCATTCTGATTATCACGACTTACGATGACCGCTACTTCAGCGTTAACAGAAGCTGCAGTCGTAGCCAGTAGCACTGCTGAGGCAAATATTTTTCTAAGTTTCATTTTGTCATCCACCCCTTAAAAGATCATATCAACAGCAACGCTATACAGCATACCGCTGTTGCCGTCTTCGTTAAGATGGATTTTTTCATCATGATGCTGCACTTCAACTTTCAGCGCGGTACCTGCACTGTAATCGTACCGTGCACCTAAAATCATGCTGACGTCTTCACCGTGTAGAGGCAATAATTTTTGTACTTCGCCTGCATCACCACCATCAAAAACGGATTTAGAAGTAGAGTATGTAGCATGAACGGTAATGTCATTAAAACGGCGTGAACCAGACACTAGCCAAGATTCACTATCCATCAAAAGAGCAGACTCGTATATAATGGTGTTGGCTTCAGCCACCAAACCGTAAGTACCATTATTATAAGTGAATGCAACATCGTAGAAGTTTGACTGATGTCCATCAAAATCAAATTCTTCTTGTAATTTTGGATCTAAGCCAAGCCCAGCAATCGCCTGATATGCGCCTGCTTGAAGCCGATCAACTAATCGACCAGTTGACGCTGTTGGGTCCATATCAAAAGATACTTCTGCTTGTTGAGCAGAAAGACGGAAGCCAAAATCGCCTTTGTTCAAGTCAACGACCACGCCTAAAACATTGGTCAAATCCGCTTTGTAGTCGTCACCATATAAATCGATGGTTTCAGAGAATCGGCCGTAGTTTACTTTTACACTACCGTCGATTTTTCCGTAAGAGAATCGCTTAGTCGCGTCCACACCGTCGAATGACGAAAACGGTAGGCTGTATACATCAGATGGAGTACGAATCCAGTTGTATGCATAGCCAACTTCTAAGAATTCTGAATAATAGAAGAAAGGAATACGCAAACGACCCATACGCAAGTCAACGTCTTTCGTCGCGTTGTATGTCACGAACGCCCACGCCGCTTCAGTGTTATAGTTGCTGCCGCCGCGTGATACTAGCTGACCTGTCGCAGATGTTTTTTCATTAACCTGCTTGGTAATTTGCAAGCCAAAGATCGCATCTTGCTTGAAGTTACCAGCATCATCATCAAACCCATCAAGACTGATAGGCTTTCCGTAGTTTTCATTGCCTTTTTCTACGCGGTTATCGGTATCTAGTACTGCGGCACCCACGCTTAAAAAACCGTAAATACCTAAATCGTCATCTGCTGCTTGTACTAAGGTTGCTGAACTGACCAGTCCGGCAATGACAGCAGAGGTCCCCAATTTTTTATACATGGTTTGCTCCTCTAACAAAGGCCGCGGAGCTTAACGGCAAATCACGAAAATGTAACCATCGTATCATTTATAGATTTGTTACAGCACGTAACCATGTGATGCAGGTCTAATTAAGGTATTGAAACACTCGACAAATTAGTGTTTGGTATCGTCTAAAGGTCTTATTTTTCAGACTTTTCCGGCATAAGGCTGTAAAGAGGCACGGTCAATAAAAAGTGCGCACCCACAGCATTGGGGCGCTGAATGATCTCGATTTGTCCTTTTAATAGATGCGTCACCACATTGTAAATAATGTGGCTACCCAGGCCCGCAAAGCCCTGATTTCTCTTGGTGGTAAAAAATGGGTTAAATATCTTATCTGCAATTTCGTCGGACAATCCTATCCCATTGTCCGTAAAAGAAATCATCAAGTTTGGCTCCTTGTGAGTGACGCTAATTTCTATTTTTGGAGCCGATACCGAGTCGTCAAAACCATGCTCTGCACTGTTTTGAATTAAATGCGCCAAAATAATGGATAACGCATCTTGATGGCGAAACATCATTAAAGATTGAATGACTTGATTCTTGAGAATAATCTGAATACTTGGATATTGGTAACGCATAGAATCAACAGATTCTTCGATAAAAGCGCTAAATGTAATTGGATTACAGCTTCGAGTATATTGATCCACAGAAACCTGTTTGAAACTCGACACCAACTTTGCCACGCGCTGCAAATTACTGTTGATGAGTTCACTGAGTGTCTTTAATAGCGCAGTCGTTTTATCAAACTCTTCGCGCGTTAATGTTTGCTCATCCCTTCTTTCACGTAATTTCTTAATAGCGTCCAATGTTTGTGTGGCCGCTGTCACACACACTCCCAGCGGGGTATTAATTTCATGAGCAACTCCACTGACCAAGCCACCGAGTGCCGCCATTGTTTCCGCTTCGACAAGTCGATCTTTCGTTGATTGCAACTCAGAAATAGTGTTGACCAAGTGCTGATTACTGTCTTTTAGCTCGGCTGTTCTGACACTCACTTTATCTTCTAGCTCTGAGTTTAACTGTTTGATATACGACTGTGCCTCTTGAATTTTATCCACATCGTTCGCTATTGTTTTACGCATTGTATTAACGGCTAATACGAGTGAATCTAGCACGTCTGGATGATGCTCTTTTCGTTTACCTAATAGATTCAGCGTAGAGTTCATGTCATTGATAGATAAAGAGGATGTGTATTCGGCTATCCGATTTACATGGCGAATAACAAGGTAATATAAAATGAGCATGATCAATATACTGACAATGACTGTTTTTATTAATTGACTAGACAACACCCATAAATATTTTTTGATTAAAGAAGAGTAGATATTTTCTAATGAAGCAGACAGAAACATGTTCCCAACATGATCCCCCTTAAAAGTAAGCGCAATATTATGCGTTAATTCATATTTTTCAGGTCGCTTTCCTTCAGCTAATAAAATGGGTTGATCATCATTAGAACTGGGCAAGTTTTCTTTAACCGCCACATAATGAAGATTGCCAAGTGACAGTATGCCACGCAGTTGTATGCGCACTTGCTCTTTGTCTAGATACCAAAGAGAAGCAGATACTGGGTCAGAAAAACTAGCCTCCACATTTTTAAAACTTTCGTTTAATGAGGCGACATCTTTCGAGTAATCGAGATAAAACAAAAAAGCAGTATTAGCGATAGCTAAAATTCCGTTACAAACAAGAATCATACCGACCAGTCGATAAGATAATCGATTGCGCACCTGTTTTATCAGGGGTTGACTGGAATGCTCAGGCTCACCGTTCATTCAGCTTCTCTAATATACCGATCTCCGATCATCATTCGTTAAGGGTAGCAGTGGAACCTGCTGATGATTCATTTTGATCGCCGAACACATGATGCTGGGGGGCTTATGGGCTGCTTAGCAACACAAGGCGTGTAGATCGCATAAACTGGAGGTTAGGGGTAGGCTACTGGGGGTGAGGGTAAGCTGCTTAGACAGAGGGGATAATCCCCCTTCTGGACGGCCATGAGCGTCAGAAACGAAGGGGGAAATGAGCAGCGAGCACTAGCTTTCTACAAAGGCACGCTCAATAACGTATTCTGCAAGATCACCGTGACGAGTTTCAGCAAAGCCTTCGGCATCTAAAATACGGGTCAAATCTTTCAGCATACTTGGGCTTCCGCACAGCATGAACCGATCATCCGCCTTATTAGCTCTAGGCAAGCCTAGGTCACTGTATAACTTACCTGTCTCCATCAATGTTGTTAGGCGTCCTTGGTTTTCGTAGTCTTCTCTGGTCACCGTTGGGTAGTAGAGTAACTTTTCTCGCACCAACTCACCTAGGTACTCATCTTGCGGTAATTGATTCAAAATCAAATCTTGGTATGCAAGCTCCGACTTAAAGCGCACGCCATGGGTCAGGATCACCTTATCGAATTTTTCATAGGTATAAGGGTCACGAATAATGCTCATAAATGGCGCTAGACCGGTGCCGGTGCTGAGTAAGTAGAGATTTTTGCCCGGTAAGAGATCATCCACCAACAAGGTACCGGTTGGCTTCTTGCTGATCAGTATTTCATCCCCAATTTGAATCTGTTGTAAACGTGATGTGAGCGGGCCATCAGGTACTTTAATACTGAAGAACTCCATCTCCTCTTCGTAGTTTGCACTGGCAATGCTGTAAGCACGCATCAGAGGCTTATCTTCAACCTGAAGGCCAATCATGATGAAGTGTCCATTCTTAAAGCGCAGTCCAGCATCTCGCGTGGTTTTGAAGCTGAATAATGTGTCATTCCAATGGTGGACGCTGGTCACCTTTTCGGTATTAAAGCCTTTCACACTGCACTCCAGACAAAGTCGGTAATATTTTCTGTTAGCCAGATTAGGTTGAAATCTTATATTTGCAAAATGGGTAATACAGATATATCTTATCCATTATACCAATATAAAGATAGAGACATTTTGTCTGCTCCTGTTACCCATGTTTCGGTGGTGTTCTGCCAAGCTGGGACTCTGCCACATTAAGCGATCAAGACCTCACAGGCCGGTGCACGACTAACGCTTTCGCCTATGGTTATATTGAGCTGCCCATTAATTAGCTAAGGTTTTTATTCTGAATGGATTTTCTTTGGATCATCATTGCATTCGGCTGTGGTTTTGCCCTCAAGCAAATAAACTTACCTCCATTGATCGGCTATCTCGCTGCTGGGTTCGCACTGCATGCTTACGGCTTCGTACCACATGGCAGTTTACAAACACTGGCCGAACTCGGCATCACCCTTATGCTGTTCACCATTGGCATAAAAATCAATGTATCAAGTCTGCTTAAAGTACAGATTTGGGCCGGCGCTTCTTTGCACATGGGCCTTTGGACACTCGTGGGTGCCGTCTTGCTCAAAGGATTTGCATGGATGGGTTTTCAATATTTAGAAGGCCTGTCTTGGCAAGCGATAACGCTCATCGCATTTGCACTCAGTTTTAGCAGTACAGTCTGCGTCGTCAAATTGCTGGAAAACAAAAGTGAGGTCAATGCGCAACACGGTAAATTGGCCATTGGCATTTTGGTTATGCAAGATATTTTTGCCGTTTGTTTCCTCGTGGCAGCGACAGGGAAACTTCCTACGATTTGGGCGCTGGGTTTGATACTTCTGTGGCCAGCTCGCCACCTCATCTTCAAATTACTGAAACACAGTGGTCATGGTGAATTATTACCCCTAATCGGGTTCTCTTTGGCGCTTGGGGCATACGAATTATTTGAGCTTGTGCAATTGAAAGGCAACCTTGGTGCATTGGTCATCGGTATGCTCATTAGTACGCATAGTAAATCCTCTGAATTAGCTAAATCATTACTCAGTTTTAAAGATCTCTTTTTAATAGGGTTCTTTCTATCCATCGGTTTTACCGCATTGCCCACGCTCGACATGATACCGGCATTGATGGCTTTAAGTCTGGTTCTCATCATTAAAGGAATTCTACTGTTTCATATTCTAGCTTGGTTAAAAACGCCCAGCCGAAGCATGTTTTTGAGCAGTATGATCCTCACCAACTATAGTGAATTCGGGCTAATTGTCGCGGCATTGTGTTTATCAAATGGATGGTTGAGTAAAGAGTGGCTGGTCATCATTGCTCTGAGCGTCTCGATTTCATTTGTATTTACCAGCGCGTTTTACGAATTTGCACACCGCGCTTATGCCTTCATGCGCACCTACGTGAAATATTTTGAACGCCAGCAAAGACAACCCGATTACCACGAAAAAATGAAGCAAGCTGAAATATTAATCATCGGCATGGGTCGCGTGGGTCGAAGTGCATACGATGTTTTACACAAAAAATTAGGCGATAAAGTTTGGGGGGTTGAATCCAACACCGATAAAGTTAAAAAACACCAAAGTGAAGGTCGCCATGTCATCGTCGGCGACGCGGAAGATGCTGACTTTTGGGAAACCAGTGAATTGCTGCACATTAATTTGGTGATGCTGGCAATGCCTGCTGTCAGTGACATCGTGGATATCACCACCCAACTCAAGCTAAACCACTACGAAGGCTACATTATTGCGATTGCGCGCTACGAAGATGATCGCGAAGCCTTACTCGCCAGCGGCGTGACGCATGTGTTTAATTACTTTGTCGAAGCGGGTACCGGTTTCGCAGAAGAAAGCTTACAACTGTTAAACCATCAGCAGACGGGTGCACCACATGCGGTTTAGTTTACGCCAACTGGAGGTATTTCTGGCGACCGCGCATTACCAAAATATCTCTAAGGCTGCGGATAGCTTAGCTATGTCACAGTCAGCGGCGTCGAGTGCGTTAAAAGAGCTCGAACAACAATTTGATGTGTTGCTATTTGATCGCGTTGGAAAACGTCTGCAAATGAACGAGCAAGGTCGATTAATTCGACCAAGGGTTGAAGCCTTACTGGAACAAGCCAAGGATGTCGAGCAAACACTCATTCAACATAAAGACGCTGGCCCAGTTAAAGTGGGGGCTACGCTGTCCATAGGCAATTATTTAGCGGTCGGTATCATGACCAAACTTCTGGCGACGCATCCCGATGCAGAAGTGTCTTTAGAGGTCGCCAATACAGAAACCATTGTTCAACGCGTACTGAATTACGATATTGACCTTGGCATGATTGAAGGTGAAATCCAACATTCCGAGCTTAATATTATCCCTTGGCGAGAAGATGCTTTGGCCGTTTTTTGCGCGCCCGATCACCCACTCGCCAGCAAAAAAACGTTAACCGATGATGATCTTGTTCAAGCTGCTTGGATATTGCGCGAGTCGGGGTCCGGCACTCGACAAGCATTCGAACGAGCCATGCATGGCATTTTGTCTGACCTCACCGTCACGTTTGAATTGCAACATACTGAAGCGATTAAACGAGCCGTTGAAAGCGGCTTAGGCATTGGTTGTTTATCACGCATCACATTGGAAGATGCGTTTAGACGTGGAAACTTAATACAGCTCGATGTGCCACACCGCGACTTTGATCGAATGCTGTATTTCATTCTCCATAAAAAGAAATACAAAAGCGCTGGTATTGTTCGCTGGTTAGAATATTGCGAAAAAGACAGTGCATAATCCGTACAAAATCTACCTCGATAAAACGATTTTGGTCACCGTACAAGAGTCATGATTGATGAACGATGAACTTAACAACGATGCATCAGAGCCCGCTGATTCACCATCAGAGCAACTGATACTCACAAATGTTTTAGACTTTTTAAAACAAGAAGTCCCTGACAAGATTGGGCTACGCGCATACATCGATACCATTGATGATGAGCAAATCAGCCATTTAATTGAATCCGTACCGGCTGATCATCGTGTGGATATTTGGCGCGGCATGTCAGTTAATCGGTATTGGCCCGTTATTCAATGGTTGCAACACGACACCATTGGCAACCTCATCAGCGCACTGTCGGATGCCGAACGCGCAGAGATTCAGACTCGTGCTTCTGCTGAAGATTTGCGCGTATTTGCGGATGCGTTACCCGATTACATGGTTGACGCCATCTTGCTCGACCAGGATGAAGCCACCGCAGATGAACTGCAACAAGCGCTTAGCTATGAAGACTCGCAACTGGGCCGATACATCAATAAAAACATCATTCGTGTTCGCCCACGCATTTCCGTTTCATCGTTGCGACAGCGTATTTTAAAAAAGGAAGAGGAGGTGGTTGCGGCATATGTGGTGGATGAAGATGGCGAGCTAAAAGGATTTATTCCATTGGAACGTCTGTGGCGTGATCAAGAAGATCGCCTCGTGCATGAGATTATGCAGCCCACGGACGTTTATGATCACCAAGCTTCCTTTAAAGAGGTTCTCAAAAGTATTCAATCGGATGATGCACTGGCTTGGTACCCGGTTATTCGTAATCAAAAAATTGTTGGGGCTTTTCCTGTTTCAGCCTTACTGTGGGAGCTGCAAGACAGCCTTGTCGATGCCGAAGTAGTCGACACGCCATCTGGCGAAGAGGATCTATTTACCCCCGTCTCAACCGCTGCAAAGATTCGTGCGTTTTGGCTCTGCATTAACCTTGCAACGGCATTCCTTGCATCTTGGGTGATTGGTCGTTTTGAAGTGGCCCTTCAAGAAGTGGTCGCATTAGCGATTCTCATGCCTGTCGTTGCGAGCATGGGGGGCATCGCCGGTAGCCAAACATTAGCCGTTGCGCTACGTGGTTTAGCGTTGAATCACATTACGAATGCCAACTTAAAAATGCTGCTTTCCAAAGAAGCCAAAATCGCCGCCGTCAATGGCATACTGTTGGGGATTTTAATTTCAATC
Organism: uncultured Saccharospirillaceae bacterium; assembly: GCA_947503895.1. Classification (GTDB taxonomy): domain Bacteria; phylum Pseudomonadota; class Gammaproteobacteria; order Pseudomonadales; family Oceanobacteraceae; genus Bermanella. The sequence continues at coordinate 37,011 of CANNFT010000015.1, forward strand.
GTCGTCGGTTATTGGTTTGATTCCTTTATGTTAGGCGGCATTATACTGGTCGCGATCGTGGTCAACAGCTTGGCCGCGGCATCCTCGGGTACATTGATCCCGTTTGTATTGAAAAAATTAAAAATTGACCCCGCTATATCAGGTGCCGTAATTCTGACCACGGTAACCGATGTCGTAGGTTTTGTGGTTTTCCTAGGCTTAGGCAGCCTCATTTTATTAGGATAAAGATATGACAAATGACGTATGGATGTGGATGGGGATCGCGTTTTGTTTAACCCAATCTGCCATGTTTTCAGGGCTGAATCTGGCTTATTTTAGCTTGAGCCGATTGCAACTCGAAGTCGAAGCACGACGGGGCAATCAAAATGCTGAAAAGATTTTGGCCATGCGAGAAGATTCAAACTTTTTGCTATCGACTATTTTGTGGGGCAACGTTTCGATCAACGTATTGCTCACTCTGCTGTCCGATTCAGTATTAACCGGCATCAGTTCGTTTTTATTCTCGGCCATTGCGATTACATTTCTCGGTGAAATTTTTCCACAAGCCTATTTCTCTCGCAATGCGCTCAAAGTTGCTTCTAGGCTGACACCCGTCATTCGCTTCTATCAAATCCTGTTGTTCCCTGTTGCCCGCTTTACCTCGCTGATTCTGGATGGCTGGTTAGGGCGAGAAGGCATTACGTATTTTCGGGAGAACGAACTCAAAGGCATTATCCAAGCGCATATGGACGCAGAGGAAGCGGAAGTCGAGCATGTCGAAGGGGTCGGTGCACTTAATTTTCTCTCCATTGAAGATGTTAAAGTGACACAGGAAGGCGAACCGCTTGATCCTGCCAGCGTTGTTGCTCTGCCATGTAAACTGGACCTACCCATCATTCCAGAGACGAAAGATGCGCATCATGCAGAATTCATGAAAAAGGTGCATGTATCAGGACATAAATGGATCGTCTTAACCGACGACAAGCACATTCCTCGTCTTGTTTTGGATGCTGACGGTTACTTGCGCAGTAACTTATTAGACGAAACACCGGTCGACCCCTATCAGTTCTGTCACCGACCGGTCATTATCGAAGACAGCGAAGCGACACTGGGTCGCGCTATGGCAATCTTAAAACACGCTCAACAAGCCGATTTAGACGAAGATGAGGTGATCGATCATGACGTTATCTTAATTTGGAGTGACGAGCAGAAACGCGTGATTACTGGTGCGGATATTTTAGGTCGGCTTTTGAAAGGCATTGGCGCGTCCATTGCCATCGAAACGGCTTTATCGGAACCCGTAGAAGACGACCCCAAGCCTATCTAAAATAGACTACGCTGTCTGACGTTTTTGCATGATTCTCAGCGTAGAGTCGAAACGCAAATACGGTAGAGATTCGTCATCACACCCCATAAAAGACCATCGAGCTGAAGCGTCTTTTATGGGGTGTTGTTCAGTCTTATCGACGAAGTTCTATCGACAACAACCGACGAAGTACTGTTCGGAGCATTCAGCGTTACATTCCCTGAATATCGTCCTCAAATCCTGATGAGATCTTTTCCGGTTCTGGCGGATGAGTAATCTGCACGGCTTTTTGAAAGACCAATGCATTTGGATAGGTCACAATACTCTCACCGTCCTGCAAAATAACGTGAAAAAGCGTAATCTCTTGAATGGTGCCCTGCACCGTATTATCACCATCAACAATACGAACATAATCACCAATACGATATGGGAAAAAGAAAAACACGATAATGCTGGCCGTCACATTGCTCAAAATGGACCATTGAGCAAATAATGCAACGCCCAATACTGCAAACACCGACGTAAAGAATAACCCAAAGTCTTCATAACCGATGCCGGCTACCATCCCTAAGCCCACCAAGCATAATAAAGACCAAGCCAACATTAAAACCTTGTTCACATACTGCACCCGCAAGAGCGGAATATTCCGCTCATTGCCAATGCGTTCAACCAGTTTATTAATACTTTTTCTGCCCACAATGAACACCGCGATTAACGCGGAGATCATCAGCACTACATGTAACGTCATAAACGACTAATCATCCTTATCTTCGGGTAATAAATTATCTTGCATCATTTCAATGTGTTCAGCGACTTCTTCATCTGACTCAGAGAAGTAGGCAATATGAAACATGGCATCCCCTTCTTGTACCAGCGGAATATTTTGCTGTCCAATGATAATGCCCGATCGCCCCGCATTCACCGTATCTAGCGTTTCGCCAAACGGGCTGCCAATTTTCGCGAGCGCATCGCCTTTTGTCACCTGATCCCCTAGTAATTTTAGGTTTTTAACAATGCCGCTGGAATTGGCTCGCATCCACGCACTATTGTTCGCCACAAATGGTTTGACTGGCTTGCGACGGGTACGTCGCTTGATCATTCCTAAGTGACTGAGAATATTCATAATGCCTTTGACGCCTGCGCGAATAGACAACTCGTCAAACCTGAGCGCCTCGCCCGCTTCGTATAACAAAATTTTCGTGCCCGATTCAACGGCAGCTTGTCGCAGAGAGCCATCGCGTAAATTGGCGTTGAGCAGTACAGGCACACCAAATGCTTCCGCAAGCGCTTTCGTTTCTTCATCTTTCAAGTTGGCACGAATTTGCGGTAAGTTTGATCGATGAATCGCACCCGTATGAAGATCAACGCCATAATCACAGTGCTGCACGATTTCCGTTAAAAACTTATCGGCCACACGACCGGCTAATGAGCCTTTGGCTGAACCAGGAAAGCTACGGTTCAAGTCTCTGCGGTCGGGCATATAGCGGCTCTGACTTAGCACCCCATACACATTTACAATTGGCACCAGTATTAACGTGCCATGTGTCACTTTTAGCGATTTCAAGCGCATTAATCGCCGAATGATTTCTATGCCGTTCAGCTCATCACCATGTACTGCCGCAGATACAAATACCGTCGGCCCTTCCCGACGGGAGCGGTAAACTTGCACCGGCATTGAAATGTCGGTATCGGTGTACAACTTGACGACGGGCATTTCAATTTGCACTGTTTTACCAGCCGGAATAGAAATGCCACCAATGACTAATGGTTCCATGTAGATACCCTCACCATCCGATTGCTAACGGTAGCGTGTTCAGTGATTAGATTTTTTTTAGCGTTCAATACACCCAACTTATGATCAATTACATCGAAAATGTGACTTATTAAAGGTTACTCCACAACCTTTAACCCTGCTCATGAAAAGCGCGTGGAGTATATATCCACATTGGAAATTTTTACGCTTATTATTTTCATTTTTTGCGAATGTTTTTAATAGGCTGAGTTAATCGGCTGAGTGTCATGCACTAAATTACGCCATTCACAGACCCGGCAGCGTCAATCAGCCGTTCGATCCTGCCCTGAAACGCACCTGATTGAACGGCCAATAAAGGTCACCGCCCTAGCACAGTTAAGCGTGTACCTATTTAAAGACTAGCTGATCTGCACGTATACGTTTTCACAATCGCCCAGGACAACGGAGGTCAGTCCGTCCACTATAAAAAGCAAACCGGCGTCGCTCCGGTGATGCCAAACTCATGTAACCAGACGCCAAATTGGCCAAATGCAATGACTAAAGATGGAGTTGAAGATAAGACCGTCGCCTCTGGGCATCTCAGGAGGAGAGCATTGTTTTAAAATGCCTAGGCAAAGTTTGGATGACAAAAGCTAGATTCTGGTAAGATAACGTCTATTCCAATGATTTCCCTTATGATGAACCGACATGCCTGAAGCCAATCAAACCTCTGACCCAACCATACTCACCACCGTCGAAACTTGGTTAACAGACGTCGTCATCGGCTTAAATTTATGCCCATTTGCGGCAAAACCTCATCGACTAAATCAAATTCGTATTGATATTTTTAATGGCAATACCGAGCAAGCACTGTTAGACCATCTACAGGTGGAATTGGAGCGATTGGATCAGGAACCCGCTGACCAACTCGAAACCACCGTGATTGTCATCCCTCATATGCTGATCGACTTTTTTGAATATAACCAGTTTTTAGATTACGCAGACTTTTTGGTTCGAAAAGGTGGCTGGGAAGGGGTTTATCAAATTGCCAGTTTTCACCCCGACTATTGTTTCGCGGATGCTGCACCCGGCGATGCCAGCAACCTAACCAATCAATCACCCTACCCTATATTGCATTTATTGCGGGAACACAGCTTAGAAGAAGCCATTGAAAAATACCCAGATACAGACGCCATTCCAGAAACAAATATCAAGAAAATGAATCACTTAGAAAAAACAGATATTGAGCGACTTTTTCCGTATTTACGCTCATAAGAGAGCCCTGCGGACCCGTGCGCTTAAACACCCTGAACCAAAGAGGCTCTATGAGCCTCTCGCCGGTGGCTAAATACAGTCTACCTACACAAATGGCATTCAAAGTGAGTTAACAATGCGTGTTTATCAACCATCACTTCGGCATGGCCAGCGAGACTCACTAACATGAGCGCACCTCAATGAACGCCACGATTTAAACCCCGCCCTAAAGCATTCCTAAATGACCGGCGAACACCGGTTTTTTTTCTGAGCAGCTTAGAACGGCTATACTGGAAGGCATATTATTCCGTGTAGCATTCGATCATGAATCACATCCCCTATCCCACGCCATCGGCGCTCTTCGATAAAGCATTTTGGACGGTATTACACTGTACGTTGGCGTGGTCTTTATTAGTACAAGCATCCCATGGACAGCAAGCCGCTAATGTACCGGCACTGACTTACTACCTTGAAGATGAACCCATCTACACCTCCAGCGATAGTCAAAAGCCAGGCCTGTTACTGGAAATGGTACGTTCGATTCAAATGCAGTTGCAATTGACCGCCAATATTAAGTTTCTCGATTGGGAGCAAGCTCAAGCCCTCACACAGCGCGAACCAAATAGCCTCATTTTTCCACTCACCCAAACCGAAGCCAGGAAGCCAAAATATCAATGGATTGCGAAGGTATTTGACGTGCCCGTCATGTTCATCAGCTTGGAAGGCAGTCCAGTCATTGATCGATACGAAGACGCAAGCAAAGCACAGTTAATCGGCGTCATTAAAGGCACGCCGCAAGAAGCACGATTGAAAATCATGAACATTTATAACGTGTACGCAGTCAGCGCGGCCGAATTATATGAAGGCTTAGCCAGTGGCCAATTTAATATAATCTATGGCGCTAAACCAGAAGCGTTATACGGTTGGGGGCAACGAGCAGAGGATCAAGCGCTGCGATTTGGCGAAACACTTCAAATACTGCCACTGTGGATTGCAGCCAATCATCAATCGAATTTAATCAGAATAGATGACTGGCGGCTCGCTATTCAGCGCCTTCGACAGTCAGGTGAGTTTGGTGAAATTGCGCGAAGGTATTTTGGTTTATATTAAGGTCACCTCTAATAAATCATTTTGACGCTTCACCTTTATAGTACGGCGAAAGGCAGACTCAATCGCTCTACAAACCAAAAGGCGCTAATGGAGCCTACCACGTACATACCGAGTTTGATGGAGGAACCGGCACTGAAACCCAGTCGTTCCGGAATCATGCGCAAACCTTGATGTCCCAACCAACCCGCTAACAAACACAACCCCACAAACATCAGCTGACCCAATTCCACGCCAATATTAAACATGAACAACGCCCAAACGGCATCCTGTTGCGGCAAGCCAAACGCCAGCAACACATTGGCAAAGCCAAATCCGTGAATTAAACCAAATAGACTCGACACGAATACAGGGTATTTTCCCAACCAAGTTTCTTGAGTCGTGGTATGCCTCTGCAACACTTCCGCCGCTAAATAAACAATACTCAGTGCAATCATCGCCTCAATGATTATCACAGGCGGGGTCACCCACTTCATGCTGGCTAAACCCAGCGTAACAGTATGCGCTAGAGTGAAACCGGTTAGCGTCAGTATCAATTGCTTAGGACTGCGACATAAAAATAATAAACACATCACAAATAGCAAATGGTCCCAACCCGCAAAAATATGATGAATGCCGGAGGGTAAATACGCCCAAGTACTCACTTGATCAGGGTCTAACTCCGTTAAAGATACTTGCCATTGTTCGGGGCTAAGGTATTGATGCGTCTCATTGCCGTCACGATCAGTATACTTTAAAAAAGTGGACAGCGCAGGGTTACCATTAGGGTAAATAATCTCAAGCTGAACGTGATCTACTGCGCGACATTGATAACGTTGATGATCAATCAATTTCGGAACATGAGATATTATCTGCTGATCACAGTGCTTTCGAGATAACTGAATGATGGGCACTTGTTGATGTGTGAGTACAGGCGGGATTTTCCAGTTCAGTTCATATTGCTGATCTGAAAGGTGTTTCACTTCGATGTAAACGGGTCGCCCTTCATGAGCCATTACGTTAAAAGATATAAGAATCCAGACTAAGCAGTGCAACGATGCTTTAAGACTCATGGGGTACTGCCAAAGTTGCTTTCGAATGTAAGACCGGTTGTCCGTTTAAAAATGGTTGCATTGCGGTGGCGCTCTCAGGCAGCGGATCATCGAGCCAACGCTGTAAATCTTCACTGTACGTTATGTCATACGCCGCTCGAATACCTTCGACAGCGAGTCGCTGAATCGCTGCCTTTCGGGCTTGTAACAAATCTTGCACCACCATTTTCTGAACATCTTCGAATTCCGGAACGCGATCGGGTAGATATCTCGACACCTGAACCAAGTGCCATCCATGGTTCGACTGAATAGGGCCGAGCCAAACATTTAACCTTGGTTCCGCCGAAAATATTTCTTCAGAAAAATGGTTGCCGAAGTGTTGGCGAATATGTGCTTGAGTACGATCAACATAATTCACATGAAAATAAAACCGATCACCGTGCGCACTCGCTTGTTCAGCGGGCACCGCTTGCTGTTTTAATTTTGTTAGCAGGTTAACCGCGTCATTGTGGGCTCCCTGTTTTAAAAAGACATGAGCAAACGATATTGAGGCATCTAAGCCATATTTAAATCGGTTTGCTTCAAAATATGCGCGTGCTTCATCCTCATTGAACGAGACATCGGATGCTGCCAAATCCTCTGTAATAAACTCTACTTTTTGAATGAGTCGTCGGCGAATAATTTGATCATTTTGATCCATTCCTAATTGAATCGCATGTCGTACCATCACCTCTTCTCTCACATATTCATCAATCAGTAGCGCACGTTCATTTTGTGTTAAGGAAAGTAGTCGCTGTTTGGCCCAATGGTCATCAAAGGTTTTATGTTGAAATTGAATATATTGTATAAGGCTCGATTCTCTAATGCTGATTGTTTTGTGGTTTTCTGGCATTTCAATCACGCCTAACCGCGACCCACCCCACCACAAAATGAAGCCAATACATAAAAAATGAACAACGGGTTCTTTCGATGCATTTCGGATGATATTGATCAAACTATTTCCCTAGGGCGTATACCAAATAGGTGATGTATAAGCGCGCTCTTGGATGACCTCAGGGCCTTCATTTGGAGGCTCTATTTGCAGCGCCACAGCATCAAACAGTGAATGTCTGGGGGTCGGCACTTGCAATACGCGCGCGTAATAAAAAGCGCTTTGATTGGCGTCGAATTGCGGGTCGGTCCAAACCGTTATCAATTCTTTTGCTCCTATGCTGTCGCCTACGGTTAACGTGTCTCGATTCACCGTGTCGCCTACGTGAGAAAGCGTGCCATTCGCGTGCAAGGTTCGATTGCCAGACCACGCGACATTAAATATTTTTTCATGACTTTGACCACGACTATCGACCCAACCTTTGATAATTTGAATACGGTCTAGGTTTGCACCCACAGGGTCTTTCACCGCTCTCATTAAAATGGTTAATGGTTGTTTGGTGGATGGTCGCGTCAAATCACCTCCCATCGGAACGCCTTTTGTATAGCCTACAGATGCCATATCACGGACATGCACATCACTGGGTGTAAAGTTCCAACCCGCGAATAATCGAACTGAAATTCTTGGTCCTGTCGTGGCGTAGACTTCTTTTCGTTTGAATGCATTGAAAATAGCTTGCCGAGTATTTTCACTCGCCCAAACACCCGCTAAACCGGCGGCTGCCATATTCCAACCATTGGCTTTGGTTACCCCAATGATGTCGCCGCGTTTGGTATTAGGCGTTGAATCGTGAGCCATTTTCCCCCAGAAATTATTTTCTTCGGCACTGGATAATCCAGTATGGGCATCCGTGCTGCCGATCATGCCAAATTTGTAGGGATTAACGCCGATTCGTTGCTCAATTTCTAAACCCCGCTTGAGTCCAGAACGAGCATAATCGCCTTCACTTGCTTGATATTTTTGTGGCGACTTTTGCATGTAAAAATCGTAAGGCTCAAAGTCCGCGAACTCATCATTCGGTGACAAACTGGGGTAGGTTTCTGAATCCCCTTTTATTTGCGTCACTTCTACCACAGGCTCCCATGCCATACGCGTTTGTGCATAAAGCACGTCTATTGGCTGCCCTTTTAATGTCACCTCGGGGAACATATAACCTTTCGAGACATTCGAGTTATGAGGAATGGCTAGGAACTCACTGTTTGTACGCTGCGATGTTTGATCAAGCCACGCCCAAAGATCTTGCGGATACTGACTTTGATCCGACCCGTAGGGTAAATATTGTTTCGCTTTTTCAGCGCCATCGGACGTCATCACCACTCGGTGCAAGTTAGCCCCTGTCGGAATAGAACTCCATTCCCAACCGAGTATGGCCGTAAATTTCCCTGGGTCATTGTGGTGTTCAGCAGCGTCTACGATGTCATACCATGCGTGTTTAATGGTTTTTGAAAAATCACCTAATACACTTTCGTAGGGTAAATTCGCTGGGTCCGCCACGGGATCAGCCCCTGGAGTATCGGATTTAATCGGCAGTAAATCATTAAAAATATCAGCGCTGGTGCCCTCCTCCACCGTGCGGCGAATTAACCGTAATGCTAGCCACCGTTGAAATTCGGCCCACCAAGATGTTGGTTCAAATTCTGCTGTTTCATTCACCACTGCCCGCATGATCCCGAGCCCTTCTGCATGATCAGATACGACTAAGAAATCTAAAGGCGTTTCGATTTGTACACGCGCTTGTGTATAGGGATGAATAACCGGTAGCCCTTTCGCCCAACGATAGGCCGTATCGGGATCTGCCGATTGATTTTGATTTAAAAATGCGTCAAATGAATAGGAGGTATGTAAGTGTGTATCGCCCCAATAAAGTTGCCGATGGGGCTCTGCAGTGGCGTACGCAAAGATCGTCATTAAAGCGAACGCCAAGCATGGCATCAGTGTTAGTCGCATGATTTTCGCACTCTCAACCCAAACAGACGCAGTATATTGATTTCCTACTGAGCGCCTTGCTTGCGTTTGAACATTTATGTCACGGGTCTAATGTCACGCGAAAATGTCACTAATACAATAGCGAACAAACAATTGGCAAACTTGGACTGGACGGCGATCGTCAGCACTCTGCGAAAATAGGCGCTGTATTCATTCTGCCATTAACAGTACAAAACAAATCGTCTTTTTATCGCGATACGGTGGTTTATCGCCTGCCACGTCCATAAATTTTCCTATTGCCAAAAAATCATTAAAAAATGATTAAACTATGAAGCCTGTCGCTGGGCTTCGGACTTTTCAATAGGTTTTTCACCCCTTTGACATGGCACCCATTCGTAAGCTTCTTCACTGAGTGTTTGAGTCTGAAAACGATACGAAAAAGTGGTGCCAGGCCAAAGCGTAAAGTTTTTACCATCTTTTCTTGTATACCAACTGGTGCAGCCTGTACTCCACACTCTACTTTTAAGCTTGCGCTGAATATTCTGATTAAATATCCGTTGTTTCTCTGGCTTAACATCCAGAAATTGATTCGGTTTATTCGACAATCTTTTAATCGCATCGACGATGTATTGTGTTTGGCTTTCGATCATAAAAATAATAGAGTTATGACCCAAACCTGTATTCGGCCCGACCATTTGAAAAAAATTTGGAAACCCTGTAACACTGATTCCCCAATAGGCTTCTGCGCCGTTTTTCCAAGCATCCATTAAAGTGATACCGGATCGACCGGTAATCGGTGTTTTTTTCAAATATTCTGTCGGGTCCGCTTCGAATCCTGTGCCTAAAATGATCACGTCTGCCGGTCTTTTCACTCCGTTTTCATCGACAACGCCATCGTGCGTAATGCATTTAATGCCGTCCGTCACCAATTCAACATTTTGACGGTTAAATGCTGGGTAATATTGATTACTGATTAATATTCGCTTACAGCCAATCACGTAATCTGGTGTTAACTTTCTTCGCAGCTCTGGATGCTTAATTTGGTGCCGTAAATGCAGGCTCGCTATTTTACCGATCACTTTTGCCAGTGCGGGATACATCATCGGCAAGACTCGACTTTCATTTTTCCAATATAGAGCTGTTCGATATAAACGCCTCATAAACGGCCAGCGCGAAAACATCTTCATTTCAAACTGGGTATACGCACGCTCGTTGCGTGGCACCACCCATGCAGGCGTTCTCTGAAAAACATTGAGTTGTTTAGCTTGCTTGGCCACTTCAGGCACGTACTGTATCGCGCTGCCTCCCGTGCCAATACTCGCGACATTCTTATTCACTAAACTGATGTCATGTCGCCATTGAGACGAATGCCAGACGTCGCCTTTAAATAAATCCAGCCCTTGAATGTGCGGCAGAGATGGAACGTGCAATGGTCCTGTGCCCAGCACCAGACTGCGGGCCTTTATTGACTGGCCATGATTTAATGTGATCTGCCAGACACCTTCAATTTCATCAAAACGTGCAGCGGTTAATACAGTGTTAAAGCGAATATGAGGGCGGAGTTGAAAATGTTCTGTGACGTCCAGTAAATACTGCTGAATATCTTGCCAGCCTGAAAACACACGCGGCCAGTTTGGGTTCGGATAAAACGAGAACGAGTACAAGTGGCTTTGAACATCGCACGCAGCGCCTGGGTAAGTATTCTCTCTCCACGTACCGCCTATTTCAGAGGCTTTTTCTAGCATCACAAAATCTTGAATACCGGCCTCTTTTAGCTTGACTGCCATACACAGACCAGAAAAGCCCGAACCAATAATGGCCACCTCAGTGTAGCTAGGAATCGAATGAGTCATTGTCTCGCCTTATCATTATGAAAGTGATCATGGTCTTCATTCCAAAACCATGTCCTTTTTTGGCATTTGTTCTTTGGTGAATGTCGGACAGTATAGAAAGCGATCAATCTGCCCGGCTATGCTGGGGTAAATTAATTCTTGATGAATTCGGCCACCCATGAGCGCACGTTCTGTTTTAGGTTTACTCTATATGATTCAGGGCCTTGAGGCTGCTGGTATCGATTATCACCCTGTTTTAAGCCGGTACGGGCTGAGCGTCGACCGACTAGACCCGACTGCGCTAATGGATCGCACTCAAGAGCTGACCATCTTGACTGACCTCTTTGCCAGCGTCGAAGAGCCAGCATTGGGTTTAAAGTTGGGTAAAGGCTTTGGGTTGGCGGGCTATGGCCCCTACAGCATGTTGTTGATGACGGCTATGAATACCTATGAGGCGTGTAAAGTGGGCGTTCACTATCAACAATTAACCTATATTTTGGGTGAATTAACACTCGACCTTAAGTCATCGACCACGACGTTGAACATCCACCCTCAGATGATCCCACAACCCATATTTCGCTATATGGTCGACCGAGATATATCCGGCGCTCTGAAGCTCATTGAAGATATGGCGCTCAGTGTGGGGGAATCACTTGAAATCATTGAAGTTTGGTTTCCCTACCCCGAACCGAGCGATATCACGCCTTACCAAGAACGATTTAAGTGCAAGGTCATGTTTGGGCAACCGATGGGGCGAATTATCGTCAATAATGCGCATTTAAATGTGCCATTTCCACAAGCCAACAATCTCGCGTTCGAGCACTATCGCCGGCAATGCGATGAGCAATTAACCCAACAGAATCGCTTTAGTGCTGACCTCCCAGGCCAAGTGGCGCAGTACCTAGGGCTGTTTAGCCATAAGTTTCCCAGCATTAAAGACATATGCCGTTGCTTTAACATTCCAGAGCGCACCCTTAGAAGACGTTTAAGTCAAGATGAAACCAGCTACCAAAAGCTATTAGACCAAGTGAGAGAGGCCAAAGCAGACCATTTGCTACTGCAAACCACACACTCCATAGAATCCATCGCTCATAAGCTCGGCTATGCAGAGCCAGCAGCATTTAACCACGCCTTTCAACGCTGGACAGGGCAAACCCCATCCTCGTACCGCAAAGGCGCACGAGTTCAGAATGTTATCCGTGCTGTAAGCTAGCTCAGTGCGCTCAGATATGTCTGGCTGGCTATTTTCTGTGCGACGATAGGATTCAAGGAGCGGTCAATCGCTACAATCGCTAAGTCATTGATAAATTTCTAAAATAATGTGTTGACAGGTCGCCCTCAAATCGTAATAATGCGCGCCGTTTCAAAGGCAACATAGCTCAGTTGGTTAGAGCACATCACTCATAATGATGGGGTCCCAGGTTCAAATCCCGGTGTTGCCACCAAATTCTAAAAAAAATCAGTCACTTAGCGGTGACTGATTTTTTTGTGCTCTACGAAAAATTTATTTATACCACATTTATACCACCAAAATTTTTACACCTAAGTGTCAAACATTAGAAAACACCACACCCTAATTGATGGGGTCCCAGGTTCACTGTTTTAAAAACTCGCGGTGTTGCCACCAAATTCTAAAAACCCGCTAGATCTCTCGATTTGGCGGGTTTTTTCGTTAATGGGACAAGGTCCCAGGTTCACTGTTTTAAATGCTCGCGGTGTTGCCACCAAATTCTAAAAACCCGCTAAATCTCTCGGTTTAGCGGGCTTTTTCGTTTGGAGGTCAGCCCCAATATCACAAAAAGCCCATCTAGCATCCACCGAAAAATGCATTGAATGCCGTACCCTATCAACACACCGCCTAAAACCTTATATCCAATCATCAAGATTTTAAGAGACTATCCAGTTCTTTGATTGGGCTCCTTGCCTTTTAAATAATGGTCAATCTATTTGCTCGTTTAATAAATCAATTTTAGTTTGTTCCATAACACGACTTAAAAAATTCTGGCCAACATCCAAACGCTGGGCAAATTCTTGTGATGAATACATCATTGGCTTAACAGGCCGTTACAGCTGTGCCTCCGGTGGCTCTAATCCTGCCACAACCTCGCTGTAGCTTAAATCATTGCCGACCTGCATTAGGTCTACATCACTGCCTGCATAGTCTCATGACACCTTGATTTACTGATCACTTGATTCAAGCAGCTTAATAATTTTAGCTTCATCTGTTAGCAAATCCATACGAAGATGCCTGCGCTCAATCTTCTCGCCCTGATTTACCTGAAAATCGGTAAAAGAAAAAATATACTCCTTACCCTGCTCAACTAAATGCTCATGACCTGACCCAGGCCGAAGCAATGAGACAAACTTCTTTCCTGTATCAGACAAATACTCCACGGTTGACCGAGTCACAAACCGAGATACCACTTTAGCCCTATCACACGAACCATATAAACTTCTCACAACATCGCCATAGACAATAGTCGCCTTAGACAGCTGATGCTTTGAACCGTCTTTAAAGTGATAAAAACGCTCTTCACTTTCCACCCGGTTTACTTTAATTACACATACCGTACTTATTTTATTGGTCAGATCCGCATACGTTTGAGGATGAATTCGAGAAGCAAAAACAGCGCTAACAATCATAATTAGCATAAGGGGCGTAACAAAATATTTAATCATATAATTAACTCTATAAATGTTTGTACGATAGAAGTTACAGATTGAACTGATAATTTGAAAGCATCACCCCCATTTTAGTGGCGGGGGGGTAATGCGCTCAGCATATAAGGGGCTTGCTCAAAGAAGTGGTATGAACATAATATTTACATCGTCTATTGAGCAACTCTACCCAACGTCTGTAACTCAATAAATTTAACAAGTCAAGAGATTATTCCGAATACTAAAATAACCCCCCCTTTCGATGTATTTCTAAATATTGTTTATTGGGAAGGTATCCCCTCGGTAATGTGATTTTATTGCCTTCCATACTCAAAAAATAAGTCTTTAAACTATCATTCGAATAACGTTCTTTAATGTCATTAGAAAGAACAATTCGATAATCATCATCCAAGCTGATTAAGTGCTGATCGAAAGCTGCATCATACGTAGCAGAAAGATATAAACCATTACTCGGGTCTAAGCGCTTTCTCTCATCATCTGCCCAAGGAATTATATGGCTTGCCCGATTTACCTGTGGGATGTTTAACCCGGTAATACAACAAGCATCGCGATAGATATCCCTAAGCATCCGTCTAAACAGGTTCTGATTTATACGTGTTTTAACACTGCGAATGACATCTTTCCCTTCTGTACCCTTTAAGCCATCTAATAAAACATCGGTATATTTTGGCTCGGTATCCAGCAAGCGTGGTAAATCAGCACCCTGACCATTGTGTTGCTTGAAAACCTCGAATAAGGCATCTTCTTGACTTACCTCAACCAAGTATTTGGAATAGCTGGAGAGTGCTGCTTTGCAATACCCTTTGGTCAAATAACTTGGTGCAATATCACCTGATAACCACTCGCTATTCATACCTTTACTTTGCTCAATGGCAACTAAATCTCTCAGTTCAGCAATACGTTTTAGGGAAGTTATGTTCCAAATATCTATACAATCTTCAAACCCGAAAGGTCGGGAGCGCAGCATTTCACTAAGAATATCAAGTGCTCGTATATAAGATGAGGCTTTGCCGCTTCCTGAAATATTAACTTCATGAATATAAGTGGAATAAAGATCTTTTGTGTCAGTATGATTCAATTTGAATTTTCACTTCTGTTATATGATATCTATTTCAGCAGGGGTTCGAAAATATCTCTTTTCCTAGATGCACCTGAGCATAAGTCGATATTGCAAAATTCCTGGCCTTATCTTTATCGATCATATACTGAGCATCAACAAAGTTCGTCACATTTATTTTTCGTGATATGTCAATAAACTGCTCAATGGGTGCCAGTAATTTCAGGCTAGGTTTTGTAGGATCATCACCAAAACCTACCGCCATGTATACAGGGATCATACGAGATTTTCCAAATGACTTATACCGATCAACCTGACTAACATTAGACCAGGATATAAGTTTTTTTCTATCCCGATTGAAGTATTTAGAGCGAAATTTGCATTCTACCGACGCTTTTCCTAAATAGCGGTGCTGGATAATAAAATCAGGATTACCATTTGCCGCCACTGGAATTCCATTTTCAAACCCTTTGTCTGATGTCCACTCCATAATTTTTATATCCGGGTTTTCTAAAATTTGTTTTGCAAAGAAAATTTCAAACTTTCTACCTTTTAGTAAACGCTCATAATGCTCCCCATGAAAATCAATATCAAAAACAATCCCTTCGGATCGAATACCGTCATAATTTTTCTTAAGCTCAGAGTACGATTTTTGCACTCGATCAAGTGACGCCTGCATTATTTGAACTGAAACCTGCGTTCTTATATGAGCCTCATCCTCAAACTTCTTCCTTAATTTACGCTCTTTTTCTTTAAAATCTAAATGAAGGTTGCGTTTTTGGCACTCATTCTTTTCAGTGATTTCCCTCTTGAATTCTACAAGATCATTAGCCCGTAAACTCTCATATTTTTTTACCTCGTTCTTCCTCATGACCTCCTGATTTTCTAATTCATTCCTTAAGCGATAATTTTCATTTTGAAGCCTATCAACCAAGTCTTCGCTGACAGTGGATACTTCTTTCTGAGCTTGAATATATTTTCGCTTCTTAGACCAAACCAGTAACAAACCGATCAGCGCAATTATTGAAATTGACATCAAATAAATTTGAATAGATTTAAACGTCAAATACACGCTTCCCACTAACATAGCTTTTCTGCGAGAAGGATTCTTAACAAAAACGTAAAGGCCATTCCATACACCGTGCAGCCATTTACCACTCTGACCAGCATAGAGATATCGATAACCATGACCGACTGGCAGCTCTGCTAAAATGGGCTGATTTTTATCATTACTTGAAAATAACTTAAGAGGCCCATCACTGATGTTAACCACATAAACTGGCGTATTTAAAAGAATCGTATTCGAACGATATACATCAATATATTGAATATACCCCCAAATTACAGATGAAATAATAAAAATGATCAATAGAAATGTACGCATGATACTCCCTTATCCTTTTTACAATTTTAATTATTCGCCTGAGTGTTCTTTTTTTACCGACTTTATTGCTGAGATCAGCACTAACAGGAATTGGAGATTCATCATTCATTTACAGCATATCCTTAACTGCGCCTCTACCAGACTCACAGACTTTACGAACAAGGCCGTTCACCCAAATTTGCTCAGCATTTTTTGATTGTATGGTTTCCAGCCATACATCAATAATTTCTAATTTACCTAATTTAGCAATAAGTGTTTTTAAACTCTTAAGGGTGTAATCGTTAAAGAATCGACCACGCGCGTCTAGGCGCTCGCCTTCACCATACTTAAAAGAAAAGTAAAATACGCCACCTTCTTTTAAAGCATCAATGCAGTTCTGCATCACATATTCAATTTGGCTTTTAGGGCAATGCAATAAACTGGCACATGACCAAATACCATCGTAGGTATTTTTGGTTTGAAGCTGTTGATAACGCATATTCAAAACCGGCTGGCCAATATGTTTTTCGGCTAACAAGGCGAGTTCTTTTGAAGCTTCCAATGCAGTAACCGTAAAACCAGCAGCAATGAACACTTTGCTATCACGGCCCGCACCACAGCCTAAATCAAGAATGTGCTGCTTACCTGAATTGGTAGAAGATAAAGTCGATAAGAAGCGATCACAAACATGATTTACATCGTTTGTTAGGGTTTCATCATAATAGGCTTTGGCATTGTTAGAATAGAACTCAGCCGTAGGCTGAGCTTTGGCTTGCTGCTTTAACGCTTCGATAATAGGAAGATCCGCAGGTGCCCACTTTAAGCTATCTAGCTCTTCAATAGGCAACCAACGAATTTCATCATGGTCTATTAGCTGAAACTCACCCGACAAGTGTTTTACCTTGTAGGCTAAAAGACGAATGCGTTTGTCACCGTAATCAAAGATGCTTTCAGTAACGAATTCACCGATTTCAGATTCAATGGTAAATTCTTCTTTTAGCTCACGCTTTAGGCATTGCTCTGGGGTTTCGCCTGGCTCGATCTTGCCACCGGGGAATTCCCAGTGGCCGGCTAGGTGTTTTCCAGGTGAGCGCTTAGCCGCCAGAACTTTATTCTTATCTATAATGACTGCGGCGGTTACATCCAAGTACGGCAAACTAACTCCAATAAACTAAATTTAGTAGTTGTGAATGACTAAGGAAAAATGAAACTCTATAGTGAGGACTATGGACTGCCTTGCCCATAACACTTACGTACAAAGCTTGTCATGCCCACACTGCCCTTACCACTAGGCATACCCGCTACTCAATTCATTCAAAAGCCAGTTCAATTGAGTTCTTGCGGTTGAGATGACATCTTTAAATAATAATATTTTTACATTTGCTTCCTTATCAAAGTGCCGTGGAAGGTCACCGCCTTTTTTTCCACCGATTAAGCACACAGTAATAGCTTCGTTCATTGTATTCTGGCGAAAATCATTTCGATAAGCTGTCGCTTGCTGGTAATCTTCATAACGTAATGAATGGACAGGCCTTTTGAATTCTATAAGCAGGTATTCACCATGCATATTTTCGTTCAATAATAAATCAGGGCGTTTATCTGCACGGTCGCCTACATACTTTTTATTTAGGAACTCTTCTATTTGACGCTTTAAGGTTATATTTGAACTAAATAGACTGTACTCAGGGCCAAACATCCATAAGTTGCGCTCTATGGCTTTATGAACATCCTTTTCAAGTGTTGTCGGTTCATCACATAGCTGCTCTAGATATTCTAAAAAGGATAGCCTGCTTTGTGTTTGTTCGGCCATTCTGGCTATTTCAAGCAAACCAAATTCATCTAGTGCTTCTGCAAATACAGCAACTTCTGAATGTTTAGCATCATTGATATGCTCAAGTACTGCACGATAATCTGTGCGCTCTATGGCATCCAGCAGGACATTAACAACAGGGGAAACCTTACTTTCAGGCTCTTGATAAAAGCGCTCCAAAATTTTTGTGATGGCCTTATCGGCAAACTCGCGCTTATGCTCAGGCATAGACGCTAAACGCTCTTTAACACGTTTACGCATTCTAGCTTGCGCTAAGTGCACCTCTTGCCCATGTACCTCTTTAAATTTTTCACGCAATATTGGCTGTATATAATCCTCTAACACCTGATAACCTTTGCTACCTTCGACTACAGCCCCCCAATCAGCCGTTATATCATCTACAAGGCCATCAGCTTGAAGCTCGCCAAAACATTTTTTTAGTAACCTGGGAGGAAAATCATCAGCTTTATCTAAGCCAAAAAACGAAGGTTCGCCAATTGTTTTTCCATCTACACAAATGGAAATCCCAGGCTTTCTAATGGCAGCTTTTTGGTCTGTAACAGTAAATCTTAGATCTATATCACCTACACCCTCAACCTTTTGGGTGGCTTGGGTATAAGTACCCTGAATGTCATCAATACCTAATTTTTTTCCATTAATGGTTATTTCAAAGTCTGACTCACGGCCATATTCTTGTATTAACAGCTGGCGCATTTTCTCAGAACTGGGGAATTTAATATTTTGATGTAAGGCTGAAAGTGTAATTCTTGTGCCATTTTCTTTTTGTTTATCTTTATTAGTGACCACATTTAATGGCATTTCAGGGAAACCTGCATATTTTTCTAACGTGGTAAGATCGAATTCAAATCTGGACCGAACGCCCCTTGACCATGTTTCGAGCCTCATTTCTGCAGCACTCATAAGACCTGCAAATTTGCCTATGCCTTTACGACCTTTCACTCTTCGATTGAATATTGCTGTATGTGTGCCACGGCGTGAAATTCTATTACTAGCAATGTTTAAGTATTCATTCCCCAGCTCATTGCGAGTCATTCCTGTACCATTATCATCAATAATAATAGAATCACTAGACATAGGGGCTGGCAGAGTGATTTCAACAGCAGTCGCGTCAGCATCCCATGCATTATCTATCAATTCTTTTAAAGCCCTTTCAGAAGAACGATAATTTTCGCTCAATAAAACGGCTAAGCGTGTATCTACCTTAAATCCTATTTCACTCATTTTTCATCCTTATATTAATTCCGATTCCAGAAACAGCCTAAACTAGCAAAGATATTTATTCTCTTTACTTAGCTTTTTTCACAAACGGTAAAACATACCCTAAATATTCAGCCTGGGGCGTTCGATTAACTCTCCATTGGCCATTATGATTTTCAGGTCTTTTTCTCACATCAGCATGCGTAAGAACCAAACGTCTTTTTGCACGAGATACTCCAACGAAAAAAGCACATCGATTCTCATCTTGATCGCCAAAAAATATTTGATTTTCTACAGCCATTATAATTACAGAATCAAATTCTAAACCTTTACTTTTATGGATCGTTAAAATTCGTACTGCCTCATCATCAGAGAATCTTCGTAACGCTTTCGGTAAATCAGGCTCAATTTTTAATAGATCAGCGATTCGTTCTTTAGTATCCCCTAGGACGTCACTAAGTCTTGCATGAGACTCATAATCTGGAGATAACGAAACGATTCTTTCTAACCCAATCTGATTAAGAAAAGAGACAATTGAATCCCACCAACCAGATAAAGCATCACCTAAAGCTCTGGAGGCTTGAATATCTTTTCTTTGTGCATTTATGAATTGATAGAATTCCTGTTTCTTTGTTACTTGAATCTCATCATCTGCAAAAGGGGCTATTTGTTGCATTAAACGAACCCAAGCATTTGGTTCTTGCTGGCCATAAACACAAGATAAATAATCTACAACTAGTCGAGCAACTGGCTCTGATGTTAAATCTTGCATTTGCTGTTCATTTCGAAAGGGAATGCCTCTTTGTTCTAGTGCTGCCATTAGTGGGCTAGCGTACAAATCTAGCTGTTTGGATACTAATACAGCAATTTCAGAAATGGGGATATTTTCTTCCCTAATCCAGGTAGCGATTAAATCCGCCAAATATTCTGCCTCTTTTTCGCAAGAGTCGAATCGCCAAGCTAAAGTCTCACCGTCATCACCAGCCAGTTGCTCATCAGGCATAACAGACTCGGGATCAAGCTCCCTAATGATTTCATTTTGAATTCGAAGTAATAGAGGTAAGGAACGGAAGTTTCGATACATATTCAGCGGTAAGGCATTAAAATCTTTCACAAAGGTTGCGAATATACCGTCCATGGCACCGGCCCAACCCATAATTTTTTGCTTAGTATCACCTACCGCTGTCTGCCTAATATTTGTTCCTTGAAAAGCGACCTGTAAAAGCTCATATTGCAAATTGGTACAATCTTGAAATTCATCTAAAAAAACATCGCTGTATGTCTGCCGAATTGCATTTCTTGCAATAGGTGAAGCTTCTAAAATTTGAATAGCCAAAGGAACTAGGTCACCAAAAGCTATTTGCTTTTTCGTAACTTTGCAGTCGCCAATAGTATAATCTGAGTCCAGCGCATCATCACCAGAAAGTAATACTCTAAATCTATCAACAATTCGTTTTGCAAATGCATGAAATGTGAAGCTATCAAAGCGAGCCCCTAATTCTGTGCCGCAACGACGATTAACACGCTCTTTTAGATTTCGGCTTGCATCAACTTTAAAGGAAATAGCTAAGATTCTTTTAGGGTACCGACACCCCCCAGTTTTCAATAAAAAGTCCGCTCGTTGTGCGAGCATTTCTGTCTTACCCGCCCCTGGCCCCGCGGTCAAAGCTAAACAGCGCTCTGTTTCCTTTGCAGCACGAAGTGCATTAGGCTCTAATATTAACCCTTCAGCTGGAATCCAAGCATCGATACTTGTCACTCGGGTAGCTCCATAAGCTTCGCAACGACTGCATCTGCAAGCCGACTAAACTCCTCTGGCATGTTAGCAACAAGATCACCATCGCTCAGCTGTGAGATAGCCTCAATGTGTGCCGCAGGTTTACTACCGAGTTTAAAGAGCTTGTGGTAAGTTGAGAAGATTCCTTGTTCATCAGCACTAAACTGATCTGGGTTATGATTACTCTTACCTAGTACAGATTTTATTGTAGAATCCTCAACAGCTACCTTCTCAACAGAATATGCTTCTGGAAATGCAAGCAACATCGAAAAATCTAAATCCAATGGATTAGAAAAATAAACTCCACGTTGTTCAAACGCAGTAAAGTAATTATCATACTTCCTGATACAATGATCAGGAGAATTCCAAACAGGAATTGAATGCGTAGAATCAGGCAGTTTATTGGCTGGATTAAACTCTCCAAACTTATCATTCACATATTTTAAACGCCCCCATCCCCCCTGATAACGAGATAAATCTAAATCAAGGAGCGTTAAGTAAGGTATATTTAAACCCTCCAGTAAACGCCAGAAGTGGTTTACATGTCGTCCACCTAGCGGGGTAATAGTTACGCCAAATTCATCAACAGGTACCCCTTTGGCACGAAGAAGTCTAGGTAGAACAATTTCCTCGCTATCTCCCTCGCCCAATACAACTAATCGTGAAAAATAAACCTCCGGAAATGCCTGTACAGCTTCACGAACAAATTTATGAGCATCATCAGTTTTTGACGGCATCACAATACTTCTAATTTGTGTATTACGTTCTTCATTCAGACGCAAATAGCGTATATTTTCCGGTTCTACACGACGAAGCATTGAGGGGGCATGAGTTGCAATTAAAACCTGTGCATCACCACCACGAACCATCGAATTCAAACTATTTACGATCCTTCCTAAGTAGTGTGGAGAGAGGCTGTTCTCAGGTTCCTCTAGTGCAATGAGTGTAAATACAGGAGGACGCAATCTATCTGCATCAAAAGAGTCATCCTCTCCAGAAAGCACTGCTCGGCCAACTGCTTGAGAAGCTATTACCAGAGACAAATAAAGCATTGATTTTTGACCATCACTCAATCTTGAAAAATCAACAAAATGTTCATCATGACCAGGAGAGAATGAAATCGATAAATGCCTCAGAAGCGACTCAATTTCGGAAGCTATGAAGGTGATTTTCGGATCGGTAAAATAGGCTCCTTTATGAAGCCCTCCCCAAGCTAATTCTAAATGTCTGCTAATGCCAGCTACAGATGGGTTCATGGCCAAGCTCTGACTAATTTGGTCTGTTAGCGATTTTATAGTCTCTCGCTCACTATCCCAGTTAACTGAACGTAGTAGTCGCCCTAAAAGCGCATTTGTTCCAAAGGCTATATGATCTGAAGGCTCACGCTTCGCTGGCAAATAATGAACCTGTATATGATTTCTTTCAGATCTGGATACACTTTGGGAGTTTATAGGGTCGCTATTTTCATCCACTTCCAAAACATATAGGAAAACCTCTTCAATATCCCCATCAATCCCCATGGAAGCATTCAATCGATAGCGAACCCTAGGAATTCCGTCAGCCTCATCAAGCCGCATATGCCCAAAATGAGGGGCCACTGTCGAATTATCTTCCTCCTCCAGTAATTCTGGAAAAGTAAAATCAGCCTCTATCCACAACGTACGCTCTTCAGGGGGAACTGTTTCATCAGATGGAACATGAAAATCTGATTTTTTAATTTTCCTTAGTGACGGGTCTAATGAAAACATTCTGCACAGTGCTTGTAAGGCAGCTGTTTTACCCGATCCATTTGGACCAATCAAATATGAAATATCATCTAGTGCCAACAATGCTGGTATTGGTCCAAAACTTTGGAAATTTGAAACTCTAATTGACTGTAACTTCATAACGCACCTTTAAAGGCTTTTTGACTTAGGGATGAAAATATATTTACTTGGCCAAATGCATCCAATGAATTTGAAAGTAAAACTCTAATCTTCTCTACCTTAAGTTGATATTTGTTCTTATTTTTTTGACCAGGAATAGATATTTTAAAGTCAAAGAAATCATCCTTTCTAATATTTTTCTGAGCGTGGGTAAAGTCTTGCCTTTTGCCTTAAGCGCATAAATCAAGAGCGCCCCACCACCTACTGTTCGCATACTAGCTGCTTTTTAATGAGGCCAACCAATGGTCTTCGCTAATGATTACTGGCTGGATTCCTCGCTCAATTAACTTGTGAATTGCTTTCTCAAACGATTGGTTTACCCCATTACTGGGATTAATCACTATGTAATTAGTTTTCCCATTGGGTGTCTTTTGAATCTCACCTCCCTTATTCTCAACTTTTTCCTCGCTGTCTTCTCTATTACCTGACGAGAAATACCCTGCTAGCGCAAAACGTTTGTCTTCAAATTCCACTGTAGGTGCCGGGACAGTTAGGCTAAGCCAACTGTCACTTGCCTCTTCGAGTTTTTTGTTCGCTGCAATGATTCGTTGCTCTTCAATCAAGGCATCTTTTGCAACCTTGGTCCCTTGAAGCTTGTACCTCCACTCCATTGGGGTGCTCACTTCGCCAGTAGCAACATCTATAACTTCGAAATCCTGAATGCGTTTAAAATAGAAAGTTCTAGTGTCTTTTCTCAAGTGACAGTAACCTCTGAACTGGTCACCTTTTTTACCCATGGTCAAATCGACTGTACGCTCTGATATTTCACCATCGGCATCACGATACTTAAATCGTACAGTGTCATATACCCGCTTTTCACTAGGCGGTTTTGATGGGCTTCTTTGAATATCGGGTCGAGGTTGCTCTATCGGTTTTGTTGCGCTGTTATCCTTAAGTTTTAAAACTATGAAGAGTACGAAGCCTGCAACAATTAGAAAAGTTAAAACGTCCATTAAAATATCCTTTTTTAAAATTTTCAGTATCTTTCCAAGTAAGCAACTCTTACCTGTTTATTTTTATTAGTCTTGAATACGGAGCGTAGTTGTGGAATTAGAGGTCAATCTGCCACATCCCATATAGTCGTTACAACACGACTAAAAACTCACCAACCACAACCAACTCTTCACCATCATCTTCAATAACAATCGGCGAATAACCATAAGCATTGGTTTCAGGTTTAAGCTCTATGCGCTGATTAACCAACACACCATCCTCTTCTATCTTTTCACTGTGATACGTTTTAACTGTGTAGGTGCCACCATGGTCTGGATCTTCAATATCACGGTGTTGTACTAATACAATTTTGCCATTACGGCTGCCGCCGGGATTGGCTTTAAACAAACACCAAGAGCCATTGATGATTCGTTTGTTCATGGACTCGCCCACTACACGGGTAACGAACATACCTTGTATGGTATTGATGTGCTCTGGTAATTGCACCCATTCGCATTCTTCTTGGTTGCCTGCGTTGTCTAAACCTTGCTGATCACTGAAGCCGCCTGCGGCGACTTCTAAATCAAAAATGGGCACATAGCCTTGGTAGGGTTTTGCTTGTTCGAAACTGACCACTTTCAGGTTTAGGCCTTTATAGGCTGTACTTTCTTCTGCTCCTAAATTTTCGTCTTGCTCTAGCTGCCTGCTGATTATTTTTTGGAAGTGTTCTCGGGTTTCTTGGTCAGTGCAGTATATAAAGCAGCCTTTTTGGCCCCGTGTCATTAGCGTGCGATAAGTGTTTTTAATCACTTCTGTGGCTGCGGCTAGTGCTGCCTTGGGTTCTTTTTTAAGCCAGCCTCGTATACCGCTGAGGGCTTTGTCTCTGCCTGGGTGTTCTAGCGGTTGTATGACGACTTCGCCGTTACGGATGATAAAGTCGTTACCTATGATTACACCTATGTAATCCAGCTCTAAGCCTTGACAAGTGTGTATGCAGCCAATTTGTTCGACGGATTTTTCTGCGATTAACCATAGGCTGCCGTCATCGGTTAAATTCCATTGCGCTTCGAAGTTATGCTCAGGAATGATGATATCCATGGCGGTTTTGTTTTTTTTGCTGGCCCACTCCCAGCAATACCCTGCCACCATGCGGGCTTTGTTATTTACGCGGTTTTTCTGGAATATGGCTTTGCGTAATTCGTTAGGGTCGTCGAAGACTTTTACGTCGTAGTCTATGTCTTCTAGGGTTGGATTGGCGGTTTCTCGAATTTGCAGGGTGTTATCAATCCACGCTAGGTAGCCGTCAGATCCGTTGCAGCGAAACTGTGATGATAGATCCAGTTCGGTAACAGTTGATTTCAGTTTATCAGCCCAATAGTTGATGGTGTCTACACTGCCGATGTCTTTTAAAGTAACCCGTTGTGCTTCATCGATAAAAAATACGTTGAAGCGGCTGGCGCTGATGAGTTCTTTTATTTGGTTTTCGCCCAAGTTGCCATACAGGCCTGATTTTTCGTTTAGGCGATGAGCTTCGTCCACCAGCAATGCGCCAAAGGTATTTTCAGGGGTCTCTATGTAGCTGCCTGAGCCTTTGAACATGTTGTCGATGTGAGTTTTTTTGCGGCTGCCAGTGAGTACTTTTTTAAATACTTCACGGGGGGCAGCATTTTTAGAAACGTATTGGGTTAATAGTTCACGCTTGGTGAGTTCGGCCAGTAGGTTGATGGCCACTACGGATTTACCTGTGCCTGGGCCGCCTTTTACGATAAGGGTTTGCTTGTTGCCCTGCTGGGCTTTATGGGCAAGGTCGAGGGCGGTTTCATAGACTAGCTTTTGCTCGTCTATCATCAGGAATTCTGGATTGCCATCTAGCATGGAGACCAAGGCATCGGCTAGGTTTTTACTGGGTTTGATTTTGCCGTGTTCGATGCGATACATGATGTTATCGCTGTCGCCATATTTCACCGATTGCTTTAAAAACTCGGCCAGCTTGAGTGCATCGGGTGAGATGAACACCGGGGCTTTTTTTATGTGCTCGGCGTAAAAGTCATCGTTAATGGCATCGGCTGATTTCATGTTGTGCAGGTAAGCACAGGGTTGCAAGGTGATGGCTTCGTCACGCACGGTTTGGTTGTAGTCTTGTATCAGGGCGGCATAAGACCATGCTTGATACGACGGATGATTGGTTTCTTGTTCGCCGTGCTGGAAGCGGGTTATTACGATGGCATCTTTGTTGGTGACTTGGGCTTCTTGCCATTGTTTTAATTCGACGATGACGGCGGTGTCTTGGCGGTTGGCGTCTTTACCGGTGAGGATGAAATCGACACGACGATTGGTGAGGGGAATATTGTATTCGATGGACACCCCAGCCGATGCTGGTATCTCTGGGTCATGCAATACGTTAAACATGTATTGCAGGGAGTTTTGCCACGAGTTGAATTCGTTTCGTGGGGAGTTACGGTTTAACTTTCTGGCCACTTCGCTTTCTATTTTGTCGGCAATGGCATTGGCACGCACATCCTCTACGAATTGCTGTTTCGTGGCGGAATAGACGATCATGCTGGTTTTTCCGATGTGTGATTATCCTTTAGGTATTCTGTATATTTCTTAACACTGCCTCGCACCAAATCTGCCGGATATTTAGCGGCGTTTTTCACCATCTTTTGCTCAACCGCTTGCAGCATGTCTACATCCAGTTTGGTGGCAAGGCGTAATAGGTAAACTTGCACATCGGCCATTTCGTCAATGACGGCTTGGCGCTGCTCTGTGGATAAGTTTTTAGACTGTTCTTCAGTGAGCCATTGAAAACACTCTACGAGTTCAGAGGCTTCAACGCTTAAGGCCATGGAGAGGTTTTTAGGGGAGTGGAATTGATCCCAATCACGATCATCAGCAAAGGTTTGGAGCTTATCTTTTAATGCTTCGAGCTTATTCATGAACAACCATTAACCAATCGTACCGAAGTCTCGGTACTTTTGTGAAAATAGATTTTTTATACCGCTTTGACTGTAGCAAGACAATGGGGCGAACAGTCAACATTGAACGATGATGCTCTTCTAGGCGATTGCTCATTACGTACATGGGCTTAGCTGTAATAGTTCAGACTGGATCTACCAGTGTATTTTCAGGGCTCGCTACTCTCATTCCACCTGACACATTACCCCACCTGACGTATTAGTCGCACTATGCGCTTTAGTGAGTCATGCCATTAAGGCGGTACGCGCACCATCGATGATTTTGCTTGTGAGAGACAGTCATCCATGGGCTCGCATTAGAATATTTACTCCAATTAGCGGATTATCCACTCTTCGAACGTGGCTCTGGAGGCAGTCGGTATCACATCCGACAATCCACGTTATCATGTTGTGCCAACTGATCAAATATCAAACGTTTTTACACTTTATTGATTGCACAATTTCCGCCCATACGTACCATCCTTTGTCCGCACATCCCAACTATGCGCCCTGCAAATTTCTGAGATTGAGAGACTAGATGAAACGATTTCTTTTATTGTCCGCCTGCTTTTACTTGGCCGCCTGTGGCGAAACCAAGACCAGTGATTCGCCAGACATTCATATTTCTGACGAAGATTTAGGCATCCCTACTTTTGAAGAAGTTATATTAGATATTGATGATATTGAGCGCTCGACCCAACCGATCAAAACGCCCTTGGTATCTGACGTCACAATCGCTCATTCGCAAACGTCTGAAAACGAAAGCATGCACGGAAATTTGAATATCATAAGCGGTCAATATCGAATCACTTTCGCTAAACAAGTGGATTCGGGCACGGCACTGCAAGCGCTAAAAATCACAGTTAATGAATCTGCGTTGTTAAAACAAGAATACAGCTGTGATGTAGTCTCCACCGACCCGACCGAAACAGGCCATGCGCCTGAGCCTGTGAGCAACATCTGCCGCGTTGCATACACACCTGACACCTCTGTCAGCCAATTTTTCACCCGCTCAGAATCATCGAATGGTTGCCAACTTACATTCAGTGGCACCATTAAGGAATCAAACGTTGAGATTTCACTGAATTGCGACAATGCATTTAACGATTTAGATGGCGCATTAACGAGCATTAACGTCTCAGCAATGGTCGACACAAATACAGAGGGAAAGGAAATAAATAAGCGAGAAATCGCCATTAGCGGAAGCATGGTGTTCAATGAAAATAGCGCCATTGCCTTAGAAGAGACCGAAATTTTAAATGCTGTGTACTCAACTGAAAACCAAGCCTACAGGTTTGACTTTATTAGAAGTGATAACACCACGATAACAGTGGCATTTAGAGGCGATTATGCTGTTACAGGGACGTATGAATGCAAGCATTCCGATATTATTCTGACAAAGTCGTTAAAGGATAGAGAGTGCTACATCGGTGTATTCGGTTCGAGCAGTGATGTGGGTACTCCCTTCAATATTACCACTTGGTCAAGCCATGCAGCTGACCATTGCCGCGTGGATATAAAAACAGGCACCTACCATACCGGCATTCAAAGTACAGATTTATTCAATACTTCCTATGTAACAGGTTTAACGGGTTCCGTCACTTGCGAGGGTATGAAGTCGGTAAGAAAACTATCCGTGGATGAAGCAGGTGATTTAACCATGCACCTCAACATTAACCGACCATTGCTATAGGGTTATTTTCTCTGGTCGGTTCCAATGTTAAAGGCGATGAGTCTCACTCATCGCCTTTAATTAATATCATCGTTATTATTTGTATTTTTTGACACACTTTTCTGTTTATTCAGGATTCAATAACAGCACATTCTTCTTCTGCATTATTGACTTCGACCTCAATGTTCGAAGCCACTCGGTCTGCCTCATCATTGAATTCCCCTGATTTAATCGAAAGCATGACGGCATCTCGTTTATCAACAAAACGAAAAGCCCTCCCTAACGCTTTGATTAATTTCGCATCACACATTTTATTATTTAATTACCTGGTCATTTTTCGAGTATTTCTGATGGAACGACAATCAAAAATATCGATAACATTGAGTAAAATCTTGGCTTTTAAAATACGACGTATTGCCGCTCATCTCATACTTATTCATTAAGCTTTAATTAATTAAGTACGATTCATTGATTTTTTAGGACTCAACCGCATTATTTAATGCAATGATTGATTGAAAAAAACTAGCAGCTACTATCACACGATTGACCACTTTGTGATACTGCCTTTCTGGAGGTTGACCATATGCCACTTGTTTCAAAAAATTGATTCAGTCATGAGTGTGCGGAACACACAAGCAATTAAACGGGTTGAATTAATACGCCCTTAAATAGGGTTTTTACCTTTCACAGTTCGCTTCACCTTTAACTTGATAGCGCAAATAAATATAACGCTTATATCGTTAAGGGCATCTCTCATAAAGTCACTTGGACCCGTAGGGCAAGGTCTGTAGCGCTTTTCTGCTGCGGCCGCTTCCTCAGAAAGGATACTTCCGCTGCGAAGACTTTTTGGCATTAAAGCGCTACAGAAAAAGAGGCGCTCTTCGGTAAACCGCCCTACTAATAGGTAGAAAAATTTCTAAGATGTCGATGCACAATAATCGGGCGAGCTTAGATGTCCGTTTTATGACATTCCATAAAAAAAGGTTCTGTGGATGTGCGAATGATGTGTTGTTAGAAAACCTGTCATTTTAGAATGACAATTTATTGGTCTAGACTTGCATGACTGTCAGTCATAAATGGGTGTGCGATGCGGCCTTATTCAGGCAAGCCTGCTACTCCATGGGCCGCTATTTGAATGAACAAAATATGAATCCTCCATACCTGAATGTCATTCATAAAAAAACCACCCGATTGGTGGTTTTTTTATGCCGAAATATCTAATTTAAAAAGGTATTACGCTTGAGCGATCGTTTCCTGACTTTTCACCAACAACTTTGTAATTTGTTTCTTATTAAAATAAACCAAGAAAACGGCCGCCTCACCATTATAATTGGTTAAGGTCTCTTCGATAAATTTCCACTTGGTATTGATCGACCTCAAATCTCGCTGAACATTTTTTGAAATTTGCTGATTACCTTGGAGCAGCTCAAGGTTCTCATTGACGGTTCTAGCCATTTTTTTAGGGTCAATTCCTATGTCTTCACTGCGAATAGACAGGGTGCCCTGAAGTGCGCTGGCGACATCAAAAAAGCGTGCGGACATCACTTCTACTTGGACGGCCATGTTCGTTAACCGATCGGCGTCTGCCATCTCACCGGTGGTTTGCTGAATTAATTGCTCATAAACGCTGCTTAAATAGGAACGGAATTGATAACGTGTTGTGTTATCTATAAATAAGCCTGTGCCTTCTACATATTCATGCTTTAAGTGCGGGCGAAGCTCAAACCATTGGTTGGCTAGTTCTGCGGCCTTCACTGAGTTAACAGTTTGGTATTGTTTTAGGTAACTTTCAGCGACATTGGCGTACTCTTCGAATTCACGAATATAGCGTTTGTCTCCCTCAGTTAAACTCACCATATAAAATGCGGACATTGACTGCGATACCGCCAGTGCATGTTGCGACAGCGGCTCTACTGCATAGGTAAAAGCGCTATGCCACATGACTACCAAAAGTAGCAGTCCCTGGCTGATCTTATTCATGGGTCGAACCCCCTACATATTATGATTATTTTAGGTGTGCTCAAAATACTACCCAATAACCTAGTGAGTATTAATAGCTAATTGAAGAAAAAGTGAGATAAACCAAGGTTGGTTACAAAAGTTTTCAGAAAGGTGGCACACCCGAACCAAGATGAACAAGTATTCAGGCTTTAATAGGCATATTTATAGTCTAATACTATTTAATTAATTATATTTGGATATATTGCGTCGAGTTGAAGTTTAATATTTTAGTGATCTAAAAAGCGAAAACGTTGATCCAAAATGAACAGTTGCCGGTTCAAAACCGCCGTTGTTATTCATTGGGTTTATGTTTTTAGAACCTACAATACATGCTACTAAAAATATCAATATTGGTTTAAAGATTCACCAAAACTCAATCTACTCCATTTGTGATTAGTTTAAGTCTGTGTCATTGAATAGTGATTCACGTGTTTATTAGGCCGGGGGTCGCTTCGATTTGTGAATGCACATTCAAATCATGATGGCTGACACTCATGATTGTGCGAACTCTAGGCGTTATGATTTTTCTCACGCATAAAAAAAGCGCTATCAACCAATAACGCTTTTTATTCGCCGTAAAATCAGAAGCAAGACTAAATAGTGGCATCCAGCAAGTTTGTGCTGGCTTTTGCCTTTTCGTCAAATTGACTGATCTCTTCCAATTGGGCTTGAATTCGAACGAGCCGTTCGTTAAATTTTTGCAGGTCGCTGGCAACTGACTCTTCTAAATCTTTACTCTCTTCCTGCGCTTCTTTTTGCGCTTCTTTTGCTCGATCTAAGCGCTCTTCTTCACTGACGGCTTTATTGTCAGCATCTTCCACTGTTTCTGACTCTTTTACTTGTAACTCTTCACGCTTGAGCTGTTGTAGCTCTGCTTGGGCCTCAAGGGCCATTTGTGATGCTTGAGCAGCAACACGACGATCCTGTGCTGATGGTTCGGCAGGGGCCAAAGCTGCACGGCGTATGGTTTCGGCTTTTGTGACAGTTGCAGCAGGATCATTGGACACACGGGATGCATCAATAGACACTTCTCCTCCGACAGCATAATTTTGCCCATCGGGTCCACGTTGGTAAGTAAATGTGGCCGCACCGGCATACTCACCACCAACGGATTGGTGAGCTTGCTCATGATTACGAACTTCGCGGTCACGATCTGCGAGCTCTCGCACTAATTGACGATCAGCTTCTAGCTGTCGCTGTTCAGCACGCTCAGCGGCCCGATCTTCGGCAATTGCCTTTTCAGCCTGCGCCTCTTTAAGGTTGGCGTCTTCACGTCGTTGATCTCTTTCATTTAAGGCTGCTTCTCGATCGCTCAGTCGCTCTTGCCGTCTCTCGTTTAAGGCCTCTCGGCTTTCGATTCCCTGACGATCACTCTCCTGTCGACCTGTTTTTTGCGTTTCTTCCACCTCCTCTACCGTTGTAAAACTGGTCGAGCTTTGCTCTTCGGCATCCACAGGCGCAGCGACACTGTTCCGATTCTCAGTCGCCTGAGTCGGTGTGACGTTGGGTGTGATGATATTGCCAAATTGCACATTCATGATGATGATTTTCCTCTATGGCTTGGCTGAAACCGCGTTAAACGCTGATATCAACCAAACTGCCGAGCGTTTCATTGCTGGCCTCAACCACTTTGGCTGAAGCCTCGACTTGCCTCTGCCCTTCTTTTTCCTTTAATAGCGCTTGTGCAATGTCGGAGCTTTGCCCTACAGGTCGCTCTGTATTTGCTGAGGCGACTTGCTGCGCCGCTTCTGCTACTTGCTGCTGACCTTTTTGAATACCCGCTAGTCCAGCACTCATTGCACTACCTAATCCACCGACCTGCATGTCAAACTCCTAGATCCACTCAAAACTAAGGTGGAATACAGACTTGATAAAGTTTCACCTGATTATTATTTAAACAGACCGCTCTCTGCTACTCAAACCTTCTCCGGAGAACTTTAAGACGGTTTTGATCTATATCCGAATATGGACAAAACACGACGAACTAATAACCCTACCTGCAGAAGACTGGGGGTTTGCCAGAGAATTTTCGTATAAGAAACGTAAGGTTTTATGACGATAGGTTACATGCCATCACAGGGTGGGGAACAAACCGAATGCGCAGCATGGCATTAAAGCGCATTCGGTCGGCAGATTCGTTAGGGGATAAGGGACAAATCTATGTGCTGTGTGAGGTTTTCAGGCTCGGCATTTGGCGAGAAAGGAATTTCCCCTAAACATGGGGCAGAAATACGTGTTTTGAGGGAGTCTAAGTTTTCTTCATAGCAGGACATATCGGCATCAATTCGATTGGCTATCCAACCTGCGAGTTTCACACCGTCGCGCTGAATGGCTTCGACGGTCAGCAAGGCATGATTCAAACAACCCAACCGCATACCCACGACCAATATGACGGGGATATTCAGCTGCTGAGGTAAAGCACTTAAATATTCGCGTCCATTCAGGGGTAAACGCCACCCGCCAGCGCCTTCGACGCAGACAAAATCCACCGGTGTGGTCATCATGGTTCCACGCACAAAACCGGTTAATCGGTCAACGCTCAGCGATTGTTGATTTCTCAACGCGGCAATATGTGGAGCAATGGGTTCGATAAATCGCACGGGATTGACTTGGTCATATTCGAGTTTGACCGTGGAAGCTGACATCAATGCGAGTGCATCTTCGTTACGCAAACCTTCCGCTGTTTCTTCGCACCCTGCGGCTAAGGGCTTTAACCCCAAAGTCGAACAGCCTTTGTCCTGCGCTGCTTTTAATAAAACCGTAGTGCAAAAGGTTTTGCCGACTTCAGTATCTGTGCCAGTAATAAAAAAACGCTGACGTATCATAATGGTCCTAAATAATGGAAGTTAATCTGTGTATCCGGCCACACCCATTGTCGTTGTGGATGCAGGACAAGCTTAGAATCATGATAGGCCACCTTTTAACGGATGGCGGGCTCGACCATCGAAATTATCTCACCTACTGTGCAGGTTTATGGTGTCGCTTCAGGCCCTCGGAAAAGTATCGCCGTTAACACTTCATAACGCGCGGGTAATCCTTGCTCGGTTCTAAATTGTTCCAGCGATTGACGAAACGTCTTAATGGCTTTTGTGCTGGTTAGGCCTTTAGCGCGACCCGAGGTCATATTGTGCGCGCCCACGCGCTTCAAAGAATCCGTTAAACCTCGCACATCGTCATACCACTGAATTTCTGTGTGTAAATACGACTTGGAAACAAGAAACGGTGATTGAGCCAACTGGCTTTCAATATCGTTTGCACTTAAAAATTGATTCACATGCTGATAATTATCCGCAGATTTCCATGCCTGCTTCAATTCGCGCAATGTACCATCTGCTAACGTGGTAAACGCAAAACAACCACCCGGTTTTAATGTTCGATACACTTCCGTTAATACGTTAGATAAATCTTCGCACCATTGAATGGCGAAGCTCGAATATATCAGATCATATTGCTGATCATCGACGGGAATGGCTTCCGCATCGCCAGCGAAATATTGAAACTGTGGATACATTTTTCGAGCGTGCTGCAACATGCCTTCGGCCAAGTCCATACCCTGTACATGGGCTTTCGGATATCGCTTTTGTAATTCGGGTAAACAATATCCGGTGCCACAGCCCAAGTCTAAAATAGAGTCGAATGGTCGATCAGGCATTTCGGAAATCAGTTCCATCGCCATGCGATGTTGAATTTGGGCAAAGTCATCGTATTCATGTGCAGCCGCCGAAAAAGCTTTTGCCACATCGTGTTTATTAATTAATTCACGCATGGGCACCTTGTGTTCACTGACATGCTTTGAGGCTTCAACAGGTACCGCATACGACGACGTTAAAGGCATGTTATTGCCCTTCCCCAACTTGACCGCCTTGCAAAAAGGTTAAAATACCATTCGCCACCGATTGTGGCTGCGTCACCAAACTGGCGTGGCTGCCGTTGGGTACAAAACTGACTAAATGATATGGGTTTAGTTGATTCAATAACGGGCTTAATGCATGCGGCACGATTGCATCGTTCGTCGCTAACATATGTAAGCAAGGACGTTTGAGGGCTTTTAAAACTGGGCGATTATCCAGTTTCGACAATAAAATTAACGACGCTTTTAATACATCAGAATTCGGTTTTGGGGTTTGCCCATGCTCTTGCAACCATTTAAGTGACTGCAACATATTTTGTTGCTCACCCACTACGGTTAATGCAGCAAACCGACGCAACGTGGTGCGCACGTCATCAATCTCATCCATAAAACCTTTATACAAAGGCTCGGGAACCGCTTTCGGCCAACGCTTGTCTGCCAAAAACTTTGCGTTACTGCACAACGTCATCACTTGCTCAACTCGTGCAGGAAACTGTGCTGCGGCTTGGATGGCTAACATACCACCCAATGACCAACCTAACCAATGCGCAGTGGGCGGGGCTACATCCATTAATTTTTGCATTAATACGGGTAGGTCGTAATCGGATTCTGGATCATCGCACGCTGAATCGCCGTAGCCCGGCAAATCGACGGCTATAAATTGAAATCGATCTTCAAATAATGTTGCGAGTGGCTCGAATACTTGCGCATTCATCGCCCAACCGTGAACACAGAAAATAGCAGGCAGATGATCCGCCCCCCATTTATGAATGGCGAGGGTCATTTACGTACTCCTGTTGATACACTTTGACGGTCAAGGTGATGACCGCTTTGCAAGCTGGCTATTGTCGACAGCACTTGCAGTAATTGGTCTATTTGATGCGGTTCATGAGCGGCGGATAGTGTGATGCGCAATCGAGCTGTGCCTTCCGGTACAGTCGGTGGACGAATCGCGGTGACCATCATGCCATGCGCTTTTAAATGTTCGCTGGCCTTTAATGCGGTGTCAGCATCCCCCACCAAAATTGGCTGGATGGCGGTATGGGATGGCATCAGGTTTAATCCTAATTGCTCAGCGGCTTGCCTGAAATATTGAATGTTCGATTGCAGTCGCTGCCGACGAGATGAATCATGTTGGATGATTTTAAGACTCGCCAATGTCGCGACCGACACGGCGGCAGGCATGGCCGTTGTGTAAATATAAGGACGCGCGAAATTCATTAAATAATCAATCAACGTTTGAGAACCAGCGACAAATGCGCCGGCCGTTCCGACCGCTTTACCCAATGTGCCCATCAGCACCGGCAACGCCGACTGCGATAACTGAAAGTGTTCCGCACAGCCTGCACCGGTATCACCCAGCACGCCAAAGCCATGAGCATCATCCACCATTAACCAAGCATCATGTTGTTGTGCACACGTGACCAATTGCGGCAACGGTGCGATGTCACCATCCATACTGAATACACCGTCGGTGACAATTAACTTTCTGCGCGCTTCGCTGCGGGCTAAACGTGCGTTTAGGTTATCCACATCATTGTGTAAATAGCGTTGAAAACGTCCGCCACTCAATAAACCGCCGTCTAACAAAGAGGCATGATTCCACTTATCTTGAAACACGGCATCTTGCTTATTTAATAGCGCCGTAATCACACCGATATTGGCCATGTAGCCCGTCGAAAACAATATGGCTGCTTCGCGACCCGTCATGCGTGCCAGCTCTTCTTCTAACGCTTGATGAGCTTCGGTGTGACCATTAATTAAATGGGCCGCCCCGCTGCCGACACCGTATTGCTGAACGCCTTTTTGAAAGGCCGCCGCCACCTCGGGGTGATTAGCCAAACCAAGATAATCATTGCTGCAAAAGGTTAGATAGCGTTGGCCATCCATATACATTTCCGGCCCCTGCGGCGAGCTCGCTTTACGCACGCTGCGCAGCAAGCCTTGCTCTCGTCGCAAGTGAAGTTCAGATTGCAGATCAAATGCCATAATTTACGCTACGCTCAATGATGTTCGGCGATTAAACCGAAGCATCATAAAAGGGTTGCGTGTTGTCATTACGCTGAATATCTTTGTTTAGTTTTTCAGCTTGACCGTCGTCATCGTGATCAACAATTCGCTGCTCAGGCTTAATACCCAATCGAGCAAATAGTTTCATATCTTCATGGGCTTCTGGGTTAGGCGTGGTCAACAAGCACTCACCGTAGAATATGGAATTGGCTCCGGCTAAAAAGCACATGGCTTGCATTTCATCGGACATTTCTTCGCGGCCCGCTGACAAGCGAACATGAGATTTCGGCATTAAAATACGCGCCACCGCGATACAACGGACAAATTCAATCGGATCTACGTCTTCAACCGCTTCTAATGGCGTACCCTTTACTTTAACTAACATGTTAATGGGTACACTCTCAGGCTGTACCGGTAAGTTCGCCAATTGGGTTAATAAGCCAATGCGATCTCCTTGGGTTTCGCCCATTCCGACGATTCCACCGGAGCAAATTTTCATGCCGCTATCGCGTACGTGTTGCAGCGTATCCAGTCGATCACCGTAGCTGCGGGTTGTGATAATTTTGTCGTAGAACTCAGGGCTGGTATCCAAGTTATGGTTGTAATAATCCAATCCTGCTTCGGCTAATTCTTCAGCTTGCGATTCATTTAGCATGCCGAGAGTCATGCAGGTTTCCAGACCCATGGCCTTCACACCTTTGACCATTTCAAGTACATAGGGCATGTCGCGCTTGTTCGGATTTTTCCAAGCCGCGCCCATGCAAAAGCGGGATGAACCTTTAGCCTTAGCTTCTTCGGCTTTCTTTAATACCGCTTCGACTTCCATTAAGCGCTGTTTTTCTAATCCGGTATTGTAGTGTGCAGACTGGGGACAATATTTACAGTCTTCTGGGCAAGAACCCGTCTTGATAGAAAGCAGGGTGCTGACCTGTACTTCATTGGGGTTAAAGTGCGCGCGATGTACCGTTTGTGCTTTAAAGAGCAGGTCATTGAAGGGAAGGTCATAGAGCGCCTGAACTTCGTCTTTGCTCCAGTCGTGACGGATACCTTGATCTAATGTGGCACTCATGCTTATTCTCTCTTCAATTCGGGATACAGGCCAACTCGGTTAAATCATCCGCACCATTTACATCTCTTTGGGTGCTTCAAGGCAGTGGTCAGTATCTAAGCTATATTCATGGAATGGCGTTATGTTAATGACTCTATGGAATCAGTCAACCAAGAAAATAATTACGGTTTACAACAGTACAATAATCAACCGATGCCAGTTGTGTGACGAATCAGCTCCCGACGGCCCCCTTTGCTTACCCTGCCTTGCAGATATTCCAGTTCTACCCGCCCATTGCCCATGCTGCGCACTGCCTCAAATCAGCGGCCAGCTGTGCGGAGCCTGCCTGAAAACACCGCCTCCATTCGACCGAATGGTGACTGGGTTCTACTACCAAGCGCCCATTTCAGGCTTTATTCGCGGCTGGAAATACAAACGGCAGCGCCATCTACTGCCATGGCTCGTGGATCAATTACTGGAACCGCTCGAAGCCTATACGTTTGATTGCGTGATTCCCGTCCCTAATCACTGGACCCGTACTTTGATGAGAGGGCGATACCCCAGTTTAGAGCTGGCACAAAGGTTATCCACAGCACTTGATACACCGCTGAACCTTGCTCTGCGCAGAACGAGGCCAACAAAAAGCCAACAGGGACTCAACCGCCAGCAGCGATTACGCAATTTGAAGCAGGCGTTTCACATTCGTCATCAGCGATCTGGCCAGAAAGATGCCACCCTGTGCACGATCAAGGGCAAAGATGTATTACTCGTCGATGATGTGGTCACCACTGCGACCACCGCCGATCTGGCTGCACGCACCTTAAAATCGGCCGGAGCACGGTCTGTAACGGTGGCCTGTCTCGCGCGCACACCAGAGCGCCATCACTGATCGTACAACCTCGAATCGAATAAAGTAGCAACACACCGTATATCGAATCTTGCTCGCAATCCTTGCACGCGTAGCGGTGCAGCGATAGCATCCGCCCATCTTAAATTCTGCTGGCACCCGCATGACGCATCTATACGAAAAGTTGTCTCCTGATCTTATTCTAAACGCCATCGACAGCGTGCTTGAGCAACAAGACCAATTAACCAGCGGGCACCTGACGGCGCTCAACAGTTATGAGAATCGGGTTTATCAAGTCGGCATTGAAGAACATGCCCCCGTCGTAGCGAAGTTTTATCGGCCAGAGCGCTGGTCTGACCGCTGTATCCTACAAGAGCATGCTTTTTCGCTCGCGGCAGTGGAAGACGAATTACCTGTCATTGCGCCATTGCAAATAGGTGGCGAGACCCTGTTTGAATTTGAAGGTTTTCGTTTTGCGCTGTTTCCTCGCCAAGGCGGTCAATCGGAGCAAATTGAACGCTTGGAAGACTTCGAACAAATGGGCCGATTGCTGGCACGATTGCATCAAACAGCGAACTGTATGGAATCCGATGCCCGTCCAACGGTTCATCCACAGGCTTTCGCCCGAGAAACGCGTCAGTTTATTTTGGACCACCATATGGTCAGCGATGATTTACTGCCCGCGTTTGAATCCGTCAGTTTAGAAGCGGTTGAGCGAGTGGAGGCGATATGGTCAGAACACGCTCCTAGCATGAAGTTAGTTCACGGTGACCTGCACCCCGGAAATTTAGTGTGGTTCCAAAAAGAGCCTTACCTGCTAGATCTTGATGACTGTGCGCTTGCACCCCGCATGCAAGATATTTGGATGATGCTATATGGCGAACGCGACCAAATGCAGGCTCAACTGGCGGCCGTTGCACGAGGCTATGAAACCTTTCTGCCCTTCCCTGTGTCTGAATTGCCCTTAATAGAAAGTCTGCGTACCATGCGCATGATGAATTATGCCGCATGGCTGGCGAAGCGATGGGATGACCCTGCCTTCCCGGCAGCCTTTCCGTGGTTCGATAGCCCACGATTCTGGTCTGATCAAATTCTCACGTTACGTGAGCAATTGTCTGCTTTTAATGAGCCGCACTTACAATTAGTGTTGTAAACGATCGCGCAGCATAAAAGCAATTGAACCCTAAGCTCACACTCACCCAGTAGAACAAGAGGCTCGATTATGAAAACATTTTCAAAGGTATTAATGGTCGGTATTACCACTTGCATGGCGACAGCATCCCTCTCCACTCAAGCGGAAGGCGTCGGCAATCAAATATACGCGGGGCTGGGATTTAGCCATAATCGCGTCGACCTTGAAACCTTTGGTGGCTCGTCAGAAAGCGCTAGCGGCAGCCAGTTCTTTGGCGGATATAAAATGGGGCAACGCAACGGCTTCGATTTGTCCCTAGAACTTGGGTATATGGAAACAGGTTCGTTTGACGATGACCTACCAGAAGATGATCTCGCCGGTGTATGGTTAGCAGGCTTGGCAAAAAAGAACCTGCCCGAGATTGACTCAAGGTTATCTGCATTGGTTCGCGGTGGTGTGGATTTAGGCGATGATGACGGCCTGATCATGGGTTTTGGTGCTGAGTTTAAAGTGCACCCTCGCATTTTTTTACGGGCTGAGTATTTGAATAAAGATATAACGCAATCGTATCAATTTAACGCAGGGTTTGAATTCTAATAAAATGCGACCAGATTTGGGCTGAGCGACACAGTGTGCCAGCCCAAATTCGACAGACCAGCCCGTCCCTACGACGCCTCCTGTAACCCCCCCGCCAATACCTCCATTTTAGCTCAGTCCATACTCGTCCACTTGCCGTCTAAAATTGTCTACACTCCAATTAATCACTCGTAATTGTCTGTTGATCGAAATTGATGATGTTCTTATGGAGGGGTTATTCAATATGCGTCCCGTCGGCCGGCTAGCTCTTCTCTGCCTATTCTCAATCCTTCATTGCTTTATGTTCACCGTGCAAGCTGCTGAAGTCACGCCCGATATGGCCACCAAACCGAATGATCCTAATACTCTAAGGTTTGGCACCCTCACCTCACTCAGCATGCCCATTGCGAACGTTTTTATTGGCCAAAGTGGTATTGAAGTGTCCGATGAAGGGATGCACACCGAAATCAGTCAGGCGATCGCAAAAGCATTGAACATGACTGTGCATTACGTACCGACTGAACGGGAAGACGCCTTATCTTACTTAATGAATGGTGAAATCGATGTTCTGTGCTTTATGGTGCCTCAATGGTTAGGTGCACCGCCCTCAAGCGTCACGTGGTCAAAGGTATTTTTAAGAATACAAGACATACTCATTTCACGTAAAAACCACATAGCGCCCATCCGTACGTTGCGAGATCTGCAGGAACGAAATATTGGCTTAGTACGGCATTATCGCTACCCATTACTGGATAATTTAATTGAACGACAACTGACATTCCCAGTGTACGCCAGTAATGAGCAAACTAATTTTTTTCAGCTCTTCAAGAACAATAATATCGACGCCATCGTCATTAAGGACATCACCTTTGAGTATTTATTCAACGATCTCAAAGGCCCATTACGTGACATCAAGGTCATGCGACACCCTCTGGTGGTAGAGTTTGCGGATATGCGCTGTGCCCTGTCTCGCCACAAGGCCATCAACATTGAGCAGGTTAATAAAGGTATCGACAGGTACATTGAACATTCGGGACATATATTAACCGTTCCCTAATACCGTCGGTTTACAGAAGTATGCTTTGTTTCCTGCGCTGATTGCCCTACCATAGCACTCACTATTTTAACGAACATGAACCCTATCTATGAGTCTGACGCTTCCTAGCCAGCTACTGCTACAACAAGCATTACCATCAACCAATACGCTATTGATCAACCCTCCTCAGGATGACCTGAGCCATGAGTTGCCTAAGTCCATCGCCGTCGCAAGTTTCAGCTGGGCGAGTATGCAGCAGTATGAAAAACAAGGATTTCCGACACACAATATTTTGGAGCTACCGACCACCACTTTTGAACAGATCGTGATCTTTTTGCCAAAAGCGAAAACACGACTTCAGTATGTTTTAGATTATGCTCAAAACTGTTTAAAAGAAGATGGCGAAATTTGGTTTGTGGGTGAAAATAAGGGAGGCATTAAATCACTGGCCAAAGTATTGAAAACACGCTTCAAGCAAGCCGAAAAAATCACCAGTGGCAAACACAGCGCCATCGTCAGCGCAAAATGGCCTGAAGAGAAATCAGCATTCCTAATCAATCGTTACTTCCAAACTCAACACAACCAATTAGACATTCAGGTCTCTGCCTTACCAGGTGTCTTCAGTCAAGAAAAGCTGGATAACGGTACGGCATTATTGCTTAAACATATTCCCCGCAAATTAAAAGGTCGCGTACTCGATTTTGGTTGCGGTGCCGGCATCATTGGCAGTTATCTCTGTAAGAATTTTGATGTAGAAAATGTCGATATGATTGACGATGACCTGCCCGCAGTATTAAGCGCGCAACGTACATTAAAAGAAAATGGAATTGAAAACGCAGAAGCGTTCTTGTCGAATGGTTTTAGCGAAATTGAAGAACGATATAACTGGATTGTCAGCAACCCGCCTTTCCATCAGGGTGTTAAAACCCATTATCAGGTCACAGAAACCTTTTTGGCAGAAGCCAAGAATTATTTAAAACTGAGCGGTCGCCTGATGATTGTCGCAAATGACTTTTTATCTTATGAAACCATTCTTCGTGAGCATTTTAAAACGGTGACCGAAGTGGTAAAAGAAAACGGTTTTAAAGTACTCATGGCTGAAGGCATCATGCGTAAGTAATCCATTCTATTTACGCCCAGAAAAAACACTGCCCATAAAACAGTAAGATACCCTTTCTTATTGCTTTATGGGTATTAACCTCCTATCCATTATGTTCTCTCATTATAGGGCCCTCTAATTCGTCAGACGCACCCTTCACCCGTGCGCACATTGATGACCAATGATAACGCTCAATCTCCTTTCATGTTGTAAACATTCCTTGCCATCGAATCATTTGAGCGTGCAGCGGTTT
The DNA here is from genome assembly GCA_947503895.1 of uncultured Saccharospirillaceae bacterium. Lineage (GTDB taxonomy): Bacteria > Pseudomonadota > Gammaproteobacteria > Pseudomonadales > Oceanobacteraceae > Bermanella. The sequence goes on from CANNFT010000015.1 coordinate 79,349, forward strand.
TTTATTCTATAGCTTGATGGACTGGATAATTGAACTATTACTGAGATTCCGAGTGAAGTCGGCGATTGATCCCATTTCACTTAGGTTGATTTTCAATGAAACAGGATTTCATCATGTTAAAACTAAAATATGCATGGATAGGGTTGATAGCATTCAGCGCCTATCCTGTGACGGCTGACGATCATTACGAAAGCCAGCACATCAGCGCGCTGGAAATTGAACAACCCGGCTTTTACATTGAAGCCAGCTCACCTCGAATGAAGTGTTTTGTTGACACGCCAGCGTGGGATGAATATCGCTATGGGGGCTGCTTCAGCGCTGGCTGGGCTCGAACCACGTCCGCAGTATTTAAAATTGATAACGTACCCAGCAATTTTAAAATCTACTGGTCTAACAGTGCGTGTAGTTCATCCAGTTCCACCTGCACATTGCCCATTCGACAATACAATAACATTACGTTGAGTGCAGACGTTCTCGATTTATCGAATAACACGTTTAGCAGTACCAGTGCCAAGGCACACTACGAAGGGTTTGATTGATTTTTCCAACCTGACTTGGAAATAACGTTTTATATTTCAAGCCGTTTTTGTGAACGTTCAGACATGAGTCTGAAGAGCGATTAAAGCGACATCCCAAAAGATCAGCCTTGATCTATTTGGGATGCGTATCGTGAAACCTGTGCTTATTCGCCAAAGTCTTCACGGCCTTCGTAGAAGCCCGGTGCTAAATTTTCAAAACGGGTATATTTACCAATAAAGGCCAAGCGATCTGTGCCGATTTCACCGTTACGGTGTTTGCCGATGATGATTTCACCGATGCCTTTATCTGGGGACTCTTCGTTATACACTTCGTCCCGATAAATAAACGCAATGATATCCGCATCCTGCTCGATAGCACCAGATTCACGCAAATCGGACATGACAGGTCGCTTATTGGGCCGTTGCTCAAGGGAGCGGTTAAGCTGGGAGAGCGCGATCACTGGGCAGCCAAATTCTTTTGCGATGGCCTTTAATGATCGGGATATTTCAGAAATTTCCTGTGTTCGACCTTCACTTTTACCTGCGACCGTCATGAGCTGAAGATAATCCACCATGACCAGCGCGAGATCATTATTCTCACGGTAAACACGACGACAACGGGCGCGCATTTCTTGTGGGTTAAGCGCAGCAGTGTCATCAATATACAGTGGCTTATCTTTGAGCAGGTTAAAAGCCGACGTGAGCTTTGGCCAATCCTCTTCGTCCAGCTTACCGCTCCGCAGTTTGCCGGAAGGAATACGCCCGATAGAGGAATACATCCGCATTAGGATAGCCTCTTTCGGCATTTCCATACTGAATACCAAAACGGGGCGATTGGATGCTAATAAAGCATTTTCACACAGGTTCATGGCAAAGGTGGTTTTACCCATCGATGGACGACCCGCAACAATGACTAAGTCGGCGGTTTGGAATCCATTGGTGCGCTTATCGAGATCAGTGAAGCCCGTTGTAAGACCCGTCAGCCCGTCGGGCAGATTGAACAACTCTTCAATCTTCTCCAATGTGCGTGACATGATAGGGTTGACGTGTTCAGGGCCGGAATCTTTTTTGCCTCCCCCCTCTGCTACTTCAGCAATGCGTTTTTCTGCATCGCCAATTAACGATAGTGGGTCCTCACCTTTGGGATTAAACGCAGAATCGACGATATCGGTGGCGGCTTCAGCCAAACGTCTCAATAAGGATTTTTCTTTGACGATGTCGGCATAGGCCAGAATATTCGCGGCGGAAGGCGTGCTTTCAACCAACTCGCTTAAATACACCAGGCCGCCTACACCCTCTAGTTCTTCTAAATCGGCCAGTTCATCAGATAAGGTTAAAACATCGAATGGCTTATCTTGGTCGGCCAGGGTGGTCATCACTGCAAAGATTTGACGATGAGCCTGACGAAAGAAGTCCGCAGCCTGAAGCCGTTCGGCTACATCCTCAAATGCTCGGTTGTCCAGCATTAACCCACCCAGCACAGATTGCTCTGCGTCTAAGGAGTTAGGGGGCATTTTGAGTTTTTCGACTGCCTGATCCATACGGGAAAACACTACATCTACGAGGAAACTTTAAGCCGCTAATAGTGCCCTGTTTATGGGGTAAGCTCAATGCTTAGCGGCCAGTGCTCGCGCCTAAACGCTAAGCATAAAAAAAGAGAGGCCGGAGCCTCTCTTCTTCAAGATTCAAAATCTTGCGTCACTTACTCTTCTGGTACAACGTGTACTGTTAGAGAAGTTTTAACGTCTGGGTGCAATTGCAGACCAATCTCGAACGTACCAGTAGTACGTAGAGGACCGTTCGGCAAACGAATCTCAGCTTTAGACGCTTCGATTCCAGTAGAACCGATCAGGTCAGCTAGATCGCGTGTACCGATAGAACCGAACAACTTGCCTTCGTCACCGGCTTTAACAGCCAATGTCAATTCAAGCTCTTTCAGTTGCTCTGCACGCTTCTCAGCAGTAGCCAACTTGTCAGCAGCTGCTTTTTCTAGATCTGCACGACGTGCTGCGAAAGATTCAACGTTAGAAGCTGTTGCAGGAACCGCTTTACCCGTTGGAATCAAAAAGTTACGACCGTAACCGGCTTTAACAGTAACTTTATCGCCTAGGCCACCTAGTTTGGTGACTTTTTCAAGTAGAATAACTTCCACAATACTTTCCTCATTACAGGGCTTTGAAGCACAACCGTTCGGCTGTTGATTCAAATAGGATTTATTCGGCCGTGTCTTTTAATCGAGAACGGAAATTGACAATACAATCCACAAACGCGATCAAAATTAGTAATGCGTACATATAGTGCAATAAAATGATCAAGCTGATGTAAAACGCCACCAACCACTGAGCACTTAATTGCTTTAATGACACCATTCCATGAACCAACGCGATTCCCGCTATAAACAGCGGCGCCAGCAAAACCGGTATGTAGCTCGATAACTCGGGACTACTGCTTGCGAACACACTTAACACGAGTACGACTGCGCCATACCAAATGGGCATTCGCAGTTGATGGAATTCCTGTCGGAAGCCCCCCGGGTTAAATAAGGTCGATTGCCAGTTTCTCGCCAGAAACAATGCCCCTACGGACAACAACTGCATCATGGCGGCTAGCCCTCCCATCACCATGGGAATAATCCAAGGCGTCAATTCAGCAGAGGCTTTCTCAATCTGCTCGGAAGACGCATCTGGCATTTGCTTCGACAGAGTACTCACAATTTCAGGCGTGGCCTTCGTCAGTATCTTGTGCACCTCGGGTGACAATTGCTGCATGAAAGTCGCTAAAATTGCCCCTGTGATCACAGACGCCATTATGGCTTTGGGCAATGACACCGATAGACGTAATACAACGGCCATCAATGCGGAGCCCAATACCACCGCAAACACGGTGAAGTCCTGTTGGGTTGCATACCAAACAACGCCTGGTAACAACGCACCCAACAAAACATTCAAACCTTTTGTGAGCCCTTGGCGAAGAATCACCAAGGACACAATCGCTCCGCTCACCCAGCTAAGCAGGGGAACGATAGCGAACATCACTGCCGCGATCGTTGCTTGCAGAGGGCCTTGCATGACAAACCGTGCAATAGCGCTCATACAACGATATCCAATTACTTGTGTGCGTCAGTGTAAGGTAGCAACGCAACATAACGTGCGCGCTTGATAGCAGTCGCTAGCTGACGCTGGTACTTAGCTTTTGTACCAGTGATACGGCTAGGAACGATCTTGCCAGTTTCGGTTACATAACCTTTAAGCGTATCAAGATCTTTATAATCGATCTCAGCAACGCCTTCGGCAGAGAAACGGCAGAACTTACGACGACGGAAAAAACGAGCCATGGTATATCCTCCGATTAAGCTTCAGTATCAGCAGATTCTTCTGCTTCAACTTCTTGAGTAGATTCAGTTTCTGCTTCAGCAGGCGCTTCTTCATCACGACGACGGTCATCGCGACGATCTTGACGGCTTTCAGCAGCTTTGATCGGGGAGATATCAGTCACAGCATCTTTCATACGAACAACCATGCTACGAATAACAGCATCGTTGAAACGGAAAGTGTTGTTCAACTCGTCTAGAGTTTCGTTGTCACATTCAACGTTCATTAGAACGTAGTGTGCTTTGTGGATTTTCTGGATTGGGTAAGCTAGGTGACGACGTCCCCAGTCTTCCAGACGGTGTACTTGACCACCTGTTTCTTTGATAGAGCCAGTGTAACGCTCGATCATAGAAGGTACTTGTTCGCTTTGATCTGGGTGTACCAGAAATACGATTTCGTAATGACGCATTTAAAAATGCTCCTTATGGGTTAATAGCCTCCAGAGTCATGCTATGCATGGCCCGTAAGGCAAGGAGTGCCCTCAATCTGCACGCCAGAGGCGATGCCAGTTTTCAGGGGCGCGAAATTATGCCTGATTTTTGAGCAACCGACAAGCGTCCACGGTGCTCGCCCATGGCCGTCGGGTGGTCTGAGTAAGAATAGTGGTAAATTCATTCAATATAAGTGATTTTTGTGTGGCGGGCCGGAACTTAACATTCGTATGCACATCAGAGTATGCATAGTGACTCCCATCACTTGTCGTTCCTTATATAGCAAGCGAGTTTGCCCGGCCTTATCATGTGCCGGGCTTTTTTTATTTGGGTGCCTTAAAATGTTCTTGAGGCAATCGACCGGTAAAAAACTGGAACAGCATGACCCAGTCCCCCACAAAGCTATAAACAGGGTAAGTAAACGTAGCGGGTCGATTATGCTCAAAGAAGAAGTGCCCTACCCAAGCAAAGCCATAGCCAATCAACGGGCACAACAGCAAGCCCCAGTATTGCTGCATGACGAGACAGTATCCCAATGCGATGATCACGAGACTGCTGCCAATATAGTGCAGGACTCGACACCGAACATCACTGTGCTCAGATAGGTAGTATGGGTAAAACTCAGCAAACGTGTTGTACTGCTTTTTGGGTGCCTTCATCAGCCTCTCCGGCTCCTATCCTAAGTACACGCACTCTCAGCGCTGGGTGGCTTCACGTACTCACTCGGCTTTGGAATGCGCTTTCAGTCATGAAATAGCAGTCTGCCGCGTCAGCCCCATCGAAAACAGTGACCAAGCACGCCATAAAATGGAATCTCATGACCAATCTTTGACTTTTACCAGATCTCTTCATAATCAAATACGGGGAGTGTGCTGACGATGTGCAACCCATCGAAAAAGCAGATACTTTGGTTCGGTTTTTTGCCGTTTTCAATCGAATGAATTGAGGTTAATCTTTATCGTATTCTGAACAGGCGAGATTCTCATTATGTCTGAGACCGTTAATAACCCTGAACCACCGATTGAGCGATACAGCGTCGTTGCTAAAGTCTTTCACTGGGTCAGCGCTCTGACCATCTTTGGCCTATTCGGCTTAGGCTTGTGGATGCGTGAACTGGACTATTACGATCCATGGTATCAACCCGCGCCGGACCTACACAAAAGCATTGGTATGTTGCTCGTCGTTTGGATCTTGGCTCGCATCCTGTGGCGCTGGAAGCAATCGACACCCACTCCTCTCGCGCATCACAAACCGTGGGAGGTCAAACTGGCGCACGCCGTACATTGGTTGCTGTATCTGGGTCTATTTTTGATTTTTATCTCTGGGTATTTAATTGCAACGTCGGAAGGCCGAGGGGTTTATATCTTTGACCTCTTTGAGTTCCCTGCCCTTATTCCGCCATTCGATCAGCAAGAGGACATCGCGGGCTTCATTCATGAGTGGGGGGCATACGCCCTAATGGCAGCAGCGGCCCTACACATTGCCGGCGCGCTCAAGCACCATTTTGTGGACAAAGACGCAACACTCAAAAGAATGTTATGAATCAATGAACCAAATTCAAAAGAATGAATCCACAGGCTCGTTCATTTAACGAAACACTGACGCACACCTGTGAGAAGTGAACAGTAAAAAACGAAAAACAAATGCATTTTACACTGTAAGACAATGATCGAAAAACGACTTAAACAATGGTTAAAAAAGGGAGCACTCTATGAAATTTAATCTAAAAACCATCACTGCCGCCTCGTTATTGGCACTTAGCAGCCAACTATGGGCCGCCGAGAACTATGTCATTGATACGAAAGGCATGCACGCTTTCGTTGAATTCAAGATTCAACACTTGGGTTACAGCTGGCTAAAAGGCCGTTTTAACGACTTTTCCGGCACCTTCAGTTACGACGATAAAAACCCAGAAAAGTCCAACGTCAAAGTCACCATCAAAACTGCCAGTGTTGACAGTAACCATGGTGAGCGCGATAAGCACTTACGCAGCGATGACTTTTTAGATGTCAGCAAGTACCCTGAAGCAAAATTTGTCAGCACAAAAGTAGTAAGCACTGGCAAAGGCACTGCAAAAATTCATGGCAACTTGACCTTGCATGGTGTTACCAAAGAAGTCGTCATTGATGCGGTTGAAGTGGGTGCAGGCAAAGATCCTTGGGGTGGCTACCGTCGTGGCTTCACTGGCACCACTAAATTTGCGATGGCCGATTTTGGCATCACAAAAAATCTTGGACCAGCCTCTACACATGTTGAGATGATTTTGAATATCGAAGGTATTCGTCAGTAATACTGTAGGTCTCAATCCTCTAACCTTGATTGAAACCACTAAAAAGCGGAGCACATGCTCCGCTTTTTTATTGCGATCATTGAGTCAAAAGCACACAGCTATAAACATCAAACCTCAACTGCTTTCCTTTCTTTGTAGTTTAATACCCAAGCGAATGCTGCACCGGTAATAAACATTAAGAGCGAATAAACCGTTGGCGCCATCGCCATTTCACTATTTTGAAGAATCGTTAAGGCAATGAGTAAGGCTGTGGTGCCATTCTGAAAGCCGACTTCTATCCCAATGGTTTTACTCTGTGCTTCATTCAACTGGAATACTTTTGCAATCACATAGCCCAATAACATACAGGTGATGTTGAGTACCAATGCAGGTAAACCCGCTTCAGCAAAATACCTTGGCATGCTGTCTAGATTTTTCAAAACAATGCCCGCTACAATCAACAATAAAAATACGACGGAGAATATTTTCACCGGCTTTTCGGCTTTCTGAGCAAATGCAGGTGCGAATCGATGAATAATCATTCCCAATACCACTGGAACCACGGTAATCGCCAACAATTGTTTTATTGTTTCGAAGACCGGCAATTCAATTAATTCACCGCTATCCATAATTTGTTCCATGAAAAAGACCAACAACAGCGGTACGGTTAAAGGCGCTAACAAAGACACAATTGCCGTCAACGTCACCGATAACGCTACGTCGCCACGAGCGAGATAGGTAAATAAATTGGACGTCGTCCCGCCGGGACACAGAGATAAGATCATTAATCCAACCGCCAACAATGGCGGCATATCGAAAGCCAATACAATAAGATAAGCCAGCAAAGGCAGCATGAGCATTTGAGCAGCCATGCCCACAAGAATGGCTTTGGGTCGAATCAACACCAGTGAAAAGTCTTTTAATTTTAGTGCCAAGCCCATGCCCATCATGATGATAAACAGGGATAACGGCAGAACAATTTGGGTCAATATATCGGCTTTCATAGATGTCTCGTACTTATTATTTTTATGTTACTCGCTGTGTCGGCACACAACGAAAGGAGAGCTTAACGCTGATTGGTTATGCTGCCAAGACCGATGTTGTCCATAAACAAGACAGGCAACCGGTTTAATGCACTCCATATTTCCATTGGGATCGATTCATCGAGCTGGGCCAAATTAAGGGCATCTCTTTGCGTTTATGGGGGTGATTTTAACACTATCGTGTCATTTTCTTCACGAACACCACCACGAATAATGCCAGTGTAAAGCTACCTGTAAATGCTTCAATCGCCGCCACCACTCTCGAAAACCCAATGGGCACTAAGTCGCCATATCCCAGTGTCGTAAACGTCACGACACTAAAATACAGTGTTTTCCCCCACATCATAAAGTTGTCCTGCCAGCTAGTCGCCAAATTAACAGCAACCCGTTGGCCACTATCGCCAATGCCTAATAAGAAGAATGCGAAACTGCACATAAAAATGATGCATAACGAAAATGCAATAACACGCATTGGTTTTTCACCGTAACCACAAAAGATATCCACTAACCAAGAACCAATGCGCTCTATCGACAGGGGAGGCATTTGAAATCGGCGCATTTTCATTTCTTCATGAAAGAAGTGCCCAGCCAACTCAAACAAACCTTGCGCTTCACTTACTTTTCTCAAATGACGGCAAATCTCCTCAGCTTGCTCTAAGAAATCCAATGCTCCTTCGTGTCGTCCAGATTTTTCAGCTTCGAGTGCTTTTTGCTTATGAAACAGTCGACGTCCCCAATGGATATTTTCAATTTTTGCGCCATCAAATCGCGCGCCCAATAAATTGGTGTTTTCAAGATTGGCAAAATGTAGGTTCGCTTCTCGACAATCTGCTTTCATAAGAGAGGCGTCTTTCAAGTCTATTTGAAATAGGTGTGCATTTTTAAGGTTCGCACGGTAAAAATCCGCACTGGCGAAGCAATAGCCATCGGGATTACCGTGGCGCACTAAGTTAATACCTTCTAAATTAGCACGCGTCAGCGAGAAGCCTTCCATTTTATGACCGGCTTTTGCAATCGCTTCTAACTCCGATACTAGGTTTTTGCCTGCCTTGCTAATCGTAGGGTCATGCCAAAAACACAGCCCTTTTCCTGCATCGTCGAGTTCGCACTGAGAACCATCTAAAAAGTGATAGTGGCACATATTGACGATCATCACCTGTCGCTTTCACACTCTTCTCAGAGTAGACCAATAATATCCCCATAGCGTGATAGTTTTCGGCTTTCACAGCATGTCAGGGCGTTCTCATTATTGGGGGCTTATCAATGGTGCTTTCAGTATAGATACGTGAACGGTTGGCCAATCTTCCAATAACAGTACCCATGCATAATTCATTAAAGGTCATTGAATAGAATGGCATCGTGCTAGTGGGTGATCGAATAAATTCGATACGCTCAATCGTAAAGGTACAGGCAATGGTTCGGGGGCATGAGGTGTGATCGGCGCCAGTCATCTTGGGGAGTATGACTGGCATGTGATGTCGATTTTAAAAAATGGATTAGAGAATAATGTGCATACGATTATGCACACGCCTTTAACAATTTTTTAATAGTATCTACTTACTCCGCTTTCGTTTTTTCAACTACTTTAACTGCAGGCTGTGCTGCAGATTGTACTGGTTGCGTGGTCATCACAGCATCTTTCTCCGCAAATTTAAAACCTTTCAAAGAAGCTAATTGCTTATTTAATTGCTTTTCGTCTACGGCTTCTTCAGAGCTCACGACCACACCACACTCACCATGTGGCTTAACCAGATTCAGTTTGAACTTAACCGTTTTCGTCACGGTTTCAAAAATAGCTTTGCTATCACAGTTCTTAGCTTCGCCCTCAAATACAACCATGTATTGGTCAGCAGCCTGTGCATTTAGAGAAAGTGCAGCGACTGCAGCAAGGGTAATTTTTTTAAGCATGTTTACGTTTCCTAATTGAACTCGTGTTCAGTCAAAATAATGATCCATTACGGTATTGGGATACAGTATATGAATCATCGAATCAGATAACACGAGCACCATTGCTTAAATCGCTACAATGATACTCATGTTGGTTAGCCTTTATATTTAGAACTTAATCGACCAGCTGTTTAGTTTGCCAGTGTCTTGAGCGTAATGATCGCTCACTTTTAAAGTCCATTGACCATTGGCAGGTGCATTACCGAAATCAACTGAGTAGGTAGCCGTTACGTTCTGAGCACCATCTCGACCATTTTTTGATTTAAGCTGAGCAACATTGCCCGCAGGAGAAATCAGTTGAAGCTGAACATCACCACGGTAGCTGTGAGTCACATCAACCGTGACTTCAACCGTACCCGCATTTCCTGAACGAATGGCGTTAATCACACTGGAAACACCAGAAGCACTGTTATCAGGAATGCTAACCGAGTCTGTGTTGAAGAATTCAGATTGCTCTGGCGCTTCTGGGTTCGTCACACCATCGAAGTTTGCTACCAGGTCAACATTACTGAAGGTGTTATAACCCTGAACCATGACATGCCAAGTGCCTGCTTTAACAACAAGATCACATACTTCTTCATTGCCGTTTTTCCATGGGCGGCAATCGTAGTTGCTATCAGTTGGCTTGCTGCCATAACGAACGTATAAATCCGCATCACCTGAACCGCCAGTCATAGACACATTCAATGCTAACGCGCCTTCAGGCACTTCTACCGTAAAGTATTGGTTGCTACCACGGGCACCTGAAATCGTGCGAATCTCTCCGTTTTGTAATACGTTTGTATTGGGCTGAGTATCCGAGCCTTTCGATTCCATTACCGCGGCGGCTGCATCAATAATACCGCTACCACATTGTGCAGTAGTACATGCACGCGTACTCGTTGATGGGAAACTACGTGAAGTTGATTGTAAAATAGACTTCACTTGATCGGCAGAAAGATCAGGGTTAACGGAGTACATCAGAGCTGCAACACCCGCGACGTGCGGTGCAGCCATACTGGTGCCTTGATAGTAAGAATAAGAATCCGAAACGGGGCCTTCTGTTCCGCTATCTAATGTCGACAATACACCATTGCCTGAACGTGTTGTCTCACCACCTGGTGCTGCTACATCGACGACGCTACCGTAGTTTGAATAGTATGCTCTGCCGCCATCACGATTGGTTGCAGCAACGCTGATGACATTGTCACAGCTCGCAGGTGTGTAACTGCCAGCATTATCATTGTCATTACCAGCTGCTACCACCACGGTCGCGCCTGTTGCCACGACATCATTGATCGCGCTTTGATAAGCGTTAGAGCAATTTCCTTTGCCGCCCAAACTCATATTAATGACTTGTGCAGGACGAGTATTCTTAGGTACACCTTGAACGCTCAGACCCGCAGCCCAACGCATGCCGTCTGTAATATCGGAAGTATAACCACCACATTTACCTAGAACACGAACCGGTAGAATTTTACTGTTCCAACTGATTCCCGCTACACCCAAGCTGTTGTTTGAATCTGCTGCAATGGTGCCCGCCACGTGCGTTCCGTGCCAGCTGCTGTTTTGGTTACGTGCTGGTTGTCCCCAACCACATTCACCTGCGGTCATCGCGTCACCGGCGTCACTCGCATCGCTATCACGGCCGTTACCATCGTTAGACATTTTCGTGTCTGAGATAAAGTCGTAACCTGGAATTAAGTTTTTAACCAAATCTTCATGCGGTAACACACCCGTATCAACGACAGCGACGACAACATCCGCGCTACCGGTGGTGATATCCCAAGCATCCGGTAGATTAATACCACCAGCCGCTTCAAAGTAGTGCCACTGTTCACCGTAATAGCTATCGTCAGGCATGGCTTGTACGGTCATAATGTAGTCAGGCTCAGCGTAAATAACACCTGGCTCATCTTTAATTTCTTGTGCAAGTGACTCCAGTTCTTCTACGGAAGTCATGTCGTCGAGTTGAACAACTTGTGCACCATCGGAAGTGGAAAAGGCATAAGTAGCAGCCGGTGCAGATGTGAGACTTAAGTCGGTGGTGATCGAATTTAATGCCATTGGTGCTGCATATTTTACGATCATGCGATCAGATGCAGCCGCAATGTCATTTGCTTGCACATTTGCTGAAGCAGCGGCAATGGCGAGAGGTAATAGCAAAGGTTGATAGAATCTAGTCATTTTCATATCAGTTATGTTTCCTTGTTATTCAGCGCCTGTGTACAACAGCAAAAAATACAATTGAGCGCTATTTATAGGCTTAAATGCCGATGAGAATGTAGCGTTTAATCATGCGAAAAATGATTTTAAGAAACTCCGTTGACGTCAGTAACGCTGCTAAACAAAATTTCTTTTATGCGTAACGAAGCCAACAATAGATTTTAAATTGTCGTAAAAATAAAATTTTTGTTGGTCTTTATTATTGAGAAATGTTTGGCGATACACGCCTTTTCTCAAACTACTGATGTTCGTTTACCGCTCGTCTCATATTGGTGCAAAGCATAAAATCGAAAAGCCAAAATTGTTTTTAACTTTTATTGATTTCTTTTTTTTACATCAATATTTGATGGGGTAACTTTAAACAAAATTAACAGAAAGGAAGGGGAGTACTTCACAAATGACGTGCCAAAAAATGCACTTTGTTTCACATTTTGACAAATAATGTCACTTTAAATTTAATTGGTTCACATTTTCACTTGGAACGAATACGTCTAAGCCTGCGACAAAACAATCTTCGAGTAATCGAAATTCCCTCGTATTTTTATTTTTTACACACGTTCTTTACGACTAAAAAACGTTATTGACACGATTAGCCGCTCAAAAAACACTCAAGCCATCAAGTGCCCGACTATGCCCTGTCGTATTTTAAAATCAAATAATGGATATATCCGCGAGGCTAATGACGTGCAGTCGAATTTAGGGGACAAAACATCACCACTTAATAGAGAGGTGCTCTTACGTCAGAGCAGGGTATCCAAGGGCATCCTGTATTTGCTGACTGTGCTCGCGGACCCAATCTGCATTCACAGCCCCCCAGTGTAAGATTTGATAGCTGCCGTTTTTCAACGCGCCATTGAAAACGCAGGATATTTCTAATTCTGCCAGCGCTTGAATGGTATCCTGCGCCGTGCGTCTTGGCATGCCGGTTTGCTGAATGATCGCGGGGACAGTATTCACACCTTGCTCAATCAGAAAAGCGACATAAAGACGCCTATAAAAACTGCTTTTGGTTTTACTGATGGGATCATTCATGAATGCACCTTTTCATCAAAGTGGAACCTGTATGTGCCAAGCCGTGAGCATAGCCATGACATAGATGGAATAAAAGACTTAGTTTCTACGGCTGGCTTGCGTTGTAAACGAAGAGAATGACCATGCAAACCAAGGCGGTGGAATACGATTACGCTAACCCAGTCGCCATGACTGTTTAATTTGAAGCACAACACACGTAGTATACAGCCGGACAAATGAACGTTTTGAATGGAAGTCTAAGATATGAATATATGGATCAAACTGGCTCTTGGCGCAATCATCACTCACGGAGCACTGTTGGCTGCGGGCATCCCCATCTCAACCGTCACGATGTTATTTCTCGTACTGGTCATGCCCGTCACCGTGATTCACCACTGGCTTCACAAGCACGCAGACGCACAAAGCAAACCGAATACTCGGTCTATAGATGAGCCGACCGAACCCACACCACCTTCGCCAACACGGGCTATCAAACGGGATCGCTTTCTGAGTGCAAATGAGCGCTTCAGTATCAAAGGGATAGAGGTTACTGGCTTGGTCTATATTGGCGAGAATTCTTTTGAAAGCTTTTCGAAAAATCACACGATGATCGACCCGAAAGCTCCGATAGAGCGCCCGACTGAACCTACAAATGGTTACGATCGCGGTCATTATTCAACTATGACAACCACACAGCGTTATCAGTATTTAACCTGGCTGAGTGAAGGACGAGACAATCTAAGTCAATCAGATAATGTGCTCATGTTTATGCAAGGGCTAGAGTATTACGTGCTGAATGATGCTACACAGAATTATGATGCTATGCGGACCCAAAACCTTGAAGCCATCATACTCGAGTTACATCGTTTCATCGAAAACTCTAGTGATTCATTCGTACAAAATAGCGCGAGTGGCTTACTCTGCATATTGTATTTTTATCACTACCCAGAACGACTGGATGAAATTAAACTACGACCCATCCGTTCCTTTGATAACAGTGCGATTTGCTACGCCATCGCGAAAACAACCCATGAAACCCCGTCTGAGCCAGTTGATTCTGATTGGCTACTGCATTGCTTACTGTGTATAAATGAAATAAGAGGGGTGGATAAGATTTACCAACATTTCACGCTCGCGAGAAATATTTTTTCAGCCTTGTATCCCTATTATTTCCCAGAAGGAGTCACCTTTTCGCCTTCTTCTGTGAAGCTTAAATTATCCGAATTCACGCCATCCCTTGAGGAAGTCGAATTCGACAATCTGTCCATACCCGATCACTGGACAAACCCACTCGAAAACCCAAACTGCTTGAGTGGCTTTTCGGAATTAAGCGAACACACGCGTATTATTCTAAACTTAATAGTACAAGGTGATGTTATGGGTGCATTGGCGCAATGGCCTAAAGGCGTATCAATGGAGGGGGTTGAAATACTCCAAAATACCGTGCAAACCGTTCATCAATCTATCGCATCAGGCACGCATTTTAACGTCGCCACCATTGCACAGTGGTTTCTACCTGCGTCAAGTCATGAACTATCCGCTCAGGATTTAGTGAATCTTTCCCATGCACTTGCCAACTGCGACTGTCAGCTTGTCCCAGATGTACGACTCACACCCGTCCCGCTACAACCTCATGATGAAGTCATCGTCTCTCGTGGCACGCCGCTGAATTCACTATCTCCAGAAGCAAGTTGGTTTGCCCTCTCCATTCAACTCGGCAGCGACTTGGTCACAGGACGAATCTACCATTATGAAGAAGAAACACTCCAAGAATTAATTAAACTCAACCCTAACGAGCGTGAAAAACATTATTTAGAAACGTTCTTAACATGGCAATTGAGCAAGCAGAAAAAAAGCCCCGACACTAATCTTAGCTATAAGGAACGAAGCCAGCGAGACAAAATAGGGAAACTACTTATGAATGTACCGTTATCAGTGGGGAAATTAAACGAATCAGAGGCACGCTCTTTTTGGTCAACCGAAACAGAATAAAAAATGGCGACCTTTTACGGACTGGGTGCATCTAAACCATTGCGATCACTGTATCGTTTTGGATGCCATATATCGTTTACGTTCAACCTAGGGTCGCATTAACGACCACGCAGATGCGCTCATATCCATTTTGTGTATGAGATCATCCGCGTGATGTGGGTTAAGGGTATCTCATACAGTCACTTTATTCAGACGCCCTTAAATCATTTTTTAATTTTTTTGATAAACCCGAACATAATAAGGTTCACCCACTACAACGATCTCCCGATTAGGCCCCAAGGTGACGCCTTCCCAATTAATATTCAAATCCGTTTTGTCCAATAATAATGAAGAAACAATGGTGCCACTGTCAGGGTCTACCTCAATCAATTTACTGGATGCTTGACTCACAATAATGAGATGCTGTGATACTGGGTCATAGGTCATACCCGAAATATCCGCGATGTCAGCCCCCAGCAGGGCATGTGCGTCAAATGGCACCATTTCATTCACATCATAGGGTTCATTAACCGTATTCGGTTGATTTAGGCTTTCCGTCATATCG
This sequence comes from uncultured Saccharospirillaceae bacterium, assembly GCA_947503895.1. Taxonomy (GTDB): domain Bacteria; phylum Pseudomonadota; class Gammaproteobacteria; order Pseudomonadales; family Oceanobacteraceae; genus Bermanella. Next base: position 94,680 of record CANNFT010000015.1, read on the forward strand.
AAATAGTAGATTTTAAATGGCGCTGTCGCTTGACTGGTACCCTCTTCACCGACGTATATTCGAGTCGGCTGACCGCCTATGGCAGGGCGAATCGCAACGCCTTCAAATCCTTTACTGCTCGTAGACGGTGCTGGAAATAAATACCCCGGATTCACCGTTTCATTTCCGTTTACCAGTGTCGTTGATTGATCGAAGGCGACCCGATGTGCGCGATTGTTTTCAGCCACGACCCATAATTGGTCATTGGCCTCATACGCGAGCCCTTCCATGTCGCTATTAATGTTGCCGCCTTTCGAAACGATACCTAAATATTGATCCCAATTGGCATTGTAACGTGTGATTTTTGCATGATTGTTGTGCACGACCAAAAACTGCTGCGCTTCACCATGCCAAGTGATCCCGGAAGACTGACTGGGAACATTAGCGTTTAAAGCGTTCAAATTGATCGCGTCTGCCACCGGTTGAAATGCCGCTAAGTTAAGATTTCCTGCGGGAGGCGGTGGCTCGCTCGCTGCCTGCTGGGTGCATATTTCGATTGGGCAAGGATGACCCAGTTGCTCCCAAATGTAAGAGGTTAATGTAATGGGGCCACCATACAAACCATTTCCTTCTGCTGCAAAACCCCGTTGGCCAGATATCGTGTCCATTGGCCCGACGGTATTCACAATGCCACTGCGCGTCGGACCGGTGTAACTGTAATTTGAAAATTTTTGTTTAATCAAAGATTCATGCGGATATGGCCACAAAGGGATATCTGTTTCATCATTCCAGCCGGCTTCGCCATGCAAGGTTCCGGATCGACCGAGTCGATTTTGAATAAGTGCTCCCACTCGTTGATTAGCCTCACCCGCGGTCAATAATGTGCTCGCTGCTTCGATTCGTGGTAAGTATTTTAAGCCGCTTACACTGGGATCAAACGTCAACGTATTGGTCATACTAATAGACCCACCGTTGTTGCCCGGAGGGATCAACGGCTCAGGTGAATTATCAAATAAATTCGCGAAATTAAAACTTATGTCACTGCTCGACCAAGCTAATCGTCCCTGATTGGTAACCTCACTGCCATTCCACCCCATTTGATACACAATGGAATGATCAAGCGTTAATGGATTATTTCGATGATAAATAAATCCACGACCACTGCCCCCTTCGACGGTTTCATAACCTGGATTGGCACGAACACGGCCCAACGTATTTTGAGTTAAGTGTATAACTCCCTCTCCCATGATAAAGGAGGAAATTGACCCAGTACCATAGGATGTACGAGTCATATCGCCACCCCAGCCCACGCTATTTGTCACATAATGAGGGCTATTCGCATTATCTAAATTTAAACCCGTGTAAGGCACGTCATTATTAAGAGCAATGCTGGAAATATAGTGGCTGTTGGTTGGATAGGCTAAGCAGTTTGTCGCCGCAAAGCCGAATGCATTACCCAAATTATCATGTCTGACCCAAAAACGTTTTGAATCACTATCAATGGCCATGACGTTTTGCCAATAAATATTTTTACTGCAGTAAGTCTGAAAAACACCAACAGGTTCTTGGCCGATGTAACCGTCAATGCGCGAAACAGCTCGACGAATGACACCATCTCGGTTTTTTTGAAAAATAATTTGGTATCGCCCATGCCCAAATGTATAAACGTCTTCTAATAAAACATGGTGTGTACGCGTAATATAAATATTCGACATCCCACAGGCTGGCCCCGTAAAGTCACAATTCGCTTCACGCCCAGAATCAGAGACACCGACGTGAGTGACTTTTGCATGGTGAAGTGAACTCAGGCGCAATCCTCCGGATAATGCATTTTTGATATGCATACCTTTTAATGCAATATAATTGCGCGGTGTCGCTTCTACCGTCGCATTGCCCCAGTCATCAGGCTCATTATAGTTGCCTGTGATATGCATTAACGCTTCGATGTTTCCCTGACCATCTAATATTACCTGTCCCGGTTCTTCTGCCATTATCGTGGTATAAGCCAAAGCGTTTCCGGCAGGCGGTTGTGCACCACCATCATTTGGATTGATAAAGTCACTCGGTTCACCCGTATACGTACCATTTCTAATGATCAGCGTGCCGCCTGAGCTCATGCTGCGCACGCCGTCCGCGATCGTTACATTAGCTTCATTTGGGCCAACGTATTGAATATTTTGTTGATTGCCGATGGATACAATCCAAATTTCCGTATCTCGGTTTCCTTGTTCATCCATCGCTGTGACGCCCACATAAACACTTTCTGACGGCAGCTGGCTGGGAATATTCCAAGTCACGGTTCCTGTGCTAGCGTTCACTTCGAGATCATCCGGTCCATATTCTTTAACCCACGTAATATTTCCCGCACCTTGAACCGTTGGCGTATAAGTATAAAGTGCACCGGTATCCACGACTTGATCGTCAATTGATTGAATCGTAATAACGTTAGGCGTCAGTGGATCGGTCATGATCGTTAATAACGATGACTGACCCGACAATGCATCCTGATCATCATATGCTTGTACTGTGTATTGATAGGTTGTAGAGGGCTGTAAATTATTGTCGATATAGTTCAGGCCTTGAGTTCGTGCGATTTCAATTTGGTCTCTGTATAGAATGTACCCGGCAACCTGCGAATCATCATTCGATGCACCCCACTGAAATTGTGCCGTGCTGCTGGACACAGACAGCACGGTTAAATTTTGAGGAATGGAGGGCGGCTGGTTTTCGCCACCGTTATCGCCTCCACCGTTATCACAATCATTATTAGGCGTATCGACCTCGAACCAATCAAAGTCCCAGTTTCCACTTTGTGCCTCTAGCGATATATGCTGATTCATGGGCGACAGTGGCATATCGGGTAAATGTAAATTCAATACGTTTTCGTCACCGCGGTAAACGTAGATTCTCTCGCGATAAAAAATGATTTCCACCTCTTGCCACTCACCCGGCCCAATCAATAACCCGTTGTTTTCACCGGAATAATATTCTGTTTTATACCCTGATTTTGAAATCTTAAAGTGACCCCGATGATCTCCTGTCAAATGTAATGAGTAGCTATCTGCATTTAAGGCGCCTTGATCATTGGTAAAAAAATGAATTCGCAGAGATGCATAATTAGGCGTGCCGTCTGACGGCTTGGCTCTAAATCGGACTGCAAGCGGGTAGGTTGAAATAGGTGGGAATGAGTCAATGCGCGTGGTCAGTTTATCGTTAACGCTACGACTGAGCTGTAAAACGCCATTCGTAATGGGGTGAGGCGCTCCATTCCAATGATCGCCATGTTCGAAATGGTCTCGAAACGTAAATCCATATGCGAATTGGCTTGCCAGTAGCATTGCAATGAATATTTTAATGCATAAGCAAGTGCTTCTTAAGCTGAATACAGAAAACATCATCAGACTCCTGTCATTCCATGATGACTAGAATTGGTAGATCGATATGAGGCCATTTATCACTGAAGGGCAGAACTCAGCGTATCCCTGATGAAAAATAATTCAAGGGGATTGAATTCATTTATTTACGATGGGACGTCTGCATAAAGTCAATTTGACGCTCGGCTTTGGTTTCCTGCTTCGTCCCAACACCGGCATCCATGCAGTCGTGAAATTTTTCTGTCGTGACTTTATATAGATGCCCTATATTGAATCGCCTTTTTAAACATTAACTGTCTAACACGCAATGTGTGAGGTCAATGTGCGTAAAGCGAATCAACTTCGAAACCTGCCTTATCTGTACAGAGTATTGATGGCAATAGTTTTCATGGTTCGGCTGACACTCATTCTGTAATTGGCGTCTATAATCCTGTCAAGCATGCTGAAAACTTGAAATAATGTCCAACTGCAATCGCAAGCGTGCAACACACTCTAAAACGAATTCATTTAATCGCTGGAGCCTATATGAACAATCCAATCGGTTGGTTTGAAATTTACGTAGACGATATGGAAAGAGCCAAAGCTTTTTATCAGGCTATATTTGATGTGAAGCTCGAAAAAATGAATGACCCGACAGAGTCTGACACCGAACTATGGGGCTTTCCTTCCAGCTTTGAAAGCTATGGTGCCACAGGAGCACTGGTCAAGATGGCAGGATATTCAGCGGGTGGAAATAGTACTATCGTCTATTTCTCATGTGATGATTGTGCAAATGAAGAATCACGGGTTAAACAAGCTGGTGGAAAAGTGGAGCAAGCTAAAATGTCTATTGGCGAATACGGATTTTGCTCACTCGTTGCCGACACCGAAGGCAATATCATTGGATTGCATTCACAAACTTAAACGTAATATAAGGTTATTCATTGGCTGCTTTGCCCGCTTTAAGCTGGATTATTCAGTATCTCGAAAATCATGATATTCCATATGTGGTGTGCGGCGGACTAGCAGCCATCGCATATGGTTCAACGCGCTCTTTAAATGATATTGATGTATACATTCCAGATGCATTTTTTGACTCAGTTGTCGAATTTGGCAGACCTTATATTACGTATGGCCCGACTCACCATAAAGGAAAGCTATGGGATTTGACGTATGTGCAGTTTCGGTTCCAAGGTCAAGCGGTAGAAGTCGGCAGTGACAACGATTGTAAAATATATAATGCCGCTGATAAAAATTGGCACTCGAAAATTATAAATTTTGACCAGTATGAATATCGCACATTGTTTGGCATGACATTCAAAGTCATGCCGGTAGAAGATCTAATACACTATAAAGCCATACTTAATCGACCAGTCGATATTGAAGATATTCATCAAATCACACAACACCGTATGTAATCTACATTTTAAATGATCGCCTTACCGCACATCCACCCTCATGGCGGATATTCATTTCTAAATCAGGATTTTTTCGCTAACTCTATGGCTGCATTAATCGCCTTTTTCGCCAAAGGGCTATTTTTCCAGCACGTAGTGTGCAGCATGCTGGCCACTCTCTCAGCAATATCATCCGCATTATAGTGCTTTAATTCTGAGAAAGAACTGATACCAATTTCTTCAAATCGTTTAATCACGGTTGGACCTACGCCTTTTAATTCCAATAATGCTGATGACTCAGCTGGACTGAACTTTTCTTTCATTAATCACCTCTCTTTAGTGTTTCAATTTTGTGGTTAAATTTCATATCGACTGTTTATTTAACAAACCGCTGTCGAAATTGCTTGGGCGTTAACCCTAGAATGCGCACAAATATTTTACGGCAGGCGCTGCTGTCTTCATAACCCACCTCCGTGGCAATGGTTTCGAAATGCTTAGTGGTTTGCTCTAATTTTTCACAGGCCTTTTGGATGCGTAACCGCTGTATGTATTCAGACGGTTTCAAATCCGTGGCTTGCGCAAAACGCCGCAGAAAATTTCGCTCGCTCATATGTCCAAGATCGGCCATTTCTATATTTTTAGTTTTCTTAAAATAGTATTTATCTAAAAACGCCTGAATTTCTAAAATGGCTTTATCCCCATGGTTACGTTTAGGGATAAATTGCTGGTAATACCGTTGGGACCTTTGCCCTGTATCCACCACCAAGTTTTTTCCTAATTGATTCATCACTGCGGGCCCGGCATGCCGCGCTACGATTTCCAGTGCCAAATCCAACCAAGACATCACACCACCCGCTGTAATAATGTCGCCCTGATTGATCAGGATTTGATGAATATCTAAGGTTAAATGAGGAAAACGCTCCTTAAATGCCTCTTCCAATGCCCAATGTGTCGTGGCCTGATGCCCCTCTAAAAACCCACCTTGCGCAAGAATAAAAGCCCCCGAACATGCCGAACAAAGTGTGGCTTGTTGCTTATGCTGCTGGGCCAACCACGTTAATAAATGGTCACTCGGTTCAAGGTAATAATCCGATTTCAAGGAAGGCGGCAGAATAATGACCTCATACTGCTGCCCCTTAGGTAATTGTTCTGTGGTGAGTATTTCACATGAAAACGCAGCAGCCTGTTGACAGAGTTCGTTCGCCATTTCAAACAACTCGAAGAGTCCATAAACAGCGGATTGTAAGGCTGACGGGTAATGAATGACGGCTATTCTCATATTGGCTGTATCAAACTGTTTTGTGTCAATATAGACACTTAATGGCATTTGAACAAATTGGCATACTGTTAGGCATCCTGTCATCAATGTATCTATGAGGAAATCAGATGTCGGCATGTATGAAAGTAGAAACGCATATACCGTTTCTTGAAGCATTATTCGAGCCTTGGCGAACCGTCATCGGCGAGGACTACGCAGGCTATCGAAACCACGTATATCGAATGGTGCAATTTACGTGGGCCATAAAAGATCAGCAGGGCCAGCCTTTAACGGAAGACGACAAAAAGAAAATCATGATCGCTGGTGTCTTTCATGATATCGGTATTTGGGTGGATAACACCTTGGATTACTTAGAGCCTTCCGTACCGCCCGCCATGCAGTATTTACAGGATAATCAATTAGAAGACTGGTGTGATGAAATTCGCTTGATGATTACTGAGCATCATAAATTACGACAATATAACGGCGAACATCAGGGCATTGTTGAGTTATTTCGAAAAGGTGACTTGGTGGACTTTTCATTGACGGCGATTACATTTAATTTGCCTAAACACTACATAAAAGAAATGAAATCAGCCCTTCCGAACGCCGGCTTTCATCTAGGTCTACTGAAGAAAGGTCTAAAATGGTTTCTGCGCCACCCAATCAATCCGGTGCCCATGATGAAGTGGTAATGATTTATCCAGATTCTTATTTAATTCACTCGACATGGCAGCCTGAAAAAAGACAGCCATGTCGAGAAATAGGATGAGCTTTCGCTCATTCGAGACTCTACATGAGATAGGTCATACCGCACTTTCAGGCCATGGAATTCTTGCGTCCTCCCAGCTTCAGGTTATCCATCAACTCGGCATGGACTGAGTGACTGCATCACACAAACGCTGGTTTTCGCTTTTGGATAAAGGCCATGGTGCCTTCTTGATTTTCAGGCGAACCTAAAGTGTTCATAACGGCTCTACGCTCCATCGCAAACCCTTTATCGACATTCATGTCTTCAATGGCTTTCAACGCTGGCAGTATTTGCGAGACGGCATAGGCCGGAGCTTGTGCTAATTCTAAACCAAGTTCAATTGCACGATCGAGCAATCGATGATTCTCTACTACCTCATTAACAAGGCCAATGCGATAGGCCTCTTCACCGTCTATTTTCTTAGCGCGTAGGATCATATCCGTAGCATGCATACGTCCCACAGTCTTTGTTAAACGTACACTTCCGCCCCATGCAGGCACGGTGCCCAAGTCCATCTCAGGCAGCCCAATTTTGCACCCTGTTTTTGCTGCTAATCGAAAATGACACGCCAATGGCAATTCTAAGCCGCCACCTAAACAATGCCCAAATAGTGTAGCGATCACGGGTTTATTTAAATTTTCAATCATGGACAATACATTTAAACGCTGATCAAACAAGGCTTCTAATTTTGATTGGTCGTTAAATATTGGCGCTAACTGTTTCAAGTCCATCCCTACTGAAAAATTCTGATCGCCTTCTGCGGTCACCAAAATAGCCCTAACAGATTGATCATTCGCGAGTTCAGGAATCATACGTTCCAATGTATTCATAAGGTCTATTGAGAGCGCGTTATAAGGTGGGTTATTAATCGTTAAAACGCACAATGCAGAGTGGTAAGATATTTTGAGTGATTCACTGACTTGCTCGACAGACATAATGAAATCCTTTTATGATCGGTATAAATGATTGGAAGCGACTCATTCTTTTATAACGATTAAAAGCGACTCTGTGACTGGCGATGAATACCAATAAATTGACGAACAAGAGAATAAAACCTATCGCCATCATTGAAATTACGATTATGCGACAACTATTCATGTGCAGAATAAAAGAGATGTAGATCGCTCAATTTATTCGGAGGAATACACTCCAAACGTAAATCGCTCATGACCCGCTAAATCACGCCCAGACCCTACTTGCTGATAACCCAAAGCGTGTAATGTTTTTCGCACATTTTCAGCTTGCGTCCATCCATGCTCCATGACCAGCCAGCCATTTAAATATGGCCGCGCATGCTCTGCGATATGATAAAGATCATGAAAACCCTGCTCGTCCGCCACCAATGCCGACTTGGGTTCAAATTGAACATCACCTTGGTCAAGATGAACATCGGTTTCATCAATATACGGGGGGTTACTGACGATCAAGTCGAAACGGGGTTGGACCGTAGAGGCGTTTGCTCGGTGAGAAAGCCCGTCAAACCAATGACTTTGATAAAACTGAGCGTTGGTAATATTGTTACGATCTGCATTACGGGTGGCCAGCGCTACCGCTTCAGGAATGATATCCAACCCAGTTACCTGCGCGGCTGGAAATTCTTTAGCCAGTGCTAATGCCAATGCTCCGGTGCCGGTTCCTAAATCCAGAATCGCGTTGGGCTGTAAATCCGGTTGCTCCAAAATCCACTCAATCAAGGATTCGGTATCGCCTCTGGGAATCAGCGTATGGGGTGCAACCTCTAAATCTAAACTCCAAAATCCCTGATATCCCAATATATAGGCGATGGGTTCGCCACATTTACGCCTTGCCAGTAAACGCTGAAAAGCCTGGTTTTCTTGAGCACTGAGTGTTTTTTCGGGGTGGGTAAATAAAATCGTGCGGGAAGCATTCAATACATGCAACAGCAGTAGCTCAGCATCTAATGCAGGGGAATCAGATAAATGATGAACGCTTTTACTCGCTGCCATCAGTTCGTCCGAAGCCAATGCTAAAGTTTGTTTTAAATTCATGATGGACGAGGTTTCGATGCTAGAGGTGACTGGTTTTTGATGGAGTATAACGAACAAAAGATGATGGGATAGGTATCCACACCACCTTTTGTCTGGGCGTCAATATTAATCGCTACCCATAGCCGCTAACATTTCTGCCTGATGCTCATGGATTAATGGCTGAATAATTGAATCGGTATCGCCTTCCATCACTTCATCTAATTTGTACAACGTGAGGTTGATGCGATGATCCGTCACTCGACCTTGCGGGTAGTTATAAGTACGAATACGCTCTGAACGGTCACCACTGCCCACCAAACTTTTACGCTCGGCTGCTTGTTCAGCCTGTGCTTTTTGGGTAATGCCGTCTTGCAGGCGCGTCGCTAATATCGACATCGCTTTAGCACGGTTTTTATGTTGTGATCGCTCTTCCTGACACTCAACCACAATGCCAGTTGGGATGTGAGTGAGTCGTATCGCCGAGTCAGTTTTGTTAACGTGCTGTCCACCGGCACCAGATGCACGAAAAGTATCGATGCGTAAATCGGCTTTGTTTATATCAACTTCAGCCCCTTCCTCCACTTCTGCCATGACGGCAACCGTACAGGCTGACGTGTGGATTCGGCCCTGACTTTCGGTCGCTGGCACACGCTGAACTCGGTGCGCACCCGATTCAAATTTCATTTGGCTGTATACGTTGTCACCCGCGATACGCGTGATGATTTCCTTATAACCACCATGCTCACCTTCATTTGCACTCAGTACTTCCGTTTTCCAGCCACGACGCTCTGCGTATTTGGTGTACATGCGGAATAAATCCCCGGAGAAAATGGCAGCTTCATCACCACCCGTACCTGCGCGAATCTCTAGAATGACGTTTTTGCCGTCATTGGGGTCTTTCGGCAACAATAAAACTTGCAGCTCGCCTTCTAAGCGCTCAATTTCTTCTTTCGCGCTTTTATATTCTTCCTGACCCATTTCTCGCATTTCTGGATCACTGTCTTGAGTTAACAATTCAGCTTCCGCTAAATTGTCTTCTGCTGTGCGAAAGGCCGCAAACGCTTGCACCACAGGCTCTATTTCAGAGTACTCTTTGGATAAGTTACGAAATTTATTTTGGTCACTGATGACGGACGGGTCCGATAGCAGTGCGCCGACTTCTTCATAGCGCTCGGCGATCGTTTCCAATTTAGTTTGAACAGAGGATTTCATGAATCGATTAATACCAGAAAATAGGAAATCTTTAGTGGGCTAACGTTGCTCCCATCCAAATACTGATCCATTGCGAGTTTGAACGTCGTTACCTCAATTAATCAACCAGAGGCAGCGCTTTCGTTCCCACAACGATTATTTTAGATGAGATTTAACTAAGATCTGTATCATCAAGCTGATACAACTCTTGTACCCAAGTCATTACTTCATTTCGACCTTCAGCGCTGGCTTCGCGCATGGTCACGGTGGGTGTATGCATCAATTTATTCGTGAGCATATTGGCCAACGTTGCTAATACTTTTTGTGGATCATCACCATTGCTCAGTCGCTTCATGGCTTTTTCGAGTTCTTGGTCACGAATATGCTCTGAATGCTGCCGAAAGGCCCGTAGGGTCGTTACCGCATCCAAGCTGCGCAGTTGGCGCATAAAATCCGCCGAACCCGCCTCGATAATTTCTTCTGCATCTAGGGCTGCATCTTGCCGAGCACGCACATTCTCTTCGATGATGTCTTTTAAGTCATCCACTGTGTAGAGGTAGATGTCGGACAATTCGGCTACTTCTGCTTCTATGTCTCTGGGAACAGCGATGTCCACCATAAAAACTGGGGCATGTTTACGCTTACGCAGCGCCCGCTCCACAGTGCCCTTTCCTAATACAGGTAAAGGGCTAGCAGTGGATGCAATGACAATATCTGCTCGGTACAACTCGTCTGCAATATCAGACAACAGAATGGCTTTTGCACCAAATTGCTCAGCAAGCGCTTCGGCACGAGCCAATGTTCGATTGGCAACAATAATGTTATCGACCCCTGCATCCACTAAATGCCGAGCCACTAAGTCGATGGTTTCGCCTGCTCCGATCAACAATGCCGTATTTTTCGAGAGATCCGAGAAGATTTTCTTGGCCAAACTGACGGCGGCAAACGCCACGGATACCGGATTTTGACCGATCGCAGTATCGGTTCTGACTTTTTTCGCAACGCTAAACGTTTGCCGAAACAGCCTGCCCAATTCTGGGCCAATGGTTCCAGCATCTTGCGCCACGGCATAGGCGGATTTCATTTGGCCCAGTATCTGAGGCTCACCCAATACGAGGCTATCTAAGCCACTGGCCACCCGCATCAAATGCTGCACCGCTGCATCGCCTTCCAAACAATAGTGGCAACGAGAGAGTTCATTTTCGGGCACCGTGTGCGTTGCACTCATCCAATTTAACAGTGAGTGTTCACTAGCGGTTTCTGTGGAGCAGTACAATTCCGTCCGATTACACGTCGAAAGAATGACCACTTCTTGCATACCGTGTTGCGCACACGCCTCACGCAGGTGGGCGTGTATCTGGTCAGGTGCAAAAGCGACCTTTTCCCGAATGGCCACCGGTGCCGTTTTGTGGTTTATACCAAATGCCAATAAAGTCATGAACTACAAAATACTTTGGGTAATAAGGTGGACACCAAGGTAATTTACCAACTTACCTTGGTTTAATGGGGTTTTTATCTGCGTATAATGCATAAACTCAAAGATAACCCGTTAATTGTTCCGTTTTACTATGTCTCATACGACTAACTGACCTGACTGAGTTTCGCAAATAACGGCCAATTATTTCAAACTTCCGAGAAAGCGCCGTATTATATCCATATTCGCGTAAAAAGTTTCGGCTCCATTTCAATTGGAACTCGAAACACTCTTGTAGGGTCAAAAGCGCCAAAGAGGTTTATTCTATGCAAAACTGTTTTGTGGTGGTGTCACTGGCGCTCCTGCTATCGACCACCATGGTGTTCGCCCAGTCTCCAGAAGGTGCCCTCGCTTCAGAAGAAGGGGCCGAATCGAGCCATGCAAACACTCCCGCCGTCAGCAAACCCGGTTACAGTGCAAATACACTGTATGCTTTACTGGTCGCTGAAATCGCAGGACAGCGACAGATGTTCGATGTCTCGCTCGGCAACTACTTGCTAGAAGCCCACCGCACACAAGATCCTGGCGTTGCCGCACGCGCCACACAAATTGCACAGTATATTGGTGCAGATCAAGCTGCTTTAGACGCCGCGACATTATGGGCCAAATTGGACGACCATAACCCTCGGGCACATCACGCTATAAGTATGGAACTCATCAAAGCTCAGCGCTTTGCTGAGTCCACCTTGCATTTACAAGCCGCTTTAACGCTCGATCCAACGCTTGGCCCAGACTTTATTAGCACGCAAGGGGCTAATCTGTCCGTTGGTGCACGCAAACAACTATTAGATGCCCTGCAACCGGTATTGAAGATGCACCCTCAGCATCCAGGACTGCTGCTCAACCTCGCGCATTTACATCAACAGCAAAAAGAACTCACGCTTGCGCTCGATTTTTTAAATCAACTGCTCGCGCATAGCAAACACTATTACCCCGCCTGGAATATGAAAGCGAGAATATTGGCCGGTCAAAACAAAACTGCCGAAGCACTCACCGCTGTTCAATCAGCTTTGGACGAATTTCCTGCCGATAAAGCGCTCACCATTCTTAAGGCTAGGTTATTGATCAGCCATAAAGACATTCCGGGAGCCCGTGAAGTCTTCGCCAAACTCACCGAACGATACCCAGAAGATGCCCATATCCTGCTGCCTTTAGCACTTACACAGCTGGAGCTAAAAGAATTTGAAGGTGCCCGACAAACGCTCAATATGCTGCTGGCCCAAGGCAAGATGCTAAATGAAGTCAACTTTTACCTTGGTAAGCTTGAACAAAAAGATGGCCAACAACAGCGAGCTTTAGACCATTACCTAGCGATGCACGCGGGTCGAGAGTATCTGGCTGCGCAAAACCATATTGTTCAAATCTATATAGAGCAGGAACGCTTCAGTGAAGCTCAAGCTCACGTTCAAAACCAACGGGTCATAGATAGTAGCAACAGCCAAGCTTACTATTTAATGGAAGTGGAGCTGTTAAACCGAGCGCAAAGACACAATGAGTCTCTGGAGGTCCTGAATAACGCGCTTCAGGCGTACGCCAACAATATAGACCTTCGCTATAGCCGTGCGATGGTCGCCGGTAAACTGGGTGACATCAGCCAGCTTGAGTTAGATTTAAGCTACATAATCGATCAGGAACCTGAGAATGCCACCGCACTGAACGCTTTAGGTTATACCCTCGCCGATCAAACCCCACGATTAGACGAAGCGCTGTCGTTGATCAGTAAAGCCAGAACGCTATCACCCGAGGACCCAGCCATTATCGACAGTTTAGGCTGGGTCTATTACCGCATGGGGCGACTCACCGAAGCGGTTGAACTATTAAAAGAAGCCTATAAACTCTTCCCAGATCCAGAAGTGGCGGCACACTTAGGCGAAGTGTTATGGCAACTGGACCAAAAACCAGAAGCTCATACCATTTGGCAACAAGGCCTGGATAAACAACCCGATAGCGAAATCATTAAAGAAACAATGGATCGACTGCAAACAGGACGCTGATGTAAAACAAGCCGAAACAGTCGACCGGAATGTCCACTTCGGGGCAGAGTGAAACACCTGCCCCGCCTCCTATTCAAACCAATACGAAACAGAAAACACCCACATGAGATTGAGTAAATATGTTTGTCGGACCCTTAGAGGCACCTTAGGGATTGCCGTGGTTTGGGCCTTAGCTGCTTGCACGCCCTTCTCAACCAAACCAACCGACTCATCCAAGTGGCAGATTCAAGGAAAGATTGGCGTCACCACGCCCTCAGAAAGCGCCTCAGGTTTTTTGGTGTGGGAACAAAATAACGATCGCTTCCGTATTCATGTCAGCGGACCACTCGGACAAGGAACGACTGAAATTGAAGGCACCTCCGATGAAATCACCCTGACGCAGGATGGGCAGGTTATACACAGCGATGATCCTCAAGGGCTAATCTATGATCAGCTCGGCTGGCACTTCCCGATTAAGAATCTGAAATATTGGATTGTCGGTAAACCGTCGCCCCTCACACCGGCCAGCGAAATGGAGCGTGACAATGATGAACGACTTTCGCTGTTGAAACAGGACGACTGGAAGATTGAATACCACAGATATGACGCTTACACGGGCCTACCGAGTCGCTTGCGCATCAGCCAAGGCCAATGGCGCTTCTTGTTAGTGATCAAACATTGGAATGTGGGCTAAACAAATAATGCATACACAACGTCAACTAACACTACCGAGTCCAGCTAAACTCAATTTGTTTTTGCATATTAATGGCCGTCGAGCGGATGGCTATCATGAGTTGCAATCTATTTTTCAATTTCTCGACTATGGTGACGAATTAAGTTTTCGCTTACGAGATGACAATCAAATTGAATTACAGCCTGCATTAAACGGCGTGCCCAATGAACACAATTTAATTGTAAGAGCAGCACGACTGCTGCAAGAGCGTACAGGTTGTGAATTAGGAGCAAACATTCAATTAAACAAAATCCTCCCAATGGGGGGCGGGCTCGGTGGAGGTTCTTCCAACGCTGCCACAACGCTCGTTGCCTTGAATCATCTTTGGCAGTGCGGTTTATCGCTACACGACTTAGCGGAGCTCGGATTGGTTCTAGGGGCGGATGTCCCCGTATTTGTATTAGGTGAAGCCGCGTGGGCAGAAGGTGTAGGCGAACGCTTAACGCCTATGCCAGACTTGGAAGAAAACTGGTTTGTGGTGGTCATTCCAAACTGCCATGTTGATACTGCAAAAGTTTTTTCACATAAAGATTTGACAAGGGACACCCCAAAGTGCAAAATTAGCGCCGCCTTGAGGGGCGAGGGTCGAAATGATTGTGAAACAGTGGTTACAAACATCTACAACGAAGTTTATAACTCATTGAATTTGCTAAAGAAATTCGGTTCTGCTAGAATGACCGGCACTGGAGCTTGCGTCTTCTTAGAGAAATCTTCTAAGGAAAAGGCGGATACGGTTCTAGCCAATATACCGGCTAACGTTAATGCTTTTTTGGCGAAAGGTTTAAACCATTCACCATTACACAAAGCGCTTAATTAGCCAGGTCATATCACAGGGGTGTAGCCAAGCGGTAAGGCAACGGGTTTTGATCCCGTCATGCGTAGGTTCGAATCCTGCCACCCCTGCCATTTTTTCTTCTAAAATCCATCATATGTCTTTGCATTTAGCACAAGGGGAATCCGACGTGTCTAAGCTAATGGTATTTACCGGAAACGCTAATCCCGCACTAGCACGCTTGATCGTTGATCGCTTGGATTTACCTTTGGGTGAAGCGATAGTCGGCAAATTTAGTGATGGAGAGATTACCGTCGAAATAAACGAAAACGTTCGCGGTAAAGACGTTTTTATTATTCAGCCCACCTGTGTTCCCACCAACGACAACTTAATGGAAGTGCTATTTTTAGCTGATGCATTACGCCGCTCATCCGCGGGCCGTGTGACAGCCGTTCTTCCTTATTATGGCTATGCTCGCCAAGACCGTCGTGTTCGTTCTGCACGTGTACCTATTAGTGCAAAAGTAGTGGCTGATATGCTGCAAACTGCCGGCGTTGACCGCGTTTTAACTGTTGATCTACACGCGGATCAAATCCAAGGTTTCTTTAATATTCCAATGGATAACATCTACGGCTCCCCTATTTTACTCGACGACATCGAAAAACAGGCCTATGAAGACCTGATTGTCGTTTCCCCTGATGTGGGCGGGGTGGTTCGAGCACGCGCTATCGCAAAACAACTAGATGACGCAGACCTAGCCATTATTGATAAACGTCGCCCGCAGGCCAATGAAGCCCAAGTTATGCACATTATTGGTGATGTTACGGACCGCACATGCGTTTTGGTTGATGATATGGTCGATACAGCCGGCACATTGTGCAAAGCTGCAGCGGCATTGAAAGAATTTGGGGCGAAAAAGGTTGTCGCTTACTGTACACATCCTGTACTATCCGGCCCCGCAATTAAAAACATCGCAGGCTCAGAACTGGATGAATTAGTCGTCACGGATACGATTCCCCTGACGAAAGCCGCACAAGAATGTGGACGTATTCGCCAGTTGACCCTTGCAGGCTTGTTGGCCGAGTCAATTCGACGCGTCAACAATGAAGAATCCATCAGCGCAATGTTCCGCTAGTCGAAACCTTGCCTGAATATGCCGAACCCATGGACGTTAACGCGCCCATGGGTTCGGCGATTATGCGCTCTAATCTTGGTCGCGGGGTTAGGGCCGCTTTTATATATAGAGGTATGAAAAATGGCTAACTTTGAATTGAATGCCGAACTACGCAGCGTTAAGGGTAAGGGTGCGAGCCGCCGCCTACGTCGCCTAGAAGGTCTAACTCCTGCTATCGTTTACGGTGCCGGAAAAGAACCTGCTCAAGTGACTTTGCAAATGAACGTATTGCAAAAGGCGCTTGAAGATGAAGGTTTCTTCAGCCACATCATCACATTGAATGTCGGTGATACTGCTGAGCGCGTTTTGATCAAAGACGTACAACGTCACGCTTTTAAGCCTGTTATTCTTCACGTTGACTTTTTGCGTGTAAACAATGACACCGTAATTAAGCAACACGTACCTGTTCACTTCATCAACGAAGAAAGCTGTGTAGGTGTTAAGCAAGGCGGCGGTAAAGCTCACCACATCATGACTGACATCGAAGTGATTTGTCAGGCTAAAGATCTTCCTGAGTTCATTGAAGTCGACGTTGCAGCGGTTGAAGCTGGTCAAATCATTCACTTGTCTGACCTAACAATGGCTGAAGGCGTTGAAATTCTAGCGTTGACTCACGGTCCAGATCACGACACTTCTGTATTCTCTGTTGAAGCACCTAAAGGTGGTTCTGACGAAGAAGAAGCTGAAGCAGCAGCTGAGTAATTTCGCCTCCCATTAGCGATATTAAGGCACTGGCGTGAAGGATAAGATTCAACTCATTGTGGGCCTAGGTAACCCTGGCTCAGAATATGAACAAACCCGACACAATGCGGGTGCCTGGTTGTTGGATGAGCTGGCTCGTTTTTATAACGTCCAGCTCAAACCTGACAAAAAGTTTCATGGATTGGCTGGCAAAGCCAATATCAAAGGCCAGGACGTCTGGCTACTATTCCCTACCACGTATATGAACTTGAGTGGCCAAGCCGTTCAAGCGCTCGCCCAATTCTATAAAATCCCTGTGAACAACATTCTGGTCGTGCATGACGAATTAGACCTGCCTGTTGGCGTGGCAAAGTTCAAGCAAGGTGGTGGGCATGGCGGACAAAACGGACTACGTGACATAATTTCCAAAATGGCCAATAGCAAAGAGTTTTATCGCTTACGAATCGGTATCGGACATCCCGGCGATAAAGCAAAGGTGACGGGACATGTTCTTGGAAAGCCTAATCGAGATGATCACGCTAAAATGATGGCCGTGATTAACGAAGCGATTCGCGAAATAGATTCAGTGGTCACCGGCGATTGGCCCGGCGCAATGAATCGCTTACACAGTTTTAAAGCATAGGTAGCTAAATATGGGTTTTAAATGCGGTATCGTTGGCCTGCCAAACGTAGGTAAATCGACTTTATTTAATGCACTGACCAAAGCAGGCATTGGTGCAGAAAATTTTCCGTTTTGTACCATTGACCCTAACTCCGGCATAGTGCCTATGCCAGATCCACGTTTGGATGCATTGGCAGAAATTGTTAATCCTCAAAAAGTCATTCCTACTTCTATGGAATTTGTGGATATTGCAGGCCTAGTAAAAGGCGCATCAAAAGGCGAAGGCCTCGGTAACAAATTCTTAGCTAACATCCGCGAAACGGATGCGATTGCGCACGTTGTACGTTGCTTTGAGGACGAAAATGTCGTGCACGTTTCTAATACTGTCAGCCCTCAAGATGACATTGAAGTCATCAATCTTGAGTTAATATTGGCAGATTTAGAAAGCGCCGAGAAACAATTACAACGCGTAACGCGCACAGCGAAAAGCGGTGACAAAGACGCCGTTGCGGATAAAGCATTATTAGAGCGCATGGTCGCGCACTTAGAAAGTGACCAACCTATTCGCTCAATGACAGTAACAGAAGACGAACAAAAACGTTTGCGCATGTTCCATATGATTACGGTTAAACCCACCATGTACATTGCCAACGTTTCTGAAGACGGTTTCGAAAATAACCCATACTTAGACACAGTTCGTGAGATTGCAGAAAAAGAAAATGCCGTCGTCGTCCCGGTCTGCAATAAAATAGAAGCCGAAATATCCGAACTTGATGATCCTGATGACATCGCCATGTTCCTTGAGGAAATGGGGCAAGAAGAACCCGGCCTCAATCGCGTTATCCGCGCTGGATACGAACTGCTTGGGCTACAAACGTATTTCACTGCTGGGGTAAAAGAAGTTCGCGCTTGGACCGTTAAAAAAGGCGCTTCCGCTCCGCAAGCAGCAGGTGTCATCCACACCGATTTCGAAAAAGGTTTTATTCGAGCTGAAACCATGGCCTATGATGATTTCATTCAATATAAGGGTGAAGCCGGCTGTAAAGACGCGGGGAAACTTCGTGTTGAGGGTAAAGAGTACATTGTGAAAGACGGCGACGTGCTGCATTTCCGGTTTAATGTTTAACGGGAAGTTTTCGGTTAAGCAATAAAAAAGACCGCATTGCGGTCTTTTTTATTGCTTACCTTATCCACATAACAGGAATTACATTCACCTGCCAAGAAAATACTTTAAATCTAACTGCCTCATAGTAACACGACTGACTCTGCCTTTTAGCCCTGCGAGCCTCATAAGTCGCGCTACACGCGAGTATCCAACTACAACCCCCTGCTTACGTAACACCTCATATATTCTAGGACTGCCGTAACGTCCTTTACTTGTATCAATGACGATTTTGATCCTACTTAGCAATGCTTGATCTATTTAAATTCGCTCAGAGGGGCTTCGTTTCTTCCATGCGTAAAACCCGCTGCGAGATACTGCCAGCCATTTACATAAACTGTGTTCCTCGCCCTGATCGGTATCGTTTGATGAATTCAAATCATTCTGATGGCTTTCCGCTAGAAACTGTTGCCACTTATTTTGAAGTGTCATTCCCCTTCTTTAAACGCTCAACTTCTTTTTTAGCCTGGCATTCTCAGTCAGCTCTTTTTTGGGCGGTGACTTTCTTTTATAACTCACACCAATTCTCTTTTGACCATCACCCTGTATTTTTCCTTCTCAATACTCTTTCCTCCATCTCGATAACATTAAGGGCTGAATACCAAGCCAATCAGCAAGTTGTTTGCTTTGGACATCAAGTGGATAGCTTAATTTAACAGCATTGACTTTGAACTCATTTGAGTAAAACCATGTTTTTCGGGGATTATTATACTTAGGCATTGAAGCACCTTTAAGTTCTTTAAAGGTGCTCACATTATCGGGGGTGGTTCACGCCTGCGTGCTTTGACTTGTTAAATTTTTTACTAGATTTAACTGCCATATTTTCTCTGCCTTAGTTCCTAGATACCAGAAGCTTAAGGCAAGTAGTGCAAAGAATATTGCTTTATGTGTTCCTTCCCAGAAATATTCAAAAAACCGAGTATAGAGATTTATAAATATAAATGTAAGACCAAATCCTCTAGCCATTCCATCATCATGCTTCACACCGTGATATATGGCTCCAATCGCAGCAGCTGCGAATAGTATTGACCAGTGAAATAGCTCAAATTGTTTTGCTCTTTGCCATACTACAGGATCACCATAGTTACCAAAAATTGACATAATCCAAAGAGCAATAAACAAATAAAGAAGCCCAACAGCTTTCGTTGGCCCTAAAAATTCACTTCTAGTTTTCCATTTGTTAAACGCACATGAACCGAAAATGAGTAAGGCCAGACCGAAAAGCACAAATCGTAGCGGATAATTCATGCCAAGATAATAAGCTCCCCACCCAGATGCGTACCCAGTTTCAGTCCCAAACCAACTACCCAGTGAAAGTAATGAAAACAGCCATACTAATTTAGAGGAAAACCAAAGCCCCAGCAGAGCATAGACAATTGCAGCAAGTAGCAATAATAATGAAAAATGACCTGAACCTGTATCTATTGCCTTACCTAAGAAGGCAATAGAAATCGCTGTAGCAGCTACACCCAGAAAAAATATTGCTTCATTACTATAAACTTTATTTGGATGGTGAGTTTTTCTTCTAACACCTAGGAAGTATAGTCCACCCGATAAAACGGAAAAGCTAATGCATTTAATTGAGTCCGGTGCATTAAAAAGTTTTTTAAATATTTCGATGAGCCACTTGTAAGCTAGAACAGATGATATCGAAATGACGATGCAAGAAATTGCTAACCATAAAGAGTATTTTGCTACACGCTTCCAATCAAAAGAAATTATTTCATATGAAGTCTTGAGTTTAAGGCTCTCCGATTCAGAAATAACATCAGTTTTGAGCCAATTTACGATGGCTTCATCAAGAATTTTTCCTTCCTTTTTCGATAATTGCATTGATCTCGATTCCTTGGAAATTTAAAGCCGCGTTAACCGGAGGAG
Organism: uncultured Saccharospirillaceae bacterium; assembly: GCA_947503895.1. Lineage (GTDB taxonomy): Bacteria > Pseudomonadota > Gammaproteobacteria > Pseudomonadales > Oceanobacteraceae > Bermanella. The sequence goes on from CANNFT010000015.1 coordinate 115,066, forward strand.
TAATGATGGCAGTTTTGTGCGTATTTTTGCACAAAAGATGACCGCATTACGGAGTCAGTGTTGAACGCCTAGTTATGCGATGTTGAATATTGGCTCAATGCTGTGATCCCCTACAAATTTGACTAGATCTGATTTGCCTTTGACCCCACTGAGTATACCTAGCTGAAAATCAATTTCTTTGATCATAGCCTCGTGACTTTCAATTTCCGATTCTGAGAGACCGCCCTTGCAATCAGGATCAAGAACTTCTTGAACATAACAATCTATGGTGTCGTAGCAATATTGGAGCACACACAGAAGTGGTGAATGTTCTGTGGTTTGCGTTTGCTCTAGCAAGTAATCATGAGCCGCACCCGCATTAAGCGCGTACGAACCTAAAACAGACCCAAAATCATCGGAATCAGGTATTACTCTGGAGAGTTGCTTTGACATAGCGCTTATACCTATGACGGAACCACACAACCAATTGTTTGCCATTTGTCGGATTTGACACAAAACAACCTCATCTCCCCAGCCTTCGGTAGCCGAAAATTTCGAATACAAAGGAAACAATCGAGCACAGAAAATTAAACAAAGAGCAACTCTTTCTTTTTGGTTAAGAGAACGTACTTCTTTCCCAGTTATTTCTTTATATTCGTTGTAATTCATTGCAATCTTCCATTCGCATAACGCCCAGCGCATTTTATGTTAATGTTTGAGCTCCAGCGAGTAACACAAAATTTGCGTAGTGTTGGCTGTCGCTCTGCCGCTGCCTGTTATGCATGGGCCTCGCTCATAGGGTGGATCAGCTCTGAATAGTACTTAAACTCAAGGGTGTTCCCCGATGGATCTTTTATAATGAATTTTCCAAACTCGGCTACAGTATCTATTTTTATTACATTTGGCGAAAGAACATAACCAGTACTACTTGCGGAAATTCTTTCAGAAAGATTATACCACTCATCTTTATCAAGAATCACACCAAAGTGATCAATAGGGCACCGAAAACAAGGGCCGTAATGTAACGGCGAAGCTGCGGAATGAAGGTCCAGCCCACGTAGTGGACGGTGTTGCCTTGCTTTGTTAAGCATTATTCGCTCGCAGGCGTATAAGAAATGCCGGGTTCTCTAGCTTTCCAGAGTTCGAGTATTCTTTTCTTCGATTCTTCGCTGATCATATTTTTACGGTTAACATTGGTTTATAATAGCCATCGAATCTCAGCTGTGTAGTATTCTCCACCTTCACATGCTAATTCAATAGCTTTCTCTCTAGGCATTAACGATCTGTACTCGTGATCGCAAAAGCCAAAGCTATAAGGCTCTGTATAAGCCAAAAAATACTGGTTATTCAATTGAAGAATTATTCCTCCTACAAAATATGCTTCAAATTTGTCACCGGTTTCAGTCCAATAATCCGTTAACTTGTAGTCTATAAGCCCAATATTTTGGATTTCGGAGTTTTCTGCAACAATTGAATAGTAGCTACTTTTTTCACCCGGCCCAGTGTAATTAGGAATGAATCCTGTTGTTCTCAACTCGACCCCATAAAGTTCAAAGCCAGAATCGTTTGGGCTTGCAAGGTCTATAGCTACAAATGAAATAGAACTATTTTCTAAGACAAAGGTGAAAAAGCAGACATCATAAACCACATAGTCTACCTTTCGACCTATTAAGTTTCTTAATATGCTAATTTGCTCTTCAGAAAATATAAACTTCATAAGCTCTATAACGCAGCCAACACGGGCCGAAATGTAGGTCCTGCCAGCTTTGCTGGCGTTTATGCTTGGCTTTGTTATGCATTTATATCTCGCTGATGATTTCGACAATTTCAAGCTCAGCAACTTTATGCGAGCCACCCACCAAATATGCTCTTTGGCCTACTTTAACTCTTTCACGAATCATGTCGAAGTAACCATCCTCATCCTCGTAGATTGGCTTTCTAATAATGGCCGTACCTTCATCCAGGGCTTCCCACTCCTCCCCTACGGTATTTTCTTCAGACAGTGTTTCGAATTCTGGAAAAAGCGCAAAGACATATCTGTTTCCCGCGTCAGATTCGAATTTCAAATCACTGCGGACCGTTCGAGAGCTTACACTGCTTATCAAGCTTTCTATACCGAACTCGAAAATAGTAGTCTTCTTTATCGAACATTACTTTGGGCTCGCAGGTGCATAACAAGGCTGTAGAAAAACCATCATAAGTTCATGATTTCCCATCGCCAAAATTCAAATTATTCAATGTTCGGCCTTTCAGCCAACACTGCTTTTACTACATTATGTTGTGACTTCCATTCATCAGAAGCTTTAAAAACTATACCGCTCACGGAAGCTACTTCATCTTCAGTCCAATCTGATGCTTCTATAGACTCCTCGCACTGTTGCAAACTACTAAGGTAAGCTAAAAGCCTTTTTGTAGTGAGACTCTCTAACTTATTCTGACGCAGTGGATTTACCGATCTTGGTGCCATCTTTCCTAAGCCTTATAACACTCGCTAGCACAGGCGAGCGAAGAATGAGTGAATCCAGCACAGCTTGCTGTGCGATTGTGCCTTGCTTTGTTAGTAGCCACCGCGGCGCTGCTCCCTTTTAGGGTTATGTATCCATACATTACAACCATATTCTTTTGTGTATGTTTTACCCAGGTCAGTTGTAATTTCTGCAATACACATCGATGGTTTACCACCAAGTCCAGAACCCCATCGATGGTATTTGTGATTATATTCGGAGTTAAATTCAAATGTGACAGTTGCTTCTCTTAACCAATCTGTCGGAATTTCACTAGTTTTAATAACCATATTCAAAAATCCAGAAATCAATTCAAGTGCTTTTCCAAACTTATCTGATTCAGGGAACATTGTCCGATCTAATAAATTCAAAACAATTTTTTCCGAATTTACTGCGTCAGCATGAGCATAAAGTAGGCCTAATGCCCAATAGCCTTCGCAATCAAAGCTGCGACTTAGGCACCACTGCCCAAGATTGCCAGCTATTCCTTTTAATTGTTTCCTGCGTGCCATAATTAAGAACTACTAACGCCGCGAGCAGCTGCGGCTTTGAAGCTGTGCGTAGCGGCCATCGCAAAATCGAACAGCGGAAAAGACGTCAGATGCCTTGCCTTGTTAGTTGCTTTACTTTGGAAGATCATCAATAGCCACCTTAGCGAAGAAATGTACATTGTCTTCAGAGCCGTTTTCTAGCCTCTTGAGTACTTTAGCAAGCGGAAATAGAAAACTATCTGGTTTTGACCACAATATTGCAGCAGTGCCAAGCCCAAAGCCAATACCCTCTATTTGGGGGCTGATTCTTTCTGCTTCCGAAAACTCTAGCCAGTTGTAATCAATTGTTGAGTTCTTACGAATCACCTCTCCAATGTACGAGCCTGCCCGAAGTGTGATTTTTACCAATTCTTCGTCCTCTGGAAGATTCAATCGTAATAGCTCAAGGTATTTATCCAAAAATTCTAGGCTTTCCATAGAGAAGTCCATACATTTATCATCGAAGAAATCATGCTCCCGAACTGGATCTTCAGGATTATCAAAGAGCATCATTGATAAATCTTGATTCCCTCATTATTTAATTTCGTCTTCTTTTTAAAGAAAGAAAGCACAATCTCTCCTTGGCAACTAACGAGGCTGTAGAAAAACCATCATAAGTTCATGATTTTCCATCGCCAAAATTCTTCATTTAATTAGCCGTTAATTTGCCACATCATCTTCAAATATCAACCTAAAACACCAAAATGATACAGATAATCACTATGAGTGCTCTATGACACTCTTTTAATGACTCAATTGCCCGTAATACGTTAACTTTTCGATATTATGAACCATACAGTACAACTGCCATTGGGATTGTACTTTATCTTTTCCTGGTAAGCTAAATCGGATTAATCCCTTGTTGGTTCCAATATTAGCAAAGACAGGTTCTACTACCGACATTCTATGACTATAAATCTGTTTACCTTCTTGGCTATCCACTCTGTGCTTCATCCAATCGGTATATGTTGGCCCGGGTTGTTAGAATGAGTGTCCTTTTAGACTGTTTTAGACTGTCTCTTTTAGACTGTCGTTGAAGCCATCCGGCAAGCCAATGGTACTATTTCAAAAGGGGCCGGGAAGGCGGCTGATCAGGCTGTTGTTAAGAATCGCGGACGCTCTGGAAAGTAACCTAGACTTCGGGAGATAATGAACGATCCTAAGGCAAGTTCTGCTGATAGAGGCTGGTTAAAGAACGATGCTCGTCATATTAAATACGGAAATAAATCTGGGCTGAGGCTTCCCCGAAACGGAAGGAAATCACCTGGACGAAAGGCTAAGGACAAGGGTTATGAATTAGCTCATCCATATAATGCACCCGCTAGTAAAGGCAATAATTATTCAGGCGCAAAACTAAAAAACCATGCAGATCATCTCGATTGCATAGACGTAGGTACTAACATGAAAAGTATGGGGAGAATGCATGAAAAACAGATTGAGAATTTGCTTAAGCAAACTCCACACAATAGGTACGAGTATTTTATTCGCTATTGTGCTGACTTTGAACAAGTTTGGGGATTGGTAGTTGGTGAGGATAACTGGGTCATTTTCAAAGATGATAATGGAGATGAAATATTTCCTTTATGGTCTCATCCAGATTTAGCTGATACGTGTTGTTTTGATGAGCATAGAAAAATGGGGGCAATACCTCAGGCTATAGATTTAGACTCATTTATTCAAAATTGCATTCCTGATATGGAGTCAGCTGGTGTTTACTTTGGAATATTTTATGACAAATTAAGAGTAGGCTTAGTAGTTACAAGTGAGGAACTTAAAATTGCGCTAGAAGAAGAAGGTTCAGCATGGGATGGTTAAAGGACTGCTTATGTGTAGTAGTTCAGACTCGATCTGACAGTCGCCCGTTTTAATTCGGGGTCTGTCAGATTAAATCTGGACTGCTATGATATTGTCACAAACCTGCTTCAGCATAAGCTTTTAACGCTACAAGCTCACTGCTCATACCTTCTAGCATTTGATTTTTATATATAAGATAACCCATTCCTGCAAACCACCCATTAAATTGGAAAGTACCTTTGACTAACGTACTGCCATCAGTCTGTTGCTCTAAGTATCGACAACGTTGACCTCCTGCCATAAAGCTGTACCACATCTCATCTCGCCAGCAGAAAACTTCACTCTGCACGAGCTGGGTAATAATATGATCGGATTCCACTTCGCGACCATCTAACGTTAGTTTTGCTAATACATGACCACCGATTTCGCTTTGCCCCACGGCCTCATATAACCATGGGTTCCACAATGCGTACTCATCAAACTCGAGAAGAATGTTGTAAAGTTTATCTGCTTGCACCTGAATGTTGAGCACGTCTGTTTCGATGAGAGGTGCTTTGCCTGCATATGCAGTATTCAAACAGAGTACATTTCCTAGAAAAATACTGCATATAAATAACAGGCTTTGATGCAATCTCAGACGAACTCTAACGAATTTTTCAATGGCCATATTCAGTCCTTTAAACCGTTTTAATGAGTGAACGTTCCATTGCATCATCGCCTATGTCAGCAGCACTTAAAAGAGATGAGAATCGCCTAATTTACACGGTATTAATCACCTGCTCTGTTCAGCATTTTGAATAGTAAGGGCCTAAACCGCCCTAATAAAGAAGCGCCCAGTGAACTGGGCGTATGTGTCGTGTGAGCGCTTGATAATTGCGTTAGGTTTAAATTCGACTGAACCTCCTGACTCATTAGGTTAACTTCACTGTCTAAACGCACGCCCGTTGCGTTGGCTATTCGGTTCATGCGTTGAAAGCTGGCAATTAAAGCAGCGGCGTCCACGAGAGCCTTTGGCCCTAACGTTCGATTCATTTTCTCGCGCATATCCGGTAGGCCATCCTTTCGTAATAGAACCGCATCTACGTATTCGGTCAATAGATCGGCATCAGGAAGCGCGGGGGCGTGCTCTTGCTTCGCCGTTTGCAATGTTGCTTCTTGTACAAAACTGTTCTTAGTCGCGGTGCTTAATCCATCCGCCAATTGGTTTACACTTATTTTCTCGCCCGTGATTTCACCGTTAATTTGAAGCAACATGCTGTGAGACGAAGAGCAATAAAAACAAGCATTTTGAAGTGATACACGCGAGGCAATCCACTCAATTTGAGCACGACTCAATGCACGGCCACCATTTGAAGAAGCTCTTAATACGTATTTCGGTTCTAAATAATAACGATTTTCCATGTATCGCTGACAGCGTACCGCATCTGGAATGCAGCTCAATGCCCTCAAAACATTGGTGGCTTTTGGTACATCTGCGTATAAATCACGTTCAGCGACGCCTGCTGATTTTTTGCTGAGCATGGGTACCCAGCTTTGTCCATTCATAAGACCACTGGGTACATATCCGGTAGGTGGTCGAGTATCCGCCTTTGGCAATGGTTCTAGTGGTAATCCTAGCGCAAAGTGAAATGTGTCCACATTGAACACCATGACGACAATGCTCAATAACTCAACGTAGTGCCCTCGACTAAAACCCGCTTGATCGAGCGTGTCGATCCACTTCTCGGTGATACGGCCAGAATCGGTGACGATTCTATGTATAGCATCCACAATCATATCCGGCAGAATCCCTTGAGAGCGATGTTCACCGACCATCGAATAAGGAGATAACGCCAGCTGACGACGCTGGCAAAAGTCACAATTCACAGCGTGACGAACTTCTTCGGCAATGGCGATTCGTTCGAAACCTTTCCACCAACTTCCAGTTCGCCCTATAAATCCCCAAGCGACTCGATTGGCTTTTACGATGTCCTCTCGAATGAGAAGCTTAATAGTATTTTCTGCGTTGTAATCGAAGTGGGTCATTATCGTTCTCATGCAAATGGAGTGAAGCACGTATTTGGCCACCTGATCATAGTGTGCTTCCTCTCGATGAATAGAGCCTTAACACACTGTTCTAAGAAACGCATTGTTGCAGTATTCAGCACCACGAGGGGGTCATATTTCAAATTAGTGAGGCTCCTGTAAAGCTTTGTAAAGAATCCCTTCATGTCAAAATGGCGAATGGTTACCGGAAAATGCACTGCAAGCTTATTATTGACACTTTAAACTGAACAACTCCCAGTAGCAGACCTGTTATCACTCAGTATTCATATGTTCTTCAATTTACCGTCATATATTTTCGCCAGTCTAATTCGCCGAAATATATGACTCTCAATTCCATCACATTAGGAAGGATCAGTATGCGAACGCTGTTATTTAATCCGATATATGGTTCATCGAATATGGTTAAAAGCCTGAAGGCTGTTCTTAGACGCTTAGGCTGGCTTCCACTGTGTTTCTTCACCTTTTTTACATTTAGCCTCGCAAACGCCGACAGTAAAGTGCTGTTGTTGGGGATTGATGGCGTTCAACTTGAGGAAATGCAAAAACTCAATACGCCTAACATTAAACGCTTAAATATTACTAAAGCCTACACAGGTGGCGTAACGGGCACTTCCAGTGAACAAAAAACCAATAGCGGTCCAGGATGGTCGACCATTTTGACGGGGGTGTGGGCAAATAAACATGCAATATGGGAGAACAGTTCTGGAGCCGCCAATCCACTGTACCCCAGTTTATTTAAACGCATTCGCGATGCACGTCCCGATGCTTATATCGCCAGTATTGCCCATTGGGGCACACCGAATACCACTTATTTTGCCTCTGATGTCATCACAAATAATATAACGATTAATGGCATTAATGATGATAGCGTGACGCAAAAGGTGATTGAACTTATTCAAACCACGCCTGCTGACTTTATTTTTGCTCACTTAGATGACCCGGATCATTATTCACATAAATCGTGTTTTGGGTCGGATTACGACGCTTCACTGGTAAAGGCTGACGCACAATTAGGCTTGATGTTAGATGCCATCGAAGCACAAGCTAATCAAAACAATGATGACTGGTTAATGCTTGTGACCACGGATCACGGACGCCAACCCATTCTCGGGTGTGGGCATGGCAACCAATCTGAGCAGGAAAAGACCATTTTTATCGCTTCAAATAAAGCCATGAATGCTGAATTTACCCAACATACTGGCGATATTGCACGCACGGACTTTAACGGTTTATATGGCTACGCATCGCAAGCCAGCATTGCACCAACCGTGCTGCGACACCTCGATATCACCATTGATCCAAATTGGAAATTAGACGGTATGCCTTTATTAGGTGAAGAAGGTGTGCGTAAATTAATGCTCGCCAGTCATAACAGCGACTTCACATGGTGGGAGAATGAAAGCCATACGATTGATATATATCGAAATGGTCAGTGGATTGATTCTATTAATAGTTTAGAACGTCAATGGGCGGACGCTTCTGCTGCAAACGGTTTGAACGAATATGTATTCGTAAAGAATAATGTGCCCGTGGCAATTCAGCTTAATAGTGTGAACTTGAACGCTGCAGTATCTTGGAACGCATTCCGTGGCTATTTCTTTCGTTCTGACCTGCAATACATTCGATACAGTAAAACACTCGACCGTACAGATAATGGCTACCCTAAGCCCACGAATGAAAAATTCTGGCCTGGGTTGGGCCAGTATGCTCATCAGCTAGCAGCCGCGTTCAGTAAAAATAGTAATACGAGCTATTATTTTCTCGATAACGGACAATACATTCGCTACAACAATATACTGGATCGTGCGGATTCCGGTTACCCCAAACCCATTAACAATGACACATGGCCTGGGTTAGCACCTTATGCCACACAAATAGCGGCCACCTTAAAGTGGAGCAACGACAAGGTATATTTCTTTTTGAAAAATGGCGAGTACCTTCGTTACGACCTAGGTGACGACCAAGTCGATAGTGGTTATCCCAAACCGATTAATAACGCGACTTGGCCTGGGCTTGAGGGGTATGCAATGGATATCACGTCTGCGTTTCATTGGAACAATAATCGTGCTTATTTCTTTTTAACGGGCCAACGATATATTCGCTACAATATCGCTGACGACAGAGCTGAAGATGGCTATCCAGTCAAAATAAATAATGTTAATTGGCCAGGTGTGCTAAACCCTTAGCGCTACCTATAATTTAAAAAATATAATAAAATAGAATAGCGCCGAGATACTCGGCGCTTTTTACGCCCGAATTAAATCCCACCAAGCCACTCTACTCCCAACAAACGCCACCCCAGTGAATACCATCCAAACCTAATATGGCCTATTGGCAAATGATCTCGGTTGTTGCACGAATCTCTGGCTAAATTCATAGGGTTTGCTCAAAGAAACATGGCATTAAACGATTCTAAAACGTCATCATGGTAAAAAGCGCCTATCCGGTCATTTCAATGATCACTGATCTGAGCCCATTATTGTTCAACCCTATTCTTTGGTTAATACTGAAGCCTTTCATTATATTGAGTACCCATTTTATGCTGAAACGATCAATCTTCTTACTACTGACAGCGGTTGTCAGTGGGTTATCGGTACATTACTTACATCGGCTCAATGATTTCCAAACGGTATTTTTGCCAAACTGCTCAACACCTGAACCTCTACGCTTCGAGGCTCTCATTGCAGCCGCTAATGTAACAGCATTTGTATGGGGTTATGGCCGTGAGCCCGTTCATCTCAAAGTGTGGCATGGCCCGTCTTTGGTCCATGATGTACAGCTCATACCCGATGATAATGGGAAAATGCTTTGGAGCGAAAGCGGTGATTGGTATGACGACTTTGTGGTTGAGTTAAACGGAAAAGCATGCAGAATGAACGTCACAGTAAAAATTTAGTGGGAAATATTCAGTATGACGATCGTTTGGCAGTGGAAATCTTTTTCAGAGTTATCTGCCCATGACCTGTATGCAATACTAAAGTTGCGCCAAGACGTTTTTTGCATTGAACAAGATTGCTTATATCCAGATATAGATGGTGAAGATCCACATTATTTACATTTGCTAGGGTGGCAGACGTTGCTTGCAGATGAAAGCAAGCCTCACTTAGCAGCTTACCTAAGAGTTGCGCCACCTAGGCTGAAGTATGATGAGGCTTCATTAGGCAGAGTAGTGACATCGCCTCATAACCGAGGAGATGGCATTGGTAAAATGCTGATGACGACGGCCTTAAATCATATGGATACTGTATTAGGGTACCCAAGCGTTCGTATTTCCGCTCAATCGTACCTAGAATTGTTTTATAAAGATTTTGGTTTTGAAACCGTTTCCACACCGTACTTGGAGGATGATATTCCCCATATAGAGATGCTACGCCGCACGAATTAACACATTGTGAAACACAAGGAGAGGCTATCATGATCGACCACATGAGTACTTACGCATCGGACTTTAGTAAAACTAAAGCCTTCTACGACAACGCTTTCAATCCCTTGGGATACGGCATACAGATGGAGTTTGTCGCCAACTGGAACCCCGAATTCCCCACTCAACGCATATGTGCATATGGTCCAAAAGATGTGCCAATTTTCTGGATCATCGAGGTTAAAGAGCATTACACACCTAGGCACGTTGCGTTCAGTGCGAAGTCACGTGAGGAAGTCAATCAATTTTATACTCGGGCGATGGAAAATGGGGGTACGGATCATGGTGAGCCCGGTTTGCGCCCCGCCTACCATGAAAACTATTATGGCGCTTTTGTCATCGACCCAGATGGGAACAATGTCGAAGCAGTTTGCCATCTTCTGTAGCCGTGAATAATGTGCATAATCCTACTGAAGTTATTGCCTTGGAATATGAGGCTCGACTAGGACGTGGTTGGATTGGCACTTACCTTGCAGAAACAAAGACACTATGTTTTCTCAGTTCATTACTCACTCGAACCTGACCATGGGCAGGCTGTTCAACCGCATACGCTTTAACAGCTTCCTCAATGTCAGGATCAACACGATTCTTGCGATTGGGTACTTTACGGTTTTGATTGATTAAGGCATCGATACCACTTTCTTCAACCGACTGCTGATAGCGATAGAATGTATCTCTGGATACACCCATTACCTTGCAAGCTTTTGAAACATTGCCCAGTTCTTCTGCTAAATTCAGCAAACCGGGTTTGTGTTTTATGATGGGGTTGCTAGCATCTAGAGTTTCCTTTGTGTTTGATATTGATTCGACACCAACAACAAAACGGGAAACTCTCTTCTTTTCAAGTAAAAGTGTCAGATAAGGTCTGAACGACTACACGTAATTTCAAAGAAATAGTGTTATTTATCACGACTGATCACCCAATAAACTAACATAGATAGCTAGCTGCTCAATTTGATGCTCAGTTAAATAGGCCCCCCAAGGAGGCATCTGTTCCACACCTTTAGAAATTGTATGAACTCTTTCATGCAAAGTGAGTTTATTGGAAAAAGGCTGCAGTGCATTAATCAACCCAACCGCTGCCTTACCATCTCCTTGCCCCGAAATACCGTGACAAATTGAGCAGTTTTCTGAATACAAACGCACTGTAGATTCTGCCACTGCTGTTTGGTCCAGGTTAGTGGACTCATTTGTACACCCAGAAAGTGATAATAAGGTGATAATTAAAGTAGCGGGCATTTGCCCGCGTTTTTTTAAAGTCATGGATTTTCCGACTCACCAGAAAATATTAATGTAAAGCGACTAGCATCACCATTCAACATATTTTTTATCACAATTCGATCTGATGTATTTGCTATTTCAATATGCATGTCATTACCTACATAGGAGTAGAATAAATCCACGCTAAGTATATTTTCACCAAAAACAATATATTCATTGCCAACAGCATCATCAATGGTGTCGATACCGTCACCTAGATTAAAGAAATACGTATCGTTTCCGGCCCCACCTTTTAATAAGTCCTTACCCGTACCGCCACGAATATCATCACCATAAGCCCCACCAGTAATTGTGTCATTACCGGTGTCACCATTGAGAGTGTTATTTCCAAACTCACCATTAAGGATATCGTTTCCATTACCACCGTTTAACGTGTCATTTCCATAACCTGCTAGTAATGTATCGTTGCCATCACCTCCACTGAGAACGTCATCGCCATCACCACCACCTAAGTTGTCGGCGCCTTCTCCACCGTTCAA
>CANNFT010000016.1 GCA_947503895.1 uncultured Saccharospirillaceae bacterium
ATTCTGTGTTCCAGAATCCCCTTCGTTGTTATCTGTTGGCGTGGCCGTTGGGGCATCACTGATGGTCAGTGCAAGAGTGTCGTCGTTGCTAATTGTATGCTCAATTTTTCGAATCTGATCCGCTTCATCCTCACCATCAAAGGAAACAAAAGTTGAAAGATCGTCGCCTTGATTTTTAGTAATTTCGATGTTCAGCCCAATAACTTCGTCCAACTCTAATTCAGTGTCAGGCTTTACCCCAAACGTTATAAATTGAACATCGCTTGAAGTTGCAGTACCTCCGTCGTGAACACTGTATACCCACTTAGAATCTACCGGTACTGCCTCCAATATTTCATAATCATCACTCAATTTGGCTGGTCGTTGCTGGTCAGAGATGTTTGCATTAAATTCTGTCAGTTGCAGATTGATACTAGAAAAATTTGGCGCAACTGGGTTACTTAGGGTGAGACTATATATTGCTTTATTAGCATCACTATCAGCACTACCCTCTTGTGTTGATAATTCTAGCGGTGCAGTTAGGTCTAAATTTAAGTAGTCATCGTTTTTAATCTCACCGACTGCATAATTGTTGCCCGCACTACAATTGCTGCCTTGGGCGTCACAATACTCTATCACCAACGGTGCCGCCTCAGATGTCGACACCATTAGGTGACATTGCTCAGTTGGCTCAACCTGAGTGTCGTTTTGCACATTAATGGCGAGTGATTGCTGGCTTTCACTACCTAGGAATTTGAAATCTTCCGTATTAAATACGACATCTACATGCCCACTATTATTGCGACTACAACTGTATCCATCTGAATCCGGGCTCGTTAGCTGTGCTGACAAGTCTAGCTTTAATGGCTGACTCAGGTTTAATTGATATGCAGGCACAACCAAATCATCAGTTCCATCAAGCTTATCACCTTCAGTGATCTCCCACCCAGACACCTTCAGCTTCGCCTTATCTTGGTTGGGTAATTTCAATACAAATTCTGTTTTACTTTTTATATCTGTTTCGCTGTCTTGTTCACCGTACAGCCAAATATTTAACGCTAGATATTCGGCACACTCGACTAACTGGTCATTCTTCACATGAACCGATAGCTCAACACTGGACTGCTTGAATTTTAATACGTTGCCAGAAATTTCATTACTCAAACCAAAAATTCGGTCAAATTCAGAATCTGTCGTGGGAAGTGGCTCGAAATGATTACCGTTGATGGTCAATGCAATATCATATTGATCATCTTGACCAATCGTACCAACAGTGGAAGGTAGAATAGCTTGTTTAAGATAGGTACTGCATGTCTTATCATTTAGCTCATCACTTAGCTCATCATAGACCACCAGCTCATAAAAAATCGGTAAGTTAGATTTAGCAATAGCGGCCTGGCCTTCTACATCAAGCTTTAATTTAAAGTCATATTGGGTACTGGTGTTTTCGAGTCCTTCTGCCTGACCCTCTTCAACTTGATGGCCACTCTCGTAAAGAATGTACGGGCCAGTGCTTGTTCCATTGCCCTCTGCCATTAACTCACCAATAGGTTGATGAGAAATTTTAGGAATGTCGTTATCAATGATATGAATAGGAATGGACGCAACATTGCCACCGTCTAATTCTAGGGTGAGCAACTCCTTACTTTCGTACAGTTCATCTTTGTATATTTTAATTGAGATCTTATCTTCGGTGCTGTTGTTGTATACCACTTGCGGTACTTTGCTATCGGTAAATACCAACATCCCTTCAAGCTCTTCAAAGTCTTCCCCATCAGCGGCTAAAACATTGCCAAGGGGGGCGCTAAGGGTAAAGGGGATGCTAACTTCTTCCGTACTAGCACGGGAGAATTCAAGCTCTATGCTGACGTCCAATATCGTATCCGAGTCTTCTTGCTCTCGTACTTCGAGGCTCACATTTTCGTCGGATAGTCGCGTGACGGAATCTTCGCCCGCCACGCGTAAAACATATGAGGGGTAGTCATTGTTTTTAATGGTATGAACGGCTGTGGTAAAGGTGACAGCCTCTTCGTTCTCGACGATGATCTCGATGATTTCATCCGGCTCAATGATGTCATCATCTTTCACGTAGAATCGCAGAACAGCGGTTTCCTCACCTTTGGTCAGCATGATGGTCGAATGACCACACACTTCAGCTAAGGCTTCGGCGCTCAAGTTTTCATCGGGTATAACAGCACAAAAATCCTCAACGACGGTTGCTCGCGTTTTATCATCGCTCACATTTTCTACTGACTCGGCACCCAATAAACGAAAATCAACCGCTAAGTCGCTAAAGATGTATCGCTCACCGTCTTCAATGCCTACTTGATAGGTAATTTCTTTCCAAGCACTCTCTGCAGGTGTATCGGCCTCCACCCCTAATAAACTGTGCTTGCTCTCTGAGGCCGAATCACTGCTGATATTTAAGTCAAAGCTGTTAACACCCGGCACGTCATCCGTTCGAATCACCCCATAGGGGGCTTCTGTACTGCCTTCTTTTAGATAGGCTATTTGGTTTCCATCTTCATCTGCCACCAACAGTGCGATGCGCTCATCCACTTCGGCAACGCGATCGCCAATGACAGAAACTTCGAATGTCTTAACTTTCTCGCCTTTCTTAAACGTTATAACTTCAGATTTTTTGATGTAATCAGCGCCTTCATCGGTGTCTGAAAGCCCTTCCGCCGCGTAACGAACCATTTCGCCCCCATTTGTACCTGCGGGTTGCGCAACATTATCTAGTGGTAGTGTAGAGACAGTAATTGTGTAGGGCTCTACCACTTCATGGTTAAGCGATATTGAGAACAGTATGGAACTGGTTCGCTCGTGTCCTTCGACAAGCGTAGGCGTGTTAACCGTCACATAAGGAAAATCATCATTGGATATGGTGCCCACTAAGCTATAGATGGGTTTTTTATTGCTGTCAGAAAAACGCAAGCCGAACGTTTCATGACCTTCGATTTCGGTATCTTTATAAACACGCACAGGTATTGAGTACTGCTGCCCCTCGATGACGTTTAGCTGACCAGATGTCGATTGATAGTCACTTTTTTCAGCGGCTTCGATATTGTATGTCTCGTAGTGCAAGACCCCTGTTCGATCACTCGTTAAGAGAAATACCATTTCTGAGTAATCTTCAATGGTTAAATCTTCAGTATTGGGGGAACCTTCGACCACTGTTGAATATCCAATAGTCGGAATGGTGGCGTCTCGGCCACTACTATCTCCACTTCCGCCAGAACAGGCAGCAAGAATTGATGACAATACCAACGCAGTAGTCATCGACGAGATGTGACGAATGTTTTTAATAACGCTAAACAATGAGGAATTGATTTTCATTGAGTACTTCCATGACCCAGATAGTACAAGGAGGTGGAAGTTTACACAGATGGTCTTTCTTTTACCAATATAGCAAGTGCCAATAAAATATTTTTTGGTCAGTCTGCTAACGAACCTACATTTTACATTCGGGGCTTTCTTTGTCCGCTTTTCACATTTTTAACTAATGATATTTTTATCAAATTTAGCATCTGCAGAATGTAGTCATCCTCCGCCCAATATTATTCAATAATATGCTGACAATGCTTTGAAAAATGTAAGATATTCACGCAATCACACACCAAGCCGCAAACAAAAATCACACGCAAAGTCAGCTATTTTCAGCAATATTCACCCCAATCCCATACCGAATTCGTATTTTATATTTTTTGTGACAAGGTTATCGTTTTTGAACTGAAAAGACATTTTACTAATTGACTTTCCGCACACCAAATAACTTTAGCCGCATATTGCGCAATACTTTTGACCTATATTTTGAAATCGTTTCTTACTGATATTTTTATTAGGTGAAAGCTGCTTGACTTTAGGCTCGTAACTCGGTGGAATGCCCACATTCGTTTCACATACTGACCAGTATTGTTTGAATTCATATAGCGCAGGGATACACTTTTTAATGGAATTCGACCAGTCCATAATTGATTTAGGCACTCAGATTATTGGCGAAGATGCGCCATGTGGCATCAACGCAAAATATGAGCCTGCATATGAGCAACTCGAAGCTGAACTTGCCAAGTCTGAGTCCATTAATGCTGGGTCGACAGACTGGGATGCTGTTCATAGCTTTGCTATTGATATTCTACAAAACACCAGCAAAGACTTTCCCACTGCATGTTACCTCACGTATGCCCTCTGGAATAAACAACAATACATTGGCTTAACCACTGGTTTTTTGCTACTCGAAAAGTTAAGCGAAACACACTGGGAGGGTATGTTTCCACCGGTGAAGCGCTTGCGCGGACGCCTGAATGCAGCTCAATGGTTAATCGAAAAAGTAGCCCCCATCATTGAAAGCGCAAACCCTAGCAACGACGAGATGGCAGTCATATCTGAGCTTGCTAGCAGTGTGAAAAATTTGGATTTTCTGCTCAGCGACAAGATGGGCGATAGTGCACCGAACTTTGCTGAGTTGAATCGACCGCTTAAACGCTTAAAGCAAATTGCACAAGCTGCTGTTGCAGAGCAAGCGGCCTCTAAACCCACTGAACCCAAACCCGCTCAACCTGCTACACAAGCAGCCGTGAGCCAAAACACCGAAAGCACACCCAATCCCGCACCGGAACAGAATTCACAAGAAAACCAGGTTGAACCCGCTTCATTGACAGAAGCCACTTCCACCAATACTGCATCCGAGCCAAAAGCCAGTACACAGGCCAAAACAAGTAGCTCGACAAAAAGCACTGCTGCCACGTTAAATACCGCACCTGTCGGTGATGTGGCGAATGATGCGGATGCCAGAAAAGCCTATCGCCAATTACAGGACGGCTTAAGAAAACTTGCCGAATTTTACGGGCAAGAAAAAGCTTCCGATCCTCGCCGCTTTCGCTTTAGCCGCTCTTCTCTTTGGGATTCTCTTGATAAGCTGCCACCAAGCAAAGAGGGTAAAACCCAATTACCTGCTCCACCTGCGGATAAAATTAAAAAGCTTAAATCTCTATTTGAAGCGGGTGATTTTTTAGAGGTCATTAACCAGGGCGAGAAAACCGCCTGCAAGCTACCTTATTGGTTTGATGGTAATCGCTACATTGTTATGGCAATGGATGAGCTTGGTGGTGAGTTTTCACTAGCAAAAGAAGCATTGGTCTCTGAATTACGTCAATTTATTACAAGACTACCCAAAATTGTCGAGTTTTCTTACACAAACGGTGAGCCTTTTGCGGATGCGCAAACGCAGTCTTGGGTATTATCATTATGTGAGTCCAATCAAAGCCCTGCAGCATCCACCAGTGACTCGGATGAAATTCAGTCGGTAATGGTAGAAGCTAAGAAACTTGCACTAAGTGGAAAACTAACAGCCGCTTTTGAGTTATTCAATGATTGCAAAGTCACCTGCAAGCGTGATCGCTTTAACATTAAACTGGCATGCGCTGAATTGGCTTGTATAAGCGGACAGGAAAAAGTGGGTATTCCCATGCTAGAGCGAATGATTGAAGAGACCCGCAACCTTTCAGTCGCAGACTGGGAAAGTGGGTTTATGGCGAAAGCGCTTGCATTGTTAGTGAATGCTTACGAGAAATTAAATGAAGAAGACGCTATCAAAAAACAAGATAGCATAGCAACGGCTTACGATGCGTTGTGCTGGTATGACCCTTCATTGGCAGCAAATTAAAAGAGGAGATCGCGATGTCTGACGGTAGTGTAGCCCCAAAAGAACGAATCAATATCGCCTATAAATCCAATACCGGCGGTGTATCGGAAGATGTAGAATTACCGTTAAAGTTATTAGTATTGGATGACTTTACCGGTAAACCACATGACGACGTTATCGAAGAGCGTGATCCGGTCAACATCAATAAAGATAATTTCGATGATGTTGTTAAGGCTCACAACCTCTCGTTGTCATTCAGTGTTGAAAACAAATTAGCGACAGAGCCCGATGGTGATATTCCCGTCGAACTTAAGTTCAACACCATGAAGGACTTTAATCCGGGTCAGGTTGCAGAGCAGATTCCTGAATTAAAAAGCCTACTGGAATTGCGTAGAGCACTTCAGGCTTTGAAGGGGCCACTCGGAAACGTTCCAGCATTTCGTAAAACCATTCAAGCCATACTAGACAACGACGATACTCGTAAAAAAGTAATGGAAGAACTGGGCATTTCAGAATAAGGAGTCAAACATGGCAATAGAAGCAGATACTGAAGTCGCTGTCGCAGAAAACGCGGAAAGTGCGAGCTTGCTTGATCAGGTTATGGCTGAAACAAGCATGACACCGGGCGATGATGGTTTTGAAACCGCACGCAGGGGTGTTGAAGCATTTATTTCTGATTTACTGGGTCGCAACCAAAAAATTGACAAGGTGGAAAAGAAACTTGTCGATGATATGATTGCGGCAATAGACGAAAAGATCGGCGTACAGCTAGACGAAGTCATCCAAGCAGAAGACTTTAAGAAAATGGAATCGGCATGGCGCGGGCTTAAATTCCTAACCAGTCGAACCGACTTTAGACAGAACATTACTGTCGAAATGATTAGCGCAACGAAAGAAGAGCTGATCGAAGACTTTGAAGATGCGCCGGATGTCACCCGCTCTGGGCTGTACAACCACATTTATTCGGCAGAATACGGTCAGTTTGGTGGCAAACCCTATGGCGCTTTGATTGGTGGTTATTCCATTAACCCAACAGCGCAAGATATGAAACTACTGCAAGATATGGCATCTGTGAGCGCTATGTCTCATGCGCCGTTCTTAGCATCTGCAGGGCCTAAGTTTTTCGGTCTGGACTCATTTCAAGGGTTGCCAAATCTAAAGGATTTAGAGTCGATTTTTGAAGGCCCTCAATATGCAAAATGGCAAGGTTTCCGTGAGAGCGATGATGCTCGTAATGTCGGCTTAACGGTTCCTCGCTTCTTACTTCGCTCTCCATATGGCGAAGACAATGTGGTAAACGAATTTAATTACCAAGAAGGTATCGACCGCGACTTCGAAAAGTTATGCTGGGGCAGTGCGTCCTACGCTTTTGCCGCTAACATGGCACGTAGCTTTGCAAAATATCGCTGGTGCCCTAATATCATTGGCCCACAAAGCGGTGGCGAGGTATTAGATTTACCTGTTTATAAATATGAAGAAAATGGCGAAACTAAAGTCTATAGTTCTTCAGAAGTGATGCTCTCTGACCGCCAAGAATATGAATTAGCTGAACAAGGCTTTATCGGTTTAATTGCTCGCAAAGGAACGGACAATGCGACCTTTTTCTCCGCAAACTCTTGCCAGAAACCAAAATTCTTCGGTAATTCACCCGAAGCCAAGCAGGCAGAAACAAATTATAAACTCGGTACAGAGTTGCCATATTTGTTTATGATTGACCGCCTAGCGCATTACATTAAAGTTATTCAGCGTGAGCATATTGGTAGCTGGAAAACGAAAAACGATTTAGATCGTGAATTGAATAATTGGGTACGTCAGTACGTGGCAGATCAAGATAATCCGCCACCAGAGGTACGCAGCCGCAAGCCATTGCGCGAAGCAAGAATCATCGTCAGCGATGACGAAGGTAATCCAGGCTTCTATCGAGTTGAAATGAATGTTCGTCCTCACTTTAAATATATGGGGTCAAGCTTCACTTTATCGCTCGCTGGAAAATTGGACAAGGAATAAGATAACTTGGGTGTAGCTGTTCGTGCCCAATTTAAATTATTCTTTTTATTCACTCCCGTAATCAAAAAAAGGAGATTACCATGGCAATCCCAGCCTATATGGAAATCGAAGGACAAAACCAGGGTGAAATCAGTGCTGGAGCACTGAGTGAGGACTCTGTAGGTACTGCTACACAAGAAGGTCATGAAGACGAGATCATGGTTCAGGCATTGGTTCATAACGTACCTCGCGGTACTAATGAACAGAACGGCCAAATCACCAGTATGCCTGCAATGAAGCCTATTAAGATCACTAAACTGATCGACAAAGCTTCTCCATTGCTGCACAACGCTCTAACTTCTGGTGAGCAACTGACTGTAACCATTAACTGGTACCGCATCTCCGCTTCTGGCGAAGAAGAGTTGTACTACGTAATGGAGCTAGAAAACGCAGTATTGGTTGATATTGAAACATCTCTTCCAAGTGTTGGTGATCCAGCAATGGCTCACTTGGCACACATGGAAACGTTGTTCATCAATCCTGGTGCGATTACTTGGACTCACGAAGCAGCTGGTACCGAAGGTTCTTACCGTTTCGGCTCCAACTCTGGTGCATAATCCAATCGTTATGATTAAGCGAAAGCGTTAGCTTTCGCTTTTTTGGTTTTTATATGAAAAATATTACGCTTATCATTATCGCATTTACGACACTTCTGCTTTCTGCATGTGCCAGTAAAACCAGTTTGGAAGTAGCCGAAAAAGATTGGACTTATCAAGATCAAGCTATACATGTACACGTTAAAAGTCCTTCAGATTTAAACTCTATTAGTGGTAGACCGCATTCACTGGTATTGGGAGTATTTCAATTAAATGACCCAAATACATTTTTAGGCCTCTCTGTGACTAAAGAAGGGGCTCTACAGTTATTAAATTCAGGCCGTATTGACGAAAGTGTTGCTCAGTTTACCCGTATTATTTTGCAGCCTGGGGAAGAAAAAACCGCTAATTTACCCCGTGCTCAGGGGGCAAAGTATGTGGCGATTATCTCTGGGTATTTTGGTTTAAATACTGAGTTAGATGTGAAAGTTTTCGATATTCCTATCAAACCGGCAAAACGCGGTTTTGTTGATCTGATGCTCTCCAATCTTGGCTTAATAGCAGATGAAGCGAAAGCCATTCCAGAAGACCTATTTGTTGAAGTGGCACTAGGAAGGAAGAGCACCCGAGAATTCACTGAAATAAACCAAGAAGAATTAAATTTACTCAGTGCCGGCGACTTCTAGTCGCTTTTTCTGATTTGAACGTAAGGATTTTGTTGTGAATAAAGCTCAGCCAATATACTGGCACCAAGGGATGTTTCTGCAGCCTCAACATTTTCAGCAGAGCGAACAATTCTTAGGTCGCCAAGTTGATGTATTAAGACAAAATGTTTCCCCTTGGCTGTGGGGCTTTATTAATTTGGAAGTGGCGAATGCTGCGGTTTCATCTAAGCGAGTCGAAATACTCGAAGCTGAAATTCTTTTTCAAGATGGCACGCACGCTAAAACGAATGAAAACGCCTATCTTCAACCTCGATCTCTTGAGGGTATAGAAGTCGACCCTGAGTCACCACTTACGGCTTATATTGCGCTGCGTAAACCCAGTGCATTCGAAGCTAATGTGTCCGTCATTCAGGAAATGAATGAGGCAAACGACGTAAAAACTCGTCTGTTTACGTTGGCTACGCCTACCGAAGCTAATGATGTTTACTCTAACAGTGAACCAGCGCAAACCCAGAATTTAACACTGAAGTTAGACATTGTTTTTGAAACAGAAAAAGACAAATACAGTGATTATCTACTCATGCCTTTCGCTAAGATCGCGTTTGATGGCGATAATCTAACGCTGGTAACAGATTACATTCCGCCTTCTATCAATATTAGCGGCTCCACACGACTCAATTACCTTTTAAAAGAGTTGCGTGACGAACTGGCTGGTCGCGCGATTCAATTAAATAATTCACAGACGATGACGGCTCATAGCCAGGTTGATATTAATACCTTGCGATACAGAATGGGATTGCAGGCTTTATCTCGGTTTGTCCCTCGCCTTTTCCATGAGACAGAAACCCCACAAATGCATCCATGGGCTATCTACGGTGGTATTCGTGAACTGGTTGGAGAAATCAGCACTTTCGCGCAAGATATTAACTTTTTAGGTGAAGCGTCAAATGGCGACCGTCTACTGCCTGAATATGAACATCTCAATATCGGCGAATGTTTTACTTCGGCTCGCACCTTGATCAGCCAACTCCTAAATGAAATTTCGATTGGTCCACAATTTATGGTGGATATGGATCGAAACCAGCAGACGTTCAGTGTCGACATTCCTAGTGAGTTTTTTGAAGATCGTACGGACTTTTATTTGGTGCTTAATACTAAAGACGAGTGGGAAGAACAGGCACAATCATTCTTTACATCTGCGAAATTAGCGGCGAAAAGTACAGTCGATGTATTAATAGAGCGTGCTTTACCCGGTATAGGCATGATGCACCTTCCTGCTGCTCCTTCTGGCTTACCCAAAAAAGCATTTGCGAATTATGTGCGTATCGACGTACACGATGACGAATGGCAATCCGTGCAACGCCAACATAACTTGGTATTGCATTGGGATGAGGCGCCAGAAGATCTTCACATTGAACTGGTTATTCTCAAGCGCTAGGGCACGGAAATGAGACTCGTAGATTTTTTTATTGATCCAATTCTGAAGCTTAGAGAGCTATTGCCAGCACTCGACCACTCGGAACAAGAACACGAACCCGTTAAAAAGCTATTTGTCGATATGCTGATACAAGCACAATCGGCTGGCATTAAAGCCGGTTTTGACAAGGAAACAATGGAGTCTGCATTGTTTCCGGTCGTTGCTTATATTGATGAATCACTCATGACTTCTAAATGGAGCCAGAGATTGGTTTGGCAAAAATCATCGTTGCAACGAGAATTCTACCAAACAACGAATGCTGGTCGCGCCTTTTACGATCGTTTAAATAAACTGAATCGCCAAGGTAATGACCGAAGTGTGCGGGAAGTATATCTCTTGTGCCTAGGGTTAGGGTTTAAGGGTCAATACTACTCTCCTCAAGATCGCCCGAAAATTGAAGAGATTCGAGTCTTTAACCTAGACCTATTGCTTCCACAGGATGCCAATAAGAAATTTGAAAAATCTACGCTGTTTGCGGACGCTTATGCAGAGGGTCAACAGGGTAACGGTGGAAAACGTTCACGAATTAATTTAACCCCGTTTATTGTCGCTATCCCGATTGTAACTGTTACGGTTGTTTTAGGGATATACGCAACAAACATCGGAAGTGGTATTAGCTCTATTATGGATTTGGTGAAGTAGTATGAGAACTTTTTTAAAAATTTTACTCTGGCTATTCATCATTATTCTGGTTAGCGGTGTAGTTTTTAGTGGCATATATTTACTAGATCGTCCTATTGAAGAAGGCTTTTATATTCTCGGTGCTATCATTGGGATTTGGCTGACCTTTGTCATCGTTCGCAAACTCATCATTCGTATGAGAGCTAAGGCGCAAGTTAACAGCATATTAAATATTGGCGCTGCGGATGAAGTCGATGACGAGCTCGGCATGTCTAACCGTGAATTGAACCGTTCACTGAAAAAGAGCTGGAATCAAACCTTAAGAGCATTAAAGCGATCGCAACTGAAGTTCCAAGGCGACCCTTTGTATGTATTGCCATGGTTTATGATTTTTGGTCGTCCTACATCCGGTAAAAGTACCAGCTTAAGAAACTCTAAACTGCTTCAACCCTCTATCGATTTATCCACACATGAAGATGGCTCCACACTCAACATGGAGTGGTGGCTATATGAAGAAGGCATCATCATTGATACGGCCGGCCGTTATGCCGTTCCTGATCGCTTAGAGCGTGACAGAAAAGAGTGGACCAACCTACTTAGCATGCTCGGTCGGCACAGGCAAAAAGAACCTCTTAATGGTTTAGTGCTTGCTGTTGCTGCAAACCGCCTATTGAATTGCAGTGAAGAAGAATTGCTAGAAGAAGGCCGACAAGTTCGAAATAGTATTAACCGTTTGATGGAGAAACTGGAGGTTAAAGTTCCCGTCTATCTGATGGTAACGAAGGCAGATTTAATTCCAGGTTTCACTGAATGGTCACAATACTTGCCTGAAGAAGTGAAAAGTCAGGCCATGGGATACTTGAACGAATCCAGTACCAGTGACATGGATTCCGTGATAGATAGCGCATTAGATAATGTACTGGATCGCTTGAAAGAAATCCGTCTACTGATGATGGAGCAAACAGATGAGCCAGATGAAAGCTTACTCACACTACCAAGGCAAATGGAAGATGTGCGATCAGGATTGCACACCTTTATAAAAACAGCCCTAAAAGGCAACGCCTACCAAGAAGCCCCCATGTTCCGAGGTTTGTACTTTAGTTCAAGCCTGCAGGAAAAGAGCGGTGAAACCGTGCGTAACGGCATGTTTTTACATGACTTTTTTACGAAAATTCTACCGGCCGATCGATCTAAACTGGTCAGCCTACCCAGTGCCCTACGAATTCAAAATGCCCTACGACGTTATGCGCTGGGTATCGTTGGTGCGATTACCCTATCAAGTGTGGTAGGCCTAACGGCATTGTATGATTCAGACAAAAGTATTCTTGATGACATCAATAAAAGTTATTCTGATACGGTCATTAATTTAACGGATGAGCAATCTCCGTCTGACACATTAGACACGGCCTTCCGCTTGAAATCCCTAATTGATGCTGTTGCGGTATATGAGCAAAATGAAATGCTGCCTTGGGGGGTCTTAACCGGTAACCAAGACTACCTATCTAAGCTTAAAAACCAATATCTCACGTATGTGAAAAACAGAATTCTTAAACCTTACGACTCTAATCTGAAGCAGTCGATTGATGGCTTACAGGAGGGTCAAACTAGCGCATTAGCCGGTGGTTTGGTGCGTCGTATTAATACGCTGCAAAGACGTCTACGCCCTGAACTAGAACTTGAAGCACTGCCTATAGGCAATGATTACCTCATGGTGCAAAACGCGGCAGTTCGTAGTACACAATCTGAACTGTTCACGGATATTTATTACGCTTATGTGGATTGGACATCTGCCAATATAGGATTAGAAGAAGAAAAGAAAATTCTTCAAGCCAGTTTGCTTTACTTGGTTAAAAATAATCACGGTGACTACAACTGGATTTTACAGTGGGCCAATGCTCAAGGGTTCGATACCGTACGCCTGAAAGATTTCTGGGGTGGCAGTATGAAGATCATGGACCCACCATCCATTGATGCAGCTTACACACTTGAAGGCTATGAATTTATTCAAGCGTTCTTGACAGAGTTTAAGCTTGCGAATAAAGGCGATGACAAACTAGCAGAGATTCAAGAAGACTTTGATAAGTTTTATCAACGTCAATATGTTGATGCATGGTTAACCTTCGCTGAGCGATTTGACGAAGGTAAGTTACAACAGCGAGATCAGAAAGAATGGCAAATCTTGTTAGAACGTATGGCAACCGCCGATAACCCGTATTTCTCCTTAATGGATATGATGGTTGAACAATTAGATCCGTTTTCTGACGCTGACTACAATTCCAAGCCTCAATTTGCGCTCTTTAGCGAAATTCAGTCTTACTCCATAGCGGACGGACGCAAAGGCAAACCAAATGCAAAAGTACTCAAAAAAGTACTCGGTAAGTTTGGTAAAGCCGGTAAAGCCGCTAAAAAAGCCATGAATATGCATAAAAAAGCCACAAAAGGCATGGATAAAGGTGGCGAAGTTGAAACGAATATCGACGAAGCGGTTGCAGCGGTTGATCTTTACAAACAAGCGTTAGGCGAAATCGCTCTTAATGCAGATAAGCGTTCACAATCTCTGGCAGCGGTTAAAACGCTTTTCACCATGCCTGATACTCCAGAACAAGGTGACGGATCGGTTGCCAATGCTTGGAGTGCCATCCGTGATTTACAAGCATTGGTGGGCCGCCCTACTTCTACCTCAAAAATGTTCTGGCAGTTATTTATGGGACCCATGAGCTCTGTTTACGATTACATGCAAAATGAGAGCAGCTGTGAACTGCAAGATCGTTGGCAGAATGGCGTATTGGCTTCTATCGAAGGTGTCAATCGTAACCAGATAGGCAACTTACTGGTCGGCGAAGGCGGTATCCTTTGGAACTATCTTGATACAGAAATTGCTCCATTTGTTCACAAACAGTTTAAACGTGGATTTGTGCGGTCAAATGTTGAGAAACGTAGCTTGGGGATCACAGAAGATTTACTGGATGTCTTAAACAAAGCTCAAGATGGTAAGTTTGTTGTTGGCAATACGTTTAATGTTGCAGTTAACGCTTTACCGACGGGTGCCAACCCAGGCGCACAAGTACAACCATATGCCACTTTCCTTGATTTGCACTGTAGTGACGGCACGCAAGTCTTAGCCAATTATAACTACCCTACTCAGCACGATTTTAAGTGGGCGCTAGAAACCTGTGGAGATACAACTCTGCGTATTGAAATTGGCCAATTAACGTTGCTGCGAAACTACACTGGAGTGAAGGGTTTCGGTAAGTTCTTGCAAGAGTTCCAAGATGGACGACACATCTTCTCAGCCAATGACTTCCCCAACCAAGAAGCTCAGCTACTTAATAAAAATGTTCAGTACATTGATGTCAATTTTGAAATCCGCGGGCAACGTCCTGTCGTTCAAATGCTCGACACAGTGCCATTAACGCTGCCTGAAGTCGCAGCACACTGTTGGTAGGAGCATAGAATGAGTCAGGTTCAGGCTACGGAACGCATTAATTTAACGTTAGAAGACAGTCAAAATAATGTCATCGAACTGCCTTTTAGAATCCTTGTCATCAGTGATTTGACTTGTGATGAACGCTCTGCTGAATTTGCAGGTCAGTCTTTGCTATCTGCTGAAGATGGCATTGATACGCTGCTTGGCAAACAACGAATTCGCGCACAGTTGCGCGTTCAAGATTGCCTAAGCGGCAGTGATTCTGAGCTTTTGGTGACGTTTGAACCCCATAGCATGGAGGATTTTCATCCAGATTTCTTGCTTCAGGATGTCCCAGTAATCAATGAAGTCTACGAGCTGTATCGTCAATTAGCCGATTCTAGCGTGCGTTCGAATCGATTGGTTGAGCCTCTTGCAGAGCTGGGATTGGAGTTTGATGAATCCGATTTGGATGAGACGACACGACTGGCCTTAATTTCAGATATTGAATTGCGCCTCTCGTCACAGCTGGATGCAATCATTCAACATCCGACATTCAAGACATTGGAAGCGAGTTGGAGAGGCTTAGAGTTTTTAGTTCAACAAGTAAACTTTAATGAAAACACCGAAATTTCCGTTTTAAATTTGTCTAAGACGGCGCTTGCGGAAGACTTTGAAGACGCCCCCGATGTCACCCGTTCAACGCTCTACCAACAGGTCTATTCAAAAGAATACGGTCAATTTGGTGGTCGCCCATTTGGGTTGATCATTGGGGATTTTCAATTTAACCCCCATCAGCAGGATATTGTTTTATTACGAAATATTGCATCGGTAGCTGCATCAGCCCATACACCGTTTATATCCGCTGCTCACGCTCGATTTTTCTCGATTGACGATTTCAATCAATTTTCAAAAATTCGTGATTTGGATGCACATTTCGATCAACCTGCTCTCGCTAAGTGGAACAGTTTCAGGCAACTGCCTGAATCTCGTTTTATTGGATTAGCGCTACCCCGCTTTTTGCTACGGGAAAATTACACAGATGATGGCGGTAGTCATTTTCCCTATAAAGAAAAGGTTAACCGAAAGCAAAAAGGTGGATGCTGGGGTAATGCTGCATTTGCAGTAGCCTCACGATTTGCAAATAGCTTCGCCCAATTCCGCTGGTTCGTAAATGTTACCGGTGAAGACTACGGCATTATTCCTGAGCTCGAAGTCCGACACGGACAAGGCGCACATCGAACTCAGATTCCTACGGAAGTCATGGTGACAGATCGAAGTGAAGCTGAGTTGGTTCGATTGGGCTTTATTCCCATTACGATTCATAAAACTAACCGTAAAGCAGTTATACTATCCATGCCCTCATGCTGCGGGATTATGGACTCGTCTAACAAGGCTGCTGAGCTGGATCAACGGTTAGAAAATCAATTACCGTACATTTTTATAAGTTGTCGCTTTTCCCAGTATTTAAAAGTTATGCAGCGAGAAAACCTCGGTGCATGGCACAATCGTTCGCAGTTAGAAAATGAAATGAACCGCTGGTTAAAGCAGTATGTTTCTGACATGGATAACCCCACACCCAGTGTTCGTGCGCGCCGTCCATTACGCCATGCACGAATTACCGTCAGGGAGTCAGAGCACAACCCAAGCTGGTATTTAATCAATATAGTCCTGACGCCGCACTTAAAGTACATGGGTCGTTCCTTTACTTTGACTTCAAGCGGCAAACTGGAAAAAACGTAATTAAAGGAGACGATTCATGGCATTACCAGGGTATCTGAGAATTACAGGTTCGGATCAAGGTCCAATTGAAGGCGAATGTGAAGCAGAAGGTCGTCAAGGCACGATCGTCGTACAAGGTATTGATCACGAGGTAAAATTACCTACTGATAGTCGTGGCTTACCAAATGGCCGTCGTATTCATCTACCAATTTGTATTACTAAAGATGTTGATCGCACGAGCCCTATGCTTTACCAAGCACTCAGTGAAGGTGAAATCCTATCTGAAGTGGTCATAGAATGGTATCGACTGGATGTAGCAGGAGTCGAGGAACTCTATTACAAGCAAACGCTTAAAAATGCTCAAATTACCGGTATTGAGTTTATCGTGCATAACATATTGGATGCTGATACGAAGAATTTTGGCCATCACGAGAAAATTTCGCTGATTTATGACGACATAATTTGGAGTCACGAAGTATTTGGTATTGAGTACGAAGACAGTTTCGGGAGCTAATCGTTCATGGCTTCTGAGCGCCTTCTAAAGCGAATGGCTAATTGGCAACAAGATAAAAAACACACGGGTAATGAGGATTTGACGGATCAAATCCTCGCTGATGTGGAAAGATTGCTAAACATACAACGTGGAAACGTATTGATCGATGCTGACATGGGCATGCCGGACATTCGAACTGTCTTCCACAGCCATATGTCACCTGACCTTGATGATCTTAGCAGTCAAATTTTGCATCAAATTACCCAATTTGAACCGCGTTTAGCGAAAGTTGAAGTATCTAATGATGAGAGCGAACGCCAATCTCAAGATGGATTACTCTGGAACCTGAAAGCGGAGCACATCAATGCGCCCGGTGACTGGTTTGAAGCCGATGTTAAAGTGGATGTCAGTGGTAGTATCACGGTTCGCGCAAAGAAATAATGTCAATGACAGTCGTTTTAAGCGACGAACTTACGTGGCGATGAAAGAACAATGAAGTTAGAAAGTTATCAGACAGAGCTTAAAGCGCTCAAAGAAAATGCAAGGGATTTCGCTCGTAAGTACCCTGCCCTTGCACCTCACTTGGCGAGCAGCAGTAATGATCCAGATGTTGAGCGTATTCTTCAGGGTACCGCTTATTTAAGCGCGGGCATTCGCGATCGTCTTGAGACTGACTTTCCTGAGTTTGCTCAATCTGTTTTACGCTTAGTCGCCCCCGATTACCTGAAAGAGATACCCGCTACGACGATAGTCGAGTTTAAGCCTCGAAATATCTTAAATAATGCTGTGACGATTAAGAAAGGCGCTAAAATTGATTCACAGAAAATCGGCGGTATTAGCTGCCGTTTTCACTCTTGTACAGACGTCACAGTTCATCCTCTTACTATTAATGCTTGTGAGCTCAAACAGGAAGGCCAAAATTCTGATTTAGAAATCACATTGCATAATACCAGTATTGCCAATTCAGAAGTCTCGCTCAATGATTTAACTCTGCATTTAGCAGGAGAATATGTTGATGCAAGCCAATTGTACTATTTGATGACTCGGAAACTCACGGGCATTACATTGGTGAAAGGCAATCAGGAAATTCCACTGACTCAATCTCGAGTTGAGCCTTTGGGCTGGAATTCAGATTTCGAATTATTGTCCAATAGTAAAACGGAATTCAGTAGCTATCGTCGTTTACAAGAGTATTTCGTTAATAAATTTAAGTTTCTATTTCTTAAGGTCACTGGACTTGATGTCGATGGACAATTGCCGAAGGCGTTTAAACTGAGATTTAGCTTCAAAGGTAATACTTTTAACACTCAAGTGGACAGAAATAGTTTTAAGCTATTTTGCTCGCCTGCCATCAATTTATTTGATAGTGATGCTGAACCTATCGCCTTGAACTATCAAAGCAATGACTTAGAACTCAGCCCAATCAGAAATAGCCACGGCCAGTTTACTGTGCATTCTGTTACGCAGGTTCAAGGTCAAAGTCGTCGTTCAAATCAGAAAACGGAATATGTCGATTTTTCAATAGCGGCCAAAGAGCAAGGTCTGCATCCCGTTTACGAATTATTGCAGCGCTACTCTGACGAAGATTCCAGTAGCATACTTCGTGTTAGCTTCCCTGATGGATACGAAATGCCTTCGATGGAAATCCTTACGGCTAAGTTAAAGTGCACGAATGGACGATTATGTAATTCGTTGAAGCTCGGTGACGTCAATGCCAATACGCCAGATGTACCGGACGTCGTTAGCTTGACCAATGTATCATCTGTAAGTTCTTACTTACCACCGATTACAGACGGCCGAGTATTGTGGAAATTATTGGCACATCTTACTGCTAACTATTTACCCATCGTTAATCTTGATAATCTTAAAGCTCTATTGCAGCTCTATAATCCGGTGTCTAAAAATGATGCCAAAGACCACGCGGCTAACTTGAAACGCATTGATTCAATTAAAATGCTGAAAACGTCGATCGCAGACCGTTTGCATCGTGGTACGCTCATTCGTGGCAAACGCATTATGATGGATATTGACGGAAGTGGATTCTCTAGCCTTGGAGATTTATACCTGTTTGGCGAACTTCTGAACTACCTCTTCCAACAATTTGCAGATATCAACAGCTTTGTAGAGCTTCAATTAAATGACCTTAGTACTGGAGAGCAGCTTCTATGGCAGCCAAGCTTAGCCAGTCGCTAGCGACTATCCAGCAGGATCTGCTGGAAAACGGAGCAGACTACGGTTTTTTTCAGGCGTTTCATTTACTTAATAAAGTTAATGACGCTCATCCAGTATTGCCTCGACGTCCTCGACGTCGAATAGATGTTCGTCCAGAGCTCAATTTAGGTTTTGCGGAGTCTGATGTATCCGAAGTGATCGAACTTGATAAAGGCCAAGGCTTTGAGATTATTTCTCAATTGCCAGGACTTTACGGTGTCGCATCACCCTTACCTGACTATTATACCGAAGAGCTACTGGACAATGAGTGGGACGGTCTAGACGCACCGCGTGAGTTTCTTGATCTTGTTCACAATCAACTTTTACCAAAGCTGTATCATGCTTGGAAGCTGTACAAGCTAAATATTAATACAGTTGAGGAAAATAACAGTGACTATTGGACGCTTCTCTACAGTCTTTTAGGGGATCCCAATAGTCAAGACAGCAGCGAAATACAAAAACTTAAATTACAGTTTTTTAGTTTGTTCTCAACACGCGAAAGAAGTTTGTACGGTGTTAAAGTCATCGTCGAAACCATGTTGGGACTTAACAATGTCGAAATTGAAGAGTTTGTTACAACTCAAGTTTCTATTCCGAATGAGTTGCGCTGCCAATTAGGCAGTCGAAATCACCAATTAGGTGAGGCCCATCTTGGTTGCAGTATAGCGGACCGAACCAATTCAATTGTTGTGAATACCGCTGAGTTACCCAATGAGAAATACAGTCAGTTAATGGATAACCAAACTCTATTGGATCAAACAAAGCAATTAATCAGCGAATACTTAAACCGCCCATTGAATATTAAATTGTGCTTTAAGGTGAATGCGTCAAATCAACCATTGACGCTTGGTAGAGATTGGAACCAGCTAGGAATAACCACGAGGTTACCCAGCAAGGAAGTGTCAGTGAAAGAAATTAGCATTCCATTGACATAGTTTAATAGGGATTGATTGCTTAGCAATTGGTTAACCGCAGCATTGTTATATTACCGGAGTTTGCAGTGGATATTATCCAACCTCTGGATCTGGAAGCGGGTTACAGAACCTTTAGCTTTAAAGACAAGCACCATTTAGTGCTTAGCTTGAAGCTATATTTCCCCTTACAAGGTGGAGATCCGATCCTTTTTTCCGAAGCCTATCAAAAAATGGCGGCGCTACCTTCTCCATTTATCGATGAAGGACTTCCTAAACTTACGCCAGAATTTTCTGTTGTCGGTAGCGCGATGGCACCTAACGGAAAAGCTGTTACCTCATTAGAAGTGACCGCATCTATAATGGATCAAACCAAAAAGTTGCGCGCTATTGGTGATCGTTACTGGGTTGGAGGCATCAGCGGAGCCACTCAACCCATTCCCTATACAGAAATGCCTATCACCTGGGACAGAGCCTTCGGTGGTAAAAAGCATAAATCTAACCCTTTAGGGAAAGGTATCGACAAAGTCGCTACTCCGTTAGGGGAGCCCATGGTGGCACTGCCAAATATAGAACTCCCTAACCAATTAATGACAGGATTAAACCAATCTCCTTCTCCAGCCGGTTTTATGCCATTGGGGCTAGATCATCCTCAACGCAGCCAATATTTAGGGACGTATGATGATCACTGGCTGGCCAATGCCTTCCCGGGCTATCCAGATGACTTTAATTTACGAGCATTTAATGTTGCTCCTGAAGATCAATTAATTAAAGGTGATCTAAAAAGTTCGTGCTCCTATTCATTCACTCATATGCATGATCAATTTCCCACTATTGAAGGGGTATTGCCGGCTATACGCGCAAGAGCATTTCTGGTTAAGAAAGGCTTAGAGGTGGGTGATATTTCAGTGAATGATATGAGGGAGGTCACCACTGAGTTAGATACCGTTGTCTTTTTCCCAAATCAACTGATGGGCATGATGATTTATCGAGGAACCATTACAACTTCTGATGCCGATTCAAGCGAATACAAGCATTTACTGTGTGCTTATGAAAACACAACGATGGCACCACGCCCGCGTGAACACTACCATATGTCATTGATAGGTCGTATTCACCCTGATTTAAACATGCAATTTGCGCTAACGACCAAAGATTTAATTCCAGACGATGTTCCCTGTGGAATGGCAAGACTTACTCAACAGGAAGTCGAGCCAAGGCAACTGTTTGCAGAGCACATGCAAGCTAAACTTGACGAGACACTGGCTGAGTCGAAAGTTGCGACTGAGCAACAAATTCAAGCGTCGATAGCAAAGCTCAAAGCGGAAGGTAAAGATACATCGGCCTTAGAAGCTAAATTGAATAACCCGCCAGAGGACGTCTGGCAAAAACGCTATAAAGATCTAATCGAAAAGCTCGCACCAGGCTCCACCTCTCCTGAGGGCAAAGTAGACCTACAAAAAATAGATTTTAGAGCATTTGATGATCTGGCTAAATTGAGTGAAGAGCACGCTGAATTTCAGAAACAACAGGTCAAAGAACAACTTAAAGAGCAGATTCAAAAAGCTAACGGCAACCCGAAGTCAGAAGCTGTTTTGCAAAAAGCGCTATTAAGGCTAGAGCTTCCTCCTCTGCTACCCCGTTTGCCAGACCCTCAAATCACCATCGATCAAATTAACCAAAGCGCTCATCAAATTGAGCAGAGCAATAAAGTGGCTGCTGAAAAAGGGTTACCGGTTCAACCCAAGCCAAATATTCAAGAGTTAACAAAAAAAGTGCTTGAAAGTCATAAAATGAGCCAATCCAGTTATCGTATGGCCGCTCATATGTCTGAAACAGGAACCCCTCCATTAGCGGAGGAACGTGATTCTGTTATGCAATTCGTGAATGAGCGCCTTGAAAATCATCAAGATCTTACCCATTTAGATTTAGCGGGACTGGATTTTTCGAACCGGCACCTAAAAGGTGTTGATTTTACCGGTAGTTACTTAGAACAATGTGATTTTAGAAATGCAGACTTAGAAGATTGTAACTTTACGGACGCAATATTAGCACGCTCGAATATGATCGGCGTTAATCTTAAAGGAGCGAATTTAACTCGGTCAAACTTGGGTGATTGCCAGCTTCAACATGCTGATTTAAGCGATGCAATATTGACGGAATGTGAGATAGCACGATCAAATTTTACAGAAGCAAATCTGACCAATGTGGATTTAACTGAAACATTAAACCTTTTAGAGATTACCTTTAAGAAATCGAATTTAACCGGCGTGAAATTTAGCGAACCAACGTTTCTAGAGATCGATTTCTCTTACGCTGTGCTTAAAAATACCCAATTGGAGTCCGCAACGTTTAATGAGTGCAGCATCGTTCATGCACAGTTTGATTCCGTCTCAATGGAGGGCACAAACTTTATTGCGTCAGATTGTAGCTTCGCCCATTTCCTAAATGCAGATATGACCAATTGCCGCTTTCTTAGCGAAACAAAGCTGTGTGAAGCGAAATTCGATCGTGTAGATGCCGAGGATTGCTGTTTCCGTTCTGCCGACATGAGCAGGGCTGTATTTAGAAACAGCCATTTAAACAATTCAGATTTTGGTGATGCTAACGCGCGCTACGCTTCTTTTGATGGCTGTCAATTAAAAGGGGCTCAATGTATGAATACTGATTTTACATTTGCAGACCTCAGCAATGCCAACTTCTATGAGGCTAGCTTGATGCAAGCTACGCTGACAGAAGCCAAACTAAGACGTTCAAACTTCTATGGCGCAGAGTTTATGGGCGCAACAGTAGGGAAAACAGATTTCAGTGGTGCCAACCTTGAAAATACAAAGCTGGCTGATTGGAGACCGTCAAAATGGCAATAGCAAAGTCAGATTTGGAAAAAGCCATTAGCAAAGGAGAAATTCAACATAATATCGAATTTTCTAACAGCGATTTCTCCAAAATTGAATTAGGCGGAGCCATATTTTCTGAATGTAAATTTATTCAGTGCAAATTTGATTACGCACGACTAGAGCAGATTAATTTTTCCAATTGTCACTTTGAAGGGGTTTCTGCGATTCAATCTGATTGGATTGATTGCAACCTGAATGACTGTGTATTGAATGCTTGCGACTTATCGGCCAGTCGTTTTACGAATTTAAATTTAATTACATCCCAGATCAATAAAGCTAACTTTCAACAGTCTGATATGAAAGAAGCGACCATTGTTGAATGCCAAGCCAGACAGGCCAATTTTTCAAGCTGCGATTTGACTTTTTCAAATTTCACATATTGTGATTTAAATACTGCCAATTTTGAACAGGCTAATCTACATCGTACAAACTTAATAGAATGTGATATGGAGTATATCAGTTTAAGAAATGCGATTATGCAACATAGCGTCTTAGAAAAGCCGATATTAGAACAGCAAGATTTTTCTGATATGGATTTAAGTATGACGCAATTTCGCAAAGCGGTTCTAAATCGATGTAATTTTTCCAGATCAAATTTAACACAGACTGCTTTTGTCGAAGCAGAGTTAAATCACTGTGAATTTATAGAAGCGACTGCACCCATGGCGATCCTTTATGGGTCACAATTGACTGCTTCAAATTTAGAGAATGCGAATTTATCTCAAGCCAGCCTCCAAGAGAGTGATTTAACTGGCTGCAACTTCAATCGAGCTTGTTTAAATGAAGCTCAACTTGCAAATACTAAGTGCATAGGCACACAGTTTGTCAAAGCACAATTAAATTATGCAGACTTCTCAAATGCTGTGTTTAGCAATGTTGACATGAGCAATACAGAACTCTATCGGTGCAACCTACACGCCGTCATCGATTCAGGTAGCATATGGAGTGGTAGTAATAAATACGCTGCTCTAGGCACAGATGAAAAACGTGAACGGGCACAAAAATGGATGCCTAAACCCGCGACTGAAGTCGCAAAGGATCATTAAGGTGACCTTATGAATGTTAGTCAAATTGCGCATATTAATCAGTCCTCATCTCAGCAGTTAGAAAATGGATGGGTACAGGATATTACGGCCAATGGATATGTGATTAGACTGAGTAACCACTCGACTCTCATTGCTCAAAAATCATTCGGCTGCACCGTTGTGCCAGAAAAAGACGACCTTGTGATGTTTACACGCACACAAGAGGCCGGAATATTTATCCTAAATATCCTACAACGCAAGTCTGAGTCGCCTGCGACCATGAGTTTTAGCAATGGCTTGGAACTTCAGTCAAATGAGGCGCTCACTTTACGATCATCTTCTTTAAACTTAGAAAACCTCGAAACGAGCTTGTTGACACAAAATTATAACGTTCATAGCAACAAAGTGAATGTGGTTACCGAAGACGCTCGTTTGCAAAGTCGCAACATAGAATCGACAGCAGATCGATTAATTTTGAAATTAAAAGACAGTTTTAAAATCATTGAAAGGCTTGAGCAAGTTTCAGCGCGTGACGTAATTCAAAATATTAAAAATGCATTCTTGCAACGGTCGAGACAAGTCGATATTAGTGCTAAAAGTGATGTTAAGATTAACGGTGAACGAATTCACATGGGCTGAAGGGAAGCAATAAGATGTTTGCAAACTGTCAAATGGGTGGACAAAATTTCGGTATGCCTGATGTGTGCAAAACGCCTGTCGGGCCATCCGTTGTTCCTATTCCGTACCCAAATTTCTCTATGGGCGCGATAGCCTTACCCACTAGCACGGCAATGAAGGTGTTAATTTCAGGTGGCCCAGCCCATACCGTCGGTACAACCATCCCGCTCAGTAATGGTGATAATCCTGGCGTCCTAGGCGGCATTAAATCTGGTTGTGTTATGGGAGCCACGAAGGTACTCATGGGCAGCACAGCGACGTTCTTTAAAGGTAAGCCAGGTGCCCGTTTGACGTCCATGACCGGCCATAATGGCAGTAACATGAATATACCGGGTATGACGATCGCACCCGCACAGGTAAAGGTGCTACTCCTGAAATAAGGAGTGTGGATTCGAGAGTGGCTGCTCATGTTCGGCCATATAGCAAAGAACTTGTTCAGATACGTAGTATTGTATTTTTGAACCACTAAGCGACTTGATCGCATTACAACAATATTGCGTATTTAAGAAAAAGGATATTCTCCATGTCTCAACCCATATTTAAGCTTTTTACAGATAGTTACGCTGACGAACTGGAAATTATTTCTTTCTCAGGTTCTGAGGCCATTTCTTCCCTTTTTAGTTTTGTCATACATTTTAAAATCAAGTTAGAAAATGTGGCGAACGTTGATCTGAGCACCATTACAGAAGAAACCGCATACTTAAAACCTGTCAATGCCAGCACTAGAGATTCTGACGAGTACTGTATTACTGGTATGTTTTCAGGTGTAGAGTCGGTTTTTCACCACTCAAATACCCACCAGTACTTCACCGCACGGTTAGTGCCTTTAATTTGGAAACAAACACATACTCGTTCATATGATATATATGCTGATCCTGCTACTCAGCCTACAACAACCATCGAAGATGTTCTGCTCTCTGAATTAGAAAACGAACCGAACCTGTCTATGAACCTCACTGCGCCATACCCTGCAAAAGCGATGTTCTGCCAGTACAACGAATCCAACTTTGATTTTTTTGCTCGTCTGACAG
The DNA here is from genome assembly GCA_947503895.1 of uncultured Saccharospirillaceae bacterium. Taxonomy (GTDB): domain Bacteria; phylum Pseudomonadota; class Gammaproteobacteria; order Pseudomonadales; family Oceanobacteraceae; genus Bermanella. The sequence goes on from CANNFT010000016.1 coordinate 25,343, forward strand.
AGCACTGGGGGATTTACTTTTTCTTTGATCATTATTGCTCGTCAGACTTGTCTGTTTTTGATGATATTAACTACGAAGCGCTTCCTCTGGAAGACGTCAAACTTGACGAATCCACGAATCCAACACAAGGGTTTAAGTCTGTCCGCACACTGACACAGAAATTTTTATCCGTACCCGACGGCGTTGTGATCAGTGAGGTAAACCCAGATCAAGCGGATACGCACTTTCAAGGTATTGCTGGACAAGCTCAGGGGAAAAATGTTGTACATTTTGTGGATGCCTGTGCCGATACTCTGGACGAGGCTGAGTTTTTAGCCAATATCCGATTGGAAGAACTGCAACAGTACAAAACCACTTATCACGGGACATCGGGTATTCCAAGCATTATGCCGGGCTACGTACTTAAAGTCGCGACGCCTGACGGCGCTATCCACGAGATTCTCATCGTAGAGGTGGGTCATAATGCGAATAACTTAGATAATGCGGCAAGAAGTTCAGATAATCATGAGCAGCCTTATTATGAGTGCACATTCAAAGGTATTCCTAAGACTGTACAGTTTAGACCCGCACTTCAGACTGCAAGACCCAAAGCCATTTCGACAACTGCACGGGTTTATTCAGCTTCAGACGATAAGACCATTGCTCAACGCAATGAGCATGGCAAGTATCAGATCATCTTTGACTTCCTTAAAGACGAGAAAAAAGTATCGCATTGGATTCGCCATGCTAGTCATGCTGCTCGAACCAATCACTTTGATATGCCATTAGTACCTGAAACAGAAGTACAAATAGCCTTTGTGGGTGGCAATCCGGATCGCCCTTATATCATGAATGCATTGGAGAATTCACAATCATCTATTCATCCTGTGACCCATGAAAACCCTCATCACGCAACCATGATTACGGACGGCATGCTGTACACGGGAGCACTGAAGTCTCGACAAGAGCTTCACCTGTCATCCGATCAAGATGTGTCAACGGTGCAGTCGCATATTACTAACTTTCCACTGAAGCAACTGGATAAAGCAGGCGTACACACAAGCGGTGAAAATGTGAACCCAATTACCGGAGACGTTCACATATCAAGAACCTATGGTGACCGTTACCAGATGAGGGAAGGTGTTGACTTCAATTACGGCTTAAATGCCACCTATAATTTTGGCCAGCAATATATTGAAAATCATGCCTATACCGATACGGCAGATTCTGAAATATTTAACATAGAATCTGGAAGCATGCTAGATTGCTTTGACCAAGAATTTTCAACGATTTACAACAGCGATTTACAACCTGGACTGAATAAAGAACGCGAAGCAGGCCTAGTGCAAAAGGATTTTGGCAACAAATACTTTTTTCATCAAGGATACGCATACAACTGGTCCGCAGGTTTGAACGGAAATGGAATCCATAAAACTTTTAATTTTGGCAGCGCATACGTTGAAAATCATACAGCGGATAATAATGCTTCTGGCTTGGTCAATAATCCGTCTTCCGGTTTTCCATCGAGTCCCAACGAAAATACAGACTTAATCACTAAAACATTTGGTAATACCTTCGAGCTGCAAGAGGGAAATCAAGTTGATGTGTTGACCGGTGATATAACTTCTGAGCATACAGGTAATACCTGTGAACTGATAAACGGTAACATTGATTCAGAGATAAACGGCGATATTACAGAAAAAATAACGGCCAAGGCTAAAATAGAAAGCACCACTAAAAGCCCTATGATTATTGAAAACATCGAAGGCGAACAAGTTGTCACGATTAAAGGCAACATCATTGAAACACACAATGATGGTGACTGTGCATTTAGTCGAATTGGTGCTACCACAGAGACGTTCATGGGCGCCAAGGCTTCTGCCACTTTGACTGGCGAAGCACATATTGCATCTGGCTTAGTCACAACTACTTTCCTTGGCGGATACAATACAAATGCCGCCCCTTTTGCTTCAGAAAACTTTGCTGGCGTGAAATATAACTTTGTTAAATGTGCAGAATTCGAAAATGGAAAGCTAAAACAAGATAAAGCTGATGTCACTATTAACAATTATTCAAAAACCGTCATCACTAAAACCAACATAAATATTGTCAGCATGAAAATGACTATCATCGGATAAAAATATGTTAATCACTGGCTTATCGTTATTTGTATTTGGGCTAATTTGTTTTTTAGCCCTTCTATTCTACGATTTACAATGGATTTTTAAGCTTGCGCTGATACCACCCGTTGTTTTGTGTTGGTACCACGCTTACACGCTTTTAATGCCGATCATTCATGCAAAGAAGTGTACTGAGGTGACTGAGGGGACCATTCTGAGCATTAAAGCCAATGGCGCGACGCTAGGTGGGCCTCATCAACCGCTTTACAAGGCGTCTATTCAATACCTCGACACCGAAAAGGTGTTTAACAATCTATCCCCCTATTTCATTCACAACTACCAACCTGGTGACACTATTGAGGTGAAGTACAACCCTAAAAAGCCTTCTATTGCTGTCGTTGAGGAATAAACATTTTTAGGAATCGCTTATATATAGTGGATTTACAAACACTTCAACTGATGTCGATTTGGAGATATTCATGGAGGTAAAACCAGAAACACATAGCGGTCTATTAGTTGCCAATGAACCAGACGATCTGGGCTGAAGTGAGCTCAATATAGGGCAGTCTAAAACGATGATTAAAAAGGGCATAGTAATATTCGCACTGTCTGCTCAATTAAGTATGATCGGTTAAATAATGAAAAAAAAATTGCAATATATAATAGCGGTTTTAACTGGCATTGCTGGGTACAGGATACTCAGCCCATCACCCGATCAAAAAGAGCTTTTTGGCAGTATAGGATACTACTTACTAATCGTTTCACCAACAGTGATGTCAGCATTTGCTGGCTATTCAATTAGTAAACTACTGATGGGAATGTCATCACTCACTCAACATGAAAAACAAACCTTGCGATGCACAGGAATCATTAGGGGTTTTGATTATTCAAGCATGCGCGTAAATGGCAAACCACGGTTTGACATTAGAATAGCCTACCATGGAAATACTAAGGTTTTTAAAAACCAAGAATCTCGGTCTCATTTGAAATTATCTGAGGGTGACAGAGTCGTTATATTTGCCAATCCTAAAGATATCAATGACGCTTTTCTTGATTTAGATGCGAGCATTGAACTTAAAGAACATTCATTAGGCAGTAAACCTTAAACCCTTTATATTGAAAGATACTTATGTTAATCACTGGTTTATCGTTATTTGTATTTGGCCTAATATGCTTTATATGGATGATATTCGCCGATCTGGACTGGATATATTATCTTGCTTATATTGCCCCAATTACCATTAGCTGGTACCACGCTTACACCTTGTTAATGCCGCTGATCCATGCAAAAAAATGCACAGAAGTCACCCAAGGTGTCATTCTGAGCATTAAAGCTAATGGCGCGACGCTAGGTGGGCCTCATCAACCGCTTTACAAGGCGTCTATTCAATACCTCGACACCGAAAAGGTGTTTAATAATCTACCCCCCTATTTCATTCACAACTTCCAACCTGGTGACACTATTGAGGTGAAGTACAACCCTAAAAAGCCTTCTATTGCTGTCGTTGAGGAATAAACATTTTTAGGAATCGCTTATATATAGTGGATTTACAAACACTTCAACTGATGTCGATTTGGAGATATTCATGGAGGTAAAACCAGAAACACATAGCGGTCTATTAGTTGCCAATGAACCAGACGATCTGGGCTGAAGTGAGCTCAATATAGAGCAGTCTAAAACGATGATTAAAAAGGGCATAGTAATATTCGCACTGTCTGCTCAATTAAGTATGATCGGTTAAATAATGAAAAAGAAATTGCAATATATAATAGCGGTTTTAACTGGCATTGCTGGGTACAGGATACTCAGCCCATCACCCGATCAAAAAGAGCTTTTTGGCAGTATCGGATACTACTTACTAATCGTTTCACCAACAGTGGTGTCAGCATTTGCTGGCTATTCAATTAGTAAACTACTAATAGGAATTTCATCACTCACTCGACAAGAAAAACAAACTTTGCGATGCACCGGAACTATAAAAGACTTTAATTATTCTAGTATGCGCGTAAATGGCAAACCACGGTTTGACATTAGAATAGCCTATCATGGAAATACTAAGGTTTTTAAAAACCAAGAATCCCGGTCTCATTTGAAATTAACAGAGGGTGACAGAGTCGTTATATTTGCAAATCCGAAAGATATAAATGACGCTTTTCTTGATTTACATGCAAGCATTGAACTTAAAGAACATTCATTAGGCAGTAAGCCTTAAACCCTTTATATTGAAAGATACTTATGTTAATCACTGGTTTATCGTTATTCGTATTTGGGCTAATTTGTTTTTTAGCCCTTTTCTTTTTCCCAGCACCTTGGACTGCGAAGTTAGCACTCATACCGTCGGTAACATTGTGCTGGTACCACGCTTACACGCTTTTAATGCCGATCATTCATGCAAAGAAGTGTACTGAGGTGACTGAGGGAACCATTCTGAGCATTAAAGCCAATGGCGCGACGCTAGGTGGGCCTCATCAACCGCTTTACAAGGCGTCTATTCAATACCTCGACACCGAAAAGGTGTTTAACAATCTATCCCCCTATTTCATTCACAACTACCAACCTGGTGACACTATTGAGGTGAAGTTTAACCCCAAAAAGCCTTCTATTGCTGTCGTTGAGGAATAAACATTTTTAGGAATCGCTTATATATAGTGGACTTACAAACACTTCAACTGATGTCGATTTGGAGATATTCATGGAGGTAAAACCAGAAACACATAGCGGTCTATTAGTTGCCAATGAACCAGACGATCTGGGCTGAAGTGAACTCAACATAGAGCATATCTAAAACAATGAAAGATAAGGCATCATTATTATTTGCACTGTCTGCTCAAATAAACGTGATCGGTTAAATAATGAAACAACAATTGCAAATTGTAATTGCGATTCTAACTGGTATTGCTGGGTACAGGATATTTAGTCCATCGCCAGATCAAAAAGAATTTTTTGGCAGCGTCGGATACTATTTACTGACCGCTATGCCAATAGTGATGTCAACATTTGCTGGCTATTCAATTAGTAAACTACTGATGGGAATGTCATCACTCACTCGACATGAAAAACAAACCTTGCGATGCACTGGAATCATTAAGGATTTTGATTATTCAAGCATGCGCGTAAATGGCAAACCACGGTTTGACATTAGAATAGCTTACCATGGAAATACCAAGGTTTTTAAAAACCAAGAACCCCGGTCTCATTTGAAGTTAACTGAGGGTGACAAAGTCGTTATATTTGCAAACCCGAAAGATATCAATGACGCTTTTCTTGATTTAGATGCGAGCATTGAACTTAAAGAACATTCATTAGGCAGTAAGCCTTAAACCCTTTATATTGAGAGGTATTCGTGTTAATTCCTGGCTTATCATTATTTGTATTTGGACTAATATGTTTTATATGGATGCTATTCGCCGATCTGGACTGGATTTTTTACCTTGCTTTTATCCCTCCCATTACCATTAGCTGGTATCATGCCTATACATTACTAATGCCACTGCTTCACACAAAACGATATTCGGAAGCCACTCAAGGCGTCATTCTGAGCATAAAGGCAAATGGGGCTTCACTGGGTGGCCCTCATCAGCCGCTTTATAAATCGGCCATTCGCTATTTGGACATAGAGAAAGAATTCAATAACCTATCACCTTATTTTATTCACAATTATCAACCTGGTGATACCATTAACATTAAATATAACCCAAATAACCCTTTAATCGCTGTGGTAGAAGAATAGCCACGATCTTATTTTTGCTCTAAGTGATTTAACACCCCGCTGCCTTGCATTGAGAGCCGACAATCACCGCAACTTCCGTCTTTTATTGCGGTATTTAGGGATATTGCTATTTTTACCGTAACCATTCAGTACAAATCTCAATTACTTTTATATCAAGAAAAATAGCTATAAAATTAACGTATCAGTATCAATGGGAAATATAGCTGAATCGATCATCATTGTACGGCCTTTCAGACGACCGCCCACCTGACAGGTCGTAATTATATAAAGTCGTAGAGTGGCTGAGCAGCCGCGAGGCGTAGGGTGCTTACCCTGCAAGAAAAAGCCGAAAGCCGTTAAATCTATTATAACGCTATGGATATCAAAACAGCTGTGCTGAATAGTTACTTTTTACTAAGATGATAGGTTACACCACATTAAACCTGTCACACCAAAAATATTAGGATGCATGTGTACTACATACATTAATTAATTACGCAAAAAGCCACGACGTAGTGTTGTTCATCACTAATAGAGATTAATATTTCTTTGCCATTTAATTCTGCTAGTCGCTCGTATGCTGCACCACTTACAGAAACAACAGGAGCGCCCGTAGGCAAATTAGAAATTTCAATTTGCTGCCAACCGATACCTTTTGAAATGCCTGTACCTAAAGCTTTTGCAATAGCTTCTTTTGCTGAAAATCGTTTAGCGAGATAAGCATTCTTGACGTCTTGGTGGCTGATTTCATCCCAGCGCACCATTTCATTTTCGGTCAAAATTCTTTCCGCAAACTTTCTGCCTTGACGCTTTGAGATTTTCGCAATGCGGGCGACCTCTAATATATCTGTACCAATTGCAATCGCCATACTTCCAGCCTTAGTGTCTTAAAATACAGTTTCTCTGCTATTGCCACTTAACATCCTGTCATGTGGCTATTTCTATTTATTATAAACTCAGTTTAATTCACTGCAGAAATTAGATCACGCATCTCTCGCACAGCATCTTTTAGACCAACAAAAACAGCACGCGCGATGATACTGTGGCCAATATTCAGTTCATTAATATCAGGAATGGCGGCAATGGCTTCGGTGTTATGATAGTGCAATCCGTGACCCGCATTGACTACCAAACCTAATTTTGCCGCGAACGCGACCGCGCGCTTAATTTTATCCAGTTCTAAGCGCTGCTCTTCTGGACTCTCGGCATCAGCATAATGGCCTGTATGGATTTCAATGGTCGGTGCGCCAACGCGTTTTGCTGCCTGTATTTGCTGTTCATCGGCATCAATAAATAATGAGACGTCTACCCCCACTGCCGCCATTCTAGAGCAGGCTTTCTGAATAGCTTGCTCATTACCTAATACATCCAGCCCGCCTTCTGTTGTCAGCTCTTCGCGCTTTTCAGGAACCAAACAAACATGTGTCGGCTTAACTTTTTCTGCTATCGACAGCATTTCATCTGTTACAGCCATTTCGAGATTCATGCGCGTTGTTAATATGTCATTTAACATATAGACATCACGATCTTGGATATGACGACGGTCCTCACGTAGATGGAGTGTAATCCCATCGGCACCCGCCTCTTCCGCTACCAGTGCTGCCTGAATGGGATCAGGATACCGCGTTCCTCTAGCCTGTCTGAGCGTCGCGACGTGATCTATATTGATTCCCAGTAATACTCGTTTTGTTGGCTTCATGATCCAATCTCTCTAAATTTTTTTAGTAATTCTCGCGCTTGCAATGGTTTAAAACCAATAATTGGTTTTAATGCCAAGCGCAATAATCTTTTCGACATATTAAGGGTGGAGGGGTGATCGAGACAACAGTTCGCGAGATGAATGAGATCTAACCCCAAGAAGCACATGTTGGGTTGTTTTTCAGCATACGCTTTGGATACGCGTGACATGCCTTGCTCTGGGAAGAAACCATAATGTGCATTCGGCTCAATATCTAAACCTGTTTTAAAGTCCATCCCCCATTCGTAACTTTGCCCCATGTGTTCCAGCAATGTGAGCTCAAATAAACGCAACGTTAATTCAACGTTAGTATTGAGTTTAAGGAGTACATTTTCATAAGCATCGAACAGTTGCTCGGCTTCAACGTCAGCCTCACTGCGCAATGCACGAATCAGTACTTCATTTACATAGAAACCACTAAATAACGCATCTCCGCGCAATATAATGGGAATATTCGAGGGCTCAAAGTATTCAAGCGTTTTCAGATCTGATTGACCGTGAAAGGAAATTTCGTAGGGCGTGAATGGCTGAAGGGTATGACCTTTGCTGATCTGCTTTTTGATGCCTCGGCCAATGCAGCGAATTAAGCCATATTCAGGCGTAAACAAATCTACCAATGCACTGCTTTCTCGATAGTTTCGTGAGTGCAGTACATAGGCAGGTTGTTTTTCCATCTAAACAGTGACCAATGCGATTAATCGTCTAAATCGTTGTAACCCAAGCTCTTCAGAGCTCGCTCATCATCTGCCCAACCACTCTTCACTTTCACCCAAGTGTTCAACATCACCTTGGTGCCAAACATTTCTTCCATGTCCAAGCGAGCAGCTGTGCCAATTTGCTTGATTCTTTCACCCTTATCACCGATGAGAATTTTCTTTTGACCATCCCGTTCGACAAGAATCAATGCATGTATCGTGATTAACGATGCTGTTTGTTCAAACTTCTCTACTTCCACCGTCATGGCATAGGGTAATTCATCACCCAATTGACGCATGATTTTTTCTCTAACCAGCTCCGCAGCGAGAAAACGAGAGCTACGATCGGTAATCTGATCTTCGTCATACATATGAACATTTTCAGGCAAATAACCGGCGATGGCGGTTTCCAGTTCTTCTATGTTGGACCCAAGCTTCGCCGATGTCGGGAATATTTCTAGAAACTCCATTTTGCTGGATACTTCTTGTAAATATGGCAGCAGAGAATGCTTATCTTTTAAATGATCGACTTTATTCACAACCAGAATGGTAGGAATGCTAGCGGCTTTAAGTTTTTCCAGCACGTTTTCATCTTCAGGTGTCCACTTGGTACGGTCAATCAAAAACAATGCGAGATCGACGTCTTTGATGGCACTGGTGGCCACTTTATTAATGTATCTGTTTAACGCTTTTTGATTATGACCTTCATGTAATCCAGGTGTATCCACATACACTGCTTGAACATCGCCCTCTGTTTTCACACCCAGAATTTGATGGCGAGTGGTTTGCGGTTTACGTGAGGTGATACTCAACTTTTGACCCAAAATTTGATTCAATAAAGTCGATTTACCCACATTTGGACGTCCAACAATGGCGATAAACCCGCATTTCGTGCTCATTGTTCAACTCCTAATGCTTTTAATGCTTTTTTGGCGGCAGATTGTTCTGCATGTCGACGGCTCGTACCCACGCCTACGGTTACTTCTGGCAATTCTTCAACCCAACAACTCACTTTAAATTTTTGATCGTGCGCTTGCCCAAATATTTCTTGAACTTCATATTTTGGGAGTCGCCCTTGATGCTTCTGAAGGTATTCTTGTAATCTGGTTTTAGGATCTTTAATCACTGCATCCAAGTCTAATTCATGCAGTCTGTCACCGTACCAAGCCAGTATGCGTTCTTTCGTCGCTTCCATACCTCGATCAAGGTAAATGGCTCCAATTATTGCTTCTACAGCATCGGCTAAAATGGATTCTCTATTAAAACCACCGCTTTTTAATTCGCCCGACCCGAGCACTAAGAAATCGCCTAAATCAAAATCTCTTCCTAGCTCAGCGAGCGTAGTACCCCTCACCAGTCCGGCCCGTAAGCGACTAAGCTTACCTTCTTTTGCTTGCGGAAATTTTTCAAACAGCGCTTCTGCCACCACAAAGTTAACAATTGAGTCACCTAAAAACTCTAGGCGCTCGTTATTTTTGCCGCCTTTACTTCTATGGGTAAGCGCTAGTTCGATCAGACTCTCGTCTTGAAAGGTGTAGCCAATCTTTTGGCTTAATTTTTGTAGTGGGTTATTCACTGAAATCTACATAGTGTGAAAATGAGGCTACCAATGACATATTGGCAGCGAGAGGGACGCGACGCTCGTATTCCATTTCGATTACAATCTCAGAGCCTTTTCCGCTGACAATGACGTGTTCATACAGTGAATCAATGCCATTGATTCCAAACCGGCGAATAATCATGTCTTCTACGCGGCGTCTCGTGTATTCATTAGATTTTGACTCTTCTTTCAAGTTGGCGAAAACAGATTCTGCCGTCATATTGTCCGTATAAATTGGCAACACTTTTAAAAAGGTTACAAATCCTAGTAACGCTATGATGACCACAACGAGCATAGTCATTGCCGAAGCACCACGCTGTTTATTCATAACTCTTCTCCAACTTGATTGTTATTTTTTCAAGCCAATCAATTAGCTATCAACAGAGAGTACCGCATGGAATGCAGATTGCGGTACTTCAACGTTCCCCAATTGCTTCATGCGCTTTTTACCTTCTTTCTGTTTCTGTAACAGCTTTTTCTTCCGGCTCACATCGCCACCGTAACATTTTGCGGTAACATTTTTACGTAAGGCTTTCACGGTTGTGCGCGAGATCACTTGATTTCCGACTGCTGACTGTATGGCAACATCAAACATTTGACGAGGAATCAGTTCCGCCAGTTTTTCGCAGATAGCGCGGCCGTATGTACGAGTTTTATCTCTATGAATGATGACGGCTAACGCATCAACTCGCTCTCCGTTAATTAAGATATCCATACGCACGAGGGGAGCAGCTTCAAATCGCGTGAAGCTATAGTCTAGGGAGGCAAAACCTTTACTACAGGACTTTAGCCGATCGAAAAAGTCACCGACCACTTCACTCATTGGAATGTCGTAGCTCAAGCTGACTTGATTACCGGTAAAATTCATATTTTTTTGCACGCCACGCTTTTCAACACAGAGTGTTATGACATTACCAACGTGCTCTTGCGGTACCAGTATGTTTGCTTCGCAAATCGGTTCGCGCATTTCGTTCATTTTGCTGGGGTCAGGTAAACGAGAAGGGTTCGCAACCTCGACAATTTCGCCTGACGACAGCTCTAATTCGTACACTACAGTCGGGGCCGTAGTAATCAGATCAAGCCCATATTCACGCTCAAGACGTTCCTGAATGATTTCCATGTGCAGCATACCTAAGAAGCCACAACGGAATCCAAAACCTAACGCATCAGAACTTTCTGGTTCATAGAAGAGTGAAGCGTCATTGAGCGACAGCTTTTCCAATGCGTCTCGAAAATCTTCATATTGATCAGAGCTAACGGTGAATAAACCGGCGTATACCTGAGGTTTTACTTTCGTAAAACCGGGCAATGAGTCAATGTCGGCTGTTTTGGTATGAGTAATGGTGTCACCCACGGGCGCACCGTGAATGTCTTTGATACCCGCGACCATGAATCCTACTTCGCCTGTACCCAACGCCCCCGTCGTTTGGCGCTTAGGCGTAAAGATACCAATGAGGTCCGCATTCCAGTCACGACCGGTGGACTTCACTCGAATTTTGTCACCTTTCTTTATCCGACCATTCACAACACGGATTAAGGAAACCACACCTAGGTAGGAGTCAAACCAAGAGTCGATAATCAATGCTTGGAGGCTGCCGTTCGGATCACCTTGTGGCGGCGGAATGCGCTGAACCATATCTTCGAGCACATCTTCAACACCAATACCGCTTTTTGCACTGCAGCGAACCGCTTCAGTTGCGTCGATTCCAATGATGTCTTCAATTTCTTGCGCCACGGCATCCGGGTCAGCTTGAGGTAAGTCCATTTTGTTTAAAACGGGCACCACTTCAAGGCCTTGATCAAGTGCGGTGTAGCAATTTGCTACAGACTGCGCCTCCACACCTTGAGCGGCATCAACGACTAGGAGTGCGCCTTCACATGCCGCTAAAGAACGGGATACTTCATAGGAAAAGTCCACGTGTCCAGGCGTGTCGATGAAATTAAGCTGGTAGGTATTACCATCTTTAGATTTGTAATCCAGCGTGACACTTTGGGCTTTGATCGTAATGCCACGTTCACGCTCAAGGTCCATGCTATCAAGAACTTGGGCCTGCATTTCGCGATCACTCAGTCCACCACAAATCTGGATAAAACGATCCGCAAGGGTCGATTTACCATGGTCAATGTGTGCAATGATCGAGAAGTTTCTAATGTGCTCTAGGGTACTCACAAATATACAACCTAACCCATAAAAAATGGCGCAAATTCTAACCGATTTAGGTACTGCGCGCTATAAAACTCATCAGGGCTGCGAGCGAATCCCGACTTTTTGCCGAATTTCACGCCAACCAACCGGTGTTTCACTTAACGCTCCTTCATTTATTGTACGTCAGAACGCAAAAAACCGCTCAATGAGCGGCCTTTTGCGTTCTGATCTCGGCCGGCAAGGGCCTAGTCCACCTCGTTAATTTTTCACCCTTAACGGGATAAACATGGCTGCTCCACGCCTCACAATACGCATGGGGACTGAGCGATTGGTGGGTAGTTGTTTAACCACGTTATTAAATTCTGTGGTATTTCGAATCATCTCGCCGTAGATCATCGTGATGATGTCACCTGTGACCAAGCCTGAGTTTGCACCCGCCCCTTGACCAACCGATTTAACGAGTACCCCTTCTGTATCCCACTGTTTTTTCTGTGCCGGTGTAAGGTCATCTACCACGATCCCCAACCGATTACTGTCAATGCTGGATTTTGGCTTCGGTGAAGGCGCTTGCGCTAGGCCGTCTTGCGGTAGTGTGCCAATTTCAACTTTAAGCGTTTTGGCTTTGCCGTGACGAATCACTTTCACTTCCGCTTGCGTACCCGGTCGTACGCGACCAACCAGATGGGGTAAATCAGACGACAAGACAACATCACGACCATTAAACTCCGTGATGATATCGCCGGGTTGCACACCAGCGAGGTTAGCAGGACCTCCTTGAACAATTTGAGACACCAACGCTCCCGCTGCTTTCTTGAGGCCAAAGGACTCAGCCAACTCTTTGTCTACTTCTTGAATCACCACACCTAACCAACCCCGTGTGACCATTCCGCTTTCTTTTAACTGTTCGACCACTTCCATGGCTACATTCATGGGGATAGCAAAGGATAGACCCATGAATCCACCAGAGCGGGTGTAGATTTGTGAGTTAATGCCTACTACCTCTCCATCCAGGTTAAATAGTGGGCCACCCGAGTTTCCTGGGTTAATAGCGACATCAGTTTGAATAAACGGTACATAGTTTTCGTTGGGTAAACTACGACCCTTAGCACTGACAATGCCGGCTGTCACCGAGTAGTCGAAACCAAATGGACTGCCGATAGCGACGACCCACTCACCAACCTTCAGCTTCTCTGAATCGCCCATTTCTAATTTGGGTAAGTTATCAGCTTCCACTTTTAATAGCGCAAGATCTGAGCTCGGATCAGAGCCTATGAGTTTGGCTTCCAATTCACGGCGATCATTCAGCCTTACGAATATTTGGTCAGCCTCACTGATGACGTGGTTATTGGTTAAAATATAGCCATCCTTACTGACAATGAAGCCCGAACCGAGCGAGGTACGCTCTTGGGATGGATTCGGCACACCTCCGCGCGGACCGGGTTGGCCCGGCACCCCAAAAAAGTGCCTAAAAATTTCAGGTACACCCTGCGGCATATCCATATTGCCACTAAACCGGGATTTCATTTTTTGAGTGGTGCTAATGTTCACGACCGCAGGTGAAGCCTCTTCAACGAGTTCAGTAAAATCTGGCAGACGTGCAAATGAAATAGATGATGCCAATAAAAGGCAAAGACCAATGAGCCGTAACATACGGGAACGTTCCTCCTTAAATTTCACAGACAGGGATTCGAGCTTGATTCGACGATAAAGTTCTCACTATTTTGGGTTGCCACTGACGAATATCAAGACGCTGACTTTTCCAGTTCACCATAAAAAAGCCGGCTATAAGCGAGCCAAAGGAGACCAAGATTGTCGTCACTTCATTTGCACCGAGTGATTGTGAAAGCATAGCCAGTAGAATCATCAGCAACAAAGGCAGACCATAAATTAGGAGGGAAGATTTCAATACGGCTTGGTCGGGTACGCCAATCATCACGTGATCATTGGGCTGAATATCAACACCGTTCCGGTCTACGGGGACTTCGAGTCGCTGATGCCCTGCCTTCACCAACAAGCTGTGCCCACAACCTTTTTGGGCACTACAGCTGTCGCAGGCGGATTGACGAATCGCTTCGATCCAAACGATATCGCCTTCAACCCGCAGGACGCGGGCGGATTCTTCAATCATGTACTGCCCCAAAACAAAATTAAGAGTATAGGGGGATTTTAAATCTTTTTACGCTTCAATTCACCGCGCTTACATCAACTCCACAGATTGCGCGATACGTTGAGCCGCATTACGAGGGATTTCACCCACGACTGTGATCCTATGGGTCTTGCCTTGCCATTGTTTGTGCTGGACGGCTAAGACAGTGGGGCCAATCTGGGCGGTTCCCTCATCCATTTTTGCGGCAACGGGCTCAACATAGACAGAAAACATTACGATTCCATCGGTAAACATCCGACGCTCCGCATTTTGACTGCCGACATGATTCGCCGGTGCATGCTCAAGCTGGCGTTGTGCAAAGCCAATGGGCACCCAATTTAACTTCCAGCCTAAGTTTTCACCCTGCCAAGGCGCAGCTGGGGGGGCATCTAAGGCTAATTCAACACCTTTTGTGCGGGGTTCAAATTGTTTTGCCGTCCATTCTGAGATGGGAGCAAAAAAACTAAACTGGTAACGCTCCAGAATTTGATGCTGCTCTCCCACTAATTCAGACTTCAGTGGAACAAGGGTTTGTCGATCTAACCATAAATGGTACTCATGGCGAAACTCATCTTTGGGCACTAATCGAATGCCGACCACCGGGCGTCCAGCTATGCGTTGATACCCTAGCAATGCAAGGTTATAGCCTTGTTGCAACTGTGTGCTGTTGCCTAGGTGATTCGGATTAAATGGGCTGGCCCCTTGCTGATTAAGCCGCTCTACTCGAGCGTCAGGGTGAATGCAGTACAGCTGTTGCCCTCGGCGAATAATCTCACGAGCAGGCCCATCAAGATGCAACATACGCTCCCAAATTTGGCCATCTTTCATACCATGGCTGATTTCTACGCTTTGGGTATGCACACCCGATTGATGGATGAAAATACCCTGGTACATGGCCTTCGGCGCCTGCTCGATCATCAAGTCATACCAGCCTTGAGCCGACAATGACTGGGTTTCAGCAGAAGTCGCTTTTTCCTGTGTTCCTTGATTGGCTTCCTGCGTTTTTTCCACAGCCTGCACGTTGACGGCTAAACCAAATAACACGAGAAAGCGAATCAACATCAAATGTTGCATCATTGACTTGCCTTGTTGTCCTCAAAGTTCACGACACGAGCAAACGGCATCGCAGTACGACCTTGGCCTATTGCCGAGTCTTGCGCATGTTGTTTCAAATAAGCATTTAAACGTTCTTGCGCTTTTTGCAGCTCGACTTCATCTGCATCCGCCAGCAAGCTCGCACCATTTTGCTTAGGCAGCTGCGGCGATACCGCTCTTGACTCAGCACTGGCCACTTGCTGCTCTCCAGCAAAATCAACTTGCCCAGAGAAACGCGCCCCTAATACCACAGCAAAGGCGACAGATGCAGCAACGGAAAGTCCCGCTACAGGCTTCCACCAAGTATTTCTCGGTTTCGGCTCTGCTTCTGACACGATATCAGCTTCACTTTCCAATGCTTCGGATACAGCACCGCTGATATCCAAACTGGAAAACTCACTAAGCTCGCCTTTCATGGCTTCGCGAGCAAGGTGATACCTCGCCCATGTATTTCGAAACTCAATGTCGTCTTTGCCTTGACCGAGAATACGATGCAGCGAAAGCTCATCCAATTCTCCATCCATCAAGGCAGACAAAGTTTCATTACGTTTTTCGGTCATATCCACCCCATTGCCGTTAGGCTGTTTTATCCAGAAGAGGTGCCATTGCTTTATCAATAGCCTCCCGCGCTCTAAAAATTCTTGATCGAACCGTACCGATGGGACACTGCATGACTTCAGCAATGTCCTCGTAGCTCATACCATCCATTTCTCGTAACGTGATGGCGACTCGAAGCTCTTCGGGTAAGGTTTCGATGGCACCAAACACGACTTTCTTTAATTGATCCCGCGCCAATAGTCGATCTGGTGTAGCGGTATCCTTTAGAGAACCAGCGGTCTCATAATGTTCCGCATCGACCACATCAACGTCTTGCGCTGGGGGACGACGCCCTTGAGAAACAAGATGATTTTTAGCCGTATTTACTGCAATTCGGTAAAGCCATGTGTAAAAAGCGCTATCCCCGCGAAAGTTCTTCAATGCACGATAAGCTTTAATAAACGCTTCTTGAGCAACATCTTGAACTTCTGCCGAGTCATGCACGTAACGACTAATTAAACCCATGATCTTATGTTGATACTTAAGTACCAGTAGATCAAAGGCACGTTTATCGCCTTTTTGTACCCGCTCTACCAATTGTTGGTCTGTATCCTGTGCCGACATTACTCCCCCGCGCGATACTTCCGGCGCCAGTCAAATTCTTGCACCTTTTATTAACTTGAGATGCTCTGATGGTACCTTTGAATCGGGTTGGTCTGATAAGTTCAATTTAATCCATATGAGGAGCACATAGTATGCTTTTCGCGCTCCGTATACAGGTGATTAGTCTCTCCAAAATAACGATGATTACACCGCTATGCACAGCCGCAAACCATTGAAAATAAACAAGAGTTTAAAGAGTGCTGAGTTCCAATTAGGGTATGCCTAACAGATATACGCTACTAGGGCCTATCACCGCCGATATTCGGGCTGTGCGTCTCGTTAATAGCGTCACCATTTCTTCCAGATTAACAAATTACGTGCCACACCACAGCAGAACGTTGATGTCTTTTCCTGTCTCTCCTATAGTTAGTGCCCATCCAAAACTTGCGATCAACTGCGACTGATTTTTAAACACCACCTTTGAACCTCAACGTATTGTGGGTTGGCTCAGCCAAACGCTGATACATTGGAATCCAAATCTGGCACACCCTCTACACATCGCAAAGACCAACTTGGATGGACACTCATGACCCACTTCGACTTAAGAAGGTAAGCTGATTTGACCTATACAGACCATCGGCACGTATTTGATGTACTCGTCATTGGCAGCGGCGCAGCCGGTTTAACCGTTGCTCTGAGTGTTGCTGACCACGCAAAGGTCGCCATTTTAAGTAAGGATGTACTCGACAGCGGATCGACACGCTGGGCTCAAGGTGGCATCGCTGCTGTGCTGGATAATGACGACTCAGTGAAGGCACATATGCAAGACACCATGAATGCAGGCGCAGGTCTCTGTAACTACTCTGCCGTTCGACATACGGTAGAGAATGGGAAAAAAGCCATTGATTGGCTGATTGAGCAGCAAGTCAAATTCTCAAAAGGTGAGGACAACGACTACCACTTAACGAAAGAAGGTGGCCACAGTCATCGCAGAATCATACATGCCGCCGATGCCACTGGGGCGGCGGTTTCGGAAGCACTGGTACAACAAGCCAAATTGCATCCTAATATCAGTGTGCTGGAACACAGGATGGCACTTGATCTCATCACCTGCGAAAAATTTAATTTACCCGGCAAAGGCGTAGTCGGTGCGTATGTTTACAATGCTGATGCAGACCAAGTAGAGACCTTTCGAGCACGCTCAGTCGTGGTGGCATCCGGCGGCGCGAGTAAAGCTTATCTTTACACCAGTAATCCAGATGGTACGTCCGGTGATGGTATAGCGATGGCGTGGCGCGCAGGGTGTCGAGTCGCCAACATGGAATTTAATCAGTTCCACCCCACTTGTCTGTATCACCCTCAAGCGAAGTCCTTTCTCATTACAGAAGCGGTGCGCGGTGAAGGCGGCCACCTGAAACTGCCCAATGGTGAACGATTCATGCACCGATTCGATGATCGGTTAGAGTTAGCACCGCGTGATATTGTGGCCCGTGCGATTGACCATGAGATGAAACGCCTAGGTGCCGATTGCTTGTATTTAGATATCAGCCATAAACCCAAAGCCTTTATCTTGGAGCATTTCCCCACGATCTATCAACGCTGTTTAGAGTTTGGTATTGATATGAGTCAACAACCCATTCCAGTGGTGCCCGCAGCTCACTACACCTGTGGCGGCATTGTGACGGACCAATTTGGACGCACCGATGTGTCCAATTTATACGCCGTAGGTGAAGCCGCTCATACTGGCCTACATGGTGCCAATCGCTTAGCGAGCAACTCTTTACTGGAATGCATCGTTTACGGTCAATCGGCCGCCAAACACATTTTGAGCCAATTGAAAAACGCACAAGATATTCCGTTTGCGCCCGACTGGGATGAAAGCCAAGTGAAGGATTCCGACGAGGAAGTCGTCATCAGCCACAATTGGGATGAACTGCGTCGATTTATGTGGGACTACGTTGGGATCGTACGAACAAACAAGCGACTATTGCGAGCAAAACATCGCGTTGATTTACTGCGCCAAGAAATCACTGAATTCTATTCGAATTATAAAGTCACCAGCGATTTATTAGAGTTGAGAAATCTAGTTGAAGTAGCAGATTTAATTATTCGCTGTTCGATTTTAAGAAAAGAAAGTCGCGGCCTGCATTATTCGCTAAGTCACCCAGACCTATTACCTGTCGCATACGACACGGTGCTAACGCCGACATAAAGTCGCTTACCGTTTGGCAGATGGCGCTGTGCGCTCACTCTTGATTGCTGGTCAAAGACGGGTGAGTCGAGCTTGCGCCATGACGATGTTGAGATGTTTGTTGATGCAATTTTAACAAAACCCGAAATCGCCTAAAGGACTCGGCGTCAACGCTATCACGTAATAGCCACTCTCGGCAGTGTTTTCCCGCCTGCCGATAACCTAAGTGCACTAAACTGGGTAATACTCGATACACCTGAAGATTTTCAATAGGTTGCGTGGTTTGAGCGGTTTGCCCTCGAAACCACTGGCCATGTTGAAACACCCAAATTCGGGCTTGTTGAAAGTCATGCCGCCGACGAAAATACTGCATACACCAAAAGACTTGATAAGCCCAAACCGGTGTAAATAACCAAAGGTTTTCAAAGGGAATCGACAAAGTACTTATAAATAACGCAAGGTGCGCCAGCAGATGCCAACGCCCCCAACGTGCAGATGATGTGACGGCTAATTCAACTCGGCTGTACACGGTTCAGTATCATATTCACCATATAAGCTAAGTCTGCATCCTCTGGACGCTTATGTTGCATAAACCAGCTAAACAAATCAGGGTCTTCACAATCCAGTAATTTGCGATACTTCGCTTGATCCTCGTCACTGAGATCTGAATAGACTTCTTCTAGAAATGGCAATAAGAGCACATCCAGTTCCAGCATGCCTCGGCGGCTATGCCACCAAAGTCGTTTTTTCTCGATGGCTTTTTGATCTTCTTTGACGTCCGACACAAACACCTCGTTATCCGTCAGCATGGACAAAACCAGCAGATTATATCAGTGAATAGTCGGGAATACTTATTCCCAAATCAAGTATTCGCCCAGTAGCACCTTGCTGTGATGCTAAACCTGAGTAAAATACTCGGACAAAGTACGCAGAGCCTAAATTATGTCTGACATATGGTCTGAATTGACCGACCTATTTCAACCCGCGCCATCTAACTCCAATAGCGCCACTGAAGGTACATGGATATACGCTGTGCCATCGCAAACTGTACTGTGTGTAGAGGGCGCTGACAGCCACAAGTTTATGCAGGGCCAATTTACCTGTAACTTAAATGACATTTCCCCTACTCAATTTCGCCGTGGCGCCTGCTGTAATCCTAAAGGACGCATGGTTTCGAGTTTTACACTGGCACAAAAAGGTGATCACGAATATTGGCTCGCATTGGACCAATCCTTATCTGAGATTCATCTGAGCCATTTAAAGAAATACATGGTCTTCTTTAAATCTCAAATGCGAATCACTGACGTGCGGTGCTTGGGTGTCAAGGGGCCTAAATCCGCATCCATTATTGAAAAAATGTTCGGGCACGTACCAGAAAACGATTTTGATCAAGTGACTGGTGAACAAGGTATCGCCATCAAGTTGCCCTTAGAGGCCGGTTACGAAGTGTGGTGGCAAGACGAAACAGCCCGAGAGGCGCTTACCCAAATAAAAGGGTTAGCTTTACTAAAACCCGAAGCTGACTGGCAGCTCAATTTGATTGAAGCAGGCATTGCCCAACTTCGAGCGACCACCAGTGACGCGCTCATTCCACAAATGATGAGCTTAGAAAAAACGGGTGGCGTCAGTTTCAAAAAAGGCTGTTACACCGGTCAAGAAATTGTCGCTCGCATGGAATACCTCGGAAAATTAAAACGCCACCTGTATCGAGTAGCATCTGCAGAGATGTTAACCGCGGGGGACGAGCTATATTCCGCCGAGCACACGAATACCATTGGCATCATTGTGAACGCTGCTCCCTCTCCCGAGGGTTGGCAAGGGCTGGCGGTTTTAGAAGATAAATTCGCACAATCATCGATTGGGACATCTCCAACAGTGGCGAACACACTGAAAGTGCTAAGCTTACCTTATCGTTTTGAGTCGCCTGACACCCCCTAGCATCAATGTTTATGGTCGAACGGCCAAGGTTCGACCAGTTTCAAACGACATGGGGGTTCTTACAAGGAGCTTCCATGGCCAATCTTCTAGAAACCGTAGCGAAAGAGCTGATCGAGGCCATTCGAAATGACACGATTGTTCTTCCCACGCTTCCGGAAGTTAGCCTGCGAGTCCGAGACGTCGCTGAAGACCCAGACACTTCCGTTGCAGACTTAGCCAAAATCATTGCACAAGATGCTGCGCTCAGTGGTCGCGTCATCAAAGTAGCCAATAGCGCCATGATGAGAGGCAATAAAGAGGTCAATGACCTTATTTCAGCCGTGAACAGACTGGGCATCAAATTCACTTCCAACCTTGCATTAGGCTTGGCTATGGAGCAAATGTTTCAAGCCACTTCAGACGCCATCGACAGACGAATGCGCTCAATTTGGACGGGCAGCACAGAGATCGCGTCCATCTGCCACGTACTCGCCACACACTTTACAAGATTAGAGCCCGACCAAGCTTTACTGGGTGGCCTGACCCACAAAATTGGCGCATTGCCCGTGCTCACTTATGCTGAAGACCACAAAGATTTACTCAACGATGCTTTCGCACTCGACAAACTCATCGAGAAATTACACCCCATTTTAGGGTGCCACATTCTTAATGCTTGGAAATTCCCGAAGGAGTTATTGAAAGTCCCAAGCCTCTACTTGAAATTTCACCGTGAACAAGAAAATGTTGATTACGCCGATTTAGTCAGTATTGCCGTTTTGCAAAGCATATCCGGAACGGACCACCCCTTTACCCAAATGGACTGGAATGAGGTCACTTGCTTCCAACGCGTCGGGTTACAGCCCGATCAGGAGATCAGTGAAGTGTTAGACCTAGACGATGACATCGACAATTTGCTCATCTAGTGCATAAATGCCCTTACAAATGCCGCGAGGGTTTTTACGAATAGGCCCGAGCGAAAGCCCAGCCATCTCATTTACGCTTTTCATCAATTATCGGTATGATAATTCACCTTCAGTCACACCGATAAATCAAACGATCCATTAGAGACTTGTCTATGTTTGGGTACTTTATTGTTACCATGCTGGTACTGCTCAGCTTAGTCCTCATTGCACTTTGGTTCAGCCAATCAATTCAGTCTCAGAGACAATCAGAACTGAGCTTATTGGCCTCACAAAACGGGTGGCTCTTTCAGCGTATTGGCGGTTTACCCCGATTTTTGGTGCCGATTTTTCTAAGCGAGAACCATAAATGGCGTTTAATTTCGGTCAATGAGTTACGTCAGCATGGCAATACATTGCAAGGTCGCCTCCACGGACGAACATTTTATTGCTGCGACTTTAGTCTCGTGAATCAATCGGTTTCGACACAAACGCTCGTGATGATTACTGCACACGCAGAACAAAACGAAAATAAAAACATAAACACGCGCGATTCGATTCAGTTGATGTGCAGCAAACCCAGCTTTAGCGATTCTTTCGACCCACCTCGAAGCACAACCATGCAGGATGCGATGAACTATGAATTTCCTTTGGCGTCGATCCAGCCAACGTTGACACACATTATTCAGTCCAGTGTGCCGCTTGATGCACCACCTGCGAGCATCATTGATCTTGCAAGCAAGGATGTTCAGTTTGAGTATCGAGAAAACACCTTGATTCTCTATAAATCCGATCTCATACTCACTGCGGAACAATTACCCATTGCTCTTGAAGAAGCCATCACCGTTTATGAAGACATTACAGCTCTGCATCGTTAGCATTCTTGCAATGTTTCTCAGCGCTTGTGACCCCTCAACATTAGGGTCATCGCTGGAACAACACGCACAAGACGTCGCACAAAAAAATATGATTGAACGCTGTAAACGTGAGCTGCATTCGGATATCCATAAAATCTGTCAACCGTTATCTGAAAGTATGCAAAATGATATTCATACGATAACGTTGGAACCCTCACAAGCCGATGATCATCCATCCACCGATCATTCAGATGCCCACATGTTGAGTTTAAGAGCCGCCGTTAATCAATTTTTATCTGCAAAACCCTCGGAGTTATGATGCGCAGCATTGTATTTATTGCTTTAGCTTTCATGCTGATCACTTTATCGGGTTGCACCCATCAAATGTACAGCGATTTACTGGATGAAGGTGTTAAGTTTCAGCGCTGGTTGGTGGAGTGGGAAGAGAAAAACATTGAGTTAAATGGCGTTAATGTCAGTTACTTAGACAATCAATCAAACAGCCAGAATGTCATTCTATTCGTTCATGGATACAGTGCAAGCAAAGACAATTGGAATCAACTCGCGTATCGACTCAATGATCAATATAGACTGATCGCAATCGATTTGCTTGGTCACGGTAAAACGGATCTTGACCCAAACAATAATTATTTACTGATGAATCAAGTGGAATTATTGCAAGACTTTATCGCCGCTCTAAATATTTCAAAAATCCATCTCATTGGTAACTCCATGGGTGGCGGTGTCAGTTTACTGTTTGCACTTCATCATCCCGATAAAACGCGAACACTCACATTAATCGACAGTGCCGGCGTCCACAGCCCAACATTGAGCCCTTTTGAAACAGCGTTACAAGAGGGTAAAAATATTTTAGCGGTGCAAGACTTAGCTTCTTTCGAAAAAATGATTTCATTGGTATTTTATGATCCGCCTTGGATCCCAATGGGGTTTAAAAATGTCATTGTGGAACGAGCAACTCCCCATTACAACCATTACCAATATGTCCTCAGTGAAATATTAAAGAGCAATGATATTTGGCGGGAATCAGGGCGCATATACGGGCTCATGCCCGAATTACAAGTCGAGACATTATTGATATGGGGGCGTCAGGATAACGTGTTAAATGTATCCTCGGTGGACGTCTTTAATCAACACTTACCTAAAGTCGAGAGCCATATCATCGAAGAATGTGGCCATGTGCCTATGATTGAAAAACCCGACGAAACCGCCGCATTAATCAAACAGTTCTTTGCCGGTACGTCTAATCAGTCGCTTTAAGATGCAGCTATAAAAATCATTTCAATCACTCAAACAATAGTCACGGGTTATCATTGATAACCCTTATGACCAAACCACTTCTCGATAAGCCTCAGGGTCTGTATCTCCTTCAGTGGAAAATAACCAAACATGAGACTGATGATTTAATCCTATCCTTTCCTTAAGTGATGCTAAATCCTCCCTCGTCATCAGCTCGTATACAACACCCATAGTAGCGGCACCCGATTCTCCGCTGATCACAGCTGTATCACCGTTTAGCGGATTAGCCAAAACGCGCATACCTCGACGCGCGACATCATCGTCGCATTTCATAAATGCAAAACCCTCATCACGCAGTATTTCGAACGCTGTTGTACTGGGTTCGCCGCAAGCAAGCCCTGCCATTATGGTGTTAAGGTCACCGGATACACTACTATACTTCCCCTGATTGTCAGCCATTGACTGATACAAACAAGGCGCACCTTCCGGTTCGACAACAATAAATTTTGGAGGCGTTTTTTTCGGTGTCGTCATGGTATTTGTCAGATCGCTAAGGGAATTTAAAGCACTCACAATCGCGGCCGCTAAGGACCCTACACCGGCTTGTATAAAAACGTGGGTCGGCCAATGTTGTGATTGCTCAACGGCTTCCGACACCAGCGTGAAATACCCTTGCATAATTTGCTTCGGAATGACTTCGTACCCTTGCCATGCCGTATCCTGCATCAATATCCAGCCTTTTTCCTCAGCCATGTATTTAGCATGTCGTACCGTATCATCATAATTCTTATCGGTTATTTCTGCAGTTGCGCCGTAATGCTTGATGGCGTTTAATCGTGCGGGTGATGACCCATTAGGCATATAAACCACAGCCTTGCACCCCAGTTTTTGTGCCGCCCATGCCACTGCTCTTCCATGATTGCCATCTGTCGCAGTCACGAAGGTCAGTGCTTTTTGCGCTTTAAGTTTTTCTTTTATCTGTTCAAAGGATAA
This sequence comes from uncultured Saccharospirillaceae bacterium, assembly GCA_947503895.1. Classification (GTDB taxonomy): domain Bacteria; phylum Pseudomonadota; class Gammaproteobacteria; order Pseudomonadales; family Oceanobacteraceae; genus Bermanella. The sequence continues at coordinate 49,826 of CANNFT010000016.1, forward strand.
GGTATCAGAAATATTTAAATCTGGCTGATGATCTGTGCTTAATCGTTCCGAAAGCTGACACGCCATTGCGTAGCTCGCACCCAATACTTTGAATGCATTTAAATCAAAGCGCTGGCTTTCATCTTTAACGGACAGGCTACCCAGTTTCAATGATTGTGCTAGTTGGGTTAATTCCACCAGTGGAGTAGGTCGATATTGAGGCAGCGTATTATGAAAGTGTTGGACTTGTTTAATGATAGATTCTGATGCGAAATCTGGCGCTTGTTGCGGCTTTCCTGTGATTGGCTTTGGATTAATATAACCCGCTATTTTATAAGTTGCAGAATGATCGGTAATCGGAAAATGATTCTGAGGTTTTATCGGAGACGTCATGGCGGCCTAGCACCTTATTTTTCAGCAAATGCTTTGAATTGCTCCATGTATACCATAGACTGCTTTTTAAACATACTGGGCATTAAAAAAGCCATCACTTTTAAAAAGCCGCTACATTTAAATTCATTATCCGATCGCCACTGCGTTTTCATGGGGTCTAAGGGCATCTCTATAAAGTGGTTTTCAACCAGATTCCAAACGCCTTTTGTTTCATAGGTGGCTGAGAATATGTCGGGCAATGCACTCTGGACAATGGTTTCGATCATTTCTACGTGTTTATCTCCCATCTTATATACGAGGTTTGACGTTGCACCTTCTTTGCCTAATTCACCTGACAGATGTTCAAAACTGACCAATTCAGGTTGCCAGTATTTTAGATTATCGGGATTATCAAATAATGAAACGACTTGATGCCTTGGTAAATTGATGTCGATACTAACGCTGTATTTCATACAACACCCTTCACGTAAGAATTCATATTTGCTTAGGATAGCGTAAAATTGACAACTCGATACGGCGACACTGACCGCGCTAAATACAAAATACACTTATCAGATATTTTCCAAATAATAGGCATAAAAAAACCGCTCTAGGAGCGGTTTTTCACAGCAAACATTCGATTTAAAGAACGTTCAACAATTCAACATCAAACACTAACGTGCTGTGAGGAGGAATAGCTCCTTGGCTGCCCTGTGGACCGTATGCCAAATCACTCGGAATGGTAAGACGCCATTTTGACCCTTCTTTCATCAATTGAAGGGCTTCTGTCCAACCTGCGATTACGCCACCAACTGGGAACTCAGCTGGTTGACCACGCTCGACGGAGCTGTCAAACATGCTGCCGTCAATAAATGTACCGTGGTAATGCACACGAACCGTTGATTCACGGCTAGGAGTTTGACCTTCACCTTCAACCAGTACTTCGTATTGAAGACCCGATTCTGTGGTTTGCACGGCTTCTTTCTTAGCATTTTCAGCTAGGAAAGCTTCACCGGCTTCTTTTGCTTGTGCAGCCATGGCTTCTTGCGCTTTTTGCATTTCGCCTTGAATTTCTTGGAAAGCAGCTTGAATCTCGGCTTCAGGCAGCGGGACTTCAGCGTTTTCAAAAGTGTCACGAATACCTTTCGACAAAAGTTCTAGCTCAAGACCAGGAAACTGGCCACTTTTCAACTGATCGCCAACTTGACGGCCAATCATGTAGCTTACGATGTCCGATGAGGTTTCTAATTTCATGTGTTTACCATAATTGTAAAGTGAATGGTGCAAACCTGTGTTCGTGACAAATTGACAGACAGAAATACAGAGGATGAATTTATGCCATACGATACAAACATAAGGATTACGATCTGGGGCGCGACTCTACCACAATCGTCATTTAGATTCAGCCGCTGTGCCCTAATCCACCTACCTATCGAAAGATCAGCAGCAGACCCACTAAAATGGTCACGACCTCGTATCCGCGCTTAATCCAAGTTGAGCCGAGCTTGAGCGCTAAATGCGCCCCAAGGAACCCACCAAGCAGTGAGCCTAAGATCAGTGCGGGTAGCCATTCCCATTTCACCTCAGTCAACATGGACATGGTTAACGCGCCGCTGGCGTTCCAAAATAGACCCACTGCGATCATGGTATGCCCTACTGCTCGCTTGTAATCTAAGCCAAACCATTTAACCAGCCACATGGTGGCAAATAATCCGGTGCCCGCTGAGAGCGCGCCATTGGTAAAACCGATCACAAATAAACCCAGCCCACCGACGACCAGTCCCCAAGCATCTCGGTGAATATGTTGAGATTCCAGCCCCAATGTGGGCTTAAAAATGGAGTAGATTCCCAGCGCGAGCGTTAAACCACCCAATGCTATTTCCGCTAGTCGGTCGTCAATGCCTATGATGTACCATGCGCCAAGCATCACTCCGGGAATGCCCGCCAATAGCATATACAGATTTAGCCGCCAGCTGGTGTGACCCTCTTTGACATGACGAATCGTGGCCCCGACTCCTAATGCAACCGTGGCGATCTTATGCGTTGCCAAGGCAATGGAGAAAGGTAAGCCGAGAAAGATTAATAGTGGCAGTTGTATCAACCCAGCACCGCCACCGGCAAAGGCTGAAAAAATATTCGCGACCCAACTGATAAAAAGTAGGATAATCTGGTCAATCATAATCTGAATTTCACTCAAGACTTAAATGGGTGCTGTATGACTCAATATGCGCTGTACTACTACGATCAATGTCCATTTTGCCAAATGGTGCTGCGAATTTTGCCTCTGGTCAAAGCGGAGGTGGAAAAGCGCAATACTTTAACGAACCCTGAGAATCGCCAAGCATTAATCAAAGGCGGCGGCCGTGCCACCGTCCCTTGTTTGCTCATCACCCATGAGAATGGTGAAGAAGAATGGCTCTATGAGTCGCGAGACATTGTTCAATTTCTGAAGCAGCTGTAGAAAAGGTCATCGCTTAGTTTGACGTGCTGCGCTGTGCCAGCACGCGTTCGACGGTATCCACCACTGCTTGCGTGTGACTGTCAATTTCAAGATTAATACGCGTCCCTTGTGTGGCATCACCAAATGTCGTGACTTTTAGCGTTTCAGGGATCAAGTAAACGCAAAAGCGATCTTCCAACACTTGGCCAATCGTCAAGCTGCATCCATTTAAGCCAATGTAACCCTTGGTAAAGACATAGGGCTTAAAGGTCGCCGGTAGCTCGAACCAAACCACCACATTATTTTCGGGTCGCTCAATTTCCAGCACTTCCACCACTCCATGGACGTGACCAGACAGTTGGTGCCCCCCAATATCATCGCCAAAGCGTGCTGCACGCTCAACATTCACAATGGTCCCCGCATGGACGTCACCCAAATTGGTCACGGCCAAGGTTTCCATCATTACATCGAAATCGACGCGCATGTTGTCGATTTGCGTCACGGTCAAACAAGCACCATTTAAAGCGATGCTGGCACCGACTTTTAAGCCTTGTATCAACGATTCCGGCAAATCTAGCTGGAGCGTCCAAAGGCCTTTAGCTTTTTGAACGCTGACCACGGGTAGCGCTGCCTGTACAATTCCGGTAAACATGGCTTTTGTCCTGAACGAAATAGATGCCGATTTTACACTATACTGACAGGTCGAGTGTAATGATTAGGTCTAGCCATCCCAGTCGGCAAGCGCACGGGTATTCGCGAGACACGGCATGCTCAAACACCGGCCATCTCATTCCGTTCACACTAATCACAATGAGACATCAGTAATATCACTATGGCACGGAAGTTAGTCGATCAAAAAGTAGGTTTAGTATTATCCGGCGGGGGGGCGCGTGCGGCTTACCAAGTAGGCGTCTTAAAAGCCATCGCTCGGTTAATGCCTGTAGACAGTGGTAATCCCTTTCAAATCATCAGTGGTACATCGGCTGGTGCCGTGAATGCAGTGGCGATGGCGAGCTATGCTAGCCATTATCGATTGGGTGTCCGTCACTTAGAACGTATCTGGAAAAACTTCAGTTGCGATCAAGTTTTTCGATCTGACTTACCCTCCTTACTCCCTTGGCTGGGCCGCTTCTTCCTGAATAGCTTTTTTGGTTATAAAGCCGGGGAGCCTGCATCTTTGCTCAATAACGAACCTTTAAGGGGCCTGTTACAGCAGGTGATCTCTTTTGAAAATATACAGAAATCGATTGATGCGGGAGACCTTCATGCCTTGGCCGTCACAGCGTCGGGCTATGCTTCCGGTGAATCGGTGAGTTTTTTTCAGGCCACTAATGCCGTCAAGAACTGGCAGCGTACACGACGTGTTGGGGTACGCAGTCGCATAAATGTCGAGCATCTGATGGCTTCATCCGCGATTCCGGCTGTGTTTCCTGCCGTACAAATCAATCGTGAATTCTTTGGCGATGGTGCTATTCGTCAGTTAGCCCCCATCAGCCCCGCCTTGCACATGGGGGCAGATAAGATTGTCGTTGTGGGGGTCAGTGGTGAAGCGCATAAACGCAAAAAACGCGAATCCATGAGCCGATACCCCAGCGTGGCCAAAATTATGAACCATATGTTTAACGCGGCCTTTTTGGATAGTATGGAAAGCGATGTCGAACGGCTCACACGCATTAACCGAACGCTTGCCAAAATCCCCGAAGAAGTTAAAAACCTCCCAGGGTTTGAATTGCGACCCGTTGACATACTGGAGATTAGTCCAAGTGAATCGATCGACGACATCGCCGCTCGACATGCACGGGAATTACCTAAATCGCTGACCATGTTCTTTAAAGGCAGCGGCAGCACGCATAAAAGCGGTGCAGGGGTATTGAGTTACCTATTGTTCGAGCGCGGGTTTTGCCGCGACCTGATACAACACGGTTATGATGATGCGATGCGACGCAAAGAGGATATTCTCAGGTTTTTTTGTGAAGACGATTGCGAAGAAAACACGACGATCAAAGCAGCAGCAAAATAAGCTTGCGCTGCTTCCTGCCATGTTGAGTTCCAAGCACTGCAACCAGCCATTGAGTGTGCGTATGACAATCAGTACCATAGAAAATAAAAAAGAAGAACGATATGAAGATGATTTCAGTCCTAATCAGATGGGCCATCGCCCTCGCACTCGTGATGCACGGGAGCGTTTCTCAAAGTTACCCAATCGATAAGTACGTTGGCTTTGGCATAGGTTACAGTTGGGTGAACGCAACACTTGATGAGCAACCCAGAGAGGATCTAGGCGCCATTTCAAGCGCTCAATATACGGATATTAAAACACAAGATATTGGCGTAAATATCTTTACAGGTTTTCGCTTTCATCCCTACTACGGTGTAGAGGTAGGCTATATTTATCTGCCAGAAATTCGATTCGAAAAGCTCAGCGAAAGACGAAATGCCAATGACACCAACCCAGAGACCAGTCTGGAACAAGGCGATATACGTGATGCAACCGTGAAAGCACAAGGTATCAATCTGATGCACGTGTTTTATGCCCCACTGTCCAAATCTGTTCATTTAACAGCAAAACTCGGTGCTATTTTTGGGGAAGCGACGTTTGTCGATTCAGAGACATTTATAGAAGTGCTGGTGGATGAAGATAACAATGAATTTCGGCAAAATACACCGGTCGGCACCGAAAGAAGCAGCCGTAATCTCAGCGCTTTCCACTGGTCGATAAGCGCTGACTGGCGTCTGACTAAAGCGTGGTCGACTCGATGGCAAATCGAACAAGTCAATTTTGAATACGACCATGAATTTGAAAAATACACGCAGTGGTATTCCAGTTTGTCATTACAACGCCACTTTTAAAGCGAATGATCAAACACGTTGATTTTAAGCAAGGCACGCATTGCTTACCAAGGAGTAAACATGCAGCAATATGTTAAAACAATTATGAAAGCTTTTATCGTCGGCTGTTTATGCGTATTGACCCTAGGTTGCGCATCCGTCATGAATGGTACACAGCAGGATGTCACCATTAGAACGGCAGCAGACACAGAGATTTTTGTGAATGAAAAATTTGCAGGGCAAGGAGTGGCGAAACTTAATCTGGCGCGTGATGAACAACACTCTATACGGGTCAGTAAACCCGGATGTGTAGACAAAGCACTCCAGACACAACCCGAGTTTAATAAAACCAGCTTGTTGGGCGTCATTGTCTATTTTGGGTTGTTCACGATCCCCATCGACTTTTTTACAGGAGCTGCTTGGAATATTTCACCGGCTAATATCGAGATGACCGCGGAGTGCAGTGCGCTCTCCGACGATACAGGTGCTTAATCTCGCAGCACCTGTTCACTCGATACACTACAGCGATTCAGCCAATTCTTCGTAAGCTCGTTTTACGGGACCAAAACTTTTACGATAAATCGGTGCAGGGCCGTGTTGCTTGAGCGCTTCAAGATGAGCCTTAGTGGGATACCCTTTATGTTTGGCTAATCCATACTGCGGATACACTTTATCCAGCTCAATTAAATCTCTATCTCGTTGTACTTTTGCTAATATGGACGCCGCTGAAATCGCCGCCACTAAGCCATCGCCTTTAATGATTGCGGTCCCGTCGCAACACATATTTTTAGGCAATCTATTTCCATCTATCAATGCGTGTTCGGGTACTTTTGATAAACCATTCACAGCGCGCGTCATGGCGAGCATACGTGCGTGCAATATATTGATTTCATCAATTTCTTCTACACTTGCCCTGGCAATTGAATATGCCGTTGCCTTATTGATAATTTCATCAAATAAAACTTCACGCTTTTTTTCTGTCAGTTTTTTAGAATCATTCAGTGCAGGAATCGGACGGCTAGGATCTAATATCACTGCGGCGGCCACGACATCACCGCACAAAGGGCCTGCGCCGGCTTCATCGACGCCACAATAGAGTGTATTGGCTTGAATAAGTGCGAACTCTTCATCAATCAGCACAGTTGTATCTGACATATTTTTAATCTTTTTCGAAAGGTGAGGCGTTATTGACTAATAAGGTGAGTAATGGCTTGCGCAGCAGCTTTATCCGCATTTTTACGAATCAGTGTATGTATGCAAGTGAACTCTGTCTTTAAGCGATCTGACAGACTTTGGTCACCTAAAATATTAAGCACCGCTTGTGCTAAATTTTCAGGTGTCGCATCTTCTTGCAATATTTCTGGAATTAACTCTTTTCCGGCCAATAAATTCGGCAGCGATACAAACGGTTGCTTCAACATTCGCTTTAATAAAAATGCAGTGATACTTGAAACTTTATAAGAAACCACCAAAGGCTTTTTCAACAACATGCCTTCTAGTGCAGCGGTTCCCGAGGCCATTAATACGACATCCGATGCTTCCATTGCCGACCGGCTCTGTCCCGATAACAATTTAACGTTAATTTTTGGTACCGCGCTAATTAACGCTTCCAATTGTTTCTTGCGTTCCTCATTGGCAGCCGGTAGGACAAATTGTACGTTCGGTTCCACATGTTGAATCAATTCAGCAGCTTGCAAAAATAGATCACCTAAGCGAGCGACTTCACCTTGTCGGCTTCCCGGCAATAGGGCAACCACAGGTTTATTTTGATTAAGTGAAAGCTGCGAACGTGCAGAGTGCGTATCGGGTTCTAAATCGATGGCATCGGCTAATGTATGACCCACACATACCGCCGGTACATTGTGTTTTTTATAAAATTCAACTTCAAAGGGGAATAAACACAAAACGAGATCAACCGCTTTTGCGATTTTAAACACACGCTTTTCACGCCACGCCCAAACGGAAGGACTCACATAATGGACTGTTTTTATGCCCTGTTTACGAAGGCGCATTTCCAATCCGATATTGAAGTCTGGAGCATCAATACCAATAAAGACATCCGGTTCGCTAGCTGCGATTTTTTGCGCTAATGCTTTGCGGATTTTTAATAATTCCCACAAACGCCCTAATACTTCAACCAACCCCATGACCGATAAACGTTCCATCGGGTAAAAAGATTCAAATCCCTCTGCTTGCATTAGCGGACCACCAATTCCGTAAAATGAGGCGGTGGGATACTGCTGTTTGAGAGCTTTAATGAGACCGGCGCCGAGAATATCGCCAGAGGCTTCTCCAGCGACCATGGCAATACGTAATGACATTAACGAATGATTCCGCGAGTGGAGGATTTTAAGCTTTCGATCAGCAGTTGCACGGATTGAGATTCGCTGAGCATTGTATCAAGTTCAACCAACGCTTCTTCGACAGTAAGTCCTTGGCGATACAAGGTTTTATACGCCTTACGCAATACACGAATGTCTTGTTTATCGTACCCTCGGCGCTTCAATCCCTCTGTATTCATACCATGGGGTTTTGCCGAGTTTCCATTTGCCATGATGTAGGCTGGCACATCGCGCAGCACAACCGAACCGGTGCCGCACATAGCATGCGCACCGATTCTCACGAATTGATGGACTTGTGAAGCCCCACCTAAAATAGCGTGATCACCCACATGCACATGACCTGCGATATTAGTGTCATTTGCAAAAATACAGTGGCTTCCTAATATGGCGTCGTGAGCAACGTGCACATTAACCATAAATAAATTATGGCTTCCTATACGCGTGAGACTGTTGTCCTGCACTGTACCGCGGTGAACGGTACAGGCTTCGCGAAAGATATTATGATCCCCCACTTCCAATCGCGTTGGCTCACCTTGGTATTTTTTGTCTTGGCAGTCTTCTCCGATCGAGCAAAACTGAAAAATTCGATTGAATTTGCCAAGCGTAGTCGGCCCTTTAACAACAACGTGTGGGCCAATAACCGTGCCTTCGCCAATGACCACATCGGCACCAATGATTGTCCATGGACCAATTTCTACGTTGTCACCAATTTGTGCACTGGGATCAATAATCGCGCGAGGATCAATCAAAATTATCTTTCCCTCTCTGCACACATAACTTCACACTGACAAACCACTTTGCCATCTACCTTCGCTTCGCAAGCAAAGCGCCAAATGCCGCCTTTGTCTTTGAGGTAACGCGCTTCCATATCAAGACGGTCACCCGGCATGACTGGGCGCTTAAAGCGCGCTTTATCGACACCAGCAAAATAGTACAATGTATTGCGTGCTCGTTCTTCACCCAGTGTTTTTAAGCCTAGCAGACCGGCTACTTGTGCCAGCGCTTCAACAATCAGTACGCCAGGCATAATCGGATGCCCAGGAAAATGACCACCGAAGAAGGGTTCATTAATGGTCACGTTTTTGAAACCACGGATCAATTCGCCCTTTTGCACTTCTACTACGCGATCGACGAGTAAAAATGGATAGCGATGCGGGAGTAATTCGCTGATTTCAGCGTGATCCATGGTAATCATAGATTCGTTTTGTTCCTGATCAGACATCCGTCTTACCTTCCAGTGTTTTTTCCAGCACTTTTAAACGCTTCGCCATACTGTCCAATTGACGGATGCGAGCGGCACTTTTTTTCCAATCTGCGCTGGTTTGCATCGCCGTGCCTGACGAATAACTTCCAGGCTCGGTGGTGTTACGAGTAATCATGGTCATGCCCGTTACATGGGTGCCGTCTATTAAGTTTAGATGGCCAGCGATGCCTACACCACCCGCTAACGTGCAATGCGCGCCAATTTTGCTACTGCCAGCCACACCCACACAGGCTGCCATGGCCGTATGGTTGCCGACTTCCACGTTATGAGCGATTTGAATTTGATTATCCAATTTCACACCATCTCCGATGATGGTGTCGCTGAGAGCACCTCGGTCTATGGTCGTATTGGCACCGATTTCTACATCATTACCCACTCGCACTCCACCAATTTGGCAGATTTTATGCCAGTGGCCACCTTCATTGGCAAAGCCAAATCCATCAGCCCCTAACACCGCACCGCTGTGCAGGATACAACGCTCACCCAGCGTAACTTGGTGGTAAAGCGTCACATTTGCGTGAAGGCGTGTTCCAGCACCGATTCGACACTCTTTACCAATGATGCTGCCGGCGCCAATCGTCACGTCATCGCCAATATGTGCATACTCTTCAATGACGACATTCGCACCGATGGTAACGTTGCGTCCTAAGTTAACCGAATCACTGATTACCGCACTGGCATGGATTTGCCCCGACGGCTTCGGCAACGTATCAAATAGAGATGACACTTTCGCGTAGCCAAGATACGGGTTATCCAAAATCAACACTGCGCCTTTAAATTCGTCAGCTTGATTTCGGTGAACAATGACCGCACTGGCTTGTGTTGAGGCCAACTGATCCTGATACGACGGGTTAGCCAAAAAACTCAGCTCTCCCGACACCGCTTCAGACAGTGTCGACAACCCAGTGATGACTTGTTCGCCGTCACCTTTTAATTCTGCATCCAGAAAGTGTGCAATATTCTTTAACGTTAGGTGCTCGCGATTGGACATTAGCTATCCTTTTTATCTGCCACATCAACCGTTGCTTGATTCAGTTTTTCAAGCAATTTTTTGGTGAGGTCCATATCTGGAACAACATGAATAACCGCTTGGCCATTCAATACAATATCAACTTTTTCTTCTTCAATAAGTGCTTTTAGAATATTGGAAACCTGAGGTAAGTTCGCACGATAAAACTGTTGACGCCACTGCTGCTCAGCTTGTTGTAGCTTGTTAACAAAGAACTGGTATTCACTTTGGCTTTCTTTGATTTCATTGCGCAATTTACGCTGTTCATCGTCACTCATGATAGCCGCATCTTTTTGCAACTTTTCCTGAGTGGTTTTCATGCTATTTTCAAGCTTTTTGATTTTTTCTAAGTCGTCGCCAAATTGATCTTCAACTTGTTTGAAGGATTTTTTAGCGCCTTCTGATTGGAACAATGCGCGTTCCATATCGACGACTGCAATTTTGCTTTCAGCCGCTTGAGCAATACTGGTTGCTGCTAAACAAATTCCGAGTGCGAGTGCTTTGGTCCACTTCTTCATTTTTATATCCGTGATGGGTTGTGTATGAATATTTCAATCATCATGACTGATTGTTAAAGTCGAACGACTCGCACTGATGATGTGCAAACACCAGTGTGAATCATGTTTATCATGCCAATTTAACTCAGCGTTGTGCGGTCATATTAGAAAACTTGACCCAAAGAGAATTCGAACCCTTCGGTCTCATCTTCACTGTCTGCATTCAGAGCACGTGCGAAGGTAAATGTCAGTGGCCCAATAGCGGTCACCCACGTCACACTCACACCGGTGCCGACACGCAACTCAGAAGAATCATAACCAGAAGAACATCCCGGGTGCCCACTTTCGCCATTGGCGTCGGTACCCGTTACCTCCAAGCATTGCGTATCAAACACGTTACCAGCGTCCACAAATAGGGCCGAACGTACTGATCGTTGGTCTTCTAAGAACGGCAGTGGGAATACTAACTCGACACTGGCTTCCGTCAACAAGTTACCGCCTAATGCACTGGTGTCTTTTACAAGATTTTCTGTGTCATTACCATTGTCCAATACGCCATGCGGGCCTAATGAGTTAGACGAATACCCTCGTACAGAACCAATCCCGCCAGCTCTGAAATTACGGAAGAAAGGAAGACCATTGGTATCGCCGTATCCATCACCGTAGCCTAGCTCGGTGCGCATACGGAATGTCCACTCACCCTTGATCGGGAAATATTTCTGCGCGCTGTAAGTTAAGCGATAATATTCTAGCTCACTCCCTGGTATGGTCGCTTCCAGCGCCAAGGTTTGCTTACCACCTGCCGTCGGAAATAGACCTCTGTTGAGTGTCGTCCATGTCCAACTGCTGCCCAAGGTCAGCTCAGTAAATTCTTTACCTTCTTTATCCGTAAACTCCACAATTTCCAATGGAATACCACTGGATTTGGTTTCCATTTCTGTGCGACTGGCTTCAACACTAAATGACAAGCGTTCACGATTATTAATCGGTAAACCAAACGTCGTGCGACCTCCGTAGGTATCGGTGTTGTAGTCACTGAGCGATAACTCGGAGAAATCCGTTTCACGGAAGAATAAGCTGTATCCACGGCTTACACCGTCAACGGTGTAATAAGGATTGCTGAAGGAGAAATTCAAACTGGTGACAGCGTCTGTTTTGTTGACAGACGTACTCATTTTTTTGCCGGTCCCCATGAAGTTGTTTTGGCTAACACTGGAGCCGATGATCACACCTTGGCTAGACGAATAACCGATGCTTAAATTCAAGCTGCCGCTGGCCTGCTCTTCTACATTATAGTTAACGTCGATCATGTCATCTGTGCCGGGCACTTTAGGTGTTTCGACATTCACACCTTTGAAAAAGCCTAATTGCTCTAAACGACTTTTAGACTGTTCGATTAATTCTGTGGACGCCCAGCCACCTTCCATTTGCACCATTTCTCGACGCAGCACTTCATCCATCGTGGTTTCATTACCACTGAAATTCACGCGACGTACATAGGTTCGCTTACCCGGTTCAATGAAAAAGGTAATCTCCACCGTTTTATCTACGTCATTAATTTTGGGCACGCCATTGACACTGGCAAACGTGAATCCTTCGTTACCCAAGCGCTTTGAGATGAGATCTTGCGTCAGTGTCATTTTCCGGCGACTAAACGTTTCACCTTCTTTCATAACAATGAGCTTTTCAAGAAGTGATTCTTCTAGGATCAACTCACCGGCTAGATCCACCTTTGTGACTTCGTACACTTCACCTTCGTGCACATTTACGCTCACAAACACACCCTCTTTATTGGGTGATAGCGATACCTGAGTCGATTCTATATTAAAACGAATATAACCACGGTCGAGGTAATATGAGCGCAATCGCTCAAGGTCACCACTCAATTTTTCCCGTGCGTATTTATCGTCACTGCTGTACCACGACCAAAAATTTGTGGGCTTGAGTGCAAATTGCTTCAGTAATTCTTCTTTGTCGAAATCTTCATTACCGACGATGTTGATATGATTAATAGAGGCGACCGAGCCTTCTTCTACTTCAATTTTTAAAGATACTCGGTTGCGGGGTAATTTGGTCACTTCCGTTTCTATTTTCGCGTCGTAACGACCTTGGCTCACATACTGTCGCTCAAGCTCTAACTCTAAACGCTCCATGGTTGATCGCTTAAATACGTAACCTTCTGCTAACCCAGCTTGCTTAAGCCCGTCTTTTAGTTGGTCAGTTTCAATAGCGGTATTTCCTGAAATTTCCAATTCTGTAATGGTGGGCAGCTCAACTACGTTGACAACCAGCACATCGCCATCGCGCAATAACTGGATATCGTTAAAGTAGCCGGTGCGAAATAGCACTTTCGTGGCTTCTGCGAGCGACTGGTTATTCACATCATCGCCAATATTGATTGGAAAGGCACTGAATACTGTACCGGCAGAAACGCGTTGCAGGCCATCGACACGAATGTCTGATATTTTAAAGGATTCGGCGTGTGCAGCACTGGTTAACCATCCAGCGGCCCATAATCCTGCGCATAATACGAGTGTTTTAAACTTCATGTTGATCCAAGAAATATTGTTCTTTTAATTCTGTCTGGTAAAACTCAGTGGTTCGTTTTACCCATTCTTAATAATACGTTCCGGTTGTCGTGTTATAAGCGACTAATATCATTGAATATGGCTAGCATCATGACCCCCAACAACAATGCCATGCCCACTTTAATACCCATCATTTGCACTTTTTCTGACACTGGCTTTCCGCGAACGGCTTCGATTAAGTAGTACAGTAAGTGACCGCCATCCAGCACGGGGATGGGCAATAAGTTAACCACGCCCAGCATTATGCTGACGTACGCTAAGAAACTAAGAAATGCTTCAAGGCCTGCTTTCGCTTGATCGCTGGCTACCTGTGCAATGGTAATCGGACCACTTAAATTTTTAACTGACATCAAACCTTGCAGCATTTTACCAATGCTTTCCAAGGTCATGACGCTCATACTCCAAGTTCGCTCGACGCCAGAGGCTAGGGCATCTAACGGCCCCAATTGTCTGATTTGGTAAAAGTCGGAGGGTAATTTAGGCGATTTAACAATGGCACCGGCGAACCCAGATACTTCGCCATTCACCTCACGCTGTTTCGGGATAAGCGTCAATTCTATGGGTTCGTTATTTCTTAAAATACTGAGATTCAAGGGCTGATTCGCACTCGCCTGAATAACGGACACCACCTCGTGCCAATGCTCGACGGGGTTTCCATCAATAGCCGTAATATGATCGTCGGCCTTGATGCCTGCTTGTTCCGCTGGGTTACCCGGTTGGAGTTCTGCAATAATGGGCGGAATGGATGGGCGATAAACGTTAATGCCTAAACTGCCCAGAATTTCAGGTGCATCAGCATCGGCCTGCCAGCGATTAATGGCTAGCTCGTGTTTATTCTTTTGATCTGTTTCAATTTCAATCGTACCGGTTTCACCTAAACGATTGACTAGTTGATACGTGACTTCACTCCAGCTTTGCACCGGCACTTGGTCAACGGCAGTGATTTGTTGCTGGGAGTGCAAGCCAGCTTGACCTGCGAGTGATTCTGGATCGATTTCACCGACGATCGGTTTCACCTGAGTGACCCCCGTCATGAACATCAACCAATAAGCGAAAATAGCGAAAATGAAATTGGCCAGTGGGCCAGCTGCCACCACAGCAATTCGTTGCCAGACCGGTTTGCGATTAAATGCTCGATGCAACTCGTGAGTCGCCACCTCACCCTCGCGCTCATCCAGCATTTTCACATAGCCGCCTAATGGGATGGCGGCAATCACAAATTCGGTGCCGTGCTTGTCTTTTCGGCGATAGAGCGCTTGTCCAAACCCCACGGAGAAACGCAGTACTTTTACGCCACACCGACGTGCGACCCAAAAATGTCCGAACTCATGTACCGTGACCAGAATACCCAGTGTCACGATCAGTGCGAGAATGTCTTCCAATACGGCCATGAATTACCCTAGTGTTGAGTTAAAGATTGAAGTCGCTGACAACAGTAATCCCGCGCCCATTGATCAGCCTCTAATATGGCTTCTAATGAGTCAGCAGGCCGGCTGTTATAGACATTCAATGCCTGATCAATCAAATCTGAGATAGCAGTATAAGGGATTTGTTCCCGCAAAAATGCCTCAACCGCGACTTCGTTCGCTGCATTGAGGACCGTTGCCGTCGTACCGCCAGCTTTAAAGGCCTGTGCAGCCATCGTCAAAGCGGGAAAATTTTGGTGATCAGGCGCTTCAAAGTTGAGCTGCTTTAATTGGAAGAAATCCAAATTAGATACGCCAGACTCCATGCGAGCCGGCCAGCCCAAACCATATGCAATGGGCGTTCGCATATCTGGATTACCCATTTGAGCAATGACAGAGCCATCAATGTACTGCACCATAGAATGAATCACTGACTCGGGGTGCACGACAACTTCAATTTGTTCAGGCTGAACATGAAACAACCAACAGGCCTCTATTAATTCCAAGCCTTTGTTCATCAAGGTAGCGCTGTCGACAGAAATTTTTTGCCCCATCGACCAATTAGGGTGTTTAACCGCTTGAGCAGGCGTAACGTTCGATAGCTCTGCTTTTTGCCAGCCTAAAAATGGACCGCCCGATGCTGTGAGCAAAATTTTGCGAATACCTGAGTTTTCCCACCCATTAGACGCAAAGTCTGCTGGCAAAGCCTGAAATATAGCATTGTGCTCGCTATCAATCGGTAGAAGCTCAGCTTTGCCTTTGCGCACTGATTCCATAAACAGTTGCCCACTCATGACCAGCGCTTCTTTATTCGCCAACAATACACGCTTACCACTTTTGGCCGCCGCGAGCGTTGGCAATAGTCCCGCAGCCCCGACAATCGCTGCCATTACTTGGGTGACAGGTTCTGCCGAAGCGACTTCCGCTAATGCCTCATGACCGCTGCGCACTTGAGTCGGGATATTTTCAGCACGCAGTTTCTGCGCTAATACCTTAGCGGCGTCTTCATCCACCATCACAGCAATCTGTGGTTTAAATTGCGCACATTGCTGCAACAAAAGATCCACTTGTTGATAAGCGGTTAATGCGTAAACCGAAAAGTCATCAGGATGACGAGCCAGCACGTCCAGCGTACTGGTGCCAATTGACCCGGTTGACCCAAGAACGGTTATCACTTGTGTCATAAATCGAACTTCCAGCCTAACATGCCAAGCGCCAATGCGAAGACCGGCAACGCTGCCGTCATACTGTCTATTCGATCCATGACTCCGCCATGTCCGGGCAATAGATTACTCGAGTCTTTGATGCCACGGTGGCGCTTGACCATACTCTCGACCAAGTCACCAAGCACAGAGACCATCGTGACAACGGCGGTGAGTGCCATCAACGCTAACCATTGTTCGGCGCCCATTTCTAAAACGGTATAGCGCTGTAGGCAGTAGCCTCCTATCAAGGCCACCAGTGCCGTCGTCGCCATTCCACCGTAAACGCCTTCCCAAGTTTTTCCGGGCGATACATTAGGCGCTAATTTGTTTTTACCGAACTTTCGACCCGCAAAATAAGCGCCGACGTCCGCACCCCAAACGATAAAGAGCACGTATAGAATCAGGTAATTGCTAAGTGGATAACTTTTAATTTGCACAAACCCGATCCACATCGGCAGTAGAATAATTTGCCCCAACAGCAAGCGCGGTAAAGGCTTACCCCATACCGCTGCACTTTTTGGATACCCGCTCACCAAGGCAAACGCGGCTAACCACCACGCGAAAGCCAGCATCAATATCCATCTACTTTGATGGGCATCTAAGTGGCTTAACCCAAAGATCGCCAATCCGGTCATCGCTACGTATGCCGCTCGACCAGCCCAGCTTGTCACACCGGATAAGTTGGCCCACTCTCCTGCCCCAACGGCTGTGATGACACCAATGAAAAGCATAAACTGGGGAAGCGGCAAAAAGAAAATACCGCCAATCATGATGGGCGCTAAAATAAGTGCCGTAATGAGTCGCTGTTTAAACACCTTGTGAATCTTCCTTTAGTTGATCATCGGTTCGACCAAAACGACGTGTTCGATGACTGAAATCTTCCAATGCACCCCAGAATGCCTGCTCGTCAAAATCGGGCCATAGCGCATCGCTAAAATGCAGTTCGGTATAGGCAAACTGCCACAACATAAAATTACTGATACGCAATTCACCACCCGTACGAATGCAAAGGTCAGGCGCCGGTAAATGACTCAGACAGGTATGCTGGTGGAAAACTTCAGGGGTAATATCATTTGGATCAAGCTTGCCAGCCTGAACCTCCAGAGCAAGTTGCTTAGCGGCATGGCTCATATCCCAACGACCGCCGTAATTAGCAGCAATCACCAATGTAAGACCAGTGTTGTCTTTAGTCTGCTCATGGGCTTGATGGATATGATCTTGGAGGGTTTGGTTGAATCCAGAGATGTCGCCCATAATCTTTAGGCGAATATTATGTTCATGAAGCTTACGAACTTCTTTTTGCAGTGCATTTAAAAATAACTGCATCAGCGCGTTTACTTCTTTTTCTGGACGCTGCCAGTTTTCACTGGAAAATGCGAACAGCGTAAGAACCTCTATCTCTAAGCGAGCAGCTTGTTCGATAACGGTCCGCACGGCTTTGACGCCCGCTTTATGTCCCGCCACACCAGGGAGGTGTCGACGCTTAGCCCAACGGTTATTGCCATCCATGACAATGGCCACATGCTTGGGCAGGCGTTCAAATTGCGGGGGAGTTTTCTTAGACATCTTCGTGACCTGATCATGAATCTGCTGGCATACGCCAGCAGTACGACTCATTGAGTAGTGACTAAACCTGCATCAGGTCTTTTTCTTTTTCTGCCAATAAGCTTTCAACATTGGCAATATACTTATCAGTCAGCTTCTGAATTTGGTCTTCAGCTTGACGCTCTTCGTCTTCACTGATTTCTTTTTCTTTCAGAAGGTCTTTCAATTGACCGTTGGCATCACGACGAATATTACGAATCGACACTCGACCTTTTTCAGCTTCGCTTTTAGCTTGCTTGATGTAGTCTTTACGCGTTTCTTCCGTCAACGCAGGCATAGGAATACGAATGGTATCGCCAGAGGTTGAAGGTGTAATACCCAAATTCGATTTTAAAATCGCTTTCTCAATAACAGGAATCATTGGCTTTTCCCAAGGATTCAATGTCAATGTGCGACCATCTTCAACAAAGATATTGGCCACTTGCGATAACTCAGTATCCGTACCGTAATAGCTCACAGTGATACCATCCAGAATCGCAGGGTTAGCACGCCCTGTACGCACTTTCTTGAAAGCATCGCGCATGGCTTCCAAGCTTTTGTTCATTCTGACTTCAGCATCTTGCTTAATTTCATTGATCACTGTTGTTCTCTCCACAAACAATTAGAGTACCGTCTTCACCACCAACCATCAGTTGCGCCATGATACCCGGCGTTGCCATATTAAAGACTCGCAACGGCATATCGTGGTCGCGCGCTAGACATATTGCCGTTAAATCCATCACGCCCAATTGACGTTCCAGTACATCGTCATACGTTAATACATCGAATTTTACTGCATCAGGATTCTTTTTAGGATCGGCGTCATAAACACCGTCTACATTGGTAGCTTTTAATACAATATCAGCTTCGATCTCGATTCCACGCAAACACGCTGCAGAGTCGGTCGTAAAAAATGGGTTACCCGTTCCGGCCGAAAAAATGACGACATCGCCACTGGACAAATAACGCGTCGCTCTACGGCGGTCATAGTGCTCAACGATTCCACTCATGGGAATCGCGGACATAACACGGGATTTAATATTTGAGCGCTCCAATGCATCGCGCATGGCCAAGGCATTCATGACCGTTGCCAACATACCCATATGGTCGCCCGTTACGCGGTCTAATCCCGCTTCACTGAGCGCCGCACCACGGAATAAATTACCACCGCCGATGACAAGCCCTACCTGAACACCAATTCCGACTAACTGACCGATCTCTAAGGCCATACGATCAAGCACTTTGGGGTCAATTCCAAAATCATGCTCGCCTTGTAGCGCCTCACCACTTAATTTCAGTAGGATACGCTTGTACTTAGGGTTACGCTTTTCTGTCGGAGGCATGGAGCCAAATCCTCGTATATATTCAGAGGCGGATATTCACCATATTCGTACCGCGGACTATTCTATCCTACGATGACGACATTAATCTTGTTTAGATTGGTCGAATACCGCTATCTGCTAGCATCAGTTTCAGCTCAATTATGCATACAGTCACACATAACAAGCCTTTCACTGCAAAACCCTGGACTCGCCAGGGTTAAGACGTAACAGATACACAAATGCCGAGGCGAAGTATTACTTACGACTCGGCATTTGCTGGGGCTGTATACTTTCGGGTGAACGCAACAGCCCGTCTTGATTAGCCTTTCAGCTGAGCAGCAACTTCTGCAGCGAAATCTGTTTCTTCGACTTCGATACCGTCACCCACTTCGTAACGTACGAAACCAACAATCTCTGCACCGGCTTCTTTCGCTAGCTTAGCAATCGTGATTTCAGGGTTTTTAACGAATGGTTGCTCAACCAAGCTGTTCTCTTTCAAGAACTTCTGGATGCGGCCGCCCATCATTTTTTCAACGATTTCGGCTGGCTTACCTTCCATATCTGGCTGTGCCTTGATGATGTCTTTCTCTTTTTCAAGCTCAGACTCAGGCATATCAGAAGGTTGTAGAACGCGAGGGTTAACTGCCGTTACGTGCATCGCGATGTCTTTAGCCAATTCTGCATTACCACCTTTTAGGGCAACCAATGCAGCAATACGGTTGTTGGAGTGAACGTAGCCCGCCACCAACTCACCTTCTAGAATCTCTGCACGACGCGGAGAGATGTTTTCACCGATTTTCTGAACCAAAGCTTCACGCTCTGCATCCAATAAACCAGCAACTTCAGTGCTTTTAGCTTCAAATGCAACATCAGCAATGCTGTTTGCAAAAGCTAGGAAGCCGTCGTTTTTCGCAGCAAAGTCAGTCTCAGAGTTAACTTCAACCAAAATCGCTGAAGCGTTGTCAGCAGCCGCTTTAATGACTACTACACCTTCAGCAGCAGTACGACCTGCTTTTTTAGCGGCTTTAAGGCCAGAGTTCTTACGCATTTCTTCGATAGCAGCATCGATGTCGCCATTGGTTGCTTGAAGTGCTTTTTTACACTCCATCATGCCAAGACCCGTACGCTCACGAAGTTCTTTAACTAATGCTGCAGAGATAGCTGCCATAGTCGTCACCTAATTCTTTACGTTTCCGAATTCTCATTTAAAAAGAGGGGACTAGCCCCTCTCCAATTTACTACCGATGTCTACAGCGAATTATTCGGCAGCTTTTGCTTCTGCAGCAGGTGCTTCTTCAGCAGCAGGCGCTTCTTCTTTCGCTTCTACTGCAGCAACTGGTGCGCCACTTTCAGTTTTGCCTTCGATGCAAGCATCAGCAACGGCTGAAGTGAAGATTTCAATTGCGCGAATAGCGTCGTCGTTACCAGGAATAACAAAGTCAACGCCGTCTGGGTTGCTGTTAGTATCCACGATACCGATAACTGGAATACCCAACTTGTTCGCTTCTTGGATGGCGATACGCTCGTGATCAACGTCAACAACGAACAATGCATCAGGTAGACCACCCATTTCTTTGATACCACCGATAGAGCGCTCTAGCTTCTCCATTTCACGGGTACGCATCAACGCTTCTTTCTTAGTTAGCTGCTCAAAAGTACCGTCTTTCTTTTGAGTCTCAAGGTCACGTAGACGCTTGATCGACTGACGGATAGTTTTGTAGTTTGTTAGCATACCACCCAACCAACGATGCGCTACGAAAGGCATGTTAGAACGAGTCGCTTGCTCTTGAATAACTTTGCTAGCTGCGCGCTTAGTACCAACAAACAATACTTTGTTGTTTTTAGCAGCCATACCTTTAACAACGTTCAATGCTTCATTGAAAGCAGGAACAGTGTGCTCAAGGTTGATGATATGAATTTTGTTGCGAGCGCCAAAGATGAATTGAGCCATCTTTGGGTTCCAGTAACGAGTCTGGTGACCGAAGTGGACGCCTGCTTTAAGCAGGTCACGCATGCTGACTTGTGCCATGATATTTACACCTAAATATTGTAAGGGTTATGCCTCCATATACCCCATTCTCCAATCCGTAAGCCGCATAAAATAGCCGCTTTGGGACACCCAGGATAACGTGTCGGTATATGTGTGGATTATGTTTCTAACTATTGGCTCACTGTTTCGGCGGTCATCCGCTTACCAGCAAGCGCGCGCTTTATACCATATTAGCTACACCAGTGGAAGTCGGGGCGCTATTTTTTGCTTGATATCACCCTCTTTCCGAGCCGATCTTCGGTCATACACTGAAATGGCCAAGAGACATAGTCTTATTAAGCCACTACTTTCTTCTGGCCGCTAAAAGCGTACAATAGCTCCTTTTGCACGGACATTGCCTCATATCATGGCTGTAACCATCAAAACTCCCGAAGAAATTGAGAAAATGCGCGTCGCAGGCCGCTTGGCTGCTGAAGTGCTAGAGATGATCGGCGAACACGTAAAACCAGGCGTTACCACTGGGGAAATTGACCGCATCTGTCATGAGTACATCGTTAATGTACAAGAAGGTATTCCCGCCCCGCTTAATTACGGTAATCCACCTTTTCCCAAGTCGGTATGTACCTCGGTAAATCACGTCATTTGCCACGGTATTCCCAGCGACGACAAGGTGTTGAAAAAAGGCGATTCCGTCAATATTGACGTGACCGTCATTAAAGATGGCTATCATGGCGACACCAGTAAGATGTTCTTCGTTGGCGAGCCAAAACCAGCCGATAAGCGATTGGTAGACATCACTCAAGAGTGCCTATACAAAGGCATCGCCATGGTAAAACCAGGTGTTCAACTTGGGGATATCGGCCATGTGATTCAGCAGCATGCGGAATCCAATTATTACACAGTGGTGCGCGAATATTGCGGCCACGGCATTGGTGCAGTCTTCCATGAAGAGCCTCAGGTTATGCACTATGGTCGCCCCGGCACTGGCATGGCATTGAAAGAAGGCATGTGTTTTACCATTGAGCCAATGATCAACCAAGGCAAGCCAGGAACAAAATTGCTAAATGACCACTGGACGGTGATCACGAAAGACAGAAAGCTATCCGCTCAATGGGAGCACACACTGCTCGTCACGGCAGATGGCGTAGAGGTTCTAACGCGTCGCAGCGAAGAAGTGTTCCCTTGGGAGTAAACTTTTAATGGATGCCGCTTTACTGAGCCAAATCTTTGATGCTAACGCCTTTCGCAAGGCGTTAGCAGACACCCCCTCCGCCCTTCCCCTTTTCAAAACGGCATTAAAAGATGCGCAAAATGCTATGGACGAGCATTTCAGAAAGACCCTCGATGCCGTCACCCTCGTCAACGCCCGAGCCTGGTTTATGGATCAGCTACTGGCGATCGCGTGGGAGCAGTACTTTGTCGAGATAGCCACCTCAACACCAGACGATATTGCGCTGCTCGCCGTTGGTGGATACGGACGCGGTGAACTTCACCCCAAGTCGGATATTGATGTATTACTGCTATTAAAAGACGAAACTGCTTTTGATAAATACAAAGAGCCCATGCAAATGTTCGTAACATTTCTATGGGATCTAAAGCTGGATGTTGGCCATGGTGTTCGAACCCTCGAAGATTGCCACCGCGAAGCTGAGAAAGACCTCACCATTGTGACCAACCTAATGGAAACCCGCACATTAACTGGGTGCGACCTGCTGCGTAATCAAATGCTCGAACTAACCGGTCCGAAAAGCATTTGGCCAAGCCATGAATTCTTCCTAGCAAAATGGGATGAACAGGTTGAGCGTCACAAAAAGCATCACGACCTCGATTACAACTTAGAGCCGAATTTAAAAAACTGCCAAGGTGGGTTGCGTGACATACACACCATCGTTTGGATGCTGCATCGGCACTATGGGGATAAACAGCTTTCTGATTTGGTAAGTCGCGGCATTCTGACTGATTTCGAATACGAAATATTGCACCGATGTCGTGATTTTTTATGGCAACTTCGTTACGCGTTGCACATGGTCACACAACGTGAAGAAGATCAGCTGCTGTTCGACTACCAGCAAGAAATCGCTGACATTTTAGGCTTTGAAGAAGAGCAGGGTAAATTGGGCGTCGAGAATATGATGCACCAATATTATCGCTATGGGGTCGCACTCACAGAACTTAACGATTTACTGCTATTGCGCTTTAAAGAGGTCATTGTTGAGAGCCAACAACCCGCTGAAATTGAAGTCATCAGTGAGCATTTTCAGCGCCACAATGGTTACCTCGAAATACGAGACCCTCAATTGTTTGAGCATACACCTTCAGCGATGCTCGAAGTATTTTACGTACTGGCCACCGATGATTCACTGAAAGGCGTGCGCGCCAATACAATTCGCGCACTGAGAGATAATCGTCATTTAATTGATGATGACTTTCGATCCAAACCCAATAATATTCGCACTTTTATGGCGTTTATTCGCAGCCCCAATCATGTTGTGCGCGAACTCGACCGCATGATGCGTTACGGCATACTCGGGCAGTACATTCCTGAATTCGGTCAAATCATTGGCCATATGCAGCACGATCTTTTGCACGTTTACACACTGGATCAACACACCTTTCGTGCCATTCAATTTTTACGAGAAATGCGCCACACGCCTGACAAACAAAAGTTTCCATTAGCCTCAAAATTGGTTCATCGAATTCCCAAAAAAGAAGTCTTATACATCGCGGCCCTGCTGCACGACGTGGGAAAGGGGCTTCCAGGTGAGCACGAAGAAACTGGGGCCGAAATTGCCGAGCACTTTTGCATACAACACGGTATGAGCCAAAAGGACACCGACCTCATTGTCTGGCTGGTGCGTAACCACCTCATATTCTCTCAAGGTGCTCAACGCTTAGACACCAGCGACCCAGACACCATGCATCATTTTGCTAGCCAGATTCATGATGTCATTCGCCTCAACCATCTTTACATGCTGTCCGTGGCCGACATCCATTCGACCAACAAAAAATTGTGGAATAGTTGGCGCGCCGAACAAATGCACAATTTATATCGAGAAGTTCTGCGTCGCTTACGCCGAGGCCTATCAAACCCAATTAATAAAGAAGACTGGGTGGAAGAAATACAGGAAGCCACTATCCAGCTACTGATTCCACGCGGCCACACAGAGCAAGCCGTCCGCGAACTTTGGGGCGACCCTGGGGATGATTATTTTTTACGTGAAAGCCCCGAAACACTCGCTTGGCATGCAGAAGCTTTATTCAAGCACGGAAATAGTGAATCTCCCTTAGTGCTCATTGGCGAAACCAGTGATCATGAATTTGAAGGTGCCACTCAAATATTCATTTATATGAAAGACCAACCGAATTTGTTTGCCGCCATGACAGCGTCTTTGGATCAATTGAACCTCAATATCCAAGATGCACGGATCATGACTTCAGCGAACAAAAATACGTTGGATACGTACATCGTATTAGATGAACAAAATAAACCCATCACCAACCCTGAGCGCATTGCAAAAATTCAAAAAACGCTTGAGGAAGCTTTGTCTTGCCCAGATGAATTCCCCAATATCGTCAAGCGACGCGTCCCCAGAAGACTGAAACAATTTAAATTTAAGCCCTATATTACGATCAGCAATGATCTCATCAATATGCGAACTTGCTTAGAAGTCAGCTCACCTGACAGACCGGGCTTACTCGCAAAAATGGGGCAGGTTTTCATGGAGCACAACGTTAATCTGCAAACCGCTAAGATATTGACCGAAGGCGAACGGGTTGACGACATATTCTACATCTCGGATAAAAATGGCGAACCCATCAGCGACCCCGAATTTTGCGAAACCCTGCAAAAAGCGCTAGTGGACGCGCTAAATGAGCAAATAGAGTTTCAAGGTACGTTTTAACCCTAAATGCGATGCGCGATAGCCGAAGGGTCATGCCGATGACCCTTTATCGCGCTACTGCAATTCACCCCCATGCTGACTCAGTCCACCGTGCCACTTTATTTTTGAAAAAAATCATCATATCTATGAATAGTTAGCAGCTTAGGGGTTAGCAACCACTTACAACCAGTACAAATTTGCCATTGGGTCTACTATAATCCCCAGCTATTTGATTGTTGGTAGCCCTCATGAATCCTAAATTGGCCCAATTGCAGCCCTATCCGTTTGAGAAACTCACTAAATTGAAAGCCGCTGCCACCATTACCAGTGAGCTACCGCATATCGCACTCTCCATTGGTGAACCCAAGCACGAAAGCCCAGACTTTGTACTCGCGTCACTGGCAAACAATTTACATACGCTGGCGAAATACCCCACCACCAAAGGTTTACCCGAATTAAGGCAAAGTATTGCCCAGTGGTGCACGCAGCGATTTCATTTAACAAACCTAGACCCAGAAACCCAAATTTTACCGGTGAACGGCACAAGAGAAGCCATCTTTTCGTTCACTCAAGCCATGATTAATGCCGTGCCTGATGCATTGGTGGTCAGCCCAAACCCGTTCTACCAAATTTATGAAGGCGCAGCTTATTTGGCCGGAGCCTCGCCTCACTACCTGCCATGCCTGCCAGAAAACGGATTCAACCCAGACTTCGACGCTGTGCCAGCCGAGATTTGGAAGAGCACCCAAATATTATTTATTTGCTCTCCGGGCAACCCAACGGGTGCCGTCATTCCAATAGAGACTCTAAAGAAACTGATTAATCTTGCGGATGAACACGATTTTATCTTGGCGAGCGATGAGTGCTACAGCGAAATATTCGTTGAAGGTGCAGACGCACCTGTTGGGCTACTCGAAGCATGCGCAGCCATTGGTCGTCACGATTACAAGCGTTGTGTGGTGTTTCATAGCTTAAGTAAGCGCTCAAATTTACCAGGGCTGCGATCTGGCTTTATCGCCGGTGATGCCAATCTTTTATCCGCATTTTTTCAGTATCGAACCTATCACGGCTGCGCCATGCCGATCGCTACACAATTGGCCAGCATTGCCGCCTGGAATGACGAAGAACATGTCGCAGAAAACCGTAGGCTTTACACCCAAAAGTTCGATGCCGTGCTAAAAATCTTGTCACCGGTTATGAATGTACAGCAAAGCGATGCCAGTTTTTATTTGTGGGCCGAAACGCCCATTGATGAAGAAGCGTTTGCACAACGACTTTTTGCAGAACAGCAAGTGACGGTTTTACCGGGTAGCTATCTATCACGAACCATCAACGGCGTGAACCCAGGGCAGCGTCGTGTACGCATGGCGCTCGTCGCCGAAGTGGAAGAATGCGTTGAAGCCGCCAAAAGAATACGCGCGCTGATTGAAAGCTTATAAACAGTACGTTTTGGGGAATGGTTTCACTAACATTCAATTGATGTATGCACACTCTAAGATGCAAGGCGTTAAAGCATGAAAATGTTCGGCATAAAAAATTGCGACACAATTAAGAAAGCTAAAAAATGGCTAGAGTCTGAAAACATTGCGTTCAGTTTTCACGATTACAAAAAAGACGGTTTAGAAAAATCACAAGTACTTGAGTGGGTTTCTACACTGGGCTGGGAAGCCTTAATTAATAAGCGTGGCACCACATGGCGCAAACTTCCAGATGACGTAAAAGACAGCATTAATGAATCGATCGCCGTCGAATTAATGCTAGATAACCCATCTATTATTAAGCGCCCATTGCTAGAGCATAACGACCAACGCTTGTTAGGGTTTAATGAAGACGATTACAAAGATTTTGTTCGCCGTTAATGAATAGACGCGCAATACAACACATATTAAATTTTTAAATGACTAAAGAGGAATAAAACATGGCATTAGCATTCGCAATCGGCGTAGGCTCACAAAATACCAAAAACGAATGGTTAGAAGTTTTTTATCAAAAACCGGTCTACCAACCGACCAGCGATCTAATGGATGCTGCAAAAGTAGCAGGATACGAAGGTGGCAACCAAACCATTGAGTTAGATGGCGATAAGTTAACTGCGCTAGCGGATAAATTAACTGGTGAGCAAGCTGCCTTGGCACAAGCGCTAACCGCAAGCAAAAAGCCAACTGTATTAGTGGTCCTTGAAAGCGATGCACAGGCTCAAAGTACCCCTGAGGTTTATTTAAAACTGCAATTAATATCACATCGCTTAGTGAAACCTCACGGCATTGATCTATCAGGCATCTTTGGACTGCTACCTAATGTTGCATGGACCAACAAAGGTGCCATTGATTTAGCTGAACTACCTGCCGCACAACTCGAGTCACGCCTGCAAGGCGAAGTCCTTGAAGTCAACAGCGTGGATAAATTCCCGAAAATGACAGACTACGTAGTGCCAACCGGTGTGCGCATCGCGGACACATCTCGTGTGCGCCTTGGTGCATATATCGGCGAAGGTACGACCATCATGCATGAAGGTTTCGTTAACTTTAATGCAGGTACTGCGGGCACTTCGATGGTAGAAGGTCGAATCTCTGCAGGTGTATTTGTTGGGCAAGGTTCAGATCTCGGCGGTGGCTGTTCAACCATGGGCACATTGTCAGGCGGGGGTAACATTGTTATTTCCATCGGTGAAAATTCACTGATTGGCGCCAATGCTGGTGTCGGCATTCCACTGGGTGATCGCTGCACAGTAGAAGCTGGGCTTTACATTACGTCCGGCACGAAAGTGGCTGTTCTTGATGATAAAAACCAATTAGTTGAAAACGTCAAAGCTCGCGACCTAGCCGGCAAAGCAGATCTATTATTCCGTCGTAATTCTCAGTCGGGTGCCGTTGAGTGTAAAACCAATAAAACGGCCATTGAGCTGAATGAGGAATTGCACGCCAACAACTAAGTCATACGCAATATTTTGAGGGCTGTTCGGTGTAACACACCTCAATGGAAAGCTAGCAACACACGGATGTGTTACAGAGCTTGATATAAATGCCTATGACGCAAATTTAGGCAATTCAACCGCATTAAGCGAATAAGAATAACCATTAAGTTCTGGTAGTATTTATGGCAATCATCAAGATAATCATCTCTTTTTTAATCTGTACTCTACTTTCATTCAACATTATGGCCGCCACTTTAACTGCACAACAATTTGCTGAGCAGTGGGACAACGGCAACAAATTTCGCATCATGCGACATCAAGCCAATATTTTGAATAAAAATAGTGACCTGTACAGCACTGACGCTATCAAAGTTCGTTACTTTGAAACAACAGAGACTTACGAAGTTGAAGAGTCCGTTAAAACACTAGAAGCGAAAATGGCGGCGGTTAACATTGGCATGTACGGAAAGTACGCCTTGCTTGATATCGGCGCACTGGATGTACGCGAGGTAGGGAGCGACGTACGGAGCACAAATGACGATAACACGGAGGAGCAAACGCTAAATGCCAGTAAATACAGTCGAGTTGTATTAGCAGGCAGATACAATGAACTACCTTTTGGTGGTCTGACAGCAGGGTTAATTATCAACGAAACTCCCGTCACAGATGCAGAAAACAAGCTTGTTTTTAATGAAAGCAATACTCATGCAAACCCCTTTATTGTTGCCAGTTTATTTGGGTTTCAATTTATGGCAGTCGATTCACAAGCAGACAATGTTTGGGTCGAAACATCATCATTCCGCTACGACTGGAAACCAGCTTACGCTGAAATACAACGTTCTAAAATTCACCAAGTCGGGCAAGAAGAATACGATGCCCGTTATTCAGATGAGTATATATTCATAATAGGACACGAAAATGAGTGTGGAACTGGCTTTCGCTCGACAACTGCTGACTGCCATTATTTATTTTCAAGAAACAATACCTACAATGACCAATCCCAAGGCTGGAGCCTTTCCGTTAAACACCCATACTATCAAATACGCATAAATAGCTTTGACAAAAAGGGCGACGTTCGTCAATCACTCTTAGGTGGATCTGCAAAGGTGGGATTCAACATTCGAGATACTACGAATGGCGTCGGCATCAAGTTAATGCTTGGGGCTCAATATAATGATGGCAGTGAACAAGTATTTGACGTGGCTGATGAGTGGATGCTGGGATTTGAACTAGAGTTTACAGAGCTTTTTGGTGAGATCATGTCTAAACACTCTGAAACAAACCCAATGTAACTTTGATTCTCATGTCGAAGGTGAAGTATTGACCCATTCGTATATTAAATGCATGCTAAAGAAATGCATTTATACACGCTCCGCATAAGTGAGTCCGTTTGACATAACGGCAGAATGGCAATAGGTCGCCTATGAGAAGCTTACTATCCACCTTCGTGACTCAATACTGGTCACGAAGCGCCTACCTTGCAAGCATTCATAAAAAAGAAGAATTAAAGCTCCTCAACACGGGTCATCCACGGCAGGTTCATGTCTTTTTAGCGCTGGACGATCCTTATAGCTTTCTACTATTGCAAGTGATGCCTGGTTTTCAAATACGTTTCGATTTAAAGCTCACTTACCACCTCATTCATAATCGCCAACAGGATATGTTTCCGGAACCTGAACGATGGCGCTACTGGGCAATCGACGACGCCCAAGCACTCGCAGAAATTTATCAACTAGATCTACCAAATACCTATCCCTCTCTTCAGATAATACAGCAATGCCAAAAAAGGTGGTGTCTGCATTCAAATATTTCGACTGCCCAAGCACTCGATATCTTCCAAGAAGCTTGGCATACGCATGCTGATTCAAATACATTGCAACACCCGCCTGAAATCAATCCTCCCACAGACACACCCGCCGCCATATCTCAATCTGAGAAAACCTTAAAATCCTTAAAAGGATATTTACCTGCTACGATTTTTTATGCAGGTGATACCTATTGGGGGATCGACCGTTTAGAACATCTTGAACTAAGACTTATCAAGAAAACAGCTGGGCAAAATGCACTGACTGAGCGTTCGTCGCTGAGCACACATCAAAGTAAAATTGAATTTAACCGTCATTATGCTCAATTCTGTCAACATAGCCCTGAATCAGTCATCGATAAAACCACGCCAATTGTGTTTTATTTTTCGATGCGCAGCCCCTATTCCTATTTGGCGCTTATCCGCCTAACGCAATTAAGTGAGCATTATCAAATTCCTTTAAAGATAAAACCCGTTTTACCTATGATCATGCGGGGTTTAAAAGTACCCAGAAATAAAGTTCGCTATATCTTTTTTGATACACTTCGGGAAGCCAAAAAATACGGCATTCCTTATGGTAAAGTTGCCGACCCTCTAGGAAAAGGCGTCATTAATTGCTATGCATTATGGGAATGGGCAGAACAACAAGGAAAAGGTGTTCTGTTTTTAAATGCATTCTCAACAGCCGTCAATGCAGAAGGCATACGAGCAGACACTCAAGCTGGACTAAAATTAATTTGCGAACGCTGCGAATTGAACTACGACGACGCTTGCCTTCAATTAACATCAGATAGCTGGAAAAAATGGGCAAAACAAAACCAGAGTGATTTGTACGACGCTGGCATGTGGGGTGTTCCCACCATTCAATATAAAAACACCTTAGTGTGGGGGCAAGATCGAATATGGCGCATTGAGCAAGCACTGTTGGATGACCAACCCTAGGTCACCATTATAGTGACCGTCTGCAATCTAAACGGCCTCAGCATGACCAAATGGTCCAATTAGGCCGTAACGGCCGTTGAATAAGGGTTTATGACCATAGATGCAAACCAACACGCCCTCATCAGCGGACACCCTTCACATAATTATCGTCTAGGCTATGGAATAGTACTGGTTACATTTTTGCTTGGGGGCAACGGTAATGATTCCAATTTCCAACCTGATTCCAGGGCAGCCTATCTTGTCTTGGATTTTGGTTTTAGTGGGTGCCACCTTAATCTTGTATTTTGTACGTACACCCGCACATCAGTTACTTCAATCTATAGGCAACCTTGGTTATCGAAGTTTACGTCTGAGCAGCCGAACACTGAGTGCCGCAGCCCTAAGAGTCTCAACGCGCAATCGAGAAGTATTATTTGAACACGGTCGTGAATTAGCCGAGCGTGAATTAGAGCGAAACTTTATTCGATTAGGGGAAATGGTCGAAAAGGACCTCGCACGTTACCCCAATATTCAAAGAAATATCGAACAAAATATTGCTCAGATGGAAGACAAGCTTTCTGAAACCGGACTCGTACCACCACCCGTTCCGGAATGGACAGAAGCGGTAGAAGCCATTGCCAAACTCAAAGACAGCACGAAAAACGATGCCGTCGTAGGAAAACTTCTCCAAGCCATTTATGAGGCATTTCACAAGCAGCAGGCCGAAGTGCTGTCTGTATATCGTCAAGACATTGGCAAGCGACATGGCTTATTAAAGGATGCAATGGCGTTCTGGCGACGCCTTAACCACCAAGTGATGGAGGTCGGCAAAGGTTGGCAAAATCTAATTGATAAAGCCAAAGGCATTGATCGTAATCTCGAGCATTTCGAAAATTTATTAAATGGCTCTCCAAAAGCCGAACGGATATTAAAAGCTTCCACAACGACGCAGTTTTTTGTCTCGCTACTGGTGGTGGTGATCGCAGGCTTTGGAGCGTTTGTTAACTTCAATCTTATTGCTTTACCCATGTCAGAATTGATGCCTGCAAGCTCTCAGGTAGCCGGTATGGATGTCGCACAAATAGGTGCCGCTGTCATTATTTTATTAGAAATAGTTGTTGGCCTATTTTTTATGGAAGCCATTGGCATCACTCGGCTTTTTCCCATCATTACCTTTATGGAAGATAAAAAACGAATTATATGGGCATGGGTGTGTATATCTTTTCTATTAGCACTATGCTGTGTAGAAGCTGGATTGGCGTTTATGCGAGAACAAATGGTGGAAGAGAAAGCGCTGCTCACTAGCTTTCTTGTGGGTGGAGAAACGGCTGCCAATGAAGCCGCTACCACTGCCGCCAAAGACGGCGCTAATTTAATTCCTATGATTGGCCAAATGACGCTCGGTTTTGTATTGCCGCTCATTCTCATGTTTGTTGCAATCCCGCTGGAATCTTTAATCCATACAGGGCGTAATGTACTGGGCGATATGTCTGTCTATTTTTTAAGGTTCATGAGTGCTCTACTAAGAGTTCTGGCTGTGACACTGCGTAATGTTGGTACGGCACTTGAAAAAGCGTACGATATTTTATGTTTCGGACCGCTGTGGATAGAGCATCTTGTTGAAAGTCGACCCGTACCCGAAAATCATGTCACAGATAAACCCGTTAAAAAGAAAGGTCGTACCACAAAAGCTTCTGATCATTCAGATGACAAACTTAAATCCGAGGAATAAGGAGCATTCGCCTTGAATTACACCCATCACACAGCACGAATAAAAGGGTTACAATATCTGGTTATGTGCTTGACGGCCGCTCTTATGTTCACAGGCTGCACTGAGCAAAAACCATCAACAGGCGTCTACCTGCTATTAGATACATCTGGCACCTATACGAAAGAGTTAAAAAAGGCGCAGCAAGTGATTCATTATTATCTGGGTAATTTAAACCCAGGTGATTCATTTGCGGTTGCTCGAATCGACAGCGGCAGTTTTTCAGAAAAGGATATTATCGCCAAGGCAACATTTGACTTGAGACCATCAAAAGCCAATGAACAAAAAAGACAATTCGCAGAAACCATTAATCAGTTTGTAGAAACGGTGAAAAGCTCCGCTTATACAGATATCAGCGGCGGAATGTTGCAAGCCAGTGAATATCTAAATGAAATAAACGCGGCTAGAAAAGTGGTACTGGTTTTTTCAGATATGAAAGAGGAAATCCCAAAAGGATACAACCGAGATTTCACCTTAGATTTAGAAGGTTACGAAGTGATCGCATTAAACGTGACCAAATTGCGGTCTGACAATATGGATCCAAACGAATACATGGAACGTATGAGCAAGTGGCAACGTAAAGTCGAGTCTGGTGGAGGTTCATGGCGCATTATCAACGACATGGATCGCGAAGGCGCGTTAGCGCTGTAGTGAATTGTTACTTAGGTGTGTGATTCGTAGTGATCTTTCATTGCTGCCGTCCTTGTAGCTTTTAACGCCGCAAGCAATAGCGCGGTTTTAGCCGCGCCCAGTGGTACCTAGTAGAACGATTTTGCCTAGCCTTGTTCTGTTTAGCCGCATTGCCACAAGAACTTACCTTCTGTAGCAGGCTTATTTATGAAAACATACGCAATACCCGCGTCACCAAAGTTAACCTCAAAAGGAAGTGAGCATGAATCCAGTTGAGCCAAAAATTTCCACTCATCTTTTGGTTCTGGATATTCCTCACCCTGCATAAACTCTGGGGTACCACCTATGCGAGAGCCTTCCAATTCGTCTTCTTCAACCTCTGTTTCTACAACTACAACCCCAAACTCTTCTCGAGAAGGGCCAGAATCTAAGACTTCGAGTGCTGACGAGCATTCTCCTGCTGGTTGGATAACAACAGCGTTTTCGCCTCCATTAGGCTCCCATGTACCGTCAATATATTCGTCATCATCTTCAGTCATGAATATGTAGGCCATTTTCCCTTTGTGCTCTGGAAAGGCATCGCCAAGTGCTATTTGAGCAATAAATCTCATTGGCACACCCAACTCACGACTGATAGGCCATTGCGATTTTTCCACCCAATCTGGCTGGCCTCCAAACTTAGTTTTTGGTGTATCGCTTGGTTTGAATTCAACAAATTTAAAAATGTTTTTGAGTTCCATTTCTTACCTTAACTTCATAAATAATGGGGGCATTCATTCTAATACTGAGACCGCATAGCCTTCTAAGTGCTAGTTGTGAAGTTTCATCTTTACATAACACCGCTAATAACTGAACAAAAAGTGCAGCAAGTCGTTGTTCGCGGAGATTATATTGGTCAACATTGATTGACCTTGTCATGCCTTTTTCTTTTCCATTTTAAAAGTAGAAACCAAATAGCTACTATAAGTGACAAACTAACAAACCAATATTTAAATAATAAACCAAAGAAAATAAAGCTAAGCATCATAACATACCCGAATATAGCTGTTAGTATATTAGGATTACTTGGAGTCTCCCAACTGATGTCAAGGTTTGACTTTATTAGCATTTTGAACTCGGATTGTGTTAATGGCCCTTTAACAGCTGAGTTAGATTTAGCTACTATAAAATAGAATATTTCTGAATAATTAGGAGTTTTATATTCTTTACCATTTTCTGTCTTTTTAATTATCAAGCCCGAAGTTTTAATATATAGATTATCCACTCCGCTAAAATGGTGAGTGATTGGCCCTATATTTTCTCCGTGGTCAAGGTTAGGAATTACACTCCAACCTTTTTTGTCATAGAGCATGACTTGTATTGAATTAAATCTAGTGATTTTAAAGCCATCACCTATATCCTGCTCGTAATCATTCCAACCGGCTCCAAATGAGACAATAGGAAGCAATATTAGTAAAATTAGAAACCTATACATAAAGCGATTATTGGCCATAACGCATAACTAAGCGGCGCATAAGGTGCGTGCTGGTTTGTGCGAAAATTTTCGAAGAAGATACACTAACGACTGTAACTTTGGGTATCAAATGGAGGCCGTAGGCCGGAACAGTTTTTGAGCGGGTTGCGATACAAACTCTCACTTTATAATATGCCTAAATGTTAAACTAATTCTAGACCCTACGTTTTTCTCTTTTAAAATTGCATGAGTCCAGTGTTGCTGTATTTCGCTTCCCATATACAATAAAGCACCACTTTTTAGTAAATAAGGAATTTTAACTTCTTTATCTAACTTAGACCTATACCAAATATTACGCTCAGCACCTAATGAAATTATCGCTACCCCAGTACCTTCAAGTAACTCTTCAGCTGAATCAGAATGAAACCCCATAGATGAATTACCATCCATGTAATAGTTCATAAGGCAGTTATTAGGTTTAAAACCCAATTTCTTTTCAATGCATTCACAGATTAAGTCTAAAGACTTCAGCATTGATGTTTGAGGATAGGAAACACCCGAATAATCATAGGAAACACCAAAGCTAGCGGTTTTCCGAGCTTTCATTCTTTCATCCCAAACCACAGAACTCTCCAGCTCCTTAAAGAGCTGCAAGTGATTTATAACAAAATTTTCTTCCAATAAGATATTAGGTTTCATTGCTGTTTTATAAAGGCTTAAATGAAAGCTCTCCCACACTACTCTTACTATCATCAAAAGAGTCATATTCATTTACAAAAGAGATATTTGTTATTAATCCATTAGTAAATGTAATTGCTATATAAGAGTTTTCGATATTAGATTTTAGTATAGCTCGTGTATAGTCACCTATACACTCGATATGAACGCCTACATCAATACCTACACTTTTCGCTCTATCTTCCATACCTATTATATATTTAGTCAATCTTTCAAGCGCCTCATCACTGTTAAATGATTGACTTTCAAGATGCTCAAAAAGTGAGCGTATATTGTAATAATCAACTACATTCTTCCCGAAAGTCAGTTTAGTAATATAGGCCTTAGATTTACTGTGAATTTCATGTTCACAACTTTTGGCACTAGCATTAATGGCAACCAACACCATTAACACTGATATTAACCTAATCATAAATATACCAAGGGTATTACCATGCCCTTTGCTTCCGTAGTGCTCATCTTAAATTATCCAGCCGATTCTTTAGATTATTTGCAGCGTGCCTTGCCCAACCACCGCTATTCAATATTACTTGGGAAGAATCAACACTAAAACTACCAGAAAATTTTGAGGGAAGGAATGGCTCTAAATACTGTCCAACATCATGCCCCCAATACACTTTCTTGTAGTGCAAATCCCCGTGACATTACCACTACCATCGAAACCAAACATTAATCTTGCACCACTTTTATCCGATCCGATTTTGAGTTTTCAATTTAGAGCCAAACAGCTAATAAGGAAAACAACCAATGAGAACACTCACCCTAATATTTCAGAAAACTACACCCCAGTGATATTTTATGGCGTGCTGATTCACGATGCTTGACTGCCTGCTTTTTTTACAACCAGCAGCACGACAAGTTTTTCAACTATTGCAATTAAATTGGTTTGATAGAAGAAGCTTTGTTGAGTTTCTCAAATTTCCAAAGCCTATTGATAGTGAGCGCCCTACAATGCAGCTAGTCCTATTAAACTACCGGACGGCAGTCAGGCAGTCCACAATGCAATCAGCCATACTTTTGAACGCATCAATAGAAAGATTTATTTGTAGGTTTTCTTGCCTGACATTTCCCGTCGATATAAGCCATGACTGCCGATCAATACCATACGTAATTCAATATTGAGCTTGCGGACTAATTCTTTTCGCCCCTCCGGCGACATTTCAAGCGCTGCTACTCCCTGATTGAATACCAGTACGACCATCATTTCAGCCACTTCTGGAATGTAGGCAAGTGGAGGCCTGTCTGAGCGCTCTGAGTCTCGCTGAAGATCGTCAATGAGTTCCTCAACGAAACGACGTGTTTCGCGCTGCAGTGACTCCCGAAACAATCTCGGTCCACTGGCAATGTCGGTATTCAATAAACGAATTAAGTTGGGGTAGTTTTCAACAAACTCCATAAAGGTATCGATGGATGTGCCCACTACCGAACCTTTCACTTTCACACGATGACGTGCTTGGCGCATCAGTTGACGAAGAATTAAACTGACTTGATCAACCAACGCCAATCCTAAGTCTTCCATATCGACAAAGTGGCGGTAAAAGGTCGCAGGAGCAATGCCTGCCTGACGCGTCACTTCGCGCAAGCTGAGCGCTGGAAAGCCTTTGTCTTTGCTTAAATCTAACGCAGCATCAATGATGGCTTGGCGGGTTTTTAATTTTTGCTCAGCGCGCGTACTCATGAACTTACTCTGTTTCTGGGTGGGAGCATTGTACGCTTTTATCGCCGCTGCGGGATGGTTTTAAGTGTTAATGGTTCTATTTTTTTACGCTTAAATAAGACGACATACATGAGTGTACGAAAAAGCATCTGTTTGTTTCATCATTAAATCGACAGCTTTAGGGCTCTGGCTGATATAAATTCGGGTCCGCTCGTTTGCGCGTATCCACCATGCAGGCTTCCAAATAAAAACTGCCCGCTTCACACTGAAAAGGCACCACCAGTATTTTTTCATTTTTAATATGAGGCGGTTCGAAATCCTTGGCGTAGTGGAATTCAGGCTGAGACAAGTCAAAATTATACCCTTCTTGCCACAGGTCCTTTTTGACACCCCCTGTCACCATGTTGGTTATTTCGCCAGCGAGGTCGATCATTTCATCGTTTAATTCTTTAATTTCTTCCCCCAGCATGCCGGATGCAATGGCCAAGATCGCAGGTTCACTGAAAGATATGGCCATGGTGCAAATGACTTGCTCACCTTCCATTCGAATGAAACCAATCACACCATCTGTTACCGGCGGCCCTTGTTTCACAAACGGTGTCTCACCATGGGATTCGATGGATGCCATGGTTTGTATCACATTCTTTAGTGCACTAATAAACGGGTTAATAAACTTCACAAACATGAAACGATCTTTGTGCCTCCGCTGAGCGATTCGATGACGCCCTTTCAATGACGCATGCTCAATAACGCCCTTTGAACCATGGGTGCAACGATTTACGGTTACCCTTCAGTGTAGCCTTTGCTCGCACGATGCAAAGGTGCGCCGCCGCGCTCGGCCTTCGATGTATTGCATCAAGACAGCAATAATCTGGCCGCCTAACAGATCGAAAGCGAAGGATAACGTCGCCTGATTTCGCGTCCTAAATGCACCTCAGTGTAGAGCCGAGGGGGCCGGATATGGTAGGATTCGCCCCCAATTTCTGGCGGGTTGCTGATCAGAACAGTCCATCAGCGGAGAGCTGCCACTGGTATGGCGCCGCACACATTAGATAGACGATGGTTACTGCTCAGATCCCCCTGTCACATAGCCACTTAGGTTGAG
Organism: uncultured Saccharospirillaceae bacterium; assembly: GCA_947503895.1. GTDB lineage: Bacteria > Pseudomonadota > Gammaproteobacteria > Pseudomonadales > Oceanobacteraceae > Bermanella. The sequence goes on from CANNFT010000016.1 coordinate 87,524, forward strand.
GCCAAGCATGCTCGACAATATCCGCATCGTCATGGTTCAAACGTTCCATCCGGGCAATATCGGTGCAGCTGCCCGTGCGATGAAGACCATGGGCTTGTCAGACCTTGTTTTGGTCAACCCCATTGATTACCCGTCAGAAGAGGCCACTGCATTAGCCGCCGGTGCGACGGATGTACTTGAATCTGCACGTGTTCTTTCAAGCGTGGATGAGGCCATCGCGGATTGCCAATTAGTGTTGGCTACCAGTGCTCGGACTCGCTCACATCCTTGGCCCATGCAGGAAGCCCGCGAAGCCGTTCCGCAAGTACTTCAAGAAGCCTCACAAGGTAAAGTCGCCATATTATTTGGGCCAGAACGCATGGGGCTGCACAACGATGATCTGCGCAAAGCCCACTTGCACGTCGACATTCCTGGCAATCCAGATTACGGGGTTTTAAATATCGCGTCTGCTATTCAAGTGATCGCCTACGAACTTTTCATGGGGCAACGCACACATTACCCCAAGCAATCAGCAGAATATCCTTTAGTCAGCGAGCTGAATGGCTTTTACAAACATATGGAGCAGACACTGACAGAGACGGGCTTCATTATCAAAGCACATCCAGGGCAGGCAATCCTCAGGCTTAAACGGCTATTCAATCGAGCGCGCCCAGAAAAAGTTGAGCTAAATATGCTGCGTGGCATTTTGTCGTCTATTGATGGCTTGCTTCATGCCCGCACCAGCACAGATAATGCTCGCCCACAGTCAGATTTCAATCGGAAGCAGGATGCGTCCACGAGTCACGGGCCGTCGATTGATGCCCGTTCCCATCAAGCTTCTGCTAATAAAGAGTCCTAACATGTCGGATAGCCAAACACTGGCCCTCGCCAAAGCTTTCATAGCGCAACCATCAGTCACGCCCGATGATGCAGATTGTCAACCGATGATGAAAGCGCGATTGGCGCCTCTAGGATTCAATTGCGAGGATATGCAGTTCGAGGAAGTCATTAATCTTTGGGCGCGAAAAGGAACACAAGCACCGGTTGTCTGCTTTGCCGGTCACACAGACGTGGTGCCGACAGGCAATACCGCACATTGGACTTTTCCTCCCTTTGAACCCACGATCCATGAAGGTCAACTATACGGTCGTGGTGCCGCGGATATGAAAGGCTCACTCGCTGCAATGATTGTTGCCACTGAACGCTTCGTGAAAAATCACCCCGATCACAAAGGTTCGATTGCTTACCTAATTACAGCGGACGAAGAGGGTCCTGCGCATAACGGAACCGTCAAAGTCATTGAGACCCTGCAAGCACGCCAAGAACATATTGATATGTGCATTGTAGGTGAGCCATCCAGCACAGATAAATGCGGTGACGTCATCAAGAATGGGCGACGCGGCTCCCTCGGCGCCGTGTTAACCGTGAAAGGGATTCAAGGCCATGTGGCTTATCCTCATCTTGCGCGCAACCCTATCCACAAAGCGGCCCCAGCACTCGCCGAACTGGCTGAGGAGCAATGGGATCACGGCAATGAATTCTTTCCGGCTACCTCTTTTCAAATTTCAAATATCAACGGCGGAACGGGTGCCACGAACGTCATCCCTGGTGATTTAGAAGTGGTATTCAATTTCCGTTTCTCCACCGAGTTAACGGACGATGACCTCAAGCGTCGCACCCATGAGATTCTCGATCGCCATGGACTGGATTACCACATCGAGTGGAAACTCAGTGGCCAGCCATTCTTAACCGATCACGGCCCATTGGTTGATGCCGCTGTACATGCTATTCAAGAAGTGACAGGGATTAATACTGAACTCTCAACCGCAGGTGGCACCTCTGATGGACGCTTTATTGCGCCCACAGGCGCTCAGGTTGTAGAGCTGGGGCCCGTCAATGCTACCATCCACAAAGTGGATGAAAATGTATCCGTGGAAGATCTTGAAACGCTAACGGATATGTACGAAAAAATCCTCGAATTACTACTATTAGATTAATACATGCTCAGTTGTCCCGTATGTTCAACGCCCTTGCACTTGCAGGGCACCCAACTGGTTTGCGAGAAGCAACACAGTTTCGATCGTGCACGGCAGGGTTATCACAACCTGCTGTTGAACCAACACAAAAAAAGTAAGCAGCCGGGTGACAATGCCGATATGGTGGTCGCGCGCACTGCTTTCTTGGATAAAGGCTACTACCAAAGTATCAGCGATGCATTGAACCAGTATGCCGTCGAACAATTTTGGCAAAGCCCAAAGATCAATGTCGTGGATATGGGATGCGGCGAAGGCTATTACACTCAGCGACTAGCCGAAGTTTTGCAGGATCACCAAATTCAAGCCGATGTTTTTGGCCTCGATATTTCGAAAGAAGCAGTGAAAGCCGCTGCTCGTCGAAGCAAATTGCATCAATCCGCCTTGAATGCCGAGCCGAACAAGCAAGGCATTCAGTGGCTAGTGGCCAATGGCGTAAAGCCACCTTTTGAAGCACAGCAGTCGCACCTTGTACTGAATATTTTTAATCGCATCATGCCAGAGAGTTTGCGTCACCTATGTCATCCAGACGGACAAGTGGTGATTGTCAGTGCCGGTACATACCATTTGGAGCAGCTCAAGCAAGCGCTTTATGAAACACCCAAATTTGAAGAGTTCGACAGCCGAGAGGCATTGGCTGAGCACTTTAAACACCATCACCGCACGCAGCTAGATTTCGAAGTGACATTGGACCAAGCAGCGATCGCCGGTCTTCTGCACATGACGCCTCATACTTGGCGTAGCACGCCTGAAGCGCAGGCTAAATTATTAGCGAAAAACGAGCTAAAATTGAGAATACATGTGAATTTAGATTGGTTTAAGCCATGTTCATCATCCGCTGGCTCGGACGCATCGCCCAGAACCCCAACCGTTGCCTAACGTGGTTTTTAACCGGTGCCGGCCTGTTTTTCACTGGGCTGGCATTTTTGGTGCTACTAGAAAGCAGTTACCCCAGCTTACAACGGGAATTAATGGCGTTGCTCGCGCTTGCTTTAGTTGTATGCGGTATGTTCGTTGCCAGCATAGGCTACCTAAGCTTGACGTATTTTCGCTGGTATCAATTTTTCAAAAAATAATTTAATTGCAGATGCTCCCCCAACCCGCTGCACATCGACAGAGAACTCTATGGAACGTTTTCCAGACTTAGAAATTTACGCAAAAGAAACCACATTTAAAGCGATCGATGATTGGCTAACGGAACGCTTCCAGCACGTCGAGCGCAAAGACACGGTCACAAAAAAGTCAGAGGCAAGAAGCTACTGGATAGTTGACGGAAGCGAAGTCATCGCGTTTGGAAATGCCATTGGGAAATTTACCAGTATTTGGTTTAAGCAGAATAGCAGCCCTTGGAATACCGATTTTGAGTGCGCACAAGATGCCTGCAAGGCACTCAACACGGAAGTACGTTGCTCAAACTCTGGCTGGGAAGACGGGCAAGGCCCTGAAGCCCAGTGGTGGAGAATTACAGAAGCCGAAGGGGAAATGCTGATCGACTGGCCTCAGTAGATTTTCTGCGACCGCCCTACTGATCGCACGCTCTGGCGGGCAATGATGATGCCCGCCAATGCCATTCAGCTATCTCACCTTGCATGAGCAACACATGCTCACAACGCCGCACAACCAAGCGCCACACAATAAAGCACCTAAGCACGATCTCAAGATTGACTGACCACTGACCAATCACACTCTACAAAACTCAAATCAGCGTATTTTATCACCCACAAGGATTTAAACATCTTTGGCGTATTCATAATAAGCCTGCGTCATTAAATTCGTTATGTCAGAGACCGCAGTCCTCACCGAAAAGAAAAACCCCACCCAATATGAGCGCTCTTCTGAAACACCTCAATTACTCTAAAACGAAAAAACCCACGGCAAAGCGTGGGTTTTTAAAGTTGGCGTGCTCGGGAGGATTATTTCAGCCCTTCGGGCCGTCGTCTCTACGCTCCTCCGTGCTCTCGCAAGCTCGAGTCGAACCTGTGGAGGTTCTTACCCCCGTCGCTAATCTTTTGCTCGATTCAACTTTTTTGGGGCAAAAAAAAACCTGCGGAAAGCAGGTTTTTTTAAAGCTGGCGCGCTCGGGAGGATTCGAACCTCCGACCGCCTGGTTCGTAGCCAGGTACTCTATCCAGCTGAGCTACGAGCGC
>CANNFT010000017.1 GCA_947503895.1 uncultured Saccharospirillaceae bacterium
GCGCGCTCGGGAGGATTCGAACCTCCGACCGCCTGGTTCGTAGCCAGGTACTCTATCCAGCTGAGCTACGAGCGCGTAAACTGTATAATTCTTGCAACAGTAGATAAAAATTCTATCCGAAGCATTGTCTTCTTGAATTCCCAATACTTTAAAATGCATTTTAAAGTTGGCGCGCTCGGGAGGATTCGAACCTCCGACCGCCTGGTTCGTAGCCAGGTACTCTATCCAGCTGAGCTACGAGCGCGTCGCTTGGGGCGGCGTATTATAGTGATTAAAATAAATTAGTCAATAATAGCCAGTCATTCAGACTTTAAAGTGGCGGAGAGAGAGGGATTCGAACCCTCGATGAGATTTCTCCCATACGCCCTTAGCAGGGGCGCGCCTTCAGCCACTCGGCCATCTCTCCAACACGCGGCGCATGATACCACTTTATTTGAAAATGAAAAGCAAAATCTTCAATAAAATGAACAAATTAGCGTTATTTTATTCTTCAGTGCCTTGCTCTTTTTCTTTTTGAATCCGCTGGTATATTTCTTCCCGGTGCACAGCTACTTCTTTTGGCGCATTCACACCAATACGAACCTGATTACCTTTCACACCTAATACTGTGACGGTGACTTCGTCACCAATCATCAGGGTTTCGCCAACTCGACGCGTCAAAATTAGCATTCTTTTCTCCTGATACTCCGGCAAATTCCCACCAATTTGGTGGGTTACCACAAACCCCGCAACGATATAGGGTACGGGCATCCTTATGTTTCATTATTGACCAGCATTCCAAAATTAAAAGCAGACCAGACTCGTTTCCATATATTTTTATACGGAGTTGAGATGGTAGCCAAGGAGTGCCAGCACATGACCTAGGGTGCGATGGAATTCCAACGCGGCTTTTTGGGGTGACGTTTATCCATAACGCCAGCTCTCTTACACCGTACGTACCCATTCAACTGCTATGGGTTGCGCACGGATGAAAGTCTACTCCCCTTCCTGGACGCTCTCGCTATCTAAACCAAATGCTGTGTGCAAAGCGCGCACGGCGAGTTCTAGATATTTTTCTGCGATTACGACAGAAATCTTAATTTCAGACGTTGATATGATCTGAATATTGATATTTTCTTGAGCCAATGTATCAAACATTTTACTGGCTACACCGGCATGGGATCGCATACCCACACCCACCAGCGATACCTTAGCAATGCTATCTGAAGCGGCTACTTCACGAGCACCGAGTTCAGAGGCGGTTTTCTTTAAAATAGCCTCTGCTTTCGAGAAATCGTTTCTGTGTACAGTAAACGTAAAGTCCGTGGTTTTATCGGCAGCAACATTTTGAACAATCATGTCGACTTCAATATTTGCTTCGCCAATAGGGCCTAGAATTTTAGAGGCTACACCAGGAATATCAGGTACACCTTGAACGGTTAATTTGGCTTCGTCGCGGTTAAATGCGATGCCTGAGATAACGGGTTGTTCCACGGCTTCTTCGTCCTCAACGGTAATCAGGGTTCCGGGCCCCTCTTTAAAGCTGTGAAGTACACGCAATGGCACTTTGTATTTGCCAGCAAACTCCACAGATCGTATTTGCAGTACCTTAGAACCCAAGCTGGCCATTTCCAGCATTTCTTCAAAGGTAATCTTGTCCATGCGTTGAGCGTGCTCAACGACACGAGGGTCAGTGGTATAAACGCCATCAACATCTGTGTAAATGTGGCATTCATCCGCTTTCAGTGCTGCGGCCAGCGCTACCCCTGTAGTGTCAGACCCACCACGACCTAGCGTCGTAATGTTTCCTTCTTCGTCAACGCCTTGAAAGCCCGCAACAATCACGACCTTTCCTTCGTCTAAGTCACCGCGCATGCGCTCGGTATCTATTTCTTGAATACGGGCTTTCATGTGCGCGCTGTCAGTCAAAATTCGAACCTGACTGCCTGTGTAAGAACGCGCAGGGATGCCACGTTTATGCAATGCCATGCTCAATAAAGCGATGGTCACTTGCTCACCCGTAGAGACTAATACGTCCATCTCACGTGGTGTCGGTGTTTCGGTAATATCGTTTGCAAGACCAATCAGCCGATTGGTTTCACCACTCATAGCTGACACGACAACGACCAAATCGTGGCCTTCGTCTTTAAACTTTTTCAGTTTGTCTGCAACACCTTCAATACGGTCGGTCGTGCCAACCGATGTGCCGCCATATTTATGTACAAATAATGCCATGAATCGTTTTCGCCATTACAAAGACAGCTTGCTAGCGCCTGCTGATACAAAATGGGCGCTAATTAAACACTAATTGCGCCTGTATTGGAACTAATGCTAATGGATGATAACCGACGGCGGCATGATGATCATTTTTCAATCTAACATTAAGCCGCACGCATTCGTGGCTCATCCATTAACATTACACTTTTGTGAATTTAAAGCGTTTCTGCTGCCCAAGCCTCAAATGCCGCCAAAGCATCACGAATGCCTTCTGGTTTTTTACCTCCGGCCTGCGCCATATCAGGCTTACCACCGCCGCGACCATCAACGTACGGCGCTGCAACATTCACCACGTCACCCGCTTTGTACTGGCCAAGTAGATCCTTGGTCACACCCGCAATCAGTGTCACTTTTGGTCCCTCTGCGGAAGCGAGTAGGATAATCGCACGACCAAGCTTGTTTTTAAGCTGATCCATGGCTGTGCGCATCGCTTGCACATCCGCTCCGTCAAGCTGAGTGGACAGTACTTTTATGCCGTTGATCTCCTTCGCCTGTGAGGCCAAGTCTGTACCGGCTCCGCTGGCCAACTTGGCTTTTAGCGCAGTAATCTCTTTTTCCATTTGCTTTGTACGCAGTACGAGCTGATCTACTTTTTCGGATACCGTTTCTTGGTTTCCTTTCACTTGCGCAGCGACGTAATTTAAGCGATTTTCAAGACTCATCACATGCGCTAATGCAGGCTCTCCGACGACTGCTTCGATGCGTCGAACACCTGCGGCTACACCACTTTCAGCCAGCAGTTTGAAGACGCCAATATCGCCCGTACGCTGAGCATGGGTACCACCGCACAATTCGATAGAGAACTGCTCCGTACCCATGGATAAGACACGAACCTCTGCGTCGTATTTTTCGCCAAACAGTGCCATCGCGCCTTTTTCTTTGGCCGCTTCAATGTTCATTAATTCTGTAGCAACCGGTGTATTTGCGCGAATTTGCTGATTCACTCGATGCTCGACTTGTTTCAATTCTTCAGCGGTCATGGCTTCAAAATGAGCAAAGTCAAAGCGCAAGCGATCAAAGGTACACAACGAACCTTTTTGCTGCACATGATCCCCTAACGCTTCTCTTAACGCGGCGTGTAATAAGTGAGTCGCAGAATGATGCAATGCCGTCGCGTGACGCTTGGCTTCATCAACACAGGCTTCTAATTTGTCGCCTAATGCAATATTGCCTTGTGTCAGCACACCATGGTGTAAATGATTCTTGCGGTCTTTAGTGGTATTAGAAACCGTAAACTCAATACCATCGGCACGTAATTCACCGGTGTCGCCTACTTGACCACCTGACTCGCCGTAGAATGGAGTTTTATCCAGCACCACCATACCCTCGTCACCTGTCGCCAATTGCTCGACAGGCTGACCGCCTTTAAAAAGCGCAATCACCGTCCCTTGATCGTTCAAGTGCTCATAGCCAGAAAAATCCGTCTCTCCGTCCAGCTCAAGGTTTTCGTTGTAATCCACGGTAAAGTTAGAAGCCGCACGCGCCTTACGCTTTTGCTCTTCCATACAAGCATGAAAACCGTCTTCATCAACGCTTAAATCACGCTCACGAGCAATATCTGCGGTCAGGTCAACAGGGAATCCGTATGTGTCGTAGAGTTTAAAAACCGTTTCGCCGGGAATGACCTTACCCGAAAGGCCGTCAATCGCGCTTTCCAACAAGCGCATACCATTGTCTAACGTTTTGGCGAATTGTTCTTCTTCGAGTTTTAAGATTTTTTCGATGTGCGCTTGGTTTTTGGTCAGTTCAGGGTAGGCGTCGCCCATTTCACCCACCAGTGACGCAACCAATTTATGGAAGAACAATTCACTGCTGCCCAGAATATGCCCATGACGCAGTGCTCGACGAATGATACGACGTAACACATAACCACGGCCTTCATTGGAAGGCATCACGCCATCACTGATCAAGAAACTGCAAGAACGGATGTGATCGGCGATGACACGTAAAGATTTGTGATCAAGGTCCTCGACGCCAATGATTTCTGCCGCAGCCTTTTGCAAGTTTTGGAACAGGTCAATTTCATAGTTCGAGTGCACGCCCTGAAGAATGGCAGAGATTCGCTCAAGGCCCATGCCGGTATCAACAGAAGGTTTAGGCAGGGGTAGCATTTCGCCGTCAGCTTGACGGTTAAATTGCATAAAGACGTTATTCCAGATTTCAATAAAGCGGTCGCCGTCTTCTTCCGGACTGCCTGGCACGCCACCCCAAATGTGCTCACCGTGGTCATAGAATATTTCGGTGCAAGGTCCACATGGCCCTGTATCGCCCATTTGCCAAAAGTTGTCAGAAGCAAATTTTGCACCCTTGTTATCGCCAATACGGATGATCTTGTCTTCCGCGACACCGACTTCTTTAGCCCAAATATCAAAGGCTTCGTCATCATCTGCGTATACCGTCACCAGTAGCTTCTCGACGGGCAAGTTTAACCACTGTTCAGAGGTCAGGAACTCCCAAGCATATCGAATGGCATCCTGCTTGAAGTAATCGCCAAAGCTAAAATTGCCCAGCATTTCAAAGAAAGTATGATGACGAGCGGTGTAGCCAACATTTTCTAGGTCGTTGTGTTTACCGCCTGCTCGCACACAACGCTGGACTGTCGTGGCGCGGGTGTAGTCCCGAGCTTCTTGGCCAAGGAATACATCTTTAAACTGGTTCATGCCCGCATTCGTAAACATGAGAGTGGGGTCATTCCCAGGGATAAGCGAGCTACTGGCCACTATTTCATGGCCTTTGCTTGCAAAGAAATCCAGAAATGCCTGTCTAAGTTCTGCCGTTTTCATAGACTTTCCGTCAGTGAGTCAGCCAAGGGTCTCAGGTTAATCATCCTGCAAATTTGGCTGTATCGTGGTCACAAAAGCCGCCTAGTATAGCTTGCTTGTTAGCCGCAGACGAGAGGTGCACATGAGAGTTTATATGTCGGCGGGTCAATCGATCGATACCACAATGGGACATCCGCCACCCGACTCCCTGATGAGTCCACCTCATGCTTTGAGAGTTACCTGCCAGCCTTAGCCCCTTAAACGCAGCAATGTGTCGTTTGATGCCCCTACTTTAGGTCACTTCAGCCAAATTTCAGCGCCGTGTCGGAATAATGTGAGCTAGCTTTCACGAAAGTCGTGTTTGATTTCAAATCCTTACTAATATCGTATTGAATCGTGGCGGTGTCTGAACCATCATGGTTAGGCATCGCTTGACCATTTTTGCGACGACAATTTGTAACAGTTTGTTACCCTCGAAAGATATTTTTTACGGGCACTTTTAGCCTGTATTGCCATCTAAGTTGACCGAGTGACGTGCTTTACGCATGTTCAATATCGAGTAGAGAGGATCATTAATTCTAGGATGGGTATGAAGAAGGTTTTAATTGTAGGGATTGTAACCTTGATCGGGGCCGGTGGCTTCTGGGTGCAAACTCAATCAAATCAACAGACTTTGTGCATCGAAGATTGGCTCGACAATACTCAAGACTTATTTCAGTCCGCAGTGGCCTATTTTGAAAATATGCCAGAGCAGCCTGCTGTGGACGAGTCGGAATCATTTGACGACGCCATGGAAGCTTTGCTACCAGAGCAACAAACCACACCTGCTCCCAAGCAAGACGACAACGCGGCGAGCGATGAACCCGAGCGAACCGCCATAAACTGGGAATACCGGCCTGTGCATAACTTAGATGCAGCTTCGGATGAACCCAAGAAAGCGCTGCTGCCGAACTTATTCATCTCGGAGCACAACCGGACCAAGCCTGCACTCAAGGGCTTATTGCATATGGATGAGTCCGATAACATCGTTGGTGCAGAAGTGGGCGTCGAAATTCCAACCAACTTGTAATCCTTAGTAAGCCGCGCATTTCCCTTTTGCCAGCGCATTTAGCAATGAGCTGCCACGCAGGACGTCACGATACAACGTCCTGCGGCGCAGCCAATTTCCTGCCCATGAATAAGTTGAGTTTCGAACCGCAGTCAAACCTGCTATCTACCGCTATAAAACTTTCCTGTTCACTCCTTTATAGATTGCCTAAAACCCCGTTATACTCGCAGCATGAATGCAGCTGCCTTTATCTTACTCGTCCTCAGTGGTCTACTTATCATGGTTTACTATGGTGTCGGACCGTTCAGCAAACTACCTTGGTACCGCACCCACCTTGCCGTTAAACGATTGCCAACTTGGGGACAAACTCTGATGCTGCTTTGTGGCGTCATTGTCGCCACGCTCTCCACATTCGTGTTGATAGGATTGGTTTCGCTATGAAAGCCGGAATGATAGAAGTACTGAGCGGACATCTCGGCAGTGGCCGATGGCGATTAAAGCAAGAAGGCGGCATGACGTTTTTGTCGCACATTCAGCCTTTTAGTCGACGAGGGGAATTTCGACTCGGCGCCGATCAAGTCAAAAACATTACGATCGAGTCCCATGAACAAAGCTGCCTTAAAGTACGCATAGACTTAGAAGGCGATAGCTATTGCATAGCAAGAATTAACCCTGTGGACTTGCCTCAATTACAATCTATGATTGAAGATGAGCGTGTACCACCCTTGGCGAAAAGCCAACAAAATACTTGGATCTTGGGCTTATCCATTTTCTTTGTTGTCTGTATTATTTTTGAAATGAGTCGATAAACGTTTTTAAAGGTTGGTCAATAACATTAAAAATCGACTTCCGAAAAGTCTTCGCTATAATGCGCGCCTTTTCGGCTTGCTGCCCTGAATTCGTTGAAGTGAATTCGAATACAATGGGCAGCGAGGTTGCATCAGGAGTTGCAATTGTGCGTTTCCTCGCCAGTTTTATCTCCTGATGAAACCTTAAGGAAATACTCTCATGAAAAAAATTGTCATTGTTGGTGGAGGCGCCGGTGGGCTAGAGCTCGCTACACAGCTAGGAAAGAAACTCGGTAAACGCAAAAAGGCACAAGTTAAGTTAGTCGATGCCAATAACACACACCTCTGGAAGCCACTTCTTCACGAAGTCGCAACGGGATCACTTGACTCTGGCATTGACGAATTAAGCTATCGTGCACATGCTTACAATCATCATTTCATTTTTCATTTGGGCAGAATGTCTGGCCTAGATCGCGCTGAAAAAGAGATCATTCTCGAACCGATGTACGACGAGGAACAGCATGAAGTACTGCCTGAGCGCAGATTGAGCTACGATTTATTGATCATCGCCGTTGGCAGTTTAACGAATGATTTTGGTACAAAAGGTGCTCAACAGTTTTGCTCCTTTTTAGATGGCCGCGCGCAAGCTGATCACTTTCACCAAAAACTATTAAACACCTATCTAAAAGCGAACAATACCGCTAAAAATTCCGGCGACTTCAAACTAAATATAGGCATTGTCGGGGCAGGTGCTACCGGTGTCGAGCTCGCAGCCGAATTGCATAATACAGCCAGTCAACTGGCGGCTTATGGGCTGGATCAATTAAAAAAGGATCAATTAAAAGTCACGATTATAGAAGCTGGCGAACGAATTTTACCGGCTTTACCGCCAAGATTGTCAGCTGCTGCTCATCGAGAGCTCAGCAAACTGGGTGTCGAAGTTAAAAATCAAACATTCATATCTGAAGTCACGGAAGAAGGGTTTGTCACAAAAGATGGCGACCTCATTCCTGCGGAATTGAAAGTTTGGGCTGCTGGCGTTAAGGCTCCAGAATGGGTAGCGCAACTGGATGGACTTGAAACAAACAGAGTGAATCAGTTGGTGGTCAAACCCACACTTCAAACCAATACGGACGATGATATTTTTGCAATAGGCGACTGCTCGTTTATGTTGCAAGAAGATGGAAAACCCGTTCCTCCCAGAGCACAGGCAGCGCACCAACAAGCCAGTCATGTCTACAAAAACATTTTATTGTTAAACGAAGGTAAGCTACTGAAAGATTATATTTACCAAGATAAAGGTTCATTGGTGAACCTAAGTCGTTATTCAACAGTGGGCAGCTTAATGGGCAATTTAACTGGCGGTTCAATGATGGTGGAAGGCCGCATTGCACGGTTTGTATATATTTCGCTTTATCGCTTACACCAAGTGGCACTGCACGGGTATTTTAGAACCTTATTAATGACGTTATCAGGAAGAATTAATAAAGTGATTCGACCTCGATTGAAGCTGCATTAAATTTAAGGGCGTCTCTATGATATGGATGCCGCTCTTCACAAAACTTCATCACAGCATTGAAGCCAAATTGCTAGGTCGCCTTTAGGCGATCTAGCTTCATCTTGATCGTCTAATTAAACCTGTCGGGCTAAAGCCCGAGCTACGAAACTGCACATAGAACGGCAAATACATTCTTTTATGTGGTGGTGTTCTTATCTTAAGGGTACGAACAGCCGTGAATACGGTGTTTAGACTGCTTACCCCTCGATCTCTTCGCCAGAAAGGTATTTTTCTAACGTCGGAAAAATATGACCTGAATTAAAGCCTCTGCGCTGTAAAAAACCGATGCACTTTTGCTTACTTTTAATATCAACTTCGTCTAGCTTACCTAATTTTTTTTCAATTAAGCGATACACTTCTGTTTCCCACTCGATAGTAGAAGCTTCAAACGCTTGCTCTGTTAAATCTTCAGCGATGCCTTTCTGGCGCAATTCCATTTTAATCCGAATGGGACCGTAACCGCTTAATGCTTTACTGCGCAGGAACATTTCTGTAAAACGCTCATCCGACTGAAACCCTTCTTCAACCATCCAATCCAGTACTTCGTAGACCAGATTTTCGTCACTGGCGATAGGCAATAGCTTGGTTTCTAATTCAGAATAACTGTATTCGCGACGTGCTAATAATTCTATCGCTTTTGATTTTAAGCCTGAAGCATCCAGTAAAGCAGCGGGTGATGATCGTTTTTTTTGCCACATATTCACTATCCTGTTAAATCAACATTGGTATTGATTGATACTCTATTCATGCAGACAAATAAGACACAAAAAGAAAACGGCCAGCAATGCTGGCCGTTTTCTTTCGCTATCTATACTTGCTTATACCGGTACGGTACGTCGCACTGAATGTATTAAGCATCAGCAGCAGGCGTTTTTTCTTTAGTACTGGCTTTGCTTTTTTCTTTCGCTGTTTCAACTTTAGCCGTTTCGTTCTCTGCAGCCTCGGCTTCTTTTGCTTTATCTTCTGGTGTTGCTAGCAATTGACGACGAATTTCTGCTTCAATTTCTTGCGCGACTTCTGGGTGCTCTGCCAAGTAAGTGCAAGCATTTGCTTTACCTTGACCAATTTTATCCCCTTGGTATGCATACCAAGCACCACTTTTATCCACTAGGCCTAGCTTCACACCCAGGTCAATAATTTCACCGGTGCGGTTAATGCCTTGACCATACATGATCTGGAATTCTGCCACTTTAAATGGTGGTGATACTTTGTTTTTAACAACTTTAACTTTGGTTTCGTTCCCTGTGATTTCATCACCTTGCTTCACTGAGCCAGTACGACGAATATCTAAGCGAACAGAAGAATAGAACTTAAGTGCATTACCACCCGTTGTGGTTTCTGGGTTACCAAACATCACACCAATTTTCATACGAATTTGGTTAATGAAGATTACGATACAATTGGCGTTTTTAACATTACCCGTAATTTTACGCAGCGCTTGAGACATTAATCGAGCCTGCAAACCTACGTGCGCATCGCCCATGTCACCTTCAATTTCTGCTTTTGGTGTAAGAGCCGCTACAGAGTCCACCACAATTACGTCTACAGCATTGGAGCGTACCAAGCTGTCTACGATTTCCAGCGCTTGCTCACCCGTATCTGGCTGAGAAACCAATAAACTATCAAGATCGACACCCAGCTTTTCAGCATATAAAGGGTCAAGAGCGTGCTCTGCATCCACGATCGCAACGGTTTTGCCTTGCTTTTGTGCTTCCGCCATACAGGACAAGCACAACGTCGTTTTACCAGATGATTCAGGACCATAGATTTCAACAATACGGCCATATGGCAAGCCGCCTATGCCCAAACAAATGTCCAACGCCAGTGACCCTGTTGATACCGAAGGGATGGCTTCACGTGGCTGTTCACCCATTTTCATAATCGCGCCTTTACCAAATTGGCGTTCGATCTGACTGAGTGCAGCATCTAGGGCTTTTTGACGATTCTGATCCATGAGCGTTACCTGTGGGGATATTAGATTGATGAATATTTGATTAAGTACTGTAAATTTGAACAGTATTAAAACATAGGTTCATTTGAAGAAAAAGTCCTAATTGTTCACATTATGAGACGTTTTTTGTTCAGTCCTCTGCAGCCCTGATTCTAAGGCTATTGGCATCTCAACTGATTAAAATTCAATCACCTTGTGCGATCACCAACAACCCTTCGAGTGCTTTCTCCACTGCTTGCATTCTGACAGCCTGTCGATCGCCTTTAAATACAAAGCACTCACTACGAACATCATTATACGCCTCCGAATTGACCGCCCATCCGATCCAAACGGTTCCGACGGGTTTTTCTTCACTTCCGCCATTGGGGCCTGCAACACCAGAAACAGACACTGCGATATTAGCCCGGCTGTGCTGGATGGCACCCAATACCATTTCTTCTACCACAGCCTGACTCACCGCACCGTGTTGATTTAAAGATTGCGGCGTGACATCTAGCATGCGTTGTTTCGCCTCATTGGAATACGTAATAAAGCCGGCATCAAACCATGCTGAGCTACCGGAAATGTCCGTCACGGCTTCTGCAATCCCGCCGCCAGTGCAGGACTCTGCCGTACTCAAAACCCATTGTTTGTGTTTGAGCACTTGGCCCAGCTCAAGTGATAACGAATATTTACGCAATGCGCATGCCTCCCTTTGTCATCCATAAATGGCTTTTAAATTACAGGTTAACATTCTAACTTAGAATGTGCGTATGACGTATATGCCAAGTCTCAGCATAAGCCAAACCACTGCAAAGAATAAGACGTTCTTAAAATCCCCTTCAATAAACAACCACATGTATTTATGTCTACACTGTTAGGGGCAAAATGACTTTACCGCAAGAGGTGTTCATGCTGTACGAAACCGGCTTGTTGGTATTAATGTTTGTCATTCTGGCTCTCGTCATCGGCGCAGCAGTTCGTCATCTGTTAAAGGGCACTCAAGTTCCTTACACCGTTGCCCTTCTTATTATCGGTCTCATTCTCGGCTTCATTCATCGAACGGATTTTTTTGTTACCCAATTGCCGATGTTGGCGAACACCTTAGATTTAATTTCAGATATTAGCCCGCACCTCATATTATTCGTTTTCTTACCCACTTTAATTTTTGAAAGTGCGTTCGCCATGGAAGTGCATTTATTTCGACGCATGTTTGCTCAAATTGCGATACTCGCTGTGCCAGGTTTATTGATCGCTACGCTGCTCTCCGCTGGATTAGCCAAATGGATGTTTCCTTGGGAATGGAGTTGGGCATTGTGCTTAATGTTCGGTGCATTAATCAGCGCAACCGATCCAGTGGCGGTGGTCGCATTATTAAAAGAAGTCAGCTCGCGTAAACGATTAGAGACATTAATAGAAGGGGAATCATTGCTAAACGATGGAACAGCCATCGTATTTTTCACTCTATTTTATGGTTGGGTGGTCGCCACCGCGGAGACGAGCGTAAACCCACTGGCCGTTGCAGGTCAGTTCACATGGGTCGTTTCTCTTGGGCTAATCATTGGCATTGTCATTGGTGGACTGTGCATCCTATGGATTGGGCGTGTATTCAACGACCCAATGATTGAAATCTCTCTCTCCATTGCCGCTGCCTATCTTGTATTTTTTCTTGCAGAATCTATTCACGTTTCAGGCGTTGTCGCAGTGGTTGCATTAGCACTGTTATTTGCAGGCATCGGTCGAACACGCATTTCACCAGAAGTCGCTGGGTTTTTACATCATTTTTGGGAAATGATGGCACATATGGCAAATACACTCATATTTTTATTAGTCGGTGTATTAGTCGCAACCCGTGTACCTCTGAATGATATGGACGCTTGGAGAGCACTCGGTATTCTATATATTGGAATATTAATTATTCGAGCATTCTCCGTTACCTTATTCATGCCCGTTTTAAAACGCATTGGAATCGGAATAAATTTTGAAAAAGCTGCGGTACTCGTCTGGGGTGGTCTTCGCGGCGCTGTGTCTTTGGCACTCGCCCTTACCGTCGCAGCAGACGATTTAATTCCGAAAGACGTGAGCGACCGAATTCTATTTTTATGTGCTGGAATTGTTGTCCTCACCATACTGATTAACGGCAGCACCATGGGCATGTTACTGAAGTGGCTTGGGTTGAGCAGCTTGCCGCCGGCTAAACAGGCCACGGTCGAAAAAGCCGAAGGTAAAGTCAGTGAGGCATTAAATCAAATTTTGCCCGATATGATGAAAAATGAATTTCTAAAAGGTGCCAACTGGGAAAACGTAAAAAGCTCGGCAAAAATTAAAGCCTTAACGGAATCATTAGAGACAAAAAACATCAGTGACAACGATTTATCCACTGCATTTCAACGGCGACTTCTGGAGACAGAACGTCAACATTATTGGACTCAGTTCGAGCAAGGAACACTCGGAAAAAGCGCCACTAGCAGGTTGGTAGAAGCGGTCGAGCACGCATTGGATGGCGATCCCAAAATTGGCCCTAGAACCATTCTAAAAAAACACTGGAAAACACCACCGATCATCGAGTCGCTTCGTGGTGTGCCCATCATCAACCATTATATTTCGCGTATGTGTTTTGATCGTCTCGCCCTTGGATACGACGTTGCGCGGGGGTTTATTCAAGCACAAGATGCCCTTGAAAGTCATATTGATACACTGGCACCGAATAAAAGGGATGCTCAGAGTGTTCGCAATCAAGTCGAAGAAAATAAACGCGAGACCATAAAAAACATCAATGACCTGCGCACAGCATTCCCAGAAATGGTGCATGCATTAGAAACCCAAGCTGCCACGCGATTACTTTTAAACCGTGAGAGAGCGGTGATTCAGGCTCAACTAAAGCAAGCGGTACTGGATAAACCGGAAGCCGAACGCATGATTTCAGACGTCGAAAAAAGAATGAAAGATTTACAAAAGGCTTCCATCATCAGCAATACCGTGTCGGCGAATCAACTCATTCAACAAATGCCATGGACAAAGACATTGTCAGATAGAACCCGTCAAAAACTCAGTAAAATCATGGAACATGGTTTATACAATCCGGCTGATGTCATTGCTGATCAAGGTAAACCTTTATTTGCCCTTGGCATTATTGCCAGTGGTACGGTGTGCTCAACAGAAGCCAAGGACGGCCTAAAAGAAACCCGTATATTGGGCCCAGGTGAGACATTAGGTGCACTCTCTTTACTATCAGGCTATAGCCCGTCACAGTTCAAAGCCGATGCTATTGTCGACATTATTTGGTTACGGGGAGACCGCTTAAAACCCATCATGGCACAGGACCCAGACTTGGCCACTGCATTGGGCTCACTCATCGCTTAAACATCTGAATGCAGCATTTTGAACCGTGCTACTTTTAAGCTCGATGATGTTCATAGAGTGATGATCTTCACCCACTAATATTTGACCAATCGGTCATCTTTTCGATTATTTTATTGCTTCAGTCCACAAATCCGAAGATTATTAAATTGAATGACCGTTCAATGCACCATTCTAGTCATAATACAAGCCTACTCGCTCTTTATTTTTCCTGTACAATCGGTCAACTTTCCGATTTCAGGTTGGTCCAACACAGCATCCTGACATTTGAAAGCCGCCCAAACACTTTATAAAGATTGGGCGTTATGCCGTCTCAAAATAATAACAATCGGCCCCTATCAACTGACAACGAGAACTGTAGTTATGGAACAGGTTAACCAAACCTACGATCAGACTGACGGTCAGAGCAGTCTACTTGATCGTCTATTTAAGCTGCCAGAGCATAAAACCACTCCCAAAATTGAAATCATGGCGGGGTTAACCACCTTCGTGACCATGTGTTACATCATGTTCTTGAACCCTATCATCATGTCCAAGACCGGCATGCCATTTGATGGGTTATTTCTAGCCACTTGCTTAGGAGCCGCCGTCGCCACCATATTTATGGGGTTGTATGCCAATTGGCCTGTTGGTTTAGCGCCGGGCATGGGCCTGAACGCCTTTTTCACGTTCACGGTTGTGGGTTCCATGGGCAACAGCTGGCAAGTCGCATTAGGGGCAGTATTCTTATCAGGTGTGTTGTTTGTTCTGATGAGCGTCACGCGTCTACGCAAGTGGATGTTAGACAGTATTCCAATGAGCTTAAGACTCGCCATGACCGCGGGTGTAGGCTTATTTCTAGGTTTCATCGGCCTACGTTTCACCGGCATTATTGTGCCCGACGCCAATAACGCACTCGCCTTAGGCGACTTAACCCATTTCGGCTTTGGTGAGTTTGGGCCCGAGGCACCGGCCTTAGGCTTTCTGAGTTTTCTACTCATTGCCGTATTGTCAGCACGCAATGTATTCGGTGCTGTACTGATTGGCATTGCCGTCACGACATTGGTCGCCTTTATTATGACTTGGCTGCTGCCAACCGACTTCTTTGTTGTATCAGAAGCGGCAAAATCTTGGGCACCGTCTTCTGGATTTGTTGCCTACCCGGGTGACGGTCTCATGGCCATTCCGGACTTTTCAGCGCTCTCTCCAATATTCTGGGAAGCCGATATTTTAGGTGCAATGGAAGTCGCTATGATTCCTGTCATCGTGACCTTCCTGTTTGTGAACATGTTTGATACCGCCGGAACCTTGATGGGCGTCGCCGAGCGCGCCAACCTACAAGACAAAGATGGCAATATTGAAAATCTTGATAAATCACTAAAAGCAGACTCCGTATCATCGGTCATTGGCACCTCATTTGGCTGCCCACCGGTTACCTCGTACGTGGAATCTGCTGCTGGTGTGGCTGCGGGTGGACGCACAGGATTAACCGCAGTAGTGATCGGTTTGCTCTTCTTAGCCGGCATGTTCTTCCTACCATTGGCACAGGCGCTACCGGGCTTCGCCGTCAACGGTGCCTTAATCTACGTATCCATGTTGATGATGGGATCATTAGCCAAGGTAGACTGGGAAGACTTCACTGAATACGCCCCTGCGCTATGTACGACCGTCATGATGGCATTCACATTCTCCATCGCAAACGGCATTGCATTTGGCTTTATTACCTACACTGTATTTAAAGTCGCTACCGGAAAAACTGATCAAGTGTCGATTGGTGTCTGGGCGTTGACGGCGTTGTTCGCAGCAAAGTTTGTTTTCTTACCGCATTAATTCTGCCTGAACATGCGAAGGCCTCCATTCGGAGGCCTTTTTTATTGGCTAAAATAAATCTCACATAGCGCGCTTCAAAGTATTTATTGAACAGTTAATGTCGCTGAAACCAAACTCGTTCTACCTACCCAGCTTCCTCTAGCCATACTTTAAATGTGTGCTTATCAATCAAACCCTTGCCCGCTCGATGTTAGATTCAACTGAAGGCATAGCCACTACATTTAAAATAAATTCTTTACCCTAAAATGTGTGTTAGCGAATACAGATTAGTATGGCGTTTAAAAGGGCATAAATTTTTTGCTGTTGCTTAACACTCTCATCAAACCCCTGCACGTTCTATATATTTTAATCATCAATGAGTTAGAGTTGGCGAGTTCAGTTGACAGCAACGCTTGTTGCGATAGATTTACTACTGCATAAATTTCGTGTTGTTGTGAAGGTCATTTTTATAGAGAGGGTTAGACGCGTCAGGATTGTTGATATAGATCAGGTTGAGAAAAGCAAGAAGCGTTCGTGTGACAACCACTGTGGGCTGTCACACAAAAGATACATTAATACATGCTGGCACTAGGAATAAGCATCGTCAAAATCACACTTAAGACAACCAATCCTAACTGCAAATAAAATAGAACATATTGAGTTGTTGTAGGTTGCGACGGCGCCGCACCGAAATTATTTGCTCCTTCGGTGCCCTTAGCGAATATGACATATAGTGCAAAAATAAAGTTAACCAGTGGTATAAAAAGCAACAACATTAACCAACCCGACTTATCCAAGTCGTTTAAACGTCGCTTCATATTGGCGATACCGATGGCTATTGCATACACACTTGCGATAGAGATACCGACCATGCCTATGCCCATCACTAGGCGATTACCCTCGGCATTGAACATCACTGCCATTGAGAGTGCCATAGGAATCATCAGTAAAAGTGATGATAAGAAAGAAAATGCTAAGTACTGAATACGACCGATACGGCCATTAAATTCATGTAGCTTGGGAGTGTGTGTACCCAACTCTAGGGTATCATTAACGGTCGCGGTAGGAGCTGTATAGGGGTTGGCGGCTGTCATAAAGATTCCTTTATTGTTCATTCCATTTTTGAGAGGCACGGATAATATGGCAACCGGACATAAAAATCCATATAAGAGGCTATCCAATTTATCTCGATTGATCGTTCACACACTCGCTAAAGCCATCGCATACACGGCTCTTTCGTTATCAATCTCCTTGATATTAATTCTCAAGATTAAAAAGCAGTACCCTAATGACTGCTGTCTAACTGGCTTGTCTTGCAATATTAAGCTCTACAAAACAAGCCTTCATCAAACCACTAAGACATCGCTATTGAGATAGCAATCATCGCCAACACCCCCAGTAGAGATAATAGCAGGAACCACTTTTGCCAAGCTTTGGCCGGCTCCGGACAAACACCGTATTGATTTTCCATCTTTGTTCCTGGAGCAATCGACATATAAAGCTGAACAAATGACCCAATAATCGGAATAAAAATCAACAGTAGAACCCAACCTGATTTATTTAAATCATGGAGTCGCCTTTTAGAGAGCAAAACACTCATTGCCAGCACATAAACTACAGCCACGAATAGCACGATATTGGATAATACACTGACTATACTTAAAGCCGTACTTTCTTGGACCATCGATTCGATGACACCGAATAACACTAGAGGCAGTGAAGCAAACAATATCACAAGATAGGCAAATGCTAGATACTGAATGCGTCCAATTCTACCTTCGATCTGATGCAAGACAGGTGAATAGGTTACCTCACCTTGATTGTCCATTGCGACATTCGCCGTCGGAGTATTGTAAGGATTAAAAGTCGGGTTTTCAGGGGCTGATTAACTCATGACTGCTCACTATAAGTAATTTCAGGATGTAATAACTCGGTCAGTTCTAGCACAGTTCAACGATTCTTCACTTGGTCGTTGACGATTGAATGAACAACACACCTATGATGTGGATACGATGAAAGGAAAGGCCTCGAGCGCCGGCGCATAATAATTGATCAATTCACTCATGCCAAGCCTCTTCTTGTATTGACAACAATAGAGCCTTTTCTTCAATAGAAGATGAAAGATAAGTGGGATAGGTTTCTATGGCGATTCAGCGAAATGGATGGTGAGAAAGGTGTCATAAATGAACAGAAGCAGCGCCAATAAGCACCTCGTTAACCGATTCGAATAACCTCTTATTACTCAGCATTTATCGAATCCCTATTGGCGTCACGATGGCACGCCAATAGGGTTTGATTCTCTAATTACATCGTGAATGAATGTCGCTATTGACACTGGCTCGCGTATATATCTTGAGCCCAATCGGCATAATCTATAAAAGGGTTTCGATTACCTTGTATGGCGTAAATTTTATTATTACGCGATACCTCAAATGCATCCACAGGGTCTGAATGATGCCAAGATAACAAGGTGCACAGCTTGCCAATATAGCCATTGCCAGAGGACGTCGCGCTGGTTCCCGTATTATGGGTAATTTGAAGATCGCCCACTCCGGTTAAATGGGTATCCGTGCCTTGGTATCGAACATCCATATAAAAAATCATACGTGCGACGTCGCCTTTTAAACTGTCCATGGGTTCAAAGCTATCTGTATCGTAATACGTGCCTGGCGCTTCTGTGATGCTGCGACTATTTGAATAATCAAAGTCTAGGTTCGCCCGAGTATTGTTAACAGACTCATCTGATGGACGAAGATGATGGAGGTCTGTATATGCGTCATCGCCTTCGCTCGGAAAGCCATGACTTTTAGGCCAAACATGTTCACGGTTCCAGTCGTTTTGATCTTTTTTAGCTTCTGCTCCACCGACCCTATACGCTTTATTTTGCGAACGCTGCGTATAAAATAATATGACATTACTTGAATTATTCGGGTCTTGATCCGTCACGGCCAATGCATCCCAAACTTTCGAATAAGAAAGCGAGGTATGCTGATCTATGATGCCGTTCAATGCATTTTTAAGTGCTTCGCCATACAGTCCACTCGCATTAGCATAGTAGATGTCAAAGTCTTCAAAATTTGACTGATTTCCACCTGACTCGGAACTTTCTGTATAGCTAACAGATAACCTAACATTGCTAAAATCATCATAGGCAACAATATCAATATAATACGGGGCCGCTGATACGGTTTCAAAATGACAAGATTCCGTATTCCCGGTCAGGTAGGGTGCGCAGTCATGATTATTTTGTGTGGGCGCGTCGTCTTTTTTTACGTATAAGTCAGCGTCACCACTGCCTCCACTAATCGAAACATTTAAATTCGAACCGACAACAGTATGCAATACATAACTGCGTGTTTCGCCTGCATGGGTAGACGCTAACGAAACGGTATCTCCATTAGATATGACGGTTAGACTGGGCTCTGTTCCTGTGCCGCAAGAGGAGGAAAAATGACCGGTATTTGGCCCACCAGTGGTATTTGAATTTGCCCAGTCACCGACGGTATCCGTGTCATTCTGACCATTTCTGACAAGGCTTGTATTGGTAGCAGAAATAGACCAGCCGCTGATTTTATTTTCCCATGCGACCATGTCGATCTCGACGCCGTTTTGCTTTAAATAGAGGTAATCACCTGAATTTCCGAGCGACAAGTTAAAATCTGAATAATCTGCATGAGTAGAGTAAAGGTTGTAAAAGGCAGACGCATCTTTTGCGATGGTAAGGTATTCATTCGGTGATAACTCACCACTTAATGCGTAGTTGCCACCATTATCGCTCAGGGTGTAATGAGATAAATCAACGGTGTCGCACCCTGAGTTATACAATTCGACCCATTCCTCGGTGAGGTCATTATTAGGCGAGTCATACAGAACTTCACTGATGAGAACATTTGCTGAAGCCGTTAGGTGAAACATGGAAAGCGAGAGTAGTATTGTTTTTTTCATTTTATTATCCAGTACATAGAATCTTTTATCGTTTCATTATTTAACTGGGGTAGCATGCGCAAACGTTTTCTAGCTTCTTTTAACTGGCGCACAGACAACCGATCCAACACCGCTCAGGCAAATAAGGTCATACCCATCCTGACCTTCCAAATGGCGGAGTCTTTTTAAGCAACGGGTATATACTGAATTTATGAATAAATTAATACAGGCTCATGAATAAAATGATTAGCTGTAGAATAAAATGCGCATCAAAATTTAGATTCAATCACAAATATCAGATACTCATGTCCTCAGATACCCAACTCGTACTTAAATCACTAATAGCTGACGAATAGATCAATTTTTTTAATCCCATCCATGCATATGATTAATAGCGATCCTTCCGGTTAATTGCACCTTATTGTTATTGTCGTGCATTAAACTAGGGCGCATCCGTTCTACTTAACGTTATCTATTTTGGCGACATAAGCGTATTGCTGGTCTTGAATACGACTGATCAATTATTTTAAACGTATTCATTATTCTCGATTAGCAATACGCATGCCTAGCAAATCATTAATAAAGATTTACTCACCCAAATGTTCATGAAAATTCAATTCAAGTGCGCGGTACATAGCAGAATATTGTCACCCGGTACACATTATTCTGCGCGCATTCACCGACCCTATTCACAGACCCGACCGAGAAATACCCCACATCAGACCTAGTGAAACCGGAATACCAATCAACCCCGTAGCATCGGGCGTTGATATGGTGAGCCGCATCCAACTATGCTCTGCAAATGCCAATGCTTCGCCATCGGACTCTGTCGAGCGCGTATGATAGCTTCCATCAATTGAAAAACGGTTGACTTGAATTTTGAATCCAACGGCAGCACTGCCAATTAAAGGCTTGTGACCCGTGGTCATATCTTGCTGTTGATTGTCGTAACCTAACGGGCCTTGAAGCAGTCCGTTATAAGCGACAAAGTGCCCATTTAGTTCGAAATAAAAGCGAAGCTCGTGGGCCGTGATGGAATGATTGGCCGTATAAATAAACGATTCACACTGCTCTAATTGCTTCACTAATTTAGGAATGACATTGCCATGATCGGTATTTGAATGAATCTGAGCAACCGTATTCTCCGGTAAATTGTCTTTAACGTCAGGTTGATCCAATTCACTCAATTCAAGAAACTCAGTGAGTTTTTCAATTTGATCTTGATTCAGTAATGTTGCCGACGTCCCGGGTTGCTGTGGTTGTAAATTAATGGCTTTTTCACAAGCATCGTAATTGAGTGAATTCACGTTAAACCCGGTACCGCCAAAGCCTAACGGAATTTCTAATCGCCCACCGACACCGAGACGCGTTAATATATTGCCCGCGTCTAATGTCAAATAGGTTCTCACCAAATCACCTTTTCCAAATGGTAGCCGCAACAAAGACAATGATCGTTCGTATTTTAATTGAAGCGTCGGTGCATTTTTGATTTGCGTATCCCACCCTTTTGGCAACTGGTCGCCTAAATTACGGTGTATATTATCTTGCGCAATGTCTGCAGCGGAGCAAGGGCCGACGCACCCAATGGCCCATTCCAGCGTTTCATAGCCATGAACATTTGTTTGAGAGGTAGAGAATCCAATTTGTAACCACCCGGCGTAAGGACGTTCGAACCGCGATAGCTCATCTCGCTGCCAACGAATATCCGACGGCGTATACATATGCTGAGACAGGAAATAGCCGGTATTGATTCTGTACGTCTTATTTAAAATGGTCTTCGGTGAAAGGCGATTATATTGATTACCTTTAAAGTTTTGACACTCGTTTAATTTAATCACGCCATCGGAATCATCGCATTGTAACGGTGTTAAATAGCCAAAATTATCCTGCCAAAATAAATCATCACTGTGCCGCTCATAATTGCCTCTCAAGCCATTTGTATAAAACCGATCTGAAATGGTACCCACCAGAAATGCGTCATTATCCCAATTGAAATAGAACTGAGCGCTATGCCGTGATTGTACTTGCTGCCATTTGTTCGACATGGGGATCGAAAACCCCGCATCAATACTGCGTGCGGACAAAGGTGCCAGTGCGAATAAAAGCAAGCAATTTACATAACGGGCATCGTGCAAAATGCGCTTCAATCCAGTCTGCCAGCGTTTAATAGACGCTATTTTCAATAGCTTCGGCGAAGCGTCCATGCTAATCACCATTGATTCAATTAAAAATTATTGCTTAATTTTTTATGCGTTTTAGTCGTGCTTACTGCACACCACCCCAGTTTCAATGGCTACCGCTCTTTTCGCGCGATGCGCAAATTAAGCGACCATTGACTACCTAACGATTTGTCAGTAGCAACGTTTTACAATATTAAATTTCTGACCAAGTAGTCTATTTTTTAAGGTGTTTGAGAACCTTCTAATATAAGAAAGCCTAGTGTAAAAATTGCACCAAGTTGTGCCTCATTTATTGTCATTTGCCCCTTTTTTGCGCCAATTTTTGGTTGCATTGATAATTTTTTCGCAGAATTTACAACATTTCTTGCCATTGTCTGTTCGGTCAGTATATTGCTCTGCTGACCTAGCGATCTTCGCTTGATGTTCACCGCCCATTTTCGAGGTTCATGTTATGGCGCACTCATTTTTCTCAAAATTTCGTCAGGCTGCTGTACTGACTGCTGCACTCATTAGCGGAGCCAATGTGGCTCAAGCGGCTGATGATCCGATGAAAGTCGGCTTTGTCTACGTTGGCCCAGTGGGCGACCATGGCTGGACCTATCAGCACGATCAAGGGCGTCTAGCCATTGAAAAGCGCTTCGGAGATAAAGTTAAAACCAGCTACGTGGAAAATGTTGCAGAAGGCGCGGATGCTGAACGTGTTATTTCTAAGATGGCCCGCTCTGGCCACGATTTGATTTTTACCACTTCATTTGGGTTTATGAACCCGACGCTTAAAGTCGCCAAGCAGTTTCCAAAAGTCGTGTTTGAGCATGCTACTGGCTACAAGATGAATAAAAACTTAGCGACTTACGTGGGTAAAACCTATGAAGGCCGTTATGTTTCAGGTTATGTTGCCGGAAAAATGACCAAGACCAAAAAAGTCGGTTACATTGCTTCTTTCCCCATTCCTGAAGTTATCCGCGACATAAATGCGGTTAAACTTGCGATGAATACCATTGACCCAAGCATCGAACTAAAAATCGTTTGGGTGAGCACTTGGTATGATCCAGCAAAAGAAGCGGACGCGGCCAATTCATTGATTGACCAAGGTGTCGACGTGATTCTACAGCACACTGACTCACCTGCTGCACTGCAGGCAGCTGAGCGTCGCGGCGTTTATGCAATTGGTCAAGCTTCTGATATGTCACATTTCGCACCCAAAGCGCACTTGCTATCAGTAGTGGACGACTGGGAAACCCATTATGTGGACACCGTACAATCCGTTATGGACAAGAAGTGGAAGTCTCGCGATTACTGGGGTGGCTTTAAAGATAATATGATCGTCATTCCTGAATTCAGCAAAGTGATCCCTTCTGACGTTGTCACACGCGCTAATCAGTACATCGAAGACATTAAATCTGGTGCTTTCCACCCATTTACAGGCCCTATTTATGACCAAGCAGGCAATCTGAAAGTAAAAGAAGGCGAAGTGTTGCCGCATAAAGATATTGCTGGTATGAACTGGTATGTGAAAGGGATTGAAGGCAAAATCCCTAAATAATTGACCCCTATTACCTTGGCAAAGCGTCGGATCTTCAACACCACTCATCTGGTTTGATCTCTAGACGCTTTTGCAAGCGATAGACCCAAAGAGCGACATTTTAAGCGGATTCCTTTCTCGCTTGATAAATGTGTCGCTCTTTTGCATTTGCAGGACGCTGATTTCTTAATCAGTACTAGTAGTGGGCCCCTACTAAAATTTAAACGTATATTAAGGATTCCGTATGACCACGGCTTCTCTCGAATTTTTGAACAAACTGCCGAAAGCTGAATTACACCTACACATAGAAGGCTCACTTGAGCCAGAATTGTTATTTGAATTAAGCAAGCGCAACCAGATTGATATTCCATTTAAATCGGTGGAAGAAGTCCGAGCGGCGTATAAGTTTCATAACCTACAATCGTTTTTAGATATTTACTACCAAGGTGCTTCTGTACTGATTCATGAACAAGATTTCTACGATCTTACGATGGCGTATCTAAAACGTTGCCAAGAAGATCATGTGGTCCACACGGAGATTTTCTTTGATCCTCAGACGCATACTGAGCGCGGCATCGCGATGAAAACCGTGATAGAGGGAATTTCTCGCGCATTGAAAGATGCCGAACAAGAATGGGGAATCACGAGCCAGTTAATTCTATGTTTCTTACGCCATCTTTCAGAAGAAGCGGCGATTGAGACGTTAGAGCAAGCTAAACCCTACCTAGAATATATTAAAGGTGTCGGTTTAGATTCTTCTGAGCTAGGACACCCACCCAGCAAATTTACAAATGTATTCAAGTCTGCAAAAGCATTGGGGTTAGAATTAGTTGCACACGCTGGGGAGGAAGGCCCTGCAGACTATATTTATGAAGCCTTAGATATATTAAATGTGAGTCGAATCGACCATGGCGTACGCTGCATTGATGACGATAACTTGGTAGCGCGCTTAATTGAAGAGCAAATTCCATTGACAGTTTGCCCGCTGTCCAACACCGCGCTGTGCGTATACGACGACATGGCCAAACACCCAATACTATCTCTGCTAGAAAAAGGAGTCTGCGTCACAGTAAATGCTGACGACCCTGCTTATTTTGGTGGCTATATGAATGAGAATTTCATGTCACTGGTGACTTCGCTAAATTTAACCGAAGCACAAGCAAAGAAATTGGCCATTAACAGTTTCAATGCCAGTTTTATCGATGACGCATTAAAACAGAAGTATATTGCATCAGTCGAAGCGCTATAACGATTCCTCAAATGTGCATTCAAAGGTGATCTATCCAGTTCACCTTTGACTTTTTCTAAACCCTCTCCTGCCCATTGAAACCACAGTTATCAATACGGTTTTGAATCCGTACGATGCTTGTACTGTTTTCTTTAACCATCGCCTTTATCTTTCAAGCCCGTTCATTGAGCGCCTAATTCAATTATTTTCATAAAATGCTGCATTTAAATCAGGCGAATATTTTTCAGCGCGCACAAATTTGATGCATGATTTTTTACAGTTTTCCCCACCTATCCTGCCAAATAAATGTATCGTGATTTGAATTGTCTAATTTATTACTCACCCATTTGTGTTAAATGACTAACAGACATTGAAGGTTATCTTTTTACACTCTTCATTCATTATTACCTCATTCTTCAATTTTCATTCGATTTTTCCTGCTTATAACCGTTTTAAATCTTTTTATGACTTAAAATATTTGATTCAAAATTTATTTTTATTCGTCCTGAATGCACATTATTTCCATTCGCCAATCACTTCATATTTAACGTCCGAATTTCACAGAAGTTTGAACAAGCGATCGAATTCAAAAAATTCTGCTTGTTTCATTCAAGGGCAGCTCTAATGATTCACTTTAAACTCTGGCCGACAGGTCATTCTAAATTCAAGGCGTGTTTTTGAAGGTCTAACGGGTTAAATCGAAAAAACACAACACCGAAATTAGGATGAACTTCAGGCCCCGTAGGGCAAAGGCTGTAGTACTTTATTACTGTGTCAGGCTTCTTGAAAAGGACTCGTCATTTCGCTGCGAATCCTTCCTGGCACTACAGCACTATAGCTTCTTGCACGACTGCATGGATGCAAGACGTAGAGCGAAGCAGGAAGCCAGAGCCGAGAGTCAAATTGAATGATTAGCGCTGCCCTAAAGTGGTTCGAATCGTGCTACACGCATAGAACAGGCGACAATGAGAATCGCCGTCATAAAAATAAAAGTGCTTACCACGCGCTCGCATATTGAATTAGGGAACGGAAGAATGAAGTTATCCAAGCTCTATCAAGCAATGCTGTTACCCACCGTATTGTTCGTATCAACCCAACCGGTTTTCGCCGCCGACATGGCGCCGCAAACCAATCGCATGATTATTAAGTATGCTGCACCCATGGCCATGACGAGTATGCGCAGCATGAGTATGAGCACAGCCTCTAGCATGAATGCCAGTAACTCAATGTCCACCACCGGTTTCACTTCGACGGGTGCCAACATTGTGGATCTAGGTGGCATGGTTTCCATTGAAGAAGCCGAAGCCATGGCTGCGGATATTCGCAATGAAGCAGGGGTGCTTTACGCAGAACCCGATTACATCATGCACCATCACTCTGTTCCTGATGACAGTCGATACAACGAGCAATGGCATTACTTTGAAAGTGAGGGCGGACTGAATTTACCCGAGACTTGGGATATCACAACCGGCAACAGCAGTGTCGTAGTGGCTGTCATAGATTCTGGCGTGATGCCGCACGCTGATTTAGCAGCGAACTTATTACCCGGCTACGACTTTATTTCAGATGCCAGCAATGCAAAAGATGGCGACGGTCGAGATGATGACGCCAGCGATGCAGGCGATGAAGCCATTGCAGGCGAATGTGGATTTGGCTCCCCCGAAAAGGACGAGTCCAGTAGCTGGCACGGTACACACGTCGCGGGCACCATTGCGGCCGCCAGTAACAATAGTGTCGGCGTAGCAGGCATTGCATGGCAAACCAAAATTTTACCGGTACGTGTTTTAGGAAAATGTGGTGGTTATACGTCTGATATTTCCGATGGAATCCGGTGGGCGGCCGGGTTAGCGGTCAACGGTGTGCCAACCAATACCACACCCGCTAAAGTTTTAAATATGAGCTTAGGTGGACGCGGTAGTTGCAGTAATACCTATCAGCAAGCCATCAATGACGCAGTGGCTGCCGGTGCCAGCGTGGTCGTTTCTGCCGGTAACAGCAACACGGATGCAGCTAACTTCCAGCCTGCCAGTTGCGATAATGTCATCACCGTCGCTTCGAACAAGCGTGATGGCGGTCGTGCATATTATTCGAATTACGGAAACATTGTTGACGTCACAGCACCAGGCGGAGAAAAAGAAATTGACCCCGATACAGGCGCAGAATTGAGTGTGATTGACGCGGTACTATCTACTGTCGATGAAGGTCTAGACGCCCCCACTGGCGACGGATACGGATTTAAACAAGGCACCAGTATGGCGGCTCCGCATGTCAGCGGTGCGATCGCTTTAATGCTTGCCGTGAATGACAACCTGACACCTGCTGACGTGGAAGCGATACTCAAAGAAACGGCACGTACATTTCCGGTCGTGCCAGAACGTCAGTGTGCCACCAATCATTGTGGCGCGGGCATCGTAGACGCTAAGGCAGCCGTTGCAAAAGCTAAGAGTGTTATTTCGCCTAAACCGAACGAAAACAAACTGGTCAACGGTGAAGCAGTCACATTGAGTGGCGAGTTAAAAAGCTTTACTTACTATGAATTTGTCGTCCCTGCGGATGCCGAAAATCTTTCCTTCACCCTTAACAATGGAACCGGTGATGCAGACCTTTATGTAAAGTTTGGCGGTAAGCCCAGCACGACTGACTACGATTGCCGTTCTTGGAAAACGGGTAATGGTGAATCTTGTGCACCGACTTTCAAAGCAGGCACTTGGCATGTGCTGGTGCATGGTTACGATGCTTATGCATCCACGCAATTACTGGCCAAATTTGACACCAACAGCTCAGAGCCCGAGCCAGAACCTGAACAAAGTGAATTCACCAATGATACTGTTACCGCCATTCCGGATAACACGAGCAGCGGTATAGATAGCACCATGACTGTCGCACGTAGTGGAAACGCAGGGGCTATTTCCGTCACTGTGGATATCACACACAGTTACCGCGGTGATGTTGCAATACGATTGACCGCACCAGACGGCACGTCGAAAACACTGAAAAACAAAAGCGGAAGCGACGGTGCCAACAACGTTCAAACCACATACGACGTCGATTTCGGTACAGCCAACGCCGGTGGCCTTTGGACATTGAATGTGAGTGACAACTACAGTGCCGATACGGGACAATTAAACAGCTGGACGATGACATTCTAGCTATTCACATTTGCATTGTGATAGAAAACGAATCGTTATGAAAAATGTATAGGGCGTTTACGCGCCCTGTACTTCTTAAGGGTATCTCCATAAAACCATGTTAATGGACGTGACAAACGAGTGTGAATCACACCAGAGATAATCAAATACATGTTGAATACACTTTGTGGCATCTTACCGATGGTCGATAAGACACCAATAATTTGGGATGAGGGTTCATCATGATGAAAGATTGGGTAAAAGCGCTGGTTCAATGCACCTTGTGTTTTAGCATCATGATATCGGATGGCCTTGCACACTCACCTACTCAATGGATTGTTGTTTTTAATCCAGCACAAACACATTGTGATGCAGAATCATTACTGAAATCTTTGAACAGCCGTGTGCACAGTGGTACTTTTACACTGGTGCGCCCCTATGGTGAATGTGGATTAATTGTTACTCATCCCGCCTCAAAAGAAAAAATGTCTGAACATTTACCCACGCTTAAATCACTCCCTGGGTTCGAATACATTGAAGCAGACCAAATTATGGGTACCATGATGGGGAACTGATCAAATCCCAATACGACTCATGCCTCATACTTGGCATGATTCACTGTCTTTCACCTCAAGTATCTGCACAGTTTGAGACGCAATATTGGATAAATAAACGCTCTCGTCGATTTTTTGGAAATGGCAGCTTAAATCATGCTATTTTCCCACTTTGTTTCCGTTTTTGCAGACAATTACGAGGAGTTGGGAAATTGCCAGAAACCACTACGCAAAAGGAAAAATGGGGCAACCCATATCTCAAAAACATTATATTAGGCAGCGTTATGTTTTTGCTTGTCGGATGCTCCTCGAATATGCGGTATGGCGACAATATGATGGAAGCAGGCGATTACAATAAAGCCGTTTACTACTATGAGCAGGCGCTAAAAGAAAGTCCGGGCGATGAAGACATCACAAGTAAGCTGCTAGAAGCACAATATGCCATGGTTTCAGCAGATTTGATCAAGGTACGTCAACTCCGACAAGGAAACCAAGCACTAGAAGCCACTCACCTACTCAACAAAACCCTTTCTCATTTAACTCAGTGGAATGTTCAAGGCGACAGTGGTGTGAAGACCACGATAGAGGAAGAAGTAAGAGAAGCGGGTAAATGGTTAAACACTGAATTGCTGACTCAGGGGAAGAATGGTCAGCACAATACATGGGGGTACTATCGTAAGGCATTTTCGAATATCTATAGCACGCGCTTTACAGAGTCTTCTCGAGACCAGTATGAAAATAAAATGCTGTCATTAGGCCAGCAACAATGTCTCAAAATGAAAGACAATATGTCCGCTCAGTCCTATTACTATTACACCACTTGGCAAGCATTCTGTGCGCAGTGGAGCAAAAGCGTCAATTACCCACTTGCTACTGATAATTCTCGCTTTAAATTTGCTCGCATGCGAGGAAAACAATTAAAAATAAATCGCGCCATTCAAGTTTCAGTACCGGACTTTAACCGAGGACTTGCCAATCGTATTAATCAACACCCATGGTTTAGCTCAGAGAGTCAGCTACCATTAACCATACATACTTCGGGTCAATTGCGTTATGCCTATAAAAAGAATAAGCGAACCTTTAATCACACTATCGTTTCTCAAAAAGAAACCTATGAGATACTGAAAGACCCGAAGGATAAAAATAAAGTCATCAGAAAACTCCTTAAAAAAACGCCTGTACGAGATGATATTTCGTTCAAAGGATTTGAGCATAAAGAAAATTACTCACACCACGTGACCGCATTTATGGATATACACAAACGTGAAAGTGAAGTCAGTCATCAACAAGCCATAAAGCACACCACCAGTTTTAGCCACAACCAATACATTGATAACCTCAATATTCGTCCCACCAGTGCCAAGCTGATGGATAAAGATATGTGGCAAAAAAATATTCAGAAGTCGCTGGCTCAACAATTAGTGCAGGAACTTGATCAAGCTTGGATCTATTTTTTCTGTGAAACAGAAGGAAAGTTAGCAGGCATCAATGAAAGCGAATCCGTTGCTCGCTGTGCCAAGCTCGCACCTCAACACGCAAAAGTAGAGGCATGGAGCAAAGAGCAATTTGGTCTTACGGTCAACCAATTAGCGGTTTATCTAAAGTAGCGCATACAGTTGAAATGGACACTTGGAGTGAGTTTGCCGTGCTCTAAATGTCCATGATACCGCGTAGTTGCGCAGTATTAGCATTCAGAGCATGAAAGCGCGACAGAAAACCTGCACGGATGCAGAAGTTAAACCGAAGCAGGAAGTGAGAGGCGAACGTCCAAATTAATCATCCATGCCTTATTTATAAGTCACCACTAAAAAACCGATTAATTCGCTTTCACCATTATTAATAATGGTATGTTCTACATCTGCTCGGTAGTGTGCACTGTCACCAGTGAGTAATGTCACCACATTACCACCTGCATTTAATTGTCCTGTACCCGATGATATCGTTAATAATTCCTTTGTCCCCTCAAAATGCGGACTGCTGATTAAGCTGGCCCCTGAAGCAATCTTAATTTCATAAAATTCTACATTTTTCTCCATATGCAATGGAGACAATGTTCGAATTTGGCATTCATTATCGGAACGGAATAAATTCCCTGGGTCACTGCCGTGGACAATCTCAATATTGGCATTGGCCCATGGCTCATCCACCAGCTCCCCAATACTGATGCCAAACGCCTGCGCGATTCTAAAGGTCACGGCTAATGTGGGATTGGCATTGCCTCGCTCAATCTGGCTTAACATTGATCGACTTACCCCTGAACTCATGGCTAGCTGTTCGAGCGTCAATTTATTTTTCTTACGCAATTCACTGACTCTATGACACAGCAGTTGCCCCGCTCTATCAGCCATATCCATGGGTGTTTCACTTTTTTTGGACATTTGTGCTCCAATTAATTCCAATATTTGAGAATTTATTCTTGTACATCGGAAATTAGGCTTCTAATATACTGGAAAAATATGTCGTATAGTAAACGCGACCACGGTCTAATCGCAATCAATATTGCCACTCATTACAGTGGGAGCCCCCATGAAAGCACTGGTGAAGAAGGAAAGCCGCACAGGCCTATGGCTAGAAGATGTCCCTAAACCTGAAGTCGGCATCAATGATGTTTGTATAAAAGTTTTTCGCACCGCGATTTGCGGTACGGACCTGCATATATACAACTGGGATAGCTGGGCGCAGAAAACCATTCCTGTGCCCATGGTGGTGGGCCATGAGTTTGTCGGGGAAATTGTCGAAGTCGGCTCCAATGTCATTGACTTTCACCCCGGTCAAATCGTCTCCGGTGAAGGCCATGTGGTCTGTGGTCGCTGTCGCAACTGCCTAGCTGGCCGGCGGCACTTGTGCGCGCATACCAGTGGGATCGGGGTCAATCGACCTGGCGCTTTCGCTGAATATGTCGTGTTGCCGATGTCTAATGTATGGGAGCACAAACCGAATATTGATCTCGACATTGCCGCCCTCTTCGACCCATTTGGAAATGCTGTGCATACGGCATTGTCGTTTGATTTGCTCGGGGAAGACGTCTTGATCACCGGAGCAGGCCCAATTGGTTGTATGGCTGCAGCGGTCTGTCGCCATGCAGGCGCGCGTCACATTATTATTACAGATGTTAATCCCGATCGATTGGCATTGGCCGTTAGTATGGGTGCGACGCGAGGTGTTGATGTCACGAAAGAGTCACTGACAGATGTGCAACGCGAGTTACATATGAAAGAAGGTTTCGATGTGGGCTTAGAAATGTCAGGCAACCCTAACGCATTTCGAGACTTACTGAATAACTTATGCCACGGTGGAAAAGTGGCCATGCTGGGTATTCCCCCTGAGGATGTCGCCATTAATTGGAATGTGGTGATTTTTAACATGCTCACCATCAAAGGGATTTATGGCCGAGAAATGTATGAGACTTGGTACAAAATGTCGGTCATGGTGGATTCCGGATTGGACCTATCACCCATCATTACCCACCGTTTACATTACACGGAATTTGAACAAGGGTTCGCTGCCATGAATAGCGGAAAAGCCGGTAAAGTCATTTTAAATTGGGATTAGTCATGTACGGAACATTTCAACAACATTTAAAAGATGAGATTCAAAGCATTCGCGATTCTGGTTTATACAAACAAGAGCGCGAAATCACGACTGCTCAGGGCAGTCATATTGGTGTCCCCACAGGTGACGTCATCAATTTATGCGCCAATAATTATTTAGGTTTAGCGCAGCACCCTGAGGTAAACCAAGCAGCGGTGGATGGTCTTAAAGAATGGGGGTATGGCATGGCTTCTGTTCGGTTTATTTGCGGTACTCAAACCGTGCATAAAACCTTAGAAGATAAATTGTCAGCTTTTTTGGGAATGGAAAGTACCATCCTTTACCCTTCTTGTTTTGATGCAAACGGTGGTTTATTTGAAACCCTACTCACCGACCAAGACGCCGTTATTTCAGACGCCCTCAACCATGCCAGCATTATCGACGGTATCCGGTTGTGTAAAGCTAAGCGATATCGTTATGACAACAACGACATGTCCGCATTGGAAGCCCAATTAATTCAAGCAGATAAAGATGGTGCTCGCTTTAAACTGATCACCAGTGATGGTGTTTTTTCAATGGATGGCACCATTGCTCAAATTGATAAGATTTGCGACCTTGCCGAAAAATATCACGCCCTTGTACACATTGATGAATGCCATGCTACGGGATTTGTTGGGGATAATGGACGAGGCACCCATGAATACCGCAACAGCCTGCAACGAGTAGACATCATTACAGGTACTCTGGGCAAAGCCCTTGGCGGTGCGAGTGGTGGCTTTACGTGCGCACCAAAAGAAATTGTCGATCTGTTAAGACAACGATCTCGTCCGTATTTATTCTCTAATACGGTGGCTCCGGGTGTGGTGGCCGGAGCAATAAAAGCCTTAGAAATCGCGGAGAACGGTCACCACCTTCGTAAGCAATTGAAAAGTAACATGGAGTTTTTTCGCTCACAAATGACAGAAGCAGGATTTGATTTGTTACCCGGCGAACATCCGATTATTCCTGTCATGTTGTACGATGCCGAATTGGCAACACGATTCGCAGATGCCATGTTGAAAAAAGGCATTTATGTCATTGCGTTTTCATTTCCCGTGGTTCCCAAAGGAAAAGCACGTATTCGCACACAAATTTCGGCGGCTCACAGCCGAGAAGATTTAGAAAAAGCCGTACAAGCCTTTATTGAGGTTAAAACGGAATTGGGCGTATGACTGTTAAATTCATTTAACTGCGACCTGCCTTAAACATAAAAACCGCCCATCAGAATGTTCTGATGGGCGGTTTTTATGTTTGTATCTATGGACATCTGCTTAACCGCCTGAGCGCACGCATTCATGCTTACTTTTTAAGTGGCTTCCAAATTTCGCTATTTGAGGCGCTGGAATCATCGTTTTTCTTTTTTAGTTTCAGCGTGTTGTTATCAGCATGCTGAGATCGTTTATTCTTTGGGTTGGGATTTTTATATATTTTTTTTGCAGAGTTTGCGCTGCTTTTGGGTGCTGCCTTGTCGCCGCTTTTCTGGCTATTTTTTTGCTCTTCTTTTCGATTTTCAGATTGCGCTTTCAATACCTGGTATTTTGATTGTGCTGCTGCCGTCGATTGACTGGTGTGCTTCATTTGCAGCCCCTGCAGAAAGTTACGTAGCAGTTGGTCTTGGCATTCACGAAAGTGTTGATGATCCGGTTTACGAAAAAGTGCAGTTAATTCACTTTTACTGAGACTAAACTCTGCTAAATCCAGTAAATCTATAATATCTTGGTCAATCAGGTTTAGCGCAATTTTTAATTTACGCAAAATGATATTGTTATTGAGTCGATACTCCGCTTTCGGCTTTTCGTCTCCTTTCGGCCCGCGGTGCTCAATGATGAATCCATTGAGGAAATACGCCATTTGTTGGTCGGTGCAACGAACATAATCTGGGTCATCATCCTTTTTCAACCAAGCGCTAGTTTGCTCACGCGTGACAGCCAAGCCTCCCATCGAGAACAACTCAATCATTTTCTGATCATTGAGTTTAAAGGTGTAACGGAGACGACGAAGGATGTAATTGTTGGTCACGTAATGCCTATTTGTATGAAGAACAGCCAGATAATGGGGCATCATACCGTGTTTCAGAAAAAATACACGGGGTTAGCGACTCTCCCATTCCACAGACTGTAAAAACGTCAGTAGCTGCCATCGGAAGTTTTTATGCCGAAAGGTAGATATGTGTTTGCCTTTGCCATCGACCCAGATCTTAGGCTCATTCGCCAATTCAAATA
This sequence comes from uncultured Saccharospirillaceae bacterium, assembly GCA_947503895.1. GTDB lineage: Bacteria > Pseudomonadota > Gammaproteobacteria > Pseudomonadales > Oceanobacteraceae > Bermanella. The sequence continues at coordinate 33,819 of CANNFT010000017.1, forward strand.
AATGCCTACCGCGAGCGAAGGGAACCACTTGGTCGTCGGGGCTATGAAACATCAGTAACGGCTTCTCTCCCCACTGCGTAATCCAACGTTCCGGGTCGTATTCAGACGTGATCATCCAAGCGGGTAGCTGCAATATCCATGATACCCAATGCCGTGACATGGCCTCGGCTGCCATGCCAGGGTAGCTGTCAAATGTGGAGTCGAGCACAACGGCATTAACGCGCTCTTTTTGAGGGTAGCTAGCGAGCCCGTACACAGCGAGTGATCCGCCGATGCTTTGACCAAACAATATAATCGGCTCCTGTCGCTCACGTGCAATAATCCAGTCTAACCCCGCGTGCACGTCCAAAAATATGTCCGGTAATTTTGCTAGCCCTTCAGACGCACCGTATTCTCGATAACCAAGAAGCAACACATTGTATCCATGGGCTGGTAACCAATTCGCACCAAATTGATGGTAACTCATGTTTTGTGCATTACCGTGCAAAAAGAGTAACGTGCCTTTTGCAACCTCGCCTTCCGTTAATCTCGCAGGCAACCACCAGCTCACTAGACGGGTGCCATCCGAAGCCGTGTGATGAACAGTTTCATAGTCGACGCCCACTTGATCCGGCGTTACAGGATATTCTTTATAAGGAATAAACATTAACGAAGTCATGCTGGTACAACCACTGACAATCACCAGCACGACCACCGCTGCAATAATACGGGCAGACCAACCCATTAGGCATGGCTGCCTATGACGTTTAGTGGTAGAGAACATAGCTCAACCTAATGTCGTGATCATGGTCGTCTCGCCAAGCTTGATACTGCCACTGTAACCGTACTTGTTGCTTCAATGACGGATTATAAGCCGTAGAAAACTGTAGCTGAGTACTGGCACCTTGTGTCCCCACACTGGCTAAACGTTCCGCAGACAACCAAATATTGAGCGGTTGCCACTGCAATAAATAGCCAATTTCAGGGCCCACACCTAAGCGCCAGTCATCTTGATAACGATCAGATATTGCAGCTTCTGTCACCGCCATGCCGTATAGGGATCCGGCCCCTAAATCATGACTCAAGGGATAGGCTAATCCACCCCCAACTCTCACATAAGATTGACCCACATCATCCGTGTTCCAACGTTCATAACCGGTTTTTACTTGCCAACTAATTGGATGACTAAATTGATGTCTTGGGCCAACAGAACGAATGCTCAGGATTTCGAAAGTCTCTAAGCGTAAATCTTCTTCCGCTCGTACGACCCAATTCCCCATTTCGATTTCAGCACCTTCGCGGTAACCCGCGACGTTGTCCAACCAACCATGGTAATTTAAACGAAAGCCTACTTCCGCATATTCCTCACCTGCGGTAAACGTCCAACGCCGAGTATCATGCCCTTGCTCATCTCGCACACTTGGGACGACAGGCGGTAAGAATTTATTCCCTTGCACCGGTACGCTGGCGCGCATCGAGAGTAATTTAAAACTTCGCTTTGGCAATGCTGGATCATTCACTTTTTTCTTGAGCGCCAAATAGCGTGTATACCCATAGGCTAAATCCAACACCCGCGCTTTATCGTCATCGGCCAATGCCAGATAGGCCTCATGATTTTCAGTGCTAAAAGGATCATCCGCCAGTGCACGCGATATGTCTCGCTGTTGTGGGGTTAGTTGCAAACGCTGACTTTCAATGATCGTAGTTTTAGAGGGGCGGAAAGTCACATCGTCGATCAGCCCTTTTTTGGCCAATATTCGAATCGTGTCGCTGGGAACGGTGCGATATTTAAATGGCTCGGTTAATTTCCAGGATGGGTCAACCGCATCCAATATGGTGAGCAGTCGGTATGAACAGTTTTCATCAATAAAAAAATAGTCGAAGCGAATTTTATCCAGTTCCCAAATATGGCGCACAAACTTATCTAGCTTATCTTCCGAGATATTCAGCTTATATTCCCAAATATCGCGACTCTCTATGTGGCTGTAGGTATTTACTTTTTCGTAGTACGGTACAAGTGAGACATAGCCTGGATATCCACCGGTGAGTCCTTTAACACTATAAGTGAGTTCATCATCATCCGCATCGGTGAATGCGGCAAAATTAATCGCTGAGGACAATAATTTATGCCCTTGCTTTCCATCTAGCCGAAACAATGAATGGCCATACATGGATGATGGACTATTAATATAAGACGATGGAAAAATTAGATACAGTTCGGAACCGAATACGCCGTCATACCAAGCTTGAAATTCTGGGCATTCAACCGCTTGCAGCATCAATTGTGGAAAAACTTGCTGGATATACTGAAAACGTGCTGGAAATCGACATTGTGCGGCGTTATTCCCAACGCCTTTCGATTGAAACGCGTGAATGGTCGCTTTTAGCTCTAAATAGGGGTTATGTTTTCCATTGGCTGACAAGAAAAACTTTTCGTCATCGACCTCACTGTACTCACGACTCATCAGGCCTTGCGGTTGATAATGCAGCAATGCTTTCCATTCAGGACTTTGGCTGACATTCTCCAATGGTAAGGTGTTCAGTATTGACGACTTAATCGGTGTTTTATGCGTTAAATTGTCTTCTGAAGATAATGGCGCGGAAGCAGGAAGTGAAGACGAGTATGCGAGTGATGTTCTGATCAATAGCAGAAAAAAACAAACGAGATAGGCCATTAAACTTCTTGGCTGATACATGATTATCCATTTCACTTTAATTTAAAAAATTCAGCCACTCTGATAACAAAACGACTAAAGAATTGCAATTACCATCCAATAAAAAAGGGACCAAAGGTCCCTTTTCTCTAAATCATTCACTTAGCCTAATGGCTTAGCCAACGTATTTAGACAGTTTGTCATTTGCAGACAATGCACTTACCAATGCATCGTAAGCTTGACCAGAAGTCGTTTCAGTGCTCACGAAAATCGCTTGGAAGTTTGACTGAATCGTTTGAACGAATTCAGCGCGGTCATTGCTTTCAACACCGATTAGGGCAGATAGCGCATCCAAAGACTCGCCTTCTCCACGTGCAGCATCAGAAACTAGCTGCTCCATGTTTTGATCCATGTAGGTTTGAACACCAGCCAGAGGGCCGTTCGCATCTTCACAGCCAGAAGTACCAGAGGTCATACCAAAGGTTTGGTTACCGGAAGTACCATTGGTCGTAGCGGCCAAGACGTGCTCATACCAAGCAGAAGCGTCTGGGAAAACCACCGCTGTACCCAAACCACAACCAGCTGGGCCATTAGCGGCGAAAGAAGTTGATGCAGCTACAGCAAGTGCAGCGCCAGCGATAAACTTTTTCATGTATGATTCCTTTTCCGTTGGAACTAAATGACAGCAGATATATTTTTTTTAACTGCTGGCCCGTAGTAGAGATAAAATATTAATGTCTGTCCAGTTTTTTTACAGTGTTTTTAGATTCCGATACCGAAATTAAGGGAAAAAGTAGAATAAAGATGTCTAATTTCGAAAATAAACCGGCTGTACTGACAGTGAGTCAGCTTAATCGTCAATCAAAAGAACTACTCGAAACTTACCTACACCGTGTTCAAGTAAGCGGTGAAATTTCGAATTTAGCACGCCCTCAAAGCGGTCATTGGTATTTCACTTTAAAAGATCAAAAGGCACAAATTCGCTGTGCGATGTTTCGTAGTCGTACACAGTTTGTTCGGTTTGCGCCAAGAGAAGGCGAGCAAATACTGGTGAGCGGTTCCATTAGCCTGTACGAAGCTCGTGGAGACTACCAACTCATTGTTGACAAAATGGAAAGTGCCGGCGAAGGCGCGTTAAAGATTGCATTTGAACAATTGAAAGAGAAGCTGGCTCAAGAAGGTTTATTTGATCCCGCGTGGAAAAAGCACATTCCCACACATCCAAAGCACATTGGGGTGATTACTTCACCCAGCGGCGCAGCCATACAGGACATAATCACCGTACTGAAACGTCGATTCCCTTCTTTGCCGATCTCTATCTATCCGGTACCGGTACAAGGCCAAGCGGCTGCACCGCAAATTGCCAGCGCCATTGAGCGTGCAAACCTGCATGGTTTTTGCGATGTGCTCATCGTTGGTCGCGGGGGTGGGAGTTTAGAAGATCTATGGCCGTTTAATGAAGAAGTCGTAGCAAGAGCGATTTTTGCCAGCCAAATTCCGATCATTAGTGCAGTCGGGCACGAAGTCGATTTTTCCATCTCTGATTGGGTGGCAGACTTACGCGCCCCGACCCCTTCTGCAGCGGCAGAGCTTGTCAGCCCAGATCGATTTGAATATTTGAGCCGATTGGAACAGCTCGAACGCCAATTCATTCGTTTGATGCAGCAGCGTATTCAGCAACATCGCTTTCATCTTCTGCAGCTGGTCAAACGATTACGTCATCCAAAAGATCGACTACATGAAGCCATGCAACGATTAGATATGGCGGAAATGCGATTAACAAATACGGTAGAGCACCGATTACAGCGTTTAAACCATCGACTATTATTAGCGTCGAATCGTTTGCAACAGCAACGACCCGACAAACAGGTTCAACTGTATCATCAGCGCTTACAACAGCTGAAACAACGATTGTCGCACGCTATGTCATTGAATTTACGCGACTTACAACAAAAATTAACGCGTCAAGGCGAACTCTTGAATGCCGTCAGCCCTCTTAGTACTCTGGGTCGAGGCTATGCCATCCTCACATTAGACAACGGTGAGGCTGTGCGAGCAGCGAATCAAGTGACCGTGGGAGATCGAATAAATGCAACGCTTCATGAAGGGAAACTCATCTGCCAAGTGGTGGAATAGAACTCCGTGTTCAAGCACGAGCCACGCTTCGCTGATTATAAGAACCGCTGTGTTTTTATGCTTGGCGTTCAGTGGCATGATCAGCCATGCTTGGATGAACCAAGAGGGTGTACCAGGGGGAATCGTAGCCATCCCCCTAAAGGAAAAATCAGATACTCGTCCACAGGCACAGTTTCAAGACCATCCTATCGCCGTCGTACGTCAAGACAATAAATGGATAGCCGTCGTTGGTCTGCCCTTATCCCTCAAGCCAGGCACCTATCATATAATCAGTCAGCAAACATCCTACCCATTTAACGTGCACTCCAAAGATTATCCAGAGCAACACATTAAGCTTAAAACCCGTAAACATATTGACTTGAGCCCAGAGGACTTACGCCGCCACAAAGGGGAGAAAATATTAGCCAACGCCGCTTTCCGCCACTTTGAAGCGCAATTAGAACCAGACTTATCATTCATTCAACCCGTCCAAGGCCCATTTACCAGTGCCTTTGGATTAAAACGTTTTTACAACGGTGCACCAAGAAACCCTCACTCAGGGCTGGATATAGCCGCTAAAACAGGTGAGCCGGTGATCGCTCCATCTGCAGGTAAAGTCGTGTTAACCGGCGAGTTCTTTTTCAATGGAAACGTGGTCTATCTTGACCATGGCCAAGGTGTCGTGACCATGTATTGTCACTTAGACGAGATCAGCGTTGAGGAAGGACAATGGCTCGAAAAAGGCCAATTACTGGGTAAGGTAGGCGCTACAGGGCGAGTCACTGGAGCCCATCTTCATTGGAGCGTCAGCTTGAACGACAGTCGTGTCGACCCACTACTTCTACTCTCCGCTTTGGACAAAAAGTGACGTATACTGAGCAGAAAACCGCTCTACGGGGGATCATTGACGTCATCTGGACAGATTTCCCTTCCATGAGTACATTATCGTAAACGCTGCAGGCACAATTCGGAGGGCGCGATGGACGAGTCAAAATTATTTCAAGAAGCCGTATCCGATGTGAAACCACTCGAAGCCGTCGCTCGAGTGGACTTGAAAAAAAATGCTCAAGATGCAGTCACTCAAGCCGAGCGCCGGCAATCTGCCATCAAAACCCTAGAGCGCGATCCAAATCACTTATCCACAGACTATGTAGAAATGGTCAAGCCCTACGACATTCTTGAATTCAAGAAAGCCGGCGTACAAGAGGGGGTTTTTCGCAAATTTCGCTTAGGAAAGTATCAAATTGATGCTCGGTTGGACCTTCATCACAAGACGGTTGATCAATCACGCCGAGAGGTATTCCAATTCATCGAAGACTGCATGAAGTATGATTTACGAACCGTGATGATTCTCCATGGCAAGGGTGAGAAAGAAGCCACACCCGCTCTGTTAAAAAGCTGGGTGAATAAGTGGTTACCAGAGATTGATGATGTACTGGCGTACCACAGTGCTCAGCGACAACACGGCGGCACCGGCGCGGTTTATGTGATGTTGCGCAAAAGTGAACGGAAAAAACAAGAAACCCGAGAAAAGCATGGGTTAAAAGGCGGCCATTGAGCCCTTTTAAAACGGCAAGCTAGCGTTAACCAGCATATTCAAAGGCCATTAGCGCACGCTTGCCCCCACCTCCTACGCCCCCCCTAAAACTAACATTCATTTCGTAAATGCATCCTGTCATTAGTCAAGAGGCGCCGAAGACTGTACGGAATTATTTACACTCTGCGTCATCAACCGCCATTTCAGATTTTGACTCCACTCGTTTTTACCTGCACACTCCCAAGCCAATTTTATGGCTACTGAATACTAAGTCTTTAGTGCCAGATTAGTATTTGCTTATTCACCCGATGACCTGAATTTATGACTCCATTATTCGACACATAAGTGAACCGGATAGTGACCAAATAATGATTGGATTGTTTTATGTTTACAGAAGTTATACAGCCTAGATTCACAGAAACCGATGCGCTTGGGCACATCAACAATACTGTGATTCCGCAATGGTTTGAAAAAGCTCGTGATCCTATTTTTCGCTTCTTCACACCGGACCTAGATCCAAAAGATTGGCATTTAATCATTGCCCGAATCGAAGTCGACTATAAAGCTGAAGTGTTTTACAACGCTGAAGTTGAAATCAAAACTTGGTTTAGCCGTATCGGTAACAGCTCTATGGAAGTTATGCAGCAGGTCGTACAAGGTGACCGTGTGTGCGCGGAAGGGAAAGCCGTTCTGATTCATTATGACTGGAATGAGAAAAAGCCTAAAGCCATAGATGGTGAGCTAAGAATGGCGCTCGAGGCACATCTCGTTCGTTAATTCGATGGAATAGCCAGTGAATTCATCCGTGCTATAAATGCTGAGAGAATTCACCGGCGACTCAATTAATTTAATATAAACGTCAGCTGCGCAAAACGATATCGCTCAGCATTATTCGTTGGGTCCTCCTGTGGGTAAATGAATTTTTCAACCGGGTCAGGTACAAGTGAGTTCATTCGATCCACATTAAATCCATTCCCCATGACATCACTACTCATAATATAAGACATCAGAGCATTAGCACGATCATTACACAGTTGTTTATTTTGGGTATCATTCGGATCGTTTGCATAATCAAGGTTACTTGCACTGCCAATCAATTGAACACTTTTAATTCCTGTTGTCCCCTCTAATATTCTACTTTGAATTCGCGGTTCCAGTTTATCCCATTGCTCCTTGATGTGGGATTTTTGCAATGCAGTCAATACGTGAACAGATGTTTTGAAACCCAATGCCGTGATATTTATCTCTAAACCAGCCAATCCAAGCGAGGGATCTTCCTGATGAAAGAATGTAAGAGTGAATTGTTTACTTTCTTCGAATACGATGTCGTCGTTTTTTTGATAGGTTTGCTTCGTCACTTGTAAAAAGTGCTCAACACTCTCATAACCATATTGTAAGAAAATACCCATTGCCAAATCGAGATCCACTGAAATGGTAATGGTACTTTTTTCAAGTAATTTAGAGACACCCTGTATGGTTTTGCCATAAATTTTCTTAAAGGCATTTCCTAATGCACCACCTTTGGCAATACCCTTTGACAACGAGCCTGATACCTTAGGTTTTGAAGCAGCATCTGTATTCGAGTCGACAGCAATAATGTCAATTAAATCCTCACCTTTCAATTCACACAACAAAGAGACCTTATTATCATTATTGGCGCCAAAATAACTCGCAAAACTGAAATTTGATTTGCTGGCCTTAATATTGCTCGTGGAAGAATTAAACGTCGATGCCGATTTACTGGAATAAATGGAAACATTAAAAATAACCGTCACAGAACTAACATCGTCAAGAATGAACATTTCCAATCGAGAATGATAGGGACCGTATTTATCTCCATTGCTGCCTTCCTCGCTGTAGCCAGTAAACAGCGTTTTTTCCTCAACCGCTGCACCGAGATTACCATCCGAGAATCTCAAGGATACCTTGTGCCAACCTCCCTCAGAGAACCGCAATACTTTTATATTACGCTCAAGAATATGATGATCCTCATGATTATTGAACCCCGTTAACCCACCCGATCCATCCATAAAATCGAAACTACCGCAGTGTGCGGTTAAGGTGAAATTTCTATTTAGATGTTGAATACTGTCTTTAGCGTATACATCCATTGCCATGGGATAAATATTATTCGCAGTATCCGTCTTGTTCGAGTCAAGGTAGGCCACCGAATAAGTATGCCTTTCGGGCCAATTGAGCTTTACACCTGTGTACCAATAGCTCCCATCCCCTGTACCGACACTGCTACTCCCTCCTCTCAGTGCTAAATATTCGAAAGAAAGGTCTTGTAGCCAATCCACGTTATTGTTGGTAGTGGCTGCTTCAGCTTCCATTTCATTTGCCGTCGCCGTTGGTACTAAAAACAGACTACTGATACTGCCTAATTTACTGGATATTGGGTTGCTCATGATTTCTCCTTATCCTATCTAGCAGATCGTTGATGTACGATTTGCTTTGCTCAACATTCGTTCAAATAGCCATTGAAAAATTCTTTATGACTACAGATTTTTTCAATGCGTCATACATGACCGTTTTAATTATATTTTTCATTTCAGCTGATGGTTAACCCAGTACTGATTTATCGATCGGGCAACACGGCCAAAGTTGTCAATTTATGGATTTGGATTTTGATACAATTCAGCAACACTGGCAAAAATGTCCGAATTATGAAACCATCCCCGCAGCAGTCCGATACGAAGTATTTCATGCTTGTACCGTTTTAAGCCAAGCAAACACGATTCAACTAGGGTATTAGAAATTTGTGAATCAACCTTTAATGAAGGTTTGAATGCAGAATGATGAAATCGAACAGCGGCAATCACATCTTCCCAGTCCTCTAAATTAGAAAGTGTGCGTACTTCGCCTCCGACACGATTGCGATCAAAATCTCCCCGAATTAAATGCAGTTTTTCGGATGTTGGGTCGTATTTCTCAACCATAGCCAGTTCCCCATCATTTTGACTTTTCCATCGATGTGACTTGCGTCCGAGAACAATGATATCACCGGCTGATAATGTGAAGTTTTGTTGAAAAAATTGACTCAACAGCATTGATTTCTGATCTGCGTTAAATGCCTGAGATAACGCGACCCATTTATCCGTCGGAATGGTCGTGCAGTGCGATAAGGTAAGCGTACCATCATGAAATGCCTTGGCAGATTGAAACAATCCTGAGGATAAAATAGATTCGTTAATGCCCGCTTGTTTAAAATTACTTCCCATAAATGCACTGCCCCAGTCAGCATATGCATGCTGGCTGCTATGGCTCATATCTGCAGTGTAATATTCGTCTAAATTATCAGGCGCACTTCGCTCCCATGTGGGCAATGGAGACTGATTAACACCGCCTAAATGTATCCACCCCATGACCATTTCTAGGCGAGTCAATACGACTAGAAGCTCACCTGTAAAACGATCTTTTTGATGCTGGTTAACAGCATCACTGGATGCAATATATTCCGTCAGTGTTTTTTCGATCATATGAGATCGGACCCACTGTCTTAAATGGCTGACGTCAACTCTACGTTGCTCCTCATCTAATGCATTAGTTTTGAGGTTATTCACTAAAACTTGAAAATCTTGATTACTCTCTGAGGTTAATAGATCGAGATTATTTCTAATGACAGCAGGGTAAACCGTTTGATTATCCTGCCTAATCGATTCAGTTTGAGGAGAAACGCTTGGGCGCTTATCGACCAGCATTTCATCAACATTGATGACGCTGGCGTCCAGCCCTGAGAAAGAATCAACCATTTGGGAGAAATCAAACTGATTCAGTATTTCATGTTCTTTCAAGGCACTTTGATCCATTTGAAAGAGGCCAGAAGCTTTTGAAAGCCCATCGAGTAAAGACGACTGCTGACTATTTCCTAGATCGTCTCGCTGTTGATTCGACAGCTGTGTTTGCTTGCCCAACTTGGAAAAAATTCCGGAAATATCTGAAATCGCTTTCTTCATGTCAATAATTACCCTGCCAGTGGATGAGCACTGCTTTGGAGATCAATCATATTACAACGCTTATCATTAAAATCGCGTCATCCACTAATACTTCACCAGCCAAAGGGGTCGTCGTTTGTATGAGGACATCAGGATCGGAGTCGTCATCAATCGAATAAGGGATATCTAGCTGATTAAGTAATGTTTCTGCTTCCTTAATGGATTTCCCCACCAATCTTGGAATCATTTTTTGCTGTTCAATAAAGCTCGGTTCTGGCACGGGTACAATTTTCATTTTGAGTTTACTGCTCGCAGAAAGATCATATTCAAAGCTATTTTTATAGCTGGCATTCATGGGCGCCGCATACATTTTGATTGGGCTGCGTGATTGTCCAGAGTAGGAGCCGGAAATCGCTAGACTCACCTGAATTTCGGCTTCGGCTTCAGGGATCTGGTACCAATTTGGCCGATAACCCATTGCTCTTAATTGATCTAGATACTGCTCATCATTTTTGTAAATCTCTTCGAATAAAGCGAGACTCTGTTTGTCTAGTGCATATTGAGCACGCGCTACGCCAATGCCGACCTCAGCAATTAAATCTCCAAGCGGTGCACTCACAACATCCACTAGCTCACTAACCGGTTTCGTACTCATTGCAACTTATTCTCTTTTTTATTAATTAAGTGCTCAAAACGGATTGACAGAAAAATGGTGCGACTCAATAAGCGCTTGTATTACTTAATCCATGATTGCCGCTTTAGCTAAGGTCAAAACCACTTCTGTCCTTTTATTAACTAATGTACCTGCCACTGGACTCTGCCGAATAATTCGACCATTCATTGCACTGTGAGTATCCGCTTCTACAATATTTTCAACCTGCCACTGACTGATCAACCCTAATCCATGAATGGTTCGTTCTGCCAGTGCTTTGGTGTATCCACTCAAATCTGGTACGGTAATATTGTCAATATCTTGGTGCGCGGACGTCGCACTCACAGAATCATCGTTAAATTCAATCTTGACCGTACTCAGAGCATCTGCCCCTACTTCATTAATAAGTTCAGCGTCAGCAACTCTGACACTGCTCCCACTTTGGCCCGGGAGGACTTTTAATTCCATGCTGACTTTTCCCAATGAGAAATGTTTTCGTCCCGAACTTAATTTATTGTGCGCTTGCTCTAACTGCATGCCCGTGTTTTCAAATAATTGATTAATAGGCGTATCTTTGGGCGACTTTGCCTCTAATTCAGATTGCAATTCGCTTACCCTTTGATTCTTCCTTAATACCTCTGACTCTAGAGCGGCTTTTTGTGTGATTGCACTATCTCGTTCTAACGTAATGTTACTCACCTGACTTTGTAAACTAGAAACTTTTTGACTGAGTACAGATTTTTCATTTTTAAGCTGACTCACTTGCAATTCTAATACGGGCAACCGTTCTTCATTCAACGTTTCAATTTCACTGTGTTCAGCATTCGAAACGGTTCTAGCAAGCATGGTTTTTTCTGGCTTAATTGAACTTTGGGTTAATGTCGTGGCAGGAATAGTCACTTCACCAAAGTCCAATAGTGAACGGGTGTATTTCACCGGTATCGCTTTCAGCCGTAACCACCGTCTTTTATGAAGGTACTCCAGATAGATATAAGGCAAATATTGGTTAAATTGAGTATTCGATTTAAGGTCCAATTGCCCATCGTTATCCGTGTTTGCTTGTGCTAACTTTTCTGATTTTCCCGCTACGCTGACGACCATTGCTCGCACACTAATGGGCTCGACTTTAGTGTCATCTGCTGCTTTGAATGTTGCTTTAACCTGTATACTCATGAGGTACTGCTCAGTGTTTTCTATATTGCAATGAATAAATAGACGTTATTGGGCCTTATATTGGGCTGGCTATTGCACTCTATAAATGAGGGATTCCGTTTCTGATAAGGCATCAACGGTAACGACTATCGGTGTTTGTTGAAGCTCAGCTTGATCCACGACAAGCACGGTCGACGCTTTCCCATCAGCTCCCGTCATAACTAAGCCATTTTTAATGTACGTATTAGGAGATACATTGTCTGAGCGCCCTTCTTGTTGGCTCATTAGGGTAGATCTTTGTCGATCTACGTTAATTTCTACTGGTACATTGACTTGCGCTTCTCCAACTGCACTGACGACCTCAACCATAATGGGAACTTCACCATTGAGGATCACGCCCATATTAAGATTCAATGAAAATCCAGGTTTACCGCTATTTGTAGGAACAGCCATAAGCACGCCTTTAATCACACTCGCAGCACTGCTTTGCTGTGTTGTTGTCGGGGACGCTACTCTTAAATAGGATTTTTTCTTCGTCATCAGTTCGCTTTCGTTAGTCTGAACCATCGAAGAAAATTGTTGAGTATTGACCTGTAATTTTAGTTCGAATTCTAATTTTGGTATTTGGTAGGAGACGCCGCTTCCTGAAGGGCTATTAATCACCAGTTGGTTTAATTCCGCCTGTGCCGATGCAACACCTTCGGCTAAACTGATCAAAAAATCATCCAACCCCTCGCCTTCTGCAATCTGGTTAAATTCGTCTGTCATACTCTATTTCACACCATGTATTAGCTATCGCATTTCCACGCAGAATTGATTGAATTAATATTGTTCTTTACTTTTTTTTCTGGCGATCAATCTCTCTCGGTTTTCTAACCATTTTCGCTCTTCTTCCATTGCCTCTTTACGTTTTGCTATGGCTCTAGCCCGTCGTGCTTCAAGGCTGCATTCGAAAAGCTTTTGATCAACTTTTTTTTGCAATACCGTTTCCTGACTTTTCTTTCGATTGATTTCTTTCCTTTTATAACTGCGCGTTTCATGAACGTGACTTTCCTGTCGTTTTTCGATTAATTTTCCAATGTTCTGCATCCGCTTTACTTCATTGGCCTTTAGACTTTGTATGAATTCCGCTTTCCTATCCATGATTCTTTTCTGTGCGAATGCCTGGATCTTCGCTTGCCGCTCTGACTCAATTTCGGCTTGTTTTTTTAGCTTATTAAGCTGTTTTAGCTTGGTTTCTTTTACAATCCTTTGCCGCCTCTCATTTTGCTTTTCATTCAGCTTCCGTTTTGATACCCGATCCAGTAATGCCTTCTTGTTATTAGCTTCACGTTGTTGCGATCGCCACTTCTCTATATTTGATTTTTCCAATTTTTTTTTGATTGCTTGCTGACGAATTTCATCCTCTTTATTTCGAGTTCGCTCTTTTATTCTGGATTGCTTTGTATGCACAGGAACGTAAAAGCGTTTATTTTCTCGTTCATTCTTCGATTGATTCAGCGAGTTTGCTGAAGTTAAAGACTTAACTTTGTTTTCTAGCTGAATTCTTTCGCGTACTAACGCCTTAAGTTCTTCTGGCACTTCGGGAATCGACAATAAATCTGTCAACTCTCTTTGCTTGACGCTTTTTGAATGCACCTCTTTAAGTGTGGGCGACTCGGATTGGTCACTACCGAAACCGTGCTCCAGTGTTTCCCAATCTAAATAGTTATCGCTCATGAATTAGCGTCTTTCTCTGCTTGCTTTCGTTCTAGTACTCCGCGAATTCGATCTTCCAGCACGGCCGGCGAAGGCACCGGTACTATTTTGGTCCGCATTAAACTAGAGCCTTCTGCACTGTATTGATATTTAGAACTGTATTGGGAGCTAACCGATGTCGCTCTAACCGTTGCGCCGATGGCTCCTTTGAATATCCCTGCTCCAGTGGTCAGATTAAAATTGCTTGTCTTGCGGCTATAGGTTTGACTGGTGGTGATGGTGATGGATACTTTTATTTCAACTTGTGTATCTACAAACTGATAAAAAGTAGGTGTAAACCCAAGTTCTAATAACGATAGTTTTTCACCATCAAACGTGACATACGCTTCACGCGTTTCCACACTGGTATCGCCATTTTCATCAACGGTCTCGACCTCAAATTCACCACTCATCATTTGCGCAAGACGAATACCGACTTCATCTAAAGCATATTGTGCTTCGGCAATGGCAAGGCCCATACCTTGAATCATTTGTCCAAACGGTACATCCGTTAGTTCTTTACCTACCTGTGACATATGCGCACCTTATTATTCTTCGTTAGCTTCCATTAATGCGGTAATTCTATCTTCTAATATACTGGGCGGTGGTACAGGAACCAGTTTCGTTCTTAATAGGCTCGACCCCTCGGAACTGTAGCTGTATTTGCTACTGTACGTTGCGTCGACAGGCGTGGTAGAAATCGATATACCATTTCTATTCCAGCGGAACCGTGTTTCCTTTCCTTTAGTTTTGCGCTCTTGTGCATTTTCAAATTTAACCGTGATCGCCATCTTTACTTCAATTAAGGTATCAACAAATTGATAAAAGGTAGGTGTAAAACCCAGTTCAATCATGGACAATTTTTCAGGATCACCTTGGTCATCTTTTCCAAAGTACACTCGCGTATCCACTTCTGACGCATTACCATCGTCATCGGTTTCGCGCATTTTCCCGCTCATCATTTCGGCTACACGTAAACTCGATTCATCTAAAGCCACTTGCGACTCAGCAATCGCGGTCGCCATTTTTTGAATCATCGCCCCCATTGGAACATTTAATAAATCTCGCCCGACTGACATATGACTTCCTTCATTTTTATTAAATTAGAGTGTTACCGACCGGCTTTGATCACCATTAGTCCATTAACCATCATCCACCGATATAGCCTCTTTTTCTCGCACGGTATTTAAGTACTGGTTAAAGATCGTCGGTGGGGGAATCGCAACAAATCGCGCAGTGATTGCGCTTGAGGCAGAGGCGTCGTAGGAATACTTGGAGCTGTATGAAGCACTGACAGAGGCTGCAACCATCACAAATGAAACTGGGACACTCACAGAGACACTGGCGCTAACGGATGCCTCACGGGACATCGACATCGAAAGCGATATGCGCAAATCTACCGTCGCTTCGCTGATATGGTAGAAGCTCGGTGTAAACCCTAACTCTAACAGTGAACGCTTTTTATCATCTCCACTAAACTCAACCCCGTAATTCTCCTTGTCCCCCATTTTTTGCGCTAGACTAATGGCATTTTCATCCATAGCCTGCTGTGCGCTTGCTATGGCCAGCCCCATTTTTTCAAGCATCTGTGGTAACGGAACGCTTGAAACATCGGCCATAAATTGGCTGCCATTGCTCATGAGTCGTTCGTTCCGCTACTTTGATCTGAGGCTTCTATGGTGCCACCCATGGCTGCATGGGTTTGTAACGCCTGAATAAATGTCTGCGGTGGCGGTATAGATTTCATTGTCGTTCTAATTTTTGAAGTTGCGGACATATCAAATCCATATTTATGATGAATATCTAAACTGATCGTCCCTCCATAGGCTGCCGGTATATTTTTAGGGGCCTTTTTAGTATTCCCATTGGTAGCACTACCGGCTCCGTTATTACCACCCGACCCGCTGTTACTGCCCGACCCCCCTTGGCTTGCACCGTTACCACCTTGAGCATCGTCACCTATTCCGACGGTCAATCCAAAGTCCACTCCAGACTCGACCTTGACAGAGATGGTGACATTAAACTCCATATCGGTTTCTGTGAAATGATAAAAGCTAGGTGTAAAGCCAAGCTCCAATAGTGACCGATCAACAACGCTGCCATCATCGTTTTTAAAGGCGACCTTGGTTTCCGATAATAATGTAGCCGCCCTCACGGCACTGGCATCTAGCTCGTATTGCGCTGCAGCAATGGCTTTAGCTGTATTTTCAATTAACTTTGGAATAGGCACGTCCATCAATGCCTGTCCTGGAGTCATTTTTGCAACATCGTTATCCCAAGTCATTCAATATTCCTTCTTTTGTACGATTCTTGTGTTAAACAAATGTATATCGGTTTAACCTGTTTTCGACTCTTTACGAACCGTGAAATAGTGATGCCTTTTTTGCTCTTGGAGAATACGGCCCACATCCATATGCAATGCCGAAGATGCCCAATTCTTTAATTTGGGTAACAGTGGCATATCCAAATTAATGGCTGTCGCGATACTTTGCGCGCAGTCCGCAAACGTAAGCGCCTGATCTTTTATACCTTTCTTTAAATAAATAAAGGCGAGACGCTGGTGTAAGTAAGCCAGATCCTTCTTTGCGATGTCGCTTTCTGGTGGGTTTTCTTCGTAATGTTTAATCGCCTCAATACAATAGCTTTCAACTTGATCATATTGCTCTAGTTGCTCCATAGACTCTAATGCACACTCAGAGTAATGCCTCATGATGATTGAATGTGCATTCTGCTGTCTTGCGTGTTGGAGCGCTTCGCGGTATAACGCTAACGCTTTTTTATGCTGGCCAATAATGGCTTTGCTTTTTGCAGCTTTTGCCAAATCCATATGAGAATCTAGAATATCAGCCATGATCAACCTCGCTTCTTCAAATTAATTTGACCACTTATTTTTGCAAATTCGTGTTGCGCCCACCGAACCTGATTATAATTAAATGGCCCCTCTATGCGTTTTTGCTTTCCCTTTAAAATGGGTATGATGACTGACGACCGTATAGCGAGAATATGCTCAAGTATATAGCGAGCCGCCTGTTCTTCACCTAACGTAATGACTTCCACATCAAATGTTAAACTGGACACAAGCTCAGCATTCGCTTCACAATCTAAATCCGCTAATGTAGACAGTATGGCTTGCGTCTCGCCCAATGATTTTTGTTTTGCCACGACCACGGGTGCGCTGGCTATTACCCGTTCAACAATTCTTTCTGGTATGAATAATTCTTTGACTAAGTATTGCTTTATGGCGCTCACGGAAGTGGGATCAATATGATTTAGCAAAATGTCATAGCGCTGATAATCTTGATTTAGGAGCTGACACGGAATTTTATTTTCTTGTGCCATTTGCCAAGTGTCTTTTGCTTGCTGATACGATACACGGGAAATTGAGTATGTCTTACTTCCTCGGTGTTCGTTTTGACTGCGATAAGTCAAGGCCAGCTGAGTAGCGTGATGTTCAATAACCTGTTGCGCATTGTATATTTCGGCTTTTAAAACAAGATCATAATGGGCGTCTGTTGGCCGAGAAATATCCGCTGCAACATTGAATTTCTCAAAACGAGACTTTAAGCGATTAGCTGTGGTGAACGAAATATTTCCCAAGAGCACGGTTGGCGTTTTCAATACTACCTGTACGGCACCCGCCACATCTAACCCGGTGACTCTAACAATCTCTGCCAACACATCGTGAATATTTTTAAACGATGGGATACTCAGCGCGAGTTCATAACAGCCATCTCCCATGGTCAATTGCGCTTCTTCTCCAGAGGGTAGAACGGCGGTTTCAAGTCCTGAACTTTCTAATAGCTCGGATACCGTTCGAGCCGTTTCTTCATTGAGTAAATCCGCTAGCACTGCGGGGGCCTGCAAAATACGCCGCGCAATTTCCGGTTCAGGTAACTTGATGGCTTGCTTTAATGCACTAAACAATGCTGCGCTGGCTTCACCAATGTCCGTGACGATCACCTGAAAGGTAGGAACGGACGGATGAACATCTGACATAGGGTGATCCTTAGGTAACACAACGTATATGGCCTGTCACGCTAAGTAAGGATTCAATAAAATTCAATTCTCAGATACGCCGACTTGATAAGCCTGACCTGAAAACAGAGAAAATCATTAGTCAATGATCGTCCTGCAATCCATTCACCCTCAGTATCGTCCAGATGAAATACGTCATTGCATTAGACGAGTTAATAAATAGAGGGAAGATGAGACTACATTTTTAAAATGTAGAATAGGCATTGTCGTCATAGGGCGTTAGAAAATTAAAGGGGGAGTAGCCTTGCCCTATTTATTCAAAATAGACACCTATCGCTACTGTTGATTAGTCTATCAATAGCGTTGTTAAAATAAAGACGGATCAATTCACCTGAGGCGCTTTGTATGAACAACTTTATCTCCAAACAACGCTGACCGATTTATCCAAGCAAAAGGTATTGTTATAATCGTAAAAATACTGATCAACCCAACAACCATTGGCAAAAAGGCCCACTCATCCCAATATTCCAGTAGCATATACATAGTCACACATAACGTAATAACATAGGTGTAACCCAATTTTAGTTGGGAAATATCATCCGACTCACTGCTTTCAATTAAATTTGTGTGACAAAAAGGGCATAAAAACCCCTGCTTAAGCCCTAATTTATAGCCATCCTGTGCATCATTAAGAGAAAAATTTTTAGTACAACTGCCACACAAATAGAATCTAGCCAATTACAAAAACCTCTAAAGTCAATATTGCAGATCAACATTCTTTTCGATCACGCTGATAGACATAATAATATATCGCTCAGTCCTTTTCTATTTTCGATGGCACTTCGACTTCTCAACCACCATCATTCCGTTTAAAGTTCTCATAAGCGTTATAGAAAAGGAATGAACAACATGGCTTCGAACAGCTTGGTATCTTCACAGTGGTTAAACCGCCAGCTGCAAGATATGAATGATAATTTGGTTATTTTAGATGCGACGATGGCACCCATTGGTGTGACATTAAATCCGGATGAAAAACACAGGATTCCCACCGCACAATTTTATGATATAGAGAACCAATTTAGTGACCTTAGCAGTTCACTCCCGCATACGATTCCAACCCAATCGCAATTCGAAGACAACGTCACAAAACTGGGTATTACTAATAACAGCACGGTGGTGATATACGATGACATCGGTGTCTATTCTGCTGCACGCGCATGGTGGATATTTAAATATTTTGGCCATCAAGAAGTGTTCGTTCTTGATGGTGGTCTTCCGCTGTGGATGAAACATAGGCATCAAACTCTAACCAGTAGCAGCGCAGCCACGCAGCCTGAACCTGCTTCATCCAACACACACTATCGCGCAAATGTGTCTCCACAATGGATCGCCAGCGCATCGGAAGTCTTAACCAAATTCAGTGATCCTAAAGTCATGATCATCGATGCTCGCAGCAAAGATCGCTTTGATGGCATTGTACCCGAACCGAGAAAAGGATTGCGCCAAGGACACATACCTAACGCTTTTAATATCCCTTATACGATCTGCATGAAAGAACATCAGTTACTCAGCAAAGATGAGATGCTCGCAATGTTACGCGAATGCACAGGGCAAACTAACTTACCTCAAGAGACGCCAATGATATTTAGCTGTGGATCGGGAATCACCGCCTGTATTCCAATGCTGGCTCTTTACCAAGCAGGTTTTACAAATCTCGCCGTTTATGATGGCTCATGGAGTGATTGGGGGCGTGCGGATTTGGCGGATACCTATCCGTCTGTTTCTTTGTAGCACGTTATGCTGGGCAGTCTTCGCAGCGGACAATCTGTATGAAATAGATTGAATGCCGAAGACCCCATCGGGCAAACGACAGGACGCCGTGTATTAAGTGACGAGCCCTTTCCAAGAAGACCGACAGAATAGTAAAGGACTGGCTTTTTAATCAATTCAAGTATTGATTCATAATCTCTGTGACATTAATCTTTTTCACCCCCTCATTAAAAATCTTCGCCACCTCTGACTGGCTCTTTTTAAAACAGATATAAAGTTTCTTATCTTCTAATAATGTTCGGTTGAACTGTACGTTATCTTTAAGCGGTTGCAATTGATTGTCTGTTGCAAATAGATAGGCCATGACGTTCTTATCCACCACTGCTAAATCAATTCGGCCATGTGCGACTTTTAACATATTGTTTTTATCACTGATAACGGTTTGGGCCTTTATTTCGCCGCTGGCCACTTTTTCATCAAACTCCTGGGTATTAACATAATCTTGAACCACGCCAATACTGTATGAACTTAAGTCTTTCAAGTGATTCCAAGTGACGGGCTTAGAGACGTTCTCCACAAAACCGAGTGGGCCATTTCCCATTGGCTCACTAAATATGAAATTTTTTGCGATATCAGCACTGTAATATTCAGGAAAATAACCGGCATACTTATTATCTTCAGACTCAGCTAAGTTGACAGCTCGACTCCAAGGGTAAAAGTCAACTTGCAAATCGTACCCCATCGCTTTAAAAGCTGCCTTAGCGACGGCTATTGAGGCTCCTTGGTCTTTTAAGGTTTTACCCGAATATGGCGGCCAGTCTAATGATGTTAAATAGATCGTTTTGTCTGACCAACTGAATACCGAAAGCATCAACAATAGGGCACTGACTAAAAATTTCATCATATATTCACTCGCATATATTCTCAAAGGAGACTGACCTGAATCATTTGCAATCATGCAACAGAATGAAGTCGCATCTATCTTAATCAATCTAGCTGATCGTGCTTGAATCAACCGCCCCCCTTCACTGCATAATGCGAATATCTTTTTAAAAAGGTTTTTCTTATACAGCGCAGGAATAATACTGGCAACTAGCCATTCAATATGGCCATAGAAGTCGCATGAAGAAGAGAGAAATGAACACTAGGGAAATGAAAACATGGGAATGACCGCCACCAAACCGTTAAACGAGCAGGATGCTATCTACCACATCCTGCTCGGTTATTGGTGTTAAATCAGTCGGTGAATGAGTGCCATTATAGCAATGAGAAACAAAGAACGCCCAAGCCCAATACTAATTCAATCTTAGATGACAGGTAGCGTTGAGCGACAGCTTGAGTTGCCAATATCAAGGCTAAGGTGGCAGCAGAAAATCCAAAGGCAAAACTGGCCATTGATGCAAACGCAGGAATTTCAACACCGTGTGCCGTACCATGAAAGACCGCAAATAACAGCATACCGCCAAGCGTCATATTCAGACTGATGTCCTTTAACGGGCCTTGAATTTTTGATAATCGTGGATGACGTTCTTGATTACTCGATTCAGACATCTGCGATTTTATGATTAATCCAACCGCCGCCAACACGACTGAACTCAATATAAGCTGTTCCGTCATCGCTACCGCTCCCGAATGAACTGACCAAGCAAATCCCATGAGCATGAAAATGGCAAAGCCAAAGGCAATAGCCGCTCGATTTTTTGCTGTAAAGCGAGCCGAAAGTATACCGACTGTCATGATGGCCAATAGATGATCTAAACCTAACAACGGGTGCAATAAACCCGATACAAACCCGCTTTGCATGAGCGAAACACCAAAGAAACCCTCTGCGCCAGTATGTGCCCAGACGGAGGCAGGTAAAAATAAAAACAAACAAACA
This sequence comes from uncultured Saccharospirillaceae bacterium, assembly GCA_947503895.1. GTDB lineage: Bacteria > Pseudomonadota > Gammaproteobacteria > Pseudomonadales > Oceanobacteraceae > Bermanella. The sequence goes on from CANNFT010000017.1 coordinate 55,204, forward strand.
CTTAAAAACTTCATAATAACTCCAGATTAATTACGCACCATTGACGAATGATGACAGATCTTTTTTAGGCAACTTGAATGGCATCTAATGCTTCATTGATGGTTTCGCTTTTTCTTAGCATGCCTTGCTCAATAATGAACTCAACAATTTGGCGAACACCCTTACCTGTTTTGACATTTGCAAATACAAACGGTTTATCGCCTCGCATTTTTTTGGTATCGCGATCCATTACTTCCAGTGATGCGCCTACATGCTCTGCTATATCTATTTTATTGATAATTAACAAATCTGATTTTGTGATACCGGGCCCACCTTTACGAGGGATTTTATCACCGGCACACACATCAATGACGTAAAGTGTAAGATCAGATAGCTCTGGACTAAACGTAGCGGACAAATTATCACCACCGCTTTCGACCAGTACCATTTCCAATCCGTCATGACGATCTTGAAGATCTTTCACAGCCGCTAAGTTCATGGATGCATCTTCGCGTATGGCGGTGTGCGGGCAACCTCCTGTTTCTACACCTAAAATACGATCTTCTTCCAAAGCTTCATTGCGAATTAAAAATTGCGCATCTTCTTTGGTATAAATATCGTTCGTGACAACCGCAATGTTGTAGTGTTTTCTCATCGTCTGACAGAGCGCTGTCAGTAGTGCTGTTTTGCCCGAACCAACTGGGCCACCCACACCTACTCTTAATACTTGTTTTGTCATATTGTTGCCTATCACTAATGGATTATAAATGGATTATTAAACGGTTATGATCGAAACAGTCGGGAATATTGAGATTCATGCAATGAAGAGGCAATGGCCAAACCCATCAGACCAGTGCCTAATGCTTCGTCCTCTATGGTGAGTGAACGCGTGACGACACGATCCAGAACAGGAATCAATCGTTGTAGAATTTGCTGGCCTGCAGTTTGCCCTAATGGCAATGCCTTGCTCGCACAGGCAATTTGATTTTCGGACCAAGCCCATGCAAATCCGATGAGCGCCTGCTGTTTCGGTATATCGGACATCACAGCCGCTAAAGCACTCATGGCGACGACGGTGGGCAAAGTGAGTACAGATAACGCACGCGTGCGTTCATCCATTCTATGAGCGGTTTGCCCTCGATGCCATTGCGCGTATGCGGCACCCACTTGCGTGTCTTCCAGATACAACTCTTTCGTTTCACGAAACGCCAACAATTGCTGATTCCATTCTTTTACCGCGGCATCATCCTGCATTGACCAAGCGTCGTATATTCTCGCGTACACCGGTAAGTCTAATGTGCCGATGCCTTGCTCAAGTGTTAGTACAATCCAGTGCTCAATATCTTGTGCATTTTTGCACCAACCTGCATCCAGCGCATACTCCAAACCTTGGCTGTACGCAAACGCCCCGACCGGTAGAGCGGGACTCGAAATATGTAGCAATGACAATAAACCCTGAGCCGTCTGACTAACGGTTTGTCCTTCTACCCTATGGTCTTGAGTCTGCATATCAATGGGCATGATGGTGCGAATGTCCATGAGAATGGCGATCAGACTCTACTGAATTTCCAGCGTGATGATGACCACTTCCATTGGCATACGCGCCATTTTCTGGTTCAAATGGGGCTTGTTCATGTGTGATTTCAATGCCTAAACCTTGCAGCATTTCATCCAATACATAATCTTCTTGATAGCGTAAAAAGCCATCGCCAATTTGAAGTGGAACATGGCGATTGCCTAAGTGATAACAACCGCGCGCAAATAATGTTGCGTCCGCTACATAGGCGGTGGAGACTTTTTCATCGGCTGCCAATATTTTTAAATGGTCGTTTTCATCATTAGTGAGAATGGTTCCATCACGCATCACATCACCGCGTTCAATTTGAATGCCAGCCACTTCTCCACTGTTCATCTGAATTTTTAATCGGCCGCGCTTACGATCATCAAATGCTAAATATACGGAATCCACCTCCGTATTGATGACGCCTGCTTCCGATTGTGTTTCATCATCACTGTCAGTGCACATATTGTTCGCGAGTGGCAATTTAAAGGTAAAAATTTTCATAATGAGTCACTCTTTTGGTTTGTGTCTCGCTAGGTTTTATTAAAATAAATAATAGCGCTGCGCGAGTGGCAATGAGGTAGCCGGCTCACAGGTCAATTGTTTTCCATCGGCTTTCACCACATAAGTTTGCGGATCAACTTCAAGCACGGGTTGATAATCATTTAGCTTCATATCTGCTTTCGAAATTGAACGCGTGTCTTTTACCGGCCGCAATATTTTTTTCAAGCCTAAATGGTCAAGCCGACCATTTTTTAAAGCGGCTTGCGAGACAAATGAAATACTGGTTTCATGCACCGCTTTGCCCATGGCACCAAACATCATTCGGTAATGCACCGGTTGCGGTGTCGGAATCGAGGCATTTGGGTCACCCATCGGTGCACCGGCAATCATGCCGCCTTTTAAAATCAGAGAAGGTTTTGTACCGAAAAACATCGGCTTCCAAAGTACTAAATCTGCAAGCTTACCCACTTCAATTGAGCCAACTTCGTCTGCAATCCCCATGGTAATGGCTGGGTTTATCGCGTACTTCGCAATGTAGCGCTTACATCGAAAATTATCATGGCCTTCAGTGTCTTCCGGCAATGCACCTCTTTGTACTTTCATTTTATGCGCTGTTTGCCAAGTACGTGTGACCACTTCACCGACACGCCCCATGGCTTGTGAATCGGAGGAGATCATACTAAAGGCACCAAGATCATGAAGAATATCTTCAGCAGCAATGGTTTCGCGGCGAATTCTTGAGTCTGCAAAGGCCACATCTTCGGGAATATTTGGATCAAGGTGGTGACAGACCATCAGCATGTCGAGATGTTCATCTACGGTGTTGATCGTATACGGGCGAGTGGGGTTTGTAGATGAGGGTAAAACGTTGGCTTCACCACAGGCTTTTATAATATCCGGCGCGTGCCCACCACCGGCACCCTCCGTGTGGTAAGTATGAATCACGCGCCCTTTAAACGCCGCAAGCGTATCCTCGACAAAACCCGATTCGTTTAAGGTATCGGTGTGAATGGCCACTTGCACATCGTGCTCTTCAGCCACTGTTAAACAACAATCAATGGAAGCTGGTGTGGTGCCCCAATCTTCGTGCAGCTTTAAACCCATGGCACCCGCTTCAATTTGTTCGCGCAGTGGATCAGGTAGACTGGCATTCCCTTTCCCTAAAAAGCCAATGTTCATTGGCAAATCTTCTACTGCTTGTAACATTTTTCCGATATGCCATGGTCCGGGCGTACAAGTGGTCGCATTCGTACCGGTAGCGGGGCCGGTTCCACCACCTATCATGGTCGTCACGCCGCTCATAAGCGCTTCTTCAATTTGCTGCGGACAAATAAAGTGAATGTGCGCGTCAATTCCACCGGGGGTTAATATCTGCCCTTCACCTGCAATCACTTCTGTACCTGGACCCACTTCAATCGTCACGCCTTGCTGTGTATCTGGATTACCGGCTTTGCCAATGGCTTGAATTCGACCTGCTTTTATCGCGACATCTGCCTTAACGATGCCCCAATAATCTAAAATTAAAGCGTTAGTAATGACGGTATCAGCGATGTCTTTCGACATAGCTTGGCTTTGGCCCATACCATCTCGAATAACCTTACCTCCGCCGAATTTCACTTCGTCACCATAAACCGTGAAATCTTTTTCTGGGGAGATAAACAGTTCTGTATCCCCCAGCCGAACTTTATCACCCACTGTTGGACCATACATATCGGCGTATGCACGTCGACTAATCTTTGCCATGATTTTTCCTTAGGTCACGCCAGCTCAAATGGCTAACCGCTCACAATGCGTTATCGGATAGACGATTCTTTTTGCGCCTTGCGATAGCAAGACAAAGCACCGCGTTATAGCGGCCCCATCACATCGCCGCGAAATCCATAAATTTTGCGTTTACCCGCAAATTCCACCAGTTCAACCGTACGCGTTTGTCCCGGCTCAAATCGAACCGCCGTACCCGCCGCAATATTTAAACGAAAACCTTTCGATACAGGACGATCAAATTTTAATTTTAGGTTTGTCTCAAAAAAATGATAATGGCTACCCACTTGAATGGGACGATCACCGGTATTTGCCACTTCGACAATCACCGTTTTGAGTCCCTGATTTATTTCTATGTCACCTTCTGCGCAAATGATTTCTCCTGGTTTCACAGGCTTCTCCTATACAATGGGATTATGAACAGTGACGAGCTTAGTGCCATCCGGAAAAGTCGCTTCCACCTGCACTTCATGAATCATTTCAGCAATGCCATCCATAACGTCTTCTCGACGAATCACTTCACGGCCCTCGTTCATTAATTCTGCCACTGTGCGACCATCACGAGCGCCTTCCATAATGAACGCACTGATAATGGCAATGCACTCCGGATAATTTAATTTCACACCGCGAGCACGTCGTTTTTCAGCCAATTCAGACGCTACAAACAGTAATAATTTATCTTTTTCCCGTGGGGAAAGTTCCATAGAGAATCCACTCCTAAAAGTGCGTTAAGGGTAATAGCTTTGTTAGCGCGCGTTTCACAGATACTAGGTCCGCCAAATGCGAGGCTCACACCCTTTTCTGTTTAAAATATGTGGGCGAATGGCATGCCACATTAATTCAAATGCCGTTCGGGCATCTTCCGCATGGTCACCAAGATAACGTGCGATGAGCACACCGGGTTTTTGAGTAATGGCCAACGTACCTTTTAATTGAGACGCGATCGTTTCCTGCCACTCAGTGTAGTCAAAATCAATGTCTCTATTAATGACGCAAGTGGCTAGAATCGATTTACCCTGCAACCCCGCTAAACCGGTTTGCATTTCACTGCCTGCCACAATGTGAATATGATCTTTAAAGAGCCACTGGCCATCTTGGCGAATAGTAAGGGTTTGCAATAGCTCACCTGTGGTGAACATCTCATTTGCATCTTCATCGCAATGCGGTCTTCCCAAGCAGGTGATTTCCCACCCAACAAATAGACCGTCGCCAAATATTTCCACTTCGGTGGTCAGGTGCCCCTTGGCACCGCTGAAGACAATATTCTCCATGGGGAGCCATTCAACGCTCGCCCCCTCTTTGACCGTTATCCGAACATATTGGCCTTGCCATAAGTCAGTAATGTTGCGATATAGCTTCCCGGCAGAGGGCGTGGTCATCAGGAGATGGGCATTCGTATCAGCATGAATATCGATGGACAATTTATCGCCGGCGACTAACCCTCCGGGCGGGTGCAGCAAATAGAGATGCATGAATTGCGGCCCTTCCGGATAGAAAGGTCGCTGAACACGCAATGGGCCATAACTTCGCGTCTTCCCCATCTGTGTTCTGCCATGGGCGAATTTGAAGTGACCACTAAAATAGGCAAGCCACTGCTGCGTATTGGATTTTGCGTGCAATCTCATTCCTCTAACGTCTGTTTAACGGTGATGTTCAAGTGTCAGTCTGACGACCTGGTCAATATCTAGCATGCTATCAACACCATGTGGCCATTTGAGCCTCAGCTTCCCGAATACCCTGGCCAGCGCTCATCGAAAAAATCCGCCCGCTATGAACCAACTGATTCAATGACGATTGAAGCTCAAAACCACCGCTTCATACTCGACTTTTAGTCATATTCGAATATATTAACAATCTGACCACTTGGTCAATATAGCTTCTAAGCCTTTGTTAAACTTAATTTTTTTACCCCAACTAAATTGCACCAACATGAGTCAAAAAATTATTCCAAGGTGTGCGGATAGTGCATTTTGGTGCAAATGCAACAAGTGAATTCGGATTCATACCATAAACATGTACCTTGTCACAGTTTCACAAATTCAATACAAGTTTTGATCCAAAATCACACCGAGTAACAAACAAAAAGCCATACTTCCATTAGGATAAGCGTCCCATAGTGTGTTCTCGATCATATGAGTAAAATCATCAGTTGCTGCCCAGTGGTAGCCGAAGAGTATATGCACCTGATTCCTATTGATGCTCTGCCAACGCAAGATCCATTGGGTGCTGCTCACAAAGCGCGCGTCATGTGGATTCAAGAGAGCGAGTCTCAGGTTCATATGCTGCATGGCCGCCAAGTATTAAAGTCAGGAAATCGTTACAACGATCTTTCAGGCTACCTCACGTCTGTTGAACAGGCTTGGCGAGAGGCGCATCGGTTGGCTGAGCACTACGAACTCAGTGAAAACTCCTTTCAGTCCATTGAGGTGCGTGTTCATATCTATCGAATTCCCGTCATTGACCCTAATGAAAGCCTCACGCGTTTACATTGGGATAAACTGCACAATAACCGTCAATACGAATTGCTGACGGGGCGATGGTGTCAGTTACGTCTATCCCGCCTGCAAAACCAAGATGTATTACTCGCCGATAGCAGTGCAATCGTTCCGCTCAAACAGCAAGTATTTGCCGAGTCTCAATTGGCGTGGACCTCCAAAACCGGCCGCAAAAACCCTGCCGAATCCTTGCTGCAATTTAAACAAGACTGGGATTTCACCGCTCGACCAAGAGGCAGAGACTACGTTGATGATTGGCAACGGCTGGTCTCAAACGGGGCAGCATAAAGTCCTATGGCGTTCAATTAACGCTTTCTATTCTGCCCCTTTGATAAGTATTGCTTGTGTGCTGACACCCTATATCTGCGTACCGTGTGGCATGGTCAACCAACCTACCTGTTGACAGTATTTTATTATTTAGAGCACCTCTATAGTGTCAATTTAACTCCACAAGTTCTCTTTAGCGCTTTCATGCTAGCCAGAAGTGACGTTATAGAAATGCCTTTAAACTATCTCCGTGCTCTAAACCTAAGTTAAGGTCTAAGTCGAAGTAGCGGCCTACACTGCCCTCAACATTCCGCACTGGCAACATTCAAAGGATCATGTTTGACGATAATCCAAAGTCGTCAGTACTTTGTATTTGGCAGTCATGCGATTTTTCATTTATCACTTTAAGAATCAAGCTGAGTGAGCAATTATGAACGTTTTTAACGCCATTGAATCAAGACGAGCTATTAAATCATACGACACATCTGTGACCATACCAGAGCACGACTTTGAAAAAATGATGCAGTCCGTTTTACTTTCACCGACCTCGTACAACATACAAAACTGGCGATTTGTTCGAGTTACATCAACAGCAAAACGAAACGAAATAAAAGATGCAGCATGGGGACAAAGTCAGGTGAGTGATGCGTCAGAACTCATTATATTGTGTGCAAACTTAGATGCTTGGAAAGAAAAGCCCGAGCGCTACTGGATGAATGCAGATAAAAGTACGCAAGATATACTGCTGCCGATGATTCATGATTTCTATGCCGAACACACGCAAAAGCAACGTGACGAAGCCATGCGCTCATGTGGCATGGCCGCACAAACACTCATGCTGAGTGTTAAAGCGTTAGGCTATGACTCGTGCCCTATGGTGGGGTTTGACCCAGAGTCGGTCGCGAAAGCCATCAACTTACCGAACAACCATGTCGTCTGCATGATGATTGCGATTGGCAAAGCCAATGTAGAAGCTTATCCCAGAGGCGGTCAATTGCCATTAAACGAGGTTTTATACACCGATCATTTTTAGTGGTATTAATCGCAGATGTATTGTCATTGCTCACGCCGAATAAAGGATTAATGCGCGTCATATCGGTCGAGTAACTAATAGTTGGGGGAGCAATCAGTATGGCCCGCTTCTCTCCCAACGAATGAGTATAACATTCATTATTAACGTGATAACCCGCAGCTAGTTATCCATCGCTGCTTTTTGAGCATATTGTGCACCGGATTGCTTACTCACCTTTACCGCGATTAAGAACAACACCATCGACAGTAACGATATTGCAGGGAAAATGTGTGTTTCCTCTAGATACTCAGACAGTATGCCCACCAATACACCGCTAATAGGAAAGGCTAATGCATTAAACAACATCATAAAGGGAATGATGCGCTCAAAAACATCCGATGAGACCGCTGAAGCCCGTTTGATTCTTAGGTACACCGAAAATGCGCTGTCGAGGCCAATAATAAGGCCAGCAAATAATAGGTACCCCATAAAGCTTATTTCTAAAAAACCAATCAGCAAACCACATACCAATGATAGGAAGACACAAAACTGCCCAAACATAACTGGGCTTCTCCTAATGAGGTAAGGTGCCAGAACAATGCATAATGTTCCAACTACCCCAAAAAAAGCATTCGCATAAGCCAGATGGCTATCTGACAAACTGAACACACTGGTCACGATGGCAGGGTTGAGTATCAACACCGAGCCAAACATTAGGTTAATGGCATTGGCTTCCAAAATTAAGCAAATTAAAATCGGTCTGCTGAATATCTCCTTTAAGGCACCTGACATAAACTTTCGAGGTGCACTGTGGGTCACAATGATGTTAGATCGCCATTTCTGCAAGGTGACCATAAATAAACTCAGTAAATAACATCCGGCGGCAATAAGAATAATGTCCGATGGCGTAGCGACAAACACGATGATGCCCGCTAGAAGAGGCGCACCTAAAAAAGCAGACTGATCGATTAATTGAATCAAAGCTTGTAAGTGGGGTAGATCAGATTTGGTTGCATTTCGTTGGCATATGTTTTCGACACAAATAAACGAAAGATCAAACAAAAATCCATTAATAATAGAGAGAAGAATTAATGCCGAGACAGATTCATATTGACCAATAAACAGCACGGTTGAAATGCAGGCTACGGCTCGTATCGTATCACTGGAAAATAATGAAAACCAAAAACCAATACGCAGTATTAAATAACCTGCGAATGCCAACGAAATTAACCTTGCACACCATTCAACAAAATAAGCATAACCAGACCAACCTGCATCATTCGTTATTTTAAACACAAGCAAAGGAATCGCGAATAACAAGAAATTATTCGCAAACGCTCCAAATGCCCGAGCAGTTAAGGCATATTTTAAATGACGAATAGACGGGTTTAAATAAGCTTGAAACATATAGGGTATCTCAAATACTCAAGCCCTAGGCAGGCCTGAGTATCTTTATAGGGCATCGCTATCGTAAAGATTAACTTAACAACAGTGATCAATGACATTACGCAATGTATCATAGTTTTCCGAAACAAAAATCGCATTACCCAGTCGGGATCTATAGTCATTCGTTGTGGGACTAGATGGCATTTTGTTGATCGTTAAACTATCAGCCACGTAACCAGATAAGCGTTGCACACCAGTAAATTGATGTTCACTGTGTTGCTGACTAAAATCGGATGTTGGAAGAAAAAAGACCACGCCAGCATACTGTTCAAGTGGAGCAAACTGGCTAGATAATGCCTCACCCAAATGCGCCCTTACACTGAGTTCGGCCATTGACGGCCCACCCGCAAGTTCAATCAATTCAACAATACGATCTCCGGGTAATCGAGCACCGATTTCAACTAATACAGGTTCATTTTCAAGCGAGAATCGAACTTCCGCATGAAATACACCCATTTCAATTCCTAATGCAGTGGTCACTTCTTGAATATATTGTTGTATTTTAATTTTTAAGTCTTGGCTAATGTTAGCGGGAACAATATGCCCACATTCAACGAAACCTGGTTTAGGGCCTAATATTTTTTCCGTGATGGATAAAAAAGCAGGCCCATCTTGTGCCATAAACCCTTCAACACTGTATTCAGGCCCGACAAGATAGCTTTCAACCAGCATAGATTGCCCCAATTCATGATCTAATTCTCGGTGGGCGTCCTGTTGCCCTCGTTCGTATGAACGAATCAGTTCCTCTTCGTTCGTCACATAGCTGACATGAAAGCTGCCCGCCGCTTCTAATGGCTTAAGCACCACGGGGAATACGAGTTGTTTTGCCATAGCTTGAATATCATCTACCGACGAAACAGTCTGATAATGCGGCACCCTCACCTTCTTGGCGGCCAATGCGTCTCGCATACGATGTTTGTTTCTTAATGCCTGTACACCGCCTGGATTTTGGCCAGGAAGATTCAGTTCACGCGCCAATACGGCCACTAAGGGGATATAATATTCATTTCCCGAAATAATGGCATCCATCTCTCGTGTTTTATTCAATTGGGATATTTCGTTAAATACTTCAGCTTCATTATTGGTGTCACACTCGACTAAATTATCGCATGCATCTAGAACCGGTTGAGAAAGCTTACGGTCTTTTTGATTAAACCCAATCACGCTTGTGTAATATCCTAAGCGTTTTGCTGCAAAGACCAACGCAGCACCTGAACCAATCGGCTCGAAAATTACAACATGTTTCATTAAACAACCATCTCTATTCGCTTAGCTTGCCATACTTAAATACAATTCATTTCTTTCAAAAGACACTACAGTATCCTGAGAATTATTCTGAATAAAATCAGATTGATATAGCCAATTAGGCAGCGTGAAATAATTATCATCTTGTGGTACAGACAGGAACGCTTGAACCAGCTCTCGTGCTTTCACCAGATAGGCTTCATCACTCAATGCTTCAATCTTTTCGATTTCGATAATGAGCTGCGAGAATATTGATTCGAAAAGAGGGACGTGAAGATTGATCTTTCCGCCCTGCTCAACACTGATTCCGTTATGTTTATATAAGTAAGATAATAAAAACAGACCCGTGCCAGAATCAAAGTTCTTCAGACGGTCAACCTCTAGTGGATATCGAAATAAGCGTTCCATTAGAATAAATTCGGCCACTTCTCGACCGTTAATGATGTTTAAGTCTGAACAACACGCCAGATAGGTCTTAAGATCGACTTTAACTTCCTCCAACAAACCGGTGTACCACTTTGTCTTGATGTGGATATTTTCATCAAACGGCCGGATGCCTTGGTGGTGATAGTAATCGTGCAAATAGCCCCATACACACCGTGCCATATAACATTCCCGATAGCTATTGATTGTACTATTGGAAATGTTAAAGCCTAAAATATGGTCCTGAATAGCTGGGATCGTAATCTCGTTAAATATTTTATAAAATTTATTAAAAAAGAATACAGCATACTGCTGATGTACGAGTTTATTGTCTCCACAGATGTTTTCCGGAAAGAAAACGATATTATTTCCGCTCGTCAGGCCGGATGACCCATCTAGGAGATGTGACGACTGGCAAATATTTTTAGGGTGTGGATACGCCTTATACAGCTCTATATAGCGGGAGGAAGAAGGCTCTTCCCTAATGGAAATAAAGGTTTCGAACCTGAAACCTTTGCGGTTTCCATTGGCCAACCTTAGTGGCCCCAAAAAGAAGAATAAATGGCCATCTTCAGGTGCCTCTAAGCAGTCTCTGGAGTGGGAAAAATTTGGAGGTGTCGATAAGTCTAGCCCTAACCATGCATTGATATCTGCTATCAGTGCTTCACCATATGAACGACAATGATATTCACCTGTCAGTTTAGGTATTTCACTCAGCAGTGCGTGCAAATAAGCTTTTGCTTCTTCATAGTTATCTTCCGGGACAGAACCATCATTCCGCTGTAGATCGGACAGTCCTTCAACATTGTGAATAAAACGACTTGGCAAGGTTTTAACGGAATCAAGCGGCAACATGTAAACTAAACCCCATAGGCACGGCACCAAAGTCTTTAATCACATGTAACTGTTCATTTTCAACGCTTTTAGACGTGGTAATACAAGCATCAGCTTCACCATTTTTGCACATCAATGCAGCATGGGTATTACTGTTTGAGAATACTTTCTTGTACTCAGTAGGAACCAAGCTTTGCGGCGCGGGATGCGTGGCAACTTTATGAATTTCGGTATGCTCTTCACAAGAAGCCAGCATCATATTAAAGGTATCAAACAGAAATACATCCTGCAGTTTTAGTTTACCCAAAAACGGAAAACATAAATTATGCAAATCTGGATATACTATACAGCCTAGCAATGCATACCCTTTGTCATTTCCCGCGACTAATTCCGCAGCTTCTTCGAGAGTAGAAAATAACTCGACTTCTGCGTCAATCCCATTCAACTTCAAGTAGTGATGCGCTGCAGCTTCGCAATTGGTACCGGTTGGCCCAAGCGTGAGAATCTTTGTAATTTTATTATTCATTGTTATGTTTTTTAATAATACATGAACGAAGATGCCACTGAATAAGCACTGCTATGATGGATGCTGATGTAATGGCATGCGATCTAAAACCTTCAATAAAACGTACAGCCAACTAGTGGCAATCGCCAAAGTAAAGTCAATTTTTGATTCAATATCTATATTCAAAAAAGCCAATTTCAATTGATACACCTATCAGTAACAGATGCAAAATAAAGACACAGCCTAAGATACTAATCATTACTCATTTTTAATTAACATTTCATTGTTAGAGTCAGACTTATGAGAGAAGAAACGTTCACACTTTCCTTAACGCATGAACTAAGCAGTGGCTCAATAGCCACTGCTTAGCACAAGTTAATTCCTACCTGCCATTACCCCACCATCCACATCCCATATTGCACCCGTTACCCAAGCTGACGAATCCGTTAATAAAGTAACAATTATATTGGCCACTTCATCTGCTTGACCAATACGTCCTATCGGATGAAAACTGTTCAGAGATTCCAATACATTATTTAACTCCGCTGGTGCAATGAAACCATTGTAAATGGGTGTTTTGACAACCGCAGGTGAGACTGCATTTACTCGAACATTATACTCTGCGAGCTCCATCGCTAAATGCTGTGTGAGTGAATGCAACCCTGCTTTCGCCATGGAATAAGCGGACGAAGGGGTAGCTTTAATCGCTTGTTTAGCCCACATCGAGCCGATATTTACGACAGAACCGCCACCGTGCTCTATCATGTTTTTAGCAATAGCCTGCGTAATAAAGAACCCCGATCGATTTAGATTTGAATAGCTATCATAATCCTCAAGCGTATGATCATTGAATGGCTTAGGATTAAAATACCCAGCCGCATTTACGAACTGATGTATATGCTGGTTCATATGATGGATGTTCGTTATAAAATGGGTGACAGCATCCCAGTTATAAAGGTCCAATTGAACCGCTTGCACCGTAACTTGATTTTTTTCTGCTTCTTGAGCCAGTAAAAGCATTGCTTCGTCTAACTTACTCTGCTGCCGCCCTGTGATCATGACGTTTTCACCGCTAGCCACCAACTGCATTGCAGTTGCCAACCCCATGCCACTGGACCCCCCTAATATTAATGCTGTATTGGATTTCGCCATCTTTCACCTCGATACTGTTATTGATAACGTTTTCAACCTGATGGTTGAGTTCGGGTTTAATCCTAGTAAACTAAGCTCGGCAGAAACAGCAGGCACATATCGGTGGGGTAGGTACTTTTGGGTGTCATATGGTAGAAACAAAGATCAAAAAATTTACAAGAAAATCTGCGCCCGAGCAAACTGCTCGTATGGTTGAAACCATATTTGGGTGCAAATGGTCACTGACGGTCTACCATTTACTCGCGAATGACATCAATCGTCCCGGTGAAATGGTACGCAGCGTTGAAGGTTTGACGACAAAAGTACTGAATGAATGCCTACGAAAAAACCTCAAATTCGGGATTCTAGAAAAAACCGAATTCCCTGAGATTCCGCCTCGCGTTGAATATAAAGTGACAAAATTTGGTGGAAAGTTTATCGGTGTACTGAAAGAAATTGAGAAACTACAAAGTGAGTTAGAAGATTAACGATCCAGTGATATTTTAGAGCGAGAGTCGTTTACAGCTCAAATCGTGCTTATTCGCCCCTAATCTTGAAGCCCCTATTATAATAGTCATGACTGTATTATCTATAATGAATTAACCACTTTTGCATAAGCTAAACTCAAATTCGATTAAACTTTCATGCTTAATCGGCCGCTTATTATTCGTTTTACTCGCCCGCTATTTGTTATCAGACTCTCCCCATGAAATAGATTATTAATCCGATCATTTAGGCTAATGCTAAGCCTTCGATTATTTTGAAAGACAAAGAGTTTATTCAATTCTAATGGTGTCTATCAGCAGCTATGCCCATTTGGCAGACGATATATTTGGGGACTTAAGTTTATGGATAACCACGTAGCGAAAAGCATGCGCACTGACGCTACGTGGCGAGCGTCCGGACTACATTAGTGACCTTCTTCTCATAAAGACACTCAAGAGCAGCAGCAAATAGAATTCGATGCTTCCACTACCAGAACTTGAAGAGGAGACTCTTTTATCCTCACTGCCATCCGCCTCATCTATACCGGGTGAAGGCGTGTCAGTAGTATCGGGGGTATCTGGTGTATCCGGTGTATCGGGTGTATCGGGTGTATCGGGTGTATCGGGTGTATCGGGTGTATCGGGTGTATCGGGTGTATCTGGTGTATCTGGTGTATCCGGAACATCCTGACCAGATTCTATCTTTTCAGCTATCTCAATTTGATCGCTTGTCACTCGACCAAAAAACTTTGCTGGGGTACTTTTATTTCCTGCCGCATCAATTGCAACCACTTCAAAATTATAAATCATTCCAGGTAACATTTGGGTCACTCGATCCGTACTTGAAAGCAACTTGGTCGTGGCGATCGGTACTGCGTTTCGAATCAACTGATAAAATACAGGGCTCTCATCTGTCGATGCTCCCCACGTAAAGGTGACTTCACTTCCGTTCACGACATATTTAGGGTTGGTTGGGCGCGAAGGCGCTGTTGTGTCCGCACTCACTCTCTCAGGCCAGCTAACCGTTAGCTCAGTAGGCGTACTTGAGTTACCCGCTAAATCTATCGTCACAACGGAATATTGAACCGTTTGACCCCAAGGCAGTGCCTTGTAAAACTGATAATATGGGCTTTTAGTTCGCCTAACCTCGACACCATTTTTATAAACAACGTACTCACTCACCTTGACATTATCAGACGCTTCATTCCACGTCAGACTAAAACTGATTCCGATAAACTCACTTTCAATTAAACCATAACTCAAATCACTGACGGGATGAGGAGGGGTGTTATCTGATTCATTCAATTCTTCAAAGTCATCGAATGTGCAAGGGTAGATAGCTTCACCTAGTCCATTGTCACAAGTATCTATGCGTTTATCGCGCTTACCGGACCAATTCCACTCTGAATTGATACCACCTGTACACATATTATTTTCACAGAATGGATAATCATAGTTTCCACACGTACGACAATTATCAAATCCAAAACCATCGGTATAGGGAAGGCTTCCTACATTTAAGGCTGGAAAATAGTTGCAAACTAATACCATTGCCCCATCATCATAAAGAGCACCACCCGGTGCATTAATCAACCCATCAGGGCAGTCAACAACCGCACAGCCTACGTATCGAGTTTCACCATTGCATACTTGCGCCCAGTGACCACAGGTGTCATCAGAACATACATTGTTTGTCCAGTCGTATGCTTGATGTTCGCTATAGAAAGTTTCAATACCACCTTCCCACTGCTCTTTTCCATATTGACTGCCAGGAGGATTAGCAAAATATAACGCTATATTTTCACCAGCGGTTGGTTTTCCGGCAGGCAACCTAAATGAAAGAAGACCCAATTCATGCACTTCATAAAATGCATTTCGAATCCCCTCCGGTCCATTAAAGTGACCGCCTCCATAACAATAGGAAGCCCTTTTTTCAGCCATTCTTTCTAGACCGGCATCCCAAAAAAGTGTTTGCATATTACTTGAAGTCTTTGGACCACCGTTTTCAAGCTGATCACCATTGGCACAGCGAGCACGAAGCTCATTATGTTTATCTAAAAGCGCTTGTTTCATTTCCGTCGCCAGCGGAACGACATTTCCATTACCGGTCGCCATTGAATTGGTTACTACGGCATAACAAAAGAGGAGTAAGAGGGCTCTCGCCAATAAGTTCTTCATGGGTCCACCAACATTTTTACTTTTAGGGCCAAGTACGTTTTAAAAACGACCCAATTATAAGTCTGAAAAGTTCAATCACAGTGCTTTTTGAGGCTAATGATTTTTTTATTTTCAATATGTCGACATCAGCACATGAAAAAATGAAATTTACGTATATTTATTCACCCTAAAAATAAATATGAACAAAATCGCTATTTTCCATAATAATTTAAATTCAATGAATTTTATTTCACAGTGCTCAACGGGGTAATAGATCGCGAATAAATACCATTATTATTCGCGTTAAATAGACATCTAAGATTTAATTTTATGCGGGGCCATAGCTATAAAAATTTAGTATAGGATTGAATACGCGATACTGAATGTAGTGAACCTAAGAAGACACTCATTCTAATATATATCGAGAATTGCACAAACTCCAAAGCTTCAAGCAAAGTGTTTGCATTAGCTATGAATGGGTTTTATCGAATTTCTCAGGCAGCCTTACAATATATAACAACCATGTACGATGGAAAATACCCAACGAAAAAAGAAAATCAACTACAGGAAAGTCAACTATAGGAAAATCAACTTTAGTGCTGATTAAATTATGAGGCTTATCACTTAGCTAAAAAGATTACGGAAACGCTCAATGCTACAAATATTGCCTACATAAACTCAAGCCTACTCGCCGCTCTAAATTGAAGTACTCTATATTCTTGGTTAATGATTCACTGCTGCCGACAAAGCCTTTAAGTGTTTTTTCAAACTTATTCGCCATCGTCATCCAGTTGTCGACTCTGATTCCCAATCGATCTAAAACAGGTGGGACTGATTTTTGTATTGCTCCGCGCTTGTCTTTTCGAATGATACGGCCCGTCCAATCGACGAGTTCAAGGTCGTCGGTTAAACGAAATGGCAGACCGTCCGGCATGGGTTGTCGAGGGTTACCGAAAAAAGGCATCAGGGCTTTCACTTGTTGATTGGGATGCGACCCTCAATTGAGGATCGCTTTATGTTCGTCAAACTTTGGGGCAGTAGTGGCTGGTGTTCAGGATTTTTTAAGGTTAAGGTTTAGGTTTTAGTAGCTCTACGTACCACCTTGGCTGTACAGGATCAATCCTTGGCATATTACGCAAAGCATCTACGGCGGAATCAGTCATTTGAGATAAATTATCTTCCAACCGGTCTGGCAGTAAGCTTTCTAAGTCTTCAAGCTCTGTACCTAAATGAACCAGGTCAACCAACTCTTTACCAAAGCCTAGATCATTAAGCAATTTCATTACCTGAGGAGAATACAGTAGCTGCTCTGCTTCATCTATACTGACTACGCTCGCCTTGATCGCCTCTGTCAAACCAAGACTTAAGACCGTAAGCAGCTTTTCTGTATTACTTCCCTCCGTATGCTTCATTAATTATTACTCCAGTAATTTTTCGTATTCACGTCGAAGACTTTACCCGATTCGCTTCTAAAATCACAGAGGTACAAGGAGGTACAAGGACACTCACCCTAATATTTCAGCAAATTGTACAGTCTCAGATGCGTTAACTAAATGTTAACTTTCGTTATGGGTAGAATTTTTCTCAGGTGTTTTAGGTGACAACTGCAAGGTTGATGATTTTTTCTATCGATACAAATTGCTGGCTAATACAAACAATCAAAAAAATATCGTCTGTACAGCTGGTTCGCTGATTAAGCAAGGGAATTGTCATTTAGCTTAATGAATTACAGAAGCGATCTATGTTACAAATATTGCCTACATGATCTTAGACCTACTCGCCGCTCTAAATTGAAGTACTCAATATTATTGGTTAATGATTCACTGCTACCGACAATAGGCATCAGGCTTTCACTTGTTGATTAGGATGATTGGGGGGTTGTGCGATTTTCGCTTTTTAGAGCGATGTTTGAACATAAGAGGACACTCATTCTAATATATATCGAGAATTGCACAAACTCCAAAGCTTCAAGCAAAGTGTTTGCATGAGCTATGAATGGGTTTTATCGAATTTCTCAGGCAGCCTTACAATATATAGCAACCATGTACGATGGAAAATACCGACAACGAAAAAAGAAAATCAACTACATAAAAGTCAACTGTAGGAAAATCAACTTTAGTGCTGATTAAATTATGAGGCTTATCACTTAGCTAAAAAGATTACGGAAACGCTCAATGCTACAAATATTGCCTACATAAACTCAAGCCTACTCGCCGCTCTAAATTGAAGTACTCTATATTCTTGGTTAATGATTCACTGCTGCCGACAAAGCCTTTAAGTGTTTTTTCTAACTTATTCGCCATCGTCATCCAGTTGTCGACTCTAATTCCCAATCGATCTAAAACAGGTGGGACAAGAGGTACAAGGACACTCACACTAATATTTCAGCATATTGTACAGAATCAGATGCGGAACTAAATGTATATTTTTTCGTAGTGGATGAGGAGATTTTCTCAGGCGTTTTAGGTGATAATTGCAAGTTTGATGATGCTTTCTATCGGTACGTACAAACTACTATCCAACACAAAGAATCAAAATATCGTCTACACCGCTGGCTCGCTGATTAAGCAAGGGAATTGTCATTTAGCTTAATGAATTACAGAAGCGATCTATGTTACAAATATTGCCTACATGATCTTAGACCTACTCGCCGCTCTAAATTGAAGTGCTCTATATTCTTGGTTAATGATTTACTGCTGCCGACAAAACCTTTAAATGTGTTTTCAAATTCATTCGACATCCTCATCCAGTTGTCCACACTGATACCCAATCTATCTAAAACAGGTGGAATTGATTTTTGTATGGCTCCACGCTTGTCTTTTCGAACGATACGGCCCGTCCAATCTACAAGTTCAAGATAGTCGGTTAAACGAAATGGCAGACCGACCGGCATGGGTTGTCGAGGGTTACCGACAAAAGGCATCAGTGCTTTCACTTGCTGGTTAGGATGATTGGGGGTTTGTGCCGCTTTTGCTTTTTTAGGGCGATGTTTTACGGAAGTGTGATCTGATGTTTCTGGAGTTTTGGTTAAATTGGCTCGAATGGGATTTAAATCGACGTAAGCCATGCAGGCTGCTAAGGCTTTTTCATCAAGAAGGGCTTGTGATTTAAAACGCCCTTCCCAAAATCGCCCCGTACATTGATCTTCGATATTCGCTTGACGAGCAATAGTTTCATTTAAGCGACGCATAAACCAGCTAATCTGTGCAAACGCTCTCGCCACATCTGGACGTATTCATTCAGCTTTGCTTGTTCTGCTTCGGATAAGACATCTCCTCGACGATAGCGCTGACTGAATAGATTCCCCTGATAAAGCATGTGCCAACGATCAATGACTTCCTCATCAGTCCAATCTTTTGCTTGCTTCGCATTGATATGCAACACCACGTGATAGTGGTTTGACATGATGGCGTAAGCAGCAATATCAATGGCAAATACTAGAGCTTGCTTAACCAATTTTTCTTCTAACCAAGTACGCCTGTGCTCGTAACTGGTATCACTTTGCTTGTCATGACCGCACAAGAAAGCACGGCGGACACAGCGGGAGATGCAGTGATAATACGGCGTGGCTTCTAAACTGACGAGTTGCTTTCTGGGCTTGGTCACAATGCATTCCATTGCTTGCTTAAGTTTAATAACGTTATTTTGGATTATTAAAGTGACAAGCGCAATCATGCCAAAAGCTTAGTCACTAAGTTGACTGTCCTGTTAGTTGTCGAGGCAAAAAAGAAGCGGTCGGCGCTAAAATTATCTTACCGGGTAAAGGCTTAAAAAAAGACAACCGCTATCAGCGCGATAAAAAGCGAAAGAAGTGTCGACGTAGAGCAGCAATAGAGCCATTAATAGGTCATTTAAAAAGCGATTTCAGGCTATCACGAAACTTTCTGTCAGGAACAGTTGGCGATGAGATCAATCTAATGATGGCTGCGTGCGCTTGGAATTTAAGAAAATGGGTGATCATCGCCCTGACGGGGTAAACGCCAATCCAAGCACAGTCTTCAAATAGCCAAGCCAAATTTTAAACTGTAGCCTCCTTTATTCAGGAGGCACCATGCCTAAAATCAAATACAACTGGCCCAAACTTATGGCGGACTTTGAAA
>CANNFT010000018.1 GCA_947503895.1 uncultured Saccharospirillaceae bacterium
TTGGCATCAATGGTGGCGGCGGTATCAATGATGTTGCAGTAATGAAAATGCGGTATCCATTGTTGTTGACCGTCTTTCACCGGCGTATCACATATGTCCGCTGCGATGATTAAGCTATCGAGGTCAATCATTTCCCACGGCATGCCTTTGCCATTAACCGCATCGGTTAAATAATCCGCCCAGATTAAGGCGGGGTTGGTGACCACATCCAAACGTTTGGCATGGATACGCGGATCAAAAATACCAGTGCGCCCTTTGGTTTTTAACCGCACTTGCGGTAAACCACCGACCAAACCCTTTTTAGGGTTAAACTGAAACGCCACGCCCAATAAACCCGAAAACGCTTTAACCAACAACGCATTCGGCCATGTGCTTTCGTCTGTGTGACTGCCGTTTTTAAAAAAGGACGTGATGTCGGTGCCGTTACTGGTGTTAGAAATCAATAACCGAACACCGTGTTTATCCCATAAAGTGCCATTATCAAAATTAAAATTTCCTTCTTCATCCACCAGCACAATACGCTGACCATTGATCTCGATGTCTTCTAGCGGGTAGGTGTAATTAAAATTGTTGAGGCTTTGAGATGGCATGGCCGCGAAGGTAGCCAACGCCGTAAAGGTTTTGCCGGTTTGTCGCACGCCAATCCAACGAGCCGCCAGCCAGTTAGGCCCGTAGGCTACCCCCACAGGGGCATGGGTGCCGTTAAAATTGACATGACTGTATTGATCAACTTGGGGGATTGAAGGGTTGAACGCACCATTGAGCAGTTTGAGTGGTGTGGTCCAAAGCGGCAAAATGGCATCAGTAAACGGTATACCGTCGAGTACTTTTTTAATGCCTAAACGGTGACTGGCGTCTGAGAGTTCATGACTGGCACCCTTCGCACGCTCTTCGACCCAACCACCAAAATTACCGAGACCCATTTACAATTTCACCTTAAATTGTGTCACGTTGCCTGCCCACCACATGGTGTAATCGTCTTCGCGCTCTGCTGCTGAGATGACTCTTCGATGGCTCACTTCCGTGGTGCGTATGCCGTTTACCTTTTCGAAAATGCTGTGGTAACTGGCCGCGGAAAATTGCACCGCGTTGGCGGTCGTACTGCCCGACGTGGTTTTACCGCCGAACAGTTCCAATACATCCAGCGCTTCATCTTTTTTATTCAGGTAGACAATGCCGATGTTGAGCCAGATGTCACTGAAGCCATGGGATTGAATGATTTGATCAAACACACCATCGGTATTTGGGAGTGATATTTTAATGGTGCCTTTACGGTCTTCACTGCTGGACGACAATTTTGGGATATTGATATGACCGTGTGCGGCTTGGTAGGCTACGTTGCCATAACTCACGTTGCGGTGATGCGTGGTTAGATAAATCGGCGTACTGTAATGTAATGCAATGAAATGTCCGACAACGAACTCACCTGCATCAATCGCCGCTTTGGCTGCCTCGGTTAAATGCCGCATACAAACACCTTCATCGAATGGATTCCACAAACGACACGGAAAACGTGTACTGCTGACCGGGCTGAATGGTGAACTTATGAAAATCCGAATCGGCGCGCACTTTAAAATGAATATTCGAAATAAAGACTTGTTCGTTTAATGCCACCGGTTCGTACAAACTGGGCTGAAAATCCGCCACCGCATGACCAGCGCCGTCCGTGGTTAAATCGGACGTGAGTAGATAGGTTTTATCGTGGCCTGCAAACTGAATCCATTGGCCAGCATGAGTGAGCGTCTTATGGGGTTCGGCACCGTTAATGGCAACAGAATGGCCTTGAGCCACCGACGCTGAAGCCCTCAGCGCAGCACCGCTGTAATCCCCTGAGGCATCGCACACCAAGGGCAAATACAAATCAAACGTTGATAGCTGCCCGCCATGAGCCGATAAAAATGCCCGCACCCGTTGCGCTTCGGTATAGGTGAGTTTGTTGTATTTCGCGCTGATTTGAACCGGTGCGCCGCCCTGCCCACTGGCTTGCTCGCGACCACTGACTGACGTAGACACCGCCGTATCAAAGGACAAATCGGCAGAAAAGGATTTAAACGCGGGTATTACAGGATATAGCGCCATGACCCATTTACTAATAATGGCTGGCAGCAGAACGTTGGATGATGGGGTGAAGCGAAGAGCCGGTCATAGCCGACTCGTTATGGACGGAGTGTATCAATTCTATTTTTCATTCACTAGCGAAAATCAATATAAAATATCTAACCTTAATTTTTTGGGCAAACTACCTAAAAAATATAAATCGTATTGTCTGTGTTATAAATCCCAGAATTACTGCTACCATACCAAATTTCGAATAAATCGGAAGATAGGCCCAATCTTTCACGTCGTGCATAGTCATTGATGATTTGTCGAGTTTTTTCCCGTTCACCACATAATAAATGTAATTAAATGGATCCGATCCATCATTCGACCAATCCAATTCGCGAGCGGCTACCCCATCGACTTTTTCTGTACCCTTGGGAGGTGGAAGTTTTTTTAATAGTTGATTAAACCCATCACTATTATCATTTAATATGACACCCTTATCATGAGACAGTTTTTTAAAAACTTTAACTCGTTTGAAATTTAACGCTAATCCCAGCTCATTGAGAACAGTAATCAAAATTCCAATGCCCGTTACAACAAGACCGATAAGATCAATACAATCCTTAGTTTCCATCATTCAGAATTATAAGATTTAGTCTTTTGATTCAAAGTCACGGCAGTTTGGACAAATGTATGATCCATCATCCTCATTTAGTAACTCCATCTGCTCTTCAGGCCAATATTCCCCACAAACACTACACTCGATAGAGTTTTCGTCTTCCATAATGTGCTCCGAATTTAATTAATATCCACAATTGGATACTAGGACGTGAACGCCAAAAGTCCACTCATCATCTAAAGGTGATGGACTAAGTCAGACTTAGCCCCCCGTTCAACGCCTTAAGTACCCACCAATTACCGATAGAACCCTTCAGCCCTTGGATCATGGGGCATGGCGCGTTGGTGTTGGACACCTTTGAGCATGAGGGTCGTTTGTTCCGCCAGTGCTTTGGTGAGGTCTTGCGGGCCGTGTTCGGGCTTGAGTAGCCAGTGAAAAATGATGGGGCTTGGTTTTAGAGTTCTGTGCTAAGCAGGAAATCAAATAACTTAGCACTGAAATTAATCCATAATCTCAGTGCTATATTTTCCAAATTACATTGGTGGAGGTGTAGCTGCCATTGCAGCTTGAGCGGCTGCCTGACTTGCGGCCTGTGACGCTGCCATACTTGCTGCTTGAGCGGCTGCCTGACTTGCTGCCTGAGCTGCTGCTTGTGACGCAGCTTGACTAGCCGCATGTGATGCAGCGTGACTTGCTGCATTATTTGAAGCTATAGCAGAGTCACTTGCTAATTTAGCGGCTGATGCTTGACCACCTTCTACACCTCCACTAGGTTTTGAAGAAGTCATAATCCATGCATTTCCAATCAATGTGTAAACTGCCCGATTACCGCATGCCTCCAACCCAAACTCACTACAAACAGAGTCATTTATTTTAAGCTTGTTAATACATTGCGTTGTGATCTTGCTTTTATCACACTCAAAAAAGAAAGCAGCTTTATTTAAAACTCTTTCCTCATTTGAACTGTTTAACTTAGTCGGATTAAGCATACATCCAACAAGTGAGGATGCTACACAGAGTACTGCTATGTTTTTAATAGTAGTCATATTAGATGCCATCGAAGTAACGATTACTCAAACAAAATCATGATAGTTGCTTATAAGCTGCGCGATTATCCTTGATGTCCCATTTTGCCGCAACCTACCACCCGCAGGTGGTGAGTTTTTCTTGATCAATCCGACTCACGGTGCGTGACGTTGCTTCGCGCCTTACGCACCCTACGAACCCCGATAATTTACCCAGTAATTTACCGATACACCTCTCCAGCCCTTGGATCATGGGGCATGGCGCGTTGGTGTTTGACGCCGTTGAGCATGAGGGTGGCCTGCTCATTCAGCGCTTTGGTGAGGTCTTGCGGGTCGTGCTCAGGCTTGAGGACCCAGAACAGGAAGGCGAATTCCAGTTTCCAGATGTATTGGGTGAGGTAATGGGCTTGTCTATCCAGTGATCGCACATCCGCCAGCACCGTGGGCAGCAGCTTTTTCGGCATCAGTTCCCACTTGGTGAGGTTGTAGCGTTTTTTGAGTGTTCGGTGTAGGTGCGATGTGGCTTTGGATTGGAAGTATGGGAAGTGGCGGGTAAAGCTGACGGTGGCCACTCTGAGGATTTCCCGTTCTTCGGCGGTGATCAGGGGTTCCTGTTCGCCTATGTGGTAGCTTCCGGTTTTGCGTATGGTTGGGATGACTTCTTCGTACAACCAGTCAGTAAACTTTTCAGCTTCGGGCAGTTTGGAGCGTGACACTAATCGGTAGACGTCAGGTTCGGGGATGATGGTTATTCCTCGATGTGGAATTTCCAAAGGTAACGAATCGTTACCTTTGAGTAACTGCGCGTGCTTGCAGTGATCTCCGATGGCTTTATTAGTGTTTTTATACCCTAAAGCAATCGCGACATCTTTAGCCACAAACCATGCTTGATTATTTTGAGAAATTGCGCGGATTGAGCATCCTTGGAATTGAAACAACGATTGAGCAGCCATGACATGGCCTCCTACTTGATTGTTTTCGAATACCCCAATTTCGACGTCAGGGTGCCGGGAGGTTCGAAACGGCTCAAGTAGATGCCGCGGGTTTATTTCCCCTAAGGGTATTTTATTCACCGCCCTCCCGACTTAAATACGGCATAGCACCGTCCTTTGCACCTTTTTACAGGCACAAAAAAACCAACTGACGGGTTGGGAGACCGCTACTTGAGAAGAGGTTTCGACGCCTCATAGGCAAATTTAGGACACTTGAGGGAGGGTGTCAAATGCTATATTCAGAGTGATTTCAAAGCACTCTCTAATTCCTTATTGCTTTTCTGAATGTATGCATCAACATTCGATTTTTCGGATTCTAGGTAGTACTTCTTTTCAGCAAACTCCATAAGATCATCAGAAATATTATCCATCAATGTAAATACAAAATTCTTTAGCTTTTTTAGTCCATCGAAATCCAGATTAACATCGTTTTCATCAAGATTTACTTTATTTCCGTGCGCAATTCTGTTTCGATTATTCAATAAAGTATTATCCAAATAATTTTCTTTAGACTTCAAGCAGTCTTTATCGCCAATACCAACAACATCCAATATTGAAATCAACACGGAATATTTCAAATTCCCACAGGTATCGATTATGCTTCCTTCTTTTTCAGACTTCAAAAAATCCGATTTCAATTTAAATACTTTATTCTCTTCACCCGTCACAAGCTTCTTTAGTTTTAACTCATTTTGCAAGGTTAAAGCTTCCTGACTCTCAAAAGCTTGCTTAATCAACCCTTTCATCTGTATTGCGAAGAAGTTATCAGAAAGATCTGATATAGATTCTTTTTTTTGACAGACATGCCACAAATACATTTTAGAAATGTTTTTTACATACCCTTCCCAATGGGCATATATAAGCAAAACCGCTGCTTTAATAACGACATCAGAATTTTCCTCACTGTGTACAGCAATTAATCTGGAGACCTCTTTTTTTCTCCAAGCCAAGTCTCCCTCTATGGCATCAATAAATGTATTTATTTTTTTCATCGTTATTTGCCAAAATAATCTTTAGCAAACTCGGTTGTGCCTTTAAATCGAGGGACCACTCTCTGCCCTCTTGTGAGCAGAGTAGCGATTTTCTCTTCACTATATATATTCTTTATTTTTTCCCTAAGCTCAGAAGTAGGGATTCCTTTCAATGCATCCACATTAAATGCAACACCTGTAGAAATCATTTCAAAGGCTGAAACATTAAATTGGCGATCAAAATCATTTTTTTCTTGCTTATATTTTCTAAAGCTATTTTTACCAATATGGACCAGCAGATTATATGTCTCTTTAAATACAGCTTCAAATTCAGCTATCTTATGCTCTTCAATTAAACGTATAGTCTCTCTATCTATAAACTCTGACATTAGAGTGTTTCGTAGTGATTTGTAACTGCCATAATCTACTACCCCTGCAAACCCGATATACATTCTTAGTATTAATTCAGTGTGATATTCTTCCCTTACCTCTGACTCAGATAGGCCTAAACACTTAATAAAGTTTGGATATTCCTTTAGTTCGTCTAACTTTTGATGAAAATTACTATCCAACATCAAAATCAAACAATTCCTTACTTCCTGTTCACTAAGCCTTGTCCCACCAGTATTGAGCCTTTGAAACAACTCGTATTGAGCCAATTCACTACTTTCAGTGAGGATTATACTAATCCTTAGTTTTGAACGCTTAAATTCTCGTTGAGTTGCTAGTGGCAGATCTTCCCACTTTTTCTCGTCCAAGGATGGAATATACTTGCACGACGTCAGCTCTAGCTTATCTTCGTCTTTTAACTCACCTAACAACTGAAATATCGTTGACAGACGTTGCACACCATCCACAACATGCCAAGTACCATCTGACTGCTGCGCCACAAAAATCTCCGGAATTGGTATTCCGATTAAAATTGATTCTATAAATTTGGTCTTCTGTTCATTCTTCCAACGGAAGAGCCTTTGAAATTCAGGATCTAATATTAATTCTTTATCTCGATATAAATTAATCAACTCTCCAATTGACATGGCATAGTCATCGGTTTTAACCGTCTTTCTTGCTTCCTGTATTTCACTCGCAATCATTTCCCGAGCTTCATCTTTCTGCTCTTCTGTTAGCTCGTCCTTCGAATCCTTGATTGACTCTGCATTTTGATCTTCTGTTAGTTCTGCCATAATCTATTCTCGTCCTGAATTTGGGTTGGGCGTTTCTGTCTCGTGCGGCCCTAAAAACCGATCGCCATTAAAATGAATCATGTGGTCCGGCGCCTCTGCTATCCAAACCTCCGTCTCCCATGCTATATCGGCTGCATTCTTCCGAAATTCTGCTCGATCTGGGAATGCTGTTACGTACACAAGCCCTACTTTGCAATCTTTAAAAGCGGATTCAAGTTCAATCCAACGCTTTGGCGAAACTGGACCATGACTAGTAACTGCTTCGATTAAAAAAAGCCACTTTCGATCTTCATCATAAACTACGACGTCTGGTAATTTGCCATGCGACATAGGTGGGACACCCAATGAAGCCAAGTAATCTGCTTCAAGATACATTAACTTGCCACCTTCATTTCGACTGCTAGCGGTATCCCCCACATAAAGCAGCTTTCCACCTTTGCCTACAAATCGAGAGCAAAATTCGTGCACTATGTCAGCATGTAGCCGATTATGCTTGCCGGGTGATAGTTTTAGCGTTTCTCCGGTGGGTAGGGTTATTGGTATCTTCTGACGATCAAGTTGTCGTTGGTATTGTGCCACTAGATCTGAGAACTGATCTTTGTACTCTTGGATTTTTTGTTGCCAATTACCGTCAGGAAACTCATACAGTATATCGAGAATGGGTTGGTTCAATGAGTAATTATTATCTTTGCTGTTTGTCTCTCTAGAGGGATTATCTCTATTTCTATCGACTAGACGTGCTTGTTCGAATTGGTGCAATGTTTGTCTTCGAATCGTTTCTCGACTATTCGGCTTATAGTCCTGCCCGTAGTGATTGCGAATGAACCCCATCAGGACATATGTTTGAAGATATGGGGCACTTGCATCACACCAGTCGTCTTCTGGTTTGATGTTGGCTAATGCCAAGAATACCCAAGCCGATCTATCGTTAGTCTGCTGCTTGGGCATCCCTAGGGATGTTAGAATTTGTTTGGCTTGTGTCAGTTTTTCTTCTTGTTTTTGTTTTAGATTCAATTGTTGCTTTCCTAACCGTAAAGATCACTACCTATATACGGTTGTACTATACTGTCTATCTCATCCTGATCAAGCGCTTGTTTATTTCCAACGCTTCTTCCGATTTCTTTAATTTCGCACCTTGATGGAATTTTCATCAATCTTACTTCTGTGGCATTAACTTGTGTATTGCCTGATATGCATCGAAAGTACTTATCCATAAATGTTGAATTAAATAGCACAGCAAGACCCACTGCTTCGGCTTTCGATAAGTTACCAGATTTAAGACCGATGTAGTTTACTTTGTTACCAAAGCCTATACACCTCCCATCAAAACAACTTTTTAAGTATACGCCCGCAATCAGCCTTCTTTTTTCATCTTTTGATGTTAATCGCTTTAGTAACACATAGTTATTGTTTTCAACCACATGCTTTTCGAACCCCTCAAGCAATTTGAAAACAACGTCTTTTGGTTGGCTTCCAGTCCAACCGGTATAAATTGGCTTGACATTATGAGGACGAAAAAGCGGGACGGAATCATGTTCTATTGACACTGATTGGCGCTCAATAAATTCCTGTGTTCGATGTTCGACTACAGGGCCTGTAGAAATAAAATACCCAGCGCCATCAAAGCTTTCATTCAACATCCCTGCTGACAACAATATATTGTAGTCATCCTTTGATTCAGGAATGCGAATAATATTCTGTTCATTTGATTGATCAATTACTACATCTTTAGGGTAATTTTCAATGAATGGAGATTCTAAGCTGGCATCGCAATCGCTCGTTCTAATTTCGATTGACTTTTGTTTTTCAACCTTACTATATTTACAAATAATATTTTCCTGAAGAACCGAAGACTCATCATTACTGAATAATTTACCTCTATGCTTAAAGACATGCACCTTAGTAAGACTTGCGTTACTTAAAATGTACTTTCGAAATCCTTTAAAATATAGCCCATTAGTAAAGCTTCTAGGTGTAATCGATATTAGTTGACCTGAATTATTTAAACAATTCAGTGCCACTGCCATAAATGATGCGTAAATATTTGGATCACCGCTATACAGGTCCGATAAGGTTTTCGAATAAGGTGACATCTTAACGTTATATTTAAAATAAGGAGGATTGATTACCGAAATGTCAAACATATTCAATTCATTGGACTGGTCAGGCCTATGTAATATGAAATCTAAATTTTTGATTTCAAACGTTAGTCTTGACTGTCTTTCTTGACATATATTTTTGATTATAGAATATGTCTGACGCAGAAGTAGCGTCAATTCAGTGTCAATCTCGTACGCCACTATATGAATGTTTTTTATACCTTGGTTTAATAAATGCAATGCGGCAGCGGCAGATAGGATTCCTGAGCCAGCCCCAGCATCTAAAATTGAAACAGGCGTATTAACATCAGGTGGAACATTTATTATGGAGGCCATATATTTGGCGATTTTAACACCTGTGAAATATTGACCTAATTCTTTGCGTACCCCTATTGGCTTGGATAATAAATAGTCAGACTGAATTCGAGCTATGTCATCTAGAATACTGGATATAATGAGCTGCTCCATAAACGGATTGCGTAAATTGTCAAGGCTTTCTGCAGCTTCGGCGTTAATCATGGTTGTTTTTTGACCAGTTTGCGTACTAATTAAGTGAATTTTCCATTAATTAGTCTGGACAATCAAATCATAGATTTAAATGCATATGCCGTCTCATATGAAAGAAGGCTTACTTGACTGGGTGCTGTTCGATTTTGGCTGCATAGATCTTGGTATGAGCAACATTTGACCAGCCTGTAAAGGAGAGCTTTCTCGCAATAAACCTGAATATTCGCTCAAGAGTACCTGCTGGATTACCCAACACGATTTATCAAAATCCTAAAACGCATTACGCCTAAGTGCAGGGTTAGTCATTCGCACAACCCCAATCCAACCACCCATATATGCCATTCAACCCATACACACAGCCGAATTTTTAGACAAAATAGTGCTTTTCTATGGAGGTTGATATGAAATATATCCTGCTGTGCTTAATGGTTGTATCAATGGCGAGCGAAGCTGTTGAGTTTATGTACACCGAACAGAGCGATGATCCTTTTAAGGTGAGCTTCCGAAACACTACTGCATCCTATGATCGATCGTGGAGTTTGAATCATGGTGATGCCACGAAGGAGGATCACTACAAAGCCAATACCCTAACGCTGCTGGGGCGCTATCGCACGTCACAGGGATTTGTGGAGTTAGGCACCACATCCACCGAGGTCGATGCACAGGATAATTACCACTCGAATACTGTTAGAGTCGGCCACATTGCACAGCTGGAGGATGGCATAGGGGTGATGTTTTCTGTGGGTGGTGAATTATTCAATGATGTCGGTATGCGAGATGCGTTAGGCGTTCGTTTAGCCGCCAGCCGTTCGACTGACATTTTGGGTGCGGAAATATCCGTTGTGTACGGTCAATTCTTAGAAAGCGACATAGAGGAAGCAGGTGATGTGCGCGGAATGCAGTTGACGGGGAAGTTTCAGCCGATGGCGCTGTTGTCATTGTATGGTTTTGCGTCATTTTCCAGCTCGTACATGAATGAGCACAAAGTTGTGGAGCTGGAAGATAATCGGGAATCGACCACGTTTGGCATGGTAATGGGATTGGATGTGCAGCGTAATTTAGATTTAGCGCTGACCTGGTCTCAAACCCAAACTCAGTTCGAGTATCAAGACCTATCGGACGATGCCCATGGCGAGGATTTAGGGACTGACCATGGGCGGATGGATTTGGATTCGACTGACTTGGTGTTGTCAGTTGATGTGTTGTTTTGAGTGAGCGTGACTAGGATGACAACCTCGATAGAGTTTCGACCACTGTACCGATACTATCATCACTCTACACAAGCTTCAGCACTTCTAAAGCCAGATTGAACAGCAAACGCCTTTATAAAAACCTTACTAAATAATTCTTTTCTTGGTTTTAATTCATGATAAAACTCATATTAAAAAATTCTAACGCAGCCAAATCGCGTTTAATTTAGGTTGAAAATATTTGACTACGTACTTTATCAACAAATATCCAGATGATGATTTAAGTAAGATTTTAATGATTTAGTAATGCAGTCTACTATTTACGATTCGTTGAAGGCAAACCTTCTAATACCTTGTTAAGTGCTCGACTTGCGGCTCCTTCACCTTCATAAATATATCCTGTATCAATATAAACTGTCCCTCCCTCAGGTTTAATCTTTACAGCCCAACAACCGTGCATTTCATCTGGGTTTTGGATGATTTCTACAATCAGTTTTTTCATGCTATATCCTTTTATAAATGATTAATTCAAAAAAATAAATTGCGATACACACGCAATACTAAGCACCAAAATCTGTGATAACAAGTGCACTGAAGGACAAAATAAATTTCTTCACCTACAAACCACCCCTCTCCTCAATCTCTTCTCTCACCGGCTGCAAGAAGATATCACGATTGTTTTCGACTACAGATTGAATATCTGCACCGTCCAGTGCTTTTATTTCAATGGATTGTTGAATGATCACCGTGGATCGTTCAGATGAATCTGATGTGGGGCTAAGTGCGGTGTTGCTTTGTGCTTGCGGTAAACTTTGATCGTGTGTACTACCGCCTGCTAATCCACCAGCACTAATACTGCCAGAGCCCGCTTGTTCCAATTGTCGTAACCTCATCATACCTGCGGTGGTGGCTGCGCCCGCTGCTATTGCGCCTGCGTAAGGCCCACCCCAACTGGATGCCCACTTGTATGCACTTTGAGCAGATTCAATCGTGCTGATGGTGATATTGATGCGTGCAGCCCATTTTCCGATTTGCGCTAAAGTGTTGTTGCCATGCTCACTGAGTGTGGCGAGGTCAGCGAAAAATCGTTTTGAGCCTTGTATGTTTTGTTGATGGCGTGCGGCTTCAATTTGGTTTTGTTTGGCTGCGTAATGCTGGCTGAGGTAGAGCGATTTTTGTTTGAAACTTTCTTCGGTGAGAATATTTTCTTCGAGTGCGGCGTAGAGTTTTTCTTGATTGGCAGCGTAGTGTTCGATGGTTTGCAGTTGTTGTCGGTCGTAGCTGCTGAGTAATTCCATTTCGACGGCTTTTAACCCGACTTGTGCGGAACTGGCTTTTATAGGTGTGAATGCATTGTCGTCATTTCGAAATATTTTTGCATTATCGGCAACGACTTCTGCGGCCGCTTGTGAGTCTTGTCGAAGTTGGTTGAAGAATGTATTAATTTTAGTGGAAGGCCAATCACTGGTGGCGAGGTCTTTCAGTTCGGCTTTCATGGTTTGTGTGGTCATGGTGACCGAACTGGCGATGCGTGAGAGTGTGTTGTCTTTCGGGTCCCACTGTGCGGATTCCGGTGCGAAGAAATTATAAACACTGGAAACCGCATTTTGCATTTCACTTAAGTTTCGAAGGCCTGTACTCACAAATATTGATACAACAACCTGTGCAGCCTTGAACGGTAGCTCCAGTAAACGGACTACATTGCCTAAATAGCCGACGGCTAAGGCCATGGATTCCACGCCACTAATAACGGCATCCCGAAAGCCGTTACTGCCTTTGACCGCTTCTGTGAATTGATCCGCCAGCGCGTTCACCACGGGCGCAAATTCAACGGCGATGGTATTGCTGAACCCTTTGTAGGCTGCGCCGGCCCGTGTCATTGCGTCGTTTGCTGCTTCGATTTTGGCGGCGTCTACTCGTGATATGGTTAGGCCTAAATCTCTGGCTTCTTGTTTTAGTTCGCGTATGCCTTGGCCACCTAACTTGGCGGTATTAACCAGTGCGACTCCTTCTCGACCAAAAACAGCGGCAGCAAATGCAGCTTGTTCTTGAGCGCTGGACATACCAGCTATGGCATCAGCCAACGCTTCAAATTGTTGCTCGGGGTTTTGCTTAAACATGGCATCATTGGCTAAACCGTATTGACTCAACATGACTCTGGCCGCGCCAAATCCTTTTTCGGCTTCCCCCATGCGTTTCACCATGCGCTCTAATGAGGTATCGAGTTTTTGTTGGCTCACGCCTGTCAGTTCAGCGGCGTGTCGATAACCTGCTATGGCCTCCGTGTTCATGCCCATGCGGTCGGCTTGCTTGGCTAACGCATCGTTGGCGGCGGCGGCTTGTTTGTAAATGACGGCTAAGGACGCACCCGTGGCCACAGCCAAGGCACCGAATGCTTTGGCGGCGACACCGACGGCTTTTTTGGTTTCGCCCGCCCAGTCATGAGCTTTTTTATTCGCCTTACTCATGGCGCGATTGTACGCCACCGAGTTGGCGCTCAGGTTGACTTTAAGCTCTGCGAGGGTAACGCTACGTTTTCCCATGTCCAGACTCCACAAGTTGTTTGATGTAATGCTGAATGGCTGACGCACGCGGGGCTTGATGTGTATCGAAGGTTTGAACGGGGAAAATGTCGGTAGGCTTTAATGCGTTGTGAGTATTTAACTGGCCGATATAGTTTGCCAATGTGGCGGTGACCACGCCTGCTCGATGATTGTCCGCTTGGTATCCCCATGGCTCGATCAACGAGTAGAGATACCATTCATCCATTTCGGTGCCGGTGAGCTCATCCAGTAGGTGATCGACGTGGAGGTAGCCAAAGGTTTTGGCCATCCGCAAATAGAAAAGGCGCTTTTTATCGGCCGCTAGGGCTTTACCTGTTGGTCGGTGTCCTGTGCTTCTTTCATGCCGTTGAACGTTAATATTTCGCCATACAGGTGATTAATGATTTCACCGTCTTGGTTCTCAAGCGTTTGTTTGTCATTGCTGCTAAAAAGCGGTTGATGGCTGTCATCCACCACGGCAACGATAATGGTTTGCAATAATGCGTCTAACCATGATTCGTTTTGCTTCGCTTCGTCATGAAGCAACGCGATAGTGTCGCGTTCTTTTGCTGATAGCTTTTTAATACTAACAAATCCACCCCACTGCTCTATTTCAATGTCTTTGGTGGATGTAAAGGAGTCTCGAATACTGTTTAGATCAACCCGTTTCATTAGGCGCGGCTCTCTGAGTTTAAGTTAATGGTGAGCGTGATATAGGTGTAGTCTTTAATTTGCGGTGAAATTTCCATTTTTGACACCCAGCCTGCAAAGGTGCAGGTTTCAGTGTCGCCGTTAACGGCATATATAAATTGCCAGTTTTTTTGTCCGCCGCTGTTAAAGGCGTCCCATAAAGCTGAGATTTGTGGATTGCTGGGGTCGGCTTCAATTTTGTAAGTTTGAGCGCCGATTTTCTTCATACCTGCACGGGTAGTTTCTACTTTGCTGGCGGCACCTGAATTGTCGAGAGATGCACGCTCTATTGATATGGATGGTAGCGGGTCTTTGAGTTCGCCAATGGAGTTGAATACTTCTGGATCATTACCATCACCTAATGCGAGTG
Organism: uncultured Saccharospirillaceae bacterium; assembly: GCA_947503895.1. GTDB lineage: Bacteria > Pseudomonadota > Gammaproteobacteria > Pseudomonadales > Oceanobacteraceae > Bermanella. Next base: position 14,234 of record CANNFT010000018.1, read on the forward strand.
AGGCAATACCGGCACTGATATCAGTCATGGCTGATCTCCTTGTATTTTAGGTTTAGTGCAAAGTTTATGCGGTAGTCCCGCGTGGTTTGATCGAATGTGCTGTCTGCGTCCATGCATTGTATTAAGTCGATTTGAAAAGTATTCACGGCGCCACGGTATCCGTGCAGTGAATGCTGGATGCTTTTAAATATGGCTCTGGCTTGCTGGTAACGATGATGAAACACATCCAGTTGCACATGACAGGTTTGCCTTTCTTCCGGCCCTGATCCGGTTAAATCGTTAGGTTTGTCTGTGAGGTAATAGCGCATGGATGGGTGCTTGATGTTTTCGGGTATAACGACTGGGTAGATATGCTCACCAATGGCACTATTCACTTGTGGAATCGCGCGTAATAACGTGAGCAAAATACCCTCAATCATTTTTCATTGGCCTTAGCGATGTTCTTTTGCAGTTTGGTTTTAAATCGGTTAATGATGACATCTACATTTTTATCAGCTGCTCTGCCCATCCATGGATTAGGTGCAATGTTTTCTGTGCCGTATTCTAAAAAGTACGCTATGTGCATAAGCGAATTACTGAAGACGCCGACCCCGACTTCGGCAGAGTATTTATCACTGTGTTTCTTAGTTTTACGCTTGATGGTATCGCGTAAATGTTTTCGATCTTGATTACTGTCTTGGCTGTCGTAAGGCGCGGTGGCCTTCATTTCATCCACCATTGGCTTGGCGGAATACATTAGTGCATTTTTGAGCGCTTTTTGTGCCGTGGAAATTTCCAGCTTCACGAGACTGGCTTCTAATTCATTAAGGCCTTCCACTATTTTAGCTACCATTTTAGTCATCTCGAAATGCTGTAATTTTTAACACTTGCTGCTGGCCATCGGGGTCATTTATGTTGGTAATGCCATAGATTTGCCCGTTCCATTTTATACGCATGGCTTCGTGTAAATTAGGATGCCAGTCAATTAAAAACCAGTAGGTGGTTTGAATTACGATGCGTCCGTTTTGTTGAATTTCTGATCCAGTTTGATGGCGTACTTTTGACCATGCAGGTATGATTTCCACCCATTCATCGATGACCTGCCCTGTCTCATCTCGGCTGGCGCTTTGTTGTTCTATAACAATTCGCTGATTACGTTCACCAATACGGGCTTTCTTCATGCGATTTTGATCACTTGATACGGCTGCCATATGTGTTCGATTTGACGCGGCACGATGGCGTCTTCTGCGCGATACACATATAAATGACCAATCATTAACAAACATCCGCATATAATGGTGTCGTTAATGACGATGCTATGTTCCGGTGCCGCTGTGTCAGTATTAAGCGCCGCTTGTGATGCGTAGAGTTTACGGCCCGACCAGCTTTCAAATTGTGTCAGTGCTGCGTTTATTAAGCTGTTAATAAGTTCGTCTTCGTAGACGTGCAGCACTTTTAGGTGTTGTTTGGCGCGCTCTAAGGTGATCATTTATTTTTTCTGAGCGTCACTGTTTGTTTTGGGTTCTGCTGCTTTAGGTTCTGCTGCTTTAGGTTCAGTTGGGATTGGCTCGGTTGCGTTGTGATTCACCACTTTTGCTTTTAATTTATTCTGACAGTATTCAATGTCGGCTTGATTGGCGGTGACGTAATGGGATTTTAAAAAAACCGCGAGGTGTTCTTCCGGCAGGTCTTTAACCAGCTGATTCGGTTGATAGGTGATACCATCACAGGCGATGACACTGAGTACGCGCACTATATCACCGGATTTCACTTTTTTGTCGTCAGCCATGATCTGGCTCCTATTTTAAAATATGCTGTGTTTAAGGGGCATTTACCCCTTAAACGTATTCAGTATTTATAATAATTGTTGGAGGAATAGCTGGATTTATACGGCATTCTGGAGGGCTTTGACGGCACCACCTACGTCGAGTAATTTGCCATCGGCACGTTGAAAACCAACAAAGCCCACTTGTCCTTTTAAGGTGAAGGCGCTGTCGGTCATGCGGAACATGAGTAAGTTCATGACGTCGCGAATGGTGTAGTGAGAGAAATCACCAAACAGCACGGGCTTTTTGCTGCTACCAATGTCATCCATTTGTTGGTTGATGGTGTAGCCATAGCCGTGAATGCGATCCGGCTCACCGACATCGACCCCCGGTAACCAGATCGGACGCCCCGTAGTGTCTTTTTTATCCTTGAGCGTTCGCAAGGTCATGTCGTTAAACATAAAGCGACATCTTCCTGATTCACGGTAAGCGGGGTCGATTGAATGGATCAGGTGATTCAACTCTTCAAATTCAACATCGGAATTGGTGCTGGCGACTTTGCCCACACTGGCACTGCTGACAATGCCAGTGGGTTTGCCAACGCCGTCCCCCTGTGTGAAGTGTTTGTTTTGAATGCGCGCCAAACGCAAACCCAGTAAGCGCAGAATGTAGCTTTCTAAATCAATGGCGCTGTCTTGCAGTAATTCGAATGGCACGGCAATGGATTTGGAACTGTACTTCCATGCGCCCATACTGGTGGTCCCGAACTCTGTATCTTGTTCGCTGGCTTTTTGACTTTCACCAATGATCTCACCTTCTTCTGCAGTAGAGTCGGTGGTGGGCATATCCATCGGGTTGCCTGTGGCAGTGGGTAAAATGGTTGCCACAGCTCGCATACCACCGAAGGCTTTCATGACTTCGAGCAAACGCGCGACAAATTCACGATGCGTTAATGCTGCACCGTTGTTGGCTTCTTGTGTACCCATGGCGGCATTTACGCGGGTGACTTCTTGCTGCATGAACTGACGCTGTTCGTTAGAAAGGTTTTCGACACCGCCCCGCAGCCATGCGTTCGTGCAGGCTTTTAACTGGCTTTCGCGATGAGTGGCTTCGTCAATGGATACGTCTTGGTCTGCTGCAATGTTTTGAATATGTTGCTCTTGAGCGTCGGTTAAGGCGAGCAGCTCTTCATGGTTGCTGATTTGTCGGTCGATATTTTCGACGGCGGCTTTTAAATCGTCGTACTGCTTTTGGTGCTTGTCTTCCCACTGTTCTGCTTCGGGATGATTTTCGACCAGGCTTCGGATTTGTGCGGCAATAGTTTTACGCTCTTCCCGCAAGGCTTGAATGCTCTTAGGCATATGGTTGTCTCCAGTTTTTTAAGGGTATAAAAACCCGCACGGGGCGGGCTTTAACAAGGTTACGGGAAGCCGTTACCCTGACATGGCTAACGCTTCGACCTGACGGCGAAGTCTTGCTAGTAATTCGGTTTGGTCTTGTGTGGTGCTATTATCTGGCTTGATTAAAGCTTGCGGTGGGTTGTTGTAAGCGGATAAATTCCAATGGTTTTCAACGCTTTGCTCTTCGATAATGCTATCGGCGAACCCATTTTCTTTGGCTTCTTCTGCACTAAACCACGTTTCACCTTCAACCCATGCTTGCAATTGTTGACGGTCTTGCCCTGTTTTCTTTTCGTAGTCGTTGAGAATGGACGCATCGACTTTTTCGAGTAGTGTGGCGGTTTTTTGTAAGTCGCGTTTGTTGCCTACAGCGAGCGTCCAACCTTCGTGAATCATATAGAACGCCCCTTCTGCCATGCTAACTGAATGACAGGCGGTGCTTAAAAACGTGGCAGCGCTGGCGCACAAACCGTCCACTTGCGCGGTGATTTGGGATGCATGTTGTTTAATGGCGGTGGCCATGGCGCGACCATCGAACACATCGCCCCCTGGGCAATTAATGTGCAGAGTAATATTCGGTGTCTTGATGTTGTTGAGTTCTTTGATGAACGCTTCGGCTTCGATACCCCAGTAACCGCCGATGGTGTCGTAAAGGTAAACATGCGCTGTTTGGTCGTCTTCGTTGCGCACGCTGAATTGTTTGGATCGTTCTTTATTCTGATTCAGTAGCTTCAGCAGGGGTATTGGCATGCTCATCACCGGTTAATGGTTTATACAGAATGTTTCCGTTGTCTACGGGCGCACGATCTTCCAATGCGCGAATTTCGTTCACGGTTAAAAAGCCAGGTTGCTGATTGCCACCTAGTGCCACTTGGTAGGCTTCGTATCGGCTTTTGATGTCGCCGCGTAACAAGCCTTCAATGTTGAACCGAAAAAAGTAATCGGGACTACGAATAATTTTGCGCTGCACTTCTTTTTCGATGCGCGTAATGATGGGACTGAGCGTGTACGTGACTAATCCGATGGATTGTTGTTCTAGCCCTGTCCCCCATGACGTGGATTTTTCCATGTGGCCAATCATATGCGGTGGCACACCGAAGATTCTGGCTATGTCTGCCACGTTAAATGAACGGGTTTCTAATAATTGCGAGTCTTCGGCGCTCATGGTGATCTGCTTAAATTCCCCACCTTGGGGAATGAAAGCCGGCTGATGTCGTTTATCTGGGTTTTGGTGACGCTCAAACCAGTAATTTCGAATAAGATTGGCTTGGTCTTCTGTTAATGATTGATCGAATTTAATGTAACCGCGCGGTGTGGCGTCGTTAGCAAAAAACACAGCGCTGTATTTGTCGGCGGCGAGCGATCCGCCAGCGGAGTTCATCAATGCAGATTTGAGTGTTGATAAACCGCGCTTACCATCCCAACCAATATTAGGAATATGCAGAATGTCGTCTTGGTCGTATACAGCGTATTTTCCGTCGTCGAACACGACTGCGTACTGCAAGCGATTGCCTTTGATATCCGGTTCGACACGCTCTGGCTTTAACGGCGTGAGCGATAACAGATCGCCTTGTCGGTTACGGCCAATCAAGGAATAGTGATTGCCTTCCAATAACATGTGATTAACAACGGTTTCCCAATACACTACAGAGGTAACCATTGGGTTCGGTGCTTGGTATAACGTGTTAAAGAACGGATGCTGTGTGGCGACGGACTTTTGTTCGCCCTGTTTTTTAAAAATATGCGCGGGTAAGGTGCCAATCGAACCCGCGATTAAACGAATGCAGGCATACACCGCACTGATTTTTAGTGCACTGTCACGGTTAACGGTTTCGCCGTGGGTGCTGAGCGTGCCGTTGAACATCTCCATCATGGATTCAACATCGCCTGAAGAAACGGTAACTGCATTCTGTAATTGGGTGATTTGATCCTGTTGTGCTTCGATTTGTGATTGAAGTTGCGCTTGAAGCTCTGCCGCTTTTGATCGCCCAAACCATTTCATCATATGTACTCAGCTCACCAATTCACAAAGTCGGTGTTGATTGTGTCGCCTGCTTCTGGCTCGAACATAGCGCGCCCGACCCCCATTATCGCCGCGACAATGCCATCGATTTTGAATTCCGCTTTTTCTTTGTCTGGAAAGTAATTCTGTTTTTTATCTTCTTTGTTGGTGACGTTGGCTGCCATCCAATTTAATACAGGGTTGTTCGGGTGATGGAATCGGCCGGACTCGATAGCAGCCTCCAGTTCTTTCATGGCTGGGCTCATGAACTTTACTTGGTTGGGAAAATTCATCACGGGCATGCCTTCATTTTCCAACTGCTGTCCGATTTGTGCGGCACGCCAAGGGTCGAAGATGACTTCTTTTAAATCCATACCTTGGCAATCATCGATAATGTCTTCGCGCAACGTTTCAAAATTAATTTCTGTGGTGCCCAGTGTTTCTAGGTGCCCTGCGTTTACCCACGCTTGGTATTTCTTGAGGTTGTTTTTTTCCTTGCCTTCAAACACAGTGTGTTCGGGTAAATAAAACCGAGGAAAAAAGTAATAGTGGATTTGCTTGTGTTCATCGAGCCGTCGATATAATCGACCTGTGGCGCAAATGTCTATCTTGTGGGCTAAGTCCACCACGAAATAACATTCGTCGTTTTTAAAATCCTCAATGGTCAATCTGTCTTCGCCACAAGCGTTCCAGCTAGTCATGTTTAACCAAGCCTCCTTGGCGGCGACCCAGAGATTTAAGTGCTTGGTTTTAAAGATATTCTGTCGTGATGGACTTTGGATGGCGTTTTTCTGTTGCAGGTAGAGCCAGTCTTTGTTTATTGACACACCTAGATTAGGGTTAGCCATGTGCAAGGCCTTCGGTTTGTCCCAATCCTCCTCATCATCGATGGTGAATATAATTCCCCACAAATCCTCCCGTGGTCGTGTGCCGAGTAGACTATCTTGCACTTCTTTGCGCTTGTCGTAACAAGGCCCAGATATATTACTGCCCGCAGTGGTGATGATGAACATCATGGGTTGATTGCGCGCACCCATGCCCGTGAGCATGGTTTCGTAACCTTCATCGGTTTTGTGTTCATGAAATTCATCGACGATGGCACAAGATGGGCTTGAGCCATCACCTGGTGTACCGATCAAAGGCTCGAATTTAGAGCCATCCAGTGGACGGTGCATATTACTGGCATTGGTTTCAATGCCGAATAAATCCCTTAGTGCCTCAGTGCGTTCCACCATTAATTTGGCTGGGCGGAATACTTCCCATGCTTGTTTTTCTGTGGTGGCTATGGAGTAAACTTCGGCCCCGAATTCACCATCGATAGTGAACATGAGGTTCCCTAGTCCTGCTGCGATAGCAGACTTGCCGTTTTTTCTGGGTATCTCGCAGTAAACTTCTCGATAGCGACGGGTTTTATCGCTCTTGCGCTTCCAACCAAAGATGCAGGCAAAGATAAACTTTTGCCACGGTTCTAGTGTTAACCGTTTTCGTTTACGTGCCCACTCCCCTTTGGTGTGCGGCAAACACTCTACAAAAAGAATGACGGCTTCGGCCGCTTCTTTAGAAAAGTAATACGGAAATTTCTTTCCAGTTCGTTTTAAATCATCAAGGTGTTGCTGACACGCCAGCTTAACCCATTTGCAAGCTGGGATTTTTTCCGACACCACATCACGCGCATACTTATTCGCAGCGTTCGTATGTGGAAAGCCTGCCATTTCATACCTTAACCTTGCATCATCTCAAGTAATTTATTAAAGGGGTTATCGCCTTCGGTGGGTTTGGGCATAGATATTTTACTGCGGTCTGCCGGGCTTAAACCTAATAGCGCACCGAAGGATCGCATCTGGTTAGCAAACTCATTGGCCGCACCCAGCGCTGGATGTTTTTTCACGGTGCCATTATCTTGCATCAGTGTGATTTGCCCATTCGCCACATCATGAGAGCGTCGGAATCCTGAGTAAGCTACACAGAATGATTCAAGGTTGTGCAAATCGGCAGGCGTCAGTATCTTTCTACTACACAGTAAAGGGCAGTAATGAGTCCACGCTTCTGTCGCGACCTCATCCAAATAGTCCGGCGCTTCAGCGGATGTAATTGAGTCAAATTCTGGTTCAGAATGATTCAATTGCCGTTTACCAGGATTACCCGCTAGCGCTTTTTGCTTGGTGGGTTTTGGGGGTCTTCCTCTTGGCATATTGCCCTTCCGATTTTTTTTGAATTTCGCGGGTAAAAAAATTTGTCTTCAGCGTCGGTCTCTAAGGTCAATACCCGTGAAGATTTGACCCGCCCCTCCCCCTGCGACCAACCTGTGAATCCACCGTCTTCCGTCGCCGTCTTATGATCGTGGCAAGGCTTGCAGAGAGACTGCCAATTAGTCTTTTGCCAAAATATCCGCTGATCACCACGGTGAGGAATAATATGATCCACAACAGTGGCAGCAACCACTTCGCCTCTTTCCATATGCAATCGACATAATGCATTGCGTTCAAGGTATGCGCGCGCAGCTTTGCGCCAACGGGATGTATAGCCACGTTGATGCGCAGTCTTTCTGCCACGTTCCTTATCTTTGTTTTGCAGCTTTCTATGTTTATCACAGTGGCGCTCCACGGAGTTAATCAACAGTGGACAGCCCGGATAGTTGCAAGGCTTACGAGGCATGAACGAAAACTACCGTGATGATCACATTGATAGCTACCGAAAGAGTCGCTTACTCAACGCTCGGTGTTCTACCGCCACCTTATCCGCAATCAGCTTGGGCCATTTACTCGGTTTATTCGTGAGCATTTGTTTGACGCTTAACACATCCGGTTGATTCTTTGCGGTGTTGAACGTAAATAACTGCACTACTTTATTCAGCGCAATGTGCAGTGCATTATCAATAGGATTTTTAGTTTGATTTGCAATGTAACCCAATAACGGCATGGCGCTGGTCACGCCCATTAGGGTTAAAGATACCGTTGGATGATCTTTAATGCGCTCCACCACAAAACCTAAAATCGCATCCTGTGTGTCGGCACTGATTAAATCACTGGCCACTTCGCTAGCATGACTGGCGACAGCTAAACACATCAGTCCACCCGCCAGCATCGCGGCGAATAAAATACAATAAGTTAATCGGTTTTTTAACGTGTCGGTTATTAAATGATTAATGCGAGTCATCATGATAGACACCATTGAATGGGAGGTTAATGAGCGTTTGACGTGAGCAGTTCCTGCGGGAAATTTCGCACAAACTCTTCTACCGTACCTTTTCCGTGCACGGTGTTGTAATACCGCTTCCAGTACTCGGCTAATGCTTTTACATCTGTAGAGTCTACTGGAAGGGGTTCTGGCCTCCTGTAATACACTAATCGAGCTATGGCAGTCGCGTAAGACAGATTCGAAACCAATTGTTGTTCTAAGGGTTCTGAGGTCGCCAGCTTAATGACAAGTTTGGCCCGTGCTTTCCTTGATGAATAATCCAAGTAGTTTGTCCATAAGTCCTGATGAGTCGCAGGCTCGATTTGATAAATTCCCAAGGCAGGGCCACCACCCACCTGCTTTAAATAATATCCGCCAGCTGATTCTTGAAATGCTGTGCCCACTACAAGGTTTTCTGCCACGGGCGACCACATATCCATATGCTTTAAAACGGGGCGTACAACCAAATCGCGTAATTGTAATGGGCTCATTTCTTTACCGGATCAATTAAGGTTTCAATTCGCGTCATACGAGTATCAAGAATATTGACATTATTCTCGATCAGTACGAGACGGTTATCAGTGCGGCTTTCGTAGCGATCCAGTCGAACATTCAGTTGTTTCAACCCGACGTTCACTTGATCTATCTTGGTGGTTAACGATTGCATACTGAACATTAAACCCACGATACCCATTAGCGCAGCTGCGATTAATACCGTCGCCACACCTTCAAATACCGTCAGCCATCGCACACCACTGTTGCTTTGTATCAACGTGGTTTGTGTCATCAAGATTGCCTATTTTGAGAGAGGGGAACCAAAAAAGATAAGCGAGCGGATAAAAAAAACCCGCACGAGGCGGGCAAATCATCACTAACGTTCGGCTGTACCAGCGAATTAATGCCTAAGACAGACATAAAAAAACCCCGACAACACCTTAAATCAAGGTATTTATCAGGGTTTACGTATTCGCCAATGCGTAACAACCGCATCGTAGGCCACAGACTGTCAAAAAGGATAGCCGATGTCAATACTTGTTGTTTTAAAGTTAACACCTGGACTAGCATAGTTGTTCAAAAACACTACTTAACAAGGATGCGATAAGTTCACGTGGAAATTGAACATTACGGCGACGCCTCCTTTTAACCATACGTTAACTGCTTGGTCTCTACACGGTGATAGGCTTCCAGCGTTTTGACCGAGCTTAATATTATTGGGAACCCAGTTAGCCAAATCATTTATATATGAATTTGCCATCATGTACCCTGGTACACCGCAGTTAAATCTATCGTCCACTTTTCGAATAGTTATTGTTACACTCTTCCCTCCTACATCTATCTGAAAGTCTCCGACTTTTTGATCCAACCATCGATCAAAGGCTGCACTGATACATTTTTCCATATCTGATAGACTCATATGTTCCATAATACCCTCTCAATTTATTCGTTAACTATTAAGTTTTCATTCGGTCGCACTCATCCTTTCAATATCGTTAAATGGCCACAATGATCCAATTTATTTTTATCATAAACGCAATACATGAGGACCCGCATTCAAGTGAAATCACTTAAGTGATTGATACATATAGCAGGAAACATTTAACCGATACATTAAAGACGGAACACACAGAGGTTTGTGCATCAGAAGTGCCAGAAAGATAAATCAGGCTAATACAGTACGAAACACGGAATATTGATTTTTTTTGAGAAATCGTTTCGGGAAAATCACGATTACATACAATGAGAATTCTATCAATCAATTTGCTTTACTGAGCATTAGCAATCTCATATACCCGTACAGAAGCTCATACATTCTCTGGACTGCCTTATCGCTAATACCACAAATGTGACTCTATCTGACACAAAAAGCATTCGTTTGACTAATATAATTATCAAAATTTATCCCCTATACTTAACTATTGGATGAAAATAACCAAGACATATAACCCCGCAGTATATTGGCAATTTAGTAACCACTAGAATCCAAAACTCTAAACTGCCGCGCTCGACTAAGTGGACTCCCTTACTTACATCCAACACAATAGTCGATATTACAAGCACAGTTAAAATTGCAAACAATGAGTGGAATGGAATTCTAGCCTTATAAGAACAGAAGTTCCCTATAACATAACAAAACGGTAAATTAAAAAGAACGAGCATATAAGGTGCTATATCGTAATACTGATATAGGCCGAAGCTATTTACGATCACGAAATCAATACCATGCGTATAACATAACTCCAGCATAAAACTCGGAATCAATCGCAGGCCAAGCGATCCTATTACACTCGCGATAGAAATAATAATGTAGATAGACCAAATATTCTTATGATATCTAATCGCTTCTTTCTGAGACTGTGTACACACATCCACTTCGGGTGCTTTATAAATATCATTCATGCTGATATTACGAATCCATTCAAATATAGTCGGCTCCATCATACTCGACACCGTAGCAAACTCTAAAATTCAATCCGGACGATTGTTAGTTAACCTCTACGTAGTCTGGAGCATTATAATCGCCGACCATATTGCCAACCTGAAATCCGACAGCTTGCGTTTATAAGTTGAGTGACTCATTCCCAGTGATCGAGCGTTGCGCTCTTGGTTGGGTTTATCGTATTCAGGATCGTGTGAGTGTCTATCGGCCCCGTACTCCCTTCTGCCGACATCCGCCAGCAATCGATCTTTAAGACTGAGCGCTGAAACCGTTTTTTCAATGAAGGATTCGATATCGTGATTCAGTATCACTGTGTGCAGGGTTTGATTGGATTGAATAAAAGATTGGTCGATGGAGTATTGAGGGTATCCTAGTGCTGCAATGGCTTGATCGCCGTGGCACCACTTTGCCCATAAGTTGAGATAGTGATCTAACTGCGCGTCAGTCAGTGTTCCCATGGATTTGCCCTTTGCTTGCCCACGGGAGTGTATCAGAGGGGATTTTGATATTTAAGGTACGCAACCTTCCAATATCTCGGTTATTCATCATGGCTTCTGACTCAACAACTGAGAAGAACCTGCATTAAAATCATTATATAATTATAGTGAATTATCGTTGAGTCCATGCTAGTTCACTTTCCTTTTAATGGGAAAGTGTTTTTCCTAACGTACAGTAAATAGGATTGGCTAGAACCCGCATAGAATAAGGGTTTCGGTATTGGAGGTTGTTAGGAAATATGGCCATAACCATTTGATTTATAAAGACTATTAGGCTTGCATGGGGTGCAAGGGGTCGCAGGTTCAAATCCTGCCGTCCCGACCAAAAAAGATCTTTTAAAACAGTCATTTATACCTACCAAGAATCCAACTTTCCTTCGTTTTTATCGCTTTCCGAATATTTTCCGAATATACAGTATGTGATTTTATACAGCTGCTCAAAGTTCAAGCTATCTTGTGGCCTTTATAATCTCTGGCTTACGATCGTACACAGCCTCCATTTTCTTGCTTCTATGTCCGCCTGCCTTGGATTCATGATCCGTAATCCCTTTGGCTTTGATGTCATGGAATGTGAATGGGGTTTGTAATTTAACGACCTTGCCTTCGATTTCCAAACCCTCATTCATCGCAATATCTCGAATACGCTTCCAACCAGACTTTCGATTGGCAGCAGTAATAGGTCCTCCGCTTCGACCTTTAAATAAGGGTCGCTTGGAAACACGCGAAGGCGCTGTGGGGTTACATAGTCGTCGAGCATCTTCGACCGCCTTTTTTAGACGTGGAGACCAAGCTGTGATTTCATTTTTCGAGTGCTTGCCACGCTCAACAAAAATACCTATTGGGATAGCAACCAACTTGAGTCCTGCTTGCACGACTTCAAACCACAGCTACAACACCACCTATGAAAAAACTAAAACGGCATGCACCTTAATTTAAATATTCGAAATCACTGCTGCTCTATAAATTTTAGAGAACTAGGCTCATATTTTTCTCATGACTTTCGATCGGTATAGGTGGTTTAAAAAGCTCAATCAGATCTCTACGTTCAAACTACGTCATCTGTAGTATCTGATCAATTCGGGGGGGCGCTTGGGTTAAGCCGTTCGCCCACTTGAGGTAATGTATTAATAAGTAAGTATAAAGTGCCATCCAAATCTGAGTTAGTACCGCATTTTTACTCATTCCAATGAATATTTTGATATTCAAATTCTGCTTGATCCACTTAAAAAATAGCTTAAAATGCCAGCGATCTTTGTTGGTGGCGGCAATGGTTTTCGCTGCTAGTCTTGTATGGTTGGTGATGTAATAATATTGCTTGCCAGTATACAGATTCTTGTATCCGATTCGGCGCAGCGTACCTTGGTAAAGCGATCCTTTTTGGCTGGTCAGTTCAATATGGTGTTCACTGGTGATGCCCTTTTTTCGATCCGTCTGGAATCGTTTAATCTCGCGATACTACAAGACAGAGTTCGACCGTTGATGCATCTATCGAATAGAGTTTATTGTGAAAATTGAACGAATGCTTTTTTGATATAGGGCTAAATCGACTGAATATTCGGTGAAATAAAGCCTGATAGCGCTGCCAAGCCTGTTCCCTATTAATCCGGCTAAAGCTACTACGTAAAAGAATGCAAACACCGATATGAAAAAGCTTATTCCTTTGAACTTTAAAATTCTCAATGATGTCTCGGATACTGGAACGGCCAGTGACTTGCAAGTTCGAAAGCAGTACAAACTGGTCAAACCTTGTGAACTTTCGAAATTTCTGTCTAGCGTGATGTGCTTTAGCCAGCTGATTAAACTCAGATTTTGGAACAAGCTTTAGGAATTGAGAGAGAATTGTATTAATATGAGACATGGGCTTAAAGTTCAGGGTAGGTTGGTTTTTTGTGATGATTAAATCTACCAACCTTTTGAATTTTAAGCCCTTTTTATATTCTTAACTGCGGGACAGCAGTGAGGCTAAATATGAAGTCCGTGGTTACGGGGTAAAAGTAGAAGTGCCCAAGGTAAACACAGGCAACTATGACCAAGATGGTAACTACAATGTGATCAACACCTACCCATTAAAGGTTGAGATCAAAGATGCATGGGGGAAGTGATGACTGATTATTATAGCAACGACTATACTGGCTACCCTTCAAGGCGGAATAACATCAAGAGCTTGCATGACTGGGGTAAACTGGAAAGCAGGGTTCAGGAAAATGAGCAAAGCTTAGAAAATTATCTTGCCGGTAAATCGGTATACCTCCAAGCTTTAAGCTCAGCAAAGGTTTCTATTGTAGACTTTTTACGCAGCATAAATATTAATGCGACTGAGGACGATGTAGAGCTAGCTAAGCATTATGTGAATGCTGGGCTAACTTCCGAGTTCTACTTAGCCACTGATGTTTTTCGACACTGGGAAGCCAATAAATCACGACCAAAGCCATTAGCTAAGTTACATATTGATGTCGCTGGGATAGCACTCAGTACCGCTGCACTCACTCTATCAAAGGAAGCATTTCAGCAGCTCGCCTCTATAGCCGTACACGCAATTGATCAAAAATATATTTGGTATAATTCTGAGTATCAGTTTGGTGCTCATGTTTTAATGCTTCGAATTGCCAATGATTTCTTAGGCTTACCTCAGCGTGATTGGCTGGCCTATACCTACCAAGAACCGTTCTTGGACCAAGTACTGGCCCATTGGCAAGATGAAAATAGCGAAGCAGAGCTCGACACACTCTTGCGGCAGCTATGTCATCGCCATACACATCATTCGCGCCAATCAACCATTAAACAAAACTACGATTTTGATGACAGTGATCTATCACACTTCCCAATAGAGATTTTATTTATTCAAAAGTTAAGGGCATGGAAAGGACTATCCATCCCGCTTGTTCAACACAGTCTAACATCGCCTCCTTTTAATCAACCTCCTGTTGGATTGGAAAAACTACGTTATTCACTTATCGACAAGGTGTGGGCAAAGTTTAAAAGTGAGCACCCAAATTTTGACGACTTCGTTCACCATGTACAAACTGAGGTCAAGCGAATTAAACCAGTCCTATCCAACAAGAGAGACCTCACTCGCGAGGAATACTTAAACGAATGGCTACGACAAGAGCAAAAGGAAGAACTGGATGAGCTTGATTTAGGGGATGTACTATCACAAATATTACAAACTGTTTTCACCACTGAAGAGACGCAAGAATTTAATGTACTTCTAAAACACAGCAAAAAAGGATTCAATCACCTAAGAACGACACCCATAGCCAATCTTTTCCAACTTGAGCAGTCAGATGAGTGCTGGAATCCCATGCTCATGTTTTTGGACTGGGCTGTTCTGCGAGGTGAAGCAATCGATATGTCTGATGATAGCGACAATATTATTAACTTTGTCGAACGTAGATTTGCCGGTCAACTAGAGAACGCTATAATCAATCAGATTAGCGAGTTAGTGAACAATTGGGATTATACTCAATATAGCGAACCATTTGAATCCTTTGAAAATCAGTGCAAAGCAATAAACACACTGATCGCTAAAAGCAAACAACAGCTTATCAACATCGATATTGGCAGAGATGACTATATAGTATTTATGACAAACGGGCCAATAAATACTTTGAACTCATTAACTGGACCAACTGAAGGCATTCTTACTTCAATCAACTTGTTAAGTTAGTATCTTAAACTCTAGCCCGAGTGAAAGCGTATCACTTAGGCTAGTGTGCAACAAGAGTGTGCAACAAGGACACTCATCCTAATATTTCAGCATATTGTACAGAATCAAATGCGGCAACTAAATGTTAGTTTTCGTTATGCGTAGGATTTTTATCAGGTGTTTTAGGTAACAATTACAAGGTTGATGATTTTTCTATCGATATAATTTCCTGGCAAATACAAATAATCAAAAAATATCGTCTGTACCGCTGGTTCGCCGATTAAACAAAGGAGTTGTCATTTAGCTTAAAGAATTTTGGAAGCACCCAATGCTACAAATACCGCTTACATGAACTCAGACCTACTCGCCGCTCTAAATTGAAGTACTCTATATTCTTGGTTAATGATTCACTGCTGCCGACAAAGCCTTTAAACGTTTTTTCAAATTCATTCGCCATTGTCATCCAGTTGTCCACACTGATACCCGCCCTAAAGGGACACCCAATACAATTAATCAAAATTCCGCCTAACTTAGAGTGAGGTGCAGCGTTATCATGCACCTCCATATTAGCCATTCAGAATAGAACTAATCATCTCTCATTGAAGAGTTTTTAACCGGTTTTTTTTCAGGATGATACGATCCACTACAAGAACCTTTTTTAGCTAAACCCAATTTAGCTATATGATGCTTTCCTTGGGCCTCACTTACATGACGTAGGTCTGCACCACCAACGAAAACGCCCATTTTTATAAACTGTTCAATAAAATAGTTTTCACCACTTTCGGCATTAATAAACAAATCGTTTGGCGAAAACTCTGATTCAGTTGAAACCTTATGCTCCACACCACCTAAAACTTCTTCATAGAAAAAAACGTTTTGTGCTGACTGCCCTACGCATTTTTCATCAACCCAAATATCTTTCATAAGAGCAGCGCCTAAGCCTGATGGTCGATATATATACAGCCCAGCCATACCCTCAGAGGGTGTGTTGAATTCCTTAGCTTTATTAGATACCTCAGGAGATTCCATTGGAACCGATGCGCATCCAGTCATTAGCGCCATAATAGCAGCAACAATTACTAACTTATTAATCACAAGCAGTGCCTTTTAATTAGATTTTTGTAGGGCGCGCGATTATGCTGGATGTCCGATGATGTCGCAACCCACCACACTCAGGTGGTGAGTTTTTTTAATCAACCCGATTCACGGTGCATGACGTTGCTTCGCGCCTGACGCATCCTACGAAACCCAACAATTACCGATAGAATCCTTCAGTCCTGGGATCATGGAGCATGACACATTACGGGGACACCCAACCCAAATATCTATAACCTGAAGCTTTTTGAGTACATTTTACCCACTACGCTATGCTAAAGTCACTTTATAACTGCCTCAGGTAATGGCCAAATCACTCAAGAGCTTAGTCAACCTAATTTCAACTGCCCCATATCCCATAAGTCTATCAGGAGGATAATCAAGAAAACTAATTTCACTCGCTTCGACTTCTATTTCTGAAATTAAATCAAGCGAATTTTCATCGTATGTACTCAATATCAATTTCAAATCATCTTTATCACCTCTAATAAACTTCGGCATTGCCCATTGCTGTCGAGACCAATTAGGGATTCTGCCCACAACAACCCACTCATTTTTTATAAGCCCTAGATCACCACACATTCCGATTAATATATTATCCTCTGGGGAAAGGTCTAAAACATTTATTTGCTTTACATCAGCGAATCTCGGGCCAAAAAAATACCCGAAGATCCCCCCGCCACCATCCATTCTTGCGACTACACCAACAGCAAACCCTCCATTCCGAAGGGGGACAGAAAAGCAATCACCTTCAGCATAGTTTATCTTTTTTTTCATTATAGCTTCGCTCCTGCTTCCATATAAATGTCTATTTTTTTATTCTTTGGGCTAATTGGACGAAGTTTATTTAAACCTCCATTTTTATACAACATATTACGGGGACACCCAACCCAAATATTTGGGTGGGTGTGCCCGTAATGTGCAATCAGCCGATTTACAGGGCGTCGATTTATGTCGCTATAGTCGTTCACATTTCGAAATCAGAAAGATTTATATCTAGCAAATGATCATAGTTTCCAAAAGACGGTCTATCGAAGTAATTATCGTCTACACATTACGGGGACACCCAACCCAAATATCTATAGCCTGAAGCTTTTTGAGCACATTTTACCCGCCACGTTCTGCTAAAGTCACTTTATAACTGCAACAAGGGCACTCATCCTAATATTTCAGCATATTGTACAGTGCAACAAGGACACTCATCCTAATATTTCAGCATATTGTACAGAATCAAATGCGGCAACTAAATGTTAGTTTTCGTT
>CANNFT010000019.1 GCA_947503895.1 uncultured Saccharospirillaceae bacterium
AGTCATTAGAAGGTCCTTGCTTTGAAGAAGCAGAATAAAAAAGGAAAAATAAAAAGCGAGCAAACATAAAAAAACCCCGAAAACACCTTAAATCAAGGTACTTATCAGGGTTTACGTATTCGCCAATGCGTAACAACCGCATCGTAGGACACAGACTGTCAAAAAGGATAGCCTGTGTCAAGAGTTGAATAGACGCTACTAATGACACTAAGGTAATTCAGATCACTTAAGCCATAAATTGCAACTGTGAAATATTACCAACTACATATAAAATTCATTTATTCGTTTAACCAGATTCGGTCAATTACGCTATAACTGTCTTGTCTACTCCGCATATGAATCACTACTTTACGATTTGTCGCTTGAGCAGAAAGTGCGGTAGAGTAAAAGAGCTTAGCGAATTCAGGGTGGGTATTCATATTAACGACCGCGGCGCTTCTCTGCGTGATAGCAGAATCAATTGAATCAAAGCTAGGGGCAGGTTCATCAAAATACAAAAGAATTTGATTGTCTGAATTAACGTATAACGTTTTAACTTTACCCTTATATTCGCAATATGGAACGCCACTCGAACCTTCATGGCACGTTGGAGCATCAGCAGATGCATTTAAAAATGGCATTAACAAAGTAAAGCAGGCTAAAATTAGTTTTTTCATAAGCAATCCCTGTATAACTCGAAGTATTTTTTTGGCCGACTATTTTACCCTCTAGTAAACGGAATAGACAGCCCCAGCCGAGACTAGGGCTACTTGTTATAACCAACGTTTTTATCTAGGCCGAAATCAACCCATCCTGCCCTAGCACTTTAACATTGCCATCTACTAGCGCTTTAAACTCATCGGGTATGGTGCTGTACACTCGGTCATTCTCACACTTGGAAATAGCGTTTGCGATAAAGGTGATTTCAATGCCGCCCGTTATCTCCCACATGCCTTTAGCCATATGCTCCATTTCTTTAATTTCGCGCAATACCGCATTCAGTTCGGTGGTGGGTAGTTGCTCCCAACTGGGAATCTCAAACTGTGCTTTGAGCTTACGGTGCAATCTATTGGATGCGCGTTGACCGAAGTGTTTAAAGTATCGAGAGAAGTTTGCGAAACCCTGGGTGATTTGTTTCATTTGAGCGACAGTAATAACAGGGACTTCTTGATCTGCTCGGTAGCTGCCCGTTTTTCGGATACTGGGCAGGACTTCCTCCATCACCCAATCTGCAAAGCGCTCCGCTTCTGGGAGTTTGGAACGCATGACCAATCGATAGATATCGGATTCGGGGATGATTACTGTACCTTCATACAGGGTGAACGAATCGTTCACCCTCACGGAATACGGGTGCTTGCAGTGATCTCGAACGGCTTTTTGTGGATTTGCGTAACTTAAAACCAACGCAATATCTTTGGCCACAAACCAAGGATTTCCGTGTTTTGTAACGACACGAATGGAATGATTTTCGAATTGAAGTGGGATGATGTTGTCCATGGCATTTCGCCTCTGTTTGGTAAATCTCAGTTAACCCTGTTTCTCACGCAGGGTGCCGGGAGGTTGAGAACGGCCCAAACAGTTGCCGCGGGTTTATTTCCCCGAAGGGTTTTATATTCACCGTCCTCCCGACTTAAATTCGGCATAGCACCGAGCATTGTCCCTTTTTACAGGCACAAAAAAACCAACTGACGGGTTGGGAAGCCGCTGTCTGGAAAGAGGTTCTCACGCCTCATTGGGAAATGTAGTTCAGAATGGAGGAAGTGTCAACGGGGGACGGACGGAGAAAAAATCCTGTTAAAAGTTCATTTAACAGGATTAAAAAGTCAATTTACTCTGCAAAGAACTAGCCGGCCCGGTGTAGACGCATGTATCCGTGTACGCAATCACCCGTGCGGTCATACCCAATGTTTAAACGCTCTCCAGTAGCCTTAGCCATCAATAAGCGCGACAATAACATTTGCTTTATATCCATTGGTACATCTTCAGATATTACAAAATAACCATTCTTACACACACTATGATCTGGCATTTCTTTTACCTTAACGTAAATATAAGCAGCATCGGTGTATATCATAACGTCAGTAACTTCACTAATGATATTCGCATTGTAAACAGCAAAAGTGTTTACAGACAAAACCAAAGAAGCAAATGTTAAAAGTAGTTTTTTCATTATTTATAGACTCGCTAAATATTATTTAAAAATATAAATGCAGCCCGAAATCTGCATTCAATCAATTACTGCCCTGATTCCAATATAATATAGTTCAGTGTTGTGGGGGTCGTAGCGATAGCGCAATCACTCACGGTTTCACCACTCTTTGACACATCAACCGCAACTTTCTTACCCGCTAGCTTTGCAGACAGTAATGTAGACATGACAGCATTTCGGTCTTCTTTTTCCCAACCGTTTAAGTTAATCCAGTATCCACCATATACATCAGTCGGATTTACCAAAAGCGTAAAGGAATGAAATCCAGCTCCTTTTACACTCTGCATTTGACCAACATACAATCCTTTGCAATCAGCTAATGATGCGAAGCAATGCGTAGCAGACATAGATAATGAAATAAAAGCAAATACTGATAATAATTTTTTCATAGGCAATCTCTGTTAAAATTAATGTATTTTGAGCGGCTATTTTACCTACTAACAAGCGAAATAGACAGCCCCAGCCGAGACTAGGGCTACTTGTTATAACCAACGTTTATATCTAGGCCGAAATCAACCCATCCTGCCCTAGCACTTTAACATTGCCACCTACCAGCGCTTTAAACTCATCCGGTATGGTGCTGTACACTCGGTCATTCTCACACTTGGAAATAGCGTTTGCGATAAAGGTGATTTCAATCCCGCCCGTCACCTCCTACATGCTTTTGGCCATATGCTCCATTTCTTTAATTTCGCGCAATACCGCATTCAGTTCGGTGGTGGGTAGCCGCTCCCAGCTGGGAATCTCAAACTGGGCTTTGAGTTTACGGTGCAATCTATTGGATGCGCGTTGACCGAAGTGTTTAAAGTATCGAGAGAAGTTTGCGAAACCCTGGGTGATTTGTTTCATTTGAGCGACGGTAATAACAGGGACTTCTTGATCTGCTCGGTAGCCGCCCGTTTTTCGGATACTGGGCAGGACTTCCTCCATCACCCAATCTGCAAAGCGTTCCGCTTCTGGGAGTTTGGAACGCATGACCAGTCGGTAGATGTCGGATTCGGGGATGAAGTTTAGGTGCCTGACCTGACCCGTCTCACAGACGGGGTGGCTTTCGGCATACTTACAATTCTTACGTATCGCCTGATCTGTATCTATATACCCTAGGCAACGGGCAATATCGACAGCAACAAACCAAGGATTGCCATTCTTTGTTACGACTCGAATTGATTGATTTTCAAATTGAAATGGAGTGATAGCAGCCATGATATGGCCTCCTGTACGTTCTTCCATGTTGACCCCAATTTCGACATTAGGGCGCCGGGAGGTTCGAAACGGCTGTACAGTGGCCGTGGGTTTATTTCCCCGAAGGGTTTTCTATTCACCGCCCTCCCGACTTAACTTCGGCATAGCACCGAGCTTTGCACCTTTTTACAGGCACAAAAAAACCAACTGACGGGTTGGGAGACCGCTGCACATAAGGTTTCGACACCTTGACTGGAAATGTAGGTCAGAATGGGGGAAGTGTCAACGGGGTTTTAACATAGCATCATTAAAATTTCTTCCCCCTCAATAAAATCGAGGGGATAACAATACGTATACCAGAGAATAACACTCGATGTTTTTCAACAAACCAAAGTGTATTTATCCGACTTCTTTAACCTCTACTTTCTGTTTTATTTCTCATTAATAACAATACTTTTTATTGAGAAATTGCACTTCTATTCATACCTAAACATATCAGCAATCCAACAGCTATCAAAATAAACACATAATTATCTCCTTAAAAATCTACAGAAAATTACAACGTGAATTTAATATCCAACTAACCTTAGGCCTGAACAACCACTGGGGTAATAAAAACACACATATATATTACCGTCAAAAAAAGTCTAGCAATAACCCCAATGGTTCCACGTATCCATATTTTCATTAAAAAAAATACCGACACTACGATTGACAGCAACTGCAAGTAGTATGCAATTATACTAGCCCCCTCCATAGCGCCCAGAAAATAGTCAAGCCACACCTCTGCTTTATCATCCAAGGATTGAGTTCCAAAATATACCAACCGAGTCTGTGCATCAGTAGTAATTTCCTTTAAATAATTCAGGAAATGTGAATGAACAAGTAAAAAATATGAAATTAAAGCCGCTTTATAAGCATTCACATTAAAATACTTCTCATTTTGAATCATATTAGAAAGTACCTTTATTGATCATCAAACTGCTTTGCATAAGCCTCGCCAACCTCATCACCCTTACGATTTATGTTTTCATGGTAATACCCGCGTCCTATTGAAAATACATCCGTCACCCCACTCCAAACGATCCCCCACTTACCTGATTCCCTATGACCAAGTTCGTGAGCAAGTGCACTGATAAAATGTTGCTTACTACCATAAGCAGCTGACAAATCAATTCTTAAACCCTCTATGTATGTCCTACCTTCTGAGCCACTGACAAATTCACGCTCTTGTCTAAATTTTATATTGGGATTGGTTAGATCTGTGTTTTTAACAAGCTCAGGAAAGTTTGCCTTTATGAATTCCAATCCATCCTCCAAGTCTAGTGTATTTATCGCTTTTAATTCAAGACAAGCGGCAGCATCTCCGTTATCACAACTACGCCACAATGGCCAGGTGTTTGTATTCAACCCTCCAGCCTCTCGTGGCAGGTCTGCATAACCCCGCGTTCCTGCGTTAACTAAATAGGCAAATGCTCCTAACGCAGCGCCTTGACCAAATGCACTAGTCGATCCTGCTTTTATTGCGGACTTTGTGCCCCCTATAATAGCCGAAGCAAAAAACCCCTCTCCTAAGACTGCATCTTGCCCTAGGTAGTATGCCGCCATGCCTGCAACATAACCCTGACCAAAACTCCCTCCATTAGCAACGTTCACGGCACCTTCTAATACACCCAATGATATTGCAGCAAGTTGACCACCAAAATTTGCATTTATCTGTCCGCCAGCCCAAGTTGCAGCTGCAGCGATTGCACCCGTTTTTACGCCTTTCTTTATGTCCTTATTTAACCAGGCAGTATAACCTGCCTGAAAAGCAGCGCAGGCATATGGGGATGCGAGCATCGCAGCCGCACAGCCTGCAATGCCAACAGCTTGGGCTGCCTCTGGGTTATTCGAAGCTCCTTCCCGATACCAATCGGAGAACTGATCCGCTTTATGATCAAACTTCTCACGATTCATCTGATATGCACCGGCAGTAAATACTGCCAAAGAATACTCAACCATTAAGTTACCGATCTTTTCAAACATATATCCAGAAGGATCGGTATAGCTTTGTGGATTGTTTAGTGTGTAGCTATAACGATTGAATGCTTGATAGTTTGTCATCGCCTGAACAAATGGATCGGCACTCATGAAACGAGCTAACACAGGGTCGTAAACTCGACCACCCATATGAATTAATCCGACACCATCTAAATGCTCGTGCCCACCAAACCCTTTCGGGGTAACGTTTGATGAAAATGGCAAATTTTTAGTCAATGTGAGATTTGTAGTGACTTGACTTTCAGCCCAGTCCACACCATCTTCGAAACCACCGCCTGCCTTTCCTTTATAAAGCTTGGCTTCTTTATAGACTGGTATTGTAGTATCGATTTCACCAGCAATTACGATATAGATTGGTTTACTGCGGACAAATAAATCTGCTTTTTTGTCTCCATCTACGTCACCAATGTAAGCTTCGTATTCGCCGATTGGGGCGACTATATTATTAATATCGAAGCCATTAATTTTTTGCCAATCCAAGGTGCGCTTTTGTCCCCAAGCATCATAAGCATGACGCTCTACAGCATTTCCGCTTTCATCTGTAATAGTGACAACTGAGCCAAGGTGGTCAGTATGCATATAACGTACTTGTTTAAACGCAGCGTCTTCCTTTTTATGTATTTCAATGGCAACGCCAGCAATGTAGTGTTTGTAAACCGTTTCATTTTTACTGCCAGATTTCGTAACGACTTCGTAACCCGAGCCGGCATTAAAAGTTTCGGTAATATCACCACCTTTAACATCTTTTCTATAATAGTGCGTTAAGGAGTGGTCGTACTCGAAAACTATACGTGTACCATTGGTGTGCGTAATGGAAACAGGCTTATCAAACGTATTTCCATATATCAGGGTACGCTTTCCATCGGTCAGCATATTACCGTTTTTATCGTAGGATAAGGTTAGGTCGCTACCGGCACCGCTTATAGATGTCACTGCATGGGGGCCAGCGTTTCCAGCGCCATACGTATAGGTTCCTACGCCTGGTTTGTATTTAATATTGCCGTTAGCGTAATACTGGACTGTATCTTGTGCGATGGCTGTGATTTTATCGCCATTCGCATACAGTTGCGAAGTGGTTAAACGATTGACGTTATCGTAGGTATAGCGCTCATATAGCTCCATACGTGCATCTTCACGCCACTCAAGATTGCCAATGTTATCGAACCCAAACTGCATAACATGGACCGGATTTATGGCGCTCAGGTTATCTGGAGTGGTGTAAGATTTTGATGCCACGACATAATCAAGCAGACCGGTATCTTGATGATACCAATGTTGCGACTTCAACCCGTTACCAAATGTCTCTTCGATTAGGTTTCCAAATACATCAACATCATTGGCTTGCCAGTATTTGTAGCCAGAAGCATCATTTTTAACAGCCACTTTATAACCGTAGTTATTGTAATCTGTTCTGATTTTTAATCCGCTAGGATAAGTGAATGATACACCGCGCCCATAGATGTCGTAGCTATTAGATTGAGCATAGCTAACACCTTTGATTGTTCGTGTAGAACCGATTGGACGTGCAAAGCTATCATACTGGTACTCTTCTGAGTAACCCGTATGGTGAACAACTTTATGAATAGCGCCTTTTACCTTGCTACCAGTATTACCTTTGGGTGCCGTATCATAGTACCAGTTAGTGGCTTTACCCACAGCAATGTTAGTTTGATTACAGTGATTTAATGCCTGAGACTCAGTACCTTTATAGTCTTGTATTTGCAGTGTTTTACGCCCCAACGGATCATAAGCAAAGCAAGTTTTGTATCCTTTTGCGTTGATCTGCAATACTGTTTCGCCCATTGCATTATAGGTGTATTGCCAAAAGCCTTTATCAGGATCAGTAGTCGTTATTTTATTGCCTACTTGGTTATAGCTACTTTCGATCACTGAGCCCGAAGCGACATCAATCGCTTTAACCAGGTGCCCATCGGCATCATATATGTATTGTAATTCACTGCCGTCATTACTTTGGGACTTTAACAGACTCCCACTTGCATTCATAAAGGTGGTGACTTTTTGACCCTTAGGGTTTGTCGCTATGGACATTAAACCATTGTATTCAATACTTGATGTATGACCTGCGGCATTTTGACTTTCCAACACTCTGAAGCGTTGATCGCGTTTTGTAACACTATTCCAACCTAAAGGAGATGAACCCTTAAGGTATGGCAGGCTGGTGCGCGATACTTCGCCATCATCAAAATATTCCGTATCTTGATATACATGTTGGCCGACCATGTTTTGAGACATGGTGCGAATCACATCACCCAACTTGTTATAGTAGGTTCGGCTCAAAGAGCCAGTGTTTGTTGTATTCTC
This sequence comes from uncultured Saccharospirillaceae bacterium, assembly GCA_947503895.1. Classification (GTDB taxonomy): domain Bacteria; phylum Pseudomonadota; class Gammaproteobacteria; order Pseudomonadales; family Oceanobacteraceae; genus Bermanella. Next base: position 7,736 of record CANNFT010000019.1, read on the forward strand.
CACATGGTAATACGATGTATCGCCACCCTCTTGAGTATAGTCGCGTACAAAATTCATTTTTGATGTGCCACCGAATGGCTCAATTGTTTCTGTTAGCCTGCCAAACCCATCATAATAAAACATCGTTATGCGACCATTTATGTCTGTACTTGTGGTCGCCAACCCTAATACATCATGATATGTCGTTGTGGATGTATGCCCTAGCGAATTAGTGACCCTACTAACAAAGCGGCCACCGTTTTCATATTCGTAAGTGGTTGTCGAGCTCAGTCCTGTTGCACCTGATACAGTTTCAGACTTTTTCAAACCAACGTCAGTGTAAGTAAACGCTGTCTTAACCATTAATGTCGAATGATCTGGTTCAATAATGGACTCTTTAACTAATCCGTTTGAATAATAAGTCCATTGGGATTTTCTAGTACTTCTTGCCGTTGTTCCATCTAACTGTTTAGAAGTTTTTGTGGCTACAGACTCTTCTAGTCGCCCAAGTATCCACGCACTTTCGTTGCTCCAGAATTTGTTTACTAATGTTTTCTCATCTCGATAGTAAACGCCATCTACTTGATAAGTTGTTGTAGCTAATTGGCGAGTTACGTTCCCGTAGTCTGATAACGTGTAAGACGACAATTCATTATCTAAGTACATTGAAGTAGTCAACTGTGTGGTCAACTTGCTATTTTCATCATACCGGTAAGTGTCTGTTCTATATGCATAGTTATGTACAACGTCACCAGACTCCTGCACTCCGATCGCTTTATTCAATAACCTCTGTTTCCACCATGTTGATGACTTACTGAGTAGCTTTTCAGTGCCACCATTCTTTGCGTATTCCAGTGTTAATACAGGCTTTCCAAACGCACCGTGAAGTGTTGAATATTGAATAGACGACTTCATTTCATATTCTTGTAGGTCTGTCGTCGGAGTTTTAAATATTTCAACAGTACGAAAGCCAGAATATTGATAACCCGATATATTGGCTGATTTACCTTTGTATCGATAACGTAATTCATTCAACGTACCATTTGAATTTGGTGTAAATACACTTTTGACAACTAAGTTTTTACCGGCTTTTATATTGAGATAGTTGCTTCTATTGTTGTATGCATAAAAACCACTATCCGATTCCGGTTCAAACGTAGTGCGATCCATTAACGTTGAATATTCTATCGACTGATGCAACCCATGACCGTTTGTAATTTTTTTAATCGTATCAGCATGCGTCATGTTGCTTAATTTAGAGTTGTGTACTTTAATCCCTGAATCACCTTTGTAGATAAGGTCAGGTGCGCCATCACTATTAAGGTCTAAGACGTTTATCGACCTATGGTTTTGTGAACCATCACAGTCTGACTCTCCATCTTCGCAAATATTACTAGAATTTATTGGACTTGCACTAAGTGTCGTTTCACTTGTAAATGCGTGAATTTGCACACCAGCATTCAGTTTTCTATATAAAAACTCTGGCTTCCCATCACCATTAAAATCCATGAATGTTACGTAATGCGGCTTTCCTTCATCAAATCGCGCATGATGTGCACAATCGCCATTTCTACACAGGTTCGACGAAATATCACCCGCTGATAGCGCATCGTTAGAAAGGAAACCCATTCCCGTACTATAGGAACAACGAATACCAATGTCAGACCGATAACAAACATCCGCTAGACCATCACCATTGGCGTCAGGATAAGATACTGTCATCTTACTGTGGTTATGTTCACAACCACCATTATCGTTCGAAGAGGACTCGCAGATATCAGTCCTATCATAGGTGATGAACCCATCTATACCATTTGAAATGTATGCTTCAAAGCCTCTATCGAATCGCACACCCAAGTCGTCAAGTCCATCGCCATTGAAATCGGCATAATCGACTGTGTTATAGTTATTTCCATCATCACAGCCACTAGAGGGAGAGTCGTCGTGACATAATCTAGTCGTTACGCCATTAATTTTATGGATATTCCACCACGTCCCATAAATCGGCACCCTTTCTGAATTTAACCCTTGAGACCAGGCACACATTAAGCCTTCACGTTTTTGATAACAGATGTCAGGAATTCCATCTCCGTTTAGATTTGGGTAACGGAAGGTTTGATATCGCCAATCGTCATAATTTTTTTCATTTGGATAGATCGACGTTTGAGTTAAAAATGTAAACGATGCACCATTGTTGTTTTTATAAATTCGCACACCAGAGTCTGAGCGATACACTAGGTCAGGATAGCCATCTTTGGTAAAATCCAAGAAATTTATGGATGTATAATTATTATCGCCATTACATCCTCCATGCCCTTTGTCTCCGTCATGACAAATTGAAGAAACGACGGGTGCCACCTTTACGAAATTATTATTTCCATCGTTGATCTGGCATCGAACACCGTCATTAGCTTTAAAACAAAAATCGGTGTAACCATCAGCATTTATATCAGCATATTTGAAAGTACTATAATTCTGATCACCATCACAACCGCCGTATTCTTTATTTTTATCTGCACATAACTTACCCGATGCGATGAAATTAGTTGACGAATTTCGATCCCAAAAATCCACCTCACCTGAAGCGTCATTCCATTCGAATACGGTAGGTTCAAAACACGTATTGTCAGCACCACACTCTGTAACAGATGACAAACGTAAATTATTTGTTATTGGCGCATAGTGGTAAGCAAAATCGTACATCCTAAATTGCTTTCCACTTACTTTAATTTCAATGTTATTCAAACGCCTTGACCGTTTACTTTTTATGCCATGAGAATATCCAAACGCCGTATCTTGACGCTCTTCATAATTAAAGTAGATAACATTATTTCCATATTCTATGCGCGAAAGAAGATGATGCTCATCTTCAATCGTATAAAAGTATTCAATTTCGTTGCCAAATTGGTCTTTCTTTTTATTTAAGTGCCAACTCACAGTTTGAATAGCACTATTACCTTTAAGATAGCCTTCATCGTATGCTGACTCGAAAACATCGTCGGATATTGTTTCTTTTGTATTAGGGTTTAAAACTGACGTTACACCAAACTCCGCAATATCACCGGATTTATCATGTGCGGTGAAACTCGTCTCATTGGTAAAATCTGAGCTAGAAGCAACTATTTTCTTGAAGGTATCATTTGCGAGCCTGTACACTGATTTTCCAGACGCATCATTATCTACGTGAACAAGCCGCTGCCCATTCATACACAGGGTCAACTGATTATTTTCATCTACCATTGGACGATTCGGTGTTACAACTCCATCCACACCTAATTGCTTACTGCAAATATAAATTGTTGAACGGCCTAGCACCTTAAATCCAGTACCTAAAACTCCATTTGAAGAATTACTGTTGTATGAGATTCCGATATCAGGTCTAACACCTCCGGGTCCAACTGGCATTGATATGGGTAATTTGTATGACAGGCTTCCTGACAATGTATCAACATCTATTGCGCCCGCTGTTGCACCTACTACTTTTTGAGCACTTGTTGTACTGTAATCTTGTGATTCAGCTAAGTACTGGCCATTAGACTGAGCTAATGCAACACGTTGATTACTGTGGCCCTTATTAAGAATAAGGTCGTCACGACCATCATGGTTTACATCTTCAATGGTGACATCAGAGTAATCTGCTGAAGCATAACTACCTTCAATAGCGCTAAATGAGTGATTTTTGAAACTATTTGAAGTTGTCCCATAAACAATTACATTGTCAGTTGAGACATTTTTTGATTGTAATAAGATGTCTTTGAGGCCATCACCATTGAAATCACCGAGTAGCATATTGAAATCGGTTAATGAGGCTGAACTTATATCAACTGCGGCGCTCCAAACTTCAGGTGTGCCAAAAGACCCCTCACTACTTCCTTTGATAAATAATGAAGGGGAATCTTGATAGATAATAGGGATGTTAACGTCAATCCCTAGAATCACAAGACGGTCTTTAGCCTTTAGATACAAATCCTTGATGTTGTCATTATCAACATCAAGTAAATATGCAGTATAAGAATCAGCTTTGTATTGATAAGCAGAATACGCTGCAACACTGATTACCAGACTAGCCAGTAAAGCCCCTAAATTACGACGTCTCATCCTTCCCCCAAAGCACTTATACTTTCTTATAGCAAACTGGCTCGGTACTATACTGTTAGAAATTATTTTGTCAATTTAATGCCGGACATTAGGAGTTGCTGATTTATATAAAACATAGGGGCTACTGAAGTGGATCAAGAGCTAATTAATACACAAGCATTCAATGTTAATGCAGTCATTCTAAACAATGCATCATCACAGTAGACTGTTAATAATCATTCGAATCGTCAAACAGAATGCGAAAAAACGCCCCCAATAAACACATCACACACATACATCACGGATCACGGTGTTTTCAGAAGCGATACAGCACTCCAAACCACCAGCCTAAATGCAGACAGCTTAACTTTGTAGGCACTTTTACTCATGCCTAGTGATCGAGCATTGCGCTCTTGGTTGGGTTTATCGTATTCAGGATCGTGTGAGTGTCTATCGGCCCCGTACTCCCTTCTGCCGACATCCGCCAGTAATCGATCTTAAATACTGAGCGCTGAAACCGTTTTTTCAATGAGGGATTCAATATCGTGATTCAGAATCACTGTGTGCTGGGTTTGATTGGATTGAATAAAAGATTGGTCGATGGAGTGTTGAGGGTATCCTAGTGCTGCAATGGCTTGGTCGCCATGACACCACTTTGCCCATAAGTTGAGATAGTGATCTAACTGCGCGTCAGTCAGTGTTCCCATGGATTTGCCCTTTGCTTGCCCACGGGAGTGTATCAGAGGGGATGAGCATATTTAAGGTAAAGTGCGGTGCTTTATACTGCCAGAATGCAAATTTAAACAGCCCTGATGACCTAAAATAATAACACTCACCAATGATGCCGGAAAGCTGAAGTAGCGAGTTCAATTTCAAAAGAACAACCCAGTTTGGAGTTTATTGCGACGAGTGATCTTGGCTGAAAAAAACCAGAATTCTAAGGGTAAAATTTGGGACGATTTTGGGACGGTTTTTGGATAATTATGATTACTTTTCAGTACTTGGTATTACTTTTGCTTGTTTCCTGCAGCCCAGAACTGACAAGGCCTGCAGGGGAATAAGGCGGTATTAGAGTCCTCTAATAAACCTGCAAATTGGGTTCGAATCCCTCCCTCACCGCCATTTAACTTGTTGAATTCAAACAAGAAAATCAAAAAATCGTTTTAAATGGGCAGCTGGTGGGTTAATTCAAATCCATAAGTTCTATTTATATTCATTTTTCCTAATATTCAAATTCTCCCCTATCATCTTGTTCATTCGATCGACTTCCGAGTTTCTTTCGTGTGGTATCCATCGAGCATAAACCTTACGAATCATTGCCCAATCAGCATGCCCCATTTGATAAGCAATCCATGCCGGATTCGCGCCGTGAGAAAGCATCTGCGAGGCAAAGGTGTGACGCAACTGAACAGGTGGCCGATAACGAATACCCGCCTTACGGCAATGCCCTTGAAAAAAGCGTTGCCGGTATTGCCCATCATTTGGAAAAAAATATTGAGTATTACTATTTAGAAAAACATGGCGTATAGATTCGCGGGTAATCTTCTTAGTTCTTTCTTCCACCTCAATCGTAATAGCAGGCATCATATAAGAGTGTGCTTTTTGAGCGCGCAACGCTTCCAACGCAGGCTCAAGCAACTCAATCACACGCTCACCTGATTTCGTTTTTGGTCGCTTATTAAGCGCCCTCACCCTCGCTCGCTGTACTTTAACGATACCACGCTCTAAATCCACATCCTCCCAAGCCAGTGCGATCATTTCTTCAGGCCTCAAACCTGTCCATGCATTAAACTTCAGGTAATTAACCTCCTGCTCGTGACCATTTGAACTCGTGTTAATAAGTCGGTCTAGTTCCTCCAAATCAAATGGATCAGGCTCTTCCTGAGTGACCGGGAAATTATTAATAAGGGCCAATGGATTCTTAGGGATAGCTTCAGCTAAAAAAGCCTGCTCAAAAATCGCCCTAAGAGGAATTAAAATATTATTCTTTGTTTTATTTGTAATCGCTAACGTCGCCAAATATCTTTCTATCTCCGGTTTAATATGCGGCAGATTAAGATGGGATGCATTGGGCATGGCGCGCAGATGTTGGACGCCGTTAAGCGTTTTGAATGTCAAGCAGGACTACGCCAAACTACTGAATTGTCTATAGTTGAACCGCCCCCTTGATTATGTGAACGAGTACTACGTAGAGCTTTTAATTTGTAGTAGTTTAGACTCGATCTGACAGTCGCCCGTTTTAAGTCGGTGTCTGTCAGATTAAATCTGGGCTAATTTCTTTTCTGCCCAGATTCCTTTCCCATCCAGTAAAGTTTCCTACGGAGTTCGCCCGCAACACACTTTACCCTGATGAGTTCGTTCATTGTTAAAATAATTAATCCATTCGTCCAGATCTTTTTGTAACTCATCCAATGATTCATACAACTTTTTCCGGAATGTCACCTGATAAAATTCCTGTAAAATCGTTTTATGGAAGCGCTCACAGATTCCATTCGTCTGTGGTGATTTCACTTTTGTTTTAGTGTGGTCGATGTCATTGATGGCTAAGTAAAGTTGATAATCATGTTGTTCAGGTCTACCACAGTATTCTGTGCCTCTGTCCGTTAAAACACGCAACATAGGCAACTCCTGAGCGGCGAAGAAAGGCAATACCTTGTCGTTCAACATATCAGCTGCTGTAATCGGGGTTTTCGTCGTATAGAGCTTGGCAAAAGCCACCTTGCTGTAGGTATCGACGAAGGTCTGCTGATATATACGGCCAACGCCTTTCATATTACCCACGTAGAAGGTGTCTTGTGAGCCCAGACAACCTGGGTGATGAGTTTCGATTTCACCACTGACTTCATCGTCGAGCTTTTTCCGCTCTAGTGCCACCACTTGGTCCTCTGTCAGTATGATGCCTTCCTCAGCGATTTTCGCTTCTAAAGCTTTCAAGCGCTTCTTAAAGTTCTCCAGATCATGCCTCAACCAGACAAAACGGACACCGCTTGCAGAAACAAAGACGCCACGCTTTCTCAGTTCATTACTCACTCGAACCTGACCATGGGCAGGCTGTTCAACCGCATACGCTTTAACGGCTTCCTCAATGTTAGGATCAAACACGATTCTTGCGATTGGGCACTCTACGGTTTTGATTGATTAAGGCATCGATACCACCTTCTTCAACCGACTGCTGATAGCGATAGAATGTATCTCTAGATACACCCATTACCTTGCAAGCTCTTGAAACATTGCCCAGTTCTTCTGCTAAATTCAGTAAACCGGCTTTTTGTTTTATGATGGGGTTGTTAGACTCTAGCATAGAGAGTTTCCTTTGTGTTTGATATTGATTCGACACCAACATCAAAACGGGAAACTCTCTTCTTTTCAAGTAGAAGTGTCAGATCAGGTCTAAACTACTACATTTAATTGTATCAGAACAGGACTGGCCTGCTCTTTTTTTTGGAGTGCATCAATGGAATTCAGCTTTTTGCAGCAACTCCAAATAGGTAAAGCAAATTTCTCTATTGTGAAACAATGTTGCCCTCTGAATCCTCTATCCATACGTCTGCTACTTCTCTATCAACATACCCTTTTATGTAGTATTCCCTACCCTTTCCAACACTTAGCCTTAGTGACTTCTCTGAACTCCCATCGACAGTGAATAGCATAGTTATCGGCGCGGAAGCATATGAAGTCGATCTAACCTTAAACTCCCTCTGGCCAACTGGTACTTTGTATTTATGAAGAACAACATTATTGTACGATCCTGTCATGTAACTGGCAGAACGAGTTGCAGTTAAACTGTTCTTGTTAACAGGGACTTCATCAATACCTTGTAAGTAATAAAGCCTTAGTTTCCAATTAGACAAATAACCGGCCGTATCATATATGACACCAAAATCCTCGTTTGCAGAGAATTCATCTACCTCGACATGATAATCTGGACTTTTAAAATCTGGTCTCACAGTGGAATAATTAAATCTTGTTTCAGGATCAACAGTCGTTTCATTGTTTCTTTGATCTACTAATTGCTCTAACCCTTTTTTAATTGCACACTCGAATGCTTGGTCAAAGGCTTTACGCACGTCATCATCATTGGCTGAAAATTCTGGATTATAAGAATAGCAGATCGGCTTAGCGATTTTCTTAGAGCCACTATCGTCCAGAATCATCTCTAGTTCAACCCAAGCAAATTCATCGTCGGAGAAAAAGTATGACCTATGCCCTTGGCGAGCATCAATAACCACCATTTCCAACACTCCGTCTGATTCAGGCCTGTTAGTCAAATTATTTGTTATTATTTCTTTAAGCTTACTTTCATCTAGCTTCGGGTAGTTTTCACTTCTAAACCCTGACGGAGAATCCCAAGGTACATCTGCGTATTGTTCAATATCGATATATTCACGCTTGTCCTGAATTGCTATTATATCAATATTTAACAAGGGCTTTTTACCACCTTCCCCAATATATCCATCCATATTACTTATGGTTGAACAGCCAAATAATAAAACAGAGGCACTTAACGATAGCCATTGATACAGACTTTTCACAGCAGCGTCCTAAAAGTTCGGTTGAATTTAAAACCGTTCGATTATCCTTGATGTCCCAATACGCCGCAACCCACCACACTCCGGTGGTGAGCTTTCTTTGATCGAGCCGATTCATGGTGGGTGACATTGCTTCGCGCCTTACGCACCCTACGAAATCCCACATTACGGGAACACCCAACCCATATGTCCATGGCCTGAATCTGTTTGGGCACATTTAACCCGCTACGTTATGCTAAAGTCACTTTATTGCTTTTTCAGGGGATGGTCATGTGCGGAAGAATGAACGTGATAGACAGCCCAGAGGTTCGAGCGCTGACTGATGGCCGAGCTGGGCATGCTGCTATATCCAATGGATAATCCTGATCTACGCCCAACACAGGAGGCGATGTCTTTGTATTGGGGGAATGAGTCGCTCAGCCAATCCGTGATGACTTGGTGTATTAAACCTCAGTGGGCGAAGAAACTGTTAATTAACGCTAAATCCAAAACAATTACTGAAAAACGCACATTCTCCAAGGCTTATCGCGAACGCCGATGCCTGATTCCTTGTACCGGATGGTAGAAATGGAAAGATGAAGGCGCGCCACGTAAAACCAAGTATTTTTTTCCCATCCAAAGCAGGCCCCCTTCCTAATGGCGAGTGTTTGGTACCCACATTTAGAAGGCCAAGCACAATTTGTAACGCTGACGACGCACCCAAACAAGAAGTGTTGAGATATCGATTCACGTATGCCAGCCATCATTGAACGGCAGCACTTGGATTTATGATTCAATGGCTCCACTGAGGATTTAGAACCTTTATTAATTGCAATATCGGCTGGTCAGGTAAAGGTCGAAAACGGCTTAGAGGTTTATTTTTGACCACTTTCGTTGCTGGTTGTTTTGCCACCACTCACTTTAAAACCGTCAGCGCAATCGATTCCGCTAACCTAAATGCAGACAGCTTAACTTTGTACGCGATTTTACTCATGCCTAGTGATTGAGCGTTACGCTCTTGATTGGGGTTATCGTATTCAGGATCGTGTGAGTGCCTACCTACCCCGTACTCTCTTCTGCCAACCTCCGCGGTAGTTGACCTTTAAAACTGAGTGCCGAAACGGTTTTTTCGATGAGGAAGAGCGTAGTTAAAAGCGCTGTTCGTTGTACTAGCCATTATATTTCTGGACATATTCACACCGGGCCAGCCAAAAACTGAATTTTTTAGCTGCAGGCATGCGGCGAAAGACTCAACGCACTTACATCAGTGATGTGATTAATCATCGTTTTTTGAACCCATGATTCAGCATTAGCAGGAAGAACCGCTCCATTCATCGTAAAACGAAAATCACAGGGGGATTAAAGATGCCCGTAAGTTCTAGAATATTTATGCAGACTGTAACCCCTTTTTTTCTGCAAACTGCTTAAGTTCATTTAATAAAAAGTCCCATACCTTATCATTCATTAAATCATATAATTCAGCGGTGGGAAGATTCTCCTGAATTAAGGTGAGCTGAGTTCTGTCTGCAATTTCCTGCAATTCATATCGAATCGTGACAAGATTCTCTTCGGATCGTTCGGTGCCGTGATTATCGCTCCAATACTGATAGGCATAAGTGTGTGGAGCCGATAGCTCGATGATTTTACCGTAATCGGTAAACGGTACATCTTCTACCTCTCCTTTATACAGAACCTCGGCGCCAACGTTCCAGTCGCTGATAACCTCCTTAAGTGGGAAGTACTTAACGATCTCGTTGCTGGTTGTTAATACGGAAAAAAGGATTTCAATAGGTGAATCGATGATTAACTGCTTTTCTAATATGCTCATTTTGGGGCCTGAAATTATCGTTGTTTTGGATCATTATCGCTTCAGTAAGCTGCTAATTGACTAGATTCACTAATATAATTGCTAATACTAGATGAAAGCTAATAATCAACAGTAAGGGTAAAGACTTTCTGAATTTACTGTAGTGATATTCTTCTTCCAAATGTGTGTAGTATGACTCTTTGTAAAATTCTCTGGGGAGAAAAGATACATCGACATAGTATGAACTCGGGCTATTTTCTAAGTAATACACATCCAGCATCTTTGGGATACCAATATCTTTGGGCTTTGGATCTAATGATTTTTCAAAGAAACGTGGTGGCATCCAAAGCGAGCGACTCTTAAATTCTAAGTTTCCATATTTGGGATCATTGGATTTTATTAGCTTAATATATCGCCGATATAGCGCTCTAGCGGATTGCTTTCCATGAATTTCACGCCAGATTCTTTTAATTTCTTTTGGTTCTAATTGGATATGACGACCAATTCGCTTGAAGATAATCCTTTTGATAAAGAAATATATTGATTTGATTTCTTCGAATAAAAGAAAAGGCAATGCAATCAGTGCGAACACAGATGCCATAATTGAAAATAGGATAAACAGTGAGTTATCACTCATCCGAAATGCGATATAAAGGAAGTAGAAAAAAAACGGCAATATAAATATGCCAGTCTCTCTGCTAGTCAATGTGTATCTCCTGAAAGGCTACTTGGTTACGAGCACTTTAGCTTGAGCCGGTTTAATCGTTACACCGAATGTATTAGCGTTGCCTCCATTTTGCTTAGTCGGGTCAGCGAGCCTCGTCACGGGCTTTCCACCTGCAAATACAGCTGAGCTACCCTTACTGTGTTTACTTGGGCCAATAAACTTACGAGATTTTACGCCGCCTTGTATGCCGGGATTGTCTCCTGTACTCATCATGATGGAGGTTTTAACATTATGTGCCGGTTTTCCGCCAATCATGACTTTTAACACGGTCGACATGGGTTGTGCATGACAGCCATTGGCAGTATTGGGGTAAGGGATAGGAATAGGTGGTGCACCCGGAATGGGCGTCATGCACACATCGGGAAATGCTAGATTCATATAACTGGCGGTGCAATTTGCAAACATAGCCTAAACTCTTTTGTTGTTTGATTAGCGGGCCTTTAACCCATGTGAACACGTTCACCATCAATTCGCACGTCTTTTTTCGCGCGAATAGAGGTTTGTTTTGAACGAGTTCTCAAGTTTGATTTCGCTTCAAGGTGTACTTGTTCTGCTTTGGTTTGATCCAGGCCTTCTACTTGTTTGTGACTGGATTTTAATCGTTGCAATAGGCTGCGACCGAGTACTTCCCATGAGTCAAAAATGGTCTTAATGGAGGTGGTTTTTGTCAGAATATTTTGTGCTGTTTGAATGGAGTCCCGACATACGCTGATAATTCGATTTGATCGAACATGGTAATCACGGCACTGTAACTGAATGTCTTTGGCACTGGATATGACTAGATTGTCTTCTGCATGAAGGACTTTTTCACTTGATTGTTGTCTATGCAGAATGTGCAAAATATAGGCATGATTGTTTTCATCTAAACATAAGCACACTTTATCATTTACTTGGGGGATAAAGGCGCACCCAAAGGAAAGCTCAGCGTCTAAGGTGCCCAGCGACGTGATGAGGGTATACCGTCCTTCCAGTTGAGATTCTATTGTGCCAGTAATAAAGCTGGCTTCTTGATTTTTTGCTATGGGTAAAACGTGTAGTGCACTCTTCATTATCAAATCCTATTTTTGATTCCAGTTTTCTGCTTTCAAGCGCTGAGGGTCTGTTTCGCGTAAATGTTTGCGACTGGCAGAAGACCAAATAATATTGCTTTCTATCAGGTTATGTACATTCGCGTAGTCCATCATACTGCGGCTAAAATCACAGTCCATGATGGCTGCATTGGAAAGGTCAATATAGGGCATATGACATTGATTCAGTAAAACGAATTGCCCTCGAAAGCCAATCATCATGCTTTGTTCAAAATCGGATCCGGTAAACACACAGCGCACCATGCGTACGGCTTCAAAGCAGTTTTGTTTGAATGTAGCAGCCTCGCCCTGACAATCTTGAAATTCGGTTTCAGCCCAAGCTGCCGACTCAGCAATAGCTTCTTTAAGCTGAACATCGTCAAGAGCGCAGTGAGTCCAAAGGCTTTGCGTAATATTGGCTTGGCTTAAATTTACCTTTTTTAGATGGCAATGATCGAACCGTACACCGGATAATAATTCGCCGCTGAGATTAGTCCCTTGAAGCGCCATGCCCTCGAAAGTGGCATTCTTGAGAGGGCTATTAGTAATCGTGATTCTTTCAACTTCGCACGAATGAAACTCTGTACTTTCTAGAACACAGTTCTCAATTACGTTTAAGTTGAGTAGACATTGATTTAGCGGCGTTTTATGTAAGCTTGAGTACAACCAATGTGAGCTGGTAAAGTCACACAAATCAAGCTCAGCATGACTAAAGTCCGCTTCAGTAATTTGACACCGATTAAAACTACATTGCTCGAACGCAGAAAACGAGGCCAGTGTTTTGGTAAACTTCACGTTATCAAAGCGGCAACCATGGAAATTTGACTCGTGAAATTTTGCTCCATCAAATTGCGCTTCTTTAAAATCACAATTAATAAAATGGCAGCCTGCTAGTGTCACATGTGATAAATTCGTATTGATGAAGGAACAATCTTCAAATGTAACGTCGCATATAATTAGCGACTGATAGTCCATGCTGCTTAAATCCAAACCATGAAATTCCACTTCGTACATGCAAGCATGTGCCAATGTTTCAAGGTCCATCTGATCATACACGGGAATATTCGACAGCGCTTCAATCTGCGAGGAAAAGGCTTCACTTAACTCCATGAGTCCGGCCTCCAATGTTCTAAAATGGTAGACTGTAAATTTGAGCCGTTGAACTTGGTTTTGCCCACCGTGGATTCGGTGAACTCTACTTCGTAAAGGTTGCTATTGATGAGCTGTGCCGAGGTGATATCGGCAAGGTAAAAGCTTGATCTCAGCATATTGCAATCTTTAAATTCAGCGTGTTGACAGTTCGTATGTGAAAAGTCACTGTCTTGTAGTTCACTCTGATGAAAGCGCGCATACTGCAATCGACTTTCAACGAATACCGTTAAATTGAGCTGACAGTCTTGAAATGTTGTTTCACTCAATTCACTATCGTGAAATGTACTGTCATTGGAGACGGTTCTTTCAAATTTGGTTTGATTGAGATTTGTAGCATTAAATATTCTAAATTCAGCCAAGTGGCATTGTTCGAACTGAGCATGGCTTAAATCACTGGATGCGATTTCGAGATGTTGGCATTGCATGTTTTTAAACTGGCAGCCACTCATCAAGCATTGATCAATGGTGGCATTTTGCCATATTGTGTTATCAAAACGGCTGCCCGTGAAGACATTTTCTTCCATAGCGATTTGTCGAAAGACGCTATCGGAAAAGTTCGCATTTTTTGCCACTACACCTTTTAGGCTCATATCTGGATAGAAGTCTAATTTTTGTAGAGACGCACCATCAAAGTAGGATTCTTCAATAATACAATCTTCCCAATCGGATAAATCTAAGGTCGCACGAGAGAAATTGCAGTTGCCTAAATTAGTCGATTTAAGTGATGTGTGACTGAGATTGGCATTTTCAAAACTGCTTTTTGAAACGATGGCATTGTCAAAGGTGGCATGACGCAGGTTGGCATCATTGAATTTACACTGTTCTAAATAGCAATCACTGAAGTCGATATACTGAAGATCAAGGCGGCTGAAATCGAGTCCAGCATAGTCCATGCCTCGATGGGATAGCCCGTTATTTTGCCGTTCCCAAAACGCGTTCATTCTTACCTCGTGAGGGCGTTGATCTGGCACAGGGCACCAAGGTAATTCATGGGCGGTGAGTCTGTAATTCTCTCGTTCTGATTCGGCAGCGTTTTCTAATGACGTTCTTATATCGTCTTTTTCTTCCTGAGAGAGTGGCTCTACACTTGGCAAATTTGCGGTGGTATTCACATCTGCTTTGGCAATTGCACTGTCCACTTGAGATGTTGCAGACTCGATGGACGAGAGGACCTCTTCGTCTACACTAGTGCGAGGCAACTCAATCTCAGGAGCGGCCGTCATTTGCAAAATCGCTTCATCTAGTCCCGCAATCGTTTTGTTTAATGGTTCCTGCGCATGTTCAGATCCATTTTCTAAATGATTGGCCAGCTGCGATTCTAATTGACTCTTTTGCTGCTCTAATAAATGGGTAATGGTTTGATTGTCATGATCACTCAATTCCTTTTGCGCTTTTTCATAAGCTTCCCATGCACCGTCATCCAATAGACTAGGATCAAGCGAATGTTCCTTTGGAGGCTTGCCTTCGTTTAAACGCGACCATGCGTCATCGACATCTGCTTGTAACTGAGCACGTTTTTCATCTTCAGGTTCGGGAGTGGGTTTAGGTATATCGTGCTTTGTGAGTAGATCATCCATTGCCGCTTCCTGTGCGTTGACTTCGGCTTCGATCGCAGCTGATAGCGCAGCCATTTTAATGGCCATCTGCTGTCCTTGTAGCCCCATAGGCGTTTCGGGTGCCACTTCGTCTGCACGAGCGTGACCACAAATGTGATCATTAGGAATTAAGTCCTGAGTCGTGTGTTCAAAAATATCTCGGAAGCGTTCATGAATTCTGCCAACGAGAGACACATGATAGTGGGACTTCTCACGCGCGGGATCGGCTTGGTTTTCATAACAGGCTAAGAATGTATGAATATGCGAGCCATCCGCGGTCGGTGAAGGCACAAGTGCACGATAGGTCAAATTCACCATGAGTTGGTTGGGGACAAAGGTGACGGTATCCAAATTAAGCGTTAATCCTTTTAAATCACTCACTTGGATATCATCTGGCTTCGGTTCACCTGTGGTATAAAACACGCGAACGCGGTATTTCGGAATATTCCCATGAATCACTGGATAATCAGCATGGAAATGCTCTAGTCGGAATGCCTCCCCTCCTTGATAAAACGAAGAGTGGGACTGATCCCTCGTTTGCTGATCTACAGAAGCCCGGTGAAAGGCTTTTAGATTAAAGTCGTCGGGTAGGTAGGGCGCGCGATGTTTTTCCCAAGCGCTATTGTACGTGCCCATAAAGCGCTGGCGTTGCTTAAACTCTAAAGGCACCGGAGCAAAATTGACGGGTGTCATTTCTTTCCTGCTTCGATCAGCAAATTCATTCATGGCTTCGAAATTAGCCAAGGGATATAAATTTTTACCCAACTCATTTGAGACGGTATCCATGCCGATGCCAAATGGGTTTTCAGGAAGTTTCTTTCCACCAAATGACCGTAACCAACTGAGCGGCATTTCCGTAAAGGGGATAGGATCAGTATAACCGGTTAATCCGCCTAACCAATAACGGTCACCCATCACCCGCAGCGTCTTCGTTTTTTCGGCTATTGTAACAGAGGCTTCTAGACCTTGAACGGGCTGTTTATTAGGAGAAGCGATATTGCCCAAGACATAATATTCTGAGGACAATTTGGGATTGCCCTCATCCAAAATATCGTTGGCTAACGCTTCGCTGGTTTCATTAATAAAGTCCGGTTGTAAGACCGGTAACAATGGTTGTTCATCTGCCTTCATCAATGGCATCGCCAACTGCACAGAAATGCACAGTTGGTGCTTACCTTGAAGTGTGACGACCTTTGTGGTCGCCATCAATTCGAGTGGTTGAATGACGTTCATTTGTGCTAATCCAATATTAATCCACTATCGACGATTCAATGTATGACGGCATTAATTGCTCTTGCCGCCACCGTCTCCACCATTGCCTCCTTCAGATCCAGAATTGTTAGCCGCCTGGTTAGCACTATTTTTGGCATTCTCAGCATGTTGCTTAGATGTATTCGCTGCCTGCTTAGACTCGCCTGCACTTTGTTTCGAGTTTTGAGCGTGCTGTTTAGATGTGTTCGCAGCCTGCTTGGACTCGCTTGCACTCTGCTTGGACTGCTGTGCGCTTTGCTGAGATTGATTGGCGCTCTGTTGAGACTGTTGAGCACTTTGCTGGGATTGGTTAGCACTCTGCTGAGATTGCTGTGCGCTCTTCTGTGACTGCTGTGCACTTTGTTGCGATTGATTAGCGCTCTGTTGAGATTGATTAGCGCTCTGTTGGGATTGATTAGCGCTCTGTTGGGATTGCTGAGCGCTCTTTTGTGACTGCTGTGCACTTTGCTGAGATTGATTAGCGCTCTGTTGAGATTGCTGAGCGCTCTTCTGTGACTGCTGTGCACTTTGCTGAGATTGATTAGCACTCTGTTTAGATTGCTGTGCGCTTTGCTTCGAATTTTGAGCGTATTGCTTTGACGTATTCGCAGCTTGCTTAGACTCGCCAGCACTTTGTTTAGATTGTTGTGCGCTCTTCTGTGACTGCTGTGCACTTTGTTGAGATTGATTAGCACTCTGTTTAGATTGCTGTGCGCTTTGCTTCGAATTTTGAGCGTGTTGTTTAGAAGTATTGGCCGACTGTTTTGACTGGCTAGCGCTCTGTTGCGACTGCTGCGCGCTTTGCTCCGCTTTTTGCTGTGATTTGTCAGCGTCTTTTTTATGCTGTTCAGCTTCGTCACGATACTTTTTGGTTTCGTCTTTTAGCTTTTTGAGTTTATCTTGTATGGCTTTAAAGTCAGCTTTATCGATCACCTTTAATGCGCCCATCTTAATCTGGACGGCTTTCATTTCAATTTTTGGGCCTTTTAAAGTAATACTGGCGTTACTGTTTCGAAGAACTAGTTTTTTCCTTCCCCAGATGTTGGTTTTTTCACCTTGGATATCTACGTTCTTTTTAGCCTCAACTGTAAAATCTTTCTTTGCTTTGAAAAGTTTGCTCTTAATATCCTCTCTGCTAACTTTTGCTTGAAAAATTTCGTCATCATCAATTCGTTGAAAGGTTTTTGATTTATTTAGTATTACATTTAGTGACAACTTAAGGTCAACATCTGCTCCAACAACGGTACTTATACTAGCCCCTCCAACGACGCTGGCCTCTAATCCACCAACAATACTCTCACTTCCTCCGAAGACAAAACTAAAGGTATTTCCAAATAAGCTACCATCACCTGCTCTTACCTCATCCCATAAGTTGCCATAGTGAATAGTTTTATGTGTACCATGAGTTTCTGAATATGCATCACCGTATTGATAACTTTTCGTTTCCCCTTCATGCACATCCATGGAAAAGCCAGACTGATAGTCGTAGGTTGTGCCAAAAGTTAACTCAATTGCAGACTTGGTGACACCTATATTAAATTCTTCTTTCAAATAGTCTGTTGCATGGGTAGTGTCGAGTCCTTCAGGTACATAGCTACCTAATAAAAATCCGCCTTTATTGGATTGAAGAATGTTTTCTACGTATGAACTTCCATAAGAAAATGTTTGGTGTGCATTGATTGCTTCACTGTTGCAAGCCGAAGGGTCGCTCCACAGATATTGACGTCCCTTATGATAATCGTATTTATTGCCAAAGAATTTTTCTACAATGCCGTTAGCTTTTGATAAGTCATCTGTGTCTTGCACCCCATCGGGAAGACTGCTGGAACGATCATCAGGATCAAGCATTAATAATTCAATATCAAACTTATTGGTATCTTGCCGACCTCCATTAAGGTTTTCAGAGTGTGTTTCTGTATATTGATTTCCAAAAAAATAATTGCAGTTTAAATGGGTATAATTGTAGGTATTACCTGCTCGCCAAGTGTAGGAATCTCCGTAATGTCTCACAGTATGAGCAATACCTTTTGACTCATCTAAAGGTTCACCTGCAATAGCTTCGAAACTAAGCGTGTTGAAGCTTCCGTACTTAGCCTCGTCAGTACCTTCAATGGGCTGTTTTCGATTGTAGGGGTAATTGTCACTAAATGTCTGAGTGTCAAATAATAAATTGCTACCTCTATCGGCTCGAATATGTAAATTTCCATCATTCTGAATCACGGTATGGTGATGGTTTTCAGACTTGACCGCAGGCAGATTAAGCGAGTTGTAGACTGAACCGGAAATGTATGGACGACTGGGGTTGTTGTCATAGAAATCAATGATGACTTCATTTCCAGTTTTCAGTGGAATATCCATGAAATTGGTGCCTGAAGAAGGCTGTAGTCTTCTTAACCAATGGGAAGGCGTCGTAGGATCAAAGTCAAACAGCACGCGATATCGGCCATGCTCGTCAATATGCGTGAAATGACTGGTATTTGGATTCTCTTCTTCGCTATTTTGATTTTCTGGTGAATAAACCCTTGCACGAACAGAGCTAGCATAAGGAACGAGGGTTGCTAGATCTGGTCGAAAAGCTTTATCAAAAGGAATTCCTCTAAACTTGCTAACGAACTGACGTTGATTGGTGTCGCTGGACGGGTGAATAAGCGATTGACCTGTATATTCAACTTCAGTGACCAGCAATTGGATATCACAGGTCTGACCATCAATTTCCATACCTTCAGGCATAGATATGTTGACAATAAATCCCGGTGTTAAAAAGGGACAACCAGAGAGGCATTCATAAACCACCTCATCCCGTGAAAATAGTTCGCTGCGTAGTGTAGCTAATCGAGACGCTTCATCATTATTATCAACGCCAAGTGAAGTAAAATCATAAGCTAGGTCTTTGTTCTCTCCTGCACCCAGGCCACCTGCTGAATCATTTTCTTCAATTTTATTTGATGTCCCTCCTGGATTGACTTCATTTACGGTTACTTTACTGGGTGTTGTTTTTGAAAGTTTTTTAACCGACAGTATTGTATGGTGCTCTAGTCCCGGTGAGTCTGAAACGGATACTGGCAATACATTTAAATCTTGAAATTTGTCGTAGCCTTTATCGTTTGCGAATACAACCTTACTATTGTTACCGCAGACATGGTCAAAGTAGTAGTAGATGCCCCAATACTCTGCCGTACGTGATATGAAGTTCCAAATTGACTCATTAAATTGGCAATAAAACTTCTTATTAAATAGCTGCTCCGTATTAAAATCTTCGTAGTGCAGGAATGTGTATTGATTCAGCTCTTGCTTTATCACGTCAGAAGCATCTAATCCTGTTGAAGCGTCGGCATAAACCTTATAACCACTGTTTTTAGTTAAACCGTATGCTACTGGGCGAATCGTTAGGTCAACATACTGATAGTTTGTGATTGAACTTGCTGATGAGCCATCGTTACTAAATGATGGCTCATCAATGGAATCAATAATGCCGGCAATATTTTGCTGTACTGTTTTTTCCTCCCCATTATCGAAGGAGCACTTCATCATGACGTTGAGTGTTGCGCGCTGATCTTTAAAACTATCCGTCGAATATGAAACGTCATTTGGAATTAATATGGTAAGGCGATATTCGAACAATCTGGACATCGCTTCAATGCCATGTAATCGCTCGACTTTAAAGTAGGCTTGAAAACCATCCACATCTAAGAAAAACTCTGGTAACTGAGACCAGACGACATTTCCGCTCATATTTCTCATCCTTAGAAACTAGCGCTCTATTTATAGCGCTAACATGACTCAATGTGGTGCGGATATTAAGGTCAATGGCAGTTCAAATACAATAAAATATCATGAGATCACCCACTTGAGGCGAATACGATCTAATGTTTTATGCTTATCGAATTTAAAAATAAGAATATAGGATTACAATTGATTAGATGTTATTCTGCCGAGTGGCTTCAGTATCAATGTGGACTCTAATTAATAGAAAACTAGATCAGGCAATAGAACCCTTATTAGATGCTAATCAAGATTAGCAGAAGCCTGTATAATTGACTGATTTAGCTTCTGCAACGTGTTAGATTGATTACGTTAATTGAAACGGGGCTTTGACTTCTTTAGGAATGCCGTGAATCAAGCTTGTACATTTATTGTATTACGCGGGCCTATAAACGGCCTTTCCGACTACTTCCTAATTGAAAGCTTAGCGTCGATGAGGAGGTTAACGGAGTCATATTTGACAGCCAATGTAGTAGAAATATGGCTCAATGATTAATACTTTAATTTGTCAATGTGGAAGGGGGGGGGTTGATTACAAAGGAAGTAGGGCTTTACTGCGGAATAATGGTTTCGATACTTTTCTATATATATGGATACGAAATTTCAGGGAAAGATCAAAAATGGAATGTATTTAGTTATTTTATTTGCTGGTATTTCAATCAGTGCGATGCTTTTTTTCTATCATGACTTTCTGCACTACGTGAACTCAATGCTTTTCCGATTTTTTAAAAAATATGGGTGGAGAGTGGAGAGTGCTCAACGTAAGTTGCTTGACGCAGATAGGGACTTTTCTTTAAAGGCTGTTGGGATAGAGCTGAAGAACGAAATGAGAATATATTTGGATGCATGTGTTCCAAATAGTAACTTAAGAAAGAAATTTAGAAGCCAAATAATTTGGCTTCCCATTGAATGGTTCAGTCGAACTGGATCTCAAGGGACAGGCGTGATAAATACGCCAAAAAAAGTGATCGTTTATTATCTGCGCTCAATGCCTTTCATTTACCAGTTGGCCTTGGATTTGTTGATAAGAAGTATCTGCTACCAAAGGATAATTCCTATACGATTAAGTATTTGGTAATCACTATCCCTCCTGTCCTTCTAGTAATATTTAAGTCATTAAAGGTGCATGAAATAGTAATTTAATATGCACCTTTAGTATGGTGGCAGATATAGAATTTTTAGAGGTTATTTATAAAAATGATTTTCAGTCGAGTATTAGGTTTCACCTTGTTCTCTATGTATATATTATTCCTGAGCCTCCAGCATAATGGAGTAAGGGCGCTATTACAGAATTTGGACGGTAATTATACCGTGCTTATACCATGTTTATTATTCCTGATATTATTCTTGTTTCATGATATGTATATTCAATGGGTTGCTATCAAAAAGTTCATAACTTCTAAATTTGGAGTGCATATTGAATGTTCGAAACGGAAGCTAGAAGACGCTAGTTCAGGGTCAAGAACAGGTACAGAAAGCATGAAGGTAGACAAAAGAATTCATGTGTTCTGTAAAACTCCGATTAAATACGAATTCAAGAGTCAACGTATATGGGTGCCATATCAACTCGATACTCAGAGTATTCATCATGGCGCAGGTGTTATTGGCACGCCTAAAACCGTGAAAGTTAGCTTCTTGCCAAGTTTACCTTTCATTCATCATGTTGATGTTGGCTTTATAGATAAAGAATTTTTGACGCCTAGACGGAAGTTCAATATTTGGGTAGATGGCTGGATAGTATTAGTGAACTTAGCAATTTGGGGTTATTTGGTTTATTCATTTTATGGTGAAGCATGATTGTGTCACCGATTCCGGATTGCGCTTTAGTGACGAAGTGCCGATTCACACTATTGAAGTCATATCCGAAGAGTTAACTGGGCCAGACGCTGATCAGTATGAAATCATTGATACCAAGGTGACGCATAAATTGGCTCAACAA
>CANNFT010000020.1 GCA_947503895.1 uncultured Saccharospirillaceae bacterium
GCGGTCGTACAGTAGGTGCTGGTGTTGTAGCTAAAATCATCGAGTAATCGATGAGGTATTAGCAGACGCTAAAAAAAGGCTCGCTTCGGCGGGCCTTTTTTGTAAGTGCTGTATGCATTGGCGTCTCTGGGTGGGGCTGGTGCGGCGATTCTTAAGGCGATTGTTGTATGAGTTTTGTTCGGTAAAGCGAAGGTCGCGGATGGCGTCCTAAATCCACTGTTTTTAATTGCGATAAACGGTTGATTTTTATAGTGGCTTGGGTAGAATGCACGGCCCGTACATCGGGATAGGCCAGTAGTTCAATTGGTAGAGCGTCGGTCTCCAAAACCGAAAGTTGGGGGTTCGAGTCCCTCCTGGCCTGCCAGGTATTTAGAAGAAGTGGCACTTGTGCCACTTTTTTGCTATAGGAATCGCGAATATGAGCGGGAATACAGAAACGGCGAAAACTTCGCCTCTTAATGTAATTAAGTGGGTTTTGGCGGTTACGATTGCTGGTGCTGCTATAGTCGGTAATCAGTACTTTGCGACCCACGGAATTAATTTGTCTGGTGTTTCTGGTAGTGGTTCAGAAGCAGAGCCAGTAGGTCTTTTGTATCGCGTACTGGCTGTTGTTGCGCTGATGGTGGTTGCTTTAGGTATCGCTGCAATGACAGTGCAAGGTCGAGCGTTTTTAGTGTTGCTTAAAGAAGCCAACATTGAAAGACGTAAAGTCGTTTGGCCAACACGCCAAGAAACAACACAAACCACGTTAATTGTTGTTGCTGTGGTGATTGTCGTTGCAATTTTGCTTTGGGGTCTTGATTCTCTGCTAAGCTGGGTTGTCTCTGGCGTTATTGGATAGGAGAGCACGATGGCAATGCGCTGGTATGTTGTGCATGCTTACTCGGGTTATGAGAAGCGTGTAATGAATTCCCTAAAAGAGCAAATTGAGTTCAAGGGAATGCATGATCTTTTTGGTGAGGTATTAGTGCCCACTGAAGAAGTGATTGAAATGCGTGAAGGCAAAAAACGCAAGAGCGAACGTAAATTCTATCCTGGCTATGTGTTGGTCGAGATGGAAATGAATGATGCTTCGTGGCATTTGGTGAAAGAAACGCCACGCGTAATGGGCTTTATTGGTGGTACCGCAGACAAGCCTGCACCCATTACTAAAAAAGAAGCAGATGCAATATTGCAGCGAGTTAAAGACGGTGAGTCTGGTGCGCCAGCTCATAAGACAGTCTACGAGCCAGGTGAGATCATTCGAGTGATCGACGGGCCGTTTGCTGACTTTAACGGTGTGGTTGAGGGTGTGGATTACGAAAAATCTCGCCTCAAGGTTGCAGTGACCATATTTGGGCGATCCACCCCAGTCGAACTTGAGTTCGAACAAGTGGAGAAATCGAGCTAAGCCAGCATCTGCTGGCTTTTGCGCGTATGTGTTTTGGGGAGCCGCGAGGCGTTTGCACCCATTGAGAGGTTATCATGGCTAAGAAAATCGAAGCTTATATCAAGCTGCAAGTAAAGGCGGGTGCCGCTAACCCTAGTCCACCGGTTGGTCCGGCTCTAGGTCAGCACGGTCTTAATATCATGGAATTCTGTAAGGCTTTCAATGCTTCTACACAGCAAATGGACGGTCCAGTACCGGTTGTCATTACTGTGTATAGCGATCGCAGCTTTACATTCGAAACAAAAACACCACCAGCATCTTACTTGTTGAAGAAAGCGGCTGGCATTAAGAGCGGCTCTGGTCGTCCTAACACTGAGAAAGTAGGTAAAGTAAACCGTTCTCAGTTGGAAGAAATCGCAAACGTTAAAATGAAAGATTTAACGGCTGCTGATATGGACGCTGCTGTTCGCACCATCGCGGGTTCTGCTCGTGCAATGGGTCTTGATGTTGAGGGTGTAGAATAATGGCTAAGTTGAGTAAGCGCGTTAAAGCGTTCCGCGAAAAAGTTGAGCCCACTAAAGTTTATTCTTTAGAAGAAGCGGTATCAATTCTTAAAGAAGTGTCTTCTGTTAAGTTTGCAGAATCTCTAGATGTAGCGGTTAATCTTGGGATTGACGCTCGTAAATCAGATCAAAACGTTCGTGGTTCTACTGTATTGCCTAACGGTACAGGTAAAGACGTTCGCGTTGCAGTATTCACACAAGGCGCTAATGCAGAAGCTGCAAAAGAAGCCGGTGCTGACGTAGTCGGCATGGACGACTTAGCTGCGCAAATTAAAGGTGGTGATCTAGACTTTGGTGTTGTTATCGCTTCACCTGATGCAATGCGTGTTGTTGGTCAGCTAGGTCAGGTTCTTGGTCCTCGTGGCCTTATGCCTAACCCTAAAGTGGGTACGGTAACACCTGATGTGGCAACAGCGGTTAAGAACGCTAAAGCAGGCCAAGTTCGCTACCGTAACGACAAAAACGGCATCATTCATTGCTCACTGGGTAAAGTTGCATTCGAAGCAGATGCAATCAAACAAAACCTTGAAGCATTGTTGTCAGATTTAAAGAAAGCGAAACCTTCTACCGCGAAAGGCGTGTACTTGAAGAAAGCGACCCTATCTACCACTATGGGTCCTGGTATCGCAATTGATTTATCCTCTGTGGATTTTTAATCCGCACAGGGAATGAGAACTTTGGGGTCCTTGATCCAGTATCGAGGACCATCAAAGACCGCAGGAGCAACCAAGCTTAAGAAGCTTTAAGAGCTTGTTGTCTAAGATTGGAAGCTTAATAGCCTGCGCAGATGGTGTGTGCCCCGATTCAGAATTACTGATTAGTACTGAGTCAAGTCGCACCTAACTTGCTCTTTATGAGCACAACCAAGACTTGTAGGAGTTGAATGTGGCTTTAGGTCTGAACGAGAAAAAAGCGATCGTAGCTGAAGTTCAGGAAGCTGCTTCTGGCGCTCTATCAGCAGTTGTCGCGGATGCCCGTGGTGTAACTGTTGGAGCGATGACTGCTCTTCGTAAAGAAGCTCGCGAAAGCGGCGTCTGGATGAAAGTAGTTCGTAATACTCTAGCCAAGCGTGCTATCGAAGGTACTACAGTTGAGTGTCTATCAGACTCTTTGACTGGTCCAAGTTTGATTGCATTTTCTCAAGAGCACCCAGGTGCTGCAGCGCGTATTTTCAGTAAATTCGCCAAAGAAAATGACAAATTTGAGCTTAAAGTAGCTGCGTTCGAAGGCGAGATTGTTGACGTGAACATGCTGGCTACATTGCCAACATACGACGAAGCAATCGCGAAGCTGATGGCTGTTATGAAAGAAGCAGCGGCAGGCAAATTGGTACGTACCATTGCTGCTATCCGCGATCAGAAAGAAGAAGCTGCAGCTTAATTTATATATTAAGACTGAGTTTCCGACTAAAGAATTTAATGGGCTTTATGCCCCATAAGTTAGGGTTTTAAAAATGGCTATCTCTCAAGAAGATATCTTAAACGCAGTTGCTGAAATGTCTGTTAAAGACGTGGTTGAGCTAATCACTGCAATGGAAGAAAAATTCGGTGTAACTGCAGCTGTTGCTGCTGCTGCTCCTGCTGAAGGCGCTGCTGGCGGTGCTGCTGAGCAAACTGAGTTCGACGTGGTTCTAACTGCTGCTGGCGAGAAGAAAGTTAACGCCATCAAAGCTGTTCGTGAAGCGACTGGCCTTGGTCTTAAAGAAGCAAAAGCAATGGTTGACGGTATTCCTGCAACTGTTCGTGAAGGTGTTTCTAAAGAAGAAGCAGAAGAACTTAAAGCGAAGCTTGAAGAAGCTGGTGCATCTGTTGAGCTTAAGTAATAAGCGACAACAAATTTGCAATGCTTAAAGTGAGGCACTAAATTATTTAGTTGCACACTGGCTGGTGGGCTGTCGTCCGCCGGCCTTTTTCCGTTCTGAATCTCTCTTTCTCTATGTGTGCAGTGGGAAAGATAGCGCCAGAAGGACGACTCATACGAGTCAACGCCGGGCTATACGAGCCCATTTACAAGGTCTTTTCCAAGATCTTAGTCTAGGTGATACAGCTGGGGATTGCTGATGGCTTACTCTTATACAGAGAAGAAACGTATCCGTAAGGATTTTGGCAAGCTGCCAAGGGTGATGGATGTCCCTTATTTGCTTGCGATTCAATTAGATTCATACCGTAGTTATTTGCAGGTCAACAAAGCCGTTGAGGCTCGGGATGACATAGGTCTGCATGCGGCATTTAAGTCTGTTTTTCCGATAGTGAGCTATAGCGGAAATGCAGCGCTCGAGTACGTCAGTTATCGGCTGGGTGTACCATCGTTTGACGAAAAAGAATGTATGTTGCGTGGTGTAACCTATGCGGCACCATTACGCGTGAAAGTTCGTCTGATCATTTATGATAAAGACTCTTCCAATAAAGCCATTAAAGACATCAAAGAACAAGAAGTGTACATGGGTGAAATGCCCTTGATGACGGACAATGGTACTTTCATTATTAACGGAACTGAGCGTGTTATTGTTTCCCAGCTACACCGCTCACCGGGTGTGTTCTATGACCACGATAAGGGTAAGACACATTCTTCCGGTAAGTTGCTCTATTCTGCTCGTGTTATTCCTTACCGTGGTTCATGGTTGGACTTCGAATTTGATCCGAAAGACTTAGTATATGTTCGTATCGATCGTCGTCGTAAATTACCGGCTACGATTCTACTTCGTGCTTTGGGCTTTGAGTCAAATCAAATCCTTGAGATGTTCTTCGACAACACTAAATATGAGTTGGATGGAGACACCGTACGCTTGGAACTAATTCCTGAGCGTCTAAGAGGCGAAACTGCATCGTTTGATATCAAAGATGACGATGGTGCCGTGATTGTTGAAGAAGGCCGTCGTGTGACTGCACGTCACATCCGTCAAATGGAAAAAGGCGGGATGACCAGCCTTGTCGTACCATCTGACTATATCTACGGCAAGGTCATTGCCACTGATTTGATTGATCCTTCAACAGGCGAATTGATTGCTGAATGTAATGCTGAAATCACCGCTGAATTGATGGAAGACATTCGCGCGGCGAATATCAAAGAAGTCGAAACTATCTACACCAACGACCTTGATTGTGGTCCATTCATCAGTGACACCTTGCGTACCGACCCTTCACGCTCTCAGCTTGAAGCCTTGGTCGAAATTTACCGCATGATGCGCCCAGGCGAACCACCGACCAAAGAATCGGCGGAAGGCTTGTTCGAAAACTTGTTCTTCACTGACGAACGCTACGATTTATCCGGCGTTGGCCGAATGAAGTTCAATCGTCGTTTGGGTCGTGATGAAGACACAGGCTCCGGTACGTTGAGCAATGAAGACATCATTGACGTACTAAAAGAGCTGATCAGTATTCGTAACGGTAAAGGCGATGTCGATGATATCGATCACTTGGGTAACCGTCGTATACGTTCTGTTGGCGAAATGGCAGAAAATCAGTTCCGCGTTGGACTGGTTCGTGTTGAGCGAGCCGTGCGTGAGCGCCTGTCAATGGCAGAATCAGAAGGTTTGATGCCGCAAGACTTGATTAACGCTAAGCCCGTTGCGGCGGCGATTAAAGAGTTCTTTGGTTCTTCTCAGTTGTCACAGTTCATGGACCAAAACAACCCGCTTTCAGAAGTCACTCACAAGCGTCGTATCTCGGCATTGGGCCCAGGTGGTTTGACACGTGAGCGCGCGGGCTTTGAAGTTCGAGATGTACACTCAACCCACTACGGTCGTGTATGTCCTATCGAGACACCTGAAGGTCCAAATATCGGGTTGATCAACTCACTATCTACTTATGCTCGTACAAATGATTACGGCTTCCTAGAGAGCCCGTACCGCAAAGTAGTGGATGGCAACGTTACCGATGACATTATGTACATTTCAGCCATCGATGAAGCGCAATATGTCATTGCACAGGCTTCGGCTCCAACCGATGGAAATGGACGCCTAACCGGTGACCTGATCAGTGTACGTCATAGAAATGAATTTACATTGGCGCAGCCAGAAGCGGTGACGCTGATGGACGTTTCGCCACAGCAGGTTGTTTCAGTTGCGGCATCGTTAATTCCGTTCCTAGAGCACGATGATGCTAACCGAGCCTTGATGGGTTCGAACATGCAACGTCAGGCTGTACCAACCCTAATGGCAGAGAAACCATTTGTCGGTACTGGCATGGAACGTAACGTCGCACGTGACTCAGGTGTGTGTGTGGTTGCGAAACGTGGCGGTGTGATCGACTCTGTTGATGCAAGCCGTATCGTTGTCCGCGTACACGATTCTGAGGTGCAAGCGGGTGAAGCGGGTGTTGATATTTACAATCTCACCAAGTACACCCGTTCTAACCAAAATACCTGTATTAATCAGAAGCCGCTGGTTGGCCAAGGCGATATCGTTACTCGTGGCGACATCATGGCTGACGGCCCATCCGTAGACATGGGTGAGCTGGCACTTGGGCAGAATATGCGCATCGCGTTTATGCCTTGGAATGGTTACAACTACGAAGACTCGATCTTACTATCTGAGCGTGTTTCTCAAGAAGACCGCTTAACGACCATTCATATTCAAGAGTTAACCTGTGTTGCTCGTGATACGAAGTTAGGGCCAGAAGAAATATCTGCTGATATTCCGAACGTCGGTGAGTCAGCACTGAGCAAGCTGGATGAGTCCGGTATTGTATACATCGGTGCCGAAGTGAAGCCTGGGGATATCTTGGTGGGTAAGGTGACGCCGAAGGGTGAAACCCAGCTGACACCAGAAGAAAAACTACTGCGTGCTATCTTCGGTGAGAAAGCATCCGACGTTAAAGACACGTCGCTGCGCGTGAAAACCGGTACCACGGGTACGGTTATTGACGTGCAGGTGTTCACTCGCGATGGTGTTGAGAAAGACCAGCGTGCATTGGATATCGAACGTGCACAGCTTGATGAAGTGCGTAAAGACTTGAACGAAGAATACCGCATCGTTGAAGAAGCGACGTTCGAGCGTTTAGGGCGTTCACTTGAAGGTAAAGTGATCTCTGCGGCACCGGATCTTAAGAAAGGTGATGCGCTGACGTCTGAATACTTGTCTAACTTGGAACGCGAAAAGTGGTTCCGTATTCGTCCACAAGACGAAGAGCTGTCTGAGCTATTAGAGCGAGCGGAAGAAGCACTAGCTGAGCGCCGTAAAGAGCTAGATGAAAAGTTC
Organism: uncultured Saccharospirillaceae bacterium; assembly: GCA_947503895.1. Classification (GTDB taxonomy): domain Bacteria; phylum Pseudomonadota; class Gammaproteobacteria; order Pseudomonadales; family Oceanobacteraceae; genus Bermanella. The sequence goes on from CANNFT010000020.1 coordinate 7,130, forward strand.
GAAGACAAGAAGAAAAAACTACAAACCGGTGATGACTTAGCACCTGGCGTTCTGAAAATCGTTAAAGTTTACTTAGCGATTAAGAGGAAGATTCAGCCAGGCGATAAAATGGCCGGACGTCACGGTAACAAAGGTGTTATCTCAGCCATCATGCCGGTTGAAGATATGCCATACGATGCAAAAGGCAACCCTGTTGACATCGTATTGAACCCACTGGGTGTACCGTCGCGGATGAACGTAGGACAGATCCTTGAAACGCATTTAGGTATGGCGGCGAAAGGACTGGGCGATAAGATTGACGAAATGATTAAGCAGCAGAAAGCCGTTGCTGATATTCGTGAATTCTTAGGCCAAATCTACAACCACAGTGATGAAGTGGGTCAGGAAGATCTAGATAGTTTCTCTGATAACGAAGTCATCGAATTGGCCAAAAACTTACGTAAAGGTGTGCCGATGGCGACCCCAGCGTTTGATGGTGCGAAAGAGACTGAGATCAAAGAAATGCTGCGTCTGGCAGACATTCCAGATTCCGGACAGGTCACCCTGTTTGACGGCCGGACAGGCGAGCAATTTGACCGTCCTGTAACCGTAGGCTACATGTACATGCTGAAACTCAACCACTTGGTGGATGACAAGATGCATGCTCGTTCAACAGGTTCGTACAGCTTGGTTACTCAGCAGCCGCTGGGTGGTAAAGCGCAGTTCGGTGGACAGCGTTTCGGTGAGATGGAAGTGTGGGCACTGGAAGCATACGGTGCCGCTTACACCTTGCAAGAAATGTTGACCGTTAAATCGGATGACGTTACGGGTCGTACCAAAATGTATAAAAACATTGTGGATGGCGATCATCGTATGGAGCCGGGTATGCCAGAGTCCTTTAACGTATTGGTTAAAGAGATTCGTTCTCTGGGTATTCACATTGAGCTCGAGAACGAATAAGGCTTCAACCCTATTCAATTAAAGGACGCGGGCCATCTGTGTGGCCCGCCGTTATTAACTCCGCTAGGAGCTAAGGCAGATGAAAGACTTACTCAATTTGCTTCGCAAAGAGTCTCAGGCTGAGGAATTCGATTCGATTCGAATCGGCCTTGCTTCGCCCGATATGATCCGTTCCTGGTCATACGGTGAAGTTAAAAAACCAGAAACCATTAATTACCGTACGTTCAAACCTGAGCGTGACGGTCTTTTCTGCGCCCGTATTTTCGGTCCAATCAAGGACTATGAGTGCCTCTGTGGAAAATATAAGCGCCTTAAGCACCGTGGTGTCATTTGTGAGAAATGTGGCGTAGAAGTGACTTTGGCTAAAGTGCGTCGTGAACGCATGGGTCACATCGAGCTGGCCAGCCCAGTGGCACACATTTGGTTCTTGAAGTCTTTGCCAAGCCGTATCGGTTTGATGCTGGACATGACACTGCGCGACATTGAGCGCATTCTTTATTACGAATCATTCGTTGTTGTTGATCCTGGCATGACCACGCTTGAAAAAGGTCAGCTGTTAAATGATGAACAGTACTACGAAGCGATTGAAGAATTTGGCGACGAGTTCGATGCCAAGATGGGTGCTGAAGCGATTCAAGGCCTATTGGTAGACATCGACTTGGAAGACGAAGTGCAAAACCTTCGTGAAGAAATTCCAGCGACCAATTCAGAAACAAAACTGAAGAAAATTTCTAAGCGCTTGAAATTACTAGAAGCTTTCTTGAAGTCCGGCAATGATCCTAAGTGGATGATCATGACCGTACTGCCAGTACTGCCACCGGATCTTCGTCCTTTGGTACCTCTAGATGGCGGTCGTTTTGCTACTTCAGACTTGAACGACCTTTATCGTCGTGTGATTAACCGTAACAATCGTTTGAAGCGTCTACTTGAGCTTAATGCACCAGACATCATCGTACGTAACGAAAAGCGTATGCTGCAAGAATCTGTCGATGCATTGCTGGATAACGGTCGTCGTGGTCGCGCCATTACCGGTTCTAACAAGCGTCCATTGAAGTCGCTTGCTGACATGATCAAGGGTAAGCAAGGTCGTTTCCGTCAAAACCTCTTGGGTAAACGTGTTGATTACTCTGGTCGTTCCGTTATTACCGTAGGCCCATATTTGCGCCTACATCAGTGTGGTCTTCCTAAGAAGATGGCATTGGAATTATTTAAGCCATTTATTTTCAGCAAGCTTGAGCACCGCGGTTTAGCGACCACCATCAAAGCGGCTAAGAAAATGGTAGAGCGTGAAGAGCCGATCGTTTGGGATATCCTAGATGAAGTGATTCGTGAACACCCTGTTATGTTGAACCGTGCACCTACGCTTCACAGATTGGGTATTCAAGCGTTCGAGCCTTTGTTGATCGAAGGTAAAGCGATTCAGTTGCATCCCCTAGTATGTGCCGCTTATAACGCTGACTTTGACGGTGACCAAATGGCGGTACACGTACCGTTGACCACCGAAGCGCAGTTAGAAGCCCGTGCCTTGATGATGTCAACTAACAACGTACTGTCGCCAGCGAACGGTGATCCGATCATCGTACCGTCACAGGATGTTGTATTGGGTCTGTATTACATGACGCGTGATCGTGTAAACGCCACAGGTGAAGGCTCTAATTTCCAAGATATTGACGAAGTATTGCGTGCTTACCGTACTGGTCAGGCAGAGCTTCATGCAAAAGTAAAAGTTCGTATTACTGAAACTTTGTATGACGAAGAAGGCAATGAAGTAACAACGACAACGGTTCGTGACACCACAGTGGGTCGTGCGATTTTGTTCAACATCGTACCGAAGGGCTTGCCATTTGAGCTGGTCAATCAGGCGATGAAGAAGAAAGCGATTTCACGCCTACTGGACACGGCTTACCGTAACTGTGGTTTGAAAGACACGGTCGTATTTGCTGACCAAGTCATGTACACAGGTTTCCAATACGCCACGAAATCTGGTTCTTCCATCGGTGTAAACGATTTCGTTATCCCTGATGCGAAAGCCGAAATCATCGGTGATGCTGAACGCCAAGTAAAAGAGATCGAAGATCAGTTTGCTTCAGGTTTGGTAACGCAAGGTGAGAAATACAACAAGGTTGTCGATATCTGGTCTCGTGCAAACGAGCTGGTCGCGAAAGCGATGATGGACAACTTGGGTAGCGATACGGTACTCGATCGCGACGGAAATGAAGTCGAGCAAGAATCGTATAACTCGGTTTATATGATGGCCGACTCTGGTGCTCGTGGTAGCCCAGCTCAGATTCGTCAGTTAGCCGGTATGCGTGGTTTGATGGCGAAGCCAGATGGCTCGATCATCGAAACACCGATCACGGCAAACTTCCGTGAAGGTCTATCGGTGATGCAGTACTTCACCTCGACTCACGGTGCGCGTAAAGGTTTGGCTGATACCGCATTGAAAACAGCAAACTCGGGTTACCTAACTCGTCGTTTGGTGGACGTTGCGCAAGACGTGGTGGTCACTGACGACGACTGTGGCACCGAAGGCGGCCTAATGATGACACCGCTGATCGAAGGCGGAGACGTTGTTGTGCCACTAGGTGGCCGAATTCTTGGTCGTGTTATCGCTCAAGACGTGATTAAGCCAGGTACAACAGACGAAGTCGTTGCACCGGCGGGTACGTTGATTGATGAAAAATGGGTTGAAATCATCGAAGGCGCCAGCGTCGACGAATTGAAAGTACGTTCACCTATTACCTGTGAAACGAAATTCGGTATCTGCGCAAGCTGTTACGGTCGTGACTTGGCCCGTGGCCATATCGTGAACCCAGGCGAGTCAGTTGGTGTTATTGCAGCACAGTCTATCGGTGAGCCGGGTACACAGCTAACCATGCGTACGTTCCACATCGGTGGTGCAGCATCTCGTGCGACAGCCGTGGATAGCGTACAAGTTAAAAACGCTGGCAAAGTACGTCTTCACAATATGAAGACGGTAGAGCGTGAAGACGGTGCATTGGTATCGGTATCTCGTTCTGGCTCAATCGCGATTGCAGATGAGTTTGGCCGTGAGCGTGAGCTGTACAAGCTACCTTATGGTGCGGTTGTCACGGTGAAAGACGGTGCGGCTGTAGAAGCGGGACAAAAGATCGCAGCTTGGGATCCACACACTCACCCAATCATCTCTGAAGTAGGTGGTCGTATTGAGTTTGTTGGTCTAGAAGACGGTATTACGATTAAGCGTCAAACAGACGAATTAACGGGCCTATCGACCATTCAGGTACTTGATCCTGCTAATCGTCCGGCGGCTGGTAAAGATATTCGTCCGATGATCAAGTTGGTTGATGCGGCTGGCGAAGATATTAACTTCCCTGGTACGCAAACACCTGCGCAGTACTTGTTGCCAGCTAATGCCTTGGTGAACCACGAAGATAACTCTGACGTGAAAGTGGGTGATGCGATCGCTCGTATTCCACAAGAAAGCTCAGGTAACAAAGATATTACCGGTGGTCTACCACGAGTGGCAGACTTGTTCGAAGCGCGTAAGCCGAAAGAACCCGCTATTCTTGCAGAGATTTCAGGTGTTATCGGTTTCGGTAAAGAAACAAAAGGTAAGAAGCGCTTAGTTATTACGCCAAAAGATGGCAGTGATCCGTATGAAGAGTTGATTCCAAAATGGCGTCATCTCAACGTATTCGAAGGGGAAAGCGTTGAAAAGGGTGAGATCATTTCTGATGGTCCATTGAACCCACACGACATCCTTCGTTTATTGGGTGTTAGCCAATTGGCACTGTACATCACAAACGAAGTACAAGAAGTATACCGTCTGCAGGGCGTAGGCATTAACGACAAGCACATCGAGACGATTATTCGTCAGATGCTGCGTAAGATTGATGTGCTCGATTCTGCTGACAGTGACTTCATCCAAGGCGATCAAGTTGAGTACTCTGACTTTGTCAGAACCAACGCTCGTCTTGAGAAAGAAGGCAAGATTCCAGCAAAAGGCCAGCGCCTATTGTTGGGTATCACGAAAGCCTCACTGGCGACAGAATCCTTCATCTCTGCGGCCTCCTTCCAGGAGACCACTCGAGTACTGACCGAAGGAGCTGTGACTGGTAAGCAGGATCATCTGCGCGGCTTGAAAGAAAATGTTGTAGTAGGTCGATTGATTCCAGCAGGAACCGGTTTGGCTTACCACAGCGAACGTAAGCGTAAGCGTGAAGTACGTGACAATGAGCGTCTAGACGGACCGATTGTTGCGCCAACCGTGAGCGCAGACGACGTAGAAGCAGCACTGTCCGAAGCCCTAAAGGACAACGTTTAAGCAACCGTTTAAACGTTACGGAGCAAGAGAGTGTGCAAACTTTGCACGCTTTTCTTGACTCTATTTCGCACAGTGATTAGACTTCGCGACCCACGCGTCAGGTGCCATTGCGTCTGACGTTTTTGTATTTACTCATTGGAGTTTGCTGAATGGCAACGATCAACCAGTTGGTTCGTAAGCCTCGTAAGCGTCAAGTGGCTAAATCTGACGTACCTGCATTGCAGGCTTGCCCACAGCGTCGTGGCGTATGTACTCGTGTATATACCACAACGCCTAAGAAGCCTAACTCTGCATTGCGTAAGGTTTGCCGTGTACGTTTAACGAACGGCTATGAGGTTACCTCATACATCGGTGGTGAAGGCCACAATCTACAAGAGCACAGTGTTGTTCTAATTCGCGGCGGTCGTGTAAAAGATTTGCCGGGTGTGCGTTATCACACCGTACGTGGTGCACTTGACTGTGCTGGCGTAAGCGATCGTAGACAAGCACGTTCAAAATACGGTGCTAAGCGTCCTAAGTAATCTCATTTGGTGTGCGCACCAATAGATGTACTAACGTTTACCCCAAAATAGATAAGAGTAAGGCTGAACCTAAAGTGTTCAGGTACTCCTGAAGAAGAGGCTTATCAGATGCCAAGAAGACGCGTCGCAGCCAAACGTGAGATTTTGCCAGATCCTAAATTCGGCAATGTCACACTGGCTAAGTTCATGAACCACGTTATGGAAAGTGGTAAAAAATCCATCGCCGAGAAAATCGTTTACGGTGCGTTGGATACAATTGCTGAGCGTAAAACAGACGTTGAGCCACTAGAGATTTTTGAAAAAGCTCTAGAAGCCGTTCAACCTGTAGTCGAAGTAAAATCCCGTCGTGTAGGTGGTGCTACCTACCAAGTTCCTGTTGAAGTTCGTCCTGCTCGTCGTGTTGCGCTTGCAATGCGTTGGTTAGTAGACGCAGCCCGTGGTCGTGGTGAAAAATCCATGGCTCAGCGCTTAGCAAACGAATTGCTAGACGCTGCAGAAGGCAAAGGTTCTGCAGTTAAGAAACGCGAAGACGTGCACCGCATGGCTGAAGCCAACAAAGCATTCTCTCACTACCGTTTCTAATGAAGAACTGAGGAGAGGGCGGCCGTGGCACGTACTACCCCAATTAACAAATACCGTAATATCGGTATTTGCGCGCACGTTGACGCGGGTAAAACCACGACAACCGAGCGTGTTTTGTTCTACACCGGTGTGTCTCACAAAATTGGTGAGGTACACGACGGTGCTGCCACCATGGACTGGATGGAGCAGGAGCAGGAGCGTGGTATCACCATTACTTCTGCTGCCACCACCTGTTTCTGGAGCGGCATGGCCAAGCAGTTTGACCAGCACCGCATCAACATCATCGATACTCCAGGGCACGTAGATTTCACGATTGAAGTTGAACGTTCCTTGCGAGTACTGGATGGTGCGGTCGTTGTACTTTGTGGTTCCTCTGGGGTTCAGCCTCAGACGGAAACCGTTTGGCGCCAAGCCAATAAATACGAAGTACCTCGTATGGTGTTTGTGAACAAAATGGACCGTGCTGGCGCTGACTTTTTTATGGTTGTTGAACAACTTAAAGATCGTCTCGGCGCCAATGCAGTACCGATTCAAATTAATATCGGTGCAGAGGAAGACTTCAAGGGTGTGGTTGATCTGATCAAGATGAAAGCCATCCGTTGGAGTGAAGAGGATCAAGGGACCACCTTTGATTACGAAGATATCCCTGCCGATTTGGTTGAAAAAGCCAATCAATACCGAGAGCACATGCTTGAGGCTGCCGCAGAAGCATCTGATGAACTCATGGATAAGTATCTCGAAGGAGAAGCTCTATCTGAAGATGAGATCAAACAGGCACTGCGTCAGCGAACGCTGAAAAACGAAGTGATTTTGGTCACATGCGGATCAGCGTTTAAGAACAAAGGTGTTCAAGCGGTTTTAGATGCTGTCATTGAATTCATGCCATCGCCTACAGAAGTAAAGGCGATCGAAGGTGTGTTGGATGACAAAGATGAAACGGTTGCGACTCGTCATGCTTCTGATGATGAACCGTTTTCAGCGCTGGCATTTAAAATTGCCACAGACCCATTTGTGGGTACGCTCACTTTCATGCGCGTTTACTCGGGTGTATTAAACTCTGGAGACAGTGTTTTTAACCCAGTTAAAGGCAAGAAAGAACGTATCGGTCGTATGGTGCAAATGCATTCAAACAACCGTGAAGAAATCAAAGAAGTGCGCGCGGGTGACATCGCGGCCGCCATCGGCCTGAAAGATGTGACTACGGGTGACACGCTCTGCGATGTTGTTCAAAAAATTACGCTAGAGCGCATGGAATTTCCCGAGCCGGTGATTTCTGTGGCTGTTGAACCCAGATCCAAAGCGGATCAAGAAAAAATGGGTATCGCCTTGGGCAAGCTTGCTCAAGAAGACCCTTCATTCCGCGTTGAAACAGACGAAGAAACTGGGCAAACCATTATATCGGGTATGGGTGAACTCCACCTGGATGTATTGGTTGACCGCATGCGTCGTGAGTTCAGTGTGGAAGCGAACATAGGTAAGCCTCAGGTGGCCTATCGTGAGCGCATTACAGCGCCTTGCGAAATTGATAATAAATTCGCAAAGCAATCTGGTGGTCGTGGTCAATATGGACACGTCGTGGTCAAATTTGAGCCGATCGATAGCGAAGAGCTTGAGTTTGTCAACGAAATCGTGGGTGGCTCAGTACCGAAGGAATACATTCCTGCGGTGGCCAAAGGCATCGAAGATCAAATGAAGAACGGTATCCTTGCAGGCTACCCATTATTGGGTCTTCGGGCCACATTGATCGATGGTTCCTACCATGATGTTGACTCCAATGAGATGGCGTTTAAAATTGCGGCGTCTCAAGCCACAAAAAGGCTGGCTACCGAAGGTAAGCCTGCTTTGATGGAGCCTATTATGAAAGTCGAAGTAGTCACACCAGAAGACTACATGGGCGACGTGGTAGGCGACCTGAACCGTCGTCGCGGTATGATTCAGGGAATGGAAGATGGTCCTTCTGGTAAAGTTGTGACCGCCGAAGTTCCGCTAGCAGAAATGTTTGGTTATTCAACCGATTTACGTTCTGCCAGTCAGGGTCGTGCTACATATTCGATGGAATTTGAAAAATATGCTGAAGCGCCAACGAATGTCGCCGAAGCTATAATTAACAAAGCCTAATCTAGAGATAAAAGAGGTCTATTATGGCTAAGGAACAATTTGAGCGTAGTAAGCCGCACGTAAACGTGGGCACCATTGGTCACGTTGACCACGGTAAAAC
>CANNFT010000021.1 GCA_947503895.1 uncultured Saccharospirillaceae bacterium
AATTCAATCAATGCGAACACTTATAACGACCCCGTACAAAACCGCTATCCAGCCCTCACCACAGAAGACAGTAGCACGAGAGGCAACACCACCATCCAGCAAAGCATCGAAATCCAAGCCCTTGACGGCGCCAGCGTGCAAGCCATCGTCGCCAACCATCGAGAACTGTTTTTACAGCCGATACGGGAGGAACTAGAGGAGAAAGGGAACTTGTAAGAGGCCGATCATAGGCCGATTTTGACTCGTGACAACTGTTCAATAGTGGTAGAATCTGCGCGCTTTTACAGGTGCTGTTCAAATAAATCCGTTATGTATCAAAGGGATGCGATAATGGCTGCGGAAAAAGTCGACGCCTGTTTTAATAAAATGAGCATGCGCGGGAATAATATAGAGATGATCAAAAATATGAAATTTAAACAAATTATGTTCTTGGCAGTGTCATTTAGTTTGACAGTTACTGCTAATGCAGGAAGGTATTGGCCTGAAACGGTTTTAACGAATTGGAATTTATACCTAAATAATGGTGTTGCATACATTATATCCAATCAAATGGCCGATCATTGCTCATATAACCGAGCGCAAATAAATATGGATGGTACTGAATTTAATAAATCGCTTTATGCATATGCAATGTCAGCTAAAGCCAGAGGTAAAAATCTAGAGTATGTGATAGATAGCACTCAGACAAATTGTGTTATTTCAGGTTTGCGAGAACTGGATTAACTACCACATAACAAAGCCTTGCTTGGGATAAACACAAGGAGGCGGCGTTACGCAAAAATAAATAAGGATATATGTATGAATATTAGTACTGTAATAATGGAAGTGTCATTAAGTGCTCTCATGGTCATGGGATCATTCTCTTTTGCTGAGGCGGGGCAATCTTTAAGGCTAAATGAAATCCCCCCTCCCCCAGACGAGTTCACAATTGAGTCTATATGTGGTCCTACGACTGATTGGCAAGATGTAGAGCTTTATGACGGAACTCTTGGACCAACAATAGATTTTGTAAATATAAATCATGGGGCTGTAGGGCAGGTCAGATGGAATAATAACTTGGCTACCATGTTCAATAATCCCGGAAATGTAAATAACGCTAGGTGGTGTACTGGTACGCTTCTCACTAATAATATGTTCATAACTGCGGGGCACTGTTTCGATGTGCAAACGAATGATGGTGTTGGGTGGGATGCTCCCATTGATAATGCCACGGGGCAAACAATAACATCTGCTCAACATGCTACAAACATGCATATTGAATTTAATTTTCAGCGAGATGCGAATGGTGTTTTACAAACTGCGACTTCGTTCGATATTACTAATTTATTAGAGTTTAGGCTTGGTGGGTTAGACTACGCTGTATTGCAATTGGGGGGAAACCCTAACTCTCAATTTCCATCAGCTTCATTATCTGCTGATATACCTGGCCAAGGTGACCAACTAACGATTATTCAACATCCCAGAGGGATTCCTAAGGTTGTTGAGGCAGGCCAATATGATGGTATAGAACAAAACGGTGGACTTGTCGGCTATATGCGGTACGTCAATTTAGATACTATGGGAGGGAGTTCCGGATCTGGGGTGTTAGATGACGCGGGTCGATTAGTTGGTGTTCATACAAATGGGGGGTGTAGAGCGAATGGCGGGGCAAATCATGGTGTATTGAATTCTGATATTGAATTAGTATCCACAGAAGTAGCTCAGCGTATAGATAATGATGGCGATGGGTTGTCAAATTGGCATGAACGACAGCTTGGAACTGATGTTGATCTTTCGGATACGGATAACGATGGAATTGATGATAAGTGGGAGAGTGATAATGGTCTGGATCCATTATCAGCAAATGATGCGTGGTTTGACACAGACAATGACGGCTATACAAATTTACAAGAATACGAGGAAAAAACTGATCCTAATGATCCAGTATCTAATCCGCAAACCAAACTTGCAGCTATTTTGGTGTCAATAGTTAATTTATTAATGAATTAAGGTATTAGCATGTCAAGATTGTTATTTTCTATAGTGTGCTTTTTTATGCTGGTTATTAGTTCTGGATGCGAGCACGAAAAAAAACAATACGGTCGATGATAAAGTAAAGTTGGAAAATAACTCTTGGAGGTTAATAAGTTATGGATTCATGGAGGGGGGGGTGAAAGACCTCCCAGAAAACAAGTTATCAACTTTATATTTTGACGCAGAAAATAAAGTGGTTAAAGGAGTTGTGCTGTGCAACAGCTTCGAGTCAACGTATACAATGGAAGATAAAAGTCTTCATATCGTATCTGTTGCTCCAACTGAGATTTATTGCGGAGAAGATAAAGAAGGGGTTGCTTCATTTATTGTCACTAGTCTCAGTTCGATAGATAAATACGAAATTTATGATAGTGGAATAAAAATATACTCAGTAGAGTCAAGGGTATTGCTGTTTGCGAAGGAGTGAATGTCGTATAACAAGGCAAAATAATGCAAACAAACTTTCGCAACGCTTTCTGGTGGTTTGCAGTATTATTTCTTTTATAAAAGCTTTAATTGTAATTGAGAATTTAAGGGAAACTAAAATGAATAAAATCATTTTAATTATTCTAACAATGTCTGTCCTCAGTAGTAATGCGTTTGCAGGCAGTTATTATAGGGATAGAACAATTACAGGTGTTGGAATTTATTATGTTGGAGATAAGAGTGTTCTGTTAATAGATATAGATGGTGCTAAAACTGGAATGCCCGCATGTGCTTCTACTGGTCGTCTTGCTATCAACAGTAGTGCCCCCCCATTTTAAAGAATTAGTGAGTCTCACTATAGCAGCAAATATATCTGGCCAGAGGACCGTTGATATATTAGTCGCTGACACGTGTGGGTATCATAGTAATGCGCAGGATATCCTTGGTGTTAAAATAGGAGTAATACCTTGGTAGGTGGATATAGTTAATTTTGGGTAGTTGGGTTTATTAGTCGGGCCTGAAAATAACCTGTAGACGTCATGCTTCAAGGAATTGGTCGGTTTAATTCGTAGTCATTTCGACCATTTAAGTTCAATAACTAGTCGAAATGATTTGTGTAGTTGTTCAGATTCGATCTGACCTATTACTATTCTATATTTGATTCTTCGCGGCTGCTAAAATCACTTCAAATCCCTCAAGTAACAACTGATTTGCTAATTCGTTGTTACTTTTCAGTTCCTCCAAAGGAAAAGACTTTGGCTTATGATCTGGGTAGTCGTTTGGGTAATTGAGCTTTGCTTGTTTGCCCGTGGTGTCTGTATATAAGGCTTTAATCTTAACGCCAGTAGCGTCGTTTTTGCCTGTTACAATGTTAAATTCGATTCTCTCAATGACTAAGGCTGGTTGCTCAGTGATATTGGACGTTATCCAATTCAATTGAAGCGACGCATCTGAGTTTGCTTGATTGAAAATGTCCTCGATCGTTTTTCCGCTTGCCGCGCGTGTTTTACTAATATCCTTCGCTATGCCTTCATCGATAGCAACGCCAATGGCCATGCCCATTGCACCCATGGTGCTCATTAAGGCAATACCAGCACCAGCCCCTTTACCTTGGAAATGGAGCTTTTGAGGTTCAGACCATTTGATGGTGAGTGTTTTACCTTGCGGTGAATGCCACAGACTACAACCTGATAAAGCAAAACTAAAAAAAAGCACTAATAAAATGGATTTGCGGTTCATAGATGTAACGCCACTAAATGAAGAGAATGCGCGCTAGTGTAAGTATCATCGGCTTCTTAGGCAATAGGGCTGGATTGCTTGTATATTAGGGAACGCTACCATATTAAAGCGCTGGGTTGCAGCAGGAGAGGGCTTCAAGGATAATCTCGTCCTCGCTTTTATAGCTCGGCAGTTACGCTAGAAGATGCGGTAGGAATAGTTGCAGTGGTCAAGTAAGTCTGATCACAGTTAAAATGGCTGTCCTCGTAAGGCTCCGTTTATGCGGCTCAAAAGAACGTTCAGTTGACGTTTCATAATCATGAATGTACAGGTGGTTACCCTTCAATTAAACACATCCATGTTCAGTGATTTTTTAAATTTTGGAGTTAAATAACATGAAAAAAATAATAGCAATATCAGCACTTTTATTAACGTCACAAGCATTAGCTGGCTTTAGCTCTCAAAAAGTTGTTAGTGCAGTTAAAGTAAATCGAATTTTTGACGGTAGCGGTGGCCCTACCTATGTAACATTTAAAGATGGTGCGCTCCCTGAGTGTGCAAACGCTGACGGAGGGTATCTACGAACTAGTTGGGCAGATGCCAACAACGGGGTTGTAGATGATGCTGGCACTTCAAGGGTGCTATCGATTCTTTTGGCAGCTAAAGCAATGAATACGAAAGTAGAGGTTCGATACATTGTGAATGATGCAGGAACTGGCTGGAATAAATGTGCAATCACAGGCATTTATATGCACTGATAGAACGATTTGACACCTCACCAAAGGTGTCATACATTTCCCTATGAGGCGTCGAAACCTCTTCTCAAAGGACGGATTTCCACCACCCCGTCAAGCGTGGTTTTTTTGTGCCTGTAAAAAGGTGCAAAGCTCGGTGCTATGCCGTTGTTACGTCGGGAGGGTGGTGAATACAAAACCCTTCGGGGGAATAAGCCCGCGGTTTCCTTTGAGCCGTTTCGAACCTCCCGACTCCTTAGCGTCGAAACTAAGGATGATTCGAAAAATTTTCAAAGGAGGGTCAAGCCATGGCCAATATTATTCCATTCAAATTTGGCAGTTCTTCAATTCGTAGTACTTATATAAATGACACGCCTTATTTCGTGGGTCGAGATGTCGCAATCGCGTTAGGTTATTCCAAGCCAGCCGATGCAATTCGCAAGCACTGCAAAGGGGTCTCTGAAATGGAGACCCCTTCAAAAGGCGGAATTCAAAAGGTAAAAATCATCCCCGAACCGGATGTCTATCGGCTGGTGTCGCGATCTAAATTACCCGAAGCGGAAAAATTCACAGATTGGCTATATGAAGAAGTCATCCCAACCATACGCAAAACCGGAAGCTACCACATTGGCGAACAGGAACCCCTGATCACCGCCGAAGAACGGGGAATCCTCAGGGTGGCCACCGTCAGCTTTACCCGCCACTTCCCATACTTCCAATCCAAAGCCACATCGCACCTACACCGAAGACTCAAAAAACGCTACAACCTCACCAAGTGGGAACTGATGCCGAAAAAGCTGCTGCCCACGGTGCTGGCGGATGTACGATCACTGGATAGACAAGCCCATTACCTCACCCAATACATCTGGAAACTGGAATTCGCCTTCCTGTTCTGGGTCCTCAAGCCTAATCACGATCCTGAAAGTTTAAAAACTGCACTCACCGAATGCGTACAAAATATGCTCAACGGTGTAAACGCAGAACGAAAGCTACCTGCAAACCCGAGTGCTATTGACCATTATCGATCATGAATGTCGTGTATTAGGAAAGCAGCAGCTCACCGCGTAAAGCGGTGGGTTGTCACCGGACAGTTGAATCAACGTAATCTTAAACGTTAGGGCCTCGCATCGAATGTTTGATAGAATCGAGCCGAAAATGGCTAAGTTAATTTGTAGGGCAGAATACAAAAAGCTGTAAGCGAGCCATTTTCCACACCTTCAAAATAAAACACTGTATTTATATACAATAGATTATCAAGGTAAATCCTTATAACCCAATTTTAGGAGATCGCTTACAAATCAGGCGACATGGGGGTTATAGCCCGTTCTTTAAGTCTATAGTCTGATAACCGGATTTATATCGGTTTATTTGATTGATTTGTGTTTAGGGTGGGGTAGAATCTGCCACCAAATTGCATGGATCAACCAATCCGTTGAAAGCAAGGGAAAAATGCAGTCCGTCTTTCTCTAGCTATAACTAGTTATCAAGATCCATCCGAATAACCAAATTGTTATTTAAAAAGGTGATCAATTGAAATACCTAGCACTGCTATCATTATTTTTTCTATCAACGTTAAGCTATGGGGATCTTCAATTAATTAAAGATGCACGAATAACAGCAATAGCCAATACAAATGGTAATGTTGACAAATTTACTATTTGGATAGAAGGCGGCTCTGGTCCGTGTGTTAATTCGACTATTGTTTTCCCTAAACCGGCGGCCGGTTCAGATGATATATATGCTAGGGCATACTCAACTGCACTAATGGCATTCGCTGCGGATTACAAAATAATCGCTCATGATTACGACAGCGACAATTGCCATAATGCAGCATACATTCAAGTTTCAAAATAACCTCAAACGATTTTCTATTTAAGAAAAGCTTTTGGAGAAACTAACATAACCACGGCGGGCAACAGATATCCGTTGCCACAGCCTTTATGCAAGAGCAGCATATGAAATATACCTTTATGTCGTTTTTACTTGTTTTTTCGAGTTTTACGCATGCGTCGTTTGTTTGCACTGGAAAAATAGAGCGCCTTGGTCTCTCTCCTAGCAATGGCGACGTACATATTCAAATTCAGCCGAGCACAGGTATTTTCAGAATATGTAATTTTGATAGTGCCACCGGTGGAATATCGACAGATTCCTGTAAATCTATGTATTCAACTCTTCTCGCTGCTCGCGTATCTGAAAAGAACGTCTCATTCCACTTCACCGAGAGTGTTGGAACTTGTGCAAGTTTAGGTTCTTGGGAATATCCCTCTAGTGCACCGTACTTCTTTGAAATTGAACAAAATTTTTAACTAACAGGAAAGAACATAACCCAATGGGCTTCGGAGTCCCGAAACCACAGCCGTTATTTAAAACTATGAAGAAAATACTCACTTTAATATCGTTAATATTCCTTTCTAGCAATGCAAGCGCTAGGGCATACCTCTCAAATATAGAAGCTGTTCAAGGCGAGAGCCCAACAGATGCATACAACACAGTGCATCTGGAACAAGATATTACAGATTCACCGTGTTCAAACACGAACGACAACAATAGGTTCGCAATTTACGACAATAATGTTCAGCAAAGCATTGCTTTAGCTGCCGTTATGGCGAATAAAAAAATCCAATTAATGCCAAGTGGTTCTTGTAATGCCGCTGGAATCGAAGGCATTAACTACATAATGATTTTTAACAATCAGTAAAATAACAACAATGGACTTCGGATTCCCGAAGCCACAGCCGTTATGGAACTTAAAATGAAATCGATAATTACCTTAGTGCTTTCTACTCTTTCTTTTATTGCTTTAGCTAGTACTACTACAGGCTATGTGAATCACTTTGTCGTTCACCATGATGGTGACAATCTTCACAAGTTTGATGTAGCCCTAGATGGAACAGCGCCTAACCAACCAACAGAATGCAACAATGGCTATTACAGCGGAGACTTGACTACAGAAGCTGGTAAAGCGCATTACTCAATGCTTTTATCTGCCGTAATGGCCAATAGAGAAGTTAAGATCGACGGTCAGTCATCATGCTTTCATGGCAGAGAAAAAGTAAGAAACGTACATATTAAATTTTAACCTATAACAACAATGGGCTTCGGAGTCCCGAATTGCGAGGGCGTCCTTCTCATCACTCAATGTAGATAGCTATGTTGGGTGACCCAATAGGCGATAGATTATCAAAGTAAATCCGTATGTCCTAATTTTAGGAGATCGCTTACAAATCAGGCGACATGGGGGTTATAGGCCGTTCTTTAAGTCTATAGTCTGATAACCGGATTTATATCGGTTCATTTGATTGATTTGTGTTTAGGGTGGGGTAGAATCTGCCACCAAATTGCATGGATCAACTAATCCGTTGAAAGCAAGGGAAAAATGCAGTCCACCTTTCTCTAGCTGTAACTGGTTATCAAGATCCATCCGAATAACCAATTTGTTAATTGAAAAAAATATGAAAAACATAACGATTTTAAGTTTGCTACTTTCTCTTGGAAGCACCTGCTTTGCAGGTGAAAGAGAAGCCAGTGGAACCGTAGAGCTATCAGCAATATCTGGTGAATTGATAATAACAATTAGTGGATCTAATTCAGGGTGTGGAAATAGATATTATATAACCCCCGATTCAAATGATGCTTATAAGCAAGCCATGACTTCAATGCTGCTGTCTGCTCAATTAGCAGGAAAGAAAGTATGGGTGAACGGTGAAGGGAATTGCAATACGACTTACCCTTATTCTAATGCATATAAACTGGCGAATATGTATCTATACACCAATTAACAAAAATGGGCTTCAAAGCTATTGGGACAGTCACTCGAAGTAAGGGGTGAATTTTGATTAATTGTGCTGGGTGTCCCTTTAGAATTTTTCCAGTCGCACTAAAACATTTAGGTACCTTTAGTAATGATGAAAAGAATCGCTTTAGCGGCGTCATTAATTGGAAGTGCAGCTTCTAGCCATGCAATAGATTGTTCAAGCCTATCAGACTTAAATTCCGGCTGTGAGTTCCAATCTGATACGCTTTATGCTGGTGGGGTTACTACGACAAATGCCCGCTCGATACTACCTGCTGCTGGTTTCACCCCATATAACAAAATTGTGTATTATGTTGATGGCTATAATGCCCTTGCTCTCGACAATGAAGTAAGAACCCTAGACAGTATTAATAGCTTGGCAACGGCTTTCTCACCAATGAATGTGCCCTTGAATATGGGTAATGTCAGACGTCTGATGAGCGAGTATTTGCAAGCAGGGTATACTATTGTAACGTTAACTTATTCAGATCAGCATACCTACCTTCAACAAAAAGGCTTGAGCGTCGCCGAGGCGATTAAAAGTATTGCTAACTGGCAAACTTCTTCAGAAAAAAGCACGCTTATTGGGTACAGTCTAGGCGGGGTTGCGGCTAGGTACGCATTAACAACACTAGAATCTGAAAGCATTGAGCACAATGTTGAGAATTACATATCTATAGACTCTCCCCATAAAGGGGCCAATATTCCTCTTTCACTTCAGTTCATGATTCAATTCATGTATTCAGCATTGGATAAGTGGGAGAAGGATGCAACCTCTGATTTTGGGCATTTGGTCTCAAGCGTATCTTCTAGCTTTAATATGTTTGCTGTAGCAGCACTAACAGGTTCGCCGGAAGCGTTGGTTAAGGCAATTAGCGAGTCTGATGGAAATGAACTGTTTCGTGAGTTAATAAAATCGGAAGATGAAGCAAGCCAATATTTGAAGTATCTAAACACCGTCGCGGTTCGGCAACTTTTAATTAATCACTTTCAAGGTTCGCCAAGTCATGCATTGCACGGTGAACTTATGAGTGAGTTAAATGCATTAGGGATGCCTAAACAAACCCGTCGTAATATCTCAGTTAGCAATGCTAGTCGCGATGGTGCGGATTTGCATACTCCGGGAACCACCTTAATGACATTTGACTCTGGAAAGTATAAAGACTCCAATTGGTGGTTTACAGCAAGCACTACAGATGCAGATACTTCTTTTTCTGGCCACTTAAGATATCCTGAGTCAAGCCTAGAGATTAAAACAAAAACTGGCTGGCATTGTGCTAAAAAAGTTTGGGGTGAGTGTGTGCTTGGGTGGCCGACCTACGACATAAAAATCGATATTAATAAAAAAGACTATCGTAAAACTTATGCCACACCGAGCAATGCTCTGAACTTGGATAATGCAAATTGCAGTACAACAAATATTGTAAGGCAAGTATCGCAAGAGCTGGGAGCTGGTGGTTTTGCACAATATAGTAATGATCCTGTAGCTGTAGTAGATCATGCTTGCTTCATTCCTGGATTTAGTTCACTAAATATCGACACATCTAATATTAATAATCAGATCGTATCTATATCTAGTAGTGGCTTTGACTTGGCACTGATTAATACTACGCACAATGATCATGGGAATATCCCAAATGATGTGAGGGATGTATTAATTGATTTGATCGACACCCCAAACGCTGACATCCAGTCGAACTACATTAACACAATATCCAACTCAAACTTAGCCTTAGTAAATAGTGATGATCTTAATGGCAATGGTTTGGCGGATTATTTGGAAAGAAATCATGGTCTGCACGAACCTTGGTATATTCCA
Organism: uncultured Saccharospirillaceae bacterium; assembly: GCA_947503895.1. GTDB lineage: Bacteria > Pseudomonadota > Gammaproteobacteria > Pseudomonadales > Oceanobacteraceae > Bermanella. Next base: position 10,004 of record CANNFT010000021.1, read on the forward strand.
ACGTTAATCACGATTGTGAACTCAATTATTCTTAATTAATGTGAATTGCCCTTATGTATTTGCATAAGGGCGGCTTGTTATGATGTATTTCAATCTGATTAAAACTTGCCTGTTTTTAATGTTGGCTATCAGTTCCAGCGCTCAAGCTATTCAAGAGTATAAAGTAGACTTGTCCGTTGGTTTTGTTGCGAATGGATTTGATGACCATTACATCTCTTCTGGGTCAACAGCTTATGTCTTTGCATTTAATGAATTTCAGAGTATGCCGCTAGGTATTTACTATGGACAGCCGGTTTCAACCTGTTTTTATTGTTTGTTCGGTCAAAGGCATTTTAAAGATAGGGATAATGGGCATAGCTTTAAATTTAAGTGGCAAGATTTTGGTGTTCTTTATGACTGGGAGCTACTGAGTAAAAGGCTCAAGATAAATCTTCAGTCAGGTATTGGGTATGTGGATGGGGTATTTGCAAGAAACTGTGATGCTAACGGTTTCATATCAAATACTGATTTTGAATGTCAGCGTTTAAAGCGTAAATCAGTCATGTTACCGGTGCGTGGTACAGTGACACTTAATATAGGTAAATTCCCAATGCAAGCCGGTGTGTATGTTGCTGCTGGTACTCGTATTTCAATGTATCAGGTTACATTTGGAATATCGTTTTAATTCACTTCAAATTGTAAACAAAACAAACTCTCCTGGTTAGTCAGAGGGTTTGTATATTGCGTTGGTAGGCGGAATCAAAGGGATTGCAGTTTCGTTCTGTAGCCGAAATGACTTTGTGGTAATTTCCGACCAAGAAATAATTGATCGAGAGACAATCGGGTCAGTCACTTTAATTTTTTCGCATCAAATGTTTGATAGAATCGAGCCGAAAATGGCGAATTTAATTTGTAGGGCGAAATACAAAAAGCTGTAAGCGAGCCATTATCCACACCGTCAAAATAAAATACTGTATTTATATACAATAGATTATCAAGGTTAATCCGTATAACCCAATTTTAGGAGATCGCTTACAAATCAGGCGACATGGGGGCTATAGCCAGTTTTTTAAGTCTATAGTCTGATGACCGGATTTATATCGGTTTATTTGATTGATTTGTGTTTAGGGTGGGGTAGAATCTGCCACCAAATTGCATGGATCAACTAATCCGTTGAAAGCAAGGGAAAAATGCAGTCCGTGTTTCTCTAGCTATAACTGGTTATCAAGATCCATTCGAATAACCACATTGTTAATTTAGAATCAAAAAAATGCGCTATTTAATTTCACTTTTTCTAATTGTTCTATCAGCCCCTTCAATAGCCATACAGCCACTTAGCTCTGAGTTAACTCAGGTAGCAACTGTATGGTATGGCGAAGGTGTGATAATGAGATTCAAGGATACTCTAACTTATACTGAAGGTAGTGAGACCTGCTCAGGTAGGGCTATTATGCTTCCACACACAGAACAAAACCCCAATCCATTATTTAAAGAGAACTTATCTCTTTTATTATCGGCCTTTCACACCGGAACAAAGGTTACGATTTCTGTCGATGGCTGTGAAGGCAATAACATGCGGGTTATTTCCGTAAGTATCGACAAATAAATTAACCCTAGCCCCACTGGATACCCAATGGGCCAACCGATATATTTTAATTGAGATTACGATGAAAAGAATTTTACTTTTAGCCTTTATATTAATTCCTAATTTTGCGAATGCTTATTATTGGGTCGACGCAGTTCCCACTTACGTTGCATTGATTGATGGAGGATTATTAGTTCGTGGAGAATTTGACACATCTAAATCAAGCTGTGCAACAGGCTCTGGGATATTTTTGAAAAGCAATACCAATGACGAAAAGGCATTTGATCGAAAACTGTCATTGGCAATGATGGCTTTTGCATCTGGAAAAAATTTGAAGGTTTTAATAAATGACCCACTTGATACCAACTGCGCAGTCGTAGCCGCACATGGTGAGCTTCCAATAATTTATGAAGGATATTGGATCATTCACTAATATAACCCAATGGGCCAACCGTTATTTTACAAAGGAGCTATTACGCCATGATCAAGTATTTAATTACATTTAGTTTGTTTCTTTTCGCCACCTACGCAATCTCAAGTGATTGCACAAATTGTTCAGTCCATAGTGTTGGGTGTAGCTATCTACATGATGGAATTGAAAGCTGCAATGTTGTCCTAGTCAACGAAATCGCTAACAAACCCTCTTGTGCTACAGGTGGAAACAGCAATAGATACACCATCGATATAACGAAAGATGCAGGCAAAGCAATGATGTCATTAGCTGCGGCAGCCGCTGCTAGTGGTAAAACCTTAACGATATATGGGACTGGACGATGCGATGTTGGCGCTGGATACGAAAGCGCAAATCTAATCTACTTGAATCATTAAAATAACCCAATGAGCTTTGGATGCCCGAAGCCACAACCGTTATATCTAAATAAGTAAGGATAAATAAATTGAAAAGAATTCTTTTTCTATTTGGATTGCTTTTTTTGTCTCTAAAGACCTATGCTGCTCATGAATCAACAGTTTTTGGAAAAATTGTCGGCATAGAATCCCGGTCTTGGGGTATGCACATCCAAACAGATTTTGCTGGTGGGGCATCAAATGGCTGTCCGGTAAAGGTCGGTGACACCTATATGTACGATTTTGTGTATGCTAATAATAATTTTGGTGACGATCCATCGGATGAAATATCGATGATACTAGCAGCTTATGCATCACAGACCAAAATAGCTTTTCACATTTATGGGTGTAATAGTAATAGTAATAGGCCTAGTATTAGTTATATTCGTTTATCTAGGTAAAAATATAACCCAATGGGCTTCGTATACCCGAAGCCACAGCCGTTATACGGATGGCTTAACTTTAATTTCTCCGCTGGACTGAATAATGAAAAATATATTTAACTTGTTCCTGCTCACAGTTACTGTGGCTATGACTTCAAATGTGAGCGCAGATACTTGTGAAGAGACCAATGTAACGATTAATGGGATTCGTTCAGTAAGCGGTAATTATCCAACTGCAAAGCATCAAAATACGATAGAACTGCATCATGAAGTGAGAGAGTATTGCTCACTATCCGCTTGCGCGGCTAGTAATAAATATCGTGTGGCAATCGATGCGGCTGATGCTCATATTGTTAGCGCTGCATATATGGCTTTTGCAGCTGGAAAAGAGGTAAATATATTTATTGATACTGATTTAGGTACTAAGCACGGGATATGCGTTGTTTCTTATTTAACCGTATTGAATTAAATAATATAAAAGAGTTAATCGGGACGCACCCTAACTCCCACCCTCTAGCACTCACCATCCCCACTTGATACACTCCGCCCATAACGAGCCGGCTATGACCGGCTCTTCGCTTCACCCCATCATCTAACGTTCTGCTGCCAGCCATTATTAGTAAATGGGTCATGGCGCTATATCCTGTAATACCCGCGTTTAAATCCTTTTCTGCCGATTTGTCCTTTGATACGGCGGTGTCTACGTCAGTCAGTGGTCGCGAGCAAGCCAGTGGACAGGGCGGCGCACCGGTTCACATCGACGCGAAGTACAATAAGCTGACTTACATTGAAGCTCAACGGGTGCGGGCATTTTTATCGGCTCATGGCGGGCAGCTATCAACGTTTGACCTGTACTTGCCTTTGGTGTGTGATGCCTCAGGGGATTACAGCGGTGCTGCGCTGCGGGCTTCAGCGTCGGTGGCTCAAGGCCATTCTGTTGCCATTAACGGTGCGGAACCCCATAAGACGCTCACTCACGCTGGCCAGTGGATTCAGTTTGCAGGCCACGATAAAACCTATCTACTCACGTCCGATTTAGCCACGGACGGCGCTGGTCATGCGGTGGCGGATTTTCAGCCCAGTTTGTACGAACCGGTGGCATTAAACGAACAAGTCTTTATTTCGAATATTCATTTTAAAGTGCGCGCCGATTCGGATTTTCATAAGTTCACCATTCAGCCCGGTCAGCAGTACACGTTTTCCGTGTCGTTTGTGGAATCCATTCGATGAGGGCGGATATATGCGGCATTTAACCGAGGCAGCCAAAGCGGCGATTGATGCAGGTGAGTTCGTTGTCGGGCATTTCATTGCATTACATTACAGTACGCCGATTTATCTCACCACCCACCACCGTAATGTGAGTTATGGCAACCTGGTCTACCAAGCTGCACACGGTCATATCAATATCCCAAAATTATCGTCCAGCAGTGAAGACCGTAAAGGCACCATTAAAATATCACTCCCAAATACCGATGGTGTGTTCGATCAAATCATTCAATCCCATGGCTTTAGTGACATCTGGCTCAACATCGGCATTGTGTACCTAAATAAAAAAGATGAAGCGCTGGATGTATTGGAATTGTTCGGTGGTAAAACCACGTCGGGCAGCACCACCACCAATGCGGTGCAATTTTCCGCGGCCAGTTACCACAGCATTTTCGAAAAGGTAATTGGTATTCGCACCACGGAAGTGAGCCATCAAAGAGCCATCTCAGCAGCGGAGCGCGAAGACGATTACACCATGTGGTGGGCGGGCAACGTGACACAGTTTAAGGTGAAATTATAAATGGGCCTCGGTAATTTTGGTGGTTGGGTCGAAGAGCGTGCGAAGGGTGCCAGCAATTCACTCACCAATGCGAGCAAAAGCCTAGGGTTAAAAAAGGCGTTTGATGGTATTCCGTTTGCTGATGCCATTTTGCCGCTTTGGACCACACCACTCAAACTGCTCAATGGTGCGTTTAACCCTTCAATCCCCCAAGTTGATCAATACAGTCATGTCAATTTTAACGGCACCCATGCCCCTGTGGGGGTGGCCTATGGGCCTAATTGGTTGGCGGCTCGTTGGATTGGCGTGCGACAAACCGGCAAAACCTTTACGGCGTTGGCTACCTTCGCGGCGATGCCATCTCAAAGCCTCAACAATTTTAATTACACCTACCCGCTAGAAGACATCGAGATCAATGGCCAACGTATTGGGCTGGTGGATGAAGAAGGAAATTTTAATTTTGATAATGGCACTTTATGGGATAAACACGGTGTTCGGTTGTTGATTTCCAACACCAGTAACAGTACGGACATCACGTCATTTTTTAAAAACGGCAGTCACACAGATGAAAGCACATGGCCGAGTGCAATATTGGTTAAAGCGTTTTCGGGTTTATTGGGCGTGGCGTTTCAGCTCAATCCTAAAAAGGGTTTGGTTAGTGGGTTGCCGCAAGTGCGTTTAAAAACCAAAGGGCGTACCGGTATTTTTGATCCGCGTATCCATACCAAACGTCTGGATGTGGTCACCAACCCCGCCTTAATCTGGGCGGATTATTTAACCGATGCGGTGAATGGCAAAGGCATGCCGTGGGAGATGATTGATCTTGACTGTTTAAAGGTGGCTGCGGATATGTGTGATACGCCGGTTAAAGACGGTCAACAACAATGGATACCGCATTTTCATTACTGCAACATCATTGATACCGCCGCCACCATTGATGCCAA
>CANNFT010000022.1 GCA_947503895.1 uncultured Saccharospirillaceae bacterium
CAGCGTGCAAGCCATCGTCGCCAACCATCGAGAACTGTTTTTACAGCCGATACGGGAGGAACTAGAGGAGAAAGGGAGCTTGTAAGAGGCCGGCCACAGGCCTTTTTTGACTCGTTATGACAATTCTAAGGTGGTAGAATCTGCGCTCAATTACAGGCGATTGTAATGCCAACTTACGTTTTCTGAGCCTAATACACCCTTAATTTAATAATTTGAATTGGGGTAACAGTTTGCAGTGGAAGCTCAGGAAAATGGGACATTTTCGATTGAACATGTATTTAAATTAAATAATTAAGATTCACTTGGATAAGTTATGGAATTGAAAGACTTTGTAAAAGAATCATTGATTCAAGTCGTTACGGGTATTGAAGAAGCTCAAGCTGAAGTGCGTGACTGTGGTGGCTTTGTAAATCCAGCTCACCGTGTCGATGTAAAAAGTTCAAATGAATCGCACTTTGGTGTTGTAGGAAGAGGGCAGAACGTTTTTTTAATTGATTTTGATGTGGCAGTAACCGTTGTAGAAGGAGCGGGTACGGATGCTAAAGCAAAGTTAAACGTAGCTAGTCTTTTGGAATTAAGCGCTGGCGGAAAATCCAATCAGAGTAGCAGTGCAACTAATAAAATCAGCTTTAAAATTCCACTAGCTCTACCTACTGATTCATTTTCTGAAGAACAATTAAAAGAACAGGAGGAAGTTGTTCACGCTAAGCGTAAAAGACAAATGGTGAGAATTCAATCTCAAAATAAACATCGGCCAAAATGGTAGCTATACAAAGCCATCGGACAGAGAATCGATGTTTTTCTCGGTTTGTGTAATTAGAGTGAGTGATAATTTTAATGTTTAATCAAAGGGAATGAAAAGTGATATTTCTTACGCGAGTATTTTTTATAACTTTAATTGGTCTACTATCTATAAATGCAATTAGTGCCGAAAAAACTTTAAAAAGCGACGTTACTTTAGATTGTGGTTCAAATGGCTCTAAGCAGGTCAGCACTGCGAATATTGACACTCAACACAGCGCATATATGAGGGTAGGCCAAACTATCTGGGTAGCATCAAACGTACTTGTAGAATACCAGCCATCATCTTCTATCTATAGTAAAGAGCTTGTCGAGACATACCTCATGTGTGGATATGAAGCTGAGCCAAAAACTGTTCGAGATTATTCTCAGGTTCAAAGTCGTTCTGGAGTTAATCATTGGAAAATACATGGGACCGGAAGCCGTGTCGCAACAACGCATTTTGCTAAGGCTGTGTATACGGCAGAGCAAGAAGGTTGGCATACATGTTGGATAGAGTATGCATGCAGTCCAAAATCTGGAGATTCAGTGACCTTTAAGAAGAATGAAAGCTACTTAACTTACCACGCAGTTGATAAATATCCTGGCGCTAACTTTATTCCGGACGGTGATCATTTGGTGGACAGCATTGAAACTCATACTCCTGGAGGAAGCAAAATCTGGGACGCAGGATATTCAACGAAAAACAAATCTGAAGTTCTGGTCTACTGGTCCCCTAGGTTAACAAACTGTGAAGAAGGTGATGCTCAATGTGGATCTAGTTTTGAAGGGTATGATGCGGATACCTATTATGATTGGCGTATGGTTGTGTATCAATACAATGGAAGTGTTGTCTGCAACAAAGATTTTGGTAATTGGGATGAACAGAATGTATGTAAACATAATGACCATCATTGTGATTTTAAAACGTATAGAGATGAATTTCCAATTGTAACTGGATACGGAAGCGAGGGCTATTGTGGTGACAATACCGCTCGTCGTAAGTTTAAAGCTTATACGCAAATTAGGAAAAGCGATGATATCTACAGTGACATCATGGTCCACAATAGTGCAAGCGGACGGTCTAACTTTATGATTTATGCCCGTTGAGTAGTATCTCATCAGTCACTTTAATATATTTACCTCAACTAGTACTGCGTAGCCAAACAAAACCAAATTGAAACAGCACCCATCAACAAAGCATACAAGTGGGCATCCAGTTGGGGTGGGCCTTATGCCGGAGCCGCCGCAGGTATGATGCGGTTACGGCAATTGGAACAAGCTGGCTCAGGTAGTATTAGTTCTGGTGGATTAGCGGGCGGCAGTACATACGATCAAAGCTTACCTCAAGCACAAAGCAACTCCGCACTCAGCCCCACATCAGATTCATCTGAACGATCAACGGTGGTCATTCAACAATCCATTGAAATAAAAGCACTGGATGGTGCAGATGTTCAATCTGTAGTCGAAAACAATCGCGATATTTTCTTGCAGCCGGTGAGGGAAGAGATTGAGGAGAAGGGAAGGATTTAAATATTTCGATGGCACAAATTAGTAATAGGTTAACCTGTAAAGCAGTGTAGAATTCGCTCCCCCGAAAAAGGAGTCGAAAATGTATAAAGTAGCATTAGTATTAACAGTAATTCTCTTAACTGCATGCGGTGGAGAAGGTGGTGGAAGCTCAAAGAGCAACAAGTCTGAAAGCATTTTAAACATTTGGGAGAGTGACACGACAGACACAATTTTGGACTTTAGGTCTGTTAGTTTGGATTCCACTAATTGGTTTTCATTCTCCGCAAATTCAATAACTTGTTCTTGTGAACTAAACCTAATCGGCTATGAAGACTCGGGCGCATGGTCACTTTCTTCGTGTTACGCAGACCATTACTCGGACAATGAATTCTGTAGATTGTTGGAAGACAACGGTCGATACAATGTGTCAAACTCTAAACTCACTTTAACGTCTTCAAATGGGACTGAGACATACCATTTGTTTCAGTAAGGTAATAGGCGAAATAAAAGCTTGGTGTCAGAGGAGGGGGGGGGTAAGCAAAACAAAAGCTATCGGGACAGCCGCTCTAAGTTGTCTACAGTCTCAGGCACTCTAGCTTTCGACGTGCTTCGCACGCCGCTTAGCTTTGCGATATGTGACCACGCTTAATGTGAACCTCTAGCGGCCTTTTCTCTTTTTCTTATTGCCCCACTTTGCTTCTGAAATTCCTGTTTTGCGCCAGCAAGTTCCCTTAGTTGTACCTGAAACATGGCCTCTTTCGCTACTCCTGCTTTCTCTACAGCCTTGTCAATGTGGGCGGTGTCAGGCCTTAAACCGTCAGCCTCATGTATCGCCATGACAGCCAATCGCCTTTCAGTTTGGTCGTTGGCAATAACTCCCCGGACTCGTGGCAAGCCTTTAGGTAGTTTTTTGTCTAATCGACCTTCTGCGGCGGCCTCTTCTTGTTGATCGAGGCCATGCACATCTGCAGCCAGACTTAGGGCTGTATTTGCATGTTGTGAAAGTGGGCCTTGCACTCTATCGTTTGGCATTGCTATATCCTGCTATCAATTTATAATTATATTTAGGCAAAGTATATGCCATGTAGAATGTAAGGGGTAAAGCGCTCGTAGATAGCGTTTAAATTTGAAAATTAGGCTCCATTTGGTCGTTTTTTTTGCCCTAAAGTAGAACGAGCTATCGGGGCATCCTCTCTAATCCCACCCTTAGCACTCACTACTCTCACTTGATACACTCGGCCCATAATGAGCCGGCCATTACCGGTTATTTGATTCACCCATCGTTAAATGTTCCGTTGCCAGTTCACGCGAGTGTCCCTTTAGAGCTACTTAAGACGTAATGTGCTTAGACTTTTAAAGAATTGTATTAGGTATCCCTTTAGAGTCTTTAAAATCGTTCGACTGTTATTTGAATTGCAACTCAAATTTCGATTGGTTATAACGAGTGCTTTGGTGAAGTCCTTGTAAGGTTATTGGGAATGTGGCAATAAATGAATTGTGTCTATACTGCTCTCATCGGTTGAAAAACCAAAAGGCCATGGAGCGGCTTTATGGGTAGTGATTACAGTAATGTAATATCAGAGCTATTTAGCAAGAGAAGTAAATTTATAATATTGGGCCTGACAGGCAGAACTGGCTCTGGATGCACAACTGCTTCTAGAGTTTTAAGTGACGCAGAATTAGTTTTACCAGATGTAGATGACTTGAATTATAATAACCAGCCTTTTTATAGTGGCTTGGATTCAGAACGCTACTCAATTGCAACACAGTATTTACGTAAAAATTTCAAAAATTTTATTACTATTAAAATTAGCGACTTAATATCCGCATATATTCTTCAAACACCAAAAGATGAATTGATTAAATTTATATCCAAGGTGGGAAATATTGACAATGATCGCGTTAAATCTGTTTTGGATAAAGGCATATTTTCTAAGACCCCTATTTTAAAATATAAGTTGTTTGTAGAGATATCTGAGAAAATGATAACTCACAGACCTCAAAAGGAATGTTTAAATTGTAAGCAATTGTGCAAGTTGATACCTTACATGGCTGCTGTTCAAAAATTTACCGTTGAGTTTAAGAAAGAATTAAATGAGCTGTCTGATCAATTATACTTGCGATTCTATCAAGATTCAGGTAATTCAATAAGAAGGTGTGGTCAAATTAAATCGAACTTTAAGGACGAAGTATTTATCCCCTCCTCAATTCACCACTTACCAGAGACAATTAATCGAGTAATTTTAAATTTATGTAGAAAGAATGAAAGAGATAATGAAGAAACATTTATCGTGCTGGATGCGATTAGAAATCCTTATGAAGCAAAGTATTTTAGAGATTTATACTCAGCATTTTACTTGATATCAATAAATGCACCAGATAAAGATAGGAATAATTATCTACAAAAAATCCATCAGTATAGAGCAAGCGAAGTTGATGCATTAGAGAGGCGTGAGTCTGGTGTTTCTAGAATTACAGATGAAGATTTTTATACTCAAAATGTTAAAAAGTGTATAGAGATGTCAGATATACATATATTTAATCCTAGAAATGAAGTGGGAAATAATAATATCCTTAAGGCTCAATTGGCTTGGTATTTATCGTTAATTATACATCCGGGTCTAATTTCTCCTACTGCAATGGAGCGTTCAATGCAAATTGCAATGTCTATGAAAGTTAATTCTGGTTGTATATCTAGACAGGTGGGCGCGGTTGTAACAGATAGGGATAATTCAGTGAAGTCTGTTGGTTGGAACGATGTTGCAAAAGGACAAATCCCATGTAACTTAAGGTCGCTAAATGATTTGAATTCAACATTCAATGAGATTAAATACAGTTATTATGAGCGAAACGAAGAGTCATTTCGAAAGCTAGCAAATGAACATCTAATTCAACTTAAAAATGTTGGGAATGAAACAGGAAGGAGTTTAGCGTATTGCTTTAAGGACTTAAAAAATGAATTGGATGATAAGGGTAATCAAGTCCATACCCGCTCTTTACATGCTGAAGAAAATGCTTTTTTACAGTTAGTTAAGTATGGGGGTGTCGGTATAGAAGGAGGGAAACTCTACACAACAGCAAGTCCTTGCGAGCTTTGTGCAAAAAAAGCATATCAATTAGGTATACAGGAAATTATCTATATTGACCCTTACCCCGGCCTGTCAACCGAGCATATATTTTTTTCTGGTACTCGTAAGCCAAACTTAATTCAATTTAGAGGGGCGGTAGGGCGGGGTTATCATTCACTTTATGAATCACAAATCGCATATAAAGATGAGTTAAATTATTTAAAAACTATGTCTGAAATTTAATTTGACACCCCTCCAAATCTGTCCTACATTTGCCCAAGAGGACTCAAAACCTCTTACAAACAGCGGTCTCCCAACCCGTCAGTTGGTTTTTTTGTGCCCGTAAAAAGGTGCGAAGCTCGGTGCTATGCCGAATTTGAGTCGGGAGGGCGGTGAATAGAATACCCGCAAGGGGAATAAACCCGCAGCGACTGTTTGAGCTGTTTTGAGCCTCCCGGCACCCTCAAAGTGCCGACCTCAATCATTGATCAAACAGAGAGGCCAAGTTCATGGCTACTATCAATACGCCACAAGTCCGCCTTATAAATGGCAGGTCCGTTACATCTTCAAGAGATATCGCGAACTACTTCGGCAAGCAGCATCAGCATGTAACGCAGAAGATTAAATCCATTGAATGTTCGGATGCTTTTTTAACCAGCAACTTTTCGCTGGTTCCCTACGAACACAACGGTAACACCTATACCGAATACTTTATCACCCGTGATGGCTTCACCTTCTTAGCCATGGGATTCACGGGCAAGAAGGCAGCGGAATTCAAAGAAGCCTATATAAAGGCCTTCAGCGAGATGGAGGATCGGCTAAGGAGAGGGGGCGAACAGGAACCCCTGATCACCGCCGAAGAACGGGAAATCCTCAGGGTGGCCACCGTCAGCTTTACTCGCCACTTCCCGTACTTCCAATCCAAAGCCACATCGCACCTACACCGAACACTCAAAAAACGCTACAACCTCACCAAGTGGGAACTGATGCCGAAAAAGCTGCTGCCCACGGTGCTGGCGGATGTGCGATCACTGGACAGACAGGCCCATTACCTCACCCAATACATCTGGAAACTGGAATTCGCCTTCCTGTTCTGGGTCCTCAAACCTAATCACGATCCTGAAAGTTTAAGAGCTGCACTTACCGAATGCGTACAAAATATGCTCAGTGGTGTAAACGCAGAACGAAAGCTACCGGCTGACCCCAACGCCATAAACCATTATCGATCATGAATGTCGTGATTTAAGAAAACCGTAGCCCACCGCGTAAAAGCGGTGGGTTGTTTATATATGCCTTCTAAAACTTCCTAGGGTGCTCGTGATTTCCAATATTGAGTGATAGAATCGGCACACTTTTGCAGGTATAGATCAAAAAAAGTCGTTATGTATCAAAGAGTTTCGATAATGGCGGCCGAAATAACAGGCGCCTGTTATTGAACACAATGTAGGAATATTTATGAAAAAATTAGTCAATGCAGTCATATTGTTAGGTGCTTCCTTTATAGGGGCGACTGTTAATGCAGGGACTTGGCATGGCTCTAAAATAAGCCATGTATACCCGACCGCTAGTGGTGAATTTATACTTAAATTTGAATCTGATAGTACTGCTTGTACTAGTGGAAATTCACCAGATTACTATCGAGTAAAAGTTGGTGAAAATGATGTTACTGAAGAGGGATCGAAGAATATATTTGCCACTGCATTAGCAGCAGCGATGGCCGAAAAAACAGTCAATATAAATTTTGATGAAACTACGAGCTCTTGTTATATAAACAGAATTCAAATTGAAATTTAACGAGCTATTGAGCTATTGAGCTATTGAGCTATTGAGCTATTGGGACAGTCACTCTAAGTAGTGTAAACGCAGAACGAAAGCTACCGGCTGACCCCAACGCCATAAACCACTATCGGTCGTGAATGTCGTGATTTAAGAAAACCGTAGCCCACCGCGTAAAAGCGGTGGGTTGTCACCGGACAGTTGAATCAACGTAATCTTAAACGTTAGGGCCTCGCATCGAATGTTTGATAGAATCGAGCCGAAAATGGCTAAGTTAATTTGTAGGGCGAAATACAAAAAGCTGTAAGCGAGCCATTTCCCACACCTTTAAAATAAAAAACTGTATTTATATACAATAGATTATCAAGGTTAATCCGTATATCCCAAATTTAGGAGATCGCTTACAAATCAGGCGACATGGGGGTTATAGCCCGTTCTTTAATTCTATAGTCTGATAACCGGATTTATATCGGTTTATTTGATTGATTTGTGTTTAGGGTGGGGTAGAATCTGCCACCAAATTGCATGGATCAACCAATCCGTTGAAAGCAAGGGAAAAATGCAGTCCGTCTTTCTCTAGCTATAACTAGTTATCAAGATCCATCCGAATAACCACATTGTTATAATTTAAGGATTATCAAATGAAAAAAATTGCTCTAATTTTATCTACTCTATTTTTATCAACTTACGCATCAGCCGCTAATATTGATTGTGGCTTTTTAGATATCAGATTACTTTATGTTCAAGCTGACCGTTCAGATGGGGGGGGAGCATAGTAATAAATTATTGGTTCAACTGAACGAGGATTGCCCAACTTATGGTTATCTTTCAAATGAAGACCCTGCGTATAACAGCACATTATCAATGTTATTAGCTGCTAAAATGTCTAAAGAGAAAATAAGAGTTGTTGTTGATGATAGCCCTCAAATAAGTGACGCAGCTAAAATTCAATGGGTCAATTTCAAATAAATTATAACAAGGCGCTAAAGAACGGACAAAAAATAGTTGGCTTTTGTTCGTACCTCACTCATTTTAGCCAACAACTTTTTGCCGCTTAGCGTGGCGTTATATGTATTGAAAGTCATGAAAAATTTTATTCTGCTACTAATTTTGCTAAGCCCAGCTATTACCTATGCATCGACACCTGAAGAAACTGGAAGTATTACACAGCTTCTAATTCACAGAAGTCCGACAAACGACCAAGATGCTGGTAGACGCTTTATCGTTAAACTATCAAGTTCAATATCTAATAACCCCTGTACTTCCGGTACAGATTCTTGGACAGGATATTTTTCTGACGATACTGGTAAAGCACAGTATTCCGCCATTCTTGCAGCATCGATGGCTGGAAAAGAAATTAAAATACAAGGGACTGAAGGTTTCTGCGAAAACAATTCAACCTTGATTAGAAATATTTACACTAACTATTAATCCATATAACACGGTGGGCATGGGATTCCCCATGTCACAGCCGTTATGAATATAATACCGACCATGAAAAAAATCGCTGTTTTACTATTTTTAGTCCTAGCGCAAGTATCTTATGCAGATCTTACGTCTTGTAAAAACCTATATGTAGGAAGACTCGATCTATATAAAGATCAAGGCTTAAATAAATTTACTTTGGTTGAAGACACTTCTCAAAATAACGGCTCTCAATGGATCTCTGTAGCCGGTTGGGATGAGGATTCTAAAAAGATGATCACATCAATTCTCTTGAGCGCCAAAATTACTCAAAGCATGGTACTAGTAGAAACTACACATCCAAGCAATTCAGGCTCATGCAATATTAAGACTGAGACAGGAAGAGAACTACACCGATTAATAGTGCAACAAGGCGCTTATTAATCATAACCCAATGGGCTTTAGATGCCCGAAGCGACAACCGATATAAGAATGTCACGGGCTATCGGGACACACACCCTAACTCCACGCCCTCTAGCACTCACTACCCCCACTTGATACACTCCGCCTATAACGAGCCGGCTATGACCGGCTCTTCGCTTCACCCCATCATCTAACGCTCTGCTGCCAGCCATTGAGCTATTGGGACAGTCACTCTAAGTAGTGTAAACGCAGAACGAAAGCTACCGGCTGACCCCAACGCCATAAACCACTATCGGTCGTGAATGTCGTGATTTAAGAAAACCGTAACCCACCGCGTAAAAGCGGTGGGTTGTCACAGGACAGTTGAATCAACGTAATCTTAAGCGTTAGGGCCTCGCATCGAATGTTTGATAGAATCGAGCCGAAAATGGCTAAGTTAATTTGTAGGGCAGAATACAAAAAGCTGTAAGCGAGCCATTTTCCACACTTTCAAAATAAAATACTGTATTTATACACAATAGATTATCAAGGTGAATACGTATATCCCAATTTTAAGAAATCGCTTACAAATCAGGCGACATGGGGGCTATAGCCCGTTTTTTAAGTCTATAGTTTGATAACCGGATTTATATAGGTTTATTTGATTGATTTGTGTTTGAAGTGGGGTAGAATCTGCCATCAAATTGCATGGATCAGCTAATTCGTTGAAAGCAAAGGGAAAAATGCAGTCCTTTTTCTCTAGCTAAAACTGGTTATCAAGATCCATCCGAATAACCAAATTGTTATTTTTATGATCACTATGAAACCAATAATATCTATTCTAATGCTTAGCTTTTCTATGCCATTACTGGCAAGCGGAACGTCGAATTACAAAGGTATTCAAACAATCCACCAACGACAATGCACCACTGACATGGGCTTTGAAATCACTTTGAAAGAGGCTCATGCAAATCCAGACAATTGCGCCAATAATTTAGTTGTAGATCTTGATTGTAATCATCCTGCATTTAATACGATTAGTAGCATAGCTTTAACAGCATTTGTCACAGGAAAAAATGTTCGTTTTTGGTTGAACGGCTGTGATAGCCACAACCAAGCTAAAGTTGTAACCATTGAGATAAATAACTAAGGCGCGGTTTGGATTCCCAAGCACACAGCCGTTATTAAAAACATCATGACAAGATATTTACTTATACTTTTAATGTTCTTTCCCCCTGTATTACTAGCAGCCGAATTCAAGGGAATTATTTCCACTATTGCTGTTGGCCCGAAAGTTGGTGGAGGAACAGACAATGTTAACTCTACCGTTCTTGTACGGGTAGAAAACCAATCTAAAGATGCAATATGGTCCAGTGATTGCTCTACAAACACATTCTGGAGCTTTAAATTTGATTCCGATGGAGATGCAGGAAAAGAGACATATAGCCTTCTACTATCTGCATACATGTCGGGAAAAAGCGTAGTAATTTTAGGAACAGGTGAATGCAGTGGTGATAGAACCACTGATATTCAAAATTTATATTACACTCGATTCGACTTTTAATAACCCAATGGGCTTCGGATATCCGAAGCCACAACCGTTTTTTTAAAACTATGAAGAAAATACTCACTTTAATATCGTTAATATTCCTTTCTAGCAATGCAAGCGCTAGGGCATACCTCTCAAATATAGAAGCTGTTCAAGGCGAGAGCCCAACAGATGCATACAACACAGTGCATCTGGAACAAGATATTACAGATTCACCGTGTTCAAACACGAACGACAACAATAGGTTCGCAATTTACGACAATAATGTTCAGCAAAGCATTGCTTTAGCTGCCGTTATGGCGAATAAAAAAATCCAATTAATGCCAAGTGGTTCTTGTAATGCCGCTGGAATCGAAGGCATTAACTACATAATGATTTTTAACAATCAGTAAAATAACAACAATGGGCTTCGGATTCCCGAAGCCACAGCCGTTATGGAGAACCAGATGCTTATACGATTTATTGTATTGTTTGTTGCCTTAATTCTTTCAATTACCGCATACGCCGGAGATCAGTTTTGTTCTGGTGAAATATCCACCGTAGCAATCAACCGCGATGGAAGACTTGGCGTGGCACTAAAAGATAATAAAATGCCCTTCGTCTACATTTGTAATCTGAAAAGTCAATTTGAAGATATATCCACTGATTCTTGTAAAGCCATGCATGCCAATTTACTAGCAGGCTACATGGGCAATAAGGAAATGCATATTACATTTAGCCCACACCATGCAAAGCCTTGCCATGAATTTTCACATTGGAAATACATCAGCAATGTAAATTGGGTTTATTTCAAATAATCACACAACCATAACACGGTGGGTGCGGAGCTAGCACTCGCCATCCCCACTTGATACACTCCGCCTATAACGAGCCGGCCATGACCGGCTCTTCGCCTCACTCCATCATCTAACGTTCTGCTGCCAGCCATTATTAGTAAATGGGTCATGGCGCTATATCCTGTAATACCCGCGTTTAA
>CANNFT010000023.1 GCA_947503895.1 uncultured Saccharospirillaceae bacterium
CCAAGAATCAACCGGATGTGTTAAGCGTCAAACAAATGCTCACGAACAAACCGAGTAAATGGCCCAAGCTGATAGCCGATAAAGTGGCGGTAGAGCACCGAGCATTAAGCCAGCGTGTATTTAGATAATTAATTGATTTCTAAGTGCAATTCGTGCCCTGCGCAAACAAGAGAATAAACATTGAATAATGTTATTCATACATTGAAATGGAGCGTACCTGTGATCAGTTTGGTGTGCGTGATTATTGTGTGCGTGACGGGGTATTACGGTTCGCGTGCATGGTTAGGGTTAATGTGTTTTATCGTGCGCTTTCTAGCGCATCTGTCCGTTCTCAGGTCTGATCTACTAAGGCTTTGGCATCATAAAAAAGGGTCCTTCGCCGCCGTTTTGAACATTACGGATAGCGGAGCCGCTCGATATATCGCTAAATACCAGAATTTCTGAAACCTAGGTTGTTGTTATGTTATGCCCCGAAAAAAGCAGGTTGAAGCGCCTCAAAAAAAGCTTGGGTGGGTAAACAAAAAAGAGGTCTGTGCCAGTCTGAGTATTTCGCCGCAAGCCTTTGATCGGTGGGGCGTAGAGCCCATTTGTAAGATTGGTCGCGAGACCTTTTACACCTTCGAAAATGTCCTTATCAATCGGCAAGAAAAATGGGAGCAAGAACAGGTACAACATAACAACCTAGGGGCGCTTTTAGACCCGGCAGAGTTGGAGTATCAACGGTTTCGAAAAACCAAGGCGGAGGCGGACAAGATTGAGCTTGGCAATGTGATCGAAAAACGGGAATTCGCCCCCGTGGATTTATTGGAATGGGCGTTGGCCAATTTAGCAGAACAGGTCGCTTCAACACTCGATGCCATTCCAGCGACCATTAAAAACCACGTACCACACCTAAAGGCTTCTGATTTGTCGATCATCGAACGTGAAATTACAAAATGCCGAAATACCGCAGCCGACGTTAAGTTACCCTGGGATCAGCTCAGCAAATCGGATTGACCAATCAATGTATCGGGGGCTGGATGCACTACGAAGACCCGAACCCGTTTCTCTTAGTGATTGGGCCGAACAGCACTTTTATTTAAGCCCCGAAGCCAGTTCTAAAGTGGGCAAATGGGAAACCATCCCGTATCAAAAAGGCATAATGAACACCATTAGCAATGATGATGTGCAGGTGATTACGTGGCAAAAATCGGCGCGGGTGGGTTACACCAAAATTATTACCGCGGCGATGGCTTACTTTGCAGAGCATAAAAACCGTAATCAAGTGTTGTATCAACCCACAGATGATGACCGTGATGCATTCGTAAAAGATGAAATCGAACCCATGTTGCGAGATGTACCGTCCATTCGCACCGTGTTTCCTTGGTATGGGATGAAACACAAAAATAATACATTAGAAAAAAAGAAATTTATCGGCTCCACGTTGCATTTACTGGGTGGCAAAAGCCCACGGAATTACCGGCGTATTACGGTCGATAATGTGTATTACGATGAACTGTCTGGCTTTGATTCCAATGTGGGCGGGGAAGGTTCGGCGACGTCACTGGGTGATACACGATTCGAAACCTCCTTCTTTAAAAAATCCATTCGAGGCAGCACACCCAAAGTCAAAGACACCTGCCAAATTGAAGCGTCCATGAAAGACGCAGACGTACGTTTAAAATATTATCTACCTTGTCCGCATTGCAGCGCGAAGCAATATTTAGAATGGGGCGGTAAAGACGCCAAGTTTGGTTTTAAATGGCAAGCCGGAAATTTGGATACCGTTGAGTATCAATGCAAACATTGCCACGAACCATTTGATTACAGCCATCTCGGCAATTTGTTGCAGGCCGGACATTGGCAAAACGAGGATGGTTCGGTTTGGTTAGATCAAGATGCCCAATTTAAAAACCAAGACAAACAAGTCATCGACGCCCCCAAACACGTTGGCTTTCATATTTGGTCTGCGTACTCCGTGTTTAAAACATGGAATGATTTAGTTGGCGACTTTCTAAAAGCCACCGCCAAAGCCAAAGAAGGAGACTTAGGTCCTCTCACCACGTTCGTTAATACCAAACTCGGTGAAACGTGGGAAGACACCACAGGCGAAACCATTGATGCCACTGTGCTGTATCAACGCCGAGAACCGTACCCGACTCGAAACCATAAAATCGTGGCACCGCAAGGCGTGCTGTTTGTCACCATCGGTGTGGACACGCAGGATGATCGCTTTGAATGGGAAGTGGTCGGTTGGGGTGCAGGGGAAGAAAGTTGGTCGCTGGATTATCAAGTCTTACACGGTGATTTAACCCAGCCTCAGATTTGGAATATTTTGGCCGAGATGCTCAGCAAAAGCATCGAACGGGAAGACGGTATTCGATTAGAAGTCGGACGCATCTGTCATGACTCCGGTGGGCACTTCGCCAAAGAAGTGTACGAATTCTCGAAAAAGATCGGGGTGTACCACTTAGTGCCCATTAAAGGGTCCAGCGGATACGGCAAACCCATTGCGGATTTTCCACGAAAGAAAAACCCCAAACACAAAGTCTATTTAACCGAAGTGGATACCAACGCCGCCAAAGAATTAATTTACCAGAGGCTGAATGTCCAAAGCGACAACCTCAAAGATGCGCGCGCGGGTTATTGCCATTTCCCCATCGCCGACAGTCACGACGAACGTTTTTTCAGAATGCTCACGGCCGAAAAGAAAGTGCTGAAATTTACCCGCGGTAAACGCCTGCACGTATACGAATGCCCAAAAGGCAAACGTAACGAATCACTGGATTGTCGCGTCTATGCGTTGGCGGCACTGCGAATATCACAACAACGTTTTGGCGTGGATCTCGATGCGCTTAGTCATCAAATCCCAGAGCCGCCTACCCACAACTTTGCCGATTTAGCGAAAAGGTTCACCTAATGTCTAGCGAACAATATCTATTGGAAGCCAAATCTGCGCTGCATCAACTTTTGCTCGGCAAAGCGGTGCGCGTAGTACAAAAGGATGGCCGCCGTGTGGAATACACCCCCGCCGATCGACGGGCATTGGAAAAATACATTCAATCATTACAAAGCACCCGCCGTGCACCCGCGAGTGTGAATTAATGAACGTGAATATCTCGCATTCTTTAAAACAAGCTTCTGAGCAAGCCTCGGCTTACGAAGCCGCTGGCGGAGGCTTTGGTAACGAACTCGCCCATTGGACGCCTTCTGTAATGAGTGCCGATGCTGCCATCTTACCGGACATGGGTATTGCCAATGCCCGAGCGGATGATCTTGCGCGCAATCACGGCATTGCCAGCGGCGGCATTCAATTACACGTCGATAATATTGTCGGTCACTTATTTAAACCCAGTGTCAAAATTAATTGGCGACGAGTGGGCATGACCGAAGCGTCTGCTATTGATATGGCCAAAGACATCGAAGCCACCTTTTCGGAATACGCCGAAGACGATGTGCATTGTTACATGGATGCCGAACGCAAGCGCACTTTCACCATGCTCATTCGCGAAGGCATTGAAACCCATACACGACTGGGTGAAATATTAAATTCAGCCGAATGGATCGATCACGCCGGTAGCCCGTTTAAAACCAGCATTAAAGTCATCAGCCCACACCGATTGTGTAATCCATATGATCGGCCAGATGATCACCGCATTCGAGGGGGCGTCGAAGCAGACCGTTATGGGGCCGCTAAGTATTATCATATTCGCGATCATCGTTACGCTGAATTCAGTGCACTAGAACCGCTCACCAAATGGAAACGCATCGCACGAGAAACCGCCTTCGGCAGACAAAAAATACTGCACATCTTTGAACCCAAAGACGACGGCCAAACCCGTGGTGCCAATCAATTTATGAGCGTCATGTCGCGCTTAAAAATGCTGGATAAATTTCAATCCACCCAATTACAAAACGCCATCGTCAATGCTATGTACGCGGCCGTGATTGAATCAGAACTGGATTCCGATCAAGCTTTTGAGCTGATTGGTGGCAACCGAGACGCCAGCGACAAATTGCAAGGTTGGATGACCGCCTTAGCGGATTATCATAAAACCGCCAACATCAAACTCAACGGTGTTCAAATCCCACACCTTATGCCAGGGGAAAATTTAAAACTCTTATCGGCCGGTAATACCGCCAGTGGCTTTGCCGAATTCGAAGGGGCCATCTTGCGTTACATTGCTGCTGGTTTGAACGTCAGCTACGAACAACTGGCCCGAGATTACAGCAAAACCAATTACTCCAGCGCCCGTGCATCCATGATGGAAACGTGGCGTTACTTTATGGGTAAACGTAAAACCATTGCTAATCGTCATGCTTCTATGATCTACAGCTTATGGTTAGAAGAAGCTTTCTCGCGCAACATCATTCAATTACCCAAAGGCGCGACCCCGTTTTATGACGCCAAAGCCGCGTGGTGTAACGTGAAATGGATAGGGGCAGGGCGCTTACAAATCGACGGCTTAAAAGAAGTGAAAGAAGCCGTGCTCAGAATTGAATCCGGTTTATCCACTTACGAAAAAGAATTGGCCCTTATGGGCGAAGATTATCAAGAAATATTAGAACAACAGGTCCGTGAAACCACCGAACGAAAAGAAAAAGGTTTACCGCCACCGTCGTGGGCAGCGACGCAAGTATTAGCGCCGGATCAAGCAAATGAACCTGACGAGTCTAGCCCCGAAACAAATCAATCAAACGCAGTAAAGGGTAAGGAATAACTTTAAATGAAAAACTTTATCCACCTTGCCGGTATGGCGTTAAATCAACCGCTGTTACTCGAACCGTCATACGCACAAACGTTCTTTGCAGGCTTAGCAGACCGCCTAAATATCGCAGAGTTAAAGAATCAAAGTGGTGAAATACTAAAAACATCGGACTTAGAAGCGCTGACCAGTCATTATTCTGCCAATCCACACCGAGAACGCACTTACCAGATTATTGATGGAGTTGCTGTGTTACCGGTAGACGGCACACTGGTGCACAAGTTTGGTTACTTGCAACCGACTTCTGGTATGACCGGATACGATGGCATTTTACATCGTGCACAACAGGCGGCGGCTGATCCTGACGTTCAAGGTATCTTGCTTGATCAAGACAGCCCAGGGGGCAGTGTGGCCGGATGTTTTGATACCGTTTCTGCCTTGCAAGCCCTCGAAGCGCAATCCGGCAAACCGATTTGGTCTTTATGTCATGACATGACCTGTTCGGCGTCCATGGCATTAGCGTGTGGGGCATCCCGACGACTCATTACCAATAATGGTCGAGCAGGATCGGTCGGTGTCATCATGGCGCACACCAGTTACGAAAAACACCTCGCAGACAAAGGTATTTGTGTCACGTTAATCGCAGCAGGTAAATCCAAAGCTGATGGCAACCCTTACGAAAATCTCCCCGAAGATGTACTTCAAAACTTTCAAGCGGAAACCGAACAACTGCGAACAGAATTCGCGTCCATCGTGGCCGCATCTATTAATCAAACACCCAAAGACGTACTCGCGACAGAAGCCAAGATCTATCGAGGACAAGCCGCCGTTAACATCGGCTTTGCAGATGAAGTGGTGAACGGTCATGAAGCCATCGACTATTTTGCAGAGCATCTCAAAACACATTCCTCACACAAGAGCACCATCAGCATGACAAAATCACAAACCACCGCCTCAAATGAAAACGTCACTACAACCGTTCCGACACAGCAAAACGAACCGGAAGCTGTGGATACACAAGCCATCGCCGAACAAGCTAAATCCGAAGAGCGTGCACGCATACAAAGCATCATGCAGCACGACGAAGCACAAGGCCGGCAATCATTAGCTGCGCACTTTGCTTACCACACCAATATGAAAACAGACGAGGCCGTAGCCGCACTCGTGCAATCCACCAAAGACACCGCATCAAATCCATCACTGGATTCGTTAATGAATGCGGAAACCCAACCAAACATCGGTGCAGGCGACGCAGAAAACAGTGCGAACCCAGAAGAAGACTTAGTTGCACTGGCGATTGCGTCGTACAACCAAGCTACGGGTGCCAAGCTTGGGCAATAAACTCACACATCATCCCTGACTAACCCTAACTCACTCACTTTCTTTTAAATTTAAATGACTCTAATACTGGAGCGCAGATTTATGGCTGAATATTCATACGACAATCCCGATATCCATACGGGCTCAGACCCTGAATACACCACAGAAGGCATTGTCACCAGCGGACACATGCTCGAACCCTATACACCTTTAGGGCAATTAAAAGCCACCGGAAAACTCGTACCGTGGGACCCTACAAAAAGCGATGGTAGTGAATACGCGGTGCGCATGAACGTGTATCCCATAGACGCTACCTCGCAAGACATCACCACACAATTAATCAAAGCCGGAACCTACAACCCCGAAATCATCCATTGGCCAGACGGTGTTACTGACGCACAAAAACTCACTTGTTTTATGGGAACCGCGATCAGTCTGCAAATTCCAGCGGACTAACTTTTTTAAAACTCACCACTGTCTTAAAAAAACCGTTTAAAAACTCAATGTAAAAAATCAATAGGACATTAAAATGGACATACTCACTACCACCCAACTCATGGGAATATATCGACACATTCCTTCATTTAGTACCTTCTTTTTAGATCACTTCTTTCCTAACGCCATCAACTCCAACACCAAAGAAATTGCGTTCGATAAGCTGGTTGAAGATTTAGACCTTGCACCGTTTGTCAGCCCCATGGTTGCAGGTAAAGTACAACGCACCAAAGGCGGCGTGTTAAAAACCTTCGAGCCTGCGTACGTCAAACCGAAGGATGTTGTCACACCGGATCGACTCTTAAAACGCATGGCAGGGGAAGCACTGGGCGGCAGTTTGTCACCGCAACAAAGACGTCTTGCCATCATCACCGACATCCTCGCCAACCAAGATAAAAAAATCATTCGTCGAGAAGAATGGATGGCTGTACAAGCGGTATTGCACGGTAAAATACAAGTGGAAATGGATGGACAAGGCACCTACGAAGTTGATTACGGCCGCAACCCAGACAACAACATCACCTTAACCGGCGCAGCCCGTTGGACCGAACTGGATTTAGATACCAGCACACAACCCCTCGACGATTTAGAAAACTGGGCAGATCAATCCACCAAAGTTATCGACACCGTCATTATGGACACCCAAACGTGGGCACGTTTCCGGAAATTTAAAAGCGTCAAAGAACTATTGGAAACCCGAAGAGGTTCCAGCTCTCAGGCCGAAATAGGCCCCATCGTATTCGAAGACGTCAAACGGGTCGCCAGCATCGGCAACCTCGACATCATGGTGTACAAAGGCAAATACACCAAGCAAGGGGTCGAAA
This sequence comes from uncultured Saccharospirillaceae bacterium, assembly GCA_947503895.1. GTDB lineage: Bacteria > Pseudomonadota > Gammaproteobacteria > Pseudomonadales > Oceanobacteraceae > Bermanella. The sequence goes on from CANNFT010000023.1 coordinate 7,325, forward strand.
TTCCTTTCTTGCCTGATTACACCGTCATCATGGCCAGCATGGGTTACCAAGGCATCCGTGCTTATGGTGCAATTCAAGATGCCAAAGCCAATTCAAACGGTATCGTCGCCACCAGTCGATACGCCAAAAACTGGATCACCGAAGACCCATCGGTTGAATACCTCATGACGCAATCAGCACCACTCATGGTCACCCCCGATCCCGATGCATTCGTCGTCGTAAAGGTTGGGTAACCCACCCAGCCAAACAGCATCTTGCAAATCATTATTTAAGGACACCAAGTACATGAGCAAACCCAGCACCGCATCCAACACCGCATCCAGCAGTGAGAAACTCATCGAAGTGACCGCTGTTCAAACCTTTCAGTGCTTGGTAAAAGGCGAAGTATTAAAAGTCAGTAAAGACACCACGGCCTCCATACCTGAAGCAGAAGCCAAAGCCGCTGCCGAAGCGGGTGTCATTCAATTACCCTCCGAATCCGCGAAAAAATGAACGACTTCGATCACGCCCTCAGCGTCGCAGATGACATTATCTTCGGCGCTTTTGGTGACGATGCCGTACTCATCAAATCGGACGGTACTGAAACATCCATTAAAATTATTATCGATCAAACCCTAGAGCAATATGAAGATGGGCATATAGATCATGCACGAATGGTCACCCTAGGCATGATCAAAAATAGATTTGGAGAAATTAAAACTCGCGATCAAGTGACTGTTAATCAAGGACAATATATTGGGACACATCTTATTGGCGAAATCATTCAACAAACGGCGGAAGAACAGATATTTACGCTGGTAAAAATATGAACACCCAAGCTCAAATCCAACAACTGGAACACAAGCTCAACCAAATCGCTAAAATAGAAGTACCCAAGGCCAGCAGTTCTGCCTTAAACAAAGTTAGCGCGAAAATTAAAACCCGCGTCATATCCGGTGTGTCAAAGCAAACCAAAGTGCAAGCAAAGCTTATTCGTAAACGGGTTTACATCAAGCGTTCAATAGTACGCACGCAAAAAGCCCGCATATCTGTTTACGCCAAAGACATCTCCGCGATTTCATTATTAAAAAATACGAAACTAGGGCCGTTAAAAAGGCAAATCGCCGGTAAGCGCATAAAAGGCGTATGGATTGCCGACGGAAGCAAAAACAAAGGTAAATACAACAAAGGGCATGGATTCAGTCAAACGTCGTTGAAACATAAGCAAGTACTCAAACGCACCACCAAGGGACGTTACCCTGTCGAAGTCGTCAAAATACCCATTTTTAAAGTGGCGGAAAACGTATCAAAAAAAGTGATCAATCGTATGTTCTTTCCTGAATTCCAACGACTTTACGCAAACGATTTACGGTATAGGTTAAGTAAATATGCCCAGCAGACGTGAACTTCGAAACATTGTTAAACACTTGATTGAACAACAATACACGATCCCCACGTTTACCAGCCAAATCATCACCTGTTCCGATTCACTGTACGCCACCGTTCTCATTCCCGAAGCGCAAGCGCGCATGGCATACGTTAGTCACGACACCGTCATCGACTACGATGCACAACTGCAAATCGTCATCTACATGCAAAACCTCGACGAAGACGAACTGGATACCTTAGCCGATCACATTGCACTCAGTGTATTAAGCGATGGGTTACTGCAAGCCGAACTGCAAGAACTCTCCTATATAGGCTTTGAATACCTCGATGAAAACCACGGCTATTACCCCATCGCGCTGAGCTTCAATATTCAATACCGTGCATGAGAAATGGAAAGTGGCGCCAATCCCACAAAGAGAAAACCAAATCACCAAAACCTAATTAAAAACACACTGAAAGGAAACCACCATGGCCATCAAACTCTTTCGTAAGCCTGACGCAGGCACCTACACGCTCATCCCCGACATGATGGAAATCGAACTGGGCAGTGGAGAAGAACGACAAATCGAAGAAAAAAGCTACATCTCGCACGATGATGACTACACCGACTTCGATGTCTCTACCTCCAGTGCCCCCGAATTTAGCGTCACCTTTGATGACCCAATCTCAGATTTAGAAAGTGACTATGACACCAAAGAACGCTGTGGCTTTGGGCTGCTCTACACCGACGCCAACACCGAAGTGTTACTCGCCAAAGCCAATGTCACCAAAAGAAGCTGGGTGAGGGCGGGCAGTAAAATGCGCCGGCAATACACCATCAAAACTGCAGGCAAACCGGTGGTGAATACACCCGTGCAAACATTACTGACAGATTAATGATCGCGGATGAAGAGAGGGATGAATCGTCATGAGTGCCTATTTAAAAACAAAGCTCCAAGTCGCTAATCACCAATTCACCCTATACGAACTCAATGGCCTTCAACGCTTAAAGCATTTCGACGAACTCAAAGCCATGGTCGAATCACAAGGCCGAACCGACTCCCCCTTAAAAGACTTCCTAAAAATCGACCTTGAAATACAGTGGCAACTGGTCACCTGGAGCATCAAAGGTCCACGCTGGTGGTTACCAAAATGGATCATTCGTCATCAGGTCAAACAGCTTGGCATGGGCGTGCTTAGTGAACTGTATTTGGCCGCCTGCAAGCTGTCGAATATTCCCACGCCCAGTGAGGTGGCCGACGCCGAAAAAAAGTTAAGCCCTTCGCCGGAAAACACTTCTGTTTCCGACTCGCCTTAGCCCTTGGCATTGCCGACCTATCTGCTTGGCTGCTCAAAACCCCGTGCAGTGCATTGGATGAATGGGTCGCGTTTTATTTAAAAGAACCGTGGGGCCACGAGATCGACACCTTCCGTGCAGCTCAACACGC
>CANNFT010000024.1 GCA_947503895.1 uncultured Saccharospirillaceae bacterium
ACCTACGGCTTAGCGGATTTGGATAACCACCAAGAAATCGAATTTCGCATTATTCAGGATTACAGCTACCTCAATACCAATGTGAAGTACCTATGTTGTGGGCTGAATTACTGCTGTGTGAATGTTTGAAAAAGAAAGTAGGTAATTAAACAAAAGCTTCAATTTAGTGTGCATTACGTTAAAGGGTTACCACTTTAAGGTAGCAGTACCAACGGGAAATATAACGGAATCGATCATACATATGCGGCCTTTCAGACGACCGCCCACACAACCGGTCGAGATTATATAAGGTCGGAGGGAGGATGATCAGCCGCGAAGCGGGGTGTGGGGTGCCAGCCCCGCAAGAAAAAACGGGCGCCGAATGACCTTAGATTTTTCTACAAAGATGAAGATCAGAGAAATTATGCTGAATCATTACAAAAGGAAAACAACATGACATCCGACAACCTCATTCAACAACTGGGCGCTTTAGCGATTCAAATCAAACAAACCGAAACTGAATTAAAAAAACAGCAAGACCAATACGCACAACTCAATGCACAAGCCGTGCTGCTACAAGAATTAGAAAGCAGCGGGTACACCCTCACACTGACGAAAGAGCTAACGAAAGAACAGACGAAAAAAGGGGATTAACATGACGTGGCAAAAACTCAACATCTCCGTGCAGCAGGGCAGTGATGACGTCACCGTACACAGTGGTGAGCTCGCGAACGTGTGGGCAGGGTACAGTTTAATCCTCAACGGTCTACATCATGAAATCACCTCCATTGACCAATCAATTATCACACTCGATACAGCTTGGTCCGGTGAATCGCTCATCGAACACACCGCCTCCGTCATGCCCACCGTCACACCGCTCACCGATATGCTCAGCAATGCCATTACAGGGGTTAAAGAAAACGGTGAGTTTAGCGCGCAGCTGTTAGGGCAACTCGCCAAACTGTATACCACTCAAGGTGATGTGACGCTAACAGATGCCAGTGGGGCAGAGCATGGGTTAGTGGGGTACCCGAAATTGTTGGGGGACCAGCAAGCGTTTCAGGAACAGCTCTACAGTCACTTGCCCATCATTCGGTTAAGTCAAAACCAATATGGTCACCTAGACGGAAACAAAATGGCAGGCTGGGCTCATAATTCTGGATTTGATATTGATATAAATCATTATCGTGTTATCACGTCGGGCATCGAGTGGGCAAATAGAGAGGCTGAAGAACAAGAAATATTAACGGCCATGAATATGGCTGGAAAGCAGCATTTTCAGCCGAATATTGTCGTAAACAAATTGAAATGGAATAGGGTATCCAGCACCGCGTCATCTTGGTTGTTGTTTCCACAGAAAACGATTACTTCAGCTTCCTTGACGATTGGGTGTTACGCAAAACTATTATCAGGTGAGTTAAAAGAATCTTGGTTAAAAGATGTGAATACTGAATGGGGATTATGTGGAGCGTACGCTAGTGGGTATCCAGGGAAGTATTTTCATGCTCACCCTTACGCAAGCACGGATACAGGTGAAGTCTTATTTATTTGGCCTGCCGTGGTACAAGGTCATGTACCTTTAGACAGGGCTAATCCGAAATGGGGGTTTTACCCATCACTGTACCAAGCCAATTCATATGACACTTCTGTGGATACCTAATATGAATACAGATTCCAATGACATGATGATCAAGCACTCACCCGAATATCAAGCTATTTTAGATCGGCATGAATTACGGTCGAGTATCAAACAATCTGCAGGTGATGAAAAATCACTGCTCGGCACATACGCTGATGTCCTTCAGCTTCTCATCAAACGCTACGCAGAGTTGATCCACCTTATCAGCAATGCTGACACACTCGAAGGTCTTCAAAACCAACTCACAGAGCAACAAGTCTTGATGCAGCAGTTACTACCAGAAGATGCGCTACTGACTCCGGATGTCAAAACGCAATCAGAAATCGTGGAAGACTTCGTGAGCAGAAGTCATACAGTGGCGGGGTTGATATTGGAAAGCAAGGGAAAGTGATTTTCTATATGCCAAGTAAAGACTCTTTTACTAATTGGCTGATAAATTCGATGTAGATCTTGATTCTTGCTTTATAATGGATTTTCGAATTCTAATCGCTTCTATCTGGTCTTTCCTTGCTGCATATAACATTAAAACACAAAGGAAAAAACTGATTACTGCTGCGAATATTTTAGCTGTTAAGTCCCTTTCAATACAAGAAAAACTAAGTCCAGATATAAAAAATGGAATAACGAGAGAGCATCTTAGCAGCATTCTTTCTACAAGTGAGCCTAGGTATTTATCTGCAAGAACTTGATCATCAGGCTTTCTTTTTAAGTATTTGAACCATTCCTCTGATAGTCGTTTTGATGTTATCTCCTCAATATCACAATACAAGCATTTTGGGTTAGCTTTAATGTAACTCCAAATACCATATTCAACTAGCTCACCAATAGTTTCAGTAATTAGCGAAACAACAATCAACACCAGTACTAGTAATGACAGTACGTACCATTCATTTACATCTTTTTCTCCGATAAAATACTCATCATATTTAAAAATAAATGGCATGAGCAGTATAAATGAAGGAGCTAATTGCCTAACCCTATGGTCTAGAAACCCACCTACCATTACCATTACTCGCTAGAGTATAATTTTTGAGTCTAGACCATATTTTAACTATGTTTGGAAAAACAACCCCAGTAACGCCGCATCGCGCTTATCTTCATTGCTCGAACCAGTCCACCCCGTAATCTTATTAAAGTACTTCGCGTCTTTCTTAGCTCGTTGTTTCACTGGCCCTTTGAGAGGTGCCACACGCTTGACCTGACAGCCTTTCGCCTCTAACCAGTTCAGTATTTGACGATGAGTGCCTTTTACCTGTCCAACGTTTTGAGCGACCTTGTTCATAGCCGCGCGGCTAAGACCCGGTCGAATGTAGGTGGTTTTATCGTATTCTACATTTTCAATCACGTATAAGGCGGTGGGATGTTGTTCGATGAATTGAGTCAGGTCATAAAAACTAAGGGCGAGCAGTGCTTGAATCTTTCCGTCTTGAATCACCGCCACGCCGGATTTCACTAGGTCAGGGTCAATACTGATAATCAATATCGTCTTCCTATTGACCATTAGATTTGCTGAACATTCGGTAGCTGGTTGTATTTCACACATATGATATAATCACCGACCCAAAATTTTAACAGGTTATTATCAATGAAATTTCTTAAGGCTATTGCACCGGCTATTTTTGCACTTCCATTAGCTATCACTGTACTTCCCATACAGGCGGCTTCGCTTTCCAATACCAAGATTACAACGCTAATGCTTGATAAAAACCATGGTAAAGCTGTATTTATTGAAACCACAACACTTCCTACTACTCCTATTTCGTGTCATCACTCAAAAAGATGGTCTTATGTCCTTCCATTAGAAAGTGATCTGGATAAACACTTCTATTCAATGCTGCTTACAGCACACGCAGCCGGCAAAACTGTCAATCTCGATGGGGTTAACGGCACCTGTGCAGTCCATGATGGCATTGAGACTTTGCGACGTATTGAAATTCAATAAAATAAACGCCATCGCCTCTACTATCTCTCATATGGAGGCGACACCTATAGCAGACGCCGAATGTAGTAAGGTCTGATTAAATAAGCCCACCCGCTATATACAAAATTAATTCACGCGTGGCTTTGCAATCCACCAATGCCTGGTGCGGATTTCTGATTTCTTCCTCAATATTGAGGCCTATCAGCTCACAGCATTTTGACAGTGACAGCCGTTTGAATTTGCTTTGTTCAGCGTCCCACTCCAAAGATTCGTAAAAATATCGATTGGCCAGCTCCATGATGTCGATGGTATTCGTCGGCACGGATGCGGACAGTACGCTGTTTACCGCTTGATCACCCAATCGCCATGCATGTCTTTCGGCCGTTTGTTTTAGTAGACGCACATCGAATACCGCATTAAACATCGCTATTTGACGGGAATTGAACGATGCAAGTTTCAATGCTACATACTCAAATAATTGACCATGCTTACGCACAGCGCGATCACTGATACCATGAATCTCTCTCGATTCATTCGGTATAGGCTGGGTAGGCATAACAAGTTCGTCCAATAGCACTTCACCTTGCATATCAATGACTTCGATGACTTCGATGACTTCGTCACGCTCACTGAGTCCCGTGGTTTCGGTATCCAATATTAAGCAGTTGGAGTGCTTTAATTCGCGTGCCAGCTTGATTATTTCAATCTTGGAGGCGGGGATAATAGCGTTCATGATTTGTGCCCCTGTAGAAATTCCGCGTAGGGACGAATAAAAACGCGCTTGAACGTTTTGGCTGCCTGCTCGTTATGATCAAGTTCAGCGCGGCTTTTAATTTCGCATTCACGGTAAATAGCGTAGGTGACGTCTTTTTCTATTTGCTCCGCTCGATCGGCGATAACGGAGATGAAACCTTTTTCTAAGCAGAACTGATGGTAGGATTTCTCCTTGCACCATTGACCCGCCAGCCGTGCTAAGTTGCCGCCTTTAGGTTTTGCTGCTGTATTGGATTCAGGACGTTTTGGCGCATGAGAAAGCTGAAGTAACGTCGGCTCTTTACCTAACCAAGCTTCTAATTTTTCTTTAGAGGTTTTAGGGCCGAGACGCAGGATGATTTCCATGCCATCTTGGCCCATTCGATAATTCACCAGGCGGGCAAGTGGACCACTCATAATAAATACTCGTGTTGTAAGCGCATAAAGAGAATGTCATCGTCGAACTCGTCAAATGCTGAATGCTCAGCGTTCACAGCGGGTGCAGGCTGTTGCTGTGGTGGTGGTTGATGTGACGCTTGCTGTCGCGGTGTTTGTTGTTGTGCTGGCGGTTGGCCTTGCTGCGCTGCCGCGTACTCATTTTGTGGGAGCTGTCCTTGTTGTGCGGGATGCGGTGAATGCTGCTCGCTCTTAGGCGTGAGCATGGTGAGATCACGCGCTAAAATCTTTGTGCTATATCGTTTAACGCCGTCCTTCTCGTATTCGTCTGTTTTAAGTTTGCCTTCGATGTAGCACTTCGAACCTTTGCGCAAATATTCACCCATTACCTCGGCAAGTCGCCCAAAGGCTTCCACGCGATGCCACTCCGTTCTATCCACCTGTTGACCTGAGTTTTTATCCTTATATCCCTCATTAGTAGCCACATTTAACGTGCAAACCGGTTGGCCTTTGGTGGTGTATCGCATATCAGGGTCTCGCCCGAGTGTACCGATTAAAATGACTTTGTTCACACTACCTCTTGCCATGGTTCTACCCTCACAGTACTCACATTAAATATCGAGGCCCGTCTTTCCGAGCTGTCCGATTCATCACCCATTGTTTTTTTAATGAGGTCAACAAGCTGAATCTGCGGGTGTTATTCGCCCCACCGCCCGCTGGGGTAAGTCGGTGTTAAACGCGAGTCGAAGTCGTTAATCCGGTGTTTTCGGTAGTAGGGTATTTTTGTGCTAAATATTTTTTCAGTGCCAAGCCACTGGAGTGACCATCAAGCCATTCACTTAACGCCATGGCTTTGTAGTTCACATCAGCGTCATCGGAGCGTTTCGGTTTATTCGCTTTTTGTTTCGCTTTTAAAATTCTCGGTACACGACTCCATGTGTGTTCTATGAAGCCAGTGTTTAACCAGTGACTCATTTGAGAACAGCGATCGTTGGCTCGCTTGCAGTGATTGCGCATCGGGCAGCCGTCGTCACAAGGTGGATGTTTTGATTGGGTTCGAGCGATTAAGTTTTTCATGCTGACATTCCTTCGTTAAAAAACGGTTCAGAAATCGTGCGTTGAAAATCAGTCGTTCAGGGTCAGTCGTTTAGAATTAATTTGTATTCGAATAGATTTTTGCTATTCGCGCGCAGTCTGCGCAAAACGGTGTGATGGCCGTTACGGGGTTTGCGCTGATCCCGTATGCGCGCACCAATGCAAGATTCGGAATAGTACTGGCCCACCTCTGGCAAACGGGAAACTTGTTCTTGCACTTCACCGATGGTCATCCAATCACCCAAGCGCATCACTTCGCGCACCAGCTGAATGCCACTGGCCAATGCCTGAATAGTTTGATGATTTGTATTCGGGTCTAGCCCGTCGATCAATGCGTGTGTGGTCATGATCATAACCTCAGTTGGGCGCGAAGGTTTTTTAAATTCGCCTGATTCTGTTTGGCCGAACAGGGAACACCGATTTTTTCCGGTAGGGCTTTTTCAATCGGAACGTCTAAGTTCTCGCCATCCAAAGCCTTGTGTAAAATAATTTCGTAATTCCGTTTAAATAAATTCAAACTTTTCGACATCGGTAATACCCGCATTTCCCATGGCCCTGTTTCGTACGCCGCCCAATACAAAATCGGGTGCAAATGTGTTCGCCAAGGCTTGGGTGAATTACAAACCTGACGATACGCTTGTTCAGGCGCGGGTAAGTTCATCCGCTCCCACAGGTTCGTCAGTTGGCACAGTCCCATAAACTCCATCCGGTTGGGTGGAAACGGATTCGGCTGGCCTTCCCGAGTGGTTCGGTGCTTCAAACTCTGGATCGCCAGCATGATTTGGCCCGCCGTCACTCGCTCTTCCCGAAGGGCCATCGCCCACTCGTGCACACTGCGCTGGTAGTGGTTTTCGCTCTGGTACTGGCTCGTGAACGTTTGGCCATACGCTAGGGTTAACTTCTCGAATATCTTCTGCGCCAGTCTCACGAAATTCTCTTTCGAGTGCTTCTCCCGCTTCGAAGACGTCTGCCGCTGTAAACTTTGCAGTAGCTCGGTTGGGGGTGTTCTGGTGACGTGATCCATGTTGCGCTCCTCGGTTGGCGAATGGGTCTACAGAAAAATCTTTGGTGAGCCATTCCGATTTAAATCCTCGCCATCCGCGTACGACGCATTCGGTTAGGCAGTGATCGACGGTGAGTCCAGCTTGGTTGGCCAAAGTTAATTCATTTCCGAATCGAGTGATCACGGTTTGACTGATTCCCGCTTTGAGGTTTTTTCGTTGAGTCACCCAGTCGGTCAGAATTTGGTGTTCAGGGATTTCAGGCCAACTCGAAAAATCCATGCTCGACAAAAGTTTTGCCGTGGAGCCTGAGAAACTTTTTTTATTTATTTTTTTAGGTTCTTTGTTAGGTTCTAATCTTTTAGGTTCTGCTACCCGTTTTTGGGTAGATTTAAACCACCCGTTTTCGGGTGTATTTAAGTCCGTTTTCGGAATCATTCCGTTTTTGGAATCATTCCGTTTTTGGGTAGATTTAAACCCTCCCGTCTCATGCGGGTTGTAGCGCATATTTTTTTCTATGATTTCGAGAATAGACCCGTTTTTGGGTTGATTCCGTTTTTCGCGTAATAAAACACCGATTAACATAAAGACTTTGACGCGACCGGTACTGCCTTTTCGACGCCCGGTATCAATCAATAATCCCTGTTTGATTAAACTTCGAATACCGGCGTAAACGGTTTTCTTTTCCAGTAACGTGTCTTTGCATAATCGTTCGACCGATGGCCAGCAAGTACAATCATCACTGGCCCGATCCGCCAGCGACAGCAAAATTAATTTTTCAGTGGCTTTGCGGGGCGACTGTTGCCAGGCCCATTGGGTTGCATCCGTACTCATGACATCACTCCAATGACCTAACGGTGGGCCACGCTGATTCCAGACGTGGTGGGATTTCTTCGGATGGGATTTCTTGAATACATCCGCCAGCTTCTAGAAAGGCTTCTATTTGCTGACGAATCGCAACATGAGTAAATTGAGTTTTTTTAATGGAAGGGGTCAGAGTGTCTTTGTAAATATTTGAGTGCACTCTGAGTGGATGATCACTTGCAGGAATAACGACCGTCATTGGTTGGCCCTCCATACTGTATATCCATACATAAGCTGAACGGAAAGTGTTAATCCAAAAAAATGCCACACATAATCAAATACAGATTAAATGGTGGTTTTCATGAACAACTCTTTGAAGCGCAAATACGATTCAGGCCTTAAAGCTTCAACAGTCATTTTTCGCTCCGGCGTGATTAACTCCGAAGCGGCAACTAATTTGAAAGCCAGCTCTTCCCCTACCGAAGCATTACGGCTAGCCATCACGCCTAAGTAGTTAATGGTTGATCCTGAAGCTTCTATCAGCTGCTTCTTTTCAGCTGCGGAGGCGCATTTCCACCATTTTGAGAGATCCATAGGTATAAACCGTTACATGCAACAGGTTTATATAATGAATAAAATTATATTTCAATGCAACCTTCATTTTTAGAACGAATGCTAGTATGAGATGATGGATATATACGAAGTAAGACATAAAAACTTCCTAAAGCTTTTACGGGAAGAGTGCCATGGCAAGAATCTAGTAATGGTTGAAAAGGCCGATCTAGATAAAACTGCTGTTTCTAGGTACAAGAAAGGCCCAAAAGGAGGAACTCCTTTTAGAATTGGCCCGACGGTAGCAAGAAGAGTTGATTATGGGTTTGACAAGGAGAAAGGTTGGTTAGATCAAATTCATACAGATTCGTCTTTTGAGGGAGATTCGAGAACCCTCTACCAAAAAAGTGAAGTTGATGAGAGTTCAATGTATCCGTTATTGACGTCTGAACAGATCAATGATTTCGTTTGGACCGACAAAAAGCCTACAGGGGTAGATTACTTACGTGAGTGTCGAGAGGGAATGACATCCTTAAGAGGTTTTGCCGTTTTAGAGGAAACATCCCAATTTGAGCCTACAATCACACTTGGCTCTGTTTACCATATTATTCCCACGAAGAAAAATATCGAAAATCTCAAAGACTGTCACTTTATGTCAGATAAGCTTTCGGCGTTCTTTGTTGATGATACTTTTGTTATTGGAAGACTTGAGCTGAAACCTCTTAAAGAGAAGTATTTGAGAATTCCTGAGATCGGCTCAAAGGACATATCCAAGCATACTGTAAAGTATATAGGCCCTGTTATTCAGATTGATCTTCCTTTTAACCCCATCTAGTTCCAGAAAGGCTAAAGGAGTTAAATTCCTATAGCCTGCGCTTTTCATTTCATATTCATATATAAACTCAAGTGATTCCATTTGACAGGAGTTCCACTCGCATATAAATTAAGTTTACATATTATGTAAACCATTGCGAAGCGAGTTTACAATGAAATTAGGCAGATGGACACTCACAAACCACTTTCCTGACGCGCAGGGCTTCATACTCCTTGGGCTAGCAAACGGCTTAACCAATAAAGAAATCGCCAAGCTACGGAATGTCTCGCCTGGCACCATCAAGGCATCACTGGACCAAATCCGCGACAAATGGGGGCAAGGTAAGCGATCAATGCTGGTATCCGAAGCCATCCGCCGTGGCATCATCAAGCCACACACTCCGTTAGGCTTAATGCTGTTTTTTCTTGGCTCCATAATGTTCTCCACTTTTTCCGATCTCGATGTCCGCCGAACCTCAAACCGATTATCCAATCGCACCACTGCCAGCCGCCAACTTCAGCGCGGCAGCAAAAACGATTTATTAAGTTTTAGGCTTGTAAACTTCGAATTTGAGGATAT
>CANNFT010000025.1 GCA_947503895.1 uncultured Saccharospirillaceae bacterium
GTGATTCGCCCGTTCACCATTGGTCGAAAGAATTGGATGTTCAGCAAAAGCCAAGCAGGTGCCAAGGCCAGTGCAAATTTATATAGCCTGATCGAAACGGCAAAAGCCAATAATCTGAATGTATACGAATACCTGAAGAACATTTTTAAACAAATTCCTAATGCCAAGACTGTCGATGAGGTAGAAGCATTATTGCCTTGGAATATGAAGCTCGGCTAGGACGTAGTTGGATTGGCGTTTACCGTTAAACTGCCGTTCTACAATTTTTTATTAAATGACATTAACTTAATGTATGAGCTTTAATTTACATTGCGATTGGTGGGGTATTTAAGTAATATTCTCGTTTTTTTGCAATTATAGGGCGGTGTTAATATGTTGAAGTGGATTAGTAGAAGTTGGTTACTAATTTATCTAGTGTTTGCAAGTGCTTTAGCAAGTGCGACAAACTATCAAAAGGATTCTTTTGATATTTATACCTTTTGGAGCTCCCCAATAATGATGGTTGAGCGAGAAAAAATAGTTTTACTGCATGGGGAGGTTATCACGCCAATAAAGTACAAGGATGGGGCAAGTTTTTCAGTTATTAATTATAATAACTCTAATAGTAAATGGGAGGCTGGATTAAAATATCAGCCTTCTTCGCGCGAAGTTATTCTGGCTGGAGGTCCTAATTTTGATGCGAATATTCACTCTCCTTTTTTAGTGATAAACCCACACGTAGGGGATTTCAATGGAGATGGCCACAATGATTTACTGCTTCAACGGGATAATTTTAATTCCAACGCTACAGCTTCTTATTTCACGATTGTCTACGGTTCTAATAATGAATACCCGAGTAATATTGTTGACTATGACTATACAGGAACAATGACATTATTAGATGGTTCTACTGCTAACGCAAGCCATTTGGCAATCAATACAGTTGAATTATCGATTAATGATCAAAATAATGACGGTTATTCAGATATTGTTGTAACCTATAAAAAGACCCAGACGCCAATTTCAGCAATTATCTATGGTAGTTCCAGTGGCCCTAAAACCTTCTCATTTGATCAAAAAATTCCGGATGCGGGAAGCTCCGCAACTAAGCCCAGTAAAGGAAGAATTGTTCCTGGTGGCACAGCAGGCTCTTTTCGGGTGACAGAGTCAGGGGCTGCATCATATAACATACCTATATATTCGCCGATGGGTCCTGGCGGCATGTCTGCTTCACTCTCATTAAATTATAACAGTCATGGCGGTGATGGTCCTCTTGGTAAGGGATGGTCAATCATTGGTGGTGGTATGATCAGTGAGTGTTCAACGAATGCAATTATGGACAGCGATAATTCTAGGTCCCGATTTTGCTTAAATGGGCAGCGTCTGATACAAACTCAAGGCGGCAGTTCGACTAAACGAATCTATACAACTGAGATTGCAGATATAAGCCGAATCGAGGGCAATGTGCAATCAGGTAAGGTAAGTGGATTTACTATATATAAAAAAGATGGATCTAAACAACTCTATTCTAATAATGGCGATCGAATTTTCCCACTTTATCGTGAATATAATCCGACCGGTAGCGCTTATGTGCAGTACAGCTATAAACAGGGTGCGGCACAACTAGTGCGGCATCAGCTGTTTAAAAATGTAACAGTTAGACCAACCATTACCAGTTATCTGAAAGAAGTGGGTATTTATAGTTCGGTAGGAAGTAGCCTGATTGGAAAAATAATGTTCAATTACGATCAAAGGCCTGATGTCTTCACTGCTCGTCAAGATGGTGCCGTTATCAATTTAAATGATCGTTTGCAGTCGGTTACTGTATACAACAAAAGTGAGCTGGTTCGTGATTATACACTTTCATATCAGCAATCTACGTTCAATGACAGAAGCGAATTAAAATATATTCAGGAGTGTGGGCAAAATAGTGAATGTTATGAGCCTTTGATATTTAATTGGAGTGATCCACAGCTTAATGAAAACTTTCTAACGTATACTAATACAGGTTCTGGTATTAATGCATCTTTGAAGACGGGAGACTTTAATGGAGACGGGTTCATTGATATTGCAATTAATAGCCAAGATTATAAGAGAACTGTTCAGGTTTTCATGGGTAAAGGCAATGGATCTTGGATTAAAGGAAGTCTGCTGAATTTAGATCATAAGAAAGATCAAAAAAATGAGTGGATTCAAGTTGTAGATTTTAATGCAGATGGTTTCAGCGATATTGTTTATATGAGAGCGATATCTGGAGGTATTGGGACAAATGGCTGTAATTGGGTTAAAACATCGTTCGAAGTGCAAGTATATTACTCGAATGGTAGACAATTAGCAGAAAATACAACGTTCTCTAATGAAACGATTCATAATCAAACTTATTCTACAGGTCTGGATTCATATAATGGAAATTCGTGCGGCCTTCATCAGATTAGAGATATGTCTTTAGTCGATATGAATGGAGATGGCTTGCTGGATCTGCAGTATGAAATGGACACTCTTTATGAGACTGATGGAGCTCATTTTAATGGGTATAAATTTCACTACATCCCTCGTTTAGGAATCCACCTTCAGGTCCGAGAAGGTGGTGCAATACGGTTCAATGCCGGCCAAACTATTGATGACTTCGAATATGAAGTAGTTGATCAAAATCCTACTTTAATGGGTGAAGGTAGATGTAATACCTCACTTGGCTTTAGAACAACACTCGCTGTTGGTGATACTCGCCAAATAGGCGTTGGAAGTAACTTCAAAAGAAATACTCTAGACTCATCAAAAGCTTTTATGGATTTTGATGGTGATGGCAAGGTTGATATCCTTACTAGGGGGGTAACTTACTGCGCTTATGGTGATTCATTGCCATTAGGTAGTGGTGGAAAGATGGGTGTTCTAGAGCGCACTAATGAGAAAGCAAGTTGGTATATTGTTTATTCACCCTTCGGAAAGCACCAGGGTCTTATTCAAGACCTTGAAATTGACATAAATGAAGAAGTGTTGGTAGGTGATTTTAATGCTGATGGGCTACCCGACTACCACACGTCTCAGGCGCTTTGGGAAAATACTGGAAAAAGTGCGAGATATAAAGTATTTGAAAAGAAAACGCCGCTATTATCTATAGCAGGAACTGAAATTGAAAAGTTTAGGCCGATTGACTATAACGGTGATTTGGCAACAGATTATATTTATACACCGAACGACGATAGTGTCTATATTGGTCTGAATATTGGTGGAGAATTTAAATTTACCGCAAAATATGATCTAGAAATAGCGGGGAAGCTCTATCGTGATATTATTTCTGCAGATGTGAATGCGGATGGAATCAGAGATGTACTATATTTAGACAGCGCAGGTAACTTAACCACAGAGCTTCGAGGTGTAACGAAAAATGCCGCCAGCTCACAACCATTGCATGCGATTACGAGCATCGAGTCTAGTAATGGAACTGTACAAAACATTGAATACGCATTTGGCGCAACAGATGGGACGGTGTATATACCCGATTCCGATGCATTGAATCCACTTGGTAAGCGTTGGATAGATTCACCTATGTTTGACTCATCGGGTGCTGTGCACTTAGTCAAACGCATTACCGAATCTTCACCAATATACGGTAACCTAGATGCAACCGTCAGTAAGCGCTACTCTTATATAGGCGGAAAGCTACAAGCAGGCCGAGGCTTTCTTGGGTTTAGAAAGATTATTGAAGTTGATGAAGTCAATAATGTTAAAATTGTAAATGGGTATTCACTGCAGTATCCGTATCAAGGCTTGCCATTGTTTACGTATAAAGTTAGTAAAGCAGATAAATTTGATGACTCAAATATTATTGGTTTTGACGCTGATGATATAAGAGACGGTAGTGGCCCCGCTAGAAATTCATTGACAGGTTTTAGCCCAATATCGAACCTAGACTCTAGTGGTAATGATACGTCAAATAACCTAACTGAATGTCGCTCACAGCTTCATGTTCCAGACGAAGATTTGTCATTGACGTGGTTAAGCTGTGCCCGAAATGTTTGGGATGTAAAAGAATTTGCAACCAAGCACGAAAATGACCCAGCCAAATACAATCCCGTTTTCCCGTATATAAAAAATACAGTGGAGGAAGTATTCCATGTCAAAACAGAAATTGGTGCGTTTGACGGTGTAGGTAAGCTAACAGATCGTGGCAGTATTCTTAAAACTACGAAAACTTCTAGTGAATATAATGGATTAATTGATAACTTCTATGCAGAGCTGACTAAGCAAGTTGTAAATACGTCTGTCACGTCGGGGGGGTTAACAGTATGGCATGAAGAAAAATCTGAGTTTAAATATGAAGATAATAATGTGGCCAACTGGTGGTTAGGGCGTTTAACTGAACAAAAAGTGACGACATATACAAGCCAGACTAAACCAAGTCCATCGTTGAATATGGCGGTGGGAGTATCAAGCCTCTCTTCTGTCTCAATCGGATTAAATATATATGATATTAGCTATCTGCCAAACTCACAGGAGACCGGTGTACAGAGTGTTACAAGAAAAACTGTTTTTGATTATTACGACACCACAGGATTATTGAAAAGCTCAACTATTGAACCTGACCATGCTAATTTTTCAATAATTACTAGCTACACGTATGATGATCATGGAAATAAGTTGACAGTTACAAAAGAAAGCCATGGTAATGCTGATAGTGACCTCAAGTTTTG
This sequence comes from uncultured Saccharospirillaceae bacterium, assembly GCA_947503895.1. Classification (GTDB taxonomy): domain Bacteria; phylum Pseudomonadota; class Gammaproteobacteria; order Pseudomonadales; family Oceanobacteraceae; genus Bermanella. The sequence continues at coordinate 4,671 of CANNFT010000025.1, forward strand.
GAATAGATCTGAAAATGAGTACGACGATCAGGGTATCTATGCCAATAAACTATATGAATTTCCAAGTGGCAGTTCCTCACGTAGACTGGTTAGTGAAACCACAAGTCGAAATGCCTACGGGTTGCCGCTAACGACAAAAGGTCAAAACAATGCGAGTGTAGTATTTAAATACGATGGCTTTGGTCGTAAGACGAAAGAAACAGCATCGACTGGTTCAATAGTTGAAGTAACCCGCGATTTCTGTGCATCCGATAGTTTCTGTAGTAATTCGGGAGGATTGGGCTACTTAGTTGAAACGGTGACCTCTAACTCAGCGCCAGCGACAAAGAGCGTTAGCGATAAGTTTGCAAACGTTATTCGTGCCTCAAAGCAAAGCTTTGATGGGACTTGGTATCACGTTGATACAATGTTTAATGTTAAAGGCGAGGCTATAACCGTTTCGAATCCACACACTGGTAGTTTTGGATCTGCGACTCAGTTAACTGAAACAATTTATGATTTATTTGGCCGCCCAGTCAGGACAAAGTATCCGGACGGAAGTCAGGTTTACAATGAATATGATGGCCTATTTACAACTTATACGGATGCTTTTGGCTTAAACAAGGCAAGCCTTGTGGATCTAATGGGTAATGTCATATGGGTAAAAGAGTTTAAATCAATAGCTGACGATGGCGAGTTCCTACTTAAAGAAGTCCGCTATAAATATGATTTGCAAGGGAATCAAACCCAAATTATTAGCAGTGGCGGCACTCAGATTGATGGAAGTAAGCCTAATGTTCTGAATCTTGTTACTGAATCGATAAAAACTGAGTACAACTTGGTTGGGCAGAGTATTAGCACTGATGATCCATCTAAAGGTAAATGGAAATATCGTAAAAATGCAATTGGCCAAGTCATCGCACAAGTCAACCCAAATGGTGAGTACACAGTATCTGTTTATGATGATCTGGCTCGAAAAACATCAAGCTCTATTCGTCCAATTACTTTCGGAACAGACTGGTTTAATTATGGCTTTGGGGCAATCATAGAAAGCACTAATTGGACTTATGACAATAAGTCAAATGGTATCGGTAAACTGGGTTCAGTCACTGGTACTACAAGCTATATCGGACTCGCTACTAGCTATGGTGAATCATACGAATATACAACTCTGGGTCAGTTGGATAACCAAACAACAACTATAAATAGTGCCCAATATAAACAAAGTTGGAAGTATGACAGTGTTGGACGTGCGTATATTCATTACGATGCGTCAAACAATTTAATTGGAACACCGGCAATCGGCACTAAAACTCACTTTAATGCTTATCACTACGCTAACGGCCTATCTGATGTAAGTGGTAACACTTTCTATTTCAGGCCTATCGAAACAGACAAATGGGGTAACGTTACTAAGTTTGAATACGGAAATGGCGTAGTAACCAATGTTGCCTTTGATGATATAATGGGCCGGCTGCAAACGATCAAAGCGGGTAAAGGGACAGCATTAACTGCTTATATTGACCATTTCTACCGCTTCGATGCCTTAGGTAATCTTGAATATCGATCTGATTTAAACTTAGGGTATGACGAAACCTATCAGTATGATGCTTCGTATCGCATTACGGACGTGGATAGCCGAAGTACATTTTTAAGTAACCCTACAGGCATTAACACTGCCTACAATATGGACATCGCTTACTATGAGTCATCTACTCGTCAGATGTCTTCGAATATTTGGGCAAAATCCAATTTTGCGGCCGGTCAAGCTTATAAATATGGTGAAAATTCAGCGTGCTCTGATGGAAGTTGTGCTGCTACTGTATTGACGAGTGCTGGAGATTTTTCTTACAAATATGATCGCAATGGCAATCGCGTTGCTGAAAAGCTTAATGGCGCCATTTATCGAGAGTCTAAATTTACTGCATACGACAAACCTTGGAGTATCACCAAGGGTAATAACACGAGCAAGTTTGTTTACGGAGCATCCCGTCAACGAATTCTTCAAGTAGCTTCCACCAACGGTGTTAAGACAGAAACACGTTATATTGGAAATGTAGAATGGATTGTCAAAGATGGTATCAGCTACTATAAGCGTCGCATTGGTGGTTACGCTATTGAAGAGAGTGGAGGCTCAAATAAAGGCGTGCACTACCTTCATCAGGATCACCAAGGTTCAGTTATTGCGATTACTGACGACGAGGGTAATTTAAAACAACGCTTAAGCTATGATGTATTTGGACAGCAACGTGATGTCCTTTATAACAGCGGAAATGCTTACATCAAGCCGGGGATGTCTTTTTATGATCAGATTGGCTATCACACCTATGATGAATCTCTTCAAGAACTAGTTCGCAATGCCATGATCGACAGCAGAGGGTACACTGGGCATGAGATGCTAGAGGGTGTTGGTCTGATCCATATGAATGGTAGGGTGTATGATCCAGCTTCTGGATTATTCCTATCCGCAGACCCATTTGTTTCTGCGCCAGGCAATCAATTTAATTTAAACCGTTACAGCTATGTTTATAACAACCCAGTTTCTTACACTGACCCGAGTGGCTATTTTGTAAAAGAGTTAGGCCGTCGAATCAGTGGTGCATCAAGATATGTATCCGACAGGCTTGCTTCCGCTGAAGATCACTATGCTGAAAATCGAACAGCAGTCCAAATGGTTGCCATAACCGTTGCAACTGGTGGAGCTGGAATTGGATGGGCAGTGGCTGGTGGAATGGCGCAGGGTTATTTAGCATCAGGAACATTTTCTGGAGCTGTTCAAGGTGGTATTTTTGCTGCTATTACTTTTGGAGTTGGATCTGCATTTGGAAATGTTGGCTGGAGTCAAGTCGGTACTAAAATAGGAAAAATTGCTGTACATGGATCTATTGCTGGAGTGCGTGCAGAAATGCAAGGTGGAGAATTTAAAACAGCTTTCCTCGCAGCAGGTTTATCTGAAAGTTTTGGGGGTTCTATTGCGTCGATTGGGGGTGGAGCACCTGCTTATGCTCCAATGAGAATAGCGGCGGCTGCTGTATTAGGAGGCACCTCAAGTCGCATAACTGGAGGTAGCTTTGCTAACGGTGCAGTGAGTGCAGCATTTGTTCATGCATATAATGCAGAGAATCATATAGAGGATGAATATGCGCAAAAGTCAAGATATACAATAATTACAGTCGGAATAAGTGCTACCGTTCAAGCAGGTTTTCCTCAGTTTGGTTTTATTGGGGCAGGTGGCGGTGGGGGAACCTACATTGGCTTTTCTATTCCAGACGACCTTTTGGATTTTGGTAGTTACCAAGCCTTCGTTCAATTCCAAGCAAATGGGTTTGCTGGTATTGGTGGTTTTGTTGGTGTTGGGGCTACAGGGTCGATTTCTCGATCGGATAGTCCGCTTTCGAGTGGGTCATCTACTGGTATCGTAACTGAAGGGAATGCTGGATGGGGTCGTGCTATTGGAGTGAGTTTTGTCTCTGAAGGTAGTGTAGTAAATCCAAATGATTGGATGAACCCAGTAAATTCCATGGGCGGTACACTTTTTCCAAAGTTGGGAGCAGGGTATGGGGTTGCAGCTGGAGTTGGTTCATATACATCCACTTTACTCGTGACCCCGACATGGTAGGTTAGTATGAGCTTAATTGATCAGGTGAAATTTAATATAGTTTATTATCGTGCAATTAAAATTTCGGTTATTGCAATTGTTAGTGGGTTAGCATTCTTTCTACTAATTTGGATAGGTATTTGGTTCAAGGTAGATGAGGTTAGAAGCGGAGGAATGATCTTATTTGCAATATCTGTCTTTGTTGCTTTTACCAGTTACTTATTTGCATTGGCATATACACTTCTATATGCATTGAGAAAGTTACTAACTTCAAGAAAAGAAAAGTAAATAACTAACAGAGTAATACTAATGAGGTCACCCAATCTAACAGCCTAAGTAAAACGGCTGATTGAACTTGGTTTTCGTTTTACTTAGTCGACCCTGAAAAAAACCTTTGAAAGCCCAGAAAGGTATAGCTGACGGGGGCTGAAGATTGATTCACTGTCTTCAGCCCCCGTATTTCAACCATGTTATGGATTTTTGTACGAAATCCCTTATACCAATCAACAACTAACAGGACAGTCAACAACTAACAGGACAGTCAACTTAGTGACTAAGCTTCTGGCATGATTGCGCTTGTCATTTTAATAATCCAAAATAACGTTATTAAACTTAAGCAAGCAATGGAATGCATTGTGACCAAGCCCAGAAAGCAACTCGTCAGTTTAGAGTAACCGTTCATTCTAATACGTTATTGTCTATAGGATGAATCACCGATTTCATTGGATTCTGCACAAACTTTTCCTTCCACAGCCTCGGCGTCAGTTCTTCTATTTTACTGGCCGGATGCTCGTTAATGCGCTGCAACACATCCACCAAA
>CANNFT010000026.1 GCA_947503895.1 uncultured Saccharospirillaceae bacterium
AAAAAACCCCGACAACACCTTAAATCAAGGTATTTATCAGGGTTTACGTATTCGCCAATGCGTAACAACCGCATCGTGGTGTTTACTGTGCCAAAAAGGGTGTCCAGTTGTCAACAAATTCTACCGCTTAAGCCTTGAAGTAAATTCTTAATTAGATTTGCTAGAGAAATTCTATAGTTAACCTCTCTATTTAGTGTATCTTTGGAAAAATGCATTATATCCCCACCTAATATCCATTGAGGCTTTTCGTGACTACTAACCCTTGTGGTCATTGATAAAACTGAAGCGTGACAAAGTGAATTATATGCAGCTCTAATCTCATCTATATGATTTATAGCATCCTCATGAATACCCAGAGCTTCCCAGTTGCGTTTTGCCGTTGATATTGCCAAGTGAGCTTTTGCATGAGATTTGTTGTTTTCAAAATCCTCAAAGAAATCATACTTTATTTCTTTTTTCTTTTTCATCCTTACCACTTTTCCATTATGAGCAAATAAGGCACTCAAAGCGATGGACTCAAGACTATTCCGCAACATGTTTCCTGATGGTAGCAAATAGCCGATCATTATTTGTTGAAATGATGTAAATGCGCAATCTATTGCAAAGTATCCATAAGCTTTTGATAACTGTTGCCTTTTTTCATGTTTTTCAGGACTTGGTAGTCGATCATGTATTGCGAAACACTCTTTGATTAGCTGCGAAAATTCTTTTTTCTTATTAGAAAAATTACTATTAAAGTAGTTTACCTGTTCTACGAAACCACAATCTAATTCTTCAATTATGTCATCCAACTTTGTAGTATCTAATGTCCGCATTTAATGGTCGATCCATGGTTGTTGTAAGAACGTGAAATCTTATCACCCCCAGCCGTAGCCGGGGTTATTTATTTAGGCCGGTATAAACAGGTCTTCCGCCAGTGGTCTGGTATCCCCACCCACCAGACTTTGAGTTCTTCCGGAACGGCCCGTTCTAGTAGCCGTTTATTAGGGTCACCCCCCCTGACGTGTCACTGACTAATTTTCATTCAGCTAAAAATGGTATAGAATGCGCCAGCCTTACATCAGGCATATTAGAGATTACTTATACAGGTATCGTAAACCCAATGAAAAAGACTCTTCTTGCTACCCTTTTAGTTCTTCCATCCCTAAGCCACTCCATCGAAGTGCTGATGATGGACCGTGACGATAGAACCTTTAAAGTACGTTTCGCTTCAGAAACAACCACCGGAGAGTTCACTCGCAAACACAGTCCGAGCGGCCAAAAAGATGAATTTGATATCGATTCGCGCACAAAAGGTATCGGAACCACGGTATTACTCAGAAACAAGATTGATCACGAAGTTTCTGTAGAGTATTCCGTTGACGATTCAGATAACTCTAAAGATGAAAATGAGCTATATATGAGTTGGCAAGGGTACTTTGATCTAAACAACAACGATACGATTAGCGTCATGGTTGCGCGTAATGAAGAATCTGATAAAGATGGCCAAGACTTCGTCGCTTTTGGATTAATGTATGGTCGCTATTTCGGAAAATTCGGCGTTGAAGGCGGTATAGTTACGTCATTTATGGATGACTCTAAGGAAGAAACGGGAGGGGATGAAATATCGACGGTTCTACAATCGACCTATAAACCTCATAAGCAAATTGCACTTTTCGGTTCCGTTATTCACGCAGTAGCAGACAAAACAGAACTAGAAAGTGGTGCTACGTTTGAAGACCTGTCCGCAACCATTTTCGAAATTGGTACCGCCGCAGAGATTACCAAACACATCCAAGTTGGCTTTAGCTATTCAATTACGGACTTTAGCCGCAAGGTTTATAGCCCTAACCGCACCGCTTCGGCCGATGACACAGCTAATCTAGATAGTTTCTCTTTCGGCGTCATCGCTCAATTTTAAAATATACCTGTTTACCCCAGCCGTAGCTGGGGTTCTTATTTTAAGCCGGTATAAACAGGTCTTCCGCCAGCGGTCTGGCATCTCCACCCACCAGCGCTTTGAGTTCATCCGGCACCACGTCGTACACCCGATCATGTTCATTACGATAAATGGCATACGCGATAAACGTCAGTTCGATTCGACTGGTGATGTCGTATATCCCGTGGGCTTGGTGCTCCATGATTTTGAGTTCGCGCAGTAGGTCATCCAGTTTGGTGACTGGGAGTCGCTCCCAACTGGGTACGTTGAATGGCTGTTTGAGTTTTCGATGCAGTCTGCTGGAGGCTCGTTGGCTCCAGTGCTTGAAGTAGCGATTGAAGTTGGCGAAGGCTTGGGTGATTTGATTCATTTGCGTGGCAGAGATGGTGGGCACGTCTTGATGGTAACTGCCGGTTTCTCTGATGCTGGGTAGGACGTCTTCCATTACCCAATCTGCAAACCGTTCAGCTTCGGGTAACTTTGATCGCATGACGAGTCGGTAGATGTCGGATTCTGGGATGATCACTGTGCCTTCATACAGGGTGAACGAATCGTTCACCCCCACGGAATACGGGTGCTTGCAGTGATCTCGAACGGCTTTTTGTGGATTTGCGTAACTTAAAACCAACGCAATATCTTTGGCCACAAACCAAGGATTCCCTCTTTTGTAACGACACGAATGGAATGATTTTCGAATTGAAGTGGGATGATGTTGTCCATGGCATTTCGCCTCTGTTTGGTAAGTCTCAGTTAACCCTGTTTCTCACGCAGGGTGCCGGGAGGTTGAGAACGGCCCAAACAGTTGCCGCGGGTTTATTTCCCCGAAGGGTTTTCTATTCACCGCCCTCCCGACTTAAATTCGGCATAGCACCGAGCATTGTCCCTTTTTTCAGGCACAAAAAAACCAACTGACGGGTTGGGAAGCCGCTGTCTGGAAAGAGGTTCTCACGCCTCACTGGGAAATGTAGGTCAGAATGGGGGAAGTGTCAATACTACTAAAAGTTACAATTTGGTGTTATTTTTCAAGGTAAAAATTAAATTAGAAAATTTAGAGGTCACATGGAATTTAGAACATCACTTTGCCATTTATATAAGAATCCAGAATTGCACTTCACTATCAAATCAAAATCTATTCCGAAGGAGGATATTGACTGGCTTATTTCGCATATTGAGTCTGAAGTGAAAAATGGAATTACATACAAGCCTGATCAAATTGTTCAGATTGCTATATGGTTTGTAAAATATTCAGCAATGAAAGCGGAAAACTATTTCTGTATGAACCTAACATGAAAGACTTGCCAATATTTTTTCATAACAATATTAGTGCAACCCTAACACACTTAAGACAACAAACAGATATAGTTAAAAGCATATTAGCGTCACTAACACCTAACTTCCCAAGTATCCGAGAGTCAATTATAGTCAGCAATAGCTTCTCAAGCTGCAACAACTTCTATATGAATAGGGAGGCAGGGATAGGCCATCAGTCTGGCTGGTTTTTCAGGGATATTACTGAAGGAGCTGATGAAGAGTTTTCACAAATCTCACTCTATGAATTTTCAATTAAACGCCCAGATGCAGTAAAATTTTTATCACTTCCGGAAGAGCATGCAATCATTAAGAGACAATTTGATAGCTATAGAGCAATATACAAGAATACTGAGCTTAAAATCAAGAAAGATTCCTACCTTGACTGGCTAAATAAAAGTAAAGCTTAGCCCTCTTTTAAAATAAGGGCTAAGCCTGTCGAAATAAACCTATGAATCACACAGAGGATAAATCAATCGATTTACCTTCAACAAAATTTGCAAAGCAGGAATCCAATGCCTTAACAGGGTTTGCCAATTTTATACACTTATCCAGTTCAGCCTGAAAGAAGTACAAACCTTCAACAGATCCATTTAAGTCACAAAGAATTAGATCGCTATTAGAAAAACGAATAAAAACCCCAGGTTCAACTCCACCAAATATATCCGTGACACTATTGACTTTGCAATTTGCTTGATAGGTATCATCAAGAAAATCAATCAATTTTATCCACGTTCCCGCTTTTCGAGGAAGACCAAAGCCTGCTCGCCCTATACCTTTTGAAACAGACATTCCATTCATACCCTGGTAGAAAGCATGAAATTCGTAGGGCAATACAGATAAATATTTAGTCATATTTTTTTCATATATCGGCGTATTGTCTTCCGTCGATGGAATACCGATGAAAATATAATTTTCATGACATCTCATTGCCCAATAATAGTTTTTACTTTCACGCCCAAAGTTTTTTAAACTCATATCCCTATAAACAGTTTCTATCAATGTGATTTTACTGCATTTTTTTGTTAGTGTTTCATAGAGCTTAGGGAAGTCCATACTAATCCCAGCAAAAAACTCCGAGTTTCCATTATCTAAAGATGCAAGCAATCCATTTGGAATCCACTCTAGCGCCTCCTCTGGAAAATCTGAAGAGGTGCTATAGCATGCACTTGCCTTAGGAAACAACTCGCTTAACTCTATAGCACTCATAACTTTTAATTTCCTAAATTAAATTCATCTATTTTATCTTGAATTGCTTTTTCTAATTTAAACTGTTTTTGTGCCAATTCAAGCATATAGTCTTGATCAAGTTCTTGACCTTTATATGTCTTCCACTCCTCGCCTAAGCGATCACGTTTTGAACTATTCATGCTGCTCGGGAGCGGTTGAATATTTCCAACACCGACTTCATCACGAATAATCGCCTTCTTTTGATCCGTCGTCAACGAATCAAAACCTGGCATTTCTGTAATCTTTTTAACAGGAAATATGTGATCTGGTGAAATAAGCTCATCTGGGTCAAACACATTACGGGGACATCCAACCCAAATATCTATAGCCTGAAGCTTTTTGAGCACATTTTACCCGCCACGTTATGCTAAAGTCACTTTATAACTGCCTCAGGTAATAGCCATGTGCGGAAGAATGAACGTGACAGACAGCCCAGAGGTTAGGGCACTGATGGCCGAGCTGGGCATGCCGCTGTATCCATTGGGCAATCCTGACTTACGCCCAACACAGGAAGCAATGTCTTTGTATTGGGAGAATGGATCGATCAGCCAATCCGTGATGACTTGGGGTATTAAGCCTGAGTGGGCAAAGAAGCTGCTGATTAACGCTAAATCCGAAACGATTACTGAAAAGCGAACATTTTCGAAGGCTTATCGCGAGCGTCGATGCCTGATTCCTTGTACCGGATGGTATGAATGGAAAGATGTAGGTGGAGCACGCAAAACCAAATACCTGTTTTCACATCCTAAGCAAGCGCCCTTCTTAATGGCAGGTGTTTGGTATCCTCATTCAGAAGGTCACGCACAATTTGTCACGCTGACGACACATCCAAACAAGAAGTGCTCAGACATCCATTCACGTATGCCAGTCATCATTGAACGGCAGCACTTGAATTTATGGTTCAACGGCTCCACTGAGGAATTAGAGCCTTTATTAAATGCAATATCAGCGAGTCAGGTCAAGATCGAAAAAGTGGCTTAGAGGTTTATTTTTGACCACTTCTGTTACTGGCTATTTCGCTACCACTCACTTTAAAACCGTCAGCGCACTCCAAACCACCAGCCTAAATGCAGACAGCTTAACTTTGTACGTGCTCTTACTCATGCCTAGTGATTGAGCGTTACGCTCTTGGTTGGGTTTATCGTATTCAGGATCATGTGAGAGTCTATCGGCCCCGTATTCCCTTCTGCCGACATCCGCCAGTAATCGATCTTTAATACTTAGCGCTGAAACCGTTTTTTCAATGAGGGATTCAATATCGTGATTCAGAATCACGGTGTGCTGGGTTTGATTGGACTGAATAAAAGATTGGTCAATGGAGTATTGAGGGTATCCTAGTGCTGCAATGGCTTGGTCGCCATGACACCACTTTGCCCATAAGTTGAGATAGTGATCTAACTGCGCGTCAGTCAGTGTTCCCATGGATTTGCCCTTTGCTTGCCCACGGGAGTGTATCAGAGGGGATGAGCATGGTTAAGGGCTCGCTGATGGTTGGCGCGCTAGATTTAAGCGAAGCTCTCCCTTTAAATAAACTAACGCAATTGATGCCGCGTCACGCTTATCTTCATTTGTTCGACCTGACCACCCTGTGATTTTATTGCAGTAACCAGCATCCTTTTTTGCTTTTTGTTTAATTGGACCCTTCTACGGTGGGATGGCTTTGTATTCACAACCTCTCTCATTGAGCCAATTAACAGTATGCCGGTGCGTCCCTTTTACTTAGGCAACATTTTGAGCAATTTTACACATAGCCTTTTTACTGACGCCTGATCTTACGTATGTTGCTTTGTCATATTCAACGTTCACCACTACATAACAATCGTTTGGGTATCGGTCAAAAAATCGCGTTGATTTGAAAAATGACAACGCTAGCAGTTCAGTCAGCCGACCGCCCTGAATCACTACCACGCCGACACGCGCGAAGCCTTACAAAGCCAGCTCACAGAGCAACAAGCATTGATGCAGCAGCCATTACCAGAAAATGTGTTACTGAGCCCAGATGTCAAAAGGGAATCCGAAATCGTCGAAGATTTCGTGAGCCGAAGCCATGCAGTGGCAGAGTTGATATTGGAAAGCAGGGTCGGTGAGGTTAACAGATAGTGTATTTTTCAAACAACTTAAGTTAAGATTTCCGGCAAGTATTAAAATATTTTTAGAGACACTTTTTCCGAAAATACATGAAAGCACCTACCCTGAAAGCCCTATAAACAGGGGGTCTAAAAGATAACGGTTTTACGTAAAATTGATCTAATTAATTGATTTTACGAAACTTTTAGCTTGCATGGGGTGCAAGGGGTCGCAGGTTCAAATCCTGCCGTCCCGACCAAAAGATTCCTTTAAGATCAAAAGCTTACCAACCTGTAAAAAATCGCCACATCCTCTTCCTAACACTTTTTCCTAACATACAGTATGTGATTTCATACAGTAGTGATCGCTTTTCAACCTCTAGCGGGTCGCTTTTATAATGTCTGGTTTACGATCATACACCGCTTCCATTTTCTTGCTTCTATGTCCGCCTGCTTTGGATTCATGATCAGTAATCCCTTTGGCTTTGATGTCATGGAATGTGAATGGGGTTTGTAATTTAACGACCTTGCCTTCGATTTCCAAACCCTCATTCATCGCAATATCTCGAATACGCTTCCAACCAGACTTTCGATTGGCAGCAGTAATGGGTCCTCCACTTCGGCCTTTGAACAAGGGTCGCTTGGAAACACGCGAAGGCGCTGTGGGGTTACATAATCGTCGAGCATCTTCGACTGCCTTTTTTAGACGTGGAGACCAAGCTGTGATTTCATTTTTCGAGTGCTTGCCACGCTCAACAAAAATACCTATTGGGATAGCAACCAACTTGAGTCCTGCTTGCACGACTTCAAACCACAGCTACAACACCACCTATGAAAAAACTAAAACGGCATGCACCTTAATTTAAATATTCGAAATCACTGCTGCCCTATAAATTTTAGAGAACTAGGCTCATATTTTTCTCATGACTTTCGATCGGTATAGGTGGTTTAAAAAGCTCAATCAGATCTCTACGTTCAAACTACGTCATCTGTAGTATCTGATCAATTCGGGGGGGCGCTTGGGTTAAGCCGTTCGCCCACTTGAGGTAATGTATTAATAAGTAAGTATAAAGTGCCATCCAAATCTGAGTTAGTTCCGCATTTTTACTCATTCCAATGAATATTTTGATATTCAAATTCTGCTTGATCCACTTAAAAAATAGCTTAAAATGCCAGCGCTCTTTGTTGGTGGCGGCAATGGTTTTCGCTGCTAGTCTTGTATGGTTGGTGATGCAATAATATTGCTTGCCAGTATACAGATTCTTGTATCCGATTCGGCGCAGCGTACCTTGCTTTTTGGCTGGTCAGTTCAATATGGTGTTCACTGGTGATGCCCTTTTTTCGATCCGTCTTGAATCGTTTAATCTCGCGATACTACAAGACAGAGTTCGACCGTTGATGCATCCATCGAATAGAGTTTATTGTGAAAATTGAACGAATGCTTTTTTGATATAGGGCTAAATCGACTGAATATTCGGTGAAATAAAGCCTGATAGCGCTGCCAAGCCTGTTCCTTATTAATCCGGCTAAAGCTACTGCGTAAAAGAATGCAAACACCGATATGAAAAAGCTTATTCCTTTGAACTTTAAAATTCTCAATGATGTCTCGGATACTGGAACGGCCAGTGACTTGCAAGTTCGAAAGCAGTACAAACTGGTCAAACCTTGTGAACTTTCGAAATTTCTGTCCAGCGTGATGTGCTTTAGCCAGCTGATTAAACTCAGATTTTGGAACAAGCTTTAGGAATTGAGAGAGAATTGTATTAATATGAGACATGGGCTTAAAGTTCAGGGTAGGTTGGTTTTTTGTGATGATTAAATCTACCAACCTTTTGAATTTTAAGCCCTTTTTATTTTCTTAACTGCGGGACAGCAGTGAGGCTAAATATGAAGTCCGTGGTTACGGGGTAAAAGTAGAAGTGCCCAAGGTAAACACAGGCAACTATGACCAAGATGGTAACTACAATGTGATCAACACCTACCCATTAAAGGTTGAGATCAAAGATGCATGGGGGAAGTAATGACTGATTATTATAGCGATGACTACACTGGCTACCCTTCAAGGCGGAATAACATCAAGAGCTTGCATGACTGGGGTATGCTGGAAAGCAGGGTTCAGGAAAATGAGCAAGATTTAAAAGACTATCTTGCTAACAACGCAGTATTTCTTCAAGCAATGAGTGCAGCTGAGATATCCATTATTGATTTTTTACGTAGCATAAATATTAATGCGACCAAGGACGATGCAGAGCTAGCCCAGCATTACGTGAATGCTGGACTAACTTCCGAGTTCTACTTAGCCACTGATGTTTTTCGACACTGGGAGGCTAACAAGCTAGACTTAGAGTCTTTATCTACCTTGCATATTGATAGGATTGGGGTAGCACTCAGTACCGCTGCACTCACTCTATCAAAGGAAGCATTTCAGCAGCTCGCCTCTATAGCCGTATACGCAATTGATCAAAAATATATTTGGTATAATTCTGAGTATCAGTTTGGTGCTCATGTTTTAATGCTTCGAATTGCC
>CANNFT010000027.1 GCA_947503895.1 uncultured Saccharospirillaceae bacterium
AAAACCAACTCACAGAGCAACAAGTCTTGATGCAGCAGTTACTACCAGAAGATGCGCTACTGACTCCGGATGTCAAAGCGCAATCAGAAATCGTGGAAGACTTCGTGAGCAGAAGTCATACAGTGGCGGGGTTGATATTGGAAAGCAGGGAGAATACAGAGCTCTCATAAAAAGGTACAATCTACCCTATTGTTCAGAATCACGTGTTGTTCAATCGAGTGGGCCCACTCAATAAATACTTTAAAGGAGGGTAAATGGAAGCATTCCATGCTTTAGTATTTGTTTTTACAATTCTTGTTACGCTGCTCGTAGGAATTCCAGCTGCTTTATACTGTTTGACGAAATATGCCAATGTTCTCTTTCAGTTAAGTACAAAGCCCTTAGCGTTTTTAGTGTGTATTACATTTGGCGTGTTAAGTTATTTTTTAGGTGGGTACATTACACCTGCATTTTATATTTTTATGGTGATTTTTGCTTTGCTCGGGCTGGTATGTGTCGGTGCTCACGTGAAAAAGGCATGGCGTATATCTGAAGCCACTTTCAATAAATACTTCTTTATTAGGCGACCAAATAGGAAAAAGTAAGCGTCACCTATAGCGAAGACACTCGGCCAACCCCAATAACGCCGCGTCACGCTTATCCTCATTGCTCGAACCAGTCCACCCCGTGATCTTATTGAAGTACTTCGCGTCTTTCTTAGCCCGTTGTTTAACCGGCCCTTTGAGAGGCGGAACACGCTTGACCTGACAGCCTTTGGCCTCCAACCAGTTCAGTATTTGACGATGTGTGCCTTTTACCTGTCCAACGTTTTGAGCTACCTTGTTCATAGCCGCGCGGCTAAGACCTGGTCGAATGTAGGTGGTTTTATCGTATTCTACATTTTCAATCACGTATAAGGCGGTGGGATGTTGTTCGATGAATTGAGTGAACTCATAAAAACTAAGGGCGAGCAGTGCTTGAATCTTTCCGTCTTGAATCACTGCCACGCCGGATTTTACTAAGTCAGGATCAATGCCGACGATCATATCTGCTACCTTAGGCTTCTCATAGCATCTTTCGAGAGGCTGAGGGCACATTCCATTCTTAATACAGCCGTTTCGTAGTCCGATACTGAGCCGGTGTTTTGAATCGTAAAATCACCACTGCGCATCTCAATACCCGCTTCACTCACATGCTCAAAATGCGTACCGGTAATATCTCGCTGTATATGAATCACCGCGCCACACCATTCTCGGATGGACGCTGCCTCGTTCTCGAATCGTAAATCGCTGATGACCACACCCTTACAACCTTGGTCACGGAGTCGATCAATAGCGCGCTTGGCCAGCATGCTCCATACATTCTGATCCACTAATTCTCGACCCCACTCCGTACCCAGTGTTTGTTGCAATTGTCTTGGAGATTTTCCTAACCAGGGGAGTACGGTTTCTTTTTCATCCCCGTTTAATTGTGCATCATTTAAACCGAATCCAACCGCTAACATTTCTTTAAGGGGTTTCGCGAATGAGACTTGCGAATACCCACGTTCTCGAATTAATAAGTTCGCGGCGGTGTCTTTGCCGGTACGTGCTTTGCCTGCCAGTCCGATCAACATCATGGTTGTATCTCCCAATGATCTTATTTGTGTGATTACGGTAAGCTGTTAATGCTTGTCCGCCATATACAAAATCAATTCGCGCGTTGCTTTACAATCCACCAATGCCTGGTGCGGATTTCCGATTTCTTCCTCAATATTGAGGCCTATCAGCTCACAGCATTTTGACAGTGACAGCCGTTTGAATTTGCTTTGTTCAGCATCCCACTCCAAAGATTCGTAAAAATATCGATTGGCCAGCTCCATGATGTCGATGGTATTCGTCGGCACGGATGCGGACAGTACGCTGTTTACCGCTTGATCACCCAATCGCCATGCATGTCTTTCGGCCGATTGTTTTAGTAGGCGCACATCGAATACCGCATTAAACATCGCTATTTGACGGGAATTGAACGATGCAAGTTTCAATGCTACATACTCAAATAATTGACCATGCTTACGCACAGCGCGATCACTGATCCCATGAATCTCTCTCGATTCATTCGGTATAGGCTGGGTAGGCATAACAAGTTCGTCTAATAGCACTTCACCTTGCATATCAATGACTGCGACTTCGATGACTTCGTCACGGTCACTGAGGCCCGTGGTTTCGGCATCCAATATTAAGCAGTTGGAGTGCTTTAACTCGCGTGCCAGCTTGATTATTTCAATCTTGGAGGTGGGGATAATAACGCTCATGATTTGTGCCCCTGTAAAAATTCCGCGTAGGGACGAATAAAAACACGCTTGAACGTTTTAGCTGCCTGCTCGTTATGATCAAGTTCAGCGCGGCTTTTAATTTCGCATTCACGGTAAATAGCGTAGGTGACGTCTTTTTCTATTTGCTCCGCTCGATCGGCGATAACGGAGATGAAACCTTTTTCTAAGCAGAACTGATGATAGGATTTTTCCTTGCACCATTGACCCGCCAGCCGTGCCAAGTTGCCGCCTTTAGGTTTTGATGCTGTATTGGATTCAGGACGTTTTGGCGCATGAGAAAGCTGAAGTAACGTCGGCCCTTCACCTAGCCAAGCTTCCAATTTTTCTTTCGAGGTTTTGGGACCAAGACGCAGGATGATTTCCATGCCATCTTGGCCCATTCGATAATTCACCAGGCGGGCAAGTGGACCACTCATAATAAATACTCGTGTTGTAAGCGCATAAAGGGAATGTCATCGTCGAACTCGTCAAATGCTGAATGCGCTGCATTCATGGCGGGTGCAGGCTGTTGCTGTGGTGTTGGTGGTTGATGTGACGCTTGCTGTCGCGGTGTTTGTTGTTGTGCTGGCGGTTGGCCTTGCTGAGCGGCCGAGTAGCCATTTTGCATTGGCAGACCTTGCTGTGCAGGATGCGATGCATACTGCTGCTCGCTTTTTGGAGTGAGCATGGTCAAATCCCGCGCCACGATTTTGGTGCTGTATCGTTTGATGCCGTCCTTCTCGTATTCGTCTGTTTTAAGTTTGCCTTCGATGTAGCACTTCGAACCTTTGCGCAAATATTCACCCATTACCTCGGCAAGTCGCCCAAAGGCTTCCACACGATGCCATTCCGTCTTATCCACCTGTTGACCTGAGTTTTTATCCTTATAGCCTTCATTAGTGGCCACACTTAACGAGCAAATCGGCTGGCCTTGGGTGGTGTATCGCACATCAGGGTCTCGCCCGAGTGTACCGATTAAAATGACTTTGTTTACACTGCCTCGTGACATGGTTTTATCCTCAAGAAAAAAATCGAGGCTCGTCTTTCCGAGCTGTCCGATTCATCACCCATTGTTTTTTTAATGAGGTCAACAAGCTGAATCTGCGGGTGTTATTCGCCCCACCGCCCGCTGGGGTAAGTCGGTGTTAAACGCGAGTCGAAGTCGTTAATCCGGTGTTTTCGGTAGTAGGGTATTTTTGTGCTAAATATTTTTTCAGTGCCAAGCCACTGGAATGACCATCAAGCCATTCACTTAACGCCATGGCTTTGTAGTTCACATCAGCGTCATCGGAGCGTTTCGGTTTATTCGCTTTTTGTTTCGCTTTTAAAATTCGCGGTACACGACTCCAGGAGTGTTCTATGAAACCAGTGTTCAACCAGTGACTCATTTGCGAACAGCGATCGTTGGCTCGCTTGCAGTGATTGCGCATCGGGCAACCGTCGTCACAAGGTGGATGTTTTGATTGGGTTCGAGCGATTAAGTTTTTCATGCTGACATTCCTTCGTTAAAAAACGGTTCAGAAATCGTGCGTTGAAAATCAGTCGTTCAGGGTCAGTCGTTTAGAATTAATTTGTATTCGAATAGATTTTTGCTATTCGCGCGCAGTCTGCGCAAAACGGTGTGATGGCCGTTACGGGGTTTGCGCTGATCCCGTATGCGCGCACCAATGCAAGATTCGGAATAGTACTGGCCAACCTCTGGCAAACGGGAAACTTGCTCTTGCACTTCACCGATGGTCATCCAATCACCCAAGCGCATCACTTCGCGCACCAGCTGAATGCCACTGGCCAATGTTTGAATAGTTTGATGATTTGCATTCGGGTCTAGTCCGTCGATCGATGCGTGTGTTTTCATAATCCATCCGCCCAGCTGGTGTCCCTAAGACGTTCTTCGGTAGTGGTACGAGCCGCATGCTCTCGCGTAGAAAGTTTTGGGTTTTGCGCTCGATGTCGATTAAACGCCGCTGCCAGTTTGCCCCAATGCTTGCGCAATGCCTTTGGGCTTAGAATCACGGATGACCAAAAATCGTGTTGATCTGCGTAACGAAACAGCGCGGCAATGTGATCAGGTTGTCGTCGATCTTGTTCTCGCATCAAGCGAATGGTGTTTGCCCAGTCTGCCCAGTTCGGTTCCTTGGTGCTCATGGTCCGCACGACAACGGCTTCGAAAATAAACTTCACCGAGTCCAAATCTGATTGTGTGCCCCAGAGTTTCCCAGACGACGATTGAATGGCTGCATCCGGTCGAGTGACTACAGGCGTTAAGTTTTCAGAGTTGGACATTTTCTGAGAGTGATCGCCAGCCGGTGAAACCGGTTGCGACATTTCTTTAAAGTTTTCTTTAATATTTTCTTTAAAAACCAATAGAGAAGAAGGAGGCCCAAAACTGTCAATTTTGCCAGTTCTAACTGACGGATTTGACAGTTTCTCCTGACGAATTTGACAGTCGGTCATACTGGCATGGCTGTCAGATTTGACAGTTTTTCGTGGTGTTTTTTCAGGTGTATGCCAATCAGAAATGACTGGGTTAATGCCGATATTTTTACCTTCTTGATAGAAAATTTTGCATTGAATTAATGTTGTTTTTAATCGAGAAATAGAATCCGAATCTATGCCGATTGCTTCTGAAAAAGCGGCACGATCAAAGAGAACGGTCTTTCGACTAAAGCCGTAAGTTTGCCGAATAACAGCCATCACAAAGCGCAACGGTCGTCCGCCTAAATCCATTAAACACAGCGTTTCAAGCAGTCGATTGGCTACTTTTGAATAACCGTCTTTCGTATCTGCTTTCACTTCGGGAGGCTCTCCTAGATCGCATAGTTGACCCATGATCACTACTCCAGCGATTTAATCGTGGGCCACGCTGATTCCAGACGTGGCGGGATTTCTTCGGATGGGATTTCTTGAATACATCCGCCAGCTTCTAGAAAGGCTTCTATTTGCTGACGAATCGCAACATGAGTAAATTGAGTTTTTTTAATGGAAGGGGTCAGAGTGTCTTTGTAAATATTTGAGTGCACTCTGAGTGGATGATCACTTGCAGGAATAACGACCGTCATTGGTTGGTTCTCCATACTGTGTTTTTAAACATGTTCCATTCGTCATCTTTCAGACGAAAAAAAAGCACTGCATACTTAAATTATTAAGTCACAGTGCTTTTCCAGAAAATAAGGTTTTGTATTTCGAAGATAGCTCAGGGCAAAGCGCCTCAAACGTTAATTCTCGTTCGGGCGTAACTTCTTTTGAAGCGAGGCACAGCCGCAACGCCATTTTTTCAGGTATTGAATCTGAATTGTTTCTAGATATACATGCCTGCTTTTTCAAATAGGCTAACTGATACCCAGAGACACGTGCTAGTTGCTGGCGTTCGTCTGGCTTGGCTGACTTCCACCATTGCGGTAAATCCATAGCCACCTCCTGATATAGTGAGAAGTTACCATAAGAGTAATCATCAAACAAATACCAAAAGTTGCTTTTTTACGTAAAAAGTAATTTTCCTCAATAAAATCAATGTACTGTATTAGAATATTATTTATACCTACTATAGTGCAGTGGCCCAAAATAAGAGTGGTTATGGATATTTACGAAGTTCGATACCAAAACTATCTATCGATATTGGAAGATGAGTTTGAAGGCCGAGTGAAGGACTTTTCAGAAGTTGCAGGAATAAATCGAAGCAAGGCATCACAATATAAAAATGGGCCATCCAAGGTTTCTTGTAGAATAGGTCCAACCGTTGCGAGGAGAATAGACGAAGCTGGTGGAAAGGAGCCTGGGTGGTTGGATCAGATTCATGAAACGACAAGACTTAGGTATAAGGGAGAGCCTATCCCCAGCCACCTAAAACCAAGCAAGCGGCGGGTGCCCATTCTTAACAGCACTAATTTTAAGGCATATATCGAAGGTGGAGAGCTACCTGCTGAGTATTCGGATTTACCTGAGATTACGCCAAGGTCAGTATCCGCTCGAACATTTATCATTAAGGAAGAATCTCAGCAGTTTGAACCAGCAATTAGAATGGGCGCATGCTATTACATTTCACCCCTTTCAGAAGCAAACGAGAAGGTTGCCGAAGGTTTTATGTTTGCTTGTTATTATGAACCACACATCGTCATAGGGAGAATTAAACCTATGGCTATGGGGCGTTTAAGGCTAGTACTACCTGACGGTTCAGAGCTGGATGTAGATGAAAATCGCTCACAGTTAATTGGGATGGTGACGCATATTGCGTCACCCTAATTAGCTTAATTTACATACATCTGAATTAAGTCTACGTCCTCATAGTTTGGCCAGCGATTGCAGGTAGTCTTACCGATCACATGTAATCTTTTGCCTGTAGTGGCTGCCGCTAGAACCATAGCATACTGTTTTTTACCTTCCTCGGAGTTTTCGTCCGTGATAGCCCATATTCCATTGGATGAACAAGCTGGGCTCCACTCCTTTACCCCATCCAGTTTGAAGTAAGTACGCCCATCAGAAGCAGAAGAAATATAGGCAACATGGCCTGTTTCAAATCCAGCTAGTGTGTTGTGAGTCATCATAAGAATGAATATACCCATTAGTATTTTTATCATGCTTCGTCACCTTCTGTAGTTCTTGGTAAATGCTGTTTTTTAGAGCTCTAATCAGGCTCCATGATGAAGTCTATCTAGCATGGAGGTATTTGGAGGCATTTAAAGCTGACATGACACTTTATAACCAATCTGCTCAGTTCAATTCACTGTTTACTGCCAAGTAAGATTAGAGTCATTATTGACAGTTACTAAAAAAGAACCTATTTTATAGTTACTTAAATATTCTGATTGTGGTGAGTCACATGAGGCTTGGTAACTGGATATTAATAAGTCGCTTTCCAAAAGCCCAAGGGTTTATTCTTTTGGGTTTAGCGAACGGTATGACCAACAAAGAGATTGCCAAGCAGCGCGGCGTCTCACCCGGCACTATCAAGAACTCACTTGAACAGATACGTGAAAAATGGGGCAGCGGCAAACGCTCCTACCTTGTATCCGAGGCGATCAGACGTGGAGTCATCAAACCGCACAGCCCATTGGGCTTAATGCTGTTTTTTCTTGGCTCCATAATGTTCTCCACTTTTTCCGATCTCGATGTCCGCCGCACCTCAAACCGATTATCCAATCGCACCACCGCCAGCCGCCAACTTCAGCGCGGCAGCAAAAACGATTTATTAAGTTTTAGGCTTGTAAACTTCGAATTTGAGGATAT
>CANNFT010000028.1 GCA_947503895.1 uncultured Saccharospirillaceae bacterium
GCACCATCACCGTCAGTATCCGTCACGCCGTTGCTGCCGATGTAGTCATTAATGTCAATGGTTGGATAGACATCCAGATCATTATTCACGCCATCATTATCAGTGTCATTTGGGAGCGTATCTTCGGACATGCTGCCGCAGAACGTACTGCTGCAATTTTCCGGCGCACCGTCACCGTCAGTATCCGTCACGCCGTTGCTGCCGATGTAGTCATTAATGTCAATGGTTGGATAGACATCAAGGTCATTATTCACGCCATCGTTATCGGTGTCATTTAAGCTGGCGTCTAACGTTAAATCTGAATTTGCCTGACACTCAAGATTACAACTAGCGTTCCATTGATCTGGTAATCCATCAGAATCGTTATCTACAGAAGCCTCGATATGTAAAATAAAATCGTCATGAAGATCTGGAACGTCATCTCCATCATCATCTAAGTCTTCATGCATACGAGTTGCTAATAGACATGCGGCATTACAATCATTTGGAATACCGTCGCCATCTGTATCGGTTAAGCCATCTAGCGAGATTAATGGATAATGATCATTACTATCTAACACGCCATCATTGTCATCATCTAAATCTTCTGACATTCCACTTCCATCACATGAAACAACAGTACAACTATCAGGGGCGCCATCATTATCGGTGTCGGTATAACCTAGAATTGAATCTTGAGGGTAAGCATCATCCTCATCGAGTAGGTTGTCATTATCATTATCGGGATCACATGCATCACCACCTATATCTGTTTCAGATGGATTCGCTGTGAAGTACCAGTTATCAGAATTAGTTTGGCTTGAATTTGCTATAGTTGGACAATTATCTTGATCATTTGAAACACCGTCCCCGTCATCATCTTCACTTGCATTAAAAACTAACCGAACATGAGCTTCATCAGTATTAGATAAACAAAGCAGTTCATAATTAGAAAAATCAAATGCCCAAGTCCCAATATCACTGCTTGAATCTGACAATTCACACTCTTGACTTGTCCAATATAAACTCGAAACTGAACTATCCTCAGATGAATCTGATTCAGAAATACTGGGTATAAACTGATCTTCATTCTGAACATTTTCTAGTTTATTTTGCAAATAACTATTTAGGTTATCTGACGTTTTAATAGTGTTTGCAACTGACAGCCTAGTTCTAAACTCTTCTACATGAATTAATTCAATAATTTCTTGTATTTGTGGCAACCGCCATTTACCAGCATTTGCGCCAACACTTCCTGTTGCAAGACCGCACAGACTAAAATCATTAGTGATGGTTGTACTATTAATCGAATCAGCCAAGCTCTTTGTGTAAGTAATATCCCTATCGACTAATAATGAGTCATCTGCATTTTTGACATCACCGACACTCCATACTGAGCCTGTGTGGCTATCGTATAAACAATACCCCTTCGATGCATCATAGGTTGGCGCGGCAGTTACATCGGTTATATCAAGTATTGGATCACCTATTTCAATGCCTTCAATCTCATCCGTGTAATTTGAAATTACCGTGTAATGAGGAGTTGTCGTGACTATTTCAGGAAAATCAGTATCTAAAATCACTGCATGCTGCGCTTGAGCTGGCACATTAGAAATTCTGTCATCTGCTAGACTACTGATATCAAATGAAATCCATTCAGCAGTTTCAGATGTCAAATCCGCATTTGTTTCTATCAATTCATGTGAAATACAGTATTGATTGTTAACGAAATCAGATACTTGAATTAGACTTGAAGAGTTATTTAACGTAAGCGTTTTGCTTTGGGATTCAAGTGGTATAGTTATTCCAACTATGTCGGAAGTCGAAATTCCATAAACATCAATTTCATCACCGTCAATATCAATTGATACACCAGTTAAACTAAAATTAAAGTCTGTATTAGAACCTTCAATCTTTACATCTGAGTCAGTGCAAAAATAAATATCGTATAAAGAATTGGTAGAACCATTAACATCCTCAACTAAAAACGGCTCATATTGAAATACCAAGTCATCACTATCTGTCAAATCAAAGTCATAATTTATAACTATGGGGTTTTCACCGCTTACATCAATAGAGTTGCCACTTATCTTAATTAGATCAGCTATTTCATTTTTAGATAATTCGTCTTCAGCCGCTTTTACAGAAAGAGTATATTCAACAGAGAAAGATTCATCAGGCTCTATTGAAGTATCATCATTTATACTTAATACAGTACCGGCATCATTTGATTGCATAGACCCTATGGCATGAGAAATTGCAGAGTAAGTAAATTCTACATCCACTACATTATTTGCAGCGCAACCACCATTTGTAGTAGACGAACCAACCTTATATGTAAAACTACATGAACTAGAGCTAGGGTTGACAAGTTGAGCCAAGTTCAAGCTTAGCCCCGTTAGTTCCGTGGAATAAGCATCAATCTCGTATCCCATTGTCTTCGATGATGACTCTGCAATCGTATTCGTAGTATCCGTATTCTGTTCACTCAATGGCTTTACATTTATAAAGTCGTCATTTGTTATTAGATATTCTATCTTTTTACTTAATTCAGATGAGCCATTAGCCGGAACAAATTCGATTCCTGCATCATCCCCACTTAACAGCCCATCGAAAGAAAGCAATAGATTCACGGTCTCTGAGTATTCAACTAAAGAATCTTGAGTAATTCTTAATGTTATATTTTTATCAAATTCTTCTTTCAGTATGTCACCATCACTGTCGCCAGCACTAATATCGACTGATTCTGTATAAGTGAAATCTGAATTCTTCGTTGCACACTTTTCACAGAGCAAATCATCTTTAACTATTAATTTTATTGCATCGTAATTCTTAGCAATATCATTAGAAATACCAACTTTAAAACTTTCTTCTCTTTCAGCATTGGCACTGTCACTTCCTTCATCTCCAGCACTATTACCCGTAATCGTTATTTTTAAAGAATCATCATTCAACAAGGTGTAGGCTAAAGCTGTTTTCGAGAGTGTAATATCCCTACCGGTATAATCCACGCCCCCCACGGTGATTTTTAGACCTAAATCAATCAGCTCATCCAATTCTAATTTTGTATCCCCTTGAATGATGAAGTTTAGATCTAGACTGCTGTCTTCTGTGTTGCCGACCGCATCATGAATTTCTAAATTACTGTAGCTGTAATCGTTATCATCAACAGTGGCGGTGCTGTTGTCGGTTTCGGTTGGGACCAGTTCAATCTTCGGATAGTTTTCGCCCACGTGCGCGGATAAGTCCACTCTGTAAGTCAAATTCTGTGTTCCAGAATCCCCTTCGTTGTTATCTGTTGGCGTGGCCGTTGGGGCATCACTGATGGTCAGTGCAAGAGCATCATCGTTAACCAAGGTGTAGGCTAAAGCTGTTTTCGAGAGTGTAATATCCCTACCGGTATAATCCACGCCCCCCACGGTGATTTTTAAATTTAAATCAATCAGCTCATTCAGTTCTAATTTTGTATCCCCTTGAACGAGGAAATTCAGATCGAGGCTGCTGTCTTCAGTATTACCAACCGCATCATGGATTGCTAAATTATTGTAACTGTAATCGTTATCGGCGGTAGTCGCTGTACTGCTGCCAGTTTCAATTGGGACGAGTTCAATCTTCGGAAAGTTTTCGCCCACGTGTGCGGATAAGCCTACGCTGTAGGTGAGGTTCTGGGTGCCGGAATCGCCTTCTTTGCTGTCCGTTGGCTGAGCCGTCGGGGTATCGCTGATGGTCAGTGCAAGAGTGTCATCGTTAACCAAGGTGTAGGCTAAAGCTGTTTTCGAGAGTGTAATATCCGTGCCGGTATAATCCACGCCCCCCACGGTGATTTTTAGACCTAAATCAATCAGCTCATCCAATTCTAATTTTGTATCCCCTTGAATGACGAAGTTCAGGTCTAGACTGCTGTCTTCTGTGTTGCCGACCGCATCATGAATTTCTAAATTACTGTAGCTGTAATCGTTATCACCAACAGTGGCGGTGCTGTTGTCGGTTTCGGTTGGGACGAGTTCAATCTTCGGAAAGTTTTCGCCCACGTGTGCGGATAAGCCTACGCTGTAGGTGAGGTTCTGGGTG
>CANNFT010000029.1 GCA_947503895.1 uncultured Saccharospirillaceae bacterium
TGTTCTTTAAAAATGTGGATAAGATTTTTCTCCAAGTTCTAGCTTGGATTAAGCATCAAGTATCAGTATTTTCGAATACTCCTACTCCAGCTTAATTCAATCTAACTTAATAAAGAAAGAGTAACAATCAAGCGCGATCCGGAAGTGCGAAAGCACTTATCGAGTGTGAAAACACTTTAAATATTGTCGTAACGGTTGTTTGATGAATCTTAAATTTTCAATGTGGCTTCACGAAGGTCTCCTTCCTAAGCAACATGAGAACGTTTTGGGTTATATAGTCAAGCGACTAAGCGTACACGGTGGATGCCTTGGCAACTGGAGGCGATGAAAGACGTAGTAGCCTGCGATAAGCTTCGGTGAGGTGGCAAACAACCTTTGACCCGGAGATCTCTGAATGGGGAAACCCACTGCTTCGGCAGTATCCTGCACTGAATACATAGGTGACAGGAGGCAAACCTAGGGAACTGAAACATCTAAGTACCTAGAGGAAAAGAAATCAAACGAGATTCCCTTAGTAGCGGCGAGCGAACGGGGACCAGCCCTTAAGCTGTGTTGTGTGTAGAGGAAGGCTCTGGAAAGTGCCGCCATAGAGGGTGATAGCCCCGTACTTTAAACGCTATACACAGTGAAATCGAGTAGGTCGGAGCACGAGAAACTTTGACTGAATATGGGGGGACCATCCTCCAAGGCTAAATACTCCCAGTTGACCGATAGTGAACCAGTACCGTGAGGGAAAGGCGAAAAGAACCCCGGTGAGGGGAGTGAAATAGAACCTGAAACCGTGTACGTACAAGCAGTGGGAGCAGACTTGTTCTGTGACTGCGTACCTTTTGTATAATGGGTCAGCGACTTATTGTCAGTAGCAAGGTTAAGCGAATAGCGGAGCCGTAGGGAAACCGAGTCTTAATAGGGCGTTTAGTTGCTGGCAATAGACCCGAAACCCGGCGATCTATCCATGAGCAGGTTGAAGATCAGGTAACACTGATTGGAGGACCGAACCGACTGTCGTTGAAAAGCCAGCGGATGACTTGTGGATCGGAGTGAAAGGCTAATCAAGCCGGGAGATAGCTGGTTCTCCTCGAAATCTATTTAGGTAGAGCGTCATATCTCACCCACGGGGGTAGAGCACTGTTTGGGCTAGGGGGTCATCCCGACTTACCAACCCCATGCAAACTCCGAATACCGTGGAGTGCAATTATGGCAGACACACTGCGGGTGCTAACGTCCGTAGTGAAGAGGGAAACAACCCAGACCGTCAGCTAAGGTCCCAAAGTTACAGTTAAGTGGGAAACGATGTGGGAAGGCTCAGACAGCTAGGAGGTTGGCTTAGAAGCAGCCATCCTTTAAAGAAAGCGTAATAGCTCACTAGTCGAGTCGGCCTGCGCGGAAGATATAACGGGGCTCAAACTGTACACCGAAGCTACGGGTTCATCGAATGATGAGCGGTAGAGGAGCGTTCTGTAAGCCGTTGAAGGTGAGTTGAGAAGCTTGCTGGAGGTATCAGAAGTGCGAATGCTGACATGAGTAACGATAAGGGGGGTGAAAAACCTCCCCGCCGGAAGACTAAGGGTTCCTGTCCAATGCTAATCAGGGCAGGGTTAGTCGACCCCTAAGGCGAGGCTGAGAAGCGTAGTCGATGGGAAACGGGTTAATATTCCCGTACTTGTAATTACTGCGATGGGGGGACGGAGAAGGCTAATCGAGCCAGGCGTTGGTTGTCCTGGTTTAAGGTTGTAGGCTTGACACTTAGGCAAATCCGGGTGTCTCTAAGGCTGAGAACTGATGACGGTGAGTCCAAGGACTCCGAAGTCGATGATGCCATGCTTCCAAGAAAAGCCTCTAAGCTTCAGGTAATTACGAATCGTACCCTAAACCGACACAGGTGGTCAGGTAGAGAATACCAAGGCGCTTGAGAGAACTCGGGTGAAGGAACTAGGCAAAATGGTACCGTAACTTCGGGAGAAGGTACGCCGATGCCGGTGATGGGACTTGCTCCCTAAGCTAGCGTCGGTCGAAGATACTAGGTGGCTGCGACTGTTTATTAAAAACACAGCACTCTGCAAACTCGAAAGAGGACGTATAGGGTGTGACGCCTGCCCGGTGCCGGAAGGTTAATTGATGGGGTTAGCTTCGGCGAAGCTCTTGATCGAAGCCCCGGTAAACGGCGGCCGTAACTATAACGGTCCTAAGGTAGCGAAATTCCTTGTCGGGTAAGTTCCGACCTGCACGAATGGCGTAACGATGGCCACACTGTCTCCACCCGAGACTCAGTGAAATTGAAATCGCAGTGAAGATGCTGCGTACCCGCGGCTAGACGGAAAGACCCCGTGAACCTTTACTATAGCTTCACAGTGGACTCTGATATTACTTGTGTAGGATAGCTGGGAGGCTTTGAAGCGTGGACGCCAGTCTGCGTGGAGCCAATCTTGAAATACCAGCCTGGTAATATTGGGGTTCTAACTCAGGTCCCTCATCGGGATCGAGGACACTGTGTGGTGGGTAGTTTGACTGGGGCGGTCTCCTCCCAAAGAGTAACGGAGGAGCACGAAGGTTGGCTAATCCTGGTCGGAAATCAGGAGGTTAGTGTAATGGCACAAGCCAGCTTGACTGCGAGACTGACACGTCGAGCAGGTACGAAAGTAGGTCATAGTGATCCGGTGGTTCTGTATGGAAGGGCCATCGCTCAACGGATAAAAGGTACTCCGGGGATAACAGGCTGATACCGCCCAAGAGTTCACATCGACGGCGGTGTTTGGCACCTCGATGTCGGCTC
Source organism: uncultured Saccharospirillaceae bacterium (assembly GCA_947503895.1). Classification (GTDB taxonomy): domain Bacteria; phylum Pseudomonadota; class Gammaproteobacteria; order Pseudomonadales; family Oceanobacteraceae; genus Bermanella. The sequence goes on from CANNFT010000029.1 coordinate 2,774, forward strand.
ATCACATCCTGGGGCTGAAGCCGGTCCCAAGGGTATGGCTGTTCGCCATTTAAAGTGGTACGCGAGCTGGGTTTAGAACGTCGTGAGACAGTTCGGTCCCTATCTGCCGTGGGCGTTTGAGATTTGAGAAGAGTTGCTCCTAGTACGAGAGGACCGGAGTGAACGAACCTCTGGTGTTCCGGTTGTCATGCCAATGGCATTGCCGGGTAGCTATGTTCGGACAGGATAACCGCTGAAAGCATCTAAGCGGGAAGCCCCCTTCAAGATGAGATCTCACTGGTACTTTAAGTACCCTGTAGGGCCCAGTAAGACTAACTGGTTGATAGGCTAGGTGTGGAAGCGTTGTGAGGCGTTAAGCTAACTAGTACTAATTGCCCGTGAGGCTTGACTATATAACGCCAAAACGGATCAAGAACACCGTATACAGACATAGATCCCTTGATTGTTAGACATCTTTATTAAGAAAAATCGAATCCCAAAGAATTTGGTGGAACGCGCAGCGGGTCACCATAACAGTTTGCTTGACGACGATAGAGTGTTGGAACCACCTGATTCCATCCCGAACTCAGAAGTGAAACGACACATCGCCGATGGTAGTGTGGGGCCTCCCCATGCGAGAGTAGGTCATCGTCAAGCTCTTAAATA
>CANNFT010000030.1 GCA_947503895.1 uncultured Saccharospirillaceae bacterium
GCCCGCCCTCACCCAGCTTCTTTTGGTGACATTGGCTTTGGCGAGTAACACTTCGGTGTTGGCGTCGGTGTAGAGCAACCCAAAACCACAGCGTTCTTTAGTGTCGTAATCACTTTCTAAATCTGAAATAGGGTCATCAAAGGTGACGCTAAATTCGGGGGCGCTGGAAGTCGAGACATCGAAATCGGTGTAGTCATCATCGTGTGAGATGTAGCTTTTTTCTTCGATTTGTCGTTCTTCTCCACTGCCCAGTTCAATTTCCATCATGTCGGGGATGAGGGTGTAGGTGCCTGCGTCAGGCTTACGGAAAAGTTTGATGGCCATGGTGGTTTCCTTTTGGTGTTTGTGTGTTTGGTGCGCTATACAATTTAAGTGTGTTGGCAGTCTGAGTTGCACTGGTGATATTTAGATTGTTCGGCTCCCGGTTCATTTTGTGGGGTAAGCAACCACCTTCCACAAGTTATCGTCCCGCTTCGCGGCTGATCTTCCTCCTTACAACCTTGTATATTGACGACCTGTTCAGTGGACGGTCGTCTGAAAGGCCGCATATGTATGATCGATTCAGTTATATTTCCCGTTGGTTCTGCGACGCTGAACTAATATCGTTTTATTGCGATGAACTGAACGTTTATGTTTGTGTTTGTGTTGCTATTTATGCTCGATATTGAATATTGAAGCTGAGTGCGATGGGGTAATAGCCGTGGTTTTCATCGAGGTATTCAAAGCCTATATAGGAGAGTTCTTGCAGTTCGGCTTGCAGTAACCCATCGCTTAATACACTGAGTGCAATGTGATCGGCTAAGGTATCCAGTTCGTCTTCGTCGAGGTTTTGCATGTAGATGACGATTTGCAGTTGTGCATCGTAGTCGATGACGGTGTCGTGACTAACGTATGCCATGCGCGCTTGCGCTTCGGGAATGAGAACGGTGGCGTACAGTGAATCGGAACAGGTGATGATTTGGCTGGTAAACGTGGGGATCGTGTATTGTTGTTCAATCAAGTGTTTAACAATGTTTCGAAGTTCACGTCTGCTGGCCATATTTACTTAACCTATACCGTAAATCGTTTGCGTAAAGTCGTTGGAATTCAGGAAAGAACATACGATTGATCACTTTTTTTGATACGTTTTCCGCCACTTTAAAAATGGGTATTTTGACGACTTCGACAGGGTAACGCCCCTTGGTGGTTCGTTTAAGTACTTGCTTATGTTTCAACGACGTTTGACTGAATCCATGCCCTTTGTTGTATTTACCTTTGTTTTTGCTGCCGTCGGCGATCCATACGTCTTTTATGCGCTTACCGGCGATTTGCCTTTTTAACGGCCCTAGTTTCGTATTTTTTAATAATGAAATCGCGGAGATGTCTTTGGCGTAAACAGATATGCGGGCTTTCTGCGTGCGTACTATTGAACGCTTGATGTAAACCCGTTTACGAATAAGCTTTGCTTGCACTTTGGTTTGCTTTGACACACCGGATATGACGCGGGTTTTAATTTTCGCGCTAACTTTGTTTAAGGCGGAGCTGCTGGCCTTGGGCACTTCTATTTTAGCGATTTGGTTGAGCTTGTGTTCTAGCTGTTGGATTTGAGCTTGGGTGTTCATATTTTTACTAGCATCGAATTGTAGGCATAAAAAAACCGCCCTCGGGCGGTTTCATGAAGCTCAATAAATTAATGATCGTTATATAACATCACATAATGAGGCGTAGGTGCATTATCATAAGCCGGCAATGTGCCACATTCGTAAGGACTGCCAAGATAACTTACTCTAAAAGTTAAGTTATCTTTTATCGCGGTCATAGCCATTGAAGTCCAAAGAGAACAACGAACAACATCACTATCTTTGGTGCTGCATATTTTAGTCCATTTAGGAGCCCAGTCCGGTCTAATATTAACATCACCTTTACTGTCGATAAACATGTCTTTAACTTTACCCGTGCAGAATAAACTCGCTGCATTAGCATTAATTGCAAAAATCGAAATAAATACTGCGCTTAAAATAAATCTCATCATTACTTCCTATATTAGCTTTTCATGCTATTCACATCTGTTGGCATTTTACCATAAATCACTCCATGGGCCAACCTACGCAAGTACAAACACTACCTCTTCTATATTCTTTTGAATTATCTGGCCTATTCGATATTCTCCCATATACTTCCCTTGACTAACGATCACCTGATCGCCTTTTTTAGCTTCTCCATCTACATTTTTTATTTCTCCAATGGTGACCATTCGTGCATGGTCTGTATGCCCATCTTCATATTGCTCTAGGGTTTGATCGATAATAATTTTAATGGATGTTTCAGTACCGTCCGATTTGATGAGTACGGCATCGTCACCAAAAGCGCCGAAGATAATGTCATCTGCGACGCTGAGGGCGTGATCGAAGTCGTTCATTTTTTCGCTGAATCGGAGGGTAATTGAATGACACCCGCTTCGGCAGCGGCTTTGGCTTCTGCTTCAGGTATGGAGGCCGTGGTGCCTTTACTGACTGTTATTGCTTCGCCTTTTACCAAGCACTGGAAGGTTTTAACAGCGGTCACTTCGATGAGTTTCTCACTGCTGGATGCGGTGTTGGATGCGGTGCTGGGTTTGCTCATAAAGGGTGTTTCCTTAAATAATTAATGGCAAAACGCTGTTTCGATTGCTGGGTTGGCGAGCCTCTACCCGACCTTCACGACGACGAATGCATCGGGATCGGGGGTGACCATGAGCGGTGCTGATTGCGTCATGAGGTATTCAACCGATGGGTCTTCGGTGATCCAGTTTTTGGCGTATCGACTGGTAGCGACGATGCCGTTTGAATTGGCTATCAGCTTGGGCCATTTACTCGGTTTGTTCGTGAGCATTTGTTTGACGCTTAACACATCCGGTTGATTCTTGG
>CANNFT010000031.1 GCA_947503895.1 uncultured Saccharospirillaceae bacterium
TTGGATGAATGGGTCGCGTTTTATTTAAAAGAACCGTGGGGCCACGAGATCGACACCTTCCGTGCAGCTCAACACGCTACACTACTCGCCAACGGATTATTCAAACCTAAATCCCCATTTAAACACGACGATTTTATTCCCAATTTCGACGACAAGCCCAAAGCCACGCTCACCGAATCCCAGCAAGTCGCCATGTGGCAATCCCTACAAGCTTCACCTAACCATCAAGCCGGATAAGGAAAAAGCGAGAGCCCAATGAACTACGTGCGCGTGCAAAAAATCGAAGCCCAGCTCACCGCCAACAACACCCAATTTAAACGCAGTGTTGATGAATCCAATGCACGCCTGCGACAATACAGCCGCATGGTAAGCAAAACCGAAAAGAAGAATACCAGCCTTAGCCAATCCTTCCGTACTGCCTCCCAACACGTCGCCGCGTTTCAAGGGCCATTAGGCCCACTTTCAGGCCGGCTATCTTCCATCGCTTCCTTGTTTCGCAGTCTTAACCCTTTGGTCGTCAGTGCGGGTTTAGGCTTTACTGCCTTATCTGCTATGGCATTGGCCTCCGTCAGAGAGTTAGATGAATACGAACTGCGATTGGCCAAAACCGAAGCCATCATTCGAGCCACAGGCGGTGCAGCTGGATTAACCGCCGACCAAATTGCCCAACTGGCCGATCAAGTCGCACTCAATACACTCGCCAGTGTCAGTGGCGTACTCGATGCCTCCAATGCCTTACTCACCTTTAAAAGCATCCAAGGCAACACTTTCAAAGATGCCATAAAGCTTAGTCAGGACTTGTCCGCCGTTATGGGCACCGACATTAAAAGCAGTGCATTACAATTAGGCAAAGCACTCGAAGACCCGCTTACGGGCTTAACTGCATTGCGCCGTGCGGGTGTGTCATTCACTCAAAGCCAAAAAGACATGATCAAAGAAATGGTTGAAGCGGGTGAAAAAGCCAAAGCCCAAACCTATATCCTCGCCGAACTGGCCACCCAAATTAGAGGGGTAGGTGCAGCAGAAGCTAATGGCTCCGTCGCAGGTGCTGCCGACACTGCCAGCCAACGCTGGCAAGAACTCAAACGCTCCTTCGCCGAAGTATTTGAGCTCAAACCCAAAGCCAAAAGCTTCTTCGAAGTCATATCTGCCGGATTCGACAGTATTCGCAAAGCCATCGACCCCACCGAAAAAGAACGCCTACAAGAGATCGCCACCGAAATCGCAGACATCAGCAAAAAACTGAACCACTATAATCGCCTCGAATCCATAAACGGCCGACAAAAACGCATTCAAAAAGCCCTACAAAAAGAACTCAACGACTTACGCAAAGAAGGTAGCGCCCTACAAGACATCACCATCAATCAAATCAAAGCGCAACAAAACGCCGAAGAACAAGCCCAAGTCAGCTCTAAGCAAGCACAAACCGAAAAACAAAAAGAAATACTCAAAACCCAGCAAGCGACCAGTCAAAAAACACTCGCTTTACTCGAAAACCAACTGGCCGACGAACAAGAAAAAACCAACCTCGCATGGGAGAAACGCGAACAACAAATTGAAAGCCTCAACCTCAGCGAGCAACAACTGAAACAAAAAGGCTATGAATCCCTCGCTGAACTGCAAGATTATTATCGCGAACAAAACGACTTAAAATTGAATGACGAGTTCATACGAATTGAAGAAAAAGAAAACCAAGCCCGCGAACGCCGACTTAAAGCCGAAGAAGAGGAGGCCAAACAAAAAGCAGCCATTAAAAAAGCCGTGAACGATCAAATCCTCGCCCAAGAACGCGCACTCGAAGGCAACCTTTTTGCTTTGGGTAAACGCATGGCAGGGGAAAATCAAAAACTCATGGCTGCCGTCTTCGTCATGGAAAAAGCCGCAGCGATTACGCGCGCTTATCTCAACGTCAATGAAGGTATGACCAAAGCCAACGCCGTAGACCCCACCGGCGCACTCGCCACCAAAGTTTCTGCTACGGGCTACGCCAATATTGCCGCCATGTCCGCACTGTCATTAATGGAAGCAGGGGACATCGCCAACAGCTCGGGCGGTGCGTCAAATTCAATCAATGCGAACACTTATAACGACCCCGTACAAAACCGCTATCCAGCCCTCACCACAGAAGACAGTAGCAC
>CANNFT010000032.1 GCA_947503895.1 uncultured Saccharospirillaceae bacterium
CTTGTGAAGAGTGAACCGACGACCTGTCGTCCATAAAAGGCCATATAGATTAATGGTTGTCTTTATTGGAATTCTGGCTTCGGGGGCATGGCTTGTGAAGAGTGAACCGACGACCTGTCGTCCATAAAAGGCCATATAGATTAATGGTTGTCTTTATTGGAATTCTGGTTTCGGGGGCATGGCTTGTGAAGAGTGAACCGACGACCTGTCGTCCATAAAAGGCCATATAGATTAACGGTTGTCTTTATTGGAATTCTGGTTTCGGGGGCGTGGCTTGTGAAAAGTGAACCGACGACCTGTCGTCCATAAAAAAAGCCAATCACATTAATGATTGGCTTTTTTAAAATTCTGGTTGCGGGGGCCGGATTCGAACCGACGACCTTCGGGTTATGAGCCCGACGAGCTACCAGACTGCTCCACCCCGCGACTGGTAGGGCGCACAATACGGATTAAAGCCCTGGGTAGCAAGCGAAACTTTGATATTTATGAAAATAAACAGAGTCCGTATGATTAGTGATCGATTTAAAGCTTTATTGGGCGCGACAATATCAAAAGTCTGCCTTTAGTAAACTGACAATGCATGATGAAATTCAAACCAGCGGCAACTCACAGCCAAAATCTTAATTCAGAAAAAAGCAATCGAAGCATTGTGAAATAGAAGCCTATTGAATGTTTGTCGGTTGTTAATGTTCTTAAGATATGGATTGCAGGGGGCTTGGCTTTCAGAGGGTGAGCCGACGACCTATCGCTTGTAAATAGCGAAGGTGCTATCCGATTGCCCATAAAAAACCCAAACAAGTTAATGTATGGATTTTCTAGAAATTCAGATTGTGGGTGTGGCATGGTTTATAGAAGTTGAACCAACGACCTTGTCTTGCAATAAGCTGAGGCGCTATTCGATTGCCCATAAAAAAGCCAATCCATTTAATAATCGGTTGTTCTTAAAATTCAGGATGCAGGGCTTGGCTTGTGAAGAGTGAACCAACGATCTTGTCTTGCAACAAGTTAAGGCGCTATTCGATTGTCCATAAAAAAGCCAATCTATTAAATGATCGGTTGTTCTTAAAATTCAGGATGCGGGGGCTTGGCTTGTGAAGAGTGAACCAACGACCTTGTCTTGCAACAAACTAAGGCGGTATTCGATTGCCCATAAAAAAGCCAATTCATTAAATGATTGATTGTTCTTAAAATTCAGGATGCGTGGGCTTGACTTGTGAAGAGTGAACCAGCGACCTTGTCTTGCAACAAACTAAGGCGGTATTCGATTGCCCATAAAAAAAGCCAATCCATTAAATGATCGATTGTTCTTAAAATTCAGGATGCGTGGGCTTGACTTGTGAAGAGTGAACCAGCGACCTTGTCTTGCAATAAGCTGAGGCGCTATTCGATTGCCCATAAAAAAGCCAATCCATTTAATAATCGGTTGTTCTTAAAATTCAGGATGCAGGGCTTGGCTTGTGAAGAGTGAACCAACGATCTTGTCTTGCAACAAGTTAAGGCGCTATTCGATTGTCCATAAAAAAGCCAATCTATTAAATGATCGGTTGTTCTTAAAATTCAGGATGCGGGGGCTTGGCTTGTGAAGAGTGAACCAACGATCTTGTCTTGCAACAAGTTAAGGCGCTATTCGATTGCCCATAAAAAAAGCCAATCCATTAAATGATCGGTTGTTCTTAAAATTCAGGATGCGGGGGCTTGGCTTGTGAAGAGT
>CANNFT010000033.1 GCA_947503895.1 uncultured Saccharospirillaceae bacterium
TATGCCGAAGCCTTGGTCAGAGAAAGTCGTTTACAGCTCGCCTGCAAATTAGAACTCATGGCACCGGCTATACAGTATTCACCGGGTGATGTGGTGGATATTCCTTTGCCTCGATTGGGCCTGACCCGTTGCCGTATCTTCAAAGAAACCATTCATACGAATGGCAATGTCACATGGGAAGTACGTGAGCATTCAAACGAAGCCTATCCGTGGACCATTAACACCGCCATTCCGCTACCACCAAAAGAGACCGTTAACCCGTTAGACATTCCGCAAGTCACGAACATTACTTTTTCACCTGATCCGGCGAACGATGCCACCTGCGGCTGGCTTAACTGGCAGCGTCCGAACAATGCATTTATTACAGGGTATGAGGTCAGCTTGTACCACAACGACACAGGACGTTTGGGCTTTACCCAGCAATGCAAAGACGAACAGTTAAGTATTCCGAATCTCGCCAGCGGAATTTACAGCGTTTCCATTTCCTGCCAAACGAATATCGCCACCGGCCCAGCTGCGTTGGCGGTGGTCGAAATCGACAACCCTGATTTAGGTGTGATCACAGGGCTGACGCTGTCAGACGGCAGTACGCAATTCACTGGCAAACATGCACCCCTTATCTGGCATGCACCGGAACGGGCAGGCTTTACCGTTCAAGATTATGTCGTGAGGTTTCTGCATCCTGAGACGAATAATCAACTTAAAACAGCCTACACGACAGACACACAATACACGCTCACCTACGAGCAAAACCAAGCCATGGGTTTGCACCGCAAACTCAAAGTGCAGGTGTACGCGCGAGGCAAACACGGTCACACCAATGCCGATACAGGCCAAGCGGAAATCATCATTGAAAACCTTGAACCGACCTTGCCCAGTGGGGTGCGGTGGGACGTCACACAAAACAGCATCACGCTTACCCATGATGCGATTCAGGCAGCGGATCATGCATCGACATCGGTTTGGATCAGCAACACTACTGGTTTTGAAGTCAGTACCGAATCCCGCTTGATTGAAACCCGACAAAACCAAATCGACCTCACGACCTTACAAAATGGCGAGACATTAAAAACCAATCAGCCGTACTACCTGCGTTATGCGATTAAAGATGCGTTTCATCGTGACGAGGATCTGGGCGTGCTCAGTTCAGAGTTTACGGTCTATACCGCGCCGGACCCGGTGATCGATGTAGAAGGGGCGATTGATCGAACCCAAATCAATATTGACGCGATTTTAGCGCGAGCATTGAATCAAGAAGTAGCCATTCAATCCAGTCATCGCAAAATCGAAACAGAAAAGCTCACCCTTCAAAACACCGAGCAACAATTAGCCGCGAGCATTACCGAAACTGAAGAAGTGGTATTAACTGAACAACAAGCATTGGCCAGCCGAATGCACACATTGGAAGTGACGGTACCGAACATCTCATCACGTATTCAAAGCGTTGAAACCGTCATCACCGAACCGACCTACGGACTTGCCGCAAAAGTCACTGTACTGGAAACCAGTTTACCCAGTGTGAACGCACTGGCCACAGACGCACTGCAAACCGCTTCTGGCTATTGCCCCACGGGTGCGCACCTCACCAAAAGCGCATGTGAGGCCGCGAATCATGGATGGGTGAATGCATCATTCGCATCGGCATTGCGCAA
>CANNFT010000035.1 GCA_947503895.1 uncultured Saccharospirillaceae bacterium
GCGCACCTCACCAAAAGCGCATGTGAGGCCGCGAATCATGGATGGGTGAATGCATCATTCGCATCGGCATTGCGCAACGTACAGCTAAACGTTAGTGGTCAAACGCTTTCGGCAGGTTCGATCTTCGAAACCTTAAACGACAACGGAGCCTTAAAAGCCACCGCCGGTTTACACGTCGATAACAGCGGGGCGGTTGCGGGCGTGTACTTAGGCGCAAACCCCACCAGCAGTAACATTGTCTTTAAAGCGGACCGGTTTGAATTTCAAACAGCCAACGGGTCGGTTAAACCATTACAGATCAATGGCAATCAAGTTGAACTGATTAATGTCTTGGTCAAAAGCTCCATTAACGTCAACAACAACTTTGTGGTGGACGCGCAGGGCGCTGCCACACTGAAGAAACTCAAAGCAGATGGGATCATTAAAAGCGGCGCGATAGTGACGGGGAAGGCCGGATTTATGTCGGATTACCAAACCAGTGCGGGCGGATACCAAATGGCACGTTGCTTGGCCACAAACGGACGTCACTACGTCACCACTGGAACATGGTTAACCAGCGGTCAAATCAGCTTGGGGTCACTACGCTTACCTGCTAAAGCCAGTAGCTACGATGAAGATTATCTACCGAGCACGTACTTTTCATCGAGTACGCGAACGCAAGTGATTCGCAGCACACTGTTTGATGAATTGATCTTTAATGGCTCGATCACGATGAGCAAAGGCAAGGTCTTACTGCAAAAACGCACGAAAAGCGTGGCTGGCTTGTGGAGCGGCTGGACATTGGTTCATCAGGTGTACCATGCACAAAACCAGTTCGTCACACTCAGTTTAAACTTCACTCATGATTTATTCGGCACCTACGGCTTAGCGGATTTGGATAACCACCAAGAAATCGAATTTCGCATTATTCAGGATTACAGCTACCTCAATAC
>CANNFT010000036.1 GCA_947503895.1 uncultured Saccharospirillaceae bacterium
TTGCGCAATGCCGATGCGAATGATGCATTCACCCATCCATGATTCGCGGCCTCACATGCGCTTTTGGTGAGGTGCGCGCCGGTGGGGCAATAACCGGATGCGGTTTGCAATGCGTCCGTGGCCAGTGCGTTCACACTGGGTAAACTGGTTTCCAGCACAGTGACTTTTGCGGCGAGTCCATAGGTGGGTTCGGTGATAACGGTTTCGACGTTTTGAATGCGTGATGAAATATTCGGTACCGTCACTTCCAACGTATGCATGCGACTGGCGAGCGCCTGCTGTTCGCCCAATACCACTTCTTCTGTTTCTGTAATGCTGGCTGTTAATTGTTGCTCGGTGTTTTGGAGTGTGAGCTTTTCTGTTTCGATTTTGCGATGACTGGATTGAATGGCTACTTCTTGATTTAACGCCCGCGCTAAAATCGCATCAATGTTGTTTTGCGCTCGATTAATGGCCCCTTCTATCTCAATCACCGGGTCCGGCGCGGTATAGACCGTAAACTCTGAACTGAGCACGCCCACATCCTCGTCACGATGAAACGCATCTTTAATCGCATAACGCAGGTAGTACGGCTGATTGGTTTTTAATGCCTCGCCATTTTGTAGCGTCGTGAGGTCAATTTGGTTTTGTCGGGTTTCAATCAAGCGGGATTCGGTACTGACTTCAAAACCAGTAGTGTTGCTGATCCAAACCGA
>CANNFT010000037.1 GCA_947503895.1 uncultured Saccharospirillaceae bacterium
AAATACCGCTTACATGAACTCAGACCTACTCGCCGCTCTAAATTGAAGTACTCTATATTCTTGGTTAATGATTCACTACTGCCGACAAAGCCTTTAAACGTTTTTTCAAATTCATTCGCCATTGTCATCCAGTTGTCCACACTGATACCCAATCGATCTAAAACAGGTGGGAATGATTTTTGTATGGCTCCACGCTTGTCTTTTCGAATGATACGGCCCGTCCAATCGACAAGTTCAAGGTAGTCGGTTAAACGAAATGGCAGGCCATCCGGCATGGGTTGTCGAGGGTTACCGACAAAAGACATTAGGGCTTTCACTTGCTGGTTAGGATGATTGGGGTTTTGTGCAGCTTTTGCTTTTTTAGAACGATGCTTTACGGAAGTGTGATGTGATAATTCTGGAGTTTTGGCCATATTAGCTCGTATGGGATTTAAATCGACGTAGGCCATGCAGGCTGCCAAGGCTTTTTCATCCAGAAGGGCTTGTGATTTAAAACGCCCTTCCCAAAACCGCCCCGTACATTGATCTTCAATATTCGCTTGCCGAGCAATGGTTTCATTTAAGCGACGCATAAACCAGCTGATGC
>CANNFT010000038.1 GCA_947503895.1 uncultured Saccharospirillaceae bacterium
TTGGCTTCCTGCTGCCGAACTTCAAAGCGTTTATCAGGTGGTTCGCCCTTGATACGTTTTTCGATCGCATACAGCTTTTGAATATAAGCTAATGCTTGATCAGCTTTACCCGTTTTGCCTTTGGGCTGTACCGTTTGCGCTTCTTTAAACTTGCGACGGGCATGGGTCCAACAGCCTAAACGGGATAGGCCATATTGCTCACAGGCTTTTTGATACCCATCATAGCCATCCACCATGATCGCTTGGGCATCACAGCTGAGCAGATGCAATGGAACATCTTGGCTACGGTTATCTGCATAATGATACAGACAAGCGGCTTTAGTGCTGTCAGGCAGGTCTTTATTCGTCATCAGCAACATATAGCTTTTGCTTTGAGCGGGTTTTCCCGGCTCATCCAAAACTTGCAATGTGGTTTCATCTAGGTGAAGACATGGCTGACTGCGTAGGTGGTCAGCCAGTAAATTGATCAGGGGTTGAACCAACTCACCACATTTCACCATCCAGTTTGCCAGATTGGTACGATCCAGGTTGATGCCTATTCGATTAAACATCTCACTTTGACGATACAGT
>CANNFT010000039.1 GCA_947503895.1 uncultured Saccharospirillaceae bacterium
AGAGAGTCGTTCTGATTTCCACCTGTTAATGTGTCGTTGCCATCACCTCCACTGAGAACGTCATCGCCATCACCACCACCTAAGTTGTCGGCGCCTTCTCCACCGTTCAACTGATCATGGCCACCATACCCATAAATCGTATCGTTGCCCTCATTGCCGTTTATCACGTCACGACCATCATAACCAGAGTAAGTATCGTTCTCTGCGCTGCCTTCTCGTAATGCTTCGCTGACTCCTGCTAAGACGAGATCCTTCAAACTCACTTGAGTGCCATCAGACCATTCCACTGTAAAGCGATCTTGGTTGCTGCACTTTGCATTAGTTGGCCAACTGCCACAGATTTGATCACTGGTGTACAACCATTCTTTTATGATGATTTGATCACTACCACCAGACAGCTTAACGATGAGGTCATTATGACTCAGCTCATACGTGAGCGTTTCAACACCGATTCCTACACCCAACCGGATGATTTCATGACCTTGTTTCGTGTGCTCATCATCATAATAAGATGTTGATACTGAGGTACGTGGGTAATCCACTATGAC
>CANNFT010000040.1 GCA_947503895.1 uncultured Saccharospirillaceae bacterium
TTTTTTTAGCGTCTGCTAATACCTCATCGATTACTCGATGATTTTAGCTACAACACCAGCACCTACTGTACGACCGCCTTCACGGATCGCGAAACGTAGACCTTCGTCCATCGCGATTGGGTGAATTAGAGCAGCTGTTAGCTGAACGTTATCACCAGGCATTACCATTTCTACGCCTTCTGGAAGGATACACTCACCTGTTACGTCCGTAGTACGGAAGTAGAACTGAGGACGGTAACCTTTGAAGAATGGAGTGTGACGTCCACCTTCATCTTTACCTAGTACGTATACTTCAGCTTCGAACTTAGTGTGCGGCTTGATTGAACCAGGCTTACACAATACTTGACCACGCTGAACTTCATCACGCTTAGTACCACGTAGAAGAACACCACAGTTCTCACCTGCACGACCTTCGTCAAGCAGCTTACGGAACATTTCAACGCCCGTAACAGTGGTTTTCGTCGTATCTTTGATACCAACGATTTCAACTTCTTCGCCCGTTTTAACGATACCGCGCTC
>CANNFT010000041.1 GCA_947503895.1 uncultured Saccharospirillaceae bacterium
GGCTATCAGCTTGGGCCATTTACTCGGTTTGTTCGTGAGCATTTGTTTGACGCTTAACACATCCGGTTGATTCTTGGCGGTGTTGAACGTAAACAACTGCACGACTTTATTCAGCGCAATGTGCAGTGCATTATCAATGGGATTTTTAGTTTGATTGGCGATGTAACCCAGTAATGGCATGGCACTGGTCACGCCCATTAACGTTAACGATACCGTGGGATGATCTTTGATGCGCTCCACTACAAAACCTAAAATCGCATCCTGTGTGTCGGCACTGATTAAATCACTGGTCCCTTCACTAGCATGACCGGCAACAGCTAAGCACATCAGCCCAACCGCCAGCATCACGGCGAATAAACAGTAATAAGTTAATCGGTTTTTTAACGTGTCGGTTATTAAATGATTGATTCGAGTCATCATGATAGACACCTTTGAATGGGAGGTTAATGAGCGTTTGACGTGAGCAGTTCCTGCGGGAAATTTCGCACAAACTCTTCTACCGTACCTT
>CANNFT010000042.1 GCA_947503895.1 uncultured Saccharospirillaceae bacterium
TACTGTATAGCCGGTGCCATGAGTTCTAATTTGCAGGCGAGCTGTAAACGACTTTCTCTGACCAAGGCTTCGGCATAATCAATGGCGTTGTAACGATTACTGCACCCATTCAGAGTGAAGCTTTGTTCTAAGGTTTCGCCATCATCTTCTGCTAACAACTGCGCTTCCATCTCACTGCCCAATGGTGGCCATGTGACAGTGTTGGGTTCTAAATCGAATTCGGGTTCGCGATACGTCACAATGCAGCGGTTAATGCGTTTGGATTTGTCGCCATAGTTAATTTGGGGTTTATTTAGAATCCAATGTTCAGAAATGGCGGGCGGCGTAGGTGCATCGTCACGAATAAAGATTTTAAATTGGCCATCCATAAACGGTGTGTGCGCACGCATGTGTAAACGAATGTCTTGCAGGTTGGCATCAATGGTGGCGGCGGTATCAATGATGTTGCAGTAATGAAAATGCGGTATCCATTGTTGTTGACCGTCTTT
>CANNFT010000043.1 GCA_947503895.1 uncultured Saccharospirillaceae bacterium
TAGGTCATCGTCAAGCTCTTAAATAGAAATCCCAGTAGAGAAATCTACTGGGATTTTTTCGTTTTAGGGGTTAAAAAGTAGGGATTAGAAAGTTTAGACATGAAAGACACACGTGACGTATCGTCAAGCTCAGGCACTTAATGCACAAATCCCAGTGGAGATAATTTACTGGGTTTTTTGTTTTGGGGATTAAAAAGTTGGGGATTAAGAAGTAATGAAGAAAACGAAGAATTAAATGCAATAAAAAATTATACGACTTTGGGCTCCCAGTTTTCTTTTTGCGGGGTTGCACCCCACACCCCGCTTCGCGGCTGCTCAGACTCCCTCCCACCTTGTATATTGCCGGCCGATTCTGTGGGCGGTCGTCTGAAAGGCCGCCATTAGGTGATCGATTCAATTATATTTGCCAAACCCAAACCCAAACCCAAACCCAAACCCAAACCCAAACCCAAACCCAAACCCAAACCCAAACCCAAACCCAAA
>CANNFT010000044.1 GCA_947503895.1 uncultured Saccharospirillaceae bacterium
ATTTCATGACCTTGTTTCGTGTGCTCATCATCATAATAAGATGTTGATACTGAGGTACGTGGGTAATCCACTATGACATCTTGTCCATCACCTAGATTAAAGATGTAAATGTCATCGCCATAGTTACCCCATAGTTCATCATTTCCTAGCCCACCTTCAAAGGTATCGTTCGAATCCACACCGGAGCCAGTCGGTGTCGGATAAATAAAATGCGCACTGTCATATAACTTATCATCCCCATTACCACCCATCAGGTGATCATTTCCATTCCCACCGATAAGAGTATCGCTACCGTCTTCACCCTTTAAAATGTCGTCGCCACTTTCTCCCCAGAGAACGTCATTATCTGCCCCGCCACTTAATTGGTCGTTACCGTTTCCACCCTTTAATGTGTCTATACCCAATCCTCCGGATAGCACATCATCCCCTTCATCACCGAATAATTGATCATTTCCATCTTGGCCATA
>CANNFT010000045.1 GCA_947503895.1 uncultured Saccharospirillaceae bacterium
GTTTGACGTGAGCAGTTCCTGCGGGAAATTTCGCACAAACTCTTCTACCGTACCTTTTCCGTGCACGGTGTTGTAATGTTGTTTCCAGTACGCTGCTAATGCAGGAATGTCCGATGCATCCACAGGCAAGGGAGCGGTTTTGCGGTAATACACCAAACGGGCAATAGCCGTGGCGTAAGATAAATTCGTTATTAATTGTTGCTCTAATGATTCGGGCGTCGTGAGCTCAATAATCAAATTTGCACGCACTTCACGAGATGGAAAATCCAAATAATTGCGCCATAAATCTTCATGGGTTGCAGGCTCTATTTGATATATGCCTAGTGCAGGACCACCACCCACCTGCTTTAAATAATATCCGCCAGCTGATTCTTGAAAGGCTGTGCCCACTACAAGGTTTTCTGCCACGGGCGACCACATATCCATATGCTTTAAAACGGGGCGTACAACCAAATC
>CANNFT010000046.1 GCA_947503895.1 uncultured Saccharospirillaceae bacterium
CCGATTAGTTTGAGCGATGCGCCGTCGTGAGGGCAGTGCTTTTGCTCTTCCGGCAGGTCATATTCGATCTCTTCTCGTGGATGGTGGTCGGCAATGCTGATTCGGGGTTTGGTCGGCTTCTGCCTGTCTGGTCTGGATACTGCCGCGTTATCTTCGTCAGCCGTCACATCTTCATCCTTCTGGATGGATTCTGCCTCGTTGAATAAGCCTAGCTGATCGGGTGCCGATTTTTCGCTGGAAGAATCGAAACGCTTTTTTAATAGGGTTTGAATCTGTTCTTTTAAAATCGAGATTTGTTGATCGCGTTCTTCCACTTTTTCTTGAGCGATTTTTATTTTCTCTTGCTCGGCATTTAAAGCACGCTGCGTACTTTCTTTTTCCGCCGCCAATTGCGCACGCAACCGTTCGTTTTCTTTTTGTAAGGCAGCTAAATCATTCATGGCAGCGATTAT
>CANNFT010000047.1 GCA_947503895.1 uncultured Saccharospirillaceae bacterium
GTGCAAACGCTCTCGCCACAACTCGACGTATTCATTCAGCTTTGCTTGTTCTGCTTTGGATAAGGTATCTCTGCGACGATAGCGCTGACTAAAAAGATTTCCTTGATAAAGCATGTGCCAGCGATCAATGACTTCTTCATCCGACCAGTCTTTTGCTTGCTTGGAATTGATATGTAGCACCACATGATAATGATTCGACATGATAGCGTAAGCAGCAATATCAATCGCAAATACTTGAGCTTGCTTGACCAGCTCTTCTTCTAGCCAAGCACGCCGATGCTCGTAACTGGTATCACTCTGCTTGTCATGACCGCACAAGAAAGCACGACGGACACAGCGGGAGATGCAGTGATAATACGGCGTGGCTTCTAAACTGACGAGTTGCTTTCTGGGCTTGGTCACTATGCATTCCTTTGCTTGCTTTTGAATTGATCTTGCTACTGTAAGT
>CANNFT010000048.1 GCA_947503895.1 uncultured Saccharospirillaceae bacterium
GCTGTTAGGGCAACTCGCCAAACTGTATACCACTCAAGGTGATGTGACGCTAACAGATGCCAGTGGGGCAGAGCATGAGTTAGTGGGGTACCCGAAATTGGTGGGGGACTTTGAAAATTGGAAAGCGCAAATTTCACCGAGCACCATAGAAGCAGAAGGCCGTTACACACAATTGATTAAAATAGAAGGATCTGTTGACTATTTGTATCCTGTATTTTGGATTTTTCCTAATGCTCGTTTCGGAATAGGGGATCTGACGATGAGTCGATATTACGCTTGGGAAGGTGAGGAAGGGAATCGTCCTCTGAATTCAGATAGTGTACATCAAGCAGGCCTTATTATTCGATTGAGTGGTTGTGACCTTCCTTGGGGTGGAGACCCAAAAATTTTTAAGATTTATGAGGCTGGTTATACATACCGTCCT
>CANNFT010000049.1 GCA_947503895.1 uncultured Saccharospirillaceae bacterium
CTTTAAAACGGGGCGTACAACCAAATCGCGTAATTGTAATGGGCTCATTTCTTTACCGGATCAATTAAGGTTTCAATGCGGGTCATACGGGTATCGAGAATATTGACGTTATTCTCGATCAGTACGAGACGGTTATCGGTGCGGCTTTCGTAGCGATCCAGTCGAATATTCAGTTGTTTCAACCCGACGTTCACTTGATCTATCTTGGTGGTTAACGACTGCATACTGAACATCAAACCCACAATGCCCATCAGCGCAGCAGCAATTAATACCGTCGCCACACCTTCAAACACCGTCAACCACCGCACGCCACTGTTGCTTTGAATCAACGTGGTTTGAGTCATTAGAAGGTCCTTGCTTTGAAGAAGCAGAATAAAAAAGGAAAAATAAAAAGCGAGCAAACATAAAAAAACCC
>CANNFT010000050.1 GCA_947503895.1 uncultured Saccharospirillaceae bacterium
ATTCGAAAATACTGATACTTAATGCTTAATCCAAGCTAGAACTTGGAGAAAAATCTTATCCACATTTTTAAAGAACATTTGGCGTCTAAAACCAAAAGTAAAAACTTAACTTATAAGCTCTTAGTTTTGGATTTGGTCAAGTCAGGAAATAAGTGGTGGAGCTATGCGGGATCGAACCGCAGACCTCCTGCGTGCAAGGCAGGCGCTCTCCCAGCTGAGCTATAGCCCCACTATATTTAGACTTGGTGGGTCTGGGCTGATTTGAACAGCCGACCTCACCCTTATCAGGGGTGCGCTCTAACCAACTGAGCTACAGACCCAACGCCTATTTCAACAAATTCAAACAATTCGTGTGAGCACTTAACCGAAAGCTGATGTTTCGTTTAAGGAGGTGATCCAGCCCCAGGTTCCCCT
>CANNFT010000051.1 GCA_947503895.1 uncultured Saccharospirillaceae bacterium
TGAGTGGTTGTGACCTTCCTTGGGGTGGAGACCCAAAAATTTTTAAGATTTATGAGGCTGGTTATACATACCGTCCTGTGGCTAGTCATTGCCGCCATGCTGGTTATGCACAATCACGCTCAACAAATAGCCAGCCTCCGGACTTTGACGTGGAGGGAACCAATTACCGTTACGCTGGTATTTACTTAAGAGGCGGTGGGTTAAGTTACTTGTTCAGCTCAAACTTTCCTATGGAACTGGTTCGATTACCAGATGAAAACGATCCTAACTCAGAACGTGTTTTACATACTGCCGGTACCAATACGGAGTTTTATGTAAAACGCATTTCAATGAATGACATCGAACACGTGGTGGCAGAATGATAATCCCGCATATTGACCTCGACCCAGAAACAGCACTCGCCATCGCGCA
>CANNFT010000052.1 GCA_947503895.1 uncultured Saccharospirillaceae bacterium
GAGTGTCATCGTTAACTAATGTATAGGCTAAAGCCGTTCTCGAAAGGCTGATGTCCGTGCCGGTATAATCCGCACCGTCCACAGTGATTTTTAAATTTAAATCAATCAGCTCATTCAGTTCTAATTTTGTATCCCCTTGAACGAGGAAATTCAGGTCGAGACTGCTGTCTTCTGTGTTGCCGGCCGCATCATGAATTTCTAAATTACTGTAGCTGTAATCGTTATCATCAACAGTGGCGGTACTGTTGTCGGTTTCGGTTAGGACTAGCTCAATCTTCGGATAGTTTTCGCCCACGTGCGCGGATAAGCCCACGCTGTAAGTCAAATTCTGTGTTCCAGAATCCCCTTCGTTGTTATCTGTTGGCGTGGCCGTTGGGGCATCACTGATGGT
>CANNFT010000053.1 GCA_947503895.1 uncultured Saccharospirillaceae bacterium
GCCAGCCGCCAACTTCAGCGCGGCAGCAAAAACGATTTATTAAGTTTTAGGCTTGTAAACTTCGAATTTGAGGATATTACGCCTCATCACTTGCGCGCTTTTTTGGAATCGCAGCAAGACCAGATCACGCTAGCACCGTGCACCTTGAGTGCCGCTCACACAGGGCACTCCTTTTTTAAAAATCAAATTGGTAAGGAGATGTGGCAACAACGCAAAACCGAATTGGATAATGCAGTGCATAACGCAAAAGTAAATTTAGTGGTGTAACGAAATTTATTCAGGCAAGGAGCAGGAGAATGACTGTGAAAGCGAAAGCTAAAAAAGGCAGCGCAGAAAAAGTAACGTTGAAGCCCGTCAATGTGACAGAGTTTCGATTAGA
>CANNFT010000054.1 GCA_947503895.1 uncultured Saccharospirillaceae bacterium
GCTCGTAGGTGAGCGTGTATTGTGTGTCTGTCGTGTAGGCTGTTTTAAGTTGATTATTCGTCTCAGGATGCAGAAACTTCACAACATAATCTTGAACGGTAAAGCCTGCCCGTTCCGGTGCACGCCAGATAAGGGGGGCGTGTTTGCCAGTAAATAGCGTACTGCCGTCGGACAGCGTCAGCCCTGTGATCACACCTAAATCAGGGTTGTCGATTTCCACCACCGCCAACGCAGCTGGGCCAGTGGCGAGATTCGTTTGGCAGGCGATAGAGACGCTGTAGATGCCGCTGGCGAGATTCGGAATACTTAACTGTTCGTCTTTGCATTGCTGGGTAAAGCCCAAACGTCCTGTGTCGTTGTG
>CANNFT010000055.1 GCA_947503895.1 uncultured Saccharospirillaceae bacterium
AGCCATCAATGGGCTGGCGGTGATCGTCAGTGAACACATGGAACTGTCTTTGCTCGATTCAGCCATTTTTGTCTTTTACAATAAACGCCGCGATCAACTCAAAGTCCTTTATTGGGATCAAACAGGTTTTGCTCTGTGGCAAAAGCGCCTGGAAAAAGACAAATTCAAATGGCCCCGAAAACACAGCGCTGCCACCATTACGCTTACCCATGAACAATGGCTTTGGTTGTTACGCGGTTTTGATATCACGAAGTTAAATCCTCACAACACTATAAGATTTAGCGATGTGAGTTAAATGGCGGTATAATCGCTGCCATGAATGATTTAGCTGCCTTACAAAAAGAAAACGAACGG
>CANNFT010000056.1 GCA_947503895.1 uncultured Saccharospirillaceae bacterium
AGCCAGCCGCAGGTGGCATCGTTCGCCGGATCAGGTGAAAAAGTAATGTTCGTGACTTGCGGAATGTCTAACGGGTTCACCGTATCTCTCGGCGGTAACGGTATGGTGGTGTTAATCGTCCACGGATAGACCTCGTTTGAATGCTCACGTACTTCCCATGTGACGTTACCATTTGTATGAATGGTTTCTTTAAAGATTCGGCAACGGGTCAGGCCCAACCTCGGTAATGGAATATCCACCACATCACCCGGTGAGTACTGTATAGCCGGTGCCATGAGTTCTAATTTGCAGGCGAGCTGTAAACGACTTTCTCTGACCAAGGCTTCGGCATA
>CANNFT010000057.1 GCA_947503895.1 uncultured Saccharospirillaceae bacterium
TGCTCGTTAATGCGCTGCAACACATCCACCAAATAGGTATACGGATTGATTTTATGCAGCTTACAGGTACTGATCAGCAAACGCCAATCCAACCACGTCCTAGCCGAGCTTCATATTCCAAGGCAATAATGCTTCTACCTCATCGACAGTCTTGGCATTAGGAATTTTTTTAAAAATGTTCTTCAGGTATTCGTATACATTCAGATTATTGGCTTTTGCGGTTTCAATCAGACTGTATAAATTTGCACTGACCTTGGCACCTGCTTGGCTTTTGCTGAACATCCAATTCTTTCGACCAATGGTGAACGGGCGAATCACTCGCTCCGCT
>CANNFT010000058.1 GCA_947503895.1 uncultured Saccharospirillaceae bacterium
AGGTCGATTTTTAGGAAGTCTTTTAAGGGGGAGTCGGTTCGGCCTTGTGATTCGACCATGGCTTTGAGTTCGTCGAAGTGTTTTAAGCGTTGTAAGCCGTTGAGCTCGTATAGGGTGAATTGGTGATGGGCGACTTGGAGCTTTGTTTTTAAATAGGCACTCATGACGATTCATCCCTCTCTTCATCCGCAATCATTAATCTATCAGTAATGTTTGCACGGGTGTATTCACCACCGGTTTGCCTGCGGTTTTGATGGTGTATTGCCGGCGCATTTTACTGCCCGCCCTCACCCAGCTTCTTTTGGTGACATTGGCTTTGGCGAG
>CANNFT010000059.1 GCA_947503895.1 uncultured Saccharospirillaceae bacterium
GCAGCGTAACAAGAATTGTAAAAACAAATACTAAAGCATGGAATGCTTCCATTTACCCTCCTTTAAAGTATTTATTGTGTTGGCCCAATCGATTGGACAACACGTGATTCTGAACAATAGAGTAGATTATACGTTTTTATGAGAGCTCTGTATTCTCCCTGCCTTCCAATATCACCCCCCCCCACTGTATGGCTTCTGCTCACAAAATCTGCAACGATTTCTGATTGCGTTTTGACATCCGGAGCCAGTAGCGCATCTTCTGGTAGTAACTGCTGCATCAAGACTTGTTGCTCTGTGAGTTGGTTTTGAAGACCTTCGAGTG
>CANNFT010000060.1 GCA_947503895.1 uncultured Saccharospirillaceae bacterium
TGACATCGAACACGTGGTGGCAGAATGATAATCCCGCATATTGACCTCGACCCAGAAACAGCACTCGCCATCGCGCACCAATCGCAAGGTGCGCATCAAAAAGCACAACTTCGTGGGCACATCAAACAATCTGCAGGTGATAAAAAATCACTGCTCGGCACATACGCCGATGTCCTTCAGCTTCTCATCAAACGCTACGCAGAGTTGATCCACATTATCAGCAATGCTGACACACTCGAAGGTCTTCAAAACCAACTCACAGAGCAACAAGTCTTGATGCAGCAGTTACTA
>CANNFT010000061.1 GCA_947503895.1 uncultured Saccharospirillaceae bacterium
AACGAAAACTAACATTTAGTTGCCGCATTTGATTCTGTACAATATGCTGAAATATTAGGATGAGTGTCCTTGTTGCATTGTTGCACAATACGCTTTCACTCAGGCTAGAGTATAAGAAATTAACTTAATAAGTTGATTGAAGTAAGAATGCCTTCAATTGGTCCAGTTAATGAGTTCAAAGTATTTATTGGCCCGTTTGTCATAAATACTACATAGTCATCTCTGCCAATATCGATGTTGATAAGCTGTTGTTTGCTTTTAGCGATCAGTGTGTTTATTGCTTTGCACT
>CANNFT010000062.1 GCA_947503895.1 uncultured Saccharospirillaceae bacterium
GGATTCCTCTGGATTTTCTAAGGTTGCGGTCCAGCCTCAGCATTGTGTAATGTCATCAACAGGGCTGGTCATTGAATTGGGCCAATGCAAAATTCACTGCCCAGAATCCATGTCCATTGAATCCTTTGCCTTATTAGTGCGTACACTGGCATGATTCAGTGGGTGAAAACAGCATCGGTTTATCTGCATCGCGATCCGGTGGATTTCCGCAAAGCCATCAATGGGCTGGCGGTGATCGTCAGTGAACACATGGAACTGTCTTTGCTCGATTCAGCCATTTTTGTCTT
>CANNFT010000063.1 GCA_947503895.1 uncultured Saccharospirillaceae bacterium
ATCCAATTCTTTCGACCAATGGTGAACGGGCGAATCACTCGCTCCGCTGCATTGTTGTCGATGGGATAGAGTCCATCCTCAATATAATGTACAAGCCGGTTCCATTGATTGTGGAGATACACCAATGCCTTGCCAATCGCTGTTTTCGGCGGCACGGTTGGCAGGCTTTTTTCCATCCAGGCTTTAAGCTTTTCGATGATCGGCTTGGCTTCCTGCTGCCGAACTTCAAAGCGTTTATCAGGTGGTTCGCCCTTGATACGTTTTTCGATCGCATACAGCTT
>CANNFT010000064.1 GCA_947503895.1 uncultured Saccharospirillaceae bacterium
TACTTTAAAGGAGGGTAAATGGAAGCATTCCATGCTTTAGTATTTGTTTTTACAATTCTTGTTACGCTGCTCGTAGGGTTTCCAGCTGCTTTATACTGTTTGACGAAATATGCCAATGTTCTCTTTCAGTTAAGTACAAAGCCCTTAACGTTTTTAGTGTGTATTACATTTGGCGTGCTAAGTTATTTTTTAGGTGGATACATTACACCTGCATTTTATATTTTTATGGTGATTTTTGCTTTGCTCGGGCTGGTATGTGTCGGTGCTCACGTGAA
>CANNFT010000065.1 GCA_947503895.1 uncultured Saccharospirillaceae bacterium
TTCTTTCGACCAATGGTGAACGGGCGAATCACTCGCTCCGCTGCATTGTTGTCGATGGGATAGAGTCCATCTTCAATATAATGTACAAGCCGGTTCCATTGATTGTGGAGATACACCAATGCCTTGCCAATAGCTGTTTTCGGCGGCACGGTTGGCAGGCTTTTTCCATCCAGGCTTTAAGCTTTTCGAGGATCGGTTTGGCTTCCTGCTGCCGAACTTCAAAGCGTTTATCAGGTGGTTCGCCCTTGATACGTTTTTCGATCGCATACAGCTT
>CANNFT010000066.1 GCA_947503895.1 uncultured Saccharospirillaceae bacterium
GGAATTTAGAGGCCGAGCACTGCGTGAAATGTGTTTTCATAAGGACGGGCCAATGTATACCGACGTATTCACGGAAGCTAACGGGACTTTGGCGTGGGAGGATATTACTGAAGCGTTTTGGTCTGATTATTTGCGCATCGGCGTCTGCGCTATTTTCGGTTCAATTGCGCACGACTGGGAGTATATTTCTGAGACCACTAGAAAGTGTAAGCACTGTAAAAAAGCAGAGCGTAAAGTTATTAAGCAGGTGCCAATGACGCTTTGGGAATCATT
>CANNFT010000067.1 GCA_947503895.1 uncultured Saccharospirillaceae bacterium
TGACATCGAACACGTGGTGGCAGAATGATAATCCCGCATATTGACCTCGACCCAGAAACAGCACTCGCCATCGCGCAACAATCGCAAGATGCGCATCAAAAAGCACAACTTCGTGGGCACATCAAACAAACTGCAGGTGATGAAAAATCACTGCTCGGCACATACGCCGATGTCCTTCAGCTTCTCATCAAGCGCTACGCAGAGTTGATCCACCTTATCAGCAATGCTGACACACTCGAAGGTCTTCAAAACCAACTCACAGAGCAACA
>CANNFT010000068.1 GCA_947503895.1 uncultured Saccharospirillaceae bacterium
GCGTATTGGTCTTGCTGTTTTTTTAATTCAGTTTCGGTTTGTTTGATTTGAATCGCTAAAGCGCCCAGTTGTTGAATCAATTGATCAGCGGTCATACTGCCATCCTTTTCTATCGTGCTTTAAATGAATGGTTAAACATTCACACAGCAGTAATTCAGCCCACAACACAGGTACTTCACATTTGTATTGAGGTAGCTGTAATCCTGAATAATGCGAAATTCGATTTCTTGGTGGTTATCCAAATCCGCTAAGCCGTAGGT
>CANNFT010000069.1 GCA_947503895.1 uncultured Saccharospirillaceae bacterium
TCACCATCCAGTTTGCCAGATTGGTACGATCCAGGTTGATGCCTATTCGATTAAACATCTCACTTTGACGATACAGTGGCAACGCATCGGCGTATTTTTGTATCGTGACAAACGCCAACAAACCGGGGCTGGCGATGCTTTTCTCGATAGATTGTTTGGGCTTGTTGGCCGAGATCACAAATTGCTTGCAGCAGGGGCAACTGTATTTTAAACGTTTGTGGCGAATCACTTTGACTTGAGCGGGAATGATGTCCACCTG
>CANNFT010000070.1 GCA_947503895.1 uncultured Saccharospirillaceae bacterium
GTGAATACGTCGGTATACATTGGCCCGTCCTTATGAAAACACATTTCACGCAGTGCTCGGCCTCTAAATTCCCCGTTTGACATGGTGCCAATATAGGGAATCAATCGCTCGGCGCTTCGATCAATACTTAACCCAAGAAAAACAGACTTTCGTGATGGAAAATTGCTTAGCCAGCTGTAAAAGTCATTTTCCCCTTCAATTTTAGGGCAGATGTCTGGTGCTTTAATTGAAATACTCATTTCATTA
>CANNFT010000071.1 GCA_947503895.1 uncultured Saccharospirillaceae bacterium
AACTGACGAGTTGCTTTCTGGGCTTGGTCACTATGCATTCCTTTGCTTGCTTTTGAATTGATCTTGCTACTGTAAGTGTCCTTATAGACAGACAATTTTATAGACAATTGGGATTGGCCGAGTGTCCTCGCTATAAGTGACGCTTACTTTTTCCTATTTGATCGCGAAATAAAGAAGTATTTATTGAAAGTGGCTTCAGATATACGCCATGCCTTTTTCACGTGAGCACCGACACATACCAGCC
>CANNFT010000072.1 GCA_947503895.1 uncultured Saccharospirillaceae bacterium
GAATCACAAGGCCGAACCGACTCCCCCTTAAAAGACTTCCTAAAAATCGACCTTGAAATACAGTGGCAACTGGTCACTTGGAGCATCAAAGGCCCACGCTGGTGGTTACCAAAATGGATCATTCGTCATCAGGTCAAACAGCTTGGTATGGGCGTGCTCAGTGAACTGTATTTGGCCGCCTGCAAGCTGTCGAATATTCCCACGCCCAGTGAGGTGGCCGACGCCGAAAAAAAGTT
>CANNFT010000073.1 GCA_947503895.1 uncultured Saccharospirillaceae bacterium
TTGGGTACTTCAGCAGTTAAGAAGTTGGTTGAAACACTAGACAGCTACATCCCAGAGCCAGAGCGTGCAATCGACGGCGCATTCATCATGCCTATCGAAGACGTATTCTCTATCCAGGGTCGTGGTACGGTTGTAACGGGTCGTGTAGAGCGCGGTATCGTTAAAACGGGCGAAGAAGTTGAAATCGTTGGTATCAAAGATACGACGAAAACCACTGTTACGGG
>CANNFT010000074.1 GCA_947503895.1 uncultured Saccharospirillaceae bacterium
ACAAAACTACGATTTTGATGACAGTGATCTATCACACTTCCCAATAGAGATTTTATTTATTCAAAAGTTAAGGGCATGGAAAGGACTATCCATCCCGCTTGTTCAACACAGTCTAACATCGCCTCCTTTTAATCAACCTCCTGTTGGATTGGAAAAACTACGTTATTCACTTATCGACAAGGTGTGGGCAAAGTTTAAAAGTGAGCACCCAAATTTTGACGACT
>CANNFT010000075.1 GCA_947503895.1 uncultured Saccharospirillaceae bacterium
TTGTTGTCTCGTCAGGTTGGTGTACCTTACATCGTAGTATTCTTGAACAAAGCAGACCTTCTAGCAGAAGACTGTGGTGGTCACGGTACTGAAGAATATGAAGAAATGCTTGAGCTAGTAGACATGGAACTACGTGACCTACTATCTGAGTATGACTTCCCTGGTGATGACACGCCAATCATTCCTGGTTCTGCATTGATGGCTCTAAACGGTCAAGA
>CANNFT010000076.1 GCA_947503895.1 uncultured Saccharospirillaceae bacterium
ACATGTTCCGCGCCTAGTTCCGTCCAGCAAAACATCCAGTTTTTTCTCCCTAATGGAATCGGACGTATTTCACGTTCTAGGTGATTCGTGTCGATGGCCACATTTGGATTTTCCAAAAAGGTTTTTAATGCCGTTTCGCGGTTGAGCAGATAACCAATGGCTTTCCTCAACGGGTCTTTCGGCAGCAGATTTTTTGCTAACTGCTTGTGGCACCATT
>CANNFT010000077.1 GCA_947503895.1 uncultured Saccharospirillaceae bacterium
TGCGGTTGTTACGCATTGGCGAATACGTAAACCCTGATAAATACCTTGATTTAAGGTGTTGTCGGGGTTTTTTTATGCCTGTCTTAGGCATTAATTCGCTGGTACAGCCGAACGTTAGTGATGATTTGCCCGCCTCGTGCGGGTTTTTTTATGTTTGCTCGCTTTTTATTTTTCCTTTTTTATTCTGCTTCTTCAAAGCAAGGACCTTCTAATGACT
>CANNFT010000078.1 GCA_947503895.1 uncultured Saccharospirillaceae bacterium
ATTGAACTCTTACGCCCCATCGTGGAAGCGCAGCTCAAACACATACTGCAAAGCAAAGTCCTAGCAATGGATGAGACACCGATTAAAGCCGGAAGAAAAGCCAAGGGCAAACTCAAACAAAGCTATTACTGGCCTATTTATGGTGAGGCCAACGAAATCGTGTTTACCTTCAGCGAAAGCCGAGGACGGCAACACATCGAACAGATACTGAA
>CANNFT010000079.1 GCA_947503895.1 uncultured Saccharospirillaceae bacterium
TTAATCCTCAACGGTCTACATCATGAAATCACCTCCATTGACCAATCAATTATCACACTCGATACAGCTTGGTCCGGCGAATCGCTCATCGAACACACCGTCTCTGTTATGCCTACCGTCACTCCTTTAACTGAAATGCTCAGCAATGCCATTACAGGGGTTAAAGAAAACGGTGAGTTTAGCGCGCAGCTGTTAGGGCAACTCGCCAAACT
>CANNFT010000080.1 GCA_947503895.1 uncultured Saccharospirillaceae bacterium
ACGAGTTCAATCTTCGGAAAGTTTTCGCCCACGTGTGCGGATAAGCCTACGCTGTAGGTGAGGTTCTGGGTGCCGGAGTCGCCTTCTTTGCTGTCCGTTGGCTGAGCCGTCGGGGTATCGCTGATGGTCAGTGCAAGAGTGTCATCGTTAACTAATGTATAGGCTAAAGCCGTTCTCGAAAGGCTGATGTCCGTGCCGGTATAATCC
>CANNFT010000081.1 GCA_947503895.1 uncultured Saccharospirillaceae bacterium
CCTTTCTCCTCTAGTTCCTCCCGTATCGGCTGTAAAAACAGTTCTCGATGGTTGGCGACGATGGCTTGCACGCTGGCACCGTCGAGGGCTTGGATTTCGATGTTTTGCTGGATAGTAGTGTTGCCTCGGGTGCTACTGTCTTCTGTGGTGAGGGCTGGATAGCGGTTTTGTACGGGGTCGTTATAAGTGTTCGCATTGATTGAATT
>CANNFT010000082.1 GCA_947503895.1 uncultured Saccharospirillaceae bacterium
GGGTGATTAGCTCAGCTGGGAGAGCACCTCCCTTACAAGGAGGGGGTCGGCAGTTCGATCCTGTCATCACCCACCAAATTCTACTGAAAAGTAGAGATTGGTTAGATGTCTGTCTGACATCGATTACTGGACTGGTAGTTCAGTTGGTTAGAATACCGGCCTGTCACGCCGGGGGTCGCGGGTTCGAGTCCCGTCCAGTCCGCC
>CANNFT010000083.1 GCA_947503895.1 uncultured Saccharospirillaceae bacterium
GCGTGTTGAGCTGCACGGAAGGTGTCGATCTCGTGGCCCCACGGTTCTTTTAAATAAAACGCGACCCATTCATCCAACTCACTGCACGGGGTTTTTAGTAACCAAGCAGATAAGTCGGCAATGCCAAGGGCTAAGGCGAGTCGGAAACAGAAGTGTTTTCCGGCGAAGGGCTTAACTTTTTTTCGGCGTC
>CANNFT010000084.1 GCA_947503895.1 uncultured Saccharospirillaceae bacterium
ATTCGAAAATACTGATACTTGATGCTTAATCCAAGCTAGAACTTGGAGAAAAATCTTATCCACATTTTTAAAGAACAAAACAAAGTTTAATTTCCGAGGAAACTAAACTTCATTCAAACAATTCGTGTGAGCACTTAACCGAAAGCTGATGTTTCGTTTAAGGAGGTGATCCAGCCCCAGGTTCCCCT
>CANNFT010000085.1 GCA_947503895.1 uncultured Saccharospirillaceae bacterium
GCGAGGCGCGCATTCTACAGTGTTTAATGTCTGCGTCAACCTCTTTTTTGAAGTCTTTTTTCAAGCTGACTTAGAAGTCTGAACACTTGAAAAACTCTTTCAAAATCAACAACTTAGCTGCGTTCAATCTGCTGCTCTGTTGTTGAGGGGCGCATTATAGGGACTTTCTGGATGGCGTCAACGATTAA
>CANNFT010000086.1 GCA_947503895.1 uncultured Saccharospirillaceae bacterium
GTGCTTGCGAAAGGTCCTTTTTATGATGTTTGTTGATTTTGTATGTTTCTCTTAGCTTATCAACGCATTTTAGAATCTGTTCAGCAGATTTATTCAGTAAACATGAGTTTTCTAATCGAAACTCTGTCACATTGACGGGCTTCAACGTTACTTTTTCTGCGCTGCCTTTTTTAGCTTTCGCTTTCAC
>CANNFT010000087.1 GCA_947503895.1 uncultured Saccharospirillaceae bacterium
TTCCTTAAAAACGAATTCAGACAATTCGTGTGGGTGCTTACCGAAAGTCTTGATGTAAAGCTGCTTCTTAGGAAGTTGGCCAAAAGACTTTTCGAGTAAGTTCAAGCACTGTCAAATTATTTAACAGTAGTTTTAAATACTTGAGCACATCTTAGGATGTAAAATTTTTAAACTGAAGAGTTT
>CANNFT010000088.1 GCA_947503895.1 uncultured Saccharospirillaceae bacterium
GCAGATAACCAATGGCTTTCCTCAACGGGTCTTTCGGCAGCAGATTTTTTGCTAACTGCT
Organism: uncultured Saccharospirillaceae bacterium; assembly: GCA_947503895.1. Classification (GTDB taxonomy): domain Bacteria; phylum Pseudomonadota; class Gammaproteobacteria; order Pseudomonadales; family Oceanobacteraceae; genus Bermanella. Next base: position 61 of record CANNFT010000088.1, read on the forward strand.
TGTGGCACCATTGCACGGTTTCATCGATGATAGGCTTGCTGTATTCCAATCTGTATTGTTGCTTTTTATTCGCTTGCAATCCTTTTTCATTTAAGCTGGTTTCCACTTGATACAGCTGAC
>CANNFT010000089.1 GCA_947503895.1 uncultured Saccharospirillaceae bacterium
TCTTCCTTCGTAGGGTCACAAGGTGTGGTGCAATCTTCCTTCGTAGGATCACAAGGTGTGGTGCAGTCTTCCTTCGTAGGGTCACAAGGTGTGGTGCAGTCTTCCTTCGTAGGGTCACAAGGTGTGGTGCAATCTTCCTTCGTAGGATCACAAGGTGTGGTGCAGTCTTCCTTCGT
>CANNFT010000090.1 GCA_947503895.1 uncultured Saccharospirillaceae bacterium
AAATAGTCAACAGATCCTTCTATTTTAATCAATTGTGTGTAACGGCCTTCTGCTTCTATGGTGCTCGGTGAAATTTGTGCTTTCCAATTTTCAAAGTCCCCCAACAATTTCGGGTACCCCACTAACCCATGCTCTGCCCCACTGGCATCTGTTAGCGTCACATCACCTTGAG
>CANNFT010000091.1 GCA_947503895.1 uncultured Saccharospirillaceae bacterium
ACTTTTTCACCTGATCCGGCGAACGATGCCACCTGCGGCTGGCTTAACTGGCAGCGTCCGAACAATGCATTTATTACCGGGTATGAGGTCAACTTGTACCACAACGACACAGGACGTTTGGGCTTTACCCAGCAATGCAAAGACGAACAGTTAAGTATTCCGAATCTCG
>CANNFT010000092.1 GCA_947503895.1 uncultured Saccharospirillaceae bacterium
GTATCTTCGGACATGCTGCCGCAGAACGTACTACTGCAATTTTCCGGCGCACCATCACCGTCAGTATCCGTCACGCCATTGCTGCCAATGTAGTCATTAATGTCAATGGTTGGGTAGACATCCAGGTCATTATTCACGCCATCATTGTCAGTGTCATTTGAGAG
>CANNFT010000093.1 GCA_947503895.1 uncultured Saccharospirillaceae bacterium
CTCAACGGTCTACATCATGAAATCACCTCCATTGACCAATCAATTATCACACTCGATACAGCTTGGTCCGGTGAATCCCTCGTCGAACACACCGCCTCCGTCATGCCCACCGTCACACCGCTCACCGATATGCTCAGCAATGCCATTACAGGGGTTAAA
>CANNFT010000094.1 GCA_947503895.1 uncultured Saccharospirillaceae bacterium
TATTACGCTTGGGAAGGTGAGGAAGGGAATCGTCCTCTGAATTCAGATAGTGTACATCAAGCAGGCCTTATTATTCGGCTGAGTGGTTGTGACCTTCCTTGGGGTGGAGACCCAAAAATTTTTAAGATTTATGAGGCTGGTTATACATACCGTCCT
>CANNFT010000095.1 GCA_947503895.1 uncultured Saccharospirillaceae bacterium
CAACCGCATCATGGATTGCTAAATTATTGTAACTGTAATCGTTATCGGCGGTAGTCGCTGTACTGCTGCCAGTTTCAATTGGGACGAGTTCAATCTTCGGAAAGTTTTCGCCCACGTGTGCGGATAAGCCTACGCTGTAGGTGAGGTTCTGGGTG
>CANNFT010000096.1 GCA_947503895.1 uncultured Saccharospirillaceae bacterium
CGAGCGGCAATCAGGTTCCTTAAAAACGAATTCAGACAATTCGTGTGGGTGCTTACCGAAAGTCTTGATGTAAAGCTACTTCTTAGGAAGTTAGCCAAAAGACTTTTCGAGTAAGTTCAAACACTGTCAAATTATTTAACAGTAGTTTTAAATAC
>CANNFT010000097.1 GCA_947503895.1 uncultured Saccharospirillaceae bacterium
TGTATAGGCTAAAGCCGTTCTCGAAAGGCTGATGTCCGTGCCGGTATAATCCGCACCGCCCACGGTGATTTTTAAATCTAAATCAATCAGCTCATTCAGTTCTAATTTTGTATCCCCTTGAACGAGGAAATTCAGATCGAGGCTGCTGTCTTCGG
>CANNFT010000098.1 GCA_947503895.1 uncultured Saccharospirillaceae bacterium
GGTGGTGATGGCGATGACGTTCTCAGTGGAGGTGATGGCAACGACACATTAACAGGTGGAAATCAGAACGACTCTCTTTATGGCCAAGATGGAAATGATCAATTATTCGGTGATGAAGGGGATGATGTGCTATCCGGAGGATTGGGTATAGACAC
>CANNFT010000099.1 GCA_947503895.1 uncultured Saccharospirillaceae bacterium
AAGCCTACGCTGTAGGTGAGGTTCTGGGTGCCGGAATCGCCTTCTTTGCTGTCCGTTGGCTGAGCCGTCGGGGTATCACTGATGGTCAGTGCAAGAGTGTCATCGTTTAATAATGTATAGGCTAAAGCCGTTCTCGAAAGGCTGATGTCCGTGCC
>CANNFT010000100.1 GCA_947503895.1 uncultured Saccharospirillaceae bacterium
ACTGATCATGGCCACCATACCCATAAATCGTATCGTTGCCCTCATTGCCGTTTATCACGTCACGACCATCATAACCATAGTAAGTATCGTTCTCTGCGCTGCCTTCTCGTAATGCTTCGCTGACTCCTGCTAAGACGAGATCCTTCAAACTCACT
>CANNFT010000101.1 GCA_947503895.1 uncultured Saccharospirillaceae bacterium
TGCCCAGGACACGCCGATTATGTTAAAAACATGATCACCGGTGCTGCTCAAATGGACGGCGCGATCCTAGTATGTGGCGCGACTGACGGCCCTATGCCTCAGACTCGTGAGCACATCTTGTTGTCTCGTCAGGTTGGTGTACCTTACATCGTAGT
>CANNFT010000102.1 GCA_947503895.1 uncultured Saccharospirillaceae bacterium
GCGAGGCGCGCATTCTACAGTGTTTAATGTCTGCGTCAACCTCTTTTTTGAAGTCTTTTTTCAAGCTGACTTAGAAGCCTGAACACTTGAAAAACTCTTTCAAAATCAACCACTTAGCTGCGTTCAATCTGCTGCTCTGTTGTTGAGGGGCGCAT
>CANNFT010000103.1 GCA_947503895.1 uncultured Saccharospirillaceae bacterium
TTTTATTCGCTTGCAATCCTTTTTCATTTAAGCTGGTTTCCACTTGATACAGCTGACGAATGAGTTCAATCATTTCTTCGGCTAATTCTGGGTGGCTATCTTCGGCCTCAATAAATTTTCTTCGGGTATGCGTCCAGCATTGAGCATGGTCAATG
>CANNFT010000104.1 GCA_947503895.1 uncultured Saccharospirillaceae bacterium
TGCCAAACTCAAACAGCATTTTGTTCCGAACATGACATCAACCCTAAATATTTTAATCGCAAACTCGCTGAACGCCGAGCAAAGTCTTTGGATTCCTCTGGATTTTCTAAGGTTGCGGTCCAGCCTCAGCATTGTGTAATGTCATCAACAGGGCT
>CANNFT010000105.1 GCA_947503895.1 uncultured Saccharospirillaceae bacterium
GTGTCTATACCCAATCCTCCGGATAGCACATCATCCCCTTCATCACCGAATAATTGATCATTTCCATCTTGGCCATACAGAGAGTCGTTCTGATTTCCACCTGTTAATGTGTCGTTGCCATCACCTCCACTGAGAACGTCATCGCCATCACCACC
>CANNFT010000106.1 GCA_947503895.1 uncultured Saccharospirillaceae bacterium
ATATTACAAACTGTTTTCACCACTGAAGAGACGCAAGAATTTAATGTACTTCTAAAACACAGCAAAAAAGGATTCAATCACCTAAGAACGACACCCATAGCCAATCTTTTCCAACTTGAGCAGTCAGATGAGTGCTGGAATCCCATGCTCATGTT
>CANNFT010000107.1 GCA_947503895.1 uncultured Saccharospirillaceae bacterium
CTTGCAGCAGGGGCAACTGTATTTTAAACGTTTGTGGCGAATCACTTTGACTTGAGCGGGAATGATGTCCACCTGTTCATGGTCTTCACTGCCGATTAGTTTGAGCGATGCGCCGTCGTGAGGGCAGTGCTTTTGCTCTTCCGGCAGGTCATATT
>CANNFT010000108.1 GCA_947503895.1 uncultured Saccharospirillaceae bacterium
GGTGGCTATCTTCGGCCTCAATAAATTTTCTTCGGGTATGCGTCCAGCATTGAGCATGGTCAATGCCTTCTGTGGATTCCACATAACGTGCATAAGCCGCATAGCCATCGGTTAACAGTGTGCCTTTAAACTGTTTATTCAGTATCTGTTCGATG
>CANNFT010000109.1 GCA_947503895.1 uncultured Saccharospirillaceae bacterium
GTCGCAGAGATACCTTATCCAAAGCAGAACAAGCAAAGCTGAATGAATACGTCGAGTTGTGGCGAGAGCGTTTGCACGGCATCAGCTGGTTTATGCGTCGCTTAAATGAAACCATTGCTCGGCAAGCGAATATTGAAGATCAATGTACGGGGCGG
>CANNFT010000110.1 GCA_947503895.1 uncultured Saccharospirillaceae bacterium
TCGTTGGCCTCACCATAAATGGGCCAGTAATAGCTTTGTTTGAGTTTGCCCTTGGCTTTTCTTCCGGCTTTAATCGGCGTCTCATCCATTGCTAGGACTTTGCTTTGCAGTATGTGTTTGAGCTGCGCTTCCACGATGGGGCGTAAGAGTTCAAT
>CANNFT010000111.1 GCA_947503895.1 uncultured Saccharospirillaceae bacterium
CCGCCCCGTACATTGATCTTCAATATTCGCTTGCCGAGCAATGGTTTCATTTAAGCGACGCATAAACCAGCTGATGCTGTGCAAACGCTCTCGCCACAACTCGACGTATTCATTCAGCTTTGCTTGTTCTGCTTTGGATAAGGTATCTCTGCGAC
>CANNFT010000112.1 GCA_947503895.1 uncultured Saccharospirillaceae bacterium
AACCTCACCTACAGCGTAGGCTTATCCGCACACGTGGGCGAAAACTTTCCGAAGATTGAACTCGTCCCAACCGAAACTGGCAGCAGTACAGCGACTACCGCCGATAACGATTACAGTTACAATAATTTAGCAATCCATGATGCGGTTGG
>CANNFT010000113.1 GCA_947503895.1 uncultured Saccharospirillaceae bacterium
TTAGGGAGAAAAAACTGGATGTTTTGCTGGACGGAACTAGGCGCGGAACATGTTGGTATCATTCAAAGCCTGATCAGTACCTGTAAGCTGCATAAAATCAATCCGTATACCTATTTGGTGGATGTGTTGCAGCGCATTAACGAGCA
>CANNFT010000114.1 GCA_947503895.1 uncultured Saccharospirillaceae bacterium
TTCTGCGGCAGCATGTCCGAAGATACGCTCCCAAATGACACTGACAATGATGGCGTGAATAATGACCTGGATGTTTATCTAACCATTGACATTAATGACTACATCGGCAGCAACGGCGTGACGGATACTGACGGTGATGGTGC
>CANNFT010000115.1 GCA_947503895.1 uncultured Saccharospirillaceae bacterium
GTGCAAGAGTGTCATCGTTAACTAATGTATAGGCTAAAGCCGTTCTCGAAAGGCTGATGTCCGTGCCGGTATAATCCACGCCCCCCACGGTGATTTTTAAATTTAAATCAATCAGCTCATTCAGTTCTAATTTTGTATCCCC
>CANNFT010000116.1 GCA_947503895.1 uncultured Saccharospirillaceae bacterium
CCACATAACGTGCATAAGCCGCATAGCCATCGGTTAACAGTGTGCCTTTAAACTGTTTATTCAGTATCTGTTCGATGTGTTGCCGTCCTCGGCTTTCGCTGAAGGTAAACACGATTTCGTTGGCCTCACCATAAAT
>CANNFT010000117.1 GCA_947503895.1 uncultured Saccharospirillaceae bacterium
CTGAATTTCCTCGTTCAAGGGGATACAAAATTAGAACTGAATGAGCTGATTGATTTAAATTTAAAAATCACCGTGGGCGGTGCGGATTATACCGGCACGGACATCAGCCTTTCGAGAACGGCTTTAGCCTATACA
>CANNFT010000118.1 GCA_947503895.1 uncultured Saccharospirillaceae bacterium
GTCACGCCGTTGCTGCCGATGTAGTCATTAATGTCAATGGTTGGATAGACATCCAGATCATTATTCACGCCATCATTGTCAGTGTCATTTGAGAGCGTATCTTCGGACATGCTGCCGCAGAACGTACTGCTGCA
>CANNFT010000119.1 GCA_947503895.1 uncultured Saccharospirillaceae bacterium
AAAATCATCAACCTTGTAATTGTTACCTAAAACACCTGATAAAAATCCTACGCATAACGAAAACTAACATTTAGTTGCCGCATTTGATTCTGTACAATATGCTGAAATATTAGGATGAGTGTCCTTGTTGCA
>CANNFT010000120.1 GCA_947503895.1 uncultured Saccharospirillaceae bacterium
TGTTTCTTTTTGAGCACGGGAATTTTATAGCACAGCACCACGTAGCTACTGGGTTGTTGAGCCAATTTATGCGTCACCTTGGTATCAATGATTTCATACTGATCAGCGTCTGGCCCAGTTAACTCTTCGG
>CANNFT010000121.1 GCA_947503895.1 uncultured Saccharospirillaceae bacterium
ACAAGCAGTTAATTAGGCGCTTAACTGATCTCTCCGAGGAGGTCTTCGTTAAGCGAGGCGCGCATTCTACAGTGTTTAATGTCTGCGTCAACCTCTTTTTTGAAGTCTTTTTTCAAGCTGACTTAGAAG
>CANNFT010000122.1 GCA_947503895.1 uncultured Saccharospirillaceae bacterium
CCGGAATCGCCTTCTTTGCTGTCCGTTGGCTGAGCCGTCGGGGTATCGCTGATGGTCAGTGCAAGAGTGTCATCGTTTAATAATGTATAGGCTAAAGCCGTTCTCGAAAGGCTGATGTCCGTGCC
>CANNFT010000123.1 GCA_947503895.1 uncultured Saccharospirillaceae bacterium
TTTTATTCGCTTGCAATCCTTTTTCATTTAAGCTGGTTTCCACTTGATACAGCTGACGAATGAGTTCAATCATTTCTACGGCTAATTCTGGGTGGCTATCTTCGGCCTCAATAAATTTTCTT
>CANNFT010000124.1 GCA_947503895.1 uncultured Saccharospirillaceae bacterium
CAGCATTGAGCATGGTCAATGCCTTCTGTGGATGCCACATAACGTGCATAAGCCGCATAGCCATCGGTTAACAGTGTGCCTTTAAACTGTTTATTCAGTATCTGTTCGATG
>CANNFT010000125.1 GCA_947503895.1 uncultured Saccharospirillaceae bacterium
TCTTCCTTCGTAGGATCACAAGGTGTGGTGCAGTCTTCCTTCGTAGGATCACAAGGTGTGGTGCAGTCTTCCTTCGTAGGATCACAAGGTGTGGTGCAGTCTTCCTTCGT
>CANNFT010000126.1 GCA_947503895.1 uncultured Saccharospirillaceae bacterium
ACCATTGACATTAATGACTACATCGGCAGCAACGGCGTGACGGATACTGACGGTGATGGTGCGCCGGAAAATTGCAGTAGTACGTTCTGCGGCAGCATGTCCGAAGATAC
>CANNFT010000127.1 GCA_947503895.1 uncultured Saccharospirillaceae bacterium
CTGATGGTCAGTGCAAGAGTGTCATCGTTTAATAATGTATAGGCTAAAGCCGTTCTCGAAAGGCTGATGTCCGTGCCGGTATAATCCGCACCGCCCACGGTGATTTTTA
>CANNFT010000128.1 GCA_947503895.1 uncultured Saccharospirillaceae bacterium
TTCAGTATCTGTTCGATGTGTTGCCGTCCTCGGCTTTCGCTGAAGGTAAACACGATTTCGTTGGCCTCACCATAAATGGGCCAGTAATAGCTTTGTTTGAGTTTGCC
>CANNFT010000129.1 GCA_947503895.1 uncultured Saccharospirillaceae bacterium
CTGATCAGTACCTGTAAGCTGCATAAAATCAATCCGTATACCTATTTGGTGGATGTGTTGCAGCGCATTAACGAGCATCCGGCCAGTAAAATAGAAGAACTG
>CANNFT010000130.1 GCA_947503895.1 uncultured Saccharospirillaceae bacterium
TTTCATCGATGATAGGCTTGCTGTGTTCCAATCTGTATTGTTGCTTTTTATTCGCTTGCAATCCTTTTTCATTTAAGCTGGTTTCCACTTGATACAGCTGAC
>CANNFT010000131.1 GCA_947503895.1 uncultured Saccharospirillaceae bacterium
TTGTCAGTGTCATTTGAGAGCGTATCTTCGGACATGCTGCCGCAGAACGTACTACTGCAATTTTCCGGCGCACCATCACCGTCAGTATCCGTCACGCC
>CANNFT010000132.1 GCA_947503895.1 uncultured Saccharospirillaceae bacterium
TTCCAATCTGTATTGTTGCTTTTTATTCGCTTGCAATCCTTTTTCATTTAAGCTGGTTTCCACTTGATACAGCTGACGAATGAGTTCAATCATTTCT
>CANNFT010000133.1 GCA_947503895.1 uncultured Saccharospirillaceae bacterium
TAAAAATCACCGTGGGCGGTGCGGATTATACCGGCACGGACATCAGCCTTTCGAGAACGGCTTTAGCCTATACATTAGTTAACGATGACACTC
>CANNFT010000134.1 GCA_947503895.1 uncultured Saccharospirillaceae bacterium
CTGCAATTTTCCGGCGCACCATCACCGTCAGTATCCGTCACGCCGTTGCTGCCGATGTAGTCATTAATGTCAATGGTTGGATAGACATCCAG
>CANNFT010000135.1 GCA_947503895.1 uncultured Saccharospirillaceae bacterium
CGAGTGTAAATCTCAGTCGAGTGTAAATCTCAGTCGAGTGTAAATCTCAGTCGAGTGTAAATCTCAGTCGAGTGTAAATCTCAGTCGAGTG
>CANNFT010000136.1 GCA_947503895.1 uncultured Saccharospirillaceae bacterium
GTCTCATCCATTGCTAGGACTTTGCTTTGCAGTATGTGTTTGAGCTGCGCTTCCACGATGGGGCGTAAGAGTTCAATACTACGCTGGGT
>CANNFT010000137.1 GCA_947503895.1 uncultured Saccharospirillaceae bacterium
TCCAGGTCATTATTCACGCCATCATTGTCAGTGTCATTTGAGAGCGTATCTTCGGACATGCTGCCGCAGAACGTACTACTGCAATT
>CANNFT010000138.1 GCA_947503895.1 uncultured Saccharospirillaceae bacterium
GGGTCAGGATTCGATGGGTCAGGATTCGATGGGTCAGGATTCGATGGGTCAGGATTCGATGGGTCAGGATTCGATGGGTCAGGATT
>CANNFT010000139.1 GCA_947503895.1 uncultured Saccharospirillaceae bacterium
TGAGTGCTGTCCAGTGAGTGCTGTCCAGTGAGTGCTGTCCAGTGAGTGCTGAGTGCTGTCCAGTGAGAGCTGTCCAGTGTCCAG
>CANNFT010000140.1 GCA_947503895.1 uncultured Saccharospirillaceae bacterium
GTGCAAGAGTGTCATCGTTAACTAATGTATAGGCTAAAGCCGTTCTCGAAAGGCTGATGTCCGTGCCGGTATAATCCGCACCG
>CANNFT010000141.1 GCA_947503895.1 uncultured Saccharospirillaceae bacterium
TAATGTATAGGCTAAAGCCGTTCTCGAAAGGCTGATGTCCGTGCCGGTATAATCCGCACCGCCCACGGTGATTTTTAAAT
>CANNFT010000142.1 GCA_947503895.1 uncultured Saccharospirillaceae bacterium
TTTTTTTTTTTTTTTTTTTTTTTTTTTTTTTTTTTTTTTTTTTTTTTTTTTTTTTTTTTTTTTTTTTTTTTTTTTTTT
>CANNFT010000143.1 GCA_947503895.1 uncultured Saccharospirillaceae bacterium
GGGGGGGGGGGGGGGGGGGGGGGGGGGGGGGGGGGGGGGGGGGGGGGGGGGGGGGGGGGGGGGGGGGGGGGGGGGGGG
>CANNFT010000144.1 GCA_947503895.1 uncultured Saccharospirillaceae bacterium
TTGGTGGGTGATGACAGGATCGAACTGCCGACCCCCTCCTTGTAAGGGAGGTGCTCTCCCAGCTGAGCTAATCACCCA